>JASGKK010000003.1:0-1123177 GCA_047600605.1 Chitinophagaceae bacterium | reverse complement strand
GCTGTTGACGCCTTCGACCAGTACGTATTGCTAAGGTTAATAGGGAAACACGATAGAATCCGAACAGCACCTCCATCTCCTCTACTGCCCACATGATCTTTGCCAGTACTGCCATGGGCATACAGGAAGATGAATTTGTGAAAATGTTCCAGGTATCTATTCAGTTTGGTGCTATACTGGCCGTGGTGGTACTATACTGGCGAAAGTTTTTTGATTTCAAAAACCCTTCGTTCTACTTCAAACTGGCGCTGGCTGTACTGCCTGCGCTGATATTGGGCTATCTGCTCAACGACAAAATTGAAGCACTACTTTCCAGTCCCCTGCCCATTGCTATTGTAATGATAGCAGGCGGTGTGATCCTCCTTTTTATTGACCGGGTATTTCGCCATCCGGAGGTCACCGATGAAAGCAGGATCAGTATTCCCGAAAGCTATCATCATAGGTTTCTGGCAATGCCTGGCCATGATGCCCGGCGTAAGACGTTCTGCTGCTTCCATCATTGGGGGCATCCAGCGAAAAGTCGAGTCCGGTGCTGCTGCTCAATTTTCTTTTTCCTGGCTGTGCCTCCATGCTGGCCGTTACGGTCTACTCCATTTTTCTGAAAAACTAGGGGTATTGCCGGCGATACACATAAAGGATATCAACTGATCACCCAAAACCGGGAGACGATGATTCCGTTTCCTGCTCGGCAATGTGACTGCTTTTATCGTAGCCCTGCTGGCTATCCGCTTCTTTATCGGCTTCCTGAAAAAATATGGCTTCCGTGTATGGGGTATCTATCGCATCATTGCTGGGCTGATACTGCTGGTGTTGCTGCTGACGAAGACAATCGGGTAATGATTTGAAAATTTGAAGATTTGATAATTTGAAGATGATCTTTAGGATTGTAACTATTTGTGTACTCCGGAAAATTTAAACCTTACTACTTAGAACTTATTACTTAAACCTCATCTTCAAATTCTCAAATCTTCAAATCTGCTCATTTCTTTCTCTTTTCTCTATATTCACACCCACAAACACCGTCTTCAATATGCAAACGGCTCCTAAAAAAGTAGTGAACGCCTGGGCTATGTATGACTGGGCCAACTCTGCTTATAACCTGGTGATCACCTCCACCATTTTCCCAGCTTATTATGTGGGCATTACTGCTGCCAGCGATCCGTCGCAACCTTCTTATGTCAACTTCTTTGGTCGTCAGTTTGTCAATACCGCTCTGCAGAATTATGTGCTCGCTCTTGTATTTTTTCTGGTCGCCATCTCGTCTCCTATTCTCAGCTCTATTGCCGACTACCGGAGAAATAAAAAAGTATGGTTGCGCTGGTTCTGTTATGTAGGCTCTTCGGCCTGCGTGGCTTTGTTCTGGTTTACAAAAGACAATATCGAATACGGCATGATCGCGTTTGCGATAGCTGCTGTCGGGTTCTGGAGCAGCCTCGTATTTTACAATTCTTATTTACCTGATATTGCTGCCCCTGCAGACCAGGACCGCATCAGTGCCAAGGGCTTTGCCATGGGCTATATCGGCAGCGTACTGCTGCAGATCATCTGCTTTGTTGTGATCCTGAAGCCGGAGTTGTTTGGCCTTAGTAAAGAAGATGGCACCATTGGTGCGCGGGTTTCATTTCTGCTCACCGGTATCTGGTGGTTTGGTTTTGCACAGATCACCCTGCGGGCCATGCCACTGAGCAGTAAAGCAGAACGCCAGTCAAAAAAGAATGTACTGATCAATGGCTTTCATGAACTCGGCATTGTATGGCGGCAACTTTCGCATATGCCTTCACTCAAACGTTTTTTGTTCAGCTTTTTCCTGTACAGTATGGGCGTACAAACCGTGATGCTCGTAGCCGCTGGTTTTGCCAAAAAGGAAATTTTTCCCAATCCCGATGACGAACCCAAACTGCTTATCACCATCATCCTGATACAACTGGTAGCCATACCCGGCGCTATTGGTATGAGCAGGCTGAGTAAACGGATCGGCAACTGGTGGGTGATCACGCTGGCCGTACTGGTATGGATCGGCGTATGTGTGGCCGGATATCATGTACAAACGCAAACACAGTTTTATATCCTGGCTTCCATCGTAGGCCTGGTAATGGGAGGTATTCAGAGTATGAGCCGCAGCACCTACAGCAAGCTGCTGCCCCAAACACAGGACACCACCAGCTTTTTCAGCTTTTATGATGTAACGGAAAAGATTGCCATCGTGATCGGCATCTTTACCTTTGCTTACCTCGAAGAGCTGACCGGTAATATGCGCAACAGTATCGTAGCCCTGGGTGTCTTCTTTATCTGCGCCCTGCTGGCCCTGCTGTATGCCTATAAACCACTTACCGGCCGCCTTCGCGAACTGAAAGACTAATTGTATTTATACCTGTTAATAATCCGCATATGAAGCTTTACTCTGTCAACACGGGCTATTTCAAACTGGATGGCGGCGCTATGTTTGGTGTGGTGCCCAAGAGCATGTGGAATAAGATCAATCCGGCCGATGAAAACAATATGTGCAGCTGGGCATTACGCTCCCTGCTGATCGAGGATGGCAACCGGCTGATACTGGTTGATACGGGTATGGGCGATAAACAGGATGCCAAATTCTTTGGTCATTACTATCTGCATGGCGACGACTCCCTCGATGGCTCCCTGAAAAAACATGGATTTACCCGCAATGATATTACTGATGTATTCCTGACCCACCTGCATTTTGATCATTGCGGCGGATCTATCAAACGGGAGGGAGAGCAACTGGTGCCTGCATTTCCCAATGCTGTATTCTGGAGCAATGCCGCTCACTGGAACTGGGCAGTACACCCCAATGACCGGGAAAAAGCCTCTTTCCTGAAAGAAAATATCCTGCCTATTGAGCAAAGCGGTCAGTTGAAATTTGTTGCAGATACCGGCAATAATGTTGCTGACAACAATCAACTCAGAAGAGCTTCATTTGCCGAAGGCTTTGATATCCGTTTTGTGGATGGTCATACACAGAGTATGATGCTGCCCCAGTTGCAGTACAAAGGACACACAATTGTATATATGGCCGATCTGCTCCCTTCTGCCGGGCATATGCCATTGCCTTATGTAATGGCCTACGATATGTTTCCGCTTACCACGCTGGGCGAAAAGAAAAGCTTTTTGCAGGAGGCTGTTACAAATGATTATGTCCTGTTTTTTGAACATGACCCTGTACATGAATGCTGTACGATACAACAAACAGAAAAGGGAATCCGGCCCAATGCATTTTTTAAGCTGGAAGAATTGTAAGCGGCGGCTTAACGGCGCTTTACCAGTGAGGTGAGCGGATAACGTAATCCCTCGTGGCTCATCATGTCGATCTTCACTTTTCCTACCACGATCGGGCTTTCGATACGCACCGGTATGCGGTTCATATCATCGCTGACCCATACGACCATATCTTCTCCTCCTTTGAATATAGTGCCTTTGATCAGGAGCGGTTTGAACTTGATGGCCCTGAATTTTCCATATTTGGTCTTAATAGTCTCGCGGCCCAGGTAGCGGATATACATGTTGTATACCTCATTGTCGAGAAACATGGAGAAAGATATCTTGTCGTTGGGTTGCAGATTGGAAAAATCAACATTACGTGCATAGAATACAGCACTTACCACATCCTGTACGCAGGCCGGCACTTTATATACGCCGTCATTGGTAATGGCTGTATTGGCTGTTTTATTAAATGATACGTTCTGATAGATCTTATACCCGCCTTCGTTTACATTTCTGATAAACTTGAGCGGCTGCATCGTTGCAGTGTCGATGTATGACTCGTATTTGTCACGTACTTTATACAGAAAATCGTAAGACGAGTTGGTTTTGCCTTCGCCTACAATATGATAAACCGGTTTCCCATTGAGTGTTTCCAGGGTATTGGTAAATGTGGCATTGCCTGCATTTACATATACACCGGCCACGGCATAAAATACGGTCATTGATATTTTTTCGCCGGCCTGAAAAGCAGTATTCTTTACCGCACAGGCATCATCTGACGGAGCATAGGCCTGGTGTGAGAATCCCATCAGTGCCAGCAGTGGCACTACTGTAAATTTCCTGAATCCCTTCATCAAATTTGTGTTTGTACGTTTCACTACCTGAAACGCAGTTATAACGAATTAATCTAAAATATGTTACGTATTCTCTTCTATTATGGTTTCTTTTTTCCTGAAAATCCGCCCTATCCCCAAAATTAATAAACTACCTGCCAGTGCCGGTATGATCAAATTGATAAACCAGATACTGGCCGCTGCCAGTCCTATCCCCAGTTGATTGCTGCTAAACAGGCCTGCCAGTTTGAGTGTAACCGTACCCCTGAGCCCCAGATCTGTAAAAAGGGCTATTGTGGGAATGGCCGCCATCACCAAAAAGGAAATACTGATACACCAGTAGCATTGCCACCAGGATATTGGTACATCAAATAAACGAAAGAGCAGGTAATACTGTGCCATAAACACGATAAACCGTACTGCTGATAAAGACAGCAGTTGCAAAAGGATAGTTGCATCAAACTGCTCCAGCGACTCTATAAGCCAGGCGTAGCGCCTGCTTCCGGGCAGCCGGTCGAGCCATTTTACGACCCATGACAGTTTAAAATAAAATAGTGTTAAAACGGCTGAAATGGTAATGGTGCCATACAAAATCAGATCATACCAGAACCCCGACAACAATTGAGCTGTTTCAATTTCACGACGCAGAAACAGCAGGCCCACACAACCCATGATCAGTGTAATGATCAGTTGACTGATACTGCCTGCAATGGTCAGCGAAATGGCTTTGAGGCGGCTGCCTTCCTTCATATACAAAATACGTCCGAGATATTCGCCCACCCTGTTGGGTGTGGTCACCGAAAAGGATACACCGGATAATACGGCCTTACACGCGGTGAAATAGGTAATGGCCTGCACACGCCGGACCGCCAGTTGCCATTTCACGGCTTCAATACCCCAGTTGAGCAACATGAGGAAAAGTGCCAGTGCCAGCAACCATATCTGCGATGTGCCAAAAGTCTGCCGGGTATGTTTCCACGAGGCTTCCAGGTTTGGCTGACTCATTAATTGCTGATAAATAGAGTAAGCCAGCCAGGCAAACAGCAGTGGTCCCAGTAGATAGTTGACAAGTAATTTAATATGTCTTTTATTTCTATTTTTGAGATGCATATTAAGGCTTTGTTGAGCCTTGCCGGCATCACTCCGGTTATTCCGGATTGCGGCAAACTGTGCAGCTTTACTAATCCTGTAAAAATACATCCCCCTTGCAAAAGGCCGGCAAAATAATATTAGGAATTGACCCTGGCACCCTGCTCATGGGTTATAGTGTGATTGAAACCAATGGCCGGCAGATCCGCTTATGCGAAATGGAGGTCCTGCGCCTCTCGGCAAAAAAAGATCATTACGAAAGACTGCAGCTGATCCATGAAAAAATAGTGGAACTTATTGGCTTATACAAACCGCAGGAATTTGCCATCGAAGCCCCTTTCTTTGGAAAAAACGTGCAGAGTATGCTGAAACTGGGTCGTGCCCAGGGTGTAGCTATTGCTGCTGCCATGAGCGCCGGATTACCGGTTACGGAATATTCTCCCCGTAAAGTAAAACAGTCGGTCACGGGCAATGGTAATGCCGATAAACACCAGGTCTGGAAAATGCTCCAGACGCTGCTGCACATAAAAGAAGCTCCGGATTATTATGATGCCACCGATGCGCTCGCTATTGCCGTATGTCATCATTTTCAATTACACTCCATTCCTGCACGCAGTGGAAAAGCATTTAACGGATGGGAAGATTTTATTAATAAGAATCCGGCACGAACGAAGAAGATTTGATGATTTGAAAATTTGAAGATGGGTGTTACGTTGCGCCAATTTGCAAAGTTCGAACAACTTACTACTTATGACAATCTTCAAATTTTCAAATCCTCAAATCACCCAATCGCATTTACTATCATCTCCTGTATTTCCAGAAATCTCGACTCGGTAAGTTTCATTTTGGGGCGGGTAAAGTTGAGGTCATTGGCCGAGTTGATGGGTATGAGGTGCAGATGTGCATGAGGCACTTCGAGGCCAATCACACTGATGCCACAGCGGTTGCAGTCAAAACATTTTTCAATGGCTTTGGCGATAGGTTGCGCAAACACCAGCATTTCTCCGAGATAATCGGCCGGCAGATCAAACAGGTTGTCTATCTCCAGTTTGGGCACCACCAGCACATGCCCTTCCTGCAGGGGAAAGATGTCGAGAAAAGCATAGAATTTATCATTCTCCGCAATTGTGTAAGAAGGTATTTCGCCGTTGATAATTCTGGAAAAGATTGACATTGGTACTGTTTTATTGACTGCGAAACGAAGCATCTGCCGGCCACACGGGTCAGGCAGTAATGTCTTCAATCTTGAAATGGAGCACACCTGCGGGAGCCTGTACCTCTGCAGTTTCGCCAACGGTTTTGCCCAGTATGCCCTTGCCAATAGGCGAAGTCACAGATATTTTTCCGGCTTTCAGGTCAGCCTCTTTTTCGCTTACGATCTGGTAAGTCACTTTCTTTTTGGTAGAGAGATTGGTCAGTGTCACTTTGGTAAGAATAGACACTTTGCTGGTATTGATGCTCGATTCATCAAGTACACGTACATTGGACAGGGCGCCCTCCATACTGGCGATTTTAGCTTCCAGCAAGCCCTGTGCTTCCTTGGCTGCATCATATTCTGCATTTTCCTTCAGGTCACCTTTTTCTCTTGCTTCTGCAATAGCACGGCTGGCAGCGGGACGCTCAACTGATTTCATCCGCTGCAGCTCAACCTTCATTTGCTCAAGTGTTTCCTTGGTAACATACTGAATAGTACTCATAGTAACCTCCTTAGGTATAAATGAAAAAAATAGCAACGCCTCAATTCCGGGGAACTGAAGCGTTGCGATATGGTGCAAAGATAGTAAAGTATTTTAAAATACGCCGGCTTAGCGAAATCCTAATTTTTGTAACAATACGGTAGCCATACGCTCCAGTGCCTCATGCGTATAGCCCGCTATATGCGGCGTGATCAGTACGTTGTGCTGGTCAAGCAGCCAGTTGAGTCTTTCTTTCTCTGCAGGCTGGTAGGTGGCCAGTTTTTCATTTTCCAGCACATCCAGGCCAGCACCGGCTATCTTATTGTTTTTCAAAGCATCTATTAAAGCATCCGTATCCATTACCTTACCCCTGGATGCATTCAGAAAATAAGGCCTGTTGCGCAGGCTGTCAAAAAAACCGGCATTGGCCAGGTGAAATGTTTCGTTGGTAAGCGGCAGATGCAGGCTGATTACATCTGCATAACGTGCAATCTGCTCCAGGCTGGCTTCTTTTACCGGCCCTTTGGCAAAGCCAAACCGGTATTTGTCATGCGCCAGGATCGTTACGTCAAATGCCTGCAGCAAATGGGCAAAGGCTTCTCCTGTATTTCCGTATCCGATAATGCCTACCGTACGACCCGAAAGCTCCACACCCCTGTTTTCATCGCGTTTCCAGATGCCCTGTTTTACTTCTTCAGAAGCTGAATGTATACGATTCATCAATGAAAGCAGCAGGGCCAGTGAGTGCTCTGCCACTGCATTGCGATTGCCTTCGGGACTGCTTACACAACGAATACCTTTGCTCTCGGCATACGGCACATCAATCAATTCCATACCACTTCCCAGCCGGCCGATCCATTTCAGTGAAGTTGCTGTATCGAGCAGGGCACGATCGATCGGAACGCGGGTGGTAACGATCAGTCCTTCCACATCGCTTATCCGGGTCATCAATTGCTCATAGGTAATGGCCGGATCATAGATCACCTGATAACCGTGTGCTGTCAGTGTTTCCTGTAAAACCGGATGGGCCTTGCCGGTAACGATCACTTTCTTCATGGTCCTTTTTAGCGCATTTTAAAGGTCAGTGCAGCAAAGTCATTTACACTTAACTGTTCCGCTCTTTTATCAAATAATTTATCCTGTAGTACTGCCGGTTCAAATAAACCGCGTACGGCATTACGAAGTGTTTTCCGTCGTTGATTAAACGCCGTTTTCACGAGTAAAAAAAACTCCTTCTCCCCTTTCATGGCAGGCACTTCTTTTCTGGGCAGCAACCTGATCACGCCGCTCATTACTTTGGGGGGTGGATTGAAACTGCTTTCTTTTACATCAAAAAGATATTCTACAGTAAAAAAAGCCTGTACCAGCACACTCATTACCCCATATACTTTGTTGCCCTCACGTGCTGCCACCCGCTGTGCTACTTCCTTCTGAAACATGCCTACTACCGCTTCGACCTGGCTTTTCCACTCCAGCACACGAAAAAGTATTTGCGTAGAAATATTATAGGGAAAATTGCCTACCAGTGTAAAGGATTCCTGAAATGGCACAGGGGTGTCCAGAAAGCTCTGATGAATGATCTTTCCTTCGATAGCGGGAAAAGTCTGTAAGAGATACTGTACTTTTTCTTCGTCCAGCTCCACTGCTTTAAAATCAATAGCTGTTATCTCCAGCAAGTGTTTAGTAAGCGCTCCGCCGCCAGGGCCTACCTCCAGCAGGCGTTGAAAGGGGTACTGCTGCAATGCCTGCACGATCTTTCGGCACACATTCTCATCACGAAGAAAATGCTGACCCAGCGATTTTTTGAGCGTATACATGGCGGCAAAGTTAGCACATGCACCGCACAACAGATCATCGGCTCACCACCAGTTGCCGTGTGGCAATAGGCCGTCCCGACTGATCGTACAGGTTGACGATATAGAGCTGCGCCGACAAAGCAGCAATATCAATAGTGGTGGATGCGCTGCCGGGTGTAACCCAGATGGTTGCCTGCTTTACCTCACGCCCCGCATAATCCGTTATACGCAGGTTATAGCGTCCGGGTTGCGCAGTGAGTATACGAATGTCGACCTGTTTGCCTGCCGGATTGGGAAACAACTGCACTTGTGCTGCTTTTAACTGATAGTTGACCAGCACAATAGCGGAGTAGGTGACCGCCCCATCCCTGTCTACCTGTTTGATACGATAATAATTGGCACCCGCATAAGGAGCGGGATCGATAAATGTATAAGGCGTTGTGGACGGGCCTTTGCCAATAGCTGTAAAACGGGCTCCATCCGCCGATTTCTCTACTTCAAAATAAGCATGCTGCGCATCTGTCTGCGCCCACCACTGCAGGCGTACAGTAGCATCCTGCTGCAACTGTGCTGTAAATCCGGTGAAATGTACCGGCAATGTCAGCAGCGGTACCGTGCTTTTCACGAGACTGAGCTCATCAATATAAAAACCGTCATCTTCACTGAAATAAAAACTATTGGTCGGTCCGGCGGTGAATACAAACCGCAGCCATACAGCATTGTGACCGGTAAACGCACCGAGATCAAATAACTCGCGGGTCCATTCTTCCTTTACCCCCGTCAGTGCAGGTATACCGTTGATCGTGCTTCCATCGAGTGTGCCGGGTTCCTGCACGGTGGTAGTACCCGCCACGGCTATCCAGGTGCCATCAACTCCATTGGTGCTGTTGGTACTTACCTGTATCTGCAGTTTGTCTCTGAAATTTTCTGCACGGTGCCGCACCTGAAAACTAAGCCAGGAAGCCGTAGCATCGCTGAGATCAAAAGATTGTTTATAAATGGCCATGCGTGTAGTAGAAGAACCATACTTGCCAACAGGCGATTCGGATAGTGCACGGCTGCTTCCTCCTCCATAACCGGTACCGGATGCTGTCAGGCCCCAGGCTCCTGAAGTTGAATTGTTGATCCAGTTGTCGCTAAAGCTACCTTCCATGTTGTCGTAGAGCAGCGTCACCGGGTTATAAAATTTGGTGACGGTATCGTAGTAGGTAACGCCCCCTGTTTCTATACGCCATGCATACCGGATACGTTGCCCGTTGCCCAATGCTGCCGGCAGTGTATAATTCACCGTTGCAGTTTGTTTGTCAAAATAACCAGGCATGCTGCTGATCGTAACAGGAGCCCCTACGGTTGCAATATTTTCCAGTGGTATCAATGAAATCTTCACGGGTGCATCGGCAAGACCCACACGGGTTGCAGAAAATCCAAAGCTTCCGCTAAGGCTGGTCACACGCATATCAGATACATCCTGCAGGTCTACATATGAGCCGGCGGCATACAGCAATTGAAGATTCTGAAACACGATGCCTTTGCTGAGATTAATGATCTGTGAAGCCGGTGGCCAGAAACTTCCATAGCCGCCACCGGTACCACCACCGGCACCGCCTTCGCCTGTCAGGCCCATAACTTTTCCTTTGCTGCCTGAGCCGATATTTCCTTTCAGCATCCAGTCTTTTACACCACCCGCTACCTCATAGTCAAGCGCCTGGTAGCTGTCTCCGGCACGCATGCCGTTGTATGTACCCATAGCAGATGATATATAGGTATAATACTTGTCATCGAGCGGATCCATTACGTTGGTAGAAAGACTGGGTCTTCCAAATGGCAAAGAGTAATAAGGCCCATAGGCATGCTGATCGATCATCGCCACCAGATGATGACTATAAGTGAAATCGCGAATGGCCTGTGTCTCCGGTTCGGAAAATGCAGAAGGCCCGTAATAAGTATCGGACGCATAAGAACTGCTGCCACACGAAGAAGCTGCGCCCTGAATAGGTGAAGAACAGTTGCCCCAGTCCCAGCCCCAGTTGCGGTTAAGATCGACTCCTTCATCTGAGCCGGGATTATTGCGCCTGTTTTTACGCCAGCCTGCACCAACTCCACCATTCTGACGGTTATACTCCCAGCCATCGGGATTCATGCAGGGGATAATAAATATTTCCCGGTTATTGACAAGATCGCGTACTGCGGCATTGGTGGCATAATTTTCACAGAGATACTGCATAAAAAAGAGCATGCTTGATCCGCCAATGGCTTCGCGGGCATGCTGAAGACCTATAAAAAGTACTTCCGGTTCATTTGTTTCATCTGTACCGGGGTTATCTGAAATTTTCACACACCAGATATCATTGCCCTGGTGCGACTGTCCGACAGAAAATTTAGTGGCCAGTCCCGGGTATGCAGCCACCAGCTGATTCATGGCTGTATTCATTTCGGCAAAGCTGTAATACCCGCCAAATGTTGATTTCACCTCAAATGCTGCGGGTGTGGCAATGATCTGGTCAACGGTTTTACCTGTTTGTTCAAATGCCAGGCGGCTGGCTGTTTCATCTGCCGGCAAACCTTTACTGCGTGCTTCGTAATAGCGGGCATTTTCCTGCTGACGCTCGCGACGCAGATCGGCTACCAGTACCTGATATTTATATCCTGATTGCTGCAGCCGCTGCATTTCGCGGGGCCCTATTTCAACGATGATATTATTATCTTCTGTCTGTTGATAATGATCGAGTTCCAGTAACCCAATCAGTGAGGAGCGTTCTGCTTTGAAAGCAGGCATGTTGATCTTAACGGTGCTATATGACTGTGCAATACAGTAAGTACTGCTCAACAGCATTATCAATGCGATCAGGTTTGGTCTCATAGGTTTGGATTTGACAGCCTGTTTATTGCCGGTCAATTAACTACAAATTACGTATCCCTGTATTTGATTCCGAAGTTCGATACCCTGTTTATACAGGAAAAGAGTACTTCCACGCAATTTACTCTCGAAAAATGCAGTATCTGTCAATTAGTATTAAGTGTATTTGCCTAACGAAAAAGCCCTGTCTGCTGACAGGGCTCTGACACACAAAATGAGACCGAACAGTATTAAAGCTTTTGAATATTTATATTCTTATTGATATCTGTGCCGGTAAATATGAAATGATAGGTACCAGCCGCCAGGTGCTGAATATTGAGCGGGATCAGGTTTTTGCCTGTTTTCAGGTTTACAGAACCCTGCATTACGGTAGCCCCTGATTTATTGATCAGTTTCCAGCTGGCAGCGCCTGCCTTACTGGCATTGAAACTTACGTTTGTCGAGCTGCTGGCAGGGTTAGGATACACAGAGAGACGGCCAGCCAGGTCGGTAAGTGTGATTCTTACTACGGTAGAGTAGCTAAAGCTTCCATCCTGGTTCATCATCTTCAGACGATAGTATACCACATTGCTGGGCAGCGTGGATATTGTACCATCTGTGTAGTTATACTTCAGATTAGCGCTGCTATTGCCGGCTGCAGCAACAGTTCCTATCGTTGTATAGTTACGTCCATCAAGACTGCGCTCAATGATAAACTGGTCTGTATTTTTCTCGTTGGCAGTTTCCCATTCCAGCAGGGTGGCGTTATTTATCAATGTGCCTTTGAAGGTAAGCAGGTCCAGTGGCAATGAGATCAATGCTGCGCCAAAGTAGAAGGAAGAGAAAGAACTGATGTCACCCTGTACTACATAGCCATCTGTGCCATGCGTGGTAGTAAAATTCTGATCAGGATCAATCATGGTGGTATTGGAGCCAATCGTACCACGGCAATTATCATTATTCTTCAGAATCTTCAAGTCGCCTATTTCAGAAATTCCGCTCAGGTCATCATCAACCATGGCCTGCAGTTCGGCTTTGGAAATATACAGCCGGATATTTACATCGGCACTGGGTTGCACAGCCGGTGTAATGGTTATGTTACGGTCGAGGTAGCGTTTATTATTATGACGACGGAGTGTGCCTGTGCTGCTCTTGTAAACAGAAGCTGTAACCACGCCCAGGTTTTGTCCATTGGCTTTAATCTCTGCCACTACATTTCCATCGGGTCCGGTAATAGGCACCCAGATATTGTTGTTATCGTCGTTTATGGTTATTGAATTTACCGGCACACAGGTATTGTTGGTACCGGGATCAGATACTTCAATATATGCAGGGATGGTACTGGTACCTCCGTTGTCTTTGTATCCGAGGAATGTATATTTCTGTACGCATCCCAGGCAATCATTTACCGTCGGATTGGCGGCACTGGGGCCTGAGGTGCTCGTAGAGGCGTCCATGATCACGTAGATATCGCGGCCATTCGGATCAAAGGCCAGATCGCGGAAACGGTTTCTGCTACCGAAATAGCTGACTGTATCCTTGGTTCCGATTGGCAAAATGCTATTACCATCTGATCCCAGTTTAAACCGTACAATCCGTCCCCATTTGAGTGAGGCAGCCAGTAACGAATTTTTCCAGCCGGGAATCACTGTTTTTTTATAGATGTCGAGACCTGACCAGCCTTCGGAAGGCCAGCCACCATTGCCGGGAGGGCTATTGGTTGCCCAAATAGCCTGTATCTCCGCTTTAGGACGGGCATAGGCAGAAAAAAGCGGATCCTTATAGCTGCTGCCGATCAATGCAGCATTGGCTGATTCGGAAACAATTTTCGGACAGGCAGAGATGGTATTGTTGGTACCGGCAGACGCATCATTATAATTTTCATCAGCAGCGTAACCAATTACTATGGGGTGACCATAGTTCTTTCCTTTTTCTATCACATTTATTTCATCGTCACTATAAGGGCCGTGTGAAGAGCCATACAAAATTCCTTTCTGGGCGTCGTAAGCAAAACCCTGATTGTTGCGGATACCAATAGCCCATACTGCACTTGTTGAACTGTAGGGATTATCTGTCGGTACCCATTTGGCATAGGTATCGGATATAAGCGGATCAGGCTCCAGGTTATAGCGGAGAATTTTCCCTTCATAATAGCCGGGCTCCTGGGCATGTATGGGACGGTCTTTATTGCCAAACTGACCAGCACCCATATCACCTGCTGCATAAAACAGGTAATCTTTACCACCTACGGGAGCGATGATCATGCGCTGACTGTTGTGGTCACTGCTACCAGGCAGTGTATCGCAGATAGATTCGGGCGACTCCAGCAAGCCGGTGGTCGTATTATAGGTAAATCTTACTATACGGTTACGGAAAAAGATACCTGTTGGTGACGATCCGCCGAGAGATGTATGTATGTAAGATATGTACACATAATTTTTGGGATCTGTAGGATCCAGAAATTTGGGGTGCACAGCCAGTCCGGCAAGACCTCCCTGTGGCTTAAGTGAGCCAACATTGAATTGTACATTGAATGCCTGATCTGTTGTGCTGCTGAAGAAAGTGCTGCCCTGGGAAATGTTGAGTACCATGGTGCGGTTACCATTGGCAGGATTGATACGGTAAACCCGGTATCCTTTTGATTCCGTCACCCACAGCATATTATCCGGTCCATAGGTAATCTCCCAGGGATCGCTCAGTAAACCAGAGGGCGAAAGTATGCTCTGTTTGAATAATTCGTTGGTCCGGCTGGTCTCGGTGACTCTCGTGGGTGCCGTCTGGGTAACCTGGATATTGAAATTCCCATTACTGGTAATAGCCGTATTGCCCGCTGAATAAACCCGCACGAAATAAGTTTCATTGATATTGAGACCCAGCACCTGCAATGATGTGGTACCACTGCCGCAGGCGATCGACGTCAGTGATCCGCAACTGCCACTGAATACCTGGAAACGTGCTCCCGAAGTATTGAGGTTGCTGCCCAGTGCACTCAGCGCTACATTGGCAATATGACTGATAGAAGTAAACTTGAACCATACGTCATCATCTGATGTACCGGTGGCACAACCTGTAGGTATGGTACCCACAGTACCTAATGCACCCTGCACTGAATAAACCTGACCTGTGTTCGGCTCCAGGGTTGCAGCCGTATTACAGTTATCATTAGAAGTAATACAAAGCGAAAAATCATACCTGGAAGCAGGTGCCGTATTAGGATTACCGGTAGTAAATACGCGCATGTAATAAGTACCACCCGCAGTCAACCCGCTATAAAACCGGGGGGAGGCGATGCTAGCACATGTAAGCGAAACTCCGGCTGCTACAGAACCGCAAGCGCTTGTATTAAATACCTCTACATAGGTATTGCCTGTTGTCAACCCGACACTGGTAGCAGGTAGGGTGACCTGTATACGAACCATATTGGAATTAGCTGGTACCGTAAAACGGTACCACATATCATAGCGCCTGCCACATGTTGAAGTGGCTCCTCCTTCGGTTGCATTGTATAGGTTACCTGTAACTGGTGTACAGCTACTACCTACGGTAATGATGGTATTGCTGGAACAAACATCGGTAGAGGCTTGAGAAAACGCCAGTTGTGAAGCCAACAAGGCGGCAAAGAGTAATGGTTTTTTCATTTGATCGGTGGATTTCAGGGCACAAATTAACAACCCTTTGCAAATTCTCTAAGAGTAAAACCACTTTATCTCACTTAGTATTTACACTTATTAAAGTGGGGTATTCTTGCTATTGGAAAAAATATGTGATTACACTTATTTTGCTCATCCACTGATCCGAAAAACCAAGCGTTTCCACTTATGAACCCGTATCTCTACCATTTTCGACGGGCTTTTTTTACGATACTAAAAGCCACCATCCCTGTCCTTTTGCCTGCGGCACTTTATGCACAAAGTAATGCCTGTGCTACAGCCACCGTACTTACATCAGGAACCAGTTGTGTGACGACATCCGGCTCAACCTCGGGTGCAACGTATACTACAGGTACAGGCAATGCCTGCGGCAATCAGCCGGATGTATGGTATCAGTTTGTCGCACAAACCACCAACCCCACTATTACTCTTGCAGGCTCCAGTCAGCGGAGGTTTGAGCTTTTTTCGGGTACCTGTGGCAGTCTGACCTCCATTAACTGTGGCGTTACCAGTTCTTATACTGCTTCGGGCCTTACCGTAGGCGCCACTTATTATATACGTGTCTATGCCAACAACGGTTCCAATATCTCTTTTACCATTTGTGTAGTTGACGGGGCCCGACCCGGCAACGATAACTGCTCTGCTCCAACGAGTATTACGGTCGGCGGCGGGTGCAGTACCAACCGTACCTTATTAAATGCGCAGGGCACTGCCGGGCTGCCGAACGATTGCGCACCCGCAGGAGCACCAGATGTATGGTTCAGTTTTTCTGCTACTCATGCTTTTCCCAGTATTGCCCTTACCAACCTGGGATCAGACTTCACTGCAGCGGGTGCCGGAATACAGATATTTTCCGGATCATGTGGCTCACTTACCTCTGTGATGTGTAAAACAGGTACGACACTCGATCTGATGACCGACCTGGGAGGCGCAGGCCTTACAGTAGGTACTACTTATTATATACGTGTATTCTCCACAACGGTTCCTATGTCGGGAGCCAACTGGGCCTTCCGTATTTGTATTTCAAATCCTACCACTTCATCGCCCACCGTTGACTATGGCAAAAGTTATATCAACGTAACCAAACAGGGTACGGGTGGTACTATTGAGCCGAATGATGTTTTGGAAATCCGTGCCACATTTGTTGTGCGTACCAACAATGCCTATGGTGTTTCATTTACTGATAATCTGCCCAGCAATACAACCTATGTACCCGGCACCCTGCGGGTTCTGACCAATGAAGGAAAGATCTTCCGGCAATGGACGGATGCTGTGGATAGTGACCCCGCCAGTATAACCGGATCGGCCGTAAGTTTTAATATTGGTAATGGTGCCACTGCCAGTGTGGGCGGGCCTGTGAGAAGTACGGATCGGCCCAGCATCTTTGGTACTACCTGCGTATTGATCGCCTCTTACCGCGTACAGGTAAATGCTGTCGGCTACGGCAACACCGTGAGTGTGGGTGGGGGTAGCCTGAGCTATCGTAACCAGCCGGCGAGTGCCGTCAATACCATCACCTTCCCCGCAGTAAATGCGATGATCTACCGTGATTTTGGTATTTGTAATAATGCTGTTCAGAACTCGCTCTTATCAGAGAGTGGTGGTACATTTGGCTCGGGCACTACCAAGGACCGCACGGCCTCTTCAAAAGTACCGACCAACTATTCCTATACTGCATTTGGTGCCAATGCGCCGGGCGATTATTACTACGGTATGTCAAACAATACCAGTGCCGGCACCACTACAGCGCTTTATTCTATTGACCCCAACGAAACCAACTCTGGCCGACGGGTATTTGGCGTATGGGATATCATTGGCGATCACACAGGAGCATCCAATCCTTTACAGGGCAACCTGCCGGCCAATGTAAATGCCGGCCAAAGTGGTGGCTATATGGTAGTGATCAATGCATCTTACCGTACGGATACCGCATTTAAAGACACGGTACGCAATCTTTGTCCGAATACTTCCTACGAATATTCAGCCTGGTTCCGTAATATCTGCCGTACCTGCGGTGCCGACTCTGTAGGCCGTGGTTCAAGCAGTGTAGGGTATGAGCCTACTGCACCCGGTGACTCATCCGGCGTACGTCCCACACTCACCTTTAATATCAATGGTCATGATTACTACAGCACCGGCGATATTTATTATACAGGACAATGGGTCAAAAAAGGATTTACCTACCGAACGGGACCCAGCGAAACACAGATGATCATCAGTATACGGAATAATGCCCCCGGAGGAGGAGGAAATGACTGGGCCATTGATGATATCGCCGTATCAACCTGTCTACCGGATATGAGCTATTCCCCATCGCTCAATCCCAATGTTTGTACCGGCAATCCGCTTACCATATATGATACTATCCGCGGGTACTACGACAACTATACTTATCATATCTGGCAACGCAGTACCGATAATGGCGTCAACTGGACTGATCTGGGTGCCTCGCGCGACAGTATTCCGGTTTATAACAGCACCCTTAACCGCTGGGAATATGTGACCGCGTATACCATTCCCACCACCAATACCAACGTATCGGATAGCGGTGACCTGTATCGTGTACTGGTAGCAACCACCAGCAGCAACCTGAGCAGCCCTGCCTGCCGCGTGACTGACGGGATCAGTATTATCAATCTGTCTGTAATGGATTGCGGGCCGGTACTCAAAACGGATCTGCTTTCTTTCAATGGTCGTCTCAGCAATCGTGATGCTGTTCTGAACTGGAGTACATCAAAAGAAGAGGGTTTATATCATTATATAATAGAGCGCAGTTATGATGGTCAGCGGTTTACACCCGTCGGCCATGTAGATGGTTACGCCAGCAATGCCAGTATTAACCGCTACTCATTTACGGATGCGGGCGGTGTAGTATATAAGGCTTGGTATCGTATTGTGATGCAGCATGCAGATGGCAGTAAAAAGTATTCCGGTATTGTGCAGCTTCGTAATGACCTGGTAGACTTCACTTTTGGCACTGTGGTGAATCCCTTTGCCAATCAGTTACGTTTTGATGTGTACCTGTCTGATAACAGTAACCTGCTGATAGAACTGATAGATATGAACGGAAAAACGATTCATCGCGAAAGGCAGAATGCCTATGCCGGTGTAAACAGCTTTACTATCAATAACACAGACGGTCTGCAGTCAGGCGCTTATACCCTGCGGGTCATCAATAAGGATCGTATTATACACAAACGAGTGGTGAAAGCATCCCGCTAGCAGTCGCCGCTCATTTAGGTACAGGCCAGCCGTGCATACGGCTGGCTTTTTTTATGCTCCCGGTGCTGATTTGTACGGAAAAAAGCCGAAGAAACTGGTTATTAGCGCTTTTGAACTTCTTAAACTAGTAAATACCCTTACCGCGACTCTGTATTTTTCCTATTGTTGCCCCGGTCAGGTTATTGTTATTTTGTTACTCACCATATCCTGAAAAACCCATCAGTCCAAACCATGAAGAGCTTTACCTATACCCTCCGCCTATGCAGGAAACTGCTATGGTTATTTTTAATGTTTCTTTCGCCTCAGGCGTTGTTGGCTCAACCTGCCAATAATCTTATTTGTAACGCGGCGCCCCTTTCATCGTCACCCACCTGCTCTTATACAGGGGGTACACTGACGGGTGCTACCTATACTACCGTAGCGGGTGCCTGTGGTGGAGGAACCCCTGCCGGTACCAGAAATGATGTGTGGTATAGCTTTGTTGCCAAAAGCACAAACCCCACCATTACCCTCAACTCATCGCCATCGCAACGCAGTATTCAATTATTTTCTGGCACTTGTAGCAGCCCGACAGCTGTACAATGTGTTACCAGTACCTCTACACTCACTGCTTCATCACTCACAATAGGAAACACCTACTATGTGCGTATTTTCTCAAACAACAATACTACTGGTACATTTAATATTTGTATAACTGACCCGGCTCCTTCCAATAATAACTGTTCGGCCTCTGTACCACTCTTAACATCCGGTGTCACCTGCTCGCCAACGACTGGCAATATGTATGCCACCACCAATTCTGGTGTGGCAATAGCCCCCTGTACCGGAACTGTTACCTATGATATCTGGTATCGTTTTACTGCACAAACACCCAATCCGACGGTAACGATCAGTTCACTCGGAACCGACTTTACCAATCCCGGTATGCAGCTGCTGCAGGGTACCTGTGGCTCACAAACTGCGCTTTTCTGCGGCACCACTTCTATCACTGCCAGCAACCTGACGGTGGGTACTACTTATTATGTAAGGGTATATTCAACAGGCACTCCCCCAACCGAGTCTACCAATGCCGGCTTTAGTATTTGTGTGACAGATCCGGTAGCACCTGTGCCGTTCAATGATGAATGTACAGGCGCCATCACCGTGCCGGTAACGAGTGCCTGCAGTTCCAGTAACGTGCCGGGTACTGTGGCGGGTTCTACACCATCTTCTATTGCTATTGCGCCCTGTACGGGACCATTGGGATATGATGTATGGTACCGGTTTACAGCCGTTGATCCGGCTGCAAGTATTTCGCTGGGTAGTGTGGGTGGCAATTTCACTGGTACCCGCATGCAGTTATTGTCGGGCACCTGCGGATCATTTACTTCCTTACAGTGCGGCACTACGTCCATCAGTGCCACCGGACTTACCGTTGGTGTCACTTATTATGTACGTGTATACTCTACCAATACTCCGGCTCCCAATGCCAATGCCGGTTTTAATATCTGTATTACATCTGCCACTCCGCCTCCCCGCTTTGGCAACAGCTATGTAAACGTATCAAAACGCAGTACTGGTGGTGTGGTTCAACCCGGCGATACGCTGGAGATCCGTATGACCATCAATCATACGGCAGGCACCCTCTATGGACTCCGTTATGTAGATAATGTGCCCACACATACAAACATGCTCACAGGCACCCAGGATTCCATCAGGGTAATCACCAACGAAGGCCTTACCTTTCGCCGGTATTCACTGGATTTAAATGATGATGCCGGTTCTTATGTAGCATTGCCCGGACCGACTGAATACAATATCCGCCTTAACCTGGGTTTTGGATCATATCCTCCCGACACCGTCGCAGATAATACGGAAACAGAAACTGCTTCGGCTATTGGTCGTATGGTTGCCGGATCCGATCGGCCACGTGGTGGCGGAGGTATGTTATTTGCCACCGCATTCCGCGTAGTGGTGACCGGTGCTGTCGGCGACACCATTAACCTTTTCCCGGGCAAATTCATTTATCAGAATACATTAGGTGGTGCAGATATTGCACTCACCGCCGTTCCCTACAAGATCCTGATCAGCGACCCCATGAGCCTTTGCACCAATGCAACGGGGGTAAATAATGCGCAGGAATTCGGAGGTACATTTGGTACCGGTAACTCACTCAACCGGTCTACCGGTCTCACCTATCCCATACCAGGCTATACCTATCTGCCAAACGTATCGGCTACAGTAGGTGTGGGCGATGGTCGTTATGCCATTGTAAAAAATATCAGTCCGCGTAGTGGCACCAACCGTAATGCCGAACGTACCCCTACCTGCCCCACATCGCTTCCTTCACAGGATGCCTGTGCCAACCGTATGCATACGGGTCACTGGGATATTGATGGAGATCATAGCGGCACCAGCAACTCAGTGGGCAATACACCAGAAGCCGATGGAGTCTCCGGCGGCTATATGCTCATGGTAAATGCCGACTATGTGGCTTCAGAAAGTTATCGCCAAACACTCAATAATCTTTGTCCCAATACCTATTACGAGTTTTCTGCCTGGTTCAGAAATATCTGTCCCACCTGCGGTATTGACTCACTGGGCAATAGTTATCTGCCCCGGCAGCCGGGCGTACTGCCTAACCTGACTTTTGCCCTCGATGACCTGGACCGCTACAGCACGGGTGAAATGGCATATACAGGTGGCTGGGTGAAAAAAGGATTCATGTTTGTAACAGGTCCCGCGCAAACCAGCGCCACCTTTATCATCCGCAATAACTCGCAGGGTGGTGGTGGTAATGACTGGGTAATGGATGATATTTCCATTGCTACCTGTCTGCCCAACATGAGTTATTCACCATCGCTTAATCCGAATGTGTGCGAAGGCAACGCGCTGACCATTTACGATACGGTGCGTTCTTATTTCAATAACTATACACATTATATCTGGCAGCGCAGTGTGAATAACGGCGTTTCCTGGACCGATGTAGGAACCTCCGGCAATGCTACTCCCGTACTGACCGGCGGCGGCCTCTACGAGTATATAACGTCTTATACCATTCCGCATACCAACACGACGGTGAGCGATAGCGGCAACCTGTATCGTGTGATCGTGGCCACTACCAATACCAACCTGGGCAGTACCTCCTGCCAGGTCACGGATGGTATCAGTATCATCAACCTGGCAGTCAATGACTGCGGACCTGTACTTACTACCGACCTGCTGGCCTTCAATGGTAAGCTGGTAGATGATCATGCCAGTCTTTTCTGGTCGGCTTCAAAAGAAGAGGGACTGGTAAGCTATATCGTTGAAAAAAGCCTGGATGGACGCAGCTTCTATGCTATCAGTACCCTTTCGGGACATCACAACGGAGCTTCGGTAAATACTTATTCCTTTAAGGATCCGGAGATGCTGAATGGCAAAGCATGGTACAGGATTGTGCTCAATACAGAAAGTAACCGGCGCAAAATATCGGCGGTAATCCAGCTCAACAGGAATATGGAGGCTTATGCCTTTGGCAATGTGATCAACCCGTTTAGTCATACCCTGCGGTTTGATGTGGTGCTGAAGACAAGCAGTCCGCTCACTATCGACCTGATCGATCTCAATGGTAAACTGGTAAGGCGTGAAAAACAACTGGCTTATGCAGGGGTAAACAGCCTTCAGTTGACAGAGACCGATGGACTGGCGGCAGGCCTGTACACTCTGCGGGTTAGTAATGGCAGCCAGGTAATCACGAAACGTGTCATGAAGTCAAATTAACCATAACCACTTTCATTCAATCAACAGGGATGCCGGTATGGCGTCCCTGTTTAGTTTTAATGCATTACTTTTACCGAAAGAACTGACCCCCATGGTAAATCAAGAACAAAGGCCTGTTATAGGTGTTTCCTGTGGCGACCTGAACGGCATTGGCCTGGAATTAATTATAAAAAGTTTTTCGGACAACCGCATACTGGAGCAATGCACACCTGTGATCTTTGCTTCCAACAAAGCCGTTAACTTTTACCGCAAAACCGTTGGTGAGGTCAACTTCAATTATCAAAGCACACGCGACTATACCCGGCTCAACCATAAACAGGTGAATGTATTTACCTGCTGGGAAGAAGAAGTCGCCATTACTCCCGGTCAGCTGACAGACATCGGTGGCAAATATGCCATGCTTTCCCTGCAAACTGCTGTAGCCGCTCTCAAACAAAAACAGATTGATGGGCTGGTCACTGCTCCTATTCACAAAAAGAATATTCAGTCGGCCGAATTTACCCATACCGGTCATACTCCCTTTTTGCAGGCCAGTTTCAATGCCAAAGATGTGGTGATGATGCTTTGTGCCGGCAACTTCAGAGTAGCCCTTGTTACCGAACACATACCGGTCAGCGAGATTGCCCAACATATCACACGCGAAAAAATTGTAAGCAAACTGGGATTGATCCAGAAAAGCTTGCAGCGCGATTTTGGTATCAATAAGCCCCGCATTGCCGTATTGGGTCTCAATCCGCATGCAGGTGACGAAGGCCTGATCGGTACTGAAGAAGAAACGATCATCAAGCCGGCTATCCGCGATGCCAAAAACAGCAATATACTTGCCGTAGGTCCTTATAGTGCCGACGCTTTTTTTGCACGGCGCAGCCACGAACGTTTTGATGCTGTACTGGCCATGTATCACGATCAGGGACTCATTCCTTTCAAGGCGCTCGCTTCGGGCGAAGGCGTAAACTTTACTGCCGGTCTGCCAATAGTACGCACCTCACCCGATCATGGTGTGGCATTTGATATTGCCGGAAAAGACAAGGCTGATACCTCTTCATTCCTCACAGCTATTTTTGAATGTATTCAATATTATCAAACGCCGGGAGGCCTTTGATGAAAACCGCAGCAACCCCCTCAAAAAACTGAATCCTGAAGTATTTGCGAGAATGGAAGATGAGGAGATCAGGGAGAATTAGTTGACAGTTGACAGAAGTAATGTTTAAAGGGTATAAAGAGTTTAAAAGGTTTAAAGTGTTTTATACCTACTGCTTAAACCTTTTTGCTCTCGGCTATTCGCAATCGACAGCCAGCCTATCTCCGGCCACTGATCACTCAAATACGCTATCAGCCACTCCCTTATTGATCTTATACTCACTATAGGATATCTCCACGCTTCCTTTTTTTTCCTGTGGAGTTGCCGGTTTGTTTTTTCCGGAACCGTCGTCGTAGTCAAGCGTAACACCTTTGGGTAGCTTATAGTCCTTTGTATTAAAGGTAAAGACCACTTTATCTGCCAGGCCATAGGAAGCATAGCGTCCATACGTCATCTGCAATTCATAGGTGCCGCTTTCGCGGGTGGTTACTTTCGCCTTTTTGATCAGTACCAGTTTCTCGTCAATATATAAAGTAGATAATACGACTTCGGCATTTTCATCCTGTGGCAGCAGTTTTACAATACGTAAACCACTTCCGCTTTCTTTTCCCACATCAATGATGTCGTAATTACCGGAGTTGTCAAAAATACTGCCGAGGTTAATATTCAGCGAGCCCTTGGGTATAAAAGAAATACCCGTAGCATTACGAATGCGCAGTTTATTGGGCTTTTTGAAAAACACTTTTACATCTGCCTCCGGTGCCTTAATAAAAGACACATTGGTTTTCATGCGGCCCTGCGCTTCGTAGTCATTGACAAGTGCCACTTTCTGCCGAAGCTGGGTTACCAGTTCTTCAGCAGTCTGCGCATGTACTGCTCCACCTATACTGTTTATCAGCAGCAAGCAACAAATCCATTTTTTCATATCAGGCTTTTTAGCTCAGAATATCTTTTTTGCGAAATACCATTACTGCCGTACCCACAAAAACAATCGTATAAATAATTAAAATGACCAGGCTCTTCCATATCGCCGCTATATTTTCCACGCTACCCGCAATTGTAGTGCCATCGGGCGCTGTTTTAAGATAGAAAAATCCTTTCCAGGCCACCATATGCGAGGTAAATAGATAGGGCTTTACGGTATTATCATAAATAGGAATGTTCATTTGAGACAGGATGGTAAATACAATGACCACACTCATGGTGGCAATGATGGGGCCGATGGCATTTTCGGCAAATACGCTCAGCAAAAAAGCAAGTGCCGAAACGGTAGTAAGGGCTACTGCCGCAAAACCAAAGGCGGCAAAGTATCGCCAGAGTACATCCTGCTGATTGATCACTTCAATACCGGCAGAGCGCAGCACCACCATGTCGTTTACACCAAAAATGAGCATGCTGCCAAAAAGAGCCAGTGCCGCCATCCATACGAGGAGTGCCAGTGTGTACACGATCGTAGCCAGAAACTTGATGAGCAGATATTCTGTGCGGCTCACGGGGCGTGTAAGCGCCAGGCGCAGTGTGCCCATATTGGCCTCGCCGGCAATGGAGTCTCCTGCTATGAGTGCCACAAGCAGCGGCATTTGTATCAGTAATGTACCCAGTATCACAAAGCAGATAAGATAACCATTGAGCAGGCGGTTCTTAAAATCATCTGTCAGGTCAAATGATTCTTTGAGGTTGCTCAGCAGCAGATCAACATACGATTTGCCGTCATAGTACAACGCTATCTGGATCAATATTACGATAGCCGTCACTGCACCAAAGGCGATATAGGTACGGGGGCGTTTGAATATTTTAAGCAATTCAATCTGTAAAAGCTTCCACATGCTGCTGTCCGGAGGTTAATGAAAGGAAATAATCTTCCAGCGTATTCTTTGCATGAAAGGATAACAAGTCTTCGCCCTGCTCTACCAGGTAGCGGATCAGCGATGGCTGATCACGCTGCGGCAACCTGAGCAGGATGCTGTCTTTGCGTTGCTGCAGCAACTGATCTTTCCAGGGCGATTGCTGCAGTATCTGCCAGCTTTGACTGATAGAAGTGGTTTTTAATTCCACCACTATATTCATCGGGTCAAACAGATCCCGCGCACGGCCTTCTATTACTTTTTTGCCTTTATCAATAATGAGCATCGAATCTGCGAGCACTTCCATCTCACTTAGCAGATGTGATGATACCAGGATTGTTTTTGCTCTTTCCCTGCTGAGGTGAAGGATCAGGTTACGGATATCGGCAATTCCCTGCGGATCCAGTCCGTTGGTAGGCTCATCCAGAATTATCAGCTGCGGGTTATGAATGAGTGCTGTTGCAATGCCCAGGCGTTGTTTCATACCCTGTGAGTAGGTCTTTACTTTGCTGTGGGCCCGGTCGGCGAGTCCTACCATTGCCAGCTGATCCATCAGTTGACCAGTAGCAGGGCGAATGCCGCTCAGCGTGGCAAAGAGGCGCAGGTTTTCAATGGCCGTAAGATACTTATAGAGATCTGGCCGTTCTATGATCGCACCTACCTGTCGGAGTATTTCCCGCCGGTGATGCTTCAGGTTCATCCCCAGCAATTCAATTTCGCCGGCAGTGGGACTGATCAGTGTAAGCAGCATGCGAATGGTTGTGGATTTGCCGGCGCCATTCTGACCCAGAAAACCATAGATCTCTCCGGCCTGTACAGAAAAGGAAAGATCTTCCACTGCTTTAAAGTCCTGGAAACTCTTCGTTAGATTACGAACCGATATGACGGTTGCCATACGGAAAATTTACACCAAAGATACAATTGTTTTTACCTGAAAATGAATGTATTGAATGTCTGTAAAAAAAATATGACCAAAGACTTGCATATCCGTGCACGAGTTATTACGTTTGTCTTGCATTACGGAAAACAACATTGTGGTGCGTAGTTTTACGATGTTTTTGTGATGAGGTATTTCCGATCAGTTGTTCTGCTAATGTATGGGCTGTATGCCCTCCAATATTTCTGTGGGAAGTTTGAATAGTTATCTTCAAAACCCAGGAAATGCGATTAATCCTTACCAGCTCGCTTATGAGCACGCTGACATTCTTTTTGCAACCATCGGTATTTGCTTCAAATACCGTCCCTTTTACGAGCTCTCCCACCACGGTCGTTTCAAAAACGATCAACCCGGCTACAATTGCTGACTTTACCTGCAGCATTCGGGACAATCGTGTTCTGCTCAACTGGATGATCAGGCAAAATGAAACTGCCGACCGCCTGATCATCCAGCGCAGCCACAATGGCAAAAAATTTCAAATGGTAGGACTGGTCTTTGGTACAGAAAAAACAGAGGCCGATCATTACCAGTTTTTCGAATCCATTCAGACCCGCAAAAGCTTCTATCGCATCATTATCGTTCGTAAAGACGGCAGTGTTGCCTACTCTCCTGTGGTTAAACTGAGCAATTCAACCAATTAATCGAAGCCCGGAACGGCTTTCAAAGATAGTTTTCAATCAGAGGGATGATCCAAAGTTGATCATACATACACTTAGAGTTCCAACAGAGAACCGGTCCTTTGTCTAAGGGACCGGGTTTTTTTTATCAGTGATCGGTGGTCAGTGGCCGGGAGCTGACCACCAATCACTCTGTTTTCAGATACGTCTGCAAATTCTTCACATATTCTTCAAATGCTTTTACGCCGGTGGGAGTGATTTTACAAATCGTTTGGGGATAGTTGTCTTTAAATTGTTTTACCACATCTATATAGCCGGCATCTTTCAGCTTCTGGATCTGTACACTGAGGTTGCCGCTGCTGGCTCCGGTTTTTTCCCGGATAAAGGTAAACTCCGCCTCGCGCACGCCTATGAGCAGCGAGACAACAGCCAGCCGGAGTTGCGAATGTAATATGGGGTCCAGATCCTTAAACATGCACCGTCTGTTCCTGTTTTTTTGCCCGGCGGTAATCACGCTCCATCACAATACCCGGAATAAGCCAGGCCATAGTGGCTGAAAATGCAGTGAGCAGCAGGTCGGTTCTAAAGGAAGTGAATATAGCAATAATGGCGCAGGCCCAGCACAATATACCACCCCACATCATGGGTCTGAAACGACACGATGCACCGGTCACAAATGTAGGAATGCCATAGACCATCAGAAAGAGAGAAGTCACATACTCTCCAAACAGAAAAGATGGCGTCTTACCGGTCAGTTGCCTGTATTCTTCGAGCATTGGCCGCCATGCACTAAAAGCCATATTGACGGTCAGTATCAGCAAAGCCAGGCAGATCCCAAATGCAAGCCACAGATTGGATATAAATACATCGTCGTACCGGTGCACTTTTCTTGTCTTTTTCTCCCGCAGGCTCATGTATATCTGCGGTATTACTGCAGCAATCGTCAACAGGTAGATATCAAAAGGCAACCGGAAATCAAACTGGTATTCCGCATATCTTACCAGCGCACAGACCGTGATCAGTGCGCCCCACATGATGGCAGATACACCTGTCTCATGATATACATCCCTTGCCTTATTGATCATGGTCGTGATCAGGGCAAGACTTTCTTTTTCGGATAATACTTCTTCTTTTTCAGACATGTTCCCCATAGTTTTTAAAATACCATATCCTGCAGCAGATGTCATGCACCGGCTGCAGGATGATATCGTTTCGCAACAGTAATTACTGCAGCTGCGTCATGAAATATTTCAACTGCACCATACCCCAGTGGGGATGGATATTGCTTTCCGGCTTATAAATGTCAAATTTACTGATCGCTGTTTCAAAAAGCTTCTTTGCTTCCGATTTGCTGCCACCATATTGCTCCGGTGTATAAAACTTATCCTGGCCTTCGAGCAGGTATACGCGCGGATTATCCGGGTTCAGCTTTTTGGCGGTATTCAATGCCGCCTCTGCTGCCGGACCATAGGTCATATACCGGTTCATAGGATCGGCCGTCATACGCAGTGTAGCGATCATTTTCTTTACACAGAAAATTTCTGAATTATCCTTTGCCAGCTCTTCTGCTTTATTCAGCAATTGCTCTGCTTTATCGGCGATAGGATCTGTTTTATCGGCAGCGCCACCCTGGCCACCCGTAAGCATAAAACCGGCATTTACCTGCGTAAGTGCAGCATAATAATACGGCAGCCACTGATTCTTTTCTGCATCGGCTATGCGTTGAAAAGTATTGGACAGGGTCAGAAATCCATCGGCAGAATAAGTAGTATCAAAAACCGGCACCCACTGCTCCATGGCTTTTTTAAACTTATCGGATTGTGACTGACCTGCCAGTACTGCAGAAAGTAACAGGGCCAGGAAAAGGAATTTTTTCATATTGGTTTGTTTAACAGTTTATGGTTATTAAAGATTATAAAGCATTGTTCATGACCTCATCGCTCCGGTCAATACCGAAGCTGATAAAGCAGCCGATAAACACAAACATGCGCGATGTGGGAACTACCTCCTGCTTACGCAGGCCATTGTACGAATACTGATACCCATACACCTGACGAATGTTGAAGATATTGCTTACCTGCAGCACCCATACCGGGTATGATTTGGGATTCTTTTTACCAATAAAGGGCAGGTAATTGATAGCAAAACTCACATTGTGATAATCGGGCACATGTCCGCGATCGGTAAACTGGTATTGCGATGTCGAAGCATCATAACCGATATTGTAATAAGGGCGGCCACTGGCAAAATTGTACGCTGTATTGAGATTCATCTTCCAGCTTTGTACAAACTTCTTCACCACCAGCGATCCGGTATGCTTTGCTGCAAAATTGGGTGTGATGGCATACGGAAATGTCAGAAAATCGCGTTTGGTATCCAGATAGCTGTAAGAGATCCAGTAATCAAGCGATTTGATCGTTTTCTTATCTCTCCAGAAAAATTCAATCCCCTTTGCATCACCATAACCGGCATTGCTCACCGCAGTTTCACGATAGTTGACAAACCCTGATTTGACCAGGTCGTCATATTTTTTATAGAATATCTCTGCACGGAAAGATTGCTGATTGGCCACCCGTTGAAACTGGGCAATGTAATGTGTTGCCTTCATAAAGGTGAGTGGCTGAGCTGCGGGCAGGTAACGGCGCTCGGGGTTCTGATAAAAAATGCCATAGGCTACAGATGCCTGTGTACCCTTGCCGAGTTTATACGCCAGCGACAATCGTGGTGCCAGGTTATTTTTGTCCAGTATAGACGAATGCTCCATACGCAAACCGGCTTTTGCGGCCAGCACATTGGTAATATAAATATCGCCTTCGGCAAATACTGATGTCACATCATCGCGCAACTGCGAAGGATAAAGGCTATTGGTATAATCCCGGTAACGGATGTTGTCCCTGGCATAGTTATACTCTGCTCCAAAACGGAAAGCGCTCAAACCGCGCAACCGGCGATCCCATACCATTTTTGCATTGAAATAATTGCCCCGGCTGTCGAGTGCAAATTTCTTAGCTTCCAGCCCATCGAGCGCAACCTCTTTCTTATCCTCATCCTGCATGTGACTATTGATATCGTCTTTGTTGTTGGTATAAGAGACTCCCAGCTGCACTTTCCAGCGCCGGCCTACGTTTTCGCGCCACGAAAGGTTGTGATAGTGATTGGTATTGCCGATGGAAAAACGGTCATAGTAACCGAGTGAATCAATGCTGGGTGTGGTAAAGGCAAGTTTATTGCTGCTGAAATAGCCATAGTACTTCAGCATACCGGTAGCCGATGTTTTGATACGGAAGTTGGCATCCGCATTATGATAGGCTGGTGCCTGCGAATAATCCTGCCGCTGTTTGATCACTGCAAATGCCAGCGCCAGGTTAGTATAACCATAACTTGCTCCCCAGGATGATTTTTTATTTTTTGCCAGATGCTGATAGCCGGCATTCGCACTCAATACACTCAGTCCCACACTGGCTGTGGTTTGCTCAGGCAGATCGATCGACTCGAGAATAAGTGCCGAAGAAAGCGCCTGGCCATACAATGCTGAATAACCACCCGTGCTGAAAACGGTGCCTTTAAATATAAAGGGGGAAAAACGACTGAACTGGGCTATGTTGGGTACACTGCTGAAGAAGAAGTTATTGACCAGTGTGCCATCAATAAAGGTTTTTGTTTCGGCAGCAGTACCTCCTCTTACAAAAAGGCCCTCACTCTCACCTACCGTTTGGGCGCCGGGCAGGGTTTTTAATGCGCCGGTAATATCCCCATTGGCGCTCGCCGTGGTTACTATATCAAGCGGATCGAGTACGGCCGAAGCTCTTTTCTTATCACTGGCTTCAAATGTACCTGCTGTAATGGTAACCGCCTGCAATTCGGTCACCTCTTCTTTCAGTGCTATTGTAAGTGTGAGAGGCTGCCCCTGCAGTTTGAGCAATTGACTGTATGGTTTATATCCTACAGCAGTTGCCTGCAGCAGTTGCTCACCTGTTTCCGTGGTAGTAAAAGAAAAACGCCCCAGGCTGTCGGTGGTGGCGCCATCATAACTATCCTTAATGCTGATGCTGACACCATATAATGGTTTTGATTTATTGCCGGTCACCACACCCTTTACCACGGTTTGCGCCGATGCGGGTTGCAACAGCAGAAATAAACTTACCCAAAGCAGCAGATGGATCGGTTTCATATTCATTTTTAGCTTAAGACAGGACAAACATAAACTAGTTTATAATATAAACCAAATTAAAGTAAAACCGAAAAGCCGGGTACTTTCGTACCCGGCATAGAACCCCTATTGATAATTCGTTTACTGTTTGATTATTTTTTGCTGAGCTGTTTCGCCGTCGCAGGTCACCCGTACAGAGTAGAAGCCGGTAGGCAACTTGCTGATATTCAGGTTTTCAGTCTGGCTGGCGGCGCCATTCTGGCTACGCATCAGCACCTGGCCATTTTGGCTGATCACTTCGTAAGCCACTTTTTTGCCCTGCCATTGTGCAGGAATTGTAATCCGCAGATCGCTGCTGGCAGGATTGGGATAGGTAAGCAGGGAAAGCTCGGCACCGGCACGTTTGCTGATATGGATCATGCGTACTTGCGACAGTTCATTCTTTGTATCAATATCTACAGAACGCAGACGGTAATAGAGTACGCCATCTTTGGTAGAATTCACATTGTTGTCTGTAAAGGCATAGTTGCGAACCTCAGCACTGTTGCCAAAGGCAAACACCACACCGATGCTGCTGAAATTTTTTCCGTCGGTACTTTTTTCCACTTCAAAATGGCTTACGTTCTTTTCTTCGGCAGTTACCCATTTCAGATCCACTTTGTTAGCACCGAGTGTTGCGTTGAACGACACCAGTTTTACAGGCAGTGTAGATTGTACGGGTGCTGTATAGCTGAACCCTTTGAACCAGAAAGAGTACATACGTGATGCAGAACTGCTGGAGCCGTTGCCGGTAGCACCACCGGTGCGTACGCGGAAGCTGCTTTTATTGGAATAGCTAAGCGTGGTCATTACGCGGGTAGCCGTTACATCAATATTGTTGTAGTTGGCAGTAGGGCCATCAAACTGGCGGCCGGGAGTCAGCAAACCAAAAATGGTAGCGCTGATGTTTTGTACGCTCAGCTGTGTATTATTCTCAAGTATATAAGACTGGGCATTGTAAAAGCCAACATACTCACGCAGGCGGCTTCCGTCACCATCCACATCGAGGGCGGTTACCTTGAATTCGTTAACGGTAACGGGCGTGCTGCCGTCTTTTGTTACAAAACGCACATCAAAGTCCATCCACCAGTTGCGGTTGCTCGAGGCATTACCATTATTATAGCTTACCTCGGGTTGAAACGCATTGTCGTAACCGGTACCTGTACGGTCAATAGTGCTCAGTGTTACCAGGCTGGAAGAACGGCCGGCGATAGTTACCAGGGCATCTACATTGCTGGTCACACTGCCAAAGCGGTAAACGGTACCGTCTGCACCTGCACTGCCGCTTTCGCGCACCGCATTTTTAAAAACCAGTTCAGGCGTACTTTGCTGGCCGCCATTGCCGGACTGTGCTGAAGCTAATACTGATGTGAAGAGTGTGCAACCAACCAGCAGGCTGCGGAAAATTTGTTGAGAGAGGGGTAAAGTTGTTTTCATTTTGTTTCATTTAGGGTCCAAAAAAGCTGGTCTTCGTCAGGAGAGTAGCAACCCTAAAAAAACAGGAACGAGAGGCTGGAAGAAAGGCACCTGGAGTGTAACCAGGATTTTAGCTTTATTCACAGACGGATTTACTTGCTTTCGCTAGGGTTATTACGGATTCGAGTGCTAAAATAATACGAGGTATTTACCGATGCAAGTTTTCCGCGCATTTTTTCGTAAAAAATACCGTATTTTCTGTAGTACTTTTACTATTAATATTGATAATCAAATAATTATACTAAAATAAATTTTGTCTCAGCGCCGCGTCCTTTCCATATATAAGGTCAAAAAAGATATGATCTGGAGTGGAGTGGCCAGATTTTACGAAGGCGATCAGCGGGAATTTACTAGTAAGGTTACCTGCGTGGATAGCAAAAGGTGAAGGGTGGAAGGTGGGGGAAGATGGAATGTCTTGCAGGCCAGCAATGCGTGCGTCAGGGTGATTTTCTCTGCATAAAAAAAAGCCCCGTAAACGGGGCCTTCTTCTTATGCAGAGATCTTCTATTCTTATTTGTACTGGGGGATCAGGCTTTGGGCCAGTTCCACCATTTTCTTGATACCGTCATCGGGCAGATTACCTTTTTTGAAAGCAGCCAGTACATCAGACAGTTTGTTTTCCATTTCCAGCAGGAAATGTTCTTCAAACTCCTTCACACGTTTTACAGGTACATCTTTAATGATACCATTGGTACCAAGATAGATGATAGCAACCTGTTTTTCCACGGCGAATGGTGTGTATTGGGGCTGTTTCAGGATCTCCACGTTACGGGCACCCTTGTCGATTACGTTTTTAGTAGCCGCATCGAGGTCACCGCCAAATTTGGAGAAGGCTTCCAGCTCACGGTAGAGGGCCTGGTCAAGTTTCAGTGTACCTGCTACTTTCTTCATGGATTTGATCTGGGCGTTACCACCTACGCGGCTTACAGAGATACCCACGTTGATGGCAGGACGGATACCAGACAGGAACAGGTTTGACTCAAGGAATATCTGACCGTCGGTAATAGAGATTACGTTGGTCGGGATATAGGCCGATACGTCACCTGCCTGTGTTTCGATGATAGGCAGCGCGGTGAGTGAACCACCACCTTTTACGAGGTGACGGATGCTATCGGGCAGATCGTTCATATTCTTTACGATCTCATCGTTATTGATCACTTTGGCAGCGCGCTCCAGCAGACGGCTGTGCAGGTAGAATACGTCACCGGGATAAGCTTCGCGACCGGGAGGACGACGCAGCAGCAGAGATACCTCACGGTAAGCTACCGCCTGTTTTGACAGATCATCGTAAATGATCAGTGCGGGACGTCCGGTATCGCGGAAGAATTCGCCGATGGCAGCACCGGCAAAAGGTGCATAGAACTGCAGCGGAGCAGGGTCAGATGCAGAAGCGGCCACGATGGTTGTATATTCCATAGCGCCATTGTCCTGCAGGGTTTTCATTACACCTGCAATGGTAGAAGCTTTCTGACCAATGGCTACATAAATACAGTATACGGGATTGCCGGCAGCGTAGAACTCACGCTGATTGATAATGGTATCAATGGCAATGGCAGTCTTGCCGGTTTGACGATCACCGATGATCAGCTCACGCTGACCGCGGCCGATGGGGATCATGGCGTCGATGGCTTTGATACCGGTTTGCAGCGGTTCTTTTACCGGCTCACGGAAGATTACACCGGGGGCTTTCCGCTCCAGGGGCATTTCGTAACGCTCACCGGCAATAGGGCCTTTACCGTCAATAGGCTGACCCAGGGTATTTACCACGCGGCCTACCATGCCTTCGCCTACTTTGATAGAAGCGATCTGACCGGTACGGCGCACTTTGGCTCCTTCCTTAATATCTCCGCTTTCACCCATCAATACCACACCCACATTATCTTCTTCAAGGTTAAGTGCGATAGCGCGTACGCCATTCTCAAACTCTACCAGCTCACCGTAGCGTACGTTGCCCAGTCCGTATACGCGGGCAATACCATCGCCCACCTGCAATACAGTACCTACTTCTTCGAGGTCTGCACTGGCGTTGAAGTTGCTCAACTGCTGGCGCAGTATCGCACTTATCTCATCGGGTTTAATCTCTGCCATATAATTCTTAAGTTATAAGTTGTAAGTATTAAGTTCTGCGTTTTGCTTAACGGATTTTATAAATAAAATCGTTGTTGTCAAATTGCTTGGCAATTGCCCGCAGGTCATAGGCAATGCTGGCATCTACCAGTTTATCGCCCAGTTGCAGTACAAAACCGCCAATGATATCGGGATTCACTTTTTCTTCCAGCTCAATATGCTGTACTCCGGCCGATTTCTTTACCTGCTCTACAATAGCTGCACGTACTGCATTGTCGACAGGTGTGGCTGTAGTAAGCTGTACCGTATAGATATTTTTATGTTCTTTATAAAGAGCGATGGAAGCTGCTGCAATTTCGGGCAGGTTGCTTTCACGACCCTTGCTTACCAGCAGGCGAATAAAGCCGGTAGTGAGTTCGCTCAGTTTACCGGCCGTAACGGCTTCCAGCACTTTGCGTTTGGTATCGGCTTTGATAACCGGGCTGCGCAGCAGGTTCAGAAAATCGCGGCTGCTCTTGCAGGCAGTTTGCAGCCATTGCATATCCTGATATACCTGCTCCAGCTGACCTTTCTCCAGGGAGAGGTCAATCAGAGATTTGGCATAGCGTGCTGCTAAACGTGGATTAGGCATATTCTATATTAATTTGGGAAGCACCGGATCCGGTCACTTCATCCGCTTTCTTTTAGTTCAGTTTTACATCATCAACCAGGCCCTTGATATGAGCTTCCTGGGCTTCTTTACCGGCCAGTTCACGGCGCAGTACTTTTTCACTTACTTCAATTACCAGTTTACCTACCTGGTTTTTCACGTCGGTAAGCGCTGCCATTTTCTGGGCATTGATAGTAGCCTGAGCTTCCAGAATGATCTTATTGGCTTCTGTTTTTGCCTGGTCCTTGGCTTCGTTGACGATTTTATCTTTCATATCCCGGGCCTCTTTCAGCAACTGGGCACGCTCTTCACGGGCTTTGGCCAGCAGGGCTTCATTCTCGCTTTTCATCTGCGCCATCTCTGCACGCACGCGCTCTGCCGTTTCGAGTGAGCTGGCAATGCTGTTTTCGCGGTCACGCAGACCTTTCAGAATAGCCGGCCAGGCCAGTTTGCCCAGAATGAAAAATACAATCAGGAACGCCAGCAGGGTCCAGATCAAAAGGCCAAATTCGGGAGTTAAAAATTTCATGAATGACAGTAGTTAAAAATGGGCGGGGTTATCGCTTTTTTATTCGCTCACCCCATATAGTTCACTTGTTACACTTAATCTTAAAATACTGCATCCTCCGCCCTGTGCTTTGGATGCAGTAATTTTTTTGGCTGGCGGGTCTGATTACAGAACCATTGCCAGGAAGCCTACGATGATCGCAAACAGGGCAGCACCTTCAACCAGGGCCGCAGTCAGGATCATGTTGCCACGGATGTCGTTGGCTACTTCAGGCTGGCGGGCAATTGATTCAACTGCACCTTTACCAATCTGACCGATACCAAGACCAGCACCAATTGCAGCCATACCGGCACCAATAGCACCACCTGCGTTAGCAACAGCTTCTAACAGAAATAAATCCATCTTGCTTGATTTTATAAATGATTAAAAACTTAATTAAACAATTACAGCATCGTCGTGCATTACCTCATCGCCATGCGCTACATCATGATGGTGCTCACCTTCAAATGCCTGGCCGATAAATACCGCCGTAAGCATGGTAAAGATGAACGCCTGCAGGAAAGCCACCAGTACTTCGATCAGGTAGATGAAGACGGTAAATGCAATAACCAATGGAGAAGAACCCCAACCGGCTACTGAATTGAGCTGTCCGAATATGAAGATCAGGGAGATAAGACAGATGATAATGATGTGCCCCGCCACCATGTTGGCAAAAAGACGAATAATAAGGGCAAAAGGCTTGATAAATACGCTCAGGAACTCTACCGGCACCAGGATCAGTTTTACGCCGAATGGTACACCGGGAGGGTTGAAGATATGCCCCCAATAATGTGAGTTGGAGCTGAACAGGATCACTACAAAGGAAATAAGACCCAATACAGCAGTAAAGGCGATATTACCCGTTACGTTGGCCGATCCTGGGATAAGACCAAATATGTTGTTGATCAGGATAAAGAAGAAAACAGTCAGCAGATAAGGCATGTATTTATCTACTTTATGCCCCAGGTTGGGTTTGGCCACCTCGTCGCGCACAAAAGTGATGACCGGCTCGATCAGGCTTTGTGAACCTTTGGGAGCAGAAGTAACACCTACTCCGGATTTGTACCGTTTGGCAATACGCAGCATCAGGAATGTAAAGATGGCCAGGGCCAGCAGCATCTGTACCACGTTGCGGGTAAGGCTGAGGTCATACACTTTTACCGACTCGTCTACTTTACCGTCTTTTATAGCTACAATATCTTCCGGATTGTATTTTTTAGGATCGAGTCCCAGATGTTTGATCGACTCTTCCTTAAGAAGCATATATCCTTCATACTCAGCATGTCCGTGCTCAAAACGAGACGACATAAAGCTGGTAAATCCTTTTTGCGGGCTGTACAGGATCACAGGCAGGGGCAGGGTGATGGGATGTTTCTCACCATTATCACCTACGATATCCAGGAAATGGTATTCATGGGCATTCAATACGTGACCAAAGATCACCTCGGTAGCATTGAACATCTTCTTCTCTTCTTTAGCGCCATGATGAGCAAGAATAGTATCAGCAGTATTAAACTCCTTTTTTCCATGGCTGCCTTCATGTCCATCATTAGGCTGAGCCTGTGCAGACAGAGAAAAAACGGTGAAAAATACGCTGAAAGCCGCTATAGTAAAGGATTTGAGACGTCCGGAATGCATAGTCCTCCTGAAATTTGGCGCAAAGATAAGGGCGGGGAAATGAAAAAAGGAATCGGTCAGAGGTTTTTGGGTCAAAGTCTGTCATTTTTTTTACCCACTACCCCGGCCTTCCATTAAAGTATAAAAAAACCGTATGGAAAACGCTCTCAAAATATGCTGTCAACCGTTGACTGTCAACTATTAACAGTTTTCTTAATAGGATGTTTTTCAAACTGCATTTCATGCAGACGTGCATAGAAACCTCCATTGTCCAGCAACTCCTCATGTGTACCGGCTTCGCGGATCTCTCCTTTATCGAGCACGATGATCTTACTGGCCTTACGGATCGTGCTCAGCCGGTGGGCAATCACAATGGAGGTACGTCCCTTAATAAGGGTATCAATGGCATGCTGGATCAGCTGCTCACTTTCCGTATCTACCGAAGAAGTAGCCTCATCAAGAATCAGGATCGAGGGGTTATACAGCAGGGCGCGGATAAAAGACAGCAACTGCCGTTGCCCCAGCGAAAGGGTGGCCCCCCGCTCCATCACGTTGTACTGGTAACCGCCGGGCAACTGTTCAATAAAATCATGCATGCCGATAAGGCGTGCCGCCTCTTCCACTTTTGACCGGGGTATTGCATCGTTGCGCAACGTAATATTATCCAGCACCGACCCGGAAAACAGAAATACATCCTGCAGCACCACCCCTACCTGGCTGCGCAGGAAATCGAGGTCATACTCCTCTATATTCCGGTCGTCCATACGGATGATACCTTTCTGAATATGATATAAGCGGTTGAGCAGGCTGATAATAGTAGTCTTACCGCTACCCGTATGTCCCACGATAGCCACCGTTTCACCGGGATTAATGGTAAAACTGATATTTTTCAGCACATACTGATCGCCGGTATAGGCAAAACTGACCTGGTCAAATTCAACTTTACCCTGCAATGCAGCAGCTGGCTTATATCCGGGCTGCGCCGGGGTTGGAATAAAATCGGGATTATCCAGCACTTTAAAAACCCGTTCGCTGGCTACGACACCCATTTGTAATACGTTGAACTTATCGGCGAGTACACGCAGTGGCCTGAACAGCAGGTTGAGGAAAAGGATAAACGAAATGACCGTACCCTGCTGGCTTTGCTGCAGGTTTAGCGCTTCGCGAGCGGCCCACCATACGATCAGACCGGTAGAGAGGGCCAGCACTATTTCTACAATAGGAAAAAAAATGGAATAGGCAAAGATGGCACTGATATTGGCATTCCGGTGTTCGCGGTTGATCTTCTGAAATCTGGCCGATTCCCTTTTTTCGCCGGCAAAAGCCTGCACAACCTGCATACCGGTCAGATGCTCCTGTACAAATGCATTGAGTGCCGCCACAGCGTTACGTACTTTAAAAAAAGAGCGGTTAATGCTTTCTTTGAAATAATAGGTAGCAATAATAATGATAGGAAAAGGAATAAGTGCAATAAGCGTGAGCATGGGGTCTATATACAGCATCACACTCAATACACACACAATGCTCAACAGATCGGCGATGATAGGCACCAGCCCTTCCGCAAAAATATCGTTGATCAATTCAATATCATTAATAGTACGGGTGGTAAGCGTGCCGATGGGTGTTTTATCAAACTGCGTAAGATTCAGCCGCAGCACTTTGCGGTAAACGGCTATCCGCAGATCTTTTACGACCGACTGGCCCAGCCAGGCTGTAGTAAAGGAAAACCAGAACCGCATAGCCGTTTCCAGCAGTATCAACCCGATCTGGATAAGGGTAATCTGTATCACCATATGGGTGATGGAGTTGGCTATGTAATCATTTACAGTAAGCTGAATGAGATAGGGTCGTACGGGAGTGATAAATGCCAGCAGGATGGCCAGTATGACCGACAGGTAAAATTTTCGCTTATAAGGTGCGGCATAACCAAAAACCCGTCGCAGTACGGCAATATCAAATTTCTTAGGCGAAGCTTCTGACAAACTGGTCTTGTTTTAGATAAACAGCAAAACTAAGGCAGGAAGCTTTAAGTAATAAGTTATAGGTGATAAGTTTTATGAAAGGTTTAAGGAAAGAGGCGGGTGGAGGAATGGGCTGATGCAATTTGATGATTTGAGAATTTGAAGATGAATAGGGAGAAATAAGTTTTCCGCTGTGAAGCATTCATCACTGAGCAATTTTCAAATCATCAAACCTTCAAATTATCAAATCATGCCTTTCCCATCTTCAAATTCTCAAATCATCAAATCCTCAAATCATTCTTCGTGCATCAATATCTTATACGCTTTTATAAAAATAGCGCCGAGGTTTTTGTAGGGAGGGATATAATCTTCAAACCCTTCAATGCCGGCTTTGGATTTAAACTCACGCCAGAAGGGGATCCAGTCGATATTATTACCATTACGCAGCTTTTCTGTCAGCAACTGGAAAAAGGGTTTATTGATCGCCGTCTTGCCGATTTGTTTGGATGCGATGATATGCGCATCGGATGATTTGTGCAGAATGGAATCAATCAGGTGGAAGCCGCCGCAGCTACCCATAAATACCACTTTCGAACTGGGTGCCATATAGCTGATAGTGGTATTGGCAAAATAGCTATGGCCCCGGTGAATGGTGACAGTGGGCTCCAGTTTATTTTTTTCGAGGTATTCGCCCAGCGCCTGTTGCGCTTTGTCATCTTCGCCGGTTTCTTCGGGCAGCGGTTTGTTGGCGTAAATGACAACAGGTTTGCCTTTGACAGAGCGTATAGTTACCCATTGCGGATTGCTTCGGTCGATACTCCAGTTACCACTGGGAAACATATTAAGAAACCCGGGAAATATGCCCTGCCCGTCTTTGTCTCCGTAAAAGAATACCTGCGCCACTACTTCTCCTTTACTGTTGGTCAGCGAATTGAATGGCACATTATATACCGGCGGTATACCCAGCTCACGTGTCAGATCAATCCCTTTTGAAGAGTCGGCAGAAAGAAAGAGTTTATTCAGGATATTATAGATCACAATTCCCTTTTCATTATTCTCTTTCACATTCCGTTCGTAGTTGGCCTGAACCAATCCAAGCACTTCAGCAGCCAGTTTGGGGTTGGTTTCAGTAATACTGGCATAAGAGTCTGCCACATCTACCCCATCTTCCAGTCCTTCGGATTTCTCGAGATTGCTCACAAATGCATTCATCAGGTTAGTGGCATCATCGTGACTGGGGAAGGTCGACAAAAAGTTGCCCAGCGTATTATAGGCTGCTGCCTGACTAATGAATTTGCGGTAGCGATCAAACTTCAGGCTGAGCAGCAGGGAATCTCCGCGGTTGCCGATCTTTTTCATCATGAGCGGATATACACCGCTGGTATAGCTTGAAGTATAAATCAATCCATCGGTAAGTACTGCCAGGTAATAAAGTTCTTCGGCGCTGAGTGACTGGATACAACGGAAACGAACAGCATCCGTTTCATTGTGCAGACCGTTGATCGTTGTTACAAATACATCTTTTGCTTTTTTCTCCAGCTTATCCAGCAGCTCTTTATAGGCAAATGCGGTATCCTTATCGAGCATACGTGCAGTATACTCCATCTGCGTTTTTACCAGCAGCTTGTAGTATTGTACAGAATCTCTTTCGGCCGCATCTATTTCTGCAAAGCTCAGGTTGCCTTTTACAATATTATCCAGGAAAGGAAAATACTGCTGGCCACTTTTGCTGCGCGACATGCGGGCTATCGCTTCCACAAAAGGATCATCATGAATATTGCGGATGCGACTACCCAGTTTGTTGCTGGCCTGCGCATAGGTATAGAGTTGCGATGGATATTTCTTCGCTACCAGTTTTACCAGGCTGTCTGCAAAGGGAACATCGGGATTTTGCCGGAGTGTACTGAGGGTTTGCTCCGGATGCAGCAGACAGTATTTTAATGTAAGCTGATCACGCGATGCCTGATAGCCGGCATTGCGTGTAAAATTATCTGCGGCCAGTATAGCCATTCCTACTTCATAGGTCTGTGCCTTAATAAACGGATCAATCGGTTTGCCATCCTGGTCCAGCTGCAGGCATTGCAGATAACCATCTATGATGGTCTGCAGCTGCAGCGGGTTCACTTTTTTTGATTTCCAGTTGAGCCGCACATATTTCAATACATTGGCCATACCGGAAAGGGCATTGACCTTGAGGCGATGATCGAACAGCGAATCCGTCTCCACTTCATACTGAAAAGCATCCACGCGTTGCTTCAGCACCTGCGTGAGCAGCATGTTTACTTCAGGATTGCCGGATACAGTAAACTGTCCATCGGCCTTTCCATCAGACCCCATCAGGGCTGTTTGTTCCTTATCTATATTATCATGAAACAGCTCGCGGTTTTTGGGAGGTTTCAGTTCCCGTACATGGCTGGTATCGGGCTGGGCAAACGCAAAAGTGGCGGCCAGGGAAAAACCGGAGATCAACAGGATATGTTTAAAGGTCGCCATCATAAGGATCGAAAATGCAAATTTAGCAATAGGTATTGATATTCAATAGCATTCAGTCTTGTCTCTTCTTTCAGACCATTCACTGCCTCAAAAAGTTGCCTGCCCGCTTTAAATGATCGTCTACAAAGTCTTCTATTAATCATTATTCAAATCCCGGTCCTATTTGAAAGAGGGTGAAAGCAAATATCTAATAGATTAATAATCAATAGCCAGCGGCCTGTTTTTCAGGGTTCTTTATTAACTTATTATTAAGTCTGTGTAAAGCAGACCCCTCTTATTTCCACACGCGCCAATTAACCAGTAGGTTTGCGGAAATTTTCAATGGAATGGAAAATAAGGCCAGAAAAGTGTTGATTGCTGATGACGAACCGGACATATTGGAAATATTAAAATACAATCTCTCCGCCCAGGGTTATGAAGTGATCACGGCGAAAGATGGTGATGAAGCCCTGGAAAAAGCACGGCGCACCCAGCCCGACCTGATCGTACTGGATGTGATGATGCCCCGTAAGACGGGGGTGGAAGTATGTCAGCTACTCCGCGCACAGCCTGCTTTTAAAGAAACCCTGATCATTTTCCTCACGGCAGTAAACGATGAAGGCACACATATCAAAGGCCTGGAAACAGGTGCCGACGATTATGTGAGCAAGCCCATCAGTCCCAAAGTCTTTATCAGCCGCGTCAACGCACTGTTTCGCCGGCTCAACAAGGCAGAGGTCAGGGCACTGGAGATCGACAACCTGGTCATTGATCCGGAACGCTTTCTGGTACAGGTAGATGGTAAAGACATTGTACTGGCTAAAAAGGAGTTTGAATTGCTGTACCTGCTGGCACAGAAACCCGGCCGTGTATTTCTCCGCAATGAGATCCTCAACCAGGTATGGGGCAACGATGTGATCGTAGGCGACCGCACCATTGATGTACATATCCGCAAAATCAGGCAAAAGCTGGGTATCGACTGCGTCACCACCGTAAAGGGCGTGGGATACAAGTTTGAAATGTAATGGTCATTTGCAGGTCCGTACTGCGCTATGGCGCAGCAGTGATCCGATTACCGTCGTATATTTATTGACATGTTTTCCCTGAAAAATATTTCACCCCGTCAACTGTCATTTCTGACAGCATTGGGTATGGCTGTACCTATCACCCTGCTGGTGTTCATTATTGAACGCCGCTGGCAGCCTGTGCTTATTTCATTCCTCGTGATCCTGCTGGGCGGGTACCTGATGATCTCTGTTGTACTGGAACGTTTTATTTACCGTAAGATAAAACTCATCTACAAGTTCATTTACCAGACCAAGGCTACCAAACGCGAAGAGACCTATTATAAATATATCCTTCCCCGCAAGTCAATTGAAGAAGTACGGCAGGATGTGGAAGCATGGGCTATTGAAAATAAAGAAGAGATAGAGCTGCTGCGGGCCAATGAACAGTTCCGGAAAGAATTTCTGCAAAACCTGTCCCACGAATTCAAGACACCGGTATTTGCCATTCAGGGATATGTAGACACCCTGCTGCAGGGAGCCCTGGAAAATCCGGAGGTGAACCGCAAGTTTCTCGAAAAAACCTCCACCAATGTAGAGCGGCTTACCAACCTGCTCAATGACCTGGATGAAATTTCGAAGCTGGAACGGGGAGAGCTCAACCTGTTTAAGCAGAATTTTGTGATACAGGATCTGATCAGGGAAACATTCGAAAGCATCTCTATCATGGCAGAACAGAAAAATATCCGCTGCCAGATCAAGAAAGGCTGCGAATCGCCGCTCACGGTTTTTGCAGATAAGGAAAAGATCCGCCAGGTGGTGCTTAACCTGGTAGAAAACTCTATCAAATACGGAAAACATAATGGCAACATCACCGCCAGTATATACAATACCGACGGTAAACATATACTGGTTGAGATCAGTGATGATGGTATTGGTATACCCGAAAAACACCTGCCCCGCATCTTCGAGCGCTTTTACCGTACCGATGAGGGTCGCAGTCTCGATGTGACCGGTAGCGGACTCGGGCTTGCTATCTGCAAGCACATCATCGAAGCACATGGCCAGACTATTCATGTACGCAGCAGGGCCGATGTAGGAACCAGCATTGGCTTCACACTCGATACCCGCAAAGAGTAACAAGTCTTATCTTTAGAAAAAAACATTATCAATCCCGCAGATGGTTTTAGCTGGCGACTGCTGATCCGGATAGCCATGGCACTGGTATGGCTTATCAACGGATTGTTTTGCAAACTGCTGGGCGCTGTGCCCAGGCATGAGCAGATTGTAGCACGTATACTGGGGCCGGCAGACGCTCACTGGATCACCCAACTCATCGGAGTACTGGAGATCCTGATGGCACTCTGGATACTCAGCCAGCGGAAGCCAAAACTCTGCGGATTGCTGCAGATAGCCGCTGTTGCTGTTATGAACAATATAGAACTGGTACTGGCGTCTGACCTGCTGCTGTTTGGCGCCTGGAATGCAGCACTGGCCACCCTGTTTATTTTCCTCGTTTACCTGTATTATTTTAGAAACTGGCCTTCTGCACGAACCACCCGATAAGCTATGTTCAATCTGCGTACTCATCCTTTTGCGGTAGATGCATTTTTTGACCATTCGCTGGTACTCACCTATGCATTGCCGGTTGCCGCCTTGCAGCCCATGATTCCAGATTGCCTCACACTGGATAGCTGGAATGAAAAATGGGGATTTGTAGCAGCGGCATTTGTATCTACCCGTCGCTTACGACCATCGGGCTTCCCTGCCTGGATGGGACGTGATTTCATTCTTTCCGGTTATCGCATTTTTGTTCGCTATACAGATACACGCGGGCGAAGACTGCGCGGATTGTATATTATCCGCTCTGTGACCAACAAACGTATCATGAGTTTTTCCGGCAACCTGTTTACGCATTATCAGTATAAAACAGCTGACCTGAAAATGAGCAGTTCAACTGACCGGATACTGGTCTCTTCAGAAAAGGAAAATATACATATTGAGGCCGATTGCAGCAATGAAGCAATACTGCCTGCCGGTTCCGTATTCGATACCTGGCAGCAGGCCCGTCGTTTTGCAGGACCATTACCCTTCACATTTTCTGCAGATGAAAAAAAGAACCGGGTAGTGATCATAGAAGGCGTTCGCGAATCATGGACACCACAACCTGTCAACATAGTGCAGGAGCAGGCAGGATGGCTGCAACAGAAGGCGTTTGCTGAAAAAAAGCTGGCCAGTGCATTCCTGGTCAGCGCCATTCCCTATCACTGGAAAAAAGGACGTACAGAATCGCTTGCAATAGCTAAAAATGTCTCTGCCTGATGCCAGTATCCTCTTCTGCATATAACCGGTTAATAAACCGGCCGCGCTGGCTGGGAGTGAAGCATATCGTCTGGTTTAACTGGCATTTTTATCTGCTGGCATTCCTGCTGATCGTTGCGCTTACACTGGGCTATTGGTATACGCCTGGTATGACCTCCCTGCTTTTGCTGCTGATCCTGATTGGTGCGATACTCACTCTTTTTATTTCCCTGCTGGTATCCTGGTATGTATATGATCTTTCGGGATTATACTCGCTCTACTGGCTCAGTGAGTTTATTCCGGCCACCGGTACAATGATTAATATCCATGCGGGTTTTGACGAGACGAGTGCATTACTTCAGACACGCTATCCGCAAAATGACCTGCATGTATTTGATTTCTACGATCCGCAAAAACATACGGAATGGTCGATTGCACGTGCACGAAAAGTATATCCGTCTTTTCCGGGTACAGTAACTATTCCCACAACAACCCAGGTACTGCCGGTAAAAGATGCCGGTATTATTTTGCTGATACTGGCTGCGCATGAGATCCGGGATGATGCCGAAAGAGCTGACTTCTTCCGTACATTGAAGAGGTCGCTGGCGCCAGGTGGCTCAATTGTGGTGGCAGAGCATCTGCGCGATCTTCCCAATTTTCTGGCCTACACAATTGGCGCTTTCCATTTTCTGTCCTGGTCTGCCTGGCAAAAGACATTTGCTGGCGCAGGTTTACATATCACAACCAGGAAAAAGATCAATCCATTTATTCACTTAATTGTACTTACAGATGCTGATCATACAGCTTAAAGTTACCGGTGTATTGCTGATCCTGCTGGGCATTTTTCATGCCTTCTTTCCCGGTTATTTTGAATGGAAAAAAGAATTGAAGCCCCTGAGCCTGATCAACAGGCAAATGATGTATGTACATACCTTCTTTATCGGTTTTACGGTAGCGCTCATGGGATTGCTTTGCCTGATACTACCGCATGAATTGCTGGAAACAAAACTGGGCAAGTACATTGCGGCCGGACTTTGCCTGTTCTGGCTGCTGAGATGCCTGATCCAGTTTTTTTATTATTCTCCTGCACTCTGGCGGGGCAAACGATTCGAAACTATCATCCATCTTTTCTTTTCACTGCTCTGGATCTACCTGAGTACCTTATTTGCCCGGGTGGCTATCGCCTGACTGCATTACTTCACCTGCTGGCTACAGGCACACTATTGCCAAACCGCTCGCCCAGCAATGCTGCCATTACAGACGACAGTTGTTGCTGATAGATCTGCTGATCTTCTTTTACTTCTCCCAATGCAGGCAATCCGGGTCCCATAAGAGCCAGCCAGGTTTGTGATGAGCCTTTTATGAAAGCGCTGTGCGATGTCCATTTGCTGTCTCTGCTGCCACGGCCATGATCAGTGGTTATAAGTAAAGCGGTGTTGTCTTTATAACCGGGTGTGGTCTGTATCCATTGCCAGAGTGAAGCCAGCATCTGGTCTATCTGCGTAGCCTGCTGCAGATAACGGTCATAATTGCCACGGTGAGCATATTCATCTGTTTCGCCGAGACCCAGGAATAATACCCGCGGTTGATGTGTTTGCAAATATTCCCGTGCGGCTATATAGGTTAACTGGTCCTGACGGGTGCCTCCTTTTTCCTGTATAATGTTTTCCTGAACCACATTTGCCGCATAGGTCGTAGCAGATAACAGCGTGTCTTTTAAAGCGGCATAACCGCTGTTTACGGGCAGGCCATTCCGCTCCTGGTTGAGTATATAGGGAAACATATCCCACGATGTAAAAGCTGCTACACGGCCGGCAAATCCGGGTTGCTTATCGAGGTGCTCCAGTACGTTGATCCGGCTGTTGAGTTTACGTGCATTGGAGGATATGCTGAGATCGGTCGTGCCGGTAAATATCTCGTTGTATCCGGGGTAAGATACGCTGTACAGGTTAGCCGTATTCACTCTGCTGCCCAGGTGCCGGTTGCCATAGAGCTGCCCGCGTCTGGCTATGACGTTCCAGAAAAATGGCAGCAGGCGCTGACGTCTTTCCGAAGCAGTAGGCCCGCCATACATGAGCCGCATGGTAGCAGTGTCTGTAGTGTAACGCGTATCGCTAAGCAAGTCCTCATCGGCCCCGGTAAATAATTCCTGCCACCTGAAACCATCGATAGTAATAATGATGAGATTCTGTACGGGCTGTTGGGGAATGATCACAGGACAAACGGGAGGAAGCGGCTGCGCTGAAGGCAGTATCAGCAACATAAGAGCCAGCAACGAAGTAAGTTTCACTGTGTAACGGTTTGTCAAAGAAAGCAAGGATATATGACCGGGGTGTTAAGGAAGTGTCATTAAAACGTGAAGTTCGGTTGTCAGTGGCCAGTGGTCAGTGGCTAGTGGTCAGAAAGAGAATTGATGGATTAAAATGGCAGGTACTTAGAACAAATTACTGGCCACTGGCAACTGACCACCGACCACTAATAACCATTCATAATATTCTCTTAATCCCCTGTTAATGCTGAGTTTACACTCGCTGGTTAGTTTTATGAAACCTCTTGCATGCAAAAACGTCCCGTTGAAGTAGTAGTCATCTCTGATCTGCACCTGGGCACTTATGCCTGCAGGGCAAAAGAATTTGCTACTTACCTGCGGTCCATTTCTCCCCGCCTGCTTATACTCAATGGCGATATCATGGACGGATGGCAGTTCAGCAAACATTACTTTCCTGCTGCACATATCCAGGTCATACAGGAAATATTTCATTTACTGGCCAATGGCACGCGCATCATCTACATTACCGGCAATCATGATGAGGCGCTGCGGCGATATACTGACCTGCACCTGGGCAATTTTCAGCTTATGGATAAAGTGGTGATTGAGATCAACGGTAAAATGACCTGGGTATTCCATGGCGATGTATTTGATCATACCAGCAAAGGCCAGGCAAAATTCTGGGGCAGGCTGGGCAGCAATGGCTACGCCATGCTGCTTGGTTTCAATAAACTGGTAAACCGGTTACTACGTTTTGTTGGTCGCGAAAAAGCATCTCTTTCGCGCAAGGTGATGGAACAGTTTCACAAGCGTGTGGTGAAGATCGATGAGTTTGAAACCATGATCGCCGAACTGGCTATCGAAAAAAAATACGATTGTGTGATCTGTGGTCATATTCATCAACCCCAAAAAAGAGTATTCAGTAATGATAAAGGAACGGTCACCTATCTCAATTCGGGTGATTGGGTAGAACATATGACAGCCCTGGAATATTATGACCAGGACTGGCATCTCTATACCTATGATGCAGGCGTGATGAAACCGGAAAAAACAACAATCACAAGGCTGAAAACAGATGTGGTGACGAATGAGATTGCGATTTACCTGCACTCACTGTTATGAATGTGCTGATGTGCTAGTGTGATAATGTGCTAATGATTACTGTATGCTGACCACAGTCCACTGACCACTGTCAACTAGAAATGTGCTGATGTGCTAGTGTGATAATGTGCTAATGATTACTGTATGCTGACCACAGTCCACTGACCACTGTCAACTATGAATGTGCTGATGTGCTAGTGTGATAATGTGCTAATGATCACTGTATACTGGCCACTGACCACTGTCAACTACTAATATGCGTATACTTTATTCTGTACAGGCAACCGGCAATGGCCATATCAGTCGTGCGATGGAGCTCCTGCCCCATTTGCAGCAATATGGCGAGGTGGATATTTTCCTCAGCGGCAGCAACAGCAATTTGTCGCTCGATGCACCTGTCCGTTACCGGAGCAAAGGACTCAGCCTTTTTTATAACTGCGCAGGAGGCCTCGATTATGTGGAAATGCTGAAACGTTTTGCCCCTCTGCGGCTTCGTAAAGAGATTCACGATTTACCAGTAGAAAAGTATGATCTGGTCATCAACGACTTTGAATTTATTACCGCTGCAGCCTGTGCACGCAAGAAGATACGTTCAATCAATTTTGGCCACCAGGCCAGTTTTCAATCATCGCGCACACCACGTCCTGATCGTACCAGCAAGGCGGGTGAGCTGGTATTGAAGCGGTATGCACGCGCCAGCGCATATGTGGGATTACATTTCCAGCGTTATGACGATTTTATTTTTACTCCGGTGATCAAAGAGGATATCCTGAATGCCAAACCCCGCAACGATGGTTATATCACCGTATACCTGCCTGCGTGGTGCGAACGCGAGCTGATCGCGTTGCTCACTCCTTTTAGCGACATCCGTTTCCAGGTATTTTGTGGCGGCATATCCCAGATACGCCAGGAAAAACATCTTACGCTAATGCCGGTAAATAAATCATTGTTCAACCAGAGCCTTATTCATTGCGAAGGCATCATTACCGGCGCCGGTTTTGAAACACCTGCAGAAGCGCTTCACCTCCGGAAAAAGATTATGGCTATACCTATACGAAGTCAGTACGAACAGCAATGTAATGCTGCAGCTCTGGCACAGATGGGAGTAAGCACCCTGGATCGTATTGACGATGATTTTCCGGAGCATTTTGACCGGTGGATGAACAGCACCCAGAATGTAGAAGTAGATTATCGCAATAGTATTCCCGAAAGTCTCGATTACCTCTTTGCATTACATCACGATCAGCCCTCACCCCTGCCAGCCGCCAGTGAACCGGCAGACCTGGCCTCTTACTGGCCAATGCCCATACAGCAACAGCCAGCTTTGGATTAATCGATCCATTTCACCTGGTCTGTCTTCGACAGACCTTTTTATTTTTTATGCCCCCATGGTCTGTCTAAGACAGACCATGGGGGCATAAAAAACCACCCCGCATGATTTGCTGTCCAGGACGGGGTGGTAACTGCATGAGAAAATTGCCTGCGATGGAGAACTGCTAACCCATCAGCAATTAAGGAACGACGGTGTAGAAAGAACTGATGCAAAGATGCCTCCGCCATATTACAGCACTGTTACCATAAGATTATGAGAGCATTAATTCGCACCAGGTTTGTTTTTTAATGCAAATCAGTGATTATGAGCCTTCAAAAACTTAATATTACCTAATTGTTAAGTTTTATAACTTTAGAAAGGATTTGTTGCCTGTGAAAATAAGAGTCGCACTCATATCAGTTTGCCTGGCTTTTGCCGCCATGACACCCCGCAGCTTCGCACGGGGAGAGGCAGGTGTATACCAGTTTGACTTTTTCGGAGAGCCTGTCAGTTTTACGGTTGCGCCCACTGCCGTTATCGATTTTACCGACTCTCTGAGTATTGCCAGCATACAGCATTTCTATCAATCCTTAAATGCGTCTGCATTTGACAACATCATTGCCAGTCTGCAGGCTTACCGGCAAAAACATAACCCCGACGACTGGTTGTTTTATCAGTTAATCCGGAAAACAGCGCAGCAGATCAGCCCCAAATCGAGCAACTACAATCGCTATACATTATATAAGTGGTATCTGCTGACACGATCAGGCTTTGGAGCCATACTGACGATTGCAGCAGACAAGATCCTTTTTTATGTGCAGAGCGATGAGCATATTTATAATATCCCCACCGGCTGAGCCAGGGTCGTCAGTATGTATGTCTGAATTTTCACGACTACAAAAACATTGATCCCGAGCGGGATCATTTTGAAGAAGTGCCCCTGCCTGTGTCCGGTACTGTCCGCGGTTTTTCCTATAAGGTGACACAGTTGCCTGATTTCACCACTGCCAGCTACCAGGAAAAGGATTTGCGGTTCAATTATTATCAGAGTGAATACAACTTCAGGGTAAGGATCAATCCGGAAGTAAAGAGCCTTTTTGCCAATTACCCGGTGGTGGATTATGAATATTATTTCAATATTCCCATGAGCCGCGAGACGTACAGCTCACTTATTCCTGCGTTGCGCAAATATGTATCTGCCATGAATGTAAAGAATGGTGTGGATTATCTGATGCGCTTCACACGTTATGCCTTTCTTTTTAAACCGGATAATGAAAATTTCGGCACCGAAAAAAGATTAAGCCCTGAGCAGACGCTGCTGTACGATCAAAGTGATTGTGAAGACAGGGCAGCGTTGTTCTTTTATCTTGTAAAGGAAATCTATAATCTGCCTATGCTGGTGTTAAGTTATCCGCAGCATGTGACCATAGCAGTGCAGTTTGATAAGCCGGTGGGAAAAACCATTGAATACAATGGCCGCAAATACACCATTTGTGAACCCACTCCGCAAAAGGATGATCTTTCACTGGGCGAAATGCTTCCTTCTCTCCGGAAGACTCCCTATGAAATAGCCTATGCTTATTTACCCAATCATTAATACAAAAGCCCCCGTCTCCGGGGGCTTTTACTTATACGACAGTTATATCCGATTAATAAACGGTATTCTGAGGATCCCAGTTGGTCCAGCCGGCCGTCCAGTTGGTAGTACCAAATGCACCGCGGTAAGCTACAGCCGTGAAACCAGTCATGCCTGTAAAGTCGGTACCTGACAGGGCAGGTGAGCCGGTCTTGGGCAGGAAATTGGGGCTTGTAGAATAGAAAGGATTCTCGAGTTGAATATCGGCAATGTTAGTGTAGGTGATACAACCCTCAGCTTCTGCTTTTGCTTTGATCTGGGCAGCTGATACCAGTGCTCCGTTGCTGCTGCGGTAAGGATTGTTTTCTGCATGTACCAGGTTGTTCTTGAACTCAGACAGGTTGTTGGTGTAGTAGTCTGTCAGTGTTTCATCACTTTCCATAGAGAAACCTGCATCGGGGTGACCCATCAGGATAGAGTTGCGCAGTACAAACTGCGTGGCACGGCGCCAGCGGTTTGAATAGTTATGGTTAACTGCAGCAGTAGCGCTGTTGGGGCCAATGATAGTAAAGTTGCTCAGCTGAGGACGTGTGCGCGGAGTGGCAGTAGTGCCGCCGGCGTTGTTGTCGCACTCGATACCGTTACCAGCATCACCTGGATCTACAAAGTCAGGTTTACGGCAGGATACAGCAAATTGAATACGGCCGGAATAGCCATTATCAAAATCGAAGTCGTCATCGGCTGTAGCGAAAGCTACCAGATTTTTGGCATTAACTGTACCGCCAAAGAACTCGTACGCATCATCATTACCAAAAGAAACCTGGATGTTTTCCAGTGTAGTACCACTGCCTACGCCGCCGAGGGTAAGACCATTGATCTCTGAACCGGGGTCAGAAGCGATACCAGCAAATTCAATACGTACATATTTCAGTGAGCCACTGTTGTCTGCAGCAATACTGCCGCCATACTGAGCATTTACACCACCTTCAATAGTCGGTGTAGTGGCATGGTTGGTAGGTGCGTTGCCCAGCAGGATGATACCACCCCAGTCGCCAGGTTTGCGATCACCGGGTTTTTTACCCGATGTAAATACAATGGGATCAGCAGCAGTACCTTCTGCATAGAGACGTGAATTACGCTCAATGATCAGGGCTCCTTTGCTCACAGTATCACTTACAATTACTGAACCGGCTGCAAAAGTCAGTACCGCACGGTTGCTCACATACACATATCCTTTCAGTGCGTATTTGCCTTTGGGCAGGGTCACATTTTCTGTGATCTGACCGGTAATGATCTTGCTGCAGATGATCTGCTCTTCCTTGGTACCATCATTACAGTCAGTATTACCGCCTGTGCCGCCATTATTGGTGAGTGAATCGTCAATATTGACTTTTACACAAGCCGAAAAAGTGGCGGAGACAACGGCAAGTGCTAACAGGACTTTTTTCATATTAATTACAGTTTGTATTTTTTGTTATTTGAGTTTTCTTATTATTTCTTTTTCAGATCCAGGTTATAGTTGAAGCCAATCGTGAATGTAGTACCGGGAGTATAGGATGTAAACATGATATCCGTACCCGCATTGTAAGCCTTGGCGCTGTTTTTATTCTGATAGGTCATTACTTTCTGATTGAGGATATCGCTCACTGTCAGACGTACTTCACCTTTTTTACCAAATACTTTCTGAGAGATCTGGAAGTCTACGAGATCGCGTGGTTTCTCGTAGATGTCCGAAAACTGTGTGTTACCTACGAGTGCCAGGCGCTGACCGATACGGTTATAAAGGATAGAGATGTTAGTGCCTTTTTCTGCATCATATTGCAGGCCGGCATTTACCAGGTAGGGGCTCTGGCCCTGCAAGGGGCGGTTGGTAGCAGGCAGTTTATTGCCGGAAGCATCTGTATTGCCCAGCGTTACTTTAGAGAAGATCACAGAAGCATTACCGTTAAAGTACAGGCGCTCCAGCCATTCAGCATTAGCAGAGAGGAATCCAAGGCTCTTTCTGAATTCGGCTTCCACACCCACCAGATCGGCCTTTTCCGCATTCTGGAATTCATACTGACGGCGGCTGCCGGAGCTTGACTCATTCAGACGAAGTTCAATAGGATCAGCAAAGTTTTTATAGAAAGCTCCCAGCGACAATACTTCACCGGCTTTAGGATAATACTCATAACGCAGATCACCATTGAGGATGCTGCTGCGTTTCAGACCGGGTGTACCGGATACAGATGCCAGTTGCTCAAAATCAAAGAATGCAAATGAAGCGATCTCCCGAAACTCGGGACGGGCTACTGTACGTGAACCTGCTATGCGGATATTGGTCTTACTGTTAGGACTGATAGTAAGGTTGGCTGAAGGCAGTACATCAAACTTGTCGGTATTGATAACAGAAGCCTTGTCGGACGTAAGAGTGTTTGATTTCAGGAACTGCTCAAAATATTCAAAGCGGCTACCCCACACGAGACGTAGTTTGTCATTGAGCTTGTTGTCAAACATAATATAACCTGCACTCAGTGCCGATACACCATAGTAGCGGTCGGAAGGGTTTTGCAGGTCGGTGTTGAAATAATAACCCGTTTCGCTGAAGTTAGTATGATTAAACACCTGGTCATAAGGCAGTGCATTCAGGCTCGGATCATTGGGCTCTCTGTAACCGAGGATGATGGCGCGGAAATCGCGCAGGCGAACCGTTGCCGAACCGCCTACCTTGAGCGTTTGCTTCTGTGTGCCCATTACAAATGGAATAGCTACTGAAGCATTGTAGCCAAATGTATGATCGGTCAGATCACTGAAAAAGCGGTTAGTATTGTTGCCCCGGAGGTTGAGTATGTACGGTTCAGATGTATTGGGAGTGCGGCTATAGGTTTGCACGCGCAGGTCAGGCTGCTGTTTGCTGTTGAAGGCATAGTTTACATTCCAGGTCACCTTGATATCTTTAAAGAACTGGTGTGTGCCCTCCAGCTGGCTGCTGTAAAGACTACGTTGATTCAGCACACTGCTGCGCAGGGAGATATCCTGGATGTTGTCGAGGTTGAGGCCTGAGCGTACATAGTAGTTATCGTCCATCAACTGGTTAAACAGGTTCTTGAATGCAATTTTGTGACGGCCTTTGGTCCAGGCAAAATTGGCCACAGCACCCCAGTTGACTGTATACTTGTTCTGCCGATCGTGATAATCAAAGAAGTCGGGCAGATATTTACTGGCGTCATACAGCAGTTTGGATGTGCGGTAAGTAACACCGATGACAGAGCCAAATGAAGCGTTGTTTTTTGATTTTACCACATTGGCCCAGGTCAGGTTATACTGTTGTATAGGGCCTGCTGTAGATTGTACCTGTTTGTACACATCGTCACGAAAAGCTTTGGATACCTCAATTTTATCGGCTGTGTTCAGTGAGTTGTAAACAGAATATCTTTTAGGATATGCACCGGGCAGTGAGCGGTCGCTGAAACCGAGCCAGTCGGTGTTGCCGCGCTCATTGCTATAGAAATCTTTGAACGCAGACTGTGTATTGAAACCCAGGCTGGCACCGAAGATCAGTTGATTGCTTGTAGGAATATCTTTTGTAACTACCTGCACCAGGCCGCCGGCAAACTCACCAGTGAGTTCAGGTGTGGCTGTTTTATTAATAATGATATTGTCAATAAGCTGGGAGGGGATCACATCAAAAGAAAAGGCCTTTTTATCAGGCTCTGAGCTGGGCAACTGGGCGCCATTGATAAAGGCAGAGTTGTACCGGTCGCTCAGACCACGTACGATAACGAATTTATTATCCTGGATAGAAGTACCACTTACGCGACGCAGTACCTCACCCGTGTTTTTATCGGGCGTACGGCGGATGAAGTCGGCGGCGATACCACTGGAGAGGGCAATATTGTTTTTCTGAAAAGCCAGCAGGGCATTGGTGCTTTCCTGGCGGCGTGAAGTAGCTTTTACCACTACCCCCTCCATACTTTTGGCAGCAAACTCCAGTACCACATTCAACTCATTATCCATGCCGTTGCCAACTTCTACTTCATTAATAAGTTTGCTGGCATAGCTGATAGCCGAAAATTCGATCTCGTATTTCTTATTGGAAGCAAGTGTGAGTGAGTAGCGTCCTTCCACATCGGTAGTAGTACCACCGGCAGCACCTACAATTTTTACAGAAGCCCCGGCAATGGGTTCATTCTTTGCATTCACTACCTTACCCGTCAGTTTTATCTGGGCCTGGGCAGCCATAGTTCCTATCAACAAAAAGAGCAGTAACAGCCTTAATCGCATAGCAGAAATTTCCGGCAAAGGACGGCTGCTGATATTACCGGCATGTTACTGGCTGATTATGGAATTGTAATGCCAATGTTAAGGGAATATTAAGGGCATTGGCAGCCAGGGTGCCCACAGAGCATATAACAGGGGTATCAGTAAAAATATATTTCATTATCAACCAATTGCGATTATATTTAATGAAATTCTTATATTAAGGAATTATTAATTCACCCCGGCAGCTGGCAGCAGCGCGGCGAAGCCGGTAATTTCGCAACCAGTTAAAAAACCGATATGGCTGGACTCAATTCTTTCCTCAAAATTTTCATGCCCAAGAACCGGGTATTCTTTGAATTATTTGAACAGGTGGCCGACAACTGTGCTACCATGGGTGGTGTAATGAAAGAAGTGGTAGCGGAAACCGATTTTGATAAACGTTCCAGCCTGATCAAGCAGATTGAGGACCTGGAGCATGCCAATGATGAGCTGACCCACAGCATCTTTACCGAACTGGGTCGCAACTTTATCACTCCTTTCGACCGCGAAGACATTCACTACCTGGCCACTTCGCTCGACGATATTGCTGATTATATATATGCATCAGCCAAAAAGATCAACTTTTACCGTGTTAATCCCAATGATATGGGAATGCAGAAAATGGCCGACCTGATAGAGCAGGGCGCCCAGCAGATCCGGATTGCGGTAAGAGAATTGCGCGACATGAAGAATATGCGCAACATCACGGAGGCGCTGGTTAAGATCAACAGTATCGAAAACCAGGCCGACGATGTATTTGATATGAGTATCGAGCGCCTTTTTGCTACCGAGCCCGATGCCAAAGAAGTGATCAAAAAACGCGAGATCTACCAGGTAATGGAAATTGTGACCGATAAATGTGAAGATGCCAGCAATGTGATTGAGTCGATCATTATTAAATATGCCTGATCTGACGGTGATTGTAAAACCCGCACACTGAGATGCACATATCTGCACTCCTGTTCAGGTCTTCAGATCAACTTATTACCAAACAGCACGTATGACCACTTTCCTTATAGTTATCATTGCACTGGCCCTGATCTTTGACTATATCAATGGGTTTCATGATGCCGCCAACTCTATTGCCACGGTAGTTTCTACCAAGGTGCTCACGCCTTTTCAGGCGGTGGTATGGGCTGCATTGTTCAACTTTGTAGCCTTCTTTATTTTTAAGGACCATGGCGTGGCCAATACGATTGCCAAAACGGTAAAAAATGATTTCATCACACTGGAAGTGATCTTTTCCGGTCTTATCGCCGCCATTAGCTGGAACCTGTTTACCTGGTGGCGCGGTATCCCTTCCTCTTCTTCACATACATTGATTGGCGGTTTTGCCGGTGCGGCCATTGCACATGCCGGTACATTCAGCTCTATCAATTCCGGTCCGGTTATCCAGATTGCCGCCTTTATCTTCCTGGCACCCCTGATCGGTATGATCATGGCCTTCCTGATATCCATCTGGTTTATCAACTCATTCCGGAAAGGATGGGCTCCCCGTATTTTCTCACTGGCTGTTATTGCAGGTATCGCCGTATTCCTGGCTTTCAGCTTACAGACTGATCCGGAAAAACTCAAATCGCATTACGACTCATATGCTTTGAAAGTGATCTTTCATTCGCAAAACTTTAAATGGATTTTACTGAGTGCCATTGTGGTGATTATGGCCGTATTCTCCCTTTACCTCAATACCCTGAATGCCCATAAGGCCAACCAGTGGTTTAAACGCCTGCAGCTGGTATCTTCTGCCATCTTCAGCATTGGCCATGGCGGCAATGATGCGCAAAAAGTAATGGGTATTATCACTGCTGCCCTGATTGCAGGTGGTCAGATCACCGATTTTCATGATATGCCTGTATGGGTACCGCTGGCCTGTTATACAGCCATTGCCGTGGGTACCATGAGTGGTGGCTGGAAGATTGTAAAGACAATGGGCACCCGTATTACCAAGGTAACTCCTTTTGAAGGCGTGGCTGCCGAGACAGCCGGTGCCCTCACCCTTTTTATCACCGAATCGCTGAAAATACCTGTCAGCACCACACATACCATTACCGGTTCAATTATGGGTGTGGGTGCGACCAAAAGACTTTCGGCCGTTCGTTGGGGTGTGACGGTAAACCTTATCTGGGCCTGGGTTCTTACCATTCCGGTGAGTGGCCTGCTGGCAGCCGCAGTTTACTATTTAGTACACTTGTTTTACTGATTTAATACATACGCATTGAGAAAAATTCCTGACTTTTGCCGGGAATTTTTTTTATGGCTAAAATCCTCGTTACAGGCGGTTGCGGTTACATTGGCGCTCATACCATCGTTGATCTTATTCAGAATGGCTATGATGTGATTTCGGTTGATAACAACAGCCGTTCAAATCCCGGCATTCTTGACGGAGTAGAACGCATCACTGGTAAAAAAGTAAAAAACTACCGGGTTGATCTCTGCAATTTTGATGACACCTATGCTATTTTCCAGGAAAATGAAGGCATTGAAGGTATTATCCATTTTGCGGCATTCAAAGCTGTAGGTGAGTCTGTGGAGAAGCCATTGATGTATTTTGAAAACAATATCACTTCGCTGATCAACCTGCTGAAATGTGTGCAGGAATTTGATATCCCCTACTTTGTATTTTCTTCATCCTGCACGGTATATGGCAATCCCGATGAGATGATGGTGACAGAAAAAACAATGCCTAAACCTGCTGCATCTCCCTATGGTTATACCAAACAGATGGGCGAACAGATCATCAATGAATTTGCCAAAAGTGCCGGCACTCAGTCCATACTGCTGCGTTACTTCAATCCGGTAGGCGCACATGCGTCGATCCTGATTGGCGAAATGCCCATCGGCAAACCGCAAAACCTGGTACCCGCCATTACACAGACCGCTATTGGCAAACTGCCCCGCATGATGGTGTATGGCAATGATTATCCCACCCGCGATGGTTCCTGTATTCGTGATTATATTCATGTGAGCGATATTGCCCATGCACATACGCTCGCCATCCGTTACCTGCAGGAAAAGAAAAATGAAGCCCTGTGCGAAGTATTCAACCTGGGAACCGGCAATGGAGTGACTGTGCTGGAAGCCATTCATTCTTTTGAAAAGATAAGCGGCGTCAAACTCAACTATGAAATTGGTGCCCGCCGTCCGGGTGATGTAGTGGCTATTTATGCCAATAATGACCTGGCCCGCACACGACTCGGCTGGACTCCGCAATACGGGCTGGACGATATGATGCGTACTGCGTGGGAATGGGAGCAACGCCTCAAAGCCGATGCGACCATTTTTGGCGGACAGCCGCGTGAATTGAATTAATCTGCCGGCATGTGTCTCACAAGCCAGTTTATGTTACATTTGCTCTTCTAAACGTACTACTAATTTCTGCCTATGTCTTTGAAAGATATCCAGCCTACTGGCAATAAGGATACACGGAGTGGTTTTGGCGACGGTATTGTTGAAGCCGCCCGCAAAAATCCCAATATCGTAGCGCTTACGGCCGACCTGGCCGGCTCGCTCAAGTTGCAGCAATTCATGAAAGAATTTCCCGAGCGGTTTGTACAATGTGGTATTGCCGAAGCCAACATGATCGGCATTGCTGCAGGTATGACCATTGGCGGAAAGATTCCTTATACCACCACCTTTGCCAATTTCTCTACCGGCCGCGTATATGACCAGATCCGCCAGTCGGTGGCTTACAGTGGCAAAAATGTAAAAATATGTGCTTCACATGCCGGCCTCACCCTGGGCGAAGATGGTGCTACTCACCAGATACTGGAAGATATCGGCATGATGAAGATGCTGCCCGGTATGACGGTGATCGTGCCCTGTGACTATGCACAGACCAAGGCCGCTACGCAGGCTATTGCCGAGTTTGAAGGACCGGTATACCTGCGTTTCGGACGCCCGGTATGGCCCATTTTTACCAAAGAAGAAGATTTTGTCATTGGTAAAGCCCAGCAGTTTTCTACCGGCACCGATGTGAGCATTTTTGCCTGCGGCCATATGGTATGGAATGCGATACAGGCTGGTATTGCGCTGGAAGAAAAAGGTATCAGTGCAGAAGTGATCAATATTCACACCATCAAACCGCTCGATGAAGAAGCTGTACTGGCTTCTATCCGCAAAACGAAATGTGCAGTAACCGCCGAAGAACATAATATCATTGGCGGCCTGGGTGATGCGATCAGCCAGTGTGCTACCCGTCATTTCCCCATACCTATTGAATATGTAGGTACAAAGGATACATTCGGGGAAAGCGGTATACCCAAAGACCTGCTGAAAAAATATGGGCTCGATGTGCCGGACATTGTAGCAGCAGCTGAAAAAGCGCTGCAACGTAAAACGGCTCAATAAGCTTATTTCTATTTTAAAAAGCAGGTTCTTTTCTAATTGAGCCTGCTTTTTTATTTTTATATAAATCCTGTCAGAGCCTGCAGCTGTAAAATGGCCAAAAGGGATGCAAAATCAATCTCATGTCGCTAGCCAGCACCAGTGATACAGAATTATTGCTCCAGTTCCGCGACCCTGTTACGAGGGAGCGGGCCTATACTGCGCTGATCCGTAAATACCAGGAAAAGCTCTACTGGCATATCCGCCGGATGGTGGTCGATCATGACGATGCCAATGATGTATTGCAAAATGTATTTATACGGGTATGGAAAGGCCTCGAAAACTTCCGTGAAGACAGCCAGCTCTATACCTGGCTTTACCGGATTGCCACCAATGAATGCCTTACCTTTCTGGAACAGCAGAAACGTAAAGCAGTCGTACCGCTTGATGATGTAGAGGCCGGGCTAAGCAATAAGGTACGCGCCGACCAGCATTTTGATGCCAATAAACTGGAATGGAAACTACAACTGGCTATCCAGCAACTACCTGAAAAACAGCGTATTGTTTTCAGTCTCCGGTATTATGATGAAATGCCTTACGAAGAAATGAGCCGGGTACTGGAAACCAGTGAAGGGGCATTGAAAGCCAGCTATCATCATGCGGTGAAAAAAATAGAAGAGTATATCAAAAATCATTAAACCTGAAAGGCTATCAGCCGTCTCACTCATAACTGAAATGGAACAAAAGCAAACCATAGTAGCAGAACTTCTTGAGCTGAACAGCTCCCTCCGGCCGGGTATCACATCCGCCGGGCAGGTGCCTGCCGGTTATTTTGACGGCTTGGCAGAGGTTGTGTTGCGTAGGGTTAAAGCGCTGGATAGCAATACTGTAGATGAAGAAATCGGCCAGCTTTCGCCCCTGCTGGCACAGCTTGACCGCCGCAGCCCTTACCTGGTACCTACCGGTTATTTTGAAGAGCTCGACCCTTCTTTTGTGTGGATGGATGATGAACTGACTGCCCGCGATGAGATCGGTCAGCTTTCACCCCTGCTGGCTGGATTGCAAAAGCAAAACCCGCTATCAGCCCCGGCTGATTATTTCGATACGCTGGAGCAAAAGAAAGCGGCGATGGAAGCACCTGTAAAATCGATTTCATTGCTCCGCAAGAGCTGGTTCCGGTATGCCGCAGCAGCTGTTATCATTGGCCTTGTTGCTACTACGGCCCTGCTCTTCAGCGGTGGCAATACATCCATTGATCCCAACAAAAAATCGTATGCCTGGGTAGAGAAAAATATGAAAAAAGTGGGGACAGAAACCATCAATGAATTTGTGGAGCTCACCAACAATAGCCAGGTGGTAGCTCAGGTGGAACCTTCGGCAGAGATAAAGAAACTGATGCAGGATGTGTCAGAAAAAGACATTGAACAATTTTTGGATGATACTGCAGGTGAAGAACCTGATTCAGACGATGACCTTTTCCTTAATTAAGCCATGAAAAAGATTTTACTCATAACCAGTATGTTTCTCATCAGCGCTGTAAGCCTGTGGGCCCAGGACGATGATGAAGATGGCGGCAATGAGAAGATCCGCGATAAGATGAATGAATATATTCAGCAGCGGCTCAATCTCTCCGACGCCGAAGCCAAAAAATTCACCCCTGTTTTTCTGGAATATTTCAAAGAATGGCGAAAGGCATTGCAGGACAATAAAGGTCCTGAAAAACGGCTCGACCGCGAGAAAAAAGTAATTGACCTGCGTCTTCGCTATCGTGGTCAGTTTCAGGAGATATTAGGTGAAAAACGTGGCAATCAGGTCTTTAACCAGCAAGACCGCTTTATTCAGGAACTCCGCCTGCTACGGCAAAACCGGCCGGCCAATAATCCACGCCCGTTAAGAAGAGGTGGGTAACTTATTAGGTAAAGGTATTTTACTATATATATCTTTGAACTTGGTGTTTTTCATAGGTTAGCAACGGCCGGCTCTTTTTAGGGCAGGCCTTTTTTGACCGGGTGGTAAAAACTATAAAGGGTTTAAAAGTTTAAAGGGTATAAAGAGAGGTTTTACCTTCAGCCCTTTACCCTTCTACCTTTCACCTTACTTACAACTTATTACTTACAACTTACCACTTAAAACTTATTACTTACAAAAGGCGTTTTAATATCGTGATAAAACAAAAACGTCCAGTTTTTTTCCTTCCCTTCTTCCCACCATTGCTGACGTAGTTCCATCGCTTTTTTCCCATCATAATCATATTTGGCAGCATACCGGTGCTTCATTTGATGCAACTGAGGTGCATCGTCTGCTCCGAAAAATATGGTTTCATCGCCTTCAGTGATCCAGAATACCTGGTGATGCGGTGAGTGGGCGCCGGTGACCTGGTAGCGGATATAGTTGTCGATAACGCCATCCCCATCCAGCAATACTACCTGCGATGAATAGCGCAGACATTCCAGTTCTTCCGGAATATAAGAGGGGAACCCACGCTCCCAGGCATAGGCGAGTTCGGTTGTTTGAACATAATAAGTAGCCTGGGGAAATGCCAGGTGCCGCTGACCATGCTCATCTGTATAGCCAACCCCGCCTGCATGATCCTTATGCAGATGCGACATTAATACTTTGGTAATACTACCGGGATCCACGCCGGCTGCGCGCAGGTTGCGATGCAATTGCATTTGCCCGTCGATGGTAAAACCCAGGCCTGTATCAAGCAGCAGGGTGTCTTTCTCTGTGATCACCACAAAGGGTTGCACTTCAACCAGCAGGCTGCCGGCAGCCCGCTCCTTCAGCACATCTTTTTCTGTATCGAAGGGGATAAACAATTTTGTTCCGTCAATCGTAAATGAGCCTTCTGACAGGGGAATGATTTTCATAAGTAATGAGTTTTAAGTGGTGAGTTGTAAGTAATAAGTTGTAAGTAAGGTGAAAGGTTGATGGTAGAAGGGATAGGGTTAACGCCTTATACCCTTTAAACTTTTAAACCCTTTATACTTTTATACTTTTTATCCCTTACCGAAGAACCATCTGCCTGTCTGCATCCAGCCTCACAAGTATAAACAACAGAATAGTATTGGTCAGTAAAGACGTACCGCCATAGCTGATAAATGGCAGGGGGATACCGATTACCGGTGCCAGTCCGATGGTCATGGCGATATTGATCCCTATATGAAAAAAGAAAACAGCGGCCACTCCGTAAGCATAACAGCGGCTGAACACACTACGCTGCCGTTCTGCAATAGTAACGATCCGGAATAGCAACAGCAGATAGATACCCAACAGCACCAGACTACCTATAAAACCGAAACCTTCCCCGATCGTGTCGAAGATAAAGTCGGTGCGCTGCTCAGGTACGAATCCATAACGTGTTTGTGTACCTTTCAGCAATCCCTTTCCCAGTACGCCACCGCTACCGATAGCGATCTTGGATTGTTTTACATTATAATCCGCTGTATTGGTCTTTTTGCCTTTATCATCTGTAGTCGCCTCTCCTTTCATGTATTCTTCGGGTACATCGCGGCCAATGGTGCTGTAGATGCGCTCTACCTGGTGTTTGGCCAGCACATTTTTGAAAATGAATGGCACACCAAAACGTTGAATACCGATACAGGCTACTGTGATCAGCACTATTTTGAACAATACAGACTTATTGCGCCGGATCTGTCGCCTCATGATAAGAATCACGAGCAATCCGAGACCCAGCAGGATCAGCGCCAGCGTATTTTTTTCCAGCAGCAGCGTTGCCACTACCAGCACAGCTACGGCAAACCCTATGACCAGGATACCCGATGGCAGCCCTTCGCGGTACATGACCAGGAAGAAAGAAAAAAATACAAGTGCAAGACCTGTTTCCTTTTGCATGATGGCCAGTGCTGCCGGAAGCAATGTGATACCGGCTGCAATCAGTTGCGAACGGGTTTTGGTAAAATCCGTTTCGGGACGCGACAGGTATTTGGCCAGTGCGAGTGCCACACATATTTTACAAAATTCAGCCGGCTGAAAGTTGAAGCCACCGAGCCTGATGATTGACTCCGTCCCTTTGATATTAGAGTGAAAAGGAAATACCAGCAGCATCATAAACACACCACCGGCATACCAGATATTGGCCGTAGCCGCAAAAAACTTACTGTCTGTAAGCAGGATAAATAAACCCAGCACCAGTCCTATCCCAAAGAAATAAAGCTGCTTGCTGTAATCGGTGCTGAAATTGAGAAAGGTTTGTACAATAGGATCTCCTTCCTTGTAGGTAGCACCAAAGATGGCCATGACGCCAATGCTGGCCAGCAGCAGGTAAATCCATACCAGGCTCCAGTCAATACCTTTTGAAATAGCGGGATTCTTTTGGCTCATGCGCGGTTACGGGCTACAGGTTGAGTTGAATAAGTATTTCTGTTGTCGGGCAAAACAGCTACCCAGCTTTGCGATGCAGCAGGGCGTGCCGGCACGGCAGGATGCTGCGGCAATGTGTTGTCATTGACGGGGCTCACTGTAGTGCTGATGTATTTCCGGATATAAGAGCTGTCTTTACGCATTTCAAACCACTGGCGTGCACGGAGAGAATCCGTTTTAAACTGTAGCCGTTTCAGGTGTTTGGGCATTTTATTGGTATTGGAGATCCGCTCATAGTCGGCCATACTGGCTTTGCTGATGGTATCATTCAGGTATTTTTCCATCAGTACACGCGCTATAGGACCGCCCCAGGTACCACCGTAACCGGCATTTTCCACGGCTACCGCAATGGCTATTTTAGGATCGTCTTTGGGAGCGAAACAGACAAACATGGCATTATCATCGAGCTGTATCTTTTTACCATCAAGGATGGCGAATTTTTCGGCTGTACCTGTTTTAGCACAGATGGCAATATTGGGAATGCGGACTATACGTGCCGTACCATTGAGCACCACATCTTCCATACCATCCATTACGGCTTTGTAGTTCTCTTCCGGAATATGCGTAAGCACCTCATGTTTGATCTTGTATGGATTCAGAAATGCGGTGTCTTCCGGCTGGGGGTCATCAATGCTCTTTACAAAATGCGGTGTGTAATAATATCCCTTATTGGCGATCACGCACATGGCATTGGCCATCTGCAGCGGTGTCACACCCATTTTATCCTGGCCAATACCCAGGGTCAGGTTGGTACAACTGCTCCAGCTGCCGCGGTATTCTTTGTTGTATACAGATGTATCAGGAATAAAACCTCTGTCTTCGCTCGGCAGATCCACACCCAGCCTGTTGCCCCAACCGAAACCATTCAGGTATTCCCGCCATTTCATGTATCCCTTTTTTACATTACCATACTGCGGATTATCGGCTGCCAGACGATACATGTGAGTAAAATAAGAGTTACAGCTAAAGGCGATAGCATTGCGGAGATTGGCAGAGTGGCCACCACCTGAGTGAAGACATTTGGGCTTACCAATGCCACAACCGATATAATAACCGGGGCAGGGATAACCAAAGGCCGGAGTAATGAGCCCTTCATCAAGGGCAATAAGTGCGCCCAGCGGTTTAAAGGTGGAACCCGGTTCGTAGCGACCCTGAATAGCCCGGTTCAGAAATGGGTTAGCCACATCAAGCAGCATACGGGAATAGTTCTTTCCCTTATCGGGCCCGGTCAGTTCATTGGGGTTAAATATCGGACCGGAGGCCATGGCCAGTATACCGCCTGTTTTAGGGTCGAGCGCCACTACGGCTCCTACTTTATTGGCCATCATATTTTCGGCCAGGGTCTGCAGATCCACATCAATAGTGGTACGAAGACCACGACCCGCTATTGCAGCTGTATCAAAAATGCCGTTTTCATATTGTCCTACCAGCCGGTTATGATTGTCCTTAATCATGTACTTGACCCCACGCTGCCCCATCAGCACCTTTTCATAATGCGATTCCAGCCCGTTTTTGCCGATATAGTCTCCCATACGGTAAAAGTTATTGGACCGTTCGATATCTGCCTTATCCACCTCACTTACATAGCCCAGCAGGTGTGCTGCTACATTGTAGGGATATACCCGCACCGGGCGCTCTACCAGGGCGAAACCGGGAAAGCGCCAGCTGTTTTCTTCAAACCGGGCCTGTAGTTGTGGCGTAAGCAATGACTGAAAGGCGGAAGGGCGCATCCGGCCATTTTTGAAAACAGCATCGCGGATACGCTTTACAAAATCAGCGGTATCTACTTCCATCAGTTTACAAAAAGCAAGCGTATCAAAGTTCTTAACCTCTACAGGTGTGACCATCAGGTCAAACATGATAGCATTGTTGAGAATAGCTCTGCCTTTCCGGTCATAAATGATTCCACGCTCGGGATACACGATCTTGGGGAAAACAGCATTGTCCATGGCCAGTTGACTGTACTTGCTGGAAAATACCTGCAGGTTCATCAATTGTGCTATTATCACCACAAAGGATAGTAAAAAAATCAGCCGTATCACACGACTCCGGGACTGGTTAAACACAGACATGGCTTAAGTACAATGTATGAGGTAACACCCTTTTCGGGTAAGAGAATGGAAATTTGTAACTACAAAGTACGAAATACCTGCGCCGCTTTCCAAATCTTTGTTGCACTAAATTTCACTGGGAAAAACACGATCTGTTTTATTGCATTTCTTTAACAGCAAATGGTACAAAGCCGCTCTTAAGCCGTATTGGTTCTGAACTTGAGCCGGCGTGGAAACAGCAATTCGGTAGTAATGATCAGCAGCATGCTGATAGCTGTAGTAGCTATTATCTTAATAAGAAATGCCAGGATATTGCCTACAGAAAACCATTGCAGCAATACCATATAGGTATGGTGAATAAAGGTGAGTACAAGTGCGTATACCAGGTAGGGTGTCCATCCCATAGCACGGGGAGAGGGTTCACGATAGTTGAACTCCGATGAATCTTTGGGCACCAGCAGGTTGATCAGAAACGGGCGAACGAAAGCAATGAGCACACAGGCTGCCGCATGCAGTCCGGGAGTGGTCGTAAAATAATCAAGGCTGAGGCCCGTGATAAATCCTATAATAAGCAAGGCAGAACGCGAAACGCTGAAAGGCAGCCAGAGGATAAACAGGAAATAGATATAGGGCACTATATACTGATGCAGATGGGGGATTTTGTTGAGCACATATACCTGCACCAGGATAAACAGTATAAAACGGACGATATTTCGCAGCAGATCACTCACTGATTTTGTTTTTTGCCTTCTTCTACTTTCTGAATCGTTGCCTTATTCAATTGTTTTTGCTCAGCAGCCTGCAGGTCTTCCACCACCATCACCTGTTGCAATTCGGCAAAGTTGGCGGCCGTCTTAATCCGCAGTACATAAAAGCTGGTGGAATTGTCCGGGATAATCTCTTCGATAGTTCCCACCATATGCCCCGGAGGGTAGCTATAGGAATATTTACCTGTTACAATGGTATCACCACGACCCAGTGAGTCGCTTTTGGAGATGTTATTAAGGGTCAGGTAACGGGGATCCTTACCATCCCAGGTGAGTTTACCGGCACTACCGGTCCGTTTTACCAGTACCTGCGTATTGCTTCGCATATGAATGAGGCTCATGACCTGGCTGAAATTGGGTCCTACATTGACGACCTTACCCACCAGGCCTCCATCAGAACTAAAGACACCCATATCGTCGCTGATGCCCTGGTTGGATCCCCTGTTGATCTGTATATAATTATTGGGAGACCCCACAGTAGAATATACCACCTGTGCATCGCGCCACACCCATTGCCGGTATTTGCCGGTAGTATCAAAAGGCAGACTATCTTTTATAATGCGGACGTTGGTATCCTGCTTTACAAAATTGGACGAAAGCAGGTTCATGAGTGAGTCATTCAGATGCAGGAGGCGTTTGTTTTCTTCCTTCATGCGGAAAAAATCCTCCAGCGTATTGTAGCGTGTATTGAACCATCCGGTCACCTCATTGGCCATGCCCATGCCTTTGGCCCGGTAATATTTGTTATAGGTAACCAGAAACCAGATAGCCAGCCCCTGCAGCAGCAGAAACAGGATAACTGTTGAAGAGCGGCGGAGGAAATTAAAAATATTGCGCATGGGGATAACACCGGATCTGGCAGCATGCCGTTGCCAGGCAGGTCTGTTTTATCGCATCACAAAAGGATACTTATCGTAGTTCTTCAATGCAATACCCGTACCACGAACCACACTTTTCAGGGGATCATCGGCTACATGCACCGGTAATTTGATTTTTTGGCTTAACCTTTTGTCAAGGCCTCTTAACAAAGCTCCGCCGCCGGTGAGGTAAAGACCACGGCGATAGATATCGGCAGCCAGCTCAGGAGGTGTCTGCTCCAGAGCTTTCAGAATGGCTTCTTCTATTTTGAAGATACTCTTATCCAGTGCTTCGGCAATTTCCTGGTAGCTTACCATGATCTGTTTGGGAATACCCGTTACCAGATCACGTCCGTTTACAGGGATGTCCTCTGGTGGGTTGTCGAGGTCTTTCATAGCCGCACCTACATTGATCTTGATCTGCTCTGCGGTGCGTTCACCAATGAGCAGGCTATGATAACGGCGCAGCGCCTCCATGATATCGGCAGTAAATTCATCGCCCGCAATACGAATGCTCTGATCGCATACGATACCGGCCAGGGCTATTACGGTGATACCGGTGGTACCACCACCAATGTCAATGATCATATTGCCCACGGGCTCTTCCACATCAATACCAATACCCAGCGCAGCAGCCATAGGCTCATGCAGCAGGTATACCTCTTTGGCACCGGCCTGCTCGGCACTGTCACGTACGGCACGTTTTTCTACTTCGGTAATGGAACTGGGAATACAGATCATCATACGCCAGCTGGGCGGAAACAGGGGCTTTTTGGGATATACCAGTTTGATCAGCTCACGGATCATCAGCTCGGCAGCGTTGAAGTCGGCGATCACACCATCCTTCAGCGGGCGAACCGTACGTATACTTTCATGGGTCTTTTCGTGCATCATCAATGCCTTCTTTCCCACAGCCAGTACCTCTTTCGGATTGTTGCGGTTCAACGCGACAATACTCGGTTCATTCACCGCCACTTCATCGTTATGAATAATGAGGGTGTTTGCCGTGCCAAGGTCCATGGCAATCTCTTGTGTAAACCAGTTAAAAAGTCCCATTCTTATTTATTGGATTTAATGTGTGCAAAGTTGAAGGAAATAATTGGATTTAGCAAAGTACCAACGCTGTAGTGTAAGATTTATTTTCAGAAATGAAGAAGAATATGTTTTGAGCAAACACTGTGCTGTCGCAGGTTTGCACGTTTTACTCATTTTAATCTTTCGATCTCTTTATCTTTGCCCCGTTAACATGTAACGGCTTTGCGCGTATTCTATTATTTGTACCTGTGAATTCTTCTGTTTTGCCGGCTCATAAATACCGGCCCCCTGGTGACGAAGTAATTTTTGGCACAAAAATGGGTATCTGCGCGTATAAAGCATTGAACTTTTTCTTCCACAAAAAGTAAATTATGAGAAAAGTAGTATTCGTAGCAGCAGTTTTATTGTTTTCAGTAGCCGCACAGGCCCAGAGCAAAAGCGCCAACAGCAGTTCCTATACCACCGCACTGGGTGTGAAAGTATGGGACGGCGGTGGTATTTCGCTGAAACATTTCTTCTCCGAGAACCATGCCGGTGAAGCCATTGCCTATTTCTACGGCCATGGTGTCCGCTTTACAGCCCTATATGAAATTCATGGCGATATCAATGGTGCTCAAGGACTTAAGTGGTATATCGGACCTGGCGCCCACGTTGGTTTTTATGGTACAAAATACGGCGATGGCGCATTTGTAGGTCTGGACGGTGTACTGGGTCTGGATTACAAATTCAATGGCGCTCCTATCAACGTATCACTTGACTGGCAGCCCAGCATTGAGTTTGGCTCTGGCCGTGGTTTCTACGGTGGCTGGGGTGGCCTGGGTATCCGCTACACTTTCTGATCATCCCGATAAAAGATTCAGTAAAAAAGGCGATCCCGCAAAAGCGGGTCGCCTTTTTTAATACCTTAACCTCAAACTTTACAATCTATGATACGTTTTTTTACACTGGCTATCCTTCTGCTTTCTGTCTTTCTGACGCATGCGCAGGTAGATGCCCCAAAACTAATGGGTGAATTTCAGGCTGCACTGAAAGATCGTAAAGCAGTGCCTTACGGACATAATAAAGAAACAGGGAAATACTTTGCCGGCCGTGGCTTCAAAATGTACTATGAAATATATGGCAGTGGTGAGCCCCTCCTTATCATTCATGGCAATGGCGGCTCTATCAATAATTTCATTTACCAGATACCTTTTTTTGCTCAGCAATATAAAGTGATCATTGCCGACAACCGGGCACAGGGGCGCTCACTGGATTACACCAATGATTCACTGACCTATGAAATGATGGCCGATGACTATGCCGCTTTGCTCGATTCACTGAAAATAGATTCGGCTTATGTGATCGGCTGGAGCGATGGTGGTATCAATGGGCTGTTGCTGGCCCAGCGCCACCCGGAAAAAGTAAAGAAAATGGCCCTGGCAGGTGCCAACCTGCAACCCGATACAACTGCTGTGCCCCAGGAGATCTGGGATATGGTACGTCCTTCGTATGAAGCACTGGCCGCTAAAAGCAAACTCAACGTAACAGAAAAAAGCAATTTCAAGCTGCTCCGCCTTCTTTGTACCCAACCACATATCGACCCTGCCAGCCTGAGCCAGATAAAAGCGCCCACACTGGTGATTGGCGGCGATCACGACGTGATCAGGGAAGAGCATACATTACTTATCTACAAAAGCCTGCCGCGAGCCTATCTCTGGATAGTGCCCGGCTCCGGGCATTCCATCCCTATTATGTATAAAGATGAGTTTAATAAAACCGTGGAGCGGTTTTTCAAAACACCGTATAAAACCTTTAATGGTCAGGAGCGATTTATGTGATGTTTATTGGTTGGTCTTAGACTGCATTGGTTGGTCTGAGGCCAACCAATATCACGTTTTATATAGCGAATCCAAGCTTCCGTTCCATGGCAATGGGCAATTGCGGTAATCTGCGCCGCTCTATCAGGAAGCTGGTAAGCTGGGCAACTTCACGGAAGATATAATGTTTGTCAGCCGCTGCCCGCAGGTAGTCCTTGCCGGTACTGCCACCCGTACCAATACGTGTGCCGATCATACGATGTACCATATTCATATGCCGGTAACGCCAGGAGCTCAGCTGCTCATCGATTTCCAGTAATCCATTAAGCAACTGGAAAGGGAGTTGCAGCACAGGATAACCGCGATACAGCATGATGAACAATGCGGCACGGCTGGCCGCGGGCGATAATTGGCGGTCTTCAGCTGTTGCTTTGTCGGCAAAAACCCGATCGAACGCCTGCTGATTCTCTTTTTCGGCACTGGCCAGGCTTTGCTGATAGACCTGCCGGTACTGAGCCCAAAATGGGTGCCGGTCTTCAGCAGGTATTTCTGTTTCAAAACCGGCCCAGCTTTGCCGGTCATCGAAAAAGGGCATACGCTCCAACCAGGTATTGACCAGCTGCAGCACCGACTTACTGGTTTCGGCCTGCTTGATAAGCTCTACATGCTGCGGCTTGAGTTGTGCCGTATAGTAGGCCTGTCCATGTCGGTGTTCAAATTTGAGTCCCAGTTTGGCTTCCAGTTCCTTGAACTGCCAGCTTTGGAACCCTGAAGCCGGCCGCAGCATATCCCGGAAATCAAGAAAGTCCATGGGTGTCATGGTTTCCATGATATCTATCTGGTGAACCAGTACGCGCAAAATGGTGACACAGCGGTTTACGCGGTGTACGATGGTCTGCAGTTCGGGAGAGTTGTCATTGAGGCTGGGTTTGCCCATAATAGCCAGCATGCTGTCTACCTCGTGATGCAGTTGTTTAAACCAGAGTTCGTAGGCCTGATGGATGACAATAAAGAGCATTTCATCATGCGCAGGCAAACCCTGTTTATCGCTTTCGGGATGCTGGGCATCCAGTATCTTATCCAGTTGCAGATAATCGTGGTAATGAACCTCCATATGGCAGCTTAACGGGAAATAAATTCGTATCCTATATCCTGGCGGTAATAAATGCCTTCAAAACGGATGTACTCCAGTACATCGAGTGACGTATCGACGGCTTCCTGTATGTCTTCTCCGAGTGAAGTAACACAAAGTACCCGGCCACCACTGGTCACCACATCATCATTATTCTGACTCGTACCGGCCTGGAATATGAGGGATTGTTTGCCGTATTTGCCATCGAGACCGCTGATCGGAAATCCTTTTTCGTAGCTGGTGGGATAACCGCGGCTCACGGCCATCACAGTAGCGGCTGAGCGGGGATCGGCTTTTACCGTTACCATATGCAGCTCTTTTTGCGAAGCAGCTACACAAAGACCTACCAGGTCATTTTCAAGACGCGGCATCACTACTTCTGTTTCGGGGTCACCCATGCGGCAATTATATTCGATCACATAGGGCTCACCTTTTACACTGATAAGGCCAATAAATACGAAGCCGGTATACTCGATACCTTCCTGATGCAGACCGTTTACAGTGGGTTTGATGATCCGCTCTTCCACCTTGTGCATAAAGCCGGGTGTGGCAATAGGTACAGGGCTTACGGCTCCCATACCGCCGGTATTGAGGCCGGTATCGCCTTCTCCAATACGTTTATAGTCCTTGGCCTCGGGCAGCAATACATAACTTTTGCCATCGGTGAGCACAAAAACGCTCAGTTCTATGCCTTCCAGAAAATCTTCTACCACTACTTTTTTGCTGGCTTCACCAAACTTGGAGCGCTGTATCATCAGTTCAAACTCAGCAATAGCTTCTACATGGCTGTGGCAGATAACCACCCCTTTGCCCGCTGCCAGGCCGTCGGCCTTGAGTACAATGGGCAAGCTATGCTGCTGCAGATAGGCAACACCTTCTTCATAATTATCCAGCGTAAACTCGCGGTAAGCGGCGGTTGGTATCTTATGACGCTCCATGAAGGCTTTGGCAAATGCCTTGCTGCCTTCGAGCTGGGCGCCCTGGCGGGAAGGGCCTATAAAGAAAATGTTTTTCAGCTCTTCATTGCCTTTGAAATAATCGTAAATACCATTTACCAGTGGTTCTTCGGGTCCCACAATCACCATTTCGATGCCTTCGCGGATACAGAAGCGGCCTACCTGTTCAAAATTGTTAATATCAAGGTCTACATTGTTGCCCAGCTTTGCTGTACCCGGATTACCCGGGGCAATATAGAGGGGATTTGCCCAAACACTTTGATTGATCTTCCAGGCAAGGGCGTGCTCCCTGCCTCCTGAGCCTAATAATAAAATTCGCATGATCGGGTTTGTAACTGGATTTTGTTTCGGTCGCGAATATCGGTATGATTGCTAAAGATAACCTTAAAAAATTTGGGAGTGGTCAATTTTCTGTATTTTGGTCACTTTGACAGTTAAGTTTTTGGTTAGTAACATTATAAAATAACTGCATGCAGCAACCTGCAAAAACCAGCGGACATCCCAAAGGTCTCTATGTGCTTTTTGCCACGGAGATGTGGGAACGATTCAATTATTATGGCATGCGGGCCATATTGGTTCTTTTTATGACCAAGGCCCTGCTCTGGAATGATGAGTTTTCAACGAATCTTTATGGCAGTTATCTGGGGTTGATCTACCTCACCCCACTTGTTGGTGGTTTTATGGCTGACAGGTACTGGGGAAATAAACGTTCCATACTGGTTGGTGGGGTTGTAATGGCTATCGGCGAATTTATCCTTTTTGCCTGTGGCTCTATTTATGACAGCAATCCCTCCCTCTCCCATTTATTCTTCTTTACCGGTCTTGGATTCATGATTGCTGGCAACGGTTTTTTTAAACCTAATATCTCTTCGCTGGTAGGACAGTTATATCCACAGGGTGATCGCAGAAAAGATGCGGCCTATACTATTTTTTATATGGGCATCAATGTAGGAGCAGGTATTGGTCCTATCGTTTGCGGCACCTTTGGCGACACCGGCAATCCGCATGATTTTAAATGGGCTTTCCTTATCGGCGGTATTGGTATGCTCATCAGTGTCCTTGTGCAGCTTTTTTTCCATAATAAATATGTATTGTCGCCTGAAGGCAAAACGCTCGGGCTTACGCCTGCAACAGAAGCAACGACTCCTTCTGCCGCTCCTTCATATAGCAAAGCAGTGCTCAATGCTATAAAGCCAGTGGTAATGATTGGCGGTATGCTTGTATTTGCTTGCCTGATGGTGGGGCTCATGTACCTGGATACAGAATGGAATTTTCTTCCTTACCTGCTGCTCGCCGCCACACTCTTTATTATATTCTTTGTTTTTTCAGACAAATCGTTAACCGGTACTGAAAAACAGCGGATAGGCGTCATCTTCATTGTATCATTTTTTGTGGTTTTCTTCTGGGCTGCTTATGAACAAACAGGTGCGTCGCTTACCTTATTTGCCGACCGGCAAACTAATCGGGAACTCTGGCCTGGCTACACAATGCCCACCAGCTATTTTCAATCATTCAACTCAACATTCCTTGTAATTTTTGCGCCTTTACTCGCATGGTTATGGCTTAAAATGGGGAAAAGAGAGCCTTCCACACCCGCTAAAATGGCGTTTGGACTCATCTTGCTGGGAGCAGGTTATCTCTGGATTGCCTGGGGCGTAAAAAGCGGTACCGGCGATCAGAAAGTAAGTATGATCTGGCTTACCGGCATGTACCTGTTGCATACACTTGGCGAGCTCTGCCTTTCACCTATAGGTCTCTCACTGGTAAACAAACTTGCTCCCATAAAATTTGCCTCTCTGTTAATGGCAGTATGGTTTCTGGCCAATGCTGCCGGCAACAAACTGGCAGGTGTACTCAGTTCGCTTTATCCGGACAAAGGAAGACAAACAAACTTTCTGGGCTACCAGATGAATAACCTGTATGACTTTTTCATCCTCTTTGTAGTCATGGGGGGGCTGGCAGGAATTATTCTACTGATACTTTCCAAACGCCTTCGAAAAATGATGCAGGGCGTATCCTGATATTTTATCTATTAGAAATTACTTACCATGTGGAAGAAACACCCTAAAGCCCTGCCATTTCTGTTTTTTTCCGAAATGTGGGAACGGTTTGGCTACTACCTGATGATCGGCATCTTTACACTTTATCTCAAAGATGTAAAAACCGGGTATGCCATGACAGAAGCCGAATCGGCCGACCTCTATGGCACCTTCATTGCCCTGGTATTTCTCACCCCTTTTCTTGGCGGCCTCCTGGCCGACCGCTACCTGGGTTATACCAAATCCATCGTGATGGGTGGACTGATGATGGCTGCCGGCTACTGTCTCATGTCGATCCACAACCTGAGCACACTCTACGTGTCCATGACGCTTGTAATAGTAGGAAATGGCTTTTTTAAACCCAATATCTCTACTCTGCTGGGCAATGTATACAACACCCCGCAATACCAGGCCCAGAAAGATGAAGGCTATAATATCTTTTACATGGGCATCAACCTGGGTGCGTTCATCTGCAATTTCGTAAGCGCCGTACTGTACAATATCTACGGATGGAACTATGCGTTCCTCGCAGCCGGCATCGGTATGCTCATCGGTGTGGCGGTCTATGTAATCGGTCTGAAAAATTACCGCTCATTTGATGTAAAAAAAGGGGTGAAAGAAGGCGATATGCCTTTTAGCCGTATCGTACTGCTGATACTGCTACCCTCTGTGGTGGTAGGTGTGCTGGGCTGGATGATACCGGGCGATCTGTTTGGATCAGATTCAACAGATGCCTTCATTTTTGCCTGTATACCGGTAGCTATTTTTTATACTACCATTTATATAAAAGCTGATAAAAGCGAAAAGCGGCCTATCGCGGCCCTGCTCGCCATCTTCCTGGTGGTGATCCTGTTTTGGGCTGTATTCAAACAAAACGGTTCGGCACTCAATACCTGGGCCGACAGATACACCAACCGCGAAATGACGGGCACATCGCAGAAAGTATTTGATGGTTTGCTATTATCACAAGCTGTAGAATACAAAAAAGACTCGGTACCGCTCTATGATGAGCAGTTTCGTCTGCAGAAAACAAATGGTATTGTACAAAAGGAATGGAACTATCCGCCTTATTTCAAAAATGTACCGGCCGATCAGTTGCCTGCCGAAGGGCAAAAGGTAAGTCTCTGGGCAACCAACCTCAGCCAGTCGATGAATCCGGGATGGGTGATCCTGCTCACACCACTGGTCATTGCATTTTTTGCCTGGCTGCGCCGGCGCAGCAAAGAGCCTTCTACTGCTACCAAAATTGCTTTCGGTCTTTTCATATCCGGGTTGTCGGCACTGGTAATGGTAGGCGCCGTGTATGCCAGTAAAAACGGCGGAGAAAAAGCCAGCACCTGGTGGCTGCTCTGCAGCTATGGGGTGATCACGCTGGGTGAACTGCTGCTAAGCCCCATGGGATTGTCAATTGTATCCAAACTGAGTCCTGTACGCATTACCTCGCTCATGATGGGCGGCTGGTTTGTTTCCACTTCCATTGGCAACAAGCTCTCGGGCGTACTGGCTACCATGTGGGATAACTATGATCATAAAGCCAATTATTTCTGGCTCAATTTCATTCTGCTGATGTGTGCGGCAGCGGTTTGTTTCCTGATGCTGCGCTGGCTTAACAGGGTCATGAAGGAAAAGGGGTTGAATTGATTGCTGATATGCATCTTCAAATCAGCTAATCGCTGCTGTCCGGGGAAAATAAAAGAAAACAGCTTTTTTCGGAAAGCTATCCCCCTGCCTTTACTGTTGAAACGAAGTATCCGCATGGAACTGTTCCCCTGCTTCGTACCTGCTTTTAATTCCATCTTTTTGCCTCCACGGCCGGCAGGCCGATGTGGTTCACCGGTGCTGTGTTTTTCTCCGGTCTCTGATAATTGTATTCTACTAAAGATTCCATCGGAGAAAAACAAGACACCTTGCGAACCACAAGAAAAATAAGAGAATAAGGAAGCTGTTCTTCATCTCCATTAGCACACTAGCATATTAATCACATCAGCACATTTTTCAAATCACCCTTTTTGGCTATCTTCCCCCGATAAAACCAACTGCTATGGCAGAAAATACAACCAAGTTCAAACCCTTTGTAGCACCGGAGACACAGATGGCGGAATTGACGATTAAGTCAATCCTTACCGGAGCTGCATTTGGAATCATATTCGGCGCATCTACTGTATACCTGGCTTTGAAAAGCCGGCCTCACTGTATCGGCTTCTATTCCGATCGCCGTACTGGCTATTACACTCGGGCGCAAATTTCTGAAGACAACCATCCTGGAAAATAATATCATTCAGACTACCGGTTCTGCAGGCGAAAGTATTGCTGCAGGCGTGGTATTCACCCTTCCCGGTTTCCTGTTTCTGAGTGAATCGGGCAGTGCCAATTTCTTCAACTATTTTACCATCCTGATCCTGGCCATATTCGGCGGTATACTGGGTACATTGATGATGATCCCGCTGCGCCGCTCGCTGATCGTAAAAGAGCATGCCACACTTCCCTACCCCGAAGGCACTGCCTGCGCATCTGTACTAAAAGCCGGAGAGCGTGGTGGCGATTTTGCAAAGACCGCTTTTATGGGACTTGGTTTTGCTTTTGTATATGCCATTCTCCAGAAAATACTTCATGTCATTGCCGAAACGCCTGCCTTCTTTACTAAACAGGCCAATAAGTTTTTCCCTTCAGCCCGTGTGAGTGGTGAGATCACTCCTGAGTATATGGGTGTGGGATATATCATTGGTCCACGCATTGCGGGTGTGCTTGTAGCAGGTGGTGTGCTGAGCTGGCTCGTACTGATACCCCTGCTTTCTACTCTTGTTGATGCAGACCTGATTGCAAGCCAACTGGCCAAACTGGGATATATCTCTCTCGACAAAGCCGGTGGCTCTATGGGCTGGGATCCTGCAACACATGATTTTTCCAACTGGTCAGATGCGGTGTATAAAGCCTATATCCGCCAGATTGGAGCCGGCGCCGTGGCTGCCGGTGGTTTCATCACGCTCATCAAAACCATTCCCACCATCATTGCTTCCTTCAAAGGCAGTATGGGATCATTAAAAAGTAATGCTGCTGCCGGTCAGAATACGGAAGTGCCCCGGACCGAACGCGATCTTTCCATCAAAGTGGTAGGTATCGGCAGTCTGGCATTGCTGCTGGTGATTGCCCTTCTTCCCAATACACTTATCCCAGGTACCAATATCGGCAGCAAGTTATTGCTTGGGTTGCTGGTGATCATCTTCGGCGCTTTTTTCGTAACAGTAGCCTCCCGCATCGTGGGCCTCATCGGTTCTTCCAACAGCCCCATCAGCGGTATGACCATTGCCACACTCATGGGCACCTGTCTCATCTTTATTGCAGTAAAATGGACCGGCCACGTATACGAACCCATGGCACTCGTTGTGGGCAGTATGATCTGTATTGCCGCTGCCAATGCGGGCGCTACCTCACAGGATCTTAAAACCGGATTCCTCGTGGGCGCCACTCCGAAGTATCAGCAGATCGCATTATTTGTAGGTGCCATTGTTTCATCACTTGCGATCGGCGCCACTATCAAACTACTCGATCAGCCTACAGCCGAAATGGCCAAACAGGGTATTCAGCATGCCATAGGCACTGAGTTGTATCCTGCACCGCAAGGCACATTGATGGCTACCCTGATCAAAGGCATTCTCTCTTTTAATCTCGACTGGCAGTTTGTGCTGGTAGGTGTATTTATTGCTATTGTGATCGAACTTTGTGGCATCAAGGCCCTCAGTTTTGCCATCGGTATTTATCTCCCGTTGTCTACCACGCTGCCCATCTTTATTGGTGGCGCCATTCGCGGACTGGTAGAGTGGAAACAAAAGAAGAAAAATGTACAGGTATCTCCTGAAGAAGAAGATCTGGGCAAAGGCAATCTGTTTGCTACAGGCCTGGTAGCCGGTGGTGCGCTGGCCGGTGTACTGGTTGCCATACTGTTTTCGATCAATTCTGTGAAGAATACTCTTGCCGGCTGGAGTGCCGAGCATGCACTTACCTCAGATAAGTTCCTGGGCGTTGAAGGCTACAAATGGCTGGGCGTTATTTTCTTCGCCATCATGGGTTATACGCTCTACCGGATAGCCATGAGTAAAGAGAAAAAAATATAGCGTTGTATGCAACATTAAATAAATAACAGGGGCGCCAAATGGCGCCCCTGTTATTTACATATCCTGCAGATCGTGATGTATCGCAGGCCTGTAACGTTATACAAACTGCAGGGAAGAATAATTGCGGCCGAGTATCGCCGCGGCATCTGCCTGCAGCCATTTGCTCAGCACAGTCGCATAAACCTGTTTGAAATCGACCTGGTGCCTGAGGTCACCTTCATCGAGATCGGCCAGGTTGGGCAATGCATTGATCAGACCCTGCTGCTGCAGACCGCCACCTACCAGCAACATATTGTTGGCGGTACCATGATCGGTGCCTCCACTGGCATTTTGCGCCACACGACGGCCAAACTCCGAAAAAGTCATCAGCAATACATCTTCAAACCGGTGGTTTTGTTTCAGGTCCTTCACAAAAGCAGCCACGGCATCATTCATTTCTGTAAACAAACGCTGCTGCTGTGCATCCTGGTTGATATGTGTATCGAAACTACCAAGCGATACATAATATACTTTGGTATTGATGTCGGAAAAGATCAGCGAAGCAATTGTTTTCAGACTGTTGCCCAGGCCTGTTTTTGGATATTCTGCGCTGCTGGGATGCAAACGGCTTTGTTTAAAAATATAATCAGCAGAGGAAAGTGTTTCTGCCATTGTTTTATACAGGTAATCGACCGGTTGTTCTGTATTTGCCGCCGTATGCTCTTTGAGTGTATCACGAAAAAACTGTTCATTGGCCGTACCATACAGGCGTCGCGGATCTTTCAGCGCAATGCCTTTGTAGTGATCGCCTTTCATTGACAGGCTCAGCACATCATCTATCTCTATGGCCTGTGTGGGACGGGCACAGCCGGTACACTGGGCATCGAGATAGCGGCCCAGCCAACCGGTATGCCAGTACTCCTGGCTTTGACTGGCTGTATGCCAGATATCCATGCTGCGAAAATGTGACCGGTCGGGGTTGGGATAACCCACACTGTTGAGAATACCCAACTGCCCTTCATCGTACAATGATTTGAACGCTGTAAGGGCTGGATGCAAACCTGCCTCATCTGTAAGTGACAACGCTTTGCCGGCTGCGATCCCCAGTCGCGGACGGGCTTTATAATACAGATCATTGCGCACGGGGATCACGGTATTGAGTCCATCATTACCGCCGCTGAGTTGCAGCACCACCAGCACTTTATTGCCGGGTGGCACGACTGCAGGTTGTTCAAATGCTTTCAGAAACCGGGGTAGCATCAGCGATGCCGTGGCCAGCGATCCTGCCTGGATGAATTCTTTTCTTTTTATCAGCATAGCAATATCCGGCTTAGCCTGCCGGCAGCTTTAGATAATTAATATCAGCAAAGCTGATATTCGGGGGTACTCATCAGTTGCAGGGTGGCAGAGCGGATAAAAGCTTCGCGCGATCCGCTATCTGCATACCTGCGTATCAGGTCTGCACTCACCGCACTATTGGTTTGCAGCAACACTCCTGCCATTACATTTTCCAGTTTGGGTCGGTCTGTTTTTTGCAGATATGCCATCCATTTGCTCCAGTCAAGATTGGCATTGATGAGTTTCATGCCTCCCCGATTGGCCGGCTTTGCTTTTTCACGGATGGCAGGTTTATCATCATCCTGCCGTCCCATCATCTGATCATCGTCCGATTTGGGTGTAAGATTCAGTTCATCTTCGTCGTTGAATAATTGGGGTATGCGCAGGCGTAGCATGAGTGTGCTGCTATCGATCCACGTTTTACCACCGGGCCAGCCGGCTACATTGGGCGGATAAAATAATACCTGACCCAGCAGCCGCTGCAGCACGAGCAAAGACTCTTCATCCTGCAGTGCCATTGGTATCATTCGTTGTATACCTGCCAGCAATTCAATGGGCGATTTGATGCGCGTACCGATATTGTTCTCTTCATAAAACCAGGCCGATGTAAACACATCTTCCATGAGCGTACCAATATTATAATGACTGTCGTAAAACCGGTTGGCCATCCATTCAATACGTTCCGCATGAGGGGTATCATTTACAAAGAAGCGATAGATCTTTCCGGCAATGAAACGGGCTGTTTGCCGCTGCTGCAATAATATATCCAGCACATCCTCACCGGAGAGATCACCTGTTTGGCCCAGCACGGTCTTTACTCCGGTATCATGCTGTCCTTTGCGGAATACAAAATCGCCCTGCAGATTGGCTCCCCAGCCGGTAAAAGCACGGGCAGCTTCTTTGATATCCTGCTCGGTATAATGTCCGCGCCCAAGCGTGAAGAGCTCCATCACCTCGCGTGCAAAATTTTCGTTGGGATGTCCCTTGCGGTTTTGCTGATTATTCAGAAAATTGAGCATGGCTGCCGATTGCGATACCTCCCGCAGCATATCTACAAAACTGCCCAGGGCATGTTTGCGAATCACGTTGAGTAATCCCTGCTGATAAAAAAGATTGAGATTGCGGCAGGCAAAGTGGCCATGCCAGAAGAATGCCATTTTTTCACGAAGCTGTGCACCACTATTGACCATCTGGCCAAACCAGTTGAGATTAAGACTTTTTATTCCTTCGCGGTAGCGGCGTTGTATTTCGCGGCGTTGATCCGGAGTAAGCTCCTTGCGCTGTATACGCCCCTCCTGCTCTATACCCATTACCAGGCCCTGCAGGTAATTATCCGCTACATTAATAAATTCCGGCTTTCGGTCCGATGCTTTCACAAGGGCTTTGTAAAATTCTTTGGGGGTATATACAGACAGATCTGGTACATGCTCTATTGCGGGGCCAAAAGCGGCACGCCAAAGCAGGTGTTGATTCTTCAACTGATTATTCACTGCCATTGATCCGGATTTCGTGTTAAGACTTGCGAAGTCACCAAAGGTTTAATAAAGGGTAGAAGGTATAGGGTAAAAGGTGAAAGACTTCATAGATCCGCAATGCACCGTATTTATGGGATAACAATACAGTATTCCTTATACCTTTTGTCTTCAACCCTTTACCTTATATTTATCCATGCGTTTCCGTTTTATCAAATATGCATTACCCCTGCTGCTGTTTGCCGGCATATTCCGGTCATTTATGACTACCGGCTGGCAGGTCTGGATACCACTCCTGATCGCCTGGGTACTGATACCGCTGGCAGAGCTGCTACTGCCGCCTGATGCGCAGAACCTGGAAGCTACCGAAGAAGAAATGGCCCGTCATGATCAACGCTACGACTGGATCCTTTACAGCATTGTGCCTTTGCAGTATGCTGCCCTGTTTGTATTCCTGCATTCGCTGTCTGACCCGCTACTTAGTTTCTGGGATATTGCCGGACGTACCTGGGTGATGGGGCTTGCCTGCGGCGTTTTTGGGATCAATGTGGGACATGAGCTGGGACACCGTGTCAACAAAGGCGAACAACTGCTGGCAAAAATGCTGCTGCTGACCTCACAGTATATGCACTTTTATGTGGAGCACAATAAAGGTCATCACAAGCGGGTAGCCACGCCGGAAGATCCCAGCAGTGCCCGGTATGGGGAATGGATCTATCATTTTTACTACCGCAGCATTTTATTCAGTTATATCAGTGCCTGGCAGATTGCCGCTCGCGAAGTACGCAAAAAAGGTAAAAGCCCTTTTTCTCTGCACAACGAGATGGTTCAGTACACACTTATTCAGCTGACCTTTATTATTATCCTTTTCTGGTTTTTTGGCTGGCTGGCAGGATGCTGTTATCTCGCTGCAGCTGCCATTGGCATATTGCTGCTCGAAACGGTCAATTATATTGAACATTATGGTCTGAGCAGACGCAGCCTGGGAGATGGTAAGTATGAGCGGGCAATGCCTGCCCATAGCTGGAACAGTGATCATGTGGTAGGCCGTCTGCTCATGTTTGAACTTAGCCGTCATTCCGATCATCATTACCTGGCCAGCCGTAAATATCAGGTATTGCGTCATCATGATGAATCGCCTCAGATGCCCACCGGTTATCCCGGTATGATGCTGCTGGCGCTGGTACCGCCTGCGTGGTTCTATGTAATGAATAAAAGGGTAAGCCTTTACACACAGTAAATCTCCCTTGCGACAACCCCGTTTTTTACCCTTTTTTGCTTCCTTTTTTAACTAACACTCGATCGTATTTTGAAAAATGGGTATATATTTAGTGACACCTATTTATCACTACCAAAACCCATTTTTTATGAAGAAAGCATTTCTGGCCATTGTTTGTGGCCTGCTTATTACCGTCAGTTGTAATAAGTCTTCCAATCAGCATGCGACAGAGCCGACAGAACCCACCACCGATGAAGGCTTTACTCCCTCTCAGCGCAGCTGTAGCTCTAATGATGTGTTGGAGGAACAGCTCAAAACCGATCCCGGTCTGCGCAGGCGCATGGATCTCATTGAAGCATTTACAGATGAGTTTGTAAAAAATCCATTGCAGCAGCGCTTACTGTCGAATGGAATCATTGAAATCCCTGTGGTGGTAAATGTACTGTACCGCACAGCGGCACAAAACATTTCGCTGGCCCAGATTCAGTCACAGATCGATGTACTTAATGAAGACTTCAGTGCTGCCAATGCTGACTATAACAATACCAGCACATACAACAGCGTCAAGTCTGGTGATGTTGGTGTACGGTTTGTACTTGACCAGGTGATCCGTAAGAGCACTACCAAGACCAGCTGGAGCACCAATGATGCTATGAAAAAAAATGCACAGGGTATTGCTCCTACTTCACCCACTACAAAACTCAATTTGTGGGTCTGTAATCTGAGCGGTGGTATACTGGGCTATGCACAATTTCCCGGTGGCAGCTCATCGACCGATGGTGTTGTCATAGACGACAATGCTTGCGGACGTACGGGTACAGCTGCGGCTCCTTTCAACAAAGGCCGTACAGCCACGCACGAAGTGGGTCACTGGCTTAACCTGCGGCATATCTGGGGCGATGCCACCTGTGGCAATGACCTGGTGGGTGATACTCCCCTCCATAATACAGCCAACTATGGCTGTCCTGCAGCCGGCCACCGCAGTACCTGCAGTGGCACACCTGTGGAAATGACAATGAACTATATGGATTATTCAGACGATGCCTGTATGTATATGTTTTCTGCCGGTCAGAAAACAAGGATGCTGGCCGTATTTGCAGCGGGTGGCCCGCGCAATAGTTTTGCTCAACCCTGAGTGGACGCTTCCCCTTAATAAAAATCCCCCGGTACGGAGTTGCTCCTGCCGGGGGTTGTTTTTTACATGGCCGAAGTATGATTATTTATTTACTCAGCAATACCCTGAAGCCCACATAAAAGGCAGACTGGGCATTGCTAAGACTGCTGCTGAGCGAGAATCCATTGCTGGTGTATCCGCTGACAGCGCCCGGCGATTCCAGATAACTTTTCTCCCGTGTATAGCCCAGCGAGAGCAGGTTATTAAAACCACTTTCGAGATGGAAGCGTTTGCTTACCGCATAGCTGATACCCGGGTATACATTTATGGATATATTGGTGATTTTCCCCTTTTGAATGATGGGTGAGTTGCTTGATTTCAATTCCTGATCAGAATAACTAAACTGTAATCCTGCCTGTCCAAACACATAAAAGCCACTTTTGCCGACCGGCTTATACTTACGTACAAAGGCACCGGCTCCATATCTATTGTATTTGGATGAATAATCATTCAGATCCCTTTTTTCTGATTGCGTTCCGTAGCTCAGATTGCCTCCCACCACCAGGTTGTTTCGTACAGCAACACCCACAGCGGGGGATACATAAAAACCGTTCAGCTTACGCGTATCCGGCACATTTTCGATGGGTTTCGTTTTTTGTGTGCTGAATCCCAAATCGCCTCCTAACAATATGGATCCTTTCCCGATTTGCGCCTGTGTGGCAGTAGTAAGGCAGGCAATACTGAAAATAAAAAGTAATTTTCTTTTCATGATTCTGGTTTTAGTAAAGAGATAGGTTCATCGCAAATGTGCAAAACAAAAAAACGAAACCCGCCGGGGCGGGTTTCGTTTAACGACGATTTATGCTAATAAAATCTTAATGGAAAAACAGGGCAGTGTTTCTTAGCTCTTACGTGCATGCAGATTTACATAAGCCGTCACCTGTACACGCTGTATGGAATCCAGCTTTGCTTTGGGGATCATTGATTTCAGGATAGGCTTCCACTGTTCTGCCGTCCAGTGATCAACAGGTTTGACTTCATGACATTTGACACATTTACCAACAGTATAGATCTGTTTTCCGGCTTCTATATCTGCGATACTGGCCACAGATATTGTAGCCGGCATTGGTTTGGCAGGCAGGTCGGTACGATCTGCAATCTGTGGGGCGGTTTTTCTGCGGCATGCCGGCATTGTTGTTGTAGTCAGCAATACTGCTGCAATCATCAGGGTTATTACGGATGTCTTTATTTGCATTTTACTGAATCATATTTTTTCCAAAATAGCGAACCAGGCTTTGCGGTATGCGTATACCTTCTGCGGTCTGGTTGTTTTCGAGCAGGCAGGCAACAATTCGTGGCAATGCCAGTGAGCTTCCGTTGAGCGAATGCAACAATTGTGTTTTACCGGCCGCATCCCTGTAGCGGATCTTCATCCGGTTGGTCTGATACGCTTCAAAATTGGAAACAGAGCTCACCTCGAGCCAGCGCTGCTGAGCAGCGCTGTATACTTCAAAATCATAGGTGAGCGCTGAAGTAAAGCCCATATCGCCGCCACAAAGAGCCAGGATGCGGTAGGGCAGTTCAAGTGACTGCAACAGGCGCTCCACATGATCTACCATTTGCTGATGAGCTGTATAGCTATCCTGCGGACGTACCAGCTGTACGATCTCAACCTTTTCAAACTGATGCAGACGGTTGAGGCCGCGTACATCCTTGCCAAAACTTCCTGCTTCGCGGCGGAAACAGGGAGAGTAAGCCGTCATACGAACAGGCAGGTCTGCTTCTTTCAGTATCTCATCGCGGTAGATATTGGTAACCGGTACTTCTGAAGTAGGGATCATATAAAAAGAATCTGCCGGCATATGATACATCTGGCCTTCCTTATCGGGCAGTTGTCCGGTGCCATAAGCAGAAGCTTCGTTGACCATAAACGGAGGCAGGTATTCTGTATAACCGGCTTCTGTATTGAAGTCAAGGAAATACTGGATCAGTGCGCGTTGCAGGCGGGCTCCTGCTCCTTTATACAAAGGGAAACCACTACCCGTAATCTTGGCGCCTGTTTCGAAGTCGATGATATCATACTTTTTGATCAGGTCCCAGTGGGGTTGTGCATCGGCGGCCAGTTGTGGTTGCACGCCACCTTCCTTCAGCACCACATTATCTGCCGGTGAGCTGCCATCCGGTACCTGGTCCGAAGGAAGATTGGGGAGTTTTACCAGCTCATCCTGCAATTCCTTTTCGGTAGCAGCTAATTGCTCCTGGATGGGTTGCAGTGTGGCTTTGAGTGTGGCCACTTCCTGCTTACGCAGTTCAGCAGCTTCTTTATCGCCCTTTGCCATGAGCTGGCCTATTTCCTTCGAAGTACTGTTTACCTTCGATTGATTGTTATCAAATTCCAGTTGCAATTTTTTACGTTGGTCATCCAGTATAAGGATGCGGTCAACAAGGGCCGGCTCGGCAAAATGACGGCGGGCCAGCTTTTTTTTCACCCCTTCCGGGTCCTGTCGCAAAACCTGTAGCTGCAGCATGATAATTGAAATTTGCGCAAAGGTAAGATTCTGACGCTGATGATACTAACCTGCATCTGCCCGCCATTTACGGAGTAGCAGATTACCGTACCTTTGCGTCATGTTTGCAACAGATGATCTTCAACAGCGCTGGTGGAACCTGGAAGCCCGGCTGGTAAAGCGTTTTGAGAAAAAACCGGATATGGAAACCATCCTGTTCCTCATTGGTATGCAGGAACTGGGCAACATACGTCCCAAATTTACCAAGGAGCAGAAGCAGGACCTTATGCATGTGGCTGTATGCCGCCTGCTACAGCCCAGTGGTTATTATGTACAGGAGGGACTGGATGCCGATGGCTGGCCCCATTTCAGGCAATTGAAACCCATGCCCGTTATGAACCCGATAGAGCAGGAAAACTTCCTTAAAGACCATATCCTCCTCTATTTTGACGAGCAGGGTTTTTAAGGCTTCTACTTTCAGGCTATATTTTGTTTATTTGTTCCGGTATCAAAAACAACCATCTCTCATTTACCGGACATCATGAAACCTTTATTCCTGTTACTGGCCGCCTGCCTTTACCTGCAGGGTCAGGCACAATCATCCGTATCGCTCCGCAAAAAAGACCGTCGCCGTGATATATTGATACAAACCAATTATGGCGATATACTGGTTCGTCTTTCCGATTCTACCCCTCAGCACCGCGACAACTTTTTGCGCCTGGTAAAATCACATTATTACGACAGTATCCTCTTTCACCGGGTCATAAAGAATTTTATGATTCAGGCGGGAGACCCTAATAGCAAGCAGGCGCCCGCCAGGCAGCCATTGGGTAATGGTGGTCCCAGCTATACGCTGCCGGCCGAATTCAGGGCAACTCTTTTTCACAAACGCGGTGCACTGGCAGCTGCCCGCCTGCCCGATAATGCAAACCCCGAAAAAGCCAGTGGCGCCAGCCAGTTCTATATTGTACAGGGCCGTGTGTTTACCGAAGCGGGACTGGATTCCGTTGAAACCTACCGGCTCAAAAGAAAAATACCTGCCGAACAGCGGGCTGTCTACTCCAGTATCGGCGGCACTCCGCATCTGGATGGCAACTATACCGTATTTGGCGAGGTCATCAAAGGATTGGATGTGGTTGAAAAAATTTCTGTTGTTGCCACCAGCACCGGCCCCGACCGCGACCGCCCCCTGGAAGATGTGCGGATAACAGGAACCAAACTGGTGAAAAGGAGAAAAGGAAAGTATTAGGTTCTAAGTTTTAAGTTCTAAGTAAGTTCCTTTAGCCCTTTATACCATAAAACAGGAAAAGATACCCCGGGGGTATCTTTTCCTGTTTTATGTCCAGAACTTACTGCTTAGTTGCCTCCGGGAGCTCCCATCTGGCCACCGGCAGAGTTGGCGCGTTTGTTTTCATCTTCAACAGCGCTCTTACGCTGACGGGCTGCTTTCACCTGCGAGTTACCAAAACGATAACTGAAGTTGAGTTTCAGCTGACGGCTTTCCCAGCTACCATTTGCCTGACTGTAGGCTCCGGTAAAGTTGGTATAACCCGACCATTTCAATGTACGGAAGATATCACTCACTACCAGCTTCAGGTTACCCTTGTTTTTGAATACACTCTTCTGAAGACCGGCATCAATAAAACCAAGACCTTTTGACTTGAACACACCCTGCCACAGTGCAGGTGCATTATAATAACCGCTCAGCTCAGCAGTCCATCCTTTTCCGAGCGTGAAACTGTTTTGCATGTAATAGGTATAATAGAATACACCCTGCTTGATATTACGGTCGCCACCACCAAAGTTGGCTTTGTAATAAGAATAGTAGGCATTGGCCGTAGCAAAGAAGCTATACCATTTGTACTGGAAGGGATAACTTATGCTCAGGCTCACTACATCCTGTGTAGCCAGGTTCTTCTTGGTCAGGAATCCCTTTGTTTTTTCGATGGTATCGGGCAGCTGTGCAAAGATGTCTTTTACATGGCTATAGTTCAGCGAGGTAGTGAGTCGGAATTTGAAAATATTCGTCACTCCAAAGCTGTTGGTATACTGAGGACGCAGCTGCGTATTACCTTTCATATAGGTATACTCATTGATCTTGAACTCAAACGGATTAAGATCCTGGTAAGCGGGGCGATCAATACGGCGGCTATAGGAGATACTCCACTGATTCATCGGGTTCTTATTGAACGTAACGGCCGCACTGGGGAAGAAGTCGGTATAGTTGCGGTCAAATGAGCTGTCGTATGTTACATAATCGCCATTGTTCAGTTGACGGTAACCGGTAGAAGTGCCTTTTGAATGTGTATTCTCAGCACGTACACCTACCTGCAGCATCCAGCCCTTGTAAGCTTTATTATAGTTTACATAGAGCGCATTTACATTCTCTTTATACTCAAACCGGTTACTCTTAAGCGTATCCAGTACTTTGCCACTGTTGTATACATTGTAACGGCGGAAATCATTATCTGTGTTCACAAAGCCGACCTTACCACCAATACCCAGACGTCCGCCTTTAAAGTTCTGCTCATAATCTGCCTTTACAGAGTAGAGGTCAATGTCTGTAGGAGCTATCATATTGTAGACAGCAGAGCTGATGGTATCACGTCCCGGATAGGTAAGGTAATAGTTGGGCTGAAACTGATCAGAACGGATATTGAAAAATCCATAATCCGCATCAATGCTCAGGTCTTTACCACCCGCTACAGAGTAACGATAGTTGATATTCGCATTCACGTTATCGCGGCTGATATTATTGTTGTTCTGCGCCTCCAGTGTACGATCGATCTGGTTGGTAGGCTTGTAGGTAAATACCATGGGCCCTTTTGTATGAATGTCGTTTTCGGCAAGGTTACCATTTACCACGGCACCGATAGTGCTTTTGGCATTCAGAAAATAATCCATTCCTACTTTGAAGCCATGCGTATTGTTCTCAAATGCCATTTTATTTGTCTGGCGGAATATGGTATCAAAACGATCGCTGAAGGAGTGGAAGGTTGTTGCATTTTTGCCTACGTTATAATTGTAGTTGCCAAAAATGTTCACACTTTTGTTACGATGGTTCAGCGAAAGACCTGCATTGGCTTTCGGATAAATGCCGATTGCATAGCCGGCATTTACAGAACCGTTTGTACCAAACGTTTTATTTTTCTTGAGGCGGATATTGATAATACCTGCATTACCGGCAGCTTCATATTTGGCCGATGGGTTGGTGATCAGCTCAATTGATTCGATCTGGCTCGACTGCATACTCTTAAGATAGTTGGCCAGATCTGCTCCGCTGAGAGGGGTAGGTTTGCCATCTATATATACCTGTACACCGTTTTTACCGGCCAGGCTCAGGTTATCGTCTTTATCAACGATCACACCGGGCGACTTGCGCAGCAATTCAAGGGCATCCTGACCCACGGCATTGATAGTACCTTCTACGTTAAGAATGGTTTTGTCGGCTCTTACTTCCACAACCGGACGCTGGGAAGTAACAGTTACGCCCTGCAGGGCAGCTTCGGCCTTTTCCAGTACTACATCACCCAGCGACTGGTTGCCGGCAGACAGGTCTACTACTTTTGAAAACTGCGGTATATAGCCTACATGTGAAAAGCTGACCAGGTACTGACCCGGGGCAGCTTCTACTGAGAATTTTCCCTGGGCATCTGAAACAGCCAGTTTAGCTACGCTTGAATCTTTGGCTCGCAACAAAGACACGGTAGTCTTGTCGAGTCCTTTACCTTGTTGATCTTTAACCACTCCCGTCAGTTTCTGGGCAAAAATGGCCTGAGTGGTAAACAGGGCCAGCAGCACGAATACAATTTTTCTCATATACAATTTCCTCTTTTGATTGGGAGCTCAAAGATACCCTGCTGTCATAGTAGTGTAAAACGCTAGCCGACAAGTGGCTCGAAAACCGGGCTGAACGGCCTCTATTTTCCGGCGAAATGCGAAAAAACTTCCGGGCTTCCGGTCATTTGTAATTTCCTTTTGCGCATATTTGCGTTATAAATCGTTCATTATGAGTTTTCCCGCCCATCTCCGTTACACCAAAGACCACGAATGGATCAGCCTCGAAGGCAATGTTGCCACTATTGGCATTACCGATTTCGCTCAGCGTGAGCTGGGAGACATTGTATATGTAGAAGTTGAGAACATTGGTAAGCCCCTGGCAGCCGGTGATGTATTTGGAACGGTAGAAGCGGTAAAAACCGTATCCGATCTGTTTCTTCCTGTAAGCGGCACCGTTACAGAACTCAATGCCGCCCTGGCCAACGCCCCCGAGCTGGTAAATAATGACCCCTATGGCGAAGGCTGGATGATTAAGATGACCGTTGATAATCCGGATGATGTAAACGGATTGCTGGATGCAGCCGGTTACGAAGCCGTGGTTGCCTGAGATCCGGTTTTATCTTCTTAACGTATATGTGTATGGTACGACGCACTGGCAGCAGTGTGTTATACCATTAACCAACTCATTGAACACTACCACAAAATATAGTGAACAGGAGCTTATTGTCTTATTGCGTCAACGCAATGACAGCTCTTTTGGTTATCTCTATGATAACTATGCCGGAGCTTTGCTGGGTGTGATCAGTGCTGTATTGCCCGATCCCGAAACGGCCCGCGATGTGTTGCAGGAATCTTTTATCAATATCTGGCGGAGAATTGATTCATACGATCCGGCAAAAGGCCGCCTGTTTACCTGGATGATGAATGTGGCGCGTAATGCAGCCATTGACAAACTCCGTTCGAAAGGCTATCAGAATGCGCTAAAAAATCGTCCCATTATGGAAACAGAAGCGGGACAATCATTTACCAACAGACCGCAAACTGTAGATGTGGGTCTGCGCAGTATACTGGGAAAACTTAAAGAAGAACACCGGGTTTTGATTGATCTTTCCTATTTCCAGGGATATACACACGAGGAAATTTCCAAAGTACTGGATATTCCTCTCGGCACGGTGAAGACAAGGATCAGAACCGCATTAACGCAATTAAGAATGATGATCAGCTGAAGGAAGTGAATATAAAGGAATACATATCAAGTGGCATAGTCGAAAGCTATGTGATGGGGCTGGCCTCTGCAGACGAGCAGCGCGAGTTTGAGCAGGTCTGTGCCCGTTATCCCGAAGTGCTGGCTGCACGACAGGCCTTTGAGGAAGCCCTGGAGCGCGAAGCCATACAGCATGCATTGCCTGTGCCACCGGTGCTGAAAGAGGATCTGATAGCGGCTTTTGCTGCACCACAGGAAGAGGCGCCTGTAGTGTCACTGCCGGTACGCCGGCGGATCGGCTGGCAGGCCATAGCTGCAGCGGTGGCAGTCATACTGCTTGTCATTAGCCTGGTATGGAACCTGACACTACAGCAAAAAAACAATCGCCTGCAGCAACAAATTGCCGGACTGCGGTCTGGTAAAGATTCAGCTATGAATATGCTTGGTGATATGGAAAAAGATATGCAGGTGCTCACCTCCAACCCGCATGTGAAAATGGCCGGCATGAAAGGTACAACCGAAGCCCCTGCCGCTTATGCTACCGTATACTGGGACAGTCTCAATAAAGATGTGTACCTGATGGTAAATAATCTGCCGGTCCCCCCTAACCATATGCAATACCAGCTCTGGGCCCTCATCAATGGACAGCCAGTGGATGCCGGTATGATCCCCAACGATGTTTTTATCGGCCGTAAAAAACTGCTGCTCACTATGAAGAGTGCAACAGGCGCACAGGCTTTTGCCATCACGCTGGAGAAAAAAGGCGGCAACCCCACACCGCAGGGAAAGATGTATACGCTCGGTAATCTGTAAAAAGGGGGAACAGTGGAAGGCGGAAGGTCAAAGGCTTCTGTATCTTACCTTTCCTTCTACCTTCCACCGTTTACCTTACACCTTCCCCACCTTCTACCCTCTGCCTTACGCCTTTCACCTCAATTACGCTATCTCAAACCAATTTCTTCTCCATCACGTAAATGTTACAGCGCACTATAGCGCTGGTTCTATAGTTGGTTAATAAAGGGGCCTTATATAAGGCTCCTTTTACTGACAGATAGTTTTCTTTTTATCTGCTGACTGGTTTTTGAAATTATCGCTTTAGTATTGCGAAAAAAAGTGAAGCATCCTGCCCGTTATTTTTTACCTGTCTTTACCTGGCTTGTTCTCATTACCGTGCTCCTCACTCTTCCGGGATCTGCATTTCCCAAAGCCAACTGGCTCGATAAGATCTGGCTGGACAAATGGATACATGTGGGGCTGTTTTCCTTATTACAATTCAACCTCACCTGGAGTGCTTATAAATTCCATAATAATCAACTACGCGTCAACACACTGATATGGCTGGCTATCGGATCGGTGGCCTATGGTATTGCTATGGAATTTGTTCAGAAATTCTGGGTGCCCAATCGCTCTTTTGATGGAGGAGATATCATTGCAGATACAGCAGGTGTTGTGTTGGGCGCAGTATATGGCTGGCGAAGGTTTATAAAAAAATAGACCCCTGTAGAAACAGGGGTCGCAACCAAAACTAACTGCTTATGAGAAAATTGACTGCTTTTATAATGAATTGAGAAACTCTCTTTGTTGTAATCTATAACGCAAATTTACTGCCATTAGTGCTATCCGCGCTGTTAATGAAACTCTAAAAGGTTTGTCATGGTATTTTCACCTCATTATCAGCTTCTTTCTACGATGTGTGGATTTTATTCCACGTTGTGAAATTACTTAACACTTCCCACGCGGTGTACCAAAGAACTTTTGCGTTGATTACCACATCTACTATAATGCAGAAATCATTCCAAAGTTCATATTCTTTTTTTCATATTCCTACTATTATTGGTTGGATGGTATGATTTATCCGGTGAATACGGCAAATCAGTGCGTGAATTGCAACATACAATCGTTTGCGTTAATTGAACAATCCTTTTATCAGGTCGCCAATGCCGCCATTCTGATTGCTCCGTGATTGCTGGGCTCCTTCGGTTACCTGATTGATAATGTTTTGCAGATCTGCAGATCCGCCTCCACTGGTTACCTGTGCAAACAGATCCTGAAAGTTGAAGCTGCCATCGGCCTGGCCACCGCTGAGTGATCCGATCAGATTGTTGAGATTAAAACCGTCGTCTTCCGATGCTGTACTGGCTGTACGGGTGACCATATCCTGCACTACAGAGGGCACCAGCTGATTGCTGAGCTGGCTGGCAGCCGCAGGACTCATGTTGAATTTTGTGGTGAGCTTACTGATGAGGTGACCGATCATCATGGCCACTACGGGATTACGGAGCAGATTGCCTATACCACCGGCACCTTCCTGCCCGCCCGAACCGGCATTGGTAAACATGGAGATGATATCCTGTAGTCCACCACCCGCCATCAGGTTTTGGAAACCGGCACTGATGGTTTTGGTGGCTTCAGCCATTACGGCCGAATTGTTTTCATTGTCAACGGCAGGGTTATTTACAACGGCATCCTGTCCGTATTGCTTTACCAGAGAGGCAATTTGTTCTAACATAAAGGGTTGATTTTTACACCAGAAATTTAGTTCTTTTCTATATGTAAAAATCAACTCTTCTTTATTGCCTTGTAAGCTTTTCGGCATTTTCGGCAAATTGCAAAGCATCGATCAGCTCTTCTATTTCGCCGTTCATTACACTGGGGAGATTATAGAGGGTCATACCGATGCGGTGATCTGTCACACGACCCTGTGGATAGTTGTAGGTTCTGATCTTGGCGCTGCGGTCTCCGGTACTCACCAGGCTTTTGCGATGACGGGCAATTTCGTCTTCCTGTTTACGTACCTGCTCTTCGTATAGTTTGGTACGCAGCATCTGCATGGCTTTTTCGCGGTTGCCCAGCTGCGAGCGTTCTGTCTGGCATACGACCACGGTTCCGGTAGGAATATGCGTGAGCATTACCTTGGTCTCCACTTTGTTTACATTCTGACCACCGGCGCCACCGCTTCGCGCTGTTTCCATCTTTACATCGGCAGGGTTCAGTTCAAAATCCACTTCCTCCGCTTCGGGCATCACAGCTACTGTAGCAGCAGAGGTATGTACACGACCAGATGCTTCTGTATCCGGTACGCGCTGCACACGATGAACACCACTTTCAAACTTGAGCGTACCATACACATCATCGCCGGTTACTTCCAGCTGCACTTCTTTATAACCACCTACCGTACCTTCATTTTCGCTGAGCAGGGCGGTTTTCCATCCCTTTCTTTCGCAATACCGCATATACATACGCAACAGGTCTCCGGCAAAAAGGCTGGCTTCATCACCACCCGTGCCGGCCCTGATTTCAAGTATGGCATTCTTATCATCCTGCGGATCCTTGGGGATCAATAGCTGGCGTATGGCCGCTTCCTGTTGTGTTTTCTGCTCTTCGAGCTGGGGCAGTTCCAGTTTGGCCAGTTCACGCAATTCATCGTCGCCACCATTCAGGGCTTCACGCGAAAAATCCAGATCATCCAACAACCGCTGATAGGCTTTATAGGCTACAACAATCTTTTCCAGGCTGCGGTATTCCTTGCTGGTTTCAGCAAATTTTCTATTGTTGCCCACAATCTCCGGATTGGTGAGGGACACTCCCAGTTGTTCAAACCGGGCATTGATCGCTTCTAATCTATCTAACATGACAAAATCTTCAGGGCTGCAAAATTAAGCTTTTGCCCTCTCCGGCCATCAGATACTACCGGATGGTTTCTGTGCCGGCGTAAAAATATTTTACACTCCAGGTAGTGGTTTTCTTTTCCTGCGCCCCGTTACCATCTACTTAAACCCGTCATTCCGGCTCATCCGTAAAATAATCCCGAAATTTGCAGCATGGGTTTTCGAAAGTTTTGTGCCGACGGTCTTTTTGACGGCCGCCGGCTGCATGCCGGAGGGCAGGCACTTATTACTACAGAAGAAGGCATTGTTGAAGCAATAGTACCCCTCAGTGAGGCCGGTGAGGGAATAGAGCGGCTGGAAGGTCTGCTGCTACCCGGTTTTATCAACTGCCATTGCCACCTCGAACTCAGCCATATGAAAGGGCAGATCCCGGAAGGTACAGGATTACCCGATTTTGTGCGGCGTGTCATGCAGGAACGTGAACATTCAATAGAAACTATTCATGCCTCTGTGGCAGAGGCTGCAAATGATCTGTTGGCCAATGGTGTGATGGCCGTAGGTGATATCTGCAATACAGATCATACGCTTTCCTTAAAAAAAGAAAGCCCCCTGCATTTTCACAATTTTATTGAAGTAAGCGGCCTATCGGCTGCGGTTGCCAATCAACGCATGCAACGGGCCACATTGCTATACCGCGGTTTTGCCGGGTTGACCGGTCCTGCATTGCGCCGGCAATCCATTACGCCTCATGCTCCTTATTCTGTATCGAGGACATTATGGGAAAAGATCGTTGCTTTCTCCGACAACAGGATCATGAGCCTGCACAACCAGGAGTCGGCCGATGAAGATGAGCTTTTCCTTACCGGCGGTGGTGCTTTTCCGCCTCTGTTTGCCGGCATGGGGCTCGATGTATCTGAACTGCAGCCTACCGGCCATAGCAGTCTGCAAAGTAACCTGCTCCATTTTGACCGCCAGCAGTCACTCCTGCTGGTGCACAATACCTGTACCTCTGCTGCCGATGTGGAATGGGCGCGCCGGCAGACAGAAGCGCCCGGGCTTTGGTGGTGCCTGTGTCCGCTTGCCAACCTGTATATCAGCAAGGCATTGCCTGATATCTGGCAATTGTATCGGCAGGGATGCCGTATCGTACTGGGTACGGATAGCCTTGCCTCCAATCACCAGTTAAGTATACTGGCAGAAATAAATACCATTCGTACACACGAACCCCGTATTCCTCTCGAAGAATTGCTTCGCTGGGCCACATTAAACGGTGCAGAAGCCTTGCAAATGGAACATTTATTGGGTAGCTTTGAACCCGGCCGGCAACCAGGTGTGTTGTTGTGCAGCCAGGACCTTAGCATGGTCACCCGTTTGCAGTAGCTATGAAAATTCTTCTGGTCATATTATCTCTCATCATTGCAGCCACCTGCTTTTCTTTCATGACACGAAGCCCCGATGGATACCGGCGGCTCTATGACAGCCGGCTGGCAGGTTTCAAATCGGCACAGCAGCAATTACTGCAGCAGATCAGGCAGGCTGATCTTTCCAAACCAGAACAACGCGATGCCATTCGCTCAACCATTCATCAAAACAGGCAAAGCCTGAAAACACTCGATTTCTGGTTGCGCTACTTTGAACCCGTTGCCTATCGCAAACTCAATGGCCCCCTGCCGGTAGAATGGGAGACAGAAGTATTTGAAAAATTTGAGCCGCCCTACAAACGCAAGGGATCCGGGCTTACTCTCGCCGAATTGTATCTCGATGAGCCAATCGTCCGCAACGACTCCCTGCAGGCGCTTATACATGAATCGATCGACAGCCTCGCCACTTTTGAAGCAGACTCGATCACCTCACAGCTCAGCAGCTTCGAACATTTTTTCCTGGCCAACCGCATGTTTCTCCTTAATCTTTCCGGGATTTATACCACCGGTTTTGAATGCCCCGATACCAGCCGGGTAATACCCGAACTGCGCAGTATGCTGCATGCTGTAAAAAGCATTTACACCCAGTACAATGAAAATTTTACCCAATACCCCATCAGCCCGGAATACCTGCAGCAGTATGACAAACTGCTGACATTTGCGGATCAGCAGCCCGCCGCCTACTCGGCTTTCAATCATTTCAGTTTTATACGGGATTATGTCAATCCCCTGTTTCGCATCACACAGGCTCAGATACGCGACCACAATATTTATTCAACGAATTACAATGATTATGCACTCAGCAATGATTGTAATTCGATCTTCGATAAATCACTGTTTATTTCACAGAATACGAAAGGCATCTTTTCGCTGGTAGAAGACCCTGAAATACTCAGCGAGATCAAAAAGGCGGGCAAGCTGCTTTTCTATGACCCGATCCTGTCTGGTAATAATAAACGAAGCTGTGCTTCATGTCATAAGCCTACCGAATATTTTACCGATACCACACTGGCCACGCCCTTACGCTTTGATGGCAATGGCTATCTGCCGCGCAATACGCCATCGCTGATCAATGCTATTTTCAATCACCTTTCGATGCTCGATGGCAAACATATTTCCCTGCAGGGACAGGCAAGAGATGTGATCCAGAATCCGGAAGAAATGAATAGCACCGAGCAGGAGGTAGTAAAAAAAGTGATGAGTTGCGCCGCTTATAAAACAGCTTTCAAAAAGTTTGTAAAATATACACCCGAGGAAAAGAATGTATCGCTGAGTCATATTGTATCTGCTATCACCTATTATTATGCCGATTTCAGCCATTACTATTCTCCCTTTGATGATGCCATGAATGAGGGCAGCTCCGTTGATCCGGTGGCCATACGCGGCTTCAATCTGTTTATGAGCAAGGCTCAATGTGCCACCTGTCATTTTGTACCGCATTTCAATGGAGTTAAACCTCCTTATATCGGTTCAGAATTTGAAGTACTGGGCACTCCTGCAGATGCACAGTATAAAAAACTGAGTGAAGATAAAGGACGATATGGGGTGAATCCTGCCGAAGAAACCTTACATGCTTTCCGTACAGGTACTGTGCGCAATGCGGCCTTTACTCATCCCTATATGCATAATGGTGTATTCCGTACGCTGGAAGAGCTGGTTGATTTTTATGATGGAGGCGGTGGAGCCGGTCGCGGGCTGAATGTGCCCAATCAGACCCTCTCATCCGATTCATTAAAATTGAGTGCGCAGGAAAAGAAAGAGCTTATTGTCTTTATGCAGTCCTTGACCGAAAAGATTAATTTTGAAATACCTCCTTCGGGTTTACCGCCGTCTGACAACAGGGCACTCAATACACGAAAGGTGGGTGGGGAATACTGATCATGCAAAAAACATTTATAACGATACTGCTTCTGACGGCCTGTTGCCTTTTTTTTCAGCAATGTTTCACTGAAAAAAAGACCGCTTATGATATTCCTGATCATGTAACAAAAATCAACCGGCAGTTGCTGCTGGAAAAATGTGAAAAAGGCAAGGTGTTGTATAAACTGCATTGCTCCGGCTGTCATGGCATTTTTTCGAAAGGAAAAGATGGCATTCCCAACTTTACCAAAATACAGATCGACAACTATCACACGACTGCACTGATTGGCATGGACCCCAAAAACCATGCGGTAGCCAAAAAAATGAGCAGTGAACAGATTGACCAGGTAGTCACTTTTCTTCGCCTGCGAAAAATAGATTAATGATCTACAATATTTCTTTCAATATCGGCAGGGTTCGCAACGTACCAAATTCCGGCAGTTGCCAGGCATAGTATTGCTGATAGGCTTGCAGAAGTGCTCGCCTGAATTCCTGGTTGAGTTTTATTTCCTGCAGTTCATGCGGCTGCTGCACCTTCAGCAGTTGTGATGTTACAAATGCCTGTTTTTGCTCCAGAAAATCAGGATGCGAAGGCGACTCTGTTACAAACCGGCCTTCATGCAGATCGAGTATCGCACAGGAAGGTTGATAATTGTCCTGTATACGGAATCCAAAAAAAACCGGCAGGTGAAGTGCAAAGAAAAGAGGGAAATTGGCCGCGATAGCATTATCGGCCGCGTCGAGATGCAACAACGAGTCTTCTGCAAAATGATACAGGTCCGTATTGCTTTCCGGTTGTTTCAGGCATTTACCCAGCAATTCAACCATAAACAAGGCGACAGCATTGCGCGTCACATCGGTGAGGATATGCTGGTAAATATGTGCCCATCTGAATTCGCGTATGCGCTGCAGCTGTTTCAGTTCATTATGATATACCACCATATCGAGTATGGCAGTAGGCTGAAACAGGTTGGCCTTACCGGCTCCTCTTTTTCCCGACACGCGTACTCCATTGACCAGGTATGACTGCAGGCCAAACAGTTCTGTCAGCATGGTCACAATCACACTGGTTTCGCCATACCTGACGGTACGCAAAACAATGCCGTGTGTATGGTGCAGTTTATCACTCATGAGTTAATCATTTCACGACAACAATACGTGTTGCTACTGATTCTTTACCGGTATGGTCTGTTGCAAGCACGAGGTATACACCCGTAGCCACTGCATTGCCCCGTGCATCGCGGCCATTCCAGATAGCCTGACCTCCCAGTGCACGCGTCTGGTACAGGAGGCGGCCATTGAGTTCAGTAATTTTTACAAAAGCATTTTCCACGAGTCCGCGGATGGCAATCTGTCCGTTGTAGCCATGGGGTACCGGATTGGGAAATACGATTACCTGATTGTTGCGCCGGCCGCCTTCCGTTGCTGTACCTCTGTAAGAGGCCAGGCCATTGGTGGTTTGAAAAAACACTTCGCCCGTCTGCGGATCTATATTGATGTTTTTAACGTCGTTGCCAGGTAAAGGGCTGGTTGCAGCCGTAAACCGGTTGATCACTGTATCTGCTGCTGCATTGAGCAGCCATACGCCGTTGGTAGTACCCACCCATTTGCGATCGGCTCCATCCACCGCGATGCATTGCACCCGCTCTCCCTGAAACAAATAAGCTCCTGTACTTCCTGCGGCCACTATAGGACGTATCATGGTACAGCCACGTGCAGTAAACAAATCTGCCGCACAGGTGAGTAGTCCGATGCCGTTAGCTGTTCCAATCCAGATAAAACCCTGCCGGTCGGTTGTGGCACAATACACTTTATCGTCCGGAAGGCCGTTTGTACCCGCACGTAACCACAACCATTGATCGTCTGCAGCGGTTGCTGCTGAGGAACCGGAATTATAACAGACAAGACCGGGATCGCTCAGCGGCACAATCCATTTGAAATTATTATTGTCGATGGTAATATTTCCAAAACTGTTTCCGGTCAGTATAAAAGGGGGTTGAAAGCGGGACCACTGCCCGTCTTTTTGCTGAAGTACCAGTGGATTGCCTGCCCCCGCATTACTGATCCACAGATCCTGGTTCTGATCAATCGCCATACCCGCCACTCTGTATTGTGCAGGATTTGACCGGTCGGCCTCCAGGTAGCCCTGTTTGAATACAATTACCCGGTTGTTGTCGTCAACAGCAACTATGCCACCACCATATGAACCGGCATAGAGTGTATTGCCTGTTTTGCTCCAGGCCAGTGACTGTATATCCGGAAGCGAATCGAGTGCGGGCAGCGAAGAAGCCGTTTGATTGCTCCACTCCCCTGCTACCAAACGTGAGTAGGAGCCCGGTCTTGCGGCCGGCACAGCAGCAGCAGCTGTGACGCCGCCGGTGGCAGTAAAAAATCCGGATGGGGTATATAACAACTGCCCGGTGGCTACAGTCAGTGGTGAGTTGGGAATTACAGGAGAGAAATTACCATTTTCATAATGAATCAGTCCCTGCAGGCTGTCTGCTATCCATGCTTCGGTATGCTGCCAGATCATACGGCGGGGTACGCGCAGCAAAGCCGGATGTTGCAAACGGGAGACAACAGTACCCGTAGCATTGATAGTGGTAATAAACACCTGGTTACCGGCATCACGCTCTGCTACCGTCAGCAGAGTATTGCTGACCTGCATAAACTCAATGGTTGCAGTTGGCTGATAAAAAGAGTTCCACTGGCCCTGCTGCTCCTGGTAGATCCTATTGCCTGATAGTACCAGGCTCTGGTCATTGAGCCGCACAACGCTGGTGCAGGGTCCGGCCGGGAGTCCGTTACTTCCACTCAGTTGTTGCCAGTTTCTGTAATCGGCGAGGTTTATTCCGCTAAGAGGGGCTTGTAGTAAACCACTGGTGGTTGCAGCCAGCCAGTGAGTGGAAGTAGCAGTGAGGGCAGTGACCGTTATGCCGGTACCGCCCGGCCCCAGGCGCCAGGTATCCCTGATAACCTGTGCCTGCGCATCAACAACGATGATACCCAGGTCTGTTGACAGATAATAATTGCTGCCCCGCGGATAAATCTCGTGGATCAGCGCCTGCTGACCGGCTGCATCGCGCCGGATATCGGGTATGTTCAGGATATCGTTTTCGGTAAGCAGGTCGAGGTTATTATTGGTATATGCAATCAACAGGCTGCTGCCATCGGCACTTGCTTCTATAGCGCGGATACCCGTTTCTGCCAGTCCGTTGACCCGGCTCCACCGCTCAATTTCCTGTGTCGCAGGATCATAGGAAAACAATGCATAGGGCGTGGCCACCATGATACGTGAGCCAATGCTGGCCAGATCAATAGCAGAGCCGTATGGCAGATGTTCGCGCCAGCTGCCCAGGGGACCGGGCTGGGCATTACTCCAAAGGCTGAGGATCAGGACAAAAGCAAGGCAAAGAGATTTCACATTCCAAAAGTAGGCAAAGCCGGTACAATGCCTATTGGGCATTTTTGCGTTTCTTTGCAGCGCCCGGAAATCAATATCCGGTACCGGCAAGTGGGGAAAACAGCGGGTGCTTCCGTAACCCTTTTCCCATAGCACATTTGCGGATCACCCAATGCAAACCGGAAGGCTGGTTTGCCAAACATCCATACTATGTGGCGTAAGCTTGGACAATTCATTCTCGCATATCGTATTCCCCTGATCATTGTGCTGATAGGCGCTTCTGCTTTTATGGCTTATCATGCCTCAAAGGTGGAGCTCAGTTATGAATTCAGCCGGGCTATCCCTTCGAATCATCCGGCCAATCTCACCTACCAGGCTTTTAAGAATAAGTATGGGCAGGATGGCAATCTGCTCGTGATTGGTGTGCAGACGGACCGTTTTTTTGAAGCCGGTTTTTTCAATGAATATGCTTCCCTGTATCGTTCGCTGCGCAAGGCGCCCGGTGTAACCAATGTAGTGGCAGCACCCTGGGCTGTAGCCTTACTCAAAGACTCTGCCACAGAAAAACTGGTGGCCACTCCTGTTTTTCCTGAGCGCACCTTGAGTCAGCCGGAGATTGACAGCATGAAAAATCTGCTGCTAAGTCTGCCTTTTTACAGAGGCTTGCTGTATAATCCTGAAACAAATGCCTGGATGATGGGGGTGAGTGTTGACAAGGGAGTCATGAATTCGCCCAAACGCAATAGCGTGGTAAAAAACATCCGCACACTGGCAGATAGTTTCAGCAAAAAGGAGAATCAGGAGATTTATATGAGCGGATTGCCCCTGATCCGTACCGAGTTGTCTACACGTATTGCTGATGAAATGAAGTGGTTCCTGTTTGGCAGTGTGGTATTATCTGCATTGATCCTTCTGTTGTTTTTCCGTTCGTTCAGCTCCATGCTGCTTTCATTGGGCGTGGTCATACTGGGAGTAATCTGGACCATGGGAACCATGCATCTGCTCGGTTATAAGATCACACTGCTTACTGCATTGATCCCACCACTGATCGTAGTGATCGGGATCCCCAACTGTATTTATTTTCTCAATAAATATCATACAGCTTACAACGATACAGGCGATTCGAAAAAGGCCCTGGTGACCATGGTGGGTCGTATGGGTATTGTAACCCTGTTTTGTAATCTGGCTGCTGCCATTGGCTTTGCGGTATTTGCGCTCACACGTAGTGAGATACTGCAGGAGTTTGGTGTGGTGGCGGGCATCAATATCATGGTGTTGTTTTTTATCTCACTGATACTGATCCCTGTTGTACTCAGTTTTTTACCAGCTCCCAAATCGCGGCACATGAAGTATCTCGACAATCCGAGACTCAACCGCTGGCTCGACAGGCTGGAGCGCTGGTCGCTTAATCACCGTCAGCTCATTTATGGAATCAGCATTGCTATCATGATAGCGGCTGTAGCTGGTATTTTCCGCCTTAAGAGTGTAGGTTATATCGTAGATGATCTCCCTCAAACAGATAAGATTTATACCGATCTGAAATTTTTTGAAAAGAATTTTAAAGGGGTAATGCCGCTGGAGATACTGGTAAAAACCAAAAGTAAGGCAGGTATCCTGCGCGACCTGGATGGCCTTACCCGAATCGATTCACTATCGGCGAGCATTGCTGCCATGCCCAGCATGGCCCGTCCATTGAGTATTGTAGAGGGGTTGAAGTTTGCCAAACAGGCTTTTTTTGATGGCGATAGCAACAATTATTCTATGCCGAGCCAGCTTGATCTGCCGGCCATGGTATCTTATCTGCGTATGAAGCAGGGGGGTGATGATGGCAATGCCGGCTCTTTCAGTAAGCTGGTAGCCAGTTTTATGGACAGTGCCCGACAGGAAGCACGTATCAGTATCAATATGGCCGATGTGGGCAGTGCCCGTTTGCCCGGTATACTGGACAGCATCAGTCAGCGTAGTGCCCAACTGTTTGACACGACCAAATATACCGTGCAGCAAACAGGTACCAGTATTACTTTTCTGGAAGGAAGTGCATTCATTATCAATGGATTGAAAGAAAGTATTTTCTGGGCTTTTATCCTGATCGCCCTTTGTATGCTTTACCTGTTCCGGTCTTTCCGGATACTTTTTTGCTCATTGATCCCCAATCTGATTCCGCTGGTGATCACCGCCGGGGTGATGGGTTGGGTGGGTATTCCGCTCAAGCCATCGACAGTACTTGTTTTTAGTGTGGCATTGGGTATTGCTATTGACATTACTATTCGCTTTCTCGTAAACTATAAACAGGAGTTACCCTTACATGGCAATGACCTGAAGACCACGGTAATTGAAACGATTCATAGTACCGGTATCAGCATTATCTACACATCGCTGGTACTGATAGCCGGGTTTATTATATTCAGTTTCAGTGGGTTTGGTGGCACTCAGGCATTGGGCTGGCTAACTTCCCTGACGCTGGTTACGGCTACCTTCACCAACCTGGTTTTGCTGCCTGCTTTACTGATTAGCCTGGGTGGTTCAAAAAAGAAAAGGAAAAGTTAGGCTGCGCAGCATTTCAATCCGGTCTTTTGTCTAAATCTTTTGCGGTATTGTTTTGCGGGCCATCATAACAGGCAATTTAAGGCACAAAAGATCACGCTTCGGGCAGGCTTAATTGTGCTTCAATTTGATTATTATTGCAGTTGTGATTCTCCCCCAGGAATTACAGCAATTTTTCATTTATACTAAAACTCAGATGCACATGAGAAAACTGTTACTGACACTAACAGCGTTCCTGTTTTTCGCAGGCTCGTTGTTAGCACAAAAGACCGTAACGGGAACGGTCACGGACGACAAAGGGAATCCCCTTCCCAACGTATCGGTAGTTGTAAAAGGATCTCCTACTGGTACTGTTACAAAATCAGATGGTACTTACACGCTCTCTCTTCCTGCAAATGCGAAGCAACTGGAATTCAGCTTCCTTGGATTTGAGACCAAGACCCTTAACATTGGTTCTGGAAGCGTTTATTCTTTAACCATGTCACCTACTGCAGGTAAAGATCTTGATGAGATCGTTGTTACGGGTATCACCCGCACCAAGAAGTCTCAATTTGCTGGTGCTACCAACAAGATCGATGCCAAACAACTGGAAGATCGCCCGGTAGGTTCATTTGACCAACTGTTTCAGGGTCGTGCACCTGGTGTACTGGCGCTTACAGGTAGTGGTCAGCCCGGTCAGGCTACAACTATCCTGATCCGTGGTACCAACTCAGTTGTAGGTGGTAGTACTCCTCTCTACATCGTAGACGGTATCCCCGTAGAGGCTTCTGTATTCCAGGGCCTTAATCCTAACGACTTCGCTTCTATCGACATCGCCCGTGATGCGGCCACTACTTCACTGTATGGTTCACGTGGTTCTGCCGGTGTAATCATCGTAACTACCAAACGTGGTACCGGTGGTAAAATGAGACTGGAGTATAGCGGTCAGATGGGTATCAAAGCAAAACCCGATTTTGCTTTCCGCCCCATGACTACAGCTGAAGTATTCAAAGCTCAGCAGGATCTGGGACGTTTCCTTGGTGGCAATGCCAATACCAATACGAACATGCCCGGATGGTATTATTCCAAAGACAATCCCCGCTATGCAGCACTTTCTTCTGCTGACCAGGCCCGTGCCGATGTGATCTATGACTCTATGTCAAGAATCAACACTGACTGGTCTGATTATTTCTTCCGTCAGGGTTCTTTCAGCAACCACCAGCTTACCCTTTCCGGTGGTACAGGAAAGACACGTGTATACAGCAGCGTGGCACTGTATAACGAAGAAGGTACCAGCACACGTACAGACATGAAACGTGTAACTGTACGTAACAATATGGATTATGCCGATGAAAGACTTACTTTCAGTGCATCTACCAACCTCGGTTATACAAAACGCAGCTTCCAGCAGAGCACTACTACCAATGGTCTGGGTAACCCCTTCCTGGTAGTAAATATTGCCGCTCCCTACCATCGTCCTTATAACCCCGATGGTACCATGAACAATGGCAATACCAACAAACACGTCAGCACTACATTGCTGGATCTGATCAATAAAGACAAAAACTACAATGATCAGATGAAAGCTACTCTGGGCTTTAACATGGCTTACAAGATCACTGAAGACCTCACTGCCGGTTTAGTAACTGGTTTTGACTTCCGTGAAACCCAGAGCACAGTTTACCAGGCCAAGGACGCTTACACCAGAACTATTTCATCTACCATTACTACAAGAGAAGGTAGCCAGATAGAGCAACTGGAAAGGTTCAATACCGCCAGCGTTCGCCCCAGCCTTACTTACAGAAAGCTGTTTGCTGATGTACATGATGTGGAAATAACTGCTGTAGGTGAGTATATCCAGGAGAATTACAAATTCTTCACTTCAACAGGTTACGGTATTGACCCCCGCACACCTAATACTCCTGCCGCTGTTACCCAGGGTAATGCGGTAAACCAATTGTTTACACAGTTTACTGGTAATAAATTCCGTTCAGGTCTGGCTTCTGGTCTGGCAACTGCACGTTATACTTTCGATGACAAGTATACTATTACCGGTTCTTATCGTAAGGATGGTTCATCCAAACTTCCTAAAAACAGCCGTTGGCAGGACTTCTTCTCTGTAGGTGCTATCTGGAAAATGACCAAAGAGAAGTTCATGGAAAATGTAAATGCCATCAACGTGCTTAACCTCCGCGCCAGCTATGGTAGCGCAGGTAACGCTAACAACTTCCCTTCTTACTACCTGTATCAGGCTACTTATGGTGCTGGTGCTTATGCCGGTCTCGTTACACAGTTTGCCAGCTATCCTGGCTATCCTGATGCCGTATGGGAAAATACCTATCAGGTGAATATCGGTCTGGATTTCGAAATGTTTAACCGCAGACTGTATGGTGATCTGAACTGGTATGACAAACGTACCAAAGATCTTTTCCTTAACAGACCTCTTAGCGCTGAAGGTGGTGGTTACCGCATTGATGTAAATGCTGGTGAACTGCAAAACACTGGTTTTGAGTGGAACGTGAACTATGACGTAATCCGTAACAAAAATCTGGTGTGGACACTCTTCGCTACAGGTAGCTACAACAAAAACAAACTGTTGTCACTGGGTGGTGAAGCGCCTTACGAGAGTGGTACTTCATTCCTGAAAGTAGGTCTGCCCCTGGGTTCTCACTACGAAGTGAAATGGGCTGGTGTTGACGCTGCTACTGGTCAGCCGCTTTATTACACTGCCGACGGCAAGGTTACCACTGCTTATGCAGCTGGCAACTCTGTGACTGATTTTGGCACCTGGGAAGCCCCCTGGAAAGGTGGTTTTGGTACTACTGTACGCTACAAAAACCTGGATCTGTCTGTATTGTTCAGCTGGCAGGATGGCGCTTACAAAATGGATAACCTGGAGTACTTCGTAGAAAACCCTGTAGGTTTCCTTTACAATGGTTACAACCAGTCTGCTGATCTGAAGTTCTGGCAAAAACCTGGTGACATTGTAAGTACACCGAGCCCTGCTTATGGTACTAACTTCTCATCCAAACTGATCCACGATGCTTCTTTCGTAAGGCTGCGTGATATCACACTGGGCTATACACTGCCTGCTGCTGCTATCAGCAAACTGAAATTTATCTCTAACCTGAAAGTATATGTACAGGGTACTAACCTGTATATGTGGACTAAATGGAGAGGCATGGATCCTGAAGCAGGTCCTGTTAACATCAACCTGAGTGAGTTCCCCAACCCACGTGCGTTCACAGGTGGTATCTCTGTTACTTTTTAATTCTTAAAACCGACGAAGACATGAAACTTAAGAAATATAGCCTGTACATGCTTTCAGCCGCTCTGCTGCTGGGAGGCTGTAAAAAAGAGCTGCAGCAAGATGACCCGGATGTTATCAGCGAAGCCAACGCGTTCAAAACGTTTACCCACGTTCAGCAAGGTGTAAATGAAGCCTATGGCCGCTATGGTACATTTGCAAATGACATGTATAAAAGCGCCCTGGTAACAGATGAAGCCAAACTGGGTGCAGATAACTCCGGTCAGGGAGCTCTTGAATATCGTTATCAGTATAGTGCCGATGGTACTACTGGTGGCGCAGTAATTGCCGGTTATTACGGCTATTATTCACTGATCGATCAGGTCAACCGGGTACTGCCCAAAATTGATGTGGTGGAGATCAGCGCAGATCAGATTCCCAGAAAAGATATCGTACGCGGTTATCTGCTGGGTCTGCGTGGCATGGCTCACTTTGGTCTTTTACAGTCATTCTGTAAAAACTATACTGCCAACGATCCCAAAGGTGTACCTATTATGCTGGAAAGCGATCCGCTGGCAAAACCCACCCGCAGAACAATGGGTGAGGTTATGACGCAGATCGAAAAAGATCTGGCTGATGCAAAGGCTTTGCTGCCTGCTGTAACACCCGCCAATTTCCGCGATACTGTTCTCAATAAGGTTAACATTGCTGCCTTCCAGGCGCGTGTTGCTCTTTACAAAGGAGATTATCAGGGTGCCATCACCTATGCTTCAGAAGTAATCAACTCAAATGTAAAACCTCTTGCTACAGGTGCTGATTTCAATGGTATCTGGACAGATCAGACCAATAATGAGGTTCTTTTCCGTATTCAGTTCCTTACTTCTTCTGCTATCGGCTCTATGTGGACAACAACGGGTGGCGCTATTTATATTGCTCCCTCTGATAAACTTGTTGCCGCTTTCAGCAATGATGATATCCGCAAGGCTGCCTTTATCGGCACCAGCAATGGCAACAATTACGTTAATAAATTCTATACATCTTCTCGTGGTGGTCGCGTACTGGATATTAAAGCGGTTCGCACTGCAGAAATGTACCTCATCCGTGCCGAGGCTTATGCCAAGCTGACTACACCCAATGTATCAGCTGGTGCCGCTGACCTCAATGCACTGCGTACTGCACGTATCACCGGTTATGTAAACGAAACCTTTGGTTCTGCTGCTGACCTGATCACTGCTGTATTGAATGAGCGCTATAAAGAACTGTGCTTTGAAGGATTCCGTTTGTATGATCTGAAGCGAAATAACCTGGCCGTACAACGCAATGCGTCTGACGCAAACCCTGCCTGGCAGACACTTGCCGCCGGTTCGTTTCGTTTTGTGATGCCGATTCCTCAGGATGAGTTGCTCGCAAACCCCAACATGGTTCAGAACGATGGTTATTAATAGCATGGAAAGAGGGGTAGCCAATACCCCTCCTTCCCTATTCATTACAAACTAAATAACACCATTTATGAAAAATAATCTTTCAAAATTCGCACTGGCTATCCTGCTCGCAGGATCCACTATTTTTGCCGGTTGTGATAAATTTGATCCTTACAAAACAAAGATTCCTGAACCACTGGCACACTTTGCCGGCAGTTCTACCCAGAGCTATGAAATCGGTTCTGCAGCTGCAGCACCGGTTACTATCACCATCGGTACCACAGATGTACAAAATGTAGACCGTACTGTAAAGTTCAGCGTAAGCAGCCCTACCGGAGCAACCGCGGGCACACACTACAGCCTGAGCAACACTACCGGTTCTGTTACCATTCCTGCAGGTCAGTCTGTGGCCAGCTTCCAGCTGCAGGGTATTTTTGCCCCCTACGACAACACCGGCAGAAAAGATACCCTCGTTTTCGCCCTGGAAGAACCTTCTGTAAAAATTGCTGACTTCCAAAGCAAGCAGACTTTCCTCCTGAGAGGCCCCTGCTTCGATGGTGACGTTGCTAATATCAGCGTAATGGCCGGCAATTACACACAGACATTTGAAGGCGGTGCTGGTCCTTATACCACCACGATCAGCAATATCACTTCAACCGGAGCTACCACAGCTACTGGTTCTCTTAATAATCTGTGGGATTATTTCGGCCCCGTTAGTATCAACTTCGACTGGACTGATCCTTTAAATACAAAAGCAGAAATTCCTTTGCAGATCACTAACAAGGAATATGCTGCCGGTCAGCCTTTCTACGTAAGAACCAAACCTGGTCAATCAAACAAATTCTCCGTATGTAACGAGCGTTTCCATTTCTCACTCGACGTTCTGGTACTGATCGGAGGATCACTTTACTACTATGACAATGGTCTGGATTATGTAATGGGTCGTTAATTTACAGACAGCACATTTATAAATAAAGAGGCCATCCGTTGCGGATGGCCTCTTTATTTATGGTCACTGAAAATCCATAGGGAAAGTTTGCGGCTTTGCCGCCAACGATCTGTGAGACAATATTAGACAGTTATTCATCTTATCGTATGCTAAAAGAAAGGGCCGCTTCGGTTGAAGCGGCCCTTTCTTTTATAAAATTCTACGGTGAATCTAAAGGCTGTTATAATATTCAACTGCTTTAATGTAATCGCTTTCTCTTTTGCCGCTCCATTTTTCCTTTTCTATCTGATCAAGCAGCTTCTGCCTTTTATCAGCCGGTACCAGATCGGCTATTTCTTTTACTTTCTTTATCCGTGTGATCACGCCGCCGATACTTACCAGGTATTTTTCATTGGCCCGTATCCGCTGTTCGGTAATCGAAGAACCGTATGCTTTTGATTCCGTAACAGCCTTTGAGGTTTGTTTATACAGCGATAGAGTACCGCCACTCAACAGTTCCAGCCAGCCTTTGTCACCAGTGTAACCGGAAACTACGTCTGTATTTTCCAGTAAATAGGTCTTACCAGTAACTGTATCGCGCAGTGCTATCTTGTTTAAAGTAGCCACACAGATCATTTCCTCTCCTTTCGGATTGAGGTAGATTACACTATTGTCGATCAGGTCTACTTTCAGACGCAGGCCATCAAATTTTGTTCCGGCAGGCGTGACGATTGTTCCTTTCATCCAGTTTTCGCTGAGATAGGGACTGCCACCGGTAACTTTAACGTATTTCGTAGCACTGAGCGGAAAACCTCCTGTCGCATAAAATTCACGATTGTCCAGCGGTTTGGTGTTCTTATCAACATCAACCACATTGTTCTGAGCCCCGGCCTGTAGCGCCAGCAGGGGCAGGGCAATAAGCAGTAATTTTTTCATGACAATGATTTACTTAAAATTAAAATATTATCAGCAAATCTGTCTGTTAAAACAACAACAGATTTCTTTAATATATTATCTTAACAATTCTGCCAGTTTAAGACCCAGCTGGCTACCCCGCAGGCCTTCTGCCACCACTATTCCCTTCGGATCAACCAATACGTTGTAGGGAATGCCTTCGAAACCGTACAGCTTTACAACCTTGCTGTTCCAGTATTGCAAATCACTCACTTGTGTCCAGGTAAGTTTGTCATCCATCACGGCTTTCAACCACTTATCGCGCTGGCCCGGCTGATCAAGCGATACACCCAGCACGGTAAAATTTCTCTCTTTGAACCGTTGAAATGCACTGACTACATTGGGATTCTCCTGGCGGCAGGGCATACACCAGCTCGCCCAGAAATCAACGAGCACGTATTTTCCTCTGAATGAACTCAGGCTAACTTCTTTTCCATTGGCATCCGGCATGGTGAAGTCAGGCGCTTCTTTTCCTACCCATGATACACTGGTAGCCTGCGCCTGCAGGCTCTTATTGATATTAGCCTTCACGGCAGCCGCTACTTTATGATCAGGATAACTTGTCGTAATAGTATTCATGACCGACTTCAGCTTATCGGCATCCATACGGGCGAGTCCATAATTTGTACCTCCTGCTGTTGATTCATAATAACCCAGTTCGAAAATAGCCAGGGCCGGATTTGCCGACCTGTCGATAGCATCGTACGAAAATTGCTGCAGCGAAGAAGCCAGCTGTGCCTGACGGTCTGCATGCAGCGCAAGCACACTGTCTGAGGCTCCGCTATTGTACAGGCTGTCTGACTGCTGCATCAAGCCATGTATTTCAATAAGACGGTTGTTGAAACCGGTTACAAAGTCTTTCAATTCCTGGCTGCCACGCGATCCGGTGACCGTATAGTTTTCGGGAAACTGTGAGTCATCTGGCCGCATGCGTATATCCAGTTCTACCTGCGTGGTATCATTGACCAGTGAGAGTAAAGGATAACGACTCTGATCAATCCGCAGATTAAAAATCACGGCCTCACCGGCTGCTGCTTTAAGCCGGAAACTTCCATCTGCACCGATCGCTGATGAATCTTCCACACTGGGCTGCGTCAATGCTGCAGGTACTTTTTCGAGATAAATCATTTTGCCTGTACGCGGCTGTAACTTTCCTTTTACGACAAATCCTTTTTCATCGGCTTTATGTGTGCACGACAATGCCACCACACACAGCAGGATCAGAACTTTGCTTATTTGCATATACAGTTATTGAAATTGAATATCTAAATGACTTATGATTTCAGCCGCTCCAGCAGCAACTCATTCGTAACACGGGGGTCAGCCTTGCCTTTTGAACGCTTCATGACTTCTCCTACAAAAAGGGCCAGTACGCCTTTTTTCCCTTTTTTGTATTCTGCCACTTTATCCGCATAACGTGCCAGCACTTCATCAACCAGCGGTGCCAGGGCATCTGCATCTGATTGCTGAATAAGGTTTAGTTGCTGCGCCGCAACAGCAGCAGCTTCGGCAGGATGCTGCAGCAAGTGAGGAAACAGCCGGGTCGATGCTGCTGAAAAACTCAATGCTCCGGCATCTACCATTTTGAGCAGAGCCGCAAGTGCTCCCGGCGTCAGGGGAAAATCACTGATCTCCTTATCCTGCTCATTCAGCCACGATTTTACCGGGCCCAGTATCCAGTTGGCGGCCGGCTTGGGCAGGGCTCCTGCTTTTACTGTTTCTTCATAATAATCGGCCAGCGACTTGTCGTCGGTAATAACACGTGCGTCATAATCCGGCAGACTCCATTGATTCATGTACCGCTGCACCCGCTGCTCCTGCAGCTCGGGCAGGGAAGCCCGGATAGATTCGATAAACGACTCTTCCAGTGCAAAAGGAGTAAGATCGGGATCCGCAAAATAGCGATAGTCGTCTGCGTCTTCCTTTTCACGTGTGGCAAAACTGGTACCGCTTGCTGCATCAAAACTGCGGGTCTGCTGTAATATGGGCTCCCCGTTTTCCAGCATTTGAATCAGCCTGCGCGACTCTGCTTCTACAGCACGACGCGCATTGCGGATAGAATTCAGGTTTTTGATCTCTACCTTGGTGCCAAGACGGGTTTCGCCCTGGCGGCGAACAGAAATATTTACATCACAACGCAGGCTTCCTTCTTCCATGTTGCCGTCGCAGACACCGAGATAACGAACCAGCTTGCGCAATTCCGTCAGATAAGCCGATACTTCTTCTGCACTGTGCAGATCTGGCTCTGTTACAATTTCTATCAGCGGCGTACCTGCACGGTTCAGGTCTATACAACTATCCGTATCCAACACATCGTGCAGGCTTTTGCCGGCGTCTTCTTCGAGGTGAATACGATTTAAACGGACAGGACGCTCACCGCTTTCTGTACGGATAGTAACGTGTCCGCCTTTGCAAATAGGCGTTGTATGCTGCGATACCTGATACCCCTTGGGCAGATCAGGATAAAAATAATTTTTGCGGGCAAAATAATTATGCCGTTCTATTTCGCAGTGGCAGGCCAGGCCCATACGGATGGCCAGTTCCACAGCCTTTTTATTCATTTTCGGCAGCGTGCCGGGATGTGCCAGGGTGATGGGACTTACATGTGTATTGGGTGCTGCGCCATAGGCAATGCTGTCGCCACAAAACAACTTGCTTTGTGTGAGCAATTGTGCATGCACTTCCAGTCCTATAACCGTTTCGTAAGCGGGGTTGGATACCATAGTTTCAGAATCCACAAAAATAGCTCATTTCGGCGGGAGGGGGGATACGAAAATGAGGTATGAGGTGAAAGGTTGAAGGCGGGAGGTGCTTAAATGACAAAGGCCTCACCCTCAACAGGGCAGGGCCTTTTGCCTGATGTATATGTATAAGCGAATTAGAGGTCAGCTGTTTTGAGCTTGCGCGGTATTTTCAGGTCTACCGTTTCGGCTTTACCATTGCGGAGATATTTCATTTTTACAGATATCTTATCCTTATTGTCACGTATGGCGCGGGCCATTTCATCCACACCGTTGATAGCCTTACCATCTATTTCGGTGATCACATCACCTTCTTTCAGGCCGGCTTTGGCGGCATTTCCATCTTCATCTACTTCCAGTACACTTACACCTTTACCATCTTCTGCATCCTGGATAGATACTCCCAGACGGGGAGTACCAAAAGCTGTCCGGAACTGGTTGAATGAACGGGCCTGGGGAGTTTCGATACCATTGGGGAAAAAGCGGTCAAGCTTCAGATCGTCCACATTAAAATTAAAGTTGGGAACACCTGAGTATACCATAACACCTTTCCAGGAGGTAAGTTCTGCTGTTACTTTCTGTTCTTTCTTATCGCGAATGTATCCTACAGATACTTTATCGCCGGGTTTATGATCACGGATCGCTTTTGTCAGGTCATCGGGATCCTCAATTTTTTTACCATCAATTGATGTGATGATATCACCTTTTTTGAGACCAGCTTTTTCTGCGGCGCTTTCCTTGGTGACTTCATTGATCACTACCCCTTTGTCCTCTTTTTCAGTAGTTACACCCAGCATAGCCCGGTCTTCCGAATAATTGCCCAGGTAACTATTGTATGATTGAAAAGGTTTGGTGCTGAATACCTGCGTTCCACCGCCACCATAAGCCCATACATCTTTTATCTTGTTGCGCAGTACGGTAACATCACCGTCATCATTCTTATCATACTCTTTTCCATTTACCATCACTTTATCGCCATTCAATTCAATCACAAGCTTGCCATCCGAATTGCCCTTACGGGTAATGATGATCTGCTCGGCTTCCTTCTTGCCCTTGGCATCCTTGTCTTTCCCTTCCTGCTGCGCAAGCAATGTTGCCGGTGTCATGACTCCCAGTGCCAGCAGTGCCAGAGAGAACCGTTTCATAATTTGTTTCATACGCTGTCTGATTGATTGATTATATTAACTACGTTAAGTTTCGTAGATCAAATATAATAACATTCCCGGAAATACGAAGCGTTTCGGAAATGTTAAAGCTTTTTTTCGGATAAACGGTCATCACAGGGGTAATGAATGTAACTGAAAAAGGATAACCGGAAAGCCATCGACCTCTCCGTAACCTGTTTCCTGAAACCCGCAACGGGTCAGAATCCGGACCGATGCCGTATTTTCCGGCTCTGCTGCAGCAGTAAGAAGACTGATTTTCAGCTCATTGAACGCATACAGGGTCGTAGCTTTGGCAGCTTCGGTGGCATATCCACGCCCCCAAAACTGACTGATGAAGCGATAACCCAGGTCAATCAGACCAGTGGCAGGCCTGAATTTAAGTCCGCACCAGCCAACAAACCGGTCATCGGACTTTCTCCGTACAGCCCAGCGGCCATATCCATACTGTTCGTAATGAGGTATAAGAGAACGGTTTACTACTTCCTCTGCCTGTGCTCGGGTATAAATTATATCGTGGGTAAAACGGGTAACAAGCGGATCGCTGTTGAGTTCCAGTACACTGTCCGCATCTGCCGGTACAAACCTGCTGAAATAAAGGTTTTCTGTAGTGAAAACTGGCTTCATGCGTATATATACTAGGGGTTTTTCATCTCCCTATTAAGCGGTTTTCTGCAAATAAATCAGCATTTTTGACATCGTCATCAAACGAACTGCTCACCCTTATGCTGAAGATTCTTTCTATTGGATGCATTGTCTTATGCTCCGTTGTGATCATCTATGTGATCATAATATATATGGAGTCAAAAGACTATAAGCAACCCCAGAAGCAAAGGGAGAAACGCCACCCTTATTAAGCCTCCAGCAAGCTTTTTACCGCATTAATAGCCGCCTGCAGTTGCCCCGCATCCTGCCCTCCGGCAGTAGCCAGGTTCTTTTGTCCGCCGCCACCACCTTTGATCAGCGGTGCAATATGTTCTTTAATGATCTTACCGGCATCGAGTCCACGTGCAGCTACCACGGTGTCGGAAATGCCAACAGCTATAAAAGGTTTACCTCCGATGTTGGCACCCAGCACGGCCACATAATCGTTGAGATTATTGCGCAGATCATAGCAGAGTTTTTTCAACGAGTCAGCTTTATCCACTTCAATGATATCGCCAATGAATGTAATACCGTTGATGATCTCATCTTTCTGCAGCAACTCGTTACGAATACCTACCAGTTGTCGCGCTTCAAGGCGTTCTATCTTTTTTTCCAGCTCAGCTTTATCGTCTATCAGTTTCTCGATGGCTTTAAACGGATCTTTTGTTTTCAGCAGTTCACTTACACTCTTGTATTGTCCCAGTCTCTCGCCTACATACCGTATAGCCGCAGGTCCCGTCACTGCTTCGAGCCTGCGCACACCAGCAGCCACTGCCGACTCTCCGGTGATCGTAAACAGGCCTATCATGCCGGTATGTCCCACATGGGTGCCACCGCAAAGCTCTACTGAATAACCGGGATCAATGATGACCACACGTACCCTATCACCGTATTTCTCGCCAAAGAGTGCCATAGCTCCGAGTTTCAGCGCCTCGTCCTTGGGCATTTCACGGATCACTACCGGCAGGTTCAGTCTTATTTTTTCATTTACGATTTCTTCTACCTGACGCAGCTCCTCTTCACTCACTTTGGCAAAATGAGAGAAATCAAAACGTAATACTTCCGGCGATACCAGCGATCCTTTCTGTGCCACATGCGTACCCAGTACCTGGCGCAATGCAGCATGCAGCAGGTGAGTGGCCGTATGATTGTAGGTGGTGTGCAGACGAAACTCCCACTCTACCGCAGCAGTTACCGGTAGACTGATATCCGCCGGCAGTTTATCTGTAAAATGAATGATCAGATCATTTTCCTTACGGGTATCGGTCACAGTGATTTTCTCTTCGCCAAACTGGAGGTATCCCCTGTCGCCAACCTGTCCCCCGCTTTCTGCATAAAAAGGTGTTGTTTCCAGCACCAACTGGTATTGCTCTTTTCCTTTCGCCTTTACTTTCCGGTATTTAATTACCTGTGTTTCTACCAGCAGATCATTGTACCCGACAAAACTGATCTTATCGGCTTTATTTACATCTACCCAGTCGTCTGTATCAATAATGGAGGCCGCGCGGGAGCGATCCTTTTGCTGCTGCATACATGCATCGAAAGCGGCAAGGTCAATACTTACTTTCTGCTCAGCAGCGATCAGTTCGAGCAGATCTTTGGGAAAACCGTAGGTATCATACAGTTCAAACGCATCAGGACCAGCAATAACACTGCTGCCAGACTGAGCCTGTGCAATCAGTTCTTCTATACGATGCAATCCTTTACCGATGGTACGCAGAAACGCTTCTTCTTCTTCCCTGATCACTCTTGTCACAAATGCCTCCTGGCTCAGGAGTTCGGGAAACACGTGTTCGAACTGCAGGGCCAGCAATTTTACCAGTTGCTGCAGCAGTGGTTCTTTATAATCGAGATAAGAGTAATAGTAACGTACAGCACGGCGCAGGATCCGGCGTATCACATAACCGGCTTTGGTATTGGAAGGCAATTGTCCATCGGCAATCGTAAACGAAATTGCCCTGATATGATCGGCCAGTACGCGGAAAGCGATATCTTTTTTACTGTCGCTGTATTCATACTTCCTGCCGGTGATCTTTTCTACTTCGGCAATAGTGCCGGAGAAAATATCCGTATCATAGTTCGATTGTTTGCCCTGCAATACCCGCACCAGGCGTTCGAAACCCATACCGGTATCCACATGGCGGGCAGGCAATTGCTCCAGGCTGCCATCTTTGAGACGGTTAAACTGAATGAATACATTGTTCCAGATCTCAATCACCTGTGGGTGGTCATTATTCACCAGGTTTTTTCCTTCTGTCTGTTTGCGTTCTTGTTCGCTACGGCAGTCAACATGAATTTCTGTGCAGGGTCCGCAGGGGCCGGTATCACCCATTTCCCAGAAATTATCTTTTTTGTTTCCCAGGAGAATACGGTCAGGAGCTATCCATTTGGCCCATTCGGCAGCAGCTTCTTCATCTTTGGGCAGTCCGAGCTCAGGGTCGCCTTCAAATACGGTTACGTAGAGGCGGTCTTTGGGCAGGTTGAGTACACCGGTAAGCAGCTCCCAGCTCCAGGCGATGGCTTCCTGTTTGAAATAGTCACCGAAGCTCCAGTTGCCCAGCATTTCAAACATGGTATGGTGGTAAGTATCGACTCCGACTTCTTCCAGGTCATTATGTTTGCCGCTTACACGCAGGCATTTCTGGGTATCCGCTACGCGGGGAAAAGGCGGTTTGCGGTTGCCCAGGAAATAGTCCTTAAACTGGTTCATACCCGCATTGGTAAACATGAGGGTAGGGTCGTTTTTGATCACAATGGGCGCAGAAGGCACTATTTCATGCTGGCGCTTCCGGAAAAAATCAAGGAAAGCGCTGCGTATCTCGTTGGAAGTCATGTTTTTTGAATTTACCGGCTGTAGGAGACAGCTATCACAACCCTGCCGGATGGGCTTGTAATTTGGGTTGATTTTTGCTGGTATACAGCCTATATTTGCCCGAACCCGCTTAGCGGGCCGCGGGCAAAGGTAAATGAATAGACTGGCATTTGTACTCCGTGAAAACGGCGGAAAGAAGGCTGCAAATGAAAAAGATAAAGTATTACTACAATACCAATACGCTGCGCTATGAAAAGCTGGAAGTGCCGCTTCGGGTAAAACTGTTGCGGGCCTTTGGTTTCATTGCTGCTGCCCTGGTATCTGCCGGCCTTATCTCCTACCTCGCTTTTCAGTTTGTAGACTCTCCCAAAGAAAAGATCCTGAAACAACAATACGAACAACTGCGCGACCGCTATTCGGATGTGCGTGCACGGGTAGACGGACTGGAGCAACAAATGAAAGAACTGGAAAAAAGAGACAACAACGTCTACCGCTCTATTTTTGAAGCCGATCCCATACCAGACAGTGCACGGGCCAAAGAAATAGAGTTAAACAAGGAAATAGCCACCGTAGAAGGCATGCAGAACAATGAGCTCTTTGCCTCCATTGTCACCACACTCAATCAGCTCAGCAGCCGCATCAAAGCCCAGACCACTTCGTACGGCGAAATAGATGGCCTTATCAAGAATAAGGAAAAATTGCTGGCGCATACGCCCGCTATTCAACCGGTAAGCAACCAGGATCTGACCCGGATAGCATCGGGCTTCGGCTACCGAATCGACCCTATCTATAAAACCACCAAGATGCATGCGGGCATTGATTTTACGGCACCACAGGGCACACCCATATATGCTACTGCCGACGGTACTGTTGCTATTGCCGGCAACAAGGGCAATGGCTATGGCAATCACGTGGTGATACGGCATGGATATGGTTACGAAACCTTATATGGCCATATGGTAAGGGTAAAAGTAAATGCCGGACAGGCAGTAAAGCGTGGTGAAGTCATTGGCTGGGTAGGCAGTACCGGCAAATCAACAGGCCCGCATTGCCATTATGAAGTGCATAAAAACGGCAATAAGATCGATCCCATCTATTTCTTCTATAATGATCTCAGCCCCGATCAGTTTGACAGGCTGCTGAAGCAGGCTGCTGCTTCTAATCAGAGCTTTGATTAGAGTTATAGGTAGTAAGTTATAAGTTTTAAGTAATAATGGGCTTGCCTCTCTTTACTTACCACTTAAAACTTAGTACTTAACACTTATTGTGCAGTTTTCCACAGATTGGCGCGGCCTTTGCATTCGCTTTATCATCCCCCTATCTTTGTTAACAGCATGGCGAAAAAGGTATTGACACAAATAGCATTTGATTTTGGAGCACCGCCGGAACCTGTTGAAGAACAAAAACCGGTGCAGCCCATGCCACCCCCTGCGGCTATTATTGAGCTGGAGCCGGAGACACCCCTGATTGAACTGGAAGAAATGGTTCTTGAAGAGGAAGAAGCCCCCGCGTTACGTACACGTACAAAGCCCGTTGCTGTGGCCAAATCGACCCGCGGTCGACGCTCTCTCAAAACAAATGCCCTCAACGCAGACCTCGTCAATATCCCCGATGATGAAACCCTTTTTCAGAAAAGCTATTATTCGATTGGCGAAGTAGCCCGCATGTTTCGCGAAAATCAATCACTCATCCGCTACTGGGAAACAGAGTTTGATATTCTCAAACCGCGCAAAAACAAAAAGGGAGACCGTTTTTTCAGACCTATTGATGTCAAAAATCTTGAGCTCATCTACGATCTGCTGCGTCGCCGAAAATTCACCATTGAAGGCGCCAAGGATTACCTGAAAAAAAATAAAAAGGCCGAAGAAAAGTTTGCCATGATCCGTTCACTGGAAAAAATAAAGGCCTTCTTCCTGGAACTGAAAGCTACACTTTAACCTTTTTTCAGATTTCTTTCTGCTAATTTGCAACGTTGGCCACAAGGCCTGCGTCATCCGGTGACTTGCCATTTTACCCCGCAAGACAAACCCTGCAATTATGAAGAAAACTATTTTATCCTTACTACTGGCATTTCTCAGCAATGCCCTGCTGGCTCAGAGTCAGGCAGAGATAACGGCAGACCGCGAACATGAAGGTGGCCGGATTGTAAAAGGAGTTATCACCGCAGAATGGCTGCTCAAAGACAGCGTATTCAATAAAGACTATACAGGACGCCCACCGGGTTATACACCCGATGCCCAGGCACTGGATATACTCCGTCGTAAAGGCGATTCCATTCAGTTATTTGTATTTATGGGGACCTGGTGCGAAGATTCCCGTTTTGTAGTGCCCCGGTTATTTTTCCTGCTCGATGCCGCCGGTTACTCCAAACAGAAGCTCACTATTGTAGGTGTTGACCGCAGCAAACAGACACTCGGCAACCTCACTCAGACCCTGGGTGTGAAAAATGTGCCTACCATCATTGCTTTCAAAAACGGAAAGGAACTGGGACGTGTTGTCGAATACGGCAAGTCTGGTCTTTTTGACAAAGACCTGGGCGAAGCACTTACACCGAAGCAGATGGCTCCGTAGCAAGTATTTTGATATCGGTACTGGCACCTGACAGTTCGATATCCAGTTTTTCCATCAGTTGCAGCACTTCCATGTTGATCTGCTCCTTATTGGCATTGAACTCCTGCAGGGTGGTGGGAGCAGTGAAATAATCAACCAGTATGGTAAAGGAGTTGGCGTGAATATCATTGAGCAGCACAGTAGAGCTTTCTACCTGCGGGCGATTGAGGAGCTGACGAATGCCCTGTACCAGTGCCTGTACTTTTGCTGACGAAGTGCTGACGCCTATTTCGAGCCGCAGTTCCCCTTTGCGTTGTGTGCGTTGCGTCAGATTGTCAAGAATGCTGTCTACCATTTGCTTATTGGGCACCGTGATAAACGTTTTCTGGTCGGTACGTATCCGGGTACTGCGCAGGCCGATCTTTTCTACAGTGCCGGTAAAAGCATGCACCTTCACCACATCACCCATGGTAAAAGGCTTATCAAAAAAGATAATAAACGAAGCGATCAGGTTTTCGAGGCTTTCGCGCAGGGCCAGTGCAATGGCCGCACCTACGATACTGAGACCGGTGAGCAGGTTGCTGATGTTGTAGCCAAATGCAAACTTGAGGATCATCAGCAGGCCAATGATAGAGAGTATGACCTTAAAAAAGTCTTTGAAAAAAACAATCAGCTGGTCGTCGGTAGAGTCATGTGTACGATCTGCCTTTGTATGCAGGATCATCGCTAAAAAATCGATCATGCGCAGCAGCAGCCTTATAAAAGCAATGATCAGCAGGATGGTGGCCATCATATGTATCAGCTCCTTGAGCGTGATACGGTAAATATCCACATCGAGCAGCGTGGGGAACTGGAGTTTGTGAAGAGTAATAATGGACACCAGGATCACCAGGAAACCTCCCAGCGGCTTTATTACCAGGTTGGTAAACGACCGCTGATCTACATTCTTCCAGATAGAGCGCACGATCTGAAAAATAAGCGCCGCTACCAGATGGGCTACATATCGGCGGATCAGCAGGATAAAGAAAATAACAGACGCTACAGTAATGTAGGTGCGTATGGAATTATCGAGAAATACTTTATCCAGGAAATCATTCATTGTAAGGAGGAAATCTTAGAATACAAAAATATCAATTCTCTCCTGCATTTACCGGGCAAAACGGTAAATTTCTATCCCGTCCTGCTTCAGTGCATAGAGCCTTGTATTGGTAAAATGAAAGAGACGGTTATTACGGAGTGGTTCCGGCAACTGCCATTCATCTACCCTGAATGTACGGATATCATAGCGGTAGAGCGTATCACCCCGTGAACCGAAGATATATTTACCAGTCACCTGCATATTCTGCCAGCCGGCTATCAGTATCTTATTTTTAAGCGTTCCGTAATAATCGAATACAAATACAGCTTTGGTGCTATCGTAGAGATAGACCAGTTGCTCCTGGTCAAAAAGAAGCTGCGGAGAGGGCGCTTCGCCAAATAGCTGACGGAAATCGGGTGTTTCCAGCAGCAACTTTCCATCTTCGTCTATTTTGCGGAGCTTATTCTCCAGCTCGTCATATACCCACACTTTATTGTCATAAGACTGACCTATGGCACGGGCCTGTAATATACCGGAGCGTCGCAGGTCAATGGTATTGCGCACATTGAGAAGGCGGTCCAGCATCACAATACTGGCAAAATTGCGGTAGTACAATAAAACCTTCAGCGGATTGGAGACATCAATCAATGTGGCCTGCCCATACTTTTTCACATCATTGAATACTGCCAGCGAATCTCCGGCGGCATTCATCTTTTTCAATTGATTATTACTGTTGAGCAAATACAGGTTATCGAGGTTGTCGACAGCAAAACTGGCAATATCACCGGAAATTGTTTTTTCGTAAATAAACAAACTGTCTGACTGAGCCGCTGTAGCCAGCCAACCATGCAGTAACAGTAAAAGACAGAGTTGTTTCATCATTTACGAATGATCTTGTGCTCCTGACCGGTGTATGACAGCAATTGCAGCTGCTGCCCATCCAGCTCAGCATAAGTATTATAATTGATCCAGTCACCCAAATTGATATACCGGCTATTACTGCCCAGGTCAAAATCTATTGGCAGATGCCGGTGACCGAAAATGTAGTAATCGTAATGGGTGGTCTTCATTTTCTCCCTGCAATACTGCACCAGCCACTCCCGCTCTTCTCCCAGAAATGTATCTTCTGTGGTGCCTGTCTGCGCTCTGCTGCGCCGGCTCATAAAGTTAGCAATTCCCATGCCGGCTACAGGAGGCAAAATACCAAACAGCCACTGGCATACAGGGTTACGGAAAACCTTTTTGAGTCGCTTGTAGCCATGATCGCCGGGACCAAGACCATCACCATGCCCTACCAGCAGGCGCAGGCCATTGCGGTCAAATTCTTTTGGTTCAAAATAAACGGGAATATTCAATTCTTGCTGCAGATAGGTACGCATCCACATATCGTGATTACCTACAAAGAAATGAATGGGTATACCTGCATCGGTAAGTTGTGCCAGCGTGCCCAATAACCGCACATATCCTTTAGGCACTACCTGCCGGTATTCGTACCAGAAATCAAACATATCGCCCACAATAAATATTTCGGCAGCACTGGGTGCTTTTTCATGCAAAAACTGAACGATTCGTTTTTCACGTTCCAGACTCACAGCATGATTGGGTGCACCCAAATGAAAATCGGAGAGAAAGTATATTTTCTTATTTGTGGGGATATCCATTTTTAGTAAGTAGCCTTCTGCAAAATATTACCCATTGCGCTGACTCAGGTACTGAAGCAGGTCGCCGGAAGGAATAAACGGCCTGCCGCTTACATCACCATTATACCAGTATACCCATGCAGCAACAGGTCCCTGCGCTGTTTCCACAACGGCTATTTCCCGGCGGTAAAGTGGTGCCTCCCCTGCCTCTACCAGCACTCCTTCATAATCATCAAGCTGACCTATGACGTATGAAAACTCATCCTGATTTTTTACCTGATACAGTTCGCCCTGAATAAACTGCTCTTCTGTGGTGGGCAATGCCGCCGGATATTCTCCCAGATCATACAAACGACCTTTTACACGACCATTTCCCACAAGATTAAAGTACCGGCTCATGTATTCATAAGCCTGGCTCTGAAAGCCGCTTCTCAGCGACCCATATACAAAAAGAGCGTAAATGGCAGGAGTACTCATAATTATTAAAATAAGATCGGCAATAATAGCTTTCAGGACTCAACGAGGAAAACATACACTTCGCGCGGACCATGCACACCTACTACCAGTGTTTTTTCAATATCTGCTGTGCGGCTGGGGCCGGTAGCAAAAGTGATCAGCGATGGTAGTTGTGCACCATATTTATCCTTTACCAGTTGCAGGGCATCTTTCACATCGGGCACCAGTTGTTTCATACCGGCAATACAGATATGAACCGGTGCATAGACGCTGGTGCTGCGCCCGCTAAGCTGTGCAGCGCTCATGACGATAGAACCGGTGCGGGCCACGAGGCATTCGCAACCGGTGATAGCCACATCACAATCGGCCAGACCAGTCGTCACATGTGTTTCACCCAGGTTGGCTCCCGTACGCTGCAGCAGTTCTTCTTCTATGCAATACACTTTTTGCCAGTTCATCTTTCTCACCAGGCTGCCAAGCTGAAAGGCCAGTTCCTGCTGATTGATGCAATACACAAATCGTCCCTGCAGCTTACCAAATTGTTCTGCAAATTCCACTTCCAGCTCCTGAGATACGGGCTGATACACCGAGTCGCTACCCTCGCTGGCCGGAAATGGCTGCGGTGTGGGTTGACTCAATGCCTCCCTTATTTTTTTCAGTATATTCTCTTTGGCTGGCGAAAACATCTCCGAGAGTTTATAAAATGATGCGGGCCAGATCAGGCCAGCGAGACATTTAACTGTTCACTGTACCGACCGGGCCCGCAGGTTTACATTTATTTAGGCAGTGCGTTGTTGGTCACGTCGCTGTCGTAAGGAGGTACGCCGGCAGATATTTCACCGGTTTTACCTTCGCTCCCTTCTGTATTCTCAACCAATGGTTTTTTCTCCTCAAAGGGGCGTTTTCCGATCAGTGTTTCCACATCGCTCTGAAACAGTACTTCTTTATCCAGCAATGCCTCCGCCAGTTTGGCCACCTGTTCTTTTTTCTCGGTGAGCAGGGTCCTTGTACGGATGTAGGCATCGTCGATCAGTGCGCGTACTTCCTGATCGATCAGCTTGGATGTTTCTTCCGAATAAGGTTTTGTAAATGTATTATCAGCCTGCGGATCGTAATAGCTTACATTACCTACTTTATCATTCATACCGTATACAGTCACCATGGCATAAGCCATGCGGGTAATCTGCTGCAGGTCATTCTGCGCACCGGTAGATATTTTTCCGAAGAAAATCTCTTCACTGGCACGACCACCCAGTGTCATACAGATCTGATCTATCAATTGATCGGTATTGTACAGGTATTGTTCTTTGGGCGTGTATTGAGCATAACCGAGCGCTGCTGTACCCCGTGGTACAATGGTCACCTTCAGCAGCGGATACGCATGCTCGAGGTACCAGCCGCAAATGGCGTGACCGGCTTCATGATAGGCAATGATGCGTTTTTCGTCGGGAGAGATGATCTTGTTCTTTTTCTCAAGACCACCGATCACACGGTCAACAGCATCCTGGAAGTCCTGCATGTCTACCGCATCTTTCCCTTTACGGGCAGCGATGAGTGCCGCTTCATTACATACGTTGGCAATATCGGCACCGGCAAAACCCGGTGTTTGTTCAGCCAGTTTATGTACATCGAGGCTTTCTGATACCTTGATAGGTTTAAGGTGTACTTTGAAAATTGCCTCACGTCCTTTTACATCCGGTTTATCGATACTGATCTGGCGATCAAAACGACCCGGGCGCAACAGGGCTGAGTCCAGTACATCGGGACGGTTGGTCGCCGCCAGTATGATAATGCCGGTATCGGTACCAAAGCCATCCATTTCAACCAGCAGCTGATTGAGTGTGCTTTCGCGCTCATCATTGCTCATCATCACATTCTTACCACGGGCGCGGCCAATGGCATCAATCTCATCAATGAAAATGATACAGGGCGCTTTTTCACGGGCCTGCTTAAACAGATCGCGGACACGGCTGGCGCCCACACCTACAAACATTTCCACGAAATCGGAACCGCTCAGGCTGAAGAAAGGCACCTGGGCCTCACCTGCCATGGCCTTTGCCAGCAGGGTCTTACCGGTACCGGGAGGGCCAACAAGCAATGCGCCCTTGGGTATCTTACCACCCAGTGAGGTATATTTTTTTGGACTTTTCAGGAAGTCCACAATTTCCATTACTTCCACTTTGGCTTCATCCAGACCGGCTACATCGGCAAATGTGATATTCACTTTTGTGCCTTTATCAAAAAGGGTTGCTTTTGATTTGCCGATATTGAAGATGCCTCCGGGTCCGGCGCCACCGCCTGCACCACCGCCCATTTTGCGCATAAGCAGTATCCACAGACCTATAAAAAGCAGTACCGGTATAAGGAATGAAAGTGATTTACTGATGAAGTCGCTGTCAGTCACCACCCGTTCCACATTCTTTACAGTCGGATTCTCTGCGTAGAATTTGCGCATATCATCCTTGAATGAATCGCCGGATACGATCTTGAATGTTACGTGCGGGCCTGCTTCATTTACTTTACCGCTGATGCCTTTTGTGAGCAGGCTGTTATATTTAGGCAGTGCTTCCTTTTTGAGATATACTTTCACCGTGTTGCGGTTGGATACAATTTCGTATCGGTCCACATCTCCGGCTTTCAGCATTTCTTCAAACCCGTCCTGTCCCACCTGCGCCGTATTGGACGAAAAGGGAGGGAAGAGTGACATACCAATGAGTACAGCGAAAATGATGGCATATACCCAATAGATACTGAATCGCGGGCCTTTGCGGGGCTGACCCGGTTCATCGCCGTTCCCATTGGGACGGCCGCCAAAACGGGGTGAGCTGTTTTTGTCGTTCTTATTATAGGATGGTTCTTGTGACATATGTATTCGTGATATTCCTGGCTTTTTTATAAAATTATGGAAAAGGATACCTGCCGGTATCCGCAGAATTGTTAATCCTTATGTTCCTGTACCTCGGCATCGCTCCACATTTCTTCGAGGCCGTAGAACTTCCGGTTGTCTGGCAGCATTACATGCACCACTACATTCACATAATTGATCAGCACCCATTGCAGGTTTTTCATTCCCTCATGATGGTAGGGCTTCTCATCACATAGCTTTTTGACCTGTGCTTCCACATGTTCTGCTATGGCTCTGATCTGCGGCTGGTTGCCGGCTTCACAGATAATAAAGAAGTCTGCAACCGCTTCATTTATTTTACGGAGATCGAGCGATACGATCTTTTCACCCTTTTTCTCCTTGATAGCGGTGATAATGGTGTTGATGATTTTTGAACGTAGCGTTAACCGGGCTGCACTTTTCCTGGTACGAGTAGACAGTGATGCAAGTTGTTCCAATAATGAAATAGTTTTTTGATAAGCAATTACCGATGTCTTACTGGCTGATTTACAACGATCGGCCATCGGTAACCGGAAACTAGTTTAATTTGCTCAAAAATAGCAATTAATTGCCAGAACCTTCTTTATATAACCCGATTGGCTCCTCATTTGTTGAGCTCGAGACCATAGATAGTACCAACAATTATGCCCTTAGTGCCTTACATGAAGGTTTGGCACAACATGGGACCGCCGTTTTTGCGCATGAACAGGTGGCTGGCAAAGGCCGGCGTGGTAAAACATGGCTGGCCGAAAAAGGTAACAATCTAATTCTCAGTATTGTAATTAACCCTTCACCATTGCTGGCCACACAACAGTTTCAATTGAGTGCCTGTGTGGCCGTTTCCGCCTTACAATTATTCCAGGAACTGGCAGGTGACGATACCCGTATAAAATGGCCGAACGATTTATACTGGCAGGACAGAAAGGCAGGAGGTATTCTGATTGAATCGATTATAGGCGCCGGCAACTGGAAATGGGCCGTTGCCGGAATTGGTATTAATATCAACCAGGTTTCATTTGCAGGCGTAGGGGGCCGTCCTGTATCACTCCGTCAGATCACAGGTCGCCAGCACGATACGCTGACTCTTGCCAAACGGCTTTGTGCGATCATGGATGCCAACTGGCAGCAGCTACTGAACACCGGTTTCGATCCCATTTACCAGTTATACCAGCAAAATCTGTATAAACGGGGAGAACAAATGCGGTTAAAGCATGGCAGCCGCAGCTTCGATGGTCTTGTCAAAGGGGTAAGTCCCGAAGGCCGCCTGCTGGTACAGCATGGTCTCGAAGAAAGTTTTGCCACCGACGAGATAGAATGGGTCTTCCCTGACACAGAACGCCCCGGAATTTTGTAACTTATAGAGGCAACCCATCGCGGATTTTTACCGATTGGCATCTAAACCAACCTATTTTGCTGCCGGCTGATGAACTGGAAATCCATATCAGGGGCTGCACCCTGAACAATAGAGAGAGCCAGAAAAAAATTTACAGCTCCTTCTATGGGTATGCTATGTCCATTTGCCAGAGGTACGCCAGCCGGGAAGAAGATGTGCTGGAGATCATGAATGATGGCTTTCTGAAGGTTTTTGTAGAAATATACCGGTTTCGGCAGGCTTACACAGATTCTGTAAGTTCATTTAAGGGTTGGCTCAGAAAGATCATGATCTATACCGCCATTGATCATTTCCGCAAACATCACAAACATGAGATAACAACAGAGCTTCATGAAGCCTATCTGCACACACCAGATACGGCCGAAGATGCGCTGGATAAGATTTCCTATGAAGAAATACTGGCTGCTATCCGGTTTCTGACCCCTGGTTACCGAACGGTTTTTAACCTGTTTGTAATCGAGGGGTTTAGCCATGAGGAAATTTCAAATGAGTTGGGCATCAGCACCGGCACTTCCAAGTCAAACCTGGCCAAAGCAAGAAAGCAGCTACAGAAAATATTGTTTCATCAAAATGAAATAACCAGGAAAAATGTGGTCTGAAGAGTGGGATAAAAAAATACAATCAGCTGCTGACAATAGCGAACCGGTATTCCAGGAAAAATCCTGGGATCAGATGGAGGCATTGCTGGAAAAACATCTTCCTGCGGAGGAGAAACGCCGCCGGCTGTTTATTCTTTTCTTTACCCTGCTCACAACCGGTGCGCTGGTATTCCTGATACTACAGCAACGCCCGGGCCGGCCCAACCGTACCAGTACCGAACGTACTTCGCAAACATCCACCCCTTCTTCCTTGACAAATACGCATAAAAAAAATATACCGGCTACCGGCGAAGGGGCTGTTTCATTCAATAATGACCCCGCAGCAACCGTTGATGCTGCAACCCCGGACATCAGCGCTGCCCCCGTCACCCGGCATACTGCAGCTTCCACGCCCGGCACTTCCTATACAACCGCACAGCAAAAATCAACTTTACAAAAACAGGTACTAACAGCAGGACCACTTACAGAGAAATCCTTTAAGCAGACCATTACCACCCAGGAAAAACCGGTGAGCCTGCCTGCTGAAGAAAATAATAACAACGAAACAACAACTGCAGCCCCGGGCAACAATACCGGCATAAGCAACAGTATCGCACCAGCGACAGAAACCCGGGAAGCCGTATCTGCAACAGCCGATAGCAGTACTGCAGAGAAAAATACTACAGACAGCACCACTGCTGTTGCCGAAACAACAAAACCGGATAACAAGACCGGCAAGCCCCGGCAGTCATTTAGTAAACGACTGGGCATTACAGCATCGCTGGGTGTGGACGTAAACGGCGTTCGGCTCAATGAGCTCAACAATGCAAAAACCGTTTGGGGTGTGGGTCTCAGCTATGATGTCAGTCGTCGTATTACTATGCGTACCGGTTTTTTTGCCAGTCGTAAAATTTATGTGGCCAACCCTTCCGATTATCATCCGCCTTACAATTTCTGGAACTATTATCCCAATCTGCAAAAGATCGATGCCAACTGTATGGTCTATGAAATCCCCTTATCGGTAATATATAATGGGGGCAATACGGCAAAAAGTCACTGGTTTGCATCCGCAGGTTTTTTCTTCACTGATCATGAAGTCGGAAGAATATGGTTATTCTTATAAGGATGCCAGTGGTCAGCCCCGTTATTACACACGCAGTCTGTATAATAAAAACCAGCATTTATTCAGTACGCTGCAGCTTTCGGGTGGTTATAGTTTTCATCTTTCATCACGTGCTTCGCTGCTGGCCGAGCCTTATCTTAAATTGCCGGTATCCGGTATTGGTTATGGAAAAGTGCGTCTGTACAGTGCCGGCATAATGCTTACTGCCATCGTGAAGCCATTTGCAAAAAACTAATGCACACGGGCAACGCGCCGCTGCTGGTAACCGATAAGATGGAAAACTACCAGCATGAAGCAACTAACCAGCGTTTTATCGGTCATTCTTATTTCCTTATTTATTCTTAATGCCTGTAGCAAGGGTGGCGGAGGCAATACTCCTCCCAATAATCCATGTGCAGGAATCACTGTTGTCGTAAACGGCACCGCCGTAAATCCCACCACAGTGGGTGGTACCAATGGTAGCATCACCGTCACTGCGACTGGCGGATCGGGTTTCACCTACAGCATCAATGGCGGCGCATATCAGGCCGGAGCTGTATTCAATAACCTGGCTGCCGGCACACATACGATAACGGCAAAAAACAGTGATGGCTGCACCGGCTCACGCCAGTTTACACTTACCAATCCCACGCCTTCATGCGCAGGTGTCAATATTGTGGTTACCGCCAATGCCACTGCTGCAGTACCCTGCAACACGCCTGCTACCGGCAGTATTGCTGCCTCTGCTACCGGAAGCACCGGATTCACCTATAGTATCAACGGAGGCACCTTCCAGGCATCCGGTTCATTTACCAGCCTGGCACCCGGCGACTATACGGTCACAGCACGCGATGCCAATGGCTGTACCGGCACTGCAGCAGTAACCATAACCAGTGCCCCTGCCGGCCCGCTCTTCACAGCTGTACGCAGCCTGATGAACACTAACTGCGTAAGCTGCCACAACAACAGTATTGCCAATGGCGGTATGAACTGGACGGTCGATTGCAATATTGTTATCAATAAAGACCGTATTAAAGCACGTGCTGTAGACAACAACCCCAGCTCAATGCCGCCTACTGGCCCGTTGGCCCAGGCCGACAAAGACAAGATCACAGCCTGGATCAATGCCGGCGGCCGGTTTACCGATTAATCCGCCCATCAGTGTCCTATACATCAAGGGTTCCTGTAAAAACAGGAACCCTTACTTTTTAACCAACTGTTCTTGCTGCGAGAGCCCGATAGATGCAGACCACAGGTGGTTAGCTGCGTCTGCCGTAATGCATTTGTTATATCAGCCGCGTTTCTTTTTCCATAACAGATCAAAGTCGCGTGAAATGGTGAATCCCCATCTGAACTGTCCTTTGCCCCAGGAAGAAACGGTACGTGGAATAAACCGGTTTTCGAGGATCTCTGTTGCATTGGTGAAGTTGAGATGGAATACGTGACCCGCCGTGAGTATTTCGATACCTACACCCAGTGCGTCATAAAAGCGTACCCCTTGCGATTTGAAAAAATCTGTGCTTTCCTGGCTGCGGAAAGTATGGAAATAATCAACCAGCAGACTGAAACGTCCTTTTACAGGAAGCCGCACAGCGCCACCCAGTGCAAAAAGTGTTTTATCATCACCGGGAGCTACCCAGTTGCGATGCACCAGTGTGGGACTTAACTGCAGGCTCAGTTTACCGGCACGCCGGGCCAGCATGAGTTGCACTGTCTGACTAAGCCGGTCTGAAAAATTACCGAAAGAGTTTTCCTGATCGGGTTGTGTACTGCGCTTCATAGCCGATGCGACTACATTGGCAAATAAAGTGGCCGACAACGGATGACGTGCATCATTTGCCTGTTGCAGAATGCGATAACGCAGGCCCAGTTCATACAACTGCTGCACCAGTCCCGCTCCTTTGGCGCGTGCTGCCACCAGGTTTACCCGGCGGCTTAATCCATACTGAAACCCGATACGCACATCTGTGGCGTTATCCAGTCCAAAAAAGGTTTTGGAACCTCCATTATCGCCGGCTATATCACCAAAATTGTGCGTGACTTTAAATTCCAGTATCCCTTTGGGTAATAACTCAACTGTATTGGCATTGATGAGGCGGGGCGATGAAAACACCCAGATGTAGTCTGACGCCTTTTTAAGTGTGTCTTTTTCGGTCGTCTGCGCTCCGACAACACTGGCTGCCAGTAAAGCAGCCGATAGCATGAATTTGTGCATATTTCAATTGGTTTCTATTCCAATCGGAATATGCCACAGCTGCGTTGCCCCGGTAGCCGGTTATTGAATCAATTGCCAGAGCGATTCATTGCTGCCAAACATCCGCCGAAAAGGGTCATAGGCACGATCCTGCACAGGCTGAAAACTTTTCGCCTTTCTAAACTCCGTCCATCCGCTGCAAAAAACCCGGAAGCCCTCAGCATCCTTTTCATGTATACGCAACAATGCCTGCTGTACTTTTTGTACCACGGCCGGTGATAAATTATGATGATACGCTAGCGGGCCCAGCGGAATATCATCGAAGCTGGCAACCACTACTGCTTTACGGTCAAAATCGTGGCGGAGCTTTGCTGTATCTACTTCTGCACAGCCGCAACCCGCCAGTTGAGCCTTTCCATTCAGTACATCTGCCACTGCCTGCTGATGCGTGCCGGCATAATAGGTATCGAAACGCGAAGCGGCATCTGTTATGCCTATACTGTTGAGCAATAAGCGGGGTACGAGATTGCCCGAAGTAGAGGAAGGCGCTACCAGCGCAAAAGTATACCTGGCAGCATCGCGCAGTTGCTGCAATTGCTGCACATCTATGCTGCGGGCCGCAATGATACATCCTCCATATTGCGTGGAGGTATCCATACCCAGGTTCAGATTGAGCAGCGGAATCATACGTCCGGCATCATGACGTTGCTGTAACAGATACCCTACGGTATTGAGTACAGCCAGTTGTACACTATCTGCCCGGATGGCACGAAGCAAAGCGGGCACATTGGGATAGCTTTTTACCGTTACGGATAAACCCGTCTCCCGGTTCAGATACCCGGCCAGCGCCTCCAGGCTGTTTACCCGGTTGTTGCTGGCATAGGTATATGTACCCAGTACCAGGCCAGACGACTGACGCGCCAGGGCATTATTGACCAATACCAGCGAAGCCAGCAGTAAGCTGCAATAAATCTGTTTTAATGACTTTCTCATACTATTAATAAAGCAGTTGTTACCAGGTGGCTTCGACAATCTCCTCTGCGTGTGCCTTATTTTTGGGCCGCAGGAATATTTTCCGGATCACGCCTTTCTCATCTATCACGAAAGTGGTACGGTGTACTCCCATATACTTATGACCAAACATCTGTTTCTCACCCCATACACCATATTTCTCCAGTATCTTATGCCCTGTATCGGCCAGTAATGTAAATGGCAGTTGAAATTTTGTTTCGAATTTTTTGTGTTTACCTGCCTCATCGGGACTCACGCCCACTACCTCAAAACCATGCTGCCTGAGCAATGCATAATTATCGCGCAGGTTGCAGGCCTGTATGGTGCAGGTAGGCGTATCATCTTCCGGGTAAAAGTATAAGACCAGTTTTTTTCCTTTAAAATCCGCCAGGCTTACCTTTTTACCATTCTGATCCGGTGCGGTAAATGTAGGCGCTTTATCTCCTTCCTTTAATGTAATTGCCATATACTGATGTAATGTGTGTATTTATTGTTGTTTTTGCCGTTTGTACTGCAGGCTACTTCTTTTTTGCTGCAGTCTTTTTTCTGACAGGGGCTTTTTTGGCCGGAGCTTTTTTGGATGAAGTTTTTTTAACAGGTGCTTTATATGCTTCTCTTTTAAACCACCATATTTTTTCAGTCACATTACCCGCCAGATCTTCGACAGTCACTTTCAACTGATGCACACCATAGGGGCAACGCTCATCGAAGCGGTAGATCCAGGTGCGGCCTTTATCGTTGGTAAAACGCAGCCAGCTGCCATCCAGTTCTGCCCGGAAGCTTTTGATACCGAAATTATCTGTAGGCGTAAAGGCTATCTGACTGCCGCTGAGCAAAACCGTATCACCCCGGCCGGGAGGCAGTACCGTAGGCGGCTCAAGATCTACATAGGCACGGTAATAACCAAAGTCGGTAAACTCGGCGGCCAGCCATTCGCCCTGCCATTCTGCCCGACGAACAGTGCGACTGCTTTGATAGCTTCGTACGATCAGTAATTTATCGCGCCAGGCCGATGGAATATTTGTATCAGGTTTGATACGCACGCGTATGGGGCTATGTACCGGCAATGACGGATCATTTACCTGATGCATGGCCGATACGGCATTGGTACCCGAAGCTGTGCTTCGATAATATACAGAGGCAATCGTATCATAGATAGCCGTCTCCGGCATGTAAAGCTCAAAGTCGGATCTCTCCAGCAGGTTTACATAATTGGGAAGAAATAATTCACTTGAAATTAGTTGCGGGTCAGTAGAAACTACCGGCGGGCGAAATGCTACCATCAGCGAAGGGTCATACTGCAGATTAAACCGCAGTGTGGTGCGGTTGCCGTAGGCATCATCTACTTCTATACGCACAGCATGTACCAGTGTATCATTGAGCAGCAATATGCCATCGGCTCCTGCCGGGTGATACACACTACTGCGGTCGCCGGGCAGGCGGCTCAGGTGCTGCAGATAAGGACCTCCGCCAGCTTCGATCTTGTAGTCGATATGCGCATTCATGTAGCGTGTTTCATCGTAACCGATGCTGTCTATGACAAAATTGATACGGGGCTGGTTGTCGAAATAAAGTGCTGCGCGGTAAACACCATCCTGATTCGGTGAGCCGCTGATACGGTCATAGGTCTGAATAGCCAGGCTCACCCGTTTTGATCCCGTACGTACCAATTCATTACCCGCCAGTGTGAGTCCGCCTGCTCCGGCTTTTGCAGTGAACATACGTGGCTTACTTTCATATACGCCAACCGTGCGGTCATATAGCGCGAGCTTTACGATCGAAGGAGGTACCTCATCCCGTAGCGGCATACCAAACAAAAGCGGGTTCAGGCATTTTCCTGATTTCGTATCACGGATCTCAAAATGCACATGCGGTCCCTGAGAGCCTCCGGTGGTGCCACTATAGGCGATGAGGTTTCCTTTTTTGACCGGAAACTGATCAGGAGTGAAATTCAATTCCACGGCCCAGCTTTCGCGGGCATATTGCTGACGGGTAACATAGGCTTCCAGTTCCGGTGCAAAATCATTCAGATGCGCATAAAGGGTAGATAACCCATTTGGGTGATTGATCACAATAAAACGTCCGAAACTCAGCGGCCTGATACCAATTGATGCAATGTATCCGTCTGCTGCGGCATATACCAGCTGATCTACTTTCTGAGCAGTACGTATATCCAGGCCCATATGCCAGTGGTTGCTGCGCAACTCACCGAGGTTAGCCACAATTTCAGGATTCAAATTGAGAGGCCAGCGAAAGTATCCTTTTGGATAGGCAGGTGTCTGGGCAAAAGTTGCAACATTAAGGCCCAGCAGAAAACCAGCCAAAACAATGATTCTGAGCATCTGCAAAAGTAGCGATTCGTGATCAGTGTTCGGTGGTCAGGAAGCTTCGGATAATTCAAATAATTTCTTATCATTTTATCAGGGCATAATAACAGAAAGCAAGCTGTATGCTTTTATCACAGACCACCAGTCACCGAACACTATTTTAAGAAAACATTACCATCCAACCAGTAACCTTTTTTCTGCATCCATGTTCTCACAACTGTACACAGATCGCTGACCACTTTCCTTCAAATTAAAATACCATTAATGTGGTATTGGTAAAAGTGGCACGATATTTTAGTTTGCATAGGCAGTTATGGATTTTTAAAATGAAGCGTATGAAAAAGATTATTTACACGGCATTATTTGTGGCGGGGCTTTTTATCGGCATTTTCAAAGGTCAGGAGGTGCGTCAGCGCTGGATGGCCAAAATGAAGAATAAAGCTGAAGAGAAAAAAGCTATGGTCGCTGCTGCTGCTGAAACCGAGGTAGAGGTAAATCTGGATGAGTTTGAAATGACAGCTTATCACAGCTGATTTATGCGGATACTTATATAATATATAATAAGGCCTGGCCTGATCCCTCTGGCAGCCAGGCAGTTTTGATCCGTACCCTTCTCTTTATCCTCTCCCTTTCTTTTTACCCGGTATTTTATTTGGGAATTTCTTTGAATCAGGACCGCAAAAAAGGGCCGAAACCCTTACTTTTGCGCAATTTGTTTTTTCAGACCCCCCTAGTTTTAAAAAATGCCAAAAGATACTTCCATTCGTTCGGTCCTGATCATCGGTTCAGGGCCTATTGTTATTGGTCAGGCCTGTGAATTTGACTATTCCGGCACCCAGGCTGCCCGCAGCCTTCGTGAAGAAGGAATTAAGGTTTACCTGATCAACAGCAACCCTGCTACCATCATGACAGACCCCATGATGGCAGAAAGAGTGTACCTGCTCCCGCTGACTGTAGAAAGTATTGAACAGATATTACAGGAAAATGAAATAGATGCCGTACTGCCCACTATGGGCGGGCAAACGGCCCTCAACCTGGCCAAAGAGGCAGAAGATCTGGGCCTCTGGGATAAATATAATGTGCGGCTGATTGGTGTGGATATTAAAGCCATTGACAAGGCAGAAGACCGTGAAAAATTCCGCCAGTGGATGATCCAGTTGGGTGTACCTGTAGCTACAGCCAAAACAGCCAACTCCTTTCTGGAAGGAAAAGAGTTTGCCCAGCAAATCGGTTTCCCCCTGGTAATACGCCCCTCTTTTACACTGGGTGGTACCGGTGGCGGATTTGTACACGATAAAAACGACCTCGACGAAGCACTCAATCGCGGACTGCAGGCCTCTCCCATACATGAAGTACTGGTAGAAAAAGCTGTACTAGGCTGGAAGGAGTTTGAACTGGAACTGCTGCGCGACGCCGCCGACAACGTATGTATCATCTGTACGGTCGAAAACTTTGACCCGATGGGTGTACATACCGGCGACTCCATTACCGTGGCACCGGCCATGACCCTGAGCGACACCGCTATGCAACTGATGCGTAATACCGCTATCAACATGATGCGCGACCTGGGCAATTTTGCCGGTGGTTGCAACGTACAGTTTGCCCTCAATCCCGATACCGAAGAGATCATTGCCATTGAGATCAATCCACGGGTGAGCCGCTCCTCGGCCCTGGCCTCCAAAGCCACGGGTTATCCCATTGCCAAAATCGCCGCTAAACTGGCTATTGGCTATAACCTCGATGAACTGGAAAACCAGATCACGAAAACCACTTCGGCCTACTTTGAACCGGCTCTCGATTATGTAATTGTGAAAGTACCCCGTTGGAACTTTGACAAGTTTAAAGGAGCCAATGATACACTTGGATTGCAGATGAAAAGTGTGGGTGAGGTAATGGCTATTGGCCGCAGCTTTACTGAAGCGATTCAGAAAGCCTGTCAGAGCCTGGAAAATAATGCTGTGGGGCTTGGTTATTATGGCAAGAGCCTCATGCATGCCGACGACCTGCTGGAGTATATCAAAACACCAAAATGGGATCGCATATTCCGGATCAAGGATGCACTCATGGCCGGTATCTCTGTAGGTACCATTTCAAAGGCCACCAATGGTATCGATCGCTGGTTTTTGTATGAGATCCAGAAGATCGTAAATCTCGAAAAACGCCTGGAGAAATATGAGCTGGCTACCCTGCCCGAAGAGTTGCTGCGCGAAGCGAAGGTAAATGGCTTCAGCGATGAGCAGATCAGCCGTATTATCGGCCACGGCAACGAAGAAGACATTTATCAGCGCCGCAAAGAGCTGGGCATTACGCGCGTCTACAAAATGGTAGATACCTGCAGTGCCGAGTTTGAAGCACGGACTCCTTATTTCTATTCTTCTTTTGAAAGCGGCAACAGTAATGAAAGCCGCGTATCCGATAAAAAGAAAATAATTGTACTGGGTTCAGGACCCAACCGCATCGGCCAGGGTATTGAATTTGATTATTGCTGCGTACACGGGCTGCTGGCCATCAAGGAAGCCGGTTATGAAGCCATCATGGTCAACTGCAATCCCGAAACCGTATCAACCGATTTCGATATTGCCGACAAACTCTATTTTGAACCCGTATACTGGGAGCATCTGTGGGAAATCGTAGAGCATGAGAAACCCGAAGGGGTGATCGTACAGCTGGGCGGACAAACCGCGCTGAAGCTGGCCGAACGCCTGCATGAAAAAGGTATCCGCATCATCGGTACTTCTTTCGACAGCATGGATATTGCCGAAGATCGCGGACGTTTCAGTGACCTGCTCAAAGAACTGGGCATTCCTTACCCCGACTATGGTACCGCCTACGATGTGGACGAGGCTATCACAGTGGCCAACAAGGTGGGCTATCCCGTACTGGTACGTCCCTCGTATGTACTGGGTGGACAGCGTATGCGGATTGTGATCAATGATGAAGAAGTGGAAAAAGCTGTAGTAAGCCTGCTCAAACACATCCCCGGCAACAAGATCCTGATCGACCACTTCCTGGACCGTTGCCAGGAGGCTGAAGTAGATGCCATTTTTGATGGCGAGAATTTCCATGTAATGGGTGTGATGGAGCACATTGAGCCCGCGGGTATTCATAGTGGCGACAGTAATGCCGTATTGCCGGCATTCAATCTTTCGCCCATGGAAGTGACAACGATGGAATATTATTCGGAAAAGATTGCACGTGCACTCGATATCCGTGGACTGATCAATATCCAGTTTGCCATCAAGGACGGTAAAGTGTTTGTGATCGAAGCCAATCCCCGTGCATCGCGCACAACGCCATTTATTGCCAAGGCCTATCAGATACCTTATCTTAATATTGCCACCAAGGTGATGATTGGCGCCAATAAGCTTACCGATTTTGAGTTTGAGAAAAAACTCGACGGTTTTGCGATCAAGGAACCGGTATTCAGTTTCAATAAATTCCCCGGTGTTAATAAAGAACTCGGACCCGAAATGAAATCAACCGGTGAAGCTATCCGTTTCGTAAAAGATCTCCGTGATCCCTATTTCAGGCAGCTGTATAAGGACAGGAGTATGTATCTGAGTAAGTAAGTTATAAGTTTTAGGTTTTAAGTTATAAGTAAAAGACATTACTTATAACTTAAAACTTATTACTCATAACTATACTTCAACAATCCCATGCTTTATCGCGTACATCACCAGACCTACCCGGCTATGTACTTTTAGTTTATTGAACAGTGATTGCCGGTAGTCGTCGGCGGTGCGGGCACTGATATACATTTTGGCCGCAATATCCTTGTAGGATAATTCGGAGCATACCCAACGGAGAAATTCGCGTTCTTTTTCATTCAGCACCACTTCCCGGCTGCTGGCGTCGAGGTCGGTCTGCTGGAGGCCGCTGACAAGTTTTCCGGATACATATTCTGACAGATATACATTTTTATCCATCAGGGAATCCAGCGCTTCGCGCAGTTCCGTAGGCTCTGCATTTTTGAGCAGGTATCCTTTGGCACCCAGCCTGAACATTTTGATGATTGTTTTTTCATCGCTCAGCATAGACAGGGCAAGTACGCGTATGTGGGGATAGTTTTTATGGAGCCACTGAGTGGTTTCGAAGCCATCCATCTCGGGCATGTTTACATCAAGCAGCACGATATCGGGAACCATGTGCTGCATGATCTTATTGCGCAGATCTTTACCGTTATCGGCTTCAAACAAGATGCTGTATCCTTCAAATGTATTGATCAGGTTGGCGAGTGCATTCCGCAGAAGGCTATGGTCATCTGCGATGCCCACCTGAATTTTTTTAGTTGCTTTTGCCATGACTGTTATTCCTCTTCTTCCAGGGGAAGTTCTATCAATATCCTAGTGCCGGTTCCGGGTTTGCTATCAATGCTGAGATCGGCACCGATGAGCTTGGCCCGGTTAAAAATACTTTTTAATCCGACACCACTGAAAGAATCGGCAGACTGGCGTTTTTCTGCAACGTTGAAACCAAGGCCGTTGTCCCTGATTTCGAGCGTGAAAATATTATCTAAGTAATTGAGAATCACTTCTACCTCAGTGGCCTTGGCATGTTTCAGCACATTGTTCATAGCCTCCTGAAAAATCCGGAAGAGAAAAATTGATTTCTGGTCGTCAAACTGTCGTTCCAGTCCGTTGAGCTCAAATTTCACTTCTACAATACCCGTCTTATTGAGCGCATAGGATTCAAACCGGATAGAGTCTGCGAGCCCTACCTGTGCAATACGATCTGTATGCAGGCTTTTGGTAAGATTGGAAAGATCAAAAATGGCTTTATTCAGGATCTGACGCGAGTTTTCAATCTGGTCGTATGCCTTATGTTCTTTTTCGATGGGTAAAACGGATAGGGATAATTTAACCACGGAAAGCATCTGACCGATATTGTCGTGCAGCTCCTGTGCTATAGACTTGAAGGTATTTTCCTGTATCTCGAGTTGCGAGCGCAGTTCTTCCTTCTCGTATGCATCTTTCAAACGTTCCATTTCCTGTTCCTGCCTTTGCTGGCGCCGCTGGTACAGCAACAGCGTGGTGATGATAAAACCCACCAGCAGTAACCCCAGCGCAATACCGATTACAATTATAAAATATATTTCCGGCGTCTGATTCTGCATAGGAAGGCTATCGTAAAAAGCGAATAAAGGAAAATATTCAGAATTGAAATAATTGCACCAAAGTTTTTATTGATTATGGGAGAAATTTTCCCCCAAAGGTTCACCAGGCTGAAGAGAGGAAAACTGCTGCAATAAAAAAACAGGAGACCGGAGCAGATCCAGAAGGCAGGGATACGCATCAGATTAACTGATTTGGGACGGCGGAATAGTTCCAGGAAATAAAAAATACAGCAGATGGCTACCAGCAGGCAGCCTATAGAGTAGGTAATAGTATGAAATTCGTAGATGCCAAGCAGAAACTGAATATTGATCACCGCTCCTATCGTATATATAAATATGGTGACGAGTATGATCCGTTTTATGCGCTGGCTTTCTATCATCAGGCGCACAGCAAACATGTAAAAGACAAATTCGAAGGCGGTGAAATAATTATAGATATGTACGTTGGGCAGGCCTTTATTGAATAACCGGTCACAGATCATTTCGATCGTAAGCGTAAGCACCAGAAATGGGGTAAATACACGTAAATACAATTCGGCGCGGGGCTTCACAAAAAAACTGGTAAGGCTTACCAGCAGACAAAGCGCAATAAAATAAAAATAAACCGGTAGGTTTTGCATAGATATATAATAACCAACTAAAGGTAGCTCAATAAAAAAATAAAACCTCCTTATTACTAAGGAGGTTTAGGTTTTTCGGGGAATCAGAATAAGATTAAGCTACTACCATGCCTTTGTCGCCTTTATCTACAATCGTGATTCCAATTTCGTCGTAACCGCCATCGCCAAAACCTGAGCAGAGAGGAGGGCAAAGCCGACCTGCATTGTAAGCCAGGATGGAAGTTCCTTTGTCCGTATTGATATAAACGTCCTTGTTATATGTACCGTCTGTGGTCTCTTTCTCTTTCGTTGCTACCAGCATTACGGTTTGACGGCCGGCAAACAGTGGCTGATCTGCATAGTCTTCACTATACGCGCCAAAGTACATGCGGATGCCATCTGCACCGTGATCTTTAGCCATTTCCAGGAACTGCTGCAGCTCCTCTACTGAATACCATACACTCAGCGAGTCTTCCTTGCCAAGCCTTTCTGAATTCTGCACCCAACGCTCACGCTTATAATTTTTAATAGCTGTGTCTACATGGGCAGTGTTAACCAATTTGCCAACTTTTACTGATTTTTTTTGAGCTTCTACCATTGCCTTAAGATTTTGAGGGTTGATTAAAATGATGATGACGTAAAGCTATCCCGGAGGTCCGCTCAAACCTTTCCACAATGAATAGGGAATCAATTAATTATAAATTAAACATATTCGTACCGCGAAGATTACCAGCAATCTATGGGGAAAAAACACAAAAAAAACGGGGAAAATATGAAATAAATACCGTGAAAATTACGGGGTATTTTTATGGGAAAAAAAGGGTGAAAATCGGGGTAAAATAATGACCTGAATGTCGTAAAGCAAAAAAGTGGGGAATCACCTACCCATTTGCGCCTATTTTTGATCAAAAAAAGGCATGAACTCCGAAACCAGTTACATATTGTACAGCCTTGAGCAATCACTGGCCGGATCACCCTGGTATGGCCGGCCTGTATATGAACTGTTACGAAAAGTTCCGCCAGCCATCGCCTTCATTCACCCCGGCGAAAGCGGACATTCACCTGCTCAGCTCCTCTTTCATATGGTCAACTGGGCCGAATTCACACTCAAAAGAGTGCAGAAGGATCAGACCCAGGACCTGGCATGGTTTGAAGCCCATGACTGGGATCCTGTTGACCCCGACACACATGACTGGGAAGATGGTCTGTGCAGACTGGAAACAGCCCACGAAGGCCTGATAACTGCACTTGCCGGCAAACCCGATAGTTTTCTGGACGAACAGGTCGATTTCCGCAACTACAATTTCCGCTTCCTGCTGCACGGCCTCATCCAGCACAATATCTACCACGCAGCACAGATAGCCTATATTTCAAAGTTTTTTTCCCATTAAATACTGAGGTTTTTCCCTTTGCCAGGTTGTTTCCGGGTCATAATCTTTGCAGTGGCCAGGAAATTTGTGATACCCGTATGGAGAGGACTGCCGGCAATCCGGCTGTTGTTGCCGTTTGCCCTCGGTATATACCTGCAATGGCAATATAAACTGCCCCCTTTGCCGCTTTGGTTATGTGCTGCGATGTCCATCTTGCTTTTTTTCATTTTCCGGTTATTGGCAGCGGCAACAAGATATCGCTGGCGTGCAGTAGCCGGCTGCCTGCTTTGCACAGCCCTGTTTTGTACAGGCGCATTGCTTACCTGGTACAAAAACCCGCTTCATCATCCCCTGTCCATCCAAAAGGTTTATACGGGTACAGAAACACTGGAACTGATACTGGAGACCCCGGCCGTTCAACGTCCCAACTCCTGGAAGGCGCAGGCACGTATGACCCGTCTTATTGCACACAACAAGATGCAGCAGGCTCATGGACTACTGTGGATTTATTTTGTCCGCGACAGCAGCTTTACCGGACTGCCTGCCGGTACCTTACTATTAACACGGGCTACTCCACAGCCTGTTACGGGCACCGGCAATCCCGGTGCATTTGATTATGCGCGGTACAGCCTCTTCAATGGTATTACCCACCAGCTTTACCTGCAACCAGGTGATTATATCTGCATACCGGGCAACTACAATACCCGTTTCAGTCAGTGGCTGACACGCTGGCGCAACTGGATCATACAAACGCTGGAAAAATATATTCCCGGAAAAAAAGAAGCTGGTCTGGCTGAAGCGTTGCTCATCGGGTATAAAGACAACCTCGACCGCGAGTTGGTGCAATCCTATACCAATACAGGCATTGTTCATATCATTGCTATATCAGGCCTTCACCTGGGACTTATATACTGGCTGTTACAAAAAGCCTGTACCGTTTTGCCCCAACGCGGCCGCTGGCGATGGCTCAGCCCTCTTTTGCAGATCACCGCATTATGGATATTCAGTCTGCTTGCCGGTGCACAGGCTTCTGTCCTGCGCTCGGCTGTGATGTTTACTATTCTGATCCTGGGTCAGTCCATATCCCGCAAACATGCTATCTATAACTCTCTTGCACTGGCCGCCTTTTTATTGCTTTGTTATCAGCCTTACTGGTTATGGGATATCGGGTTTCAGTTATCATTCCTGGCGGTAGCCAGCCTGATACTGTTTATGCAACCCATTTATCAGCTCATTTATCTGAAATGGAAAGCCTTTGATCTGATCTGGAAGATGTGTGCGGTGACCCTGGCTGCTCAACTGCTTACCCTTCCTATCTGTCTTTACCAGTTTCATCAGTTCCCTAATTATTTTCTGATTGCCAACCTGCTTATTGTTCCGCTGTCGAGCCTGATACTCATTGGTGAGATCCTGCTTTGTCTCGCAGCACTATTGCCGGCAGCCGCTGCTGTTGCAGGCACTACATTAAGCTGGCTTATCTGGCTCATGAATGAAACAGTACAATACATTGAGCGGCTGCCTTATGCCCTTACACGCAGTATACAACTTACAGCCATGGAAGCAGCCGGACTAATGCTATTGCTGGTACTGGCAGCTATGGCCTGGCTCAAAAGATCCCGTTATTATACCTGGCTCACCGCCTGTAGCTGTATCGGGTTATGGGGGCTTCTCCGGTATAGTCAGGCCGAGCGCCAACGGCAACAGTTGTTCATTGTTTATAACAGTCCGCGTGCTGTTGTCATGGATTTTGTTAATGGCCACCGCTATACTTCCTGGTATGATACCACCGGGGCCGGTAGCCTTAGTTATTACCTCGATGGCAGCCGGGCCCTGTTCAATGCCCGGCCAGTACCAGCAATAGAGGGGCTGAAGTGGCGGCAGCAATGTATTGCCTGGCGCGGGCAACGTATATGGGTGGTCAGCCGGCAGTCTTTACAGCCTGCCGATAGCATATACCCTGTTGATATACTGGTACTCGCCTCCGGCGCAGACAGCAGTTTGCAGCACCGGATACCGGCCGGCCGGTTAAAACAGGTGATCGCCGCCAGCACCCTCAGCAACAGGGTCATGGAGCAATGGCGTCGCTATTGCCGGCTTCATTCCATCGCTTTTCATGCCGTTAAAACCGATGGTGCTTTTGTGATGAAGCAGCGGTAGCTTACCTTTGCGCCTCACACAGCAAACCCGGTACCTGCACAGGTCAGTAGTATAATCCGGGATACGGTTGCAAGCCGCTTTAATCACATCTTATATGAACAAAAAAATTCAATCTGCGCTTATCTCCGTTTTTTATAAAGACGGTCTTGAACCCCTGGTAAAACAACTGGCTGAACTGGGCGTAACCATCTATTCTACGGGTGGTACCCAACAGTTCATCGAAAAACTGAATATACCGGTGGTACCGGTAGAGCAGCTTACTACTTACCCCTCTATTTTAGGTGGCCGTGTGAAAACGCTGCATCCTGCTGTATTTGGCGGCATTCTTGGCCGACGCGACAATGAAACAGATGTGCTGGAGATGCAGCAGTATAATATCCCCGTCATCGACCTGGTGATTGTAGACCTGTATCCTTTTGAGGAAACAGTGGCCAGCACCAGTGAAGAAAAGCTGATTATCGAAAAGGTAGATATCGGTGGCCCGTCCATGATCCGTGGTGCCGCCAAAAATTTTAAAGATGTACTGGTAGTCGCAGCCAAAAAAGATTATGCAGAAGTGGAAGAGTTGCTGCGCAATCAGCAGGGTGAAACCACTATTGAGCAACGCCGCAATTTTGCAGCCCGTGCATTCGAGATCGTGGCTCATTATGATGTGGCTATTGCCCGCTATTTCAATGCAGATAACGGCCAGTATTTTCTGGAGTCATTATCGGATCCCAAAATCATGCGTTATGGTGAGAACCCCCACCAGACCGGCATCTTTTATGGCAATGCCGGCCAGCTTTTTGAGCAATTGAATGGCAAAGAACTTTCCTACAATAATTTTGTGGATGTAGATGCCGCTTACCAGCTTATCAATGAGTTTCCCGACAACACTGCCGTTACTTTTGGTATAATTAAACATACCAATGTTTGCGGTGTAGCCAGCCGGCCCGGCAGTAAAGAAAGCTGGGATGCGGCCCTGGCCGGTGACCCGGAAAGTGCTTTTGGCGGCGTACTGGTTACCAATGGCACTATCGACAAAGCCACCGCAGAAGCAATCAATGAAATTTTCTTTGAAGTACTGATCGCACCTGCATTTAATGAAGATGCACTGGCTATTCTCCGTTCAAAGAAAAACAGGATACTGCTGCAACTGAAAGCACAGCCCCAGCGCAAGTTGCAATACAAATCAGTCCTCAATGGTGTACTGGTACAGGGCACAGATGAAGGTAATTATGCCGACTGGAAAGAGGCGGGTGGCCGTAATACCACTGCTGCCGAAAAAGATGATCTGCTGTTTGCCAACCTCATCTGCAAACACCTGAAATCAAATGCCATTGCCCTGGTCAAAAACAAACAACTGATCGGAAAAGGCTGTGGACAAACCAGCCGTATCAATTCGCTGCGTCAGTCAATTGAAAAGGCCCGGCAGTTTAATTTTGACCTCCATGGTGCGGTTCTGGCCAGCGATGCATTTTTCCCATTCAATGATTGTGTGCAACTGGGTCATGAGGCCGGCATTCAGGCCTTTATTCAGCCCGGTGGTTCCATACGCGATAATGACTCTATCGAGTACTGCAAGCAGCATAACCTGGCCATGGTGATCACCGGCCTGCGGCACTTCAAGCATTAATGCTGCCGCAATGGTTGTTGCCAATTGTTTTGCTCAGGAAAGTCAAAAGGCTTTCATCGCCACATTATGCCCCGATTTGAACTACATAAAACCTTATCACAGACCAGCCATACGCTGAAGCAACTGGGAGCATTCAATCCGCTCACGATCCACCGTAAGGGATCAAAGGTCAAAGCCATTTTTGCACTGGCACTTGTTTGTTTTTTCTGGGGCACGACCTGGATCGCCTCCAAAGCGGGTATTCAGCATATGCCGGCATTGCAACTGGCCGGCATCCGCCAGTTTCTGGGAGGACTGTGTTATGTGGTATTTTTTCTGGCAAAAGGCATACAACTGCCCCGTGGACGCGAATGGTGGTCGGTAATCGTATTAAGCCTGCTCAATTTTACACTCAGCAACGGGCTCAGTACCTGGGGTATTCAATATATCTCAGCTGGTCTGGGCTCTATTATTGCAGCCATCTTTCCACTCTGGCTGGTAGTGATCGGTCTTTTCTCTTCGGGAGAGCGGATGCCGGTACGTGCCATATGGGGATTACTGATTGGCTTTGCAGGTATCTGTATTATATTTTCCGATCACCTGACCGACTTCCTGAATTCCGACTTCCTGTTTGGTATCATTCTTTCTCTCATTGCCACCTGGACCTGGGCCTTCGGTACATTATATACCAAAAAACAGGCAGACCGCTTTAATCCGTACCTGAGTCTTGGGCTGCAAATGGTCATATCCGGCATGCTCACTACATTGATCACACAATTGGTGCATGTACCGCATACCAAACCTGTTATTCCTTTTTCTTCTATTCCCTGGCAATCGTGGCTGGCCATTGCTTACCTGGTGATCTTTGGATCTGTCGTCTCCTTTATTGCCTATATCTACGCATTGCAGCGTCTGCCGGCCGAGCAGGCATCCATTTATGCCTACATCAATCCGGTGGTCGCTGTATTGCTGGGCTGGCTCATTTTTGAAGAACCGCTTACTTTATTCATTGCAATTGGCGGGGCTGTAACACTATTGGGTGTGTTTATGGTAAACCGTGCCTTCAAAACGATTCCTCCGCCTGAACAACCGGAAACGGAGGGGGTTTAAAAAACCGGTTGATTTACTGCCGCAGTTTCTTCGAGAAAAGTCTGATAAATTTGTTTCCACTCCTGTAGCGCCGCATCAGTACCTAAAAAGTTATTGTGCCAGATTGTAATAAGAGTACCATTGGCGTTGGCAACAACATCGCGGTAGTGCCTCATTTCGGTAAGCGCCTGCTGAGCCGTATACTTTTGTTCATAAAAAGAATTGGCTTCCATATAGCAGAATGGAAAGAGCAGTAAGGAGGTTTGCTGTTCTTTTTCCAGGTCATACCAGTAAAAAGGAGAAGCGACCGATGCACGGAAACCATTGATACTGCCATATCCCATCGAAAAATCGAAGCCGATGCCTGCAGTTATCAGGTGGTTATATGTTTGTGGCAACTGCATCCGGATATAATGTTGCCGGGATGCCTGCACGGCCTGTCCGCTCAATTGTGCCAGCAGCTGAAGCTCCTGTTGCAACTGCGCCGGGTCATCGCCACTGCGCCAGGAAGGATGAATACCTACCGGATAACGGATCAGGTGATCTGCTACCAGCGCCTGCATGGCTTTATGCTGCGGCGAAATATTTTTATCGTACCTGCCGCGACGCGGAGCCAGCAGAAAAAAATAATAGGGTTTTAGTTTTAGCCGTTCATGCAGCTGATTCATCCAGCCATAGGCATCAAAGGGATCTTTGCGGCGCCCACGTAATACCTGCAGACGCTCAGCCAGCTGTTTCCAGTTTCCTTTTACAAGAGCCGCCGCACTTGCACCGAAGGTACGCAGCCATCCTTTGTGCAGATATGACCAGGCTATATCAATGTCGTAAGTGGGCAGGAATGAAACCGGTCGCGGTGGCTGGGGCAATGTACCAAATTGCTGCGCCAGTTGCGCCCGCAACTGATTCATCCATTCATTGACCAGCGGACGATCGAGAAACTGTGCCTGCGAGGCAAGTGAATGCCGGTAGTCGAAGCGGCCATAACTATCGGGTGCAGAGGGCAGGTATTCCTCATAGCGGCTGATCAGGTAAAAAGATGCGGCGAAAACATCAAAGGAATGCTGACCGGGGGTGGTAAAAAAAACAGGCAGGTCATCTTCTGTCGTCACTTCCGGCTTTATTGCTCTAACTCCTGTTTCTGTCAGCAGGCCATGCGGATAAATATGATATTCCAGTTGCCGCAGCCGGTTGCTGCTGTAGTTGATCAATGGCCCCTGGTAGTTCTGTGCTTCGCTGCTATTATCCGTTAGTGTCAGTGGCTGACCCGTCATCATGGTTCCTGCAAAGCTGGCCATGTAACGAAGACGCGGGGTTATGACAGGCGCATATAAAAGCACGGTTATTTATTTGTCTTTGGGATGCTGCTCTTTCCACTGCTGATTAAACGATTTTTTAGGAAAATGCATGGGAGAGCGATTGGCAGACCAGCCTTTTACCAGACTATTGACGACCCAGTTCTTGATCGACCCGCTGGCCATATTCATCCAGCTGCGTCGCAGCATGCCCTGCCGCCACATCTTCCAGGCCATCCGTTCAGAAAAAGTACTGCTACCCGATTCTACGGCTTCGTGCCTGTTTTCGAGCAGCAGCTCATGCAGATTGATCTTTACAGCACATACTTCGGTGCAATTGCCGCAAAGCGAAGAAGCATAGCTCAGATGTTTCCATTCATCCATGCCTTTGAGATGCGGGGTGATCACTGATCCGATAGGGCCACTATAAGTAGCCGCATAGGTATGACCACCGATATTTTTATATACGGGGCAGGCATTAAGGCAGGCGCCGCAGCGGATACAATAAAGACTTTCCCGTTGCTTCTCGTTGGCCAGAATATTGGTACGGCCATTGTCGAGCAGGATAACGATCATTTCCTCCGGGCCATCGGTTTCGCCGGATTGTCGTGGGCCTGTTACAATTGTATTATAAGAAGTGATTCGCTGACCGGTGCCAAAAGTGGCCAGCAGTGGCCAGAACAATGCCAGGTCGGTAAGCGAAGGGATCACTTTTTCGATACCCACAATTACAATATGGGTTTTGGGCATGGAGCAACTCAGTCGTCCGTTCCCTTCATTTTCGGTAACAGCAATGCCTCCAATATCCGCTATGATAAAATTGGCTCCTGTTACACCTACTTCGGCCTGCACATATTTTTTGCGAAGCACATCCCGGGCTACCAGGGTCAGTTGTTCGGGTGTGAGGCCGGGATCGGTCCCCAGTTTTTCGGAAAACAATTTGGCAATATCTTCCTTGCTTTTGTGCATGGCCGGCGTTACAATATGATAGGGCGGTTCGCCATCCAGTTGCTGAATATATTCTCCCAGGTCGGTCTCCACACTTTCAATTCCCTGCTTTTCGAGATACGCATTGAGGTGTATTTCTTCTGTCACCATGCTTTTACTCTTCACCAGCGTCTTGCAGTTTTTTTCAGCACAGATCCGTCCAATCTCTTCCAGGGCCTCTCCGGCATCATTGGCCCATACCACACGTGCGCCCCGGCGGGTGATCATGGCTTCAAAGTTCTCCAGTTGTGTATCGAGATTTTCTATTGCCCGCCATTTCAGGTTTTTGGCCCGCTCACGTGCAGTAGAAAGATCTGCAAACTGTTCTTTCCCCTTAGGCACTACGGCATTGTAGCGGCCAATATTGAAATTGATAACTCTGCGGTGCGTGCGGTCAGCAGCTTTCGCGGTAGAGCGGGTCTGAAAATTTGCAGCTGTTTCTTTCACAAGAAATATTTTTACTGTTTCTCTTCTGTTTGGTCGGTTTCGTAATAAGTACGTGCAATAGTATCGAGTGCTTCATAAAATTCTGTGCCATATTTGCGGATCAATGGCTCCTTCAGAAATTTATATACAGGTACCTGCAGTTGTTCTCCCAGTGCACAGGCCGGACGGCACAATACTTCACGTGGTTCATAATTTACCCGGTCATAGTCGCCATGTACCCCTTTTTTGGCAATAATGGGATAGAGGTGGCAACTGATGGGCTTTTTCCAGGGAATTTTGCCATCATAATAAGCCTGTTCAAAAGCGCATTTGATGAGTCCGTCCTTTTCCCGGAATGCATACACACAAATCTCATTATCGCTGGGCAGCGTTGGAGTCACCCAGCCAAAATCACGGTTATACTCGTAAAAACCTTTGTGTTCTATTTCGTTGATCGCAGCCTGTGGCAGGTAGGGTTTTACTACCTCATAATACTCCTGTACCATAGCCAGTTCAGCACGTTCCAGCGGGGCACCGGCATCCCCATCTTCGCAGCAGCCGCCTTTGCAACGTCCCAGATCGCACACAAATTTCTTTTCGATAATATCGTCACTTATCAGCTTATTATCAATTACAATCACCTGCCTCGTTTTGGGGCAAAGATACTTCTTAGTTGGCAAGAACGGGGCTCCCGCCTAGAAGTGCTGATCGCCCTGTGCCGGCTGGTTGCGGTTCCCTTTCAGACGATTAAGCAATCCCTTTCCGGAAGCGGTAAGCCGGTTGTGTGATGTGAGGTAGTGGATCACTTTATGCTCCAGCCAGTGATGCAGCGGCAGCAACAGAGCGGCCAGGCCGATCATAAAGAGCAGATCCTTCCAGGGCTCACCCTGTGTAATGCCCGCTATATTCTTTTTGAGTATTAAAAAAATAAACTCAAAGAACATTAAAAATGCAAAAAAGCCGATCAGCTTGATTGTGGTGGCCGATACTTTAAACATACCCAGCATTACCATTACAATAAAAACACCGGCAATACCAATAGTGATGGCCAGGTATTGAATATTATAGCGTTTACGTTTGGCCTCCAGCTGGTCGCGCTCAATGCGTGCCTGGCGCAGCTGTTCATCGGCAGCTTCTACCTGTGTGATCTCCTTTTCGCGGCTCAGTTTGGTACTGCTGTCTTTGTATAAATGATAAAGGCTGTTGTATTTCATCGCCTCCTGATAATTGCCTGTAAGTCCATACAGCGAATCGAGCATTTGCGCAGCCAGGGTAGTCATTCTTATTTCCCCGATCTTATCGCTCAGTTCTTTCATTTTCTGATAGGTGGCAATAGCATCCTGAAACCGGCCGGTGCGGGTATAATAACGTCCCTGTTGTGTGTAGAAGAAGATACGATTATTGTCACTGGCCTGATTCTCAAAATAGGGAAGCGCTTTTTGCAGACGTACTCCCGCAGAGTCATATTTGCCGCTCTCCGTATAAATAACGCCATATGCCTGATCGATGACACTGGCCATACCAAATTCGCGCATAAAGTTCTGCAGGCTTTCCCCTTCGGCAGATTGCATAAATGCCAATGCCTTATCCGGCTGATTGATGCGCAGGTATTGATTGAGCAGGCTGGTATATCCCGGTACTTTCAGGTTGGAGAAATGCAGGGTATCTGCCAGAGCAATGGAACGCCTGAAATACTGCATGGCCAGTTCGGGATTATTGTTATAGGCATGCAGATTACCTATTCCGTTGAGATCAATAGCCCGTTGATACGGCACATTCTTCTGTCGGATATTATCCAGCTGTTTATATGCCAGCAACGCATTATCAATTGCTTTATCATAGGCTTCAATAACGGTATAAAAACTACTCAGGTGTGTATAACATTTGCGTATGACCTCACTCTTTCGCGATTTTGCATCAGGGCTGCCCTCCTTAAACGATTCTGCCAGGCGCAGTGCCGTAAGGTAGTGGCGAAGGGCCAGTATCCTCTCATTGCGGAGCAGATACACCTGGCCAAAAGTATTCTCTGCTTCTACCTGCAGGCTGTCATCATTCAATGTGGCAATGATAGAAGCTCCCTGGTTGACATAGCCGAGTGCTTTATCCTTGTCAGGCACCCACAAATACACGTTGGCCAGACGCAGCAGGATACCTCCCGTTTCTGCCTCCATCCTGTTGTCCCGGGCAATAGTCAGCGCCTTATTATAATAGTTAATACTTTTATCTGTATATTCTTTCTGTCCGGCATAATAACTGTACCGGATTGCACTGGAGCGATAGGCATCCACCATCAATTTGCGGTCTCTCGATTCTTCCGCCAACTCAATAAGTTCCTGCCCCACCTTTTCAGATTCAGCCAGGTTTACATTCATAAGCGTACGGGCCAGCATATCCATCCAGTATGCTTTGTCCTGGGTGGTTTGCGCCTGGCTGACCGCCTGCCGCATAGAATCTATCGCAGCAGCCTGTTGACCAAAAACAGGAAATACGCAGGTAAGTAATATAAATGAAAGCAGTAGCCGGGTCATGGAGAGGTGTTTATGATGATTTCTAAAAAAATTATAAAGGTTTAAATGTATAAAAGTTTAAAAGAGCTAAGGATACATCTGACCCTTTATACTTTTAAACCTTTAAACTTTTCTTATCTCCACTTCAGCGTATTGATCAAATGCCGCAGATCTTCTTTAAGAAAATTGTTGACAACACTGAGGGAATCTTCATTTGGCGTAGCATCAAAATACAGGGCACCGCGCAGGAAATGGCGGGTCGAATCGGTAAGAAAAAACTGATTGGCTGTAGCCGTATTACCCCGCAATGAAAAAAAGATTCCTTCTGCTCCATTGGGCGTGGTCATTACGCTGTCTTCTATACCGGTTGATATTTCGGTGTGTTGTTTATATGCCATCTTAAAACCATCGCTCACCAGCGAATCAAAGCTGGTACGGCTGCGTACCGGTTTGTAGCTGATATAAATGCGGCCATGCAGGCGTGGAATGTCAATATTCACCCACCAGTCGCCGGCGCGCGTATCAAAGAAAGACGTGTCTTTCATTATCTGTGCATAGGTGGGATATTCAAACGTATATGGATAGCCGGGCTGATCAAATAACTGATATTCTTTTTGGGGGAAATCGATCCTGAAATAGCCTTTTTTCTTGTACGTGTAGGGAGAATTGCAGGCTGCCAGTAGCATCAATACCACCACCGCCCCAAGGGTTTTCTTCCAAATGCCTGTGCTCATTACATCCATTCTTTTGATCGGCCTGTTTCAGGCACTTTATTTTATTCTTTTCCGCGTATGGTCACCTGTACCAGTTGTACGCGGTTGCTGGCTGCTTCCAGCACGGTAAAGTTAAAGTCTCCGCTGGTCACTACATCATTTACTTTCGGAAACTCTCCGGCCAGTTCGAGTACCAGCCCTCCTACCGATTCACTTTCGCCACGCACCTTATCAAATGTATCAAGGGGCAGGTGCATCATTTTGCACACATCGTGGATCATTGTTTTGCCTTCAAAGATGTAGGTGTGATTATCTATTTTTTTATCGCGTGACACCTCTTCATCATATTCGTCATGAATGTCGCCGATTACTTCTTCCATGATATCTTCCATGGTCACAATGCCGCTGGTGCCACCAAACTCATCCACTACTACGGCAAAATGAATACGTCTTTGCTGAAAATCGCGCAGCAGATCGGCAATCAGTTTGGATTCGGGTACAAAATAGGGCTGCCGCATGAGCTGACGCCAGTCAAATTCGTTGCCTTCATGCAGGTGCGGCACAAGGTCTTTGGTATTGATGATGCCGGCTACTTCATCCATGCTGCCTTTATATACAGGCAGGCGGCTGTAGTGGAGTTCGCGCACCTTGGCAATGACCGTTTCAAAACCGCTGTTGTATTCAACGCCATTTACCTCCAGCCGGCTGCGCATGATCTGTTTGACCGAGATGGTTCCAAACTTCACAATGCCTTTCATGATATTCTTTTCTTCGGGCGAGGCTTCTTCATCTGTCTGAATATCAATGGCTTCGTCCAGCTCCTGTATACTTACCGCTTCCGATTTATTGGCGCCTACGCGGCGGCCAATACGATCTGCCAGCGACACGACCCACTTGCTGATACCGCCCAGCAGCCAGTGTACTACTTCTACAATGGATGCGGTGCCATAGGCAAAGCGGAGATTATTCTGGGTAGCCCAGAACTTGGGCAGTATTTCGCCCAGGAAAATAATGACCGGAGCTATCATCAGCATTTTGAGGAAAATAACCAGGGCGGGCGACAGTCCCCTGAATGTCATAAACTGGCCAATCAGGAAATTTGATAAAACGATAATGCAGATATTGATCAGAATGCTGGCAATAAGCAGGGTGGCAAATACTTCCTTGGGACGTTCCAGCAGATCGGTAATACGGCGGGCCGCAGGATGCTGTTTGGTCTTCAGCATGTTTATATCCCTGCTGTTAAGCGAAAAGATAGCTACTTCAGCTCCGGATATCGTAAATGCCAGCAGCAGTAATACCAGCAATAGAAATACCAGCATGGTAATCACCTGTGTATCGGCAACCAGAAGCGAATAGGATAACGGTACTTTAAGAAATGTCAGTGCCGAATGCGTGTCCAAATGCAAGTGGTTTTGATGTCAGTATGATGAATTAAGGCCCGGCTGCCTTGGCAGGGGCATGGCAAAGTTACAGCTTAGTACTTTACATTAAAAGGGTAGTGATTCGGAAGGATCACCCAGGGGGCTGTCTGACCCACCCAATCCTTCCAGACCTCCTGATTCAGCCGGCGGACCATTACCATCCATCCGCTTATCCAGCATGATCAGGTTATCACCCACTACTTCGGTAGCAAACTTCCGGTTGCCATCCTTATCCTCCCAGCTACGGGTACGCAGTCTTCCTTCGATATAGACCAGACTGCTTTTGTGCAGGTATTTTTGAGCCAGTTCCGCCAGACCCCGCCACAATACCACGGTATGCCACTCTGTTTGCGACACCAGTTTACCCGTGCGGTCCTTAAATGTTTCTGTAGTAGCCAAAGGAAATTTAGCTACTGCAATATTTCCTTCCAGCACCTGTACTTCCGGGTCTTTACCCAAATTGCCAATGAGCATTACTCTGTTTACGCCCCTCATACGCTATTCGTTTTGCAGATTAATAATTCGTCTTAAGGTTGTGCGTGTTACTTAAAATTAATTTTTTTTAGGCGTACTGTAAAATTTTACCCGCGGCCGTAAATCACCCTTTTTTGCCTGTCATTCGCATTGATTTTCAATTCAACGCCGTAAAACCACGAATCAATCAAGTTTTAACTGCCGCTTAACGGGGCTATTTGTACTTTAGCTGTGGCTTTCCTGATCAAAACCTGATGTATGAAAAAATATCTACCCTTTATTCTCCTGATGCTTACCACTGGATTCGTTTCCGGCGTGCAGGCACAAACCGAACTGGCGGCCAATCAGAACCCCAATTATGAAGTAAGCCGCAGCAAATACATGAAGCTGGCCGACTCCATCAATACCTGGCACAGCACCACACCCCAGGAAACGTATAAGGCAATCGATTACCTCGCAGACCGCAGGGAAGCGCGCGATGAACGCCGCGCATTCCGCCGTCAGTTACGCCTCGAACGCAATAGCTGGTATGGCGATTATTACTATCCCACCTATGGCAATGGCTGGCTTTATCCGCAATACAATGGCTGGGGACGCCGCAATTGGCGCAACAATTCATTTTACATCAACCCCTGGGGCGCTGGCTACTGGTGGCATTAAAGTAAAAGCATTTTAAATCCGAATCAACTCATCTTCCGCAGCCCTTTACTGGTGCTCCCGGGATTTGTATATACCAACTACTACATTAACTCAATCTTTATTTTTTTATGACAAAACGTATATTTTACCTGCTGCCCCTTGCCGCAATCCTTCTTTTCAGCGCCTGCTCCCGCAAAGTGACCCGTATTGATCCGGCTGAACAGGTCGATATCAGTGGCCGCTGGAACAATACAGACTCACGCCTGGTGGCGGAAGATATGACCAAAACCATCCTGGGTGCCCGCTGGCTGACTGACCACATGGCCGCCAAAAACGGACAACGCCCTGTGGTAATTGTAGGTTTTGTAACCAACAAAAGCCATGAGCATATTGAAGCAGAGACCTTCGTAAAAGATGTGGAGAACTCATTTATCACATCGCAGCGCGTACGCCTCGTGCAGGGTGGAAAAAAACGCGAAGAACTGCGTGCAGAGAAAGCCGATCAGCAAACCAATGCCAGCGCCAGCAGCATGAAAAAATTCGGCCTGGAGCAGGGCGCCGATTATATTCTTCAGGGATCTATCAACTCCATTGTAGACTCACATAAACGTAAAAAGGTAGTTTACTACCAGATCAATCTCGAGCTCACCAATATCGAAACCAACGAAGTGGTATGGATTGGTGAAAAGAAAATAGCCAAATACGTTAAAAACTAATTCCCCTGTCAATATAAAAGTAAAAAGGAAGGAGGCCTGCAATACCTCCTTCCTTTTTAAACCACTGCGCCTGCTCCGCTATGCTTCTCAATAGCTACAATAGGATTTTTCTGTTCTGCAGCGTACTCATGCTGCTGCTCAGCTCCTGTGCCAGTTACAACCGGCAGGCAGCGGGTTACTATTCGCAACTGCGCTCAGGTAATTATGAAGCTGCCCAAAAAGAACTGACAAAGACAAAATTGCTGAAGAAAAAACGCAATCAGCTGCTCTTTAACCTGGAAATGGGCAAGGTGGCACATCTGCGCGGACAATGGGAAGAAAGCAACCGGTATTTCAATGAAGCCGATCTGCAGATGGAAGATGCACGTACAACGGCCGGCGACATTGCACTGGGCAATTTGCTCAATCCGATGATGCAGACCTATCGTGCCGAGGATTTTGAAAAATACCTGGTGCACTATTACAAAGCTATCAATTACCTGCAGCTGGGCCTCACTGATGAAGCCATGGTAGAAGCCCGGCGTATTACCCTGCGTACACAGGCCCAGCAGGATAAGACCGGCAATAAGGATAAATACAGTGAAGATGCTTTTTCACTGTCTATCCAGGCACTCATCTATGAAGCCAGTGGCGATATCAACAATGCATTTATTGCCTGCCGCAATGCTGTGGATGTATATCTTGAAAACAAGGGCAGTTATTATGGCATACAGTTGCCCGAACAGTTGAAAAAGGATGTGATCCGGCTGGCACAGCAAAACGGTTTTTCGGACGAAGCAGACCGCTATCAGCGGCTATTGGGAATAGATGCGGTGGCTGCTGTACCCGAAGCGCCAGGTGGCGAACTCATTCTTTTCTGGGAAAACGGCTCTGCTCCCATAAAGGCCCAGGAAGACATCTGGTTTTCGCTGATCAAAGGAAATGGAGGCATGTTCTTTACCGATGCCGGTGGTTTTTACAACATTCCTTTCGACAACAGCTATAACAGCAATGGTGCAAAACTCGAAGACCTGCGCAGTTTTCGGGTGGCATTGCCTAAATATGTTGCACAACCACCCGCCTACAACGGCGCCCAGGCACAGCTCAATGGTCAAACCTGGCGGCTGGAAGCAGCCGAAAATGTAAATGCACTGGCATTTGCCACCCTGCGTGAACGTATGTTGCGTGAACTTTCTTCCACACTCACCCGTCTCGCTATTAAGAAACTGGCAGAAGCGGCTGTACGGCCAAACAAATCGGATAAGGACGATAAAAACAAATCGGAAGAAGAAAAGAAGAAAGATAAAAAGAAAGAAAATACACGCGAAGCAATGGCACTTGCCCTGCAGTTATTCAATGCTGCTTCTGAAAAAGCTGATACCCGCAACTGGCAAAGCCTGCCGCATACCATCTATTATACCCGCATTCCATTACAGAAAGGTGAAAACAACATTACTCTTCAGTTGCAGGGGCGCAGCGCCTCATCAGTCAGCATCACTGTAAATGGACGGGGGGGCATACAGTTTCGCAATGTCTGCTCCATCAATTAACTGACAACTGCGGATCAGCCATATTGTTGAAAATAAGAACGGATAAAACGGGGAAATGCATAGTTGTCCAGTTCTGTGGCCGGTACCCATACAGTATCTTCCTGCTGATAAGTTTTTTGTTTTAACTGCAGCCTGATAAATTGTCCGGTAATGACCTGGTGCGATAAAAGCTGTCGCAGGGCTCCGGAAGTATCAATTAATTCAAATGCATCTGCCTTCAGCCATTTTTTCTGACGGGCCAGTTTCAACAGATCAGGAATCGCTGTTTCATCATTTTGCTCAAGTACCGGAAACTCATAGAGGTCCTGCCAGATATCTTTTTCCGTTCTCTTGCGGATAGCCACTTTTCCGCGGTATTCCATGACGAGATAATAAAACCAGCGCTTGCGTACTTTGGTCTTCTTTTCTTTTACCGGCAGCTCCTGTATGCGGTTTTGCCGGCGTGCTGCACATTCTTTTTCGAATACGCATTGCTCACAGAGGGGAAGCTGTGGTTTGCATACGGTGGCGCCAAAATCCATAATGGCCTGGTTATAGAGTCCGGCATGTTTTTTATCGAGCAATGAATCGGCAAGAGTGGCAAATGTCTTTTTTCCGGCAGTACTGTCAATAGGCTGATCAATGCCCCATATTCTTGCCAGCACGCGGTATACATTGCCGTCTACTACAGCATGCGGCAGGTTATAGGCAAAGGAAGCAATGGCAGCAGCTGTATAAGGGCCAATCCCTTTCAATGCTTTGATGTTTTCATAACTCTCCGGAAAACGTCCATCGTAGGTCTCTGCTACTATTCGTGCAGTGGCCAGCAGGTTGCGGCAACGTGAATAATAGCCCAGACCTTCCCATAATTTCATGACCTGTGCATCGGAAGCTGCGGCAAGTGCTTTTATAGAAGGAAAATGAGCAACAAACCGTTCGTAATAGGCAAGTCCCTGTTCTACCCGTGTCTGTTGCAGGATAATTTCGCTTAACCAGATACGATAAGGATCTTTTTCTCCTTTCCAGGGCATTTGCCGTTTATTCTGGTGGCGATGCCAGTGCAGCAGGCGGGGGGCGAAATCCCCGGCGGGCAGGGGAGAAAAGCTTTTTTTTGTCATTTTCGGGGGTGCGGAGGCAAATTTCTGGCATTTTTTACAGGAAAAATGGGGTATGGTGATAAAATTTTTCCCTATCCTATTGACAATCATATTATTTTGTTATAAATTGGCATTCTGAAATCATAAACCTACCAACAATGAGGAAAGCCGATCTCGTTAACCAGATATCAGAAAAAACAGGAATTCCCAAAGTGGATGTCCTTGTTACACTGGAAACTATGTTCAAGGAAGTAAAGGACACCCTGGCCAGCGGTGAAAATATTTACATCCGCGGCTTCGGTAGCTTTATTACGAAGAAAAGAGCGGCCAAGATTGGTCGTAATATCAAGAAGAATATTGCAGTGCATATTCCTGAACATTACATTCCTGCATTTAAACCTGCCAAGGAATTCGTTGCAGAAGTAAAGAAGCTGAAAGAGCCCAAGCCAGATGATGGTCCGGGTGAAGATGCTTAATAACTTCACGCAGATCTGATTCCCAAGTTTTATTGGGATTATTACATGCTCCGGCGGTAACTTTGCTTTTTAAAATTATCAGCTAGTGAAGAAACCGCAATGGATTACAATTGGTGCGGCCCTGGTTCTTACCCTGGCCCTTTTCTTTTTTGGCCGCACACTACCCCGTCATACCGAAAAAGTAGTGGAGACACATAGCGAGGATGATGGTCATGATCATGGACCTGCACCGGCTGCTGTGACTGTCGATTCAATATTGCTTGTAGGCAAAAAAGCGCTTAGTTCTGAGCAGCTTAGCCGTATCACCATGCTCGAAAATTCCATTTCCCGTGGTGATGTGCAGGCTCAGCAACTGAAGGTATTTCACCAGCTTTCGCACTTCTGGGGCGATTCTATGCGTTATTTTCCGGCTTATGCCTGGTATGAAGCTGAAGCAGCAAGATTGGAAAATTCGGAAAAAACCCTCACCTTTGCAGCCCGCTTGTTTTTGGATTACCTGCAGCAGGAGCCTGATGCCGGTCTGCGCAAGTGGGAAGCTCTTCAGGCTAAGGACCTGTTTGAACGGGCACTGGCAATTAATCCAGCCAGCGATTCGTCGAGAGTGGGTCTGGGGTCTGCTTATTTGTTTGGCGGTGCATCTGACAATCCGATGGAGGGTATTTCCCTTATCAGAGAGGTGGTGGCAAAGGATAGTACCAATGTATACGCTCAGCTTACGCTGGCACGTGGTGCGCTCATGACAGGGCAACTGGATAAAGTGATTGAGCGGCTGGAGATTGTACATAAGGTGGATCCTGCGAATATTGAAGCCATTCTGATGCTGGCAGATACACAGGAGCGGATGAAGAATAAGGCCGAAGCCATTAAGTGGTATGTAGAAAGCCTGAAACTGGTTCGCCGGCAGGATGTGAGGAGTGATATTGAAGCAAGAATAGCCGAGCTGAAAAAATAAGGCCGGCAAAAGGTGAAGTTGATTCAACTTATTAATAAACAAGAACAAAAAATTATTATCGTATGCCTTGTGGTAAGAAAAGAAAGCGTCATAAAATTGCGACGCACAAGCGTAAAAAAAGATTGAGAAAAAACCGCCATAAGAAGAGAAATAAATAATTAAGGCATTGCGGACTTGCTGGCTCCGGCCAGCCAAAACCGAAAGCGTCTTTCCGAAGAAGCTTTCGGTTTTGCGGTCCGAGGCCTTTCTTTATTCTCAACTGGTTGTTTGTCGTACTAGTGTGCACTTTCCCCCATTCGATCTCTGCTGCAACCCTCCCTCTCTGCATTCGGGTACACCTCACAAACAATCAGTGTGTTTACAGCACCTAGGTGACTCATTATTATTAAGCTGTAATGAACAAAGAACTCATTATTAATGCCGCTCCGCAGGGTGTAGAGATCGCCTTGCTGGAAGACAGGAAACTGGTGGAATTGCATAGCGAAAAAAGCGATGCACGTTTTGCCGTAGGGGATCTATACCTGGGAAAAGTGAAAAAACTTATTCCCGGGCTCAATGCCGCATTTGTAGATGTAGGCTTTGAGAAGGATGCATTTCTTCATTATACCGATCTGAGCCCATACGCCCGCTCTCTGCTCAAATTCACTGCCATGACTATCGCTGATAAAAGCGAAGCAGGTCCTGATTTTGGCAAATTTGAAATAGAGCCGGAAATCATCAAAACGGGTAAGATCAATGAAGTGCTGGGTGGCAAGCCCAATATACTCGTGCAGATCCTCAAAGAGCCGATAGCTGCCAAAGGCCCCCGTCTTAGTTGCGAAATTTCGTTGCCCGGCCGTTTTGTGGTGATCACGCCATTCAACAACATTGTGGCTGTGTCGCGCAAGATCCATTCTTCTGAAGAGCGCAAACGCCTGCAGAAGATCGTGGAAGCAATCAAACCCAAAAACTTTGGAGTGATTGTGCGTACCGCTGCCGAAGGCAAAAATACCGCCGAGCTGCATGAAGATCTGTCTGCACTCACAGAAATGTGGAAGACCATTCAACGCAATCTCAAAGGCGCTACCCCACCGGCCAAGATCCTCAGTGAGCAAACGAAGACCAACAGTATCCTGCGCGATCTGCTGAATGCAGATTTTAACCGCATTGTAGTCAACGACCGCACCATCTTTACCGATACCAAGAATTATATTCAGCGTATTGCACCGGAGAAAGCCGATATCGTTTCCTATTATCAGAACGGATCGCCCATCTTCGATTCTTTTGGTATCACCAAACAGGTGAAATCATCTTTCGGTAAAACGGTCAATCTCAACAGCGGCGCCTATCTCATCATTGAGCATACAGAAGCCCTGCATGTGATCGATGTAAACAGCGGGTATAAAAGTGTAAGCAACAACCAGGAGCAGAATGCTCTTGAGACCAATCTCGAAGCTGCCGAAGAAATTGCCCGCCAGCTACGTCTGCGCGACCTGGGTGGTATCATCGTGGTGGACTTCATTGACATGAAGCTGCCCGAAAACAAACGCAAGCTGGTAGAAAAGATGGAAGAGTTTATGGCACCCGACCGCGCCAAGCATGCGGTACTGCCTATCTCCAAATTCGGTATCATGCAGATCACACGCCAGCGCATGAAGCCCGAGGTCAATATCAACACACAGGAAGTTTGCCCCAGCTGTCATGGCACCGGCAAAATCTCTTCTACCCTGCTGCTCGAAGACGAAATCGAAAAGAATTTAAGCTACCTCATTACCCATAAGCACAAAAATCTTAAACTGGTAGTCAACCCCATCATGTACGCTTATCTTACCAAGGGCTGGCCCTGGAAAACCAAGATGGCTTACTGGAAAAAGAAATTCAATCAGAAAACACGTGTAGAGTCCGATACCAACTATCACCTTACCGAATACAAGTTTTTTGATCAGCACGACGAAGAAATCAAATTATAATAATAAAAGCGGCTTTTGGCCGCTTTTATTATTAGTGGTCGGTGATCAGTGGATAGTGGACAGAAAGAAATTCAAACGATAGACGATATACTTACTTGCCGGTCACTAGCCACCGACCACTCCTATTGTCCAACCATAAACACTGCATTGGCAAACATCAGTTTTCCGTTTTCCCAGAAATTGCGGAAGAGCACATCATCGGCGAGGTAAATGACGGCGCCGCGGCCTTCATCCTGTACGCCAAACAGCAGTCCATCCACCAGTTTGCGTTTAAGCCGGTAGCCCACAAATCCCGACAGCTGATTGTCTTTTTTGATAACGCCTGCATTCCACCCATCCTTTTTTATATAATCATAAATATTGGTATCCATTTTCAGTGTATAATAAAAACTGGGATAACCATACATGAGCGGATGAGTACTGTCTGCATCCACCCGGAAGATAGAACCGGGCGTATAGGTAGTCACGTCTTCTTTTTCGCGGTTGGCAAATGCCTTCAGTGGCTGATAAGGATTCTTTTTATCGGCACTGTCGGGATCAGGATCCTTGCGCTGGGTCAGTATGCTCCATTCCTGGCGCGATAGCTGGCTTACAGCCGACTCCATGGCTATTACCCGGCCGCCACCCTGTATCCATTGCTGCAGTTGTGCAGCAGCCGCCTTATCATTCAGGAAACGATAATTGCCATCGGGCAGAATGAGTACCTGCACTTCACTCCAGCGAATACGACCAAAGTCATTTGCATTGACCAGTGTGATGGGATACTGCAGATCGCGCTCAAAGAAGTGCCACACTTCGCCGGCAGCAAGTGTGCCCACCCCTTCACCGGTAAGCAATACTACATTTACCGCTTTCATAGGATGCACTTTGGAACTGCCAAAGTCAAAGCCTTTATCTACCATGCCTGTATTGACCAGGTTAAGTTTTACCTGATTATCGTTGGCAAGTTTGGCTACCAGTGGCCATAAGGTGTTGCCAAATTTTTCATTCCCTTTTCGCAGAATGATCACCGATCCGGCCGGAAAACTCTGTCCGTTCAGATCAAATGCTGTTTCGGCATAGCGCAGGCGCACTTCTTTTTTCAGCAACTGGGCTACCGTACGTGCCGAAGACATGCCCTGCCAGCGCAACACATAGCCATAGGCTTCGGCCGATTCGTTGCGGATAGTATCTGCGGCAGGCATGGCCCCACTCATCGCTACGGATTGTTTGCAGGCATAGCCACTCAATCCGTATGCGTAGGGAAGCGCCCAGGCTGTAATATCATAGGTCAATGAATCGACCAGTCTTGACTGTGGCTCAAACAATACCTGCACCAGTGCTGCACGGGGCTGCGCATTGCTGATCACTACATCACCGGATTTAAGCGTAAAGGCTTCTTCTTTTCCCGTATGATAATTATATCCTTTTCCAGCACCGCTTCCGGTGCCATACTGAATACCATTCTGATCCATCAGTTTAAGTAAGGCACGGATGCGCTCCGCATCGGCCGGAGTGTTTTTGACCACGTAGGTCTTATACTGTCCGATATTACCACTTACCGCATTGTTGAAATATGTTCTGAACTCTTTGATAAGCTGAGTGGCATTGAGAGAAGCTATTTCAATAGTGCTTAATGACGTTGTATAATGATGCATGACGCGGTCTGTAAGCGTGAGTGTATCTTCTTCATCTGTCAGCACACCCAGACCGGCCGATCCGCCACCACCCTGCTCATAGGTCATACCAATAGCGCCATTGTAAACCGGGTAGGTATCGCCATAGGATGGATAAAAAAGATCAAACGTCTCGCGGGTGAAATAAAGCCAGCCATTCTTATCAAAATATTTTGCATGATTCTTGCCGATGGTCACCTGAAAGTCGCGTTGCCATTTGGTAATGACTTCATGATAAGGCTGGGCAGCCGGTGCAAAATAATAAGGCGAGTTAATGCCCTGCTCGTGATAGTCCACATGCACCTGTGGCATCCATTGCAGGTACTGACTGATGCGCTGCCGGCTTTCTACCTGTGTTTGCCAGAGCCAGTCGCGGTTAAGGTCAAAGTTGTAATGGTTGGTACGGCCTCCGGGCCAGGGTTCGCGGTGCTCACGTGCATCCAGACGCGGATTATACTGATCGCCTACTATGGAATTAAACCAGTTGACATAACGGTCACGACCATCAGGATTGATACAGGGGTCAATGACCACAACAGTATTTTTGAGCCATTCGCTGGTGCGGGCATCCTTACCGCTGACCAGGTCGTATAAAGTAAGCATAGATGCTTCTGACGAGCTGGTTTCATTGCCATGCACGTTATAACTGAGCCATACAATAGCTGGAGCATTTTCCTGCGGCATGGCTTTATCCCGCGCAAGGTTGGCCAGGCGCAGGTTGTTTTGCCGGATATTTTCGAGGTTGCTGAGGTTCTCTTCCGAAGCAATAAACGTGAGATACAATGGGCGATGCTCATTGGTCTCTCCGTATTGCTGCAGTTTTACACGACCGGGCACAGCCTGAGCCACATACTGAAAGTAGCTTACAATACGCCAGTGCGGCGTATAGCGGGTACCGATTTTGTAACCAAGAAACTCCTGGGGTGATTTGAGCTGAGCAAGCACAGTTAAGGAGAAAAGGCAAAGCAGAAAGGAAAGGCCTGTTTTCTTAGACATGGAATTATTTTTAACGAAGTACGCAAAAAAATAAGAAAGCCAATCCGCTAACGCGGACTGGCTTTTCAATAATCAGCTTTTTTTATTGGTAGCCGGGATTTTGTTCCAGCACACCTCCACCCACGGCATTGATCTCGCGAATGGGAATGGGAAAGACCAGTTTGTTGTCGTTGTATGCGAAACCATCTACCGACTGTTTCAGGCGTTTTACATCATGAATACGCTGCCCTTCGTGTGCCAGTTCTTTGCGACGCTCCAGCAAGATAGCATCGAGTGTAATGGTGATGGATCCCAGGCCTGCTTTAGCCCTGATCACATCATTGATGTCTGCATCAGGTGTGTCACCCACATTGGTACTGAGTCTGAAATTGCCTTCTGCACGGGTCAGGTACATTTCGGCGAGACGTATACAGGGAATATTGCGGTATTGCAATTTCCATTTGCCACTACGATAAATGCCAAGATCATCGATATAGAACAGAGCGCGGCGGGCATCACCGATTTCATAAAGGTTGATATGCTTCTGCAGCACATCTACATCGCCATCGCGGGCGCCGTAGTCGGGGATCGACCAGAACAGATGCATGTCATTGTCGCCATCCTGCGCTGTTACCTGCATAGCCAGGATATCGCCTGAGCTATTGGAGGTATTATTGAAAGACGCCGCATAGGTAGACGTCATATCATAGTATCCGCTTTCGATCACATAACTGGCCTCATCGCGGGCGCCTCCATAATTGGCCATCTGCAGGTATACACGCGAAAGCACGGCAGCAGCCATATAAGTGGTGGCATATACATCATTCTCTTCGGGCAGCAGCGTTTTAGCATTTGTAAGATCATCGACTACCTGGGTATATACCTCTTCCACAGTATTGCGGGGTACGCGGTTGGCATCCGAGATATTGCCGATGGTAGGCGTAATGATGAGCGGCACGCCCAGGTTGCTGTTGGTATTGCCGGCACTATATGGCTGACCAAACAGTTTCACCAGTTCAAAATACATGAGGCCGCGCAGGAAGAGCGCCTCACCTCTTATCCGGTCACGATCATCTGCATTCACCACATTGATGGCGCTGATGATATTGTTGCAGATATTGATCGCGCTGTAGGCCGTAGACCAGGTAGAAAACACATAGGAGTTGTTGGTAAGGATCGCTTTGGCGTATACTTCATCCGGCTGGTTGTAGGTACCGGCCCAGCGGATTTCTCCATCTGCAGCCAGTAGTTCAGCAAACAACTGCAGGTCTCCGCCCAGCAATGAGCCGCTGCTTACCTTATCATAAGCGCCATTGAGGGCAGCTTTAATATTGGCATCGTTGGTAAACACCTGATCCTCGCTGATACTCTGCGTGGGTTTGATGTCCAGTTTTTTGTTGCAGCCTGTTGCCAATAACAGCGCCAGCAATAAATATAATATGGGGTATCTCATTTTCTTTGATTTGAAGGTGCGGGAATATTAAAGTCCAATGTTGAGACCCACAGAAATATTTTTGATCTGCGGAGCTGCATAAAAATCGCTTCCCTGATTACGGTTACTGGCCCGGTAATCAGTATTCACTTCGGGATCCCAGCCGGTGTAATCGGTAAACGTAAGCAGGTTCACACCTGTTACATACACTTTCAGACTTTTCATTTTCAACCGTTGCAAAACAGCATTGGGCAGCTGATAGGCCAGTGTGATATTTTTTAACCGGACATAATCCGCATCATATATATACCGGCTCGATGCGCTGATACCATTGCCATAACCGAGACGCAGCTGAGGCACATCGGTGATATCGCCCGGGTTTTGCCAGCGGCGCAGCTGATCGCGGGTCTGGTTATCGAACCAGTCAAAACTGGAACTCATAAAACCGCCGGCACCATTCATGACCTGGTTGCCAAATACACCCTGAAACAGCACACTCAGCTCAATGCCTTTATAGGAAAAGGTATTGGTGAAACCAACGATAGCTTTGGGGTTGGGATTACCCACAATAAAATTTCCCGCAAGGTTATAATCATTCGTAGTCGTTTTTCCATCCTGCTCGTAATACAATGCATCTCCATTGGCAGGATCCACACCGGCATAGCGGGGTCCATAGAAAATGCCGATTGACTGGCCTACCATCAGCGAGTTGAGGTAACGGCCATCTGTACCCGGCACGATGGTCTGATCACCATCCAGCTTCAGGATTTTGTTCTTGTTGAATGATACATTGAGATTGGTTGACCAGCGGAAGCTGCGTGTGGAGATATTGTCTGAATTCAGTACTATTTCAACACCGCGGTTCTGCATAGCACCGATATTGACCGTTTGCGTGGTAAAACCGGAGTTTGACGGAACGGGTACATTGTAGATCAGGTCATTTGTTTTCCTGTTATAAAAATCGATCTCACCACTCACCCGGTTGTTAAACAATCCGAAGTCGAGACCGATATCTACCTGGTTTGATTTTTCCCAGCGCAGCTTGTCATTGGCGAGTTGTGTCGGCACCAGGCCGCTTGTGCCATTATACGAAGAACCGGCCCATAAGCCCAGGTGGGCAAAGTCGCCAAAGCCATCGGCATTACCTGTGAGCCCCCAGCTGCCGCGCAGTTTCAGGAAGCTAAGCCAGCTACTGCTTTTAAGAAACTCTTCCTCCGTGGCAATCCATCCCGCAGAAAAGGCGGGGAAAAAGCCATAGCGGCGATCATTTCCAAAAACGGATGAGCCATCTACACGACCACTGAATGTAAACAGGTATTTATTGTTGAACTTATAGTTGGTACGCAGGAAGTATGACAGGAATGATGAATTACTTTCTACCGACGTACCGCCTTTGATGAGGGCACTGCTGGCCAGTTTCTGCAGGTCTTCTACCGGAAACTGCTCGCCGAATACATTGGCATATTCCGAATTGTACCGTTGATATGACATACCCACTATCGCATCCAGGTCATGTACATCAGCAAAGGTCTTCTTGTAGTTGAAGAAATTATTGACGTTATAATCCAGTGAGCGATACCAGTCAGACTCGCCATAACCATTGGTACCATTACCATAGGTAGTATTGAATCCGTAAAACTGATCATCATTTTGGTTTTGAATATCGGCACCCAGTTCTGTACGGAAAAACAGGTTGGGCAGGAAATTGTATTGTGCATAGATATTGCCGATGTTGCGGTAGATAAGTGACTCGTATTTACCATCTATATAATCCACATATGGATTAGAGTATGTGGTAGTAGGCGTATTGTACAGGTTGCCATCCAGATCGCGCACCGGTGTTACGGGCGACAACGCTACTATCTGCATGGGCGTCGAGAACTCATTATCTACTGGTACACGGCCTGATTTTGTCTGCGACAGACCCAGGTTGAAACCGATCTTCAGTTTATCTGTTACTGTCTGATCGAGGTTAATACGGGCCGAGAGGCGGCGGAAACGGTTGCCGATCAGGATGCCGTCCTGATTATTATAAGAGGTGCTGATATAAAATCTCGTTTTTTCCGTACCACCCGATGCGGAGATATCAAGCATCGAGGTAGGCGCTCTTTTCTGGAAAGCCATTTTTTCCCAATTGGTATTTGTCTCTACCGAACGCCAGTCTGACCAGCCCGAATAGCGATCCAGTCGTCCTTCTGCAAACTCCAGCCAGGAATTTTCGTACTGAGCCGGATCAAGCGGGTCTACTCCTTCGATATGGTCGCTGTTGATTGCCGCCTCGCGCAGCAGGTTTATATACTCACTGGCATTCAGAAAGCCCCGGTAATTAGTGGGTTTGTTGACACCATACTGCGTATTGACCTGTATATTGGTACGCCCGGCCTTACCCCGTTTGGTGGTGATGAGTACCACTCCGTTGGCAGCGCGTGAACCGTAAATAGCTGCCGCAGACGCATCTTTCAGGATATCAAAGGACTCCACATCATTGAAGTTGATATCGGCAATGGGATTGCCTGAGTAGGAAGAGTTATTGATAGGTACGCCATCAATAACATACAAGGGGCTGTTGGAGGCAGAGATGGAACCCGATCCGCGGATCAGGATCTTTACTCCCTCACCCACTTTACCATTATTGGCTTCCACAAATACACCTGCGGCACGCCCCTGCAGTGCCTGGTTAAAATTGCTGACCGGCATACCCTGTACATCGGCGCCTTTAACCTTGGCCACATTACCTGTCATGTCTTTTTTGATCTTGGTACCCCCATACCCTACTACGAGTACTTCATCGAGGTTTTTGGCCTGGCCGGGCTGGAGCGAGATTTCCAGCGGAGCGCCGGTGATCGGCACTTCCTGGCCTTCATACCCCAGTGCGGATATAAAGAGCGAAGTGGCAGAAGCCGATACCGAAATGGAGAAGCTGCCTTCCGAATTGGTTACTGTACCAGCATTGGTCCCCTTTACAGTTACTGAGGCACCGATAATTGGCGTACCGTCTTTGCCATCAGTCACCTTTCCGGTAACTGTTTTTGTCTGAGCCCGGCTGGTAAGAGCTGACATAGCAAAAACTGCCCAAAACAACAGTTTTAGAGTTCTCATGTGTGTGGTCTTTAAGCGATTTAGAATGATGTTAAATTTATGTTAACGTCTTCATATTTAATTCGCCCACATATGAGATTATTTATGCACACAAAAAAAGCACCCCGGTCGGAGTGCCTTTTTAACAGGATGACAAATTTTCACCTTTAATCGTCCCTGCGCTGCATGTTCATGAACAGCATAATATATTGTATCAGGGTAACCACAGCGGCCAGTGCAGCAACCACATAGGTGGTAGCAGCCCATTTCAGGGCATCTTTAGCCATAGGGTACTCTTTCGTATTGGTCACATTCGTATGCTGCAACCAGGCCAGGGCACGGTTGCTGGCATCAAACTCTACGGGTAGAGTAATGAGCGTAAAGAGCACAGTTACAGCCATTAATATAATACCGATCAGCAAAACTGTGCTGTTTCCGGAGTAGGCCATGATAATACCGATCAGCAGCACCCAGTTGACCAGCATGGAGCTGAACTGAACTGCCGGTACCAGCTTACTCCTCAGGGTAAGGGGAGCATAGGCCTGGGCATGCTGTACGGCATGTCCGCATTCGTGCGCTGCCACTGCGGCGGCAGCCACACTTGTACCATTATATACATCAGGGCTCAGGTTGACGGTTTTGTTGGCCGGGTTGTAGTGGTCAGACAAAAAGCCCTCAACCGAAGTCACTTTTACATCATAAATACCATTTTCCCGGAGCATTTTTTCTGCAATTTCCCGGCCGCTCAGACCCGATGCCAGCGGCACCCGGCTATACTTTGTAAAGCGGCTTTTCAACACATAGGAAACGAGCATACTGATCCCCAGAAAAATCAACGAAACAATCATAATCGGACCTGTCATCTTACTTAATTTTTTATGGTTAGTTGATAAATAATAACAAAGAATCTACCAATTAGATTAATGCCTCAAACTCAGCCTTTTTGTCATCTTTCTGAGTTACATCAGACAGTTGACTGTCAATTATTGAATCTCAAAAATACGATTATAATTAAATGTTTATCAATTAGTTGTGCTTATATTATGTTAATTCGGTATTGATCAAATCGCCCGTCCCAAAAGGGTATTTATTTATTCACAGCGCAAAAATTTTATTTTGAAATGTTGCCCAGAATTGTAACTTAGCGATAGAATTTAATGGGTTAGTAAGTAACGGGGGCCGTCGAAAGATTGGCCCCTTTTACATTGTCTCCACTGAAGGATTTTTTGCTCCATTTCCCACCGTTTTTTCCTCCATTTTTTCTGATCAGATCACACTGCATTTATGGTATTTTCCTGATTACATCTTTTCAACTGCTGTTCTCATTTAACTTTATCGCATGAGTAAAGTAAAAACAGCATTTTTTTGTCAGCATTGCGGATATGAAAGCGTGAAATGGGTAGGTCAATGTCCATCCTGCGGACAATGGAACAGTCTTGTAGAAGAAACGATTCAAAAAGATACAACGGGCAAAAACAATAAGGGCTGGAAAGATTATAAAGAAGATAAACGATCCAACAAACCGGTTACGTTGTCGGAAATAAAAAGTGGTGAAGAAAGACGTTTAACAACCGCAGATGCGGAGCTCAACCGGGTATTGGGTGGTGGCATTGTACCAGGTAGCATTGTACTGGTAGCCGGTGAGCCGGGCATTGGTAAATCCACATTGTTTCTGCAGGTAGGTTTGCAATTAAAAGATATATGTGTACTCTATATCAGTGGTGAGGAAAGTGAGCAGCAGATAAAAATGAGGGCCGACAGGCTGCGACAAAATCACGAAAATTTTTACCTGCTTACCGAGACATCCACACAAACCATTTTCCAGGAAATCAAAAAGCTGAAACCAGACCTGGTTATTGTTGATTCTATTCAAACCCTGCAAACACCTTTTATTGAATCTTCGCCGGGCAGTGTATCGCAGATACGAGAATGTGCCGCAGAGTTTCAGCGTTTTGCCAAAGAAACGAATACACCTGTTTTTCTCATTGGGCATATTACGAAAGACGGCAGCATTGCTGGGCCCAAAATACTGGAGCATATGGTCGACACCGTTCTTCAGTTTGAAGGTGATCGTCACTATGCCTACCGTATACTACGTACACACAAAAACAGGTTTGGCGGCACAGCCGAACTGGGTATTTATGAAATGACGGAAGCGGGTATGCGGGGTGTATTAAATCCCAGCGAGATCCTGCTCACGCAAAAAGAAGATCAGCTGAGTGGTATTGCCATTGCAGCCACACTCGAAGGTATGCGTCCATTGCTGATAGAAGTACAGGCACTGGTGACACAATCGGCTTACGGTACTCCGCAAAGAACGGTGAGTGGTTTCGATCTGCGTCGTTTGCAGCTGCTGCTTGCAGTACTGGAGAAAAAAGGCGGGTTCCAGTTTGGTATGCGGGATGTATTCCTCAACATTGCCGGCGGACTTAAAATAGAAGACCCGGCCATTGACCTCGCAGTATTATGTGCTTTACTTTCTTCCTATACAGATATTGCATTGCCTCATCAGTTGTGTTTTGCCGGCGAGGTAGGCCTCAGCGGCGAGATACGTGCCGTCAACCGTATCGAACAACGTATTGCTGAAGCAGAAAAGCTCGGATTCGAAAAGATCATTATCTCCAAATACAATCAGGGGCTTCGTCAACAGGGAGGTCGTGCCGCTGCCTTTCCCAAATTCAATATAGAAGTAGTACCACTAGGGCATGTAGAGGAGGTATACAAATACCTGTTTTAAGAGATCACTAAAAAAAGGCCATATGCGAAGGGAATGGAAACAGTGGAAAGAGGCCATGTTGCATTTGTTTTTTCCGCATTGCTGTGCAGGCTGTGGCAGCGATCGCCTGCCCCGTCATCAACCCATTTGTGTCCGTTGTATGGCCGCATTGCCCGAAACCGGTTTTGCTGCCATTGCCGACAACCCGGTTGAAAAAAAATTCTGGGGCCGGCTGCCACTCGAAGCAGCCTGTGCTCATTTCTATTTTTCACGCGAGTCTGTCATGCAGCGCCTCATGCATGCATTGAAATATAAAGGACATCGTGAATGGGGATTATTTGCCGGCAGGCTGATGGGACAAGCCCTGGCGGGAGGTCAGCGTATTCAGGCCGAGGCACTCATTCCGCTCCCTCTGTATGCATCGCGCGAAAAGACGCGTGGATACAATCAGTCGCAGTTATTATGCCAGGGTATTGCAGCTGAAACAGGCTGGCCGGTTTACGACGATATTGTGATCCGCTCACGGCATACCGAATCTCAAACACATAAAACACGTATCGAACGCTGGCAAAACATGGCCGGAAATTTTCAGCTGATCAATGACAATCGCATAGCGGGCAAACATCTGCTACTGATAGACGATGTGATCACCACAGGGGCCACACTCGAGGCCTGTGGCAGTGTACTGCTACAGGCACCCGAGGTGAAGCTGAGTGTGGCAACATTGTGCTACGCAAGTTAGTTGACGGTTGACAGTGGACAGTTGACAGCCATTACTCAGTAATTGTTTTAACGGATAGGTAAGCAGTGTCTTGTTTGATTTTTTCTGTCAACTGTCAACTATAAACTGTCAACTATTCTGATTATTTTTGAAACCCATGAAACCCTTCTGCCTTCTGTTAGCCGGTGTATGCCTGCTCCTGCTCGGAGCCTGCCGCAAAGACTCTTTCATCACCAGTGCCGACGCAAGGCTTAGCATCACCGTTGATACGCTGAAATACGATACCCTTTTTACCAGCACCGGATCGGTCACACAGTCTTTCAAGATCATCAATGAAAATAACCAGAAGCTGCGCCTCAATGAAGTGCGGCTGATGGGCGGCACCAGTTCCAACTACCGGATGAATGTAGACGGCGATGCGGGTGTTGCTGCCAGCAATATCGAGATAGCCGCCAATGACAGTATATATGTATTTGTGCAGGTAAGGGTAGACCCCGCTTCGGGACAGCTGCCTTTTATTGTACAGGACAGTATCCGTATACAATACAATGGCAATGAACGCTGGGTGCAACTGGAAGCCTGGGGCCAAAATGCCCATTTTCTGCGCGGCCACGAAGTGAGTACCGATGAGACCTGGGCCAATGACCTGCCATATGTGATCCTGGATTATCTCTATATAGCACCCGGAGCCACCCTCACACTCGATAAGGGCTGCCGCCTTTATATGCATGCCGATGCACCCATGGTGGTAGACGGTTCATTGCAGGTCAATGGAGCTGCCGACAGTGTGGATCGTGTTTACTTCACCGGCGACCGCCTCGATGCGCCCTACAATCGCTATCCCGCAGCATGGCCAGGCATATTCTTCCGTGCTACCAGCAACAACAATGTATTGAACTATGCAGTGATCCGCAACGCCTATCAGGCTATTGCCATTGAAGGCAATAATACCGGCAGCAGTGCACAACTCGCCTTGCGGCAATGTATCATCGACAACGCCTATGATGCAGGGATACTGGCAGCCAATGCACGCATTGATGCAGAAAACTGCCTGATCAGCAACTGTGGTCGCAACCTGGTACTGAGTGCCGGTGGTAATTATCAGTTCACGCATTGTACGGTCGTAAGTATCTCCAACACTTATATCAATCACAAAGACCCCGTACTGTTACTGAGCGATAATGACGGTGCCGGCAATAGTTTTAACCTGAATGCCCTTTTCCGCAATTGTATCTTCTGGGGCGAAGGCGGGCTTACTGAAAATGAAGTGCTGACCGACCGCAAAAGCGCCGCAGTCTTTTCGGCCAGTTTTGATCATGTATTGTGGAAGGTGACGGCTGTACCTGCCAATGTCACCAGCAATAATGTAATCAATGAGACGCCCCAGTTTGACAGTATAGACGCTGGCCGTCATTATTACAACTTCCGGCTCAAAGACAGTTCCCCGGCACTGGAGGCTGGCACCACTACCCCGCTTACCATTGACCTCGATGGCAAACCACGGCCCGCGGGGCTCCCCGACCTGGGCTGTTATGAGCGGCAATAAGAAAATACGCCGCAAGCCCAAAAGCCACTAACTTTAGGGTCTGTTTATTTTTACATCTAAATAGACCAGATATGAAAACACTTTTTGTCACTTTATTATTCTCCCTCTTTGTAAGCACAGACGGCTCCATTTATAACTTCAAAGTGCCCGGACTGGAGGGTGGCACTATCGACTTCTCGAAGTTTAAAGGCAAGAAAATACTGGTGGTAAACACCGCTTCCAAATGCGGGCTTACTCCGCAATACGAAGAGCTGGAAAAATTATATAAGGATCATAGCGACAAGCTGGTGATCGTTGGTTTCCCGGCCAACAATTTTGCGCAGCAGGAACCCGGCACCAACACCGAGATCGCTGAGTTCTGTAAAAAGAATTACGGCGTTTCATTTCCTATGGCAGAAAAAGTATCCGTGAAAGGAGACGATATAGCGCCTATTTTTAAATACCTGGTCGACGAAGCTGCCAAAAAAGATATTAAGGATCCGATCAGTTGGAATTTCACCAAATTTCTCCTCAACGAAAAGGGAGAGTTGATAACCGTGTTTAGCCCCAAAACAAAACCGTTGAGTGAGGAAGTGCTGAAGTATCTGAATTGACCAGCCATCAAAGAGCGTAGTAAGTGATAAGTTTTAAGTTATAAGTAATGAATGAACTTAAAACTTATTACTTATAACCTAAAACCTAAACTATAGTCATGAAAACCTTTTCCAAACTCCTCGCAGCATTTCTGCTGTCGGGATTTCTTTTTTCCTCTTCGCTGGCGCAATATAACCTGAATGCGCCCATACCTGTTGACCCTTCCGTAAAAGTGGGTAAGCTGAGCAATGGACTTACCTATTATATCCGCAAAAATCCCAAGCCCGAAAAGAAAGTAGAACTCCGGCTGGCCGTCAATGCCGGCTCGGTGCTGGAGAATGATAACCAGCGCGGCCTGGCTCACTTTATGGAGCACATGGGATTCAACGGCAGCAAGCATTTTCCTAAAAATGAACTGGTAGATTTTCTTCAAAAGACCGGCGTTGACTTTGGCGCCGATCTCAATGCCTATACCAGCTTTGACGAAACTGTTTATATCCTTTCCCTACCGGCCGATGACCCCGGCATCGTCGACAAAGGATTCCTGGTGCTCGAAGACTGGGCCTTCAACAACCTGCTGGATAAGGCTGAAGTAGAGAAAGAACGCGGTGTGGTACTCGAAGAATCACGCCTGAGCAAAGGATCGTGGGAACGTATGAGCCGTCAGTATTTCCCCAAGCTGCTCAATGGCTCCAAATATGCTCAGCGCCTTCCCATCGGTACAGATGACGTATTGAAAACCTTTAAGTATGAAACGCTGAAAAAGTTTTATACAGAATGGTATCGCCCCAACCTGATGGCGGTAATGGTAGTAGGTGATATTGACCCGGCTGTAGCAGAGAAAAAGATCATTGATCATTTCGGAAAATTTACCAATCCGGCTGCCGCTCCTGCCCGTCCTTCCATTATTCCGATCAAACCACGTACAGCTCCCGAAGCCCTCGTGATCACTGATGATGAAGCAACCAATACCACCATCCAGATCTATAACTATGTAAAACAGGCCACCCCTGTTAAAACCTGGGCCGCCTATCGCCAAAATATTGTACAGGGACTGGTGAGTTCCCTTATCAGCCAGCGCCTGTCTGAGCTCACACAAAAAGAAAACCCTCCTTTCATTTTTGCCAATACATCTTACTCCGAATTTATCCGTGGCTACAACAGCTTTTCTTCTTTTGCCGTACTCGGCGAAGGCAGTGTACAAAATGCACTCGATGCATTGATGGAAGAAACCAACCGCGCGCGCAAATTCGGCTTCCTGCAAACCGAGCTGGACCGTGCCAAAGCCAGCCTGCTCAATGGAGCAGAGCGCGCATACAATGAGCGGGATAAATCAGAGTCAGGTACATTGATCTGGCAATACGTCAGCAATTTCCTGCAGGGCTCGGCCATTCCCGGAGCAGAACACCGCTATCGTTTTCTGCAACAGGTATTGCCAGGCATTTCGCTGAAAGAGATCAATGCACTGGCTTCGCAGATGCCGGGTACCAACAATGCATTTGCCATGATACAGGCCCCCAGCAGTGTAAAAAGTAAGCTGCCCGACAACAGTGGCCTGCTGAAAGGGCTGGTTGCCGCCAACAGCAAACCGGTCACCCCCTACCAGGAAAAAATGCTGGCCACCGAGCTATTGCCAAAAGCTCCCACACCCGGCCAGGTGACAGCCAGTACCAGCAATGAAAAACTCGGCACTACCGATATCACGCTGAGCAATGGTATCACAATCACGCTTAAGCCCACCAATTACAAAAATGATGAAGTGCTGATGGATGCCTGGCGCTGGGGAGGTTTCCAGAATGGTCCGCTGGCCGATAAGCAAAATGCCAAATATGCCGCCATGCTGGTACAGCAGATGGGTGCAGGCAATTTCTCACCAACCGACCTGCGGAAATTCCTGGCAGGCAAATCGGTGAATGTATCTCCTTATATCAACGATCATGAAGAAGGTATCGAAGGCAGCAGCAGTGTAAAGGATTTTGAGACCTTCCTGCAGCTGGTCAATCTCTATATGACTACTCCCCGCAAAGATGCCAGCCTGTTTAACTCCTATGTGAGCAAGCAAAAGGCCTCTTTGAAATTTATCATGCAGGATCCGGAGGCCTACTTTGCCGACACCATAGGACGTGTTGCCTACAACAACAATCCCTGGAATGATGTGGTACCCCGTGCCGAAGATTTCGATAAAATAAATCTCGATCGCAGTTTTGATATCTACAAAGAACGGTTTGGCAATGCCTATGGCATGCACTTCACTTTTGTAGGTAAACTGGATCCTCAAACAGTGACTCCTCTTCTGGAAAAATATCTGGGTTCACTGCCTTCATCGCCCAGGGAAAATGCCTTTAAAGACAACGGCATCCGCATGGTGCAGGGTCCACGGACCATCGCTGTGCAGAAAGGTAAGGAATCGCAAAGTTTTATCAACCTGATGTTTGAAGGTGAAGCAGACGACAGCCGTGAATCGCGGCTCAAACTGGCCGCATTGCTCGAAGCCATCAATATCCGCATTACCGAAAAACTGCGCGAGGAAATGAGTGGCATTTATGGCGGCGGGCTCTATGGCAGTATTGAAAAAAGGCCTTATGTGCATTACAAGATCGTAGCCAATATTCCCTGCGGACCGGAAAATGTACAAAAGCTGACCGACTCGCTGGTGGCCATCATTAAGAGTGTGCAGGAAAAAGGTGTAGAACAAAAGGACCTTAATAAAGTAAAAGAGACCTGGAAAAAACAATACGAAGTAGGCCTGCAAAATAATGGTTACTGGCTAAGCCAGTTGTCAAATGCCTGGATCAATCGGACCAATCCCGAAAACATACTCGATTATGAGCAAAAGGTAAATGCACTCACTACCGACGATCTGAAGGACGCCGCCCAGCGGTTCCTGCCACTCGACAAGATGGTGAAAGCATTGCTGTTTCCGGAAAATGTCAAACTGCCGGAAGAACCGAAGAAAGCGTTTTGATCTGATTTGAAGATTTGGTGATTTGATGATTTGAAAATGGTTAGAAGTATAGTGATTCTTGTATCAGTAAACTTATTACTTAGAACCTATTACTTACTACTTATTTTCAAATCACCAAATCTTCAAATTATCTTTGCGTATGCCTTTCAACGATGTTATCGGTCAATCAGCATTAAAACGGGAATTGCCGGAGCTGATGCAGGCCAATCGCCTGGCGCATGCGCTTCTTTTTTTAGGAAAGGAAGGCAGTGGCGCCCTGCCGCTGGCCCTTGCATTTGCCCAGTATGTGGTGTGCGAAAAAGTGAATGCGCCCACCGCTGCAGTAGGTCCCTCACTTTTTGGTGATGCTCCTTCGGAACCTGCAGCGCCCCGCACAGATGCCTGTGGTACCTGCGCTTCCTGCATAAAGGCTGCACAACTGGTACACCCGGATATTCATTTTTCATATCCCGTTGTAACCCGCAAAGCGGGTAGCCCTCCCATCAGCACCGACTATATCTCTGAATGGCGTGAGTTTATCAAAACATATCCCTACGGAAATATATATGACTGGCTGCAGTTTATTGGGGCAGAGAATAAGCAGGGCAATATCACCGCACATGAGTGCAATGATATTATCCGCAAACTGAACCTCAAGAGTTTTGAAAGCACCTACAAGGTGCTGGTGATGTGGATGCCCGAGTACCTGGGCAATGAAGGCAATAAACTCCTCAAGCTCATTGAAGAGCCTCCACCCAATACCCTTTTTATACTCGTAGCCGAAAATGAATCACTGATCCTGCAGACGATTCTCAGCCGCTGCCAGCTCGTAAAGGTGCCGGCGCTCGAAGTCGCGGATATTGAAGAAGCACTCATTTCCCGTAATAAAACCGAGGCCGCCACTGCCCGGCAGGTTGCCGCTGTAAGTGAAGGCAACTACCGCGAGGCGCTGCAGCAGTTGCAGCATGCAGACGAAGACTGGCACAGCCTGTTGCGGGAATGGCTCAATGCCATCATGAAAAACGGTCCTATCGCCCAGGTGAAATGGATTGAGGAGGTAAGCAAGCTGGGGCGCGAAAAACAGAAACAATTCCTCCGTTATTTTAACCATCTGCTGGAGCAGGCCGTGCGCCTGCGGGCTATCGGCCACCTCGAAATAGCCGAAAAAGACCGCGATTTTGCCCAGCGGCTCAACAAAATAGCCGGCATCGAACAGCAGCAGGCCATTATCGAAGAGCTGGACCGGGCTGCCTACTATATTGAACGAAATGCCAATGCCAAAATGCTCTTCCATGCCCTCACCATTAAAGTATACCATATCATTCAGGACAAAATTGTATTTTTGACTGAATGAGATTTCCCGCCAGCCTGCTGGCAGCGGGGAATGAATGAAAAAGTGAAGCAAGGTCTGGTGTCATTCCGTTTACCGATTTGTTGTGCATATTCGATCTCCATATATATTTCACAGGACGTGGCCCGCATGCCCTCTGGCAGCTTTTAACCTCGCCTTTTGCACAGCCGGATCAAACTGAATAGCCTCCAATCATTGATTCTCACTTGTTTACATTAATCTGAAATTTTTAAACCAATGGGTTGTTCCAGTTGTGGCACCGCCACAGGCGGTAAACCGGGCGGATGCAAGAGCAATGGCGGATGTAGTACCGGTGGATGTAACCGAATGAATACCTATGACTGGTTGCATAATCTGCCCATGGCCGATATGGACATGGCCTGCCGTGTAATTGAGGTTAGTTTCAATAAAGGTTCCCGTAAAGATTTTTTCCGCAATCCCACGCTTCAGCAATTTGAGAAAGGCGAAATGATTGCTGTGGAGGGGGTAAGTGGTTTTGATGTGGGCGAGGTATCGCTTACCGGCGAGATTGTGCGGCTGCAGATGAAGAAGCGCAATGTGCGGGAAGATAATCCCGAAATGAAAAAAGTGCTGCGCATAGCTACCGACCGCGACCTCGATCTGATGCGTCAGAACAAGGTCCGTGAGCCGGAAGCCGTAATCCGTAGCCGGGCTATTGCCAAGCAACTGAAGCTGGATATGAAGATCAGCCAGGTCGAAATGCAGGCAGATGGCCGTAAAGCCACTTTTTTCTATATCGCCGATGGCCGGGTCGACTTTCGCGAACTGATCAAGGTATATGCCTCCGAGTTTAAGGTAAAAGTAGAAATGCGCCAGATAGGTGCCCGGCAGGAAGCTGGTAAAGTAGGCGGTATTGGCAGTTGCGGCCGCGAGCTCTGCTGCAGCACCTGGCTTACCGATTTCAAATCGGTCAATACAGCCGCTGCCCGTTATCAAAACCTGTCGATCAACCAGACCAAACTGAGTGGTCAGTGCGGTCGCCTCAAATGCTGCCTCAACTACGAGCTCGATACCTACCTCGATGCCCTGCAGCATTTCCCCGACAATTGTGATCAGATACAGGTAGCCAAAGGCAATGCCTACCTCATCAAGAAGGATATCTTCAAAAACCTGATGTGGTATACCCTGCCCGACAGCACCAAACAATACCCGCTCACCATTGAGCGTGTACTGAAAATAAAATCGCTCAACAAACAGGGGGTGATCCCCGAAGAGCTGGAAGCCGTAGATGTGACCAGCAATAAACCCAAGGAAGTAGAACCTGAGTTTGTAGATGTGGTGGGCCAGATCAGCCTGCGCAGCCTCGAAAAAGCAGATAAGAAACGCCGCCAGCAAAATCAGCAGCAGCGTCAGCAACAACGTCCGCAGCAGAAGCAGGGCGGTCAGCAGCAACAGGGACAGGGAGGCAACCAACCCCGTCCTCCGCAACAGCCTGGTCGCAAGCCGGCACCGCCACAAAAAGGTCAGGCTCCGAATCGCCCTCCGCAGCAGGGTGGCGGGCAGCAGCAACAGGGCGGCAACCAACCCCGTCAGCAACAAAGACCTAACAAACCCAATAATAATAACAATAATCCCAACCGCCCTCCGCAGCCGCCGAAAAATTAGGTGAAAGGTAAAAGGCGGGGGGTAGAAGTAGTTTTATTGCAGGCCTTGGGCCTGCAATAAAATTTTAAGAACGTGACGAATCTGAAGTACATAATCAGTGCTCCTTAACTGTAATACACCGATCAGGACGCTTCGCGTCCTGATCGAGCGAAACAATCAATCAGCCAGCAGATAGTATATGCTGCAGCAACATCTCATTCACACGTTTATCTTTTAGGAGCCCGGCTGCATTGCTACTATCATCAAGCTCAAAATAAATACTTTCTGTTCGATCATTCCCTAGAACAGCATAGTGTTGCAATGAATTCAAATGATCATAAAATAAAGGTATACTCGAAAAAAGTAAAAAATTAAACGAATAATTAATCCTATCCTTTCAGCCTCATTTTCAATACAAGATGTCTACTATTTTATTAGAAATATCCTCATTCCTGATAAAATTTGAGGAAGATTCGGACATAAAATTGCAGGAACCTAGAAGATCAGAAAAAAATGAACTTACCGAATACTATTTCTCCTATTATATTCTTCAAAATAACTTTTTAGCACCTTCTCTAAGATATCTACATAACTATTCAAAGCTACCATTGGGATCACAAACGGAGTACGATATGTTCTATAATTTTTCCGTAAAGAATATTTGATCACTCTGCTATTTATTCTTTCAAGAAAGGACTCAGGGTTAACTAAGAATACTTTAATAACGGTTGCACCATTTGACTCATATTGTTCTATCCCGCTAATTTCGCTCCAACTTACAAACCCTGCTTCGCCTCCTGCACTCGAGGAGTCAACAATGCCATCCTCGTTTATTATTAATGCCGTTTTTCTAAATAATATTCTAGAATAAAGCACCAAAGCTATTCCGAAATAGGCAATTGAAGCAAAGCCTGCAATCCTAACAACCCAAGGGTTCTTTATAATCCAAAAAGGAACCAGAACGTCAGCTTTTAGAGAAAAAAACAAACCTAAACCAAAAAAAACTAAGCCAATGCTGAAAAGTAAAACCTTACGGCCAGTATTAAATGTAATAACAACTTCCTTATTCATCATTTTTCGTTACCATAAATTTTATCTACAATCCAGTCAGCACCAATACCTGCTGCTACACCTCCAATGAGACCTCCAATTATTGTTCCCCCTGTTATGCTTCGTTTGCAACGAAGCATCTGTTCGGAAATGTGCTTAGCTACAAGCTAAGCACAACAATTGAAAATGGAATGATTTTGCATACTACGAAGAACGGAGGAGGCTCATGCAAAAAACCTTCCTCATTAATAAAAAATAAATCCCTATTCAATCCCCTTATAATAAACCTCTACTTCTCTTAATTTTAGATTAATCTTTTCTAACCCCTGCTTCAACAAATCTTTAGCTTCCTCAGGTTTATCTAAAACAGCATCAACATAATGTGCCAAAGATTCATAAAGAGTGATATCGTAAGGATTGCATTCAATCGCGCTTTTATAAATTTCTTCTATTACTTCAAGAGTTGCACTACTCCAATTCTCGCTGTCATCCCACAACAATTGAAAGAAATCTGCAATACGTTCTCCGATTTTCGAGCTAGCCAACAAATTATTTTCATTTGCTTTCAAAAAAAAATCTATTATATCTTCATCCGTATAGTCTTTTTTAAGTCCTTTTTTTAATAGTTCATACACTTTCTTCTGATTTAGAAGAATATCGCTTACAAATTTTTTTCCATCAATTTGCTTCTGCATTTGAATAGGCTTTAATGATTTTCTTGAGATAATCTTGGATTTGGGTCAATTAGTTTTTTCATCTTTTTTGCAATTTGATCACCTTGTCTCGCCATTTTTTTTAGCTCTGACCTTGTAAATTTACCCTAGTTTGGATTATAAGAAGGGCTTCTTTTAACTATTGGGCTAATAATTTCATCAGCAGTTTTTTCGTTTGAAGAGGAATTACTATTTGTTGGTTCAGAGGCTCCCTCGTTATTTTCATCTGTTTTTTCTTCCTGAATCAAAAGTACGGGAGGGGGTACATAAGTAAGATTATCCCTATTCAAAAATCCAGGAGGTGGTGAATATGTATCGCCAGAATTATTACTTCCTACAGATTGAATAAGATAATATGTAATAACTGCTGCCGCCGCAACTACAGGGGCTGCCTCTGGATTTGAAAGTACAATAACACCTGCCCCTGCTTGCATTTGGGCATTCTGACCAGGTGCCCCGGACTGATTTGTTTTGGGCTTAACGAAAATTTGCGGTTGTGGACTTACGGAAGTGTTTGATGGTAAATTCACCGGTTCCCTTCTGACACCTACAACGGTGACGTTTTCCAGTTCTTTTGGTTTATCTGTGTAGACGTTTCTTTTGGAGGGGCCAGTTGATAGGCCTGTGGCATCATTATAATAAATTGGATTATTTAATCCATATACATATGGGGATACGGGGCGATAACGATTAGCTAAAATATCTATTTGCCAAAATCGACCAACTTGATGGTCAAACATTCTATTTTCTGTCTCATATGCGTTTAGGCCACTTCCGTCACTAAACTCCTCGCTTGACAACTCAGAGCCCTCATTAAATTTATACTTATTCTGAGGGATATCAAAAGATTTGGCTAGATACGATATCCCCGCCATCGTCATCCCGAAGCATCGGGACAAACGGATAATAACGCCGCCGTTGGCGAGGCAAGTTGCGTTTCTTCGAATACCGGCCCCGCGTATGCATCACCCCGAATCGTTTCGCTTTCGGGGCAAGTTCTGCAGGTTATCAAAGAACACATTGATATTGGTCGCTTCATTGCTGGTCTAAATATACAAATATCCCCTCTTAGATACCGTTAAGCCGGTTTGGGTAAGAGGCATAGTGCTGCCACCGGTTGCTTTACATCCGAGAGAATGCTTAGCTACAAGTTAAGCACAACGATATCTGAATTGGAGATTTCTTGTAAACTACTAAGAACGGGGAATCCCAGCACCGTTTCTCGGCTTACTTCCTGTTTCTGATTTTGCGATTTCCTACACGTTAGATTTTGGACACAGCAAAATAAGGCCAACCTATTAGAAATGACGCTTAGCTATTAGCTAATCCCATGCCTGATCCTTTTTACAAACTACTAAGAGTGGAGACTTACTGCCATCTCGGTTTTTACTATTTCTTTTACCGAATTTGAAAGATCGCTCATAAGCCGAATCGATCAGGATGCCAGGCTTACCATACGACACTTCGGACCGAGGTGTATATACCACAGCAACGCGCAATTAAAATGTATTTTTTTAGGAACCCGGCTGCATTGCTACTATCATCGTCTGTTGCCACGTTCGCTTCAGCGTTTGGAACGCTCTTCAGCATTCTAGTTATATACCGTTGAAACCGTAGCAGATTAAGCGGCGGTTTAGTGTTACCATAGCCCATGTGGAGTATGTCCCGCCACGGTACAACAGTATCTAATTTGAAGATTGCTTGCAAACTAGTGAGAACGGGGGGACACTATCATCCCAAATACCTGTCCTGATTAAATAAATCCTCATGATATTAGGTCTGTCTTTAAAAATTATCAGGCCGTTCCAAATAATCTAAGTAAACAAGGCTCCGGCTTCTAATCCTTGATCTATCACTCTGGAATATTAATTTATTCTTATCCTTGTAAAAGAAAAGAATATCCCCCTTCTCAGTAGCCCCAGACAATTTCAAAGTATCTCCAATTGATCCCCATGTACCTGTTAAAAAAGTTGTTTTAGGTTTACTTAAATACTCATTTTTCACTTCTACGATTTGAAAGAAATATGTCTTATTCTCTTTAACTACTAATGACCATTTTATATCTGAGCCATTCACTCCTCCGCAAAATTGGTTATGTCGTTCATAATGACAGTCCCCTTGAATGACAAAAATTAAATAAATAAATAAAGGGCTACTAAATATTTGCATATACTTAATTTAATTATTTACTCATAGCCCAACGTCTGCCCCATAATACTACTCTTTTGTTTGATTACACCAGTTGAAGGCATTCGAATATTCTGAGTGTTTCCGTTCATAATAGCCGGCAGGACATTCTGCATTGCCTTCAAGGAGGCGGCATTCATAGGCGTATAATTATAGCCATCCACGTTCAAATAGGTATAGGACAGTCGTTGCCCCCAGTTGGCACCCATTTCCTTCCTTATCTGATTCATTTTTTGATCAATTGTTCCGATAACTCCAAACTGTTTAATTTCTGCATCACCATGTAGAACTTTACCGTTCAAGAACGTGTGACCCATTTCGTGAAGAACAGACATCCCCATACCAACTGTCATCTTATTTAAATCCTTTGAGGTGCCAGCAACCTGCGCATCAATACGATCTACATTCATCGTAATAAAACTGTTATTTGAACCATCGTCTGCATTACTTGACCTTGACGCAGAAACGCTTGTGAAATCAATATAAACTGTGCCCCCGGGGCCTATCAAGTCCAATATATCCTTTCGAGCTGTTTTACTAATCCCCTTATCAGTGACAACGCCACCGTTTATCAGTTTACCGTCAGCATCTATACTTAACTTTAGTCCTGTTAGCTTACTCCATTGGTTAATCAGTTGATCTATTACATCAGCTTTTTTATGCTTTCCTATTTGATCAGGCGTTATCGTGCCAATTTTAGCAGTATCCCCTAACAGATCATTATATAGAAGAGGATTATTAAGCATAGCCGTATATGGGCTAACTGATTCATATGGTTTAGGATCTATTTGCCAGAATTTACCCAATTGAGGATCATGTATTCGGAAGAAAGATTCATAAAGATTCAAGTCAAAATTCTTGTTCTCTTCATAGCCATTGTACTTATATTTATTCTCAGCTATTCCACTCAATACTTTATTACTTATCCCCGCCATCGTCAACCCAAAAGGATAATAATGGGTCTCCTCCAGGATTGGTCCACGTATATGTGTCACCTGTAAATTATCAAAGAACACATTGATATTGGTCGCTTCGTTGCTGGTATAAATATACAAATATCCGTTCCGGGGCACCGTTAACCCGGTTTGGGTAATCGGCGTTGCGCTGCCACCGGCACCTACCTGTACAAAACCACTACTGCCACTGACCACCTTAAACTGCTCATCCAGTAATATCCAGTTCAGATAAGCCTTTGGTTTGCTGCCGGTAGTGGTTTGCGTACCTAAAAAGCTGGTAAGTGCTGAACTCAGACCGCTGCCTCCTGCCTGCAAATCACCCTGAGACACCTTACCGCCACTCATACCAGCTACATTACCACTCAGAATACTCAACAGATCATCCAGTACGGCCGTGCTGCTATTGCTGGCAGTACCACTCTCCCATCCGGCTGTTACCCGCACGTTGTAACTATCTCCTGCCATCACTTTCAACAAGATATTCGGCCCGATCTTCTGCGAACCGGCTTCGTTTTTCAAACGGGCTACTTTCGCGTTAGTCGAATAATTGAGATCCGTAAACCAGGCCGGCTTATTGGCTTGTGTATTGCTCAGATTATTATAAAAGGTCTCTTCGGCTGTAATACTGTTTTCTTCCATCGTAGCCGCCGGATACATATCCGTTTTCTTCTCATCGGTCAGCAGCATACGTACATTGCCCAGGTGGTCCTTCAGCATATAATCATACACATAGCCGGTAATGCTGGTGCCTGCTACATCCCATTGCGGCCGTACACGGCCTTCTTCGGTACCGATAAACTGTAGCTTGTCGGTATAATCCGGCGTGTTAATATCCTGGTCTGCTTTGCTTTCATACACGGCTCCTGACTGGTAAAGTGTTCTGCTGGTCATTACACCTGCAGGACCAGTAGTATTTTCCACTACTCTCTTTTCCAGCTTATTGCCGGCAGCATCATAGATATACGTAATGGTTCCTTTCACGTCTCCGTTTGGCTGACGCACCGTAATGCGGTAAGGCAAATTCAGGTGATTATACACGATACCTTCTACGCCAGCGGTACCAATATCCTTATTCAGGTCTTTTTTCGGGTTGCCGTTATCATCATAGGTATAGTCTACCGCACTGGCATCACGCGTACCGCGATCAAGATGTGTTTGTGAAGTACGGAAGTCGCCCAGTTTGGTATTCACCTCATTGGCAGCGTCTACCACATTTTTCAGTTTGTTGCTGCCTGTATTATAATGATAGGTCAGCTCATCGAGCACATTACTGGTAAGCCCTTTCAGGCCCCACTGTTTCATCGCCAGGATATTGCCATTGGCATCATAGGCTGTACCCGCATTGCTGCCATTACCCATCTGCATATCGAAATTGATCGTGGCATGGTCTGTATAGCTGCCGCTGCTGTACTGGGCAAAATCTCCACCCAGCAGGCGGTTGGCCACGTCATAGGTAAAGCCATAGGAGCGGCGCTCCCCATCCCCCTTACTACGCCACTTGGTACCACTGATATTACCATTGTATTGGTTGGTGCCAAAACCCCAGTCGTAGTTCAGTTCCATGCCAAAATACCGGCTGTCTCCACTGCTCTGCCCATTGGCATAGTCTTTATTGATACCGGCCAACCAACCACGTACATTATAATTATACTTCAGCACTTCCAGTGGCGTACTGGTATAATTGCCGGAGCCATCCCGTTGCTGACCGACCTCTTTGGTAAGCAGATTGCCCAGGGCATCATAACTATTTTTTGTGATCAGCGCCTTTTTAGCCAACTCATCATTGATCGTTTTCCATACCTCCAGCAACCGGCCAGAATGGTCATATTCCATATTGGTTTTGATCCGCTGACCCGACAACCCTATCACCTGGTAAGTAGTCAGTACCTTACCGGTAAAATCATAACGATTGACGAGTACATCAGTCGCATCGCGATAGTTATCGGCTATCGCCTGCACCATACGCCCTTTATCATCATAGAAACTCACCGTGGTCAGCCATTTACCGGCAGCGAGGTTTGCCGGGTCTTCCAGCACGCGCACTTTGGTACCTGTAACCAGGCCGGTGGTGAGTGCACTGGCAGCCGCGGGCAATGCCTCGGCATGTAAGTTGCTGCCTGCATCTAACTGGCTATTGTAGGCCGTAGTATATGTTTTATTAGTCCAGCTATAGTTATCATAATAGGTAATCGTTAGCGGAATAAAGGTAGCTCCGGAGGGTATTGGATTTTTGTTGATCTCCATCCCTTCTATGGAAGATGTTTCCCCATCTGTGCCACCCGGACCGGCTACCAGTTCGGCCGTAAACTCACCACTCGTAGTGGTCTCAAAATCGTCTTCCATGCTCACACTACGCATTGCCTGATGTACACCACTGGTATTGGGGTTATCCAGTACCAGGTCCACTGCCAGGCTCGTGTTGGGCGATCCGGGTGTAGCCGTTTGGGTATTCACAGCAGTTTGCAAGGCATCGAGTGTACCGCTATAGGTTAGCATACCAGTCATTACCTGACGATTGAGCCGATCATAAAGCGTGGCCATCCACTGATTAGCGGTACGCATATTGGCATCCTGCATAAATACCAGCCGGTCCCGCACATCATACACCATATACACCCAACCCGCCCCCGGTACTTTTTTGGCCCGCATGCGATTGCGGTCGTCATATTCGTATCGGAAACAGAGCTCATTGGCAATAGCAGTACTGATCGACCAGCTGCTGCTACTTATGGCTTCTACTGCTTTGGGAGGAATCACAAAACGAAGTCTCTTCAGGTCATCATATAAATAATATGTGCTCAGAAAACCCGTATATCCACTATAGTCACTGGCAGTTGTGCCAATCTGTACTTTTTTCAACATCACTTTTCCTTCCATATCCTTATACTCCACCGTAGCATTACCCGCCTCATCAATCAGTACATTTTTGTACAGCGTTCCTGTCGCATATTCATCCTGCCTGATGGGGATGTTTAGACCATCCGGCAGTTCATTGGACGAATAGCTCAAGGCATCATTACCCGGTGTCCATATCTGCACATCATCATCTGCTGTATTGATCAGGTATAATTGCTTCAGGGCTTTTTCCCCGGCCGGACTGGAGGGGTTATAGGAGCCCGCCCAGCTATTGCCGGGTGCAAACTGTTTACTTATCCGGTTGAGCGGAGACGGTTCATACTCCGTACGGCTGTAAAATACGGCCTCGCTGGGCAGCATTAATGCATTGTTCGCATCTTTATAGACATTCTTATAAAAATTATCCTGTTCGGCAAACGCATTCATCTTAAAAGCACCATCACTGGCCGAGGTGGTTGTCTGCACATACGGTGAGTATTGCAGCCCGATACGCCCCCAGGCATCATAGGCAGTAGAACTCACCAAATCTTTGGGGCTACTGCCGGAACTTCCCTGACGTATCACTGTTTGCAGCTGACGACCTAATCCGTCAACATAGCTGGTAGTCTGTCGCACATACTGGTAACCATTGCTACCGTTTGCCGCCGTATTAAATGCGGAAACACTTGTATAAGGAGCCTGCGCATCAAATACGCGCACATAACTGACCGGGGTACCGGAGCTATAATCCCCGGGCACAGTGGCTACTGTCCCCGTAGCCGCAGGTGTCTGCGTGACTGACGTGGGTTTATTGGCAGATGGCTGAGCCTGCAGCATCAATCCCCAGGTCAGGCAGCCGATAGCTATTACTCCTTTGGCTAACTGTTTCCTTTGAGCAATCATACCCATACTTATCGAATTAGTCATAAACAGTATCTTTACAAAAACCTTCTTTACAATCTATACTATTGCTGGTCCTTACGTCATTATTCGGCTCCACAATCTTCTGTTTCACCTGACAGATTATAACATATACGTCTTATTATCTGTCCGTTCTCATTAATAACCAAAATAAGGCGGCCAAAATGATCATACCTGTAATGAGTAACCATACCGGTACTGCTACAGGTTGAGGCTACCCGGCCAAATTGGTCTACAATGCGCGTGTTCATTTGTGCACCCACAGGATAAATGCGGATTTCATCGATCAGACCAGTGCCTGTTAGCCCCGCACTGCTAAAGTTTCTGACACGATGTTCAATGCGCTGCCAGCCATTCGCTGTTTTCTGTATTTGCGGGTAGCCTGCGATAGTTCCTGCAATAGAAATAGCACCAGCCCCAATCGGTCTCCAATACGATATAACATACTCGCCCTGAGGTAATACTGGTGTTGTAATACCGGCAACACTTAGATTATAGATTTTACTACCTGTTACTGCATTACTGTTTTCTTCAATGGCACTCGCCTGCACTGACCACAAAACTTCTTTAGTTTCAAAAGAAGAATATGCTATTTGATCTACCCTTGCTCCTGCAACAGTCGCTGTCACCATTCTGTTATGTCTTGACCAAATAAGTGAATTTGCTACTCCGTTTTCCTCAAATTCTTTTGGAAAACTGTTTGCATCGTACTGTGTAAACCGGCTGGTACTGTGAAAGTCCGCCCCATTTGTCGAAATCTCCACTTTTTCCAACTGTATATCACCTGTTGTATAGTATTTATAACGCGCCTGCCGGATCAGGTTGTTTGCTACATATTCTTTTGCCAGAAGAGGCAGATCAAATCTCTTTTTAGCTATAATCTGTGCTTCTGTTGTATTAGGTGAAGAGATTACATCAATTGCATATGTTGTTTCCATTTTGGTCTCACGGCCCCTACTGTCATCAGAAGTTACCCTGACAACCTGTCCGTATGTATTATATCCGTATTCCTCTGCATTTGTAAGAACATCAGTTCCGTTATATACTTTCGTTGCCTTAGACGCCATTACATTCCAAACAGACAGGATAGGATAGAAATGAATTCTGTACATTTTATTATTCATATAATCTCCATAATCAGCCACCGGTTGGCCTCCCGATGAGTAATCGCAGGGTGCTGCTCCTGCAAATTTTGAAAACACCTTTACACCTGCGAAAGCAGATTGCGTAAGAGGTGTATACTGATAAGTCACTTCCTGTATTTTTGCATTATCACCTTCTCTAAAAGCAGTTTCCTTACTCAAAAGCCCGTTACTGACATTCGGAATTGAGGGGTTATTAATCTTGAATTGATGTGCCGTATTGATATACTCCATTACCGTTGTACCATTGCCGTTACCTGAGCCGTCCAGTCGTTTTTCAACTACGCGGGAATACCCGACATGGTTGGAAAGAGCTGTTGGGCTCATAGGAAATAAAGTTTCTGAATTGGCAAACCACGCAGTACCCCCTCCATATGTCATGAGTGGATAAAGGGGGTTATTGTTCGGGCCAACAAACCAACCATTGAACTTCACAAAATGCATGTCTTGTGAGTAGAAATGTTTAAGCGGGGTCATTAATAATCCGGAACTATTATTGTCTGTATTAAGGTATTCCAGCTTGACATGGCTGGCGAGTTTTGATAACCCTGTGTAACTTTTAATTGATTTAATCCTCAATCCTGCTCCTTTATAGATTCCGTACGATCCAGGTGAAGTATTATAATAATAAAACACAGACCTTACACCCGCCGAATTGTTGGAGGTATTTTGTGGGCCAAGTGCGTCGGGCAGGTATACGGTTACTGCATATTGGGCATTGGCATCATAGGGAATAGTGAGGGTTTCATTCCAGGAAACATATCCATCTGCATTAAAATCATCCCGATAAGCCTGGGTATTTTGCATTTGCCAGGTTTTCAGGATAGTGATGGTACTATTGACGATCTTACGAACAGTGATTGTAGCGCTTAAGAGATCATCAAATGTTAATGACATATTTGGCCCTCTGTTGATCGTATTCGAAAACTCAATAATTGTTTCCTGGCCCAGGGGAAAAGTATGGTTTGTCGTATTACCCGTTACATTTTTATCTTCCAGGTCTATATCCACCCGGGAGTTTTCTATTTGTTCAATATCAGGATAGGCATAATTTGTAAACGTATTGGCTTCATAATCGAACTCTGTATATCCCTGCGTAGGGTACTTTATCTTTTTAAGCAACCCGCTTTTAGACAGATTTTCGTCTGCCGTACGATTTCCACCCTGAATTTGATTGATAAGATAAAAAGGCAGACTTGAATATTCTGAATAACTGGAATAGTAATAGTATCGAAGATCCGGAATCAGTTTCGTATTGCTCGTTTTCCCATTGTAATAACCCCAGAAATCGACAGCAAAAGATGTCTTAAGCGGTAAATTGTTGTCTTCAATATATTCAAACTCGTGTGGAGGAAGGTATTTCTTATCCCCGGCTTTATCGTATCCCGCCTCACGCACACTCAATAGCTTTAGCCTTTTACCCAGTTGGTCCATATTGAAAGTGGTGCCTGGCTGAAACGAATTACCGCTTGAATTATATCCAAAATAATCATAGCTGAATTCGAAACTCTTTTCCAGTTTATACTCAGACAAAGGCAGTGTATCGGGGCCATCGAGATCCCTTATCTCAACAGATTTCAATCTTTTAATACTTGATGTACCATTATCGGCTACTCCATCAAGATCGGCTACTCCTTTCAGATCTATCCTATCTTCATAATTAAAGTTGATGACTTTATCCAGTGTCCTAATGCGGTGTAAATATTTAACATTATGCTCTGTTTGCAGCTGCTGAGCATCAAACTGACTGGTAGATATCCCATGCGGATAAGCAGTATGATACGACTCTACATACTTAAACCATTCAAAATACCCATCAATATATTCAAATTGAATAGCCCTTCCATTAGTCAGTTCAATGCTGGTTAGTTTCCATGTTACCGACGAGGGGGCACCCGGGTCTGTTTCGAGGTAACTGAATTCCCGTACTGAAAACTCGAATTTAGTTCCATTCAGAGTTATCGCTCTCCATGTCGAGGCGCTTACTTTTTCGAATTTGATTTCTGAAGTTTGATTTACAATTATTATGTTCCCATTTTCCGGATGTTTATAAAAAGATCCGGAATATCCTCCGAATGAAAAATGAAATATGTCTGGTTGTCCATACCCTGTCTTTACTTTTCCTATCACTTCACTACGGTCAATTGCTGTAGGAGTCTGAACAACAGAAAGGCAGGGCCAAAGCGATCCTATCTCGGCCCTTTCATTATATACTGAATTTGCAATACCCTGCCGCAGAAAAGCATACCCAGATGGATCAAACGTTGGCAAATCATCAATATCATCATTCACTCCATTTATTACCTGAGTTATATAGCCTCCCGGTTCAAATGACCAGCCGAGCCCTACATAGCCAGCCTGCTCTTCCACTTTAATGCCTGAACTATGATAGCTTAATGTCAAAGGAATTTTAAAGCCGCTTTCCTCCAGTGTATATAAAGGAACCGAAATATTTGCGGTACCTGTATAATAACCTACCGGAATATCGCCATACTTCCCCAGAGAAGCCACTTCCGGTGACGTAGCAATGGATTTGGAAAAAACAGGAACAGGATTATACTGTTGCCTCGCTATTATTGTGTTGCTCTGAAAAAGAAAAATGCCAAGCGATAGTACAGAAACGATAAATCTACCCGGAAAAAAAATCCTTTCTTGCTTTTTAATACAGGTTATAAACATTGAATAAATCATATCGTAATAAACTTGAGGTTCTCTGTTATTTACTGATTAGAACTATTTAAAACTATACGCCACTCTGAACAACACCGCCTGTGTACGCGGCTTTTGCCGATAGCTCAAAAAGTCCCAGAGCAACATCAGCTTTGTTTTCTTCAATAATTTGCTTTGTAAACTCACCACCTTGCTCACCCCGATCAACCCGCCCGGCTGCCAGCGACTCAGGTCCTTCAGCTCGCTGAAGTCTGCAAAACCACTCTGGTAGTTGAGCTCATAGCCACCTGTGAGCCAGAACGAGCCTTTGAGCTTATAGTCGATAAAACTCCGTATACTCAGTCCCTGGTGGCTGATCCTGATGTGCCGGATATCCTTACCCCAGCCTACCTTGTAACTGGTGCCGATACCGATGATACTATTAGGGTTGAGTTTATACCCGAGCGACAGACCGATATCGCTGCTGGCCGGCAGCAGGCCTCTTGCCCGTTGGGATTGAATGTTGGTGCCGAGTTCCAATCGCTTCCAGAACGATTTGGTCTTTTCGGGATTGGGTTTGAAGCCATCGGGCATATCCAGCTCACTGCTGCCGCCTCCGGCTTTGAGTATCTTGTCTTTCAACTGGCTGAGCTGGCTTTGGGCGTCCTGCAGGTTTTGCCGGAACTGCGCCTGGGCATTGGGGCCACCAGTCGCCAGCTGGTTTTGAATGAGGTTATTGACCTGCGCTCTTGTTTGCAGGCCCGCCAGGTTGGCGGCCTGTGTGGGATCGTTGGGATCACCCGGCAACCGGAATAGCGAAGCCAGCTGACTGTTACGGCGCATAAAGTTTTCAAACGCTTTTGTTTTACGCAGCATCGCCAGGCCTTTCTGCGCCGCTTTTTTATGATCTTTTAATAAGGATTGGTATTCTTTGAGCTGGGCGCTGTAGTAGTAGGCCTGTTTGTTGAGTTGCTTCAGCTCTTTGGCAAAACCGAGGTTACCCAGTTTTTCTTTTAAGAGTTGCCGGCGTTGCTGCAGGAACTGCTGCACGGCCTGGGCCTGCTGCAACTGGCCTTCCATACCTTTTAGCTTATCCAGGGTACCATTGACCTGTTCGTTCTTTAGTCCGAGTCTGGCGAGATCGGGTTTTTGTTGCAAAAAGCGGAGCGAGGTTTTGAGGGTATCCAGCGCGGGGAGGTATTGCTGCAATTCCACGGGATTGGTTAACTGCTGTTGCAGTCTGGCAGTTTGTGCGGCCGCATCTGCTTTTAGCTGCGTCGCTAATGCGGGGTCTTTTTTCGCGAGTTTGCGCAGGAGTTTGGCTTCCTGCCGCTGCCAGCGGGCGAGGGCTTTATCCGTTGTCTTATCCAGTTTGCTTTCCAGCAAAGCCGCCTGCTGATCAATGGAACGGAGAAATTTTTCGCTTAACCGCAGCGAACTGTCAACAGCTGCACCAGGTTGTGCAAAACAAACCATACATAAGCCCATTGAGCCCAGGAGCAGGAAGAGTTTTATATGCATGCTGGCTTTGATGTTGAAAAGAATTCGATTAGCAAATACATTCTTTCTTAACCTGGTTAATTTTGTATTTCCGGCTTGTTGGTTGATTTCTTCTGCTTCTTTCCTTTTGGGGAATCGTTTTCCTGATTCTTTTTCAACTCATCAATCTGTTTTTGAAGCTGGATGACATATAACGAAAGCTCTTCTATTTTCCTCAGTAAGACAGCCTGATTATCTCCCAGATCAAGGCCGGATGTCTTCTACTTCTTTCGCACTGGGTACTTCTGGAAGGTGATGATTTGTCTGGATAAATTTTTCCAACTCTGCTATTGAACGCAATTTATACTCGTCTGCAAAAACATAATCGGGCCAGGAAGTCTGATCCACTTTCACTTTCCTGGAACGGATTGCGCCTTCTACATAAAGTTTATAACTCGCATTTCCTATACTGGTAGTACCTATCCCAACGCTCTGGCCGTTATCATAGATCAGGCTATTGCCCAATTCAACACCTGAAACGAATTTGGGAATGTACAATTGCGTACCCGTTAAGGCTACCTGGGTATTGGCAGACACAAACACTACATCTACAAAATAGTTGGATGAATTGTAAGTTTGATCCGGAACAACGGAAGTAGGAGAGTATTTATATACACCATTTGCGCCATCCACGCCGTCACCCAGTGCTTGTACAGGTCCGCTTCCTACAGTTGTTGTAAAGTAATTGGGCGAATAAGCATAATCGCCAGAGGGGCTAAATAAAGATGCTATATATGTTACCCCGGCTGTTACCACCACTGGTTGTGACAACCTAACCTCCTGCCAGCCGGATGAAGATTCGCCGGTAAATGTAGCTGAGGCCAGCAATATACCACCAGATGTCCAGACATGGCCGGTATGGGTTCCAGTGGTACCGGCTCCTTTATAATAACGGATAGCTTTAATTATACCATTCTCGGTGGTTCTGAATTTTACACCAAGTGCCACAGCATTTCCATCATTTGTTAACGTAGTAGACGGCGCATCGCCCGAACCAAAAATCTTATACTCGGTTTGGGCGTTTACAGCAGTTAATGACCAAGCAAATAAGAGACACGCAAACAGTGTCATTCTTTTTTGCATATCCGATTTGATCGTTGTCATAAGCAGTAAATTCTTCATTTGCGATCTGATTTAAAATGGTATTGTTGTTCTTAAATGTTTGTTAGTTGTATAGCTGAATCTCAACATATCAATTTGCTTCAGGCCTGGCCGCCACAGAATGCACATTAGTTCGATGGTATCGACATTATTCCATCAGCCTGCTTCAATATCCTATAGATATATTTTCTCCAATACAGGAGCGAGTCTGGCAGTGCTATTTTAAATTGAAGGGGAACATTACCCGAATATATAGGATAATCTGAGAGAGCTTGTGCTTTATGACAACAGGCTATACTAACACCTGTACGGTCCGGCAGTAGGATCTGGTTTGGCTTCATGGTGATTGAGATCGTTTAGTGAATTTGATATTTTTATCAATACGTGCAGTAGAATATGTATTAAAAAATTATTCACAGATTGTTAACTAAGTGAATATGCCTATCTATTGTTCAAAACGACACTACATTAAAAAATAAGACTGATTAAGATCAGTAAAAGTGTCGAAAAAAATGATTACGTATTTTTTGCAGACACTGCGTGACTAGTTGCATATGTTATTTGTTTCCGATTAAATCTAACAGAGCTCCCCAACCAATCAACTTGAAATATCTATTGACTGCAACAATACCTAATCCAAGAATTCTCAGCAAGCTGTTAAGAAAAGGGGGAAGGTTATCTTATCCACTATATCTGAATCCCTGTAGAACAAACCGCAACAGAAACAAGAAATGAGAAAGGGTTAATAGTAAAAAATTATACCCGAATACTCTAAGTAGTGTATATTTAAGAACTGTAGGCAAGCTTACCGGAAACGAACACTTATGACAGCTTGCGGCTTTGCAAAATGTTTCGTTGACAGAAAAATTGTTTACCCTGGCGACACTCTTGAAGCAGAAATCAAATTACTATCTGCTGAACCATTTTCAGGACAACTTAAAGACAAAATGGTATTCTAATTCAGTGAAGATTCAGGGGTAATTGGAACAGGACAAATTAAATGCATTATAAACAAGAATTTAAGGCAAGTCGGGGGGTAACTGACGTTTAACTAATGTAAGTGAAATTAGCTCTTTTGCAAATTCATGTTACGGTCAGAAGCAACCTGGTGTATTACCCTGATCATTATACCTCGCTTCGGAATGCTATTTTTCATTTAAGAAATCATTTGCGTATGTAAGATAAAGCTGTATGAATAGCCTTGATACCAAAAGAGTTTAACTACAAGAAAAGCAACTCACGTATAACAGTAAACGACCATTCTGATTAAAAGCTTACTCATGTTTACCTACAACATCCAACTTGCAGGTTACGGTTTCAACCAGACAGATGAAAAAGGTGTAATTAGTTTAGATGAATTCATATCATTCATTGCCAACTTTCCGTGGATAGAACAGTTGCTACAATACCATAAAATTAAAGAGGGCGCATCGGCAACGGTTTCGGCTGTTAATACAATTAAAAACACTATTCTGTGGATTTCCATTGCGGGTACAGAAAAAAAACCGATCTACCTTGTTGGCTATGTGTATATGAAACCGGTTAAAAAAATCTGGGTCCCAGGAAAGACCTGGTTAAAAAAGTGGGTTGATATTTTTTCTTTGCATTCGTTGGACCGCGTAATTCCTTCTACTTAAACTGTTTTTTGATGGAGAAGATGAAAAGTTGATTGAAGCATTACGTGTAGAAAAGAAGTTTGATAGTATGCCTGTTGCCGAATATTGATTCGTAATGTATCCTGAACTTTCCGTTCAAATGCGCCAAGCAACCAGGCGGGTTTTGCCTATTACTTCTAATAGCTACTGCCGTTAAATGCAAAAAAATCATTCTAAATTCCCAGATTCTCCCGAATATAAGCTAATCGCGATCATTGGAACTTATTTTTCACTTTACTTCTTCAACTCCAGCGCCTGGTACAATGCATCCTGGATCCGCGTACGGATATTGAGCTGAGACAGGCGGGGATTATCGCGTGTGGGATATACGCGGTTGCTGAGAAAGACATACACGAGATTCACTTTAGGGTCTACCCATACACAGGTGCCGGTAAATCCGGTATGTCCGTAGGTATCTGGCGACACACTGATGGCCGGATAAGGATCCTTGCGCGTGGCATTATCCTTTTCGGGTTTATCAAAGCCATATCCCCGGCGACTGATATCGCTATGATAAGCAGTAAACAGCTGAATGGTTTCCGGCTTCAGGTAACGCACACCATTAAATTCGCCGCCATTGAGCAGCATCTGGTACAGCATAGCCAGATCATATCCGTCAGAAAATAATCCGGCATGGCCGGCCACCCCGCCAAACAGCGAAGCGCCTTCATCATGCACATCGCCCCGCATGAGCTGACGGCGAAAATGCTTCTCTTCTTCGGTAGGCACAATGCGATCCAGCGCTACCCGCTTACGTGGCGTAAACCCTGTAGTGGCCATGCCCATTTTATCATAAAAGGTCTTTTGCACGTATTCATTCAACGGCATACCAGTGATCTGCTCCACAATTTTTCCGAGAAAAATAAAATCATTATCACTGTACACGTATTTGTTACGCGGTCCCAGCGGACTCTTCAGAATGCGGCTCATCAGCGTATCTTCCCAGTCATTGCGCAGATACAGGTTTTCTGCCACGCGTATCTCAAACCCTTTTTTCTTCTTATCACTGTAAATAGCCGGATTGGGAATACCTGTCGCGGCATCAATGGTTTCCTTATAGAAAGAAATAAAAGGTACGAGGCCGGCCTGATGCAGCAGAATGTCATCAATTCGTAAACTGGCTTTGTCGGTACCCCTTACCGCCGGCAGATAATTACCCAGGTGTTTCGTAATATCCAGTTTGCCCTGCTCTACCAGTTTCATCACCGATACGGTAGTGGCAGATATCTTGGTGACAGATGCCAGGTCAAACACATCTTCAATATTCATAGGCTGTTTACCATCATACTCCAGGCTGCCAAAAGCCTTGTGATAAACGATCTCTCCATCATGCACCGCCAGTACCACGCAACCGGGATACGCTTTTTGTGCAATACCATCGAGCGCAATAGTATCAATAACGCTCAGCTTGTCTTTATTAATAGCCGCTCTTGCCGGTTTAATGCCCCCATGCACCAATCCATCGCCCACTTTGTACTGGCATATTGCTACCGGCAGGGTGCCCATCGAAAATAGTTTGCCGGTCAGCAGATCGGCTGCCGCCTGTTGGGTAATGTCATCATCCTGGTAGCAGGCTATCAGGTTTTTTGCTTCACAAAAATTGGATACCGCCAGCACGTTGCCAAAAACCAGCGTCAACGGGTTATAACTTTGTACGCTGCTAAACAATTGCCGGGCGTTTTCACTGATACCATAATTATTGGCTGGCCGCAGATTATAATTGTGTATACCAACGATCACCCGCTCATAACCTCCGTTCTTCAACGACTGTTGCAGGCTGGCAGCAGCATCCGCATTATCGGTATAACTATACAGATATACATCTGCGTTCAGCTCCTCTTCCATTCGTTTACCGAAATCATTGTTGCTGCTGAGACCAATACCCACAAAAGCTGTTTTGGGGCCAGGCAGGGCGGCCATAGCCGTCTCTGCACGCAATACGGTGATCGACTGGCTGGCTGCTTCGTAGCGGATCTCATTGGTTTTGGCATTGAGATCTTCGAGCAGATTGTCGAGTTTTACCGGCTGCAGTTTTGCAAGCCCCAGCCGGTATTTGGCATGCAATACTTTCAACACTTTTTCATCAATATCATCCCAGCTCAGTTTCTTTTGCTTAATGGCCTTCTTAACCGCCTCAATGGTTTCGGGCACACTGGCAGGCAGGCACAGCATATCATTGCCCGCTATCAATGCTTCTACCGCAATGGTGCCTCCGGGAAAATATTTGGCCACTCCTTTCATCTCGAGTGCATCAGTAAAAGTGAGGCCATCATAACCCAGTTTTTCGCGGAGCAATCCGGTCACAGCATTTTTAGAAATGGAAGTCGCGCGATTGGCTGTATTGTCAACAGCAGGAATAGACAGGTGTGCGATCATAAAACTACCCACACCGGCTTTTACCTGTGCATAAAACGGAACCAGCTCCAGGCTATCCAGCTGAGCGATGGTTTTATTAACCACCGGCAGATCATAATGCGAATCCACATCCACATCGCCATGGCCGGGAAAATGTTTGGCACAAGCCATTATACCAGCATCCTGCATACCACGGGTATAAGCAGCACCAAAGCTGGCCACTTTATCCTTATTGGCACCAAAAGAGCGGTAGCCAATGACGGGATTATTGGGATTATTATTTACGTCCACTACCGGTGCATAATTGACATGTATGCCCAGGCGTTTACACTGCTCTCCCACGGCTACACCCATACGATAGACCAGATCTTCATCTTTCAATGCCCCCAGTGTAAGCTGGTAAGGAAATTTGGTAACGGAGTCGAGTCGCATGCCTACACCCCATTCACCATCAATGGTCACCATCAGCGGTGTTTTAGCCATGGCCTGGTAGGCATTGGTGAGCTGAGCCTGGCGCACCGGGCCGCCCTGGAAAAAACAGAGCGCTCCTACATTATATTTCTGAATATCGCTGCTCACTTTGGCAATATGATCAGGCCCCAGGTTGGAATGGGCGCGGATCACCATCAGCTGTGCGATCTTTTCTTCCCTGCTCAGGCTGTGAAACACCGAATCGACCCAGGCCTGTTCCGGCAACTGGCTCGAAAACTGCGCGCGGACAGCAGTAAGCATAAGAAAACAACAACTCAGCAGAAAAGAGACAGATTTGATCATACTAAAATTTTGATGGTCAGCGAAATACCAGCTGCGCAGGCCTGCTGCAACAGCAGCCTTAAAAATACTTCTTTTCATGCGATCAGGCTGTGAAGAGCAGCTTAAAAATCAATTTGTTATTTTTGACGCCGGAGAAATTTAGTTGTGTCTGACAAAATCGTCCTTTTACCTGATAATATTGCCAACCAGATAGCCGCCGGAGAGGTGATACAGCGGCCGGCCAGTGCGGTCAAGGAATTACTCGAAAATGCGGTGGATGCGGGTGCCACAGAAATACAATTGATCGTGGCCGATGCAGGCAAATCGCTGATCCAGGTTATTGATAACGGATCGGGCATGAGCGAAACCGATGCCCGCCTTTGTTTCGAACGCCATGCCACTTCCAAAATCCGTCATATTGATGATCTCTTTCATATCCGCACTATGGGATTCCGTGGCGAAGCCCTGGCTTCCATTGCTGCAGTAGCACAGGTAGAACTCAAGACACGCCGCCAGCAGGATGATGCCGGTACCCGCATAGAGGTAGAAAACAGTGTGGTCACCCTACAGGAGCCGGTTGCTGCTCCCGTAGGTACGAGCATCGCCATGAAAAACCTGTTTTTCAACGTACCGGCCCGCCGCAATTTCTTAAAGAGCAACGCTGCCGAAATGCGCCATATCGTCGACGAGTTTACACGTGTGGCCATGTCATTTCCGCATATCCTGTTTACCCTTACAGTAAACGGGCAGCAGATGTTTCACCTCGATGCGGGGAGTCTTAAGCAACGCATCATACAGCTACTGGGCAATCACTACAATGCACGCCTCGTTACAGTTAAAGAAGATACCGACTACCTGAATATTCATGGTTTTGTAGGCAAGCCAGATACTGCCAAAAAAACAAGAGGCGATCAGTATTTCTTTGTCAATAACCGTTTTATCCGCAGCCCCTATCTCAACCATGCCATCATGAATGCTTACCAGGAACTGATTCCCGGCGATAGCTTCCCCATGTATGTGCTCTTTATAGACCTCGATCCTGCGCAGGTGGATGTCAATGTGCATCCCACAAAGCAGGAGATCAAGTTTGAAGATGAAAAGATCGTCTATGCATTTGTGCAGGCCGCTATCAAACATGCACTGGCACAATTCAGCGTGACGCCTACACTCGATTTTGACCTCGATGCGGGTATTCAGCAACTGCCCAGCATTCAGCAGCCTTTTACAGAAGAGCGTCAGAATGCTATTTCGGGCAGCAGCCTGTTTCGCGGATTCACACAAAAAAATCAGGCACATTTTATTGAACCTACCCAACGCGGCAATATGCAACCCTTCCAGGAGTTTTATGCACCGCCGGCAGGAGATGATACTGTAGGTCAGTACACTGAATCGCCTCAGCAGTTGAACGTGCACAAAGAAGATGTCAACGACTTTTCTGATGCGGAGCTGCACCAGTTGCTCAATACCTATATCGTTACCCCCAGTCCACAGGGTTTCCTGCTCATACATCAGCAGTCGGCGCATGAGCGGGTACTCTATGAGCAGATGATCGCTGCAGCCAATGGCAAGCCTATTGCCACGCAGCGTAGCCTGTTTCCTTCCACGCTTGAATTAACACCGGCCGATGCGGTGATCATGCAGGAGCTATTGCCCGACTTGTTATTATTAGGATACCAGGTCGAACCTTTTGGCAAAAACAGCTTTGTGATCCAGGGTACTCCGGCCGACCTGGAAGCCGGCAATGAAAAACATGTGCTGGATCTGCTGCTGGAGCAATACAAACATTTCAGCAGTGACCTCAAATTCAGCAGTCGTGAAAAACTGATCCGTTCACTGGCCCGGCAGCAGGCTGTAAAAACAGGTACACGGCTTACCGAACGCGAAATGCGTAACCTGCTACAGGACCTGTTTCATTGTGCCCAGCCCAATAGCACACCCGATGGCTATCCTACTTACCTCGAGTTTAAGCAGGAGCAGTTGGAGAAAATGTTTAAAGGCTAATTTGATGATTTGAAAATTTGATGATTTGAAGATGAGGCTTATATATAATAAACCTGATTGGTTAAGAAATTTAAGACTTAAAACTCATTACTTAGAACCTATTACTCACAATTCATCTTCAAATCATCAAATTTTCAAATCACTCCCTGTTTCTTATTTCAATCAAAAAACTTTCCACTGCTCTTCTCACCTCTGTGGCAGTGGCGCGGTGATTGTTGACCAGCACGGAAAAGATCAGCAGTTTGCCGCTGCGGCTGTAGAGGTATCCGCTGAGGGCTATCACACCGGAGAGGGAGCCTGTTTTAGCAAATAAATAAGGTGTATCGGCTTTATAGTAATTCGATAAAGTGCCTTTGCCACCTGCGGGGAAAATATTTTTCAGCCGATCCATGCCAAACTCTTTTTCCATTCTGGCAAGAATGGTTACAAAGTCCTGCGGTGTAAAAAGATTATACCGGCTCAGGCCCGATCCATCGGCCCAGCGGGGAGCCTGCGGCAAATCCTTCAGATCGGTTTTAAGCAATGTATCAATGATACGGTTGTCGTTCATCACACCCAACCGCTCATTGGCTACCATCAGCAATGACTGCTCTGCAAAAAAATTATCACTGCGGTGCATCATAGGTCGCAGCAATGAGTCAGTAGGCTGTGAATGTACTGCCTGAAGTACACCCTTTTTACCCGGTAGCCTGGGAATGGCAGCGAGGGAGCGTCCCACCGTATCTGCCATTAGTTCCAGTGCCGATCGCAGTCCATGCGTTACAAAGGGTATATCGAGTTGAGCCTGTTTTTGTTTTCCCTCATGAATGGTATACAGATTTTCGCCAAGTGCCCGGTCGATGGAGAAGCTGCTGTCTTTATCGTCAATAGAAAACTCAACGGGCCAGGCGGGTGATGGCTCGGAAAGCACGGTGCTCACCATCTCGTCTTCGTCAGAATAAGGATCTTTTATTTCTGTTTTGATCCAGCGCAGCACATTGCCGTATACTGGCAGCGGGCTACGCTCCGGCATATAATTTTCCAGGTAGTCGGTCCATGACCAGCCGGAGCCCCAGTGGGCATCCTGCCAGTTGTTTTCTGCAACATAAATGGATTTATTGGTTGACCGCAGCCATTCGATCGCCTTTTGCTTTTTATAATCGCGGTGCAGCAATGTGGGGTCGCCTGCCGGCAACAGGTAGACGGCCGTATCATCCTGTACGTACCGGAAAGCCACCAGGCTATCGCCCAGGTATTTCATGGCTGCATAGCAGGTAGGTATCTTGATATTGCTGGCCGGTACAAAATATTTGTCGCCCTGGTAGTTGAAAATGTATTTGCCCGTAGCCGGGTCAAAGATGCTGATACCGGTATGTGCTGTTTGCAGGGCTTTACTATCCAGCAATTGCTGCCGGGCATCCGTAAATCCTTTCTTAGCCGTTCCACATGCACTAAGAAGTATTAATAGGCATATCCAATACAGGTTTCGAAACATGCTGCTTTATTTAATGTGCTGATGTGCTAATGTGCTGATGTGGTAATGATTTATTTGTATAAACTTTTCGAAACAGACTCATACTCATATCGTTGAATGGTTAATTTGTGTATCTTTCATAGTTAGTTTACATTAGCACATTAGCACATTAGCACATTAGCACATTAGCACATTAGCACATTAGCACATTAGCACATTAGCACACTGCCTTTCTCATTACTCTCAAACGCCTTTTCTATCAGCGTCATTGTTTTCACCGCATCTGCTGCCGGCACAGGGTTGGCGCGCTGACCTGTCAATGCCTGGTATACGTCTTCATAATATCCCATATAGTTGCCCGGCACAGAAGTCTGAAAGCGCCGTACCCATTGACCATTTTCTTCATAATGCAGGAGCCCATCGGGCTCTGCAGTTGCCGGACACCAGGGCACGAGTGAGGGTTCTTTTTCGGCTACCAGCTGTTCTTCCTGCTGATCTGACCGTTGTTGCAAAAAACTTCCTTTCGTGCCATGCAGTACATACGCATAAGATGATTCGCGGGCAATGACGGTACTTTTGAGCCGCACCCGGTTTCTGGGATAATAGAGCAGTATTTCAAAATAGTCGTTGGCTTCCACACCATCGTGCCGCAGTGTGCGGATGTCGGCGAATATCTTTTCCGGCCAGCCAAAAAGCTGCAACGCCTGGTCTATAAGATGAGCGCCCAGGTCGTGTACAATGCCGGCTCCTGGCAGGGCACCTTCTTTATGCTGTTTGCCACTGTATTGAGTACGATAGCGGTCATAGCGCATTTCCACTTCCACAATTTCTCCCAGCAATCCTTTTTCTATCACCTCCCTGATGGCCCGGAAGTCGCCATCGTACCGGCGGTTTTGATACACACTCAGCAGACGACCGGTTTGCCGGGCTATCTGTTCCAGTTCACGTGCTTCTGCGGCAGTAACGGTAAACGGTTTTTCTGCCACTACATCCTTGCCTGCCTCAAGGGCTGCTTTCACATAATCAAAGTGTGTCTGCACAGGTGTGTTGACCACAATAAGCTGAATGGAGTCATCGGCCAGCAGTTCTTCAAAAGAGCGATACAGCTTTGCGTCCGGATACCTTCTTCTCGACTCTTCCTTATGCCGCTCAACTATGGCCGTCAGTTCAAAGCCGGGGTGATTCTGAATAAAGGGTGCATGAAAAATTTTACCACTCATGCCATAAGAGCAAATGCCTGTCCGGATTACTTGCTGCATAATACGTGTATTTAGCGGGGTTGAAAATGTTATCAGCTGCGTTCCTGTGCACGCAGCCAGCGTTCGGGAATTTCATTGCTGCTGGCCAGGAGATAGTCTTTGTAGCTGCAGGCAATAAACTGTTTGTCGGGCAACTGCATCCACCAGCGCCCTGTTTTTTTACTTTGCAGGAAAATGGTTTCCACTTCGGCAAAAGCCATATGAAACTCGTTAAAACTATCTTTCTCATCAAGAGAAGCCTCTCGTGTACCACGGCTTCTGCCGTCAAGGATATACCAGAGCATATGACTGATCTGACGGGCCGTAAGCTCATCACGGTCATATTGCGGGTGATATCCGTAAATACCGATACTGCTGATCATCGGGCTCATGCCGGCAAATCGCATTAGCTGACAGGCTTCTTCGCCTGTGAATCCATTGGGAGATATGCGGCTCGAAGGCGCATAGGCGTTGGCTATGGCCGAAATATCGAAGGAAAGGAAGCTACTGTTACGGATCACGGGCTCCATTTCTTCAATGCTTTCCTTTACATGGCCCACGCGAAAACAGTCAAAGCGCAGCTTATCCATGGTCTCCAGCATTCGCGGATGTACAAAGTAGCTTTGAAAACCGATATGATTATAATGGCGGATATAGTTTGGCTCACCTGTGAGCATTTCCATCAGGAAATTTTCGTGTCGGAATGGAGAGTCGATATTAAGGTCAATGAGGGCGTCCACACAAGACGCTTCCACTGCACGGCGATTGTCGGCATAGGCGTGATACTGCCCCAGGGTGAGATCATGTGAGCCGCCCAGGATGACCACCAGTTTGTTGTCGTTGACGAGCTCCCGCACCACCATTCGAAGAGCCGCATAGGAATCTGTGTAGGATGCGCCGGCTTTTACATTGCCAATATCGGCAATGCGGATATCTGTATGCCAGTAAAAAAGCTGATACAACTGGCGGCGGATGGCTTCGGGAGCCTGGCTTTCCTGTCCTATCATACCACTGCCGCGCTGTTCACCACAGCCTACAATCACCAGTTGTGCTTCGTCGAGGTCGGGAAACTGGTCCTGGTACACATCAATGATCTTGCCTAACTGGCCGTCTTTATACCCTTCGTCAAGAGATATTTCGTGCAGGTTAAGCGGTAATAAAAATTCAGAAATACTAAGATGGTCAGACATGGTTGCAAGATAGGGAAAATGGGAGCGCGGCCGCTGTGCCCATCTGCAAATGAGTTCGGGTGTTTCTCTGCATCCGCGGCGTGGATGTAGGCGCCAGCGCGTATCTTTGCGGCATGGAGCAGTTGCTACAACAGATAGAAGAATATAAAAAGGAGATCGCCGCTTTTGAAGCCGCCGATGACAAACAGGTAGAAGAATTCCGTATCCGGTTTCTGGGTACCAAAGGCCTGGTAAAAGCGGTAATGGGTGAAATGAAACAGGTACCAGTCGATCAGAAGAAAGCTTTTGGGCAGGTGCTGAATGATTTCAAACTGTTTGCCGAAAGCCGTTACGAGTCACTCCGGGAGCAAACTGCTGCCACACAGGGTCCTGCCGGCAGCGGACTTGATCTGAGCCTGCCGGGCGATCCCGCTCCGCTGGGAAGCCGGCATCCTATCACGCTCATGCGCAATCGCATTGTATCCATTTTTCAGCGTCTTGGTTTTGCCGTGGCCGAAGGTCCCGAGATTGAAGATGACTGGCACAACTTCGGCGCCCTTAACCTGCCGCCGCATCACCCGGCTCGCGACATGCAGGATACTTTTTATATCCAGCAGAACCCCGACTGGGTACTGCGTACTCATACCAGCAGCGTACAGATCCGCGAAATGGAAAAAGGCAAACTGCCTATTCGTATGCTGATGCCTGGCCGTGTATACCGCAATGAAACAGTAAGCGCCCGCAGTCATTGTTTCTTTCACCAGGTAGAAGGCCTTTACATTGATGAAAATGTATCTTTTGCAGACCTCAAACAGACCCTTTATTTCTTCGTAAAGGAAATGTATGGCAAGGACGTGAAAGTGCGTTTCAGACCCAGCTATTTCCCATTTACTGAGCCCAGCGCAGAAATGGACGTATCCTGTTTCATCTGCGGAGGCGAAGGTTGTAATATCTGTAAAAAAACAGGTTGGGTTGAGATCCTCGGCTGTGGCATGGTGCATCCCAATGTGCTGCAAAACTGTAATATCGACCCCAACAAATACACTGGCTTTGCTTTTGGAATGGGTATCGAAAGACCGGCACTCCTTAAGTATGATGTAAACGATCTGCGCCTCTTCAGCGAAAACGATGTTCGTTTCCTGAAGCAGTTTACATCAGCCATTTGATTTTTTGTCAGCTCAGTTTATTACGGCGGAAGCTCAGCCACACCGTTGCCAGCAGCAATATCACACAGGCAAAGAACCAGGGGGTAAAGGCTATTTCCAGTCCGACATCTTTGTACTGATCCAGGTTAAACGGATCAGCACCGCCTTCATTGCCCGATGATCCCGAAGGTACTTTTAATACTTTTGAGCGAAGATCAAAGAATAGTCCTATCAATGCTGCTGCCGAACCCAGGGCCGACACCAACGTCAGCACAATGCCGGCTTTTTGCCGGATAAATGTAAAGGCAGCAGCAGCCGCTGCCAGGATAAGTGCTACCAGCGCAAATACATTGGGATCCTGTTTGCGGTTAGACACATCATTCTTATCTGCAAACGGACCAAAGCCCCCCAGGTTGGCTTTCCACTGACTGCCAATAGCCAGGCCAAGACCTGTATTGGTAAATGCTGCGCCACTACTGCTGTTAAAGGAAAGTCCCCCGAGATCATTTTTATCGGATGTACTCGTGCAGCGCAACTCTGCAAAAGGCAGCAGAAACAACAGCAATGCAGCAATAGCTGCTACAGAAGATGGCAGTGAGGTGCCGAGCATGCCTGGCTTTGCTGGTGTAGCCGGAATGGCCGGAGGTATGGAAGTGGTGGTGGTGTCCATTTTTCTATGAAAGATAAAGAGAAATAGCAGAAGTATAAAGAGTTTAAAGGGTTTAAAGGGATGGGCTGGTTTACTCTTTAAACATTTTAAATCCTTTATACCCTTTAAACTGTTTCATTTAAGACCGTAGCCTCCACAGGGATGCTTATCTTCGTCACTTAATAACACACTCAGTGACCATTCAAAGCATTTGCATCTGCGGGGCGGGCACTATGGGCAGCGGCATTGCACAGGTAAGTGCACAGGCTGGCTTCCATACCATTCTTTTTGATCTTAATGCAGAGGTATTAAGCCGGGCACAGGCGTCTGTTGAGCGCAACCTGCAGGCACTGGTTGACCGAAAAAAATTGGACGCCACGGAGCAGGCTGTCATCAATAGCCGCATTGTTTATACCCGTGATCTGCAGGCCTGCCTCGCCGATCTTTTTATTGAAGCGATTGTAGAAAAAGAAGAGGTGAAAGTAGGTCTCTTCAATCAACTGGCCGAGCTCAATCACAGCGAATGCATTTTTGCCAGCAATACTTCTTCCTTATCCATTACAAGTATTGCCAGGCAGGTGGTCAACCCTGCGCGGGTGATCGGGCTGCATTTTTTCAACCCGGCTCCCCTTATGAAACTGGTGGAAGTAGTAAACACTCCGTTTACTCATCCGGAAGTAACTGCTACTATTGTTGAGTTGGCGAGGCAGATGGGTAAAACACCCGTTACCTGTCAGGATGCCCCCGGTTTTATTGTAAACCGCGTGGCGCGTCCTTACTATATCGAAAGCCTGCGGCTGGCAGAAGAAAAACTGTCTGACTATGCACAACTGGATAAACTGCTGACCGCAACCGGTTTTAAAATGGGGCCTTTTCAACTCATGGATCTTATTGGCAACGATGTAAATTATGCCGTAAGTACATCTGTATATGAACAACTGGGGCAACCGGAACGCCTAAAACCCTCTTACCTGCAGAAAGACAAAGTGGACCAGGGAAAACTGGGACGTAAAAGCGGTGAAGGATATTATAACTATACAGACACCCCGCCAAAATCAGCCAACTGAAAAACACAGCACGCTAACTACAATTTTAGACTTTGGATAAAAAAATTCTCGTTACCGGTGGTACAGGATTCCTGGGCTCTTACATCCTGAAGGCGCTTATCGAAAAAGGATACCAGGTACGTGCGTTGTGCCGGAGTAATAAACGTCCTTCTTATATCCCGGCTGCTATTCTTGATAAAGTGGAATGGGTAGAAGGCGATGTACTCGATGTGGTATCTCTCGATGATGCCATGAAGGATATCGAAGCCGTCATTCATGCTGCAGCCATTGTTTCTTTTCAACGCAGTGACCGGCAACTCATGCAAAGCGTAAATGTAGAAGGCACTGCCAATGTGGTAAACCTGGCACTGGAAAATAATGTTACCCGTCTGGTACATGTAAGTTCAGTTGCCGCTCTCGGTCGGAGTGAGCAGGGAGGTGAGGTCAATGAAGAAAAGAAATGGGAAGAAAACAAGCTCACCACACACTATGCGCGCAGCAAATTCAAGGCAGAGCTCGAAGTCTGGCGCGGCATGGCCGAAGGCCTCGATGCCGTGATCATGAATCCCAGCACAATACTGGGGTATGGCGACTGGCACCAGAGCAGTTGCGCTATTTTCCGCAACATCTACAAAGGCTTTAACTGGTACAGTCCCGGCATCAATGGATTTGTAGATGTAGAGGATACTGCCAGAGCTGCCCTGCTCCTGCTCGAAAGCAATATCAGCGGAGAGCGGTTTATTATCAATGGCGAGAACTGGCCATTTAAACAATTGATGTTTACCATTGCCGACCGGTTTGGTGTAAAACGTCCGGGTCGCCTGGCTACTCCACTGCTCACCGGCATTGCCTGGAGACTGGAAGCATTCAAGTCATTTTTTACCCGGCAAAAGCCCCTGCTCACACGCGAAAGCGCCCGGGTAGCCCACAGCTTTACCCGCTTCAGCAACCACAAACTGCTGCAGACATTGCCTGGTTTTACATTTACTCCGCTTGAGCAAAGCATTGAAAACGCCTGCCGTATGTATACTCAGGCCGCTCATAAACAGTGAGCCGGCAGTCCGGCATACTTTATGATCTGTTGGGAGCAGATCAGCATTTTCCGGTGCACTGCCTGTGTTTAAGACTACGTGCGGGAGTTTGCTATCTTTACTGAGCTAATTTTTATTCTATGCAAAAACTAAAGTACCTCCTCCTGCCTGTCCTGTTCCTGCTGACAGAAAGTGTACATTCCCAATTTACCGTACAGGGTCGTATTGTTGATAGTGCTTCGAAAGAACCGCTCAGCGGGGCCTCTGTGTATTGCCAAAATACCACACTGGGTACAGTCACCAATAAGGAAGGCTATTTCTCACTTTCTTTAAAATCCGGCGGATATGATCTCATCATCAGTTTTACCGGTTACCAGACACAACAGCTACGCATCAGCCAGTCGCAGCCTGTCATTCCCGATATTTTACTCATCAAAGAAGATAAGAGTCTGAGCGAGGTGATTGTGCGCAGCAGTAATGAGGTAAAGGATGGCTGGGAAAAATATGGCAGCTTTTTCATTGACCATTTTATCGGTACCACTCCCTTTTCACGTCAGACACAACTGGAAAATCCGGAAGCCCTTAAGTTTTTCCTGTTAAAAAAAAGCAATAAGCTGCGTGTGCTGGCTACCGAACCGCTCCGTATCCGCAATGAAGCCCTGGGGTATCAGCTTATTTATCAGCTCGATTCATTTGTCTATGCCTACAGCAATGATATCAGTACCTATCGCGGTTTCTGCCTGTTCAGTGAACTGGAAGCAACCGACAGTCTGCGCAGCATATGGGCCGCCAATCGCGAAAAAATCTATCTCGGTTCCAAAATGCATTTTATGCGGAGCTATTATGACAGCACGTTGTCCGAAGATGGATTTGTAGTGGCGCTGCAGGATCTGAAATTCAAAAATAAATTCAACCCCATCAGCAATCCATACGATACCAGTTATTACGGCGCACTGGACAGTACGCAACAAATTGAGATCTGGTTTCCCCGTAAGGCAAGTGTTACTTATCAGCGGCAAAAGCCGGAGCCGGAGTATCTGCAGCAATTGAAACTGCCGGCCGATGTACCCATTCAGATATCTTATGTTGACTTAACAGACGCCATTGCCATTCGCGAAAATGGTTATTACTATGAGCAAAGTGCCTGGATCAATCAGGGGTATTGGGGGTGGAAGAATCTGGGAGATTTGTTGCCGTATGATTATGTACCATAAAAAGTTTAAAGGTTTAAAAGTATAAAGGTGGGGGTTGAGGGTAAAGATGGGCGATGCCCAAATAATGTCTTATACCTTCTACCATTTTCCTTTTACCTCTCCTTTATACTTTTAAACCTTTATACTTATTTCCCCATCACCTTCTCCCACAACTGCGGAATACGTTTGATCCACACCAGTTCTTTTTTCTTTTCTGAAGCATCTACAGCCGGAGAGCCAAAATAGATTTTGTCTCCGGCCAGTGAACCGGCTACGCCGCTTTGCGCCAGCACTATTGCATTCTGACCAATGGTAAGTGTTTTGTTCACGCCTACCTGGCCCCAGAGTATCACGCCATCTTCAAGTGTGGTAGCCCCGGCAATACCTACCTGTGCTGCCAGCAGGCAGTTTTTGCCAATGACCGTATCGTGACCTATATGTACCATATTGTCGAGTTTTGTTCCCTTTCCGATCCGTGTATCATGGCTTACCCCCCGGTCAATTGTACAGCCTGCACCGATCTCAACTGCATCTTCGATTATTACCCGGCCCGAACTGAGCATTTTCTGATAATGCACTTCCCGGTCTGTTTTCTTATTGTAATAATAGGCATCACTTCCGATGACAGTACCTGCCTGTATGATCACGTCATTGCCGATCACACAATGATCCAGTATGGTAACGTTGGGATGAATAATGCAGTTTTTACCGATCATAACATGATTGCCGATATAGGCATGCGGCATTATCACCGTTCCCTCTCCGATTACCGCTGTATCGCTGACCGACTTCATCGAAGGGGCAAAGGGCCGGTAATGACGTACAATTTTCTGATACGCTTCAAAGGGATTATCAGTTACCAGCAACGCCTTGCCTTCCGGAAACTCGGTCACCTTGTTAATGATGATATAGCTGGCCGCTGAGTGAATGCACTTATCATAATACTTGGGATGGTCTACAAATACCAGGTCGCCGGGTTCCACCTTGTGAATTTCGTTGATGCCGGTAGCCAGCGCACTGGAGTTACCGATAAGCTCTGCACCAATAAGCGTTGCAATGCTGGTAAGCGGAACAGGTTGATCAAATCGCATAACTGAAAATTTTAACAAAGGTAATTGCTGGGAGTGCCGCAAATAACAGCATGCACAAATTTTGGTTTTCTCTTCGGAAAATCGTTCGCAAACATATGTATACACACCAGATACTTCATCGTATACACCATGTATCCTGCTGTACAAACAGGATCGTGTGACAACTCGTTTGTGCATGAAATGCATTTCAGAAAACGTGTTGCAGGCATTGCCTTATCCACAGTCAGGTTTAAAATGTGAATAAAATTTATGGTAAATATTTTTTGGATAGTAAAAATTATATTTAATATTGTGTTGGGAAATTCGTTTCCCTGTACTTACTAACCCATCCATTATAATGATCCCTTCGATTTCTCGAAGGGATTTTTGTTTCTGCTCTTCATTAGTTATTCTCAGCAGGCTGTTCTTCTTTCTCTTTTATTTATTCGGGTAAACGGCTTTTCTGCAATGACCAGGCAGACTTTACGAAAGGCAGATCGCAGTTTTCTCTGCTGATAAATAATAATTCGAATACCTTTATGCCCAATCAAAAAAACAACGTATGCTCAAATCCATGACGGGTTTCGGGAGGTCGGAACAGACGGTAGGAGACAAAACCTTTCTTATTGATATCAAATCGCTCAATGGAAAGCAATTTGAATTACAGCTGAAGATGCCGGCTATTCTGAAGCCTTTTGAATTTGATATACGGCGTATTCTTTCGGAGCGTTTGCTGCGTGGCAGTGTAGACTGTGCCATCAGCCTGAAAGATACCGGCAATGCCAAACCGGTTACTATCAATACCGATCTGGCCCGCGCCTATTACCAGCCACTGGCTAAATTGTCGGCCGAGCTGGGATTGGATGCATCGCATATCCTGAGTACACTCGTAAAATTACCTGAAGTAATTACTCCCAGCAGCGAAACACTCACAGATGCCGATTGGGCAGGTTTCGAAAAAGTACTCCTGCATGCGATCGAGCAGCTCAACACGCATCGCCGGCATGAAGGCCAGGTACTGGAAGCAGACCTGCTCACCCGCATTGTAAATATTGAAAGGCTGCAGGATGAAGTAAGAAAACTGGAACCACTCCGTATTCAAAAGATCAGGGATGGTATCACCCGCCTGCTGGAGGAAAATGTAGGCAAGGAAAATTATGATGGCAACCGCCTGGAGCAGGAGCTCATTTATTATATCGAGAAAATTGATATCAGCGAAGAGCAGGTACGCCTCAAAAATCATTGTGACTATATTAAATCACTGATGCAGGATGCGGATGAGGCCAAAGGCAAAAAGCTCTCCTTTGTATTGCAGGAGATCGGCCGGGAAATCAATACTACCGGATCCAAGGCCTACGACTCGTCGATCCAGAAATGTGTGGTATTGATGAAAGATGAGCTCGAAAAAGCCAAAGAGCAGGTATTAAACGTACTGTAAAGCGTTTGGGCAGCACAGGTATGCCATCTGACTGTCTGGTTTCTATATTTGCATTATGAAATTGTCCTCTTTTCTTCCATACCGGTCAATACAGGTAATAAGTCTGGCTATGCTGGGCCTCCTGCTATTCAGCTGCACACAGGTCGATCTTTATGAAAAAACCACCGCCGTGCCCGGCCATGCATGGCAAAGCAGTTTCAAACCCTCTTTCGAATTTGATCTTACAGACAGCAGCAAAGTATACGAGGTATTCCTGGTACTGCGTCATAATGAGAAATATCATTTCAATAATATCTACGTCAATCTTTATATCCAGGGACCCGGTCAGGATACGGCCATGAAGATCCAGCGGGAACTGCCACTGGCGGCCAATGATAAATGGCTGGGCGATGGCATGGATGATATCTATGAGCACCGTATGACAATCGGATTGCTGGGCGAATCGCGCGCCATACGTCCCGGACGTTACAGGCTGCAGGTAGAGCAGATCATGCGTGAAAATCCGCTTCAGAATGTACTGGATGTGGGCCTGCGGGTAGAAAAGAAATAAGCAACGGCTATGCCGGATACCATTAAGAAAAAACTGGGAAGAGCCACACTTATCTACTGGCTGCTGCTGATCTATATAGTAGCTGCCTATATCTGGTGGTTTATATCGCTGGAGCGGCAAAATGATCAGATGCGCGACTTCAAGATCCGCCAGCTCGATGCTACAGTAGACAGCAATTTCTCTGCCGCACTTTACCGCAACGTACAGTACACGATCAATAATGAATATATACGCAACCGCACCAAGTTTGCCGGAGAAGGTATCGTTTTCCTGGCTATCATCTTTGTAGGAGCCGCCTTTGTATACCGGTCTGTAAGAAGGCAGTTTCGCCTGCAGCAGCAACAGCAGAATTTTATGATGGCCGTTACCCATGAGCTCAAGACGCCTATTGCAGTAGCCCGGCTCAACCTGGAGACTTTGCAGAAGCATAGCCTTGATCCGGAAAAACAGAAGAAGCTCATCAAAATGACGCTGGAAGAAACCACGCGGCTTAATTCACTTACCAATAATATCCTTATATCTTCACAACTGGAAGGAGGAGGTTACCAGTTTTCGCGCGAGGAGCTGGATCTCTCCGACCTGCTTAAAGACTGCCTGCAGGATTTCCGTAACCGTTTTCCCGATCGCCCTATGGAAGACGATGTTGAGCAGGATGTGGTCATAAAAGGAGACCCGCTGCTGCTACAGATCCTGATCAATAACCTGATCGAAAACGCTCTTAAATATTCGCCTCGCGAAAAACCCATCCGTGCCCGTCTGCAACAATTACCTAACCAAATGGTACTGTCTGTCAGCGATGAAGGCCCCGGTGTACCTGATGCTGAAAAGCCGCGCATTTTTGATAAATTTTATCGTGTGGGTAACGAATCTACCCGCAAAACACAGGGTACAGGTCTGGGCTTATATCTTTGTAGTAAAATAGCCCGCGATCACAATGCCGACATTTCGGTGACAAACAATCACCCGCACGGAAGTATTTTTGCAGTTAGTTTCCGCCGGTGACATGTACTGACTGAAAAGCTGTTTCGCCATGAGTGATGAAAAGAAAAAATCAATTCTGCTGGTTGAGGATGAAGAGAACCTGCACGAAGCCCTGAAGCTTAACCTTGAGCTGGAAGGCTACGACGTTACCTCTGCCTTTGATGGTGTATCTGCCCTCAATGCCGTTCGTGATGAGTATTTTGACCTGATCGTGCTGGACGTTATGCTACCCGAAATGGATGGCATCAGTGTGGCTGAAACCATCCGTATCAGCAACAATGAAGTGCCTATCCTGATCCTGAGTGCCAAAAACTCCAGTGCTGACCGTGTACTTGGACTCAAAAAAGGGGCTGACGATTATCTCACCAAACCCTTTAACCTCGAAGAACTGCTGCTACGCGTTCATAAGCTTATTGATAAAAACAAACGCCTGCAGGACCGCTCTACCGTTGGCAACAGCTACACTTTTGGCGACAATATCATCAATTTTAAAGCCCAGGAAGCCACTACACGCAGCAATGGGAAGATCCAGCTCAGCAAAAAGGAAACGATGCTGCTGAAACTGCTGATCGAAAACAAGAATGAAGTAGTGCCCCGCGAAAAAATATTGCAGGCCGTATGGGGTTACAACGTATATCCCACTACCCGCACAATCGACAACTTCATTCTCAACTTCCGTAAATACTTTGAAGAGGACAGCCGCAATCCGCGTTATTTTCATTCCGTACGCGGTGTGGGTTACAAATACTCCGAATAAAAAGATTACGCTAAAACCGTTGCTCTATTTGCTGTAGCAATTGCCTCGTTTGGTCGAGCAACGCATTTTTATCCAGCCCCGAGCCGGCCAGTGCATAAAGTCCCGCTTCGCAGGTTTCGAGTACCTGCAGCAATTGCCGCTGTATGGTATCTTCCACTCCTTTTGCCTGCATCAGCCGCAGCAATTCCTGCTTGCTGAGATTACTGCCGGTCATGGGTACCCGGTCCTGAAAAAAATCCAATACCGCCTGGCGTAATGCCTGAAGAAAATCACGCTCTGCTGATTCCTGCAATATAACTGCGGGCTGTAGCGCATCGGCAGCCGACAGATATACACGCGGTGGCGGTGGCGGCGGGATGGCTGCCTTTTTCGCTTTACGCGTTTCCAGGCGCCAGGTATAAATCACTCCGGCAATCACCAGCAGTACAATGGCTACAAGGTAAAGTGTAGCCGGGTTAACAGGCTTTGCAGCTTTCTTTACCGGCTGATGTCCTGCAGGTGGAGTCGCCTTTTCTTCATTGGTGACCTCTACCTTTCCTACAGTACTGGAAATGGTTTTGTAACGATTACTATCAGGGTCAAAGAAACTAAAGGCAAATGCCGGCAATGTGTAATCCCCCGGATTGGACGATACAAACCGGTAGCGAAATATACGTGTGCCCTGCATGGGCGATGAGCTTAGTTGCAATGAATCGACCGCTATGGGTTCAAATCCTTCTATACCCGATGGCCATTCCAGGCGGGGAGCTGTCAGTTGCGTGAGATTACCTTTTCCGCTTATCGCCAGCTCCAGTATACCCTGTTCATTTTTGGCAAGGCGGGACTGACTCAACCTGCTGGCAATTGTAAATCGTCCTACAGCTCCTGCAAACTGCATGGGCTGTCCCTGTTCGGGCAGCGGCCGCACAGTAATGCTGACCGGCGCTGTCCGCATCGTATTTTCAACGGTGACAACATTGGCATCCGGCTTTTTTTCTTCTTCGTCAAAAACCCCTTCCACTACCTCGGGCTCCTTTGCCGGATGTGATCCTCCTTTCCAGAAACTGATCTTATTGATCACCTCCATCGGGTCGATGATATAATTGCCCTCCTGCAGCGGATAGAGCTGTACTTTACGTACTATGTTTACATCATACTCCCGGCCATTGACCATTTCTTTTGCAACCACCTGATCTTTCAGTCCTATTACATCCTGTACGGCAAACCCGTAAAAACCGGGATTCTTTACAATATCAGAGTTGGATTGAAGCCGTGAGTATAGTTTAAAGGTGGCTTCCACCGGTTGTCCTACAAAGCAATGCTGCCTGTCTACCTGCACTTTCATAAAAATGCCGCCTTCGATTTTCTTTCGCGGATCTTCGCCCGGAGCCAGGTAAAATTCACCAAACACACCCGATGAGCGCTGAGCCTGGCGTTGTGCTTCCGCTTCACTCAATACATCAATGGTCGCACTGTTGCAGCGCAGCATTTTTCCATTGATGCGCGCGCTGGCCCCCGGCAATATGTACCTGCCAGCCCGGTTGGCCTTAAGCGTATAGGATATATTCTGCAGTCTTTTTAAACCGGATGTACCATTTTGTGTGGCTGGATTGATCTGTGGTCCGGTCACCAGTTCCAGCCGTCCAAAATCAGGAGGAAAAAATTCATCATCCATCGCTACAGCTTCCATCACGTACTGTACACGAAATGACTGGCCGGCTACAAACGGGCCACGACTCACCAGCACCTCAAATGTGGTTTGGGCAGAGGCTGATACCAGCCCGAGCAGAAATATGCTTATAAAAATGAACAGCCGCATGGGAAATCTAAAATAACGCAGCGGATGCAAAGCGTTTGCAAAAATTGATGACCGGCAGATACCCTGTATCACCATTACAGATCACCCAATTGCGGGCGAACCACAATATCTTCCACACAGGCACCGGCAGAAAGCTGCGAAGCTGTGTATACCAGCTCGGCAATATCTGCGGCCTCCATTATACGGGCCCGACTATTATCATAATCGCCCCATGAATCTGTAAATACCGCGCCAGGCAATACGGCCGTTACCTTGATACCATGCGGCTTCAGTTCTTCGCGCAGATTTTTACTGAACCCATAGAGCGCAAACTTGCTGATACTGTAGGCACCTCCATTGTCGTACGCCTTCAGTGATGCAATGGAGCACATATTGAATATATGACCCGAGCGGCGGCTCATCATAGCCGGCAATACGGTACGGGTAAGGTGATATGCACTATGAAGATTGGTAGCCAACTGCCGCTCCAGTGCCCCATCCGGCTCATTGTAGACACTGCCGGGTTCAAATACACCGGCATTGTTGACCAGCACATCCGGTGCGCCACCTTCTGCCAGCATCCACTGGCCCAGCTCCCGGGCCTGTTCTTTTTCTGCCACATCAAAAGCTTTTGCCTTAAAGCGGCTTTCCGGAAAATGCAGCTGCAGTTCTTCCAGTGCTTTATATAAGGACAGATCATTTCGCGAACTCAGGTACAGTTCATGACCCTGGCGGGCAAAAGCACCGGCAATAGCTTTACCAATACCTCTCGACGCACCTGTAATTAATATCTTCATAACAAAAAAGTAAAGCGAAGTAAGAACTTTTTGCTCACCTGACCATTGTTAATATGCACCTTCGTACTTTGCAACTATGAACAAGCAATACACGCATTTATTTTTTGACCTCGATCATACCCTGTGGGATTTTGAAGCCAATGCCCGGGCCACGCTTGAAACCCTTTTTAATGACCTGCAGCTGGCCGGCAGGGGCATTGATGATTTCGAACTGTTTTATACCAATTATCTGGCACATAATGACCGTCTGTGGGAGCGTTACCGAAAAGGTTATATTAAACAGGATGAACTGCGGGTAAAACGGATGTGGCTGTCGTTGCTTGATTTCAAGATCGCCGATGAGCCACTGGCCCGGCAAATGAGTGTTCAGTTTCTTGACCTTCTGCCCACACGCACCATTGTATTTCCTCACACACATGAAATACTCGATTACCTGCGCAACAGAAATTATGAGTTGCACCTGATTACTAATGGATTTGAAACTGTGCAGCACAGTAAACTCAAAAACTCCGGTCTTGATCATTTCTTTGGGCAGGTGATCACTTCCGAAGGATCAAACAGTCTCAAGCCCAATAAAGAAATTTTTGAATACGCTTTTCAGAAAGCAGGCGCTACTGCACAAAGCAGCATAATGCTGGGCGATACGCTGGATGTAGATATCCTCGGCGCCATGAATGTGGGAATGGACCAGGTATTCGTAAACCATCAGCAGATTGAAGCCAGCATCAGCCCTACCTATACGGTAAACTCATTAAAGGAACTGGAAAACATTTTCTGATCACCACTCAGCTACCACGGTCACCCCACCCTGTGGTTTATCGCCGATTTTCACTTTGATTTTGGCATCAAGCGGAAGCAACAGGTCTACACGGGAACCAAATTTGATAAAGCCCATCTCTTCTGTCTGCTTCACCGACTGGCCTGCACTCAGGTAATTGACGATACGCTTGGCCAGGGCTCCGGCAATCTGTTTGGTAAGAATTTCTTTGCCGTTTTTGCGGTAAACTACGGTATGGCGTTCATTTTCTGTGGAGGATTTGGGATGCCAGGCTACCAGGTATTTGCCTTTGTGATACTGGCTGTATACGACATCGCCTGTAACCGGATTGCGGTTTACGTGCACATTGAGCGGACTCATGAAAATCAATACCTGGATCCGGCGATCGGTAAAATACTCATCTGCCTGTACTTCTTCGATAGCCACCACTTTACCATCTGCCGGGGCAATAATGGCATTCTCATTAATGGTAAGCGTACGGCGGGGTATCCGGAAAAAGGAAATAATAAAGATCAGCAGGCCTACCGTCACAACCGAAATCAATGCACTTACCAGGGGCAGGTCAAAACTGATAAAATAAAACGACAGGAGATTAACGATCCCTACAATAATAGCAGTCCAGGCAATCGTCGGATATCCTTCCTTATGGATAGTCATTTGGCTGAAATTGAAGTGCAAATATAGCGAATATGGCCAGAGGAGTTTTAAGTAGTAAGTTTTAAGTTCTGAGTTATAGCTTAGACTTAATACCTAAGGGTTATTTGTGTCACAGTTCTTTCAATTTACTTATCACCCAGAACTTAAAACTTATCACTCAAAACCAGATCGCTACTCGCACAAACAGCCACACAAAAGGCACTGCCAGCAACAATGAATCAAACCGGTCGAGGAAGCCTCCATGGCCGGGCATAATCTGGCCACTGTCTTTTACTCCGGCCATACGCTTGAGACGTGACTCCAGCAGGTCGCCAAATGTGCCTACCACCGAAGCCAGTGTGGCAATGGGTGCTATTAAAGCCACAAAGGCCATGCTGGTAAAACCGAAAAATATCAGGGGAAATAAAAGAGACATCACGCCGATGCTGAGTATAATACCTCCAATAGTGCCCTCCCAGGTTTTTTTAGGAGAAATAGGGGACAACGGCCGCTTACCAATAAACGAACCCACGATATAGGCCATGGTATCATTGATCCAGATGCTCGCAATAATGGTAATGGGTATGAATATGCCCGATACCACAAACATGGTATCGCCGGCAATCACATTTACTTCAAGCTGATACAGATCGAGCATGAGCGCCCAGCTGAGCGAGATGTAAAGTAAGCCCAGTGCCGCCGCACCAAATGCTTTCAGCTTTATCGTACTGGTTTGAAAAATACCAATGATCAGCATCGCCACTCCTGCCGCCGATACGGGTAGCGATACATTTTCCCGTAACCCATATTGGGCGATATGAAAAATGGGGCGGCAAAACAATAACATCATACCAAAGCCGAGCAACATGAAACCCTGACGTACAAATGGATTAAATGATACCCGATGTATTTTTTCCAGCAGGTTGAAATATTCCCACCAGCAACCAAAATGAATGATCGAAAAAAGGATCAGAAAACTCCAGTGATTCCATAACAATCCGGTGAGCATGACTGCTACAAATACAACCGCGGTAATAGCCCGGGTACGGAATGTCTGCAGGTTGAGCGCCATAACAAAAGTATTAGATCATCCGGCGCTGGCCGGCTGATATTTTTTTGAACATAAACAAAAGCCCTACCAGCAATGGAATGGCGGTAATGCCCCAAAGACTTCCGGAACCATCGCGCATCGCCTCTTCTACCGGTTTGCCTTTTACTACATAGGAATAAAGAATGGTTACTATCAGTGCATTGTTCACAAAATGCGCGAGTATACTTAACCACAGTTTGCCCGAATACTGAAAGATGGCCCCCAGGGCAATACCCAGCACAAAACGGGAGAGAAAGCCATAATAAGAGAAATGCGCGAGACTAAACAGCAGGCTTACCACTACAATCGCCAGCCAGGGTTTGCCGGTGCCACGGCTCAGAAAGTTTTGCATGCCACCCCGAAAAAGGGTCTCTTCGCAAATAGCGGGCAACAAAGCCATGATCAACAGACTTATAATATAGTCTACAGGCCCACGCATATTCATAATAGCGGTTGTCTGTTTGGTATATTCATTTTCGAGGTTATCAAACTTTGTACGCAGGGCGTCAGAAAGCGGGATATGCTGGGTGATCCAGGCAAAAGCATTGGCCGCAAATAAGGCGGTGGCAATGATCAGGATACTGTACACAGCCTGCTCCCAGGTCGGTTTTGCGGTAAATCCCAGCAGCCTGATGGGGCGCCTGTTGAGCAACCAGGCTGTAACCAGGGCCGGAACAAAAAACCCAACTACTGAGGTAAGGACCTGACCCAGCTTAATAGCTATAGCATGCTGACCGTGAGCCATATCCTGTCTTACTTTGAGGTAGTCATCTCCCCCCCCGATGGTCCATATCAGTTGACTCAACTGGGCTGCCAGTACGGCTCCGGCTATCATAAAAGCTATCAGCATGAAAAATCCGCCTGTATAGGAAATTCCTTTCGAATCGTTGTCGTACATAGATTTCGGCGATAAGTGTGTAAATTTGCAGGTCCAAAAATAGTTGTATGCCGCCACACGGCATGAACCGGGGTTGATTTCTTTTTACAATATGTAAATCATGGTATTGCATGCAACTGCCTTTTAGAAGATGGTAAAAATTGATAACATATCCCTGCCGGACTTTCCCCTGCTGCTGGCACCCATGGAAGATGTGAGCGATCCGCCTTTCCGGGCGGTTTGCAAAGACAATGGGGCAGACCTGATGTATACGGAATTTATTTCCTCAGAAGGACTGATCCGTGATGCTATCAAAAGCCGTAAAAAGCTCGACATTTTTGACTACGAGCGACCTGTCGGTATCCAGATCTTCGGAGGTGATGAAGAAAGCCTTTCACTGGCAGCTAAAATTGTGGAAGTAACAAACCCTGATCTGCTTGATATCAATTTTGGTTGTCCTGTAAAAAAAGTAGCCTTAAAAGGCGCTGGTGCCGGTGTTTTGAAAGACATCGACCTGATGGTACGGCTTACGTCTGCCGTTGTAAAATCAACCAATCTGCCCGTAACGGTAAAGACGCGGCTGGGATGGGATGATCAGACCAAAAACATTGAAGAAGTGGCCGAACGGCTGCAGGATGTTGGTATCAAAGCGCTCGCTATTCACGGGCGTACACGTACACAGATGTATAAAGGTGAAGCCGACTGGACACTTATCGGCAAGGTTAAAAATAACCCGCGGATCCATATTCCCATTTTTGGTAACGGCGATATAGACTCACCCGAAAAAGCGCTCGCCTACAAAAACCGGTATGGCGTAGACGGCATCATGATCGGTCGCGCCGCCATCGGCTATCCCTGGATCTTCAACGAAATAAAACATTTTATGGCCACCGGAGAGCACCTGCCTTCGCCCACCGTGGAAGATCGTGTGGCCGTATGCCGAAAGCACCTGCGCAAATCGGTGGAATGGAAAAATCCTGTGGTAGGTATTAATGAAATGCGCCGGCACTACACCAATTATCTCAAAGGATTGCCTAACATTAAAGAGTTTCGCCAAAAGCTGGTCACCCTTACCACAGAAGAAGAGATCAATGCCGTACTGGACGAAGTGGTAACCACCTATAGCGGATATGAGATCAACCGCACACCAATACAGTTGGTCAACTATCATGAAAAGTGTCCGATAGATTAACCGGCCTTTTCCTAAATCACGCAATTGCACGCATGGCTCAGCACACAAATTCACCGGATACTGTAACCGGCACTTACCAGCAGCTTTTGTCAACTTATCGGCAACAGGCACAAAAGCTCACCCGCCAGCTGGCCTGGATGAGTGGTGGCCGCCTGCTGCTGTTTGTTCTCTGCATTTATATTTTTTATCGCTCCCTGGCTACAGGCAATGGCTGGTATTCGCTGGCAGGACTGTTGCTGCTGATCCTTTTTCTGATCAGCATACGCCTGTACGACCGACTGCAGCAAAACCGGCGTTTTTATAAAGCGCTGGTAAAACTCAATGAGGATGAACTGGCTTTCCTGCAACAGCAAATCAATCCTTATGCAACCGGCAGGGAATATATTGATCCACACCATGCTTATTCCTACGACCTGGACCTTTTCGGGAAAGGCGGTCTCTACCCTTTCCTCAACCGCTGCAGTACCGGATTTGGTAAAGAAGCCCTGGCCAATCTGTTATTACATCCCGATACCAGCAGCATTGAAGCCCGGCAACAAGCCATCGCTGAGTTGAAGGACAAACTGGAATTCCGGCAGTTTCTACAGGCGCATGGCAGCCTGCTCGACACCAAAGAAAAAGAAATGGATCAGCTGCGCAGCTGGTTGCAATCCGGTCCGGCACTGAGCCGGTCGCTGTATTATACTTTACAGATATTTCCCCTGTTTACGCTCGGCATGCTGGCCTATTATCTTGTTACCGAAACAGGCTGGGCGTTGAATGCCGTGTATTATTCAGGCATTCTCAACCTGGCTGTAGCTTTTGGTTTTGCCCGCAAGATATCTGCACAGCTTTCTGTATCCACTTCTGTCACTACCGTACTACAGCAATTTGCCGGGCAGTTGAAACAGATAGAAACACAATCATTTCAGTCGCCATTACTGCAGCAATTGCAGGCGGGCCTCAGGCAGGATGGGCTCACTGCATCAAAAGCCATTGGCCGCCTTTCTTCACTCTTCAATTACCTGGAGGCGATCGTAAATCTGCTGGTCAGCATCCTCCTCAATGGACTCTTTCTTTTTCATGTACATATCCTGTACCGCCTGGATGAATGGAGAAGAAAACACGGCCCACAAACCCTCGGCTGGTTGCGCCTGCTGGGAGAGGTGGAAGCACTCAACAGTCTTGCCAATCTTTCTTACAACAACCCTTCTTATTGCCGGCCTGCTATCAGTCGCGAAGAAACACTCGAAGCCACTGAACTGGGGCATCCATTGATCCTTGCCCACAAACGGGTGAATAATGATGTCAGCTTTACCGGTCGTCGATTTATTATACTTACCGGCAGCAATATGTCGGGCAAAAGTACCTTTCTGCGTACGCTGGGCATCAATCTCGTATTGGCACGTGCAGGTGCTGTTGTATGTGCACGCGCTTTTACCTGTTATCCTTTTGCCGTGCAGGTAAGTATGCGTATTACTGATTCGTTGCAGGATAGTGAGTCTTTCTTTTATGCAGAGCTTAAAAAACTGCATAGCATTATTCATCAACTGGAGGCCGGGCAAAAAACGCTTGTGATACTCGATGAAATTTTGCGTGGTACTAACAGCAACGATAAACACCAGGGCACAATCGGTCTTATTCATAAACTGGTAGCAGCTCATGCCTGTGGTATCATTGCCACACACGACCTCACTGTTTCGTCGCTGCAGGATCAGTATCCTGCTTATGTACGCAATATGTGTTTTGAGTCAACTATTGTAAATGACGAATTATTATTTGACTATAAACTTAAAGACGGGGTGTGTGCAAAGCTCAGTGCTTCGTTTTTGATGAAGAAGATGGGGATTATTGATTAAGCGACTACCAATAATTTCTCAGGTATGCTTTAATGCTGTTTTATAGAAACTGTGATCAGGATCCAGAAAAACCACATAAAAGGTATTGCCCACCACATGACCAGCAAGTATCTGGGTGCCCGTTATATGAATGCGTCCCCATTCTGCATCTTCTGGAATATAGGAAGGACAGGAGTGACCCGCCTTTTCTTTGGAGGGATATGCGCCATAAACTGTGAATTTATCAGAAAGTTGTGATCGTAGTGCCCGCTGGCAATAACCACTCAACACATCTACTGCATGGGCCAGAATACCCTTTTCTTCCCATTGATAAAGGCTTTCACCCTGTGTTCTATCCAAATGTTTAAAACTGATTACAAAAGAGTCATCCTTCAGGCTTTCTTTGGAAACTGTTCTATTCTCCAAAAAGTCTTTAATGACGCTTTTCTGCGTATGTGGTTTGGGTTTTAGCTTACCGGCCATATACCTGTTGCTTATAATAATTCCGCATAAGTTCTTTTGGAATAATTACGTTGCAACGGTCTGCAGCGGCATAGCCGACCCTGGCTGTGATCCAGGGCGATTCTGAATGTGTTAAAGCTTCGAGTTGAAGCGACGACAGGTTTCCGAATTCAGACAGCACTTCATCTACCAGCTCCACTTGTTCTGTTGTCAGCCCCTGTTTTAAAATGGTATCCGGGAAGGGTTCGGTACCATCATTGATATATTGAACTTCATCGTATAACACTGACTGATCTTTAATAGAAGAAAAAACCTTTCGTGAAACGGGACCATGAACCCAGGCTTCAAAATCATCCTCAATAAGAGGCTGATCAAAATAGGCTAAGTGCATAGCCTGAACATAATAGAGAAGCTTTTGCAACTTGAGGTGAGACATGCCGCCACATTTTTGAAGAATGTACTCTGCCAAATGCCTCGAATCAATCATCCCGATATTCTTTTGCATATCTACCATTTCACAAAACTACAATCCTCTCCAGAGATTCACAGCTACCAACTTTTTTTTCCTTCGACTTTATTTTTCCACATTCAAAAGTTGGTAGCTCTGCTTTTTCATTTATTCAATTGACTTGTAATTGCTTCGGCCAATGGTGATACACCGGGGTCAAAATACCCTAATAGCTTTCCGTCTTCTGCTACCAGGTACTTGGAAAAATTCCATACAGGGGCCTGATCATTCCATCCATTGGCCGATGCATGTGTGAGCCAGTAAAATACCGGATGCTGATCTGAACCAGGTACGACAACCGATTTGCGCACAAGTGGAAAAGTGACCCCATAATTTACCTTACAAAAACTGGCGATCTCTTCATCATTTCCTTTTTCCTGCTCTTTAAAATCGTTGGCCGGAAAACCGATCACCTCCAGTTGATGCGTATACTTTGCCGACAACTCCTGCAGTGCTTCATACTGATGGGTATAGCCGCAATTGCTGGCCGTATTTACGATCAGTATTTTTTTGCCTTTCAGCGAAGCCAGGTCAAGATCCTGCCCATTATTGAGTGTGACGTGCAGGTCATAGATCGACTGAGGTGGCTCAACGATGTTGTTGCCATCACCCAGCGCACGTGCACGGCCACCGGTCAGTTTGCTTACCCACATTATGACGGGGTAAATGGTTTTCATGATCCTTTGGCGGATAGTCATTTCTTTTGTTTAATAACTAAAACAATAATTACCGTAATAGGTTTTGCCAGTCGCGTGCCCTTTCATATCAGCGTATCACCTTCTTAAACAGCCCGATCTTTCCACTCATGGGTGGATACTTGATAGAGGGATCAAACCAGGTGGGCGTTGACATCACGGCCTTTTGATGACTGAATGTGTCAAAAGAATACCGGCCATGATATTTTCCTATGCCACTACCACCGCGCCCGCCAAAAGGCAGGTGGGGATTGGTAAGGTGCCAGCTGCAATTATTCACACAACCACCCCCAAATGGCACGCTGTTCATCCAGCGGTCAGCCGTTTTCCTGGAAGCGGTGAAAATATAAAAGGCCAGCGGATTGGGATGTTGACTGATAATAGCTGCCGCCTGCTCTTCCTGCTCATAAGTAAGCACCGGCAGAACGGGGCCAAATATTTCTTCCTGCATCACTGGTGTATCCAATGACGGATTCAGTAATAATGTGGGTTCAATAAACAGTTCTTCGCGCTGATGCCGTCCGCCAGTAAGGAGCGTACCCTGATTCAGATAGCTGATCAACCGGTCAAATTGCCGTACATTGATAAGCCGGCAGTAATTGGGCGATGTTTCCGGTTGTTCGCCATAAAAGTGAAGGATACATTTTTTGATTGCCGCAATGAGTTTATCCGCCACCTGCTGGTGTACCAGCAAATAATCGGGTGCTACACACATTTGCCCGGCATTTGAAAACTTGGTAGATACAATACGTCTTGCGGCCACTTCAATGTTGGCGTCTGCAGCAACAAGGCAGGGCGATTTTCCACCCAGTTCGAGGGTAACCGGCACCAGTCGCTCCGCTGCCATGCGATAAATTTCCCGGCCGGCACGCGGTCCGCCGGTATAAAATACATGATCAAATGTAAACTGCTGCATCAGTGGAGGTATCACATCGGCACCTTCACCATCTGCAAACAGTACATACTCCGGAGAAAACGCCTGTTCAATTATCTTACGCATTACCGCACATGATGCAACAGCCGCTTCTCCCGGTTTCAGCACTACGCAGTTGCCGGCGGCAATAGCTCCTACCAGTGGTATCAGCGAAAGCTGTACAGGATAGTTCCAGGGACCGATAATCAGGACCACACCAAGGGGTTCACGTATTATGCGACTTGAAGAGGGAAGGTTCAGTAAATTGGTAGGTACCCGCTCTGGCGTCATCCAGCGTTTCAACTGCCTGATGGTATGATTCAGTTCAGACAACACCATACCGGTTTCGGTAACCCAGGTTTCTTCCACGCTTTTATTAAGATCTGCCTTCAATGCAGCATTCAGTTCCTGCTCATGCTGCAACAGGGCATTTCGGAATGCACGCAGCTGTTGCAGCCGAAAAGCCGGTGGCCGGGTGATGCCCGACTGAAAATAGCTGCGTAGTTTTTCCAGTGCGGGGGCTGTTATGATATCCATATCCTTGCAATATGACCATAAGTTAATGTAAAACCAGGTACCCGCGTTCATACCCGTGCAGGAGTGTAGAAAAAATGCCCCGGTACATTAACATAAACGCTTTTTTTGCCAAATAGCTAAATCTGGACAGATATTTGTTTCTGGGGGATAAGTAAAACCATCAAACATGAAAACACGCATTTTTACCATCTGCCTTTGCATGCTGTTGATGACCAGTAGCACTCCTCTTTTTGCCAGCCTCAACAGCAAAGACCGGCGTTCACTTAAGAAAGAAGTGGCCGCTATGACTACCGAACAAAAAGCCGCCCGCCTGGAAACTATTCGTACCCGTGTGGAAGAAATCAAATCCATGGATAAATCAACGCTTTCACGTAGCGAAAAGAAAGCGCTAAAAAAAGAATTACGGGAAATGAACCGTGAAGCCCGCACCATGCGTGGAGGAGTTTATCTCAGTGTTGGAGCCATTATAATCATTATCCTTGTCCTCATCCTTATTCTTTAAGATTCTTGTTGTAACGCGGTGAGTTCCATTGCTGCCTGCAGCAAAACAATTAAAAGCCATCCGGTAAAAGGGTGGCTTTTTTAGTGGTCGGTGGACAGGGATGTAGGGTGTTGATGGGGTTTTCGATAGATAGAATGAACCGTTTACTGACCACCGACCACTGACCACTATTTTTCGTACTTTCATTCACCATGACCGACGAATACTACATGATGCTGGCACTTAAAGAAGCCCGTAAGGCCTTCGATGACGGTGAAGTGCCGGTAGGTGCAGTGGTAGTACTTCAGGAAAAGATCATTGCCCGCGGTCATAATATGGTGGAGCGGCTCAATGACCCCACCGCCCATGCCGAGATCATTGCCCTCACATCTGCTTTCAATACACTGGGCAGCAAATACCTGCCGGAAGCCACCCTGTATGTAACAGTAGAACCCTGCCTGATGTGCGCCGGAGCACTTTACTGGAGCAAACTGGGCCGCATTGTATTCGGAACCGATGATGAAAAGAACGGCTACAAAAAAACTACTGGCCCCAACTGGCCTTTTCATCCCAAAACCGAACTCATCAGAGGTGTGCTGCAGCAGGAATGCGCACAGCTCATGAAAGATTTTTTCCGGACACGCCGCTGACAGAGACATTATTTCGAAATGCGGAATAAATCCGGCCAAAATCAACAGTAAGGCAATAAATTTGTTACTCTTTTAAATCAGCACATTTACGAATCTTAAATCAATAGTTATGGCATTTACATTACCCGCGCTCCCTTACGCTACAGATGCACTGGAGCCGCATATTGACAAGCTGACGATGGAAATCCATCATGGTAAACATCATCAGGCTTATGTAGACAACCTGAATAAAGCCATTGCCGGCACCGAACATGAAAATAAATCGCTCGAAGAGCTGGTTGCCCATGCAGGCAAGATCTCTCCTGCTGTACGCAACAATGGCGGTGGTCACTGGAATCACAGCTTCTTCTGGGAACTGCTGAAATCAGGTGGCAGCAAACCTTCCGGCAAACTGGCCGATGCTATCAACAGCAGCTTTGGATCACTCGAAGCCCTGCAGGAAAAAGTAAGCACTGCCGGCGCTACCCGCTTTGGTTCTGGCTGGGCCTGGCTGATCGTAAAAGACGGTAAGCTGGAAGTATCTTCTACCCCCAACCAGGACAATCCCCTGATGGATGTAGCAGAAGTAAAAGGCACCCCCATACTGGGTATTGATGTGTGGGAGCATGCCTACTACCTCAAGTACCAGAATAAACGCCCCGACTACCTGAAAGCTATCTGGAGCGTGATCAACTGGGATAAAGTGGCTGAGCATTATGCCGCTGCTACCAAATAAGAAATGATCCCTTCTACATAAAAACAGCTGCTATACGCTTCCTTGTATAGCAGCTGTTTCTTTATAACAATACCTGTTATCAGAAATATTTGGTCACACCCGGTACGGCCACCGGATAATAGCCATCATCGTTGGGCAGTATCGGAGGCAGTGCATTGAAGTCAAATTTTGCAGGCATGATATTGATACCCGAAGCCAGTGCCTTATCCCATTCAATGACCTGACCACTGTAGGTAGCCATCCGGCCAATGATGGAGGTCAGCGTGCTTTTAGCTCCGTTTTCTGCGTCGGCAAATTTGTATTCACCTTTGGCAATAGCCGCAAACAATTCATCGTGCTCGGTCTGATAAGGATTGTTTTCTCCCTTTTTATCGAATTTAAACAACTCTTTTCCCTTCAGATCGGTAATAATAGCGGCATCGCAACGGATCACCCCTTTGGTACCTATCAGCATTTCGTCTACGCGGCTCATGGTGCCGGGAATATGGCGGCACTGGCTGTTCATGACCGTTCCATCCGCATAGGTATATTCTACATAGTGATGGTCAAATATTTCACCATTATCTTTTCCCTTACGTACCTGGCGGCCGCCCATTCCCTGCGCTTTTACCGGATAGGCTCCTTTAAACCAGTTGACCACATCAATATTGTGAATATGCTGCTCGGTAATATGATCTCCGCACAGCCAGTTGAAGTAATACCAGTTGCGCATCTGGTATTCCATTTCTGTCTGACCATATTTGCGTTTATTTACCCATACGCCATCATTATTCCACCATACCTGAGCCGAAGTAATATCGCCTATCAGGTTTTTCTTTTTAAACAATTCACGGTAAGAGTTCTGGTAGTGACGTTGCAGACCAACCACTACGTTGAGTTTTTTCTGTTTGGCAATCTCTGCCGCATCCAGCACACGTTTGATACCGGCAGGATCAGTGGCCACGGGTTTTTCCATGAAAATATGCTTACCCTGCCGCACGGCTTCCTCAAAATGAATAGGTCTGAAACCGGGAGGTGTGGTGAGGATCACCACATCGGCCAGAGGAATGGCTTTGAGGTATGCCTCGAAGCCCGTGAATTTGCGTTCTTCCGGCACATCTACTTTTGACCGCAGGTTGCCCGTCACTCCCCAATCCGAAAGATCTTCGGCAGTAACCGTTTTATAACACCCGTCGATACGATCGCGGAAGGCATCGGCCATGGCAACGAGCTTTACATTCTGTTTGCTCAGCAGTGCCTGCATAATGGCGCCTGTACCACGTCCGCCACAACCAATGAGTGCTACCCTGATCACATCATCGGCTCCGGAGAAAAAGTTGGCTTTTGTCAGGAAGGGAGCTGCTATCAATCCGCCTGCCAGCAGGCCCGATTGCTTTACAAACTCTCTGCGGCTGTTTGCGCCAGATACAGCCGGCATGTTTGGTTCATTGCTTTTGTGAGTGCTCATATTCGGTTCATTTATTGTCCGAGAAATGTTTTGAAAAATGTGTCGGCTTCCTCTGCTGTGGGTTGCTTTACCGGACGCACAATGCGAAACCCTACAAATGGAGCGTCGGCATTCCACCAGCGGCTCTTGGGTATTTGCGGATCGCGGCGGTTCCATGTCAGGTCAGACATCAATCTGTCGGCTGACCGCAGCAAGACTGCCTCATCGCGGTAAGAACCACCCCGTACGGTGCGCGGATGACGGCTCGAAGGCTCACGCAGGGGTTGCATTGCGGGACCAGATAGCGATGCATAATAATCTGCCTGATATTGATCGAGCACCCACTCACCTACATTGCCCAACATATCATATAGCCCCCAGGCATTGGGTTTTTTCTGTCCTACCTTATGATAGCGGTTATCGCTGTTTTTACTGTACCAGGCATACTCACCCAACACACCGGCATTATCACCAAATGGATAAACAGTGGTACTGCCTGCCCGGCAGGCATACTCCCATTCGGCTTCGGTGGGCAGCCGGAAAAATATACCTGTCTTTGCATACAGCCATTTACAATACATGATAGCTCCAAACTGCTGCATACTGTTGGCCGGAAAACCACCCGCCTTACCCATGCCAAGGGTCATATCTATATACGGCGAACTGGGGCGTGTGACCGCATCTGTAGCGATATTCTGACTCAGTGAAATATCGTTGAGAAATACACTGAACTCGTCGTATGTGACTTCGTAAGCACCCATCCAGAATGCGGCCAGCTCTACTTTGTGCAGCGGTTGCTCATCGGCCTCTGCACCAGCCTGTCCGGCGGTACTACCCATTTGAAAACTACCGGCAGGCACCGGCACCATCGCAAAACGTACATCGCTGCCGGGTATGGACTGCTCATATTTTTTGAAACTGGTATCAGACTGGCGGGCAAAAGCCGGTAATACGGCAAGCGCCACTATCAGAGAAGAGAACAATGTTTTTTTCAGCATGCAACAATCACAATTGTGCGGACCAGGGAACTATTGACCGGTTTGCATGTCCGCCTGTTGCCAGACCGGGCAGCCCAAGTTAAGCATTGCTGCTTGATATGAAGGGTTGATCGATCTATTTTTTTCGGTTCAATCGTTTGCATGCATATGTTTGCATGCAGGCAGCAGACTTATGCTTACATTTAAGGTTAAACACAGCACTCATGAATCGGAGAAAGTTTTTAAAAAACGGATTAATGACCGGCGCTTCCATTGGAGCAGCATCACAGGTGCTGGCCGGTACTGACGGTAGTACGTATACGCAGGCCGCCGACAAACCTTTTAACCTCAACTATGCCTTTCATGATGGAATGTTTCGCAATCATGCAGGCGACGACTTTATCGATCAGATCAAATTTGCCTACGATAAAGGTTTCCGGAGTATTGAAGACAATGGTATGATGAGCCTGCCCGTGGAGCAACAAAAGAAAATCGGTGATACGCTTGCCAAACTGGGCATGACCATGGGTGTGTTTGTTATTACATCAGACAGCTGGCACTGGCGCACGTCTCTCGCCAGTGGCAAACAGGAGTGGATAGACCGGATGCAGAAAGATTGCCGCGAAGCCATTGAAGTAGCCAAACGCTGCAATGCACGCTGGGCTACCGTAGTGCCGGGCAACTATGACCGTAATCTGAGTTTTGAATACCAGACAGCCAATGTGATCACCGCTTTGCGCAAGGCAGCCGACATCCTGCAACCTGCCGGACTGGTGATGGTGCTGGAACCACTGAGCGATAACCCCGACCTGTTTCTCCGCCATTCAGATCAGACCTATATGATCTGCAAAGCTGTCAATAGCCCTTCCTGCAAGATCCTCTTTGATATGTATCATATGCAACGCAATGAAGGCAATATCATCAACAACATTGATAAATCGTGGGATGAGATCGGCTATTTCCAGATTGGCGACAATCCCGGACGCAATGAACCGACTACCGGTGAAATGAACTATCTCAACATTTTCCGCCATATTCACAAAAAAGGATGGAAAGGCATTTTGGGTATGGAGCATGGCAATGCCAAACCAGGTAAGGAAGGCGAGCTGGCCCTGATACAGGCTTATCGCAATAGTGATGCTTTCTTATAAATAAAAAATCAGGGAACAGGGTCATACCCACTGCCACCCCAGGGGTGACAGCTGCTGATGCGCTTCACGGCAAGCCACAGGCCTTTGAATACGCCGTGTTTTTTCAATGCTTCTACTGCATAATGCGAGCAGGTGGGCGTATAGCGGCATTTGGGACCAATCCATGGCGATATGATCCATTGATAGATTTTTATCAGCAGGATAAATGGAAGGGCCAGTATACGCCAGAGCAGCTTCACGGTTGTTTTGTTTGATATAGCTGTTGAATACGGGTTATGACCTGCTGCATACGCTTGCTTACTTCTGCAAAACCGGGCAGATCTTTTCCCGTATAAATGATAAACACCTGCAGCGGCGGGTTGTTGGGATCAGGTACAGGTTTTTGCAAACGCCAGGCTTCCCGTATCAACCGTTTAATACGGTTGCGGTCTACTGCTTTTTTAAAATGACGCGATGAGACCCCTACTCCAAACTGAAGCGGTGCACTGGCAGTTGCAGCGCGGTTATAGTGATACACACGAAATGGCGGCAGCACAAAGCTCTTTCCCTGTTTGAAAAGGGTTTCCATCAGTTTGCGGCTTTTAAGCCGTTCCTGCTTTCCTAATGTAAATTGTCTGGCCATCGTATCACAAAAAAAGCTCCGGCCTTGCCGGAGCTCAAAAATATAGAATACCTGTAAGGCTTATTTTAATTTACGCTCGTCAGAAACAGTGAGTTTCTTACGGCCTTTCGCACGGCGGCTGGCCAGTACTTTACGGCCATTGGCAGTTTGCATACGTTTACGGAATCCGTGCACGGTTTTGCGACGACGACGATGCGGTTGAAATGTACGTTTCATAATCTTTTACTTTTTCACTTTTGTCTGCAGATTCTGCCTGCAGTTGTTGAAAATTTGGCCCGGGAGAACGGAGCCTGGTTTCATTTCGCACCCGCGGGTCACCACACCCACCGGTTTGTGAAAGGACGGCAAAGGTAATACTTGCCGGGCACAACTGCATATGAAATGACTATTATTTTTATTCCACCCCTACAATAGCCTGATTATCAGCGAAAGTTTAGCTCAGGTCAAGGTGTGAGGACTGTACAGCTTCGCCAAAAAAGCGGGTGGCATGATTATCAAAATCCTCGGTCGAATCGGTGGTATAAAAATGCCGTTTGCCTTCCCGGCTGCAGCCCTGTTCGATCTCAGGATGCCGCTGCAGATAATCGGCCAGGCTTGTTGCTACGATTTCGCCCTGCGAAAGCAGTTTTACCGGCACTGGCAGGTGCTCCCTGATCTTTTCTTTCATCAACGGATAATGTGTACAGGCCAGCAGCGCCACATTGATCATAGGGCCTTTTTCGAGCAACTGGTGCAGGTTTTTCTTTACAAAATAATCTGCACCATGACTATCCTGTTCATTATTCTCAATCAGTGGTACCCACATGGGACAGGCCTCCTGGTACACTTTTATATCGGGAAAAAACTTGCTGATCTCTACCGGATAGGAAAGCGAGGCCACCGTGCCCTGTGTAGCCAGTATGCCCACCTGCCGCGATTCTGAATAGTCGCCAATAACTTCGGTAGTGGGACGTATCACGCCCAGCACACGCTTATGAGGTGCCAGGCGGGGCAGATCTTTTTGCTGAATAGTACGCAGCGCCTTGGCCGAGGCTGTATTGCAGGCCAAGATCACCAGGGTGCAGCCCTGCTCAAAAAACCACTCCACACATTGCAGGGTATACTGGTATACTGTTTCGAACGAACGGTTACCATACGGTGCCCGGGCATTGTCGCCAAGGTACAGGTAATCATACTGCGGCAGCCTGGCCACAATTTCTTTCAACACGGTAAGGCCACCATAGCCGGAGTCGAATACACCAATTGGATTTTTTGCAGACATACTGCAAATGTAAGCCGCCCGGCGTAATCAGCCCCGGTTGGCTAGTTGAGCGCTTCTGCCTTTTGCAGCCAGGTAGTGACTTCCGTATTGCCCGGACCAAACTCCAGTGCCTTCTTCAGATCATCTACTGCCTCTTTTTTCTTCTTCAGCTCGAGATAGCTGCGACCGCGTGCAAAATGAACAAAGAGTAATTCATTTTTTTGCGCAGGTTTATACATGGTACCCAGCCTGCTGAAGATGCCGACAGCCTTGTTATAATCTTTTATTTCAAAAGCCATCTGCCCCATCAGTTTTACCTGATCAGCCTCTTTGAATGCAGCGAGTTTATCTGACTGCTCATAGTCTGCCAGCGCCTCTTTGTATTTCTTTTGCTGGTAGCGGGCCAGGCCACGGTAAAGATGCATGTTGGGCAGGCTATCCTTACTATTCTTATACAGTACCACACACTTATCCATCTCCTTTTCGGCCAGTGCATAATACTTCTGCCGGTAATACGCATCACAAAGCCAGCGGTGCGCCCCCTTATTGGTCGAATCATATCCGATACTGGTCAAAAAATCTTCTTTGGCCGTATAGAAATAGTTGTCGCCACTCATATAGTTGGCCAGTCCTTTATGAAAATAAATACGTGAAAACTCTGCAGAGTCGCGTATGTAAATTTCATCGGCATTATACTCAAAGAATAACCTGGCTGTATTGTAATCCCTGCGGGCAAATGCGAAATGGCCCAGCTCTATATTGGCTTCAGCATTAAACTCGTCATATGAAATGGCCTGCGCAAAATCGTTTTCTGCTTTCGTACTGTCCTTTAATCCGAGATAGCAGAGCCCGCGGGCATAGTGCAGATCGCTTAATGAAGTCTCCTGCGCACCATACAGGTCTATTGCCTTTGTATAAAATGGAATAGCCTCTTTGTATTTCTTCTGTGTACGGGCAATCAGCCCCTTTTCCCAATAAGCCGATCCGTAAGCGGGGTCAATTTTCAATGCCTGATCCAGATCAGCCGAGGCTTTTGCATACTCTTTCTGATCAAAGTAGCAACGGGCGCGCCAGTAGTAAATACTTTTTTGCGAAGCAGTATCATCATTAAAGTAAGTGAGTGTTTGTGTGTACTTATCGGCAGCCTCTTTCCATTTGGCCTGATTGTAATACACGCTGGCAATACCCCAGTGCGACCATTTGTAGGCAGGTTCCATTACCAGCGACTGCTGATAGGCCTTCAAGGCCTCGGGTCGCTTGTAGGAGTTGTTGTAGCTCTGTCCCAGCCAGTAATAACGCGCCGCCATGGCAGTTTTGTTGCTACTGCCCAGGGCGATACTTTTTTCATAGGTAGCAATAGCTTCTTTGTACAGCGATTGATTGTAATATGCGTCAGCCATGGATGCATAATAATCATCCTGTGTACTATCAATAGCAATAGCTGCTTTATAGGCTGTGACGGCATCTGCATGTTTATTGATCTGACTGAGGGCACGTCCGCGCCAGTATTGTATACGTTTCAGTGAGGCGGTATCTGCTTTGTAGTATTCTGCCGCTTTACCATAATAATCTGCTGATTTGGTATATTCTTTCAGTGAATAATAACAATAAGCAAGCTCCCAGTAAGCAGATTTCAGATCTGGTTTGGAAGCGATTGCTTCTGTAAGTGGCGCTACTGCTTCACCAAAACGTTCCAGTTTGGAACAGGCAAAGCCAATCCTGAATTTAATGGTTGCATAATCTTTTTCGTTGTAGTTGCGCGCAGCTATGGCCGCTTTATAATTGGTGACAGCGCAGTCATATTTTTTTTCATCATAACACTTATTGGCTTCATTGATCTGGCAAACAGCCAGCAGGGGTGTTATCAGCAAGAACAGTAATGGTAAGACCGGTTTCATAGCGGTTCAATTTTGCAGCCAAGATACTCTGCTGTAGGTCCCCTGTATATACCCTGATGACGGTAAAAAATAAGCCCCGGCAATGCCGGGGCTTATTTCATTTATGTAAATGCGTTGTTATCAGGGGCGACCGCCGGGTGCCGTCGGCGCTTTTAGCTTCAGCTTGGTCATGACCGCCTGCGTTATATTATCGGCATCAGGCATCACAATAAGTGATTCGCGGCTTAATACATGACTGTACCCTTTTTCTTTTGATACAGCTCTTACAGCGTCCATCACTTCTTTATAGATCGGAGCCAGGTATTCCTGTTGTTTGGCTTGCAGCACCTGCTCACGGATCTGATCCCAGTTCTGGATCTGATAGATATAGTTAGCCAGCTCTTTTGCAATTTCATCGCGTACTGCTTTGGGAGTACGTACTGTATCGCGGTACAGGCTATCCTTGAATTTGTAGTTGGTCACCAGGGTATTGTACTCAGGTTGAATAGAGTCCATATCATAGCGTCCGAGCAGGGAATCGATTTTGGCAGTACCAGGCATCAGACCTACTACCTGATCCAGGCTGAGATAAGCGATTTTAACCTGGGCCATTGATTCATTAGCTGCGATAACCAGGAAAGCCGCTACTACTAATACTTTCAATTTTTTCATGAGTTGCTGTCTTTTGTCCCTCCGCGGAGGGTTTGTCAATTTTTGAATATAAGAGTCGTTTTGTCTGGGATTAGTTGCTTGTTCTGTTTTCTTTAACATTTGCCTTTTGCTGAACCAGTCTTAGTTGCGGATTCCCAGTTCGCGCAACACATCCTCACTTTTGTCCAGTTTGGGGTCGGCAAATATAATGGTAATTCCCTCACTTTTGTCGAGCACAAAATCATACCCCCGCTGGGTGGCGATTTTCTGAACGGCATTGTATACACGGTCCTGAACGGGCTTGATGAGTTCCTGTCTTTTTTTGAACAGATCTCCCTCAAAACCAAAGCGTTGGCGTTGCAGATCGCGTACCTCTTTTTCTTTTAAAAAGAGCTGATCCTGACGTTTTTTCTTCAGATCCTCGCTCAGCATAACCTCTTCTGCATCATAATCCTTATACATTTTATCGAGGGCTGCCTGACGGGTATCAATATCTTTTTGCCAGTCGGCTGCAATATCATCCAGTTGTTTTTGGGCCGTTTTATACTCCGGCATTTTATCCAGAATATAACGGGTATTGATAATTGCATATTTCTGAGCCATTGTACTGCCGGCCAGCAGTACAGATACCAGGGTCAGTAAAAGAATCTTCTTCATATAAGGAGTTTTTTGTGGCGCAATCAAACTATTATTCCGGTTCAAAGCCCAGCATGAAGGTAAACCTTGATGCATTTTTCAGACCCTGACCAGGCTGAATACGGTCGAAGCCTACACCATAGTCAAATCCAAGCAGACCAAACATGGGCAGGAAGAAACGCATACCCACACCGGCGCTGCGACGCAGGCGGAAGGGGTTATAGTCTTTAAAGTTATACCATCCATTGGCCGCTTCAAAGAACGCCAGACCATAAATAGTACTACCAGGATTAGTAACGAGCGGGTAGCGCAGCTCAAGCTGATATTTATTAAATATCGTAAAGAACTGGCTGGCCTGTTGCTGGTCGGGATTGATAGTAGGATCAGATGTTTGATAAACCGGATAACCACGGTGAGCTACGATATCGTAACCCAGCAGACCAAAGTTGTTGGTCAGACCGGCATCACCCACCTGGAAGCGCTCAAACGGTGAGTAATCCAGCTTGTGGTTGTAGCGACCCATGAAGCCATATTTGGCAGCCAGTTTCAATACAAACTGACGATTTTTATCTGCACCCATGGGGCGACCCAGCGGCACATACCACTCAGCATTGAAACGCCATTTGTGGTATTCGGGATTCTTATAGGGATCCTTGGAGTCAACCAGGTCGGGATTAAACAACGAATAGGGAGGGGTAAACTGCACACTGGCCACCATATTCGAACCACTGCGTGGGAAAATAGGATCGAATACAGATGAACGCTGCAATGCCACCTTCATGCTGAAGTTATTAGACACACCGGTCGCACTCACACCCTGGAAGATGCCATAGTTCATCCGCTTGTACTGAGTAAAGTTGAGCGAGTACACCAGGCTGAAATAGTCATCGGGCCATTTCAACTGTTTACCCAGTGCAATAGAGAAGCCATTTACCTTGAGGTAATTGGTATCTGATTTGGCATTATCAAAGCGACCGGTAAGATAATCGTATGCATTGGAGTACTTACTGTTGTTGTAACCAATCGTAAGTGAGTTACGTTTTTTACCGCCCAGCCAGGGTTCGGTAAAGGAGAAGTTATAGGAGCGGAATGCCCGGCCGTTTGATTGCAGGCGAAGGCTCAGCTTCTGACCATCACCTGTGGGCAATGGATCCCAGGCCGATTTTTTCCAGATATTCTTAATAGAAAAGTTGTTGAAGGTAACACCCAGTGTACCGGTAAGACCGATACCACCACCCCAACCGGCCGAAAGTTCCAGCTGATCAGAAGACTTCTCCTCCACCTTCCAGTTGATATCTACGGTACCGTCTTCAGCATTGGGAACCACGCCCGGGTTGATGGCCTCCTGGTTAAAGTATTGCAGGTTGCCCAGCTCACGTATAGAGCGGATCAGTTCTGACCGGTTAAAGAGGTCGCCCGGTATGGTACGCAGCTCCCGGCGAATCACATGATCTTTCGTACGGTCATTGCCCGCAATAGTTACGTTTTTGATACGCGCCTGCGGACCTTCGGTAATACGAATTTCGAAATCAATGGTATCATTATATACCGCCGTCTCTATTGGCTCTACACGGAAAAACAGGTATCCATCGTCCTGGTAGAAGCCACTGATATCACCACCATCCTGCGACATTTCCTTACCCAGGCGTTTATTCAGGATATCTACATTATATATATCACCTTTGCGGATGCCCAGTACTACATTGAGCAGTGAGTCGCTGTATTTGGCATTTCCTTTCCAGGTAATGTTGCCGAAATAATATTTGCGGCCTTCATTCACTTTAATATCTACATACAGGCGTGAGCTGGCTGTATCGGTGACCACAGTATCCATTACCACCTGTGCATCGCGATAGCCGAGCGAGTTGTAGTATTGAATGAGTTTCTGTTTGTCTTCTTCGTATTTAGTGGGATTGAACTTGGCAGAAGTAAACAGTTTGAAACGGAAGTAGGGGTCCAGTACCTGTTTGGTCTTGCTCAGTGAAAGGAAGCCCCAGTCTTTCATGTATTCATTAAAGCTCATGTGGCGTGTCTCACCGTAGGTGCTGGTATACCGCGAAGGGTACAGCGTGAGCTTACTCATTTCCTTGGTGCCTTTCAGTTGCTTTTTGAGCTTAAGGCCGTCAACGGTTTCATTGCCGTAAAAGTTGATCTCGTCGATCTTTACTTTCCGGCCTTTGTTGACATAGATAAGAATAGAGTTGGAGTTGACCAGGTTGGGGTCCGTTTTTTCATCGATCAGTACCCGCACATTCTGAAATCCCTTATCGCGGTAGAACTTGACAGTTACCTCGCGGATATTGCGGCGGATATTTTCAGTGATAATGGTTCCTTTGGCCAGGCCGATCTTGCCCTGCAGCTCTTCTGCTTCTGATTTTTTGGGACCGATAAATTTGAAGCTACCCAGGCGTGCGCGTTCTTCCACACTGATCTCCACACTGATCCGGTTGCCCTGTATGCGGGTGACATAGATCTGTACTCCGGAGAACAATTTCTGACGCCACAGGTTATTAATAGCTTTAGCAAAGATGTCGCTGCCGGGATGCATGAAGCGATCGCCGGGTTGAAGACCTGAAATGGACAATACGATTGAAGTATCCAGATAGCGGATACCGGTAATGGATACGTCGTTGATGATAAACTCCCGCGGGGTTGTAGCTGTTTCCCACTCCAGCAAAGCGGGATCCACAGATGTGGTAGGTGGTATCGTATCCTGTGCCTGCAGGTTCATCACCACTGCTATCAGCAAAATCACAAGAGCTCCTGCCCGGCGTAATATTAGTTGCATGGTTATTTGTTCAAGTCAGTCGGCCTCCACAAAAGCGGAGCACAATTAGTTTGTTTACTGTATTTTATACGAAGGCCACACCCAATGTGTGCGGCGGCAAATTAACGGTTAATATCGAAAGTGTTTGTTAAAACACGCCGATGCCCTGCCTGTTACAACCATTGCCAGTGGCCGCTATCAGGGCATTGAAACGGGTCAGCTGGTTTCCTGCAGCTGATCCCCGGTTTTTCCAAAACGTCGCTCCCGGTTCTGATAATCCAGGATGGCTTCATAAAGATTTTCTTTCCGGAAATCGGGCCAGCGGACCTGCGTAAAGTACAGCTCGGCATAAGCCAGCTGGTATAACAGGAAATTGCTGATCCGGTATTCTCCGCTGGTTCTGATCATCAGCTCCGGGTCAGGAAAATTGCTGGTGCATAAAAACCGCTGCAGGGTATCCTGATCAATGGCTTCCACTGCCAGCCGCCCTTCGCGTACCTCGAAAGCAATATTTTTTACCGCATTCAGCAATTCCCAGCGGCCACTGTAGCTGAGGGCCATCACCAGGTTAAGGCCGGTATTGCCGCTTGTGATCTCCAGTGCTTCCTTCAGCTCCTGACGTGCATATTCAGGCAGCATACTCATATCACCGATCACATGCAGTTTGATATTGTTCTTATGCAGGCTTTCTACTTCTTTGCGGATAGTGGTAACCAGCAGCTCCATCAAGCCTACTACCTCATACTCCGGACGGTCCCAGTTTTCTGTAGAAAATGCATACAGGGTGAGATAACCTATCTTCAGTTCCGCACAACCCTCCACAATATCGCGTACACTTTCCACGCCATGATAATGGCCATACAGGCGATCCTGGCCCTGTTCTTTGGCCCAGCGTCCATTTCCATCCATGATGATGGCAATGTGACGGGGAAGGCGATCCTTATCAATTTTTTCGAGAAGCGAAGACATAGGTTTCTTTTCCGGGCCTTTTTACAGGGCAGCAAAGGTATTTTATTTCACTAAATTCCGGCTATTTGCCCCCGGAAATATCGGCCAGTGGCTCAATTGGCCGTAGGACAGCGGTAAGATTGCAGATTGAAGGTGACATGGAACATGGCTGTCACAAACTGATCTTTTTGACGGCTATTGCCCCGCTGACGGCCGGGTATGCCGATACGATCGCCTAATTCATAGGAGCGGTCGCTGAGCAGGTAGGCCACAGACGGGCTGCCATCGCTGGGATTATTGGGGAAAATCGAGGGATCCACATAGGTTTTGCTCACATCGTCCAGGTAATCAGTATTGGTGAACCGGTGAAGAATCTCAAAGCCAATATTGATCCGCTCGTTTAATGCATATTTGACACCTACACCCAGGGGCACACTGATGGCCATGGTGCTATACTGTTTGCGGTCGGGATACAGGCTGCTACCCTGACCTTCGGTACCCAAGGAGCGCAAAAAGATTTTTTCGCCATTGAGGTAGGCAAACGGATCATAGCTGAATACGCCCACGCCCAGTGTTACATATGGGGTGAAATTATAACCCGGTTCGCCGGGCAGAAAACGGAAAAAGTTGAAATCGCCCTGCAGGGTCAGCTCCCATACATTGCTGTTGAAGCTGAGATTGCGGCGACGCATATACTCATTTTTGCTATTATAAACGTCTGAATAGCCGAGACGTGCAAAGGATGCACCAATGCGGCCCGACACATAATTGCTGAAGTTTTTGCGGAAGAAAACTGTAGCCGCCAGTTTGGGCCGGTTGAGCTGACCCCTGGTATTCAAATCACCAAAATAATGGGCAGCGCCCACCCCCACGCCAAATTCCCCTTCCTGTACAATGGCATCCTGCGCGTTAGCCCGGTTGCCAGTGGCCAGTAAACAGATAATTATCAGGGTGTTTAGAGAAAACTTTTTTACCATAACCGTCCAAAAAAATAACCTGAGTAATTAAAACGGGAAAATAGGCATTTTCTTTTATTGGGACCTGTTAATTTCGCTTATCCAACCCCCATGTGAGCTTGGTATGAAGGGTTTGCAGGAAATTATTTTCACTCAGCCGCAACAGATTGATCGAAAAATTCTCCTTACGTACTGCCAGCGACACATTTTTTCCGACTATCTCCCGGCGTGAGTCCATGGCGCAAATGATCTGTTCCGAACGGCTTTCCACCTCAAAGGAAATTACGTTGTCGTCGGGCACAATGATGGGACGCACATTGAGGTTATGCGGTGCTACCGGGGTGATCACAAAACTACCCGATTCAGGAAATACAATAGGACCACCGCAACTCAGCGAGTAGCCGGTAGACCCCGTGGGTGTAGCCACTATCAGCCCATCGGCCCAGTACGTATTCAGAAACTCGCCATTGAGATAGGTATGTATCTTGATCATACTGGCCGTATCCCGTTTATGAATGGCAAACTCATTGAGTGCATAAGGCACGTCGCCGAACAAGGAAAGGTCGGCATCCAGATGTATCAGCGTACGTTCATCTACCAGGAAAGAGCGGTTGGCCAGCGACTGCACTGCTTCTTTTACCGCTTCCTTACCAATACTGGCCAGAAAACCCAGGCGGCCAAAATTGATCCCCATCACATAGATCGGCTTATCGCGTGCCAGTGTTACTGTATCCAGCAACGTGCCATCACCACCCAGGCTGATAAGAAATTCCACATCGGGACCAAGGTCTGCAGAACCCGAAAATGTCTGTGTGCTGTCTGGGAGGCGAATGATATCTTTTATCTGCTGATAATAGTCAGCATGTATGATTGGTGCAATTTTTCTGCGACCCAGTTCATCAAAAAAAACCTGCAGGTCTTCCTGCTGGTCCGACTCCATCACCCTGCTGTAGATTGCTGCTTTCATGTACAGTGCCTGATTTGAAACGCGGATCAAGTTACGACTCAGAAAATTGTCTTTCTGTGTAAAAATAATCCGTTTTGCCCTAACTGGTTGAATGACCACTCCAGTTTCAGGGTAAAGTCATAGATAGTTGTAATATCTATACCAACACCCGAAGAAACCAGTATACGGTTAGATAAGAAATTTTCTCCCGGATATTTATTGTAAATGTAACCGGCATTGCCATACACGCGGCCATAAATATTAAACGGAATAAGACGCGGGGCAATCTTGCGGGTGCCCGGTATACGCATACTTGTTTTCAGGATCTTGCGGGTAAACGCTGCTTTTAAATAACCGCCCGCCATTCCATCCACCACATAATATTCGTAGCCCTGCATAAAAATATCCGAATAGCCCAGCAGTTTCCTGTTGTAATAAGGCTGATTGAAGGGAAGTTTGATTATACCATATCCATTGAGGCTAAAAAAAGATCGCTTGCCGGTGGGCCAGTTGGCCGATGCCTTTGCTGAAAGCTGCCAAAGATTCATTGCTTTGCTGACACCCTTTTTGTTAAGCATGACTTCGAGCGCGTATCCTCTCGTAGGATAGGGAATATAATCCAGGTCGTAATAGGAAAGACCGTAATAAATTTCGGGATAAGTGATACGTGTACGCGCGGCCGGAAAAAAATGCGGATTGAGCACTGCTACAGTATCGGCAATCTCTTCCATGCCATAACCGATTCCAAACCGGTGTCTCGTGCGGATCGCCTTCCGGTATACAGCTTCTGCCGATGCAGTTACAAAATTGCGGAGATAACGATCTTCTTTCAGAAATACCTGCTTGTCGTCGACAGTATTATAATTTACTTCCCTGTTCTTACCCACAGCCAGTGATACATTCAACCCCCATTTCATTTTTTTATCAATGAATGGGCGTTCATAACTGAAAGCCAGCTGCCGGGTATAACCCATGATCCACCACAAACGGAGTTTATCATTGCGGCCGGTCGTATTGTTATAAAGCAGCTTCATGCCATAGTTGACGCGTTTGAGACTGGCATTTTGCTCGACCAGCCATTGATTGAGATTGCGGTCTGCCGGTTTGAAATAAGGTACAGGAAAAATATACCAGCGCTCACGCACCTGCACAATGATATCTACATTGTAACCTTCAAAACTTTTTAATGCTACGATAGCTTCATGAAAAAGAGTGGTATTCATCAGCTGCTGCCGCGATATTTCAAAGCGGCGTACGATATCCTGCAGAAGCAACTGATCGCCTGTTTTAAAAAAGAGTTCACGCAGAATGATATTCTCACGTGTTTTTTTATTTCCTTCAATAACTATGTGGCGAACAATAAAGGGGCGCTCACGTGGCGGTACTGTGATACTGTCTTTGGAAACGGGAGACTGGCTGGTATTCAAAGAATCCTTTTTGCCCGTTTGCTGTGCAAATGGACAATGACTGCAGGCAAGCGCTGACAGGAGCCAAACCATATATTTCTTAAACCTCCGCATCCACGGGCTACAATATCTACTAAATATATCGGATTTTATAATTGGGCCAGCCTGGTAGTTCAAAGATCATCATACTTTGAGATAGTTCATCAGGTTGTCATAATTGTCCCGCAGCTCGTTGGTATATAACTCCTCGCCGAAATAATATTTGACATTATACTCATAACGCTGAAAAGTGGCCACTACATCAGATATCTCCGGTTTATTGATCCGGATTGTGACCTGCATTTTACCGGTTTCGGCGTTGTTGGTTGTATTGAGTTGGGTGATCTGTGCATCGTTGGTTTCCACCAGCTTACTGATCTCATTAAAAGAATACTGATTGGTATCCACTTCCAGTACGATCAGCCCTCCCGGCTCATGCAGACTCATAAAATCAGCCGCATAACGCAGCAGGTCGCCATAAGCTATCACACCCAGTATCTGATTTTCTTCATCGGTAATAGGCACCAGGCTCAGGTTATTGTCGACTGTTATTTGCAGGGCCTTAAGGAAATGCTCTGTATTTTTTACAGCTGCCTGTACAAAGAGGGGTTGCAACTGCTCCACTGTACCTTCTTCATTGTCTGCGTCCAGCAGGTCATCTTCACTCAGCACACCCAGCAATCTCCCTTCTTCCACCACAGGCAGATGCGCCACCTGATTGTCATTTATAAGCTGGAGAGCGTCTTCCACCTTATCCTTCAGATGCAAATACGGAATGGTCTGAGATTGTAGTTCTCCGGTTAACATGGGACAGCGGCTGTTAATTGATTCAGTACTAAGACTTCAATGATCATGCAACTGTTGCAGGCTCACTGAGTTTTTTCAAAAATTTGTGAAGGATCATATTGAACTCATCCGGCACCTCCATCATGGGAGCATGTCCGCATTTATCAATAAAATGAAGCTCACTGTTGGGGATCAGCCTGTTAAACTCTTTGGCTACGAATGGCGGCGTAATGGTGTCGTCATTTCCCCAGATCAATAACGTAGGTTGTTTGATCTGATTGAGTTCCTCGCCCAGATTATTGCGGATGGCACTCTTGGCCAAAGCAATTATCTTAATGACTTTCAGTCTGTTATTGGTAATACCAAATACCTCATCGACCAGTTCTTTGGTCGCCATGGCCGGATTGTAGAAAGTGAGTTCGGTCTTTTTGCGGATGTATTCATAATCTCCCCGCTTGGGATAAGAATCACCCATGCCATTTTCAAATAAACCAGAACTACCGGTCAGAATGATGGATTTGATACAGTCAGGCTGATTTTTGAGCACATATACAAGCCCTACATGCCCACCAAGCGAATTGCCCAGCAGGTGCACATTCTGGTAGCCTCTTGTTTCAATAAACTTATGGACAAATTTGGCCAGTCCGCCTACAGAAGTATGGAGGATATCCATATCCAGCAGGGGCAGCATAGGCACCACTACCTTGTTGTGATGCTTGAAGTACTCAATGAGCGAGGCAAAATTACTCAACGCACCAAACAGGCCATGCAGGAGCACGAGTGGTTCTCCCTCTCCTTCTTCAATGAATCTGAACTTGTTATCCTGTTTAATCTCGTAAGTCATTTTCCCCGGCACTATTAATTTTTGCTAAAATAGTCGTTTTGCTGCAAATATTCACGCCACAAAGCTAAGTCTTTACTTGTTGATATAAATATAACAGCCTGAAGCCCACCCAGAAATAACAGGCTAAGCGCTGTCTGCTCAATGCCCTGAACCGGCATAAAGCAGCTGAAAATAATATCGCTTAATGGGTCTGAAATACCAGGTGATCAACAGCACCACGGCCAGCAATACAGAAATGGTCCAGCTATTGGGGTAAAACAGGCCGATAGCCAGTATCACCAGCACCATCCGTGCATACTCCAGGTAAAAGATCCAGCGTCGCTGGTCCAGTATTGCTCCGCTATTGATCAGACTGATCAGGATAAACAGGGAAAATAATACCAGTTGTGTGCGGGACAGATAATGTTCGAAAAGAATCGTCACAAACAAGAGGCAAAGCGAAAAAATAGTTTGCCCGGTCACATACTGCCGGATGGCCACAGTCGGCTGAGGCGATTTGCCGGGGGCCAGGTTCAGCAGGTGGCGCTCCAGTACCGACCGGTAACGTGGATCCAGGTCATCAGGCTTTCCAAACAGTACTTTCCATTTGGCCTTAAAGCCCCGTGCATGCCGGAAGTTGAGATAAATCTCCAGTATGAAATGAAAATGCTGCCAGAGAAAACTATGGCTGCCCAGCGGTTTGGTAAGACCATATACAATCTGCACATCCATTCGCTCTCTTGCAAACGTGCCAAACAACTTGTCCCAGATGATGAGCACATCGCCATAGTTTTTATCGAGGTACTCCGGATTTGAAGCGTGATGAATGCCATGATGCGTGGGAGTGACCAGTATTTTTTCAAACCATCCCCATTTTCCCAAAGCCTGTGTATGGATGAAAAAAGGATACAATCCATGTATCAGCAATAAGGTGCTGATCATGACTGCCGGAAATCCTATAAAAGGCAGTACACACCAGAACAGGGAGCGGACCAGTGCCTGAAATACGGTAATACGGGCAGACACGGTATAATTGAAATCCTCACTCTGGTGATGCACTACATGCACCGCCCAGAAAGCATTGATCTCATGTGCAAGCCGGTGATACCAGTACCAGACCAGGTCTGTTGCCAGAAACAACAACAGCCAGGTCCACCAGTTGGCTTTAATATCAAAGAGTGCCCAGTTTTTATGAACGTAATCGAATACAAAGAAAAAAAGCCCGGTAGTAAATACATCGAGCAGGCGTTCTGCAATACCTACATTCAGATTGGCAACTGACTCTGCATACTGGTAAAAATTCTTTCCTTTACGACGTGAGTAATAATACTCCAGCGCAATAAAGAAAATGAAAAATGGTACCGCCAGACCCAGGTAATTCAGTTGCATATAAAAAATTTATAGTCTACCATAATTGTAGACTAAACGAAAATAGGCCATCCGGCTGAAGATACCAAATAAAGAGAAGGGGAAAGGGATAAGGTAAAAGGAGAAAGGGCTTTACTATAGTTTTTCAGCTACGCCATCGAAGAAGTTGCTGAGATCAGCAAACATATCTCTGAAAAAAGGGAGCACCGTACCAAAACTGCCTACTACACGCGGGCCCCATGGCTGAATATAAGAATAGGTAACAGAACGTTCGGTGGCTGCCGGCGAAAGCAGCTGCAGTTCTGTTGCATAAAACAACAACACGCTATATACAATGGTAAAAAGGGCTACATAGAGTAGAATACCACCCAGCCGGTTGAGCCAGCCCAGCATACCAATCTCCACCGTTTTTTGCAACAGGTTGGCGCCTAAACGCACCAGCAATACAACCGCAATGAATACAACGGCAAATGAAATGACGGGCAGCCATTGATCCGAAATGCGTACAGACTCGCCGATATAGCCGGCCACCACAGCAGAAAGCTTGATGGCAGCCGCCAAACCTACCAGTATGGCCACAAATGAGAAGACTCCTACAATAAGTCCGCGCTGAAAGCCTTTGATTACTGCCAGTACAAGCAGTATTACAAAAAGCAGATCAATGAGCATAGGCTGGAAAGATGGTTCACGGAATAAAACGCAGCGCGGCAGCGCTGCGTATATCCGTTTATTTATTTAACATCTCCTTGACCATAGTAGAGATGGCTTTACCATCGGCTTTACCGGCCAGTTGTTTGGTAGCAATACCCATAACCTTACCGAGATCGGCCGGAGATTGAGCGCCGGTCTCAGCGATGATCGCACTCAATGCGGTGCGGAGTTCATCAGCACTCATTTGTTTGGGCAAAAATTTTTCAATCACATCCAGCTCTTCCTGCTCTTTCTGAGCCAGGTCGGCCCGGTTTTGCTGCATAAAGATGTCGAGACTGTCTTTACGCTGCTTTACCAGCTTCTGCAGCAGTTTTATTTCTTCTTCTTCTTTCAATTCGCCACTGCCTCCTTCGGCTGTTTTAGCCAGCAGAATAGCGGCTTTCACAGCACGCAGACTGCGCAATGCTTTTTCATCTTTTGCCAGCATGGCCGTTTTCAGTTCAGCCATGATTTTTTGTTCGAGATTCATATCCGTCCTTGTTTTGAAATAAAGAATAGTTTGCCTTTATCAACCGGCTCAGGCTTTATTAGCCTTCAGTTGCTGCTCTCTGAATTTTTCATAAAAGCCGTGTGCAAATTTTTTCATGTCGGCTACCATTTCGGGTTGATTGGTCGCACGGCCATAGGTATCGGCCATGGTCATGAGTGTCTGATAAAAGAAATCAGCCATTTCATCCACCATCATTTCCTTTGTCCACAGGTCAATCCGCAGGGCGGTTTTTTCTGCTCCATCCCAAAAAGCCAGCATCATGGCTTTTGCAGCCTGCGCTTCCTGGATAGTTGTATCACTGGCTTTCCAGGATATTTTATCGGGCACGCGGTTCTCATCTGTATTTACCTGAATAATAATGTTCGACTCTGCCATATATCTGTTTGATTAAAGAAGTGCAAAGGTACTGATTGCCGTTCTAAACGCCGGAACGATCGGACTGATCCCTGAGGGCAGTAAACAGAGCATTGAACCAGTCTGTCACAACCGGCCACTGATGCTCCTCATTGCGCTGGCGGGCGGCCTGGCGCAGGCGGTTATAAAAATCTTCATCCTTGTACAGCCGCATCAGCTGGTCGGCAATGGCCTCGTGTTGCGCAATCTCCACATACAATGCGGCATCTTTTGCCCATATTTCATTTTCGGGTACCGCAGGCAGCAATTGGGGGATGCCGGCTGCCCAGGCCCTGGTCAGGCGGATATGTTCCACCTGCTGTTGGGCAGGTACCAGGAGTGCGTAGGCGGCCGCCAGCAGTTGCTGTTGCTCCTCATCGGTAGCCTGATCAAGCAGGCAGATATCTGACCGGTATTTATAGCTGGCCAGGCTGGCAGAAAGCTGTGGGTATCGGGTATCAACAGGGCCGGCCAGTACCAGTTTCCATTCTGTTTTCTGTCGTTTCTTGAAACGCGAAAATGCTTTCAGCAGGGTGATGACATTTGAGTGTGCATCGAAGGGGCCGAGGGCCAGGAAATAGTTTTTGCCTTCGCTATACCGGTCTCTTATTTCCTGCTTTTCATCGGGGCTCAGCTGCGGCATATCAGTGGCGGGCAACGGAGGCAGGTGTCGTATACGGGAGCCGGTTGCCGGCCAGGCTGCAGACCAGCGGTTTGCCTGCCAGGCATTGGCAGCCAGCAGGATAGACGCATTTTGCAGCATTTCTGGCTGCCGCCGCCGGTATTGCCAGCGTGCCCACCAACCGGTAATGCCTGCAGGATACTGACGGGGATCGCTGATCAGCCAGCCACATTGGGCTATATTTTTTACGGGAGCCGCCCAGCCGGGGCGACCGATAAAAACAGTTGCCTGTTGCTGCTGCAGTATGGCCGGCAACTGTCGCTTATACCAGCCTGCTACAGACCGTTCGGCTGGCGGCATTACCGGCAGCAGTATGGCCCGTTGCAAACGGCCTTCGGGTGCGCGTTGATCGGGTTGTATTAAAAAAATAAACTGGTCGGCCGGCCGTGCAGACAGCAACTGATCCAGCAGTTGCAGCAGGGCCCTGTGGGCAGGTTGCCCACCGTTGGCAAACCAGGAAATATCAATAACTATATTCATGAAGCGCTGCAAAGTTAAAGCTTAGCCCGGTTGACGCAGACCTGTCGCGGTATTTACGCTGTATTTTTCCGATAATAACGCATCGAAAATCAACCTGATTTCGCGATCAGCTACGATGTATTTACCAATAGAAAACCCGACAGTGTATCGTATAAAAACAATACTGTTTTCACGGATTACGATGTTTCAAAAAAGGTATAAATACAATTGTATGACTGCCACAACGTAGCTACCTTTATGTTTCTATAAGTGTAATCCAATACTCCGTATTCACCCAACCCGGTAGCCTATGAAAGCTTTGTACCCTTTGATCCGATGGACGCTGCCATTTGCTTTTATCTTTGTTTTCTCTGCCAGGGGCCTCGCACAATGTCCTGACGGACATCCCGGAGGCGCCACGGCCTTTGATACGACAATCGCATTTGGTACAGGTATTACCTCCACACCCGTAAAGTTTCCCCAGTTTAATCCAACCTCAGGCATGGTCACCTGTGTACGTCTTTGCATCACCATCACTGGCGTTGTAGATACACTGGCAATCGAAAACCTGTCGGTATCTCCCCAGACGGCCACATTCAGCTATGTTCGTAATGACCAGATCAGCGGCCCTGGTCTGGGTTCGCCGTTATCAAACAGTATCACCAAAAATTACGGACCCTATAACCTCGCTGCCACCAATGGTGTGCTTGGTTCTGGTCCCGACCGTGTGGCGCTTGGGCATGATACTGTTCTTAATACCCAGTTGTGCCGTACCATCAGCGACTCCACTACGATCTCTCAATTCTATGGTTCAGACAGTGTAACCTATAATTATGATATCAATGTATCTGCCAATGCAAGCGTGACTGGTGGCAGCAGTTCGGTACTGGTACTTACATCGGCACTGGTTAATTTTCATTTTGAATATTGTACCTGTCCTCCCACAGTGTTACCACTTAATATAAGTGCTTTCAATGTAAATAAGATCGGTACTACCAAAGCGGAGCTTAAGTGGTGGGGGTATGATGATCCTTTTGCAAATTATCATTATGAAGCGGAAGTAAGCCGCAATAGTCGTAACTTCATTACTGTTGGTATGATGCCCAAGAGCAATGGCACCTCAGATGTATACAGAATGCTATATGATGTGCCGAATGGGGAAACAGGTAGTTTTTACTTCAGAATCAAGCAGGTTTATAGCAATGGGTATGTTCGCTACAGTAATATTAAGCAGATGATTCTGGAAAGTTCCGCATCGGTGAAATTTTCTCTGTACCCCAACCCATCATCTGGCATTGTTGGTATCAAATTTGATAATAGTGTGTCAGGACAGTTCAATATCCAAATTTTTAATACGCAGGGGCAGGTATTAGTGCAGAAGGAGGTGCAGGCATCAGGCTCAGCACCTGTTCAGATTGCCTCATTGAGTCCGGGTGTGTATTGGTTAAAACTGACAGACAAGCGATCCCAGGAGTCAAGCGTATCTCAACTTTTAATTAAATGACCTCTTAGGTGGAAGAGGATGGTGGCTTGTAAAAGGGGCCTTGGTTCGGGGCCCCTTTCTTTTTGCCCTGCCGGCAGCCACGATAGCCATATTTCTGATACTGGCCTTACTTTCCTACATTTGTTGTTTCACTTGCATTTTTTATGGAATATAATACAACCCGAAATGGATTGGCCATGCGTGAATATGGCCGTCATGTGCAGAAGATGATTGAGCATTTGCTGTCTATCGAAGATCCTGAACGCAGACAGCGCAATGCGTATGCGGTGATTGAGTTGATGGGTTTTCTCAATCCGCATTTAAAAAATGTGGAAGACTTCCGTCATAAGTTGTGGGATCATTTATTTCTGATTTCCGATTTTAAACTGGACGTAAAGTCGCCCTATCCGATACCCACCCGCGAATCGCTCAGCGAAAGACCCAAGCCGCTTCCTTATCCCAAGCGTTATCCCCGTCATTCTCACCTGGGCAAAAACCTGGAAGACATCATTCAGAAAGCGCTGAAAGAAGAGAACCCCGATAAAAAAGCCGGGTTTGCCAATGCTATTGCCTATTATATGAAACTGGCCTATAACAACTGGCATAAAGAAACCGTGCATGACGATGCTATACAAAGTGAGCTGAACTCTATCACCGATGGACAACTCACGTTTACCAATACACCTCAGGTAAAAGCATTTCGTCCACAGCAGGACAATCAGCGGGAGCGTGGTGGTTATGGCAAACAACGCAACAAATTCCAGCATCGGAATGGTGGTGGTAACAATCGCAGAAATGAAAACCGTAATGGCGGTGGTAACTTCAAGAAAAAAAGGTACTAATACTGCTGCTACAAATTATATCAGGACAGGGCCGGCAAAAAAATGCCGGCCTTTTCTGTCCGGCACATTTCCTGAATGTGTCAAAAAACTAACTTGCAGTTGATTCGGTCTGTACCGGATATTATTACCCACATCAATCAGTCAATTCCATGCATTCATTTGAGGTCCGGGGTGGCAAACGCCTGGCAGGTGAAATTGTTCCGCAGGGCGCAAAGAACGAAGCGCTGCAGATTATCAGTGCGGTGCTGCTTACTCCCGAAAAAGTAACTATCTCCAATATCCCGGATATCCTGGATGTAAACCTGCTGATTGAGTTATTGCAGGAAATGAATGTAAAAGTGGAGCGGCCAGAGCGGCATACCTGCATTTTTCAGGCCGATGAGGTCAATATCGATTATCTGCACAGCGATGCCTACCGCAGCAAAAGCGGGCGGCTGCGTGGCTCTGTAATGCTCGCAGGACCCATGCTGTCGCGCTACCGCAAAGCCTTTATTCCCAAACCGGGCGGTGACAAAATCGGCCGGCGCAGGCTGGATACTCATATTATCGGTTTTGAACGCCTCGGCGCCCGTTTCAACTACCATCCGGAAGACGGCTTTTTTCACCTCGAAGCCCCCAACCTGCAGGGTACACACCTGCTGCTCGACGAACCTTCTGTAACGGGTACTGCCAACCTGGTGATGGCTGCCAGTATGGCGCGCGGCACTACTGTCATCTACAATGCCGCCTGCGAACCTTACCTGCAGCAGCTTTGTAAAATGCTCAACCGCATGGGTGCGCGCATCAGCGGCATTGGCAGCAATCTGCTCACGATCGAAGGGGTGGAAGCCCTGGGTGGCACCACACACCGCATGCTGCCCGATATGATTGAAGTAGGCTCCTTTATTGGCCTGGCGGCTATGACACAAAGCGATATCACCATCAAAGGCGCCGGCATCGAACACCTGGGCATCATTCCCGAAAAATTCAGACAACTGGGTATCGACCTGCAGATGAAAGGCGACGATATACATATTCCTCCCCAGGATATCTATGAGGTACAACGCTATCTCGATGGTGGTGTACTGACCATCTATGATCATCCCTGGCCTGGTTTTACACCCGACCTGCTCAGCATTGTACTGGTCACCGCCATACAGGCAAAAGGCAGTGTGCTCATTCATCAGAAAATGTTTGAGAGCCGTCTCTTCTTTGTCGACAAACTGATTGATATGGGTGCACAGATCATACTCTGCGATCCTCACCGTGCGGTGGTGATAGGACTCGAGCGCGAGCAGCAGTTGCGCGGCATCACCATGAGCAGTCCCGACATCCGTGCAGGTGTGGCCCTGCTTATTGCAGCCCTCAGTGCAGAAGGCAAAAGCATCATTCAGAATATAGAACAGATTGATCGCGGCTATCAGTATATTGATAAACGACTACTGGCGCTTGGAGCAGATATTAAGAGAGTATAAAAGTTAAAACGTATAAAGGTTATAGTGTAATAACATTTAAACCTTTATACTTTTATACCTTTCTACATCTCTATCGCTGTCAACCATTTTTTCCCTTTCTTTGCACATGCAATCATTCCAAAACAGGGTGATCATCATTACTGCCCCTTCGGGAGCAGGCAAAACTTCCATCACCCGTTATCTGCTGCAGCAGCTTCCACAACTGGCTTTTTCCATTTCGGCCGCCACCCGCTCTGCGCGTGCTTACGAAAAACATGGCGAGGATTATTATTTTCTGACACTGGCCGACTTTCAGCAAAAGATTCAGCAAAATGAATTTGTGGAATGGGAAATGGTGTATGAAGGAAAATATTATGGCACATTAAAAGCCGAACTGCAGCGTATCTGGGATAAAGGCCAGTGTCCGCTTCTCGATATTGATGTAAAAGGTGCAATACACGTACAACAGCAATACCCCGGCACTTCCCTTTCTATCTTCATTGAGCCCCCTTCTGTAGATGAGCTGCGCAAAAGACTCGAGTCGCGTGGTACCGAAACACCCGAATCACTGGCTGCGCGGGTCAATAAAGCCTCTTACGAAATCTCCTTTAAAGATCATTTTGATACCTGTATCGTAAACGATGACCTTAGCGAAGCATGCGCCAGGGCAGAAAAAATTGTGAAAGAGTTTCTATTAAAGGTATAAAGGTTTAAAAGTATAAAAGTTGTGAGGCCTTATACACTAATAAACATGCTTTTATACCTTTATACTTTTATACTTACTACACTTTTGAACTTGCCCCACCAGTTGTTATCTTTACCTCATGACCGCAGAGTGGAGTACCATAGTCTGGTTTGTGCTGACCCTTTCCTTGATGGGTTTCTTTTCCGGCATTGAAATGGCCTATTACAGTGCCAACCGGCTCAACATTGAATTGAAGCGCAAGCAGGGTACCCGTACCGGTTTATTGCTGGGCAGATTTATAGATGCTCCCACCAGCTTCATTGGTATGACCCTTATCGGGTTTACCGTATTCCTTACATTCCTGGGCCTGCAGATCAGCTCTGTCATGCAGCCTATCTGGAAATACTGGCATATCGGCTCCGATCTCGTGCACATTTTTGTTGAGATCGTACTGGCCACACTCATTGTACTCATTTTCGCCGAATTCATTCCCCGTGCTATTTTTCGTGCGCACAGCAACCCCCTGCTGGCCCGGCTCAGTATCGTCATCGATTTCTTTTACCAGATTTTTGCCCCGCTGGCAGAAGTACTTATTAAATTGTCTGGCTGGGTACTCAACTACATCTTTGATGTAAAGCTCGATAAACATAAAGAACCGCTCAGCCACGCTGAGCTCAAAAACCTGTTTCAGGGCGACCACCTGGAGGCCCGCCAGGACCAGAATACCCAGCTGCTGGAAAAGGCGCAGGAATTTCCCAAAGTGAAGATCCGCCAGTGCCTCGTGCCCCGTAAAGAAATTGTTGGCGTAAACCTCAATACGTCGCTCGAAGAAGTGCGTCGCCGGTTTGTAGAGACCAAGCTCAGCAAGCTGGTGGTTTTTGAAAATAATATCGATCACATTGTAGGATACATCCACCAGATCGATCTCTTTAAAAAACCCGGCACCCTGCAGGATGTGCTGTTATCCATTCCGGCTGTTCCCGAAAGTATGAGCGCAGCCGACCTTATCAGCAAGTTCAGCCGCGAGCGGAAAAGCATTGCCTGGGTAGTGGATGAGTTTGGCGGCACTGCCGGTATCATTACCATGGAAGATGTGCTGGAAGAGCTTTTTGGCGAAATACAGGACGAATACGATACCGAGAAGTTTGTGGAAAAACAGCTGGCAGAGAATGAGTACATTTTCTCCGGCCGGCTGGAACTTGACTACCTGGAGCAGAAATACGGGCTTGAATTTCCGGAAAATGAATCGGAGACCCTGTCGGGCTATATCATCAATTTTCACGAAACCATTCCCCGTCAGAAAGAACGTATTATTATTGACGACTATGAATTTGACGTGATCAATGTAAGCGATACCCGGATTGAGACGGTAAAGCTCAAAAAGCTGAAATAAGAGCGAAGGTCCGGGCAGGCCTTCAAAATCTCCCCGCTATAATCATGTAATCAGCTAAATTTGCCCCACTTTATTGTAATACCCAATGGCCCTGATCGATTTTTTTAACCGGAGAAAGAAGAACAATGACACAGAGGAAATGTCGTTTATCGACCACCTGGAAGAACTCCGTTGGCACCTTGTACGCTCTGTAATTGCCGTATTGGTATGCGCCATTGTTGTTTTTATATTTTCCGACTTTGTAGTAGATACGGTGCTGTTTGGTCCTACCAAAGCCGATTTCATTTCTGCCCGCTGGCTCTGCCAGTTTGGAAAGGCAATTGGTATCGGCGATGTGCTCTGTTTTAAACAGGTAGATGCCAAGTTCCTGGAAACCACCATGACCGGACAGTTCATTGCCTCCTTTACCCTGGCCTTTATCGGTGGCTTCATCATTGCATTTCCTTATATCTTCTGGGAGTTCTGGCGTTTTGTGCGGCCAGCCTTATCAGTCAAAGAGAGGAAAAATACCAGGGGGGTTATCTTCTGGGTTTCCCTGCTTTTCTTCATGGGTGTGGCATTTGGTTATTTCATCCTCACGCCCTTCATGGTCAATTTCTATTTCAATTACAAGCTGAGTGAGCAGATCACCATCATGCCCACATTCTCTGACTATCTCGAAAACCTCATCTATACCACGGTAGGTATTGGCGTGTTGTTTCAGATGCCATTGCTGGTAATGGTGCTGGCGCGTATTGGTTTTGTGACCGGTAGTTTTTTGCGCAAATACCGCCGCCATGCATTTGTTATCATCATTATTGCCGCCGCCATCATCACGCCTTCCACAGACCCGTTCAGTCTTACGATTGTAACTATTCCGCTTTATTTGTTATATGAAGCCAGTATTCTCGTGGCTTCGCGTATCAATAAACGGCAGAAAGAACGGGAAGTACAGGAGTGGAGCTGATAAGCCCTTTTAAAATATAAGGGTCATACCTTATTCTGCTTTTCCTATGGTTATTTCTCGGTAACTTTAGGGCCTCAACTGCAGAAAACAGTGAACTATGACCTCTCCTTTTGACCTGCAAAAGCCTATTGCCATTGGCAGCGATCATGCCGGATTTGACTACAAAGAAGATCTGATCTCCTTTCTCGAAGGTAAGGGTATCCTGATTGAAGATTTTGGCACACACAGTAAAGACTCTGTCGACTACCCCGATTATGCCCATCCCGTGGCAACCGCTGTGGAAAGCGGCAACTATGCATTTGGCATCCTGCTCTGTGGTACTGCCAATGGAGTGGCTATTACAGCCAATAAGCACCAGGGTATACGTGCGGCACTGTGCTGGGGCGATGAGATTGCCAAGCTTACCCGCCAGCACAATGATGCCAATATCATCTGCATTCCTGCCCGTTTTGTGCGCGAAGGTGATGCGGAACGTATGGTATCTACCTTTATGACCACCGAGTTTGAAGGTGGCCGCCACGCCAACCGGGTAGGCAAAATAGCCTGCTCCTGATTCCGGTAACCATTTATCAAAAGAGCCGTTTTTCTCCCGCTTTTTCACTTAAGTTTGGGGATATTCCTTTATTAAAATAAAACAAACCATGAGAAGATTATTGCTGCCGCTATCATTGGGTCTTTGCCTGATGGCCACGGCACAAAAAAAGGCCAATCCCGGCACTTATGCCAAGACCATCACGGCTGCCGACATGAAAAAGCATCTGTACATCATTGCCAGCAAGGAAATGGAAGGACGTGACACACCCTCGCCCGGTCTTGAAAAAGCTGCTGATTACATCGAAGCTCATTTCAAATCACTGGGCCTGCTGCCGGGCAACAATGGCAGCTACCGCCAGACTTATCCCCTTTACAAAGACAGTGTTACCGGTACTTCACTGAAAGTAAACGGTAGCAGCTTTGAACTGAATCGCGATTTTCAGCCCAATGCCAATAGCAATCATACAGCTGACCTGCGTTTTGCTCAGGTTGCATTTGCCGGCTACGGTATTGTTGACGGTGCTATGGACGATTATAAAGACCTCGATGTAAAAGGTCGCCTGGTTCTGATTCTGGATGGCAGCCCTGCCGGTTACAAACCTTCTACAGCTGGTTTTGCCTCTCCTGCCAACATATTCGGAAAGATCCGCAATGCACAGGCCAAAGGCGCTGCCGCCGTTTTGGTTGTGTATGGCAACTTCCCCCGCAAAACGTTTAACAGCACTTCCAACTATAGCATGAGCGGATATCCTGCCACGATCATGCCCCAGTCATTCTATATTTCAGAAAGCGTGGCAGAAAAGATCATGGGTGCGGAAAACAAAGGCCTGATCGAAAAAATGAAGTCAGCCGCTGTTCCTGCCAAAATCTACAATGCCGAAATCGAACTGGGCTTCAGCAAAACCAGCAAAGTGGCTTATGCCTCTAACGTAGTGGGTGTACTCGAAGGCACTGATAAAAAAGATGAATACGTGCTGCTTACTTCACACTATGATCACGTAGGCAAACGCAACGACACAACTATTTTCTATGGTGCAGATGATGATGGCAGCGGTACTACTACTGTACTGGAAATGGCCGAAGCATTTGCCAAGGCCAAAGCCGAAGGCAAAGGCCCCCGCCGTACCATCGTATTCATGACGGTAAGTGGTGAAGAAAAAGGCCTGTGGGGTTCTGCTTACTATGCCAACCACCCGCTTTTCCCGCTCGAAAAAACCACTGTTGACCTCAACATCGACATGGTGGGCCGTATTGGCGAAGAATACCTCAAAGACAAAGATTCTACCAATTACGTATACATTATCGGCGACGACAAGCTCAGCACCGACCTGGCTACGATCACCGATCAGGTAAACAAACAAAATGTAAAAATGAAGCTGGATCGCAAATACAATGATCCTAATGATAAAAACCGCTTCTACTATCGTAGCGACCACTACAATTTTGCAGAAAAAGGCGTACCTGTGATCTTCTACTTTAACGGTGTACATGCCGACTACCACCGTCCCACAGATACTCCCGACAAGATCAACTATCCACTCATGGCCAAACGCGGCCAGCTGGTATTCTATACCGCCTGGGAAATGGCCAACCGCAATGATATGCTGAAAAGAGACCTGACCCTCGAAAAACCTAAAGGATTCTAAGAAAGTATAAAAGTTTAAAGGTTTAAAAGTATAAAGGATCTAAAGAGGTGTATAAATCTCCTTAAACCCTTTATACTTTTAAACCTTTAAACTTTCTTACCACCCCAACACCCATGCAAAAATCAACGGTGCCACGATTGTAGCATCGCTTTCCACAATGAACTTGGGTGTATTGATATCCAGTTTGCCCCAGGTGATCTTTTCGTTGGGCACAGCACCGGAATAAGAACCGTAAGAAGTGGTAGAGTCGCTGATCTGGCAGAAATAGCTCCAGAAAGGCACATCATGCCATTCGAGATCCTGGTACATCATGGGTACCACACAGATCGGAAAATCGCCGGCAATACCGCCACCAATCTGGAAGAATCCAACGCCTTTTCCTGCCGAATTCTGACGATACCAGTCGGCCAGCCATACCATGTATTCAATACCGCTCTTAACAGTCGATGCTTTGAGCTCACCTTTGATCACATAGCTGGCAAAGATGTTGCCGGTAGTGCTGTCTTCCCAGCCTGGTACCACAATAGGAATATTTTTTTCTGCAGCTGCAATGATCCAGCTGTCTTTAGGATCGATTTCATAATACTGCTTCAGGTCGCCGCTGAGTACGACCTTATACAAAAATTCATGCGGGAAATAGCGTTCTCCTTTTGCTTCTGCATCATTCCATTGTTTGACCAGGTGTTTCTGCAACCGGCGAAAAGCCTCTTCCTCGGGTATACAGGTGTCTGTAACACGGTTGTAGTGATTTTCCAGCAGATCCCATTCTTCCTGCGGAGTGAGGTCGCGATAGTTGGGAATACGTTTATAGTGTGAATGCGCCACCAGGTTCATCACATCTTCTTCCAGGTTGGCACCTGTACAGCTAATAATATCCACCTTACCCTGGCGGATCATTTCGGCCAGCGAAATACCCAGCTCACCGGTACTCATAGCGCCGGCAAGTGTGATCATCATCTTGCCACCCTCCAGCAAATGCTGCTCATAGCCCTTTGCAGCATCCACAAGCGCAGCTGCATTGAAATGGCGGTAATAATGTTCGATAAACTTCGAAATGGGACCTTTGTTCATGTCTGATTGATTTTAATTTTCCGCCTTCAGACCCCAATCAGGCGGGGGACAATGCGGGCATGAGCGGCAAAATTACAATTTTACCCCATTCCGCTCCCCCGGACAACAATCAGTTCATCATTAAATAAAAAGGCCGCCCCTACAGAGGACGGCCCGTTTTCATGGCTTTTTTTAGGCATTTATTTTACCCGCTCGGCAGATTCAAAACCTCCATCACCATTGAGCTTCACACGCAGGCGTTTGGAGCGATATTCCAGCAACAGTGAATAGGTGGTGCCTTCCTGATTGCTGACCTCACGCGCTTCCAGTACTACAGGATTGTTGTAACGTTTATCAACAGCACGGATCACAGAAAGCGGCAGCTGCTGATAAAACAAACCACGCATGGCTCCCAGAAATTCGCCAGCGGCTGAAAAATAGGCTTGTGCACGGTGGCCTGCCCATACAAAAGTGACCCGCTGCAAACCGTCTTCTTCTTTTGACCAGCTCACATTCTCTGCACCGGCAAACTGACGGGAAAATGATTGTACTGCAGGTTCACTGACGGGGACCGGATCTGCGGCAAACCCCATAATTGTCGCTGCCAGCATCAGTGGCAGCAGGATTAAAATCTTCTTCATAGAAAAGGTTAAGGTTAATGATGAAATGATTATTGCAAAAAATATATAACAAGTGGGTGGTGCAGGTATCTCCGTTTTTATTATAACAAAACCCCGTCTCCGAAAGCAGAAGTACGGGGCTTGTTTTTACCACACACCAAAACTAACTGCTTATGCTTTTGTTATTTTTTTGTAAACGGTCCATTTACTTCCGTTGCTTGATTCCAGTACAACACTTTCGTCTGCTTTCTCAAGTGTGATATAATAGCTGCTGCCATCGTTGTTTGACACTTCAAACAGATCAGAGATCCAGTAACCATTATAACTTTTCTTCAAACCTGACTGAAGATTCAGCGGCAGATCCAGTGAACTCAGGTTGCGGGTAATACCCATCAGCTCTCCATCTGTTGTGTAATAAGCCATCAGGCGCTGATTGTTCATCACAAAAGAAGCTTTGTAACTGTTTTTGCCAATTGTCCATGCTACGTCGGTAGCACCGGCAAACTCTTTATTGAATGCATTCTGAATAGTAGCATTTACTGTTGTTTCTTCTCCTGCTGCAAATGAAGCAATACTGCTGATTGCGATTGCCAGTGTAAGGATGATCTTTTTCATAACTCGAAGTATTTTTTTGTTAGGGTTATTTTTTAAAAATTGTCATTTGGTAAGTATGACGACACAAAAGTATCCCGGGTTACACCTCTGCACAAGCAAATTGGGATTAATGGAAACGGGTGTTAAACAGCGTTAACAGCTGTTATCATACATTAACCGCACATCCCTTTTTTTCGACCACTTATAAGCAGTATTTCCGCATTTGATACAGATTTGATTTGATAAAATATTTTTTTATTTAGATATTTGTCTAAATATTTAACGAATAAACTGTGGAATGAACAGCATTTTCAAAGCGTTGAATGATGGTACCCGGCGCGAAATACTGGAGCTGTTGCGGGAAAGAGATATGACAGCCGGCGAAATTGCTGAACGATTTAATATGTCGTGGCCAAGCATTTCACACCACCTGGATATATTGAAACAGGCAAAGCTGGTTAGCTCTGAAAAGGAAGGACAATACATTTATTACTCATTGAATACAACCGTAGTAGATGAGATTATGAAATGGCTGATGCAATTCAGTTCTAAAAAGCGATAACATGAAAAGACTATTGAACCTTACCGCCTGGCTGGCTATTGTGGCTCCGGGAGCCTACCTGATCAGCATCTGGAATGATCTGCCCGTAAAAGTGCCCATGCATTTTGATTTTCAGGGCAATCCGGACCGTTTTGGCAGCAAAACCGAGTTGGTCACCATGGTGATCATCTTCACTGTTATGGCCGCTGCCATCCATCTTTTCTTTCCACTTATCTATAAAATAGATCCCAAAAAATCAGCTCCTGAAAACAAAGCACGCCTCAAAAAGCTTGGCTTTGCCATTACCCTGCTGTTGTCCTTTATCAGCTTTTTTATCATATACAGTAGCCGAAGTGGCTCTATCTCATTGAATGCTAATTTGTTGGTGGCAGTTTTGGGTGCATTCTGGTGTATCCTGGGCAATTATATGTTCAACCTCAAACCCAACTACTTTGCCGGCATGCGGCTGCCCTGGACACTGCATGATGAAGAAAACTGGAAAGAAACCCACCGCCTGGCAGGTAAGCTCTGGTTTGCCGGAGGTATAGTCATCTTTTTGCTCGCATTTCTCCTGCCTTCCAGGATCGTACTGGCTGTTTTTATTTGCATTACGATGGTAATCACGCTAATACCTATGATATATTCCTACCGGCTTTATCGTCAAAAACAAAAAAATATACCTCAGCCTTAAGCCTTTCCTGTTATGAAAATTCGCAGCCTTATCCTGATCTTATTCATTGTATCTCAATACACATTGCCGGCGCAAACCACAGGTAGCCTCCCCGGTACCTGGTCTGGTATCATACAGGCAGGCAAAAGCCTGCGCCTGGTATTTCATATAAAAAATGGGCCCACTGGCCAGTGGCAGGCCAGTATGGATAGTCCTGATCAGGGTGGATATGGCCTGGCCTTTGACTCCGTGATCGTCAGCGAACGTTCCATCCGAATGAAAATCAATTCTATGGGGATCGGCTATGAAGGTGTGCTGGAAAACGATACCCTTATCAAAGGCCACTTTATACAGGGTATAAAAATCCCCCTGAATCTGATCAAAGGCGATAAAATACCGGCGGCTGCCGCAGAAGCCAGCGTTCCCCGGCCTTATCCCGAAGAGAACATCACACTGGAAACTGCGGGAATAACCCTGTCGGGTAGCCTGGTAACACCCGTCAATGATTCAAAAAAAGTAGCCATCCTGCTTATTGCCGGTTCCGGCCCTACCGACCGCAATGGCAACAGTCCTCTTTTGCCCGGTAGCAACAATTCATTGCTACAGCTGGCCGATAGCCTCGCGGCACATGGCATTGCCAGCCTGCGATACGACAAACGGGGAATAGGAAAAAGCAGGTTCACTGATAATGCCCGTATACTCAACTCTACCATTGGAGATATTGCTGCCGATGCCGAAGCGCTTTTTGGCGTATTGCGACAAAAGGGATACAGGCGGATAATGATTGCCGGACACAGTGAAGGATCATTGATCGGTTTGCTGATAGCCAATAAAGTTAAAGCCGATGGGTTTATCAGCCTGGCAGGTGCAGGCCGCAAAGCAGCTGTATTGCTGAAAGAACAAACACGCTCACAATTTACCGATGCACTTTACCAGGAGTTTTCGCTCGCACTTGATTCGCTGGAAAAAGGGCTGCGTGTAACAAAAGTAAATCCCTCGCTGCTCAATCTGCTGGCACCTGCCGTACAACCTTATCTGCAATCATGGCTGCCCCTTGATCCGGCTGCACTCATTGCTAACCTGTCCTGTCCGGCCCTTATCGTGCAGGGTACAAAAGATCTGCAGGTAACACAAACTGATGCAGATGCGCTACAGTCAGCTAACCCCGCTGCAAAACTGTTGCTGGTCGATGATATGAATCACGTATTAAAACTTGTCAGGGAAAATGACCGGGCGGCCAATGTCAAAGCCTATAGCGATCCATCGTTGGCACTCCCGGGTACATTAATAAAAGCTATCGTAACATTTGCCGGCAACTGACCCGTCATCATTATTGTAGTAAATTAGAGTACCGTCCCTAACGGAATACTCTTTTAATCTACACGGATGAATTACCTGGCACACGCTCGTTTATCTTTCCATCACCCGCAGATCCTGCTGGGCAATATGATCAGTGACTTTGTTAAAGGAAAGAAAAAACTGTTATACCCATTGCCGGTACAGGCTGGCATCATGCTGCACCGGTCTATTGATACATTTACAGACGATCATCCTGCCACGCGCCAGGCGGGTGAAATATTCAGACCCGCCTACCGTTTATACAGTGGAGCTTTTGTGGATGTGGTTTACGATCATTTTCTTGCACTGGACGAAACAGCGTTTGCCCCGGCCGGATTACTGGCTTTTAGCAACGAGGTATATCAGCAGTTGGAGCAGCAACAGCAATGGTTTCCTGAGCCGTTTGCCCGTATGTTTCCCTATATGAAGGAGCAAAACTGGCTGTACAATTACCGGTCGCACCAGGGCATTCACAATAGTTTCGGAGGACTGGTGCGCCGGGCTGCTTATATAGACAGCAGTCAGGCTGCTAAAAAGCTTTTTGAAGAGCATTACCAACTTTTGGAAAGTTGTTATCGTCAGTTCTGGAAAGACGTGTTGCCTTTTGCCCGGCAGGAGTACCAACGTCTTTTACAAGATTTATAATGACCAGCGGCGGCTGGTTCAGTTTTGTATCCTATAATTTTGCGCTCATGAAATTTTTACAACAAGCCTTTCTTGCCTGTCTGAGCCTGTTGCTCAGTGTAAACAGTTTTGCCCAGTCTTCGCTGCCCGAAGCAGACAAGTCTCCGTTGGATGTCAGCTATTACCCGGTCAATTACCCCCTGCTCAAGATCCAGAATAAAACCCCCGAAGCCCCCATTGCACGGGTTATTTACAGCCGTCCCAAAAGAGAGGGCCGCCCCATTTTTGGTAACCTGGTCGAGTACGGCAAACTGTGGCGACTGGGAGCCAATGAAGCTACCGAACTGGAATTTTACAAGCCGGTGACCATTGGTGGCAAGAAGATTCCCAAAGGCCGTTACACGCTTTATGCTATTGTAAAAGAAAAGTTCTGGACGATTATTATCAATAAAGAAACCGATATCTGGGGTAGTTTCAAATATAATCAGGCCAAAGACCTGGTGAGGGTGGAAGTGCCGGTAGAGACGCTTGGCGAAACCGCCGAGATGCTTTGCATGACATTTGAAAAAACCAAAGAGAATTTTAGTCTTATTATTGCATGGGAAAATACAAAAGTGGCTGTTCCCATTCAACCTTAATTGCCAATCTCATGAACCTGTTGCGTCTCTTTTCATTGCTATTGTTGCTGACCGGTCTTCTGTCCTGTCAGGATGGTCAGGAAAAAAAGCCGACTACCATACCACCCGTTTCATCCGACAAAACGGACACATTGCCGTCTACGGCAACACAGGAAAATTACCCCTATTACATCAATACCGACATGTCGCCGATGGACATGAGCTATTTTCCTGCCGATTATCCCAAACTCAAGATGGCGAATGGTAAAGTAATAGAGCAGCCTGTAGCCCGCGTCATTTACAGTCGCCCCCATCTTTCGCGCCGCCGTTTTCTCAGTATCCTGAAGTATGATGAGCCCTGGCGGCTGGGAGCCAATGAGTCGACCGAAATCACTTTTTTTAAACCTGTAACCATCCAGAACAAACGGATTGCAGCGGGACGTTATATCATCTACTGTATTCCAAAACCACATACCTGGACCATTGCACTCAATACCAATATCAATACCTGGGGGCTTAAGCAGGATAGCACAAAGGATGTACAGCGTTTTGTTATTCCTGTCACCCACAACAACCCACCGCTGGAATATTTCACCATGCTTTTTGAAAAAACCGACACCGGTGCCGACCTCGTGATGGCGTGGGATGATGTCGTGGCGAAGTTGCCTATACAGTTTAAATAGTTTAAAGAGTATAAAGGGTATAAAGCGTTTAAAGGGTTAAGAAGACTCTTGAAACGCTTTATACCTTTAAACTTTTTATACTGATCTTATACTCCCGATAATTTAAGATATTTACAGTATGTGTGGCATTGCGGGCATTATACAGAGCGGGCCTAAACATGGTCCTGACACGCTGGAGCGAATGACGGCTGCACTGGCTCACCGGGGTCCCGACGGAAAAGGGCTCTGGCAAAATGATTCTCAAACCGCACTGCTGGGGCACCGGCGGCTGGCTATCCTCGATCTTACTCCTGCCGGCGATCAGCCCATGCATTTTCAGAATCCCCAAACCGGTGCACGGTACAGTATCGTGCACAATGGAGAGATCTACAATTACATTGAGCTTCGCAAGCAATTACAGAACGAAGGCTACCGCTTTCATACCCAATCAGACACAGAAGTGATACTGGCAGCCTATGATTGCTGGCAGGACGACTGTGTGGATCATTTCGATGGCATGTTTGCTTTTGCCATCTGGGATGAAGAAGAACAGGAACTCTTTGCCGCACGTGACCGCTTTGGTGAAAAACCATTTTTTTTCTGCAAGCAGGATAATGAGTTTCTTTTTGCCTCCGAAATAAAAGCATTATGGGCTGCCGGTCTGCCTCGTACGGTCAATCAAAAAATGCTTTTCAACTTTATTACGATTGGCTATACAGGCAATCCCGCTGACCCACAGGAAACTTTCTTTGAGCAGGTACAGAAGTTACCGCCTGCTTCAAGGCTTTATTTTAATCCCACGGATGGATATTTCAGTATTGAAAAGTATTATGAGATCGATCCCGATGAACAAAACCTGCGTATAACAGATACAGAGGCTATCGAAAAATTCAGCTCACTGCTCGACGCCTCTGTAAAAAGACGATTGCGCAGCGATGTGGCCGTAGGTTGCTCCCTGAGTGGTGGTCTCGATAGCTCTGCCATTGCAGCCCGTATCCATGATCTGCAACCCAATAACCCACTGCATTGCTTTACTGCTCATTTTCCTGGTTTTGAAAAAGACGAACTTTCCTATGCCCGGCTGATCACCACTCCCTGGCAACTGCCACATCATATCTCTGTACTCAGCGATGCAGACCTGCCCGAACTCTGGCAGACCTTTATGCATCACCAGGAAGAGCCGGTAGGTTCGGCCAGTGCTTTTGCCCAATACATGGTGTTTAAACTGGCTGCCGGCACAGAGGTAAAAGTATTACTGGACGGGCAGGGCGCCGATGAAATACTGGCTGGCTATCATAAATACTATAAATGGTACTGGCAGGAGCTGTTTGTGAAACGCCGCCTGCTGCGCAGTAAGGAAATTGCCAGTGCACACAGCCTGGGTATCGGAGAAAAATTCGGTTTCAAAAATGTAATGGCTGCACTTTTCCCCGACCTGGCTTCTGTGATACTCGAGCGGCAATATCTCCTGCATGCCTTGCAGCAACCTGACCTGCACCGCGACTTTGTGCGCCTGCAAAGCAAGGAAGCCTACTATACCACGCCGGAAATACATAGCCTCAACGGTGTTTTACATTTCAACACCTCCACCCATGGGTTGGATGAGCTGCTCCGGTATGCCGACAGAAATGCAATGGCGCATGGACGGGAAACACGTCTTCCGTTTCTCAGCCACGAACTTGTCAATTTTGTATTCAGCCTGCCGGCCCATTTCAAGATCAGGCAGGGATGGACCAAGTGGATCTTAAGGCAAACAATGGATCAGCAATTGCCTACAGCTATTACCTGGCGAAAAGATAAAACCGGGTTTGAGCCGCCGCAACTGCAATGGATGCTTCATCCCGGTATGCAGGAATTGATACGTGATGCCCGCCAAAAACTGGTGGATCATAAAATATTGCAAAAAAGTGTTCTTACACGGCCCATAGAAGCCAGTACCGCATATTCTCCGCTCACCCGCGACTGGCGATACCTGGCCGCTTCGGTTTGTTTGTAAAACAAAAAAGCAATACCTGAACAGATATTGCTTCTCAAAGAAAGACTCCGGCTATTTAAAAAATTCAGACTGTATATTATTTATCAGCCCGTTTGAATTTATCCGTTTGCTGAAGATTACCAAACACATCAGATTTTACGATATAGTAATGATCATCATCTCTCAGGTTGATCACAAAACTTACATCGTCAGTAGATGACGTTTCGGTAATACCATAGATCTCTTTTCCTGCATACCTTTTTTTCAGCTTGGCTACAACGTTGGGAAGCAACTGATCTTCTCCATAGTAGCGGATGGTTTTGAGCAATGTACCATCATCTGAAAACTGGGCGCGGATCTGTACTTCGGCCTGTTTGAAATTGGCCTGGTAATATTCCGGGTAGTTGTGCCAGGTAATATCTCTGGCTTCACGGAATGTTTCTTTAAAAGCTTTTAAGACACGATCAGTCACCGCTTCGGGTGTATTGGCGGCCGCTGCGCTAAGCGTGCTGATTACTGCTGCAATAATGAATAACTTTTTCATGGCGAATGTTTTTGCGTTAAATAAATAAGCTGACACTAAATTATCCGGATCACGGGCGGAGGGCAAGCAATTATCCATCACTGGCGGAACGTGAACACGTTTGCGTAGTATGTAGAAAACACTAAAATCTGCCGAAGCCTGTTTTTGTCCGCCGAAACCCAGCATGCAAACATCCAAAGCGTGAATGAACTCAGCCTTAATAAGTCATTAAGGCTATGTTAAAGAAACTGATTGCTGGATGAACGGTTGGAGCAGTTGACAACAAACAGCACTTTAAACCCTTTAAACTCTTTACACCTTTAAACTTTTATACTTTTAAACCTTTCTCTCCTACGGCCGTCCTACTTCACTACATTTTAACATATGAAACAAACGCTGCTTATCACGCTACTCTCTTTTTTCCTTTTTTCTGCTGTCGCACAGGATCACTTTGCACCTCTCGATCAATGGCTCGAACGCGAGACGCCTCAAATGGGCGGGCGCGCTGTACTCCTCATTTATAAAGATGATAAACTGGTGTATAGTAACTCAGAAAATGCACTCACCAGGCGTCAGAAGATGGCTGGCCGCTGGATGGCACGCCGACAGAAAAAAGAAGTGAACCTCGACGATTTTACGCCCAATAGCAAGATACCCGTGGCCAGTTGCAGCAAATGGTTAAGTGCTGCACTGGTAATGACTTTTGTGGATGAGGGAAAACTCCAGCTCTCCGATACCGTGGGACGTTATTTGCCAGTACTGAGTCAGCAGGGCAAAGGTCAGATCACCATCAGGCAATGCCTGTCGCACCTCACCGGCATCAAAGCGCCTGAACTTAAAGAAAGTCTGCAACAGATGAAGAATATCAGCAGTATGGAGGAGGCTATTCAACAAATAGCACAGATGCCTGTGGAAGGCGCCCCCGGCACCGTATTCCGGTATAGCAATGTTGGATTGCAGATTGCCGGTGCCGTAATAGAGAAAATAAGCGGTAAAAGTTTTGAGCAGTTATTTGCTGACCGGCTGGCAAAGCCGTTAAATATGAAACAGACAGATTTTGGCAGCAAAGCTGTAGCCCTTCCTGCGGGCGGTGCCAGCAGCACAGCCAGCGACTATATGAATTTTCTGGTCATGATCCTCCATAAAGGTCAATTCAACGGGCAACAAATATTAAGTGCCGCCAGCGTGGCAGAAATGCAGAAGAACCTGGTTACAGACCAGGTGCGTATTGCGTATTCGCCTGCAGAAGCAGGGTTTACCATCGGATATGCATTGGGTGAATGGGTGATGGAAAAGGGTACGGAGGGCAGCCGCACTGTCAGCAGTCCGGGGCTCTTTGGCAGTTTTCCCTGGGTAGATAAGGAAAAAGGTTATTGTGCTATCCTGCTTTGCATGAGTATAAAACCCGAAGGCCGGCATGAGCGGTATCAGGAATTGAAAAAGCTGGTTGATTCTCTTTTATAGTCAGCTAAAGAAAATAATATACAGGAAGCCTGCTTTGCGGGCTTTCTGTATTATTCCTCATCTTTGCAGCTTATCAGGACTTAACCATTTTAATCCAGCTTATCATGAAGCTTGCAACAAAATTGATACATGCCGGTGCTGAGCCCGACCCTTCTACCGGCGCTATTATGACTCCTATCTTCCAGACTTCTACCTATGTACAGGAAGCTCCTGGTGTAAATAAAGGTTTTGAATATGCGCGCAGTCAGAATCCAACCCGCAAGGCGCTGGAAGAGGCGCTGGCTATTATTGAAAATGGCCGGTATGGCCTGGCTTTCAGCAGCGGCGTGGCTGCTACAGATGCAGTCATCAAACTGCTTAATCCCGGCGATGAAGTAATCGCCGCTTCTGATATGTATGGAGGCACCTATCGCCTGTTTACCAAAGTATTTGAAAAATTTGGGATCCGTTTTATCTATGTCGATACTACTAATCCCGAGAATATCAGTAATGCAGTGACACCTGCCACGCGTCTTATCTGGCTCGAAACACCTACTAATCCGCTGATGAACATCACGGATATTGCAGCGGCGGCTACCATTGCCCACAACGCCGGTGCATGGTTATGTGTGGACAATACTTTTGCATCACCTTATCTGCAAAACCCGCTTGATCTGGGGGCAGATATTGTCATGCATTCGGCAACCAAGTACCTGGGTGGCCATAGTGATGTGATCCAGGGTGCACTGATCATGAATGATGCCGCTCTGCGCGAGCAGTTATATTTTATTCAGAAAAGTTGTGGTGCAGTACCCGGCCCAATGGATTGCTTCCTCGTATTACGCGGCATTAAAACACTGGGCGTACGCATGCGGCAGCATAGCGAAAACGGACGGAAGGTCGCTCACTGGCTGCGTCAGCATCCGAAAGTGGCACGCGTGTACTGGCCCGGATTTGAAGATCATCCCGGTTATGCTGTAGCCAGTCGTCAAATGCGCGACTTTGGAGGCATGATCAGTTTTGAGCTAAAGAACGACAGCCAGGAAGAAGCCCGTCGCGTGCTGTCATCGACCCATATTTTTTCACTGGCCGAAAGCCTGGGTGGTGTGGAGTCTCTTATCAATCACCCCGCCTCTATGACACATGCCAGTATACCACGCGAAGAAAGGCTGCGCAATGGACTGACTGATTCGCTGATCAGGCTGAGTGTGGGTATTGAGGATGCCGATGACCTGATTACCGATCTGCAACAGGCAATTGGATAACCAATACCGGCAGTGAGGTATTATTTCCCCGCCGGTGCAGGCAAAATAAATATAAAGAGCTGGCCGTAAAGTGCTTGTAGACAGAGTTTCGTTTTTGGCATCGTATGTGCAAAATAGTTAATGACAACCCTTTTGCATGACCCAAAAATGACGATCTATGCTTTATCTGATTGCACTTATTCTGATCATAGGCTGGTTGCTTGGTTTTTTTGTATTCTCTGCAGGAGGCCTCATCCATATTTTACTCATACTCGCTATTGTGGCAATTCTGCTGCGGGTGATACGGGGCGATAGAGTACTATGATGCATTATGTATTTTTGCGGCATGGCCGCCGCATCTCTTAAAAAATTTCTTGATAAAAAGGTTGATACCTATAATCAACCTTTTTTTATTAAGAGCGATCCAATTTGTGTTCCGCACCAGTTTACGCGTCTGCAGGATATTGAAATCGCCGGTTTCTTTGCCTCCATTTTCGCCTGGGGCAATCGTACAACTATCATCCAGAAATCGCGTGAACTGATGGCGCTGATGGATAATGAGCCTTACCTGTTTTGCCTGCAGCACGAACCCGATCAGCTTCGCCGCCTGCTGGCATTCAAACACCGTACTTTCAATGCCACCGACCTGCTTTATTTTATTCAGTTTCTTCATCACCATTATCAACAGGAAGAAAGCCTGCAATCGGCATTTACCCGCCATGGCAGTTCAGTAGAAGAAATGCTTACCGGTTTTCATCAGTATTTTTTTTCGCTCGAAGATGCGCCTGAGCGCACACGCAAGCATATCGCTTCACCGGCACGCGGCTCTACCTGCAAGCGACTGAATATGTTTCTGCGCTGGATGGTACGGCGCGATGATCATGGCGTTGATTTCGGTCTGTGGACCGGCATTGATCCTTCACAACTCATCTGTCCCATTGACCTGCATGTGGCACGCGTAGCACGTGGATTGCAATTGCTTAAACGTGCTCAGACAGATTGGATCGCAGCCATTGAGCTTACCACCGCCCTCCGGAAATTTGATAAAAAAGATCCGGTGAAGTACGATTTCGCATTATTCGCAATGGGAGTGTCGGAAAAACATTAGATACTGTTTAAAAGTATAAAGGTATAAGGGTATAAAATTCCATTATCCTTTAGCCGTTTACCTTTAAACCTTTATACTTTTAAACGTTATACCTTGATCAGAACATCAACAACCTGTTACTCCCACCCACCTTAGCTCCAAAGTTTCTGATATTATAGGTAAACGTAAGCAGGAAGTAGCGTTGCAGAATAACCGTCTCCTGGTCCTGTACATAATTTTCCCGCACTGTTCTGAATACATTGGTGTTCTGATCAAGCAGGTCATATACAGACAATTTGATCTGGCCGCGATCATCTTTGAGGAAGAGATAGTTCACACCTGCATTCCACAGCCATACCGATTTTTGGATACCCGGGGCTACCTGCGGATTATACACATAGTTGATTGTACTTTCCCATACCCAGTGTTTGGGCAAACGTACCACAAACTCTGTGGAAGCCGTATGGCGCCATACAGATACGCCGGTATAAAGCTTGTCTTCGTAAGTATTCTTTGTCCACGAAGGGCTGTAGCGCTGATTAAACTCAATTTTATCAGCCCAGTTAAACGACCAGTTCAGTCCCGGGCTCACATTCCAGTTGCGTACGGCAGTCTGGCGATTATTCAGGATCAGCTGCGTATTGTTTAATGTAGTATATGTGTTGGCTCCAATCGAAAACTTCCATAGCTGACTGAATTTATATTGCTTTCGCACACTAGCCGAGAATGTGGTACGCCACACACCATTTACATTCACAGGTACAGAAGTCTGTACACCATTTTCATCAATCAGTCGTGCACGCACAATCGAATTTCGCTGCACCATGCCATTAACATTGATATTATAGTTAAGCCCGCTTTTTACAATGTATTTAAAAGAGCCGATACTGAAGTTATGTGAAATAGCCGGCTTAAGAGCAGGATTGCCCAGCGTTATATAAAGCGGGTTGGTATTATTGGTAACCGGCTGCAGGTCGGTTGCATTGGGCTCGCTTAGCTGCATACCATAGTTGAGGTTTAAACTACGAAAACGTACAACCAGCGAAGGGAACAGGTTAACAAAGTTTTGATCGATCGGATTGTTTTTCATGAAGCGGTTACGGATATTCAGCACTCTGAAACTCAGCTGTGGGGTAATTGACAACTGTTTATGCCGCATGTTGAGGCCCACTGTGGTATACGTACGTATGCCGCTGCGATCAATGCTGTTAGTAAAATCCTGGTTGACGTTTGTGTAGTCTCCCGTTTGCGTGTCAAAATCATAGGTAGTGATCGCCTCTTTATTTTTGAACATTTCAACTGATTCATAAATATTCAGCGTCAGTAGTTTACTAAGCGGCTCGGAATAGCTGATAAAAAGCCGGCCACTATTGGTTACCTGGTCCTGGTTACGAAGCTGGTTAAGAATAGTCGTACTGGGTATTTTATAAAAAATATTTTCGGCCTCGTTATACTGATTGCCATCATTGCTGGCAAGGCTAAGATTGAGATTGGCAAAAAGAGTACGGCCTTTCTTTTTGAACCGGCGGCTATATCCCAGCTCCTGTGTATAGGAAGTAGCATCAATCCTGGCACGTTGTACATTGCCGCTTTCGTTGAGCTGAGGTTCAAAATTGGATCCGGATACCGAAGTTTGTATCCGATCACTGCGGGAATCTGTCAGCAGGAGCGAAGGCCGGAATGTAAGATCGCTCAGCGAATCAATGATCCATTTCAGTGATCCTGCTATTCGATGCGAGTAGTCTCGTGTAGAGCCAGTTGCATTGGTAAATATATTGAGGGTTGTATCGCCAAAAAACTGATCAATATTTGTTTTCTGACCTACCCGGTTATTGTTCTGCCCATAAAAATACTGAAGGCCCATGGTTGAACCGCCTTTGAAAACGGTATTGGCATTTACACCGGCGCCCAACGCTTTGCTGATGCCCTGACCCATGCCCCCAAAATTTATATCATTAAAGGAAAAACCGCCATCGCTGCTTATACTCATACTATTGATACCCATGCGGCTAAATCCTCCTATCCGCATTACATCATCAATACTGAATGCCGTACGGTTAATGTTATTGGTAAAGCCAAGGAGGCTTACCTGCAGGGTGTCGCGAAACATATTAATGATACCACCGGTTTCATATCGGCTGTCTGTACCGGCACCACCATACAGCTTTCCGAACATGCCTTTCTTGATACTCTTTTTGAGTTTGAGGTTGATCACCACACCCGTTTCAGACAAGGGAAGATCGGGGTTGCGATCCATCTGCTCTTTGTCGTCGGTGATCTGCACCTTGTCGATGATATTAGCAGGTAGATTGCGTGATGCGACCTTCGGATCTGTTCCAAAAAATTCCTTGCTGTCTACCAGCATGCGGTTGGCCTTGCGGCCATTCACAGTAATATTGCCATCGGCATCTACTTCCACACCCGGAAATTTGCGCAGCAGGTCTTCTACCAGTGCGGTAGGCAGAGTCTTAAAGGCATTGGCATTAAATTCAATCGTGTCTTTGCGGAATACAACTGGCGGGCGTTCGGCTATAACCAGTACCTCATCGAGTTCTTTCAGTTGTATATTCATACGCAGCTGACCCAGGTTGAGCTGAGCAGAGTCAGTGGGCAACGTAAACTCCTTTCTCCATACTTCATAACCTGTTGCTGTAATCACCACCCGCAGGGGGCGGTTTACTGGTAGCCCGGGCACTTTAAATTTGCCCTGGTCATCGCTTAAGCGATAAGTAACGATACTGGTGTCTGCTGCTTCAAATACGGTAACAGTGGCATAAGGTATTCAATTTTTTACCTGCACTATCGGTCAATGATCCTGATACCTGGCCTTTCTGTGCTACTGCCGTTATTAAAGAACTAAAAAAAAGAAAAGAAAGAACTGTAAGTTTTCTCATGGCTGTTATTTGGCTATTATTTCAACAAGGATACGAAACAATCGTAGAAAAAAATGTTTCTTTAACTAAAAATTTAGTTTTATTTTTCCGGTCTCATGTAACGTCCCTCTTTGCCGATTCTGATTAGCTTTACATTTCAAAAAAGCAATTATGGATCGGCAAGAGGCGTTGGTATCCGCCGCCAGAGAGTTGTTGCTGGAACCAACAGATCTGACAAAGCTGTATGCAGAGCTCGTAGCGCATATCAATCATATGCTGCAACACGACTTTGACAGACTTATGGGTATTCTTTACCGCATAGATGTAAGTGAAGCGCGCTTGCGGTATATGCTGCAGAGTGAGCCGGATACAGATGCAGCCACCCTTATTGCCAATCTTATCATCGAACGGCAATGGCAGAAAATAAAAACCCGGCAGGAATTCCGCCGGGATGAAAATATTGATGAAAATGATAAGTGGTGAGCTTATTTGTTCCTGTCAAACATCAGCTCCTTCACCTTTTCCTTATCTTCTTTTTCTTTCTTGAGGTCAAACATGGTTCCGAACACATGATCCCAGATAGTGGAGCTTACACCAAAGCCATTGTGCTCATTTTTATAGTGGTGCAGGTGGTGATTGCGCCACAGTGGTTTCATCCATTTGAACGGAGGATTCCAGGCATGGATGGCGTAATGCATAGTACCATACATCAGGTAGCCTAAAATAAACCCGGGAAAAAACATGAATGCATACTGGCGCATCAGCAGGTACATGATACCAAACAGGGCCGAAGCAATGATAATACTGGGTACCGGAGGCATAAACAGGCGCTGCTTATCGCGCGGATAATGGTGGTGATTGCCATGCAATGTGTACACAAATTTTTTGGCCCGTTGACTATCTGCCACCCAGTGAAAAAGAAAACGGTGAGCAAAGTATTCAAAAAGGCTCCAGAAAAACATACCTCCCAAAAAGATCAGGATTACGGTAAGTCCGGGAAACGCAAGACGCGTATTGCTGTAATAGAGCATGTATACAATGACTGGTATATACATACCCCAGATAACCAGGGGATGCGTTTTGGTCAGCATCTCCAGGTAGTCATTCTTAAAAAGACGGGCCTGTCCCTTATTATGAATTTTATCAAACTGCATGGCACAAAGATAATAAAGGCAACGGAGTTTGACGCGCACCTGACCAGTATCAGGTGCGTGATGTTGTTGTTAATAATTCATCAACCCGCCGCAAGCGGTAACCCCTGTCTCTGAGATAATTGAGCAGCCGGGGCAATTCCTGGTAAAAAGGAGGCTGGCGCCGGGTATCAGTACCCACATGCAGCAGTAAAATAAAGCCATTAAGCCCTGCGGGCCTGCTGTTTTCATATTGAACTATGGACTGATATATTTCTTCATTACTGCGGTAGCCCGGCAGCCCGGGCCATGTATAGTCGGCATGACTCCTGGTACCCGGCGTATAGTTGATCAGTTGCAGTCCCCGGTCATATGTCCAGGCTGCAATGGTATCGTTGTACCATTCGTATGGAGGCAGGAATAATGAAGCCGATTGCTGCTTAATACCCAACTGAGACATGGCCGCATAATTGGCTTCCAGATCAGTATCAAACCGGTGACGGTCAATCAGCAGGCTATCTCTTTTCGTCCAGTCGCAGTACAATAAATGGTCATTGCCATGTGCGCCGAGGTAATGGCCATCTTTTTGCAAAGCCTGTATACCCGGTACCCACTGTGGGTTTCTGTAAAAACGGCCTGTCAGAAAAAAAGAGGCTTTTGCCTGATGTTGTTTCAATGTTTTGCGGATACTCATCAATCCATCACCAAACTCGTCGCCGGTAAATACCAGGGCCAGCTGCTTCTGTATAGTGTCGCCACGCACAATAGCTCCTCTGTCTTTCAGATACGGTAGTACCCCGGTTACATTACCCGACGCTTCTGCCTGCATCGATGCCAGCAGGTAAATAAGCGAAGCTGTGCCATCCATGGTTGGCTCATTGGTGCTATAGTCACCGTAGTCATCATGGTAAACGGCCAGATCACTCTGAAATGCGGCATATTCATCGGGATCATTGAGCTGAATTCCTATCAGGCTCCTGTAAATGCTTGTATATACAGGACCGTCAACCAATCCGCCGTCAATCGGATATTTTCCCAGGTGTGTAAAGGCGGAATGCGGGTCTACCGGTGTGTCTCCCCACGATGGCAGGCCATATACCATGCTGGTGCCCCACGGGTTGCACCCAAACAGCCAATCGATACAGGCCTGCTCAAGTTGCAGAAAAGTTGTGTCGCCTGTGAGCTGGCGATACCAGCGGCATTGCATGGCAAAGGCAACAGTAAGATTGTTGCTGCACCAGATGAAGGGAATACCCCGGAAAAAAGCATTCCCTTTCGCTTTTTTCCAAACGGCTTCAATTCCTTTTCGGTAAAAGGATAATACAGTTGCCTCTTTATTTTCGCGGCCCTCTATAGTAATCCTGGCCGCACTGGCCGATGCTTTAGTCAACAACTTTGATACCTCATAGTGCCCCAGGTTGATAAACGGATACCATTGATAATGTTTGGCCGTATCTTTTCCAAGCCAGGGAGTCACAGGCTCTTTACCGGCATACTCCAGTGCATTATTTAAATAATATCCCCGATCGCCTGCACCGGGTGTTACACGCAGCATCTGGTGAATGGCGGCAGCTGCCAGTTCCATATCATCCACCCAATTATCTTCTGCATAGATATAGGGCGATTTGACAGAAGCAGTTTGGGTCACGCCAGGCTTACGCTGTGCAAAATGATATGCATTGAATGCCCGGTCATAGTACCCTTTTACCGGATCAGTACGCCTGAACAGCGGATCTGTTTCATATAAAGTATGGGCCAGCGCATAGACACTCGAAAATTTAGCTGCCGTCGAAGAAGTACCAGTGGTATTGTTCATGAATTTTCCCCGCTGCTGCGGCTCACCGCTTACAAAATAAACGGGCCGTTGCATGCCCCTGCCATATTGTGTATCCTGCCGCGGGATGCGCATATTGATATGATCGCGGTCATCGCCTATCTGGTTAAACAGTTGCCCGGGTGTGGGATTCATCTTCATGAGCCATTGAAGCCCCCAGCGAGCTTCGTCCAGCACATCGGGCTGTCCATTGCCGCCTGTCAGTCCATTGGCCAGGTGCTGATCAGTAAATACGCCTGGAAAATCACGATAAGCCATCAACAGGTGATAAGTGGCATTGGCCGAGGTAGTGCTGTATTGCAGGTAATCGCTGGCATCGTGCCAGCCGCCTACCACATCCACATAGTTGCTGTCGGGAATGCCTGCCTGCTGGCCATACAATACATAGCCATCGTGTGTATGACAACTGTCTTTCAAAAATGGATTAAACCCGGTACGCTGCTGACGCATGTAGCGCAGACAAAAATCAGCCGTACCATTATATACGGTATCGCTGATATTAAATTCAGGCGAGCGGGCCCCTCCGGCCTGCAGATAGTAGCGGCCTGGCTTATTGAACCGCGAAAAGTCTAGCCGGTAGGAAGATGCAAAGGGTCCATAAGCACCATAGGCTTTACCGGCCATACCCGATGTAGCTATCTTTCGCGTGCGGGCATCTATCAGTTGCCAGCGCGACAGATCTGCTGCTTCTTTGCTGCACCATACAGCGACCTTTGGTCCGGCCGTTGTATATCCCAGTTGATTGATCCGTATCCAGCGGTTGCTCTCCGGACCCGGCAAAAAGGCAAGCAGGGGAAGAAAGGCGATCAGGAACCATTTTCTCATCCCGTTAAGTTACAAACAAGCTCCCTAACTTAGCGGCTCCTTAAGCATCAAACTATGAAACTGGTTTCTTATCTCCATGACGAGCGCGAGCACGTAGGCGTAATTATTAATGATACAGTGTATGCCCTCGACATTTTGCATCCCGACCTGCCCAACAACATGAGCATGCTGCTCAACTATTGGGAAGAATCGTTGCCTGTTGTGCAGGCCGGCGAATTACTGCTGCGCGAAGGTACCCGCAGCAGCAACCGTGGCATCCCCGTTAGCGAAGTGACCCTGCTGGCACCCATACCTTTCCCAACGAGTTGCCGGGATGGCTATGCCTTTCGCCAGCATGTAGCAGCAGCACGGCGCAATCGTAAAGTAGACATGATCCCCGAATTTGATCAGTATCCCATTTTTTACTTTACCAATCACCATAGCATTCAGGGACCAGGCCCCATCCGCTGTATGCCGGATCATTTTGAAAAACTCGATTTTGAACTGGAAGTGGCGATTGTTATCTGCAAACACGGACGTAACATCAAAGCTGAAGAGGCTGATGAATATATTGGCGGTCTCATGATCATGAATGACATGAGTGCAAGAAGATTGCAGATGGAAGAGATGCTCCTCAATCTCGGACCTGCCAAGGGAAAAGATTTTTCTACCGTGATAGGACCCTGGCTGGTGACACTCGATGAGCTGGCTCCGTTTGAAGTGCCTGCCAAAGAAAATCATACCGGCAAAAGCTGGAACCTGCGTATGACCTGTCATGTGAACGGTGTGCAGGTGAGCGATGGCAATGTAGCGGATATGGACTGGACTTTCGCTGAGATCATTGAGCGGGCTTCATATGGCGTAGATCTTTATCCGGGCGATGTGATTGGCAGTGGCACCGTAGGCACAGGTTGTTTTCTGGAATTGAATGGTACCGGCAAGCTAAATGATCCCAATTACCAGGAGCAATGGCTGCAGCCAAATGATGTGGTCACCATGGAAATTGATCAGCTTGGCAAGCTGGAAAACACTATCGAAGCAGAAGATACAGACTGGAGTATCCTGAAACGTAAAAAAAGCTGATCACCTCAACCTGTTTAACATGATCATTGATCTGCACGAGTTATCTGCTCCGCAAAAACAATATTATCTGCAGCATGTAATAGCTCCCCGGCCTATTTGCTTTGCTTCTACTATTGACAGGGAGGGACAGGTGAATCTCAGCCCTTTCAGTTTCTTCAATATGTTTTCGTCCAATCCGCCGATTGTGATCTTCAGTCCTGCCCGGCGGGTACGCGACAATACGACCAAGCATACACTTGCTAACGTGCTGGAAGTACCTGAAGTGGTTATCAATATTGTCACCTACAACATGGTGCGCCAGACATCGCTGGCCAGTTGTGAATACCCCAAAGGAGTAAATGAATTTATCAAGGCGGGGTTCACACCCGAGCCGGCCACCCTGGTACAGCCTCCCATGGTGAAAGAAAGCCAGATAAAACTGGAGTGCCGCGTCAACGAAGTAAAATCGTTGGGGCAGGAGGGCGGTGCCGGCAACCTGGTGATCTGCGAAGTACTGCGTATGCATATTGCCGATGAGCTCGCAGATGAGCAGGGAAAACTCGATCAGCGCAAGATCCGGCATGTAGCCCGGCTGGGCGGCGACTGGTATTGTGTGGTATCAGAAGAAAGTCTTTTTCAGGTAGAAAAGCCCAATACACAACTGGGTATTGGATTTGATGGATTGCCGGCTGGTATTCGGCACAGCAGCATTCTTTCGGGCAATGAACTGGGGCAGTTGGCCAATGTAAGTGAGGTGCCTGTTGTGGATGCTGGCTTTGATGATGATCACCTCCGGCAGATTATCCAGTATTACAGTCTCACACCCGAAGAAATGGAAAAAGAACTGCATCGTTATGCAAGCCGCCTGCTGGCACAGGAAAAAGTAAAGGAAGCCTGGCAGGTATTGCTGGCAGCAGTATAAAAGATCTTAATAAAAAGCGGGGCAGGGGCCGGATCACCACATAGCAAATCCGGCTCCTGCCCCTTTTGTTTTCAGCAACAGTATTATTTGCCGCCAAATACTTTTTTCAGAATATCAGAAGTACGTGCCAGCGGATTGGCCCGTATATTGGCTTCTTCCTTGGCTACCTGATCAAACAATGCATCAACAGCTTTGCCCACTACAAATGAAGTAAGATCGGGATTTACTTTTTTAATAGTAGTCGGCAGACCGTTATAGGCATTTACAATGTCATCGTAATATTTTGTAGCTCCTACATTATCAAGACTCGTTTTTACCGAAGGGGTAAATGCTGCTATCAGCTTTTCGGTGGTCTTCTGTTTGAAATACTGGGTTGCTGCATCTTTGCCACCACTCACCAGCTTCAACGCATCCTGGATGGTAATTTCCTTAATGGCATCCACGAAAATAGGTTTGGCAAATCCTACAGCTTCTTCTGCCCCACGGTTAATAGCCAGTACCGCTTTATCTACCTGGCTGCCCATACCCACTTTGCGGAGGGTGGTCTCAATTTTCTGTGCATCCGGAGGAAGCAGCATTTTATATAATTGATTACCAAAAAAACCATCTGTTTTATTGAGGTTTAATACAGCGTTGGTCACACCCTGTGTAAGGGCTTCTTTAATACCCTGGCCGGCTTCAGCTTCAGAAACACCGGAACCGCTGTTTTTTGATAATATTTTCGGCAGTTTTATCTGCGCCTGTACAGTAGCAGGAAGGATTAGCAGGGAAAGGATAATGGCACTAAGGAAAGTTTTCATCATACGTAATTGATTTTAGGAGGCTTAAAGTTAAGAGCCCATTCGTTGAGGGCTACCGTCATATGACGCCGGTTTGCCTCAAATAGTGTGCCCTTAGGGATAAATTAACAAAGAACCGGCGGTTTTTGCGGTAAAACCCCTGTCAGACTTTCGAAAACCGTTCAGAATGAAGCCCCCAGCCCTTTGGACTGCTCTCCTGAATCCAGTACCTTTGCCCCACTTTTTGAAAAGCGTAAACATGAGTATGGTACAACTTTCCGAGCAGGAACAACTGCGTCGCGAGAAACTGCACGAACTGATCATGATGGGTATTGAGCCTTACCCGGCTCCCCTTTTTCCTGTCAATAGCAATTCGGCTGAGATCAGGGAAAAATTCAACGAAGAAACCAAAGAACAGTTTGCCGACGTATGCCTCGCTGGCCGTATCATGAGTGTGCGGGATATGGGCAAAGCCAACTTTGCCGTAATCCAGGATAGTCATGGAAAGATCCAGCTCTATATCCGCCGGGATGATATTTGCCCCGGCGAAGACAAATCACTGTATGATATTGTCTGGAAAAAACTGATCGACATTGGTGATATCATTGGAATAAAAGGATATGCCTTTATTACCAAAACAGGTGAGACTTCTGTTCATGTTAAAGAACTGACCCTGCTCAGCAAATCGCTGCGGCCACTTCCTATTGTAAAGGAAGCCGATGGTCAGACGTTCGATGCAGTTACCGATCCCGAATTCCGCTATCGCCAGCGTTATGCCGACCTGATCATCAATCCATCTGTAAAGGATACATTTGAAAAACGGAGCCGCATGATCAATTCCATCCGTGACTACCTCAATCAGGCAGGTGCGCTGGAAGTAGATACACCGGTACTGCAAAGTATTCCCGGTGGTGCTGCTGCCCGTCCGTTTATTACACACCACAATGCACTGGATGTTCCTTTTTACCTCCGCATTGCCAATGAGCTGTACCTGAAACGCCTGATTGTAGGCGGATTTGACTGGGTATATGAATTCAGCCGCAACTTCCGCAATGAAGGTATGGATCGTACCCACAATCCGGAATTTACCATCCTGGAGTTCTATGTGGCCTATAAAGATTATCTGTGGATGATGAACACCACCGAGGAGATGCTGGAGCGCGTTGCCAGCAGTGTGACCGGAGGTACAGACGTGCAGGTGGGCGATAAAGTCATCAGCTTTAAAGCGCCTTTCAAACGCATCAGTATCTACGATGCTATTCAGGAACATACCGGTTTTGACGTAAGCCGCATGAATGAAGAACAGCTACGCTCCGTATGCCGCCAGCTGCATATTTCTGTAGAAGACAGCATGGGTAAAGGGAAACTGATCGATGAAATATTTGGTGCAAAATGTGAGAAGCATTATATACAGCCTACTTTCATTATCGACTATCCGGTTGAGATGAGTCCGCTTACCAAAAAGCACCGCGAAAAACAGGGACTGGTAGAGCGCTTTGAACTTATGATCAATGGTAAGGAAATCGCCAATGCATATAGCGAATTGAATGATCCGGTTGATCAGCGTGAGCGTTTTGAAGACCAGGTAAAGCTGATGGAACGGGGCGATGATGAAGCCATGTTTATTGACAACGACTTTTTGCGCGCACTGGAATATGGCATGCCGCCCACTGCCGGTATCGGTATTGGTATTGACCGGCTTTGTATGCTGCTTACCAACCAGCCTTCTATTCAGGATGTATTGCTATTCCCACAGATGAGGCCCGAAAAAACGCAATAATACACGCCGGATAAAGGCACCTGTTCGTGTTTGATAAATATCATAAAATACACAGACCTCTGAGAACTTTGACCAATTGCTGTTGCAACATTCAAAAAAACTCCTTAAATTCAAGGAGTTAATCAACTCAGGTTAAGGTTTTTTATAAATAAAAAAGGCCATTCCCTCCGGAGGAATGGCCTTTTTGTTTGACTAAGTCATTAGTCCACAAACAGATCAGTATAAAGCTGTGCTCCCGGCACAGCGGCATAATCACTCAGATCAGTAATACCTGCAGCGGCCAGTACCTGCTCATCGATAAAACAGTTTCCCGAATAACTGGTAGCCGGTTGCGAGAAGATATAAAAAGCAGCATCGGCCAGTATTTCCGGCTTGCGGCTCATGCGGGCCAGCGCCTCACCACCCAGCAGATTGCGGACCGCAGCTGTATCAATGGTGGTTCTTGGCCAAAGCGCATTGGATGCAATATTAAACGGCTTAAACTCCGCCGCCCAGCCCAGTGCCATCATACTCATACTGTATTTGGTAAGCGTATAGGCTACATGTCCGCCCAGCCACTTTGGCTGAAGCGATATGGGTGGAGACAGCGTGAGAATATGTGCGTTTGATGATTTTTTCAGGTGGGGAATGCAGTGTTTCGTTACCAGAAAAGTGCCCCGCACATTAATAGAATGCATCAGGTCAAACCGTTTGGCTTCTGTTTGTTCCGTTGGCGTCAGCGAAATAGCCGAAGCGTTGTTGACCAGTATGTCTATGCCGCCAAAATGCTCCACCGTTTTTTGAATGGCAGCTTCTACCTGTTCTTCAAAACGGATATCACATTGTACGCCCAGGCCATGGCCTCCGGCAGCCTCCATTTCGGCTGCTGCGGAGTAGATGGTTCCTCCCAAACGGGGATTTTCTTCCACTGATTTGGCGGCAATCACCACATTGGCTCCTTCACGGGCCAGGCGCAATCCAATAGCCTTGCCAATACCCCGGCTGGCTCCCGTAATGAAAACGGTTTTGTCTTTCAACAACATAGTTTTCTTATTTATGTCTGAAGATAGGAAATGCAGCAATACCGTTGTTCAATCCCTTGGTAGATGCCCCGATCCGTCCGTAAATTCATTACCCGCCGAATCGACCAATAATGCGCTGGTGTAGATAAAATGCCCACCCTATTTTTGATCGAGATGACAGATGACACAAGTATGACAGATGTCTCAAATAAGCGTCCCGTTTGAATCCATTATATCCTTGTGAAGAACCTCACCAACTTGAGCCAGCAAACTGTTTAGGAAAAACACCAATGGTTAGCTCTCAATGCAATACAGCAGCCCCGGTCTCGCAAAGGCCGGGTTTGTTGTTATAAGAAGGGCAGAAAGAAAAGAGTAAGTGTATACTTATCATGGCTCTTCCGCAAAACCGGATGAAGAGACCTCCATATTACCCAACGGCAACCTGAAGGTCACCGTCTTGAGGTCCTGGGTAGCTTCCATACCACGGCCACCGCTGATATTATTACCGGGTGACCGATAGGTAGCCACACTATCCGTATAAAAAATAGCTTTATTCTGATCCCACCACAGGTCATGACAGCGGAGGGTATCTCCTTTGAGCGTAATGATCACTACACTATCTCTCAGATATACTTTATCGAGGTTTTCAAAGTATTTGCCATACTTGCTGTCGAGCCATGTTTCAATACGCGTGCTGTCGTCATAAAAATCCACGTGCAGTGAGTTGGGAAATTCCAGGTATTGCGAATCACTCATAACCCGGTACATCAGCGGAGCCTTTAGCCTTGCTTTCATTTTTCCGGCCTGGCTCAGATAGCTTTCCACATCGCGGGCCACTTCCTGCATTTGAACCCGTTTGGTATATGCATCTATTTCGGCCTGTGAGTTTTCGCAGGAAGATAGCAGCAGGCTGCCTGCCAGTACCGGCAGCAGACTGCAAAATATCATCTGGAAGAAAGGCTGTTGATTTTTCATGCGCATACGCAAGTTACCAGATAGCCGGCAATAAAGCTATTAGTCAAACTTACGTTTGATAAACCACAGATCGCTCAATGCAAAACCGGCCGAAATACGGAACATGTTTTCCTTAAGCAGATTGTCATTATTGCCACGGCGTATATACTCCAGTGAGATATTTACCTTGGTCTCCTGGTACATGGCCTGACGCGAGAATTTACGTACCGGCAGATCAAATCCGGCTGTAACACCAAACAACGGGAGCTTTTTATCTACCTGTATATAATCGGTGCCTACAAAGAAGCCGGCACGGTAAGTGACATTACTGAAATAATTGTTTTTGAACACAGGTCTGATCTGACCACCTACACGAAGCTCTTTTTTGTTGCGCAGGGTAGGATCCTTTTCGCCATAAAAACGATAGTCGCTCCATTTCTGCTGTACCACATCCACGCCAATAAGCCAGGAGGGCTTTGAGCGGTCAGTACTGTTTTTCTCCAGTACAAACCCAGCAGTGATATTTTGCGGATAGATGATTTTGCCTTTTATATCCCGCTGCTCGTACGCACTGTCAAGCCGTATATATCCGGTTGACTGATCATACACATAGGTTTCGCGGATGATATCCTGGTTGGCATTCAGTTTTTGCTCGGTATTACCAAATGCACCCAGTGTAAGGGCTATTTCTTCTTTTGCAGTACGCTTAAGTATGGCCGTGTATTGCAGACCGAGGTCAACATGTATATTCCCAAAAGTGGTCTTTGTCTGAAAGTTGCCGGCATTATATGCCAGCGAATCATTCAGGATAGAAAGACGATTGCTGTAATCTTTTTTCCCGAACATATATCCGCCAGAGACACCCAGGTTCAGAAAATGGCGATCGCTGAAGCGGATCTTGTAACCGGTACCGGCAGACACGAGGTACGTACCTCCATCGCCTTCGTTCAGCGTATGAGAGCTGTCGATCGGCAAACCGGTATTGGGATCTGTAAGGCGTGCAAAACGACTGATCTTATAGCTGATGCGCGAAATAGGACGAAGGCCGAAACTCAATCCCCAGTTGGGGCGCAGGGGTACACCTACCATGATATGCGAAAACAGCATATTGCTGGCATTGAAACGGCCTACTGAATTGGGTTCACGCAGCGTGCGGCTGTCTATCTGAACACCCGCATCAAAAATAGCCCTGCCCGATTCCAGTTTTTTTGAAGATACCTGGCGGCGTGCCTGGAAGTTGGCCAACGCAGCCGGATTGCTGTAATTAATGGAAAAATAGTCAACATAGCCTGCAGAAACACCACCCATCGCTCTGCTGTTTACATTGGTATTGGGTACAAGGTCGCCCAGGCCATAGCGGCTGTAAGGAGAATTATCTTGCGCAAATACAGGAATACAAAAAGCAGTTAGTAACAAGCTGAATGCAGACCTCCGACCACCTAACACGTTGATTATCTTAGGTGTTATTAACTTCACTAATGGCATAAAGACCTTTAAAGATTAAATCAGGGTCTGCAAATATCTTGTTTTTCAGGTGTGAAGCCAAAAAGACCGTATCACCCCCGGTTAACAGCACGTTAAAGTTGTCGAATTTCTGACGGTATTCATCTATAAAACCATCCATTTCATAGACCATGCCCAATACCACCCCACTCTGGATATTGGTATTGGTGTCGTAACCCATGAGGGGCACATTCGAGGTAGCTTTTACCAGTGGCAGCTTAGCCGTATAATAATTGAGTGATTTGAGGCGCATTTCGAGACCTGGAGAAATTCCCCCGCCAATAAACTCATTATATTTATTACAGAAGTTATAAGTAATACAACTACCCAGGGCAATGATCAGGTTATGCTTACCGGGATGGAAATGTACTGCCGCGGCTACAAGCGCCAGCCGGTCTGCCCCGATTGTTTCGGGTTTGCCCACCGGAGTGGTAAATGGCAACCTGGTCAAGTGACTCAGCTTATGAAAACGACTACCGGCTGCCAGCAGGGTCTCGATACCCGCATTATGCTCAATGACCGATGACAGGATCGTTTTGTCGGGTTTATAGGTATCCAGCAGTCGCTGAATAGTTGCCTCAGCATCGTCTTCCAGTATTTCCACGCGTCTGATCTCCGCATTTTCAAAAAGCGCCACTTTCCGGCGGGTATTACCAAAATCAAAACAAAGTGTAACAGACATGAGGGCAAAATAAGGAATTAGTTGATCTACTTCAGATCGAAACCTTCGAGGTTTTTAAAATGACCGTTTAGTTTTACCTTTTCTTTCAATTGCTCCAGCCCAGCCAGCATAGGCAATACTTTGGCAAGGTGGCGTTTCAGATATTCCTGGCGTTGACGTTCATCCAGGAGGCCCAGCAACTCATATTCTTCCTCGAGTGACAGGCCGGCATGGTGTGCCACATCATAAATGCTGAGCTGCTCATCGGGTTTTGCAAAATCCTTATTCAGATTCATTACGCGGTGCAGTTCCCGTAAGCCCGCCATCACCGCGCGCATTTGCTCTATATTGCCCTGCTCCCTGTTATTAGGATAATTAACGATCGCACCGCTATAGAGTTTATCAGGAATGTTGCGGATCACTTCCAGGATACGAAACACTCTTTGTCCGCGTGTACGAATATCCATTTCCCCATTTTCATGTACCTGCACGATCTCAGTAATCTCTACCAGTGAGCCAAAATCCTGCAGACGGTTTTCAATCACAGTAGGAATACCGAATGGTTTATTCTGTTCCCTGCATTCATTGATCAGTTGTTTGTACCTGGGCTCAAAAATGTGCAGGTTGAGCTGCTCTCCCGGATATACCACAATTCCTAATGGGAAAATGGGAATGAAATTGGTCATACATTCAAAGGTATTCCCTTTTGCAATTTTTACGGCAAAGAGTATTATCGGGTCATCAGGCCCGTTTACCGGTAATCGTTTACCTGTTTCTCGGGTTTCATTACCTTGTTTGCCACGCCTTTTTTTAGCAATACCTTGCAGTATATTAATAGTCTATGTGGCAGTCACTATTATTACAACTACAGGCAGGCGACAGGCGTGCACTGGCCCGGTGTATATCGCTGGTTGAAAATGAACAGGAAGGATATATGGCTTTTCTGCAAAGCCTGCCTGCTCCGCAGGCTCCTGTAATTGGTATCACAGGACCTCCGGGTGCCGGTAAAAGCTCTTTGGTAGATGCATTGATAGGCAACCTGGTACAGGCTGATAAAAAGATAGGCATCATCTGCGTGGATCCTTCATCACCCTTCAGCATGGGCGCAGTTTTGGGCGATCGTATCCGCATGAATCAATGGCACAATCACCCCAATGTATATATCCGGTCACTGGCAAGCCGTGGCAGCCTGGGTGGATTAAATCAAATGATCATAGAGATCACGGCCGTACTGCAGGCGGTAGGGTTTGATTATATCCTTATCGAAACGGTTGGCATAGGCCAGAGTGAGGTTGAAATTGCCGGACTGGCAGACACGACGGTTGTGGTATTGGTACCAGAATCGGGCGATGAAGTGCAAAACATGAAATCGGGCCTTATGGAAGTAGCAGATGTTTTTGTGGTCAATAAAAGTGATCGTCCTGACGCTGACCACTTTATCAAAAACCTGCGGAGTTCCATGCATCTATCCCGCATGGTACCTGTAGTAAAAACAGTAGCTATTTCCGGTACTGGCATTACTGAATTATTGGAACAAATTTTGCAACATCAGGCCCAGATAAGCGTAGAAAAAAAAGTGAGGCTGCTGGCAATAAAAGCCATTTACATTTTACAGCGGCTGCAATTAAGAGCTTATGATCTGGAAAAATTTTCATCGCTTATCCGTCAGCAACTGGCTGACGGTAATTTTAATCTGTTTAGATTTATCAGAGATATAAAACTAAATCCGGATGGAGGCTGATTCTGTCAGTATTGTAATGTGCACCTACAATGGTGAACCATATGTTGCCCGGCAGCTTCAGACCATTTGCGGGCAAACCTACAGTAATCTGGAAATTATTGTAGTGGATGATTGCTCCACTGACAATACCTGGCAACAGATCAACGAATTTGCCCGTCGCGACTCACGGGTAAAAGCCTATCGTAATTCAGTCAACCTTGGCATTGCCAAAAATTTTGAACGGGCCTGCAGTCTTGCCAGTGCCGATTTTATTGCCTTTTCAGACCAGGATGATATATGGCATCCGGAAAAGATTGAGCGCCTGATGCAGTTCTGGCCGGCTGGGGTACAACTGGTCTATTGCGATTCGCAGCGTTTTGAAGGAGATATTGATCATATGTCGGGGGTTCCGCGAAAAGGATACCGGCGTTTTGAAGGGAATGATGTCCGGAAACTTGCCATCTTCAATACCATCAGCGGTCATTCACTGATCCTGAAAAGGGAATTACTCAAAAAGATCTTCCCCACATCCGATATGGTTTACTACGACTGGAAAGCCGCCATAGCCGCTGCCTGCAGTGGCGGAGTAGCTTACCTGCCCGAAACACTCACCTTTCAGCGTGTACACGACCATAATGCATCTACTGCCTCAGAACTGGATATCAGCTCAACAGAAAATATTGCACGGTTTCGCAGCATGGTTGCCAACCATAATAAAGAGTTTGAGCAAGTAAACGGTCTGAGCAGTACAGATGCAGCATTCCTCCATAAACTGGGTAAACTCATGGAAAAAACAGCTTCCAATACTATTTTTTCCTGGCGGTTATTTGTCTTTTTATTTGCCAACCAGAGATGGCTTTTTTGGCAAAAAAAGAAAAAAGTGGCTTTCTTTTCACGGCTTAAACTCTGCTTCCGGCTTTCAACTATCTAGTCTTGCTGCAACGGTTGGATGAAGTTGGTTGTTAAGCAAATTAATACAGCTGTAACTTTTTACTATATAATAGAATTTCCCTATTTTGCTTCAACTACCATTATGTCCAATACCTCTTTATTAATTTCCACATACAATTGGCCGGCAGCGCTGAAAGTATGCCTGGACAGCGTGTGCGTTCAATCGGTCTTGCCCAAAGAAGTCATTGTCTGCGACGATGGCTCTGGCCCGGAGACCACTGCTCTCATTGAATGCCTTAAGAAGGATTTTCCTGTTCCGCTTATTCATGTCTGGCACCCCGACGAAGGCTTTCGTCTTGCCAGCATCCGCAACAAAGGCATGGCCGCAGCCACAGGTGAATACCTGATTCAGATCGATGGCGACCTGCAGTTGCACCGCCACTTTGTAAAAGATCATATTGCCTTCCGGCAAAAAGGGGCTTTTACAACAGGAAGCCGCACCATGCTCTCTTCTAAAAACACAGCCCTGCTTATCAACAACGCCTATGCAGATAAATTAAAAGTGATAGGCAACCGCAATTTCTTTAACCAATTGCGTGTACCCTGGGCACAGCATTTTCTGGCCACCCGGTATAAAAATAAAGGCCGCCATCTTTATTATGTAAAAGGCTGCAATATGGCTTTCTGGAAAGAGGATATCATGGCCATTAACGGATACAATGAAGACTTTACCGGCTGGGGACGCGAGGATAGTGAAATTGCCATCCGCTTAATGAATGTCGGTATCAGGAAACGGTTTCTTAAACTGGGAGGCATCTGCTATCACCTGCACCATCGCGAGGCATCGAGATCTATGGAAGAGTCAAACCTTCAGCTTATGAACCGGGCTATCCGCGAAAAGACTACCTGGGCCGTTAATGGGATCGGCAAATACCTGCTTTCTGTCTATTAAAGGGGATTATTCCGCGCGATTATTCTTCCACCAGCGATAACCGATATAACCGATTATCAGAAGAGGGGTAAAGGCCATGTACAAAATACCTGTATTGAGCGCCTTGGCCGGCTTTTCACCCAGCTGCTGTGCTGTTTTTGTACATATTGAACACTGAGCAGAAACTGGCTCCAGCATACTCAGACTGGTCACCAGGAATAACGCCATAAGCCACTTTTTCATCACTGCCGGATTTTGTGCAAAGGTAGCACCTATTCGGCAATGATAAGGAATCGTGAGTGGTATCAATGGGTTACCGTTCCGGCAGCCGGCTGATGCTTTTCTACCTGGTGCAGCATAGCGTCAACCAACTGCTGAAACCCGGCTGAAAAATTATAGGCTCCCGCGATCCGGCCACTATTAGCCAGTTGCATATAGTCCCTGATAAAATAGAGCGCATCGCGCCGCAGGCTCTTTTCCAGATAACCTGGCCCATATTCTTTTACCAGCACTGCCATCATATGTTTGCCGGCATAGTAAGCCGGGTTGTTCCAGTTCCAGTCAAAAAGAATACTGTACAGCTGGCCAAAATCCATCAGCGAAGGTTTATAAAAGGCATCGAGCAGTAAATGCTCAATCAGGTAAAAAACAGCTTCGTGCCGGTAAGTATTTACAATACCATGCTCGTGTTCGCGCCGCAGGTAAGGACTTGTTTTCAAGTATGGTTCATTATCTGCCACAAACTCTGCCGATCCTTCCAGAAAAAGATGACGGAGCAGATAATAAGGAGCTTCCCAGGCAGAATCTGTCTGCCGCAGGTTTTCCATAACGGGTTCAAACCGATATTCGGCCGATTGAATGGTGTGAAACAATTCATGCTTTGCCGATACCGCCACTCCCGTAATATCTCCTTTATAAAAATGGAGCCCCATATAAAACGCTGATTTGTTATTGGTAAATGCAAAACCGGCAGAGTAGCCTCCCATCAATCCATAGAGGATCACCGTATCATTGCCAGATGAGCGGAATGGTCTTAACTCTTCGCAGATGGCCCGTGTAATGCTGTCGGCAGACAGTGTAAGGCGATTCAGGAAAAGTTGCATACTATTCAGTTGCTGCCGGATATGCGCATACTGGTATTTGTTTTCGTCCGCGTCCTCTTTTTTATTTTCTATTGCCTTTATCATTGCCGAGCGGGCAATGGCCGGTGTGGAGTTGAGTTTCCTGATCAAAGCCCGGGTGCCTGGTGATGCAAGCCAGTTGTCCAGCTCCTTCTCCGACACTTGTTTGCTACCCAGCAGAGCCAGCGTACTCCGCGCATTTTCTATATCAAATTTTACTGTAAAGGGAAAACGGCCTTCTGATTGGATCGTATCTTTTGTGAGGTGCGCATATCCTGCGTAACTGTTCAGCAACAGGCTGCACAGCAGAAAATAGAAACCAGGCTTTCTCATTGATAAGGTAGTTGATAAGAAAAAAAGGGTACGGTTCTTCTTCTGTTATTCGGTAGCAGTATCAAAACTACTTTCTTATCTGCCGGTGATAATATATCAATGAGTAGCTGGCAAAAAAACTGAGTAAAAGGTAAATGCTAGTCAGAAGCGCGAAAACAGATCCATAAACTCCTGCTTCCTGTTGCGCGAAATACTCACCGTTGCATCATTATCCATCACAATATAACCGCCATCGCCACGTACAAATTTTTTGATATGGTTGATATTGATCAGGAAAGAACTGTGTACCCGGTAAAAATCGGGGCCGCTGAGCGCTTCATCAATTTCCTTGAGTACTTTCGAAATAAGGATTTTCTTTCCGCCGGTAAGTACCACATGCGTGTAGTTACTTTCCGCTTCGCAATAAATGATATCAGCTGTAGGAACAAAAATGAGCCCGTCATTGGTCGTGAGCGCAATACGCTGTGGTGTCGTTTTAACAGGCTGGTTGATATTCTGCAGCAGCAGTTCAAATTGTTCTTTCGTCGGAATTGTTTTTCTTTCTTCTATCCGCGCAATGGTAGCTTTCAGGTCATCCGGATCAACCGGTTTGAGCAGATAATTAAGTGCGCTGTACTTAAACGCCTTTATTGCAAACTGATCATACGCCGTACAGAATACCACATCAAAGAAAAGTTTATCAAACTGCTCCAGCATATCAAATCCATTCATCCGTGGCATTTCAATATCCAGAAATACCACATCCGGCCGGTAGCGGTTGATTGCTTCAATCCCCATTTCGGCCGAATTGCACAATGCTACTATCTCTACCTGAGGACAGTAGGTTTTGAGTAGCCACTCCATCATTTCGAGGGCATTCTTTTCGTCGTCGACCAGGATAGACTTTATCATAGCATTTTTGAATTAAGTGTCAATTGATATTTTTACAGTCACCCGCGTTCCGGCAGGCTCTCCATTGCTGTCAACCAGGTCTTCTACTACTACCGACGACTCCAGTTGCGATTGTTTGTTGAGCAGCGACAGGCGATCTTCTGTCAATTTCATGCCCAGCGATTTTTTGGAGGATACCGATTTGCTTTTCAGTTCCCGGGCCTTTTGCCGGCCTACACCATTATCTTCTATCACACATTCCAGCAGCTGAGCCGACTTGCGGAGTACATGAACAGACAAATGCCCTGCTGTTTCTTTATGAAGCAAACCATGCCAGATCGCATTTTCCACATACGGCTGAATGATCAGTGGCGGCACATATACCGTATCCGGTTGTACTGAATCGTCTACAGAAATGACGTACTCAAATTTTTTCTCGAAGCGGATGCTTTCCATTTCGATGTATAATCGCAAGGCTTCCATTTCATTTGCCAGCGTCACGGATTTACTGTTGGAGTTGTCGAGTATGAGCCGTATTAATTTGGCAAAACGGGTCAGGTACAACGAAGCTGTGGCCTGGTCGCTTTTTACGATATACCGGTTAATGGAGTTAAGGCAGTTAAAAATAAAATGGGGATTCATTTGTGCCCGCAGTGCCTGCATTTCCACATCTGCCATTTTTTGTTGAGTGTCCATGAGTATGGCTTCTGCCCGGGCTTTTTCAGCCTCCGCTTTTGCCTTCACGATTTTGTTCGCACACAAGGAAGCAATTGTCGTGAGAATAGATAAATGCTTTTGAGTAAAGAACCCTTTTTTTGAGTGTTCGCAGTCTATGACCCCCCATATTCTGCCATTACTGATAATAGGAACGGTGATTTCCGAATAGCGGCGCGCCATATCCATTATATAGCGCGGGTCGCGTGTGGTGTCAGGTATGATCTCCGGTTTTCCTGTAAGGGCTACCGTACCGGTAATACCCTGACCCAGCGGGATTTCGATAGGGTTATTGATCTCGCTGTAGTTGGCACTCTTGGGGCCATGAGCCGCCCGTTGAATCAGCAATTGCCGCTCATGATCAACCAGGTAAATCACACAGTCTTCAAAATGTAACCGGCCAATACAATTCTTGGCCACATCCCAGAGAATTGCCTTTACTGAGTTGGTTTCATAAATACTGGAGGCAAAATAATTGATTGCCTGCTCGGCATCCAGCTCTTCCTGTTTTTCCCGCAACTGACGATTTCGTTTGGTCACAATCCAGGCCAGCAAGATTGCCAGCAACACAAAGGCTCCTGCCACAAACCACCAGCGTTGCCAGAGAGGTGGGCGTACTACCAGTGTCAACTCATTATCTGCATCTTTCCAGGTAATGCCGTCTGTGCTCGCCTTTACTTTGAATATATAACGGCCGGGGGGCAATGACGAATAACGCGCTTCGCGTATATCCCGCCCATCTTGCCATTGCTGCTCATAGCCCTCCAGCATATACCTGTACTGAATATTGTATGCCCCTTTCAGATTATTGGCGGTAAAACGAAAACTGATACTGTTTTTATCATACTTCAATTCCACTACATCATTGCCCCCTATATAAAAACATGAATCATTGACGGCTACCTGGTAAATACTTACTTTCAGATCGCTGGGCGCATTCAGCAATTGCTGAGGATAAAAATAGGTGATACCCCGGCGGCAGCCCCACAACAGCTCTCCGTTGCTGCTTTTCAGATAACTGGCTACCCTGAAACCTTCCTGGGTGAGTCCTGCATTCTGATCAAAATACTGCATGCTGTGTTTTTCCGGATCATAGCGGATAATAACTTTTGTATTAGCGATCCATACCTTGCCTTCAGCGTCTGTCACTACTCCTTCGCAGTTATCATATTTCAACCCATTCTCTCGGGTAAATGTCTGAATGCGACCATCCGATACAATGCTGAATCCTTTAGGCGTACAGACGTACACCTGGCCGACCGCATCTTCATACAATGTATAGCATACATTCGATGCAAGGCCATGCGCCGTGGAAAAGTAATCAAGCCTGTTGCTGACCCGGTCATAACAGTACAATCCATTGCTGCTTGCCATCCAGATCCGGTGTTTACGGTCTTCCAGTACTGCATTCATACGTTTGCCGTCCAGCGATCCCAGTACAGGATCGTTTTTAAAAGCACGCGCACGCAGGGTTTCGGGATCTATGGTATAGGGTCCCAATGTAGACACCACCCAGATCTGGCCATCACTGGCCTGGATCATATCCATAATATATAAACCCTGAAGGGCAACGCCCAAAGAAGTATCACGTGGCACCTTTTGAAAACGTTCCGTACGCGGATCAAATATGGCAACACCATCGCCATGCGCACTTACCCATACCCGTTTCTTTTTGTCGATGCACACAGCTCTTATTTCCAGGTTTTGTGCACCCGTCCATATAGGGTTTGATAAATAATAATAAAAATCAAACCGGTTCTTTTTTCTGTCCCAGCGGATCAATCGTTCCAGGGCTCCCATCCAGATCACCTGGTTATCATCTTCCGCCATCCGGTTCACATAGCTATCATAAAAATCGCCCTGGCCATTTGTCATGAGGCGCAGATAATCTGCCTGTCTGTTATATATATTTGAAATGCTTACCCCAGCCACACTGGTCCCCACAAGAATATCACCATTTCGCCCACTCAGTACACGCCAGGTCATGTTGGCTCCAATCGAACTGGGGTTGATGGGGTCATGCGCATAACGCAACAGCTGGCCCGACTTACTGATAATAACCAGGCCGGCAAAACCTGTACCCACCAGTATATCGCCATTAGCTGCAGGCCTTACCTCCGTAATGGTTGAATTGATAACCCGGCCGTTCAGCTCACTGGTGAGCTTATACTGGCGGGTTACTTCATGAGTGCGCATATCGGCAATCAGCACCGTACCATGCTCCTGGCCAATGGCCAGCTCATGTTCCGAATAGCGGCAAAGGCTGAAGACTGCAGTAAATGGCTGTTGATAGACCACCTGCTTTTTCGCATAATCCAGCACCATTACGAGACTATCTGTAGCATAGATGATCCGATCATCATCAAATGGGTCTGCATCATGAAAGCGGTTATAGTTAAGATGCTCCGGTATCCAGGGCAACTGCTCCCATTTCCTGTTTTTCTCATTAAAATAGAACTGGCCAAGGCTTGTAAATAGTACAATACCATAAGCGCGGGTATCCTGAATGGTTTTGCAGCCAAAATTGCTGATAGAATCCTGCAGAATCACCCGGTGAAAATTGCGTTTTTCATTGATCCAGGTAACTCCCTCTGTAGTTCCCAGCCATACACGATTGCGGCTATCGCAGGTCAGGTGACTTACATTATTGGACGCCATCTGCGGCTGGTCTTCTTTTTTATAGGTCACGACAGAGTAGCCGTCATAAATATTAAGACCACTGATCGTACCAATCCATAAAAATCCTTTACGGTCAATGATCATTGACCTTACATTATTATCAGAAAGTCCATTAACTGTGCTGAGATGGGTAAAAGAAAAAGACTGGCCCATGAGCTGCTGGTAGACAGTCATGGAAACAAACAATAGCAGGAGCCTGTATATGGTTGACAGCATAGCCAATCCGGTAAAATAGATCAGTCAGCGTTGGTTTACCAGATAACCTGGTAGTTTAATGCGCTGAAATTTAGCACTTAATATTGAACCCGCCGGCTTTGGTTGAGTATTTGGCAGGGGCGTTGAGTATTTGGCAGTTTACTGCAAACCGGCCCCTTTCACCAGACAGGCACTATACCCTGGTTCCGGTATTGCAATCCGGCATTGTGAATATTACTTTTATCATCAAATAAACGTGTATGCGTCCGGTATTACTGACAACGCTCCTGTTATTGGGCCTTTTGGCCAATGCCCGGCAAAAAACTGCCACAGAATTATATGACTCGGGCGTAAAGGCCCGCAGCGAAAAAAAATATGATGAGGCAGCCGATCTGTTTAAGCAGGCCACCGCACTTGACCCTTCTATGGGTAAGGCCTGGTATGAACTGGGCTGGTGCAGCAACGAGTTGAAAAAATATGATGAGGCGGCCAGGTCACTCGAAAAAGCGCTCTCACTTTTGGGCGATCAGGCCAAGATATTTTTTGAGTTGGGATACGCCAATCAGTTTCTCAACAATAAGGAAGGTGCCAAAAGCAATTACCTGCGTTGCCTTGAAATGAATAAAGAATATTCATCTGCCTACCGGCAAATGGGACATCTTTACTTTGAGCAGTTCAGTGATTACAAATCTGCACTTACCTATTTCAATGAATATGTCAGCCGGGCCAAAGAAGAAGATGTATCGGCGCTGGCATGGTACAGAAAGGGGTATTGTGAAGTAGAAGTAGCAGACTATGAAAAGGCAATTGTGTCTTTGAAAAAAGCCACGCTGATCGATAATAAGTTTCTCAAAGCCTACAACGAACTGGGTTATGCCTATTATAAGCTCAATAAGTCTGCCGAAGCGATCGATGCCTATAAAACAGCCCAGTATATTGATCCCGAAAACAGCACTGCCTATACCGGTCTGGGCGATGTATATCGTATGCTTACCAAAGAACCTGACAATGCTTTTGATCAGTACCGTAAAGCAGTAGAGTTAAACCCCAAGAGCACGAATTCTTATTATGGTATGGCCTGGTATTTTAATGAAAAAGAACGCTACAACGATGCTATTATCCAGTTAAAGAAAGCGATTGACATCAGCCCTAAAACACCACAATACCATACGGAACTGGGTTACAGTTATTATGGGCTCAAGCAATATTATGATGCCCTCAGTGCATTTGACCGCTCACTGGCTATCCGGGAAACCATGCTGGCCTATTATTATAAAGGGCTTACATTGATTGAACTGAAACAAAAAAGCAATGCGCAGGAAGTTTACCAGAAGCTGGTCAAAATAAATCCGGAACAGGCAGAAAAGCTGCTCACAAAGATCAAGGCAATGCCCTGATAAAATAAATCCGCCCGTAACCCAATTGGGTGATACGGGCGGATGCTGAATTAGTTGTTGATACTAACTTCTGTATACTAGAGTGCTTCGGCACTCATTTTTTTGCTTTGTTTCTGGCGCTCATTCTCATCCAGGATCACTTTACGCATGCGGATGAAGTTGGGAGTGACTTCAATACACTCATCGTGCTGAATGTATTCCATACATTCTTCCAGGGTCATCAGCGTTTTGGGGGCGATGCGTGTAGCATCGTCACTGCCACTGGCGCGGTGGTTGGTGAGTTTTTTAGCTTCTGTTACGTTCACGACCAGGTCGCCGGGTTTAATATTTTCCGCCACTACCTGTCCTGCATATACTTCTTCGCCCGGATCTACAAAGAAAGTACCACGATCCTGTAATTTATCAATAGAGTACGCAGTTGTTTTTTCTGTATTCTTCGACAGCAATACGCCATTGTTGCGACCGGGGATCATTCCTTTCCAGGGCTTGTATTCGCTGAAGCGGTGCGCCATCACGGCCTCACCTGTTGTAGCTGTCAGCATTTGCGTACGCAGTCCGATCAGTCCGCGTGAAGGGATTTCGAATTCAAGATGCTGCATTTCTCCTTTGGTTTCCATTACCAGCATCTCACCCTTACGACGGGTAACCAGGTCAATTACCTTGGAGGCAAACTCCTGCGGCACATCTACCACCAGCACCTCATAAGGCTCGCACCTTTTACCATCGATCTCTTTTACAATTACCTGTGGCTGACCTACAGTAAGCTCATATCCTTCCCGACGCATGGTTTCAATCAGTACACCCAGGTGCAGGATACCACGGCCGTACACTACCAGGCTATCACCTTCCTCACTATCCACTACTTTCAGAGCCAGGTTTTTCTCTGTTTCCTTCATCAGGCGATCACGCAGGTGACGGGAGGTCACAAATTTTCCATCGCGGCCAAAGAATGGTGAGTTATTTACCGAGAACAACATGTTCATCGTAGGCTCATCCACACTGATCACTGGCAGTGCTTCGGGGTTTTCAGCATCAGCAATGGTATCGCCAATATTGAAATCTTCAATACCTACCACAGCACACAGGTCACCTGCTACAACCTCACTCACTTTTTTCTTGCCCATCCCTTCAAATACATACAGCTCGCGCACTCGCGTCTTCCGTACTGTACCATCGGCCTGCATCAATGCTACCGGCTGATTTTCCCGGATAGAACCGCGGCCCACTTTACCAATAGCGATACGACCCAGGAATGAGGAATAATCCAGTGAAGTAATCTGCATCTGCAGAGAACCTTCGGATACACGGGGAGGGGGCACGTGCTTGAGGATTCCATCAAGCAGCGGATTGATATTATCGATCTGGGTCAGGCTGTCGTTAAACCAGCCGTTTTTGCCACTACCATAATAAGTAGGGAAGTCGAGCTGCTCTTCAGTGGCATCCAGATTAAAGAAAAGTTCAAATACAGCATCATGCACTTCGTCGGGACGGCAGTTGGGTTTATCTACCTTATTGATCACCACAATTGGCTTCAGGCTCAGCTGAAGGGCTTTCTGCAGCACAAACCGTGTTTGCGGCATGGGTCCTTCAAAAGCATCGACCAGCAGGATTACCCCATCAGCCATTTTGAGTACACGCTCCACTTCACCACCAAAATCGGCGTGACCAGGAGTATCAATCACATTAATCTTAACATCCTTGTACGTTACGGCTGCGTTCTTACTAAAAATAGTGATCCCGCGCTCGCGCTCCAGATCGTTGCTGTCCATGATCAGCTCACCGGTTTCCTGATTATCCCGAAACACCTTGGTGGCATGAAGGATCTTGTCAACCAGTGTAGTCTTACCATGGTCAACGTGCGCAATAATGGCTATATTTCTGATTTGCATAATGAGTATTTATGACCCTTTGGTCGTCCTTATCATTTTTCGTTCAACTTACCCACACCATCCGCACATCGGGTCTGTTTTTACCGATGTAAACAGTTTATCCTAAAGCACAATAACAATTTCCGAATCTGGGGGCGATATTTGCCAGCTCAATGACAAAGCCCAAAGCTGTGGCAATCAACGCTGTGAAAGTGGTATCCAGTCCCAATTCTACACATCCTGTCGATTCTTTTCCGGATTGCCCGCTTTTTGAGGCGGCAAAGGTACATCAATTCAGCCGGGGTAGCAAATGCCGTTAATAATTAATCCATTGTTCATCTGGGCTTGCCATTAATTTGAAGTAGCTTTAACAAAACGGTTTCCCATGCGATTTCTCAAATGGTTAGCAGTCATCGTTTTAATCCTTATCGTGATTTATTTTCTGGGGCCACGCCCCAGCCCGCCCCTGTACCAGGCCCAGCTACCTGTGGTTACTGCCAGCGGCAGTGCGCTCGATAGCCTGGTGGCGGCTGGCGAAAGCCGTCATCGGCTCAAGCCCGACAATGAAGCACGTATCATATGGGCCAATGATTCATTAAAGCAAAAAACCGAATATGCCTTTGTATACCTGCACGGCTTTTCGGCCAGCCAGGAAGAAGGCGCTCCCATTCATAAAGAACTGGCTAAGCGATATGGATATAATCTTTACCTCTCACGTCTGGCAGAACACGGCATCGATACTACAGAACCGCTGGTCAGCCTTACTGCCGACAAACTCTGGGAGTCTGCCAAACAGGCTTATGCTATTGGCAGGCAATTGGGAAATAAAGTAATCCTTGTAGGCACCTCTACCGGCGGCACACTCGCTTTAAAACTGGCTGCCCAGTACCCGGATATTGCTGCCCTGTTTTTGTTTTCACCCAATATCGCCATCAATGATCCAAATGCATGGTTGCTCAACAATCCCTGGGGATTACAAATTGCACACCTCGTAAAAGGAGAGTATAATCAATCAGCTGATACCACCGCTATCTATCGCCAGTACTGGAATTACCGGTACCGGATGGAAGCGGCCGTGCAACTCGAAGAATTACTGGAAACTTCTATGAAGGCCGGACTATTCGCCCGGGTAAAACAACCTGTTCTCCTGCTTTACTATTATAAAGATGAAGACCACCAGGATCCGGTAGTTAAGGTATCTGCCATGCAGCGTATGTTCCGCCAGCTCGGTACACCTGACAGTCTCCGGCGCCAGGTAGCCCTTCCCAATACGGGCGACCATGTAATAGGCTCGCATATTAAATCACATGATCTGGATGCTGTACGTACAGCCTGTTATGATTTCGCAGACCAGGTATTAAAACTGCACACAAAACCGCCGGCAAACTAAAGTTACCGGCGGCAGGTTATCATAAGGTGGAAGATCATGTTTCTCGCATCAAAATTCAGAATGACTGGCTCTGTTTTTCATGGCTGTTTTAATTATAAAACATAAAAACCTGTTATTGCTTCTTTGTCTTCATGGATCTGCTGATCACGGAGCATTTGCGACAGGTTCTTCTCAATGGTACGGGCAATACTGGTCATCGGTGTATCCGTAGGCTTATTTTCAAATGGCTCCTGCAGGTGAATGGCCATTTTTTCGATCAGCAAAAAGGAGGTAGCAATTGCTACTACCACCGGCACTTCCAGCATACCGAAATATTGTATTACTGCAAAAGGCAACAATGCGATAAACAACAACATGGAAAAATGTATGTACATGCTATAGGTAACCGGAAATACGGTATTCTTGATCCGTTCACATTTACCCATCGCATCACATAAACGGCTGATTGTCCTGTCAAGTTCTACCTGCTGAAACCGGTTTATCCATCCGTTTTCAAGTGCCAGGCGCAAATCGCGTGCATGAAGTTCTAGCAAAGCCCCGGGTACATGATCGTAGTGGCGGATAAAATCCATATCCTGCCGCGTGAGCAGCCGGTCAATTCCCCGTACAGGATTTTGTCCGCGCAACGCTTGTCCCAGGCTATAACACCAGGCAGTTTGTCTTCTGATCATACGCTGTCTCCACTGGTGTATTTCATCTCCTTCATACATTACTTCAGTAAAGCAAAGTATCTGCCGGGCAAATGTTCTGGAGTCGTTCACAATACTTCCCCAGATATGCCGGGCCTCCCACCAGCGATCATAAGCCTGGTTGCTCCTAAAGCCAAGCAGCAGCGATATTACCGTGCCCATGATAGCCGGTATCGCAATAGGAATGGTGATTCTTGTAATATGATAGTTTTCATAAAGAATCGCAATAGCAATAGTATAAAGGGTGATAATAAAGAGCTCCTTCTTTATTTTGCCCAGTACATATGTAAATGGAATGTTCTTTTTTAACAGCATACTTTATATCAGTTTGCAGCAGTGTCTATTGGCTCCTGAGTTGTCGTTCTATACGACTGGTTCAGTTAATAAGTATCGCAGCTGTTTCTGCCAGTGGCGCGGCTGAATAAACCACTGTGCGCTTACGGCGCAGATTGGATAGAAGAGGTGTTCCTGATTTTTCAAAAAGATATATCGGGTTTATACTTTGGGGAGTTACCGTAGTAAACACATAATTATCCGGGCACACGATCATGTCTATATCGTGCGCATCGATAAAATTCCGGAAAACGGCATTGTTGTTCCCATACATATGCCGTATGTGGATGCCTTGCAGTACTTGCGGGTAATTTTCCTTTAATCGCTTACATGCAATCCTGAAAGCATCTGTAAGCAAATGTCCATAAGGTAATCTGCGGGAGTTGCCGAGCATATCGGGTGCAAATCCGCTAATGTCAAATGCATGAAACAGTGTGATGGTCATGGTTTGATCATCAAGGGCTTCCAGGGCCTGCTCTGCCAGTCGCAGAGACTCAATCGAAAAGTCAGTTGGGATTAATACATTTCTCATGAATAATACTTTATAGGTTGACGAATTGTAGAGTACAAAAATTCATCACAGAGATTATAAAGTACTAAGCAGGCAATTAGGTTTCTTTAAAAGAAGAATAAGAATAGTATTAGAAGTTATCAGCACTCTGCAAGAGGAAGCAGAATGGTTACTCTTGTTCCTTTTCCTTCATCGGATGCTACTGAAATATTACCATGATGTTGCCGTATAATATTGAGTGCCAGCGGAAGCCCAACTCCGTAACCTTTGTAGGGACCGGTATTTGAAGCACGGAAAAATGGCACGAACACGTGTTTGAGTTCCGCATCAGGAATGCCGATTCCGCTGTCTGATACATCCAGGCGCAGTTGCTGCTGATTGGAACTTATCTTAATACCTACGGGTTGATTGCTGGAATATTTACACGCATTCATAATCACATTACTTATTGCCAGTTTCAGCAATTGCGGATTGCCCATTACTACCAGGCCCTCCATGCTTGCGGGCAAATCCTGCATTTCCAGTTTCAGATTGCTCGAAGGATTTATTCGCTGAATGGTTTCACGTATTTCATATAATAGTTCATCTAGGCGGACGGGCTCATATTTTTCCCGGTTGTTGTTAAATCCCGATTGCGCAAGACTCAGCAATGCGGTGGTCATTGCTTCCAGTTTTTCTGCCTCTTTCAGTATTACTTCAAGTGTTTGCCTGTATGTAACGGCATCCCGCTCTTTGGAAAGTACAATTTCAGCTTCTCCTATTATTGCAGTAAGCGGTGTTTTCAATTCATGTGATGCACTGCTCACGAAGTTATTCTGAATATCAAAAGCCGTCTGCAGGCGATCCAGCATGCCATTGAATGTTCGTGACAATTCACCGATTTCATCCCTGCCTCTCTTTTCAGAGAGCCGCAGCGAGAGATTTTCCACACCTATGTTTTTTACCCGTGCTATGATATCCCTGAATGGTTTAAATGCTTTCCGTGAAAAGTAAATCCCTACGGTAAATACCAGCACCACTTTACCAATAAATGCTATTAAAAGAATCCGCTTCAGGTTTTTTAATGCCTGCAGTCCATATACATTTACTGCAGATTTAATAATATAATAGCTGTCACTGCCGGCCTGATAAAAGATGCCAGCAAAGTGAATATCTCCCTGCCGGTAGTAAACGGTTTTTCCTTTTGCCTTTTTTATTTCCTGTAAATAAGATGCCGGCACAGGAGGCATCCGGTCCACCTGGTGTGTATCAGCACTGGCTTTAAACATATATTCCCGCTCACCGGGCAATATTTCCAGATATTGTTCCCTGATCTCATTATAGGCGGCCGATGAACTGGTATCTTTTTCGAAATAGATTTTTGCCGCTACTATTGTACGCAGCTCCAGTCTTTTTTTGAAATCATCAGCAGTATCGCGGGTGGCAGCATAATATATTACAGCATTCAGCAGCAAAATAACTGCTGCTGCAAGAATGGTAAACAGTAACGCCGTTTGTGTTTGTATTTTCATGCAGCAGGCTCCTTCATCGTGTAGCCCATGCCAATCACTGTATGTATAAGTTTCGGAAACTGGCTTCGTTCAACTTTTTTCCGCAGATAGTTTACATATACATCTACCACATTTGTACCCAGGTTAAAATCTATTCCCCACACATTTTCAAGGAGGTCAAGACGCGACAATACGCGTCCTTTATTTTTCATGAGGTATTCCAGAAGGCGATATTCGGTAGCCGTCAGCGACAATTGCTGACCCGATCTTTCTACAATCCGGGCAGTAAGATTCATTTCAAGATCGGCCAGCCGCAGTATTCTTTCGGGTTCGGCAGACTGACCGCGGCGTGAAAGGGAGCGCAGGCGTGCTGATAATTCCCGGAACTTAAACGGTTTGGTAATATAATCGTCTGCTCCGGCGTCAAGACCTGTTACCAGGTTATCCGTTGTGCCCAGAGCAGTCAACATGAGAATCGGCGTATGGTTTTCATTTTTCCGTAACTGCCGGCACAGTTCAATACCATTGAGGCCGGGCAGCATTACATCGAGTATGATAACCTGATAATTATTGTTTGTTGCCATTTCCAGGCCCAGTCTTCCATCGGGGGCTACTGTTACGGTATGACCTTCTTCTGCCAATCCTTTGTTAAGCATACTGGCTACAGCTGGTTCATCTTCCACAAGGAGGATTTGCATAATAAGTTGGTTTGTTTCGGGCTTACAACAAAGAAAACAGCCGATGGTTACCTGATCAAACAGGAGCATGCATAAAACAAGACAACAGGTTTTTTCGATTGTTCATAAGTAATTGATTGAGTTGATTTAATAGCGGTTTAACGCAAAAATTAGAATGCCATTAAAATTTCAAATCACATTCCAGACCATCTCCCATGTTTACGCTCTTTTGCTTTGTTTATATGAGCAGATACTGGTTTATAAAAACTGGTGTGACATTTGAATAGATACATTGCAACGCAATACGGTTGGTCATTTATGGTTAACTTTAATCAGATGCTAACCGGCTTCAGTTGATCCGTTTCATCAAACTATGTTACCATGTCTTCTTCCAGATGGTCTGGCAGTAAAATTCTTAAAGCATTTGGCATTACGGTTGGGGGTACTTTTTTCCCTTTCTCTTTATGGGGCAAAAATGAAACCGGCGAACCGCTGATCTTACCGGACGACCCGCGTCACAAAAAATTAAACAAACCCGTTACAGCGATTACCATAGGTGCTGGCGCACGAGGTAATGTATATGGAGATTATGCGCTGGAATACCCGGAGCAGTTAAATATTATTGGTGTAGCTGAACCTGTTGCAGTGCGCAATGAAAAGTATGCAATAAAACATAATATTCCGGAAGCTCATCGTTTCAGCAACTGGCAGGATGTTTTTGCCCGTCCGCGGTTTGCCGATGCTGTCATTATCGCCACATCAGATCATCTGCACTATGAGCCCTGCATACAGGCACTGAAGCTGGGTTATGACATTCTGCTGGAGAAGCCTATTGCCCCCACCGAAAAAGAATGCCGCGATATACTGCAGTTGGCCCGGCAAACCGGTCGTATTGTAGCTGTTTGTCATGTGCTGCGTTATGCCCCTTATTTTGTAAAGCTGAAAGAGCTGCTGAGTAGTGGAAGTATTGGGGAAATTATCAGTCTGCAGCATCTTGAGCCAATCGAACATACACATATGGCTCATTCCTATGTACGGGGAAACTGGAACAGCAGCACCGCCACCACACCCATTATTCTTGCAAAATCCTGCCATGACCTGGATATAATCCGGTGGTTACTTGGCAGGGAGTCACAGCAGATTCAGGCATTTGGTAGCCTGAAATGGTTCCGAAAAGAAAATGCACCAAAGGGAAGCAAAGCCCGTTGTACAGACGGGTGCACAGTAGAGGCCAGTTGTCCTTACTCCGCCCTTAAGCTTTATTATCGCAAACGGCAACGTACTTATGTGTTTGACCTTCCCGAAAAGAAAAAACTCCAGGGGGAGGCAATTCTCACATATTTGCGTACCACAGATTATGGTCGTTGTGTATACAGAATGGAAAATGACCAGTGTGATCATTATACAGCAAATATCCTGTTTGAAGGAAATATAACAGCCAGCTTTAGTATGGAAGCATTCACACCGTTTGGCGGGCGCCGTACAAGAATCATGGGCAGTATGGGGTATATTGAAGGCGATATGGATCAATTGAGTGTATATGACTTCCGGACTGATAAAGTAAAGCGGTATGAAACAATTGTGCAGGAAGTGGAGAACTATCGTAATGAAGGGCATGGAGGGGGCGACTGGCGATTGGTAGCGGATTGGATTCAGGCGGTAGCCCAGCACGATGCCAGTTTATTGACCAGCACTATTGAGGCTTCTATTGAGAGTCATTTATTGTGTTTTAAAGCAGAGGAGAGCCGTTTAAAACAACAGGTTTTGGAAGTGCGGGTGTAAAGGAGATTTTTACGGGTTGATGAAAATTATACAAAATGTGTTATACAAAATGTATAATTTGTTAACTGGCGGATCACTTGAAATTATTGACGCTCCAGCCATCTTGCAAGAAAACAATCATATACCCGGTAATAGTTTCCGGCTACGTCCTGATCCTGAAAGATCATCTCTTTGGCGAGCAGAGCCTCCAGACTTCTTTTTACATTGGAAGGAGTTCCTAATTTATACTTTGTAATGAAATTTCTTGCATGGGGCTGATACAGCTTATCCTCTTTGGCAATGGCCAGCAAAGCCTGCCACTGTATTGCGGTCAGCAGATTTCTGTATTGGAAAAAATGAGCCTCCTGCTCCTTTAGCAACTGACTGCATGTGGCCTGCGTTATTCCAAGATCGATCCGGGTATGTCCATCGGCAAATAACCGATTGCAAAGCACCTGTGTGTAATAGGTATGCAGTTTGGTCCACTCACAGATAAACTGCAGCGACGGATCATCAATTTTTCGCCGGTTACCTGCAAAATGTTGCCTGATAAAGCTCTCATAGTCTGCCTGGGGTATCTGCTTTAGTTCAACCAATTGTGCAGAGCCAAAAAAAGGCCTTTTATTACTTGCAAACATTTGCATTAAAACATGTTTGCTGCTCCCGCTAAAAACAAACCGGGTATTGCGTAATGGCTGGATCAGCGTACGAAGCAACGCCTCTGTATTTTTCTCCGGATAGCTTGCGATTTGCTGAAACTCGTCTATTGCCAGCAATACCGGCCTGTCCAGGCTATCCAGGAAACGGAGCAGACTGCCCAGGGACTGTTCCTGCTGGCGGGTTTGAGCAAAATGGAAAGAAACCTCTGGTTTGCCGGTAAGATTGTCATAGCTGATAACTGGCCTCAATGCCGTAATAAATTCCATCACCTGTTTTCCAATTCCCTTGCGGGGCGGAAAAGTTTGCAAAATAGCTGTACTCAGTTGACCCAATAAATCAGTCTGATTAAGTGTTGCATAGATGTCTACATAAATGCAGTAAATATCACGGCGGGCATTCAGCTTATAAAAAAGATGATTCAGTAGTCCCGTTTTACCCATCCGCCGTATACTCAGCAATGTGCTATGTACCCCATTGCGTGCATTATCATGCAGGCGTTTTGTTTCTGCCTGCCTGTTGCAGAAATAGGCCGGTCCGTGATAGCCCGTTACAGGAAATGGGTTTATAATTGGCATTCTCAAATATACAAAATGTGTTACACAAAATGTATAATACATTTTGTGTAACCCTTCGCTCGGCCAGTTTCTCGAAAAAACCAATACCTTTAAGAACAAGACTGCCTTACCATGATAAAAACACTATTTTCTACTGCCGCCTTATTTTTATGCTCACTGTTGCAGGCCCAGTCGCCCGTGACCGGTAAGGGCAGCCTCTCCATTAATGCCGGCCCTGCTTTCCCATTAAACCCATTTGGTAATACAGACGCCAGTAACTCCGGTTCAGGATTTGCCCGTACCGGCCCTCATATCGCTTTTACCTATACTACCGCTCTGCAGAAAAAATGGAGTTTTGTCACCACTATACAAGTTCAGCAACACCGCTTAAACACATCAGCCCTTGAAAAAGAGTTTTCTACCACTCCAATTGCCTCTGGCCTGTTTACCGGCACCGGTCCTAATATGCCTCTGCCAGGTAATGCCTATAAAACCTATCCCAATTGGCAATTCGAAAAAAAATCATGGTTTGCCGGTTTCTTTTTGGTCGGAGCCCAGCTGAATGCAGGCACTCCTGAAAAGTGGAGGCCATTTATACGTCTGCAGGCCGGCTTATTGCATTTAAAACTACCGGCAATCAAGGGAGAAAGTGTGACCGATACTGCTTCTGCTTACCTGGACCAAAAAGGAGCTTCAGGCACCGGACTGGGATACAGCAGTACCGCTGGTATCTATCATCAGCTCAATCAGAAACTGTTTCTGACAGCAGCGATCTCATATATCGGAAGCTCACGTGTCAGTTTCAGCAGTGTGAGAGCACGCCTTACCACAACTCAGGGCCGCTTCGGAGAGATTCCTTTTTCTATTCAGCAATCCACCGTCACCGGTTCTGCAAGCCAGAAAATAAATTCATTGAACTTTTCAGCCGGCATCGGCTTCCGCTGGTAATCAGCAATACAGACAGCTCGGACCTCTTTTTTAAAAAGGATACCCTATCCCGATATTAAAAATCAGGTTCTCTTTTCTCCAGGCCGATTTGCCCAGGGCGATCTGATTGATCACCCATCTTTCGCCATCCGGCAGCGAAGGTTTCCTCAGCGGAAATGCCAGATCGAAACGTAATACAAGAAAAGAGATATCAAACCGGAGGCAGGCCCCGGCACCCACTGCCAGCTCTTTTAAAAAGCGACTGCTGAACTGTGCTCCGGGTTTTGTGGGATCCTCATTATAAAGCCAGATATTACCGGCATCTACAAAGATGGCCCCATGCACTATGCTGAACAACTGTGCCCGCAGCTCCGTATTGAACTCAAGTTTTATATCACCCGACTGGTCTGGTAAAAAATTACTGGTTGCCGGCTGCGCGTAAGAGCCGGGACCAAGTGAACGGCTGCGAAAAGCACGCACACTGTTATTGCCACCGGCAAAAAACTGTTTCACAAATGGTAACGCCACACTGTTTCCATAAGGAACAGATGCCCCAATAATCACCCGGTTTGCCAGTACGCTCTTTTTTCCTAACTGCTTATAATACCGGAAATCTGTTTCGAGACGTACATACTGGCTAAACTGTGCCCCCAGGATAGTTCCCGGCTTTCCGGCCTTTGCATTGGCTCCTGTCAGCAGGCCGGCAATATTTCCGGAGATGTCCGCATTGCCGTTAAAATAAATACCTGTTGTAAAAATATTATCCTGTATCTGGCTAAAGTTATAGTTATACGTAGCGCCCAGTATAAACTGCTTTTCGACGGCTTTTGCCAGTGACGGATTTTTTACAATACTATCCTGATACTGTTGTGATATAAATGCAGGCTGTACATAATTGATTGATACCGGGCTCAACTGATGTTCATTCCGGATCGTATTCTTCCAGACATAAGTAAATGCAGCCTTGAAAGAGTTCATACGGTATAGCTTCTGCTTGATCAATACCTCATATCCCAGCACCATATTCGTTTTAGGTATAAACCCTCCTTTATTACTCACATCAAAGAAGGGTATCAGAAAACGGGGAAATGATAGATTTCCTTCCAGGCCATACCGATAGGTATTATATCCCTTTAACTGCCCGCTATATTGTAATTCAAATCCACCGGTAGCATCGATAGCTAGCAATTCACCTCCTCTGAACGCATTACGCTTTCTCCAGCCCATCGTCACAGACGATCCCGTCAGGTTATTTGACTTGGTGCTTGCATTGATCTCTGCCCGCAGTGCCTGTCGGGAAAAAGGGGTGAGATAATAATACGCATTCAATAATGCACTATCAGCGCTGGGTACCACTTCAAGACGGTTTTTTACAAACTTGAACAAACCGAGGTTTACCAACCGGCTGAGTGTTGTATTATGATCAGTACGGTTGTAAATATCTCCGGGTGCAAACTGCATGGTATGCTTAAACAAACGCGGTTTATATTGCTTCTGCCTGTCCAGCACATAATACCCTTCGGTAAATGTCATATCTTTTTTAGCCGTATCTGCCGGCGGTGAACTTAACCGGTAGCCAGGGAAAATAAACACGTCCTTAATATAATAAGGTCTTCTTGCCTCTTTTGGGGTCTCCGGTTTTACTTTCACATACAGGTCCACCTGCTGACCGCCAACCGTACTATCTACTTTAATAATCAGAAATTCGGGGTCGAAAAAATAAAACCCACGCTGTTTGAGGCTGTCATCAATACGTTGCCGTTCAGCCCTGATCAACCCCAGATCAAATGGGTCACCGCTGCGTAAATACGTTTGTGACTTATTCTCAAAAATGGTTCGCTCCAGAATAGACTGGCTGCTGTCAAAATAAATATCTCTTATATGATATCTGTCACCGGCCAGTACCTCATAATGGGCACTGGCTTTTTTCCCTTTCACGGTTGTGTCCATTTTTACCTGCACATGGAAATACCCGGTGTTTTCCATTGTATTTTGCAGCACTTTCAGATTCCGGTCAAAATTTACTCCCGACAGCAATACCGGTGCCTCACCATATTTATACTTCATCCATCCGCGCAGCGACGATTCTTTCTTTGGATTACCGGCAGCATTATAAGCAGAGAGACGCATACGCATTCCCAGAAATTTCCGGTTGGGTTTTGGACGGATCAGGCTTTTCAGCTCTTCCTGAAGTGTTTTCTTTTCTCCGGATTTCAGTTTCGTACTATCGACTTTCAGTGTTGCTCCGGTATATAATGCATCGCCAGCCGGAATCTTCTTCAGATTATTACAGGCTGCTGCCAGAGTTAATAGGATGATATAGACAAAATATCTTTTCATTTCAGGTATAAAATCTTTATAAGGGCAAATGATGCCGCTTAGCGTTGGGGTTGTGCTGGCGTACCTTCCTGCCTTGCCCTTCTTTCATTGCGCAGCCGCTCCTGTTTTTTACGACTTTGAAATATCTGTTCAAACTTGTTATAGTCAAGTGTAATTATAAAACTCATTCCTGTTTCTACAACATAGCCGTCTATTACTCCCTGATAATCATTTTTACGATAGGCTCTTAACTTATAGCGACCATCAGAGCTCAATGCATAATCAATCGCAACATTCCCGGCAATATTATTGGATTGCTGATTGGAGTTTTGCGGACCCTCCAATGCAAAATTGCTGCCCACTGTAACCGTGAGCCGGTCATTCAGCAGGCGTTTTGATAATCCTACATTCAGATCTGTTTTATCCTGACGCTGACCGGTGGTATAATCGTCAGAAGATTCAATGCCCAGGTTGATATCCACTCCCTGAATCAGCCCTTCTGCCAGGCGATTCAACTGTTCCGTAAGCAGTTTACTTACACTCTGGCGAAGCAGTGTGGAAGCCGAATTCTGTGACGCGAGACTGGAAAAAGGATTTTCTGCAACAAACCGGTTCAGTAACAACAGGGAAAAGACCTGCTTATTCATATCTCCGGTTGACTGCCGGAGTTGCTCCAGCTTTGTACGCACATTGGTCAGAATATCGTTTGATACGGCATAACTTTTATTCTCCGGCAACAGAATGTCGAATGATATCTGGGGCTTCATCAACTCGCCCGTCATTTTTAACATAACCTCAAAAGGCAGTCGTTGCAAATACGTATTCCTTTCCTGTGCACTGATATTTTCATCCAACTGACCTTTAACAAGGTCGAGCGGTGCCGTATTAGCCACATACCTGGCTGTAATATTGACACTGGCACTCGTGGGCTCTCCTTCCCATACAATTTTACTTCCCTTTTGTATGTCAAACTTCTTGCGAATCATATTAAAGGATAGCTCATATGCTCCCTGATCCAGCTCGTAGGTTCCCACCATCGTGATCTTGCCACTGGGGTCAATGCCTGTAGTCAGCTGTGCTTCGCCTTTGACATTCAAAAAGTCTCCATTACCCGCATCTATGATAAGCGTAAAGTCAGCGCCTTTATTTACTTCCACGTTCAATGATACATCCATGCCAAGAATACCAGAAGTATTCAGTGAGTCATATGCCAGCATGAATAAGGAATCCTCAACCGGCGCATCCATATCCACAAATTCGATCACACCATTGCGATCAACCACTCCCGGGTCACTCTGCGGTAAAACCACCGTCATCTTTGTTTTATCATTTATTGTAAGCCGGCCATCTACCACTGGCGACTGTTCTGTGCCTTTTATTTTCAGGTTGGTATTGAAATAAAGCTGCCCCCAGAAAAGATCATTATCCACTTTTGTACTGTTCAATGCCCTGAAATTATTGGCCCGCACATCGAGGTCAAACTTATAATTGACATAATTGCGGGTAGCCAGCGTACCATTGAGGATGAGACTATTGCCTGCTGAATCTTTTACTTCAAATTTGTCAAGTTTAAGACCATCGCGCGTAAACTGCAATTGCTCATTATCAATACGGAAATAGCTATTCAGCGTAGCTACATTCAGCCCCGCCTGATGAAACTTCAGGTCACCTATTATTGACGGTGAATCTATGTTTCCTGTTACCCGAAACGGACCGGCTACATATCCGGTTGCATTCCGGATACTGCCACCCGAAAAAGCCTCTGCTGTTTTCAGCGGTAGTTTATCCAGGTCCATATTCAAATCAATAGCCGTACTGGCTGCATTATAAGAGCCTCTCATTCTGGCTTCATTTCCCCGGCCAGACAGGGTTACATCAGCATAATAGAGATCGCTGCCGCCACTATTACTCAGTTTAGCCGTCACATTACCAATCGTATCCCTGTGATAACTCAACTCCTTAATTTGTAAATCTCCTGTAAATGCCGGTTTCGTCTGCAGATCACGCAGGTCAAGCTCCCCGGTAAGCCGGCCGTCTACCAGTGAGCTGTCTGCCATTACCATACTGGTAAAAGTAGACAGCCTGAAGTCAGAAAACCGTACATGAAGTGGTGCATTGGCTGCCTTTGACAAACTTTGCAGGCTTAATTGTTCTGAACCCTGACTCAGTGTAAAATCCTGTGCCTGTAATCCGCCATCCGCTGTCATAATAATATTATTGGCAGCACTTACATCCCATTTTTCATAATTGAGCAACAGGCCCTGTGGTTTAAGTGCAAATACAAGGCTTCCATCCTGCTGCTGTTGCAATTGGGCTTGCAGTGCATATCTGTCTTTAGCAGCCTGATCTTTCACCAGCAGATTCAGATCAATTTTATTATTTGCCAAAGACGCCTGTATAAGCGTACTGTCCATCAGCAGGCTCGTACCGCTGGCCAGTTGCCTCGCTGCCATATTCAGCTTCAACGCTGTGTCGGCCGTATTTGCTGTCAGCAGCAACCCGCTCACCCGGTTTCCGTCCACGATCAGTTCATTGGCAGTGAGTTCGGCCTGTATTCCCGATTGACTTGAAAAATGTGATTCCAGTTTCAGGCCATCCAGTTTTTCAAGACCGGGTACCAGTGCTCTCAATAAGGGTCGATCGGTTGCGACTGCATTCAATGTGAAGTCATACTGACTGCTGTCTTTCTTTATCTCTCCCAGATCGTAGTAAGGATCAATTGCCTGCATCAACACATCGGGTAGAGTGCTAAGCCTGTATTTTCCTTCCAGTCGCAGATCGGCGATATCGCTTTTCAAATGCAGATACTGCCCGCCTCCTGCCACATCTCCTGCCCTGAGTTGTACTGTATCAAAAGCCACCCGCTCCTGCTGATTGACCAGCAGGGCTTCCGTCAGCAGCAATTGCCCCATAAGGCTATCCGGATCAATACGATCAAAATCAGCAGAAATCTTTCCACGGAAAATAAAAGGGTCTTCTGAAAAATGCAGGGCTTGCAGCTTGATGCTGTCTACAACAATATTTGCCCGAAGTGATGGCTGTGTGCCAGCCATATTAAATTCAACCTTACTGCTGAAATCAATATTGGAGTCGGCCATGGCCGCCGTAGCGGTAGCTGCCTGGCGGTCCAGTGAGCCGGTAAGCGCCAACTGACGATAAGTATACCCATTCAGCGTCATTGCATCAACCATGCCGTCCATTCTGGCATTGGCCAGTTCCGGATCATAGCCCATTCCCTTTATTTTTACCTGCGCGGTAAGCGGTCCCATCATTGCAGTACCCTTCAAAAGCTGACCCAGTTGCAATGAGCGTGTTTTCACCTGCATATCATATTCTGCAGTACGGGCATCTGTGAGCGAAGAGGCTGTTCCGGAAACTGAGATGTCTCCGGCGCTGGTCTGCAGATCCATCGTGGTCGTTACCTGCTTCAGGCCTCCGGCAAGTTTTCCATTCAGTTTCATTCGTGCAGGCAGGGCAAGAGAAGCAGGAATAATATCTGCCGGCAAAATCTTGTATAAATCTGCAGCAGTCGTCGTCATTTCATAAATGGTGAGATCTGCGTTCAGCTTATCCGGATCAGGCAGGCCTTTCAATGTACCTGATAACTTCGCCGATGTCTGTGAAAGACCGCTTATGTCCAGTTTATTGACGGTTAGGTTATCTACACTGCCGCTCACATTGCCATCCATAAACCAGGTATCACTTGCTTTGGCAAAGGCAGGCTGTTCTTTGAGCGAGGGAACAAAATAAAGGATGTCTGCCACCCGCACACGGCTCTGCATTATTTGCAGATTCATAGTCAGTGCAGCAGGGTTATCGGTCAGGGCCGCCAAAGACGGATAGGATAGCTCAAGCCGGCGTTGCAATTCTGTACCACTTCCTGTTTTCAAATACAGATCGGTAATACCAGCCTTTCTGTCGGAATATAAAAACCGTCCACGCAAAGCAGCTAAAGAAAACCCCGAATGATCAGTAAGCGCGGCTTTTTCTATACGCCCCGATATACTGTCTGCATCCATCATAAAATCACTAAGCTGTAGTTTATTGATGTTTGTATTGATATGCGCATAATCAAATACCTGCGGCTGACGGACCTCATTATCGTCGTCATATTGAAGTGTTACGTTGGTGAGTTCAATCCCTTTCAATAAAAGCCGCATAGCTGTACTGACCGATGTATCGGCAGCCATTTGCGCAACAGGAGTGGAAGCGGGTTGTTGCGCAGGCTTTTTTCCAATTCTTACGCCAGCCCGTGTATCTGTGAGCTCCAGGCTGCCCAGATCATACAGGCCTTTATCCGGTATCAGCAAGCCGGGTTTCCAATCAAGCCGCCCTGCTTCAATGCGGGTGTATAATGCCCCGACACTATCCCGGTAGTCAATGACGGAACGCTCCAGCAGAAAACGCCCCGGTTCCAGTGTGAGGGTCGATGTAGTGTCATTGTTATTTTCCGTTTCGGCAGGTTGGTTATTTTCTGCAACCGGCAGAGGAGCGAGTTGTATCACTGTTGCTGTCAATCCTTTTATGGTGGTCCTGTCGAGTGCAAATACAAAATGGTCAAGGTCCAGTTTCCGGGTACGTGTATCCAGGTGATCCAACCGGGCAGTAATATCATTACCGGTTACAACATCTTTGTAGACGAGTCGCAGGTTGTTTAGCTCAACAGATCCGATACTTAATGATGTGGCACTACCGGGTTCATCCGGTTTACTGACCGTGACCGTATCGGTGCTGCTGAATGCATCAACAATAAACTGAAAATTGAATGCTGTATCCGGCAACTGACGCCGGATCTTAACCGTAGCATCGCTGAGCTGGATGCTTTGAATATCCACCTCTCCATCAAAAAGAATAGCAGCAAGACTCATTCTCACCCGCAGGTTACCCGCGGCAAGCAGGGTATCACGCTGCCGGTCTTCGATATATACATTATCCAGTGCTATGCGACCGCCCAGGGTCACGAAAAGACGCCCGATACTTACCCGGGTATCCAGTTTCTTTTCAAGATAGCGTGTCGCTTTTTTTGTGACAAACTGCTGTACCGGAGGAGTAAGCAGGAGAAGGAATAAGACAATTATGAGTAAAAAAATCCACAGCAGACTTTTTAATAAAATCCTGCCGGCTTTTTTCCATCCGTTCTTTTTGGTGGTTTTCTGCTCCATTCACGCCTGGCCCGATGGCCTGCTTTAGTTTTTTGCCTGCACAGCAATGCCCTTACTCTTCAATGACCCAGTATAGGTCATTGCTGGCTTTAGCTATCTGCGGTGCTACTGCAACATTAGAAAATATCATGCTATAAATCGGTCAAGTCAATAGTTGTAACTGAAACAGTTTCATTTTCTGCCTATTTGGTATCTTGCCCGATAAATAATGCTTGCTATGCTGCGTACAAAGATCGCTGGAATTGGCATGTATGTGCCTGAAAATATTGTCACAAATGACGATCTCACTTCCGTTATGGATACCAGTGATGGCTGGATACAGGAGCGGACCGGCATACGCCAGCGCCGTTTTGCCACCCGTTTTGAGGATACCACAGCTACGATGGGTGCCGAAGCGGCCAAAATAGCCATGGAACGGGCTGGTATTACTGCAGCAGAGGTAGATTTTATCATTTTTGCCACCCTAAGTCCCGACTACTATTTCCCCGGATGCGGTGTACTGGTACAGCGTATGCTGGGTATGGGTGAAATAGGGGCGCTCGACATCCGTAATCAGTGCAGCGGATTCGTATACGGCATCAGCATAGCTGACCAGTTTATTAAAACCGGGATGTATAAAAACATCCTTCTAATCGGTTCTGAAATTCATTCATATGCCCTGGATTTCAGTACCAGAGGCCGCAATGTATCGGTGATCTTTGGCGATGGGGCAGGTGCAGTCATATTGCAACCCACAACAAAAGAAGGTCAGGGCATTCTAAGCACTCATTTGCACAGCGACGGAAATGATGCCGAGCTGCTGAGCATGCCGAGTCCGGGTTTTCATGCCGGCCGCTTCTGGGCCGATAAAAAACCCGCTACTCCCGAACAGCCATGGGGTGGCCTGTTCATTACACAGGATCAGCTGGATAAGGAAGATTTTTTCCCTAACATGGATGGGCCGGCCGTATTCAAAAAAGCAGTTGTAAAATTTCCTGAAGTGATAAGAGAAGCGCTTGCCGCCAATCAGCTTCAACCGGCCGACCTCAGTCTGTTGATCCCACACCAGGCCAATCTGCGCATTGCCCAGTTTGTACAGCAACAACTTCGGCTTTCCGATAGCCAGGTCTACAATAATATTCAGCAATACGGAAATACCACAGCGGCCAGTGTACCTATCGCACTTTGCGAAGCCTGGGAAAAAGGAATGGTCAAAGAAGGCGACCTCGTCTGCCTGGCCGCCTTTGGCAGTGGCTTTACATGGGGCAGCGCCCTGCTACGCTGGTAATCCTATGCTTTGAGCGGGCAATTGCAACGCCTATCTTTGCGCGAATGAGCCGTAAAAGCATCCTGTATATTATTAACCCGATATCCGGCACGCGTACCAAAAAGAATCTGCAGGCCTTTCTGGAACAAAAGACAACCGAAGCGGGTATTCCCTATCATATTGAATATTCAGTAGCCAGTGCTGATTATTCTTTTCTTCTCCCCATTATTAAAGAGAAAGACATTACTGATGTTGGCATTGCAGGTGGAGATGGTACCGTAAGTCAGGTAGTAAACGGCTTGATGGGGCTGGACCTGAATTTTGGCATATTTCCCTGCGGCTCCGGAAATGGTCTCGCCCTGGCAGCCGGCATACCCCGCGCTGTAGATAAAGCCCTCCAGGTATTTCTGCATGGACAGCCAATGCTTACCGATGGCTTTTTAATCAATGGCCAGTTTGCCTGCATGCTGTCGGGGCTCGGTTTTGATGCCAAAGTAGCACATGATTTTGCGCGACAACCCAAACGAGGACTTAGCACCTATGCACGTCAGGTGGTGAAGAACTTCTTTAAGGCCCGCTTCTATGATTTTACCATTGAGCTGCCCGGTAAGCAATTTCAAACCACGGCTTTTTTTATCAGTATTGCCAACAGCAATCAATTTGGCAACCAGTTTACCATAGCACCTAAGGCCAGCCTGAGCGATGGATTGCTCGATATTGTAGTCGTATCCCGCCAGAGTAAACTGAAATTGCTTTTGCAAACATTACGACAGATCAGGGGATGGAATGCGCTGCAGCCTGCCGCAGCCATTGACACCAGTAAGGCTATCCTGTATTTTCAAACAGCCTCCATTCGTATCGCCAATAACTCAAAAGCTCCACTGCATATTGATGGCGATCCGGCCGATACTCCAGACCAGGTAATAATTGAAGTAAAAGAAAAATGTTTCCGTCTAATCTGTCCGGCTTAAGGTTTTTTGGCAGAGGGTTTCAGTAGTTGAAGCAGGCCACTAAAGCTTTGTTCGTTTACCGGGGAATTTACAGAATTGACAATGTCCAGCTTTTCCCGTTTACTGAGGTGAAAGTTGAGTGCCGCTTTATTCTGTTCTTTTTCCGAAGCATATTGAAAAAGCAGCTTATAAACCCGGCGATCGGAGTGCTCTGCATAATAACTCAACATGTCATTCTGAAAATATTCCATCATTTTAAACCAGTTGTGCTGCAGTAGCAGAAACGGCTTGGTAGCATGATCGGTGATATCATCAGACAGATACGGATATTCCCAGCCGCCAGGACTGCGATCACGGATTTGTATAATCAGTACACCATTTGTATTGGCAGCAATCCATGGATCAAATGCCTGCAGAAAACGAAGCGATGTTTCCTGTCCGTAATTGTCGCGCAGACCTGCATCCATCACGTCCACTACGGGATCGGATGGCAGCCAGACATTGGGCAATACAATAGGAAATGTCGCATTCATACGCAGGGCAGTAAGCAGCCGCAGGTTATAAGGACTTTGTTGTTTGAAAAAAGCGCCAAAGTCAACTACATCCGGATCCACGCCAGGCATTCTTGTGGTATCCTGCCAGCTCTGCATCATAAAACTCACTGGCTGGGTGCTGATCAGCATTTTGCGGCTGTCGCGCGTTACCACCGAGTTGAAAAACATCAATGGTATTTTCGCCTCCCGCTCATCTGCTTCGTAATCTTTCAGCTGCTTATCGAGATAGCCTCTTGTATTACTATTGAGCTTTTCCTCAAACGCATATCCGCGGTCTTTTACATAGCTGAATTCATCTATCTTAAACTTCTGTGCCGGAGCTATGAGGTCGCGCGCAACAAATGAAGAAAACATGGAGTTGAGCAGATCGCTGGCAATATCATCTACATATTTCTCATCCTGCAGTCTGATACTGGCGCCGTTTTCCTTCATGCGGTATAATTCCCGGAAATAGGTTGCCCCGATCATGCCACCCGAGGCGCCATTGATCAGGAAAACTTTTTTCAGAAAATTACCTCCATATAAACTATCCAGCCGTTGCAATACACTCATAGTAAAAGTGGCACTGCGGTGCCCGCCGCCGCTGGTATTGATCAGTACCAGCAAGGGCTTTTCTTCATCCTGCCGGGCTTTCCATTTATCAAGGATATGGATCATATTCTGCCGGTCTGCTTCTACTTTATCAGGAGTACAAAGAGCCAGCAATCCTTCCCTGCTATACGAAGGCCGTTCATTTTTATTCAGGTAATTAAGTCCATACCCCTTATTGCGCGGGTCAATCCAGTCGATCTTATAGAAAAAGTTAAGCAGCAGAATAAGTACTGCCAGGTAAGGAACACTCCAGCTTTGAAGAAAATAGGAAAAAGCTCCTGATACGCCTATTAATATGGAAAAGAAGATGGTAATACTGGCCGCAGCTGGTATCTGAAAGACCGAGCTCTCGAGGAAAAAACCGATAATGATCAGAAACACAAATGCTATAAACACAGTAACGATCGCCGCAAAGTGATGGCGTTTAAAAAGCGAATCAATAAATTCTGGTGTGTAGTGGCGTACATCCCGCGCAGGGCGCAGGCGGACAGGTGTTTCAAAATAAGACTCCACCTTTAGCAGGCTTTCGGCGTAAAATGTGGGATTGGCCGGGCGCAGATGGGTGATATACTCATCCGGTTTGCTGATCACAGGCATCATTCTCCGGAAAATTGATTTGTCTACGCGGAAAAAATAAATAAATGAAATCGCAATGATCAGTGATAACCCGCTCAAAAAACCTCCTGCCAGAAAAAGGATCTCGGTATTACTGATAAGTTCTTTATGACGGGTAAAATCGTATGCCTTATAAAAATAGAAGACAAGGAAAAGCAGTGGAATTACAGCATTGTTGATACAATATTTAAGAAAGGGATTGGTCGTTGCCGCCAGGAACCGGAAGTTTTTGCTAAACAATATAAATGTGCTGATATTCCAGCTCATTATAAACATACCGATAGAAACACCCACCAGTGCAGCACTTACCGCGCTTACATTACCCAGATATTCCGGAGCCAGGTAGAGCGAGTCTGCTCCAAACCCTTTCATGAAACTGCCATTGACCGTGCTAAACAGTATAAACCAGAAAAGCAACAGTACCTGGTATTTCCTGAAATGAAGGAAAATAAGTTGTATGGGAAATGAATGATAAAAGCCGTGTAGCCAGGTCCTCATGGATAATATAAAGTGGTACAGGATAAAAATACTATTTAAACCCTGCACTTCCAATCACTATCCTTCACGTCCTTTTTTATGCCAGCAGACCCCGCCGCGGCCTTATCAGGTAAAGCATCCACACGAGCGACAATAAGAGCAGCATTGCCACAAACTGGTGAGCCACACCCAGCCATAAGAAAGCGTTGGGGTGGGGCGATTGTAAAACGGTCAGTACTCCCAATAGCACCTGTACCAATACAAGTAATAACGGAATGAAACGTGTTTTGCGGAATAAACGGGAGCCATTAACACGCAGGCTTCGCCAGCTCCACCATATCAGCAATACCGTTATCAGATAGGCCAGGTTGCGGTGAATGAAATGAACCACCAGCGGGTGATCAAAAAGAAAACTGAATCCGGTAAAATGCCTGTTCCCAAACTGGTTTACATGCGAAGGCATCCATGCTCCGTTAATATCAGGCCAGGTGGGTGCTGCCTGTGCAGCTTTTAGTCCGGCCATAAAAGCCCCGTATATAAGCTGCAAGGTGAGTAATGCGATCATCCATATCAGCGGCTTGCGCAATGTTGTCTGTTCAAACCTGGCTGTTGCCGGCACCAGCAACTGCAGTGCAAACCACAGCGTGAAGCACAGCAAGACCAATGCAAAAATGAAATGGATGGCCAGTTTGTAATGGCTTACATATAAAAGTTCAGAATCATCCAATCCGCTTTTTACCATGATCCAACCCACCAGTCCCTGCAAAAGACCCAGTAGAAAAAGAATTAATAAAGGCCGGATCATTTCCTGCCGGAAGCGACGTTGAATTAAAAAAATGACAAATGGGATCACAAATACAACTCCGATTAGCCGGGCCCATAAGCGATGAAACCATTCCCAGAAAAAGATGAATTTAAAGTCGCCCAGTGTGAAATGCGAATTCAGGTATTTGTACTGCGCTATCTGCTGATATTTTTCAAAAGCTGCATTCCATTCTGCCTCATTCATGGGGGGCAGTGCTCCCATAATAGGTTTCCACTCGGTAATGGAAAGGCCAGAGCCCGTGAGGCGGGTAATACCGCCCAGCAATACCTGGATGATAATCATAAACACCCCTGCCAGCAGCCATATTGCTACCGGCTTTACCGATCTTGTCTGTAGCTGGTTTGTTGCCATAGCGGGGCAAAGTTACTTGTCAAACACGGATAAAATAATTTTGTTCGTCGGGCTATACAAAAGAACTTGCACCTTATGCTGCAGGCGTATTATCAGGATCATTTGCTGGAAGCCGGGTGCGATGAGGCCGGACGGGGCTGCTATGCCGGTCCTGTGTTTGCAGCAGCAGTGATTTTGCCCCGCGATTTTTCGCATCCGCTGCTCAATGACTCCAAAAAACTCTCTGAAAAACTGCGGCTGGAGTTGCGTACAGTTATTACAGAAAAAGCACTGGCATATGCCGTGGCTCAGGTAGATAATGATGAGATCGACCGCATCAATATTCTCAAAGCATCCTTCAAAGCCATGCACCAGGCCCTTGATGCGTTAGTTATCCGGCCGGGATTGCTCCTGATTGATGGCAACCGGTTTATTCCTTACAAAAAGATACCTCATACCTGCATCATCAAAGGCGACGGGTTATATGCCTCCATTGCCGCCGCCAGCATTTTAGCTAAAACATACCGCGACGAGTATATGCAGCAGTTGCATGAAGAATTTCCGCAGTATCACTGGAACCGGAATAAAGGGTATGGAACCGCTGATCATCGTGAAAGTCTTCTCCATCACGGGCTTTGCAGGTATCACCGCAAAAGCTTCCGTCTGCTGCCGGATCAGCAGGAACTCTGGTAAAATGCATGCTGGGTTAATTAAGGTTAATGCCTTAAACCAACAGAACGCTCCGCCTTCTTACTAGCAAACAATTTTGCTAACAAAAAAACTCAGCATCATGAAAAAAATACTCTTCTTTGGTCTGGCATTTACATTGCTTACACTCGCTGCAGGTGCCCAAACAGGTGCCGGTAAAGATCGGGTAGAAGGATTCCGCAAAACGGAAAAGAAAGGGCAGATTACCCGCGGTGAAAAGTTCAAACTCCATAAAGACAAGCGTGAATATGATCGCATGGAGCACCGTTTCAAACGCGATGGCCACCTGAGCCGTATGGAGAAAAGAAAACTCCATCACAAAAAACAGCAAAACCGTCACGACAGGTTTCGCTTCAAACACAATCACCGCAAGCATATGAGCTAAGACAATTGTTCCCGATAATTCTTTTACAGAAGGCCGTCAGAAACGGTCTTCTTTTTTTTGCCTGCGTGAAAAGGATGGCACATGAAAACTGAGTCCTACAAAAGGAGTCAGAAACCGCGCTTTAAGCCTGGAACTCTTATGCGGATCGCTGCAAAAAACAAGTCCGCCATCTAAGCGCAGCCACTCCAAATCCGGAATGATAAACTGAAATTGTGTAGTGGGCTCGGAAAACAGGAGTGTTTTTTTCCGGATCTGATCAAAGTCGTAATACTTGAGTTCTTCTTCCGTATAAGAAGTCCGCGGCGACCCATAACGGACAAAGGAAAAACGCCAGGCCAGTGAAAACCGGAAGTACCGGCCTGCATGCATATTAAATACCGGTTGAAAATACCATTTCAGCAACCTGTTTTCATATATGCGGGAATAGCCGCTGCTATTGTTGTCCAGGCCCTGATCGAGAATAGCAAGTTTTCCTCCGCCAAAGCCGGCATAGGCACCCATATAAATCGTTTTCATTCTGTCGATCGGTGCTACGTAGCCGATACCAGCTTCAAACATCTGGCGGCGATAATTTATTACTGAACTGTCGAAAATATCATAGAGGCGATCCTCCATATATGAATAAGCCTCCTTCTCGCGGCGTTGCGAAAAACTCGCTGTAATGGCCACTTCAGAAGTTAATGCATAGGCCGCCTGCAAATCAAATCCATTACCGCTCGATTTCTCGTTGTCTCCCTGACCAGGAGAGGCATAATTGCCGCTTACCTTTGCCTCTCCTTTTTCTTCAAAGAAAGGGGTAACGGGTATTGATGGCGCGTAAATATAACGGGGTACGCTGCAGGATACAGCAAACAGGGAGAGTAATACCAGCAGTAGCAGTGGTTGACGGTTCATACCAGATAAAGACCCCGGACCGGTATTATTTGCTGCTTGTTTGCCGAATATTCATCGAAATAAGAGTAGATAATAGCTGTCAATCAATGTTGTAGAACAAATCCTATTCATTCCAGGCACCCAGACCCTGACGGATCACTACGGGGGCAGATCCGGTACAGTCAATTACTGTACTGGGTTCGGTACCCCCCGGGCCGCCATCAATCACAAGGTCTACATCATGACCAAAATTCTCATACATGATCTGCGGATCCGTATAATCTTCTACCATCTCACCGGGCAACGAGGCGCTCAGGATAGGCCTGCCCAGTTCTTTAATAATGGCCAGTGCAATCGGATTATCGGGTATACGCAGGCCAATCGTATCTTTTTTGCTTTGCAAAATCCGGGGCACCATCTTGCTGGCAGGTAATATAAAAGTATAAGGTCCGGGCAGGTATTCTTTTAATAACCGGTATGTGCTGGTCGATAATTGCTTCGCATAATCACTCAAGTGACTTAAATCCGAACAGATAAATGAAAGCTGGGCCTTTTTCGGATCTACGTGTTTGATGCGGCAGATATGTTCTACAGCCTTTTGCTGAAGAATATCACAACCCAAACCATAGATGGTATCTGTCGGGTAAATAATTACACCTCCCTTTTCGAGTGTTGCTACCACCGTTTTGATCTGACGTGGCTGGGGATCTTTGGGATGAATCGGTAACAGCATATGCTACGCTTTTATAACAGCCCGGCTGTCATAGCTCCGGATTTTTTTGCTCTGTAAATGTACGCGATCCTGCCGGGTCCGTTTTCAAGAGTTCCTTAAAATTGCCAAACGGCATTGACATCTGCCTTACAATCTTTATTTTACCAATTAATTACTTTTGTACAAAGCATAACAAATGCAGCTAAAGCCTGTCACCACTGTTGACTCTATTGACGCAGAAACGTTCAGGAAAGAGTTTTATCTGCCCGGTATACCGGTAGTGATCCGCAGTCTTTCGAAAGAATGGCCGGCTTATCAGAAATGGAATTGGACTTATTTTAAAGAATTGGTTGGCGACAAACGGGTGCCGCTTTATAATAATGTAAAAAGTGATGCCTATACGCCTATTAACAAGGCAGATGATTATAAAACTTTTGGTGAATACATTGATATGATCAGCCAGGGCCCTGCCGGCTGGCGTATTTTCCTGTTCAACATTTTTGACCATGCTCCTCAGCTTACAACTGATTTTACCTGGCCCGAGCATCTGATGAAAGGCTTTGTAAAAAAATATCCCATGCTGTTTACCGGTGGCGCAGGCAGCATTACACACATGCATTTTGACATTGATCTGTCGCATATCCTGCATACGCAGTTTGCCGGTCGCAAACGTGTACTGCTTTTTCCTTATGCCGAGCAGCATAAATTATACAGAAAGCCTTTTGAAGTATTGAGCATGGCTGATTTTTCACGCTATTATGATCAGCAGGGTATGCCGGATTATGAAAAATTTCCTGCCCTGAAGCTGGCACAGGGATTTGATCTTACACTGGAGCATGGTGATACCCTGTTTATGCCTGCCGGTTACTGGCATCATATGGAATATCTCGACAGTGGGTTTGCCATGAGCCTTCGCGCCCTGCACCCTTCTCTCACGGGCAAACTCAAAGGCGTATGGAATCTCTTTGGTATGCGCAGCATTGATACGCTGATGAAAAGAACAGCGCCTGTCTGGTGGTATGAAAACAAAAAGCGTAAGGTATTCGCAAATGCAGACCGCGAGTTGAAAACTGTCTGACCGGCCTTAATGCCGCAAACTCCGTTTTACAAAGTTGCCTCAATTAGCTGATCGTCCACACTTCACGGCCGCGGAGCAGTGCATCCAGATCGCCTGCTTTTCTGGCTTTGGCATCTTCTATCTGCAACGTCATCATCTCTTCATAACAAGGGCGGTCATTTTCATAAAATACGCCAAAGGGGCGTGGTAAGTGACCCTCTATGCGGGGGTCATCAAACATGCGAACCAGTATCTGTGCTTTATAGATATCTTTTTCATCGTGTACCCAAAGATCATCTTTGCTAACGCTGCCATCTGCCAGATCTACTACGCGGGGAGTAAATCCATCCAAACGGATTCCTTTGTCGGTGGCAGCACCAAACACAAGTGGTTTGCCCTGTTCCAGGAAAATCGTTTCCTGCGCTTTGCTCCCTTTTTCGGTAAATATTTCAAAAGCCCCGTCATTAAAGATGTTACAATTCTGATAGATCTCCAGGAATGAAGCTCCTTTGTGCTGATTGGCCCGTATCAGCATTGCCTGCAGATGCCTGGGGTCACGATCCATGCTGCGCGCTACAAAGCTGGCATCAGCACCCATGGCCAGTGCCAGGGGATTGAACGGGTGGTCAATACTGCCAAATGGAGTGGATTTGGTCACCTTATTCTCCTCCGAAGTAGGGGAATACTGCCCTTTGGTCAATCCATATATCTGGTTGTTGAACAGCAATACATTCACATCAAAATTGCGGCGCAGCAGGTGGATGGTATGGTTGCCACCAATGCTGAGCCCATCGCCATCGCCGGTCACAATCCATACGCTCAGTTCGGGGCGACTGGCCTTAAGGCCTGAAGCGATGGCAGTAGCACGTCCGTGAATAGAGTGCATGCCATAGGTATTCATATAATAAGGAAAACGGCTGCTACAGCCGATTCCGGAGATAATAACAATATTCTCCCGGGGAATGCCCAGGCCGGGCATTACTTTTTGTACCTGTGCCAGTATCGAATAATCGCCGCATCCGGGGCACCAGCGCACTTCCTGATCTGTAGAAAAATCTTTGGCCGTCAGGGTTGGGGCTGTTATCGTATCGCTCATATAAAAAAGAATTGCCTGTAAAATTAAGCAATAATCAATTAGTGAAATAGTATTGGCCGTCGATAGCCGGAATTAGCCAAGGTTGGCAAGCCGATTTGTAATAATTTGCAGCCTTAATTTCTACAGATGGAAGCTTCTCTATACGATTTTGGAATGGTGGGCCTGGGCACCATGGGCCGCAATTTGCTCCTTAATATCGCCGATCACGGTTTTGCCGCTATAGGTTTTGATAAAGACATCAGTAAAGGTCAGCTGCTGGAGGCATCGGCCACAGCCGGCACCAGGGTCAAAGGCGTTGATTCGCTGGCTCATATGGTTGAACAGCTTCGCCCTCCCCGACGCATTATGATGCTGGTACCGGCCGGTAAACCTGTCGATGCGGTAATTGAAGACCTTATACCGCTGCTTTCCCCTGGCGACATTGTGATCGATGGCGGTAATTCCCATTTTACCGACACGCAACGCCGTATTGGCTATCTGCGTGACCGGCAGATTCATTTTATGGGCATGGGCGTCAGTGGTGGTGAGCAGGGTGCACGTACCGGCCCCAGCATTATGCCCGGAGGCGATCAGGCTGCCTGGAACGCGGTAAAACCAATACTGGAATCCATTGCCGCCCGGGTGGGCGGAGACCCCTGCGTGGCTTACATGGGCAAAGATGCTGCCGGGCATTATGTAAAAATGGTGCATAATGGTATTGAATATGCCATTATGCAGATCATCAGTGAAGCATATGACTTCCTGCGCCGCGGTCTCAACCTCCCCAATGGAGAGCTGCACCGGATTTTCCGGCACTGGAATGAAGGTGAACTTCAGTCATTTCTGATGGAAATAACGGCTAATATCTTTACCCAGGATGATCCCGAAACCGGCAACTCACTGGTTGACGAGATACTGGATAAGGCGGGCTCAAAAGGAACAGGTAAATGGACCTCGCAGGAAGCCATGAATCTGCCCATACCGCTGCCTACAATTGATATGGCTGTGTCCATGCGCGATATTTCCGGTTATAAAGAAGAACGCATACAGGCGGCAAGCCTGTACAAACCCCGTGTGAAAAGCTTTGCCACCAACCAGGATAAAATCATTGGCCAGTTGCAGGATGCTGTTTATCTGTCGTCACTGCTTTGCTACGCACAGGGACTGGCCATGCTGCACAAGGCATCGGAAGAGCATGCTATGGAAATTCCCCTGCGTGATGTAGTGCGCATCTGGCGGGGAGGCTGTATCATCCGTTCTTCTATGCTGGAGCTATTTACCGGTGCTTTTAAGAAGAAGAATATCCCCAATATTCTGCTTGACCGTAAGATCGCTTCCATTGTAAAAAAGAAACAGGCCTCACTGCGCCGCATTGTACAGCTTTATGCTGCAGCGCGTATTCCTGCAGGTGGTCTGCAGAGTGCTCTGGCTTATTTCGATGCCTATACTACTGAGCGCATGCCTACCAACCTGATCCAGGCACAACGCGATTATTTTGGTGCTCATACGTATCAGCGCATAGACCGGGAAGGCAGCTTCCACACCGAATGGAGGTCCTGAGCATTAGCTGAACCTCCGTATTGCCTGCCAGTCTTAAGGATTTAAACGAAACACACAACTCATGGAAAAGAAAAAGCAACTGCCTCCTACCATTATATTCATTTTTGGAGGTAGTGGTGATCTTACAAATCGCAAGCTGATCCCTGCATTATATAACCTGTATCTCGACAATTTTCTTCCGCAACAATACCTGGTGGTAGGCATTGGCCGCACGCCGGTGTCAGACGACGATTATCGCACCAAACTGCTGCAGGGAGTTCGCGATTATTCACGCCGCAAAGAGCAGATCGATGAAAAATGGCCTGCATTTGCCAGTCAGTTATTTTATCAGTCGCGGGATCTGCAAACGGATGCCAGTTATATTGAATTGTATAAGTGGATCAGGGAAAAAGGGGATGAATGGGGTACAATGCCCAACGTCATGTTTTACCTCTCCGTAGCCCCTCAACTTGCCCCTTTTATTGCCACCAAACTTTCCGAACATAAGATTTGTGACGATGCGCAGCATACACGTATCGTTTTTGAAAAACCCTTTGGTCATGACCTGCAGAGCGCCCGGGAACTCAATCAGCTGTTGAATGGCCTGTTTCGCGAAGAACAGATATTCCGTATTGATCATTATCTCGGTAAAGAAACAGTACAGAATATCCTGGCTTTCCGTTTTGCCAATGCGATGTTTGAACCGATCTGGAACAATCATTATATTGATCATGTGCAGATCACTGCTGCAGAAACCGTAGGTGTGGAAGAACGTGGTGGCTATTATGAGCAGGCCGGTGCTCTACGCGATATGGTGCAAAACCACGTATTACAGCTGCTCTGCATGATTGCCATGGAGCCGCCCACCTCTTTCGAATCAAATGAGATCCGCAATAAAAAAGTGGATGTACTGACTGCTATCCGTAAAATAAAGACAGATGAGGTACATGAAAATGCTGTACGGGGTCAGTACGCTGATGGCTGGATGAAGGGCAAAGAAGTAACCGGCTACCGGCAGGAAAAGAATGTATCTACAGAATCGCCGGTAGAAACATTTGTAGCTGCCAAATTCTTTATTGATAACTGGCGCTGGAAAAATGTGCCTTTCTATATCCGTACCGGCAAGCGGCTGCATGAAAAAACCACTTCTATCACCATTCAGTTCAAGGAAGCCCCTCACTACGCATTTCCGGCTGAAGCTGCCGATACCTGGCGTCCCAACCGGCTTACCTTCAGCATTCAGCCGCAAATGGATATCCGTATCCGTTTTCAGGCCAAGCGTCCTGGTACAGAAATGGTCCTCAATCCCGTTGATATGGTCTTTAGCTATGCCGATACATTTGATGAGCAGGAGCCTGAGGCATATGAAACACTTCTGGAAGATGTGATTGAAGGCAATCAGACTCTTTTTATGCGTGCCGATCAGGTAGAAGCCGCCTGGGAAGTGATCATGCCTCTGCTCGAAGCCTGGCAAAAAAGACCACCGGTAGATTTCCCCAATTATTCACCCGATAGCTGGGGACCCGAAGATGCCGAAGCCCTGATTGCCCGCGATGGGCATTTCTGGGCCAACCTGCCTCTTCAGTCACGCAATTCCAATCATTAAAATACCGATAACCATGCAAAAGCATGTTGTTGCCAATGCCAACGAACTTGCCCTACAATTTGCCGGCTGGCTGGTAGATCATATTGCACATGTGCTTACCACACAGGAACGTTTTACGCTGGTACTTTCCGGCGGCAGCACACCCCGTAAATTATATGAACTCCTGGCAGCAGAGCCATACCGGTCCAGGGTCGACTGGCAACGTATCCATTTTTTTTGGGGCGATGAACGTTTTGTGCCTTTCACAGATGAGCGCAATAATGCCCGCATGGCATACGATATCCTGCTGAATCATGTGCCCGTAGTACATGAGCAGATCCATGTAATGCGTACAGATCTTCCGGCAGAAGAAGCTTCTGCTTCTTATGAAGAGATCCTGCATCATTATTTTGCCGGAGCCGGCACGAGCTTTGACCTGGTATTACTGGGGCTTGGTGATAATTCGCATACGCTTTCCCTTTTTCCGGGTTACCCGGTAGTGCATGAAGCAGAAAAGTGGGTTACAGCTTTTTATCTGGAAGAACAGCAGATGTATCGTATTACACTTACAGCTCCTATTGTAAACCGGAGCGCCTGTATTGCTTACCTGGTAAGCGGTGCAGACAAAGCGCCGGCAGTAAAAGCTGTTATCAGCGGCCCGGCCGATGCTGACCAGCATCCGGCGCAGGTGATCCGGCCCACAGCCGGAGGTACCGTTCACTGGTTTCTGGACCAGGCTGCCGCTGCCGACCTGTAAAAGACCGTTATTGCTGCAACCCCATTGCCTTCGCAGGCCGTCTATCACAAAAAATCATCCGCATGACAATCCCCAAACACCTGCTCGCGATCCTGGTCATTACCTGTCTGGTCGGGGCTGGTATTGCCGCCGTGCGGCCGCCTGCCGGCAAATACAAAAACCTGCAGGTATTACCCAAAGACATCAGCGAAGTAAAGATGGACAGCATCATGAATTCATACAATAAGGCCCTCGGCATTGGCTGCAGCTTTTGCCATTCTCCCATGACGGGTTATGCCGATAGCCTGGATTATGCCGCCGATAAAAATGAAATGAAAGAAAATGCGCGGAAAATGATCCGCATGACAATTGATATCAATAAGAAGAATTTTTATTACGATACCACCATGCGGCCCGAGTATCTCAATATTGTCAACTGTCGTACCTGCCATCGGGGAGAACCCTATCCGGTAGATTAGTGGACAGTTGACAGTGCATAGTCAACAGATGTTTAAAGCGTATAAAGAGTATAAGAGGTTTAAAGGGTCTTTAATTACCTGTAAAACTCAGTATTCGACCTGACAAGTAATCTTGATTGGAGAGATCAGTCCTGGTTGGGTCAAATATTTTCCTGGCAAACCCTCTTTTCAATGTGAGAGGACATTGCCAGGAAAATATTGAGGGTTCAAAACTGTACGATAAGTTTGATCTTATCTGACACTGTCTGTAAGATTAAATCCTGACTATTGCAATTTACCTAATACTTAAAACTTATTATTTAGCACTTATTTAAGTCTCATTCACCCCCTGCCATTTGCCTTTTATCTTTACACTCCTTTTCCCCTCAACCTTCCACCTTTTACCTGCTTATCGTAACTCTTCTTTCCATTTCGCAAAAACCACTTAACCGGTAGATTAGTAATTCTACGGAATAAGAACAAGGTTTTACTGAATTTTAGCATAAACCATTATTTTTTAGCACTATGTAGGCAAGTTGCGCGTTAATTTTGTATCAACATATCCGACTATATGTTTGATATGATCCATATCCTGATCCTATAAGAAAAACTGACCACAATGAGTTTTTTTGAATTGATGGGAATAATAGCAACGGTTGCATTACTGATTCCTGTCGCGCTTATACTGGTTTATCGCTTATCCTTGTACAGAGCCTTTCCGGCATTACTGGGTTATCTCTCCTTGTTGGTGATTTGTAACCTGCTTTTGCTCAATTATATTCCCTTCAGAGGACATGCTCATCTGATACAAAACGTTATCCAGAATCTGCTGGTAGCGCCGCTAATCTTTCTCTTTCTTACCTATTTCAGCCGCACTGTGTTGCTGCGTCGCCGTATGCAATGGGTTTTCTATTCCGTATTGAGTATTGAAGCCCTTACAGTACTGATTTTCGGGTTCTCATCCCGTGAAGTAAGCCTGTTGTCGGGAGCAACACTGGCTCTCACAATTGTTTTTGCACTCATTTTCTTTGTACACCAGGTAAAACTCACCATCACTTATCAAAAGGCCCTCGGTAAGGCCCTTATTGTTTCGTCCCTTTTATTTGCCGCCATTGGCCTGGGGTACATTTATGGAGTTCGTTTTTTTGCAGATGCCAGCTATCAGCACGATGCTGACCTGATCCAGTTTCTGATCGTTATGCTTACTTCTGCAAGCCTGAGCGCAGGTATTTATTTTGAACAGAAACGAGTGAAGCAGCTGGAAGAACTGCGCATTACACGCGAAGAGCTGAAAGAGATTTATGGACATGAAGACGAAAAAGCGACTGATCCTTTCGAAACAGTCGCTTTAAACTTCGATTCAGACCGCTGGCATTAAAAACAATAACGTCCTTCGGCAATCATTTTATCGGCAATCCGACGGCGGGCATCCTTTGAGTTGAAAGGATCTGCTTTGGTAAACCGCTTAAGGCCCATCAGTATCATTCGCTGCTCATCGCCTTCTGCAAATGAGTTGATGGCATCTTTTCCGGCTTTACTGACACGATCGGCTGCATCGTAGAGGTAGGTACGCATAATATCCTGGTGCAGACGGGTAGCTTCTTCACCATTGGTCTCTGTCATTTTCATCACCCGCAGCAACACACTTTCTGCATTGAAGGTCTCGATCGCCATATCAGCAAGGTTCATCAATACTTCCTGTTCGCTCTCAATCTTCATCATCAGCTTCTGAACGGCTGCACCCGCGGCCATCAGGATGGCTTTTTTCAGATTAGCCACCAGCTTCAGTTCGCCCGCAAAAGGAGCATCATCAGCAGCGCCAAAATCAGGAATGCTCATCAGCTCTTTTTGGACTGCCATTGCCGGGCCCATCAGGTCAAGACGGCCGCCCATAGCACGCTTCAGGGTCATATCAAGTGTAAGCAGCCGGTTGATCTCGTTGGTGCCTTCATAAATACGGTTGATGCGGCTATCGCGATAGGCACGGGATATATTGTACTCTGCACTGAAGCCATTGCCGCCATGGATCTGCACTCCTTCATCAACTACAAAATCAAGTATCTCACTTCCATATACTTTCAGCATGGCACACTCAATGGCATATTCTTCCGCCGCGCCCAGCAGCGATTCATTGAAGGGTTTACCTGCTGCCAGCAATTCTTTTTCTTTTTCATCGATCCAGTTGGCCGTACGGTACAATGCTGATTCGGAAACAAAGATCCGGATAGCCATTTCGGCCAGTTTGTGTTTGATCGCTCCAAAATTGGCAATAGGCTGCTTGAACTGCTCCCGCGTACGGGCATATTCTACCGTATTGGTCAGTGCCCTGCGGGCACCGCCTGTTGCTGCAGCACACAGTTTAAGACGGCCAATATTCAGAATATTAAAGGCAATACGATGGCCTTTACCAATCTCGCCAAGTACATTCTCTACCGGCACTTTGGCGTCCTGAAAATATAATTGCACCGTGCTTGAACCTTTAATACCCATCTTATGTTCTTCGGGTCCCTGGGTAAAGCCTTCTGTACCCCGCTCTACAATAAATGCGGTGAATTTATCGCCGTCCACTTTGGCAAAGACCGTGTATACCTGTGCAAAACCGCCATTGGTGATCCAGCATTTCTGGCCATTCAGCAGATAATACTTGCCATCATCACTCAGTTTGGCCGTGGTTTTTGCGCCCAGTGCATCACTTCCACTATTGGGTTCGGTAAGGCCATAAGCACCTGCCCATTCGCCGGTGATGAGTTTGGGAATATATTTTTGTTTTTGCTCCGGTGTACCAAAATAAAGAATAGGCAGTGTGCCAATGCCTGTATGCGCTGCAATAGCCACCGAGAATGAATGACCCGCACCGAGGTATTCATTGACGATTGTAGAGGTTACAAAGTCTTTTCCCAGGCCTCCGTACTCTTCAGGAAATGATACTGACAACAGGCCCTGATCACCGGCTTTACTCACCAGCGACTTCATCAGTCCGGGTTCAAGCGAGTCAATCCTGTCCAGGATGGGATAAATCTCGGCATCCAGAAACTGGTCACACATATCGCGGATCATCCGTTGCTCTTCGGAAAAATTTTCGGCGCTAAATGTATCGGCAGGAGTTGATTCACGAACCAGCCATTCTCCTCCTTTCAATACCTGTTTGGATTCAGTGGCAGCACTCATGGTATTCAGTTTTAATTTATAAGTTGTATGTATTAAGTTGATATCTATTTGAGATTATCATATACTATCTGCAACACTTCCTTACACACATCGACCCTGTCCGGAGATACCGAGCGCAGCGCCTCGTTGAGCGTTTCATCTGCAATCTGCATGGTTTCCTCTTCCAATTTCTGTGCCTGACGGGTCAGGTAGATCAGGTTGATACGACGGTCGCTCTCTGAAGGCACCCGCTTAACCAGGTTCAGTCTTTCGAGATTATCCACCAGACGGGTTATACTTGGTTTGTCACGAAAGGTAGCATTGCACAATTGCTGCTGGCTCTGCCCATCTTCCTTCCACAAATGATATAATACACTCCACTGCTCAATGGTGATATTCAGGCCAGCCAGGTTGAACCTTTTCTGCAGCCGGCGGGCAATAGCCGTAGATGCCTTACCCGTAATAAAGCTGTACAGTTCACCTTTCTTAAAATGGTTGTTTGGCATATAGTTGTTTGTGCAACTATTCAAAAATACTATTAAATTTGAATTGTTCAAATTTTCTTTTGCTGCTAATTTTAGTCGTTGCAACCCCGGTTTTTAGCATACAAATCCTCACAAATTGCCTGGTACCGTTTTGGGAAAGGAGCCAGGCTGGTGCTGTGTTTTCATGGTTATGGTGAAAGCGGTACGGCATTTTCATTTCTCGGGCAACTGGCCGGAGCTGAGTACAGTATTCTGGCAATAGATCTGCCCCATCATGGTCGCACCAGATGGCTTGAGACGAAAGCATTTGAGCCGGCAGACCTGCAGCAGATCTGTCTGCAGCTTTTGTCACAGGTTGACTCCGGATCCGGCACGAGCGAATTGTCTTTTTCGTTGCTTGGTTTCAGCCTGGGGGGAAGAATGGCGCTACAATTGTACCAGTTGATGCCATCGCAAACAGAGCGCCTGGTATTGCTCGCGCCAGATGGATTGAAAGTTAATTTCTGGTACTGGCTCAGCACACAGACCTGGGCAGGCAACCGGCTGTTTGCCTATACAATGAAAAAGCCATCCTGGTTTTTTGGATTGCTGCGTTTGTTCAACAGGCTCGGCTGGGTCAACAGCAGTATTTTCAAATTTGTGAACCATTATATCGGCAATGAAGAAGTACGGCAATTACTGTATGCCCGATGGCACTGCCTGCGGCGGATTAAACCCCGCTTAAAGCAGATACGGGCAGATATACAAGAAAATAAAACGTCTGTCCGGTTATTGTACGGGCGTCATGACCGCATCATTTTACCCGACCGCGGATATAAATTCAGTAAGGGTATAGAATCCTATTGCCATATTTCGATTATCGAGTCTGGCCACCAGGTATTGCACGAAAAACATGCAATAGCCATTCTTGCCAATTTATAAAACTCACATGGGTTACCATTGATGTTTTAAATCTTCGGCAGTGTATGTTTTGTCGATCATCTCGAAAACGCTGCTGGTCTCTGTCTTCTTTTTACGTTGGCTAAACTGATAGTATAATGCCAGTGGAGTAACTATTATGATGTAGATAAGTGTCAGTAACAATACGTTCACACACTGGCCGGCTATCAATAATACTTTCTCGAGAAAAGTGCCTATGAGGCGGGCAATCACCGGAAATAAAACAGATAGCGATGCCAGTCCAACAGCAAAGTACAAAATCCATATCTGCCGGTTCAGCAGGTATAAGATGATCAGGCCGTTGGTAAAACCCAGAAGTTTGAGATAATGTTGCCGGGAGTTTTTCATTTTAAAAAAGCGTATAGATAAAGCTGGAAATAGTAGAGCCCGCAAATACAATAACTAATGCCAGAATCACCAGAATGATGAATGTAGGAAGCAGCCACCATTTCTTTTGGGTCTTAACAAACGTCCAAAATTCTTTTATGAATTCTTTCATGATTCACGCTTTTTAAATAAAAAGTTGTTGATCACCAGATAGTCGATATCGGTTTGTTGCAGACAATCCAACGCCTCCTGCGGCGAATTTACAACCGGTTCATCATTTCTGTTAAAACTCGTATTAATGAGCATGGGGCAACCTGTTTGTACAAAAAAATGCATCAGCAACCGATATAGCTTTGGATTACTTATATCAGTGACAGTTTGTAGCCGTGCGGTATAGTCAATATGAGTAACTGCCGGTACAAAACTCCGTTTAAATTGAAGTTTTTCTTCCATGGACCACACTGTTGCGCCTTTTGGATAAGGCTCCCTGTATTTCTCTATTAGTGGAAATGCCAGTAACATATAAGGAGAAGGATGAGTGGCCTGAAAATACCTGGCAGCCTCTTCCTGTAATATAATAGGGGCAAAGGGTCTGAACCCTTCCCTGAATTTTACTTTCAGATTAAGTATACGTTGCATTTCCGGGTGGCGCGGGTCTGCAAGGATACTCCGGTTGCCCAGCGCACGCGGCCCAAACTCCATACGTCCCTGATGCCATCCTATTACAAAGCCTTCACTTAGTAATGTGGCTACTTTTTTGAACAGCTCTTCATCGGCCAGCTGTTCCCACGCAAAAGAAAACCTGTTGGCTGCTGCCATCACCTGCTGATCTGAATAGGATGGCCCCAACAAAGAGCTTTTCATTTGATCGGCAGATGAACCGGTAATACGCAGTGGCTTGTCTAAACCGATATGATAAGCAGCCAGGGCAGCTCCCAGCGCACCGCCTGCATCGCCGGATGCTGGTTGAATAAATAGGTCTTCAAACAACCCGGAAGCAGCAAGTTTACCATTGGCCACACAATTGAGCGCTACGCCGCCAGCCAGGCAAAGACGGCTCTTGCCGGTAAGCTGTTTAGCTTCCCGGGCCATTGCCTGTACGATATTTTCCAATACATGCTGTGCTGCAAGCGCCAGGTTGCAATATGACTGACCAAGTGGCTCATTTCTTTTGCGAACGGGTAAATCAAACAGTTTTTGCCACTTCTGCTCATCAAACATGCGGCTTCCATAACGAAAAGAAAAGTATTGTTGATTCAATTGCACAGATCCATCATTGTACTGCCGGATAAGTTTATCCTCCAGGATACGTCTAAACTTATCATACTCCGGATCTGTTTCATTGCCATAAGCGGCCAGGCCCATCAATTTGTATTCGTCTGAGTTGACCCTGAATCCGCAAAAAAGTGTAATTGCTGAAAAGAACAAACCTACAGAATGGGGAAAATTGAGTTGTTTCCTTATCGTTATACTATTCTCCGAACCCACGGAAATTGTACAGGTAGCCCATTCTCCCACACCATCGATCGTGAGTATCGCTGCTTCTGAAAAACCTGAAGCAAAATAAGAACTGGCCGCATGAGAAAGGTGATGCGAGGAGAATTGTATATTTAGTTTTTTCCCGTCTAATTCGCCCAGTTCGGCCAAACGATCCCGTATTATTTTTTTTATCAGCAGCTTTTCTTTGATCCAGCCCGGCATGGCCTTTAAAAAAGTAAGCAGGCTCAACGGCGCCGTTTCATAAATAGTTTGCAGTATGCGTTCGAATTTAATAAATGGCTTTTCATAAAATACTACCATCTCCAGGTCACTGACAGTTATACCTGCATAAGAAAGGCAATACCTGATCGACTGCAACGGAAAAGTCTGGTCGTTTTTGATACGGGAAAACCGTTCTTCCTGCACAGCTGCTATTATCTCACCATCTCTGATGAGTACTGCGGCTGAATCATGAAAGAAAGCAGAGATTCCCAGAATATACATGATAAAAAAAGTGGCTTATTCGCTTGTTGTAATTTCTTTAAAAATCTGTTCTGCAAAAAAACCGGCCAGCTGTTGATTGGCCTGTGACGAAAAATGGCAGTAATCAACAAATGTTTCGAACTTGTTGTAATGCATGAAAGCAAGCGACGCGATTGTTTTTGAAGACACCGTATCAGCATAGTTATGCATTTTTTTTAAATAAGTATTAAAATATGCATTGTTGGTCTCCCCTGACTGATAATAATGCAACAGGGCCTTTTCTGTTTCGGTCAATAATTCTGGCTGCTTCAGAATCAAATGTGGTTGTATAAAAAGCAGGTGGGGCATATTATCAGCAGTCAGTTGCCGGTCAAATGCCTGTAAATAATGTGAAAAGCTGTCAAGGGTGCTCCGCGTTGTGATAGCCTGGCTGTCTGCCCAGGCAGTAGTCCCTTCCCGATTGAGCCACTCTTTGCGATGCGGGTATCCCTTCTCCCGGGCTTTGCGGAGCCGTGCATTCATCTTTGCTTCAAAAAGACCCTGTTTCATCCAGTACATCAGCGCACTGTTTTTAGTAAATGGAATGATATACCGGAGAGGTGCATGGTGTAGCGGTGCCGCATCCCAATTGGTTTGAATTAGTTCCTTAACTGATAAGGAATTATTTTCTATCAGCGGTTCGTTTACTCCGTCCATCAATATTACAAAGTCCATTGCATAAGCCTCTTTCAGGCGCTGATACTGTAGCTGACTTTGCAAAACCGTAAAGCCGCTATTGGCTGCCGAAAAAACCCGTACCTGCTTATCCGGCATTTTTATTTGTAATTGCTGCTGCAATAAAAACGCTATTGAGGTTTCATAGGTCCGGTCTCTGACACCTGTGATATCGAGCCAGGCGCCATCCTTATTGGAGCCCATACCTTCCATAGCCGAAGCACCAAACAAAAAGACCCAGTAATCGCCGGCTGTTTTATGAGGCATTTCTGTATCACCAGGTTCTGACTTGAATCCTTCTTCATTATTCTGAAAACCGAACCCATAATCAGCGTAAAAAGACCTGTTACGGAAAATAAGATGTGCATCATCTTTTTGCAAAGCATTGCCCTGTACAGAAAGGCTTGTGTCAACTTTCCTGAATTTGAAAAAAAATGCAACTCTCCCTGCTACTTCCGCCAGCAACAGAAGGATAAGCATTGCCAAAAGGCCAAAAAGTAATTTCCTGGATCGTCTGGTTGTAGCCATAAGAAGTCTCGTTGCTCGCAAAAATGTCTCTTTTTGATGAGAAGCAGGAATAAATTACCGGATCATCATTTTCACCTTTTTACTCTTACAGGTATTAATTAGTTTTGTACGAAACTAGTCCTGTTGCTAATCCCGGTTATCCTTCTTTTTTCCGGTTATGGGATATTGATTTTTTCCTACTACCTTTTTTGGCGGCAAATACCCGAATTCCGGCCAGATGCTGTCACTGCATGCAAAACTTCCGTATCTGTAATAGTGCCGGTAAGAAATGAAGCGGCACATATCGGCCGGCTTATTGAGTCATTGCAGGCTCAGCAGTACCCGGCACATCTGCTTGAAATTATCATTGTCAACGATGATTCTACTGATGAAACGGTTCAAATAGTAGAAGGCTACGACAACGTAAAACTCATTCATCTGAAGGCCGATGCAATTAACTCTTACAAAAAAAAGGCCGTTGATACAGGCATACAGGCTTCTGCCGGCGAACTCATTATTACAACAGATGGTGATTGCCATATGGGACCCGAATGGCTGGCTACGATGGTAGCTTTTTATGAAAAAAATAATTACGTATACATTGCTGCGCCTGTAGCCATGCAGTATTCCAATCGTTTACTTTCTGTTTTTCAGGCTTATGATTTTGCCGTGTTGCAGGGTATTACGGCTGCCGCTGTGCACCGGCAACTGTACAGTATGAGCAATGGTGCTAACCAGGCATACAGCCGTACTGCTTTTGATGCGGTAGGGGGATTTACCGGCATTGACCATATTGCCTCCGGCGATGATCTGTTGCTGATGCACAAAATTGCCTGGCATTTTCCTGGCAGGACCGGCTATGTTTTAGCTGCTGAAGCTATTGTACATACAGAGACTGAACATAGCTGGACAGCTTTTTTACAGCAACGGATCCGATGGGCCAGCAAGGCCGGTCATTATATGGATTTCCGTATCAAAGCCGTTATGCTCCTTGTTTTCCTGTTTAATCTATGCTTTCCAGTACTATTGATAGCTGGCTGCTGGCATACTCAGTGGTGGTTGCTGGCACTGGGGCTATGGGTTGGTAAAACGCTGGCAGAACTCCCTTTTGTAGTAAGTATATCACGATTCTTCGGGATGCAGGGTTTACTGAAATATTTTTTCTTTTTGCAGCCGCTTCATATTCTCTACACACTCACAGCCGGGTTGCTGGGCCAGCAGGGAAAGTATCAATGGAAGGGAAGGATGGTCAGGTAAGAACTGTATAAAAGTAGAAAGGTATTAGAAGCACCTGCTTTTACCTTTACACTTTTAAACCTTATACCTTTCGACTTTTGGTTTATCTTGAATCTTATTTTCTACTGTGAGCCAACCTTCTGTTTCGTTTCAGCGTGCTGCATGGAATCGCCTCCGGCAAAATAAAACAGCCATGGGTGGTTTGATTGTAATTGCATTGGCATTGCTCATTGCATCGACCGCGTATTTACTGGCTCCGGACGGGTCGCCCAACAGCAACCGCCAGATAGTGGAAATAGGCGGTAAAAAACCTGGTTTCAAACAAAGTTTCATACTGGTAAAAAAAGAACGGCCTGTAAAAAAAGCAGGGTTCTTTAGACGTCTGCTGGATGGTCAGGAAGACGCTTATTATTATGTCCCCATATCCACCAGTCGTATTGATGGAGATTCTGTGCGGGTTGAAAAATTTATTGATGATGGCGTTACCGAAACCCGTACCTATCATAAAAGTCAGCTGGCCGCAACGCCTGTCATCACACAAACCTTCTGGCTCGGAACAGATAAGTTTGGGCGGGATCTGTTTAGCCGTCTCCTGCTGGGTACAAGAGTGAGCCTCAGTGTAGGGCTTATCACCGTGATCATCTCATTATCCATAGGGTTATTGCTGGGTTCACTGGCCGGTTATTTCAGGGGACGTACAGATGATCTCATCATGTGGTTCATCAACGTGATCTGGAGTATTCCCACACTTCTACTGGTTTTTGCGATCACCCTTGTACTGGGACGTGGTTTCTGGCAGGTATTTATTGCTGTGGGCATGACCATGTGGGTGAGTGTGGCCAGGCTGGTACGCGGCCAGATACTTGCCGTACGGGAACTGGAATATGTAGAAGCAGCGCGGGCACTCGGTTTTTCGCATCTGCGTACTATTGCACGGCATATATGGCCGAACATTCTGGGTCCGGTCATCGTGATCGCTGCTTCCAATTTTGCTTCGGCTATCGTTATTGAGGCTGGTCTGAGTTTCCTGGGGATTGGTGTACAACCGCCTCAGCCCAGCTGGGGGCTTATGATCAATGAGAATTACAATTTTATCATCACCCAAAACCCGATGCTGGCTCTTATACCGGGTGTTGCTATTATGCTGCTGGTACTGGCTTTTAATTTATTGGGCAACGGGCTTAGAGATGCGCTGCAGGTACGCTGATTACTGAAAGCCATCAGCAGCTATCATTCACCATTAAACACGTGTATATGTTTTCACTCGAAGAAATAATCACTGCACACGCCCGTGTAAAATCCGGTGCAGATTTTCCGGCTTATATCCGTGATCTGAAACAGTTGGGTGTATTGCATTATGAAACCTTTGTAAAAGATGGTCACACGCATTACTCCGGAGCCGATGGATACGCTGTAGATTCTCCTGCCAAATATTCCGCACTGGCAATTGCTGAAAAAAGCAACACGGAAAAATTTATCAGTGACCTGAAAGCTCATCAGGCCGGAAAATCGGATTACCTGACCTTTTGCCACCAGTCTGCCGGAGCCGGAGTAGAAAAATGGGTAGTCCTTTTGGATGCTATGACCTGCACTTACTACGATCTGTCGGGACACCTCCTGCTCACAGAAAATATTCCGCAATAATTATTTACTGGAAAAACGATAACTACCTGTCCAGGTATTGCTGGCGGTAGAACGGGAAGTTACTTTCACTTCTACCAGGCATTGCGTATTGGCCGGAGTGTTGTTGATTGTAATCGTACTGGCAGCAGAACTCGTATTGAGGGTGGTAGTAAAAAATGGGCTGGCACCCGAGCCATCATCTTTGCGTGCAGTTACATCTATTTTGACACCATTGGCAGGCATCGTCGAGGTCACAGTTACTTTTACGGTATAAGGAGCCGGTGCAGGAGCCTGTACAGCATTTACCGCCGGGTCGGTTACCAAAGTCAGCGGCGCTTCTGCGGGAGGATTCGGCTCAGGCGAATTGCCGCCCCCTTTTCCGCAGGAAAAGAAGGATGTAATCAGCAATACAGATAAGAAGGAGTAAAATATGGCTCGCATGAAATGTGTTTTAAATACACAATACCGAAGATAGCAATAATCAGTTATTTACCCAAACCCGATCTCCCGAAAGGCATAAAAGTATAAAGATTTAATTGTGAGCATTTTATGCTACCCTCCAACACGTACATTCCTGCTAAAGCTTTCTTCCAGGGAGATAAAGGTTTCTGTGCGTTCTATACCTTTGATTTTTTGCAGCTGGTCGTGGAGGACATAGCGTAGCTGCGAGATGTCTTTGCATACAATTTCAGCAAACATGCTATAGTTGCCGGTGGTATAGTTTAGCCGGACTATTTCCGGAATTTTCTGAAGCTCTTTGGCCACGGTATCGTAGAGGGAACTTTCTTTTAGATAAATACCTATAAAGGCAATTACGTCATACCCCAGCAGTTTCAGATCTGCACTGAGTTTTGTACCTTTTACAACGCCTGCCTCCTGCAGTTTTTTGATCCGTACGTGGATAGTACCACCCGATACAAAAAGCTTTTTGCCCAGATCGGCATAAGATATTTCTGCATTTTCCATCATGTGCAGGATGATATCGAGGTCGAGCTTGTCGAAGATTCAATTTAGCGGCCGATTTTTCCATCTCTTTTTTGAGTTTTTCAATTAATAAGTGCAAATATTTGAACAATATCTATATTTTCAAAATAAACTTTGAATATTTTGGAAATAAAAGGCCGATTGTGCTATATTTGTTCTATCAAACGCTCTTTGATACACCGCTTAGTAACAGATCACAATCAGTCTGTACTCAGCTTTATACTGTGGGGTGATGAAATTTTTGGCAGACATGCCCTCTCGTCTCGGGGGTGGGGATAACAGGATAAACGTAATGTAGAGCCGGCTGGCTTCGGCTGGCCGACCAGGGTTGACCACTGGAATTTGCATTATGGCTAACTGCCTCGTGGAGGTTCGACTCCTCCCCCTACAGCTGCTTTTTCTCATGTGATTGTTTGCCTGTGGGTCTTCTGATTTGCAGGCTTTTTTTTGCCCCTACCAACCGTTTTCCCGCAGTTCGCATTCTATCGCCGTAAATTTGTGACTCAAAATCATACTGTATGAAAAAGACAGGTTTTCTGTTATGCCTTATCGCTGCTTCGACATTTACAATGGCTCAGGATCAGACTATCAAAAAACTGCGCCAGGACTCCGAACGTTCTATCTCAAAAGATCCGGCCGATACCGCACAAAAGGCCTGGAAAAAAGGAGGCCTTTATGGTATCAATATCTCTCAGGGCTCGCTGAGCAACTGGGCTGCAGGTGGTGATGATTTTACCCTTTCCATCAATTCTGTACTCAGCCTTTTCGCCTTCTACAAAAAAGATAAACACAGCTGGGACAATACGCTTGACTTTAACCTGGGCTATGTACGTACTACCAGCCTCGGCAGCCGTAAAAATGATGACCGTATCAATATCCTTTCCAAATACGGATATGCGCTTAACAGCAAGCTGAACCTGGCGGGCCTGGTCAACTTCCGCAGCCAGTTATTTAAAGGATACACCTATGCCGACGATGTGAAGACCTTCTCTTCTGCATTTCTCTCACCGGCCTATGTGCTGCTGAGCCCCGGTCTGGATTATAAGCCCACCAGCAATCTCTCTTTGTTTATCTCACCTGCCACTGTGCGCTGGACTATTGTAAAAGATGATACGCTTTCTGCCCATGGTCTGTACGGGGTTGATAGCGGCAGCCATGTAAATACTGAGATCGGTGCCTTTGCTTCCATCAATTACTTTAAAGAGTTCAATAAGATCGTCACTTACAAAGGCCGCCTTGATCTTTTCTCCAACTATAAAAGTAATCCGCAAAACATTGATATCTACATGACCAATGTGCTCAATGTGAAGCTCTCCAAAGTACTTTCTATGACCTACAGCCTGGATATGATCTACGATGATGACGTGCGGCTGTTTGGCAAAACGGGAGAAGGAGCACGCATGCAGTTGAAATCGCTGGTGGGAATCGGGTTGCTGATGAAATTCTAGCGGGATGCTTTCTGCTCACTGGCTTACCTTTGCCGGCTAATGGGACACAAAAAACTGATCCGTTTTGAGGAACTTCTCCGCCTGCCAAACGTGTTGCAATATCCGGAAGGAATGGCAGGTGCCTGGGACAAACATTTTGGTAATACCAACCGCCTCACACTCGAGCTGGCCTGTGGCAAAGGGGAGTATGCGGTGGGCCTGGGTAGATTATATCCTCAGCGCAATTTTATTGGTGTTGATCTGAAAGGTCACCGCCTTTGGGTGGGTGCAAAAAAGGCGTTGAAAGAAAATCTGGGCAATGTGGCTTTTTTGCGTACCCAGATTGACCAGATACCAGAATACTTTACTCCGGGCGAAGTAGAAGCTATCTGGATCACCTTCCCGGATCCCCAGTTGCGTCGGTCCAAAGCCCGTAAAAGGCTTACCCATCCAAAATTTCTCCGCCTGTATCAACAATTCCTGCAGCCGGGTGGTTACATACATCTGAAGACAGACAGTCCTGATCTGTATCATTTCACCAAACTGGTGATCAGGGAATATGGCTGTACGTTGATAGAAGATACGGCTGATCTCTATCAGCAACCGGAGCTGAGACCAGATCTGCAGATTCGTACCTACTACGAATCGCTGGATATTGCCGGGAGCAGGCGGGTGCATTACCTGTGTTTTACACTGCCGGCCAGTTTGCCCGATGCATCACATGATGCAGCTTTAAAGCAATTATTGGAAAATGAAGAACTGGATTGAGGGCATACATTATTATATCAATGAGCAGGGCCTGGTAGTGCTTACAGCACGGTTTCACCAGGAGCGTGGTTATTGCTGTGGCAATGGTTGCAAACACTGTCCTTATGATTATGAGCGGGTAGCTGAACCGAAGCGTAGTATATTAAGACAATCCCGGTCTGTTTCAGACAAGCCATCAAATACTTAACTTTCCTGTATGGCTACAAGAAAAAAATCAACACCCGAAAAGCCGCGAAGCATTACACCCAGCGGTCGCCAGGAATCCAGTTTTTTTGAACAGGTATATGAAGTAGCCCGCCTGATTCCACGCGGGCGTGTCACCTCCTATGGTGCCATTGCCACCTGCCTGGGTACTAAACTGTCTGCCAGGATGGTAGGCTGGGCCATGAACGGTGCCGGACATGTAAAACCCAAAGTGCCTGCACACCGTGTGGTAAACCGGAATGGCATGCTCAGTGGCAAACATCATTTTGGTGGCGATACGATGGAAAAGTTGCTGAAGAAAGAAGGTGTGAAAGTGAAAAATGATACGGTGGTGAATTTTAAGGAGCTCTTTTGGGATCCGTCCAAAGAACTCCAGTTATGAGTTATAAGTCATAAGTTTTAAGTAAAGGATAACTATGTATTCTCCAATACTTATTACTGAAAACTTATAACCTAAAACTTAATAATACGGGCTGATCATCCAGTATACCAACACTCCCGTAATAGCCACATACAACCAGACAGGCCAGGTAATACGAGCCAGCTTTTTATGTTTTTCCCACTCGCCTACCATGGCACGATAGGCGGTAAAAAGAATGAAGGGGAGTATAAGGCCCGCCAGCGGAATATGGGTAAATAAAACGAGACGGTATAAAATCCGCGCACTTCCCACATGCGATTTCTCTGCCTCACTAAGTATGCCATCATGATCAAGGTCGCCAAAAATAGTGTCGCCGGCCAGCAGATGATGGCAGATATAGCTTACCAGAAACAGCACCGACAGAAACATGGCTGTCAGCATTAATTTTTTGTGCTGTGTATACCGCTTTCCTTTTACAGCCAGCAGAGCCGCTACCAGCAATACCGATACTATTGAATTGATGATCGCATTGATCCGGGCAAATATGTGTATATCAAAACCCAGGTCTACATTTAATTTAACACGGCTCAAAGCCATTACAGCAGTAAACACAATAGCCGAAAAAACCAGGATGAGTATGCTGGCTTTTTTATCATTCTTTTTCCAGGCGGCGGGTAACATCAGCTTTTCCTTCTTTTTAGTATATATATCAATAACCCCACTCCAATGATTGCAGACAAAAATGCCACAGCCATGATCTGTAGTTTGCCTGCAAAAAAGCTGCGGGCTTTGGGATCCTTTTCTTTGCTCAGGAGAATAATATCTGTTGACAGGTTTGCCAGCTCAGTAGTATCCAGTCCCCGGTAATAGCCGCGTACATGCAGGTTGGTATCAATCAGCACAAAACGGTCTGTATGGATAAAGTTGGTATCTACTCCGTGTCCGTCTACAAGACCCAGTTTCAGATCATTGATCACAAAATCATAGATATCTTTTTTATTTCCTGTAAGCAGCCACCATTGTTCGGGGTTGATCTGAAAGCGGTCGGCCCAGTGTTTGAGTTGCGGTACCGAATCGCGCTCGGGGTCAATACTGATAGAAATAAAATGCAGGAAATCGGGTGTTTTATCTCCCACGCGCTGCGAGTTGGTAATGGACTGTTGCAGCCGGCGCATATTGGAAGTAAGGGCGGGGCAAATGGTAGGGCAGTGTGTAAAGAAAAAATCAGCGATCAGTACTTTCCCTTTCAGATCATTCCAGGTCACTTTATGACCCAGTTGATTGGTCAGTTCAATAGAAGGCAGGGTATGCCAGGCCGTATCGGTATATTTTTTTCCGTCACGGATGGTAGTGGTGGTACTGTCTGGCAAATAATGGCGGGGCATCAGGATGGTGTCATCGCTTACCTTTTTTACAATGAGGTAAGAGACGAGTGGCACCAGTGCTGCCAGTAGTATCGCATAGAGGGCTGTCTTATTCACTTCGTTTCAGTTTTCGGGGCTCACATTCCCTTTAAATAAAACCACCGGTCCTTTTGTTTGTTCAGCACAAAAAGACCGGTGGTACAATAATTTTCAAAACACTTTATTGCTTGCCGGGTTGCGGCTCGGCCACCGGCGCTTTTTCCGCTCCATGATGCGGTCTCGGTGTAGTTGTTTCCTGGAAGTGTTTGTCGTAGGTATTGCGCAGGTTCTTGTAGGAGTTTCCATCTACAATAAACGCAATGATAAACCAGATAAACAGCAGCAGGGGGACTACAATTGTCATGATCATGTTGCGGATCTCATCACCGAGGTGCATGAACACGGCTACGATATAGTAGGCTTTGGCCAGTGTCAGGATACATACCAGTCCTTTAAAGGCCAGTACCAGGAATGTATTGGGATCAGGGCCCTTATGAATATTATAGATAATGAGACCAATGGCCAGCTCAATGATGGTGATGATACTGAGCAGGATGGTTGTTTTTTTCACCCTCTTTTTAAAGGTGGCGTCATCGGTATGGTGCTCAAATGTAATTTCTGTTGATATTGCTTGATGTTCCATTTCTTACAAATTCGTTTTATAAATAACTGAAATCAGGTTAGATCAGGTAGAAGCAAAGGAATACAAATACCCATACCAGGTCTACAAAGTGCCAGTAAAGACCGGCCTTTTCGATCATCAGGTAATGGCCGCGTTGCTGAAACACATTTTTCTGTGTCATGATCAGCATTACGATATTGATGATCACACCGGAAAATACGTGGAAGCCGTGGAAACCGGTGATCCCATAAAAGTAACCACCAAAGGCAACGGGTCCTTTTTCACGTATATGCATTTCAGCAATATTCAGCATGCCGATCAACTCTTCTTTGCTTTTGCCCATCAGGTCGGCATGGCTGAGATTGGCATGATGCTCATGTACCAGGGTAGCCAGCGTATGCTGAGAGGAGTTATTGAGTGCCTCTGTAAGTGCTGCACCATCTACCAGCTGACCCCAGGGGTTGTGTGTGGTAGTTTGGCCAATCAGCTCGATTTTACCATCAATCAGTGTGGGGTGAACGCCGGTGATCAGGTGATGCCACTCCCATGCCTGGCAGGAAAGGAAGGCAATACCACCTACGATCGTCCAGGCCAGCCACTTGATAACGCCCTGTTTATCTCCTTTATGACCTGCATGCACAGCCAGTACCATGGTCACCGAGCTGATGATCAGGATAAAGGTCATTACGCTTACGAAAGCCAGGGGAAGGTTGGCATGACCGGCTCCGGGAAATGCATTGAACACTACGTTGGGATCAGGCCAGAAGTTCTGGCTGAAGCGGATAGTGCCATAAGAAATCAGGAAAGCGCCGAAAGTGAAGGCATCACTCATCAGAAAGTACCACATCATCAGTTTACCATACTCTAAATTGAAGGGGCTTTTCCCTCCACTCCACCATTTCGTTTGTTGCGCTGAAGCTGTTGTCGCCATGTTGCTTTTTTTATTCGCGAAATCGTTTATTTCTCTTTATTTATTTTCATCCGGCCCTGGCCGGTTTATTATCCGATCACCAGGAAAAATACAAACAGGTATACCCAAAGCAGATCCACAAAATGCCAGTAGGTGGCTGCTACTTCCACGGGTACAGAACTGTAGTTTTTTGTTTTTCCAAAGAACGCTTTGATAAACATTACCAGCAGTGCTATCACTCCTCCCACTACATGCAATCCGTGCAGGCCAAAGATCACGTACAAAAACTGGCCGGCGCCGGTACTGCCGGTAAAATAGATACGTTTCACCTCCCACAACTCACGGAAACCCAGCCACTGCATGATCACAAATGCCACACCCAGTGTAAAGGTGACTGCAATCAGCATTCTGTAGTTGAGCATCTTCCGCTCTTTGAATGCTTTCAGCGCCATCTGTATTGTCAGACTGCTGATCAGCATTACCGCAGTTGAAACCCAGAAAATACGCGGCATGGCCACATCACGCCAGCCCACCATGTTGCTTTTAATAATAAAAGCACTGGTCAGACCTGCAAACATCATCAGAATACTCCCGATAGCCACCCAAAGGGTAAACTTATGGGGGTGTATCTTTTTTCGTTGTGGCGTTGTCACGATTTCCATCTCACGTTTATTGTTATCAATTTTTACTCAACAAAAGCGCCAGCAAAACCACTGGCAGATACAGGTAGCTTCCAAACATCACTTTGCGTGCAGCACTTGCTTCCATTGTCTGGTACAGCTTTGCACTGCGTCCGATCATAAACAGATTGGCCAGTACTACCAGTGCCAGGCTGATCTGACCAGACAGATCGCTGTATGAACACATGCCTGTAAAATAAGGTACCATCGTCACCGGCAGCAGCAGTGATGAATAGATCACCGTCTGCAGCGCAGTAAACTTGGTGGGTCCCTTATCGGCTGGCAGCAGTTTAAATCCTACACGCGAATAATCATTGTGCGCAATCCAGGCAATGGCCCAGAAATGCGGAAACTGCCACAAAAACTGGATCGCAAACAAGACCCAGCCGCCAAGTGATAATCTGTCGTCGCCGGCAGCCCAGCCTATCAGGCAGGGAAGTGCTCCCGGCACAGCGCCCATCAATACCGCCATGGAACTTACTTTTTTCATGGGCGTATAAACAAACGCATACAGAAACAGACTAAAGGCGGCTACCATTGCCGACAGCCAGTTGAAGAAATAGCCCAGCATACATACACCGATAAGTCCGGTGATAATGGCAAAAGCCCATCCTTCCGTTTCTGACATGCGACCCGAAGCAATGGGCCGGTTACCGGTACGCTTCATCTGCGCATCGGTATTCTTTTCCACTACCTGGTTAATGGCGTTTGCACTGCCTGTTACCAACATCCCAGCTACAAAGAGCAATCCAATCATCCTCCATTCATACTCGACTACCTTAGGCGCCAGCAGGTAGCTCACTACACTGCTAAACACCACCATTATACTTAACGAAAGCTTGATTAGCTGTAAATAGTCTTTGATCTTCTGCATCTCACACTTTCGTTGGTTTCGTATTTAACTCACTTCTCTTTTCTTCACTACTGATATTCCTACGCTGAGGAGTATCAGACTAATGGGAGCTTTCATTGTCGCCAATGGGCTCTGTCTGCGGAATAAAGTCACGACCATCTTTACCATAGTCATAAGCCCAGCGATGTACTTCCGGAATCTCACCATCCCAGTTACCATGACCGGGATTGATGGGAGTAGTCCACTCCAGTGTGGTAGCACCCCATGGGTTAGTACTTGTTACTTTACGGCCTTTGAATATGGAATAGAAGAAGTTGAATACAAACATGAGCTGTACTGCAAATACCACTACTGATACAACCGTGATCATTTTATCCAAATCACCAAACTGGTTGAACGAGTGCCAGCCTGATTTGTCGAGATAACGGCGGGGCATACCTGCCAGACCCTGATAGTGCATAGGCCAGAAGATCAGGTAAGCGCCTACCAGTGTTACCCAGAAATGGATGTAGGCCAGTGTGCTGTTGAGATAGCGGCCAAACATTTTGGGGAACCAGTGATAGATACCGGCAAACATACCGAACATAGATGCCACACCCATTACAATGTGGAAGTGAGCCACTACAAACATGGTATCGTGCAGGTGAATATCAATAGTAGAGTTGCCGAGGAAGATACCGGTCAGACCACCGGAGATGAACAGGCTCACAAAACCGATTGCGAAAAGCATACCGGGAGTGAAGCGGATATTGCCGCGCCACAGTGTGGTAAGCCAGTTAAATACCTTGATGGCAGATGGTACCGCAATAAGCAGGGTGAGCAGTACGAATACAGAACCCAGGAAGGGGTTAAGACCCGTTACAAACATGTGGTGCGCCCATACCAGGAACGCCAGGATGGCGATCGCAAACAGGGAGCCCAGCATCGCCATATAACCAAAGATTGGTTTGCGGCTGTTGACCGACATGATCTCTGATACCATACCCATGGCAGGCAGCAGGATGATATATACTTCGGGGTGACCCAGGAACCAGAATAAGTGCTGATACAGGATGGCGCTACCACCTTCATTGGGCAGAATCTCACCATTCACCACGATATCGCTCAGGAAGAAGCTTGTGCCCAGGTTGCGATCAAACAGCAACAGCACGGCGCCAGACAGCAGTACGGGGAAAGAAAGAACACCGAGTACGGCTGTAAAGAACAACGCCCAGATGGTAAGCGGCAGACGCGTCATGCTCATACCCTTGGTACGCATATTCAGGATAGTAGAAATATAGTTCAGACCTCCCAACAGTGATGATACAATGAACAAAGCCATACTGATAAGCCAGAGGTCGGCTCCGATCTTCGAACCATCATTGGCCTGTCCCAGTGCACTCAGAGGAGGATACATGGTCCAGCCACCACTGGCGGGACCGGTTTGTACAAACATGGAGGCCAGCATCACCACACTTGCCAGGAAGAAGAACCAGTAAGAAAGCATGTTGATGAAAGGAGAGGCCATGTCGCGTGCACCGATCTGCAGCGGAATAAGGAAGTTGGCGAACGTACCACTCAGGCCGGCCGTGAGTACAAAAAACACGAGTACGGTACCGTGCATGGTAACCAGCGCATAATAAAACTCCGGTTTGATGATACCGCCTTCGGCCCAGTGACCAAAGAATGTTTCCAGAATAGGGAATGTCTGGCCGGGATAACCCAGTTGCAAACGGAAGAGTACTGAAAACAAACCACCGATGATGGCCCATACGATACCAGTGATCAGAAATTGCTTTCCGATCGTCTTATGGTCCATGCTGAATACATACTTGGAGATAAAGGACTGATGGTGATGACCATGTCCGTTATGCTCATCGTGATGAACACCATGTCCGGTGGCAGCTTCTACGTGTGCATGCATTGCTTCGCTCATAACTCTTTTATGTTTTATGACAACCGGTGTTGTCTTTTATTATATTAATTAATGCGATCCTCCCGCATTCACGGCCGGAGCCAGTTGAGCCACGGGTTTTACCGTATCGGCTGCAGGTTTGGCCGAGGGATCCTTTTCAGGAAATGCCCTCACATATTGTGATTTTTGGGAAGCCATCCAGGCATCAAACTCTTCCTGGGTCTCTACTACAATTGTTCCGCGCATACTGTAGTGACCTTTACCGCACATCTGATCGCAGGCAATCTCATATACAAATTCGGGGTCGCCGGTTTCAAGACGTTTTTCTTTCGTGGTTTTGGTAGGCGTAAACCACATGGTGGTAGGCGTACCGGGCACTGCATCCATTTTCATACGGAAGTGCGGAAGACCCACGTCATGAATTACATCTTTGGCACCAATCACCAGCTTTACAGGTTTATTTACTACCAGGTGTAATTCGCCGGTGGCATATACATCGTCATGGTTATTGGGATCATCCCAGATCTGCCCCAGCGGATTACTTTTGGCATCGTTGATCTCTTTGTAATATTTTTTACCGAGCACACCATCTTTACCGGGGTAGCGGAACTCCCATTTGAACTGGCTGCCGGTTACTTCCACCACCATTGAATTGGCAGGAGCATCGCCGGTGATACGGAACCAGTAGAAAATACCAAAACCTACCAGGATCGTGAGCGTAATGGCAGGAATTACCGTCCAGATCAGCTCCAGTTTATTGTTGTGCGGGAAATAATACGCTTTACGTTTATCTGACTCCTGATACTTGTAGGCAAAGAAGAACAGCGCGATCTGTGTAAGAAAAAATACAAATCCTGTAAGGGCCAGAGTGATGTACAGCATCCGGTCGATATAAACACCATGGTCAGAATCGGCTGCACCGAGGATTTTGCCTTTCAGCTTTTCATTGCAGTAGAACACACCGATCAGGCCCACAATCAGGAAGACCAGCATCAGAAATGCATTGATCTTATTGGACTGTTTACGGGATCTTTCTTCGCCACGCAGGACAGCTACATACTCACTTGCCTTGGCTATCTGAAATGTCACCAGAAAGCCAAGTGTCAGTATCGCAATGATGAAAAACGTTTGCATATGAATATAGTCTATTAAAAAATCCAGATTTAAGTAAAGAGTTATAAGTAGTAAGTTCTAAACGCTTATAACTGTATCCTCTTTAACATCAAATTAAAAACTCGTTCAATCAACTCACAATTCTCTCTCTCTTTTACCATCCACCTTTCACCTCTTAGGTGTGGTGGATCACACTTTCTTTCAGCAGCGGATGGTTCTTGGCCAGCAGCGGTGATTTGGCCAGTGCGCGACCGGTTACAAACATGATCACACCTACAAAACCCAGTGCCACACCGAAGTCGTACACGATCATTGGCACATGATCGGGTGATACGGCAGGGAATACCATTTGATACAGGTCGAGCCAGTGGCCAAACAGGATCAGCAGGGCCATGAATGTAATAGTGCCGTAGTTGCGTTTGGAATCGCGGCTCATCAGGATCAGCAGCGGAGCCAGGAAGTTGATGATAAACATCAGCCAGAAGATACCGCTGTAGATGCCTTCTGCACGGGGTTTGAAGTATACTGTCTCTTCCGGAATGTTGGCGTACCAGATCAGCATGAACTGGCTAAACCAGAGATATGTCCAGAAGATAGAAAACGCGAACATGAATTTGCCAAGATCGTGCAGGTGTTCATTGTTTGTAAACTCCAGGTAGCCGGTGTTTTTAAGATAAACTACAAACAGCGTAATAAGAGCCACGCCTGCTACAAATGTACTGGCGAATGTATACCAGCTGTACATGGTGCTGTACCAGTGTGCATCAATGCTCATCAGCCACAGCCAGGGAATAGAAGACATTACAGTGAGGGCGAATATTACAATATAAACAGCCGCCCAAACAGTGTTTGTCCACAGGAATTTGCGTTTGCCTTCGATAGTGGGGATCGGATTTTCATCCAGGCTGCGTGACCGCTGACGCATCTTCCAGCCCAGTACAGACCAAAGCAGGATAGTAAGCACAGTGACAGTGGCGAAGAAGCCGGTATTCAGAAATCCTTTTTTATGATACAGTGTGGGATCATGCTCCACATGCTCCTTGTTGATCCAGTGATAAATGGTGTCGTTGCCGCCAAAAACAATCGCCAGCAGGATAGCACCGCAGATCACACCTACTACAGGTACGCAGGCTGAGATAGCTTCGGTCACACGGTTGAATGCCATCTGCCAGCCACCCCAGGCCAGGGTAGTTGCGCAAATAAAGAACATACACGCGTTGACGACCAGCAGGAAGTACACGCTGTTTTGCAGCAGGCTGGCCCAGAAACGGGCTTCATTGTGATGAACCTCTTCTGGCGTACCACCTTTGCCATGTGTGGTAATGTACAAGCCCACAATAGCCAGGATGCCTACCACCATCAAAGCGATAGAGATCGTGTTGTATCGTTTGGGAACAGTGAAATTGAGCTTTAGTGACATCAGCATTCTTTTATTTCGTCAAAAATTTTATTTGGCTTTAGCTACTGCAGGATCAACGGTTTTGGCGGCTGCAGTATCTGCCGCTACAGCACCTGCAGGAAACTGCTTGGAACGTATATATGAAATCACTTCCCAACGCTGGCGTGTGCTCAGTTGTGAAGCATAGCTGCCCATGGCGCGGATACCGTAGGTGATGGAGTGAAACATAGTGCCTTCTGCCATCGCTTTCATATCCTCGCCCATCAGATTTTTAGGCATCGCGGAGAAGGGGCCTTTTCCATCATTGTACAACGGGCCATTACCATCCAGCTTGGCTCCATGGCAAATACCGCAGTTGATCAGGTAGAGACGCTCAGCTTCTTTCAGGTTTACTGAAGCAGCTTCAAGGGGATTCTTTACATTCTTAGACAGTGCATAACCCAGCGAATCATGTTTATACGGATAAGCGGGCATTTCACCACGGGCAACTGTACCGGCTACGGGTTTGCCGTCAAAATACACTTCTCCGCCTTCCACACCTGAATGTTTGAGACGCTCGCTTGCATCTGTATAGGTTTCATAGGCTACACTGTAGGCCATATCCGGCATGTAGGCTCGGCCGGGCTGGCTGTTGCCACCGCATCCCACCAGTGTGGCGATGATTCCTGTAATTCCTGCTATTATGAATATCTTCTTCATTCTCCTGAATTATAATAAGATTATTAAGCTGCTGCTTCTGTCTTTTTACCATACTTAACAGTATCCTGATCATAGCGTCCCAGCCACCAGCCGGTTTCACGATGTTCAACCGATACCTCTTTAGCTCCCAGACTATTCAGAAATGCAATCACTTCTGTCTCGTTGGTTTTATCTGTACACTCCAGTGCCATTACAAACGTATCGTCTGTAGAACGGGGGTTGAAGTGATCCTTTTTTACAAAGGGAGCCAGCTGACAAAGCCAGCAGAAAGTAAGCACCATGCCTACCGCTGCAAAAAGAACCGTAAGCTCAAACGTGATAGGAATCCATGCAGGCAGTGAAAAGAATGGCTTACCACCAAAGTTGATCTGCCAGTCAATGGTAAGTGCCCAGGTAATAAAACTTACAGCGGTGGCAGTACCGGTAATACCATAGATGAAACCCGCAGTGTGCAGACTCGTATCACGGAGTCCCATTACCTTATCCAGTCCATGAATGGGAAAAGGCGTATACACATCGTGGATCTTGTATCCTGCACGGCGTACTTTCTTAACCGCGGGAAACAAAACTGCTTCATCATAGAAGTTGCCAACCACAAATTTTTTTACAGACATATTGATTAGTTCAAAGGTTCTTGTTCTGTTTTAAGTTCTGAGTAATACGTTTTAAGTTATTACCTGCTTCTTAGTGGTGTTCGCCACCATGTTTTTCGCCAAACACTTCCACGGTTTCTGTTTCTTCTTCTGTCATATGATCCTTATAGCTTTCACCATTCTTCTTCAGGATATGCTTGATTTCCGCAAGGGCGATAACCGGGAAGAATTTAGAGAACAGGAAGTAACAGGTAAAGAACAATCCAAACGTACCCATATAGAAACCAACTTCCCAGATAGTGGGAGCATAATAAGTACTCCAGGAGCTGGGCAGGTAGTCGCGGTAAACGGAGGTAACGATGATCACAAAGCGCTCAAACCACATACCGATATTTACCAGGATACTCATGAAGAAGGTGAGCAGCAGGTTTCTCCTCATTTTGCGGAACCAGAAGATCTGCGGCGACAGTACGTTACAACCCATCATCAGCCAGTAGCTCCAGCCATAGGGGCTGCTGAGGCTCAGACGGTTTTCTTTAAACGCAAACCACTCATAGTCTACGTGGCTGTACCAGGCCATGAACAATTCAGTAAGGTAAGCAATACCCACAATTGAACCGGTGAGTACGATTACCTTGTTCATTACCTCAATATGCTCAACAGTGATATAATCTTCAAGTCCCAGTACTTTACGGGTTACCAGCAGCAGGGTTTGCACCATGGCAAAACCGGAGAAGATGGCACCAGCCACGAAGTAGGGCGGGAAGATGGTCGTATGCCAGCCGGGTACTACTGAAGTGGCGAAGTCAAATGATACGATAGTGTGTACGGAAAGTACCAGTGGTGTACTCAAACCGGCGAGCACCAGTGAGAGTGCTTCATGACGCTGCCAGTGTTTGGTAGAACCGGTCCAGCCAAATGCAGCCACACCATAAAAATATTTACGCCATTTTTCCTTGGCACGGTCACGCAGTGTGGCCAGATCAGGAAGCAGGCCTGAATACCAGAACAGCAGTGATACGGTAAAGTAAGTAGAGATCGCAAATACGTCCCACAGCAGGGGTGAGTTAAAGTTAACCCAGAGCGGACCGCGGGTATTGGCATAAGGCAGTACGAAGAAGGCATCCCATACACGACCCATGTGCCAGATGGGGAACTGACCGGCACACATTACCGCAAAGATCGTCATAGCCTCAGCCGCACGGTTTACACCCGTTCTCCAACCCTGGCGGAACAGCAACAGGATGGCGGAGATCAGCGTACCGGCGTGACCGATACCTACCCACCATACGAAGTTGGTGATATCCCATCCCCAACCAATTGTTTTACCCAGGTTCCACTGACCCGTACCATAGATCACCTCCATGGTTACGGATATGATACCGAAAATGAGCAATGCAACCGAGATCAGGAAGCCCACCCACCAAAGCTTTGACGGCTTGGCTTCCACCGGACGGCAAATATCTTCTGTTACCTGGTGATAATCCTTAGTACCATCTACCAGTGGCGGCCTGGCCTGTGATTCGTATCTGAGTAATCCCATAAGTTGTATTTCCTAAATATGTAAAAGCTATTTTCTGTTCAAAAGGTCTGATTTATCAGCACTGCTAAAAAACTTCAACCTTTTTTACTTTCTCTTGTTCTATTTTTTTCCGGCCCCGGTACTCCGTTTTTTCAAACAACCCGAAGAGACGGGGATCGGTATTTTTTTTCTGCACCCAGGTTTCAGGTCTTTCAACCTTTTACCTTTTCCCTCCTACCTCTCTTAATGGTGCTCTGACTGAGGCATCGGCTCTTTGCTGTCATGAGCAGCAGGAGCTGCAGCATGATGTCCTTTGGGCTCGATGATCTCATCTGTATTGCGCACTTTAGACAGGTATGTTACATTGGGCATTACGTGCAGTTGCTCCAGTACCATAAAGCTGCGTTGCGGATTCTCTGCACGCACACGTGATATCTGGCTTGTTTTATCATTTACGTTACCAAATACGATGGCATCGCCGGCACAAGCCTGCTGACAGGCAGTTTTAGCCTCGCCATCCAGCAACGGACGACCTTCTTTTTTGGCCTGCAGCTTGGCAGCCTGTGTACGCTGCACGCAGAAGCTACATTTTTCCATTACACCACGTGAGCGAACAGTCACGTCTGGATTGAGTACCATGCGTGTCAGCTCATCATTCATCTGGTGAACTACAGGATCCAGTTTACCTACCAGTTTCTGATCCTGGTTGTTGGCAAAGCTATCAGCACCTGTATAGTCGGCCCAGTTGAAGCGGCGTACTTTGAAAGGACAGTTATTGGCGCAATAGCGGGTACCGATACAACGGTTATACGCCATCTGGTTGATCCCTTCACTGCTGTGGTTGGTAGCAGCCACCGGACATACGTTTTCGCACGGAGCGTTGTCGCAATGCTGGCACATCATGGGCTGGAATACCACGCCTTTCAGATCATCCGGATTCTTTTCATCCGTTACGAAGTAGCGGTCGATACGCAGCCAGTGCATATCATGGTAGCGAAGCACTTCGCTCTTACCTACCACCGGTACGTTGTTTTCTGTATGACAGGCTATCACGCAGGCACCACAACCATAGCAGGCATTCATGTCGATGTTCATACCCCATTTGATACCGGGGGTGTCGTGAACGCCATACAGGGTAGCTTCTTTGCGGAAATCGCCAGAGGTCTTGGCATATTTGTCCAGCAGATCCTGGCGGAACCGAACGATTTCGTTGGGATCTTTTTTGAAGCTGGCCAGTGTTGTTTCGCGCACTACTTCCACACGACCTTCGTAGGAGTTGTGGATCTGTGTCTGTGCGATCTTTTCCTTACGACCTGTTTTTTCAACAGTTACCGCATTGCTGTAGTCAACATTGGTACCGTTGAAAGAAGCAAAGTGGTATACGTTTTTACCTACACCGGCAGCGGTTTTACCCCAGCCTTCGCTACGGCCATAACCAACGGCTACGGCAATGGTGTTGGCATTCATACCGGGGATTACGAGGATGGGCAGTTCTATTGCCTCTTTACCAGCCACCGTGATTTTGATCACGGGTTTGGACGGGTAATATTCGTAATCGTTGTCGAGTTTTATTTTCAGCTCCTCGGCCTTGGCCATGGAGATAAGCGCATAGTTGTCCCAGGTAGCGCGCGAAATGGGATCGGGCAGTTCCTGCAGCCAGGGGTTGGCAGCACCGGTGCCGGTACCGATACCAACTTTCTGATACAGTACGATCTCATCGCCGCTTACTTTTTTGGCATTGCTGATAGCCGTAGCAGCAGCTCCTACAGCAGCACTGCTGTAAGAACCGGCACTGATAGCAGCAGGTACTTCTACCACGCCGTCCTGCAGCGCGCGGTCAAAAGCTTCTTCGGTACCCAGTTTGGCTACCCAATAGTTTTTGAAATAGGTGAAGTAGTCGGTATTGTTGCCGCTCCACTTGAGCAGTGAAGTCTGGAAAGGACGTGTTTTGAACAGCGGGCTGATAGTAGGTTGCAGGAAGCTGGTCACACCTGATTTTGCTTCTGCATCGCCCCAGCTTTCGAGATAGTGATGAGTGGGAACAATGAACTGGCATTTTTCCGTAGTCTCATCCATGCGGCCGCTGAAGGAAACAGAGAGTTTCACTTTGGCCAGCGCTTTCACAAATTTTTCTGCATCATGATAGTGATAAGCCGGGTTGGCATCGGCAATGAGCAGGGCGCCTACGCGGCCACCATCCATTTCTGCCACCAGGTCGGCCAGATCTTTATCAATACCCTGACGGTAGTTGGAAGTAACACCCCAGTTGATGGTAGTACCGTATGCACCTATTGCCTGGTTAATCGCATTTACGATTACCTGCACATTGGTGTCATTGCTGCCACTTATAACCATTGCGGCACCTTTATTGGCAGCCAGGTCGGCAGCAGCTTTCGCAATGCCGGCCTTCAGTTTGCCATCTGCAATAGCAGGAGCAGTTACCGTTGCATCCAGCGCAGCCAGCAGGGCCAGTGCTACAGCACCGGTTTCTGATGGGCGGTGAGAGAAACGTTCGTCGGCAGTAGCACCTGTGGTGCTCAGATGACCTTCAAACTGGTAATGTTTGCTCATCTGTGGATTCTTCTCGTCGATCTTACGACCCTTACCATAACCTACTCCGTTTTCAACCGGGTTCATCCAGGTAGCGAGGAAGTCGGCATCGAGGCTCACGATTACTTTCGCTGCTTCGAACTGGTAAGTAGGGAGCTTGCGGCCAAAACCGGAAGCTTCGTTGGCCTGCAGCATACCACTGTAAGAAACCGCATCGGTTGTTACGTGTTTGCTACCGGGATATTTAGCGAGAAATTCAGCGATGATCTGTTTGGTGCTGGGCGATACGATAGTGCTGCTGAGCAGTACTACAGACGTGCCGGCCAGTCCGGCCATTGCATCACCTACCAGCTTGTCGAGTTGCTCATAAGTGGGTATTTCTTCCCATTTATCGCCTTTCTTTTGCTTGGGGTGAGTAATGCGGTTGGTATCATACAGGTCCAGTACAGAGGCCTGGGCTCTTGCACTCGTACCACCTTTTGTAAATGAAGCCAGGGTATTGCCTTCGATCTTGATAGGGCGGCCATCGCGTACTTTGGCTACTACCGGTATCACATCACCATCCTGTACGTAAGTAGTAGCATAGTATTTAGCCTCTCCCGGTATCAGGTTTTCGGGTTTGTTGGCATAAGGAATCACTTTACGCTCAGGCACTTTACAACCTGCTGCAAATGCAGCAGCAGCTGTGCTGAAACCGAGGTATTTCAGAAAATCCCGCCTGGGAGCCTTTGCATCCAACAGGCCTTTATTATCCAAATCTTCAAAAGGCAGTTCCTCGCGAAACTCATCTTCCACTTTCTTTTGAAAATTTTCGGGATCATTGATCTGTCCGAAACCTTGCCAGTACTTTTTTTGGCTCATTTATTTCAATTTGAAAATTAGTCGATTCGAAAAATTCAGCTCTCAGAAGGCCAGGCCTTCCACTCTTTTCTTAATAGTGGCATTTCTGACATTCCAGACCACCGATATTAGCCACAGTCACACTATCCATTTTGTGGTTCTTGATATCGTTGTGGAATTTCTCGTAAATGCTATAGAATTTGTTGCCTTTTGTGCTGTCGTAGTTGAAGTCAACCTTGGTTTGACGGTGACAGTTCACACACCAGCCCATGCTGAGTTCAGATACCTGACGAACCTCGTCCATGGCCGTGATCTCGCCGTGGCAGGTCTGACACTGTACATTACCAGCTCTTACGTGCTGAGCGTGGCTGAAGAAAACGTGGTCAGGCAGATTGTGAATTTTAACCCAGGGAATGGGTTTTGCTTTATTGGGATCCCATGCATTGGGATTTTTAGGATCAAAACCGGCGTAGTCGTACAGTTTTGCGATCTCAGCTGTACCGTTCACTTCATTGCCATGACGGTCATACAGCTTGGGACCTTTTTCGTAAGTAGTAACTGTTTTGTGACAGTTCATACACACGTTCACAGAAGGTACAGCAGCATGTTTGCTTTCCCAGGCATTGCCATGGCAATACAAACAGTTGATCTGGTTGATACCGGCGTGTACTTTATGTGAGTAGAAAATAGGCTGTACGGGCTCATAGTCTTTCTGGCGTTGCAGGCCGATAGCGCCTTTGGTAACCATATAGCCGCCAAAGACAAACAATACAACGGCTACCAGTGTGATGTATACTTTATTGCGATAGAAAGGAACCGGCTCGGGACGAATGATACCTTCTGCATCATCCGACATTTTTTTCAGGTTGCTGTTAACCTGCATCAGGATCAGGGCAATGATCGCGAGGATCAGCGAGATCACACCAAAGATGATGGCATTCTGATTAGAGGACTCCGGAGAGCCATTAGGTCCGGGAGTCGTTGTTTCCGGCGGTTTACTATACTCCGTTTGAATGTGAGTAAAGATGGCGTCAATATCCTTATCTGTCAGATCAGGGAAAGAGGTCATCACTGAACCGAACTTGGCTTTCAGACCCATATAATAAGGATCTGAATTCGCCAGGGCGGCAGCATTTTTTACCCACTTATAGATCTTGGTCATGTCGCCGCCGTAGTGCTCATGCTCCAGCACACCACCGAGTTTTGGACCGGTACCGTCTTTAAATATATTATGACAACTCGCACATTTACTGGCGAATAATGCTTTACCGTCCTGGGCCGAAACTGGGAATGCAGCGGAGACAACAAAAATCAGCGTGAGCAGAAATAGTTTGTGGGCCTTTGGTTTACAAGGAATCATAGAAGCGATTGATCTGAAAAATGTGGATAAATAGCTCTAACCGGCTGCAAAAATAAGTCACGGAGTTAACAAAAAGCCAACGTTTTTAAAAATTTTTTAAGCCGCTACTGGCCTGCATTTCAGCGGATTTTGGGGTGTTTTTCAGGTACCCCTGATTTTGTTTGTCATGAATCAGTCAATACCCACGCCTGATTCAACAAATGTGAAAAGGAAAGCGGCCCATGCCTGTTTTTTCCTGACTTTTGCAGCGCTAAAAACCGGAATCAACGCTCTCCCGCCCTGCGGGTTATCCACATAATCATGTTTCAACGCTTACAACAAAAATGGAAAGTGAACGGGCTGCAGCTGTTGCTGATCCTCTGCACCTTTGCAATAGGCGGCAGCCTGACCGGCCTGGCCGGCAAGCGGATTATGAACCTGCTACCCATTGAAAAAGGAATACTTTGGGTAATATTATATATTATTCTAATAACGCTTCTTTGGCCAGTTGCCGTCCTCCTGGTAAGCGTTTTCTTTGGTCAATTCCGTTTTTTTACCTCCTATCTCCGCAAAATGGGCCGTCGCATGGGTATCGGTTCAAAAGAAAAGAAGGACGCTCAACCCACACAGCATGTCGCCATCTTTGCCTCCGGCGCCGGCTCCAATGCCCAAAAGATCATCGATTATTTCCGCGGATCGGCCCGGGTACAGGTAGCCCTCATCGTTTGCAATAAGCCCGAAGCCGGCGTATTGAATATCGCCCAAAAAGAAGGGATCCCGGTATTGCTGATCGAAAAGGAGCGCTTTTTCCGCGGCGATGCTTATCTGCCTGAATTTAAAAAAGCCGGTATCTCCTTTATTATTCTGGCCGGTTTTCTGTGGAAGGTGCCCACCGCACTCATCCAGGCTTTCCCGGATGGAATTGTAAATATCCACCCGGCCCTGTTGCCACTCTATGGCGGCAAGGGTATGTATGGTAATCATGTGCATGCAGCCGTAATTGCTGCCGGCGATAAAGAAAGCGGCATCACCATTCATTATGTAAATGAACGGTACGACGAAGGGGCTACCATCTTTCAGGCACGCTGCCCCGTGCAGACCGGCGACACACCCGATACACTGGCACAACGCATACATGCGCTGGAGCATGCGCATTATCCTGTAGTGATCGAAGGTCTTTTGAAGAACAAGGTATAAGGGTTTAAAAGTTTAAAGGGCGTTGAATTACCTTTTCCTTCTACCCTTTGCCCTATACCTCTTTACTGGTCAACTGTCCACTCATTTGTGTATCTTTCTCACCAAATTTCTACATCATGCAAAAAGGGCTTTTGCTTACGATTGGTCTGGTATATGGAGTAATGAGCTGGGGGCAGGGGTTAAAACCTGCTGTACCTGAAACAGCCGGTGTCTCTTCTTCCAGATTGCAACGTATTGACCAGGTATTGCAGGAGTATGTCGACAAACATTATCTGGCCGGCGCCACCGCCCTGGTAGCCCGCGATGGAAAGATCATTTATTATAAATCCATTGGCTACAGCGATGCCGGCAAGCATACACCCCTTAAGAATGATGCCATTTACCGCATTGCTTCACAAACCAAGGCCATCACCAGCGTAGCTGTTATGATGCTGTATGAGCAGGGCAAACTATTGCTCGATGATGCGATCGGAAAGTATATCCCTGAGTTCAAAAATCAGCAGGTACTGGATAAATACAATGCGGCCGATACCACTTATACAACGGTACCTGCCAAGAGGGCTGTCACTATCCGCGACCTGCTTACGCATAGCTCCGGCATTGCCTATGCACAAATTGGCAGCCCGGAATCCAATGCTATCTATTATAAAAATGGTATTGTGGGCGGCATCGGCGTGGGAAAGATCAGGCTGGCTGATAAAATGAAAATACTGGGGAAAATGCCCCTGTTTCATCAGCCGGGTGAACGCTGGACATATGGACTCAATACAGACCTGCTGGGCTACCTGGTAGAAGTGATCAGTGGTCTGAGTCTCGATGATTATCTGCGGAAAAATATTTTTGAACCGCTGGGCATGAAGGATACTTATTTTTATCTGCCTGCAGCCAGTCAAAACCGGCTGGTGACTTTGCATACAGAAGATACTGCCGGTCATGTGAAGCCCACCCACGAAGCCATGAGGCTGAATGGAGAAGTGGATGTTGACTATCCCCTCTCAGCTGGTACTTATTATTCTGGTGGCGGAGGCCTTTCTTCCACCGCCATGGATTATTCTATTTTCCTGCAAATGCTGCTCAATGGCGGTATATATAATGGTAAACGAATACTGAGCCCGGTATCGGTACGTATGATGACCAGCAACCAGTTTGACAAAATGGGTTGGGGTGATACGGTAATGGGTCTCGGATTTGGGGTATATACCAAAAAAAGTGAGTCACGCAGCCCATTGTCTGAAGGCTCTTATGAATGGGGTGGCATGTTTAGCAGCAGTTACTGGGTTGATCCCAAACAAAAAATAGTTGCCCAGCTGTTTATCAACCAGTATCCCAATACACATGGAGAAATCCACGATAAATTCAAAGTACTGGTATATCAGGCACTTGAAAAATAAGAAACCGGCCTTTAACCATCGCTTCTTAGCTTTTATTTTGCAGATTCTTTCGTTACTTGCCGGTTAATCCCTGTGTGTTGACAGTTCGTTTACGTTCCATACCACCACTTCTGCTTGTGCTGCTGTTTCTGATACTGGCCAATGCCGTACAGGCACAGTACAGGATCAAAGGCACCGTTTATGACAGCAGCCGCCTGTATCCCGTAGAGCTGGTCTCTGTAATGAGTACTTCGGGCAGCGGTACCATTACCAATGCCAGTGGTGACTATGAGATCAATGTAAAAGCCACTGACTCCATCTGGTTCAGCTACCTCAACAAACCGACTATTAAGTTTCCGGTAAGCAAGATCACTACACCACTTGCTTTTGATATTTCCCTTCAGATAAATATCACCACCCTGAAAGAGGTGAAGATACAGCCCCGCAACTACCGGCAGGATAGTATCCAAAACCGGGAAGATTATGCAAAGATCTTTAATTATAAAAAACCGGGCTTGAGTGTGGTGCGGCCACAAACCCAATACGGTGCTGCTGTCGGTTTTGACTTAAATGAACTTATCAACGTATTCCGTTTCCGCCGCAATAAAAGCATGCTGGCCTTTCAGCAGCGCCTGCTCAACCAGGAGCAGGAAAAATATGTGGACCACCGCTTCAGCAAAGGACTGGTACGCCGGCTGACCGGTCTCACCGAACCAGTACTGGATTCATTTATGATTGCCTACCGCCCCAGTTATCGCCTTACTTTATTGCTGGGCGATTACGATTTTCAGAAATACATCAAAGACTCGTATGAGCGGTTCAAAAAAGGATTGCCACCAGAGATCTTTCGTTTTAGTGATGAAGAAAATGAACCCTGACAGCATTCCCGTTAGTTAGATACAGCACTTACATTTGCATTATGACTGATCAAACCCTGCTCGGAGCCGGCACCCGCCTGCAGCATACTCAATTTGGCCCTGGTGTGATAGTAGCCGTTCGTTATGCTACCTATCTTATCTCTTTTATTCATCATGGCCTGAAAGAAATTGATAAGACAGATACCAACCTGGAAGAGATTATTCCGGAAAATGTAACTGCTGAGATCGAAACCAGCAGCGAAGTGGAGCAGTCCCTGCTTAAGATCCTGCGTCTGTGGGGTGGTCTTACAGAAAATGTGCCCCTGGGCGACCGCTGGAAGGGCGGCGTGATGTTACTACAGCCGGCCGATAAAACACAGAAAGCAAAAGAAATCCCTGTTGATGTTTTCTTTCACAAAATTGTGATGGCACGCGACCGCCTTCGTGTGCTGGAACAGCAGATCAATGCCCATAAGGCATTGAGCGATGAAGACAAGGTAAACCTGCAGCAATATATTACCCGCATCTATGGCTCTTTTACCACATTCAATGTTTTATTTAAAAACAAGGAACAGTGGTTTACCGGCGAGAAAGGCAGCGGCGAATAAACAAACGGGGTTATTGCTGACCAGTGGTCTTGCGCGGGCAGCTGTTAACACCTACCAGGCTGTACAATGGGCAGACTCCCACCAGGCTTGTGAGCAGAAATACTCCTGCCACAATCACGAGAATAAGGCCCAGCGTTCCTGTAAGGACTCCACCAAAATAAAGACCTGCCAGCACTGCTGCTATGAGTATCCGCACTATACGGTCGGCATTTCCCATATTCTTTTTCATATCGCTTATTGGGTTGAATAGAAAAATAGTATCTGTTATCTTCCTAAAAATAAGCTGCCCCTGCGTTTCGGTCTATGATGTGGATCAGCCCTGCTCCTGATCCCTGAACATTCCTTAGTATCTTTCAGGTATGAAGAATGCCCTGATCCTTATTGCCTGTTTTTTTCTGCAACTGACGGTCTCTGCCCAGGAGTCCTGCGATCTGCTGCTCACCAATGGACGTATCATTGACGGTACGGGCAACAACTGGTATTATGGCAGTGTGGCCATCCGCAACGGAAAAATCGCTGCTGTGGGCCGGCAACTGCATTTCACCGCCGCCAAAACGATCGACGTGAAGGGGCTGGTGATCGCCCCGGGTTTTATTGACGTGCATACGCATCTTGAAGGCGATGAGGCAAAGGACCCTCTGGCGCAAAGTTTTATCTACGACGGTGTCACTACCTGCATTACGGGCAACTGTGGCAGTTCCAACACAGATATTGGCAAATACCTGCGCTGGGTCGACAGCCTGCATCTGTCTATCAATGTGGCTTCTCTTATCGGACACAATGATGTACGTAAAGCGGTGATGGGTCGCGCCAATCGCGATGCCACCGCACAGGAGCAGGCCGCTATGGAGGCACTCGTAGAAAAAGCCATGCAGGATGGCGCCGTGGGTCTTTCCACAGGACTTATCTATATACCTGGCACCTATACCAAAACACCGGAAATTGCTGCACTGGCCAAAGTAGCGGCCCGTTACAATGGCGTTTATGCAACACATATGCGCGATGAGGCAGACAGCGTAGCGGAAGCCATACAGGAAGCGTTGCGTATCGGCCGGCAGGCTGGTATACCAGTGCAGATATCCCATTTCAAACTGAGTGGCCAGCAAAATTGGGGAAGAAGCAGGGAAACACTGGCCCTGGTAGCGGCTGCGCGCAAAGAAGGACTGGAAGTCACTATTGATCAGTATCCCTATACCGCCAGCAGTACTTCTATCAGTACGCTCATACCCGATGAGATCCTCGCCGATGGCCAGGACAGCATCAAGGCCCGGCTGCAAAGACCGGCAACAAGAGACTACGTAATCAAAAGCATGCTGAAGAAACTCAAAAAAAGGAAATTAAAACATTTCAGCTATGCGGTGGTGGCTTATCACGCAGCAGATACCACTTACAATGGTAAAAGTATTGAAGACATCAACCAGATGCTGGGTCGTAAACACACTGCCAGGGAAGAGGCAAAAACCGTTATAGATATTATGATTGCCGGTGGCGCGAGTGCCGTATTTCATGGCATGGGAGAGGAAGATGTAAAACGGATCATGCAATATCCGTTCAATATGTTTGCCAGCGATGCCACCATTCGCGTACTCAATGCCGGTATGCCGCACCCGCGTGGCTATGGTACCAATGCCCGCGTGCTGGCCCATTATGTACGCGAGCAAAATGTATTGTCGCTGGAAGAGGCGGTCCGGCGGATGACTTCATTGCCTGCGCAGAAGTTTGAACTGCATGATCGGGGATTGCTGCAACCGGGATTTGCTGCCGATATTGTTGTTTTTGACCCTGCTACTGTACAGGATCAATCTACTTTTGAAAAACCGCATGCTTACAGTACCGGTTTTCAATATGTGCTGGTCAATGGTGTACTCACTGTTGCAGAAGGCAAACATACCGGAGTACGATCAGGCAAAGCTATCTATGGCGGAGGCGCAGGTAACGAACCAAAACGCTGAGTCTCTGCAGGCTATTCTTTCATTAAGCGTATGCGGTTGTTAATCGTTTCTCCCTTAAGTTCAATATAGTAAACACCTCCTGCAAGGCCAGTCAGATTTACCGGTACATTGTTGGTACCCATTACCAGGTTGGCAGTTCCCTGTTTGATGATGCGACCAGTATTGTCAAACAACCGCCACTGCATTTTTTCTCCACGGCTTACGATGATGCGCATCTGTCCCTGACCGGCAACCGGATTCGGATAAAACACAATTGAGTTGGGTTGATTGGGTATGGGTATTGATACTTCTTTACTATAAGAGAAGTGATTGTCGTTATCGATTTCGCTGATCCGGTAATACACACGCAAATAGCCCAGTGCCGATGCATTCTTATCTGTATAATTATACTGATGTGTACCCGAAGTATTGGCTGCCTCTACAATGCCGATTGACTGATAATTGATACCATCCACGCTACGCTGCACTTCATAGTGTTTCACATTGTTCTCGCTGGCTGTTTTCCAGTCAAGCAATACATCGGCGCCATTCAACCTTCCTGTAAAGCTGATAAACTGTACGGGCAGCGGAGCTTCCGACTGATTCTTATTGGCAAAATAGAAGCTCGAGAAAGAGCTGATAGTGGTTTTGAGTACATAGTCTGTATTCCACAATTCACCGCCGGTAAGTTGCAGGCCTTCGAGACTGGATACTGCAGCTGAGCAACCATCACTGTTTTTATATGCGCCTATGTCGGCAATGCCAACCACTCCGGAGGGCTGACCCAGCGAATTGCTTGATTGCTTCAGCGCCTGCAGTTCGCCGGCAGTAATATATAAGCGCAGCTCAACCGGTGTTGCCGGTTGTACCTGAGGGGTAATGGTGATATTGCGGTCGAGATAAAGACGATGCTTGGAGTCTTCGCGAACGCTGGTATTATTGACATACACCTGCGCAGTAACGGTACCGAGGTTATTACCATTTGCTTTTATTTCGGCCACCACGTTGCCATCCGCGTCTGTAATCGGTACCCAGCGGTTGTTGTTGGTATTGTCAATCACTACAGCATTGTAGGCCACACAGCTGCCCGGCAATCCTTTTGCAACCGGTACTTGTGACCGCTGCAGGTCATTGCCTGTAGGATAAGCACCATTGGTGCCTGCAAAATCAAGCTTTTTAATACATCCATTGGTAGCAGGATCCCATTCAAACACTACGCCTGATCCGCCCACGATATAGTTGATACCGGGGAAACTGGGGCCATTTCCTCCCTGGTTGGTCATACCATAATATTTGCCACCGCTTTCGGTAAGGTTGCCTGTAGGCAGTCCGCCATTGGATCCGTCAAAGTCGAGTTTCTTTGTATAGACGTTGGTTACAGGATTCCATTCGAAGATCACACCGGGACCTTCCTGACCTGGAAAACTGATATTGCCATTGGTCTCGCGGGTCATGCCATAAAATAGATCGCTGGTGCGGCTCAATGTAAGACCGGCACGTGGGTGTACGCCCATACCTGTCACTTCAAAATCATACTTCTTCGCGTATGCATTGGTAGCGGGATTCCATTCATAGATCACACCAGTGCTATTGGCGCCACCAAAAGTGGTCATACCATACAGTTTACCGGCACGCACTGCGAGGTAGCCTGTAGGATTGGCGCCGTCCTGGTCTTCAAACTCATATTTCTTTGTATAACTGTTGGCAACAGGATCCCATTCATATAATACCCCGGCCTCATACTGGCCGCCATAGGAAGTAGCGCCATAAAATTTTCCGTTGTACAACAGCGGCGTGCGTGCAGGATATGAACCATTGCTGCTGCTGAAATCAAATTTTTTGGTAAGCGTGTTGGTAGTAGGATCCCAGGAAAAAATAGTGCCTTTATCATTGGCACCGCCCTCGCGTGTCCAGCCATATATTTTTCCATCCAGCCATACGAGGTCACCAGTGGGCAGTGCACCATTGATGCCGTCAAAATTGATCCGGGTAGTAAAGCTGGCTGTACGCTCATCGTATTCGAAGAGAATACCCTTGTTGAATGTTCCTCCTTTGCTGGTCACTCCATACAATTTGCCTGCGGCCTGCACCAGGTTGCCTTCGGGCAATGCCCCACCAACAGCGCTGTTAAGATCTACTTTGCGCTGATAGTTGCCGTTGGTCGGATTCCATTCAAAGATCACACCGGCATCGGCCGATCCGCCTTTGGTAGCCAGGCCATAAAAGCTGGTTCCATTCCAGGTAAGTGTGCCATATGGATTTGATCCGTTAGACGCCTGTGCAAAATCGGTCACACGACTGAGGCTGGAAGAAGCAGGATCATATTCAAATAAAACGCCCAGGTTATTCTGACCGCCCATCCAGGTCATACCGGAAAGCTTTCCGTTTGCCACGGTAAGGTTGCCATAAGGGTTGCGGCCATTGGTACCATTAAAATCAACTTTAGTGGTTACACTCCCACCAGCAGGGTCATATTCAAATAAAACACCGAGATCAAGGCTACCACCTTCGGTCGTCATTCCATACAGCTTGTTGTTGCTTAAGGTCAGGCTGCCATAGGGATATTTTCCGCGGGTGCCATCAAAGTCGAATTTTGTTGTATAGTTATTGCTGGCCGGGTCCCAGGAAAAAATGGTACCATATCCATTGCTGCCGCCATTGGCAGTAAGACCATAAAACTTTCCGTTCTTCCAGGTAAGGGCACCATAAGGACCACTTCCGGTAGAGTAATCCAGATCTATTTTTTTGGTATAGGTATCCGAAACCGGATCATATTCAAAGATCACACCGGCAAAGTTGGTACCACCATACCGGGTCATACCATACAGCTTTCCGGTTTTAGCAACCAGCGTGCCTTCAGGGCTATGACCACTGGCATCATCGAAATGTACTTTTTTGGTAAATACGTTAGTAGCAGGATCCCATTCAAACAACACACCCAGGCCCGAGTTGCCGCCGCGGTTGGCGAGACCATAAAACTTATTGCCCAGCAACGTAAGGCTGCCATAACAAAACCAGACATCATCGCCCGAAAAATCGTATTTCTTGGTATAAATATTTGTAGCAGGGTCCCATTCAAAAATGACACCATAGTTGTGACTGCCACCGGCAATCGTCACTCCATAATATTTACCATTATAGGCTGTAAGCTGACTATAGTAAGGAGATGCTCCGGGATTGGAAAGCAGAAATTCATGTGTGGCAGTGAATTGAGTGCCGGTTGTATCAAGACGGAATAAAGTACCCGAGTTGTGTTCACCACCCTGGCGGGTAAGTCCCCAAAAGCGATATACGCCCTGGGCCTCAAGCCGGGAGACTAAAGTAAGCAGGCAAGCTGCGAGAATACAGTAAGTAATGTTTCCGGGTAGCCGAATTTTCATACACGCTAGATTGACGGATGTGATCAAAAGAATACTGGAGCATTAAATTGATCAACGAAATCGGTCAGTACAGGCTACTGGAAAAACAATGAGAATTTGTTTTGGTCGATTTTTAATAAGAATGGATTCAAAAACTTCTGGCAGGAGGGATTGGACCAGAAGCGGCAAGCAGTTGCTGAAACCGGCGTTAAAGATATAATACGGTTTTAATCTTTGCAAGCTTTGGGTATAAAATTATACCCAAAACCTTCCTAAACAGTTGCCGGGCAATTGATTCTCCTGTTTCTATCAGGGTTTGGGAGGCAATACTTCCCAGATACGGTACTCCTGGATCAACGGTGGATTTTCGGGTGAAAGAGTAAAATAAACCATGAGATCAGCTTTTTCACCCCGGATCATAAACCGGCCACGCAACTGGTTGTCGGGCTGCATAGGTTCTACTTTGCGAATGCTGCCTGCCTTTTCAAATAACTGGGTGGCATACTTGCGCAGGCTATCGATCGGGTTATCGGCAAAAAAGTTTTCGGCAAATAAACCCGACGCTTCTGCATTTTTCCAGTCAGGTAATATTTTGACCAGCTCCGACTGCCGTTGCTCAAGAATAGCAGAAGCCGGCGCTTTCTGTTGTTGCAGGCCCGCCAGCTTAATGATCGTATCCAGTACATGCAGATTGATATTGCCCATAGGCGCATACGTGCGGTTGGCGAGCGAAACAATGCCAATGCCGTAGTCAGGCATAATGCGCCACTGGCTGCCAAAGCCGGGCAACCCGCCACTATGGGCAATGTATACCTTGCCATCACAGTCACTTAACCAGCCTAACCCATAACCATACGCAGAAGCATAGGCACAGGTACGGCCATCAGGATATTTAAACCCCGGGTTCAGCCCGTTGAAGCGCCAGGGTTGATGCATTTCTCTTACAGAACTTCTTTTCACAGGTCCTGTTTCGGGTCTGTTGGATGGAGGCCAGGCTGATAAATGAAAAGCCATGTAACGGCTGAACTCTTCTACGGAAGCTATCATGCTGCCCATAGCACCCCAGCTGCCATCAGGTGTGTCGTGCAGCAATGCCTCCTCCCGCCAGTTTTCATTGATCCAGCGATAGCCATGTGCGAGTTTATCGGGAGCCACCCGGCTGTATTCCCATTCGGCACTTTTCATACCCAGCGGATTCCATATATTCTCCCGTATATATTGCTGATAAGGCTGGCCCGATACAATGGTCACAATCTTACCCAATAGAGCAAACCCGAGGTTGCTGTATTCATAGGCAATACCCGGTGGGTTGGAAAAGCTGATCTTCTTATTAAGAAAAGCGCGAAATTCCTCATCTGTATCTGCCAGCTGCCGGTCGCCCCATGGATTGTCTTCCGGAAAACCGGCACTATGCGTAAGCAGGTGACGGATGGTAAGTACCGGCGCATCCTGTGTGGGATAACGCTGGTCCTTCATCTCCGGCACATATTTAGCAACTGCATCGTCTAACTGCAGTTTGCCTTCATCGCGCAAGCGCAAAATGGCCATAGCAGTAAAACTCTTGCTCATGCTGGCTATGCGAAACAGGGAAGAAGAGGTAACCGGAATTTTCTTTTCAATATCAGTATACCCTTTATTGCCAGCCAGTAAAAGCTGTCCATCGACCACCAGTCCCCACGACAATCCCGGCAGGTGATTTTTTTCTGCATATGCATTAAACATCTGCTCTATTACCGGAGCCACAGCACGTATGCGGCTCAGCCGGCCAGTGTCAGTGAGGTTAAGATTCCTGTATGCCGTATCATATGACTGAACAGATGCAGATGGCTGTTTTTCATCAGACGTGCAGGAAAATAAACCAATCAGTAACGCGGCTATTGCCGCTGTGGCAGACTTATGCATGAAATAAATTTATCTTTCTAATGTAAATAAAAAATGGCTGAGTCACTTAAAGTATTTGAGTCATTGGAATGATCAAAGCATTGCTGGCCGATATCCTTTATCTTTCCGGAATGGTTTTGCGATCCATAATCCTTTTTGTACTCTTTGTCAATGTATTGACAGCAAAAGCCCAGTTGCCCGTTACCGATCAGCAGTTGCAGCAGCGTTATCCGTTTCTCCGTTCCGTATTCAATCGTATTCCCGTATATCCGGCGCTGGATAGTTTCTATGAAAAACTATGGCAGCTGAAGCAAACGCATAACGGGCAGGTCTCCGTTGTCTTCATCGGCGATTCGCATACACAGCCGGGTTACCAGGCAGCATCACTCCGGCAGGCATTACAAACTTATTTTGGCAATAGTGGCCGCGGTCTTGTCTTTCCTTATCAGCTGGCGCAATCAAACAGCCCGGATGACATCCGCAGCAATACAACCGGTGGTTACTGGCTTTTTAACCGGCTTGCCCACCCGGAGATTGACCTGCCTTATAGTCTGTCTGGGTTTGGCATCACAAGCAATCAGGATTTTGCCGGTGTGCAGGTACAATTGCGAGAGCCCGGGGCAGGAAATCAGTTACAGTTGTTTACAGACAGTCTGTATCAAAACCAGTGGAGCTATATTGCCGGCGCCGATACGCTATCGTTATTGCGTGATACGCTCTATCCGTGGAAAACCATTCCTCAGTCTATCAGCAATGAATCAGGTAGTTTTATCATAACCGGCAGCGGTAGCAATACGCGTAAGTCGTTGTATGGAGTGGCTGTAACCTCAACCGATCCGGGTGTTGTTGTACACAATATCGGTGTGAATGGCGCCCGTTATGATCATTTTAATAATGCATCGCTTTTCTGGCAGCAGTTGCCTTCTCTGCAGGCCGACCTGTATATCGTAAGCCTGGGTACCAATGAGGCGCAGGCACGCACTTTTTCTGAGCCGGCTTTTCGTCAACAGGTTTCACTTTTCTTACAAAAGCTGAAGACAATATCGCCGCAGGCAGCAGTCATTCTCTGTACTGCGCCGGACTCATATAAGGGGCGGTATTCCAATAAGGTTTTACAGCAGCTCAATCAATCGCTGACACGGTACTGCACTGAGCAGCGTCTGCCCCTCTGGGATCTTTACCGGATCACCGGCGGGTATGGCTCAGCCGCCAGCTGGCTGCGCAGAAGGATGATGAACAGGGACCGCATCCATTATACGGCCGAAGGGTACCGCATAATGGGCAATTTGTTGCTGAGTGCGCTGGCCCGTAGCTATAATAGTTTTGCTGAAGACCGCAAATAGCTCTTCTTAAAATGGCAGGTCTTCGTCTGAGCTGGTAAGCGGAGTGTCATGAAACTCATCGCCGCCCGAAGAGGATGCACTGGATGAAGCAGCACCGGCCAGTTCTACTTTCCACGCTTTTACGTCTGTGTACCAGCGTCCATTATACTCGCGGCTTTCAATATCGAAGGAAATATTGAGTGAGTTGCCGGTTTGCAGCTGGTTGTTGTCAATCTTATCACCCCAGATAGAAATGCAGATCTTTTTCGGATACTGTCCGTCGGTTTCCACAATGATGTCCTGTTTTTTCCATTCTCCGTTTTTGCCGGTTCCCTTTTGCAGGGGCAGTACCTGAATTAATCTGGCGGTAAGTTGCATATTGTCTGTTTTTCTGCGGGCGAAAATAAGCGTTTATAGGGAAAAGGTAAAAGGGCTAAGGCAGAAGGTGTAAGTAGTAATAAGTTTTAAGTTATAAGTAATAGGTATAAAACACTTTAAACCTTTAAACTCCTTATACCCTTTATACATTCCTTACCGGCCACTAAAACTGCAGATAAATCGGTAACACCGTTTCTGCAGATTTGAAATAGCCATACAACACCACAAAGCCAAAAAACAGGCCGATATATACTGCCAGTGGTATTTTAGGAAAACGGGCAATCAGACGGTCGGGCAGGTTGTCGGGAAGAAGATGGAGTGAATATGCAATGAGCATCATCAGCAATACTGACCAGTAGTTGTTGAAAAATGCTGACCATACAGAGAAATCCATATTAGTCCAGATCTGATTGATCATATGAAATGCCTTATCGAGATCATTGGTAGCCGGGTCCATATCTGCACTACGGAAGAATATCCAGCAGAAGCATACAAAGTGAAACGTGAGCAGGCCGGTCAGTATCTGATATATACGACGCTGATGCAGGCTGGCCAGTTTTTTGCCTGTGAGCAGCATCCATACTTTATGCACTGCCAGTGCAATGCCATGCAGTACACCCCAGAGAATAAAGTTCCAGTTGGCCCCATGCCAGAAGCCTCCCAGCAGCATCGTGGTAAGCAGGTTCATATTGGCCGCCACGCCTTTCTTTTCGCGCTTCAGGATGGCAGGCATCAGAAACAGCAGTAATACGCCCGCACTGAGCAGCGTTGCTGTCAGCACACTGCTATGCAGCACATGGCGGGCCGTCACAAATATGCCGGCAAAAAAAAGCAGGGCAAATATCCAGGTGCCGATAGTGGCCCGGCGGTTACCTCCCAGGGGTATATAGAGATAATCTTTAAGCCACGATGAAAGAGAGATATGCCAGCGCCGCCAGAATTCCGTGATGTTTCTGCTTTGATAAGGCGACAGGAAATTGGGTGGGATCTGAAAGCCCAGCCAGCGGGCAATGCCGATAGCAATATCACTGTAGCCGCTGAAGTCACAATAAATGACCACAGCATACGCATAGACGGCAAAGAGGTTTTCGAGACCGGTGTAGCGCGTAGGTTCGTCAAATATGTAGTCAACAAAATTGAGTGTGATAAAATCGGAAATGATCAGTTTTTTTACCAGCCCCGAAAAGATGAGGTAAAAGCCTTTGGCAAAATCCGTTTCCGTAATGATATAGGGGCGGTTGATCTGCGGCACAAAATCGTGTGCGCGTACAATCGGACCCATCATGAGTTTGGGAAAAAAACTCAGAAACAGGAGGTAGTCGCTGAATTTTTTTGCCGGCTCAAACTGGCCGCGGTACACATCAATTGTATAACTCAGGTTTTCAAACGTAAAAAACGAAATACCAATAGGCAGAAGCAGGTTCAGCGGATTGAAATGAGTATTGAACCAGTCATTGCTGATAGCGACAAAGAAATCGGTGTACTTAAAATAAAAGAGCATGCCCAGGTTGAAGCAGATACTCAGTATGAGCAACAGGGTCCGGATACTTTTTTTCTGCTGGCGCCAGATGGCATTGGATAAAATAAAGTCGACTACCGCCGAAAGAATCACCAGCAGCACAAAGCTGCCGCTTGCCTTATAAAAGAAATAAAGAGAAAAGAAACAAAAGATGTAACGGCGGGTTTTGAACTGATGGCGAAAAGTATAATAGAGACCTATGAAGAGCGCAAAGAATAACACAAAAAAACCACTGTTGAACAGTAGTGGGTTCTTTTCATCATATAGAAACTGCCTGCCAAAAGCTGCAAAGTCAAAGGAAGACATGATTAATGCCGGGTCTTGTTTATTTTACCGAACGCAGATAATTGTCGTACTGGTTCAGTAATGCTTGATAAAAACGGGTGGCCAGGATCTCTGCTCCGCGATAGTTGGGATGCACATAATCCTGGTTGGCCAGTGCCGGCCTGGCAGTAGCCCATTCCACAATAGAATTGGTGCCGCCCATACTGGCAAACTGGTTGTAAAAACAGGTTTGGGTTTCATAGGCCACTGTAGCCTGCACTTTGATGAGCGAGTCGATGCCAACGGCCGACTTATATTGCCCGTTGTAACGGAATGCGCGGTCGGCAGTGCTCACCATCACAATCTCACTTTCCGGAAAACAATGCTGAAACTTACGGATAATCGGAGTCATAGCCCGGCCATACCAGTCAAAGTTTTTATCATTGGGACGGAATAACAGGTTTACACCATACTGAAAAATGATCAGGTCATAGGGGTTGGATGCGGCAATGGAGCTCAGAAAAGCGGAATCAATACGGGCCAGCTCAATACCGGAGATGCCCCGAAAGGAAAAGTTGTCGACAAAGATACCTTCATCGGATTCAAAGGATACCCCATATACCGGCAACTGATCATTGGCCACACCCAGTGCGATACTGCGTTTTTTGTCATCGGCCAGTACAATGCGATTGCTGGGCTTTTGTGGTTCTATACGGCGGGGCTGACCATTCACATTGATGGTAGTGCCCGGGGCATATGTGCCGCAAAGCAGGCTTTTCTCCAGCACGGCAGTTGAGTCGGTAATCGTTTGATCGGCCAGTTGCACCCATGCATTGCCGGAGTGAAAGCTATGACCAGACAGATAGAGCCGTTTATTATTGCCCGATTTAAAATTATCGTCCTGCCAGCTATCTGAATATACCGCTGCTACTGTTTGTCTGAATTTGGCCACCTGCGAAGTGATGGGTACAAATCCCACGCCCTGGCCGCCAAATTTTTGCTGCAATAGCTTACGCAGGGTCTGGGTCATGAGATCGCCCTCGATCATGCTGTCGCCAAAGTAAGCGATCCGTATTTTACCTTTCCCTGTTTTCTGCAACTCGTGCAGTTTGCGTGCCAGGGCAGGCAGGGAGCAGGTTTGTGTATCGGCTTTAAACCCTGTAATAAACTGCGGATGGGTATAAACAGCAAAATGACGGGCAGCAGGCGAATGGTCGTTGCTATCCACGCGGTCATTTGTTGAATCGTTTGCTGGTGCGGGACCAGCAGGAGCAGTCACCAGGTCGCCTACCAGGTTTACCCGGCGAAAAGGAGCCCATTCCCAACCCGTGAGCAGGGCCAGTATAGAAAGTAAAAGAAAGAGTCCAATGCTGTACGTGACAAAAAGCAACACGCGTCGATTACTGTTCATGGTAGATCCAACTAGGGCGTATCAGAGAGTTTGTGTTTTCTTATGGCAGTGCCGACACGTTTTTTCCATTCGGCGGGCGACTCGGAGTAACCCGACTTGCTGATGGCTTCGAGCCAGGCTTTATAATCGTTGTTGCCTTTCAGTTTAGGATAGAATTTTTTGCGGGTCAGCAGCTGACAAAAGGCTGCATAAGATGCCGCTACTGTGGGGTATTGTTTATACCTGCTCCGGATACCTTTGGTCCGCAACAGGTTATTTTTTCCTACAATACCAAAGTGATTGTTGAGCAATTTGGCGTTACGGCTGCTTCCCGACCCGGATTCGATAATTGCCACGCCCAGGATTACAGAGGCGGGTATATCATATACTTCAGACAGGGAATCGGCCAGTGGCTTATACCGGTTGATATAGGATGTCTGGCCCTGCACCGGCTGCAAGAGCAGCAGGAAACCGCCAAGCATGAACCAGTGAAGTACTCCGGAAACCCGTGACTTCCTGATCTGGCAGGCATCGTTATATGGATTGGCAGACTCCATTAGCGCCGGTAAATATAAGCCGCCTCTTTCTTTTTTAATAATCGTTTACTTTGCAAAAAACACCAGAAGACCCATGAGCACCCGGTTATATGTAGATGCGGAAGCGCATCTGAATCAGCAGGAAGAACCAGGAATTGGCCCTCAAAGCATTGGTTTACGTGCAGTTGCAAATATTATTTCCTATGTATTCCACCCCCTGTTTGTACCGGTATATATGATATTGTTCCTGACGGTGACCCCTCCTTTTTTTGTAGGTGTGTCTGAGCAAAACAAGCTGTTGATGGTGGTACGATTTATAGTTATGTACAGTTTTTTTCCGTTTATTACTGTACTGCTGCTGAAGGGGCTGGGGTTTATCGATTCCATTTTTCTGCGTACCCAGCGGGAGCGTATCATTCCTTTTGTTGCCACCGGGGTGTATTATTTCTGGATGTGGTATGTGCTTCGGAAGCAGCCGGTACATCCGGCCCTGGTACAGTTATCACTGGCTATCTTCCTGGCTTCTTCGATGGGCCTCTTATTAAATATATATATGAAGGTGAGTCTGCATGCCATGTCGATGGGGGTAATGCTTGGTTTTCTCTGCATACTTGGACTGACCGAAACGGCCAGCTATACCATGGCACTCAGCATAACCTGCCTTCTGACGGGACTGGTATGCACCTCCCGGCTTATTGTCAGCAATCACCGGCCCGTGGAAGTATATACCGGTGTTTTCACCGGGATTCTTGCTATTTTAATCGCCTGGGCCGTTAATTCCCTCAGCTCCTGACGGGAAAAAAACCATCAAAAAATGGGAAAAATATCCAAAAAATATTAGCAAGATAATGCTAAAACGTTTAGTTTTGGGTCTGCATTAACTGTTTATAACATTTCGAAAAGGGTGGCAGCCCAGCTGTTAATTTTGGATATGGCTAAATCAGAAAAATCTACCGACATGTCAACGAATAATGAAAAATTGAAGGCACTTAAGCTGACCATGGACAAAATCGAAAAGGATTTTGGCAAGGGCAGTGTAATGATGATGAATGAGCGGGGCGAGACTCAGCAGGAAGTAGTATCTACCGGCTCCATTGGCCTGGATACGGCACTGGGTATTGGCGGTCTGCCGCGTGGCCGTGTAATTGAAATATATGGTCCTGAATCATCTGGTAAGACTACGGTGGCCACCCATGTTATTGCAGAGGCACAGAAAAAAGGCGGCATGTGTGCGATTATTGATGCCGAGCATGCCTTTGATAGCAACTATGCACAGAAACTGGGCGTTGATGTAGATAATCTTCTGATCTCTCAGCCCGACTATGGTGAGCAGGCACTGGAAATTGCCGACCGGCTCATTCTTTCCGGTGCACTGGATGTGGTAGTTATTGACTCGGTAGCGGCCCTGGTTCCCAAAGGGGAGCTGGAAGGTGAAATGGGTGACAGCAAAATGGGCCTGCAGGCCCGTCTTATGAGTCAGGCTCTCCGCAAGCTCACTGCAACCATTTCCAAGACAAATACCATCTGTATCTTCATCAACCAGCTTCGTGAAAAGATCGGTGTCATGTTTGGTAATCCTGAAACCACTACCGGTGGTAATGCACTGAAGTTCTATGCTTCCGTGCGCCTGGATATCCGCCGCAGCACACAGATCAAAGACGGAGACGAGGCCATAGGCAACCGTGTAAAAGTTAAAGTCGTTAAGAACAAGGTAGCTCCTCCTTTCCGTGCCGCGGAATTTGATATCATTTTTGGAGAAGGTATCTCCAAAACCGGCGAGATCATTGACATGGGCGTAGAACTGGGTATCGTTCAGAAAAGCGGTAGCTGGTTCAGCTATAATGGGGATAAACTGGGTCAGGGTCGTGATGCAGTTAAACAATTACTGCTCGACAATCCGGAGTTGTCTAAAGAAATAGAAGCTAAAATCCGTGAAAAGATAAAAGAAATGCAGGCTTCTTAAAAATATCATCCTCAGCAGGTTAGCTGCGTGGATGGGTTAGTACAAAAAAGAGCTGTTCCCCTTAAAGGAGCAGCTTTTTGTTTTTTTTATAACATGAAATATTATTTTCAATGTTTAAACATTATATATTTGTCTACCAATTCTATCAACAAATCCCGAAACGGGATGTTTAACTTACCGCATGTCAGAAAATAAACCTACAAAAAGAAAGTGGCGCAAAATCCTGCTGTGGGGATTCGGGATCCTGGTCCTCATATTTGCTGTGATATACTGGATTGTAGCTACCGAAAAATTCAGCCCAACCAAAGAACGTAAAGCTGCTTTTGAGGTAAACGCTCTGGATTTTATCCGCGAATTCCGTCAAAACGATAGCGCCGCCAATGCCAAATACCGCGAGAAGATCGTAGTACTGAACGGTATTGTCAACGAACTCGACTCCCCGGATTCGGCCACTGTAAACGTGAAGATTGTAGATACCAGCACCGGCGACTATGCCATTTTCGCTTTCCAGGAGCAATACCTGGCCGAAGCACGCGCCGTAAAGCTGGGCGACAATGTATCAATAAAGGGTTCCTGCAGCGGCTCAAGCTTTAGTGAAATACTGGGAGTCTATTACATTCCCTTTAAACGTAGCACACTTAATAAATAATAAAACAGCAATCACCCATCAAAATTTAATGTAATGAAAAAAACAGTTCTGATCCTCGCCCTGGTAACCGTAACGGGCGCCGTATTTGCCCAAAGAAAAACCACGACCTCTGCGGTTGTTGCCTTTGATGCCAGCACCGCTATTGACGCACTGCCCAAGGCTGAAAACAAAACTGTGGTTGCCGCATTGGATACTAAAACCGGTAGTGTTGCTTTTGAAGCCAACGTGAAAAACTTTGCCTTCGCAAACCCTACTATTCAGGAGCATTTCAATGGAGAAAAATGGCTTAATTCAGATCAGTTTCCCACTTTTACCTTCAAAGGAAATATCATAAACCTTTCTGCTGTTGACCTCAGCAAAGATGGTACGTATAAAGTAGATGTGGATGGCAAGCTGTCTGTGAAAGGCAAAGAGCAGGCCCTGAAAACACCCGCTACACTGGTTGTAAAAAATGGTGTGATTACTGCTACATCCAACTTCAGCTTCAAACTGTCTGACTACGGTATCTCCGGTGCCCCTATCGAAGGCGGTAAAGTAGCCAAAGAACCCAAAGTAACCGTTTCCGCTGATTTCAAATAATTCAACGCTTCAGAAGAAAAGCCGCCGTTGTTTACGGCGGTTTTTTTATACCCATACCGCACACACTAACGATGGTTTATAGCTTATCTGCCTGGCTTGACTTAATTTCACACTCCATCAGACTTCCTTCAGGAACGTCAATCAAAAGACTATGAGCAACAGAATACTGGCCAGCCGCAAAAGAATAGCATTGGTGGCGCACGATAATATGAAAGATGAATTGATAGAGTGGGCTGTATACAACAAAGCCGCCCTGGCCAAGCATCGGCTGTATGCAACCGGCACTACAGGTTCTTTGCTTGAAACAGCTCTCGATCAGTCTGTTTCCAAGTTCTTAAGTGGTCCATTGGGTGGAGATCAGCAGATCGGTGCCAGCATTGCTGAGGGTAAACTGGATATTCTCATTTTTTTCTGGGACCCCATGGAAGCGCAACCGCATGATCCGGATATCAAAGCATTGCTGCGTGTAGCCGCTACCTGGAATATCCCAACTGCCTGCAACCGGGCCACTGCCGATTTTTTACTGACCTCACCACTGATGTACAGCGATTATGAAGCCATTCTCAGCGACTATAGCAGCTATGTAAACCGGAAGATCAAGCCTCAGAAGTAACGCCTTTGTTTTATTCTTTCAGAAACCGGAGCTTCTCCTGCCCCTGGCGGCGATTGAGTTGTACATAATATACGCCGGGCGATAATGCCGCTGCATCAATAGCAATGCTGTTGTTGCCTGCAGTGACACTAACCTGTCTGCGCTGAAGCAAACGGCCTGTATTATCATACAGCAAATAATCCACCTGCTCATTATGCAAAAACTGACCCGTAAGTGTTACCGCATCTTTTACCGGATTGGGGAAAAGCCTGAGCTGTGCTTCTGCCTTTACAGTCAGCATTACAATAGAAGAGTACGTATATTTTCCAAAGAAGTCATTTTGCTTTAATCTGTAAAAGATAACATTGCTGCCCAGGCGTGCAGCACCGGAGTCGATAAACTCATAGTTATGCGTGCCGGCAGTATTGGCGGCCAGCTTCCTGCCTACCGCCACAAAATCGCGGCCATTTACGCTGCGCTCAATTACAAAATCCTCTGCCTGCTCTTCCTGTGCAGTAGCCCAGTTGAGCAAAGCATTATTGCCTGTCAGTCGTCCGCTGAAAGAAAGAAATCGCAAAGGCAATATGCTGGAATAGGAAAAACCATAAAGCTCACGACCCAAATTTGTCTCCTGTATACTGGCAAAGATCTTCTGATCTGTTTCAACCAGTTCCTGCATGGTACCATCAGAAGCCGCTACCAGTGAAGTGGCCATACGGGTGCCATCATTTGATCCATCACTTTGCCAGGTCTTATATCCATTCACACCGTCGTTGCCCGTAAAAATAAGTTTATTGACCAGGCTGCTGAAATTGCCGGCTGCACCGCTTTCCATACCAGGCCATACATCTTTTACCAGTGTGGTACCAGCTGCTGTACCATCGCTTTTCCACAACTCTGTACCAGACGTACCATTGTCGGCAGAGAAAAAAAGTGTGCCGCCAATATTACGCAGACTATACGGATAACTTTCACCCGAACCCGTCCAGATATCTTTTACCAGCACAGTACCGGCAGCAGTACCATCACTTTTCCAAAGTTCAGTACCGGATGTGCCGTTATTGGCAGAAAAATACAGAGTGGAACCTACTGTTACCAGATCAAAAGGATAAGAACTGTTTGAACCAGCCCAGATATCTTTTACCTGTACAGTGCCGGCAGCAGTACCATCACTCTTCCACAACTCCGTACCAGACGTACCATTGCTGGCGGCAAAATAAAGCGTGCCATTCAATACAGCGAGCGCCTGGGGATAGGAACTGCCCGATGTAGCAATATCTTTGACCATTACCGTTCCTGCAGACGTACCATCGCTCTTCCACAACTCGGTACCGCTGGTGCCATTGTTGGCCGCGAAATAAAGCGTATTGTTAATCGCCACCAGGTCAGAAGGATTGCTGCCCAGTGAACCACTACGAATATCTTTTACCATGATTGTGCCAGCCTCTGTACCATCACTCTTCCACAACTCGGTACCATTGGTACCATTGTTGGCTACAAAAAAAACATTGCTGCCAGCAGCAGTCAGATAACCGATACTGCTGCTACCGGTGCCTGGATTGATATCCTTTACCAACAGCGTACCTGCCGTGGTACCGTCACTTTTCCAAAGCTCCATACCATTGGTGCCATTGTTGGCCGCAAAAAATAATGTATTGTTTACGCGGGTGAGATAACAAATGTTGCTAGTACCTGAACCAGGGTTAATGTCTTTGATCAGCGTGAACTGCTGACCACGTGCAAAAGTGCAAACGCACGCCACGAGGAGTGAAAGAATTGGCTTTTTCATACTGTTCCGGATATAGTTGGATATTGGAGGGATTCGGACCTGACAACAGACGAATCTGTATCATTTCCTACATCCCTGTCAATACAAACTTCCTGTTTAACATCCTCAAAAGCAAGTATATAGCACTTGTTTTTTGGAAATTAAGGGATAACACATAGGGGTGCTAAAGAGTATACCCGGAGCTATTGGCAATAAATTTTGAGGGGAATCAACAACTGGTTAGTCGTGCATGTTCACACAACGAACCTGGTTATCGTCTGTCACAATCAGGTCGAGTGTTTTTTCAATACTTACTAACCCGGCAGAAAATTTAAGTCGTACTTCAGTTTGTGCAGGCAGCGTATCGATGCAGGCATAACAAAGAACTTCAACACTTATTCCGCAACTTGTTTTTAATCGTTTCGCCAACTCATCAATCAAAAACTTATATTCATTGAAGCCATTCAAACTAGCCGGAGCCTGAATGTTGGCGGCAAATTCATTTATTAATTCTTTTACAACAGCTACTTCATCATTGGTTACAGCCTGCTTCAATGCCACACAGTCTATCGACTGGGCTGTATGTTCATTATCTTTACTACAGCCGGTATAAATTGTCAGTATCAGCAGAAAAAATAAGATCCGTTTCATATCTGTAACTTTGATGGGTGGTTATTTTGCCCGCCAGGGCTGGTATGGTTCATGACAAGGATCCTGCCCTGACCGTTGCACCGGGTACAAACCAGAGTTTTCATATTCAGAACAGGGAGTTTATTTATGGCCTTTAATCTCAAATCGCCTTTTCCTCCGGCCGGAGATCAGCCGGAAGCCATCCGTCAGTTGACGGAAGGTATACTTACCGGTGAGAAATATCAGACGTTGCTGGGCGTTACCGGTAGCGGAAAAACCTATACGGTAGCCAACGTCATTCAGAATGTTCAACGCCCTACCCTTGTTCTCACACACAATAAAACGCTCGTAGCACAACTTTACGGAGAATTCAAACAATTTTTTCCCGACAACGCTGTTGAGTACTTTGTTTCATATTACGACTATTATCAGCCCGAAGCCTACCTGCCGGTAAGCGATCTGTATATTGAAAAAGATCTTAGCATCAATGATGAGCTGGACAAACTGCGGTTACGCGCCACTACCAGTCTGCTGAGCGGACGCCGGGATATTATCGTGGTGGCCAGTGTGAGTTGTATTTACGGTATGGGCAATCCTACCGACTATGAAAACGGCATTATCCGTATTAATAAAAAGCAAACCCTCTCGCGGCAGGCCTTTTTGCATGCATTGGTCAACTCGCTTTATAATCGTACTACCCTCGAATTCAACCGGGGCACATTCCGGGTAAAGGGTGATACGGTAGATATCAATCTGCCCTATGTGGATTATGGCTATCGTGTTACTTTCTTTGGCGATGAGATTGAAGAAATCGAAAGTATAGATGTGGTGACCGGTAAGCGTATTGGCAAAATGGAAAATGCTGCCATTTTTCCGGCAAACCTTTATGTAGCTCCAAAGGACATGATGCAACAGGTCATTTATGAGATACAGGATGAAATGCAGCGGCAGGTAGAGTATTTCAAAAATAATGGCAAACCGATCGAAGCTCAACGGTTAAAAGAGCGGGTAAAGTACGATGTGGAGATGATCAGAGAGCTGGGTTATTGCAACGGTATTGAAAACTATTCGCGTTTCTTTGACCGGCGCGTGCCGGGTACCAGGCCATTTTGCCTACTCGATTATTTCCCGAAAGATTTTTTACTGGTGATCGATGAAAGTCATCAGACCGTGCCGCAGGTAAGTGGCATGTATGGTGGCGATCGCAGCCGTAAACTGATCCTGGTCGATTATGGATTCCGGCTGCCTTCTGCACTTGATAACAGGCCACTCAATTTTCATGAATTTGAATCAATGCTCAATCAGGTAGTCTTTGTATCAGCCACACCGGATGATTATGAGCTGGAAAAAACCGGTGGTGTGGTGGTTGAGCAGGTGGTAAGACCCACAGGACTGCTTGATCCGCCCATTGAGATCAGGCCTTCTGTAAACCAGATAGATGACCTGCTTGATGAAATTGATAAACGTGTGACAAAAGGCGACCGGGTACTGGTGACCACTCTCACCAAACGCATGGCAGAAGAAATGGATAAATATCTGCATCGGATCAATATCAAATCAAAGTATATCCATAGCGAAGTAGATACGCTCGAGCGGGTGGAGATATTACGTCAATTACGTCTCGGTGATATTGATGTGCTGGTCGGTGTGAATCTTTTGCGCGAAGGACTGGACCTGCCGGAAGTATCGCTGGTCGCTATCCTGGATGCCGACAAGGAAGGTTTTCTACGCAACGAAAAATCGCTTACGCAAACAGCAGGCCGTGCAGCCCGCAATGTCGATGGCCTCGTGATCTTTTATGCCGACAGGATGACTGAGAGTATGCAGAAGACGATTGACGAGACTACACGTCGCCGCGAAAAACAGGTTGCCTTCAACCTCGAGCACAATATCACCCCTCGTACAGTTAAGAAAAGCAAAGACCAGATCTTTGCACAGACCTCTGTGCTCGACATCAAGGGCTATGACCCGCAAAACCCGTATGCTATCGGTACTTCAGAAGAACTGGTACCTGCGGCAGCCGAAGAGCAGCCGGAATACAAAACCATTCCGCAGCTGGAAAAAGCAATTACAGCAACTAAAAAGGAGATGGAACGTGCTGCCAGGGACCTCGACTTTATGGAGGCCGCCCGCCTGCGCGATGAGATGTTTGTGATGCAAAAAAAGCTGGAAGAAATGAAGAAATAAGGGGAAGCACGTAGATTTACGATAACGCTCCGGGTACTTCTGCCCTTTTTGGCCCGAAAGCATTGATACTTATCGCCGGCTGTTCCGCAAGTCACTTATTTTAGCTGTGAAATCCAAATCCGGAAAAACGGCTAAATCCATTATTGAAATGAAATCCCGCATTCGAAAAATTGCAAACTTTCTTGCATTCAACCTCCTGTTTTTTGCGCTGTATCTCAATTTCATCCATGCGGATGCACAGCCTTCTGGTGGGTTTGATGCCCTGCCCGAAAACAATACCGGAGCATTTAGTACTACGGCACTCGTAAAGGAAGAAGCCGATAAAAAGGCGCCTGTACCGGCGGAAACACAAAAAGTTCAAAATAACTGATCGCCTGATAAGGTATAAGGAAAAAGGTAGAGGGTAGAAGGATTAGATTCTGTCCGCTGCCTTTTTTCATTTTCCTTTTTGACGCGGTAAAGGGTAGAAGGCAGCCGGTTGAAGGAATACAACAACCACTGTCTGCTATCTTTTCCCCCCACCTTTCATCTTATACCCTTTCGCCTTTTACCCTTATCCCACTACCTTAGCAGTATGGATAAGAAGTTATTTCTGTTAGATGCCATGGCGTTGGTCTTTCGCGCCTATTATGCCCTGATCCGCAGCCCGCGGCTGACCAGTAAAGGCAAAAACACCAATGCCCAGTTTGGTTTCACTAATGCGCTTACCGAGCTTATTACCAAACAAAAGCCTTCGCATATGGCCGTTTGTTTCGATACAGCGGCCCCTACCGAACGTCATACAGAATTTGAAGACTATAAAGCCAACCGCCAGGAAGCACCTGAAGACATCCTGGCAGCGATCCCTGATATTAAAGAAATCGTACGCGGTTTCAATATTCCGTGTATGGAGCTTGACGGCTACGAAGCCGATGATGTGATCGGCACACTCAGCAAACAGGCTGCAGCAGCCGGCTACGAGGTTTTCATGGTAACGCCTGATAAGGATTATGGTCAGCTGGTCAGCGATAAGATCCGCATCTATAAACCCGGCTACCAGGGAGGAGATGTGGAAATTATGGGACCAGAAGAAGTCTGCGCCAAGTGGAATATCAAAGATGTATCGCAGGTAATAGATATCCTGGGCCTTATGGGCGATGCCGTAGACAACATCCCCGGTATTGCCGGTGTAGGTGAAAAAACTGCTGCCAAACTGCTGGCCGAATACAATACACTGGAAAACGTACTGGCCAATGCCGACAGCATCAAGGGAGCACTGGGCGAAAAAGTAAGAAAAGGAAAAGAGGCTGCTATACTTTCCAAAAAGCTGGCAACGATCATCACCACTGTGCCTGTTGAGTTTCATGAAGAAGATTTCCGCCTCAAAGAATGGAACAATGCAAGACTCAAGGAAATATTCAGCCAGCTCGAATTCAAAACCCTGGGCAAACGACTGCTGGGCGAGGAATTTGCACCGGCTGCAACAACCGCTACCAGCCTGCCGCCTGACATGGTGCAGACAGATCTGTTCGGAAATGTAGTGGAGACACCCACGCCTGCTACGAAGGCGGCACCCGCCACACGTTCCGTTTCAGCAGATGAGGAGGAGGGTGCAGGGATGGCCGAAAAAAATATTCATAATACTCCGCACCAGTATGAAGCTGTTGTCGGTAAAAAGGAACTGGCAGCACTCGTAAAAACGTTGAATCAGTACAAAGAGATTTGTGTAGATACTGAAACAACCGGTATTGATGCCAATACGGCCGAGCTGGTAGGTCTTAGTTTTTCTGTTAAACCCGGTGAAGCGTACTATGTACCCTGCCCGGCCAACCAGGAAGAAACAAAGGAGATTCTCGCACATTTTGCCCCCCTGTTTGCCGATCCGGGCAAAATCTGGATTGGCCAGAACCTCAAATACGATATGCTCGTACTCAAATGGCAGGGCATTGAAATAGCCGGCAATCTGTTTGACACTATGCTCGCCCATTATGTAATTGAACCCGATGGCAAACGCGGCATGGATGTACTGAGTGCCAAATACCTGGGTTATGAGCCGGTGCATATCGAAGAGCTGATTGGAAAAAAGGGCAAAAGCCAGGGCAACATGCGCGATGTAGCGTTGGAGCAGATCCGCGACTATGCCGCGGAAGATGCCGATATCACCCTGCAACTGAAACAGGTCTTTGAGCCGCAGCTCAAAGAAAAAGAGGTGGAACGGGTATTTGCAGAGGTAGAAAACCCGCTTGTAAAAGTGCTCATGAATATGGAATATGAGGGGGTGAAGGTGGATGTAGACTTTCTTACCGATTATTCCAAACAACTGGAAAAAGACGCGAAGGCGGCAGAGGAAAGTGTTTACAAACAGGCCGGAGTGCGTTTCAACCTCGCTTCACCTAAACAGTTGGGTGAAGTTTTGTTCGAAAAGCTGAAGCTTGATCCCTCTGCCAAAAAAACCAAGACAGGTCAGTACCAGACGGGGGAAGACGTATTGCTGAAACTGGCCGCAAAAGGAAACCCCATTGTGGATGATATCCTGGCTTTCCGTGAGCTGACCAAACTCAAGTCAACTTATGTGGATGCTTTGCCACAACTGATCAACCCACGTACCGGTCGCGTACATACTACCTACGGACAGGCAGTGGCTGTGACCGGACGCCTGGCCAGCAATAACCCCAATCTTCAGAATATCCCTGTACGCACAGACCGGGGCAAAGAGATCAGAAAGGCTTTTATTCCCCGCGACGAAAAACATATACTCCTGTCTGCAGACTATTCGCAGATTGAGCTGCGTATAGTAGCAGCTATCAGTGGCGATGAAAATATGTGTGCCGCATTTATTAATGGCACCGATATTCATACGGCCACCGCTTCGCGGGTCTATAATGTGGATGAAAGGGATGTAACCAAGGAAATGCGGTACAAAGCCAAGAGCGTAAACTTTGGCATTATATATGGTCAGGGAGCTTTTGGACTGGCCGATAATCTTGGTATCAGCCGTACAGAAGCCAAGGAGATCATCGATAATTATAAAAAACAGTTTCCGGGTATTCAGGATTATATGGATCAGACCATCAATTATGCACGTGAGTATGGTTATGTACAAACGCTCATGGGGCGCAAGCGATGGTTAAGGGATATCAACTCTGCCAATTTTACCGTGCGTGGGTTTGCAGAGCGAAATGCCATCAATTCACCTATTCAGGGTACAGCTGCCGATATGATCAAGCTGGCCATGCAAAAGGTATATGCGGCCATGCAGAAAGAGAAAATGAAAAGCCGTATGATCCTGCAGGTCCATGACGAGCTGATCTTTGATGCGCTGAGATCGGAGGTGAAAGAATTGAAACCGCTTATTATTGAAAACATGCAAGGCGCTTTGCCATTGCCACACCAGGTGCCCGTCATTGCCGAATGCGGCGAGGGCGACAACTGGCTGCAGGCACATTAACCGATTGTTGCTATATGAGCAAGGGGCTTTGATAATTCGTTTGACTTATGGAAATGGTTAGGGACAATGCAGGAAAAGCATCCGGTGATATACGCTGGTATACTTTTCCTGCAACTTTGGTTGAATCAATTCCCCTCGGGATCATCATCCGTGATCCACAAGGTCAGTTACTGACCGCCAACAAGGCTGCCCTAGCCATTACCGGGCTCGCCGGCGAGCTGCTGACTGATCCCGCTTTATTAAATCAACACTGGAATATAACCCGCGAAAACGGAGTCCTGCTTTCTGCCGGAGAAAAAAGTGCCCTGCTTTCCGGAACTCTTACCGATCCGCAACCTGCGGTATTCCGTATCCTGGATACCCAGGGGCAATTGGCCAAACTCATCCGCATCCATTATTATACAGCAGAGGCTACAACACCATCTTCTCCGGTCATTATCACAGTGGAAGATATTGAATCTTCCGTCGCTGCAGAACACCTGCAGTCGCTTATCAATGGCAGCAAAGTGGGCTTATTTCTGCTGGATACCGATTACCGCCTCATTACTACAAACAACTACGCCCGCGAAGTAATGAGCAGTATCGTTGCAGATACATCCATTGATACACCGGCCTATTTTATTGACAAACTGCCCGTTTACCGGCAGGAAAAAGCGAAGAAAGCCCTTGCACAGGTAGTTCATGGTGAAACGCTGAGTTACGATGCCCTGTATCACAAACTCGATGGCTCTGAGATCTGGTTTCAGGTACATTACCAGCCTGTTGTCAACAAAGCCGATAATACTACTACCTTCATCTGTATCACGGCCACGGATATAACCGAACTAAAGAAAAAAGAAGTGGCGCTCAACCAGAGTGAGCAGCGCTGGAAGTTTGCACTCGAAGGTGCCGGCGATGGCGTATGGGAATATAATTTTGAAACCAAAGAGTCTTATTATTCCCTGACCTATAAAACAATGCTGGGCTATAGCGACGAGGATTTTGCCAACGATGAAAATGAATGGAAAAGCCGCATCCATCCCGAAGACCTGTACAAGATCGGCAATATTGATCAGCTGTATGAATCAGGCCTTATCGAAAACCATTCTGTAGAATACCGTATCAAAGGAAAAGATGGTGAATACAAATGGGTACTCGACCGGGGTAAGGTCATTGACAGAAATGAAGACGGAAAGGCATTGAAAGTGATCGGCACACACTCCAATATTACCCAACGTAAAAAAGCGGAAGAGCGGGTACACCGGTCTGAACAGTTGTTCAGCTCATTTATGGCCAACACACCCACCATGACCTGGATCATTGATGAGAAAGCTGTATTCCGCTACCTCAACGAACCTTATATGCGTGCTTTTGCCCTTACCGGTACTGATATCGGCAAAAGCATCTATGATATTTTTCCCCCTGCTGTCTGCGATGGCTTTGTTGAAAATAACTGGAAGGTCTGGAATAGTGGCAAGAGCATAGAAACCATGGAAGAAGGCGTAGGACCTGCGGGGCAAAGACAGTACTACCATATATTTAAGTTCCCTCTCAAATCAGACAACGGGGTTCGTCTGCTCGGTGGTGTTGCACTCGACATCACACAAAAAGTAGAAATAGAGGCACAACTTACAGAAGAGCGGGAGCGAAGCCGTCGTGAAATCATTCAGGCCATTCTGAACGCCCAGGAAAAAGAGCGGGATGAAATTGCCTATGAGCTACATGAAAATGTAAACCAGATGCTGACCTCTTCCAAACTGATGCTGGAAGTAGCCGTTGAAAAACAGGACCTGAGCCCTGAGTTTATCCGTCGCAGCCTTGGGTATATTTCCGAAGCCATTGCCGAAATCAGAAAGATCAGCCATAGCCTGCGCCCGGCAACCCTGCAGGATATAAGCCTCGAGGCGGCAGTCGGTGAAGCGGTACAGGAAATCAACCGCAGTGGCAAACTGGCTGTAGAATATTTTTATTCTTTCGCCGGCAGCCGCAAACATATCAGGCCCGAAATACAACTGGCTGTGCTGCGTATGGTACAGGAACAACTCAATAATATCACCAAGCACTCCGGCGCCTCCGAAGCACGCATAGCTCTTTCCATAAAAGAATCAAAGCTGGTACTGGTCATCAGCGACAATGGCGTTGGTTTTGATGTATTACTTACAAAAAAAGGGCTGGGACTCAATAATATTACCAACCGGGTAGAATATTATAATGGCACTATCCGTATCAATAGCTCCGATGGTGAGGGCTGCATACTGGAAATAGATATTCCGCTCTGAATACACAACAGAAACTGATTTCATTTGTATAAGGGTTGTTAACTTACAAAAGCGGTCGGCTTCATTTGACGGCCGTTCTTTACATTTATTTTTAAAAAAACCAAATGACCAGACTGCTGATACTTGCTGCTGTGCTGACAGGTGTATGCGCTCATGCACAGGAACGGATGGACTTTGAAAAATACAATCCTGTATCTACGCTCCGGGTACCCGAGCATCCGGTTGCCAAAGCTAAATATCCCTTTATTGATGTGCACAATCACCAGTTCGACATGCCCGGTATGGATTTGTCAAAACTGATCGTTGAGATGGATAAACTGAATATGGCTGTAATGGTGAACCTCAGCGGGCAAAGCGGAGATCTGATCAAACAATCTGTTGCCAATATCAAATCACATTACCCCAAACGTTTCATCGTATTTGCCAATATTGATTTCAGAGGAGTTGGTACTCCCGGATGGAGTGAAAAAGCTGCGCGGCAACTGGAAACCGATGTAAAAAATGGGGCTAATGGGCTGAAGATCTATAAAAGCCTCGGCTTTTCTGTTATGGACAATGATGGAAAACGGGTAGCGGTGGATGACCCGCGGCTTGACTCCATCTGGAAAAAAGCTGGTGAATTAAAAATTCCGGTACTGATCCATACAGCAGACCCCAAATCTTTTTGGGATCCAATGGATGAAAAAAATGAGCGTTGGCTGGAGCTGGCTACACATCCCAACCGCAAAAGAAGTGACACCAATCCAGTGTCCTGGCAACAGCTGATCGATGAGCAGCATCGTCTTTTCAAAAAACACCGGGGCACCACATTTATCGCCGCTCACTTTGGCTGGTATCCTAACGATCTGGCAAAACTGGCGCAGCTGATGAATGAGATACCCAACATGTATGTAGAGTTTGGGGCTGTAATTGCGGAACTGGGACGGCAGCCACGTATGGCCCGTGAGTTTTTTGAAAAATACCAGGACCGTATTCTGTTTGGAAAAGACAGCTGGGTGCCCGATGAATATGCCACCTACTTCAGGGTACTGGAAACCACCGATGAATATTTTCCTTATCATAAAAAATACCATGCTTTCTGGCGTATGTATGGTATGGGCCTGAGTGATGCTATTCTGAAAAAGATTTATTACAAGAATGCGTTGAAAATCATCCCCAATATTGATAAGACGGCTTTCCCGGACTGAAACTACGGTTTCGGATTGGTCCGCTTTTTTTCCAACTTCATCCAAATACGAGCCCGGCTGCAGATGCAGGCCGGGCTTTTTTAGTAACTTTTATAAAACGTCTATTTATGAAAAAATTTACTCTGTTGGCTTCAGCTATTATGCTGACCATAGCCGGATTGCGCGCGCAAACCGAAGCCGAAATGAAGGCCTGGCAGGAGTTTATGAACCCGGGCTCCATGCATCAGATGATGGCCAAATTCAATGGTGAGTGGAATGAAGATATCACACACTGGATGCAGCCCGGTGCAGAAGGAATGAAATCTACTGCCTCCTGTGTAAATACGATGATACTGGGAGGGCGCTACCAGGAAAGCCGGCATACTGGCTCCTTTTTTGGCATGCCTTTCGAGGGTATGAGCTGGCTGGGTTATGACAACGGAAAAAAACTGTTTGTCAGTACCTGGATCGATAATATGGGCAGTGGTATTGCTGTGCTGGAAGGCCCCTGGGATGAAAACTCAAAAACCATTGACCTGCGGGGAAAAGCAACTGACCCCATGACCGGCAAAGATGTACCGATGCGCCAGGTATTCAAAATAATTGATGACAATACCCAGGTGGTTGAAATGTATGGCGTGTATCAGGGAAAGGAATTCAAAAACATGGAAATCCGGCTTACGCGAAAAAAATGATCTTTGTTTGATATTATTGCGGCCTGTTAACTACCATTGACCCTGCCGCCGCTGCCGTTCCGGAATGGGTGTTTCATCCATTCCGGGCTACGGCGGCGATTTCTGTCAGGAGCGTTTGATCATCTTCTCATAATAAGCAATCCACTCGTCGGGTTTCATTTTGGAAGCCAGTTGTCCAATCACTTCATACGGGATCTTATCCAGGTTTTTGAAACGGATACAGCTTTTGCCCATATCCAATTTTACAATGCCGGCTTTGCTACAGGCATCTACAAACCAGTTGTTGAGCGCTGGTATAGCATACACGCCCATATGATATACCGCTACAAAGTTTTTCTGCGAAGCCACCGACATAAATGGCAAAGGCAGTGCAGGATCACAATGATACCCTGCCGGGTAAAGTTTATGCGGAACTACATACCCGATCATCCCGTAATTCATTTCTTCTTTAAATCCTTCGGGAATGTTTTTGCGGATTTCCTTACGAAGGCGGTTAATCGCATACCGGCGATCGTCGGGCAACTCTTCCAGATAAGCTTTTACGGTGGTAGCTGCAGATTGCATAAGATCTGGGTTTACTGAAAATTAATCAAGTTCCGCAACAGATTCCCGGATTTTTCATCAGCGCCAGAGTCCTATAATCGCACCCATGAGTGTGAGTGCCAGCAACAGATAACCTCCATTGATAAAAATGTATCGCGTACTTCTTTGTTCAAAAAGAGCAACGATAGCCAGGCCGCAAAAGACCCAGATACCTGCCAGAAAACCCGCTGTAGCCCCCCAGGCCAGATCCGTTTTTTGAGCACATTCTCCTGTGCAGGTAGCAGGAGCATCGGCCAGGAACATGCCCAGGTTGGCAGCCATGATCAGCGAGAGCACAAAGGCCCAGCCAAAGATCTTTGCCTTATTGCCTTTTCGTACATCATCGACGGAGAGACTGTTTTCTTTCATCCAGGCATTACCAAAAAGCATGGGCGAGTACCAGACACCACCCAATACAAAAGCAGAAATCCCGGCTACCAGCACAGCCAGCCAGTTAATGGTGTTCATGTCCATATGAATCGTTTTTGAGGTGAATGAATAAATGATGGCATATCTAAACTATTATCTAATTTTTCACCCGCAAATGAATACGGAACCAACGTGGAAAAAGAGCTGATCAATACTGTTACCGATCCGACGAAACAGCCTGCGGCCGGTTTCCGGCCCAACGATATTGCTTTCCGGCTGGTTCTCATCCCCGTTTTGGGTATTGTTATTCCACTCGTTACCGGTATGATCAATACCCGTAATTTTTCCCACTGGCAGATCAAACTCAGTTTTTTATACACTATAGGTATTGCATTTGTGATCTGGCAGGGCAATCGCTCCCTGTTTTTTTCACTACGCAGTTATTTTGACTGGCACCGAAAACCTGTACGAAAAATTGCGGCTCTGCTGCTCACCATCGTATTTTATACAGTGCCGGTAAGTGTAATACTGCTCACTGGCTGGTACCGCATTTTCGCAAAAGGAATCATTGACTGGAATGTGATACTGACAGCCTCACTCATTATCATGATCTGTGTGGTCTTTATTACGCATGTATACGAAACGGTTTTCCTTGTAAAGGAATCCGAAAATGAAATGATCCGCAATATGGAGTTGGAACGTTCGAAAGCGGAAGCGGAACTGGAAGCATTAAAAAATCAGATCGATCCGCATTTCATTTTCAACTCACTCAATACACTATCACATCTTATTGAAGAGAAGCCCGCCAAAGCGCGTTTATTTAATGATACACTTGCAGACGTGTATCGCTATATTCTTCAAAACAAGGGGCGCGAACTCGTATTACTGAGAGAAGAAGTGGAGTTTTTAAATAACTATTATGCCCTGCTGAAGATCCGGTACGAGTCGGCTGTACAAATGGAACTATCACTTCCCGACAAATTGCTGGATAGCCACCTGATACCTCCCATTTCACTGCAATTATTGCTGGAAAATGCGATCAAACACAATGAATTTTCTGACCGGTTTCCGCTGTTGATCCGTTTTTGTGCAGAAGGAGAACTGGTGCGTGTACAAAATGGCGGAAGGCGCAAAAATCAGATACGGCAAACATCACGTATTGGTCTCAGCAATCTCGACAGACGTTATCGCCTTATTGCCGGAAAGGGCATACGGGTTGAAGACAATGACACAGAATTTCTGGTAGAAATACCATTGCTTAAAATTGAATAGCTATGCGCATTTTGATTGTGGAAGACGAAAAACCTGCCTCACAGAAATTACAGAAAGCGCTGCAAAAATGCAGTGTGCGCGCAGAGATTGCTGCCTGTACAGGCAGTATCTGCGAATCGGTGCAGTGGTTGCGCGATAACCCGGCGCCCGATCTGATATTCATGGATATTCAGTTAAGTGACGGTGTCAGTTTCCGCATATTCGATCAGGTGCAGATCAGCTGTCCAGTCATTTTTATTACGGCATTTGATGAATACTGGCAAACAGCTTTTGAGCATAACAGCATCGACTACCTGCTCAAACCGGTGAAACAGGAGAAGCTCGAAGCTGCACTGGCCAAGTTTGAAAAGCTGAAACAATATTTCTCTACCCATCTGCGACAACTGCAGCAATGGCAGCAGCAGCCACAGGGAACGCAGTATAAAAAAAGGTTTCTGATAAAACGGGGAGCCGATTATATCAGTGTAAAAACCGATGAGCTCGCTTATTTCTATGCCACGCACAAACTGGTATGCCTGGTAGATACCAAAGGACAGAAATATATACTCGATGAGTCACTGGCAGATATTGAACGACAACTCGATCCTATGCAGTTTTTCCGGATCAACCGGAAGTACCTGGTCAATCAATCGGCGATACGCCGTATCCGCAGTTATCCCAAAAGCAAACTGCAGCTGGACCTGGAGCCTGCTGTATCGGAAGATGTCATCATCAGTCAGGAGAATGTGGCGGGGTTTAAACAATGGATGGGGCAATAAAAAGCCCGGCGCCTTGTTTCCTCAGCAGCCGGGCGGGTGTTAACTACCATTAACCCAAAAAACGCTTATTGCCGGTTGCCACCGCCACCACCGCGGCGAGGCATCATAGATGGTTCGATTTCGTCTTTCCACTTCTTGAATTGCTCATCAGTAAGGATTGTTTTCAATTCCTTATCGCGTGCTTCTGTAAGTGGTTGCATTTTCTCGCGCATGGCCTGAAAGTCGGGGCGTTCGCCACCACTCATCATTTCTTCGCGAATCTTGTCCTGGTCTTTGTAATATTTGGTAAAGGCTGCATCAACTTTTGCCAGTTTGTCTGCATCCAGTTTGAATGCGCTGTCAATTTTCTCATGCACCATTTTTACCCGCTCTTCAACTGTGCGGCGCTGGCCACCGGGTTGAGCCTGCGCAAAAAGGGCTGCACTCATTAAAACAACAGCCAGTAACGCGTGTTTGAGTTTCATATTTGTGAAATTTTAAAAAGCTATTTATTCGTTTTATCTCCCTCACTTTTGGGCTTATTACCCATGCGACGAAACATTCGCAGCAGCAAGGAGTCATATTTTGCTTCCTGATCGGGACGGCACAGGTTTCTCACGCGTTTAAAATGCTGGAAGGTTTTAATATCCAGCTCACGTTGCCTTTGTGCTATCACATCGGCGGCAGCTTCAATAGTCGAGTCACCTACAGCTGGTGTGCTGATCAGTTTAAACAAGCCATCTTTAGCCACACGCATACTGTCAAACATCGGTCTGATAATATCCCGCTGACGGTCACGCAACTCTTTATATTTCGTCAACTGACCTTCATCAAAGCCTACTTCTTTTTGCAAGACATCGGCCATTCCGTTTCTGTCACGCTGCTGACCGCTGCCATGTGCAGAGATTTCCGCTGGTTTTTTATACCAGAGAAAATAGGCCAGCACGCCTACGTTGGTGAGCAAGAGCACTGCAATGATCACCAACAGGTTTCTGTTTTTGCTTGTGGTGCTCATTATGGTGCAAGATTTTCATAATCAAAACTGCTGCTGCTGGCAATAAGCGATTCGCTTTCTACCACGGGCTCTGTTTGCGCAACTGAATTGGGGGCTGTACCCGCTGCAGGTTGCTTCAGCAGGATGGTTACATTTACCAACAGGATCACACAAAGGCCCGCTACCACTACTGCCGGGCGCGACAGAAATGAACCCATACGCTCCCATACCGTCACAGGTTCATTCCGCTCAAGGCGGGCCCGTAAACGCGTATAGAACCAGGGCGCCGGTTGTGCGCGCTGCAATCCATCAAGGCTTTCCAAAGCCCTGTCGATCCGCTGTTCTATGTCATGCCTTTTGTTCATGTACAATTGATTTGACGTTATACTGATAAAAAACTTTTGCCGGTTACCGTGATTTATAATGGTTTTCCAAATTTTTACGCAGGTTGGTCTTTGCCCGGTGCATGAGTGACTCTACCGAAGAGATGCTCGTTTTCATGACCTCACTAACCTCTTGATAACTAAGCCCTTCTACCTTGTGCAGCGTAAAAGCAATGCGTTGATTCTGGGGCAGCTCACGAATGGCTTCAAACAGAATGGCGGCATCTTCTTTTTTGTCGAGCTGAACACCGGGATGGTTAAAATCCGGCGGATGTATCAGCACTTCCGAATCCTCGCCAAAAAGACTTTTTACAAATGCAAACCGCTTTTTTCTTTTTTTCCGGCGCTCATGATCGAGCGATTTGGTGATCGTGATCCGGTAAAGCCAGGTAGAAAATTTGGAATCGCCTTTAAAAGAGCTCACGGACTGGTAGACCTGCACAAAAACTTCCTGTGCGATGTCTTCGGCATCGGATGGTACCTGCACAATACCGAGAGCTGTGTTGTAAACCATGTCCTGCCAGGTTTCCACCATCTCTCTGAATGCAGCTTCATCGCCCTGCTTCAGCAACTCTACCAATGTTCTTTCATCCAAGCGCCATGATTTTGCTTGAGGCGATATTACGTAAATTTTTTATCGCTTTCAAGGGCGCCCCGAAACTATTGGCTGGTTTTAAAACTGCATTGGGCGACGCTGTCCGCCATTAAATCCTCCACTGCTGCGGGCAGGCGTACCAAAGTTTTTCAGATTATAGGTAAACGTCAACATGAAATATTGTTGCAATACCGTATTTCTTTCGTCAATGATATCAAGCCCACTTACCGTACGGGTTATACTCTGGTTTTGTTTCAGCAGATCAAATACTGAAGCCTTCAGTTCACCACGCTTATCCTTCAGCAGCTTTTTGCCAATAGCCACATTCCACAACCAGAAGCTGGGATTATAACCTGCCGAAAGACCGGTATAGCTCTGATTGTTGAGGTCATTCTGTAAAAACCATCCCGTTTTTGTCAACAGGTTGAATTGCACACCGGCCGTAGTGGTCCAGTAGTTTGTATTCAACTGTGGCTGCTGGGCATTGCGTGCCTGGTAATAGTTGGCATTGTAAGAAAGAGTGAAGTCGATATACTCACTCACATTGCTGGCAATTACCACACCGGCTGTATAGTTATATACATTGGTAGACGTCTTCAGACCATTAGAAAGGCCTGGTGTTTTGCTGTATGTAAAACCAGCGTTGAGATTCACATTTGACTTCAGCGCTTTTACAGGCTGCCCGAAAGTGAAGAATGAACGCAGGCTCCAGAAACCATCAAGATTCACCGGCTTGGTCAGCTGTGATCCGCGGTAAAGTATCACCCCGGGAGCGAGTACTGAATCCTGGTACGCAGTATAGATAGCATTGGTCACATAGTCTGCCGTTTTCTGCAAAAAGATGTTGGCAAAAAAGCTCTGTCCTTTTTGTGTATTGGTATAGGTATACCTGGTTGCCAGTGTGTGTGAATACTGCTGGTCAAGATCGGGATTACCGGTTGATACCAGCAATGGATTGGTATTGTCAATTACGTTTTGTAATTGATTGACCGAAGGTGCACTCACAGATGTACGATAGAAAATACGGATACTGCTGCGGGCAGAAATTTTAGTCCGCCATTGCAGATTGGGCAGGAAGTTGGTAAAGCTGCGGCTGATGGTAGTAACCTGGGGGAATACCTGGTCACTGTTGAGTTCCGAAAACTGATAATTCAGACCCAGTGAAAACTGCCTGTCGCGATCACCGATCCGGTAAGTAACTCCGGTACTGTGTGTGTTGTACGTATTGTCAAACTTGTTGGAAATTGCTGTATCCATCTGGCTGTACTTCTGTGATACAGCGTCAAAGCGGAAGGTTTCCTTATCCGCTTTATTGGTAGTGAAGGATGGATTATAATTGAGTTGCAGTGAGCCGCGTTTGCCAATGGGCTCCGTGTAAATGATGTTGGAAGAAAGGGTACGGCCTTTGGTCACATTATCGGTATACTGAAGAAGCGTGTCGTTTTTGCCACCGCTGCTGAAATAGGTGGCCATTGATTCCTGGTAAGTATCGCCATCGCGGTCACTGAATGTAGTGTTGAGGTTTACAGACAGAGTGCGGCCTTTTTTGGCAAATGAGTGGCGGTAGAGTATGTTGCTGTTGATATTGTAGCCTGAAGTAATGCTGCTGCGGTTGTTTTCCAGTTCGCTCAGCATACCATCTGTCAGGTTATAATAGTTCTGCTGAAAAGTATTGCTGCGCGATTTGTTGCGCTGAAAGCTCACGCTGGGTGTAAAGATCAGGCTGTTGGCCGAATCAATACGATATTCCATCCGGAGGTTGAGCCGGTGATTATAATTATTGGTACGGCTGATTGTGCTTTCATCCGCATACAGGATAGAGTCGGGCTTGGCCAGGCTCTGGCGGTTGGTGAGCACATCATTATTAAGATTACTGTTGTTAAAGAAATAACTGCCGCTTACATCTACTTTTTTGCCCCACTTATCAGAGTAGTTGATACCAATGGCATTGGTTTTTGAAATACCATTTTGCTGACCTACTGTAAAGTTGGACTGTCCGCCGCCAAAACCGCCGCGACCACCACCGCCGCCGCCGCCAAAACCGCCACGGCCACCACCGCTACTGGTCACACCCAACAGATCCTGTGAGCCGAAATTTTGCTGGTTAATGTTGTTGGAAAGACCAACCAGCGAAATGCGCCGGTTATTTTTAAAGAAACTCACATTGCCGCCCGCCTGATAGCGCTCATCCGTACCATAGCCTGCATAAAAACGGCCAAACTGACCATTCTTCAACCCGGCCTTGGTTACAATATTGATCGCCTTTTGGGAGTTGCCATCATCCACCCCGGTAAATTGTGCCTGATCGCTCAGCCGGTCAAATACCTGAATTTTATCAACGATATCGGCCGGCAGATTGCGTAAGGCTGCCGATGCATCATCACCAAAGAAGTCGCGTCCGTCAATCGTCACTTTTCTGACCTGCTCGCCCTGGGCAGTTACTGTACCATCTTTGCCAACAGTGACACCGGGAGCTTTTTTGACCAGGTCTTCTACTGTTGCATCGGGATTTACCTTAAACTGGCTGGCATTATATTGTATCGTATCGCCTTTTTGCTGTGCGGGCGGAGTCTTGCTGACTACAACCACACCTATATTTTCGGTTACTTTTTTAGGGATATAAAGGGTGCCCAGATTTACAACAGGAGTACTGTCATTGGTAGATACAATCTGGCGAAACTGATCGTAGGTTACAAAAGTAACTACCAGGTAGAATGAATCTACCGGCAGGTTGCTGAACTGAAAAGCGCCGGTGCTGTCAGAAATGCCCTCGCGTTGAAAGTCTTTATTTTTCAGTGAAGAGAGCAGCACGGTTGCGCCACGCAGGGGTTTATTATCGACAAGGTCTGCAAGTTTACCTTTAAGTGTTTGAGAATGAGCCTGTAAAGCCAATCCGAGTACAAATAATAAAGCGAGTCTAAATCTTTTCATATTCTTCTGATTACAGCAAATAAGACGCCCCTCTGTTGAATAACCTTCGTTGTTAAAAATGTTAAAACAGCAGAATTTAGCGCTATCCGTTGCATATCAGTCGGTTTTTTCCCGTTTTTTGGGGCTGTGGCCCGATATTTTCGGTTATCCGCAGTCATTAAACACCTGGTTTGCGTGAAAATTTGGCCGGTCTGGGCGCATTTGCCCGAACTCAAGTATCTTGCGCATCTTAAAATCTTTCGAAGACATTATGGAGTATAGTAAGCTTGTAGCTGTAACCGGGTTGCCCGGCTTGTTTGAACTGATCAACAGTAAGAATGATGGTGCTATCATCCGCTCGCTGGATGACAACAGTACCAAATTTGCCTCTTCCCGTATTCACAACTTTTCGCATCTGGAGAGTATAGAGGTCTATACTGTTCGTGATAATGTGAACCTGGTAGAGATATTTCATGCCATGGAAAAGGCTGGTGGTGCACTACCCGATACCAAAGACAATGCACAGCTAACCCAATATTTCGAGAAAGCATTTCCCGATATGGATTTTGAGCGGGTATATGCCAGTGACCTCAAAAAAATGGTTAAGTGGTTTGAACTGCTGAAAAAGAAGAATATCGAAATCAAACTTTCTGCCCTGCCTGAAGCGGAAGAAGAGGCTCCTGGAGCAGAAGAAGCTCCTGCCGTAGAAGAAAAGCCGGCAAAGAAAGCTGCTAAAAAAGAAGCAGCGAAGAAAGAAGACGGCGAAGAAAAACCTGCTAAGAAAACTGCCGCCAAAAAAGAAAAAGCAGAAGGAGCCGAAGAAAAGCCGGCAAAGAAGGCTACTAAAAAGGAAAGCGGAGATACAGAAGAAACGCCCAAGAAAAAGGCGGCTACGAAAAAGAAATAACCAGCTCTTTATACAGAAAGCTGCAGACCCGCCCATGCGTGTTTGCGGCTTTTGTGTTTAAAAAAGGATTTCCGATTGCTTTTAACTTTGGCGATACATGCCTGTTGTATTATTAAATAACTGATATGAACTATAGTGCAGATATTGAAAAATTGCCCCGGCGGTTTATGCCGGCAGACTTTGTAGTAAGTAACTGGGAATCGCTGGAGCCTTATTTTACTGAACTGGCCGAGCGCCCGCTCAGCAGTGCACAGGAGCTTGACCGCTGGTTGCATGACCTCAGTGAGCTCGAAGCCCTGATCAGTGAAGATGCCTGCTGGAGACAGATCCGCATGACCTGCGATACCGAAAACAAAGAGCTGGAAGAGTCATTCAATTATTTCATGCTGGAAATACAGCCACGCATACAGCCCTTTGCTGATCGGCTCAACCGTAAACTGGTCGAAAGCCCCTTTTCTGCTCAGCTCGATCAGGCCAAATATTTCACTTACCTGCGCAATGTGCGGAAGAGTATTGATCTTTTTCGCGAAGCAAATATTCCCCTGCAGGCCGAGCTGAATGTAGAAGCCCAACGCTTTGGTATGATCGCCGGCAAAATGACGGTAGATGTAAACGGGCAGGAATATACCCTGCAGCAGGCGGCTAAATTTCTGGAAGATCCCAACCGCAGCCTGCGGGAAGAAGTTTTTCGCAAAATTGCCGAAAGACGCCTGCAGGATAAAGACGCCCTTAATGATGTATTTGGCTCACTGCTCGCCAAGCGTAATCAGGTAGCGATCAATGCCGGCTTCGACAATTACCGCGATTTCCGTTTTATTGAGCTGGGCCGTTTTGATTACAGCAAAGAACAGTGCTTCCAGTTTCATGAAGCGGTGAAGCTGCATGTAATGCCGCTGGTCAATCAACTGTACGCGGCCAAACGGCAGAAGCTGGGGCTTGATGTATTGCGTCCGTGGGATACCGAAGCCGAGCCCGATGGAATTAAGCCACTGCATCCCTTTGAAAATGGACAGGAACTGATCGATAAAACGATTGCCTGCTTTAACAAGCTGAAACCATTTTTTGGCGACTGCCTGCGCAAAATGGAACAATTGGGCCATCTGGATCTCGAAAGCCGTAAGGGCAAGGCACCAGGCGGATACAACTGTCCGTTGGCAGAAAGCGGAGCACCATTTATTTTTATGAATGCTGCCGGCCAGCTCGACGACGTGACTACTATGGTACACGAAGGCGGCCATGCTATTCACAGCTTTCTCGCACACCGGCTCGAGTTAAATGGTTTTAAGGAATACCCCACAGAAATTGCAGAGGTGGCCAGCATGAGTATGGAATTGTTCAGCATGAATCAGTGGGATGTATTTTTCGACAACAGGGAAGAGCTGAAACGAGCCAAAGAACAACAGCTCGAGCGTGTAATCACCATTTTCCCCTGGATTGCCACTATCGACAAATTCCAGCACTGGATTTACGAAAATCCGGCACATACCGTGGAACAGCGTACTGCCAAATGGATGGAAATATTGCAGGAGTTCACCTCGCCGGAAATTGATTTCAGCGGACTGGAGGCCTACCGCCAGTATTCCTGGCAGCGGCAGCTTCACCTGTTTGAAGTACCGTTTTATTATATCGAATATGGCATTGCCCAACTGGGAGCCATAGGGTTATGGCAGCAATACAAGCAAAACCCGGCCAAAGCGGTAGACAATTACCTGACAGCCCTGTCGTTGGGAGGTACCCGCACATTGCCCGAACTTTTTGAGGCAGCAGGACTTCGCTTCGATTTTTCGCCGGCCCATATCAGCGGACTCATGCAATTTGTGAAACAGGAACTTGACGCGTTGGAGGCCTGAAGGGGAAAAAATACCCCGAAAGTGGTATGACTTAAATTCGGAAAATTGAAATCTTGATATTATTTTTGATTTCCAATTAGCAAAATCTCATTTTAAAATAGCTACTAATCAGAGCCTTAACCTAAGTCCCCGTGTGTCTACACGGGGGCTTTTTTTATGTACTGCTTTTCGCTGTTTTACTATTTGCTGCAAGAGAGATTTCAGGCCGTGCACTCGCGGCAGGTACCATTGACCACTACTTCAATATGATCTGTAGAATATCCCTGGGGTAATTTTATGTCGGGTGTCACCACATCATCGAGACAAAAGGTTTGACCACACTGACTGCACACAAAATGGATATGCTGATCGTGGTGATGCCCTGCCTCACAATTGTCTTTGCATAATGCATAACGCACCGAGTTGTCGGGTGTGGGGATAGTATGTATGATGCCCTTTTCCACAAAGGTCTGCAGCGTACGGTATACCGTGACCCGGTCAAATTTTTCACCGGCCCTTTTTTCAATATCGCCATGCGCCAGTGCGCCTGACTGCTCCAGGAAGAGATGTAATATCTTTTCCCTGCTGGCAGTAACACTGAGCTGGTTACGTTTCAGTATGTTCCTGATATCTGCTTGCATAGACTCACTACTCTTTTAACATGGTTTCAATATCAGCCATCAGTTCATTGATCTCTTCATCCTTCAATCCGTCATAAATCTTTTTCACTTCCCCTTTTCTGTTTACCAGCGCCCAAAACTGTGTATGCAGAAAATCGTCGTCAATATTGCGCAGGTTGTTTTTGGGGTCATCGATGGTATAGCTGAGGCGGGCCATCGAATACAGGCTATCTTTTCTGCCGGTAAGAAAAATCCACTGACGGGTATCTACCTGCATCGAGTCAGCATATTTCTTCAGCTGGCTGGCAGAGTCCTGTTCGGGGTCGCAGGTATGTGAAAGAATCAGAAAATCCTTATCACCTTTGAAACGCTGATATACTTTATTCATATTGGTGTTCATGGTCGGACAAATGCCCGGGCAGGTAGTAAAAAAATATTCTGCCACATACACCTTTCCTTCTACGTCCTTATTGGTAAACCGCTGACCATCCTGGTTCACAAAAGAAAACGGCTGTACCACGGAAATGGTATCCTTTCGCACGATCCATTGCTTCACCACCAGGAAAAAACCAACCACCAGCACGGCAAAAAAAACGATATAGAGCAGGGCCTTCTTTGACATAACACGCAATTAAATTATCCGCAAAGGTACCAATGATCTGACGATTTTAGTGTCTGTAGGCCAAGGCTTAATAAATATTTGCAACAATGTTGCTTTTTTAATATTTTTGCCCTCTTTATGCGATTAAGAATCAACTGGGATGCGTTGGGAGTTACAGCTTCGGTAGCCTGCGCCATTCATTGCGCCGTATTGCCGATGTTTATGTCGGCTCTACCGTTGTTTGGCATTAATATCATTCATAATCTGGCTTTTGAAGCGGGAATGGTCGTCCTGGCCTTTTGTATCGGGGCTTATTCATTTTACCATGGATTTCGCAAACACCATCATAGCTGGCTTCCCTTTATCCTGTTTTTTGCGGGTATCGGCCTGCTGGTGCTCAAGTTGTTTTTTATCCATTATGAAAACTGGCTTCTCATACCCGCTGTAGTCCTGATCGTGCTGGCCCATTTTCTCAATTACCGTTTTTGCCGTGTGCATGATCATGCCCATGCCGATGACTGTGATCACTAGGGTTGCTGTACCTTGTACAAAACTTATTGCATGAAGACCTTACTGGGCGTTGTTTTCCTCCTGATCAGCTATAGTGGCGCTGCTCAATCTGCCGATGAAAAAGCTATCCGTGAGATACTCGATCAGCAAACCCGCGCCTGGAATGAAGGCAAGCTGGAGCTGTTTATGAGTGGTTATTGGGAAAATGACTCCCTGATGTTTATCGGATCCAGGGGCATTACCTATGGTTGGACCAATACACTCCGCAATTACAAGCAGGGATATCCGGATACGGCTGCCATGGGTAAATTGCAGTTTAACCTGCTGTCGGTAAAACAGCTTTCACCAGATTATTTTTTTGTGGTGGGTAAATGGAAACTGTTTCGCACAGCAGGTGATCTGCAGGGGCACTATACCCTCGTGTTCCGAAAAATAAATGGTCAATGGAAAATAGTGGCCGACCATAGCAGTTAGCCCGTACTGGGCGTATAACGCTGCTGCAGCCATGTAAAAGAAAAGTAGGAAAGGCCAAGCCCCGGCACAGATACAAGGATGTCGTACACATCAAAAGTGCGGCCGAAGACGGGGATCATTTGCAAATACTCATTCAGTATCAGCAATGCAAAACTGATCAGGCAAAGCTGACGCAGCTCCACAGCATTTTCCAGACGTAAGAGACGGGCCAGCAGGTGATCGCGTCCATTAAAAAACCAGTAAGCTCCAAAGGGAAGTAAGAAAGAGCCCAGGAGGTTAGGCGCCACTCCCAGCATAAAATCTGCTCCATGCGGCAACAGGTGGAAGGGACGAATCAGGAATTTGATCAGCCAGATCAGGAGTGTTCCCGTTATCACCATCTGCCGGCATAGCTGCTTGAATGTCATACAAAAACGAATGCTCCAAAATAGTTATTCCGGTAAAATTCATCTATCCGTACTGGCGGGTATTTTTAATCTGCTACTTCCAGAGCCGGTAAATATGACGTACGACAAAAAATAAGGATACGGGCATACACAGGTAATAAATGATGTGGGTATAAACAGGGCGGCCGCTATTATATGCCCAGCCCAGGTAGAGGCCAAAAGTGGCGGCCAGGAGGATCCAGATCAACCCCCAGCTTATTGTATTCAGAATTTTGAGAAAAAAACGTTTTACCTCAGGATCCCAGCCCTGTTCCATCTGCAATTTTTTTACCGGCAAAAGGTACATTGTTTAGCGCAAACTCAGGGTACCAGCAATTCTTTAAACGCAAGTGAGTCGCCGCGAAATACATTGAAATCAACTTTAGGAATAATTCCATTGACACGCCCCTGATCGCTATGCTGCCAGAAATGCCAGTGCCGGCTAATGCGGGGTTGCTGTTGCTGATAATAATGGGCTACCCAAAGCGGGTAGTCGTCAAATGCGCTGCCCAGGTTCTGGACATAAAAGTCCACATTCGTATAGATAATTGGTTTGACTTTGTAATAATTCTCTACCGTCTCCAGCCATTTTTTTACTTCTTTCCGTAGCTGCTCTCTCGATACACCATTGCGTTGCTCCACATCCAGTACTGGCGGCAGATCGCCCGACTCCAGTTCCACCCGTTTGATAAAGTTCTCTGCCTGCATTTTTCCATCCTTTGAAGCAATGAAAAAATGATAGGCGCCCCGCACCACATTTTGTGAACGCGAGCGCCTCCAGTTGCGGTGAAACTGCGGATCGGTATTGCCCAGGCCTTCTGTCGCTTTAATAAAAGCAAAACCCAGTTTTATACCATCCACTTCCATATCCTTCACCTCTTCCCAGGCAATGAGTTGCTGATAACGCGATACATCAATACCATGAATTCCGTAGTTGTTGGGAATGCCGATACCAAACTCGGGATAACGGGTAAATTTTACTTTTCGATAAACCAGCCAGCGATAGCTAAACCAGCCACCGGCTAGCAGTAGCAGTAAAAAAACGATCAGCCAGGGCCATCGGGAAGATTTTCTCTTTCTGCGGGCAGACATTAATGATTGAACAGATTTTGATCAGCTGATCGCAAAGATACAGGGCTCACCTTTCCTGAAAAGTTAATTCCCGCTTCACTCAACGAGACTTCCACAAAGAAGTTATTATCTCCTGAGATAACGCGCCACAAAACGGCTGGTATAAGAAGAGCTGACGGCCAGCTCCTGTTCGATATCGGGGATTTTGCGTATCTGCACCAGGCCTTTCATACCTGCATAATCGCGGGCCGAACTATACCGGTAATCGGGAGAAGCATCTACGATCAGCTCCCGCACGGGTTGCTGATGAATAAACTCAAACTGCTGCAGCAATTCTTCCGCATTGGTCATATCAATGTGGACCGGCTGCCATTGCTCTTCCCATAGCTGCCATTCGCGTTGCAGGCCCATAAAGCCAGCATGCGCTCTGAAATGGCCGAGCAACCACTTGCGTCTTGGTTCCGGCTCGGTGTCTGCAGCCGCCAGTATCTTTTCTTCGGTAAACATCCTGAATTCAGCAATCAGTTCCTGCACCGGTACCATTCCGTCTGAACGCAGCAGCAGAAAAAGATGGCTCGACATCAGGCACCAGGCATATACCACCAGGCCCTTCTGGTCACTAAAATGATTCAGGGAGTGCACAATAAGCTGCTTGTATACGGGGCGTTCAAAAATATCAACCCAGTCGCGCGTATACAGGCTTACAAAGTAACAGGTAGACATGTTTTTATATTCATACCCTTTCATATCTGTTTCGTTTTATTGGCTATACACTGTTTACACTGCAAAAGCTGTTCCGATCCGCTGACCGGGGTAAGCCAGAGCGGGCAATTCACTTTCATTCCTGCTTTTTTTCGTTTCACCGCCCCTGTTTGACGCTTCACCGGCTAAGTACTTCCCTGACCGATGCAGCCCTTGTTACTTGCAGCAAAAACCTATTCCTTAACCGAAAAGGTTCGCACAGGACCAGCCGGTTATACTTATCCAAAAAAATCAACAAATGATACGCTACATTTTACCGGTATTGCTGCTACTGCTGGGCTGTCAGAAGAACCTGTTTCAGGCCGCCGCACAACCCTGCAGGATGCCTGTCGCCATCAACAGGCAGCACCCCATGAAGGATTCTTTGCAATGGCTGGTCAATAAATATGTGTCAGACGGCATTCCCGGATTGCAGGTGGCCGTTCGTAATGCGCAGGGCTTCTATGTTGCCAGCGGCGGATATGCGAATACAACACTGCAAAAGGCGTGGGCGCCCTGCACTCCTTCGCTGCTGTTTAGCATCACCAAGACCTATACTGCTGCGCTGGTCATGAAGTATCGCGATAAAGGTCTCATTGACCTCAACAAACCCATTACAGCATACCTCGATACAGAAGTCGCTTCGCATGTGCAGCGTGCCGGGGATATTACGGTGCGCATGCTGCTCAATCACAGCGCCGGCATTGTCAATATTATTGAGCAACCGGAGTTTCTGGCCATACAGTTCAGTGATCCCTTTCACCAGCCTTCTGTAGCGCAACTGCTGCAGATGATACAGGGAAAGCCGCTGTTGTTTGATCCGGGATCAGATTTTTCATACAGCAATACAAACTATCTGTTGTTGCAGTTGATTCTCGAAAAACTGGCGGGTAAACCTTATGGCAAAATACTGGAGACAGAATTGCTTCAGCCATTGAAGCTGCAGCAAACCTGGTACTGCCTTTCCGAAAAACGGGCGCAACAACTTGGATTTCCTGATTATTATTTCGACCGGCAGGGCAACGGGCAGCTTGAAAATGGCACGCGCTGGAACCTTGCACTGGGAGAAGCCAGTGGTGGCTACGGCGGTATTTCTGCCACACCGCACGATGTCACTGCTTTTTATGAAGCACTGATGAAGGGACGTATACTGAGCCCTGATGCGTTGAAAGAAATGACCACGTGGTTTAAAGGAAAGGAATCAGCGCAGCCAGACTATGGTTTGGGTATCGAATACTTTCAATATCTGTCAGGCAGCACGCCTCAAATGGGACATGAAGGCGATGGTATTGCCTGTACTACCATGATCCTTTACATACCCGACAACCAAACAGTTTTATATATAAATTGTACCGTGGGTCGCAAGTTGGGCGGGCCTTTCCTCTCAAAAACAATCGACTTAAAAAATGAGATCAGCCGTTATGCAGCACGCTGGCGGTAAGCTTATGCAGTATGAAAAAAAACAGTTTAACCGGTGAATTGTCCGGCAGCCGGCTCAACGATGGCTGGTTCCGGCTGCTGGGTATTCCGCTTATCGCATTGATGAGTCATCTCATATTTTACAACCGCAACGACAGCGGCAGTCAGGAATTCGGTTTCTGGGGTATTTACCTTATCTCCGTTATAGAAACGATGATCATCTGGGAAAGTGTGCGTCTTGTCATTTTCTATTTTCGCAGGCGGCTTCCTTCTATTGATCAAACCCGGCAGCGTATAATATGGATACTTGTATGCAGTACGCTGGTCACGATGGCTGTGCGTGTGCTCAATATCTGGTTTTATGATAAAACCCTTTTATGGGGTTACCGGTTTCCGCTGGAGGGGTATCTGCATAGTGTTTTTGTAGCGTTACTTTTTGTACTCATAGTAACCACGATTTACGAAAGCATTTATTATTTCCGCATGTGGCACCTTTCCTCGTTGCGTGCCGCTGCTTTAAAGAAAGAAAACCTTCAAACCCAACTCGATTCGCTCAAATCACAGATCAACCCCCATTTTTTATTCAACAACCTGAGCTCGCTGGCGGCGCTTATTATGGAAAACCAGGAAAAGGCCGTGCATTTTGTGGAAGAGTTTTCGTCGGTATTCCGGTACCTGCTGCAGGCCAACGAGCGCACGCTGACCACGCTGGGTCATGAAATGGATTTTATTTCTGCTTATTACAACCTGTTAAAAAACCGGTTTGAGCAGGCCCTGCTGCTGGAAGTAGACATACCGGCCGGTTGCAATGACCTGCTGGTGCCGCCGCTTACCATTCAATTGTTGCTGGAAAATGCGGTGAAACATAATGCCGTAATGGCCGAAAATCCGCTGCAGATACGTATAGTTGCCAGCCCAGACGGTTGGTTGCTGGTGAGCAATACACTGCATGAAAAAAACATGTCCAGCAGTATTGGTGCCGGCCATAGGAGTGGGCTGGGCCTGGAAAATATACGCGCCAAATACCGGTTACTGGGTCACCCTGATATCAATATCAGCAGATCGGATACACACTTTGAAGTGCGGGTACCGCTCATTAAAAAAGAAAATGCATGAAAATTCTGATAGTAGAAGACGAAGGCCTTGCTGCGAGGCGGCTTAAAAAAATGCTGGAAGGAGCAGACAGCAGGCTCGAAGTGCTGGACATCTGCAGCAGTGTCGCCGGCACGGTGAAATGGCTGGAACAGTATCCTGCACCAGATCTGATCTTTCTTGATATTGAGCTGGCCGATGGACAATGTTTTGACTTATTCCGTCATATACGTCCGGTCACACCGGTAATATTTACCACGGCTTATGATGAGCATGCACTCAGGGCCTTTGAAGTAAACAGCATTGCGTATCTTCTGAAGCCGGTCAAAGAAGAGGAATTAAGAGCAGCCCTTCACAAATTCAGAAATCTGCAGGAAGCGCAACTCGCCGATGTTATCAACAACATTGAAAATCTGGTAAAGCAGATTACAGTACCTGATACTTCCGGCTACCGGCAGCGTTTTTTGGTGAAAACAGGGCAACGGATGGTTTCGGTGGATACACGTCAGGCGGCTTATTTCTTTACGCGCAATTCCGTTTCCTTTATGGTAACACAAGATCGGCAAAAGGTAATTGTAGAATATACACTCGATGAGCTGGAAGTCATGCTCGATCCCCGTTATTTTTTCAGGGCCAACCGGCAATACATTATCGCACACGACAGCATACGGGCCATTCATCCCTGGTTCAATTCAAAACTGAAAGTGGAATTAAGTCAGCCTGTTGATGACGATATTATCATCAGTCGCGAAAAATCGGCTGTATTCAAGCAATGGATGGGCGCATGACCCTACCCGATTATGCGCAGTTTGGCATAATTAAGCATGATCTTTTTTTCTCCATTCTGCTCAAACTTAACCGTGGCAATGGGGTTATGCGCCGCTCCTTCCATTTTGGTAACTTCTCCAAAACCAAATTTCTGATGTTCTACCCGCTGACCAACCTGCAGGGCAGATGTATCGCTGGCCACAAAGTCGGCAGATGGTTTATGCTCCACTACCTTAGGGGTAGATGTTGCTGGTTTCAGATAAGAAGGAGGCGCGTCTTTTTTGCGTGACGGAGGGGGACCATACCGATCCTCGGCCTGGCGGGCAGCCCAGCCTCCATTCATCCGTTCAAAGGCAGAGCCACCAGGTCCGGATGATTGATTGCGCGATCCGCCGCCTGCAAAACTTCTGTCGATGAATTGCTCTGGCAGTTCTTCAATAAAGCGGCTGGGTTCATTCTGTACCAGTGAGCCAAACTTGTACCGCGTATTGGCATAAGATATCCAGAGTTTTTTCCTGGCGCGGGTGATCACGACGTAAAACAGGCGACGCTCTTCTTCGAGTTCTTCGCGTGTATTGATGGCCATGGCATTAGGAAAAAGCATTTCTTCGAGACCCGCGGCAAACACACAATCAAACTCAAGGCCTTTGGCAGCATGGATGGTCATGAGCTTCACCGTATCGGCATTCTCATCTTTCTCATCTGCATCGGTGAGCAGGGTGATTTGCTGCAGGTAAGAACCCAGGCCTTTATCCACTACTTCGCCCTCTTCGTTGTCGGGGCTTTCTGTCCACTCCTTGATGGAGTTCAGTAATTCCTGTATGTTTTCGTAGCGCTGTACTCCTTCTGTACTCTTATCATTGAAGAGTTCCTTTACAATATTGGTCTGCTTACCTACATGAAAAGCTATTTCATAAGCGTTTTTATGTGCGAGCATACTGGAGAAGCTCTTCATCATGGTCACAAACTCATCAATAGCCTGCAGGGTAAAGGCGCGGAATCCAAACTCTTCTGCACGCTCCAGCACCTCCCACATGGAGATATTGTTGTTGTTGGCATTCAGGATGGCACGGTCAACCGTGGTTTTGCCAATTCCCCGCGCCGGATAGTTGATAATCCGCTTAAGTGCTTCTTCATCTTTTGTATTCACCAGCAAGCGCAGGTAAGCCACCAGGTCTTTGATTTCCTTACGTTGATAAAAACTGATACCGCCGTAAATGGTATAGGCAATATTCATCCGGCGCAGGCTTTCTTCAAATGCACGGCTCTGGGCATTGGTGCGGTATAGAATAGCAAAATCCTTATTGGCAAAATGATTGCGGAGCTTCTGCTCCTGGATGGTATCTGCCACAAACTTGCCTTCATCATTGTCGGTCATGGTGCGCACCAGCCTGATCTTTTCGCCGTCTGCATTTTCAGTAAACAGCACTTTTTCGATCTGGCCTTTGTTATTGCTGATTATTTCATTGGCAACATTGATGATGGTCTTGGTGCTGCGGTAGTTCTGTTCCAGTTTTACCACCTTCACATTGTCGTAGTCTTTCTGAAACTGGAGTATGTTTTCGATAGTGGCGCCACGAAAAGAATAGATGCTTTGCGCGTCATCACCCACCACGCATACATTTTCGTGCATGGCACCCAGCAGTTTGATGATCTCGTACTGGGCCGGGTTGGTATCCTGGTACTCGTCTATCAGGATATATTTAAACTTGCGCTGGTATTTGCTAAGGCATTCCGGCACGTTACGCAGCAGTTCATAGAATTTGAGCAGCAGGTCATCAAAATCCATGGCGCCGTTTTTAAAACAGCGTTTTACATAGGCATCATAGATCTGTGCCATGGCCGGACGATTGGCGCGCATATCTTCCTGCTGCAGATAATAATCATTGGCATATTCTGCAGGACCTACCAGTGCGTTCTTGGCAGATGAAATGCGATTGTAGACCGTATTGGGTTTGTAGGTCTTATCGTCGAGCTGCATTTCGTTGATTACCGCCTTCACTACACTTTTTGCATCGTCTGTATCGTAGATGGTAAAATTGTTGGGGTAGCCAATGCGATCCGCATCTGCGCGCAGTATGCGTGCAAATACACTGTGAAATGTGCCTATGTAGAGATTGCGCGCTTCGTTGTTGCCCAGTATTTTCTCGATCCGCTCTTTCATTTCGCGCGCGGCCTTATTGGTAAAGGTTAAGGCAAGGATATTAAAGGAATCCACTCCGCTGGCCATGAGGTGGGCAATGCGGGTGGTCAGTACTTTTGTTTTACCACTGCCGGCACCAGCCACAATCATGATGGGTCCGTCTTTATACAATACAGCTTCGCGCTGCCGGTCATTTAATCCTGCTAAATAGTCATTCATAATCACACATCAGCCCACGGTTAAAAAAGAAGGGCTGCAAGGGTGCAATTTACAGCAAAGGGAGAGTAAGAAGGTTTAAAAGTTTAAAGAGGGTTTTGAAGATGTGAGGATTTGAAAATTTGAAGATGAGGTTAATGTGCCAGTGTGAGAAAAGTTTAAAAGGCGAACAAAGGTGTATGGCGAAAGGTCAGAGGTAAAAAGCCTCTTATTAGCACATTATCTTCTTTTGCTGGCCAGATATTTTTCATGAATAATTGTTCCCATGGGTTTACCATATACCTTGCTTTCGACCCATGAAATGATATCGAGATACGCGAAGGAGCGTGTTTCAAAACGATTTTTTTCCAGGTGTTTGATTTTCTGCAGAAACTGTTCCAATTCTGGTTTCAGGCGGCGTGCCGGCACATGATGAAAGGAGTGACGGAGAAACCGAAACATTTCTTCTTCTATCACCGTCAGGTTCTGCATCTTGGCCATAAAGCGATAGACCGATTTGGTGAGCGACTCCATGATATCATAGTTGCCCAGCTCGTAATGTGCCATCAGGTGCAGCAGGCGCGAGTAGCATTGCAGATCGGTCCGCAGCTCACCCGATTCATGTATGATCGTTTGCAGATAATCAATCGAGGTACTGTATTCCCCACTGCCAAAATAAAGTGTGGCAATTTTATAGTTTACGACCATGATGCGATGCTGGTCGAGGAAAATGGCATTTTCTTTCAGCTTTTCTTCTATGCCTGCTACGAGCGACAATCCTTCGCGGAAGGTGCCCAGCATGAAGTGCTGATTGATACGTGCAGTGCTGATATAAATAAAAGCCTGTATGCGGAAGTTGTCGTGGTCCTGTACCCGGCTGGTTTTTGCAAATGCCTGAAACTCGCTGAGTGTGACGGCAAAGGCCCGGTAATTGCGCAAATCAAAATGCGCATTGAGCAGGTAATGCAGTCCCTTGATATAGTGGCTGGTCTCCACGCGTATCATGAGCGGCTGGGAACGAAACAGATCAACCCATTTCTGGGCATAACGGTAATATTGCAGAAAGTCCTGACGGATAAAGGCATCCCAGCAATAACACTGATAGAGGTAAAGGCGTTCATAAAAGCCTTTCAGTTCATGCGCATTATCGGGCAGGTTTTCGCGCATAAAACGATGCACGCCGGCCTCATCCTTTTCGTTGCGGGCATGACCATAACGGGTAAACCAGCTGAACAGGAGCAGTGAAAGATTGCTGAGGCGGGCCATTACATCGAATATGGCGGCTCACTTCATTGGCTTCAATAGCCAGCTGTTCGGCCCGGGTATGAATACTCTTGGTTATATGAAGATTTTCTATTCTTTTTTCTAAAGCCACTACCTGGGCCAAAAAATAGAACTTTTGGTGTGCGCGGGCGGTTTCCTTGGCACGATCCAGGATCTTCAGGCTTTGAAAAAATAATCCCTTTTTATAGAGAATATGAGCATAGTCAAACTGTTCATTTAATTGAAGATCAATACTATCAGCGCTTTTTAGCAGGCGCAGGCTGGCCAGTATCTGGCGATAAAGATGGGTCTTGAGGTTATAGAGCTGCTTTTTCTCTGTACCTGGTAATTTCTTTAATAGCAATTTTTCATCATACGTATCAAGTTTGTCCAGCGCGTCGAATAAACGTATGATTTTCAGGTCTTCATTGGCAGAACTGCGCTTTATATAGAGTTTGAAATGGCGCTTTTCGGCTTTCTCGAGCGATTTTATTAATTGAAATAATATGTCGGGAGAACGGTTGGACATCAGGCAGAAATTTTCATAGAATCAGCCACCAGCAAGGGTTTCAGCCCCCGGCACACCTCTTTGGCATGCATAAAACTGGACTAAGTTGTTTTGAGCGCAAAGATAAGCCTGCCTACATTTGTGGCGTAATAGTTCATTACATAATTCATACGGCAGGCAATCGTTAAGGCAAGAATAGGCAAGTCGTCAGAGGTCAAGTGAAGCAGCGTCTGCAAAATATCCGGTCTCGCCGGAATCAACATCTACTTCGAAGAATTTTCATATGGCAAGCAATCGTTAGAGGTCAGTCCGTTTCTACGGAAGGACCTTTTTTTGTGTAAAGGCCTGCTAAAGTAATAGAATAATTACCTTCTTGTTAATTTTTTTTCACATTTTTTTTGTTCACGGCTGTTAACTACGCCTTTCATCACAATCCGGTTCCGGTACGGGGGCCTGTTACTTTATCTTTATTGCTGTGGCTACCCGGCATATAGAATTTATCCATATTGACCATTTTGACCAGCATTACCACCGCATACCGCCACCGGAGCGGCTGGCACACCTGGTAGAGTTTTTCTGGGAAACACGTTTTGAGCATCTCTGGGAGCAATACACTCGTGGATTTTCGGACGCTCAATTTGCCAACGTTGGTTATACCTACCTCATCAACCTGGGCAATCCGTATGTAATGCAGGTAGCCGATAAGCGGTACACGATGAAAGGAGATGGGTTTTTGCCCCGGTACAATGCTATTGAATGCTTTCACAAACCCGGCAATCATATTTTCGGGATCAAATTCCGCATATCACCGGTCATCTTCGAAAAAAAGATTGACTTTTCTGAGTACCAGGGGTACATTTTCCCGCTCAGTTACCTGCTTGCCCCCGGCATACTCAGCCAGGTAAAACAGGCGGCCGATTTTGAAGCGCGTATCAATATTCTCTGTGATTATTTTACGCAGCTGGTGCACAACTACGAAGGAGCCATGCATCCCGTGCACCTGGTAAGTGGGATCCTGGAGCGGAGTTTCCAGGACAATGACTTTTGTGTATCTATCGAACAACTGGCGGCCGATTATGGTATTTCATCGCGTACACTGCAACGTTACTTTGAAGTCTGCACAGGCATCAGCAGCCGGCAGGCACTGCAGATCATGCGTATCCGGAAAGCGACATCACATCTGGCCAACTCGCCAGACAGTTTTCATTACAGCCAGTATGGCTATTATGATCACAGCCATTTCTATAAACACCTGAAATCTTTTCTGGGCAACAATACCCTCGAAAAAGCAGAGCAGCCACATCTGCAGCTGCTCTCCCTTCTTCATAAATAATCTTATCAGTTGCCGGCACGCTGACGCTCTTCTTCGGAACCGGTGCTTCGACGCCTGGCCTGCTGTACCTTATTGCTTCCAAAGCGATAGGTAAAATTGATACTGGCCACACGTGTTTCACGCTGCGCATGCCATTTCTCCACATAGTTGTCGTACGTGATAACAGCTTTGGGCAAATTGGTCCAGAATATATCTGTAATATTTGCCCGGATCGTAGCCTTATTTTTCCAGAGGCTTTTTTGAATGCCGGTTGATATGGCCCACTGAGGATCCATTACCATGAAACCATATTGACCGCCTGTATTAATTTGTCCATTCAATTCAGCCGTCCAGCCTTTGCCCAGCATAAATGTATTGTTTGACTGGGCATTCATAGCCGGTCTGCCCTTGCTCAATTGTGTAATACCGAGGCGCCCGTTGAATTTCTCATAATAAATATTGCCGTTGTTGAGCATATTCCACCATTTGCTGATGCGCACGGGTGCCGAAAATCCAAATCCGAAATAATCAGACGATTTGAGATTGATCGGAATCTGCACCGTCACATTGCCGGGGGTGGGTATATCAGGAAATACATCTGCAAAGCGAGCGATCGCTATGTTTTGATTGTTTTTTGTACGACTGTATGCAAGCGTGAAGTTGAGGCTTTTTACCGTATAGCTCCATTCGTATGACCAGGTAAGCTGCGGCAGCAGGCCGGGCCGGCCGGTGGAATAGGTCGTTACATCGATCAGGAACAGAAATGGGTTGAGCTGCGAATAGCCGGGCCGGTCAATACGGCGGCTCACAGAAAAACCGAGGGTTTTCTCCTCAGCCAGGTGCCAGTTGGCAAAGGCACTGGGAAATAGCTGAAAATAACTCGAGTCCCAGCGCACATCTCCCTGTGCCTGGCGGGTACGTACATTGGTTTGCTCGCCACGTAAACCCAGTTGCAGATCCAGTTTACCAAACTCCTGTTTCCAGTTTATATAGGCCGCATTATTGTTTTCATCATAATAAAAATGATTGGTCTTGTTCACATCATTTTCCGGTGTGCCGCTGCTCATATCATAAAAACGGGCATCGTTGTCGGCAGATACAAAACTGAGTTTAAAGCCGGCTTCGAGCTTTGCTTTACCGAGCGACTGGGTATAATCACTTTTTGCTGTAAAAAAACGCAGCTTTCCGGTTTGATGGCCATCCAGTATATAATCGGGTTGCTGACTCGAGCCATCAAGTTTATAATACTGTGTAGCAGTGCGTGAAAAGGAAGAAGAATTGTATTGCCCGTAATCGAGATCTGTGGTGATCTCACGGCCCGTACTGTCAAAACTGTGTTTGAGGTTAAAATTGGCCACCCAGTTTGTACCCTTATCCCGGTTGCCTGCCTGTGTATTGAATGTGCTGCTGGGTTGCTTTTGTTCGTCGATCACAATCGACTCATTGTCGTTGTTGCGGCGAAAGCGGTTGAAGTTGCCATTGACAACAACACCCAGGATAGTACGCTTGCTGGCAAATATATCAAGCCCCAGACGGGTACTATGGGTATTGACAAATGCCTTGGTGAAATTGTCTTTTTTGTCCTGGCCAACAAATACACCATTGTCTGTATAGAAATTACGATCGAGAAAAAGATGATTGAGGCCTACACGATAGGCGTAGTTATAATTGCCATAGAGATTGATGCGTTTATTTCTGTAATTGAAGGTAGCTCCGCTATTGGCTTTAGGGTAAACGCCCTGTCCATAGCCGGCTGTAAGGGTGCCATTGACTCCATACCGCTGATCTTTTTTCATACGGATATCAATGATACCGGCGTTGCCGGCAGCATCGTACCGGGCCGATGGGTTGGTAATTATATCAATACGTTCTATAGCCGAAGTGGGGAGGCCACGCAGGTAGTTGGCCAGATCCTGGCCTGTCATGGCTGTAGGTTTTCCATCGATCATAATGATCACCCCTGCTTTGCCGCGCAGGCTGATCACATCGTTGGGGTCTACATTTACACCGGGAGAGCGCTCCAGCACCTCCATGGCAGAACTGCCGGCATTTACAATGCTATTGTCAACATTTACCACCAGCCTGTCGCTCAGTTTCTGAATAAATGGTTTGCGTGCCGAAACGGTCACACCGGCCATTTCCTTACTTTGCTTTACCAGCTCTACCGGAGCCGGCTGCAAGGTGGCCGCTGTGGCAAGAGGTGGAAGCTGTACCAGCCTGGTCTGATAACCAATCATAGCTGCGCGAAACAAATAGTTGCCCGCCGCCAGTCCGTCAAAAAGAGCAATGCCGGTACCATCCGTCACGGCTATTTTCAGCAGGCTGCTGTCTGCTTTTAATAACTCTATGGTAGCAGCCGCCAATGGCTGACCCTGGTCATTCTGAAGCTTCAGAATGATCTTTGCTGAAGATTGTTGTGCCTGCGAAAATGTGGAAACTGCAAGCAAAAACAAGAAACCAAACAATGCTGAAATCCTGATCATCACCCGTTTTTGCCTCAAATCTGGTCAAAAAGACGAAAGCATTCGTATACAATCTGCTTTACTGGCTTGTTCCCGCTGTGGATGGGTAGAGTCAACAATACCCGCTGTCGGATTTTTACATAAAAGGGCCGGCAATGCCGGCCCAACGGTTGTTTTAGAGACGTGAGATCGTTTTATTTCTTTTCGCGGATCGCTTTAAACTCTGAGCCTTCTTTCCATTGTGGCCACGTTGTCGTATTAGCAGCGCGCAGGCCTACCTGGAAAAACAGTTTGAGGTCTTCAATAGCACCATCCAGTACCCAGGTATTGGGATCATACTCATCAGACGGCCGGTGATAATTTTTCTCTGTATACTCTTCTCCTTTCTTTTTCCCATAGTTTTCGTCCTTCCCAATTACCTGTGTGCCACTTTCTGTATACAGTGCAGGAATACCCACTTTGGCAAAGTTGAAATGATCGGAACGATAGTAGAATCCTGCTTCGGGGTGTGGTTCATAAGCAATGACACGCCCGGTTTTGGCGGCTTCTTCTTTGAGATAATCTTCGAGATCATTCTGGCCCTGGCCTACTACTATGATGTCACGTGTGGTGCCATAATAGTTAAGACCATCCATATTGATATTGGCAACCGTTTTGGCTGCCGGGTAAACGGGATTCTGTGCATACCAGGCGGAGCCCCACAATCCCTGCTCTTCTGCTGTGACTGCCAGCAATACAATGGTACGATCGGGTTTGTGTTTGAGGTGGGTGAATGCACGTGCCAGTTCGAGCAATCCGGCAGTAGCGCTGGCATTGTCGAGAGCACCATTATAAATAGAATCGCCGGTCTCGTCGGGTTTGCCAATACCCAGATGATCCCAGTGTGCTGTATAGATAACTGTTTCGTCGGGGTACTTGCTGCCGGTTATTTTACCAATTACATTATATGATTTGTTATAAACGGTGGCTACTTTAATAGTGGTACTGAGGTTAAGACCCAGTGATGCGCCTTTGAACCCTTTTACATCAGCAGCCGTCAGCAATGTGCTGTCTTTGCCTGCGGCTGCCAGCAGTTTAGCTGCCGCGGGAGCAGACACCCATCCTATCACATCGCAGAGCGTTTCTGTTTTACCGCGATTGTCGAGACGCAGACGTGATCCGTTCCAATTGTTTTGAACGACAGTAAAGGGATAGCTGGCTGCTTCCGTATTATGAATAATCAGACAACCACGTGCACCCTGACGGGCCGCTTCTTCAAATTTGTAGGTCCAGCGTCCATAATATGTCATGGTCTTGCCTTTGAAAAGTGTGCTGTCATGTGCATGAAAGCCCGGATCATTTACCATTACCAGCACTACTTTCCCTTTTACATCGAGTCCTTCATAATCGTTCCATCCATACTCGGGTGCTACCACGCCATAACCGGCAAAGACGAGTTCTGAATTATCGAGGCTTACGGCGGAATCTGTTTTATCGGTCCAGATCACATAATCATCATATCCTTTCAGTGTAAAGCTGCTTTTGGCACTGCGTACCTGCATAGAAGGAGCTGCTGTGGTGCTGATGCGCACCATGGGTACTTCCTGAAAATAACTACTGCCATTACCCGGTTCAAGTCCAGTATTCTTAAATGCCTGCTCGAGGTATTGTATGGTACGTGTTTCTCCTTCGGTAAACGGTTTGCGGCCCTCGAATGAGTCGGATGAGAGCTGAGCAATATGCAGCCCCAGACTGTCTGTACTGAATGCAGCGAGACCTTCTTTATCATCTCCTTTGCAGGATGCGAGACTGGCTGCTGCTGCCAGCGCTATCAAAAAACCATGGATTATTTTCATTGTAGCTGTTTACTGTTTTTAGAAATGAGAAAGGGTTTATATCAGACAGATTATCCGTTGAACTGTTTCTTTACATGACTGCCGTCGCAATAGGGTTTGTTTTGTGAGTGGCCACAACGGCAAAACGCTGTCACCTTATGTTTTTTATCTTCCTCTCCGTTTGGTCGCTTCACCGTCACATTGCCATATACCAGCAGTGGACCATTGGGCATTACTTCGACCTGTGTGTCAGTAATGATTTCCGGTCTGCCGGTTTCCTCGTCATTAAAATAAAAACTCAGTGCCCCGCTGGGACATTTTTTTACCTGCTCCACGATTTGACTGGTTGAGGCGTTTTCGAGATTGATCCAGGGTTTGATCCTGGGATTGAATACATCGGATAGACCGGTGGCTTCTTTCCAGCAAATGGTGGAATGGATACAGGTAGCGGGTTTCCATACCACGGTTACTTCTCCGTTTGTGTACCGTTTGGTAATCTCTTTTTCCATAATGCACCTCTCTTTTTTAAGGGTCTGTCAGCCGTTTATAACCCAAGTTACTTAATCCGCCGTCATAATGCCAAAGGTGCTTGTGCTTCTCTTTTATTTTACGGGAAGCAATACTACAATTCCAATACATTTGCTGTCAAAATGAGTCTGTATGGCAATTCGGATTTTTATTACGGGGGGCACATTTGACAAAGAGTATAATGAGCTGAATGGTGAGTTGTTTTTCAAAGACACGCATATGCATGATCTGCTGGAGATGGGGCGGTGCCGGCTGAAGGTAAAGATCCGTACGCTGATGATGATCGACAGTCTGCAGATGACGACAGAGGACCGTGAGCTGATTGCCCATCAGTGCAGCCAGAGTGAAGAAGATATGATCGTGATTACGCATGGCACCGATACCATGTCTGAAACAGCGCGTGTACTGGCACAGAAAGTCCAGAATAAAACCATTGTGCTTACAGGCGCTATGATTCCTATTAAATTTGGTAGCTCCGATGGACTGTTTAACCTGGGCAGTGCGCTGGCTTTTGTGCAAACGCTGCCTGCGGGCGTCTATGTAGCTATGAATGGCCGTTTTTTTAACTGGGACAATGTGCGTAAGAATAAGCAGACCGGCATTTTCGAAGAGCTGAAGTAAAGTGGGCGGTGATCTGCCTTTCACCCTCTAGCTTACTTATTACTTAAAACTTACTACTCATAACGAAGAAGGTCCGCCATGGCGGACCTTCTCTTTTATATCACTTGTATATTATTAATATCCTTTCTTGGGTTCCAGCAGTTTGAAGAACTGATCAAGCTGCGGAAGGATCACGATGCGGGTACGGCGGTTTTGTGAACGGCCTTCTGCTGTGGCATTATCAGAAACGGGCTTGTATTCACCGCGACCGGCGGCAGCCATCTTGGCGGGATCCAGTCCATATTGATTTTGCAGAATACGAACTACAGAAGTGGCGCGCATAACGCTGAGATCCCAGTTGTCCTGCAGGTTGCCTGCACCTTTGTAAGCAACATTATCGGTGTGGCCTTCTACCATAAACTCGATATCGGGTTGATTTTTCAGAACGGCAGCAACTTTACCGAGCACTTCTTTTGCCTGGGGAGTTACATCAAATTTGCCGGTTTTGAAAAGCAGTTTATCAGAGATGTCGATGTATACCACACCTTTATCTACCTTGATATTGATATCCTGATCATCCAGGTTGCCGATAGCGCCTTTCAGGTTCATCACCAGGGCCATGTTTAAAGAGTCCTTACGGGCCATTTGCTGTTGCAGCGACTGGATATAATTATCTTTTGCACCAATATTTTCCATTGATTTTTTGATGCTTTCTGCCTGTGCAGAGCTGATAACAGACAGGTCTTCCAGTTGCTTCAGCGCCTGGTTGTTGTTTGCTTTCAGGAAGTCGATCTGATTTTTCAGATTGGCGATATCGTTTTCGAGGCCGGCTTTTTGCTGATTGAGCGCTGCCTTTTCGTTGGTACAATCATTGAGTGATCCCTGCAGCTGTGTCTGTTTGGCTTGCAGATCGGCCAGATCTTGTTGCGATTTCTTGAATTTCTTGGAGCTAACGCAAGAAAACAGGAATACCGCAGAAAGGGCTGGTAGGAGGACTTGTTTGATAGTCATTGGACAAATTTTTAAATGAAAAATATTGTTTTGGTGTAGACTGTGCTGTCCGGGGCATCAGTTGGTAAGTGCGCAAAGATATATACTCTGCTCCTGCTATTTATGGGCGAATTGTTAAAACCCATGCCCCAAAACAGGCCTTTTTACCGAAATTCGTTTACACTCTGCCAAAAAATCGGCCAAATTTGCGCCAATCAATCATTTTTTATGACTACCAGAAAAGCTGCTATCGGCTTTATTTTTATTACACTGCTGATTGATGTAATGGGATGGGGACTCATTATTCCGGTAATGCCCGACCTGATTGCACAATTAAAAAATATTCCGGTAAATGAGGCGAGCCCTTATGGCGCATTGCTTCTTTCTGCCTATGCCGTCACTCAATTCTTATTTGCCCCGGTAATTGGCAACCTCAGCGACCGGTATGGCCGCAGACCTGTATTGCTTTTTTCTCTATTGGGTTTTGGCATCGACTATTTATTCCTGGCCCTGGCTCCCGCTTATGGATGGCTGTTTGTAGGCCGGGTAATTGCCGGTATTACGGGCGCCAGTTTCACCACTGCTGCCGCTTATATTGCCGATGTAAGCACACCGGAAACCCGCGCCAAGAATTTTGGTATGATCGGCGCTGCCTTCGGGTTGGGATTCGTGATCGGACCAGCCCTGGGCGGGTTGCTTTCGGGTTGGGGAATCCGCGCCCCGTTTTATGCCGCTGCAGTACTCTGCCTTCTCAACTGCCTGTATGGTTATTTTCTTCTGCCTGAGTCCCTGCCTGCAGCCAACCGGCGCAAGTTTGAATGGAAACGGGCTAACCCGATTGGTTCCCTTTTGTTTTTACGCAAGTATCCCACTATTAATGGACTGGCTTTTGCCTTCTTTCTTATCTATTTTGCGGCACAGGCGGTACAGGGCAACTGGAGCTTTTTTACCATTTATCGGTTTAGCTGGACAGAGAAAATGGTGGGTATTTCCCTGGCCGTAGTAGGCTTACTTGTAGGATTGGTACAGGCCGGACTCACACGTATCGTCAATCCGCGGCTTGGAAATGATAAAAGCATTTACCTGGGCCTTTTTCTTTATGCGGTGGGGTTGATTCTTTTTGCCTTTGCCACAGAAACCTGGATGATGTTTGCCTTCCTGGTTCCTTACTGCCTGGGAGGTATTTGCGGGCCGGCATTGCAATCGGTGATTGCGGGTCATGTGCCGCCCAACGAGCAGGGGGAACTACAGGGAGCCCTTACCAGCCTTATGAGTCTGACCACTATTATTGGCCCGCCGATCATGAACAATATTTTTTTCCAGTCTACCAAAAAGGGCGGCGCCATTCATTTTCCCGGTGCTTTCTTTTTGCTGGCAGGGATTATTATGCTGGTAAGCCTGGTCATCACCTTTAATGTGCTGCGACGCGAAAAAAAGGAACATCCGGAGTTGCGGCATATCATTGAAGGTCCGGCAGAGGGTTCAGTGCCCGGTGGGCATTGATCAGGACAGGGCTGTGGTGAGCGCCGCTACATTTTTCTTTTCATTGCCGATAAAAATTCTGTCGCCCATTATTACTACCGGGCGTTTGAGAAATGTATACTCTTCCAGTATCAATCGGCGATAGTCGGCCTCCGACAGCTGTTTATCTTTCAGGCCAAGCTCTTTGTATTTGAGTGCACGCCGGTTAAATAAAGCTTCGTAGGAACCCACCATTTTTTTCATCGCATCCAGCTGAGCCGCGGTAATGGGTTCGGTTTTGATATCCTGCATTTCAAACCCTTTTTTATCAATACCCGTACTCGCAATAATGGCCTGGCAGGTAGTACAGTTGGCCAGGTGGTAGATTTTCTTCATATGAGATTAAATAGAGACAGTGCGTTTAGTTCACACAATGTCCAAATTGCTTTACTTTGTACAACTTATTCAAAAACGTTATATGGGCAAAGATGAAGTTTTTAAAGATGAGATTGAACAGGTAAGCGATTTTAAGTTTGGGGCCAACGTGGCCAGTGTGTTTGATGATATGGTCAACCGGTCTGTGCCCTATTATGGCGAGATGCAGCGAATGATGGCCGAGCTCGCAGCGGATCATGCACGCGAAGGAACGGATGTATATGATCTTGGCTGCTCTACCGGTACCACTATGGTGGGTATGAATACGCTGGTCAATCCTTCTATCCGTTTTGTGGGAATAGATGATTCGGCAGAAATGCTGGATAAGTGTAAATCCAAACTTACCGAACTCGGTTTTACCCGTCCTTTTGATCTCAGGTGTGCCGATCTTAACCAGGGCGTTCAGATTGAAAACGCTTCTGTGGTAGTTCTTTGCCTGACACTTCAGTTTGTGCGGCCTATTTATCGCGAGCGACTGATAAAGGATATTTATAAAGGTCTAAACCCCGGCGGAGCGCTTATTCTGATCGAAAAGATACTGGCCGAAGAAAGCAATTTTAACCGCGATTTTATCCGCTATTATTATAATTACAAGCGCCGCAATCAATACAGTGAACTGGAAATTTCCCAAAAACGCGAGGCTCTTGAAAATGTGCTGATCCCTTACAAGCTGAGTGAAAATATTTCATTGCTGCGTGATCAGGGCTTTGCACACTGCGAGGTTTTTCTGAAGTGGTATAATTTTGCCGGGCTTATTGCTGTAAAAAAATAACGCTGTTTTTTCCTGGTTCTTGATCGCTGCAGCTGCCGGTGCATGCCTGCGAATGAGTAAAACCGGCTCAATCATCTTTTATGGTCGCTATCGGAAATTTTTTCTTTAAGTACCGCAACTGGATCTTTATCCTGTTTTACGGTGCTTTATTCATTCCTTCCTGGCCTCTGTTTTCTGCCAGTCGTTTTGGAGAACACTATTACCTGCTACCCATTGGGCTGGGACTGTTTATTACAGTGCTTGGCCAGCTCATCAGGGGGTTGACCATTGGTCTCGCCTATATCGTACGGGGCGGTAAAGAAGGTAAACCCTATGCAGAAGGATTGGTAACGGATGGCGTTTTCCGTCATTGCCGCAATCCGCTTTATGTGGGCAATATTCTCATGCTGCTGGGTGTGGGTATTCTGGCCAACTCTCTTTTGTATGTAGCTGTTGTAATTCCTGTATTTCTCTTTATTTATCAGGCCATTGTACTTGCAGAAGAAAATTTTTTGCGGGGCAAATTCGGATCCGGATTTGATGAATACTGCCGTCATGTAAACCGATGGATTCCCCGCATGTCGGGCCTGGGCAAAACTTTTGGCAGTATGTCATTTAACTGGCGTCGCTGGATTCTTAAAGAACATACTACTCAGTTTATCTGGCTGATAGGTATTACATTATTACTATTATTTAATTATCCGGAGCTCACCGGCCATGATACGCAGCTGCGCAACTGGCTTACCGGCATCATTCTGGGTATACTCCTGTTGATCTATATCCTGATCCGGTATTTGAAAAAAACCGGAAAATTCAGGGAATAAATCCCCGGAGTCCGGGCGGGGCGGGCATGAACATTCCCCGGAAAATCTTGTTACTTTTGCATAAACAGCGCCTCCGGCAATAGCCGGAAGCATGAAAAACACAGTGTCATGATCAAAACAGGTAATCCTATTATCAGCATTTATACAGAAATGACCCCTAACCCGGAAACGATGAAGTTTGTGGCCAACAAACTGTTGTATCCCGGCAAAAGCGTTGACTTTCCCGATGCTGAAAGCGCCAAACCATCTCCTCTGGCCACTGAACTCTTTGGTTTTCCTTTTATCAAAGCCGTTTTTGTTGCCAGCAATTTTGTGACGCTTACCAAAACACCGGAAACGGAGTGGCAGGATGTAATTCCGGCAATCCGCCAGTTTCTGAAAGAGTATCTCGAAGAAGGCAAGCCTGTAGTAAATGAAGAAGAGCTGGCCTCAACACGTCCTGTCAGCACCAACGAAGTAGCTGCCGATGACGATGATGTGGTGAAGCGTATCAAAGAGCTGCTTGACAACTATGTGCGTCCCGCAGTAGAAATGGATGGTGGTGCTATTCAGTTCAAAAGTTATGAAGGCGGCACAGTCAACCTGAGCATGCAGGGAGCCTGCAGCGGATGCCCTTCTTCTATGATCACTCTTAAAGCGGGTATCGAAGGCATGATGAAACGCATGATCCCCGAAGTGAAAGAAGTGGTTGCCGAGTCTGAATAATTTTTTCTTACTACTATATTTATTAAAAAGCGGAGCCTGTAGCTCCGCTTTTGTTTTTTACTTTCTTTCCGTTGTCTTTTTCCACTGCACATTTCTTTGTGCCAGGTAGTGAAGTATAAATTGAAAACAGTCTGGCCGGCAGCCCAGTTTTTCAGGAGGGAATACCCCTTTTTCGGTGAATAATCCCTGCATCAGCAGTTCTGCCGCTGCTGTACATGTAAAACCGGTAGTGCGCGCCATAGAAGAAAAACCTGTAACAGGATCATAATAATCAAGCAGTGAATAGGTGATCGTTTTCTCCGGTCCATCCAGTATTACTTTCATTACGGTAAACTCTGGCTCACCTGGTTGCAGTTTCCATTGATCTACCAGCAAGGTGCTGGTAAGGTCAAGCGGTATCACCTGCAGGCCGGCCGCCATGACCGGGGTTGTATTAAAAAAACCAGCTTGCTGCAGTGCAATAATGAGATCAATATGGCCGGGATAGCGGAGCGTTTTTTCTTTCATGTCGGGAATATGTGACATGGTATGCACGAGCGAGCGAAGTCCATCTGTATTAAACGCTTCGAGTCTGCCTACTTCTGCAAAATCAAGAAATTCCCGGTCACTGAGTGCTGGTTTGGTGACCAGCAGCCCTTCTTCAACCAGGCGGGCCGGACGCAGATACTCCTGTATCACATCTACTGGTGAAAAAGGGGCTTTGTAATAAAATGGTGGTTGCGGATGCACCGGAAGCCCTCCTACATAACAGGCAAAAGATGAGATTTCCATAAGTGCATCGTAATGCCCTACAATAAGATTGCTCATGCCGGGCGCCACGCCACAATCCGTAATTACAGTCACCTGTTTTTGGATCGCCAGCTCATGCAACTCAAGCGCATCTTCCGGGAAAAATGAAATATCCACTACATTTTTTCCGGCCTCTATTACCTGTTTCAGCAATTGATATCCCATAAACCCCGGCACAGCCGTAATCACGAGATCATAGGGAGCAAGCAGGGCAGAAAGGTCTGCCTGGCGCAGATCTGCCGGTTGAATTTGAATAGCCGGATTACGGGCATGAAGCTTTTTTAACGGATCCGCACGCTGATCAATAGAGGTAACCCGGTGACGTAAACTCAAATCAACGGCAATGGTACTTCCGACCATGCCGGCACCCAATACAGCAATCGTCATAGCAAATCAAACTTTGTGTATTAAAGTTAGCCATTCCCCATGCGGAAAAGAGTTCTTCTTTTCTATTAAGATTTTTTTTAATTAATAACTTTGTCGCGACGCTTTTGAATACTTGCAAAGCGTTGTATTTTGCCGGTATGGATAGTGACGCAACCAAAATAACTCTTTACTGTTCAGATGGGTATGAGCTTGATGGGCTATTATTTGAACCCACAGGTCCTGCCCGGGCAGTAGTATTGATGCAGGGTGGTACGGGCATCAAAAAAGAGTTTTATTCTAATTTCTGTGATTTTTTGCGGCAGCAGGGTTTCGTGGTCATCTCCTACGACTACCGGGGCATTGGTGGCAGTCGGCATGGCTCGCTCAGAGGCATGAATGCATCATTAATGGATTGGGCGCAGCTGGATATGAAAGCGGCTATTGCCTTTGGAGAAAAGCGGTATCCGGATCTGCCGATGTTGTTGGTTGGTCATAGTATTGGTACACAGCTGATCGGTTTTACCCCTAATAATGACCGGTTAAAACTGGTCATTGGTATAGCCAGTTCTACCGGCACCTGGTGGAAAATGAAGTGGCCCGGCAATATGCGGTCATTTGTATTGTGGTATATCATTCATCCGGTGCTGACTCCTTTTTTTGGTTATGCCCCGCTCAAACGTTTACGCATCATGGAAGATCTGCCCCGGCGGGTGATCGGGCAATGGAGCCGATGGTGCCGTAGTTCTTTTTACTTTGGCAGTCATATTGGCCAATCCATTCCCCAGGAAGATTTCCATCCCTTAAAGGTGCCCTTCATTGTTCATTATTTTAAAGATGATACCATTGCCAACGATCAGACCGTAACAGATCTGACCAGTATCTACAGAGGCACCCGTATTCGCATGATAAAACACCGGCCCAAAGACTACCATTTAAAAAAAGTAGGCCACTCCGGTATGTTTTCCCGTCGCTTTAAGAATAGCTTCTGGACACGTATTGCCGAAGAGGCCGGTCGTTATCTCTGATCATTTTGTCTTACCGCTCTTGTCTGTGTTTCCGACACGGAAGCCCAGTGGCTGCGATACATCAACAGGCTGCAGCAGGTCTTTTAATAATTTAAACAGCTGCTGAAATTTCTTATCATGTGTTTTTACTTTTTTCTCCAGCGTTTCTACTTCTTTATATAATGCATCATTAACAATTGCGGCATTTCTGAGCCGGGTAAAGATGCGAATGATCTGAATATTGACGGCAATCGCCGTGTCTGTTTTCAGAATACTTGATAACATGGAAATACCATTTTCTGTAAACGCCATAGGAGCATACCGTACTCCGCCAGACCCGCCTTCCGGTTTTGAGGTCACAATTTGTGACCTCAAAAATCGCTGCTCTTCGCGGGTGAGCTCAAACATAAAATCGGGAGGAAACCGGAATTTATTGCGTCTTACCGCCTGCTTAAGCACTTTTGTGGGCGTTTGATACAGCAGGGCCAGATCGCTGTCAAGCATTATTTTTTGCCCCCTTATCAGATGAATCCTCTCCAGCACATTTGTATCTGGCACAAGCCATTGTTCAACTGTTTTTTCCATAGATTAAAGTTTAGGGCACAAACATATTGGCCAGGTTTGGGGTAATCAGGGGTTTTTGACGAGAAAAAAGACGTTTTTTTCTGGAAAAAAAAGGCTTTTGTATCTTGACAATGATCCTTAAACATATTCATATGCATTATTACCGGATCCTTTGTCTGTTGATTACTCTGCCTTTCGCAGGCGGAGCTCAATCCGATGAACCCAGTATACGGGACCTGAAAGCCTGCCGGTTCAGGGAAGACCAGAGTTATATTTATACTCTGCCTTTTGAACACCGTAAAAAGGTTTTTCTGATACAGGCCTATGAAAGTAAAATGAGCCATCGCGGAGAGCGGGCTCTTGATTTCAAACTCAAAAAGGGTACCCGTATCTGTGCGGCACGTAGCGGTGTAGTAATGGCTGCCAGGGGCGATTCAAAAAAGGGTGGCCTGAAACCTGAAAATCTTTCCGATGGCAATTATATTTCCATACGGCACGATGATGGCAGCGTGGCCCATTACTGGCATCTTGATTATAATGGACTAAAGGTTGCCGAAGGCGACAGTGTAGTAACTGGTCAGTGGATTGGATTAAGCGGTAACACCGGCTATTCTGCTTTTCCGCATTTACATTTTGAAGTGCAGGGGCCTGACAAAAACGGACGGATAGTACAACTGGCCACACGATTTCAAACACGCAAAGGGGTCAGGTATTTGCGCCCGGGGCGTTTTTACCGGGCTATTCATACACGGTAAATTTCCTCCTGTAAAATTGCTTTGATCTGGTTGGCTTCCTTGTATTATCTTAAGCTTTTTAAACAACCTTACATGCTTTTTCTACTCATATTTGGTGCACTCGTGCTGGCTCCCCTGGTTGTTGCCTTTCTTATGCCCGGTTCTTACCGCATCGAAAAAACAATTATTGTGAAACAGGCGCCTGAAACCGTTGTACAACTGGTGGGTGATTTTCATCAGCATAATTTGTGGAACCCCTGGCTACAGGTAGATAACTCGGCAGAGACCGGGATCAAAGGTCATCCATTAACAAAGGGGCACATGTTGGAATGGACCGGCAAAAAAATAGGTAAAGGCACGCTTTCTATCATCAGTGTAAGCGACCGGCATCTCCATTTTGAGCAACGTTATCAAAAGCCACTGGCTTCGGTTGCGCAGGACCATTGGGTTTTTGAACCATGGGGCGACAGTGAGGTGAAGGTCACCTGGCAAAAGAATGGAAGTCTGCCCTGGCCAATCGCCCGGCTCATGGGCCCGGTAATAAGCCGCAATCTTGGTCATCAGCTCGAAAAAGGGCTGGCCAACCTGAAAGAAATCAGCGAAACAGCACCCAACAAAGTATAATCCATGCCTGTTGTTTAAAGAAGTAATCATATCGCCTGTGAAAGCGGCCTTCCTCACCTGCTGTGCACTTATTATTTTATCCTCCTGCGCCGTCAGCAATAATCCGTTGCGTGAACAAACCATTTTACTCCGCAAAGGAAAACTTGTCGACGATACCAGCTATATATATGCACTGCCTTACGAAGGCGGTAAATCGTACCGGATGATCCAGGGTTATTTCAGTCATTTTTCGCATAAGGAGCGTGCGGCCCTTGATTTTAAAATGAAACGTGGCTCAAAGATCTGTGCTGCCAGAGAAGGCGTGGTAGTGCGGGTAAAAGAAGATGGAGACCGTGGCGGCTGGAACAAAAAATACCGGCCCTACGGCAACAATATCGTCATCGAGCACCCAGATGGAACAAGGGCTGGATACTGGCACCTTCAAAAAGACGGAGCCCTGGTCAATGTAGGAGACACTGTTGCCCGCGGACAGGTGATTGCATTGAGTGGCAAAACCGGTTATGCCGCCGTGCCTCATTTACATTTTATGGTTTGGAGATCGGGACCATCTGGCTGGCAGCAGGTGCCTACGAGGTTCGAAACGGGGAGCGGCCCCAAATATCTGCGGGGCTGGAAAAAATACATACGGCCGGCAACGACTTCTCCCTGATATATTTCCCTATTGCATAAATAACGGCTGCCGATTTTGGCTATGTTTACAATCAAAGCCCGCAACACTTGACAAATTTCTTTCAACAGTTCTGGTCAGATATTATACACACCGACTGGCTGGAATATATTGCCGTACTCAGTGGATTGGCCAGTGTTTGGTTTAGTCGCAAAGAAAGTATCCTTACTTATCCGGTGGGGCTTATCAATACAACCTTTTATATCTATATAAGTATAAAAAATCATCTGGCGGGAGAGGCCAGTGTCAATTTCTATTATACGATCATGAGTCTCTATGGCTGGTATCTGTGGCTCAAAAAAGATGAGCACAAAGAGCGGGTCCTGCATATCAGTTTTTCTACCCGGCGCGACTGGATCAGCCAATTCCTTTTTTTTGTGATTGCCTTTGTATCGGTATTCCTCGCCCTCGTATATCTGAAGACCTCTTTTTTTCCTGAGGCCATTCCTCCCGGTGATGCTTTTGCTACTGCCACAGCTTTTACTGGCATGTGGCTTATGGCCCGCAAAAAGGTCGAAAGCTGGTACTGGTGGATTGCCACCAATCTTGCCAGCATTCCCCTGTATTTTGTAAAAGGCCTCGCACTTACAAGTGTGTATTATCTTATTCTGCTCGTATTTGCTTTTTGGGGACTTGCAGCGTGGAAGGCAAAAGCACGGGCCATACATGTACATGAATCATGATCCGTGGATTGGTTTTTGGCAAGTTCATGCCTTTGCATAAAGGACATCAGGCGCTTATTCGTTTTGCGCTGCAGCACTGTGATGAATTGCTGGTTGTACTTTGTCATACTATGCAGGAACCTATTGACGGAAATATCCGCCGGCAGTGGTTAAAAAACTGGGCGCAGTCTTATCCGCAAATCACTGTAGTTGATTTCCCCTACGATGATCAGCTTCTTCCCAACAGTTCTGTAAGTGACCGGCATGTTGCACAGCTATGGAGTGACGCTTTTCGGCAGCAGCTGCCGGCATTTACCTGTGTCTTTACTTCAGAAGCCTATGGAGATTACATGGCCGAATACCTGCATATTACGCATATCAGCTATGATAGCAGCCGGTTGACCGTTCCCGTATCTGCTACACAGATCAGGAATAATCCCCGGGCATACTGGCATTACCTGGCCGATGAAGCAAAGCCTTACTTTACGATCAAAGTGGCCATTGTGGGAACCGAATCAACAGGCAAGTCAACACTTACTGAGCGACTGGCCGCATATTTTCACACAACATATGTTCCGGAAATGGCGCGCGAAATAGTGGAAGAGACCCTTACCGTTACGCCTGCACATTTACCAGAAATTGCCCGCCTCCACGCACACACCATACTCGACAGGCTTTCTGCAGCTAACAGGATTTTGCTGGTTGATACCGATCTGATAACAACTCAGTCATACAGCTTGTTTTTATTTGATCAGCCATTGCATACAGATGAATGGATCAATGCAGCCAACCAGTTTGATCTTTATATTTTCCTGGAGCCGGATTGCCCATTTGTACAGGATGGTACGCGACTGGATCCGGAGCCACGCAAGGCGCTCAGCAATCACCATCGTATGCTGTATGAGGCAGGTGGCCGGCCGCTTGTATTTATTGGAGGTAGCTGGGAGCAGCGTTTCCGGGAGGCTGTGGCGTGCATACATCGCTATTTTCCCGACATACGTTCCTGATTTCCTGTGTATTTGCTCAGGCACTTTTTTTTGAATAACATTACAGGTATTTACGCCGAAAACCGGATTATCATGCTCAAAAAAATCGTCATCCTGGGACCTGAAAGTACTGGAAAGAGTACCCTTTCACAACAGTTGGCAGATCACTTTGAAACGTTGTGGTGCCCGGAGTTTGCGCGTGAGTTTCTGCACAGCAATGGTAAAAATTATGAGTATGACGACCTGCTCACTATTGCCAAAGGCCAGCTCGCGCTGGAAGATGAATATGCAGCCAATCTCGAAGCGCAATCATTGCCCATGCTGGAAGAAGGCGGTCATCTTCCGCTTTTTATTGATACCGATATGTATGTAATGAAAGTGTGGTGTGAATTTGTTTTCGGAAAATGTCATCGTTATATACTCGACCAGATCGTTGCACGCAAATATGATCTTTACCTGCTGTGCCAGACAGATCTGCCCTGGGAGCCGGATGATCTGCGGGAATATCCGGATCCACATACACGGCGTAAATTATATGCCATTTACAAGGATCTGATGGTAAACCAGGATGTGCCCTGGGTAGAGATCGGTGGCACATATGACGATCGCCTGCAAAAGGCAATCAAAGCCGTTGAAGCTATTCTTGATTAGCGGCTTTTTGTCGTTTTCTTTTTAGCAGGAGGGGGTTTGCGGCCAATAATTTCCTGGATATCGGGGTCTGGTGAGAGGAAACTCATTTGCTGTACAATCTGCCTCGACCGCGCAGCTACATATCTGCCCGGGGGCTTTACCTTGTATCGTTTGGGATTGGGAAGGCATGCGGCTATCAATGCACTTTCCTGTGCAGTAAGCTGACTCGCTGATTTATTAAAATAAATATTGGCGGCACGCTCTATTCCAAAAATGCCTTCGCCCATCTCCACTACATTCAGATACACTTCGAGTATTCTTTTTTTGCCCCATACCAGCTCGATCATAAAAGTAAAATAGGCCTCGAATCCTTTCCGGATAAAACTGCGCCCCTGCCAGAGAAATACATTTTTGGCTACCTGCTGGCTGATCGTACTTCCGCCACGCATACGGCCAGGTTTTTTTTCGTTGTACTCCATGGCTTTTTTGATGCTCTTCCAGTCAAAGCCACGGTGGTCGGCAAAAAGCTGGTCTTCCGATGCAATCACGGCCAGTCCGGCATTGGGCGACATCTCATCGCGATCCACATAGTCGCGCTTGAGGCCATGGCCGCTTACCCAGCTTACCATTTGTGTGATGGTAATAGGAGGATTCACCCACTTGAGTAGCAGGATATATACAAACTGGGCAATAAAAAGAATGAGGAAGATCCTTTTTGTCCAGCGCCACACTTTTAATAAGAAATCTTTCATTTCTGATCAGCGCTGCAATATATAAACTTAATAGCGGGATTACTAAAAAGCACGCTTGCGCGGCAGGTGAAAATCGATCATCTGCAGGCGGAATTTCCGGCCCATTTTAAATTCTTTCCGACCGAGTGATATTTTACTGGTGATATATTTAATGAGTAGTGGCCCATAGCCAATAACGAGGCCTGCAGTAAGCGCCTCCTTAAAACTGGCCTGTTTGCTCAAAGTGAGTCCCCCGGTAGTAAGTGCCACACCTCCGGTTATAAGCAATAGCTGATTGATGGGAATATGAAATGATTTGGATTTTTTTGTTCTTACCACAACGCCTTTTACAGATGCTCTGGGTATGGGGTGGCCATTTAAAAAAATAGTATCATCCCGCAGGTGAGTGATAAGACCGGCAGCAATCGTATCTCCGCCGAGGCGCATTACAATGCGATCGCCTTCTGTATAGGTTCTTTTTTTCTTAAGCCCTTTTTTTACAAACAGGTATCCTGTTTGTGCCTGGGCGATATGCCCCGCCAGCAAAAAAATAAAAAGCGTAAGCAGCCGGTTCATGCGGCAAACTTACAAAAGCAGCGCCTGTGAATTTGTTAAATAGTTTTTGCAGATTAAAAATAAGTAAGCAGGCCCCAGATCAGGGCAATGCCAAAGCCAACCAGGATAAGTCCGTTTACCTGGTTAATGATATGAATATTGTGAGGAGTAAGTCTGTTGCGGATCTTTCCGGCCAGCATTACTTTGGCGATATCTGCTGCGAGTACAATGAGCAGACAGGTCACAAAAATGATAACCCGTTGCTGTACGGTGTGATCAATAAATGTTGTGGACGTTCCTATCCAGAAAATGAAAATAGCCGGGTTAAGAATATTCATCAGAAAACCGGAAGCGGCAATGCGGGCATAGTCGAGGTGGCCAAAACTGACAGGCGCTTTTTTGCCCTGCTCATTTACTTTCACTTTTTTAAAGAAGAGCAGGTATATACCCATCCCGATCAGGAAGATGCTGCCGGCAATACCGATTTCTGTACGCAGGTTGCTGATACGTTTGAAGAGCTCGGTAAATACATTGCTGATCAATACCAGTGCAATGTCGCTGGCAGACACGCCCAGTACAAAGGCCATACCTCCGCGGGGACCGTTATTGATGCTCTGTTTGATTATAGAAAAAATAACCGGCCCTACTGATATGCTCAGCAGAAATCCCAGCGTAATACCTTTTATCAGGGCATCCAGCATAATTCAGATCATACTACCCGTAGCGGCAATGGGTTCGTGCCTGTAAATAGCAGCAGAGAAGCACGCGGCCGGCCCGGGGATTAGGTTCAGGTAAGTGTTCCGGTTTCTAAAAATTTGTTCCAGTCCTCCAGCATTTTCCCTTTCATAACGCGGGGAAATTTGTGCTGGCTGCCCAGTTTTCCTTTCAGTTCCATAAAGCGCATGAACTTTTCTTCAGGCAGTACTTCCAGAAAAACTTCTTTGAGGGCACTATCACGTTCTGTGGCATAATCATCGTTCAGTTTCCGGAGGTGGCCATCAATATGGCTGCGGAGGGCTTCTGCATCGACTGTATCATTGGTTGCCACATACCATTTATGGGCAAAGAGTCCTTCGTAGGGAAAACCAACTACGGTATATTCGGGAATACTGATATTGAATTCCTCGCTTACCAGCTCAATCGCCTTGTTCATATTTTCCACACTCAGGTGCTCACCCACCAGGCTCAGGAAATGTTTGGTGCGGCCGGTAATGACCACCTCATGCTTTTCCATATCTACAAACTTGATCGTATCACCTATCAGGTAACGCCAGGCTCCTGCGTTGGTACTCATGAGCAGTGCATACTCTTTTCCCTGCTCCACTTCATGAATCATTTTGGCATCGGGATTGGTCACAATACGACCATCACTGTCAAAGTTTTTTTCATCGAAGGGTACAAACTCAAAGAATATATTGTTGTTTAAAATGAGCTGCATGCCTTTGGCGTGCTCGCGGGTTTTAAAGCCGATAAAGCCTTCGCTCGACAGGTAATTCTCAATGTATACGATAGGCCGGCCCAATAATTTCTCAAACCCTTTTTTATATGGTTCAAAGGCAACTCCACCGTGCACAAACACGCCGAAATTGGGCCATATCTCATGAATATTTTTGACCTTGTAATGAGCTATGATCATTTCCATACACATCTGGCACCAGGCGGGCACACCCACTATATAGCCGATATCCCAGTCGCGTGCATGTTCTACAATTTCATTGAGCTTCTGATTCCAGTCGCGGATGGCGGCAATACGGCCACCGGGTTTATAGAATGTCTGAAACCAGAACGGTCTTTTTTTGGCAAGGATGCCGCTCAGATCGCCGGCATACCAGCCAGCCTTGCCTTTTTGCAGATCCGTAGCGCCACCCAGCATTAAAAAACCACGCGTAAGCGCTTTCTTATTTGCCTCTTCATAACCAAAAACACTGATCAGCTGCCGCACATAATTGACACGGTTGCTGCGGAGAAGGTCTTTGGTAACAGGAATATATTTACTGGCAGATTCGGATGTGCCGGAGCTGAGTGCATAATATTTGATCTTACCCGGCCAGGCCACATCGGGTACACCATCGAGTGTTTTCTTCCACCATTCTTCATAAATCTTATCATAATCATGTACGGGTACCAGCTCCTGAAAACTCTTGCCGGGGTGCCGGGTCAGTAATGCTTCATCAAAACGATAACGCTGGCCAAATTCTGTAAAGCGGGCCTTCTTCAGCAATTTTTTGAGTACACGGATTTGCTGACGCCTTGCATCATTGGGTGGGATGCGGAGGGCTGCCGCTATGGCTTTGGGTATTTTTATATCAATAATTGTGGCCATGTATAGTAGGCTGTGAACTGTCTTTAAAGTTACGCAATGTTAAGAACGAAACGGTTACGAATATCATATCATTTATAGCCGGTTAAAAGCTGCTTTGAATCGCTTTGATTAACCTCCCAGCATGCGATAGGAAACAAGAATCTGGCGCAAGTCGCCCACTGGTTCATAATCACGTGCATACCAGTAGTCAACCATCTGCCTGCTTTCTGCCGGCAGTACGGCATTGGCCGCTGGTGCAACTCCATTGCTGGCCAGTACCGGTTGCCGCAGTGCTGGCAGATTCGGTTCCGGCTGCGTATATCCAATCCATGTTTTGCGGGCCAACAACACAGATACACAATTGGCAATAAAATGAAATGGTTTTTTAATAAAAAAAAGATGTATCGGAAAAGTGAGTAAGCCCAGCAATGCCACCGCCACATCTATCAGCCGCTTTAGCCGCAGGTTGTGCGGGTTTTGCACGCGATAGCCGTTTTCGCTGGAAAGGGCCTCGCCGCTACTATCTTTTGAATGGCTGCCTACAATACTGTCTGTATCGGGCAAATGGATTTTTATGCGGCAATGCGCTGGCAGCTCAGGCAGGGCTGCAATTATTTCTTTTACAGAAAGAGTACCTCCGGCTACAATTATTTCGCGAAAGGGAAGTGTTTTATGCAGCTCATGAACAGCAGGCCAGGTAGCAAGTACCCGTGTTTCTCCGGGTGCAACTGCAATACGTCCCAGCAATTGCTGTTCCTTTCCTGCATTTCGCATAAGCCTGTCTATCTCCTGAAACTCGGCTGCAGAAGCAGCAACGACCGTACTGGCGTGATTGGACTGGGGGCGCACACCAGACAGCACATCTGCTTTTACCAGAAACCGCCGCAGGATGCTGATAAAGAAAAATGCTAGCACCGCTCCAAATAGAATGATGCCCCTCGAAAAACGATACTGCTCCGGTAGCATGGAGTAAGCCGCCAGCACCACTACTGTGGCCACAAGTGTAGACTGTGCCAGCTCTGATCGTTTATACCAGCGATCGTATAGCCCGGCATAATAAGCCGCCAGCAGGTATACCAGTGTAAATGATGGAAAAGCGATCCATATGAGCCGGTAATCGTAACGTGTATCTGTTTTTATATACTCACTCCAAAAACCTTTCATGATCCAGAAGGATAACAGGATAAGCCCTGCATCAATGAGAGGTAGCCCGATACGCCGGATAAAACGGCCGGTTGCCGATAAGGCCGCCCTGAGCCAGATGGCCAGGTGAATACATAAATTAAAAACGCCGGCCTTGCTTCCACCATAATGTTTGCGCACAAAAAGGCTCATGGCTGTATAAAACATACGCACATAATTCATACTCCCCTTGCGGGTGCTTTCGCCTTTAAAGTGGATGATGCTGGTACCGGGATAATAATAGTTGGTATAAAAACCTTTTCCATTTTCCAGAGGCACTTTTTTTACGCGGTAGCTGAGATCCACATCTTCTCCATACATAAAAAAAGTTTCGTCAAAACCCTGTGTTTTCTCCAGTACTTCATTGCGCAGCAGCATAAAGGCGCCCGCAAGCACGTCTACCTCGTGAGTTTCATGCTCTGCGAGATGTCCGAGATGATAGCGGGCAAACATAGATGAATGCGGAAACAGGCGGGCGAGGCCTGTCAACTTAAACAAAGAAATCCAGGGAGACGGAAACGCTCTTTTTGATTCTTTCAGAAAACGACCGCTGCCATCTGTCATACGTACACCCAGGGCTCCGGCCTCCGGATGCGTATCCATAAACTGTAGACAAAGCTTCAAACAGTCTTCGGGAATGATTGTATCGGGGTTGAGAAAAAGAATAAAACGTCCGTGCGCCATTTTCCAGCCCTGGTTACAGGCTTTTGCAAATCCAACGTTCTCCTTGTTGGCCATAAACTGCACGGTATCAAAACGCTCCTTTAAATAGTCAATGCTATTGTCTTTTGACGCATTATCAACTACAATCACCTCCCCTTCAATACCCTGCATGGCCTGCAACACAGAGCGGAGGCATTGCTCCAGAAAATGCTTCACATTATAATTGACTATAATAACCGATACATCCAATAATCAATGACTTAAGTCCGCTAAGTAAGACGTTTTTACCTAGAGTGCAAAATGAAGGGGCACCAGAAAACCACCTGATACTGAGCAATTGCTGTTTATCTTTGGGCATGCTTAAATCCACATTGATAGAAGCGGCCCGGGCCGGGGCGGCCGAAATCCGTAAATTCTTTAATGGCCAGTTCAAAATCACCAATAAAGAAGGGATCAACAACCCGGTAACAGAAGCAGACCATGCTGCTGAAAAAGCAATCCTGAAAGCGATCAAAGCTGCTTACCCGGATCATTATATCCTGAGCGAAGAAGCGGGTGAGATCATCCAGGACAGCCAGTACAAGTGGATCATCGATCCTATTGACGGCACAATCAACTTTGCACATGGCGTTCCGCTTAACTGTGTTTCTATTGCGGTCGAATACAATGGCGAAATGGTGCTGGGCGCTGTATATAACCCTCACCTCGAGGAGTTTTTTCTGGCCGAAAAAGGGGCTGGTGCCACTCTCAATGATCAGCCTATTCATGTGAGCACACAGGACAAGGCCATCAATGCCTGCCTCGTAACGGGTTTTCCTTATACCTATATCAATATGCCCAATGGTCCGCTGGAGGTATTTGAACGGTTCATACGGAAAGGGGTGCCTGTGCGGCGTCTGGGCTCGGCTGCCATTGACCTGTGCTGGGTTGCCTGCGGTCGTTTTGACGGATTTTATGAGCATAAACTGGAAGCCTGGGATAGTGCCGCCGGGTTTTTGCTGGTACAGGAAGCGGGTGGTACGGTGACCGATTTTGACGGCAATCCCTTTTCCCCATATCAGCACCGGATACTGGCTACCAACGGCCGGATCCATGCAGAAATGCTGGATGTGATCAATCAGCGTAAAGAACTCTGATCAATCCATTTCGGGCTGTGTTGACCAATGATTAATTTTAGATGGCCATGCAAAGGGCCATCGGGTAAAACTTTTGTGTATTATGGAAGAAAGAACAGAAATAAGCTCACTGGGTGAGTTTGGCCTCATAGAACACCTGACCAGGAATATCGAACTGCAAAATGCTTCTTCGCTGCTGGGTGTGGGCGATGATGCAGCAGTGATCGATCATTTTGGCAAACAAACAGTGATCTCTACTGACCTGCTCCTCGAAGGAGTGCATTTTGACCTGATGTATACTCCGCTCAAACATCTGGGATACAAAAGCGTGATCGTAAACCTGAGCGATATCTACGCCATGAACGCAATACCCACGCAGATCACCCTGAGTCTGGGTATCAGCAACCGGTTTAGCCTGCAGGCGCTGGATGAATTCTACGAAGGGGTATATGCTGCCTGTGAACGCTATGGAGTAGATCTGATCGGCGGTGATACCACCTCATCTCAAAAGGGATTTGTGATATCGGTCACTGCTTTGGGCGAAGTAGCACCTGACCAGTATGTAAAGCGCAGCACCGCGCGTAAGGGCGACCTCATCTGCGTAAGCGGCGACCTGGGCGCAGCCTATGTAGGTCTTCTTTTCCTGGAGCGGGAGAAAAAGATCTTTATGGAAAGTCCCGGTGTACAGCCAGACCTCGAAAACGAGTCATATGTGATTGGCCGTTTGCTGAAGCCGGAGGCCCGGCGCGATATCATCGCTTTTTTTGAAAAAAGTGATATCAAACCCACCGCGATGATGGATATCAGCGATGGATTGAGTTCAGATCTTTTACATATCTGTAAACAAAGCAACCTGGGTTGCGTACTTTATGAAGAAAAGCTTCCCATTGCAGATGCGATGCGCAATGCGGCATATAAATTTGAAATAGATCCCACCGCCTGTGCGCTCAGTGGTGGCGAAGACTACGAATTGCTGTTTACAGTTGCCCAGGAAGATTATGAAAAACTGACCCTGCAGGAAGAGATCAGTGTAGTGGGATATATGACGGCGCCCGAAGAGGGTTCAAATATCATTACCAAAGGAGGCAATAAACACGCCCTTATTGCGCAGGGCTGGAATCATTTGAAATAATCGAAACACTGGCCAGTCCATGCAGAAATTATTGATTGCATTTTGTGTGCTCTGCTTTACCGGATGCAGCTCGGGCAGGCTGTCTGTTTCACCTGCAAAAAAATACAGCCCGGAAGTATTGCAGCACGACTATGCCGTATACCGCCAGGTGCTGGAACAGGCACACCCGGGACTTTACTGGTATACCTCGCGCGACAGTATGAATCATTACTTTGACTGGGGGGCCGCCCAGCTTACTGATTCGCTGACAGAACCACAGTTTCGCCGCATACTGAGTTATGTAACATCCAAAATAAACTGCGGCCACACTACTGTGCGCCCCTCAAAAGGATACGAGCGCTATTCGGATACGGCACGGATCACGCGGATCTTTCCGCTTAGTTTGAAACTATGGGACGATACCTGCATTGTGACCGGTAATCTTAACCGGCGCGACTCCATCCTGCTGCGTGGTGTACAGATAACGGGTATCAACGGGCTCAGCATGCCGGTAATCGTTGATAGCCTTTTCCAGTTTTTGTCAACAGATGGCTACAACAGAACACACAAGTACCAATCGCTGAGCAATCGCGGGTTTTTTGGTTCCTTTTACAGTACCATATTTGGCTACTCCAATCTTTATAGCATCGATTATATAGATAGTCTGGGAAGGCCTGGTAAAACGATGATACGGCCTTTTATTCCTGTGCGCGATACAACGACCAGGCGGCCTCCTCCTCCCGGTACAGTAAGACCGCCGCAACCCAGCCGGCGCGACCGTAAAAATATGCGCCGCAACGCGGTGCGCCTGCTGAAGATAGATAGTACCAGTCATGTAGCCATGATGGATCTGCAATCGTTCAGCCGGGGTTATGGATTAAAAGGGTTTTACAGACGGTCATTCCGCGCCCTGAAAAAAAATAAGATCACCCATCTTATCATCGATGTACGCGGCAATGGTGGCGGGAGTGTCAGCAACAGCACCGCTATGACCCGTTATATCAGCAGTGCTCCATTCAAAATAGCCGATACCCTTTATGCCGTTGCCAAACACAAGAAGTACAGCCGGTATATACAGAACGATTTTTTCAACCGCCTCTTCATCACTTTTTTCACACGGCACAAACGCGATGGCAACTATCATTTTGGTTATTTTGAACGGCATCGCTTTAAGCCAAAGAAAAAGAATCATTTTGACGGCAAGACCTATATCCTTACCGGAGGTAATTCTTTTTCGGCAACCACTTTATTTGCCGGAGCCTTACGCTCACAGGAAAACGTAACTCTTATTGGTGAAGAGACCGGTGGCGGAGCTTACGGCAATTCTGCATGGCTTATACCTGATGTGACACTGCCCAAAACAAAAATCCGTTTCAGACTACCTCTTTTCAGACTGGTCATTAATAAGGATATTCCCAAAAATGGCCGCGGCGTACAACCCGAAATCTATTCTGGTCCGACTATAGAGGCGGTGAAAAGAGGCGCTGATTACAAATTGGATAAAGCGCTGGAGCTGATTAATGAGGACAAGAAGAAATAATGTGCTAGTGTGTTAATGTGCTGATGTGCTAATGATTTGAAGATTTGAAAATGATGATGCCCTTTCCCCCCTTTACCTTTTACCTAACGATAAAATAATGTGCTAGTGTGTTAATGTGCTGATGTGCTAATGATTTGGAAATTTGAGGATTTGAAGATTCGAAAATCATGGCGCCCTTTCCCTCCCTTTACCTTTTGCCTAACGATAGAATAATGTGCTAGTGTGTTAATGTGCTGATGTGCTAATGATTTGAAAATTTGAGGATTTGAAAATCATGATGCCCTTTCCCTCCCTTTACCTTTTACCTTCCACCATTTACCTACCGCTAATCACTTATCAAAAACCCATCAGCGTCTTTCCAGAACGGCAGTTTGCTGCGCACATCTTCCACATCTGATTTTTGTAATGTAATCGTAAAGACATCTTCTGCATCTTCTTTGGTGTACAGTACGGCACCGAGTGCATCCACTACCATGCTGTGTCCGCTGTGTTCTATTCCATTGCCATCTGTTCCCACACGATTCACGCCTACCACGAATGCCTGGTTTTCGATGGCGCGGGCCTGTAGCAGGGTTTTCCAGGCATGAATACGCCGGTTGGGCCAGTTGGCCACATACACCAGCACATCGTACTCTGGCGAAGGGTTGGCCGCAGACTGACGGGCCCAAACGGGAAAACGCAGATCATAGCAGATCAGCAAATTGATCTTCCATCCTTTTACAGAAGCGATGAGACGTTTATGACCGGCGGTATAATGGATATCTTCTCCCGCATACGCAAAACGATGACGCTTGTCATACACACCCATTTGTCCGTTGGGCAGCATCCAGATCAGGCGGTTGAAATACTGCGGCTGCTCCGCACCGGGGGGCGTATCTTCTATAATCACACTTCCGGTGAGGATGATACGGCACTCAGCCGCTATTTTTTTCATCCATTGCACAGTAGGCCCATCCATGGTTTCTGCCAGCAACTCCGGACGCATACTAAAACCGGTACTAAACATTTCGGGCAATACAACCAGTTCGGTCTTACCGGTCAGCGGACGGATCTTTTGTTCCAGCTGCTGCAGGTTGGCCGCTTTATCTTCCCAGGCCAGATCGGTTTGTATGAGTGTAATGGTAAGTGTAGACATATCTCTTTACTCCTTTGTCTCTTTTTTGGTTTTGGTAAGAGCTGCAATAGCAGCGTTTACGAGGTCTGGCTCGTACCCTTTCTGGATCAGGTAGTCGCTGGTTTTCTTTTTGCGTACCAGGTATTGATCCCCCTTGAGTGATGCATATTTTGAAGCAGCCAGCTGCTGCAGGGTTTGCAGATAGACAGACTCTTCTATCTGGCGCAATGATTTGCGAATGCTGTAATCGCTCACCTGCCGCTGTTTCAATTCATATTTGATACGCACGCGGCCCCATTGTTTCATCCGGAACTTGCCTCCGGCAAAGGCAATGGCAAAACGTTCTTCGTTGAGGTAATTTTCTTCAATAAGTGTGGCAATGATGGCGTCATGATCTTTTTTCCACACACCGAGAGTAAACAATTTGTCGCGCACTTCACTATGGCTTCGTTCCTGGTAAGCACAGTAATGCTTCAGCTTCTGCAAAGCCTGTTCAGGAGTCAGTTGTTTGCGAAATACGGCCATTTCACAAAGTTACTCTTCCAGTCTGTCACGGCATTCAAATTCCTTCTTAAGGTAGTCGTCATAATAATCTGCCTGTGTAAAGAGATTACGGAATGCAGCGAGGCCGCTTTCCCTGGTCATATCCATATCGTACATCACTGCGCTCAGGATAATATCCTGCTTCATGCAACTCAGCACCAGTCCGCGTACACGAAAGTTTTCCTGGAGCAAAAACTGGTAAAGCGATTTGATATATGCCGGATTTGCAGGCATCTGACAGAGATAGGCATCGCCGGTCACGAAATAATTTTCGGGATTATAGGTGATCTTGATCGTGGCGGATCCTTCTCTTACCGACCAGTGGTTTGTGCCTTCGCGGGCCAGTCGCACATTTTTTCCCAGCTCTTTCAGAATTTCTTCTATCATCAGTGCGGCACCTACCGGAGGCAGTTCTTTTTCCGGCAGCTCCGGCAGTTTTACTTCTGTTCCACAGCTGGGGCAATAGCGGGCCGAGTCGATTGTATCTCCTGTCACAAGAAAGCCGCAGCTGTGGCAACGGGTAGATGCCTGACCGCGATGGGGCAGGTAGAGACGCAGCGCTTCCTGCAGGTAGCTGACCGGCAGGGCAAAGCCAAGATTGTCGCCTCCGCGAATAGCCAGCGAGTTGACCCCGATTATTTCACCGGCATCATTTACCAGCGGGCCTCCGCTATTGCCGGGATTTATGGCAGCATCTACCTGTATATATTTTAGTCCATCGCGTATACGGTCTACTTTGGAAATCACCCCCTGGGTGACGGTATAGTTAAGTCCGTAAGGGTGGCCAATGGCCAGTACACGATCGCCGTCCTTGAGCGTTTCGTATGCGCCCAGGCGCACATCGGGCCAGTCGTGCATGGCCGGTGCTTCCAGAAAAGCAAGGTCATGTTTGCGGTCTGTATACCAGACCCTGGCGAGAGTTTTTTCCATCAGTTTGCCGGCGATGGTCACTTCTGCATTGTTGTCTACAACATGGTCGTTGGTAACAATCAGGTTATATTCTTTCAGAAAAAAGCCGGTTCCCGTGCCTGTTTGCGTAGCAATCTGGATAATGGCTTTTTGGTATTGTTCAATGATCTGCTGCGGATCCATAGAGGTGTGCTTACTTGTTTTCCATGTTTAAAAACTCCAGTTCTGTCGTAAAGGTCTGATTGAAATTGACCAGGCTGTCGAACCGCAGGTTCTGTGTCTTGAAATCCATCAACGGAAATTTTTCTTTCCACTGTTCCTGGATGCTGCGGATACGATCCTGGATGGCATCGATGTCAAACCGGTTGGCCTCAGCATTGTAGTATTGTTTTTTATATCCCAGCGCACCGAAGTAGGAGGCATAGTTGATCTCCATATAAAAATGGAAAAGCTCTGTAATGGCACGGGGCAGGCTATAAGAGTACTGACAGTAGGCTATTCCGTATTCTATCACCTGGCTGGCAACGGACGCATAACCGTTATCGCGGTACCAGATCATGCTCTGGTTGGCAGCGTGTATGGAATCTGCAACGGCTTTATGTGTCTGAGGCGCTACTATAGAAAATGTGTACGTGGAGCGAAACAGGTATTGATAAATATCTTCCCGGCTACGGCTTTGCAGCTTACGAAGTTCTTCCAGCATATCGCGGTTTTTTTCGGTAGGCGGCCGGTCGTCCTTGCGGAAATAGATACCCGCAATCTTTTCCAGCTCATTCAGCAGATTGCCTTCGGGGGTTATCAGGTAGTCGATCCGGTAAATAAGAGAAAGCAGCATATAGGAGATACCTCCGGCAAACTTATCGGCATCGAGGCTGGCGGCCAGCTCGAATGTATCTGCTATCCATTTTTGCAGAAAATCATATTTCACGGCTTTTTCTGCGTCGGAAATTACCTGCACGTGGTCACTGTCAGACGATTGCAGGGCTGCAAAGTCCTGTACCAGCAGATCATCCTGTTTGTCTGCCTTGGTCGATAGCTCCTTGAGTCCATGATACAGCTTGCTGGGACCGGCAGAGGCAAGAGTACTGTCAAAACGCATGCACAGCCGGTCCTCATCCAGCGCAAACCGGGTATAACGCAGGCTGAAATTCATCTCCAGCAGCCGGCGCATTACCGGTACCGAGGCTTGTGGCATACGGGCCAGGGTTACCTCGGCCAGCAACAGGTCCTTGTCAAAACGACCGCGTACGATTTTAGATCCCTGGTAAAGGGAGAAACTGCCGGCATCACCCTGCCGCTCATAGCGTACATTTTGTACCCTGTCATCTGCGAGGTAATCGAAAAAGGCATCGAATGACTGTCCGTAACGGCCTTCTTTAAAATGATTTTCGGCGTCGGTCCAGCGGTTTACCTTGGCAACCGGCTTATTGTTGTCCGAATAACGGCCAAAGGGTAACTGGGGCGACTGTTCCGTTTTTTTCCTGTTCCAACCGAAGAGCTTATCCAACATGAAAAACAAATAATTTGAGCGCCTGAAAGATACAAAACATGCGGGTTTTAAGGAGGTTCTGATCAGATTGGAATGAGCCCGGCGGAAATATTGTGACTACGTTAAAAATCAGTAGTTTCGCCCCAAACGAATTCTACGATGAAGTTTATTGTATCATCTTCTTCTCTCCTGAAACAACTGCAGCATATAGCCGGTGTTATTAATGCCAATACGGTGCTTCCCATCCTGGAAGATTTTTTGTTTGAAGTTGAAAAAAACAAGCTCACGGTAGTAGCCACTGACCTCGAGACCGTGATGCGCATACAACTGGATATCGAAGCCAAGGAAAGCGGTAAGGTTTGTATACCTGCCCGCATCCTTATCAATTCACTGAAAAATATTCCCGATCAGCCCCTCACCTTTAATATTGATAAGAATTTCGGCATCGAAATCACCAGCGACAATGGTAAGTATAAGGTAATGGGCGAAAATCCCGACAATTTCCCCAAGGAACCTGCCGCGGATGATACTACTTCCTTTAACATCACGGCTTCTGCGCTGATCACTGCTATCAATAAAACCCTGTTTGCCACCAGCAACGATGATCTGCGTCCTGCTATGACCGGGGTATTTTTTGAACTGGATAAAAACGGGTTGCAGTTTGTAGCCACCGATGCCCATCGCCTGGTACGTTACAAGCGTAAAGATGTAAGTGGCCCGCGCGCCGACAATTTCATTGTGCCGCGCAAGCCCCTCAACCTGCTGAAAGCCGCTATTCCGGCCAATGAAGACGAGCTTACACTCAGCTACAACAATAACCACCTGTTTGTAAAACACGGTACTACTCAAATGAGCTGCCGCCTTATTGATGCACGTTTCCCTGACTACAAAGTGGTGATCCCTGCTGATAACCCTTACCGCCTTACGGTTGGCAAGAGCGATTTTCAAAGTGCGCTGCGCCGGGTAAGCATTTTCAGTAATAAGAGCACCAACCAGGTAGCGCTCAGTATCAGTGGCAGTGAGCTGCAGCTGGCCGCGCAGGATGTTGACTTCAGCTTCGAAGGAAATGAACGTATGAAATGCCAGTACAATGGCGAGGACCTGGTGATCGCTTTCAATGCCAAGTTTCTGATTGAAATGCTGTCGGCAGCCGATAGTGATGAAGTAAATGTAGAGCTGAGCACACCGACCAAGGCCGGCCTTATCAAACCGGTAGAGCAGGACGAAAATGAAGAACTGCTGATGCTGGTAATGCCGCTGATGTTGAATCAGTAATAAAATATATGTTTATAAATAACAGAAGCTTTCCCTTTTCAGGGAAAGCTTTTTTATTACATTCATATCAATACCCGCTGAACTATGAGTTTTGAAAACCTTTGCAGCTTTGACAATTATATATCTGCTCACATTGCGTTGGGCAAACTGCAGGAAGAGTTTATCAACTGTTACCTGGTCGATGAGCATTCGGCCACGATCACTCCATACCTGGTCAATTCACTTGGTGGTATCAAACTAATGGTAGACAGTACACAGGCCGGGCGTGCGCGCAGCCTGCTGGCCGAAATGGAATTGGAGTGATTTCTCTGTCCTTTTATTACTTGCCCTTTCCCGTTTTCCTTCGTAACTTTTGCATCAATTGCTGCCTTATTATGTGGGATCGTGTCATTCACTATTTTGAAAACCTGGAAACCCGCCCGGTGGAGCGAATGGCCATCCTGGTTGGCGGCCTTCTTTTTTTCTGGATTATAGAAGGCGCTATTCCCCTTTTTCCACTTCAGTACAAACGCCGGAAGATCAATCATGCCCTGGTCAATTTCGGATTTACGGTCATTCACCTGATCATTCATACCATACTGGCCATTTTTATTGTGAAACTGTCTGACTGGTGCCGGGCACAGGACTTTGGTATTGTATACTGGACGGGGGCGGGCATTGGCCTTACAATTCTTATCGGTGTGCTGGCGCTTGATTTCAGCAGCTGGCTGGTGCACTGGGTCATGCATAAGAACCGGTTGTTGTGGCGCTTTCACCTCGTGCATCACAGCGATAATAAAGTAGATGTAACCACCGGTTTGCGTCATCACCCTGGTGATAGTTTATTGCGCGGCATTTTCTTTTTGCTGCTGATCTTTATTTCAGGGGCGCCTATGTACAGCGTCATGATCTATCAGACCCTCGTGGTGTTTGCCACCGCATTCACACATGCCAACATCCGGCTACCTAAAAAACTGGATTATGCGCTGAGCTTTATTTTCATTTCTCCTAATATGCATAAAGTGCATCATCACTGGAAACAGCCGTTTACAGACAGTAACTATGGTGCCGTATTTTCTATCTGGGACCGGCTGCTGGGCACATTCCGTAAACTTGATCCCGAAGAGATCCGTTATGGACTGGATCGCTATTATCCCAACGAAAAAGATGAAGACTTTGTAGCCCTGCTGAAAAAGCCTTTTCAAAAACTGGAGCCCTGATTTACTTTGAGGATTAATTTTGCCGCATGAAGATCATCGCCATGATTCCGGCGCGCTATGCCGCCACCCGCTTTCCTGCCAAACTGATGCAGACACTGGGCAATAAACCCGTAATACGTCATACCTATGATGCTACTGTTGACACTGGGCTTTTCGAAGAGGTATGGGTTGTTACAGACAGTACGGTGATCTATGATGAGATCACCCGGCATGGAGGTAAGGCCGTGATGAGCAAACGCACACACGAAAGTGGTAGTGATCGTATTGCCGAAGCCATAAGCGATATGAATGTGGATGTGGTGATCAATGTGCAGGGCGATGAGCCATTTATTCGTAAGGAGCCGCTCGAAAAGCTGGTGCGTCTTTTTGATGATCCTGCCGTGCAGGTAGGCTCATTGATGCGCCGTATCACTACCCGCGCCGAAATTGAAAGCAGCAGTTGTGTAAAAGTGGTGGTAAATCAAAAAAAGGATGCACTCTATTTCAGCCGCAGTGTGATTCCTTATCATGCCAACCTCGAGGTGGCCGCTGCACACTACCTGCATATTGGTGTATATGGTTTCAGAAAAGAAACCCTGCTGCGCTTTACTCAATGGCCGCAGAGTATCATCGAGCAAACGGAAAAGCTGGAACAGCTCCGCTACCTGGATCATGGTGTTCCTATCCGCATGGCAGAGGTTGACTTTCTGAGTGTGGCGATTGATACACCGGAGGATCTTGATAAGGCGCGCAGACTGATCTGATTTTAAAGCCTCGTGGGCGCATCTTCTGATATAGCAGGAACCTGTCGCAGGGTCTGCTTCAACTGGTTTACGGTTTGCTCAATCTCGTTCAGCAGGCTGTCAATGCTGTGGTCGTAGGTATTGGTATTTTCTTCCAGTGCGCGGATATACAACAATGTTTGTTGCACACGCTGGCTGGCATACTGCTTCATTTGTGTACGTGTATCAATGAGATTGCCGGGCAGGGCCATTTTTTCGGTCTCGTCCATCAGGTTTACACAATCTGCCCAATTGCTTAGTGCGGTTTTGCGCAGCTCTTTCAGAAAAGTTTCCTGGCTGGTGGTATCTGCCGGTTGCATAGCCTCCAGTGCCATGGATTCCAGGATACTGAAATGTTCCATTTTTTTAAGGAATGCCTCACTATCATCGCGGACAATGCTGCGTTTGTTTATATTCAGATACGCGATAGTAACAGTAATTGTAGCGATCGCAGTAATAAGTTCCGGAATACGGCTGCGCGGCTTTTCACCAGCAGGTGGGCGAAGGCTGAAATAAAAGCCGTAACCAATGAGCAGCCCCGAAATGAGACCTCCGATATGCGCAGCATTATCCGTACCGCTTTTTAATCCATTGACAAGATTATACGCTACCATTACCATTACGGAAGCGAGTAGTTGATTGCGGACCGATCTGGGCAGTAGTCTGGTTGTAAGCAGAGCGAGAAATACGCCATATATGCCAAAAATGGCTCCCGATGCTCCGGCAGATACGAGTGGCGGGTCGTGCCACCAGATGCTGGTCAGCGAAGCAAATACGCCGGTACACAGATAGGCCAGTAAAAAACGCCAGCTGCCTATCAGGCTTTCCAGATAAATGCCTGCTATGAAGAGCGCGAGCATATTGACAACAAGGTGAATAATACCAACATGCACAAATATGGAAGTAAAAAGTCTCCACCATTCTCCGCTGAGCGTACGTGGGCTCATATTGCCACCCCAATCAAGTATCTGCATGGCCTCCGGGCTGAAAAGATGTACACCCTTAATTGTCATAAGGACAAAAACGAGCACATTCAGTGCTACAATTGTATAGGTTACCAGCGGCTGTGTTGAAGGCTGTGCCATGATCTGCGCTATCTGCTCCTGTATTTGCTCCCGCTCTTCCCTGTTTTGCTGCAATTGCTGATTCCAGGTATCTATATCTTCTGCTGTGTAGTTTTTCTGAAGCTGTGCAAATGCCTGCTGAAAGATTTCAATATTTTTTTGATTTCTCTTTTTTACATCCATCACCTCACCATGGATAGTACTACTGGTGATCTGCAGCATATCGTGCTGTATAAAAAGTGTGATCTCCTGCTCCCATCTCCATGTTGACCGGGTAGTATGCGCTACTACAGTATCGTCAGTAGCATATTGAAACGGCCATTTCAGTTGCTGAATAGTTCCCAGCAGCAACGCTCTGCGATGGTCTGCGTGAATGGAAGAAAGATCGAGGGTGGTAGATTGTTGTGGCATATGTGGTGATTCCTAAACGGGTGTGTTTAAATATAATAAACATTCCTGATTGTACTTTATTCTCTATTAAACATGATAAGCGCTCATGTTTATTATCTTTGCCCGGCTCACCAAAGGATTAGTCTGCATGAGGCCTTTAAAGACTATTTACCAGCATATCGTTCTTTATCTCCGCACCAAACTCACGCGTGTGCAATACATCATGCTGATTGCTACACTGGTGGGGTTATTTTCCGGGCTCACAGCTGTTTTACTTAAAACGCTTGTACATCACCTGCAGGTGTGGATCAGCGATATACCGGTGAGCCGCTTTGCTTACCTGCTTTTTCCTCTCATTGGTCTCGTATTGACCGTGCTGGTGGTACGGCTTTTCTTTGGCAACTATCTCGAAAAAGGTATTGCGATGGTATTGAAAGCCATTGCGCGTAAATCTTCTTTTATTCCCCTGCGGCATACTTATCAGCACGTAATCACAAGTACACTGACTGTGGGCCTGGGAGGTTCTGCAGGTCTGGAAGCTCCTATTGTGGCTACGGGCTCTGCTATTGGCAGCAACACCGCCAGGCTGAGTGATCTCAATTATCGTGAGCGCACTTTGCTCATTGGGTGCGGCGCTGCCGCCGGTATTGCAGCCGTTTTCAATGCACCTATTGCAGGGGTTATTTTTGCTATCGAGGTATTACTGACCGATGCAGTTGTAGTAAGTTATTTTATTCCGCTTATTATCTCATCGGTCGTTGGCGCCCTTTGTTCAAAAATAATTTTACAGGAATCCTCTCTTTTCAATTTTGTACTGAAGGAAAATTTCGATTATTATAATACGCCCTTTTATATTCTGCTGGGTATAGGAGCAGGGTTCGTTTCGCTCTATTATGCACGGGTATTTAAAAAAACAGAAGGGCGTCTGCATCACTGGAGTGTTAATCCTTATCTGAAAGCCGTTGTGGGCGGTCTTCTGTTGATGACACTCTACTTCTTTTTCAGTCCGCTGTTTGGTGAAGGCTACGATAGTGTAAAAACGGTAGCCAATGGCAGCGGTGATATTATGAACGATAAGAGTACCCTGTTTTCATTAATCGAAGAAAACTGGGCACTGGTTGCATTTTCGGGACTGATCGTGCTATTAAAGCCCATCGCAGCGGCCATTACCATTGGCAGCGGTGGCAACGGTGGCAATTTTGCCCCTTCACTCTTCACGGGCGCATATCTCGGTTTCTTTTTCAGTAAACTGATGAATAATATCGGCTGGTTTCGCGTGCCCGAGGGCAATTTCAGCCTGGTAGGTATGGCCGGCGTGCTGAGTGGTGTGATGTATTGTCCGCTATCTGCTATTTTTCTGATCGCCGAGATTACCAATGGTTATGAACTGTTCATTCCACTGATGCTGGTTTCTTCCATTTCTTTTTTTATTGTAAAAAGTTATGAACGCTACTCCATGGAGACGAAGAAACTGGCCATTGAAGGCGAGATCTTTACTCATCAGAAAGAAAAAAATATCCTGACGGCCATCAGGCTGGAGGATATGCTGCAGGATAAATATGATACGATTTCACTCGATAAAAAATTGCGCGAACTGGTAGAGCTTATCAAACGCAGCGAAAAAAATATTTTTGCTGTTACAGATTCGAAGGGGCGTTTTGCCGGTATCATTGAACTCAACGATATCAAACAATTGCTGTTTGATCACAGTCGCTTCGATACAGTACTGGTGCATTCGCTCATGAAAAAACCACCCGCTACACTTTTTTCAGATCAGGATATGCATTCGGTAATGACGGCATTCGATATCAGTCAAAGCTGGTACCTGCCTGTACTGGACCGCCAGCGCCATTTTATTGGTTTTTTAAGTAAAACAAAGGTGTTTAATAAATACCGTGAAATCCTGGCTTCACAGGTTGATCTCTATGACGAATAATTTTTTCTGATAAAAGCAAAAGGCCTCTTCATGGAAGAGGCCTTTTTTATAACTATAAAAATCACAACAAAAGAACATATTTAGCGACGCCAGCGGCCGGGTACCCATACATAACCTCTGCGGGTATGTTTCCAGTAGCCGGATGAGCGATATGCGTGACGGCTGCGGGTCCAGTAACCGGGAGCAGCTACATAATGACCGCGCTGCCAGCGCCACTCCGGTCCAACCCAGATGGCTCCGCGAAAAGGCGGCAGGCCGGGGGCCCGTACCGCAATACCGATGGGAAAATCAAGCTGCACACGCACGCGCTGTGCAGGCAACGACTGACTTACCACTATAGCGAGGACGAAAATTAATAGTATCCGTTTCATAACTACGCGATTTTATGGTTTTTTGACCCTCTCTACTGACCGGGGTTTAATTGATCTTTGTTAACTTTCTTGTATGAATGTGCGCCTGAAACCAGAAAAATACCTGCGATACCTGAATCTCCCCAAACTCTTTGGAACACAACGTACCAAGGAGATCCTCTCGGTAAACCCAACTGTCATGCCCACCCGTGAAGAAGCCCGGGAGGTGGTGGTCTTTGCCTTTGACTATGACGGTCAGAGTATGGAGGAAAAAAAGCTGACCTGTGTGGAAGACGCCTTTGAGTACAAAGACAGTCCGCGCATCTCCTGGATCAATATAGACGGACTGCGTAAAACAGAAGTAGATAAGGTCTCTACCCATTTCGGCATTCACCCGCTGCTGATAGAAGATATTCTGAGTATCAATCAGCGGCCTAAAATGGATGAAGTGGAAGGGGTGCTGTTTTGCCTGCTCAACATGCTTTATTACAATGAAGAAAAACAAACGGTAGAGCAGGAGCAGATCAGCATTGTACTGGGATCAAATTTTGTGATCAGCTTTCAGGAAGATGCCAGCCGCGACGTATTTAACCCATTAAGAGAACGGTTAAAAATGCCGAGCAGCAAGGCCCGCCAGCGTGGTGCTGATTATCTCTGCTATACCATGCTGGATCTGATCGTCGACAACTATTTTCTTGTCATGGAAAAGCTGGGCGACCGGATTGAGCAACTCGAAGAAGAAGTGATCCGCAACAGTAATAAACGCTCACTGGCACGTATCAATCAACTGCGTAAGGAGCTGATTGTATTGAAGCGTAATACGGTGCCCGTACGCGATCTGATCGGCGGCATTTTGCGCAGCGAAAGCGATCTGCTCGACGACCGCAATACAAAGTACTTTAAAGATATCTACGATCATATTGTGCAGGCCATTGATCTGGCCGACAACTACCGGGATATTATGGTGAGTATGCAGGACCTGTATATCAACAACGTAAACCTGAAGATGAATGAGGTAATGAAGGTGATGGCGATCGTGACCTGTCTGCTCGCTCCGGCTACCGTTGTTGGTGGCATCTTTGGGATGAACTTTGACAGCATTCCCTATCTGCACAATCAATATGGCTTCTGGGTTGCCGTGGCTATTATGCTGATCATACCGGTATGGATGATCTCGGTTTTCAGAAAACGCGGATGGTTTTAGCGTTTTTTATACACGGGCACTGTACTGCAGGGCTCGCCAAACATGATGCTGCGGGCTACAGGCAATAGTTTTTTGGTAAGCTCCATATAGGCAAAATCTGCAATAGGCGTGTCGCCGCAGCCTTTTATTACAATGCGTTTATCGGTATAATCGCCGGTTGGGAGTTGTTGAATATTACGCAAAAAAAGCTGGCGGCGGGCTTCCGTTTCATCACCCATTACCACATCGGCGGCCATGGGTTGCAGATAAGTCATGATCAGCATCCAGGCCCAGGCAGGAATGATAGCATCGGCCGTGCAGGTGAGCGCTACCTGCTTGCCGGCATACTGTTGCCAGTCTGTATTTTTCAGTGATTCTCTGAAATCCTTTTCTTTCAGGATAAGACCCATGAAAAGGAAATCCTTTATATCAAAAGTGATTATTTCTGCAGGGGGCAGGAGGCTGGCCGGATCAATAGTCACTATTCCGCTCTCGGCCACCTTATTTACAAGTATATCTGACATGGTGTATAATCTGTTGCTAAGATAACATCTATCCCCCAGCAGATGTTGGGTGAGGTTTCAAAAAAGAAACCCCGGATATGATCCGGGGTTCTGCAGTTGGTTTTGGTTATCAGCAAATTAATACATCTTAGACAAATTATTCTTCACAGTTGCTGCTTCGCGCAGGGCAAGTGGCGGGTAAGAACCGCGCATTTTGGCCTGCTGATACTGTGCTTTGCGCTGCTCAGCCACATTGCTGTCGGTATTGGCTGTAGCAGAAATATCATCTACACGCAGTACATATACACCTTCTGTGCCTTCAAGTGCCTGGGGTACTACTTTTCCTTTGTTCTGCATATTGAATGCAGCACCGATCACGCGTGTCTCGCTGCTCAATGAGGCAGGGCGGGCACCGGCAAAACGAAGGCTGTCGGCTGTTTCAATATTGCGGCCACCCAGTACAGTAGCTGCAGCCTCAAGTGTGGTGACGTTGCCGATCTTTTTGGCAATCACTTCTGCTTTTTTGTGTTTCAGCAGCAGGGGCTCTACCATATAACGGGCTTTGGCTGCCGGCATGGTACCTTCTTTCTGCACATCTGTTACGAGAGCTACTACCCAGTTGTCGCCCACGCGCTCGGGAGCCAGTACATCTCCTTTATCGGCAGCATAGATCTCTTTTACAAAATTGCGTGATACACCAAGGCCTACTACCTGTGATCCGGTAGGAGGAATATCTGTTGCAATTAGTTTGTTGATACCTTCTGCTTTCAGTTTTTCTGCGCTGGCATCAAAAGACTTCGCATCGCGGCTGTCGGCAGCAAATTTGTTAGCCTGGTTGTTGGCATTGTTATCTGTTTCCTGGCTGGCTTCGATGGGGCGGGCAAAATAAGCGATCTTATAATGCTGCTCGGGTTTGATGAAGCTCATAATATTGATATAGTGATAGCCGAAAGAGGTTTTCACTACTTTGCTCTCGCCAGGTTTGCCATCAAAAAGAATGAACTGACCAAACTCGGGAGCAAATCCTTCCGACTGGATCTGTGTAGAAGAGAAGGTCATTTCACCAGCAGTCGTACGGGTACCATCGGGGTTATAGCTAGCAGCCAGTGTTGCCCAGCTGGCGCCGCCTTTGATAGCCGCTTCAATGCTGTCGATCTTACGTTTGGCAATGCTGTCCGCAAAACCACCCTGCTGTTCGTTGGTGCTGATCAGTATGTGACGGCATTTTACTGAATCGGGCAGTACTTTGCTGTCGAGCATTTTAGCCAGTACATAACTGTTACCATCAAGGTAGGGTCCGTATACAGTGTTTTTGGCCAGAGACAGAATGGTGTCTTTAAAAGAAAGACCCATTTGCATATTGGCCATAGTGAGTTGCGATTTGGGGAAATAGCTATCTGAGTATTCGAGTGAGCTTCCATTGCGCAGTACAAAAGATCCGGCATCTGATGTTGTGTCAAACTCGGGTTTGAGATCCACAATAGATTTAAGAGAAGCTGCGCTGTCTTCGCCGGTTGGCAATGCACTAAAGGCTACATAGGCAATGCTGCGGCTTTCTTCCTGTTTGAACTCACTTTTGTGTTTCGCGATATAATCTTCGATTTCCTTATCGGTTACTTTCACCAGGCTGTCAGCTACATTCGAATAAAATTCTTTTACAAAAGAAACACGGGCCATAAGGCTGTTGTCTTCATTTTGTTTTTCGATAAGCCAGCGGGGGAAATTGATGCTATTATTAAGGAGTGAAGTATATTTTTCTTCGAGGCGCATATTCTCAAGACTGTTCAGATATAAATTGAACTGATCTTTTGATTTTGCATCTGCTGTCTTCAGCATATTGTCGATGGCCTGTTTGGCCGCCTGTGCATTATATACACCGGTTTCGGGATCAGAAAAACGCTGACGGAGATCTGCAGGCGGGTTGGCACCATACAGGATATCGCCCAGTTCTTTCTTACCAATCTGCATGCCCAGTTTTTTCATTTCTGTTTCAAGCAGAATACGGTTTACTTCCATGTTCCAGGCATTGCTCACGGCTTGTTGTGTGAGGGCTTCGCTCTGGGGATAGCCCTGCTGGATCATGTAGTTTTTCTGCTGTTCTACCATGTTGGCAAACTCGGCCTGATCGATCGATTTTCCATTTACTTTCCCTACAGATGTGCTGTTGCCACCACGAAAAAGGCTACCGCCATTTTCAAAAGCAAGCATTACAACAAAAATGATCAGGGCCAGGGCAATGATAATGGCCATAAGTTTTGCATACTTCTCCTGGATCTGCTGGATTACTGACATATTATATTATGTAGGGTTAAAAAACGGATGGCAAAAATAGGGGAATTATAGATATGAAAAAATTGTGGATAACTGCCGGAAAGCCTGTTTTTTCAGGGGTTTACGGGCATCCGGCCGAATAAAAAAGGGCTGTCGTAAACAGCCCTTCAATCCGCTTTTTCCGTCAAAATCAGGACCCTTTCTTTGGGTTTACCAGTTTCATTTCCTTGACCAGGTGACCAGCTCCTGCATATTTATCTACAATAAATAATACATAGCGGATATCTACCATGATATTGCGGCAAATAGAGGGGTCATAATTAATATCACTCATGGTGCCCTCCCAGACCCGGTCAAAATTGAGCCCGACGAGGTTGCCCCTGGCATCCAGGGCGGGACTACCGGAGTTGCCACCCGTAGTATGATTGCTGGCAATAAAACAAACCGGCATTTTGCCATTAGACCCATATTGACCATAATCTTTGGCTGCATACAGCTCCCGCAGCCGGGCCGGCACATCAAATTCGTAGTCACCAGGCACATATTTCTGCATCACCCCATCCAGATAGGTGTAATAATCATACTGTACCGCATCGCGGGCCTGGTATCCTTTTACGTTGCCATAGGTCACACGCAGGGTGCTATTGGCATCGGGATAAAACTTCTTTTCTTTCATCACTTCCATCTGGGCCTGCATGTAGGTACGCTGCAGCTGGTTGATGCGATCCTGAACCTGGTTGAGGCGGGCGGCCACTTTTTCATTATACAGATCGGCCATATCGCTATATATAGATACCAGCTTATCCTGGCCGAGGCGGGCGAGCAGCGCGTCGGGGTTTTGCTGAAGGGCTGCCAGCGTGGCTTTTCCATCGGCCAGGCCGGTCTGGCTGTATAACTGGCGGGCAAGGGCAGCGTAGTCATCCGATTTGACCGATGCCGCCACATAAGCAGCTGGCTGACCCGCATACATCTGCATCAGCTGACCAAAAAGCTGTTCATCCACCACAGGGCTGTATTCTTTATACAAATCTTCGAGGCGGTCCTTCACCCGGCCAAGTACAGTATTGTAATTAGACTTTCCTTTGGCATTGCTCAGGGCCGATAGCTGATTAATAACAGTAAAAACTTCGATCTTACTCGTTATTTCCAGATAATAATCACGCGCCAGTCCATAAGGTTTCAGCTCTTCATAAGCCGTACCCAGATCCTGCAGCAATGACCCATAGGCTGTTTTCCATTGGGGGTTACCATTTACCCGTTTCTGAAATTCGGCTTCATAGACTTTTTTCTTATCAACCGCACCTGTTCTTTTAAGACCCAGCACCTCACCCTGCCATTTCTTCCAGGCATTGCTGATACTGGCATATTTAGCAGCGTACTGAATTTTTATACCCTCATCCTTACGCATAAACCCATCGATCACTGCCAGCGCCTTATCACGAATAGCGATTTTGGCCGGATCATTTACATCCATGGTTTGCTCCACAGCAGCCGAATGCAGGTACTCCATAGTGCGACCGGGAAAGCCAAACACCATTGTAAAATCATTTTGCTGCACGCCAGACATAGATATGGAAAGAGCCCGTTTGGGTACATAAGGCACATTGTCTGGTGAATAATCGGCCGGTTTGTTGTCTTTGCCGGCATAGATGCGAAACATGGAGAAATCGCCGGTATGACGTGGCCACATCCAGTTGTCGGAATCTTTTCCAAAATTGCCGATAGAAGAAGGCGGAGCCCCTACGAGTCGGATGTCATTGTAGGTTTCTGTCACAAAAAGGAAATACTGGTTTCCTTCAAAAAAAGCTCTTACAAATGATTTTTGCCAGGATTCTCTTTTCACCTGCTGATTGACCTGGTTGATATTTTTATCAATAACAGACTGGCGCTCATTTTCTGCCATCCCTGGTTTTACACCAGCCAGCACCTGGGCGCTCACATCGTCAATACGCACAATAAATGTTACAAAAAGACCCGGATTTCTCAATTCCTGACTCTTATCCATAGCCCAAAAGCCGTCTCTTATATAGTTATGCTCGAGGCTGGAGTGGTTCTGAATGGCGTCAAAACCACAATGGTGATTGGTAAGTACCAGGCCCTGTGTAGAGATCACTTCACCGGTACAAAATCCGCCAAAGCTGACTATTGCATCTTTCAGACTACCATTATTAATACTATATATATCCTTTGCACTGATCTTCATCCCTTTGCTCTTCATATCCTTTTCATTCATTTTTTCCAGCAAAAAGGGAAGCCACATTCCTTCTTCGGCACGTACGCAGATTACCGGAAGCAGCAACAGGCCCAGTAACATAGATTTCAGCTTATTCATATAGTAAACACGTTTTAAGACTTAAAAGTAGGCCATTTTGTGGTTGAGGAAACGGTGGATTAATCAAAAACAGCGTGGCTGTAAACCACCAAAACCGGCATCGGAGCAAAGAATTTACTCCCAACAGGCTGTGGATATCCACTATAATGTGTGAATAATGCGGCGTGAAACGTGAACATGAAATAGAATTAATGGCGACAAAATAGTGAGTAGAGGGTCCGATCGCGCCGGCATATTATTAATTCCCGATTTTTCCCATGCCTATTCACATTTTTAGTGTCCGGAAATCGGCTTCTTTTAGTACCATCTGCTTTATTCACCGTTTGTGGATTTCTACCTCAAATGCAGCTACAACGGGATATTTTGATGTGAATTACGCGGTGAAAAATGTGGATATTGAAAAAACAATAATTTTGTGTGGTGACTTTTCCACGAATTCACAGCCGTAATAATAATAAGCTTTTTTATAAAAAATATATTATTATAATTATTATTAGAGAAAAGGGCGGCTGAAGATTTTCTTTTGAAAAATCGGAAAAGCAGTTGGAATATTGCTCTCTCGAAAAACGATCAGTATGAACACAACAGCATTGAAAACAGCGATGGATGCCGTGAACAAAAAAGGGTTTCTGGATGTGGACATTGATCCCACACTCGATCTTTTTGCAGAAATACAACGCCTGAAAAAAGAGAAAAATGCTGTGGTGCTGGCACACTACTACCAGGAAGTAGATATCCAGGATGTGGCTGATTACATCGGCGATAGTCTGGGTCTGGCACAGGAGGCGCAGAAGACGAATGCCGATATGATCGTTTTTGCGGGGGTACACTTCATGGCCGAGACTGCCAAGATCCTTAATCCGACCAAAAAAGTGGTTATTCCGGATCTGAAAGCCGGTTGCTCGCTGAGCGACAGCTGTCCTCCTCCTCTTTTCAAACAGTTCAAAGAGCAGCATCCTGATCACGTGGTGGTGAGTTACATCAACTGCAGTGCAGGTATCAAGGCGCTGAGTGATGTGATCGTGACGAGCAGTAATGCACGTATCATTGTGGAGAGCTTTCCGAAAGATCAGCCCATCATCTTTGCACCGGATAAAAACCTGGGAGCTTATATCAACAAAGTAACGGGCCGTAATATGCTTTTGTGGAACGGTGCCTGTATGGTGCACGAGATATTCAGCCTGGAAAAGATTACCAAGCTGAAAATGAGGCATCCCCATGCCAAATTCATTGCCCACCCGGAATGTGAAGAGCCGATCCTCAGGCTGGCTGATTATATTGGATCTACGACGGGGCTCCTCAAGTTTACGCAAACAGATCCTTCTACTGAATTTATAGTGGCTACTGAATCAGGCATACTTCACCAGATGATGAAAGCGAGCCCGGAAAAAACCTTTATTCCGGCTCCACCCAACAATAGTTGTGCCTGCAATGATTGTCCGCATATGAAGCTTAATTCACTCGAGAAACTGTACCTGTGCATGGAGTATGAAACACCGGAGATCATTATGGAGGAAGAGCTGCGCCTGGCTGCCCGTAAACCAATCGACCGAATGCTCGAGATCAGTGCTAAGGCTGGTCTTTAATTTCCAATATTATGTTTAAGAAATATGCTATCAACCTGGAGCAGGAAAACCGGAGTGTATACCTGATCGGGTTTTTATGTCTGCTGGTTTATGTAGGCTCTCTTTTTTTTCCATTAATGGATAAAGATGCGGCACACCACGCCAATATTGCCTTGCATATGCTGCAGTATAATGACTACCTGAGCCTGGTAGACCGCGATCTGGATTATCTGGATAAACCTCACCTGCTTTTCTGGAGTTCTGCATTAAGCTTTAAACTGTTTGGAGTAAATACGTTTGCTCATCGTCTGCCGGCTATACTCTATGCGCTTATTACATTGCTGAGTACTTACCGTCTTACACTTCGTCTTACTGATAAATCTACAGCCCGGCTGGCAGCGATCATGCTGGCTACTGCCGAAGGATTTATACTGTCTATTAATGACGCCAGGATGGAAACACCACTCAGCGCGGGTATCATGCTGGGCATGTGGCAACTGATCAGCTATGTGGATACAAGAAAATGGTCAAACCTGATATTTGCAGCTTTGGGTGCAGCTATTGCTTTTAGCACAAAGGGGTGGGTCGGACCGGGTATCATGTTTATGGCTACATTTTTCTACATTCTTTTTCAGAAGAAATGGGATGTGCTGACTGATATACGGACCTGGGTTTTTATTCCGCTGTTGTTCCTGTTTATTTCACCTGTAATTTACGCCTATTACTATCAGTATGATTTGCATCCGCATAAGGTGATCAGGAATATGACCAAGATTTCGGGTGTAAAATTCATTTTGTGGGAACAGAACTTTGAACGTTTTGGCGGAGATAATTTTAACAAGGGAGGAAGAAACAGCAGTTATTTTTTCCTGTATCATACTTTTTTGTGGGCTTTCTTTCCATGGTGCCTTTTCGCTTATATGGCGGTGGTATACTGGATTAAGCGTATGCTGGTCAACAGGGAATGGAAAACAACCATCAACTTTGCTGCACTGACTTTTGGTCTGGTGTTATTTGCTATCTCTTTTTCGAAGTTTAAGATGCCGCATTACATTTTTATGTTAATGCCGCTGGCATCTATTTTTACGGCAGTCTATTTGCGGCAGTTGTTAAGTAAAGAAACTGTGGCTAAATGGTTTTTGACTATTCATGAAGTATTTGCTGTACTTGTACTCGTGGCCACGATAATATTAAACTTTTATTTTTTCAAACCTTTTTCTTTCTGGGTATGGATTGGAGGCGGAATCCTCATAATCGGACTACTCAATTTAATGTGGCAGCGAGCGGCAGACAGGGGACTCAAGCTGGTGTATGTGTCTGTTGGGTTTTCGCTGGTTTTTAACTTCTTTGCGAATTATAGTTTTTTCCCGAACCTGTTTAAATACCAGGGTGGTAATGAACTGGTCAAAGTGATGAAGGAGCGGGATATAAAGATTCCTGACGAACAGATTCTGCTGCTAGATAATAATGCGCATACCTTCGATTTTTACCTGGGTCATAATCATCATGTGGCTGATATAGCAAAGCCGGAATTGCTCGATAGCAGTAAGTATTATTTGCTAAGCAGTCCGATAGCGAACAACCTGGTGGAAAAAGGATATCGCATCAATACGATAGCCAGCCATGTGGATTACAACGTGTCTACACTGAAGCTCAAATTCCTTAATCCAAAGACAAGAGAATCAAAGCTGGACACACTGATGCTGGCCCGGATAATAAAATAGGTTACTGGCCAGATGGCCGGAAGTTTATTTGCGGAATATTTCTTTGTTTACCGGACGGTAAATGATCAGGAAAAACAGAAGAGCAATACCTGCTTCGAGCAATTCTGCCCGCTTACCATGGCGGATCATTTCAGTAAGTGCAAATACTACGAGTATTGCTATTACCTGGTAAGCATAGGGAATAGGTATACCACTACGGTCAACAAATTTTTTGAACCCGGTAGATCTCTTATAAATAATAGGAAAGAATACGAGATAGAGTCCCATGGCTGCTACCAGGCCTATTGAAAAAACAATCTTATTTACCTTAAGGCCACCTACTACGAGGTTATGAAGATTGGTCTCTCCCTGGGCATTATTTTTCAGAAAAAATTCTGAACTCTGGATATGGAAGATTCGTTGTCCCCAGGATATTTCTTCACCAGCAGCAAAGAAAAGACCAAGCCCCATAATAAATACAACAAGCAAAAACCAGGGTTTGCGTTGTTTACGGAGTATGAATAAACGGTAAAAGCAGGTAGCTGAGCCGAGGATAAGACCCAAAACCGTCAGCCATTCCACCACACCATCTTCCTGAACATAAGTCTCAAACAGGGGTACATCTGTATAGAAGAAATAGAAACCCAATGCTACTATGACCACAATGAGGAGGAGTATCATTTTTTCTATTAATGAAAGCTTTTTGGGCTGCATAGACAGGCGTTTATAAAACAAAGATGGTATGTTTTGGCAAGCTGACGAAATACTTTGTAGATCATACTATTGAACTGAGCCTTTGGGCAGCAAGCTTCAGTGTTTCTTCTTTCTTGGCAAAACAAAACCGGATGACTTTATGGTCTGTTGCTTCCTGATAAAACGCGGAGAGCGGAATACTGGCAACGCCGGTGTCCCGTGTGAGACGTTGGGCAAACTCCAGATCGGGTTCCTGCGAAAAATGACCATAAGTGGCACAGATAAAATAACTACCACGGCTGGGTAACAGCTCGAATGGTGAGTCTTTTAGCAATGAGATGAAGTAATCTCTCTTTTGCTGCAGAAAACCGGCAAGGCCGAGATAAGTATCCTTTTGCTGTAAAAAATCAGCCAGCGCTACCTGTGAGGGTGTATGGCAGGAAAAACAATTGAACTGGTGCAGCTTTCTGAATTCGGCCATGAGTTGAGGAGAAGATATCGCATAACCAAGCTTCCAGCCGGTACAGTGATAGACTTTGCCAAATGAGAAGCAGACAAAACTTCGTTGCAGCAGATCCGGATAACGGAGAATGCTTAAATGTGGTTGTTTATCATATACGAGGTGTTCATACACTTCATCAGATAAGATGTAGAGAGAATGCCTGTTTACCAGTTCTCGTAACTGGAGAATATCTGCCTCTGTAAGAATGGACCCGGTGGGATTGTGTGGATTATTAAGAATGATCAGTTTTGTTTTTGGAGTGATCCTGGCGGCTACTTCATTCCAGTCGATACTGTAATCGGGATAGCGGAGTGAAATACGTACCGGAATGGCACCATTTACAGTTATGCCCGGTATGTAACTATCATAGGCTGGTTCGAAAACAATCACCTCATCGCCGGGATGCAAGAGTATAGTGAGCGCAGTATATATGGCATAGGTTCCTCCGGGTGTAATTGTAATCTGTGTATTAGGATCAATGGACTGATTATAGAGAAATGCCGCTTTATCTGCCAACACCTCGCGCAGGGGCAGGTATCCCTGCATGGGTGAATATTGATTATAACCGTCTCTCATGGCTTTATCTACAAGATCTATAAGTAAAGGATCCATGGGGAAATCGGGAAAACCCTGGCCGAGGTTTACGGCGTTGTGTTCCTGTGCCAGGGAACTCATAACGGTAAAAATGGTTGTTCCTACTGCTGGTAATTTCGATTGAAAATTCAAGTGATTGGTTTTAAGGGTCATTTTTTTCGGGAGGCAGGTTTATTGACGAGATCGTATGAGTGATCGATCCATTCTTTTAACAGGCGATCAGATACGGATCCGTCCAATAAAATGGTATTCCAGTGTTTTTTGTTCATATGATAACCAGGAAGTACGGCAGAATATTCATCGCGCAGTTCAATGGCTTTATCGGGATCACATTTTACATTAAACCTGGATGGCTGCTCGTCCAGTCCTGCCAGCAGATAGATTTTGCCATTTACCTTATAAACAAGTGTATCTGGGCCAAAGGGAAAAGTTTCTTCTGTTCCCGGTTTTGAAAGACAATATTCACGCAATGATTCTATATGCATGATCTAGGAGTTTAGTATGGCAGTAGCTTCAATTTCGATGAGATATGCGGGATCTATCAGTGCTGATATTTCTATCATACTGGTACAGGGTTTTATGCTGCCAAATACTTCGCCGTGAGCACGGCCGTATTCTTCCCAGCGGCTGATGTCGGTTACAAACATGCGGGTACGCACTACGTCTTTCAACTCCGCACCTGCTTTTTTCAACACTGCCTCAATTTTGGATAATATGAACCGTGTTTGTGCGTATGCATCTCCTTCGCCTACCAGTTCGTTGCTTTCGTTGACGGCTACGGTACCGGTGACTTCAATATATGGGCCCATACGTACGGCCCTGCTGTACCCTACAATATCTTCCCACTTGGCTCCGGATGAGTAATTGGTTCTTTCCATTGTATGATTAATTTTTTATTTCCACGTTTTCGGGAAGAATGAGCTGCTCTCCCTGCATACGCAGCAGGATCTGGGCTACGGTGAGCACATCCTTCTGGCAATAGGTAACAATGCGTTCGAGCTCCTGATCTTTCCAGTATACTTCGACTACCTTACTTCCATCAATATCATCTTTGGGTGTTGGTATACCCAGTGCATGTGCGAGAAGATTGAGGGAAGTATAGTTTTTGAAATCACCAAACTTCCAGAGCTCCATTGTATCGAGAAAATTGACTTCCCAGGGTTTTTTGCCGCTGCTATCGAGTATAGTGGGGATAGCTATACCATTGATGAGCATACGCCGGCAGAGATAGGGAAAGTCAAATTCTTTTCCATTATGTGCACAGAGGAATTTTGTTTCGCCAGCCGACCATTTGCGGAGCATTTCAGCAAATGATACCAGTATTTCTGGCTCATTATTTCCAGAAAAGGATTTAAGAACTATTTTTCGCTGGTTACCGCTTCCCTGCATTACTCCGCAGCTGATGCAGATGATCTTTCCAAATTCTGCATAGATGGCTGCACGCGAGTAAATGCTTTCACGTGTTTCTTCTTCACGGTTACGCAACAGGGACTCTGCTTTTTTGCCCCATAGATCCTGCCATTCTACAGGCATGGCACTGTAATCCGGGTACTGTGATACGGTTTCAATATCCAGGAATAGAATATTGTGTAAGGGATAATTGGGCATAGCAGTATTTGAATGCTAAAGTTACGCATTCGGTATACCGGCGTATGGGAAATAAACGGAAAAAAAATGTTTTTTTAACCGTGTTGGATCAGCCCAATATGATTACCGAAGGGATCGGCAACGATGGCTACATACATTTCGTGACCCACTTCATTTTTTTCCTGTACCAGCTTTGCATCAAGACTTATTAAATGTGTGATGGCTTCATCAATGGCGTCAACCTTCCAGTAGGCTACGCTGTGATTGCCTGTGCCGGCATGTGTGGAGTCGGGGTCAAGGCCCAGTTCAAATCCATTGATATCAAAACCAACGTAAAAAGGCTGATCGAAATAGGGTTCTTTGCCTGTGGCCTTGATATACCAGGCTTTGGCTGCAGACAGGTCTTCTGCATGATAGATAATGGTACGGAGTTTCTGGAACATATAGGGTTTGTTAAAGGAATTTATCTCCTTTGTTTCGTTTCACCTCAGCAAGATAATCCTTTATTTCCTGTTCCTTTTCTTTTTTGCAGATGAGTAGTACATCTGGTGTATCCACCACAATAAAATCTTCAAGTCCCTGTAATAATACCAGTTTATTATCAGGTACATGCACCATTGAGTTGAGACTTTCAAACACCATTACATGTTTGCCAACAACGGCATTATGATAATAATCACGCTCCATGTTTTGCCAGGCGCTGTTCCAGGTACCCAGATCACTCCATTCAAATGAGGCAGGTATTACATATACGTTCGATGCTTTTTCCATAATACCAAAGTCGATAGAGATATTGGTACACTGTGGGTAGATGCGTTCAAGGGCCTCAGCTTCGGCCGGGGTGTTAAAGAGATCCTTTTCCGCCACAAAAACCTCATGCATTTCGGGTAAATGATTTTCAAATGCATGAATGATGTTTTTAATTTTCCAGGTAAAGATGCCTGCATTCCAGAGAAAATCACCGCTCCTGATAAATGTTTTGGCCAGTTCAAGGTTAGGTTTCTCTGTAAATGTTTTCACTTTGTAAATACCGGGTGCCACTTCTGCATCTTCATGCTGTATATAGCCATAACCGGTATTGGGGTGTGTGGGTTTGATACCAATGGTTACGAGCGCGTTGATATGGTCTACAAAATGGAGGGCTTTTTGGGCTGTTTCGAGAAAGGCAGACTGGTCGAGTATCAGGTGATCTGCGGGTGAGGCGATCATAAGCGCTTCCGGATCCTTTTGAAACAGTTTAAACGCGATATAGGCAATACAGGGTGCTGTATTCTTGCGCGAAGGTTCTGCAAGGATGTTTTCCTGGGGCAGAGAAGGAAGTTGTTTATGAACAAGGTCTACATACTCTTTGGCAGTAATGACAAAGATGTTTTCTTTCGGCACAAGGTCTTTATATCTGTCAAATGTTTGTTGAATGAGTGTTTTACCTGTACCAAGAATATCCAGAAACTGTTTGGGGTAATTGGTCCTGCTCATGGGCCAGAAACGGCTGCCTATGCCACCGGCCATTATTGCTACGTAGTTTTTTTTGTTCATTACTCGTCCTGTTTCGATAATAGTTAAAGAAGACCTTCGCGGATAAGGTCATGTAAATGCAGCATACCGAGGTAGCGCCCTTCTTCTACAACAGCCAGCTGTGTTATTTCATGTTTGCGAAGAAGATCAAGGGCCTCCACAGCAAGGGCATCGGGGCCAATCGTTTTGGGTTGAATGGTCATGATATCTGCGGCCTGCAGATTTTTATCAAAGCCTATATTTTTTTTAAGCATGCGTCTGAGATCACCATCAGTTATAATGCCCAGCAACTGCCCGTTTGTATCGGTTACTGCAGTAACACCCAGTCTTTTCTGTGTCATTTCCATGATCACATCCTGTAGTTGGGTGGCAGGACCTACAGCGGGTTTCTCATTGGAAGGATACAGGTCGGCAACACGGAGATACAGTTTTTTGCCGAGCGTACCACCGGGATGAAATCGCGCAAAGTCATCTGGCTGAAAACCCTTTAACTCCATGAGACACACGGCAAGTGCATCTCCCATTACCAACTGGGCGGTTGTACTGGAGGTAGGTGCCAGGTTATTGGGACAGGCTTCCTGCTGCACAGTTGTATCGAGGATAAGTGTAGCCTGACGTGCAAGGTAGGATTGTGTGTTTCCTACCATTGCAATGAGTGTGTTGCCAAAATTTTTAATAAGGGGTACGAGTACCTTGATTTCCGGACTTTCTCCGCTTTTACTAAGGATAAGTACAATGTCCTGTTCCTGTACCATACCGAGATCGCCATGAATGGCATCGGCGGCATGCATAAAGATGGATGGGGTGCCGGTGGAATTAAGGGTGGCTACAATTTTCTGTGCGATGACGGCACTTTTGCCGATGCCACTAACAACCAGCCGGCCAGCGCAATTTGCGATGGCATTGACAGCCTTTTCAAAATCTGTGTTGATGGCTGCTTTCAGACCCTCAATCGATTGTGCTTCTAATTCAATAGTGCGGCGGGCAATTTCTGCGATTTGGATAGACATAACTAATTGCTGTACAATGCGGCAAAATTATAGCTTTTGTTACGAACGGGCGTTTTCTATTGTCAGCCGGATCAATTTTAACGATCAGGGGTTACGGAATACGCCAATTCTGGTGTAAATTCGCAGTCCTCTTTTTACCACTGATTAGCTAGTGCGAAGGATTGCTGCGACGTCACTCGGGTCCGGTGGGGACCATTCTAGGTATGTATATTCATTAATATGCTGGTCAACAGCAAGAAAATGAGTATCTTAATAAGCACAAGTGCTGGTGGGCAAACCGGCGGTATTGCCGGCAGTAGAGTAATAAATGAATAATGGCAACATCTACAGTCAAAAAATCCGGCTCACGTAAGCCGGCAAAGGTTAAGGAATCTGATTCTGGTAAAACCCGTTTCGATCTGCACGAAAAATTACAGGAGTATTTCGGTTTTGATAAGTTTAAAGGCACACAGGAGAAGGTGATCGAATCTCTCCTTGCCGGTCATGATACTTTTGTGATCATGCCTACCGGAGGAGGTAAAAGCCTGTGTTATCAATTGCCGGCAATGGTAAGTGAGGGAGTTGCTATCATTGTTTCTCCCCTTATTGCACTCATGAAAAATCAGGTTGACCTGGTGCGCAGCTATAGCAGCAACGATGAAGTAGCGCATTTTCTGAATTCAACCCTTACCAAAAAAGAAATCAAAGAAGTACATGATGACCTGCTGTCGGGTAAGACAAAGATGTTGTATGTAGCTCCGGAAACACTCACCAAACAGGAGAACCTGGAATTTTTCTCCGACCTGAAAATATCTTTTTTTGCAGTGGATGAAGCCCATTGTATTTCTGAGTGGGGACACGACTTCCGGCCAGAGTATCGCCGTCTGCGGGAAATGATGATACAGATCAACCCCGATATTCCGGTTATTGCTCTTACTGCCACCGCTACTCCAAAAGTGCAGAGTGATATAGTGAAGAACCTGGATTTGCGTAATCCCAATGTATTTATATCTTCTTTCAACCGCCCCAATCTCTATTACGAAGTATTGCCCAAGATTAAGAAAGCCCAGACAGATGAGAGTATTGTGCGTATCATTAAGGGGATGGCGGGTAAGAGTGGTATTATATATACACTCAATCGCAAGACAACAGAAGAGCTGGCCGATCTGCTGAATGCAAACGGAATAAAGTCCGTGGCATATCATGCGGGCCTTGACAGCAAGCTTCGTGCAGAGCGTCAGGATCTTTTCCTGAATGAAGAGGTGCAGGTGATCTGTGCCACAATTGCCTTTGGTATGGGCATCGACAAACCAGATATCCGGTTTGTGATTCACTATAACATTCCTAAATCAATTGAGAACTACTACCAGGAAACCGGTCGTGCCGGTCGTGATGGATTAGAAGGCCGTTGCATACTTTATTATTCGCATAAAGATGTAAGCAAGCTGGAACACCTGATGCGTGACAAACCGCTTAGCGAACGTGAAGTAGGGGCACAGCTGATCAATGAGACTGTAGCATTTGCTGAAGCAGGTGTATGCCGGCGCAAAGTACTGATGAGCTACTTTGGCGAAGAATATGAAAGAGAAAACTGTGGAGAGTGTGATAACTGTAAACATCCGAAAGAAAAAGTGGAGGCCAAAGAAGATGCGGTCATCGTGTTGAAAGCCATACGCGCACTCGATGAGCGGTTTGCCACCGAATATGTGGTGCAGATCATAGGTGGAAAACTTACACCGCAGATACAGATGTTCCGCCACGAAGGACTCGATGTCTTTGCCAGCGGCAATGATAAGGAACCACATTTCTGGAATTCGCTGATACGCCAGATGCTGCTCGATGGATTATTGAGTAAAGACATTGAAGAATATGGTGTGCTGAAGTTTACGAAGAAGGGGGAGGCATTTCTGAAGAAACCGAAGTCGTTCAAGATTGTACTCAACAACCTGTATGAAGAGGCCAATGCGGATGACGAAGAAGGCAGCGAGGCAGGTACAGGTGGTGCTACGGATGAAAAGCTTTTTGAAATGCTGAAAGAGCTTCGGCAGAAAGAAGCAAAGAAGAAGAACCTGCCGCCATTTGTGATCTTCCTGGAAACATCGCTGCAGGATATGGCAACGCTTTATCCGACCAGTGTGTCGGATCTGGAAAAATGCCAGGGAGTCAGCAAGGGCAAAGCCATTCGTTATGGTAAGCCATTTGTGGAAATGGTGGCCCGCTACGTAGAGGAAAACAATGTTGTGAAGCCCGACGATTTTGTGATGAAGAGCGTGGTGAATAAGAGCGGCAATAAGGTATATATAATTCAGAACACTGATAAAAAGGTAAGCCTGGAGACCATTGCGCGCAATAAGGGCTGGCGTATGGATGAAATGCTGGAAGAAATGGAAACCATTGCGGCCAGCGGCACCAAACTCAACCTCGACTATGCAATTGATGAGATGCTTGATGAAACTGAGCAGGATGAGATCATTGAATATTTTAAAGGATGTGATACCTCTTCGCTGCAGGTAGCCCAGGAAGAGCTTTCGGAGCATAATTTTAACTGGGAGCAGTTGAAAATCATGCGGATCAAGTTTTTGAGCGAATACGGCATGTAAAACCGAAAAATCAGGATTATTTCACCGTTTTTTTCGGTTTTCTGCGGAATCAGCCTATATTTGCAGCCCGCATTTGGCTTTAAGTCAAATGATTAAAGGATGGTGCGGTAGCTCAGTCGGTAAAGCAAAGGACTGAAAATCCTTGAGTCGGCGGTTCGATCCCGCCCCACACCACGAAAGCCTGTTACAAAAGTAGCAGGCTTTTTTGTTTGCCGTCGGTGAAGAGGGTAAGAAACTGATGTTGCAGGTTTGTTGGTTCGATCCCTCCCGAAGCCCCAGGATCACAGCACGAAAGCCAGTTAGAGAAGTAACAGGTTTTTTGTTTATCAGCGTTGAAAATCTTTTATGTGATCAAAGAATATTGCGGTAGCTCAGTCGGTAGAGCAAGGATTGAAAATCAATGAGGCGGTGATTCGCTGCCCCCCAATTCTCAGGTGTACAGAACAATTGTATTAACGAATAGACCCGGCATGTGCCGGGTCTGCATTCTATAGGTTTTTGTTATGCGGATGAATCGGAGGATTATTTATAACCTATCCATTTCCGTTCTTCCATATTAAAAAGCCAGTAAGTGCCATTCGCATAGGCAAAGTTGAAACTGAGTTCAGGAGTCGCGGTTTCCGGAAGTGTCAGCAGCTTGATGAGATAACCTGTTTTGATGTCATAAAGTTCTATCTGGTTTTCGGCTACATTGAGAACGCCGAGCTCCTGACCTTTAATACCCGTATAGATCAATGAGGTAGCATTATAATCTTCGTGTGAAAGGGTTGGGTCCTCGTCTTCGCCCGGACCGTCTGCTTTCTTTCTTCCCCAATGTATGGCCACTGAATCAACAGCCTCGCCTTTACTATTGTATTTATAGACCTGTCCGCCTCCGAGAAATAGGACCTGTTTTTCGGTAAAGTTATAAGTACCTACAGCCTGGGCATTCGGTTGGCGGCTATCATCAGTAATGTTCTCAACATCGGTGGGGATACCTTTTTTGTCGAGCTGGTAATTGAACCACCCCAGCGCATCGTATCCATTTCCACAGATTTGTTTAGTAGCGGAGTTGTACCAGAGGCCACGTACGTCCATCATGGTGGTAAGGTCTTCTTCATTTAAACGTTTACCCTTCTCATCAAACACGGCGAGCGGGTAGCCTGTGTTGCCGGCAAAGGCAGCGTAATATTGTTTAAGTACCGGATGCCAAACCACAGATGCGCCTCTCGTACCAGGCATATCGTCATCGACGGTTTTTTGCATCTGTAGCTCCTGAGTTTGTTTGAGTTTTTTACTGACTGTTTGGGCATTTGCCTGCATACCGGTAAAGAGCAATAACAGACAAAGTGGGTAAAGGAGGGATCGCATTTTCTGAATTTTAATCGAAAAAACTCCAAAGTCCCGGATTTTGCAATACCCATTAGTAGGTATTTGTCTCCAACCTGGTGCATAACCGCGCTGTGATGACTTTACCTTGGTCCCAGGTAAGTCCAGGTTTCATCAAAAGCTGCTTTGTGTCCCGTAACCCCGGTTTCATCCATCCAGTATCTCATTTTCAGTGTTTTTGTTGCCGGGTCAAACGTATTTGTACCAGATGGATCGAGAACTGCAGAACGTCCATTGGCAGAGGGCTGGCCATAGGAATTAACTAAACCAGTGATTTTATTTGTTTGTGGATCAATGGTTATGATCAGGCCAAACCTTGAATAATAAGAAAGGGAACCACCATGTGTAATAAGGTGTGCATTTAAACCCAGGTCTTTGCATAAGACCTGCGCTTTGCCAGAAGCATCGGGTGAAAGAGAGTATTCTCTGGGTCCGGCTGAAGCAATAACGGCTTCCGTATAGTCGACCAGGGTTCCGGTTACGGTATAGCGTCCATCCCAGGGTTTTAGGTTTGATACAGGTTTGTCGTCTTTCTTCTTCGAACAGGATATAGCCAGGAGTAGAAATAGCAGGATAAGGTTAGTTAGTCTCATACAAAGCGTTTTTTATTTATCGGAATATTTAAAAAAGGTCACCAATGGGGGGATGAATGAGAAGAAGCAGTGGTGACCGTTGTATGATAATTGTATATGAGCTTTTCCACCTGTTGTCATAGTTGTTCACATTTATAGCGTATTTATATTTTTGTTTATGCTTTATAATTATCTTTTCATAACAATTAAAATATGGTAACCGCCTCAAGCCCCGCCTACCTCACCATCAGCGATCATCATTTTGCCGTAGTGCGGCAAAACACCTCCAACAACCAGAAAGCATTTTTTGCACAGCGATCGTATCAGCCCGGGGATGTAATCACGAAATTCAGTGCCGGGGCGGTAGTATCAACTCCATCTTATCTCACCGTGCAAATTGGTGTTGACCAGCATATTTTACTGGAGCCGGAGCATCTTCAGTATATTAATCATAGTTGTGATCCCAATGTTTTCTTTGATACTTACAGCTATGAGATCATTGCGCTGAAACCAATAGAAACCGGTGATGAAATGACTTTTTTCTATCCATCTACCGAGTGGAGTATGGCTCAGCCTTTTCAATGTCTTTGCGGCAGTAACCGCTGCCTGGGAGAGATTAGAGGAGCAGCACACCTGAGTCAGGATGTATTAGATCAGTACAAACTCACACGTTTTATACAACAGCAATTGAATGATCGCAGAAACCGGGAAGAAAGGGCTTAAGCGCAGGGCAGTATCGAAGGTCAGTGCAGAACCCATCCGGAAATTGAAGGTTTGGGTGTTGGCGCCGCATCTCGAAACCTCGGATCCGAATCTTCAGTATTACTACGATTTTTCCCAAAGTATCGAGGAATATAAGAAAGCGTTTTCTCTCCTGGGAGCAGACTGGATATGGCAGCCAGTTACTATCAACAACTATAGTGAAATAATTGCGGGTATCCGGAAACGATCTGGCCGGAAGGTGCCTGTTATACTCAATTTATGTGATGGTGATGAGATCAACGGCACGCCGGGTGTTTCTGTGATTACCGAACTGGAAAAACAACGGCTGATCTATACGGGAGCATCCGAGCATTTTTACCGCATCACCACTTCTAAAATTCCCATGAAGCAGGCGTTTGATGAAGCTAAGGTGCCAACAGCCCGGTGGAAAGAAATCCGATCGGCCGATGATCTGGACGCCGGACTCTCCAAAAGCCTGGGGGCACCGGTTATTATTAAACCAGCTGTTTCTGGTGGAAGCATGGGAGTGTCTGTAAGAAATGTGGTTTACACGGATGCAGAAATGGAAGATCGGGTGCGGGAGATTGAGGCTGGGTACAGGGGCTGGAATCTGCTGGTCGATGGACTGGTGGCCGAGTCATTTGTAGTTGGCCGTGAATTCACCACTTTCGTGGTGGGTTCAGGCAATAAGGCATTCTGCTATCCGGCGGTAGAACGCATTTTTCATGAAAGTCTTCCGGATGAAGAAAAGTTTTTGTCCTTTGACCGGTTATGGGAAATTTATGAAGATGAAAAACCAATGCCGGGCAATGCAAATTTTTATGAGTATCAATCTGTGAAGCAGGAACTGGATGCGGAGTTAAACAAAATCAGTATAGCCGCGTATCAGTCTGTAGAAGGTGTTGGATACGGACGGCTCGATATCCGGATGGATAAGGAGACCGGTAAATTGTTTGTGCTGGAAGTAAATGCACAGTGTGGGTTGAGTGAAGATGAAAATTATACTTCGATCGGTGCAATACTTCGCTTCGCTGGGGTTTCATTTGCAGAGATAGTGAAATCAATCATTGATGATGCTTTTAGCCGAAGGGGGCTTTCTTATTAATATTTTCCGATTCATTTAATAATATATTTCTATGCGCGTTTGTGTGCTGCAGCCAGACTATTCTACTACTGGTGTGGATTACAAAAATTATGACCCGCCGCGGCAGTTGTCTGTTTTGTTGCCCGATGCCGAAGTTGACCATGTGTTTCTGAATAAACTCACGACGTACCGGCAGCTCAAAGAGCTGAAGAAAAAGAACTACGATATTTTTATAAACCTGTGCGAGGGGTATCTCGAGTGGGAGGTGCCTTCTATTGATGTTATTCATAGTCTTGATCTGCTTGATCTTCCGTATACCGGGCCCACCGCATTGGTATACGATCCCACAAAAGAATTGATGAAATATGTGGCCTACTGTGAAGGAGTCGCAACCCCGGCCTATTTTATAATAGAGAAACCGGAAGATATTGACCGTGTCGAAGAGTTTATGAAGTATCCGTTATTTATCAAGCCCGCCAAAGCAGGCGACAGCCTGGGTATCAATGAACGGTCTGTTTTGTATAGCAAACAGGACCTGTTGAATAAGGTAGTTGAGATCTTTAATGATTATGGGCCGTTGCTGGTAGAAGAGTATATTGATGGCCGCGAGTTTACCGTATTGGTTGCGGCCAATAGTGATGGTAAGTCGTGCCGGGTATTTAAGCCGGTAGAATATGTTTTTCCGGAAGGAAAATTTTTCAAAACATATTCTTTAAAGACGTCTGAATTGCATCCTGACTGTAACTTCCCCTGTACGGATCCTGTCTTGGATAAAAAACTCAGAGAGGCTGCCAGCCGTATTTTTAAAGGATTCAATGGTGTAGGATATGCACGAATGGATTTTCGCGTCAACGATGCAGGCGAGATTTTTTTCCTGGAAATAAATTTTACCTGTTCTGTCTTTTATACAGATGGATACGAAGGCTCTGCCGATTTTATCCTGAAGTTTGATGAAGCGGGGCAAAAAGGATTTCTCGACCATATTATTACGGAAGGTATTGCGCGGCATAAACGAAAACGAAAGCCGTTTACAATGCGAGGTAATTCCATATCCGGATTTGGAATTTATGCCAACCGGCATATAAAAAAGGGAGAAATTGTTTTTCAGGGAGAAGAACGTCAGCATCGGATAGTGACACGGGATTACGTAGAGAAACACTGGAATGAAGAGCAGAAACTCAACTTCCGGAGATATGCTTATGCCTTAAGCACGGAGGTTTTTGTGCTGTGGGATGATAACCCGGCCGAATGGTCTCCGCAAAATCATAGCTGCGATGCGAATACAGGCATGGATGGACTAAACGTTGTCGCATTAAGAAATATTAGAATACATGAGGAGCTTACCCTCGATTATAGTTCTTTCCTCGACGAAAGCATGGAACCCTTCGAATGCCGCTGTGGTACGGATCAGTGCCGTGGGATTATAAAAGGGGTAGAAGGAAATTCTGTAAATACACGGGCCGGCAGCGCTGGTGCTTAACGACCCATGTATACCATTAATATCTGCACATCGCTGGGGTTGATGCCCGAGATGCGACTGGCCTGACCGAGTGTACGGGGTCGTATGCGATTTAATTTTTCCCGCGCTTCATTACCGAGTGCCTGAATTTTTTTGTAATCAAAACTATCGGGTATCTCCAGGTCTTCGAGTTGGCTCATTCGCAGTACCAGCTCTTTTTCCTTTTCTATATATACATCATACTTTACCTGGATGCTGGCCTGCTCGACAGATTCGCGTGTATAGGGTGCGAGTGCCTCGGCGAGAAAAGGTACTGCTTTCGCGAGTGAATCAAGTTCCACATCGGGACGTAGCAATATTTTTTCGAGTTTCTGTTTTTCTGCAACAGGAGAGGACTGGAGTCCTTCGAGATAAGGATTGATCTGATCAGGTGTGACGGTATTGTTTTTCAGAAAGTCTTTTATTTCCTGTACCTGCTGTGTTTTTTCCAATACACGATCCATTCTCTCCTGGGTCGCCAGGCCCAGTTTATAACTAAGTGGAGTGAGTCGGGCATCGGCGTTGTCCTGGCGGAGCAACGTACGATACTCGGCGCGGGACGTAAACATCCGGTATGGCTCTTCGGTTCCTTTGCTGATGAGGTCGTCGACAAGTACACCGATATAGGCTTCACTCCGTTTCAGAATCACGGGGGCAAGTTCCTTAACTTTCTGATGCGCATTGATACCGGCCATTAATCCCTGGCAAGCCGCTTCTTCATAGCCTGTAGTTCCGTTTATTTGTCCCGCAAAGAATAAATTAGATATTAATTTTGTTTCTAATGTGTGTCTTAGTTGTGTGGGTGGAAAATAGTCATACTCGATAGCATAGCCGGGTCGGAAGATGCGAACATTCTCAAATCCGGGAACCAATCGGAGGGCTTTGTATTGTACGTCTTCGGGGAGGGAGGTTGAGAATCCGTTTACATAGATTTCTACGGTATTCCATCCCTCAGGTTCGATAAAGAGCTGGTGACGTTCGCGTTCTGCAAAGCGGTTGATTTTGTCTTCGATACTGGGACAGTAGCGGGGACCGACTCCATCAATTCTTCCGGCAAACATAGGGCTGCGGTCAAAACCCGTTTTCAGTATATCATGGACTGTTTGATTGGTATAGCTGATCCAACAGCTTCTTTGCTGTGTAGGCTTAGCTGTATCAGTGTAAGAAAACCCAACGACATCATCATCACCTGGCTGCTCTTCCATTTTGGAATAGTCCAGGCTACGTCCATCAATCCGTGGTGGTGTGCCTGTTTTAAGGCGATCGCTTTCAAAGCCAAGGGAAACCAATTGTTCTGTAATACCTGTGGCGGCTTTTTCTGCAGCACGCCCTCCTCCAAAGTTCTTTTCACCAATATGTATAACCCCATTCAGAAAAGTTCCATTGGTGAGCACCACTGCTTTTGATTCAATATGATGTCCCAATCCGGTGATCACACCGCAGGCCCGGCCGTCTTTCACCAGTAACCCCTTTACCATATCCTGGTAAAAATCAACATTGGGTGTATTCTCCAGCATTTCTCTCCACTTGGCAGCAAATAGCATACGGTCGCTTTGCGCACGGGGACTCCACATGGCTGGCCCCTTACTCCTGTTGAGCATGCGGAACTGAATCATGGACAAATCTGTTACTATCCCGGAGTATCCGCCCAGGGCATCTATCTCCCGCACTATTTGCCCTTTGGCAATTCCTCCCATAGCGGGATTACAGCTCATTTGGGCAATTGTCTGCATATTCATGGTCACTAACAGCACTTTTGAGCCCAGATTAGCCGCTGCTGCGGCTGCTTCACAGCCTGCGTGGCCCGCACCCACTACTATTACATCATAACTTGGAAACATTTGGCAAAGGTAAAGCAATTAAACACTGCGGATAAGGCATATGTTCCATGTGGAACATTGAATACCCGGCCCGTTCGAGCTTCTTCTAAGGTTTTATCTAAGGTGAAAGGTTAATGGGAAAGGGCAGAGGTGTGTTTCACGTGGAACCGGATAAAAGGAGGAGGGGTAGTAGTTAAAGGGAGGAAGTGGTATTTGTTTCACGTGGAACGAGATGGTGTTTTGTCTACATGATCAAAAGAGTCGATTCTTAATATTCATCCATCCAGTTTCACGTGAAACAGGGAGGGTTTCTTTTTATCGTCTTTGGAGAAGCATTTTGTTTGTAGCCCCACATTGCCATGTGAGACAGAGAGATGCGAAATATTAAGATTATCTCTGAATGTTACCAGGCATCCTTTCACTCTTATGAGACGCATTTTGTTTGCAGGCCCGCATTGTAATGCGGACCTACACGGAGGGCTGTAAAATGTTGGGGAAACCTCATTTATCTGACTCTTACCAGGAATTCCTTTTTTACCCTTCTGAGAAGCCTTTGTTTTGTAGCCCCACATCGCCATGTGAGACAGGGAGATGCGAAATATTGAGATTGACTCAGAGTCTTGCCAGGCATCCTCTTTCACTTTTATGAGACGTGTTTTGTTTGCAGGCTTGCATTGCAATGTCGCCTACACATTGAGATTCAGGAATGTATCCGTTCACGTTTTTGGGAAACGTTTTGTAATGCGACCAACAGGAAAGTTCCTTACCCTACACCCTCAACCTTCCACCTTATTGAAAATACCGCTTGAGACAGAGGTCTTCCTGGCGGCGCATTTCTGTTTCCTGGGCAGTGGTTTTATCACTGAAGCCGCTGAGATGCAATACTCCATGAAAAATTACCCGGTGCAATTCGCGGTAGACCGGTTGGGTCAGTTGCCGGGCATTGTCCTTTACGCGGTCAACGCTGATATAGACTTCACCCTCCACTGGTTGCCCGGGAGCATTTAATTCAAAGGTGATGATATCGGTGTAGTAATCATGCTGCAGATACTGACGGTTGATCTCGAGCAGACGCTTGTCGGTACAAAAGATAAAATTCAATGAGCCCAGGCGTTTGCCATGGCGTTTGAAAATACGCTCAATTTCCAGCTTCAATTGTGTGCGGTTGCGAAGGGTTACCGGCGTTTCAAAAAAGAAACAAATATTTGATTTTGTTGCGGATGGCATATTTTCAAAATTCGTAAACAAAGCAGAAAAATCAATGTTAGTTTTGCTCCAACCGTGTTGGTATGAATAAAAAATTATCCGAGTTAAGGCCTGGTCAGCATGCGGTGATCAGAGAAGTAAACAGCCACGAGATTCACCTCAAATTAATGGAAATGGGTTGTCTGCCCGGCGAAACGATTTCGGTTGAGCAGATTGCTCCTCTTGGTGATCCGGTATCTGTACAGGTGGCTGGCTACCGGCTGAGCCTGCGCCTCGACGAGGCAGCACATATCGTTGTTGATATAATTGATTGATTGTCAATATATTAAATGAATATTGGTTTATATTTCGGTTCTTTCAATCCTGTGCATACGGGTCATTTGATCATTGCCAGCCATATTCTCAATGAAACAGAAATAGACAAAGTCTGGTTTGTGGTCTCACCCCAAAACCCCTTTAAAACCAATCATAGCCTGCTCAACGAATATGATCGCCTGCATCTGCTGCGCGTGGCCACTGCAGAAGATCAGCGGATCAAAGTATCGGATGCAGAATTTTCATTGCCCCGCCCATCCTATACCAGTGTTACCCTGGCCCATCTTTCCGAAAAATATCCCGAGCATAGTTTTTCCGTAATCATGGGCAGTGACAGTTTTCAGAATCTCCACAAATGGCACAACGCCGCCTATATCATAGAGAATTACCCGGTGTATGTATATGAACGGCCGGGTTTCCCGGTAAGTAATACCATTGGAGCAAAGCTGCATACATTACAGGCTCCCCTTTTGGAGTTGTCGGCAACGACAATTCGCCTGCTTATCCGCACCGGCAAATCCATTCGCTATATGGTACCCGATGCCGTGCGCGAGGAAATAGAACGTGCCGGCCATTATAAAAGGTAGAGTTCTAAGTTTTAAGTTATAAGTAAGGTTGAGGGCAGAAGGAGGATGGAATAAAAATATTCCCGCCGGCTTTTACTATTATTAAAGGAATTTTGCAGGTCGGCCATGCGTGGTGAACCTTATTATTCTACTACCTATCCTCTGCCTTTTACCCTTTACCTTATAAAGTATCCGAGGGCTACACAAATAGCCACAATCACCGGCGATGGAATTCTTGTATAGCAGAGTAAAAGGAAAGTCCCTAATATCACACCCAGGTTGATGGCGCTGATGGCCTGTGCGGTAATGAGTGAAATATCTTTCAGGATATAAAAAGTGGAACCGATCATAATGCCTACCACCGAGGCATTGATCCCCTCGAGCGACCTATATACGGCAGCATATTTTTTCAGATTATTCCAGATCGGAAAAAAGAAAAGTACCAATAGCGCACTGGGTAAAAAAATACCGATTGTGCCAATGACACAACCCAGCACCTGCATTTCGGGTCCCATATCTTTCAATGCCATGCCTCCGGCAAATGAGGCAATAGAAAATACTGGTCCGGGTACTGCACGCACGATACCCATACCGGTATACATGTCTTCCTTATCAATTCTTACTACATTCTGATCTTTCTGACGGATGGCATCGGGGCGGATACTGAATTGTTCGTACATAAGAGGCATCAGCACCTGTCCACCGCCAAAAACATAGCTGCCCATCCGGTACATATTTTCGAAGAGGTTGATGGGTTTACGGTCGGGCCAGTCATTTTTTTTGGCGGTTTCGCTCACGATACCGGCTGCAATGAAGATGATCCCAAACAGCCAGAAATTCCACCATTTTATTTTTCGCGGTTTTTGCTCTACCTGTGGTATACGTTTACGGCTCAGGTTGGTCGCAATCCCCCCGGCCACTATCAGCAAGGGAAATACGGCCGGCATTTTGAAAAAGAAAAAAGTGACCAGTCCGCTAATCAGCATGATCACCCAGGTAATGGTATTCCTGATCGCATGCGGAAAAGCGGCATAGCAGGCATATACCAGGAAACCGGCGGCCATGGGGGCAATGAATTTAAAAATATCATTGTGCAATGCCGTACGGTCTATATAATGGAGCAGAAAAGAAAGCGCGCCCATAAAAATGCAGGCGGGTAATATCCATACAATAAGCGTGAGTACTGCCAGTGGTACGCCCCCCCGTTTATAACCAATAAGGGTGAGCGTTTGTGTCGAAGAGGCACCGGGCAGCAGCTGACAAAAAGCATTATACTCCATCAACTCCTGCTCAGTCACATAGTGTGTGCCCTTCACAAAAGTTTTCATCATCATGGCAATATGAGCCTGCGGGCCACCAAAAGCCGTTACACTGTGGAGCAACACAGCTCTTAGAAAAGGTAAATGTCTAAGTAGCATTCCTGAAATAAACTGAAGCAGTTTTATAGAAGCCTAACCGTCTACACGTTCGTTTGAAGGTAAATGATTAAAGAGATTTTTATGGTAAATTCAGGAAATTTTTTACATGCGCATGTTGCTTTTGTCTGCCGGGCTGCTAACGGGTTTTTATCTGCAGGCCCAGCTCAGCAAGCCCTTGCTCGCTGCTATCGATAAAGTAGAGTCCCGATGTATTGCCTGGCGCCATCAACTGCATCAGCAACCCGAGCTCGGCAATCAGGAAGTGAAAACGGCCCGCCTGGTAGCGGATCATCTCCGTTCACTTGGCCTGGAGGTGAAAGAAGGAGTGGGTGTAACGGGTGTCGTCGGTATTTTACGCGGCGCAAAACCCGGACCCTGTATTGCTTTGCGGGCCGATATGGATGGTCTTCCCATTACAGAACGGGGCAATCTGTCCTGGGCGTCAAAAGAAAAAGCAACGTATAATGGTCAGGAAGTAGGTGTGATGCATGCCTGCGGTCATGATACGCACGTAGCCATGCTGATGAGTGTGGCCGAAGTACTGGCTCCGTTACGCAAAGAGCTGAAGGGAACGATCAAATTTATTTTCCAGCCGGCCGAAGAAGGACCACCAGAGGGGGAAGAGGGCGGCGCTGCCTTGATGGTAAAAGAAGGAGTGATGGATAATCCTAAAGTAGATGCTGTATTTGGACTGCATATCAATTCAGCCACTCCGGTGGGTACCATTCAATACAAGTCCGGTGCATTTATGGCTTCATCCGACTGGTTTTCTATTAAGGTAAAAGGCCACGGCAGTCATGGCTCCCAACCCTGGCTGGGCATAGACCCCATTGTTGTGTCGGCACAGATTATACAGGGTTTGCAGCAGATCGTAAGCCGGCAAAGTGAACTCACCCGTGGTCCGGTTGTGATCACAGTGGGAAAGATACAGGGTGGCGTACGCAACAATATCATTCCCGAAACCTGTACCCTCGATGGTACGATCCGTACGCTCGACAATACCATGCAGCAGGATGTGCATCGCCGCATCCGCCATACGGCCGAAACCATTGCCCGGGCATCGGGAGCCGAAGCAGAAGTGACCATCGACACCAAAACCCTGGTCACCTACAATGACCCGGCTCTGCTGCGCCGCATGCTTCCATCACTGCAGCAGGCCCTCGGCAACGATCATGTACAGGAGCGTGAATGGGTGACCGGTGCCGAAGACTTTTCTTATTATGGAACCAGGGCACCATCCTTGTTTTTATACCTGGGTGGCATGCCTGCCGGAACAGATCCTGCCAAAGCGCCACCACACCATACGGCCGATTTTTATGTAGATGATACCGCCATGAAAACCGGCATCATTGCCTTTTGTGCACTCGTAACCGATTTTTTGAAATGAAACATTTACTTATCCTGTTCGCCCTTGCCGCGCTGACCGGTACTGTACAGCAAACGGCCGCACAAAAACAAGATCAGCGCCTGCTGCACAAAATTCAGGAGGCCATTCAGGGCTTTAATGGTGATGTGGGTGTATATGTAAAAAATCTGCGTACAGGCAGGGTGATACAGATCAATGCAGATACTCTTTTTCCCACGGCCAGCATTGTGAAAGTGCCCATACTGCTGGGTGTGATGAATAAAATACAAAGAGGGGAACTGCACTATGATTCCGCACAGATTTACCGCGACTCACTTTTATATGAAGGCGAAGACATTCTGGGATCCTTCAAAGATGGTGAACCGATACTGCTGAAAAAAATCATTATGCTCATGCTCACCACCAGCGACAATACAGCCAGTCTCTGGTTGCAAAAGCTGGCCGGCACGGGTACACGTATCAACGAAATTCTGGATAGTGCAGGCCTTCGGCAAACGAGGGTCAACTCCCGCACCCCGGGAAGGGAATCGAACCGTACGCTGTACGGTTGGGGACAAACGACTCCTGCAGAGATTGCCCGCCTGTTTGAACTTATTTATACCAGCAAGTTGTATACGTCAGCGATCTGTGATCGCATGATGCGTTGCCTGGGGCGCAATTACTGGGATCAGGCAGAAGCAATCTCGCAGATTCCGCCCACGATAGAAGTCTTTAGTAAGAATGGTTGTGTAAATGCAGCCCGCAGCGAAGTGTTATTGGTCAATGCACCCCATAACCCTTACATCTTTTGCCTATTTACCAAAAACAATAAGGATATAAGCTGGCAGCGTACCAATGAGGCATGGACACTGGCGCGAAAACTTTCAGCGCTGGTATACCAGCATTATGAACCGCGCGATAAATGGCGTGCCCCGCAACCCTGATCGGTCAGCTCAAAACCTGGTAAGCAATAAAACTCATGAGGTAGGCCAGGCAGGTCATATAAACCAGTTGGATCATCGGCCATTTCCAGCTACGGGTCTCCCGTTTTACCACGGCCAGTGTACTCATACATTGCATGGCAAAAACATAAAAAAGAAGCAGTGAGACACCCGTGGCCAATGTGTATACCGGCGTGCCGTCTTTACGTACGGCCGATTTCATTTTTTCTTTTAATGGGCCTTCGTTTTCCTCACCGCCTACACTGTAGAGGGTGGCCATCGTGCCCACAAACACTTCACGGGCGGCAAAGGAAGTAAGCAGGGCGATACCAATTTTCCAGTCATAACCCAGCGGCTCAATTACCGGTTCAATGGTTTTACCGAAATGCCCGATATAGGAATTTTCCAGCCGGGCATTGGCATATTCATTTTCGATAGTTGTGGTATCAGCGCCCGGCTGTGCGAGCGCCTGCTCATAACGTTCGGTGGCCACATGCATTTCTCCTTTGGGTCCAAAAGAGCTGAGAGCCCAGAGCAGCAGACTGATAACCATGATCACTTTACCGGCATCCACTACAAAAATGCGCGCCTTGTCAAACATGGTCTGCAACACATTTTTCCAGCGTGGCGAGCGGTACATAGGCAGTTCCAGGATGAAGAAGCTTTTTTCCTGGATATGGATAAACCATTTGGCCACATAGGAAACAATGAGCGCCATGACAAAACCGAGAATATAAAGCCCCAGCATGACCAGGCCCTGCAGGCCAATAAATCCAAACAGGTATTTATTGGGAATAACCAGGCCGATCAGGATCGTATACACAGGCAAACGGGCAGAACAGCTCATGAGCGGGGTGATCAGTATGGTGAGCAGCCGTTCCTTGCGGTTTTCGATGCTGCGCGCACTCATCACAGCAGGAATAGCACAGGCAAACCCGCTGATCATGGGCATCACACTTTTTCCATTCAATCCCACGGTACGCATTAGCCGGTCGGTCAGGAAACTGATACGGGCCATGTAACCGGTGTCTTCGAGTATGGTGATAAGTCCGATGAGTATGGCGATCTGTGGTATAAATATGATGATACCACCCAGGCCGGCAATGATGCCATTGATGAGCAGATCGGTCCAGTTGTTTGCCGGAAGTATTTCGCCGAGCCAGCTGCTGAACGAGGCGGTGCCGGCATCGATCCAGTCCATCGGGAAGGTGGCCAGCCAAAACACACTTTGGAAAAGCAGAAACAAGACAGCCAGCAGGATCACATAACCCCAGCGGCGGTGCAATAAGAGATTATCCAGCTTTTCGGTAAAATGCGATTGCTGCCGGGGATCCGGTTCGGTGACCGCCTGTTGCATGATATGCCGGATGCGGCTATAGCGATTGAGAATTTCCTCGGCCTGTGTTTTGGTGGGATTAAACTGATGGTCTGCCTCAATTGCCTCAATCTGCTCCTGCGCATGATTTCCCAGGTCAAAAGATTCATGGTTGATCAGGTAATGAACGGCACCATAATCGCTGAGGGCGGGAAACAATTTTTTTACAGAATCTACTGCAGCCGGTGCAAGTCCTTTTACATCAATAAAATCATTGACCGGGGGTTTATATAATCCCTGTGCTGTTTGCTCAATTGCTTTCCTGAGCTGGGGGATCCCCTTATGTTTCCGGGGGTTTACCGCTACAACAGGCACACCCAGTTCGCGCTCCAGTGCGGCCAGATCAATATGTATTCCTTTTTTCTGGGCCAGATCCATCATGGTGAGCGCCAGCACTACGGGCATTTTCAGATCAATCAGCTGTGTGGCAAAAAGCAGGTTGCGCTTCAGGTTGCTGGCATCGGCCACGGCCACGATCACATCGGTACTGATCTCCGCATCCTGCTGCAAAAGCACTTTATAACTTACCCACTCATCCAGCCGGCGGGGGTAAAGGCTGTAAGTACCCGGCAGGTCAATGATCTGGGCATCCATACCGGCCAGGTTGGTACTACCGGTACGCTTGTCGACGGTAACGCCGGGAAAATTGCCCACTTTTTGATTGAGCCCGGTAAGGCTGTTGAAAAGAGAGCTTTTTCCGCTGTTGGGATTACCAACCAATGCAATATGAAGCGTTTTCTTTTTCAAATCTGGCTGTAAAAGGCTGCAAAAATAGAGTGCGGGGCGTACATGCGTTTACGAATTACGATTAAATGACAAAGTAAGCCGCAAATTGTTCTTACTTGCCTGCCGCCAGAATAAGCTGGCGAAAATGCCAAAAAAATACTGGCATCAATACCTTTGCACTACAAATTTTACCCGCTATGAACCTGTTTCGTGTTTCCGCTTCACTTTTATTGTTATTGACCGTGCAGCAGGGCCTGGCCCAAAAACTTAAAAAGGCCGATAAACTGACGCTCGCCAACCTTCGTTCACATATCGGTTTGCTGGCCGATGACCGGATGGAAGGAAGAAGAACCGGCACGGCTGGTGAAAAACAGGCAATGGAATATATCAGTGCTCAGTTTTCTGCACTGGGCATTGCTCCCAAAGGCAGCAATGGGTATTACCAGGCATTTGAAGTGAATGAAGGAAAAAAAATAGATCCGTCTACTGTTTTTTCCGTTAATGGAACGGCACTCACTGTTGATAAAGATTTCTTTCCTCTTCCATTTAGTGCAGAAAAATCTATAGATGCACAACCGGCAATTGCATTGCAGGAAGCAGATATGCCCTGGTTTGTAAACCTTCGCGAAGTGCTGGAGGAAAACCGCCAGAACCCGCATTTTGATGTACAGGAGTATATCCGCAACAATGCCCGCAAGGCATTTGATAAAGCGGCTACCGCAATCATACTATATAATACATCTGATATCAACGACCAGCTTCGTTTTGATGCCAAAGACAAATCGGCGCCATTACCCCTGCCGGTGATTTATGTAAAAAAAGAAGCGGCCACCCGTTTTTTCAATGACCCCACAGCCAGCCTGCAGATTAAACTCCGGGTAAAACTGGCCGAAGCCAAACGTACCGGCTACAATGTGGTTGGATACATTGATAACGGAGCGTCATCTACTGTAGTGCTGGGCGCGCATTACGATCACCTCGGTTATGGAGAAGATGGCAACTCGATGCTGCGCACCGGCGAGCACCTGATACATAATGGCGCAGACGACAATGCCAGCGGTACCGCCGCCCTGCTTGAGCTGGGTCGCATTCTGAAGGGCAGCAAGTCCAAAAACAGTAATTATCTGCTGCTGGCCTTCTCTGGTGAAGAGCTGGGTCTCTATGGCAGTAAGTATTATACCGAAAACCCCACCATTGAGCTGAAGACGGTCAACTATATGATCAATATGGATATGATCGGTCGCCTGAGCGACAGTACACATACGCTGGCGATTGGCGGATTTGGTACATCTGCCACCTGGGCTTCGGTGATCAATCCCCAGGAAAAGAAACTGCCTTTTGCTATAAAAGTTGATTCAAGCGGTACCGGCCCCAGCGATCACACTTCTTTTTACCGGAAAGATATTCCCGTGCTTTTCTTTTTTACCGGTCAGCACAAAGACTATCACCGCCCAACCGATGATGCAGACCGCATCAATTATGAAGGAGAGCTGCATATCGTAAATTACATAAGTAATGTGATCAGCAAACTGGACAAACAAAATCAGAAACTCGGATTTTTAAAAACACGGGAAGAACAGGCGCGTGCCACTTCTTTCAAAGTGACGCTGGGCATTATGCCGGATTATACCTATAGTGGTAATGGGCTTCGTGCCGATGGTGTAACGGATGGCCGTCCTGCCGCCCGTGCCGGACTCAAAGCCGGAGATGTGATCACCCAGATTGGCGACCATAAGGTAAGCTCGGTAGAAAGTTATATGCAAGCCCTTAACAAATTCAATAAAGGCGAGAAAACCGTGATCAAATTCAAACGCGGAAATGCGGATATGCAGGCCGAAGTGCAGTTTTAATAAACCGTAAAGAAACGAGGCATGTCTGATAAAAGTCTTAAACTATCCATCAACAACCACGATCTGGCGGAAGCTTTTTTTGAAGACAGCCGGTTGCTGGGTATCATGGCTCCGGTAAAAGACTATCAGTTTTGCTGGCAGCTTAATAACCTGCTGGGTGTTGATTTCCGGATCAATCATGAGATTGAGATCAGGCTGCAAAAGAAACGACGCGATTATTTTTTTTCTGTTTTTGAATACCTCGAACCTACGGGATCGCTGGCACATTATCTGTACAAGAATCAACACGAAGGGGAGTACCTGCTGCCCGAATTCAAACACCTGGATTTTTTATGGCTGATGAAAGATGATATTGTAAACAATGAAGATCTTCAGCAACACATCGGCGCCATCAGGTCCATTGCAGGAGTACAACTCGTTGTAGAGCTGACCCATGAAAAAATAAAGAATAAGGAACATCTCGTGTTTTAAAAAATAAACTATGTGGACAGAAGCCGGCAATAAACTGTACCGAAAATTTCAGTTTGCGGATTTCAGCGAAGCATTTGCGTTTATGACCCGTGTAGCACTGGAAGCCGAAAAAGCCAATCATCACCCCGAATGGAAGAATGTGTGGAATACGGTGGAGATCTGGCTCAGCACACATGATGCGGGAGATGTGGTAACCGAAAAGGATCGCAAACTGGCAAAAAGGATTGATGGGTTATTGCATTAACTACTGAATGATACCCAATCTATTATTACCATAAATGATTGAATGGGCCCGTGGTAAGATATCGCCCTCCTTGTTCCCAGAATCTTTTAATTCCATCTTTTTGCCTCCACGGCCGGCGGGCCGATGTGGTTCGCCGGTGCTGTGTTTTTCGCCGGCCTCTGGTTGTTGTATTTTCTTAAAATCTCATTCGGCGAAAAACAAGGCACCTCGCGAACCACAAGAAAAAATAAGAGAATAAGGCAGGTGAAATCCGGATAGGCCGGCTATGCGGTACCGCTCACACGCATCAACCAATGTAATAAAGGGCTTGACTTTTTCAAAGCCTTTAAAAATCGCCTGCGATCTTTTTAAGACCCTCATCCACAATGGGAAAATAGGCGGAGTACTGTAGATATCTGACTCAGCACACATGATGCGGGAGATGTGATAACCGAAAAGGATCGCAAACTGGCAAAAAGAATTGATGGGTTGCTGGCCTAGTTTTTGAAACTGGCCAGGGCGCGGTCAACACCGGGTTTGATGATCGAATAATGATTAGCATTATTGATCGTTCCAAATGTAACGGCATATCCCGCATATTTTCTCGATAGCGTAGTGTCATAAAACTCCCGTGTCGATGACAACACTTTATTAAATACTTCGAGGCCACCAGCCAGCAGGGATACCTGGCCGGAAAGCTGCCTGCTCTTACCGGCATGCAGTTTTTCTATTTTGAGTAGCTCACGGTTATTGGCCCATACAGAAGGACTGATGGCAAAGTGCCGGTCAAACAATTTGTCTTCCTGAAATAGTGTATACAAACAAAACAGTCCGCTGAATGAATGACCAATAAATGCCTTGCTTTTGGCTGCGCCGTATTGTCGCCAAACAGAAGGCATCAATGTGTTTTTCAGGAAAAGATAAAACTGCCGCGCATGTCCAAAATTTTTATCACTGTATCCACCTGCATCGGAAGGAAGAAAATCGCGTTGCCGCTGCTCATGCCAGTTGCCCGTATGGGCAATGCTGATGATAATGCAGTTTTCGGGAACATCGGCTCGCCAGCTGCTGTCTTTGCCCAGGATATAGTTTCCCATTTTCAATGATCCATCGGGAACATAGATGTGATGATAAGCGGTGCCGGCCTTATACCCTTTGGGCAGACGTACCTGTAGCAGGAAACTGTCTTTTATCTGTGGTGAGTAAATGAAACTTCGTTGAATGCGCTGAGCCGATACCGGTTGAGTACAACCAATCAGCAGGAGTAGTAGTATGGCGAAGCGGTTCATGACTGTAATGAATGGCTTCATCCAAATTAACTCATTTCTTCTTTCGTTTGAATACAATCACCGCATTTTGCTGCAGATCGGCCGTAAAACGGAGCTGGTATACGTCATCGCCGTCGTGTACTACCAGCAAACCGGTATTGGGCGGATAACGTCCCAGGTTTTCCGCATATAATACCAGCTTCACTTCGTCTTTATCAGCGGGAATCTGTATGGATTTTTTAATGGCAGATGCCTTAAGGCCCTGACGCGACAGAATGACCTCATCGTTGAGCAATACGCTTACCGTGTCTCCATCAATTTCGCCATTGTCGTAAAGAGCAAGAGAAAGACTGTCTGACCGGAAGTTTACAACCTGTGGGGCTGTAGTGGTCCTTTCGTGTACAAATTCGGCAGCCACGGGGTTACGGGTAGCAGCAGGGATATTTATCACGGGCGCATTGTTAAGAGCAACCGTAGAAGGACTGGTGTTTGTTTCCTGCTTTGGTTTGTTAGATGCAGGGGCAGGCACAGTCTCTGCTGGTACCGGTTTTGTGATAACGGTTGAAGGTGCGTTGCTTTCTGAAGTCTTTTTGGAAGAAACCAGCATTTGATCGGGGTCTTCTGTTTTCTTTTCTGCCGCGGCATTGAGTGCCGCCGTTTGTTTTTTCTGTTCTTTTTCTTCCCTGCGGGTAATTTTCTGTGGTTTTACTTCTTCCTGTTTGGGTGTTTGTTTTTCTGCACGGGCCAGCTCTGTCTCTGCTGGTTTGGCAGCCGGTTTGGAAACGGGTGATGCTGCCGGAGCTGTAACAGGTGTTTTGTAGGCTGCGTAAAATGGAACTTCTTTTGCCATTCGCAGCTCTTCCATGTGGGCGAATAGCTTTGAATTGTCGAGATTGGTTTCTTCACGCATGGTTACCGTACCACTCATTGCATAGAAATTGCGCCTAATGCGATTGGTACTCCAGCGACCTTCAAGCGTCCAGGTGCTGTCTTGCTGGTTGAGGTGGAAGTAATAGGTCACTTTGATTCCCTTATCTATCTGGCCGGGAAAATTATAGGAGATGTATTCATCATCGGTCACTTCACAGACATCGCCATCTACTTTACCCTTTACCCGTTTCAATACATAATAAAGGGTGTCGTTTACAATGAATGTACGGCGGGAGTAACCGTACACTTTTTCTTTATACTGTGTAAGGGCTATTTCGAAGGACTGATCCTGACGGGCAGTTGAGCTGTCGTTGGTAAGTGAGCCGGTCCAGAGGCCGGTGAGCGACTTTTGGGTCCGGCCGGTGAGGGCGGCACCAATAAAAAGGGAGATCAGGACAAAGGTTCTCATGATAAGAGCCAGTATGGTTTTTTACAAAGGAAAATGTGTATCAATAACGGATAAGGCGGCCAACATGGTATATCCGGACATAAAAAAGCCTCCTGAAAGGAGGCTTTTATTCATTGATCCTTGCGGAATTATACGTGTTTTTAGCGGTTCATGCTGGCCAGGAACTCTTCGTTGTTCCTGGTCCCCTTCATACGGTTCTGCAGTTCGCGCATCGCCTCTTCGGTATTCATGTCTGTGAGGTAAACGCGCAGCAGGTTCATCCGCTGCAATACATCGCGGTCGAGCAGCAGGTCGTCGCGGCGGGTAGAAGAAGCGGTAAGGTCGATAGCGGGATAGATACGCTTATTGGCCAGGCGGCGGTCGAGCTGAAGCTCCATGTTGCCGGTACCTTTAAATTCTTCAAAGATCACCTCATCCATTTTGCTACCGGTATCTACCAGGGCTGTGGCGATGATCGTGAGTGAACCGCCGTTTTCGATCTTACGGGCGGCCCCAAAGAACTGCTTGGGTTTTTGCATGGCATTGGCTTCCACACCACCGGAAAGGACTTTACCGGAAGCCGGCGCTACGGTGTTGTGTGCCCGTGCCAGACGGGTGATAGAATCGAGCAGGATCACTACATCGTGGCCACACTCTACCAGACGTTTTGCTTTCTGCAGTGCGATAGTAGAAACCTTTACGTGTTTCTCTGCAGGCTCATCGAAGGTAGAAGCAATTACTTCGGCGCGTACGCTTCTTTCCATATCGGTTACTTCCTCCGGGCGCTCATCTACCAGAACCACCATCAGATAACACTCCGGGTGATTGGCAGCAATGGCATTGGCCACGGCTTTCAGCAGCATGGTCTTACCTGTTTTGGGTTGCGCCACGATCAGACCACGCTGGCCTTTACCGATAGGGGTAAAGAGGTCCATGATACGGGTGCTGTAATCATTGGGCTGAGTAAACAGGTTAAGTTTTTCGAAAGGAAAAAGAGGAGTAAGATAGTCAAATGGTACACGGTCGCGCACTTCTTCCGGGCTCTTGTTGTTAATTGCGTCTACCTTCAGCAGTGCGAAATATTTTTCACCTTCTTTGGGAGGACGAACGGCGCCCTGAACGGTATCGCCGGTCTTCAATCCAAAGAGTTTTATTTGGGAGGGAGAAACATATACGTCGTCGGGAGAAGAGAGATAGTTATAATCAGAAGAGCGGAGGAATCCATAACCATCGGGCATCATTTCAAGCACACCTTCTGAAAGGATCACACCGTCAAATTCGATATTGAACTGTTGTTCGCGGCGTTGAGGATATACTTTGTTGGGAACCGGCGCCTCGGGTTGTTGTGGTTGCGGAGCCTGTTCTTCAGCTGGTGCGGCCGGTACCGGCGCTGCTGCAGTTACTTTTTCTGCTTCGGGGGCGGCTGTTTCAGTGGCCGGTTCTTCTTTATCTTCTGTTTTTTTGCGGCCTCTTTTCTGAGCACCGGCTTTGTCGTCTTTTTTGGGAGGGGCGGGTGCTGCAGCGGCTGCTTTTTTAACCACTTTCTTTTCTTCTTCGCCGCCAGTGGTTTCCACTACAGCTTCTTCGGTGGTAATGCCGGTGCTGGCTTTAATGATACGCTTGCGCTTACCTTTTTCTTCAGGGGCCGAAGATCCTTTGGAGCCGGCAATGGCCTGGCTGTCGAGAATCTTGTACACCAGCTCCTGCTTGTCTAACTTTTTAGCATTGGGGATGTTGAGCTGCTCGGCAATGTCCAGCAGTTCAGGAACGAGCATATCGTTCAGTTGCAGAATATCGTACATACAAAGTCTTGAAGTTTAACACAAAGCCTCGATCACAAGTCTGAAAAAAATGAAAAAGGTTGAGTTTATTTTGAATGGAAATGGGAAAACCTGATGAGCTTATCTAAGGGAGTTGTAGAACTAACCAGTCGTCTTTCCGCTGCAAGTATACGCAGAATTTCGTAAAAACAAAAATATTTGGACGGGACCCCAACGCCTGAAAACCCCGCCAATAGCTTGAAAACCTTGCATTCGGGAGCTTTTGGTAGCTATCTTTGCTATCCCAATTTTCACATTATGTTCAACAAACGAATCAAAATTAAAGCCCTGCTGGCACAGGAGCCCGCGGGTCAGGAAGTAACAGTTATGGGCTGGGTAAAGTCCTTTCGCAACAATCAGTTTATTGCACTTAATGATGGCTCTACCAATCAGAATATACAGGTAGTGGTTGAACTGGGAAAATTTGAAGAAGCGTTAATTAAACGGTTCACCAGATCTGCATCCCTTAAGGTGACAGGCGTTGTACAACCTTCATTAGGCAAAGGTCAGAAGATGGATCTTATTGCCAGTGCCATTGAAGTACTGGGTGATAGCGATCCTGAAAAGTTTCCGATTCAACCAATGCGTCAAAGCCTCGAGTTTTTACGTGAGCAGGCACACATGCGTTTCCGTACAAACACATTTGGTTCCGTATTTCGCGTGCGCCACGCACTCGCATTTGCCGTACACCGTTTTTTCAATGAACGTGGATTTGTATACATGCATACGCCCATCATTACAGCCAGCGATGCAGAAGGCGCAGGTGAAATGTTTAAAGTGACCACATTGCCTCTCGATGGTACAGCACCACGGAAAGAAGATGGCAGCATCGACTTTTCAGAAGACTTCTTCGGACGCTCCACCAATCTTACCGTGAGCGGACAACTGGAAGGAGAGCTCGCGGCAACCGCTTTTGGTGAGATCTATACCTTTGGCCCCACGTTTCGTGCAGAGAACTCCAATACTGCCCGTCACCTGGCTGAGTTCTGGATGATTGAACCCGAAATGGCTTTCCATGATCTGGAAGACAACGCCGACCTGGCCGAGGCATTTATCAAATACCTGATCAGCTATGCCATGGAGCATAACCGCGAGGATCTTGAGTTTCTGGCCCAGCGTCTCGCCGACGAAGAGAAACAATTGCCCCAGGACAAACGCAGCGAAATGGGACTGATTGAAAAACTGGAATTTGTCGTCAACAACGAATTTGAGCGGCTCACCTATACAGAAGCCATCGACATACTGCGGGAGAGCAACCACAATAAGAAAAAGAAGTTTCAGTATCCCATTACCGGCTGGGGTATGGATCTGCAAAGTGAACATGAGCGATACCTGGTAGAAAAACATTTCAAAAAACCAGTGATCCTTACCAACTATCCTGCTGCCATCAAAGCGTTTTACATGCGGCAGAACGATGATGGCAAAACGGTGGCCGCTATGGATATCCTGGCACCCGGTATTGGTGAAATTGTTGGTGGCTCACAACGGGAAGAAAGACTCGACCGTCTGGTAGCCCGTATGGAAGAAATGCATATACCTACTGAAGAGCTCTGGTGGTATCTGGATACCCGCCGTTTTGGTACAGTGCCGCATGCCGGCTTTGGACTGGGCTTTGAGCGCATGGTGCAGTTTGTGACCGGTATGTCAAACATCCGCGATGTGATTGCATTTCCGCGTACACCCAAGAACGCAGAGTTTTAATACACCACAGAAACGAAAAATAAAAAAGAGGTCCGCGATCGCGGACCTCTTTTAGTATCAATGCATACACAAGACCGGCACATGCGATTCAAACACCAGCTGTCGGGTAGAGCTTTTCCGAAACAATCCCTCCAGTAGTTTGTGCCGTTTGGGAATAGCAATGATAAGATCAAGATTATTTTTTTCTGCAAAGGCATTGATACCATCTTCGATATCGGGATGCTCGATGAAATGATATTGCGGTTTCAGCGATTCGAGTTCCGTATGCAGCAGAGCAGACTGCTCAGGCGTATCCGGTTTGAATTGTTTGTTTTGATAATCCACATTGAGCACATGCAGCTCTGCATTGAATGCGGATATAAACTGTTTGATACCCGCAAACGGAATACTTTCCACCACTTCCTTAAAGTCGCTGGTCAAACCAACTTTCCGGATACCGGCACCATATTCTTTCCCTTTGGGCACTGCAATCACCGGCCATTTCAGATGTTTGATAACGGTAAGCGTGGTGCTGCCAAAAAGGGTACGTTCCAGTGCAGTATGTCCCATAGAACCCATTACCAGTGCAAAAGGATTGATCTTTTCGCAAAGCTCCTGCAGTTCATCTACTACATCACCCAGTATGGCTTCTGTATAAATTTTCAGTTTGCCGGATGTAACATGCGAAAGCTCCTGTTTCATTTCTGCGAGGCGATCTTCTGCTCCTTTACGCAGTTCATCTACCGATACCATTACAAGCGGTGTGTCGGTAACAGCAACAGGTATCTGGTAAATATTTACCAGCATAAGGCTGGCATCTATCTGCAATGCCATATCAGCTGCATAGTTCATTGCGTTGATAGCTGCAGGAGAAAAATCGGTTGGAACAATGATGGTCTTCATTTCAAAAGATTTATACTGTAAAGCTAGCAATAACAATGCCTGTGCGGCATGACTCCCGTCAGCCCGCGGGCTGACAAAAGTGTGGAAAAAGGTCAACGAATCGTCTCAGCTAAAAAATAAAGTATGGCCACAATCAACGAAACCACTGCGCCTGCGCGGCAGCGAGCCGGCGTTGCCCGAATGAAAAAGAACAATTTGCGGATCGACATGACGCCGATGGTAGACCTGGGTTTTTTGCTGGTAGCTTTTTTTGTAATGACGACAGAACTCAGCAAACCTTATGTTGCGCGTCTCAATATGCCTAAAGAGGGGCCGCCCTCCACACTGGGCGAATCTGCTGCCTTTACCATCCTTATAGATGGCAACAACGGCATCTTTTATTATCATGGCCCGGCAGAAAAGGCGCTCAGCGAAAAACAGGTGAAACACAGCAGTTTCTCACCCCGGGGAGGAGTGGGTGATGAGATCAGAACATTGCAGAAATGGCTCGATGAGCCGGGTGTATTTAAAGAGGGCCGTGCAGGCTTGATGTTGCTGATAAAGCCAACAGCAAACGCCAGCTACAGCCAGGTGATAAACGCAATGGATGAAGCATTGATCAATAAAGTAGACAAATATGTGATTGTATCGCCCGATGAGACGGATAAGGAGATATTGAAATTAGTGGCTGGTGGTCGGTGATCAGTGGCTGGTCACCCCCATAATTTGTTATGTAGGCCCGCGATGCTTCGCGGGCCTACTCAGTTGAAGTCGAACGGAAGCCCACAGACCGGCCATTTTCCTGACTTTTAACCCCCCACTCATCCACTTTTTTCTCCATTTATCCCAAAGACAAAAAAATAAATAACTCAAACTTCTGATTTATTTAGCTGAAAATCAATCTGTTTTATCAAAGACCGGCAATTGGCTTTAAACGTTACCTTTAAAAATATGGTACTATGTGTTGCATAGTACCATATTTCACCTTAGCTTTGTCTTGTGATTGGCAGGAAAGGGTTGACCGGAGGTGGAAAGAACACGGACCTGAAGCCCGGACCGGCCAGTTGCACTTAACAAACCTAGTTGTATGAATATAGAGAACACACAGAGCCAGATGCGGAAGGGGATACTGGAGTTTTGCATTCTCTCCATCATTCGTCGGGGTGAGGCCTACCCCAGCGATATCGTGGAAGAGATGCGTGCCGCCAATCTCCAGATCCTGGAAGGAACACTTTATCCCTTGCTTACCCGGCTGAAAAATGCAGATATGCTTACGTATCGCTGGGTAGAAAGTAATTCGGGTCCCCCCCGCAAATATTTTTCGCTCACAGAAAAAGGCGAGCAGTTTTATAAAGAACTGGAACAAACCTGGAATGAGTTGTCAAACGGGGTAAATGCACTCGCCAGTAAAAATTCGAATAACCCCATCAATTAGACTTCAACCAAAATTTTCCCGACATGAAAAAGATTATTAACATCAACCTCAGTGGTCGCGTCATACCGATAGAGGATTCTGCCTATGAAAAGCTGCAGGATTATATCGAGAGTCTGCGCCGCTACTTTGCTCATGAAGAGGGTCGTGATGAGATCATTAATGATATTGAAAGCCGCCTGGCCGAACTGATGAGTGATAAAGTGCGTAAAGGTGCTGCCGCTATTACCGATGCGGATGTGGAAGAGATCATTCGCAGCATGGGCCGGCCCGAAGATTTTGATGCTGTCGAAGAAGAAGCCGACAATCAGTCGCAGTCGAAGCAATCGGGTCCCCGCCAGGAATACAGCAACCAGGGCACGCGCCGTGCAAAGGGTCGTCTTTATCGCGATACCAGCGATAAATTCATCGCAGGTGTGTGTAGTGGTATTGCCAACTACCTGAATGTAGACCCCGCCATTGTGCGTATCCTCTTTGCTATTATCACTTTTGGTGGTTTTGGACTGGGCTTCCTGATCTACATCCTGCTTTGGATGATACTGCCCACCCGCGACCTTGATAGCTATGGTGGCAAACGACTGTACCGCAATCCAGATGACCGGATGCTGGGTGGTGTAGCCGGAGGTCTGGCTGCTTATTTCAATGTACGCACTACCAATGTGCGTCTGATATTTGCCGCTCCTCTTATTCTCAGCGTTGTGCTGAGTATGCTCGACTGGTTTAGCTGGGGTCATAATTTCGATTTCTTCCCCAACATCGTATTTGGCTCACTCACCAGCACATTTACGCTGGCCTATATCATTCTCTGGATCGTATTGCCCGAAGCACGCACACAGTATGAAAAAATGGAAATGCGCGGCGAAAAGGTCGATGTTAATTCTATCAGACAGAATGTGCAGGAAGGTATTGGCAACATGCGCGACAGAGTGAAAGACTGGGGCGAAGAAGTGCGTGAATCGGCGCAGAATTTCAGTGAGCGCGCCCGCGACTTTGCGCAAACCCGTGGCCGCAATTTTGCTTCAGAAGTCGGTGAAACCGCGCGCAGGGGCGGTTCTGGCCTGGGTCACGCCATTGGTGTATTGTTCAAAGCCTTTTTCCTGTTTATCGCAGGCACCATTGCCTTTGCTCTTTTCGTAGCGCTGCTGGCTTTACTGTTTGGCGGCATTGCCTGGTGGCCGGTCAATAATTTCTTATGGACCAGCAAATGGCAGCAGCTCTGGGGATGGGGTACACTTATTTTCTTCCTGATAATACCCCTCATTGCACTGATCGTATGGGTAGTACGTCGTATTATGAATGTTCGCTCACGTGGCAGCTACCTGGGCTGGGTATTTGGTACACTCTGGGCCTTTGGCTGGGTATGTGTGGTGATGTTTGCCTCCAGCATCATGCGTGATGTAAGCTCAGAAGGCCAGGTGCTGGAAACACAAACGATACAGCAACCTGCCAGCGGAAAAATGACTGTACTGGTATCGGAACCCGAGCTGGAATACCGTGGCCGCTACAACTGGATCAATGATGATGGTGGTGGCTGGGACCTGAGCGATGATACTCTGAAACTCACTTTTGTATCGCTCAATGTAGACAAAAGCCCTGATAGCAACTATCATGTAACCCTCCGCAAAGTGGCTTATGGAAATACTGTAACCGAAGCCCGCGCACGTGCGTCACATATTCAATACCGTGTGCAGTCCAACGGCAACCTGCTGGATCTGGGCAATGGCTTTGCCGTTGATAAAAGCAGCAAATACCGCCTGCAGCATGTGGTACTGGATATTGAAGTGCCTGTAGGTAAAAAGATCATGCTCGATCGCACACTGTTCCGCAAGCTCAGCCTGAACGATTTCAGGGTAAAACGCAGCTATCGCCAGGGTCGTGTAGTGGGTATTGAGTGGGATGAAGACCGGAGTTTTCAACTGCAGCCCGATGTGGAGTATACCATGCAGCCCGATCGCACATTGAAAGACAGCAATGGCAAACGTGCAGAAATAAAGGAAGGCTATCGTTATAGCCAGCATCCCAATAGCCGCGAACAGCTTGATGAAAGCAACGAAAATGACGGTAGTGCTTTAAATGTGAGAAAGGAAGATGTGATTACGGAAATAGGGTCGCCTACAGTTTTTTCCCTGCTGAAAAGCTTCTAGTATAAATTCGGTTGAAGTTGAGCCCGATGTCGATCGGGTGGGCAAGCCCTGGTAACAGGGCTTTCTCTTTTGTGTAAAAACGATGAACGGCCAACAACCGTTCGCTCCTTAATCTTACCTTTGCGCATCAAAATGCATTTATGAAGAATACGCCCTTTACGGAAAAACATATTGCCCTCGGAGCCAAAATGGTTGACTTTGCCGGTTACAACATGCCGATCAGCTATACCAGCATCAATGATGAGCATGCTGCTGTACGTAAAAATGCCGGTGTTTTTGATGTGAGCCACATGGGCGAGTTTATCCTGAAAGGCGATCAGGCCCTTGACCTGATACAGCGTGTTACCAGCAACGATGCCTCCAAACTTACTGCCGGTCAGGCTCAGTACAGCTGCCTTCCCAACAAGGAAGCGGGTATTGTGGATGACCTGCTGGTTTATTGCATTGAGCCCAACAAAACCTATATGCTGGTAGTAAATGCATCAAATATCGAAAAGGACTGGAACTGGATCAGCAGCCATAACACAAATGGTGCGGAAATGCACAATATTTCTGATAAGACCGGTCTGCTGGCCATACAGGGCCCCAATGCCACGCGCATTCTGCAGTCACTTACAGATATGGATATTCTCAATCTCAAATATTACACATTTGTAAAAGGCCGTTTTGCAGGAGTGGATAATGTGCTGATCAGTGCTACCGGTTATACAGGCGCAGGTGGTGTGGAGATTTATTTTGAAGATAAAGGAGATGACGCAGACCGTATCTGGACCGCTATTTTTGAAGCAGGTGCCGCTGCCGGTATCCGCGCTATTGGCCTGGGTGCACGTGATACCCTGCGTCTCGAAATGGGTTACTGTCTCTATGGCAACGATATTGATGATACCACATCGCCCCTGGAAGCCGGGTTGGGCTGGATCACCAAATTCTCCAAAACATTTACTGCCAGCAATATCCTGCAGCAGCAAAAGGCCGATGGCCTGGAGCGCAAGCTGGTAGGTTTTGAAATGGTTGACCGCGGCATCCCCCGCCATGGATACGAGATCAAGGATCAGCTCGGAGCCACTATTGGTGTGGTGACGAGTGGTACACAGTCGCCCAGTCTCGGAAAAGCCATTGGTATGGGATATGTTCGTACCGCTTATGCCGCCATTGACACGGAAATTTTCATAAAAGTGCGCGATAAATTACTGCTGGCCCGCGTAGTGCGTATTCCTTTTGCCTGATAGAAGCGGGTGTGGTTGGATTTTTGCTGTGGGGAGATTGCCAAACAATCAAAAGCCAGATGAAGAAAATGCCTACCATCCATCTTACAACCTTTATTGCTGCACCGGCAGACAGGGTGTTTGATCTTTCACGGAGTATTGAACTGCACAAGCAGTCAATGTCATCTTTTGCTGAAGAAGCAGTGGCAGGTACACGCTTTGGGCTTATTGAAAAGGATGAAACGGTGACCTGGCGCGCGCGCCATTTGTTTAAAAACCGTTTACTGCGCAGCCGTATCTCCGAAATGAAAAAGGCTGATATGTTTGTGGATGAGCAGGTAGAAGGCGATTTTCGCCAGCTGCGCCACGAGCATTATTTCAAACCCTGCGATAATGGTACTATCATGATCGATCTGCTGCAGTTCGAATCTCCCTATGGTATGTTCGGCCGTGTTTTTAACCGGCTTTACCTGACCCGCTACCTCAGAATCCTCCTCGAAAAGCGCAACCAGGCCATTAAGGAATTTGCCGAAACCGATAAATGGCAAAAGCTGCTGCATAAATAAGAGGCCCGGTCATTCATCCCGTGCACATCGGTCCTTCCGGCGAAAAACATTATTTTTGCCGCCTTGATTATGAGTAACAAGCCCTCTCTGCATACATCGCTATCGCCCGCTTTATTGCACCTTTATGATCTCAGCAACAGTGTTGTTGTGATCATTGATGTGTTTAGGGCTACCTCCACAATTGCCTCTGCGCTTTACAATGGTGCCAAATGCGTAATACCGGTCGACTCGGTACCCAAAGCCATTGAGATCAGTCGCAGTATTGACGGCATTGCCGCCGGTGAGCGTGATGGAAAAATTGCAGATGGCCTGGCGCATGGTAATTCACCATTGGAATACGGACGTGATTTTATCGAAAACCGTACACTGGTACTTACTACCACCAATGGTACCCGCCTGCTGCAGATGGCGCTTGACCGCGGTGCAGAAACCATCATTTCCGGCTCTTTCCCCAACCTGAGCGCTGTATGTGAGTTTCTGATTGCAGAAAAGAAAAACGTTGTACTGGGTTGTGCCGGCTGGAAAGATCGTTTTAACCTCGAAGACACCCTGTTTGCAGGATCTGTTATCAGCCAGATAAAAAAACATTTCACCATCCATTGCGATAGCTCGCTTATGGCCGAGCTGATGTACAACAAGCAGAAAGGTAATCTCACCGGGTTTGCGCCCAAACTCACCCACTATCATCGCCTGGTAGAGCGGTTTGGACTTATAGAAGATATCCGCTTTTGCCTTACACCGGATATTGCCAATGTATTGCCGCTGTATAAAGATGGCCGCCTGATTGCCCATCAGTAATGGTGGTCCGGGCCGGGCAAAACCATACAAGGTAAAGAATTTTTCTGGCAGTGCTGGCGGAACAAAATTTTTTTTAAAAGCTCCCTTTTTTCCAAGGAAATCCCATTTACATTCCTTTACATTTGCCGATTGCCCTTTTCGAAGCGGGGGCATGGATATGCCTCAAAAAAAGAGTGCTGTCTATTGTGAACTGTAAATGTTTTTATGGCATTACCTCATTTGCTGAAGTACGTATACACACATGGAACTGATGAAGTGATCAGGCGCGGAAAGAAGATCCATGCAATAGGATTTGTAGAGCTGGTGGAATATGATGACCTGTTTGGCTCAGCCGTATTCCGTGTAAAAGACGATAGCTACTCCACATACTACAAGGTTTATATCCAGAAATTCAAAGATCCCAAAGGACTTTCATTGCGTTGCAGCTGCCCGTACAATATCGGTGACATCTGCCGTCATGAAACAGCTGCATTGTTTCAATTGCAGGAGATGATCGATAAGGGACATTTGCAGGCAGAAGAAGTGCAGTATGATCAGCGTCATACAGTGGCCAAAATGAAAACCATTGACCTCAAAACACTGCGGCTGCTCTGCTCACCCACTACCATGCTGGATGCAGAAAAATACCTGCGCACACAAAAAGCCAGTATTGAACAGGCCGAAAATGAGATGGTGAAAGCCACGGTAATACTCGATGGCAAATCATATGCCGTACTGATCCGGAAAAATGAAGAACGCAACTTTGATACAAGCTGCGATTACCATGATCCCGATCACCCGCTCTGTCTGCCCAAGGTGATCGTGTTTTTGCAATTGCTCAATGCCTATGGCGCCAATTATTTTGACAGTATCCGCAACTGGGATAAGGAAAAAAATAAATTGCTGGAAGCATATGGTTACTCATTGTCTGATGACCTTACCGGCAAGTTTGAGTTTGCTTATAAAGAAGGCAAGCCATTTCTCCGCGTGCTGGACAGCAGCATCAAACGGGTAACACCCATGGCCAATCCAAACAGGCCGGTACTGTTGCCGGTAAAGGAAAAAGAACCTGTGATGGCAGAGCCGGAAGAAGAAGAAACCGTGCGGCCATCACTTCGCCTGGGCCTGGTATTTAATTTTAATAAGAAAGCCTATCCGCATTTTACCATCGACGCCCTGCTGGGAGAGCCCAATGAAAAAAATGATGGCTTTGCCGGCAAAGCCGAAAAGGCCGATATCAGCCGCTATGTAGATACAGAAAAGCTACCGGAAGAAGATCGCACATTGCTGGCTCTGCTGCGGAAATTGCAGGAGTCGGAGATCAATAAGTTTGTAAGCCGCAATTCTCCCTTTTCCGGTATTTGGGAAAATATCATTCATCAGGAAGAAGATGACCTGCCTGCAGAAACAAAAGAACTGGTGGCTGAATATCTTTTTCCCCGTTTGAAACAACTATACAGCCCGCGCGAAACCCCTCCCTTATATTATCTGCTGCCCGAAGGCAAATCGTTTAAGACGGCCAACCTGCAGCCACTCACCATCGCCGAAACAGAAGCCCGCCCGCAGTTTAATGTGAAAAAAAATGGCGACTACCAGATCATCAGTAAGGTACAGGCCGGCAGCATGGAGTATAATATGGATGACAATGAAAGCGTGAGTCCTTTATTTTTTCTCTATAACCATCAGCTGTTTCTGTGGAAGAACAATGAAGTGGTACACCTGGTAGAAAAATTTCTTCCCGGCGGCCGCATGACTATACCCGCAGACGAATGGGGCAAAACGCTGCAGGAATTTGTGATGCCACTGGCACGTGAGTATAAAGTAGACTTTGACCGCTCACTCATACAGGAGGTAAAGGATGGTGATCCCGAAGTAAAACTTTTCCTCGTAGAAAAAGGAGACTTCCTCGTTTTTCAACCATCTTTTTCCTATAAAGGATATGAAACCCGGTCGCGCGACAGAGATGAGATTGTAGTGCCGCAGGGCGAAAAACTGCTGATCGTGCATCGCAACCGCGAAGCCGAGAATGTATTTATTGCCAAGCTGCAGGCATTGCATTCCAATTTTATTGTAAACGAAGACAATGGCTCGCTGGCGCTGAAGGGAACCGATGTTTTAAAAAACAACTGGTTCTTTCTGTTTGTAGATGCCATGAAGGAAATGCGCACGCCGGTATTTGGTTTTGAAGCGCTGAAAAACTTTCGTTTCAATACCGCCAAACCACAGACACGCATTTTTATCAGCAGCAATACAGACTGGTTTGATGCCAAGGTCGATATCGTGTTTGGCGATCAGAAAGTGACAGTGGCAGAGGTAAAACGTGCACTGGCCAATAAACAGCAGTTTGTACAACTCAATGACGGTACGCTGGGTATCCTGCCCGAAGAATGGTTAAAGAAATATTCATTGCTCTTCAGGGTGGGCGAAGGCAACAGCAATAACCTGAAGCTGTCGCGCTATCACCTGAGTGTGGTTGATGAGCTATATGAAAACCGCGATGAAGAAGAACTGGTCGTACAACTGGAAGAAAAATATGAGAAGCTCCGCCAGTTTAATACGATCAGTGAAATAGATCCCCCGGATAATCTTAGGATGATATTACGTCCTTATCAGGTAGCAGGCTTTCAGTGGCTCAACTACCTGAAGGAAGTAAACTGGGGTGGTATCCTGGCCGACGATATGGGTTTGGGTAAAACGGTGCAGGCTCTTTCCTTTCTCGAACATTTCAGAGCAGAGATAGGGCATGGACAGGTAAAAGCGCTGGTTGTTTGCCCCACCACACTGATCTACAACTGGGAGAGTGAGATCCGCAAATTCACTCCCAAGCTGACGTACCGCATTCATCATGGTGCCACCCGCACCCGGCTGCGCGAAGAAATACTGGACCATAATGTGACCATCACTACCTATGGCACATTGCGCAGTGATATCAAGCTGCTGATGAGTGTCAACTTCGATTATGTGATACTCGATGAAAGCCAGGCCATCAAAAATCCTTCGAGCAAAGTGACCAAGGCGGCCTGCCTGCTCAATGCACGACATCGGCTGTGTATGAGTGGTACGCCTTTACAAAACAATACATTCGACATTTTTGCCCAAATGCATTTCCTGAATCCCGGCATGCTGGGTACCATGGAGTTTTTCCGTCAGGAGTTTGCGATTCCGATCGACAAGTTTGGCGAGCAGGACCGCAAAGAGCATTTGCGTAAAATACTTTATCCCTTTATTCTGCGTCGTACCAAAGAGCAGGTAGCCAAAGACCTGCCCGAAAAACAGGAAATGATCCTGTGGTGCGAAATGGAAGATGAGCAACGGAAGATCTATGATGCTTACCGAAATGATTTCAGGGATAAGATCCTTGGCACCATCCAGGAGCAGGGTATTCAGCGCTCACAGCTTACCATCCTGCAGGGCTTGATGAAGCTGCGCCAGATCTGCGATTCGCCAGCCATCCTCAATGAAGAAGAGAAGTTTGAAAATCACTCTATCAAACTCGAAGAGATCGGTCGCGAGATCACCGAGAATATCAGTAATCATAAGGCACTGATCTTTTCACAGTTTCTGGGTATGCTGGCCCTGATCAAGGGCAAACTGGATGAGCTGGGTGTAAAATATGAGTATTTTGATGGCAGCACCTCGGCTCCCGATCGCGAAAAAGCAATTCAGCTTTTTCAGAAAGACGATAGTGTGCGGGTATTCCTCATCTCCCTCAAAGCCGGTGGCGTGGGTCTTAACCTTACCGCTGCGGACTATGTATACATTGTAGATCCCTGGTGGAATCCGGCGGTGGAGCAACAGGCCATTGACCGTACACACCGGATTGGGCAGACCAAGAATATTTTTGCCTACCGAATGATCTGTAAAGACACGATCGAGGACAAGATCCTGCAGCTGCAGGAGAAAAAGCGGGCATTGGCCAAGGAACTAATAGCCGATGATACCAGCTTTGTAAAAAGTCTTACCCGCGAAGACGTGGAGTACCTTTTCAGTTAATGTCCCGACCGGCCGCCCATTTGGCGACCCGTTCATCGACCCTTTTGTGCAGTTCATCTATTCCCCTATGCATTTTGCGTAGATGGGCGCAGGCTTCTATGCCCCTTTACGTCTAATTTCGTATACCTATATTTTTATATGAGAAAATTTTTAACTGCATTAGCTCTTATTTTACTATCCCTTGCGGCACAAGCCCAAAAAACAGATGGTATTATTCGTGGAAAATTGACCGATTCCCTTTCTAAACAGCCAGTTACGGATGCCACCGTATCGCTGCTCCACGCCAAAGATTCTTCCCTGGTCACCTTTACGCTGACCAATAAACAGGGCACTTTTGAAATAAAAGGCCTGAGTAATGGCAATTACCGGCTGGTACTCTCTCACCAGACTTATGGCGAAACAGTACGCCAGGTAGCCATTACCGATGAAAAGAAAACGGTAGACCTGGGCGATATCTTCCCGGCCACCAAAATGCTGGGTGAGGTGATTGTAACCAATGAGGCTCCGATAGTTGTAAAAAATGATACGGTACAGTTTAATGCCAACGGGTTTCGCACACAGCCCAATGCCACCGCAGAAGATCTGCTGAAGAAGCTGCCGGGCATGGAAGTAGATAAGGAAGGCAATGTGAAATCGCAGGGTGAGACCGTACAAAAGGTGCTGGTCGATGGCAAGGAGTTTTTTGGAAATGACCCCAAGCTGGCCACCAAAAACCTGACTGCCGACATGATCGAAAGTGTACAGGTATTTGATGATATGAGCGATCAGGCCAAGTTTACCAAGATTGATGACGGAAGCCGCAGCAAGACGATTAATATCAAGTTGAAAAAGGATCGCAACAAAGGTTACTTTGGCCGGGCACTCGTTGCTTATGGCGATAAAGGACATTATGAAGGCAACCTGAGCATTAACCGCTTCAATGGCAATCAGCGTACTTCTATATTATTCAATGGCAACAACATCAACAAACAGGGCTTTTCTTTTTCCGACATCATCAGCAGCATGGGTGGCTTTAGTGGATTTGGCGGCGGCGGCATGGGTGGAGGAATGATGGGTGGTATGCAGGTACGTGGCGGCATGGGTGCCATGTTTAGCGGCGGTGGCGGCGGCAGCACCGGTCTCATCAAATCGCTTTCGGCCGGTCTTAATTACAGCAATGAATGGGCAGGCAAAATGAAGCTGACAGGCAGCTATTTCCTGTCCAATTCAGATACACGTCAGCAGCAGGACATGTTGCGCCGCACTACTTATCCTGATTCAGTGGTCACGCTTAACAAACAAAGTATTTCGCAGAATAAGAACCTGAATCACCGGTTCAATGTGCGTTTTGAATACCAGATAGATTCAGCCAACTCAATCCTGTATACACCATCGCTCACACTGCAGCATTCGGAGAGTTTTAGCAATGATACTTCATTCAGCAGCTCATTGATTCCTGCCAAAGAGTTCCTGGCTGTAACGGCACGTACCAATAACCAGAATGAACGCGATGGTTTCAACTGGGGCAACAACTTGTTGTATCGCCACAAATTCGGAAAAACAGGTCGTACGCTTACCCTGGGCTGGAATGGCACGATCGGCCGCAGTACCAGCAATGGCCTCACCTATTCCAATAATGATTTCTATACACAGGATGGCATACTTTACCGCACGGTCAATCAAAATCAGACCAATGAGCAAAAGACAACGACCAACAACAATGTGTTCAGCACATCCTACACAGAACCATTTGGTCTGAATAAGCTGCTGGAACTTAACTATGCCTATACACGCAATAAGAGTACTTCTGAAAAAGAGACCTACAACTTTGATCCCTCTTCACAGAAATACGAAACCCCCAACCTGCTCCTGACCAATAATTTTGAAAATAGCTTTGTTGCCCACCGCTTTGGTGCCAACTTCAGGGTACAGGAAAAGAAATACAATTATCAGTTTGGTATAGGTGTACAACGTGCCACACTGGAAAGCCAGAGCTACCAGGCGCTTACACAAAAAGACTCACTTACCCGTCAGTCATATACCAATTTCTTCCCGACAGCCAATTTCAACTGGACTCCCACACGCAGCAAAAACCTGCGCTTTTCGTACAATGGACGTACCAATCAACCCAGTGTATCGCAATTGCAGAATGTACCTGACGCTACAGATACACTCAATATCAAGATCGGTAACCCCAACCTGAAACAGGAGTTTTCGCACAACTTCAACATCGGGTTCAATACCTTCAATATTCTCACCTTCCGTCTTATTGCGGCTAACCTGAGCTTCAGCACCACGCAGAATAAAATAGTGAACAACATCACTGTAAACGGTCCCGTACAGATCACCAATTACCAGAACCTCAATGGGTACTATCGTGGCAATGCCTTCTTTACAGTGGGCCTGCCATTCAAAAACCCCAAGTGGAAAGGATCGAGTGTGAATCTGACCAATAATATCTCATATACCCGCGATGTGAGCATGGTGAGTGCACGTAAGAATTTTACCAAGACATTTTATGTATCGCAGGGAGTGGGTGTAAACATCAACAAAACAAAATTTGATGTAGGTGTGCGGGCCAACCTGGCGTATAACGATGTGACGTATACCGTAAATACCAACCTCAACGAAGATTACTGGACACAGACTTATTCCGGCGACTTCTCCTATAATCTTCCTGCCAGCTTTATTTTCTCTACCGACTTCAGCTACCTGATCAATACCGGTCGTGCAGAGGGCTACAATCAGAATATTCCTTTGTGGAATGCCAGCCTGAGCAAACAGGTATTTAAGAAGAAGAATGGGGAGATCAAATTTTCTGTAAATGATATCCTTAATCAGAACCAGAGTATTGCCCGCACAGCCAGCGACAACTATGTGCAGGATACCCGCAGTATTGTACTGCGTCGCTACTTCATGGTCAGCTTCCTGTTTAACCTCAACCGCATGGGCGGCAATAGTGGTCAGCAGATGATGATGCCCGGTGGCCCTGGTATGAATCGCATGATGAACCGCAATACAGACCGCATACGTGTGCAGTAAGAACAAAAACTAAAATGTACCTGATAAATAAGCCGGCATTGCCGGCTTATTTTATTTAAATAAAAAAAGTCTGCACCACGAGGTTGCAGACTTCAGTATAATCAAGGGGTTAGTAAATGCTGAAAAGCTCATTTGCGACGGACAAATCCACCTGATGCAGGCGATGATCCGGAGATAAAAACAGCCAGTACCGACTTTAATAAACGAAGGATGTTGAAAGAGGGTTTGTAGTAGCGTTGATAGATTCTGGCTGCTTCATGTGCATGAGCGATGCCTCTGTTTTTCATATCTGGATATGTTTGATAATTGGTTTAACGTAATTAATTCCGGTAAATTATGTAACAAATTGAATATTTTATAATATTTGCACTGCTTATTTAACCCGTTTAATCCTATACTCGTGAAAAAACTCGTAAAACCACTAGTGGCTTGCAGCCTCTTATTGCTTTCGTTTTCCCCTTCCTTTGCTCAGTTTAAACCAAATGTTGCCGGCGAATTTGCGGCAGACATGAAGAAGGTGATCCGCGATTATCCGCATCAGTTCAACAGTATGCTGGGTGCCGTGATTGATGAAAACCCGCAGTACACGAATTATGAATGCAGCCTGGCTGTACAGGGTGCAGAGTCTGTTACCATTACACGGTATTCTGCTACGAACAAACAGATTTATTCGTGGCAGGCACTGATGTTTACATCAGACGATTTTGAAACGGCACGCGCCCGGTTCAAATCACTTTTTCAGAAGTTCAACAACATGGCTGTAAAGATGGACTATGGTATGACCTTTTACCTCAAAGGAAAATACCAGGAGCCTACCGAGTCAAAAACATTTGCCAGCACGGTACTCCGTTTTGAGCAACCCGACCGTATCACCGACAAGATGCGGCTCGAGGTCTCGCTTCAGTACGAATTGATGGAATGGAAGGTAAGGGTGCTTATTTATGAAAAAGACCGGGAGGATACGGAGAGGGGCGAAATGGTCGATTAAGTTATGAGTGGTGAGTTTTAAGTAATAAGTAAATGCCAGTGTTCAGAGCATTCTGCCCTGATTCAAACAACTGGTTTTTGCCCAGGTCAAATACTGGGTCAAATCAAAAAACTCAAAACTTATAACTTACCACTTAAAACTTTTCTTAACCTTCATTAACATTAATCCAAACCAAATTAACCGGGGCCGGAGCGTAATGCGAATATTTTCGTAGCCGATTAAAAAAACCAGGCTATGAGATATTGCTTTACGCTTTTTATTTTATTGTGGCTGACCTCGCCGGCTTTTTCCCAAAAGGGTTCGGTAAAGGGGGTGGCATATGATACACTGGCAAAGAGACCGGTTGCAGATGCCACGGTCACAGTACTCCAAAAAAAGGATTCCGCCCTTGTTGGGTTTGTAATGACCGACAACGCTGGCCGTTTTTCACTCACCGACCTTGCCACTGGTGAATACCGCCTCCTTATTACTCATGTGGGATATCATAACCGCAGTATACATTTTTCCATTACAGACAGTCTCACCCAGCCAGATCTGGGCCAACTGGTATTGAATGACCGTACCAAAGTACTGGATGAGGTGATTGTACGCAGCGAAGCGCCACCGGTTACACTGGTGGGAGATACGGTGCAGTACAATGCCGGTTCTTTTAAAACACCCCCCAATGCCAGTGTGGAGCAACTGCTCAAAAAACTGCCCGGTGTGCAGGTAGATAAAGACGGTACAGTAAAAGCCCAGGGTCAGACAGTAAATCGTGTGCTGGTTGATGGGAAGGAATTTTTTGGCAAGGATCCCAAAATGGCTACCAAAAACCTGCCAGCCGATGCCATCGACAAAGTACAGGTATATGACCGCCAGAGCGACCAGGCCCAGCTTACCGGTTTTGATGACGGTAATAGTGAAAAGACAATCAACCTCAAACTGAAAAAGGATAAGAAGAAAGGAGCGTTTGGAAAAATAATGGCAGGTGGGGGTACCCGCGACCGGCTCGAAGGCCGCTTCAATGTCAACTCATTCAAAGGAGCCCGACAGATGTCGGTGGTGGGACTGGGTAACAATAACAACGCCGAAGGGTTCTCTTTTATGGATATGATGAATTTTACCGGCGAACTGTCGCGCATGATGCGCAATGGCGGAGGCAATGTGAGCATGAACATATCCGACAACAGCCCCCTCGCCGGGCTCATGGGCAACAATAACAGGGGTATTCGTACTATCTGGGGAGGCGGCATCAATTATAATAACATCATTGGCACCAAACTGGATTTTACCAGCAACTATTTCTACAATCATTTCAATCCCCGTGTCAATTCTGATGTGCGCCGGCAGTACCTGCTACCCGACTCCTCTTATTTATACAACCAGCAGTCTACTCAGGACAATAACAACAACTCTCACCGGCTCAACCTGGGATTCGATTACTTTATTGACTCATTTCATTCTATTAAAGTCAATCCTTCGCTGGGATATCAGCAAACGCGCAACCGGGTAAACAGCAACTATACACAGATGGGTGAAGATGGACTGCTGAGCAATGAGGGCTACAATAATCGTACAACCAACAACGATGCGTTCAACTTCAGCAATGATGTCCTGTTTCGCAAAAAATTCCGCCGCAAGGGGCGTACCCTTTCACTGGGGCTGCAAACCACGCTCAACAACAGCGATGGAGACAGTCGTTTTGAATCGGTAAACCAGTTTTATGACCGCCTGGGTACACGCTACCGTACCGATTCGATCAACCAGCGTAGTTATAACGAGAGCAGCCTTACCGGTTATACAGCCCGCCTGGTATATACTGAACCACTTTTCCGCCGTTCATTACTGGAGCTGAGTGTGGCCAATAGCAATACCCGCAGCCGATCCGACAAGACAACGTATGACTATGATGCCGGATCGGGTAAGTATGATGAACTTAACGACTCGCTCACCAATAATTTTAAAAACACGTATGGTTATAACAATGCAGGTATCCGGTTGCGTACGCAGCAGCGGAAGTACAACTACAGCGTAGGCCTCAACTGGCAACGCTCCACACTGAAGGGCAAAGTGATCTCGGGCATAAAGGATACCCTCATTGGCAAAACCTTCTATAATCTGCTGCCCAATGCCCGCGCGCAGTATAACTTTAGTCGTTTCAAAAACCTTACCCTCAATTATCGCACGTCAACCAATCAGCCGTCTGTAGAGCAGCTGCAGCCTGTGCCTGATATCAGCAACCCGCTGGCTATTCGCGAAGGTAATCCCGACCTGAAACAGGAGTATTCGCACAACCTGCAGCTCAACTACACAGGAGTGAATCCATTTAAGAACAAAAACTTCTTTGCATTCATCAATTTCATGCGTACCGACAATAAGATTGTGAACAGCGATTCGGTATTCAGCAATGGGGTGCGTAAGAGCCGGCCGGTAAATACCGATGGTGTATATACACTCACCGGAGATCTTAACCTGGGGCTGCCGGTACGTTTCCTGAAAGGCTCACTGCAACTGGGTACCAATACCTTTTACAATAAAAGCCGCCAGTTTATCAATGGTCAGGCCAATGGTATCAATATGCTGTCTGTAGGTCCCCGGGTTTCACTGGATCTGAATCCTCATGAAAAGCTGAATCTTACGCTGAGTGCAGGCGGTAATATAAACCACACCCGTTATTCGCTGCAAAAGGCATTTAATACCCGTTATTTTTCACAGCTCTATGAAGTACAGGTGGAGTGGGATCTGCCCGGCGGCTTTCACTTCAGTACCGAGTTTGCCTACAATATCAATAACCAGCTGGCAGCAGGCTTCAATACGAAAGTACCACTGTGGCATGCCGCTATCAGCAAACAAATGCTGAAGTTCAACAGGGGTGAGCTGAAGATAAGAGTGAATGATATCCTGAATCAGAATATCGGGATAAGCCGCAACAGCAATCAGAATTATATCGAAGACTCGAGGGTCAATACCCTGCGCCGTTATGCCATGATCAGCTTTACTTACAGCCTGAGCAAAACAGGACTGGGCGCAAACCCTGGTGGAAATATGCGGATCATTACCCGTTAATCAAAGATCGTTTTCTCTGTGTATCTGCCCCGGGTGATCAACTGATCGCCCGGGTTTTTTAATTCCGGCCCTGCAACTTTATATTGCTGATCACTACTTACCGGGCACTCATAACCTGATTTCTACTGAACTGTTATTAATTAACTTTACATCTATAAAGGCGGGCAAATGGTGTTATTTATAAAAAATATGGTATGTGACCGGTGTATTATGTCGGTTATACAGCAATTGCAGGAAACGGGTCTGCCGTATCGCCGCATACAACTGGGTGAGGTGGAGCTGGAGCAGGAGCCATCGGCAGATCAGCTTGCCACCCTGCGTCAGAAACTGGAGCAGCAGGGTTTTGAACTGCTCGACGATAAGAAAGCCCGTCTGGTAGAAAAGATCAAGAACACTATTGTTGGCCTGGTGCATAGCAACGATACCGAAGACCAGTCATTTAAACTATCGGCTATACTGCAGGAACGCCTGGAGCTGGAATATCATTACCTGTCTAACCTGTTTTCTTCCGTAGAGGGAGTAACCATTGAAAAATATGCCATCCTGCAACGTATTGAACGGGTAAAAGAGCTGCTGCGCTATGATGAGAAAAACCTGAGCGATATTGCTTTTGAAATGGGTTACAGCAGTGTACAGCACCTTTCCCAGCAGTTCAAGAAAGTGACAGGTCTTACGCCTACAGCCTTTAAAGAATTGAAACAGAACCTGCGCAAGCCGCTCGATAAAGTGTAACCCGCGGCTTTAAATTTTATACATCCGGCTTCAAATCCTGTAACGACCTGCTGCAGCAACCAGCGCAATTTTGTAAAAAAGATTGACGATGGTACAAAGCATAGCAATAAACGGAAGCACAACGCAGGATTTAAAAAAAGAAATATTCCCTGTACTGGAAATGACCTGTGCGGCCTGTGCTGTGAGTGTAGAATCGATGCTCAAATCGGTAGATGGCGTGAAGGATGCCGGGGTCAATTTTGCCAACCAGCAGGCCTGGGTAGTATATGATCCAGCGCAAACAGAAGCAACAGCCCTGCAGGCTGCCGTCCGCTCCGTAGGCTATGACCTGGTCATCGACACGGCCAATAAAGAAACCATTCGCGAAGAGGCTCAGTTAAAGCAATACCGCCAGTTGCGGCAGCGTACAATCTGGGCCCTGATCTTTGCTATACCACTGGTGGTGATAGCCATGTTCTTTATGAACATGCCCTATGCCAACTATATCATGCTGGCATTGTCAACCCCCGTGTTCCTGTTTGTTGGTAAACGTTTTTTTATCAATGCCTGGAAACAGGCGCGTCATCGGAAAGCCAATATGGACACGCTGGTGGCATTGAGTACGGGGATTGCTTATCTGTTCAGTGTATTCAATACTTTTTTTCCCGAATTCTGGCATGCACGCGGACAGCACCCGCATGTTTATTATGAAGCCGCTGTAGTGATCATTGCCTTTATTTCGCTTGGTAAGCTGCTCGAGGAAAGGGCAAAATATTCCACCTCTTCGGCTATTCATAAACTGATGGGTTTGCAACCTCGTTTTGTGACGCGAATAAACGCAGCCGGCGACCAGGAAGAAATACCGTTGAATGAGCTGCAAACCGGCGATAAGATACTGGTAAAGCCAGGAGATAAGATCGCGGTTGATGGTCGTGTGCAGAGTGGCGATTCATTTGTAGATGAAAGTATGATTACCGGCGAGCCGGTACCGGCCGAAAAGAGAGCAGGAGCCGCGGTATTTGCCGGCACACTCAATCAGAAGGGCAGTTTTGTTTTTGAAGCAGAAAAAGTGGGAGGAGATACCCTGCTGGCACAGATCATCCGCATGGTGCAGGAGGCGCAGGGCAGTAAGGCGCCGGTACAGAAACTGGCCGATAAGGTGGCCGGCATATTTGTGCCGGTGGTAATGGGCATTGCATTGATCACCCTGCTGGCCTGGCTTATCTGGGGAGGCTCCAATGGACTGAGTGGCGGTATACTGGCTGCTATTACGGTGCTGGTCATTGCCTGCCCCTGTGCACTGGGTCTCGCTACACCTACGGCCATCATGGTAGGCATTGGCCGTGGTGCCGAAAACAATATCCTTATCAAAGATGCTGAAAGCCTGGAACTGGCTCATAAGGTAAACGCTATCGTACTGGATAAAACAGGTACCATCACCCAGGGGCACCCTGATTTGGTTGGCCTCTACCTCGAGCCCGCTGCAGATGCTGACACCGTACTGCAGGTGTTGCTTGCCATGGAAGCAAGGTCTGCACACCCGCTGGCAGAGGCTATTGTAACAGGCCTGCAGACCCGACAAATAAAACAGGCTGCACTGGATGAGTTTGAAAACATAACCGGTATGGGTCTTCGTGCCGTATATAATCAGAAAACGTACCGCGTGGGAAATGACAAGCTGATGGAAAAAGAAGTGGATCGCCCTTCTGCACAGTTTAGTCAGCAGTTGAAAGAGTGGGAGCGTAAAGCCTATACAATTATTCAGATAGCAGAAGGAAATAAACGGGTGGCTGCTATTGCGGTGGCCGATAAACTGAAACCATCTTCGCGCGAAGCTATCGCCGTGTTGCAGCAAAGAGGCGTAGAGGTATTTATGCTTACAGGCGATAATGAAACCACTGCTTTGGCTATCGCGGCAGAGGTGGGCATCAAGCAGGTAAAGGCACAATTGCTGCCGGGCGATAAGGCTGCATTTATTAAACAACTGCAGGCAGAGGGCAAAGTAGTGGCTATGGTGGGCGATGGTATCAACGATAGTCAGGCGCTGGCGCAGGCCGATGTAAGTATTGCCATGGGTAAAGGAAGTGATATCGCCATGGATGTGGCCAGGATGACGCTGGTTACATCCGATCTGCTGGCAGTACCGCATGCACTTCGCCTTTCAGGAAAAACAGTCAATACGATCCGGCAGAATCTTTTCTGGGCATTTATCTATAACCTCATCGGTATACCGATAGCTGCAGGAGTGCTGGTACCTGTTAATGGTTTTCAGCTTGACCCAATGCTGGCTGGTGCTGCCATGGCACTCAGCAGTGTAAGTGTAGTGGCCAACAGCCTGCGGTTAAAATGGGCGCGATTATAAAGAGAGACGTAAAATTATATAAGCCGGCACACAGATTATGTAACAACAGAGGCTATTGCTACGGGTAGCTTTGTAAAAGAGAATAAAAGAAACTAATTATGGAAGCAAAAACATTTAAAACGAATATCAAATGCAGTGGTTGCATCGAAAAAGTAACTCCTTACCTGAACCAGACAGTTGGCGAGGGTCACTGGTCGGTAGATGTAACTGACCCTAACAAAAAACTGACAGTGGAGACATCTGTAGACGGAGCTGTGGTGATACAGGCCGTATCAGAAGCGGGCTACAAGGCAGAGCAGATATAGTAACTGTCCGTCCCCAAAGCGTATAAATTTTGTTTATAGCAATACCCTGGCAACAGGGTATTGCTTTTTATTTGGAGGCTGTAGCCCACATCTTCCATCGCCCGTCGACCGTACGAGTTACAGGCGAACCATTGTAATCCGGTACCAGTACAGTAATGGTCCATTGGCCTGTTGCATACAGGCGGCGGGTCCACCAGTGCTTCCTGATTTTTCCTTTATAAAGAATGGGTGCCGGGGGCTGGTTTTGATCGACATATGCCTTGTCATTGTCATCAATAGCCAGTAATGCCGGATATTTTTTTACAAACTGAATTGTATGCTCGTCATACTCGCCTTTGACATGAGCGGGACTGCCAAACAGTTGTGCCGTATATTCATCTGTACATATTCCGTCAAACAGGAAACCATTAAAATTAAGTTCCAGCTCGAAGGCAACGCGTAGTACCTGTTGATTGAGTGAATAAGCGGTGCCAAAGCGAAAATAGCCGGTCCATTTCCGGGGAAAATTGGGTTGCTGCATTGGTTGGTAGGTGGTGGTAGGTGGTGCTGGGAAAGGTTTACTGGTGGCTGAAATATTTAATGGCTGATATCAATATCGTAATGCGCCAGTAATCCGGGCAGGCCTGCCAGTGAAAACCGTGCTTTTTTGATCTTATTAACTGAAGGGTCCAGGATATAATGGAATGCTGTACGAAAATCTGTTTTTTCCAGGTTGCTGCGGTCAAAACGTGCTTGCTGCAGGTCACAATGGTCAAAAACACCGGCACTAAGATCGGCCTCCGTAAAATCAGTTTCTTTAAGGGAGCAGTTGCGGAAAACAGTTTTCTTGATGCGGAGCTGATAAAATGTACAAAGGTCCATCACACAGTTGTCGAATGAAAATTCTATTAGGAACTTATCGCAGGTATCAAAATGAAGCCCCAGGAGTTTGCATTGCACAAACTTTACATCACGCAGTGAAGTAGCCTGCAGGCCGGCTGTACTCAGGTTGCAACCGGTAAAAGTACATTCACTGAATATACAGGAGCCCAGCTGCGCATTGGCCAGGTTGCAGTTGATAAACTGACAATTATCATATTCTCCCAGTGGGAAGCCGGTTGCACTGAAATCTGTCTTTTCAAAAACCTGATCCTCAAAAAGCGGCTTGTGCATTTGTTGATAAATGGAGGAGAAAGATAAGGCGGAATGATGAAATATTTACGTTGAATAAGATGTTGTCGACAGAAAAAAATCTCCACAGTAAAATTACGTACAGCAGAAGAGCAGTCGAGTTTGTAAAGAATGATTATTTATCTGTCAGGCGTTTTGCCATTACCGCACCAGCGGGTTACGGAAATACACCACCACATCTACACAGCGCTGTTGTATATGAGCATCGGGGAAATGGAGGTCATAGGCATCGGCCTCTTCGCCCAGCCAGGTTACAAAGAGCCGGCTGCTGTCGATATCAAATCGTTTGTTGAGATAATCAAATACGGCCTGGGCGCGACGTTCAGAAAGAGAGTCGTTGTAGGTCGCCCTGCCTCTTGGGTCGGCAAAACCAAAGATCTTGAGAAAAGCAGACTCATCACCCGCATAAATACTTCCAATGGCATCCAGTTTAGAATAGTAGCGGGGATCAATAACCGAGCTATTGGTTTTGAAAAAAACAGGAACCGCTTCTACACTTTGCTGACTATAGCCGGCAAGGCCCAGTGTAAGTAAGCATACGAGCAGCGAAAAAAAACGAAGACGCATGAGCAGGTTGATTATCGGGGTTTTCGGTTGGCATGAAAACGATCCACATAACCCGCTATTTCAAGAAGTGGCTGCAATGGATCCAGCTCTTCCTTTTTAACTGGCATGGGGTGAAAGTCATAACTGCGCACTTTCATCACACAATCATACTCTCCCAGCAGGTTATCGAGGAGCAGCAGGCCATGATACGCAACATCGGCATAATTGGCCTGGGTAAGCCCTTTTACATAGATGATAATATCCAGCGTGTCGCCCGTGATTACCGGAAAAAACTTCATGCTTTGCGGGTCCAGGGTAAGTGTACCTACTTTGAGCTGCATGGATCTGGCCTGCGACAGGTCTATCCGTTGCCTGAAAGCAATGAAGTGCCAGCCTTTGATGGGTGGCGCTTTGTCAACGATGGAGCGCACGAGAGGAAACAGGTTCTGATCGCCATCTGCAGAAAAAGTGAGATTGATAACGCCATTTTGAGGTGGTTCAAGCTCGATGGTAAGTCCATCGCCGATTTTTTTTACCTGGGCATGAATCTCCTGCAGGTATTTACCGGGATCGCTTTCAAACTGGCGAAGCCGGTTTTGATGCTGCTGAAACCAGGTCCAGAATGCTACAATCGGGTCCTGCGCGGGAGTGCTGCTCACAACACCTGCCCGTAACAGCGTGGATGAGCCGAGAGCGAACAGTAATACCAGGCAGGCGAGTTGTTTCATAAAAGTAAAATTAAGCAATACACGGCCAGTTTCATAGCGCTTTGTTTGTTAAAGGAGACAGATATTTTTCAAAACGAAAAGGGGCAGCAAGCTGCCCCTTTTCTAGGTATGAGTAATTGTTATTATGAACTGCGGAAACGAAGAGTGCCGCCGCCATTGCGCTGCATCTCATCGAGCATTTTATTACGCTCATCCGTGAATTGCTGCTGATTCACTTTTTTGCCTTTAGAAGGCTCTTTGATGGCCTTGACATTGGCTTTTGGAGAAATTTCAATAGCCTGATATACAGATCGTCCGTTGTCGCTGGAGAGTTCAAGAATAGCGCCTGGTAATTGTCCGGCCACTTCAGGACCCACCGCCACGGGAATATCGGTAGTAAACCAGGCCTCTATGGTAGTGGTGTCATCTACCTCTTTACGTTCCATTTTTCCATTTTGCATATTCATTATAGAACGTTTTCCAATACGTTGTGATACCGCTTTGCGGCACTGGTGATCGAGTATGGTCTTTGTTTCATCGGTCAGTTTCCAGTTGCCTTTACGGATACTGTCTGATATCAGGAAGCGCTTATCGAAAAAATCGCGTTGTTCTACTTTTCGGCTTTGTGCGAAATCGAAAAAAGTAACATCCTCTGCACTACTGCCAATCGTGCGGATGACTACACCGCCATTGCCGCCTGCTATATCATCCTGTACATCGTCTTCCATTTGCTGAAAAACCATTTGGCCGTTGGCAAAATTGAGTTCAAACTGCGAAAGCCTTGTCTGCGGAGGCACATCGCCTGTACCGGGGGCGTTGAACTGAATATTGAAAACAACCTTGCGCTGATAAATGATCTTTCCTTCTTTCTGCTGCGCTGTAGAGGCAAATGTGCCGCAAAGGGCGGCAACTCCTAGTAATATGTGCTTCATTGTTTAAAAAATGATTAGTGCCCAAAGCTAAAAGACCTGTTCAGTCCGGGAGGTTAACGCACCTTGGATTTAGGTTAATAAAGGTTAAGATGCCGTGGCGGCTCACGGTTGATTACCTACTTTTGTTTCCACAACAATTTGCAGCCAATGGCACGACTGAAATGGATGGTCTTATTGATGGTACTGGTAATGCTGGTCATTACCGGCTTTCAGGTCTATTGGCTAAGGGGTAATTACCGCCGGGAGAAAAATGCGCTGGAAACGCGGGTCAATTTTCTGCTGCGTGAGGCTACACGCGATGTACAGGATTCTATAAACCTGAGCCAGATTCAGCGCATAATGAAAGATACCGTTGCCTCGGTCAATATAACAAGAGCTGTACCCAGGGCTGCCTATAATGAAAAAGCCAGCAATGTAGTGCGTCTGCTGGCAGAGAGTTCCGTCACCGATAGCCTGCGCCGCAAACAGGCGCGTATAGCTAATATGAAGATCACGCTCCAGTCATCGACGAGTAAGATAGTGCCGGATTCTGGTCATGCATTCAGGTTTAACCTCGATTCTATTGACCCCGAGCGGATCCGCGAAATGGTCGTGATCAAACCACCCGGCAGGGAGGATATTGCGCGCGATTCTGCTGCCTGGATGCAGGCTCCCCAGTCAATTGCAATAGGCAGACTGAATCCTAAAAGAATTACTGTCAGAAAACCAGCGTCAAAGGATACTGCCCGCCGCGCGGGTTTTACCGAGATCAACACAATTTATATTACCAATGACCGCGGAGACCAGGTCCTGCTGCGGCTCGACTCATTATTTACAGATAGCCTGCCCCTGCCGGTTTTGACCCGGAAACTTGCGCAGTCAATGCAGCAGGAAAAACTCAATGTATCATTTACGATTCATAAGACAGTACCCAATGTATCGGCCCAGATGGATTCGCTTACTTTCAGACCATCTTTTTTAAATCATACACGTTACCAGGCAGAGATGGACTCAACAGCGCCCTTTTTATTAAAAAAGATCCGTCTGCCGATCCTGTTTTCTGTTTTCCTTGTAGGGATTACCCTGCTGAGTTTTATTTTCCTGTATCGCAACCTGCTCCGTCAGCAGCGTCTTTCGCAGATGAAGAGTGATCTGATGAGCAATATCACCCATGAACTCAAAACACCTATTGCCACTGTAGGAGTAGCCATAGAAGCGCTTAAAAATTTCAATGCCATACAGGATCCGCAACGTACCCGGGAATACCTGGATATTTCCCAGAATGAACTGCAACGCCTGAGCCTGCTGGTTGATAAAGTGCTTAAACTGTCGATGTTTGAAAAAAAGGATGTGGAGTTGAAGCTCGAGGTATTTGATCTGGGTCAGGTTGTAGACGAAGTCGTGTCTTCGCTGCGCCTGCAGACAGAAAAATACCGCGCACAAATAAAGGTGGAAACCAGTGGTTCACTGCAGCTCAATGCCGATCGCCTGCACCTGCAAAGTGTAGTATTTAATTTGCTCGACAACGCCCTTAAGTATAGTAAGGAAAATCCCAGTATCCGCGTGCAACTGACCGGCCGCGACCGGGAAGTGGAATTAAAGGTGAGCGATAATGGAATTGGCATACCTGCCAGCTACCTCGATAAAGTATTTGAAAAATTCTTCCGTGTGCCTACCGGCGACACACACAATGCAAAGGGGCATGGGTTGGGTCTTAGTTATGTGGCCCAGGTGGTAAAACAGCATGGCGGCACTATCAGCCTTGATTCACATGAAGGAATTGGTAGTACCTTTACCATTATCATACCCAAAAATCAGCGCAGTGTCTGACAGCGCCACCCTTTACAAATGAGCAACATAAAAGTACTGTATGTGGAAGACGAGCTCTTCCTGGGCAAAATTGTAAAAGAAAGCCTGGAAAGCAGGGGCTTTGAAGTGGCTATGGAAAGTGATGGCGCCCGTGCAGTGGATCTCTTCAAAAAATTTACACCCGAGGTCTGTGTACTGGATGTGATGCTGCCGAATAAAGACGGGTTTGCCATTGCAGATGAAATACGCCAGCTCGACGAAGAAGTGCCGATCATTTTCCTGACGGCCAAAGTGCAGACAGAAGATGTGGTAAAAGGATTTGGACTGGGCGCCAATGATTATATCCGCAAGCCATTCAGTATGGAAGAGCTGATTGTGCGTATTCAGAATGTACTGCGCCGCAAAGCAGAAGCGCCGCAGAAACTCACCGGAGATAGTGTAAACCTCGGCCGCCTTGTTTTTCATCTCAACCGCCAGGTGCTTAGCAATGGTGCCGAAGAGCGTAAACTCTCCTACCGCGAAAGTGAATTGCTGAAACTGCTTGCCGAAAACAGGGATAAAGTGATCGACCGAAAGGACATCCTTAACCTGCTTTGGGGCAATGACTCTTTTTTTAATAGCCGCAACCTCGATGTGTACATTACCAAATTGCGCAGCTATCTTAAAGATGACCCTTCACTGGAGATTATTACGATCAAAGGAATAGGATACAGGTTTGTGACGGGGTAAACGAGATGGATTTGAAGATTTGGTGATTTGAAAATTTGAAAATGGGACTATGACCCTACATTTCATCCTGTTTGCTGATCTCAAAATCATTAAATCTCCGAATCACTGCTGTCGGGGGAAAATGAAAGAAAATAGCTGTTCTTTCGGAAAGTTACCACACTGTCTTTACAGTTGAAATGAAGCATAAGGGGCCGCCCCGAGAGTTCGGGACTGACGTGAAGCGATCCGAAGCCTCGGATTGACCGAGCAGTTAAACTGGAAATGATCGAATCGTTTATTATCGGCAAAATACTGTTCTCCTGTTTCGTACCTGCTTTTAATTCCGTCTTTTTGCCTCCACGACCGGCCGGCCGATGTGGCTCACAAGAAAAAATAAGAGAATATGGTAGGGAAACGGGATAAAGAGCCCCTGACACCCTGTGGCCATATCCAACAATATTATAAAGGGGAGGTTTACTTTTAAAAAACTTTCAAAACCGCCTGTAAGCAGCTGATTAGAAGATGACCTGTTTTTAATATAAATTTTCCCCGGACAACAGTGATCCCCGAATCTTCAAATTTTCAAATCACCAAATCTTCAAATTACATTCTCAACCAAGACGGACGGCTCAAACTCCTACCTTTGGAAAAATTTCCGCATGAAATTCAGAAATGTGGTATTCCTGTTTATTGCAGCGGTTATACTGGCTGCCTGGTTTACCAGACCGTCCTACGATGATTTTGTAAAATTCCAGGCCGAAAAGAAAGAACAGATCAGCTCACCGCCTGTCATTGAATTTACCAATAGCTTTTTGTTTTCGCGCGTACAGGTCACCTATTTCGAAAAACGCGAAGTGGCCGTACCGGTGCAGGGCGATCAGAAGACGGCAATAGCAGTGCCGCGCAGCAAAGAAAAATACCTGGGCCTGTTTGGCCGTTTCTGGTCACTTGACTAGACGTTCTCAAATTAAAGAAGCTATGATTGCACATTGTGCCTCACGCATATTTACTGGCTACCACTGGTTGCAGAACCATGCCGTGCTGGCTGATGATAACGGCCTTATTGCAGACCTTGTACCTCAGGAGGAGATTCCTTTTGGAGCGACAATAAATAAATATGCAGCAGATAGCTGGCTGATACCTGCTTTTCTGGATCTGCAGATCTATGGAGCCGGAGGCCGCCTTCTGGCAGCATACCCCGAGGCGGAATCGCTGACACGCCTGGTACAATACTGCCGGAGTGGTGGCGCTGCCTGGTGTATGCCTACCGTGGCCACCAACAGCTATGAAGTGTTTTACAGTAGTATAGATGCCGTACGCGCCTACTGGCAGGCAGGCGGCGAAGGGGTGCTGGGGTTGCATGTGGAAGGTCCCTGGATCCATCCGTTGCGAAAGGGTGCGCATATAGAGAAATTCATTCACATCCCTACCGTGCAGCAGGTAAAACAATTGCTTGATTATGGCCGCGGAGTGATTCGCTTTATCACACTTGCCCCCGAACTGATCAGCGAGGAATTACTGCACCTGATCCATTCCTATGATGTGATCATTTCGGCTGGCCACAGTAATGCGACCTATGAAGAAGCCAGGCTTTCGTTTGGCAGGGGCATAACTGCGGTGACCCATTTATACAATGCCATGACTCCGCTGCAGCATCGTGCACCTGGCCTCGTAGGGGCGGCAATGGAAGATGAGCGTGTCATGGTGAGCATCATTCCCGATGGATATCATGTAGACTATGCTGCGCTGCGGATTGCTAAAAAAATAATCGGCGACCGTCTTTTTGTAATCACCGATGCTGTTACCGAAACGGATAGCGGCTATTATCAGCATTACCTGGCCGGAGATAAATATGAGGCCAATGGTATTCTGAGCGGATCGGCGCTGACAACCATTAAAGCGCTGCAAAACCTGGTGCAGCATGCAGGTATAGAACCCGCAGAAGCTATCCGCATGTGTTCATTGTATCCGGCAAAATTGTTGAATGATCCTGTAATAACCGGCAGCCTTCAAAAAGGCAGTATGGCTACCATGGTCCTGGTAAATCAGGAGCTGGAGTTGCTGCAACTGATAAACTGATCAGCTATTGATGCCGGTGGCTTCCTGCTGCTCGCGTTTCCATTGTTTTTCCATCACAAATGTGCCGAAGGGAAGTATGGAAGCTACAAATCCCTTGCCCAGCCAGGCCCAGTTGCGTTTATATTCATTTCTGGTTTCCCAGGCCAATACTATAAAAGCAACAAATAAAAGACCGTGCAGGCCGCCTACGATGGTAACGGCAATAGGAATAGAGGCGAGGTATTTGAGGGGCATGGCTATAAAAAGAAGTACAAGGAAAGAGACACCTTCTGCCATAGCTACTTTACGAAACAACTGAAATGTTTTGGGAGATTTCATTAGTACGTGTGTATTTAATAATTGATCACCTGTTCTTCGATAGTTTCCGGAATGGCGCGCCATTCATACTGCTGATTGCGCAGCTGTGGTTCAAAACCGGCTTCCTTTATGGCGTCCTGAATGGTTTTGTAAGTAAAGCGGTGGGGGGCGCCGGCAGCGCTTACCACATTTTCCTCGATCATAATAGAGCCAAAATCGTTGGCGCCGCTTTGCAGGCAAACCTGTGCGGTTTGTTTGCCCACCGTAAGCCAGGATGCCTGAATATTTTTGATATTAGGCAGCATGATACGGCTTAGAGCGATCATACGGATATATTCTTCAGGGGTGGTAAGGTTGTGTACACCACGGATGCGTGTAAGCAGGGTATCTACATCCTGGAATGTCCAGGGGATAAAGGCCAGGAATCCTTTTGCCCCTTCGGGTTTGCGGCTCTGTACTTCGCGGATACGTACCAGGTGCTCAAAACGTTCTTCGATGGTCTCCACATGGCCAAACATCATGGTGGCCGATGTGGTAATATCCAGCTTATGGGCTTCATGCATGATATCGAGCCATTCCTGGGCACCGCATTTGCCTTTGGATATCAGGCGGCGAACACGGTCGATCAGGATTTCGGCGCCGGCACCCGGCAGTGAGTCAAGGCCGGCTTCCTTAAGGGCTTTCAGCACTTCGTGATGCGTGCTTTTCTCCAGTTTGGTGATATGAGCTACCTCAGGAGGCCCCAGGGCGTGCAACCGGATATCGGGAAATTCGGCTTTTATCTGACGGAATGTATCTACATAGAACTGCAGCCCCAGTTCAGGATGGTGACCACCCTGCAGGAGCAGCTGATCGCCGCCATATTTAAGTGTTTCGCGGATCTTTTGACGGTAGGTCGGCATATTCGTGATATAGGCATCCGGATGGCCGGGAATACGGAAGAAGTTGCAGAACTTACAGTTGGCAATACACACATTGGTAGTGTTCACATTACGGTCTATCTGCCAGGTAACTTTTCCATGCGGGACCTGCTTTTTTCTCAGCTCATCTGCTACAAACATCAGATCGGTCAGCGGAGCATTGTGATAGAGATAAACTCCTTCTTCTACAGTCAGGAAGCCAAAGTTTGCAGCTTTTTCCAAAAGTTCGGATAATACCATGCGACTCAGTTTTAGGGGCCAAAGCCCACCAGATGCAAAAATACGATGCTATAACAACAAAAGGGAGCAGCGGTTTGGGAAACGGGAGCCGATTAATTAAATTTAGAACTATTATGATCTTCCTGCATCTTTTAGCAGGAGAGGCTTGTCCTAATCAATCACAACTGCTAACCTGCATCGTCATATGAAAATGAGAAAACAGGTCCTGGCTCTTTTATGTTGCCTGTTAAGCCTCCTTGGGGCAAAAGGCCAGGAAGAGTTTGTAGAGCCTACATCACGCCTGCTTACCCGCATCCCCTTTCAGCAAATGACCGGGGGCGTGGTTGTACTTTCTGCCCTGCTGGACAATTTTCCCGATACCCTCAATTTTATTCTCGACAGTGGCAGTAGCGGCATTTCCCTCGACTCTTCTACCGTGCTTACTCTGGGTCTTAAGCCAGAGCCTTCTGACCGGACTATAAGGGGTATTGCCGGTATCAGAAAAGTGGGGTTTCTCTATAACCGCACCCTCCGTTTTCCCCATCTGAATGTCGATAGCCTCAATTTTCATGTCAATGATTATTCCGTGCTTTCCAGTGTATATGGTATACGTGTAGATGGCATTATCGGTTATGGCCTGCTGAGTCGCTATATTATAAAAGTGAATTATGACAGCCTGCGTATTGAGATCTGTAGCAAAGGCATGATCCGGTATCCCAAAGGAGGTTATCTTATCAAGCCGTTTTTGGGTACGCTGCCGGTACATTATGCCCGTATCAAAGATGAAGGGGTGCATAATGCACGATTCCTGCACGATATCGGTGCCGGACTTTGCCTCATGCTCACACAGGACTTTATCGAAGACAGCGCCCTGTTGAGCCGCAAACGCAAACTGCTACCCAAACAGGGAGAGGGCATCGGAGGCAAGTTTGATATGTTTGTAACCGTGGTCAAAGAGCTTAAAATAGGCCCGTTCCGCTTCCGGAATGTGCCTACCTATGTTTTTGACGACAATTATAATGTCACTTCATATCCCTATCTCGGGGGCCTGATCGGAAATGATATATTCAGACGCTTTAATGTGATCTTTAACTATGATAAGCGAGACATCCACATAACACCCAATTCACATTTTCGCGATCCGTTTGACTACTCTTATTCCGGCATTGAATTATACTATATAGGAGATAAAATCATGATCGGCGATGTAGCACCCGGTTCACCTGCCGCAAAGGCCGGTATTAAGGAAGGAGATGAGGTAATGGCGGTCAACAACAATTTTACCCTCAATTTTGATCAGTACAAATCGGCCCTGCAATCAACCAATGAAAAGCTGCGCCTCATTATACGCCGAAACGGGGATTTGCTGCAGTTTGATTTTAAAGTGAAGAGTATCAAATGATCAGGCAGTGTCCTTCTGTTTGTTTTTCGGTACTTTTGCTGACTGCTCACGGCCGGGTGAACTTCATCAGTTTATACGTAAAAAATTCATTACTGTTGGAGGTTTAAAAGGATACCGGGCCTGCCAGATCAACTTTTAGTTTTAACAGATGTTATTCCACTTATGATACAGTTTGAACGCTTCACGCTGGCCAATGGACTGCGGGTAATAGTACACCCCGACAGCTCTACTCCCATGGCTGTTATGAATATTATGTACGATGTAGGCGCGCGGGATGAGGATCCGGCCCGTACCGGTTTTGCCCACCTGTTTGAACACCTCATGTTTGGCGGGTCCATCAACATTGAAAGTTATGATGAGCCGTTGCAGATGGCCGGAGGGGAAAATAACGCCTATACCACCAATGACCTGACGAATTACTATATACAATTGCCGGTCGAAAACCTGGAAACAGCGTTCTGGCTCGAAAGTGATCGCATGCTTTCCCTGGCTTTTGGCGAAAAGAGCCTGGATGTGCAGCGTAAGGTTGTCTGTGAGGAGTTTAAAGAACACTATCTCACCAAACCCTATGGCGATGTATGGCACAAAATGCGGGAACTGGCTTTTCAACACCATCCCTATCGCTGGATGACCATTGGCCGCGAGCTGGCACATATTGAAAATGCCCGCCTGCAGGATGTAAAAGATTTTTTCTTTAAACATTATCGCCCTGTAAATGCAGTGCTCGTGGTTGCCGGCAATGTGACTACTGAGCAGGTAAAGGCACTGGCAGAAAAATGGTTTGCCGAGATTCCTGCCGGAGAAAAATACAAACGCAACCTGCCCGAAGAGCCAGAGCAAAAAGAAGCCCATCGCCTCGATATAAAAGCAGCTGTGCCGCTGGATGCCTTTTACAAGTGCTGGCATATGGCCTCACGCCTCGACCGCCGCTATTATATCACCGATCTGCTGAGTGATATACTGGGCGGAGGAGCTTCATCGCGCCTGCACCAGGTGCTGGTAAAAGAAAAGAAATTATTCAGCAACATCGAATGTTACCATTTTGGCAGTACTGATGCCGGCCTGCTTTGTATTGAAGGAAAACTGGTAAAAGGAGTAACTCATGCCGTAGCTGAAGCTGCTGTAGAGGCGGAACTTGAAAAAATAAAAACAGAACTGGTCAGTGATCATGAGCTGCAGAAAGTAAAGAATAAAACAGAAAGCATGATCGCCTTTGAAGATATGAGCGTTATGAACCGGGCCAATAGCCTGGCTTATTACGAGCTGCTGGGTGATGCTGCCTGGATGAATTTTGAACTGGAGAAATATGGTTCCGTAACGCCGGAAGATATTCTCCAGGAAAGCCGTCGCCTGTTTAAAGACAGCAACAGCAATACTATTTATTATCACGCAGCCAATTGATCAATCATTTTAAACAAGAAGAAGAAAGGAATATTTATGCCCGACCGGAAAAAAGCTCCCGCCATAGTCGATGCGGTTAACTTCAACCTGCAGCTGAAACAATATAAGAAGCTGGTATTAAAAAATGGAGTAGAAGTATATACTATTGAAGCCGGTGCAGAAGAGGTGATGTCGATTGAATGGGTGTTTTATGCCGGCAATGCCAGGGAAACACAAAACCTGATAGCGGCCAGTACCAATTTCCTGCTCAAAAACGGTACTACCCGGCACACCGCATTTCAGATCAATGAGCATTTCGATTATTATGGTTCGTACCTGAACCGCGCCTGCTACAACGAAACGGCCACTCTTTCCCTGCATACACTCACGCGGTATGTAACAGAGTTGTTGCCGATGGTACGTGAGCTGCTGACGGACGCCACACTTCCCGAAGAAGAGCTTGCCATTTACAAACAGAATATGAAGCAACGCCTGCGGGTAAATCTGCAAAAAAGCGATTTTGTGGCAAACCGCCTTATTGATGCTTATCTGTTTGGAGAAGATCATCCGTATGGCAAATACACGCGCCTCGAAGATTTTGATGCCGTGCAGCAAAATCAGCTGGCCGCTTTTTATAAACGTTATTATCAGCAGGGGCGCATGATCTTATTCGTGGCTGGCCGATTACCTGCCAACCTCGAGCAGCTGCTCAACGATAATTTTGGCGATCTGCCTCAGGGCACTGTACCTGCTGTAGATCATCCATTACAACCGGCTACCGAAAAAAAATACAGGATTATCAATGATGAAAAAGGAGTGCAGGGGTCTATCCGCCTGGCAAGTCCTTTTCCCAACAGGCATCATCCTGATTTTCTGAAAACACTTGTCCTGAATACACTGTTTGGCGGTTTCTTTGGCTCAAGGCTCATGCTCAATATCCGGGAAGATAAAGGCTATACATACGGTATTCACAGCTACCTGCAAAACCATCAGCAGCATTCTGCCTGGATGATCAGTACCGAAGCGGGTCGCGATGTGACAGATGCTACCATTGCCGAAGTGTATAAGGAAATGCAGGACTTGCGCGAAGAGCTGGTCGATGAGGAAGAGCTGCTGCTGGTGCGCAACTATATGATGGGTGGATTGCTGGGCGACCTGGATGGCCCCTTCCAGATCATTTCCCGCTGGAAAAATATTATTCTCAATGACCTTGGAGAAGATTATTTCTATCGGTCTATTGAGACCATCAAAAATGTATCGGCAGAAGATTTGCGTGAACTGGCGCAGAAATACCTGCGGCCCGAGGAGTTTTATGAACTGGTTGTTGTCTGAAGCAGTGATCTGTGGCCGGTGGTCAGTTTTAGGTACCAAATAGTCAGTACAAAAATTTATTAAGATTATGAGGTCCAATTACTGACCACTGACCACCAGCCACTATCTACCCTCTGTAGCGAAATATCATCACCTTTGTAATACTTTTATATCATGAGACTGATCATAAGATTGCTGGTTATAGCCGCAGTGACATATATTTTATCTCAGATATTGCCGGGTGTGCATGTAAAAAGTTATGGAACTGCTATCTGGTTTGCACTGGTGCTCGCATTATTGAATGCATTTCTTCGACCCGTACTTATTTTACTTACGCTGCCACTCACCCTGTTTACGTTTGGCCTGTTTCTTTTCGTTATCAATACACTAATGGTCTTACTGGCCAGCGAGTGGATAAATGGCTTTAAAATAGATTCTTTTGGCTGGGGACTGCTCTTTAGCCTGCTGCTTACATTTATTACATCCACTCTTTTTCGCGAAGAAGATCGCCAGCGGCGCGACCGGGAAGAAAGGTATTGATTATCCGCTTATTCAATTGGTTTGAGGCGCTCCCGCAGACGCCTGCCGGGCTGCAGACGTTTGGCAACCGTAAAGCGTATATTACCCGTGCGTACCAGGTATTCGTGCGAAGACAAAGGGCCTCGCAGATTGAGTGTCTGGTCTACCCAGGAGATAGTCGCGCTCCAGCGATGACTGTTATAGCCAGCCACTGCCCGAAAACTGATATTGGGGCTTATGGCCGTTTTTTGCTGAGATGTATTATCCCTGTATTCGCGAACAAAACTGAGATCGCCATTAAGGCTAAGACTGCCTGTTATAAAAAGATGACGTTTCCATACTGCTGTATACGCGTAACCAATGCCCGGGCCAAACTCGGTAAAGCGAAGCTTATGTATATCGCGTTGCGAATAATTGGCGGCAACCAGTGAAGGCACCAGGGCGCTGTCGCCTTTTACCTGACCGTGGTAGGATTCAAAACCAATAAGCCAGCTGCCCGCAGAGTGCTGTTGCCATTCCGTCTGCAGAAATGCTGCCCGGTAGCTGAACCGGCCCGGGCTCAACAACCGGTATACAGATGTTCCCAACACCATCACATCCATATCGCGGCGCAGATAATAGGGATGATTGACAGGAGCAGCTGTGCCGCGCGGAGTTAAATAATAACCTTTATAGAACTGACCATACAGATCAATTACCCATTTGCGCGTATAAATATGTGATTGCAGATCAAGAAAACGGGTTTTCCCCCTTTCATCTCTCTTTTGGTCCAGGAACCCAAGATTGAATCCGAGGTTGAGGGTAACAGCGCCATAGCTGGCACCCACACCGGCATTAAACGCATTGTTGGGCCGGTAGTGAAGCGCGCGAAAGGGACGCGGCCCCCGCAGGCTTACATCGGTATATTTTTTAGAAAGAAACCCGCGGGCAGTGATATGGCGGCGATATGTGTTATAATGCCGGCTCACAGAAGAATCGCCTTCTGCAGATGTCTGGGAAGAAGCTGTCTGCACAGAAAGCCAGAAACAAAAAGCCGTTAAGAAATATCGCTGCATGTAAATAAGGGTAAAAAATTGTGCCAGCCGGCCATTTTTGTAGAAGATCAGGGCAGTTTTTCGATCACAGAGTCAAGGTCGCGTTTCAGTTTACGACCCGGCGTAAAACGCCGTGCAATCGTAATACGGAAATCACCTGTTTTGATCCGGTACTCCAGGTTAGAGGATCGCCCTTTCACATTGGTACTATTATGCAGCCAGGAGACGGTAAGGGCCCATTGCTCGCTATTGTAACCTGCCACAACCCGCAGCGTGGCATTGGGACTAAAGCTGACACGGTTGGCATTGCCTTCTGGCTTTTCTTCTTTTACAAAACTGATATCACCATTCATCGTTACACTGCCGGTTGCAAAAAGATGCTCCTGCCATACATATGTATAAGCATAACCCACACCAGGGCCCAGTTCGAGCAGTCGTACCCGGTCAATGCCTGCCTGCGGATAAAAGCCGGCTACAGCAGCCGGTACAAGTGCGCTATCTCCTTTGGCCCGTCCATAATAGATTTCAGCTCCGATAAGGACTGAACCGGCTGATTTTTTTTGCCATTCCGTTTGCAGAAAGCCTGCACGATAAGAAAATTCTTCGCCATTGAGCAACCGGTATACTGATCCGCCCAGCAAATTGACCCGCAGGTCGGGACGCACATAAAAACTGCGGTCGCGGGTGCCCGACTGTACGCCCTGGTTGAGATAATAACCGCGATAAAACTGGCCATAAATATCCGTGACCCAGTCGCGGGTGTAGATATGTGTCTGCCAGTCAAATGATTTGGTTTTGCCTTTTTCTTCTTTGTTGGGATTCAGAAAGCCAAATCCCGAGCCCAGGCTGAGCGAAAGGGATTTATAGGAACCATTCACTCCCATCGTCACCAGGCTATTGGGCCGGTATTTGAGACTTTGGATGCCTTCGGGCGCCTCCAGGGACAGGGAGGTATATTTTTTGGCCAGGTAAAGACGGGTGGTCAGCTGGTCTTCAAACGTTACAAAATAAGGATCACTGCTGCGCTGCCGGGCATGCAGATTGCTGCTGGCCAGTAAGCCGGTCAGCAAAAGCGTGCAGAGGATTGATTTTCGATGGCAAAAGGATAAAAGTAAGGGTGGAAACATGGTGTAAAGTAACTTAAAAATAATACAGCAGCGCTGCCTGCCCGCCCGGCAAGGATACGGCAAAAACTGCGTTGGTAGTTAAGAACGAATCCATGAAATTCGCAGTATGGCCTTTGATCGAAAAAATTTAACAGACGCGCAGCTTGTCCATTTTTACCGCAGCATCCTCTATCCAAGGTTGATTGAAGAAAAAATGCTGATCCTGTTGCGCCAGGGTAAGATATCCAAATGGTTTAGCGGAATAGGTCAGGAAGCTATTGCTGTGGGCACCACGCTGGCTCTTGATGAAGATGAATGGATCATGCCCCTGCACCGCAACCTGGGTGTATTCACCACGCGGCAAATGCCGCTCAGCCGGCTTTTTAAACAATGGCAGGGAGCGCAGGACGGATATAGTAAAGGGCGTGAGCGCAGTTTTCACTTCGGTAACCGTGCGCACCATATCTGTGGTATGATCTCACACCTGGGCCCTCAGCTGGCGATAGCCGATGGAGTGGCACTGGCACATAAGCTGCGTCATGAAAACAAGGTTTCTGTTGCCTTTACCGGCGAGGGAGGAACGAGTGAAGGTGATTTTCACGAAGCACTCAATGTGGCGGCTGTATGGGATCTGCCCGTCATCTTTATAATAGAAAACAACGGGTATGGCTTAAGTACACCTACTACAGAGCAATACCGTTGCATCAGCCTGGTAGACCGTGCCCGTGGTTATGGAATGGAAGGCGTACAGATAGATGGCAATAATCTGCTGGGTGTATATGATACGATACGTGGCGTACGCGACTATTGCATTCGTCATCAGAAACCTTACCTGGTGGAGTGTATGACATTTCGCATGCGCGGACATGAAGAAGCGAGTGGCACCAAATACGTGCCGGCCGAACTTTTTACATTGTGGGAGAAAAAAGACCCCGTTCAGAATTATGAAACATACCTGCAGGAGCAGCAGGTGCTTTCAGCCGATGATATAACGGCTATACGCGAAGAACTGAAGCAACTGATAGAGCACGAGCTGACCATTGGTTTCGATTCGGCTCCATTGCAGGTAAATACACAGGCCGAGCTCAATGATGTATATGCACCTGCTCCATCGAGTTGGGTATTGCAGGAAGGAGAGTGGAAAGAAGTAGCATCCACTCCGGCACATCGTATCAATAATGCTGTGGCCGGTTATACTGTACCGGCTGATAAGCCTGCATCGGAGCAGCGGTTTATTGATGCCCTGCAGAGCGGATTGCGTATGAGCATGCAGCAGCATCCCAACCTGGTGCTGATGGGTCAGGATATTGCCGAATACGGGGGTGCATTTAAGATTACCGAAGGCTTTTTAGGAGAGTTCGGAAAAGCACGCGTACGTAATACCCCCCTGTGCGAAAGTGCTATTGTGGGCACGGCACTCGGCCTCAGCCTGCAGGGGTATAAGAGTGTAATGGAAATGCAGTTTGCAGACTTTGTGACCGCGGGATTCAACCAGATTGTAAATAACCTGGCCAAAATGCATTACCGCTGGGGTCAGCCAGCCGATGTAGTGGTACGTATGCCTACCGGTGGTGGCGTGGGCGCTGGCCCTTTTCACAGTCAAAGCAATGAAGCCTGGTTTGTACATACACCCGGTCTCAAAGTAGTATATCCCAGTACACCACTTGATGCAAAAGGATTGCTGATAGCAGCTATCAATGATCCCAATCCCGTATTATTTTTTGAACATAAAGCATTGTATCGTGGTGTGAGTGGCCCTGTCCCGGATGGATATTATGAAATTGAAATAGGCAAAGCCCGTCATGTACAGGCCGGCGAAGATATCAGTATCATCACATATGGTTTCGGAGTACAATGGGCACAGGAATATGCAGCAGCACATCCGCAATTATCTATTGACATACTCGATCTGCGCAGTCTGCTGCCATTGGATTATGATGCGGTTAAAGCGGCAGTACAACGCACCGGTCGTGTGCTGCTGTTGCATGAAGACACGCTTACAGGAGGTATTGCCGGCGAAATTGCGGCCTGGATTGCACAGCATTGTTTCTCCCTGCTCGATGCACCTGTGATCCGTTGCGCATCACTTGACACACCTGTTCCATTCAATATTGAACTTGAGAAAAATTTCCTTGCCAAAAGCCGGTTGCATGAATCGGTGCAACAGTTGATGAATTTTTAAAATACAAATAAATAGCTATCTGTTGCATTTCTCTGATAAATGCAGTATCAGCCGATCAATAATGAAATTGTATTGATAAATTTGGAAAGCAAACCAAAACCAACACATTTCATTGAAAAGCCTGATTGTAGCACTCTGTGTGTGGATGCTTTCGCCGGCATTGCATGCACAGTCATCGCGTACGGATAGTCTTACCCGCTTATTAACTGCATCAGCAGACCTTAAGGAAAAAGCGGTACTCCTTTTGCAACGCAGTAAGGCCTGGCCTTCTTCGCAAACAGATAAACCGCTTGCAGATGCGCAGCAGGCGCTTGCGCTGTATCAGCAGACAAAAAATCAGGAAGGGCAAGTAGATGCATATGTGCAGATAAGTGCCGTGTATGCCCGCCAGAACCAATACAGGCTGGCGCTTACAATTGACTCTACCACACTTGAACTGGCCAGTACTATCAGTTATATAAAAGGTCGTGCGCTGGCATTAAGTCAGATGGCCCGCAACCAGTATTCAATGGGCAGCCTGCGTGATGCGGAAAAAAATGGCCAGCAGGCATTAAAATTATTTACAGAAGCAGGACTTGAAAATGAAACGGCCGACATCCACAACCGGCTGGGCATCATCTATCGCCGTCTGGCTGATATTCCCCGATCCCTGAAGCATTATGAGGAAGGCATTGCAGTTGCCGGTAAGACGGGCGATCAGACATTGCTTTCTATTCTTTACATGAATAAGGCCAACTCATACAATGAAGCCGCAAGACATGAAGAAGCGATCAACATGCACCTCGAAAGCGTACGGATAAAGGAAAAATTGCGCGATGAACGGGGGCTCATGCAATCATACAATAATATCGCACTGGTATTTATGCGGATGAATGAGTTTGAAAAAAGCCGTTCTTATTTTCTTCAGGCCAATGCTCTTGCTACACGGTTTAATAATAAAACAACGCTTGGCTACAATTTTTCAAACCTGGCCATTTTGAGTATTTCGCAACAAAAGCTCGACTCGGTTGATTATTTCTACAACCAGTCACTGGCTGCTTTTACCCAAACCGGTGAGAAGCCGGGGCTTGGCCTGGTGCATCACAACTACGGAATGTATCTCATGGAGCAGCAACGCTATCCGGAATCGGAGCAGCATTTGCGTGAAGCGCTTGCCATACGCCGGCAAACAGAAGCACGCTATGATATTGCCTCTACCATGAATGTTCTGGGCGGATTACTTTCCCGTACTGGCCGCAGAGCAGACGCAGAACGCTTGCTGCTCGAGTCGCTCGATATGCTGAAGGATGAAAATGGTAACCGTAAAAAAGATGCATATAAATTTCTGGCAGAGCATTATAAATCGGCCGGCGATTATGAAGAGGCATATAAATACCAGGCCGGTTATGTAGCGATGCGCGATACGCTGGTAACCCAGGATGAAATAACGGCCATTCTGCGTGCTCAATCACGGTATGAAGTAGAAAAGAAGGAAGCTGAGCTGGCACTGGCACAAAAGGAGAAAGAGCTACAGGCTGTTTTATTAAGCCAGAAAAACCAGCAACTGCTTTATTTATTACTGGCACTTGGGCTCACGCTTTTGCTGCTGGCGGCCTTTTATTTTGGCTACAGGAACAAGAAAAAACATGCTGCTGAACTGCAATCAAAGAATAATCAGATCGAAACACTGATACGCGAGCTGCATCATCGAATCAAAAACAACCTGCAGGTGGTATCGGGGTTGCTCTCACTGCAAAGCTATCGCACAGAAAATGAAGAGGCCCGTCAGGCTATGGACGAGGGCCGCTCACGTGTGGAAGCCATGGCCATGATACATCAGAAGTTGTACATGGACAAAGAACTTGCAGCTGTGGACATGACAGATTATTTAAGTAACCTCGGCAACTCACTCGCCGGTAGCTTTGGACATTCGCCCCAAACCGTAGAGACAACTGTCGATCTGCCCGTGGCCACGATGGATATAGATCGTGCCATTCCTATCGGTCTTATTGTAAATGAGCTGATCACTAACGCATTTAAGCATGCGTTTGCCGGTGGTCAGGAGCCGCGTGTGCAGGTAAGCCTGCAGCAGAAAGGGAATGCATTGGAGTTGATGGTGGCAGATAGTGGGAAAGGGATGAACGAAACAGCTACAGAGTCGCAGTCATTTGGAATGAAGCTGGTGCGTACACTGGTGCAGCAGCTTGACGGGCATCTGGAAAAAACAGGAGCTGCCGGCACTGTATTCAGGATACACATCAACAACAAGCTAACATGAGCGAACAAAAAATATTAATTGTAGAAGATGAACTGCTAACAGCAGAGAGCATCGCTGTCCTGCTCGAAGAGGAAGATTACACCGTTACAGGCATTGCGCGCGATGCGGCTACGGCCCTGCGTATTTGCAGTCAGCCACAGGCCTGGCCCACGGTGGTCATCTGTGATATAGGCCTGCGTGGCGATGTAAGTGGTATTGAACTGGCCACGCAGTTGAAACAGCTTTACAACTGCAGCGTCATTTTTCTTACTGCCTTTGCCGATACCAAAACGGTAGGAGCGGCAGCAGAAACTGACCCGGTAATGTATCTCGTAAAGCCCTATACGGATTCACAGTTGCTGGTCGCAGTACAAATGGCCTGTCTTCGTATGCTGAAGCAAACCGATAAGAATGCAACAGATGGACCAGCCCTTCAGCTTACCGACAGAGAAAAAGAAGTGGCATTGCTGGCAGCACAGGGACTTTCGTCCAAGCAAATTGCCCGCCGCCTGGATATCAGCATCGAAACTGTAAAAACGCATCGCCGGCGCATGATGAGCCGTAACAGTATCAATAGTTTTCCGCAGCTGGTTTATTTATTGAATAAGCAGGGATAGACTGGGTAGCAGAATGAGGATATTATCCTTTTCGTGTGGAATCTGCTGATTGCTGCATTTTATTAACCACATGCACACTGTCAAAACTCCTGCTGCTGCCTACCGCTTTCTGCATCTCGATGCCTGGAGGGGCATGGCCATTGCCGGTATATTGCTGGTGAATATTTATGCATTTGGCCTTCCCTACGATACACTCAACAATCCATACTTATTATCATCTGCGAGAGTATCTGATGCCTGTAACTGGCTGCTTACAGCTGTTTTTCTGGATGGCAGCTTCCGGGCAATACTTTCTTTTTTGTTTGGTGCCGGATTAATGCTCTGGCAGGAAAAGCTTCCAATGCCGCAAGCCGGTCAGTTATATTTCCGCCGCATGATCATCCTGCTGATACTGGGATTGGTTCATGCATATTTATTTCTTTGGTTCTGGGACATCTTGTGTATGTATGCCATTTGCGGCATGCTGCTGTATACAGTACGCAAATGGCCTGTAAAACGACTATTGTGCATGGCCATACTGTGTGTATTTATTGCCGATCTCAATGCAAACCGGAAGTTATTTGAAGATAAAATGGCAATAAAGCAAAAGAGTCTGCCGGGCGATAGTATGCAACATCAGGCAGCTTTTGCCGGTCTGGATACCGCAATTTTAAAAACAAGAATACAAAACGAAATAAAGGACAAGACCAGCTCCTTTGCAGGTTTGTATCAGCAACAGGCAGTACGCGCCTGGCAGGTGCAGACCGCAGATTTTCCGGCATTTTATGTATGGGATATACTGATCTGGATAATACCCGGGATTATTTTTTATAAAATGAAATGGCTCACCGGTTATGTACCGCCTAAAGTGTATAAGGGCTTATTACTGGCAGGGATAGCAGGCCTCTTTTTATGCTGGCAACGTGTGCAGCCTGCCTGGCAAAACAATTTCGATCCAATAGCTACTGTAAAAGATACACGCTGGCAGTATTATGAACTCGCCCGTACGCTGCGCTCACTGGGCTGGCTGGGGTTATTAATATGGTTATGGCAAACGGCACGCGCTAACTGGTTATTGTCCCTGTTGGCTCCAATGGGGCGGCTTTCTCTCAGCCATTATATGGCCCAGAGCCTCCTGTGTGCAGTGTTATTTTATTATCCCGGGTTTGCCTTATTTGGTCAGTTAAACCGAATGCAATTATTATGCGTGGCGTTGCTAATAATAATGCTACAGGTAATAATCAGTCACTGGTGGGTGAAAAGATATGGGATCGGTTTAGCAGAAAGGCTCTTAAGAAAATAAAATCCCCTGCAGGCACGCCTTACACAGCAGAGTCGTATTGCAATGCAGTTCTACAAAGGGTGATTATAATTTTGCACATTATTCTGTATATACCACACAATGGCTTCGTATTCTTTTTCATTACGGATAATACGGTCATGAAACCGCGGTTGCCAGGCAAAGGAGGGGTTGATTTTTCTGACCCGCTGAGTTACCGATGATTTAAAACCACGAATAATTGAAGACAGATTTTTTGATTGTGGGCCAAATGAACGTATTGGGTTATTAAGGACGAAAGAATCGCTGGCATCTGTAGGCCCGCCATGCATGGCGGGCCTACACGAGGGATTAATGTGAAAGGCCGATTCCTGCTCTACCGGGTTAAAAATTATTGGACAGGTTTCGTTATAATTATTAATCCCAATTTGGATGATACCATGAAAATGATCGGGCATAATCACAAAATCATGTAACAATAAATTCATATCCTTACGAAGTGAAGGCGTTTTTAACCACTCTTCCATCACAAAAATGCCAGCGCTGGAAATCTGCAACTGCTCATTAATGATATTGCCAAAAAACGGGAAACGATTTTTACAAACAGTGGTAATGAAGTACGTATTCGCCCACTTATAGTCCGCAAAAAAGGCTCTGAGTTGCCTTTTATCAGGTGATATTTTCTTTCTCACAGCCATCTGTCACACACAATAAGAAGTACAATTTACAAAAAAACGATTGTAGTACCTTTGATCAACACCTTTATATATGTCTTCCACAGCTATTTCTATCAGGGCGCTCACAGAAGCAGACATACCTGCATTATCTGCATTGTTGATCGAAACAGTTGCACATGGCGGCTCGGTCAGCTTTATGCATCCGTTGCAGCCTGCAGATGCCAACCTGTTTTGGGAAAGCTCACTGACTGCAGCCCGCGAAGGCAAACGTGTGGTGTTTGGTGCCTTTGAAAATGAATTGCTGGTGGGTACAGTGACATTGTTACTGGATTGCCCGCCCAATCAACCACATCGTGCAGAGATTGCTAAAATGATGACATCGGTAAGTCATCGTGGCAAAGGGATTGCACGCATGCTGCTGCACAAGGCAGAATTTATTGCCCGAGAAAAAAGACGTACACTTATTAACCTCGATACGGCTGAGGAAGATGGAGCTGCCGGCTTTTATGAAAAACAGGGCTATCAGCGGGTGGGCATAATTCCCGATTATGCATTGAAACCACATGGCGGACTTACGGGTACAATCATTTACTGGAAGCGGATTAATTGATTTGTGTTAATAAAAATCGCTGATGAGCGATTGAAGATCTATGCTACTACAAATAGTGTAGTACAAATGCTACACCATTTCGGCACAATCAGCTACGCCGAAATGAAAGAAAGCTCTATATGAAGCGGGGCTTTGCAGGAGTATTTTGTATTGCTTTTTGAAACGAAAGCATAAAACTATTCCTATGAAGCCGACACGTAGCTGGTTAATACCGGTTTTTGTACTGTTGTGTACAACAGTAATTGCACAAAGCCCCGGCCTTATTGTAAGGCCTGCGGGCGGAGCGGGTACAACAGCTCTTAACCCCAATGGAGATGGATATAGTTCTGCTACCACAGCAGGATTTGTTACCGATGATATTGCTGAAAGTGAAATACCTTTCAGAGTAGTGCCTCCTGCCATATCTGAGCCAATTGGTGATCTGCTTACGGGCCCCTCGGGCGGATTTACGGATATAGTGCCCCAGGTAGATGGTATTGGTTTTTATATGTATAAAGATGCCACCAATATCTATTTCCGTTTGCGTATAGGAGGTGTTGTAAGCGGATCAAAAGGATATAGTGTATTAATTGATACCGATGGAAAGATGGGTACTGCGCAGCCTAATGCAGATCCCAATTATGTAGCGCCATCCGGTACCAGTCCCGGCAACCCGGGGTTTGAATACGAAGTGGTGTTCCGCAGCAATTTTGAAGTAAGTGTATATAACATTGATGGCACGGCCACACCCGGCACACCACAGAGTTTTACACTCAATACGCATTCTCAGATCTCAGTAGCCCTGACCACGGATAATAATAACGCCGATTATTTTTATGACTGGTATGTACCACTGAGTGCTATCGGTAACCCGTCGTCGATCAGGGTGGCCGCTACGACGGTCACGTCTCCCAATTCTGCATTGCAGGGCACGCGCTCGGATATATATGGCGTGGATGATGCATCGTATACCAATACATCTGCTGCCTGGCAACTGGTAGTGAATGCCCAACCGCCGATTGATCTCAGCAATTTTGGAGCACAACCTCCGGTGTGTACCAATGCACCGGCAATCACCGGTTCCATTGCTGCAGGTACTGCCGTAGCGGTAGCAGGTACCTGGTCGCGACTGGATAATACGAAACCATCAACAGCTACCGTTTCTCTTTATAAAAATGGCGTATTGGTCAGTACTGCCAGTGTTGTTACCGGTGGCATCTGGACCATTATTGTCCCTACTGTGGTAAATGGAGATGTGTTTTATGCCAAAGCTCTGTCTGCCGGTGAAACGTCTTGCCTGCAGTCGAATAATATTACGGCCAGTGCCTGCCTGGTTCTGCCAGCTGCTCCCGCACTCACCTGCGGATCATTGAAGGGCATCAGTGGCACCATGCCTTCGACTGTGTTGGGCAATACTATTAAAGTATATCAGCTACCATCTACTACTGCATCACCCACATCCAATCTTGTGAGCACTGTTTCTAATCTCACCTATCCGACTCTTACGAGCTTTGCTTATTATACCAATGGATGTTCGGGCGGTACCAATCACGTAGCTACGGGCGAGTATATGATTGTAACGCAAAATGGAAGCTGCGTATCCAATCCCGTGTTTGTATGTATCAACTCGGGTAGCAGTGGTGTGCCACCAGCGTTGACCACCAATGCTATTGCTCTTTCACAAACGATTTATCCCTATCATACAAGTATCAGCGGTACGGGCGCCACGTCGGGCCAGATACTGCGCCTGTTTATCAATGGAACACATGCCGCTTCAATCAGCGCGACGGGCAGTGCATTCACTTTTACCGGGCTTAGCCTCAATGCAGGCGATCAGCTCCGCATCTATGCGCAAACACCCGGATCATGCATGACACAGTCGGTACAGTTTACCGTTAGTTGTTTTGTGCAGCCACCCGCGATCAGTGTAAATGCTACCGGCAATCTGCTTACCGGTGCCGTAAATATTGCCGGAACGGCAGGAGCTCCCGGAGCTCTCGTACAGGTCTATAAAGGCACGGCACCATCAGGTACCCCCGTTGGCGCAGCGGTGACGGTAGGTGCCACCGGTAGCTGGCTGGCTGTAGTGCCTGCTTTGTTGAGTGGCGAGTCGTATTATGCGGTACTTACCAGTGGTGGATGTACCAGTGCAGCATCTTCGCCTGCCGCAGTACTCACTCCCGCTGTATGTCCCGTCATTTCCGGCGCCTATACAGATATATCCACTGCTATAAGCGGCACTCTGCCCAGTGCCTTTACCGGTACGATCCGGCTTTATCTCGATGGCAATCTCGTAGGATCACAATCGGTCACTGCAGCACTCGGCTGGAATATTACCCTGCCGGCGGGCACATTGTATTATGGTGCTGTACTGAAAGCTACGGCACAGGCTGCAGGCACAGCAGAAAGTAATGGCTGTACCACCGTCACCACTGGTTGTACATCGCCGCAGGTTCCCACGGCATCGCCACTATCCACGATGGTTAGTGTTGGTCACACTGTCACATTTAATGTAAGCAATATCTCTGCGGGTAGCTGGTATGGTGTATCTGACAATAGTGGCAAAGCCTATGCTACCAGTCAGTATCGCATAACCAACAGTGCGTTTAATATGACCACGGCAACATTTACCAGCGCAGGTACATATAACCTAAAGGTTACGGCCGATGAACTCAACGGCTGCCCCGCCAGTGCCCGGTCGGTATCCATTGTTGTAAATGGAGCACTGCCACTCACCCTGCTCAGCTTCAGTGGTAACTATGCCAATAACCAGGTAAATCTGTTCTGGACTACTACCGAAGAAAAAGATGTAAGTCATTTTGAGATCGAACGGAGCACAGATGGTACGCTGTTTACAAGTATCGGCAATGTGCCTGTACAAAATACAACCGCTGCAGAGCATCATTACAGCTATGTGGTGAATGCTGTGTTGCAGGCGGCCGTTTATTTCCGTCTGAAGATCGTCGATATAGATGGCAAATATGAATACAGTCGTGTGCTGATGATCAAACCAACAGCACAAAACAATGCAGCTATCAAGGCATTGCCCAATCCTTTTGCCCGGCAATTGTACCTGCAGTATCATGCGTCCCAGGCCAGCCGTATTAACATGCGTATCATGAATGCCAGTGGTATGCTGGTCTATCAGCGTCTGCTGCCGGTGATGCCGGGCGAAAACCTGCTGCCGGTAAAGGAATCAACCACCTGGGCATCGGGCCACTACTTTATCCGCATACAGGATGAGCGCACTGCAGAAGGGGTGCAGTTGAAAGTAACCAAACAATAGAATAGGTGTTGGCTTTCGTTTATACATCGCGGGCTCCTTTTGGAGCCTGCTTTTTTTTGAGGTAGGGGGTAGGTGGTGGAGGGTAAAGGGCGGGTTATAGGTCAGTTTGTCTTATCAATTGCTTTTGCGATCTGTTGGGAAAGCCTAAAGAAAATAATAAGTTAAGGGGCAAATGCAGCGTTAGGGGGCTTATCAAAGTTGAGGCTCAAAACAACAATTGCAAACATTATGTAAATAAAGAATTTTTTGTATTGTTGAGATATAAACCTTTACTATGGATAAAATATCAGAGTTCCTTAAAGACTTAAAAGATAGGGCGAGCAGTCCTTTTTTTTCTTCATTCTTCCTTTCTTGGCTAATCTTCAATTGGAGAGTACTAATCGTTTTGTTTTTCTATTCAAAAAATGACTTAATTCAACAGGGGTATTCTTCTTACATCAATTTTATCGAAGAAAACACCACAGTAACATCAAATTTGATAAGCCCAACAATTACCGCATTTTTATACACTTTCCTTTACCCCATTTTCAGAAACGTAGTGATTACTTTTAACTCTTGGGTAAGGTCATGGGGATCGCGGTGGTCAATTTCTGTAGGAAAGGGTACAAAGGTCTCTGTTGAAAAGTATATTCGGCTTCGTGAAACGTACGAAGAGCGGACTAGGATACTCGAAAGGGTAATTGCGGATGAAAGTGAAACCAGAAATAAGTATGAGGAAATTAAGAATGAGTTAGAATTAACTAAAATAGAAAAGAATAAGTTAGATAGTGAGGTCAGAAAATGGAATGATGCTTCACAGGTAAATCAGCTGAATGGCTTCTGGGAGTTAAAATATATATCTACAAATACTGTCTATAGGATCGATATCTTGAATGGCGTAATCACATGGAGAGATCATCGACCGAATCGTGGAAATAACTTTCAAGTCAGAAACTTTTACCGAGCCCCAGACACTAATCAAATTTCATTGACAACAGCAGAGGAAATTCGCGAAAAAAAAGTTTTCCATTTTTTCTTACTCTCTGCTATTGATAATACTACTTCCTTAAAAGGGTGGGAGAATGATTCATTAGAGGTAGAATTTAAGAAGATCAGGTAGCTTAATTAAGCCAATTTAATCTTAATTGAGAAAGGTTCGGTTGGCTTCTACAGCAGCAAGCTGCCGGCCATCCGTGCTGTCTGTCCTTCCTTTCCTCCTGTCTGTTGACAGCAGTGGTCAGGTAAGGATGCCAAGCTGTAACTTCAAAGAAAAACCAATATGAAACCTGCGCTTGCCATCCGCCTGCTCGCCATCGTTATCGCTGTATTCATGCTCCTGCACGGCATCAGCCGTATTGTAACCAATGGTGTGGGTGGCTTTGGCGAATTCCTGGATAGTAAACATTTCCCTGCCGGTCATGTGCTGGCATGGGCGCTTACAGTGGGTGAACTGCTGTTTGGGTTGCTGATGATCGTGGGCTTGTTTGTAGAAGTTTGCTGTATCTTCTTTGCCGTTGAGCTACTGTTCGGCATTATCCTCGTGCATTATCAGAATGGCTGGTTTGTAGTGGGCCACACACTGGGAGGCATGGAATATAATGTGCTGATGATCGTTTGCTTTGTGCTGGTGCTGATGACATGGAAAAAGGTAAAAGGTGTAAGGGAAAAGGTATGATAAGTTGTCAACTCTTTACCACCTGTTTTACCTTTCGCCTTTCACCCTGCTACAACTCTTTACGCAGTCGTGCCACAGGAATATTGAGCTGCTCCCGGTACTTGGCCACGGTGCGGCGGGCAATGTTATAACCCTTTTCCTGGAGTAATTCGGTGAGGCGTTCGTCGCTCAGCGGTCGTTTTTTGCTTTCGCCTTCAATAAGGTCGCTGAGGATCTTTTTTACCTCGCGGGTAGATACTTCTTCACCGCTTTCGGTGCTGAGCGATTCGCTGAAGAAAAATTTAAGGCGGTAAGTACCAAATTCGGTCTGTACAAATTTGCTGTTGGCCACACGGCTTACGGTAGAGATATCGAGACCGGTTTTTTCAGCAATATCTTTCAGGATCATCGGCCGCAGGCTGGTCTCATCGCCGGTGATGAAGAAATCGTGCTGGTGGTTCATGATGGCCGTCATGGTGCTGAGCAGGGTGTGCTGGCGCTGTTTGATGGCATCAATAAACCATTTGGCGGCATCTATTTTTTGTTTGATGAAGAGTACGGCTTCTTTCTGACGTTTATCTTTTTTGGCACCACGCTCATATTCTTTCATCATATCGCGATAGCCTTCGCTGATACGCAGCTCAGGGGCATTGCGTGAATTGAGGGTCAGCTCCAGTTTGCCACCATTGTTGAAGATGAAGAAGTCGGGTACCACGTAGCTTTCTGCTTTGTTGATACCGCCTACATTGCCGCCGGGTTTTGGATTGAGGCGGATGATCTGCTGCATCACCTCTTTGAGCTGATCTTCATCTATTGCCAGGCCACGCTGGATCTTTTCATAATGTTTCTTGGTAAATTCATCGAAGTACTTACGGATGGCCTGCATAGCCGTGTCTACATCCTTGCCTTCTTCTTTCTGACGCTGCAGTTGCAGCAACAGGCACTCCTGCAGATCGCGGGCGGCCACGCCGGGGGGGTCAAACCGCTGAATGCGCTGCACCATATCTTCTACCTCCTCTTCGGTTGCTGTAATATTCTGACGGAAAGCGAGGTCATCTACTATGGCACTGGTTTCGCGGCGCAGATAACCATCTTCATCAATACTGCCTACAATCTGCTCGGCGATCCTCTGTTGCTTGTCGTCGAGCTTCAGCAGTCCCAGCTGGTTGAGCAGCGTTTCATAAAAGCTGGCTTCCGTTTTAAAGGGCACCTGCTTATTATCTTCTTCGGGATAATTGTCGTCGCGTGTTTTATAGTCGGCTACTTCGTCATCTCCGTCCTGTACATATTCACTGACATCTATGTTGTCATATTCGTCTTCGCTGCCGCTTTGCTCCTCAAATTCTGTCTCTCCGCTGTCGCTGAACTCATCTACCATATCCTCTCCCCCTTCGTCATGATTCTGATCGTCCAGCTCGAGTGCCGGATTTTCTTCCAGTTCTTCTTTGATCCGCTCTTCCAGGTTGGCAGTAGGCACCTGCAGCAGTTTCATCAGCTGAATCTGCTGCGGGGAGAGTTTCTGTAAAAGCTTCTGTTGTAGAGACTGGCTAAGGGCCATAATTTTGTCCAAATGGTTTTAGGTGGCCGGATGGGTTTGAGCCTCGTAAAAAGTCAAAAATCCGGCCATTCATCAAAAATCAGGCCGTAAATTTACAAAACAAAGAGATACAAATGGCCCAACGCATTTTTTGGGTAGTTGTTGTGCTGTTTTTTCCGTTTAACCGGGAAATTTTTGCGCAGCAAAAAGTTGTGGAAAAAAACTTTCTTTTTCCTTCATTTTTAAGCGCATCGGATAGCCGGCACCTTTTCTGTGCCCGGCCGCCTCTGCCGACTTTTCCGGCGAAAAAAATAATAGTAGTTCCGTCATTTTTTCAAAGACCGATACAACCCGTAGCCCCTTCTTTTTATGTCAATAACCTCAGCTTCATCTGTCGCCAGGAGTGGCAGTTTCAGAAAAACACCGGCATTCCGCTTCGTATCAGGCTGGGTTCGCTGGAGTATGTGGACAGGTTGGAAGGAAAGAGTAAAGAGGTGCGATGAGCGAGATGGGTTAAAGGGTATAAAAAGTATAAAGGGTTTAAAGTGTTAACTCCCTTTAAACCCTTTATACTCTTTAAGCTTTTTATACCTGTTATCTTTCCAGCCACTCCATCACCGGCACCTGCGCCGGAGTTCTGTAATAATTATTTCTCAGGCTGTCATTCCATCCATTGGGATTGCGGTCAAATATCTTGCTGCTATAGTAGATGCTGCCCTGGATATTGGGATACTGGCGCAGCAGTTTGATCTGGTTGGGTAATTCATTGGGATTTTTCCAGGCAGGATTTTTTTCACCTGCACGATACACTCCATGGCCAATATAAACATGACGGCCATAACTGTGGCGGCTCCACCAGTCAACCATGGTCTCGTAGGCAATTTTATCATGACCCATTTCGAGATAAAGCTGCGGAGCTACATAGTCGATCCATTGCTTCTGCATCCAGAGCAGGATGTTGGCATACAGATCATCGTAGTTGGTCTGGCCGGCACGGGTATCACTACCCATGGGGTCTTTATCCTTGTTGCGCCATACGCTGAAAGGTGAGATACCAAATTTTACCTGCGGCTTTTCCTGTTTGATAGCCACACTCAGTTTATAAATGATGGAATCTACATTGCTGCGGCGCCAGTCATCTTTCGACAGTTTGCTGTGAGAGCGTACATAGGCTGCCTGATCAGGAAATTCTTTTCCGGGAATACGATAGGGATAAAAATAATCATCCATATGAATGGCGTCTATATCGTAGCGGTTCACGATATCACGAACCACTTTCACCACAAACTCCTGCGCATCTTTGTTGGAAGGGTCAAAATATTTTTTATCACCATAGGTGAGAAACCAATCAGGGTGGATACGGGTAATATGGTTAGATGAAATGGAAGCACTTTTTACATTGAAGTTGGCGCGATAGGGATTGAGCCAGGCATGAAACTCCATGCCGCGTTTATGGGCCTCAGTGATCATGAACTGAAGCGGATCATAATAAGGAAAAGGTGCTTTACCCTGTATGCCGGTCAGCCACTGACTCCAGGGCTCCAGGGCAGAAGGATAAAAAGCATCCGCAGCCGGACGTATTTGCACAATCACTGCATTCATTCCGTTTTTCTGGTGCAGGTCGAGCTGACGGATAAAATCAGCGCGTTGTGTAGCGGGATTGGTATCGCCGCGTTGCGGCCAGTCGATATTATCTACCGTGGCAATCCAAACCCCTCTGAATTCATGTGCAGATGCAGGAGCAGGTTGAGCCATTACGGCCAAAGAGATCAAAAGAGCAATACAGGTGAGCAGATGCTTCATGAGCAATAGTGTAAATAGGGATAGGTGAATATTAATGCAAAGTTATTTGATTATCAGGTTAATCAAATGGTAAAAGAAGGTTGTGAGCAGCAAGTGGTGAGTTATTAGTGAAGCAGCAGGTGAAAGGCTGAAGGTCAGGGTAAGACCGGTCCCAGGGTTCGGGCCGAAAGTTCGGATGGGACGTGAAGAAGGAGATTTCCCATTCTTCCTTTTACCTTCTACCCTTAACCTTATATCTTATTTCACCCTTCTATCGTGCTCCTGATCTTGTCGAGCAGTTCACTCAACTGTGCGGCCTCCTTGCGGGAAAGGCTGCCCAGGATATTGTCCATTTCATCCTGACGCTCATCGAGGCGTTCGAGAAGTTTACGGCCTTTGTCGGTGATCATCACATCTACCAGGCGGCGGTCTGCCTTGCAGACACCTTTTTTTACCAGACCCTTGGCAATCAGCCGGTCCACAATACGGCTGGTGTCACTCATCTTGTCGAGCATGCGCTCCCGTATCTGAAGTGTGGAAAGTGGCTGGGGGTGGCTGCCGCGCAAAATACGCAGGATATTAAACTGCTGAGGCGTAATATCCTCAGAAACAAAGATTTCTTTCGTCTTCTCCGTTATCCAGTTGTACGTGTAAATGAGGTTAATGGAAGCCTTCTGGTATTCATTCCTGAACCGGGCCTGGTGTATATCCTGATCAATACCCATAGACAAAGGATTTGATGCGCTAAATGTAATAAGTTTCTGGCAATGACAGAGTTTTCACCCTTCCGGCAATGCCGGCCCGCAAAGTTAATGTTATAACATCAAATTTTGCTAAAAAGTTGAAAGTGGCTGCCGGAGTGCGGCGGAGTAACAGTGCTAATTACCGGTCATTATTTCTCAATTGTGCTGCCAGTTTAAGAATGGTAAAAAGATGATGTGCTTCATGCAGCAGGAAGAAATTGAGCCAGAGCAGAAGACTCAGCTGTCCGTATACGGGATGTGTACCGCTTTTGCCGAGATCAGCATCGGGAAAGTTGATGATCTCAGCAGCCATTTCCTTGCGCAGGCTGAGCAGGTCCTGCATGACTTCTCTGGTAGAAAGATGACAGGCATCGGCAAAGCGGGGATCTGCTTCGGCGCTATAAGCGCCAAACTGCGGGTTATCTCCTTCGAGTATTTGTTTCACACGTGCTACAAAAGTGTGCTGATAGGTCGCCAGGTGCACGATATTTTCAAAGATGCTCCATTTGCCAGGGACTGGCTGGCGGCGGATTTGCTCATCGGTGAGTCCGTCGATGATCTCCAGCAAAGACTTGTGCTGGTATTGAAGTCGTGTTGATACAGAAGAAGGTAATGGCATAATGGTGGTGGTGGTTAGGAAAGTAAATAAGGTTTCAGCTATCGCTCCACACGCGGGTTCCTTCCGAACAGTTGGCGCAGATATCAATATTCTTACGTCCCTTCAGTATCTGTGAGCGAAACTTTTTATAGGTTTTATTTTGCCAGATGTCTTTAAAGCGCTGTTCACGCAGGTTGCCCATGCGATGCTGTGCATCTTTATCAAAACAGCAGGGGGCCACCAGCCCATCCCAGGTGATAACGGGGTCGTGCCAGAGGCGCCAGCATTGATTGGCCAGTTTGCCTTTGAACTGTGTGCCATTGGCTGTTTTGCGATAGCGGCTGTATTTATCCTGTGTGGGAATAAGTGCGTTGGGATCTGTTTCGTAATCGTATATCTGAGCCGTTTTAAACCATACATCATCCACACCAATTTCGCGACCCAGTTTTTTTACATCTTCAATCTGGTGTTCATTGGGTTTTACTACCAGAAACTGAAATACCACAAACGGCTTGCGGCTGTTGAGTTCTTTTTTCCAGCGTACAATATTGCGTGCGCCAGCCAGTACTTTTTCCAGTTGTCCGCCTACACGGTATTGTTCATATACATCCTGTGTGGTGCCATCTATGGATATGATAAGGCGGTCGAGTCCGCTTTCGATCGTACGGCGCGCATTGTCGTCGGTGAGATAATGTGCGTTGGTGGAAGTGGCGGTATATATTTTTTTACCGGCTGCATATTTCACCATGTCCAGGAATGAAGGGTTCAGATATGGCTCTCCCTGGAAGTAAAAAACGAGATACAACAATTCGCGGTGCAGCTCATCGATCGTCTGTGAAAAGAAGTCGCGCTGCAGCATACCGGTGGGTCGTGTAAAGGAGCGAAGTCCACTGGGGCATTCGGGGCAGCGCAGGTTGCAGAAGTTGGTTGGCTCAAACGAAATCGACACAGGCATTCCCCATTGCACAGGCCGGCCTGACCATTTGCTAAGGTAATAGCTGCTCAACACTTTCAGCCCGTTCCATACCCGCCGGGGGGTAAGCTTGGTAGCCAGATTGCGTGTATCTCTCCAGTTGAATTGCGCCATCAATTGTAAAGGTAAGCAAAGAGAGGTTAGTGATCGGTGACTGGTGGTCAGTGGTCAGGAACTGGTATTTATTATTAAACATTCCAACGGGTAAATTATTCCGGCCACTGAGCACCAGTCACCGATAAAACAAAAAGCCCAACCTCTAACAGTTGGGCCTTTGATTCATCCATCCTTGTTGTTGTGTCCAATCAGTCGTTTAGTATTTTCGATTTAGTAAGGTATTGATTGCTGGGGTGATAAATAAAAAGACAGGTACCACCCTGAATGGTTTGTATGATACAGCGGCTTTCTTTTTGTGGTACAGCGGGACATCCATAGCTGCGACCCATGTTGCCTGCGCCAATATAACTGGCGCCATGTACAACAATTGCCCGTTGCATAGCCTGGTCATTGAAACCGGGTTCCATGCCTGTTACACGCAATGAAAGACCATGCTCACCGTAATAGGTGTTGCGCGTTACATAAAATCCAAGACTGCTCTGATGTGATTCTGCGCGGTTGGAAAAACGGGTGGCATACTCTGAACCCGAATTGCGTCCATGTGCTACATAGGTATTGATCAGTACCCGCTGCTGCTGCATATCTATAACATACATCCGCTTGCGGCGGGCCGACTGACTGAAGTCACAAATAGTGAGATAGTCATCACGCCGAACCTGTTTCTTTTCTGTCAGTTCTTCATACCCTTTACAGGCATAATCAAAAGCTGCGCGGGAAAGCCCCAGCTTTTTAAGTCCTGCTGCTTCATATAAAGAAGCATAAGCATTAACTGCATGTTCAGATGATTCAATGCCCGATATAGTGTGGGTAGAAACCGGGCTGCCAGTGTGGATCTTTTCATTTGCAGGCTTCCAGGATAGTCCCAGCCAGGCAAAGGAAAGGCAATACACGGATAGTGGAACCAGGTGTTTCAACAGAATACGGATTTTGGATTTTAAAAAGCCACCGAAGCGGCTTGTAGCGTATCAAACGCCAGCGAGAGCTAAAATAGTATCCGTGTTTTCGAAATGCAAAGAATAATTATCTGTTTTATAGACTTTTGCGAACATTTACGTAAACCCCCACGCACATTTACATAACGAAAAGTACGATCGCTTGATCGGAGTCATTTTTAGTAGGGGGAAAACTAAATAGTATAAAGGGTATAAAAAGTTTAAAGGGTATAAGGGGTCTGATCACCACAATCACCCTTTAAACTTTTTATACCCCTTATACCCTTTATACTTTTACTAACTTCCACTTCCCGCGTTTAAAATAAATAAACGCAATAATGGCAATAAGTGTTTCGGCAATGGGTATTCCTATAAACGCGCCGATTGGGCCCATCTTCCAGTAGGTAGCCAGCAGATAGGCCAGCGGTATCTGAAATATCCAAAAGCAAAAGAAATTGATGAGTGTGGGTGTACGTGTATCACCGGCGCCGTTAAGCGCCTGTACCATCACCATTCCAATACCATAAAAGATATAACCAGATCCGATGATCATAAGCGCTTTTACTCCATAAGCCACTACGGCTTCTTCATGGGTAAAAATGCGGATAATGGGCTCAGCCAGCAGCAGGAACAGCAAGGTGACCCCGGCCATAAAAAAGGCATTATAACGGGCAGTAAGCAAGGCGCTTTTTTCTGCGCGCTCCGGCTGACCGGCTCCCAGGTTCTGACCAACCAGCGTAGCAGCCGCATTGCTGAGGCCCCAGGCCGGCAGGATAAAGAATACCACATTACGGATCGCTACCTGGTATCCGGCCGAAGCCTCGGTGCCTCCCGTATGTGCCACCAGCCAGGCCAGCACGATCCAGCTGCCGGATGCAATAAGAAACTGGAAGGTCGCCGGCCAGGCAATGCTGAACAACGAGCGGATGATTGCCGGATTGGGTTTGAAATGAGCCGGCACAATACGGATCATCCCCTTTCCGCGCGTAAGATGCCAGCATTGATACAGCACCCCCATGCCACGACTGAAAGCAGTAGCCACCGCTGCTCCGGCCAGGCCCATTTCCGGAAAAGGTCCCAGACCATCAATCAGCACCGGACATAATATAATATTAAGCAGGCTGGCCAGCCAGAGACTTTTCATGGCAATGGCCGCATTGCCCGCACCCCGGAATATACCATTGATCAGAAACAGCAGGATGATCACCACACTACCACCCAGTGTGATGCGGGCGAAGATGGTACCTTCTGCTACTACCGCTTCATCGGCACCCATAAGCCGAAGTACATCATCGGCAAAGATGATTCCTGTGATACTGATAACTACGGTGACAATGAATGCAACGATAAGCGCCTGCGCACCGGCATGAGAAGCCGCTGCGGCATCTTTTTCACCAATACGCCGGGCCACCATGGCCGTAGCAGCTGTACTGAGTCCGATAGCCGCTGCATAAACCAGCGACACTACAGATTCGGTGAGCCCTACTGCCTGTATCGCATTTTTGCCCAGCTTGCCTACAAAAAACATATCCACCACTGCAAATACACTTTCGAGACTCAGCTCCAGGATCATAGGAATAGCCAGCAGGATAATAGCCTGTCGTATGCTGCCCTGTGTATAATCATGCTCGCCACCACGCAGTGACTGACGAAGCAGCGCAAAAGCCTGTGCTACCTTATTGGTAGAATTTGTCGGTTTCGACATAAAAACAATTACAAAATGAAAAAAATGGTACAATAATCAGTTTAGTCCGGTATGTTACCGTAACCCGGCATACCTGTTGCCGCTTAAAGAAAGGCTGTAAAAGTGAGGTTCTGGTATCTGGAAGGCGAACCTAAGCGATTTTCATATACGTTGCTTGAAGTGATGCAAATGTAGGAAAATGTTCAGGAGCCGGATAAATCAGTTGCACAGATAAAGAAAAAAGCCGGACAGATGGTAAAAAAGGGCTACCGGAACCGGAATAAAAAGCGACAGGAAATAAACAGCAGGACGAAAAACCAATCATTTGCTAGGTGTATTTACTTATTTGTCAAATTAAATCCTTGATAAATGCCAAGGATTTTGTGCGTGTAGTTGGATGAAAATGAGTTTTTTATTTACTTTAACTCTCAATCTCACGAGGTAGTCATCAACCCAGACTGCCACTGGTACCGTTTCTTATGGTGCCGGCATCTCTTCCGGGTTGCGGAAATTGGCCCTTAAAAAAGCAAAGGTTTAATCTGATCGTAGCAGTAAAAGGAGAAAGCTCTCATGGCATTTTTGCATTGCCGTGAGAAACAATTACTCCTACATGTAATAATTAAACAAAGCCATCCGCATAACGGAAAACAAGAAGACGCATGCACCTGCCTCCCAATTTATACTTACAGAGAAAGTTTAGGCAATGGGCCTGTATCCATACCTGGCTGGTGCTGGCTATTGCCCTGCTGGTGCTGGTAGGATGGTTTGCAGATGTAGAGTGGTTAAAAAAAATGGGAAGCCCCGTTGCATCCATGAACCCTACTACGGCCTGTTGTTTTTTGCTGTTTGGTATTTCTTTTCTTTTCCTGCGCACTGGTCGCACTTCGCTGATTACACCCGCACGTTTACTGCTGGGTTTATTGATACTCGTTGCCGTGTCGCGTATAGTGGCCCTGCTGGCTGCTGTGGATATAGGACTGGATTCCTTTTTGCTGAATAAAAAAGTACTGGCAGAAAATCTTCCGGGCCGCCCATCGCGCATGACCTTCAATACGGCTTTATCTTTTTTAATAGCAGGCATCAGTTTGCTGCTGGTACAAAGCAAATCAGAAAAAAAACTGAAAATCGGTCAGCTGGGCGCTTTCCTGCTAGTGCTGCTTAGTTTGCTGTCACTGATCAGTTATCTGTACCAGACGCAGAGTTTCTTCGGTTTCATGAGTTACATACCGATGGCGCTCAATACGGCTTTCTGTTTTTTCTTTATTGGCCTTAATTTATTGTATTGTGAGTCGGGCAAGGGGTATATGCAGCACATCACTACCACCCTCAGCGGCTCCATTACAGCCCGCGTATTGCTGCCTGCAGCAATACTGATACCTTCTCTTTTCGGACTCTTTCGTCTCTGGGGTTACTGGGAGGGGTTATATGATAATGAATTCGGAGTTACCCTGTTTTCTATGGTTACCATTATTGTCATGGCAGCAATAGGCTGGTATACCACTATCGCGCTCAATAAGCGGGATCTGCAGCATCTCCGTATTCAGCAGGAACTGGAAGACAGCAGGGAAGAGATAAGTACCATTTTCCTCAATGCACCAGATGCTATTGTTGTGATCGATCGCGAGGGACTCATTATAAAATGGAATCCGGAATCAGAGCGGCTTTTTGGCTGGAAGCAGGAGGAAGTGCTGAATCAGAACCTGGCCGATATTGTCGTACCTCCCGAATTGCGCGAGGCGCACCGAAAAGGCCTGCAGCGCTATGTATCGCCGGCAGACAGTAAAATAATCGGAAAGACCGTAGATATATGGGCGATCTGTAAAGACGGCAGACATATTGATGTAGCCCTGCGTATTTCGCCATTTACCCTCAACAACAAAGCCTATTTTATTGGCTTTATCCGCGATATTACCGAGAAGAAAAAAACAGACCAGAAGCTTCAGCAATTCAACGAAGAGCTGACGAGCCAGGTTGCAGAAAAAACAAAAGAGATCACGGATATACTGGAGCGGGTCACTGATGGTTTTATTGCGCTCGACAAAGAGTTTCGTTACACCTATGCCAATAAAAAGATAGGGGATATGACGCGTCATGATCCCGCGCAGCTGATTGGCCGCAATGTATGGGATGTATTTCCCGATGCAGTGAGTACGCCTACCTATGCTGCGTTTATGAAGGCAATGAAAGAACAGGTATATGTGTCCAATACCGATCATTTTGAGCCGCTCGAAATCTGGCAGGAAAACCATATTTATCCATCAGCCAACGGATTGTCGGTATTTATCCGTGATATCTCTGAGCGCAAACGTGCCGAAAATGAGATCACACGCATGCGCTCGCTGTCTGAAACACTGATCGATAGCCTGCCCGGCGTATTTTATTTTTATGATGAAACAGGGAAATTCATTCGCTGGAATAAACAGTTTGAAAAAGTAACCGGATACAGCAGCGAAGAGATTGCCGTAATGCACCCTGCCCAATTCTTTCAGGGGGCCGACAAAGAACATATCATCAATCGTATCAAGCAGGTTTTTGATACAGGCACAGGAGATGCAGAAGCCTGTTTTACGACCAAAGAGGGCCGGCGTATACCGTATTATTTCAAAGCCGTGCGTATGGAGTATGATGGAAAGACCTGCCTCCTGGGTACGGGTTTTGATATGACCGAGAAGCGCAAGGCTGAAGAAGATATCAAGTTGTCTGAACAAAAATACCGCCTGCTCTTTCACAGCAACCCCATGCCCATGTGGATGCTGAGCCTGCCGGAGTATAAAATCATTGAAACGAATGAGGCTACCTTAAGGCAGTATGGATATACGCGGGAAGAGTTTCTGGCACTGGATATATTCAAGTTGCGGCCAGCCGATGAGGAAGACAAGCTGAAACGATATACCAATCGCAACTTCAGAGGCATTCATTATGCAGGAGTATGGCGGCATCAGCGAAAAGACGGAGCGATCATATATGTGGATATTACCACTTATGATACACATTATGAAGGAAACGCAGTACGGCTGGTACTGGGTATTGATGTGACGGAACAGCATCTGGCAGAAGAACGCCTCAAGCAATCGTACGAATTGATCCGTGAGCTTACCGATCACCTGCACAATGTGCGGGAAGAAGAGCGGATGCATATTGCCCGCGAAATTCACGATGAGCTGGGGCAACTGCTTACCGTACTGAAAATGGATGTGGCCTGGCTCAATAAAAAATTATCGCCCGATCCCGGTCCGGTAAAAGATAAGATCACTGATTTGCTGTTGTTGATCGATACAACAGTAAAAACGGTCCGGCGTATAGCTTCTGAGCTCAGACCCAGCCTGCTGGACGACCTGGGGCTGATTGCGGCCATGGAATGGCACTTTGAAGATTTTCAAAAACGCTCGGGGATAGAGGGCTCCTGCGAGCTGCCGGATCAGGAAATACCATTACCAGATACACTGAAAATCGGATTGTTCCGCATCTTCCAGGAGTCGCTGACAAATGTTGCACGACATTCCGGAGCAAAAAAAGTGGCTGTAGAGTTGCAAAAAAATGAGAATCGGTTAATTTTAACGATCAGGGATGATGGCATTGGCTTTGATGCAGGAGATAATAAAAGGAAAACGCTCGGGTTGATAGGTATGCGGGAACGTACAGAGGTAATGGGTGGCGAGTATTGTATTGAAGGAGAGCCCGGCAGGGGAACTACAGTGCGGGTATCGGTGCCATTGCCGGTACAGGAGTTAAAAACAGAATAGAATAATCAAGAAGGTATGTTGAAAATTCTGATTGCAGACGATCATGCCATCGTAAGGCGGGGATTAAAACAAATTCTGCTCGAAGAGTACCCGTCTGCCCAGGTAGGCGAAGTGGGCGATGCCGAAAGTCTTATCACCCAAGTGGTGACCGGGGATTGGACCCTGGTCATCTGTGATATGAATATGCCTGGCCGCAGCGGCCTCGATGCGCTGAGCCAGATCAAGCAGATTGCGCCACAGCTTCCGGTTCTTATTATGAGCATGTACCCCGAAGATCAGTATGCTCTCCGGGTCCTCAAATCCGGTGCTTCCGGTTATTTGGGCAAGGAAACTATTCATGAGCATCTTATCCATGCCATCCAAACGGTCATGCTGGGCAAAAAATTCATCACTCCCTCTGTGGCCGAAAAACTGGCCGATGCCGTACGCGATAATACCGATCAGGAGCCCCATGAGCTCCTTTCTGACCGGGAATTTGATGTATTCAAGCTGCTGGCAGCCGGCCGCTCTGTATCCGAGATAGCGGCTCAGCTGTCGCTCAGCACCACTACCGTGAGCACTTATCGCACACGCATTATGAGTAAGATGAATATCCGGTCCAATGCCGATCTTACCCGCTATGCACTGGAGCACAAGCTGATTTGACCCTCACCATGTAGTATAAAATCTACATCAATTTAAAGTACTGCGCTACAATATCTACGCAGGGGTTAGACTACCTTGCTGCGGGCTCTTAAAGCCCTTTTGCCAAACAAAATCAACCCATCTGTATCTCATGCTAAGAATGATCATTGCAGACGATCATGAAGTAGTCAGGCAGAGTCTCATTCAGCTATTGCGTGAAGAGTTTTCGCCTGCCCACTTTGAAGAAGCAGAAGATGCCCAAATGCTGATTGAAAAAGTCAGATTGGCCAGCTGGGATATTGTTATTACAGATCTGGCAATGCCCGGCGGTGGCGGACTGGAAGCATTAAAAGCAATCCGCAAAACGCATGCATCACTTCCTGTTATTGTTATCAGCACCTATCCGGCAGAACAATATGCCAATCGTGTATTGAAAGCCGGCGCACAGGCCTATGTATGCAAGGATGCGCTCCCCGGCGAACTTCTCCAGGCCGTTTATCATATTATAAATACCAACAAGGCCAATCAGCTTTAAATTTTTCATCTCTTTCCTGTAATGGTATACGGACGCCACGTCTAAGCAATTTCCTGTAGTATATATACTACAGAACAGTTATCGCTTTGCAGACAAAACATTCATCCCTGTTTCTATTGTTTATAACCGGCGATAATCCTTTCTTTGTTGAGGTTTAAGGCATAACAATCCAACCCATGAGGAATAAAAAGGCAACAGTTCTGATAGTGGACGATCACACATATTTTGTAGATCGTATGGTCGGTCTCCTCGATGAGTCTGGCGGTACCAGTCGTATCTCTACTGCAGGCAGCTATCACGCTGCCGTACATATTCTGGAGCAACACGAACCTGATGTAATATTACTTGACATCAGCATGCCCGATAAAAATGGCATGGACCTGCTTCAATATATTTCCCAAAACAATTATCAAAGCACTGTCATCATGCTTTCCAACCTGTCTGCTACTTATTATCAGCAGGAGTGTAAGCGATTGGGGGCAGATTATTTTCTCGATAAAACCACGGAATACGAATTAGTAACAGGCATTATTGACACATTCAATAAAAACTGATCCGATACCCAGGCACAGGATACGAAGCTAAGAACAGTATACCCGGAAGAGTACCACAAACCAGGATCCGAATGAAGAAGAGTTGGACAACGCTCAAACAGATTATTAATGCCTCTCAAAGCGACAAGGAATTGTTTCTTTCACTGATTGATGAAAAAGGAACAATCCGGACAGCTAATGCCAGTATGCTGAGAAGCCTGGAGCTCAGGGATCCCCGTGCACATACCATTAATTTTTTTGATCTTGTTCCTCCCGAACATGCCGAATACCTCCGCCGCAAAATGGAAGAAGCTGCCACTACCGGCAGTGCTACCGATATAGAATTATATGTCCGCAACGGACAGTATCACCCCATGAAATGGCAGCTCAACTGCCTGCGTGAAAATGGTAGTAACAACACTACTTTCTTCTGCCTTGGTTACAAGCTGCTGGACGATGAACGGCAGGAGCGTTTTTACAACCTTGTACAAAATCATTGCCAGCTACTGATGGAAGGCATCAGCGGCATCATATTTCAGGATACTACCGGAGAACTGATTGCCGCCAATCAGAAACTGGCTGTTTTGTTTGGAACCACCCTCGAGCGGCTATATCAGTTAAAAGATGTGGCCCAGATGTGGGACACGACCTGGTATATCACCGACGAGGCGGGGCACCGGGTCACGTATGAGCAAACACCCATGTACCAGGCTTTGCAGACCGGACAAACCCAGCGCAAAACTGTGCTGATACAACTGGCTTCGGGCGAACAACGTTGGTTTCTGATGCAGTCACAACCGCTCTCACATATCAGCAATGAACAGGAAGAACAGGCGGTGGCTACCAGTGTGATCGATCTGACACAGGAGCGCCAGCTGCTGCACGACCTGCAGGAGCAGGAAATCCTGCTGCATGCTTTTCTGCAGGAAACACCCAACCTGGCCTGGGTCGTGGATGAAGACGAAACCCTGCTGTTTGCCAGCAAGGCCTTTCTTGATTATTTTAATCTTGCCGAAACGGCAATAGGTAAAAAAGTAACCACACTCATTCCCCCCGCCATTTCCCAGGCCGTATACGATTTTCATCTGGACGTGCTGGACTCCGGCCGAGCCGTGCAGACAACGCAGGAGCTTAAGCTGGCCAATGGAGACAATATCATTTCACATATAAATCTTTTTCCGGTAAACCTGCCTTCTGGCCGGCGGCTGATCGGTGGACAGTCTGTGAGTCTGCCCGATAAAACCCGCATGGAAAAAGAACTGCGCAGTGCACAGGAACGCGTATTTGCGCTGAGTCGTGCCACCTCTGATGCCATCTGGGAATGGGATATGCAAACCGGCCAGATCTTCCGCAATGAAACGCTGATGGATATGATCGGCTATCAGCCCGATAATAGCCGCGGGCTCAGCTGGTGGTTGCGCCGGGTGCATCCCGAAGACCGTAATCGTGTATCGGATAAAGTGAAAGAAGCTACGGATAATATGCAGCAATCCTGGCAGGATGCTTATCGTTTCAAATGTGCCGACGGCTCTTACAAATACATCCAGGATCGCGGTTTTGTGGTATACGAAAACGGGTTGCCGGTAAAAATGATCGGTTCGCTGCAGGATATATCCGCGCTCAAGGAACTGGAAGAAAAACTGCGCGATGAGCGGGTGCAAAGACAAAAAGAAACCTCTGAGACCATGATACAGGTAGCAGAAAACGAACGCACGCGCATCGGCCATGAATTGCATGATAATGTGAACCAGATACTGAGCACCGCCAAGCTTTTTGCCGACATGCTTTCGCCAGCCAATAAAGATCAGCAGATGATAAAAGATAAACTCGCTGATTACCTGGTACTGGCTATTGAAGAAATACGCAAACTGTCGCGCGACCTGGTAGCACCGCAACTGAAAGAAGAAAGCCTTATAGATAGTATCCGACTGCTCACCGTTGATCTCGAAATGGCACATGACATGGAGATCCGGTTTACACATGATCAGGAGGTAGAGCAGCTCTCGCCCGGTAAAAAAGTAACGCTCTTCCGTATTGTACAGGAGCAACTGAAAAATATTATCAAACACAGCCAGGCCACGCTTACCGAAATTACCCTGCAATACAACCCGGCCGAAGTGGTACTGCAGATACGTGACAATGGTACCGGTTTTGAACCCAAACAAACCTATCGCGGCATCGGGCTCTCCAACATCTATGAGCGTACCAAGTTTTATAATGGTGTGGTCGATATCAAGGCTGCAACAGGTAAAGGATGTACGCTTACTGTTACTATTCCCGTTGAGGATTAACCTCCCGCTGCAGCAGCGCGGGCAAATGTGTCGAGGTACTGCATGATATATTGCTGCTTTTCCCTGCGCCGGTACTGAAGTATAAACCGCGGATGCGGTAAAGGAAGGATCTCCTGGAACCAGCCATGTTTTTCGTTGAGATCACGAAAGAAACGGAAGTTTTTTTCACCGCCAATACAGACACAGCTATGCTGGTTGACCGGCCAGCGGTATTGCTCTTCTATACAGCTTACGATAAAAGGAGTTAACCTTTTCAGCAATACCGGATCATCGTAGTAATTGATATTTCGTCCGTCTTTGACCAATCCCAGCGGGCAAACCGATCCGATAAAAAACTGCCGGTAGAATGCCGCAGGTCCGCCATAGGCTGCAATCATTTCATAGATAAAGACAGCAGACAGCTCGGTACCCGGTCCGAATTCATGTGTGATGCCACAGTCCTGAGCCAGTTGAAGTGGCGCAGTAAAGTTAATACCGGTAATGCCGGCTCCATACCGTCCCGGATTGATACCAAAGGCCAGGGTGCGGGTATTTTTGTCGGAAAAGAAGCGGGAATAAAAGGCATCCATTGCCTGGCGCACGGCCGGTTGCTCCTGCGGATGCAGCCAGCCAAAGCCCCGGGGCAGCTTCCCGGGCTGCAGAGAAGTATAGAAATCAAATACATACTTGCCAAAACCCTTCATACGGATAAAGCTACAAACAAGTAGGCGAAAGAAACGAGGGAAGCTGGTGAAGGTTTTTTAACGCCAAAAATTTGTTTTTTCACCTGTTTTTTATGGTTAAAAAACATCCAGAAACTGAGTTTTTTCTCTTTGAAACAGGGCGTTTATATCCGTAAACTGCATTCCGCTTTCAGTAATCTATGCCCAACACGGTGACCAAAATATTTACGCTCATCATCTATCATGAAGGGATACAGAAACAGTTTGTTTCCGAACTGAGACGAACCGGTTACCGCCACTATATTGTAGTACGACTAGAAAATGAAGACGTCATCTTTGTGCCGGATGCCGACCGCCGGTATTACCTGCTGGGCCCGGCTGGTCATCAGCGACCCGATGATGGATCGGTAAAGTCGGAAATTGTACGAAAACTGGAAGAAATCTTCAGATGGGCATAATAATGGCTTGATCATAATCAGCGCGGCGGCTAATATGCATCATGCCTGCCCGCCCGGTTTGACAATAGCTTTGGAGACCAAACCTGTTTACCCCAAATATGTATTTATGAAAAAAATGGTAGCCGCTTTTGACGGATTGAAGTTTTCCAACAGCACCCGCGATTATGCACTTTACCTGTCAGGCCTCAGCGAAAGTCACCTGGTTGGTGTTTTCATGGACGATCCTACCTATACCAGTTATAAAATCTACGACCTGGTAGTAAAAGAAGGAGCTACCGATGCGCGGGTCAAAAAGTTTGAAGAAAAAGACCGGTTCACGCGCGAAGCAGCAGCTGTTGCTTTCGAAAAATCGTGCCGTGAGGCAGGCATTGTGTATTCACTGCATCACAACAGGCGTATCGCCATCCAGGAATTAAAGCATGAAAGTATGTATGCCGACCTCCTGTTGATAGATGCAAAAGAAACGCTTACACATTATACCGAAAAGCCGCCCACCCGGTTCATCCGCGATCTGCTTACGGATACACAGTGTCCGGTGTTGCTGACGCCAACGAAATTTAAACCAATTAAAAAGCTGGTATTACTTTACGATGGTGAACCATCATCGGTGCATGCCATAAAAATGTTTAGCTACCTGCTGCCCGAGCTCAAAGAGCTTGAAACAGAAGTCTTGTCTGTCAACGCAGGAAAAGGAGGTCATCACCTGCCCGATAATAAACTGATGAAAGAATTGATGAAGCGGCATTTTCCGTCGGCCCGGTTTACGGTACTGAAAGGAAATGCAGAAGAGCAGATTATTAAGCACTTACAGAAAGCCGGTGACCAGACGCTGGTAGTACTGGGCGCATATCGCCGCGGCACTGTCAGCCGCTGGTTCAGAGAAAGTATGGCAGATACCCTAATGCGTGGATTGAAACTGCCCTTATTCATTGCTCATAATAAATAAGCTTGCTTACCGGCCAAACGATTCATAATCCGGCCGTATTACATGAGTACAATCAAAGCTTTTTGTGACGGGTATCAGGATTTTTTGCTACAGTAAAGGGGTAGCTTCGAAATCTTAAATCCAGCGCAATGAAACCAGTTCTTTCTCCCGAAATCAATGAAGTGCTGAATACAGCGCATTACCGGCCGGCTATATCCATCATATTGCCGTTTGAGCCCAAAATGAGTTTGAAGGCAGAACTTACTCATGCACTCGAGCTGGCAGCTGGTAAGGTGCAACGCCAGTTGCAGTTGCAGTATACTGCCATGGTCGTTGATCCGGTCATGCTCAGGCTACGCAAACTTATAAAACACCTCAACTTCAACACACATAAGAAAAGTATAGCGCTCTATGTATCTCCCATATTTGAGAAGGTACTATATCTCGACATTCCTGTAGAAGAGCGTGTGATCGTGGATGAGTCGTTTGAAATACGTGATCTGGTATATAGTAAAAAGCAGATCCATAAATACCTGGTACTGGTGTTGGGTGGCAACGAAAGCCGGATGTTTGTAGGCAATACACGCAGCTTTGTGCGTATACTCAGTGATACCCCACAGCCGGCATCGGCTTTTGAAAACGATGCACCTGAGCGGGTGGGTAATTTTTCTGATCCATCGGCCCGGCAGCAAGTACTGATGGAGAAGTTTCTGCGCCATATTGACAACTCACTCGACCTCGTTTTACACGCATATCCACTGCCCCTGTTTGTAATGGGATCAGAAAGAATGATGGGCCATTTCAAAAAACTAACACGCCATGGCCACCTGGTCATTGATTATATACAAGGCAATTACGAACAGGCCGCACCCGAATTCCTGAAACATGCATTGCAGCCATTTGTGGCAGACTGGAGTAAAGTGCTGCAGGCAGATATCATGCATCATCTCGAAGAGGCGGCAGGTTCGCACAAACTGGCCACAGGTATTAAAGAGGTATGGCAGGCTGCTCATCAGCATAAAGGACGCCTGCTCGTCGTAGAAAAAGACTATATGTACCCTACCAGCGACCATGAGCGTGAGGCTCCAGTCATGGATGTTGATGGGGTTTATCACCCGTTTTCCTATATCAAAGATGCTGTAGACGACATTATTGAGAAAGTCCTCGAATGCGGCGGCGATGTGGAATTTGTAGACCCAGGTGTAATGACCGGTTATGAGCGGATTGCCCTTATTCAATATTACTGAACGGCCCGGTGCTGATAAACCGGGTATAAAATGCTGGTTATGCAAAAAATACTGGCTCCCACCGATTTTTCTGATCCGTCTGTAAATGCAGTGACCTGGGCGGCCGACCTGGCTTGTGTATCCGGCGCTGAATTATACGTATTGCATGTAAGCCCCCTGCCGGCATCTTACAGCGAAGTACCGCCACCGGCTTCTATGATTCAGGATATTCATGACCGGGCAGTAAAGCGCATGAAGGAACTGAAAGAAATGCTGCAGCAACACACGCATGACAGCGTTCGTATTCATACACAAATAAGCCAGGGTGATGTATTATTAGAGATTGAAACACTGGCAGGTAAAATAAATCCCTTCGCCATAGTGATGGGGCCCGAGCGCGAAGGTGCTTTGCAACGCCTGCTTACTGGCAATAATACCCTGGCTGCGGCAAAGCAGAGCAAATACCCGGTAATAGTAGTGCCTGCAGATTGCAGCTATTCTAAACTTAAAAGAATTGGCCTGGGCATTGAGCTCAATGAAGTGATAAAGACAATTCCGGTCGATTTTATAATCAGGCTGCAGCAACAATTTCATGCAGTGCTCTATGTACTTCATATCAGTACCGTACCCGGAGCTCTGCTGGCCGGCGAACGAAAAGAAGAAGCCGATTGGCTGTATGAATTGCTGAAAGAGATGGATCCGCAATATCATTATCTCTACCAGGAAAATGTGGAAGAAGGACTTTGCAGATATGCCGAGAAATATCAGCTGGATATGCTGATCGTTTTTCCGCACCGGCGCAATTTTTTTAAACAGCTATTCTTTCCCGGTCATACACGCGCCCTGGCGCTGCACTGCAATATACCTGTGTTGTTTTTTCACGATTAAACAAATACTATGTCTGTATATATCCGTCCGTTCAATACCATTGGCCTGTCAGACATACCGTCTGTAGGAGGAAAAAATGCTTCCCTGGGGGAAATGATCAGTCAGCTGGCCTTCCGGGGTATTCCCGTGCCCGAAGGCTATGCAGTGACTGCACAGGCATTTGAAGAGTTTTTAACATACAATCAACTGCATAAACCGCTGCAGCAATTGATGCAGGAGCTTGATAAAGTAAAGTATACCAATCTGCGCGCCATTGGCGCCCGTGCCCGTCAGTTGATCCAGGCAGGGCGTTTGCCCCAGAATCTGCAGGAGGCTATACTTGACGCTTATCGCCAGCTGCAGGCAGACGGACTTCTTGCAGTGGCTGTACGCAGTAGTGCAACCGCAGAAGATCTCCCCTCTGCCAGCTTTGCGGGACAACATGAGTCTTATCTCAATATAAGCGGTGCGCCAGCATTGTTGCGTGCCGTACAGGATTGTTATGCCTCTTTATATACAGACAGGGCGATAAAATACCGCGAGGATAAGGGTTTTGAACATTCCAAAGTTGCCATATCAGTAGGCGTGCAACGGATGGTGCGGTCAGACCTGGCCGGGTCAGGGGTTCTATTTACCCTCGAACCCGAATCAGGCTTTGCAAATATTGTTCATATCAGCAGCGTATGGGGGCTGGGTGAAAATATCGTGCAGGGTACCGTTACCCCAGACGAATACTGGGTCTTCAAACCCATGTTGCAAAAAGGTCATCAGCCCATAGTGCAGCGACGCCTGGGAGAAAAGGCAAAAACCATGATCTATGGTACTACACCAGAAGCTGCTGTAGTGAATATTGATACAGCGCCCGAGAAAAAAGAACAGTATGTATTGTCTGATAAAGAAGTGACTGACCTGGCCAGCTGGGGTATGATCATAGAAAAACATTATGGTAAACCCATGGATATTGAATGGGCGAAAGATGGGCAAACGGGTCAGCTTTATATTATTCAGGCCCGGCCCGAAACAGTACATGCCCGGCAAAAGGGCCTGCAACTGGAAGAATACAGGCTGAAGAGTATCGGAGAGGTGCTGGTGCAGGGCCAGGCCATCGGCAACCGTATTGCCACAGGCATCGCACGCATTCTGCAATCACCTGCGGAGGCCGATCGGCTGCAGCCGGGTGATATTGTGGTAACAGATCTGACCAGTCCCGATTGGGATCCGCTGTTGAAACAGGCAGGAGGCATTATTACCAATAAAGGCGGGCGTACCAGCCATGCTTCTATCGTAGCCCGCGAGCTGGGTGTGCCCGCTATTGTTGGCTGCAACAACGCCACCTCAGCTATCAAAGATGGAGAATGGGTTACTATTTCCTGTGCAGAAGGGAAAACCGGCCGGGTATACAGGGGACAGCTAAGTTTTGAAATAATGCGCACCGACTTCTCAGCCGTTAGCCGCCCGGCGCATACTGCAGCCATGCTCATTGCCGGTGATCCGGATAAGGCTTTTCAGCTTTCCTTTTATCCATCAGATGGTGTTGGTCTTATGCGTATGGAATTTGCGATCACACATTCCATACAGGTACACCCGATGGCACTGGTACACTTCGATCAGTTAAATGAAAACGATCAGGCTGCCATTGAGCGCATTGTGCGGCCATATACGGATAAAAAAGAGTTTTTTATTGACAGACTGGCTCAGGCTATCGGTACAATGGCAACCGCGTTCTATCCACGCCCCGTCATTGTAAGGATGAGCGATTTCAAAACAAATGAATATGCCAACCTTACAGGCGGCCGGGCCTTTGAACCGGCAGAAGAAAATCCCATGCTTGGTTTCAGAGGGGCTTCCCGCTATTATCACGAGCAGTATCGGGAAGGCTTCCGGCTGGAATGCGCTGCCATTAGTCGTGTCAGGGATCAAATGGGGCTCACCAATGTAAAAGTAATGATCCCGTTTTGCCGTACACTGGAAGAAGGCCGGCTGGTAATTGATACCATGAAGTCTTTTGGACTTGTGCAACACAAAAACGGTCTGGAGGTATATGTAATGGTGGAGATACCCAGCAATGTGATACTGGCCAGCCAGTTTGCCGAAATTTTTGATGGATTCTCAATTGGCTCAAATGATCTCACCCAGCTTACGCTGGGCATCGACCGCGATTCGGCACTGATCAGCTCTTTGTTTGATGAACGAAATGAGGCTGCGCGTACGCTTATTGCCGAAGCTATCCATAAAGCCCGGGAGGCCGGTATTCCCATAGGTCTTTGCGGACAGGCGCCGAGCGATTATCCGGCATATGCACATTTCCTGGTTCATGAAGGTATTAACAGCATTTCTTTTAATCCCGATGCCTTTTTGGAAGGCCTTCAGCATATCACCGATGCAGAGAAAGATCTGGCAGTAGTAAAAGCCTGATGACTATCAGCAGTAGTGTTGAGGCATATCAGACGCAGTGCTGCGCAAAGCAATTATCTTACACATCTAAAATAATTTGTTATGAACGATACCGGAAAAATCATCCTGGCATTTGCTGCCAGGCGCACTGGCCGGAGCAATAGCAGGTGTATTACTGGCCCCGGATAAGGGAAGTGAAACCCGTCGCAAAATGGCCGAAGGCATGAAAGATCAGTTTGCCAAAGGCCGTCAAAAGTTTGACGACCTCAAAGAACAGTTTGAGCAGGCTGTAAAAGATAAGGTACAGGAGATGGTTTAAGGCCACTGCTATAAAGTAAGAATATGGAAAAGATTTTTTCTGCTGCAGAAAAACTGGCAGAATCTCTGCGCCAATATGCAGATACCCGCATCGAAAGTGTCAAGCTTTCCGTTGCAGAAAAAAGTTCGGCGGCCATTGCAAACCTGGCTGCAGCTTTCTTCGTGGCAATGATACTTGCGTTCTTTTTTCTCTTTGCCAGGCATAGCTGCAGCACTGGCACTTGCTCCCGTGGTCGGCAGCCACTGGCTGGCCTTTCTGTTGGTGGCCGTTCTGTGGCTGCTTATTGGCTTCTTTGTCTGGAGTGGCCGGCAAAGACTTATTCGCTTACCGATAATGAATGCAATGCTCCGGCATTTTTTTGATGACCATGAAAAGGATCAATAGCCTTACACAGCTAAGGGCAGAAAAACAACGGCTGCAACTGCTGCGCTTGCAGCAGGAAGGGAAACTGCGCGAAGAATGGCAGGCATTAAAATCTTCGCTTCGTCCCTCCCGCATACTTTTTTCCTCACTGGAAACAAAACAATCCGCAACCGGATCTTCCCGGCAGGATACTGTTGGTAAATTTATGTATCGTAAACTGGCATCCTGGCTTTTGCAAAAGCTGGCCAACCGGCATCATAAAGCCGGGTAATATTGTCAAACTAGTTTGTAACTTACTTCTCTATTCTTCACTTAACCAACCCCGGCCGATGCAGGATACCACACAGCTTGTAAGGTCTCTGCAGGGACTTAAACAGGCAGAGGCGGAGAGCAGGCTTAAACAATTTGGCTACAACAAATTCAAAACAGCCGGATCAGGAGGGCTGTTAAAGATCATATCCGGTATTGTGCGGGAGCCTATGTTCATTCTGCTCAGTATTGCCTGCCTGCTTTATTTCATACTTGGACAAGTGAGTGAAGGCCTGCTCATGCTGGTGGCCATGCTGATCGTGACCGCTATTTCGCTGTACCAGGAATTGCGCAGCAGTAATGCCATCGCCGCCTTGCAACAACTGACGGCACCCCGTGTGCAGGTCATACGCGACGGACAATTACAATCCATCGCCGCAGAAAATATTGTGCCGGGCGATCTGTTGCAGCTCGAAGAAGGAATGACGGTGCCGGCCGATGCAGAAATTATACGCCAGCATGACCTCAGTGTAAACGAATCGGTGATAAGCGGCGAATCATTGCCGGTAGAAAAATCAGGGGAAGGGGAGCAACTGCTGTTGTACCAGGGAACAACGATCAACAGCGGACAATGCCTGGCTGTAGTGACTGCTACGGGGGATAATACTGTACTCGGAAAACTGGGAAAAATGGTGGGCAGTTATGAAATGCCTCCCACACTGCTGCAGCAGCAAACGGCCAGGCTGGTACGACGGCTTGCCTTTTTTGGCATTGCAGGTTTTGTGATTATCCTGCTGGTCAACTATCTGCACGATCAGCAATGGCAAAACAGCTTATTGCTGGCTCTTACGCTGGCCATGTCGGCTATACCGGAAGAGATACCTGTCGCGTTTTCTTCATTTATGGCATTGGGCTCCTATAAAATGAGCCGGCTGGGTATTATTTCACGCCGGCCACAGGTAATCGAAAACCTGGGAGCCGTATCGGTGATCTGCCTGGATAAGACCGGTACTATCACAGAAAATAAAATGCGTCTGCGGCAATGGTATGATTTTACTACAGGCCAATCGGCCGATTGGGACCCGTCCGGCAGCATAGCGGCCACCTCTCTTTTGTATTATGCTGTACTGGCCAGCGAACGTCATCCTTTTGATGCCATGGAGAAAGCTATCTGGGAGGCATGGCATCAATTACCAGAGCTGGTTTCATCGCTGCCAGCCATGGTCCACGAATATCCGCTCGAAGGCCGCCCTCCTATGATGACACACGTCTATGAAGATGCAGTGGCGGGCAAAGGTGCTGCGGAAAGAATAATAAGGGTATGCCGGTTAAGTCCGCCACAACAGGAACTTGTAACCGCTAAGGTTGAAGAAATGGCCAGGCATGGCTACCGGGTGATAGCCGTTGCTGCGGCCACAGGCGCCGCTCCGTTTCCGGCAAAACAGGATGACTTCAACTGGCAGTTTAAAGGACTGCTTGCCCTTTACGATCCTCCACGTGCTGATATGGATAAAACGATCCGCAGCTTTTATGCAGCACATATTGACGTCAAAATCCTGACCGGCGATCACGCACCTACCGCAGCCAATATTGCCACGCAGATAGGAATACAGAATACTGATAAAATGATCACCGGAGATCAGATACTGCAGATGGATGAAAAAGAATTACAGAAAACAGTAAACCAGTACACGCTTTTTGCCCGCATGTTTCCAGAAGCCAAACTACGGGTGATCGAAGCACTGAAAGCCAATTCAGCCATTGTTGCCATGACCGGCGACGGTGTAAATGATGGTCCCGCATTAAAAGCCGCCAATATCGGTATCGCATTGGGACAAAAGGGCACAGAAATAGCGAGACAGGCAGCAGACCTTGTGATAACGGATGATGACCTGGGAAAGATGGTACTGGCCATACGCGAAGGAAGAAAGATATTCAGCAATCTTAAGAAGGCGATCCGTTACATCATTTCCATACATATTCCGATCATTCTTACTGCTGCATTGCCGGCTCTGCTGGGCTGGACTTTTCCCAATATCTTCACGCCGATACATGTAATATTCCTGGAGCTGATCATGGGTCCTACCTGCTCTGTCTTTTTTGAACGTGAACCAGTGGAATCAGCTATCATGCAGCAGCATCCACGACTGGTGAGCAGTAGCCTTTTCAGCCGGTCCGAAATAATTTTAAGTGTTGTACAGGGACTGATGATCACAGCGGCTGTGCTTGGTCTGTATTATTATTATATGCAGCAGCAGGCCACACTGGAGCAGACTCGCACGGTTGTGTTTACCACGCTTATTATCAGTAATATTTTTCTCACTTTTTCCAACCGGTCATTCAGGTATAGTGTATTTCGAACGCTTCGTTATCAAAACAACCTTGCGCCGGTAGTATTACTGGCAGCGGCAGTATTGCTGGCGCTTATGCTGCTGGTGCCTGCCGTACGCAATATCTTTCAGCTGGCTCCGCTAAGTATGAACCAGTTCTGGCTATGCCTGATGGTGGGTTTTGCGAGTGTGATGTGGATGGAGCTGTACAAAATTTTTATCAGGTATCGGGGCAATAAATCGCAGTAGATGCTGTGTAAAAAAAGCCCGCCGGGAAGACCGGCGGGCTGGGAACGGACGGATAATTGTTGACGGCTATTTTATGGCAATCTGTTTACCAGCCGGCTGTTTGGCTTCTTCTTTACGCGGAAGCAAAAGGGTGAGTACACCCTCTTCATATCGTGCTTCAATTTTATCTCTGTTTACATCTTCGGGAAGGGTAAAACTGCGGCTGAAAGAAGAGTAGCTGTATTCTTTTCTCGTATAACGTTTGTCTTTATCTTCTTTGTTTTCTTCTTTTTCCGAACTGATGGTGACCATGTTACCATCCATTTCAATTTTGAAATCCTCTTTCTTCAGGCCAGGTGCTGCCAACGCTACCTGATACTCCTTTTCATGTTCTGTGATATTAACAGCGGGTACTTTAAGCATGCGGCCGATCATGCCACCATTTTCAAACCATTCATTCCAGGGTTTGAAGAAATCGTCAAACACAGATGGAATGGCTTCATTCTGTCTGGCCAGTGATTTTGCTGACATAGTTCCTCCTTTTTAAAAAATTTGTTATTGAATTGTTAAGTAAAGCTAAAGGACTGAGGAGGCCAGTCACAAGAATCGTGGTCAGTGAAGCTGCTGACTTTGATCAGTCGCTATAGAGCTGTGTATAATATTGATCAGCCATTCGCAGGCTGTCAAAGGCCGGCCTGATATCTTTCATGCTATGTCTGATCATAGAAAGCCATGCGCCCTGATCATTATAGTAAAGAGGGATCACCCGCTTTTCCAGAACTTCAAATAATTCATGCGCATCATTGTCATCCTGTATATGTTCTGGCAGATTGGGGTCGGTGGGGTTAATTACAAAACTGTTGACCCCATCATGCGCAAATTCGGGAAACCATCCATCCGGAATAGAAACGTTAAGAGTTCCGTTCATGGCAGCAGACATACCACTGGTACCGGATGCCTCATGACCCAGGCGCGGAACATTGAGCCATACATCGGCCCCCTGCTTTAGCAAACGGCTGAGTTTCATTTCATATCCTGTTAGCACGCAACAATTGGGATAAGACTTACTTAGGTGTACCAGCTTGTCAAACGTAGCAATGGCGGTATAATCCATCGGATAAGGTTTGCCCGGCCCAGATCAGCTGCACCGGGCGGTTCGGATCCGTAAGCAGCCGGTGCAGGCGCTGCATATCGTTCAACAGTAATGCCGGGCGTTTATACCCCGTAAACCGTTTGGCAAAAACAATAGTAAGCACGTGTTCATTGTAAATTTCGCCGCACTGATCGGCCACCAGCTCAAAAAGCTGTTTTTTGCCCTTTGCCTTTTCGCTCAGGAGCGCTCCATCATCATGATTCTGCAACGCCTGGTACATAGCAGGATGATGCCAGTAGGAAAAGTCCTGTGCATTGGTAATAGCAATTACCGGGCACGAATCGGCACTGCGGATGCTTTGCAGATAGCTGCCATGCCGTGCAGAGACTCCATTAGCCCTGCCGGCCAGCTTCAATGCAGTAAGGGTAAGATCCATAACGCCATTTTCTGTATGACTGACAGACCGCACCAACTCGGCAGAAAGACCGTTGCAATAACCCAGCTTATGCAGCAGGCTGGTCTGTATACGTTCGTTGCCGCCGGGCTCAGGAGTATGATTGGTAAAAACCAGTTTTTTCTTTAACAGGTCGGTATTATGGAGTTGATTGTACAGGTAAAAAGCCAGGGGTAATCCATGCGATTCATTGAGATGATAAATATCCGGTTGCCACTGGAGTATTTCCAGCAGTTTAGCGCCGCCTTCTCCCAGCAGAATAGCTGCGGCGGCACGCGTCTCGGGGTTAGCATCATAAAGATGATGGCAAATGGTTTGTGCCAGGTAATCGTTTTCGGGAAGATCCGTACTGAGCAAAAAAAGAGGCGCTGTTTGAAAAACTGCGGGTGGTAAATAATAGGCAGCGACTTTAACCGGGTGATCTGATACCGTGATAGTCAGCCGGATGCCGGTATCCTGCAAAAAGCCATATACCTTTTCCATAAAGAATACATCCATGGTCTGATCCTGCTTGCGTACCTGATCATAATATCCGTATTTCCACAAAACACCAATACCAACAAAAGCCTGTTTCAATTGCCAGGCGCTTCGCAAATGAGACCCTGCAAGGAAACCCAATCCTCCTGCATAGATTTTCAACGGCTGATCAATGCCATATTCCATGCAGAAATAAGCTACGCGTTTGCTATAACGCTCATCAATAGCATAGGGGAATGTCAACTCAAAGGACATGCGAAAGAATTTTGCTACTGCTTTTCAAAACGACCAGTACTCTTGGTGATGCGGATTCTGAACATTACAAACTTGACACGGTTGCTGTCATCAATAGTATACTCCACTCCATGCTCATGCGGATGTACGGTACTGCTGGTGATCAATGGAAATACATGGTCAAAAAATGTGCCTCTCGCTTTTTCTGCTTCCTTTCCCCTGAGCTCCTCAAAAATACCGTATGCCAGTACACATTGCCAGTTGGCCATATCGGTCATTCGATCTACCTCGAAGCACACATGCGGGTTTTTGCGCATAATGTTGATCTTCTGTCCTTCATTGGAATGTCCATAAATGTAATGACCATCGTAGGCATACGTAATAGGAACAATGTAAGGCTGTATGCCATCCGTGCACGCAATGCGGCCAAGGGCCTGACTGGTGAGCAGGCTTTGAATTTGAGCATCGGTTAGTTTTCCCAGCATGACATAGGTTTATTATGTTAAACAAGAGGATTTCATCCCAAATCTATTCATACCAGCAGGCGTATTGCCTGATGGCTATCAATTCAGGTTATGAGTGTGCTCAACAGCTGCGTGGCTGATCAGAATCAAGCAGCAGCCTGACAGGCGGCAATTGCAGAAGCCGAACATGGCTTTTTATTTGTACTGGTAAAAAGGATCAAAGCGGTTATACAAACACCTTAAACATTATTGCCATGAATAAGGGAAAGAAAAAAAGCGATGCAAAAAAACCTGTACCACGACCGGGCGATATGGATCATCCTCTTGACGAAGACGATGCTGTACATGAGCCGCAGGAGCCTGATCATGAAATAGTAGAAGAAGAGGATCCCGAAGAGCTGCCGCCATATGAACCACCCGAACCGGGAGAAGGGCCATAAAGCTTAAAAAAGCGATGTCTGTGGAGTAATGGCATCATCTGACCCCAATTGAGGAAGCAGTTCATATCGGAAAGCTGAATGAGGGGGCTGATTGTCGGGTCGTGGTTTGCGTCCGCGGATACTGTATACCGGCCAGTATTCCAGTTGGGCTGCCGGCATTTCAAAGTTGAGGATATACTGCATTTCGGCATCGCTCAGTGTAGGGCTCAGCCATTTTTGTTCCAGGGCTTCCGGTAGAAAAAGCGGCATCCGGAAAGCATTCTCACCGTCATTATGAATCTGCCGCATTACCTCATTGGCAGCGCGTGTAAGAAGAGTAAACATACCCCTCATTTCACCCGTTTCAGGATTGGAAGGCCGCAAAACATTGTAATGATAAAGCCCGGGAAGAAAAAACAGCGGACGCTCCCGCAGCCTTATATGATAAGGCACTTTACTTTTCCATCCGTTGATAGCCCGGTGTTCATAAATACCTGTTACAGGGATAAGGCAACGAGTCTGACGAATACGATGCCAGAATGAATTTTTATCGCCCAGCAGTTTTTCACTGCGGGCATTCACCATAGAACGCCGGTATTGATTGACTTTTTCGGGCGTGTTCATATACTCGGCAATAATGCCCCATTCGAATCCCCGGCGTACAGGCCGGTCGTTTTCACGCAATACCACCGGGTAGCGTTTATGCCCGAGTGCCATCACATGTGCGCCGGCAATGGCATCAAAATCAAAATCGTCCTGACTTTGCAGGCCGGGTACAAAACTGTCAATCTGCTCCAGGTCTGTATAAAAGGAAATATCCAGGCACATAATTATTCAGGCATTTCAAATTGCGAGAGGGGAACTGTTTCTTTCTCTTCTTCAAACTCCAGCCTGATCCACAGGGTCCCCCACTCTTCAAATAATCCCACCCTTATTTGCAGACCACGGGTAGGTCGCCATTCAGGATGCCAGCGGCGAATATATTGCTTGATGCGGTATTCATAAGCAGGAGGCGGCCTCCATTTATTACCAATTTTTGCAGCATAATAAATCCGGTATCCTGCAGGCTGCGTTGCGGCTATGCGTAGCTTTTGCAATTCTTCCTCATTTGTTACATCATAAATATGCGCATGCTTATCAGGGGCAATTTCCTGCATGTGCCGCAATGCCATATCTTCTTCGGTTTCCAGATAAGCGCGAAGTAAAAAAGCAGCGCGTATACCGGGTTGCAAACCGCGCAGATAGGTTTGCCGGATAAAAAAACGTTTTCCGCCAGCGATCTTATGGGCCAGCAGTTCCGGGCTTAATAAAATAAAAGGGTTGTACATAGCAAACCAGAGCGAAGTTATTATGCAGATGGATTTAATGTGCTAATGGATTTGAAGGAGGGAGAGAAATGTGCTAATGTGCTGATGGATTTGAGGATCACCTGCCTTATTCTCTTATTTTTTTGTGGTTCGCAAAGTGCCTTGTTTTTCTCCGATTGAATCTGTAAAGTTTATACAGTAAGCAGAGACCGGAGAAAAACACAGCACCGACCCCATCGCGGTGGGGTCGGCAGGCAGGCCGTGGAGGCAAAAAGACGGAATTAAAAGCAGGTACGAAACGGGAGAACAGTATTATGCGGATAATAAACGATTCGATCATTTCCAGTTTAACAGCGCCGACGGAATGCGAAGCGTCCTGGCCGGCCAGGAGACAGATGAGCATTCTATTTTGAAGACCTGGCGACCTTTTAAATGGCATGAACGGAGCCGGATTTGGTTATGATTTTTCCATGAACAGTGCTTTCAATGCGCAGGGTAGTGCAAAAAGCATACGGGTTCAAAAGGACCGTGCTGCACTGGATAAGGTAAAAACACGGTAGCCTGCCAAAAGACAGGCTACAATCGAAAATGAAAGTATAGTATGTTCGAAGACCTGCTTAAGCTTTCCGTCCATATGTTTTATGATAAAATATATAGGATACTGCCAAAACAGCAAGTACTATCAGCGGGAAGAATGTCATAGCCTGCAATCCGTCTACTGCCCAGATAGAAATGAAAGCAAAGATGAAATCGAAAGTAAAGCCGGCATAGGCCCATTCTTTGACGCGCGGTGGGAAGAATGGTAATACGAGCAGCACACCACCGGCCACCTTAAACAGTGAAAAAGCAACCCGAAAGTAATCCGGGTAGCCCAGATGACTGATACCCTGTTTGGCCATTTCGGTATTGAAGGTAAAAGCCGGCATGACGGACTCAAACAAAAAGATGAGGAGAGTGGCTACCCAGTAAATGATCTTGTTGCGTTTCATAATTGTTGGTTTTAGTGTGTTAATTGCGGCCGCAGTTAAGGAGCCAGTGTGTACCAAACTTATCAGTGAGCTCACCATAGGTGGCACCCCAGAAAGTCTGATGAAGAGGCGTTTTGACAGTACCCCCCTGTGATAGCTTTTCAAAATAGTCATATACCTCTGCGAGTTCCGAGCATTGCAGGCAAAGTGCTACCGAACTGTTATTGCTCTGGGGAAATGAAATACTGCACATATCAGAGCCCAGCAGCACCAGGTTTTCTTTCAGCAACTGGCCGTGTATGATGTGGGCGCTCATTTCGGAAGGCAGTTGTGCAGCCATAGGAGATTCACCTACTTTTTGGAGCATGAGTTCGCCACCAAGACATTGTTGATAAAAATTCATGGCCTCACGGCACTGTCCGTTAAAATGCAGGTAAGCATGTATAAGTGTCATAGTTATTGTGCTTTAGGATTGCTGTACAAACATAGAATGCCTCCCAGTGACGGCCGCTGTGGTATTGCGCCATTCTCGGGGGTTGTTTGCGACAGCAGGTAGTTGTATTTTTAGGGACTTAAAAAATTCCAGCAATGAAAAATGTTGCCATACTTGTTGTAGAAACAGCGGTGATAGAAGCCGTAGCCGATCCACGCTATATGTTTACAGCTGTCAATGAGTTTTTAAAAAGCCGCGGTGAGCAACCATTATTTCATGTGCAGCTGGTAGGGCTCACCAAAGAAGTAAAGCTGGCCGATGGCTTGTTTTCTATTCATACTGATGCGGTGCTGAAAGATGCACGCCGGCCTGATCTCATTATCATTCCTGCGCTCAGCGGTAACCTGGAGCAGGCTATCCGGCTCAACGAAGCATTTATACCCTGGATTGTGCAGCAATACAAACAGGGAGCCGAAGTAGCCAGTCTGTGCCTGGGCGCATTTCTGCTGGCTTCAACCGGACTGCTTAATGGAAAGTCCTGCAGCACACACTGGCTTTTTGTGAATGAGTTCAGGGCTATGTTTCCTGAGATAGACCTGGTGGATAATAAGATCATCACCGAGCAAAACGGTTTATACAGCAGTGGTGGCGCCAATTCTTACTGGAACCTGTTGCTATACCTTGTAGAGAAATACACCAACCGGGATATGGCTATTCTGGCATCCAAATTTTTTGTACTGGATATTGATCGCAAAAGCCAGTCGCCCTTTAATATTTTCAAAGGACAGAAACTGCATGAAGACGATGAGATTGTGAAAGCACAGGAGTTTATTGAAGCCAACTATCAGGAGCGTATCAGCATCGATGAGCTTTGCAGCCGGTTTGGTATTGGCCGCCGTACATTCGAACGGCGTTTCCGCAAGGCTACCAACAATTCTGTGGTGGAATATATTCAACGGGTAAAAATTGAAGCAGCTAAGAAACAACTTGAAAACGGACGAAAAACCGTCAGCGAGGTCATGTATGATGTGGGCTATACCGATACCAAAGCCTTCCGCGATGTTTTTAAAAAAGTAACATCGGTATCGCCGGTTGAGTACAGGAATAAGTATAATAATAAGGAAATGCTTAACTAAGGTATAAAAGGTATAAAGAGTTTAAAGGGTATAAAGGGTAGTAATACGTCCGGGTTTATTATGTATTTGATGAAATCGCTTGAAACGATTTTAAGATACGTTTTAAACCCTTTATACCCTTTATACCCTTTAAACTCTTTATACTCGCTTATTCTCTTCACATTTAAATAATACTCCCCCTTCTTCTGCTTACTTACATTTGTCTGCTATCGGCATGAAAATTAATATACCGGTATCCATAAGATTAATGGAGTATTAAGGTTTATTTCAGATCATGTTGAATAACTTAGCTGCTATCAAATAATACGTATTATGAAAGGATTGAAAGTCTCGTTGGCTTTGCTGGCAGCGCTAATTTCTCTTCAGCCGGCTATGGCGCAGCGAAAAGGTCAGCCATTAGTGATTGCACATCGCGGCGCCTCGGCCGATGCTCCTGAAAATACACTCGCCGCTTTTCGTAAAGGATGGGAGCTTACAGATGCTGTAGAGCTGGATGTACATGTGACGGCAGATGGCAAGCTCGTTGTCATGCACGACGATAATACCAAACGCACCACCGGTGGTGATTATAAAATTGCAGGCACAACAGCAGATAAGATCCGTCAGCTCGATGCCGGCAAATGGAAGGGGACACAGTTTACCGGCGAACCCGTACCGTTTCTTTCTGAAGTACTCGATGCCATGCCCGCCGGCAAAACACTGGTCATCGAACTTAAAGCAGGTATGCCGGTAGTGGAGCCTGTAAAAGAAGCAGTACTGGCTTCAGGTAAAATGAAGCAATGCGTAGCTATTGGTTTTGACTTTAAAGCAGTGGCTGCCTTCAAAAAACTGATGCCCTCGGTACCAGCTTACTGGCTTACCGGTAAAATAGACAGCACACAGTATACGAGTATAATAGATTCAGTAAAACGGGCAGGTATAGATGGGATCAATGTACATTATGGTACGGCTACACCCGGTCTTGCTGCGGCCTGTCGCAAAGCACGTATGCCGCTGCTGGTGTGGACGGTCAATGATCCGGAAATCGCCTTACGTATGAGAGCACTGGGTGTACAGGCTATTACAACCGACAAACCCGCCATGGTGCATGATCTGCTGGCGGCAAAAAAGAAAAAGAAGAAAAAAAACAACTGATCAGGTTATGAACAGCAGAAGGGAATTTCTTAAAAAGGCAGCATATCTGTCTGGTGGTGCAGGCTTCATGGGTAGTCTGCCTCCGTCTATTCAAAAAGCATTTGCACTGGATCCCGCACCGGGGAGTACTTATCTCGATGCAGAACATGTTGTGATGCTGATGCAGGAAAACCGCTCTTTCGATCACTGCTACGGTACATTGCAGGGTGTACGCGGTTTCAATGACCCGCGTGCCATTTCTTTGCCCAATAGGAATAAAGTATGGATACAAACGGATAAGGCGGGTGAAAGCTATGCCCCTTTCCGGCTTAACATCAAAGAAAGCAAAGCTACCTGGCTGGGCTCACTGCCTCACTCCTGGCCCAATATGATCAATGCCCGCAATGAAGGACATAATGACCGCTGGCTCGACGCCAAACGTTCTGGCCGCGAAGATTGTAAAACCATTCCGCTTACCATGGGCTATTACAATCGGGAGGATATTCCTTTTTATTACGCCCTTGCCGATGCTTTTACCGTATGTGATCAGCATTTCTGCTCTTCGCTGACCGGTACCACTCCCAATCGCTCCTACTTCTGGAGTGGCACTATACGTGGCAGAGAGGATGCCGATCTGCGGGCAAATGTATTTAACTCAGATATCAATTACGGCAACGAAAAAACATGGAAAACATTTCCGGAATACCTGCAGGAAAATGATATCAGCTGGAAGATATACCAGAATGAAATAAGTGTTCCCTCCGGCTTTATGGGCGAGGAAGATGACTGGCTGGCCAACTTTACCGACAATCCGATGGAGTGGTTTTCGCAGTACCGCGTACGGTTTAGCCGTCCACACCGTGCCTGGATGAAAAAGCTGACGGAGACGCTGCCGCAGGAACTCGCACAGCATGAAGCGCAGGTGGTCAATCTGAGTGGTAAAGAAAAAGAAGAACTTCAAAGAACGATCGAACGCAAAAAAAGATGGCTGGCCGAAGCCCGTTCTGTACAGGAAAAATATACTGATGAAGCCTGGGATCAGCTGACGCCTGCACAGCAGCAGTTACACCTGCGTGCCTTTACCAGTAACAGCGGTGATCCTGATTATCGCCGGCTCGAAGAGGTCAGTTATAAAGAAGGAGAAGTTGAGCGGAAAATGCAATTACCTAAAGGTGATATTCTGCATCAGTTCAGAGAAGATGTGCGTACCAATAAACTGCCTACGGTATCGTGGCTCGTAGCTCCGTCCAATTTTTCAGATCATCCGGGTTCGCCCTGGTATGGAGCCTGGTATGTGAGCGAGGTGCTGGATATCCTTACCAGCAATCCCGAACTGTGGAAGAAGACCATTTTTGTGCTCAACTACGATGAAAATGACGGATACTTTGACCATATCCCTCCATTTACTGCACCAGACCCTTACCGGCCGGAATCAGGAAAAGTATCAGCAGGCATTAATACAGCGGCTGAATATGTAAACAAAAGCCAGGCCTGGATGAAGCAGAAAAAAGCTGAAGATAGCGACCGCGAAGGCCCCATCGGTATGGGTTTCCGTGTGCCATTGGTGATAGCCTCGCCCTGGAGCCGTGGCGGCTATGTAAATTCCGAGGTATGCGATCTTACTTCTCCGATTCAGTTTATGGAACACTGGCTCAATGCCCGTTTCAAAAAACAGATTGATGTAAAAGAAATTTCTTCGTGGCGTCGTGTCGTAAGCGGCAACCTCGCATCAGTATTCAGGCCCTATAATGGCGAGCGGATGGAATTGCCCAGGCCAGTGGATAAAGACAGCTTTTTTGCATCTATTCATCAGGCACAGTTTCGTGAGCTGCCTACCGGGTACAAGCTGCTGAGTGCGGCAGATATGGCACTCATTAATAACTCCTCAAAACAGGCATCACCCATGCCCCGGCAGGAGAAAGGAACCCGCCCCGCCTGTGCCAGCCCCTATGAGCTCTATGCTGATTTTGGCACAAATGCCGCGGGAGAATTGCAACTGAACGTACAGGCGGGTAATACCTTTTTTGGAAAATCGGCTGCCGGTGCGCCTTTCCAGGTGCATACCATAGGCCGCTACAAAGGGCAGCTGACTCCTCCACGTGCCTATGCCGTAAAACCAGGCGATAAGCTTAACGACAACTGGCAATTAACAGCCTTTGATCAGGGCTCTTATGAGTTGCGCGTATATGGCCCCAACGGATTTTACCGGGCACTCGCGGGCAAAAACTCGCTGCCGGCCCTGCAGATAAGCGCACAATATGAAATAAAAGGTAAAAAGCCAACGGGCAACCTGGTATTGCATATCAGCAATCCCGGCAAAGAAAACGCTATTGTTGTTATGCGCGACAATGCCTATGGCGCTTCGCAGCGCGAGCTGTTGTGTAAACCAGGGCTTAGTCAGCACCGTATAGAACTGGGACGTCAGCATGGCTGGTACGACTTCTCCCTGCAACTACAGGGTGCACAACCGGTGAGCTGGCAGTATGCAGGACATGTGGATACCGGCAAACCCAGCCGTACCGATCCGCAAATGGCCTGATGGCGCCAGAATTCAAAAGCTGACGCATGCTGAATTAACAGGAAGTCATATTGATTTTATTGATTGCTGTGCGCATACTGATAGAAGGTATGCGCACCGTGTTTTTATACATACAGGACAGGTCACGGTAAGAATGCTGAAACCGGTCTTACTGCGGACCTCCGGGGTGAAGTAGAAGTTCCCTAATAAGAATATACATGCCCATGAGCAGAATAAACCAGCCAAACGCACGCTTGAGTTGCCCTGCAGCTATTTTTTTGCCAACGCTATTGCCCAGGAAGAAACCAGTAATAGCCAAAACTGTCACCGTAATTAATAAGGTCCAGTGAATGGGGGTATGGCCCAGATCCCCAGTAAAGCCGATTAATGATTTAACGGATATGATGAGAAGCGATGTGCCTACTGCCTGTTTCATGGGCAAATGCCCCAGCAGCACAAGTGCCGGTATGATCAGAAACCCTCCTCCTGCACCTACGAGTCCCGTTAATGTACCCTCCGCAAGACCTGCCAGCAAAATAACATAACTGAATGAGCCGGCCGGAGCAGAATGACCGGTTTCTTCATTTCGCCGGCCACGGATCATGGATAAGGATGCCAGGATCATAAGGATGGCAAAGAGGACCATCATCAGAAGGTTTCTGGTAATGATAAAGCCTCCGATCTGGCCAATTACTGAAGGAATTGCAGGTACTATCAGGGCACGCGTGGTAAATACAGCCGCCAGCGAGGGGATTCCAAACAATAATGCACTGCGCAGATGTACCTCGCCCGCATGGTATTTGGGGAATACACCCATCAGGCTGGTTGTGCCTACAATAAACAGGGAATAAGCACTGGCGATTACCGGGTCTACCTGAAAGAGATAAACCAGTACGGGTACGGTAAGAATTGAGCCACCACCGCCAAAAAGTCCTAACGAGAAACCAATAACCAGTGAGGCTGCATAACCAACTATTTCCATGCTGCTGCAATATATGCAGGCAAAGCTGGTAAACACCACCGATATGGTCTGTGATGCAGGTCACCCTGATAAAGGCTATGAAAAAACACGAATGGTTATCTTGTAGAATGAACCGGTCACAACTTTTTATTTTATCGTTTTTCCTGCTCTTGTTAATTCAGCCAGCATTGGCGCAAATAGTGGATTCTTCTGCTGTCCGGACAGACATGGCTGATACAACGAATTCAGACGAACCGTTTCAAACTTTTCTATTGATTCTGCTTGCTTTAGGAATGGCCCTGGCTATCGGCATAGGAGTGGCCGGAACACTGCTGGCAATTTTTCTGACATCACTTTTAGTATTGACGGGTATTATGTCTATTGCCCTTCTCGTAGCCTGTCTCAAACGCTCTCTATCGGCAGGAGTACATTTGCTGATAACTTTAATAGCAATGGTAATCGGGGCGGTTACAGGAGTTTTGGGGTTATGGTTAATTCAGCAATTCGGTTCATGGCAATGGAATACAATAGCTACGCTAACTACCGGAATAATTGCCGGCATGGCCGGAGGATGGATTATAAGCCTACTCTTACGGGTTATGGCTCTACGGACTTTGAGAAGAATCGGAGACAAAATCTGATGCCATACTACTCACGAAAAGTAAAGCCCCGGAGCGGATTAACACCTCCAGGGCTTTGAACCACCAGAAACCACTAACCATAATCAGGAACCACAAAACAGAACCATTTATGACATGTTCACAGAGACTTATCTGCTGATCCGGTTTGTTTGCCGGAAACCGGATCTGACCAAACTTATCTCCATTTTTTTCTACAGGCAACAACGAATAGATGAATGACCTGTCTGTATCGGTAAACCGTCTTTTTTTCTCTGATCGTATTTACTGATCAATCCGTTGCTTCATTTCATCAATGGTAGCCCGGGGAGAAGCTCAGTTTGAAAACACGGGTCTCGGGACTGTTGTGGCAATTGGCATATACATCGTAAGAATGGAGTGTATAATGACGCTTATTGGTATTGGGAAGATCGCTTACATTGAATGAGAGGGCGCTCTTTTTCTTAAGCAAGGTGTGTGAGGTACCTGTATTCATTTCAAACTGTCCCCTGAACCGGTAAACTCCAAACTGAGGCCGGCTGTAACAGGTGGCTGCTGCGTTTAAAGACACACCAGGTTAATTATCCAGAATGCATTCAATCCGCAGAATGGACTTAATTTAGTTCAAATAAAACCCGCATGCGGAATAGCAGGCTTTTCCTTCTTCTTTTCATTCTGATATTATCCGGCAATACATCTCTTTTGGCGCAGCCCGCCCGGCTCTGGTACCGGCAACCGGCCAACGCGCTCGCACCTGATACAATGCCGCCTTACCGTGATGACCCGGAATGGATAAAAGCGCTGCCCCTTGGCAACGGACAACTGGGCGCCATGGTATTTGGGGATGTGAATCAGGAGCGGATCCAGCTCAATGAAAAATCATTATGGAGCGGAGGACCTGCCGATAACGACAACCCCGAAGCGGCAAAATATCTGCCGCAGATAAGAGCGTTATTGTTTGCCGGAAAGTTCAAAGAGGCAACTGAGCTGACGAATAAAACACAGGTATGTGCAGGTGCCGGATCGGGCAATGGCAGTGGCGCCAATGTTCCGTTTGGTTGTTATCAGACCCTCGGCGACCTGCGCCTGCAATTTGACCAGACAGCCCCGTACACTGATTATCACCGTGAGCTGGATCTGAATGAGGCAATGGTCAAAGTACGTTACCGGCAGCAGGGCATTTTGTTTGAGCGGGAATATTTTGTCAGCACACGGCCTTCTGTACTGGTGGTTCGTATCAGAGCGAGTAAAAAAGGAGCTATCACTTTCAGCGCTTCGCTTGACCGGCCCGAGCGTTTTTCTACCACAACTACTGCCGATGCCGTAGAGATGAAAGGTGTGCTGAACAATGGTAGCGGAGGCCCAGGTATGCAATACGCAACACGTCTGCAGGCGCAACAAAAAGGCGGAAAGCTGCTATTTCAGGATGGCCGTTTATTTGTGAAAGATGCCGATGAGGTCATTCTTTTTCTGTCTGCTGCTACCGATTACCTGCCGGTCTATCCTGTTTATAAAGGGAATAACTATCAGGCACAATTGAGCAAAGAACTGCAGCAGGCGCTGAAAACAACGTATGCCTCGCTGCGCGAAAAGCATATAAGAGATCATCAGTATTATTATAAACGGGTACAATTGCAACTGGCTCCGGCCACGGCAGATACACTGCCAACAGATGAGCGGCTGCAACGGATACGCAGCCTGGGCGATGATCCGTTTCTTTCACAGTTATATTTTCATTACGGCCGTTATCTCCTGATTGCTTCGGCCAGGCCCAATACATTGCCCGCAAACCTGCAGGGTATCTGGGCCAATAAAATTCAGACACCCTGGAATGGTGATTATCATACCAACATCAATGTGCAGATGAATTACTGGCCGGCAGAGGTATGTAACCTGGGTGATATTCATCTTTCGCTGACCCGTTTTATCCAGTCATTCCAGGCGCCTGCCACGCGCTCTGCCGCCGTACAATTCGGCATGCGCGGGTGGTGTATCAATACGATTGTAAATATATGGGGCTTCACCGCACCGGGCGAGCACCCCTCCTGGGGACTTACACCCGGCACCAGCGGCTGGATAGCCCGTCATTTGTGGGAGCATTATCTCTATACAAACGATAAAACCTATTTGCGCGAAGTATATCCCCTGCTCAAAGAAGGAGCCCGCTTTTATATGGACTGGCTGGTGCCTGACCCCGTAAGTCAAAAACTGGTTTCGGGTCCTGCAGCCAGCCCGGAAAACAGCTTTGAAGCTCCCGATGGCAGTCGAGGTACGATCAGTATGGGCCCCTCGCATGACCAGGAAGTCATTGATGAACTATTTGGTAGCGTAGAGAAGGCAGCTGTTGTTTTGAACGACAAGGATCCGTTTGTTGATTCAATACGCATAGCCCGTAGCCGGTTGCTGCAGCCGGCCATTGGCAAAGACGGGCGCCTGCAGGAGTGGGCACAACCATATGAAGAGCCGGAGCCTGGTCACCGGCATATTTCCCACCTCTATGCATTGTATCCCGGCCAGGCTATTTCAATGCAACAAACGCCAACGCTGGCTGAGGCAACGCGCCGCTCCCTGGAGTATCGGCTAAAACATGGTGGCGGACATACCGGCTGGAGTGCTGCCTGGGTGGGCTGCCTCCGCGCACGACTACTGCAGGGCAATGAAGCGCTAAAAGCAATCAACGAAGTGCTGATAAAAAAATCAGCACCCAATCTGTTTGATCTGCATCCGCCTTTTCAGATCGATGGCAACCTGGGTGTGACGGCGGCCATTGCTGAAATGTTGCTGCAAAGTCAGGCACAGCATATTCAACTCTTACCCGCATTGCCCGATTCCTGGACAGATGGTCACGTGACGGGGTTATGTGCACAGGGCGGGGTGGAAGCGGATATCACCTGGAGTAAGGGGAAGCTGGTAAGAGTAAAATTACATAGCCGCCTGGGCGGAGTATTTACCATCACATATGCAGACAAATCTGTGACACTATCCATGAAAGCAGGAAGTGCATATCAATTAAATAATCATCTTCAGTTGCTTTGATATTCTTGTAAAGAAATTGTCGGTACAATAAACCGGTTAACCGGTACAAGTTGGGAATAACGATGTATACAGGGTATGTTTGAATTACTTCCAGACTGCCTGCTTCGTTAACACATTTCCTTACTTAAAACTGGTAAACCATGACACGCAAACCACCCCGGATTGTAACCCCCCCTTTTGCAATTATTAGCCTTTTTATATTGATTGCACATGCCAGTTGTTCCAAATCCGATTCAGCAGATACCGGCAATGGTACAACAGGCGGTACAAGTGTTTCGATAGACAGTACAGGCATAGTAGCGGGTACTGCCGAAGGGTCAACTGCTGCGGGGGCAGACCCGGATGACCTGGCAGAGAATTCCGTTTTTTCCAAGACCGTCACTATACAATTTGGCAGCACAATCAATGTCAGCAATCCACTTGATGGTAGTGGTGTGACGATTACAACAACGAATGATGATGTGGTGATTACTGCAACGGTGGCCGAAGTAGAGTACATACTCAGTGGTTCCAGCAGCAACGGATCAGTTAAAATCTATAGTGATAAAAAATTTAAACTCACACTCAACGACCTTTCACTGACTAACACCGATGGACCCGCTATTAATATTCAGTCTTCTAAAAGGGCTTTTATTGTGCTGGCGGATAATAGCAGTAACAGCCTTACCGATGGAGCCAGTTATACAGCCGCTGTAAACGATGAGGATATGAAAGGTACTATCTTCAGTGAGGGTCAGCTCATTTTCAGCGGTGCGGGTACGCTGGCGGTTAAGGGTAATTATAAACATGCTATCTGCAGCGATGATTATATAAGAGTAAGAAGCGGAACAATTACAATAACAGGCGCTGTCACAGATGGCATACATAGCAATGATGCATTTATTGCCGACGGAGGCAGTCTTTCGATCACTGCAGCAAGTGATGGGATCGAATGCGAAGAAGGATATATTATTATCAATGATGGTATTTTTGTGATACAGGCAGGCGATGATGGTATTGCAGCCAGTTACGAAGACGGAGATCCGGGTATAACACCTTATGTTACCATCAATGGCGGCACTATTCAAATAGAATCATCGGCAGGAGAAGGCATCGAGAGCAAATCGGAACTTACGATCAATAATGGCCATATTTCTACTGTGACAGCAGATGATGGGCTAAATGCCGGCACTGCAATCTATATCAATGGCGGACGGGTATATAGTTACAGCACGGGCAATGATGCCATGGACAGTAATGGCATTTTTACTATTACAGGAGGAAAAATAGTAGCTATTGGTGCCCGGGCTCCGGAAGCGGGTATAGATTGTGATGCCCGGACACTTAAGATCACCGGCGGCCAGCTGGTAGCAATTGGCGGCGCCACAAGTGGCCCAACAGCCAGTGTATCGACCGTGCCATCGCTTATTCGTGGAGCCGGTACGGCGGGAGAGCTGATTCACATACGGGCGGCAGATGGCACAGAAGCACTTACTTTTCTGGCGCCGGTAGGTTATAGCACCATGCTGGTAGCGGGATCCAAACTGAAGAGTAATATTACCTACACCATTTATACTGGTGGTACTGTAGCTAATAGTATTCAGTTTAATGGCTTATATACAGGTGGTACTTATACGCCCGGCACATCGGGTACCAGCTTTACTACGAGCAGCCTGGTGACGCAGATCGGCGGCTCCATCAGCCGGGGATAAACAGGTTAAACAAAGAGAGTGAAAGAGGCTGTTTCAATCATTGAGACAGCCTCTTTTTTAATGATGAAATCCACTATTTTCTTTGATATTCCATGAACTCAGCTTAAATTAGGTATCCCGCTGCAGGAAAGCTGAGTGAAGCTTGCTGCCCACCTTATCCGCTACCATTCGCTAAACTATCCAGACACTCCATATCCGGATATTAACTCAGCAAGCACATCTCAACATGAAGACGAACCAAACGTTTTTAAGCATTGCCGACCTGTCTAAATTCTATCAGGACGGTAAAGTATCTGAAAAAAGAGTGGTGCCACGGCAGGTAAGGAGCTTCTCCGATGGCCGCATCGCCAACCTGGAAACACTGGCGACATCCGCCATTCTTTCCGAAAAGCTTGACCTCAAGATCAACTGTATAACCGTGAAGCCCAAAGATGGTATGACCTGGGCGGCAGAGCTGGTACGCGAACGTGCTACGGAATGGATAAACAAAGAACGTTCGGTATTTCATATTGTATGCCTTTCCCGGCAGTTTAAAGGAAAGCTGCCCCAGGTGATTGAGTTGATCGGTGCAAAACGGTTTGCTGACCTGGCCCGGCAACAGGGGCTGGTGAGTGATTTTTATTCCGTATTCAGGTTGTCTACCCTGCTTATTTGCCTGGGCTCATTTATCACACCAATACTGGTAGGTCTTGTCACCAACGATATATCAGCTACCGGCGGTTTTTCCAATCTGCTGAAACCTTTATATCTATCTATAGCAGCCGTAAGCCTGGTACTGTGTTTTGTTGCCAGGTATTTTATACAAAAAGACAAGCTGAGTATAAAACCGGATACGTTGGCACAACTGATCAGTGATGTGGAAGGCTTTGTATACCAACTGCGCGCAGGTAAAAGACCCGACAATTATAACGCGTATGAGATGTTGCTGTCGGCCATGGCCTTTGAAATGCTCGCTATTAAACCCAAGCTGGTCATCGTTGACAACTTTCAGGATCTGGATGAAGTTACCCGGTATGTTGTCTGGAAATATTTTTTGCAATATGATGATCCGCGTAGTCGTACAGTGGGACAGAACGAAAGCTGGATCATCTTCGAACAGGACGACAATGAACGGTTATCGCTTTTAGTGCAGCCGCTGCTACAGCATAACAATACTGTATTTGGGAAGATCGTGCATTATGAACTACAGCCGTTGACACTTGATCAAAAGAAAAAATTTGTGACGGCTAACGGGTTTTCTGAAGAGCGGGCTCACTTTGTAGCCATTTCTGCCGTATGTGAAGACACCAGCAATCTGCAATGGGTGGAAAAGAGACTACTGGCCTATCGTCAGCAGCAGATAGCTACTGATCAGTTTGGCAAACTGGAGATGCTTTATCTGCTTGCACTTACATCGGATACAGGCCGTATTGAGTTTGGCAACTTTGAAATGGATACGGTATTTGATACTAATAAATACCGGTCTGAACTATTGAAAGTATTTCTGAAGCAGGCCACATTTACCAAACTGAGCATTCATAGCATCAGGGATGCATTGATGAAAGATGAACACCTGAAAGATCTTATTTATATCGAAAACGACACTATTTGTGTGACCAGGGAGGCTCAGCTTGTATTAAACCCCAGCTCGGCCTATTACAAAGTACCGGGCCGTGAGGCTTTCTTTGAGAGTCTGCGTTTGCCACACTGGCGCGTAGGACACGCCTTCTGGGCGCTGTACTGGTTTGACCGCTTGCAGGCGCAGCATAAGTATGAGATATTCTGGTTTGATAAACTGGCATTTCATTTACGCAATACCGGCTTCGACACACTACGCATATTACATAATAAAGAACTGGAAGCCCATCCCATCAATACAGTGCTGTTTTATCTGCTAAGGGCATATATCTATACCATCAATGGTGTATTACGTACAGCAGCTTTTCGCCGCGTTAATATTCCCGAGCTGGTCAGCAGTGCAGTGGCCGGGGCAGAGGAGATACAGTCAAGTCTGCGTATCCGCAACTCGGGTACAGAGGAGGACTGGCGTATGTATCGCAGCTGGTGTGTCAACCTGTATGCAGCAAGCTGGACGGCCTATATCTGCCTCCGCCATACTGAGCTGATCCCACAACTGGCCCGTCTCAATGAGCTGGCATTCAAACTGCCGAATGAAGCTGCAGTAGAGACAACAACCGATATTCATGCCGTGATCTATGGAGAACTGATCGCTCCGGAGAGCATCTTACATGTACGTGACCAGTCTGCCGGCCAGTTGTTGTTTGCCAGCCGCTCGCAGGTGGAATCCATAGAGACCCATATCAGGCTACAGGCCAGGTTGTTTGGTTTTTTATTCAAACAACTGCCCGGACCCAAAGCCGATCTGCTGATTGCATCTTTCGATCAGTCTGATTACAGAGAGGTGGTTGCAACAGCCACACACCTGCAGCAGGTGATCTGCTCATCTACCGACCGGTCATTTGGCCTGACAGATTTTGTAAACTACCCGCTGGCACTCTGGACAATAGCCGTGGGTGTGAGAGCCGGATATGCTACCCGCGAAGATGTCGCTGTATTCCCGCAAATCATCAATGGTGCTACCGCTGTATTACAGCATGTACTGGAAGACCGGTTCCGTACCCAACGCCAGGTTATCAGCAATGATTTTTTTCTGGAAACCATGATGGCAGAGATTGCAGGCATTGCGATGGCCTCGGGCCATGTAATGGCGGCCAGCCTCTATGGCATTGCCGAACCAAAGGGATTGGTAGATTCATTTAATGAATTGATACTAATGATCAATAAATGGTTTCAGGTAAAATATTCACCCATTGGGCAAATGGCTGACCTGTGGACCTACAAAACAATTACCAAAACAGTTTCGTTGCTGCAATCAACCGGAGCGGTATGGCATGGCCTTGATTTTATAGGGTTTGAAAATGAACTGAACCTCCGGATGTTTCATCTCAAGCTTATTTGTCACAAATATGAGTTTGAAGATGTGCGGGGTATTATTTATAAAGAATTCCCTGTATTGATCAACCCCACAGCGTATGATAAATTTATCACCAACCTGATGATTGCAGCAGAAGTACATACCATTCATAACCTGTACTCAGCATTGTATTTTTCAAATGGACTAAAAATCATAGAACCGCGATTATCAAACAGGCATATTTATCACGAGTTGTTGTTTATACAGGTATTTTATCATGGATTGTCCAACCTGCACATGAGCGTATTTCAGCAGGATCAGGTAAACAGCGACATTTTTACCACGTTTATTAAAAATGATGTACTTCCTGACATGGAAGAGCATGAGCTGGATACATTTACTCTCCATCTCATGAATTCATTCTGTTTTACCAAAGCCAACTTTGAACAGCTTGTACACGCCGTGCATGAGCGGAGCGAAAGCCTGGAGGATGTAGAGGTAAAAAACGAAATAGATGGCTTTATCCAGTACAGGCGGTTTAGTCAAAAGACCGATGAGACCATACGTGCAGAAGGTACCGGAAAAATATTAGGTGACTGGGCACATGCAGAAGAACACCCCTGCTATCCGATGGTGCTTAAAGCCTGCCTGGGTGCTGATCCGCACAACCAGCAACTACATGGCCAGATTGAGCAGATACTTAAACGATCTGGGCGTACAGAGCGGTTCAATTCCTATCTCATACTGGCCAAAAGCTATATACAGACACTGATCAATAAAGAGGAGAAGACCCTGCCACCCCATGTGATCGATTATATGGCGTCGTACCAGGAGCAGTTTGAAAACATCTCCGATGCAGTATTCAATAAACAAATCTATCTCATATTAAGCCATCATGCTCCGGAGCAGGACAGGGAGAAATACCGGGAGCGGTATGCGAGCTGGGAGCATATTGTAGAGGAAGAAAAAAGATTGCAGTTTCAAAACCAATTGCGACTGGGCAATTTCTTCTTTGCGTATTATAATATGGTGACGGACCTGCGCAACTGGCTGGACGATTCGATAGAGCAGGAAATTTTTTACTCCGGCCAAGCGGAAGAAGGTCGGCCAGCTCCATTGGTAAAACATAAAGACCAGCAGCTTATTTCGGATCATTTTCTGAATCATGGACTGTCCGTGTTTACCGACAATGCCTATACTGGCGCAGAACATGATGCATTACGTAATCTTTTCAATGAGCTTAGCCATAACGCATTTAAGGATGTTTTGAATATACTGGTAAATGTAAACGGCAGTGAACGGCTTAAGGAAATCACTGACCGTTACCGTAAAGCATATTCAGTTTATTCCAATCTTGAGCTGGTAGATGAAGGCGAATAGCCCGGAAAATAAAAAGATGCGATAAACAAAAACGGAAAGGATTAGTCCTTTCCGTTTTTGTTTAGACCGCCCGGTATCCCTTTTCCGTCTTTTCCCGGATCAGTTTCTCCCGTTCCCGTTCGGTTTTTTCTGCCGATTCAAAATTTTTGACCTGTATTTGTCCTTTGGTACCGATTTTTCCGAAACGTACGTAGAGCTTACTGCCATCTGTGGCAACCTCCCAGAATTTACTGCTATTACCTTCTGTAAATTCAAACCGGGCAAACGTCAGATGCTCGTAACCCGCCGGAGCAGCTACCTGGGGTACAGTAGTTGTGGATACGGGTATCGGTGCGGCTGGATTTTCGATTTGGGTTTCTGTATTCACCGGTACCAGTATTGATTCTTCTTCGGCTGCTGCAGTTTCCTCTTGCGGCACCTCCTTGAGTCGTCTGATGACCTGCTCTACAACACGCTGTGGATTTTGCAGCCAGTCTTTGGCAAACACATGCATGCAACGCCAGCCAAATGCCTGCAGGATAGCGGGCCGCTGATAGTACTGCTCTACCAGGTTGCTGTTTTCGTAGTGTTGGTTGTCATCAATCAAAACACCCAGGGTATACTCCTGATCTGCAGGCAAAGCCTTTATAGCCAGCGAGCATTTGAAACCCGATTGCCCTACCTGTTCTGCCACCACATAACCCTGTTGCTGCAATTGCTGACGGAGTTCGCGCATCACAACATTACCTGTTGCGGTAAGGCGTACACCCTGTTTATTCACTACAAGACTATCCAGAATGGTGCGGGCCATGTCCATATTGCCGGCGCTTACATTTTCTGCATAATGTAAAAAGCGTCGGAAATAGTTGGCGCCCTCATTGTATTCATTGGTAATATGATGATAATGGATACTGCTGACCACGGCCATATGTTTGCGGGCACGGCTAAAGATTACATTCAGGCGCTTTTCGCCCCCTTTTTTATTGATAGGGCCAAAATTCATCAGCATGCGTTTGCGTGCGTCAAATCCATAACATACGCTCATAATAATGATATCGCGCTCGTCGCCCTGTATGTTTTCCAGATTTTTTACAATAAGCCCCACAAACTGGTCTTCTTCGGTACGGTTATACGCTTCTTCCAGCAGCATTTCAAACTCCGTGTCTGTACGTGCCAGAGCAGATAATGCATCTTCAATTGTTTGCTGCTGTTCCTGGCTGAAGGCAACAATACCGATACTTTCTTTCACCTTTCGCCTGAGTAATTCACGCACCAGCTGGGCGATATATTCAGCTTCGGCTTCATTGCTGCGTTTTTCGTAAATACTCTGCGTGTGAAAATGAAAACTGATACTCCGGTCATAAAGAGCATCCGCATGCCGGATGGCCTCTTCCGGCTTGCTGATCTCTATTATCCTTTTGCTTTCATGGTGAATGGTGCGGTCGGGGATAGTCAGCAGGCCGGCTTCGTAAAATGCATGATTACTATAGCTGATCAGTGTCTCGTAGCGGCTGCGGTAATGCCAGCTGAGCATCGTGCTGCCAAGCTTGCGTGACCCCTGTACAAGCAGGCTGTCGGCTTCTGCGCTCAGCAATTCTTCTTCATCGGCATTTTCTGTGGTATCCAGGTCATCGGGATCTTCGGCACGTGCGGTGAAGAAATTGGTTGGTGGCATTTGTTTATCATCTCCCACTATTATCGCCTGCGTCGAGCGATACAGGGCAGGAATACCTTCTTCGAGAGTGATCTGGCTGGCTTCGTCAAAAATGACTACATCAAAAAATTCTGTATCCAGGGGCAGGCTGTCGCTCACGCTCAACGGACTCATCAGCCAGATGGGCTTAAGGTCTTTCAGCACCCGCCCGCTTTCGCGTGCAGACAATTCGCGAATACTTTTGAAGCGCATACTTTTACTGAATTCATTTTCCAGGATTTTGCGGCCTTCATTATAGATCTTTTTAAATTGTTTTTGCTCTGTGCTGAGCTGGCTTAAAGCCGTGTTACTCAATTCCAGATTTTGTAGAAACTGTTGCCGTACCGTTGCCCGAATGAGATCTGCATTGAGCCGCAGAAGCCGGTTATAAGCCTGTTTTATTTGTTTTACTGCCTGCTCAATGGCCGGCATATCGGCATTCGCAAAGGCTCTGTGTTGTCTCAAAACCTCCTGCAATGTTCGTTGTGCCATAGCCGCTTCGGCCTGGCGTGGTGCAAGTGGTAGCTGGCGCAGGGCTTGCTTTACTGATTCGGGCAGCTGACTGTATTCACGCAGCGCGGGAAGCAGCTCCTGCAGTGTTTCCATATTAATAAGAAGGCTATCCAGCTCGTCGGTGATCTGTATAAGCGATTTGGTCGGGTAGCCCAACAGGCATTGGTGCAAATGATTTTCCAGCTGTTGAAAAGAGGGAAGAAAAGCACTCAGGTGTTTTACCAGTTCATTGGCCTGCGGATGCGCCAGCAGGTAATCGATCTCCCGATCGCCCTGCTTATTGCGCAGCACTTCAATGCCCAGGTAGGTGGTTTCGATATTCTGCAGCCTGTATTGCTTCTGCAGCTCCTGCCGGTACTGATTGGCTGCGGCCTGCGCATCGTATTCGGCTTTCAATAATTGCAAAACGGAGGTGATCGTTGGCTTCACCTGGTGTTTTGAAAAATCATAAGAAGACTGTACCTGTTTTTTTAATTGCTTCCAGCTTCCGTTTAGAAAACGGAAGAATGATTTTTCCTGCTTTTCTGCAACCGGCAGAGCCGTATGCAGGTCCTGTTCAGAAAAACGCTGTACCCAGTTTGCATTCCGCTCTGCTGCTGCTGCTGCCTGCTGTCGCAACTGCTGATACTGCTGCATGTGCCGGTCAAGTTCGCGCGCGGCCTCATTATCTTTCTTTACTACACGCAACAGGTCGTTTTCGGCAAGCGGCTGCAATAGCTGTGCGTCCTGCACCAGGTTTTTTATTTGCTGCAGGTCAGTGCTATGTTGTGATGCAATAGCATTGCTGCTGATAAGCGATTGCAGCTGATTCATGAGCTGCAGGGCAGCCTGCAAATGGTCATATGCCTGAGAGACAGGATTGTCGGTTTTAAGCAGACCATCATTAAGCTGACTGAGGGGGTGGTGTGCAAAAGCAGCCTCTGCACCCTGCTCTTCCAATGCGGCAGAAAGCTGTTCGATGGTATCACCAAATTGTGTCCAGCTGCTGTAATACGGTAGTGTCTCCTGCTGCACGGCACTGAGTGGTATCAACTGCTGTTTCAGCTCTATCACCCGCTCAATAAGCTGGTGAATGCTGATGCCGGCAGTTTCGGGCGTATTGCTATGCGTATCATGAAATGTCTGCAGCAATTGCAGCTGTGTCTGCAGGCCTGCCAGTAGTTGTGCATGACGTTGTTTTAATGCTGCCAGGTCCATGCGCTGCGTCGTAAACGATTCGTAAGTCGTACGCAACTCGCGGATAAAATCACGCTTATCGCTCTGGCTGTCGTGAATATAACAACAGAGCTCATCCAGCCCGTTTTGTTTGAGCCGGTGAAATACAACATCCAGGGCTGCTCTTTTTTCACATACAAACAGGATGTTTTTGCCACGGGCCACAAAATCGGCAATAAGATTGGTAATAGTCTGGCTTTTGCCTGTACCTGGAGGGCCCTGAATGATGAAACTTTGTCCTGTACGGCTGTGCAGGATCGCCTGCGTTTGTGTAGGATCTGCTGCGATCACATGATGCCAGTTGCCGGGATCATTGAGGTCCGTAACCGGTGAAGAGGTCTGCCTGGGGTCGGTACTGAACAATGCGTTGAACACATCGTGCTGCACATTATTATCAATTACATGATTGTAATCGCGTACCAGGCTCATCTTCTTGTAATTGAAATTTCCCAGTACGATATTACAGAGATCATAATCCCAGCTATACGGATTGTTTTCACTTTCCACTACTTCAAAAAGGGCCCGCTCACGCGTATCGTCGCCTGTAAGCTGATTGCTCGATATTTTTATATCATCATTGACGAGAAATTCGAGATAGCTGGCCCTTGGCTCAATACGCTGACGGAAAATTTCGAGGCCCAATGGCCGGAAGTTTTCTGCCTGATAGCTGTAAGAAATATTTTTATAACTATCCAGTTGTCCGTTGCTGCGACGCAGGCGGCGACGGTAATTGCTTACCGTAAGCTTGGCAACGCTATGCACCAGCTTGATGCGGGGCTTATCAATATAGCGTAACTGAATGCCCTGATTAGCGGCGTCTATCTGAGCTTTGAGCTGCTGATAAAATTGTGTGAGATCCATCGTGTCGAGATCCACAAAATCGGGCAGACGTATTCCATACAGCTCACGAAGCTGATTGGCGAGTACTGGGTTTACTTCAGCAGCATTGTCCAGTACTTTTAGCGTATAATGATCTTCCTTCAGACGTCGTGTCTTGCGTATTTCAACGGGTACCAGCAGTAATGGGCTCTGGATACGTTCCTGGGCATCTTCTTTCAGGTTGTGCCAGTTGAGGAAGGTGATCACCAGCTTTAACTGGCTGAATCCATACTCCTGTACATCGCGCTGACTTTCCACTCTTATTTTATCAAGAGCCGCAGGCAGGTAAGCATGGTCTTCAAAACGCAGATATTTATTAAGCACCAGCTCTTTCATGCCCTTTACCCTGGAAGAAATATCCTCATTCCAGGTAAAAAGCAGGTCGGGTCTGATGCTTTGATAATGTAATACAATGGGTACACTGCTTACCGTCAGATTTACAAAACGCATATTGCCTTTGTAGTACAACAGGCGGTTGCGTCGGCTGGTATCAAAGAGCCGGTTGCGGAGTTTATTCAGTATCAGCTGGCTTCTCTCGGTGAGCGCTTTATTGATCCATCCCGGTACAGTGCTGAGATCTGTTAATCGGTCAGGGTCATAGTCGCGGTAATGATGAAGCCGGTGAATGACTTCGTAGAGGCTGGAGCACCGTTTGTGCCGGTCCAGTTCGGTCATTTCAGTGATCAGGGCACTGAGAGTGGGATGTATACGTTGATTGTATTGTACAGGATTATTGCGGTACTCAGCGAAAAGCCGGAGGTCCTGCTCATCATACAGATCGAGCGAGAGTGCCATACTGCCGAGTATGAGGCCGAGGCAGAATATATCCGTTTGCTCGTCATGATGCCCCAGCAGTTGTTCAAAACAACTATAACCTTTAAGATAGGCGGGCGATTGTAATGGAGCAGCATTATTGAGATGTATCTGTAGCGATTCTACCCGGTATGCGCCGGTCTCCACGTCGGTTTCGAGCCGGCTTTTACCTACTACATCAAATTGCTGAGCGCGCAGGGCTTCAAAAAGCGGGGCAAGTGCGCCGGCTTTGTAACTGGGTGCATGCGCCAGACTTTCATCAATATCCAGGTGCTGTCCGGTAATAAAAAGAGCCCGGTCATTACCAAAAGGAGCCACCTGGCCGTTTTCATGAAAACTCAGCACTTCTTCAAATAAAGGGATTACAAAAGCAATCACATCATCAGTGGCATAATTGCCCTGATCAAATGCAGTGCTTAAGAACGCTTCAAAGCTGATAATGGGAGATTGATTATCGGAAGACATGAACTATCAAAAGATTTGATGATTTGAAAATTTGAAGATTTGATAATGAAAAGAATAGCTGGCTTGCCCTATTCCTTTTACCATCATCCTTCTACCTCACTTAAAACTTATAACTTACCACCTACTACTCATAAATCTGCTCACCTTCATTTTCTTTTACAGCATAATAAGCGGCCAGCGATTTCTGCTTATGTTGCTGTAGCTTTTTGTCGCTGAGTTTGCCTTCTTTTCTGACAATGGCATCCAGCTGATCTTTTAACTGAGCATCTTCGGCAAACTGAAAAGCCCAACCTGCCGGCACCTGCTCAAGCGAAGGATCCACCATCACAAAATCAAACAACACATAGGCGAGATAATCTTTAATACTGCTATGAAAACCATTCATCTTTTCAATAAATGACGCATCCAGCACAGCCGCTTCATCCCAGGTGAAGTCGGCAAAGTACTGACGGGCGAGGCTAATGACCAGTGTGCTCTGAATCCATTTTGGTTTAAGAAACAACTGGAGAAAACGGCGGGTAAGTGCTGCCATTTCCTGCTGTTGAAACATATCGAGGCGGTCGAGTTCAAGACTATGTTCTACCATGTCGCTGACCGCCGTTTCGACATCAGCCGTCTGGTTATGCCAGAGCTGAATGGCTTTGGCCCGTATAAAATTTTCAGGATGAGAAAGGCCGGCTGAACGAGTTTTGGCATCGGCTGCAAAAATTTCGTCGGCCTGGCGCAGGTAACTTTCTGCCTGTACCTGCTGCAACCCGGTTGACATTTTTACCAGCGATGTGATCACCGGCGCATAGCTGCCTGTAACCATCAGTGCCCCTCTGTCGCAAAAAACCTCTGTATACAGACGGAAAAGCCGCGCTGTTTCATAATAAGCCGCTTCGCTGCTATGATTGTTGGCAATAGCTGTAATGATACGATCGGCAACCTCCAGTTCTCCATCGAGCAGTGAGTAGAGCTTGACATGCGTAAGCTCATGGGCCAGTACGGAGAGCAACTCCTCTTCTGAAAGCAGGGTGACTACCGGTCCGCTGAATACAATATGCGCTTCCCGGTTGAGGTATACAATGGATGCATTCAACTCTTCTGTATACTGCGCCTGGTATACGGTGACGGGAAGGCTGGTGAGCTCAAGTTTGTTTTTGGCGAGATCGACCTTGCTGTAAATACCATGATCGGCAACAGGATCAAACTTATAGGTGTTTTTGAGCAGTTCGGTCTTAAACTCGGTCAACTGTTCTTCCTTGTTTTTGGCCAGTGCAAAATAATCCCAGGTTTTGGTTTGCTGACGGAAATAGTCGCGAACCCGCCTGTGATAAGGTAAGGGTGTAAGCATGAGAAATAATAAAAATTAGATGGATCAAGATACTCAATATCTGTCGCCAGTGAAAATGAAAAAATAGTAAAAGCCTATTCCGTCTCTTCGTGGTAAGTCTCATCTGCATTAATACTCCAGAGAGTGCTTTTGTCGGAAGAGCCGGCTGACTATCGCATCTACGGCAGCCATTGCTGTAAGCATGCTGTGATCTGTATTATTGTAGCGGTGCATACCATTGCGGCCAATGGGATAAAGGTTGGTGATGGTGTTGAACCAGCCGATAAGCTGATCGAAATGCTGATACCCGCCATTGTAGGAAGGATAGGCCTTTTTGACCCGTACCACCAACGTATCTTTTACGGCCTCAGCAGATAAAATACCGATCTGCTGCATTTCTGCAATAGCCTGCCGGCTTATTTCCTCATCTGGCTGCTGCCAGAAAGGCTCTGTTTCCTCGCAGAAATATTCAACACCCAGCCACTTGCTGTCTGCCTGCTGCACCATACCCGGGCTCCAGTTGTGAAAGAATTGCAGACGACCGGCTTTTATATGATGATCCTGTATATATATCCAGTTATCCGACACATCACTCCCATTTTTTTCAGTAAGCAACAACTGATCTGTAAGTATACCTACGATCAAAAAATCGCGATACTGCAATGAGTCGGCAATTTGTGCCACGGCCGGTGGCACCGGTAGCTGATCGACCTGCTGCAGTAACTCACGCACAGGCATGGTAGAGAGGACGTAATCAGCAGCAAAACGGCGGGTGGTGCCTGCATGGGTATCGCTGGTTTCTATTGCTACGACCCGATCCTGCCCATTGCCCAGCAGGCGGGTCACGGCTGTATTGAGCAGGATTTGCCCTCCTTTTTCTTCAATGGTACGGGCAACGGTTTCCCACATTTGTCCGGGTCCGTATAGCGGGTATAAAAACTGTTCGATAAGACTCGTGCTGGTGCCCTTCTGCTGCAGGCTGGTATTGCGTACAAAGATGGAACGTATGGCATGGCCAATAACTTTGCCAATATTGAGATTTTTCACCCGCTGTCGTCCCCAGTCGGCCGGTATCTGATGACAGGGTACACCCCAGACCTTTTCTGTATAATCTTTGAAGAAAGTAAGATATAACTCGGATCCAAAACGGTTAATGAAAAAGTCTTCGAGTGATGACTCTGGTTTCCGGGGCATAAGACGGGCGCCCAGGTAGCTGCCAAAGATACGCAGTGAGCGTCCCCAGCCCAGGCGCCGGATAGTGGCTATACCGGGCTGAAGAGGATAATCGTATAGTTTTTTTTCAAAATAGATCCTTGACTTTCGCGGACGCAGCAACATGCGCTGATGCGTATCTGTATTATGGTGATCAGGTAATATATGAGAAGCCGTCTTGTTTTGATAGTGTAATTGTACCGCATCGCCCACTACCGATGTATCAAGAGGCAGAAAGTGCAGCCACCAGTCCACTACTTTTTTTGATTTAGAAAAAAAACGATGCCCCCCTATGTCGATTTTATTACCATTGTGATCAATGGTTTTGGAAAGCCCGCCTACCTGTGGTCCGGCTTCCAGCACAATGGGAATAATATCCGTATGGGTAAGCAGCTCATAGGCAGCTGTAAGCCCGGCCGGTCCGGCTCCTATTATTATGGCGGTTTTAGACAAAAGCTTTTGTATGTTTTTTAGTAACGATGATAAGTGTAGCCAGGAGTAACAGGTATTCTCCTATACTATGTTGCATGGGTATGATACGCCAGGGTACAGACAGCAACAGTAATGCTGCCAGTATTAATCCATATATGGCATAAGGTAACCGGTGATACCATCCTATTACCAGCAACGCAGCGAGCCAGGGCATTCCATTATACGTAAAACGGTGAATAGGTGAAAAATAGTCGGAGATCATATATAAACAGATGCCCAGCAAACCCGCCTGTACAGCCGTAAATCCATGTGGCAATACCACGCGACGATAATAGAATAAAAGCAGCAGGGCTATTATGACCAGGCTGCCGATCATCATCCAGTTTACGGGCATGCGTTGGTGAAAGACCTGTTTATACCATACAAAAACATTGGAGCTTTCACCACTGGCTTTGTATGGATAAGCGCGAGCCGCATTATCTGTTTCATCCATCTTCCATCCTTCGTAGTCCAGATGATGATTGAAAGAAGCTTTCTGTCCGGGATCTGGCTGCAACTGCTGATGGAGTTTTACATGCTCGCTCAATGCAGTCAGGTACTGTTGCCAGTAGTAACGGGATTGTGAAGAGCCCAATGCCAGTGCCAGCATCAATAAACTACCTGCAATACCTGCGAGCCGGTTTTTGAGCGGCCATTGTTTCCATAAGAACAAAAAAGGCAATAGAAAAAAAGCCAGGGTGGGTCTGAGCAGGATCAGGATCGCTGCAACAATGCCGGCCAGAAACAATGACCGGCGACTGGCGGATTTATAAAGCAACGCAATAAATACAAAGCAAAACCAGCCAATAAAAAAATAGTTCTGTCCTTTAAATACCGTATCGGTCCAGAATCGCGTAAATAAAAAAAGAACAGCTACTGCTGTTATCAGCAACCGTTGCCGGCGTGAGGAAACAAGGCAGATGGCAATACCCAGCATAGATGCCCAGGAGAGGTACTGGATGATGAGCCATATTCTGGAAAAGCTGCGTTGCGGGATATCGGCGATTGGATACAGTAATTGATGGAAAAAAGGAGAAGCAGTAATGTTGGATGCAGCCATGAAATCATAACCAGTGGGATCGTAATAACGAAATGATTTTGTAGAGTCCCATCCATAGAAGTAAGGAGAAATACCGTCTTTCTGTAAACGGGCACCCACAACCCGGTTGCGCAGGTCGCCGGGATGCTGCTGCTCAAGCCGGGTATCCCGATAGATACAGCAGGCGATCGCAATCGCTGCAAGCAAAAGAAATATATACGTGTAAATGCGTGGCATGGAGTAATCGGAAACCACGGCAAGATAGGCAACAAATAAGGATCGAAACACTTCACTGTCGCGAAAGCCCTTTAAAAGAGTCGTAATTGCACCCTATTGTAATAAGATAAAGGATCAATATTTGTAGAAGAAGGTAGAAGGTCAAAGATAAAGGGTGAAAGGCAGAGAATCCTGCAACACATATTCCTTTTGCCCTTTACCCTATACCTTTTACCATATCTTATGATTACAAACGTCTTTTTGAAAGCACACTAATGAGCAATGGTATATGTGTTTAAATCAACAGCTGCCAATAGCAGCGAGGCCAGCGTATTGATACAACGTCTGCAGCAATTGTATCCGAAAGCCCGTATCACCGTAGATCTTCACGATTGTGATAAAGTGCTGCGCGTAGAAGCCTCCGAAGTAGACATTACTCTTCTGGCTGCCACAGCAGCGAGGGTGGGAGTGGAGATAGAGGAGTTGGAGGAGTAAAGGTTTAAAAGTATAAATGTATAAAGGGCCTTTTAGTAGGCTTCTTATACATTTATACTTTTAAACCTTTAAACTCTTTATACGGTTTCATTCCCCACCTCCTTAATATAAACAGTCTTTTTTCCTGCCGGCATCTCCCAGTTGATCGTCTGCCCCTGACGGTATCCGATAAGAGCCATACCCAGTGGAGTCAGAATAGAAATACGATTCTGGCTCAGGTTGGCCTGACTGTGAGGCACGAGCTGAATATGCAGGGTTTGCCCATTTTCCTTGAAATCGATGGTAACGCGTGAATGCAGACGTATTACATCGGCAGGCAGCTGCTGTGCATCGGCAACAATATTACTTTGCTCAAGCTCGGTTGCGAGGCGCTCCGCAGTACGCCCCTCTACCGTAGCTGCATGACGGATATTTTGTACATGGCGTTTCAACAGGTCAAAATCGGATTTGCATAATATAAGTTGTGTTTCTGTGATCATGATTGAAAAAGTTATATGTTGATAATAGCAAGTGGCAATGCAGGCTGTAGATGGTTTATTACATTACATATAATGCAATAAGACCCTGAACAACCTGTATCAGAAAAATGACGGATAATGCAGTCCACTCATCACTGCAAGGACTAAACCCCGGGTGAAACAACAACTGGAATCAGGCCGGGGTCTGCGTAATAAAGACTTTATTGGCAAAAAAGAAAGTACGCAAACAATTGGATACAAAGCCATTGGCCATCCGCGGGACGGATGCAGCAGGAAAAGATAGTATGTGCTGAGCCTGTGGCATGAGGCAAAGATAGCTTATAAGTTGTAAGTATTAAGTTATAAGTTCTAAGTATTAAGTTACAGGTATCCGAAAAGACCTGGCTTCCTCTGGGTTATCCTAAGATCAAATTTTCATTATTAGACCTTACTACTTAATACTTAGAACTTATTACTCAAAACTTATTCTGCTCTGCCGCGACCACCAGTAAAGCCACAATAAGAACAAAACTATACTCACAACCACCCGTTCCATGCTCGCCTACAAACCAGCCGAGGCTGGCATGAATAAGGATAATGCCCACCACGAGTATGAGTAGCAGGCCCATACAGGCGATTTTTACATATCGTTTCAGAAGAAGACAGATACTGGCTGCAATTTCAAAAACCGTGATGGCCCATACGGTCGCCACAGGCAACGGTATATGTTTGGATTCCATAAACGAAGCAAATTGCGGAGTGGTGCCATTTACAATACGTACGATAGCATGCGCCAGAAAAACGATAGCCAGCGATATGCGCAAAGCAGTTAATGTTGCCGGCAATGAAAGAAAAGGAAAGGATCGTTGCATATAAAATATTCGGTTGTGATTTGATTAGCGTATCAGCATCGGCCGATCAATTTGATAAACGATTTTGTACTGCACCCGTTCACATATCTTCTAAAATGAAGATAGGCATTCAAAAATGCCGAAGGATCTTCAATATGCGGCCAGTGCCCGATGTGGTCGGGTAGCAGGTAAACTTTCGGATGAGGAATGAGTTTGGTATACAGTTCAGCCATGGCCCTCCCCGAATTGGGATCAGCGGGCCCATTGATAAAACAGAGCGGTATATCCGTATCCTGCATGGCACCGATCCACCGCTGCTGATAAGTATATTTATCAAAAACCAGCCGGCCGATGCGGTAGGAAATGGATTTCCCCTTTTTATAGGTAAGTGCATACCACTGATCATTCAGAAAACTCCTGTCGGGCTGCGTCTGACGCCCAAAGAGGCTGCAGATTGTTTTTTCGATCAGGCGGCGCCCGATAGCCTGATTGACCAGATAGCCCAGCCAGGAAGGAGATTGAGATAATAACCGCTGAATAAACCGCGGCTTGTATTGGTGCATGAACAATCCCCCGTTTACAAATGCCACCGAATTGATAGTAAAGGAAGGGAACTGCTTTTCCTGCTGCCGGGCAACCAGCTCCTGGGCTACACTCACACCCAGATCATGCGCCAGCAGGTGCACTTTTTTTATTTGCAGTGTTTCAAACAATACCTGTACAATGCCCGTATATTCTTCATAGGTAAAACGGTGCCGGCGGGGTTTATCAGAAAAGCCCATACCCAGGTAATCGAAAGTGATTATACGATACTGACCGGTAAGCGCAGGCAGCAGGGAGTGCCACTCGAGGCTGCTGTAAGGATAACCATGGAGGATAAGCAATGGTTCACCTTCTCCTTCGTCGATATAAAAAATCTGGTGCGAACCATAACGGAGATAGCGGCCTTTGTTGAGCCAGCTGATCAGCGTGGGCGAAAAAGTGGTGGTTTGCTGTGCCAACGGATAAACGAACAGTTTAAAAGATTACGAAATCAATGACGTGGCAGGACGCCTGTGTACAAATCTATTATGATTGACAAATGAAGCCTGTTATATGAGTGGTACAAAAGCGTACTTGTGACAGTTGTAATTGTAAGCAAGCGGAGGGCCTGCTGCCGTTGGTTGACACTTTTTGGTTATTGGTAGAGGCAAATCTATCGCTGACAGCGGTTTTGCATCCTCACACAATTTATCCGATTTTCGAAGCATGAAAAGATGGATGCTGCATGTCGGTTTCTGGTTGAGCTACCTGGCTCTTTGCATCCTTATTGAATTTATGTGGGTGCGGGTGGCTTTACCCAATGAGCCCATTGGCGAGCTGCTGCCACATATTTTTATGGCGCCCTTTTTCACGTCTACCCCTGAAATATTATTTGCCTATTATATGCTTTACCGGGGATCTGAGCGGTTTATTAATCCGGCCGTCCCACACTGGAAAAGCATTGCCGAGATCCTGATTATGTTTGCAATAGGTGTGATGGCGGTGCGCCTGACCACTCATTATGTACTGGGGCATCTGGCTTATGGAGGACGGTTTGCGGAGAAGCGTATCTGGGACCCCAATGTGATTTTGCGGGTAGTACTCTTTCTCGGCTTTTCTTCGGGTATTGCCCTTTCTATTAAATCATTCAGACGACAGGTTGCTTCACGGGAGCGTGAAAATGCACTGATGCGGGAAAAGCTGAGTACAGAGCTGAAGATGCTGCGCAGCCAGTTGCACCCGCATTTTCTTTTCAACACGCTGAACAATATTTACGCACTGGCCCGCAAAAAATCGGATCAGGCTCCGGAGGCGGTGATGAAGCTATCAGAACTGCTTAGCTTTATTTTATATGAAGCAGGCCGGGATTCTATTCCAATTGGCCGCGAGGTCAGCTTTCTCGACGATTATATTGCGCTCGAACGGATCAGGTATACAGGCCGCCTTTCTATACAGTTTACCCGGCAGATAGATAATCCCGATCAGCTGATAGCCCCGTTGCTGTTGCTGCCCCTGGTAGAAAATGCATTCAAGCATGGTATCAGCGAAACAAGGTTCGATTCATTTATCCAAATGCACCTGGAACAAAAAGAGCAGCATTTCAATTTCATGATCGAAAACTCAATGGAGCGCGATAAGCCAGCTGCAACAAATGGTAACATCGGCCTGGTAAACATACAGCGGCAGTTGCAGCTTACCTACAAGACACACTATATCGAGATCAGTGAGACGGAAAAAACCTATAAAGTAAGTTTATATATCAACCTTGACAGTTATGGAAAAGCTTAGTTGCATTATCGTCGAAGATGAGCCGCTGGCGGCAGAAGTACTGGAGGATTACATAAAACAGGTGCCTTTCCTGGACCTTGTAAACATCTACGAAGATGCCCTGTTTGCCCTCGAAGCATTGAAAAAGCAAAAAGTGGATGTTATTTTCCTTGATATTCATTTGCCAAAACTAAAAGGGCTGGATTTTATTAAGACACTCAAGTCTCCCCCACAGATCATTATCACTTCGGCCTACCGCGAGTATGCATTAGATGGCTATGAACTGAATGTGATAGACTACCTGCTCAAACCAATCAATTTCAACCGTTTTCTGATGGCGGTAAATAAATTGAAAAATCAGCAGGAAGCGGAACTGTCGTCTGTGTCTGCTCCGCATTCCGGTGAGCGGGCTCATTTGCTGATTAATATTAATAAGAAGAAGATCAAGGTATTTTATGACGAAATTCTCTACATAGAAAGCAGGAAGGAGTATATCAATATTGTGACAGAAAAAGAATCTCATCTGACCAAATACCAACTGACCGATATAGAAGCTGAACTCGATAAAGCGTCTTTCATGCGTATCCACCGTTCTTTTATTGTAGCCCGCAATAAAATAAAAGCATTCAATGCGGCCGAAGTGGAACTCGGCGGTCAGGTCATACCTATTGGCCGGAGTTACAAAGAGCTGGTGCTGGGGGTTCTTAACAATAAGGAGTAGAATACCCTTCCTGTCTTTTCTCGCCACCTCCCGCATCGCGTTTTCCCTCTCTCATTTGACGCAAAGCATGCTGTATTGCCTGCCGGACCATTGCATTCCGGTGGCCAGCACTGTTTGTTATGATTTTTTGTGTTATTTTATTGTACAAAACCAATGCAGTGAAAAAAACACTACTGGCCGTTGCCATACCGGCACTGCTTGCCGGCTTATTGGCTTCCTGTACGGCGAAGAAGAAAACAGAAAAGCCGCCCAATATTATTTTTATCATGAGCGATGATCATGCTTATCAGGCAGTGAGCGCTTATGGATACGGGTTAAACAATACACCCAATATCGACCGCCTTGCCAAAGAAGGCGCCTTATTCAGAAGAGCCTGTGTTACCAATTCACTCTGTGCTCCCAGCAGGGCCGTTATGCTGACGGGCCTGCATAGTTACCTCAACGGAAAAATAGATAACGTAGAGCAGTTTGACTGGGCCCAGCAAACCTTTACCAAGCTGCTGCAGCAAAACGGCTATCAGACTGCACTGGTAGGCAAAATACACCTGGATGGTGTGCCACAGGGATTTGACTACTCAATGGTGCTCGAAGGACAGGGAGAATATTATAATCCCGACTTTTTTATAGATGGGAAAAAACAACGCATCAATGGGTATGTAACGGATATCATTACAGACACAGCCATGAACTGGCTGAAAAACAGGAGAGATAAGGATAAGCCCTTTTGCCTGCTTTATCACCAGAAAGCGCCCCATCGCAACTTTCAACCCTCACCTAAATATATCAACGCGCTCGACAATAAGCATTTTGATGTTCCGGAAACATTCTTTGACGATTACAGCAATCGCGGACGTGCTGCCAAAGAGCAGGAGATGAGTATTGAAAGAAATATGTTCTGGGGTCATGACTTCAAACTGATGACGGATCCGGATGGTAAACCCACTGGCTACGAGAAGCAAATAGCCCGGTACACACCCGAGCAGCGGAAAATATGGGAAGAAGCCTATGCAGAAGAAAATAAGAAATTTCTCGCGGCAAACCTCAAAGGCAAAGAGCTCGCAGACTGGAAATTCAACCGGTATATAAGAGACTACTTAAACTGCATACAGTCTATCGACGATGGAGTGGGTGAACTACTGGATTACCTCGATAAAGAAGGCCTCGCAGAAAATACAATTGTCGTATATACCTCCGATCAGGGCTTTTATCTTGGTGAACATGGCTGGTTTGATAAGCGCTTCGCTTACGAAGAATCTTTCCGCACCCCTTTGCTGATACGCTACCCCAAAGAAATAAAACCAGGCACAACGATTGATAAACTGGTACAGAATCTTGATTTTGCCCCTACATTTCTGGACTATGCAGGCGTCAGGGCTCCTGCACAAATGCAGGGCATCTCTTTTCGCCAGCTGGTGGGTGGCCGGCAAAGCAACTGGCGCGATGCGGTATATTATACCTACTATGAATACCCCGCTGTGCATATGGTAAAACGACATTATGCCGTGGTTACAGATCGGTATAAACTCATCCATTTCTATTACGACATTGACGAATGGGAGTTGTATGATCTGAAAACAGATCCCCACGAAATGAAGAATGTTTATAACGACCCCGGTTATGCAGAGGTAAAGGCTATGATGCATAAAAGAATGGACCAGATAAGAAAAGAATACCGTGACTCCGACTCCCTCGACAGAATGTATATCAATAAACTTCCCGATAGCATCCGTAACAAATAATATTCAGCAATCAACCGGCAAATCTCATGATGAAAAATCTTTCCCACCTGTGTGCTGCGGCAGTCCTGTCGGCACTGCTTGTATCAGGAAAACGTATTGTCCCTCTTGAGGAAAAGCCCAACATTGTGATCATATTTTGCGATGACCTGGGATATGGTGATATCGGTAGCTTCGGCGCCACCGAATATCAAACCCCTTATCTTGATCAGCTGGCGATGCAGGGCATGCGTTTCACCCAGTTTTATGTAGCCGAAGCAGTATGTTCTGCTTCAAGAGCTGCATTGCTGACCGGTTGCTATCCTAACCGAATCGGTATTTTGCACGCACTGATGCCCAATGCAAAGAATGGCATCAGTCAGGAAGAGAAAACCATGGCGGAATTGCTGAAGGAGAAAAACTACAGCACCGCTATTTTCGGAAAATGGCATCTCGGAAGCCAGCAAAAATTTTTACCACTACAGCATGGCTTTGATGAATATACAGGCCTGCCTTACTCCAATGATATGTGGCCGGTTGGTTACGATGGCTTGCCGCTGACAGATACCGGCAACTGGCGCAGGAAGGAATTTCCGCCACTCCCATTGATTGAAGGAAACGAAACTACCCGTATCATCCGCACGCTCGATGATCAGGCCGAGCTCACGGGTCTGTATACACAAAAAGCAGTTGATTTTATCAATCGCAAAAAGAATCAGCCATTCTTTTTATACCTGGCTCATTCTATGCCGCATGTACCACTGGCAGCTTCTTCTCGCTTCAAAGGCAAAAGCAATATGGGATTGTTTGGAGACGTAATTATGGAAATAGACTGGTCGGTAGGAGAAATAATGAAAGCGCTGAAAAAGAATGGCATTGAAAAAAATACCATTATCATTTTTACCAGCGACAATGGCCCATGGCTCAATTTTGGCAATCATGCCGGCAATACCGGCGGGTTGCGGGAGGGGAAAGGAGCTTCGTATGAAGGCGGAATGAAAGTTCCCTTTATCATCCGCTGGCCGGCGCAGATAAAGGCAGGAACGATTTGCAACAAAATGGCTTCCACAATCGATCTGCTGCCAACCTTTGCCGCAATTACAGACGGTAAACTGCCGGAGCATAAAATAGATGGCTTGAATATTCTTTCCTTATTCAGGGGTGAAGCAAAAGCCGACCCCCGGCAGGAATTTTATTACTATTATGGCAGTAACCAACTGGAGGGCGTACGACAGGGCAACTGGAAACTGGTATTGCCTCACAAAGGCCGCAGTTATGTGGGCTTTGCACCCGGTAAAGATGGTTACCCCGGCTCGGTTAACGAAAATGCCGAATCAGGTCTTGCCCTGTATGATCTCCGCCGCGATCCCGGAGAGCGGTATGATGTAAAAGACACCTATCCCGAAATAGTTGCATCATTGCAGAAGCTTGCAGATAAAGCCCGCGAAGATCTGGGCGATGCGATCAAAGGAGTAAAAGGAAAAAACGTCCGCAAACCCGGTTACACTGATTAACCGGTATCTGGGGCAACTTCAAACAGCGTAAGATAGCTGACTGATTAACCGGCAAATCGCCGGTCCGCCAAACATTTATTGCAGCTGCAAGGATCGAAAAAGATACAGCTGCGAAGGGAGTACTGTGCCTGTTGAAACACCCGAACTTCCTGCCTAATGCATTAAATCTCCACTTACATCCTGTTCGTTTACACATTATGGTTCTATGTTGAAAGGGCCGATTGCGCGCGCAGCGAATGGATAATTTCATGGCTCTGCATGTAAATCTATAACGGTTTACTAATTACCATAAACTAAAACGACATGAGAAAACTACTGACATGTATGCTCGGATGTCTGCTGCTGGGTTCTTCTGTGTTTGCGCAAAAGCAGGCCGAAGGACAGGTGGTGGATGAGCAAGGAAAACGTATTCCCTTTGTTTCAGTAACAATCAAGGGGAAGGCAGCAGGGATGACTGCCGATGAAAATGGAGAATTCCTCTTAAAAAATGTACCAGACAATGCAGTGATTGTATTGAGCAGCCAGGGTTTTAAAACAAAGGAAGTAACCCTCGATGAATTGCTCAAAGGCCCTGTAGTACTGCAGGTGGCAGTTAATGAGCTGAAGGAAGTAATCGTGACCACAGCACTCGGCGTAAATCGCACGCAGCGTTCTGTTGGTTATGCCAGCCAGCAGATCAGTGCCGAAAAATTGTCAACGACCAAGCTGGCTGATCTCAATACCGCACTGGCCGGCAAAGTCGCCGGTGTGCAGGTGCGAAGCGGATCAGGTGCCAAGTTTGGCACATCTACCATCCGCCTGCGCGGCGTGAATACACTGGGAGGCGGCAATCCTATTTATGTGATTGATGGGGTGATCTCGAGTGCCTCTAATGTCAACCCCGACGATGTAGAGAATATCAACGTACTCAAAGGGCCTGCTGCTACCGCTCTTTATGGTCAGCGCGGCTCCGAAGGAGCCATTGTGGTGACGACGAAGAAGGGCAGCCGCCAGGGAGTAGGTGTGGAATTTAATCATACCACCACCTTTGAGCGTGTTTATATTCTGCCCAATTATCAGAATGAATATGCGGGAGGCTCTTCCCAGACCTGGAATACATTTGTATTTAACCCGGCTACCATGCCCGCCTATCTGCAGGTGCTGAATGGTGCCAAATACCATCGCTTCGATGTGGATGAAAGCTGGGGCCCGCGTATGGACGGCTCCCTGCATGCTCCCTGGTATGCCTGGGATCCCAGTGATCCGGAGTTCGGACAACTGAAACCGATCAATCCGCAACCAGACAACGTAAAGGATTTTTTCAGAACAGGTATTGCCAACAATACAACAGCGGCCTTTTCAAAAGCAGGTAACGGTAGTCAGACCCGTGTTTCCTTTACCAACCTGAGCCGCTCAGGCGTTGTGCCCAATTCAAGACAGCAAAAAAACTGGCTGGCATTCAACAATACACTTGAGCTGGGAACACGTCTTATCGTAAATACAAACATTAACTACGTTTACCAGTACCTCTACAATGTACCTTCTGAGGGTTATGGTACACAGACCACCGGATCATTTAACCAGTGGTTTCAGCGCGATGTGGAAACGCATAAGCTGAAAAGATATAAACGACCCGACGGTACCTTTACTTCCTGGAACATCAGCTCGCCAACCAATGTGGCTCCCAAATACTGGGATAATCCCTATACTGAAGTATATGAAAATACATCGCGTGGCTATAATCAGGCTGTATATGGAAGCTTTGTAGCTTCTTATAAATTGCTGGAGGGATTGAAAATAAATGCTATTGTGCGGGGCAATTTTACCAACAACAATGGCGACAGCCGCGTAGCATCCTATACGCTCAACACACCCAGGTTCTCTACTTTCGCCAACAAATTCAGGGAAACCAATACGCTGCTGAGTGCGGATTATGAACGCAACTTTGGAGAGTTTTCTTTCCGCGCAGCAGCTTTTGGTGAGCTTATGAAGCAACAGGCCGCCAATGAATCTGCTGCCACCAATGGCGGGTTTATTCTACCCAATGTATATAATGTAAGCAACTCGCTCAATGAGAAGTCTGCAAGTAACACGCTGAGCGTGCGCCGTGTCAACAGTCTTTACGGGTATATTTCAACCGGCTTCCGCAATATGCTGTTTATAGATGTAAACATGCGCAATGATGTATCTTCTACACTGGCCAAAGGGAATAATTCATATATCTATGGCGGTATAAGCACATCGTTTATTTTTACCGAACTCTTAAAGGATAAATCTGTACTGTCTTATGGTAAGATCCGCGCTTCTGTGGCCCGTGTGGGTACAGATGTGGGGGCTTACAATACACAGGCTGTATATGGTCTGGGAACCAACTATGTAAAACCAGTAGGCACAGGCACTGTTACTTATTCTTCTCAAACAATTCCCAACCAGCGTCCGAATGCAGACCTGGAGCCCACTTTGTCTACCAGCTACGAAGCTGGCGTGGATCTTAAATTCTTCCGTAACCGTGTACGTTTTGATGCCGGCTATTATTTCCGCGAAGCTAAAGGACAGATCCTGTCTGTGAGTGTACCCGGCTCAACCGGCTACACATCACAACTGATCAATGCCGGTAATATCCGCAACTATGGTTTTGAGCTTACCCTGGGCGGTACGCCCATACGCAACGAAAACCTGGTATGGGATGTTGATTTCAACCTCGGTGTAAACCGCAATAAAGTGGTAGAACTGGCGTATGGTATCGACAACATTCAAACCGGTCTCGATGGCTCCAATATTGCTTTTGGTTTTGTAGGCTCACCAGCCGTATCGCTCAACGCCAAGATCAACCAGCCTTATGGTATGATCATCGGCAATGGAATCAAGAAGGATCCCGCTACCGGAAAACGCCTGATCAATGACGATGGCTTTTATGTGACAGAAGATAATATGGAACTGGGTTCTATCCTGCCCAGGTTTACCGGCGGTTTTTCGAGCTCATTGTCCTATAAAAAATTCTTCCTCTCATTTGTAGTCGATTTTCAGAAAGGAGGGCGTTTTATTTCCACTACCAAAATGTTTAACAACTATTCTGGTCTGGCCGAAGAAACAGCCGGCTTAAATGATCGCGGCAACCCCAAACGTGATCCTGTAGCCAATGGCGGTGGTATACGCCTCGATGGTATCAATGAGAATACAGGTAAAGCCAATGAAGTATATGTAGAAACACAGGACCTGTATGAAGGAGCCCTGTTTTCCGTATGGGAAAACTGGATGTATGATGCCTCTTACATGAAACTGCGTGAGCTGAGCATTGGATATGATCTGCCCAAAACACTGTTTGGTAAAACACGTATACAGAATGCCCGCCTATCGCTGATTGGTCAGAATCTCTGGCTGATCTCCAGTAAGGTAAAAGGTATTGATCCATCTGAGCTGGAGCAATCCTGGCTCGAAGGCGGTCAGTTGCCCGGTACCCGCACCATGGGTGTTAACCTCAAGATTACTTTTTAAGCCTATAACTTATTTGATATGAAAAGAAAAATTTTCAACTACATATTAGTGCTGTCGGCATTTGCCGGCAGCACCGGTTGCCAGAAAGATTTTGGCGACCTCAACATCAGCCCCAACGGCCCGTCATCGCCCAGCACACGCTACCTGTTTGGTAGTGCAGTAGTGAATATGACCGGCATACAGGCTCCTTCGGGCAATCTTTATGTACAATATGCTTCGGAATTTGAGTACAATGAAGAATCGCGCTATTTTAATAAGATCTATACCTACGATCCTATCTATTCTATTCCCCTGATGGATCTGCAAACGGTGATAGATCTGAATACAAATCCCGAAACAAAGAATACGAAAGTCGTGCTGGAAAATGGCAGCAATGCCAATCAACTGGGCCCTGCCCGTATTCTCAAGGCCTTTTTGATACTCCACATTACAGACCGCTGGGGAGATATTCCCTATAGTGAAGCATTGAAGGGGGTGGAAAATGTAAAACCCAAATTCGATAAACAGCGCGATGTGTATAACGATCTGCTGAAGGAGCTGAAAGAGGCCAGCGCACAAATAACGGCAGGACTGCCCAATGATCCTCTCTTTGATGGTAGTGCTGCCGCCTGGAAAGCATGGGGCAATTCACTTCGTGCAATAGTAGCCCTGCGTATGGCCGATACAGAAGATGCGGCTGTTGCCAAAACAGCATTTGAAGAAGCCGTCACCGCAGGGTTGATCAGCAGCAATGCAGGCAATGCGATCTTCAAATACCTGACCAACAGCAATTTTGAAAATCCATGGTACACCAATTATATCCGTCAAAGCCGCAAAGACTATGGGGTGTCAGAAACAGTATTGAATTTTCTGACGAGCCGCAATGACCCACGCCTGCCGATATTTGCCAGCAAGGCATCTAATACAGGTACCTATGTGGGTATTCCATATGGCAAAAACGCCAGTTACACTACCAGCGACTACAGTCTCCTTGCGCCCAGCATTTATGCACAGAATGCGCCGTTGCAGATTACTACCTATGCGCAGATCTGTTTTACAATGGCAGAAGCCGCTTTGCGCGGCTGGGTAGCCGGCGGCGATGCAGAAGTAGCTGCATGGTATGATAAAGGAGTACGTGCATCAATGGATCAGTGGTCTTCTATATCACGCAGCCCCGTTGTGACTATTACAGAAGCAGACAAATTAGCTTACCTGGCTCTGCCTCAGAATGCCCTGCCTGCTGTAAATGCCTTAAGCTTTAATGAAAAACTCGATCGCATTCAATCGCAGAAGTGGATCAATTTCTATATGAATAACGGCTTCGAAGCATGGGCCGAATGGCGCCGTACCGGCTACCCCGTATTACAGCCTGCTGCTGATCCGCTCAGCGCAGATGGACAGATACCCCGCCGCCAGTGTTATCCTACCACAGAAAAAGATTTGAATGGCGATAACTACAAATCAGTAGTGAGTGCCCAGGGGCCTGATGAACTCGCTACCCGCATGTGGTGGGACAAATAAACCTTTTATCTTTTAATATAAAGTAAGTGTATAGGTGATGGTATAAAACCAGGATCTGTTTCTCATGTGAACGGTCAATAATGCGAATACAAAAAGCGTTCACTACGGCTGGTATGTCTATACCGGCCTTTTTTATGTAATAAGTGGTAAGTTATAAGCTCCCTTTAAACTCTTTATACTTTAGAACGTCATCTGTTTTGATAAAGTTCCCATAACAGCCATCGCAAGCGGCGAAATGAACTGGTAATATGATTTCTGACTGTTTTTTCCGAAATGTTCAATTGCGCTGCAATCGTTTTGCGGTCCACACCCTGCAGAGTAAGTTGTAAGATAGATTGCTGCTGTGGCGTAAGCCGGGCTAATGCCTGGTCAAAAAGCTGTCGTACATCGCGATGCTCCAGTTTTCGCAGAAATGCGGCTTCTGCCGGCAATGTTGACTCCTGCGGCAATGGGTAATGTTCACGTTTTTGCGATAAACGTCGACGGGCAGCAGCAGCCAGTTTATGTGCTGTCTGAAAAAGCCATTGCTCCGGATATTCCAGTTGTGCCACCTGCTCGCGCTGATTCCAGACCAGCAACAGACAATCCATAACCAACTCCTGTGCTGTCTCGTTGTGCCTTAGCTTGAGCAAACAAAGAGAAAATAAGGGCGCATAATAATGATCACACAGCTTTCTGAAAGCTGGCTCTCCATTGGTCACTAATGCGGTAAACAGGCTGTTATCGGCATACACTCCATGCATAAGCAGCAGTTTAAACAGCAAATGCTGTGATGAATAAGAAAAATCAGCTGCTCCTGTTATTTATTACAGGTTTCTCAGCATCCGGTAAAATCGGGGAGTGTGCCGGAAAATGAGTGTATGTAAAATAGGAAAACGAGGAAAAAAATTATGGTTGAATCCGACTACAGCAACTGTGTTTTAGTCATAACAGCTCATTGATCGGCAAAGGGCTGACCCGGGTCTGGCTCTTTGCCAAAACGCAGAATATGCCCATCGGGGTCGCGCACCTGCAGCTCAAGCGCCCAGGAATAATTGACCGGGGCATGCAGTACTGATACACCGTGGCTCAACAGATACGTATAAAAAGTATTCATATCACCGTCAAATCCCACCCAGATCCAGGTGCCGGCCTGACCCTGGCCCCCTTTGCAGAGATAGATACCACCTCCATCTTTATTAACACTGGTAAAATCTTCCATACCCCATTCGGCTGCACGAAAGCCAAGGATATCGCAATAAAAATGAAGGCTCTGCTTCATATCACTCACGTTCAGTATCGGTTGTATTCCTTCGATGCGTATCATACTAGTAGTAGGTTAATTCAAATTACGAAGCTTTTGAAGATTGAAGGATCGGTTATGATAATTGGCAGTAAATAGTGGATAGCTAACCGAATTGCAGGGGCACGATGCATCGTGCCCCTGCAAACAGGGACTTTCCTCATCCCTCCTCTTCATATAAAAACGGTAATAATAACTGTAAAGCTGCAGGGCTTACCGTCTATTTAAGCAACCCGCGGCCGGACAGTTCTAACGGTACTTTTTTTCAAGCTTACTGTACTTATCCAGCTGCATGCGTACCAATCTGAACTGGGTATCAGCCAGAAAAATATAGGCCCCTTCGAAATAGCTGGGATAAGGATTACCACTTCTGCCCATATAGCCGGCATACCGGCGTACATCAAATGAAAATGCGAGGACCAGCGAGTCTGTGGAGCGATACAGTAGCCGTGTCCAGTCAAGCCCCTGCTGTTTAAACAATTCATAATCCTTTCTCACCTCCGGTGTTGTTATCGCTTCGTCGAGGCTAAATGGAAATCCTTTGTAGCGTGTGTAGTAATCAAAAACAGCCGAGGATACGGCAGGCGGCAGGCTGGCGATTTTGAGCTGAGTTGATTTGGTAACGCGGGCAATACCCGATTGCTTTTCACTGAAAAAGGCACTCTTACGGGGCTTTAGTGCACAGGCCATCAGGAAGCAAAGGAACATTGGCAAAACGAAGCATGACAGGGATTTGTTCATTTATAAGGAATAAGGTGAAATAGTCGGGTATATGGACAAGCCTACAGCGTATATAGCTGCTCGCGTATGCTGATCAGTTGCCGTAGGGCTTCGGGCTCATCTGCTTCTTCGGGGAGCGGACTATTGGGATAAGCCTGTTCAATATCCTGCATCAGTCTTCCTGCGTAATCCAGCAGTTGCTGATATTCCCACTCTCCGTTTTTTATAGCAAGCAGTTCGGTACGATTGGGCCGGCGAACCTGCAACTGCCCGGTCTGAATAATTTCTTTGCCCACCTGCAGTAACCGGATGGTGTGCATCATGTTTTTGGCATCATAATTTTTGCCATGGTTCAGATTGTTGGTATAGCGGACTTCATTGCGCTGTTTTACCCAGCTCCAGTATTCTTTATACTCACGGCAGTAAACAGAATAAGCGTCTGTATTGACGGAAAGGTAGGCTTGTACTGCCTGCTCCTTCGGAATGCTGGATACAGTTACGTCGTTGGCTTCAGCGCTACTGATAATGCCCTGACACCAGTTTTCATCGTTGCCCGCTATATAAAGAGCGTATACTCCTTTGGCATGGGCGATGGCGGTGAGTCCGCACTGCTCCTGTTTTAACCCCTGCTGCCTGAGCCAATCCTCCAGCGGTATGGATAAATTGTCTTTGAGTATGTAACAGAACTGTAGCAGGGTTTTTCGCTCTGCGGCCAGCGGCTGGTTGATTTTTTTATTGAAGCCCTGCGCCTTCCGGATCTGGGAGAGGGCATAGCCGGCAAAACTGTCTTTGCATTTGCGCGACAGGAATAACCGCAAGGGAAGCTTATCCATCAACGGGTGACGGTAAAGGATACAGTCTGTTGGCGTGGCCAGCAGTTCCAGCAGGGTAGGATTGTTTTTCAGTAAAAGATCTACGAAACGTCCTATTTCATAGTATACCTCATCATTTGTGTCGTTGCTTACCTGTGGAAGGTAGCCGATGCCGAAGTAGGCAGAGCGGGGCAGATAAAACACGCCTTTGATATCTGTATCAGACTGAGCGGTATCCAGTCCATAGGCGCGGCTGCCACTGATGCATTCCAGCAGCAGTAACCCGTTTGATTTAAGGTCGCGGATGTTCATAGCGGCGAACAAGTTGACGGAAGAATTCGTTAAGCGAATTTATATCTGCTTCAGTTTTTTCGGTTTCGCCGGCACGGCTGCGCAAATCTTCATAAGTAGAGTGAATATAATTGCTTAATGACGGGCTTAATGTCACCAATTGTTGTTCGGGAGTATAGGCCTTTTGAGCAATAAGGTCTGTCAGCTCAGTTTGCAAGGCTGCGGGCAATTGCTGCATTAATGGCCCGATGGTCATAGGGGCAATTGACTTTTTGTGAAAACACCAGCTGGCCGCCAGCAGGGGCCGGAGGATATAAAAAAGTTTTTTGATCCCGATCTGTCCATTATCTGTAAAGGACGACATGGCCGATGTGGCCACTCCCAGGTAGTGGAAGATATGTGAGCGCTGTGAAAAGTATTGCTGACTCAGAGTCCATAATTCTTCCCTGAACCCTGCCTGGCTTTTGTAAACGATAGGTGACTGCAGCCATTCAAAAGCGGTGGTATTTGATTTGGCCATCAGTCGCAGTACTTTACGAATATCCCATCCGTATATATCCAGTTCGTTTGCAATGGGGAATTGGAGATCTTCGGACAGTTCATTCACCGTCAGGTAATACTCCAGTGGCCGTACGAATATGAAACGCACGTCGTAGTCGCTGTCTGGTGAAGGGAATTGCCAGCCGCGGCTGCCGGATTCGCAGGCATAGAGGAGGGTCAGCTCCTGCCTGCCAATTTCTTCCAGTTTTTGTTGAATCAATTCTTGCATTGATTGCAAGATAATTAACCCGGATTACATATTCCTTTTACCGCAAGCACGGGATTACTGCTTAAATGGCAATGATCCCGGAGTATGTGGGTTATAAAGTGTGGTCTTTTTCGACCAAACTCTTTCCCGATCCTATAGTTTTTCAGGATGGATGAAGACTTTATACGGAATACTATATTTTTTAAGCCCGCCACTATACGCAGCAGGTATATTAGCAGTCTACTATTATTTACAGCAACAGATCGTACTGCTGGTGATGAGTGGCTTTGTTAATTACTGACAGGCAGTTTTTTACTGATTATTTTATTAAAAGCGCAGGTGTAAATCTGTGCAGTTAAACTGCTATGACATGAAATATCTTTTTATGCATCGGGGCTTGCATTTGCTACTGACGCATTTTGCCAGCAAGCCCAAAGGACCGGTATAAACAGTGTTTTTCTTTTCCTCACAACGCTTATTAAACTTAACTCAACAGCTGCATGAAAAAAGCTTTTTGCTTAATGGCATTGCTATGCCTGATTCAATCTGGTCGCGCCCAGTTAAGAAATCAACCACTGGTTATAGGCGACCGTATACCCGATACGCCGTTTGAATATTTTAATTATAGTCAGCCTGGCAACTTCGCCGACCTGCGCGATCAGTTTGTGATATTCGATTTCTGGAGACCGTCTTGTCTGCCCTGCGTCAAGAATCTACCAAAACTGGATTCGCTTCAACAGGCCTTTAAGGGTCTTCAGATTTTTCTGATTAATAACACACGTGCCAGTATAGAAAAATTTTTTACTAAAAACAGGGATCTCATGCCCTGGCTAAATCGCCTGCACACCATCGTGAATGACACTACGTTCCGGTTTTATTTCTCTTTTACAACAATACCCACCTATGTGTGGGTGCACAAGGGTGTGTTGTGGGCGGTGACGGGTCCTGAAGAGTTAACAGCAGATCGGGTTAAGCTCTTTATGACTCCCTGAAATATCATTTTACTAAACCTTACCAAAACGACGTTATGAAAAGAAGACTGCTATTATTGATAACCTTCTTTCCCTGGCTGATATCAGCTCAGCAATCGGGAAAGATCATTAATGAAGAACAAAAACCGGTGGCAGGTGCCACTATAGAGCTATTGCGTACACAAACGCAGGTTCATACAGATATCCATGGAAATTTCTCTTTGCAGCAAATGCGATCGGGAGATTCCATTTTAGTTACCGCTGTTGGCTACGTACCTGTTCGGCTTCCTGTGCAAATGACTACCGGATGGGTCATTCGCTTATTAATTGAGATAAAAGAGCTGGAAGAAGTACAGATAAATACCGGGTATCAGCGACTGCCACGGGAAAGATCTACTGGCTCTTTCGCTTTTGTAGATAGTGCTTTATATAACCAACAGGTAGGTACTGATGCCTTAAGCCGGCTGGTTTATATTACTAACGGCCTGACCGATAATAATGCTGCCATCAGAAACCGGGGTAGTAGTGGCACTAATAGTACCGGGCTCACCATTCGCGGAGTCAGCACGTTTATGTCATTGATTGCTGACCCGTTGATCGTAGTTGACAATTTTCCCTATGCCGGTGACCTGAAAAATATCAATCCCAACGATATCGAAAGCATTACAGTATTGAAAGATGCACCTGCGGCTTCAATCTGGGGAGTCAAATCTGCGAATGGTGTCATTGTCATTACTACCAAAAAAGGGAAATATGAACAGCCACTGCGCGTCAGTATCAGCAACAATACAACGATAACCCCTCCTCCGGATCTTTTCTCACGGCCAATCATCGGCACATCAGATATTATTGATTTGGAAAAATTTCTCTTTTCTCAAAATTACCGGCTTGCCGATACGTTGAATCCTGTTTTTCCGGCTTTATCGGATGTGTATGAGATCCTTTTGCGGCAGCGCAGAGGTGCGATTACCGCAGTTGAGGCGGAGCAGCAGATTGATGCGCTTCGCCAGCGTGATATACGAAAACAGTACGAAAAATATTTTTATTCAAATGCCGTCAATCAGCAATATGCTATCAGCCTGCAGGGTGGTACGCGTCAGGCCAACTGGCGCCTGTCTGTCGGGCATGATCGTACGCGGGATAATTCTTCTGCTCCGTACAAACGGACTACGGTGCAAAGCCAAAGCGCCTGGCGATTGTTTAAAGGGTTTGAGCTTACCACCGGGATAGACTATGTAGAAAGCAGGTCAGCCAATGGAAAATCAGTGGTTAGCCCGCAGCTTTCGCCCTATACACAGTTTGCCGATGAACAGGGCAATCCGGTTGCTTTGTATCTGAAGTACAGGAAAGTATTCCTGGATACACTGGGTGGCGGAAAGATGCTGGATTGGGCTTATTATCCGCTTACCGATTATAAGCATATCAATCAGAAAACTACCGGCTCCAATATCAATCTTAACCTGGGATTTAATTATAAGATCAGGTCTTATCTGACCATTGATGTACGGGCAAGATATCAGCAGCAGGTAAACGAAGTAAGTAAACTTGCAGGTATAGAGAGTTTTGAAGTCAGAGACAGGGTCAACTATTATTCACAGATCAATCGGACTACCGGGGTCGTAAAATATGGCATACCCAAGGGTGATATCCTGTCTAAGTCGGCTTCGGTTGAAAAGGCGCAGGATATACGCGGACAGGTGCAGTTTAATCAAACCTGGGGTATACACCAGCTCACCGTTATGTTGGGTGGTCAGTTATCTGAAACCAGGCGAAGGTCTGATCAGTTTGGGGTGTATGGATATAATCCGGATATCATGACCTATGTACCGGTTGATTATGTGAATTTAATCTCTGATATGTTTGGAGGCAGTGGTATCCTGCAGGACCAGACCGAGTTTCAAAAAACCAATAACCGCACCGTTTCTGCCTATGGTAACCTGGCATATAGTCTTTTGGGTCGATATACCCTATCTGCGAGTGCACGCCGCGATGCATCCAATTTATTCGGCTTGAACACCAATGACCGCTGGAATCCATTATGGTCGGCTGGTTTTAAATGGGATGTCAGCAAAGAGTCGTTTTATAAAATTGACCAGCTCAACACACTCCGCATCCGTCTTACCTACGGCGCCATGGGAAATGTAGATCCTTCAAAAGTAGCGGTAAGCACATTTTCCTACAACTCTTCACCTAATTCATACCTGCGCGAACCTTATTCGTCACTGACCAATGCCTACAACCCTCTCCTGCGTTGGGAAGAAACCCGTATGCTCAATATGGCGGTAGAGTTCGGCCTGTTTAATAATCGTATTACCGGCTCTGTAGAGCGTTACCGGAAATATACCCGTGACCTTTATGACAGGATTCCAACCGATCCTACAACCGGCCTTGGAATGATCTCCAATGTGATCCGGAACGTAGGCGAACTGAAAAGTACTGGTTGGGATATACAATTGAACACGATAAATACAACCGGAGCTGTGAATTGGCGAAGCGATGTTATCGTTAACAATAATAGTAATGTAATAAAAAAGAGATACTTCACGAACACCGCAACAAACGTAGCTAATGGCTCTCAAACAGAAGGGCAATCAATATATGCTTATTATGCGTATGCCTGGGGCGGTCTTGATCCGCTTACAGGAGACCCTCAGGGATATGTAAACAAAGAGCTGAGCAAAAACTATACAGCAATGTTCGGCCCCAACTACCCAATTGAAGATTTAAAGCGTCTGGGCGTCTATGTTCCAACCTGGACAGGCTCAATAGGCAACACTATTGCTTATAAAGGGTTTGCACTCAGTTTCCGTATGCTCTATAAACTGGGTTATTATTTCAACCGCGGCTCCATCAGTTATTCAGATCTCATTAGTAAAAAAGAAGGCCATGCAGATTATTACAAACGCTGGCAGAAACCGGGTGATGAGCTACATACACAAGTACCGTCTTTTGTATATCCGGGGGTGGCTAACCGTGACAGATTGTATCTATTGAGCGAAGAAATGGCTACACGTGGAGACCATCTGCGCCTGCAGTATATCAATCTGTCGTACGACTGGCCACTTCGTGTTGGTCGCGCCATCAAATCACTTCAATTGTATTGCAATATCAATAATGTGGGTCTGTTGTGGAAGGCAAACAAGTATGGCCTGGATCCCGAAAACTACAAACAACCCGCTCCAGCTCGCAATTATTCATTTGGCCTGCGTGCCAGTCTTTAAATTTTATGTATATGAAAAATATTAAAACAGGTTATTTATTTATTATCCTGCTTTGTTTAGCCGGCTGTAAAAAATTCCTGGATAAAAAATCCGATCAGCGCCTTGTTACGTTGACAAATATCAATGATATACAGGCCGTTCTCAATAACACATTTACACAAAATAGTGCGCCTGCCCTGGCCGATGTGGCTGCTGATGAATATTACCTCTCAAATACTGACTGGGAAAGTTTTGGGGCATCCTACTGGTTTCAGCGGCCGTATATCTGGTCTACCGATGATCCTTATGGAGGTGTTGCCGGTCAGACACAGTTTGACTGGAGATATTGTTACGATAATGTATTAAGGGCAAATCTTGTACTTCATAGTATAGACGATGTTTCTTCGGCCGCAGCCGATGGCGAAGCTTATTATCTCGCCAAAGGATTGGCGTATTACCTACGTGCCCGTTGTTTTCTGGACGCTGTGATCATTTGGGCAAAAGCCTACGATGAGGCTACAGCTAAACAGGATATGGGTATCCCCATCCGCCTCGATCCGGATTTTAATACAGTTTCTACCCGTGCCAGTGTTTATGAATCCTATCATCAGGTACTGGCAGATCTGAAAGCCGCTGCTCAAAACCTGCCTGATTTTACCATTCACCCGGTCAGGGCATCGAGGCCCGCGGTCTATGGCCTTCTTGCACGCACCTACCTGGCCATGCGCCAGTACGATAGCGCCTATCACTATGCACAGCTTAGCTTGTCCATCAAAAGCGATTTGCTGGATTATAATACTATTGCGAATAGCACAGCTACCTATCCCATGCCGATCGGTCATATAGAAGTAATGCATTTTACCACACGACTGGCTCCTACAACTATTGCTCCAACCCGGGCAAAAATTGATTCTGTACTGTACAACCAGTTCGAGGCCAATGACCTTCGGAAATCACTTTATTTTCGCAGCAATAACAATGGCACCTATTATTTCAGGGGTAGTTATTCAGGCAACAATGCACCATTTGGAGGTATCGCTACAGATGAAGTCTGGCTCATGCTGGCCGAATGCCAGGCACGCAAAGGAATGACCAATGAAGCAATGGAATCCCTGAATACACTACTGCGAAAACGCTGGCGCAACGGAACGTTTACTGATCTATCGGTAGCTACTGCACAGGAAGCGCTGGCAGTAATTCTGTATGAACGCAAAAAAGAGCTGATCTTTCGCAGCCTTCGCTGGATGGACATAAAACGATTGAATAAAGAAGGATACGATATTTCAATACGCAGGATTATTCAGGGAAACCTGTATGAACTTCCGCCCAATGATCCGCGTTTTGCGTTACCTATTCCGCTAAAAGTAATTGAATTGACCAACATGCCCCAGAATTGACCGGGCACTCCGATGGATTATTATAAGAGGCGGTCTCAAAATTTGAGACCGCCTCTTATTACTCAAACACTCCCCAGTGTTTTATTGGCCGGCTTTGGTATGCGATCCGCGTAGTGTTTCTACTGCTTCAATAACATCAGCAAATGCATCTTCAAGCTCCCCATCCTGCAATGCCAGAAACTGAACCAGCTTGCTTTCGTTGCTGCCCGAAAAACCGGATAATGTAGCTGCCGGTATTGTGATGAAACAGGTTGCATTGCCAAGAGTAGGACACGCATCCGGCTGTTCGGTTTGGAAAATCCAATTCCCCGCATCCAGATAATCGTCAGGATCAAGCACGGTAGGAATATTGTCTTTGTCGTACAGGAAGAACATATTAGTCGCCGTTGCTTTTTCCGCCTTCTGTCCACGCAATGTAAATGCGCTGAATACAGCGGCCAGTGCCAGTACGGGAATGGCCCAGATAATCTTTTTCATACTTTTTGATTTTTGGTTAATTATTACGCCTACTCTTTTATACCAGGTTTTCGGCAATCCCCTGGCGGCTGCAACCATTTTACCAGAGACCCCACCGGGGCGCGCGTGATCCGGCACAGGCCTCCTATTATATAGGCCTGTTTTGGACCATTCTGTCCTAGGTATAAACCCGGTATTTTAAAAATTCAGTGTTTTTTGGGTAGTGAAAACACGGAGAAGAGTAGTGGGTAGGGGATAGTGGGCTGTGGACAGAAGAAAATGTGCAAAATGCGTAAAAGGCTCAAAGAACCTTTTGATACCCAATACTTAAAACCTATTACTTACTATCCACCGTCAACTATATTGTTTTTCAGCAGCTTTGAGCCGCCGGTGAATACGCGCCTGCAGTGCTGTGGGAGAGAGTACTTTAATAGCTTCACCGAAACCGAGTATTTCCCGTTCCAGTTCAAAATTCAGCACTACATCAAGACGGATAATACATCCCTGTTCATCCTGTTTCAGCAATTGCTGGGAATGATGCAATGGTTTAGTGAGAACATATGGTGCATTGGCTGCGTCTAGCCATAGAACAACGCGGCGGGCCCGGTCTTTTTCCGATTTGGTAACACCAATAGCATCTTCATAGTATCGTTCGAAATCAACCCCCGTATAAGGTTCATAGTCCTGGGGCGACATTTCCAGGAATTCAACAATACGATCGAGTGCGAGGGTAATGAGCTGTGCGCCACCTCGCGCCCTGCAGATCAGAAACCAGCGATTGCGATATTCTTTCAGCAGGTAGGGATAATAGACCTGCTGCCGGGGTGCATCGCTCCGGAAAGACTGATAACTGATCAGCAACGGAACCTTTTTCAAGATGCTGTGATATAAGGGCGTGATATGCTCAATGCCTTTCACTTGCCGGTTTGTTTCCAGTTGAATCAGGTTTTGTCCGGTCGAGGTCTTTTTGCGCAACGAATTTTCGAGCCTTGCCAGGATTTCATTCACTTCGGTGAAATAATCAAAGCCGCTCATTTGCTGCAACACACTCACCAGTTCATTCATTTTTTCAAGATCAGCGTCGGTTACCGGTGAATGATTGATGCTGTAAGTAGTATCTTCATAGATGTAGTACTTGCGGTCAACCACTTGTATGGGGGCATTATAGCCCAGCCGGTCACTACGCATCAACTGCAGATCGGCCTGTATGGTACGTTTACTCACCCCATCCCTGATGCCTTCATATTCATACAATGCTGCTGAAACCTTTTCTATAAGATCATCCAGCGTCCAGCGACGATACCGGTTGCGTAAACATTGATCAATAGTTTTATAACGGATTAATGCGAGTTTATTGACAGACATATATAAAGATAAACAAGTTACTACGCAATGGAAGTGCGTAGTAAAAAAAGAATATTTTACAGAATTACCTATTTAATATTATAAAATGTTAATAATAAATGATTTATAATTTTTTCAAAAAAAATTATTTACTACGTATATAAGCTGCGTAGTTACAGTTGCATATTTGTCCTGTTGATAAGATATTCTATGACGGTCAAGTACAGGATACTTCAAAACCTTTAAGAAAACTCCTGTACAATTATCATCATAGAATTTATATAAAGCTGACTAAAACAGTTTTTTACAAATTGACAGACGGCTTTTCCTAAATTCAACTAAAACCAACTATAAAGCAGTATATAAAATGGATAGAGAATTATTGAAAATCGGACTTCGGTACCAGGCAATTTATCTGGATGCCACTCTGCTCCATTCGACAAAAGTCATCAGCCCGATGGCAATCAGGTTTGTGGAGTCGTTGAGGCAACTCGGTTATACAGTAGAAGAACGCTTGCTGCATCAGTTAAGTGCCCTGCAGCCAGGACAAATGATTACTATTAATAAAACAATTGCCGAGGTGTTGAATGTGAATAACAACTGGGCTCCTCTAGACAGGGAGTGGAGCGAACCTGCTGCAACAAAAGGGATATCTCAGTTAATAAAATTCTTTACGTCATCTATACAGAAACCAAAAACAACAGTACTTCCCTGTGGTCATGCCATACCCGAGAATACATTTCCTTTGGAAAGGTATAACGGCTGCCCATTTTGTGGTCAGCCTTTTATCTTCGCCGGTATAGAAAATATGGGGCAGGGCTCAAAATTAAAAGCGCTGCAATTGTGGGTTAGATCAGATATGGAACGGCTGTTCAAAACACTTTTAATGTCGGCGACACCATTGGATGCAGACCAGGTAAAAGCCGTTCAGGAACTTTCACGCCGCTTTCCATTACCGCAAGTGAATATATGCATGAAAGAAACACTTATGCTGGTAGTTGACGAGCTGGTGCAAGTTGGATATAATGATCAGGCGGCAACACTTTTCACCTCACCAGTCGATATCATGCGGTATCTCTGGTATAAACAAACAGGGTTTCTCCAACTGATTGAACCCAAAACGATTAAAAAGAGACAGACGAATAATTACCGCCATCTATCACCCGCATTGAATGTACCTTATGCGGGGAAGCAAAAGACAGAGCAGGAACTGATATTGCACTACAACAGACAGCAGTGCAAAATGGTAGCGGGCTGGCTCAATGCTTTGCCTATAGATGCAGAAAAAGCCTGCGAGCTAATGCACCCTAAAAGAAGTATGTGGGTGCGGTTTATCCGGGCACTGAGGTTAGCCGAATATGCCAGAAAAAAAGGCAATGAGAAACTGGCCCAACTACTGGATGTGTTTTATAACGAGAAATATACGGTTTGGACAGGCGATTTGCAACAGGCAAGACTAAAATTCGATGCAGAGACAACTTTCAGCATGCTCCAGAAGCGACCAGGATTATTTGCCCGTTCGTTATTTGCGAATATGTTGTGGTTTGGAGCAGATGACGCAATTCAAGCATTTAAGAAAGTAGTAGACGAAGTACCGGCGCGCCTGCTTATTTCTTTAAATAGCTATGCGGATATTTATTTTGACCCGGCGGCAAAACGATACATCAAACCACTGGGAGGAACTGCTGTGAGCATTGCAGCAAATCAACTGGTTACATTATATGACAAAGAACAATTGATTGCAATGCAAAAAACTGTAGAAGAGTTATGTCTTGACTCAATGGCTGGCAGGTATGCCGCAGAAGTCTCTTCACCTCAAAAAGTATATATTGATCCGGCATTGTACAAATTGCCGTTACCGGTAGGGGATCGTAGCGAATTGATAAAAGACGTCCAGGGTACACCTATGGGCGCAAGATTTAAAGTGGAAGGCAGTACAATAAGATTATTCATGCAGTGGGGTAAAGGTTTACCCGCTCAGCACATGGATATGGATCTTAGCTGCAGAATCATTTATACAGATCATACAGATGTGTGTGCATATTATAAACTGACTACGACGGGAGCAGCACATAGTGGAGATATTCGCAGTATTCCCGACAAGATCGGAACAGCTGAGTATATCAATCTTGATCTGGGGAAACTGGGTGACTATAAGGCCAGGTATGTTGTTTTTACCAGCAATGCATATAGCCATGGAACACTGGCTCCTAACCTGGTACTGGGATGGATGGATAGCGCTTTCCCAATGAAAGTGTCACCTAAAACAGGTGTGGCATACGACCCATCCTGTGTACAGCAACAGGTAAAAGTAGGCCATGGCCTTACTAAGGGACTGGTATTTGGCGTGCTGGATGTGCTGCAACGTGAAATCATCTGGCTGGAGCTTCCATTTGGCGGACAAATAACAGAAAACATGAGCCTGACCGTACTGGATGCGCTTATCAAAAAACTGGAGAACAAACTTTCCTTTGGAACCCTGTTATTAAGAAAAATGAAAGCGCAAAATCACATACTGGTGGAAAACCCTGCGATGGCAGATAAATGCTTTGATTTAAAATGGGCTATGCAGCCGAAAGCGGTTGCAGAGCTGATACCGAATTAATTTGTATAGTAAAATGTCACAACCAATTAACGGCAACGATTTGCAGGCTCTGGGCTATAAACCAGGTAAAGCGCTGGGCGTTGCACTGAAGACCAACCGTAAGCGAAATGCGTTTACACGCGAACAAATGCTGGTGCAGTATGCGGCAGTATTGAACGCACCAGAACAATACCTCGAAGACGCTTTGTTTGGAAAACTGGCAACAGCCCTTATTGAAGAACAGAACCAACCGGAAGACAGCCTGATACCACTTCGTACAGATGCGATTGACTATTCGATGTATGGGGCGGATAATATAGAGCAGGGTGCTAAAACACAAATGAACATAGCGATGAGGTTGCCTGTAACGGTAGCTGGCGCACTGATGCCCGATGCACACCAGGGATATGGATTGCCCATTGGCGGCGTGCTGGCTACACAGAACGCAGTGATTCCCTATGGAGTAGGAGTGGATATTGGCTGCCGAATGGCGCTGTCGGTCTATGATATTTCTGAAACATATTTTTCTGCCCATACAGATAAGTTTCAGCGTGAACTGATAGCGCAGACCCGCTTTGGCGCGGGCAATGGTTTCCGTGGAAATGAACGTGCTTCGCATGGTGTACTCGACGATGAGGCATTTGCAGCTACTCCTTTTCTGAGTGCTTTGAAAGATAAAGCCTGGACTCAACTGGGGTCTTCCGGAGGAGGCAACCACTTTGTTGAATTTGGTATTATGGAGTTTGCGGAAGCGGATGAAAAACTGGGTATGACTGCTGGCCGCTACCTGGCATTGCTGTCGCATTCCGGATCGCGTGGACTGGGTGCAACTATTGCAGGGCATTATACCCGCATCGCCAAAGAACTTTGCCCATTGCCATATGAAGCAGCTAACCTGGCCTACCTCGATCTTTCAACAGAAGCAGGACAGGAATACTGGCTGGCCATGAACCTGGCTGGTGATTATGCCTCGGCCTGTCATGAGATCATTCATCAGAAAATGGCAGCTGCCATTGGCGCTACTATATTGCTACAGGTAGAAAACCATCACAATTTTGCCTGGAAAGAAAACTGGAATGGCACTGATGTGATCGTACATCGTAAAGGGGCCACACCAGCCGGTAAAGATGTAATGGGTATTATACCCGGATCAATGGCTACACCAGGCTTTTTGGTAAGAGGAAGAGGAGAGGCAGATGCCATCAACTCTGCGTCGCACGGTGCTGGCCGGTTAATGAGTCGTACTGCAGCTATTAAAAACCTGTCGAAAGAAGAAGTAAAAGCCTTTCTCAAAGAAAAACAGGTGACATTGATAGGCGGTGGTATGGATGAAGCGCCGATGGCCTATAAGGATATTCATCAGGTAATGGCTGCCCAGCAGTCGCTGATCGACAAAATAGCCACTTTCTATCCCCGCCTCGTCCGAATGGCCGATGATGGCAGCAGGGAGGACTAAGTGAATGTTCTAGGTAGTAAGTTTTAAGTTATAAGTAGGATCGGGAATTTATAACCTAAAACTTACTACTTATCACTCAAAACTTATAAGTATATCCAATCCGCACCACCTGCGTTTCATAATAATCATTGCTGATATAGCGGAATCCATTGCCACGAATTTCTTTTTTCAGACGCAGTGTATTGGCAATGTCGGTCGCATTAATAAATAATTCACCCCGGCCTTTCTGAATGATTTTTTTGGCTCCGCCATCAATAGAGAAACGTGAGAAGGTTTTGCCCTGTGGCACCAGATCCGGTGCCTGGTAAATAGCGACCAGTTGCAGTTCGGTGCTTCGTGGCAGGCGGACGGTTGCACTCAGCTTGATATTGCCGGAAAACATACTTTCTCTTGCAGCATTATAGGAGCTTTCAACCGGATAATGATTGATCACAGAAAATGAATCGATCGTATTCCGGTAACCATTCAGGTTAAGATTGATAGTTCCCCATTTTTCCAGATTCTGTGAGTACAATACTTCCACACCTGCCTGATGGCTTTTGCCTGCATTCTGAAAAACATTATAGATAAGTGTGCTGCCCGGTACCGTGCTTCCAATACGTGTGATGGTAGCATTCATCCATTTATAATAAACAGAAGAGAAGAGATACCCTTTAGTCATACTCATTTTATATCCCAGCTCTGCAGTGTTGGTATACTGTGGCCGTAAAGCAGGATTACCTACCTTAATGATCTCTGCATCGTCATATTTTGGGAAAATACGTATATCCACTTCATTAGGACGGTCTACGCGGCGGTTATAGAAAAGTGTCAGACGGTTTTGGCTGCTTAACTTATAAGCGAGCCGCACACTGGGGAAAGGTTGCAGATACTCATACCCATCACTTTTGTAAACAGGGTGATTGGGATTGACCCAATAATTGAGGTGCACATATTCTCCCCAAAGGCCGGCTTCTAATTCCAACTGATCATTTTCATAAATATAGTTGAGATAAACAGCAGGAATGGTTTCTGCATAGCGGGCCTTTCCACCTGCGCTTACATCAAGTGCAGAATGTTCGCCGGGCTTGAATTGCATATTTACCGGGATAAATCTTCTGCGAAATTTCAATCCGGCTTCCAGCCGGCCCTGCTTCAGCGGCTGCACATAATCGGCGGTGATATCGGCTACATGCTCATCCGACAGCAATTTGAATGAATCGAGGCTGATATAAGCGGGCATCCTGTCGGTAAAAAAGTATTTTTCATCTTCACGGTGAAACGTATAGTTAAATCCAACGCTGAGCGTGCGGCCTGGCTGGGCAAACCGGTGCTGCCAGCTGGCTGTGGTCGTTACCGTTGTTTTCAATTCATCTTCCAGAAACTGCCAAAGCCGCAACCGTTCTGTCAGATGACCATTAAAAAAAGGCTCATCACCCCGATCGAGAATTTTCTCGCTACTGAACAACCCGGATACGGTAATCGTGTTATTCTTATTCATATACCAGTCCACACCTGTTTTTGCAGTGACGATATTAGTCGTTCTGTTGCGTTTGGTCTGTTGTTTTACCGTATCGCCGGTCTCATAATAGCGGTCAACAAATTCGTTTTTGTTAAGCGTTTTTGTATACAGGTTGTCTCCCTGGAAAAAAAGGTTGACTTTGTTTTTTCTGTAATTGAGCGAGAGAGAAGGATTGATTTTAGGCGTGCCCTGGTATTGCGGACGAATAGTAGGATAATTTTCCCGTTTTACCCATAAGGCTCCCAGGCCGGTGCTGAGACCCACACGTCCATTGAAGCCTTCCTTTTTTTCTTTTTTATAAATGATATTGATGATGCCAGCATTGCCATTGGCATCATACTTTGAGGAAGGGTTGTTGATGATTTCGATTTTTTCAATAGCCGAAGCGGGAATATTTTCCAGTCCGCTTTGCCCGCCAAACCCTGTAAGTGCCGTTTGCTTGCCATCTATTAATACCATTACCTTATCACTTCCTCTCAACTGCAGTTTTCCATCCTGGCTGGTAGCCACACCGGGCAGGTTTTTCATCATCTCCAGCACAGACCCGCCAGACTGACTGATGTTGTCGGCTACAGCGAATACTTTTTTATCCATTTTGGATGATACAGCATCCTCCCGGCCGCTCACGACTACCTCGCCAAGACTTTTTGCTTCTGCAGTCAGCTCTATATTACCTAGATTGAGAAATGTGCTGAGCTGTCCTACATGTACCTGCGACCTGTACGGCTCATATCCTACATGTGAGAGGGTAAGCCAGTAATTACCGGTATTTATATCGGGAATAGAAAACAGGCCGTCTTCGCGGGATATTGTGCCTGCTACAAAACTGCTGTCTTTAAGGCGCAGCAGGCTGACCTGAACAAAAGGTATGGGTGCTTTACTGGTTGCATCGCGAAGTGTACCGGATACGGTTACCTTAGTTGTTTGGGAAAAAAGAGTATACGTGGTCAGTAATAAAGATACCAGTATTAATAAACGTGTTTTCATCGTGCGCATATCAATAATTAAGGGCAATAGATTTATGTAAATGTTTATTCCAGCGATAGCGGTGTGTGAGATAAGCTCCTTTCTGACAAAGAATACCAATACCGGCACCCAGCAGTACATCGCTGATATAATGCCGGTTGTTGGCCATTCGCAGCAAACCCACGGTTGCAGCAGTGCCGTATGCGGCATAGGGCATCCAGGCAAACCGATCCCTGTACTCTTCGCTGAGAAAAGTAGCGGCTGCAAAGGCTTGTGCCGTATGGCCGGATGGAAAGGATGTATAGGAGCTGCCGTCGGGGCGCAACTGATGGGTGAGATGCTTTAAAAGTGTGACGGTTGTTATCATAGCCAGTTCACCTTTTATCAGGATGGCTGTACGGTTGGCCAAATCCGTTTTGGAAGAGATGCCTATAGCATCCAGCCCATAGGCAATGAATACAGGAGAATACTGCAGATAATTGTCTATAGTGGTTTTGAATCGGGGTATGATCTCGTTGCGCTCCTCGACCAATTCATTTTTAAAGGACTCCCTGCTATTGCCATTCAGAGCGATTCCACCAATGGAAAGCAGGATTGGCGTATAAAACACCCGGAAACCGTGCCGTGCAGTTTGCGGTCTCCACACCAGCGTGTCTGGTCCCTGAGCGCTCATTTGCAAAGGCAATAGCACGATGACAAAAAAGTAAAGAATGGATCGCCTGATTATCATGCAGCAGCTTATTTACAATACTGCATAGTTACAAGCCGATTTGGAAGAAAATCTGAATTAGAAGCGGATCATGAATTGGTGAAAGCCATCGTGATAATTATAGCTGATTTCCCAATTATAACGGATACAGATCTCTTTCATGATGGCGAGACCCAGGCCTGTACCGGGTTTTTGGGAAGAAGCGGTACCAAAACGTTTAAAAAGCCGGTCCTGCTCCAACGGTCCCTGGCCACTATTGCTCATAATAAGGTGATCAGCAGTCAACACCAATCCTACACTGCTGGCTTCCGGGCTGTAACGGATAGCGTTTACCAACAGGTTGTTAAGTAATATTTCTACCAGGATGCGGTTGCCGTTTACATAGACCTCCTGCGTTATTTCTTTTTTTACCTGCAACTGCTTATTATTGATAAAAGGCATCAGTACCTGCAGGGTATTATCCAGTAGTTCAGACAGGTCAATACGCTCCTGGTCCATATACTGGCTATTCTCCATTTTTGTGAGCAACAACAGATTTTTATTGATACGCGATACCCGGGTGAGCGCCCTGATGGCGTCTTCAATCAGTTCATACTGGGTCGTATTCAGCGGCTGACTTTGCAGCAGCAGTTCCAGTTTGGATTGTACAATGGCCAGCGGTGTTTGAAGCTCGTGCGAGGCATTGTCGGCAAATTCTTTTTGCTGTGCATACGCAGCAATATTACCAGAGATCAACTGCTGAAGCCGCTGATTAAGTTCGGCAAACTCCTCTATATCTGTTTCGGCAAAGGCAACAGGCTGCTGCTGGTGCAGATTAAAATCCCTGATCTGTCCAAGGCTGTTATAAAATGGCTTCCACAGGCGTTTTGAAATACGTTTGTTGAGCAGCATAAAGCCTCCCATCATCAGTACAAAGAATAGAGTGGTCAGCACCGTCACTGCCATGATGATCATATAGCTGTCGTGACGGGCGGCTTCGGCAGAGAGCACAATATTATGCTCATTCATTTCATACTCCCACAGCAGGCTGATGGTCACATAATAGACAGGCACGCTTATGACCAGCACCAGTGCAGCATAGAGCAAAAAACGTTTAAGCGATTTATTGAGCAGTTTGTTCATACTTCCCATTTATATCCGCTGCCATAGAGTGTTTTAAGGTAGTTGCCGCAACCTGCTTCCTGTAGTTTTCTTTTCAGATTTTTTATGTGTGCATAGACGAGGTCAAAATTGTCGAACATGTCGGCCATTTCACCAGAGATGTGCTCGGCCAGTGCACTTTTGGAAATTACCTTGTTTTTGTTGCTGATAAAGTATAATAAGAGATCAAATTCTTTACGGGTAAGATTGATGGGCTTGTCATGCACCATTACTTCTTTGGCAGGCAGGTTTATGCGCAGTTCATTCTGCTCGAGTATGTTCTGGTTGCCAAACTGTTTGCGCCTGATTACGGAATAGATACGGGCTGCCAGTTCGGGCAGGTGAAAGGGCTTGGCCAGGTAGTCGTCGGCCCCGGCCTGCAGACCAGCGACCTTATCGTCGAGTGAATCTTTTGCTGAAATAATGATAACTCCATCGGCCTTTTGCTGATCTTTTAATTCATTCAGCAACCGAAGGCCACTGCCTCCCGGCAGCATAAGATCGAGCAAAATACAATCGTAGTCATATATTTCAATCTTGTGAAGCGCATCGGTATAGGTAGCAGCAAACTCACAGAGATAGCTTTCATCGGCCAGGTAGTCGCCAATGCTGCGTGCCAGTTCAGGCTCGTCCTCTACTACCAGAATTTTCATACGTAAAACTAAGACAGTAATCTGAATTATTTCTGAAGTATTGCCCGGTGGTCGGTTGCCCGTTATTGGTAATTAAAAGTAAATACTATTCAGTACCTGTCTTTACCGGCCACTGACCACCAGCCACCATTTTTCCTGATATTTGCCGCATACATGGAGAACTACAGTATTATCCTTTTTTTACTGGCATTGCTGATCGGGCTGTCTGCTATAGCGGAAAAGAAAAGACTGCCTTCTTCTATTGTACTGATTGTAGGAGGTATAATAGCAGGCTTTGTTCCTTCTATGCCGGAGATTACTATTGATCCGGAGGTTGTTTTCCTGCTTTTTTTACCTCCGCTTCTTTATGATGCTGCATTTAATATTTCTTTTAAGGATTTCAGAAAAAACATCAGTACGATCAGCTCACTGGCATTTGGCCTGGTGTTTTTGACCACGCTCGGCATTGCAGCCGTTGGCCATTTCCTGATTCCGGATATGAGTTGGCCAGTGGCATTTGTGCTGGGGGCCGTACTTTCTGCCACTGATGCGGTTGCAGCCATCAGCATCACAAAGGGCCTGGGGCTTTCACATAAAACACTCACTATCCTCGAGGGAGAAAGCCTGATCAACGATGCCTCGGCATTGGTAGCTTACCGGTTTGCAGTGGCGGCGGTTACCGGCAGCGTGTTTGTGTTCTGGAAAGCGGGACTTACCTTTTTACTGTTGCTCGCAGGTGGCGCAGCGATTGGCCTGGTCGTTGGCCGTTTACTGGCTGGTATATTGCGCTGGCTGCGCAATTATGATCTGCTGATAAACAGCTTACTGCTGCTCATGCCTTTTGTGACATACCTGATGGCCGAGGAGTTGCATGTTTCTGGTGTAATTGCTGTGGTAGTACTGGGCCTGAGTATGTCACGGCTAAGCCGCGAAAAATTTCCTGAACCGCTCAAGCGGCAAACCAAAAACATCTGGGATATCATCATCTTCCTGCTCAATGGCCTAATATTTATTCTTATTGGATTAGAGCTTCCTTATGTACTCAAAAGCATCAACCCGCAACATATCCTGCCCAATTTGCTGTATGCATTTGTGATCACCGTAGTGGCGCTTGCCATCAGGATGGCGCGGGTTTTTCTGCAGCAACGCCAGCTGGAACGTGGGTTCCGCTCGCCCAAAGTAAGAGGAAGAATTTCAGAAGAGGCCCTGCTTGATTTCAGATCCAGCCTCATTATCAGCTGGGCCGGTATGCGGGGCATTGTATCATTGGCCATAGCATTGGGATTACCCACGCATCTGCAGGATGGGCAGCCTTTTCCTCACCGCCATACGATCATATTTATTGCAGTGGCAGTTACACTGTTTACACTGCTGGGTCAGGGGCTGTTGCTTCCCTGGCTCGTAAAAAGGATTCAGCACCAGGAGCCATCAAAGAATCATTGATCAGGCAAAAACTATACGGCACTGCTTCTCCAAAACAGAAAAGCTCTGCCGAAAAGCGACAGAGCCATTTATCTGTATCCGTCCATGAAAATTATTTTACCTTATTATAAACCGATACATCACCGGTTGTACTGACTTGCAGCATCAACTGCTGATGCGTTTTTTTCTGGATAAGTCGTACAAAGTAATGATCCCAGTTGTCGAACGATTGCGAGTTGAGGGTGAGTCCACCGGGTTCATCTTCATTGTCGTCATATAATGCAACAGCAGAAATAGCATAATCAGCGTAATGATCGGTAATGTAATACCGGGATCGTTCAGGCAGGTCAGTAAACTTTTTATCAATGATGGTACCTACCAGTATGCCCTTATCGTTGTAATAGGCATGTGCGTGCTCGCCATTGTTTACAAAACTGACCGAATTGTAGCCATCTGTTTTTGTCCAGTTTGTCTCAGTAGCCAGGGGGAAATCAGTGGCGAAATGAGGACTGATAACGGGTTTTGAAGAAAGCAGGCCACTTTTGGCTGCACCGGCCATCTGGGCCTGAAGAGCTGCGATAGTTATCAGCAGCGTTATGGGAAGTGTGAATGCTTTTTTCATGGTTTTAGTATTTAACTATTCACAAGATCATTTCATTTCAAACTTACGGAGACGAAGAGGGTGGCCGATCCTGCAATCGCTGAAAAGGCAAAACCGGTAGCCGGATTTTTTACGGTTTATTCATAATGTAAAGCTTCTATCGGATCGAGGCGAGAGGCTTTCAACGCCGGATAATAACCAAAGAATACACCCGTGACAAAACAAACCAGAAATGAAAGTGCTACCGATGCCTCTGTGATCAGCGTAGGCCATTTGATCAGCAGGCTGACCAGCCAGGTGGCAGAAATGCCCAGCAATACGCCGATTATTCCGCCAGTGATGCTGATAAGAATGGCTTCGATCAGGAATTGCAATAATATATCCACCCCGCGGGCACCAATCGACATGCGTAGACCTATTTCACGTGTACGTTCTGTTACTGATACATACATGATGTTCATGATGCCAATACCTCCGACTACCAGCGATATACCTGCAATGACCGCCAGCAAAATGGTGAGGATACTGCTGGTAGAGGTAAATGTGCTGATGAGCTCGGCCTGGGTACGAACGGTAAAGTCGTTGTCGGTGCCTTCTGTTAAATGGTGACTGCTGCGCAGTACCCTTGTTACTTCATCTGCCGCCTGCGAAGTGGCGTCTTCGTTTATTGCAGAGGCAAAAATATTCTGGTAATAAATTGTAGAAGAAATACGTTCCTGCATGGTAGTAACAGGGCAGAGAATCACATCGTCCTGGTCCTGACCAAAAGTGTTCTCTCCTTTTTTAGAAAGGATGCCAATGACTTTAAACGGAATATTTTTAAACCGGATCGTCTTATCCAGCGGATCATCTCCATCAGGAAAAAGATTGGCCACCACTGTTTGTCCTATAAGACATACTTTGGCAGCCGCTTTATCATCCTGCAGGCTGAACGAATTACCTGCATCGAGCGGCCAGTTGCGTATGCCAAGATAGTCGGCCGATACGCCCTGCATATTGGTGGTCCAGTTGCTGGCACCATTTATTGCCTGCCCACGGGCTGATATGGAAGGCGAAACACCATTGATATATTGCTGATTTTTCCGGAGTGCTGTCACATCCTGTTGGGTGAGTGATTGTACGCTGGTATTATCAAGCCGTACACCGCCAGTGGCATTGCTTACCGGCCGGATCGTGATCATATTACTGCCCATAGCGCTTATCTGATCCTGTATACTTTGTTTGGAGCCCTGCCCAATAGCCACCATAGCAATCACAGCGGCTACACCGATAATAATACCGAGCATGGTCAGAAACGCCCTGATTTTGTTGCGCTGTATAGCTCTCCAGGCAATGCGTAATAGATTTTGCAGGTTCATGATGTTGGGTTTGCGGGTTGATCGGGCGGGGGCAGGCGGCTCAGCATCTCGCGCGCATTGTTGATAGTTGTATTGATCTTATCCGCGATGATATTACCATCGCGGAGTGTGATGGTGCGTTTACTGAATGCAGCAATATCCGGCTCGTGGGTTACAAAAATGATCGTCTTACCCTGCTTATTATTAAGATCCTGTATCAATGCCATGATCTCGTACGAAGTGCGTGTATCCAGGTTGCCGGTAGCTTCATCGGCAAGTATAATAGAAGGATCGTTGATCAGTGCACGGGCAATAGCGACCCGCTGCTGCTGTCCACCCGAGAGCTGGCTGGGCAAATGATGTATCCGCTGCCCGAGGCCGACTGCTTCCAGTGCCTGTATGGCTTTCTGATGCCGCTCAGCCGCTGTAAACTGATTGGTGTACAAAAGAGGCAATTCCACATTTTCAATAGCCGATGTTTTTGGTAGCAGATTATATGATTGAAATACAAATCCCAGTTTTTGATTTCTGAAGCGGGCCAGTTCATTTCGTGATAAGTGGCTCACATCGGTGCCATCAAACACATACTGTCCATCGGTCGGCTTATCAAGGCAACCCAGCAGGTTGAGCAGGGTCGTCTTACCCGAGCCACTGCTGCCCATAATGGTAATGAATTCGCCGGCATTGACAGAAAAGCTGATCCCTTTCAGCGCCCTGACCAGTTCATCGCCCATTTTAAACTCCCGCTTCAGGTTTTTTATATCAATGACTGTATCGTTCATGACGGATCATATTATTTCGCGCGGTTAGAAGCAGGCGTATTACGCGGCCTCATTTTCGGCATAAACGGACTCTGCTGATTATCCGATTCCCTGCTGTGTGCTGCATTGCCTGTAGCTATTCCCGTTACCACCTCATCACCTGCGTTGAGCCCGCTCAGTACCTTTGCCTTAGTGTCATCAGAAAGGCCGGTGACAATGTTTGTATGGATGAGGCTATCTCCATCTTTTATCCATACGGATCCTGTAGTATCCGGCCCTGACGGATTTTTTGTGGTATTACCGGAGTTGATGAGGGTATATTTTTTGCCGGTTTCTGCATCTGGCATAAAATGCAATGCGCGTAAGGGAATCAATAGAGCTGCACTATCCTGTTCTTCATAAATATTGATGCTGGCCGTCATACCGGGTTTGAGCCGCATGTCTGTATTGTCAACATCAATAAGTGTTGTGTAGGTAACAACATTGGCCGACACACTGGGATGCAGGTATATTTCCTGCACTGTGCCTTTAAAGATGTTGTCGGGGAATGCATCTACAGTAAAACTGACTGCCTGACCTTTCAGCACATGCCCAATATCGGCCTCATCTACTGCTGCATTTACCCGCATCCGCGTAAGATCTCTGGCAATAACAAACAGTACAGGTGCGTTGAGGCTGGCTGCAATAGTTTGCCCCACGTTTACATTACGATTCAGCACTGTACCATCTACAGGAGAATAGATACGGGTATAAGTCAGGTTTTTGCTGGCAATCTGTACCTGCCCGGTGGCATTTCCAACGGCGGCCCGGGCACTGTTATATTGGTTTAATGCCAGTTGATAATCGGCTTTACTGATGGCGCCGGCAGCGTACAGCTGATTTTGCCGGGTATAATTATTTTGCTGATAATCGAGGTTGCTCTGTGCGGTAGCCAGGGTGGATCGGGCTTCCTGCAATTGCGCGGTCATAATTGAAGGATCTACTTCTGCCAGCAGCTGTCCTTTACGCACCATACTGTTGAAGTCCGCATATACTTTTACCACCAATCCCGATACCTGTGCTCCTACTACCAGTGTATCTACAGGCTGTACAGTACCGGTGGCTGTGATGCTCCGGGCAATGATGCCATAGGTGACGGTGGCAGTTGTGAGTCTCTCGGCACCGGTATTGCGTTTTCGACTAAAATACCAGGCCCCGGCCAGCACCGCGATGGCGAACACTGCAATGGTGATTATTTTTTTCCTTTTCATGCGGGCGGTTTTACAAAGTGATCGTATTATTTAAATAAAACTCGTAGAGTTTTTGCTCCAGGATAGCTGTATACCTCGCCTGAGTATAGGATTGTATTGCCTGCAGATACTGATTGCGCTGCTGTAGCAATGCATATGTATCAATTGAACCTAATCTGAATGCCTCATTGCCGATACGATAACTTTCTGTGGCCGCCTGCAACTGTTCGTTGGCGGCAGTATAAGATTGTAACCCGTTTTGCGCAGTGAGATAAGCCTGCTCTACGGCCTGTGTCAAAACCAATTCTGTGTTCTGGAGATCATACTGGGCCTGGTTATAAGCGATCTTCGATTTTTCGAAGTTGGCCTTATTGATCCGTTGCGAAAAAATGGGAATGGAAAGACTGAGTCCGATAGCCTGATAAAAATTATTGCCTGTTTGTGTAAAGTAATTCTGATGGGCTGCTACCGGATTGCTGAGAACATCTGTATAGCCACTGCCCAATGCGCCGGTGGCTTTTAAGACAGGTTTATAAGCGGCTTTCGCATTTGAAACACCCAATGACGCTATATCTACACCCAGATGACCAATGCGGGTATCGGGAAAATTGGTCAGGGCAGCCTGTTGTACTTCCCTCAGCGGGTAAAGTGTACTATTTACCTGTAATCCGTCTGGCACTGTCACATCAAAATCGGCTGCGGAAGGGAGTTGTAAAAGCTGCTTCAATACCAGTGTATTCTGTCGTACTGCATTTTGTGTTTGTACCAGGGCAAACTTATCGCTGGCCAGTTGAGCCTGTAGTTGCAGAAGTGCCGCTTTGGCAATACTGCCTGCATCATAAAAAAGCTGACCCTGGCGCACCAGCGAATCGGAGGTGGCTACCAGGTTTTGTATATAATAGAGATTTTCGCGGGCAAGCAATATATCAAGATAGGCCTGGGCGATCCGGATAGTAATATTGTTTTCCTGCTGTACCACCGATAATCCTGCCGACTGAAACAAAAGGTCTTTTTGACGGATCGTATTGTCAACAGCATGATCGTTCCACAGTATCAGACTGCTGTTGAGCGCATAGGTGCCGCTGCTGCTAAGCTGGCTGATCAGACTGCCATTGCCATGTGCGTCATTGTTGGCGTGGGTAAAGGTGTTGCCAACAGCACCGGTCAGTGAGGGGGTGCGTGCGCCTTTTGCAGCTACAAGATCCTGTGCTGCAGCCTGCTGATCGAGCCGTTGGGTATTGATAGAAATATTATGTTGTTTGGCATAATCAATGCATTGCTGAAGGGTCCAGCCTGTATCGGGCTGTGTTGCAGACTGCGCCTCCGACGCAGCGACAATCATCAGCAAAAAGATCCAGATAGAGGCCAGTTGTTTCATTGGTAAAGTATAAATGCTCCTACAAAATTGAGATCACTTTATATAGAGAAAATACCGGAATAGCCCGCAGGGCAAAAACTGTCGGTGAATAAAAAGGCTCTTCTGCATACAGAAGAACCTTTAGGCAAAAACACCTGGTACGAATTAAAAACAAAGGGTCAATGGATGCTGTCTGTGTATCACGGTGTCAGACAATTGTTGGTACAGACAACACGGGTATTTTTGAATGCCGTAATAAGTGTACGGCCAGGTCGGGAGACAGAATGCGGTCAATGCCATGATGTCTGTGAGAACCGAGTACGATAAGATCAACATTTTCAGATTCTGCACAATCGAGCAATGCTTCTTCCACATCACCTTCCAGGATGATTGTCTTTAATGAAGGATTACCCAGGTGGCTGGCCGTAGCGGCCAGAAACGAAGTGGCTTCTTCTTTTATTTCCTCACCAATACCGATTGTATTATCAGTATACGCGCCCTGGTATCCCATAATAGGGGAATATTCGAGCGCATACCAGGCCGGCTCTGCAATGACATGTGCCAGTACCAGATCTGCGCCAAGGGCTTTTGCCAGCAGTTGGCCGGTTTCTGCAACTTTTTGTGCAGCTGGATTATAGTCAAGGGCTATCAGTATCTTTTTCATGCTCTGTGTTTTTAAAAGTGAATAATTGCTCAGGAGCGGTGTCCCCGGGCTCCGTTTCTGACACCGCCTCCTTGCGGGTGGCTGGTCCGATCGGGAGTTTTCATGCGGGGCAGGCGGTCGATATTCTGATTCTGCTGTTCACGCATAGTATTTACATGATCATTTTCACTGCGTACGGGATTTGATTCCTGGTCCATTCTTCTGTACTCACGTGGCTGAGGCTGGGTAATGACGGGTTTATAGACGCGCACTTCATTATTATGCCGGACCATATCTGCACTTCTGTTTACTTCTTTCATATTTACCGGCTCAATTTTATGAGATACATATTTCTGCACGTCTTCTATCTGTGGACCACGGGCGTAGTATTGATTATGCACTTTCGTAGTGCTGAAATTGTTAATGATATTAATACGATTAATGTTGTTATTTACCACATCGCGGTTTATTACCTGCAGGTTAATATGACGATCATAGATGTGATCGCGTGTACAGGCGTTCCAGTAAAAAGCTGCAGGCCTCCAGTGACCAAACTGTAATCCAACATACACTTCAGGCATTAAGGGGGCCCATGCATAATAGCCATCGAAACTACCCCAGGTCACCCAGGCGGGGGACCATTCGTAACCGGGTATCCAAAGCCAACCATAGAGATCGTCATAGATCCAGCGGCCATAATGAAAGGGGGCCCAGCCCCAGGCATAGTCCGACATCCATAACCATCCCTGTGCAGAATAATCCCAGTATCCATTGGTAAGATAAGGTCTGAAGTCACCGGCTATGGTTGGGTGCCATACGTGACCATAACTCGGATAATCAATCCAGGTACCGTAGGGGGAGAGATCGTCATAAAAGGTCTGATAGGTAATAGAAGCAGATACAGAGGTTTGTGCCATGCTGTTGGGTGCGCTGCAGGCAGAGAAAAGAAAATAACCTGCAACCAACACTGTTTGAATCATCTTTTTCATGTTGCAAAGTTTTACCAGAGGCCGGATTGCTCAGCGGCTTCCATACTAAAGCTACCCGATAAACCCTCAAAAGGCATGCAACAATCGTCAGGCAGGCAAAACGTGTCGGTGATTATACTGGATTGCTGCCGGCAAAAAAGAAAGGGGCCCAAAGCCATCGGCTTCGGACCCCTGCATTTCCCACCAAAACGCTCTTACCTGTTGCTGAAAAAGCTGACATCTCCTGCCATATTGCTTCTCAGTATGATCTTTTTAGTGTCTTTTACCAGTTCAACAAAATAATTGTCTTCATCGTCAAACTGCTGGCCATACAATATCATATCAGTGTCATTGTATTCATTGTCATCAAAATAGATGACATCATCGGCTTTATATCCTTTATATTTTTTGGCAATGGTCGCCCTTGCTTTAGCGGGCAGATCGGCATAGGTTTTATGCATGGTAGTGCCTACCAGCTGGGCATCCGCATCATAATAAGCAGACTGCTGTACGCCATCTTTGGTAAATGTGGCAATATCATAAGGACTGTCGCGTCGCCAGGTAGGGGAGATATTACCAAAGTCGCGGTAGAATTGTTCTTTTGCCGTATAACTCACCTCCTGTCCTTTTAATTCCTTCAGTATTTTGTGATCTTCCTTTTTTTCCTGGTGAATTACTTTTTCCTGTTTAGTCAGCATTTTTTCGTTTTTGCGAATGGCCACTTCCTGATTCTGGGCCTGCAGGCTGTATCCGGCCAGCAATGCTGTAGCGGAAAGTATGAATAGCTTTTTCATTGTTATAGGTTTAAAGTGAAACGATAACCGGTACAAACCTATAGGGCGTACAGGGCAAATCGTGCCGCCAATCGGCGGATGGGCAAAACCAGTAGCTGGTTACCCTTTTCACGGCAAATGCTCTTCGGGCTCGAGCAATTGCTGCAGCATCTCCAGTAACCGGTCCAGCTCGGCAAAATCATCTTCGAGGTAGTCGGTATGATTAAAATAAAGGTGCCGGTGAGCTGCCTTCATTCGCAGGAGCAGCAATTCAATCAGTTTCAGACTTCGTGCATGATTTTTTTGAAGCTGCAATTCATCCGCATCATGGGTTTTCTGGGTGGTAAAATTGTTGACCCCAATGCCGATAAAAATGGATGCGAGGCCGGATATCGCTATCTCCAGCGCATTATTGGTCGTTAGAAACGTGAGAAAAATAATAAGCGCTCCAATAACAATGAAAATAAATACCCCGGGTTTACAGAGTGTGTACCAGAAATGGCGAAATGGTTTACGGACGCGCATAGGTCTGATTTGATGACAGTGCAGGATAGGTACTCAGGTCATTAAAGACAATCATGGGCTGTTTGCGCAACGTGTCGATCAGCGCTTTTAGTTGATCTCCTTCCCATGGCCGGCGAAACATCTCGTCGTGTAATAAAATGATAATATGATTTTTGGTAAATGTGTTTCCATTTGCCAGCCGGTTCATGATCTCTTTCCCCATAAGAGCAGCCGACTGCAGCGGCACACCGCTCGCCGGGTTGTGCTGCCACTCCAGGTCCCAGCCAAACAGGGTGTATCCCTGCTGCATCAACAGGTCAGCAGCCTGTGCTCCGCCAGCCGTATCATTCCTCATACGGTTGCCGATACGCCAGGTATTACGTCCCGGCAGACGTACGATCTTATTATGCAGCTGCAGGTATTGCTGGTTTTGATCAATATCTGCCAGCACACTTTGCGGATCTCCGTAATAATGCCTGTAATGACCTGCCGCATGCGAAAAGCTATGGTTATAGATATGAATAAAAGGATTGGCTTCGTATAGCTTGTAATAATTATCCATCCGCGGATTATAGCTGATATTATGGCCTACGAGAAACACACTCACCGGCACCCGCTCAGCCAGGACCAGGCTATTGATATGTTCACTGCCCGGCAGTGGACCGTCGTCAAAACTGAGGTACACATGATAAAAGCTGTCTGGTCTTGCCGTGCGCAAAGGTGGCGCAGCATTGCCTGCATTCATGCCTGAGTAAAAGACGGCCTCAGAAGGCGATGCCCCTTTCCATAAAAAAACACCCGCAACGATGCAGAGAATCAACACACTCCCATACCAAAGCGGGCGGCTCCGCTTTTTTTTCATACGATCTTTTTGGCAAAAGAACCGGTAAGAAAGGGAAAGCCGGACGATGAATAGCCAGAAAGGCAAAAACGGTCGGTCAATCCCTGCTGTGTGAAAATGATCAACAGACGTCTGCGAAGCAGCTTTTGAGGCGGGTAAGCTACAAATCTTTTAGGGGGATGTTCTTAGCAACAACACAGTTAACCCCCGGTTTTTATAAAACTAGGTGTAAATACATTTGTAAAACATATACAACACTTTTTAGCAGCTATTATCTTTAATTTTCACAGCCTGCCAACAACGCTTATACAGCATTGTATGCGTGTTGTATTTCAGGTGTGTGTAAAAGGGCTATGCATATTACTATGTACAGCGACCATTAGCCAAACCTAACTATACCTATATGAAAGCCAACGTCTGTATCCTTGCGTGCAGTCTCTTCCTGCTGCAATCAGTGACCCCTGTGCATGCCCAAAGCCCCGGAGGAGTCAGTAGTGGGTTGCGATTATGGGTCAGAGCGGATGGAAATATCACCACTTCAGGTTCCAGCGTCACCTCCTGGCAGGACAATAGTCCCGGGGCACGTCATTTGACCAGTACAGGCGCTTATCTGCCACTGTTATCTGCAGCCACTGCTTCTTTCAATTATCATCCTTTTGTTTCTTTCAACAACGATTATGTACGTTTTGCAGGAAACATTCTGCCGGCCAACTCGCCAGGTTCAGTATTTACCATAGCAGCGCAAACCGGCGGTTCAGGCTACAGCACCTTATGGGATTTTTATTCAAATTCTCCTACTATTAATATACAAAACGGGCAATGGCTTTTCTGGGATGGTGGTGCGACCTATCATACACAACCAGCAATAAAGGGGCAACCTGCCCTTAGCGCCGGACGTTGGGAACACAATCAGTCTGCTTCAGTTTTTCTTGACATCAATGGTCAGCCAAAGGCCGTAAACAGGGCGGTGATAACCAATGGGAATAATTACCTGCTTGGTGCGGGTACTACCGGAGGAGGTGAACCCTGGATAGGAAATATTGCAGAGAATATTGTATACAGCACGTCGCTGACAGGTGATGAACTGGTACGGGTCAATTCTTACCTGGCTATTAAATATGGTATTACACTTGATAACGATCCGGCCAGCAGTGGCAGTAATTACGATTATAAATCGTCTGCGGCAACAACGATATGGGATGGTACGGCCAATGCCCAGTATCATCAGCGTATTACAGGTATTGGACGCGACGACAATTCAGCACTATTGCAGCTAAAATCTCAAAGTATACACGCAGATGCACAGATCATACTGGAAGCTGCTGCTATTGGCAGTGATCAAACGTTTTTGCTGGCAGGCGATAATAATGAAGCGGCTGGATTTAGCAAAGTGTATACGGTCAATAGTTTTACGCCAACAGTTCCCTATATGCATTGGGGACGTATCTGGAAGGTACAGGAAACCGGCAGTACGGGCATGGTGTCTATAACGGTAAAATCGGCTGCAGTCACCCACTTGCTGGTTAATAACAATTCAGATTTTTCTGTAGGCACCCCGGTGGAGATAGCCTTGATAAACGGTCGTGCAGATGTAGATCTGGCAGATGGTAGTTATTTTACTTTTGCCGGACCAGCCACCGGCCCCGGCGGTGTGGTGAGCAATCTGTCTGTATGGCTGAGGGCCGACGCTGGCACCAGCACTACCACGCATGGAGCAGCCGTATCAGACTGGCAGGATCAATCGGGCCAGGGCCGTACACATACGCAGGCCACTGCCAGCAGTCAACCCAGCTATGTGGGAGCCGGAGGTACTTACCTGATGAATTATAACCCCGCAATCAGATTTACCGGTGTAGGCAACTCAAGTGTTAACAACGATTATTTTACAATACCTAATTATCTGTCGGGTACGGAGGGCATGCATGTATTCAGCGTATCGAGAATAAATGGCGCCGGACCGACTTCCTGGCAAACGGTCTATGCTTTTACCGCCGATATTAATCATACTGACTGGTATCTGCAACAGGCCAGCACGCGTACCGGCGCGGTAGAGAAAATCAATACTTCGCAAACTATAAAATATGCACTGGCGTCTTCATTGATGCCCAAGAGCGGTTCACAACGGGTTATATGGAATGGTACATCACAGACATTTACCAATACCGCGTACTCTATTACCACAGCAGGCTCACCCGATTTTACACTGGGCGTTGATCGCAATAATACCGACCCTTTCACGGGAGATATACAGGAAGTGGTGGTCTATGCTGCACCGACAGGAGCAGATATGGGCAGCACAGAGCTGATCAGGATTCAAAGCTACCTGGCATTGAAATATGGTATTTCACTTGATCCCGCCGGTCAGCCAAATTATCTGGCCAGCGATGGCGCCACTCCATTTTGGACAGGAGCTACCAATACAGGTTACCAGCAGCATATTTTTGGCCTGGGGAGAGATGATCTGTCGGCTCTTTATCAGCGCCAGGCTTATAGTTTAGGCGATTCTACTATTTCGCTTTCGCTGGGAGGGCTTGTAGCACTCAACGGACAGAATACAAATAGTATGGAGGCTGACCGCAGTTTCCTGGTGTTGGGCGATAACAATGCAACAGGTTTTAGTACTGCTGTAAGTTATACCAGTGGGCAGGTTTTTGCAAATGGAACGCTGGCCACGCAGATCAATGCCGTAAGCAACCGTATCTGGAAGGCGCAGGCCACTACACAAACCAGCTGGGAGGTGAATGTTTATAATAACCGGTTGCCACATGCCACTTATATACTGGTGAGTAATGACCCGGCCTTTCCCGCTGGCAGTACCCGCATCTATCCTCTGCAGAGTGGTATGGCACAGGAGGTAGAGATCAATGATGGTGATTATATGCGTATGGGTGCCCTCGTGACTGCACCGGGTGCTGTACTGGATGATCTCGTATTCTGGGTAAAATCAGATAATGCGTCAGCGGGTACCGCCTGGACAGACAACTCGCTGCTGGGCAATTCTATTGAAGTTGTAGGTACACCTGCGCTTACAACGGCCAACGCGGCACATAATTATTATCCCTATTATACAGGATTCAGTTCGTCCAATTATTTTCGGGATGCCGCTCCTTCTTTTACACCATCAGATAATAGCTATGGTACACATACACGCACTTCATACAGCGTATTTTCAGCAGCACGTTCTACCGCGGCTCAGGGTACAGGTTCGGGACGTATAGTTGGTATCGACAATGATGATTTCTATGCGGCAGAGCCAGGATTTTCAATTAATAATGGCAATCCATATATCTATAAATTCTATGAAACGACCAGTAGCAATACACATACAGCCGATGTTATATCAGGCAAAAGTTCCGTGTTGGCTTATGTAGCAGATCAGTCTGCCAATGCAGGTAATGGAACTATGCAGATCACACTGGATGGACGTGCAGAAAGTTTTAACTGGACTGCCGGCAACTATTTTCATGTACTGGGCCAGCGCTTGTTTATCGGATATGGAACATGGGATTTGTCGGGAGCCTTCCCCGGCGATATCATGGAAGTGGCCTGGTACAAACGGGCGCTCTCCACCAATGAGCGGGCAAGGGTCAATTCTTACCTGGCCATCAAAAATGGCGTGACACTGGGCACAACAGCATCGCCGGTTGATTATCTTAATACAGCATCTGAAACAATATGGGCCTGGCGATGCTTCTTTTCAGAATAATATTGCCGGCATCGGTCGCGATGACCGCCAGGGGTTGCAGCAAAAGCAAAGCAATAGTGTAAACAATCTTGCCACCGGTCAGATAGTCATAGGGCTTACAACGCTGGAAGCCAGCAATGCTGCCAACACCAACAGCTTTGTAGCCGATAAGAGTTATCTTATATGGGGTGACAATGGTGTTACAACCGCGGCTACTACATTGCTCACCACTTATGGCGCAGGTGTTTCTATTAATCATTTGCAGCGTGTCTGGAAGATCAGCAATAATGGTATGACACAGGCTGCACGTATTCGCTTTCCTGCCACCCTGCAGCCAGGCGTACTGGGCGGTTCCTGCGATGCTTATCGCATGATCACTTCAAATGCAGCGACTATTACCGGATCGTCTATTACCTCAATACAGGTTGCAGAAGTAGTGGGTGGCCATTTTGAAGTCGTATATACATTTCCCGCAGGTGTCTCTTACTTTACCCTGGCTCGTGTAGATCCGGCAACGGCAGGGTTGGTTTTTCTTCCCGAAGAGACCGTCACTGCCAATAATTATGGCAGCTGCTCTGATTCGGAGTGGAGATATTTTTATCAGGATGGCATGCAGAACCGTAAACTGCTGGCGGTAGCCGGTTTTGCTGATGACGCACAACTTGCCGCACTCAGCATTGTCATTACTCCCAGTGGCGCCAGCTTTGCCAATGCTCAACGCGAAATAAACCTGATGCCGCGCATCGGAACGGTTACCGATGCCAGTGCCGGCACCTATGCCGGAGTAAAAGTGCGGGTATACTATGACCCCAATGAACTGGTCACTACTCAACTTCCCAATGCTGTGACCAATACCTGGATAAAATATGAGGGAGATGCTGATGCAGTAAAAGCAGATATTCTGGACAATGGTCAGCTTGTTGCGGGAAAGGCCATGTCGCTTACTCCCAATGCCAGTGGAATGGAAGACGGAGTAGCCTATGTGGATTTTTATGGCATCACATCATTTTCCAGTTTTATCTATGTATCCTCAACAGATCCATTGTCGGAGGTATTGCCTGTAATGCAGGCCAATCTGCAGGCTAAGCTGGTAAATAATACAGTACAGCTCAACTGGCGTACACTGTCAGAACAACGGAATAATGGATTTGAAATTCAAAGACGCACGGCAAACGGAACCTGGCAGCCTGTTGGGTTTGTAAAGTCGGCATGGGCGGATGGAACCAGTAGCCAGGCTCATAACTATCAGTTTACCGATACAAAACCGGGAACAGGCGTTGTTCAATACCGGCTGCGGCAATTGGATACAGATGAGCGTTCAACCTATTCAATCATCGTGGCCGTGCGTATTGAAGGCAACACACATCTGTTATTATATCCTAACCCGCTTGTAAAAGGTAATGTCAGTATTACAGGGCTTAATGCAGGAGACAATGTGCAATTACTAACAGCCGATGGTCGTCTGTTGCAAACGCACAAAGCTGCGGGCACGCTACTGCAACTACAGCTGGATGGATACTCTCCTGGTCTGTACCAGGTACGCATCACCGGACGCGGGCAATCAATAGTACTGCGGCTCATTAAGGCCGATTAAGATATCCGACGCGCTCACAGACGGTTTGGAACACAGCAGGTCCCGGCATCCATGACAGAATCAGGACGCCGGGGCCTGCCTATTTAAGCCAGGCTGATCGCTGCAGTAGCGACCAAAGTTCCGGCAATGTTTAATCTGCAACTGCTGCAGAATAATAATCAAACAATTGTTTCGCATCGATGTTTTTGTAAAATTGTAGTTGCAATACTTTCTGACTGGAACTATTACTGGCTTATGTATTATTGATGGGTGTTGTTTACGGGCTTTTGCTGAATCAGTTGCTCCCTGATAAAGGCACTAATGTATTTTTCATCGGCCATCACTTTCTGAATAGCCTGTTTAACCGTGTCGGAGTTAGCGTTTTTTTGCAGATAGCCATGGGCACCGGCTTCAATATAGTGCAGGGCATATAGCTCTTCATTGTATCCGGAAACAATCAATACTCTGGTATCGGACGTGCGCAGTTTAATTGCTTCTACCATTTGCAGGTTATCACCTCCGGGTATCTGGATATCCAGCAATACCAGGTCAAAGCCTTGCGCATCCACCTGCCGGATGACTTCATCAAAGGTTTCTGCTTCTGCTATTAAAGCGTCGGGATACAATTCTTTTACCAGGTACAGAAGACCGAGGCGTACGATACCATAAGACTACGGCCTTTAGTAGGAGGCAACTATCTTATTGGTGAGAGTTAGAGGAGGCAAGTAAATTATATGTAAAAACATATATTGTTGTTTGTTTCTTTATTATTTATATTTAAATACATATAATTAATAAATAAATCAGTATTTTATATTTAAAAACATATAATTTAGGCAATAATATTTATTTTATATTTTAATACATATAAATAATATGCAGCGACTCGATGTTTTTGTAAAGGATAAGCGAAAGGAGGCTGGCCTTACGCAGGAAGAGTTTGCCGAACGCTCCGGCGTGGCCCTCACAGTGATCAGAAAGATTGAGCAGGGTAAAACTGATCTGCAACTGGAGAAAGTAAACCAGGTATTAAAAATGTTTGGTCATCAACTGGCTCCTGTGCCGGCAAAACAACTATTATCTGAAGACGATGCGAAAAGCTGAAATTTTTTATAATAATGATCTGGCTGGTCATCTCACCGAAACGGATGATGGTGAATATGTGTATCAGTACACCGACCTGTATGTACAACAACATCCTGATCGGTTTATCACTTTTACGATGCCGGTGACAACAATACCATACAGCAGCAGGGCTTTATTTCCATTTTTTGAGGGCCTCATACCAGAAGGCTGGCTGCTGGATATCGCCACCAAAAACTGGAAGCTCAATTCCAACGACCGTATGGGCCTGCTGCTGGCCTGCTGCGAAAATTGTATAGGAGCAGTGAGTGTAATACCAATGGAGGAAGTGCATGAGTAATCGTTGTCTATATTGTTATGAACCATTGACAGATGGTGAAACGGATTTTCACCAGCACTGCAGCAAGGCTTTTTTTGGTACAGAACAGCCTCCGGCCCTGGGATATAGTCTGGCGGAAATGGCTGAGCTGGCGGCACAGGTTGTACAACGACATGTAGCCGTACCTGGTGTGCAACCCAAATTGTCGCTCTCGCTGGTAAAAAACACCTTAAAGGATGGCCCAAAAGGCCGGCTTACCGTAGTGGGTGCGCTGGGTGGACAGTATATTTTCAAGCCGCCCCACGACGATTATCCTGAAATGCCGCAAAACGAACACCTTACTATGCGCATTGCTGAAGCATTTGGGCTGCCGGTCGTGCCTTCAAGTCTTATACGGCTTTCTTCGGGAGAGCTTGCATATATCACCCGGCGCATCGACCGCAGGCCCGATGGAGAGAAGATACATATGCTGGATATGTTTCAGATACTGGAAGCATTTGATAAGTATAAAGGATCAATGGAAAAAGTGGGGAAAGCCATTGCGCAATATGCAGACAACACACTGCTTGACCTTTCTTATTTTTTTGAACTTACCGTGTTTTGTTTTCTTACAGGGAACAATGACATGCACTTAAAAAACTTTTCCATGATCCGCCAGGCCAATGGCACATGGGGACTGGCTCCTGCCTATGATCTGTTGAACGTAGCCATCGTGAATCCGAAAGATGCAGAAGAACTCGCACTTACCCTGGATGCGCGAAAGAGTAAATTTAACCGTGACCGGTTTACTGAATTTGGTCAGAAGCTGGGACTTACTGTCCGGCAGGTGAATGGAGTATTCAGCCGCCTTATCCGCAACAGACCTATAGCAGAAGAACTGATAAGCCGTTGTTTTCTCCCGGAAGAATACCGCGAAAAGTACCGGCTATTGTTGCATCAGCGATATGAACGACTGGCCGGATAATATTCATCAGTAACTATTCCTACTCACCGGCATCTTTTTTTAACCGGCTTAAGTATTGCCCGAACCCGGAGAGGTAAAAAATATTTTCACTATGTGGCTGTCCGCGCACAATGCGGGTAAAGAACAGGACATTGTTGTCGGCCGAAACAAAAGGGGCAAACTCACCTTTATCGGTATTTATTTCAGCGCCCATATTGACCGGATGGCCCCATTCACCATTGGCTTTCCTGAAGGAGATATAAAGATCCGAATCGCCGAATCCTTTCCCATCAGAGCGTAAAAAGATAAGATAACTGCCATCGGCAGCAATAAAAGGATTTGATTCGGTACCCGATGCATTGATGATGGTATCAAGTGCAACAGGATCACTCAGCTGATCATGTTCTTTTTTAGCGATGAATATGCGTGTGGTTCCGGCTTTTCCATCCCGGGCCGAAGAAAAATATATATTACCCCTGGTGTCTGCGGTGGCAAAAAAATCAGCAGAATCACTGTTGAGCTGATACATATATACAGGTTTACTCCATCCCTGATTGCTACGTTCAGCTTTCCAGATATGAAAACGCCTGGTGGCCACGGCGCCGGGAGCCGGGTGATCAGAGTTAAACAAGAGGGTCTTGCCGTCTGGTGTAATGAAGGGATCGATATACCGGTATGGCAACGAATCAAAAACAGGGGCGGGTGCCTGCCATTTTTGTTTCTTCTTTTCCGACATCCAGATTTCAAGACGGGATCTGCCGCGATAGGATTTCACAAAATAAAATTCTTTGCCATCTGGCGAAAGACTGCTGGCAAAAGCATCGTTGTTTGAAATAGTACCGGGTTCGAACAGGATGGCCTGAGCACAGGCCTGCGTATAAAGAAAGAAAGCGGAAAGAAAAATGGCAAGCTGCTTCATGCTGATCTGGTTATTTTTCGCAAATACTGCTAGGTGAGTCATGAAAAGGTAGTTTCTTTTCGATTTGTTTAAAAGCCATCAATACTTTTTAGGCAAATATTTGCAAATACCCAAACTGCTCAGATCAGGATCCGATAGTAACCAGTTTTGTTTCGGAAACACCTGATGATCCGGGCTTTACATAAAGTGTTGGACGCGCGTATACTGAGGGAGGTTATTTTATTATATTTAATGATAGATTCAGGATACGGTGGATAAAGAATCACCAGTATCAGAAAATTAAACCAATAACAAAACCTGCAAAAAATGAAAACCTTTTTCCCGCTTTTGCTGTGTGGACTATTGCTTGCCGCCTGCAACAACAAAACAAATGAACCCGTTAAGGACCCCGGTGCCGACAATCAGAAAGTCGTAACCCAGTTGTTTGATCATTTCAACAAACATGAATGGGAAAAAATGGCAGCATTGTATATAGATTCGGCAGAGTTTAAGGATCCTGCATTTGGACTCAAAACGGTAAAACAGGGCCGCCGGCAAATAGCTGATCATTATCAGCAACTCAATAGTTTTTTGCCTGATATCAGTATGACGAATGTGGTGCTCTATCCCTCCGGCGATAAACATGTGGTGGCCGAGTTTGTATCGGTTGGAACTTCCGGCAGTACAAAGATTGAGCTGCCTATCTGCACCATTTTTACGATCGAAAATGGTAAGATCACCAAAGATTATACCTATTATGATATGGTGGGTGCACCTGCTTCGCAATAACACCGTTTAATAATCCGCTTCATAGCCGTGGCCATTGCGGCCGTAAAAGATCAGCCACCGGGCTGCCGAAAACAGGATATGGAGTTTGCTTTCGAGACTTTCTTCATCCACGTCGGGAGGCAAACGTTGTGTTTTCAGGTACTCCAGTCCATGCTCTTTTGCGATCGTACTGGCCACGGCCATGAGGCGCTGACCATAATCGAGGGCTTCAGGGGCCAGTTTGGTTTCCCAGGCCTCCTGCACCAGTTCTTCCCCAACCAGGTCAATACAGTCAGTTAAAAATTCTCCGCGAAACACATTCTCATCCTGCTCCATGGCTTTGTATACGGGTACGCCGTCTTCTTCTGCAGCGAGTTCTATTACATAATAGCCTTCATACTCTTTTACAAATTCTTCTTCGGTCATTTGCTGACCGGCCTGTGTATATAGCTCCCTGATCCATGTATCGGCTGCAGCATCTCTGCCTACCTGCGGTGCACCAATGGTTTCATAAGTAGGGATCTGGATAGCATACCAATGTTGCAGCAACTCATCCTGCGTGAGCGGTTTTGCGGATCCCAGTTGATCAAGAAACCCACGTGATTGTTTTTCTTTCCCCTGCAAAATGGCAAACAACCGGAGATACAATCCTTCGTATCCGGGTTTGGGTTTTCCCATTGGTCGCATGTCCAGGCCCATAATGAAAATGTTTAGAATAAAAAGAAGACGGCATAAATGTAAAAGGTTTATGAAAGTCACTTGAAGAAATAGGTACTGATTTTCCAATGTCTTCATTTTCCCAGCGTTATAACCCTTTTCTGGAAATTGCTGAAAAACAGCCTTTATTTATTGTTTTTCAATAAATATTTTATGATATTTGTCCTGTCATTTCAAAAAGAAGATAAAAAGGAGTGACAGCAATTAAGAAACTCAGTAGACAAAAAGGGGCGACAATCTTTCCGCTCTGTATTATTTACCATATAACAATCATTATCAATCATGAAAACGCGAATCAACAATTGGCGCAGGCTGGCTATTGCCCTTACAGTACTCACTTCATTAAACGTACTGAATGCCTGTAAAGAAAAAAAGGAACCGATGCCCCAGGCGGCAGAGCCAAAGGAAGTGACCAAACCCGCAGTAGATATACATACGGCGGTAATATCTGAAAATACTGCAGCATTGAAACAGCTTATTGAGTCGGGTACTGACCTGAATGTAAAGGAGCCGATTGGAGGCTCCAGCGCTTTGATCAGTGCCTGCCTGTTTGGTAAAACAGACATGGCCCGAATGCTGATTAATGCCGGCGCTGACCTGAACGTACAAAACAATGAAGGCTCTACCGCATTGCATACAGCAGCTTTTTTCTGTCACCCGGAAATTGTAAAGATGCTTCTGCAAAAAGGCGTAGATAAGACGATCAAAAACAATTATGGCAAGACTGCTTACGAATCGGTCGCAGGCCCGTTTGCAGATGTAAGAGCAGTGTATGAAAGCCTGGGTCAAATGCTGGAGCCAATGGGACTGAAGCTCGACTATACGCAGATCGAAAAACTGCGACCCGAAATGGCCCTATTACTGAAATAAAATCCACGCTGCACAACGACTCATACAATGACAGACAACAGAAGATATGATATAGACAGGCTGCGGGTAATAGCCATTGCGTTATTACTGCTTTATCACGTAGCTATTGCCTTTCAACCCTGGGGCACATTCATCGGGTTTATTACAAACAAAGACGCCTGTACCTGGTTGTGGCCGCCTATGATGCTGCTCAATGTCTGGCGGATACCGCTTTTGTTTTTTATATCAGGTATGGGCGTATGCTTTGCTTTGCAAAACAGAAGCCTGTTGCAATTGCTCAGGGAGCGGGCACAACGGATACTGATACCTTATATCTTCGGATTCTTCGTGGTAGTACCTCTGCAGCTACTGGTACGGCAGGCATATTATGATCGCCCGTTGAGTTATAATCCGGGTGCATCACATCTCTGGTTTCTGGGCAATATTTTTGTATATGTATTGCTCTGCTCATCTCTTTTCTTTTATCTCAAATCGAAAGAGAAAAGTGATTGGGTAAAACGGCTCCGGCACTGGCTCAGCCGTCCACTCGTTCTGTTGATAATACCGGCGGCATTTATTGCAGAAGTCTGGCTGGTCAATCCCACCCTTTATGAGCTGTATGCTATGACCTGGCATGGATTCTTCCTGGGGCTGCTGGGTTTTCTCTGCGGTTTTTGCATGGCCTGGGCGGGTGCAGCATTCTGGATGATGTTGTCAAAAAGACGATGGCTGTTTTTGAGCATCGCCGTTTTGCTGTATAGCTGGCGTTTGCTGCAGTTGCCGCAACGTGTGCCCAATGTAATGCAGGTGGTGGAATCGCTGAACTGGATCTTTGCTGTTTTTGCATTTGGGTACAAATATCTCAACCGGCCGTGCCGTGCACTGCCTTATCTCAGCCAGGCTGCTTACCCGGTTTATATCCTGCACATGTTGTTTTTGTTCCTGGCATCGTGGCTGATTTTTCCAATGAATCTCGCTGCCTGGGTCAAATTTGTACTGGTGCTGTTGATAACAACGGCTGGCAGCCTCGGTGTTTATGAGCTGCTGATCAGACGGGTGAGGTGGATAGGAGTACTTTTTGGAGTGAAAGGAAGAGCCTGATCTAATTTTCCCGCGGATCAACATATTCCAGATAATTTTTCCCGATCACCTGCCATTCTACCTCATACTCACTGTTTACCTGTACACAATCCAGCGAGGATTTGAAGCTGAAGGCATTTCGGAAATCATCACGGGTAAAGTCATACCCGGTGATCAGATAACCTTTTATTTTTAAAATAGACACCTGACCCTGTGCCCACCAGATCAGGCAATACTTATCATAAGAATCGTATTGAAAACCGTTGGTAGCCTTATTAAGTTCGTACCCTGTCATAAACTGGACTTCAACCGTATATGTTTTGGACCATCCATATTCAGTAGCGTATCTGACCATACAGTATCGCCTGATAGCAGCGTGTGAACAGATGCTGTGAAAAAGAGTAATGGACAGGAAAAGGCAGATGAGAAAAGCTTTTTTCATAGTATTGGTTTAAGGATTGGATAGGTTTTTCGCAATTGCCAAAGTAGGGTTTAATGCAGAGATATGCAAGCAGGGGAGGCAAACACCTTTTCGGCAGCTATTCGCCGGAACTTGCCAGGGGGTATGTATCAGGCAAACAAATACAATACGATGCCAGCCCTGTTCGTTTAATTGTGTTATTTGCCAGGGAATATGATGTCGCGGGGAACACCGCTATCGAATCGTGTCAGCAGGGTTTATGTAAATGGGTGTTAGCCAATATTTTAGATGCGGCAGACATTTTCCTTCAGGCAGCCCAATCATTACTGTGAAAAACCAAAACCGTGAATCGATAGCCTATATCCCCCTGTCCGGAAAATACGGCGACTAGAAATCCTTTAGCCAACCCTGCCCCGAAAATATCCTGATTAACCAAGACCACCTTTCCATGCCATCCAATTTCCTTAACACCCTTCAAAAGATAAAAAAGCAAGACGTAGAGGTATTGCTCAAAAAAGCCTATCGCGGTATCTGGGAGACAGCGATCAAGAAATATTCCGACAGTGCCCATTTCGTATATGAACTGCTGCAAAATGCGGATGATGCCAAAGCTACCTGGGTTGAATTTAACCTCGAAGCCGGCGGCCTGTGGTTTAAACACAATGGAACTATACGGTTTTCCATATCTGATCCCGAAACCGAAGATCAGGACGCAGAAAGAGGGAAGCTGGGGCATATCAATGCCATCACCTCTATCGGCAACTCAACCAAGATTGATGAGCAAAAGATCGGAAAATTCGGTATCGGTTTCAAGGCGGTATTTGCCTATAGCCTCACACCTCATGTGTATGATGACTCCATAAATTTCAAACTGGAAAATTATATCGTTCCGGCAGAGATCCCAACCATTGGTGCTAAACGTAAACCGGGAGAAACGCTTTTTTATTTTCCGTTTAACCATAAGGACAAGCCAAAGGGGGAAGCCTATCTTGATATTGAGGAGAAATTCTGCTCTTTATTTCAACCTATCTTATTTCTCTCACACCTGGAGCATATCAAATGGCAATCCATTGTAAAAAAAGGGGAGTACTCCAGAAAGGTACTGCGGGCAGAACCGGTTAACCAGACACTGGCTTCGCTGATGGAAGTGACCAGTGTCTTGAATGAGACCACCCGAAAAGAACAGATCTGGTTGTTTTCCCGGAAAGCGACTCATCCCAGTGCCCATACAAGCCATCAGGTATCTATCGGGTATTTTCTGACGGATAATAAACAACTGAAGACGGGACGTTTATATGATGCTTTCTGTTTTTTTCCGACGAAGGAAGAAACCAAACTGGGTTTTATTATACAGGCCCCTTTTCTGCTCACAGATAACCGGGAGGGCATAAAGGCAGGCGATTCGTGGAATGTGGAACTGATCAATCAACTGGCTGTGCTGGCAGCCGATTCGCTTCCTGTACTAAAACTAATCGGCACACGGGAGAAGACCTTTTTGCTTAATGACAGTATACTGGATATTATCCCATATCGTGCTACTGATTTTTCGGAGCCAGGCAACAAAGCCAAAATTTCGTTCAAACCTTTTTACACTGCTATTCTGCAAAAACTTTCGGAAGAAGAATTGTTGCCCGGCCGCAATGGCCGTTACCTGAAATCGTCCAAAGCCTATTGGGTCACTGACCCTGAGCTGGCAGACTTGTTTTCTGATCAGCAGATCAGTGAGCTCATGATTGTATACAATGCAGGACTGGTGTTTGTATCTAAGGGGCAAAAACAATTGAACCAGGCCAACAAGGCGCTGGAGGCTTATATCAGTTCGCTGGTAGTAGATGTGTTGGATGCAAAGAAGCTGCTGAGAAGAATTACAGCAAAGTTTATCGAATCACAAACAGATGAATGGCTGATAAAATTATATACTTACCTGGGTAGCCGCCGATTTTTGTGGGATGATAAGGACAGGCTGGCCCTGCGACGTCCTATTCTCCTGAACCAGGACCGTAAAGCCGTGACGCCGTATAATGAAGCGCATGAAACACCCAATATCTTTCTGGCTACCGGTACCCCGACAAGTTATAGCACCATCTACAAGCCCTTTATGGAAAACAAAGAGGCGGTTGATTTTTTCCATAGCCTGGGTATTGGACAGCCCGATTTGCGGACGGAAATACTGCGCAATATCATACCGCAGTACTATGGAAGTTTTGATTATAACGACAAAAAGAAATTGCTGCTTCATCTCGAGTCATTCCTGACTTATTATGGAACCTGTTCCATATCCATGCTGAATGAATTTGTAAAGAAGCTGAAAGAAGTCCCCTTCCTGGCATCACAGAATCCGGCTGAGCCGGGTATGCGCTATTTCTGTGAGCCGGAGCTGGTTTATTTCGGTACAGATAAGCTGACCGGTTATTTTGGCGCTTCAAAAAGCGCTCATTTGCTGGACGAGCAATTCTATGCCGATTTTTTTAAAGGGAAGAGGAAAGAGTTGTTTGAATTCTTTCTGCGCGAGTTGGGAGTGGGAACCCTTCCCAAACTGCAGCAGGTAGAGCTTGCCCCTACGCTCGAAACGCAGATGAAGTTTTCGATCGGCAACATGGATGTGTCTCAAAAGTTTTTCAAGAAACAATCTGTGACCGATAAGGTGATGGATGGTCTGGAAGAAGCTATTGCCAGCATTACGCCGGAACGCTCGGTTATTATCTGGGACTTTTTGCTGATGCATCTGCAGGGAAAAAATACAACAGGTGCCGAGATGCTTTTTTCCGGGGTATTTCAGTTTTTACCGAAAAGGCAGGCTGTGCAGAAAGTTGAAAAATTTGATTCAACGCTTACCCGTGCACTAAAAACAAAAAAGTGGCTGTATAATAAAGACGGGAAACTGGTAGCCGTAAAGGACATCCGTCCGGAAAGCCTGGGTAGTGCCTATAATGTAAAAGAACCACAGGCAGAAGCTTTGCTGGAATATCTGGGCATTAAAAATCCTGATGGAGATCTGGATCTTACGGAAGAACAAAAACGAGCGCTGGCGCTTGGCAGAAAATTGCTGGAAGAAGGTATTACACAAGAAGAGATCAATGAAGTGATCAGCATACTCGCCGCGAAGAAAAGGGCCGCTACATCGTCGGCCGATAGGCTGCAGGAAAAGGCAGGATCGACCGATCATGATCTCGATCAGATGATGAGTAAGCTGAAAAAGGATATCCGGAAAAAAAGAGCAGAAGAATCTGCGGACCCGGACGATCAGCTACAGGAAGTATCGCAACCAGAGGCAGAGCCGGACCAGGACGACTACTCAAAGCCCTCCGTTGACCTGCAGCGTAAGATCGAAAAGCTGAAAGAACAGACAGAGGCCCAGATCGAAGACCTGACGAGAATAGAGAAGCTGAATGAAGTTGCCAATCAGTCGGAGAAATATTCATTTGCCTGGTTTAAAGCCCTGCTGGAACTGGAATATCTGAATAGTTCTGACAGTAATCCGCAAAACAAGGCTATTACCATACAGTTTACGAAGATTGAAAAAGAGGCGGGTTCAGACAGGATACTTTTGTTGAAGCATCCTAACCGGTATATCCCGCAGAGCATAGAAGATATCGGCGATCTGCAGATAAGATTGTATGAGGGAGACAGGTATACTTCCGTAACGGTGGAAGTAGTAAGTGTGAAAGAGTATACGTTGCGGGCAAAGCTCAAAAAATCGGCTGATGATGCTGTCAGCGATATCAGTAAGATAAGCAGGGTGGTGCTGGATGTAAAGAACCCCGTGTTTATTCTGGATGAATTAAGGAAGGCATTTAACCAGCTTGGCCTGCCCGATGAAGCTAACCTGCAAAAAAGCCTGACGGAAAATATCCGGTTTGTGTTTGGCCCTCCGGGTACTGGCAAGACCACTCACCTGGCTACCGAAGAGATCATTCCTCTGATGAAGCGGAAGAAGGACCTGAAAGTACTGGTACTGACGCCCACCAATAAAGCAGCCGACGTACTGACCAGGAGGATTATCGAGAAAATGGGTAGCGATGAAACCTATTATCACTGGTTGCTGCGCTTTGGAACGACCGGTGATGCGGAGCTGGAAGCCAGTTCACTGGTAGTAGATAAAACCTTTGATATTACCAGTAAATCCAGGAATACAGTAGTAACCACCGTTGCGCGGTTTGCCTACGACTATTTTCAGCCTGCAGGAGCCGAAGAGCGGCTTCATTTAAAATTTCTGCACTGGGATTATATTATTATTGATGAAGCTTCGATGGTCAATCTGGCCAGTGTGGCTTATATATTATTTCAGAAACCCCAGGCCAGTTTTGTAATAGCAGGTGATCCGTTTCAGATACAACCCATCACGCAGATCGAGCAGTGGAAGGATCTGAATATTTATAGTATGGTGCAGCTGGACCGTTTTGTGGCACCTGTTACCGTGCCCCATCCGTATAAGATAAAGAACCTGCACAAACAATACCGGGCAATTCCCAGTATTGGAAATGTATTCAGCCACTTTACCTACAATGGCATCCTGGAGCATCATCGCAAAGCCGATGAACAAAAACCGCTGAAGATCCCCGGTCTGGCGTTTAAGGATATTACGATCATCAAATTCCCCGTTTCAAAGCATGAAAGTATTTATAAGCCCAACACTTTAAATAAATCCAATTACCAGGTTTACTCTTCTATATTTACCGTAGAGTTTGTACAGCAGCTGGTACAGCAGATCACAAAAACCCATAAGGACCGGTTCCGCATCGGCATTATTTGTCCATACCGTGCACAGGCCACATTAATAGAAAAGCTACTGGCGCAGCAGGAAGCGGGATCAGAGAAAGCAGAATTGATGGTAGGCACGATACATGGTTTCCAGGGTGATGAATGCGATATTATCATTTCGCTCTTTAATCCGCCGTTTAATATCAGCCGGTCACCAGCTATGTTTCTCAACAAGCAGAATATCCTGAATGTATCCATCAGCCGTGCCCGGGACTATCTGTTTATCCTCATGCCGGATGATGCCACGCCAGATGTGGAGAATCTCTATAAAATAAAGCAGATTGAAAACCTTGCAGAGAGATATGCTGCAGACAGACTGGCGGTATATGCTTCGGAGGAAATAGAGGAAAAGATGTTTGGCAGTAAAACCTATGTGTATGACAATGCATTTGCCACTTCGCATCAATCAGTGAATGTATATACCCGGCCAGAGAAGAAGTATGAAGTACGCTGCGAAGACATAGCTGTTGATGTACAGATCAGGCAATAAAAGCAATCTTTAGTAAAATGTCAATAGTAAATGTATGTCCGAACAACCTAAGCCATTCAGAGGAGCATTTGTTTTTCGCTCGCATGATCACCAGATACTGACCAGCACTTATTTCAATACCGGTGACCGGGAGCCGTATCCGGAAACGGCTAAACGTATTAAAGCGGGTACCATAGCACAGGATCCTTTTGCTGGTACTTTCAGAACAGTGTGGCTGCAGGGCGATGGCAGTTATGAATTGAACCTGGAGATCAGCCGCCATGCCGGGTCATCGTTGTATGAACTGACCTGGACAGGCCGGGCGGGTGTGGAATATCGTGGGGAGGGAGTGCTGGAAAAAGAGATATTGTTTGGATATTACTGGGGAGTACCGGGTGAATAGTGTAACTATTAGGATCGGGTCATTCTTTTAAAAAATCAGACAGACGCAGGCTGAGCGCGATAAGAGATAGAGTTGGGTTAACGGCACCCGCTGTTGAAAAGCAGGAGGCGCCGGCACAGTAGAGGTTGTAAATACCATGCACCTGACAGTTTTGATCTACCACGCTTGTGTGTGGATCTGTTCCCATACGTGTGGTGCCAATATGGTGCCAGCCGCCGATAGCATCTTCTGCCCAGTTATTGTTGTTGGTATCTGCAATGGAGTCGGCCAGTTTTACCCTTCCTAATCCAGCGGCTCCCAGTTGCTGGCCGATCAGCTCATGTACGCGACGGATGCTTATCTTATCTATTTCACTGAGCTTCCAGTGCAGTGAGGCCAGTGGCGTGTCAAAGGCATCTGTTTTCTTATCGAGAAAAACCCTTGAATTGCGGTCGGGTACCGATTCAAAACGGCTAAACATACCAAAGGCAGTACGATAATTTTTCTTGAGATGTTTCAGGAGTTTGTTTTCATCTGCCTCTTCTATATCGGAGTGAAGTGTTTTTAGATTTTTTCGCGGATCATCGCCAGACCATGATTTGTTTTGTGAAGGCAGGCGGTTGGCTACATTGAGTGGACTGAGCGAAATAGTTCCATTGGTAATACCCAGTTTTTCCTGCGAGGCTTCTTTAACAGCTATTTCTGCCCGCGCTGTTGGGTTGAGCATATAAAAGGCAAGGCTATTGGGCTCAAGTAGCCACAGTTCGCCCGATTTTATTTCAATATGCTCCATAAAATATCTCCCTACTACATCGTGCTGGTTGCCCAGGCCTTTGGATTGTTGCTTGTTGGCTGCAAGCAGTATGCGCGCATTCTGGATGGCCCCGCAGGCCAGTATGAACCGGCGGGCTTTTACAGTATGCTTTTTTCCTTCTGGCGTTTTAACGGTTGCTTCTGTAACGTAGTCGCCCGTTTCGTTGGTAGTAATATCGGTGAGGTTAGTATAGGTGTAGAGGTGAATATTCGGCGCATTTACGATGGCGTCCCTGTATTTATCTCCGAAACGCGTGGGAGAGCTTATTTGCCATATCTTGTCCCATAAATAGTTATTTGCAGGGAAGAGAGATTTAAATGCCGGCTTTTCTTTGGTCCAATAATCGGCTGTCCATTGATAAGGCCCCAGCTCAACCAGCGCATGCGCTTTTGGATAAAAAGGTTCTATATCTTCCGGGGAGATAGGCCAGCCACTATCGTTGATCCAGGCACGTTTTTTAAAATCTATCGCGTCTAGTTTAGCGCAAAAGCCACCCCAGTGACCAGAAGTGCCGCCAAAGTAATGCAGACGGGTTGAGCGCAGTGAAAAATAAGGCAGACCTGTATTTTCGCCTTTATAAGAGTCCTGTATCGCATCGTCATAGTCAAACCCACCCGACTCAAGCAGAATTACTTTTTGTTTGCGGCCAATCCAGTCCAGTGCTATGCTGATGCCTGCAGGCCCTGCTCCTACAATGCAGAGATCTCCTTCTACAATACTATCTGCTTCCATTCGCCGCGCGTCAATATGCATATCAGGATTGTTGAACTTGATTCAAATAATGGAGGGCAGCTACTCTGCACTCAGTGGGCGTGAGTACCCATCCTTCGGCAATCAATGTACCGGATTGGGCAAAGTCTGCTTTGATCTTCGAGTGCACATGTTTGCTACGCATGGCCTGACTGGCCTGGTCATAATCTTTTAAACCCGAACCCTGCAGCAATTTTTGTTTAAGCTGCCGGGCAGTTACTTCGTGTGGATGATCGTTGATCCATTTTTTGCCAATGGCATAAACTGTTTCTTCACCGCAGAGATCAACCAGTACATCCTCGGGGTTCAGATGCTGATGACTGAATAAATCACATTGCCTTAATACAAGCGCAGGTATTCCCACCACTATAGTGCCGGCAACGGTCCAACGAATAAACTTTCGCCTGTTTAGGGTCGGATTTTGGAGGGTATCATCATCCATGGCCAACAAAATAGACATTTCACCGCTTATTTAAAATACCCGAACCTGGTAAAAGATCCGACCCGCAAGTCAATTCACAGCTGTAAAAATGACACTTGTAAAGTACTGGATTGTACAATAGGTCATGCCAGTATAAGCCTGGCAAAGGCTTCGGCTGCGCGGTGTACCTGTACGGTCCATTCTTCAGCTGCTGATCCATCAGCCCCATCAGAGATATACTTGAGACACAGAAATGGTATATTTTCTTTCATGGCAATTAATGCCAGCGCATAGGCTTCCATGTCAACCAGGTTGTAAGCGGTAGTACTATGGTTGGTGTCAAAATGATCGCCTGTACCGCAGATGCCTTCGGGCAGGCCATCCATTTTTAACCCATAAGAAAGAACAGGCGCAATACCGGAGAGGGGCGTTTCATATAGCTCAAACCCAAGTGGCCGCACGTCCATATCCCGTTGAATGAATTGGGTGCAGCAAACCACACTGTCGCGTTTGAAAAAGTTACTGCCGGCAGATCCCAGATTCACGATCAGCCTGGGTTTCTGTGTATGAATAGCTTTTGTAAGCGCATAGGCTGCAGCCACCTTGCCAATACCGGTAATCAGTTTATTATGGTTATTGAAATGGTCGCCGGCTTCGGAGTCGAGGGCGAAGAGGAGGAGGGTGTCGGTGAGGGGGTAGTGGAGATGGCTGTTTATTGTGATCATACTATCAAAACAAGTACTCTAGGTTAATGTGATTAAGATATGCCAAGGAGCTGCAAATCTAAAGAGAATTGATTAAGTAGAGGACGGTTGATGGATTTATCAATTATTAAGAGTTATGGATATCCTTGACAAAGAGCGTTGTTATTATTATTTTAGACCTACAAGAAGAGATTTTAGAGAGTAAGGAATGCGGTTATGGTTAAAACTGAAACTTACTATTACTATGTTTATTACAGGAAACAGTTATACAAAGAAAGATATTTACGAAGTTCTAAACGTGCCAAAAGAACGAAGACGAGGAGCATGGGATACAGGCTATACAAAGTTTAACAACGATATATTTATTTTTATAAATATTGGTGTTCCGGGAAGGACTGGTCATGATTACAATAATTATTGGGTAGGGAATGAGTTAGTTTGGTATGGAAAGAATAAGTCAAACATTAGCCAACCTCTTATTCAACAAATGCTTGATGCCAATACAAATGTTTATATTTTTACTAGAGAAGATGATAGACACCCTTTTAGGTACCAAGGAAAAGGGAAAGTAAAAGTATTCGAGCCGACATCTCCTGTCAAGATTGTTTGGGAATTTAAAAAAACAAAGTTAATTGATCCTCAAGAGGCATGGCGAACACTTCTCCAAAATGCCAGAAATGCGTATAGCAATCAAATAGTATACGTGTCTCCTAAACAGTTCCATGAGTATAAAATTGTCAAGGTAGCCGCCGATTATGTTAAAATAAAAAGAATCAGCACGAAAACTCAAACGGAGCAGAATCTTACGTACTCAATTTTTGAAGGTGCTATATCCAGAATGAATAGGCAACATGGTTTCTTAACAAGAAAAGAACTCTATAGCATAGTCCTTATCGAATCAGCTATTGTTTGGCTACTGCCCATGTTGGATTATGATGATAGCTTTAAATATGTAATGTTTGAAGAGATTATTAACCGACACATACAAGATAAGCCGTTGACTCGAAATTTGATTGAGGCGTTGAATGATGATGAATTTAGAACGATTACAAGAGATTTGAGAGTCCGAAGAGGACAAAACAAACTAAGAGAAAATCTATTTTATTTATATGAAGAGAAGTGCTGCATTACAAAAACTGGCGTAAAAGAAATACTTCATGCTTGCCACATAAACCCTCACTCAATTTCAGGAGATAACAGTACAACAAACGCCTTACTATTAAGGGCGGATATGCATGATCTATTCGACTCAAACTTAATAGGAATTAACCCAAGTAGTTTAAAAGTGGTAACAAGTGATACTTTGTATAATTCAGAGTATGGTAAATTTAATGGCATGCCGCTTTCTAGGCGTATTGACGGAAAGTCTCCTAATATACATGCATTAAAAGAAAGATGGGATGTTTTTAGGTCAAGGGAATATTGAATTTACATAGCTTATATATCGTTGAATGTTTAATATTCTATTCGAGATAAAAGCGCTAACTTCAAAAGTATTAGGATTATTTTTCAGGATGTATCTCTCCTATGATATACTGTAGGCTTTGATTAAGCATTTCTTCATTTGCTAAAATCAACCAGTATGAAACGCAGGCTATTTTTGCAATTACCCCTAGCGCTTTCTGCGCTGTTGGCTGATGCACGCACTAACTCATCAGGACGTCCTAACAAAGGATTTAAAGTGTCGGCAAATAAAGACCGTTACCAGGAAGAACTATTAATCATGGGCGGCCGATTTGATTGCAAAGTATCTGCTAAGGATACGGATGGCGACCTGCTTATTTACGATACTTTACGACATTCGAAAGGTGGACCGGCTTTTCATCTGCATCATCATCAGGATGAATGGTTTTATGTGATCAAAGGAGATTTTATTGTAAAAGTAGGCGAAGAAACGTACTCGCTTACCGCCGGCGACTCTGCCTTTGCGCCTCGCACTGTTCCCCATACATTTGCCAAAATTAGTGAAGGAGAGGCACAGATGTTAGTACTGTTTCAACCTGCAGGTACAATGGAAGATTTTTTCAAAGAAATGGAGAAAATTAGCAACAATGTGCTTCCTAATCAGGATGAGGTCCTAAAGGGGCTTTGGGAAAAGCATGGAATGAAAGTCATTGGGCCACCACTTAAGGTTTAGGAGTAAATATTTAGGAGGGCTATACCATGTGGGCTATTGGCAGTCCCGAACCACAATCGGTTAAGCGGCTGATGCTGTTAACAAAATCGCAAAAAAAATCCAACCATACTAAACAGAAGGCCGGTGAGTTTAATATAAATTTGAAAAAACCACCCGAGTATGGCCAAACCAACCCTCTTGCTGATAAGCATACTATTCGCTGTGTATGCCATTTCACAAAAACCTTCTTCCTTTACATTAAACGGGCGATTTGACGCTGATACACTGACCGGTAAAGTATATCTTAACTATGCTGGTGTCAATGGGTTTATACGTGATAGCAGTGAGATAAAAGGAGGAAAATTCTCTTTTAAAGGCCAGATAGCTCACCCCGTACTGGCGGGGCTTAATTATGCCAGAAATGAGCAGCAACTGTTTATAGGGCCGGGTAATCAAACCATAAGGAGTAAGAACACCCATTGGGAAAATGCGGAGATAAAAGGGACGTCAGCAACTGAGGAGTTTGATGTACTCGACAAAGCTGCCGGCAAGATCAATAAGCGATGGAGTACAGTAAAAGATACTCTCTATGCTGTAAACAAGAGGAGTAATACAGCTTTCCAGGAGCTGAAGGGATGGGTATTGGAACCCTATTTTGAAGAAATGAGAGAAGCCTATCTCGATTTTTTCGAAAAATATCCCCGCTCTTACGTTACCGCCTACTTCCTTTCTTTCAATATCATAGAGCTGAACCAGGGGGACATGCCCACGGAAAAGCTAAATGAATACTACGCCGGTTTTCCGGGTGCAGTTAAGAATAGTATATACGGCAAAGGAGTTGCCAAACAGCTGGAAAAACGAAAGATTGCAGTGCCAGGTACTGACGCGATCGATTTTGCAAAAAAAGACCTGAACGGCAATCAGCTTTCCCTGTCATCTTTCCGGGGCAAATACGTCTTACTCGACTTCTGGGGCAGCTGGTGTGTGCCCTGTAGAAAGGGTAACCCGCACCTGAAGGAGTTATATCAGCGGTATAAAGACAAGGGATTTGATATCATTGGTATTGCGGCCGACAATGATACGCCCGATGCCTGGAAAAAAGCTATTGAAAAAGATGGTCTGCCCTGGCATCATATCCTGCTCGATGACCTGAATAAGAAGTATAATATTGGCTCTTACCCCACTAAAATACTGATCGATAAAAACGGGAAGATCATCGGGCGTTATGGTTCCGAAGAGAAGGAACTCGATGAAATGCTCAGCAAAATCTTTGATAACGCAACCAGCAAAAATTAAAAAACAGGCGATAGCCGATCGGCCTTCATCCGGTTGATCTTTCTTGGAAGTATTACTTCTGCCGGCGCACCATCTCTTCGATCCAGATAGGCGCAAAAGGAGAGGTACACCCTTTTGAAACGGGATAATCGCGATAGATACCCAGTTTTTCTCCAATGGCGATGGCGCGTTTGCGGAGTGCGGGGAAATGAATACCTACCTGCGCCAGCGTACTGTTGATCGTCCACTGTGCCTCGGGAGGGGCTTTGGGCATTTCCTTTTCAATACGATCCAGCAGGGCGGCCATATCAATACCTTCCGGCTCACGCGCCACGCGGCCCGACATCAGGCTCCAGCCCGACCGGGCAGTCATGGGGTCTTTGGACTTCATCCATTTTTCCCGCAGCTTTTCCTTATCCGGAAATTCTTTGAGTATATAAGAATTGAACCAGTCTGCCACCCAGGTAGATGATATGGTCGGTGCCATTTTTTCCAGGTCAGCCAGCGAAAGCTGTTTGGGCTTAATGATCAGTGCTGCCAGCAGTTGGGCGTCTACATTACCGGTTTCCCATAGTTCCAGTGCCAGCTTATGATCTGTCTTAATAGCTTTGGCAACGTTGCGGATATCGCCCATCTTCACGCCAAACTGGTTGTCGCCCGCACCAGTTTTTTTATTCATCTGACGCATTTTTTCGCTACCCAGCTTTTCCAGTTGGGTCATTGCTTCTTTGAGTGTCATACCAAACGTTTTGCTGAAATAAAAAGGTCCGTTAAGATAAGACATTCTGGTTTAGTGATACAGTATTAAAGGCAGCCACCGGGCTGCCTTTAATAGAATAGGTAGGAGGATGAAATTTTGTTTATGCTTACGGTACCAGCACTGCTCTTCCTTTAATCTGACCCTGGCGCAGTTTTTCATATACGGCTACTGCTTCATCCAGTTTATATTTTTCAATATTGATGTGGATTTTCTTTTGCCGGGCCAGGCCCACAACTTCCATCAGCTCGGTACGGGAACCCCAGTATGGATTCGACAGGTTAACGCCAAAGGGCAAGCCCATCATGTTGTAAGAAAATACGCCGCCACCCAGGCCCACTATGGTAAGATCGCCATCGAGGCCCACTGCTTTTGTACCCAGGTCAATCGTAGAAGTGGCGCCTACAAAATCGATCACCACTTTAGCCTTTTTAATACCGGTGATCTTCTTGATCTGATCGGCTGCATCGGCATCTTTGGAGTTGACTACATGAGCGGCACCCAGTGACCGGGCAAACTCCAGGCGATCGGCGGTGATGTCGCAGGCGATAATACTGGCACCGGTAATCTCTTTCAGGATCTGTACAGCCACATGGCCCAGGCCACCCACCCCGATCACTACTACATATTCATCGGCCATTAATTTTTCCAGTGAACGTTTGATGGCTGAATAAGGGGTTAAGGCTGCGTCGGTAAGGGGAGCTGCTATGACCGGATCCAGGTCATAGATCGGCACGAGCAGGCGCGAGGAGGGGACGAGCATATAGTCGGCCATGCCGCCATTCAAACCCAGCCCGCCGCCAAAGGCCATTTCTGACTGATGGTCACAATAATTTTCCTGCGAGTGCTGGCAGGGTTTGCAGTGCCCGCAGCCCCAGGGACCATAGACAAGCACGGCATCTCCCTTTTTATAACCTTTTACATCGGGGCCTGTTTCCTCTACCCATCCTGCATTCTCGTGCCCCAGGGTAAACTGAATTCCGGAAATAATACCATCATCAATAATGTGCAGATCAGAATGACAAACACCAGCGCCGCCGATCTTCAACAGCACTTCATCGCCGGTAGGCCGGGGCTTTTCTATGTCATTCACAACTCTCACATCCTTGTGTCCAAAAAAACGAACTGCTTTCATACTATTATCATTTAAGAAGGTGATAGAATAGTGATTGAGGAGATCTGTCCGGCAGGGAAGGAGGTTGACGTTTCGATGTTAAATTTACGAAAACGCTTTTCAATACCTGCCGGAAACTTATGTAAACTTACCACTGCCCAGCCCTTCGTTTCGTTTATTTCACATCTTTTGCTACGATTCTGCTATTCTTTTTTTGTGTGACCGGTCAAAACAGAACAACCTAATTTTGTACTTGTGGAAGACATCTTATATAACCCCGTGTTTAATGCCTTGCTGTCAGGAGACCGGCATCTTGGATTCGGAACAGACAGCGTGAAATGTTTTGATGAAGAAGTTTCTCCCTTTGCAGGCTTTGCCACGGACAACAGCACCGGATTTCAGGAATTATATGATCTGCTGCCGGCTGGCCGCAGAATTTTATATGCAACACCCACACCGTTAAATGAACCTGACGGCTGGGAGTTCAGAGCTCAGATCAGTGGACTGCAGTTTGTTTTCCCCGAAGGGATGGTACCCGCTACGCCGGCCATTATGCCGGTTCCGCTCGATGAGTCTAACGTACAGGAAATGATCCAACTGACGGCTCTTACCAAACCCGGCCCCTTTGATAAACGAACAATCGAGTTTGGTCATTATCATGGTATTTTCGAAAACGGTCGCCTGGCCGCCATGACCGGTCAGCGTATGCATGTGCATCAGCATACAGAGATCAGCGCCGTGTGTACACATCCGGATTTTTTAGGAAAAGGGTATGCCGCCGCTTTGCTCCTGCATCAGCTACACCTGATCCTTTCTCAAAATCAACAGCCCTTTTTGCATGTACGCGATGATAATAGCCGCGCTATTGGCCTGTATGAGCGATTGGGATTTAGCGTAAACCGGCCCATGAATTTTTATTTCATGAAAAAGCGTACCTGAAACAAATGGTGCAATCTGAAAGAGACACGGGATAGGTGTTTTCCACAGTACTCCCTGCATCCGAATCTATCCTTCTGACAAATCTTCCTGACAAATTCAATCCAATTGATTGCCGAAGACATTCTTTTTCCAAGCCGCCCGTTTTTACAAGTGACATTTCGTCTTTTTTAAAAAATCGTCAATATTTTTTAAAATTAAAATCTATTGGCATCAAGTTTGACGCTGTTTGAACAGGAATGAAACCATTTTGCAAATACAATGAAAGTCGAGAACATCACGCCTAAATCTATGGCGACGACTTTCTTGTGCAAAGCCCACTCGGTTTCTCAGCTACTCTCCGAAAGTTTTTCCAGGTAAGTTTCCGCCTCTCCGCCCTGCGCGTTGCTGTCTTTAGCTTTTGTTAAACCAGATTACTGTTTATGAAAGCATCACTCCATTTAAGGTGGTTGAGGAGCAATATCGCGTCCCTTCCTTTTCCAGATCAAACCAGCCGCCGGTGGCTAAATGATGGCTAATCCTTCGACTTTTTGTTGATCCGACCCTGAAAAATCAATGATTTAATAGAAGCATTCGTCAACAATAAAACTGCAAAGCCATGCCATTCTTTGTTACCCCGAGCGGAATATTGCTGATTATTGCCGCTCTTGCGGCAGTTATCAAACTGGTAATTGCATACACTAACCTGATGACCAAAGAAACAAAGGACGAGAAAGCTTCTAAACGGCGAGAAAGAAATAAGAAAAAGGTCAGTCTTGCATTGGCTGTTTTAGGCGTATTGGTATTATGCGCTACAACTGCCAAACAAAATGCCGAAGATCAGCTGATCAAAATAAAGATAATGATCGAAGAAGAGAACCGTGCTAAAATGAACAGGAAGGTCGACACGCTAAACAAAAAAGCAGATACGTTGGGGGTGAAGATCAATTCAGTCTTAAAAAAACTACAGGTCGATAGCAGGTTTCTCAGCGACCTGAGAGGATGGGTAATAAGCCATCTATTTTTTAAGGTATTTGTAGATAGTAGTAGAAATGCCAGAACAGTTGAGACAAAAGGTTGGGGTATCACTTTTCAACGTGATCCACTGGCAGAATGCCAAATGTCTTTCAGCGCAAATCCACTGGCTACTTTCCAATTCAGAAGAACAGGCCCTGGCTCCTCTACGCTGATTGCTTTGTGGGATACAATTTTGGCAGAAGATCAACGGGGCCTCTATCGGCTCAAACTGGATACCATCATCAACAGGAGCCGGGAAATGAGTTTTAATTTTGAACTCATCGATCGGCAGGATGGCACTCCTGTAGCTGTGCCTGCTGATGAATTTTATACCAATTTGCTTGATACAACAATATTTGAGGTGTATGTATATCATTTAAACCCAGCTGTTTCGGATGCTGATTCGATCAAAGAGAAATTGCTGTCTTACTTCAAAAATGTAAAACTCATCATCCCTATAGAAAACAAGGGGAGTTCGGATCTCGAGATATCAATGTCGCCTCATCGGGTTATTATTAATAGTCAGCGAGACGCCGTTTTTATATCATGGAAGGCTGTAGACGCTCAGATTATTTCTAAAAAGGTACCTGTGCAGTTCAGCAAAAAGAAAAAGATGCCGGAAGTGGCGAACTGAAGGAAGCTAATGGGGCAGGTAAGTGAATTGCCTGCCCTGTTTTGTTAGATTAGTTGTCAGCAACATAAGAAAAAGGTATTCCTCATCCAATCTCCAGCTTATACCCTCTGCCATGCACATTTACAATTTTGATATTGGGGTCGGCCTGTAGCTTCTTCCGCAGTTTTGAAATGAAGATATCCAGGCTCCGGGTTACGATCACACCTTTGTCTTCCCACACTTCTTTTTGAAGCCTGCTTCGCTCCACTATCGTATTGGGTGACTCAGCCAGGATGCTGAGCAAATGGCTTTCCTTTCCCGTCAGCTCTGTTTCGACTCCATCCAGTTCCAGTCTTTGTTGTACGGTATAAAAACGATATCGCCCCAGGCTAAGGAAGGGCTGCTCATTTTCTTCATCAGGCGGAGCAGGTGAAGGGAGCGAAGGCTTTCGTCTGAAATACAGCCAGCCGCCAGTCAGTAAAACAAACAGAATTCCCGCTGCAATCAGGTATCTGCCTGTTGATTTCTGAACAGGAAACTGAACCCGTAACTCATACTGACCTTCGGGTAGCGGACGATCCAGGCAGGGTATAATAGTCTGTGCACTATCTTCCGAAATAACAAAACTGTACATTACTTCCTGAGTACTGGCCTGCCTTAGCTCAAGTGAGTAGTCGCGTTGGCGACCTAATTGGCCCGTCAGAATTTTCACGATTGAATCCGGTACTGGCATAAAGGGCTTTTCAAAACGGAGCAGGTAGCTGCCCGGAGAAACCTCCTGTACCGGCAACACTCGCGATAAAGCGTCTCCGCTGCTGAGCAAAACCAGGTGACCGATATTTCGCATGCGCGTATGCTCTTTGGCCTGGCCCAATGACCAGTCATTTACACTACGCGCCTTAAACCCGATTAAGACAAGAACCACGGCAGGCACCATCCAGTAGAACCATCGTTTTTTCATAAATCAAATGTATCATTTTATAGAATTTACCGCTTGCTGTTATCCAGGATGGTTGCCTTCAGTGTATACATAATCAATTACTTATCAATTGCAGAAGCAAAAATTTACAGTTGGTTACACTTAATTTACATCTGTTTTACCCGTCCCGCCAGACCATCTTTTATCATTGTTGAAAAAAATAATGGTAAAGCTATTTTCTTCAACGGGGGCATGGCCGGCCGGCATTGCAATAGTACGGATCATGACGGGTTGGCTGATCTTCCGGCATTCGTGGGAGCTGTTTCATATCAATGGATTACTTGATTTTTTAACTGATATTAAATTCCCCTTCCCGGTCTTTTCGGGCTATGCGGCCAAGCTCATAGAGTTTGCCGGTGGCATTTGCCTGATGCTGGGTTTATTTACCCGGTGGGTCAGCCCTTTGCTCATGATTACGATGGCGGGTGTTATTTATACTATGCACAATGGCAGGATCTATGAAGGAGAACATCCCTTATTATTCCTGCTCCTGTTTGCCATCTTTTTACTGGCGGGGCCTGGTAAGTGGAGCGTAGATCATTGGCTGACGAATAAATGGGGAAGCGAAAAATTATAGTATAGAAGGTGTTTGTCAGGGGCGGGAACGTGGTGCGGTTAATAAAGACAGGTAAGGTATAGCCATGAAAATAACCTGTAATGTTTCTTTAAAAGTGCCATTACCGCCTGCTGACTTTTCTGTTTCTGCCAGCAGTGTAATTTACTGGTAGCTACGAATTATAAGATTCCCCTTATGATGGCAAGGTCATCTGTAGGTTTTAAGCCCCATTCAGATTCAATATCAAATACTTTCTTATGAAGCATCATTTCGGTAGCACTGCCGGTGCTATCAACAAGCAAATAATCGACGATACTGTCGGGAGGCCCATATATCCCGTCATCAAATTTTTTAAAAGTAAAAATTCCATCAGTCGATAGGCTGAAATCTGTAATGTTCTCTGCTGATATTTTTTGCTGCTGATTTTCCATCCATCGCTCAAAATCTTCTTCGAGGTGATATCCTAAATAATCAGGCTGATCATTTTGTTCAAATTCAAAATGCTGTCCATTAATACAAATCAGCCCATCTCCGATACATAAAAACTCACCATCACGATTTTCGACATCAATGATGCCAATCACCAACGTGTTCAAAAGCTCCTCTCTTTCCAGGAGCAACGTATTCTTAATGGCGTGTAATTCACTAAATAGTTGTCTCATTACACTTTCCTGCAGCTGAATCAGCGAGGGACTTTCTTTGGAAATAAACTCTTTGTAGCTATGTCCGTAAGAGATTTTTCTTAGAATTTTTCCAGTAAGGGTGGAAGTTAAATGACTGTCGGTGCCCATAGAGCAGCCATCCATTACCGCACATAATATTTTCTGATGACCAATTTCGCAGGAGATAAGATAATCTTCACAAAAGTTGGTATGGTATTCCCCAATTTTTAATGTGTGATAGATTCGCATAAGTATCACGTAAAGCTAGCATATATATGGTATTATTAGTCGCTATCGTTTTTTACACGCATGCCTTTTGAATATTTTTCTGCAGCGGAGGAGTGCCCCTGCAGGATCGAATCATCAATATTAGTTCCAGATAAATCCAGGTTTTCTGACTTTTGATAATTCAGAATGCCCAGGATTTTATTTTCTTCTGGCTCGAAAAATACCACATAGCCTGCCTGGTCGGCTGACAGCCAGCAAATGCCTGTTTCAGCAGATGAACTATTTTCTATCGCAGTTACAGTATCTTCATAATCGCCGAGGTATTCCTTCCCCGTATATCCGTGATCCTTTTGAACATTAAGCCGTAGCCTGTATAAGCTTGCCGTTTGCTCACGAGGCGCTATAATACCCGGATTGAAAATGCAATCCTGGTCAGAGATTATATCCAACAGCTGTAGCACATATTTTCTGCTGCTGTTGGATATGCATAAGTTTCTGAACTGGCTGAATCCAATTCTTTTATTCATTAGGTGTTTTTTTGTGGGAGCGGATAAGCTCTGATCTATTCTTTTTTACTGATCGCCTTTGCAATCGCCTCCAGGTGTTCATTAAATGAACTGAGTTGAATCAGCATTTGTCCTGAGGTATCTGACTCGTTCAGCAGGCCAAATCGGTTATTCTTCACAAATATTTCTTTTATCTGCTGCCAGCGTATTGCTTCATCCGGTTTTAATAAGCCGGCAATCTCTTTTAGCTTCAGCAGGTTTGCTTCGGCATCAGATGTCAGTGTTTGTGACTCACCTTCGTAATGAGAGAGGATCAGTGTATTCACCTCTTCGGGATTCATGAGAGGCACTGTCTTGCCAGCCATCTTATTCATATTTCTGTAAGAGCCCTGTAGTTTAAATGCCGGCTCGGTACGATAGGCATCTTTCATGGCGGCGCTGGCAATGTATTGCTGATTGACGAGTAATACGATATTACGGATACGAATAATGTTTCTTAATACCGCAATAGCATCATCCGTTTCCTGCCGGTTGTAATTCCCTTCCAGCTCAGGTAGGAGCTCACTTTCTGTTTCAATATAATTGATCAGCTTATACAGGTCTTCAAAGCTGCGGTTGCCGATACGCTGCAGGTAACTGTTTTCAGCAATGGCATTCTCGATCAGGCTCAGTTTAAAAAGCAGGTCTGAATTACCGATTACATCGCCCAGGTTGTACACATCGGCTCGGTTGGCCAGCATGTCGGGTATTTTGAACTGTTCACCACTTTCGGTATAAGGATTGCCCGCCATTACCACACAGAAGCGTTTGCCACGCAGATCATAGGTTTTGCTTTCACCTTCAAATATGCCATCCATTTTGCGCTGACCATCGGCCAGCGAAATGAATTTCTGCAAAAACTCCGGACTGCAATGCTGTATGTCATCAATGTACAGCATCACATTGTCGGCCATTTCGAAAGAGAGGTTTATTTTTTTCAATTCTTCCCGCGCTCCGGAAGTAGTTGCTTCCTGCGGATCAATGGACGTAATGTTGTGACCTATGGTGGGGCCATTGATTTTTACAAAATGTAATCCCATGGTTTTGGCCAGGTATTCCATCAGTGTTGTTTTACCATAGCCGGGAGGAGATACGAGCAGCAGCATGCCCATGCGGGCGGTTCGCTTATCATCGCCGGCGGCACCGATCTGCTTGGCAAGATTGGAGCCGATCAGGGGAAAGTATATTTCGTTGATAAGACGATTGCGTACAAAAGAGCTTAGTACCCGGGGCTCAAATTCATTTATTTTCAATCGCTGCCGATAGTTCTGGACCAGTTGTTCCTTTAATTGGTTAAAGGAGGTAAATGCCGGCACGATCGTATCGGCATAGGTGCGCAGTTTTTCGATGAAACGATGATAATTCAGTACATATTTTCCTTCGGCCCGGATCACGGGGTGAGTGCCTTTCATTCCCGTCAGCTCCAGGGTATCGGCTGCGGCTCTCTCCCGGTAAGAGTGGTCTTTGAAAAGCAGCAGGCAAACGCTTTCGTCAAGGTATTGCTCATCTGCTTCCGTCTGTTGCGTCTGCAGAAAAGCCTGCACCCAACTTTGGATAATATAAAAACGTTCGGTCACATCAAACCCGGTATTGCCGGCCTCCTGCAAAAACAATTCGGCTCGTTTGTTGGCCTGCAGGTATTCTCTGAAGGCTTTTTTAAGGGAGAGGGCCTGCTGGCTGCAGGTAAAAAACTTACCGGTAGCCAACTCCTGATACAGATAATGAGCTATTTCCACTGCAGAAACGGCAGCATATGCTGTTTCTGATTGCAGGAATTGAGCAGACAATTCTTTTTCTACAAAAGAGGCGCGACGACTTTGCGGAAAGCTTTCCTGTATGGAATGAGCTGCACTGATCAGTTGTTGCAGCCTGGCCCGGGAAGCTTCCTCCAGGCCAAACCAGAATAGCTGCGCCGCCACACGTACAACGGGCGGATAGTGCAGAATGCCCAGCGCATCCTGCAATTTTTTCAAACCCTGGTAGATCAGTGTCGCATCTGTATTATGAACACCCTTCAGATAGGCAGCCGCATAGTCGCGTTCGGTACGCTCATTGAGAAATATTTCAAAATTCCACTGATCAGTTTGCTGTATGCTTTCCAGAAAGACCTGGTAAGCGAGGTATTCAGACCGGTAAACGGTATTATTTTCCGAAATCAACTCCTGCTCCCAGATAGCGCGGTGCTGGTAAAGTGATTCGGCCGTTACTTCTTTGTAAAAGCTGGTACCAATCAGGTGGTAGAATAAGCGGTCATTGCGGCGAACAATCGTGAGATCAAGCACCTGTTTATTCACCACAAATTTGTAAGTACCAAGCGAAATGATATTCTGCCCATCGGCAAACAGGTCAGTTTTATCTTTCAGGTTGCGAAGGGCGGTTTCCTGGGCAACCTTTACCAGGTTTTCGAGATTTTCTGCTTTGGCAACGTCACCCAGTTCCTTCAATTCATCTACCAGGTTGCGTACCTTATCGATCATGAGATCAGTGGAGAAAAATGCATAGATGCTTTCTTTATCAGAAAAGGCCTGCGCCTTATTCTCTATATTTTTCAGGACGCGCATGCCGATCTGCTCCAGCGAAGAGGTTCGCTTATTGATCTGTGCGACCAGCATTTCTTTTTTGCCATTGAAGGCCTTAATAACCTCATCCCTTTTATCGGCGATCTTCAGTACAAACTCTTCAAAGTCGGCAAACTTACTTTCCAGTTCTTCTACCTGTATACTGATTCGCGTAAAATAATCTTCACATTTTTCGGGCGAAGCGGAAAGATCGAGGAAGTTGACGATACTCTGATCAAGCAGGGTCAGTTGTGCATGAAACTCGCCTGTCAGCTCCTGTGTACGAAGGGCAGTTGTCGTGCGCAGCAGTTCAGCTTTTACTTCATTGAGGGAGGCAAAGATCAGCGAGATCTTTTCTACGATACGTGTGGTCTGTGTGGTGTCTTCAATTTTGAGGCTGTTGAGGATATTGATCAGCATTTCCAGCCCCGAGGCAATCCCTTTTACGGCTTCTTCTACAGGCTGGGCATCTATAACTTTTGTAACCACGCCTGCGGCCTTCTTTTGCTCCGCTACCCTGGCCTCATAAGGAGCCAGTGCTTCTTCTTTCAACAGAAACTGAATAGTGTCCTGCGAGAGCGAAGCATTGTATTGCTGTAATGTTTCGCGGAGTGCATTTACAGCAGTAGTATCAATGTAACGTACATTCTGCAGGTCAATTACGGCGCCCTGCATACTGCGGGTGGATGCCAGGAGCTCAACCAGCTGATCGAGCGAAGTGATAGTGGCATTTTTTATATCGATGACCAGCTGATCAACCCGCTTCTGCATGGCAGCCAGTGTATCTTTTGCATGCTGACGCTGGGCCTGTACTTTGGCAAACTCATCAATAGCCGTACTGGCAATATCCCTGATCTGGGTCAACGGAGCGGCCAGGTTGAAAGTAGCTTCCTCTTTTAACCAGAAATAAGAATCAATAATATCATTTGTGCGCTTATTGATGTCTTCATAAAGATCTTCGTAGCTATCTTCTTTTTGTAGCAGCTGTATCACTTCCTGGCTTTCGCTCATGGCACTCACAATATCCTTATTGCCGATCTTGTACAGCACATTATTGTTCATGGCTGTATTTTCTTTCAGTGTAACTGTATAAGGCGTTTGCCAGATCTGCACCTGGTGGTGTCGTACTGCTTCATTTTCGGAGCGGAAATAGATCAGTGTACCATCATTGAATACCGTGAAGCCATTGCAGATAATGGGCGTTTCTACCTGCTGCACGATCATGTTGTACGACATCAGCACATACGTATTGCTGGTCTTCTGGTAAAATACATACAGAAAATCTTCGCCGTTGGGCGAGGCGATACTGCGGATGAATTCCAGTTCAGTAATGGCCGATTCAAATATTTTATGTTCACCATTTTGCAGGTAATAGCCATTCGGAAAAATAATGCCCTGATTGTCGGGCAGTAATATTCCCGCATCGACCAGGGTAGGAATGGGGAGTACCTGCCTGGTGCGGATGTTGAATATGTAGGAGCGGAAAGCCTCCTGATAGGGTTTGATCTTAATAGCAATGAGGTTGCCCAGGTCGGCATAATAATATTCCGCATCATCGAGCTGCTGGTCTTTATTGAGCACGGGCTCAGCGTAAATCCCTCTGCCGGTGTCGGTATTGTTTTCGACTTTGAAAGTGATATCGCCATTAAGGGCTTCAATAAAAACCTTGTCGAGTATCGAAATATGCGGATGCAGGCCCAGTCGCCGGTTGCTGAGGTCCGTTTTGATCCATTCAAAGCCGTGCTGCGGAGCTTTTCTTACCTCATGAATGCTGCGATCGTCGATATAGACCAGTTGGTTGTTTTTGATCAGCCATTTGAAAGCCTTTCGGTCATCGGGATTTTTGCTGGTCTGAAAGATCATGTACAGATAATTCTCCGTCTTGGTAAACCGGGCAAAGATGGAGTCGCGGTAATATTTGTACAGGTTGGTAAAGTCGGTGACAAAATTTTCGTCTTCAATAAGCGTCAGTGGATGCGGCTCAAAATGATCACCGGTGAATTTATAAATACTGAATACGTCGCTCAGTTTAATGTCTTCACGCAGTCCAAAATGAACATTGTAGGCAAAGATGGTCAGTTCGCCAAAAGCCATGATGCCGCGGGCCACACCATTATTAGCCGTGGTTATACGCTGATTGGCTACCAGCTGAAACCCGTTTGAGTTGAATATTTCCCTGCGGGCGGCGTTTAGTTTTGCCAGCCGCTGTGTCAGTTGCAGGCGCTGCTCTTCCAGCCGGTTACGGATGATTTCATAAGTGCCCGAATCCAGTATAGCGGTATTGTTGTTTTCAGTAACTGCCATTGCTCAAAAAAGTGCGTTCGGAAAGAATGCGTGTTCTAAAATAATGCCACGACTTTGCTTTGTACGGGGTCGGGCAGCGGTGTATCAGGTTCGTTGATCTCAAAGTATTGCCTCCTGCAAATACTGCAGGAGGCAATGTAAGATATCAGTCCTTACAGCTTCTTGTTGGAAATACCGAGGCTGCTGGCCAGGTTTGCCAGGTTAAGCAAAGAAGAGCGGTCGCCTTCTGAGCTTTTCTGCTGCATTTTTAGAATAAGGCTTGAAATGGTCAGGTTCTTGATATCGTTCGTTGAAATATTATACTTCTCTGCAAATTCACGGATGCGTTCCAGCAGGTCGCCACTGTTGGATCCATCACCGATCAGTGCCGTTTTGATCTGTGAAGCGTTTTCACTTTCATTGATCAGGCGGTCAAAGCCTTTGGCATTGGATATCTGGTTGATAATGTTCTGGAAGAACATGGTTTCGCCACCCACGATATCAATCCGGGCCGACTTCAGCGCATCACCCAGTACCACGGCCTGTGCATCGGCAATATCTTTCTGGATATTGATCTGTGCCAGAGCGATGTCTTTTTCTTTGGTGAGCAGCAGTTTGAACTCTTCGTGATCTTTACCAACTGCATCCAGTTTTTTCATGGCTTCGGCTTTTTCTTCAATGCCGGCGGCTTCTGCCAGGGCTTTCTCTTTGGTTACTTCAGCCTGGGTGAGACCTTCCTTACGTTTGGCTTCGGCAATTTTTTCAATCACAGTTGCATCTACGGAGCCCTGTCTTTCGGCAGCATCCGCTTTAGCCATCATTACTTCCGCTTCTGACAGACCCAATGTGGCTTCTTCGCGGGCCTGGGCTTCGGCCAGTATTTTACGGGCCTCTGCTTCTTTCACGGCCGCTTCTTTTTTGGCTTCAGCATCAATGATGAGCTGTTTGGCTTTTTCTTCCGCTGCTTTTTTCTCCGCTTCGGCAGCTTTTACAGTATAGATCAGTTTTTCTTCTGCCTGCTGGCTGGCTTTTGTGATGCCTACCGACTTATTACGTTCTACTTCACGGAAGGCTTCCAGGTCTTTCACACCCTGCTGTTCTTCTACCACACCTTTTTCGAGACGCACCCGGTCGCGGATCACATCCTGTATGTTTTTACGTTCTACCTCCAGTGTTTTCTCCTTTTCAATCTGGGCCAGTGTTACAATTTTTTCCCGCTCTGTGGCTTCCAGTGCACGGTCTTTTTCTACGCGCTCTGTTTCCACAGCATCGGTACGCTGTTTATTTTTTTCTGCGATAATGATCTGGCGGAGTTTATTTTCTTCCTGGATGGCCAGTGACTCATCCGTTCTGATACGTACGGTTTCTGCTCTCAGGCGTTCTTCTTCACGCACCTTGGTGATCTCAGCCTGCTCGCGGGCTTTGATATTGTCGATCTCACGGCGTTGTTTCTCTTCTTTTTCGGCCATCTGGCGCTCCAGTTCGAGAATAGCTTCGCGTGCCTCCACGTTTTGTTTTTTGATCACCTTCTCTTCTTCGCGTTTGATCAGGTTGGCCTTCACATTCTGCTCAGCAGTGAGTTCAGTGATCTTTTTGATACCCTGTGAGTCGAGGATGTTTTGAGGGCTGAGGAATTTTACTTCTGTTTGCTCCAGGTAGTCAATGGCACAGTCATCGAGAATATACCCGTTGAGATCGGTACCGATGATGTCAAGTATTTCGGTTCTGAATTCACGGCGGGCTTCGTAGAGCTCGATAAAATCAAATTTTTTACCTACGGTTTTGAGCGCTTCAGAAAACTTGGCTTCAAACAGGTTGCGCAGCGTGTCTACATCGCTGGCCCTTTCGGTGCCGATGATCTGGGCTACGTTCAAAACATCGTCTGCATTTTTATTTACCCGTACAAAGAAGGCTACTTTGATATCTGCACGGATATTGTCTTTACAGATCAGGCCATCGTTTTCCATCCGGTCGATCTGCAGTTTTTTTACAGAGATATCCATGATCTCCATTTTGTGCAGAATGGGGATTACATACATACCCCTGTTGAAGGCTACTTTTCCTCCTCCCACACCGGTACGCACAATGGCTTTGCCCTGGGGAATTTTTTTGTAAAAAGTGGCAAAGGCAAAGAGAATAATGAATAAAAGAAATACGATTCCTCCGATAAGCAGTAAGCTAATTCCGCCGATTGCTCCCATAGTTTGATGTTTGTTTTAAGGTTTAAGTGAAATAGTGACTTGTCAGGAAATAGGGTTTTTGTCAAACCACATTGGTAAGGTTGATCTCCGGTACAACCAGGTAAAATTTTTTATCAGCCGATTCATCGGCAATCATTACTTCGGCATTGTAGGGGATGGTATCACCCGTTTTACTTTTTACGTTGATGCGGATAATATCGCTCTGCACTTTTACTTCAGCCGCACCGATGGTATTGCCGGAGATGGTAGATTTCATACGGGCAGTTCTGCCAAGCAGTTCCTGTGCTTCTTCGCCATTGTATCCCATAGCATGATAAACTTTGATAAGTGGTTTGGTTGCATACCGGGTAATGAAAAATGCTACCAGGAAAACAGGGATCAGTATCAGGATCGACTTCCAGCCCCAACTGGCCAGTCCAAAAGCAATAGATGAGGTCAGTGTCACGATCCAGGCAATGAATTTGAAGGTAGAATAAACTACCATGAAGGGCACTTTCCCAATGTTAACAAATTCAAGTGCTTTCTGGAAAGCCGACTTATCACCTACCGAATCACCGGCATCCGTCTCGGTATCCGTATCTACATCTGCTCCATCCACTTCAACTCCGGCATCCACATCAGCATCGCCAAACAGATCGCCGGCAATGAATGTAAATATCCAGTAGATAGCGGTTATGCCGGCAAGTACCGTCATGATCGCATTGCTGAGGGGATGGAATAGAATGTCGGTGATACTTATTAGCATAGTGGTTACTGATTTTCGGTGATACCCAGTTTATCTTTGATGGCTTTCAGATCTTTTTCTATTGACAGGGAATCATCCTTCAAAATACTGTTTAATTCGTCTTTCAGGCTGTTTTTGTCGCGGGCAATTTCTCCATAGGCTTTCGACAGGGCTTCCTGGTCTTCTACCTTGGCCTTCATACGTTCCAGCATGGCCACCGTGCCATTGGTGTCGAGCTGCGCCAGTTGTTTGTTGACCTGCTCAGTGGCCTTGCTCACTTTAGCTTTTGCTTTGAGCGTGCGCAGTTCTTTCTCCCACTTCTCCATATTCTCTTTGAGAATCTCGGTGTTGCGCAGCATTTCGCGCGATGATTGCTGGAGTGCGACCACCTGCTGACCAAGTTCTTCCGATTCGGAGTAGAATCTTCTGCGAAGAGAAAGGGCTTCGCGGGCAAGCTGTTCGGCCTTTACCATATCTACCTGACCGGCCTGAGCTTTTTGCATGATCAGGATTGCTTTTTCTGCATAGTTGGTAGATTCCTGCAGGCAGTGAGCCTGGTCGTTTTCTGTGCGGATGGCGAGTGCTTTTACCTGTGCATAGGCTTCGGTGGCTTCTGCCAGGTCCTGGCGCAGTTCGCGCAGACCCTGCTCCGTCATCTTCACAGGATCTTCCATTTTATCTACTGCGGCATGAATCTCAGCCTGTCCGATTCTGAAAAGACGTTTGAAAATGTTCATGACTGATAATTTTTTATAGGTTTATAATGTCCGTTTTATCTGTAATTACTGTTTTGAGAAATCAATGATCTGCTGCGAATATTCGCTCAGGAGGAGCCCCAGTGAATTGAGGGCGCCTTCAAACTCATTAAAGTCGATACTTCCCAGCTGCATGGTATAGCGAAACAATACTTTGTCGCCTTCTTCATTGATGACAAAGGCGCCGTGTATGGTATCCCTGTTTTTTTGCAGCAGCTTCTTAAACATGTCCATATTGTCGGCCCGGAAGGAAAACAGGAACTGTTCCATGATCAGGATAGGCGGAGCGATGCCGATGATCAGGTTATGGATGCCATCGGGCTGGTTATTGATCTTCAGAATGCCATTCTGCTCATTCTTGTAGATGATCCTGCAATTCAGCTTTAAGGCGAAATCTTCAATGGTATCTATATAATTCATGCGCGTTAGTTTCAGCTTGACGGAACAAATCTACAAAAAATTGTCAAAATGCAAAAAATATTTGCATTGAAGATAAAAAAAATTACACCTATCTTTGCAATCATGACCAAGATAGGGGCCAATATCAAGAAAATACGTACTACAAAGGGTTTGAGCCAGCAGGCCTTTGCTGATCTGTTTAACCTTACCCGGGGCAATATCTCCTCTTATGAGGAGGGTAGGGCTGAGCCGCGGATCGAGACGATGATGCAAATTGCCAATTATTTTTGCATACCCGTTGGCCAGTTCATTTCCCAGCACCTCACTATCAATGAAATTCTGAAATTTAATGGCGATAAGCTGATTGCCGACGAAAACCACATCATTAAGCTGCAGCTGCGGGAGGTGCCTTTTATTAATGATAATATATATGTGAAATGCTGCTACCAGGAGCTGGCTTTCAACGACTGGGCTGCTTTTCCCCGCCTGGTCTTGCCGGAGGCGAATAATCATAACATGATGGCCCTTACCTTCAATCCCAATATACCTCACCACGAATCATTTCCTCAGTACCAGCTGCATGACGTGCTCATCTTTGAAGAAGTAACCCAGGAGAATATTCACCTTTGCCAGCATAAGAGCGGCCTTTACACTTCCGATCGCGAGATCATGCTGGGGCGTTATGAAATGAAGGAAGATAAAATAGATCTTGTTCTGAATGATTTCAAAAAACAACCATTCGATTTTAAACACAGCATGTTGTTTTGGAAATTATTTGCCGTATACCAGCATGTGATGTAATAAGTGTAACGGGAATTCAGCATTCTGCTAACCAGGACCGGTGCCTCAGTTGACCGCTCCCCCGGATAAATCAGCCCACCTCCTTCATGCTCTTCAGGACTAAACTGGTTAACTTTGAAAGACATGGAAAACGGACATATTATCATCTATCAAACTCCTGATGGGCTAACCTCCATTGATGTTACACTGGACAAGGATACGGTTTGGCTGACACAGGCGCAGATTGTCGAGCTGTTTGACTCCAGTAAGGCCAATATAAGTGAACACATAAAAAATATATTCAGTTCCAGTGAGTTGGATAAAGAGTCAACTGTTCGGGTTTTCCGAACAGTTCGACAGGAAGGCCAAAGGCAGGTTAGCAGAGAGTTGGAGCATTATAACCTTGACCTGATTATTTCAATCGGATATCGGGTAAATTCCAAGCGAGGCACCCAATTCCGTATCTGGGCCAATAGTATACTTAAAGATTATCTCGTTAAGGGCTATTCACTCAATGAAAAACGATTAAGTGAGCAAGCGCAGCAATTGGATGCCCTGAAACAGACAGTCCGGTTGTTAGGCAACGTGCTGGAATCAAAACCTCTCACATCGGACGAGGCAAATGGCTTGCTCAAAGTGCTGACCGATTATACATACGCCCTCGATGTACTGGACAGGTATGATCACCGGGCACTGACGATAGAAGCCATCCATAGACAGCCATCTTTTGTAGCTACCTATGATGAAGCGATGAAGGCTATTCAGGGACTTAAGGATAAATTTGGAGGTAGCAACCTGTTCGGTAATGAAAAGGATGAGTCTTTCAAAAGTTCGATTGCAACAATATATCAATCTTTTGGGGGAGCAGATCTTTACCCCAGTGTAGAGGAAAAAGCAGCCAATTTCCTGTATTTCGTAGTCAAAAACCATTCTTTTTCGGACGGTAATAAACGAATTGCAGCTTTTCTGTTTGTGTGGTTTCTTGAAAGAAATGGCCTGCTTTATCGAAAAGATGGGTCAAAACGTATAGCAGATAATGCGCTGGTAGCGCTCACGCTAATGATTGCAGAAAGTAAGCCCGATGAAAAAGATGTAATGACACAGGTTGTGGTAAACCTCATAAACGGATATAATAACTAAGCAATCTGCCTGTCTAAAAATGATAGCCCACAGAAAACCCGCCCATAAAGATTACTCCGCCGTTCCCGATCCAGGGAGAAATACCCAGCCGGCCCTGAAAGCCTTTGTTTTTTCGCGCATAGCGATAACCGAGATTGGGAATGAATAAAACACCGCTGGCGCGATAACTATCATCCCAGAAAACTTTTATCCCCGGCATCACGGTGGCTCCTGCGCCTGTTTCAAAATAATGCGGAGCATGACCAGCCAGGTAGTTTATTCCAACCGGAATAGTAACAAAGGGGGCATTAATAATCGTAGCAGGAAAAATGCCAGCACCGAGCCGGTAACCTAACCCTTTGTCGCTTTTTGATAACCGCGCATCAAAATTTATTGATGCTCCAACCCCATTGCCGAGGATTTCAACAAACACAGATTTGCCTGACTGGCAAAATAAGTTTTGCCCGCCGGCCAGTAAGAAAGTTATCAGTAAAATAACGGTACGCATAGATATCTGCACTTTTATGGTGATTAAAAATCTTTACTGATCCAGGCTGAAATGTATAGCAGCAACAGGAAAACTATTTGCCGTTATTGCACCGCGCGATAAAACTGTTGCCTTTTCCATTTTGAAAACCATTGTTAATGCCCCCGCCTTTTTTTTATTCTTCGATGAAATGATGAAAAAGGGGATACTGATCACTGAGGATGCCGTACCGGCTACCAGAATGACTGATTTTAAGTCATCATTTTTATACTTCGTTGAGCAATATGCACCGATACAAATACCATCACGTACCAGCCTGCCTTTCGGAAGCAAAAAAGCTGTTGTAATTAATCCGGCCCCTGATCCCAGCAATATCCAGGCAGCCTTTTGCTGATTCCTGCTTTTTTGCAGATAATTGATAGCGGGTCTCTCCAATGCGTCAACCGGTAGTTTTATTTCCCGGAGTGCTATATCCGGAACCATGTTTAACTGACAGGGACAAAACTGTTGCGTGGAAGCGATTTGCGCAGTACTGGTAATTGCCGATAGGAGGCAAAAGGCAAAGAGGTAAATTCTTTTCATATACGCAGATTAAGGATAGAAAGATCAGCCAAAGGATAACGGGGTGATCATAGTACCGGATGCAAGTGACGATTCAGGGTACGATAACAGATTCTTTTAAAATTAATTAGCTATAACCAGCGGGTTCATAAGTTGACCCGAAATACCTGATAGGACAGATTTGCGAATTTATTCTGCTACCATTTTTGCAAATAGTACAAAATCGTCATTCCGGGGACGTAACAAATTTTCTTACATTAGATTCAAATCTCCGGGCTTTGGTCAACACCACCGAAATAAGACCTTGCCCGCAACTGCGGCCATTTATACGCTCCTATGCGTACAGGGAGGTGTTTGCATCCGGAGGTAAAATGATCCGTCCGGTCGTGGCGGCACATGAATTCCTGATTACATTCAATCTCACTCAGATAAAATATGGGTTTATTAAACCTGCAGCACCGGGGATCAATCCGGTGGAAGAAACAATGAACTCGTCTATTCTGATCACGGGACTCGGAACACAATTTGGCGGGCTGATAACAACCAGCGGATATTCCCGCTTATTTACCATCTATTTTACTCCTGCCGGCTTTTATCACCTGTTTGGTGTTCCCGCATTTCATTTCACCAATGTTTTTGAAGAAGACGCCTATACCTGCAACAGGTATCTCAAAGAACTGCACACTAAGTTGATGGAGACTGATAGCAGTTTTCAAATGGTTCATTACAGCGAAGCTTTTTTGCTGGAACAATTGTCAAAAAGAAAAATGAAAGACAGCTTCCGCTGTATGCTGGCAATGTCATCATCTATGAGCAGAAGCAATGAGAACTGCTCGGTTGAGCAAATGGCTTATACAGCCAATATGAGTATGAAAACATTTGAACGCCATTTTGTAGAACAGGTAGGTTCTCCTCCCAAAATGTTTGCCCGCGTGGTCCGGTTTAATAAAGCTATTGCAGCTAAGATGAACAATTTCCGGCTCAGCTGGACAAGTATTGCCCACGATTGCGGCTATTATGACCAGATGCATTTTATCAGAGACTTCCGCGATTTTTCAGGCACCACGCCTACAGACTTTTTTAAACACACACCACCTCCGCAAGAAATCTATATGGATTGACCCGGCAGATCAGCCATTTCTGAACGCCAAAGGAGAAACGCCCGCATTTTTCCGGAAAAATTTACTGAAAGCCGCTACGGAGCTATAGCCCAGTTCGGCACTTACAGTGCTGATATTCTGCTCAGGCAGTGCCAGCAGTAGCTTTGCCTCAGCCAGTAATGTTTCGGCAATCAGTATACCTGGTGTTTTCCCTGATACATTTTTGCATGCTGTTATCAGGTGTTTGGGTGTAACAAACAGTTTCTCTGCATAAAATCCGAGTTGCTGTTCTTTCTTGAAATGGAAGTTCACCAGCTTCATAAATTTCATATACAAAAGCTCTTCACTTCCCAGGGCCTTCTTTTTTGTCTCGCCCATATATTTGAAATACAGTTCGGCCGTTTCAAACAGCAGGTTGATCAGCAGGCTTTGTATAATGGTGTCATGAAACAATCCTGTGGTCATCGACTTCTCACGTATCGCATCCAGCTTTTGTTTCAGGAAAAGAGCTTCCTGCTTTTGAAGGTGAATATGAGCGAGTGTGTCATAATTGAAAAAGCCCAGCTGCTCCAGTTGCCGTGTATCTGAAATATTTTTTAACAGGAATGCCCGTTCAAACAGGAGTATTTTAAGTCTGAAACTGCTACTGTGTTCAAATACCTGGATAGCGGTAGAGGGGATTGCCGCAAAAAAATCATCTTTTACCAGCTTAATCTTTTCGCCATTCAGCGAAAGGCTGGCTGTACCCGAAAGGCAGATCGCATAAATATAGAAGTCGGCGCGGAAGCCTTCTTCAGGATATTGCATTAATGGCACACCTTCCGAAATAAAATAGGGCTGCTGCCAGTCCTGCAACCCAAACAGGCGCAGCGTAGTACTTATATTCTGTGTATTGTTGGCCACAACTAATGCGGGGATATCAACAACAAATCTATTCATAATAAAACGATTTTGATCAGATATGGAAAGCATGGTACCGCTTGTAGCAGTCATTTACCGGCAACTGTTTTATTTATATTAAAAAGCCCCGGCCTTGGCCGGGGCTTACCTTTAAATGCACATCTATGCATGAGCTACAGATAGTCTGCTATAGCGTCTTATTTTCAGTTGTAGTACAATGATCATGGCTACAAGGCATATCAGCGCTGTAATAGCCAGGGCAGTCAGTTGCGGATAGATATCGCGCACCGTTCCGCCGTAGACGGCCAGCTTTCTGAAGCCGCTCAGGAAATGAGTCAGCGGCAGCGATTCGGAAATAGCCCTTATCCACGCAGGCATACTTTGCAAAGGCCAGGTATAACCGCTCAGTAAAAAAGACGGAGTGGCGATCACCATCAGGAGTTCGGTTGCCTTCAACTGGTTGGGGATGGCTGCAGAGAAAAGCATTCCCAGAAAAATACAGGCAAGGCTGAATACCGTTACCAGCAATACCATGCCGGAAGAGAATACCGGTATATCAATATTATACAGCAGGTAAAACAATCCCACTACACCCCACATCACGGCCGTCAGCACTACAAAAGGCAGCATCTTTAAAACGATATGATACAGCGAGGAACGACTGGCTTTTACCAGTTTACCAAAATAGCCATCTTCAAAGTCGCGAGCAAATACCAGTGCCAGTGCCAGCAAAATGACCTGTTGCATAACGGTGCCGAAAATACCTGGTATCATCAGGTCCATATAGTTGCCCGAAGGATTGTAAAAACGATTGTAGTTAACCTTAAACGGTTCAAAACGCTGTGCCGCTGCCGGGGCCGGCATACCTGCTTTTTTGAGCGCTTCTATTTCAATGCCTGCATTGATGGTACCCAATACGGTTTGTATAGCGCGGGTGGCAAAATTGGCGGTCACCAGGTTAGCGGTATTGATATCAACCATTACCTCGGGGTAACGCTTTTGCATAATGTCTGCTTCAAAACCATGCGGCAGGCCGATAACGGCTACATATTCTTTTGAGGGCATTTCGCGGGCAATATTGCCGGCATCAAATTGTACTTTGGCAATTTTCAGGCTTTCACTTTCATTGAGGGCATCAATGATTTTTGCGGTGGCAGGCGTATTGTCTTCATCAATCACTACTATTTCCATTTTGGTCACCTTGCCGGCTTTGTACATGTTGATCGTGATAACACCGTATAATAACGGAGCGCCAAAGAAAATCATCACCAGTACATTATTGGAAAAGATTCTTTTCCATTCGGTTTTCAGTAGCTGAATAAATTTTTTCATGACGGCTACGTTAAGGTTTAATAAATACAGAAGAGTTGTTGTATAATCCGCTGGCATCAGCCGCTTGCAGTGGCACGATCTTTAACTCATAAAAGGCTTCACCAATCTCACGGTTGGGTGCGGTGCTGGTATTATCTGCATAGCGGGGCAGTTGTTTTACCAGGACGATTTTGGCGGGAATAGTTTTGTCTACACCCGAAACCTGTATCGTTACTTCTTTGCCGAGTGGATAGGCATTGATCTTTTTTTCACCAATGGTAAACCGGAAATAGACCTGCTCTTTCTGGTAACCGCTTACAATAGGGTAGCCCGGTGTAGCCAGTTCACCTTCTTTCAGTGTCACACTTTCCACCAGCATGTTGGCGGGAGCTGTGATGACGGTTTCGCTGGCAGCCTGTAACACTTCATTGCGGGCACCGATGGCTCGCTCTACCTGGCCACGGGCGCTATTGATCGTTTCGGGTCTTGTACCGCTGGCTATTTCTTTCTGTTTGGCTTTGATAGCATTGACCTGTGCCTGTGCAGCCAGGTATTTTGATTTCACTTCGTCAAACTTCTGCGCAGGGATCAGGGAGTCTTTAAACATATTTTCCATACGTATATAAGACTGTTGTGCAAAATCCAACTGTGCAGTAGCCGCATCGAGCTGGCTTTGGATCTGCTGCAACTGATCGCCGGTGGCACCATTGCGTGCCAGCGAGAGTTGCCCTTCTGCACTGGTGATAGCACCATTGGCCTGCTCGAGTTTGGCTGTCAGTTCCGGTACATTGATCACCGCCAGCGTATCACCTTTTTGAACGGATTGCCCATCCTGCACATATATCTTTCCAATACGTCCGGCAATCTTGGATGTGACACTGATGGACTCCAGTTTTACTTTTCCTTCCGGACCGGCAGCGTTTTGTTGTTTATTACTGCAGGAAGCCAGAATTAGTATGAATGATACAAAAAGTGATATAGAATAATAAGGTTTCATGTTGATTAGTTTTAGCAGGTGAGTATTACAGATTGCTCAATAAGGTTCCGTTGAGTTCGGCCGCCTTCAATCCGGCACGGCGCTGATCAAATAAGGCTTGCTGGTACTCAAACCTTGCCTTTTCAATATCGTTCAGCGCGTCCAGTACATCGGTCAGACCGGCCAGCCCGTTACGGTATTGTTTGTCTACAAAATCGTAGGTGTCTTCGGTCAGCTTTATTTCTGCTTTTTTTAATGTAAGTTTTTGTGTGGCCAGCAGGTAATCTTCCCTGAGTTTATCCTGGCCAAGTTGTATCATATCCTGGGCTGCTTTTTTCTGCACTTCCAGTTGTTGTCTTTGCAGTACGGCTTTTTTGGCATTGTTGCGGGCAGCAAGACCATCAAAGATGTTCCACTGCAATCGTACGCCTACAAACCAGCGGGGATCAAGCAGCGAAAGGTCTTTGTCTCTTAATTCATATTGACCGAATGCGGCTACTTTGGGTACGTAGTCGGCGAGCGCAGCCTTTTGCATATACTGTGTAGCTGCAATGCCTGCGTCCAGTGCTTTTATTTCGGGACGGATACTGGGTGGCTGGTCTGCCGTGTAAGCAACAGGTAATAATTCCGGTTGCAGACCTTTCAGGTCAGATTCGGCGGTACCGGTGAGCTGATGCATTTTGTACTGCAGCAACTGCATATTGGTTTGATTTTCCAGTTTCTTAATATCCAGTTTCTGTTGTGCCAGTTCTATACGTTTTCTTTCCAGCGGAGTGGCCAGTCCATTTTGAATGGCGGCGCTCACAAACCGCGTCTGTTCTGCCAGCATTTTTTCTGAAGAGCTGATGATGGCATTAGCGGCCTGCACCAGCGCCATCTGGTCATACACTTCCGATACATCGAGCCAGAGTTTGGTTTCCTGCCTGGCAGTAAGCTGATTGTATGCCTCCTGCTGATGCTGATAGGCTTTTACACCATTGCTTACCTTAAATCCACTGAAGAGCAGCCATTGCGCATTCACATTGGCTTTGAGTATGTCTTTGCGTTGAATAGGATCTACTTCCTGGAGCTTGATACCCGGAGGCAGGTCTGCATTAAAAGGCAAACCCAGTTTTTCCTTGATCAGTAATGATTGGGTGCCCATCAGCAATCCCTGCAGATTGTCCGGAAAAACGATGTCATCGTTGAGACGGGTATAACTGCCGGTAAAGGCCAGTTTGGGTAAGTAGCTGAACCGGGTGCTCTGAATATCCAGTGCGGTTTGCTCTTTTTGCAGGCGATACAATTGAAGCGTATCGTTTTTGCCAACAGCCTCGTTGTACAATTGCTTCACCTCCTGATTGAAAAGTTGGGCGTGGGTCTGGCTGATACCCAGTAGCAGCATCCACGACAGCAGTAACTTTTTCATAGTTTGTAACATTTAAAGGTTATTGCAAAGGTGAAGAAACTAACCGGTGAAAATTTGTCCAAAATTCCCGAAGCTTTGTCCAATAATTCTTAATAAAGAGATTTTCCCGGATCATATGCACTTAACCCGATATGCCGTTTGAATTGATCCGCTGCCTCTTAAAATGAATTAACAACTATGTATTTAGTTGTAATGAATAAAGCCCTATCTTTAAGAACAAGAGTAAGGACCCTGGTAATACTGTGTCTGAAACGGGCGGGCATCACAATAACACCTGAAAAAAATATGCGGATATTCTTTACGGCACTCGCGATGGTGTTAGCAACGGGCGGCACCGATGCACAGGTACTCATCACCGGAACGGCCAAAAACTATAAGGATTCTGTTTTTTATATTTCAGAGCAGGGAGGCTTTCATAACATTACCCAGGCATGGCGTGATAAGCGGGTAAAAGTTGTGATTGACCGGAATGATTCGTTTAGCGTAGCTGTTCCCGAGCAGGGGGTTGGCTCCTGGATGATTAAAACAGAGAATGGTTACCAGTTTTTTGATCTGGTTGGCGGACAGCAGCTTGAATTAAGGGCCGATTTTTCTAAAACAGCTCCCTTGCTGGCAACCGGCTTGAATGCGGCTGATTTCAATTACCCGCAATATGCCGGTACTTATGTGGATAGAAGCATAACTGAAAAATATCTGGGAGGAATCCGCAACAAGAGTATAGACAGTGCATTGCTGTACCGAAAAGAATATGCAGCATATAAGAAATCTATCCTGGATCAATACCGGCAAACAAACCGGTTATCGGATACTTATTATAAATGGCTCAGCTCAAAGTATGCATACGAACCATATGAAAGAACGTTGGTGGAGAATATCAAAAACAGGGATTCGGTAGACAATACAACTCTGGACAAACTGCTGCAAAAAGGAATTAATGATGAATACGCTGCATTAAACACGGTAGAGTATAATGACCTGGTTAGCTTTTTCATGTATAAAAAGTTTAAGGAAACCAACAGCGAAAAGCCCAACAAAACAAACCTGTTCAACTTTGCCCGAAACAATTTATTGGCTGGTGCTACACGCGAGGTGTTTCTGTCGAGAATGATGGCCTTTTTTGTGAAGGACGCAGATAGTGTTTATAATCCTGTGTTTGAACAATATGACCAACTTGTGAAAAACAACTGGTTGAAAGACCAGATCATTAATGCCCGGAGAGATTATGCCGATCCGGTAAAAGAAACGTCAGAAAGTATTGCCGGCGACAATTCGTTTGCCGCTATTTTTAAAAAATATAAAGGGAAAATAGTGTATGTGGATTTCTGGGCTAGCTGGTGCGCCCCCTGCAGAACCGAAATGCCCAATGCTGCCCGGCTGAAAGAAAAACTCAAAACGGAGGAGATTGTATTTGTCTATTTTGGTTATAACGATAGAGAAAAGGCCTGGCAAAAGGCCCGCGAGCAGCTTGATATAAAAGGAGAACATTACCTGCTGAGCGAGCAGATGATCAGGGATGCCAATGCTCTTTTCGGTATCAACGGCATTCCTCATTATGCCATCATTGACCGCGAAGGTAAAATCATCAGCAAAAGAGCTGAGCGGCCAGGGGAAGTGTATGAGGTGCTGATGAAGTTGCTGAAGAAATAATCAGCGTAATTAATAAGCCCTGCAGCAATAGCTGTTTGCCTGGCAGCTGATTGATAGACCTGCTAATCCTTAAAGCTGATAATCTTTTCTGAACTGTCTTGGTGTAACACTTTTCTTCCGTAAAAAGACACGGTTGAAATACGTGAGGCTTTCAAATCCGCACTCATAGGCAATACCGGCTACCGGCTTATCCGATTCGCTCAGTTGCTGGCAGGCAAGACCTACTCTTATCTCGTTCAGATAATCCGAAAATGTTTTACCGGTAGCCCGTTTAAAGAATTTACAAAAAGCACTGTCTGATAAATGAATTAGCGAAGCCGCATTTCTTACCGTCAGTTTTTCACTGGCATGTTTCTGCAGATAGCGGCATACTTTGTTCAGACGATGCTCGTTTTCTTTGCCCTTTACGCCCGTATAGTAAGGTGATGCCAGCCGGCTTTTGCGCTGCGTAGTCAGTTGGTCCAGTATGGTTAATAAGCCAGTGACCTTTTCTACTCCTTTCTTTGAAGGCAGTGCCTGTACCTGGTCGCGGATTTTTTTAGTAGACTGCTGTGTAAAAAAAAGGCCATCGGCAGAGTCGGCCAGCAGCCGGCTTATTGCGGCCAGTTCAACCGGCTGCACCATCGATCCGATAAACTGCTCGCTGAATTGTATCACGATTGCACTTGAGCGGTTTCGCTTACGCTGATCATCGCTCACCCAGGTATGTGGCATATCCGGGCCGATGAGGACAAGATCACCGGCTTCAAAGCTCATATGACTATCACCCACCAGCCGTTTGCCACTTCCTTTTATAATGAGTGTCAGCTCATACTCCGGGTGATAATGCCACTTGAATGGAAAGAAGGGAACATTCAGTTCATATGCGAGGAAAGAGGCATCCCCCTTTTTGCTGTCAATATCTTCATATGCTGCTTTCAATCTTTATCTCTTTATTACTAATGCATACAATATATGCCTGAAATCACACTATGTGTTCAAATTTAGTCAATATAGTGCTATTATTTGCATTGCTGTGCCTGATTGTCGTTGACTGCTGGTCTATGTTTGTAGAAACTATACGATATGTCTGCCATTCCCGCTACAATTCAGCAAGCGCTGGATACTCCTTATGCGCTCAGCGACGATCAGATCGCTTATTATCAAACCAATCGTTATATCAAACTCAAGGAGGTGCTCGATGCACCTACGCTCACCTACTTTAACGAGGTGATCTCTGCCAAAGTAGCGGAGCTTAATACAGCTACGCAAAAACTCGAAGAAAGAGATACTTATGGAAAGGCTTTTCTGCAGCTTTTTAATCTGTGGCGTGAGGATGAGCGTATCAGGGCACTGGTATTCAGCCGGCGTGTAGCTAAAATAGCTGCTGACCTGATGCAGGTAGAAGGGGTGCGGCTGTATCATGATCAGGCGCTGTACAAAGAAGCTGGCGGAGGTATCACTCCCTGGCATGCCGATCAGTACTACTGGCCACTGCAAACGGATAAAACTGTTACCGCCTGGATTCCCCTGCAGGCTACTCCATTCGAGATGGGACCGCTTGAGTTCAGCGCCGGCAGTCACCAGATAGTAGAAGGACGGGAGCTGGCTATTGGCGACGAAAGTGAAACCATTATTCAGCAGCGTCTGCGTGTTACCGATTTCAGACATGTTATAGAACCCTTCGACCTGGGCGAAATCAGTTTTCACTCCGGCTGGGTATTTCACCGCGCCGGAGCCAATAGCTCCAATCAGATGAGGAAAGTGATGACCATCATTTATATGGATCGTGATATGATTTTGAAGAACCCCGAAAACAAGAATCAGGAACATGACTGGAATACCTGGTGCCCGGGAGCGGCCATCGGTGAGATCATCAATAGCCCTATCAACCCCGTTTTGTACCAGCCATAATACCTGCTGCTCATGCAACTAAAATATGTTTGCCCTTATTGGGGACAGGAACAGTTTGGTGCAGTAGAGTTTCTGGAGCGGGTGCAGGAGGCGGGTTATGATGGTATCGAGATCAATGTGCCCGAGTCGAAAGCATTTATCAAGGAGCTCAACTATGAACTGGACTTTCTGCGTTCCGAAAAGGAATTCATCTTCATAGCCCAGCAGGTATTGCCTGCTGTCAGCGAAACAGCTGATCAGTATATCGGCCGCATGACCAAACGCCTGTATGAACTGGCAGCGCTACGTCCCGATTTTATCAATTCACATACTGGCAGGGATCATTATTCATTTGATGACAACTGCCGGATTATCGACGCGTGTATGCAGGTAGCACAGCAGACGGGTATGCGCATTGTACATGAAACGCATCGTGGCCGGTTTTCCTTTCATGCGAGTAGCCTACTACCTTACCTGCAGCGATTTCCGGAACTTGAGCTGGCTGCCGACTTTTCGCACTGGTGTACCGTATCGGAAAGCCTGCTGGAGGATCAGCAGCATATTTTAGCGGCCATCTTTCCGCAGGTATCACACCTGCATGCACGTGTAGGCCATGAGCAGGCCGCACAGGTCAGTGACCCGTCTGCGCCGGAATGGGCCAGACATGTAAAAACCTTTTTGCACTGGTGGCAACAGATCGTTGACAGTAATCTTGCGCGACAACAACCACAGCTGACCATTTGCCCTGAATTTGGCCCGCGGCCGTATATGCCATCGCTGCCATTTACACAACAACCCATCGGCGATCAATGGGCCATCAACGCCCGTTTAATGAACACGCTTAAAAAACAATTGCATGCCCGTATCGAACAATAATAACCTGCGACTGATCGCCCTGATAGCGGCTATCGGCGGACTGCTGTTTGGGTACGATACAGCCGTTATCTCCGGCGCTATCGGCAACCTCACCACTTACTTTTCTTTGAATACACTCGAAACCGGCTGGGCCATTTCAAGTGCATTGGTAGGATGCCTCTTCGGCGCATTGCTGGCCGATTACCTGAGTTCGCGTTTTGGCAGAAAATGGTGCATGATCGTATCGGCCATTCTCTTCCTGATCTGCTCGGTTGGAACCGCATTGCCCGATAGCTTTACTTCCTTTATTATCTATCGTATCATTGGCGGCGTGGGCGTCGGCATTGCCTCTATGGTAGTACCAATGTATATAGCAGAAATAGCTCCCCCGGAAAAAAGAGGATCACTGGTAGCCTATAACCAACTGGCTATAGTGATCGGCATCGTAACTGTTTACTTTGTGAATTATCTTATCGCCCTGCAGGGAGACGAAGAATGGAATCTGTACAAAGGATGGAGATGGATGTTTGGTTCCGAGGCTATTCCTGCTATAGTTTATATGGTATTGCTCTTTTTTATTCCGGAAAGCCCACGCTGGCTGCTCATGAAAAATAAACCGGTAAAGGCATTCACTATACTGGAACGGTTTAATAATAAAGAAACAGCCACCCGTACTGGCCAGCAGATTCTTGATTCTTTAAAAAATCAGGAAAAAACCAGCTGGCGCACGTTGTTGCAACCCAGCCTGCGCCTGGCGCTGTTTGTAGGTATTGGTCTTTCCATATTTCAACAGATCACCGGTATCAACGCTATACTGTATTACGCACCTGAAATATTTAAAAGCTTTGGCAGTAATACCGACAGCTCATTGCTGCAAACAAGCCTGCTGGGTGTCGTAAACATGATATTTACCATTGTAGCCATTTACCTCGTTGATAAGCTTGGGAGGAAGCCGTTGCTTTATATCGGTTCGGCAGGTATGTTCATCGCATTGGCCATTGTGGGGATAGCGGCTTACTATCAGATTACCAGCGCCTGGCTTTTACCTTTCCTTTTATTGTTTATGGCTTCTTTTTCTATTTCATGGGGGCCGGTTGTATGGGTACTGTTGTCTGAAATATTCCCTAACCGGGTCAGAAGCCTGGCTTTATCACTGGCTGTGTTTGTACAATGGATCGCCAACTTTGTAGTATCACAAACCTTTCCCTTACTGACCGGCGATAAATGGCTGCAACAAACATTTCATGGAGCATTTCCCTTCCTGCTCTTTGCGGTGCTTTGTTTGCTGGCACTATTGTTTGTTGGCAAATATGTACCCGAAACGAGAAATAAGACGCTGGAGCAAATGGATGAACTCTGGAATACGGCTACCCCTCCACCGGCCAATGAATCAGGCATTGAGGCCGTCAAATAATAGTACATCAGATGCAGAATATGGTAGGCATATCTGCATTCAAAAAAATAGTTGTTATGCAAATACCGGTATGGAAACGAAGTATAGTCTTTACGATCAGTTATTGTTTCTTATATAATATAAACCTGATGGCACAGTCGACAGATCCTTTTCAGCAGCAACAGCCAATAAAAGAAGCATATCAGCCATTGCCTTTCGGCGCTGTAAAACCCGATGGATGGCTTTTGCAACAATTACAGCAAAACCTGGCTGGTTTTACCGGCCACCTCGACAGCCTCGTGCCGGATCTTATTTTGAAGGATGATATTTATGGTAAACAACGATTGACCAAAAATGTAAAAAGCAAGGATGTGGGCGCGCTGGGTGTGGAAGGTGACTGGCAGGTGCAGTTTCTCTGGTGGAATAGTGAAACACAGGGCAACTGGCTCGATGGGTATATCCGCAGTGCGATCCTGGCCAATGACAGTTATCACCTGGCCAGGGTAAAAAAATCAATCGGCTACCTGCTTTCCACGCAGGATGCCGATGGCTACCTGGGTATATATGATAAGGATCTGCGTTATCAGTTCGATAATGAAAACGGTGAGTTGTGGGCCAAGACAACCGTGCTGAGAGGATTGCTGGCCTGGTACGATTATACACAGGATCAAAACGTGTTGACAGCTATTGAAAGAGCCGTGCAGAATGTGATGCAGTATTATCCCATCAATCAATCGCGTCCGTTTTATTCACAAAAACCCGATGTGGGCGGACTTTCACATGGCCTTACTTTTACCGATGTGCTGGAAAGCCTGTATCGAATCACCGGCAAACAAGCTTATCTCGATTATGCGCTCTTTTGCTATAAAGACTTTTCGCAACACATATTGAATGAAGATGCGCAGTACAAGAAACTGATGGACGTCTCCCTGGCATTGAAAGGGCATGGCGTGCATACCTATGAACACTTACGTACCGTAGCTGCGGCCTATTACATTTCCGGTAACCCGCAACTGGGGGCAGCACTGAAGAACTTTTTGCAAAAGATTACACAAACCACTACAGCAACCGGCGGACCTGTGGGTGATGAGTGGATCGGCGGAAAAAAAGCAGATGCCACCACCCGCGGCTACGAGTATTGTTCGCTGCATGAATTGCTGCATAGCTATGCCGAATTGCTGATCAAAACCGGCCAGAAAGAGTATGGCGATAAGATCGAGCGCCTGTTTTTTAATGCAGCACAGGGCGCCCGGCATCCGGAGCTCAGTTGCATTGCCTACCTGAAATCGGATAACTCTTACTACATGACCGGAGGATTGAATGGTGATACGCTCGTAAAACATCAAACCCGCTATAAATATTCGCCGGTACACCAGGATGCTGCCGTATGCTGTGTACCCAATGCAGGCCGGATAACACCCTACTATATTCAGTATATGTGGCTCCGGCAGGGGCAGGACCTGGTGGCTTCTTTGCTGGGACCTTCTGAACTGACCACTTCTGTCAATGGTAAAACAGTAGTGATCAAACAGGTGACCAGTTACCCTTTTTCCAACAGTATCGTTTTTGAAGTAAAAGCCAGCGGTGCAGAATTTGCCCTTAAGATCCGTAAACCGGATTGGGCAGCTTCCTTTAAACTCAATACCGAGTATACCCTGGAAGGCGAGTACATCGTTGTTCGAAAAAAATGGAAAGACACAGAGAAAATCAAACTGGACTTTGTGGCTGTACCCAAAGCGGAGCAGGACCTTAACAGCGAATACTATTTTACCTATGGCCCATTGGTGCTGGCGCATGCCCTGCCAGCTACTGCAGAGCATACCAAAGCATTTTCGATAAAAGGGTTTACTGATTTAATGTATACGCCTTCGGCACTGGTGGTATATACCTACGAAGGCAAACCCATTCAACAGGTTAAAAAAGGTCAGTTGTTGTTTAAAACATCTGCGTTCAATCCTACTAAGAAAAAGACAGAAATCATCACCCTGCAGCCAGTGTCACAGACCATACTGCGACAGGTTACGTTCAAAGAAAAATAAGCTGATATGAAACAACTATTGCTTTGCCTTGCCTTTTCGCTACAATTTGCAAAAGGCTACAGTCAGCCGGAAATTATCTATCATGTTTTTCAACGCAGCTTTTTCGATAGTAATGGTGATGGCCATGGTGACCTGGAGGGAATGCGCCAGCAACTCGATTACCTGCAGGATCTAGGGGTAACGACCATCCTGCTTACACCGCTGTATCAATCAGATTTTTATCATAATTATTTTGCTACCGATTTTGAAAAGATCGATCCTGCTTATGGCTCAATACAGGAATACCTGACCCTGGTAAAAGAAGTGCACCGGCGCAGGATGAAGATCTACCAGGATGTGGAAATGCAATATGTAACCGGCAGGCATCCCTGGTTTAAAGATTCTTATCAGAATCCCTCATCACCGTACAGCCCTTATATTTTTTATAAAGACAAAGAGCAACGTCAGCCCTGGTACTTTTTTGACTTTCCTGAATTTACCACCTATAATAACACCAAACAACAGATTGCAGTAGTGGACATGCGGAGCCCGGCAGTAAAAGAGTATACGGAGAAAGTACTGGCATTTTGGGTAGATCCCAATGGAGATGGACGGTTTGACGATGGAGTAGATGGCTTTCGTCTTGATCACATGATGGATGACCTGGACTATGCCGGCAGGCTCACTAACCTGTTTCGCGATTTTTGGACGCCTTTGCTCACTAATCTGCGAAAACAGAACCCTGCCCTGCAGATTGTTGCCGAGCAGGCCAACTGGGGGTCATATGGATATGACTATATTACCAAAGGCGCTGTAGACCGTGTATTCGCTTTTCGATTGAAGTTTGCCATTGAGTCGTTTGATAAGAAAAAAATACTGGCAGCAGCGGATAGTACTTTTTTGCATTTGCCTGCAGGCGGACAACAGGTCGTTTTTCTCGAAAACCACGATACTCCACGATTTGCTTCTGTTAAGAATATTAACCAGCAACAGCTCAGGATTGCAGCAACGCTCAACCTGCTTATGGGCGGTATACCGTCTATTTATTATGGGCAGGAGATCGGGATGAAGGGAAAGGCCATTCATGGCATGACAGATGGAAATGATATTCCCATTCGCGAAGCATTTGACTGGTATACGGAAGCCAACGGGCCGGGCATGGCGCTTTGGTATAAGAATACCGGCCCCTGGTGGGATAGTACAAACCTGAAACCTCGCGATGGTATTTCGCTGGAAGAGCAGCGGAAAGATCCCAATTCGCTCTGGAATCATTACAGGAATATAATCCGGTTAAAAAAAGCTTATCGGGCACTGGCTACCGGAAAATATGAAGCAATTGCCAACAACAACGACAGCGTGCTGAGTTTTGAGAGAAGGGCGGGAAAGAATAGAGCAATAGTTGTTGTGAACCTGTCAGGAGTGGCACAAAAGGCCGTATTATCCATTGATGGCAGTGGGAAAATGAAAACCATCTTCGGAGAAAAAGACAGACAACGTCTGCAACAGGGAAAACTATCCATAGAGCTGCCTGCATTTGGCATACAGGTATGGAAGAATTGAACCGAAAGAGATTGAATAATTCACCTGAATCCTTTCGGCGCTTCTTTTACCTGCTGCAGATCAAGTTCGAGTTGCGTGTTTTCCTGATCTATTTCGGCTCCTACGGTAAAAGGGCCATACACTTTTTCCAGCAGCAATACTGCTTTGCCATTGACGGGAATTATGGCGGGATCGGGGTTTTTAAAATTATTGATGAGATGGAACCTGACCAGGTTTTTGAGTGGTTTGCCCGGATCGGTACTGCTCACTTCCAGACGCACTTTAAATAACCCGTCATCATCGGGATAGATAAAGGCCGAAAGGCTTCGTCCATTATTGACAGCCGAGCCACCCCACCGGCCTTTCTGGTTATCTGTAATCTGATGGCTTTTTTCGATATCGCCAATAAGGCCGATCACTTTATTTTCCTCTCTCAGATGGCGGATCAGCGGTTGTGGTGCCGACCCGCCTGCCCCGACCGAAATGCGTTGCTGCTCGTTACTTACCTGGGTAAGTGATTTAACCTGGCTGGCAAGATCTTTTAAGATCAGGTTAATACCTCCGGTGGGGCTAAGAGAAATACTCGTGAGCCGGTCCGAAAACAGGGCAAACAGGCAGACACCAATGGCTAGTGTAAAATACAGTAAGGCCTGCGCATAACCGTCTTTGACTGCGCTGTAGCTGGGAGGGGTAACAGCCGGCTTTTCGAGTGTCTTTTCGGAGAAAGCTACAGACTGTTCATATACCTTTTCCGATTGCCGGATGATATTAACGCCGGCAACGGTCAACGCGGCAAAGATCAGCATGAGGATAATGAAAACGAATGCTTTCATAGCAATGGTTATTTCCTGCTTAAAGCTGTAAAGTTGAACCGTACATCGAGAAGGCCAAAGAGGCGTCCTTTTTTGGGATCATACTTTATTTCGATGGGCAGCCAGAGATCCCTGAATAAGCGAAGACGCAAAGTACCATTGAGGGTGAGCAGATCCTTTCGCTCATCGGCATACAGGCCTTTGAAAACCCGGTTGTACTCGCCGCTCACCTTAAACTCGGCCCAGGAAACGGCGCCGTCATTGAAGATAAAGTTGAAGCCAGATTCGACCTGCAATGCCCTGCGGTCGAGATCGCGACCGGCTTTCAGTGTGTCGTTGACGAAATTGTAACCGCCGTTGATACTGAGTTCTACGTCTACTTTTTTGCCGGGATTGGAAATACCTTTTAGGATCTCCGCAGATAATACGACTGTCGAAAATCTGAACTGATCGGTGTAGGTTGTATCGCTTACACCAAGGGTAACCAGCCAGCGTTTTTGAAAATTCGTTTTAATGGCATTGTAGTCATCGATAGCTACCTGTTTCAGGTTGAAATCATTGCTTTTTTCGATAAGCTTTTTGAGATTATTGAAATTGCCGCTTCCGGCCAGTTCTTTCAGTTTGCTCTGAAGAGAAGGGCTAAGGTCTTTGAATTTGGCATCGCCATTCATAATGCTGTTTACCTCATTGTTGGCCTGCAAAGCACCATCACCGGAAAAAGACTGTACGTAGGCGCTCAATGCCTGATTCAGGCTGGTGCGTTCAGCACTGGCATTCAGGGCTTGCTGCAAAAACAACCTGGAGACTGTTTCGTCACGCTGGTTGATGATGGCATATTTTATACCGGAAGAGAACCCATTAAACCTGTTTTCTTCATTCAGCTTTCCGGCAAAGGAAATATTGAAGCGCCGGAGCCAGGTGTATTTCAGATACTGGCTCATTTCCAGTTTGTCTTCATCCATTTTTACCATGATGGCATAGGGATTGGTAGCAAAGGCAAACTCCTTTTTTTCAGAGGTCAGTTGATTAAATGCCAGCTGAAAAAAGCTGCGGAATACATCTTTATAATTTCCTGAGGAGAGCGCTTCTTCAGTAAATACTCCTTTTTTTTCTTCATCCTGTGCCTTTACGTCAGCAATCAGGAAAGTGGAGACCAATACAATTAATAATACCCGATTCGGTTTCATAAAAACAGGTTAATAGGTTAAATAACGATATAGCCAATGTGAAACTCCCCGGCAGGGAAGTTGGTAGGCGTTGCCGGTGATGTGGGCACACTAATATTGATGACAGTAGCATTGGCGCCGGTACCGGTGCCGACTCCGTCTACCGTAATCCGGTCAAACTGGGCCACATCCGAAAAATTGACCGATCCGGAGGCGGTGATGGTTTGCATATTGATCAGTAAGCCACCCCTGAAAAGTGCAACGGTGGCGGTTCCCACCCCCCCGAAAAAAGTGACACCTACATTGGCGGAAACGGATACGGCGGCCAGCCTTGCTGGTATAGAAGAAATAGTGTTGTTGAGGTTTACCATCGTGATGGCAGACTCATTGGTTTTTTTACGGGGGGCCGCCTTCTTTTTAGAAGCCGGTTTCCTTTTGCTCGCTTTGGCCATGAGAGATAGGTTTAGATGAAAGAAGAAGTAACCGATTCAGTTGCTAAAGTACACTCGACCAAATGTGACAGGCAAGGGGAAAAAACCCGTATTTATTCCGTGGATTTACTGGTTGACAGAAGAGTGAGTATTACGGAATTTGCATGAATTATCTATTCATCCGTATGTATGGTTTTTCTGGAAAGAAATGTTCATTCAGCCAATTTGGTTAATTTAACAGGTATGAAGATCACTGTAGGAATTACCGATGACCAGTCGCTTTTTGTAAAATCGCTGACCCTGCTCATCAATAGTTTCGAACACTTTAGCGTTGTGTTGCAGGCTACCAATGGCGAGCAGCTGCTGGAAGAGCTGGCCCGGATTGAGCCCAAACCCGACCTGTTGCTGATGGACGTGAATATGCCGAAAAAGGATGGTATTGAAGCAGCTAAGGTGATCAGCCGGCTTTATCCGCAATGCAGGATGGTGGCCCTGTCTGTACGTGACGATGATACCACCGTTATTAATATGTTCAAATCAGGCTGCTCCGCTTATCTGCTGAAAGACGTTCACCCCGATGAACTGGAGCGTGCATTAAATGAAGTGTATACAACCGGCCTGTACAATGGCGATGCCTCTAACATTAATTACCGGCGCCTGCTGAAATCTGTTGAAACCGCGCCTCATATCACTGACCGGGAAAAAGAATTTCTGATACTCGCCGGGAGTGATCTTACGTACAAGCAGATTGCAACCCGCATGCACCTGTCACCCAGAACGATTGACGGATACCGGGAGGCTCTGTTTGAAAAGCTGAATGTTCAGAGCCGGGTGGGAATGATCCTCGAAGCTGTGCGGAGACAGCTGGTCTCTATTAACTAAGACTCCTCTGTTTTAATATTTCTATTATTTAACCTAAAAACTACCAACATGGCAGAACATGACATGAAACTCGACGACCAGAAACACCGGACGATCGTTTTGGGCCGGGAACTCTCGGGCAATCCCGCGTATTCGGTAACCGTGGTTTTTAAAGAGCTGGCAACCGGCGAAAAAGTAAATGTGATCTCTTTCAAATCACTGGCGCCAAAAAAGGTTTTTGAAGATGTGGAAATTGTATCGAAGGAGGTTAAGATACCACCTGATCTTGGGTAGTAGAGACTTTATCCGTTCAGCAGTTTCAGAAATTCATCCCAACTCGAAACCTGCTGAAAGGGTGAGGTTCTGGTGCCGCTTAAATATTCACACCAGCCAAATTTTCCTGCAGCCGTTAACGTGATACCTGCCGGAAAGAAAAGCGAGCAGCCTCCATAACCGAATTTTCCGGGCCGGCATTATCGGCACTAATAATTTCGGCCCCTACATGTTCTGCAATCCGTGATTTTTTTTTCAACTCCAGAAATGCGTCAAGCCTGGCTGTATCGGAGTTGAGTAACAGCTGTTTTTCATACAGCGTTTTTATCCATAGCTCCAGGTCAAGCAAAAAAAGCCCCCCTCTCCGCGAGACCGTTTTAAAATAAGGAATATCGCGTAGCCCATTTATCACAGGCTTAAGCTCATCAATCCTATTGCATATTTCTTCGGTAGTATACTGCAATTCTTTATTAATAAGCTCATACTTATCCAGCTTATTGGCAAATAGCATTGTTTCGGTAAGATATTGCTGATGCCCCATGTTTGTATGCATGGCGATATAATCTGCTACAATTTTCTGAGAGAGTGCTGCCGTATCAATACCAGGGTTTTCTTCAACATAACCGAAAATTTTTCCATAATCATATCCATACGCCCACATCGTGGTTTCGGGCCCAATCAGCGTATCCACTGATCGGCGAAGCATATAGCCGTTTTCAAACAACTGCATGTAACAGTTAATCATGATCATAAGGTCAAAAGGCTTTTCCAGGTTCAGATCTTCCAGCGCTTTTGCAAAATCAGACATCCAGAGGAGTTCCAACTTTCCGCAATCAAAGTTTTCACCTCTTTCAACGATATAAAACTCATTTCTCTGCAGTTTTTTATCGGTAGGCAGCGGTTTCAGGTTTTTATTCTCCAACAGGAATCTCCGGTGAGGGTCACTTATCTGATCAAATTGCTGCGCATTCAGCAAAATATGCCTGGGTACCGTTTCTGTGATTCCTCCTCTCCTGTCAATTTTATCGGGAAAGCGGGCTAACTCATGTCTCAGGGACTTTGCTATTTCGTAATCGCTCACATTTACCCCGAAACCACAACCATGCGACCAGGTAAAGATGGCTTTCCGGCTGTGTATTACATTAGTAAGGATATACCGGAGAGCAGCAATCCAGGCATCCGGATCATCCGCATGCGTGCCCATAAGCTCCATGGGTACGGATACCAGTGCCGATGGGTCGCCATCGGCATCGAAAGTCTGCACATCCGGAATGAAACGCCCTTTGATACCATCTTCAGTAACAATTTTTTGACGGATCACCCAGATTGAATGTGCCGGCTTATTGCCAGCCTGACAAAGTGTGTCAAACAGCCTGTTGAGTATTATGCTTAATGTCTGTTCTTCCTGGATATAGAACACAAATAACCAGTCGCATTTTTGTTGTATTTTCATTTAACGCTGTTTATGATAGTTGTCAGACTATTTATTCTTATCCTTTTTTTTGCGTCATACGAAAAGGCTTTTAGCCAAAACGTTTTACGCTATCAGATCAATCACGTTTCTCAAAACGAAGGATTGAGCAGCACATATGTCAGGAAGATAGTACAGGATCCTTATGGATTCATTTGGGCAGGAACACAGGATGGATTGAACAGGTACGATGGCAGGAGAAATATAATCTTTAATAAAGATAACCGAAATAGCCATACTTTATCTGGTTCCGATATCCGTGATCTCGTTGTTGATACTATACGCCATAGTATCTGGGTCCTTACCTCCTATGGAGGCATCGACGGTATCGATTACCGTACTGCCAGTACCTGGTTTCGATACGATCAGCAACGTGATCCGGGCATGAGCCGGGTTGTGTTCAACTGCTTCTTTAATTATAATGACACCATCTACATCGGCAGTACAGCCGGTTTTTTTACACTTGATTTTTCTGCCGGGCAACAGCCGGTTTTAAAACCCGCCCGGAACTTCATTCGCCTGCAGGATCAGGCCATCGACAGGGTTGTTTTAAAAGATCAGCTGGCCTGGATATTTTCCCGAAGCGGTGGCGTATTTGTCATGGATATGAAAAGGAGTGAAATGATAGCCCGGACCGGCAGTACAGAGGCGTCATTCAGGACCCTGGATGCCTGTGTATTACAAGATGGGAAAGTACTGGCCGCCAGTACCAGCGGTTTGCAGCTACTGGATTTGACAATGGATAATAAAGTCACCGTGTCGAATAACCGATTGAATTTTCTCAACGGTGTGCTGGGGAGTATAGTTTTCTCCTGTTTCCAGGAAAGAAGCGGCCGGATATGGATAAGCGATGCCAAAAAAGTTGTTCGCATAGATCTGGCAGATAACAGTTATGAACGATTGAGTGAAAACAGCAGCCTGTCGCCGGAAGATTGGGTGGGCTCTGTGTATTCCATTTTTATTGATCGCCAGGATAATCTCTGGCTGGCATGTCACCAGGGACTCGCTTACGCTAGGAATGAAGTTTCGCCTTTTTACCGCATGTATCAGTCTGCTACTTCGACCGACAGGATGGAACATCTTCTACTACATTGATCCCAAAAATGATTCAATAACCTATGCTGGCGGGCAAAACGGGTTATACTTCATAAACAGTTATACAGGAACGGTCAGGAATATTTCTCCCGGCATAAACTATTACCATTCTTTTACAGATCCGAAAGGAAATAATATTGTATCAAACGACAATGGAAGCTTTGTATGGAGAAACAATCGGCTTATCCCGCTGCCGGCAATCTATAAGGAGTTTAGTGGCAAACAGTTTGTTTTCAATTGCCATGTCCGGTTAAACGATTCAGTGATTGCACTGGGAACAAGGAATTTCAAGGGGGTTATTATCTGGCAGCCGGGAAAAGGGATCCGCAGGATACTGGATGATAATCCTGCTGGCGGGCTTTCAGAAAACGTTATTAATGCACTGTATGTCGATAAAAAGAGAAATCTCTGGGTGGCTGGTGATCAATCGCTGACCGTGTTTAATGGCCAACTGGAATTAGTTAAAAATTTTTCGCCGGTAAATAGCGTATCTAAAAAAGCGTATTCGCTGTTTTTTGATATGTATGATTCGGACTCGTTGTATTATGTAGCTTCATATGGACAGGGGGTTATTGTTTTGGATAAGACATTTAATATTGTAAAGGAACTCACCACAGGCTCCGGACTTTCGAGCAACAGCACTTATAAACTACTTCCTTACCAGGATAGCCTGTTGTTTGTAACATCCAACAATGGATTATCTGTTTTTCACCTGAAGGATGCTGACAGGTATGAGTCTTATTTTGAAAGCGACGGGCTGCAGAGCAATAGTTTTGAGGAAAATACCGGGGCTGTTTTTAATGGCCATATCTATGCCGGAGGAACGAGGGGACTATCTATAATCAATCCTTCGTTATTAAATGAGAAAAGAGCCGGCATACCGCTTTTCTTTGACAATCTTGTAGTGGATATGGCCGACGGATCAAAAATTGATACAATTGATGTCCGCCTGGCGCATTTCAACATCCCGAACAACGTTACCCAAACCCGCCTGACCTTTTCCGCTCCTGTTTTTTTTCAGTCTTCCAAAATCGAGTATCAGTACAGGATAAAGGAATTGCATGAGCACTGGATTGATTTAGGAAACAGAAATGCCATTTTTTTTGTTGGCCTGGCTCCCGGAAAATATACCATATATATCCGGGCCCGCTATCCGTCTGAAGAATGGCCGGAAAAATTTCTTACCACAACACTGGTGTTTTCGCCTAAATGGTTTCAGACCCTGGCATTCAAGCTGGCTGTGCTGGCACTGATTATAGGTGCTGTATATTTTCTTTACCGGTTCCGGATCACGCAGATGCGTAAGCAGGAGCAGATCCGGAAAAGTATCGCCATAGATCTTCATGATGATATAGGCAGCAATCTCAATTCGATCAAAATATTTACTCACCTGGCAATAAAGGAGGAAAACCCGCAACAGCATCTTACAAACATCGAAGAATCGCTGACGCAAACAAGCGCCGGTCTGCGGGATATGATATGGATACTGGATGATTCAAAAGATACCGTGGAGGAACTGGTGGCACGGATCAAAAAATTTGCTCATCCGCTTTGCCTGGCAAAAAATATCGAACTCAGTTGCACCATAGAATCAGATAAGATAGAAGACCTGGTAACAAAGTCAGAAAAACGAAACCTGCTCTTGATTGCAAAGGAGGTGATTAATAACGCAATCAAGTATGCCAATAGCAGCAAAATTGAACTGACTTTGAGCATAAAGGCGAAAAGAAAAAAACTGGTTATCCGCGATAATGGAGACGGATTTGATACCGCCAGCGCATCGGCAGGTAATGGCCTGAAAAATATACAACACCGGGCCAGTCAGTTAAGATGGCTGTTGGTAATTGAGAGTAATCAGCAGGGAACGGTGGTCACGATTGAAACATAAACGAACCCGTCAGACATTCGTCTTCAGTGTGTCTTTCAAACCGCTGGTCGCTTTTTCTACAGTCTTCTTTTTCGTTTTTTGCTGGTTGGTATTATCAGGAGTCTCTACCATAAACTTATAATTACCGGCTTCCAGTACTTCAAAGCGGATATTGCCATTCCTGTCAACGGTGAGGTTAGTCATATTTCCGCCTGGGTTCTTACCGCCTTTGACTACAATACCTCCGATTGGGGTACCCGGTTTGGCCATTTCGGATGCGTTGACCCGTTTTACTCCTTTTTCATTGATGCTTTTACCCTGTGGTGCATCTGGAGCAGAGAGTACAAACTGGTACTCGCCTGCTTCCAATCCGTTTAACTCAAATTCGCCACTCTCATTGCTGGATACTACCAGCATGTTTCCACCGGGGTTTTTACCTCCTTTGACCACAATGCCTCCGATAGGACTACCGGGTTTGGCCATGCCATTGTAAAGCGGGTTATTTCCCGAATTGCCACTGCCACTATAAACCGGGTTGGTTCCTTTTTTTGCAGCACGGTCCGATTTTTTACCCAGCGCCCAGCTAAGACCGGCATTTACATTCAATGCCCGGTAGTTGGTTTGGATTTTCTGACTCTGCATGGTGCCGGTAGAAAGCTGCTGAGATTCGTAGGTATGCTGATCATTAAAACCACCTGCAGGCACCAGCCTGCGTTGCTCCGTAGTGATTTTGGGACCCATCAGAAAAGCAGATGAAGCATAGATGCCCAATTGACCGGTGAGCGGATAACTGATTCTGACCTGTGGAATGGTAATGAAACCAGAATGCTTCGCCGCGACTGACTCCTGAAGAGTGAGAGGCTTACCATCTACAGCTGCCCGTTGTGCATAGCCATCCTGTTTGAGATTAAAGTAACCACCGCTGAGAGAAGGTGAAAGGGTGATCCGGCCGAGCAAAAAAGCGGCCTGCAATCCGGCTGAGGCTGTAAATCCATTGTTAGTGGAGGAGCCTTTCTGCTGGTTGTCAACGGTGAGACTGCCATTATATAATTTATAAGCCGATTGCGTACTGCCGGCATCCGGGATAAGGCTTTTGGAAGTATAAAAACTACCGCCGGCGACTACCCCAAGCGCAAACCCGTCTTTATGCAGAAAAGGTATGAATACATCGCCCTGCAGATTGAATCCATTGCCTGCATAGGCTCCTTTTTTTACATCGGAAGAAGAGCTGCTAAGGCCGGCACCTATCGATACCTGGCTGGACTGCTGGGCGAAAGTTGCTGTGGCAGTAGCCAGGAGCAAAGCGGTAAGGGTATTTTTCTTCATGGTTCGGATCGGTTTGATGGGTGATTTGCTATATAATCAGCCCCAGTACTTATTAAAATGAACTCTAATAAAATAAAAATCCCGGTGATTTGCAAGAGGGGGAGAATATGTCGCTGGGGATCAGCTTTGTTCGTGTTTATTAGGATGGTAAAGGATCACTGGTGCCCGGGGAATACTGAAAATTCATTGTTTTAGTATGGTACCTGGATAAATGTTTGCATCATCCTGTTAATCGACCTTTTTGCCTCCACGGCCGGCAGGCCGATGTGGTTCACCGGTGCTGTGTTTTTCTCCGGCCTATGCTTAATGTATATTCTTTAAAGATTCAATCGGAGAAAAACAAGGCACCTTGCGAACCACAAGAAAAGTAAGAGAATAAGGCCGGGGAATACCGATAAAATAATTCTTTTTTCAAACGCTTCTGTCAATTCCAGGCCCGCGATGCATCGCGGGCCTGGAAGGGGCTCTAAAAATTATCAAAATAATCTGGAAGAACCGGATTATATGCGGAACGTTTTATCAGATCATACTTCGCCTGACAACGGCGATCATTAATAGGCCGTGATTAGATCCAGTTTAAAAAACAGGAAGAGCATCTGGCGCTTTCCGCATTAAAGGGTTGAATTTTTTACCTTCCACATCGCCCCATTTTTTGTCGTGATCTTTTCCAGCCTTCCGTCGCTGACCAGTTTATCAAGTGTCTTTTCACTTTCTGAGCGGGGTGTGCCAGACAGCTCGGCAAATTCTTTGGCGGTTAATGAAGGGTATCTGGCGAACAATGCTTCGGGTGTTTTACTGTAGTCAGATTTAATAGCCTGTGGATATAACTTCAGCAGAGCAGTTTCATAAAACGGGTAAGGCTTTGAACCATAGACGATTTCTTTGGCGCCTGTATCATTGATGAAAAACATCGTCGGGAATCCGCGAACTCCATATTCTTTGGCCAGCTTTAGATCTTCTTCAAATAAGTTTTTTGCTTTTCCCTCAAAATCTGTTTTCAGTTGAGTGGTATCCAACCCAACGACACTGGCGGCAATTGCCATATGTTCCCATTTGGCCAGGTTCTTTTTTTGCAGAAACAGCATTTCCCGCATTTCGCGCAGGAATAAAATGGCTTTATCCTTATCCTGCATTTGAGCCGCTTTGAAGGCGATAGAAGGCGGATAAGAGGAGTGCAGCGGATCTTCGAGCCATACATCGCCATCAATGGGCATATCGTAATACACACTTACTTCGTCCCAGTGATGCGCCACATCCGATGGTTTGCTGATGCCGCCACTGTTGTAACTCCAGTCGGGAAGTAAGCCGCCCATACGGTAGTCAATCTCTATAAGCTGACCATATTCCAGTTTCAGCTTTCTTAATTGTGGTTCTATGCCCCAGCAGGAGGAGCAGATAGGGTCTGTGAAATAAATGATCTTAACCGGCTTTTCTGTCTTTTGTGTAGTAACCGGATTAGCAATTGTGCTATCGGGTATACCGCAAATACCTTCTACCGGATCACAGATAAGCGGATTATGGCTGGTTGTGTTTGTTGTCATGATAGTAGTTGATTGTTTAGGGTCTTTTGTCTGGGCCATGCAATGGTTGACCGTGATAAAAATGACAAAAAAGAATAAAAACCTGTATCGCTTCATGCCGGTAGTTTGTTAACCGGGAATGATGACGGGCGAAAGCAGGTCGATCAGTTCCTTTTGAATATCCTGCCCCTTGTTGGCATTGTACCAGTTTTGCAGTTGCACTTTTACTATATTAAACGAGGCTTTCTCTGCTTTCAACGCCAGGTACATGGTTTGGCATTCGTTGGGTCTTGGTCCCCAGGTGGCCAGGTCGGTGCCCTGCGTATCGCGGATGATGAGTTTGGGAATAGACCGCGTGTCATTGGTCAGGTACTGTTCGATCCGGAAGGGTGCTGTATCGCGTAGTTCGTAAGAGATAGTAATCAGCGGATTTTCGCGGGCCATCATTTCAAAAAAAGGTATGCTGTGTGAGGCGTCACCACACCAGGGTTCGGTAATCACGATCCAGTGTTGTGGCTGATCGATCTGGCGAATAAGGGCGATCAGTTCATCGAGCAGCCTGCCTGTTTTAAACCAACGGTTCATGCGCGACCAGTTAAGTTTCGCATAATCCAGGTACTGTGGGTTGTCGTAGGGCGGCTGAGGGCTATCTGTATGTAAGATGTTTTCAAAAAGGGTACTGTATTCCTGGAAAGTCATAGCTGATTAATTAATTATTGTGCTGGTATAACAAAACTAGACCCTAATTGGTTTACAAAAGCCAGCTGTTTCCATTCAGAAATTGGTTTCCTTGAAGAAACCAGCTTTCCTCGTGGCTATATTAAGTATAGCTTTGCAGCTCAGCTATACGTATATGAAAAAGAAAGCCATACTCAACAGCAATGCTGTTTGCCAGAAAAGGATGCAGGCGATCAGGGATACGATGGAGATATTGTCGGGCAAATGGAAGTTTCACATCCTGGGCACGCTGATGCAAAGCAATAGCCTGCGCTTTATGGACCTGCTGCGCGAGGTAGACGGGATCGGGGCTAAAATGTTGTCGAAAGAGTTGCAGGATATGGAAATAAACCGACTGGTCACGCGCAGGGTATTGGATACAAAACCCGTGACGGTCGAATATGAGATAACCGGGCATGGCCGTACCCTTGCTCCGATCATTGATGAGATTGCGAAGTGGGGGATTGGGTACAGGGAAGAGCTGTATAAAGGGAAGCCCCGCACATAGCTGAAATATAAGACCGTGACCACCTTCAGTGTATCGGCAAATACTCCAGGATAATAGCGCCGTTACCCAGGTTGTGGGCCTGCTTCAGGTCAAAATTCTTTAATTCACGGTCATCATCGAAAAGTTTCAGTCCGCCGCCAACTACTACCGGGCAAATCATCAGCCGCAGTTCATCTACCAGGTCGTGATGAAATAGTGATTTGGATAGCGTGGCGCTACCATAAACAAGTATATCCCCTCCACCGGTTTTTTTAAGTGCGGACACATCATTGATCACATCACGAAGTATATGACTGTTGCCCCAGCCCGCCTCCTGCAGGCTCCGGGATACGATATATTTTGGCAACTGGTTCATACGATCGGCAAAGAGATTGCCACTTTGGCCTGGCCAGTACTTCACAAACTGCTGATAGGTGTTCTTACCCAGCAGCAAGGCCTCTGCACTGGCCAGCTCATCTGCTTTATACTTCCCACCTTCCTGACTTCTGTATTTTGATTGCCACCCGCCGTGCGGATGAGGGGTCTCATTGCCACCCGGGGCTTCTACCACGCCATCGAGAGTGATGAATTGCGTCACGATAATCTTTCGCATAAAATTCTTTTTCTAAAGGTAGCGGAAGGATTTTATCAAAAGGAGGGCGAAAGAGTCAATTGCTAATGGCGAATGCGACGGTATGCAGGTGGGTTGACAAAAATGAGATGGGTTGTATGAGAATCAAATTTATTGTCGTTAGAAATTCCCTTACCCTTTTCCTGGCAGTGTTTAAGTTATGAATAAACGGATCTATCGAGAATGACACCCCAATGGCAAAGCCTGCGATAGGGCCTTAGATAAAGAGGTGCCCATGAGTTTTATCACATTAATTAATACCAAATATTCTTTGGGACTTGGCGCTTATGCTAGAGTTCATAGACTTAACATTTAAATTCCGTTAAAACACCTTTTGCATAGTTTGCTAAAATATTAATCTTTAAAGCCGCCCTATAAAGCCAATGACTGTTTTTTTTGCACCATCCAAATCAATAGATTAGGAATTCATTTTCTTACTCCCTTGTTTTATTACCACAGCTTATACGCACGGCTTCAAAAAGACATGGCGCGGTCTGAGATTTTGAATCCTGTCAGATTTATATATTGATTGAAACATATTCAATTAAATAATGAGTGGGTTTCATCTCAAGCAATTCTATAATAATTATATAAGACAAGTATATGACAAACCTTGAAAATTACTTTGGAATTTCTGTAAAGATTGACAAAGAATTAGATCCGTATCGAATTACTATTTTAAAAGAGAGAGCAAATAAAATTGCCGAGCTGGCGCAATTCGATATTACAAAATTTTTTGTTTATATCCATCACATTTCGATAAGCCAGGTTAATGGGGATCACTTTGCTTCAAAAGTACCATTACAGAACAGGTTTGATAAAATTATTGTTTGGTTTAAGGTGAACGAAAAACAAAGAAGGAAGGGCTCAATAATGTTTTTTAACGATCATGCAGATTTGCCTGCTCATAAAGATGTTATATACGAAAATGGTAAAGATGAGATCAAGAGGACATATCCGGTTTCTATGCTCGGTAGTGACAGTATTGACACTGAGCTAATAACGTTTATCAATAGAAGCCTTGTAAGAAACAGAAACAGAAAGATAAAAGTTACCATTGCCCCTAATCCGACACTAGAGTTTCTTTATATGCTTGAAAAAGCAAAAAAAGAAACGATTATCTCTTCAATAGATTTGGCTTTTGAGGACAGGGTTAGGCTGAATATGGTCAAGTTGATCCCTCATAAAGCAATTAAAAGTCATAAAGCATTCCGGAAATTGAAGAGCCCTATTGAAGACATGGTGTCAGTAACTATTGATTCAAAGGAAGAAACAGACAAAAAAATAGCTGAATTACCGGTCATAGTTATCTTAACAGCAATTTTAGAGGAATACCAGGCTGTTAGAGATCACCTAGTAAATGTTGTAGAGGCTGATGTGGATGATACGGACTATGAGAAAGGGATATTTGAAATGGACGGAAGCAAAATCGCATCTGTAATTATTCGCGAATGTGGAGCAAGAAATGTTAATGTAGCTCAAGAAACGGAAAGAGCGATCTCAAATTTTTCTCCCAAAGTTATAATGTTTACAGGCATCGCAGGGTCAAGAAAACCAAAGGATTTTCAAATAGGGGATGTCGTATTTGCCGAAAAAATTTATTACTATGAAGGAGGCAAATCCGAAAAAGAAGCCTTTAAAGCCAGGCCAGATATGGCGGTGGCCACGTTTGTGTTGTCGGAGATTGCAAAAAAAGAAAGAAGAAAGGAAAATTGGAAACTTTTACTGAAAAATGAATTTTCAAAGGATATAAAGGCAGATTTAGGTGTTATTGCATCAGGCGAACAAATTGTTGAACATTATGAATCGGGAATAGGAAAAATACTAACAGATCATTATAATGATACATCTGCTGTAGAAATGGAAGGTTTCGGATTTGCAAAAGCAGTAGCCAGACAGGGGAGGGGAAAGGGAAATATACTGGTTGGAATAGTTAGAGGAATTTCAGACATAATTGAACAATCAGAGGATATAAATGCGCAAAACTCCAATGGCAATATCAATAAGAGACCAGCAGAGATGAAAAAGTTTGCATCTGCAACAGCTGCGGCCTTTACATTCTGGCTGATATATAAATTATTTAAAAAGAAATAATTATTTCATCAATTAAAAACCCCTTTTCCACTTTATCACGAGGCCCATTTTAGTACGTCAAGTATACTGGATTTGCGGCTTTCTAATGAGGCAAATGAATAAACATACGTGAAATTTCATAAAAAAGATTACTTCTGCTGTTTATCTCTTCAAAGAAACTTTTCCGATTTCACATACTGATAAATATGCAGTATGACATCTTCTGGGATTACTTGTAGCTACCAAACATAGGTTGAGCGACTTTGCACCTGCACGGGATCGGCTATTTTATATGGGCTGTTATTTTTCGCGCTTATCCATTAAGATTTCGGGTCATAATTTACCATCCACTGTATGCCGTATTTATCTGTAAACATACCAAAATACGGGCCCCTGGGACTATCTGTGGGCGGCACCTTTATTATTTTTTGATTGTCAATACTGGTACTGTTTACTAAGATTACTGCTTATTACTCCGGCTTTGAAGCCGGTTCTCGTTAAGGTAAAAATATTATTGATGGAATTTGCGTTTCTATCAGCAAACGAACTCCGGGAAGAGGAGCTTGACTTCAGTACTATTTTGATAAACCCTGTCAGGTATTTGGATATGGACTTACGGATAATGGCGAAGTGTCCGGCAATGACATTGGGTTGTCATTGTCTGTATGGTCGCCAGCAAGAGGATCGCTCGCCGGATAGGCTCAGCAATGGTCTGAATGAACGCGCATATCATAAATATTGAATAAGAAGCCGTCCAGTTGTGCGTATATTTGCCACCGAACGGCTTCAAAAATTTATTTTATCAGGACTATGAGGACGATTCTCCTGTAACTGCTAAAGTTGCTGGAAAAATAAAACTAGTAACTGTATGTATCGTGCAGCTGTTTTCATCACGATGTATGGAGTAAAACATGAGCCCTGGCACATATTGTGAAACCGGTTAATGTTATACCTTCGTAAAATGAGTAAGATGACCTATTTTCCCGGGCTGGACGGGATGCGAGCAATCGCAGCATTTTCAGTAATCCTCTTTCATCTGTACCCGGTTTCAGTGTTTCATTTAGGTTGGGCCGGCGTGGATTTCTTTTTTGTTATTTCAGGCTTCTTAATTACTAATATTCTTTTAAGCCAAAAAGGGCAACCTGGATTTTTCAAGCTGTTCTATATCAGAAGAGCGCTGAGGATTTTTCCGCTTTATTTTCTTGTGATAATACCCCTCTTATTCGCAAATATCTACTTTGCACAAGTGGAAGTAAATAAAACAATTCCGTACTTGTTTTATTTGCAGAATTTTTCAGCTCTCCAGGACGGATATTTAACTGCGTTGGGCCACACCTGGTCGTTAGCTGTAGAAGAACAGTATTATCTGCTATATCCTGCTTTAATTTTCTTTGTTCCCATAAGAAAGCTGATGCCGGTATTGCTTTGTCTAATTGCGGGAACGATCCTCCTTAGAACATATCTGGCGTACAATGATTATAACTTTTACTATCAAAGTGGTTTGTTATTTACCCGCGCAGATAGCCTGATGATGGGCGGGTTACTCCCATTAGTTTTTAGCAGAATGGATTTTGACAATGAAAGAATGAGCAGGCTCCTTAACCGTGTTTTTATTATTGGTCTGCTTCTCCTGGCCTTTTTTATAGTATGGCAGATTAGCTCATTTGGCGCTAAGTCAATATTTGCCGATTTTGGGAATCGTAACCTTAGCGGCAATTCAATTGGCCAGTTAAAATATACCATTCTGGCCATAATATTCTCCGCCCTGATCGGACAAATTGCTTACGGAAGCTCGTCTATTCTTCAGTTTATGAAAAATAAACTGGAAACTCCCTTTATAAAGTACCTGGGAAAAATAAGCTATGGCTTATATTTATTTCACATACCCGTTAACAGATATTATGATGTTTTGCTACAAAAACTAAATGTGCAGCAGCCCTTATTTGTTGTTGTATTTGTAAAAATCTCTTTGACAATACTTATTTCTGCAATATCGTGGAAATTTTTTGAGAGCCCTATATTGAAACTGAAATCTAAATTTAGTTATAGCTGATAAAAACGTTTATGAGGCAATCAATTGAGTCGAAATTTAACTTGACGATTCGTCTTTGGAATGAAGAGATATAAGTGCTTGCTAAGTATAAAAAACGAGCAAGCAGCATTCAGAAACCCAACAACAAAGGAGAGTATTACACCGATTAACCTTTTATTTCGGATAGTAGTATTCGCTCAGCAACATTCTTTCCCCAACAGTTTCATATCACATACAGCGCACGCCCCGATCAGGATATACCCCAATAATTGATGACTGGTATCAGGAACGCTTTGACAATTTACCGGAAAAACACCTTTTTTTCAGGATAAAAAAATATGTAAAATTTGAATGAGCTTTTGATGAATTTAAAATGTTCATTCGTCCAAATAAGGCAAAAGCCATTTTTAACAGGTTCTGCGTATCCTTTAGATATCCGGAAATAAATGATGATGGTATTAGCTTCTCTTTAGCATTATCATTGCTTTGCCGCCTACCTATCCTGTAGCCAGCTCCCCTCCCTATGTTCCAAAAGCTGTTTCCTCTGAAAGTAAAGTAGCCTCAATTTCTTCACTTTTAAAACCTTACTTATGAGAGTCAGCATCATCGGCATTGTATTCATTTTATCATCATGTGCCAGGCAAATTACCAGTTTTTCTCCCACAAAAGGTTTACCGGGAACCGTGGTGGATATTGTGGGAAACGGGTTTGCTCCCAATTACTATGATAATATTGTCACCATTGGGAACGAACCTACCAGGGTTATCAGCGGCAGCACCACCCGGTTAAGGGTAGTAGCGCTAGATGAAATTGTTTCAGGAAAGATAAAAGTACGGGTAAGCCCTACATTAGAACTTGTAAGCACGGATTCATTTCACAGAGATGGTACAACAACTTTTGCAACACCAATGGCAGATAGCGATGCAGAGTTGGTGAAAGGAAAGGGGTATGACAGGAATAAGCATTACGATATGGCGGCACAGGGATTAAATCAAAAAATATTAATCGTTTTCGCCAGGCCTTCAGACATAAATCCCGAGGATCTGGCTTCACCCGGAAGTGTTGCGATGAATGAGCTCATTCAGAAATCTGCAAATGTGAATACTTTTTTTCAACAAGCATCTTATAACAAAACATCCGTTGCATTCAGCAGTACACCGGGTTGGGTAACACTTAGTCAGAATCGTGACTTTTATTGCTGGACGCAGGATGATATTAACCGTAAACAAGCTGTTCTTGACGCTTTGCAACTGGATCCTTCTGCAACTCAGGAGCAAATTGATGTAGCGACCAACGAGTTAAATAATGCAAAAAACTCCAACAATATGTTGCAGGAGCCAGACTTTCTTTGGGCTGAGGCCCTGATAGGGGCAAAGGCATCAGTTCCTGATTTTGACTCCTACACAGATTATTTGCTTATTGTAGCTGGTCCATTTTTGAGGGGACAATGTTGCTGGTTAGAAACAGGGTACCATGCAGAATCAACCCGCTTAGGTCTTGATTTTGATATAGATTTTCCCGCACTCAAAGGGGGGACCTATGTATCACAGCAGGCCGATTGGGGAAGAATTGCGCATGAGCTTTCTCATTTTTTTGCAGGAGGAGATATCTATAGTGACTCTTATGCCGACGGCTCTTTTTTAGAGGGCAATGCGGCACAGTTTTGCCTCATGGGTAATCATGATTCTCATCCGTTGTATATCGGTTCAAATTTTGACAAGCGACTTCATTATTTTAATGAAAACGTTTCATCTGGCAATATCCACTATCTGCAATGGGGAAGTGTGCCTGATCTGAACCAAACCTTTGACATTATTGCACATGGGTTGATTGAGGATCCGGCAGGAAACAGTGTAAAGCACCTGATCAGATTGAAAGTATCTGATGGATTGAACTATTATATAGAAGTGCGTCAGAGGCCCGATGCGGCTGCAGGCCCTTCATCCGATTACATTTTTGACCCCAATATCACACTGGACCCTACTAACCCGGCATGGAACGGAGGGGTAATTATCTACAAAGCCGTTGAAAATAACAACCAAAGCAACAATAATGAACGGCCTGTAATGCTTCTGCCTCCGGCCCGTATGCTACAGGCGGGTGAGTCTTTTTTCGATCCTGCACGAACAATAAGAATAACAGTCGAATCAAAAATTGCCGATCGGCCAGCGGCTTACCGGATAAGAGTAGAATGGGGTCATTTGCCCGCAGCAGACCCAAACGGACAATTTGACCTGAGGATTTCGCCCTGGAACCCTCCCCCCTGGGAAACGGTGGACATTTGGGTAAACAGTAAAAAGAATGATCCGACCAGTCCGCCGAAAGAAGTTTATCAGCGACATGAACCTGGTGATGACACCAAGCCTGTCGGGAACGGTGATAATCCGTGGGTTGGCCATGATAATTTCATTTATGCCAGGATAACAAATCAGGGAGCCGTTCAAACTCCGGAAGATGTAAAAGTAAGTTTCTATATAAACACACCGCCGGGCGTTGGAGATGATGGAAATTGGGCACCATTCCACACAGAAAACGTTGGAAAGCTTGCCCCCAACGAAACAAAAATAGTTAAATGCTCACGTGCATGGAGACCATCAGTTGGGGAACATACCTGTGTAAAAGTCTATATTGAATCAATGACTGGTGAAATAACATTCGATAATAATTCTGCACAGGAAAACTTCTCCGATTTTGAGACCGGCGCTTCCAGTCCATACCAGGCAGTAGAGCTTGATTTTATTGCAAGAAACCCATACAAAACGCCCGTAATAATGGATATTAAGGCGCGAAATGTACCAAAGGACTGGTATGTAGCGCTGCAGCATGGCTCTGTATGGTTACCGCCTTCCGGCAATAAAAAGATACATGCTGTGATTTGGACAGACAGGGCCCAGGAATGGGTCAGCCGGAATGATTCACTGGCCGGTCCCTCCAAGGCTATGATAAGTATTGAAGGATGGTGTGACCGTTTTGGCGACCAGATTTTTGCCGTTGGTGGCGTCACCCTGGTAGGACACGCAACCCGAAATGTCAAAATCGACTCGATACAGGTGTCAAAAGAAAATAGGAGGGGACAGGCTGTACATATTAGTGCGTTTGTTATGCCATCAGCCGGCATAGTGCCTGTCTCCATTCACATCACTGATCCGGATGGTAACACAGTGGTGGAAAACACCCAGTCTACTGCAAACGGAGTTTTGACATACCTGACCACCTATAAGCCTGATAAGCCCGGAAAATATAAATTACAGTTCTTCATCCTCCAGGGATCTTTGGCATCAGAATACGAATCGCAGATTATTTCATTTAGAGTTTTATAAAAAGAAAGTTGGGCAGATTTGAGAAGAGAAGAAGAAAAGTAACAACTATTCGAGACCCGGTCACTAATTTGTTTAATGGCCGGGTCTTCCTCGCTTTTGCTCCATAAGCCTTCCTGTGGATCGGAGCCTGTGTGTTATAAATTCAGCAGTCGTTGTCAATTCTATTAAATCCAGATAAAGAAAATTGCAGGTAAACTACAGGGAATGCAAAGGAAAGAGTGGTATTAAATGAGCGAATAGTGCGAATAAGGACTCTTTTAACCAGGCTGAATCTGTAGCGGAGCTATTGCGATTTACTGACTAATGGTTAAATTGTACAACGAAGCACAGGTAGCGTGAACGCCCCGGAAACATTAAAAAAGGTATAATGAATTGCCGAAGCGCATATCTTATTATTGCCCTTTTATTGGTTGGTCAATTTTCTTTTTCGCAAAGTAAGTCAGCAAAGATGGCTTCTATCATGAAGGCCTATCATGACTACAACATGTTTGACGGCGCCGTACTGGTGGCGGAGAATGGTAAGGTCGTCTACAAAGGAGCTTTTGGCCAGGCCAATCGCGAATGGAATATTCCCAATACGACCAGTACTAAATTTATGCTGGGGTCTGTTTCCAAACCACTGACGGCAACCCTGGCACTGATACAAGTGCAAAAGAGATTGCTAAGCCTGGACAGTACTATTGATAGCTATTTACCGGAGTTTAAAAACAAGCCGGCCGCTAAAGTCACGATCCGCCAGTTGCTCGCCCAAACTTCGGGGCTACCTAATTATGATGTGATCAGTGATTTTTTTCCACGGATAAGCCGGCAGAAGTATTCGCGCGAGGAATATGTAAAGGTATTTATCAATTTACCGCTGGCGTTTACACCAGGTACTCATTTTTCCTATAGTAGCTGGGGCTATTTTACCCTGGGCTATATCATGGAGCGTGTGACCGGTAAATCATATAGCGATCTGATGGCGCAGGATATTTTTGAAAAAGCAGGCATGCAAAATTCGGGATCCTATTATCATACCCAGATTGTAGCTGACCGGGCTACTGGGTACGACTATAGTTTTGGCGGCTTTACTTCTGCTGATTTCAGAGATCAGACCAATACCATGGGCACCGGCGATCTCTACTCTACCGTAGAAGATCTGTTTAAGTTTCACCTTGCTTTGTCAAATAACACTTTATTGAATAAGGAGCTGACAAAACAGATGTTTACGCCGGGCATTGAATTGGCCAGGTATGGCTTTGGCTGGTTTAATCAGCCATTCAAATACACGGCTACTGATAGTGTGGCCTCCAATTTTCACCTGGGCATGACCGAAGGGTTTATTTCCTTTATACGAAGAATACCCGCTACGAATAGTATGGTCGTTATTCTTTGCAACAGTTCACCTACTGATTTTTTTGGCATTACCAGCAATTTGCTGAAGGTACTTTACAATGTACCGGTAAAGATTAAGCAGCCGGTTCATAAGAAGGTAGAAACACTCATTGCTACGGAAGGCGCTGAAAAAGCCGTTGCCGCCTATCAGGCGATGAAGCCCGATACGGCCAGGTATTATATCGACTGGATCTCGATGAATTTTCTGGCCCAGCAGTTGTATGATCTAAAGCGTTATGAAGAAGCCCGGATTATTTCCGAAAACAATGCCACCGAATTTCCCGATCGCGACCTGGTGATGGTGACGATGGGTAATATTTACCTGGCACTGGACAGGAAACAGGAGGCGATAGCGTTTTACAAAAAAGCATTAGTGATTACACCCGGTTATGAAGAAGCAAAAAACAGGCTTAGGGAGCTGGAAAAATGAGATACGAAAGATGGCCACATTTTGATAAAACCAACTTTTCCTGAGCATAAAAAAATGATGCTGCACTATGGGATATGAATTGTCTATCATCCGAAAGAATGATTATGATGATGAAAACGAAGAAAGCAATATTAGCTTAGATGAGTGGGAAAGATTTGTTGAATCTGATAAGGAGCTTAATCTTACAAATGGATACAATTTGGAACTTCCCGGCCAGCTGAATTTCGGTTGGGAACAAAGCCTGGGATTTTGTGAGTGGATAGGACATCCACGAGCAGATTCGGGGACCGTGCCCTGGTTTGATTATAGATCAGGATGTATATCAGCCAGGTACCCAGATAAATACACAATTGGTAAAATGATCAGAATTGCACAAAGTCTCCGGGCGAAAGTCATGGGTGATGATGGTGAGTACTGGGATGAAACTTATTTTACTAATGGTGGCTATGCAACCGATTTAGAACATCATCCTTAGGTAAACTGATTGTTGTAAAAGGCGTTTTCTTTTTTCTGAATGAAATGGCTGGATATACTTCCGGAAAAGCTAACCAGTTGTTGCTCCCCGTTCAACCCGTTTTGACGGCTTTCGAAAAACTTTGATGTGTGATAGTTTTACTTTCTGTCCCGCATGCCATAGGTCATAATTTTGTTGCATATTCAGCCATAGTTCGGGGGTGGTATTGAATGCTTTGGAGAGACGCAACGCCATTTCGGCGCTTATACCCTGGTGCCGATTCAACAGCATGGATAGCGTTTTGCGGGTCACGCCGAGATTGGCGGCTGCCTCCGTTTGGCTGAGGCCTAATGGCTCCAGGTACATCTCTTTCAGGACCTGCCCGGGATGCATAGGCTTCATTCCTTGTTTTATCATAGTATTTCCCTTTCAGTGATAATCAACATGATCGACTAAATAGGCATTTCCATCTTCAAACTTGAAGATAATTCGCCAGTTTGCTTTAACAGTAACCGCCCAATAGTTTGTTAGTTCCCCTTTTAGCGGATGTAATGCAGACCCCGGAAAGTTCATATCCGTGACCTTTTCGGCAGCGTGCAAAAGCGTCAGTATCTGCCTGATCTTTCCGACCTGGTCCTGTGGAAGCTTGGCACTATTGCCCTTTGCCCATAGGAGTTTCAGCCCCTTATGCTGAATACTGACGATCATACCACAAAGATAACATGTTACGTTACGCGTTACAAATTAAAATTTTAAGCAACCACCCTTTCTTATTCGGACTGATAATTAATGTTTACTAACTAAACATGTATTAATCAGCACCTGACAGCGTTCATCTAAAAACTAACATGCTATCACCCAGCTTTTTTTGAGGATTTACCAAATCTATTTCATTCATGAAATATGGCCGGAATTTCGGATATTTAAGAGGTAACATCCAATTAGAGATAATCAAAAAGCAGCGCCAGATGAGAAGGATCATTTCATTTATGCATATTTCACTCGATGGTTTTGTGGCAGGACCTAATGGAGAGATGAACTGGATAAAAATTGATGAAGAAATTTTTGACCATGTGGGCAAACGTATTCGCCAAACCGATGCCGCTCTATATGGCCGGGTGACCTATGAGATGATGGAAAATTACTGGCCCGCCGCAGGCGCCCGCCCGGGCGCGAGCAAACACGATATAGAACATTCAAGCTGGTATAACGTAGCACGCAAAATTGTTTTATCCCATACACTGCAAGAGGCAGCACTTGCGAATACAACTATTATCAATGACAATCTATCGGAGCGGATTAATGAAATTAAAGAGCGGCCCGGCAGCGAAATCCTGCTTTTTGGAAGCCCGACAGCTACCCATGCACTTATAGAACAAAACCTGGTCGATGGCTACTGGCTGTTTGTAAACCCGATTATTCTGGGTCAGGGCATTCCTTTGTTTGCCGGCATAAAAGAAAAAGTAAAACTCCAGCTGCAGACTACCCGGCAGTTTGCCAGTGGGGTGACCGAGTTGAGTTATACAGTAGATAAGTAGTAGCGATAAATCAAGACCTATGCAGCAAAATAGCCAGGATAGCAATCCCTTTCAAACTCCTTTTGCCCGTACCTATTTTCATGGCACAAAGGCTGACCTTAAAGTGGGTGACCGGATTGAAGCTGGTTATAATTCAAATTACGGGCAAAGGAAAAATGCGAAATACATTTTTCTGACCGGAACACTGGATGCTGCTATCTGGGGAGCTGAACTGGCATTCGGAGAAGGAAGGGAAAGGATTTATTTAGTAGAAGCCCACTGGCCAAATAGAAGATGATCCTGATTTGACCGACAGAAAATTTCCCGGTAACCCTACACAATCCTTCCGTTCCATCCATCCGTTTAAAGTAGTTGGAGAAGTAACAATCTGGCAAGGTCATCCTTCCGCGCAGGTTAAGGCAATGAAAGATGCCCTGGAAAAACTGAAAGAACAGGGCATTAACTCGTTAAATGACTAAAAACGGTTACTATATCAGCTGGTAGCAAAAGGTCGGCGAGTGTCTGGCAAATCATAATGGTAATCAAGCTGCTATCTTCATCATGTTGAGCGTCTTTGTAAGATGAACTTTTGATCGAAACAGGGGAACGCAAATCTCATTACACTCAATTATTCGCGCAAAAATTAGCCAATAAGTATTATTTTCCTGTACGGAAATGCTTTTTTTTGAAAATGCATTCAGTTGTTTTCTCATTTCCGTAGAACTTCCTGTGGCTGCACAACCGGCCACCCAACCTCTGACAAAGCAGTAGCATCATTGCAACGTACCCTAATAGCCGCCAGGAAAGAACAATTGATCTCGCAATGATCACTCAACAAGTTCATATATCCTCATAGTGCTAAGCTATTTTAATAGGACCGATGAAGAGAGCAGGAAGATGCTGGCTTATAGACAATATTTTCTGCCCGCATGTAAGAGGTTATAGGGCTTCTGAAAAACCGGCAGGAATATAAACAGTAAAATCATGAACCAGTCAGTATGCAGCAAAGCACTGCTGTTTTCGATGCTATTATTTTCAGTTGAGATGTTTGCTCAGGATAATAGAACCCTGCTGGCGGTCTTTCCTCATCCGGATGATGAAACTGCTGTGGCCGAGGTGCTGATAAAATATAAGAAACGCGGATTTAATGTAAAACTTATCATAGCTACTGATGGAAAAGACGGAACGAGGGTAACAAAAATTCCCGCCGGCGATTCATTGGGAAATCTGAGAAAAGAAGAGTCCAGATGTGCCTGCAGAATTATGGGTATTGAGGAGCCCCTGTTTTTAGGGATCGACCGGCTTGATACAAAGATTGGGGTAGGAAAGTATTTCAGGGAACATAAACGCCTGTTGGATACTTTAAAAAAATTAATACCCACTATTCAACCTGACATCATTATCACCTTTGGTCCAGATGGAGATACGCATCATGCTGAGCACATTGTCACCGGCGCAACAGTCACAGAGTTATTGCTGCAGGAAGGATGGGTGGAAAAATACCCTTTGTACTATCTGGCGTGGACAAAGAAACAGTCGGAAAATTTTATGGAAGAACTGGGCTATCTCGATGAGCAATATTTTAATGTAAAGATTGAGTATACCCAGGAAGAAGAAAATAAGGCGCTGGAAATAATGCCCTGCTATGTAACCCAGTATACTCCGGAAGAAATGAAAGAAGACTATAACGGGAAAATAAAGAATCCCGACAATTTTGTTCATTTCAGGAGGTTTGTCGCACAGAAAGGATTAAAAAAGGATTTCCATTAAAACAAAAACGGGACCAACATGAAAGGATTTTCGTTCATCACACACATATTGTAACAAGCCAGAGTAAATTCTGGCGTAAAAAAACTTACCGACCGGGATGCCCAACAGATTGAAAGGATAGTACTAAATATATACACATGAAGTTCCTTCTCCCCAAAATTATTACGATTGTTTTGCTATTGGCAATTCCTGCTGCCTTGCGGGCCCAGCTTACGGAGCAGCGTGTTAGTAAAGAGAAATGGCAGCGCTATGGTAAGACAAAAAGCATTGGCGTCGCCAAAGCCAGTCTTGAATATCGGGTGAATGAAGCAGACACCACCTTTCTCCTGTTACTGGAAGATGAGAGAAAGGAACTGAAAAACTTTTTTAGCGTTCGTTTCAGCAGCCGGGGCAATACGCTGCAAAACCTGTATACGATCCTTATTTCTTTTTTCGAAAAGGAAAACTGGCGTAATGATGAATATATTAAAATCTTTACCCTTGGCGAAACAAAAGTGAGCGTATATAAAGCCGCCGGATTAATACAACAGAAAGCAATTATTTTTTCAACAGATAAAGGCCGCTGCCGGCTCAGCAAAAATGAAATAAACCAATTGTTTGACAAATGATCGCCTTGTATGTCCTTATTGTTGCAATCGGCGCTATTCCGCTTTGGAAGACGATCCGGTTTATACAGCTGGAAGAAAAGATAAGAAAAGAGGGTATTTCAACTTCTGGAGTCGTTACACATATACATACTACATGCTATCAAAGAGGGCCGGCAACAGACAGGGTGCATACCAGGTACAGCAGTATCCTGCCTGGTCAGTATTATGAAGCCAGTTTTGTGGCAAAACATAATAAATTTCGGATTGGACAATCTATACCTGTAAAATATCTTCCCGGTAAGACGGATAAAATTGTTGTGAGCCCCAAAAGAGGATATTGGGTCATGCTTATTTTCTCTGTTGTGTTGTTGCTGTTTGTATTTTTCGCCGTATACAAAATTGAGGAAATGGTAAAAGCAGGCGGAGTTGCCTAAGAACCCCACCTGTATATTAAATGGCTGAAGACAGAAGGTAATGTATGATGGAATCTGACACGTGAAGGCCATATTCCCCGGTACATTTAATTTTCTTTTGTGAATACCCGTTCACCCTGCGGGCGTTTGATGGTCATTTGTTTTTTTGCAACATCGAATTCAAGTGTAACTCCTGTGGTGATGGTAAATTTATTTTCCTCCGTTGCTTCGAGCGGGATGGCGGAGCCACCTTCCTGCTGAATAAAAAGTGTGGCGTCTTTTCTTGTAACGATCCATTTTACCGGTGCGCCGGTTGCCGTATAGGTGCCTGTGTATTGATCGAGGATTTCAGTGCTTACTTTAAGTGCATCGAAGGAAGGTATCTCAAACGGCCTGTTCCAGTAAATATCAAAGACGCCGCTGATGATATCTTTTACCGGGTAGATCTTCGCATTGGTGGTATAGGCCAGTGCCAGTTTTTCTTCGGGGTAATAGGCGAGCCAGGCACCCGAGGTTGAACTTCCACCAGTATGGCCAAACATGTTTTTGCCGGCAAATGTGAACGGCTCCATTCCCATCCCTTCATCATCGGTCATTGTCTTCATTTGGGTAAGACTGTTTTGCGAGATCAGTTTCAGGTCAAACAGGCCCTGTATGAATTTTACCATATCCACAGGTGTTGAAACGATGGCACCTGCGCCGGCGACAATGCTGAAATCAGGCTCCCTTGCTTCTTTCCATTCACCCATATACCGGTAAGAAAGGCTTTCGTTCCTGTCTGTGCTGGTGTTGCCGGTTCCCATATAAGTGTTCTGAAGCCCCAGTTTAGCTGTAATGCGTTGCCTGAGCGCTTGCTGATAGGGTTGGCCACCTGCTTTTTCTACGATATAGCCCAGCACCACATAACCTGAGTTGCTGTAAAGATGCCGGCTGCCGGGTTCAAAGTCAGGTGCGAGCCGGGCGATTTCAGCAATTCTTTCTTCCTCTGTTCTTGGCTGCATACCTGAGCCATCGGGCGGTACATCCGGTATTCCGCTGCGATGCGATAATATTTGCGCAATCGTGATTTTCGAAGCATTAGGTATTTGCGGAAAAAACCGGTCAAGTTTATCACTGGGCTTTAGTTTGCCTTCTTCAATCAGTTGAAAGATCATTACGGCGGTATACATCTTTGTGATGGAGGAGATCCGGTACTTTGTCTCGTCTGTCAGCGCTGTCTTCTTTGTTTCTGTGACCTGACTATAACCGAAGGAGCGGGTGTAAAGGACTTTGCCATCTTTAGCGATGGCAATGCTGCCCATGCCTTTGTTTTTTTCGAACAGGCGATCAAACAGCTGATCGAGTTTTGCTTTATCAATAGACTGTGCACTGGCGCTGCCAAACATAGCCAGTGACAATATGATAGCGAATACTTGTGTAATCTTCATGGCGTTGAGATTTGAATTTTCAATAAATAAAAAGTACTTTGAAATACAAAGTAAATGCAAAATAAGCCGACTCTGCAATTTTTTTTTTTGGATTGGACCTACTTTGCTGAAGCTGAAGGGGTTTGTTGAAATTGGCTTACCTGACCGGTAGCCTATTATTCCGGTATTTTGCTTAAGTGAGAGATCAACGCTTCAGTATCGGGGGCGATGGTATTTTCAATGATGAATAAACGACTTTACCGTATTACGTATATTTGATTCAATCCAGCTGAATGTACTATGTTTACTTTGCCAGACCATCTAGCTCTATATGATGATCAATCTCCTGTCTTTTACTATCTGCACGTTAACAGTGACGCAAAAAACAATTCACGGCTGCATTTCACCAAACCATGTATTACCATTGGTATAAATGGGATAAAGAAATTACGGACTCCAGGCGGTATAGAAGAGTTTGGCCCCAACGACCTGATTTTTTACCCTCCCGGCAATTACCTGTCTTATCAAAACTTCGATACGAGTGAACCGTATCAAAGTCTGATGATCTTTTTTGATTCACACTTGCTTTTCGATCTGTTGAGACAATTTGGAGACAAGAAAAAAATGACCAGTAGCGCAGGCGGTGGGGACTATTATTTTTCCGTGAAGGGAAATTCCTATGTTGCTGACTTCGGAAAGTCAGTGTTGAACCTGTTGTCTCGAGAACAATTTTTTAAAGATTCGCTTAAGAAGATAAAATTGCTGGAGCTGATAGTTTACCTGAATGATTTTTTTGGAGGCTTCATCAATGAAGAAACACTTTATATAAAGCAGCACTCGGATCACCAATTGAAAAATGTGATTGAGGGCAGCAGCGGCAAAAATCTCACTCTTGAAGAAATAGCGTTTATGTGCAACATGAGCCTGGCTACATTCAAGCGGGCGTTTTTTAGAATTTATGGAACAAGTCCGGGCAAATGGATCCGTGAGAAAAAATTGTCCTGGGCCGAAGAGCAAATCCGAGCGCATAATCGCCAGCCGAAAGAGATTTTTAACGAAGCCGGATATCGCGATTACTCCAGTTTTAGTTATGCTTTCAAACAAAAATTCGGAACAAGTCCGAAGCAAAGTCAGGCCGGCTGATTGACCCGTTGTCCTATACGAATGAACTTTTTTAGGGTAACGACGCGTCCTAGTTTTAAAGAAAAAACTATGACCTCCCCGAAGCTATTTTCTATTGCTGTATTGTCACTCGTAGCGGTATTGCTGAATTCGAAGAGTTTCGCGCAAGAAGTGCCAAAAGCAGTGCAGGCATATCAGCAGGCATGGCTTGAAGCAAACACGAAAGACAGACTGAATATTATTAAATCATTTTGGACAGATGAAAGCGTATATGAAGATCCGTCTGTGCATGCAAAAGGGATAATAGCATTTAAAGCAGCTATTGATAAATTCTGGCAGGACTTTCCGGGCGCCAGCTTCGAGACGGGTACGGTTCTTTCTCAGGGCAACTTTCACACCTGGGGCTGGTCCATGTTTGACAAGAATAAAAACCTGCTGCTAAAAGGTATGGATGTTGCAGAGGTCAATAGCAAGGGGCAGATGCTTCACCTGGTCGGATTTTGGGCGCCGCAGAAGTAAATCAGTTATTGAAAGCAGTCATTTTGTTGATGACTTGCATGATAAGGGGCTTTCCTGCTGACTGTATTTGTCTTGCAATAAGATCATTAGCAAAGAAATTTCTTAGCGGCAGCGCTTACGAAAGTTTTTCTCAATTATCATTTCAATAGGGTATAAACCGCTTATTTGAATTATTAGTTTTCTACTAATTAATCTACAGCAATAAAGTTTACCAGCAATAGTATTAAAAAAACACCGGTCTCATTTGTTGAAATACCGTTTTTTCACGTGATGTGGAATGTGAATTTTTTTCTATTTTGAAAGCTCAATGGGAAATATGTCCCGCTACTGGCTAATTTTTGTTCCAGTGAACAAGTTGCAAAATTCGTCTTGCTGCAGATTAAAGAACTGATCATAAAACTACCGGCTAGAAGTTCCACTTATTATCTGACCTGCAAAGCATGGTACGGAAACCGGAGCCTTCATGAAATCGTTTGATTTCATCGTAAGAAGAATGCCGGATCAGGGTTTATTAATAATAGCATTAGAATACTGATAGAATACGAACCACCTCATTTGACAATATCCAGGATAGATTTCAGGCCTCCATGATTTCTTATTTACTAATAATTTAAATCTGACAGGTATGAAAAAAACACTACTAGTTGGCCTCTGTCTTACGGTATTGAGCATCTCAAAAGCCCAATACACTATTTCGCCATCAGAAACCAGTGAGTATTGCCCGGGTGTCGAGTATACGTTTAACGTAACAACTTCAAAGAATTATGCAAGTATGATTGGAATTGGTGGATGCTCGGTCACTCAACCGCCTTCAGGAAGTCCGGGTACAACCTTTACATTTAAAGGGAAGTTTGCTGATGCGAACATAAAACAAACTTTCCGAATTGATCATCCAGACAATACATCGACGTTTATCGAGTTCAAAAAAATAAAGTCACTATTTTTTTCGACAGGCTGTTCCATGGTGGGAAATCAGGCTCCGGTAACAGTACCCCGGTGCCAGGTTGTGAATATCCCGATTACTGTAGCTAATGTACAATGGGAAACAAAGAATGAGAGCCCGGCATTCTGTTTCGGAAGTATTTCTGATTTTGAGTATCAGATACCCAATGGCTGGTCAATTGGGGCTCAATCTTCAAATGGTAGTAACTGGATACCCGGCGGCAATAGCGTAACCGTAACTTCTGATTTAGCAAATGGTGTGGGTGGTGTGATCTTAGTAAGGCCAAGGAACACTTGTGGCACGGGTCTTCTAAATGGTGTGTCCCCGGGGCAAATACCTGTTTCAAGACCTGCACCCAACCTGCAATTAACCAGTAGTGATGGGCGATTTTATGTTTGCAGCGGAACAAGGAGTTTTACACTTTCAAATGTGCCATCGGGCGCTTCCATATTATGGGAATTGTTAAGTACAACCAATGCCACCATATCAGGTGCCAATAACCTGCAAACGGTGACTGTACAGCGAAACACAACTACTAATACAACGGTGGATTTAAAGGCGACCGTAACCCATTGCTCTTTTAGCTATGTAGTTAATCAGTCTGTTGTTCTTGGTACAGGAGTCAGTGATTTTACTTTTACAAGCCTGTATAATACTGTTTCCACTATCAATGGATACCCTGAAGCATTCGTATGGGCCACGGTCACTGAAGTACCCCAGGTTTTGAATTATAACTGGTATTATAAAAAGCATACAGGGATAGGTCCGGGCGGCGGAACCGGAGGATCATTTACCTGGGTGGGTACTACTGGTGGTAATCATAACGAATTCACGTTGCCGGAATGCGACAAAAATTATACAATCAAGGTGGAAGCTGGCGCTCCATGCGCCACCCTGGTGACACCAGCCCCTGAAGGACTGCTTTATGCAGACTGTAGTGGTAGTTTTAGAATGTCGGTTTCACCAAATCCAACAGCTGAAATGCTGAATGTGAGCATAGATACCGATGACAAGAAGGGGAAAATTGAACAGTTTGAGATTATTGATCAAAGGGGAATAGTTGTACAAAAGGGAACGGGAAACAAGAGCCGTCAGTTTCAAATTAATATAAGCCGTCTGAGGCAGGGGCAGCATGTACTACGCATATTTAACGGTAAAATATGGGCATCAAAAATTTTCATTAAGCAATAGCAGGTAAGCAAAAAATAAGGTCGGTGGAACCCAACTCCACCGGCCTTATTTTTTTAAACAGGTTGAAAGCAGACTGTATGACGTTTGCCTTGAGGTTGTAAATTCAATTGTTGCCCATCATTGACAAAATACTAAAAAACGGGATAGCATAGGAGGTTCACTCCAAATGACAAAATGAGCATATCAGTTGTTCAGATAGACGTTTATCTTAGTGTATGAGCGAAGCGCCGTGTTATTTTTTTTGCTATGCTGAACTAAATCTTCCTTACTCTTTCACCACCTCAAAACTTCCCTTTTTTTCACCTTCCTTCACCACCCACCCGGATGATAAATACAATTTCCAGCCGTCTCCTGAAAAAGTAGTTTCATCGAGTTTAACGGGTGCAGCCACACGGCGAAAACTGCCATCACTCGACACGAGCACACCCTTTTCAGCTTCCAGCCTTCCCCAGGCACCTGAGGCGCGAAAAGGACCGAAATAGATTGTTCCGATTCCCTGGAGCGAAACAGCTCCCCTGGTATCATAGCTATGGTTGCCGCCCGGAAATGAAAGCGTGGGGTCTTCTACATACGTCTTACGCAATTGATCGAGGCGAGCCTGGCGATCATCCGCCCTCTTTTGTTCAGACAGGAGAATGTCTGTGCCATTATACCGCGCAGCAGCTATGCTGGCCTTGCTGCCTGGTTTAATATCGAGTGCTTGCATCAGGAGCAGGCCAAAGTCATCTGTATTTTTTATTCGCTTTCTCCAGCCGGGAGCAGCGGCATCGAGCAGAAGTCCATAGGCAGGGCCGGAAAAGTAAGCAAAGGTGCGGACGAAGCTGGCATCCGCCGCAGTCTGCTCAGCATTGGCAAGCAAATCAAGAGCGCCAACAATAGCGTCGCTATCAGAATCCGCTACAAGTACGGTGGCCGTATAGGCGGCCAGTCCTTCGGTAATTTCCTGCCCGCGCTCATCTTCTGCACTTGCAGGGAAAAGAAGTCGCCGGGCGTTCCGGAATGTGAGGGCATCGGAAACAGCCTGCTTTCGTTGCTTGCCGGAACTGCGAAGTGCCTTCCCGAGGGCTTTCCACTCAAGCCTCAGCCAGTATCGGCCTTCCTTCGAATCAAGATGCTCAGGTGTACCCGCTGCTGCACCCAATTTGAGCTGGGGCTGAATGCCATGAAATAGTTCATGAAGGAAAAGTTCTTTTCGGTCGCGGGGAGATTTTGTGGCTACATCGTTCCAGATATAAGCGCCCCATGTCTCCCCGCCCCATTGAATGGGCGCATTCACAAGACCAAAAAGCCGTGGCCTGGTCTCATCCGGTGCAGTTTTGCTGGTGGCAATCGTCTTTGTCTGCATGTCGAAGATTACCATTGGCCCACAGATGGAGACTCCCCATAAGCGGCCGTTGTCGCGCTCGCAGAGAGCCTGAGCCTCTTTGAAATATTCCAGGGCGCGTTGCTGGTCTACCTGTGCACTGGCAACTGTTGCCATGCAAATAAGAAGCAGTTGCAATAAGTGTTTGTGGTAATGCATCTGATTGACGCAATTGGTTAACCAAGTTACGTCAATCTGCACTAACAGGCGGCGATTACCTGCATGGGTTTAGTTGCCAGGTAAACCCGCAAGTATCGAAAAGTCTTGCCATTGTTTTTCAACGATGTATAGGACTTTTCCCTTTCATCCCGGGAGCAATCGCGATCAGGACCGGTTTGATAAAGTGGCCAACAGGCTCTCCAGGTTGGTCATGCTCATGGTGAATCCTTCTTTAAAGCCCATTTCGATCATCTTCTCCATCCGGGCAAGCGATTCGTTGTAGATGATAATATGCACGGTGGTTTTTCCGTCCTGCTCGTTAAACGTGTAATCCCAGTCAGAGCCCGGCAGTTCAGGATTTTCATCCTTGTCTGCAAAGGCATTCAGCATTTTGAAATTGGTCTTTGGGCTAATAGACGTGTATTGCTGAATGGCCCAGCGCTCCAGGCCTTCGGGGCTTACCATGGCATAAAATCTGCGTCCGCCCACCCGGAAGTCCATAAATTTTGTTTTCGATTTCCACGGTTTGGGGGCTACCCACTGGTCGAGCAGTTCTGCAGTGGTAAATGCATCCCATACGAGCGACAGGTCTGCATCAAACTCACGTGTGATGAATACCTTTTGCGCTGCTTTGTCAACGGTAAAATCAAATAGCAAGTTCATTTTTTCTTATTTTTTAGGGTGTACAATACGTCGTCGAGTTGTTTGAAGCTCTGCTCCATGATCTTCCGGAACTGGTCGAGCCAGACGTCGATCTCTTTCATTTTATCGATTTTGAGCTCATAGAAGATCTCCCTGCCTTCCTGCCGGGGTTTGAGCAGGTCGCATTCGGAAAGGATGCGCAGGTGTTTGGAAATGGATTGCCTTCTCACGTCAAAATGCTCGGCAATGGCATTGGGGGTCATGGCCTGTACGGCCAGCAGTACCAGGATGGCCCGGCGGGTGGGGTCTGCTATAGCCTGAAAAATGTCTCTTCTCATGATGTAATGTTATGAAGCCGTTCGGTTGCAAATATATGAGAAGCCGATCGGTTGCGCAAAAATTATTTTTTGGAGTGGGGAAACTGGGAAAGGTCGCACAGAGCGACCTTTTGGAGGATGATTGATTGTTACTGGCTGAAAAGCTGAAAGCGTGGCCGCTGATCATGAATTTGCCTATGACGCGTGTACCACTCCCTCCCCAGTGGTGAGCTCGTAGATCAGACAGGCGAGAAAACAAAGCCGTTGATAAACGAAGACTACACTCTCAAGTTGTATTTTCTTTTTGCCGTGGTAACTTACGACAGCCTCCAGCAGATCGAGCAGCTCGGCTTGGGTGTAGGCGTGGCTGAAGGTTTCGGCAAACTGGCGTATGACCGGCATGGGGTGCGCCTGCTCATGCAGGGTGAGCAGGCGCGGACTGTTGAGGGCCGCGTGTGCTGGCGACTGGTAGTTGCGTTTTTTAAGGCGGGTTGTATACAACGCTTCGATAGCCGTTTGAAAGCCCTGCATAAAGGCCAACAAGTTTTCGCGGGCGGTTGCCTCGGCATAGGCACTGTCTTCATTGCAAAGGGCCAGCTCTTGCCAGCCGCTGAGCTCCTGGCGCAGGTCATCGAGCGTATAGGTATCCATCACATCTGCCAGGGCTCCTAAGGGGCTGGCGGTGGCGAGGGTTAAAAAATGATCGGATTTCTGAAACCGGTCAGGGCGCGCATTTTCCATCTTACACATTTTAGTGGGTGAGGTAATAATTATCTATTGGCTAGGGCCGCAGATATAAGGGAGTTACGGACTGGTGAAGGGCCATGGCTAGTCGATATTTTGCTTCGGATGATGATTGTTGCATAGAAGATAAAATTCAAACATCTAAATTCAATAAACTACGGCATTAAAGTATGGTCATATCCGACCACACCACTTAGATTTTTATAGGAAGTTTTCAGCGTATAACCAGTTTTATGAATTAACTCTCCACCTTTCAGCCAGTAAAAGAAGAAATAATGTTTATAAGACATAATTAATTTTCCTTAAATAAGGCTTTGCTTAGAGTCATTATAAAAACTGTAATTGGAGTATTTACCCGCGATATTATATAGGCGATTATGGAAAGTTTTCACAGCTATAATGGTCAAATGATTTCTTTTTTAAGTAAAAGAGTTAATAGATAAATTGCCATAAAAAAGTTAGTCGGGCAAACAGAGAATTATCTTGAGTTTATTGTCCAATATCAGTTTAAGTTCTTGTTTTACATGGAACGTTCTGTTTATTTCAGGGTGCGATTTATTACAATCAGAGATTGTGGCATTGAAATATTTGGCCATGTTTAGGCCAGCGTACCTATTGATATCTTAAGAATGGATGGGTTGGAATGCCCTCCTTTTGTTTTTGATGCACTTCTACACAAACGACATTTTCTGTCGCAATATTCTGCTAGGTCATGCACAAAAAACAGTAATATGGTTTTCAAGAGGTAATCCAAAATTTTAGGTAACTTCTTTGAAAATTGAAAGCGTTTATGGATACTCTGAATAGTGATCAGCGGAGAAAAAATATGCAAGCTATAAAATCCAAAGGAACCTTGGCAGAGGACTTGCTTGCGAAAGCTCTTTGGAGGAAAGGTTATCGTTATCGACGAAATGTTAAATTGATATTAGGTAAACCTGATATTGTATTTAAAAAATTTAAGTTGGTAATCTTTTGTGACGGGGAATTTTGGCATGGGAAGAACTGGGAAGAAAAGAAGAAACGCTTAAGTGTTAATAAGGCGTATTGGGTAAAAAAAATTGAATTTAATATTCAGCGAGATAAATATGTAAATGAAACCTTGGTTGGTGAGGGATGGACAGTTATGCGGTTTTGGGATAAAGAAATCCACAAGAACATGGCTAGATGTCTGGAAACCATAGAAAATGTTATTTTGCAGAAAAGTTAATAGTGTATAAATCATTAGAAATATGTGCTGGTGCTGGTGGGCAAGCTTTAGGGCTTGAACAAGCTGGTTTTAAGCATGTTGCATTGGTGGAGATAGAACCTGTGGCTTGTAAGACAATGCTAAGAAATAGACCCAACTGGAATGTTATTGAAGCTGATATAAGATCATTTTCTGCTAAAGCTTACAAGGGTATTGATCTTTTTGCTGGAGGAGTTCCATGTCAACCTTTTTCACATGGAGGTCAGCAGCTAGGCAAGGAAGATGAAAGGGATTTGTTTCCTGAAGCGTTGCGATTAATAAAAGAATGTAAGCCTAAGGCAGTAATGTTGGAAAATGTGCGAGGTTTACTGGATGAGGTTTTTGAAGACTATAGACAACATATTATTAGTTTTCTTGAGCAAGAAGGCTACAAATGTGATTGGCGGTTGGTTAATTCTTCCGACTATGGGGTATCTCAATTAAGACCAAGAGCAATACTAATTGCCTTAAAGAGAAAGTATTTCGGTTATTTTGAATGGCCAAAGAAGTTGCAGAAAACACCGATCTCGGTAGGAGATTTATTATATGATGAAATGGCTTCATTAGGTTGGGAAAACGCAAATAACTGGCGAAAGCAAGCGAATGGTATTGCGCCAACATTAGTTGGCGGATCAAAAAAGCATGGTGGTGCCGATTTGGGGCCAACGCGGGCAAAAAAAGCTTGGTCATTACTCGGAGTAGACGGACATGGCTTAGCTGATCAACCACCGATTAATGGTTCAATGGCAATGCCACGGCTTACTTTAAAAATGACGGCGTTATTACAAGGCTTTCCGAAAGATTGGGAATTTATAGGAAAAAAGACACCAGCGTATAGACAAGTAGGAAATGCATTTCCTCCACCTGTTGCGAAGGCTATTGGTACGTCCATTAAAAAAGCACTATCAAAATATGAGCAAGGTCAAAAAAGGAAGCGGCTCCAGAACAAAGCTTAGAATTTATTTTATGCAAAATGTTGGAGTTATAATTGACTCCGACACTTTAAGAGAAGTCGCAGGTACAAGTGAATGGGCGAGAAGGGTAAGGGAGTTACGTGGTCAGGAAGGGATGAATATTATAACACATAATGATCGCAGTGATTTGAAGCCGGGCCAATATATGTTAGTCGATTTAAAACCTATACCTGCTTTTGATCGTGGTATATCTAAAGAAACCCGTGCTTTTGTTTTAGATAGAAATGGGTATACTTGCCAAATGTGCGGCGCCGCTGCTGGTGAGCCACACCCATATGACCCATCTCGTAAAACCCGTTTACACATTGCTCATATTATAGACAAATCAATGGGAGGAACAGACGAGCCTAATAATTTAAAGGCGGTATGTTCTGTATGTAATGAAGGTGCTTCAAACCTCACACTAAATAGACCCGAAGCTATTAAGTTAATAGCGCAAGTTAGGCGTGCACCATCTAAGGATCAATTGGATATCTTGAAGTGGCTAATGAATAAATTTCCCAAACAATCAAAGGATTTTTCTTCTAAATAAGATCTTTGTTTTAATATCTAGAAGTTAAGATTTGACCTTACTAACAGTGTCAGATAGGCTTAAACTAATCGCACAGTTTTGCCCCCTTTATATATTCCTGGCAAGCCTTTCACTGAGGGAGGACATTGTCAGAAATATATTTGATCCGACAGGTTCAATCCCTTTCACTCAAGATTATGTGTCAGGCCCAATACTGAGTGAGTTCTACAGGTTATAGCAAAATGTTATAACCGATTTATTTTGTCGTGATGGATCGAACTTCGTTGTAGTGGTATTTCAGTCTCTTATCAATATGAGTAGGATACGACATTGAGTATAGGCTGCAGATGAGATTCTATTGACTCCATATCTTCTTTGAAAAAGACGTTAGATCATTATCTTTTATGTACGGCGAAAGAACATCTATATGTGGATTAGATTTTAAAAAATCCTGGATTTTTTTCTTGACTATGCCACTGACTGTTTTTCCATGTGTGAAACGAAAAATATCGCTTTCGTAAATCTTAATTAAAGCGTCATCAAGATGACTGTATTTCTCCTTATATTTCTCTCCAAACTCTTTAATTTTGAATTTTCGAAGGGAGGTTTCTTCAGCTTCAATTATACTTTCATTTATTATTCGACTTGCAAAATCCAAAGCTACCTCAGGGTGACAATAATTAATATGTGTCGGGTTTACAAAATAGCTTTCAATATCTGTTCCTGAAGTCACAAAGAATTCAACATTTATTTTATCGAATTGATTTTTCTGTTTGATTAACTCCTTTGTGGTTAGGTAGTCTTTATCTCTATGTACAATGATAAAAACATGAGGGAGTTTTTGTTTAACAAATTCTGAAAACAGGGTAGCGTATACGATATTGGAGCTGCCTGAATATGCAATTACAGTAGTCTGTTGCATATTAAATCCCGAGGCTTCAAGTACTAGTTTGAGTAAATCGCCGGAACTAGAGTCTTCTGTTAAGACAAAACACTTTTCAGTACCTTTAATTTTTTTTAATTGCTCTTCTAATTCTGTTTTTGTTTTGATGGACAAGTATTCGGGGCTCTGAACAAAAGATTCCAGAACCTTTTGCTGTTTTTCCAATATGAAATTGATTAGCGGTGAATAATCACGTTGATCTGCTTTTTCTAATGAGCCGTAGTATTCATTTTTTTCATCTTGACTAATTAAAATTGGCAAATAACCATTATTCATCAGAACGATATCAAGTAAAAGGCGACTTATCCTTCCATTGCCATCTGAAAATGGATGTATTTGTGAAAATTTATGATGAAATTTAGCTGCTATGATTAGTGGGTGGGTATCTGATTTCTTTTGTTCAGTTGAAAGCCAATTTAATAATTCTTCCATCAACCGAGTAAGTTTTTGAGAATTCGGAAAATTGATCTGATTGCCACTTTGGCTTGTTAGCACAACTTCATGGTCTCTAAATTCACTTTCGCTAAATAATATTTCGTAAAAAAATAAAACATCCGTAGTGGTAAGCGGCTTGCTAACCATGTCAAACATGAATAGAGTAACTGCGATATTTCTGCCTAAATCGAGGTAGACTTTTTTTTGCAACTCAACCGCATCTGCTATTTTATTTCCTCGAGCAGTAGAGGACTTCAAAATTGTATCTTTAGGATTCTTTGTCTCACCCTGGTTAAGCGAGGTAACGTGTTTTGCAATATCAATTTGAAATTTCTCTTTTATAATTAAGGTAAGCGGATCAACTTTGTTAAGGTCTTCGATTTCCTTTTTTAATGCATCTACTTTGGCAAAGGAAAACTGTAGCTCATCCATATGTTGAAATTATATTATAAGAGGCTTGAAAGGTAAGTGTATAGCTATAGAAGTACATTAAGTTTTCAATCTTAAAATCAATAGAGGCTACCATTGGTAGCTTCTATTGATTTCTCGCTCCCCAATTTTACAATTATCTAACCAGTTGATAACCGATTTGATGACTTTCAGCGAATTACTTTACTTCTAAATACATTGAAAATGAATAAATTGTGTTTGAAAATTTATCGGGGTTGCCATAGTTCTTGTCGATTTCTCATGTGTGTACTTTACCCTTAGCTCAAAGAACGCTTCATCCTCACTACAAGTAACATTCATAGAAAGCTATTGATTTGCAACAGGCGTTACTGTTGATTTTGCTTTATCAATTAATTGCTGGTTATACGTTAGAACTTCTACATCCTCGACAAAAAAATCCTTGTCATCAGTTACAATCACATAGCCACGCACTTTTGCAAGTTGAAAACAAAAGTTGTCGTTGAAATCCAAATGTTGTGGCGGTGATGTAAGGATTGCCTTTTGCCTAACATCTTTTCCCAAGCCATCGTCTACCAACTCATACAAATTCTGGTAGGATTTTATATCCTCAAGAAGGGATATATAATCTGTAGTGTATTGCTCGGACGCACGATATATTTCTTTGAAGTGTGTTTTTGTGGGGTCAACTCCCGTTTTTTTACAAAACAATATATGACCTACATCCCTAAGATATCGGTTGATAAACTCACTTAAAGTTGTGAGAGGTAGTACTATTTTTGGCTTATTCTGACTCGTTGAGAATTTTTCAAAAAATTCAAGATATTTCAAGTCACGACTACTTGGATTGACTTTTGGCTTTAGAATTTTTAGCCAAAGATTAGCATCAAAGAAATACTTTTTCTCTTTTGTGAGACTAACATTATCAATGTGCCTAATGTTGTAGGCCATAAAATTTGCTTAAACAGTAGCGTTCTCAATTAACGAGTCGTACTCTTTGGAATTGATAGCATTTTCTCTAACCTCAGCTATCTTATCTTTTAAGTGACTCAATTCGCCGAAATTGTATCTAACTAGATTGTCGACTATATGGGGATTGTATTGAAGATATAATTTTCCTATTGACGCATTAAGAAACTGCGTTGAACATTTAGTAATTCCCTCAAAAGACAATTCTACAGATTCCTTGTTATTGTAAGCCCTTTCTAATTCTGTGTAAACTAAAAGACCTTCGTTGTGGAATGCTGCGATAGTACTTTTGATGATATTTGTAACCACAACTTTCATAAGTAGACGCAATTTATTCTGAATATCAGATAAATATATACGTTATTGCTCACAAAGTTAGTACCAATTGTGGAAAAATACAACTAATGTTTCCTGAAAAAAAGGTTTATAGTGGTTCCCAGGAATTTCGAGGGCAGGAGCCGCCCACCTTCGAAAATGGTGTTTTCGAACTCTGTAGACCAGAATCCAGTACCCGAAGCGATTTGTAAAACACCCTGGTTTTGAAGACAATACCGGCACATGTTTTTCAAACCAAGTCCACCAGGGCAATTATCCAGTACCTTTTTGGTACTGTTACCTTCAAGTGCCCATTGTATCGCTTCCAGATCTGTAGCTATTCGTCCTTGAGTCGCTTTGTTAATTCTTGGTAAAAAGCCATCTCCTAAATCGACCATAGTAAATTTCAAATATCCTTTAGTTGGGTAGAATTGGCCCCCTACAAAAAACGGTTCTATAGTATTTGCATGATGATGGGTATTACAAAAAACTTCCAGAAGGTCTTCACTGATTTGTTCTTTTAATGCATCAGTTAAATTCGGCATACCCCGATGAGATAAAAGTTCATTATCCACATATTGGCAAAAACGTTCCTTATCTGATGGATTGAAAAATTGGATTGGTACAGTGCTTTTTCTCGTATCAACTATGGCTTCGTCTGATTGTAAGAATCCGTTTCTGTATAGGACATCGAATTTTTCCTTTATAATACCAGCGTCAGTGACAAAAGTATGACCATGCTCTTTATTTAAATGATATACGATCGCATATAGCAAAGCACATAAATTTCCGTCAAACCAATCAACTGATTTAAAATCTATGAAGAAATGAGATTTGGAAGGATGGCCCAGACAAAAATGATATAAGCGCGTTAGCTGATTATACCCACTATAATTTGTATCAATCCTGTTCTCTAAAGAAAAATGAATTGGTGTCATAGATATGATGGTTGCCCGATCCTCGAGACAGATGGTGATGATTACAAATTTACCGCCTTTACGCCTTGTGCTTGCAGGTTTACTTTAAAAACACTCTTTTTTTGCGCAAATCCTGTGCAAATGAAAAAGGGTTTCAAAGATGAATTCTTTGAAACCCCTGCCTGTGGCTGCTCCCCCTGCTGGACTTGAACCAGCGACCCTCTGATTAACAGTCAGATGCTCTAACCAACTGAGCTAAGGAGGAATATGTATAATTTGAAAATTTGGTGATTTGAAGATTTGGAAATGATCAAGTCACTGATTTTCAAAGAACCGAAACGGGTGGGGCGGATGCCCTTATCGTTTTGGGGAGGCAAAAATAGGGTATTTTAATTTATTGGCATACACTTCACAATCAATTTTTTGGTGAAAAAATGGGCGGCTGCTGAGGCCGCCCGGTTGTGGATGGTGGCGAAAGGTGGTTTGTAAAAGGGGGGCTTTAAAGTTTAATGATATAATTCAGCACCAGTGCAGGGTTTACCACGCCAACCGCAGTGCCATTGCCGGTATTACCAATGGTGCCGGCAGCGGTGACGGTATGGCTGTGGCTCGTACTGCCCGTGTTGATGTTCGACGGGCTGGTACTATGTCCATTGCCGCTCGTACGCCAGTAAAAACTGTTGTCACTATCGGTGCCGGCGCTGGTACCGTAGCGAGAATTGCCACCGGTACCACCACTGAAGTTTTCGGCAAAGTAGGCATCCTGGTAGGTGTGTGTATGCGCATCGGAGCTGGTGGTTACCGAAGTGCCGGTAAAGCTGTGATTGTGGCTGGGCAGGTTGTTGGTGCTGAGTGTCACCGTCTGGCTGCCACCGGTAGCGCCCAGGGTATTGTTGGCGCTGAGTCCGCCGGCAGTGGTGAGACGGTTAGCGGCTGTGCCACCCATATTGTCGAGACCAAAGATGGTACGGCCACGCAGATCGGGCAGGTTGAAGGTGGTGCTGCCATCGCCGGCGCCATAAGTGGTGCCAATGGCGGCAAAGAGCGCGGCATGGGTACTGCGGCTGATCGCATCGCCACTGCACAAGACCCAGCCATCGGGAGCCGTAGTGCCGGCATAGGCCATGATGGTGCCGCTGGGTACACCGCCGGTGCCACCGGTGGTGAGGTTGGTCCAGGTACTGCCGGTATAATAATAAAAACCGCTGGCGCCATCGGTCTGGTATACCAGCAGACCTGCAGCCGGGCTGCTGATGCCGGTGCGTTGCGATTCGGTAAGGCGGGGCATAAGCGCACCTTTATCGGTACTGGTCACATCGAGTTGTGCACTGGCATGTGGTGTGTTGGTGCCAATGCCTACCTGGGCCTGGGTGCTGATGGTGATGAAAAGCACGAGAGCGGTAAAAAAGTTTTTCATATTGGTGGTTTTAATACGTGAGGATGGTGTTGTTATAAATGCCTGTAAAAGGGTGGTGATGGAATGGTCGGTTTAATATTTATGCAGTTTGAAATGACGTCGTTCGCCATTGCGCAGCTCTACGGTGAGCTGGTAAATACCCTGGCTCAGTGTGGCGATATTGTACTGCGTTTGTGGTTTTTGCCATTGTTGCACACGGGCACCATTGGCGGCAAACAGTTCTGCTTTCACGATATCTGCAGCATCCATACCCTGCAGGCGGAAGCTTTCGGCCGTGGGGTTGGGGAATACATATAGTGCAGGCATCTGGCCGGCAGCAACGGATGCAATAGCAGAATAGGTGCTGCGTCCATCGAGGTCGGTCTGGCGGATGCGGTAGTAAAGCCGGCCGGCAGGGGCGGTGGCATCCTGCTGGCGGTAACTGTTTTCACCGCTGTTGTTGCTGGCAGCAACGGCATTGCCAACCGGCATCCAGCCGCGGGCATCGGTGCTGCGTTCCACTATAAAATCGCGAACCAGGCTCTCCTGTCGGGTGGTCCACTGTACCTGTACAGCAGTGCCCTGGCGCCAGGCTGCTACAGGCCCCCATTGCAGCGGCAGCGTATGCAGCGCATCGCTTAGTGCGAGCTCACGCAGCTGCACATTGCTTAATGGTTGTGTCTGCACATAATTGGCGCCGGCATCATAGCTACCGGTGTTCAAAGCCTGCCAGTACGTACCATTATAGTCATTAATAATAAGACCGGTCTCGGCCAGGCCATTGAGCTCGGCATCATCATAATAAAAACGGATGCTGCCGGTAAATGGTGCGGTAAGACCACTGAAGCTGAATACCCGGCTGGCATAGCTGTTGACCGTAAACTGCGACACGGTACTGCCGCGGGTGAGCTGGTTGTTGTTTAAGACAAATGAAGCAGAAGGCTCCAGCACAAGCCCTCCTGCATAAAAAAGGGTGCCTGCTGCAATATGCAGATCTGTACCGGTACCTACACTTACAATATTCTGTGCAGGCGATAAGAAGGGTACAGACAGCAGGCCGAGCAATACGTACATTTTTCGCATAGGCATGAATTTGCCCATTTAAACGCGGAGTCCATTTCTTATTGCCCGTTCAGAAGCAAATGTTGACTTATAACAAACTAAAATTCAATTATTTGATAAACATCAAAATTTCAATTAGAGAAATTAAGAGTATACTACTAAATGTGAAGACTGGGAGAAAAACGATCTCCAGAATATATTGGAGCACAGGTATATATACGATAAATGACTACGTACTTTTGCTCAATTCGCTGAAATAAACCTTAGCAGATTTCTGTACTCTCTGACTTTGACCGACCTTGATATAGAAGCAGTAGCTGATTAGAGTACCAATATCATGAACCACCCTTTCCGCCACCAACGGATCGTTTTTCTGCACCTGCCTTTTGGCCAGCCAGTACCGTGGTTTAGCAGTAGTTGTGGTAACCTCTTCGCACAAGCTGCCCGCGGGTTATGAAAAGAAACGGAAAATTACTACCTCTAAAATCGAAGCACATCCTGTGGGTGGTGTTTGTACTGGTATTATTAACGACCAGCCTCTTTGTCTATGAATCGTGGTTGAAAAGCCGCGACTCACGCAGGCGTGATCAGGAAGTGCGCCAGACACTGGTGATCTTGCGGGGCTATGCAGACATACGCTGGGCCATTGCCGAAAGTGAATCGGTATTAAAAAGCTATTTCAATAACGGTCAAAGCAATCAGCAACAACTGCAGCGTATACACCAAAACCTGGAGCAAACCCTGCAAGCCACCTATAGCCGCCTGCTAGATACGGTACAGAAAGAGGGTTTTGAACAACTGGCAGGTACACTTCAGCAACTAAAGCAGGTACAGCTACAATTGCTCCGGGATTCACTGGCTTCTGCTCCTTCGGCCAAACTACAGACATTGCACCGCCAGGCACAGCGCCTGCTCAACCAGCTCGATCAGCGGCAAAACCGCCTGCTGCAATTGCGCGATCAGGCCAGTGAGGATGCCGCCTCCCGCTCACTCTTCAATACATTGCAGGGCGCGGCGCTTATTTTCATTTTCGTGGTCATCCTGCTGCTACGCCTTTCCCGCGACATAAGCAGACGCCATGAAGCCGAAAGGATCGCACTTGAAAGTGAAAAAAAATACCGCCTTCTCATCGAAGGTGCTGCCGTCACCATTTTTACCACCGATATTACCGGTCGCTTCAACTATGTGAGTGAAAAATGTCAGCAACTCACGGGTTATAGCGCGCAGGACCTGCAGGGCAAAGAATACAGCCTGCTGGTAGCCCCCGACTGGCTGCCCCTGATCAGCGAAGTATACAGCCAGCAACTGCAGGAGCGCTTACCGGAAACCACACAGGAATTTGAGATCATCGATAAGCAGGGGCACCGCAAATGGGTGGAGCAACAAGCCTCATTGCTGCTGAAAGATGATGCACCATACGGTCTGCAGTGCATTGTAAAAGATATTTCAGATAAAAAAGAAGCCGAAGCACGGCTGCGCGAGTCGCAACGTGTGACCCAATCGCTGCTCGATCATACACGCGAAGGCTTTTTTATGGTCAATCGCGAATTTCAGATCCTGCTGGTCAACCGCCAGGCACGGTTGGGTATGGAAATGCTGGCCGGACATCCTGTAAGCGTCGGTATGTCATTGTTTGACGTCATGGTAGAAAAAGACAAACCGGTAGCCCGCGCCAATTTCGAAAAGGTGTTTGCCGGCGAACAGGTAGAAGTGGAGTCGGAGTATGATACGCCACATGGCAAACAATGGATCCGGATCAGCCATTCTCCGGTGCGCAATGCAGCAGGAGAGATAACCGGCGCCGCCATTGTCACGCACGACATCACATCTGCCCGCCGACAGGCCGAGCGGTTGCGCGATGCCGATCAGAAAATACGTGCCATGCTGTCGAGCTCGCAGGAAGGTTTTTATATGATCGATCACGAGTATCGCGTGCTTATGATCAATGAAGCGGGTCGCGAACTGGTACACCGTGCCACCGGCAAGGAAATAAGTGAAGGAATGAAGATTGTGGAGTTTATAGGTCCTGCACGTATCAGAGGATATCGCGACCTCATCGAAAATGCCAAAGCCGGCCGTCGCCAGGAAATTGAAAATATGGTACTCATGCCGGATGGAGAATACTGGTTTCACAACACCTATTTCCCGGTAAAAAATGAAAAAGGAGAAGTAATAGCAGTCTGCGCCACCACACAGGATATTACGGAACGCAAACTGGTCGATAAGGCCATAGAGCGTATCCGTATCGAAAAGGAAGAATACCAGTTTCGCCTGCAATCCATCCTCGACAATACACCGATGGTGGTATTCATAAAAGATACTGATGGACGCTACCTGCTCATCAATCAGGCATTCCGCGAGATGTTTGATGTTACAGATGCTGCTGTAATCGGTAAAACGGATTTTGACTTCGATAGCCCTGAATCGGCCCGCCGCTACCGTGAAGCAGATGAACTGGTGATCTTTACCCAGGAAAATGTGGTGTCGGAAGAAAAACTGCTCCGCCCCGACGGAGAATACAACCTGCTGATCGTGAAATTTCCATTGTTTGACCGCCAGGGTAAGGTGTATGGAGTCGGTTGTATTGCCACCGACATTTCGGAACGCGAGCGTCAGCGGCAGCAACTGATAGAAGCCCGCCTGAAAGCAGAAAATGCTGAACGCCTGCAGGAACAGTTTCTGGCCAATATGAGTCACGAGATCCGCACACCAATGAACGGTATTATTGGCATGACCAATATCCTCGCGGAGACTCCGCTGGATACACAGCAAAAAGAATTTCTCGACATCGTGCGCCATTCATCGGCCAACCTGATGGGGCTTATCAATGATATCCTTGATCTGTCAAAGATCAAAGCGGGCAAACTCACACTGGAGCAAACCCTGTTTGACCTGCCCGCTATGATGCGTAATGCACTGGCACCATTTCAACTGCCGGCACGGGAGAAAAACATTCAGCTCCTCTATGAGCCGGATGAACGGATTCCTCAACTGTTATCCGGCGATCCGCTGCGCATTACACAGATACTGACCAATCTTATCGGCAATGCACTGAAATTTACGGAGGCGGGCAGCATCACCATTGCAGTGCGGCTAAAATCACTGCGGGAAAACTCCTGCACACTGCTGTTTGCGGTGACCGATACCGGTATTGGCATTGCAGCCAGTCGCCTGGCACATGTATTTGATAGTTTTGAACAGGCCGAAGCCGATACCGCCCGTAAGTATGGCGGCACAGGGCTGGGGCTGACCATCAGCCGCAACCTGGTACAGTTGCTGGGCGGAGAGCTGCAGGTGAGCAGCAGGGAAGGCTCCGGCACTACGTTTAGTTTCCAGCTACCCGTACTGTTGCCGCGAGCAGAGGAAGTGCTGGCAGCGGCCAGCATCGACGCTATCACTTCACAGGAACTGACGGGTAAAAAAATACTTGTTGCCGAAGACAACGAGATCAATCAGAAAGTGATCTTTCACGTACTACAGAAGGCCGGTATACAGGCCAGCATAACCAACAATGGCCGCGAAGCCGCCGAACTGCTGGAAGCTGGCAATGATTTTGATGCCGTGATACTTGACCTGCGCATGCCATTGATGGATGGATTCCAGACGGCTGTATACATACGGGAAAAACTGAAACTGCAGATGCCCATCATTGCCATGACCGCGAGCGCGCTGCGCAATGAAAGAGAAAAATGTATGGAACTGGGCATGAATGGTTATCTGACCAAACCTTTCTCCCCGCCACGGCTCTTTGAATTACTGCATCAACTATTGTATTCGCCGGGTAGTATTGCGGCTGAAGGCAACGAAGAAGAGTCTTCCATTGTTTCCACTGCTGCAGGTTATAATCTTTCTTATGTGCAGGAAATGGACGATATAGAGTATACCCGCGAAATACTTACCCTGTTTCTGCAATCGACTCCGGCAGCTTTGAGCGATATGAACAAAGCAGCCCTGCACGAAAACTGGGATCGGCTGTATGCACTGGCTCATAAACTGAAAAGCGCTACAGGTCTGCTGCAAATGCAGCAGATGACCGAGCTGCTGATAGAGATTGAACAACAAACGCAGGGACGCCCTGATATGCATGCGCTGGAAGCGACGCTAAAAAAACTGAAAGAACAGTATGTGTTGCTGCAGCCCATGATCCAGGCCGAGTTGAAAGCCCTGGCCGCTACGCCCGGAAGTGTGGAGCAGGCAGGTTGATAACAAAAAGATTTTATTAAAAAGTATAAACAATCCCAAACCCTCAAAAATAGCCGTTATGAAAATCCTTGTTGCCGAAGATGAACCCATCATGCTCAAGACCATCGCCCTTCGTCTCCGCAAAGACGGCCATGAAGTAATCGTGGCCGACAATGGCCGCGAAGCCATGGAGCATATCGACACACACAAACCAGACCTGATCATTACCGATATCATGATGCCCTACTCATCCGGGCTGGAGATAGTAGGCAAGGTGAAAGGGCAAAGCATGAAAACACCAGTGATTGTACTCAGTGCCATGGGGCAGGAAAATGTGGTACTCGAAGCCTTTAATCTGGGCGCCGATGACTATATCACGAAGCCATTTAGTCCCAATGAGCTTTCTGTGCGGGTAAAACGCCTGGCCCAGATCGCTTAAACCATTCAATCAAGCGACCCGCTGATTCATCCTATGTATACACCCCTGCCAATACTCCTGGAAATAGTACATCCCTACCAGCTGCTGGAAGGCATGTACTTTTTCCTGCTGGTGATTGCCGGTGTGATACTGTTTATAGCCTTTTATCTCGTGAAGCGCAGCCGAACTTCGGCACGACGCCGGCAACTGCGAAATGAGTTCAGCGACTTCATTAGTGAACTGGCTGTATGTGACACGGATGCAGAAAGGAATGAATGCGTAGAGGGATCAGCTATTAAAATACAGATCAACCGATGGCTGGCCGACGATTTTGCCCGCCGTACCCTGATACGTGAGCTGACCGCTGCAGTTAAGAATATGAGTGGTCAGGCCGCTGCTAATATCTGCTGGTTTTATGAAACCTCAGGCCTGCACAAAGACTCGCTTGAGCAGTTGAAAAGCAAACACTGGCATGTAAAGGCGCGTGCTATTCAGCAACTGGCACATTTGCAACAGGCCCGTTACATAACCCGCATCTATCGTCTGACCAACGATAAACATGAACTGGTTCGTAACGAAGCGCGTATAGCCGTTGTAAAACTTACCGGCTTTGAAGGGTTGCGATTCCTCGATGTGATCACTTATCCCATTACCGACTGGCAACAGATATCCCTGCTGCATGAGCTGGCACAGCATCGCCGCATTGTGTTTCCGGCGATGGAAAGATTATTGCAGTCACCTAATAGCAGTGTGATAGAATTTACCCTCCGGCTGATTGCCACCTACCAAGTATATGATCTGCAGGATGCGGTGCTGAAATGCCTGCAACTGCCACAGCCCGCTGTGCGTGAAAAAGCACTGGCAGCCTTAAAAGAGATAGGTGATGCAACGGCTGCACAGGCGCTGACACAGCATTTCCCCAATGAAGAACCCCGTCTGCAGATACAACTACTGGAAGTAATACAACAGATAGGGACAGCAGAACAAATTCCTTTTTTATTGCTGACACTTTCAAACACTGATAATGATGTGAAGGCCGCTGCTGCAAGAGCTATACGTGAGCTGCAGCCAAACGGTCTGCACCTCGTAGCGCAGCAGGTATCGCCCGATTCCTATCCCTGGAACCAGCTTTTACCCCAGTTAAAACAGGAGGTAAGAGCATGACCTGGACACAACTGGCATACGATTTTTTTACTTACGGCATCCTGGCTTATTCCGTTCTGCTGCTGCTTTTCTATATGTTCATAGCAGGCTACTCCATTGGAGAAACCCGGCGCTATCTGCGCAAAAGCAGTTTTACAGATTATTCGATCATGGCGGTGTCGCCGCATACACCCTCTATCAGCATACTGGCACCCGCTTATAACGAAGGAGCTACTATTATTGAAAATGTACGGTCGTTGCTAAGTATCCATTACAATAAAATGGAACTTATTGTGATCAATGATGGCAGCAAAGATGACTCGCTGGCCCGGCTCATAGAAGCGTATGAACTGGAGCAGGTACCCTGGCTGGTGACCCAACATATCGCTACCAAACCAGTGCGCGGTGTTTATAAAAGCAAAAATCCTGTTTATCATAAACTCACCGTGGTAGATAAGGAAAACGGTGGTAAGGCAGATGCACTCAATGTAGGCGTCAATGTGGCTACACATGACTATATCGTATGTATCAATGTGGATTGCATCCTGGAGCAGGATGCCATGCTCAAACTGGTAAAACCTTTTCTTGAACAAAAAACGCACCGGGTGATAGCCACCGGCGGCGTGGTTCGCATTGCCAACTCCTGCGAAGTGCGTGATGGTAAGATCATTCGTGTACACCTGCCCAAACAATTGCTGCCCCGGGTACAGACACTGGAATATATCCGTGCTTTTCTGCTGGGCCGTATGGCATGGAGCCGGCTCAACGGCCTGCTGCTGATATCAGGAGCCTTTGGTGCTTTTGACCGCGAAATAGTGATCAAAGCCGGTGGATATGACCATGGTACCGTAGGCGAAGACATGGAACTGGTAGTACGTATGCGCCGCTACATGGAAGAACGTAAGCTACCCTATAAAGTAAGTTATATCCCTGACCCGCTTTGCTGGACAGAAGCTCCTTCTTCTTTTAAAATACTGGGGCGGCAGCGTAATCGCTGGACACGCGGCACCATCGAAACCCTGCGCATCCATCGCAAAATGTTTTTTAACCGCCGCTATCGTGTACTGGGTTTATTAAGTTATCCTTACTGGTTTTTCTTTGAGTTTCTGGCGCCACTGGTGGAGTTTACCGGTTTTTGTGCATTCCTCATATTTTGCCTGCTCGGCCTTATGGACTGGCCATTCTTTTTTGCCTTGCTCGGGTTTATCTTCAGCTTCGGATTTCTTTACTCCACATTTGCCATCCTCATGGAGGTACTCACCTATAATCAATACAAAAAAGGGAAATACATTGTACAGTTGATAGCGACTGCTTTTATCGAACCGTTCGTATTTCATCCTTTTGTGGTATGGTCGGCTGTGCGGGGCAACATTGATCTGCTGCGCAAAAAGAAATCGTGGGGAGAAATGACGCGTAAAGGATTTCAAACTGCCAAACAAAACTGATCCTGTCAAACAATATACAGTGAAAGAAAAACTCTTTATATCAACACGCGCTTTTACCGGCCTGATGGCCGGCTGGGTTTTACTGTTATTGCTTATGCGCATAGCCGAGTGGCTGATAAACGGCTATCAGCATCAGTTTCCGGATCATAGCGCTTCATTTTTGCTGACGGTACTACAGGCAGATCTGATCTTTATCAGCCGGATCGGCCTCCTGCTTTTTATACTATTTATCTTAATCGGGTTTCTGTCCTTGCTGGCAGCAAGGATTGTTTTCCTGTTGCTGGTCCTGGTTTTTTCTCTGGGTTATTTTGCGTTGCAGCAATATTATCTGAAAACGGGTGTATTGCTGGGAGCAGACCTGTATGGTTATTCGGCAAAAGATATTCAGCAGACAGCCGGTGCATCGGGTGGTGTGAACTGGATGACCATTGCAGCACTGCTAACCATAGCAGTCGTCATACTGTTGCTGGTACGTTTTAACACACGCCGCCTGCCTTCGGCAAAAACGACCCTGATCATACTGATTGCATTACTGATACCCGGGCGCATACTGTCATGGACGGATGGCCCTCTGACACATACCAGCGGCGAATATGCCAGCAACCTGGCACAGAATAAACTGGATTACTTTCTGCAGGCATCCTATCTGTATTTTAATCCACCACCTCATGAAACAGATATCTACAGCGATGCCTATAGCGGCGATTTCGGAAACGACGCAGCGGGCGACAGCATTGTTCAGTTTATTTATACCAATGACAAAGAATATCCTTTTCTGCATGCAGATAGCACAACCGATGTGCTTTCTCCTTTTATCGGCAGTGCAGGGGCAAAGCCCAATATTGTAATCATCCTGGTAGAAGGGCTGGGCCGTGCCTTCACCAATGAAGGCGCCTATCTGGGCAACTTTACACCATTTCTTGACTCGCTTTCGCAGCAAAGCCTGTACTGGGAAAATTTTTTAAGTGGAGGCGGACGCACATTTGCCGTATTGCCTTCACTACTGGGATCATTGCCTTTTGGAAAAAATGGTTTTTGCGAACTGAAACCCAATATGCCGCCCCATCAGACACTCATGAGCATCCTGGGAAAGGAAGGCTTTACCACTTCTTTTTATTATGGGGGCGATGCATCATTTGACAACATGGATTATTTCCTGCAGCAACAACAGATCGGCCACATCAATGATAAAAAGACATTTCCTGCAGGCTATGCACAGTTGCCAGCCAACAATGGATTTACCTGGGGTTACGGCGACCGTGAGCTTTTCCGTTACTACTTTCAATCGTCAGCCGCTTCGGGTACGCCAAGACTCGATGTATTGCTGACGGTAAGTACCCATAGCCCATTTATGATCAATGAAGCGGCAGCCTATCAGCAAAAGTTTAATGACCGCCTGCAAAAACTCGGCTTATCTGATCAGCAGCAAACCATGGCAAAAACCTATAGTCAGCAACTGGGTACGGTATTGTATGCCGACGATGCATTGCGTTATTTCTTTGCCGAATATGCGAAACGTCCCGATTTTGCCAACACTATTTTCCTGATCACCGGCGATCACCGGATGCCGGAGATACCGATGTCGTCAAAGATCGATCGCTACCATGTGCCGCTGATTATGTACTCGCCATTACTGCAACGCACTGCACGGTTTCAGTCTGTCTCGTCTCATTTCGACATAACACCCAGCCTGCTGGCATTTCTGCGTAAGGCACATGGCTTGCAAACCCCTTCGCTCGTGACCTGGTTAGGAAGTGGTCTGGATACGGCCCGTAGCTTCCGCAATATTCACGCACAGGCGCTCATGCAAACCAAAACAGATATTATTGACTATGTCCGCGGGCGTTATCACCTCAATGGCAATACACTTTTCAGTCTCACTCCCACTATGCAGGAAGAGCCGGTAAACGATGCCTCCTTGCAGCAGGCCCTCCGCGCAGGATTGGATCAATATCTTGAAAAGAATCAGCGAATGCTGCAAACAGGAAGATTGCAACCAAAGTAGGACGGAGATTTGATAATTTGATGATTTGAAAATTTGAAGGTGAGTAAGAGGTTATAAGTAGTAAGTTTCGTGTATAGAAAAAGGTCACCCTCTTAAATGCCATCTTCAAATCAGCTCTTTATTGTTTTTTCAAAATAGAACTCACCAGCGGTCTGTAATAATTCCAGAAAAGCTTCCCTGCTCGCTGGGGTCATCGGTATATAAAAAGGAACGGAAGGTAGAGGTGCCTTTAAAGTAAGAAGTGGTAAGATTAACTGATTTGAAAATTTGAAGGTGAGTAAGAGGCTATAAGTAGTAAGTTTCGTGTATAGAAAAAGATCACCCTCTTAAATGCCATCTTCAAATCAGCTCTTTATTGTTTTTTCAAAATAGAACTCACCAGCGGCCTGTAATAATTCCAGAAAAGCTTCCCTGCTCGCTGGGGTCATCGGTATATAAAAAGGAACGGAAGGCAGAGATGCCTTTAAAGTAAGAAGTGGTAAGATTAACTGATTTGAAAATTTGAAGGTGAGTAAGAGGTTATAAGTAGTAAGTTTCGTGTATAGAAAAAGATCACCCTCTTAAATGCCATCTTCAAATCATCAAATTTTCAAATCATCAAATCAGATCGTTAGTGTTTTTTCAAAATAGAACTCACCAGCGGCCTGTAATAATTCCAGAAAAAGCTTCCCCGCTCGCTGGGGTCATCGGTATAGAAAAAGGAACGGAAGGCAGAGATGCCTTTAAAGTAAGAAGTGGTAAGATTAACGGGGTTGTCGCAGAAGTCGGCGCAGAAATAATAAAAACGATAATCGGCTGCTGCATGACGGATGACGGCAGGAAACTGAGGCGACAGGCCATACCGGGCCAGCAGCTGACGACCGGCATTATTGACATCTATATGAAATGAAGCAATGGCCTGGTTGATGCTGGCATCAATGCGCATCACATCAAACCAGAAGGAGTAGCTGATCTGCCGCGGCAGATCGTATTCTCTACAGGCCGCTTCAGAAGTGACGATCTGTGGCAATGGTTGCGTGAGCGTGCGGCCATCTTCCAGGATTTCCACTTCGTCTTTATTGCTTACCAGTGCTATACCTGATTTGGTGAATGGCCACTGGCCGCCATGCTGCGCTTTATAATTATTAATAAGCCAGCGGGGCAATTCCTTATTTACAGAAGTATCAAATGAAGCAAAATAACGGCCGATCCAGCCGCTCCATTGAAGGCCAAACAGGTTTTCAAATTCCTGCCGGATTGTAGAGTCGGTGGGAGAGCCAATCGTATTGAATTCGGTAAGGATAAGTTTTTTCTTTTCCTTCATCTTTTGCAAAAAACGGACATCCTGCCGGCTCATACCGCCATAGAGTATGCCCGAGCGCTCGGTACTGGATTTTCCGCTAAACCATTCGTTGTTGTAAACGCCATAGGTATCGGTGAAATAGGTGGCATCACAGTCCTGGCTCAATTGTTCCAACTGCTGTTCAGTAAAACGTTCCAACCCTTTCACACGGAACTTTTCATCTTTTTGCGGAAAGAAACCAAAGTAATCGTCTCCGGTATTATAAGGTTTGGTGGGCGTTTTGGTATAACGCTCATGGTTCAGTATCCAGGTGAGTGATACATGCTCCTGGCCAGCGCGGCTGATCTCCGTTTTGTCTACAATTGCTATTACCAGTTGTTTTTTGGATGTGAGCAGCCAGGCCAGCCACATCCAAAGCGGCAGGAGCAGGATGGCAAGGATGCCGGAAAGCAGGAGCTTTTTTTTGGTTTTAGCTGTCATGGTCAGAATCTTCGGTGATAGCCTATACTGGCATTGATCTGGTTGTCGCGGGTTTTGGGCAGGTATTCTACATTGGCCCAGGAAAGACCAAAGGAGAAAAGATTCATTTTTTTATAACTGAAGTAATAGGCTGCTGATGCACGGCGGGTAACGAGTTTGTAATTGCTGTTGAGTAAAACAGCCTGGCTGCGGTCATCGGGCGAGAGACCTGTGCCGGCAGAAAAACTCAGGTAATCATCGGCGCCACCCAGGTAGTAGCGGGCAGTAGCAGCGTAGGATTGTGAGATTCGGCTGCTGGAAGGTGTGACATAAGCACGCAGATTAAACCACCAGCTTTTATAATATTTACCAACAGAACCAGTGTAGATCCAGGTATCATCGCTGAAATGCAGATAACGAAAGCCCGCATCGGCTTCAAAACTATGCGGCAGGTTTACATAAAGCGAAAACCCGGAGCGGAATTTAGGGAAAATAGGCAGGTCGGGTGAATAGCCCAGGTTGACATAAGCATACATATTGCGGGCAATACGGGGATAGGCATCTGCTTCAAACTGCCAGCCCGATTCACCAAAACGATTGCCATAGTTGATACGGGCAATCACAGAACCCAGACCGGTTTGCCGGCTATAATCAATACTGGCGAGATGCCAGGCCTGATCAAATTGTTTTGAAAAATGGGTGTAATCGTAATTGATCCCGATCCGGTTGGCCGAGCGATAGTCTTTGATACGGTCTGCCAGCGCACGTGCCTCCTTTACCGGAGGCTGTTTACGCAAAAGTGAATCGGTGATCGCCAACGCATTCTTATACTGACGCTGGGCGATAAGGATTTTTGTTTTAAGCAGCAACAGGTCTGTTGATGCAGGATGATAGCGAAGGCCATTAGTGCAATAAGCAAGTGCCTGCGGATACTGATCCATAAAGTAAGCGATGCTGCCTGCGGCGAGACTGGCATCTTCATGCTGTGGTGCTGTTGTTACAGCGAGGTCCAGCGTGATGCGGGCACTATCTGGCTGATCATTCCAGTAAAACACACGACCCATAAAAACACGGATATCTGTATAACCCGGACTTTGTGCGAGAGCCTGACGGCAACGGTCCAATGCGAGAGGGTAATTCTTTTGTTCGAAAGCGGCCTGACGTGCCTGTGCAAACAGTTCATCGGCCGTGGACTGCTGGGCAGCCAGCGGCTGCAGGCAGATAAACAGGGCCGCCAGCAGGGCAGCAGGATATGGTTTTAATTTCAGCATATTGGATACAGACAATTTTCCCGCAAGGGGATCATTTATAACGTCAAATATCCTCTGAAAGTGTGAGAAACAGAAGGAAAGAACCAGCTTTTTGATGAGGGTAAAAATAATAGAAAAGCCGTCGTACTATCCACTGTTCACTGGTCATAGCCAGCCTGGTTTCTTAGCATCGGGCAGGTCTACAAAGAGGCCCTCTTCGCGCCATTCTACCGGCCAGTGGCTGAGATAATAGCCTTCTCCGCTGGTGTTGCGTCCATTTTTCAGGTCGAAACGGTACCGGTGCAGGGGACATACCACCTGACCCAGTGCATCAATAAATCCCTGCGACAATAGTCCGCCTGAATGCGGGCATTTATAGGCAAAGGCAAAATAGCGGTCCTGGTGCTGACCAATACAGATCTTTTTACCATTTATTTCGGCCACTGCAATGTTGTTGCTGCCAAAATCAAGTTCATTGGGATGTTCGGCCAGTTTGTGCCACATAGAAGAAAAGTGATTGGCGGTCAGTGGTCGGTGGCCAGGGAAAATTGTAAACAGTACATGATAAATGGTCTTATACCGACCACTGATCACCGAGCACCAGCCTAATAAAGAAATTCCGTTTTATACGGATACCTCACCCTGTACAGGTCTCTTACTTTTTGCAGGATAGTGGCACGTAGCGTATCTATATTTCTTTTTTCGAGCGCAGAGATGAAAACGGCGTTGCCCTGGGTTTCATGTTGCCAGCGGTCGCGCAGATCTTCGAGCAATTCCTTGCGGGTGCTTTCTTCCAGCCATTCGTCAAATGTGTGCTCTTCGTAGAGATCCATCTTGTTGAAGATCGTGAGTGTTGGTTTTTCAGCAGCACCGATTTCAAACAATGTTTTATTTACGACAGCCAGTTGATCTTCGTAGGCGGGATGTGAAATATCCACTACATGCAGCAATATATCGGCCTCACGCACCTCATCGAGTGTGCTTTTAAAACTTTCTACCAGGTGGTGAGGCAGCTTACGGATAAATCCGACCGTGTCGCTCAGGAGAAAAGGAGTGGTTTCGAATACAACTTTGCGTGTAGTGGTATCGAGTGTCGCAAAGAGTTTATTCTCGGCAAACACATCGCTTTTGCTGAGCAGGGTCATGAGGGTGCTTTTACCCACATTGGTATATCCTACCAGGGCCACACGAATGAATTCGCCGCGGTCTTTGCGTTGTGTCTGTGCCTGTTTATCTATTTCGGAAAGACGTTTGCGCAGCAGGGATATCTTGTCGCGCACGATACGGCGGTCGGTTTCGATTTCCGTCTCACCGGGTCCTCGTGTGCCGATACCACCGCCTAACCGTTCGAGGTGTTTCCACATACCACGCAGTCGTGGCAGGATGTATTGGTACTGGGCCAGTTCTACCTGCGCCTTGGCCTGAGCTGTCTTGGCACGCCGGGCAAAGATGTCGAGGATCAGGTCAGACCGGTCGATGGTTTTTACACCGAGCGCTTTTTCGATATTGTTGATCTGTGCACCGGAGAGTTCGTCATCAAAGATGGCGATGCGGATATCCTTATCCTGGATATACAGACGTATCTCTTCCAGCTTGCCCTTGCCAACAAAGGTACGGCTGTCGGGGTGCTGTAGTTTTTGTGTAAATCGTTTTACGCTAACGGCACCGGCCGTTTCGGCGAGAAAAGCCAGCTCATCAAGGTACTCCTGTACCTGTGGTTCGGTCTGATCTTTATGCACCAGGCCTACCAGTACGGCCCGTTCTTCTTTTTGTATGGTATTTTTCTTGTCGAGCATTGAACTTGCAAAAGTAGGAAATGGTGAACTGATAAGAATTTGAAGATTTGGAAATTTGAAGATGGGCTGATAAAGGGAGGTTAAAACGCCATCCTTATCACTCATAAAGCATTTTCAAATCCTCAAATTTCCAAATCTTCAAATCAGACGTCCTACCTTTGCATCATGTCTGCCATGAAAATCATATTGTATGCGTTGCTGATCTGGTTTTTGTACAATCTGGTATTCCGGTTTATCATACCTATTTACCGTGCCAGCCGCCAGATGAAGCGCCAGTTTAATCAGGTGAGGGAAAAGATGGAAGAAGAGCAACGACGCCAGCAGCAGTCATCTTCCGGCCAGGGTTTTCAGGAATCACAAAGACCCAAAGCCCCGCCCGCCGGAGATTATATTGATTTTGAAGAGCTCAAATAGCGCATCTTACGTTATTTCTCATATTTTTGCACCCCAAAGTAAGTTTTACGTAATAAGTTATGAGTTCTAAGTGCTTAAAACTTAATACGTATAACTCAAAACTTGCAGGGACCCTTAGCTCAGACGGTTAGAGCATCTGACTCATAATCAGAGGGTCGCTGGTTCGATCCCAGCAGGGTCCACAGGAAAAGAAAGGTGAAAACGGATAAACGGGTCATCCGATCCGGCCAATCCGCCGGCAGCACCGGTCAAAGACTTGCTAATGCGGAACAAACTTGTTCCGCATTTATTTATAAAGCAAGCCTTTAACCTTTTCTTAACCGCGATGCCAATACATTTGTCCACTACTTAACTATTATATGAAGAAGATAGTACTGATCGCTGTTTCATTGATGATGATTCAGTCGCTTATGGCCCAGGACTCTACTGCTACACTCAAAAAAAAGAAGTCCTTCAACCTGGCCGGGCGGGCCAATGATCATTTTATGATCCAGTTGGGTTCTGCAGGCTGGGCTGGCCGTCCTGATACCATCAGTACCGGAGGTTTTTCCAAGAGTTTCAACGTTTTCTTCATGTTCGATTTTCCGTTTAAGACCAATCCCCGGCTGAGCATGGCCTTTGGTCCTGGTATTTCTTCTGATCATATCAAGTTCAAAAAAACCTATGTAGGTCTGAAGGAAAATACCAATACACTCCAGTTCAGGGATGTGTCAGACACCAACCATTTCAAGAAAAACAAGCTGGCGACCGTATACCTCGAGGCGCCTGTAGAGTTTCGTTATACCAAAGACCCCGAAAATGCCGACAAGAGCTTCAAATTTGCGATAGGGGTGCGCGTAGGTACTATGCTGAAAGCCTATACCCGCAGCAAAACCCTGCAAACCAAGAGCGGGTCTACCATCAATGACTACATGGTAAAGGAATATGATAAAAGCTATTTTAATACAACCCGCCTCGTAGGTACGGCACGGGTAGGGTTTGGTCATTTCTCCCTCTTTGGCAGCTACCAGATCACAACGCTTTTCAAAGAAGGTGTTGCAGCCGAAATCAGGCCGTTTACCATCGGTCTGACGCTGAGTGGCCTTTAAAAGTTATTAGTAATGAGTAATAAGTTCTGAGTAACTTATTACTTAAAACTTACAACTTACAACTCGGCTTGGTTTGTATCTGAAAATATACTTACATTTGCACCGGAAATAGATTAGAAGAAGGGAACGGAGACCGTTCCCTTCTTCTTTTCCCAGCACTGAATATGGACGGTCAAATACAGGTTTTAGAACAAAAAGTGGCAGCGCTGATCGCTGCCGACCCTGATGTGTTTCTGGTAGACATCCGGATCAAGCCCACCAATAATATCAAGGTTTTCCTGGATGCCGATAATGGGATCAGTATCGACCGGCTTATTCAATACAATCGCCGGCTGTATAAGGATCTGGAAGAAAGCGCCCTTTATCCGGATGGTGATTTTTCGCTGGAATTATCTTCTCCTGGCCTGGATGAACCGTTGAAACTGCATCGCCAGTATATAAAAAATATAGGCCGCTGGCTGGAAATCACACTGCTCGATGGTACACGCCGCGAAGGCAAACTGCAGGCTGCCGGTGAGCAGGAGGTGACACTGGAGGAAGAAAAAGGGAAAGGCAAAAAAAAGGAGCTGGTAACACATACCATCCCTTATAGTGATATAAAGACGGCAAAGATTCAGGTTAAATTTTAAAACCGCTGACCCCATCACGTAATGAGGAAAGCAACAAAAAACAAAAATCTTCAAATTAAATTTTAAGCAACAGCAGGAAGCTGCCGGCAGCACCATCTGTCAGCAGATTTCCGGTTCAAAATTTGAGTTATGGCAAGTATCAATCTGATCGAGGCATTCCAGGAATTCAAGGATGCAGAAAATATCGACCGCCCCACGATGATGAAAGTGGTGGAAGACGTTTTCAAAACATTGCTGCGTAAAAAGTTTGGCAGCGATGAAAACTTTGATGTGATCGTGAATGCTGAAAAAGGTGACCTCGAGATCATCCGCCACCGGATGATTGTGGAAGATGGCCAGGTCGAAGACCCACTGGCACAGGTAGCCTATTCCGAAGCCATTAAGATTGAGCCTGACTTTGAAGTGGGCGAAGAGCTGTTTCAGGAAATAGATTTATACGACTTTGGCCGCCGCGCTATCCTGGCCGCCAAACAAACCCTCGCCAGCCGTATCAGTGATCTTAAGAAGAATGTACTCGCCAAAAAATATGGCGACCGTATAGGTGAAATCATCAGCGCAGAAGTGTACCAGGTTTGGAAGAAAGAAATCCTGCTGCTGGATGAAGAAGGCAATGAACTGATCCTGCCTAAAAGTGAGCAGATCCCGCAGGACTATTTCAAAAAAGGAGAGAATATCCGCGCGGTAGTGAAGAAAGTGGATATGAAAAATAACAATCCGGTGATCATCCTTTCACGTACCTCACCCGATTTTCTGGCCAAACTGCTGGAAATCGAAGTACCTGAAATCTTTGATGGCCTGATTGTGATCAAAAGAATCGTACGCGATCCGGGTGAGCGTGCCAAAGTAGCCGTAGAAAGCTACGATGACCGTATCGATCCTGTAGGCGCCTGCGTGGGTATGAAAGGTAGCCGTATCCATGGCATTGTACGTGAACTGAAGAATGAAAACATCAATGTCATCAACTGGACCAGCAATATCCAGTTGCTGATCCAGCGCTCGCTCACACCGGCCAAGATCACCAGCATGGAGCTGGACAACGATGCCAAACATGCGAGTGTATATCTCAAACCCGACCAGGTATCGCTGGCCATCGGCCGCCGCGGCGTAAATATCAAACTGGCCTGTGAACTCACCGGCTATGAAATTGATGTATACCGCGATTCTGAAGAAGAAGAAGGATTTGATATCGATCTGGAAGAATTCAGCGATGAGATCGAAACATGGGTTATTGATGAGTTGAAACGTGTTGGTTGCGATACGGCCCGCAGCGTACTCAACCTCACACCAGCCGAGCTGGAACGTCGTACCGACCTCGAAAAAGAAACGATCGACGAGGTGCGCCGCGTACTGCAGGCTGAATTTGATAAGGAATAAAAGGGTGAACGGATAAAACGGACTAGCCGCATGATAAACAGGCTGTATCCGCCGCACACCAACTAAATTTTAATCATACGAATGGCAGAATTAAAACTTCCCAGACTATTAGCAGCTGCTAAGGAATTCAACGTAGGACAGGATACGCTGATCGACTTCCTGGCCGGGAAAGGTTTTCCCAAAGATGAGCTGAAGCCCACGTCCAAGCTGACGGAGGACATGTACCGGGCTTTGCAACAGGAATTCCATGGTGATAAGGCCGCTAAGTTGAAAAGCGACCAGGTGGATCTTCCCAAGGGATCGCAAGCGGAAGCAAAAAAGAAGAAAGAAGACGAAGAAGTGCTCTTCAAAAAAGAAGAGAAAAAAGCCGCACCAGCTAAGAAGGAAGAACCGGCGCCGGCCGTTGTGGAAGAAAAGCCTGTGGCAACTCCCGAGCCAGAACCCGTGCAGGAAGAGGCTCCGCAGCCCCCACCTGTAAAAGAAGAAGAAGTGGTGAAGGTAGACGCACCGGAAATTGTCACTCCGAAGATCATCGACAAAATTGATCTGTCGGCTATCGACTCTTCTACAAGGCCCAAGAAAACGATCCGCAAAAAATCGGACGAACCCCAGCCTCAGCCCGAAGCACCCAAAAAAGTAGCTAAGGCAGAAGAAAAACCTGTGGTCACAGAACCGGAGCCGGTGCAGGAACAGTCTGAAGTGGCAGAACAAAAAACAGAAGAAGAAGCACCTCCTGTAATCGAAAATATCAGAGCCGAAAAAATCGAGGGCCCCAAGATCCTCGGTAAGATCGAATTGCCGGTTGATAGCGATACACGTCCCAAAAAAGACGAAAAACGCAAACGCAAACGTATCCCGATCGAGAAGAAGGAAGTACGTGGCGATAGCGGATCAGCGGGTGTGCAAAACCGTGGCGCAGGCCCCGGCGATCGCCGTCCGGGTGGTCAGCAAGGTGGTGGTCAGCATCATGGCGGTGGCCGTCATGACCAGCGTGGTCGCTCCGGTGGCCCCGGCCGCAATCAGCATCGCGGCGGCACAGGTGGCGGACGCCGGGAGGATAAGCTTATTGACGAAAAAGAAATTCAAAAGAAAATACAGGAAACCCAGGCCAAGCTGGCTGGTGGTGGCGGCAAAGGCAAGGGTATGAAAGCCCGCCTGCGTCGCGAAAAACGCCAGGAAATGGCCGAAGCCATGGGTGATGACGGTCAGGATAGCAAACTGCAGGTAACAGAGTTTATCAGCGTGAGTGAACTGGCCAACCTGATGGACGTAAACTTTGCTGAAGTGATCAGCAAGTGTATGAGCCTGGGCATCATGGTGTCGATCAACCAGCGCCTGGATGCAGAAGTAATCGAATTGGTAGCGAGTGAGTTTGGTTTTGATGTAGAATTCATCGACATGGAAAAACAAATGGAGATGGAGGAAGAGGAAGATGCGGATACCGACGAAGAACTGCAACCCCGCTCACCCATCGTGACCATCATGGGTCACGTTGACCATGGTAAAACATCGTTGCTCGACTATATCCGTAATGCCAATGTGGTGGCCGGTGAGGCGGGTGGTATCACCCAGCACATCGGTGCTTACCAGGTAAGTCTGGCCAATGGTAAAGAGATCACCTTCCTGGATACACCCGGTCACGAAGCGTTTACCGCCATGCGTGCCCGTGGTGCCAAAGTAACCGATATAGCCGTGATCGTGATTGCCGCAGACGATGCGGTGATGCCGCAAACGCGTGAGGCCATCAGCCACGCACAGGCTGCCGGTGTACCCATGATCTTCGCCGTCAACAAAATTGATAAAGACGGTGCCAACCCCCAGAAGATCTACGAGCAGCTGGCTCAGATGAATCTGCTGGTAGAAGAATGGGGTGGTAAATATCAAAGCCAGGAGATTGCTGCCAAAAAAGGCCTCAACATCGATAAACTCCTGGAAAAAATATTGCTGGAAGCCGAATTGCTGGACCTGAAAGCCAACCCCAACCGCGAAGCCAGTGGTACTATCATTGAAGCTTCGCTCGATAAGGGTCGTGGTTATGTAGCCACACTGCTCGTAGAAAATGGTACACTCAATGCCGGCGACCTGGTAGTGAGCGGCCAGTACTATGGCCGTGTAAAAGCCATGTTCAATGAGCGTAATAAACGGGAGGACAAGGCCGGACCTTCTGCTCCTGCTGTGATCCTGGGTCTGAATGGCGCTCCGCAGGCAGGGGAGAAATTTAAGGTATATGAAGATGAGGCCGAAGCCAAGGATATCGCCAACCGCCGTGCACAGATTCTGCGTGAGCAGGGTATGCGTGCCAAGAAACATATTACGCTCGATGAGATCGGCCGCCGTCTGGCACTGGGCAACTTCAAGGAACTGAACGTGATCATCAAAGGTGACGTGGATGGTTCGGTAGAAGCCCTTAGCGATTCACTGCAAAAACTGTCGACCGAAGAGATAGCTGTACGCGTGCTGCTCAAAGGCGTGGGCCAGATATCTGAAAGTGATGTGGTACTTGCAGCCGCTTCCGATGCCGTTATCATTGGTTTCAACGTGCGTCCTTCTGCGCAGGCCAACCGCCTGGCAGAAACCGAGGGCGTGGAAATTAAAATGTACTCTATCATCTACCAGGCTATCGACGAGATCCGCAGTGCCATGGAAGGGATGCTGGAGCCAACCGTACAGGAAAAGATCGTGGCCAATGTGGAAATACGCGAAGTATATCGCTTCGACAAAGCCACGGTGGCTGGTTGCTACGTGCGTGATGGCAAGATCAAACGCGACTCTAAAGTGCGCCTGATCCGCGACGGTATCGTGGTATTCCCAATCGGTGAAAATGTGGTGGGCGAACTGGCTTCTCTCAAACGCTTCAAGGACGATGTAAAAGACGTACAGGCCGGTATGGAATGTGGTCTTACCATCAAAAACTACGCTGACCTGCGTGCAGGCGATGTGGTAGAAGCCTACGAAGTAGAAGAAGTAAAACGTACACTCTAAGCACTGCCCTTGCGGCGATGCGCCTGAAACTTTTGTTAAATAACCCCCAGGCCCCTACCGGGGCTTAAAGGGTCAACTTATTTTTGAGTACCATGAAGTACACAAAACAAATACTGACTGCCATCTGCCTTATGCTTTCTGGTATGCTGATGGCACAGGGCCAGTCGAAAAAAGTAGTGGCCGATAAAGTGGTGGCCGTTGTTGGTGACCGTGTGATCCTGCAGTCGGATATCAAAACATCATTGCAGGATGCAGAACGTCAGGGCGCTGCACTGCCGCCCAATGCCTTCTGTATGCTCATGGATCAGGCACTGGTATCAAAAGTGCTGATGCTGCAGGCAGAAAAGGATTCACTGCCGGTGACCGATGAAGATGTGGAAGCTGAACTGGATCAGCGGATCCGTTACTTCATACGCGAACTGGGCTCGAAAGAAGAACTGGAGCGTGTAGCAGGTAAAACAGCCTATCAGATCAAAGACGATGCCCGCGAATCGGTACGCGAACGCAAACTGGCAGAAGCCATGCAGCAAAAGATCGTTGGCAGTGTCAAAATCACTCCTACTGAAGTAAAAGCATTTTTTGACCGTATACCCAAAGACAGTCTTCCCTTCTTTGAATCGGAACTGGAAGTAGGGCAGATCGTATTGCTGCCAAAAGCCTCGCGCGACCTGGAGCAGTACATTTTTACGGAAATGCTTAATTACAAAAAACAGATAGAAAGCAAGGCCACCTCATTCGAGCAACTGGCCAAACAGGTATCACAGGATCCGGGCAGTAAAGACCGGGGCGGTTTTTACCAGATCAACCGGAATGAAAAAACCTGGGATCCCATTTTTCTGTCAACGGCTTTCCGCCTGAAGAACGGTGAAATATCTGTACCTGTAAAGTCAGACAACTTTGGTTATTTCCTGATCCAGATGGTTGACCGTCGTGGGGATGATGCAGATGTACGAATGATCCTGCGTATACCGCCTGTAACCGATGCGGAGGTCGTGCAGGGCAAAGCGAAACTGGACTCTATCCGCACCCGCATCCTGGCCGGCAATATCACATTTAATGACGCTGCCCGGCAGTATTCAGAAGACCCTTCGGCCAAGTTTGCCGGCCCGTTTTTTACCAATCGTGACGGCTCACCCTATATCAATATTGATCAACTCGACAATGAAACGGTGGCCGTATTGCGCACACTGAAAGTAGGTGACATCTCTACTCCAGCCCCCTTTACTGCCGATCAGGGTAAAAAAGGAGTACGTATCATATATCTCAAATCGCGGTCAGAACCGCATATCATGAACCTCCGCGACGACTACAGCAAGATTGCCGGAGCCGCACTCGAAGAAAAGAAAAGAGAAGCCCTGAGCAAATGGATCGAGACCAAAATGGATCTTTACTATATCAACGTAGACAAAACCACCGCCCAGGAATGTCCCAACCTGCAGCGATATAAGAGTGAAGAGACGGCAGGACTGTAAGTTGATTTGAAGATTTGAAGATTGAGCTAACCCGCACATCTTCGGTAGAAAACGGAATAAATCGCTGATTTGAATATTATATTGAAGGATGACCATCGGTCATCCTTTTTTCATAAATATCAATGCTTAAAGCAATGCATTGTCCGCCACCTCAAATTTTCAAATCCCCAAATCTTCAAATTGATCCTCGGCGTGTTAGCAGATTAACACATCCGCCCAATTTTGCTTGCACGAAAATATCCAACACTCAAAGGAATGTATTGTCCGCCACCTTCAAATTTTCAAATCCTCAAATTTTCAAATTGACGCTCAGTGTGTTAGCAGATTAACACATCCGCCCATTTTTGCTTGCACGAAATAAACTACCTTTGCGCCTTTCCGCAACAAATCTCATGAGCGACCCGATAAAGCACGAATGCGGCCTGGCATTCATCAGGTTAAGAAAACCGTTTTCATACTATCAGCAACGCTACGGAACAGTCATGTGGGGCCTTAATAAGCTCTACCTGCTAATGGAAAAGCAGCATAACCGCGGACAGGACGGTGCAGGCATTGCCACACTGAAATTGAACGTGGAACCCGGCTATCCGTTTATGTACCGCAAGCGCAGCAATGCTCCCCAGGCCATTGCCGACATTTTTCAGCAGATCGGACAGGAGCTCGATGAACTGGAAAAGTATCATCCCGGCATCCGCAATCACCCCGGGCTCATGAAAGGGCATGTAAATTTTCTGGGCGAAGTACTGCTGGGCCATTTGCGTTATGGCACACAGGGAAAAAATAAACTCGAATACTGCCATCCCTTTATCAATCGCGATACCATTCCTGCACGCAATCTGGCACTGGCCGGCAATTTCAATATCGTCAATACAGATGAACTGTTTACGCTGGTAGGTAAAGAACCCAGTGAAACCATGCGCTTCAGCGATCTGGCCGCCATGATCGAGCTGATGCACAAACACCTCTGCAGCGAAGATGAGGTATCGCCCGACAAGATGGATATCCGCAAAGTGCTTCGTACCACATTACCCATTTTCGACGGGGGGTTTCATGTGGGAGGTTTTACCGGCAGTGGGGTGGGCTTTGTTTTCCGTGATGCACATGGTATCAGACCATCTTACTACTATATAGATGATGAAGTGGTCGTAGCTGCTTCTGAGAGAGCGGCCATCCGCACTACATTCAATGTGGGTGAAAATGAAGTGAAAGAACTGATGCCTGGTCAGGCATTGATAGTAGATGAAAATGGCCGTATCGAATTTGACCAGATACTGGAGCCCAAAGAGCGGAAGGCCTGCAGTTTTGAACGTATTTATTTCTCACGTGGCAGCGATGAAAAGATCTATCGCGAACGGACAGCCCTGGGGCATAACCTGAGTGAGCAGGTGCTGAAGGCCATTGACTATGACCTGAAGAATACCATTGTTTCCTTTATCCCCAATACAGCTGAAGTAGCATTCTATGGCCTGGTAAAAGGCATGGAAGACTACCTCAACAAAATCAAACTGGAACGTATCGTTTCCTGGGGGCGTGATGTAGATCAGGAAAAACTGCAGGAGCTTATCAATCGCCGGGTCCGGATAGAAAAGATTGCCATCAAGGATGTGAAAATGCGCACCTTCATTACCGAAGATGCCAGCCGCAATGAAATGGTGCAGCACGTATATGATATCACCTATGGTACTGTACGGCCTGAAGAAGACACATTGGTGGTGATAGATGATTCTATAGTACGTGGTACCACGCTGCGCGAAAGTATCATACGCATGCTTTCCCGCCTCAAACCCAAAAGGATCATCGTGGTTTCCTCCTCACCACAGATACGTTATCCCGATTGTTATGGTATTGACATGAGCAAGATGGGAGATTTTGTGGCTTTTAATGCGGCTGTTGAATTGCTGAAAGAGCGCAAACAAATGCATGTGCTGGACGAAATGCTGGAGCGCTGCAAGCAATTGCAGGCCAGTAATGAGCTGCATACAGAAAACGTAGTGTGCCGCATGTATGAGCAATTTACTCCTGAAGAAATCTCTGCCAAAATAGCGCAGCTTATTACACCCGAAGGACTGAATATTCCTGTGCAGGTTATTTTCCAGACAATCGGAAACCTGCACAAAGCCTGTCCGAATAATCCAGGCGACTGGTACTTCACCGGCAATTATCCCACTCCTGGCGGTAATCGTGTAGTAAACCGTGCGTTTATGAATTATATGGAAGGGAAAAATGTGCGGGGTTATTAAGAGTTTTGAGTTATAAGTTTTAAGTTATGAGTAAGATATTTACCATCTTTCTTTACTTATAACTTAATACTTACAACTTATTACTAATAAAGAGTCTGCTATGAAGACACTCTTGTTGATACGGCATGCCAAAAGCAGTTGGGACGATTTTTCTATACAGGATTTTGATCGCCCCCTCAATGACAGAGGCAAACGAGATGCACCCATGATGGCCCAACGGCTCAAGGCAAAAGGGCTGCAGCCCGATGCACTGCTGGCCAGTCCTGCCAAACGCGCCCGCAAAACCGCTGAACTGTTTGCCGCCGAACTCGATTATCCGCGTACAAAGATTGACTGGATACAGGAATTATACCTGGCAACCCCAGCCGTATTTACACAGGTCATCAGCCGTGTCAGTGATGAATACGATTTTATTGCTGTTTTTTCGCACAACAACGGTCTCACCGATTTCGCCAATCAACTGACCAATGTGCGCATCGACGATATTCCTACCTGTGGCATTTTTGCTGTAAAAATTCCGATTACACGATGGAGCCAGTTTCCCGAAGCAGAAAAAGAATTCTGGTTTTTTGACTACCCGAAGAACAGGTAGAAGCTGGGAGGTAGAAGGTAAAAGGCATAGAAGAAATCCCTTTACCTTCTACTTTTTACCTTTCACCTTTTCAATCACTCGTGTTATTTCTTCTCCAAGTCTGTTTTCCTTAAATGAGGGTATGTTGTACGGAAACTGCTGCGCCTGTGCCAATAGATGGGTCAGGTCAAATGTATCCTGATCACCTGCCAGCGCCCAGTGTTTTTGCTGGAGATAACGGCTCAGGTATTCCTGCTCCGTCTGGCCGGGAGTTGGTATCAGGATGGATTGTTTGCCCATACGGGCAATATCCATGATAGTGCTGTACCCGCTGCGACTGATCACCCACCGGGCTTTTTGCATTTCGCTGGCGTAGTCGCGGCTGTTGAGATGATTATAAAAACGAATATCGCCCGTAGACGGAATAAAACGGGAGGCCTGAGGCAGGCCACGCACAATCACAGCCGTGCCGGCATAATGGCTGACCTGCTCAATAATCTTTTCTTCCAGCAGTGTTCGCTGTGGTTCCGGTCCGGAGAGAGAAATGAATAAATGTCCCTGCTGTATGTCTGCCGAAACAGGTTTTAATCTCGACAGGTGTCCGGTATAGTGAACCGGTATATTGGGCATCACCGCAGGGTGTGCCAGCTCGCCGGCCAGATCGTCGGGGCTGGCAAGGTCGGGTATCCAGCATTCCTGAAAACGGCAGATACGGTTATAATGCCAGCGGTGCAGCAATTGTTTTATGCTATTGCCCCAGTGGTGCTGTATCTGTAACTGATGTGTGATAAGAATGCAATATGCGCCGGGGTGATAGAGGCCGTAGCGATTGTCTGACAGTATGAGGTCAAAATCGTATTGCTGCATCATGATCTGCAGCCAGCGATGCTCCTGGCTAATGCGCCGGCTGATGCGTGGCAATTGAGCCAGGATAGTACGGGTAAAATGGCGTCCCTGCCGGCTGTAGCGCACGCCATAGCCCTGCAGAGGCAGCAGGGGAAGTTCAGGAAATTCGGCCTGTAATAATTCAGCCTGAGGACCTTCTGCAGCCAGCCAAACGGAAGCGCCCTGTCCGAGTAATTCGTAAATAATAGGAATACAACGTGTAGCATGCCCCAGACCCCAGTCGAGCGGTGCTACCAGCACCCGTGGTTTCCGTAGCGGGCCGGCCGTAAATTCCTGATCCGGGGCAATTTTTGACATTTTTAATTTCCGGGTATACTAATTTGTTTGTAAAATAGTTTTAATTTAGAAATTCAGTCTATGAAGAAAACACAAACGATAACACTTCTGCTTCTTTTTGCAGGAATGCTCCTGTTCACAGCGTGCAACAGAAACTACTATTCCGGTAATGGCAAAGGAGGAGGCGGCTGCGGTTGTCCGAACACCAAAGGAATGTCTGGCTTCTAAAAAATAACCGGCGATGAAGATTCCCAATCGCGACCTGCTTGTATTGTTGAAGAATGAGTTCATGAGCCAACAGGCGATTGATCAGGAAGTGGAATGTCTCAACCACATTCTGCATGAAGCGGAGAGTGATGAGCATTTTTGCCGCGCACATGAGCTGGTCAACCGGTTACGTATTACTACCAATCCTAAAAAGATCTTAAAGGCCATCCGGTTTTCGGAGTTGCGGCCCTTTCAATTTCTTATCAATAAAAATTAAAAAGCCACTGTTTACAGTGGCTTTTTAATTAATCAGTATGCCTCAGGAAAGCTGCTGCAAAGCCTTGCGCAGTTGACTGAGCATCGCATTGATCTCTTCCTTTTTGCAGGTACCCACACTCAGCCTGTACCAGGCCGACTGGCGGCTGGCGCCAAAAGCATAGAATGGTACGACAGCCAGTTTGGCATCGTTGAGAATATAGGCGGTAACATCTGCCTGTGTATCCAGTTTTTTGCCGGCTGCAGTGGTTTTACCAGCTGCGTCAATTTTTATGGTAAGATAAATGGCGGCTTCGGGTGCGATGGCATCAACGGGCAGGCCCTCTTTTTTCAGTTCGGTGAGGCCATTGTAAATACGGGTCAGCCGTTCTGATACCTCTCCCTTAAAATGATTAAGGAAACGGTCGATAGCTGCGCGGTTGCCGAGATAATAGGCTACTGCTTTCTGCTCGGCCATGGGTGCCCAGGCTCCTACGTGTGTAAGAATGGCTTTCATTTTACTGATGATGGCAGCCGGACCAAAACTCCAGCCCACACGCACACCTGTTGCAGCAAAGACCTTACTGATGGCATTCGATGAAAATGGTATACTCGCGCATTTCCGGACGTAGTGATACCGGGTTGTAATGTTTGATATCGCCATAGGTAAGATGCCAGTACATCTGGTCATACATCAGGTAAAGTTTCTTTTCATCGGCTCCTCTCGTCTTGTTTTCGGCCAGCACCAGGTCGCAGATCGATTCGAGGTCTTCTTTACGAAAAGTGGTGCCGGTGGGATTTTGCGGAGAGCAAAGCGCTATCAGTGTGGCTCCTTTTATGTGAGGGGCAATATCAGCAGCGGCAGGCATGAACTTATTCGCTTCGGTAGCTTCTACTACCACATGCTCGCCGCCTACAAAATGAGTATAGTGATTATTGTTCCAGCTCGGTACGGCATAAATTACTTTGTCGCCGGCATCGCAGATAGCGCGGAATACAGCATAGATCAGCGGACGTCCGCCTGATGCCACCAGTATTTCATTGTTCTGATACGAAAGACCTTCTGTATCGCGCGTAAATGCGGCTATGGCATCACGCAGATCAAGATTGCCTTCTGCTGCGGGGTAGTTGGTAAAGTGACGGCGATAAGCCTCTACCACCGCATCTTCCAGCTCTTTGGGGATAGGAAAAATGGAAGGATCAAAATCACCAACAGTGAAATTGTATATTTTATCACCCTGACGGATCTTTTCCCGGATATCAGCACCGAGTTTTACAATTTCAGAACCAATCAGTGTTTCAGATAAATGCGACAGTTTCATACCACATATTTTGCCGCAAAAATAACTAATCGGATTTGAAGATGTGATGATTTGAAGATTTGAGGATGAATTGCACATTTTCAAATCTTCAAATCATCAAACCTGCTTATTGTTTTTTCTCCTCATACTTCTTCTCCGCTTCTTTTGCTTTGGCAAAATCGAGCACTACGCCATTGATGCAGTAGCGAAGGCCGGTAGGAGGGGGGCCATCATCAAATACATGACCCAGGTGGGCCTTGCAGCGACCGCACTGTACTTCGGTACGATCCATACCATGCGTATGATCGGGAGTATAAATAATGCTGCCTTTGCTGATCGGCTCATAGAAGCTCGGCCAGCCGCAACCGCTTTCAAACTTGGTATCGCTCCTGAAAAGCGCATTACCGCAGGCAGCACAGTAATAAGTGCCTTTTTCCGAAAAGCTCTCAAACTTGCTGCTCCAGGGACGTTCAGTGCCCTTCTGCCGGGCAATATTATATACATCTTTAGGCAAAACCTTTTGCCACTGCTCTTCCGTCAGGTTGACCTGGGAAGTGTCTGTACGTGAGTAGACGGGGTTATCATTTCTGCTGCTGTCCATAGTTGCCTTATTTGAGGGTGTGTTGGTAGACTGAGAGTAGCTGCATTGCTGCAGGCCTGTGATCCAGGCCAGTATCAGTATCGTTTTAAATACACGCATAATCACTCTTACTGTTTAACAAATGTACGGGATGCTTGTTTGGTTGGTTTGGGCAGGACCAACCGGTAAGCGGGGATTAACACATTGCCAACATACGCGGTTTTCATAAAAGCAGTAATAACGCCCGGTTTTTAGCCCCGGTACTGTATATTTGTTTCTCACCAAGGATACATAAGGCTTATGTTTAATTTGATTCTTTTTGGCCCTCCCGGTAGCGGAAAAGGTACTCAGTCGGAGAAAATCGTTGAAAAATATGGACTTGTCCACCTTTCTACCGGTGATCTGCTGCGAAAAGAGCGTCAAATGAAAACCCCTCTGGGAATTGAAGCACAACAGTTTATTGATAAAGGACAACTGGTCCCAGACGAAGTAGTGATCGGTATGATCAGTTCTGCCCTCGATGCCAATGCAGATGCCCGTGGTTTCCTGTTTGATGGATTTCCCCGCACTGAAGCCCAGGCCGAAGCACTTGATAAGCTGCTGGAGCTGAAAAAATCAGCCATCAGCCTGGTTCTTTTCCTGGAAGTGAATGAAGATGAGCTGATCTCCCGCCTTATACACCGTGGCAAGACCTCTGGCCGGTCAGATGATGCTGACGAAAATATTCAGCGCAAGCGCCAGGATGTTTATAAAAAAGAGACATTGCCGGTAGCTGCGCACTATTCAAAACTGAAAAAGGTGGTGAATATCAATGGTATGGGTACTATTGATGAAATTTTTAGCCGCCTCAGCAGCCAGATCGAAAAGAAGATCCGCTAACTAACTTTGCCTTTCTAATTGCTCGCCACATCATGAGCCTTGCCAGGGAAAACTTCCTACGCACGCAACTGATCCGCTATTTACAACAGCTGGACACGCATACGCCTGCCCGCTGGGGCAAAATGTCTGTGCAACAAATGATCGAACATCTGGCATTTGATGCATTGCCACTGGCCAGCGGGCGATTGCAGGTTGATCAGTTGGTCACAACACCCGCCCAGTTGCCGCGTATGCGCCAGTTTTTGATGAGCGACAAACCCTTTAAGGAAAATCTGCGCAACCCATTACTGCCCGAAGATCCGCAACCGCTTCGCTATAATACGCCGCAGGCAGCGATCAGTGCATTGCAGACAGAACTGATCTACTTCTTCCATGCATTTGAAGAAGCTCCATTGCGAACCACCCGTAATCCCTTCTTTGGTGATCTTAATTTTGAAGAAAATGTGCAGCTGCTATACAAGCATGCCCTGCATCACCTGCGTCAGTTTGGAATAGAGCCGCCACCGCTTTAGCGGATCTGCTGCAGCAGTGAATCCCCTTTTTGCAAACTGCCGAGAATCGCATCGGTCACTTTACCGGCCACGGTTTGCTGATCGCGCAGGTATTCGATACGTGCAGACAGCTTATCCTTAAGCGTGTCTTTATGGGCTACATAAAATTCTGTCATCCATTTATCCATCGCAAAGTCTGCGTAGTTGAGCTCTTTGAGCAGCCCTTCCAGTTTTTCTTTCACAGGTGCGGCCGTCTTTTGTGCTTTGGCGGGCAGTTTCCCTAATGAATCAAGCAACTGTTGGGTACGTTGCTGCATTTTGGAAAGCCGGGCCATTTTGGCCATGCCTTTAATATGTACATCATCTACCAGCTTATTGAGACTGTCTGCCAGTACCGTTTCGGCAGAGGGTGTATCTTTTTTACGCTCGTTATTGCAGGCTGTCAGCAGCAGGAGGCTGCTTGTCATAAGAAAAAACAGGTATTTCATAACTACTGTATTTAAATCCAAAAGCCATACAAAGGTACTGGTATCCGGGTACTAAAAGTTTGTAAAACAACCCGGCACCTGATAATAACGAATGTTGGTTTTAAGCTATTTTCGTGGACATTAAACTTCGCTTTCCACTATGAACAAATTACAGAATTATGTAGCTGGCAGCTGGGTAGCCGGTGAGGGAGAAGGACAGGTATTGTACAATGCTGTGACCGGGCAACCTGTGGCCAGTACAAGTACACGCGGGCTCGATTTCGGTGAGATACTCAGCTATGGTCGTAAAAAGGGAGGGGCTGCTCTTCGTAGTATGACCTTTCACCAGAGAGGTAATATGCTGAAGGCGCTGGCGCTCTATCTGCGCGATCATCTGCCGGAACTGTACCAGGTGAGTTATCAGACCGGCGCTACCCGCACAGACAGCTGGATCGATATTGAAGGCGGCATCGGCAATCTTTTTGCCAATGCATCGCTGCGGCGCAAGTTTCCCGATGAGTCTTTTTGCCTGGATGGCGAAAGCCATGTGCTGGGTAAAGCCAGTACATTTATGGCCACCCATATACTGGTGCCACGCGAAGGTGTTGCTGTACATATCAACGCTTTCAATTTTCCGGTGTGGGGTATGCTGGAAAAAATAGCCGTAAACCTGCTGGCCGGTATGCCAGCGCTGGTGAAACCGGCCACTGTCACTTCTTATCTGACAGAGGCAGTGACACGGCGTATCATAGCATCGGGTATTTTGCCCGAAGGCGCTTTGCAACTTATTTGCGGCAGTGCCGGCAACCTGCTCAATTATGTAGAGTCGCAGGATGTGGTCACATTTACCGGCAGTGCGTCTACCGGCCAGTTGCTCCGGGCTCATCCCCGTATTATCAGCGAATCGGTACCTTTTAATATGGAAGCAGATTCGCTCAACTGTATTGTACTGGGCGAAGATGTGGTACCCGGTATGCCGGAATGGGACATATTTGTAAAAGAAGTACGGAAAGAAATGACGGTAAAAGCAGGACAAAAATGTACAGCTATCCGCCGCATTTTTGTACCGGCCAATAAAATGGAAGATATGTGGAAAGCCATTGCGGGAGCACTGGCCCAAACCACTATCGGCAATCCGCAACATGATAAAGTGCGTATGGGGCCGCTTGCCGGCGAAACACAGCGAAACGAAGTTAAAGAGCAGGTGCAGAAACTGCTGGCCTCTTCCCAATTAATATACGGAAGCCTCGATAGTGTGGAAGTAGTGGATGCCGATGCCCATGCCGGGGCATTTCTTTCCCCTCTGCTGCTGCTGAATGAAAAACCATTTATCCATACCGCAGCTCATGAGGTGGAAGCATTTGGTCCGGTGAGCACGATCATGCCATACAGTAATATGGACGAAGCCATTGCACTCAGTAAAATGGGTAAGGGCTCTTTGTGTTCGTCTATTGTAACTGCCAGTGAAAAAATAGCGAAACAATATGTGTTGGGCGCAGCCAGTCATCATGGCCGCATACTGGTCTTGAATGAAGCCTGTGCAAAAGAATCGACAGGGCATGGTTCTCCGTTGCCGCTGCTGGTGCACGGTGGTCCGGGCAGGGCAGGCGGGGGTGAGGAAATGGGTGGCGTAAGAGGCGTAAAGCATTATATGCAACGTGTGGCGCTGCAGGCGTCGCCCGATATGATTACAGCTATTACCAATACCTATCAGCCGCATGCAAAAGGAAAAGATCCTGGCATCCATCCGTTCAAAAAGTATTTTGAAGAACTGGTGATCGGTGATCAGCTGATCACCGATAAGCGCCTGATCACTGCAGAGGACATTGACCGGTTTGCGGATCTCAGCGGCGATCATTTTTATGCGCATTTGCGTGATACGGATTTTGCAGGTACTATGTTTGAGCGCCAGGTAGCGCATGGTTATTTTATCATCAGTGCGGCAGCGGGTCTTTTTGTAGACAGTTATGAAAAAAATCCCGTGCTGCTCAATTATGGCATTGATGAACTCCGGTTTACCAAACCCGTATATCCCGGCACGGCTGTCCATATACGATTTACCTGCAGAGAAAAGTTACCACAGGATAGTAAAGACGAAAATGATATTCCTAAAGGCATCGTAAAATGGCTGGTAGAGATACTGGATGACACAGAAGAGCCTCTGGTGGGTGTGGGAACGATTCTGACAATGGTAGCGAAGAAGTTTTAAGTTCTGAGTAATAAGTCTTAAAAAAAACTCAGAACTTTAAAAAGTTTCTAATGTTATCCGCTAAACCGAAATAGACAATGTCCTTACAATTTATAACTCAAAACTTATAACTTAAAACGTGTCATATGGCAGATGGCTATGTAAAAAGTGAATTTCATAATGGAATAACCACGATAGAGTTTTTTCACCCTCAAAGCAATTCATTGCCACGGCGAATACTGGAGCAACTGGCGCAGGCAATTCATGGTGCCGGTAATGATGCCGAAACAAAAGTGATCCTGTTGAAGAGTGGCGGTGAGCGGGCTTTTTGTGCAGGCGCCTCTTTTGATGAACTGGCTGCGATCCATAATGCGGATAGCGGCACACAGTTTTTTAATGGATTTGCCCAGGTGATCAATGCCATCAGGGTAGTACCCAAATTTGTTGTTGGACGTATTCATGGCCGCTGTGTGGGTGGTGGCGTGGGTATTGCTGCTGCGGTTGATTATGCAATTGCTACCGAAGAAGCCGAAATAAAACTCAGTGAGCTGGCAGTAGGCATTGGTCCGTTTGTAGTAGGACCGGCCGTGGCACGCAAAATCGGTCAGTCTGCTTTTTCACAGCTGGCTATTGATGCAGTCATGTGGAGGAATGCAGATTGGGCACGCCGGAAAGGATTGTTTGCAGAAGTACACCCCAGTGTAGCCGGAATGGATGAGTCGATAGATCGTTTGCTGCATACGCTGAGTCATGCCAATCCTGCGGCGATGGCAGAACTGAAAAAAATATTCTGGGAAGGTACCAGCAACTGGGATACCCTGTTGCCTGAGCGTGCTGCAATCAGCGGCAAACTGGTGCTGACCGATTTTGCCCGCAAGGCAATTGAAGGATTCCGGAAAAAATAAAAAGAGTGGTTGGTTGCATAATGCCTGTCTGATAGGATATAAATCCTGCAGACAGGCATTCTTATTTTTGCTGCCGGATTGCGCTAATGAGCAGTTGCAGATCTTTTTATTGCAACGGCGGGTGATGTTTAGGTTGTCTCACGTGATAAATGACAGGCTGAAGTTGTTCTTTTCAGCAATCAATTAAAGTGTCAGTTTTACACCAATAATAAATTATGAAAGACAATCAGCAAGATATACTTGAAGTCTTTTTATAAGAAGCGTTGTATAATTTCCTTTCGTACCATTGCTAAGTCGGGTTGGCTTCGCATACAGCACGATGTTAGCGGATTTCTAATTTCATTCTAATCTGTTTCTAATATGTCTCCTGAGAAAGAGTTTGACTTTTGCCTTTTGATTCCCTGTTATAATAACAGGGTAGGCTTGGTGCGCTCTTTATTGTCGGTAAAGTATGATACGGCACGATATTATGTGCTGATAGTTGATGACGGGAGTGCTGAGGCGGTTGATGCAGCTTCTTTGAAAACGGAGATCAATGGTGATATGTCTTTATATGTATTGCGAAAGACTGTTAATGAAGGTATTACAAAGGCATTGAATGATGGATTGAAATGGATCGAAAGGCGGGATGATGTGCGGTATGTAGCCAGGCTCGATTGCGGTGACACTTGTTCGGAAGAACGGTTTTACAAACAGGTTAAACTACTGGATATCAATAAGCAGATGGTGTTGTTGGGGACATGGTGCACATTTCGTCGCCCCGATACCGGCCAGGAATATGTATACCGCACACCCACAGACCATCACTCGATTGCGAAGGGGATGTACTATAGAAACTTATATATTCATCCCACTATTATTTTTCGGTTAACAACAGCAAGAGCTGTAAACTATTATCCGGAAAATTTCGAATATGCCGAGGATTATGCGTTTTGCTGGCAGCTGATGAATGAAGGAGAAGGACATATTATGGATGAAGCGCTTGTTTGTTGTGAGATTTCTGATACGGGTATTTCATTGAGAAATAAGAGAAAACAATTAAAAGCCCGTTGGAAAGTGGTAAAAAAATTTGCACCTCGTACAATAAGAAAAATAGCAGGGTATATAAGGCTATTAACATTGTTTTTACTCCCTGCGCAAGTAACTTTGTGGCTCAAATTGTTGAGAAAGTAGAATTGTGCAACGTTTCAACGATTCCGCCTGTCAGACAAGGTTGTCACTGACAGCCGTTTCTCCGTTAAGGTGCTCAGCTGATCTGTAGAATAAGCCCCCAGATAATATTATCTGCATTGGATAATGTAATTGGCAATTTTTTGCATCTAATGCAGGTATGTTAAATGAATTTATAGTAACGTCCTATGATTATCATTCATATAGTTAAGCCCTTTGCTGCTGGTGTCGCTGTCTTCGTCAAGTTGCTGACGGAGGCCATGCCGAATGATATGCACATCGTTGTACATGGTGAGCGGAAGAAGGTGATGCGCGCAGATGACGTAAAAAAGAATTTTCCCCGACAAAATGTACGTTTTATCCGCTGGCGGTCTGCACAGCGTTCGATAGATCCCTTCAAAGATATTTTAGCCCTTTCCGAATTATATACCATTTTGCGCCGCCTGAAAAGAAAAGGACTGGTAGATGCGGTACATCTGCACTCCTCCAAAAGTGGTTTGCTGGGACGGGCCGCTGCCCGCATGGCTGGTATCAGTAATGTGATATATACCCCCAATGGGGCTTCTTTTCTTTCGGCACGTAATGGGCTGGCTCGTTTTTTTTACCGTCAGCTGGAACGGCTGGGTAGTCGCCTGGGTGGCCGCATTGTTTGCTGCTCGCCGTCTGAGCTTCACGCCTATCACGAACTGGGGATTGATGCACAGTATATCAGCAATGGCATAGAATCGCAAAAAGCACAACAGATATTTTCATCGGCGGTCAACCGGCGTTTTACGGTGGTCACCAGTGGCCGTATAGATAAGCAGAAAAATCCTGTGCTGTTTAATGAGATAGCCAGTTACTTCCGCGAGTTTGCCGATGTGCAGTTTATCTGGATTGGCGAAGGAAAGGACAAAAAACACCTGGTGGCGGACAATATTACCGTGACTGGCTGGCTGAGCAGTGCGGAAGTGCATCGTATTGTGGCCCGTTCGGATGTATACATTTCCACTTCAGTATATGAAGGCCTTTCTTTTGCAGTGCTGGAGGCGTTGTCGCTGAAAAAACCTGTATTGCTCAGTAATTGCACGGGCAATATGGACCTCGTAAAGCAGGGCGTAAATGGAGATCTGTTCAATTCACCGTATGAGGCTATTGTGAAACTCCTGCAGTATTACAATAACCGCGAGATGCTGGATGTGATGGGACAATACTCCGGTGAGATCTGTGCGACCGAATTTGATGTAAAAAAGAATTTCAAATCTTACAGAGAGCTCTATAAGGGAATACTTTCAGGTAAGGGCCTGGTACGTCCCAAATGGAGCTTCTGATATACATGAGAAAACTATCGCCATGAAACATGCAATACCTGTAATACCCCCTGCCAGTGGCGTGCTGGAGATGCATGAGATCCGGCAGGCGCTGGAAAGCATTGAGGAAAAAATGGAATCGGAGATCAGTGCCAAGCAACGCACTATCGACCGGCAGGAGGAAGAACTGCGCCGGCTGCAGGCATTACTGGGGGAAAAGAACCAGATCATTGCCGATATGGAAGAGAAGATGCTGGAGAGCATGCGCAAAGGGGAAGGAAATCGCCAGCTCATCAATAAGCTGCTGGGGGATATCGACAAGTTGAACCTGGATATGGAATGGTACAAGCGGACGTATGAGAAACGAAGTTTGCTGGGAACGATAAGGCAAAAAGTGCTCAGAAAATAATTTTCAATAATAAAAGTCGAACACACACCATAAAAAACCAACACCGAACTAATGGACCCACTGCAACTGTCAAGAAGAAAAATCTTTTTTGGCAATGAGAATATTTCCTCAAAAAATTATAAAGGAATTGAAATAGGACCATTTACGAGACCAACAGTTTTGCCTTCGGAAGGGGATATGTATTATGCCGATTATTATGATACACAGGCATTGAGAGAGCAGGCCCGAAAGCTGAATATACCTGAGGAAGAGATACCAGAGGTCCATTATATAACAAATGAGAAGGAATTATATCTGCAGGTTCAACCGGAAGAGTTCGACTTTATAATAGCCAATCATGTATTGGAACATGTGGTGGATCCTTTTCGGTGGCTGAAGAATCTGGAATTTTCGCTGAAGACGGGAGGTCGTTTTCTGATCACTCTTCCGGACAAGCGATTGTCCTTTGATAAATTCAGGCCTGATACAAGCCTGGCCCATTTTATAGAAGATTTTCAGCGAGGAGGCGAATCGAGTATACAGGAGCATGCTATAGAAGCGGGTTTGTTTTATGACAGGAACTATATAAGCCTTGAGAATAATCCGATAGAAAGATTAGACTCGGGGTTTCTGCTTTCTTCCAGAGATTCATATCATCCCGGCATGCACGTTCATGTGTTTCAGGCCGAGACTTTTTTAAACCGGGTTCTTATACCATTTCTTTCGATCGGATGGTTAAATCTGAAACTGGAATGTTTTGAATTTAATATTCAACTTGGAGAATTTTCATTTTCATTAATAAAGAGCGAGCCATTTTCAAATCTCCCACCACTTGATTTTTTCAAAGAGGCGTATGACTCCCAACCAATAAGGGAAGTTTCTTTCAAAAAATAATACAAAATACGAATGAGTTATCAGGAGCATCAGCCAAAGGGCTTAACGTGGGGGGAGTATTCTATTAAGTTTGATTATGATTATAATCCAACAATCAGAAACTCGTTTAGTACAAAGGCCGGGGAAACAATTTTCAGGAAAATAGAAGCCCGGCGCACATTTATCAACGGTTTTTTAGAGAATGTCAGTAGTTACAAAAACAAGTTGCAGGCTATTCCTTTTGAACAGGCAGACGATCTGACCCCGTTCTGGAATCAGAACTGGCTTCCCAGCTTTGATGCCATTCTTCTTTATGGACTGATAAGCGTTTTTAAGCCGGAGAATTATATTGAAATAGGATCTGGAAATTCAACAAAATTTGCGCGAAGGGCAATTGCTGATAATAACTTATCTACCAGGATCATATCAATAGATCCATACCCCAGGGCCGATGTGGAAAGTATATGCGATATCAGTATCAGAGAGAAAGTAGAGAGCATCCCGCATGAAAAAATACTTTCGATTGTCAAGCCCGGCGATATTTTATTTATCAATAATAGTCATAGAAGTTTCCAGGGGTCCGATGTTACTGTTTGCCTGACCGAGATCATTCCTTCGCTTCCTGCAGGAGTGATCTATGGCCTTCATGATATATTTATCCCTTTCGATTATCCGCAATGGTTTAATGATTATTATTATAATGAACAGTACCTTTTTCAATGCTACCTCTTAGGCGGTGCAGCGAATGATGAAATATTACTTCCTACCTGGTATATTTCCAACATGAGAGAGTTGGCATCTCCTTTATATGATATTCTTTATCATCCGGATTTACAGGGCGTCAATAAGGGCGGCAGTTCATTTTGGATGAAAAAAAATTAATACAAACAGATTGATGGAAAACAAGGATGTAAATTCAAAAGAGTATTGGGATGGCCGGTTTGAGAGCGACTGGAAGGATAGAGGAGGAAAAGAGCAGTCTGCTTTTTTTTCCAGGGTCGCCGTGGATAACCTTCCGGTTTGGTTAAAATCCGAAATAAAGGAAAAAAAATACTCCGTCTGCGATTGGGGCTGCGCCTTTGGCGATGGAACCAGTATTCTGAAAGAATATCTTGACATCAATAGTATTACCGGTGTGGACTTTTCGCCAATCGCTATTGAATATGCCCAAAAAACCTTTCCCGGAATAGACTTCCTGGCAGCTGATTTTACAAAAGAATTACCCGATACCCGGTTCGATATTCTGTTTACATCCAATACTCTGGAGCATTTCGAATCTCCCTGGGAAACACTGAATGCTATTTCCGGATTAGCATGCTGCCATATTGTAGTACTCATCCCGTTTAAAGAGTATGAAAGATTTGAAGAGCATTTTTATACTTTCGATTTCCACAATATTCCCTTTGCACTCCCCAATGGTTTTGTGCTGGCGCATTCAGCCATAATCAATACATCTCTGCTCGAAGCAAGATACTGGAATGGGAAACAGGGGTTATTTGTTTTTTCATCGCCCGATACATTAGCTACCACGCACAGGTCGCTGCAGGATGTATCGGTAGATTCAACCATGTCTTCGATTTCGCTCAATGACCAGCTTCGAAAAGAACTTTCAATGTCTTTGCAGGAGCTCAATTATCTAAAGGGTCGGAACGAAGCACTGGAGGCGCAGATCCGTGAGAAAAAGAATGAAGTGGAGCATCGGGAAGAACTGATTAAGCAAAAGGATATTGTAATCACGAGTCTGAACGAAGTAAGAACATATCATGATGAATTGCAGCAGCAAAAAAAAGACATTTCTGTTTTCCTGAGAACTGAGTTTGACAAAGCCGTCAGTGTAAAGGAGAATATCATTGCACTGCTGCAAAAGGAGGTCAGTGAAAATGAAATAACGATTGCAAACCTGAGAGCAAGGATTGAAATGCTTGACCAGCAGGTTTTGGAAAAGAACGACCTTTTTGAGCATGAAAAGAGTAAAAAGGAAAGCGTAAATGATCAACTTCAGAAAGATCATCTACTGGCATTAAGAGATTTGGAGAACTCCAGAAACAATAATGCAGTTCTTTCCGAAGAACTGAAGCGCGCTGACAAGGCCCTCAATGACCTTCAGACCAAAAGTGATTCATTGAGCGAAGAAAACAAATGGCTCAATTCTGTATTGAAAGAGCTGCGCAATGATCTGTATTCTGCCAAAATGCAGAATCAGGTTGTTAATGAGGCGTTCGAAGAAATAAGAGACAGCCGGTCATGGAGATATACTTCATTTTTAAGGCTGCCGGTGTATCACGGAAAAAAGCTGGCCAGAAGTTTCAGCATTGGAAATTTTAAAACAGCATTTACCAGGAACAAGCTATTCAATAAGAAGCCACAATCCCGGCCATCGTTCCCATCGAGCGATGTTCGAACAATAGATCTATCACAGAGAGAAGACCTCGGAAAAGCCGTTTGGTTCTTTGTGAAGGAATTTAATTCAGGAGGACTTGAGCGCGTCGTTTTCGATTTGGCGATGTTGCTGAAAGAAAAAGGATACGTCGTTTCGATAGCTGTTGCCAATCAGGGCGGAAAAATCGAAGCAGAGGCATTGCGTACAGGGCTGGATGTATTTGTATTAAATGAGGACAAGGACAGGCTCAGGCATTTTATCAGCGAAAGGCCTCCCGATGTAGTCCTGATCAATCATTGTTATTTTGAACTCAATGCTTTTAAAGAAGCAGGTGTTCCGATAGTTGAAATAATGCATAACGCTTATTTCTGGCAGCGAAACAATGATTCATACAAAAAAATGCGAACCGGTTACATAAATACTTATGTAGCGGTTTCCCAGTTTGTACATTCATATGCAATAAAATACCTGGGCATTTCTGCAGAATCTATAAGTGTAATTAACAACGGCCTGAATAGTGATGGGTTTATCCGGCCATCTCAAAAGCTAATAGAAGTAATAAGGGATCGGAGCAAAGAGAATGATTTCAAATTTATTCTGGCAGCTAATTTCAGACCCTCCAAATCCCATTGCACCGCTATAGCCGCACTGAAAAAAGTGCTGGAAAAACATCCAAATGTCAGGTTGCAGTTTGCCGGTGGCGTCGATGATGAGAACCTGTATCAGTTTTTACGAAACCGGGTGGTAAAGGAAAAACTGGAACAGCATGTTGAATTTCTGGGGCTTTTAAACAGAAGGCAATTGAGCCACGTAATGACAAAGGCTCAGGCAGCTATTCTTCCTTCTTCTTATGAAGGACTTAGTATCACCTCACTGGAATACATGTTTTTTGGATTACCCATGATACTTACCGATTTGGGAGGGGCAAATGAAGTGATCCGTGAAGGAGACATTGGAATTGTAATACCCGCGCCAATCGAAATCAATAAACTGGATAATGAAATAATTGCTGAGACCGGCTTGCATCCTAATACAAAAGACATTAATAACCTGGCAGACGCGATGCTGAATATCCTGGATCATTATGAGGAGTGGAAACAAAAAGGTAAAAAGGGGATAGCGAAAATTGAAGACTATTCAATAGGAAAGGTGGTGAATCAGTATGTCGGTATAATTGAAAATGTTATTTCCAAGAATTAATTATGCATCAGATAATTATAGTTGCCCCTTACCCGGATATACGTTTTGTAACGGAAGGATGGATGAGCAGAATAAGAGCAATCGACCGGATTTTTAGCAAAATCCCGAGGGCGTATGTAAATTTTGGTGACCACCATCGGAAAGATATAGACGGAGTTCCTGTGGCATGCGAAGAGAATGTAGTACAGTACAACCTCAATGCCAACGAGCCAAGTCACCAGCTTATATTCGACCAGTTATTGCAAAAAGCCTCATTTTGTTATGTACATACTGTGCATCTGGCGATTAACGTGGTAAACTGGCTGGCTACCGGTAAAATAATTGTGGATATCCATGGAATCGTTCCGGAAGAAGAAATAATGCTTGGCAGACCGGATCAGGCCGAACGATTTGCTCCCGTAGAAGAAATGGTTCTTATGTATTGTAACACACTTGTTGCCGTTACAAATGCCATGAAGGATCATCTGATCAGAAAATATCCGAAAACAACGGCAAACTTTATTATCCTGCCAATTTTTGAAGAATACAACATTAAAAAGAAAATAACAAGCAATAGCGATGACGACAGGCATCCGCGGATCGTATATGCCGGGGGCACACAGGTGTGGCAGAATGTTGATTTAATGATGAGCCTCGTTAAAAACACACACGAGTATGTGGATTACACATTCATTTCACATGATCAGGAACTTCTAAAACAAAAAGCGAAGGAGCTAAAGCTGGGCAATCGGATAACTATCCGTTCCGCTACAAAAGCAGAGCTTCCCGATATATATATGGCTCACGACTTCGGATTTGTTTTACGGGATGAAACGGCTGTAAATACAGTCTCATGCCCGACAAAGCTTTCTGAATACCTCGATTTTGGAATCGTTCCTATTGTCAAATATGCATCGCTGGGTGATTTTGACAGATTTGGGTATAGCTATATAACGGAGGACGACCTGAGCGAATTGATGTTGCCTGATTCTGTATGCAGGAGAGGCATGATTCAAAAAAATTATGCAGCGATTGAAAGCCTGATTCATGAATATAAGAATGGATCGGAACGCCTGAAGGATTTAGTTTAAACAAGAGCATGAAGAAATTTTTATTAATATTCGGAACAAGACCGGAGGCCATAAAGTTTGCCCCTTTGGTTAAAGAGTTAAAAAAGCATAGCGATATAATTGATGTCAGAGTTTGTGTAACAGGTCAGCATCAGCTGATGCTGGATCAGGTGTTGTCTTTTTTTGATATTGTACCGGATTATAACCTGGCATTAATGAAGCCATCCCAAACACTGTATGATATCACTACCGATATTCTGCAGGCGCTAAAGGGATTGCTGACAAATGATTACCCGGCAGATTATGTGATAGTGCAGGGAGATACAACGACTGCCATGGCGGCAGCGCTTGCTTCTTTTTACAATAAAACAACGGTTCTCCACCTGGAAGCGGGGTTGAGAAGCCATGACAGCTATTCCCCTTTTCCAGAGGAGATTAACAGAGCTATCGTAGCGCGCCTCGCTTCTTATCACTTTGCCCCCACGGAAAAGGCAAAACAGAATCTTATTGCGGAAGGAATTAGGGAGCGGGATATATTGATGTGTGGAAACACTGTAATCGATTCTCTTTTTCTCGGCCTTGATATTATTGACAGCTCCGACGAAGCCAGGTACAGGGAAAAGTTCAGCTTTCTTGACTTCGACAAAAAGATCATACTGGTAACAGGTCATCGGAGAGAGAATTTCGGGGAACCTTTTTTGGAGATATGTAATGCCATAAAACAGCTTGCAGAAGAAAACCCGGCTATTCAGATTGTATACCCTGTACACTTAAATCCGAATGTGCAGGAACCTGTCAATAAAGTGCTTCAGAATGTAGACAATGTTTTCCTGATACCACCTATCGAGTATAATTTTTTGATATGGCTTATGAAGAAGTCCTATTTTATTATAACAGATAGCGGGGGTATCCAGGAAGAGGCGCCAGCGCTGGGTAAACCTGTACTCGTTATGCGAGAAGTAACAGAAAGAACGGAGGGCATCGAAGCAGGAACGGCAAAACTGGTAGGAACCAGCAAGAATAATATTATGGAAGCAGCTTCGGAATTGCTGGCGTCAAAAGGAGTATATGACAAGATGGCTAACGCAGTTAACCCGTATGGCGATGGCACTACGAGCAGACAAATAGCCGATTTCGTATTGCAGCGCCTCATTAATGAAAACTGATAAGATGGAAAAGGCCAGTGAGCTAGTGTCAATTGTAATGCCCACGTATAATGGAGAAAAATACATTAGAAAGGCAATAGAGAGTTGTCTGGCCCAAACCTATTCGAATATTGAATTGATTATTATTGATGATTGCTCAACAGACAGTACTGCTAAGATTGTAAATGAATACCTCGTGCAGGACAACAGGGTTCGGTATTCACGAAATGAAAAGAATTTAAAACTTCCGGGGGCATTAAATAAGGGATTTGACCTGTCCGGAGGTGAATTGCTGACATGGACATCAGACGATAATGTATACTCGCCGGAGGCAATTCAGGTAATGGCTGAAAAGCTGAAGTCCAATCCGCAATCGGATATTGTTTATAGCTCTTACAGCTTTATAGACAAAGACGACCGGGTAGTTGATTCATTTAGCTATGAGCCTGAGTTTTTGTTGTTTAAATGTGTGGTAGGGGCCTGTTTCTTATACACCAGAAAAGTGCATGATACGACCGGGAAATACGACGAGGATAAATTCAGAATGGAGGACTATGATTTCTGGCTGCGGGCAGCAGAAAATTTTTCATTTCATTATGTTGACCAGCCATCTCTTTATTATTATAGAAAGCACAGCGAAAGCTTAACGGCAGGAATATATAGTGATGACACGATATTTGGTGAGTATAAGAGCAATTACATCGCCACATTTCGTTCTTTTTTTAACGGGTATATGAAATGTAGCCTGTCAGAAGAAGAGCTCGGCCTTCATGCCAGAATATTTTTCTCCGAGCTTTTTACTGTTACAAAGGAGGGCCATATTAATGTGTACAGTATCGAAGACCTGCTCCGGTATTTCAGGAAAATAAGATCAATAGACTGGGGTAAATCCAATTTTGATCCTCAGCGTATGGAAGATGCAATTGAAAAGGCACAGGAGATCGCTTTGAAGGGGATTGTTGATAACATGGTTTTCTTAAACACACGGTTGACGAAGCAGCATCCAAAGGCAGCGGAGCAGTTTGCCAAACCCATTTCCTGGTACTACAAGGAGTACGAAGTGCTTCCGTCATGGTATAAAAAAGTTGGCCATATAATAAAAGCGTTTCAGGGAAACCGAACCTGGGCATCGTTAATCAGAAGCCGTAGAAAGAAATGACGTATTGGTTATTAACAACGGAATATCCTCCTTTTTTTGGCGGAGGAATCGGGACTTATTGTTTTAATACAGCAAAAATGTTTGCTGCAAAAAACAATAAGGTGACTGTTTTTATAAGCGACTCAACGGTTTCTTCGATCCAGGAAAAATATGAATCAGACAATCTGCGTATTGTAAGATTCAACCCCTCACGGACCAATACTTCTTCATTTCTCGGGCACCTTACCAATTTGAGCTACGAGTATGCGCATATTGTAAAACACTTTGTTGAAAAAGAGGGGAAACCCGATATACTCGAAACGCAGGAGTATATGGGAATCGGGTATTATCTTCTGCAGTATAAATACCTGCTGTTTGACTGGTGCAAAGATATTCCTGTGGTTGTTACCATGCATTCCCCTTCTTATTTATACATGCAGTACAACCGGGTACCATTATACAGATATCCGAATTACTGGATTTGCGAAATGGAGAGATTTTGCCTGGTCGCTGCAGATTATGTGATATCTCCCAGCCAGTACATGGTCGACGAGCTGAGAAGAAATAATTACCGCATCAGTGACCAGCTTTCGATTGTTCCGAATCCCTATCAGCCCATGCATACCAGCATGGATAGTGCGGATTCTGTTTCCGGCAGTGAGATAGTTTTTTATGGAAAGCTGACCGCACAGAAAGGCATTTTTGAACTGCTGCACTATTTTACTTCGATGTGGGCCGCCGGATTCAAGCATCCGCTTTTTTTGATCGGAGGTCAGGACATTGTATATCATCCGGAAGGGGTAACGATGGGTGATCTTATCAGGAAAAAGTATAAATCGCAGATCAAATCAGGGCTTTTGATTCTCGAAGACAGGATACCGCCGAGCGCCCTCGGAGAAAGAATCCGGAAAGCACGCGTCGTCATCGTACCCAGCAATAATGACAACCTGCCCTATGTGGTGTTTGAAATGATGAGTATGGGGAAAACGGTGCTTGTTTCAAAACAGGGCGGCCAATCGGAAGTGGTGAAAAACGGAGTGGATGGATTTGTATTTGATCATAAAGAAAAAGGATCGTTTGAGCAGCAACTGACCAAGGTTTTGTCACTTACTGAACCAGAGCGTAAACGGATAGAGGAGAATGCAAAAGAAAAAGTAAAGCAGGTGGCAGGATATGAGACAATTTATGAACAAAAGACCCAAATACTTCACACTTTGCTCCGTAACCCCGGGAAACAAAGAACGTTTTTTCCACAAAACAGGCTGCTGGAAAACCAGGAGCAAATCAGTGATACCGCTTCTGACGATAGTTTACTCTCGGTAATTGTCCCATATTATAATATGGGTAAGTATATCGACGAAACAATCAGTTCGGTAAGATCATCTGGCTTTTCAAATTTTGAAATTCTTATCATAAACGATGGAAGCAATGACGAAAACAGTATAGCCAGGTTAGATAAGTACCGGGCCGCGGGTGATATAAGAGTGTTAGATAACCCAAACAGGGGCCTGGCTTATTCCAGAAACTATGGGGCTTCGCAGGCCAATGGCCGATACATCGCTTTTTTGGATGCAGATGATATGATTATGCCGGGGTATTATACAACCGCGGTTGAAGTACTCAGAAAATATGAGAATATACATTTCGTGAGTTGCTGGACACAGTATTTTGAAGGCTCGGCGAAGCAGTGGCCGGGTTTTTCGCCTGACCCGCCGCTAATTCTCTTTCACAATACGGTTAACTCCAGCTCCCTTGTATTCAGGAAGGAGAGTTTCTTGCGTGCAGGATTGAATGATGAGCATATGCCGTTTCCCGGACTCGAAGACTATACAGCAGTTGTGTCGATGATTGAAAAGGGGCTTTCGGGGGTTACAATTCCCGAGCTCTTATTTCATTATCGGGTCAGACAGGATTCAATGTTTAGAGCTGTTTCTAAAACCAAACGGCTTTTGTTGAGTCAGCATATTGCCGGCACACACAAACGGGTCTACGCTGATTTTGCCGGTGAAGTATTTAACCTGCAAAACGCAAATGGCCCCGGAATTTTACTGGACAATCCCAGTCTCGATTACCATCTCGCAGACAAACTTCCATTTGCAGGAAAAATCTCCCTGCAAATGATAAAATTAATTAAGAAAAATAAACACATTAAAACTATTGCCTACAGGGTTCATAGAATTATTAAAAAGATCATATGATTATTCGAATTGTCAAGGATTGGATCGGGAGATCAAATAAGGTGGAACGGCTTTGGCTTTTGGCCAAAATTGAGTTCAAGTTGCGGTATTATGAGAATAAACTTGGTTTGTTCTGGGCATTGCTGAAACCAATAATGGATATACTGATCTATTATATGGTGTTTAAGATCATCATGAAAACAGATGTTCCTGCTTTTGCCTCTTATCTGTTTATTGGGCTTATCTTATGGAATTTTTTCATTGAGTCCACTACGGGTACAATTCAGTTGCTTAACACAAAAAAATATCTTTATGAATACAGCAATATGAATAAGCTGGAGATTTATATCTCCACCCTGCTGAGTAATGTAATTGGCTTTTTCTTTAACCTGATAATGTTTTTGATCTTTTACAACTTCCTGGAGCAGGAATCCAACGGATCATCACTCTATAGCCTCTGGATAATTCCAATATTTATTAATTTATTTATTTTATCACTCGCTCTTTCCTTAATACTTTCAAACATATATATCATTGCCAAGGATATAACACAGATATGGCAGGTGTTTACCAGTTTTCTTTTTTTCCTGTCACCGATCTTCTATAAACTATCTGTATTTCAGGAAGCACTTCCTTCTTTTGATTACGGAAACCCCATAGCGGGCATTATTATTAACGCCCGGCGGGTAATGATGAACAATACCAGTCCGGATATGTCCCTGTTTGTATGGGATTTCGGGTACTCAATTTTTTTACTATTAGTCGGACTCCTTATCCTTAATAAGTTAGGAGCGAAGGCTGCTGAGAAATTATAATGCTATGGAAAATCCCTCTGCAATCATTGCAAAAAATGTAAGTAAGTCTTTTCATATAACCGAAGACAGTCATAATACTGTTAAGCATCGGTTATTCAATTTATTTAATCCTCCGAGGAAAAGAAATGTCAATGCGCTTAAGCTTCTTTCCCTGGAAGTGCAAAAAGGAGAATGTGTTGGCTTTATCGGAAGAAATGGATCTGGCAAGTCTACACTGGTTAAACTGCTTGCCGGGGTATATCCTTCCGATACAGGATACCTCAAAATAAACGGATCAACCATGCTGATGAACCTGGGAGTCGGTATGAGTCATGAACTGACAGCCAGAGAAAACATTTATGTATCGGGCTCCGTATTGGGATTAAAGATCAAACAGATCGATGCGATTTTTGACCAGATTATTGAGTTTGCTGAAGTAAGAGATTTTATTGATACTAAAATCAAGTATTTCTCGTCTGGTATGGTGGCGAGACTTGGTTTTTCTATTGCGGTAAATGCTGGCGCCGACATTATGTTCCTGGACGAAATATTTGCTGTAGGCGATATGAAATTTCAGGAAAAGGCAGTTAAGGTGTTTGAAGGCTCCTGGATAGAAGGAAAAACAGTGGTATTGATCAGCCACAGTATGGAGGTGATCCAGAAATACTGCAAACGTGTTGGCTTTATGAAAAATGGTGAACTGGTTTATTTCGGTGATCCTGATAAAGCCATCGAGATGTATATGGCCGATAATCAGTGATCCTTTTGCCTGCTATAAGGCAAAAGCAAAAAGCAGATCAGGAAACCAAATGTCATGGCACCCAGACTTCGGTCAAAATACACTTCGGTGATCATAGCGAGTGCGAGTGTGACAACGATGAATAAAGCCAGTGTGTCGCGTGCTCGGATAAGACGGATAACCGGTAATAGCAACCAGCCGGCAAAGAAGAGAATAAAACCAATGAGGCCGGTTGAAAACAGGATGTCGAGATAGTTGTTGTGAACGTTCTTTTTGGTTTTGATCGCAAACTGAAAATCGCGTTGTGCATATACACGGTTTAATGCATCACGTTTGTTGCCCAGGCCAACACCGGTTACCGGATGCTCTTTGAAAAGCTGCCAGCCACAGGGCCAGGCAGCCAGCCTGAAATTGGCGCCATTCCACTGATCGGCACTGAATGTGCCGGCGTAATGACTTTCGGCAGCCAGACTTTTATAGTCGTAACTGGTGACAGTCAGCTCTTTGAAGCGGTTCAGCGTTTTGGGAAAAAATTTGTACACGAGAAAACCTGCTATGAAAAGACCCATCAGGAGGGTAGCGCCTTCGAGGTATCTTTTTCTGCCAAAGAGATAATAGAACAGAAAGACCAATGTGCTGATATACAAGATAAGCATCATGTTGCGGCTGGCCAGCAGATAGCTGAAGGCAAATAAAAAGATCAGGGCTGCTGCCTGCAAAGCCTTGCGGCCTGATGATTGCTTTTCAAATAGCAGGGTAAATACAAATATGTAGATAGATATGTTGACGAAAAGAGATGTGTAAATGGATTGCTGCCCAACCAACAGGGAAAGCGCATCGTTGTAAAGAAAGGCCGAATTACCTGTACGGACATAGGTAATGATGGCTGCAATAAGACAGGCCAGCGCCGCCAGTGTTGTGAGCCAGGCCATGAAGAGTAATAGACGATTGCGTTGCTGACGATCAATATAAAGGAAGCCAAAGGCGAGGGGAAAAATAAGTAAAGGAATTCTGAGCTGGAGGAAACGAAATGCATCCTTTTGGTTGTCAGAAAGAATAAAGGCACTGATCAGCAACCAAAGTGCAAACGTCAGCATTACCCATATATGAGGGCGGTTGCGGAAAAGCGTCAGCTTTGGGGTCCATTTACCAGCTATCAGTGCATAGAGCAATAGCAGGCCCAGTAAAATAACCTTGAGTGAGGCCAGCACACTCAAAAACAGAGAGGCAAAGAAAAGTAAGAGCAGTGCTGGAAAAATGAAGGACCGAATATTCATATAGAACCGGTAATGATTTACCTGCAAAAATAATTGCGTAAATCAACCAGCCATGAAAAAAGTAAAGATTAACAAAAAACACCTGTATCCTAATCTGTAAGCCATGGAACGTTTATCAGTTGTTATTATCACATACAATGAAGAGCGCAATCTGGCCCGATGCCTGGAATCGGTTCTGCCGGTGGCAGACGAGATTGTTGTACTGGATTCATTTTCTACTGATCATACAGTAGAAATAGCAGAATCGTATGGAGCCGTTGTGTATCAGCAGAAATTTTTAGGCTATATAGCGCAAAAGAATAAGGCATTGACACTGGCCACTTATAACTATGTGCTGTCGCTCGATGCCGATGAAGCCCTTGATAAAACATTACAGCAATCCATCCTGAAAGTCAAAAAAGGGGGATATGCATTTAAGGCATATAAGATGAACCGTTGTGCCAATTTCTGTGGCAAGTTTATACGCTATGGCGCGTGGTACCCGGAGCCCAAAATAAGATTATTTGATCGCCGCGTGCTAAGCTGGGGTGGCCTTGATCCGCACGACAGAATCATTGTACCGGCTACTACCGCTGTATGTCCGTTGAAAGGAGATCTGCTGCATTATATCTGCAGCACGGTCAAAGAACTGAAGTTGCGTAATGATAATTTCAGTACGATAGCGGCGCGCTCATTGTATCGAGCCGGCCGGCGTACCAACTGGCTCAAAATTCTGGCCAGCCCTACCTGGTTTTTTATCAATGATCTGTTTATACGTCGCGGTATCCTCAATGGATACAGGGGCTGGCAGATTGCTATCAACCAGGCACGGTATCATTTCTTTAAATACCTGAAATTATACCGTCTGCAGAAGAAACCCGACTTTACAGTTATTAAAACCAGCCAGCCCGTCGGGCAGAAACCGGTAAGCCGGGTCAGCAGTTAATTAATAAAGAGAAATGCGGGCATAGCCCGCATTTTCCCTATAAAGCAAATTTTCAAATCAGCGCATCTTCAAATCGCCATTAGCACACCAGCATATTATCCTATTAGCACATTCTCCCTCCTCATCTTCAAATTTTCAAATCAACACATCCTCAAATCAGATATTCAGTCCGCCACACACGCTGATCGTCTGTCCGGTAATATAAGATCCCATATCGGAGGCCAGAAACAGAGTGGTATTGGCAATATCTTCCGCACTGGCAAAACGCCCCAGCGGAATGCCGGCTTTATATTTATCGCTGGCTTCACCTTCTTTGAGGTAGGCGGTCATATCGGTCTCTACAAAACCGGGAGCAATAGCATTGCAACGGATGTTGCGGCTTCCCAGTTCTTTGGCCACACTCTTGGTAAAACCAATGATACCGGCTTTGGAGGCGGCATAGCTGCTTTGTCCGGCATTACCCATCTCGCCGATCACACTGCTCATATTGATAATAGCACCGGAGCGGGCTTTCATCATGGGTTTGATCACCTGCTTGGTCATATAAAATACGCTGTTGAGATTTACACGGATCACTTCATCCCACTGGTCGGGTGTGAGACGCAGCAGCAGGTTGTCTTTTGAGATGCCTGCATTGTTGACGCAGATATCAACGGTGCCGAATTCTTTCAGTACATCGGCAACAAAGGCTTCGCATTGAGCCGCTTCTCCTGCATTGCTTTGCCAGGCTTTGGCTTTTACGCCCAGTGCTTTCAGTTTTTCTTCCAGGGCGGCGGCTTTGGGGGCGCTGCTTTCACTTACATAGGTAAAAGCCACGTGAGCGCCATGCTCGGCAAATTTGAGGGCAATGGCCTCACCAATACCGCGGGCGGCACCAGTTATGATAGCTACTTTGTTGTCGAGAAGTTTCATGCTGTTATTTTTAGTAAAAATGTCTTCAATAAAGCGCAAATAAAGCGAATTTCTGATTGAATGGCGGGTTCTCTATAAAAGCTACTTCAATAGCTGGAGTATGTCCTCAATATACTTCCGGTCGTTGCAAAGGCGTGGCACTTTGTGCTGACCACCCAGTTTGCCTTTTTGGCGAAGCCAGGTATTAAAACTGCCAGGTGTCAGTGCATGCAGCACAGGAGGACCGAGGGCAATGTCCTTATATCGTTTGGCTTCATAATCGCTATTGATACGTTTGAGTGCAGCATCCAGGGTATCGCGAAACTGATCGAGCGAAACCGGCGGGGTGTCAAATTCGATGAGCCATTCATGCGCGCCATTGGCATTGGCAGAAAAGTAAACAGGGGCGGCTGTATAATCATTGACTACGGCACCGGTAAGGCGGCAGGCTTCGGCAATGGCCTTATCTGTATTATCTACAATGACCTCTTCGCCAAATGCATTGATATAATGTTTGAGCCTGCCCGATACTTTTACTCTATAAGGCGCCACCGAGGTAAACTGAATGGTATCGCCCAGCAGGTACCGCCACAGACCGCCATTGGTGCTGATGATAAGCGCGTAGTTGCGGCCGGTTTCCACATCGGCGAGGCCGATAGTACGGGGATGTTTTTTTCCATATTCGCTTACCGGCATAAATTCCATAAAGATGCCATGGTCAGTAAACAACAGCATACCATCGTCTTCGGGCCGCTCCTGGGCTGCAAAGAAACCTTCGGAGGCATTATACATCTCCAGGTAGTGAATAGACTTGCCAATAAGCTGCTCAAACTGCTGACGATACGGAGTAAAAGAAACCCCGCCATGCATATAGAGCTCCAGCGATGGCCATACTTCTGCCATGGTTTTTTTGCCGGTAATTTCCAGTATACGTTTAAACAATACCAGGGTCCAGGTGGGTACCCCTGATATGGAAGTGACGTTTTCGTGAATAGTGCTGGCTGCCAGTTTTTCGATCTTGTTTTCCCACTCATCCATGAGTGCGATACTGAGGTCGGGTGTGCGCAGCCAGTGCCCCCAGAAAGGAGTGTTTTGCAACAGTACGGCACTCAGGTCGCCATACTGCGCCTCATTGTTCATGGGGTTGATATTATGACTGCCACCGATCACGAGTCCCTTTCCTGTGAGCAGGGCCGACTCAGGATTATACTGGTAATACATGGTAAGTACATCCTTGGCGGCCTTGAAATGGCAGTCTTCCAGGCTTTCTTCGCTCACCGGTATAAACTTGCTCTTCTCGCTGGTGGTGCCGCTGCTTTTGGCAAACCAGTAGACCGGCGTATTCCAGAGTATATTCTGCTCACCCTGCATCATGCGTTCGATATAGGGTTTCAGGTCGTCGTACTCGTGCACGGGCACGGCATCTTTGAATGATTTGATATTGAACAGTTCGCTGAAGCGGTAGCGGCGGCCAAATTCGGTGTACTGGGCAGAGGTGACGAGGTCCTGCAATACCTCGCGCTGTGTATCGCCGGGATGGTTTTTCCATCCTTCAATGCGCCAGGCACGCATACGTGCCAGTGATGATATAGCGGGACTGAGCAGACTCATAGCTGCCGGCAAAATAAGGAATTTGAAAGATATGCCACTTTATTACTCGTGACTGTTGAGGAGCAGCTCCAGCATGGCAAGGTTCCCTTTGAGGGTATTGCGTACATGCTCGTCCAGCCATTCGTTGTCATCAATTTCGAGTTGAGACAGGCGATTGGTGAATTCTTCATCTTTTTGCTGTGCCGCATATAGCTGGAGAGAGCTCTTTAATTCTTCAAAATATTTTTTAAAATCGTTTATGCCGATTGCTTCTTCGCGTTGAGAATCACGGTTGGAGTTACTGATTAAATCCAGGGCCCCCTGGCCCTTGCCAGTCACTAAAGAATGACCAGACCGTTGCCAGGCTGCATCGGCCTCATTAATACGATCAATCCAGTGGCTTGTTGACCGGAGGCTGTGCCGGAGCGTGGCGGGAGTGATTTTATTATCTCCCCGGGCCTCCTCATGCAGCCAGTCTTTGCGGCGGAGTACAAAGTCGCGTCCCAGGTAAAGTTTTTTTACCTGTTCGTCCGTGGCCAGTTCTTCGGCAGTACCATGTTTGAAAATCTTGCCTTCAATAAGCAGGTAGGCGCGGTCGCAGATAGAAAGTGTTTCCGTTACGTTGTGGTCGGTGATGAGGATACCGATATTTTTATATTTCAGCCGGGCTACGATGGCCTGGATGTCTTCTACAGCAATGGGGTCAATACCGGCAAAGGGTTCATCGAGTAAGATAAATTTAGGGTCTACCGCCAGGGCACGGGCAATTTCGGTACGGCGTCTTTCGCCGCCACTTAATACATCTCCATTGCTCTTGCGTACATGGTGCAGGCGAAACTCATCGAGCAGCGACTCCAGTTTTTCCCTTTGTTCGTGTTTGGAAAGGCCGGTCATTTCCAGTACGGCGGTGATATTGTCTTCCACGCTTAGCTTGCGGAAAACCGAGGCTTCCTGTGGCAGATAGCCAATGCCCATTTTGGCCCGTTTGTACATGGGCTGTTTGGTAATATCCTGTTCATTCAGGAATACATTTCCTTCATCGGGCCGTACAAGGCCCACTACCTGGTAGAAGGAGGTGGTTTTACCGGCACCATTTGGCCCCAGCAACCCCACAATTTCACCCTGGTTTACTTCAAACGATACGTGGTTTACAACCGTACGGCTGCCATATCGTTTCACCAGGTCTTTTGCATAAATGGTAATAGGCATGGGCAGCAAAATTAAGGTATTAAGATTTGAGTTATAAGTAGCAAGTTTTAAGTAATAAGTTAATCCAGACTTAAAACTTGCTACTTATAACTTATCACTTTATGCTAGCTTTGCTGCCCGATGAAAGTAATAGACCATATCCGCCAGGCCAAAGAAACACTGATTTCTTTTGAAGTGCTGCCCCCGCTCAAAGGCAAGGGCATTGAGGCACTGTACAATCATATGGACCCGCTCATGGAGTTCAGGCCCGCCTATATCAACGTAACTTATCACCGCAGCGAGCACGTGTTTAAGAAACGGGCCGATGGCGGTTTTGATAAAGTGGTTGTCCGCAAGCGACCGGGTACAGAAAGTATCTGTGCGGCTATTATGAATAAATACAATGTAGATACGGTACCACACCTGATTTGTGGCGGCTTCAGTATCAACGATACAGAAGATGCCCTGCTCAACCTGCAATACCTGGGTATAGACAATGTGCTGGTATTGCGTGGTGATGCGGCCAAGAATGAAACGGCCTTTGAGCCCGAGGCCGATGGTCATAAATATGCCAGCGATCTGATCAGGCAGGTTATTAACCTCAATGCCGGTCTGTATCTCGAAGAAGACCTCAAGAGCACCAGCAAAACCACGTTTTGTATTGGCGTGGCCGGCTACCCCGAAAAACATTTTGAAGCACCCAATATGGAGACCGATCTGCGGTATCTGAAAGCCAAAGTAGATGCCGGTGCCGACTATATCGTGACCCAGATGTTTTTTGACAACGCCAAGTATTACGCATTTGTAAAAGCCTGTCGCGATGCAGGTATCAATGTGCCCATCATTCCGGGATTAAAGCCGATCTATACGCGAAAACAGCTTACCGTGATCCCCAAGACTTTTCATATCGATCTGCCTGCCGATCTCTCCAATGCCATACTTAAATGCAAGAATGATGAGGAGGTAGAAAAGGTTGGCACGGAATGGTTACTGCAGCAGAGCCGGGATCTTAAGAAAAATGGGGTACCGGTATTGCATTATTATACGCTGGGTCGTCCCATGATGGTGGCCGAAGTGGTCAAAAATCTTTGATCTGAAAAATTACGGCATATACTGGCAGCCTGACCTTATTTGGTCAGGCTGTTTAATGTTTGCTGGTTGACCTTTACCGGATATTTGGCCCGCAGGCGCTTTATCCATTCAGTTTCCAGGATATTCTGATAATCGTTCATCACCAGCCCTTTTGCCTCTTCGAAACTACGGGGCGATGCCGTGGTATATACCTTAAACACATAGGCAAAGGAGGCCGTATTGTCGGTAGGATTAATAACGGCTGCGGTATGTGTGCCGGCTTTTGGTGCATTTCCATTGAGGCCGGGCAGCTGGCTCCATTCGAAGCGGCTGCTATCGGCGACTACACGATCGCGCAATGGCTCCATGACACGACGCCAGCCGGCAGGATCCTTTTCCAGCTCTTTCATCAGGTTGCTGGCGATAGTCTCATCGGGGCAAAAGAAAAGAATGGCATCGGCGCTCTCTTTCCAGTAATAGTTGGCCTTATTCTTTTGATAGAGCGACAGCAATGCCACGCTGTCGGCCTGTGCTTTATTCCAGACTTCCTGCTGCATTATTTCGAAAAAAAGATTGCCGTCTGTGAATTCGTTCATTTGCAAACGGAAATCTTCATTATACTCTTCGAGATGATCGCGGTAATACTGGTACATGGCCTGCTGCCGGAATTCATCCATGAGCTCTGAATAGGGCTTAATGCCTCCGCGGTCTGTACGGTAGCGGTTCATCTGTGCATATTGTATCCAGTCTGCAATACGCCAGGATTGTTTGCCAATGGTAAACAGAACTGTAGCGGGGACAAGGCCGCGACCCAATCCGGCCGGCTTATAATCCAGCAGACTATCGCTGATGGCCCACAGGGCGGTCTCTGAGATATTTACTTTACGGAGACCGGGTTTCTGTCCTACGCGTGTATAAATGAAATCGCGGGCGGTTTTCCAGCGGTCATCGGTCATTACTTTTTGCTGCAATGCCTCGAGGGTAGTATCGTCTGCAGTAGTGCTGACGGGTTTTACCTCCAGCAGTTTTACAATATGAAATCCATGCTTGCTCTGAAAGGGTTTATTCAACTGCCCAGGTTTAAGGCCGGCGATGTATTGTTCAAAAGCAGGATCGTACTGACCCACGGCAATCTCGGGTACATTGCCATTGGCAATGGAGCTGACCAGGTCGTTGCTATAGGTGGTGGCCAGTTTGGCAAAATCAGCTCCACGGGCCAGTTGTTGATACAGGGAGTCTGCAAGGCGTGAAGAGCCCTGTACGGCCGCGGCATCAGCTCCGGGGGGAACGGCCAGCAGTATTTGCTGGATTTTGATCCGGCCCAGTGCCTTACGTTCGCCCAGGTTTTTGAAAATATGATACCCTGCCCGGGAGGTAAAAGGTTTTGATGTTTTGCCTGCCGGAGTAGCATAGATCACGTTTTCCAGCGCATAAGGCAGGGTAAATACGGTAATATAATTGAGATCGCCCTGGTTGGAGGCAGCAGATGGGTCATCGGAGTACCGGGCTGCTACAGCGCCAAAATCTTCACCACGGGCCAGTCGTTTTTCCACCTCTTCCAGCTTTTTGCGGGCAGCCGTAGTATCTGTTTGACCACTGCTGTTGGTGAGGCTGATAAATATATGGGCTACATGAATATCCTTCTGGCTGCGGGCAAAGGCTTCGCGGCTCAGGCGGTCAAGCGCTTTCGGATCGCTGAGGTAGTTGTCGATAATCTGATCGCGCAGGTTGCTGATCTCCGCCTTTATTTCAGGAAGTGTATCATATCTGCGGTCGTGCGCCTCCTGGATCTTGAGGCGTGAATTGATATAGAGGTCAAGGTATTGCCGCATTGCGTTGGCTTTATCGCCCTCGGCAGCCTGGTTGTTTTTGGAAAAAGCCCGGAGAAATTCTTTGGCATCGGCTTTATGTGTTCCGTAGGTAAAAAGAGTTTGCGACTGGGCGGTGAGGCCAAAGCCCAATGCAACTGCAGTCAGCCATCTCATTTTCATATTCCCTGGATTTTAGGTGGTTTTTGATAACGCTGGACGGGCTTATTTATTGGCCCTTATTGATTTTTGAGCTTCAGTTGCAGGATCTCATCTATCTGATCCCAGCTGAGTTTTTTGGCCATAATACGTTTATCCCTGTCCAGCAGGTACAATGTGGGTACGGTCTGGGCGTCATAGAGCTGGATATAGCTGGGGATGCCTGCATCTACCCGCATTTTTTCATCTTCTTTGGAATAATATACATGTGTCCAGTCCTGTAGCTGATGATCGTTGATAAAAGCGGTCCAGTCTTTCTTTTTGCCCTCTGTTTCGCGTGCCAGGGCATAAATATGCAGGCCTGCAGCCTTCCATTTGCTGCGGTACATGGAATCTAGCTTTGGCAGGGTTTCCTTGCAATGTCCACAGGTAGGATCCCAGATGCACACCAGGGTATAAGTGGCCGTATCGGCATACAGCATCCGTATAGTACCGGCTGTATCGGGCAGGGCTATGTCTTCTGCCTTATTGCCCATGATATTTGCCATCAGGTTGTACGCCCGCTCTGTGATCATCTTTTTGCCCTGCGGGGTGAGCCAGTCGTAATCTTTATTGGCAAAATATTTTTCAAATAAATGCACGTATACGGCATCTTCCCACATGTACTTCTGGTTGAGATAACGGGTAATGAATTTTACCAGCAGGTAGCGGGTCATTTCTTTGCTGGCACTGGCATAACCCAGCATCCAGTTCAGCTCCTTAATGGTAGAGTCGGGGTGGGGTGCCACCAGCGTATTGTAATACTTATCGAGCCGGTCTTCAAACAGTGAAGCAGGGGTGCGGGTAATGCGGTCGTCCCAGAAGTTGATACCATCCCAGTAATGATCCTTGAAATACCGGTAAGCAAAGGAAGAATCGTACTGCCCGCGGGGATGTTGGGCAGCAGGGGGTATTTCGGGCTCTTCCATCAGCCGCATCAGAGCGGCGATAAGCGTATTGGGATGTTGTTTGATCAGGTCTTTGCGGTAGCCGGAAATCTCTTTTTTGGTCTTTTTGAGTTCTGCGTCCCAGTGTGCAGAGTCGGCGGTGTTGATAGCTGATTTGAGCTGGCGGCTGGCCATATCGGCGGCCATGCCTTTTTTGGCCATTTCGGCCTGGTAGGAAATAAACAGCAGGTTATCGGGCGAATTGGTGAAAACGGGCTTGTTGAGATGGGCCGTGTCCACACTCACCGCAAAATGCTGTTTTTTGTCGATCAGTAGTTCAAAAAAGCGGTCACGGGTCGGGTAGGCAATCACATAGATGCCGCCTCCGAGGGCTTTGGGACCGCGAAAAACGCCTTCACTTTTATCGTTGAGCTTTACAGAGTCAATAATAGGGAACTGTTTGCCCGAGTAATGACCCAGATATACATACTGGTTGCGGAAAGGCTTAAAGGTGACTTTGATCTCGTAGCCAGCCTGGGCACAGACCCATGCACTGATCAGCATGGCAGGTATCAGGAGAAGTTTCTTCATAGTTCGAATGGTCTGTAAAGTTATGAGTTTTAAGTTTTAGGTTATAAGTTATAGATACTGTCAACTTATTACTTAAAACTTATAACCTAAAACTTAAAACTCTCAGTAGCTTTGCGCCCGTGAGCAGAAAAAAGAAAAACATAGTATTACCGCAGGTACTGGTGGCCGATTATGCGGCTGAAGGCAAATCGCTGGCACGGGTAGATGGCAAAGTCATATTTATTGAAGGAGCCGTACCGGGCGATGTGGTGGATATACAACTGGGGCGCAGTAAAAAAGACTGGGCTGAGGGCCGGGCTATTCGTTTTCACAGTTATTCTCCCGACCGGGTAGAACCATTTTGCTCGCATTTTGGTGTTTGTGGCGGATGTCAGTGGCAAATGCTGCCTTACGAAAAGCAACTGGGATATAAACAACGCCAGGTGCGCGACAATCTGCAGCGTATCGGCAAAATGGAATTGCCCGAAATGCTGCCTATTATGGGCGCACCGGCTACCGAATATTATCGCAATAAAATTGAATATACATTTGGCAACAAACGATACCTGCGCCGCGAAGAGCTGAATGATCCTGCTATTACCGGACAGCAGGATGTGGCAGGTTTTCATGCCAGGGGTTTGTTTGATAAAGTGGTGAATATCGACACCTGCTACCTGCAGGCAGAGCCGGGTAATGCCATCAGACTGGCTGCACGCGATTTTGCCCGCCAGCATCAGTATAGTTTTTATGACATCCGCGCACATCAGGGATTTATGCGTACCATGCAGATACGCCTTTGTACTACAGGCGAACTGATGGTAAATATGGTTTTTGGCGAAGACAGACCAGCAGAGCGGAAGGCATTGCTCGATCACCTGCTGCAGCAGTTTCCGGAAATCACCACCCTGCTGTATACGATCAATACCAAGCACAATGACAGCCTGTATGACCTCGAGCCGGTAGCTTATCATGGCAAGGGATATGTGATTGAAAAGCTGGAAGATTTTTCGTTTAAGGTGGGACCCAAATCATTTTTTCAGACCAATACCCGCCAGGCTGAAAGGCTATATCAGGTGACCCGCGATTTTGCTGAGCTTACGGGCAACGAAACACTTTATGATCTGTACTGTGGAACCGGAAGTATTGGCATTTTCTGCAGCCGCCAGGCGGGACGTATCATTGGTGTGGAGCTCGTGGCAGCAGCCATTGAAGATGCAAAGGAAAATGCGGCACTCAATGGACTGGAAAAAACAGCTTTTTTTGCAGGCGATGTCATTGATATCTGTAACGACGATTTTTTTGCCGTACATGGCCGTCCCGATGTGATCATTACCGATCCGCCACGGGCAGGCATGCATGAAAAGCTGGTGCAGAAAATTCTGGATATGCAGGCGCCTGCGGTGGTATATGTAAGTTGTAATCCGGCTACCCAGGCCCGCGATCTGCAGCTACTCGATGCCAGTTATGCCGTGACACGTATTCAACCGGTCGATATGTTTCCGCATACATTACATATTGAGAATGTGGTGCAACTGAAAAGGAGGTAGTAAGTACTAAGTTTTAAGTAAAAAGTTAAAGACCAGTGCTTAGTATGCATATCTTACTTACTACTTAAAACTTATAACTTACCACTTATAACTTATTTTTGCACAATGAGCCAATTCCAGTTTTCCGGGCAACGCATGTTCCCGCCGGTGGTACTGAATCTTATCATTGTAAATGCGCTGGTCTTTTTTGCACAACGAACTTTCGGCGAGCAGTCATTTGCCATCAACGATTTATTTGCCCTCCATTCTGTTCAGTCGGTATTCTTCAAGTTCTACCAGCTGGTCACATATATGTTCATGCATGGCAATTTCGAGCATTTGTTTTTCAATATGCTGATCCTGTTTATGTTTGGCTCTTCTGTAGAGAATTATATCGGATCCCGTAAGTTTCTTTTTTATTATTTCGCCTGTGGCATCGGTGCTGCTTTATTGCATATGGTTGTACTGTATTTTGAGATGATGCCTTATTATGACATGCTTCGCCAGTTTTCTCCTGAAGAGCAGCAGAATTTGCTCAATAGCAGTCAGACGGTTTTTAATTCAATCACAGTAGGGGCTTCTGGTGCTATTTATGGATGCCTGCTGGCCTTTGGATTCTTATTTCCCGATGCCATTATTAATCTCTGGTTTTTTGTACCGATCAAAGCCAAGTGGTATGTATTGATACTGGGTGGAATAGAGTTTTTCCTGGGCATTCGCAATTCGGCAGGAGATACGGTAGCTCACTTTGCCCACCTGGGCGGAGCAATTACAGGCCTGATAATATTGCTGATCTGGAACAAATCAAAGCGAAAATCGTTTTAACAATAGGAAAAAGGGGGATGTCTGCGGGCCAACTGCAGGCAAATCCGTTTTGTGCATTAGCTTAAATTAATAGTCGAAAAAGTGAGCCATGGGAATTCAGGACAGAGATTATGACAAACGTCTCTCGCTGGCACAGGAGCGAAACTCATTAATTACCCTGATTGCGATCAATCTGGTGATTTTTGTGATCCTCATTTTTATCCGGGCTATCCTTAGTGTTCAATATGGCAGTCTGGAAGCAGGTACTGCGAAGTTTCAGGCCAATGTAGTGCCGTGGTTCAGTCTTCCGGCCGATCTCAGCAAACTGGCCGCCCGCCCCTGGACGATTTTAACCCACATGTTTACCCATATTGATGTATGGCATATTGTGGGCAACATGATCTGGCTTTGGATATTTGGCTTTATTCTGCATGACCTGACGGGCAACCGTAAAATCATTCCCATTTATCTATATGGCGGCCTGGCTGGCGCCCTGGCTTACCTGTTGTTTTATAACCTGGCTCCCGGCATGCATGATTTCCTGTCTGGTAATACGGCGTTGGGCGCTTCGGCCGGTGTGATGGCAGTGGCGGCGGCTGTTACTACTATTTCGCCGGGTTATCGCATTTTCACCATGCTCAATGGCGGCTTCCCGATCTGGATACTTACGGTAATTTATCTGCTGATCGATCTGGCCAGTGTAGGCGGGTATAATTCGGGCGGACACATTGCCCACCTGGCCGGTGCCCTGGCTGGCTTTCTTTTTGTATTCTTTTATCAGCGTGGCTACGATGGCGGTGCATGGGTCAATCAGTTTCTTGACTGGTGTCATAACCTGTTTAACCCCGAAAAACCCTCCAGAAAAACAGATATCAAGCAGGAGCTTTTTTATAAAGCCACCGCCAAACCCTATAAGCGCACCCCCAATATTACAGAGCAACGTATTGATGAGATACTCGACAAGATCAGTCAGAAAGGAATCGAGGCCCTCACCGACGAAGAAAAAGAACTGCTGAAGCGTGCCAGCAAGGAATAATTGACCGTCTGCCACAGATTTTCAGAATTCATCCCATTGCTGTCAGTCATTTGCCCGGAATTCAGGAAATTCGTGATGTTATGGCCAGCAAATTCCGCATATTCACCAGAAAGTTCCTGCTCATCCTGCATTTGCTGGTAGTATTTTTTTTCCTGCTGGCCTGCCTGGCCCCCTATCTTGATCCCGAGCGCTGGTGGTTATTGTATATCCTGACTCTTGGTTTTCCGTTTTTGCTATTGCTGGTGGTACTTATTATGCTGGGATGGCTGCTGGTAAAGCCCAAATATGCATTGATATCATTAGGCGCATTACTGATTGGTTTCAAGAGTATCACTATCTTTTTCGCTTTTCATAATCCACCTGAGTTTACTCAGCAAAAAAAACCAGGCACCCTGCGTATTGCTACCTGGAATGTGGCCCGTTTCGTTGAAATGAGACGCAATTTCAACCAGGGCAGCCGTACCCGCCTGCGCATGATGGAGCAGATACAGGCCCAGAATGCAGATATCATCTGCATGCAGGAGTTCTTTCACTCACTCGCCTCTGACTGGTATCCCAATCTTACCTATATCAGTAAAAATTTCAACTATCCTTATTACTATTTCTCGCATGATGTGGATGGTGATAAGCATTTTACCGGCAGCGTTATTTTTTCACGTTACCCCATTATCGATAGTGGCCTCATACGCTTTCCGCGACCCACTTTGCCCGAAGCGCTCATGCATGCCGATATCAAAGTGGGCGACGATACCATGCGGGTATACACCACCCATCTGCAGTCTGTGCAGTTCAAGCCAAGCGATTACCAGACCATTCAGCATATCAAAGATGGCGACGAAGGTATTGTGAGCAATTCCCGGACAATCTTTTCAAAATTGCGTACCGGCATTACCAACCGCAAGATACAGGCCGATATTATTGGCCAGGTGCTGGGTGATTCGCCTTATCCGGTCCTTTTCTGTGGCGACCTGAATGATGTACCCAATAGCTATACTTACCGGCAGGTGAGGGGTGATATGCAGGATGCATTTCTGGAAAAGGGATTTGGTATAGGCCGCACGTTCACCGCTCTTTCGCCCACTCTGCGTATTGATTATATTTTTACCGGCGATCAGTTCAGGATCGATCAGTTTAAGCGAGTCAGCAAACACTATTCAGACCATTATATGCTGGTAGCCGATGTGCAGCTCAGAAAAAGCAAACCCTGATCTCATTTTTAGCCTGCTTTAACGAAATCACTGCTCCCATTTATTGGCCGGGCAATGGGGGAAACATTATTTTTGCGCCAGCCCACAGGGTGCAAAAAGGATCAAGAAATGAGCGAATTAAAGGTTTATAACTCGTATGCCAGGGAAAAGCAAGTGTTTACGCCCATCACGCCGGGCCATGTAGGCATGTATGTATGCGGACCCACAGTAAGCGGCGAAAGCCACCTGGGCCATGCGCGTCCTTATATCACTTTTGATGTGGTATACAGGTATCTCACCCACCTGGGCTATAAAGTACGGTATGTCCGTAATATTACCGATGCCGGCCATTTTGAGGAAGAAGGCAGGGAGGCGGAAGACAAGGTTTCCAAAAAAGCAATACTGGAAAAGCTTGAGCCGATGGAGCTGGTACAGAAATACACCAACCTGTTTCACTGGGCTATGCAGCAATTCAATACCCTGCCACCATCTATTGAGCCCACGGCTACCGGTCATATCGTGGAACAGATAGGGATGATCCAGGAGATCATTCGGGCCGGATATGGTTATGAGGTCAACGGGTCGGTTTATTTTGATGTAAAAAAATATGCCGCTTCGCATGATTATGGCAAATTGAGTGGTCGTGTACTGGACGACCTGCTGGAGACCACCCGCGATCTCGAAGGGCAGGAAGAAAAACGTGACCGAGCCGACTTTGCCCTCTGGAAAAATGCGTCACCAGAACATATCATGCGCTGGCAAAGCCCCTGGGGTATAGGTTTTCCCGGCTGGCATATCGAGTGCTCGGCGATGGCTACCAAATACCTCGGCAGCCAGTTTGATATCCATGGTGGCGGTATGGATCTTATGTTCCCGCATCATGAAAGTGAAATAGCTCAAAGCACTATCTGCAATCATGTAGCACCCGTGCGCTACTGGATGCACAACAATATGATCACCATCGATGGCAGGAAGATGGGTAAGAGTTACAACAACTACATCACCCTAACCCAGATGTTTGATGGCAGCAATCCGGTGCTCACCAGGGCCTATCACCCTATGGTGATCCGCTTTTTTGTATTGCAAACGCATTATCGCAGCACGCTCGATTTCAGCAACGATGCCTTACAGGCTTCTGAAAAAGGATTGCGTCGCCTGTGGGATGCTTATGAAGCACTGGAGAAAATAGGCCAGCAATCAACAGGAGGTACGCAGGCAGGCGATGCAGCACTGGATGAAAAAGTGCTGCGACTGGTAAATGAGTTTGATGAATTCATGAACGACGACTTCAGCACGGCCAAAGTACTGGCCAATATGTTTGAGCTGGTGCCGGTGATCAATTCCATGAAGGATAAAACCATACCGGTTACTGCATTGAGTGCAACTACTTTTGAACGACTGCTTACCCGGTTCCGTTTATATATCAGCGATATTCTTGGATTAAAATCGGTGACCGAAGCAGATAATGACCGCCTGCAGGGAGTTATGCAATTGCTGATCGATATCCGTAAGGAAGCCAAAAGCCGCAAGGATTTTATGACCTCCGATAAGATCCGCAATCAGCTTACTGCGCTGGGTATCCTTCTCAAAGACGAAAAGGATGGCAGTACCAGTTATGCCTTTGATTGAGTAGGACTATCCAACAATGGGCAGTTTATACCCGTTGTGATATTCCTTTACCAGATATTGCCGGTTTATCGCCTTTTGGGTGAACCGGCTTTTTTCTTTATCCCAGCTTAGCTTTTGGCCGCTGCGATACGCGATATTGCCCATTTGCGCTACATTGGCCACATGTGCAGCCGCAGCAAGCGGACAATTAAGGCTGGCAGGCTGATTGTTGCGGATAGCATCTGTAAAATTGACCCAATGTTTCTCCAGGCCATTATCACTGCTTTTGGCCAGCGGCTTTAGTACTTTATTCTTGCTTTGTTTTTCTTCCAGCACTTCCCAGCCTCCACGGTCAAGAACAAGTGTACCGTTATTGCCAATAAATGCAATACCATGTGTACGGCCATAAGAACCATTGTCGATGCCCATTGCAGAATCCCAGACCATGTTGAAGCCATCAAATTCATAGAGAGTGGTCAGCGTGTCGGGTGTTTCCTCGTACAACTCGGGATAGGCAAAGCGACCTCCCAGTGCTGCAATGGTTTTCGGTACTTCTGCTTTCATGCCCAGCAGTGCATAGTCAAGGAGGTGTACACCCCAGTCGGTCATGAGGCCACCGGCATAATCCCAGAACCAGCGGAAATGAAAATGAAAACGGCTGGTATTAAAAGGCTGCAGTGGTGCCGGACCCAGCCAGGTCTTGTAATCCACACCCGCAGGAGGAACGCTGTCTGGTACGACCGGTTGCGGGCGCATCCAGCCCTGGTAGCACCACACTTTCACGGTACGTATCATACCTAACTGACCACTGTGTACAAAATCAACCGCGTCTTTGAAATGCTGCTGACTGCGCTGCCACTGACCAGCCTGCACCAGTTTGCCATAACGTTGCTGTGCTGCTACCATGGCCGCACATTCACCAATGGAATTGCCCACAGGTTTTTCTACATACACATGTTTGCCGGCTTCGAGTGCATGAATTGTTTGCAGGGCATGCCAGTGATCGGGTGTGCCTACAATAATAATATCAATATCCTTATTGTCGAGCAAGCGCCGGTAATCGCCTCCTGTAGTGATACCGCTGGTATTAATACCCTGTTTTTGGAGCTCGGCCATTTTATCGGTGATCACCGACTGATCAATATCACAAATAGCCACCAGGTTTACACCAGGTATTTTCAAGGCTGCTTTGGTATTGGACCAGCCCATGCCTTTGGCTCCGATGACGCCAATATTGAGTTGAGTAGCAGCAGAGCTGCGTGCAAAAAGAGGATGACCCCAGTTTTGCACTACAGCACTGCCGGCCAGCAATGTGGCTGATTGTTGGAGAAATTTTCTACGGGATGACATATGCAATCGGTTTTGAAGTCAGAAAATCTTCTGAAAAAATAACCAAAAAAAGTAAATATGCCGGAGGGTAATTATGACCTACTCATCTGGCAGCGCGTACCATTTCCCGTTTTCCGGCCGGCCCCGGCAGTTTGCTTACCTGCCAGCCAGCAGCCTGCATCGCGCGGCGCACAACGCTTTTGCTGCAATAGGTGAGCAGCGTGGCTCCGGGTGCCGCCAGGGCAAATAATTTGCTGAAAATCTCTTCTGTCCAGAGTTCAGGTTGAGCAGTAGGTGCAAAGGCGTCAAAATAAAAGAGGTGAAAGGGTTCTGTGGAAAGACTCAGTGTAGTGAGGCTGGACTGAATTTTATATAAAGTAAAACGGGAGTCCAGCATGTGTTCACTATTCCACGCACAACTGTGCATGGATAGGAAATCTGGTTGCCATTGCGGTAAGCCCAGCTGTGCGCAATAATTCAACGAATTGGCTTGTTGTTCCGTTAGCGGAAATTGCTCAATACTGGTATAGTAAATGGATTGCTGTGCCTGTCTTGCCTGCAACCAGGTGAGCCAGGCATTGAGTCCGGTACCAAAGCCCATTTCAAAAATGCGCAATTGTTTTTGCTGCTGTTGCAGCCAGGGGGCAAGACCGGCCTCGATAAATACATGTCGCGATTCCTGGATAGCGCCGTGCAGGGAATGATAGGTAAGCGCAGTACCTTCTACCTGTATGCTGTGTGAGCCGTCGGCGGTGACAATGATTTTGCGATCCACCACCAAAAGTAGTGATTTGAAGAAGAAATGTGCTAATGTGGTTAATGTGCCAGTGTGCTAATGGATTTGAAAATTTGAAGATGGGTAAAGAAACAGCCCTTTTTTCTCTTTCTTTAAACAACGACTTCTTTTAGAATCACTCTTATTATCACATCAGCACACTAGCACACTGGCACATTGTTCTCCAATCCTCAAATTTTCAAATCTTCAAATCTTCAAATTCTCGAATCGTCTTTACATTTGTACAAACATTTCCGGGTGCAGTACATTCTTCATTTATCAAAAGACGCAAAGCTGCGGCGGTTGCTTGCGGGCGCAGAAGGGTATAAACTGAAAAAGCGGAGCAACATCTGTAATTACCTCTGCGCATCTATCATGAGTCAGCAGTTATCTACTAAAGTGGCTGCAGTTATTCACCAGCGCTTTCTTAATTTATTTGAAGGGAAAGAGCCTTCACCTCAGGCCATCCTCGATATGCCATCAGAACAGCTGCGGGCTATTGGGCTGAGTAATGCCAAAGTGAGTTATGTAAAAAATGTAGCAGCGTTTGAGATAGAACAGGGCATGGACCACCGTCGCCTCGCGAAGATGGATAATGAAGAGGTAATCATATATCTCACGCAGATCAAAGGAGTAGGTCGGTGGACGGTTGAGATGCTGCTGATGTTTGCCCTGGGGCGCGAAGATGTGTTTGCCGTAGACGACCTGGGTATCCAGCAGGCTATGACGCACCTGTACAAGCTGGATGCATCGGATAAAAAGAAACTCCGTCAGGATATGCTGCGTATTTCCCAAAAATGGTCGCCCTACCGTACTTATGCATGCAAGCACCTGTGGACCTGGAAAGACAGCAAATAAAAACAATGTGCTAATGGGTTAATGTGCTGATGTGCTAATGGATTTGAGAATTTGAAGATTTGATGATGAGTGCAGTAATGTGCTAATGGGTTAATGTGCTAGTATGCTAATGGCTTTGAGCATGTATAGAAAAACAGCCCATTTTTTTCTTTCTTTAAACAACGACTTGTTTTAGAATCACTCTTATTAGCACATTAGCACATTAGCACATTAGCACACTGGCACACTAGCACATTGTTCTTCAATCATCAAATCTTCAAATCAACACATCCTCAAATCAGCATACTATTTTCTTCATTTTCTTTTCCCATTCCGGCTTAATGCTGGCGCCAAGGCCGGGTTGTGCCGGAAGTTCGATCAGGCCATTGGGATGATAACGGATGCCTCCGTTTACCGGATCGTCCTGAAACATGAGTGCGGTATCGAAATCATAATGTTCGATGATCGGAGAGCAGCAGGCAAAATGGGCAAAGGCGGTCATAGCCAGCCTCGATTCCATAAAGGCACCCACCTGCAGGTGCATGCCGGCGGCTTCGGCGAGTTTTACCATTTTCAGCGCTTTGAATATACCACCCGACTTGCCCAGCTTGATATTAAGATAATCACAGGCTTTCAGCTGTATCAATCGTTCTGCATCGTGATCATCGCCACAGCTTTCGTCGCTCATAATGGGAATAGGGCTTGCTGCGCGTACCCGTGGCAACTCCATAAAGGCCCAGCGGGCAATTGGCTCCTCGCAATGCTGAATACCGAATGGAGCCAGGGCCTGCAGTGTGGCTATTGCTTCAGGCACCGTCCAGCCCTGATTGGCATCGATACGTAAAGGAATATGCGGCCCGACGGCTTCGCGTATGGCGTGGATACGTTCTACATCTGTTGGGCCATGATTGCCCAGTTTTATTTTGATGGCAGGATATCCTTCTGCCTGGATACGCAAAGCATCTTTTGCCATCTGCGCCGGGTCGCCAATACTCACCGTATAATCGGTAATGATATCTTTCTTATGAATGCCGCCCAGGTACTGATAGAGGGGCATGCCGGCATACTGTGCTGCAATATCATAAAGTGCGATATCAAAGGCGCTTTTAATGCTGTGATTACCATAAATGACTTTGTCCATGCGGGCGATCTGCTCTTCGATTGCCAGCGGGTCGGTGCCTTTGAGCACCAGGGCAAAATACTGCCCCACCACGAGGCCAGTATCAGCGCTCTCTCCGTTGATGCTCATAAACGGACTGCATTCACCATAACCGGTAATACCCTGATTGGTTCTGATGACTACCAGCACGTTTTCTGCATTGTAAATGGGTCCCAGCGAAATGACAAAGGGTTCTTTAAGTGGTATAAAGAGTTTATAGAGCTCTATCTGGGTAATAACAAGAGGCGATGAGGTAGACATATTACTGAAAATATAGGTCATTGAAAAAGTACCCGTACACCAATAGTCAGCATACCGGGCAAAGGCGTGTATTTATCGTTGAGCAGGTAACGATTGGGAAAAGTGGAAACCGGTATATAGCTTTTGCATTCACCATACACAAAGAAATCACCCCCTACAGGCACCTCCACTCCCAGACCCAGGTCGAGTGTGAGTCTGTTGAATTTGGCACGTCCGGCCAAAACGGGTGCATTGTAGAGAGCGGTATCTATTCGCGTATTATGAGTATTCAGCACTTTTCCGAAAAGCAGTCCCAGTCCGGCCAAACCATATACATTCAGTCCTTCTTCGGCAAAAGCATTTCCGGCTATATAGCGTTTCCAGCCAAAAGACAGTTGCGAAAAACTGATACCTCCCCGGTTGCGGTAATCAATACCGGAAGGTGATGTGGCAGGATCTTTAGCCGTGGCGGTGAGATTATTGGTGAACTTTCCTTTGTTGTAATAGGAAAACCAGGCATATCCCGTATTCAATGCATCCATATGCCATTCACCTTTGATAGTCTGCCCGATACTCCAGTAGCGTTGCTGACTTGCGAAGTTTCGTTGTACACTAAAGTCAGTGGCAATACTGGAAACCCATTGGGCACGGGTGGTAGCTGTAGCCAGTACAAATAATAGCAGCAACAAGGTGCGAAAACGGTTCAAATTGGTGTCCAAATGATTTGAATGCAAGTTTAATACATTAAAAACAATAGAAGCATAAAGGTTTAAAAAGCATAATGAAAGAGCCCCATCCGCTTAGCATAGTATCACATTAGCACGCCAGCACATTAACCCACTAGCACATTGCTGCCCTCATCATCAAATTTTCAAATCAACACATCTTCAAATCAGCATACTATCTTCTTCATTTTCCTTTTTACATCTTTAAACCTGTATACTTTTTATTTTACCAGCTTCAGCTCATCCACAATATGCTTTGCGCCACCCAGTTTGTCGATACACCACAGCACATAGCGGATGTCTACGCAAATGGTGCGGTTCAGGTCCTTATCAAAAGCCAGCTTATGGCTCAGGGCTTCATAGTTGCCGTCAAAGCAAAGCCCGATGAGTTCTCCCTGTGCATTTATAACTGGTGATCCGGAGTTGCCGCCGGTGATATCGTTGGTGGTAATAAAGCCGATGACGAGATCTTTGCGTATGGGATCGGCATACTGTCCGAAATCCTTTTTCTTCAGTAATTCGATCTGGCGGGCCGGCAGATCGAATTCATAATCTCCGGGCACATATTTTTCGAGTAATCCTTTGCTGGTTGTTACGTAATCATAAAAAACCCCATCGCGCGGGCGGTAAGGTTTTACACTGCCATAGCTTACCCGCATGGTGAATGTGGCATCGGGATACATCATGGCAGCACGTTTTGGATCCATTTCCATAATACCCTTCAGATAAATGCGTCCGTAGTCGGCATTACGTGAATTAAATAACTGAAAGATGGGCAGATACTTGCTGTTGTAATTAACGATAAACGTGCTGGCATAGGAAAATGCCGGATCGTTTTGTAAAACATTCAGATCGGGATTAGCGATAAACCGGCTCCAGCGGGCATCATCAAAAATCATTGTTTTTGAAAAAATCTCAGCGGCCAGTTTTTTGTATGTGGCATCATCCGTCAAGGGACCGTAGCTGTTTTTGAGTGCGCCAAAATAACCAACGGGGTGCTGATCTTTGGGCACATCTTCATAAAAGAGCCGGGTAATAGCCGCCAGTATTTGCTGATCAGATACCTTGTTTTCACCTTCCAGAAAACGTTTCCGTTGCTGATCGGCGGCGTCAAGTGCATTTTTTATTTCAGTTGCTTTGGCATTGGTCTTCAACAGCGTTTTTTCCAGTTGTAGTAAAGAGGCCGCATAAGCGATCAGGGGAGAACCCAGTATGCCTTCGTTGATAAACTGGCGGTGCCTGGCATAGGGGCGCCAGGCGTCATAGGCTTTTGACCAGTCACTCAGCAGCGTTTGATATTCCGGTTTTCCGTTGGCCCATGTCTGAAAAACTGTTTCTGCTTTTTTCTTTTGACCCAGGATATCGTATTTGAGCAGTTGTTTGGTTTCTCCGTCATAAAACTTCCAGTAATTGGCAATACCTGCATAGGAAGCGGCCAGCTGTAGTTTAACAGCAGGATCTTTTTTCATTTCTTCAAACATATACCGCAACCTGATATCGCGCAGCTTCACCAGCGTGGGGTTGTTGATGTCGGTGGCCAGCGAGATGCCAAAAGAACTTTCATAACGATTGGTGCTGCCGGGATAACCCCAGATCATAGAAAACTCTCCTTCGCGAAGCGGTTTCAGTGATACAGGCAGGTACCATTTGGGTTTAATAGGCACATTACCGGTGGCATATTTGGCCGGTTGCCCATTGGCATCGGCATAAACGCGAAATATCGAAAAGTCGCCTGTATGACGGGGCCACTCCCAGTTGTCTGTATCGCCTCCGAATTTGCCCACACTTTCCGGTGGTGCACCTACGAGACGTACATCGGAGTAGCGTTGGTATACAAATGCCAGAAACTGGTTGCCTTTGAAAAGCGGACTCACACGGACTTCAACTGACCGGGCTGGGTCACTCATTCTTGCATTGATCGCAGCTATTATTTGATTTTGACGCGTCAGCCGGTCTGCGCCACCCAGTCCTTTCAATGAGTCAAGTACCAGGCTGGTCACATCATCTATGCGGAGCAGAAACTGAACAGAGAGTGTGGTAGGGATTTCTTCGGCACGATTGGCAGCATAAAAACCATCACGCAGGTAATTGTGTTCCATACTGCTGGCACCGGCGATGACATCATACCCGCAATGGTGATTGGTAAATAAAAGTCCCTGTGCACTGACTATCTCACCGGTACAGCCCCCACCAAAGATCACAATGGCATCCTTGAGAGAGGCTTTGTTGATGGAATATAATTGTTCATTGGTAAGCTTAAGCCCTTTTTTTACCATATCGCCATACACCTGCTTGCCGAGAAGCAGGGGGAGCCACATGCCTTCATCGGCAGCGGCACGTAAAACCAGCAACAACGAAAAAAAGGATGCGAACAGAAGCTTTTTCATGCGTTTGTTTTTAGATAAACAAACCTACAAAAAGCAACTGATATGGGTATTGACGACTATACCACTGAGCTGCCTGCTTCCAGTGCAGGGGGCGGTGAGTTCAGTACCTTCCAGAGCAGGTCTTTCAGTTCGGTAATGCCTTTTTGTGTTACAGCTGAAATAAAGACATGGGGAATGTCTGCCGGCAGTTCTGCTTCAATGGCTTTAGTCAGCTCTGCATCGAGCATATCACTTTTGCTGATAGCGATCACAAACTGTTTGTGCAGCAGTTCGGGATTATATTGTTCCAGTTCACTCACCAGTACTTCAAATTCGCGGAGATGATTTTCGCTGTCGGCCGGTATCAGGAATAATAAAGTGGAGTTGCGTTCAATATGACGAAGGAAGCGGTGCCCCAGGCCTTTACCTTCTGCTGCGCCTTCAATGATGCCCGGCAGGTCTGCCATACAGAAGCTGCGTCCATCGCGATACTCTACCATACCCAGGTTGGGAGTAATGGTGGTAAAGGCATAATCGGCAATCTTTGGTTTGGCGGCAGTGATTACAGAAAGCAGGGTAGATTTGCCTGCGTTGGGGAAACCTACCAGTCCCACATCGGCCAGTACTTTTAACTCCAGTACTTTCCAGCCTTCGAGGCCCGGCAGGCCGGGTTGGGAATGTTCGGGTGCCTGATTGGTAGGGGTGGCAAAATGACTGTTGCCCAATCCGCCACGACCACCGGGTATCCAAATGACCTCCTGGCCATCTTCCAGTATCTCGGCTTCCTGCTCACCGGTTTCTTCATCGCGGGCAATAGTGCCCAACGGTACTTCCAGGATGATATCTTTACCAAAACGGCCGGTTCTGTTGTTTCCACTACCACCTTCTCCATTTTCGGCCAGCACATTCTTGAAATAACGCAGGTGAAGCAGGGTCCAGAGGTTTCGGTTGCCTTTCAGGATGATATGGCCACCGCGGCCGCCATCACCGCCATCGGGACCTCCCATGGCCGTGAATTTATTGCGCATAAAATGCTTGCTGCCCGGACCTCCATGGCCACTGCGACAGAAAATGCGGATCTGATCTACAAAATTGCTCTTTTCCAACTTGACAATGCTTTAACTGCCCGGCAAATATACCATTGCGCGCAGTAATAACCGGCAAAGCGGTGCGCTTATCGGAAAATGGGGAACTATTTGCCCGTTTCAGCTATAAAAATCAGGTATAGCCGTCTTTCCCGCAGGAGGGTTGGCCCGGCATGAAATTTTCAATTGTAGAGAGAGCAACGGGAATGAGGCGGAGATCGTTATTTATTAACTTCAAAATTATCTCGTTATGTTACGCTGGACTATTGCCTTTCTGCTGATTGCGATTGTAGCCGGTATTCTCGGTTTTACCGGAATTGCAGCAGGTGCGGCCTCTATAGCTAAAATTTTATTCTTCATTTTCCTGGTGCTCTTTATCCTGTCCATGATATTCGGCCGCTCCGCTAAAATCTGAGGAAAAGGTGAAAGGTAAAGGGTAGAAGGCGGAAGGCATTGTACCTTACACCTTCTACCCTTTACCTTTTACCGTCTCAATTGAGGTTGAAACGGAAAATATCTTTCAGTTCTTCGCTGCAATCGACACAGGCTTCTGCACAAAGCTGAAAATCTTCTTCTCTTAAATAGGGGAAACAGGCTTCTGCACATTGACGGCAGCTGAGCCAGCAATCAAATGCCATAGGGCCGGTATGGTCGTCCGTAGACTGCTCACTGACCAGCTGCGATACCAGCGAAAAACAAATACGGGCGCATTCAGTGCAGGCTTCTACCAATCCCTGGCGGGGACGTCTGCGTTTCATTTCATTATGAATAGCTGATTCGCAGAGGAGCCAGGTCTTCATACATACGCGGATGTAAGGTTCAGTTTTTTGTTGAATCACTATGTACGGCTTTTTTATTAATGGATGCTACTTCTTCAACAAACCGGTTAACCAGCGCATCGGCATAAGGGCCATATGCGTCAATCAGCGTGCCTTTAATGTCATCTGACGTTTCAATAACATATATGATCGAATTGTCTGCCGGATCGCTGGCGCCTTCGAAACGATAAAAATTTACAATATTGACCTCCGAAGGCTGATACATCTTTTCATGCTGTTGTGACAATAAGCCCATTTCAGACACTTTGAAATCTTCTGTGTAGCCGTCACTCACCAGTTTATTTAAACAGGAAGCCATTGTCCGCATATCTTCTGTAGTTGCACTCTTTATCATAATCATCATTTACCTGTAATCTTCGGGCAAAGCGCTTGCCAGATTTGTGCAGACAGGGTAATAAATATCAACAGGCGATAAGGCATTTCCTGTATTTATTTTATACCAGCCAGGCAGATATCTAAACTGTTGCTTTTCATTTTGTTTAATAAAACACGGCATTTTCACGCAGCTATTAAACAGTGTTAAATCGCAACTGATGATGCGCCTTTTTTTATTACGAAAAAACTGTAAGTAATATAAAGGCGTTGCTACTCACCCGGAAAACCGATAATAGAAAGCTTTTAAAAAGGGGTTTATTCAATAAAAAATAAGTGTTTACGGAAAAAAATCCTGCCGCTGATGAGCTATCGGTACTGATTGTCATTTTTTTGGACCATGATAAAAGAAGAACCGCTGCCTGTAGTATTCAAACTGGGGAATTTCTTGCTCATTTAATGGAGAATGCGGGCTTATCCGGAAATAACTCAAATGGCTGGCATTATTTTTTCATCGTATCAGAAAATTTACAGCATGAGGCTTTTCCTGTTTATCCTGGCAATAGTACTGTTGATAGTATGGGTCTTGGGCACATTTTATTATTACTGGGGAGCTCCGAAGCATTTGTTGCTAATGCTGGCTGCTGTAGCCGGTATGCAGGGATTGATAATCTGCCCCAAATCTGCTATTGCGGGACGGCAAACAAGCACCTGACTCAGTTGTTTCGCGAATGCTGTGGATTAGTAACCACAGGTTTAACAGGACTTGTGCTGCAGGATAGACAATCATTTTGTAATTTCCTATCAACTACTTCCTGATGCCTTTATCAAGAGTCAAGATCCGCTGGGGTTATCTTATTGCTTTAATACTGATGCTGGTGTCGTATGTTATGATCTTTATGATCATTCGCCGGCTGGTAAGAGAGACCGGGTGGGTCACTCATTCCTATATGATCATTAATAAACTGGAATCGCTTAAGTCGGAAATAACCGATGCCGAGACCGGCGTGAGAGGATATGTAATTACCAACGATTATGTTTTCCTGAAACCATATAATAGCGGTATCCGCAATGCAGGACCTTTATATGAACAGCTGGTGTCGCTTACGAAAGATAATCCCCGTTACAAAACCAGGCTTGATACATTGAGTGTGCTGATTCAGCGAAGGCTGGCTTCACTTTCAGCGGTTGTCAAACAATACCAGCAACAGGGATTTAAGCTGAATGAAAAAATACTGGCCAACAGGGAGGAGAACAGGATGATTATGGATAGTGTGCGTCTGCTGATCACGCAGCTGCAGGACGAAGAAAGCACCCTGGTGATGCATCGTGATAAAAATCTTTCCGGCATTTTCAAAAACACGGCAAACAGCACCATTATATCGCTGGTCATTGCGCTAATTACCATTTCCTATTCAGTGATCATTTATAACCGGGAGAATAAGGCCAAGGAAAAAGCCATTTCAAATGCACGTAATTACAGTCTGCAACTCGAAGAGCGGGTAGCTGAGCTGGACAGGGTCAACAATGAGCTGCAGGAATTGAAAAGTATTGAAAAATTTGCAGCTACCGGGCGCATTGCCCGTACCATGGCGCATGAAGTACGCAATCCCCTTACCAATATTTCACTGGCTTCGGAGCAACTCAAGGAAATTACCGGACAGCAGGAGGAAGCAGATATGCTGCTGGATATGATAGGAAGAAATGTGAACCGGATCAATCAACTGGTATCCGACCTGCTCAATTCTACCCGTTTTGCCCAGCTGGAGTATACACATGAAAATATTAATGACCTGCTCGACGAAACGCTTGAGCTGGCAAAAGACCGGATAGATCTTAATCATATACAGGTGTCGAAATCGTATGCGCGGGATCTTTGTACGGTATATGTGGATAAGGAAAAGATCAAACTGGCATTCCTTAATATTATTGTAAACGCCATCGAAGCCATGGAGCGCACTTCGGGTCAGCTGGAGATACGTACGCGCAAAGCAGGACCTAAATGCCAGGTGGAAATACATGACAACGGAATTGGTATGGATGAAGAAACTATTCAGCGTCTCTTCGAGCCCTATTTCACCGGTAAACTGAGTGGCAATGGGCTGGGGCTGACCAATACACAAAATATCATCCTTAATCACAGGGGAAATATTCAGGTAAAAAGCAAGGTAGGACAAGGGTCAGTGTTTATCGTCACGCTGGCGCTGCATAGTGAAACACCGGCTCTTCCGGAAATGTAGATATTTTTCCCCACAGCTCTTTACATGGAAATCTTATCGATTGTGCGAAGTATCATTTCGCGGCTGAATGGCTTGCTGATAAAGAAATCAACTCCTTCGCTGAAGGCTCTTTCGCGGTCATACGCGGTATCGTGGGCGGTGATCATGATAACCTTGGTAAGCGGATGACTGTCTTTTAAACGGCGAACATAGTCGATGCCGAGGCCATCGGAAAGGTGATTGTCGAGAAAGATAACAGGGGGATCCGTTTCTTTCAAAAAATTATCTGCTGCGGCTAAGCTGGTGACATGGTCTGCCAGGATATTTCGCTGGCGAAGGATTCCCTTTAGCAGATAACAAATATCTACTTCATCATCTATGATGAGCGCTTGTGGACCAGGATCCGTGTCTTTCGCCATTTCCAGAGAAGGGTAGTTGTATGTCGCACGGTAACTATTCACATTCGCATGAGAACAATTTTATTGCCAAAACCAATGTTTTCCCCTATTTCCTGTTGCAATTTGATGATTTCGGCATGATTTGAGCGTATAGGGAAATGTTCCTGTTAAAAGATTTAATTTTAATCAAGATTTCAAAGCGGCTTTATGAGTAAAAAAATCCTCATTATTGACGATGACATGGATTTATGTGCACTGCTCAGTAGGTTTTTGTCGCGTAATGACTATGAAGTCGATGCAGCCTATACGGGCAATAAGGGCATTGCCAGGTTCAATGAAGGCCGGTATGACCTGGTGATCTGTGATTATCGCCTGGGAGATATGGAAGGGATGGCTGTACTGGCAGCTCTGCGTAAGCAGGACCCCCTGGTGCGCGTGCTGATGATCACGGGCTATTCGGATATCAAAACTGCAGTTGAAGTGATTAAAATGGGCGCTTTCGATTATATCGTAAAGCCACTGATCCCCGATGAGGTATTAAGTGTATTGAATAAAGCGCTGCAGGAACAACCCGCTGCCGGCCCACTGCCGATCGAAACATCATCCAGCCGCCGTACAGTAGCCTCTACAGTGAGTAATGAGTATATGGTTGGCAAATCCAGCACCACCAAAGCATTGTACGATCAGATCAATGTAGTAGCCGCTACCAATTACAGCATCATCCTGTATGGAGAAAGCGGCACGGGCAAAGAAGTCATTGCCCGTACTATTCATAATATGAGTACACGAAAGGATAAGCCTTTTGTGGCGATGGATTGCGGTACGCTTTCCAAAGAGCTGGCCGGAAGTGAACTGTTTGGTCATGTAAAGGGAGCATTTACCGGTGCATTGCAGGACAAAGAAGGCCATTTTGAGCTGGCAGACGGAGGTACATTGTTTCTTGATGAAGTAGCCAACCTGTCGCTCGATGTGCAGGCCACTTTACTGCGCGTGATCCAGGAGCGTAAATTCAAACGCGTGGGTGGAAATAAGGAAATGAATGTGGATGTACGCATCATTGTTGCCTCCAACGAAAACCTGCAGGATGCCTATCGCAAAGGACGTTTCCGTGAAGATCTGTATCACCGCTTTAATGAATTCTCTGTCAACCTTCCTTCGCTGCGGCAACGCAAAGATGATATTCGTCCGTTTGCTGAATTTTTTCTCGAAAAAACAAATCAGGAGCTGGGAAAAAATGTGATTGGCTTTGAAGATGAGGTATTACATACATTCCTCCATTACAGCTGGCCGGGCAACCTGCGTGAATTTCGCAATGTGGTCCGCCGTGCTGTACTGCTGACGCCAGCAGGTGAAAAGATCAAGACCGGCTCACTTCCCTGGGAGATGAATCAGTCACTGGCTCCCGCCCAACCCGCAGATCTGTCTGCAACGGCAGCCCCCGCGCCTGCACAGGCTGCACCACGTAAGGAACTTGATCTGAAAGACGCCGCCATTCGCGCCGAGTATGAAACGATCATGTCTGTATTGCAACAGGTCAATTTCAATAAGAAAAAAGCGGCCGAGTTACTCAACATCGACCGCAAGACACTGTATAATAAGATCAAAACTTTTCAGGAGCAGGCCAAGTGAGAGAGGAGTAATAAGTTTTATGTATTAAGTTATAAGTATTGAATAATGGGTACGCTTTATTAGCGCATCAACTTTTTACATTTTATTCCACGACCAGCTTTTGACTCACTACACCTTTACCGGCAGCATTCAGCACTTTGACCAGGTATACACCTGCTTTTGTTTGAGCAGGCAGTTGAATGGTATTGGCCTGGCCGGCATGAGCCAGTTGAATGATTGACTGTACACATTGTTTCCCGGCAATGTCGAGTATCTGTAATGTATAGCGTCCCTCATCGAGATAGAGCCGCGTGGTCAGGCTTTTTTGTGTGACGGGATTGGGGTAAATCTGGATACGGCTATCAGGAGCTTCTTCTTTCAGAAAACTTATTGGTGCAGGATTGACCGCGGGTTGTACGGCCAGCAGGTTGCTGTTGCCCAGGTCAGATGTACGCCATGGACCAGCCTGGGCAGCTTTGGCTGTCCATCCATCACTGTTTATCACATAGAGGTTTGAATTATCAACTGCACTGCTTACCAGTATTTCCTTTGGTCCTGATACAGCTGCTCCATTGATGGAGAAATTGGTGGGCAGTCCATTGATGGCTCCCAGGTAGGCAGCCAGTCGTGTATCCGGGTCTGCTTTGAATACATGATTGCGTGCAGTAATAATATAAAGATGACCATCGTGGCCGGCAATCATATCTCCGCCAAAGCTGGTGCAGGAGTTGTGAATGGAAATGTCTTTATTGGCCGGATCATCGGCCAATGCCCCCAGATCGGTGATAGTAATATTCTTGCCGGTGCTAAAACGCAGCAGCCGGTTGCCATCATTGGTAAGGGCATAGCCATACCCATCGGCCGCAATAGTCATACGGGTGATAATATTGCTTTGATCGGCGGCTTTCTGCGCCGAGCCGGCCAGCTCCTGGTTATTGACAAAGTAAATCTTATTGGTCTTCAGATCTACATACCGCAACTGATCGATGAACATAGGCGTATAAAAAAGCCGCTGATGTTTTTTATCATATGCAATGGCGGCTACGCCTGTACCAAATGGAGCCTGGGCAATACGTCCATAACGCGCATCTGTTAATGGTTCGGTCAATTGCTTACGTGTGGCGGCATCAAAGGCCGGTGTTTCCATATTGTTGCCCTGTAGCAATACATCGCTGTATATGCCGGTTTGGAGATCAATTCTGCGCAGGCAGCTCCAGCTTATTCCATCCCTGGTCAGGTCTGTGACAGCGTAGGCAAAGCGATCGCTCTGTGCATAGCCGGTAAGAGAGAGGAAAGAAAGGGAGAGTGAAAGGATAAGTAAATGTTTTTTCATGACGCAGTTTTAGGGTGAATTGGTCCTATTAAGGTACAATTATTCTGAGTTTGTGTGAAGAGGGCAATGTGCAAAATAAAAAAACCCCTCGGCCAAAAGGCACAAGGGGTCAAGGTATAAAAACCCTGAGCATGAAAGTGATGTGGCTTATTTCACCACAGAGAACTTAACTACAGACAGTTCACCTTCGTTGATTACCTGTAAGACATAAGTTCCAGGCTGCAATCGCTCTAAGTTATTAATTGTGATACTGTTGTTTCCAGGGTACACCTTATTTTGTTGTTGTGCTACTACTTTACCGGAGATGTCAACCACACGCACATCGGCAGTACTGGCCGAGTTGGCACTGAAGCGAACGGTATTGTTGCCACCGTGTACCGGGTTGGGGCTGATCATCAATGCAGTCACCTGTTTAGATTCTTTTTTAACGAGTAGCACAGAGCTGTATTTAAAAGTGCCGTCTTTATCGAGCATTTTAAGGCGGTAGTAATAAGTGGTGCCATTTTGTGCGCTCAGGTCATCTACAAAGCTATAGCTGGTACGTACCACACTACCCACACCGGAACGTTCGCCAATTGCTTCATATGTATTGTTGCCAGTGCTTCTTTCCACAATAAATTTCTCAAAATTAGATTCACCCTCTGCGGTCCAGGCCAGTGTAGTGCTTTGATTGCGGTAGCTGGCATGGAAATCGAGCAGGCGTACCGGCAGTGTACTTTGAGAAGGGAAGTTGAAACATCCCAGCCGTGAGCCATACTGGCGTGTAGGACGACCCTGGTTGTTGCCGGCATTGTAATCGTAACCCATACGGATAGTAATGCCGGGCAAAGCGCCATTGTAAGAGAAAGAAGAGGCTACCTGGGCACAGCGTGATACGCCATCGCGCTCGCAGGTGGTACCGGCAAAACCAGTCCAGTCTGAACCACCCTGGTTGTAGATATAAGCACTCAGGTCAGTGACGCCATTGGCCAGAACCATGGGATTGTTGGCGGCTACCTTTTGAGCTACACCCGTTTCACGAAACCAACTGCCTGCAGCACCACGTGTTACGTTGCCGGCATCATTACCGTCAATATCGTAATGCACATAGTTGATGTTGCTGAGGCTAACAGATTGGGTGAAGTCTGTATTACTATTGTTGTTTACGCCAGTAGGATTTCTGAAAAATGTCATGGTAAACTGTACATAGCCACGGCGATCGGTACCATTCAGGTTCTGGTCGGGACGGATGCGGGGAGCAAAGAAACTGGCGATAGAAACGTTGGCCTGGTCTACAGCGCCATCATCATCGATATCCATCAGTTCGGCCTGATAGAGCTGGTCGATTTTGATCTCACCGTTGATGGTTACGCCACCTACATTGGCAATATTGCGGAAACGCCAAACGGCATTTGTTCCCAGGTTATTACCGTTGTTGCCACGATTGTATACGCCATTGCGGTGATCGGTCACAACCGTATTGCTGCCGGGAGGACATACATCAATATTCGCATTGGTAAAGCAACTGTTGGCGTTGCAGGTTACAGGCATAGGGGCCTGAGGGATTTGTGCCATTGCTGGCAGAGACACTGTCGCGCAGGCGATCAGCAAAGAGTAAAACTTATTCATGCTCGTAGGGTTTAGATATGATAATTCAAAAGTGTTCGGACAAGGGGGCTTTCCGGCACGGGATTTCTACGGCATTAACAGGATTTGAGATCAGGGTTTTGCGCGGGATAATAAAACGGATAGTATTGGAGGTCTTCTGAGAGGGTATTGAGATAGGACGATCAACAGATCAGCTACAAACCTACTATGGCCTGGGGGAATATGCAAGTAATTTCACAAAAAAATTATCGTAAAAGACCTTATTTCTGCTTCCACGGTTTATACGGAGACGCTTTCGTGCTTTTACGGGCAGGGGCCTTTCGAAGTGGTTCACAAGGTTTTAAGGTATTAATACATTCCATCGGAAGGGCCTGGTAAATACGGGTGCCCTGTGTCTTCCACGACATCATTTCATCGCTCACTTTCCGGATCAAACGGGCCGGACTACCCACAATAAGACTGCGTTTGGCATATTTTTCTCCTTCTTTCACAAAACTCAGTGCGCCCACTATACACTCATCGCCCAGTGTGACATTATCCATGATCACGGCATTCATACCTATAAGGCAATTGCGGCCAATAGTAGCTCCGTGTATAATAGCGCCATGACCAATATGGGCACCTTTTTTGAGCCGTACGGTTACGCCCGGAAACATATGGATTGTGCAGTTTTCCTGCACATTGCAGCCATCTTCGAGGATGATCTGTCCCCAGTCGCCACGCAGGGCAGCACCAGGACCGATATAACAATCTTTGCCAATAATGACCTGACCGGTAACAGCGGCCTGGGGGTGCACAAATGAACTGGCATGCACTACCGGACGAAAACCATTGAACTCGTAAAACATGTGGTAAAAGTAGTAAGTTGTAAGAATAGTGGATAGTGGTCGGTGGGCAGTGGTCAGTGGACAGATTAAAGCATGTACATACAATAAATTTTTTCCATCTGGACCCTAATAGAAAAATGAGTTTAATTTATTTTCTGACCACTGACCACCGACCACTACCCGAAAACATTTCAATCATTATGAAAATCATCATTGCGCCGGATAAATTCAAAGGCAGCCTGACCAGTTTTGAGGTGGCAAAGGCTGTGACAGATGGTCTGCTGACTGCAGATGACCGGCTGGATATATATAGTTTCCCTATGGCCGATGGAGGTGATGGATTTGCAGAAGTAATAAGCTACTATACAGGTGCGCAATTGCGCCGCTCGATGGCAGAAGATGCCCTGGGTAAGCCGATTGAAGCTACCTGGCAATGGCAGCCGGATACGGCTACCGCTATTATTGAAGTGGCTGCAGCCAGTGGACTGGTGTTGTTGCCGGAAACACTACGTAATCCATTGCATACTTCGACGTACGGAACCGGCCTGCAGGCAAAAACTGCGCTGGAGGCAGGGGCCCAGACCATCGTACTCGGGCTGGGGGGCAGTGGTACCAACGATGGCGGCGCCGGCATACTGGCCGCATGGGGGTTTCAACTGCTGGATGCAGGCGGACAATTGTTACCACCCACCGGACAGTCATTGCTGTCGGTAAAAAAAATAATACCCCCGGCGAGGCTGCCGGCCATCAACTGGGTGCTGGCCTGCGATGTAGATAACCCGCTCACAGGCCCCAATGGTGCAGCAGTCATATATGCCCCGCAGAAAGGAGCTACCGATGACCAGGTCATACAACTGGAGGCTGGTTTAAAAAACTGGGCGGCGGTGTTGAAACAACAAACGGGCATAGAGCTGGAAGGCCAGCCTTCGCTGGGCGCCGCAGGAGGGATAGCTGCCGGTTTAAAGGCCTTTTTCCCTGTCACCATCCGCCAGGGTATTGAGATGGTGGTAGCAGCAAGTGGCCTGCGTGATGTACTGACCGGAGCCGATTTGCTTATTACCGGAGAGGGAAAACTGGATAATCAGACAGCCTCGGGTAAGGTAGTGGGATATATGGCCCGGATGGCAAAAGAAGCGGGCATTGCCTGTCATGCCATTTGCGGACAGACGGAGTTGAATGCTGCTGATCTTAAAGGCATGGGAATAGACAAAGCGGTATCACTTGTCGGAGACGACATTGATAGCCGGCAGGCTATAGCACAGGCGTCTTTACTGATAAAAGAGAAAGCCAGACAGCTACTTTGAATCGCTTTTACCTATAAGCGGTTTATTGGTTCGGAAACAGGTGCCTTTGAAGAGGGCTACGATATGCTCATTTTGATTGCGAATGGTAATATGATAAAGACCGGTGGAGCGGCCATTGTGCAATTCGCTGGCTTCGGCAGTGAGACGGTCGCCTACATGTACCGGTTTGGTGAAATTGATAGACGTATCAAGGGCAACTGATAATACATTCCTGTTGTTGCAGGCAAAAGCAAAAGCACTGTCTGCCAGTGAAAAGGCAATACCGCCGTGTACAATACCAAAACCATTGATCATTTCCGGCCGCACCTCCATTTCAATACGGCTGTATCCTTCTTTTACCTCCAGTACGCGAATGCCCAGCCACTGACTGAAAAGATCATGCTGCAGCATGTGATCGACTACCTGTGCGGGAGTAAACATAGATGTGAAGATTTGAAAATTTGAAGATGAGAGAAAAAATGTGCTGGTGTGCTAATTTGCTACTGTGCTAATGAGTTTGATGATTTGAAAATGTGCGACCCCTTTTCCTTCCACCCTCTGCCTTACTTAATACTTACAACGGATCACTTACCACTAAACACTGGTTTTCTTTTTTCCAGAAACGCAGCTACGCCTTCTTTAAAATCATCTGTCTGTGCGGCGCGTTGCTGTAGTTTGTCTTCGTTTTGCAATTGTTCGTACATGGTATGGGTAAAGGCCCATTGCAGGGCTTTTTTGGTAAAGGCGAGTCCCATCGTAGGCATGGAGGCAAGCGTCTGCGCAATCTGCCGGGTTTCTGTCAGAAACTGTTCGTCGGGAATAGCACGGTAAATCATACCCCATTGTTCGGCTTTCTGCGCATCTACTTTGTCTCCCAGCATCATGATAGCGGAGGCGCGTTGCCATCCGATGAGTTTAGGAAGAAAGAAGGTGCCCCCGCTGTCGGGAATGAGACCTATTTTGGAGAATGCCTGGATAAAGGAGGCCGATTGAGTGGCCAGTACAATATCGCAACAGAGTGCGATGTTGGCGCCGGCACCAGCGGCTACACCATTTACAGCGGCTACGACTGGTTTTTCCAATTCCCTGATGCGTATAATGATCGGATTATAGTGCTCGGCCAGTATACGCTGCATGCCCGGTCCATTGGGATCTACTACTTCAGCCAGGTCCTGACCGGCAGAAAATGCTTTGCCGGCGCCGGTAATGTATACGCAACGGATGCTATCGTCTTTGCAGGCATCCAGTTTTTCCTGAAGCAGCAGGGCCATTTCGCGATTAAAAGAATTGAGCTTATCTGGCCGGTTGAGTGTGATAAATGCAATTCCGTCTTTTACCTCAAACAGTATAGATGACATAAATGAATATTGAATGACTGAGATGGATTAGTGTCAATGACATTTAAAATAATCAAAGGGCTCCTGGCAATCCAGGCACTGATAAAGTGCTTTGCAGGCAGTGGAGCCAAACTCGCTGATGCGCCGGGTATGATAGGAATGGCAACGCGGACAACGAATCGCTTCTTCCATAGCAAAACGCTGTGGATGGCATACATTCTGCCGTGGCAGGGGGGCGGCTATACCATAAGCTTCCAGTCGTTGTTTTCCCCGCTCACTCATCCAGTCGGTAGTCCATGCCGGAGAAAGCACCTGTTCTATATGTACCTGCGCAAAACCTGCTTCCAGCAATGCCGCCCGTATCAGCATATTGATGACTTCGGTAGCCGGACATCCGGTATATGTAGGCGTTACTGTTACAAAAACCGTATCATTTTCTACGCGAAGCTGGCGCACGATGCCCAGGTCGGTCACAGATACAACCGGTACTTCGGGGTCCATGACCTCATCCAGCACTTTCCATGCTTTTTGGGTTTCTATGGTAGTGTCTGTTACCATTGAGCTTGCGGATAAGCGCGTTGCAGAAACTGCATTTCTGCCAGCAAAAATCCTAAATGTTCTGTATGTATGCCTTCTTTTCCTCCCGACTGGCTCCAGCCTGCAGGCGGTATGTCCAGCGTGGCTTCCTGCAATACTTCTGCTGTGGCTTGTAGCCAGGGGGTATGTAATTCTTCCAGTGAAAAGCCGGTACTGCTTATATCTTCATAAGCAGCGGGTAAAAATAATTCGCCGGTATAAGGCCAGAGTTCTGCAAGTGCTTCCCTCATTTTTTGATGGCTTTCTTCGGTGCCATCACCCAGGCGTATCACCCATTCGCTGCTCCAGCGAAGGTGGTAGGCAACTTCCTTGGCTGCTTTTTCGGCAACCGCTGCGAGTGTGGCAGAAGAAGATTGCTGCAGCCGCTCATAGAGTAGTGATTGATAATTGCTGAAAAAAAACTGGCGCAATACAGTTACCGCCCAGTTGCCCTTTGGCAATTCTACGATCAGGCAGTTGCGAAACTCACGCGTATCACGCAAAAAAGCGAGACTGTCTTCCGTCGCATCCGGACCTGCGAGTGGTGCAGCCAGTTGGTACAGGTTGCGTGCCTGGCCAATGAGATCCAGTGAAATATTGGTAATGGCAATATCCTGCTCCAGTACCGGACCATGACCGCACCATTCACTATTGCGGTGACCCAGTATCAGCGCATTATCAGCCAGGTGTAACAAATAGGGAAGGCTTGGCATAGGGAAGTTATAAGTATTAAGTTATAAGTTTTAAGTAAGGAAGAGGGTGGAAGGCAGAAGGAAAAGGGCCGCAGATTTTCAAATCCTCAAATCTTCAAATTCATTAGCACATTAGCACACCAGCACATTAGCACATTGCTCAACCATCTTCAAATTTCCCAATCCTCAAATCTTCAAATCATCTTACATGTGTCCTACCTCATCGGGCAGCTCATAAAAGGTGGGATGTCTGTAAATCTTATCAAAGGCCGGTTCGTACAGGCTTTCTGCTTCGCCGGGCTGACTGGCATGGATATGACGCGACTCTACCACCCAGATACTCACCCCTTCCATACGACGGGTGTATACGTCGCGGGCATTTTCAATGGCCATTTGAGCATCGGCTGCATGCAGGCTGCCTACATGTTTATGATCCAGTCCCTGTTTGCTGCGGATAAAAACTTCCCACAAGGGCCAGTCGCTGCGGAGTATGACGATATTGGAGATGGCAGCGCCTGATTTGTCTTCAGGAATATCGCCATAATAATATTTTCGGATGAAGTTCATTTATATAAAGATTGCAAGGTTAGAAAGAGGTCAGGCCGCTTTGGTCTGACGGTTTTGTCTTTTGGCAGCATGCGCCTGAGCCGCATCGCGTACCCATTTGCCTTCGTCCCAGGCATTGCGGCGCGCCTCAAGCCGTTCTTTATTGCAGGGGCCATTGCCTTTTACAACATTCCAGAATTCGGTCCAGTTTATTTCTCCAAAATCATAATGACCACGGCTTTCATTCCAGCGCAACTCCGGATCGGGCAATTGCATGCCCAGTACTTTTACCTGTTGCACACACATGTCTACAAACTCCTGCCGCAGTTCATCATTGCTTTTGCGTTTGATTTTCCACTTTGTACTCTGATCGCTATTGGTACTTTCTGTATCGCGCGGGCCAAACATCATGAGACTGGGCCACCACCAGCGGTTGATGGCATCCTGGCACATGGCTTTTTGCTGAGGAGAGCCTTTTGAAAGTGTGAGCAGAATATCAAATCCCTGGCGCTGGTGAAAACTTTCTTCTTTACAGATCCGAACCATGGCCCGGGCATAAGGACCATAAGAGGTGCGGCAAAGCATGACCTGGTTAAGGATAGCTGCTCCGTCTACCAGCCATCCGATGGCGCCGATATCGGCCCAGGTAATGGTTGGGTAATTGAAAATGCTGGAGTATTTAGCCTTGCCACTATGCAGGTCGTTGATCATTTCTTCGCGCGAGGAGCCAAGCGTTTCGGCTGCCGAATAGAGATAAAGACCATGACCGGCCTCATCCTGAACCTTGGCCAGCAGGATCGCTTTGCGTTTGAGGCTGGGGGCACGGGTAATCCAGTTGCCCTCCGGCAACATGCCTACAATTTCGCTATGCGCATGCTGGCTGATCTGGCGGATCAGCGTTTTGCGATAGGCCTCTGGCATCCAGTCGCGCGGCTCAATTTTGGTTTCCGCATCTATTTTTTCCTGAAAATATATCTCCTGATCGGCTGCTGACATAGACAAACAGTTTTTAAGGGCCCGGCCCTTCTGCAAATGTAAGTATCCTAACGACTGTAAGTGTAAGATTCTGATCAAAAAGGCCGCTGTAAACAGCCGGTTTCAGATAGCATAATTGTAGTTTTTAGTAATATAAAACGGCCCTTTTGAAATAAAAACTTGGCTGATTTCTAAGAGTTTCTCTAATTTAGTAGAGCTGAAACTTGCTTGAATGCTTAATTGTTGATTGCCGATTGCCTGCAAATGACCCTCATACTATTCAGTTAAGGGAACTGCAAATACGGATTGCCATGGACGATGAAACTGCCTTTACGCAGCTTTATCTCCACTTTGGTAAAAAACTGACGCAGTTCGCTCTCTCGCTGGTTCGTTCAAAAGAAATAGCTGAAGAACTGGTGGAAGACGTGTTTGTAAAATTCTGGTCAAACCGTCACCAGGCCGCCTCCATCGAAAATATCCGCGTTTATTTATATGTGGCTGTTAAAAACCGCTCACTCAACGCGTTATCTCAAAAAGCCCATGAGCTTATATCAGCTCCCTTCGATTTCCTGGATACTTCCGTAAATGAGTTTGCGGCAGACCCCTATGAACTGATGATCACTGCCGAAATGATGCAGCGGATGCACCAGGCTGTAGATAGCCTTCCTCCACGTTGTAAAATGATTTTCAAGCTAATACGTGAAGACGGGTTGCGCTATAAAGAGGTGGCCGAGATACTCAACATCTCTGTTAATACCATCGATGCTCAGATGGCCATTGCCGTCCGCAAGATCTGCACAGTATTGCATATCGAAAAGCCCGAAAAATCCTTTGGTCAGCAAACGGGTACAGCTCCACGGAAAAATCTGAAAAAAAATTAACTTCTTTTTAGTAGATCGTTCTGATTGTCCTGTCCTTATAAGGACAACGACGATTGCTGCATGACCACAACCGACCGCATCTGGCACCTGATAGCAAGGGCTCTTCATCACGAAGCTTCTCCCCAGGAGCTCGAAGAGCTGGCTGCCGCTTTAAGGGAAGATCCATCCCTCCTGCAGCAATTTGAGCTTCTGACACGTGTCTGGAATGAAAAAGACAACACCGAAGAAGACGAAGAAAATGCCCGCCAGACCATTCTCCGCATTATCAACAAAGCCGAAACAGAAGAAGTATTTGCGACTATTGATAGCAATCGTCACCGCATTCGTCGTCGCAACTGGCTTATAGCCGCTTCTGTAATGGTTTTGCTGGGCCTTGGAGGCTGGCTGATGTATCATTTTTCTTTCAGCAATTCCGAAAACGATTCCGTAAAACCAGAATCGCTGGTAACGGCTAAGGGCAGCCGTACCCGCTCCTTGCTGCCCGATGGTACAACTGTATGGCTTAATGCCGGTTCCAAACTTTATTTTGAAAGTGACTTCAGCGGTGCTACCCGTGAAGTGCGGCTGGATGGGGAAGCTTTTTTTGATGTGGTCAAAAAACCGGGTCAGCCTTTTATAGTTCATACCAGCGGTATTGATATCAAAGTATTGGGTACCGCCTTCAATGTGAAGGCCTATCCCGAAGATAAAAATGTGGAAACCACTCTTTACAGAGGGAGTGTAAAAGTTTTCAGACAGACAGAAACAGAAAGTAAGGCCATCAGCATGCGTCCCAACCAGAAACTGATTCTTCCCAAAGAAGCAGCCACAGTGGCCAAAACTTTGTCTGAAGATTTAAAGCCCGCCAGAGATTTATCTGCTGCCAACTATCTTTTAACAGTCATCGACAGCACCAAGGAGGAAAAAGAACGGTATGAAACGGCCTGGTTATACAGCCGGCTTGAGTTTCGTGGAGATAATTTTGAAGAACTGGCCTACAAACTGGAGCGCTGGTACAATGTTCGGATCGATTTTACGGATGAGAAAGTGAGGGAACTGACCTTCAACGGTTCTTTTGAAAGGGAGTCTATCGAGGAAGCATTTGCGGCCCTCAAGGTAGCCGTCCCATTATTTGACTATAAAATAAATAATCATGTTATATCTGTTGGGTCATCTAAATAACCTGCATCCCAAGTGATTGTATATAAGGCAAAAACGGAGAATGTTGCAGCATTCTCCGTATAGAAGGCCAAACGCAGAAGAATTGGAATGAACCAACTAATCAGGAAAAGTCGGATTGTTTAACCCCTAATATGCTAAAAGTATGAAATGTTCTAAAACGGTTGATAAAAAACCGTTGCAATCAAAAGCGCTGCTACTTATGAGGCTAACCGCTTTATTGACGCTTTTTTTCACACTGAATGCATCGGCTCATGGCTTTGGCCAGGAGAAGATCAGCCTGCGTGCAAAAAAGACAGAGATCGGTGGCCTGCTTCGTTCTATTGAAAAGCAGACCCAGTACCGCTTTCTGTATAATAATAACCTCCAGGACATCCGGGAAAAGATTTCTATTGATGTAAAGGATGCCGAACTGAAGGAAGTTCTTGACCTGATGCTCAACAAGACCCGCCTGCTCTATCAACTGATGGGCAACAACCTGGTGGTGATCAAGGAAGGCTCGGGTACAGACGCTCCCCGCATTGATGTGGTGGTACGTGGTAAAGTAACCGGCGAAGGCGGCGCTCCTGTGGCAGGAGCTTCTATCGTGGTAAAAGGTACTGCTATAGGTACCACTACCAACTCAGATGGTACCTTCTCTTTCAGTGTTCCCAATGCCAATGTGACCCTCGTAATTTCTTCTATCGGATACGATGAGCAGGAAATAGCGCTGGGTGGACGCTCAGATATTAACGTAGCCCTTGTTACTTCTACCAAAGTAATGGACCAGGTAGTGGTAATTGGTTATGGTACTGCCTCCAAACGCGACCTGACCGGTTCTATCGTTAAAATAAAAGGCGATGATATCGCTTCTCAGCCCAACTCCAACCCGCTGTCTTCACTTCAGTCAAAAGTAGCGGGTCTGAATATCATAAACACAGCGATTCCCGGTTCTGCACCCGATGTAAGAATCAGGGGTACCATCAGCGTGGGTTCTATCCGCCCCGTATATATCATTGATGGTATCTTCAGCGACAACATGGATTTTGTAAATCCCAGTGAGATCGAAAGCATGGAGATCCTGAAAGATCCCTCTTCGCTGGCGGTATTCGGTATCAAAGGTGCTGCAGGCGCTATCCTGGTTACTACCAAGAAAGCAAAAGCCGGTCAAACCAATATCAACTTCAACACTTCTTACGGGGTAAAGAACCTGGTTGATAAAATTAAACTGGCCAATGCCGATGAGTTCAGAGCTCTTGCAACGTTTGAGGCCAATAACCGTGTATTCGATGACCCCAGTGCATTGTCTCTCTTAAACTTTGTGAATAATGTTGGCGGTCCGGGTATGGGAGCTTTTACCGGTAATACAGACTGGATCAATGCGGTAACCCGTACAGCAAAATTCAGCACAACCAACCTCAGTGTTGATGCAAGCACGGAGAAAAACAGGTTTCATATGGGCCTGGGTTATAACTACGATGAAGGCCTGGTGAAAAAAGTACGTTACGACCGTCTTACGATCAATCTGGCCGACGAGTTTAAAGTAAATAAAACCTGGAAGCTCGGTTTCAACATTATTGGTTCCAAAGAAAGACTGCCCTACAACAGCGGCGCGCTGGAGCAGGCCCGTCGTATTGTGCCCATCGTATCTGACCGGACTACGCCTTATTATACCAAGAACCCTTATGGTATAGATTCAGCCAACTTCGATCTCTACTCTACTGTACCGATCATCCAGAACTCAGAGACCAATCCTTTAGCCAACCTGATGTACAACGGCGACAAGAAGATTGATGACAAGTATCGCATGGTAGGCAATATGTATGTAGACATCAACATCACAAAAGACCTGAACTTCCGCAGTACCTGGTATGCAGATATGAGCTGGAGAAACAACCGCGAATACACTCCGCTGTATGATCTCTACGATCCTACATTCAGCGGCGACCAGGTAATTGGTAAAAACACACTGACAGCCGTAAGACAGGATATCATCAATACCAAAGCATTCCAGCAGGATTATATTGCTACGTATAAAAAGAAGTTCGGTGATCATAACCTGACACTGACCGGTGGCTTTACTACGTATTATTATAAATCCGAGCAGGCTTCTGCTACCGTATCTCAGTCAAGAGAAGGAAGAAGCATTATCCCCAACAACAAAAGATTCTGGTATATCAATACAGGTTTCGGAGACGTGAAAAGCGTGATCCCTGCCGATCAGAGCGAGTATGCTACTGTATCAGGCCTGGCCCGTTTGCTGTACAACTACCAGGGTAAATATTACCTGAATGCGAGCTTCCGTCGTGATGGTTCCAGCCAGATCAGCCGTAACTACGACAACAAGTTCCAGAACTTCTGGGCTGTAGGTGCTGCCTGGGAAATCACGAAAGAAGACTTCATGCAAAACCAGGATGTGGTCGACTTCCTGAAACTGAAAGCTTCTACCGGTGTGCTGGGTAACTTTACTGCTCAGGGCAAAAACTATCCTGCGTATCCCACGATCTCTGCCAACTCATCTGCAGTATTTGGTGAAAACCTGGTACCTGTGTATGAACCCGATTACCTGTATGATCCTCATCTGCGCTGGGAAACAGTTAATTCCAGTGAGATCGGCGTGGAAGCAGAGTTCCTGAAAGGAAAACTGCATTTTGAAGCAGACTATTATTATAAGAAAACGGAGAACCTGATCGTATTGCTGGAGCCTTCTGGCGTATTGCGTACACTGACCAATAATGGTTCTATCCGCAACAACGGTTTTGAATTCAGCGCTGCCTATACACACAACTTCAGCAAGGATCTTAGTTTGAACCTGTCTGGTAACCTGACCACTTACAAAAACAAGGTACTGCACCTCGAGTATCCCAGCAGACCAAACATCTCATCGAGCGAGCAGACACCTAACCAGGCACAGACCGGTTATCCGATCGGTTATTTCTATGGTTTAGTAGTGGAAGGTATCTACCAGTCTTACAGAGACATTCTCGGTTCTCCGGTTAGCACGATCAACGGTGGTGGTGCCAAACCCGGCGACCTGAAATACAAAGATCTCAATGGAGATGGTATTGTCAATGACAATGACCGCCAGATGATCGGTAATCCCACACCTGATTTCACCTATGGCTTCACTACAGAGCTGAAATACAAATCCTTTGATCTGGGTATTGATTTCGGCGGAAGCTATGGTGGAGAAGTCTATCGCGTATGGGGTACTTCTGAGCAGAAAAACTCATTGTATAACTATCCGAAGTATTATACAGAAGCATGGACAGAGGCCGGCTCTTCCAACACCGTACCTATCGTGAACCAGCTGCACCTGATCAACAGGGCACCTTCTACTTATGGTATTGAGGATGGCAGCTATTTCCGTATAAGAAACCTGAACCTGGGGTACACATTCGCCAAACTGCCAAGAAATACAGGTATCAAGAGCCTGCGTCTCTCATTCAACGTACAAAACCTGAAAACCTGGAAGAAAAACATGGGTTACTCTCCTGAGTTTGCAGGTGATGCATTGAGCTTTGGAATTGACTATGGCAATGCCGGAAGTGCATTACCCCGTATTGTCACTTTTGGCCTGAATGCTAATTTCTAATAACCGGTAACTAGTTAAAATAAAAGCAATGAAAACGATAATAAAACTGATCGCAGGTGCCTTGATAGCTTTACCGGCGATTACATCACTGTCAGGGTGTAAAAAGTTCCTTGACAGGGAACCTTTGCAGGCCACGCAGGATGATCTGAATGTGGGTGCCCTCGAAGGAAAAACCCTCGGTCTGTATGGCGCGATCCGCAACTCAAAAGCTGAACCCTTCTGCGGAGATGGCTTTCAGAGCATTCCCTGGGTAGCTATGAATGGTTTCCGCTCCGATGATGCGGAAATCGTATCTGACCCCGGCGCAACTGCCTGGCACCAGACGTATGATAACTTCCAGTACACCAAAGATGATTGGGGAGCTGGTCTTTACTGGGACAAGCACTATGTTTTTATCGGTCTTTGTAATAATGTGCTGGATGATGCGGAGCAGAATAATTACACCGATCCTGCATCAATCATAAACATAGCAGAAGCGAAGTTCTTCCGCGCTTATTCTTACTTTGATATGGTAAGAACTTTTGGAGAAGTACCCAAGATCGATTTCAAGATCAATGCTCCTTCAGATGGCTATAAGGCAAAATCTACCGTAGCAGAAATTTATCAGCTGATAGAGGATGACCTGACCGATGCAGAGCAAAATCTGCCTGTAGCATGGTTGGATTATCCCGGAAGGCTGACGAAATCTGCAGCCCGTACATTCCTGGCCAAAGTGAAACTCTATCAGCAGAAATGGGGAGAAGCGCTTGTATTGTGTAAAGAAGTAATGGCTACCAGGGCTGGTGGCGCCGACGCTCCGTTGTATGCACCTTACTGGAGAATCTTCAAAACAGAAGGAGAGCTTTCTGAAGAATCAATTTTTGAAATCCAGGCCTATAAGAAAGCCGGCGATGGCGATACGTACTGGAGCCGTCTCGGTCAGTGCCAGGGCGTACGCGGTTCAGGTACCTGGGATCTGGGCTGGGGTTGGAATACCCCAACTGCAGCACTGGAAGGTTCTTACGAATTTGGTGATGAAAGAAAGGCTGCAACGATCCTGTACTCCGGTCAGTCAGACGGTGGTTCCAATACAGGCGGATACGGAGAGACAGTTCCTAATCTCAGCAATGCGCTCTACTGGAATAAAAAAGTATATAACAAGTATTCTGATTACCAGGCAGCAGGTTTGGGTACACCTAACAACGAAGCTCAAAATACCTGGGTTAACCAACGTGTTTTCCGGATGGCCGATGTATACCTGATGGCTGCTGAAGCTGCAAATGAAGTAGGCGGCGCACAAAATCAGGCGGATGCTGCTACCTGGGTAAATATGGTACGTACGAGAGCCGGCCTTGGCAATATCTCTTTTGTAAGCCAGACACAAATGCGCACGGCAGTCAAAAAAGAAAGAAGGTCTGAATTTGCCATGGAATTTGAACGCTTCTTTGACCTGGTAAGATGGGGTGACGCTATAACAGTACTTGCAGGCAATGGCTATCAGAACAAACACAGGTATTATCCCATTCCGAATTCAGCACTGAATTCTAACCCGAACCTCGTTCAAAACCCCGAGTGGCCATAACAAATTATCAATAGTTAAAAAAAATGACTATGAAACATATAACAAAAATCTTCCTGTCAGCTTCACTGATGGTAATTGCCATGACAAGCTGCCAGAAAATGGATAAACCCGAACTGGGAGATTATCCGATTGACAGCAATCCTCCGGATGGTCCATTGAAATTTTATGCTGCATTCGATGGTTCTACCACAAACCCATTGATGAATGCAGTAGATAGCATCCGGGCCCTGTTTCCCAGCGACAATCCTTTTACTACCACAGATGGTGTAAACGGGAAGGCGTTAGCAGGTGTAAACAAGACCTTTGTTAAATATCCGTCTTTTAATACCTGGGCTGGCAGCAGCAGTGCCAGTATTTCTGTTTGGTTCAAAAAAGACGGGCAAACAAAAAATAATAACAATACCAACGGACCTGAATATATTTTCTCGCTGAAAGCCAAGAAAAAGTCGGATAATTCAGATTATCACTGGAGTAATGCTGTAGGATTTTTATTCCTGGAAGGCAACAACACTGCCTGTGCTGTAAAAAGCATGTTTGTGAGCCCATCAAACCCTGCCGATCCGAACAGTGCTCCGGCCGATTCCTGGTTTACCTGGGAAGGCGGTGAGTCTATCGCCGGTCTGTGCAACAATCAATGGCATCATATGGTGCTGGTGTATGATGAAACAAACAGCACCGCCAAACTGTATATCGACGGTGTACAAAACCCCAATGTAAAAACCTGGACAGGTCATGGCGCTTTGCGCATGTCTACTACCTATATAGAAGAATACAGAGTGGGTGCAGGCCCCTCTACCAGTTATTCATCTGACGACTGGCTGGCTGCTTCAATGAAAGGCAGTATCGACCAATTCAGATTATATGGAGTAGCATTATCTGCAACAGAAATCCAGGCTCTGTACAACGCCAAGCAGTAAAAGCGCATTTAACAAGCGGATATAAGCAAGTAAAGGGCTGAACATTTAATTGTTTCAGCCCTTTTAAATCTATAACCTTTCTAACATTCTGTTATGTTCTCAAAAAGGCAAACGCTTTTTTTATCTGTCATTGGTTCAGCATGCCTGACAATGTTGTTGGGGTCTTGCGAAAGCAAGAAGGAAAACAGTCTCTTCGAAAGCCTGCCGGCTTCGCAGACGAATATCAGCTTTACCAACACACTGGCAAAGAAACCGCTCCTGAATATCCTCTACTACCTTTATTATTATAACGGAGCGGGCGTGGCTACAGGAGACATCAATAATGACGGACTGACAGATATTTATTTTACAGCCAATAATAAAAGTGGTAATAAGCTCTATCTCAACAAAGGCAACTTTCAGTTTGAGGATATTACTGCAAAGGCCGGTGTGGCAGGTAATGCTGACTGGTGTACCGGCGTAACCATGACAGATATCAATGGCGATGGCTTTCTGGATATTTATACTTCTGCCGTCAGCGGCAAATATGGACTGACAGGCCGCAATGAGCTTTTTATTAACAACGGCAATGGCACTTTTACTGAAAGTGCAACAAAATATGGTCTTGATTTTTCAGGACTTTCCACACAATCGGCTTTCTTCGATTATGATCATGACGGAGACCTGGATGTTTACATTCTTAATCAGTCTCACCACCCGCATGCAAATATTGTAGACACCGCTAATCGCCGGCGTTTTGATCCGGCATCGGGCGACCGGCTCTATCGCAATGATATAGCCACAACAGGAAAATTTACAGATGTATCAGCCCAGGCAGGTATTTACCAAAGCAATCTGGGCTATGGACTGGGTATTGCCATTGCAGATATGAATAACGATGGATGGGATGATATTTATATCGGCAACGATTTTCATGAAAATGATTATTACTACATCAACAACGGGAATGGCACATTTACCGAAAGTGGGGCTGCTCACTTCAGACACTACAGCCGGTTCAGCATGGGCAACGACGTAGCCGATTATAACAATGATGGTCAGCTCGACGTGGTAACCGTCGATATGCTCCCTTATGACGAAGCCGTGCTGAAGACCTATGGCAGCGATGAGAACCCGGACATTTACAAAATGAAACTGGACATGCATGGCTACCAGAAACAATATTCAAGGAACTGTCTGCAACGTAATGACGGCAGCGGAAACAGTTTCAGTGATGTGGGACTGCTCAGCGGCATCTCCGCTACCGACTGGAGCTGGGCACCTTTATTTGCTGACTTTGATAATGACGGAAACAAGGATTTATTTATTTCCAGCGGTATAGTAAAACGCCCGGTGGATATGGACTATATACGCTTCGTATCTGATCTGGACATGAAAAAAGGAAGACAGCAAACCGATGCGTACGATGATGAAGCGATCAAAAGTATGCCCGATGGAAGCTCACATCCTTTTTTCTTTAAAGGAGATGGCAACCTGAAGTTCAAAGACGTAAGCGCAGAGTGGGGTACAGAAAAAATGAAGGGATACTATACAGGAGCTACCTATGCTGATCTGGACAACGATGGCAACCTCGATGTGATTATCAACTGTATTGATGAGCCTGCAGTGATCCTGAAAAATAAAGCGCCTTTGAAGATGATGATGAATATCACTTTTAAAGGCGATAGCATGAACCGTTTTGGAATAGGCGCCAAAGTGTGGCTGTTTGCCAAAGGCAAAATGCAGTACCAGCAATTATCACTTACCAGGGGCTTTCAGTCATCTGTAGAGCCAAAGCTTCATTTCGGCACAGACAGCATACGGAATATCGACAGCATACTCATTGTGTGGCCCGATCAGAAATATCAATGGATGAAAAATGTTCCGGCTGTTGAAAATATCCAGGCTGTACATGCCCAGGCGGGAGGCGTGTTTGATTATAATAAATTCTTTCCGTCCCCTGCGCCGTTGTATACCGATGTAAGTGCACAGGTGGCTGTAGACTGGTCACATCACGAAAATGACTTTTTTGATTACAACAAACAATACCTGATCCCACATCAGCTTTCGACGCGGGGCCCCAGAATGGCGGTGGCCGATGTGAACAAAGATGGACGGGACGACTTTTTTGTATGCGGGGCGGCAGGCCAACCGGGGCAACTGATGATTCAGACAGCCAACGGAGGCTTTGTGAGTGCTGGTGCCGGCGTATTCGCTCCTGCAGCAGCCAGCGAAGATGTAGATGCTGTTTTCTTTGACGCCAATAACGATGGCTATCCCGATCTGTATGTGGTGTCGGGTGGCAATCAGTACGACAATGATAATCCGGTACTGGCCGATCATTTTTATTTGAACGATGGCAAGGGACATTTTACCGCTTCTGCTGCATCCATCCCCTCACTGTTACGCAACAAATCATGTGTTGCTGCAGCCGATATTGATAAGGATGGCGATATTGACCTGTTTGTAGGAGGTCTTGCCGATGCGCGGCAGTATGGCATTGCTCAGCCTTCTTACCTGTTGCTCAACGACGGTGCTGCCAGTTTCAAACCAGCCCCTGCAGCTACCATTGCGCTCGACTCTATTGGCATGGTTACTGCGGCTTCATTTGTTGACCTCGACCAGGATGGCTGGCAGGATCTGGTAGTTACGGGCGAGTGGATGCCGGTAAAAATATTTATGAATAAACAGGGGCGGTTTACACCCGCAGACCTGCCTGCATCGACCGGACTCTGGCAATCTGTGCAGATAGCCGATGTAAATAACGATGGAAAGCCAGATATTCTTGCCGGCAACTGGGGACTGAATAGTAAACTGTATGCAGGAAAAGATGGCCCGCTAAAACTGTATGTAAAAGATTTTGACGGCAATGGCTCAGTAGAGCAGATCATGGCATATACCATTAAAGGCAAGGAGTATCCCTTTTTGGCGAAAGATGAACTGGAGCGTCCGCTGCCGGTGCTGAAAAAATCATATCTCTATTATAAGGATATAGCCGGTAAGACAGTAGATTATATTTTGTACAACCTGTTTGAAGGATATAAGGAATTGAAAGCGGAAACGCTGGGATCAACTTGCTTTATCAATGATGGTAAAGGCGGTTTCACAGCACAGGTATTGCCCGATGAACTGCAACTGGCTCCGTTGTTTTCTTTCGCCGCTTTACCGGCAGATGGTTCATATCTTGCTGCGGGTAATTTTTACGGAGTGATTCCTTACGAAGGACGGTATGACGCACAGCAGCCCACTATTTTTTCTTATAATAAACAAAACGGACATATACAAAATACAGCATTCATCCCCATGCCGGCAGGAGAAGTCAGGGATATTAAATGGTTAAAAATTGCCGGTGCGCCGGTGATGGCCGTAACCCGCAACAATGACCGGATGCTTTTTTATAAGGCGAATACTGCATCTGCCCGTACCAAATAATTCACCGCAGTTATCTGTTCAGGCGCATGATAAGATAGCTGCTTCTTTATTCATAAAACAGGATGCGCCTCCCGTGAAAGCAAGTAATGAAACGTATGAATCTTCGATTATTTTTTTATCCGGTTACGACAAGATTGGCAGCAGCCAGCCTGTCGATTGCCGTGCTTGGCATATCCTGTTCAAAAGGCGGTGGTAAGGAAACACCCGCCCCTCCTGCCAATTACAGCCTGGTATCGTGGTCGGTAAATGGAGAGCTCTCTAAAACAGAATATATCGGTACGCGTCTTGGCTTTCAGTTAAGACTCCAGTTCAACAATGCAATTGATCGTGCCAGTACGGCGGCCAACATTACCCTGCGTCAGGCATCGGGTACACAGGTCAGTACCGGTTTTTCTTATGAAAAGGGAGACAGCCTGGTTGTACTCAGCTCTTCGGCGCCACTTAGTGCCCTCAGTCGCTATAAAGTGACAGTGGCAAACTCACTCCGTTCCAAAGCCGGAGGCCTGCTCACCAATCCAAAAGAAATAACACTGATGACGGGAATCGATTCTTCCCGCAAGTTTCCGGCTATATCTGATGCAGCACTGCTGGATAAAGTACAGCAGCAAACCTTCAAATATTTCTGGGATTTTGGCCACCCTGCCAGTGGCCTCGCCCGTGAGCGCAGCAATGGCAGTGCCAATGTGGTCACGTCAGGAGGTTCGGGTTTTGGCATAATGGCGATACTGGTAGGTATTGAGCGCGGATTCATTACCCGCGCAGAAGGGCTGGCCCGTATGCAAACCATCACAGCATTTTTGAAAAATACAGCGCAGACAGTAAAAGGAGCCTACTCTCACTGGCTCGATGGCGGTACCGGGCAGATCGTTCCCTTCAGCACCAAAGACAATGGAGCCGATCTGGTAGAGACTTCTTACCTGATACAGGGGCTGCTTTGTGCCCGCCAGTATTTTGATCAGGCAGCTCCGGCAGAAACAACCCTGCGCGATGATATCAATACCATCTGGCAAAGAGTGGAATGGGACTGGTTCAGACGCGGCGGTCAAAATGTGCTTTACTGGCACTATAGTAATAATTATGAGTGGGAGATGAATCTGCCTATCCGCGGATGGAATGAATGCCTGATCACTTATGTGCTGGCGGCCTCTTCGCCTACTCATAGTATTCCCAAAGTTGTATACACCAATGGCTGGGCCAACAATGGGAATAGCCCCTTTACAAACGGTACCAGCTATTATGGCTACCGGTTGCCACTCGGAAGCATGGGACACCCTCTTTTCTTTTCACACTATTCATTCCTGGGCATTAATCCCAATGGCCTTTCGGACGCATATGCCAATTATGAAGAACAAACCCGTAACCATACGCTCATTAATTACAGCTACTGCAAAGCCAATCCCGGCAGCCAGTTGGGTTACAGCGATTCTGTGTGGGGGCTTACGGCCAGCGATATTCCCAATGGATATTCAGCCAGCTCACCCACCAACGATCTGGGGGTGATTGCTCCGACTGCAGCCCTGTCTTCATTTCCTTACACACCGGCAGAGTCAATGGCCGCATTGAAATTCTTTTATTATGTACTGGGCGATAAGTTATGGAAAGAGTACGGCTTTGTAGATGCCTTTTCACTCAAAGAAGCCTGGTTTGCCGGATCATTTCTGGCGATCGATCAGGGACCGATTATCGTGATGATCGAAAATTACCGGTCCGGATTGTTATGGAATTTATTTACCAGCTGTCCTGAAGTAAAAGCGGGTATGCAGACACTGGGTTTCACCGCTCCTTATTTATAAGCGCATAACATGACAACATTGCGATCTATAGCCTTTACAGTTATTCTTTTGCTGGCCACCTGCTATGCAGATGCACAGAAGAAAAAAACAATACCAGCAGGGTTTGATCCCAAAGCCCGTCCGGCTGCATTAAACGATTCAGCCCTGCTCGATCTGGTACAACAGCAAACTTTCCGGTACTTCTGGGATTTTGCACATCCTGTATCGGGTCTGGCACGTGAGCGTAGCAATGAATCGTTTGGATATGGTAATGAAGTGGTGACCACCGGTGGTAGCGGATTTGGCATCATGGCCATAATCGTAGCTGCAGAGCGAAAATGGATCGCAAGAGATACTGCTGCACGGTTTCTGCTGAAGATGGTAAAGTTTCTGCACAAGGCAGACGCCTATCACGGAGTATTTCCACACTGGCTCAATGGATCAACCGGCAAAACTATTCCCTTCAGTCGCAAAGATGATGGTGCAGACCTGGTAGAGTCAGCATATCTCTTTCAGGGACTCTTATGCGCCCGTCAGTATTTCAATGGCGCCAATGACACCGAAAGGGAGTTGCGCAATCGCATCGGCTGGCTCTGGAATGATATTGAATGGAGCTGGTTTACCCGCGATGGACAGGAGGTTTTATACTGGCACTGGAGCCCCAACAATGGCTGGAGCATGAATTTTCCGCTTCGCGGATTTAATGAATGCCTGATCACATACGTGCTGGCAGCATCGGGTACACAATATCCCGTGTCGCCGGCTGTATACCATCGCGGATGGGCAGAAAGCAATTTTTTTAAAAACGGGAAAGAGTTTTATGGATACAAACTGCCATTAGGATTTGACTATGGCGGGCCGCTCTTTTTTTCGCAGTATTCTTTTTTGGGTCTCGACCCGCGTGGATTAAAAGACCGTTATGCCGACTACTGGGAGCAAAACACTCATCACACACTGATCAACCGCGCATATTGTATAGCTAATCCGCTTAAGTATAAAGGGTATGGTGACTCCTGCTGGGGACTTACCGCGAGCGATACCTACAATGGGTATGCAGCACACTCCCCCACAGAAGACCTGGGCACCATTACGCCTACTGCTGCATTAAGCGCATTTCCCTACACACCTGCAGAGTCGATGAAGGCACTGCGTTATTTCTATGAAAAAAAAGGTGACCGTATCTGGAGCGAATATGGTTTTACCGATGCATTCAATGAAACAAAAGACTGGTATGCGCAAAGCCACCTGGCTATTGACCAGGGTCCCATTATTGTGATGATCGAAAACTACCGGTCAGGATTGCTGTGGAAATTGTTTATGAGCTGCCCCGAAATAAAAACCGGTTTACGCCGCCTGGGCTTTGAAAGCCCATGGCTCAGCCCTGTACAAACTGCTAAATAAACCTGTTGCAGGGTTTTAAGTAACGCAAATGACCTGTAAAAACCTCCTTGCCGCCCTGCTGTTGTTGTGCCAGACATCTCCGGCACAGGAGCCCCGTTATGACTATATGCTGTTTAGTAATAGTCGGATGGCAGGCAATTATTATTTCAGCGAAGGAAAATCGGCAGGCAACGCACAGCTTAAGCAGGAGAAAGGCCGCCTGCCTGTAACAACCGAACAAATCTATTCACCCGGCAATGCCTTGCTGCTGGATTATGTAAACGGAAGTGTTGGTCGTTGGGAAGCCAGGATCAGGAAAGCACCTGTGAGAGGACAGGACTTTTTTAAAACAGCACAGCAGCTAAGTGTCTTTTTTTATCTCGAACCATCCGGCACTGCCACCCAGGCGCTTCCATCCATTCAATTGCTGAAGCAGGACGGGTCAAAAACAAAAGCCGTAAGAATCCCGCGGCTTCAACCCGGTAAGTGGCAACGTATTACATTTCCTCTTTCGGCATTTGCTGATCAGCAGGTTAAAGAAAGTGTGCAGGTACAGGGCATCCTGTTTAGCCAGCAAGGCAGACCCGGAGCAGCACACCGGTTATTTGTAGATGAAATCGGTTTTTTGCCCAACGATTCAGCAGCACAGATCTCATCACCGGCTCCCGTGCCGGCAGCAAAAGGATATGCAAAACATATTGATCTCAGCTGGCCTGTTGTCACAGATGCTGCCGTTAAATACGTGCAGATATCCCGCTCAGCTGACGGAAAAACTTTCAGTCCTATCGGCATTCAATCACCCTTTATTAACCGGTATACAGATTTTACAGGCGAGACCGGCAGAACCTGGTATTACCGGATCAGCCTGATCGATCAGTTGTATCGCGAGTCGGCCTCATCGCCGGTAGCAAAAGCAGCAACCAGGTCTATGACAGATGAAGAGCTGATGACGATGGTGCAGGAAGCCGGTTTTCGTTATTACTGGGAAGCTGCTGAACCAACCAGTGGACTGGCAAGGGAAAATATGCTGGGGCGTCATCAGATGATCGCTTCCGGTGCTTCAGGTTTTGGAATGATGGCATTGCTGGTAGGTGTGGAGAGGGGGTTTATTACCCGCAGCGAAGCAGCAGACAGGTTTGTACGTATTGTCAACTTTCTCGGACAGGCACAAACTTTTCATGGGGCCTATCCGCATTTTATAGACGGACCAACGGGACGTGTGGAAACTTTTTTTGGCCCGCGCGATAATGGAGGCGACCTGGTAGAAACTTCTTTTCTGATGCAGGGTCTGCTGGCGGCACGTGCTTATTTCAATCAAACAGCCGATCCGAAAGAATTGCTGATCCGCGATAAGATTACCGGCATCTGGCAACGGGTCGACTGGGCCTGGTACCGCCGGTATCCGGATAGTAAATTCCTGTACTGGCACTGGTCGCCTGATCAGGGCTGGATCATTAATCACCGGTTGATTGGCTGGAATGAAACCATGATTACGTATCTGCTGGCAATAGCATCTCCATCGTATAGTGTGCCGGCAGGTCTTTATTATAGCGGATGGGCCAATCAGGACAGTATCGGGCAGCAATACCGCAGTGCATGGGGTGGTACAAAAGACGGATCTATGTACAGCAATGGCAATACCTATTTTGGTATACCGCTGGAAGTTGGTGTGTCAAATGGAGGCCCGCTTTTCTTTACACACTATTCCTACCTCGGTTATGATCCGCATGCTATTACTGATAAATACACCAATTACTTCCGCAACAATCAGGCTATAGCCCGTATCAACTGGATGTATTGCCGGCAAAACCCGGGTGGCTACAAAGGCTACAGCGATAGCTGCTGGGGGCTTACTGCCAGCGACGGCCCTGAGCATTATGCGGCCGATGAACCCGTGTTGCGGCAGGATCATGGTAAGATAGCGCCAACAGGAGCTATCAGTTCATTTCCCTATACGCCGGCAGAAGCTATGAAGGCTCTGCGGCATTATTACAACGATTACGGACAGTTTCTCTGGGGCGAGTATGGCTTCAGAGATGCGTTCAATCTCAGCGAAAACTGGTGTTCAGAGATTTTTATGGGGCTTAATCAGGCGCCTATAACCGTGATGATTGAAAACTACCGGACAGGTCTTTTATGGAAACTTTTTATGAGCGACCGCGATGTACAGAACGGATTACAGCTTCTTAATGCAGCAACGGCTGAAGAACTGAAACGAAAAGGGTAAAAAATCAGCACCTTATTATCATTTATAAAAACGATTGTTATGGATACTATCTCCCGTCAGGCTTTTTTGCAACGCACTGCAATGGCAGGTGCCGCCTTACTGCTTTCTTCCCTGGAAGGATTTGCCCTGCAAAAAACGGAAAAAAAGATCCGGCTTGCTGTCATTGGTTGCGGAAGTGTGTCGGGCGTATATCTTCCGCATTTATCTAAATCTCCTTACGTGGAGCTCGTGAGCGCCTGCGATATTGTTTATGAAAGAGCCAAAAGCAGGGCGACTGAGTTTAATATTCCCAATCATTATCCGCATATTGATCAGCAACTGGCAGGCGCTCCGTTTGACCTGCTCATCAACCTGACCGATATGCAGGAGCATGGCCGTCTTAATAAAATTGCACTTACAGCAGGCAAACATGTGTGGAGTGAAAAACCCATGGCCAATACCTACAAGGAGGGAAAAGCACTTCTTGATTTTGCCAAAAGTAAAAACCTGCGCATCTGGGGTGCGCCGGCGGTTGTAAACAGTCCGCAGTTTGCTTTTATGTCAAAAGCATTGAGAGAAGGAAAACTGGGTCGCGTAGCCTGTGCACATGCACATTATGGACATACAGGCCCTGGCTGGTCGGCATTTTTTTATGAAAAAGGCGGGGGCAGTCTGCCTGACCTCGGGGTATATAATATTGCCACACTCACCGGATTGCTGGGACCCGCCGCATCGGTTGTGGCCATGACCAGTATAGTAACACCGGAACGTACGGTAGATAATAAAGGAAAGATAAAAGTAGAAGCAGAAGATAATGCCATGCTGATCATGGATCATGGCGATGGTGTATTATCGCATGTACAGTGCGGCTTTAATTATTTTGATCCGTATGGGCACGAAGGCAAAGGGCAGGAGCGGCCTACGATCCAGATATGGGGCTCGCATGGTAACATCGCGATGGCTGGCTACGACTGGGCGCCACACGGTGTGGATATGGCTACACATGATCATGAAAAAACAGAAAGATTTGTTCCGGATCCCGGCAGTTATGTATGGCAGGAAGGGGCTTCCATAATATCAAAAGCGCTGGTAACCGGCGAAGAACCGTTGATCAATGCCGAGCATGCCCTGCATGTACTGGAGATAATTGAAGCGGCAAGAGAATCCGGGCGCAGTGGCAAACGGATTAATCTGGAGTCTGGTTTCAAATGGCCGGTTGTATAAATATCAAATAATATGATTGGCAGTCCGTTAAAGGCCGGTTTGTTAACAAAACTGATTCGCGGATTGAATTACGCATAAATAAATACTTTTACACCCTTGCATGATCATTGCTTGCGTGTGAAAGATAATGCGTACATAAAACGATTGCTGGAGCATATTGCCTGGCAGCAGAGCAGAGAAGCCTATAAAGAGCTATTTATGCTGTTGCATCGTCCTTTGTGCCAGTTTGCAGCCGGCATACTCAAATCGGATTATGATGCAGAAGAAGTAGTGTCTGATGTTTTTATTCAGGTATGGGAAAAAAGACACACCATGGATCAGGTAGAATGGCCGCGTTTGTACTTTTATACCGCGGTCAGAAACCGCGCACTCAACCTGCTGGCCCGTCAAAAAAGACAGCAGGCGGTCGATTCGGCCTACTGGCAGGTAAGCCCCACCCTTGCGGCACTCAATCCGGAAGAGCTGATGATGACCGATGAAATGCTGCAGCGTCTCCATAAAGCCATACAGGAATTACCTCCCCGCTGCCGGCTGATCTTTAAATTGGTAAAAGAAGATGGCCTGCGTTATCGAGAAGTAGCCGAACTGCTGGAGATTTCTGTAAAAACCGTTGAAGCTCAAATGGCTATTGCCCTGCGCCGCCTGAGTGCCTGTATGCAACTGGATATCCCCACCCATTTTAACCGGCAGCCTAAAAAATAATTTGAAGAGCCTTAGGGGTAACCATTCCCCGGCTTTGTCTATAAGGGACATTTCATAAACCCACGGAATGACCCAGGAGAATTTTTGGATCCTTTTATCTAAAAGAATAGCCGGCGAAGCCAGTCCCGAAGAAATCAGGGAACTGGAGAAAATGCTGGGCGAACACCCCGAATGGCAGTTTGCGTCCCAAAACCTGGAGCTTCTCTGGCAGTCTAATCCCGAACCCGACACACCTGCAGATGCGGATGCCTACATGGCCCACCTTAAACGGATGGACGATAAAGGCGTGGCATTTGACGATGATAGCACCATCGTGGATATTCCGCTGCAACAAGCTCCCATACGACGCCGTCGCCTGTTTCTCTATGCAGGTACAGGCATTGCTGCCTCCCTGCTGCTTTTTGGCTGGTTTTTATTCAAAGGCTCCGGCACACAAAAAACCGGCAGCCAGGTACTGGCCCGACAGGTCAATGAAGTAAGCACACGGTATGGCTCCAAATCGCATGTACAGTTGCCCGACGGCTCGCTGGTATGGCTCAATGCCGGCAGTAAGATCACTTACGGAAAAGAATTCGGGAAAAAAATAAGAGAAGTAACACTCAGCGGCGAAGCTTTTTTTGATGTAGTAAAAGATGCCGACCATCCTTTTGTGATCCACGCTTCCAGTATCGACATCAAAGTACTGGGTACCGCTTTCAACGTAAAAGCATATCCCGAAGATGAAAAAACAGAAACGAGCCTGATCCGCGGCCGCATCGAAGTCTCCATCAAAAGCCGCCCCAACGACAAGATCATTCTTTCGCCCAATGAAAAACTGGTCGTAGATAACAAAAGCATGCGTGTACAACAGGATAATGCCGGCGATGATTACGAACCGCTGGTGGCTGTAAATAAACTGAAGGTCAATCCGGTTGACAGTACTGTTGCTGAAACGCAATGGATCGAAAACAGGCTGGTATTTGATAATGAATCACTGCGCGAACTGGCCGTTAAGATGGAACGCTGGTACGGTGTGGATATTGAAATTGCAGACAGCGCATTGATGGAAAAAAGATTTACCGGTAAGCTCGACAATGAAAATATTGAGCAGGCAATGGAAGCCCTTCGCTATACCTCTCCCTTCAGTTTTGAGAGAAAAGGAAATAAAATCATTATTCACCGCTAACGCTTATGCCATTATGAAGAAACGCAACAACTCTACCTGAAAACGGTGTATTTGAACCTGAAAAAAGCGGGATTCTGTTGGCGCAGAACCCCGCAACAGGCTAATACCGTATAAAATCTCCCCGACGGAGAAGCACAGTTATTAACCCTCAATCGAAAATTATGAAAAAAAATGAAGCCGGGTCTGCATTTTTTTCGGACCAGCTTTCACTCAAGCTCTTCAGAATCATGAAATTGACAGTATTGTTATTGACGCTGGCATCACTCCACGTATCAGCCAATTCATACTCGCAGGAAAAGATCACCCTGAAGATAGAAGCCGAAAACATCAAGAAGGTACTTACCGCTATTGAAAAAAAGAGTGATTATCGTTTCCTGTTTGACGAAGACATTGTCAAAGGCAGCCCCCGGGTAAGTCTCAACGTAAGCAAAGCCAGCATAGAAGATGTGCTGAAGCAGGTCTTCAGCAACACCGGTATTTCTTATCGTATACTTAATACCAAACTGGTAGTGTTGCGCCGTGGCATGCAGGTTTCGGAGATGACCCTTCAGGAACTTACGGTCAAAGGCCGCGTAACCACCGGTACGGGTAGCCCGCTTTTTGGCGTATCCGTTTCTGTCAAAGGCAGCGCTTTTGGCACCACTACAGATGCAGACGGTAATTATTCCATTACGGTGCCTGAGACCGCTACGCTGGTATTCAGTTACGTAGGTTTTGTGACAGTAGAAGAGGTGGTGGGCAACCGCTCTGCCATCAACGTCGCGATGAGCCAGGCAGAAGGTGCGCTCGACCAGGTGGTAGTAATCGGTTATGGCACACAAAAGAAAAGAGACCTCACCGGTTCTATTACAACCGTAAAAGGAGAGGACCTGGCCAAAATGCCTGCTACCAATCCTATTTCATCGCTGCAGGGTAAGGTTGCCGGTCTTACAATCGTCAACTCCGGCCGTGCAGGATCTTCTCCCACTGTACGCATACGCGGTGTAAACAGCACCAATAATACGGATCCCTTATACGTAGTGGATGGTGTATTTCAAACCAATATCGACTACCTCAACCCCGGTGATATTGCCAGCATAGAAATTCTGCGCGATCCATCCTCTATCGCCATCTTCGGTTTGCAGGGTGGTAATGGTGTAATAGTAGTGACTACCAAACGTGCCGCGCGTGGCGATACCCGTGTGACCCTGCAAAGCTCTGTAGGCGTACAACAGGTCAACAACAAGATCAAAGTGACAGATGCCAATGGCTTCAAAAAACTTTATTCCGCACAACTGGCCAACCTGAGAGCATCGGATTTTGATTATACCAACTATACAGCCAATACCAACTGGCAGGACCTGGTATTCCGCAACGCTATGATCAATACCAATAGCGTTACTATCTCTACCAGTGGTGAAAAGGGAACCACCCTTATCAACCTTGGTTACAACTCGCAGGAGGGTGTGCTGAAATACGATAATTATAAAAAATATATTGCCCGCCTCAACCAGGAAGTACGTATTGGCAATCACGTGAAAATAGGCGGCGATATCACCGGTTTTCACTGGATATCTGAAGCGCCCAGTGCTGATCTGAACAATGCACTGTGGGCCGCGCCTATTGTGTCTGTACAGGCTGGCCCGGGTCTTTACTACAGCATGCCGTCTTTTCAGCGTGCACAGGTGGGCAATCCCGTGGCCCGTGTGAACCTCAACCGCAATACGGCGATCAATAAAGGCTATCGTGCAGTAGCCAGTGTATTTGGTGAGGTGAAATTTCTCCGCGACTTTACCTACCGTTCTACGTTCTATACCGACCTGGGCTTCAACAACAGCCGCAGCTACTCACCGTTGCCCTATTCTTATATCAACCTGGGCGAAGGGGTCAGCGCTACAGATACAACCCGCGATCCGACAGCGCGTACCAGCGTGAGTCAGTCGCAGTCAGAATTCAGAAAATTTCAGCAGGATCATACGCTTACATTCAATAAGCGTATCAACAAAGATCATGACGTGACAGCAATGGTTGGTTTTTCTACGTTGTATACCGGCAGTTCATCGGTAGGTGGCAATCGTCGCGATACCGCATTGAATATTCCTAACGATCCTTCATTCTGGTATCTCAATATCGTGAATCAGAACAACCCGCTCTCCAACAGTGGCAGTGGTGGCGAAGAGTCATTCATGTCTGCCTTTGGCCGTGTTAACTATGCCTATCAGGGCCGTTATCTGCTCAATGCCAGCCTGCGCAGAGATGGCAGCTCCAAGTTTGCACCCAAAAACCGCTGGGGTACATTCGGTAGCATAGGTGTGGGTTGGGTGATCAGCGATGAGGAATTTTTCAAAAAATTCCATGGCATCGACTTCCTTAAACTGCGTGGTGCCTGGGGTACAGTAGGTAGTGGTCTTGGCCTGCCTGCCAACCTGTACCTGCCTGGTCTTACCACAGCCAACGTAGGTGTTTTCGGCGACAACGTGTATGGTTCAGTAGCTCCCGCTTATGTGCCGGACCCCAATCTGCACTGGGAAGTAGTGCGTGGTCTGGATGTAGGCCTCGATGTACGTGCATTGCGCAACCGTCTTTCGGCCGAGATCACTTTCTATGACCGTACTACTAAAGATATCCTGACCACGCTGACGCTGCCGGGAACTGCGGGCAACTATGATTATCGGACCAACCTGGGTACAATCACCAACCGCGGTATTGAACTGACCCTGGGCTGGAGTGATAAAATCGGCCGCGATTTCTCCTATCGTCTGTCCGGTAACCTGAGCTATAACAAAAACCGTGTGGAATCAATTGGTGATAATATCAACTTCCAGATTCTCGGCAATGCCGGTGTAAACCGGACTGTCACTGGCGAGTCGATCGGTTATTTCTATGGCTATCGTCAGATAGGTATCTACCAGGTAGTGGCAGACTTTGACAAAATGCCCAGTTTTATAAATTCACTGCCAGGCGATATCGCTTTTGAAGATGTAAATGGTGATGGTAAAATATCATCCACCGACCGGACCAACCTGGGTACACCATTTCCACTATACAATTTCGGATTCAACCTGGCACTGGAGTACAAAGGGTTTGATGCCATCATCGAAGGTCAGGGTGTGGCAGGTAATATGGTGTATACACAGCGTCGTACCGCCACTTTTGCGGTACTCAACTATGAAGCCAATCGTTTGAAGGCGTGGACAGCTGCCGGCACCAGCAATGTAGAGCCGATCCTGGACAATACACGTCCAAACAATTTCCTTTTCAGCAGTTATTTCCTCGAACCCGGGGATTATTTCCGTATCCGCACGCTGCAGATCGGTTACAATTTCCCCAAACGTATACTGGGCAAAACTGTAAACCAGCTGCGTGTGTATGTGAGTGGCCAAAACATAGCCACTTTCAGCAAAACGACCGGTTATACACCAGAGGTAAGCCTGAGCAATCCCATCAGCAGTGGTGCTGATAATGGTACTTATCCTGTACCGGCTATTTATTCATTTGGTGTTAATGTCACATTCTAATGTTATTCATCTCAAAATATTCAGTAATGAAAATGCAAAAAATGATTAACAGTTCAGTCGCCATAACCTTCGGCCTCCTGGGGGCACTGGTTATGTTTTCCGGCTGTGCAAAAAACTTCCTGGATCGTGAACCGCAGGGACAGTATACGCCGGAGAGTTATCCCTATCCCGGCGGCTCTGGACCGTATGATACCTATCTGTTTGGTCCTTATTCAGAGCTTCGCTCATTCAATGCCCACAGTCAGTCATTCATCACAGCCACCAGCATACGCAGCGATGATGCAGATAAGGGCAGTACACCAGCCGATGGCGGAGCCAATGCTATCAGTATGGATAATTTCCCCGTGTCTCCCGACAATGGTTTTGCCAATACATTGTGGCTGGGCTATTATGCACTCATCAATAAAGCCAACATTGCACTTGACCAGATTTACAACAACAGCTCTATTGTAGCTACGCCTGAAGTAAGGAAACAATCAGAGGGTGAGGCGCGTTTTCTGCGTGGGTATGGTTATTTCATGCTGGTACGCCTCTTTGGTCGTGTACCGCTGATCGATAGTGTGTTTACCGATGCAGCCGCTCAAAGCAATGTGCCGCAGAGCAGCGTGGAGCAACTGTATGCATTTATTGAAGGTGACCTGCAGAATGCAGCCGAAAGCCTGCCGCTCGGATGGGATGCAAAATTCCCCGGTCGCGCCACCCGTGGTGCTGCCAGCGGACTGTTGGCCAAAGTATACCTGACTCAAAAAAAATGGGCGCAGGCGATGGCAGCCGCCAATGATGTAATGGCCACCGGTCAGTACAGCCTCCTTACATCGTATAGCAAGATATTTGGTGAAGATGGCGAAAACAGCAGGGAATCTGTATTTGAAGTACAGGCCACTGCTTCGGCGGTCATACCCACAGCGAATGGCGTACAGTACGCATCCATTATGGGAGTACGTGGTACAGGGGTATGGAACCTCGGTTGGGGATGGAATACACCCAGCGACTACCTGATCAATGCATACGAAACAGGCGATCCGCGCAAAGCCCGTACCGTTATGTTTACCAGCCAGCCTGGCCGCAACGGAGAGAGCGACACCATCTATCAAACTGTATATGGTGAAAACATTCCACTGGGCCTGCCCAACCGGCAGTATAATCATAAGGTCTACTCCAATCCTGCTATGCGTGCAGCTTATGGCAACCTCAGCGGTTACTGGATGAATATCCGGATACTCCGTTATGCCGACGTGGTACTTATGTACGCAGAAGCAGCCAATGAGTTGAACAATACCCAGGAAGCGCTGGATAAACTGGAAATGATACGGGCCCGTGCACGTGGTACCAACAATGCTATTTTACCTAAAGTGACTACAACAGACCAGGATGAACTGCGTGAAGCCATTCGCCATGAGCGTCGTATTGAGCTGGCTATGGAGCACGATCGTTTCTTCGATCTGGTACGCTGGGGTGTTGCCGCCGATGCATTGCATGCTGCCGGTAAAACCAATTTCAACAACTCACGCGACGTATTGCTACCCATTCCGCAGGCACAGATTGATCTGAGCCAGGGCGTGCTGGTACAAAACTTCGGCTATTAATTCAGTCATAACACAAATGCATAACCATGAATTTGTATAATATATTCAGAAAACAGGGACTGGTTGCAGCAGCGCTTACGCTGCTGCTTACGCAGTCGTGTAAAAAAGATGGCAACCCGCACCGGCTGCCTAAAGTATCGCCCGATGATTATACCGGTAAGATTGACGGCTATACCAGCTCAGATGAAATATTTCCGCAGAACCTGGTGGCCTTCTGGAATTTCGACAACGATTTGTCTGAAACCATCAGCCATAAAACACCAGGTACTACACAGAACAACGAAATTATTGATGCTGGTGTGCGTGGCAGGGCGCTGAAGCTGACCAGTGGGTTTCTGTATTACGATACCCAATTCGACAATTTCAAAACCAATGCCTTCAAAAGTTTTACGGTGAGCTTTTGGGTGCAGATACTCAACAACGGATCCAAACGCACTATGCCCTTTCAACTGGCAAGGCCCGGCATCTTTAATGGCAATGTCAATGTAGCATTGAATACCAATAGCCGTCCTGCCAGCAATACCGATCAGATCACTATTCAACCCAGTTTTACTGCAGTAAATGCCTCATCTGGCGCTATCAATGTGCAGGACAATCTCAATACAGCACATGCGGCGAGTGGATTTCCGTTCCTTTCTCCGAAGATTGGTATGGATAAATGGACGCATGTAGTGATCACCTACGATGCTGTCGAAAACATTCTGCAGCTTTGGGGCGATGGGGTAAAGATTGGTGTACCGGCTTATCAGAATCGTGGTGCGAATTATTTTAATTCTTTTGAGCCAAACGAAGTGATCATCGGATCCAACTACAATGGCATTCCCGGTAAAGCTGTGAGCGCCGATGTAAGCTTTGCACCTATGACAGGTAATATTGACGAGATACGTGTTTTCAATATCGCTTTGCCCGATGCACATATAAAAGCCCTGTACAACCTGGGCGTGGCCAATAAATAATCAGGCGTCTCTTCTTTTAGCATAGCAACCGGGCAGTAAGGCTGGAGTAATCCGGCTTTCGGGTCCCGGTTGTTTTTTTATTGTGACACATGTGTACTTGATCGTATTAATGAGATATACTATGAAGAAAACAAATGCATTGAAAATACAGTCACTGGTTTTTTTGCTGACTATATTGATGGGCTGCAGTCATACGGCCAAACTGGGCGGACATACGCTGCCGGCAGATATGGAAGCCATATACAATGATGTGCAGCAGGCCACATTCCGCTATTTCTGGGATGGAGCCGAGCCCGTAAGTGGCCTGGCACGCGAGCGTTATCATGCAGATGGAAAATATCCGCAAAATGATATGAACGTAGTGACCAGTGGTGGCGGAGGCTTTGGTGTGATGGCCATACTGGTAGGGATGGAGCGGGGATTTATTACACGCGCCGAAGGCGTGGCACGGTTGGAAAAGATCATTCACTTTCTGGAAACGGCCGATCGGTTTCATGGTGCCTGGCCACACTGGTGGAATGGTGAAACAGGCAAGACAAAACCTTTCAGTAAATATGATGACGGGGGAGACCTGGTTGAAACCTCATTTATGTTGCAGGGGCTGCTTTGCGTACGTCAGTATCTGAAAAACGGATCAGCAACAGAAAAAGCGCTGGCCGATCGTGCAGATAAGCTCTGGAAAGAAGTGGACTTCAACTGGTATCGCAATGGCAAAAATGTATTGTACTGGCACTGGAGCCCCAACTATGGCTGGCAAATGAATTTTGCCGTCTCAGGTTATAACGAATGCCTGATCATGTACATCCTGGCAGCATCGTCGCCCACACACGCAGTGTCTGCCGAAGTTTATCATGAAGGATGGGCCAAAAACGGGCAGATAAAAGGAGAGGCTGCACCTTATGGATTGCCACTGGCGCTCAAGCATAATGGCGCAGAGCAATATGGCGGGCCTCTCTTTTGGGCGCATTATTCTTATCTCGGTCTCGATCCGCGTGGACTGAAAGATCAGTATGCTGATTATTGGAAAGAAAACCAGCATCAGGCGCTGATCAATTACAAGTGGTGCGTGGAAAATAAAAACCAGTACCGGGGATATGGCCCTCAAAGCTGGGGGCTTACTTCCAGTTACTCTGTAAAAGGGTATTCGGGACATGCACCCGGAACCAAACGCGATAAAGGGGTGATTGCACCTACTGCTGCACTTTCTTCCATGCCCTATACGCCGGCAGAATCAATGGCGGCCATGCGTTACTGGTATACAGAGAAAAAAGAACAGTTGTTCGGGATTTATGGATTCTACGATGCCTTCAGCGATACAGAAAACTGGTATCCCCAGCGCTACCTGGCTATTGACCAGGGACCAATTGTGGTAATGATGGAAAATTACCGGACCGGTCTCCTGTGGCGTTTATTTATGAGCAGTCCCGAGATAAAGGAAGGATTGAAAAAGCTGGGGTTTGAGAGTCCCTGGATAAAGTAAAGTTTAAAAGTATAAAGGTTTAAAAGTGATATTAGCCCGTTTATGGCCTAAGTTCCGTACGTCCTTTAAACCTTTATACTTTTAAACTTTTAGCAGTAAGAGCCGTAAATTTGTGAGCAGCACATCCCCCTTCTTCTAACGATTGTACTATGCATAAACTTTTCTCCTCCCAACCCATTTGGCAATCCACAGGCCTGGCACTGGTCCGGATACTGACAGGCGGGTTTCTGGCCTATCATGGCGGAGAACTATTTGATGCAGCTACCATGAAAGGATATTTTAACTGGGAGGCCTTCAAAGGATTTTCCTCACCGGCAACTATGGTATATATGGGAAAAGGCATGGAACTGGCAATGGGTATGCTGCTCATGCTGGGCCTGTTTACCCGCATAGCCGCATTGGGCATAGTCATCACCATGGGCTATATCACTTTTTTTGTAGGACATGGGCAGGTCTGGTACTCCGATCAGCATCCTTTCCTGTTTGTATTACTGGCGGTCCTGTTTTTTTGCTGTGGCCCAGGAGCGCTTAGCCTGGATGGTCTTTTATTTTCAAAAACAAAATCCCGGAACTGAAGTACATGAAAAAAAATATTGTATCAGTTGTTGTGTTGCTGGGGCTCTTCTTTTCGTCTGTTGATAGTCGTGCACAGCAACGCACTTATTGCAATCCGATCAATATAGATTATGGATATACGCCCATTCCCAATTTCAGTGAATGGGGACGCCATCGCGCTACAGCCGATCCGGTAATTGTAACGTATAAAGGCACCTATTTCCTGTTTAGCACCAATCAATGGGGGTACTGGTGGAGCGAAGACATGCTCAACTGGAACTTTGTATCACGCCGGTTTCTGCGCCCCTGGAATAAGGTATATGATGAACTTTGCGCACCTGCAGTAGGCATCGTTGGCGATACCATGCTCGTGTTTGGTTCTACCTATTCATCCAATTTTACCATCTGGATGAGTACCAACCCCAAAGTCGATGATTGGAAGCCACTCGTTGATTCATTTGCCATTGGAGGCTGGGATCCTTCTTTCTTTACTGATGATGATGGCCGGCTGTATATGTACAATGGCAGCAGCAATCGCTATCCCATGTACGGTGTGGAACTCGACCGCAAGACAATGCAGCCGCTGGGTGCACGTAAAGAAATGTATTTTCTCGAAGACTGGCGTTATGGATGGCAGCGCTTTGGCGAGTATATGGACAATACATTTCTCGATCCTTTTATCGAAGGGTCGCACATGACGAAATATAAAAACAAGTATTACCTGCAGTATGGCGCTCCCGGTACCGAATTCAGCGGCTATGCCGATGGATTGCTGGTAGGTGATGGCCCATTGGGTCCGTTTACCCCGCAATCAGATCCGCTCAGTTTCAAACCGGGAGGGTTTGCCCGCGGAGCAGGTCATGGTGCTACATTCCAGGATAAGTTCAACAACTACTGGCATGTCTCTACCATTGTATTGTCTGTAAAAAATAATTTTGAAAGAAGACTCGGTATCTGGCCAACTGGTTTCGATGCCAACGATGTGATGTACTGCAATACCTCTTTTGGCGATTACCCGCATTATCTGCCGCATGTGGTAAAAGAAATGCCTGTGGCCCCTTACGGCACCCAGGCCTTTACCGGCTGGATGCTGCTCAACTACAAAAAACCAGTCACCGTGTCTTCCACCCTCGGCAGTTTCTTTGCCAACAATGCAGTGGATGAAAATATTAAAACCTACTGGAGTGCAGCCTCTGCCGGTAAAGGTGAATGGATTCAGACTGATTTGGGACAACTATCAACTGTCAATGCCGTACAGATCAATTACGCTGATCAGGATGTCGCAGATGACCGGCTGGGTAAACGACTCGATCAGTATCATCAATACCGCCTCCTCGCGTCAACTGATGGACGCAAATGGACAGTGATGGCCGATAAGAGTGCCAATAAAACAGATGTGCCACACGATTACGTAGAGCTGTCACAGCCCATACAGGCCCGTTACATCAAACTGGAAAATATTCATATGCCTACGGGCAAGTTTGCGATCAGCGGCCTGCGTGTATTTGGAAATGGCAATGGCGAAAAGCCGGCAGCGGTAAAACAGTTTATGGTGCTGCGTACCGAAAAAGACAAACGGAGTGCTTATATTAAACGGAGTGCTTATATTAAATGGAGCCCGGTAGATAATGCATATGCTTATAATATCTACTATGGCACATCGCCCGACCGCCTCTACAACTGTGTGATGGTACATGACCTCAACGAATACTGGTTTAAGGCCATGGATCGGGAAAAAACCTATTATTTCACCATTGAAGCGATCAATGAAAATGGGGTATCGGCACGTTACAAAACACTGGAAGTACATTGATAAATAAAAAGAATCGGTATGATGAGCAGTAAAAATTGCAGGCTGATACTATTCGCGTTTTTTGTAGCTGTATGTACACAGGTGCATGCACAGCCGGGCACAGCTTTCTGGAATGATATAGTGGCCTTTCGTAAAGCAGACAGCCTGCACACACCTGCTGCAAAGCAAATACTTTTTGTAGGCAGCTCATCTTTTACCAACTGGAAAGATGTACAATCTTATTTTCCCTCATATCCTATCATCAACCGCGGATTCGGAGGCTCTTCATTACCCGATGTGATCCGCTATGCCGAAGATGTGATATTTAAGTATGATCCCCGGCAGATAGTGATCTATTGCGGGGAAAATGATCTGGCGGCTTCCGATACCGTATCAGCAGCTACCGTAGTGCAACGGTTTAAAACACTTTTTTCGATGATCCGTAACCGTTTTCCGCGTGTACCTATTGTGTTTGTATCGTTGAAACCAAGTCCCAGCCGCCAGCACCTTATGCCCAAAATGCTCGAAGCCAATACAGCTATCCGCCAGTTTTTGAAGAAGAAAAAGAAGACTACGTTTATAGACGTATACCATCCCATGCTGGCAGATAATGGACAGCCCCGCCCGGATATTTTTCTCGGTGATAAACTGCACATGAATGCGCAGGGCTATGCCATCTGGCAAAAACTCATCGAACCTCATTTATTGAAATAATAAAACAATCAACAATGACAAGGTTACACAGATTTGGAATGCTGACCCTGGCCCTGCTTGCAGGCACGATGGCCATGGCGCAGCGTGCAGAAGACGCAAAGATGAAAGCGTTTATCGACGCACTGATGAAGAAGATGACATTGCAGGAGAAAATCGGGCAGCTCAATCTGCCGGGCGCAGGAGATATTGTGACAGGACAGGCCTCCAACTCAGATATTGCAAAAAAGATTGAACAGGGTCAGGTAGGCGGATTGTTCAACATAAAATCAGTAGCCAAGATCAGAGAGGTGCAAAGACTGGCTGTTGAAAAAAGCCGGCTCAAAATCCCGCTGTTGTTTGGTATGGATGTGATACACGGATATGAGACCGTATTTCCCATTCCGCTGGGCCTTAGCTGCAACTGGGATATGACAGCCGTTGAGCGCAGTGCCCGTATTGCCGCCATTGAGGCCAGTGCTGATGGTATCAACTGGACCTTTTCGCCCATGGTAGATATTTCGCGCGACCCGCGCTGGGGACGTATTTCGGAAGGCAATGGTGAAGATGCTTATCTCGGTTCAGAAATTGCCAAAGCCATGGTACGCGGTTACCAGGGTACTGATCTTTCGCGCAACAATACCATCATGGCCTGTGTAAAACATTATGCCCTCTATGGCGCTGCCGAAGCCGGCCGCGATTACAACACGACCGATATGAGCCATCAGCGTATGTACAATGAATATTTCCCTCCGTACAAGGCTGCTGTTGATGCCGGTGTGGGAAGTGTGATGGCCAGCTTCAACGAAGTGGATGGTGTGCCTGCCACTGCCAACAAATGGCTGCTTACCGATGTACTGCGCAAGCAGTGGGGCTTTAAAGGATTTCTGGTAACGGATTATACCGGCATCAATGAAATGATCGATCATGGTATCGGTGATCTCAAAACAGTTTCGGCCCGTGCACTGGCAGCAGGTATAGATATGGATATGGTGGGTGAGGGATTGCTTACCACCCTGCCACAGTCACTTAAAGAAGGGAAGATCACTGTGCAGCAGATCGATGCTGCCTGCCGTCGTATACTGGAAGCAAAATATAAACTCGGCCTATTTGAAGATCCCTATCGCTATTGCGATGAGAACCGTGCAAAAACGGAAATCTTCACTCCCGAACATCGTCGCGAAGCACGTAAGATCGCTGCCGAAAGTTTTGTATTGCTGAAAAATGATAAAAACACATTGCCATTGCGCAAAAGCGGTACAATTGCCCTCATTGGCCCGCTGGCAGATTCAAAAGAAAATATGCCCGGCACCTGGAGTGTGGCCGCCAATCTGCAAAATGCTACCTCACTGCTGGCAGGTCTCAAAGAAGTAGTGGGCTCACAAGCCAAAATATTATATGCAAAGGGCTCCAATGTAGAAGCAAATAAAGAACTGCAGGATCGGGGTACTATGTTTGGCCGTACCATTGCACGCGATGAACGGCCTGCTGCCGATATCATTGCCGAAGCCGTGGCGATTGCCAATCAGTCTGATGTGGTAGTAGCTGCACTGGGCGAGGCATCTGAAATGAGCGGTGAATCAAGCAGCCGTACCAATATCGAAATCCCCCAGGTACAGAAAGACCTGCTGGCTGCATTGCTGAAAACCGGTAAACCGGTAGTACTGGTACTGTTTACAGGCCGCCCACTCGCGCTCAGCTGGGAGCATGCCAATGTACCTGCTATTCTCAACGTATGGTTTGGTGGCAGCGAAGCCGGCTGATGCTATTGCCGATGTATTGTTTGGTGATGTAAATCCTTCCGGTAAACTAAGCACTACGTTCCCGCAAAATGTAGGACAGGTACCGCTGTTTTATAATCACAAAAACACAGGCCGTCCATTGGGCGAAGGCAAATGGTTTTCCAAGTTCCGCTCCAATTACCTCGATGTGTCCAATGACCCGCTTTATCCGTTTGGCTTTGGATTAAGCTACACACAGTTCAGCTACAGCGATGTAAAACTGAGCACATCGAGCCCCAGGGGTAATCAGACTATTACTGCGAGCGTTACGGTTACCAATATTGGCCAGGCCGAAGGAAAAGAGGTAGTACAGCTTTATCTGCGCGATATGGTAGGATCTGTTACACGGCCCGTACAGGAGCTGAAAGGATTTCAGAAAATATCGCTCAAAGCCGGTGAGTCAAAGACCATCAGCTTTACGATTACTACCGAAACGCTGAAGTTTTATAATTACGATCTTAAATACGTATGGGAGCCGGGTGAGTTTGAAATTATGATCGGCGGTAATTCGCGCGATGTAAAGAAGGCGAAACTTAACTGGAGCCTTTAAGCAGGCTGCTATAAATGGATAGAGTTTTACAGCCCGGTATTTTAGCAATTGCTAATCCGGGCTGTTTTATTTATGGTGTAGCAACAGATATTAATTATTAAATAAATGATTGATCAAAAATCATGAAAAAAACATTCATTTTCTTCCTGGCTGTTTTTTGCAGTTGTGATCTCATACAGGCACAGGATTTGGAGCAGTATGAGTATAAAAAGTTTATTCAAAGTGGCGATACCCTCCCTTATAGAGTATTGTTGCCGGCAAATTATGATTCATCCAGGGCTTATCCGCTGCTGATCTTTTTGCATGGCCGTGGCGAAAGTGGCAATGATAATAAGAAACAACTGACGCATGGTGCACGGATGTTTCTGGCAGACAGTGTGCGCCAGCAATATCCGGCTATCGTGATATTTCCGCAATGTGCGGCCACCGATTACTGGAGCAATGTGCAGACCGTAGCCGATAAAAACGGCAAGCGTACATTCTATTTCGTAGCCGATGGAGAACCGTCCCGTTCCATGCGTTTGCTGGTATCGCTTACAGATAACCTTTTTCGACAATATAAAATCCGCCGGCAGCAGGTCTATGTGATGGGATTGAGTATGGGCGGCATGGGTACATTTGAACTGGCAAGGCGCAGGCCGGGTGTTTTTGCCGGGGCTATTGCCATTTGCGGAGGTGCTGACCCGGCCACCGCAGCTTCAATCCGTCAGTCTGGCTGGTGGATATTTCATGGAGCCAAAGACGATGTGGTATTGCCCTCATTTTCACGGCAGATGCTGGCAGCGTTGCAAAAAGCAGGCGCAAGGGTCCGCTATACCGAATATCCCGAAGCCAATCACAACAGCTGGGATCCTGCCTTTGCGGAACCCGGCCTGTTGAAATGGCTCTTTTCTCAGCATAAAAAGGGCTGAGGTTTAGTACAACCAGACAAATTTAGTGTCTATAGTAGGGAAATGCCGTGTTTGCCCGATTGGCTCCGCAGCAATAAAAAATTGGTTGTCTATGAAAAGTAAATTAGCGCTGGCCGCTCTCCTCTGGCTGGCATGTGTACAGGGTGATTGCAGTAAAAAACCAGGTGGTGGCAATCCTGATCCGGACCCGCCAACACCCGGCCCACAGGTCAATGAAATGGATTACTGGCTTACCCGCGGCGATCAGGCTGCATTGCTGCAGAAACAGTCTACCGTGCTTTCCTTTATCACTACCACCAATTTCAACCCGGTAATTACGGTAGACACAACATCCCGGTTTCAGTCCGTAGATGGTTTTGGCTATACCCTCACTTCCGGTAGTGCCACACTTATCAATAATCTTAGTCCAACTATTAAAGAAAGCCTGCTACAGGATCTTTTTTCTACCACCAATGGTATAGGCATCAGTTACCTGCGCATCGCAATTGGTGCATCTGATCTGAGTGCAGAAGTATATAGCTACAACGATATGCCTGCCGGGCAAACGGATCTTACGCTGGCCAATTTCAGCCTCAATTCAGAAAAGGCGGGTGGTACAGGTCTTATTCCTTTGCTGAAGGAAATACTGGCGATCAACCCCACTATCAAAATTCTGGGTACACCCTGGAGCCCGCCCGTGTGGATGAAAGACAATGGCAGCTCTGTAGGAGGCAGTCTGAAACCGGCGTATTATGATGTGTATGCACAGTATTTAATAAAATATATTCAGGGTATGAAAGCGGAAGGCATTACCATAGATGCCATCACTCCGCAGAATGAACCCCTCCATGGCGGCAATAATCCAAGTATGGTAATGACAGCCGAGCAGCAGCGCGATTTTATCAAGAACAGCCTGGGGCCTGCATTTCAATCAGCTGGGATTACTACAAAGATCATTGTATGGGATCACAACTGCGATAATCCCAATTATCCGCTTACCATTCTCAACGATGCGGCTGCCAAAGCCTTTGTAGACGGTTCGGCATTTCATTTATATGCCGGCGACATCAGCGCGCTCAGCACCGTTCATAATGCACACCCGGATAAGAACGTGTATTTCACCGAGCAATACACTGCATCAAACGGCGACTTCGGCGGTGATCTGAACTGGCATATCCGCAATGTTATTATCGGTTCGATGCGCAACTGGAGCCGCAATGCCCTGGAATGGAACCTGGCCAATGACGGCAACTTCGGCCCCCATACACCCGGCGGTTGTACCGTTTGCAAGGGAGCACTTACGATCATCGGCAGCTCTACCGTCAACAAAAACGTAGCCTATTACATAGTGGCACATGCATCCAAATTTGTTCCCGCAGGTTCGGTGCGCGTAGCCAGCAATACCAGTAGCGGTAACCTGACCAGTGTGGCTTTTGAAAGACCTGATAAGAAAAAAGTACTTATTGTACTCAATGACGGCGCCAATGCCCAGTCGTTTAATATCCGATTTAAGGATAAATGGGTGGTGGCTTCATTGCCCGCCTCTTCCGTAGGCACCTATGTTTGGTAAGCAACCTGTTTTAATCTAAATAGAATGAAAAGAATAACCATTGCTATTGTCGCGCTTGCGCTTTTCTCCTGCGGAGAAAACAAGGAAACGCCGGCGTCAGAAATCAACACCAGCCACTTTTCCGCAGAAGGAAAAAAAGTACTGGTCTATACTACAGCCGATAGCTCTGCACTGCGGCTAACTGCTACAGATACGCTTTCGTTTAAGGAAATGGGTCAGCCTTTTGAGACTCAGATCTGTGTATTTGTAGATCCCGATAAAACCTATCAGACATTCTTTGGTATCGGCGCAGCACTTACCGACGCATCTGCCGAAACTTTTTACAAGCTGCCCAAAGAGAAGCAACAGGAATTCCTGAAAGCCTATTTTGATAAGGAAAATGGTATTGGTTATACTGTTGCCCGTACCAACATCAATAGCTGCGATTTCAGCAGTGGCAGTTACACCTACGTAGACAGCAATGACAAAGACCTTAAATCATTTAACATAGAACCTGACCGCAAATACAAACTTCCGTTTATCAAAGAGGCAATGCAGGCCGCCGGTGGTAAGCTCACACTGTTTGCCAGCCCCTGGAGTCCTCCGGCCTGGATGAAAGATAACAACAACATGCTGCAGGGAGGTAAACTGAAACCAGCGTTTTATGACAGCTGGGCGCTGTACTATACAAAGTTTATCAAAGAATACGAAAAAGAAGGCGTACCTGTATGGGGTATCAGTGTGCAGAATGAGCCTATGGCCAAACAACGCTGGGAAAGCTGTATCTATACAGCCGAAGAAGAGCGTGATTTTCTGAAAAAACACCTGGGCCCTACCATGGAGAAAGAAGGGCTCAAAGAAAAGAAGATCATTGTGTGGGATCATAACCGCGACCTGATCTATCAGCGGGCACAAACTTATTTTGACGACCCCGAAGCAGCCAAATATGCCTGGGGTATCGGTTTCCACTGGTACGAAGACTGGAGTGGCGGCCAACCCATGTATGAAAACATCAAACGTGTACACGAAGCCTACCCCGATAAAAACATCTTCTTTACCGAAGGATGTGCCGAAAGCTTTGATGCAAAGCGTTACAATGCCTGGGCACTGGGAGAAGAATATGGCCGCAGTATGATCAATGATTTCAACAACGGCATGGTAGGATTTACTGACTGGAATATATTGCTCGATGAAACCGGTGGCCCCAATCACGTACAGAATTTCTGCTTTGCACCTGTACATGGCGATACCAAAACCGGCCAGCTCATTTACACCAATGCCTACTACTATATCGGGCACTTCAGCAAATTCATTCAGCCCGGAGCCAAACGCATCAGCAGTGCTGCGAGTCGCAGCCAGTTGCTTACTACTGCTTTCCGCAATCCGGATGGTAAAACAGTGGTAGTGGTCATGAACCAGTCCAATGCAGAAACGCCGTATTTTCTCTGGATCAATGGCAAAGCCGCTGAGCTGAAAGCAAAGCCACGCTCTATTGCCACACTCGTGTTCTGATAAAACACCGGTACATTACTTTCTTATAATAACTATCGTCAAGCCGCCCTGGAAACAATTCAATAGTACAGGGCGGCTTTTTTACAACTACTAATAATCTGTCAATGTTTAAAAACCGATCACTTAAACAATCGTTGCTGGCAACCGGCTTGCTGGCCTGCATGTTGCCTGCGCTTGCACAACGTAAGACAATTGATCAGCGTGTGGATTCAGTGCTGCGCCTGATGACGCTGGAAGAAAAGGTAGGTCAGCTGAATCAGTATAGCGGCGACTGGATATCGACCGGTCCCATTACCAATGATGGTGATAAGCAGGATCAGATCCGTAAGGGACAGATCGGTTCCATGCTCAATATTATGGGAGTGCGCCATACCCGTCAACTGCAGGAAATGGCTATGCAATCGCGGTTACGTATTCCGCTTTTGTTTGGTCAGGATGTGATTCATGGATATAAAACCACCTTCCCCATTCCGCTGGCAGAAGCGGCCAGTTGGGATATGGATGCCATACAACTGGCAGCGCGTGTGGCAGCTACAGAAGCTTCCGCCGCCGGTATTCACTGGACTTTTGCGCCGATGGTCGACATTGCACGCGACCCACGCTGGGGACGGGTGATGGAAGGAGCCGGTGAAGATCCTTATCTCGGCTCATTGATAGCCACAGCACGTGTACATGGTTTTCAGGGCAAAGGCCTCGGTCAGACGGATGCGGTCATGGCCTGCGCCAAACACTTTGCTGCCTATGGTGCAGCAGTAGGGGGGCGTGATTATAATAGTGTAGACATGAGCGAAAGACAATTATGGGAAACATACCTGCCTCCATTCAAGGCAGCGCTTGATGCCGGCGCTGCTACATTCATGAATTCTTTCAACGATCTCAATGGTATACCTGCTACCGGCAATAGTTATCTGCAACGTGATATTCTTAAAGGCAAATGGAAGTTTACCGGCTTTGTAGTAAGCGACTGGGGTTCCGTGGGTGAGATGATACAGCATGGCTATGTAAAGGATAACTATGAAGCGGCGCTTTCAGCTATTACGGCCGGCAGCGATATGGATATGGAAAGCCGCAGTTACAAAAACCACCTGGCACAGCTGGTAAAAGAAAAGAAAGTGCCCATGGCGTTGGTCGATGACGCTGTGCGCCGTGTGCTGCGTAAAAAATTTGAACTCGGGCTTTTTGATGATCCCTACCGGTTTAGTGATGCATCGCGTGAGCAGGCTGCACTCGTCGACCCTGCGCATACCCGTGCTGCACGCGACATGGCTGCGAAAAGTATTGTATTGCTTAAAAATCAAAATCAGCTGTTGCCCCTGAAGAAACAGAATAACCGCATCGCATTCATTGGACCGCTGGTAAAAGAAGTAAAACAAAATCTCGGCTTCTGGAGTATAGAAATGCCCGACGACTCCAGCTACATCGTTTCACAATGGCAGGGTATGATCAACAAACTGGGTGGCGCATCACAACTCTTGTACGCAAAAGGATGTGGTATCGAGGACAGCAGCCGTGCCGGTTTTGCCGAAGCAGTGCAGGCTGCCAGCCAGGCCGATGTAGTGGTGTTGAGTGTGGGCGAGCGGCGCGATATGAGTGGTGAAGCCAAAAGCCGCAGCAGCATTCGCCTGCCGGGTGTGCAGGAAGAGCTGATCAAAACAATAATAGCCACGGGCAAACCAGTAGTAGTACTCATCAATGCCGGCCGCCCGCTGGTATTTGACTGGGTGGCTGATAACGCACCCGCTATTTTATATACCTGGTGGCTGGGTAGTGAAGCAGGCAATGCCATTGCCGATGTATTGTTTGGTGATTATAACCCATCGGCCAAACTGCCTATGACCTTTCCCCGAAGCGAAGGACAGATCCCTATCTATTACAGCTACTTCAATACCGGTCGTCCCGCTACCAGCGACAAAGACAGGTTTTATCGCTCTGCCTATATTGATGAATCTATTTATCCCAAATTCGAATTCGGATACGGACTCAGTTATACCAGCTTCGCGTATACCAATCTTAAGCTGAATAAAAAGGAAATGAAAAAAGCGGATAGTATTGTGGTTACAATGGATATTGCCAACACAGGCAGCTATGCCGGCGAGGAAGTCGTACAGCTTTACCTGCGCGACAGGGTTGGCTCCGTAGTGCGTCCGGTTAAAGAATTAAAAGATTTTAAAAAGCTGTCGCTGCAGCCAGGTGAGAAAAAAACGATCCGGTTTGTGATCAGCAAAGAAAAATTGTCTTTTTACAATGCCAGACTAAAGTGGGATGCAGAGCCCGGCGATTTTGACCTCATGATCGGCTCTTCATCTGCCGACATACGGTTAAAGGACAGTTTCCGTCTTTTACCCTGATAGTAATGAATAATATTAGTAGAAATGGCCTGCTCTTGCAGGCCATTTCTCATTATTGAAATACTGTTGTCCGGTGAATCTATCTTCATTTTCCCCGGATAAAAAGAATTATCTGACATCAAAATCAACCGATACCTGTGCGGTAAGCGGGTGACTCTGGCAGGTAAGTATATAGCCCTGTTTGATCTCTTCTTCCTCCAGTCCCCAGTGCACATCCATCTTTACCTCACCTTCGAGCAGGCGTGCCTTGCAGGTACAGCATACACCGCCTTTGCAGGCATAGGGCAGGTCGGCACCGGCGGCAAGAGCAGCATCCAGAACGGAATCTTCGCTGCTGGCGGGCATGGTAAATTCAATAGAGCGGCCATCGAGTCTGATGCGTACCTGGCAGCCACTGGAGGGTGCCGTGACGGGTGCAACAGATTTTCCTGAAAATGCAGACTGGCTTTGGCCCGGAGTAGTAAATAATTCGAAATGGATGCGCCGCTTGTCGGCAATACGTGATTCGAGAAAATCCTTTACTTCAAAGATCATGGCTTCGGGGCCACAAATGAAGAACTCATCCGTAAGTACATAATCGACCAGCTTGTCGAGATCGCGGAGCTTTTCTGCATTGATGCGGCCATTGAGTACGGGCGCATCCTGCGTTTCGCGGCTTAGGATATGGATCAGCTGAAAACGATCGAGATATTTATTTTTCAGCGCTTCCAGTTCTTCAAAAAAGATAATATCCTGGCGGCTCCGATTGCCGTATACCAGTGTGAAGCGACTGAGCGGCTCTGTGGCCAGCGTGGTTTTGATAAGTGATAAAACAGGAGTGATGCCACTGCCTGCCGCAAATGCTACATACCTTTTGCGATGCATAGGTTTCAGTTCTGTATAAAAACGACCTATCGGCTGCATCACTTCCAGCGTATCGCCGGGTTTGAGCAGTTCGTTGGCAAAAGAAGAAAATAATCCGCCATCTACCTTTTTGATAGCTACCCGCCATTCGCCATCGAGTGGTGAACTGCAGAGTGAATAGGTGCGACGTACTTCTTCGCCGTTGATAAACGTGCGGATTGTAAGACTTTGCCCCTGCTGATAATTGAAATCAGGTTGCAGGCCTGCGGGAATATCCAGCAATACTGACACGCAGGCAGGTGTTTCCCTGCGTACTTCTTTTACGCGTACGGGGTGAAAATGAATGGACATGGCTTAACCTTGTTTTCTTAATCCATCGATCATGATCATGACCATATTGTCTTCCAGCTCCTGTGCATTGATCTTGGTTTTGGAGCGGTGCCATGATTCAATGCCGCTTACGGCATGCAGCATGATAAGGACAGCTGTAGGCGCATCTATATTGCGGATCTCGTTTTTGCGGATACCGTCTTCAATAATAGAAGCAAATTTTTTACGATAAGCCCTGCGTTGAGTCTGAAAATTAGACAAATAGGGGTCTTCCAGGTGTTTCCATTCGCGGTCGCTTACATAGACTTCCTCGTAATGCTCAATCATTTGCCGGATATGAAAGCGCAACAGGGTTTCCACTTTGCTGATGGATCCCGTATGACCTGCTTCCAGTTGTTCCATATTTGTGTTGAACCGATTGGCAACATCAAAACAAATAGCTTCGAGAATCTCGTTTTTGGAGCGGATATGATTGTACAGGCTGGCGGCTTCAATGCCAACAGATTCAGCCAGGTCGCGCATAGAAGTGGCGGCAAAGCCCTTTTCCCTAAACATGATGGCAGCCTTCTGAAGAATTAAATCTTTCTTGGATGCCTTTTTTCTTACTGATTTGGCCATACCCAAAGATATATAGGTTTCAGTCAATATTACCAAAACCGGTTTGAAGGAGCTCAGTCCTGATAAGCCTTTGCCTCAATAAATAGAAGTATTTTAAACTTCCCCGGATACGATTTTTCATGTACGTTTGCACGCCCTTTCAGCCCCTCGTTTTCCTGCGGAAAAGGCCGGTCCGGACTTGTTTTAACGGCAGTTGACTAAATCGGAAAACATTACTACAAAATATAAAACGTCTTTCATGTCATTGATTACAGTAGGCACTATGGCTTTTGATGCCATTGAAACACCCTTTGGCAAAACAGATAAGATAGTTGGCGGTTCAGCCACCTATGTGGCCTATGCTGCTTCCAATTTTATAAAACCCATACAACAAGTATCCATTGTGGGCTATGACTTTCCCATAGAGGAGCTGGAAGAGCTGAAACGCCGTGGTGTGCAGCTTGACGGGGTAGAAATTGTACCTGACAAGAAATCGTTTTTCTGGAGCGGCCGCTATCATGCGGATATGAATAGCCGCGATACCCTGGTTACGGACCTGAACGTACTGGCAGACTTTAATCCGCGTATCCCGGATAGCTACCAGGGCGCAGAATTCCTGATGCTGGGCAACCTGGTGCCTGCTGTGCAGCTGAGTGTGATTCGTCAGCTCAAACAGCGCCCCCGGCTGATCGTAATGGACACAATGAATTTCTGGATGGAAGTAGCGCTGCCCGACCTGGAAGAAGTACTGAAACATGTAGATATGCTGCTGGTCAATGACGCAGAGGCCAGGCAGCTGACCGGACAGTTTTCGCTGGTAAAAGCAGCCAAGTCAATTCTGCAAATGGGACCCAAATACCTGATCATCAAGAAAGGAGAACATGGCGCCCTGCTGTTTGATAAGGACAGTGTCTTCTTTGCCCCGGCACTGCCACTCGAAGACGTATTTGATCCGACCGGGGCTGGCGACACATTTGCCAGGCGGATTTGTGGGTCATCTGGCCAAAACGGGCGATATCTCATTCGAAAACATGAAACGGGGTATTATTGTGGGCTCCGCCATGGCCAGCTTTTGCGTGGAAAAATTCGGTGCTACCCGCCTGCGTGAGATTACCAAAACCGATATCGACATGCGTATTCAGCAATTCAAAGACCTGGTAAATTTTGAAATAGAATTACTCTGATCTTTTGGGGAATATCAGCAGAAGCCCGGCAGGTTCTGCCGGGCTTCTGCTTTATCGCCTGGCAAGGATCACCGGCTGTTTAAATAATTCCTTTTTACCAGCAAGTGTAAACAGCTCGGCCCAGATGATATAGATACCGGCGATAAGTGGCCTGCCGGTATTGTCGAGACCATCCCACTTCCAGCTGCCCCGGGTACCCATCAACTCATTTTTTACCAGCTCGCGGACAGGCCGGCCCTGATCGTCAAATACCCGTATACGGATCATGTATCCCGATTCCTGCCATTGATAGCTGATCAACAAAAGATCTTCCTGTCCGTCATTATCAGGTGTAAAAAGTGTATTGCTCAGTGTAAGGCCCGGCACAGGCGGCACCTGTGCATGCAATTGCGAATTGGCATAGCCGGGTGTACCATAACCGGCAGAAGCTGCCGCAGAGTGCCAGTTATGATTGTTGGCAGAAGACCCAACCGGATCAATCCGCTCCAGGGCCACACCCTGTGGATTACGAATAAGCGGAAAATGCATTTTTGCTGAATACGACACCTCGTCTGTTACCTGCCCCTGTTTATCAGTCAATACTACCACACCACTGTCATTGGGATAGGAGGGGAGTGCGGCCAGTGTCAATACCCGCTCCGGATATCGCACGAGATAATGGTGAGCCAGGCTGCGCGCATCGGTAGTAAGTACAAGATACTGGCCAGGAAAAAATAATCGCGGACTGACAGATAACAGATAAAATTGCTGAAGCTGACTTCCTGAGCCCCTGCGCGCGATCATTAATTTCGATAGATCAGCAATCGTTTTGCCAGCATGATACAACTCCACATAGTCGAAGCCATTTGGGTGAGGGTGAAAGAGGATTTCATTGATAATAATGCCCGCACCGGCTACAGGGCTGCTTCGCCCGACAGATAATTGCTGCACACCAGATAGCTGATGACTGCTGCAACCAGTCAGATCGGTGACCGTTAGCTGGTATACCTTATCAGGCACTAATGTGTCTGCAAGCTGCAGGCGCACGCGCGTAGCCAGTGGCTCCACCATACCAGTCAGTATGATAGCAGGTCCATTGATCAGGGAGAAATTTTGGATAACTGTGGCACTCAGGCTATCGACCGGTGAAGAAAACTCTATAATGACTGACAGGCTATCAGTCATGTAGGCATGCAGAGCCCGGGGAGGACTGATGTCTTCCAGTTGCCCGGCCACTGTATTGGGTCTTCCGGGACTACCTCCTTCTGCATGAATGCTGGCTGCCCAGTTGCCTGTCCATATGCAGGGTTGATCTGTATCGATCATTTCAAGTGACCAGCCACCTTCTTTTTTCACATCGTTCTGATACCAATTGTTATCGTATACCAGCGCATGCATGACCTGACCGGTTGTTGTAATAAGGGTCAGTTGATCACTTTCATTATCAAGTGATGGAAAACTGCTGACGCCAATACAAGGGCCATAGGCCGAAAGAGATGCGACGGCACTGTTGGCACATACAATCACCTGCCTGCCAGGATGTAGTGTGTAAGAAGGCATGGGTCCGCTTTGCGAACCGGCATCGGCCAGCCGCCAGCCCTGCAGATTGACAGGCTGCCCCGAGCGGTTATGCAACTCTATCCACTCAACGCCGGGCAGACCGATGGGCGGGCTGGGGTCTGCCATTATCTCACTGATCACTACATCGTAGCGTTGTTGCGCTTTCAGTCCTGCGGATATCATTATCAACAGAAGACTAACACACGTTATCCGTTTCATTGGTTGAAGGTAAAAACAGGCAAAAGCATGGCAAGGTGAAAAAAACAAATTTTGGCGTGAATAAAACGAGCCATTATTTTTGCTAACTGTAAAAAGAAATAGTATTATTAAGCAATGATTATTATGAAACATACAAAGCGCATTAAGAAACGTCCCTAGAGGAAGGTTTGCAGCGTTATGTATGACAATCAGCATAAAGAAATCAGCAGGCCTTCCTTACGGAGGGCCTGTTTTTTTATAACCATTATTTATTCATCAAAAAACTCCGTTGCAAACAAACGGAGATGGGAGAAACTCAAACATGAAAGTTGCAGTAGTAGGCGCTACGGGCCTGGTGGGCACAAAAATGTTGCAGATACTGGCCGAGCGCAATTTCCCGGTAACAGAACTGATACCGGTAGCATCCGAAAAATCAGTAGGTAAAGAAATTATCTTCAAGGGAAAGCCTTACAAGGTAGTGAGCATGACGGATGCTATTGCAGCGAAGCCGGCCGTGGCACTGTTTTCTGCCGGAGGCAGCACTTCACTGGAGTGGGCTCCCCGTTTTGCAGAAGCCGGCATCACCGTGATCGATAACTCATCTGCCTGGCGTATGGATCCGGCCAAACCGCTGATTGTGCCCGAGATCAATGCAGATGTGCTGACTGCAAATGATAAGATCATTGCCAATCCCAATTGTTCTACTATCCAAATGGTGGTAGCACTTAATCCGCTGCATCATAAATATGGTATAAAACGCGTGGTAGTATCAACCTATCAGAGTGTGACGGGTACCGGTGTAAAGGCCGTAGACCAGTTGCAGGGCGAACGGGTCAAAGCCGTGAAAGGTGAAGAAGCCGGCTATCCCATGGCGTATAAATATCCGATTGACCTTAATGTAATTCCGCAGATCAATGTTTTTCTCGACAATGGGTATACCAAAGAGGAAATGAAAATGGTCAACGAGACCAAAAAGATCATGCGCGATGATAACATTCGTGTTACAGCCACTACCGTACGTATTCCTGTTATGGGCGGCCATAGTGAGTCAGTGAATGTGGAATTTGCCAGCGATTTCAACCTTCAGGAAGTACGCGATCTTCTTAGTACGGCTCCGGGTGTGGTACTCACAGATGATCCTGCTTCACAGCAATACCCCATGCCGATGGATGCACATGAAAAAGATGAAGTGTTTGTTGGCCGTCTGCGCCGTGATGAAAGCCAGCCCAATACACTTAACCTGTGGGTGGTGTCTGATAATCTCCGCAAGGGAGCTGCGACCAATGCAGTACAAATTGCGGAATACCTTAGTCAGAAAGGATTATTGTAAAATTTACTTAAGAAAAGAAGCAGTGCGGGTGGCCAGATTTTGAACCACCCTTTTTATTGAAAATCATTTACTTACAATAAATCCAGGTAAAACTAATAAAAAAGCAGTAGGAGGGTACAAAGTTATGGCGCCGTATAAGTATTTATATTTCGCCATAACTACATTTATTTTACACTTATGGCGTAATATAAAATAATATATCTCGCCATAACTTATGTTTTTGTATACTTGTGGCGAAATATAGCCCCATGGTAAGCGAAACTGTTATTGGAAGGGAAGAAGAGAAAAAGTTACTGGAAGAAATGCTTTACTCGGGTGAGGCAGAGCTGATTGCCATTTATGGCCGCAGAAGGGTGGGAAAGACTTATCTGGTCCGTAATTTCTATCATCAATACCTGGCATTTGAGTTTACGGGTGTGCATGAAGCTACTTTACGGCAGCAGTTGCAGAACTTCAGCACGGCACTGCAGCAGGCTATGAACAGCCCCCTTCCGCCAACGCCGCCGGGCAATTGGATGCAGGCTTTCCAGTTTCTGATCACCTTTCTGCAAACCAAAATAGATAAAGGGCCTGTTGTACTTCTTTTTGATGAGCTGCCCTGGATACACACACCCAAATCAGCGTTTTTGCCCGCATTTGGTCTGTGGTGGAATAGCTGGGCATCGCGGCAACGGTTGCTAAAAGTGGTGATATGCGGTTCTGCCGCATCCTGGATGATCAAAAATGTGATCAACGACAGGGGCGGATTACATAACAGGGTAAGCCGTAAGATCAGGCTTCTTCCCTTTACGCTGGGAGAAACTGCCAGTTTTCTGGAGCATCGGGGTATCCGCCTCGATGCCTATCAGCAATTACAATTATACATGGCTGTGGGAGGCATTCCTCAATACCTAAAACAGGTGAGTAAAGGTGAAAGTGCTACGCAGGCTATTGATAAAATATGTTTTGGCCAAACGGGTTTGTTGCAGGCGGAGTTTAAAGATCTGTATAAATCCCTGTTTGACCAGGCAGACCGGCATGAGTCGATTGTACGGGCACTTTCAAAAAAACCTGCCGGAATGAGCCGGGCAGAACTTATAAAAGCTACCGGTTTCACAACCGGCGGTGGAGTTACAGAACTCCTGCAGGAACTCGAGGAATCAGGTTTCATCACGCAACATATTTCGTTTAACCGGGTACTCAGAGACAGCATATACAAACTGTCTGATGAGTACTCACTGTTTTATCTCAAGTTTATTGAACAAAACCGAAATTCGGGTAGCGGTACCTGGCTGCGGTTGTCGGCAACACAATCTTATAAAACCTGGAGTGGCTTTGCCTTCGAAGCAGTTTGTCTGAAACATATTGCACAGATTAAGCAGGCATTGGGTATTGCAGGTGTGCAAACTACTGCATCGGCCTGGCGATACGTACCGGCAAAGGGAGAAACCGGTGCCCAGATAGACCTGCTGATAGACCGCAAGGACCAGTGTATAAATCTCTGCGAAATAAAATTTTCGGCCACTGAGTTTGTAATTGATAAAAAATATGCTGCCGACCTGGATCAAAAACTAAAGGTATTTACAGAAAAAACTCAGCCACGCAAAACGATTTTTCCCACCATGATCACCACCTATGGTGTAAAGCAAAATGACTATTATACAGGGCGGGTTCAGGCGGAAATAAAAATGGAACAGCTCTTCACCTGATACGGTGGGCGTAAAAGAAAGTCTTCTTTGAGAAAAGATAATAGCTGTAAATAAAAAGCGGCTCCCCATAAGGGAAGCCGCTTTTCTATAAACCTTAACCTGAATTACTGTTTCACCACTTCTACATTGATCACGAGTTTCACCTCATCACTTACCACTACGCCACCAGCCTCGGTCACCGCACTCCAGGTAAGACCATAGTCCTGACGATTGATTTTACCAGCGATTTCAAAACCGGCTACTGTCTGGCCATACATGCTTTGCTGCACACCACCAAATTCTACATTCAGTGTTACAGGACGTGTTACGCCTTTCAGTGTAAGATTACCCAGCAACTTATAATCATCACCAGACTTTTCAAACGAAGTAGAGGTGAAGCTGAGTTTGGGATGATTGGCAGCATCAAAGAAATCTGCTGATTTCAGGTGACCGTCGCGCTGGTCGTTGCCTGTATGAATGCTGTCGATATCAGCTGAGAAGTTGATTTTGGCATCAGAAAAGTCTTCTTTATCGCTTTCTACTGAGCCATCAAAACTGTTGAATTTACCGGACACGGTAGAGATTACCAGGTGTTTTACTTTAAACCCGATCTCGGAGTGTGCGGTGTCGATTGTCCAGGTTGCCATGATTATTAGTTTAATTGTGATACAAAATTAATGTTTAAACATTGAAATGGCCAAATCTTTTTTGTTAAACCTTTTCAGGTTCAAAAAAGAGGCCAGCAAAGCCGGGTGAGAATTATTCGATAATCGCCTGATTAATAAAGCCGATCAGGGGCTGTAAAGCGCCAAAAGCGGTAGTGGTCTTTTTGACCAGGTCTTTATCCGTCAGTTCGGTGTCGCGGATCGAGAGGCTGGCAATAAAACTTTTGAGTTTGAGGTATTCAGCAGCGGGATTATCAGCTTCATAGCCTTTGGGCACACGGCTCAGTTTGTATTCCGCTTCATGGGAGAGATCGCCATATACTGATTGAAAGCTGCGGTTGCGCAAAATGCGCAGAAAGTCTTTGAAATTGTAATCTATCTCCTGGCGCACTTTACGCAGCGCATCTGCCGGAGGCATCCAGATACCGCCGCCGGCAAAAGACTGGCCGGGCTCAAGATGAAAATAATAGCCCGCGGTAGTCATAGACTGTTTGCCTCCCTGGTTGATGCTTGCTCCGAAATTGCTTTTGTAGGGCGATTTGTCTTTTGCAAAACGAATATCGCGATTGATGCGGAACATACAGTCGCGCGCTACCAGGTTGCTGATCCCTTCATCTTTTTTGCCATGCCGGTCGATGATCTGTTGCACAAAACCGGCAAAATCGGCACGTGCCGCTTCATAGCTGCTGCGGTTTGCATCAAACCAGGGCTTGTTGTTGTTCTTCTTTAACGCCTTTAAGAACTGAAGGGTGGAGGGTTTTATCATTTCAATGATTTGAGGATTTGAAAATTTGAGGATTTGAAGATTGTAAAGTTAGCTATTCAGTATTTTACTGGAAAAATCCATAATTGAAAAGTATGGTGCAGGATAGTTCTCTTCACCTTCCAAATCTTCAAATTTTCAAATCTTCAAATCTCTTGATCAGCTCCAGAAATTCCGCTTCCGAAATAATCTTTATCGTATTGATCTTTTTTGCTTTTTCGAGTTTACTGCCGGCATCTTCACCGACTATCAGGTAATTGAGCTTGGCGCTTACGCCCGACAGGATTTTACCACCCAGTGCTTCGGCCATAGCTTCTGCATCACTTCTTTTCAATGTGGGTAAGGTGCCTGTAAATAAAAACGTCTGGCCATTAAGACCACCTTCAGCAGGCTGTGCTTTCTTTTCATTGCGTAAAGTAAGGCCCAGTGCTTCCAGTTCATCGAGCATGGACAGGTTTTGCGCATTGCTGAAAAAATGATGAATGCTGCCCGCTACCTTGGGGCCTACATCTTCCAGTTCTTTTAACTGATCGGGCGAATATTGCGCAAACTCTTTCAAATGTGTAACCGCCTGAGCCAGGGTCTTGGCGGTTGTTTCACCTACAAAGCGGATACCCAGCCCGAATATAAGCCGGTGCAATGGCTGTTTCTTGGAGTTTTCAATGGCTGCCCGCAGGTTTTCGATCGACTTACTGCCAAAGCCTTCCATCTGACCGATCTTGTCAAAGTCAAGTTTATAAATACCGGGAATATCGTTCAGTAATCCAAGATTATAGAATTTGCGCACATTCGCATCTCCAAAACCACGGATATCCATCGCATCCTTACTGGTAAAATGGATCATACGTTCCACAACCTGTGCCGGGCATTCAATATTAATACAGCGCCATACGGCCTCTTCTTCTTCTTTAAAAAGCTGGCTGTGACATACGGGGCATTTATGCGGGAAATGAATTTTCTTTTCGGCGCCGGTGCGCACTTCTGCCAGTGATTTTACAATATAGGGTATCACATCGCCGGCACGTTCTACAAGTACAGCGTCGCCGATCATCAGGTCTTTTTCGCGGATCACCTCTTCATTAAAAAGGGAGATACTGCTTACAGTGACTCCGCCAATAGGTACCGGTTCAATCTTGGCAACGGGTGTAATAGAGCCTGTACGTCCTACCTGAAATTCCACATGGAGCAGTTTGCTCGTAGCCTGGCGGGCTTTGAACTTATAGGCAATTGCCCAGCGCGGGTGGTGCGAGGTCATACCCATTCGATCCTGCAGCTCAAAATCATTGATCTTTATTACCATGCCATCAATTTCATAAGGCAGATCATCGCGGCCCGCTTCAAAGGCATTACAATATTCAATAACCGGTTGAATGCCGCGGAACACTTTTTTCTCTTTTTCGGGGCTGCGGAATCCCAGGTCCCATAACATCTTCAAAGAAGCAGCGTGCGTGCGAAGGGCGGGTGGTATATCCTGTGCTGCTGACAGGCTGTAATAGCTTACATGATACACAAAAGCTTCCAGGTTGCGTCTGGCTACTTCAGCCGAGTCTTTGATCCGCAAGGTGCCGGCTGCAGCATTGCGTGGATTGGCCAGCGGTGCCAGCCCCTGATCAATCAGTTGCTGGTTATATTTTGCAAAATTCTGTTTATTGATAAGTACTTCGCCGCGGATCTCTACCGTCTGCAATCCATATTTCGAAAAAGCAGCAGACAAAGGCAGGCTGCGGATCTGGCGGATATTGGTAGTAATATCGTCGCCCTCCACGCCATCGCCCCGCGTAGCCCCGCGTGTGAGCAGATCATTTTCATATATAAGCGAAATGCTGCCACCATCAAACTTGGGCTCTACACAATATTCGATTTCAGTAAGACCCGTCAGCTCACGCGCCTTCCGGTCAAAATCAACCAGGTCATCGGCATTATAAGAGTTGTCGAGCGACAACATTGGTACCAGGTGCTGCGCCGGCGGAAAATCCCTGGTCAGTCCTTTCGCCACACGCTGGGTGGGGGAGTCGGCCGTCACCTGGTCAGGATGAGCCTGCTCCAGCCTTTCCAGCTCCTTGTATAGCTGATCATATTCCACATCTGCCAGCAGAAGGTCATTGAGAATATAATAACGGTATTCGTGAAAACGCAGCACATCACGCAGGAGATTCAACTCATTTATAGGGATTTGTTTTCCTTTCGCCTGTTCCAGCAGGGTCTTGGTCTGCTGCTGCAACTGCAGGGTCTGCTCTTTGGTATACATGATCAATGGTTTCGGGCTTAAAGGTAGCACCGGGCAGCAAAACACTGGTTACCAGCAGGCGGCAATCTGTAAAAAAATTAATGTGTCGAAAGTACATATTTCCTATCTTCGGCTCCGCGTTTGCCAAAAAACTGAATGCGTATGAAGAAACGATTGCTTGTGACAGTTGTCATTGTATTGCTTTTTGCCAGTCCGATGATGGCTCAATTGCTGACCTGGACACCCAATTTTGCCAAAGAGGGTGATAATATTACCATCACGGTCGATGCTGCAAAAGGAAATCAGGGTCTGATGGGGTATACAGGTAATGTATATGTGCATATCGGACTGATCACCAGCCTCAGCACTTCACAGGACGACTGGAAATATGCGCCTTTTTCCTGGGCTACCAGCCCCTCTAATGGACAGGCCACACCGGCCGGTACAGATAAATGGTCTTATACGATCAATAATATCCGCAGTTTCTTTAATGTCACCAATGCTTCGGAAACCATCCGGGCCATTGCCATTCTCTTTCGCGATGCAGCGGGCAACCGCGTGCAGCGCAATGCTGATTTATCCGTATTCAACGGCAACATGTATGTGCCTGTTTATGACAATGGCCTGCATGTCAGCTTTATTGCGCCGCCCCTTCAGCCTTATTTCACACCAGTTCCTGAGACCATCAATAAAGCGGTGGGTGATAATATACAGGTCAATGCGGTGGCCAGCCAGTCTTCGGATATGAAGATTTATCTCAACGGCACAGTTGTACAGCAGGCAAGTGGCGTGAGCAGCCTTTCTGCTTCACCCGCCATCACAGCAGCCGGCAATACGGAACTGGTGATCGAAGCAGTGAATGGAGCGTTCAGTGATAAAGACACGATCCGTTTCTTCGCCGGCGGTGGCGTAAATGTGGCACCTCTGCCGGCAGGGGTGCGGGATGGTATCAATTATCTTTCCGGCAATACAAGTGCTGTGCTGGTGCTTTATGCCCCCGGCAAATCGCGGGTGAATGTGATAGGCGAATTTGCAGGTAGCAACTGGACCGAGCAGTCTGCCTACCAGATGAATAAAACTCCTGACGGCAATTACTGGTGGCTGCAGATCAATGGGCTCACACCCGGCACAGAGTATGCATTTCAATACCTGGTAGATGGCAGCCTGCGCATACCAGACCCCTATGCCGAAAAGATCCTCGATCCTTATAATAATAATGATCAGAATATTTCTTCGGCCACTTATCCCAACCTGCGGTCGTATCCTACAGGTCTTACCTCCGGTATTGTAAGTTTACTGCAAACAAATGCGCCGGCGTATACATGGGTCAATAATGGCTTTGTACGGCCTGATAAACGCAGCCTGTTTATTTATGAATTGCTGGTACGCGATTTTGTGGCCGCACATGACTGGAAAACCCTGCGCGATACACTGACTTACCTGAAGCGACTCGGTGTAAACGCCATTGAGATCATGCCTTTCAATGAATTTGAAGGCAATGAAAGCTGGGGATATAATCCTGACTTCTATTTCGCTCCTGACAAATACTATGGACCCAAAAACACACTGAAAGAGTTTATTGATGTATGCCATGGTCAGGGTATTGCAGTCGTGATGGATATTGCGCTCAATCATTCCTTTGGTCTTTCGCCCATGGTACAACTCTACTGGGATGCAGTCAATAACCGTCCTGCAGCCAATAATCCCTGGTTTAATCCCGTGGCCAAACATGCGTACAACGTAGGGTATGATATGAATCATGAAAGCCTGGCCACACGGTATTTCTTCAGCCGGGTAGTAGAGCACTGGCTGCAGGAGTACAAACTGGATGGATTCCGGTTTGATCTGTCAAAAGGATTTACCCAGACACAAACCTGCGATGCCAGTGGTGGTAACTGTAATGTAGGCAACTGGAGCAACTATGACGCCAGCCGTGTAGCTATCTGGAAACGGTATTACGACACACTGCAACTCAAATCGCCCGGTTCTTATGTGATCCTGGAACATTTTGCCGCCAATACAGAAGAGATTGAATTGAGTGATTATGGAATGATGCTGTGGGGCAATGCCAATTATAATTTTGGTGAAGCTGCCATGGGTTATATTGCTAATTCCAATTTTGAAAATGCCCTGCACAGTGTACGTGGTTGGAGCAAGCCGCATCTGATTGCCTACATGGAAAGTCATGATGAAGAAAGACTCATGTACAAAAACGTGAATTTTGGAAGTGTATCGGGCAGCTATTCCACAAAAGATACGACCACGGCCTTGCGGCGTATGGCACAGAATGCCGCATTTCTATTGGGGATGCCGGGACCTAAAATGATCTGGCAGTTTGGTGAGCTGGGCTATGATTATCCGATTAATTATTGTCCCGATGGTACGATCAATGACAATTGCCGGACGAGCAACAAGCCTGTCCGCTGGAATTATCAGCAGCAGGCAAGACGTACACAGCTGTTTGATGTATACAGTCAGATGGCACGCCTGCGCAACCATGGCTGGTACAAAGACGTGTTTATTGCCAATAATGTGACCATCGAACGGAGTCTGGCCGGCGCTTTCAAATGGCTGAAAGTGCGTTCAGCCACCGACTCATCCCTGCTCTGCATCCTCGGAAACTTTGATGTGACGGCACAAACGGCTACTTTCACTTTCCCCACGCCGGGTACCTGGTTCGATTATCTCGGCAATACTTCGTTTACCGCCACAGCCGGTCCGCAAACCATTACCCTGCAGCCGGGCGAATATCATGTGTATGTAAACCGTAACGTGAATAATATACCCGTGACACCCGTATTTGATGTAGACAATCCAGCCAATACATTGCTGGCAGCGGTCTATCCCAATCCGGTAAAGGGAGCGAGTATACTGGAGCTGAATATACCCGAAGCGGGACGTACGGAAGTAACCCTGCTCAATAACCAGGGGCAATTGATAAAATCGGTTTTTGCGGGAACACTCAACCGGGGCAATCAGTTACTGCCGGTTGGTGAACAACTGGCAAATATATCGGGCGGCCTATATTTGCTGAAAGTTCAGACCCGGAATCATACCCGCCTGGTCAAAGTACTCATTCAATAAATTACTGCTAGCAACCCTCAGATATGGCAAAAGGAACAAACCTGAAAACGGCGGAGCTGGAAAAGATCAGCCACCTCGAGTATTTTAATATTGCGATCTCTGTTGACTGTGTTATTTTTTGTTATCACGAGAAGCAGCTGAAGGTATTACTGATAAAGTCTGACCTCGAGGAATTTTCCGGACAGTATTCATTCCTGGGCGACCTGGTAAGACCGGATGAGGATTTGGATAGTGCCTCTTACCGTATTTTACGGGAGCGTACGGGTATGGAAGATGTATACCTGGAGCAGGTACATACATTTGGTACCATTGATCGTCACCCTTCCGGCCGGGTTATTACCACCGCCTATTATTCCCTGATAGATGTAAAACACCAGAAACTGCGGCTTACCAACAATGAGTTGCAGTGGCATGCAGTAAAGGATATCCGCAAAATGGCTTTTGACCATAAGCTGATCCTGGATACCTGCCTGGGCCGTTTGCGCGAGCAGGTCATGGAGCATCCGGTGATTTTCAACCTGCTGCCCGAAAAATTCTCGTTACGGGAACTGCAGGAGCTATACGAGGCTATCCTGCAGGTAGACCTCGACCGGCGTAATTTCCGCAAGAAGATTGCCATTAAGGATTGGCTGATAGACCTCAATGAGATGGAAGAGGATGTGCCTCATCGTCCCGGTAAACTGTACAAACTCAAGCCCGAATTCAAACGGAAGGCAGGCCGCCGCAAAGCCGGAGGCCCCCGTGTGGCTATTGCCTGAAACCCCTGAAAAGCCCTGCCACGGCGGTTTTTTTGAAAAATTTATTTTTTCTACAATAAAAATGCTTTAACATTGTGTTCTAAATACACATTGTTGTATTGCTAAAAATTCTGATTGCTTAACACTTAACGATTGCTTATGTCCTGCAACAACCTGCAAAAGGCATTGATGGCATTCTCGATGCTTTTTCTATCACTCGTTTCCATTTCACAAGACAGGGTAATCACCGGAAAGGTTACGGACTCCAAAGATGGCTCAGCGCTGTCGGGTGTTTCAGTATCTGTAAAAGGCACCACTACTGGCACACAAACAGATGTCAATGGTGAGTATCGCATTTCGGTGAGCTCATCGGCTACCACACTTATTTTTTCTTCTATTGGTTACAACTCCCAGGAGTTGAGTATTGAAGGAAAAACGCAGATCAATGTTAACCTCGAGGTCAACAATGCTGCGCTGGGTGAAGTGGTGGTGATTGCCTATGGTACACGTAAACGCGGAGATCTGACCGGTGCGGTTACTTCGGTATCAGCCAAAGATTTCCAGAAAGGCAACATTCCTTCATCGGAGCAACTGCTGCAGGGCAAGGTGGCCGGCTTGCAGATCACTTCAGGCGGCGGCTCAGCCGGTGGCGGCAGCCGTATCCGTATCAGAGGTGGCGCTTCACTCAATGCCAGCAATGAACCATTGATCGTAATTGATGGTGTACCGGTAGAAAGTAACGGTATTGCCGGCTCTGCCAACCTGCTCAATACGATCAACCCCGATGATATTGAGTCAATGAGCGTACTGAAAGACGCCTCAGCCACGGCTCTTTACGGGTCACGCGCTTCAAATGGTGTGATCATCGTTACTACCAAAAAAGGAGCGAAAGGTAAACCCCGCTTCAACTACAATACGCTGGTATCTGCCAGCAAGATTGCCAAGAAAGTAGATGTAATGTCGGCCGATGAGATCCGTAAAGTGATCACCGATGATGCTATTGCTACCGGCAACAACACGTACAAAAACCTGTTGGGTACATCCAATACAGACTGGCAGGATCAGATCTATCAACTGGCACTGACTACCAATCATAATATCAGCGCCAGCGGTTCTGTAAAAAATATGCCTTACCGTATCAGCCTGGGTTATCTGAGCCAGGAAGGTATTCTGAAAACGGATAAGTTCAACCGCTACTCAGCCGGTCTGAACCTGTCACCCAAATTCTTTGACGATCACCTGACCGTTACACTGAGCGTAAAGGGAAGCCAGACCGAAAATCAGTTTGCTGATGGTGGTGCTATTGGTTCTGCTGTGGCATTTGATCCCACGCAACCGGTCAATGGTGGTAAATATGGCGGTTATTATGAATGGCTGCAGGCAAATGGTCTGCCAATTGATCTTTCTACCCGCAACCCCGTGGCATTACTTAAGCTCCGCGACAATACATCACGCGTGCGTCGTCTGATCGGTAATGTGCAGTTGGATTACAAATTCCATTTCCTGCCCGATCTGCATCTGCAGGCCAACCTGGGTATGGATAATGGCTGGGGTACCGGCAATGACAATATTGATTCCAACTCTGCTACCAATTATAAAACAGGTGGCCGCAGAACTTATTACAAACAAAGTAAAGAGAACTACCTGGCAGATATTTCCCTGTTTTATGCCAAAGAGATCAAGAGCATCAACAGTAAATTTGATGTATTGCTCACGCATAGCTACCAGGATTTCTTTACCAACGTAAACAACTATCCTTCATTCAGCTATCGTGCCGTGGCGGATCCCAACAATCCGGCAAAGAAAGACACCATCGCCGGATCGGAGCCAACCTTCCTGACAGATAAGCCGCAGTACAGGCTTGAATCATACCTGGGGCGGGTCAACTTTACCATAGCAGATAAATACCTGCTTACGGCTTCTGTAAGACGTGATGCCAGCTCCAAGTTTTCTCCCGAAACACGCGTAGGTTATTTCCCTGCTGTGGCAGTAGCCTGGAAGCTGAAAGATCAGTTCTTCCGCTTTTCGCGCGCTGTATCTGACCTGAAGCTGCGTGCCAGCTGGGGTGAAACCGGTCAGCAGGATGGTATTGCTTATTACTCTTACCTGCCGCGCTACTCACAGAGTACGATCTCTGCACAGTATATGTTTGGCAGCTCCTATTATTTCTTCCTGCGCCCTTCGGCTTATGATGCCAACATCAAATGGGAAACTACACAGACTACCAATATCGGTCTCGACTTCAGTTTCTTCAACAATCGTATCTCCGGTTCAGTGGACGTATATCAGAAAAAGACCAAAGACCTGCTGAGTGTGATCCCTGTGGCTCCGGGTTCCAACTTTGATATCACCCTGCTTACCAACGTAGGTAATATGGAAAACAAGGGTATTGAGTTTGTATTGAATACCACACCGGTTAAGACACAGGGGCTGACCTGGGATTTTGGTTTCAACTTTACCTACAACAAAAACAAGATCACCAACCTGCTCAAACAACAGGATCCTGGCTTTAAGGGTATTGATGTGAGTGGTATCGCGGGTGGCACAGGCAACAACATTGGTAAGTTTACTGTAGGCTATGCTCCGTATACCTTCTTTGTATACAAACAGGTATATGATCAGGCTACCGGCAAACCCATCGAAGGATTGTATGATGATATCAACCGCGACGGACGTACAGATGATGCCGACCGTTACCTGTACAAAAAACCGGCTCCTGATGTATTGCTCGGTATCAACACACAGCTTACTGCCAATAAATGGACACTGGGTCTGAGTGGTCACGGTTCCTTTGGCAACTACCTGTACAATAACTTTTTCTCCAACAACGGTGTATTGCGTACTATCAAGAATCCGGTCAACTTTATCGGCAACGCGTCATCTGACTATTATCTGAGAACCCAGTTCAACAACAATCAGTATCTCTCTGATTATTACATTGAGAATGCTTCCTTCTTCCGTCTTGATAATATCAATATCGGCTATAATGCAGGAAGCGTACTGGGCGCCAACACCAATCTGCGTGTATCGGCCAACGTACAGAATGTATTTGTGATTACGAAGTACAGAGGTCTTGATCCTGAAAATGCCAGCGACTCTGGTGTAGATAACAATATCTATCCACGTCCCCGCATTTATGCACTGGGTCTGAGTGTTGATTTCTAAAAACAATAAACGATTGAAAGATATGAAACGTCATACAACAATAACATTACTGGGAGGTCTGATGGGACTGCTGATGCTGGCCAGTTGTGCCAAAAAGCTGGATCTGTTCCCGCAAAATGACCTGACTCCGGAAAAAACCTATAGTACGGCGGCCGGTTACAAATCGGTTCTTGCCAAGCTGTACGGCACACTGTCTATTACAGGTAATGCCGGCCCTTCTGGTCAGCCGGATATTGCCGGTGGTCTTGATGAAGGGTCACAGGTAGCTTTTATACGCATGTTCTTCAACTGTCAGGAGTTGCCGACAGATGAAGCAGTAGTGGCCTGGAATGATCAGACCATCCAGGATTTTCATAACATGCGCTGGACTGCTTCCGATCCCTTCCTGCGTGGTATTTATGCACGTCCTATTTATAACATTACACTGATCAATGAATACCTGCGCGAATCAACAGATGCCAAACTGGGCGAGCGCAGCATTTCAGGTGTAGATGCCGACGATATCCGCAAAAGCCGTGCAGAGGCCCGTTTTCTCCGTGCTTTCAATTACTGGGTAATGCTTGATCTGTTTGGTAAATCCACTTTTATTACAGAAGAAAGCAAAATAGGAACCGACCTGCCGGGAGAGATCAGCCGTGCCGACCTGTTTGCATATGTAGAAACTGAACTGAAGGCTGTAGAAACTGAACTGGCTCAGCCTCGTACACTCGAGTACGGCCGTGCTGACCAGGGTGCTGCCTGGGCATTAATGGCCCGCCTGTATCTCAATGCTGGTGTATATACAGGTACTGCCCGTTATACAGATGCGATCACGTATGCTAAAAAGGTAATTGACGCCGGCTATAGCCTGCACTCCAATTACGCCGAGCTGTTTATGGCGGATAATGACAAACGCAGCAGTGAGTTTATGTTTGCGATCAACTGCGATGGCCGCCGCACGCAGGCTTATGGAAATACCACATTCTTTGTACACGCCGCCTCCGGCGACGATCATGATGATTTTGGTGTGGGTAGTGGCTGGTTTGGTTATCGGGCTACCAAAGGCCTGGCCGACCTGTTTCAGGATCTTTCAGGTGGTACCGATAAACGTGCACTCTTTACCACATCTGCATTTGGTACCAGCCCCGCACAGATCGCTATCAGCGATGTGACCAATTTCAGCAATGGCCTGCATGTAAATAAGTACAAGAACATACGATCAGACGGAGCGCCTGTTTCTGATAACAACCGCGACTACTCCGATATTGATTTCCCTGTATTCCGCCTGCCTGAAATGTACCTGATCTATACAGAAGCTGTATTGAGAGGTGGCACAGGCGGCGATCTGGGTACTGCCACCAACTATGTTAACCTGATGCGTCAGCGGGCTTATGGTAATAATAGCGGAAATGTGAGCCAGGCCGACCTTACACTCCGGTTTGTACTCGATGAGCGTGGACGTGAATTGTATTGGGAAGGGCATCGTCGTACAGACCTGGTGCGTTATGGCTTACTCACTGCAGGCACCTATCTCTGGCCCTGGAAAGGGGGTGTTTCTTCCGGAACGGCAGTAGCAGATAAGTATAATATTTTCCCGATACCTTCTGCCAACCGTACCGCCAACCCCAATCTTACACAGAACGACGATTATTAATCATAACCTGAAAAAGCTTCAATATGAAAAAATATTCAATCATCTTTTCCACGCTGCTGGCCCTTGCAATGGTGGCCTGCAAGAAGGATGAGAATCAGGTAATGTTTGAAGGAGGTACAGCACCTGTGCTGACCGCTTCTACCAGTACCATCAACCTGGCATTTGCCAATGCAGATAACCAGGCTGTAAAACTTTCCTGGACCAACCCCGATTACCGGTTCAATACCGGCGTGAGCTCACATGACGTAAACTATGTAGTTGAAATTGATATGGCTGGCGCCGGATTCAACAGCGCCAATAAACAATCAGTGGCTGTGAGCCGTGATCTTACTGTCGCGTTTACCATCGGTCAGTTCAATGATTACCTGCTCAACCAATTGCTGCTGGTGCCTGGTGTGCCACGCGATGTGGAAGTACGGGTGAAGGCCAGCATGGGTTCGCTGGGTGCCGGTACCCTGTATTCAAATGTATTGCGTTATACCGTCACACCATATGCCATTCCGCCCAAGGTGACACCGCCTTCAGGAGGCAAACTCTATATTACCGGCGGCGCTACCCCTGCCAGCTGGATGGCTGGTGGTGATGCAGAACTGCTGAGCCAGCGTTTTACACAGGTAAGTGCCACCCTGTATGAATTGCCCAGTATCGAACTTGCCGGAGATGGTTCTTTTCTCTTTGTGCCGGTATACGGAGACTGGTCGCATAAATACGGTGGAGTTGGCGCAGGAAACGGTAATAATGTGAATGGTGATGATTTTAAAGCCGAAGGCAGTGATCTGAAAGCTCCTGCTGCCGGCGGTAAATATAAAGTTGTGGTAGACTTCCAGCGCGGCAAGTATACACTCACCAAACTGTAATCACTTTTAAAGCCAACTAACATGCGCAACAATATAAATAAACTCCTGTTCCTCTTTGCAGCCGCTTTCACCACGTTTAGCGCCTGCAATAAGGTAGAAGATCTGCCTTATTACGAAAACGGGTCGGCTGTAACACTTACCGCCAATGTAACCACTATTGCTCCCACTCCGGCAGATTCGCTTAACAGCGTGGTTAATTTTAACTGGACCAATCCCAATTATGCAACAGACAGCAATACGGTAAAATTTGTGCTGGAGATTGATTCTACTAACCGCAATTTCACAAAGGCCACTTCAAAGACTATTACACGTGAGCTACATACATCGCTTACAGGTAAAGAGCTGAATGCAATTTTGCTGAATTACGGGTTTCAACTGGGATCACCCTATGAGCTGGATGTACGCGTATTCAGTTCATACGCCAATAACAATGAGCGTTATGTGTCCAATACCATCAAGCTCACTGTTACACCTTACAATGACCCCGCGGTGCTGACCAGTGACAAATCATCGGTGGTTTGTGCGTTGGCAACCGCTTCTCAAAACGCACTTACTTTTTCCTGGACGGCAGCTTTCAACGGATACAGTGGTGATGTGCACTATGTGCTGCAGTATGATTCTGCCACACGAAACTTCGCTACGATACATGAAATAGATCTCGGTACGAATATTTTCAGCCATGCCATGACGCAGGGCGAGATCAATACAACCGCGCTTACCGTGGGTATTCCCGGCGGCAACACAGGTACAGTAGCTTACCGGCTTAAAGCGACTACCGCACAGGGTGCAGTTTCTTACTCTGCTGCCTATAATGTGAGTGTCGAAAGTTATTTCCCTATTGCCCGTTTTTATCTGCCCGGCAGTTATCAGGCTGCTTCAGGGTATGGCAACGACTGGACACCGGAAACGGCTCCTGAACTCATTCGCGATCTGCGCAGTGATGTACTCAACAGCACTTACTTTATTTACATCTATCTGCCTGCAGGCGCACAATTTAAAGTAACACAGGGCCGCAGCTGGGATGTAAACTATGGTGGCACAGGTGGTAATATGGTAGCCGGCAGCCCCGATAACTTTACTGTGGCTACAACAGGTGTATACCGCATCAGTATCAACCGCAGCACACTCAAATACGATATTCGTCCGGGTCGTATGGGCTTTGTAGGCGGAGGCACCGGTGCAGACTGGGAGCCAGGCAATACATTCCCCACCTACGCCATGGGTGCAGCAGCCACCAATCTTTTTGTGGGACTGACCAATCTTACCACTGCCGGTCAGTGGAAGATGATCGATAATAATACCTGGAATAGCGGAGATATTGCTGTAGATCAGACACGCAGCTACGGAACCTCGGGTGGCAGTGGCAGCACTATGGAGGTAAACGGCGGTAACAATTTCCCCGCTGTAAGTGCCAACGGACGTTATCGTGTGATGTGGGATGGCCGCAATGTTGACAATATTAAGTACGAAATAAGTCCCGCTACAGAAATGCGGCTTGTAGGCGATGGTATACAGGGTGTGCCTGACTGGAGCCCCGGCAGCTCACCGCAAATGACCTATAATGGTAATGGTGTATGGACACTTACCGTTGCGCTGAAAGCTGATAAATCAATCAAGTTCCTGGCCGGCAATGACTGGGGAGCTTTTGATTATGAAGACAACAGCGGGGGTAATAATGCAACCGGTGTAACCCGCAGCATAAAGTGGGATGGCGGCGGTGATTTCAAAACACCTTCAGTAGCCGGTACCTATACGATCACACTCAATGAGTATACACAAACGATGCGGATCGATTGATCCCGCGGGAAATCCGCATCGTTAAGCAGGGCCGCTTCCTTACCGGGAAGCGGCTTTTGTTTTTTGTCGATTACAGTCACAGGGGTACCTGGTTTTTCCCCTATTGTCGTAAACAACAATGCAGATATATCAGGACTCTCTCGCAGGGGTTACTGCTTTCACTCAGTTGACAGGATTCAAATAAGGGATGCTGATTGAGTAAATACTCGACAATCGGTTCAGAAATCCTTTTGCACAGGATTTTTACTAAGCCGGCAATCTTTTTTTGGTAAGTTATCCCCCGAAAATATTATCGCAATCGTTTGCGACATCGTTAGCGATCATTTCAGAAGAAACACCTGTTTTTTATAAATATCTGAAAACTAACTTTATAAGACAGTAATAGTTGCTGAGAAACGGTCCGGATCACAGGAGAAAGCAATGCAGCATAACGCCGTGTAGAATGGCCTGAAGAAGGGAAAGTGCAGGCAACTACTAAAGGTTTTTGTTAAAGATGTAATAAAATTCAGATGGTGTTAGCGACACAATTTGAATTGCCGCATATCTGCAAAACCCAAAAAACGAATGCTTATGTCAATGAAACGGTTACTTCACGTAATCTGCTTTCCCCTCCTGCTATGCATGGCTGTTCCCTCCTTTGCGCAGGATAGGGTGGTGACCGGAAAGGTTACCAATTCAAAAGATGGCACACCGGTAATTGGTGCATCTGTTCAACCCAAAGGTTCCAGTACAGGTACTTCCACAGGCTCAGACGGTTCATTCCGACTGAGTGTGCCATCAGGCATTAATACCATTGTGGTTTCGTCGGTTGAATTTGAAACCATGGAAGTAGATATAACGGGTAAAAGCACCGTAGATGTTTCACTGAAAAGCACGGCAGGAGGTTTGAGCGAAGTAGTGGTGATTGGTTATGGTACTGCACGCAAGAGCGATCTTACGGGCGCAGTAGCCTCCGTAAAGCCAAAAGATTTTAACCAGGGTATTCAGGTAGCTCCTGACCAGCTCATCCAGGGCAAGGTAGCGGGAGTGCAGGTAATTAATAACAGCGGCCAGCCGGGTGGCGCCACTACATTCAAGATACGTGGTAATACATCATTGCGCATCGGCAATCAGCCTCTGTTTGTTATTGATGGAGTGATTGTGGATGGAACCAATGCACGCCCCGGAGTAAACGCTTCCGGTGTGGGCGCAACACCCGATGCCAACCCGCTCAACTTTATTAACCCCAATGATATTGCTTCTATTGATGTACTGAAAGATGCCTCTGCAACCGCCATCTATGGTTCACGTGGTGCCAATGGCGTAGTGATTGTGACGACCAAGAAAGGACAATCCGGGCTGCCGCGTCTCGAACTGAACAGTAGCGTAGGCATCAGTAAGATCATGAAGAAGATCGATATCATGGATGCTTCTATGTATAAGCAGGAGCTGACCCAGTATGGACTTACTACGGGCGACTATGGAGCTAATACAGATGCTTATGATGCAATTCTGCAGGAAGCCTTTACTACCAACACATCGGTGGCGGTAAGCGGTGGCAATGAAAATGCCCGTTATCGCCTTTCCGGCAGTCACCTGGATCAGGAAGGCATACTCAAAGGCACCGGTCTCAAAAAACTTACTGCCAACTTCAATTCTTCCATGAAGTTGCTCAACAACCGCCGCCTGGGGCTCGATTTCAATCTCGTTACCTCACAGACCAAAGAAAAAATAGGAGCGATCAGCACCGATGCCGGCTTTACCGGCAACGTCATTTCTACCGCATTGCAGTTTAACCCAACCCGTCCGCTGCGTAAACCGGATGGCTCTATCAATAATTACTTCGACGGTTCTACCGTTAACCCACTCGAACTGGTAGAAGGATACAGCGATCGTGCGACCACTACTACCATTCTGGGTAGCATTTCACCTTCTTATAAGATCACAGACGATCTCGAATATAAACTTACCTATGGCTTCAACTATGGTACAGGTATCCGCAGAACATCGCTGCGTAACTGGGTAAATCTCGAAAACGTAGGTATCAGCACATCGCATCCCAATGGACGTGGCTGGGCCAACGTAGCCAATAACGAACTGCTGACGCAACAGGTAACCCAAACGCTGAGCTACAATAAACGCCTCAGCAGTGATCTTAATATGAACGCCATGCTGGGTTATGAATATTATCGCAAAGAATTTAAAGGCACTAATCTTACCGGTCGCGATTTTGGTGCTTATCAGCTCGATTATACAGACTATCTGCAGTATGGGTCTAATGACACCAAGCGATTTTCTTCCTTCCGCAATCCACTGCAGGAGATCCGCTCTTACTTTGCGCGCTTTGGATTTGACTACAGAGGCAAATACCTGCTCACAGCAACTTTCCGGGCAGATGGCTCCAGTAAGTTTGGCTCAAATAACCGCTATGGTTACTTCCCTTCTTTTGCAGCAGCCTGGAATATCAATAAGGAAGATTTCTTCCATTCTACTGTTATCAATCTGCTGAAGCTGCGTGCAGGATGGGGTATTACCGGCAACCAGGAGTTTCCTTCGGGCGCTTCACTGGCCAAGTATAATTTCAATGAAAATAACGGGGGCCTTTCCGAAAATCAGTTACCTAATAAGGATCTGCAATGGCAACAGGATATTCAGGCCAATATCGGTCTCGACTTTGCTTTGTGGAATAACCGCGTCACCGGTACCGTCGATTATTTCAGCCGCACTACCAAAAAACTGTTGTTCCCCTCTATTTCACCTCAACCTTCGCCCGGTACAACTATCTGGATCAACCTCGATGGTCAGATCGAAAACAAGGGCTTTGAAGTGACATTGAATGGAAATGTGATTCGCAACAATGACTGGAACTGGGATCTGGGTGTGAATGCCACTTTTGTGAAAAACAAAGTAAGTGGTCTGCCTGCCCCTATCCAGACAGGTGCCTTGCATGGCCAGGGCATGTCTGGTACACTTTCACAGCTGATCGCCAACGAACATCCGATCAACGTATTCTATACCCGTGATTACAGAGGTATTGACCCACAAACCGGTCAGGCTATTTATGTAGATGATGGCAACGTGTTTTATTTCATGGGCAATCCCAATCCCACCACACTGCTTGGTGTCAACACGTCCGTCAGCTATAAGAAACTGACACTGTCTGCTAACATGAATGGTGCTTTTGGCCATGTGATCTACAACAACACCGCCAACTCTGTGCTGCCGATCGGCAACCTGGGTACGCGTAATCTGGCGGCCAATCTGTTTAAAAACGGAGAGTCACTTACCAATCCCATTACTTCTTCCTCACGTTATCTTGAGAAAGGCAATTACCTGAAAATGGCCAATGCCACTATCTCTTACAACGTAGGTCGTATCGGAAATAATATCAGCAATCTGAACGTATTTGTGACTGGCCAGAATTTGTTTGTACTTACCAACTATACTGGTTTTGATCCTGAAGTGAATACGGATAAGCAGGTGAATGGAATTCCTTCAGTAGGTATCGACTATATCGGTTATCCTTCTGCCAGAACGTTCCTGCTGGGTGTAAATATTTCTTTTTAATCAAGAACAAATTCTTTTACTATGAAATATAGAATTGTCTTACTAGCAGCCCTGATGGTTTTACTCGCTACCGGGTGCAACAAAATAGACGAACGGTTCAAGGACAGTCTGGCAGCCAATTCGGGAAGCGCTGTTACCGCAGCCGACCTTCTGCTCAATATTTACCGCAACGATATGCGTGCGCTTCAGAACCAGGATAATCTCTGGGCAATTCAGGAGCATACGACCGACGAATGCGTTGGCCCTACCCGTGGTGGTGACTGGGACGACAACGGCATCTGGCGGGTATTGCACGCGCATACCTGGGATGCCAACCATAACTATGTAAGAGGCGCTTTCGAAAACCTCGGCCGTATAGTATACAATGCCACACAGGTATTGAGTCTTAGCCCCACCCCCCAGCAGGAAGCAGAAGCCAAATTTCTGCGTGCCTTTGCCAACTTTTTCCTGATAGAAGGATGGGATCAGGCACCTTATCGCGAGCCAGGCGGTGACCCGCTGGCTGTACCGGAGGTTCGTAAAGGAGCAGATGGTATGAGCTATATCATTTCCGAACTGGAAGCTGCATTGCCCGCTCTTCCCAATGGCCCTACCTACAATGCCAATAAAAATGCCTGCCGCGCATTGCTGATGAAATGCTATCTCACCAAAGCTGTGATCGCCAATCGCCAGGCGCCTACATTTGATGCAGCCGACATGGCCAAAGTGATTAGCCTGGGCAACGATATTACGGGCCGTACACTGACCACCAACTTTTACGACAACTTTGCGCCTGCCAATAATACCATCAGCACAGAAAATATCTTTACAGGTGAGAACCTGGGTGGCTCAAGCAGCGGTGGAGTACGCTCACGTTACTTCTGCTCACTTCACTATAACAATAACCCCAGCGGCTGGAATGGTTTTACCACACTGGGCGATTTTTACGACAAGTTTGAAGCAGCCGACAAACGCCGTGGCGACAGCTACACCGGTGTGACCAACGTATCGGGTCTGCGTGTAGGTTTGCTGCTCGGTCAGCAATTCAACCAATCAGGTACTGCATTGCAGGATCGTAAAGGGAACCCGCTGAGTTTTACCAAGGTTGTTAAAGCAGTAGAGACAGATCCCAACACGCTCGAAGTAACAGGTATCCGCGTGGTGAAATATCCTCCTGACTATAACAATGGCGACAACGTAGACAATGATTTTGTGATCTTCCGCTATGCCGATATACTGCTGATGCAGGCAGAGGCACACCTGCGCAACTCTCCGGCCAACGCCAATGCCGCCCGCGATCTGGTAAATGCCGTTCGTGCACGGTCCGCTGCCAGCGCATTGGGTAGCGTGACACTCGATCAGGTACTGGATGAGCGCGGACGTGAATTGTACTGGGAAGGCTGGCGCCGCCAGGATTTGATCCGCTTTGGCAAATTCCTGAATCCTGATGAGCTGCGCACCACCACTTCACCGGAATCGCGCCTGATGTTTCCCATACCGGCACAACAACTGGCCGCTAATCCAAACCTTACACAGAATCCAGGATATTAATAAGACGTTATCGTTAAGCAGTCTCTAGTATAAGCAGTCACAGAAAGGTCAATGAAAATTGGCCTTTCTATTTTATGGAGTGGTTTCTATGGAGGAATGAGTGTATTTTTAAATACCTTCTGCAGAGGGTCGTTATTGTCCAACTATGCAAATGGCCAGGATCAGTTTTTATTGCTTGCTGTTGTCTTTTTTTGTAACCTGTAAGTCAGACAGACCGGTACAGCCAGCCCTGTTTGAAAAAATGGAAAACTCCGGCATCAGTTTTATCAATTCCATCAGCAACAAGAAGGACTTCAATATTTTCAGCTACCGCAATTTTTATAACGGTGGTGGCGTAGCTATAGGCGATATCAACAATGACGGACTGGCCGATGTGTTTTTTACCGCCAATATGGGGTCCAATAAACTCTTCCTCAATAAAGGAAACTGGCAGTTTGATGATATTTCGGCAAAAGCCGGATTCGTCGATAAGCCAGACTGGAGCACAGGTGTGGTAATGGTCGATATCAATCATGATGGCTGGCTCGATATTTATGTGTGCAATGCCGGCTATGTAAACGGAGAGCCACCGCGCAGCCAGCTGTTTATTAATAATCATGATCTCACTTTCCGCGAAGAAGCTAAAATCTGGGGCTTACAAAACGAAGGTGGCTATGCCACGCATGCGGCATTTTTTGATTACGATCTGGATGGCGACCTGGATTGTTTTATTATCAACAACAGCTTTATTCCTGTAAATACGCTCAACTATGCCAACCGGCGTGACCTGCGTGCGGCTGACTGGCCGGTACGCGATTTTCTCAAAGGGGGCGGCGACCGCCTGCTGCGCAATGATGATGGACACTTTACGGATGTCAGCAAGGAAGCAGGTATCTACGGCAGCCTCATGAGTTTTGGTCTTGGTGTAACGGTGGGCGATGTGAATGGCGATCAGTACCCGGATGTATATGTGTCAAACGATTTTTTTGAACGCGATTACCTGTACATCAATCAGCGAAACGGAACATTCAGGGATGAACTCGAAAACTGGGTACAGCATACCAGCCTGTCGTCAATGGGTGCCGACATGGCTGATGTGAACAACGACGGCTACCCCGACATTTTTACCACCGATATGCTGCCGGATGATGATCAGCGACTAAAAAAAACCACCTCATTTGAAGGCATTGATGTATACCGGCTGAAACAAAAAAATGGCTTTTACAACCAGTTTACGCAAAACACACTTCAGATCAACGACGGAAATGGCAGTTTTTGCGAAACCGCTTTTATGAGCGGAGTGGCGGCATCTGACTGGAGCTGGGGCGGTCTCATCTTCGATATGAACAACGACGGCCTTCCGGATATTTATGTGTGCAATGGTATTTATCACGATGTGACGGACCAGGACTTTATTGACTTCTTTGCCGACAATATCATTCAGCGCATGGTGCTTACCGGCGAAAAAGAGGAGGTTGACAGTATTATAAACAAGATGCCTTCTACGCCATTGCTGAATAAAGCATTTCGCAATCGCGGCAATCTGCAGTTTAGCGACGAAGGGCAGGCCTGGGGGTTTACCACCCCTTCATTTTCGAATGGCGCTGCTTATGGCGATCTTGATAATGATGGTGATCTGGATCTGATAGTAAATAATGTGAATGGCCCCGCATTTATTTACCGCAACCGGCAGCAGGAGCAGGATTCAACAGTCAACGCTGTCAGCATTCAATTAAAAGGGCAGGGCGCAAATTCATTTGCCATTGGTTCGCTGATACGTGTCTATGCAGGCAACCAGGTTTTTTCGCGCGAGCTTATACCCACACGTGGTTTCCAATCCTCCGTGGATTATCGCCAGGTAATAGGACTGGGTAAAATAAACCATATCGATTCTGTAGTAGTGGTATGGCCAGATCGTACAACAGATAATTTTGGATCATTACAATCGGGGCAGTTGCATACGCTGACACCTACCGGCAAAGGCCGGGTGATACCGCTGACCGATAAAACGGCTGCAACCGTTTCTGCATTGTTTACTTCTGTATCAGCCAATCTCGATGCACATCAGGAAGACGATCATATTGACTTTTATACAGAACGTAATTTGCCCGAGATGCTCTCTGCGGAGGGGCCGCGTATAGCAAAAGCCGATGTAAACGGAGACGGTCGTGAAGACATTTATATAGGAGGCGCTAAAGGGCAGGCTGGCCAGTTGTACCTGAATACCACCACCGGACTGATCAAAGACCAGCAGTCGGTATTTGATCAGTATGCCGATTTTGAAGATGTAGCCGTACTTTTCTTTGATGCTGATAACGATGGAGATGCCGATCTCTATATCGGCGCTGGCGGTAATAATGCCCAGCCAGGCTCACGCGAATTGCAACATCGTCTTTATCTCAATGACAGCAAAGGCCGGTTTTCACTGGCCTCACATGCTTTTCCTGTCAACAATACAAATATATCGGTAGCAGTGTCCTGTGACTTTGATGGAGACGGTGACCTGGATCTGTTTGTTGGTAGCCGCAGCATGCCCTCCCAGTATGGGGCGCCTCCACCCAGTTATCTTTTTGCAAACGATGGTAAAGGCCGTTTTACGGATGTCACAGCCCGGCTTTGTCCCGATCTGCTGCAGGGCGGAATGATCACAGCAGCTGCATGGGCAGATCTTGATAAGGATGGTGTAAAAGAACTGGTGCTGGCGGGCAGTTGGATGCAACCCCGCATTTTTCAGTATAAAAAAGAGAAAGCTGTTTTTGAAGAATGGAAACAGACGGGCTTGCAAAACCTGCACGGATGGTGGCAAAGCCTGGCAACTGCCGACCTGAATGGAGATGGCCTTACCGATCTGGTGCTGGGTAATATTGGCAGGAATTTTTATTTGCGGCCGACTCCCGAGGCTCCTGTGCGTCTCTGGCTCAACGATTTTGATCAGAATGGTCAGCGGGAGCAGCTGATCACCTATACGGTAAATGATAAGGATGTGCCGGTTTTTACCAAAAAAGAAATAACGGACCAGTTTCCCGCGCTTAAAAAACAACACCTGCGCCATGATGCTTATGCCGGTAAAACGATCACCGATCTCTTTGGCGAAACAATTGTACGCTCCTCAGTAAGTCGCAGTTTTGATTACAATGCCAGCATTGTAGCTATTAATAAAGGCGGGGGACATTTCGAAATAACCGAACTTCCCCTGATGGTACAGCTGTCAAGCGTAAACGCCCTGCTGGTCGCGGATGTGGATGGTAATGGCAGCAATGACCTGCTTGTTGCCGGCAACATGTTTGGATTCCCGCCACAGTTTGGCCGGCTCGATGCCAATTATGGATGGGTATTGGTTAACGACGGGAAAGCTAATTTTACACCGGTGAAACCTGCCGCAGCTGGTTTGCATCTGAAAGGAGCTGTAAAAGATATGAACCTGGTAAAAACAGATCAGGGGGTTTTATTGTTAGCAGCCATAAATAACGAAAAACCCCAGGTGTACCAGTTGCGTGCCACTAAGCAGCAGCCTTAACCCGATGAATGAGAATGACCATGCAATGGATCCGAAATAGTATGTATAAGACAGCAGCACTGGCGTTTGTTGCAGCCGGGCTACTGGGCTCGTGCCAAAGCAAAAAAGAGAAAGGCGAGGCGCCATTGTTCACTTTATTGGGTAAGGAACAGACAGGCGTGGACTTTGTCAATAAGCTGTCTTTTGATCAATCCTTTAATCTTTTCAAGTATATCTATTTCTACAACGGCAGCGGGGTAGGTGCCGGCGATTTTAATAATGACGGGCTTCCGGATCTTTTTTTCGGATCTAATCAGGGCGCCAGTAAACTGTTTCTTAATAAAGGAAAACTCCGGTTTGCCGATGTGACATCAACAGCTGCTATCCCGGCCGATGGCGGATGGACAACCGGTGTATCTGTAGTCGATATAAACCAGGATGGGCTGCTGGATATTTATGTATGCCGGGTAGGTAATTATGAAACATTGCATAGCCGCAATCAACTGCTCATCAACCAGGGAATAAATGCGGAAGGCATACCGGTATTTGCAGATAAGGCGGTGGAATATGGCCTTGATTTTTCCGGCTTCTGTACACAGGCTGCCTTTTTTGACTATGACCTGGATGGCGACCTCGATCTTTTTCTGCTAAATCATTCGGTGCATCAGAACGGTACATTTAAGCCACGTGCTGAGTTTGCCGGGCAATACCATGCACTGTCTGGGGACCGGTTTTACAAAAATGAGAAGGGACGTTTTGTGGATGTCACCCGCGAGACAGGTATCAATAGCTCTGCCATCGGGTATGGACTGGGTATTGCTATTGCCGACATCAACCTCGATGGGTATCCTGATATTTATATCGGCAACGACTTTCATGAAAATGATTATCTCTATATCAATCAGCAAAACGGTATTTTTTCCGAACAGGGCACCAATCAACTCATGCACACTTCGCAATTCAGCATGGGTGTGGATGTGGCCGATATCAACAATGATGCTTTTCCGGAGATCATCAGCACAGATATGCTGCCGGCAGATCCATACATTCTGAAACGATCGCTGGGCGAAGACTCTTACGATATTTTCTTTCATAAGATCAGCGTAGGATATTCTTATCAGTATACACGCAATAACCTGCAGTACAATCAGCGCAACGGGCACTTCAGTGAAACAGGTCTTTATAGCGGAGTGGCAGCGACTGACTGGAGCTGGGCTGCCCTGTGGATGGATTTTGATAATGATGGAAGAAAGGATCTGTTTATATCAAATGGAATACCCAAGCGGATGAATGATATTGACTATGTCAATTTTGTATCCAATACAGAAGTGCCGCAACGCATTAATACCGAAAAGGCAGGGGGGCGGGACCTTTCCCTGATCAGTAAGTTTCCGGAGATCAGGATACCCAACAAGTTTTTTCTTAATAAAGGCGATATGAGTTTTGCAGACATGGCAGACCGTATCAAAGGTGACCTGCCGGCTTTTTCGAATGGCGCCGTATATACTGATCTCGACAATGACGGAGATCTGGATGTAGTCGTGAATAATATTGATGCACCTGTATTTATTTATGAAAATAACAGGAACGAAAGCGGAGCACGCACGTCTGTATCCATTAAACCCGTTGGACAGCCAGGTAATAAAAATGCAATTGGTTCGCGGGCGGTTATTTTCTCCGGCAGCGAGGTGCAGGTGTATGAAAAGTATCCGGTGCGTGGATTTCTTTCGAGTATGGAAACGCCATTGCTCATAGGGCTGGATCACGTGAAAGTAGATTCGGCTTTCTGGATATGGCCCGATAATACCTGTGAGCCGTTGAGGCTGGACACCAGCAAAGGACAGATTGAACTGACCTACAGTCAGGGGCTTCCAGTATTTGATCTTAGTCGTATCAGAAACAGGTATAAGCCGGAGAGCCGCAGCATGCAGGATATCACTGCAGCAGCAGGCTTGAATTATGTACATAGGGAAAATCATTTTGTAGAGTTTGACCGCGAACCACTGATACCGCATATGGTATCTACCGAAGGCCCCGCTGCGGCAGTAGCCGATATAAACGGCGACGGCCTCGATGATATATTTCTCGGAGGAGCACGTAATCAGCAGGCCGCCGTATTTGTGCAACGCGCTGATGGCCGTTTTACACGTATGTCTCAACCAGCATTGATGGCCGATAGCATTTACGAGGATGTGGATGCCTGCTGGACAGATGTAAACAACGATCGGTATCCGGATCTGCTGATAGCGAGTGGCGGCAATGAATTTTACGGAAAGGATTTTCATAATACACCACGCCTGTACCTGGGCAGTGCCAGTGGATTGCTGATCCGCAAGCCCGATGCGTTTGATAGTCTCTATCTCACCGCATCAAGCATTCAGCCGTATGATTTTAACGGAGATGGTGCAATGGATCTTTTCATAGGGGCTCGTGCAGTACCCTGGGCTTATGGACAAACACCGGTTTCTTACCTGCTGCAAAATGATGGGAAAGGCCATTTCACCGATGTGACAGCTCAGGTGGCTCCCGAACTGATGACAGCAGGTTTTGTAACACAGGCTGTATGGACAGATCTCGACAAAGATGGTGATCAGGACCTGGTGCTGGCACTGGAGTGGGGAGCAGTTACCGCGTACATCAATCAGCAGGGAATATTTACGCGTAAAGAACTTACCACGCAAAAAGGATGGTGGAACTCACTGACCGTTACCGATGTGAACGGGGATGGTTATCCCGATCTGCTGGCTGGAAATCTCGGATTGAACAGCCGGTTAAAGGCGAGCATTGAGCAGCCTGTACGCCTGTACTATTATGATTTTGACCATAACGGACGTAAAGAACAGGTACTGACCTATTATTTACAGAACAAGGAAATTCCGTTTGCTAACAAAGCGGAACTGGAAAAGCAGATACCCCTTCTGAAGAAAAAATTTTTATACGCCGCTGATTTTGCCAAAGCCTCGCTGCAGGATTTGTTTGGCAGCAAAGAGCTGGAAAATGCCGGCAAATGGTCGGCCGATTACTTCAGCAGCGCGGTACTCATTAACAAAGGGAATCTTCAGTTCTCTGTTGAATCATTACCGTTCGACGCCCAGCTTTCACCGCTGAAAGCGGCAGTGCCGGTAGATGCGGATGGGAACAATCTGCCCGACTTCCTGATTGGCGGTAATTATTATGGAAACAACATTGAAATGGGACGTTACGATGCCAGTTACGGACAACTGCTGATCAATAAAGGCAAAGGTCGTTTTGAGGTGCAGGCAATACCCGGTTTGCCGATAGCAGGAGAGATAAGGTATATACGGCCCTTGCATGTAGCGGGCCGGCAGTGTTACCTGGTAGTGCGAAACAACGACAGCGCATTGCTGATTGATTTTGCCGGCAAATAGGGGTACTTACATCACCGGATAATAAATGCGGGTGATCCATTGCGTACTGTCTGGTTGTTGACGCCGGTCAGTCACAAGCGACAGGAAGGGTATGGCGGGCGACATACGTTTGAAGTCCCTGATATAGTTCTCTACCTGTGCCATTGCTTTTTCAATCTGTACCGGGCCGCCCTTAACTTCTGCGATGAGAATATTGCCACCAGCCAGCATGCGTTTGAAGCTGATATCATTGCGCTGCGGCAGTTCACCACTTACCGGCAATGCCACACGAGTCAGATAACCGCCTTCGGGTTGCTTCAGAATATTGAGCATGGGAGCACCTGAAGCTTCTGCATGGTGTTGTTGCAGATAATTATACAATTTATCAATAAGCGAATAAATAAAAGGAATATCAGGATAGGATGTACTGTTGCCAGATGTAGAAATTAAAAGTGAATCGCTGATAAGCGCTTCATTGATCGCAAAACCATACACGCCCTCGATGCGCCGGAAATATCGATTGGTATGAGCAGACAGCTGGTCAAGCGCACTGATCACTGATTGTGCTTGATTATATCGCCGGATACGGTAAACAGGATTGTAAGAAGTGGCAGAGCGGTATTCCCACTGCAGGCGTGCAGAATCCCCATTGACCGGGCTGATGCTGAGACGCAGTTGATAGCCTTCTGCCGGAGCTACCGGACTGAAGTAAAGAGCAGATTGTGAAAAACTATCGGCACGAAAACGGACATCGTTCAGGTGAAGCAAACCATCCTTTACCAGTACGGAAGAGCTATCGGCCCAGCAAAGCCAGTTGGCCGGTTGTTTGAGCCGCCGCAGCAGGGCATCATAACGATAGGGAGAGTAATGACTGCTGGAGTGTTGCACCACATTGGGAATAAACAGGTAGATGCTGCAAAGCGAAATAAGGACCAGCGCCAGCAGTACCAGAAGTATTTTTTTCATATGGACGATGCGGGTTAGTAGTTAGGCAACTCAAACAAATTTACCACAGAGTTTACTAAAACAATGTGCTGCAAAATGACCGCTTTTCTGTTTTTTGTATGACCGTTGAACAGGGTAGTGCTGTGGCAGGGTTGCCGGAAAAAGTAATTTCGGTGGTACCGGATCCGCTTTTTTGGGTGATTGCAGAACCCCGAGCAGGACGTCATTCCCTGTTTACCTCAGGGCTCCGGCAGCATCCGGCAAAGCGGACCTGTGGCTTGCCAAACCAGTCATGATATCCAAAAGCATTGTGCGGGTGAGGTCAGTTGCACGGGCTCACCGGAAGTATCTGACCGTCAGAGGAGTGGAGACCTGAAAAGAAGAATTTTACGGCGAAATAAAATAAGGGTACGACCTTATTGCTATTGAAAAAAATCTTACCTTGTTTGTGATTATTTGCCTTGAGAAAATTAGCTGCCATATTCCTGCTGCTCATGCTGTTCTTCAACTGGTACGGCTATCGCATTATAACCAGTCTGCTGGAGAGTCAGGCAGATCAGCAACTGGAAGCCCGCCTCGACAACCAGGAGTATGATGAAGCAGAACTCATTGAGCTAAAAATTCCTCTTGAGGTTCCTTACCAGATCAGTCAGCCCGAATTTGAACGTCACTATGGCGAAGTGGAAGTAGATGGCAGACATTACACCTATGTCAAAAGTAAAGTGGTCGATGGCTTTCTCGTGCTGAAGTGTATCGCCAATAATGCCAAAGATGAGATCAAGGCCGCAGGTTCTAATTATTATAAAAAGGCCAATGGTCTCGATCAGCAGTCATCCGACAAAAAAGGCGGTGACTATGCAGGCTTTGCTAAAAACTTCTGGAGCGAATACAGTAACAAAACCGCTTATCCCGATTTGTCAGTGATTGCACAGCAATCCCGGCACTCTTTCCCCGTTTTTTCCCAAACCCTTCCTGTTTGTTACACCGAAGTAGCCGGTCAGCCTCCTGAGATACAGGCGTAAACATTCGTTTTTCCTGAATCAGATTGAACGTTTATTTTTCCATTCTGCAAAAAGCAGATGGATGGAATTGTATTTAGCGATAAAATATTATTGAAAGTGAGAGTAATTGTTGGTATTTCTCTGCTGGCGCTGGTATTGTTTACATCATGCACAGGTAAAGGAGATAACTATAAAAAACTGGCAGACAACCCTATTCAGTTCAGCGAAATGGTACATGAATTGAATACAGTGGTTATGGGGAATAATTTCAGTCCCATCGTGGCATCACGCAATTACATGTATGCCAGTGTAGCTGCCTATGAGGTAATTGCGGCTGGTTATCCCGGGCAATATTATTCACTGGCTGGCCAGATCAAAGACCTGAAAGCCGTACCTGCGCCGGATAGTACTGCGGGAGTAAATTTTAATTTTGCCTCATTACTGGCTTTTTGCCAGGTAGGCGAAGCGGTTACTTTTCCTGCCGGTAGCATGAAGAACTATGTAGACAGCCTGAAGCAACTGATGCGTGATGAAGGGATGCCTGCCAAAGAGCTGGAAGCCACATCGGCCTATGCCAGTCAGGTAGCAGAGCATATCATCAAATGGAGTAAGGGTGACAACTATGCACAGACACGCAGTGCGCCCAAGTATACCGTCATTGATACACCTGGTCGCTGGGTGCCCACACCACCCGCTTATACTTCAGCCATGGAACCCCACTGGATGGAGATACGTACCGTGGCGCTGGACAGCGCAGATCAGTTTACGCCCCCGCCCCCCCTTCCTTTCAATATCAAAGACACCAACAGCGCTTATTATAAGGAGGTCATAGCTATCAAAAATGCTGTTGACAACCTGACCGATGAGCAAAAGCATATCGCTAATTTCTGGGACGACAATCCGTTCAAGTTAAACGTATCAGGTCACGTGATGTTTGGTACCAAGAAATTTTCGCCTTCCGGTCACTGGATGGCGATAGTAGGTATTGCGGCCAAAAAGGCCGGCTATGATTATGCCGGTACAGTTTTCGCCTATGCAATCACTGCTATTGCTCAGTTTGACGCGTTTATTCATTGCTGGGACGAAAAATTCCGTCACAATACCGTGCGTCCTGAAACAGTGATCAATAAATATATTGATCCCGAGTGGCAACCATTGTTGCAAACTCCCCCTTTCCCCGAATATACCTGTGGTCACTTTACCGTGTCTGCTGCCAATGCAGAAGCACTGACATCGGTATTTGGTGACAACTTTGCATATACTGATACTTCTGAGCTGGAATTCGGAATACCCAGCAGATCCTATACATCTTTCAGGCAGGCAGCAGAAGAAAATAACTGGGCCCGCTTTTATGGAGGTATTCATTATCACAGTTCATGCATTGTAAGTACAGAGTATGGCCGGAAAGTGGGCGATTTTATTGTCCAGAAACTGAAGTTCAGGAAGTAACCGATCTTCCTGTACCCGAAAACCATACTACTTACTTATGCGTCGCATAAAATTTTTTATGCTGCTGGGCCTGCTGGCCGTGCAACAGCATAGCGAAGCACAGGGTTGCGTAGCCATACGCAGCACTGGATCTTCGTGTTCATTACAGGAACCCGTTGCCGATAATACCAAATGGCAATTCAATGCCAACTACCGTTACTTTAAATCATTTCGCCATTTTAAAGGCAAAGAAGAACAAAAGGAAAGGCTCGAACAGAACACAGAGGTTATCAACTATTCGCATGCACTTGATCTTTCGATCGTACGTAAACTCAATAGCCGCTGGTCATTGAGTCTTAATATGCCATTGCTCTCCAACGTCCGTTCTTCATTATACGAGCACGGACTGGTGAATGGCGTATATGTAAAACGGGAGCGCCGCAATACCGAATCTTTTGGCCTGGGCGATATCCGTGCCAGTGCTTATTACTGGGTATTTGATCCCAAAAAAGCACACAAAGGGAATATACAGATAGGCATGGGTATCAAGTTTGCCACCGGTGATTACAATTATCAGGACTACTGGCATAATGTGGGTCCCAATGGAAGCAGCGAACTACGCACCGTGGATCAATCCATTCAGTTAGGCGATGGTGGTACCGGCTTTACTGCCGAAGTCAATACCTATCGCCATATCGCGCGCAACCTTGGCGTATATGCCAGTGCATTTTACCTGATCAATCCACGCGAAGTAAATGGCACACGTACGTATCGCGAAACACTCTCTCCGGCTCTGGCTAATGAAACTATTTGCAGCGTACCTGACCAGTATATGATGCGTGCAGGCTTCAGCTATATGACTGGCAAGATTACAGTCATGGCTGGCGGCCGTATTCGATGGAATACCCGTATACGACCTGTTTGGTGGCAGCGAAGGGTTCAGACGACCCGGCTATGCCATTGCTATCGAGCCCGGGGTAAGTCTGATGGGCAAAAAAACAAACTGGTATCTCACTGTGCCGGTTGCACTGGCCCGCAACCGTACACAAAGTGTAACCGATAAAGAAAGATCAGCAACCACCGGCACTTTTCAGCAGGGTGATGCTGCTTTTGCCGATTATGTGATCAACCTGGGAATGAGTATAAAATTCTAACCTCATACGCAACTGAAACCCAAAAAACAACTGCACTATGCCACGATGTAAAACACTTTCAAAAATACTATTGCCGGCCCTGCTGATAGGGCTGACACCACGCATGCAGGCCCAAACTGAAATAGATGGGCTGATGATGGAGAAAAATGCCTTTTGTGTGGGCCCCATGTACAGCTACAGCAGCTGGAAAAATTACTGGGAAGGTACCCGCAAACGCGAGAATCTTAATCTGGGCCGGGTATCGACCCAGATGTACAGCGTGATGGGCAACTACGGTATCAGCCGCAAACTGAATGCATTGTTTTCTGTACCATACGTGAAAACAAAAGCCACTGCCGGTACCCTGAGTGGTCTCGATGGTCTGCAGGATCTCAGCCTCTTCCTCAAATGGAGAGGGTATGAACATCGCACCAGTGGCGGTGGTAAGCTGACCGTTTTTGGTATCGGTGGTGTTTCATTCCCGCTTACCAATTATGTAGCCGATTTTTTACCCCTTTCAATCGGTCTGCGCAGCAAAACCCTGCAGGCGCGTGTAATGGCCGATTTTCAGCAGGGCAATTTATTTGTAACGGGATCGGCTACCTATGTGCTGCGCAGCAATATCGAAATCGACCGCGATTCCTATTATACTACTACCATGCATAATACCAATAAGGTAGAAATGCCGGATGCCGCCATGTTCAATTTCAGGGCAGGCTGGCGCAATAACCGGTTGATTGCAGAGGCTGTAGTCAATAACTGGACTACGCTGGGAGGCTTTGATATCACCCGCAACAACATGCCATTTCCCAGCAACCGGATGAATGCAACTACCGTAGGGGCCAATTTCAAGTATGTATTACCCTGGTTGCCTCAACTGTCTATTGTAGCCGGAGGCAATACGACTATAGCAGGCCGCAACATGGGCCAGGCTACCGGTTTCTACGGTTCCCTGTTTTATGTATTTGATCTGAGTAAGAAAACAACATCTGCAAAAACCCCTTCAAAAACCAACTAATATGAAAAAGTTCATTTTCACAGGCATTGCTGCCCTGGGTAGTCTGGCGCTTTTCTTTACTGCCTGTAATAAAGATGTGGAAGGGCGTACCGATAATATTCCTGCACTCAATCCCTCTAACCAGGATATGAATGCAGGTACATGGAAACCCGTGTTGCTGACAAGTGCTACCGAATTTGCCGTAGCTGCTCCTATTGCTACCAATACTCCTGAATATATTGCTCAGATCAACGAGATCAAAGGCTGGCAGGAAAACATCAGCGATGAAGAAGAACGTATTGTTAAATACTGGAGTGCCGGGGCCATACTGCGCTGGAACGAAATACTGCGCGAGCTGGTGGCTAAATACAACCTGCCTCCCTATCAGAATGCAGACGGCACTTATCCGTTTCCCAATGCTAATAACCCATTAGCATATCCCCTGTTTCCTTTTGCCAACCCGCCTTATGCAGCCCGGGCTTATGCCTACATAAGTGCTGCACAGTATGATGCATTGGTGGCCGCCTGGCATTATAAGACAACCTATAACCGTGCCGCCCCCTATCGCGTGGATACTACTCTGAAGGTGCTGGTGCCTAAAAACACACTGCCTTCTTATCCTTCCGAAGATGCTGTAGTAGCCGGAGCAGCCGTAGAACTACTGAAGCTACTCTTTCCCGGCGAGCAGGATTATATCAATCAGAAAGCAGAAGAACATAAACGAGCCCGTCTTATCTCAGGAGCCAATGTGCGTAGCGATCTGGAAGCAGGCGAAGCACTGGGTCGTGCGGTAGCTCAAAAATTTGTAACACGCGCCCGTGGCGACCGTGCCGGTGCCGCTGCAGGCAATCAACAACAGTGGACACAACTTGAAACAGATTGTATTGCCCGTGGCGAAACTCCCTGGTACAGCCTCGAAGTACCACGCCGCCCGCCCATGCTGCCACTGTTTGGTAAAGTGAAAGCATTTTTATTTGATTCACTCACTACCATTTCACTTCGTCCCGATGCACCCCCTCCCGTTAAGAGCGATCTGATGAAACAGGAGACGGAGGAGATTCTCAGTTTCGTCAATAATCCCACCAGGGAGCGTATCCGTATTGTGCATTACTGGGCCGATGGTGTGGGCACCTCTACGCCTCCCGGTCACTGGGACCTGATTGCTGCGGAAGATTTTATTAAACTCAATTTTAGTGAAGTACGCTGGGCACGTAATATGGCTTTGCTGAATATGTCACTAATGGATGCAGCCATTGTGTGCTGGGATACCAAATATCATTATTTCAATCCGCGTCCTGCCCAGCTTGATCCGCGTATTAAGACACTCACCGGTATTCCCAATTTCCCGGCATTCATATCCGGGCATTCCACATTCAGTGGTGCTGCTGCTGCCATATTGGGCCATATTGTACCGGATAAGGCAGAAAGCTATAAGGCCATGGCCCAGGAGGCATCCATGTCGCGCATGTATGGCGGAATCCATTACCGCAGCGATTGTGAGATCGGATTGGTGGTAGGTACAAACGTAGGCAACTATGCGGTAGCGAGAGCCCGTACCGATGGTGCCGAATAAAATTGTAAATCGGTTATTTCAATAAGCATTCGTCACGGCGTTGTAATTCCTTACAGACGCCCTCTTTTAAAAACTGTAAAACATTTAATCGCTGCCGTATCAGTACTGCGGGATTTGCATAAGAGTTTGATACAATATAAGCATTCGATTTTACGGCGTTGTAATTCTTTACGGACGCCCTTTTTTAAAACCGAAAAATCCTCCGTTATAGCTTCAGTGCTATACGGGTCATATAAGTTTGATACAATATAAGCATTCGATTTACGGCGTTGTAATTCTTTACGGACGCCTCTTTTTAATCTTTTAGTTATGAGGAGAAAAATTTTAGGAGCAGGCTTTGTTCTTTTACCCATGCTGCTCGTAGCACAGCAGGATACACTCGGTAAAACCAAATCACTCGACAGCGTAGTAATAACAGCCTATCTTAATCAGAATATTATTAAACCATTGCCGGCTATCCAGGGTACTTTTATTTTTTCAGGTAAAAAAACGGAAGTCATTGACCTGGCCCAAAGTCCGGCCGATCTTACCAACAAAACAGGCCGGCAGCTGTTTGCCAAAATACCCGGTGTGTTTGTGTACGATATGGATGGAGCAGGCAATCAGGTAAATATTGCGGCACGCGGGCTTGACCCGCATCGTGGATGGGAATTCAATATCCGCAAAGACGGTGCGCTGACCAACTCAGACATGTATGGTTACCCTGCCAGTCATTACAGCATGCCCATGGAAAGTATTGCCCGCATTGAGCTGGTGCGGGGCACCGGATCACTTCAATATGGTGCACAGTTTGGCGGCATGCTCAATTATATTTCCAAACAGGGAGATACGACCCGCCCTTTTTCATTTGAAAGTATCAATACCCTGGGAAGCTTTAATCTGTTAAGCACCTACAATGCCATCGGAGGCAAGTCGGGCAAATTCCGGTATTACGCATACATGCATCGTAAATCAAGAAATGGTTACCGGGATAATGAACGAACAGAGTCGGAAGCACAATCTGTGACGCTGACCTATGAGGCCTCTCCACGTTTGTCTATCAGACTGGATTGGTCGCGGTCCAAATACCTGTATCGCATACCCGGTGCGTTGACAGATAGCATGTTTAATGAGAATCCCCGGCAGGCTACCCGCTCGCGTAATTATTTCAGTCCCGATATTCATGTGCCCTCCCTTACTATCAACTGGCAACTGGCAGACGCCACCCGCATACAACTGATGAGTTCTGCAGTACTGGGCAAACGTAATAGTGTACAGTATGATAAACCTACCAATGTAATGGATACCATCAATGCCGCTACCATGCAGTACAACAACCGGCAGGTGGATATTGACCGGTTCAACAGTTATACCAATGAGCTGCGGCTATTGCAGGAGTATAAAACCGGCGCCCGTACACATACACTGGTAGCGGGATTGCAGTATATGAACAATGATCTGCACCGCACACAATTGGGCAAGGGCACGGCTGGTACCGAATACGATCTTACACTGGTAGATCCCGTGTGGGGCAGAGACGTGCATTTGCGTACCAGCAATATTGCTTTTTTTGCCGAAAACAAATTTGAGATCACCTCACGTTTGAGCATAAATGCTGGCGCAAGGGTAGAATCGGGTAAAACCGATATGAGTGGCACTATTGTATATTATCCAGCCAATGAATTGCCGGTTAGCATCCGTCATCGCTTTCCTCTGCTGGGCGTCAATTTTGCTTACCGGTTAAATAGCGCCGGCGAATTTTATGGAGGTTGGTCACAGGCATATCATCCCATGCTGTTCAAGGATCTGATTCCGGGTTCACTATATGAAAAAGTAGATCCGGATATCAAGGATGCGAAAGGATACAATGCAGAACTGGGATTCCGGGGCAGCTGGCGCTTCCTGCGTTGGGATGTAAATGCGTTTATACTCGGCTATCATAACCGTTTTGGTACGCTGGCCGAGACCGATAATCTGGGTAACTTCTACACCTACCGCACCAATATCGGCAATTCATTTACCAAAGGGCTCGAGATTTTTGTGCAGGCAGATTTTATGTTGTCCGGTAAAATGGGGCTTACCCTGTTTAGCTCTACTGCAATCACTGATGCACGTTACCGGGATGCATTTGTAAAATCAGGGAATAATAATGTAGATGTAAGCGGCAATAAGGTAGAGTCTGCTCCGGCTCTCATCACGCGCAATGGAGCGTCTGTTCGTTACCGCAAAGCCAGTTTTTCGCTGCTATACAGTTTTACCGCCAGTTCATACGCCGATGCGTTGAATACAAAAGAACCGTTGAAGACCACGGGAGCCGTGGGTTTTGTGCCTTCATATGGATTGCTTGATGCAAATGCTTCCTATCGCATTTCGGGCAACCTGGAGGTAAGGGCCAATATCAATAACCTGCTCAATGAGCAGTATTTTACCAAGCGTCCTACTTTTTATCCCGGACCTGGTATCTGGCCCTCAGATGGACGTAATGGAAGTGTATCTTTTGTAGTACGGTTATAATATGATTGGGCTACCTCAGTTCAAGTTACGATCGGTAAGCAGGCGTTCATATGTACCTGTCAGGAAATAAATAAAGATGGTAAAACCATTACGGATAACAGGAAGATGATACCTGTATACGGGAATGGCTGATGGAGCTTTATTTGTCTAAACTAAACGGATTCCATGAAAAAAATGTTCTGGATCGGCTGGCTGGGTCTACTGTTGTTTGAAGTGGCCAATGTATATTTTATTATGCCCATGCCGGGCAGTCAGCGTATGAACAGTTTGCCACTTGCGTACTTTCTGTATACCTGGCGCTGGGTTTTCAGGGCTGTCTTTGGCATAATAATGATTGCAGGCCTGCTTCGTTCGCAATGGCGCAGAAAATGGCTGCTGATCTTCCCCATATTGTTACTGGCGGCAATCGTCTATTTTGCCAACTTCGTAATGGCCGCCGATCAGATGTTTCGTCAGCCACGCACACTGGCCATGGCCAATGCCGTATCCAGCCAGGTGGATACAAACCGGCTGGTGGTTGGCATCCGTATCGGCGATGTGGCAAAAGCATATCCTATTCAGTTTATTGGCTATCATCACCAGGTACAGGATCGTATCAACGGGCAACCTATATTGGTAACTTATTGCACCGTGTGCCGCACAGGGCGCATCTTTGAACCGGTTGTAAACGGAAAACCCACCCGTTTCAGACTGGTTGGAATGGATCATTTCAATGCCATGCTCGAAGATGAAGAAACACATAGCTGGTGGCGCCAGGCAACAGGAGAGGCGGTGGCTGGTAAATTAAAAGGCACTAAACTAAAAGAGCTCTTTAGTACACAAACCACTTTGCGGCAATGGCTGCAACTCAATCCCGGATCACTGATCATGCAGCCGGATCCGGCATTTGTATCACACTATGACAGTACATTCAATTACGAAAATGGCAGCAGCCGCAAATCACTGACCGGCTCTGATAGTCTTTCGTGGAATGATAAATCGTGGGTGATCGGAATAAGTACCGGAGAAAGCCGGCGTGCCTATGACTGGAACAGGTTGAAACAGGAACGGCTTATTCAGGATACCCTGGGCGGACAACCATTACTGCTGGCGCTGGCTGGCGATGGAAAAAGTTTTTTTGCGCTGGAAAGACCACAAAAGGATTTGTTTTTTAGGCTTTCCGGCGATACGCTGTATCAGAACAACACACGATTTCGTATAGACGGCACATCAATTGATAGTATACCTTCATTAAGACCTCTCTCCGCCTATCAGGAGTTCTGGCATAGCTGGCGCAGTTTTCAACCCGCCAGCAGCCGTTATCAATAGCGTTTATCAGTAAAGATCATATGCGAACCAAAGTCAGGTGAAAACCACTGGACTGGTGCGCATATTTTTTTTATATTGTGATACGATTGCTTATTTGGTATCAAACTAAACGACGGGGGTAATTATGCAACAAAGTACTCTCAAAGAATTATCCACTGTTCTGGGGATAAGTGTTTCCACTGTGTCCAGAGCACTCAAAGACCACCCTGATATTGCCGACTCCACCAAAAGAAAAGTAAAAGAACTGGCCGAAGCGCTGGAATACGAACCTAACAACAATGCAGTACAGCTTCGTACGAGGCAAAGTAATGTATTGGGCATCCTGGTACCTTCGGTTGATAATTTTTTCTACGATTCCTTTATTGCCGCAGTAGAAGAAGAAGCGCGTTTGCATGGCTACTCACTCCTGATCATGCAATCGCGCGATCAGTTGCAGATCGAAATGGCCAATCTGCAACTGTTTCGTAAACGTATGATCATGGGGCTTTTTGTCTCTATTTCCACAGAAATAGAAGACATGACCCCCTTCCGCAAACTGCGCGAGATGGATGTTCCTATTGTCTTCTTTGACCGTGTACCCGAAGCAGAAGGGTACAATAAAGTTTGCCAGGCCGATAGTACTGCCGCAGCGATTGCCGCCAATGCGATTATTGAGAAAAAGAAAAAAAGCGTATTGGGACTTTTTGGGCATCCGCACCTCAGTATTACGAAAATGCGTTGTGCATCGTTCAAAGAAACCTTTGCCAGTCAATCTCCCGATACTGTTGTTGACATTGATTATCCGGAAGGTATTGTAGAGTCCAGAAAAGTAGCACTGGAAGCATTGAAGGAAAAAGGAAAGTATGATGTTGTTTTTTGCATGGGCGATCTGATCCTGATCGGCGTTATGTATGCTATTCACGAACTCAATCTGCGTGTGCCGGAAGATATTGGGGTCATCAGTATCAGTAATGGGTTGATCCCCACACTGTATAAACCCAGGATCACCTATGTGGAAACAAGTGGCTTCAAACTGGGCAAACTGGCCTTCTCTCAGATGTTGTCCTGTCTGGTCAATAATACGACACCCCGTGAGGTGACACTGGATGCTGTGCTGGTACCTGGCGGTTCCTTATAGAGCAGATCATGGCGAAGCGTTTTTAATCCCTGCCATCAAAACGATTGCCTATGTCAAATTTCCGGATTAAGCTGGCGCTTTTTATTAATTACTTCGTATTTGCCATCCTGCTTAACAGTGTAGGCATACTTATTCAGCAATCCATCAATACCTATCATGTCGATGAACTGGAAGCCAGTTCGCTGGAGGCATTCAAAGACCTGTCAATAGCCGCAGTATCATTTGTGATTGGTGCTTTCTTACCACGTCTCGGATATAAACGGGGCATGCTGATTGCGCTGGCACTGGTATTTGCCGGTTGCCTGACTATGTACTTTGGTAATTCCTTTGCCTCAGTTCAACTGCTGTTTGCCTGCGTGGGCATTTCTTTTGCCGTGGTAAAAGTGTCCGTCTATACGCTGATTGGCCTGGTCACTTCCACAGACAGCCAGCACAAAAGCCTGCTGAGTGCGATTGAAAGCTTTTTCATGATTGGTATAGCAGCCGGATATATTATTTTCCCCCTGTTTTACAGCGATACAGACCCCAACGCCTGGTTACGTATATACTTATTACTGGCAGGCCTTATTGCCCTTTCATTCCTGCTGCTGCTTGGTACCAGGTTCAATTTGCAGTATGCAAAGCCGGGCACCAGTTTTAAAAATGATTTTTTCCAGATGCTGCTGCTGCATCGTCGTCCTCTTGTATTTGTATTCATTATTGCGGCCTTTATGTATGTAATGACGGAGCAGGGGATTATGAGCTGGTTGCCCCGTTTTAACGAAACGGTATTACACCTGGGCAAGCGGACCAGTGTGTATATGGCAGTGATCCTGATGCTGTCGATAGCGCTGGGTCGTTATGTAGCCTCGCAACTGGTTAAAAAAATACCCTGGACCTGGATACTGCTGATCTGTCTTGCCGGAGCGGCATCCATGGTCATACTGGTATTACCGGAAACAGGTAATGTAAAACCACTGGGTACCGATTCGCTGGCAGATGTGCCACTCATTGGGTATATATTTCCCCTGATCGGTTTTTTCCTGGCTCCCTTATACCCGCTTATCAATTCATTTGTACTGAGTGCCACAGAAAAACCGTTGCATAGTCCAATGGCATCTCTGCTCGTAGTATACTCGGCTGTGGGAGGCACATTGGGATCAAGACTGGTAGGGTATCTGTTTAAAAGTATCGGAGGAGCAAAAGCATTTTATTTTTCACTCGTGCCAATGGCGATACTGGTTCTGTGTATCATTTTTTTCAGCCGGCAGAAAAGTGTGAATGAGGAAACGGTGTCGTTGGCCGCAGGCCATCACTAGTAATCCATTCCTTCAATAAGCAATGCATCAATGGCAGCAGCAATTTATGAAGCACATCCGCTTTTCGAAGATGTACAGCTGGGGGCCGTATTTCCGGATAGCAAGACCTTTGTAGATTGTATTCCCTTGCAGCCATTACCTGTCATAGTGGAAGCCTATCATCGGCAATGCAGGCAGGATGGTTTTGATCTTGCCGCATTTGTCAGCCAGTATTTCAACGCCCCGTTGCCTGCTGGTTCTTCCTGCATATATCACAAAGCCCGTACTGTTGAAGAGCACCTGGTATTGCTCTGGGAGCATCTTACCCGGCTGCCTGTTGCCGAAAACAGTTCGCTTATACAACTGCCGCTTCCCTATATCGTTCCGGGAGGACGCTTTGGTGAAGCCTACTACTGGGATAGTTTTTTTACTATGCTGGGGTTACCCCTGACGGGACAAACAGGTATGCTGGAAAACATGGTCGACAACTTTGCCTACCTCATCCGGCATATCGGATATATACCCAATGGTAACCGTACTTATTATTTAGGTCGCTCACAACCCCCGTTTTTTGCTCAGATGGTCCGGCTGTTGATGCAGACGAAAGGAAAAGAAGTGCTGCCCGGTTATCTCGAACCGTTGGAACTGGAGTATACCTGGTGGATGAGTGATGCCGGATCGTTGACAGGCCCGGGAGCCACACTGCAGGTTGTGCGCATGCCCGGTGGAGAATACCTCAACCGGTATTGGGATATATATGATACGCCACGCCCCGAGGCATACCGGCAGGATATAGAACTGGCAGCACACAGCTCTCAGCCTGACCATTTGATCTACCGGCATCTTCGTGCAGGGGCTGCTTCAGGCTGGGACTTTAGCAGCCGTTGGTTTATTGATCCCGATGCATTTGCCAGCATCAATACAACCAATATTATTCCTGTCGATCTCAATTGTCTGCTTTATGAGCTGGAGCAACTGATCGCTTACGGAGCAGATATGACTGCACAAAGAGAAAAAGCAATAGAGTTCAGGAAAAAGGCAAAAAAAAGAGCAGCCGCTATACAGCATTATTGCTGGGATGATAAACAGGAGTTTTATTTCGATTACAGTTTTGTAACGCAAAGCCGCTCTGCCTGCCGTACGCTGGCGGCAACCTTTCCTTTATTTGCACGCATAGCTACTGCAGAGCAGGCGATGCACGTGGCGCGCCAGTTGACCAATAATTTTTTAAAACCAGGTGGCCTCCTTACCACATTACATGTAAGCGGTCAGCAATGGGATGCTCCAAACGGATGGGCCCCGCTTCAATGGATGGCGATACAGGGTCTTGAGACGTATGGATTCACGGAGTTGGCCAGAGAGATAGCCACCCGTTGGATATCGCTCAACCGCAAAGTATATCAGCGTAGTGGCAAAATGATGGAAAAGTACAATGTAGTAGACACAGGCCTGGATGCAGGAGGAGGCGAGTATGTCGGTCAGGACGGGTTTGGCTGGACCAATGGTGTTTATCTTGACCTGGCACACCGGTATCGTTTATAAAAGCAGATGCACAGGAGGTGGATTAGTCAAAAATCGTTCTATTTAAATGTTTGAATGCTTCCATCGCACCCAGGTACTCACAGGTGCGGGCGCCGGCTCTGTTGGCCAGGGTTATTAACTGCTGCCAGTAGGCCAGGCTGTCGTTTTGAAACAGGGGGTTATCTGCTTGCTGTAACTGATACAATACGGCTCCTACAAAAGCATCGCCTGCTCCGGTAGTATCCACAGGCTGTATAGGAATGCTGGCTACAGGATAAGTGATTCCTCCGTACCCCAGCAGTGTGCCCTCGCTACCCAGTGTAACTGCAAAAGGACAACTGGTTTGCTGCAACAAATGAGTGACGGCTTCTTCCAGATTTGTACATCTGGTTATCAGTAATGCTTCCTCATCGCTCAATTTGAAGAAATGACAGTGATGCAGGAAATGCCAGCATTGTTCAATAAAAGAATCCTGGCATTCTTTGTAAAGAAGGTGACGATAATTCGGATCAAAGCTGATAAAGAGTTTTTGCCGGATGGCTTCCTGCAACAGCCACACATAGCTTTTCTGCAGAGGCCCCGGCAGAAAAGCGGTTGCTGATCCAAAATGAGCAAAGCCATACTCCTGCAGGTCAAGCGCATGAATGTCTGATGTGCTTAACTGTCCGTCTGCGCCCCGGCTGAAATAAAAATCGCGCTCTCCGTCATGCAGTAATGATACAAAGGCAAGAGTGGTGAAGTGATGTGTGTCCTGCAGCAGCCATCGGGTACCTACACCAAAGGACTCCAGCACTTCTTTGAGGTGTTGCCCAAAAGGATCGGCACCTACTTTTGCCAGCATATCCACGCGACCGCCCAGTGCTGCTATGGCTGCAGCTACATTGGTGGGGGCACCACCCGGTTTTTTAATAAAATGCTGTCCGTCTGATAATTTTTCACCCCTGTCGGTGCAGATCATATCTATCAATGCTTCGCCGATGCAGATGATTTTTTTCATAACACACCGCGTTGATGATCGATAATGAATTGGATCAGCTCTTCGAGACTGTAGTCAATACGGGCTACGGCATCAGCAATATCTTCGCGGCTTACCTGCGCAGCAAAAGAGGAACTTTTCAGTCGTTTCAATACACTTTTTACTTCAAGCCCTTCATATCTGTCGGGGCGCACCAGGGCCGCTGCATGAATAAAACCAGATAATTCATCAAAGGCATAGATCATCTTATCCATATTGCTTTGAGGCTCGACACCAAAATACCGGGGGCCATGCGATGCAATGCAATGGATCACATCCGGATCGACCTGGCGGCGTTCCAGCTCTTCGATGATGATCCGGCAATGATCGTTGGGATATTTTTCCCAATCAGCATCATGCAGGAGGCCGGCCTGTTCCCATTTACGGGCAGTGAGTTCATCGGCCTGCTCTTTTTCAAGAGCCCAGGCTTTCATAACGGCAGCTACCTGCTTCATATGCAGGCGAAGCCGTTCATTGGGAATCCACTCTTCCAGCAATGCATAAGCTTCTTCAGAAGACAAAAGGTTGCCTGTATGAGCGGGGTTGCCAAAACTGGAGCGGCCAAGAGCATGGGTAAGCATAATCGTTGGGGATTTGAGCCCGGCAATTTAAGCAATACAGTGCTCATATATGAGCACTGTATTAAGTGATTTGTAATAGAATCAGGCGTGGCCTGTAAGCGAGTACTCCCGGGTAAGCGCTTCGGGAGGAATACGCAGAAAATTGCTGAACTTACGGATCATGGTAAGCGATAAGGCCTGTTTATAATGGAGCACTTTACTCACCGTGCCTTTATCGCCATATACCCGGGCAAGATCTGAGGCCGTGTAGCCAAATTCTTCCATACGTATCTTGATCAGTTCGATAGGATCAAGATCGGGAGCATTCCATTGTTTTTGTTCGTAAGTGCTGATAAGAAGGGCAAGCAGCATTTTTTCGCGATGGTCTTCACTGCCTTTGGCAGCTTCGCGTACCTGTTCGTAGCGAACGCAGGCGGCGGCATATTCATCCGCATTTTCGATGAGATACCATTGTTTCATAGTATGAAGGTTTATAAGGTTTAAATACTGGCAGGATCTATACGGTCATATTCGGCATGTGTACCAATAAACCGCACTTCGACCAGTTGATCTTCGTAATCAACAAAGGCTACCAGGCGGTATTTATTATGGACAATTTCAAAACGGGCCATGTTCTTCCCGAGCATACGTGCGCGGGGAAAATCAAACAGCACATCTTTACTGGATTTCCAATTGGCATTCTCTACTGTCCATTTCCAGGTAGCCAGGTTTTTGCGGGTTTCCGCATGTTTTTGTGCAAACTCATTCACACGGTTCAAATATATTATTGTCATAAAATAAGGTTTAAGAAAGTGCAACCTACTTATGACATCAGACCTGGCATGGGGAAAATAAACACACTTTTATGGTATTTTCCTGACAAAGAGCCGTCACAAAGCTACAAGTAGTTGGCAAAATACCAACTCTTTTTCATGACTTTTTTTTCCATTCATTTTTTTTATTGATTTTCAATCTAATACAAAAGTGCGATGAAAAATACTTGTCCTGTTTGTAGGAAAACAACAGTCGCCTCGCTATCTTTGCGACCCCAATTTCGGGCAACCGGAAAGGGTGACAATAGAGGGATAGCTCAGTTGTCAAATTACCTAAAACCGCCGATAGATCGGCACAAAGTTTTAAAAATGAGTAAATTACATTTCACTACCAAACATGCGAACGAGGCTACCGTTAAGCGCAACTGGTATGTTGTGGACGGTACTAATCAAACCGTAGGTCGTATGTGCTCCAGAATTGCCGCCATTCTGCGCGGAAAAAACAAAGCTTCTTACACTCCCCACGTTGACACAGGTGATTATATCATCGTGATCAACTGTGAGAAAGTTGTACTTACAGGTAACAAGCTGGACCAGAAAGTATATGACCATTTCACCGGTTATCCTGGTGGTCTGAAAGAAGAAACAGCCAGCAATCTGCTGAAACGTCGTCCTGAAGTGGTAATCGAGCGTGCTGTAAAGGGTATGCTGCCTAAAAACAGACTGGGCCGCAAGATGTACAAAAAGTTATTTGTGTATGTAGGTGCTGAGCATCCGCATACTGCACAACAACCCAAGGAGCTGAAATTCTAAACCGGCATCGGTATCCGGGTTGTCCGGGTATGAGCCTCAATTTTTACATTCTACAAAATAACATAAATGGAAAAGCAAAAAAATGGCGTAGGACGTCGGAAAGAAGCGGTGACCCGCGTTTTCCTGAGCAAAGGAGACGGCAAGATCACTGTAAACGACAAAGACTACAAAGTATATTTTCCGCTGGTATACCTGCAAAATCAGGTAGAGCGCCCCTTTAAAACCATCGATGCTGTTGGCAAATTTGACGTTAAGATCAATGCTGCTGGTGGTGGTATTAAAGGCCAGGCTGAAGCTGCCATGCTGGGCATCTCACGTGTACTGGTTGATCTCAATCCTGAGTTTCGCCCTGCACTGAAAGCCGCCGGTCTGCTGAAACGCGACCCTCGTTCTGTGGAAAGAAAGAAATTCGGTCACAAGAAAGCGAGAAGGAGCTATCAGTTCAGCAAACGCTAATGGCTTTGTTCTGCCGGTTTGGATTGTCAGGCTGCTGGCCTGGTTTACCACCCGGTTCAATCATCAACTAATAATAACAACAGACAATGGAAAATAATACATCCTTACAACAGCAACTGCTGGAAGCTGGTGTTCATTTCGGTCACCTCAAAAAGAAATGGAACCCCAAGATGTTGCCTTACATCTTTGCTGAAAAGAAAGGTATCCATATCATCGATCTGAACAAGACCGTTGAATGCCTGCAGGAAACTGCTGCCGCACTGAAGCAAATTGCCCGTAGCGGTAAAAAAATCCTCTTCGTAGGTACAAAAAAGCAAGCTAAGGATATCGTGAGCGAGTGCGCCAAACGTGTAAACATGCCTTATGTTACAGAACGTTGGCTGGGTGGTATGCTGACCAACTTCAACACCGTTCGTAAGAGCGTGAAGAAGATGCAAAGCATCGAGAAAATGCTGGGCGATGGTTCTTTCGACAGCATCACTAAAAAAGAGCGTCTCACGCTTTCCCGCGATAAAGATAAAATGGAGAAGGTACTGGGTGGTATCGCTCAACTGGGTCGTGTACCCGCCGCTCTTTTCCTGGTAGATATCGGTCATGAGCACATCGCTCTGGCTGAAGCCAAACGCCTGGGTATTTCAACTTTTGGTGTGGTTGATACCAACTGCGATCCCAATAAAGTTGACTTCGCTATCCCCGGCAACGACGACGCTACCAAGTCTATCGCTATCATCGTTAACTATCTGGCTGCTGCAATCGCTGAAGGTCTGGCTGAGCGTCAGGCTGCCAAAGATGAAGACAGCGACGATAACGCTGATGACGAAAAAGAAAAACGCGCTGCCCGCCTCGAAGCTGAAGCTCAGGCTGAAGGTGGTCGCGGTGGCCGTGGCCGCGGTGGTCGTGGTCCGGGTACTGGTGGTGGACAGGGTGGTGGTGGCCAACGTCGCCGTACTCCCGGTGGTGGTGCCCCCGGTGGCAGAAGATAAGGAACAAGGCCTACTGTGATGTACCGCTTTCATGAATAGTGAAACCGGTAAGCAGAAGACCCGCTTTCCATTTTTCATTTTTATCTTAAACGAACGAATATGTCAACTGTAACAATCAGTGCTCAGGATATCAACAGACTGCGCCAGGCTACTGGTGCCGGCATGATGGACTGCCGTAAAGCTCTTACAGAAACCAATGGCGATTTCGAAGCCGCCATTGACTGGCTGCGTAAGCAAGGCCAGAAAGTAGCAGCTAAAAGAAGCGACCGTGAAGCGAAAGAAGGTGTGGTGATCGCTCAGACTACTGCCGACAACAAAAGCGGTATCGTGGTTTGCATCAGCTGCGAAACAGATTTCGTTTCTAAAAATGCTGACTTCATCGCCTTTGCTCAAAGCATTGCCGATGCGGCCATCGCTAATAATGTAAACTCTGCAGAAGAGCTCAGCAATACTATCGTAGACGGTACAAAAGTTGCTGACCTTATCAACGACAAACTGGCTGCTATCGGTGAAAAGATCGGTATCACCAAGTTTGAAAGAGTAGATGCACCTTATGTGGCTTCTTATATCCACGGAGCTTATCGTATCGGTGTGCTGGTAGGTCTTAATAAAGATGCTGCTGAAGCCGGTAAAGATATAGCCATGCAGATCGCAGCCCTCAACCCCGTAGCGGTTGACGCCAGCAGCGTACCTGCCGATGTGGTAGAGCGTGAAAAAGCCATCATCGTAGACGTAATGAAGCAAGATCCCAAAATGGCAGGCAAACCAGACGAAATGCTGGCCAAAATTGCTGAAGGCAAACTGGGTGCATTCTTCAAAGAAAATACCCTCACTGCACAGGCTTTTGTAAAAGATGCCGGCAAAACAGTGGGTGAATACCTCAAACAATCCGGCGATGTACAGGTTACCGCTTTCAAACGCGTAGCACTGGGCTAACCCGGCAGGCAAATATTTCCAGGGCCATCCGTCACAACGGATGGCCTTTTTGTTTTAGCGGAAACTACTCAATTTGTAGTCACCGGCCACTCACTGTCAAAAAACCAGCTGCCAATGAATATATTTGGTATCAGTGAAAAAGGCTACTCTTTTCCTCCTGATCATCTCTGGTTTATGGCTGGCTCCCGGCATAGCCCAGACCCGTATTATCAATAGCCTGAAACAACAGATCCGGACACAGTCTACAGACCAGGGAAAACTAAAAGCCATCCTACAGCTTTGTGAAGAAAGCCGTAGCCTGCATCGCGATACACTGGAATATTATGCAAACTATGCCCGTCGGCTGGCGGCCAGGGTAGGAGACCAGCGCGACCGGGTGCTGGCAGAACTGGCTATTGCCAATATGCATTATCGCTGGGGCTGGATCGACACGGCCCTTGCAGTCATAGAGCCCGTAATCAAAACCCTGCGCACAGAAGATAACAGTATCCGCGATCTCAAATTTAAACTCGAGCGACAAAAAGCGCTATACCTGGGTGGTCAGTTGCGCTATTCCGATGCATTGACCGTACTCTACAAACTGGTCAATGAAGCCGAAAAATACCGCGATACACTCACTATTGGCGCCAATATCAATACCATTGGCTCAGTAGCCCTGCAACGAAGTGCTCCGCGTGTAGCGCTTACCTGGCTGCAGCGGGCATTGATCTATAATACCCACGACCTGCGTTATGAACCAGTACTGGCTGCCATCTATACCAATATGGCCGATGCCTATCTGCAACTCGAAAAACTTGACTCTGCCGAGTATTATATCCGCAAAGGAGTGGGGCTGTTTAGTAAAGAGCAAAACCTGTCCAATCTGGCGCATGCCCTGCAACGCCAGTCCTCTATCTATATCCGTAAAAAAGAGTTTGACAAGGCAGAAACGGCCTTGCGGCAAATGATCGATGTGCGTCGCCAGACCAATGATGGCGCTATGTGGCTCGATGATAACCTGGCTCTCGTTGATTTCTACCTCGAAACCGGGCAGGCCGACAAGGCCATTGAACTATGCCAGCAGGCTCTTCTCCGGGGCAATGTCGCTGACTCTTCTCAACCGGTCGGCCGGATATTTGCCAACAACGTAAACCTCCGCCTCGATTACTATCAGGCTCTTGCCCGCGCCTATAAATATGCAGGCAGGGATTCATTATATCAGGAAACACTGGAACGTATTATCAGTGCAAAGGACTCTTTTTATCTCGCCAATTCGGCCCAGGCTATTGCCGAGGTGCAGACCAAATACGAAGTACAAAAAAAGGAGAACCTGATCATACAGCAGAAACTGGATCTTACCCGAAAGAACAACCTTTTTTATCTCACCGTAGCAGCAGTGATCTTTGTGGCAGTAGTGGCCCTCATCCTTTTTGAAAGTTATCGCCGCCGCGAAAAATTGAAAGTGCGCCTTATGCTGGATAAGGAAAAGGATATGGCGCAGAAAGCTGTGGCCACAGCAGAGGAAAACGAACGTAAACGGATAGCGGCCGACCTGCACGACAACCTGGGTGCCTATGCCGCCTCTATTGCTTCTAACCTGGATGTGATCCATACCGAAGGGCGCAATGACCAGGAGATAATAGCATTGCACGAATTGCACAATAACTCCAGGGCCATTGTGTCGCAATTGGGCGATACCATATGGGCGCTTAATAAAGAAGCCCTTACACTTACTGCTATCAGCGACCGGTTAAAAATTCTCGTAAAACGGATTACACCCAGCTATCCCCAGATAGAAATAGATGTGACCGAGAATATATCGCAGGATATAGCCTTGCCACCTACGCAGGCCTTTCATCTGTACCGGATTGTACAGGAGGCGCTGGTAAATGCCGTACGTCACAGCGGGGGCAACCGGGTACGGATACATATTGAAGCAACGGACAACTGGCAAATAACAATCACCGATAATGGCCGGGGTATCTGGACAGAAAATAGTAAATTAACTGCCGGGGGCAACGGAATGGAGAATATGCGCAACCGGGCAGCTAACGGCGGATGGCTGGTAGGCTGGAAACCCGCCATACCTTCCGGCACTACCGTAGTGATAGGCCCTACTACAATTTGATTATTTCCTACAGGTCCGAAATACCTCAAATTTGAAGCCTATGCAGTTCAGGATAGCAATGGCAGAAGACAATGCCGTAAACCGGAATACTTTTTTACAGAAAATAAAAGTATCGGGCAATCTGCAACTGGTATTTACTGCCGCCAATGGCAGTGAGTGCCTCGAAGAGCTTAAAGGGTTGCCGCATGTTCAGTTGCCACAGGTCGTATTCATGGATCTGCAAATGCCGGCAATGGATGGTATTGAAACCATCCGCATCGCCAAATCGCTTTATCCGCAGGTGCATTTCATTGTACTCACTGTTTTTGATGACGATGAAAAGATCTTCGAAGCCATTAAAGCAGGTGCATCGGGATATTTGCTTAAGCATGAACCCGCATCGGTGCTGGAAGATGCTATTGTAAACGTGCTCGAAACCGGCGGTGCCCCCATGAGTCCGGCCATTGCCCGCAAAGCCCTGCAGATGTTAAGCCGCACTACTGATCCGGTCGAACTGCAGCGAAGCGGTTCGCCGCAGATGCCACTGAATATTACAGAACGGGAAAAAGAAATTCTGCAGCACATGGTCAATGGCTGGGATGCCAAACGTATAGCTTCAGAGCTACAACTCAGTGTACTTACGGTGCGTAAACACATCGCAAATATTTATGATAAACTGCATGTCAATTCACGGGCGCAGGTGATCACACTGGCACATAAAAACAACTGGGTATAGTAGCTGGCAACCAACCCGGTATAAGCCAATACAGGGTTCGCGGCTCTTCTGGCATTCTTCCTTCTTTTCCCCTATCTTCGCAGCGCTAAATTCAATCGCATGCTGCCCAAATACAAACGCATTCTTCTCAAGCTTTCCGGTGAGTCATTAATGGGTGATAAAAGCTTTGGTATGGATCCTGTTGTCATTGCACAGTATGCGCAGGACATCAAATCCATTACAGAGCTGGGTGTACAGGTAGCCATCGTAATAGGCGGTGGAAACATTTACAGGGGCATGAATGAAGCCGATACAGGCATTGAGCGGGCACATGGCGATTATATGGGCATGCTGGCCACCGTGATCAATGGCATGGCTCTGCAGGCCGGTCTCGAGCGTGTAGGCGTCTACACCCGTTTACAGAGCGCTATCAAAATGGAACAGATTGCAGAACCTTATATCCGCCGCCGTGCGATACGACACGTAGAAAAAGGACGTGTGGTGATCTTTGGCGCGGGCACCGGCAATCCTTATTTTACTACCGATACCGCAGGCTCTCTGCGCGCTATCGAAATCAATGCCGATGTGATCCTCAAAGGCACAAGGGTAGACGGTATCTACACGGCCGACCCCGAAAAAGATCCTACTGCTACTAAATACAATACCGTCACCTTCCAGGAATGTCTTAGTCAAAATCTGCGTGTGATGGATATGACCGCCTTCACACTTTGTATGGAAAACAACCTGCCTATCATTGTATTTGATATGAATAAGGAAGGTAACCTGCGCCGTGTGGTAACCGGCGAAAAAGTAGGCACACTCGTCACCAGCTAATCACTTTTTACTGTGCGATCAGTTTGGCAAAAGCCGGCTGCAGATATGTCTTTAGTTCGCTGAAGGGAATGAAGATATTGATATCTCCCATGGCATATGGGCCAATTTCGTACGGCGCATAGCTGAAACCGATCCCTTTTGCCGTCAGGTAAAAATTATTATTCGGCTCAATCTTGTTTTCAAATAGTCCGGCTTCTTCCAGATTACTGTTTCGTGGCAGTTTATACTGTATGCGAAACCATTTTTCCAGATAGCTGCGCAATGCAACCCGTCCCGCAGGCAGTAATACATCTGTGATTTTATATTTCTTCAGGCCGGCGGGATTAATAACCACATATTGTGTGGCACCAAAACCATGCGCACCGCCGGTATAAGCATAGCTGGTGCTGGCCAGCGAAAGGATCTGCGCCTGCTGATACATGACCAGTACCGACTGATCCTGGCTCATAGTATAACCGGAAGGAAAGGAAACAATATCACTGTCAGGCACCTCACGGAAGTCTTTTTTATAATCGGCCAGATAGGTATTCTTCAGTTGTAAAAGAGAAGTGCCGATAGCGACAGGTGTGGTCTTGAGCTCAAAAAGACCGGCTATCTGACGACGCACGAATTGTCCGGCTGCACTATTGCCAGATGGCCATACAGTCGCAGCATAATAGCTGGCTCCCGGCGATTCGGCCAGTTGGGGACGCAATTGGGTTTCCCCCATCGTATAAATAAAATCGAAGCGCGGAGATAGATCGTTGTTGATTGCAGCAGTTACCGTCCTGGCGACACTGTCGGGGTGTGATTTCCATTGACCGGTCAGCCCGGTAACGGTATCGGCCTTTACTTCAAAACGCTCATTCATGTCCATGGCACCAGGTACGAATGCCAGCAGGCGGATTACGCCGGGCCGGCACTGGAATCATCACCCGAAACATAAATCGGTTGCTGTATGCGCTGGTAATAGTAAAAACCCGAATAGCTATTGCCGGCTTTATGCAGATGCAGGGTAAATGGGTATTTATCAATTTGTCCGGTGAAAGTTTTGAACCAACTGGACTGGCTGCGGCCGCCCAGCGGCAGCAGAAATAACAGGGCAAATGCCGTGAGTAGCTGAATTTTCCGCATCTGAGGATAAACTGTTTTTCTTAGTGTTAAAGATAGCAATTATCTTGCGCGTGCTTTCTCCCTCTTGTGAAAAACAAATAACCGTAATCCGGGTAATTTTCTTTAGTTTCATCACACGTTAACGAAACAGTTATTATGGCCGCCACCCTGACCCTCTCAATTCTCGAGATCGTGTTGCTATTATTTGGCGCGATCATACTGGGTATCACCATTCATTTCTTTATAGCCAGCCGCAAAAATCTTAAAGCCGCCACCGAAGAGATGGAGCGCACCAGCTTTGCCCGTGACGAGTGGAAGCTGAGATACTTCAACGACATGGAGGCCCGCGACAAAGAAATGACTGATCTTAAACTGCAGGTGCAGGAGGCAGAAGAAAACAGCCGCATTTACTCCATGGAGCTGGAAGATGTACGCCGCAATAACAAACTGCTCAAAACAGAACTGGATAATGCACGCCATACTGCTCCGCAACAGGAAGAATCAAACAAAACCATACAGGACCTGGAAGCACAGGTGAGCCGCCTGCATCTTGATCTCAACAATGCCCGGGCCATTGAAGCACAGCATCAGCATCAGTTGCGTACAATCGACAATCTGCAACAGCAAATGGCTACACTGCGCAACGAACTCGAAGAAGCCCGTGCCATACAGCTGACAGCCGAAGCAGAAAAACCCCGCACAGACGACGCTTATCTGGAGCAGCTGCGTCAGGCACAGAAAAGCCTCGCAGAGCATAATCAGAAGATCAATGACCTGTTGGGCAATATTGATATCATTAAAGAGAAAGAAGAAAAACAGCGGGAAATACTCCGCAACAATGAGGAACTGTATGCTCAGCTGACCGACATGCGAAACATGCTGGGCGAAAAAGAAAAAGAAATTCATTCTATCCGTCAGCAACAGCAGCTTACTTCCGAAATGAGCTCAATGCTGGATAATGCCTACAGCGAATTCAATGTACTGCAAGGCAAGATTCAAAAACTGGAAACGCAACTGACAGCTTCCAAGATGATGAATCTCGAAATGGACGATCTGAAAGAAGAACATACCCGCATAGCGCGCGAACTGGATGAGCAGAAAACAAAAGCCAGCCGTCTCTCGCTCGAAAATCAGCAGCTGCAGTCGCTGCTGGGTGAAACAGAAGATAAACTTCGCGAAGTCAATGTACAACGCCAGCAGCTTCAGAAACGCGTAGCTTACCTCGAGGAATTGAACAACGATCTGCAGGTGGTATCCGAAGCCAATAAGAAACTCGAAAGCCAACTGCGCCGTGTCAGCGAACTGGAAAGTATGCTGCATGTAGTGTCAGAAGAACGCGATCAGCTTATGCGTCGCCAGACAGGAAATAAATCAGCCTGACCTGATTCAAATCACTTTTCACACCCGCACGGATTCCTAACTTTGCCAATGTCATGCACATTGCCATCATCAATACGGCGATAAGTGCAATGCATTCTTTTATACTGTCTATAAATTCTTTTCTATGACACAGGATATTGCCGGCATCCGCAAGAATTATGCGCAACGGTCATTGTCAGAGGCCGACACCGATCTTAATCCACTGCACCTGTTTGACCGCTGGTGGCAGGAAGCTGTGAATGCCCAGTTGGATGAAGTGAATGCCATGACACTGGCTACTGCATCGACAGATGGTGTTCCTTCTGCACGCATCGTCTTATTAAAAGGGTACTCAGACGAAGGATTTACCTTCTTCACCAATTACAATAGCTATAAGGGCAAACAACTAATCGAGAATCCCAAGGCCTGCCTGGTCTTTTTCTGGAAAGAACTGGAGCGCCAGGTACGTATTACGGGCATTGTACATAAGGTAAGTGAAGAAGAGAGTGATACTTACTTTCATTCCCGTCCGCTGGGCAGCCAGATAGGTGCCAGCGTATCTCCCCAAAGTCAGATGATAGAAAGCCGCGAATGGCTCGAAGAAAAATATAAGCAGACAGAAAAAGAGCTTTCCGGAAAAAATCCTTCACGCCCCGGGCACTGGGGTGGCTTCCTCGTAAAGCCGGTAGTGATTGAATTCTGGCAGGGGCGACCATCGCGGCTGCACGACCGCCTCGAATACTCACTGGAGCCGGGAGGCAACTGGGTGAGGGTGAGACTCGCACCGTGATGATTTGGAGATTTGAGGATTTGAAGATGAGTTTTAGGTTATAAGTTCTAAGTAATAAGTTTTCCAGAACAATGAAAGCATTCGATATTTAAATACCATCTTCAAATCCTCAAATCTCCAAATCAAAAAAGTCCGGCTATGCCGGACCTTAAATAACTTTCGATATGTAAGCACATTGATTATGCTTTCTTTGCTGCGGCTTTCTTGACAATCGGTTTTTTGGCGCAGGCTTTTGCCGAATGAACCTTTAAAACGTTTGCCTTTGGCAGTTTTTTTATCTCCTCTTCCCATGGTTAAAAAAATTTGAAATATAAAGGTAGCTATTTTCACTAAAAAAGCTCCGGTACTGGATGAAGCACTGGAGCTTTTTACGAGTAAATGATTCGGTTACAGTTTTGCAGACAGTTCTTTACCGGCTTTAAAACGAGCCACTTTTCTTGCTTTGATCTTGATCACTTCACCGGTCTGGGGGTTACGGCCATTACGAGCCGCTCTTTTGGAAACGGAAAAAGTACCAAAGCCAACGAGCGTCACTTTACCACCGCCTTTCAATGTCTTGGTAACTGCTTCCACAAAAGAATCAAGCGCTTCATTAGCCTGTGTCTTGGTGATACCGGCATCTTCGGCGATTTTCGTAATTAATTCAGCTTTGTTCATATTCGATTTTTTAGAAGATTTTGTAACGGCGACAAATTTAGAAGCTTTTTCGCTGAGACAGAAAAATATTTGCCTTAAAAACAGATTATAAAAAACCCACCGAATCCGCTACAGGCAAGGATTTTAACGGATTTGACATTGCGTGATTTTACGATACGATTGTGCTATACCCGGCTGAAACCCGCTACCAGCAAGGGTTTTAAAAGATATGTAATGAAACGCAGTACAGAAGCGGGTTTGCGCGGAATATACAACTGTTTTTAACAGAAAGAAATGTATACTTAATCTTTTTACACAATCAATTCACAACCTGCAATACAGAACGAAAGGAGATCACTTTATCGCCCCATTTGTCAATTACTTTTTTACGCATTCCCTCCGCATGCTCCCGTATATACCGGTTGTATAAGGCCTTGCTTTCTGCATGATATTGTACTGCATAGGTAGGACCTTCAGTAGTATCCGTTTCGATCAGCTCCAGTATTTGGGCATGTGTAAAACAGCCGGTACCCGTTACATCCGGAATATGCTCCTGTTGCATCCATACCAGCCACTGCTCTGCAATGGAATGATCTACCCGCGAGGTTACATTGTAAACAATCATATCCAAAATTACTGCTTGTTGCCCATTTTATCATTGCTCTCATTCATCATATCAGGCTGATCAATCAGCATAGCCTTGAGACGTTGATACATGAATGAGACAGTAAGCAACAATATACCCAAGAGGATAAAGGCCGCAATTTTTCCACCCGGCGGTATATTCCGGATATCGTACAGGAATAGTTTAGCCAGTGTGACGGCAAATACGCAGAGTGAGATAATGCGCAATGGCCGGTAGCGGTATTTCAATCCCAGCCAGATAAGTATAAAGGAGCAGACACTCCACAGGATACTCAGACCGGCTTTATAATACAGGTTTTGCCACCAGAGCCAGTCTGCCTGATCTCTGTATCCCAGCCATAGCATTACCTGGTACAGTTCTGTACTTAAGATGATCAGTATGACTATCGTGGCAATCCAGGTAAAATAAGGGGTCTGGTAAGGCGCAAATCCCGATTGTCTGCGCCGGATATGCTGAATGATATAGACCGGCATATACAACAGCAGGGCTGTACCGGCCCAATGACCCAGGTACAGATAAAGAGGCCCTTTCTCTAACAGATAAATAGTGACATCGGCCTGAAGACCTGTAACTAACAAATAAAGAAGTGAGCCGGCTGCGGCAAACAGCAGCCACAATTGCGATACAAATAGCTGCTTCCGGTATATCCATAATACAAACAACATATAGGCCAGCGTAAAAAACAGGCAATAGACGGCTTCCAGGCTGGTGGCTGTGAAACGCATACTAAACTGGTACAGTATCTCGAGTATACCTGTCATGAAACCAACCGCCAGTGATAAAGCAAGGAAAACCGAGGAGAAAAAAGATGCTTTATAAACAGGGCCGGGAAGGCCGGCCTCTTTCCGGTGTAGCCAGTGGCTGATAGCAAAAGCAATACTTACAGGCAAACCCGTTAATACAGCTTTATTGATCACAACGGCCGTGACGCCACTTGTAAAGACATAAGCGTCCATCCAAACCAGTAACAAACTCGTAAGAGCGGCAAGGGCGAGTATTAAATGAGCAATTCGTAACTGACCGATACCACTGCGCAAGTATATCCACAACAGAATGACGGACTCTGCCGCCCAAAACAATGTAATCTGCTCTCCCTTGAGTTGCACAGGGGCAATCAGCGATATAAAACTAACAGCAAGGCCAATTAGCAGCAACACAAAATTCCGATCGACTGCCGGTTTGCGATAGAAGGTAAGCGCGAGCGACAGGTTCAGTACACCCAGCAGACCGGTAAAGACGCCGCTCCATTGATCATGTTGCCAGTTTTCGAGGATATGCAAACCGGCAACGAAATACAGGAAATTGGTTCCCAGTACGAGTAAAAAATCCAGTACAGTAAAGCGCCGGCGCAAACGCAGATTGTTGAGCAGGTGCATGCCCAGAAACAGAAAATAATACAGTGTACCATACAGAAAGGCATGTCTGTAGGGAAACGGCGTATAACCATCGTTGATCGAACCGCTTACCAGCCAGCCGCCATAAATAAGCAATGTGCCGAGCATGGCAATGATATTGACGGCAGGCCAGCGTTTGAACCATGATAGAATCGTCATACCGGCACACAGGATGGCCAGGTAGATAAACAATGCATGGTAATTGTTGTTGCCTGTGCTAACGAGGAAGGGAGTGGCAAAACCACCCAGCGTAGCCAGGATGGCCAGCTCAGCCCGGTCATATTTCAGTGATAAAGCGACTGCCAGCCCGGTAATGACCAGCATTAAGGCAAATGCAACCTGCTGGCCAATGAGATGATATTCGTGAAAAGCAAAAGCTACGCTGAAATACAATACAGACAGGCCGCCGCCAACAAGCACAGAACTGAATGAGCGGTATTTTTTACGGATGCGGTGAGCAATACCGATCAGCAACACACCGCTGGCCACGGCAATGAGCACACGTCCCAGTTCATTGACCCAGTCTTTATCAATGGCATATTTGATAAAGAAAGCGATGCCGAGTACCAGCACAGCGATCCCGATCTTATTGGCAATATTTTCACCAATGTATTTTTCCAGATCCCGCTCGCCGGTTGGTTTGCCGACCCTTGGTTTTATGGCCTCACTGACTATTTGAGGCGCAATCACATACTCTTCTTCTTCCGGTAATGCAGTTGAGGGCGGTATCACCGGCGCCACAGGCTCTTCGGCCACAGGCTCCTCCGGTGGTAGTGCTGTGAAAGTAATAATTTCTTTGGCCGGCACTGGTGTTGTGGCCGGCACCTGCTGCGATATATTTTCGGTAAATGAGGCGGGGTTCTCTTTAGACTGATGGATCAGCTTTTCAATTTTCCGATCCAGATTTTCCAGCATTTCCTGCTGGCGGTTAATGCGGGCGGCAATGCTAAGCAATAGTAACAGCAGTACAATAGCCACCAGCACTAACAGAAGGGTCAATCCTGTCATATGATGATTTTGGTTCGACAAAACGCAGCCGACGCTTCATCTATCCAACATCCTGTGCAGGGTGCTGCAGTGTTAATAGTTGGTGGTAGTGATGAAGGAGCCTATTTCTTTGCTGCCTTTTTCTGAGACCCGGCATTACCCAGATCAATATTTAAATATACCGGACAATGATCACTATGCTTCACATCGGGGTATATTTCTGCATCAGTCAGTTGTTTTTTTAGCGGTTCTGTAACATTTATATAATCAATACGCCAGCCCTTATTATTGAGGCGTACAGAAGGGAAACGCTGGCTCCACCAGCTATAACGGTGAGGCTCAGGGTGAAACACACGGAAGGTGTCAATCCAGCCGCTTTCCAGAAATTTTGTCATCCAGGCGCGTTCATCGGGCAGAAAACCTGAAGAGTTTTTGTTGCCTTTGGGATCATGGATATCTATTTCATTGTGAGCAATATTGTAATCGCCACAAAGAATAAGATTGGGATATTTCTTTTTGAGTTGTTTCACATAAGCAAATAACTCATCAAGCCAGACATATTTATAACTCTGCCGCTCATCACCACTGGTGCCGCTGGGGAAATAAGCATTAATAAGGCGGGTGTCGCCAAAGTCGAGCTGGATGACACGGCCTTCATCATCACTGATCTTATGACCAGTGCCGTACTCGACATGATCAGGTTTGATGCGGGTGAGCACTGCTACGCCACTGTATCCTTTTTTCTGCGCACTGAACCAGTAGTCGTGATAGCCCAGGTCAGTAAATAGCTGATGGTTTACATTTTCTTTAAGGGCCTTGGTTTCCTGCAGGCAGATGACGTCTGCAGGATCGGTTTTGAGCCATTCTATGAAGCCTTTATTGATAGCAGCTCTGATGCCATTCACGTTGTAGCTGATGATACGCATATAATCCTTGAGTTTGATCCAAAATTACTGCATAAATCACTGCATTGCCAAAATGAACCTTATGCGCCCTATGCTGTTTTCTTACTGTATTTTAATAAAAATACGTTCATAAAAGGTTTACTTTTATCCATTACAATTGAATCAGCATGAAAGAATCAGAAAGGTTGATACCCGGTAAGGAGCAAGTGTTTCTTGAAGGGCCCAAAAGCCGGGGTTATGAATTGGGATTTGCATTTCGCGTATTTCGTCAGTTTATCAAAGGTTTCCGGACCCTGCATTTTGTAGGACCCTGTATCACCGTATTTGGCTCCGCCCGTTTTAAGGAAGATCACCCCTATTATCAGCAGGCGGTCGAGTTTGGAAAACGTATTGCTCAAATGGGATTCACTACAATGACCGGTGGTGGTCCCGGCATTATGGAAGCGGCAAACCGTGGTGCATTCGAAAACGGCGGCCTGTCTGTGGGATGTAATATTCAACTGCCTTTCGAACAGCATATCAATCCATATGTACACAAGTCGGTGACTTTCGAACATTTCTTTGTACGGAAAGTACTGCTGATAAAATACTCCTACGCATTTATCATCCTGCCGGGAGGTTTTGGTACGATGGATGAATTTTTCGAAACACTCACCCTGGTACAGACCAAAACCCTTACACAGTTTCCTATCGTTCTTTTTGGTAAAGAATATTATAAGGAACTGGTAGAGGCCATGAATGATATGGCCGAAAGAGGCACTATCTCGAAGGAAGACATGAACCTGGTACTGGTAACCGATGATATGGATGAAGCGATGACCCATATCAAACAATACATTACCAGCAATTACAAGATCAGACCGCGCCGGAAGTTGTGGTGGCTGTTTGAGAAAAGATGATCCGGGCCAGGCACACAATGGGAGTATTGAAAAGTTAGCTTTTTCGTGTAGGTTTGTAAGCAAACCAATTTGCATGACACCTGTTGATGCCCTTGGCTATGCAGCCGGAGCGGTAACCACCCTCACCTTCCTGCCTCAGGTTATCAAAACCTGGCGCGACAAATCTGCCAGGGATGTATCATTATTTATGTTTCTGATAGCAGCCGTTAATGAAGTAATGTGGATCGCCTGGGCGGCCCTGCTTAATCCCGTCAACTGGATCATTATTGCCACCAATTCGATATTGCTGGTCATGTCCTGCACAATGATCTACTTCAAACTCCGATACAATCAACAAACATGAACGCAATCAATACGATTATTTTTGACCTCGGCGGCGTACTGATAGACTGGAACCCGCGATATGTATTTGACGATAATTATTTTGATTCCGAAGAAAAAAGGGCTTATTTCTTTAATCATATCTGCACCAACGACTGGAACGAAGAGCAGGATGCCTGGCCGGTCTATTGTAACGGCTACGCAGGAACTGGTCCAAAAATTTCCCGAATGGGAGACGGCTATCCGGGATTATTATGGCCGCTGGACAGATATGCTGAAATCACCGATTCCCGATACGGTAGAGATCTTCCGGACATTACGGCAAAGCGATCGCTATAAAATGTATGCGCTTACCAACTGGCAGGCTGGTCTTTTTGATATAGCCCTGGTGCGTTATGATTTCCTGCACTGGTTTGATGGCCGGGTAGTAAGCGGTGAGGAAAAAACCCGCAAACCATTTCCTGAATTCTATCATCGCCTGTTGAACCGCTACGAAGTGGATCCGGCAAAAGCTGTTTTTATTGATGATAATCTCCGCAATGTAAAAGCGGCACAGGAACTGGGCATTGATAGTATCCATTTCCAATCTCCCGCTCAATTACAGCAGGAGTTGCAGCAGCGTAAACTTATTTGACCGGTAATCTTTTCCAGAAAGCTTCGAGATAGGTTTCTCCCACCGGTAAATACTTTTCCTGGATGATTACGCGCTTGCGCTCGATAGCATCAATCTTACTGATGGCTATGATGTAGGATTTGTGTATTCGCAGAAAAGCCTGGCTGTCGAGTTGTTCTTCAAAGCTCCGGAGGCTTTGAAGAGTGAGCGTTTTGCCTCCGCTATGGTGAATGGCCACATAGTCGCGCAGGCTTTCTAAATAATAAATATCCCTGAGGTCGATGCGGATAATGCGGTATTCCGATTTTACAAAAATATGATCGGCAGGCGCTGCTACCGGAGGGACTGTAGCTGGCGCCGTTGCCTGGAGGCGCTCTTTGGCTTTATTTACTGCTGCCAGGAAACGTTCAGGGGAAAAAGGTTTGAGCAGATAATCCACTACGTCGTGATCAAATGCCTGCAGTGCATATTCTTCATATGCTGTAGTGAGGACTACTTTAGTACGGCCATTCAGGATTTTCATAAACTGGATACCGGTCAGTTCCGGCATTTGTATATCCAGGAAAATCAGATCCACACCACCCTGCTGAGCGAGCTGAAGGGCGGCAAACACATCACTGCCGGCCATCACCAGCTCCAGGTCAGGAACCTTGCTGACATAGTCTTTCAGAAGCTTTACGGCCAGTGGTTCATCGTCCACTATCAAGCATCGGATCATAGTGGTAAATTTAAAGCTTAATATGCAGCTGTACGGTAAAATAACCGTTTGCTTCCGAGACCTGCAGCGAATGTTTATCCGGGTAAATGAGTTTGAGTCTGCGTTGTACATTCGCAAGTCCGATACCGCCGGCCTCATCCTTATGGGATTGCTGAATACGGTTGCTGCTTTCAAACAAAAGCTCCTTATTGCTTACAGTCAGAGAAAGGCGGAGCGGCTCCTGTCTGAAATCTCCATGCTTGAACGCGTTTTCAATAAAAGGAATGAGCAGGTAGGGAGGGATGGTTTTGCCTTCGGCTTCAATATGCGTTTCGCGCATCACGCGTACGGAGTAATCGAAACGTAACTGCTGCAGGGTGATAAAATCATCAATATAGCCCCATTCTTTTTCTATGGGCACATGCTCCTTTTTTTCATAAAGCATATATCGCAGCAGATTGGACAACTGCAATACCGCTTCGGGTGCCCGTGCAGATTGCTCATACACGAGCGAGTAGATATTATTCAGCGTATTAAAGAGAAAATGGGGATTGATCTGTGAACGCAGAAACTGTAGCTCGGCCTCACGGGTTTGCTGTAATAACAAGGCCTGCTTGCGTTGATTGCTTAACTGTGCATCCAGCAGGTAGATCAGAAACCCCAGCAAAACATAGATTAGGGCGTAATACAGGTTGTCCAGAAAATAATAAGAAAAACGGGTAGAAGGGGGATAGTTCCAGGTATTGAATAAGCGGCCCAGTATCACCTGTTCCAGGAGATAACGCTGGCAGGCAAAAAGAATAACTACTACGGCCATGCCCAGCCAGAAAGCTGTATAACGACGGGAACTGAAGAAACGGTTGCCGACCCATCTTGTAAGCAGTAAGGTGCTGGTTACATAGACGATCTGGCAAATATTGAAGATATTGAAAGCCTCCTCCCAGTCGATGGCATGACCATTTTTCAGAAGGGTAATCAGGTCAAAGCCCCATACCAGCATAAAGATGGTAAGCACATAAATCAATAGCCGTTGTTTCCGGTTCATACTACTAAAATAACGCTAGTAGTACCGTTGGCATAGTGCTGTCTGCCAACCCTCTTTTTTTGTCTGCAAACCCCGATCCTGATCACAGAGGCCATTTTGCAGACATAAAAGACCCGCAGGCAGATCGTTTTTTCTCTGCCCGGCTACCTGCAGCATTTTTGAGGAAACAATCGACACATGAAAAAGTGGATATATCTGCTGGCAGCCATCAGTTTTTTTAATGCTGCCAGTGCGCAGAAAGTAAACTGGAAAAAGATCAATAGCGCCGACCCCGATCAGATACTGCTGCAAAAGGGCTCCGTTCCCACGCAGGTATTGCTGCTGGGGACATTTCACTTTGCTTATCCCAACAGTGATTCTTATAAAACAGACTCGAGCGATTTTGTAGATGTGCTTTCGACAGTTCGCCAACGGGAGATGCAGGAACTGGTTGATGTGATCAAACGGTTTAAGCCTACCCGCGTATATGTTGAATCGACCCGGCAGGCCTATCATGATTCATTGTACCGGGAATACAGGGCTGGCAGGTTCACGCTTGACCGCAATGAAATATTCCAGATTGCCTACAGAACTGCGGGAGAAATGAATTTGCCGGGTCTGTATGCAGTTGATGCATCCAATTTTTTATCGGAGCAGTACAAAAATATCCCCGCTTTGGCTGCTGCCTGGAATACAAAGGCTATGGTTGACAGCCTGCGCGATAAACGTTGGCAACTCGCATATGGCCGGCTGTACAAAGTGGGTGATTCTATTCAGCGGGACTTTACGATGCTGGAAAATTTTTTACTGATGGCCCAGCCGAAAGTATTGTTACGTGAAAACGGGGCTTATCTGACCACAGGCTTTAATACTACTAATAACGACGGACCGGATGCGCTGGCGACCTGGTGGTACAACCGTAATCTGCGTATTTATAACAATATCCTTAAGACCAAACCAGTTTCCGGAGACCGCATCATAGTATTATTTGGCAATGGCCATATGTCTCATCTCAATGATTTTTTCCGAAGCAGCCCAGAATTTGAAGTAATAGAATTGAAAAAGCTACTCAAAAGAAGGTAAAGGGCATAGGGTAAAAGGCATAAGAAACTACTCTTTATACCCTTTAAACTCTTTATCCTTCCACCTTTAACCTTTAACCCTTTTTTATGCGATTTATACTGACTGTATCATTACTGCTTACACTGTTTTCTTCCCTGTCTGCGCAACAGAAGCTGAGCCAGGATGTAAAAGACCTGCATACCTTTTTAAGCCAAACATATAGTTATAAAGACCAGATCAATGGAAAGGGGAAAAAAGCCTACTACCGGATGATGGATAGTCTGGAGCAACAGCAGCCACAAAGCGATTACGCTTACTTTCGCCTGCTGGCACAGATGGTAAAGCCGTTGCGTGACAATCACCTTTTTCTGTACGAACAACCAAAACAGGAGATTACCCGCGCACAATTTGCGGACACCGCATTTATGCGTGCATACCGAGCATCGGCAGCCTTCCTGAATTTTCCCGCGGTATCGCTGCGTCTCGATTCGCTGGAGCAACAGGCACAACGGGCCGACAGCAATAGCGTGGAAGGCATTTATTATTATCAGCAAAATCTTAAGGTGGCCGTATATCGCTCAGGATATCCCGGTGAATACACAGGAGTAGTACTGGCATCAGATTTTCCCAACTGGGGCAGGGGACAGATTATATTTGTTCTGCAGGATCGGGGAGACGGTCGTTATTCGGCCATCTATTATCAGCTGGCACAAAAAACGCTCGGCTATTTTCGTCACGTAAGATATGTGCGGCATGGCCTGCCTCTTTTACAGTTTAAAAAATATCCGGAGCAACCGGTATATGCCGATGTGAAAGCCGGCACAGAACCTTTTATCTTCAGTAAGCTGTCGGATAATATTCAATATCTGCGTTTAGGCAGTTTTGCCACCTATCCGGCCCATATTGCCCGTGCAGTTAAATTTTATGAGCAGATCAGAGACTCGCTTACAGCACCTTATTTGATTGTAGACATCCGCAACAATGGTGGTGGAGGCAACAAGACTTCCGGTCAGTTCCGGAAACTGTTGAAAAAATATGCGCGTAAAGGGAAAATATATTTGCTGATCAACTACAGTACCATGAGTAATGCAGAGGCATTTGCACTGGACATGCGCGATGCCGGCATAGCCACCCTGGTGGGTGAACCTACCCGCGGTATGATTACCTATGGCAGCAACCGTGATATTGTGAGAGAGCTGGCAGGTGGACGGTATAAACTTTATATAACCGATATGAAAGGCACCGCCAGGGATCTGAGGTTTGAAGATAGAGGAGTAACCCCATCCGTTTTGCTCAACCCGGATGCAGACTGGATACAGCAATTGCAGAATCTGATCAATTTGTTATGATTTTAAAGGTTTGATGTGTATGTTTAATGTTTACGACAACAACTTACAGACACCAAACCAACAGCCATGTACGAGCAAAACGAACCACAACCGGAAACCACCCTTTTTGATGATGATATTTTTCAGTACGAAGAAGCATCCAGCACCAAACGATTTGTAAACTGGCTGGTAGATAACCTGTTTATGCGTTTTGCGCTGAGTTATGCCACAGGTTACCTTGTAGCACATCTGCTGCTGGTGATTGCTCCCGACTTTTTGTATCAGGTAGTATATGAGGAAGACAGGTTTACAACCTACCTCTTCCTGTATATGGTAGGGATGTTGAACTACTTCGTGTATTATACCCTTTGTGAGAAAGCATTTAAAGGGTATACGCTGGGGAAACTTATCAGCGGCTCGCGTGCAATACGTGCAGATGGCGGCGAACTCACACTGAAGGATGCCTTGCTACGCAGTCTGTGCAGGCTGGTGCCTTTTGAAGCGTTCAGTGCACTGGCTGGCCGTCCCTGGCATGATACCTGGACAAAAACAACAGTGATCAACGTTCGCCGCTGATTACTCCATCACGGGCCTTAGCCAGCGTTCCATTTCCTGGCGGGGCATTCCTTTGCGTTGCAGGTATTGCTCAAACTGATCGGGTTGTATTTTTCCTACGCCAAAATACTGGCTTTTCGGATGACTGAAATACCAGCCGCAAACAGAAGCAGCAGGATACATAGCCAGTGATTCCGTAAGATGAATGCCCGTGGTTTCTTCTCCGCCCAGCAGTTCAAACAGTTTGTATTTCTCTGTATGATCGGGACAGGCAGGATAACCGGGTGCAGGACGTATGCCTACGTATTCTTCTTTGATGAGCTGGTCGTTGGTGAGTGTTTCCTCTTTCTGATACCCCCAATGCTGCTTACGTACCTGCTCGTGCAGGCATTCGGCAAAGGCCTCGGCCAGCCTGTCGGCCAGGGCCTGCAGGGTGATCTTGCTATAATCGTCGAGTTCTTTTTCAAACCGTTTGATATGCGGCTCAATACCCTTGATCGTCACAGAGAAGGCGCCGATATAGTCGGCAGGTGCGTCGGCAATGCCGGGTTTGATGAAATCGGCCAGGCTCAGGTTGGGCTGGCCGGGTGCTTTCTGGATCTGCTGACGTAAAAATTCAAGCTGTACCGGGCTGGCAGTTTTTACTGCAACCGTATCACTACCGGTGCGGGCTGCCGGCCAGAAGCCGATAACGCCCTGTGCACTTAACCATTTTTCACTGATTAGCTGATCGAGCATGCGATTGGCATCTTCATACAGTTTCGTGGCTTCTACACCCACTTTTTCGTCTGTAAGGATGGCGGGGAAGTTGCCATGCAGTTCCCAGGAAATGAAGAAAGGTTTCCAGTCAATATACTGTCGGATCGTGCTCAGCGGAAAGTCGATGAATTGTTTGGTACCGGTAAACGAAGGCGCGGGCGGGTTATAATTATCCCACTCGGCCTTTACTTTATTAGCCTGTGCTGCTTCAATAGTCAGATAACTCTTGACCGGCTTTTTATTTTCAAAATCCGTTTTCAGCTTTTGATATTCCTGTTGTGTTTTTTGCAGAAAAGTAGTTTTCTGCTCACCCAGCAGTGAGCCGGCCACCGTTACGCTGCGGCTGGCGTCGAGTACGTGCACCACCCCTTCATCATATTGCGGGGCGATCTTTACAGCTGTATGCATGCGCGAGGTGGTAGCCCCTCCGATCAGCAATGGCTGATTCATACCGCGGCGTTTCATTTCATGCGCCACATTCACCATTTCGTCGAGCGAAGGAGTGATCAGGCCGCTTAAGCCAATGATATCGGCATTTTCGCGCGCGGCGGTGTCAAGGATCTTATCTGTAGGGACCATTACTCCCATGTCAATAATATCATACCCGTTGCAGCCGAGTACTACTCCCACGATGTTTTTGCCGATATCATGCACATCGCCTTTTACTGTAGCCAGTAATATTTTTTTTGCGCTGCCGCTGCCGGCCGATGCGTTGTTCTTTTTTTCTTCTTCGATAAATGGAGTGAGCCAGGCTACGGAGCGTTTCATTACACGGGCGCTTTTTACCACCTGTGGCAGAAACATCTTACCAGCACCAAACAGATCACCCACCACGCCCATACCATCCATCAGCGGGCCTTCGATCACATCGAGCGGTTTGGGATACCTGAGCCGGGCTTCTTCGGTATCAGTGTCGATATAATCAGTAATGCCGTTTACAAGGGCATGTTTCAGACGCTCTTCGACCGATGTTTGCCGCCAGGCATCGTCTTTTTTCTCCACCTTATCCTGTGCTTTTACTGTCTCGGCAAAAGCAAGAAGTTTTTCTGTGGCCTCGTTATTTTCATTATTGCGGTTCAGGATCACGTCTTCGCAGAGCTGGCGCAACTGGGGCTCAATTTCATCGTACACGATCAGCTGACCGGCATTCACGATACCCATGCTCATACCCGCCCTGATGGCATGATACAGGAAGACGGCGTGCATGGCTTCACGCACCGGTTCGTTACCTCTGAAAGAGAAGGAGAGGTTGCTGACACCACCACTTACTCCAACCAGTGGCATAGCCTGTTTGATGCGACGGGTGGCATTGATGAAATCAACACCATAGTTGTTGTGTTCTTCAAGCCCCGTTGCAATGGCGAATATATTGGGGTCAAAGATGATGTCCTGTGGAGCAAAGCCTACTTTTTCGGTCAGTATCTGGTAGGCCCGTTTACAGATTTCTACTTTACGGTCTTCTGTATCGGCCTGCCCTTTTTCATCAAATGCCATCACAATCACAGCGGCTCCGTAGCTCTGGCAGATAATAGCCTGCTCAATGAATTTGGCTTCACCCTCTTTCATGGAGATGGAGTTGACGATGCATTTGCCCTGTACGCATTTCAAACCTGCTTCAATGATCTCAAATTTGGAAGAGTCGATCATGACCGGAATGCGTGCAATATCGGGCTCACTCTGCAAGAGGTTCAGGAAGGTGGTCATGGCCTTTACTCCATCGAGCAGGGCATCATCCATGTTTACATCAATTACCTGGGCTCCGCTTTCTACCTGCTGGCGGGCCACACTCAGGGCTTCTTCGTATTTATTTTCCCTGACAAGGCGGGCAAATTTTTTGGAACCGGTTACATTGGTGCGCTCGCCCACATTCACAAAATTGGTTTCGGGTCTTATGACGAGCGGCTCCAGGCCTGAAAGCCGGAGATAAGGTCTGATGATCGTGTTGTCGTTCATTTGTTCGTTTCTTTATCAGCAGTCGTTCACAGAAATAATTTAACAGGCTTCAGCTACTACCGGCAGTTTGCGGGGGGCGATGTTTTTTACTTCCTGTGCTATATGACGAATATGATCCGGTGTGGTGCCGCAGCAGCCACCTACAATATTTACAAAGCCTTCGCGTGCCCAGTCTTCGAGGTAGTGTGCCGTATCGGAAGGATGCTCATCGTACTCGCCCATAGCATTGGGCAGGCAGGCGTTGGGATAAGCCGATACGTAGCAGGATGCCAGTTGTGAAAGCTCTGCAATATGCGGTCTCATTTCGCGGGCACCCAGTGCACAGTTAAGGCCGACGCTCAATGGGCGGGCATGCTGTACGGATGTATAGAAAGCTTCGAGGGTCTGTCCGCTCAGCGTACGTCCCGAGGCATCAGTGATCGTACCGCTGATCATAATGGGCAGCGTTTCCTTGCCGGTATCACGGAAATACTTTTTAATAGCGAAGATGGCCCCTTTGGCATTCAGCGTGTCAAAGATGGTTTCTATAAGTAAGATGTCGGCGCCGCCATCTACCAGTCCGCGCACCTGGTCATAATAGGCGTCTACCACTTCATCAAAAGAAACGGCCCTGTAACCGGGATTATTCACATCAGGAGAGAGTGAAAGCGTTTTATTAAGAGGTCCGATAGCACCGGCTATCCAGGCCTGCCGGCCTGACTGCTCAATGGCAGCGCGGGCACATTTAACGGCAGCCACATTCAACTCATAGGCCAGCGATTGCATATCATAATCAGCCATGGCAATAGAAGTGCTGCTGAATGTATTGGTTTCAATAATATCAGCACCTGCTTCGAGATACTGCAAGTGAATGGCTGTTATGATCTGTGGTTGTGTAATACACAGCAGGTCATTATTGCCTTTGAGATCGAGGCGCCAGTCTTTGAATCGTTCACCACGATAATCGGCTTCAGACAGCTTATACCGTTGTATCATAGTGCCCATAGCGCCATCAATGATAAGAATGCGTTTCCCGAGTTCCTGACGAATATCCATATACAAAGTTTTAAGACGGCTTATTCAGCGGTCTGCCGGGGTAGTTGATGACAGGACTATAAACGTTGAAAAATCCGGAAGGAGTTTTTGTGGACGTTTATTAGTTCCGTTTATTTACCCAGGCCGAACAATAAACAAATCCGCCTGCGAATGGTAAAATTAGTAATAAGTTTTAAGTTATAAGTGATAAGTTTTAAGTATTAACGGGTGGCAGTACCCTTTTATGGCTGTTTCACTGGGTTAATTGCCTAATACTTATAACTCAGAACCTACTACCTGCTCACATACTTGTCGACCGGCAGTCTGTTCTGCTTATAAGTGATAAGTTTTAAGTATTAACGGGTGGCAGTACCCTTTTATGGCTGTTTCACTGGGTTAATTGCCTAATACTTATAACTCAGAACCTATTACCTGCTCACATACTTGTCGACCGGCAGTCTGTTCTGCAGACTGCGGGCCAGGGTCATTTCATCAGCATACTCCAGCTCACCGCCAAAAGCAATACCCCGGGCGATGGTGGTAATGCGGATAGGAGTGGATTGCAGTTTTTTCTGAATATAATAGATGGTCGTATCGCCCTGGATGGTAGGGTTAAGGGCAAAAATGAGTTCTTCAGTTTTCTCTTTCTCTATCCGGTGTACCAGGGCTTCGATATGCAGCTGGTCGGGGCCAATGCCATCGAGCGGAGAGATAACGCCGCCCAGCACATGATAAATACCATTGTACTGCTGAGTGCTTTCAATAGCGATCACGTCGCGGATACTTTCTACTACACAGATAATCTCCTGTTTGCGCAGGCTGTTGGCACAGATAGAGCAGATATCAGCATCGGCTACATTAAAGCAGCGGTTACAGAATTTGATCTCCCGGCGCATACGGTCGATGACTTCGCTGAAATGATGCACATCAGCAGCATTCTGCTTCAATAAATGCAGTACCAGCCTCAGGGCCGTTTTGCGGCCAATACCAGGCAGGCGACTAAATTCATTCACCGCATTTTCGAGCAAAGCAGAGGAGAATTGCATGGAGCAAAGATAGGATGATGATTTGAAGATGTGTTGATTTGAAGATTTGGAGATGGAATGGGAGAGAGGCTGGTTATTGGTGTATAAAGGGTACGATTTGAAGACCATCTTCAAATCATCTCATTCTCAAATCTTCAATCCGTTTTTAGTTTTGGTTAATTCTCAACGTCCCCGTCCGTCTGTTAATCCCCGGTTTATTGCCTTCTGCGCCGGGTTCCTGTGTGGCATTCACATCAATTTCGATCGGGATATCAAGATTGGGTTTTACATTGATGTTACGAGCCAGAGGCTTCACTTTTTCGGGTTGACGACGGGTGCCAAAGAAACTGCCCGGATCCCAGATGCCATTTTGATTTTCATCTTCCAGGATACGAAGATTGTATTCGCCGGGAAGGAACAGGTCGCGGGTAAATGTAGCCGCAGCAAGCGGATAGGAAGCTACGATCTGGTTGTTTTGAATAAACTGCAATACCGGGTGACGACTCAGGTCAAGATTCTGAAACTGAAGATTCAGCTTGCCATAGTCGGTAGTGTTTTTGGAGAAAAAGCTTACCGTATCAGCTTTCAGCAACTGGTACCCCAGGCTGTCTGTGGCAAAGTCCTTTTCCATAATGATATGGTACAGCGTATTTGGCTTCCACGTAGGGCGAAAAGACCATTTTCTGCCTGTACTGTCAGATTCCCATGTATTTGAACCAGCGAGTGGAGTATAACTCGAGTCGGTTGATACCCTGATCTTAGTGGTGTCAAACTTGCGCACAGGGTTCTGAAAGGTGAAGGTGAATGGCGATAAAAGATCCTGCTGACTGCCCAACAGGTTGACGGCAAATTTGAGCCGCTTATCAGTAGCGCCACTTCTGCTGTTGCCACTGGTGACGGGCTCGTCCTGTGCTTTTTCTTTTTTTACAGCATAAGCGTAAAGCGTAAGATCGGGTGTGCCTGAACCTACGGCAACCGCACTGTCTGCAAACGCAAACAGTACATCGCTGCCGCCAAAATAGCGATAGCTGCCGCTCTCGTCTTTGAGTGCATAGGCATAGTATGTGCCGGGTGCCAGGTTATGAAAATGAAATTCGCCTTTGGGATTGACACGGGTTACATAACGTGGTTTTTCGTTGCGCAATACCGTGTCTTCGCCAGAGCGGTGCAGCATCACGGTAAGAGTGGAGTCAACGCCGCCGGTTTCGGCCAGTATCACTTTCCCTTTAAATTGTAAAGAATCAAAGTAATCGCCGGTAGAGAAGATATAGGTGAAATTTTTATAAATATTCCCTTCATTCACATCTTTTATAGAGCGGCCAAAATCCAGTGTATAGGTGGTATTGGGCTCGGGTTCATCTTTGAGTCGTATCGAAATGGTCTCCAGTTTGCGGTTTACTGCAGGCATACTCTTGGGAACGGGCGAAATGATCAGGTTTTTATAATAATCATCCAGTTCCACATATTCATCAAATACCAGCGTGATCTGTTTGCCGGTAAAGTGAAGGGTAGAATCGCGGGGAGTAGCTTTCAGGAGCACAGGAGGCAAACTGTCGCGGGGACCGCCCGTGGGCGGCATTATATTGGCGCATCCCTGGCTGCCAGTGAGCATACTCAACAGGAAAATGCTGATGGCCAGGAAAGAAAGGATAGCTTTTACTCGCATAATCAGGCTGCAAACTTAGGCGGTTTGCGGCAAAGGGGGTGTTTTAGAATTCTTAATGTGAGGCTTAATCCTGCTCCTCATCCGGCTCTTCGAGAGAATGCAGGCGAACGGCCAGGTTATTGGTTTTCACAAACTCACACCAGTGACAGTCGGGTTTGCCGCAGCCGGTATAGAAGTCACGGGCCTGTATTTTGGTCCAGGTCTCGCGGATCTGGCCGGTTACAACAGTAGTGTCTTCAGGAGTGATCATCACTTTTTCGCGGCGGTAATTCTTCTTTTTATCGGGTTCTATGAAGTCAAACTCGGTACTGGCCACCTTCCAGTCGCGTGATTCATAATGGTCTACCAGCAACTTATAAAAAACCGCCTGGCGCCAGTAGTCTCCGCCTAGGGGGTCTTTTTCGCCCGGACCTTTGAGCTTGGGAATAGCTTTGTCCGGATCGCCGGTTTTATAATCGACCACATTTACTGTTTTGCCATCAAACTCCAGCTTGTCGAGTTTGCCTTTAAGCGGCACCCCGTCAACCACCACATTGCGGATATTGCGCTCTATGGCTACAATCCGGTTGAATTTGTGGAGATAATTATCATAGTAATTGCCCAGCACTTCCTGGCCATATTCAAGCCGGCGGTCAAACTGCTCCTGTGTAAAGCTTTCGCGGTGGCGATGCATATACCAGATAAAATCGCTCACAAACTCTTCTTTTGGCGGAAATTCTTCTTTGCCCCGATCCTGCATTTTCCGAAACAATTGTTCCAATGCATAGTGAACAGATGAGCCAAACTCGGTTGCCTCATTTTTGGGTGATGGGATACGTACCAGGTTGCGGAAATAAAACTCAAGCGGACATTTCAGGTAATTGTTCAGCGCCGTTACATTCATCACAAACTTATCCAGCAGGGGCTGAATATAGGCTTCTTCGAGAGCCTCAATCTCTGGTGCCTGCGCTTCTTCAAAATGGAGGCTGTTGAACTGTGCCAGGATGTCGGCATCGATCATTATTTTTTCCACGGGCAGTGGCTGCTGTTCCAGGATTTCAGCAATAAACATCGAGGGTTCCAGTTCTTTGCCATCCTGTTTAAACCGGCAATAGGAGATATGCAGATGCTGTTCGGCACGGGTGAGGGCCACATAAAATAATCGACGCAGCTCTTCTTCATCCTTATGAGAAGCAGGACTATTAAAAAGTGTATCGGGTAGGGTATAGCCACCTCCCGGTTTACGCTTTTTCTCCCACGAAGAAGCATTGCAACCAGCAAAGAAAACGTGCTCAAACTCCAGTCCTTTGGAGCCATGGGCCGTGAGCAGATTCACTCCTTTATCGCTACCACTTACCTGTACAAGAGGGATGGCGATTTCTTCTCTTTCCATCAGGTCGATCAGGCGGATGAGCCCTGCCAGGCGCAACCGTGGATCGCGCCGTGTTTCTTCTTTTATGAAATCAAAAAGGGCGGTCAGCACCTGCAGCAGCCAGTGCTTTTCCGGGCTTTTCATAATAAAACTCAATACGCCGGCTTCACGCACCACTGCTTCAAACAACTGCTGCAGGGTAACATTGGGCACTTCCCGGATCATTTTTTCTATAAAATCACTGGCACGGCGCAATTGAGGATGCAGACCAGTACTGAACAGATCCCGTGCGGGAGCATTGGATTTTTCTATCAATAGCTGTCGCATACTGGTGCGCCGGTCGCCAAACTGGCGATCGGCAACTTCCATACTTAAGCGGGCTATTTCTATCGCGGGAATATCGAACCAGTCATAATGCAGGATTTCAAACAACAACTCATCACCACCATTGGGTTGATCATGCTCCTGTTCAAGATAGCGCAGCAATTGCAATAACTTTTGGGCCAGGGGCAGATCCAGTATATTCTGATTACGCTTGCTGTATACCGGCAGGTTCAGCAATTTGAAATATTGCGCCAGCTCTTCGCCATACCTGTTTTCTTTATAAATAATACCAATACGCCCCGGCGCCACACCTGCCGACAACAGTTGTTGTACTTCGTGTGTGATACCGATCATTTCCTGGCGTTGGGTTTCATATTCCCTGATGAGAGGGCCATGCTGCAGGTGCAGCAATTTTGTATTGGAAGCTTTGAGGTCTTTACTGAGTCCGTCGATCTGTTTCACGAGCCGCTCTTCATTACGGTCGATCAGTGATTTTGAAATATCGAGGATAGGTTGTGTGCTCCGGTAATTCTGCGTGAGCACTACAGTCATAAGATGAGCGCGGTAGGTGTCGGCAAACTGGAGCATATTTTCCACGTTGGCCCCCTGGAAGCGATAGATACTCTGATCATCGTCGCCTACCACAAATACATTGGGCTGATCCCAGTAGCTGATCAGCAGTTCTACCAGGCGGTTTTGTGTACCGCTTGTATCCTGGTACTCGTCTACCAGTATATATTGAAAGCGCTCCTGGTAATTGGCCAGCAGTCCTTTGCTTTCTTCAAAAGCGCGGATCACCCAGTTGATCATATCGTCAAAGTCATAACGATTGCGCTGACGCATGAGCGCCTGGTAGCGGTCAAACTCGTCGACGGCGGCCCGCAGCTTATCCATCTTCTCTTTTTCTTCGGCAATCTTGTCGGTACGCACATCTCCTTTTTTAAATTCCTTTACTGCCCGTTTGGCGATAAAGCCATCACGATTGGGGAGATCAGCGAGATAAGCGTCAATACGGCTATGAATAAAAGCCGGGGTCCAGCCTTCGCGTTTCATAGTGCTGAAGAGCTGAGCCAGGTTATTGATCTCATAATACACATCGCCGCGGTAGCGCTTCAGCGGATGATTTTTAGGAAATGTATCGATCAGGTCTTTGAACAGCTGTATCTTTTCAAGGTCGGAAACGGGATCCATACTGGTTTTTTCAAAAAGGGAAAGGTTTTCCTGGATCACATCGTTGCAAAAAGCATGGAATGTATAAATGTTGACCTTATATGCATCGGGACCGATGAAATGGAGCAACCGCTTGCGCATAGCTACCACCCCTGCATCGGTATAGGTAAGGCAAAGGATATTTTCGGGCAGGGCATCGGTGTCGAGCAGGATTTTGCCGATGCGGCTGGCCAGTATCTGTGTTTTACCCGTGCCCGGGCCGGCAATTACCATGACCGGACCTTCCAGCTGATCAACGGCTTTGCGTTGCATCTCGTTAAGGCGTTCATATTCTTCCAGGAATCGGACTTCCAGTTTTTCGTGATTTATCGGCATCCGGGCTGAACTTTTTAAGGTAATAAGTAGTTCTTTACAAGTTAATTCAATTCACAACATGGCCGTCTATTCACTCAAAGCTGTGCAGCAGCTACCCGTTTCCATCGACCAGGCCTGGGATTTCTTTTCCAGTCCTGCAAATTTACAATTGATAACCCCTCCGGAAATGGGTTTTACCGTAATCTCACTTTATCACGGACCCAGGATATACCCGGGGCAGATTATTGAGTACAAACTAAAGCCGCTCCTGGGCATACCGGTATACTGGATGACAGAGATCACACATGTGCAGGATAAAGCGTTTTTTGTAGACGAGCAGCGTTTTGGCCCTTATAGTCTCTGGCACCATCAGCATCATTTCCGGACTATAGATCGGGGAGTGGAAATGACGGATATAGTACATTACAAACTACCCCTGGCTTTTGTTGGCCGCCTGATGCACTGGTTGCTGGTACGTAAAAAACTGGAACGTATTTTTCAGTACCGGCACAGCAAAATTGAAGAATTGCTGGGGACATGGAAAACCCCGCACCAGTCAGCTATTTCTGCTGCCAGTGCGGGGTTATAAGTTTCGGGAAAGTTATTTTTTGATAATACCGGCCCTTTTCTTCAGTTCTTCAACCGGCATGGTGATCATACGGCCAATGGGTTTGCCATCGCGATAGCTGATCACGCGCAATTGGAAAGCATCTTTAGGTACCAGCAGGGGCTCTTTATAAACAGGATAAAATTCGTCGGGGTAAGAATTGTCGAAGCTGTAATGCAATTGCAGTCCGTCTACCTCCGGTGTTAATGTAACGACAACGCGGTTGCTGTCTTTTTTAGCTACAGCAAATTCCGGGTCATACATACTGGGCGCATATTTCGTTTTAGCCATGTCGAGGCGGGGGAACTGTTTTTCTACCTTTTTTACAAAGGCAGAGAAGTTGCGGTCTTCTTTGGGCGACCACAATATCTCTGCAATCGCCAGCGCACGGGGCCAGGTCATATACTGCGCCTGACGTAGTGTATAAACCTGCTCGGTCCACAGGTTGCCCTGACCACCCTTGATCAGTTTGGCATCCACGCCAACGGGAACCGGTTCAAACTGCAATACTTTCTTGAGGCGAAGTGAAGCATATACGGGCGGCTCCATGATGCGATCGCTCTGCATATAGTCGATGTAAACAAAATCGGTAGGTGTCATGACTACTTCATGTCCCTGTTTGGCGGCTTCGATACCTCCTTTCATGCCGCGCCAGCTCATCACAGCGGCATTTGGGGCGAGACCACCCTGCAGTATTTCGTCCCAGCCGATCATCTTTTTGCCTTTGGCGTTGATGATCTTTTCTACACGTTTCACAAAATAGCTTTGTACTTCATCGAGGCTCTTCAGCTTTTCGCGTTTCATGAGTTCTTTAATAGCCGGGCTTTTTTCCCAGAAATTGCGGGCCGTTTCATCGCCGCCCATGTGTATATAGCCGAATGGAAACAGTTGCGCCACTTCACCAAACACCTTATCCAGGAAGGTATACACTTCTTCTTTGGCCGGGCAAAGCGAGTTATCGACAAGGCCATAAAAATGCTGGCCACCGCCGGGCCATACCATAAAGCGATCGCCTGAGCTCACTTCATATTTGCCGGGTGTGCAGGTAAGTTCGGGATAGGCGGCAATAGCTGCCAGGCTGTGACCAGGTACATCGATCTCAGGTACTATTTCCACATAACGCTCTTTGGCATACTGCACAATTTCCCGGATGTCATCCTGTGTATAGAAGCCACCGTAATTGCGTGGTTCATCAGGAGTGGGAGGTGTGAAGTTGCCAAAAGTGCCGGTCTTTTCCACTCGCCAGGCTCCTACCGAAGTGAGTTTGGGATATGATTTGATTTCAATACGCCAGCCCTGGTCATCAGTAAGATGCCAGTGCAGGATGTTGAATTTATATTTCACCATATCATCGATATAGCGTTTTACCTCTTCTTTGGTAAAGAAATGACGCGATACATCGAGCATCAGGCCACGCCACCCAAAGCGGGGCTGGTCGGTAATATTTACGGCGGGTACCTGCCAGCCGACCTGCACCATATTGTTGCCTTCTGCTTCGGGAGGCAATAGCTGATAGAGGGTTTGTATGCCATAAAAAATACCGGCAGGTTGAGAGGCCTGCAGGGTGATGCCGGTACCGGACACATTCAACTGATATCCTTCTGCGGGCAGACCGGTTTTGAGCGAAAGGGTGATGCGGTTGGTCCCTGCATCAGACGCAGTACCCGTGGCTATTGAATAACCGGTTACGCGTTGCAGCCGGGTCGCCAGTTGCCGGGCAAGCGGCTCCAGTGCTGCATCGGCAGCAACAATGCGTGTGGCGGAAGTAATGGTAAACTGACCTTCACCCTGTGTAAGGGAGGCCGGTTTGGGCAACAACCGTTGTTGCAGATCCTGCGATCGCAGCACCGTGCTCATGGTAAGGGCCATGAGACCCAGAAAGAAGAGTTTTTTCATACTGCAAAATAAGAAGGAAAGTAAATATGCTAATGTGATTAATGTGCTGGTGTGCTAATGCAATTTGGAGATTTGAAAATTTGATGATTTGAAGATAAGGGAAAAGTAATGTGCTAATGTGCTGGTGTGCTAATGTGATTTGGAGATTTGAAAATTTGATGATTTGAAGATAAGGGAAAAGTAATGTGCTAATGTGCTGGTGTGCTAATGTGATTTGGAGATTTGAGGACCACTACTGTTCGGGGGAAATTCCTATTAAAAAAGGGCGTCTTCTAATCAGCTACTTACAGATGATTTTGAACGTTTTTAAAAGTAAAGCCTCTTTATAATATTGTTAGGTATGGCCACAGGGCGTCAGGAGTTCTTTACCCCATTTCCCCACCATATTCTCTTATTTTTTCTTGTGGTTCACAAGGTGCCTTGTTTTTCTCCGATTGAATCTTTAACGATGCTACGACTGACAGAGACCGGAGAAAAACACAGCACCGGCCCCGCCGCGGCCTATCGTGTGGACACATTTTTGTTTACTTTTCACCTTTTATGGGCGGCAGAAAACTAACGGAACTAGACGACTTACGGTTATTGTATCGGGGCAATAGGATGTTGAGTGATTTATTTTCTAAGAGCGTGCATTCTATTCGCCAACTGGCGGTTGATGATGCTGCGGCAAAGGGTTATTACCGGTTTTTACAGAATGATCGGGTCAGCGAAGACGACTTAGTGACCAACCTGGCATCCAACTGCATGGCCGCCTGTAAGGGTCATCCGGTCGTCTGCATTCAGGATACCACCGAGATCAACCTGAGCAGTCACAGTAACCGGCTTAGAAAGGATCGTTTAATCGGTACGACCAATGCCAATAACACGCAAGGACTGGGCTTTTTTCTGCATCCGAGTTTAGTGCTGGATGCGCAGACGGGCGTTCCGCATGGATATGCGGCCATCAAGGTCTGGAACCGATCGCAACATTTTTGTTCCAAACACGAGCGGGACTATTCCCAGTTGCCCATTGAACAAAAGGAATCGTATCGTTGGATTGAAGTGTCGAATCAAACTAAAGCACTATTGCGGGATGTCGTTCCTAACCTGGTAATCATACAAGATCGTGAGGGAGACATCTACGATCAGTTCGCCTGTATTCCGGATGCAACAACTGATTTATTGATACGCGCCAAGACCAATAGGGTGTTGATGGATGGTAGCCGGCTATTTGACTGTTTGGCGGATGCGCCTGTGGAAGGGCGCTATACAATAACCGTAGAGGCCCGAAATGGGCGTAAAAAAAGAAGTGCGCAAATAGAAATAAAGTATAAACCGGTGTCATTAAGAAGACCGCGTGATGCGGGTAAATTATTGCCCGCCATCGTCCCTGTGTATGTGATCGAAGCAATGGAAGTGGGGTATACCGGGGCGGATAAAATATGCTGGCGATTGTTAACAAGTATTCCTGTTGAATCGGTGCAGGTAGCTCAGTTGTGTATAGAGTGGTATAGCTGGCGCTGGACAATAGAAGAGGTATTTAAGATACTGAAGAAGGAAGGATATAACATTGAAGCGTCTGAACTGGAATATGCCGCTTCGGTACGGAAAATGTGTTTGCTTATTCTGGAAGCGATTATCCAGCTTTTTTTAATGCGTATCTCCTACGCCGAGCCAGAACTGGAGATAGCTGCTGACAGTTGCTTTAACCAAACAGAGCAGATCTTTTTAGAACATCAAATCCAGGTACTGGAAGGAAAAACAGAAAAGCAAAAAAATCCATTTAAACACAAAGACCTGAAAAGGTATACCTGGGCGATTGCCCGGTTAGGTGGATGGAAAGGTTATGAATCCAACAGGCATCCTGGGATTACTACCTTATACATCGGGCTAAAACACTTTAAAGCGGCCATGCAAGGCTGGGAAATCCATAAAAATGTGTCCACACGATAGGCCGCGGCGGGGTCGGCCTGCCGGCCGTGGAGGCAAAAAGACGGAATTAAAAGCAGGTACGAAACGAGGGGATAGTATTATACGGATAATAAACTATTCGATCATTTCCAGTTTAACTGTTCGGTCAATCCGAAACTTCGGATCGCTTCGCGTCCGTCCCGAACTATCAGGCCGGCTCGTATGCTTCGTAGCTTTCCGAAAGAACAGCTACTTCCTTTTATTTTCTCCGGACAGCAGTGATTTGAGGATTTGAAAATTTGATGATAAGGAAAGAGTAATGTGCTAATGTGCCGGTATGCTAATGTGCTAATAAAACGCGTTACTTCCCTTATACCATCTGCCTTTTACCCCTTACCTTCTCCATAACAGTACACCCGGCGTATCAAAACCGAACAGTTTACCGGCAGATAATTGGCACTATCGTTTGGTAAACAGTTATTTGGGTGTCTGGCATTGTTATGGGTGGTTACAGATGTTCCGAACAACACAACTACGCGTATGTTAAAGAATTATCTGAAAACTGCCTGGCGCAATCTGCTCCGGAATAAGTTTTATTCGCTGGTAACCCTGACCGGGCTTACTGCTGGTCTTGCTGTGGGTATACTGATCCTGCTATGGGTACAGGATGAGTTGAGTTTCGACAGTTTTCATCGTCAGGCCTCACAGATCTATAAACTCGAAAATGAAGCAGGTACAAATGAAAGCCGGCAGATATGGACCGTTACTACAGCGCCTATTGGCAGGCTGTCGAAAGAAGAGCTGCCGGAAGTGAAGGACGTGGCGCGTATCTGCTATAATGGTTATTATTCCCAGTTTTCCAGCACGAATAAGGTAATTGAAGAGGATAACACCGTATTTACCGACCCTTCTTTTTTCTCCATGTTCGATTTTCCACTTATTAAGGGGAATGTCAGCCAGCCATTTACCGGCAATGAATCAGTAGTGCTGACCCGCGCGACTGCCATTAAGTATTTCGGGAATATTGATGTGATAGGTAAAGTACTTACTGCGGAAGACAGTACCCGGTTTATTATATCAGGTGTAGTGGAAGACTTTCCAGCCAATTCCGGATTCCGCTTCGATATGTTGTTTCCCATTACATTGTTTGCAAAAAAGTTTTATGAAGGCAAAGACCCCGGGCTCAATTTTGACAACGATTTCCACATGTTCAACTACAGCACTTACCTGCTGTTGCGCCCCGATGCCGATCTGAAATCGTTGTCAACCCGTATCCGTAATATTCACTTACGTATGAAGCCGGATGATACAGATGTGGCCTACCTTTTTTTGCCATTAAAAAAAGCACATCTGTTTCAGTCAGACGGTAAAGAAGCCGGTATGGAGACAGTCCGGTTGTTTACGATCATAGCCCTCATCATCCTTGTGATCGCCTGTATCAACTATGTGAATTTGTCTACGGCACGTTCACTGCTGCGTGCCAAGGAAGTGAGCCTGCGTAAGATTGTAGGAGCAGGAAGGCGCCAGCTGTTTATACAGTTTATAGCCGAGACCACACTTTTATTTGTACTCGCGGCAGGGCTGGCCATGGTCCTTATTCCCTTACTCATGCCTTACTTCAACTCACTTGCAGGCAAGGAACTGAAGTTTGACCTGGCCAATCCGCAACTCTGGGTGCTGACAGGAGGTACTATTCTCGGCACATTGCTGGTGTCCAGTATTTATCCGGCCATTTTGCTTTCGGGTTTTGATCCGCTCAAGGCATTGAAAGGAAAGGTGGCAGCGCGTATCAATGATAAATTATTCCGCCGCGCACTGGTGGTCACCCAGTTTGCATTTTCGGTTATTCTTATTGTGGGCACACTGGTCGTAAACCGTCAATTGCGGTTTATGCGGGAGAAGAACCTGGGGTATGATAAGGAACAGGTTTTTACGCTGACCATGCGTAATATGTTTAAACACTATGATGCCGTAAAAGCCAACCTGCTCAATAACCCTGCCGTGCAGGATGTAACCCGCACCAGCCCCAGTTCGATTATTGACATTTCTAACCAGACCGGAAATAATGATTTTGAAGGGAAGGCACCCAATCAGACCCTGTTTCTCAGTACGCTGGCAGTGGATCACAATTTCGTGTCCTTTTTTAAGATACAGCTGAAAGAAGGTACCGGTTTTACGGGTACCGATGCCGACAGTGCCCGGTTTTTACTCAATGAAACGGCTGTAAAACAAATGGGGTTGAAAGATCCGATAGGTAAGCCGCTTCGTCTGTGGGAAACAAAAGGGGTGATTGCCGGTGTTGTGAAAGATTTCCATTTCACTTCCATGAAGAAGCAGATCGAACCTGCTGTATTTTACTATAAGCCGGAAGAGTTGTACCGTGTGTATGTACGTGCCAAAGGCAATGAAGTAAATCAGTCGCTGGCCGCTTTGGAGGGAGAGTGGAAACGTTATAATCCGCAGTTTGCGTATAACTATGCATTTCTGAACGAAGGCTTTGAGCATTTATATCGCAGCGAAATGCGGGTAGGCAAATTATTTAATGTCTTTTCCATTATTGCTATTGTGATTTCCTGTCTGGGCCTGCTGGGGCTGGCAGCATATACGGCACAGGTGCGTACCCGTGAAATTGGTGTGCGTAAGGTGCTGGGTGCTTCTGTACCGGGTATTGTACGGCTGCTGGCAATTGATTTTATCAGGCTGGTGCTGGTCGCCATTTTGCTGGCGATTCCCATTGCCTGGTTTGCGATGGATCGCTGGCTGCAGGATTTTGCCTATCGCACCTCTTTATCAGCCGATATCTTTATCCTCGCCGGTGTGCTGGCAACAGGCATAGCATTGTTTACGATCAGTATTCAGAGCATCAGGGCGGCGCTGGCCAATCCCGTGCGCAGTTTGCGGTCCGAATAATAAGGTAAAAGGTGGAGGACGAAAGGTAGAAGGTAGGAGGTAAATAAGCCTGAAGTTTATATATAAAAAGAGCGACAGAAATCCCGTCGCTCTTTTTTATTTACTTGATTTATTGTTTTACTTCTACCTTCTACCTTTCGCCTTCCACCTCTTATCCAGGCATACGGGAAATATACTTCTCGATCTGCTTGATCTGATCCACGATCTGCGGCGTAGTGGGTTTCAGCGCTTTTGATTTGCGGAAAAAATCCTTGGCAGCGCGGAATTCGCGTTTGTTGATCATGAGGCTGCACATCTGCAGGTAGGCGGCTGCTTCATTTTCTTTATCAGGCAGGCCTTTGCGGAGGGCGCTGCGGATATAGCTTTCGGCCTGTCGCAGGTCATTTTTCTGCATGGCCAGCATTCCCATTTGCAACAGGCTGGCGCCTTCGGCTTCTTTCATGGGCATGCCCAGGTCGAGGCCTTTTTTCATCATCTTCTCCGCTCCGTCAAAGTCCTGCTTCATCATGGCGATGTTGCCTTTGAGGGTAAAGTATACAGAGCGGATGGGTTTATAAAGCAGGTTGGGAAAGTGGATGCTGTTGAGTACTCTCTCAGCGCCATCCATATCGCCATTTTCCATGTATTCCTGTATGAGGCGAAGTGGGCCAAAGAAAAAGTGGCCCAGTATCAGGATGAGGCCTACAAAATAAAGCGGGAAAGCAGGCCAGAATCCAGCGGCATAATTCACATATCCACCCAGCAGGCCCAGGCCAATGCCGATCCAGAGACGGTATTTGATCAGCAGGTTGTAAAATTTCATATTGACGTGTTATTTGAGCCGCAAAAGTAAGTTTTAAGTGGTAAGTTTTGAGTTTTAGGTTATAAGTGGTCAGTGGTCGGTGGCCGGGAATAAGAGAAGTCTTGCACAGAAACCGAGACACTTTATAAGCAATTGATTGTCAGTAATAACTTATAACCCATTACTTAAAACTTATAACTGTTCTAATTACTGTTCCTCTTCGTAGTAGATTTTATAATACTTGCGTCCCAGTTCATCCACGCCTTTTTCGATCAGGTCGCGGCGGCCATGGATATAGATATGGAAGTTGCGGTCGAGTTTGACGATACTTTTGAATACTTTCTGTTGTTTTTTGACGGCGGCTACATGGATGGCAAATTCGTCTTCGATTTCGAAATGGCGGGCTGCTTCAAAGTTGCGTTTATGATCCATGAAAGCGTCTACTACCTCGGGGTGGTGCATTACCTCCTGGGTAAATTCCTGGAGGCTGAACTGTTCATGGTTTTTGAAGTAGTCGATGGAGCGGTTGAGCAGGTCGGCCTGGTCGGTCTTGCTTACCTCAAATTTTTCCGGGTATTCGCTGGTGATAAAGTTTTTGCAGAGGCTAAGGTATTTGTCGGTCTGGTGATAGCTATCGGCCCAGGGGGTAACCTGTAAAAAATCGCTAACCCAGTATTGGGCTTCCTGGCCTTTGTTGGTACTGTCTGCCACGCAGACTTTGTAGCCATCGTGAGTGTGGGTATGGAAGATGAGACAGCCTTTGTCGAGTTTGTTGATGTTGATGCCGTCTTCGTTGATCATTTGGCGGTCTTCGCCATTCATGAGCAGTTTGAGGAAGGTCTCTTTATTTTCTGATTTGAATAGGCCGATGGCGTTTACGGTCTCCCCTTCGAAAGGTATGTTCTGGAAAAAGGCGACATAAAATTCACCATCTTTTACTTTTACATGGGTCGATTTGCTGTAAAGAAATTCGGCCAGTTTGCGGCTTTGTTCGGGCAGCGATTCGCGGTTTTCGAAGATGGCGCTCACGTAGGTGTAGACCTCGTTGAGGGCCAGGTCGCTCAGGTGCGTGAAACGGTAAAGTTCATTTTCGTTGAATGAGCCCAGAAAGTAGCGGGTGAGCAGCCGTGTGGTGATCTCTTCTTCTATCTGGAGGGGTTCTGTGGTGAGTCGCAGTTCCTCACCCCGGCTCTGGTTGCCCACATTATGTACCATTACCTGTAGCAGTTGTACGTCGTCAATGCCTGTCATGGCGCGAAGATAAAAAGGATAAAGATAGGCCTGGGGTAAAAGGCAGATGGTGTAAGGGGTATAACGCGTTTTATTAGCACATTAGCATATTAACCCATTAGCACATTGATTCAGTAGTCATCATTAATCTCAATCCAGTACCCATCCGGGTCTTTGAAATAGATCTGCTGGATGCCGTCTACGCGTTTGGTGATGCCGTTTTTTTCGCCTGCCCAGCTTTCGTAGGCGATCTTATGTTTTTGCAGGTTGGCAATAAAGGCGGTCATTGACTTTACGGAAAAACAGAGGTGTGCGTTTTTATTATGCTCCGTGGGTGCAGTGGCACCGCTGATGATGTGCAGGTGGCCCTGGCCAATACTGAACCAGGTATGGCGGCCATCGTGAAAAGGCTCCGGGATGGTGTCGAGACCAATCACCTCCTGGTAAAAGCGGGTGCTGGTCTGCAGGTCTGTTACATAGTGGGCAATATGGTTGAGGTGAGGTTTGGTCTGGGCCTGGCTTTGCGCCGGGTTAGCAAATAGCGACATGACTATCAGGGTATAAAGCGTGAGTATACGTTTCATTTCAGGAGGCTTAAACAGCCGGTAAGTTAGATAAAATTGCCCTGAAAGCCTTAGTTTTGCGATCCGGAAAATCGCAGACCTTTTACCTTACACCTTCTGCCTTTTTCGCGGTCCCGTAGTTCAATGGATAGAATAGAAGTTTCCTAAACTTTTGATGCAGGTTCGATTCCTGCCGGGACTACAAATACCCACAAATACTCATGTACCCCCGAAAGAAGGGTAAATTCCTTCCAATCCTTCAACAGTTGATTCGGGCAATCACTGCTCAGGACTATTAGTCGCCACTTATTTTAAATATTTTTAAAGGAGACTTTTCAATCTGTAAAAGTAGTTGGGAAAATCTCTCTTTCATATGTAGCCTTAGGGCAACACTCCGCCGATTTTGTAATAACTCCGGACCATGTTTCCAGGCTGCAGGTACCAAAATGAAACCAAACCAGGCCGAATTGCCCTGATGACCGGTCATCCCCAAAATTTACCATTCAACATCATAATAAGCCAAACAAGGTATTATGTATTGCAAGATACAGTGGTTAGGCAATATCTTTGTTATGCACGTGAATGGAAAGATGACCTATAAGGGGTAAAAAACCATACTATCAAAAACAAAATGATTTCTGTCGTGGCTCCACAAAAAAAGAAAGCCTCCTGTTCGTGTCTCATCGAACAGGGATCGTAAGATATAATGGCTTGAGGACATAGGTAAGGATACAATTGAATACGGGCTAAAATCATACATAAAAATTGGTGAGGTTTTTTTGACAGCCATGATCATCAATGGCAAAAAATGTTATTGCAAAACGAATACAAAGACGTTGTTGTAAACTCCCTTAGAATATTTAAGTAACAAAGGCGATATCAATGTATATGCCTTTGTGATTACGCCCGATCATATACACTTGATTTGGAAAACAAATAGCGCACAAGCCGCGACGGCCGGAGTGCATAGAATTCTATTGCCTAAAACTTTGCTATGAATAAATTACTGATCAAAAATCTAAACAAGACCTACTCCAACGGAGTAAAAGCCATTAACGACATTTCATTGGAAATAAGCAATGGTTTGTTTGGATTGCTGGGGCCCAACGGTGCAGGGAAATCATCGCTCATGCGCACTATAGTTGGACTGCAACATGCCGATAGTGGCGAGATCATTTTCAACAACGTAAATGTTGTGAATGATCCTTTCTTCCTTAAAAAGCAGTTAGGATTTTTACCGCAGGACTTTGGTGTGTATCCTAAAATAGCTGCATATGACCTGCTGAACCACCTGGCTATTTTGAAAGGAGTTACCGACGCCCATGAAAGAAAGGAACAAATATTATCGCTACTGCAAAAAGTGAATCTATATGCTTATCGGAAAAAAGAAGTACATACTTTTTCAGGTGGCATGAAACAAAGATTTGGCGTTGCCCAGGCATTATTGGGTAATCCAAAGATTGTGATTGTAGATGAGCCCACGGCAGGACTGGATCCCGAAGAGCGCAACAGGTTTAACAGTCTGCTCAGTGAACTGGGAGAAGACATCATCATCATTCTTTCCACACATCTCGTGGAAGATGTTCGCAATTTGTGTTCGCAAATGGCGATCATTAATAACGGGTCTCTTTTAAAACAAGGTAATCCGAATGATCTTATTGCAGGCCTTCAGGGACGCATCGGACGAAAGCAAATAATAAAGCAGGAACTTGACGGGTATAAAAGAGATCACAGGGTTATATCCTCACAATTCATAACAGGCAAGCTCAATATTCATATCATGGCCGATAGGATGCCTGCTGGGTTCCAGCCCATAGACCCCACCCTGGAAGATGTGTATTTCTCTATACTTAACCAGAATTAAAATTAATTATGACTGCCTTATTCTTATTCGATATAAAGCGTTTCTTCAAAAGGTGGAGTACCTGGGTATTGCTGACATTGATAGTTGCATTGGGCATAGTGATAGGGAAAGATGCACATTTTACCATAAGCGAAAGCATCTATCAAAATTCACCTTACCAAATTTCTTTTATCACCGCACTCTTCAGTTTATCCGCTATATTATTTTCAACCATTTTTGTAGCCCAGCATGCAAACAAAGAGCTGGACAATAATTTTCAGCAGATATTTTTCAGCACTCCAATCAGGAAAAATCAATTTATTGCAGCAAGATTTGCATCATTGTTTACAATCAGTTTTTTACCCACCCTTTTATTTACAGGAAGCTTTTTGCTTGGCCATTCTTTATCGGCTACCAACTTACGGAAAGAGCATGTTTCATTGCTCTATTATATACAACCTGTTCTCCTGTTTACTTTCATCAACACACTTTTCATAACGGCTGTGTTAAGCTTTGCCGGATGGATCTCAAAAAACAAACTGATCATTTACGTTAGCGGGCTATTGTTGTACATGATATATATGGCCACCCTCATTTATTCGGGCTCACCTTTAATGGCGGGTGCGCTGCCGCAATCGGAACAGTCCAGGTTAATCAGTGCTGTTGTGGATCCATTTGGGATGTCCGCATACTTTTACCAGACATCCTCCTGGACAGTTGAACAAAGAAACTCACAACTGATTTCATTGAAGGGATTGTTTTTGTTGAATAGAATAAGTGTTGTACTTATCTCTTTATTGTTGCTGTATATAAGTGTCAGAAAATTTAGTCTTTCAAAAAAACAATCAAAGCTCTCATCCAAATCAAAAGAAAACACACACGAGAATAGTTTGGACTTCAGCTACAAACGTACGCCTACACAACATAATACCCGGGCACAAGTAAAATCGTTGCTTTCTTTTTCTAAAATACATTTAACCTATATCGTAAAAAGCATCCCTTTTATACTGGCTTTATTGTACGTACTTTTTGGCGTAGGTATGGAAATGTATGCAGCAATTGAAAAGGGCCTCAGAATTCCCCAGCAATATGTTAACTCCGGATTAATGACCAATGCCATTATCCAGCATTTTTATGAATTAGGCTTGATCATTGTATTGTATTATGCATTTGATATTTTTTGGCGAAGCAACAATGCACGTTTTAACCTGATCGAAAGCAGTACCGCCAATACCTCAGCCGCTTATTTTGCAAAGTGGATCTCATTAGCAGTAGTAGCATTAATATTTACCCTTGCATTAATTGTTGAAGGAATTGCTTTCCAGTTATTATACAACTATCCGGCTATTGAATGGAAAGTGTATAGCAACCTGTTTCCCTTTATCACGTTGCCATTGATAGTAATGAGTGGGTTTCTTTTGTTGATTAAAAAAACAATCAACCATAAATACGTAGGACTGGGTGTTGCAGTGCTGTTCGTTTTTATAATGGCAACATCTATTGGTAAAAATTTTATCACTTATCCCCTGGCGAAAATATTCTACGTCATTCAGATGAAGTACAGTGATATGAATGGATTTGGCCTATATGGTTCTGCGTATTTAAAAGGAATATTCTTTGGGCTTTGTTGCCTGGTAGCGCTACTCAGCATCTATTACCTGGTGAAAAAAACCAATAGAAGCTGGCAGGTATGGATGCTGTTAATTGGGGCTGTCTCTCTGTCTTCTTATACCGGCATAAAATTATTGGATGGATATAAACCAAAAAGCGAAACAGCCAGTTTAACAGCACAGGCAAATTATGAAAAGCAGTATCGTAAATACAGCAACCGTCCTCAGCCAACTGTTACCAGCATAATTACAACTGTAGATTTGTTTCCGGAAGAAAACGCTTACCATATAAAAGGTACCTACATACTTGAAAACAAAACCAATTCAAACATCGATAGCATCCTGGTCAATTTTGCAAATGATTTTAAAATAAAAAGTGCTGCACTTCAAATTGCAGATGAAATAATTACAGTCAAAGATCAGTACCAGGTTCTTGCTCTTCAGAAAGCGCTAATGCCAAATCAAAAAGCAACTTTTCATTTCAATATTTCCTACCAGTGGAAGGCGGTGAACGGTCATCAATCATTTAATGCCATTGTTGAAAATGGTTCCTTTATGCGCATTAGCCGATACTACCCTCATTTTGGATATGTACTGGAAAATGAAACTGAAGATAAAGCAACCAGGAAAAAATACAAACTGGGTGCCCCATCGGCCACCACAAGATTTGACGCACCAAAGACCGCTAATGATGATTTCATTACACTTGATATGACGATCTCTACATCAGGCAATCAAACGGCCCTTGGTGTAGGGGAGTTGGCCAAAAGCTGGAAACAACAAAACAGGAATTACTTTCAGTACAAAACCGATGATCCTATTCCGTTTCGGTTTGGCATATCTTCTGCTCAATATGCCGTAAAAAAGGAAACGTATAAGGGAAAAAGTTTTGAGATCTATTATCACCCGGCACACGCAGAGAATGTGGATCATCTCATAAATAACGCACGGCTAACCATGGATTATTGCGAAACAAACTTTGGCCCTTATCCATTTAAAACCATCCGGTTTGCAGAAGTATCGGGCTTTACCAGTGGCTTTGCAGCTACGGCTTATCCTGCAACGATCTACATGACAGAAAACATGGTTTTTCACTCCAATATTAAAACAGATAAGCAACAGGATGTGATCAATGAATTAGCCGGGCATGAACTGTCACATTTGTGGTGGGGTAATAATCAAATAAATCCTGATGACAGAGATGGGGCGGCCATGCTTACTGAAACAATGGCCATGTATACTGAAATGATGTTGCTCAAAAAGATGTATGGCAAAGAAAAAATGTTGGATCGCATAAAAATGCACCTCGACATTTATTCCTTCAGCAAAGGTTTTTCAATAGAGCAACCATTGTATAAGGTTCAGCCAGGGGAAACGCATATATCCTATTCAAAAGGAGCCGTGGTGATGTATCTTTTAAGTGAATTAATAGGTGAGCAAAAGGTAAATGAAGTACTGAGAAGTTTTATGGAGAAACACAAATATCCCAACCCAAAACCTGTTTCAACAGATTTCTTAGATGAACTATACCGGTTAACGCCCCCCTCAGTTCATTCTAAAATAGATACATTATTTAAGAAAACTGAGCCGCTAAGTCTGTAATTGCCATCAATACCGGAGAAGTTTTCCAGGCAGTAATGTGTTTTCTTACATAATGTCTATAATTCTCCGGTAATACACTTAATTCCCTTAAATCCAGCAAAACCTGGTTCGAGTCTTTAACCCTTGGGGCTACAAGTCGTAAGTTCTTCATTTTGAATAACTTCTTCATTCCGTTTCTATTTTTGCCTTTCTCCGATTTTTAACTCCTTAAAAGATTTGAGGTATCACTTTGGTTGATTCCCTGACTACGTTCATCTATTCAGAAAACGGATGATTGACGCATCTTCCTTATTGAGTTTTGTATATGATAAGAAATGGCTCCTGATTTGAAACAACTTATATAGATCAATAAAACAAATCGAACGTATGTCAGAAGCGAGTGAATTGGAAAGGTCATTCATATCGAACTCAGACTGAGTATAAATATTGAGAAGAAAAAACAACTAAAGATATTTTGATGAAAGTGTCTGAGATAATTGATGATACCAGAATTAATAAAGGAGTTATTGTTTCAAAAAGCGGATTTACACAAGACGGATTGGATTTCGCAAAAAATAAAAAAGATCGGTACTGGGTAAAATTGAGGATTGGACGAAAAATCAGGATTGCGATGTGTTTGTTCGATTTTTTTTATATTTAAGTCAATGAAAACTATCTTTCTGCTTATTTTGAGTTTAGCATTTAGCGGCTTGCTATTTGGCCAGCGTAATAATAAACGGAAAATTCATTTCAGTAATCGAACAATAGATACGAAGCCGGAAATGAACCGGAAGTCGGTCGATGCATTTCAGAAACAATTAAATAATGCTGGCGGGAAAACATTTATTGTCCTTCAATTTAATCAATTGCCAGGTCGGCTGGAGCGATCGACCCTTGAAAAAGCCGGCATACGCCTTTTAAGTTATATTCCGGAGTACGCATATGTTGCGGAAATCACACAGGAATTGTCAACGGATATGCTGGAAAAAAATGGAGTTATCGCCCTTATCTCCATTGATTCATCCTTGAAATTAGGCCCCACGGTACTGGAAACAATCCGAAGAAACCCTGAAAGAAAAGTGGTACTTGAGTTTTTTGAAACGCTGAGTACTCATGAAATTCGCCAGTTGCTGTCTGTAAATGATAGAATCATATCGGACGAGCTGCTTGATACCTATCACCAACTAACCGTTCAACTAACGCCTGAGCGGGTTATAGCATTATCTCATTCGCCATTTGTAGAATATATTAGCCTGGCAGCGGAAACCTTCACACCACTAAACAATGAGTCACGTACATTGGCAAGAACCAACGTACTGCAATCATCATTACCCGGAGCGTATAACTTGTCGGGAGCGGGTGTGACAATCGGAATTTACGAACTTCTTACTCCTCCTTTTCTGCATGCAGATTTTGCCAGCCGGCTTATAAGCACACCTGTTTCTGTTTCAGACAATTCCCATTCAACACATGTAACAGGTATCGCTGCCGGATCGGGATTGATCAATCCGTTCAATACCGGTCACGCACCCGGAGCAAATTTGATTATCGATAATCCTGTTGTTACAGGCCTCGCCGGATTAAACCATCACCGGTATGAAGGCATGGTGCTTACCAACAATTCCTACGGAACCGGATCTGTTTGTTCTCCCGAAACAAATACAAACACATCCAGGCTGGTCGATAAACAATCTATTGATTATCCTTCCCTGTTGCATGTTTTTGCAACCGGTAATTCAGGTACCTCACAATGTTCGAGATACCCCCTGGGCTTCAATACCGTTCATACGGATATGAACAGTTCTAAAAGTACTTTAAGTGTAGGCAATATTCAAAAAAACGGAATACTGACCCCGTCTTCCTCAAAAGGGCCTGAAGGAGGAGGTAGGCTGAAACCGGAGATAGTAGCCGTGGGGACAAACGTGTTATCAACCATACCCGGTAATACCTATGGCTTAAGTAGCGGTACAAGTATGGCAGCGCCTGCAGTCACCGGCGGACTTGCTTTACTTTATCAGCGTTACAAACAGATTCACAATGGTATCAATCCTTCAGGCGCTTTGATGAAGGCCATTCTGTGCAACACCGCTAATGACCTGGGAAATCAAGGGCCTGATTTCAGTTATGGATTCGGTGCTATGAATCTGCTACGAGCCGTAAAGGTGCTCGACCAGCAACAATACTTATTTGATTCTGTTCAGGCAGGAGCAGAAAAAACTCATCAACTGAATATTCCTGAAGGTAAAAGCCAGTTAAAACTTATGCTTTACTGGCCTGATCCCCCTCCTACAGCGCTATCAGGAAGAGCTCTGGTCAATGACCTAGATCTTGAATTGATCTCGGCAAATGGATCGGTCACGCTTCCATTGGTACTGGATACGACAGCGGCCAATGTTGCCCTTCCCGCTCTTCCCGGAAAAGACCATTTAAATAATGTAGAACAAATAATAATCAACAATCCACCCGCAGGAAACTATACGGTACATGTATCCGGTAATGGTATTACTCAAAATGGTATACAATCGTATTATCTTACTTATGATCTTGTGCCAGACAATGCCCAATTGACCTTTCCTTATGGGGGTGAAGCTTTCAACCCTCGCAGCAAACTCCTGGTACAATGGGATGCCTGGGGAAATAATGCAGGAGGATTTTCGCTCTCCTATTCCTGCGATGGGGGCATGAGCTGGAGTACTATCAATGCTAGCATCCCACAAGAGGTTCGTCAATTTGAATGGAGCCTGCCAGACACCGTTTCGGGGCAAACCATGCTGAGACTTACCCGACACTCTGATAACACCTTTCATCAATCCCAGGCATTTACCATACTGGGCACGCCCGCTCCGGTTTTAAGCAGTTCGCAATGCCCCGGATCAATAAAAATAGAGTGGCCCGCCATTAAGGGAGCAGATAGCTATAATATCCTATTAGCGATAAAAGGAGAAATGCAGAAGATTGCCACGATTATCAATACATTTTATACGATACACGGCTTATCAGCAGATTCACTGGCCTACGTCAGCGTACAATCAACCGTAGGAACTGCTACGGGTCCCCGATCGGTGGCCATTGGCCGTCAACCTAATTCCGGGAATTGCGAGGATATATCCTACCACCATGATCTTGCAGTGCACAGTATTATTAGTCCCATTAGCGGAAGAAACAATACTTCTACTGCATTACAGGCAACACATCTTATTAAGGTACGGGTTGAAAATCGGGCATATTCTCCTGCAACCGGGTATTTGATGCAATATCGGGTAAACAATGGTCCTTTTGTTTCAGAGACCATTGATCATACCATTCTTCCCGGGGATAGTTATGATCATCTTTTTACCACTCCGTGTGATCTATCAGCCCCCGGCAGTTATAAAATTGAAGTGATCGTTTCCAATCCAGGTGATACCTATCAGGGTAATGATACTCTGATCACGTTTATTAAAAACATCAATAACCCTGTCATTGATCTTGTCAATCCTCTTGTGGAAGATTTTCAAAGTAGTCCGGAGTCTGCTTACCAGCAGCCGGTTATCGGACTTGAGGGCCTTGACCATTTTGATTATTACCCTGGCTCACCGTTTAACAGTATACACATTCAAGAAGGCACTTTCATTGACTCCACGAGTCGAACACTTCAATTGTCCCGGTCTCAAAGATACACTACCGAAGACTCCAGGCTCATTGGCACTTACAACCTTTCTGGCTTCGATATCCATACCCGGAATGTGTCCCTGGATTTTATCTATTATCGTAGTGAGTTAACGACTACAAAAGATTCTCTTTGGGTCCGGGGTAATGACCAGGCTGTATGGTTGCCGGCAATAAGTCTTTCCCAACCCGGAACCTTTGCAGACAATGTTTATTACATTAAAGGACTGGACCTTGGCGAAGTATTGAAAAAAGGTGGCCAGGATTTTTCATCCAGCTTTCAATTACTATGGAATAAAAAGCCATCCAGTGTCTTCTATAACATAGATAATATCACTTTCTACAATAGCAGCTATGATGCAGCATTAATAAGTATTGATACACCATTATCGCAAAACATAGGGATATTGAATCAGGTAGCACCGCAAATCAGCGTGCATAATTATGCTCCCGTCGCCTTGCGAAATATAGTGGTGTCTTACCAACTTGATTCAGGGCCCGTTGTGAGTGAAATAATTGACCAAATAGATCCATTCACCACTTATCAGTACAAGTTTTCGAAACCTGTTGCTGAGATTTCGGTTGGTCAGCATACATTCCGTAGTTGGGTTACCCTGGATGGAGATACGCACCCGGAAAATAACGAATTGGTAATAAATCTCTTTAGCGCACCCTATATACAGCAGTTTCCGTATCTGGAAGACTTTGAAAACGGAGATGGAGGTTTTTATACAGAAGGGCGGAAAAGCAGTCTGGCCCATGGTACTATCGGTTTTGGAAAAATCCAGGGTGCAGCCAGCGGTACGAAGGCGTGGAAAACAAACCTTAACGGCAACTATAATGCTGATGAATACGGCATATTATATTCACCTGTTTTTGATCTCAGCGGATTGAACAATCCTTACCTTAGTTTTAGTCTGAGCGTCAACACAGATTACTGCTTTAATTCCAGCTATTGTGATGGATTAACCATTTCCCGTAGTATAAATGGGGGCAACTGGATTGTGCTCACAAGCCCAGCCAGAATGTATAAATATAGTGCAGCTCAGAATACACCAGGCAGGTTCCGTTGGCAGGTTTCCTCTATCGGACTTCCGCCAAACGCAGCAAATATCCGTTTCCGGTTTATTTTCCGGAGTGATGAGTTTAATAACTATGAAGGAGTCGGGATTGATGATTTTCATATCTATGACAGTACCCATGCGATTTATGAGGGTCCTGGCACTCCCAACCTGCAACCTATGGCTCCCACAGCTGATGGCTGGTTTAATTATTTGAATGGCCAGCAACTTGTCGCTTCGATAAAACCGGGAAGCCCCACCCGGCCTATTGTTAAGACCCTAAGAGGAGAAGCACCCGGTAATTTCCATGGACAGTACTACCTGAATCGTAGCTTCATCATCCAGTCAGATGCCAGGGACTCTTTTATGGTGAGGTTGTTTTTGCCGGATGCTGCTGTGGATTCACTTTTACTTGCTACCTCCTGCAATACCTGTACGAAACCTTATGATGCGTACCGTCTGGGTATCTCTGTCTATCAGACCAATTCACTTCAGGAACTAAATGGCACGCCTGCCGATAACCTGACCGGAAAATGGCGGTTCATTCCCAGGCATCAGGTTAAGATGGTTCCTTTCTTAAAAGGTTATTACCTCGAATTCAAAACAATTGGAAATGCGGAATACTGGTTCAACCATGGAGGCCTGGACAGTAACAGCTATCTGCCTTTGCCGATCCTGCACCTCAATGCCACTGCATTCAATACACAATCCCGTTTAAGCTGGTCTGTTCCCAACGAAATCAATATTGACCGATATGAAATAGAAGTAGCAAGAAGCTATAGCCAGATGCTTAAGGGCTCCTTTGAAAAAACAGGTGAAGTGAAAAGCAGAGGCCGCTCTTCCGTGGAACAATGGTACAATTATGAGGAACAAATTACTCTCGCCGACACGTTTTACTATCGAATCAAAGTGGTTGATGTGGAAGGCTACTACAGTTATTCGGAACCTGTAATTCTTGTTCGTGCAAATGATTTTCAATGGCGCATAGCTCCTAATCCTACAACTGGAGTCTTTATGCTTACCTATCTGTTGCCGCAAGGGGAAACAGCGCAGGCCCGGGTAATGAATGTAACCGGTCAGCTAATCGGGAAATTTGAATTAAGAGGAACCGGAACTATTCAAAAAACCAATATTAATCTCACGAATCTGAATCTTTCCACCGGTTTATATTTTATCCGGATCACAAGTAATACAGCCAAAGTTGTGCTCAAATTGGTTAAATACTAAAAGGCATTTATTGTCAGCAAAATAAAAATCATTGTCAGGCATGATCTAATAGATTTTTAGGGATTTACATAGCCCCAAAGCAGGCAAACCCAATAGGAATTACTCGAACTTTTTTGTCTTATTTGAGCTATGTATTGCCGCTTAATGTTGTTAAGTCCTTAAAATCCCGTAAGAAATGGTTCGGGTCTTCGGCCATTGGGACTGCTACCATACTCAATTAATTCTCATTAATTCCGGTGAACCCTGGTTAATTCATTTTACGGTGCTTTAAACACAAAAACGACGTTTGTATGGCGGGTTTACCTTTGATCGAAGTGTGATGAGATGGAGAAATGAAAACAATAAATCACGTCTCTTCCTGGTGCATACCTGCATTAAACAGGGCTGCATTGCACGATTCTTAGGCCGAAATCAAAATCTAACGTAACACTCTCTGTCTCCTATCTCAGCTTTAAACAGCGTAACCTAAATAAATTTAAAAACCTGATCAATAGAACCCTTTTCACTGTTTAAGGCTTATTTTGAGAAAATCCATATCTGACCACTGCCTATACCGTTAAAACACCCTCCCTAAATCGAGGAAAACCCCTGTTCAAAAACCTGAGGTTTAAAATTACCTTTCACTATCCTCCCCTTTGACGGCACCCCGGCCCTACCATTAAACCTCCTAATCAACCAAAGCATGAGACAATTTCTTGTTGTGGCTTTTTTGGCTGCCGCCTTAAATTCATTTGGGCAGAATAACCAATCCATAACCGTCGACCTTAGTGGCAAGACCTGGCTTTCAGAGTTCAAAGCTGACAAAGGCATAGCACTTTCGAAACTTCCATCGTCGATTACACTTGTTTTGCCAGATACAAATTTTCAAGGCTATAAATTCAGGATCGGAACAGACACCTTTTCAAAAAGATTTTATGTTGGCCTTTCCTGTTCCGGAGATACTTGTATTAATGTTCAATTGAATGACATAAAAGATAACAAAATTGTACTTCACTTTACTGGTGGATATCTCGTTGGCATAGGAACGAGACTCTTAGAACCTCAAAGACAAATAACGCTGGAAAAGGATACGCTGTACATGGCAATAATTCCACCTGTAGCTTCGAAGCCGGGAAAACCACCTTTGCCTTCGGGTGCAACTGAACAGCAAAATACTGATGAAGATAAAGGCATATGTGAACTGACTAAATATCCCAGGCAAGAATCTCTTGAAGGCCTTTCTTCCTTTCAAATGTTTTATTTCCTGTGTAGTAAAGTGGATACAGCGAAGGATGGTACGCATTGCTATAGGACTGTGGCCAGTCCGTTCAACTATAAATTTAACATCCCATGTTTGAATACCCGTGGTGCAGCTGTAACTCATAAGTACCGGCTGGTTTATGATGTTAGTGATACTTATGTTCCTAATGGTAATCCTTTCACGATTCTAAAGATGAAAAGAAAAAAAGGGTATGAATATTATAAAGTGAAGAAAGTGATGAGGCCGAGAGCCTGGCGTGAAATTGTTTTTTCTGTCATTGGCGCAAAGGATTCCATTTACAAAGTGTCGTTGACAAGTAATCAAAACTTCATGGAATATGAAAAAGATTTTGCCGAGGGTCTACAAAAGATTGCTACAACTGCCCAAAAGGGGGGTGCGGCTGACACCACATCTGCCTCTGGAAACATTACAGACTCTGTAAAACCGATTGACAAAAAACCATTGGACCGGGCCAGGGAATTGAAGCAGCAAATGGACGATTTAAAAAAAGATCTCAATTCTTTCAACAACGTTGTATTCCCTACTGTTGATTTTTCTATGGAGTCTTATCAATATGAACTGCAATGTCTCAAAGACAATATTTCGCGAATATTTAATATCCCCATCCCGACCTCCGGAAAGGATTTGGCAAAGTCATTAGAGGACAAAGTAGAGGTCATAGGGTTGACACAATACTACCAGGTATTTTGTGCAATCATTAAACAAATAAATGCGAAATATGAAGAGGCTATTAATAAGAAAATCCGTTATTATGTTGTTTCAGATATTCTCCGTGTACCCAACGAAGATGAAATTAATATCAGTATCAAAACGAAAAATGGGACGGATGTTTTACAAGAAAGAAAATATCAGGTGAGTGGCGGATTCAAAATAGATTTTAGTACCGGCTTTTTTCACAGCGGCCTGTCTGCCTCGGACTTCGTCATTTCTTCAAGACAATTTCGCTTTAAGGACACAAGAGATACGATTCTTCCGACAGGAGCAGACAGTGTGATGTATACCGGTTTTATCCGGGATACAAGTGTGTCGGTTATTCAGAAAAACAAAAAGCTAAGTTTTGGCACAGGCATTTACATTCACTTTTATCCCAGAACAGGTGGAGCACTCAATCTTGGAGGGGCTGGCGGGGTCATCATTGACAATAATGGCCAGGTTCAGTTTCTACTTGGCGGATCAATTATGTTTAAGGCCGGGAAGAACCGGGTTGCTTTAGTGGGAGGTTTTGCGAGAGGAAAAGAAAAGATTCTTTCAGCGGAAAATGAACAGTACTACTGGCGGGGAAGTACAAGCAATAGTTTACTTAATTCGAGACACGAAGTGCCCCAAAATTTCTCAGGAACCAATCCGGCAACTTTTGACAGATGGAAGTCAAGTTGGTTCGTTGGGTTGACATTCAACTTTGCATCTGTTCCCGCCGCTAAATAATAACGAGTATGCAAAACAAAAATAGACTTACCATCCTGATATTGCTGATAATCTTCGCCTGCAATAATGCCAGACAAAATCTATATCTGGCTATTTTGCCAGAAGCCTCCTATAGCGGAGAAATGTGCACTATTACATTACCTGCTGAAAAAATAAGTGAATCAACAAAAATAAAAGTATTAATTGGCGGGACGGAAGCAGATATTGTAACAGCATCAGCCGAAAAGATTGAGTTTCTTTTACCGGAACTTGCTGCAGGGCGAAAGAAAGTTGAGGTGATCGAAGGAGATAAGCTAATTGGAACGGCAAATGTAGAAATCTACCAGCACCCGGGCCTAAAATTGACACTTGGTATTCAGGGCGATTCAATTTTCATACTTGGTAAAAAGGAAGTAAACGACAGCCCGGACAACACGTCGGCCTTTACACCTGAAACATTTCTCGCTTTTGAATTAAGGACTGGAAATAAAATAATCACCAAAGGCATTGTCCCCTTCACGCCTCAGACAATGGAAGTATTTCCTGATTCTAAAGGACAGATTATTAGGGCGGATTCTGTCGTGGCCAACTTCGCAATCATTGTTTCTAACGAAAAAGGAATGAATAGTTTGCTTTTCTTTAAGCCGGATAGTAATAATTCCCGGGAGAAGATGACGCTGACCAGTCAACCCTGGAAAACTTTAAATTTTAAAAATTAATGTATGCGCTTAATTTTTATCATCACATTCTTTTTTCTCTGCTGCCGGATGAATGCTCAGTTGAATGTAGAAATACAACCGGATGGAAAATCATATTCAAAAGTATTGTTAAGTGGCAGTACCTCTGAGAAATATGATATAGTTTTTATCGGTGATGGTTTTGCTAAAAGTGATCAGGCTTTGTTTAATCAGCGGGTGGTACAAGCCATGCAGGGTATACAAAGCAAAGACCCTTTCAGCAATAATATGTGCAGTTTTAATATCTGGAAGGTCAATTTGATTTCAACTGACTCGGGAATATCTGATCCGAATATAGGCAGGCAGAGACAAACAGAACTTGGTTGCCGGTTTGGAGATCGCCGGAAAGGCGAACTGGTTCGATGTATTTATACTGCATTTCAGCCTAAATGCTATGAAGCGGCAGGGCTAGCCCCTGCTTATGACGCAATCATAGTATTGGTAAATGATCCTGAATGGGGTGGGTGTGAAAGCGATCTGGTTTTTTCAACCATCGCCCCGGACTTTCCCCAAATTATTACACACGAGCTGGGCCACAAAGTTGGACAATTAGCTGATGAATATGACTGCTGGGTTTGTGAACGAAATGAAAAACCCAGGACATATAATGGGCCGGAACCACAAGCGATAAATGTTACTACCTATCAGGAACGGGCGCAGATCAAATGGGCTCAGTTTATTCAACAAGAAACTTCAATTCCCACTAGAAACGACCGCCCTATCGGTGTCGTCGGGTTGTTTGAAGGTGGATTGTATTATTCAAAAGGAATTTTCAGGCCTCAGAAGAACTGCCATATGAAAACTTCGGAAACTGCCTTTTGCACAGTTTGCAGGGGCGAGATGGTGCGCCGTCTGTCACAATATTGCAGGGCCAGATGATTATTTTTATCTCAGTGATTTTCATAATTCTCAAATTATTTATGGAAAGCAAGCGCCCTTGAGCTACAAGGTTTCGAAATTTTCCTCGTGAAAGGCCTGTTATTGAGCTTTATTGTTTCTGCTTGCGACTGAGTTGTTCCGTAGTCTGTAAAGTAGTCGCGGAAAATGTTTTCAGTCAGCAGATCTTCCGCAAAAAACTTCCCGCTGCCCCCTCCGGTATTGTCCTGTAGGCCAATAAACTGTTTTTTTAACAGCGGGGAAGTAGCCGGGTTATGTTTCCCCCATAATTTTTACTATTTTACCCGCCAATAAATAGTACGATTGGTATGAAATGTAAAATGCTGGCTGTTGCCATCCTGTTTAGTCTTGTTGGTTTTGCACAAAATCCGAAGCTCACCTGGGGCGATGAATTCAAGCTGAAAAAGGGCAGCACCGACCTGGAGGTAATTTATGCAGATAAAAGCGGTGTGTATCTGCAGGAAGGCCACCTGGCGGTAAAAAGTTATTTCGTTATCGGCGGCTCTGTGCGCTCCTCGGCTACATTGGTCAAGCTCGATAAGAACCTGATGGAACTGTATCGTAATGATTTTAACAAGGAGCTGAAAGGCAAAGAGTTTGAGCAGTTTTTTGTTGTGCAGGATCGCCTGTATGTGTTTGCAACAGACTATGAGAAAAAGGAAGGAAGAATGGACCTGTATGCAGCGGAGTTAGACAAAAACTCCGGGGAGATGGCCGGAAGCTGGAAACTCCTGTCCAGCTTTAACAAAGATGGCAAGAAAGATGAGATCGATTTTAAGATCGACCTCAGTGCAGACAGTACAAATGTGATTCTCATTAGCTCCGTTAGGGGTCGCGAAAAGAATGAGTATACGGTCAGTGAATTTGATAAAACTCTTAAACCGATCGGGAAATCCGTTAAAATAAGCAATGAGTTTGATCCAAAAACCTTCCAGTTGCAGGATGTACTGTTCACCAACAATAGAAAAATAATCCTGGTAGGCCGGGTATATGAATACCAGGAGGGTAAAAAGAAAAAGGAAAAATTCCTTGAGTTTACCAACTACAATATCCGCCTGTACGATGAACAAGGAAAGCAGCAAAAAGAGATCAATACCAACATTAACGGCCGCTGGCTCAACAGCACGCGGTTGGTGCAGGAAAAAAACAACGATCTGGTACTGGCCGCCTTTTATAGCAATACCAAAAAGGGCCGCACCACCGATGGCATGCTGGTACAGCGTATCAACCCCGTATCGGGTGAGGTAATCAGCACCAGCGAAAAAAAGATTGACTATTCCCTGCTGGGCAGCGAAGGCGATGCTGCCGACGATGAATCGGATGAGAATGAAACGAAGGCTGAAAGAAAGGAGCGGGAGAACCTGGAAAAAATGAAGAATGAAGGAGAAGCCTTTTCAAGGTATATGCGTTTTCAACGGATTTTTTACACGCCCGACAATAGCCTGGTGATGGTGGCCGAAAAGGTGCATACGTACTCTTATATCAGGCAAACCACCCGGGGCGGCACTGGCACAAGCCCCATGCAAACCACCATGACCTACTATACGGTGTATGAATATGGCGATCTGCTGCTATTTAAGATAGATGCGGGCGGCAACATCGGATGGATGCGGGTGCTGCCGAAAGCACAGCGGGAAATGATTCAGGGACAAACCGGCAGCGGGTTTAGCTTTTGGGGTTATTTCGATGCCGTAAACAGGCCTTTTTATTCAGGCTTTGGTGCCATGCAAACCGAAACCTCTATCCAGCTTCTGTTTAATGACAATCCCAAAAATGCGACCGTGACTCAACCCGGGTCAAAAGTTAAAACGGCAGCGAATTTTGGAAAGTCACATTGTTTTATCGCCGACTTCAGCCTGGCTGATGGTAAAATGGAAAGAAGGATGTTTTTCTCCAATTCCGACACGCCTACTTCCATGCCGCGTATGGCTTCGGTAATGGGCCGTGATATGTACATAGTTGGCAGAGATGATCGCGTCTTTGGGAAAACCAAGATTGCCGTTGCCAAAATCTCCTGGACCCGGAAATGACCGGGACTCAGGAGCTCTTAGTATATCTTATTGCCACCGGATAGGAGCGGCTAGCCTTTTGGCATCATGCCCTTCTTAATGAACGTGAATTGTCTGCTGGCGCGAATTCCGTCGCGGTTGTCTTTTCGGAAATGCCAGTACCGACCATCCGGCTGCGAATTCTGGGGACAACAGTAAAAATATTATCAAATTCTGCCGGCATCTGTCTGTATGTTATGTAGTGGATGCCTTTGGGAGCTGGCAATTAATAATGAAGCAACCTCTATACAGGTTATACCGGCTATTATTAATAGAAGAAATGAACAATCCCCGTAAGCCGGAAAAACAATAGACAGTAAGTAAAAGAAAACTCGCACAGGAACCGGTTTCAGCAAACGATTTTCACAAAAATGGCTGAAAAATCATTTATCTACGAAAATTTCGTATATTCACGAAAATTTCGCAGATATGATAAAACTCACGCATACGGAAGAAGAAGCGATGCTGGTAGTGTGGCGCTCTGGCGAAGGAACTGTAAAAACCTTCATGGCACACCTGGATGAAAGCCTGCCTTATTCTACCGTAGCCTCTGTCATTAAAAACCTGGAGAAGAAAGGCTATCTCCATACCCGCACCATCGGCAATGCCAATTTATACTCGCCTGCCATTACCGAAGAAGACTATAAGAAAGAGTTTATGGGCAATGTGGTGAAAGATTATTTTGATAACTCGTATAAGGAGCTGGTCAACTTTTTTGTAGAGCAGAAAAAACTTTCTGCCACAGAACTGCAGGATATCCTGAAGCTGATTAAAAAAGGCAAATAATGTTTACAAAGGTTGATTATGAATAATATACTATTATTCCTGACAAAAATGTCTGTATGCCTGGCTGTAGTATGGCTGTTTTATCAGTTGGTATTGCGTAAGCTCACTTTTTACAACTGGAACAGAGTATACCTTCTTGCCTCCCCGGTATTGAGTTTTGCGATCACATTTATAGATGTTGAGCCTGCACTGCAACGAACCAATCTGTCAACTGCAGCCTGGGTAGAATGGTCGCTCTCTGTAAAAATAGCGGGGATTATTTCTCCGGTCCATAATACGGCTCAGTCTGCATACTCTGGCTGGACGATTCAGGATTGGGTCATTTGCATAATACTATCGGGGATGGCAATAATGCTGCTGCGATTAGCAATATTGCTTCTTTCCGTACGAAAGATGATAAAACAGTCGACGCCTTTTTATGAAAACGGATTGCGGTTTTACCAGGTCGATGCCAGCATTATCCCTTTTTCATTTGGCAATGCCATTTTTCTGAATCGCGATTTGTATAATGAAAGTGAATTGCAAAAGATCATCTGTCACGAATCGGTACACATACAGCAAAAACACAGTATTGATATTCTATGGTCAGAAATTTTGTGCATTATAAACTGGTACAACCCCTTTGCCTGGTTTATCAAAAAAACTGTTCGTCAGAACCTTGAGTTTATTGCCGACGACCAGGTACTGCAAAAGGGTATCGACCGTGAACAATACCAGTATTCGCTTCTCGGGGTAGCTGGTAATACTCAACTGAGTATTACCAATAACTTCAATTTTTCTTCGCTCCGCAGGCGGATAATAATGATGAATAAGGACAAAACAAGCGGACTGCACAGAATGAAATTTATATTGTTGCTACCTCTGGCCCTCATCCTGTTGCTGGCTTTCCGGAAAAACGGACCAGTTCCTTTTATCAGCCGGAGAGCGGAAGATTTCTTCTTTATGAAAACAACCGGAGTTGCCAGTCCTGTGCCGGTACCCTCACCCACATCTATCCCTGCTACAATAAAAAAAGCAGTTACTCCCTCTCCGGCCGCCGCTCCGTCAGATCCGCCAATCGGGTTTACCGGTTTGCAGGGGATCATCTACGACAGTGAAAAACCAGGGGAGGAGGTAAGACCCCGGTTTGCAATCATCAACGACCAGTATCATTATTACACTGAGCAGGCTGGCACGATAACCTACTATAACCGCAACGGCCAGCCAATAGATCACACCGGCAAACTGCTTTCCAGTACGCAAACAAATGCATCTGAAGTACTGCCCAATCAATATATCCTCCGCGTATTCAAAGACGGAGAAATCATCAGTTCATTTAACGACGATAAAGCATGGGCTGATCGCTAGAGAGTATACCTTTTAACATATAAATTATATAGCCATGAAGTTTATCAACATCCTTCTAGTCATCCTTTTGTCCTGTACCAACGGTTTTACCCAGGGCCTCACCACGATCGAGCAGGATTATCAGCAGGCATTAGGGCTCGCAGCCAAAGACAATAAACTATTACTGATCAATTTTTATACGAGCTGGTGTATTCCCTGCAAAAAGCTGGATAAGCTGATCTTTCAGAACGACTCCATCAAACAGATTCTGGGAAAGGACTATATACTCCTGCGTTACAATGCGGAAAATGACACAGTATTCCATTTATCCAAGAAACATCACATCTTCATTTATCCCTCGGCCGTGGTACTCAACAAAAGCGGGTATGTGGTAAATCGCAATTATGGATTCTCCGGCGAAGATTTTGCTACACTTAGCAAGAGTGTACTCGCCTTTACCAACCAGAGCCGGGAGCTGAATGGTCAAAACATTTTCCTTAAAGGGTATACGAATAATATCGACATATCCGGGTATCCTAAGTTTTATATCAATTTCATAAACCGCACAAATACGAAACCCGATCCGGTAGCGATGCGGAAGTACTTTACCGAAACTCACAACATATATTCGGAAGAGTATTTCTCGACCCTTTTATATTTTGGCGCAGATGAAGTGCCCGGAAATATTGCAGACAGTATACTAAAGAATAAGAAACAATACACAGATCTTTATGGTGAAAAGGAAGTAGAATCGCTCCTGTACGTGCTTGTTCGCAGCAAGTTTGACAAAGCTATCGCCCAAAAAAGCCAGCAACTGTTTGACGATGCCGTACTGTATGTGGTTAAAATCGTGAACGACAGCTATGCCGCCACCATCCAGTCTTTTAAAACTGAATTTCTGATGGCTCAAAATAAATGGGCCGAGGTTTTCCGAATAAATGAAGAGTTGAAAAATAAAGGCGGATTAAGCGACGAGTCGGTCAACCATTTCTGCTGGACGATATACGAAAAATGCACCGATTCTCAGGTAATTAAACAATGCATAAGCTGGATGAAAGAACTTACCGGCCGCAAACCCGAATACGCCTATCTCGATACTTATGCGTTCCTTTTGTATAAATCAGGCAATAAGGAACAAACCAAAAAGATTGCCCAGTTGGCCCTGGAAGCTGCGAAGAAAGAGAAAGAAAATACCAAAGCACTGGAAAAGATGCTGGAGAAGCTTCGGTAGGTCAGGTGTTTACAGTCAGCAGGTATCTGACTGATCTTGCAAAAAACTAAACTCCTGAAAACCGCCAATCAGCTGCAAAGGGCCGGATAATGTACATATGCTGAAAAGAGCCTGGCTATTGCTGTAAAACCTGGTGTTTTATCTGATAGGTAAGCCTGATTGAGTGATGCTGATCCTAAACCCAGGTGGTAAGCTGATGTCAGTGCCGGATTGACTTAAGCTGTAACTGGCTTTATTTCGCCCCCCGGCTTCATTGCTCACGGGGTTTGCTTCTCTGCCGGTGGGCTGATCATAATATAAACCCAGTGAAGTTTGTTCGTAGTACTTTGTTACTTCAAAAACGTAGCTGGTCCTTTGCAGTTTTTTGTTTTCAGATTTTATCCGTTTGCCCCATTCCGTGGTGGAACCATTGCTGGTTTTGGTCCACTCTTCCGTTTTCCCGCTTGCGGGGGAGATGGTAAGCCTGTTGTTATTGACCGTATACGATCCGGTTTCATAAACAAAAAGAATATTTTTCAGATTCACCGACCAGGCTTTATACAGGAATGTATAGGTGCCGTTGCTGTTAAAAGTATATTCTCTTCTAAAATAACCTGCACCATATTGAGGCCGCCCATTTACATAACCCTGTGCTTCTGGTATATTATCCCTCCATATGCCTGCAAGAGAAGGATTGCTGCTGCTTGATGAGGACACTTTTTTTAAATCAATGGAGCCAATGAAGTCCTGAAGCTGTACGGCATAAACATCTGAGTTGAAGAGTACCAGCATATTGACCATGGTGCCATTGTTGCTTGCCGTTACCAGCATGGCAATGCCTGTCACTCCTTCTTTGGTAAATTGTGCGGAACCGGTTTGTAATTCCCAGCCATTTTCGGTTTTGAGTTCTTCCATCCCCGGCTCACCGGCACCCAGCGGTTCCCCTACTATTTTTTGCCAGGAAGTATCAAAATTGCTTTTACTGGCATTACCTCCTCCGGCAGACGGATAGATGCTGATGATACAAAAAGTGCCTTTGGCTTCATCAATTTTGGAAAAACGTACGAATTTGTCAGTGCGCTCCTTTTTCCAGCCTTTTATTGGGTTGTAGCTTACTGCGTCAAAAGTCTCTTTCTGAGCAAAAACATTTATTGTAATAGCTGTTAGTATAATGACCAGTAACGTTGATTTCATAATATGGCAGATAGTTAGTGCAAAAACTACATGGAGAAACCAGAGATATACATTATTGGAAAAACCTTCTATTCAATAAATTCTGAATCGTCAGCATGATGGCCTTTGTTTGCTGGCCAGGGAAAACGACAATATAAAAGTATGCTTAGCTATCATGCAAAAGAATCCCTCGAAAGCGGGATTTTCAGGAGGCATCCCGGAATCATAAAAAAGGAAGTAAAATAACTCAGACAAGACAAGTAGGAAGGGCCGAAAATTTCTTCTATTTCTTAGTAATAAAATTTTGATTCTCATCGAAAACGATAAGAAAGAGTATTCTATTTACAATCTTAAGATTATATTAGCTGCTCAAAATATTTCTTCATGTTTCGCGGTTTCAACCAGATTTTTCGAATATTTTTTTTCATGATCCCCCTGTCTACTTGTTTTCTTACTAACTGCTCCAATGAGGATAGTAATAACAAAGACAAAATGGGCTTGATAACAAAAACAAAAATTCAATCGCCTCAACCTTTGCAGATAAATTCAGATGAAGAGGATGGATGGGGAGGGGACATCCGTCTGTCAATAGTAGAACAATGGGAGAACGACTCAGCTTTTTATTATAAAGCTATTTCTACACATGAAGGAAAAGAGTTAGGGTTTATTACATCAGTTCCCAAAAAGAAAGGGAGTGAGAAAGGATTTGCCGTTGGCCTTGAGCTTCAACGAAGTGGTGTTGAAAGCGACCACTTGCTTCATGTACTTGCGATGCTTTACAAGCAAAAACCGGATACAGGAACGCTTTTTGTCAGTAAGATAAATGTAGCGTATATAAATATTACAGAATTTGCGAAAAGCGTAACAGGAGTTGAGCCGGAAAATTCAAATGCACAAGAGTATAAGATTTTTTTTGAAGGAAGTACTGAAGATCAGCATGCTGAATTATTCCTGAATATTTATCCAACTGAGAAGTGGCTTGAGTTAAGAGAAAAAGATGAAGAATATCGTCAGGAAATACTGCGATTTCTAACGCAACCATCTAAAATTTAGAGCCAAAATACTATTTTAGATAGATTCCCTGATCTCCAATTCGGGGCCCAGTGTATGCGTATGCGATGATTCCAAGAATTATAGTATAAAAATTATCGAATTGCCTCAGGAGGTTGCAGCTAACGAAGTCGGCCGGTATAAGCGTTTTCACATGAGTCGGATAAAAAGAACCCATTATTCGATAGATAGCCGATAGGTTAAAAGATGTAAATGGCAAAAAACCAGTTTTTTTAAAATTGTTTATACCGAATTGCAGACGTTTGTTATTTTTTACGAGTCTTAACGGCAAGCTTTTATTGATCACATTTGAATGTGGCGAGGGGCTTTTCCCCGTTTGGGGAATACTGTTGAAAAAACTGTAAGTTCACTAAAAGTAGAGTGATTAGATTAACGAAGACGCTGTATTTACTGCCTGCATAATCACTTACAGGTCACTTATTGATTTTACCCAGCATTGTATATTGTGAAGATTTTTAACCGAAAAGGAAACCCTTTGCCTTTCACCACAAACCTTCCGCCTCAATAGCTTCAACTAATCCCAATAGCCTCTTTGACCTTTTCTTTCCTGTTTCGGGCGACAGGTATTTCATGACCGCCTTCCATCAGCAGCCGGTCGCCATCCACTTTTATCCAGCTTTTTATGAATAGGCTGTTTACCAAATAGGATTGATGGCACCTGATAAACCCGTGAGGGCTTAACAACTCTTCGTACTCAAAGATGGGCTTGGAAGAAAGATGCTTTTGCCCGTTTTTTAAATAAAAGGTGGTGTAATTGTTGTCTGACTTGCAGAAGAGGATCGTCTCTGGATTGAGAAACAGCGTTTCTTTATTAGCGACAATCGCAATCCGCAGTTGATTTTTATTGCTGATTGAACTGATCAGGTTCTCCAGCCGTTCATTATGTTTTTTCTTTTCAGCGGCAAGAGTTGCCCGGTCTACGGCGTTGACCAGTTCGTTGACATCTACTGGTTTTAACAAGTAATCAATGGCGGAGAATTTAATAGCCTGAATGGCATACTGATCATAAGCAGTTACAAAGATTACCTCAAAGTCTGGGGTTGCAATACCTTTTAACAGGTCGAAGCCGTCTCTGCCCGGCATTTGGATGTCTAAAAATAATATAGCGGGTTTGATTTCCCGGATGAGTAACAGGCCCTGTTCAGCGTTTGTAGCAGTCGCTACCACAGAAATTTTCGGGCAATATTTGCGAAGCAAAATGGTCAGATTCTCAATATTGCTGATCTCATCATCCACAATAATAGCTGGTAACATCTATAGCCAGTTTTTGAAAAATAGTAAAATGGAGGTGCCTTTGCCGCTGCTTTCTATCTGCAATTTAATCAGTTCCTCCCCATACTCGTCATTTATCAGTTCGATCCGCTTTTTTGAAAGACCAAGCCCATAGCCTTCTTTAAATTTCTTTGCATCAAAGCCGGGGCCATTATCGGTTATCTTAATTAGCATATTATCCGCCTGTTTAATAAAGCTCAGGTTAAGCGTTCCCTGCCCGTTCATTTTGGACAAACCATGTTTAATCGCATTTTCTACAAATGGCTGCAGCAGGAAAGGGGGTATGGTGGAGGAGTACAGGTCTATACTTTCATCAATATGGAAGGTATAAGTAAAGGAGTGCCTTAATTGCTCCAGGCCGATATAGATCTTCAGGTTCTCTAACTCCTTATGAAGAGAAAGATGTTGCGTTTTGCTTTCTTTCAATGTTTCCCGCAGGAGTTCACCAAAAAACGATAAGTATTTATTCGCGGCATCCAGATCGCCTTTATTTACCAGGCCCTGGATGGAACTAAGCGCATTAAATGTAAAATGAGGGTTCAAAAGGGAATGAATATTTTTCAGCTCTTCGGCCGATTGTTCGGCTTTCTTGTGGAGATGCTTCAGCGCTTTTTTTTGTTTGCGGTATTTTAAAATAAGCAGGAAGAATACCAGCAGTAAAATCAGCAAAGCTAAAACGGCAACCCTGAAGAGTATTGTTTTATACCAGACTGTCGCAAGGGAAAATTGTAACCCCGTGATTTTATCCCGCTGTTGCCTGAATCGTAGCCGGATGGTATAATCGCCGGGGTCAAGGTCTTTTAATAGTATATAATTGTTGTCGTATTCACCCGCAGCCCAGTCTCTTATTGTTTTCCCATTCAGCAATACAGTATATTCAAGCGCTTCTTTCTTATAAATTTTCGCATCTATGTTCAGTAGCAGGCAGGTTTCAATGGGAGACAGCTTCAAAACTCCACCCAGTTCACTGGTTATATTATTGTATTGCCGGTGCCAGCCGATTTCTGCCGGACCTCTGCCGAAATGATCTTTGTTGGTAACGATCTGGGAAAACTCCAGTGGATCATTAGACGTATATAAGGAAGCAATCTCCGGAGACCTCTCTTTGAAGTACACTACCCAGGATGCGATCATTTTACCGCTCTTGCTTCTGAGCTGCGCCACCAGGTATTCTCCCTGCCTGACGCTATAGCTTCCTGTAATACCACTCCCTGTACGCATGTCTCCAACGGCTGTTTGTGTAAACTGGCTGATCGGCGTCCATGGAGTGACGGCTGTTTTATTATTCAGTAAGACACAATATTCAAACTGGCCGGCATTTTCTTTATTAACCTGTGGAGTCAGAAAATAAATTCCTGCCGTGTCATATACAAAATATAAAGGGATGGAATCATTGAGAGCGGTATCTATCGAAATTTTGTAGGACGGATTCCAATGGGCTATGCCGACAATATTGCCATCCGTATTGTCATAGACACCGTTATAGGGAATAGCAACGCCCAATGTGGCGTTTTTGCCGCCATTAAACGAAGTTGAATAATTTTTCCAGTCAATTTGTGCATGCGCCCGTGCGAAAATCAATAGGAGACAGACTGCGATAAATTTTTTCATGCGATAAAACTAAATTAATCATTAATGAGATGATGATTCGCCGGTATTTTTGTATGCCGGCTGTCGGCAAGCAACTGGTTATTGTTTTAAAAGAATATATGACTGGCAGGCCAGCATAATGTCGCGGTTGCTTAAAACGGGATACCTGCAGCCCCACCAGTTAAAGATCAGCGCAAATTCTTCATGTGGAATATGCGGTTTTAGTACAATAGAACTCTCGCTGTTCCATTTAATAATATCCCCGGGACTTATCTCTAGTATACTCCGTTCTTTTGTTGCCCTGCCGTTGTTTAGCTTCATTACGATACAGCTTATTTTATCAAAATCTCTTTTTAAGCCAGTCGAAAAACTGAGGGTGATCTCTCCATTACCCGCTAGTTGGTACATGCTATCGGTTTTGGGCAGCAGCAGTTTAAGCTCTTTGTTTTTGGATTGATTTCCGGATATCCAGGTGAGTAGTTTCGGGTAGAGGTCTTTTAGCCGCTCAGCCGGTTTTTTTCGCCGGTACAACTTCTTTAACTGTAAGGCAAAAAGATTTGAGGCAAAAAATCCACGTTGGGCATTCTGATAATGCCATTGTGTGCTGATACTGTCGGCAATAGCCGGAAAGTATTTTTCAACAAAAATATCATACAAGGCCCACGTCATATATTCATTGAAACAATTTAATCCCTGGTAGCCCGATTCCCTGTCCCAGCATTCATTGTTGAAGTATTGTGCCACGTCTTTACGGAGAAGGTCTGTAATCGGATTTACATAGCCATGATCCATTTCGGTAAACAGGGTGTGAATTTCGACAGCCCGTTGCGCCTGGTTACTTATTGCAGCCGTATTGTTTTCGATCAGCGCTGTGGACAATGTCGGAAAGTCAGCTTTCGTAACGCTGTCAATATTTCTATGGCAATTCATTCTGCCTACAAGCGGCGATAAAATTACCTGGTATCTTCCTTTACCGGCTTTTGACGCTGAAATTCCGGTTTCTTTTTCCAGAAATATTTTTACGGTGTCGAGCATATAATACTCCGAATAGTTGGCAATGATTGCCCTGTAGAGCGCCCCCTGTGCTTTATAAAAATCCCGGAAGTTTGACTGTTGTACAAAATCATTAATGAGGGCGAGGTTATCGTCAAAGGGGGTATGCCCTTTATTGGCATAAAAATTATTTGTTCTGACCAGTTTCCCCTTATTGTCAAATTGATAAGCAGCTGCATCTGTCCTGAAACTCAGGTAATCTTCCCACAGTGTTCTTGAATAGTTGACTTTCTGCAATAGAGGGTGCGCTTTGACTGGTTCAAAAAACCTGATGACGTCATTGTAATAAGTTGTTTGTTTTTGAACTTCCCAGTCATCGGACTGGCCATAGTCAGTTAAGGCCAGGATAATGTTGGAGAGCTCATAGGTCTCAGGAATCGAAATTTCAATTCGTCTTTGTGCAGAGAGAGTCGTCGCGGATATGCAAAACAGCAGCAGTACTGTTGTAAATTTCGGCATATGTAAGATTTAGCCAAATATCCTCACAGGAAAACCCTTCAAAAACACATAAATGGAATGCGGGAGGAAATGTTGTGAATCTGGCTGCATAGCCAGGAATTTGGAAGCTGCCGGATCTCCTGTGTCATTATTCAACGCAATGGCGGCTAAATCAGTTACATTACGTAAATTCTACCCTGCCGAGGGTATTGCGGAATCAATTCATCGGTATTAATTTCATACAAAATACCGTATGAAGTGGCTGTCATTCTTTTCATTGTTCATTTTCCTGAACGCTTTGCATGCTCAAAAAGGACAGGCTGACGACAATGTGAACGTATCCGATCCGTTTGAAATGAACCTGACGGCTTCCATAAAAAATGTGATACGTCTTGCCCGTGATACAAAGAAGGAAGAGGTCTTCTTCACCAAAGAATTGATAAAGGTCTCAAATGAAGGGGAGCCTACTTATACTGCCGCCTTTCCAATGCCGGGATTTGATGCTCATATTACCAAAGGCAGAACGGATCGTAAAAAAGGGTTGACCTACTGGAGTTGGAGTACCCGCTTTATAGAGGCCCCCAAAGGAGAAAAGGCTATGGAGATTGAAGCGGTTGCTGCAAAGGCAGACAGTATCGTTAAGCGTTTTCAGTCTTATGCAACTCCAGACAAAGTACACGATGTTGCTTACCTGCATATTTCAAAGTTTGTGAATAGCAACTATGAAAAATCAGATTATGCAGCATTGACAATCAGTTTTGCAAAACCTGTTTATCAAACGGAGCAGCAGGCATACGATTCATTGGTTAGCCTGTATAAACCATTGCTTACCGATCCGGCTACTGCCAGGCCAGCCACCAGCCAGCTTTGTTATGCATTGGTGCATGAGGGTTTTACGGAGAGTAAAGCGGTTTCGGCCATCAGGGAGCTCCTGCCCGGAATTGCCAGTCAGAACATAAACGCCGCTTATGCTGTCTGTATGGGATTCCCTTATTTCGTGAAATACGATCAGATAAAAGATGTACTCGACAGTCAGCAACAGGAAAGGTTGAAAAACATGGCCCGGCAATTTATTAATGACTGGGAGTCGGAATGGCAGAAAAAATATGGTAAACAGGATCGTGTGGCATTACAGCAGAATAAAGCGGTGGTGGACAAGATCACTAAAGCCTGTGCCGGTTATGGTGCTGAAACCAGTGTGAAGCCGGAGATGCTGGTAAAAGGAGTTACAGTTGCAGGACAGGTGAATAACAAACTTGTTGTGGGTAGACTTGGCGATATTGACTGCACCAAAGGGATTGTCTATATCACAGAGCCAGGCTATGTAAATGTATTCAATAGCGGCAAGACCGTACAGGTGTCGCTCACCCATTACAGGCATTACTGGAAAAAGCACTCCGAACAGTATTATTCCTGCACGCGCTGCGGAGGTGCAGGGGGCGATTATGTCACCGAAACGGAATCAAAGACAAAAGAACTTCCCTTTGGTTTTTTTGAGGGGATACAAACTACCTCTACCAGAACAACTACAAAAAGGTATATGCGTTACTGCAGCAAATGCAAGGGGACCGGGCTGGCGCTGGAAAAGGAAAGGACTCTGTGACAGATTACTTCCCGTTTAATTGCCTCATTCTTTCGGCCTGGTGAATGGAATCGATCCGGGAAATTTCAGCGGCTTCTTTAATTTTAAGATCTGTTGCCGTCATGCCGGATTTTTTCCTGCCGGCATAATAAAAGACAAACACAAGCAGAATAAGGGAAAGGCTTCCCACCGCTATTAATCTGGGCCACCTGGTTTCAGCTTTTTTGCGGGAAACAGGTGCATTTTCGGCTACCGGCGAAATAGTAGCATGAAAGATATATCCTTCTTTGGGCAGGGTTTTAATGATGGTTTTGCTGTCATCTGCCAGCTGCTTCCGCAGAAAAGAGATGGCCTGGTTCAGGCCCTCATTAGCGCCTGGGTAGTCATCCCAGATCTCTTTTATTATATAATCCCGTGTTACCACCTCTCCGCACCGGTCTGCCAGCAGACACAGCAGTTTCATTAAGCGGGGCTCGAGCCGGCTTCGCTGGTCTTTTTCTTTGTCCCACACTTCGTTTTTGCCATGGTCTATCAAAAACCGCTCATTTATCTGAAATACAGCTTCCTTCATGTTTTTTGACGGGGTTTATGCACTAATCTAAAGCTTTATTCAGCTTTTCTAAAGCTTTCTTTAGGGGAAAGCGGGTTGGGCCGCTCTATGTTTGTCTGAAATGAAATACACATGAAAATTATACTTTTTCTTCTTTTTTGGGTGATCCTAAATGTTAAAGGCATGGCACAGGCAGATAGGGCCAGCGCTTGATAGCCTGTTTCAGTCCCTGCACCAGCATGGCCAGTTAAACGGAAATGTCCTGGTAGCCGAAAAGGGGCATATTATATATAAACAGTCTTTTGGGTATGCTGATTTTCCCGCCAAAAAACCAAATGAGGATGGTTCCCGGTTTTCCATTGGCTCGGTATCGAAAATATTTACGTCCATCGCTGTTTTGCAGTTGAAGGAGAAAGGGAAACTCCGGCTCAATGACCCGCTTGTAAAATATCTGCCCGGCTTTCAATACCCCGAAATTACTATCAGGCACCTGCTGTCTCACACATCAGGTCTGCCGGATTATGAGCTGTATGGCCAACTGGTAGATAAGAATCCGGAGAAAATATTTTTTAACACAGACATTCTTCCATCTTTAAAAGTGTGGAACAAGCCCCTGTATTTTAAACCCGGCGAAAAATGGCAGTACTCCAATACCAATTTCTCCCTGCTGGCCCTGCTGGTAGAAAAGGTTTCCCGAAGGAGTTTCCAGGATTATGTGAAAAAAGAAATTTTTCTGCCGGCAAACATGCCGGGTACTTATTTTCTTACCGATACAGCGAAAGTGACTGACCCAGGCCGGGTAAATAATTATCAGTATCCTACATTATTTACAGCCGAACCTCAGCATGTAGCCGGTATCAGTAAAGTCCGCTGGCGGCTATATAACCTCAGCGGATTTGTCGGACAGGGTAATATAATAACAAATGCAACGGATCTGTTGAGTTTTGACCAGGCTCTTTATACCAACAAGCTCATAAATGCCACTACTTTAGAAGAAGCTTTTACGCCAACCAAATTAAACAATGGTGAAACTATTAGTGCAGATATTGGCATTGGCCGCGCATCGTACGGACTGGGCTGGTTCATTTTTACGGATACTACTGCCGGAAAAGTGGTATGGCATGGCGGCGGAGTTCCCGGTGCCGTGGCTATTTTTCTGAGAAATATTACACGAAAACAAGCCGTGATTGTTTTGGATAATGCTTTTAGTGAGGGCATTTATCAAAATGGCGTCAACGCACTACGTATACTTGATCAGCAACCCATCCTTTCGCGGAAGAAATCCCTGACGCAGGACTATGGCTCCGATCTTGTAAAAAGGGGAGTCGATCCGGCATTTTGCCGGCTGCTGCAGTTACAGGCCGATTCAGCACACTATTACCTGGATGAAGGGCAAATGAATCTTCTTGCCTATCAATTACTGTACGAAGCTGCTTTTGATAAGCACCAGCAACTTGCCCTGGAAGTGTTTAAGATAAACACCCTGCTTTTTCCGCTCAGCTACAATGTATATGACAGTTACGGCGAGGCATTGATGAAAAGCGGGTACAGAGAGGAAGCCATTGCTATGTACAGGAAAGCACTGGAACTTAATCCGCAAAATCCTGAAAGCAGGGACGCGCTCAAACGGATTTTAGGAAACTGAGCAGACGGGCTATAGATTTAGCTTTTTGCAGGAAGCTTCCTGTTGGCATCGTACAATCTCGCTAACCAGGAAATTCCCAGGATCGTAATAAACAGGAAGGATCGGTCTCCTGTTACAAAACAAGCCACGATTGAATAAGTAACAGCCACACCGGCTATAACAAATTGATAAATTGGTTTCGCTTTTCTGATATATAAAGAAAGCGCGAAAACAACAATCATTAATGCAAATGGCAGTATCAGGTCGTTAATATTCATATGCAGTTGATTTTAATAAATATAGTACTTTTTGCCGCAAATCGCAATATTATTATGAGTTAATAGCCCAATTCTTAAGAACCTGGAAGAAAATTATTTCAGCTGGCCCCATTATTTAAAGGACTGTAGCCTGCATATGGAAACCATTGATTGCAACATCTTAGCATTAAATGTTTATGACCAGGCTGAAATATCTTCTGTTAATTGCCATAATAGCTTGCGTGAGTTCCTGCAAAAACAAACAAAACAATTTTTATGCGATAAAAGATTTTAGAAAGCCTGTTCAGCCGTTTCTTCATGTGGTTGCATCGAAAGGAATGGTTACATACTACGATAGTTCTCAAATAAGTATTATTACGGACGCCGAGTTGGTACGGCTTGGTAAATCTGAAAACCCGATTTTGCGGGCTACTGCATATAGTCAAATGCTAAAAAGAAAATCGTTTAATAAACTTGATGTGATATTAAATCATTTGGATGATACGTCAATGGTTGCTATTGATGAAGGAGAGTTTGGAATGGCCTTCCGGAGAGTTTCAGATTTTATACTACTGGAAGCAAATTGGGAACGGTTTGATGCAAAAGACAGGGTAGTTGATCGGTTAATTACCAAACACAATTATTTGAGCACGGCCTATACTATGCTTCCTCAGCTGAATCCCCAGGAAAGATATTACTCCTACATTAAGGATATGGCTATACGCCCGAGACACACTGATCCCTATCAAGGGTATGAACTTGGTTTCGGAGATATTGAATATGCGTTATACGGGCTGGCGAAATTCAGGAAGGGGCAGGACGTGCCTGTTATACGACATACATTGCTGAAACACGTTGGAGACTTAAGTGATGTTTCTTTCCGTCTCATGAAAGAGTTCCCCGATACTGCTTATCTTGATGTGTTGCAGATTTATCATACCCGTTTTTTTTATCGTTTTTCGGGTGTACGGCCTCATGGCTTTACCGGAGTTGCTGCAGACAGGGCTGCCCCCGAAGATTTTATTAATGCGTTAGTGGCGCAAAAAAGCGAACAAAGTGCCATTATGCTGGATACTATGCTTCATCGTCTGGCTGGGTTTACCTGTATGCCCGATCGTGATAATATCATGAGGGCCGTAGTTGCTGCAATTCGTGAGAATCCCTGTAGCGCTTATGTACGGCTTAGAAAGAAATCAGAACTGAAACCAGGAAAATTCTAAAGCAGGATTTTCTGAATTTATCAGCATTTAAGTGTAGCCAATCATTGGTCTGCTCAACAGGTTTTAGCAATACCAGACAGGCGGAGTTTCGTATATTTATCCGAAGTCATACAGATGCCCTGAAGCACATTTGACCATGCTTGTCTTTTATAAAACCGTTATGTATAAAATTTCCGGCTTTCTATATTTCTTGTACATTTCAATAAGTATATATGCCTGTTCTCCAACGGGTAAAAATGCAAAAAGTATAAAGGATCCAGGAAGGTTTCCAGTGGTTTCGGTTCAGGCAGAAACTAAGCTGGTCGCTACAGAATTACCCACACCGCAATTGATGACCATATACAGGGACTCCCTGTTGCTCGTGGTAAATAATCTGAATAGTAATCCTCACCATGTTCGTGTAGTTGATATCGGACAAAAAAAAGTAGTGAATAATATTCTTCCTGCAAGCCAAAAGAAGGGCGGAACCCTGGCCTTTATGTCATTCGGCATTTCCGATAGCCTGGTATGGGTATTTGATGTGGCTAAAAATGGATTTATTACTACCAATCTGAGCACGGTATTAAAAAGCAGCGGGGGACTGGAGTATTATTCGGAGTATCGTATAAAACCACAGGTCTTTTATTATGATGCGATTCTTTTAAACCGGAATGAAGCATTACTGAGTGGTAATTACGATACGGATGAGAAACTCGTATATGTAAATTTTCGGGACAGCTCACTAAACAAACAGCTATTGTCTTATCAGAAGGATACTGCCATTGGCTCTTCTATGGTAAATAAAATGTCGTATGAGAGCTTTATGTTGCTAAAGCCGGATAAGAAAAAGATAGTATTGGCCTGCCGGTATGCCGATCAGTTTGAACTATTTGATCTTACCAACGGAGAGCATAAAAAAATCAGTGGACCGGTAGGGTTTTCACCTCGACTCGCACCCTTCCGGAATAATTCAGGGGTAACAGTAGCCACACCAGATGAAGAAACGCGGTACGGCTTTCTGAAAGGGCATGTTACCGATAAATTTTTCTATCTCCTGTTTTCCGGCTATCATTTCAGATCGGCTCACCAGTTTTTCGGTAATAAGATATTGGTGTATGACTGGGAAGGGAATCCCGTACGGCAAATCAACGTAAAGAACGATATCGTTGATTTCTCCGTTACATCGGATGACAAAACTCTTTACATGCTGAACCCTCAGACAAGGGCGATAAGTTTTTCTGTAATAGAATAGCAGCAGGCGCAGGGGGAAACCTTGGTATCTTTTAGAAATGCGGCAGGCCCGCGATGCATCGCGGGCCTGCCCCTGACAGAGGCGTCCGAAAGAAGAATTATTTTACCTGTATTCCCTCGCCTTATTTTTTCTTGTGGTTGACAAAGCTCCTTGTGAACCACATCGGCCGTCTGTGGGGGCAAAAGGGCGATTAATCGGATGATACAAACATTTACAGGTGCAAAATAAAACATTGGATTTTTCGGGATTTTCCCAGACACGAGTGCAATGCTGATCTATAACTTCAATCCTGGTCCAACCAATTGCATGCCATGGCGGCGATGGATGGCCTTTGCTTCTTCTTCGGTAGGAGGAGCGCCGCGTTCACTCATTTCAATAAAAAATTCTTCCATCGTACCAGCAGGGTATACAGCATAGAACAGACTGCCCCGGTCAGAAAGTTGGATCCAGCTATGGGCGATCTTGCGGGGCAAAAAGATGGTATCCCCGGCAGATAACTCCATGAGTTCTCCGCCGACCATGAAACGAAAGTGCCCTTCTGTGACCCAGAATATTTCATCCTGCTCCTCATGCAGATGAGTCGAGGGGCCGATCTTGTCCAGCCCCGTATAGGCAAATACGCTGAATGCTCCACCGGTATCCGTTTTAGCGATCACCACATTGTTGGGATGCCGGCCCTTGTAAAAAAGAGGCTTGCCATAACGCGGCTGACCGGCACGAACAATAAAAGGCTCTGTGGTTTCCTCACGTGTTTCGGCGAGCCGGGCAAATGTCAGCACCGGCAGAAGGGAGAGTGCCGTAGTCATAAATTTTTTACGATGCATGGGGTAGCTATTTGTAGCCAAACATCGGGCAACAGACGGACTACTCAGTGGTAAAAACTGGTCATTTTAAATTTCAGCTTCGCCAAAACTTCTCTCCGGGGCCGATTGATCGAGTGAGAAAAACTGAGTAGGGCTATAGCCGGTAAAATTTTTATATTCTTTGGCCAGATGCTGATAATCATAATAACCGGTTTGCACGGCGATTGACAGCCAGTCCAGCTCAGGCCGGCGATTCTTTAGCCGGTAAGTTTTATCGAAACGGATGAGTTGCAAAAAATGTTTGGGAGGTATTCCGATACGTTCGGTGAAGAGACGGTCAAACTGACGATGAGATAAAAAAGCCTCGCGAAGAAAGCCGTCGAGGTTAAACCGTTCTTCGGCCTGCAGCATTCGTTGGGCACATGCATCAATAGCTGCACCACTGTTTCTTATCCTTGCAGGTTTACTGACCAGTGAGCCGATAAAACGCTCAACGATGCATATCATTTCAGGACAAGTAGTGGCAGCAGACAACTCCTCGTTGACAAAGTGTACCTCATTGCCCAGAAAATCTTCCGCGGCTGTATAGATATTGGTTAGTTCACCTGCTGGCAGGCCAGTAAGCTGATAGAGACTGGCGGGCTGAAAGACCACCTGTAGGCTTAGAAAATTGTGTCCAATGCAGCGATGTTGCAGCATCGTATGCTGGCCCGCAAGAGTGACCCTTTTGCCAGTGATATTGTACGAAGAATTGCTATAGCTGACCTGCTCGGTATCTCTGGGATAAAATTGCAGACAATGTTCCGGACGGGGTGAGTACATTTTCGGGGGAATCGTGAGCCGCGGGTCAAACTTAAATTCAATAATGCGGTAGCAGCGTATCCAGGGAGAAAGCCGGGCGCTGGGAGCTATGTGATTTAATAGCATGGAAGGCTGCTTTGTACTTAGGAAGATACGGCTTTTTGAGTAAGTGAAGAGTAGCAGCCTTTAGGAGACTTTTGCAGGAAATGTAAAAAGAGAAAACTTTTATTTCAGCAATTGAGCAATATTGGACTTATACATCTTTCCGACCGGTATGGTATAGTTTCTGATATGTATAATATTCCCCTCGATGCTATTGATATGTCGGCGGGCTACAATAAAGGATTTATGCACCTGCAAAAAATCTGTACCGGGCAACAGATCCAGAACAGCGGATATTTTTTCACGGATAGTAATGGTTTCGGCTGGGGTTACAATTTTGATATAGTTGCCGGTAGCTTCGATATACAGGATATTGTCTGTCTCCAGTTGGATATATTTTTTGTTGCTCTGGATAAATATCCGGTTGGGTGCAGCCGTGCTTTCAGATTGAATAACCTTTTGAGTCGCAGGGCGGCTAAAGGCATTATTAATAGCTTTCAGGAACCTTTCGAAACTAAAAGGCTTTAACAGATAGTCGGCGATATTATATTCATAGCCTTCCAGGGCAAATTCTTTATAAGCAGTAGTTACAATCACTTTTGGCGGATTCTTCAGGGTTTTCAAAAACTCGAATCCCTTTAGTACCGGCATATTCAGATCCAGAAACAGCAAATCCACTTCCTGTTTGTTCAGGTATTCGAAAGCCTCCAGTGCGTCGTAACAATGCTTCATGAGCTGCATATCTGGCAGCAAATCGCAATATCCTTTAATGATATCATGAGCAATATGTTCGTCGTCGACGATTAGGTATCTGATCATAATTGTTTTAAAACGAGTTGGGCCTGGTAGACGTTTCCGGTTACAGAAAAAGACAGATCATGTTGCTTCGGATAGGTTAGCTCCAGCCGCCTTTTCAGATTTTTCAGGCCAATTCCCGGCTTACTTTCGATAGGTTCATAATTGTTTTCTATACTAAAGAACAGGCTGTTGCCGGAAGTGGCCAGGTCGATTTTTACATAAGCGTTTTCCCGCAGGTTTTCGACGCCATGTTTAAAAGCATTTTCCAGGAGAATAATAAACAGTAAAGGAACAACTTTCCGGTTTTCATCAGCGGTATAATTAAAGCTGACGGTTATGTGCTTATGATAGCGCGTTTTGTGCAGCTCAATATAGTTCTTCAGAAAATCAATCTCGTCTTTCAGCAGCACCGTTTCATTTTCACCATTGTAGATACTGTACCGCATCATGTCTGATAGTTTAAGGATCAATTGCTGGGCTTTCGGCGCATCTTTTACTACCAGGCCATACAGATTATTGAGCATATTGAAAAAGAAGTGAGGACTTACCTGGCTTTTCAGCAACATCAGCTCGGCTTTCCGGCTTTCTGCTTTTAATCGGGCGATAAGAATAACCTGTCTGATGAGCCAGGCCGTGCCCAGGCATAGCAGCAAAACATAATAACAGATAATGAAAATGGCAAGGGCCGGATGGAGGTTGCCTAAAAAAACGACTGATTTGCTGTCTGTAGCGATTAGCTCGCCGGCTGTAATGACCACAGGGATGAGCGCGGCGGTAATCAGAATAGCCACTATCCATTTTTTATTGCGTACCAGCGATACCATATTGCAATAATACAATTATAAGGCCCCCCCGGCAAGAGAGGTGACAAACAACCGGCAGACCGTTGCAAAATGATAGTAAGGCGGGATGAAGATACTTTGAGTTTCCCGGCGCATCTTTTATTCTGCGATGAGGTGGCTTTATCACATTTAATTTCAGGAGCTGAGAATCGCCGATACGTTTGGTGAAAATTAAAAAATGAAAAAAAGAATTCTCAGGTATCTGAAGCATATTGCTGTCACCTTTCTGGCACTGAGTATTGGCGGTATCCTGTTTGGGCTATATCACGGAGCGAGTTTCCGGTATGCAGAAAACCCGGTAATGATGAATTGGGAAAAGGATGGACCGTATGTTTTTTATAAGAATGACAGTACCTGGACGGTGAATTATATCAGGGGAAATCAGGTTGATGGATTTTATGTCGATCAAAAAGACCATAGTACCGATTCAACCGTTATGGCTTCTTGTTACTTTCCCCTGGACTCAACCGGTTTTGAGTTTGCCCTGACCGGTGATATAGCCATTCCCGGAAATTCCTACAACGACAATCAAAAAGTACTGGCGATTTCAGATATTGAAAGCGGGTATAAAACATTCCGTGATTTTCTGATTAATAATAAAGTGGTTGACCAAAAATTAAACTGGCTATTTGGAAAAGGGCATTTGGTTTTACTGGGCGACTTTGTGGATCGTGACTTTTCGGCCACACAGGTTCTCTGGTTGATCTATAAGCTGGAAAGGGATGCGGCAAAGGCGGGAGGAAAGGTTCATTTTATTCTGGGCAATCATGAACTAAAAAACATGCAGGGCAATTTCGAAACGGCTTCACAGAAGTATTTTCATATTTCTGCGATTTTGGAAAAACAGCAAACGGATCTGTATGGACCCAATTCTTTTCTGGGCAAATGGATGGCCAGTAAGAATGTGATAGAACGGATTAATGGAACGCTTTTCGCGCACGGAGGGGTGCATCCGGATTTGTCTGATTATGCTACAAACCTGGATGAGATCAACCGGATTGTGCGCAGTAATTATTACAAACCCTATTATCCCAAAAAGGAAAGAGATCTCAGGCAATTGCTGACATCCACGAATAAGGGTATCGCCTGGTATCGTGGTTATTTCAGAGATGACCTCACACAGGAAGAAGTGGAGCGGGGGCTCAACAGGCTTAATGCAACATCAATAGTGGTAGGGCATACCCTGCAATCAAAAGTCAACCGGAGGTATAAAGGAAAAGTAACCGGCATTGATGTCCGGCACCCCAAAGATTACTCCAAAAGCTTTCCAGTCCGGTCTTCGGAAGGATTGCTGATAGAAGGAGGGAAATATTACCGGGTTTTGTATAATGGCCAAAAGAAAGAAATCTAATGGCCGGCATGATGTATTATTGAAACCATAGTCCATCATTTAATTAGTTCTCTTTGCTGAATTGTCTTAAATTTACTGCGGGATAAATAAGACGAATATCACCGTGTATTCAATCTCCTAAATAGCTTATCGAGGACTTTCTGCCTCTTTGCTCATTTTGTTTATGGATCAAAACGGGTTGACAGGAACCACATTGTACTATTTTCCAACTATTCGGCAAACTGCTGCATGCAGGGAGTACCGGGAGATTAATATGCCCGGTCGTTTGTCTTTATGTGTTATTTTCATTTGTTGGATTATCAAGTTAACTTAGTTATATGTTTCAATCTGTTATTACCGGTTCAGGGGCTTACATCCCCGGCAACGTTCAGCCAAATGAAGCTTTTTCGCAGCAGGCATTTTATGCAGATGGCAAGCAGTTGCCACAGGATGGCGCTGAGATCATTCGCAAATTTGCGGCTATTACCGGCATTGAGGAGCGGCGATATGCTGCCGAAGGGCAGACGGCCTCTGGTATCGGCAGCCTCGCAGCGGCGGCGGCACTGAAAGATGCCGGCATTGATAAAGAGGAAATCGATCAGCTGATCGTAGCACACAATTTTGGAAATGTATTGCCCCATTCCGTGCAGTCGGTGGCCGTGCCCTCGCTGGCCAGTCTTATTAAGCATGATCTGCAGATAGAAAATCCCGGCTGTATTGCCTACGATATTTTATTCGGTTGCCCCGGCTGGTTGCAGGGGTTGATACAGGCCGATGCATTTTTTAAAGCCGGTATTGCCAAAAAGGCATTGATTATAGGTACTGAAGCCCTTTCGAGGGTTATTGACCGTTATGACCGCGACAGTATGATCTTTAGTGACGGAGCCGGCGCCACAGTGCTGGAGTATAAGAATGTGGGTAGCTCGGGCCAGGGTGTGATAGGCTGTATGGCGCAGACGCATGCCGTGAAGGAAGTGAATTATATCGGGATGGGCCCCTCGTCAAACCCCGGATCAGATCAGCATATCCATTATATTAAAATGCAGGGACGAAGGGTGTATGAATACGCTTTACATCATGTGCCGGTGGCAATGAAAGAATGTCTTGACAGAAATGGCGTGAGTATCCATAATCTCAAAAAGATATTTATACATCAGGCCAATGCCAAGATGGACGAGGCTATTATTGAGAGATTCTATAAGCTGTATGATTGTCCCGCGCCCGAAAATATTCTGCCAATGAGTATCCATTGGCTCGGTAACAGTTCGGTGGCTACCATTCCCACCCTGTATGACCTGGTCCGGAAAAATCAATTACCCGGACATGAACTGCATACGGGAGATGTTTTGTTGTTTGCATCAGTAGGCGCCGGCATGAATATAAATGCCGTTTGTTACCGGTATTGATATGCTCTGCAGGGATTGCTTTTTGCAAAAACGATTTTTCTTTCTGTAAGTTTATTTTTCTGATCTGTATAACTATATAACTCTATTCCGGAGTTGATAGAAGGAAATCGAATTATTAAGAGTAATATGAGTATCAATTCACAAAACGTTCTGGACTATCCCAACAACAATACCATTTTTATGGTATGGAACTTTAAACAGGGAGTAGCTGTTAAGGAAGCCTTTAAAAGCCTTTGCGGGCTGATCAGCAACCTCAACAATTCGGCACGTACAAGATTTCCCGATGCCGGTGCCAGTGTAGTTTTAGGAATTGGTTTTGATGCCTGGCACTTGCTGGAGCTGCCTGTTCCTCTCCCAAAAGAGTTTGAAGCCTTTGCTCCTATCACCGGGGCTAAGCATACGGCCGTGGCAACAAGGGGCGATTTGCATCTGCATATCCGCTCCGATGTATATAGCTTTTGTATAGATGCCGCTACTGCAATAACAGAAACCTTAAATGAGGTGGCAATCAGTATAGAAGAAGTGCATGGCTTCAGGTACTGGGATAGCCGCAGTATCCTGGGTTTTGTAGATGGTACGGAAAACCCTCATGGAGAAGACAGAGCTTATTTTGGTGTTATCGGCGAAGATGATCCGCTATACAAAGGCGGCAGTTATCTTTTTGTGCAGAAATATCTTCATGATCTGCAGGCATGGAGGTCATTGCCGGTAAGTGAGCAGGAAAAAGTGATCGGGCGATCGAAAGCCGATGATATTGAAATGCCTGATGATGTGAAGCCTTCCAACGCACATTCGGCACTGGCCAATGTGGGCGATGACCTTAAGATTGTACGCGATAATATGCCTTTTGGTAATGTGGCCAGCAATGAAATGGGGACCTACTTCATTGCCTATGCCAGCTCATTCCAGACGGTAAAAAAGATGCTGACCAATATGTTTGTAGGTGTGCCGGAGGGCAACTATGACCGGATACTGGATTTCAGCACTCCGCAAACGGGTACCTTATTTTTCGTGCCTACCTTTGAAATGCTGGATAGCTTTGGCGGTTAGGTAAATGCTTTTTACAACCTCTTACAGTTTCATCACCCATGAATATCGAATCCATTATTGAAGAGCATGCCCATCATTTCCTGCAGGGATTAAAAACGGAATACGGAGATGATAAAGAAGCGTTGCTTATCATCAGGCAGTATATAGGAACGGGTAGGATAAGCGCTGAGCAGGACCACCTATTAAAGACGCAGCTTGATGACACTCTAAAATTAATAGGTATAGGTATTCCGTTTGTCTTGATCCCGGGAGCATCTGTCTTAATGCCCATACTGATAAAAGTAGCAGCAAAGCATAATATTGAACTGATGCCTTCCGTATTTACGCAACAGAACAAAAAGGATACTCCATAAATATATCCCGTCTTTTATTTTAACCTCAATGCATCAGGTACAGCGCCCCCGATGGTGGTATCGCCCGATATAAAGCCAACCGTTATAGAGGCAATGTTGATCTCTTCGCCCAGGGCACCATTGTCTATGCTACCCGATACAGAAGCGCCTGCAGAAATGCCCCAGTCAGTTACCTGCAAACTGCCGTCAGCCCCCGCGCCGATAGTCAGGTATTCCAGGGCGGAAGCGCCGATAGAAGCAGTTGCTATTTCTTTCTTGCCGGTATGCCATTCTGCACCAACACCTGCGCCAATAGTGACATCCTTAAACGTTCCATTCTCGTTGTAATTAAGATTCATTTCTCCTACAAACCCTTCGCCACCGGATATGCTCATCGAGGTACAGTTGAAACTTATTTTGGCCGGACCCAGTCCCAATGATCCTTTAACATTGGCACAATACAGTTCTTCCCATTGTTTGGGTTTGGCGGTAGTCTTCTCTTTTTGTCCTTGCTCTGTTGGATATATGCAGGGTTCTACGGCGGTATAAAGTGATAGTATCTTGCTGATGTCTGTCAGGTATATTCGTTGTGCTTCCAGGAAAAACCGGTTACTGTTGTCCAGCAACTGTACAGGCATCCAGTTGGCATAATCCCTGCAGTAGATACGGCTTACATGTTCACTTCGCTGGGCAAACTGGTTAGTGAGTTTGGCTACGTTCGACAGGTAGGCGGCTGATTCTTTATTGTATTCTTCGCAACGCAATCTCATTAACCGTTCTATTTCCTCTTCTTCATCCGCATTTCCTTCACCGCCTTCCAGCTTATTTAGCAGGGCGAGATATTTCTTACCGATCGCTTTCATTTTCTCGTTGTGCTTATCATCCAGTGCCTTTTTATCGAGCCTAAAGACCTGCTCCAGATCGGCTTTCATCTTCAGGTACCAGGCGCTGGTTTGATTGATAATGGCAGCCGCTTTCGTGATCATCAGGGTTACATTTCTGTTCTGGCTGGCAGCTGCTGTCATTTGTTTCAAATTCGGTTGAGGAATCTTTCTGGTTGCTGCGAATATTTCATCTTTTGTTTTGCTGAGCGCACTTTTTTCCAGTTCCAGCTGATCGTTAAATGATTTCATCTGGTGCAGATCTTCCGGCATTGCCGGCAACTGAATGCGTTTCAGCAGTGGGAATTCTTTAAAATTAGTGTTTGCAAAATCTGCAGCGTTCTGATGATTGCTTTCTATTTTAGACAATATGTCGGAGGCCTCTTTATTGTAACCCGATTTTAATGCCTGCTTTAAGTAACCTATTGCTTTTTCGGTTTCTGCCTTGCCCGATGATTGTGCGGCTTTGTTGAGGTGAGTAAAAGCAGCCACTTTATTGGCGGTAGCGTTAAGGCTATCTTTTACAATACATTTTTCTGCAAAGCTTATCGCAGTAGCAGGGTCCCCAAGATTGTAGTAAGCATTGGCCAGGTTGGAAAGGGCTTCAGGGGCGCCACCTGTTTGTTTATTGATGTATAACAATAGAGGAATGGCCTTTTCGGCATAACCGTAAGTGATAAGCAATGAAGCCAGGTTATTGGCCGTAAGCAGATCGGCATAGTCGGCTTGCAATGCTTTGCAAAACAGGTAAAGTGCTGTAGTGGGTTTGCTCTCCAGCCAGGCATCGACGGCCAGCTTGCTGATAGCCGCTGATGTATTGATCTTTTTTGATTGAAGATAGCTGTCGATCTTAGCGCTGTTGGCCTGTTGTAATTTATTTGAAGCCAGCTCGCGAATATCGCCGATCAGTTTTTTAAACCCATCTGCGGAAACGACTGTATTGGATATACTGGCCAGCGCAGCTGATCTTTCGGGGAATTTGTGATCTATTTTCAGCGCTGCTGCTGCTTTGTTGCTGCTTGCAGGCAAAGCCGGCATACTGCTTTTAAACCCCGTAGGATAAGAGAGGGCGGGCAGCTTATCGAGTTTGGGCAATGGAGTGAAGGTATAAGGAGCGGATTCAAAAGTGGCCGCTGTACCAGTAGGCACGTTCGGGTCTTTTACAACGCCTGCAAACTGTGGCTCCTGCAGATTGCTGGACTGAACGGGTGTGCCGCTTTTGACATAGATATTGCTGAGGTATATGCCTGCTTGCCCGCAGTACCAGCCATATCGTTTAAATGTTTTGCCTGTGGGGAGCGCAGTATCATCGCGCATCACCTCCCTGCCATTTACAGTTATTGTCAGCGAAGAACCATTTACAGAAACACTTACATGCGTCACCTCATTTGCTTTTAAGCCAGTAACTTTTATTGTTTTAGTTACTTCATCATATTTCGCCTCCATATACCTTTTGCTGGTCTCTGCTTCTCCACTCAATGCAAGTGCAAACTGGAACCCATTTCGGTTGATATCGTGCAGGTCTATCGGGTTGCTTTTCTTCGGATTAGTGTCATAGGTGTCCAATCTGAAGTAAACAGGGGTTCTCTTATTTGTAATAGTATTTCCAAAATAAACATCATAGTTCACCGTAAAACTGGCCGGCAGTGGCTTTGTGAAATCAGGATAGAAGGTATACGGGTCAGGTATGGAGATCCATTTCCCCGTTTGCGCGCCTACTGTGTTCAATGTGGCATTTTCAAAACTATGCCCACTACGGCCATAGGTATGCCAGCCTTTTGCAGAAAAGGTGCCGGTTGGGTAACCGTCAAAATCTTCATACAAAATGGTATAGGCATCTTTGTTTTTCGAAGCTGCAGTAGCCGAAATACCTGCAGGTGCAGTTACAGTATTACCGGAAGATGTAGCAGGAGCATTCACAGGCGTGTAGGCAATATTCTTCATCTTTTCGGGCTGCGACAGCCACTTGCTGGCGTACTCAAAGTTGAAATTACGCAGCAGCGTATTTACGAGATAGTCTCTTTCGGTGGAAAATTGGGGATCGAATTGGGTGGGATTACCGACAGCTTCACCATTGCGCGAGAAAGTCATATAAAGCCACAGCGGGTTGTCGGTTTTGGATTGTTCAATGATTTGCCGGCTGGCCGAGACCAGCATGCGGTACTCGGGAAATGTTTTATCGACCGTCAACCCATTGATGATAACGCGGGGATCCAGGATGGCGTGCTCGCTTTCGTCTTTGAGCATGGCATTGTAAAAATTGGTCTCTTTTAGTTTTGTTGCTTCATTGTAATAGGGTTTTAATCGCTCCAGGGCCTTCTTTACAGCATCCATTGCGTAAGGATTTTTTTGCGCAATGCCCGGGTAGGTCGCCAGTTGCCGGTTGATATAATCCACCGCATCCTTTACCAGCACCGGTTTAAAAGGCCATTCACCGTTTTTGGTAACCACCACGCCGACCCTGTTCCAGCCTTTGCCATTGTCGTGGTAGTGGTCGAGGTAAGTGCGATAGGGACGCAGATGCGGCAAGATCTGCCGGTCGACACCCTCCGACTTTAATTTGTCATCGGTATCGCCCGTGCTGAACTGTGCCTGCTCAGCAAAGAGGTACAGGCCATCGGGATTGAAACCTCCCTGCAGGTAATCGCCGGGAAAACCGTTGAAGGCAAGACCCAGGTAGTGTCCGATCTCGCAACAGCGGAGGTCTAATTTGCCATTCACGAAATGTGCTGCAAACCCGGCGAGTTGGATACCATAACTATGCAGGGCAGGGGCACCACTAAGCCACCACTGCTGATTTTCCGTGAGCAGGTTGCGTATAACGAGTCCACGGGGGCGGTACGATTGCTGCACCCAGTTAAACAACGTAGCGGCTGCCTGCTGCTGCCATACCGTATAGCTGCTTCCCGGCACATTGTCGTCTTTGATGGGTTTGCTGGCTGCCGGCCTCGATGCGTTGACGAGGTATCGCCAGTCGAGTATGGAGTCGCGGTTGAGCTCCGTATCGTTGCGCTGTGCCTGCGTACTCCATACCATGAGAAGCAGCATTGCTGCGGCAGTATATTTTTTCATAAGAGTAGTGCCGGTGGCCGGTTTAGTTATGCGGAACAAAGTCTTTTCCCAGTCTGTAGAACAGGTTATTGTTTATGATCAATCCGCTATTATTAGTAGCGGCAGGGTTTGCGTCCAGTACAGGAGTAAATGCTACCTGCAACTTGCGCCCGCTTTGCGTTGTAAGTATCAGTGAGTAATTCACCACTTCATAGGTCCCTTTGCCCAGGGCATAAGGATCATTGAGGGTGAGGTTGCTGAATTCGATACCTTCATTGATATAAGTGCCATCTTTTTTAAAAAAGATAATAGGGCGTTTATTGGGGTCGATCTGTCGCGAAATGACATCCGTCTTCCCGTTGTAATAGGACAACTCCGGCGAATAAGCTCCTTCAAACCGTAAGCCATCTACCGGTTTTACTTTTTTATAAATAGAGCTTTTCAGATCGGAGTACCGGCTCATGGCGGTAGCGGATATTTTGTACAGCTCCATATTTCCGTATCGCTCATTGCGCAGCTGCAGCATTTTGCCTTTGTCTGTTACACTGCCCCAGCTGCCACTTTCATTGCTGTTGGCCGGAGTAATGCCATTCAATCCTTTTTCGGGCAGATAATACAGGCACTTACCATCGGGGGAAAGCACTACACTTTTAAATGCCATCGACGACAGCGATCCCGTGGTATAGCAATGGCACATCCATACTTCATATTTTACATTGGCAGATGTGGTTGTTGTTGCTGGTAAAGCCGGTGTAGTAGTTGCTGTTGCGGCAGCCGTCAACTTCACTCCCGGTGGCAGGTCGCCGGCATCGTTATCGAGCGGGCTGTACATCCACTGGTGCAGGCTTTTATCGTAATACTTTCCATCGCGGTCTGTCTCTTTATCATACTGCAGCACCAGGCGTGTGAGGTGATCGACCGGCGATGTTTTTTTGCTAAAGGTGTAGGTAACGGATTCTAATTTTCGGGTTGTGGTTTTGAGCCGGTGTCCCCATTCATCTTTTTCACCGCTGGCACTCTTGCTCCACTCTTCGTTTTGTCCTTTGGTGGGTGTAACGGTAAGCTGGTTGCCATTTACAGACCAGGTGCCGGTTTCGTAAGCAAAGGAGATGGTCTTGGACCGGGTTAAAAAGATCTTATTATAATAGCTGTAGGTTCTATCTGCGTTAAATGAGTATCCGTGCCTGAAGTAGCCAATGGTGTTGTCTTTGGTATTGCCCGTGAAAATGCCCAGTGTCTGGTCGTCACGCACGGTCCACAATCCCACAACGGAGCTGGCCGGCTGTGTAGCTCCTTGGTTGGTGTTTGTATTTTGAACAGGAGCTGCAGCAATTTCTTCTGATACATCTACGGAAGCGATGAAGCTCTCGATGTCGGCTTTATAGATATCGGCATTCGAAAGGATACATACGTTTTGCATGATGTTTTTACCACTGAAGCTGGTAAGAATAGCCATTGTATTTACGCCATTATCTGCATAGATGGTAGTACCCATCAGCAGTTGCCATCCTTTTAAGATCCCGGCGGGCTGCATATTTGCTGCGCCTGTCACATTGAATGCTTTTTTGAGCATATTGTCCCAGAAGAAATCGAAGTTCTGCTGCGGGCTACCCTGGTCCGGAAGGGTTTGATAGATCACAAACTTGCAGTAGGCTCCGGTTTTAGTATCCTGTCTGAAATAGGTAAGCAGGTTATCGGCTTTTACCAGTTGATAGCCGGCCGGAACAGTATAGGTAAGGATGCCGAAATTTCCTTTTTGCCCAGGAGACGCAAGTGAGCATAAAAGGAGCAGGAAGGAAAAAAATAGTTTGTTCATTGTGTGCCCGTTAATTCAGGGGTTGGTTGTTTGAAAACTGCAGGATAAAAGTAGCAGGAGCTAATGCCCGGATAAATCGTTAAAAAAGGTGATTTTTTGATATAGCATAATAAAACCAATCCCCTTGACTTCCCCGGATCATTATTGTGCGAAGTGTTTCGTAGTATAAAGAAAACATGTATATTCGATATACGAAATAAATCGTATGTACATGACCACACCAAAACGTTGTTCTTTTTATGTAGTAATACTAGTGCTGTTTCTTCAGCAGGCTTCCTATGCCCGGCAATCATTTTCCAGCAGGGAAAATATCACCGTCAGGGAAATTCGTAGTTATATCGAAGACCTGGCCGGGCAGGCTACACCTCAGGCGAAAGGCAAGCTACAGCTGGAGGTTGAAACATTGCAGAAGGGCGGGAATGAAGATTTTATGATACTGGCTGCAGATATTTATTTGAAGTACCTGAATAAACCGGACAGTGCCAAATACATAAAAGAGGAGATTGTAAAGAAGTATCCAAACGGTAAAACGGCCCGGTACAGGGAAGCGATCAATTTACTGAACCTGTCAAGAAACAAATCAATCACTGCTGCCGAGCTGGAAGTATTGTACAATAAGTGGCTGGAAAGATTCCCTCCGCAGAACTTTGATGATAACGATCAGGATATCTATGCTGTTCCCGTTTCTGGTTTAGCAGATAAGTACCTTGCTCAGAATGAGTTTGATAAATTGGCATTTTTTTCAGCGCAGCTAAAGGGTTCTTCCTTTTACGCATTGCAGGTCTGCAACCTGATGTATGCTTATTTGAAAGAGAATACAGATGTTAATAAATACTTCAACCTGCTTGAAGAAGCATATAATTTAACAGCAGCTGAGGCGCAGGCAAACCCAACGAAAGTGTCGGCCAACGGAAAATTTTTATATAACCTGGCCTCCCTGTATGCCCAGGTACTGACCAAACTGGACAGGCAGACAGAAGCCATCAAGATTGGCAACAAAATAGTGAGTGAAACCGGCTACAGGGATTTTCATTATTACAATGGTGACAAGATCGTAGACGATACCAGGCTGTTGGCTGACAACTATCTGCAAACAGGTAACAGGCAAAAAGCTTTTTCGATCTATGAAAACTACCTGCTGGTACATCCCAATGACAGTATGATCATCACACAAATGACCCCGGTTTTCAAGGATCTGTATGGGAGTGACGCAGACCTGGGAGCATATCTGTCGCGTGTAAATGGGAAAGGGAGAGAAAAGGAATACAACAAAGTAAAGGCGAAAATGATCAGGAAGAAGGCCCCTGATTTTACCCTTATGGACCGTGCAGGAAAAAAGGTTTCGCTTTCGGATTATAAAGGCAAAATAGTGGTCCTTGACTTCTGGGCCACCTGGTGTGTGCCTTGTCTGCAGGCTTTTCCGGGTATGCAGGCCGCCATCGACAAATATGCCGATAACCCGGAGGTGGTTTTTTTGTTTATCAATACCTGGGAAAGGGAAGATAATTACAAAGAGCTTGTTGACGAGCTGATGACTAAAAAGAGTTATCCGTTTCATGTGCTATTTGATGAATCCACCGGTTCGACTGCGGCGGCGTATGCTATAAATGGCGTGCCTACTAAAATTGTGATTGACAAAAACGGCCTTATGCGCTTTCAGGACAATAGCGGAGGCAGCAATATCGAAGAGATCGTCCGCGATCTGGATATTAAAATTGAGCTGGCTAAGGGGAAATAAGCTGGCCCGAAGCTTTGGGCCGACCGGGCAGCTAACGTAGAAAATGATCGAATTGCTTATGCTGATTTTAGTTTGCCCCATCCTTTTTAGCATTATCTTCATTATTTCACACTACAACACAAGTAGCAGAGTGTTGTAGTGTGAAATAATAGGTTGCCTTACACTACCGATGAAACGTATTAGTCAACATTTTTCGGGACGATGGCGGTTTTGTGAAGGGGACGCGCTACTGGCTTTTCATGTAGCCGGTTTAGAGGGCGACAAAGTCTACAATTTTTATCCTCCCTCTGGACAAAAGAAGGTAAAGACCTGAATAAGAACTCAGGGAAGGTTATACCAATCGAAGAACAACTCTGCGCCAATATTCATTTCCGGAAGCGACCTGGTCTTAATAAATAAAGTAGCCGGTATATATGCTTTTGTATCTTTAACTAAGCAGCAGATAGTAGAAACGAAACCGTCAATATAAACAAATGTGCGCGTATGAGTACCGGTGAACAGATTAAGGAATACATTCACAGCCTGCCCGAGCCCAAACGGTCAGACGTAGAAGAACTGCACAAACGCATACTCCAATTATTACCAAATGCCAGATTGTGGTTTTTGGATGGAAAAGACGAAAAGGGCAAGATTGTTACTAACCCCAATATCGGATATGGCCATCAGACAATAAAATACGCTGATGGCAGGACCAAAGATTTTTATCAGATTGGCATTAGCGCAAATACCACGGGCATATCTGTTTATATTATGGGTCTTGAAGATAAAAGCCATTTACCCGATACCTATGCAAAAACCATCGGCAAGGCCAGTGTGACCGGCTATTGCATTAAGTTCAAAAAGTTAAAGGACATACATATCGACACACTTGAAGTGGCGATATTGGACGGTATAAATCAGACTTCTTAACCGGCAATGAATTGCTAATGCTCTGGCAAGAGCCATAAAAAAACCAGCCTGCTGATTGTAAAACTAACAGGCGGGAAGCGCCCGCTTCCCGAATACGATAGCTAACTTACTTCGGTCAACGAATCTCCCGTATAATAATACCGTGTTTTCACCTTTTTTAATTTCCTTTTTTGTTTAAATTTTAGGGAGTGTTTAAGGATTGTGGTAAAACCTGCCTAAAAGAGATACAGATATGGGTGTATAGGCGATGGTCTAAGGGACAGGTTGTGGAGGCATGTATGTGTTTTGAAACATAATACTATTTCCAATGCTAAATCTGGCTTTACCACCATTAGAACTGGCCATGTAAAATAAATCAACCTTATTCACCTAGATATTTTTCATAAACTAATAGATGCCTAATCGTGATATGTGATTTAATTGACCGAAAGACCAGTGTTCTTTTGAACTTGCTCTAAGATAGGCATCTAATAAATCCATCGTATTGGTGCAAGAAGTGACCCCAAAATATTCGATGTCTCTCCTTTTCATAAAAGAAGGGCGTTATAACGGAAAAACTAATTGTTTGGCAAATGGAAATACAACAAGTAATTGAGAGATATTTGAATAAGATAATAACAGATGAGTTTCATAGGTATAAATCGTGGGACAATTGTCACCAGTCATTTATGTCTTCCGATCAGGCAGACAGTCATGTTTTAAACCTAGCATTTTATTTGGCAAGTTGGGGAATGTACAGAGGGTCTAGTGGATTGCTACAAAAAAATCATTTAATTCATAAAGGCGCGGTTGATATTTTGTTTTCCAGCGATGGACAAAAGTTGAAATGCAGCGTAGAAAATGAAGTTTCTAAGAGGAATATTAAAGATATACTAAAACTAAAAGAAAAATTATCTAATCATTACAGTGGGATAATATTTACAAAGGGAGCAGACCAGCCAAAGCCAGTTACACCTACTGATACATTATTGAGTAAAATAATGCTAGGCGCTTTAGGATGTATTCCTGCGTATGATAGATATTTCATTGATGGGTTAAAAGAAAAGAATATTCAAAGTACTAGTTTTAATGATCGGTCATTAAATGAATTGTTTGACTTTAGCGATAAGAACAAAAGCGAAATAGTCTACGTTCAAAAAATCATTAAGAGGAAAGCAAAGCGTCACTATCCTTTGATGAAGATTCTTGACATGTACTTTTGGCAGATAGGCTTCGAGAAGGAAGGGAAATCAAAAGAATGAGCAAGTACTTCTTTTGCTTGTATTGATAATTCTCAGTTTATGAAGTTTAATGATGTTCTGACTTTAATATTTTCATCTGGTGCCTTATTCTTCTCTTTTCTAAACTATAAGCGAGCTAGTCGGTTTGACAATGAAAATTTCATATATAAGACAAAAGTGGATATATATGTTAAAATTCTTTGTGAGTTAGAGAAGCTAATCAGGTTTTTGGAAGAAAATATTGACGATGCTAAAGAGTATCATGAAAATCGCAATGATGAAAATCTGAAGAAATTGGACGAGTTGGCAGACGAGGTTGATGAGACATGTTTAGCATTCAACAATTTTATCACAGACAATTCATTGATAATACCTGAAAATATCGTTAGACGTTTATCCCTTTTTTGTGATAAAATACTAGATGGCGAAACATTCGATAGTGAAACGGATGATATTTCGAAGAACATTCAAATTGCCGAACGTACGCTTGATGAGTTGATAAAGGATGCCGATGATATCAGTGTCGAACTAAGGAAGGATCTCCATGTCGATGACTTAAACTCAACTTTATATCGGCGGTTAAAACAAAAGCCATATAGATTATTGGATTAACAAAAGTTACCAGCCAGTCCTAAGTTATCTGATAAGCCATATTCGCCAACAAGCATAGTCGCTGGTAAACGAATATCACACTCCCCAGTTGTATTTTCTTTTTACCCCGATAGCTGATTACGGCTTCCAGCAGATCATTTAGCCAAGGTAGCAGAGGTTGCTTTCATAATTATGCAGACCAGCTGATCTTTACCAAGGTAGATAGTTTTGTAAGAAGCACCCCTTAGCTGTTTAAGAATTACAACAAGGTCACCATCGATGAGTTGGGTTTTACTCTACAGGACTATGCGCAATGCAGGGAAGATATCCGGGCATTTCAGTCTTCCTTGCAGCAATCCGGGAAAAAGAAGATGGAGACAGCCTTTTCCTTTCCGCGCAACAATCTCGATTTTGACCGGCTGCTGGCACTGGTAGATTCCGTCAAAACCATTGAACCAGCTTTACTATGGACGCTGCTCATCAAAATAAACAACGGTTTATGGAGTACCACCACCAACTGGAAGAAGCTGGAGCTGGTAAATGACAAAAATGAAAAATTCACACTTACCAGTGAATATTTTATACCTAATGCTTTTTACTCACCCTGGACAATCACTCTCAATGGCATTACGGTGACATCACCCGGCATACCCATCATCCGGTTTATAGAGAAGACATATCCGGCATTTCCAGGAAAGCTCGATAAGGTACCCGTGCTGCATTACCTGGTTAAGGAACTGTATTGAGAAGCGAGCTTATTTTTCAATGATCCAATTATTAATTGAATCTTTATTGATATCGAATTTCTTTCAATGAAATATTATTAATTAAACGCAGCTCCAGCAGGCACGAGCGCGCAGATAGCTTTCCGCTGCCGGATCTGGAGAAAAAAATCAATTGTAAGCCCTGTTTGCTGCAGCAGTTCATCGGCCATGGTATCCACATCAGTGTATTGAAGCAGATGGGCGGTGTGGTGCAGGGAGAAGTCGCTATACACCAACAGTTCCTTTATTTTATTTACACGAATTATGGCGGCGTATTGAGCAATGCTGATACCTTCGCTTTCTATAAACAGGCTTTCGGCGGCTTCAAATGATACAGTCAGATGCGATTCGATAAAGAAAGACAGGTGGCTGATTTTTTCAACAGGAGGATTGCTTGTATAAACGGTAGCAATTGTTGTTTTAATAAGATCAACAATGACAGACCGCTCACTGGCCGGCGCTTGCTGCACAGCGAGTGATGCTTTATGTAAGTGATGAATAGGGGAGGACATATTGCACAAGTCAGTAAAGAGTGATTAAATAGCCGCGACTTCGGCCTGTACCTGCAGTTTCCTGATGGTCTGCCTGTATTGTGAAGGCGTAACGCCGGTGAGTTTTTTAAACTGGGCCGACAGGTGGTGTACACTGCTGAAACCTGTTTCGAAGGCGATTTCGCTGAGTGATAGTTGATCATAGTCCAGCAGTTTTTTTACCCGGTCGAGCCGCAGTTGAATAAAATAACGCTCTACAGTGATACCCTCTGTGCGTGAAAACAGGTCGCTGAGGTAGCCAAACTCGTAATTTAAGCGTGCGGCAATAAAATCCGACAGCTTATACGACTGTGCCTCGTCGCCCAGGGCCAGGTAATCGCTCACGGCCAGTTTTATTCCTTCAATAAGCTGGCTCATGCGGTTTTCGATGATCTCCAGTCCGACCTGCTGCAGGCTGCTTTTCAGTTTTTTTTGTTGTTCGTTACCCGGTTCCCGAGCAAGTGTGATCCTGCCCATGCTTACGCCGGCATAGGCTATTTGCAGGCTGCTCAGCAAATGCTCAACCATCAGAATACATCGCTGGCAAACCATATTTTTTACATGCAGGCTATATGTGGTGGTCATCTGTACTGTTTTGTGTGTAATGAAGTATTAGCAGATGCGGATGATCCAGGCAATGACGGCGGCGAGTTTCAGACCCATGATCAGGGCTACAGCCAGTATCAGTTTCCAGTCCATGGAAAGTTGTTTCCCGGCGGTGCGATGAGATCTGCTGCCGGTTGAAAAATCATTTTTAAAAAAAGACATCGTTGGTTTCATGTTTCTCCTCATTATTTAGGAGCACAAAATAACGGCGTGCTAATCGCGAAGGCTTGAACAAAACGGCTGCCGGCTTGAATAAACTGGCTATTTTTTACGATGCTCCCCGGCTATTGCTCCTTGAAAAAGGCGAAGTGAAAAAGTGATTTCTGGCTGGCATAGGCAGAAGGCAGGCCTCCCAGCATTTGTAAAAAAGTGCGGGAGAAGTGGGCGGGGTCGGAAAAACCTGCTTCGTAAGCAGCCTCCTTGGCCGACCGGCCTTCTACAAAAGCCTGTGTGGCGGCCATCAGCCTTTGCCACAGTACATATTGACGCAGTGGTGTGCCGGTTTGCTCACGAAACAGGTGCAGAAAGCGGTCTTCGGATAAGTGCACTTCGGCAGCCAGTACACTGGCCTGGATCTGCTGATGAATATTTTGTTCAATAAAATGAAGCGCCTTTTCAATACGGCTGTCGAGCGGAGGAGCAAAAGGGATTTCTCCCAGCAGGTGATGAAAGATGGCATTGCTGAGGCTAAAAAAACTGTCGCGGTTCAGAAACTCGTTATTGATCTGTTGCAGCGACTCCAGGATGGGGGCCACCTCGGTAGGCTTATAATACCTGACCGGTTCATTGTTCAGTACTTTCTGCTGCAACTGCCTTCCTGTGCCGGCATCGGGTAGCAGGCAGGCCGTTAGTTGCCAGCCTGTAAAATCTTTTACACCGTGTGGTTCACCTGAATTAATAAGAACAGCTGCTGTTTTTTGCCAGCCATCACGTTCTGTCCAAACCGAAAAAGGAGAGCCATCAAGCGAGCAGGTAAACTGCATAACGGCATGCTGATGCACATCGGCCACGAGAAATGGAGAAATGACCATCATGCGGCCGGAACTGAAATACATGGATGCTTTGGTGGGAGGCATTCATTTACCTGTTATGTTGTAAATGTATTGTTATTAGCAGTGTAAAACAAGCAGGGAATTGTATACATCAAACCCTGTAAAGTGTACGGACCTCGCTACCGGCGCAGCTTAGCTTTGCTGTATCAAATTATTCAACAATAAAAAAACAAACAATGGAAACTAAACAATGCGCCTGTGGCACAACCGCTCAAAACAATACCATCTGCAACTGCGGCGACAACTGCCCCGGCAGTACCTGCACCTGCGGCTGCGCCTGTGCTGCCTGAGTCAATCGGGGCACACCATAAATGTGCCCCTTTCCTAATCAACTAAACAACTGCTATGTCGCTATATACATTTGCAACAAAAGATGAGCTTCCTTTTTTAAAACCTGTAGCCGGGCTGCATATTGAAGAGTGTACCGATATTACCCTGCTTTCAAAGCTGGGCGACGTACCCGAATCTGAAGTTTTGCGTCGGCTGGCCAACGATAACCTGGCTTATGTCGCCATTATAAATGATGAGCCTGCTGCTTTTGGCTGGATGGCAAGAGGCCGGGCGCGACTGGGTGAGTTGAACCATGCATTTATTTTACCACTTTATAACCGGTACCTCTGGAATTTCCGTACTATGCTGCCATTCCGCGGTTTGGGTATTTATCCCACGCTGTTACAGTTCATGATAAATGCTGAATGGGACAAAGCAGAGCGCTTCTGGATTATTCATGCTCCGGAAAACCAGGCATCACTAAAAGGAATTCGCAAAGCGGGATTTCAGTATGTGGGAAAATTGTATTCGGCACAGTCTGGCGAACTGGGTTTTGAAGCCGGGATACTGCCAGCCGACATCAGCGAAGCCACCGAAGCTATGGGTTTTATCGCGACCACTCATCCTCCCGCCAGTTGCTGGAATTGCAGCAGCCCTTACTTAAATAAAAAACTTTCCTCCTGCTGCTGCAACGAGAGAGGCGAGATATGTCAGGTTGTTTAACAATCAAAAAATCATTCTTTATGTTTACACTTATAGCCTCTATGCTGAGCACACCCACCGACTCAGTAAGGAAACCCACCGTATTCAATAATGCAGATACTAAGCCAGAGGCCCCGGCCCATTTTTTACCTGATACTGATGCTGTGGACAATAGCAGTCGCCTGTACACAGACTGGTTATTTGGAGAAATTTCGATTCCTGCCCGCCGGGCTTCGGCAAATTGTCAGTGCAGTTGCAATTAGACTTGCTCTTAGCACGACTACTGGTTCTGTTTTTTACAATTCATAATTGATTTGCCACAAACCAGCTTTTCTTATCTACAGTTAATGCCATATAGGTAGTATACCTGGATTGGCCCCGTCTAGTTTTACTGTGTTAAATAAAACAATCTTAAATACAAACAGTAAATCAAGACAATGAGAAAGTTATTATCACTCAAACCTTATCTTTTGATGAGTGCTCTATTGATGGGCATCGGATTTTCTTCCTGCTCCAAGTCATCGGCCAAAGAGCCTTCGGGCGGTGGTACCGATCAGGCCAATGTAGTCACGGGTATTGCCGTAGATGCTCAGGGGCGGCCACTGGCAGGAATAAAAGTAAGAGCTGAAAACCCCACCGGCAACAATATTCATATTGATGGCACTACCGGCGCTGATGGGCGCTATAAATTAAAGCTGACTTCTATCGGTGGCTGGAAGATATATGCCTGGAAAGAAGTAATGTATGAAGACCAGGTATATCACCTGCGCCTGGGTATGAAGAACGATCAGGATTATGATGCGTTTGCTACGGAAGGTAAGACACTGGTAAGAGATTTTGTGTGGAAGATAAGTGGCCGCATACCAGACCGATCAGCCAGTTTTGAGAATGGATGGGGATACTTTGGCGCCTCCCTGCGCCTGGTTAATTACAACGATGTGGTACCCGAAATGCCTGCTGGTGCAAAACTCGCCGTTACGCTTACGCCGGTAAGCGGGGCAAAATACCTCGATGGCTCGGTAGCTACAGCACCGGTGGTGAAAACCTTTACTATCCAGAATGGCAAGCCAAACTATTATATGGGTGATGTGCCGGTAACGACTTACCGCATTACTGCACAATGCGAAGTAAATGGCGTTACAAAAAAAGTATTTATTGGTGCCAGCAGTGCCTCCAATCTTACAGAATGGATCGAGTTTTATTTTGACCCCTCCGGCTCTTCAAGCGGCTCTTATGAAAGTGGCCTGCAGTCGCCCAACGATTTTCCTTTTTACCTGGGCCGTCAGCCCTGATAAAAGGTGTATAGGTAGTTTAGGTAGATGGAAAAGCCGTGTCTGTAAAGACACGGCTTTGTTGTTGAAGATACTGGTTAGCCCGTCAACCACCGGTGCCGGACAAATGTTTTTTTCTCGGGATGCATCCGGATTTACAGGAGGGCTTTTATATCAGCCATCAGCTGCTCATCACTGGGACGTTTGGCATCCTTATCAACGATCTTCCCTGTCTTGTCTACCAGCAGGTAGCGGGGAATACTGGTTAGTTTAAACTGGCTGATCAGGGTAGATTTTTTCGGATTGGCCAGTATATAACTTTCCGTTTTATCCTGCAGATATTTGGTTGCTGCAGCCTTCCACGCTGAAATGCTTTCGTCGAGCGAAATGGAGATAAGTACAAATGGTTCACCGCTTAATTTTTCTTTAAGTTCCCTGCCCGGTTTCATCTCTGCAATGCAGGGGACGCACCAGCTTGCCCAGAAATCAATATAGATGACTTTGCCTTTATATTTATTCAGCAATGCAGTGAAAGGGACAGAAGCATTGCTGCTTTCACTGATCAACTGATCTTTTAAGGCCCTGGTACTGCTGGCAAACTGCTTATCCCGGTCTGCATTGGCTTTGAATGATAGCAGAAACTGCTCATTGTCCTTATTCAGGCTAACCTGGGTGTATTTTTTAAAACAGGAATCAAATGAAGGCCGGGCAAATTCATATACCCGCAGCAGAGATTTGAACAACAGTTGCTCTCTTGTATCACTTTTTCCTGCCTTCAGACAAGTATTAAAAAATTGCACTTCGCGTATACTTTGTCCGGCCGCGCCCCTGGGACTGGATGGCAGCAGAAATGTATGAATGTAGCTGTTCATATAAGGGAGATAACCGCTATATACCAGCAATGAATCTTCAAATAATGGGATGGCTGTAAAGTCGGCTGCAGATAAAGGCATTTTTTGTGACCGGTAAAACCCGATCAGGGCTATCTGATCGGCAAATAACCGATTGTTCATAACAGCGGTATGAAAACTATCGGAAAGAAGCCGGGCTGTATGCAGGCTGTCAATAAACTGATAATAGCTATTTCTTTTTTCCTGATGAGCGGCCAGGGTGCGGGCAATAAGTGTATCGCCTTTTTCGACGGAAGCTACCTTTTGAAAATAATCGAGATTGGTTTCGTACAGGCTGCCGGGTTTATTCCGGATAGAAAACAACGGCATATCCGATTTGCCCATGCTAATATCGACTGTATCGCCGGGCGCAAAACGGTAGCTAAAAGACCAGCTGGCTATCAGCTCACCTTTCACGATAGTAATAGGTGAACCAACTGAAATACGGACAGCCTCGCGGGTTGGTATCTCCTGCCGCTGGACCTTATAGGCGGTACCCAAACGATAAAGCTGAGGATCTACCTGGTGCTCACCTATCCATACATTTAACCACAGGCTTGTAACTTTAGGGTCACTCGATAAAAGGGTCAGTGTCGGCTGGGAATAGGAAAATATTGTCAGTAGCAGGAAGGAAATAATCATTGCACTTCTCATAGCAGGTAGATATAATATCGGTAGTTAGTTGCGGCCGTATCCTGGCCAAAAGCAGGATTATGATGCAGTACACCACGTATTCCATAAAATGATTTATTGGATAGTGATGGGACCCCTGTTCTCCAAAAAATATGAGGGGATACGTTTTTTATGTTGTACCTGAATACGTGTTTGTATACTCAGGTTAATCGACCCTCTTGCCTCCACGACCGGTCAATGTGGTTCACAAGGCACTTCGTGAACCACAAGAAAAATAAAAGAATAAGACAGGGTAATGCCGTAAAGCGATTTTCCCTTCAAACGTCTCTGTCTGTTGTAGACCTGTGATGGTTCGCGGACCTGCAGCAGAAAATTTATACTGATCCCAATGATCGCCTTACCTGTTCAGCTTTTTGAAAAAGGAACTTCTCTAAAAAAGAGAACTTCATTGTCCTTGAAGGGGTTTACATCTTTGAGGCCGGTGAGCCCTGAATGGAATACCTGTCTATCGCTATAGGTAAGCACCAGGATAAAGTCTTTGATGATATAGGTATTGCCCCCATCTTTATAAACAATGCCCGATGCCCCTTCTTTTACCGGGTAGAATCCTCCAATATTTTCAAACCGGCCGTCTTTATAGAATCTTATGGTTCCTTCTTTATAGTTAGGATCCTTGTACCAATTGGGGTTGCCATAAGGGCCACCTGAACTCCATTCGCCATCGAGGGTAAGACCATCTACGGATACACATTTAAAATAGAAAGAAGTTTTGCTGCCGGGAGGGCAATTCATTTGATCAGTAGCTTTTATCAGGACTGTCTTCTTCCAGGGGCTGTTTTATACGACAATTATCAAAAAAATAGCCACTAAGGTTTTACCATTATTGATGCACCAGATATAGCACTGTATTTTGCGCGTTGCCCGCCAGGGCACTCACTATCCAATAAGCTTACTATGAAAAATTATCTGCGCAGTACAGTACTCTTTTTTGCAGTTATTACTGGTCTCAACACCTCTGCCCAGGACGCTCGCTGGGGATATCAGTTGTCCTTTGATGGGACCAACGACTATTTTACCGCTAACACGGTTTCTACTGCAGTATCAGGTAGCAGTTGGACGATAGAATTCTGGTTTCGTTCCTCCCGCACCGTGACCTATACAGAATCTATCCTGGCCTTCAACCCCTCAGATGGCACCAATCGAATTGAGATCGGTGTCGGTCCCAGCACCGGCAATAAGATGTATATCTATTCGCCCAATTCAAGTCCCGGTACGCTCTATGGCAGTACAGCAACTAGTATCAATACCTGGTATCATGTAGCGGTAACATTTAATTCGGCTACGCGGGTCATTCAGCTGTATCTCAACGGCAGCAATACTGCTGACGTGACTCGTACCCTGCCAGCAGCCGATGTAGTACAGAATACAGACAAGTTTTCACTGGGCCAGGAATGGGATAATGCCAGTGCATCAGGTTTTTTTGCCGGCCAGTTGGATGAGGTGCGTGTCTGGAACAGTATACGCAGCAATACCCAGATCACAACTAACCAGTATCAGCAGGTTGCTGTCAACTCATCGGGTTTGCTTGCTTATTACAAAATGACCAACAATACAGGTACCACCGTTACAGACAATACGGGTAATGGACGCAATGGCACGCTTGTGAATGGACCAGCCTGGCAGGCTTCTACAGTTACTAAAAATTCAAACGGTACCCTGCCGGCCAATCAATCGGTCAACGAAGACACGGAGCCGGCGGATATCACCATTACCAATTTTCCTTATACTACTATTCAATGGCAGCAATCGCCTGACAATAGCGCCTGGGCAAATATCAACACAGCCACAACGGCCACGCTTACCAGTGCTCTGATGGGTCCATTGAGCCAGACAACCTATTACCGCGCCCGCCTGGATAACGGTTATGGTACTTATGATTATAGTGATGTGGTGACGGCCACTATGCTCACTGGAACCCTTCCCGTACATTGGCTGGGTTTCTCTGCACGGCAGCAGGGGCAGGGAGTGCTGTTAAGCTGGAGTACAGCTACGGAAGAACGATCAAAATATTTTAAGGTGGAATATAGCGCCAATGGCAGGGAGTGGAACCGTATTGGTACCAAAACAGCCGCAGGAAACAGTGCTACAGTTCAATTGTATGATTTTCTCCATAATAGCCCGCCTCAGGGGATTAATTATTATCGTATTGCTGAGGTGGATGCGGATGGTAACTATAATTATAGCAAGATCGTGATGATCCAGGCAGGTGGCCGGGCCGCTTCTTTCAGTGTATTTCCCAACCCTGTAAGTACAGGTGCGGTGCAATTACAATTGCATGAAACTTCGACAGTTCAATTGATAAATGGCTATGGCACCTGCATCATGCAGCAGAAACTGGCGGCCGGCACACATACCATTTCAGTTCAGCATCTGCCCAAAGGCAACTACTGGCTGAGGGTAGGGGACAAAAGTGTGAAGCTGCTGCTGCAATAAGCCTGTGGCAGGTATCTGTAGCGCTGGCAAAGGGAAGGTCACCATTCAATTTCCCATTGGCGCTGGTCATTTACAAAATAGCTGAGTCCATTGCTCATATGATGTAATTCTTTTCCAGTTTTGGAAAAGGAGGTCTTTAACTCATATACCCGCACTCCATTGTTTTCGCGGGTCAGATAATTGATCAGCGCTGCTAAGGTGGGAGGCAGGTCGTGCAGCCACTGTCCGTCCTCTTCTTTTACAAATGCCTGGCTCATGATATACTGGTTAAACGATGCAAGTTAACTGAAATAAAAATCATGCCTGATCAATAAGGCACCGACCCGGCAATCGGCACTGGCGTCCTTGGCAGCCAGCCCTGAAATAGTTAAAAAATCAAAAAAAGCAGCATTTTGCGCCGATGGGAAGGGGAGGAAAACGCAAAGCGAATAATTTTAAGGAGATTACTGCGTTAAACCACTGATTCAAACCGAACCGTAGCAGGATGACCGATATTTTTCAGACATTCAGGCCTCAGCATCCCCTGATAGCCCGGTACGTAGATTATTACTACCTGGATATTAAACCAGCCAATGTTTCAAATCAGTTTATCTGTTTTCCTCATTTCAATACATCCCTTTCTTTATATAAATCGCATATCCGGACGGAGGAGGCAGAAATGATCTATGACCCTCAGGCCGGTCCTCTGCAACTATTTACGCCATTACGCGAAAAAGTACTACTGGTAAAACAGTTGGGTACCTTGCATAGAGTTGTGATTGTATTTCATCCGCTGGGTATACAACAGTTTTACGGAGGCGTCGATTTTACGGATTTCATTAAAGACTTTAATTTTTTTTCGCCACAGGAACTGGAGCTGTTGCTGGATACGACAGATGAAGATGAGCTGGTCAACTACCTGGACCGGTTTTTATTCGACCGGTTTACCGGGTTTAAGATCGAATTGCTCGATCAATGTATCAACTATATCTTCAGGCATGCCGAAGATTTTTCGGTTGGACATTTTTCGGAAGACAGCCAGGTAAGCAGGCGCCACCTCAACCGGCTCTTTCAAACACACCTGGGCGTGTCTGTAAAAAGATTTTATGAGATTGTACTTTTCCGGAAAACGATTAAGCAAAAGCTGTTTATAACACCAGAGGAAAATTTCACCCGGCTGGCCTATGAGTTTAATTTCAATGACCAGTCGCATTTCAATAAGATTTACAAAAAATTTACGGCCAATACTCCCGCACAGTTTTTCAAACGTGGCACACTGCTCGGCCACACAGATACCTTCTGGCATCTGCTGAAATAGAGCATGTCCCATTTTTACAAGTTTTTCATTTACAAACAAATCAATTTTGATTTGTCATAACCACCACGCTTATTTCAAAAGCCTTGAAAATGAACAAACTTTTTTTGTCTGTCATCCTTATTTTATTGATCACTACAGCCCATTCACAACTCCGGTCGTCTGCTGCTGCTATCTCGTACAATTACCGGGTCGATACACTTTATTCCGACACGCTGAAGGAAACACGTTTTATTAAGGTGTCATTACCAGATGAGTTTGCGCGCGAAAAAACATATCCGGTCTTTATTACGCTGGATGAAAGCTGGATGTTTGAACCGGTCATGGTTACTGTTAAACAATTGACAGAGGCTAAGGTCATTCCGCCTTCAATAGTAATAGGGATACATAGCAATAACCGGTCAAAAGATCTGCGAATGGGCAGCGATGGCAATTTTACCTCCAGTAGTCGCGCCTTTTATCATTATCTGAATAATGAATTGTTTGCTTACCTCAGTAAAAATATTACCACACCGGCCTTTCCTGTTTTGATCGGTCATTCTGATGGTGCCGTATTTTCACAAAAGGCAATGGCGCAGCAGGGGCAGCGGTTCAGGGCTGTTTTGGCATTAAGTCCACAGCTCGAAAAAGGCCAGTTGCAGGAAATAAAAGCGTTTACCGAAAGAGTGTTTCCCGATTATAGGTATCATTTTGCAGCATCCGGTACAAAAGACGCCTCAGGAAGATTAAAAGCCGTCATAATAGAAGATAGCCTGTTTAAAACAGTCCGCAATCCAAATCTGCATCTTAAGTCGGTCATTTATGAAGTGGATCATTTTGCCGTTGCCAACCGGGCCCTGGCCGATGGAATATCTTTTGTATTTAAAGATTTTCTGGAAGATAATGACTGGGATGAAGTATTACTCGATTCACTGCGAAAAGCCAATACCAACCCGATTGATGTCGTAAAAGCTTACCGGCAAAAAGTAAAAAGGATTTACAACCTGGATATCATCCCGCGCGATGAAGGCGTCTTTTCCACAGCTTTTGCGATACTATCCAATAAAAAGCAGGTAGAAGATTTTTTCGCTTACAAGACCGAACTCCTGGGGAAGAGTAAAAGCTATAATACCACTTTTGCCCAGGCACTGGAACTGGTAAAGGCCTATGAGGAGGCATTGCAGTACTGGACCTATAACCTGGAGGATCCTGATGGTCAGACCGGCATCTTCTTTTATTTCCAACGGCCACTCAATTTGCTGATGAATCAATTGAACAGACCAAAGGATGCCATTGAATTTGTAAAGAAATGGTCGGCCAAACGACCGGAATTTGCCCTGTACCTCAACTATACGATTGCAAGATACCTGGTTGATAAAAAGACGGAAAAGAAGGAAGCCAAAAGGGCGATTGATTATTGTATTGAAAATTTCAAGGCAAATGGATTCTTTAAGATCGAAGATGCACAGAAGTTGAGAGATGCTTTAAAATAGTTGGTTTCCCGGCTTAACAGCATCGTTAATACGATCTATTAACCTTAATTAACCTTGACAGTTGCTCAAATAACTATATTTTTAGTTGTATATAAGAGAACCATCTACCTCCAACTAAACCTATAGCAAATGAGAAAACTACTGACTATTTTTTGTGCAGCCCTCCTGGTCGCGCAGGCCGAAGCCCAGATCAATAAAACGGTTGAATACGATTACACTCTGCTGTATGATTATACACTGCAACCGTCTAAAAGCGATACGCAGCGAATTACCGAAATAATGATGCTGCAGGTGGGTAAAACAGCTTCCAACTATATTAGTAAAAATCAATACCTCAACGATTCTACTGTGATGGAAATGGCCAAAGAAGCAGAAGCTACTGGTGTAATGCCCGGGCGCTCTACCCGGCCTAATGAAGTAAAAGTGATGTATAAGGTTTTTAAGGATATGGAAAGCCGGCAAATGTTTTTCTTTTCCCGGTTTGGCCTGCACCAGGTTTACTATCCCGATTCGCTGCCTGTACTGGACTGGACGATGCATGCAGAAGAGATGAGCGTATTGGGGCATCTGTGTAAAAAAGCAACCACTTCTTTTGCCGGGCGCAACTATATTGCCTGGTATGCTACAGATATTCCGCTTAGCGACGGGCCATATAAATTTAGCGGATTGCCCGGACTCATCCTTTCTATCTATGATACAGAGAAACATCATGTATTTACAGCTACCAGTCTGGAACAGAAAAAACGCCCGGTAGAGCTTAAGAAATGGGAGGGTACTTTTATAACGGCTTTTGCCAACCGGAATGAGTTCAGGGACTTTACTCAAAAAATGAAAGCCGACCCTAAACTGATGTTTCAGCAGCAGTTTATCCGGATTCCGGAAGATAAACTCGAAGAAATTGGCCAGCGATTAAAGGAAGGTTTCAAAAAGAATGACAACAGCCTCGAAGTGGCGTCTGATCTCCAGGTACAATGACGCCAGCTAACAGTAAGAAAACGGACAGTCGGTAGATAGAAGCAATCGTGTTTATCGCCACCCTTGTTATATCAAAGGGTTTTGCTAACTTTTGGATGGCATTTCTCCTTTGGTTATCTAAAATTTTCCGATGCGACCGCTACTTTTCCTGGTGTTCCTCTCTATGACTGGTCAGTCTTATTCACAGACAAGTGTCACACAACAGGCCGATCGTATTGATTCACTGCTTCAGCAGTATGTGGCACTGGATCAGTTTTCGGGGAGCGTACTGGTAGCCCGAAAGGATACGCTGATACTGGCCAGGGGGTATGGACTGGCAAACAGGGAATGGAATATACCGGCGCAGTCGGGCACCAGGTTCAGGATCGCTTCGCTTACCAAGCAGTTTACCGGAATGCTGATCATGCAATTAAAACAGGCGGGTAAAATCGATCTGCATGCGCCGGTATCCAAATATCTGCCCTGGTATCCCCGGCATATCGGTACACGTGTTACGATTCACCAGCTGCTGACACATACGGCGGGCATTCCCAATTTTACCAATCGCCCTGATTTTTTCAGCAGTGTGGGACGCCAGGAATTCAGCACCCGCGATTTTGTGCTCAGGTATTGCACAGACTCACTGGAGTCAAAGCCCGGTACAAAATTTAATTATTCCAATACCGGTTACTATATCCTGGGAGCCATTATTGAAGAAATAACACACAAGAGTTTTGCTGAAGTATTGAAAGAGCAGATACTGGATGTAGTGGGTATGACCAATTCAGGTGTAGATGTTCCGGGCAATATTATAACTGACCGTGCCAGTGGCTATGAGCAGCCTTATGGCGTGTGGCAGAATACCCGGTTTATCAACACCGCATCCACGATCGGGGCAGCTGGTGATATGTATTCGACAGTAGAAGATCTTCACCGGTGGAACAGAGCCCTGTACGGTAATAAGCTGTTGAGCGAAGAAAATAAAAAGATACTGTTTACACCAGCGCTGAATGATTATGCGTATGGTGTGGGTGTGGTAAAGATCAGGGTAGGCGACGAAAAAGATTCGGTGACACTGATGGCACATACGGGAGGCATCAACGGCTTCCGGGCAAAGATCCTTCGCATACTCGAAACTGAAGAAGTGATCATAGCACTCAGCAATACATCAGACGACTTCAGTACAGCTGACATTTCTGCCATTACACTCAATATGCTACTGTTATTACATAATCAGCCGTATCCCAAACCGGCAACACATATTGTAACAGAGACCGGCAAAAAAGTGCTGACAGGCAGTGCAGATGAAGCTATCAGTTTTTACCGCCAGGTAAAGGACAACCCCGTTTATGATACCACCCATGCCATGATACGGCTTGAATCGCTGGGCCGCTACCTGTCTGATATTGACCGCCGCAAAGACGGTATTGCCATTCTGAAATTCAATACGGAACTTTTTCCTGCCAGTGCCCAGGCTTATGACAGTTATGCCGATGAGCTTGAAGAGGACAACCAGCTGCAACTGGCGATTCTTAATTACCGTAAAACACTCTCGCTGGACCCGGCAAATCAACACGCCCGGAAGGCGTTGAAACGGCTGGGCAAAAAACCATAACCTGTACCGGCGTTTGATCTAATCGTTTCTTCCGGTATGACCGGGATACAATTTTACAACGGCTTCACTCTGTATGAGCTCCCGCGAGTGGATCTCCATGGCAGATAATGGCCCATGAAAACCGGCTCCTGTATCCATGTTCCATACATTGCAGGCATGGACCGGAGCGGTGCTGTTAAGGATCAGCGTGGGTGTATGGCCGATAAAGATCTCTTTAAACAATTTCAACCTTTTGGGAAATAATTCGGGATGTGTGTGTATTCTCTTTTCCATGGTGATCGCCAGTTCCCATAAGGACCTGTCTTCGGTCAGGTTTGTTTCCGGTATCTCAAACTGTGGCCCGTCGTTGTCACTGAACCCCGCATGGAGGAATAACCTGTTTTCGCCATCTATATGAAATAATGACAAAGAGGAAAAGAAGATGATATGTTTTTGCTTATCTCTTTCCGTTATATGCCGGTAGCTTTCAATGGTAGGCTTTCCTCTGCCGGTTATCCATGCGGGGGTTTCCAGTTTTCCCATTAACCAGTCGGCACAAAGGATATCGTGATTGCCTTTAATAAAAATACAGTCGTATTGCTTCTTCAACCCGATGAGAAATTCTATTACCTGGGCCGATTCGGGCCAGCCATCTACATAATCACCGAGAAAGATCAGTGTGTCGTCAGTGGTGGGTTTTATTGCTGCTATTACCTGCTGTAGCGCTTTTAAAGCTCCATGTATGTCACCAATTACAAAGGTTCTGGCCATTATGCGTACTCTTTTCCCTCTCAAGATAAATATTTATGGCCGGGCCGAGGTGATATGAACGGCGCATACCTGTTACAACCTCGGTAACCACATACCCATAGTGGCGCCAAATGAACCCGCAGCCATACCGAGTGTGAGCAGGAGCAGCAACAATGCAAATGACCATTTTTGAACAGGTACTGCCGATGAGCGGGTTTTGAAGTATAAATAGACAATCAGCTGTGGAAAGACGTATACAAATATGGCCAGAAAATTCAGGAACGGTCCCCGGAAGCTTTTGGGATCGAAGCCAACCGGTGCTTGGTGAATAAGCATCCATAACATAAAGAACACGCGAAACATCCATACGCCCATCATGGCTACAAACAGGTGTACAGCCCATTGATTGTGTTGTTTTATTTTTCGCTGTATGGCATACCGGATGGTAAAGAAAGCCGTTGTCAGTATAATGAGCGCATTGATACTAATGGTTACGGCGGTAAAAGGTCCGCCGATTGCTCCTCTATACAGAATGAGGGCCAGCCCCGACAGGCCCATGATAAATGCAGTAAAAATATAAATGCGTCCACTGATCCGGTGAAACCGGGGGGCACGTATGCGTACCTGATTGATCAGTTGCAAGGGACCCAGTATGGTTACCACTGCTGCCAGGATTACGTGTATGGCAAAGGCGCCATTTCCCATCGAATCGCCTTTTACATAAAAATGGGAGTTAACCAGGTTCCACTTTTCGTAGTTGGCCTGAGCTATTGAACCCCAGTAGAGCAGAATAACATAGGTGGCAAACAGCAGTTGTCCTAAAAAGCTGACGATGAACCAGGCACGGGTAGTATTTCTAAAAGCCTTACTGGCGATCCGGAGATTGTTGTGTTGCATAATGCTGTGCAAAACGTGAAGGTAGCGGCAGCACTATGAAACCAGCTTAACATTTGTTAAGAATTGAGCTCCCGCCTGATGCGGCTAAGGCTTTCGGGTTTGATGCCCAGGTAAGAAGCAATGTACTTCAGCGACACATGCTGTATAATTGCGGGACTGTTTTTGACGAATTTCAGGTATCGCTGTTCTGCAGTGAGTGTAGCCAGGTCATTCATGCGCTCCAGGTATTCTTCCTGTACCTGGTGAAACAGCTTAATCGTATAATCTTTTTGCGTAAAACTGGTCTGTACAGTTCTGTCGGCATCAGCCTTTGAAATGCGCAGCAGCTCGCAGTCGGTAATACACTGCAAATATTCATTCGATTTGGTCTGGTTCACATAGTGGTAGTAGGAGGTAAAAAAACGCGGGCCATTATTTAAATCAACCGTTACTTCTTCTCCTTTATCATTGATATGAAATTTGCGCATGAACCCTGATACGATAAAATTGTGATAGGTGTGGATCTTTCCCGCCTCTTCGAGAATGGTATCGCGGGTTACAAAGAGTGGTTTAAAGGTCTGCCGGCATTGCTCGCGGTCATGTTCCGGCAGCTCAATGATCTGTTCTATATAATTAAAAAGCGTATCGTAGTAGTGAAGCATGCAGGCTGATTTGGTTGATGCGGGCTGTGGGTGAGCGGCAGTTGTTTCGGTAATTTACAGACAGCAATCAGTCCGGCAAACAATGTGCAATAAACCGATCGGGCAGTAAAAATGCCGGATCAGGGATTGGCGGATTGCTGCAGCCGTTGCTGGTGCTCTTTCAGTTCCTGATATTGATACAATGTATCCTCCACGGCACCGGCCGGTTCACGGCTTTTGACCGGCGATGGAAAAAAAGTTTTTCTTCCGGCTATCAGCACGCATACCAGTAGTGTAACTGCCAGAGTTATAGCGGCCGGGTGAGTCCAGAAATTCTTTTTCTTTTCCGGAATGGCGGGCGCCGGCTCTTCCTGTACCGACAGGTGCGTGTCAGCGATTTCCCCTTTTTCTTCCGTTTCGGTGTTGTCGCCGGCAGGCGTCACCCCGGCATTTAGCAGGTATCCTTTTTTAGGAATGGTGCGGATACGGTCTTTGGATACATCGTCCAGCATTTTGCGGAGGAAGGAAATGGCCTGGGTAAGTCCGTCTTCGCCACCGCCATAGTCATTCCAGATATCCCGGATGATCTGCTCGCGGCTGATCAGCTGGCCCGGGTGGGTGGCCAGTAAAAACAGCAGCTTGATGAGCCGTGGTTCGAGCCGGGTAGTGGTATCGGTATCCAGATCGGTAAGCAGGTGCGTATCCGCATGTATGCGAAACCGGTTATCGATCACTAATTCCTTCGTTTCCATTGAAACAAATCTAGTCAAATACCCGCGGCAGGCAAGGTTTTTCGCGCAGTTTAAACATATTCTAAAGGTTTTCTAAACCTTTTCCATACAGGGCTGTGAGCTCGCATAGGCGACTTTCGGATAAATGTTTGTCATGAAAAAAATACACCCCCTGCTGCTGCTCTTCTTCTTTGTTCACAATAATCCTGTGGCAGGGCAACCCGATCCTGCCAGCTATATCCGGCTCAACATCCGTTATTATCACGAAGAGGGGGAACGCTACCTGGGGGTAAGCCCGGAGCTGACCGGTACTGGTCATGATGCGCTGGCAGGGGGAATGCAAAAGTACCCCCGTCGTTTCCGGTATGTGCTCATGAATAAAACCAGGTTTCAGGGTATCTATGAAAAATACTATCCGGATACGGCCAGGATCAACCGGCTGTTTACCGACAGCCTGCGTATGGATGCTTCGTTTATGCGGGTATTTGGTTTACTGGCAGCACCTTTTGCGGCAGAGAAAAAACCGGCAGTCCGGTTCAGCCGGCAACAGCTGATGGCAGTGGCGGCCAGATTCTTTTATTGCCAGTCGGTGCGTCCCGATTCGGGAATAGCTTCAACCATCTGTGTGGGAAGAAATGGAGTAGAAGAGCTTAGTGCTTTTCCCGATCAGGCATTACTGGAAGCATTCTGCTTTGAAGCCATTTTCGAAAAATATTATACTTCTCCGGGAGTAAAGAATTTGTTTATCACCCGGTTTTTATCTTTCATAGAAGAGGGCAGGCACAGGTATATACACCTGTTTGCTAATAAAGAACTGTATCTGCAAACAGTCAGGCAGTATTGTTTTGAAAAAATGGAACAGGATGGCGCGCTGGCCACAGCGCTGCTGGAGTATTATGAAGCGAATAAGAAGAACCTGGCTTTTGTGATTGAAAAATGAAATCAGCCGCTTGCTTTCGGTAAAGCAAAGAGTTATTCATCATCTCCTGCCAGGCAGGGAGCAATAAATTTCAACTCATCCGGATTAAACTTCCTTTTCTCCAGCAAAATATTGAAAGTATATTTTTCTGTGGCCTCACCGGCACGATTGTCGACGCAAACCATTTGATAACTGTACTCGCCAATTACAAATACCAACCGAAAATACATGCCCTGTTTCAGGGAGAAACTGTAGATATTTTCTTTTACTTTTTTGCCGGTAATCTTAGTGGTTTCCCATTTTTCGCCGGGGCCCTCCATCACATAATGAATGACCAGTTTCTGGTCGGCAGAAATGCCTTTCAGTACATTCGACGGCAAAAAGAGCCTGGCTTCTATTTCGGTACCGGAAGGAGTCTGAGAAAAGGTAAAGCCGGATATCAGTAATGCGATTAACAGAACGAATTGTTTCATGGCCTGGTGTGGCAGTAGTTTATGGTTAATAATTCACTCAAGATAATAGTTGACTGGAAAAAATGCAACGAAATAAAGCCGGCAGATCCGGATATTTTCAAAATGCCTGTTTATACCTTCTGTAAACAGGCCTGATCCGGTAAGTTTAGGAATCATTTTTTCAGCATCATCAACGGGATTTATCGCTAAAAGATGCGCAATCGTTTGCTGCTGCGCTGTAACAGGTAATGCACTAAACTTGTGACGTATTTGTTTTTTACAGCTCCCGAATTTTAATGAATGCAATGAAAAAGATTCTACTGGCATTGACCGGCCTCCTCTGTTTTGTAAGTGTGTATAGCCAAACAGGTAAACATGTATTCAGCCTGGGCAAACAGGACTTTTTACTCGATGGTAAACCCTTCCAGATCATCAGTGGTGAAATGCATCCGGCCCGCATTCCGCGTGAATACTGGCGGCATCGTATACAAATGGCCAAAGCCATGGGTTGCAATACTATTGCTGCCTACTTTATGTGGAATTACCAGGAGACGGCACCGGGAGTATTTGATTTCAAAACAGGCAATAAAGACGTGGCTGCATTTATCCGTACCTGCCAGGAAGAGGGTATGTGGGTATTGTTTCGCCCCGGGCCGTATGTATGTGCAGAATGGGATTTTGGTGGATTGCCCACTCGTTTGCTGAAGATTCCCGATATTAAGATCCGGTGCCGCGATCCGCGTTATATGAAGGCGGTGGCAGCATATGTAAAAGCTATTTCAGCACAGGTAAAAAACCTGCAGTGCAACAATGGTGGCCCGATATTAATGGTGCAGGTGGAAAATGAATATGGCAGCTACGGCAACGATAAGGGTTATCTCGAAGATTTGCGTGATATGTGGGTCAAAAACGGGATCGTTGTACCCTTCTATACAGCAGATGGCGCCACAGCCTACATGCTGGAAGCCGGCAATATAGATGGTGCAGCCATTGGCCTCGATAGCGGTGGTAATGAAGGAGACTTTGCGCAGGCTACCAAGCGTAATCCCAATGTGCCTTCCTTCAGCAGTGAAACCTACCCGGGCTGGCTCACACACTGGGGAGAGAAATATGCAAAACCAGATACATCCGCTCTTAAAAAGGAGATCACCTATTTGCTGGAAAACAAAAAATCATTCAACTTTTATGTGATTCATGGCGGTACCAATTTTGGTTTTACTGCCGGGGCCAATGCATTTACACCTACACAATATCAGCCCGATATTACCAGCTATGATTATGATGCGCCGATCAATGAGCAGGGACAACCCACGCCCAAATATTTCATGCTGCGCAGACTTATTGGCCAGTATGTTTCTTATCCGATACCTGCACTGCCTCAACCCGCAAAAACTATTTCGATACCAGCTATTTCCCTGCAACTTTTCACCAGTATCTGGCAAAACCTGCCTAAACCAGTATATGCTGCTCAACCCAAAACCATGGAGGATCTTGATCAGAATCAGGGCCTTTTGCTGTATCGTACCAAACTGATCGGACATAAAAGCGGAAAACTAAAAATATGGGAACCGCATGACTATGCGCTGGTATTCCTGGATGGAAAATTTATCGAATACCGTTTACCGTGATGGTGGCAAATGGGAAGTCAACCTGCCTAAAACGGATGTAAAAGATCCGGTGCTGGATATACTCGTCGAAGGTATGGGACATATCAACTTTGCCCAGTTTATGATCGACCGCAAAGGCATCACTGACCGGGTGACCCTCAACGGCATGACGCTGATGAACTGGGAAATGTACAAGCTCCCGCTCGACGAAAAAATGATCAAAACACTGCGACCGGCAGCACATCCGGAAGCAGCTAATAACAATGGCCGGTTCTTCAAAGGCAGTTTTACACTGACCGAAACCGGCGACACCTATTTTGACCTGAGCGGATACAGCAAAGGTGTTGTATACGTCAACGGGCATAACCTGGGCCGGTACTGGAGCCTGGGGCCACAGTACCGGTTGTACTGTCCTGCTTCCTGGCTGAAGAAGGGCGTCAATGAGATCGTTGTATTTGATCTGCACCAGGAAAATCCGGTACAGATAGCGGGAGTGACTACTCTCGAGTAATCGGTCTGTATCGGTAAGCTTACTTTTCTTCCTCCCCCATACCGGAGGAGCTATGCTCCCCCGAACAGGGGATATTGTGAGGGGTCGGTTCTTCTTTGTTTGTAAAATGAAGCGGATAGGCTTATTTTACTGTATGAGATGGATAAGCCTGTTTGTTGCAGCTTTTTGTACAACTATGGCCTTGCGGGCTCAGCAAAACCCGATCGATAGCCTGAGCAGGGAGCTGACAAAACAAAGCCTGCCCGACACATCGCGCGCCTTGACGATGATGCGCCTGGCTATACAATACGAGACAGTAGATACTGCCCGGGCTGCCAGGTACTACAATGATGCATTAAGGCTTTCTGTCAGCAAAAAATTTGACTACATCACTGCACTTGTTTTTCAAAACCAATCCTATCTGTATAAAGCAGGAGGTAATTACAGAAGTGCCGGAAAGAGCCTTGATTCTGCCCTTCGGTTTCTTGATAATGCAGATCATCCCAACAGCGAGTTACTGAAAGCAAAGGTATATGGTGCAAACTCTTCGATCGAGCGGTTTGAAGGCCGGTATAAAACAGCCATCGAATATGCGATGAACGCCGTTCGCCTTTACAACAAACTGGATAAGCCAGCCATGGAATTGAATCAACTTATTGACATTTCTTCTCTTTACAAGGAAATGTATGAGTTTGTAAAGGAGGAAGAGTATGCCCGTAAAGCGATGACGATAGCCCGGAAATTGAATGATAAAACCGCCTACTTCCGCGCCTATTTCGCCATTGCCCTCGCACTTACAATGCAAAACAGATATGCGGAAGCAGAAGCCTATATCGATTCTTCCGGAAAATACTACTCACCCACCGACAACGAAGCATCGCTTACCAGCTATCACCTGATTGCGGGCCTCATCTATATGAACCTGTCTGAGCTGGATCGTTCAAATGAGCATTTCCGGAAAACTGCTGAACTGGCCGAAAAGAACAAAAACATTTTCGGAAGAATACAGGCCAACCTGCAGCTGGCAAGGGTACTGACCCTGCAGAAAAAATACAAACAGGCCGAGGAGTTACTGCTGGCGATGGAAAAGGAAATAGCACAAACGACCGGTAAAGTGCATCTCGAAATTTTACTTGACTACCAGAGCCGGCTTTATGAAGACTGGGGCGATTATAAGAAGGCGTTGAAGTATTATAAGGAGTATAAGGAAATAGCAGACTCGGCATCGAGTGAGCAGAATAAACAATATGCCAGCAGGCTGGAGGTAGAATATGAGACAGCAAAAAAAGAAGCCCGCATCAATTTGCAGCAGGCATCTATAAAGCAAAAGAATACACTCAATTATATTTTGATTGGAAGCGCGGTTGCATTACTGACCATTTCACTGCTTTCCTATCGCAATTACCGCAATAAACAAAAATTGCAGCAACAACGTATCAGCGAGCTGGAAAAGGAGAAGCAGTTGTTGGCGACACAGGCCTTGCTGAAAGGCCAGGAAGATGAGCGAAGCAGACTGGCGAGAGATCTGCATGACGGATTGGGTGGGCTGCTGAGCGGGGTTAAGCTGCAACTGGGCGCAATGAAAGGAAACCTGTTGATGACCGAAGATCATGCACGGGTATTCAATAATGCACTCAATAAGCTGGATGAATCGATCAGGGAGATGCGGCGTGTAGCACATAATATGATGCCGGAGGCACTGATAAACCTGGGCCTCTCGCAGGCATTGCAGGATTATTGTGATGGCCTTTCCGAATCACAGCAATTTGTGATCAACTGCCAGTTGTATGGACTGGATCAGCGTATGAGCCCTTCGTCAGAAGTAGTGGTGTACCGTATCGTACAGGAGCTGCTCAACAATGCTGTGAAACATGCCGGCGCTACCACGATCCTGGCGCAGGTGATGCGACAGGATAACCGTCTTACCATTACCGTGGAAGATAATGGCAGGGGCTTTGATAAAGACCAACTGGATACACTGCAGACTGCCGGACTCAGAAATATTCAATCGAGGGTACATTACCTTCGGGGCCAGATGGATATTCAGTCTGCACCCGGCAAGGGTACCTCTGTTCATATTGAATGCACAATCGAAAACGATGTATAAAATAAAGGTTCTTGTAGTCGACGATCATCCCATGGTACTGGAAGGTATGCGCTCGATGTTGTCACAGATCAGTTTTGTGGAGCTGACCGGAGTGGCTGCAGATGCATTTGAGGCCCTGGAGAAGGTAAAGCAGGATCCGCCACAGATTGTGCTTACCGATATTAATATGCCCGAGGTAAGCGGTATTGAACTGACTGAAAAGATCAAAAAGGAATTTCCCACAGTGAAAGTAGTAGCTATGAGCACCTTCAGGGAGCGTAGTTACATTTCGCAGATGATAAAGAATGGCGCTTCCGGCTACCTGATTAAAAGCGCCTCCCGTGAGGAAATAGAAGAAGCATTGCTTTCTGTGCACGAAGGGAAACTCTATATGAACCTCGACATAAGCATGGCGGGTATAGATATACAGGACATAACAAATGCACCTGTGCTGAGCCGCAGGGAAGCCGAGGTATTGCAACTCATCTCAGACGGGCTAACCAATCCGCAAATAGCCGAAAAGCTTTTCATCAGCCTTCATACGGTCGATAGTCATCGCAAAAACCTCCTTACCAAGTTTGGCGTAAACAATACGGCCTCTCTGATAAAAATGGCGGCAAAGAATAATCTTATATAAGCGAATGAAGGATATGCTCCAGCGCCACTGCCTGGTTGTGGATCTCGTCTTTGGCCCCATATAACAGTGTGACTTTTTTGTGTTTCTTTATGAGGGCAATTAACTCCTCCAGTGCAGGAGAGTCTTTCAGCTCAGCCTGGTATTTTTTTATAAATCCCGGCCACTTCTCCGGTTCATGGTTAAACCATTTTCTTAACTCGGTAGTGGGTGCAACTTCTTTCAGCCACAGATTTATTCTTTCGTCTTCTTTGCGGATACCACGTGGCCACAGACGATCGACCAGGATACAAAAACCATCAGCCTTGCTGTGAGGCTCGTAGATCCTTTTGATTTGGATAGAATACTGACTCATTTTTTTCTGGATGATGATAAATAATGATGCCAAAGCAGCATGGTGGCGGCCGATTTATGAGGATGCCACTTGCTGGTAATGGCGATAAGCTTTTCGGGTGAGGTGTCTTTGGGCAATTTTTTAATACGTTTCAGGGCGTTGATGGCTGCCAGATCACCCATGGGGAAGATGTTGGTTCGCTGCAACACAAATATCAGGTAGATATCCACCGTCCAGTTGCCAATACCTTTGAGTGCAACCAGCCTGCTTCTTACGGCAGAATCATCCAAAGAAGTCAGCTCCTGAAGATCAAGGTGTCCTTCGGCCAACGCTTTTGCGAGCCCACGGACATAAATCGTTTTTTGCCGGCTGAAATAACAACTCCTCAGTTCTTCATCTGTCAGCAAAAGGAAGTTTTCAGGAGTTACTTCCTGCAAGCGTTCTTTCAGCTTATTTAAGGCTGCCAGTGCAGAAGCCAGGGATACCTGTTGCTCAAGGATAATATGCACCAGCGATTCGAATGTATTGGGCCGGCTCCACAGGGGCGGATAGCCATGCTCCCGGATTATCTGAGACAATTCTTTGTCACGGGCGGCCAGGCCGTCGCATAATGGGTAAAAATTTTCATTGGTAAGCTGCAGGGTCATATCAGGAGCAGGTACAATCGATTACCAAAGTTATCACCTTTAAGAGTATTAACCGTTGTATCTTTAGATATACCTTAATGGTAATGGCATAAGTATCGGTTCTAATGATTTATCAAACCTATTCTCCCGCGGCCGAATTGGCCTCATTTGTAAAATGTTACTGGATACTGGAAAGCCCGGCAGAGCAAATGCCTGTGCGGCAACGAATAGTCCCCGACGGTTGTATGGAAATGATCTTTCACTATGGCGACCTGTATAAGCAATATCGGACTGCAGAAGAATTTATCATCCAGCCCCGCTGTTTTGTCTTTGGTCAGATCACCGATGCGTTGGAAATAGAACCTACCGGGCACTCCGCAATTTTTTCCGTTCGATTCCATCCCGATGGCTTTTTGCCTTTTGCAGCGATGCCGATCAGGGAAATGGATAACAAAGCCATTTCACTTGAACAACTGTACGGAGCCAAAGGAGTTGAATTGGAAAAAAAGGTATTGACGACCGTTGCAACCGAATCAAAAATCGAAATAGTCGAAGCTTTTTTGCTGGGAAAATTGCAGGAGGCTGAAACAGTAGATAACATTATTAAATCCACCATTGATACTATCCTGACAGCCAATGGTCAGCTTTCAGTAAATGAACTCTCGGCCCAGCTGAAGGTGAACCGTCGTCAGTTGGAACGCAATTTTGCAGATGCTGTTGGCCTCAGTCCCAAACAACTGTCACGGATCATACGGTTGCAGGCTACCCTCAAATTGCTGCTTAACAACCAGTTTACCAGCCTCACTGCCCTGGCATATGAAGGCAATTATTATGATCAGGCTCATTTTATCAAAGACTTCAAAGAGTTTACCGGTCAGACTCCCCGGGAGTTTTATAGCGACCACCTGCAGTTTTCCTCGCTTTTTTGTGGCACCGACTAGCCCTGTCGCATTTTTACAATTTTATGCCTCGGCTGCATAGTTATTTTGTGCGAAAGCATAAAAAATGAACAATCTGATCAACTGGTTTGAGATACCAGCAACCGATTTTAAAAGAGCCGTGGCATTTTACCAGACTATTCTGGGCACAACTATTCAGGAAACGGAGCTATTTGGTACCTGGATGGGTTTTTTCCCTTCAGACGGCAAAAATGTATCAGGAGCTATCGTGCAGGGAGCTGATTATACCCCTTCTTCGGATGGAGTACTGGCCTACCTCAATGGAGGTGATGATCTGCAAGCTGTCCTGGAAAAAGCCGCAGCAGCAGGAGGTAAAGTCATCGTTCCGAAGACGCAGATCAGCCCCGAAATGGGATATTTTGGTATGTTTATAGATACAGAAGGAAACAAAATGGCCGTTCACTCCATGCATTAATACCATGAAAACGTCAACAACACTCATCATAGCTATAATAAGTATAATGGCACTCTGCAGCTGGGCCGGTCATGTCCGAAATGACATTAAGAAAGCCGGCTGGCTCATTGGCATCTGGGAAAATAAAACACAGCGTGGCTCTCTTTTTGAAGCCTGGACCCAGCTAAATGAAAATGAATTTTCCGGCAAAAGTTATATGATAAAAGATAAAGACACTATGGTATTTGAAACCATTCGCCTGCTGCAGGAAAAAGAACAGCTTTTCTATATACCAGTAGTAAAAAATCAAAACGATGGCCAGCCGGTCCGCTTTGCACTGAAACCCATTTCAGACAACTCACTGGTATTTGAAAACCCGGCACATGATTTTCCGCAGATCATTTCTTATACCCGCATTACGCCCGACTCCCTGCTGGCGGAAATATCCGGTACCAAAAACGGACAATTGAGAAAGCAGAGCTTTCCCATGAAGAAGGTCAAATAGCAGTATACGCACTGGTCAATGTCTTTTGTATATTTATGAATGAGCGGCTCCCGGCAGCCGCTTATTCATAAAGCGCAAAAGCCTGTCTTGACAAAAAAGAAAGAATATAACTACTGGCTGTTAACGCCTCTTTTCGGAACTATACTATTTGCAGTATTATACCTGTTGGCGGCATATTTTTACCCTGGCGGCTCACAGGCTGATGCAAATGCGCCTGGTTTTAGCTGGATAAATAATTACTGGTGTAACCTGCTGAATGAAAAAGCCATTAACGGACAGGTTAACCCCGCGCGGCCAATTGCGCTGCTCGCAATGATCGTATTGAGTAGTACACTTTCCGCCTTCTGGCTCTTGTTTGCGGGCAGGAGCAGTACAGGAAAAGTGTTGAAATTTGTAATCGGAGCCTCCGGAATCTTATCGATGGCTGCCGGTTTTTTCCTGTTTACAGCAACAGATCACGATCTGGTAACTAATCTCGCTTCGGCTTTCGGCCTCCTGGCTGTGATCGGCACACTGATCGGATTATACACTATGAAATGGCGGGGATTGTTTGCGTATGGTTTGGCAAACCTGGTGCTGGTAGCCGTTAATAACTATGTCTACTACAACAAAGGGCTGCTTCTTTATTTGCCTGTTATTCAGAAAATAACCTTTGCCGCCTTTCTGATCTGGATATGCCTGATCTCTCTTCGTTTATATAGAGGAAAATGAGGACAGGAGGTTTCTGCCGGTTTATTTACGGGTGTATATTTAGGTAATAAAACCATTGCGGTAAAAATGCAGGCAATCATTTTTGATATGGATGGAGTTATCATTGACTCCGAACGGTTCTGGCAGCAGGCCGAGCAGGAAGTATTTTCGTCGCTGGGCGTAGAGGTTACCGAAGATCTTTCTGAGCAGACCAGGACGATGACAACTGCCGAAGTAGCACTTTTCTGGTACGAAAAGTATCCCTGGCAAAGCAAAGAATTGCAACAGGTGGAGCACCGCGTTGTGTCAAGAGTGATTGAACTCATCGAAAAAGAAGATTGCGCTATAGAAGGAGTGAAGGATTTTATTGAACGGCACAGGGAAAAAGGATTTAAAATTGGCCTGGCCACCAATTCACCGCAACGGATAATACCGGTTGTATTAAATAAGCTGGGCATAGCACATTTATTTGATGCAGTTTCTTCGGCCGAGTTTGAAGAAAAAGGAAAACCCGACCCCGCTGTATATACAACCACTGCAGAGAAGCTGAATGTAAAACCAGCACATTGTTTTGCCATTGAAGATTCTCACACCGGTATGCTCGCTGCTAAAAATGCAGGCATGACAGTGCTTGCTTTTACAAATGCAGGCCAAACCGATAGCCCTCTGGCCAGTTACAGGATCACCGACTTCGGAACACATACCATTGAAATCCGCTAAGCTTTGTGATGTACACAAAAAAGTCAGCCACCTTTTACGGTGACTGACTGCGCTGTTAACGATACGGATACCCGTTATACATTATTGGGCGGGTAAGAAGGGACGCCACCCATAACGTAAGCAACCTGTTGTTGCAGTGGGATTGTACCACTGGGAGCAGGGGGACCAAAAGTTACAATCACAGCACCGGCCTGCGATTTGGTATCTACATTCTGCACATTGTAGCTGCCCGAAGCAGAGCCCAGTGTAAATAAACCAAACAGGTCTACTTTGGCAGATGCATTCACCTTGAAATCGCTGACGATGTCGTCTACATCAGATCCGGTAAATGTGAGCTTGATTGTAGGCTGCTGGCTGATCACAAAGGTTTTGAGGCGGGAGAACAGTTTGCCCACACCAAACACATCGCCGATATTATACTCAGATCCCTGCAGCTTGTACCCGGTTACATCCTTGCCCGTATTGGCCACCACTTCCTGCAGTATGTCATTGGCATACCAGCCCTGGCTGTTGTTGATCGAATACAATGGAAGGAATGGATGGGAAAAGGGTTACACCCGGATAGCTGATGTTCATAGTAAGTGCTGAAGAAGAAGACACATACTTTGACACATCATAAGAGGCAGAGGCATTCAGCGAAAAACTGATGATCTCGGCAATAGGAATGGAAAAGCCCACACCACCGCTGATCTTCATTTCCGAAGCCGATGACCGGAAATTGGAGATCGCAATGTCAACACTTACGGAATTGCCTGGTGTATTGAGGCTGCCGATGAGCTGGTTGGCAGTCGGCAGCTTATTAGGGGTGTAACCCACATAATAGTTAGCCGAATCGACCTGCATGCCTCCGTTTTTAGCAGAAGGTGCTGTTACATTGGCCATGGCCGCATTGAGGTAAGCAGTGGCCGTGTAGTATTTGTTATGCAGGGCGTAGCTATCGGCCGCTATTGCCTGATAAGCTGCAATGGCATTCCGCAACGCATTGAGTGAGGAAGGGATCGACGACAAGCTGCCAAACTCTGCGATCATCTGGTTGAACACATCCTGGATCTTTCCACCAAAGGGAAGCGGGCTTGAAAATACACCGCCGGCATTGGTAAACTCTGTAAGCACAGATGCTATCTGTGCCTGTGCAGCCTGGTCCTGCTGATTCATGGTATTGTTGTCGGCCGATGAAAAGGAGAAGGTCACCGAAGGCAATAACCGGGCATAATAACCCGAGAAGCCACCGCCATTGAGTTGCAGCTGACCATTGTCGCCAACACTCAGCAGCGTGTCAATGTCCTGAAGTGTTGCCTCGTTCCAATAGGCATTGGCACCATAGGTGATGCCATAATTGAAACCGGCAGGATAATTGACGACCTGAAAATTACCATCCAGTTTTGTACCCAGAAAAGTGCTGACTTTCTGCTGAATGGCATTAATAAATGCCTGTTGCGCAGGCGTGATGTCTGAAGCCATAAAAAAGGTTTAAAGGTTAAAAAAATGATCAGGTTATCAAGGGCGGATTGCAGGAGCTGGTCAGGCCACGTTGTACTGAGGAAACTTTGCACTTACAGCTTCAATCAGTACGGCACGTGTAGGAACAGCCGAAGTGTATTGCGTCTTATCCTTACTCCAGACTTCCTGAAGGTTCCATCCGGGGTGTTCCAGGTTAAGGTCATCGCAAACGGCCTTGGCAGCCAGTATACCCGGACCAGTGTCGGGCTTGTTGCCATAAACACTTACTGTTGGCATAACAAATGGTTTTTAAGTTTTACGCCTACTCTGTTATAGCTTTTCGGCATCCGCTTTTTTGTTCAGAAGCTTCTTGAAACAGTCCCAAAGTAAAAGCCACACGGAGGGGTGTGGCCAGGTAGAAGTACCGGAAAATAAAATCAGGTAATAACACCGGTGCCCGTCTAACGACAGCAGAAGTCGCATGGCTTTTTGAACAGCCAGGAGCATATTCATACTGATCCCTGCAGGACTGTGCTGCAATTGATAAAAAATGGGAACGTCTTCGCAGATAAAACAGGTAGTGTCGGAGCAGTGTTTATTACAGTGCGGCAACCTTATTATACCGCTCCCGGTATTCAAGTGGAGAGAGCCCGGTTATTTTCCTGAATACATTTCTGAAAGCCTTTACATCTGCGTAACCCACTTCATACATCACTTCATTGATCGTTTTCCGGGATGTTTCCAGTTCTTTTTTGGCTAGTTCAATTTTGGCACGTTGTGCATATTCCAGCGGTGTATTGCCGGTGGCTTTAATAAATCGCCGGTCAAAATTGCGGCGGCCTACTGCAAAGTGGCTTATGAGTTCATCCACAGAGATTTTTTCATGCAAATGACGCTCAATATAAAGCTGGGCCTGTTGTACTATATCATCATTGTGATGTTTCTGACCCGTGAAAATGCTGAAGACAGACTGGGTATGCCGGTCTATTTCGATCTGAAATACTTTGGCGCAATAGATAGCTGTTTCGCGGTCATAATATTTTTCTATCAGGTAAATGAGGAGATTAAGGAAAGAATAAGCGCCTCCGTTTGTATAAATGCCGTTTTCATCAGTGATCAGTTTATCGGGCTCTACTTTAATACCTGGAAATAAAGTACGCAGAGTGTCAGTGGCAGCCCAGTGAGTAGAGCAGTGTTTACCATTGAGAATACCGGATGAAGCCAGTAAAAATGCTCCGGTACAGATACTGGCTATTTCTGCGCCTTTGCGATGCTGCTGGCTGATCCAGTCGATCAGTTCCTGGTTGTTTTGAATAGCTTCCCGGTAATTATGATTTAACGAAGGAATGATGATGAGATTGGTTTTGCGTATTGCAGAAACAGCACAATGAGGCTTTACGCTGAACAAGCCTCCGTAAAAATCAACCTCGCGTGAAAGACCAGCCAGCTCTATTTTAAAGAGTTGCTTACGGTATTTTCTTTGCCAGAATTCATTGGCACGTGTAAATAATTTATAGGCACCCACAATACTGCTGAGATTGTTTTCGCCATCAGGTACAATGATAGTGAGGTGTTTCATATCCCCGTATTTGCTATAAAGGTAGATACAAAAAATGTCCAAAACAGCCCCTCGGAATGTCTATTTTGCCCCCTGCCACTAGGCGTAAATGAGTATAATTTGCAGGTATAAAACAGCTTGATATGAAAACAGATAACCTCACTATTACACTCCTGGTAGACCAGACGCCCTCCGAAGTATTTGAAGCCATTCTGAATGTACGCGGATGGTGGTCCGAAGGACTGCAGGGAGAAAGTGTCCGGCTTCATGATGAATTTGGCTATCGTCATAAAGACATTCATTATTCCCGGCAACGGCTCATAGAAGTGATTCCCAATGAAAAGGTAGTATGGGAAGTAACAGAGAGTGATCTGAGTGTGTTTAAACATAATACGGAATGGACAGGTACGGTCATCAGTTTTGAGATCAGTAAGAAAAATGGCAAAACACAATTGTTGTTTACGCATCACGGCCTGGTACCTCAATGTGAATGCTTCAATGCCTGCTCCAACGGATGGGGATATTATGTAGGGGAGAGCCTGCTGAATCTTATCACAACCGGAAAGGGGCAGCCGGATAGTAAGAAGGATAGTATGGCAACAGCCCGGTAAAGCCACGGATGCTAAAAGCGAAACAAATGCGGGCCGGGGTTTGTGCCTGCGAAATGATATCTTTAGAAAAAAGGTGAATGAAGCTTCTGGTAACCCTCCTGGGCCTGCTCAACGGCGGCTACATGTTTATTGATGGGATACATGTTCTGTTGAAGGGTAAATATATTGGTCCGGAAAAGCCCGGACCATGGGCGCATTTGTTTTACAAAATGGGAGCCGATGTGTATAAACTGGGTCCACTCTTCATCGCATTCGGGGTAATCTGGATGGCCTGGCTCATTTCTTTCTGGACCCGCCAGCCCTGGTCTTACGGACTGGGGATTTGCATTTGCCTGCTGACTCTTTGGTACCTGCCGGCAGGAACCATTTTTTCACTGATAATACTGGGAGTATTACTTTTTTCAAAATCTGGCTCGGCCTCCCTGGAATAAATTCTACTAAAAAAATAGGAATACTCCTAATTGATTAGTAGTTTTGGTGAAAACCCGCCAAAACATGATCAAACTGGCTAAACGTGAAGAGCAGATCATGCAGGCCTTCTGGACTGCCGGTAAAGCTTTTATCAGAGATATTATCCCTCATCTGCCCGATCCCAAACCACATTACAACTCTGTTGCCACCATGGTCAAGATCCTGGAGGAAAAAGGGTTTCTGACTCATGAGGCAGTGGGCAATATGCATTGTTATAGCCCATTGATCAGTAAGGAAGCCTACCAGGAAGAAGCCATGAAAGATATTCTGAGCCAGTATTTTGATAACTCTTATTCCAAAATGCTGACCTATTTCACTAAATCCAACAAAATTTCGGAACAGGAGCTGAAAGATATACTGAAGCTGATCAAAAGTGATAAGCAATGATCGTCTATCTGCTACAGACAGCTGCCCTGGCAACTGTGGGCTGGTTGTTTTATACAACACTGTTGCGCCGCGAAACGTTTTTTGCGGTCAACAGATTCCTGTTGCTGCTGCTGCTGGTTATTGCTTTCGCCGCACCATTACTTATTATACCCCGGCAATTTTCTGTAAGAGCGCTTTGGGAAAAGGAAACAACTGTATCGGAAATTCAGGGTATTACTGTATCAAACAATGACCCGGTGATAAATGTAAATGACACCGGCAGCAGAGAACAGATCAGCGTACAGTCCTCAACAACCCGGCACTGGACGCAATGGGTCCTGCTGGCTTACTGGATCGGTGTCGTAATACTTGCTATCAACCTGCTGATACAGCTGGCTGGCATTGCCTATAAACGCTGGAAATTGCCTGCCATCCGCGATGGCCATATTATTATTCTCGAAGAAAAAGGGGAGCATTCGCCGGGTTCATTCTGGAATCTTATCCTAATAAACCCTGAACGATATGAGTGGGATGTATATGAGCAGATACTGGCACATGAAAAGATACATGTGCAAAAGAAGCATAGTATTGATCTGATACTGGCAGAGCTACTGGTCATTTTTCAATGGTTTAACCCATTTGCCTGGCTGCTGCGCCGGGCTATTGAAGCCAATCTCGAATTTCAGACAGATCGAAACCTCCTTCAACATGGACAGGTTGAGCCGGCCATTTATCAGCTGAATTTGGTAAAAGTAGCAGCACCTAATCAATTACTCCGTATTCAATCAGCCTATAATCAATCGCTGCTGCAACAACGCGTCCGGATGATGAACCGGCAAAGATCTAACCTGCATAGCTCGTGGAAATACCTGGCACTGGTACCGCTGTTGTTGCTGACCCTGTCTGTGATAAACCATCCTGCCGATATGGAATCGGAGGATGACGGATTGAATAGAAATATCAGTGCATTGCCGGTCGAATATAAATCACCGGTACAGGATCAGCAGATACAGGAACTGCCAGATAGCGGTAGCGCAATCAGAACCTCAAAGAAGATGGTATTGTCTCCTGCATCCAGCGATACCAACGCTGATACACCCGTATCAGTTGCCGATCAGTTAGCCGATCCGGACAGCAGTAGGCAGCCACCGGTAACGATCTTGCTGCAGGAAGCGGAAAACGGGCCGGTAACGGGAGATGAAAAAAAGACAACATCACCGCCAGTTACAACAGATTTGTATACGGGATATTCGCTCAACGATATCAATAAACTGAAAAAGGCTGGTATCAGTACAGCCGTATTAAGCGGCTATGCGGGTGTAGGCTGGAAAAATGTTCCGGTCGATGACCTGATCAGGCTTTATAAAGCCAATGTCAGCGCCGCCATCATCCAGGGATACGAGGGGATAGGCCTCAAAGATCTTTCGGTAGACCGCCTGATCTGGCTAAAGGAGAAAAAGTTTTCGGCTGGGCGTATCCAGGGTTATCATGGAGTAGGCCTGCAGCATGTATCGCTTGATTCATTGTATTATTTAGAATTAAACCATGTGTCACCTGTCGACGTGCAGGGAGTTTTAAAGCTGGGTTTTACCCAGGTACCGGTGAAGCAATTTGTTGACCTGGAGGAAGCAGGAGTAAGCCCCTCTTATATTCAGTCATTTCAGCAACTGGGTTTTACCAATATGACACTGGCCGAAGCTATCGGATTAAAAGAGCGTGGATATAAAGCCAACGAAGTAAGCGAATTAATGAGGAATGGATTTCAACTCACCAGCCTGAGTCAATTGCTGGACGCTAAAAAGAAACGGAAGAAGTAATCACCTAAACATAACAGTATGATTTTTTTTCGAACAGCACTGCTGACAGGGATTGTATTGCTCGGACTTTTTACCGGCAATGCGCAACAGACTACCGTGTTAAAAGGAACTGTAATCGGGAGAAACAGTAAGGCATTGTACCTTTTGTCCCGCACCCAGTCTACCCGCTCAGAAAACAAAATTGAAATTCCTGTTGTAAACAGCAGGTTTCAGTATACGCTGAAAACAACGGAGTTGGAAGCCTACCAGCTCATATTTAAAGATGAACTGGATGCTGGTGTATGGCGACATATTGCCTTTTTCCCGGATACAACCACTGTAGAATTTCGGTTATATGAAATGGCGAAAGCCGATAACAACGAGGTAAAAGGAGGGAGTGTCAACCGTGAATATTACAGAATGGAAAAAGAAAGGAAAACATTATTTACTCCCCCATTTAACCGATTGATTGCGCAGGAGCAGGTGCTTATTAAAAAAGATCAGTTTTATTCTCCTGCTTACATGGAGTTGAATGCGCAACTCCGGAAGTTATCGGCCATAGAAGACCGGCAGCCGATTTACGAAAAAAGGCATCAGTTAGAAAAAAAAGGTGAACATTTAACCGCGCAGGGGATGAAAATAAGACTGTCGTTAGACAGCCTCAACCGCGAAATTGCCAACTGGAAATACCTGCAGATCGATCAGGCGCCTAACCTTGCAAAGTATTACATGATCGTAGAGGATATGCAATACCGGGCCAAAGAAGATTCAACAGTGCTGCGCCTGATCCAGGATTGTTATATAAAATACACAAGGGCGTTTCCTCATCATAAGTATACAAAGCTGGTAACTGATGGCCTGAGCGGACTGCTGCAGATTTATCCCGGTAAACCATTTGTAGATTTTACAGCGCCTGACCTCAATGGAAAGGAGTACCGCCTGTCGGCCCTGATCGAAGGCAAAACAGCTCTCATCGATCTCTGGGGATCCTGGTGTGGTCCCTGCATCGTCAAATCGCGGCAGGTAGTGCCTTTGTATGAAAAGTACCAGCCAAAAGGGTTTACAGTAGTAGGCGTGGCGCGCGAGTTTGATAATACCGATGAATTGCTGAAGCGTCTGAAGATAGAAAAATTCAACTGGCTCAATCTGCTTGAACTGGATGATAAAAACGGTATCTGGAATAAATACACGGTTCCCAATGGCGGAGGCCTGACTGTCCTGGTAGATAAAGCCGGAAAAATTGTAGCAGTGGATCCCACTGCTGAGGAAATTGAACAGTACCTCAGCAAACTGCCGTAAGCATTTTTTACTTCGGAGACAGGACGATAATATTCAGTAAGGCAATTAATCGAATTGGGTATTATATAGCTGATAGTATCGTCCTTTCTGCTGTAGTAAATCCGTATGCGTACCCTGCTCAATAATCTGCCCGTTTTCAAGCACGAGTATCCTGTCGGCATTACGAATAGTAGACAGCCGGTGAGCAATGACAAAGCTGGTCCGCCCCTGCATCAGCTTATCCATGCCGTTTTGGATGATTTGTTCAGTGCGCGTATCTACTGAGCTTGTGGCTTCGTCCAGTATGAGTATAGAGGGTTGTGCTACGGTAGCCCGTGCGATGTTTAATAACTGCCGCTGTCCCTGACTCAGATTGCTCCCATCATTTTCGAGTAATGTCTGATAGCCCTGGGGTAATCGTTTGATAAATGAATCGGCGCCGGATATTACGGCTGCGTGCATTACTTCTTCGTCTGTTGCTGTTAACCGGCCATAACGGATATTTTCCATCACAGTACCGGTGAACAGGTGTGTGTCCTGCAATACAATGGCAAGTAGCTGGCGCAGACAGTTTCGCTTAATGTTTCTGATCTCTGTTCCATCTATGCGGATGGATCCTGACTGAATATCGTAGAAGCGGGGTAGCAGGTTCATAATGGTAGTTTTGCCTGCACCGGTGGAACCAACCAGGGCAATCTTTTGTCCGGCCTCTGCCTGGAAGGAAATATTTCTTAATACAGCTTTGCCAGCCACGTAGCCGAATGTTACATCCTGGAAGGCGACCTGTCCTTTTACAACCGATAGATCTATTGCATCGGCATTGTCTGCCTGCTCAGGAGCTTCATCGAGTATCTCAAATATCCTTTCAGCACCGGCCAATGCCGCCTGGAGGCTATTATACTGACTGGAAATTTCATTGACCGGCCGGCCAAACTGCCTCGAGTATTGAAGAAAGGCTGCCAGCCCGCCGATGTCAAGGCCTTTTAACAGCGATAATAGGCCACCCACTGTGGCAGTGAGGGCAAAATTGATGGTATTGAGATTTTGAATGACGGGCATCATTATGCCTGCATATAATTGAGCGCGGGTGCTTTTTTCTCTCAGTTCATTATTCAGAACTTCAAACTCGAGGCTTGCAGTCTCTTCATGGCCAAAAACCTTTATTACTTTCTGCCCCGAAATCATTTCTTCCGCATAGCCATTTACATTACCTAATGCCGCCTGCTGGGCAATAAAGAACAATTTACTTTTCTTAATGATCCTTCCTGCCACCCAAAGCATAAAAGGAACCACCACCAGCGTTACGAGTGATAAAAGCGGGCTGATATACAGCATCAATATAAAAATACCTGTGAGTGTAATGGCGCTTGTAAAGAGTTGCGAAATGCTTGTGTTCAATGCATCGCTCACCGTATCAACATCGTTGGTAAGACGGCTCATCAGTTCGCCATGGCTACGTGTGTCAAAAAAACGTATCGGAAGGCTTTGCAGATGATGAAACAGGTCTGCACGGATATTGTACACGGTTTTCTGGGCAATTTTGATCATTAACCTGTTTTGCCATACACTGGCGATTGTACCCAACACATAGATGGCCAGCAAAAGGATGATCATTTTGATGAGCCCGTTGGTATCGTGCGGAATGATATAGTTATTAATAATGGGGCGTAAAAGATAGGACCCTGTAATAGTAGCGCCGGTGCTGATCAATAGCAGCAGGGCTACCAGCATCAATGCACCTTGCTGAACTTTCAGGTATCCCCATAACCGGCCAATGACCTGACGGCTGTTTTTTGGCTTTTCTACAGACACAGCACCGCGTCGGCCGGGAAGCCCTGCCGGAGCCAGTTTTGTATTGCCGGATGTGCTCATACGCTGGTTGCTCCGTTTAGTTGTTGTGAATGATATATTTCCCTGTATATGGAACTGCCTTTCATAAGCTGCTCATGCGTGCCGGATGCAACAATTTCTCCATCGTCTAGCAGTACTATCTGCCTGGCAGATTGTACAGAGCTGATGCGCTGCGCAATGATGAAAACGGTCGTATCCGGAAAATGATTGTCAAGGCTTTTGCGTATCGTTTCTTCGGTCACGGAATCTACTGCACTGGTACTGTCATCGAGGATAAGAATAATTGGTTTTCTTAAAAGTGCCCGGGCAATGCAGAGCCGCTGTTTTTGTCCGCCAGAAAGATTTACGCCGCCCTGTCCCAGTACGGTATCATACCCTTCAGGAAATGACTGGATAAAATCATGAGCTGCGGCATCTTTAGCTGCGGCAATAATTTCCTCATCGGTAGCATCCGGCTTTCCCCACTTCAGATTTTGCCGGATGGTGCCGGAGAATAATTCATTTTGCTGCAGCACCAGGCTTACCGGTGTGCGAAGATTGCGAAGTGTGTAATCGCGTACATCTACCTCGTCTATTAGTATACTGCCTTGTGTGACATCGTATAATCTTGGTATCAGTTCTACCAATGTGCTTTTGGAAGAGCCGGTAGCTCCGATAATAGCTGTTGTTTGGCCCGGCTGGGCAATAAGATTGATATTTTTCAGCGCATATTCAGTGCCATCCTGCTGATATTTAAAGCATACGTTTCTGAATTCTACTTTTCCATGCCGGATGGTCAGATTCTTTTCCAGTGCCAGGGCCGAATCTGTAATGTCGGCCTGTGTATTTAATACTTCAAGCACCCGCTCAGACGAGGCAGTGGCGCGCGAAAGTGTCATGATCATCATGGCCAGCATCATGAGCGACATTAGTATCTGGGTGATGTAGGTGATAAAAGACATGAGCTGCCCTACCTGGAAAGTACCCTGCACAATTTTGTTCCCGCCAAACCATAAGATGGCTACAATGGAAACATTCATCACAAATTGCATGACCGGCATTATCAAAACCACCATTCCCGAGGCCCTGACAGCCATTTGACGCAGATCATCGTTGGTGCGGCCAAACTTTTTCTTTTCAAAATCTTCGCGTACAAATGATTTTACCACGCGGATATTGATCAGGTTTTCGCGAATCACTTCGTTTACCTTATCCAGCCTTCGCTGCATTTTTTCAAAGAATGGCAATCCTCTGCGAAGAATGATGTAGATACTGACAGCCAGTACTGGGATAGCAACTGCAATAATGGTGGCGAGGCCGAGATTGATTCGCACGGCGATTATTACCGCAAATAAAAGCATCAGCGGGGCGCGGATCAGCAGGCGGAGCGACAGCATGATGACTTGCTGAATGATGTTGACATCGTTCGTAATACGTGTGACCAGTGAAGCCGAACTGAATTTGTCGAGGTTGGAAAAAGAAAAGGTCTGTACTTTGTCAAAGAGCCCTTTGCGGAGCTCACTTGCAAAGCCTACCGATACCCGCGATGAATAATAGATGTTGCCGACATTGGCTGCAATGGCAATCATCGACAGTACTATCATGAGACCACCTGTGCGGAGGATGTAGGACATGTCTTTGTGCATGACGCCTGTGTCTACGATTTTGGACATCAGCTCAGGCTGCACGATTTCGCAGGCTACATCTACCAGCACCAGTAAGGGAGCCAGTACCAGGGCTTTTTTATAGTTTTGAAAAAAAGGGAAATATTTCTTCATGCCGGGTTAGGGATATAAGTTAAGCAATTTTACTGGTGTAACAGAGGCATACAGGCATATGAATAAGCCAATACAGCATGTATATTTTTGTTTACTATCGGATAAAGCAAAATGCGGACCCCTTACCGCAAATCACCAAATTTTCAAATAAAAAAGGCCGACCCTCGCGGGCCGGCCTCCACCTTAAACTAGCACCTATCTCCAGCCACCACCTAAGTCCCTGTAGATATTTACTACCGTGTTTAGTTGTTGTTTTTTTGTTTCAATCAATTCCAGTCTTGCTTCCAGTGCATCGCGTTGAGTCATCAGCACTTCGAGATAATCGGCACGGGCTGATTTGAACAGATCGTTTGATATCTCGATAGAGCGGGTGAGTGCATCTACCTGTTTTGATTTCAGCTCATAACTTTTGTCGAGGTTGCCCATGTTGGAAAGTTGGGTAGATACTTCGAGGTATGCATTCAGAATACTGCGCTCATAATTATATAAAGCCTGTATCTGCCGGGCATTGGCACTGTTAAACTCCGCTTTGATCGCATTGCGGTTGATCAATGGCGCTGCCAGGTCGGCAGCCAGGCTATATAAAAGCGATTCCGGAAACTTTACCAGGTAAGAAGGTTTGAATGCCTGAAAACCTACCGAACCGCTGATGCCAAAGGAAGGATAGAATTCGGCACGCGCAATTTTCACATCCAGCCGGGCTGCGCTCAGTTCCAGTTCAGCCTGTTTGATATCAGGACGATTAGCCAGCAGCTGAGAAGGAATACCTTCTTTTACCGCAGATACCGGCAGTTGCAGAAAATCATTCCCATTATTTCGCTTAATAGGCTGTGGGTATCTTGCCAGGAGGAAGTTGATGCGGTTTTCCGTTTCCTTTACCTGCTGCATGAGGTCAAACTCCAGGCTTTGCGATTTCAACACCTCCGCTTCAAACTTTTTTACCGCCAGTTCAGTGGCGCGACTGGCCTCTTTCTGTACCCTGACCACTTCCAGTGCATTCTGCTGCAGGGTTATATTTTGTTTTACAATGGCCAGCTGATTGTCGAGAGCCAGTAATTCATAATACGAATTGGCAACTTCAGCGATCAGGTTGGTCAGTACAAAATTTCTTCCTTCTACTGTGGCCAGGTAACGTTCCACTGCGGCTTTTTTGGAGTTGTGCAATTTGTGCCAGACATCTACTTCCCAGTTGGCATAAGCACCGATTGTATAATCCATCAGCGGATCGGGCATTTCCTTACCAGGTTTGATCTCGGTCGTGGCATCTCCGGCACCCTGGCTGGTATAACGGCCAACTTTTTCCACGCCCGCTCCGGCGCGTATGGCAACCGAAGGCAGGATGGCTCCTTTGCGGAGCCGGATGTCGTTTCGGGCAATTTCAATTTCCTGCAGGGTGATCTGTAGCTCCTGGTTATTGGTGAGCGCGGTGTCGATCAGGCTTTGCAGGTCGGGATCGGTAAAGAATGTGCGCCATTGTATACTGGCGGTATTGACACTGTCCCTATTGTTGTTAAAAGCATCCGGAGCCTGGCTGTGCATAGCTGGCTCTACCAGCGCCGGTACGCGGCAACTGGAAAAGACCAGGCAAATTGCCAGCAGGCCTGTACCGGCTATGAATAATTTCGATTTAAACATTGTGATCAATTTCTTCAGTTAATGGATTCTCTTCTTCATTCTTTACAAGGCGCTTCTCGGCAATTTTGCCAAAAATGAAATACAGGCCGGGGATGATGATGACACCAAACACCGTACCCAGCAGCATGCCTCCGAGTGCCGAGGTACCGATAGTACGGTTACCGATGCGGCCCGGGCCAGTAGCTATTACCAGGGGTACCAAACCTGCAATAAAGGCAAAAGACGTCATCAGGATGGGTCTGAAACGTACACGCGCACCTTCGATAGCTGCCTGCAATACCGTGGCTCCGGCGCGATGGCGCTGCACAGCAAACTCCACGATCAGTACCGCATTCTTTCCCAGCAGACCAATCAGCATTACCATAGCGATCTGTGCGTAGATATTATTCTCCAGGCCGGTAAGGCTGAGCAGCAGAAATGCGCCGAATACACCTGTGGGCAGTGAAAGCACTACTGCCAGTGGCAAAACAAAACTCTCATATTGCGCCGCAAGGATCAGGTATACAAATCCCAGACAGATCAGGAAGATGTATACGGCCTGATTGCCCTGCGATACCTCATCTTTGGAGATACCGGCCCAATCGATACCAAAGCCGCGGGGCAGCGTTTTCTGTGCCACTTCATTGATGACTTTAATAGCCGCACCACTGCTATAGCCTGGTGCAGCTGAGCCACTGATTTCGGAAGCATTGTACATATTATGCCGTGTGATCTCCGAAAGGCCATACACTTTCTCCATTTTCATAAAGGCTGAGAAAGGCACCATTTCCTCCTTATTATTTTTCACATAAAGCCGCAGGATGTCTTCGGGCAGTGCACGGTATTCCGGTGAGGCCTGTACGATTACTTTATACTGGCGACCGAAATTGATAAAACTGATCTCATAGTTGGAACCAATAAGAGTGGAAAGGGTGTTCATGGCATTTTCAATACTTACACCTTTCTGCTGTGCAATATCATTGTCTATCCGTAGCATATATTGCGGGAAGCTGGCACTGTAAAAACTGAACACGGAAGAGAGCTCTTTGCGCTTTTTCAGTTCATTCACAAAGTCATTGTTCACTTTTTCCATCAGCTTGTAATCGCCTGTGCCGGCTTTATCAAGCAGACGAAGCTCAAAACCACCGGCAGCTCCGTATCCCGGTACGGCAGGAGGCAGGAAAAATTCAATAGCCGCACCAGTAATGTCTTTCGACTTTTCTTCCAGTTCTTCCATGATCTCATCCACACTTTGCTTTCGGTCTTTCCAGTCTTTGAGATTAATAAGACAAGTACCGCTATTGGCGCCGGTGCCTTCGGTAAGAATCTCATATCCGGCCAGAGAAGAAACAGATTTCACTCCGTCTACCGATTCGCAGATCTTTTGCAGGCGTTCGGCAATTTCATTCGTTCGCTCCAGCGATGAGCCGGGAGGAGTTTGAATGATAGCATAGAACATACCCTGATCTTCGTTGGGGATAAAGCCTGCCGGTACTTTACTGCTGAGCAGCCAGGTGCCAGCACAAAAGGCAATCAATATCACAAAAGTCACCAGCCTGCGGTTGACCATCAGGTTCAGCAACTTCATGTATTTATTGGCAGTTTTATCAAAGCCTCTGTTGAAACTGCCCACAAGGCGGTCTATCGGCGACTTCTTTCGTGGTTTACCATGATTGTTTTTCAGGATCATGGCACAAAGAGCAGGAGTTAGCGTGAGAGCCACAATACCGGAAAGAATGATCGAAGTGGCCATAGTGATCGAGAACTGGCGGTAAAAAGTACCAACCGGCCCCGACATAAAAGCAACCGGTATAAACACCGCCGCCATTACGAAGGTGATAGCAATGATAGCACCGGCAATTTCGTGCATGGCTTTTTGGGTGGCCTTGCGCGGCTTAAGATGTTCGGTTTCCATTTTGGCATGCACCGCTTCGATCACCACAATGGCATTATCCACTACCACACCAATGGCCAGTACCAGGGCAAACAGTGTGATTAGGTTGAGTGTGATACCAAAATATTGCATGAACATAAACGTACCGATAAGCGATACGGGTACCGCCATAGCCGGAATAAGGGTGGAGCGCCAGTCGCCCAGAAAGAGGAATACCACCAGGCCCACCAGTATAAAAGCTTCTATCAGCGTATGGATCACCTTTTCAATAGAGGCATCCAGAAACTTGGATACATCATAGCTGATCTCGTAATCCATGCCTTTGGGAAATGTGCTGGCTTTGATCTCTTTCATCTTGGCCTTTACATTTTCAATAACCTGGCTGGCATTACTGCCATAGGATTGTTTGAGTACAATAGCTGCTGAAGGCTTGCCATTGAGGTTGGAATAAATGTCGTACATAGAGCTGCCAAACTCGATATTGGCCACATCTTTGAGACGCAGCAATTCTCCATTGGGGCTGGATCGTACCACCACATTTTCATATTGTTCTTTGGTAGTAAAACGACCGCTGTATTTCAGTACATATTCAAATGACTGGGAGCGTTTACCAGAGCTTTCACCTGTTTTGCCCGGCGAGGCTTCGAGACTTTGAGAGCTGAGCGCTTCCATTATTTCATCAGCCGAGATCTTGTAAGCCAGCATACGATCTGGTTTCAGCCAGACACGCATCGCATATTCCCGGTTACCGAGAATGTCTGCATATCCCACACCATCCACACGTTTCAGCTCTGACAGTATATTGATATCAGCGAGGTTGAAAAGAAATTTCTGATCGGTATTGGGATCATCGCTGTATAGGTTGATATACATGAGCATGTTTGATTCCTCGCGCGAGATCTTTACACCTTCGCGTACTACGAGCGGGGGCAGTTTGTTTACAACCGAAGCCACCCGGTTTTGTACGTTGAGTGATGCTACGTTGGGATCGGTACCCAGGTTGAATATTACCTGTATGGTCGCCTCACCATCATTACCTGCATCAGAAGCCATGTATTTCATACCGGGCACGCCGTTGATAGCGCGTTCCAGCGGAATGATCACCGATTTGATCATGAGTTCTCCATTGGCGCCCGGGTAGTCGGCTACCACGTTTATTTTGGGCGGCGAAATGGAGGGAAATTGTGTAACCGGCAGCCCTGTGATGGCCAGTATCCCCAGAAATACGATGATCAGGGATATGACGATAGACAGGACCGGCCTTTGTATAAATCTGTTAAACATTGTAGTTTGCTAATTAGGGTTGATCAGTTATTCTGCTTTCAGACGCAGGTGTGCTATTACTTCTTCTGGTTTCTGATACTCAACGGCGATCCGGTCGTCATCTTTCACCTTTTGTACTCCTTCCAGCAGAATCTTATCATCGGCTGATAAACCACTTTCAACTACATAAATATCGGGCAACTCACCGGCGACAGTGAGCAGGCGTGATTTGAGTGTGTTGTTTTTATCAACAACAAACACATAGATCTTATCCTGAATTTCGTAGGTGGCTTTTTGTGGAATGATAAGCGCATTTTTAAGTGGGAGCGTCATCAATACCTTGCCGGTTTCACCGTGTTTGAGCAACCGGTCGGGATTGGGGAAACGCGCGCGGAAGGCTATATTGCCTGTTTCGCTGTCAAACTCACTTTCTATTACTTCAACCTCGCCTTTGGCTGCCAGTGGTTTGTTATTGGCCAGCAACAGGTTTACTTTACTGCTGCCGCGGGTCTTGATGTTTGTCTGGTACTCCAGGTACTCCGGTTCGGAGACGTTGAAGTAGGCAAACATCTGGCTGTTGTCGCTCAGACTGGTGAGTAATTCACCTTCATCGATGAGGCTGCCCAGTTTTTTGGGGAGGCGATCAATAGTGCCATCAAATGGGGCCCTGATTTCGGTAAAGGAAAGGTGCAGTTTGGCCAGAGAGACTTCTGCGCGGGCCTGCTCCAGTTTGGCTTCGGCCATTGCCTGCTCGTTTTTAGAAACTACATTTTTTTCTACCAGGGTGCGGGTATTCTGTAATTCTATTTCAGCCGCTTTCGCTTCGGCTTCGGCCTTCTGCAATTCAGCCTCATAAAATTTAGGCATGATACGGAAAAGAACCTGCCCCGCTTTTACATACTGGCCTTCATCCACATAGATATTCTGGAGAAAACCTTTTTCCTGGGCACGGATTTCAATATTTCGTACGGAACGGATTTGTGACACATACTCTTTGGTAAATGAAGTGTCTACGGTTAAAGGGCTGGTCACAGCATAATGTGCCATTTCCTTTTTTTCTTCTGCTTTTGATTTGCAGCTTGTTTGATAGAATAAGGCTAATGATAAGCCTGCTAAAAGAACCAGTCTGTTCATGATACTTACAATATGTGGTGAATCGAATGAATGCTTAAGGTGTTGCGGCCTGCTTAAACGTTGTGTATAAGGGTCGCGGGCACAAAGAGATATCAGTGGCCAGGTATCACCTGAACAGGCAAGCGGGATGAGGAGATAATGTAGGTGCTAATACATCCGGACGCCGGTGCGTACAGCTTCTTCCGGGCTAAACTGATACCGTGGGAATGGGTATCAGACTCTGAGGATACAATGTTTGATGCAGATATCGGCATGCAGACCTGTGTTGCCAGATGTACAGGATAGCCGCTGCTGCAGAACTGGAGCAAAGTAGAGGGTCTGCAGCACTGTCAGACTGCGTGCTAAGAGCCTGAATTTACGTGCAGAAAGATCGATAGTGTCCTCATCTTCGACCCCGTCGGTAAAGAAATATTCTTTTTCTGTATCAACATTCCGGCTGCGGATAGTAGAGAGATTGGCCGGAGGGTGATTGAAATTGGTCCAGTGAAGTTTTTTGGAAAATGAGTGCTGCGTATAACCGGTCACATCCATCCGCTCAGCGGCGGTGGCTGGCTGCGTAGCCCACAGGGTTAGCAAACACAGGTATACGAAAAATAATGTGGCTCTCATTTCGCTTGCCAAAAGTAGTAAAAGATTGCGGCCGGAGTGAAATGCCGGCTGACATCAATATTTGCAAAAGTATAGTTAAACTCCGAAGATTAAAAGGCCGGAGCCTGAAAACGAACAAGTGTAAGCAGAGCGGGATTGAAAATAACCGTGTTTTTTCGGATAAGACAGGTCAAAAAAATACAGGAAGGGTATGAGTTGAATGTACATCGGATTAACTATCGCTATTTGCAGTTTCACTAATCAGTGTCTATTTTGTATGTATGAAAAGTCGTCTCATTGTTTATTCTATTCTCATTGCGGCCGTTGCGGCTATGGGTTATTTTGGCTATACGATCAATGCCGATAAACTGATGTGGCTATCTGGCGGGGGCATAGCCTTTTTACTTTTTCATTTGTTTCGTAAAAGCGAAGATTAGTACAGGTGGGGCACTCTTCATTATTCAGCCAGCAGGTAACCGGTGCTTCTGCCGCCGGCATTATCTTTTACCAGCATATTTTTATTGACCAGGTCCTGGATGTCGCGCAGAGCAGTATCCTGTGAGGTTTTGGCGATTTTTGCCCATTTGGAACTGGTGAGCTTTCCGGCAAAACCATCCAGTAATTTGTTGAGTAGTGCCTGTTGCCGTTCATTCAGCGGAGTGCCGGCATGTTTTTCCCAGAATCGGGCCTTTTGGAGTACGACCTGCAGATGATCCATGCTGGATCCCAGTGCTCGATCCAGGCAATTTAAAAACCAACAGATCCAGTCGGTGATATCCAGCGATCCCTTTTGTGTGTTTTCCAGTATATCGTAATAATCGCTTCTTTCTTTTCTTATCTGTGCACTCATACTATAGAAACGCTGACTGGTATCATCGGCACGGGCCAGTTGCATATCTGTCAGGGCGCGCGCCAGGCGGCCATTACCATCATCAAACGGGTGTATGGTCACAAACCAGAGATGAGCCACCGCTGCTTTCAGTACCGGATCCATTTTCCGGTCTTCATTGAACCAGCTTATAAAACGTTTCATTTCTGTTTCAAGCCTGGCCGACTCAGGTGCTACAAAATGTACTTTTTCCCGGCCTATAGCACCGGATACGACCTGCATCGGATCATCCGGTGTGTTGTTGCGCCAGTCACCCACTACTATTTTATAAAGGCCACTCATACCAGTGGGAAAAAGTGCAGATTGCCAGCCAAAAAGTCTTTCGGCAGAAAGGGGGTGTTCATGATGCTGGGTGGCATCCAGCATCATTTGTACTACCGCATCTGTATAACGGTCAGCAGGCGGAAGGCCTGCCAGCTCTATGCCCAGCCGACGGGCAACCGAAGACCGTACCGCATCTGCATTGAGTAATTCACCTTCAATTTCGCTCGATTTCAATACATCCAGTGTAAGTGTAACCAGGCTGGCCTGAATTTGTAATGGGAAACCAAGACTTTCCATACGTCCCAGCAACCGGCCCTGTTTGTACCGGACAGCTGCCAGTAGAGGCGCGACGGCATCCTGACTCCAGCTAAACTGCGGCCACTGCGGTAATTGGTGAATGTAAACGAACATATTCTACGCAAAATATGCATCGAATATACATAATTTGCGGGTGGCGCGAAACGTTTCGCTGCATTTTTTGCGGTGAATAGCCTTATTATTCGCCGCAAAAACAGATTCACCAAAATAAAGTAATGATAATCAGTTAGATATAACTTCGCTTTTATAATAGGCGAATCCGCCATTACAATATGGCCGTCAATCACACCTGTCTGATAGCTCTCTTCAAACATATAACTACCATCAAGTAATTGCTATGACAACAAGTCTTGGGCGGGTGATCATTCTGGTGGACAACTACGAAGACGCCTTCGGTTTTTATCAGAAGAATTTTGGCTGTGAGAAAATATTCGATGCTACGCTTCCGGATGGCCAGCGTTATTTGCATGTACGCTTCAATGCCGATGATAAGACCGGTATCTGGTTTCTGAAAGCCGATCCTGGTCAGCAAACGTCATTAGTGGGCCGGCAAACTGGCGGTCAGCCTACACTGGTTGTGTATACAGATAATAGTGAAGAGTTGTATACACAGGTACAAAACAACGGTGTTACGATTATGGAACCATTGGTAACAGCAGAAGGTAGCCGTTTTTTTCATTGCCATGATTTGTATGGTAATCGTATCACTGTGGTGGAGATTTTGTCCTGATGTATGATTTAATATGAAGCAAGTGTAGCGAGATTATTCCGAATTGTTAGTACCTGTATCTTTCTCTTATAGCGATAAAAGAAAAGAGTCTCCAGTCGGAAACTCTTTTCTGGTAAGGAAGCTGGCTTATTTCTTGCCTGCCGGCAGGGTGTAAAAAAATCCAATACCCAGTACCTGGTTTTTGAGTTCACCACCACCTACGGACACTTTATTTACTTTAGAAAAACTGAATGAATAGCGCAGGTCGGCCCGTAAGCCTTTACAGACCGATTCGGGAAATATATATCCCACACCAACTGGCAGGCGCAGGTCAGTAGAGTTATAGTATTTCTTGATGTCCTCTTTCTGACCGCCATATTTTTCTTTGGATGACATCAGGAAGCCAATCTGTGGTCCGGCTTCAACAAAAACACCTTTGCCTATCGTATACTGTGCCAGTACAGGTACTTGCAGGTAGCCTTTCCGGATAGTGCCTTTTGTGCTACTGGAACTGCGTTCTTCTTTTGTTCCCTCACCAGAGTAGAACACCTCAGCCTGAATGGCAAGGGAGGGAGAGAGCCTGTAATTGGCGAAACCTCCGATGCTAAAGCCGATCAATGATTTTGTTTTAAACTGATCATTACTGAATTTAATCTTAGCAATGTTAATACCAGCCCTTGGGCCATAACTCAGTTGTGCACCAGCAGCAACTGTTGTAAGCAATAATACCAGCGCAAATAGATATCTCATTTTCTCAGGTTTTAAATGATGGAATGAAACAAAAATATTTTCTCCAGTACAGGCTGCGAATACTGAGTTTGTAGTACCGGGCGACAACGCAGGCAACTGCTGATAGGGCAATACCTAAATTGAAGTAGTGGCTTTGGACAGCACAATGCCGGAAAGGCCATCATATGGTACGATTCTGACTAAACAGCGTCTAATATTATGGAGTAACAGTTTTAATTTTAACGTACATGCAATATAGCCGGCAGCAACTGACTTTATTTATCAACGAAGAGCGGGAGCTTTTTGAATCGGTTCGTGCCCGGTATAATCCGGTGCAACAGGCATTGATTGCTGCGCATATCACTTTATGCAGGGAGGATGAATTACTGGTGTTGCCAAAAGTGCTTGAGAATATTCGCAATATTCGGTTACCGCAACCGGTCACTATTACACTTGGTTCTCCGGAACGCTTTGCCGAAGGCCGGGGTTTGTTATTGCCTGGCGCAGGAAGCAATACCGGTTTTTATGAGTTACGGCAACAGGTGTTGAAAGGGATAATAGTCAATCCACGGAATCAGCATCCGCACGTCACGCTCATTCACCCCCGTAATGGAACCTGTACAACCGGCATTTTTGCTGAGCTGCGGCAGTATCGGTTTCCTGACCGGCTCCGGTTTCACCGGATCAGTCTTATCGGCCAGCAGGGCGAAGGACCCTGGCAGATACAGGATGAGTTTGATTTTTTCCGGCACGAATAAACCAGATCAGTAAAAAGTACCATAATACAGGGCAATCAGTCCATTTCTATTGAACAATTCAATGGTAGCTTTGTGCTATGGCAAAAAAGCAAATTCCGGTATATGATATCTGCAGTCTCAGCAGGATAGGCAACCAGGACGATCATTTGCTGGCAGACAGGTTTGCCGATTATTTGCACCGGCACTATGACCATTTGCATTTTCCGCACCGGCATTCGTTTTATCATCTGGTATTATTTACAAAAGGAAAGGGATCGCATACTATCGATTTCGATCAGTTTCCGGTAAAGCCATACCAGATTTATTTCATGATCCCCGGCCAGGTTCATAGCTGGCATTTCAATGGTGTGACGGAAGGGTATATTATTAATTTTTCGGCCGATTTCTTTAAATCCTTTTTACAGAATCAGCATTATCTTGACCAGTTTGATTTTTTTAATGGAATAAGCGAAGAAGGCGTGCGTCAGCTTCCTCCAGCTCTGCACAAAGAGGTGGTGGGTCTTTTTGAAGCCATACTCATTGCTTCTTCGGATGAAGGCCGGCACAGGGTTGATCGTATTCGCCTGTTGTTGCTACAGCTTTTTATACAGGTTGATGGTGTACAGCGACCGGTTGATACCCGGCCTGCAGCACCGCAGAAGCAATTATTGTTAAAAAGTTTCAGACGCCTGATAGATACGCATTATCGCACTATGCGTTTGCCAAAGGAATACGCAGATTTATTGTACGTCACTCCCAATCATTTAAATGCATTGGTGCAGGACTTGTTGGGCAAAACAGCCGGCGAACTGATTCGCGACAGAATATTGCTGGAAGCAAAACGCTTGCTGGTAAATGCGGAGATGACTGTCACTGAAATAGCCTATGAGCTCAACTTTGAGGATAATTCTTATTTCAACCGTTTTTTTAAAAAGTATACAGGAGTGACTCCGGAAGAGTTCAGAAAACAATCATTACACTAAACTTCACTTATATGAATCAGCATATACAACCTGCAACACAAAATCTGTCCGGTAAACCATCGGCGATGATTGCAGCTCTAGCATGTAAATGTCCCCGCTGCAGGCGTGGAAATATGTTTGCCGTAAAAAATCCATACCGGCTTAAGACTACCATGAAAATGAATGAGGGGTGCCCGGTATGTCGTCAGCCGTTTGAGATAGAGGTTGGATTTTATTATGGTTCCAGTTATGTAAGCTATGCTCTCTCAATTGCGATCAGCGTAGCATCGCTGATCGCCTGGTGGATGATCATCGGGTTAAGTACTTCCGATAACCGGTTTTTCTATTGGCTGATTGCAAATGCAGTGTTGCTGGTTGCTTTGCAACCGTTACTGATGCGGCTGGCACGTTCTGTCTGGCTGGCTTTTTTTGTACGGTATGACGATAACTGGCAGACTAGTGAACCAGCCGCACCGGAGCGGGTGAATAAGGATCAGATGAACAACTGGTAAAACTATTCGCCAGGCTGTTTACGTGTACTGATGGCAATCCGGTTCCAGCTATTGATGGTAACGATAGCCATAATCAGTTGCCCGACATAATTGTCGCCAAATAAATCAACAGCACGGTTATAAACGTCGTCGGGTAATCCTCCATTACTGATAAGTGTGATATGCTCTGTGAGCGCGAGGATTACCTTTTCTTCTGCCGAATACAGGTCAGTTTCTTTCCAGGCATCCAGCAGGATAATCCACTGAGGAGTTACTCCCAGGCTAAGTGCATCCCGTGTATGCATATCGAGGCAAAAGGCACAACCATTGATTTGCGAAGCACGAATTTTGATCAATTCTTTGTGTGTTGCAGATAGTTGGGTGTTTTTTAAATAGGCCTCTAAGGAATACATAGCTTTAAATGCCAGTGGTTCAACTTGCTGCAGGTCGATTCTTTTTTCCATTTTGGTTTCTTTTGATAGAGCAAAGCTAAGCAGGCAATAAAAGAAAAAACTTAAACCAGTTTAAGAATGACCATCTGGCAGAGGGTCTACAGGCATTGATGGGATCATATGGCTGGTGGCTATAAGACGATTGATATGATAAGCAAAACGATCCTGCTCAAAAAGAGAATATTCGTCATGAATACTGCTATCGCTTAAGGCTGCTTCGAGCCAGCAATGAAGCAGGTGTTTCCATTCGGAAAGACCTTTGTAAACAAAAAAACCACGGAGGTCAGCTACCCGGGGACATCCGGGATGGTGGGTGTAGATCAGGTAACAGGCCTCTATAAGAAGCTCTAACTGCTCCGCAAAAAAGAGACAATTGCCGGGAGATCCTTCCTTCCAGCTATAAAGCTCGGCCCTGGCCGACTCGCAAAAGTGCGCAAACAGATCGAAAAGCTCTTCGGTAGAGGCATAGGTGCTGATTTCGTGTATAACACTCAGCGGATGAATAACACCCTGATGGGCTACCTCTTCCATATTAAGACGATTCAAAAAATGCACCGGCCATGATGCCACTGATCTTGCTGTCATAACAAAAAATTTACTACCGGCTGTAAACCGGCAATGAATAATAAATAACAGAAATGAGTTTTGAATAGAATAAGAATATTCAAAACAGCAAGGAAAGAATATATTAATAATAAAGCTCAGCCAGTAGTAAGGGAGGTAGCTGACTGAAGCGGTAATCTGAAAATATTTCCGGAGGCAATGCTACGTTCAAGACGCTCACCAAAGATATTCATTCCCTCCGGTCTGCCAAAATAATTAGTATTTTTTTCACCCTCTACCGTGTAAAAACCCTGAAGCATCACAACAATAGAAAATGTGTATTGCCCGGCTCTCTTTTTATACTACCTTAAATCGTTATTTCTGTTGAAACAAAAGAAACCAGACAACTATGACCAGTTACCAGGAAATTTTTGAAAACAATAAACGTTGGGTAGCAGCCCAATTGCAGAAGGATGCCAGTTTTTTTGAGAAACTCGCGCGCGATCAGCAACCAGAATACCTCTATATAGGATGCAGTGACAGCCGGGTGACGGCAGAGGAATTGATGGGTGTGGCTCCCGGAGAAGTATTTGTACATCGCAATATTGCCAATGTAATAAGTAATACAGACCTGAATGTGATGGCTGTTATTAACTATGCGGTGCGTCACCTGGGAGTGAAGCATATTATCGTATGCGGCCATTATAACTGTGGCGGGGTAAAGGCTGCCATGCAGCCATTGGATCTGGGTATTCTCAATCCATGGTTAAGAAATATCCGTGATGTATACCGGTTGCATCAGGAAGAGCTGGACGCGATAAATGATGAGCACCAGCGTTATAACCGGCTTGTGGAATTGAATGTAAAAGAGCAGGCCATTAATATTATTAAGACAGCTGCTGTTCAGAAAACCTACCTTCAGCACGGATACCCGGTAGTACATGGATGGGTATTTGATCTTGCAACTGGTTTATTGAAAGACCTGGAACTTGATTTTGAATCTATCCTGCACGATATACAACGCATATATAATCTTACCGGAGAGTAATTCCTGTAAACAAACGGGGCTCTGTCCGGCAAAAGGCAGAGCCCATTGTATATATGGAAGTGTAGCGGATTATTACAAGCGGGTAAAATAAGATACCTGGCCTGCAGGGTCGGATGCCAGTACAATTCTTTCTTTACCTTTTTGTAATTCGATGAAATAATTATCGGCATCTTCAAACTGACGGTCAAAGAGCACCATGTCTGTGGCATTATCCTCATTGTCGTCAAACAACATCACATCGGTAACGGTATAGCCGGAATATTTTTTGCTGATATAATCACGCGCTTTCTGGGGAACATCACTGAACTGCTTGGTTTCAGTAGTGCCTACCAGTTTGGCATTTTCATCATAGAAGGCCGTCATCTGCATATCATTTTTTGTAAATACAACCTCATCAAAGAGTTCGCCCCGTTTCCATGACTTAACGGCCACAGCGGGGAAATCCACTTTAAATTGTTCGCGTGTCTGGTAGCTTACATCAGTGCCACTCAGTTTAGGTAATGTCTTGTGCTGTTTGGCTTTGGACATATTAACACGGGCTACATCTTTATTTTGTGCATATAGGCCCACCACTGCAGAAGTGCAGATAGCTGCGAGTAAAAGAAACTTTTTCATTGTAACATATTTAAGGTTATTGTATCAACGATTGACAAATTAAAGGTAGACCGGATCCGGGGCCATACATAAGGCAAGTCGGCCGATGGGCAAAAACTATAGCCGAATTCTTTTGCGAAAGCGATTACTGTTTGATCAGCCGCACGCAGGTGTTTCAATAAAAAGCCCCGCCCAAAAGGGCAGGGCGGCATGAACTATCTCACTCCTTACTTACTGTTTGTCGTTTGAATTTTTTTTAGCAGCCGATGTCATCTTTTTGTGATGGGCAACCATTGGCTGTTTCATCTCTTTTTTGGCAGGAGCTGCGGGCGTTTTGTTTTCCGCTGAACCTGCATTGCTGGTTAAGGCGGCCTGCTTGTGCATAGTTTTATGCGTATGTTTTTTTGTCTGGACTGCACTTGCCGCTGGCGTCGTATTGTTTTGCGCAAAGGAAGCTGTACAAAAACCGGCAAGCATGGCCAGGGCTAAAACTGTTTTTTTCATGATCTTTTATTTAATGGTTAATTGAGATAGGGTTGAGCGGAACTATAAGGCAGGGGCAGCCGGATGCGCACTTCCTTGCAGGCTGCCAGTTGATCGTAGAGGTAAAGAGTGAGTTCCCAGCCACCGGTCTCACGGGCTGCTTCCAGCACGAGCAAACCTGCACAGGGATAGGGACCCATTCCATCGTTGAGCTGGCCGTCTACTGCCAGTACCACATTCGTAACATCGTTGGCCTGCAGTTCCAGCGTTTCTCCTGGGTAGATATGCGCATTTATCTGAACCCATTCCGGCAGCGATTCAATACCCTCACGTGCAGTAGCTAAAGCATGCCGGTAGTTGCCACTGATCTGGATCACCCCTTTCTCAAAATCTATATTGATCTTGAGCGGGCGTCTGTACCTCCCGTCCCGTCTACCGGCATGTGGTAAAAAATATTTTAACTGCTTTAGCAACATAGTGAAGTCGTTGTGCTTCCTGATATAAACCTACGCCGTGTACATGCATTTTTATGGTGGCGATCGGTGAATGGGCAAAACCTGTCGGCGGAACGAAAAGTGGATCGTCAATAAAATCAGCCCTGTGCGAAATATTATTTTGCCTGCAAAAGCTGTTGTTGCAATTCATGGATTTCAGCAAGGCTTTCCTGCTGGGAAATGATAAGATGGTCTATTTTTTCGTGGAGGATCCTTACTTCGAGCTCCCCCTTCAGGTTGACCATATAATCGTTGCGGGCGCGCAGGCGATCCTTGGCCTCCTGCCGGTTCTGACTCATCATAATGACAGGGGCCTGAATGGCTGCCAGGCAGGAAAGTAACAGGTTAAGCAATATATAAGGATAGGGGTCAAATCCTTTGTTGTGCAGGGAGAAGCTGTTGAAAATCATCCAGCCACCCAGAAATAAGCCAAAAAGGCCAATGAACTTCCAACTGCCGCCAAAACCCGCAATGCGGTCGGCCCAGCGCTCCCCGCGCGATCCGGGATTTTTGATCTCACTGGCTTCATCAGAGATCAGGTGATTCTGATTGATATTATCCAGCACTGTCAGTTCCAGTTCGGTTAATGTACCCACCTCGCGCGACAAAAGGTTTTGAATATATAATTGCCGGTAATAGCTGAATTCGGAAGCAGCCAATTTGCTTTCTTCATCAAAAGCCGGGAAATCTTTCTGAATTTCCTTAAGTACCCCATTGCGGATAGTCCGGCCGTACATGAGTTCCTCTGCAGGGAATTTCTTTTGAGAAATATCGCTGATAAAACTTTGCATGTCCTTTTTTCGCAAAGCTATTCAGCGGTTTAAGGCGTACAGGCACTGGATCGGCCACAGGGCAAAAACGATCGGTGGTTGATTTGAAAATTTGGGGATTTGAGAATTTGAAGATGTGAGGATGTGCTGACGCTAATAAGCCTTTGTGTTCTTTGTCGCTTTGCGCTCTTTGCGATTTGGAGATTTGAGGATCACTATTGTCCGGTGAATCACATCGGCCCGCCGGCCGTGGAGGCAAAAAGACGGAATTAAAAGTAGGTACAAAACGAGGGAACAGTATTATGCGGATAGTAAACTATTTGATCATTTCCAGTTTAACCGCTCGGTCAGGACGCTTCGCATCCAGACCGACCCCGAATGTTTCGTTTCAACAGTAAAGGCAGTGTGATCACTTTCCGAGAGAACAGCTGTTTTCTTTTATTTTCCCCGGACAGCAGTGATTTGAGAATTTGGAGAAGTGAGGATGAGAATGTGCTGACGCTAATAAGCCTTTGTGTTCTTTGCCGCTTTGCGCTCTTTGCGTTATAAGGAATGATAAAAATGCCGGGCTTCTTCCATAGCGTGATCGCATATTTCTTTTACTTGTTTCAGAAGATGGGTAAAGGAAACGGGGTCCGGCTGTTCATGTTCCAGCTTATCGAGGATAGGGCTTAGTACGGGCAGTAAACCCATTACAGACACACTGGTACGCATATTATGAGCCAGCTTACTTACCAGCGTGTATTGCTGTTCTGCATAAGCCTCTTCGAGTTGGGTTATTGCCAGTGGAATGGCTTCCAGGAATTGTCCGGTCACGGCCTTTTCATAGGCTGTATTTCCCAGGCTCACTTCACGCATATAATCGAGTTGGATAGTCTGATAGTTTTTAGATACACCAGATGAGGGGCTGGAAGCAGGAGAGGAGCTTGCAGTACTGTGTTTTCCCAGTTTCATCAGCAATTGATAAAGTTGGGCTTCGCGAACAGGTTTGGAAAGGTACTCGCTCATGCCAAAGCTGATACACTTTTCCCGTTCGCCTGGCATGGCATGAGCGGTCATGGCAATGATAGGTACTTTCGATCCCAGCACCTGCCGTATTTCCTGGCTGGCAGTATACCCATCCATCACCGGCATTTGTATGTCCATTAATATAACATGAAAGTGATGGGCACGTAATTGATCCACACAATCCTGGCCGTTGTAGGCAAAAGAATAGGTAGCTCCCCAGTGATCGAGCAGGTGCCGGATAAGCGATTGATTGATCTCATTGTCTTCTGCGATCAGTATTTCCATGCCCTGCAACGAACCTTCTTTTGGGAGACCTTGTTGCTCATCTGCCTGATGGATGCTAGTGTCGGCAGCTACGCCAAAGGGAATGATTAATGAAAAACGGGTACCCTGCCCCGGCTGACTTTCCACAGTGATGCTGCCTTGCAGCAATGTTACCAGGTCCTTTACAATGCTAAGTCCCAATCCTGTTCCGCCATACTTGCGGGTGACCGAATCTTCGGCTTGTTGGAACCGTTCAAAAATGCGGTCGAGTTGTTCCGGTTCAATTCCGATACCGGTATCTGCCACGGTTATAGCCAGCCGCAATTGCCGGTCCTGCCAGCCCTGTTGTGTAATATGAATGTAGATCTGTCCCTGGTCTGTAAATTTGATAGCATTACTTACCAGATTTACCAGTATCTGGGTCAGACGCATGGGGTCGCCTTCGAGCATATCGGGGAGCAGTGGATCTGTTTCGGTGGAGAGACGCAGTTTTTTTTCTGCTACGCGGGTGGCAAACATGGTTTCTACCGCATGTACCAGGTTGCGCAGGCTGAAGGGAGCAGTCTCCAGTCGTATCATACCCGCTTCTATTTTGGAGAGGTCGAGAATGTCGTTGACAATTGCCAGCAGATTCTCTCCGGACTGCTCAATGGTCTGCAGGTAACGGGTAGACTCTTCATCCATTTTTTTATGGCGCATCAGGTTGGTAAATCCAAGAATGGCATTGAGAGGAGTACGGATTTCGTGACTCATATTGGCCAGAAAATTTTCTTTGATACGAACAGCTTCCCGTTGTTTCTTTTCAGACAGATTTAGCTGCTGGATCAAAAGTTCCTGACGTCGTAATGTATGAATGATATACCAGAACAGTCCTGCGGCACTTACGAGTACCAGTGTAATGAGGATAATACTGAAACGCAGGGCGCCGCGTCCGCTCTGATCCATCGACAGGGTGACCTCGGCCAGGTGGCGCTTGCGGGTGCTGTCGACCAGGCTGGTGACCGTTATGATGGAATCGGCCAGACTTTTGCTGGTTGGGTCGGCAATCATGCGCAGGGCGGCCGATCGGCCGGCCAGGTGCAGGCTGTCGAGCACCTGGTTGCCAAAAGCAATTTTTCGGCGCACCAGTTTGTCCAGTTGATCGATGTATTTGACAGAGCTGTCATCATCGGTTACTTTCTGCAATTTTTCCAGGTCAGCATCTATTTCTGCCAGTTGGGTTTCTATACCTCTGAACAGACCTGTGTCATTAGTCGCTACAGCGCCACGGATGCGGCTTTCGAATGCAATCACATTCTTACCCAGTTCCTGCAACTGTCTTCCGGTACTGAGCTCCTGTAGCAATTTTTCATTGCCATTGATCAGCGTATTGATGTTTTTGGAAGAGTTGAACTGAATATAGACCAGCAGCAATGTACCTGCGATAAAGCCTGCGAGAATAAAATAGATAAGTCTTTTCCCTTTCATTGCCCTGATTATAGCTCTAATTTAGGCTAATTCAAGAACCTGATTTGTGTGGAGGCAGCTTGAGGTACCTGTTAAAAAAATAAATGAGAAGAAGGATAGACACTACCAGTGCTGCTACCAGCAATAAGATAGAGGACCGGCTGCCGCCCTGATCCAGGAGTTTGAAAAGCAGGTAACTGAGTAAAACCAGCACCAGGGTATCGGTAAAGAATAATATGGTATAGATGAATTTCATGGGTTGTTTAAAAAAGAGGCCCTGGTGGAAACCAAGGCCGTAAACCAAAACCAACTGCTATGAGAAAAACTCATTACGTTTTGTTCACTATGAGAAGTTTCCGATTCAAAATTAGCAGGGGCTGCCTGGTCTACGGAGGTTCAATCGGTCAGTGGGCAAATACTATCGTTGGATGGGCCGCATTTATCTATCCGTATGATTGTGGGAAAACAGCCGGTTTTGCACAGGACAATACAGGCTGCAGGAGAGCAACCTGATAGTTGACATCGCTATTTATTTTATTGATATTAAAGGATATTCATGCGCTTATTGAGCGTGGCGCGGTAAGCATCGGCTACAGGTACCGGTTTGCCCTGAAGTACCAGCGCCCCATCCTGGATACTGTCTATTTTGTCAATGGCCACCAGAAACGAGCGATGTACCCGCTGAAACCGGCTGGCAGGAAGATGCTCCTCCACCGCTTTGAGTGTGGTGTGAATCGCGTAAAACTTTTGAGCCGTATGCAATTTTACATAATCGCCCATGGCTTCTGCAAAAAGAATGTCCTGTACCGCCAGGCGCCGGACAATATTGGAGTCGCGGATAAAGATAAACTCACGTTCCCCCATGTCCACTTTTTCTTCCTGACTGCCCAGCAACTCACGTACACGCTCAATAGCCTGCACAAAGCGGGCCGGGGCAACGGGTTTGAGCAGATAATCAGCCACATTGAGTTCAAATGCCTCAAGGGCATACTCTTTTTTGGAGGTGGTGAATACAATGAGCGGACGCCTGTTGCCCAGGTTGCGTGTCAGTTCCAATCCTGTCATACCGGGCATTTCAATATCCAGCAGGAGCAGGTCAACGGGAGTTTGCTGCAACTGGTTATATGCCTCAAGGGCACTTTCGCACTCGGCAATGACCTGCAGGTCGGTCACATGGCTGGCCAGTTGACGCAGGGTTGTACGGGCAATCTTATTGTCATCAACAATCAGGCAGGTGATCATGGCTTTTTTTTATAAATGTACTATTCCAGTCTCCAAAGATATTTTACTTTCCTTATTTCACATTATTTCAAAAGCAGACCCCTCAAATCGCAACGTTTGCAGGCGATGAAGGACGAAAGAGGTATTGACACATTAGCACACTGCTATAGCGGTACATCCTCCTTTTCAAATAATGATATGCCGGATTGGATAGACTGCAACTGAAAATATTAATCGACGGTATAGGTATAAATAAAATTGATGGGCCGATAAAGATCGGCCCATTTTTTTGTGAGGTTATTAGTAAACAGATCGGTTACCAGTAAAGCCCGGTCACGTTTAGTGCGTTTTCCCTTACAAAACACAACGTTTCCCGACTTCCGAAACAACCCGACCTGCTCACTACACTAATTCACAAAACACACTAGACAACCAAATCCTACAGCTATGACCAAACATTTAGCTGATACAATATTACAATTGCCAGACAGGGACATCCAAGTGTTTTTCATCAGAAGTTTTCTGTTTTTTTCTGAAATAATCTGGTGAAAAAACGGGAGGCCCTTTCAAAGCCGTTCAGGATACTTGGTATAATACTTGAAACCTGTCAACAGATGGCCTGATAAGGATCAGGAAAGGAGTGCTGCTCCTGATTCATTTTTGTGTTATCAGATATGCTGCGGGAGCTCAACAGAAGCCAGTATAAAATCTTTTCCGATGCGTTGGTATAAACTTACAGATGAACAGGTAGCAGCGCAGCTGCAAACGGCATCATTGGGTCTTTCGGCAGACGAGGCCGAACGCCGCCGGCAACAGTCAGGTCCCAATGAACTGGAGCAGGGAAAAAAGAAATCGCCCTGGCTGGTATTGCTGCACCAGTTCAAAGACCTGATGATCCTGATCCTGCTGGTGGCAGCGGTGATTTCAGGTTTGCTGGGTGATATGGCCGATACGATCGTCATTCTCATTATTGTATTAATCAATGCATTGATCGGTTTTTTGCAGGAGTGGCGGGCCGAAAAGTCGATGGCAGCCCTGCGTAAAATGGCCATTGCACATACCACTGTGTGGAGAAATGGGGAATTGCAGCAACTTTCTTCCACAGACCTGGTGCCCGGTGACCTCGTAATGCTGGAAGCCGGCAATATGGTACCTGCCGATATGCGTATTACAGAATCGGCCAGCCTGCGTGTCGAAGAGGCGGCACTCACCGGCGAGTCGGTACCGGTCGATAAGATCAGTCAGCAGCTCGAAGAAGATGATCTGCCGCTGGCAGAACAATATAATATGGCTTTCAAAGGCACTTTTGTAACAAATGGTCACGGGAAAGGTCTGGTGGTAGCTACCGGTATGCAGACGCAATTGGGACAGATAGCCCGTATGCTGCAGGAAGAAGAAATGCAAACCCCTTTGCAGCAGCGTATGACCGTATTCAGCAAAAAACTTTCGTTTATCGTCATTGGGCTTTGCCTGGTTTTTCTGCTTACCGGATGGCTGAGAGGAGAGCCGCTGGTAACAATGGTAATGACCAGTATCTCCCTCGCTGTGGCTGCCATACCGGAAGCATTGCCTGCTGTTATTACCATCTCGCTGGCACTGGCAGCCGGACGTATGGTTCGCAAAAATACCCTGATCCGTAAACTGCCTGCAGTGGAGACACTGGGCTCTGTTACCTATATCTGCACCGATAAAACCGGCACGCTTACCCGCAATAAAATGGAGGTGGAAAAAATAGGCTTGCAGGATCAGATCTGTACTGTACAGGAAGCGAAGCAACTGGCAAAAGAAGAGGATGGCCGCAGACTATTGCTGGCAATGGCGCTTAATAACGATGCTGTGCAGGACAATACCGGCAAATGGCAGGGCGACAGCACGGAGATAGCGCTGATGAATGTTGCCGCTTCCCTGTCGGATATCGCACAATGGCCGCGTATAGCCGAAATACCATTTGATGCCGATCGTAAACTGATGACCACTTTTCATCGCTCAGCCAGTGAGATATTGTCGTTTACAAAAGGAGCCCCGGATATGTTGCTGGACAAGTGTATCGGTATAGATAAGGAAGCGATAAACGCACAGGTCGATAAACTGGCTTCCGAAGGCCTGCGGGTAATGGGTTTTGCGTGGCGATCCTGGAGCGAATTACCGCATAATCCTGATAGTGAAATAGCAGAAAAAGAGTTGCAATTGCTGGGACTGGTGGGTATTATTGACCCGCCCCGCGAAGAAGCAATGAAGGCCGTGGCCGACTGCCGCGCAGCAGGCATTGTGCCGGTTATGATCACAGGCGATCACCCGCTCACAGCCCGTAATATTGCCGTCCGTATTGGCATACTTACGGAGAATGATCTGTTGCTGACCGGACAGCAGATGAAAGAAATGAAGCCCGGGGAACTGACGTATCAGATTGAACGGGTAAGAGTGTTTGCACGTGTTTCGCCCGAACAAAAACTACAGATTGTAAAAGAGCTGCAGCAAAAAGGACATTATGTGGCCATGACAGGCGATGGGGTTAATGATGCGCCGTCATTAAGAAGAGCCAATATTGGCATAGCCATGGGTATTACCGGCACAGACGTATCAAAGGAAGCGGCCCATATGATCCTGCTCGACGATGACTTTTCTACTATTGTACGGGCTGTAAAAGAAGGGCGGCGCATATACGATAATATCCTGCGGTTTATCAAATACCTGATGACCACCAATGCTGGTGAGATATGGACCCTGCTACTGGGACCGCTGATGGGGTTGCCTTTGGCGCTTTTACCAATTCACATTTTATGGATCAACCTGGTGTCTGATGGGCTGCCTGCTATTGCACTCTCTTTTGAGAAAGCGGAGAAAGATGTGATGAACAGACCACCCCGGCCACCCCGGCAAACTGTCTTTGCCAATGGAATGGGCATTCATATACTATGGGTTGGCTTACTGATGGGTGCTATAGCCCTGGCCACACAGGCATGGGCCATCGCGCAGGGATTGCACTGGCAGACAATTGTATTTAATGTATTGTGCCTGTCGCAAATGGGGCATGTACTGGCCATACGATCAGACTCGCAATCACTTTTTCAAATAGGTTTGTTTTCTAACAGGTACCTGATTGGTGCAGTGCTGCTGGCATTTGTACTACAGGCGGCCCTTACCTATGTCCCTTTTTTGCAACACATATTTCATACCCAGGCGCTGAGCCTGAATGAGTTTTTACTCGTTGGTGTACTTTCTTCGCTCGTGTTTGTGGCTGTGGAAATGGAGAAGGCGATCCGGCGCTTCAGAAAGGCAAAAGATAAAAGATAGACGGATAAAGGAAAGGAAGACAATGATAAAAAACTTCTACCATTCCCCTTTTTCCTTTTACCTTCCCCAAAACTACTTCTCTCATGCTGATGAGGACTTTATTACTGGCTGGATTTTTTTCTATAGCTGCTCACGCATTAAATGCTCAGGAAGACTGCAGGCCTGTTTTGCTGCGCTGCGAATACCTGGTCAATCCGCTTGGTCTGGATGAAATGCATCCCCGTCTTTCGTGGCAGTTGCAGGACACCCGTACGGGTGCGGGACAAAATGCATACAGCATTACGGTAGGCACCGACTCACTGGCTGTAGTAAATGGTAAAGGCAATATGTGGCAACTACAGCAGACCAGTATAGATCAGCGTATCCGTTATGCCGGCCAGCCACTGCAATCGTTCAGCCGTTATTACTGGCGGGTACAGATATGGGGCAGAGACAATCAATCGGCTGTTTCTGAAGTAGCCGCTTTTGAAACAGGGATGATGAATACGGCCGCCTGGCAGGGGGCCTGGATCAGCGATGATAAATCGATGAACGAAAGGTCAGCCCCTTATTTCCGCACAACTGTTGCTTTCAATAAACCCATCCGCACAGCACGGGCCTATATTGCTGCTGCGGGATTGTATGAATTTTCCATCAATGGACAACGCATAGGTGATCATGTGCTCGATCCCGCCTATACACGATTTGATCGCCGGCTGCTGTATGTTACCTATGATGTGACAGCACAACTGCGACAGGGCAGTAATGCACTGGGTATATTGCTGGGCAATGGCTGGTACAATCACCAGTCTACCGCAGTATGGAATTTTCATGCAGCACCCTGGCGGCAACGTCCCGCCTTTTGTATGGACCTGCGGATTACCTACGAAGATGGAACGGTTCAGACGATTGGCACCGGTAAGAATTGGAAAACCAGTACAGGACCACTTGTCTTTAACAGCATCTATACAGCCGAGCATTACGATGCCCGGCTGGAGCAGTCAGGATGGGATCAGCCGGGTTTTGATGACAGCAAATGGCGGGGAGTAATATTTCGTTCTGCGCCGGCCAGGCTTATCACAGCGCAGGCCATGCCCCCTATCCGGCATACCGAAAAACTGGAACCGGTGAGTCTGAAAAAATTCAGTGACACCAATTATGTATTTGACCTGGGCCGCACTATTGCGGGGGTAAGTGAATTGCGTGTGAAAGCACCAGCCGGTACCATCATACGTCTGCGACATAGCGAAAGATTATATGCCAGCGGGCACACAGACATGTCTAATATTGATGTACACTACCGGCCAACGGATAACACCGACCCCTTTCAGACAGACATTTTTATTACTGCCGGCAAAGGAGAAGAGCTTTTTTGTCCGCGCTTTAACTATAAAGGATTTCAGTATGTGGAAATAAACAGCAGTCAGCCTGTACAGTTGACAACTGCCTCTCTCAACGCGTATTTCATGCACAGCGATGTGCCGGTAGCAGGAAAACTGAATAGTTCAAATCCAGTGATCAATAAAATCTGGAGTGCTACCAATAATTCCTATCTCTCCAACCTGTTTGGCTATCCAACAGATTGTCCGCAGCGCGAAAAAAATGGCTGGACGGGAGATGCACACATTGCCAGCGAAACCGGATTATATAATTATGATGTGATCACAGTCTATGAAAAATGGCTGGCCGATCATCGCGATGAGCAGCAGCCTAACGGTGTGTTGCCTTCTATTATCCCCACCGGTGGCTGGGGATATGAATGGGGCAATGGTCCCGACTGGACGAGTACCCTGGCCATCATTCCCTGGAATGTGTACCTGTTTTATGGCGACACCAGCCTGCTGGCGACCTGTTATGAACCATTGCGACGCTACGTGGATCAGATCACCGCGCGAAGCCCGCAGGGTATTTGCAGTTGGGGTTTGGGAGATTGGGTACCTGTGAAATCACAGACACCTGTGCCGCTCACCTCTACCGTATATTACTATACCGATGTGCGGATACTGGCATCAACGGCCAGGTTGCTGGGAAAAAACGGCGATGCAGAAAAATATGAAGCACTGGCTACTAAAATCAGGGAGGCATTCAATACGCAGTATTTTAATAAAACCACCATGCAGTATGGAGATGGTACGCAGACTGCACTGAGCATGGCACTGTACTGGGGATTGGTGGAGGAGCAGTATAAAGAACAGGTAGCAAAAAATCTTGCAGCGAGAGTGATGGCCGACAGCAGTCACCTCGATGTAGGTCTCCTGGGTACCAAAGCAATCCTCAATGCGTTGAGTGAAAATGGCTATGCAGATCTGGCCTACCAGGTTGCCACGCAACAAACATATCCTTCCTGGGGTTGGTGGATCGTAAATGGAGCGACTACATTATATGAAAACTGGCCGATCGATGCGCAGTCAGACATTTCCCGTAATCATATCATGTTTGGCGAAATCGGTGCCTGGTTTTATAAGGCGTTAGGAGGCATTCAACCAGATGTACAGCAGCCGGGTTTCCGGCATTTCTATCTTCGCCCGCATATGGCAGATGGGTTGAAAAGTTTTTCTGCCACGTACAGATCTCCCTATGGAATGATTACTTCTGCATGGAGCAAAGAGAAAAAGCGCGGAAAGTATACCGTTGTTATTCCGCCGGGCACTTCAGCCACCGTGCAAATTCCCGTGGAACCATCTATGCATATGAAGATGAATGGAGAAACAGCGTTTTACATTACCAAAGACAGTCAGGTATACTTTCAATCATTGCATCCAACTTTTCCCTATGATATGAAAAACGCACGTCTGCTTGAAATCACTCTTGAGTCAGGTACGTATGTGTTTGCCTGGGAAATAGCTAAAAAGTGATCAGCAGGTTAGGAGACCGGTCGGACCGCGTGACGGCCTGATCGATTGAAATGACGGATTGGATCCGGTAATTTTAAGAACGTTTTTCCTGTCTTTCGTACCGGCCCGCCAGGCATGGCGGGCCTACAACCCCTTACCACTTATCTTCTATCTTTTAACTTTTAAACCATCAGGTATTTCTCCAGCAACGCCCTCGTCCGTTTTATCCCCGATGGTTCATCTTGAGTGAATCCTTCAAACTCCACACCTATGTAGCCGGTAAAGCCTGCGCGGGTCACGATAGCAAGGAGGCGTTCATAATTGATCAGCGGTTGCAGGCCATTTTGATCGAAGTCGTATGATTTGGCGCTTACAGCTTTTGCATAGGGCATCAATTGTTCTACACCCAGGTAGCGGTCGTATGCTTCGCCACAGGGTTCCTGTGTGGTACCCCAGCCATGGGTGAGGCAAAAATTTCCAAAATCGGGCAGGGTGCCTACAGTAGGTAGTCCCACGCGCTGCATGACGGCTACCAGCCAGTTGGCATCAGATGATTCGTTACCGTGATTTTCTACCAAGACATTTAACCCCATGGGACCGGCCAGTTGTGTCAGCCGGAGTAATGAATCTACAGAGGCATCAAACTTTTGCTGACGCGTGCCTTCTCCATGCAGGTTGACACGCACATGACGGCAACCAAGAAAAGCGGCTGCATCGAGCCATTTGCGATGCCCGTCAATGGCGCGAAGGCGTGCGGCTGTGTCGGCGTCAGCCAACGGGCCTTCATGATCGATCATCAGCAGATGATTGATCACACCGGCATTGGTACTGTTGCGGAGCAACTGTTGCAGGTAGCCGGGGCTGCGCAGGCTGTCGGCTGGCTGCAGGCTGCTATTGCCAAATAGACCACTTACATATTCTACTGCTTCGAAGTCATAGATCTCCCGGGCAATCCGCGAAAAATCAAGGTGATCCAGTTCCCCTTTTTCGATGGTCCTGTGGAGTGACCATTCGGCTAATGAGAAACGTATTGAAGAGTGAGCCGTTACAGACTGGTACATATATATAAATAATAGGACAGGGTCAGCCCTCACTGACCCTGTGCCCAATTTACCCCGTTACCGGGAGTATAGAACTGAAAAAAGACGAAAACACTTAAAATTTTTTTTGAAAATACGAAAATAAGGTTAATATTGTATACCAGTATGTACCAGTATATAAAATCGGTACTACGGAAAACCTCAACGTCATTCTGACCAAATCGATTGTTTATGCTAATCAAGAAATCATTTCTCAGGAGTATGTTTCTCTTCCTGGCACTCCTGCAGGGCTTCCTGTCTTTTTCGCAAGGCCGACAGGTGACCGGTAAGGTTGCCGATGATCAGGGCAGGGCATTGCCGGGCGCTACTGTTGCCGTAAAAGGCACTGCAGTAAGTGTAGCCGCCGACGCCGATGGCCGTTTTTCAATTACCGTACCTGCCAGTGCAACCACACTGGTAATAACAGCCGTGGGTTATGCAGAGCAGGAAGTGGAGCTCAATGGCCGCACGTCGGTAGATGTCACCATGCAGACAGATGCCCGCTCGCTGGGCGATGTAGTGGTAGTAGGTTATGGAACGGTACGCAAGAAAGATGCAACTGGTGCGGTATCCAGCATTTCTGCCAAAGATTTCAGCCAGGGAGTGATCAGCAACCCGTTGCAGCAGATCCAGGGCAAAGTAGCCGGCCTTACCATCACACAGGCTGGTGGCGACCCCAATGCCAATCTTATTATTCGCCTGCGTGGACAAACTTCGCTGAGTGGTGGTCAGACACCGCTGGTTGTACTCGATGGTATTCCCCTCGATGATCCCAACCAGATTTCGAGCATTCCTCCGGGTGATGTAGCTTCTTATGATGTATTGAAAGACGTATCGGCCACTGCTATCTACGGTTCACGTGGTGCCAATGGTGTCATTATCATTAATACCAAAAAAGGCCAGGCCGGCCGTTCGCGCGTGGAATACAACGGTTATGTATCCGCCGATAAACTCGCCAAAGATTTTGATCTGCTTACTGCCAACGAATGGCGTGCTATTGTACCTACAGTGCCTGGCATTACACCAGCTACCATCGCTGCGCTGGATAAAGGGGCTAATACAGACTGGCTGGGAGCCATCACCCGTACCGGTATCACACATAGCCACAACGTAGCTGTATCCGGGGGTACCGGCTCATTCAACTACCGCGCTTCGGTCAACTACATGGATCAGCAGGGTATTGTGGTCAACAGCGGTAAAGAACAGCTTGGTCTTCGCTTCACTGCACAACAAAAAGCGCTCAACAATAAACTTGATCTGCAGGTATCATTGTTTAATAATCAGAATCTGCGTAAGTATACCGATTATGCCATTTTCGCTTACGTTAATACCACGCCTCCTACTTATCCGGTATACAATCCTGACGGCAGCTACTTTGCTTACTATGATTTTGAACAGCAAAACCCGGTAGCACAGCAAATGATGCAGACCAACCAGGGTCGTGAAAACCTTACCCAGTTAATGGGCCGTGCGGATTATGAGCTGATCAGCGGACTGAAAGTTGGTGTGCTGGGTTCTATTTCCCGTTACAATATCCAGACAGAATTTTTCCGTCCCACACTCCCCGGAGTGAATAATGTGAATAGTGGCAATCAGTATGCAGGCAATGTGAATTCCAAGAAAGGTGATTTTCATATCAACTACAACAAGAATTTTGGTAAGCATAATGTAGGTGCTACAGGTGTATATGAGTATAATGAGTTTACTGATTACAACTTCCGTGCTTCGGGCCAGGACTTCCTGCTCGAAGAGTCTGGTGTCAACAACCTCGGTGCAGGTAACCCCGCACTCAACCAGATCGCTTCTTACCGGCAACAGTTCAAGATCATTTCTTTCCTGGGCCGCTTTGCGTATAACTATGACTCCCGTTACTACGCTACCGTAAGTTTCCGTCGCGATGGTTCATCCAAGTTTGGCGCCAACAACCGCTGGGGTAATTTCCCTTCAGCATCTGTGGCCTGGCGTATCAAGGGTGAGTCATTTATGGATAATGTGGATTGGTTAAGTGACCTTAAACTGACTGCGGGATATGGCGTGGTGGGTAACCAGGATGCTATCAATCCATACAATACACTGCTCACGCTGGGTGGTGCCGGCCGTTATTATGATCCCAGCAGCAGCAACTACCTGTATCCGCAATCATATGCACCCAATCAGAATGCCAATCCTGATCTGAAATGGGAAGAACGTCATGGTACAAACGTGGGGCTGAGCTTTGCTATTCTCAACAACCGCTTCAACGGTAGTGTGAATGTGTATAATGACAAGACCAAGAACCTGCTCTTCAACTACATTGTGCCTGTACCTCCTTTCTTCTACAATTCTATCCTGGCCAATGTGGGTGCACTTACCAACAAAGGTGTGGAAGTGCAACTGGGTGGTGAGATACTGCAGACACGCGATTTCACCTGGAACTTTGGTGGTCAGATCACGTTCAACAAAACACGTATCACCAGCCTTTCGGGTACCTATGATGGCACACCTATTTCTACCGATCAGGTACCAGTGGGTCAGGCTACAGGACGTGGGTATGCCAATAACTACATCACCTTCCTGAAAGTGGGTTATGCTCCCTATGTCTTCTATCTGCCCGAGTTTGCCGGCCTTGCTCCTGCCAACGATCCTGCTACCAACAGCAATCAGCTGTACTATGCTGCTGATGGATCAAAGGTGCCTACTGTAAGTACAGCGCGCAGAAAATACACCGATCCCACTGCAAAGTTCAACTATGGTTTCAACAGCTCGATGACTTACAAAAACTGGGGGCTGAATTTCTTCCTGCGTGGTGTGGCCGGACAAAAAGTGTTTAACAACTACAACAATATTACCAGCAATTTCTCACGCCTGCCGGGCAACAACGTGACAAAGGATGCATTGACCAATGGTATCCGCGGTTCGCAAACTGCTTCTGATTACTGGCTGGAAGATGCCGGTTTCCTGCGGTTGGATAATCTTACGCTTTCCTACAATATTCCGAACGTAAAAGGCCTGGAAAGTCTGCGTGTATATGCAACAGCCAATAACCTGTTTGTGATCACTTCTTATAAGGGACAGGATCCTGAGATAGCCACGGGCAACAGTGCGCAGTCATATATTGATGCCAACGTATCGGGCCTTGGTTTTTATCCTCGCAGCCGCACATTCACATTCGGTGTAAATGTGGCATTTAAATAATAATTGCTTGCTGTATCAACTAAAAGATTAGATATGAAAAAGAAGAATCTCGTATATAAAATCACGCTGGCGGCAGGCCTTATGCTGGGTTTATCGGCCTGTACCAAGTTGGATCAGGAAGTTTATTCCGTGATCCCCAACCAGAATTTCTGGCGCACGCCTGAGCAGATTGCTGCGGGCATTGCTCCGGCCTATGCTTCGCTGACGCAAATTCCCAGCGGCGAATTTCAGAACCTGCAGGAACACTCTTCTGACGAAATGCTGGCTCCTGCCCGCGGTAACGACTGGCTGGGTGCCGGTCAGCATATCGAAATGTGGACACATACCTGGACAGCCGAAACAGAAGCGGTGGTAAATACATGGCCTGATCTTTATTCCGGTATCGGTAAGATCAACTTTATCCTTAGTATCGTAAACAGCCTCGACCCTGCACCACCCAATCTCGATAATATCAATGCCGAGCTTAAAATACTGCGTGCATTGTATTATTACTGGGCCCTGGATCTGTACGGCAATGTACCACTGGTAACGGATTTTGCGACCAATCCCAATACGGTTACCAATACACCCCGCGTACAGGTATTCAATTTTGTAGAAAAAGAAGTCAAAGACAATATCAACCTCGTATCGCCAGATGTAAGCCTCTCCACCTATGGCCGTGTGACCAAGTGGATGGCATTTTCACTGCTGGCTAAGTTGTATCTGAATGCGGAGATATATACGGGCACAGCCCGCTGGTCAGATGCCCGTGCCATGTGCGACTCGGTAATTCTTTCGGGCAAGTACAGCCTGATGTCAAACTTCTACGACAACTTCTCACAAAATAATGAAGGCTCGAAGGAAAATATCTTCGTAGTGCCATTTGATAATGTAAACATCGGAGGCAATAACTACCAGGCTCAGACCCTGCATTACCAAAGCAATATCAACTTTGGATTAAGCAGTGGTGCATGGAACGGCTATTGCAGCAATGCCGAGTTTTACAGCAACTATGATACGACTTCTGTTTACACAGTGAGGGGTCAGAATACATACCGCACATTCCTTGATCAGCGGAGTGGCCAGTATCTGATTGGCCAGCAGTTTGCAGAGCGCTACAGCTATCCGCCCAACTCCAATGTGCTGGTGGCAAGTACCAACGAAGCACTTAAGATCAAAGATGCACAGACCGGCCGCTTCCTGAGTTTCTATGCCAATATCAAGGAAGTGAATAATCCCACCGACACATTCCGCCTCGCTGGTCTGCGCAATATCAAATATTTTCCCAATCCCGGTATCCTTACCAGCCAAAGCAATGACGTACCCATTTTCCGCCTGGCAGATATCCTGCTGATGCGGGCCGAGGCATCTGTTCGTATGGGAGGACTTAGTGCCACAGATCTCGGCTATGTGAATATGCTCCGTGAGCGTGCCTATAGTGGCGATGCCAGTCACAACTGGTCGCTGGCTGATGTGACCCTGACCCACCTGCTGGCCGAACGGGCCCGTGAGCTGGCCTGGGAAAATCATCGTCGTCAGGACTGTATCCGTTTTGGTACGTTTGGCAATGCACGTGTACCTGCTAAAAATGCTGACCCCGGTCGCTACCTGGAGATCTTCCCGATCCCGAAAGCAGAGCACGCAGCCAATCCCAACCTGGTACAGAATCCCGGCTATCCTGCTTTCTAACAGTTAGTTTGGTGATTATAAAAAAGCAGGCGTGTATTTCGCCTGCTTTTTACATTTTTACATCACATTGCTATATGAAAAGATTTTTTGCACTGATTAGCTCGCTTGGAGCTGTCGTACTGCTGATACGCTGCGGTTCGCCGGCTACTGCCCCCGACGAAAGCAGTGGTCTGTTTGAACAACTCGATGCTTCCACAACCGGCATCAGCTTCGCCAATGATGTAAAAGACAGCAATGAATGCAATATTCTAAACTTCCGGAATTTTTACAATGGCGGCGGTGTCGCTATTGGTGATGTAAATAATGATGGACTGCCGGATATTTACTTCAGCTCCAATCAGGGCAGCAATAAACTGTATCTTAACCAGGGCAACTGGAAATTTAAAGATGTGACAGAAGAAGCCGGCGTGGGAGGAATCAATCGCTGGCATACTGGTGTCAACATGGTTGATATCAATGCAGATGGCTGGCTCGACATCTATGTCTGCAATAGCGGTGATGTATCGGGTCAGTTCAGGGAAAATGAATTATATATCAATCAGCGCAATGGGAAATTTGCAGAGTCGGCAGCCGCTTACGGACTGGCCGATAAAGGTATTGGTACACAGGCTGCTTTTTTTGACTATGACCTGGATGGCGACCTGGATTGCTTTATTCTCAACAATAGCTTTCGTCCGATAGAAAGTTTTGGGTATGACCGCAACATACGTCATGTACGAAGCGAAAGTGGTGGTCATCGTTTTTACCGAAATGATAACGGTGTGTTTAAAGACATCAGCGCAGCAGCCAATATCTATGGCAGCGAAATCGGCTTTGGGCTTGGTGTAAGCATCGGCGATGTAAATAATGATGGCTGGCCTGACATGTATGTATCAAATGATTTTTTTGAAAAGGATTATCTCTATATCAATCAAAAGGACGGTAGTTTTAAAGAAGTGATTGCCGATGCCATGGGGCATACCAGCCTGGCCAGTATGGGCAGTGATATTATGGATATCAATAACGATGGCTGGCTTGATATTTTTACTACAGATATGCTGCCCGAAGGCGACTATCGTCTCAAAACCACTACACGATTTGATGATTATGATGTACAGCAGGCCAAACTGCGCAACGATTTTCATCACCAGGTACAAAGCAACTGCCTGCAGCTAAACAACGGCAATGGTAGTTTTCGGGAAATAGCCAGCTATGCCGGCGTGGAAGCAACAGACTGGAGCTGGGGCGCACTCAGTTTCGATTTTGACAACGATGGCTGGAAAGACATTTTTGTATCAAATGGCATCAACAAGGATCTCACCGATCAGGATTTTCTTGACTTTTACAGCGCTGCCGATACGCGCAACAAAGCCATTGAAAAAGGATTCAGTTACCGCAGCTTCCTGGAAAAACTGAAGTCAACACCCATTGCCAGTTATGCTTTTGTCAATCAGCGCGACCTCACCTTTAAGAATAAAGCGGCTACGATGGGACTGGCAACCCCTTCATTCAGCAATGGTGCAGCCTATGGCGACCTCGATGGCGATGGCGATCTCGACCTGGTAGTGAATAATGTGAATATGCCATCGTTTGTGTATCGCAATCACAGCTCCGAAAAAAAGAAGAACCATTTTCTGAAAATAAAGTTTGAAGGAGATAGCCTCAACCGCTTTGGCATTGGCAGTCGTGTGCAGGTATTTGCCGGCGGACAAATGCAAACCACCGAAAATATTTCCAGCAGAGGGTTTCAGAGCGCAGTGGAGCCATTTGTTTATTTCGGCCTGGATACTGTGAAGCAGATCGACAGCGTCCGGATAATATGGCCGCGTCATCAATGTCAAACCCTGTATAAACTTCCGGCCGATACAACGGTTACAGTACGCATAGCTGATGCAAAAGGCAACTGGTCTTATCAGCAGCCTGTTATTACTGCTTTGTACCAGTTGCTCGATTCATCCTGGATAGCCGGCAACCGGCAGCATCAGGAAAATGATTTTATTGATTTTGACCGCGAGCGCCTTATTCCCAAAATGATATCGGCAGATGGTCCGCCACTGGCCACCGGCGATGTAAATGGTGATGGATTGACAGATTTGTTTATGGGAAATGGAGCCGGCTCATCTGCCCGCCTTTTTTTACAACAAGCTAATGGCCGCCTGCAGCAACAGCTTCAATTTGTATGGGAGCAGGATAAACAAAGCGAAACCACGGGAGCTGCTTTTTTTGATGCAGACGGAGACGGCGATCTGGATCTGGTAGCGGTATCGGGAGGTAATGAACATGCAGCCGGTGCGCTGGAATTGTTGGCGCGATTATATATTAATGATGGCAAGGGAAACTTTAGCCGGGCATTCAAAGGATGGCCGCTGGTATCGTTCAATGCTTCCTGTGTGGTGACAGCCGATGTGGATGGCGATGGCTTCACGGATATTTTTATTGGTGGTCGCAGTGTATCCGGCTCTTATGGCAAAGCGCCGGGATCGGCATTGCTGCGTAATACCGGCAAAGGAGAGTTTATAAATGTGACAGCTACCATGGCACCTGAATTGCAGGAATTGGGTATGGTGACTTCGGCAGCCTGGACTGTACTCGAAAAAGGAGAAGATCCGCGACTGGTGATTGCAGGCGACTGGATGCCGGTTACTTTTTTTCATTTTAATAAAGGAAAACTCAGTAAAGAAAAAGAGCTGGAAGCTTCGGCCGGGTGGTGGAACTGTATCGCCGTAGCCGATGTGGATGGGGATGGCCGCCAGGACCTGATTGCAGGCAATACGGGGCTCAATGCCCGGATACGTGCAGATGCTGGTCACCCTGCCAGTTTGTATGTAGGCGATTTTGATAAAAATGGTCAGTCTGAATGCCTGCAGGTATATTATAAAAAAGAGGGCAAGCCATATCCCTTCAATCTGAAAGGGGATTTTGTAGCCCAGATGCCCTCGTTCAAAAAGAGAATGCTGTACTATACCAGCTATGCGGGTAAATCTCTTGAAGAGCTATTGACACCCGAAGAGCTCAGGCAGGCACAGGTGCTGCAGGTACAGGAAAGCCGTTCCTGTATTTTTTATAATAAAGGAAAAAGCAGCTTTGAGAAAATCGCACTCCCTGCAGATGCTCAGCTGAGTGCGATCTATGCTGTTTTGGTGAAAGATATGAATGGCGATGGTCGTACAGATCTGCTTCTTGGCGGCAATCTGTTTGGGTTAAAACCCGAGCAGGGCAGGCAGGATGCAAGTGAGGGCATACTGTTGTTGCAGAACAACGACAGATCGTTTCGTTCTGTACCGGCGCGACAGTCAGGATTGCGCATACCGGGTGAGCTTCGTTCTCTGCAGGTATTGCCGGGAATAAAAGATACTACTATTGTAGCCGGAAGAAATCATGATGAACTGTTGCTATTCCGAAAAAACTGATATGTACAGATTACTGATAAAAGGTATTGGTATCATAAGTATGGCGGTATTTCTTTATGCGTGCGGCCATAGTGAAAGGCCTTTGTTTGAATTGTTAAAAACTGCTCAGACAGGGATTGGTTTCAGTAATCAGCCCACTGCCAGCGATTCGTTGAATATTCTTGATTATCTCTATTACTACAATGGAGGTGGTGTAGCGGCGGGTGATATCAACAATGATGGGCTCACTGATATTTATTTTACCGCCAACCGCAAAGGAGCAAACAGGCTGTATCTTAATAAAGGAGGATTTGCTTTTGAGGACATCACCGAAAAATCCGGTACGGCTGGTATCGCCGACTGGCATAGTGGCGTGACCATGGCCGATGTAAATGGTGATGGCTGGCTGGATATGTATGTATGTGCCGTGAGTGGCAAGCTGGGATTACAGGGACGCAATCAGCTTTTTATTAATAACCGTAATGGCACCTTTACAGATAGTGCAACAGCATATGGCCTCGACTTCACCGGTTTCAGCACACAGGCAGCTTTTTTTGATTATGACCGTGATGGTGACCTGGATTGTTACCTGCTCAACCAATCGGCACATTCGGTGGAAATGTATCGCGATACATCACTGAGACGTGTGCCGGGAGGACCTGCAGGCGATGTGTTGTTTCGCAATGATGGCAACAGGTTTACAAATGTGACACATGAAGCAGGCATCTATAACAGTATCCTGGGTTATGGATTGGGACTGGCCATTGCCGATTTTAATAATGATGGCTGGGATGACATCTATGTCGGCAACGATTTTCATGAAAACGATTATTACTACCTCAACCAGGGCAATGGCACATTTAAGGAGTCAGGCGCGGCTCATTTCGGGCATTACTCCCGCTTTAGTATGGGCAATGATGCTGCAGATGCTGACAACGACGGACATCCAGACATAGTGACGGCCGATATGCTGCCATTTGAAGAGAAATTTCTGAAAACCTATAGTGGTGGCGATGCGCTGGATATTTACAAATACACCGTGGAGCGAAACGGGTTTCAGCCACAGTTTTCGCGCAACAGTCTGCAGCGTAATATGGGTAATGGGGAATGGTTTGCTGAAACAGGCCTCATGGCCGGTATTGCAGCCACCGACTGGAGCTGGAGTCCGCTGCTGACTGATGTAGATAATGATGGTTATAAAGACCTTTTTATGTCGACGGGTATTGTAAAACGCCCGGTCGACCTGGATTATATGCGATTTATATCCGGTGCATTTGTGCAGAAAAACCTTGAGCAAACACGCGGCCTCGATGCGGCGGCCCTTTCGCGTATGCCCGACGGTATTATGCACAACTTTATTTATCAGAATAAAGCCGATGGTACGTTTACAGATCGCAGCGCACAATGGGGCATGACCGATTTGAATTATTCAACAGGCGCAGCTTATGCAGATCTCGACAACGATGGACGGATGGATCTGATCGTTAATAATCTGCTGGCACCAGCCGGGATTTATCGCAACAATGGACCGGCACAGCGTCATTATCTGCAGATAGGGTTGGAGGGAAATACACATAATACATTTGGTATTGGCGCCAAAGTATACCTGTTTAATCAACACAGGCAGCAATATCAGCAACTGATGCTTACACGCGGGTTTCAATCGTCTGTGACGCCCTTACTGCATTTTGGATTGGATACGGCCAGTGTTATCGACAGTTTACTGGTGATATGGCCGGATCAGCAGTGGCAGGTGTTGTACAAAGTAGCGACCAGCCAGCGGTTGATATTGCATCAAAAGGATGCCAGGCCGGGGCCCCTGCATCAGCCGGCAACGGCTGGCAACTGGATGCAGGATCTGTCGCCGGCTATTGGCATCAACTGGCAGCATAAAGAAGATGTGTTCAATGACTTCAATGTACAGCGGCTTATTCCGCATCAATTATCGGCAAGAGGACCGGCGCTTGCTGTAGCAGATGTAAATGGTGATGGGCGTGATGACTTTTATGCGGGCGGAGCAGCCGGACAGCCGGGTGTGCTGGCTGTACAGGATGCAGACGGGCGCTTTCGCATGAGCTCCCAGCCTGCACTGGCAGCCGATAGTGCGGCCGAAGATGTGGATGCACTTTTCTTTGATGCAGACGGAGACGGTGATATGGATCTTTATGTAGTAGCAGGTGGTAATGAATACCGGGGCGAGCATCCTTACCTGCGCGATCGTCTGTATCTCAATAACGGGCAGGGATCCTTTACAATTGCAACGAATGCGCTTCCTGTATTCACAGCCAATAAGTCGTGTGTGGCTGCGATTGACTTTGATAAAGATGGAGATATGGATCTGTTTGTGGGTGGACTGGCCGATCCTATGGCCTATGGCAAACCGCAAAACAGTTACCTGCTTACCAATGATGGCCGTGGCCATTTCTCGCTGGCCGATAAAAAAACAGCCGATCTTGAAGCGTTGGGAATGGTAACGGCGGCCGTATGGACCGATCTGGATGGAGATCATTATCCGGAGCTGATAGTGGCAGGAGAATGGATGTCTGTTACTGTTTTTGCTAACCAGCAGGGCAGGTTGCACAAAACGGATGCAGGGTTGCCTGCAGGCTGGTGGCAATCGCTGGCACTCGCCGATCTTGATGCTGATGGCGATATGGATATACTGGCCGGCAATTACGGACTTAATTCCAAACTGCAGGCGAGCGCCGCTGCTCCATTAAGACTTTATCTAAAAGACCTGGATGAAAATGGCCAGATAGACCCGATTCTTACCTATACCCGGCCCGAAGGTGAATTTACTTTCCTGGGAAAAGATGAACTCGAAAATCAATGGCCTGCCATTAAGAAGAAGTTTCTACGCTACGCTGATTTTGCGGGCAAAACGGTGAAGGAGGTTTTTGGCGAGCAGCTTGATAATGCACTTGTACTGCAAACAACCGATCTGAGATCGGGCATCATCTGGAACAAAGGTCATGGAGAGTTGTCGTTTGAAGCATTACCTGTAGCGGCGCAGGTGGCACCAGTATTTGCCTGGGCCAATGGCCAGTTTGATCACCAGGGGCCGGCAGATATCCTGGCTGCAGGGAATTTTTATGGTGTACTGCCTTACGAAGGGCGTTATGATGCCAATCGCGGCTCACTGCTCAGGGGTATTCAGGCAGGCCCTCAACTCACGTTTATCTCCGGCGGCGGGTTTACTCCCATCAGCGGGGAGGTAAGGGCTATCCGGCGTATCCGTACTGTACGGGGAGAACTGTTGCTCGTGGCACGCAACAATGCCAGTCTGCAGTGGCTGCTGCCTCAATAAACAGGAAATAATAATGTAATCACTTGTTGACCGGAAATGTATTTTTCCAAAGGCAATGCTACTCGTTTCAGCCCCTTATCAATGCAATATTGATTCATGGCTTTATATAAAGCGGGTAATTGACCTGCCGTGCAATTGCCACTCAGCAACCGGCCGTTGCCTGGCAAACGCAGCCATGAAACGCCGGTAGCCTGTGAACTTTCTTTGGCAACTGGTATGCCCATTGCTACCAGCACACTATCGCCGGGCCGGTTATGACGTGATATAAAATGATAATCGCCGGCAGCTGCACTCGTCCCCTTTAAATAATCAGCTAATTGTGTATGTAAACTGGCGATAGCAATGCTATCCTGTCCACTGGCTACTGTAACAGAAGCCGTAAGGATCAGCGTATCCTGTACCGGGGTGAGCTGCAACGGAAAACCATAATGGCGTGCCGGGTCTTCCAGTTGTATTTTGAGTAATGAGAGGGCTTCGCTACCGGTCGATGATCCCAGTGTTTCCTTTAACCAGGTCCACAGGGATACACGGCAACTGTATGTTACAGCGGTCTGAAATCCCTGTCCGGCTGATTGCGCAACCCATACCGCCGTATTTTGTTCTTTTTGATCCGTCAGCTCTACGGCAGCAGCATGAAGAGGCTTTATCAGCAGTTGCCGGCCGTTGCTCAACTGTATATGATCAGAGAAAATGGAACTGTCGGCACCGGGATACCATTTTACGAGATTAACCGGTTGTGTGAGTTGCGGGCCTACTTCATATACAGATGCGTTGATAAGAATGCGTTGGTTCCAGCGGAAATGAATAAGGAACAGTAATGCCGGCAATAGAATCAGTATTGCCAGCACCACTATTCCTGTTTTCTTTTTTTTATCCCATTGCATTTCGCTAAAAGAAAGAGGCTTATTGCAAAATAGAAATGATCTTTTTCAGTTCATCCATATCGGGCAGGTATACATTGCCGAAGTCAAGCACTTCGGGATTGGCAAAGGTCATGGGGTTGGGAGAAGTTCTTCTCAGTGAGCCATGAAACTCGCGCGCACCTGTTTCCTGCATCAGTTGTGCAATGTTGCCGGCGGTAATACCGGCACCAGGCATGATGATAATACGGTCACCGGCCTGTTGTACCAGTTGAGCGAGCAGGGCACTGCCTTGGGGAGCACCACTGCGCTGGCCCGAAGTGAGAATGCGTTCACAACCTGCAGCAATGATATCTTCCAGTGCCTGCAGCGGATCGGGTGTGGCATCAAAAGCACGGTTGCAGGTTACCTTCATGGGGTAAGCCAGCTTCTACAAATTCTTTCAGCCTGTCTGTATCTATTTCCCCATTTATCTTTTGTACGCCGATGGAAATACCATCGCAGCCCAGTTCTTTACAAACTGCAATATCCTGCCTGATGATAGCCAGCTCATCTTCATCGTAATAATAATTGCCACAGCGGGGCCGCAGAATGGGATACAGTTTAATACTGATCTTTTCGCGGGTACGTTTGATGTGGCCATAGCTGGGTGTGGTGCCTCCTTCTACGGGGTTATCGCAAAGTTCCACGCGGTAGGCACCGGCCTGCTCGGCCATGATGCATGATTGCACATTGAAAGCACAAAGTTCAAATCTTGCTTGGGGGGTCATGGTATTGATATGAATTAATAAATACTGTTGGATTGAAAAACGGTGTCTGTATGCTGATTGCGTACAGCATAGCTAAACCCTTTCTGAAGGCAATATGCACCATATTCTCCTTTTTTGTTCAATGCAAGAAATCCAACCTGGATTTCCCTGGCCCGGGCGGGGTTTCGTTTGATGATACGGTCCACGGCTTCCATGCAGGCAGCCTGGGGGCTGCGCCCCTGCCGCATCAGCTCTACGATCAGGTGAGCGCCTACTATGCGGATCACTTCTTCGCCCACACCGGTGGCAGTGGCGCCACCCACTTCATTGTCTACATAGAGGCCCGCACCTATCACCGGAGAGTCGCCTACACGTCCCTGCATTTTATAGGCCAGGCCACTGGTGGTACAGGCTCCGCTGATATTGCCCTGCGCATCTATGGCCAGCATGCCGATCGTATCATGATTGTCTTTGCCACCAGGCATAGGGTCTCTGGCAGGCTGGTACAATTGATTTTCGATATTAGCCACCGGTTTGTATTCGGAAGTTTTCAGCCATTCGCGCCAGGCTTTCTCGGCAGCAGGTGTGAGCAGGTTTTCTTTCTTAAAACCATTGGCCAGTGCAAACCGCAATGCACCTTCGCCGGTGAGTATGATATGCGGAGTCTTTTCCATTACCAGCCTGGCCACAGAGATCGGATGTTTGATATGTTCAAGACACATCACGGAACCACAGTTGTACTTTTCATCCATGATACAGGCATCGAGTGTGACACGGCCATCACGATCGGGCAATCCGCCATAACCCACGCTCTGGTTGGTTTCGTCTGCTTCCGGTACACGTACGCCTGCCTCTACGGCATCGAGTGCACGGCCAGAACGGTTCAGCACCTCCCAGGCTGCTGCATTGGCCGCTTTACCAAAATCCCATGTAGAGATCACTACAGGGTAACTTCCTTTTTGCACATCAGGAAAAGAACCGGCAAACAATTGTTTGCCGGTCATGATTGCTGCTGAACTTACTAGCGATTGCCGTAAGAAGGTTCGTCTGCTTGACATGAAATAAGATTATCAGATCATTTATTTAAGCGAAACGGTATGTGTGATCTTGCTGATGCCTTTCAATACGTCTGTACCACCCACGGCAGTCCAGTTGTCTTTATGCACCACTACATTGTTGGGCAGATTGCCGGCATCCAGGAAGCTGAGCTGCATGGTAGCTTTGTCACCTGTGCTGTTTACAGTCAGTTGCAGGTTAATGCGTCCAAATGGTGTGCGGATACCATTCAGTTTGGTCACATCGCCCGGCCTGGTCCATTGTTTGGGTAATGCTTCAAACAGGTGCAGGTCGTTGCCCCGGTCTATCTGCAGCATATGGATTACCATACGCACAAATTCAGCACTGGCCCAGTTGTGCGGCATATCACCTACTTCTTCATTTCCTTTGCCATTGGGCTTTTGCTCTTCTCGCCATACCATAGTGGGTGAGGAGTGATTGGCAAAGTCATAAAGCAGTTGGGGAATACCCTTTGTTTTGCCCAGCCATTGCATGGCATGACCGTAAAAAGAACTGAAATATGTCCAGAGGCCATCTGTCATCCAGCCGGTAGAAATAACCAGGCCCTGCTCGCGGTGATCGGTCAGCATGTCCACTGTTTGCTCGGCCCACTGTTTCACTTCAGGATTTTCGTCAAAGATCTGTCCGGGGTATACTGACTGGCAGAAAGCCCACTGGCCGCGTTGTGCTTCATGATTCTGCTCATTATTGATCATAACAGGCAGGTAGGTATTTCCTTTTTCATCTTTGCGGATGTCTTTGCGTGCCTTGTCTACAAAGAAGTTGAACCAGTTGTTGTAATCTTTTTCCCACTCATCGGCCTGGGCCGTTTTGCCCAGCCAGCGGGCAGCTTTGATGGCCCACTTCATACCACTGAGGCACCATTCCGTATTGCTGTAATCATTGCCGTGCTGAATGCCGCCATCCACATTGCCGTTGGGCAGCAGTCCATAGTAAGATTTACTGGGATCTTTCAGCGCTTCTGCACGCAGATAGTTGATACGACGGAGACAACCCTCTACCACACCCCAGTTTTCTTCGAGCCATTTGCGGTCCTGTGTGAGCATGGCATGGCGGATGACCATAAAGGGTACCAGGCCATTCTCTTTGTGGAAAGTGGTGATCATTTCAAAGCCGCCATCGGGCAGTTGAAAGTGGGTGAGGTAGTCGATACAACTGCGTACATCTTTTACATAGTTGAGCATGGTACCCACTTCGAGCAGAAAGCTGCCGTCTGCCAGCCAGAGGCCGCGATAAATAGTGGGACCTACGTGAAATGACTTATTGCCTTTGCGTATATCACGCGCCTGGAAGATGTTGCGAATGCTTGAGGCCACCATTGCCTGAATGCCGGCATCAGGTACCTGAATGGCATTGGCAGAAGGACTGTTGACCTTCCACCAGGCAGCCGCTTTCTGCTGTTGCAGACGGCTGGCAGCCACAGTAGGCGTATATTTCAATGAAGCAGGAAAGAAACGGCTGAGTGTAACAGCTACCTGTTTGCTTTCGCCGGCTTTGAGTTGCACAGCAGGTACCTGAATCGTGTAATGATTCGCCGAATCCTTTACCAGTTGACCCAACCCAAGGCTGGTGGCAAGGCGGGTATATTCATCAAACTGAATATAGTTGCTTTCTTTTTTCAGTTCATCCAGCCCTGCATAACGCAGTACAGGCTGGAAAGAAGCAGCCGTGCTGCCGGTATTCTTAAGTGTAATGACTGAATGATAGCGGCGTTCGGGCATACCTACATTGGCGCATTTGGCATACAGCAGGGCCTGACTGTTGGCTTTACCGGCAACAATGTTTTCTGCAGCAGGTACATTTCCTTTAAAGAGCCAGAGGCCGTTTACAATTGCATCGCGGTCTTTGGCGCCGGGCCGGTTGGTGATTACAATAGTAAGGATACCGTCTTTGTCGGCATCAACAGCTTCAAACGTGTATACGCCGGGTTTGCGGTAGCCAAAGTCTTTTACCGGGTCAATATCTTTTTGCGAGGCGCCTTCTACGTGAATACGCATTTCGCGCTGACCGGGTTCTTCATATTTTCCCTCGCAGAAACCAAGTGCTACGGCATGGCGTGCACCGGCGGGTACTTTGATATGAAATTCTACCAGCCCTTCACCAGACAGGCCTTTTACACCCATGGCAGCATCCTGAAACGATGCATCGCAGGCTACAGAAGGTTTTGACCAGTCGCGCAGGGCACGGCGGCTGTCGAAACGAACAATGCTGTACATTTTTTCTGCGGCAGGGATTTCCAGAAATGTTTCTTCTGTGATCTGAACAGCGCCACTTGTTTTTACCGTTTGCAAAAGCGGAAAATTGGTGGATTGCAATTGCTGATCTTTCCAGGCAGCCGGTGTCTGGCCGTCAAACTGGAGGGAGAAAGAAAAACTACGGGGGCCGCCTTTGTAGCCATAATCGCCAAAGAGCTGACCTTCTTTTCCTACAAGTGTCTTTACAGGGTCATCGGGCAGGCACACAGAGGTTTGCCACCAGGGAATACTGTAACGATGATCGACTACCAGGGGCGTAGTCTGGGCAGCAGTTTGCATCGCTGCCGGGCCCATCATCAGGGCCAGTGGTAATACTTTCCGGAGTGCAGATTGTACCATGGTAAACTAGTTTAGGTTAAATGAGATGAGATACCATTCAGCCAGCAATAAGGTTTATATTAGAACATCAGGTTAGTTTAATCTGATCAATGCGGTGCTACGAATACTTCCTCCATTTCTTCCAGTGTTTTTCCCTTTGTTTCCTTTACCACTTTGAGGCTAAAAACAAAATTGATAAGGCTGCAAAATGCAAACATCCAGAAGGTGACTGCCGCACCTGTTTTTTCGAGCAGCCAGGGAAAGAATTGTCCCACCATCCATACTGCAATCCAAAGTGCCAGTGTACATGCCGCTACTGCCTTTACCCGCACTTCTGTGGGGAATATTTCGTTGATCACGATCCATGTTACTGGTCCGAGAGAAAAAGCAAAGCAGGCGATATAGGTCAGCATCAGGATCAGCAGCAGTGGCCCCTGTGTATTGTTGGTATAAAAAAGCAATCCACACAACACCAGCGATACTACAATGCCGGTAAGTCCGGCAATGAGTAGTATCCTGCGCCCGTATTTATCGGCCCAGCGAATTGCGAGGATGGTAAACAGCATGTTTACTGCGCCAATGATCACCTGAAACAGCAGCGCATTGCTGCTATCGATCCCTGCTGCTTCAAAAATGCTGGGGCCATAGTAGATGATCGCATTGATGCCGGAGAACTGCTGAAATACGGCCAGTACGATGCCAATGATCAGCGGCAGGCGTATGGCAGGTGAAGTAAGGGAAATGCGGCGTGCCGAAGCGCGGCCGGCGGCCTTACTGATGTCGGCCAGTTCTTTTTCAGCTTCATCGACGCTACGCACCTGCTGCATGATCGCTGTTGCTTTTGCTGTTTGTTGCCGGCTTATAAGCCAGCGTGGACTTTCCGGTACACGCGTAAGCAACGCAAGAAAAACAGCAGAAGGAATGGCCATGGCCAGAAACATGGGGCGCCAGGCTTCTGAATGAAAAAACCAGTTGGCCCAATCGCTGCTGAAGTTATGATGACTATAGTTGACGAGCAGCGCATTGGAAAAATAAGCGAGCAGGATACCCAGTGTAATGGCGAGCTGATAATAAGCGATCATACGTCCCCGCTGGCTGGCGGGTGCAAACTCTGCGATATACATGGGCGATACCACCGATGCCATGCCTACACCAACACCGCCGATCATGCGTGCGATCACCAGCACACTGAAAGAGGGAGGAAAGGCGCAGCCGATAGCAGATATTAAAAACATAATGCCAGCCAGTGCAATGGTTTTTTTGCGGCCAATGCGGTCACTTACCAGGCCTGTGATGAGTACACCCAGTATACAGCCTGCCAGTCCGCTGCTCACGAGCCAGCCTTCCATGACGGTATCCAGTGCAAATTGGTTTTTGATCAGTGTGATGGCGCCGGATATGACAGCCGTATCAAAGCCAAATAGCAGGCCGCCGATAGCGACAGTAATACAAATGAATTGTTGCCGGGCTACGTGTGAAGACATAGCAATCGTTTTATGTTTTTAAATTTTGATCAGGATATGCAAAACAGGCGGGGGATTAATCCCGCCTGTAGTCATCATCATAGCGTTGAATATCGTTCTGCTGCCAGTTGCCAAAGGCGACTTCCAGCACACGCACCGGCTCATTGCCTGTGCAGGTTAGGCGGTGCTTCTCCCGGGCCGGAATCCAGATCTCATCACCGGCTTTGTATTCTTTTACTTCCTCGCCTACCTGTACAAGAGCTCCATCATCAATCACAATCCAGAGCTCGGCCCGCCCCGTGTGCGATTGCAGACTTAAGCGCTGACCGGGCAATACGGTCATCAGACTCACCGTGCAATCTTCGTTGTTGGCAAACTGCTTGAAACTACCCCAGGGTCTGCTTACAAAAGACACATCGGGTTTTTTGCCGGGGATGGGCTTGGTTACATAATCGCTCATGGATAATTGATGTTTTAGGGTTTGGTACGTACAAATGCCTTGATGGTGCCAATGGTCTTTCCCTCACTTTCACCATAGGGGCGTATTGTATATTCTTTTACAGATTCAGGTATTACAAATGTTTCGGCATAGTGCACCACAAAAGGAGCAAAGGCGCCGGTCGGACTTTCTACAATCGCTTCACGGCCTTCTACCAGGTTCAGCACATTCACACTGTCGTTGGTGTGGTGATGAACAGTTTTGGAAAACCAGTGTCTTCTTGTTTCAATGAATTCGCGTTTGTGCAGGCCGGTACGCTCTTCTTTCCAGCCATCACCTTCTGCTACCGGTTCTATTGCATTGACCAGTTCGCGACGGGTAAATTCAGGAGTACATTCCCAGTTGATCACTTTTTTGCCATGCTCAATATTGATGGGGCGTGGTTTGCCATCAAGACCCATACGGCCCCAGTCATAGAGTTTGAATGTGAAAATGTAAGGCGTAGCGCTGATCTCGAGCACCATACTGTTTTTGCCGGAGCAGTGAATAGTGCCGGCAGGGATCAGTACGTGATCGTGTTTTTTGACCGGCCATTTCTCCACATATTTTTCTGCATCGAAAGTCTCGCCTGTTTGCTGAGCCTTCTGCAGGTCGTCGATCATTGCATTGCTGCTGATATTGTCCCTGAGTCCGAGATATACTACGGCATCGTCCCCTGCATCCAGCATATAATAACTTTCATCCTGCGTGTAGGCCATGCCAAATTTTTCGCGGATATATTCTGTAGTGGGGTGCACCTGCAGGCTGAGGTTACCACCGTCCATTGTATCCAGGAAATCGAAGCGGATCGGGAATTCATCACCAAAGCGGGCATGTACCGGATCGCCCAGCAAGGTGCGGGGGTGTGTAAATACGAGATTGAGAGACGGGGTTTCCACGATTACATCGTTGAAGCGGAACAACAGGCTGTTTTCTTCCGGCACACAATCAAAGGCCCAGGCATAGTTGATGGTACTGCGGTCCATATCGCAGTACTCCTTGATCCATTGACCACCCCAGGGGCCGGGATCAAAGAATGGCACGAGGCGAAAAGGCTGAGTAGTGGCCTGTCTGAGCGCGTTGTTGTAAAGAGCACCGGATACCAGTTTTGGTTCACCGGCGATGGTAGTATCTGCCAGCAGATCCCAATGCTGCATCAGTGTTTTCTTATGTTTGTCGCATACCCGCCAGTCTACAAAGAAAGCCTGTTTGTATTGCAGAGAGGTTTTCAGGGTATTGTTATTGAATCCCAGGTTGCCCACTTCATTGTTGCGGAAGCGGAGCTGAATTTCCCAGCGGGGCATATCAAAGTATACCAGCAGATCGTATTGAGCTGGTACCAGTGCTGCGCCCGGCCCATAAATAAAAATGGTTCCTGCGCTAATCTTATTAATAGCCTCACGTGTCTCTGTCAGTTTTACCGGGTCTATGAAATCTTTCATCTCCAGACGGGTGATGAAGCCAAAGATGTCGTCGTCTGTTACATCGGGATAGACCAGTTGCTGCAATTCATCCTCGCTTTTGAAAATATCGCGGGTATAAAAGAAAGTTCCTTCCAGCTCTTTAGAGAGCTGGCCAATGAGCTCTGAGTCGCGTACACCCTGATAAGTTTCGAGCACCACAATTTTTTTCTCTGCCGGCAACTGATCAACTTTCTGTTTGATACGTGCAAGACAGGCGTCCCAGCCCTTCACCGCTTCACCAGGTGCAGCGGCAATGTCAATAAAGGGCTTCTTGTCGTAGTTGGATATAATAGGAGGTTTCATAATCAGAGTGACTTCAGGTATTAAAGCTGGTGTCGCAGGCTGTACACAGCGCCCAGTATACCGGCTTCTTCGGTAAGATTGGAAGCCCTGATGGCAACTGTGCCCCAGGGTGTCCATGCGTGCCGGGCAACTTTTTCCTGTATATAGGGTAAAATGATATGCGCACTTTTCATTACACCACCGCCTATGACCACCACATCGGGGTCATAGGCATGTATGAGATTAATAACTCCTGTGCCCCATACATCCATGCATTCCTGCTGTATGCGGATGGCCAGCTGATCTTTTTTTTCAGCTGCATCAAAAAGAACGCTGAAATCGAGGCGGGGTGATTGTGCCAGCAGGCTGTAGTTAAGCGATGGATCCTGCAAAATGGTTTCCTGCAGGCTCCAGGTAGAAGCATGCGCTTCCACACAACCAATATTTCCGCAATTGCACAGGCGGCCTTTGTAGTGAATGCTCATGTGTCCGCCGAGGCAGCCTGCCTGAAAATGTTTGCCACGCAACAGGCGCCCGTTGATGATGGCCGATGAACCCACGCCAGTACCAATGGTCATCGCAACGAGATCATCGGTGCCCTGTCCGGCGCCAAATTTCCATTCTCCCACAGCGGCCATACGTGCATCGTTATCAATAAAGAAAGGTACCTGCCACTGCTCCCGCACCCAGGCCGGCAGATCGGTATCAATAGCGTCGTTGTATTTCTGATTGGTAGATAGAATGCGTTGCGAAACCGAATCGACCAAACCCGGAAAGGCAAGAGCGATGCCCGATAAGCCGGTGCGGTCAAGCTGTTGCGAATGAATAAGCTGCTCAATAGTCTGCTGCATGAGCGGCAGGCTGGCTTTCAGGCCCTGTGCAGATACAGCAGGCACCACATCGAGCGCCAGCAGTTTACCATCTGCTACCAGTCCCGCTTTGATGCGGGTACCTCCCAGGTCAATGCCGATATAATAGTTGTTGTTAGCAAGCATAAGGAAAAAAGAGGCACCTGATGGTGCGATTAAGAAAGTGGGTTCTTGATCAGTACAGGCTGGCCATCCTGCTCTACCAGTATACGTGAAAAACCTTCTGTGCTGATGGTGGCATAGTCATGACCCGCATCAGAAGGCCATACAGCACTAAAGACCAGTGTGGTGCTGCCGGTATTGGCAGTACGGTGTGCTGTATAGCCATTGATATAATGAAGGCTGCCCGGAAACATACGTTCGGCCCAGGTATGGCGTTGCTCATCCATCAGGATCAGCATGCCTTCGCCTTCGATACAATGATAGATCTCAGCCCGGTCGCGCAGCAGGTGAAAATGTCCTTTAGTCATAAAGTATTCGTTCCCTACTTTACCCGGCGCTATATAGGTTATGCCAAAGAATAAACCGGCCAGTGTGCCTTCGGCGACAGGAAAATAGGAGGCTACTTCATATACATTCTGCTCTTTGGGCATTGCAGCCCAGGCAGCTTTGTCAGCAAAAATATCTCCCAGGTCACCCAGTTGCCGGCTGAGGCGGTCAATGGAAGGGCCGGTAAGTGTTGTGCCGGAGAAACGAACAAACTGATCTGCGATCTCAGACATGAAACGATGTTTTTTAAAATGACTGGCGGTCGATAAGGATGAACGGATTTTCTACTACGTCCCGCTTGCCATTCATGATCATGTCTGCCATGGTTTTGCCCATAGCATTGAAATCAGTTGTAATGGTGGTGATCCCGTTGGCAATAATGCTTTTCAGGTTGGTCTCGTTGTAGGAAATAAGGCCGATATCTTTACCGAGTTGCCATTGCTGTTCTCTTGTTTTCTTCACGATATCTACCAGGTGGCGGTCTTCAATGACTATAAAGGCATCACCTTTTTCCATTGTACTCAACGGCGCTTCCGGAACTACAAATGTGGGTATCATTTTGCGGCGTGAAAACTTATTGAAGCCCGCAATGATATCGCGTGTGCGCACCGATTCCGGAAATACCAAGTAAAGACGTTTGTATTTCTTTACCAGGTCCTGTGAGTCAATGAGGATGGAATAGATATCGTTTTCAAAATCCTGGTATACACCGGGAAATTGTTTGTTGTATTCTTTATAACCAACGTCGAGCAGGAATGTACGCCGGGCATCCAGCTTCGACAGGACAGACGATGTATCCGAATGCACTTCCGGCATGATCACAAATGTGTTGTAATAACCAGCCTGTTCCCGTATCAGCGACTCAAACATCTTCATACTATGGTGATGGAAATAGATGTCGAGCGAAGTGGTTTTGGGTAAATGGTTGATCAGCGAGTTGAACAGGGTCTCCTTATAAGGAGTGAATGTGCTGAACAGCAGGAAGATCTTTTTGGTCAGGTTGGTTTCCGTACTGGTCACAAAATAACCTTTGCCGGGAATGGAATCGATGATGCCGGATGAGCGCAGTTCATTGTAAGCGGTAAAGACAGATCCACGGGCCAGCGAAAACTCAGCCGAAATCTGATTGACCGAAGGAAGCATATCATCCTTTACCAGGATGCCCTGGTCAATATTGCGGTGAATGGATTGCACAATCTGCTTGTACACCGGGGTAGTCAGCGAGGTGTCAATGTGAATCAGGTCGGTTATTTTTTTTGACTTTGTCATAATCAGCGGAGGCAAGGTTTAATGGTGCGTAAAAATAGGGTTTTTATTTGAAATTATAAACTGGTATATACTGGTATGTTTTTTTCAATCTTGCCGGGCTAAAGTTCGAGATTGGCAGGGCTGTCTGAAAAAATAATTTGTGCAACCCAAAAGTTGCATTAATTTAGCAACTCAAAGGTTGCATATTATGAACAGAGATATTTTCCAGGCAATAGCAGATCCTACCCGCCGGGCCATACTGGGATACCTTTCTGCAGGTCCACGCAATGTCAATGCGATTTCCGGCCAGTTTCCCATAAGCCGGATGGCGGTATACAAGCATATAAAACTGCTGACAGAAAGCGGCTTGGTAGAAGTGCGGCAGCAGGGGCGAGAACGGTTTTGTGAAGCCCGGCCAGAGCGATTGGGTGAGGTGAGTGAATGGATCGATCAGCTCCGCCAGCAATGGACAGCCCGCCTCGACCGGCTCGACGCTTTTTTGCAGGAATCGAAACCAGCGAAACCAAATCGAAAAAATAAAGCTTAATTATCATGAACACTAATCTGACCAGCCGTATAGATGGCAACCGACTGATCATTACACGCCTGCTGCATGCTCCACGCGAGCGGGTATTTGAAGCCTGGATAAACCCGGCACAGATCATTCACTGGTGGGGACCAGACGGATTTACCAATACCATTCTGGAAATGGATGTGCGTCCCGGTGGGGTGTGGCGCTTTATCATGCATGGACCCGATGGGGTGGATTATCCCAATAAGATCGTTTATCAGACCGTTGACCATCCTGCGCATCTGCACTATCTGCATAGTGATGATGTACCGGATAGCAGTACTCAGTTTGAGGTGGATGTGCGGTTTATTGACAAGGGAGAAAATACAGAATTGCAGATGGTCATGCAGTTTGCAACAGCCGAAGCATTGCAGCAGGTAGTAGAGCAGTATGGAGCGCTGGAAGGAGCGAAACAGACTACGGGAAGGCTGGCGGAGTTTGTAGAAAGAGTTTAAATGTATAAAGGTTTAAAAGTATAAAAGGGTTACTTATTACAATAGTATCCCCTTCCCCCATTTTTAAACCTTTATACTTTTAAACATTGTTTTACCTCTCCCAGAAATGCGGAGGTTCGATACCCAACGCACGCAGGTATACATATCCCTGCCCACGGTGATGGATTTCATTATCGATCACATACAGGATGGTGCCGGAAGTCCTGTCTTTCCACTGGCCAAACGCCACATCTTCTTCCTGGAAACGATGAGGAGGGATGGTAGGCCACAGCTCATTGAGTTGCGCCGTGGTTTTATCCCATTCTGCCAGCAGGCTCTTCTTGTCCTTGGGGTGTTCGCCGGGACCAAAGAGTTTATTGGCGTCTTCCCATACACCGGTTGCCACTCCTTTTACAGTGGGTGTGGCCATGATCAGCATTTCGATGGCCATTTCGCCAAAGGGACGCATACCGCCTACCGAAAAAGTGAACAGTTTGTCGTCGGGAAATGCTTCAATCACACGACGGGTAAGTGAGCGATGGCCCTGCCAGTGTGTAAGCCATTGTTGAGGAGTAATGGTGATGCCTGTTGCAGTAGTTGTTTCCATAATATTCTTGTTTTAGAATTCAAAGAAACTACCGGCTGGTGACAGCCTTATGTCAGGAAGTTTACGGCCGGTAAAGTTTTTCTTTTTTATTGCCGTAAACCCGCTTTTTCTGCCTCTCAGTAAACAGGGAGGGGTGCCCCCGCCGGTGCGGAGGAAGCCCTTACAATGAGCTGTGGGGCCAGGCTGCGGGTTTCGAATTCCGTAATGGGGCGTTTGCTTTCGATCATCTGTAATAACAGGGTGGTGGCAATTTCGCCCATTTCAAATGCAGGTTGCTTGATAATGGAAAGGGCCGGGTCGATTAATTCTGTAAGATCGGAATTGGAAAACCCGATAAGCGCCATATCCTGCGGTACAGCAATCCGGCGTGACTTTAATACACGCAGGCAGCCGGTGGTGAGTTTGTCAGAAATGGCCACGATCGCATCTGGCCGGAGATCGAGGGTCAGCAATTGGGCTACTGCATCACTGATCTCGGTATGAATAAGACCACCATGCGGACAATAACGTACATATTCATCAGACAGGGGCAGACCGCTTTCAGCTAATGCCGCACGGTAACCGGCCAGCCGGTCACGGGTAATGGAAAGTGACTCACTGCTGGCAATGGCCGCAATGCGCCGATAACCGTTGGTCACGAGGTGCCGCGTGGCATCATAAGCACCCTGGTAGCTGTCTACAATCACCTTGTGGGTCTTTATTTCACTTACAATACGATCAAAGAAGACGATTGGCATACCGCGTTCAAACAATTCGCGGAAATTGCTGAAGTCGGTTGTTTCGGACGATACTGACACGATCAGTCCGTCGATAGAACGTGAGGTGAGGTAATTCAGATTGATCTGCTCGCGTTCACTCGATTCACGGCTTTGTGAAATGATAACATTGTATCCGTTGTGGTAAGCAATGGATTCAATACCATCAATGGCCTGGGAAAAAAAGCTATTGGCAATTTCGGCAACAATAACACCGATAGACCGGGTGCGGCGTTCTTTTAACCCCAGTGCAATCGGATTGGGGTGATAATTGATCTTTTCGGCGTACTCCAGTACCAGCCGTTTTGTTTCGGGGCTGATTTCATAGCTGTCACGGAGGGCCCGGGATACAGTGGAGGTAGATAATCCGAGAGCCCTGGCTATATCTTTTATGGTTACCGCTTCAAACTTCATGATGATGTAGGTGGTCTGCTGTTTACAGCTGCAAAAAAATACCCCTAAAAATAACCAATTTAAGCCGAGTGGCGGATGCAAACTGTCACCGCACTGGATAGGAATTGCCTGTAGATGAATGCAGCAGGTATATCCGGCAACCCGAATGAGATCGTTGCCGGGAACGATTGCGTAAATAAAGCACTGATTATCTTGACTCAATAAATAAAAACTGCCTAGACTTGTCTGTACTAACGGTTACAGGTTTTGCTAGTCATGTGTAAAACAATTGCTATTTGTTCTACCTCCAGTACTGTGTTTTCCGATACGTTTCAGTATCCCACAGGATGGCCAGACCGGCTTTACTTCTTTCCGTTGGTGGGATTGCGATAACCTCAAACTAAGTTTCCTAATCAAAACGATTGCAGTATGAAAAAGCTACTGTTCCTGTGCCTGTTGCTGAATGCCTGTCTGCTAAGGGCATTTGCGCAGGATCGCCAGGTATCGGGCGTGATAACCTCCGCCGATACCCGTCAACCCGTGGAAGGAGCCACGGTAGCGGTAAAAGGAACCAAAACTACCGCCCTCAGCAACCAGCAGGGGCGTTTTACCATTTCCGTCAACGGTGATAAAGCGGTACTGGTGATTACCCATACCGGTTTTGTACCTGTTGAACTGGAAGTTGGCAACAAATCTTCAGTAGAGGCCTCACTTGCTGCTGAAGTAAAATCGCTCGACGATGTGGTGATCATTGGTTATCAGACCGTCAAACGCCGTGATCTGCTCAGCTCTGTATCATCGGTCGGTGCACGCGATCTGAAAGATATTCCGGTCAATTCTGTTTCTGAAGCGCTCACTGGTCGCCTGGCTGGTGTGCAGATCACCCAGTCTGAGGGCTCACCCGATGCCAGCGCCATTATCAGGGTGCGTGGTGGTGGGTCTATTACACAGGATAATTCTCCGCTGTATGTAGTAGATGGTATACAGGTAGAAAACGCACTGTCTGTACTGGCTCCTCAGGATATTGAAAGTATTGATGTACTCAAAGATGCATCTGCTACTGCCATCTATGGTGCGCGTGGTGCCAACGGTGTGGTGATCATTACTACCAAAGGAGGTAAAGCCATGAAGACCCGCATCAATTATAATGGCCTGGTCGGTGTACGTCAGCTGGCCAATGCACTGGATGTAATGCGCCCCTACGATTTCATCATGTACCAGTATGAGCGTACCCGGGGCAGTTCATCGGAAAGAGATGGCTTTCAGAATACCTATGGCCGCTGGGAAGACCTGGAGCTGTATAAAAATGTGCCATTTGTAGACTGGCAGGATGAAATGTTTGGCCGCAATGCACTCATGCAGACACATAATGTAAGTGTAATGGGCGGCACTGCTTCTACCAAATTCAACCTCAGCGTTACTTCCAACACTGAAGATGGTATTATGCTGGGCTCTGATTTTGACCGCAAGCTCATCAACTTCCGCTTCGATCATACCGTCAACAATAAACTGAAAGTGGGTATGACAGTGCGATATAATAATACCACTGTAAATGGAGCGGGTACAGCCAATGCCGGCTCATCGGCTACCAACCGGCTGCGTCATGCTATCAAGTATCGTCCTATCCTTATGGGCGGGCAGGATATTATGGACTATGATCCGGATTATGCACTGGAGACCAATGCCAACAGCCTTTCGCTGGTAAATCCTTTATTGCTCAATCAGGCAGAATATCGCCGTAATTACAACAGTACAGCCAACTTCAGCGGCTATTTCAATTATGAGATCAACCGTTTTCTGTCATTCCGTTCTACACTGGGGTATGATATCAGCAATGTGCGTCAGAATGCATTCAATGATACCATCACTTCGATAGCCCGGCAAAACTCCAATATGCCTACGGCTTCTATCAACACGCAAACCCGCAATACGCTTAACAATTCCAATGTACTCAGCTTTACCATGAGCAAATCAGGCGCTGCATTCAGTGACCGCAATGATCTGGATGTGCTGCTGGGTCAGGAGTTGTTTGAAACAGTTTATAAGACCTATGGTATCGAAACCCGTTATTTCCCTGTAGGTATTACACCAAAAGCAGCTTTGGGAAATATGGGACTGGGCAGTGCTCCGACGGGAGCCACACAGCCACCGCCTACATCTACTGAAACTACCAGTCGTGTTTTTTCTTTCTTTGGCCGCGTCAATTATGCATTTGATAAAAAATACCTGGCCAGTTTTACCCTGCGTGCAGATGGCTCCAGCAAATTTGCCGAAGGTAACCGCTGGGGATATTTTCCTTCCGGTACACTGGCCTGGCGTATTTCTGAAGAGCGGTTCATGGAGAATCTCAAGCCCACGATCAGCGACCTGAAACTTCGTATGAGCTATGGCCGTGCAGGTAATAACCGCATTAACGATTTTCTTTATCTCACGCAGTTTGTGGCCAATACCTATTACAGCATAAATGACCAGTTGATTACTGCTTTCCGTCCTTCGGAGCTGGCCAATGCCAACCTGGTATGGGAAACAACAGTTTCGCGCAACCTGGGTTTGGATATCGGTTTATTCAACGATCGTTTACAGATATCAGCCGATGCATATAAGAATACCACGAGCGATCTGCTGGTGAATGTACCGGTGCCGACCAGTTCTGGCTATACACAACAGATCCAGAATGTGGGCGCTACTTCCAATAAAGGCATAGAGTTACAGATCAATGGTACGCCTGTTGCCAATCGCAACTTTACCTGGCGTGCCAACTTCAATATCTCCTTTAATAAAAATAATATTGAAACACTGGGCCGGTACCAGGATTTCTTCCTGTTTTCGTCCGGATGGGGCGGTGCCAATCAACCGGCCGACTATCTCGTAAAACCCGGCCAGCCAGTGGGCACCATCTGGGGATTGTTTACAGACGGTTATTATACGGTTGATGATTTTGATTACAGCAATGGCGTGTATACGCTGAAGGCAAATGTGGCCAACAACTCTGGCATTACGGCCACCGCACCGCAACCGGGTATGCTGAAGTTTAAAGACACCAATGGTGATAATGTGATCAATGATAAGGATCGCGGTATCATTGGTAATACGCAGCCCAAATTCTTTGGTGGTTTGAATCAGCAATTCTCTTACCGCAATTTTGATCTCAGCATTTTCTTAAACTTCCAGGTAGGCAATGATGTGTATAATGCCAATAAGCTGGAGTTTACCAGTGGCTACACGGTTAATTCCAATCTGCTGAGCAGTATGAATGACCGCTGGCGCACTGTTGATGAAAATGGTGTGGTGGTAACTGATCCCGCAGCCCTGGCCAAATTGAATGAGAATGCGAAACTCTGGGCGCCCCTACGCAGTGCCAGCTCTTTCTATGTGCATTCATGGGCTATTGAAGATGGTTCCTTTCTTCGGGTCAATAATATTACGCTCGGCTATTCGCTGCCTTCCAAATTGCTGAGGAAGGCTAAGATTGAAAATTTCAGAGTGTATGCTACAGTCAACAACCTGGCTGTATGGACCCGCTATACGGGCTATGATCCGGAGGTGAATACACGCCGCAGCACACCGCTTACACCGGGTGTGGATTATTCTGCGTACCCGCGCAGCCGTGCCTTCATCTGTGGACTTAACCTTACCTTCTAAACCCTTCAACAAAGAATAAAATGAAAGCAAATGCATTTTCAAAATGGGCCGTTACAGTACTGATGACTGCAGGCACATCCTTGCTGTTGGGGTCCTGTAAAAAATACCTGAATGTAGAGCCGGTATCTTCTTTCGGCACAGATTATATTTTCAGTAATACCACCAATGCCGACCTGGCAGTGATGGGCGCCTACTCAGCCCTGGGCGGCGACCAGGGATATGGTATCCGCATCAGCATGTATTATCCATATGATAATGATGAAATGATGGGACAAAGCGGTGCTGCGGGCGACAATGAGCGCCGCGATATTGCCCGGTATAATACAAAACCCAGCAATACGCAGCTGGCCAACCCTTTTAACCAGTTGTATGCCGGCATCGAGCGGGCCAATATCTGTATTTACAATATTCCCCGCATGAGTATGTACAATAATGGTTCGGAGGGGGAAAAGAAAAAGCTGCGTCATCTCTATGGTGAAGCGCTTACCCTGCGGGCACAGTTTTATATGGAATTGATCCGCAACTGGGGCGATGTGCCTGCCCAGTTTTTGCCGGCGAGTCTTGAAACAGATCTTTTCAAATCAAAAACAGACCGCGATACAATTTATGACAGGCTGCTGGCCGACCTGGCAGAAGCTACCACGCTGGTGCCCTGGCGTACGGAAAGCACGGTCACCAACGAGCGCATCACACAAGGTGCTGTACGCGGACTGCGTGCACGCATTGCACTGTATCGCGGAGGCTATTCGCTGCGTAAAAGCAAACAGATGGAGCGTGCAGCCAACTACAAAGATTTTTACCAGATAGCCCGGCAGGAATGTGAAGCCATTATGGCCCGTCCGCAGGATCATAATCTCAATGCCAGCTTTAAGGCTGTGTTCAAAGACGCGATCTGTGCACACCGCCAGGAACCCAATGGAGAGGTTCTCTGGGAGGTGGGTATGACCGGTGGCGGCAGTGGCTTTGGCGATAGCAAGCTGGGTTATTATAATGGTCCGCGCTACAACAATACCGGCAACTCTGCACTGACCATTTTACCTACTTACTTCTATTCATTCGATCCACAGGATACACGTCGCGATGTGACCTGTGCTCCTTATGATATTGCACAAAACCTCAACCTTACAGGTCGCACATTGCAGACCATGGTAGATGGTAAATTCCGCCGCGACTGGACTTCGCAGCTCACTTCGCAGGCTCAGTATTTTGGCACCAACTGGCCTATGATCCGTTTTTCGGATGTACTGCTCATGTTTGCAGAGGCTGATAATGAACTCAGCAACGGTCCCAGCGCAGCAGCCATTGCAGCTTATGAAAAAGTGCGGGTACGTGCTTTCGGCGGCAATGCTTCACTGATTGGCACAACGCCTGCCGACTATGCCGGATTTTTTGCCGCCGTACGTAATGAGCGTATGCTGGAACTTGGTGGCGAAGGCATTCGCAAGTATGATCTGATCCGCTGGAATATGCTGGGTCAGCGGCTTACAGAGGCGAAAGCCGCCATGCAGGCAATGGTCAATAAGGAGGCGCCTTATGAGAATCTGCCGGCCAAAATGTATTACCTGGCCAATTCACCCACCCTGGTATGGAGTCACTCTTTCTATGAATCCGGACCGGCCTCCGCGCCCACCGGCTATGTAGAAGTGGCATGGGTAGGAAGTGGCGTTACCACTACACTCATCAATATCATCGCTTCCAATTTCACTGCCAATAAAAGCGAACTGCTGCCTTTGCCGCAGGCAAGTATTGATGCCAATCCCAATCTGACACAGGACTACGGTTATTGATATGACTCATAAAAAACATTGCCAGATGAAATCAACAACATATAACAATTTGCTCCGCCTGCTTACACCCATTGTGGTGCTGTTATTGCTGGCCGGTTGCAAAAAGACAAAAGACGAAACCCTCAACCTGCCCCGCCAGTTTATGCCGGGTACTATTAAGGTTACTGCGGGCGAGACACAGGCCAAACTGGACTGGGGTGCTTCGCAGTTTGCCAGTGCAGGTATGACCTATACGGTAGAAGTATCAACCGATACTATGTTTCAAACACCGGCACCTATTTCAAAACAGACAGAAACCCCCTCACTCACGCTCACAGAAACTGAACTGGAGATTGAAACAAAATATTATGCTCGTGTAAAAGCCAATGCTGCAGGCAATACAGCCGAATCGTACTGGGTACACAGCAATGGATTCCGTATTACCGGTGAGCAGATATTTTCAGCGGTACTGGATGCCGAACTAAAGGATAAATCGGTAATCCTGCGCTGGCGTCCCTATGCAGGCCTTATACGTATCATGCTTACGCCTGCAGCCGGAGGTACGAGCCGCGAAATACCGCTTACTGCCGATGATGTAACCGATGCAATGAAACTGATTGAGGGCCTTACAGCGCAAACAGCTTATGTGGCTACTATTTACCAGAATAATGTACGCAAAGGAGTGATCACGTTTACTACAAAAGAACCCAGCATCTATTCCATTGTACTCACACCTGCCGATGACCTCGTGGCCGCGGTAGCCGCTGCTGCCGATGGAGACCTGATAGGTCTGCAACCCGGTACTTATAATTGTGTAGATGGTACGGGCGCCTATGTAAACCTGGTAGTAGAAGGTAAAATGGTAGGTATCGCTTCTGTATCTGATAACCCCGCTGATACAAAAGTGAATTACCGTGAGGTGACGCTGAAGGGCACAGGTGCAGGTGTACGCCTGCGGGGTATTGGCTTTGATGGCCTGGCTGCAGGTACGGCCTCTGCTTATTTTATCAACCTGGTAGGACTTGCCAGCGACGCAGAAGCTGCCACCTTTAAAAATGTGATCGTAGACAATTGTGTGGTGAGCAATATGGGCAACTGTTTTTTCAGAGGCAACCGTGCGGCCAACAATGCACATAAGATCGACACCATCCGTATTGCCAACAGCATCATCTCCGATAGCCGATATCTGAGTGCGTATACATTTTTTACCATGGAAAAACTGGAGTTCAAAAGCCTGGAAATGATCAACTCTACATTCAACAGGCTGGGTCGGGCTATCGTAGGCTACAGCACCAACATTACGGTGCCGGTAGTACCGCGTATTGTGATCGATCAGTGTACTATCAACAGCTTTGGTCGCGATGCCCGCAACAATTTCTTTGTGGATGCAAATGGCAATCAGCTCACGCTGACCATCGAAAATTCCATTATTGCCAATACACCGATGAGTGGACAGACCACGGGCACCAGCCTGATACGTGGCTCGGCTACAACCGCTGCTATGCGTAATTGCAATTATTTTAACCTGACAGATGGTGCGGCTACGCCCACCAATCTCACATTCCCGGCCCTGGTTACCCAGCAAAACAATACGACAGTAAATCTGGGGTGGACGGAGAGTCAAAATACATTCACATTGCCGGCCGGGTCTGATTTGCGGACAGCCAGCAGCAGCGGCGGTGCCATAGGTGATCCCCGCTGGGCATTATAATATTTATTAACCGAAGACCAGGTGCAGCGCTGAACTGCACCCGGTCATTGAGGCAAATACCCATTACCCCATGAACTGTATTTACCTGTTTACACACCAGAGTCATAAAGCCGCCCGCAGCGGCCTTTTGGCTTTTTTTATAAGCCTGCTGTGTCAGTATAGTCATGCGCAGGCTATTGCTTTTCCCGGTGCAGAAGGTTTTGGGAAATATACTACGGGTGGGCGTGGAGGAAAGGTAATGGTTGTGTCGAATCTGAACGATGAGGGCCCCGGCAGCTTTCGTGAAGCAGTCACCGCACGTTATCCGCGTATAGTCGTATTCCATGTGTCGGGTACTATTCATTTAAACTCGGCAGTAGTGATCAGGGGTGATGTGACCATTGCCGGACAAACCGCACCCGGTGAGGGTATTTGCCTGGCAGATTACCCGGTGTCGCTTGGCGGCGACAATATCATTGTACGTTATCTCCGTTTCCGGTTGGGTGATCGTTTTCAGGATAAGGGAAAAGTACATGGGAGTGGACATGATGATGCTTTTGGCGGCAACCGCAAGAAACATATTATCATCGATCATTGCAGCATGAGCTGGAGTACCGATGAGGCTTTCACAGTATACGATGGCGATAGTACTACGCTGCAATGGAATATTATTTCGGAGCCATTGAATTATTCCTATCACTTCGAAAAAGGGGATACCGATTATGAAAATCATGGGTATGGCGGTATCTGGGGCGGACGTCACCTCACTGCTCACCACAATCTCTTTGCGCACTGCATAAGCCGCAACCCTCGTTTTGCGGGTATACGCAGCAGTCCGGAGGAATTGGTTGAGTTTGCTAACAATGTGATCTACAACTGGGGGCACAATAGCGTGTATGGTGGCGAAGGAGGCAGGTATAACATGATCAGCAATTATTA
>JASGKK010000002.1:0-1649595 GCA_047600605.1 Chitinophagaceae bacterium | reverse complement strand
AACTGGCCCCTTTCCGCATTTTCAAGAGTATTGAATGTGATATACTCACCGATGGCAGCCTCGACTATACCGACGATGTACTGGCTACATTTGACCTGGTCATTGCTTCTGTACACAGCAATCTCAAAATGACCGAAGAAAAAGCCATGATGCGCCTGATAAAAGCGGTAAGCCATCCCGCTGTGACCATTCTGGGACATCCTACAGGGCGTCTGTTGCTGAGCCGTCGCGGTTACCCGGTAGATCATCGCCAGCTTATCGACGCCTGTGCAGCTTATGGTGTGGTGCTGGAGATCAATGCACATCCCCGTCGTCTCGATCTTGACTGGCAATGGATCCCCTACGCACTCGAAAAAAATGTATTACTGTCTATCAATCCCGATGCACACAGCACAGAGGGATACGATGACATTCGCTATGGAGTACTGGCTGCGCAGAAAGGCGGGTTGGAAAAACAGTTTAACTTAAGCAGTAAGAGTCTCGCAGAGTTTGAAGCGTTTCTTAAGAAGGTATAAAAGTTTAAAGGTATAAAGGTTAAACTGTAACAGTAAATCCTTTTAAACCTTTATACTTTTAAACTTATTCTTCTACCGGCACTTCCACAAAAAACGTCGTCCCCACTCCTGTTTGTGTTTCAAACCAGATATGGCCTTTGGCCTGCTCTACGATGCCCTTACACATAGCGAGGCCCAGCCCGGTACCGGATGATTTGGTGGTAAAGTTGGGAATGAAAATGCGTGATTGCATTTCTTCGGTTATTCCATCGCCATTGTCGGTGATGCTGATACGCAGCTTGCCATCCAGTACTATCTCAGCCACTTCAATGCGGCACTGACGTCCTTCGCAGGCTTCCACGGCATTGGCAAAGAGGTTGGTGAAAAGACGGTTCATCTGTGTCTTATCTGCATTCACCATCACCTGGCGATGTACCGGCTTCCAGATAAACTCGATATTGGGATTGGAGCGATAGAGTTCCTGCAGTGAGCGGATCACATCGTGCAGGTCAAAGCGTTCCACATTTACGTAACTGATATTGGCAAACTGGGAAAAATCAGCGGCAATCTTCGAAAGGTGATCAATCTGCTCTACGAGCGTGCGGGCCACATTGCCCGACAATTCCTTCACATTGGGCTGATTGCTGTCAATAGCCTTCTGCAGATACTGAATACTCAGTTTCATGGGCGTAAGCGGATTCTTGATCTCATGCGCCACCTGGCGTGCCATTTCGCGCCAGGCCCCTTCCCTTTCTGTTTTGGCAAGAGCTGCAGCAGACTCACCCAGTTTGGTCACCATCTTGTTATATTCTTTTACCAGGTCACCAATCTCATCATCGCGGCTCCACTCAATCACTTCATTGACTTTGCTGAGGTTCACTTCCTTCATTTTATCGCTGATGACGGCAAAAGAACGGGTGATACGGTTGGTGATGAAAAGGGCTATCAGGCCGGCAATAAGCAGGATAAATGCATTGAGGTTAATGACCGTCACAATGAAATTGGAAATTTCCTGATCCAACTCCGGCTGAGAAGTAAAATAGGGAATACTGAGATAGGCATACGGTTGTCCTTCCTTATCGCGTACCGGTGCATACACGCTGAGATAGGGCAGATCGGCAATGCGCTCCTGCTGCACGTGCTCGATCTGATGCAGGCGGCTCAGGTGAAAATAAGCCACGGGGTCCATCTTTTCACTGATAATACCTTTGGAATATACATCGCGCTCAGATGACTCACGCAGGGTGCCATGCAGATCATATACATTCACATCGACTCCATGAATCTCGGCCACTTCATCTACCAGGGCCTGCAGGTTAAAAGTCGATACGGAGTCATATATCTTCACTACATCATCGAAGGTGTCGTGCATATCAATCCGCTTCTCCATTTCATTGACCATAATACTCATGGTACGACTCAACCGGTCGCTGTTGTTGCGGTTGTACCGGTTTTTGAAGAAATTGATCGTGGCAAAACCAATGATGATGAAAGAGAAAATACTGATAAATATGATGGTGCTGTGTACCTGATTGCGGATATTGAAATGGAAGAACCGCTTGAACTCATCCCAGTTGTTGACCGCTTTGAGCAACAGCGAAAGTATCTGCACGATGAATACGAGCAGGATAAATGAGCAGAACAGGTAAGAAAACAGGGTAATCGTTTCGATGAGGGTATCCCGCTTACGGGCAATGATCACCACTTTCTGATTGACGGCGCGGTACCACAGTTCATCGTAGGAACCGTTTTTACGGCTTTCAAATTCATTATTGCCTTTCCATATCCGGCGATCCTCCATCTGCGTGGGGAATGGATAACGATGCGAGAAATTGTCGGTCAGTTTTCCCTGGCTGTATACGGCATAGAAATAGATCGGTGAATTTTCGGGTGAACTTTCCTTATACTGCCTGAAAAGCTCGGGAAACAGCTCATCGCTGCTGAATTTTTTGGGATTGGAAAGAATGAAGAAATAACCCAGCGTATCGCCAGGCTTCAGTACGTACCAGGCGGCGGGTGATATAAATAAATTTATCGAAAGAGGTTTCGTAATAATAGAGATCCGGATTCATGGTAGGATGCGACTGCAGTGTCACGATGCGGTTAAGTGCATCGTAGGTGGTGGCATCTTCATTGAACAGCGGCTGACCGGCTTTATTAAACAGATATAGTTTGGTATCAAAGCGGTCCATATACACGCTGTAGTTCTGCGTGAGTATGCTGTCGCGTACCACACGGCTATCGGCACTATCAGCCAATCGGCTGAAATTGTTTTCCAGGAAATCTTCATCCAGGTAGTTGAGTGCGATATTCATCAGTCTTTCGCTGGAGGGGTCGGTCTGCACGGCCAGTTTCTCGGCATAGAATTTCCGTTTTTCCCATTCTGCCCGCTTATTTTCCACCAGCATGATAGCTGCAATGGATACCGAAAACACGAATATCCAGAACAGGATACCGGCAATATTGATGCGGATACGGCTCAGGATGGTGCCTTCGCGATGAATAAGCCAGGTGTACAGAATAAGCCAGGCGAGTACAGGAAGGTAAAACAGTACGGTAGCATCGCCGGAGCGCCAGGTCAGGAATACAAGACCCGAAAAGGCGATCGCGAAATAAACCGGCCAGGTATTCTTCCCGAATACGGGAAATATGATGCGGAATAATAACTGGGTAAAATAGTAATACGATAAAGAAAGGGTGGCCAGTACAATAAAACCAACAGCCGTATACCAACTGAGTCCAAACCAGTTGGTCACATCGAATGATATCTTGGAATCAGCTACAATACTGCGGATAACGCTGGAAAGGATAAAGGTGGAATAGATCAGCAGGCACACTGCGGTCACGGCCAGTATCCAGCGGGTAGCCCGTCCCGTACGTGCTACGAGGTCCTTTTCGTGCTGTACTTTATACCAGCTGAATACGACCAGCCAGCAAAAGAATATTGAGTTCATCAGCAGATCGCCCAGAGACCGTTGCACAATATTGGAGCCATACACAGAGGGATCAAATAAATTGAACTGGCGCAGATTGAGCAGGTCAGGAAACCAGTAAGTCGCCAACCGGATAGCCAGCAGTATCAGCCCCAGGAAAAGAATACCGCGCCCCACATGCCGCTGAGCCAGTGTTTCGGCAAAGAGATGCACGACCAGCAACAATACCAGGAGACCACCAAAACGCAGGGCAATGGTTAATCCATCATTGACCGGAATAGCCAGCTCTTCTTCCCGGTCCATGTAAAAGAGTTCCTTTCCCGACAATGCATGTACGGCAAAATCTGTTTTTATCGGGCTGATAAATACCCGCGGATCAACCCGGTTATTGTATACAAATTTTTGAGGCAGATAAGCTTTTTCCTGGAAGAATACAGAACGGATGGGAACGATGGCGTAGGCGATAACAGTCTCCTGGCGCAACTGTACGGTATGTTTCACCACCAGGTAGTATCCGTTTGGCAGGTGCATGGCTTCTTCCATATCGGCCTGCGGGAATGTTTCGGGCGGCGGAAGCACCAACTGGCTGCTCCAGAAATTGAGAGAAAGGGTACCGGTTTCTTTTACCTGATACAGGAAAATACCATAGTCCTTTGCCACTACCGCATCAAATTCGGCAGCCGTTTCTCTGTCATGCATCAGGCGGCCAAGAAGCGCCGTGTCCTGCAAAAAACGATTGAAGTCTTCCTGGTGAGTGCGCAGGTAGGTTTCAGCATTCCTGACCTCTTCGCGCAGGGAGGCCTTATTGGTGTAAAAGCGGTTGAAAATAAAGGAAAGTGCAAACAGTACTCCTGCCAGCAAAAGCAATCCAAACTTCCAGATAAGATTATTTCGGGGGAATGCTTTCACTGATCCCTTTGCTTTTTAATGCTATCCCAGATGGCATCCATCTCCTGCAGGCTCATGGCGGCCAGGTCCCGGCCCTGGTTCAGTGCAGCTTTTTCCATCTGGGTGAAGCGGTGGATGAATTTTTTATTGGTTCGCTCTAATGCGTTTTCGGCATCCACCTGCAAAAACCGTGCGTAATTGACCAGCGAAAACAGGAGATCGCCAAATTCTTCTTCTATCTGCTCCTGATCTCCCCTGCCCATGGCAGCTTTCAGCTCATTGGTTTCTTCTTCTACTTTGTCCCATACCTGCTCCCTGTTGTCCCATTCAAACCCCACCTGTTTGGCTTTTTCCTGCAGCCGCATGGCTTTTACCATTGCCGGCAGCGAGCGTGGTACCCCACTGAGAACGGAGGTCTTCCCTTCCTTGAGTTTCAGCTTTTCCCAGTTTTTCTTCACCTCGTCAGCATTTTCCACTTTTACATCACCGTAAATGTGCGGATGTCGGGCGATCAGTTTTTCGCTGATCCCTTCTATGACCTGCTGCAGGGTAAATTGCTCCTGCTCCTTCCCGATGCGGGCATAAAATAGAATATGCAGCATCAGATCGCCCAGTTCTTCTTTTATGCCCTGCCACTGGTTGTCGGTGATGGCATCAGCCAGTTCAAAGGTCTCTTCGATAGTCATCTGGCGCAGGCTCTGGATAGTCTGCTTCCTGTCCCAGGGACATTTTTCGCGCAACTCATCCATAATACCTACCAGCCGCATAAAAGCATTACTCAGCGTATCTGACATACTCTTGGTTTAAAGTTGAAAGATCGAAAACAACAGGAGGGCTGTAAACAAAATGATCAGCATAATGGCCCCCATCAGATTCAGCAGCAAAAATTTCGTAATGGTCTTGAAACGTCCCTGCCCGTAAAAGCGACGCATGGCCTTGTACAGATATACAGGCCAGGCCAGCACCGTAATGGTGATCAGGATACCGAAAACAGAACTGTCAGTTGCCCCCTGCAGCGCATTCCAGAGAAATATCAGCAAGAGTAAAATAAAGCTCAGAATGTAATGGTGAATGGTAAATACACCATGATCGCCGTAATAAAAATCCTTGCGCCGTATATACAGCAGCTTCAGTAATCCGGCAAAGAGCGGCAACGAAATAAAAAGCAGGTAAGACAGCTTATGAAGAAATACATTTCCCATCTTATTGCGAAATGCCTTATCGCTTATACTCCGCGGATATTTTTCATTCAGTTCAGCCGATTTCCGGTTCCACAGGCGTCTGAACCAACCGTCTTTTTCTGCAGAGGGCAATGCCTTTTGCACAGAATCATATTCGTGTACGCTCCTGTAATCGCGGCTTCCGATTGTGGACAGGACATTGAAGTTCCCTTTGAAAGGAAGCATATCTGATGGGCGGAATGGGCGGGTTGTATCCATCAGCAGCGCCTTTAATTCAAATAGCTGTTTATCGCTGGTATCTGTAGCCAGGTCTTCATTCAGGTCACTCAATGCTGAATCCCGTTGGGCCTGGGTAAACGGTTCATCGCCCGATACCTTCATAATATCTTCCGAGCCGCCATTCATAGTAAAAAAGACCAGGAAAAAAAGAGCCGATGTAAAAATATACATCCGGATGGGGTGAAGATAGGCCACCCGCCGTCCGCGGATATATTCGGCCGATAAAAAGCCCGGCTTTAAAAAAAGGTCCTTTAGGGTTACAAAGAATTTACCGTCAAAATGGGTGATATCATAAAAAAAATGGGTGACCATGCCCCAGAAGGTCTCTTTGGGTTCAATATTTTCCTGGCCACAATTCTGGCAATAGTGCCCCTGTACAATGGTTCCGCAATTCAGACAATCTTTCTCCTTCCGTTGAGGGCGGTGTGACATGTAAAATTTTTGGCTAAAAATAGGACAAAAGGAGGAAGGTGGAAGGTCAAAGGTTGAAAGGGGTAAAGGTTTAAAAGTATAAAGGGTATAAAGAGTTTAAAGGGGCCTGACTATACCCTATACCTCCTACCCTCTACCTTTCACCTTCCCCTGCGTACTTTTTCGGCCGGGTTTTCGTTTAAAAGAGGTTCCCAGAAGGCATTTGGCTTATTTTTGTTGTTAAACTATCAACTCCGGATGAAGATTCTGTTGTTTGTATCCTGTGTTTTAAGTGGCCTGCAGGCCATGAGCCAGTATTATTATAATGACCTTGTCGGCAGTAAGGATCTATCTGCACGCATGCAGGCGCTCGTCAATGGAAAGGTCCGGACGGTAACAGCCACTGGCATCGATGCCCGGGGCGCCCGTAATACCGACTTCAATGAGTGGCAGGAAGTGAATGCTGCCGCACTGAGCTGGCGTATCAGCACCCGCAACGGGATGAATGTAGCCAAACAGACATATCGCTTCAACAGTTCCTGGCAGTTGCTGAGCATTGCTGACAGCTCCGGCACAATCCGCAGTCTTACCACTTATACCTACGATGCGGGGCAGCGTATCACCCGTATCGAGACCGCAGTAAACGACTCGCTTCAGGATTTCAGCGAAACCGAAACACATGCCTGGGAATACAATGCACAGGGACAACCGCAGCGCATGTGGCGCATCCTCAACAAAAAAGATACTACCGAATATCGCCTAACTACCGACGAAAAGGGCCGTGTAGCTGACGAACAGCTTTACCGGCGTAATGTGGGCTTTGATCCGATCTATTATTATTACGATGAGAATAATCGTATTACCGATATTGTACGCTACGACAAACAACTGAAAAAACTGCTGCCCGATTTTATGTTTGAGTATGATGAGAATGACCGGGTGATCCAGAAGATAGCTACCCTTTCTACCAAAACCCGCGATTATATCATCTGGCGTTTTGCCTATGATAGCAAAGGCCTTAAAAACAAAGAAGCGCTTTTCAACAAACAAAAGGAGCTTACAGGCCGCATTGAATATAATTATACTTATTTACCCTGATTTTTTTTACATCAGCCAACATTATCGGGCCGGCGGTTGTCATGACTGTGCCGGCCTTATTTTTATTTTAACACTCATTGCATATAGATGCTGCTGGCCGGCAGGTATCTTTGCAGCGCATGACACAAAACCTACTTATGAAGAAAAGTGCAGTTCTGATTCTCGCTCTTTTATTTAGCTGCTGGAGCTATGGCCGGCAGGAGCCGGCTGCTACCGAAAAATTTACGATCAGTGGTACGATCCGTTCGGCTGCCAAGGGCGAGACGCTCATCGGTGCCAGCGTAAGAGCCGGCAACTGGGGCACCAGCAGCAACGAATATGGCTTTTACTCACTGACCCTGCCCCGTGGTACCTATACACTCGAGATTACAGCAGTCGGCTTACAATCCGTACAGCAAAAAGTAGAATTAACGCGTGACACCAAACTCAATTTTTCGCTGCAGGATGAGGTGAAAAGTCTTGAGGGCGTAGTTGTTAATGCCCAGTCGCGGGGCCGCAGTATCAGCAGTCCGCAAATGGGTGTGGAGCGCCTTTCGACCCGTGAGATCAAAAATATTCCTGTATTGCTGGGTGAGCGGGATATCCTTAAAACTATTCAACTGCTGCCCGGCATCAAATCGGCCGGTGATGGCAACAGTGGTTTCTATGTCAGAGGTGGCGCTATTGATCAGAACCTGATCCTGCTCGATGAAGCTCCGGTGTACAATGCCTCTCACCTGCTGGGTTTCTTCAGCACTTTCAACTCAGACGCTATCAAAGACATGACCGTCTATAAAGGAGGCATGCCGGCCCAGTATGGTGGCCGCCTTTCATCGGTACTGGATATAAAAATGAATGATGGAAATAACCAGGATTATAATGTAAGCGGCGGTGTGGGTCTTATTTCGGCCAAATTAAATGTGGAAGGCCCTATTCAGAAAGACCGCTCCTCTTTCCTGGTTACCGGCCGGCGTACGTATGCAGATATGTTCTTAAAACTGTCTAAAGACTCTGCCATCAACAACAATACACTTTATTTCTATGATCTGAATGCCAAACTCAATTATCAACTGGGCGAACGTGACCGGCTTTTCCTTTCCGGTTATTTTGGCAAAGATGTGCTGGGGGTAGGTAAAACCTTCGGTATGGAATGGGGCAATGGCACCGGCACACTGCGCTGGAATCATATTTTCAGCAATCGTCTTTTTGCCAACACCTCACTGATCTTCAGCAATTATAAATACAAAATATCCATCCGCAGTGGCGGAGATGATTTTGATATCTTTTCGCAGATACAGGACTGGAATCTGAAACAGGAATATCAATGGAATGCCGGCCCGCGCAATAGTGTACGTTTTGGCTTCAACAGCATCTACCACCGCATTACTCCCGGCGAAGTGGATGCCAAAAATTCTGTGAGTGTGAATGATGCGGCTCTTCAAAAACGTTATTCCTGGGAAAATGCGTTGTTTATTTCCAACACCTGGAAGGCCAGCGATAAACTGAATCTTACCTATGGAGCACGCCTTACCTCATTCAGCATCCTCGGCAAAGGAGATTACTACCAGGTGGATGCCGATGGCAATGTGACCGACACTTTCTCTTATCGTGCCGGAGAGTTTGTAAAGACGTATGTGAACCTCGAGCCACGCCTGGCTGCCAGTTATGTACTGACTCCCATCAGTTCAGTAAAGGCCGCTTATGTCAGGAATGTGCAGAATCTGCACCTGGTGTCCAACTCCACCTCTTCCAATCCCACCGATAAATGGATTGCCAGCACAAATATTATCAAACCGGAAATATCGGACCAGGTCTCCATCGGTTATTACCGCGATCTGGCAAACCGGCGCTGGGAACTGAGTGTGGAAACCTATTACAAGACCATGCAGAACCAGATCGACTATCGGGATGGTGCCGATATTTTTGCCAACAGCGATGCCATCGAATCGCAACTGCTGTTTGGCAAAGGACGCGCCTATGGTATAGAAATGCTGATCAAGAAGAAGGCAGGTAAATTTACCGGATGGGTCAGCTATACTCTTTCCAAAACCGAAAAGAAGATCAATGGTATCAACAATGACCGCTGGTACAATGCCCGCCAGGACCGCACTCACGAAGTAGCCATTGTAGGCTCTTACCAGCTTTCCGCTAAATGGACCATCTCGGCCAACTGGGTATACTATACCGGCGATGCCGTAACCTTCCCTGCCGGGAAATACCGTATCAATGATCAGACCATCTTTTATTATACCGAACGTAATGGCTATCGTATGCCCTCTTATCACCGGCTGGATCTGGGTGCCACCTGTGAGTTGAAAAAGAAAAAACGCTGGTCGTCTGAACTTACATTCAGCCTGTATAATGCGTATGGCCGTGAAAACGCCTATGCCATCAACTTCCGCGACAATCCGGACGATCCTTCCCGAACCGAAGCCGTACGTTTTGCTCTGTTCAAATTCATTCCCAGTATCTCTTACAACTTTAAATTCTGAGTCATGCGATTCAATCTTACCATACTCTCTTTATTTGCAGCACTGGTACTGTTTAGCTCCTGCGAAAAAGTAATTGACGTTGATCTGAACACTGCTGAAAAGAAATATGTAATTGAAGCCGTCATCACTGACCAGGAGCAGACGGCTAAAGTGATCATTACGGAAACAAAAAACTTTGACGAAGACAATAATTATCCCGGGGTAAGAAATGCGGTAGTCGAAGTAACCGAGGACGGTGGCACGCCTGTGATTTTTCCCGAGCAGGTACCCGGTATATACAGTCTGACCAATTATAAAGGCACACCCGGTAAATCCTATTCGCTGAAAATAACGATAGGCGGACAGGTATTTACAGCTACATCTGTGATGCCTGCCCGTGTGGCAATTGACAGCATCTTTGTGACCGACGAGTTTTTGTTTAGTGAAACCCGTAAGATCGTCAACGTATCATTTAAAGACCCGGTTGGCCGCGGCAACAACTACCGGTATGTGCAATTTGTAAATGGCAATAAGGAAACACAGATACTGGTACAGAATGACGATTATCTCGATGGACGTGATGTGACTGCAAAACTTTTCTTTTTTGCAGACGATGATGAAGAGGTAAGACAGATCAAATCGGGCGACCTGGTAAAGATCGATTTTCAGTGCCTCGATGCGGCTAATTATAAGTTCTGGTACAGTCTTTTCCGTAGTTCTACCGGTGGTAGTCAGAGTGGTACACCTTCCAATCCTGTTTCCAATATACAGGGTGGCGCATTGGGCTATTTCAGTGCTCATACACTGGATACGGCTTCATTGCAAGTACCCTGATATCACCCGGCCGCTGTTCCCATCATCTGGCCGGCGAGTTGCTGGTAGCAGTCGGTCCAGGCCTGCTCGACCTCCTTATTCCATGAATCGCCCAGCGCCTGTTGCAGGGTCCAGAGCAATGCTTTGGCAACGGCTTTGTAATGCTCTGCTTTGGCGCCATAATGTACATGCCGGTGACCGAGATCAGCAATTTCATCGGCCAGGTCGTCCAGCTGGTCCAGCCGCTCTACCAGCACATTCAGCATATCCATCAGCTTCGTGTATTGGTGATCCATCTCATCCGGGAAAAGCCGGCGCAGACCGGGGTATTCCAGAAAGAGCCTCCGGTAAAATACATCCGCCACCAGGTGTGGGTTTACTCCGCGCAAAACCTCCCAGGTTTCCCTGATCAGCCTTACCTGTTCACTTGTCAGTTGCATACAGTTTTTTGATCCGCAAAAATCAGCGGGATGCTGCAACCAATCAAGCATAACTGAGTGAAGTGTATGATTTGGCTATTTAAGTGTAAGACAGATGACAGTCGGCAGTAGATCGTGGACAATCCCCCCTTTAAACCCTTTATACCTTTACACTTGTCACCTCAGCCTGAAATAGGTAACATTAAACCGGCCATCTACTACTGATCCCTGTACATCTGCACGGCGGATGCTATTGCAAAAACCATCTTTGGCATGTGCATCGCCATGATCGTCGATACCTGTGCCGGCCACATAATAATTAGTGCCATTTACCCGCACAGCGAGCGCACAATCATCGCCACGCATATCAAACTGGCAAATGCCGCAGGCGGCTTCCAGTGTCTGCACGGGACGTGTTTTATCAAGTATACCAAAGGCGAATGAACGGTTTTGCTGACTCGCAAAAAAGTCCCAGATATATTTATAAACATCCAGATCAGCAGGGTTCATATGTCCACCACCATTTACCTTCAGTAATTGTACGACTGGCTTATCGGCCACATCGTAGGTAAACGACTCCAGCCATTGTGTGTTGGTCGTATCTGCATCAGGCAGCTGGCGGCGCACAGGTTTACCGGCATAACCAGCCAGGGCCGCCCAGTAAGCCAGGGTGCTGTCGGTGCTGCGTACCACACCATAACTTTTCCCTTCTACAAACATCTCTCCGCCTGCATAAGGGTTTGTCTTATCGGCTGTACCATTTACAATCAATACCGGCAGTTGTTTGCCCTGAGGTGTACAATCCAGTGAAGCATCATTGGGTAAATTAGCTGCGATGGCCGCAATACCGCGGAAATAGCCAGGCATCTGCATACCCAGTTTGTACGACATATGCCCGCCTCCCGAAAATCCGGCTGCATAGACATGATTTGTGCTGATGCTATACTTTTCAGAAAAGAAACGGATCATTGCCCTGAAGAATTTTTCTTCATTGATATTTTCCACGTTGGCTGCAGAAGTGGCATAACGCCGGCATTCGTTCCAGTAACGTTTATATCCATCAGGATACACCAGCAGCACGCCTGCAGCAGCAGCCTGGGGTTCAAAGTTCAGTACGTTTCTCCTGTACCACACTCCTGTTCCTCCTGAGCCATGCAGGATAAACAACAGGTTAGTGCGCATTTGTCCCTGCGCAGGTTTTATATAATGAAAACTACGGTAATGACCGTCAATTAAAACGGAGTCAGACACCAGTTCCTGCGCCCGCAGATGCTGCGAGGCAATCAACACCAGCAATACAGTCAGAAAACGCATAGGTTAAGAGTAGTTGAAGAACAAAGCTATCGTTTCCTGAACGCCTGACAAGCTGATTAATAAATAAAATCCGGAGGCTGTATAGCTTAATTCCGCTCGGCCACCTGTTTCAGCTTATCCAGGGCTTTGGGCCAGGTATTCTGAAAATAAGCGACAAAATCTTCCGGTATTGCAGATGTCATGGTCACGGTAAGTTTTGTTTGTCCGTCTTCCGTTTGCAGCAGATAATTTTCGTATCCACCTGACCATTCCTGCGATTCCGGGCTACTGGTATCTTCCACACCATTTTTTACCGTACCCAGGTGGCGGATCGACATAAATTCGTTGGGCCGGGCTTCTGCCACTTCTGAAACCATCCCTTCTCCTTTAGCATCCAGGAAAAGGATTTTGCTACCCTGCTTCCAGTCGGTAACCGCGCAGGAGCCTTCAGCAAAAGCCGCGGTCCACTCCCGGTAGTTGGCGTCTTCCCAAAGTGCCTTCCACACTTTCTCGCGTGGTGCATTGATCATTTTGACAAATTCTAAATTTCCCATGGTTCCTGATTTTGATGTACTCAAAGTTCCAACCATTTTTCGACCAAAAGGGGTGTGATAGCGACAAAAGAAGGGGTATAAAAGGTATAAAGAGTATAAAGAGTGTAAAGGGAATTGATAAGACTATACTCTTTAAACCCTTTATACTCTTTATACCTTTTATACCCTTTAAATACAGATAACTGACTATTACACCTCCAGCAGGGCAGGCTTGCGCTGGTACAGATCGAGGATCAACTCTCCAAACAATGTATTGGCCCAGGCAAACCATTTGCGGGTAAATTTGGCCGGATCATCTTTATGAAATGACTCATGCATGAAACCTGTACCGGCATGGGTCGCGAGCAACCACTTTACACACTGGCGGATCTCGGTATCCTGCACGCTGGTCATGGCGCGCATGGTAATGCTGATGGGCCAGATCGTTTCCATGCCACTATGCGGACTGCCGATTCCTTCAGCAGCCTTTCCTTTATAGAAGAAAGGATTTTCAGTAGATAAGATCAGCTTGCGTGTATTCTGATAAAGCGGATCCGTTGTTTTAACTGCTTTCAGATAAGGCAGAGACAGCAGCGATGGTACATTCGCATCATCCATGAGTACGTGACTACCAAAACCATTTACTTCAAATGCATATACCTGTCCCCTTTCGGCATGGCGTACTACTGCGTACTTCTTCAATGCCTGTTCTACTTCTGTAGCCAGATCCGAACAGTTTTTTGCCAGATGCGCGTCCTTACTGATAGCGTTTACCATCTCAGCCGCCTGCCGTAATGATACTACTGCAAAAAAATTGGAAGGAATAAGAAAGGGAAATATAGTGGCATCATCGCTTGGACGAAAGATCGAACAAATGAGCCCCACAGGTTTTACCGGATAACCGTATCCTGAAATAGGCACCCCATCGGTAGCCCAGTGTGTTTTTCGCTGAAAAGTATAAGGTCCGGGGCCATCTTTGCGCTGCTGCTCTTTGAAGGTACGCACCGTAAGGCTGATCGCTTCTTTCCAGTCAGCATCAAATGGAGAAATATCGCCGGTGGTTTTCCAGTAATGATACGCCAGCCGGATGGGATAACAAAGTGAGTCAACCTCCCATTTACGTTCATGTACACCGGGTTTCATATCGGTATAATCCGTCTCCTTCCATTCGCTCACTTTGGAATGGTCCTTATAAAACGCATTGGTATAAGGGTCCAGCAAAATGCAGTTGGTTTGCCGGTTGATGACACCCGCTATCAGTTCCTGCAGTTTCTTATCCTGCCGCATCAAAGGCAGATAAGGCCATACCTGAGCGGTGCTGTCGCGCAGCCACATGGCATCAATATCGCCGGTGATGACATAGGTGTCGGGACGGCCATTCTGCAGGGAAAAATCAACCGTAGTATCGAGTGTATTGGGGAAACAGTTTTCGAACAGCCAGGCCAGCTCTTCATTCTTTAAACCTTTCTTGAGGCGCTGAATGGTTTCTTCCACAGCCTGACTGGTAAAGTGACGGCTGCTGAGCGGAGGCCGGTTTGACTCCAGTCTGCCGGTTGCACGCAGGGGCTTAATATTGATCAGCATTCCGGCCGCCAGTACACCAGCTGTCTGAATGAATTGTTTTCTGCTTGGCATAGTATATTATTTCACTTACAAAGAAAAGAAGTTTACTGCAACGATCATCCTGCTATCTTTTGTTCAGAGTTTTGTGTGAAGTGCTGAGTAAGGTCTGGCTGCCGGCGCTACACCAAAAACAGGTGAAGGCTGTGGCCCCATTTCAATCAGCAGTTCTCCACCTTTTTTAAATTCGGCATAGGTAAAATAAGATCTGTTAAGCGGTTGCCCGTTATAGCTGACCTGCTGAATATACTTATTGACCGAGCTGTTACTTTTTACTTTAATACGAAACTGCTTTCCTTCTCCCGCCTCGATCGTGGCAGCATCTACAACAGGGCTGCCCAGGATAAATATTCCATCCGAAGGATTTACCTGATAAAAACCGAGCGCCGACAGAATATACCAGGCCGACATCTGGCCGGCATCTTCATTACCACAAAGACCGGCAGGCGTATCATTGTATAAGCTATCCACTATGTAACGTACTTTATCGGCCGTTTTCCAGGGTTGTCCGGCATAGGCATACAGGTAAGGAATATGATGTCCCGGCTCATTGCCATGCGCATATTGTCCAATGAGGCCGGTGATATCGGCTGATGCTTCCTTTCCCATTCCTCCCTGGGTTACAAATAATGAGTCGAGCTTACGGATAAATGCGGTTTCGCCACCCAGCAATTGCATCAGCCCTTCCACATCCTGTGGTACCAGCCAGGTATATTGCCATGCATTGCCTTCGCAAAAATCGTCTTTCATATGCCTCGCTTCGAAGGGGCTGAATGGCGTACGCCAGGAAGTTGCCCCCGTTTTGCCACGCATAAACTGTACTGCCGGATCGAAATATTGCCGGTAACTGATAGCACGTTGATAAAACTGCTTCCAGTCATCCTCCCGCCCCATCTTCCTGGCCATGAGCGCCACGCCGGCATCATCTATCGCATACTCCATCGCCATAGCTACAGATTCAATCATACTATCGGCGGGTATAAAACCATATTTCTTTATGTAATTCAATCCCCGCTCGTCCTGCAGCATGGTACGGGTCACCGCTTCCCAGGCAAGCGCCGTATCAATTCCTTTAATGCCTTTGAGATAAGCATCGGCAATAACGGGTACTGCACTGTTACCGGGCATGGTATTGGTTTCGTTGCCGGCCAGATGCCATACCGGCAATTTTCCCTGCTCCTTATAAATGGCCAGCATGGTCTGTACCATATCCCGCACACGCTCCTGCTGTATCAATGTATAATAAGGGTTGGCGGCCCGATAAGTATCCCAGAGAGAAAATACAGTCATATTGGTGTGGCCGGGATCGTTGTATACTTTACCATCTGCACCCCGATATGCTCCGTTTGCATCATTATATACTGCCGGTGCCATCATGGTATGATACATGGCTGTATAAAAAGTGCGGAGCCTTGCACTATCGGTCGTTTCTATCCTGATCTTATTGAATTCCTTATTCCAGCTATTTCTTGCCTGCTGTGCAACAGCCCCGAAATCCCAGGCGGGCAACTCTGTTGTTATATTATCAGCTGCATTGCGGCTGCTGACAGGTGATATGCCCACCTTAACCTGCACAGTTTCTCCACCGGCATCTGCAAACCGGAGATGCGCTTTCAGCTTTACGCCTTCCTGCGCTGTACCAGCGGACAACAGCAATGTGTCTTCATAGAATTGCACACTGGCAATAGGCTTTGAGAAAACAGCATGGAAATACAATTGCTGCGCTTTGGCCCAGCCGGTTGAAAAACGCGATCCTTCAATAGTAGAATCATTGATCTGCCGCAGGGATGTAGCCGTTACCTTATCCCACCCTACTCCTTCCTTCAGATCAATAATGATCCCCGCATCAGCGCCTTTCGGAAAATGATACTGATGAAAACCGGTACGCGTAGTCGCCGTGAGTTCGGCCTTTACCTGGTAACGTGGCAGAAAAACAGCATAATAACCCGGTGAAACCCTTTCGCTGTCATGACTGAACAGAGAATAATATCCGCTGCTGTAATCATTTAGCCTGCCTTTTACTGGTTTCACATCACCGGTTACCGGCATCAGCAATACATCGCCCATATCTCCAATGCCCGTTCCGCTCAATCGTGTATGCGAGAAACCGATAATCGTCGAGTCGGTATAATTGTATCCGGAGCACCAGTCCCATCCTTCAGTCATATTCACAGGCCCCAACTGTACAGCGCCAAAAGGTACGTTGGCACCGAGGAATACGTGACCATGTGAGCCCGTACCGATATAGGGAGATACAAATCGGGACCAGTCTTCTGCCTGTTGTTCTTTATGCGTGGCTGTACATGCCAGCAGCGTGAGCAGTATAGTTCCTGCCAGAAATCGGATCATGATATTTTACTAAATAAAAACAGCAGTACCCTGCCGGTAACTGCCTGCTTATGGTTTAAGATTTTTTTTGACTTCAATAGTTGTACTTAGCCTGCTGTCTGCGGAGTGACTGCCGATATTTATTTTGTACTCTCCGGGATATAGTTTCCATTTATTTTCTTTGAGATCCCATTTTTTTAATTCCTCCAGTGGAATTTCAAAACGGACTTCCCGCTCCTGCCCCTTGCTCACAAACACACGACGGAATGCTTTCAACTCTTTCAGCGGCATCCTTTCTGCATGGGGATATTCCACATACACCTGTGCCACTTCATCGCCATCATATGACCCGGTATTGGCCACCTTTATGGAAAACCGCAATGTGTCTTTCTGCGAGCGGATCACAGCGGGTTGCTGTATCCAGGTATAATCAAAACTGGTGTAGCTAAGGCCAAAGCCAAAAGGATACTGCAGCCGTCCGTTATAATACCGGTAGGTTCTGCCCTGCATGCTGTAACTGGCATAGTCAGGCAGATCACTGAGCGATTCATAAAAAGTGACCGGCAGGCGCCCGGCAGGTGATACCTGGCCAAAGAGAATATCGGCCACAGCAGTACCTCCCTGCTCACCCGGATACCAGGCCAGCAATATGGCATCGGCATAAGGTTCAATAGCTTTTATATTAACATTGCTGCCCGCTGTGACAACTACTACAACCGGTTTATTTTTCTTACGCAGTTCACGCAGCAGGGCAATATGTGCTGCGGGTAATTCGAGTGATAATTTGTCGCCGCCATGTGCTGCCAGGAATGCATCGCCTTCCTCACCTTCATAAACCGGTGTAAGTCCAATGACGGCAATGGTGATATCACTTTCTCCGGCAGCCCATATACCGCCAAAGCGTGTCGTATCCGTAAAGTCGCTACCCTGATCATATTGCACCGCCACACCCGGACCTGCTGCCTGAGTGATGCCTTCGGCAACAGTAACTACATTACCCGACATGCCATGGTAATTGGCCACCATGGGATCCATGGCGCCTGCATTGGCGCCGAGTACCATAATGGCATTATACTTTTTCAGATCAAGCGGCAGCAGGTTTTTATCATTTTTCAGCAATACCATACTCTGCCAGGCAGCTTTGCGTGCCAGCTCTACATGCTGCGAAGAATGCACCTGTGCCGCTCCGAGACTTACGTAAGGCGATGCACCTCCCTGATCAAAGAATCCCAGTTTGAGCTGTGTTCGCAGTAACCCTGCCAGTGAAGAATCCACATCGCTTGTGGTAATAAGTCCCTGGCGGAAAGCATCCATCAGGTGCTGCTGCAAAATATTGGAGCAATCGAGGTTTACGCCTGCCTTCACTGCATTGGCAGCAGCCACCGCATTGCTGGCAGTAAGCTTATGAAAATTCACAATATCATCGACGGCTCCGCAATCAGTGACTACATGTCCTTTGAAATGCCATTCTTCCCTGAGTATTTTACGCAACAGCTCGTTGCTGGTGCAACAGGGTTCATCATTAAGCCGGTTATAAGCACACATGATTGATTCCACCCCTGCATCAACCATTTTTTTGAATGCATATAAATAGGTTTCGCGCAGATCTTTTTCATCAACCCTGGCATTGAAGGAATGACGGCCCGCTTCGGGTCCGCTATGTACGGCAAAATGTTTGGCAGCCGCGGCTGTTTTCAGAAAACGGGGATCATTTCCCTGCAATCCTTTTATAAATGCCGCTCCCATGGATGCTGTCAGAAAAGGATCTTCGCCATAGGTCTCCTGCCCACGCCCCCAGCGTGGATCACGGAAGATATTGATATTGGGAGACCAGAAAGTAAGTCCCATGTATTGAATACGGCGATTGGCTGCTGTGGCCAGGTTATATTTGGCCCGCGCTTCTGTAGAAGATCACGGATGCCACCTCCTGCAAAAGGCTGTCATTGAAAGTAGCCGCCATACCAATAGCCTGTGGAAATACCGTAGCCTGTCCGGCCCGTGCCACACCATGCAGGGCCTCATTCCACCAGTTGTAGGCGGGTATCTGCAGGCGGGGTACTGCACTGCTGCGATAACCCAGCAATGATATTTTTTCTTCCAGTGTAAGCTGTTTCAATAAATCACTGACACGGGTTTCAAGCGGTGCATGGCTGTTTCGGAATACAGATGTCTGTGCCCCGGCCTGCAGAGCGCCAAACAGCAAAATCAGTGAAGTAAGCTTCGTGATCACACGTATATACATAAAGGATCTTTTAGAAATAATTAATGCAGCAAAATACAAAATGGAGAAGCACCTGCTATTAATAAAATAGCAGATGCTTTCTCCTGACTGCTTGAAGAAGAACAAAGGTAAAAGCCTGGCAGAAAGAGAAAACCCCGGACGATTGAATATTACCCCTCAGTAATATGCTGCTAACTATTAACGATTGCCAGGCCGGGGTTCTCTTTCTGCAGGCCAGTCATTTATTGTACCGCATTAATCTCTGCCATGCCCACGCGGCTGGTACTGGTTTGTGCCGTAACGGTAAACCGCACATACTGTGCCGTGACGGGGGCGATGAAATTAACACCTTTAAAATCGGGTGCCGCTGCTGAAGTGCCGGTAGCAGGACCTGTACCTGTCCAGCGCCCCTGCTCTGTCCAGGTTATATTATCATTGCTGGTGGCAATGAGCATGCTGGTCGCATTTTCTGTGGTGGAAGTGTAATTGGGAGAAATCACAAATCCTTTTACCGTTTGTGCACTACCCATATTTAAGACCACCCATTTGGCAGCGGTGGAGCTATTGCTGGAACGCCATACGGTGCTGTTGCTCCCATCGAGCAGGTTGGTTGCCGGAGCACCGGAAGTAGTATTGCTCACCGTAGCCGTCCACCCCGTACGCACCATTGACGTAGCAGATGAAGGAGTCTGGTTGCGTTCAATATTATTGAACTCGTAAGTGACATTCACATATACGTAACGGTGAGTGGTACTCGCCTGCACACCTTTGTCCTTACTTTCTATAGTGGTGATACCAACAGGCAGGATATATCCTTTGGGATCGTTGAGTGCAGCTGCATCGGTGATTTCAATCTGAATAGGATTGGTTGACCTGACAGCACCGGCAGGAATCGTATAGGGGCCTGTGCTGACGATACGGAATGCAGAAGCAGGCATAGGCAGGTGCTGTGTGCCGTTTTTTGCATTGTATGCATCTACGGCCGAAAGATCTGCTCCTATATTGATAGTTATATCTGCGGCTACTTCGCGGGTGGCATATACATAGAGTTCTGCTGAGGTATTGCCCTCTACCGATAAGGGGTTATGCACAAAGGGCATGATAGTGGCGTTGGTGAGCGAAGATTTATCACCCAGCATATAGACCATCAGCTCCTTTGAGCGTAGCTCTTCTTTTTTGCAGGCCGAAAAAAAGGTCAGGGCCAGCAGGAAGGAAAGACCGATATTTTTATATTGATTGAATTGTTTTTTCATAATCTGCTTTTTACTTGATTAGAATTCATTACGGACATCTTACACCGGTCACGAAGCTGACTGCACGGGCCGGTTCAGCCTTATACCCATGACCGGTCAGATCAGGTACCGTACCGTCTGTATCCAGCTCATTGAAACGCCAGTAAGCCAGCAGACCATCGGTAGTAGGGTCTACATAGCAGAGGTTATTCTGCAGTTCCTTGGCGGTAAGAGCCTTTGTCCATATGCGAGCTTCACTCACATACCCGTTCAGTAAACGACCTCCGGCCGAATACCCGATATGAAATCCGCCGGAATAACTATCGGTCAGATTAACACCACCTGATTCAGCATCGGTATAGTTGTCCAGCACACCATTTATATACAGGCTCATGGTAGACCCGTTGTATACGATGGCTACATGATACCACTGCCCGGTAGAGAAAAAAGCTTTGCTGTTGACCGGAAATTTCTTGCCATTAACAAGGCCACCAGCCAGCTGAAACTGGTTGTTGGCAATACTTACATCACCAAAACGAAGCAGGAAATTTTCTTCAATCCCCATTACAGAACTAATAAACGGATTGGCTGTCTGAAACAGGTTCACATATACCCGGCACTCCATCGTAAGTCTTGGTATGCTGGCAAGTGAAGTGGCTGTAAGGAAGGAAGGAACGGTAAAATAATTAGGTGAAAGGGCGGTGGCCTGAGTAATGATCGTACGATTGATGATAATGTACAGCGTACGGGATGCTTCCAGCACATCATGATCGCCATCGACACTGGTAATCGTGATGGGTACACAATAGGTAATCCCTTCCTGGAAATCGTCGAGTGAGGTGACAGTAAAACGTACCGCATCAGAAATATTGGTACCGGCTTTTATCACGAGGTGTTTCGTTTCCAGCTCATAGCTATTGGCGGGAAGAAACTGGTAGGTAGTACCATATTTCTTATTATACTCTTCTACGAGTGCGGGTACTACATCTACATTTATCCCGATATCGGCCGATGCCTTGGCCGAATAGGTAACAGATACCCCCATGCTGGACGGTCCTTCGATAGTGAATTTGGTGCTGGGCGATTGCTCGGTACCGGTAAAATAAATAGCATCCTTAAAATTGACTGCTTTGCGGCAACCCGGTGCGAATGCCCCGATCAGCAGCAACGCATATAGTATATAACTTACTTTTTTCATTGTTGAATAGTTTAGTAACGATAAAACAGTTGCCTGCTATCAGTGTACAGCCGGATTAGCTACCTGAATTGCCCGACGCATATACTTATACGGCGGATTTGAGTTGTAATCACGTCCAAAATAGAAAGCTCCAAACCCGGCCTTGGTACCCTGACGTGGTTGCCAGCGTGCCATTCCTTCGAGCGAATACATACGTTGTCCGTCTACCGGGCTTACGGTATTGCCATTTATTTCTGTAAAAGGAGAGCCGCCATTCTGCCACCAGTCACCGATATTTTCTGTTACGATAAATTTATTGGGGGGACACCAGCTGCTTACACGGTCATAGCGGGTTTGCAGATTGGTGCCTGAATTGGAGGTAGTGCCCTGGGTATAGGCCTGGTTAACTACATAATTCAGAAAAGGCTCGATAGTAGTAGGCAATGTATGATTGTAATAATCTACAATCAGCAGTTTATCCGTGCCTGATTTAGGCCCCAGTCTTTCGCTGGCATACTCCACCATTTTCGCAAAGTTTGCTGCACTGGCCAGGTAAGTACCCGAGCGGGGTTCCCAGTCCATATCCAATCCATCGAGGTCGTTATCGAGTACCATATCAACCAGCATGTTTGTATATTGTTGCAGGCCGGCATCATCTATCGAAAAGCCGCTGCTTTCCAGCTCTACGATAATAGGCACTACCATTTTCATACCTTTTATCTGCTGGCAAAAACGCATTTCTTCGTATGTGGCCGGTTCCGTTGTTTTATCGGGAATACCACCCCACAGGCTGAGGATATCAATACTGTCTGGTAGGCCCATGAAATGCTGACCATACGAATAGGTCTGTGAATAATCAGCATACCAGCCAAAGCAAAGCTGGTGGTCCGTTTTTTTATATGCCCGCAGGTTGGCATAATATTCATCCGTGTATTTGCGCGGATTCTGCAATGAAAGCGGCTCCGGCGTATTCTGTTTGCTGCACTGTACTACCAGCAATGGAAGCAGGAGCAACAACAGGCGGTTAATAATTTTTCTCATACTATTACTTCGTTTATAGCTATTAGTTGATAATGGCTGTTAAGGTTTTTTATCCCACCAGAGAGCTGTTGCAATATTGTCAATGCCGCCCAGTGCTGTCACGCCTGTGGCCACACCTGATGCATTGCTTTGATATTCGGTCTGGGGAAAAGGAAGGCGTTTAATAAATCCGCCTGAACCTATGATACCGCCACTCTGATTGCTTACTACAGGAAATACTTTAGGATAACGTGTTCTTCTGAGTTCAGACCAGGCCTCCTGTCCGTCGGGATACATAGCGATCCATTTCTGAGTCATGATCCTTTCCAGCTTTTGCTCAAAACTGGCCGCATCATCCCATTTGATGGTAATACTGCTGAGTAATGTGCTGGAAGCGCCTACATTATTGCTGCTGCTGGAAATATCTGTATAGCCAGCAGGACGGCTGGCTGCATCAGCAATATATGTACTGAATCCACCTGCACCCCAGTAGTTAAAGGAGGTCTGCACGCCTGTTTCATACAGGCTTTGTGCCGTACCATTCATATTCCATCCGCGCACAGCTCCTTCTGCACGCAGGAAATACATTTCTGCCGCCATCATCCATACAATTGGCGTAGACGCTGCCACATTCAATGTAGAGAACGGAAGTGAATAAGCTGATTTGTTATTGATCACAATGCCGTTTCTGATACCATGAAACTCGCCATCGGGTGCACGGTTAAACATATAAGAAACCCGTGGATCATTGTAGCCCTTAAGAAACGATTCCATATTGGCCCCCATGCGGATATCATCGAAGTTGAAGCAGATGATATAAAGCGGGTTATTGAAATTTACTTTTGTACCACTTCTGAGCAGGGCATTATCGTCATTGGCCGTCATCACACCATACGGATTGTTGACAGCAGCTTCCGCATTAAGTTTTGCCTTATCCGGATTGGCATAGGCAATGCGCATAGCCAGGCGAAGACGCAACGAGTTGGCAAATTTGATCCATTTTACATAGTCACCTCCATAGATCAGGTCATAAGGTGCCAGTGGTTTCTGTCCCGGATTCTTTTCCACAAAATCGGCCAGTGTAGTCACCGCAAAATCGAGATCATCAAAGAAAGAATTATAAATACTCTCCTGGCTATCGTACGTGGTAGATACGCTTCCATTGCCAAAATTGAAATAAGGCAGCGGGCCATACATATCGGTTGTGCGATGGATAGACATTACTTTCATCACCTGCGCCAGGGCAAATACATGCTGGCTGGCTGGATCACCTTCTGTACGCTTCTTGATAGACAACCATGCAGGCATTACGCTGAGAAATGCGCGGCCGAAGGCTGCATTATACCAGTTGGGGATCATGGCATAGGTCGTATTGTTGGCTGAGCCAAACCAGTTGTTGCTGGCACCCATATAGCCAGAATAGACATCGCCTGCCAGGTTCTGCACGATCTGGTACATTTCGTCGCCGAATGCCGGCGGCTGTGCTACCGGAAATATATTTTGCTGCATCTGCGGAAAGAAAACACCGGTAGACAGATTGTCGTACCCCAGCATCTCTTCCGTGGCAGCCGAAGGGTCGGTATTATAGTCGCTGAACTTTTTGGTACAGGCGCTGAAGAGGATCAGCAACCCGGCCAGCAAACCGGAATATGTATAAAAAGGTTGTTTCACCGTTTTCATGATATAATTACATTAAGAATGATCAGAATTGGAATTTCACACTAAAGCCTACGCTGCGCAGACTGGGCTGCATGAAATAATCAATACCCTGGTAATAGGTGCCTGTATTGGCAGTAAGTTCCGGATCAAAGGGTGATTTATTGTAGAACATAAACAGGTTACGTCCTACTACAGATGCAGTGATCCCTTTGATTTTATTATGAAATACGTGGGCCGGAATGGTATAGCTTAACGATGCTTCTGCCAGCCTTACATTCGTAGCACTGTACACATACATGGATCCCACACCAGCCACACCGCCACCGGTTACTTCATAATATGCCTGTGCCGGAATCTTCTGGCCATTTACAATCACACCACCGTTATCGCGCGCCAGCGCTGAAGCCTCCGATACACCAAAGCGATCCATTATAGCCTGTGTAACCGATACTCCCACTCCACCAATGCGTGCACTCACCAGGAAGTCGAGATTGAAATTTTTATAGCTAAACCCGTTGCGGAAGCCAAGATTATACCGTGGATTGGCATTACCGGCTTTGATATATGTATTGGGATCGGCCGTTACTGTCTGGGTTTGCAGACCTACATCTATAAATCCATGCTCATCTACCACCAGTGTGTTTACATAAATATCACCCATCTGCCCTCCTTTCACGAGTGCCATCATATAGCTGCCGGTTCCACCCACGCTCAGGCTATCCACTGTGACGGTTTGTCCGGTAATATGATTCGTATTGCTGGTCAGCAATTTGTTGATGCGGTTGCGGTTGAGTGTAAATACCAGGTTGGAATTCCACGATACCGGACCAATGTGGTGATTGACGCCCAGCGTGGCTTCAATACCTTTATTGCTTACTTCACCCGCATTTACATAGAAACTGGAATAACCGGTACTGGGTGCGAGTGTGGGATTAAACAGCTGATTGTAGGTAACAGATCTGTACGCTGTCACATCCAGGTTGATCTTATTGCGCAGGAAACGTACATTAAGACCTGCTTCGAATGATTTGGTTCTTTCCGGCTGAAGGCCCGTGGCAGGCAGGTAAGAACTGGTAACCGGAAAACCACCAATAATGGGATAGGTCGCAATAGTCACAAAACGCTGCGGTGCATTACCCACTTCGCTATAGGAACCGCGCACCTTGATAAATGAAACCGCACTGGAGTGCAGGTTAAGCAGATCACTTACAATACCAGACACACCAACCGAAGGATAGAAGATCGATTTGGCGTTGGTATTGATAAGTGCAGATGACCAGTCATTGCGTCCGGTGGCATCTACAAATATCCGGTTGCGGTAAGACAACTGCGCGCTGGCAAATACTGATTGTGTCTGGTCGTGATAACCATTTTGCGTGGCTGTAGCCTGTGTATTGTTTACATTGCTGAATGTAAACAGGTTGGGCACACTCTGCAAATTGCCTCCATAGCTATCCTGGTCATACTGATCATTGATCAGGCTGGCGCCAACGTTGGCAGTCAGCATGTAATCGTTGCCGATATTTCTGTTGATATTCGCCATCACATCTGTATAGAGCTGTTTTGTTCCCATGCTGTTGTGATGATAAGCACCTGCATCAGAAGCAAAGAGACCGGCGGTAGACGCATAGAAACGTTTTTCGGCAATAGTCGTATTACGGTCATATTTTACCCGACCGGTGACATTGATCCAGTCATTGAGTGTATACTTCAATCCGGCGCTCATGAGATAACGTTCCTTATCGTTATTGAACATATCGCGCTGGGTGATCCAGTAAGGATTCTGCATTTGAAAACCCATATCGCCAAAAGGCCAGAACTGAGTTTTGAAATTGCGTGATGGATTATACCGTTCATAAATCCGGTACTTTTCAATATCATCACCGCGCGGAAACAGGTAAATGGGGACCAGCGGATTGAAATACTGGCCTTGCGAAAGCATATTCTGCTCCTGCAGTGTGATGTACATCAGGCTCAGATCGAGATTAAGCCGGTCGTCGAGCAGGCTGGCTGTATTACGGATAGAAAAATTGTAGCGGTTCAGCTTATTGTTCATCACAATTCCCTTTGCATTGGTAGATGCCGCTGAGAAATAGGTCTGGTTTTTATCTGTACCGGTAGACAGCGATATGCTATTCATGACGTTGATACCTGTCTGAAAGAAATCAGCCGGATCGTAATCGGTTGGTTTATCCAGTTTGGCTCCCCAGCTGTAAAAACTTCCTTCGTCTGAACCATAGGTATTCTGAAAGCGGGGTAATACAAATGGGCTGAAGAAATTAGTTGTGTTGGTGATGCTCAGGTTGAGTTTCCCTTTTTCTCCTTTTCGGGTAGTAACCAGTATGACACCGTTGGCAGCCGCACTGCCATAAAGGGCTGCTGCAGCAGGACCAGTGAGGACCGATACAGAAGCGATATCATCGGGATTGATATTGGATATACCATCGCCGCTCACACCCGATCCGGTGAAGATATCATTGGGCTGGGTAGTGGTAAGGCTGGGCAGTGGAATACCATCTACCACATACAACGCATTATTATTTCCAAAAAGTGATTTGGAGCCGCGCATGACCACACGCGAAGAGCCGGCAATACCACCCGCACTGGAGTTGATCGTAACACCCGCCACCTTGCCATTGAGGCTGTTTATGAAGTTGGCATCCTTTACACGATTGATCTCTTCGCTTTTTACTTCCTGCACATTGTAGGTAAGCGCTTTTGACTTGCGGGTAATACCCAGGGCTGTCACAACTACCTGTTCAATTTCGGTATCCTGTTTTTTGAGGCGGACCGACAGGTTAAGATTTTTACTATCTACCGTAATTTCCTGCGGCTGATGCCCGATATATGAGATCACCAGTACCTGACCGGCATCTGCATTGATAGAGAAATGCCCTTCTGCATTCGTAATAACTGAAGTGCGGGCACCTTTTATCGTTACCGTAGCCCCGGCCAGTGGGCTGCCATCTTCGCTTAACACAACACCCGTAAACTCCAACGGCGGTCGCTCTGCAGGAATAGTCGTAACAGGGCGTAATGCCGTGGTCTCCGAAGCAGGTCTGGTTTTAATAAAAATTGTCTTGTTGTGGATTTCATACCCAATAGGCTGATCGGCCAGTACGGCATTCAGAAACTCGGTGAGTTGCATTTGCCTGGCAGAAACAGAAACCGGTTTTACTCCTTTTAATAAGTCTTTGTTGGCAAACACCGTGTAACCGGTTTGTGTCTCAATAGCTTTGAATACCTGTGCTATTTTCGCATTCCTGGCAGAGTAAGTAATGGTCTGCGAGCGACCTTTTGCACTGGCAGCCAGCATGCCCATGAGTAATAATACGGCTATTAACTTCATAATGAACAGCATTTTGGTCAGATCACGAAGCCACTGTGGCCGTTTCCCCGCCGGATTAATACCGGCTAATGTCCCCGGGTAAGGGAACCGGTCAGCAGTCCCCGGATCACAAAGAGCATTTTTTTGCATAAATTCGCATCGGTTTGATTTTAAAAATTAAAGTTTACCAGAACTTGACATTTGGACCATCAAACCTTACCGCCCGGATGGCCGTCCGAGGCGGCTTTTTATTGATAGTCCTTTACGACAACATTTATACTTATTTACGGGAAGACCACCAACCGGCGACCTTCTTCAATCCTGAAATGAACATTTGACATTTCCAGTCCGCGCAGCACATTTGCCAGACTCAGATCACGCCCCATTTTACCTACAAACTCCAGTTTGGGAATTCCTTTTTCATATACAATTTCCAGGTCGTACCATCGCTCCAGCTGACGCATCACTTCTTCGAGCGAGGCATCCTGGAAATCGAATAGTCCGTCTTTCCAGGCCATTACTTTATCGAGTGATATCTCATTGGTAACCCTGATTGCCTGCGATCCGGCAGACTTTCTGTTGACCTGTGCCTGCTGCCCTGGCTGCAGCAATGTATTTTGCTGACCATTCAGGATACGTACACTTCCTTCGAGCAGGGTGGTATTGATAGATGCTTCGTCGGCGTAGGAGTTGATATTGAAATGTGTACCCAGCACTTCTACCTGTGTCTGGTCATTGATTTTTACCCGGAATGGTTTTCTTTTCCCCGATTCATCCATTTGTTTCGCTACTTCAAAATAAACTTCACCGGTCACCTCCACCAATCTTTCATTGCCTGCAAAAACTGCCGGATAACGCAGTGATGAAGCTGCATTGAGCCACACTTTTGTACCGTCGGCCAGTTGCAGACGAAACTGACGGCCCTTGGGAGTTGAAACAGTATTGTACACCACTTCGCTGGCAGCACTGGCAGATTGATACTGCAGTTCTCCATTGTTAAGCACAATCGCAGAACCTTCCTGGGTGGCTACCATACCATTGCCCAGGCTGTCAAGCACCATTTTACGACCATCCGACAATTCAAGAATAGCTCCTTCCCTGCCGGGCGCTATATCGGCCGGTGTATCGGATTGTACAAGTGGTGGCGGACTGGCTGGCTTACGATCAATAATCAGATACAGGCCGGCAACGGTCAGCAAAACCGCCACTGCTGCGGCCACACGCCAGCCTGCCTTTCGGTAAAAAGGTATGCGATGCACTTCAGCGATCTGCTGCTCATTGTCCAGAAGAAGTATATTGTTAAGTCTTGTTTCTAAAGCCTGCAGGGTAGCTTCATCAGGCTGGTCATTTGCTGCCTGCAGTTGCTTCAGGATCAACTCGGCAGCCACAGGATCGTGGTCGTTGCTGCCCAGCCAGTCGAGCAACTGCTGAGTCTCCTCTGGCGAGAGGCTGGAGTTAATAAGCCGTTCAAACAGTTCTTTGTACTGGTCTGGTGTATAAGCCACGCTTGGGAGTTTATTTTACCATCAACGGGGCTGACCAGGAAATGGGGGGATATAACTTAAAAAAAATTTAATGCGAGGGAGATCGTGTAGTTAAATGTTGTTTCGCCACAGGCTGACGAAGAAAAGAACCGGAAACAGATTTTTTACCTATCAGAACAGCGAAATGCCTCCGGCAAGAAGTCCGGCTATCAACAATGGGTGATCCATGTGATTGATCATATAATGCTGCAGGGCTTTTTTGGTAGCCACCAGGTATTCCTTTACTGTTAATGGAGATATCCCCATGATCTCTGCCGTACGTTTATACGTGCAACCTTCAATTTTGACAAGCTGATACACCCGTTGCTGCTGAGGAGAAAGTTGCTCAATGGCCCGGCGAAGCAACTTCGACGATTCTTTCCGAAGCAATTCTTTTTCTATGGGATCGTATTGCTCTTCGGCCAGTTTGCGGAACCGCTCCAGCAATTGACGATCCTTTTTCAGCTTCCTGAAAAAGTCAAAAACCAGCCGCTGGCCAATACGATAAATATAACCGGTGAAATTTTCCTGTAATCCCGGCAGCTCACGTTTCATCCATACACGGGTAAATAATTCCTGGATAATCTCTTCCGCAGAAAGCGGATCCTTTACGATACGGAGAATGCCGGCATATAAGCGTGGGCTATAGTGGCGATAAAGGATGGTAAAGGCTTCCTTATCCCCGCATTGCATGGCAGCAACATATTCAGACTCATTATGTAAAACAGTATCAGACAAGCAGCTACAATCAGAATTGGTGGCCAAATTAACGGTAAAATAATGAAATATTAATTTTTAAAATGTGAAAATGACATTTCTTAAACGCACAAAATCCATACTATCTGCATGTCGGTCTCCTCAATCTATTTAATCAGCACTGTTCCGGCTTTTTAAGCATCCCGGTCTTTCCTAATTTGATCCGGATCAACTCCGTCTTATATCCTATTAATAAATTTCTCTTTAGAAGGTAAAAACAGCTCCAAACCTTTGCCCAGGAAAAAAAATAAACGTGCCAGAGAACATGCTTGTTTTTCTTTTTCGTCAGCATCTTAATCTGCTATAAGTATATTTTGGAGTAGCAGGTGGCTGTCGAAGAGATAAGAATAGACAGGATATTTTTGTCCTGCCTCATATTCCTGCCAATTGCTGTAGGTACCACAACCTTCAATACAGTAATCAAAAAGTGTTTTATGATAGGCAAACTGATATCCTTTGAAATGAGCCTCCACCAGCATTTTAATTGCATCAATCCTGTTTTGTGCTGGATCATTGGTCGAGTAAAGACTGAAAACGCCAGGCGCAAATCCCGGAAGCAGTCCCCCGTTATTTGATCTGACATTTATCCTTGTCTCAAAAAATATCGTGTAATAAGAGCATAAAAGAGAAACATTCACAAGCAAACGTCTCTCTAATTTTATTTCACCGTCATCTTTCTCGAAAAAAGTAATGGAGAGCAGATAAGAAGGAAATTGATTGTAAGACTGATCCATTATCGGGCGATCCGCAAAAATTTTCCCCAATTCATAAACCAGACTACTCCACGATGTACTCTCACCTTCCATCACGCTGTTTATCTTATTTGACAGAATAGTCCGGAATGCCGCAAATCCCCCATACTTTGCCATGATGTTGTTAATCCCCACCGGATAAAAGGAATGAATAGCTTTCAGTAAATCCTGTATCATACCAAAAAAGATTCTTAGACTATAAATATAGTATTTACCTGATTGAGGGGCTTATTTGGCATAAGGGTTAAAAACAACCTTTGGATGCATTTTGGAGGCTACTGACTTATTTTTGCAGATAGATCATACTATTTAGCTAATTATTACCCCTGTTGTTATATGTCTTACTGCAATTATATTGATAGCATGCAGCCCGAAGAGAGAAGGGCACTTCATAAAAATTATCATGATAACCATTATGGCTTTCCGATACACGACGACAACGAACTGTTTGGCCGGCTGATCATGGAAATCAACCAGGCAGGACTTAGTTGGGAAACGATCCTGAAAAAGGAGCAGTCTTTTCGAAAAGCATACAGCCAGTTTAGTATAAAAAAAGTAGCCGCCTATAAAGAGGCAGACCGGGAGCGGTTGCTTGCCGATGCCGGCATCATCCGAAACCGGCTTAAGATAAACGCCGCAATAGAAAATGCCAAAGCCATCCTGCTGTTGCAAAAAGAGTTTGGTTCTTTTGAAAAATGGCTGGAACACCATCACCCCAAAACCAAAGAAGAATGGGTGAAACTCTTTAAGAAAACATTCCGGTTTACGGGTGGCGAAATCGTCAATGAGTTTCTGATGAGCACGGGTTTCCTTCCCGGTGCACATGGCCCAAACTGTCCCATACACCAGAAAGTGTTACGCCAAAAACCGTTGTGGAATCAGAAAAATGGGAAGAAATAGCCGGCTTCTTCTCATTTTCCGACGCTGTACAATACTATAGCTGTTCACAATCGCACATATTATTGTAACGGAAACGAACACCGGACAGCAAAAAGAATATCTATTCTATTGACAACCAATAGCATCGAGTCAGGCATTGGGTTTGACCCCTGCTTTGTACTTAATTTGTAATCATCACACATCTGCCCATTATGCTAGCCGGCGATTTAAAAATTGCTTTTCGCAACTTCCGCAAAAACAAACTGATCACCTTTATCAATGTATTTGGGCTGGGCCTGAGTATGACGGTAGGGATGATGATCATGATCCGCCTGCAGGATCAGCTTTCATTTGATTCTTTTCATCCCAATGCCAGTCGTACCTATCGTATACTCACTGCCTATAAAAAACAAACGGGTGAGCAATGGAAAATGGCCAGCACTCCCCTGCCGCTTGAACAGGAATTGGCGCTGGAAGACAAAGGCATTGAATCGGCGGTAACCATTTATCCTGCCTTCAATGGTAAGGCCACGGCTGCCGGCAAGGAGCTGTATGTAAATGGAGCGTATACAGAGCCTTCTTTCTTTACTGTATTTGGATTTACACTCGCCAGCGGCAACAAAGCCACCGCACTGCAGGAGGCCAACACCGTAGTGATCAGCCAGGCAACTGCTGAAAAATATTTTGGAAAGACCAATGCAATTGGCCAGTTGCTGACGCTGGAAAATGGAGTAAACTTCACCGTAACCGGTGTGCTGGCTGAGCCTCCGGCAAAATCGCATATCCAGTTTGATGCCTTTGCCTCATATGCCACGGTAAAGCAACTGGAAGCAGCCAAACTGCTGGATCCGAAAACAACAGACTGGTTTGCCTTCAATAGCGGTTATACCTACGCTTTATTGAAAAAAGGATACCGCGAAAGCAGTTTCCGCAACACGCTCAACAATTTTGCTGCCGCACTCAATAGTAAAAATAAAGATGGTATTGTTCATTTCACTACCCAACCGATCAAAAAAATAAACCCGGGCAGTGAATTATTGCAGAATGAACTATCCGGAGGCAGCTCCTGGACCAAGTTTTATTTTGAGATTGGTATTGCCCTCATCATTTTATTGTCTGCCTGTTTCAATTATACCAATCTGTCGATTGCCCGCTCACTCACCCGCGCCAAAGAGGTCGGTGTAAGGAAAGTAACAGGTGCCAGCCGCGCACAGATATTTACACAATATATTACCGAAGCAATAACCATGGCCCTGCTTGCCCTGGGTTTTGCCTGGATACTGCTGACCTTCATTATCCGCTATGCGCCCTTTAACGACGATTACGAATTTATCCCTTCCTCATTCCAATATAACCTGCCACTGGCGATTGGCTCGCTCGTCTTTGCGCTGCTGACCGGGTTACTGGCCGGAGCGTCTCCCGCATGGCTCATCTCTTCTTTTCAACCCTTGCGTGTACTGAAAAGTATGTCTACAGCACGTATCATGGGCAGGATCAATATCCGCAAAGCGCTGATCGTATTTCAGTACAGTCTTTCACTGGTTATTATCATTTTCCTGGTTGCTTTTTATCGCCAGTTTTCCTACCTGGCTGCCGCAGATCCTGGTTTCAAAAAAGAACATGTGCTGGTGGTGCCGCTACAGGGCATCAACGAAGAGCTGGCACTTCAGCAGTTAAATAACGTGAATGGCATACAGGCTGCCGGTGCTGCTTCTACCCGGTTTACCAAACATTTCAGCGGAATGAATATGCCCGTATGGATCAGCGATCAAAAAGATGCATTCGGCCTCAACTATTACTACGCAGATGCTGCCTTTATCAGGCAGATGGGATTTACAATGATGGCCGGCAGAAATTTTGATCCGGGTGCAGCAACAGGTAATGAATCCTCCATACTGATCAACGAGCAGGCCGTGAAGACGCTTGGATTTAAAACAGCCGATCAGGCTATTGGCCAGGCACTGCATATCAACGATTCTACCCGGTTGACGATTGCCGGGGTACTCAGGGACTTTGCCTATGAAAGCGCCGGCATACCAATACGGCCACTCGCCTTCCGCTCGCGTGCTCAGGCATACAACTACCTGTACCTCACAACCGATGCTGGAGTCAATCCGGCTCAGTTTCAACAACAGGTCACGGATCTGCTAAAACCCTTGTTGCCGTCCAATACAACACCTACAGCAAGCAGCTGGCTTGCGGACGAATGGGATCAGAGCAACTCTCAAAAAGCCACTATCTCACTGTTGGGTTACCTCGCATTTATGGCCATGGCCATTGCCACGCTGGGCCTGCTGGGCCTGGTGATGTACACAGTAGAAGTAAAAAGAAAAGAGATCAGTATCCGAAAAATCATAGGCGCCAGTGAAAAACAGCTGATCCGCCTTTTGTCAAAAGGGTTCTTTCGCTTATTGCTGATAGCAGGTTGCATTGCTGTGCCTATTGGCTATACCGCGGGTTTCTTGTTTCTGCAGAATTTCCCATTGAGAGCGGGATTCGGTTTATTATGGCCGCTTGGCTGTTTTCTTTTCTTCCTCGCTATCGGGTTGTTTACGATTATGTCGCAAACCTATAAAGCCGCCATTCGCAATCCTGCCAGCGATATGCGGACAGAATAATTCTTATTAAATAATTAATAAAGCAATAAGCCCCCTTTATCAGGCGGCTTATTGCTTTATTTGAAAACCACTACTGTCCGGAGAAAATAGCTATCCTTTCGAAAAGCTATCATACTGCCTTTACTATTGAAACGAAGCGTCCGGACCAAGCAATTAAACTGGAAATGATCGAATAGTCTACTGTCCGCATAATACTGTTCCCCGTTTCGTACCTGCTTTTAATTCCGTCTTTTTGCCTCCACGGCCGGCAGGCCGATGTGGTTCACAAGAAAAAATAAGAGAATATGGTAGGGAAATGGGATAAAGAACCCTGACGCCCTGTAGCCATATCTAAGAATGTTATAAAGGGGCTTTACTTTTAAAAAGCGTTCAAAATCACCTGTAAGTAGCTGATTAGAAAATGACCTTTTTTAATAGGAATTCCCCTCGGACAGCAGTGATCTGAAAACAGGCAGATCTATATAACTATCGCAAAACCATTTGATGCGCAGCGGTTCTCTGGCATCCGCAATTGTTTCACGGTTCACGTCCTTTCCAGTACCATAATTGATTTGCTCAAAAGGCGATTTATTGATATTGAGCACAATGGCAATCCGGCTTCCTTTCGCCAGTTTACGGCTCACCATATACGTATTCGAAAAAGGGATCGTTTCTTTTTTCCCTGGTTTTAGCAGATGTCTTTTTTGGGTATTGCCGGCGTAGCTGGCCCGACCCATAAAATAAGAAAGCATGAAATAACTGCTATCGGGACGCACTTCAAACAATGCCACGCTAAAATCCATATCCTTTTTGTTGATCATAGCTTTCAGTTGCCCGGTAAACCGCCCGTTTATCTCCATATCTTCTGTAAGCGGATCACTCCACAACAGCAACCCGTTGTTTGGAAAAAGCCGGTCATATATGATGTTATTAAAATAATAATAGCTGTTGCGCGTACTCCGGTCTTTGAAATCAATCTCCTGCTGCAAAAACCCTTTCGCCTTTGGCTGGCTGCTTAAGCCATATTCGCCCACACTGTTTTTATCTGTTAAATAAAGCCTCAGTTTAGCATTGCTCATGGCCTCAATGCTGCTTGCAGACTTCCAGGTATTCGTGCCCATAACCTGGTAATTCACCCGGTCTTTCAGGATAGCAGGCGATGGTTTTCCTTTGAAAATATGATCAAACCATTCGAAAATGATCGTATGAATGGGAATCCTCGCCACATTATCGATCCGGTAACCATTGTAGACCGAATCGGGATAACCCTGTGAGCCAAAATGACCATAGGGTCCTATCAACAGGTAGTGCTGTGCATTGGGCAGGTATTTCAAATGCTCCCTGAAATAATAAAGTTCTCCGATCTGTCCTCCATCATAATAACCGGTAGTACTCAGGACAGGAATGGTGATACGGGCAAAATCTTCTTTATAGGGTATCATGGATTGCCAGTAGGAGTCGTAAGCAGGATGATCGAGCCAGCGTTGAAACATGTGATTACCGGGGCGGCCAACCAACGTATCAAGCGAGCGGTAACTGCTTCCTTTTTCATACCAGTTACTATAGAGATCTTCCCAGTGTGGGCCACGATAATCTGTTTCGTCCAGGAATTTATTATTCGATACATAATAGGTCCAGGGAAAAGCAAAACTCATTGTCACATTATTGGTCATGGGAAAATCGAGTCCGGGAGCTGCGGAAGCCGATGTGACGATTGTTTTCAGCGCAGGATGCAGGTTTTTAGCAGCCGCCCATTGCGTAAATCCGTTATAACTTCCGCCACACATACCTACTTCCTGATTGCTCCAGGGTTGTTGTGTGATCCATTCAATGACATCATACGCATCCCGGCCATCTTTTTCGTAAGGCACCGGCTCATCGGAGCTATACCGTTTACCACGTGTATAGGCCATCACCGCCGCATAGCCACGATCCACCGCATCCTTCATTTTTCGGATATCGGTCTGCCGTGCATAGATCGTAAACTGCATAATGGTGGGTTGGGGTCCCGTTACATTTCTTTTACGCATAGCCCATGCGGAGACCTGTGCCCCATCGCGGGTCTTGATCAGTATGCTGTCTTCGACAATATATGCCGGATTTTTTTTAATGCTATCTACCAACGATTGCCCCTGGCTGTATGTATTCGCAAACAGGCACAGCAGGGTCAGTAAAATCACCGATTTCATAAAATCATTTTTTATTTGAATAATTAAATCGCCGGCACCAGGATTGCCGGAACGGGAAAAAGCACTGCCGCCTGGCAGGCAGGCTTCTTCCTTTATATAAAGATGTCAGATCCCTAATTTATTTCTGAGCGCGCTGGACTGCCGCCCCGACACTTCGAGTATCTTTTCATTCTGTAACACCACATTTATTTTGCCCCTGGGCAGCGATAAAAGTTGTTTGATATAGCCGGTGTTGACCAGTTCGGTTCGGTTGATACGGAAAAACGAATGAACACCAAGGCTTTTCTCCAGTTGATTAAGCGATCGTTTAAGGTAAAACTTACGGTTGCCGCTATACAGACAGGCATAATTGCCAGCAGATTCTATTAAATAAATATCGCTGATACGTATAAAATGATAACGGTCTCCTTCTTTCACAAAAAAACTGGGCATGGCAGCAGTAGAACTAAAGCGGGTACGTACCCGCGCAACTGCCTGTTCAAAACGCTCGCTGCGTATGGGTTTCAATAAATAATCCAGCGCATTGAGCTCAAATGCTTTTACTGCATACTGATCATAAGCCGTGGTAAAGATCACGTCGGGAACAGTTTCCAGCGATTCGAGCAAATCAATACCCGAGCGTTCGGGCATTTGAATATCCAGGAAAAGCAGATCGGGCTTCAACTCATGGATAAGGGCTGCAGCCGAATCTGCATCAGCCGCTTCGCCAGCCACAACAAAGTCGGGGTAGCCGGCCAGGTATTGTTTGATCTCTTCCCTGGCCAGTCTTTCATCATCAATGACCAGGGTTCGATATACTTGCATGCAGGGGTAATTTTATTTGAGCACACACGGTTCCTTCGGGCAGTTCTTTTAACCAGAAACCTGCTGCTCCATTATACTGTAATTGCAGGCGCTCCCGCAGATTTTTCAATCCAAGTCCATTATCGGGCCCGCCAGATAAATGGCCGGAATTGGAAACACTGATCAGCAGATTTGCGTCATTCTTTGCAACAGCAATCCGGATCACACCTCCCTCCTTTCGTTGGGCAATACCATGTTTAATGGCATTTTCTACAAGCACCTGTATGCTTAGCGGCAACACAGGTATTATCAGCAGATTTTCTTCTACATTTATCTCCACCTGCAGGCGTTCCTCAAAACGCATTCTTTCCAGTTCCAGGTAGTCGTTGATCAATGTCAGCTCATCGCGCAAAGGTATCTGCAGCACATCTCTCCGGTAAAGCGATGTACGCAGCAGATCAGAAAGCAGGTCGATAGCCCTTCGTGCCGACTGAGGATCGGCCAGCACAAGTGCTTTGATATTATTCAATGAATTAAAAAAGAAATGAGGATTAAGCTGTGCAGTCAGGTTATCGAGTTGTGCATCTTTGGCAATTAAGGCAAGCCGGGCACTCTCCCTTGTGGCCCTTATTTCACGCTGGGCATACTGATACAGGTAATAGGCCAGCACCCAGATGGCCATCAGGCGAATGCCGGTAACCAGCAGCGGCTCCCATTGTGAATTGAAATAACTGCTCCAGGAGTCGGCAAAATCCGGTTCAAATATCCATCTTACCAGGTATGATTTGCCTGCAGTAAGAAACAAAAATCCAAACCCCAGCAGTACGGTGGCAGGAATGATACGTGCCAGCAATGGCCCGGGAGCGAGATGCTGCCAGCCATAACGTTTGGAGATGGTCCTGAATAAATGGGTGAGCCCAATATACATGGCCATATCTGCCACAAAATGGACGACGGCCAGTACATAACTGAACCGTGTACCTGTAAAACCTGCATAGCCCCAGTAGAGCGAAGCCACGGCCCAGCCTGTCAGCTGACATTTCCAGTAAAGACTTAATCGTGGTTTTTGCGGCATACGCTGGTATGATTACCGCACAAACCAACAAAATAGTAACCGGCTAAAAAAATGAATGTACAGGAGCGCAGGTACCAGGGGGATGAACGTAATAGGTATGCCGAAAAGAAGATCAAAAACGTATGGTAGCTTCAGGGCCTTTTACCCAACCTGAATAGCGGATACCTTTATCAGTAACCAATCCAATTTTAATAAAGCGTATGCTTTTTTGCCAGTTACCGGCCTGATGCCTGGCGGTAATGGTAAGCTGTCTGTTACGGATGCCGGCCATAAACCGGATCTCTTCATACCCGCCCTGCTGATAGGCATAGCCTTCGCCGGCATCGGTGTATACGATACCTTCCGCCTTATTATTAGTATCGGGACAAACCAGCAGCACAAGCGAGTCGGCGCGGTAACCGGCAGTGCTTTGCAGCAGGTGGCTTGTGAGCGGTACAATTGTTCCCCCTTTTATATACACATCCGGCTGCACGGCTTCCTTACCAGGCTGTTCGTCGTTAAACGCCACCGGCAACCATTTGCCTGCCGGCAGATGCGGATCACGAGCCGATTTGGGTACTATCAGCAGATTGCCTCCCAGCATAAACGCCTCCTGCTCTCTTCGCAGCAAAGTATCTTTAGGATCAGCAAAGAAAACCGGCCGCATTACTGGCATTCCCGTGAGGGATGATTCCCTGAATAAGGTATACAGATAAGGCAGCAACCGATACCGCCTGTTCAGCGCTTTGCGTGATTCCGCTTCGGCCATAGGACCCAATTCCCAGGGCTCACGGTATTTAGTGCTTTTGGATGCATGCCCCCGGAAGAAAGGATAGAATGCCCCCACACTCATCCAGTGAGCATAGAGAATGGGATCGGGCTCTCCGCTGAAACCACCTACATCAGGGCCCGAAAAAGGCTGACCGGATAAGCCCAGGTTCAATACCATGGGTGTGGCCATTTTCAGGTGCTGCCAGCTGGATAAATTATCGCCCGTCCAGGTAGCGGCATATCGCTGTCCGCCGAGGAAACTGGCGCGTGAGAGAATAAAAGGACGCTTGCCGGGGTTGGCTTTTGCAATACCATCCCTGCTGGCCTTGACCATGAGCATACCGTATACATTATGATACCGGCGATGTATATCCTGCGGAAGTTCCTCGCCGCCACGATGCACATTGTCTTCGGGCATGGTTCCATCCGGTCCGTCAAAAACGGCTGGTTCATTCATATCATTCCATACTCCATCAATCCCTTTTTTCATAAAATCGCTGTACAGTGATGCCCACCACGCACGTGTAGCCGGTCGGGTAAAATCCGGAAATACACAATCACCCGGCCATACCTTCCCTACATACGGCAACCCTTCTTTATTCAATACCCAGTGATTGCCCCGGCTGCCACTCTCATATACCGGATAAGCATCTTCTTTTTTTACTCCGGGATCAATCATATAAACTGTACGAAAACTGAGCGCATGCAATGAATCATTTGTCTTGCGCGGGTCAGGATAATATACCGGGTCAAATGTGAAGATCTTATACTGCTGCATATAATCAATATCCAGCCACAACACGTCGGCCGGCATCTGGTGCTGTCTGAAGCCGCGGGCAATCTGCAATAGTTTTGTATCGGGATAATAGGAATAACGACTCTGATGATATCCAAGTGCCCAAAGAGGAGGCAGTTCAATAGTGCCGGTAAGCCTGGCCAGCGCTTTCATCAGTGAAGCCGGGTCTGGTTGCTCCAGTATGATAACCCGAAATGAAGGGCCTTCTGCCGTAAACACAATGGGATTGCCGGCCTGCACCGTACCCTTCCAGGTATGATCGGCAATAATGCCAAAAGATGAGCCATCTTCCCGCACACCCATGAGCCAGGGATGCGATTGATACAATCGTTCTCCATTTGCCTTACCGTATGCATAGTTGTCCGTATTCCACAATTGCACACTTGTTTCATTGCGTCGCAGTGGTCCCGCTACTTCACCATTGCCATACAGATCGGCACGGCCCTGGTACGCAATGGTCACTACGGCTTTTCCTTCCTGTACCGAAAACACGGGCTTCAGTGTCCAGTCTGCCGGTATACCCTGTTTCGGCAATAATGGCTCCCGCACAGCAAATGACGGCAGCGTGCGGCTTGAATCAAATCCGGCCGGGTAAAAAACCGCTACGCCATCAGCCGACAGGAAAGATGTCTGTGCACTTACTTTCATACACAGACATACCAGGCATATGCTGAAGAGTCTTCTTATTTGTTTTCCCATACGTATCATTCCTCTCAATAATTGATGCGATAAGCCAGTACCCGGTTATCCAGAAAAGTAGGTACCAGCAATAATTTTAATTCCGGACTGTAAAAAATATCAGCAGTATTGATCTGTTGCTCCTTCGTGTACAACAGAACTTTCAATTTTCGTTGCTTTCTCATTACAATACGTCCAAACCAGTTGGAGAATATCAGCTCTCTTTTTTCATTTTCTACCAGTCCATCAATTCCTTCGCAATCCTCCTGAATAACTTTTATGCGTTTATTACGCCTGTTAACACGGTGAATAACGGTAGAGCCAATATATAAATAACGTCCACGTACCAGCAGGCCATTGGTTTTGGAAAATTCAGGATGGGTTAACCATACATCCAGTCTGCTCTCTTTTAGCCGGAAGATGCGGTTGGCCCGGCTGTCTGATACATATACAATGCCATCGCCACTTACAGCTACGTCATTGAGAAAAACGGCATCGGCTGATGTATACCTGTTGAGAATACTTCCTGTGTTCCTATCAATCTCTACCAGATGATCAATATCGGCTACATAGAGCCGGTTGTTATAAACAGCCATGCCTTTGGGGGCATCCAAACCTTTTATCCAGTGCAGATCCTTCACACTACCATCAGAATAAAGCCGTGAAATAAACCCGTTGCCGTCCTTATCTCCTGAATTGCCATTGATACTGGATACATAAATAAGCCGGCTGGCGCTGTCATACATTACAGATTCCGGCGAGGAAAATATTTTATCCGTTTCCCAGATCTTTTCCAGTTGCTGCGCCTGTATTTTTCCTGAAAAAGACAGGATCAGCAACAATCCATATAATAATTTCATGCCTGTCAATTTTTAGTAGCGGCCAGCTCAAGCAATTTTCTGTCATGATGCTGCACCAGTTTTGGTGTAGCATTAAACAGCAATGTATTACCATTGGCAGGCAGATAAGCCTTCCAGTCAGGCAGTTTGTTATACTGAGGATTACCGGTGCGGGCAAAGTTTATCCAGGACTGGCTCATACGATCACCCAGTTGAAACGCCTCTTTGGTCAGCCCTGTCATTTCACGGCATTTCTCCACATTATTAAATACAAAGGGGAGTTCCAGGCAATGAGCAGACCGGAAGCGTCCATCCAATACAGGCGATTCCCAGGTAAACAGGTAATTATATACGGTGCTGGCTGCTGATTTAATAGCCGCCAACTGCAAACTGGCTGCGCGTGTGCGGCTGTCAATCTCCAGCAGATCGAGAGGCCGTTTGGTATCCGGATAGGCCTGCTTCACAGCAGTAGCATATGCCTCTGCCATACCCGGATAGCGGATAGCCAACTGCGCCATCGCTTCCTGCTCGCTGGGTTGTTGAAAAGGCCCCGTTTTGTCGAAAGCGGCAATAAACTCATGTTTATTGGATCCTATAATGATGGGTATTCCTTTCGAAAATTCATTGGAGCGCAGATCACCCGGCTGATATGGAATAATATCATTATCAATGACAGGGCTCCATCGCACATTGAATCCATCCAGTGTACGTGCCTGCCGGCGATACTCTTCATTTAATTGTTTCAATGCCTCCTCGCCTGCTTCGCGCAATCTTTCATAGGGAATACGCTGAATAGAATCAATCGTCGATTCAGTTAATCCCAACCGGGCTGCTACCAGTTTTCCAATACGCTGGCTTTCGTCTTTATTGTAAAAAGAAAGCCCTGCTCCGCTTTGTATGATGGCCTTATGAAACAATCCTTTTGCCCCGGGCATCGATAACAATGCCGTCACTTTGCGGCCACCGCCAGACTGACCAAAAATGGTGATGTTGTCCGGGTCGCCGCCAAAGGAGCGGATGTTTTCTTTTACCCATTGCAACGCAGCCACAATATCCAGCATACCTATATTGCCGGAAGACTTATACTTTTCGCCAAAGACAGACAGATCCAGGAAGCCCAGCACATTTAACCGATGGTTGAGATTCACGACTACCACATCTCCTTTGCGACTCAGATTTTCTCCATCATAAGAAGGCAGTTCATTGCCCGATCCGGTTGCAAAACCTCCTCCATGCAACCATACCATCACCGGGCGTTTGCGATGATCCTGGATGCCTGGTGTCCAGATATTTAATGACAGACAGTTTTCTGACGGGAAACCAAAGTCATGATGAAAGAAAAACTCCGATTCATTGATCACCTTTGGCGTGTTTTGCGGACACGCAGGTCCATAAGAAACGGTACTCCGCACTTCTTTCCATGAAGTCAGTGGCCGGGGTGGCATAAATCTTTCCGCCTGTGCATATGGAATTCCTTTAAAAATATAAATACCGGCTGTACTGAATCCACGTACAGGACCAGCGGTAGTGCTGGCGACAGCATCGCCCGGTGTGGCAAAACTATTCTTCGCTGTTTTACACGACAGAAAAAATGTAGCACCAAAAGCAAACAGTATCAGGTATCGCATAGCTGTTTATTTCTTTAAAAGGAATTTTAATGGTTGATCAATCCGCTGCTGCCAGGCGGCTTCGTTATGAGCAGCCTCCTCAAATTGCAGTGACACCCAGTTTTCATTTTTTTTATATCCAGCCGCAGCAAAGATGCTGTCTGCCCGTTGCTGGTAAGGAGCATACAGCGAATCGAGTCCGGCCGTACCATGATCGAAATAAAAACGGTGCGTGGCAGGATCGGGCACACCCCGCATTAGTTGTTTCAGATAAGCGCCCTTTAATGCCGGCCAGTGGGTGGAAATACAGGCGGCTCCGCCAAATACCTGCGGGTATTCGTTGACCGCATAACAGGAGATCAGCCCTCCCATGCTCGATCCCATGATCCAGGTATGATCAGGTGTGGTATAAGTACTGAACTCACGGTCTACAAATGGCTTCAGCTCGTAGACCAGGAATTTCAGATAGGCATCGGAGATCAGCTCTTTCCCTTTATGCACAGAATCGGTCAGCAATGCCTGTCGCACGTCCTCAGCAGGTTTAGCCGGCATATACTCTTCAAACCGTTTTGCCGAATTCCATACGGCCACCACTATCACCGGTCTTATACTATCGCTGTTGAGCAGACTGGTCACCCGCTCATCTATTTCCCATTCATCTCTGCTGAATGCAGTTGTTTTATCAAACAGATTCTGGCCGTCATGCACATATAGTACATCATACTTTTTGCTCTTCGTATGCCCTGGCGGGAGATATACCTCCACATTGCGCGTCTGAACAAATTGCGAAGGGAATGCCGGGTATTTCTGAATCGTCCCGTTCCTGGTTTTATTGCTGCAGGCGGGAAATAACGCCAGCAGCAACAGGCAGACAAATGCGTGTTTCATACAAATACATTAATAAGAAAACAGATTACTGACCGGCCGGTTTCAGATTACGGTATCTGAATTTGATATCCACATAGCGGCTGATATTGGAAATATATTCTTCCTTACTTTTTGGTACTTTCTGTATATCCTTGTCGGGATAATTAAGCACTACCTCGGGCCAGTTTTTGTCGGTAAGAAATAATGGATCAATGGTACAGCCTTCATACTGCTCAAATGGCTGATAGAAAATATATCCATTGGCCATATCGCTAAGTTTAAAGTCAGGATACCCGATCGAATAGGCACTGGTATCGCGCAGTTCTCCAAACGGAGTATTATCCAGATCAAATCCTGCCGGGCGATTGCCCAGTTGTTTCATTACACTGTCAATGCGGCCGGCAGCCGGAGCATACAAAATGGCATGCCCATAGGTTTTGCTTTCAAACGGATAGTGCAGTAATATGGTAAATACCTTATCAGGTGCATGCCGGTACAGGATATTGCCCATGCGATTGGTATCGAAACGGTAAAAGTTTTCTTCCCGGTAGTCGTAATAAGGTGTATTGTATTTGGTAAAGGCATGTCCAAAACCACAGATCACCAGTATTTTTTCTTTCTTATCCAGTATCTGCCTTTTGATCAGGTCGGCCCTGAAAAATTCTGTATTTCCCTTATTAAAAATCCCGCTGATGAGCGCCGGTGTACGGATACCATAATACTGATCTTCACACATAGCCCAGTTGTACCGGTAGCTGATATTGAGTATCCGGAATGGCCGGCTGCCTGCCGGCAATGAATGGTTGAGTTCCCAGGCGGCACGGTAAATATCCATATACTCATTAAAGACCCATCCTACATTATAATTAAACATGATCCTCCTGGCTACTTCTTCGCTATAAACCGGGGCGGTCACCAGCGAATCGAGGGTAGCCTGATCTTCTTCGGCTCCAAACTCCATCCCGAAATTGTATATCCCTGCTTTATATAATTCAGGAATGATATTACGCGCCATTACCAGGTTGTGCTTTACAGCATGATCTTCCGACAGCAGGATCACATCATGTGTTTTAAACTTGCTGAGGATATACTGCTCAGGGCTCTGAAAATTGGCTTTCAGATATTCCTCTGGCGTGCCTTTAACGGGCTGTGTGGCGGCTTTCGGGTTTTTTTCCTCTTCTTTGCCGGTTTCATTATTACAGGCTATGAAACAGAGAGAAAATATGGAAAGAAGTAATATACCTGTAAAATGCTTTTGCAGATTATTTATCATGATCGTGTGTTAATTTTTTATTTCAATAATAAGCGGTGAGCGGGCGGGTACAGCTACCGGCTGATCCAATGAAACGGTATTGCCGGTCAGTACATCCGTTCCCTGTCGTGCCGGCCCCAGTTCAGCACGGTAAGGAGCCAGGTCAAGCGAAAGGGCTGCTTTGTTTTTATTAAGTACCACCATCACTTTTCCTTTTTCATTGTAGCGTATATATACATACGCTTCCTTCAGCGGCCGATAATGCACCAGCTTGCCAGCAGACAATACAGGATGCTGACGCCGCCAGCGTACCAGCTTTTTCACAAAAGCCTGGATGGAAAGCTGCTCCGGTGTGAGGCCTTTACCGGTAAACACATTTACGGCATCGCCTGACCAGCCACCGGGAAAATCGCTTCGTATCTGGCCATGGGTTTGGCCTTCCATATTGAGTTCGGTGCCATACATGAGTTGCGGTATACCGCGACTGGTGAGTACAAAGGCCAGTGCCAGTTTGACCAGCCCCGTATCTTTCCCCACCTGGTTGTACAGACGGTGGATATCATGGTTGTCGGCAAACACAACCAGGTTGTCGGAATTGGCATATTGAAAATCGTTGGCCAGGATATCGTAGAGATACAGGAATCCACCGGCATTGTATTTCTCTTCTTCCGATAAAGCCCGGATCAATGCTCCCTGTACGGGAAAATCCATCAGGCTGGGCAACCAGGAAACATATCCATTCTGATTTTTCTTACCGCGCTGCCAGTAAGCAACGGAAGCCGGGTTTTCGCTCCATTCCTCTCCCACTATATTCATATTGGGATATTCGGTTGCGATCCGTTTGGTCCAGTCGGCCATAAAGTACATATCGGGATAAGGATAGGTATCTACCCGTATACCGCCCAGTCCGGCATATTCGATCCACCAGATACTGTTCTGGATCAGGTAAGCAGCCATCAGCGGATTTTTCTGATTCAGATCGGGCATTGTCTTAGAGAACCATCCATCGCTCAGGAGAATTGAATCGCTCTTTGCCACATGCGGATCCTGCGTCACTGTCTTGCGGTGATTGGTGTATTGTACATTATCGCTGAAATTGATCCAGTCTCCCGAAGGCAGGTCTTTCATCCACCAGTGTTCAGATCCGCAGTGATTAAATACCATATCCATCACAATCTTGATACCCATGCCAGCGGCTTTATCTGCAAGCTCCTTATACTGCTGATTACTGCCCATACGTGTATCAATCGCATAAAAGTCGGTGATCGAATATCCATGATAGGAATAATTAGGCTGGTCATTTTGCAATACAGGGGTCATCCAGATAGCGGTAAAACCCATATCGCGCACATAGCCGAGGTGGTCAATGATTCCCTGAAGATCTCCCCCATGCCGGCCATTTTCATCAGCGCGGTTCACGCCTTCTTTAAGAGAAGCCACTTTATCATTAGCCGGGTCACCATTGGCAAAACGGTCGGGTGTGATCAGGTACATAATATCGGCCGGCGTAAAGCTGGCACGATTGGCCGAGTTGGGCTCACGCGCCATCAACTCATAGGTATACCTGTTAACCGTCTTATTATTCTTTTGAAACAGGATGTCGAATTTGCCCGGAGCTGCGCTGGCATTATCAATATACAGGTCCAGAAAGAGGTAATTGCCATTTTCCACACGGGTAACCCGCTGCAGGGTAACACCCGGGTAGCTGAGCTGTGGTGTGGAGGAGGCAATATCTTTTCCATAGATCAGCAACTGAAGCTGTGGCGTGCGCATACCTACCCACCAGTTAGCAGGCTCTACACGCAACTGCTGTGCAAACATTTTTCCCGACAGCAGAAAAGCCAGGATGACAAGCATTTTTGTTTTCATTCGTATTCTTTATGGTTGAATAAAACACTAACGACTGCTAAATAAAAGCGATTTCCTTTTCTGCAATCCTGTACAGGACAGAGAAGCATGCAGGAGGGACTATTGACATACCGGTTGTGCTAAACGGCGTATGCGGCAGCTGGAGCCTTCATTCGTCCTTTCCGACCGGTTGTTTGTCCCGGCCGAATGGTATTTGACACTGCAGTGGCCGATTACAATTAAATTTGACTGTATGCAATTAACCATATTCCGGAGTCAGGCATTGAACCGCACAGCCAGCAACCGTCTGCTGCAGCATATGCTTTACTGGATTTTCTATGTCAGCTTTTTTGGTATTGTATGGGGCAGCTATGATTTCGATTTCAAAAAAACCTTTACCATACAGCTGCTCCTGCTGCCGCTGCACATGGGTATGGTCTATTTCGTTATTTATTTTCTGCTGCCCCGGTTTCTATACCGGAAAAAAGTGGCCCTCTTCTTTCTGTATTTCTGGATCACCTTGCTGATAGCTGCTATTATCAACCGGTATATTGACAATTATGTGATACTGGTCAACTTCTTTCCTCATTGGTACCAGGTATCGGTCTTTGATCCAATTGTGATGCTTACGACCATTATTAAACTGAATTTTCCTCTGGCCATTCCGGTGACCATAAAAGTGTTTGATTATTTCACCTCGATCCAGCGGGCACAGCAGGAGCAGGAAAGTAAAAGAGTGGAAGCCGAACTGGCTCTGCTCCGCAACCAGGTGCATCCCCATTTTCTTTTCAATACACTCAATAGCCTTTACTCGCTTGTGCTGAAAAAATCGGATCAGGCAAAGGATGTTGTCTTGCGATTGTCGGGGTTATTGCGTTATCTGTTGTACGAAACAGCCGCTAACAGTGTTCCCCTTGAGCAGGAAGTTGATTTTATACGCGACTACCTCGAACTGGAACGTATCCGGTTTGGAAATACGTTCCAGGCCGATTTAACCATAAAGGGAAATATAGAGGGACATTCCATTGCCCCCATGCTGCTTACTCCGTTTGTGGAAAATGCGATCAAACACAGTACAGGCGGATTGCAGCAGGTAGCCAGTGTACGCATTAACATACAGTTGAATGGGCAGACATTGATGCTTACTGTCGACAACAGTATTGCCCAAAAAGACAAAACCGATGCTCCTCTGCCTGGCGGCGTGGGACTTCCGAATGTGGCAAAAAGACTGGATCTTTTGTATGCTGGCAGGTATGAGCTGAACATCAAAGCGGATAATCTGCATCATCATGTAACTTTAGTACTCAATCTATAATCGTGAAGAAGATCAAATGCCTGATAGTGGATGATGAACTACTGGCACTCGACATACTGGAAACCTATATAGCTCAGACTGACTTTCTGAAGCTGGAAGGACGTTGTCAGAGTGTGGTGGAGGCTATCGGCATGCTGCAGGGCAAAAAAACAGACCTGGTATTTCTGGATATCCAGATGCCGGGGATCAGTGGCATACAGTTTCTCCGTACCATGCCCGATATACCCCAGGTGATCCTGACCACGGCCTATCCCAACTATGCCATCGAAGCATTTGAATTGAACGTACTTGACTACCTGCTGAAACCCTTTTCGTATGAACGTTTCCTGAAAAGTATTACCAAATTTCTTGCGCAAAAAGAAACCGGACCTGCATCCAACGAAGCAACAACAGCCCCTGAGTCTTTTTATGTACGGTCAGATAAACAAATGGTGCGGGTACTGCTCGACGACATTCTTTATATTGAAAGTCTGCGTAACCATGTATTCATTCATCTGGCCGATGGAAGTAATATAAAAACACTGAATACGATCAACAATATTGGTGAAAGCCTGCCGGCAGATAATTTTATACGTATCCATCGCTCCTATATAGTACCAGTAAAAAAGATCAGCCAGTTTTCGGCTGCGGAGCTTAAGATCGGGTCGCAGCATCTGCCTATCGGCAGAAATTACCGCAGCTTTGTAGCGCAGATACTTGCCCGGAATGTGATGATACAGAAAGGCTGACCGGTCAGCCTTATTCACCGCACTGCCGTCCTGGGAAATCGGGTTTTCAAATAGAGGTAGTTATCGAAGGCTTTTGGAAAAACTACTTGATTAGATTGATAGGTGCTTCTGCAACAGAAGATAAAATTCACCTTATTGCTCCATATTCTTCTCTTATTTTTTTCTTGTGGTTCGCAAGGTGCCTTGTTTTTCTCCGATTGAATCTTTAAAGTTTATACAGTAAGCAGAGGCCGGAGAAAAACACAGCACCGGCGAACCACATCGGCCCGCCGGCCGTGGAGGCAAAAAGATGGAAGTACATGAATACACCAAACTGGAAAAGCAACCAATAACTCATTATCATCTATTCGATCATCTCCCGTTTAAACGTCCAGGCATAGCAATCCCAAACTTCCGGGAAGACAGGCTATCCGTTTAAATTTTATTCCGACAAAAGTATTCCCTATCCTCATACATGTATGACTGTATCCAGAACCCTGCAGCAATAAACAGAAATCCGGTAAATTTACAACAGCATGCAAAAACAGCTACCCGGCATACCGTAATGGAAAAAATTCCTGTCAGACATATTAAAGCCACTACCAAAGAGCCCAACCTTTCCGGCGGCTTTCATATCCGCGACATAAAAAACCTGCTGGCAGGCAAAGACATGGTGCAGGAACTGCATCGTCATAGTTTCTTCTTTATACTCATATTGAAAAAAGGAGCCGGTGCACACAGCATTGATTTCACCGCTTACCCCGTAAAGAACAATTCAGTATTCTTCATGCGTCCGGGACAGGTACATCAGCTTGTTCTCAAAAGCGGCAGCACCGGCTACCTGGTCGGCTTTGGACCGGATTTTTATATTCCGGCTACAGCGTCGGCCAAAGAGGTTTTGCGGAAAGTAAGCAGCAAAAACTATTGCCGGCTGATGCGCGATCAATCCGGTAAGCTCTTTTGTCTGCTGGATTATATCATCCATGAGTATACCCGCAAGCAAGACCGGTTTGAAGATGCTATCCGGTCGATGCTGGACATTTTCTTTATTGAGTTGCTCCGGCACAGCCGTACCCCCGGAAGCCGTACTGGCAGCGCACAGTTGTATGCACAGAACCGGCTCGAAGAACTGCAGGAATTAATAGAAACACATATAGGAACTCACAAGCAGGTGGCTTTTTATGCAGACAGGATGCATCTTAGTCCGTTTCAGCTCAATGCCATCACCCGAAGTACCCTGGGCAAAACCTGTTCGGCCCTGATCAATGAAGCGGTAATACTGGAAGCCAAACGATATCTGACCGCTACATCTCATCAGATCAACCAGGTAGCAGATCAGTTGGGTTATGAAGACCCTTCTTATTTTATCCGTTTCTTTAAGAAACATACCGGATATACCCCCGATGCTTTCCGGCGCAGCCACACATAAGTACTATACAACTGCATTTTTGTCCTACATCCATGGCTGCACAGGAAAATATCTTTGCCGGATCAAATTGTTTCCCGAAAATAATTTTCCAACATGAAGACAAAAGCAAGATTTATTACCGCTATAAAAATCTGGATAGTTATTTATCCATCGATCACGGCAATCCTTTATTTCTTCGGCAGGGGGCTCGCTGCATTGCCTTTATATCAGCAAACGCTTATTCTGACGCTGATACTCGTTCCCTGGGTGGTTTTTGCAGCAATTCCTTTCCTGGACATTATGCTTAAAAAAAAATTATATGGCAAATAATAAACTTTACGACGTGATTATTGTTGGTGGCAGTTATGCAGGACTGGCTGCTGCCATGGCCCTTGGCCGCGCATTGAAACAGGTATTGGTCATAGACAGTGGTTTGCCCTGCAACCGCCAGACTCCTTTCTCGCATAACTTCCTTACACAGGACGGGAAGCCGCCGCTTGAAATAATGCAGGCTGCCCGCCTGCAGGTAAGCGCATATGATACCATCGGGTTTCTTTCAGACACCGTTGTCAGGGCTAAGAAGAGCGGGCAGGAATTTGAGATCGAAACCTACACGGGCGAAAATTTCTTTGCCAAAAAACTGATCTTCGCTACCGGCATTCGTGACCTGTTGCCGGATATCGACGGCATACAGGCATGCTGGGGTATCTCCGTCATACATTGTCCCTATTGCCATGGCTACGAAGTGCGACACGAAAAAACAGGCCTCCTGAGCAATAGTGAAATCACTTTCGAACACACGAAGATGATTTCAAACTGGACAAAAGATCTGACACTTTTCACCAATGGGCCCTCGGTATTAACAGCCGAACAGGCAAATACACTCCGGCAAAAGGGAATCAATATTGTTGAAACGCCTGTTGAAAGCGTACAACATAAGAATGGACATCTTACCAGGATTATCCTGAACAACGGAGACGAGCAGGCTTTGAAGGCATTATATGCACAGATACCTTTTGAACAGCATTGTGCTGTGCCGGAGATGCTGGGCTGCCAGCTCACTCCCGAAGGCTTCATAAAAACAGATATGATGCAGGAAACTTCCGTAGAAGGGGTATTTGCCTGTGGCGACAATACCGGTCGTTTTCGTTCCGTTGCCAATGCCGTAGCTACCGGCACCATGGCAGGAGCTGCTGTGAGCCGGAAGCTGATCATGGAAGAGTTTTAACGATCACTCAACCAGCATCAATATGCATCTGTTATCTATTTACATGACTGCAAAAAAGTGGTTCAATCATTCTATATATAAATAAATCAAACATGAAAATCATCATTGTGGGCGCTTCCGGCACGCTGGGCCGGCAGGTTGCCAGCGCGCTGGAAAAAGATCATGAACTTATCAGAGTGGGTTCCAAAAGCGGAGATATCCAGGCCGATATCACTTCACCTAAATCAATTGAAAATCTATTTAAACAGACAGGCAGCTTCGATGCACTCATCAGTACTGCTGGCGACGCCTATTTTGGTCCCTGGAAAACCATGACCGACAAAGAATTCCGGATCGGGATCGACAGCAAGCTGATGGGTCAGGTGAACCTGGTACTTATCGGTCAGCATTTTATTAATCCCAAAGGTTCATTTACCCTTACGGCTGGTGTTTTGTCGAAAGATCCTGTGCTGAGTGGCTCCAATGCTTCTGCCGCCAATGGCGCCATTGAATCTTTTGTGCGTGCAGCAGCTATCGAGCTGGAAAACGGTGTGCGTATCAATGCGGTCAGCCCCACCGTTGTAGAAAACTCACCTGGTTATTTTCCTTATTTCCCCGGACATATTCCCGCTACTATGAAAGAGGTAGAATATGGATACCTCAAAAGTGTACTCGGCGCAGGAACCGGGCAGGTGATCACCGTATACTAAAACGCGGCGGAAATATACCGGTACACGGCGGATGGCTTACAAAAGCTCCGCCGTTTTCTTTTATAAAGAAGCCCTGTGATCCTTCCAAAACTCATCCGGGTACAGATGTTTCAATTGAAGGGAAGACATCAATTCCCGGTCTTTATGGCCGGCTGTTTTGAGATACTGAAAAAGCTCTTTCTCTTCAAAACGGATATGTTCATCAAGCAGGTGTATCAGTTCCGTAAGCTGGCCCGGTTGCACAAAATCGGCTGAAATGATCTTCATGATCCTGTCGTGCAATAACAGGTGATCCTGTACCATTTTCTGAAACACCGGTGTAGATTGATACCTGAACAGGGCAGATTCTTCGTCTTTAAAATGAAGACTGAGATGCTGACTCCAGAAAGAACGCACATACCGGGAAATGCGCTGGGCATCTACCCCCTGCTTCAACCCCTCCCGTACCCTCCAGCAAAACAATAAGCCATAGCGATGCTCTTCGCGGAGAGGAATTGTGTGCATGGGAACAAAATAAGTTTTGTGCATATAAAGAAGTTTATTGCTTTTTTATGGATTAGCATAGCAATCATAGCGGAGCGGAAGTCATGCCCATTGGCAGATTTTTGCCGGGCACAAAAATAAAAGATAAAATTATCCTTTATTAATTTTTCTATACTACCTTTGATCCGTAAAAGAAAAAAATGTTTTCAAAAACCTGCGAATATGCGATCCGGGCTATGTTGTTTATTGCCCAAAAAACGAAAGAGGGCGATCGGATTGGTATAAAAGATATCGCAAAAGGTATTGATTCTCCCGAACATTTCATCGCTAAAATTTTACAGGACCTCAGCAGAAAGGGATTGCTGCAATCTGCCAAGGGGCCTACCGGTGGCTTTTATCTGAACGATGTCTCCATGAAACAATCGCTGGCTGATATCGTCAAAGCTGTAGATGGAGATAAAATATTCCAGGGATGCGGCCTGGGCCTGAAACAATGCTCCGAAGCGCTCCCCTGTCCCATACACCATGAATTCAAACGGGTGCGTAAACAATTGTTCCAGATGCTGGAACGCGCCAAAGTAGGCACTTTCACCAGCACACTCGAAAACAGTATGGCTTTTTTGAAACGATAATTTTTTGTCTTAATAAAAGATAAAAAGGTATTAATATCTTTAATATGAGAAAAAAAAGACTTCCCGTCTTCCTCCTCTGTCTTCTGCTGACTATCCCCGGAGCGCCCCTCTGGGCCAAACCTTCCTCCTTTTCTTTCAATTCCGGAATGGTCTATACCGGCGCTGTATTACTGGTAATGCTTTTATTGCTGCTGCTGGTACTGGCATTGAAGTTTAATGTGTCGGCTCTTCGCACTACTTACAAGAAGCAACAGCACAACAATCAGAAAGAAGAATTGCGCAGACATATCACGCAACTCAGCAGCAAACAAATCGAAAAAGTAAAACAGGGCAGGCACCGCAGCAATATGGATGGTTCGTACAGGATCTTGCCGCTGATCATTTTCACAGCGCTCTCGTTGTTATGTGCTGTCCCGGATGTTCAGGCCCAGTCACCGGTTACACCCACAGGTGAATCATTGTTTCAGCAGGGCGGGATTATTATCACACTCATACTGATCCTTATTCCTATACTGGTAGCGTTGATATTGCTGGTTGTCCGCACCCGGCATGCAGTTAGGCGGCAGCGGAATATGCTGAAGACCCGGGAAGCCGGTCAGCTGGCAACATATCTCGACCAACTGTCCGATCAGGAGATGAATCTCCTGTTAAAAAAGAAAAAAGAACTGGATTATACGCTCACCCACCGTGAATTATCAGGACATGAGCCTGCCGAAGACAGTAAGGGGTTACTACAGGTAAACCAGGAGCCGGGGCTCCCCATTGTAGCACTTAAGAAGAAAGCATTACCCCGCCCCCAGATTGATCCGGCCCTGGCAAGGCTGGTGCTCTGGTACCTGGGCTGTGCCACCTTCTGGTTATTGTTTGGAACAACTGTCGGAGAATATGTGGGAATAAAATTTGTAGCACCCGATGCCGATCATATCAGTTGGTTATCGATGGGGCGATTACGGCCTGTTCACACCAATGCTGTCTTCTGGGGCTGGGCCTCACTGGGCATGCTGGGGCTCGGGTATTACATTGTACCCCGTGTAAGCAATACTGCGCTGGCCAGTATGAAAATGGGCTGGTATTCGCTGATACTAATCAACGTCTCGGTTATTGCCGGCACCATTTGCCTGATGGCAGGTATAAATAATGGTGGTGGAGAGTATCGCGAATACATCTGGCCCGTCATGCTGTTGTTTGGAATGGGGCTCGCACTCACCCTTGTCAACTTCCTGCAAACAGTAGCCCGCCGCAAAACGACGGAAATCTATATTTCCAACTGGTATATGATATCCGCCATCATATTTACCATCGTCATTGCCCTGGCGGCCTATATACCTTACTGGCAGAATGGCCTGGGAGAAACCATCGTTCAGGGTTATTATATGCACCAGGGCGTGGGTATGTGGTTCATGCTGTTTACCCTGGGCATTGTCTATTATTTCCTGCCACAGCAATTAAACAAACCTATCTATTCATATAGCCTGGGCGTGCTGGCATTCTGGACACAGATCCTTTTTTATACATTGATTGGTACACACCATTTTGTATTCAGTGCAATACCCTGGTGGCTGCAAACAGTAGCCATTGTGGGTAGTGCAGGCATGGCTATTCCGGTAATTGCCGGCACCACCAATTTCCTGCTTACATTCAAAGGAGCCTGGCATAAGGTCAGAGACAGCTATACCCTCCCTTTCTTTCTCGTCGGTATCGTATTCTATTTTACCGGATCACTGCAGGGTACGGCTGAAGCATTTCGTTTTACCAACCTGGTATGGCATTTCACTGACTTTACCGTAGCCCATTCCCATCTCACCATGTATGGCATCATCTGTTTCTTTCTTTGGGCCTGCATATATGCAGTGATACCAAGGCTTACAGGGCGGGAAGCGCCGCAGCTTACCATTGGCATTCACTTCTGGCTGGCACTGGCAGGTCTGTTATTTTATTCAGTACCGCTGATGTATGGAGGTACACTAAAGGGATTATTGTGGATGCAGGGAAAACCGTTTATTGATGGGGTGACACTCATGGAACCTTACTGGCTATGGCGTGCCATCGGCGGCAGCCTGATGTGGCTTTCGCATCTGTTCTTCGCCTACAATATCTATCGGATGATCGTGCAGCGCCCGGTAGTAGATGTACGGGAAACAGCCATACAACAATTGCAGGAAAAAACAACACTCACCACACAGCCTGGTATATAAACTTATTTATCTGTATCATGGAATTATTCAATAATCATAAAAAGCTATTCACGGCAGCCACTCTCCTTTTCGTGGGCCTTACCTGGCTGGTTGCGATAAGACCTGCCATCACTAACCAGCAAAACAATCGCCCGCTTCCCGATGCCCAGCCATTGAGCCAGGAAGCCCTAAAAGGTAAGGCCCTTTTTATCTCCAACGGATGTGTGGCCTGCCACACGCAACAGGTGCGTAATGTGGATATGGACAGGCAGTGGGGCAGCCGCCCCAGTATGGCAGCCGATTATGCAGCAATCAGACGTACAGATACATGGCGCAATACCGCCACACTCATGGGTACAGAGCGTACCGGACCAGATCTTACCGACGTGGGCAACAGGCAGCCCTCGCAGGACTGGAACCTCGTTCATCTCTACAATCCGCGTATCGTGGTCGGTGAGTCTATCATGCCCGCCTATCCCTGGCTCTTTACTTATAAAGAAGAACCCGCCAAAACAGATATAGTGGTCAACGTACCGGCAGCATACCTGAAAGGCAAAAAAGGAAAAATAATTGCCACACAAGATGCCCTGCACCTCATTGCCTACCTGCAGTCGCTGAAACAAACCAAACTGGCAACAGATGCAGCCACTCCTGATTTCTTATATAAAAAAGAAAAGAAAACAGAAGCCGCCGCCAACACAACTGATCTGCCCGATGGCAAAGCCCTGTACGCCGCCAATTGTCAGGCCTGCCACCAGGAAAATGGTGCCGGTTTACCGGGTGCCTTCCCGCCTCTTAAAGGAAGTGCTATTGTAAATGGTGATGATCTGCAGTTCTATGTCGATATCATCATGAACGGGTATGATGCACGTGCCGAATATGGCGTAATGGCGGCTGTAGGCACCAATATGGGATTTACGGAAAAAGAAGTGGCCGCCATCATCAACCATGAGCGAAGCAGCTGGGGCAACAATGCCAAACCGGTAACTGCCGAAGAAATAAAAAAGATCATGGATTTTGTAAAACTTAAAGCCGGACAATAATGAAAAAAATAAAAATGCTTCTTTGTTACCTGCTCACAGGCCTTTCTGCATTTGCCTGTCCTGTTTGCGAAAGGAATCAGCCCAAAGTACTGAAAGGCATCACACATGGAGCGGGCCCGGAAAGTCAGTGGGATTATGTGATCGTGCTGAGTACAGTAGCCATCACCTTGCTCACTCTTTTTTTTACGGTAAAATGGATTATGCGACCGGGTGAAAAGTCCCACACACATATCAAACGCGTTATCCTAAACAATCAGTAACATGAGCCACAAGAGCACCATATACATCTTTATTGACGAGGAAAACAAGCCTATCGCTGAAGTGTTGTCGCCCATCAGTTTTGAACTTGACACGCGCAAACTTACGGATGGCGAGCATGTATTAAAGATTGTAAGCAAAGATCCATCCGGAAAGGAAGGCATCCGTAAAATACCGTTTATAGTACGCAATGGTCCGGCCATTGCGGTTGAAGGCATTCGTGAAAATGATGTGGTGGATGGCGTATTACCCATTATGATCAATGCCTATGGAAAAGGTGATCAGAAATCGTTCTTAATCGATGGCAGCGAAACACCTCAGAGCATACCTGCCTGGGTCTGGATCCTCATCATCGGGTTTACCGGCTGGGCTATGTTTTATCTCTTTAGTTATTTCACTGCCCCCTAATTACTTTCTTATGAGTACCAAAAGAGAAATTACACATATTGATGATATCCGTTTGCTTGTAGACAGTTTTTATGATAAAGTAAAAAAGGATGTACAGATCGGTCCCATTTTCATTGCCGTAATCCAGAACAGATGGCCCGAACATCTGGAAAAAATGTATCGTTTCTGGCAAACCGTTTTACTGGAAGAGCATACCTATTATGGAAGCCCTTTTCCGCCGCACGCCCACCTCCCATTGACACAGGTGCACTTTGACTGCTGGTTGCAGTTGTTCTTTTCCACGCTCGACGATTTTTTTACCGGAGAAAAAGCGGAAAGAGCTAAATGGCAGGCACAGCGGATGGCAGAAATCTTTCAGTCCAAAATCCGGTATATTCAAAACAACGCAATCTCTCCTCATCCATGATCACCGTCAAATATCCCATAGCTGTGATCTGCACCTTTCTCTGGGCAGGCTTTGTTTGCGCCATCAGCTTCATGGAAGCATGGCTCAAATTCCAGGCTCCGGGCATTACCGTTTCATTGGGCCTGGGCATTGGTAAACTTGTGTTTGCCGCACTCAACAAAATAGAATGGATACTGGCTGCCGGCATCCTGGCCAATCTGCTGCTCGAAAGAAGTGCCGTATTCACGTGGGCCAACCTGCTGTTTGCCCTTACCGTGCTGTTATTGCTGATACAAACCTGCTGGCTGCTGCCGGCACTCGATGCGAGGGCAACGAATGTGATACAGGGTATGCCGGTAAAAGAATCAAACCTGCATTTCTATTACATAGCTATAGAAACAGTTAAGATAGCTTTCCTGATGCTGTTTGGCGCCATTCTGTTTAAACGGGTAAGCCAGCCATGAATAACAAATCCTCTATTCAACACATTATTTAAAATTAAACACCTCTGTCATGAATATCTCAAAAGAAAATATACTCGGTGAAGTGGTTGCCCACGACTTTCGCACTGCTACTGTATTTGATCAATACAACCTGGATTTTTGCTGTAAAGGCTCCCGCAGTATTGAAGAAGCCTGCCTGCAGGCCGGTATAAATCCAGCCGAAGTAATACAGGCCCTGGAGCAGATACATCACTCAGAAAAAACCAATATTGACTTCAACAGCTGGCCGCTTGATCTTCTGGCGGATTACATTGAGAAAAAGCATCACCGATACGTATCAGACCAGATCCCTGTCCTGCAAGGGTACCTCGATAAGATCAATACCGTACATGGACAAAAGCATAGCGAACTGGCTGAAATAAAAAAGCTTTTTTCGGAAAGTGCAGGTGAACTGACCGTGCACATGAAAAAGGAAGAGCTATTGCTTTTTCCTTTTATCCGGAAGATGGTACATGCCCGACAGGCGGGAACCACTAGCCCCCCGGCCCCCTTCGGCAGTGTACAAAATCCGGTGCTGATGATGATCCACGATCACGATATGGAAGGAGATCGTTTCCGTAAAATTGCTCAGCTCAGCAATAATTATACTCCGCCTGCCGATGGCTGCACCACCTATCAGGCAACACTGGCTTTGCTGAAAGAGTTTGAGCAGGATCTGCATGTGCATATCCATCTCGAAAACAATATTCTTTTTCCAAAAGCCATTGCCCTTGAGCAAACATTCAGCTAAGGCATCGCTGTAATTCTGAAATACCCGTTTATTATGAAAAGGAATGAACATATAAAACCCCTCTCTCGTGACCACCATTTCGGTTTACTCTTTTGCTGGAAGATCAGACAGGGACTGCGGCATAAAATAAATACAGAACGGATCAGCAAGTATGTGTTACACTTCTGGGCCGGAGAACTTCACAGACATTTTCGTGCCGAAGAAGCGATCTTATTTATCGAACGTGATGACCTCTATTGCCAGAGGGCAATAAATGAACACAGGGAAATAGAACAGCTGATTGAAAATATCCGGCATACTCCCGCAGAAACAGGAAGACTGGAACAACTGGCAACAAAACTGGACGACCATATCCGTTTTGAAGAGCGGGAATTGTTCCCTCACCTCGAACACAAACTGACAACAGAGCAACTTACCATTATTGGAGCAGCCCTGAAGGAATTGCACGCGAGTCCGGCCGACGATTGCTATGCTGATGAATTCTGGGTAAACCCGGCAACTACGAATAAATAATCCTCTGACAGTTCAGATCAGTCCACGGCGGATGGCTTCCTTTACAAGCCCCGCCGTGTTTTTTATACCAAGTTTTTGAATGATATTGAAGCGATGTGTCTCAACCGTACGAAGGCTAATAAATAGCTTATCCGCAATTTCCTGGTTGCTCATTTCCTCGGCTACCAGTACCAGTATTTCTTTTTCCCGTTTGGTAAGCGGAATTTCATAGCGGCTTACCCTTTTAGTCGAAAGCGCTTCATGAAGAATATTCTGGCTGATCTGCTCATCAATATACTGCTTACCTTCCTGTACTGTCGACAGAGCTTTGTAAAGTGTGGGTACGTCGGTGTTTTTCAGTAAATGTCCGCTGGCACCATTGCGGAGCATCTGTCGTACATAGCTGGTATCCTGGTGACTGGTAAGCGCCATCACTTTCACATCGGGATAAAGCCGCTTCACCCGCCGGCACAATTCTGTGCCCGGTATATCGCCCAGTTGAATATCGAGCAGAAGTATATCCGGTTGCTGAATTTCCAGTTGCCGGAGCAGGTCTTCTCCATTCAATGTCCAGAATAACAGGCTTGTGCCGGGAACCTGGTCCAGCATAGCTTTCAGTCCATTAATGACCATCAGGTGGTCATCTGTAACAGCAATTTTCAGATTCATGAAAGACGGGTTAGTGACAGCCCAGGTAAGAGACTGGCCTGATTAATTCAAATGTACTTGTTTACGCCACTTCCTCAAAGCCCTCTATTTCAAACTCAGCATACACGCTGGTACCGTTCCCGGCACTACTGTTCCAGGTAATGGTACCATTGAGCATCTTTACCCGGTTCTGGATAATGGAGAGTCCGGCCCCTTTGCCGGCATTATCCTCAAAACCTTTACCATCATCCTCCACAGTAAGCGTAAGCAGTTCCTTTGTATGGCTTAATTGCAGAAAAATATGTGCAGCTCCTGCATGCTTGAGTGCATTATGTACAAGTTCCTGCGCAATACGATAGACGGAAAGAGCAAACTCCTGGCGGTAAGATGGAACTTCGCCCAGGCTATGGTACTCTACCATTACATTACCGGGCGACGATATGCTGTTGCAGTAACGCTGCAATGCTTCATCCAGTCCATATTGAAGTAATGGCTCGGGCAACAGGTTATGCGCCGTTTTGCGTACTTCACCCGCTGCCTGATCTATGAGTTCCATTGCCTGCCTGAAACCCGCAGCCACCGGCACTGTCTGCACCGCGCTCAGATGCATTTTGGCTGCTGAAAGCATCCCCGAAATACCATCGTGCAGCTCGCGGGCAATACGGGCACGTTCCTTTTCTTCGCCAAAAATGGTTCGCTCCAGCAACCCTACTTCATGTTCCTTTTGAATAGTGAGCAATGTCTGCTTATGCAGCTTTCGCTTATTGCGGTTCTGCAATACCAAAAAGAATACGCTTACTGCCAGCAACAGCATTACAGCAACAACTATAATGATCCATTTATTTTTCTGTTGTAGCGCTGCATCCTTCGCAATCAGTTGACGCTCCTTTTGTGAAGTCTGGTATTTCATTTCCAGCTCTGCTACATTCTTTTTACTTTTTTCATTCATTACACTATCCCGGTTAACGACATATTTCCGGTAATATTCAAACCCTGGTTTATAATCGTTCAGCGCCACATACGAATCTGATAGCCCTTTGTAAATATCATCCAGCTGTATGACCGTACCGCTTTCTGTCCCGATCTTCAAGGCCCGTTGCAGATAATCAATCCGTTCACGATGTCTGCCAGCCAGGCCAAGTCCATCGCCCATCGCCATGTATCCGATCAGTTGGTACTGCACGTTGCTGGCAGTTATGGAATGTTCTATTACTTTCTGCGCATATCTTATCAGCGGCTCGCTTTTACCCCACTTGGAATATATTTCCGTAAAGGCCGTATTGGCCATACTCAAATTATGTGCATCTTTCTTTGCTGTGGCAATTGATAATGCCTCTTCTGCATAGGGCAGCGCTTCCTCAAATTTCTTCTGAGACGAGAGACAGTTACTGATGCCAAACAGCGCATTTACAATAGATGCAGAGTCTTTAATAGTATGCCCCAAATCGACCGATTTGCGGAAATAGCCCAGGCCTTTATCAAATTCATCCAGGTTATAAAACAAAACGCCCATGGAATTGTACGCATACATGAGCAGGTTTTTATGAGAAGTAGGCTCCAGCAAACGAATCGCTTCCATCGTTGCCCGTATCTTTTCATCGGTATTACCCATTCTCCCGCTAACGGCAGCTATATTGATATAACAACTGGCTACCTGATCTGTATAAGCGGTTCTCCGGAAATATTCCAGGGCTTTATTAAAATCCCGGATAGCTTCTGCATCCTTTCCCTCCATAGAATGCATATAACCCAGAAAAAACCAGCTTTTGCCATTCCAGTAGGGATAATCGAATTTATCGCTCAGGCGCATTACTTCCGCGTATAGTTTACGGGCCCGGACCTTATCATCATCAATCAACTGATGAGCATAACCGGCCAGTTCTACCACCTTGGCAGAGTCGTCCCTGGCTGCCATGATACGGGTCAGTAATGTATCCTGTGCCTGCGTCTGCTGCCGGCCAGTAAATAAAAAAAGAGAAAGGAGGATTGTCCGGTACAGCATCTTACCTGATTCGTTTTTGGTAGTTATTGCCTGCAGCACCCCGCTAATCATGTTCACTCAGGCTGCTTTTTGGCGGAGCAATATTACTCATTACCAGGCAAATGTTCCGCATTGTGGCAGCATTTACGTACTACTACGTAGACCCATAATTCAGTAGTTGAAGGTAGAACCAGCCCCTTCCGGGAAACTAGTTTTGTGCCGTCAATAAAAGCCATGAAGCATAAGAAAAAAGATAGCCGCCTGCGGGCATTCCTGATCATTTCGGTGGCGATTATATCTGGCTGTTGTCCGGCGTTTGCTTCCACAACAATATCCGAAATACCAGCGCCTATTGCCTACCGCGAGCCGGGACAGCCGCTTGGCGAACCGGTAACGCGGATTATTGGCAAAAAAGGAGGAACAGTGGTGGCCGAAGATGGTCAGTTGACGGTAGAAATCCCCGCAGGTGCGCTGGATCATGATGTCGAGGTCGGAATTCAACTGATCAGTAATACCAATCCGGCTGTATTCGGTTCGTCCTATCGGATCACACCACATGGTTCATCTTTTCTGAAGCCCGTTATACTCAGCTTCCGGTACCAGGATGAATTTGAAGATAAAGTTGACCCTTCTTCGCTGTTTGTTTCAACCCATCGCAAAGGCAAATGGCTGGCCATGGGCGGAAGGCAGATTGATACTACATCAAAACGGATCAATTTCTCCGTTACCCACTTCAGCGACTGGTGTATGATCAGTTCCATGAAAATCACTCCACGTCTCTCTTACCTGGGATCGGGCGAATCAACGCAACTGGCGGTAGTACACATGGGCATAGATCCGGCAAAGCTGGACAAAGGCGATACACTTCCGGTACTGGAACCCCGGAAAATGCTCAACGAACAGATAAAAAGCTGGGATCTGAATGGTCCGGGCGATCTGATGATACTGGGCAACCACGCCGATTACACAGCCCCGCCCAGTATCAACGAAACCGAAGAGGCCGAGGTAGTTGCCACTGTCCATTACCTGGGTGGCACCTATCTGCTTTATGCCTGGATCGAATTGCTGCATCCGGGAGTATACCTGGAAGTAAATGATAAATACATTGAATTTCCGAATGTAACTCAATGGTACAACGGATACATTTCCGATCAGACTTCCAACGGGTCAATCAGTATAAAAATTCATGGTGAAACAGTTAAGAAAACAGGTCAGTGGATCTGGAAAAATCAGGGAGAAATGCCTACTGTTTTTTCTTACAGTACTCCTGTAGACGAGTCAGGCCATTATTATACCTACACCTCCTATTACTATGATGATCCCAATGCCAATCCTGTCGATAGCAAAGGGCGGATATACATTAGTTCTTTTGGTGAAAAAGATGGATATGTCTGTGGCCGGTTTGTTGTCTACAATGCCGGAAAATTTACGACCCGCGACAATATTGTCACCCGAAAAGCTACCATACGCGGTTATTTCCGTATTCAACGCTGGTAAATCCCAACCATTAAACAATAATAAATGAACAGAAGAAAATGGCCGATCGTACTGCTGCTGGCCACAGCAATCAGCTGTGCTTTTGTATGCTGTAAAAAGCCCAAAAAAGAAGACCCGCCGGTAATGAATGTACCCGAACTGCTGGTAGGCAAAAAATGGCAGATCGTTTCCGAAATACCCGAACGCGATGTAGACTCAGATGGCGATGGCAACATCGACCGCGATCTGCATATGCTGGCAGCAGAATGTGAGCTGGACAATTATACAGTGTTTCAGGCAAATGGTTTCGTACTGAAATCAGATAACCTTACTCTTTGTACAGAAACTCCGCCACAGGAAATACGCTGGGAACTGACCAACAACAATTCAAAAATAAAAGTAACATCGCCCGACGAGGAGTATATCCTGCATATTAAGTCACTCACTGACCACGCAATGACTGCAGACCGGCAATACATCATTGCAGGAGCACCGGTGAACGTAACAATTACTTTCAAAAAAATATAGGATGAAAAAAATTATTGTATACGCAGTCACAATAGCACTGCTGTTTCTGCTACCCTCAAAAAATCATAGCCAGGGTGTACTTAACCGGTTAAAACAAACCGCTAAAAACAGGCTCGAAGATCGCGCCGATCAGAAAGTGGGCGAGTCGGTTGACAATGGCCTCGACAAAGCAGAAGGTTCTGTAAAAAAGAAAAAATCTGATAAGAAAAAAAAGAACGCCGGAGAAAAAGAAGAAGAAACGGACGATAAGGCAGATTCGCCTGCCGCAGAAGTAAAACCGGTAATTACCGGAAAAACTCCGGTTAAAAACAGTGTCAAATTTGATTTTATACCCGGAGAAATAGTTTTGTACACCGAAAATTTTTCGCAGGATGTACTGGATGAGTTTCCCCTGAAATGGTATACCGATAACAAGGGAGTGGTGGTAAAACTGGAAGGCTCATCCGAAAAATGGATGAAGATGGATCATAGCAGCCAGTTCATCTCTCCCCTGCTTTCGAAAAAACTGCCTGACAACTTCACGGTAGAGTTTGACCTGCTCATGAGCTTTAAGTATGACGGGTATGCCTATCCACAATTCAAATTCCGGCTGATTGAAAATCTGCTGGGTGATGCAGATGGCCGCAAATACATGAATGCAGACCGTATTATTTCATCCCTGTCGGCGGTCGATTTCACCCTATTTCCCGGTGAGGAAGAAAGTTCAAAGATCGCCTTTCAGAGCCGTAAAAAAGGAACGCCCTACTTTGACAATGAAGGCAACCGCCTGCCCAAACTGGACGGCTACTATGGAAAAGTAGTACGGGTCTCGATGTGGGTACAGAAGCAACGGATGCGCTTATGGATAGGTGAAGATAAAATTTATGATGTACCGCAGGCTATCCCCGATGGGCTGGCTCTTAACCGTATCGCAATGCAGGTGAGTTCTACTATACAGCCAGTTGAAGAGATCGGGTTCTACATCACCAATATCCGCCTGGCTGCCGCAGGTGCGGACATGCGCAGCAAACTGATCACCGAAGGCCGGTTTGAGACCAACGGTATTTTGTTTGATACAAACTCAGACAAGATCAAACCTGTCTCTTCATCGGTTTTGAAAGAAATAGCCACTGTGTTAAAAGAAAATCCGCAGGTACGCGTACGCATTGTGGGGCATACCGATAGCGATGGTAAAGACGCAGACAATCTTGACCTTTCCAAACGCAGGGCAGCAGCAGTCAAAAAGGCGTTGAGTGCAGAGTATGGTATTGATGCAGCCCGCATAGAAACAGATGGGCAGGGTGAGTCAAAACCGGTAGCTGATAATGCAACCGAAGAAGGTAAATCAAAAAACAGACGGGTCGAATTTATTAAACTATGATCATGTATAAAAAACGTTTCCCGTTTCTCTCATACGTGCATGTGTTGCTGATGACAGGTATCCTCCTGCCATCACTTTTCACTACAGTTGCAAGCCAGGTGCCCCAGCGGGAGGTAGATGCGCTGAAGTTTTATGACCGGGAGTGGTTTCCACTTGCTACCATGGAAGAAACGGGTGAAAAATTTTACCAGGTTGAAAGTATTTACGCTCAATACAGTATGATCGGGGCCGTACCTGAACTGCAGGCTGCCATTGAGCTGATCTTTGAACCCATATTTAAGGAATCAGTTGAACTGCTGGAAGATCCGGTCCGGCGCAAAAACATTTCTCCGCAACAACAACAGTGGATGAAACAATTTGAGCAACTGGCGGCAACCGGAGTCAACAGCGCCCAGACCCTGCTCACAACCTTTCTGTATGAACGTGCATCGATGGTCAGTGGGATACTGTATTGGTGCCAGGTTCGCACGCCGCTTTCGGCGAGGGGAAAACAGCTGCAGCAACAACTCTTCTCACTCGAAAAGAAACTAGATTTCAAATCATTTCTGGGAAAAAGCAAACAGCCTGATCTCTTTTTTGAAATACGCAACAGAAAAATCGTCACTGCCTATACTGAAGAGAATAGCAATATCCCCCAGAAAAAGGTCGATTATGGAAATGGCATCATTGCAGAAATACCTGATCCACGCAAGCAGGCCGATCTTATCCGGAAATACGAACAACTGCAACTGAAATCGTTGCAGGAGGAATATGCGGAACGGTATCGGCATTGGCAAACATACCTGCCCGTATTTATGAAAGCTGCAGAAGAAGTAATGATTCTCCTGCAGTCAGTCGGGTATGGAGAAGCACTTACCGGATCCGATAAACAGTTGATCCCTTACCTGGCCGATCTGCAGGCACGCGCAGTCGAGACAGCCTCCTGTCTGCGCGAAGTGGCTGCAAAGATTATTTCGGTAGCTAATCAGGGCATGCAGGTAAAGGCGGCCAACGCACAAAGCATTCAATTACTTGAACCCAATATGAATTGATTTATGAAACAATTTCTTTATACCGGTATACTGATAACAACATTGTGCAATGCTACTGCACAGCAACCTGTCCGCTTCGAATTACAGAAAGTAGCGGAAGCTACTGTATTACCCACATTGAGCGCTGCCGAGGCCTACAATAAAAGCTTTCTGAATGGTCAGCTTGACTCTTCGCCGTTATTTGGCGTGTCCGACAATCGGTTCAACCAGATCTTTACCGGCCTTGCCGACCGATCAGACCGCCAGTTAAAAAAGGAAGAAAAGACAAAAGAGATACTTACTGATGCTCATGCCGCAGGTTTTGAAAAAATGAGCGCCCAGCAAAAAGAGGCTTATCTGAAAGCCAACCCTGGTCTGCAAAAGCAGACAGGGGTTGATCCCTCTGCCCTGGAACTGGCCGCCAAAATGCAGGACCCTGCTTTTGTCAAAAAACTGGAAGGCATGAATAATACAGAAAAAGCTGCCGTTCTGAGCCAGTATACCAGCCAGTCAGCTTCAGCCGCCGCGAGAAAGTCGGACCCGGCCAACGCCCGCATACTGGTGCAGGTATCGCAACTGGTCAACAGATTCAATGAAGAATACCGGGTCAAAAACCTGGAAGCTGTGGAAACAGCCTTACTCGATATGAATAATAAGACAGATGGCATTCTTGAACAGCAGTTGTATGCCTTACAAAAAGAGAAAGAAGCCCTTCCTCCATTGGGTAAGGGTGCTTCTGCAAAGACATCCGAAAGTCATGCACTGATTGAAAAGAAAACACTGGCTGCAAAAATTGCTGCCTGGGACAGCCGGTTGAAGGGATATCGCGAGATCATCTCTTCTTCCTTATCACTGTTTAAATTATCGGCTGCACCTTTTGATCAATGGATGGCCGAAAGCGGGTATGGCGCTAAATACAAAAATTCTTCCCAAACAGATCTGCTGGCACAGCTGGCAGGTTACCAGGAAGGATATTTCCGGATACTCCGGCACCTGCAGGACCTCTGCAAAGATGTGACCATGCGTGCTGCGGCTTTTTATGAACAGGAAGTGAAACGCTGAGCCTTATCCACATACTAATAAATAAAAGCCCGGTCAGTTAAATATACTGACCGGGCTTTTATTTTCTTTCCCGGAATTTTATTCCGCACATTCGTACACAAAGAGCACCTGCTCATGATTGACATCATCTGCCGCATAAGTATATAAATGAGGTTTGCCGTTGATGGACTTCAACTCCCAACGCCAGGTATCAGGTCGCAATTCATCTGCAGCCGCAATACGTGTAGTAGTACCATTGCCCGATGGGCATTTATCCTTTATCGTTTTAAAGCTTCCCTTTACCGGATAAAAAGTGAATGTATCGCCCTCAAATACCACGCTCCCCTCTTTTTGTGTAAATATTTCCGTGACACAGGTTGAATAAGTGCGCATGCCGAGGTATTGCCAGAAGCGTATGCGCCCCTTGCCATCGCTGGTTTCAAAGAACTGGAACTCGCGGCCCGCTTCGTAATCATTTCCCAGTTTGTGCCCATCGCGGTCAAAATAGGAAATCGCAGAGAGCGTACCGGAAAACCAGGGTCCTCTGTTCAATGCTGCCGGTATTTTCGACGAAGGCACTGAATCATACAGGTCATCGTCGTGGTGTTTGGTATCCCCTGGTTTCTGGCAGGATACCATCGTTGTTGCCGCCAGGCTGGTCATGCAAACAATCTTCATAAACATTTTTTTCATAAATAAATAAAATGGTGAATAAGCTGCAAAGCAACCATTCCTGGCAGACCATTTTATTCGGGCGTGTACGTATTTCCTGAATTACGTACTAACACGGAGATGGGTATTCGCCTGCCTGGTGGGCTGTTTAAATAAATAATTATCTTTAGAAAACAGGTCAAATCCTGCCATTACGCTGCTATGAATACAGGCAAACGATATAGTGTCAAAGAATTCATTATCTGGAGCCGGAGAGATATTTATAAATGTCTTATACTGGCCATCGTTCCTACAGTGTTGTATTGTGCCGGCTGGACTTTTCTGGCTATCTCCTGGATGCCTGTGGCAATGCTGGGTACTGCTGTTGCCTTTATTGTTGGCTTTAAGAATAACTCCAGTTATAACCGCTTATGGGAAGCGCGGCAGATCTATGGCTCTATCATCAACGAAAGCCGGAGTTTTGCGGTGAAGGCACGTGATTTTCTCGGTGGTAAATCCAGCACACAGGCCCGGCTTTTCTTCGATCGTCATTTTGCCTGGCTTACTTTCCTGCGTTATCAGTTGAGGGAGTCGCGCAAATGGGAAACCATGGACGAGGCCCGTTACAAAGAATATATGTCCGGAGTATACACGATTCCGGAACGTTCAGAAACACTCGAACAGGCGGTACAATCATTTCTGAGTCCGGAAGAACTGGCTTATCTGCTGAGTAAGAAAAATCGCGCCACACAAACCCTGGCTCTCCAGTCGCAGACCATCAATCAACTGCATAAAGAAGGTATGCTGACCGATTTTCAGCAACTGCAGTTGCAAAGAGGCGTCGACAACTTTTATGAACAACAGGGTAAGGCTGAGCGCATCAAGAATTTCCCTTACCCCCGCAATTTCTCTTCCATTACCGCCTACCTGCTTCACCTGTTTGTTGTACTCCTGCCTTTCGGCCTGCTGAAAGAATTCAATCACCTGGGCGATGGTACTACACTTGAAGGATATACCATTTATTTTATCATCCCTTTTGCCACAATAGTAGGCTGGGCATTCGTAACCCTCGATGCCGTGGGCGACAGCTCTATCAATCCATTTGAAGGGAGTGCCAATGATGTACCCATCACCCAGATCAGTAAGATGATCGAAACCGACCTGAAAGAAATGCTCGACGATCCAAACCTGCCGGCTCCGGTGGTGCCGGTGAATAATATACTAATGTAAATAATAGGGTAAAGGGTTATGGCTAAAGGGTGAAGGAAGAATGTGGTGATGCTGAAAAAATGTATTTTGTTAATAAGCATATATATACATATTGAATAAATGCATACTATTCATATTCGCTGATCTGATCAGATTTCCGCCAGTTAAAACCGCGAGATTATTCGAGAATCTCGCGCATTATTCAGGATAGTAAAATACAGTACGAAAAAGCTTTTCTTTATACGGAAACAGATAACAATGACCTGGGATACTTTGTACATTACCATTTGAAAACAATGGACAAAGCGTATGCAGCCCTCAAAGAGTATATAAACCGGAAACAACGCGAAGTATCGCAGGCAGCCAGTTTTATGAAGATACCGGGGGTAAACGACCGGATGGCCCAGATACTAAAAATACTATACGATGATGGAGATAGGGTGCTGACTACAAAAGAAATAGAAAACAGGTTTACTGTTTCGAATTTTACGGCCCGAATGGATTTGAAAACACTGGTAACTATGGGGTATCTTGAGACAATACAGGTAACCAAACAAAAAAAGAATTTTATCAAATCCGCTGGATTTGACAGGCTTATTGCAAAAGTGAAAAAATAACCAGATCTGTACTAAAGCATTACAATGAAAAAAGGAAGGAAGAAGAGGTATTTCTGGTCAAAACTGGGACCAGGTCTCATCACTGGTGCCAGCGATGATGATCCCTCGGGCATTGCAACCTACTCGCAGGCAGGGGCACAATTTGGCCTTGCCACACTATGGACGGCCTTAATTACTTTTCCGCTGATGGCTGCTATCCAGGAAATGTGTGCCCGTATTGGTATGGTAACCTCAGAAGGATTGACAGGTACGCTCAAAAAGTACTATCCGAGATGGGTGCTTTACCTGATGCTGCTTTTCAGTTTCCCGGCTATTGTGATGAATATCGGCGCAGACATTGCCGGTATGGGGGCCGTGGGCAACCTGTTATTTCCTAACATTGACGCCTCCTATTTCAGCGTTTTATTCACCATCATTCTGCTTGTACTGATCATCTATCTCCCCTACCGGAAAATGGCAGCTGTACTAAAATATCTCTGTATGGCGCTACTTGTTTATATTATCGTACCATTTCTGGTTGACCAGGATTGGGGGGCCATCTTCAAAGCCACTTTTATTCCCACTTTTACCTTTGACAGTGATTTTATAGGTATCCTGGTTGCCATACTAGGAACTACTATTTCTCCTTATCTTTTCTTCTGGCAGGCTACGATGGAAGTAGAAGATATGAAGCACAAGAAAAAGCAGGTAATCGTTGACAAGAAGAATATCCACGACATGAAAAACGATGTGACTGTTGGCATGTTTTTTTCCAACCTGGTCATGTGGTTTATTATTCTCACTGCCGGCACGGTATTGTTCAAAGGAGGTATTCATCAAATAGATACCGTGGAGCAGGCTGCAAAAGCCCTGGAGCCACTGGCCGGCAAATATGCCTACTGGTTGTTCTCCATAGGCGTAATTGGCACCGGCCTTCTGGCAATACCCGTTTTAAGTGGTTCGCTTTCCTATATTTTCTGTGAAACCTTTGGCTGGAAAGAAGGGCTGGATAATAAATTTCATGAAGCCCGGCCTTTCTATATGATCATCGCTGTTTCACTGGTCGCTGGTCTTTCGATGAACTACCTGGGCATAAATCCCGTAAAAGCACTGATCTACTCCGCTATCCTTTACGGACTCACCGCGCCCGTGCTCATTGCGATCATACTGCATATCTGCAACAACAAAAAAGTCATGAAAGAATTTACCAACTCAACCAGTTCTAATGTTATGGGGATTGCCACCCTGGTACTGATGAGTGTGGCAGCCATTGCGCTACTTTACTTCCAGTTTTGGGGTTAAGTAGTAAAAAAGATCTTTGGGAAAAAATAAAGGGCTGCCAGTGGCAGCCCTTTATAAATGTATTGTATCTATCGTTATTTCTTTTCCAGTACATACCGCCAGGTGAGCGCGCTCAGTATACTACCCAGTATGGGTGCGGCTATAAATAACCATAGCTGAGTGAGGGCTGTACCACCCACAAATACGGCCGGTCCGATACTGCGTGCGGGGTTAACGGAAACCCCGGTAATGGGAATACCGGTTATATGTATCAGTACAAGGCTAAGACCAATTGCCAGCCCCGCAAAACCACCATTAATATTTTTTGTAGAAGTAGATCCGAATATAACCAACAGGAAAATAAATGTAAAGACTGTTTCGGCTATAAAACCAGATATCATATTATAACCACCCGGTGATGCTGCATCATAACCGTTTTGTCCCAGCCCGTTGGCTGCAACGGTATACTCCGCCTTACCACTGGCGATAAGCATCAGCAATCCGGCTCCTACCAGGGCACCCAGTACCTGGGCTACAATATAGCCGATTGCTTCACCTGTTTTCATACGTCCAGCCAGTACCATACCAATCGAAATAGCCGGATTGATATGACAACCGGAAATATGACCGATCGCGTAGGCCATAGCCACTACCGAAAGCCCAAATGCAAAAGCGATACCCAGCAGGCCGACACCCGTAGTACCATTGGCGCCTGCGATGACAGCACTTCCACAACCCATTAACACCAATACCATAGTGCCAAAGAACTCTGCAGCATACCTGGAGAAATTACTTTTTTCCATACAGTTTGATTTTTGGTTATACAGACAAGGTAGCTAATATTTCCAATAAACAGGGTAAAAGGTAAAAAGCAGAAGGCTAAGGAGGTCCGGAAACGGCGAGAACAGTAGCCTGGCGGGCAGATAAAATAAGGATCTCATCAAAACGAATCTGCCGGTTGGCCTGGGGGAAAAAAAATGTCCCAAAATTAAATATAGTTAGGAATCCTAACTATATTTGTTCTGTTAATTAATTCATCCCAAAACCAGTTCAACATGAAAAAGATAATACTGCCACTGGGCCTGCTACTGATCACCAGTAAGCCAGCCCTGTCTGCCACTGATTGTGACTCCTGCAAGAAAGCCAGCTCCGTTATTAATGAAACCGATTATAAAATAAAATCGGCCAGTGTTACCTACAATAAGAAGTGGGGGCAACTGGAGTTTGAAATCCTCGTACAGGGACAGGCTGGCCGTAGTGTATCAAAACCGGCCGGTCAGCTCAATGGCGCTCCAGTAGATGGCTATGTTTTTCCCACTACTTTAAATTCGGAGGATGTGGGTTTCAGTAAAACGGATGGCATCGTAGCCCTGGCCCTTACAGCCCATCCTGATTTTGACGATACCCCTTTATGGGATGAGAACGGCGACGGTGATTACGGGAATGATAAAATTGTATGGCATCCGCACTGGGTTGTGCTGGTGGAAGATAAACGGGTTCCGGGTGGACTGGCCGTAAAAGAATTTGATCCGGCTGATAAATCGGTAGTACTCCCCAAAACCAATCCGGGTATGCCTATGTATATGGACTCGCCCGGTTTTCAGGTGGTGACCCAGGGAAACGCCATCCGGGTAGTGGTACCCGCTTATCGCGTCCGCTTCAAAACAAATTTCAGGTTTGACGCGGTAGGAGCATTTATGCGGGTAGTGACCGGTCAGAGCGGAGAACATACTACCGGTGGCGAAATGCCCATGCTGGGTGTATATAAAGTCTATAGTGTGTTGTCCAAAAATCTATCTCTCCCCTATCAGGTAAAATAATCTATAAAAGGCGGCCTTCCGCCAGCAAAAAATACAGTATGAAAGTTTCCGTATTTGATACATATGTCACAAAAAAGAATGGGGGCATGATGCATTTCGACATCCTGGTGCCTGCCGGCCTGTACAATGAAGAAAAGGTATATGAATATGGGCGGCAGTATCTTGCCCGGAAAGGACAGGATGGCCAGCCACTCAGTACCAGCGAATGCCGCTTCTGTCATATTGAAGAAGCAACTGCCGGTGTAGTAGCCGATATATCCCGACAGGGATACTCTATTATTGAAATGCAGGGATGTAATGAAACAACGTAAATTTATCCTATGAACAACGACACGAGAGAAACCTTACCTGCAAAAGGAAATTTTTCGGAGCTGGCAAAGATGCTTTTTCAGCAGCAACAAAAAGCCGCACTCCTGTACGAAGACAATGGAGTAACGCGGGGTAATGGCCTTATTACTGCTGTATTTGAAAAAGAAGGCAGACAATGGATCCGTCTCAATGAGGAGACGAATATAGCTATAGAAAATATCTATGCTATCAATGGGCTCTTTGCTTCAGATTATTCGGAATGCTAAACCTGGATGCAGACAATGGACCACACATCACATATCCCATTTGATCCCGATGTACAGAACAGTTCGCCCGATGCGTTGATCATTGCAGCCCTCGAGCGGATAGCTGAATCATTTCGTGTAATGCTGTGGGAGCAGGCAAAAGAGTATGGCCTAAGTCCCATACAGGTGCAATCGCTGATTTTCCTGCATACTCACGATGAGTCGAAATCTACAGTCACCGCTCTTGCAAAAGAATACAATGTGACCAAGGCGACCATGAGCGATGTAATAAAAGCACTGTCCGGCAAAAAATTACTGATTAAAAAGAATGACCCGGCCGACAGCCGGACCCAGATACTCCGCCTGACGGCTCAGGGAAAAAAGATTGCCGAAGCCACAGGCAGCTTTGCCCAGTCGCTGCAAAAACACATCAGCCAACTCAGTGGTGCACAGAAGTCTGGTCTTAAAACCATTCTCTTCGACCTGATCCATCATCTGTACAGGGAAAAAATCATCACCGTTCAGCGTATGTGTTTTACCTGCACGCATTTCTCGTCGACAGGCAATAAACAGTTCTGCCATCTGCTTAATATGCAACTGACAGCCGGGCAACTCCGGCTCGATTGCCCCGAACACGCAGAAGCATAAACCTGACCTTATCAATCATTATACAGACGATATCACCCCGCCTGTATGATTATCATTTTAAAATCATGGATACTGAAATTTATACTGCTGATATCATTGCCAACCTTACCCAGGTAAAACAACGTATACAAATTGCGGCCGGGCTGGCCGGAAGGGCAAAAGAAGATGTACAATTGTTGCTCGCCACCAAGACTGTACCAGCTGAAAAAATTAAAATAGCAGTAAGCGCGGGAGAGACTCTGACGGGCGAAAATAAGGTGCAGGAGCTGAAGCAAAAGGATTACCTGCTGGGCACCCTGCCGGTACAACGCCATTTTATCGGTCACCTGCAAACCAATAAAATAAAAGAGGTATTGAAATACGTAAGCTGTATTCAATCGCTCGACCGGGCAGAACTGGCAGAAAAACTGGACAGTCGCCTGCAGTTTGAAGGCCGCAGTATGGATGTATTTGTACAGGTCAATACGTCATTTGAAGAAAGTAAGTTTGGTACGCATCCCGATAACGCCATTAAGTTGCTGGAGAAAGTACGTGCATATGGTACAATGCGTATCATGGGGTTGATGACCATCGGGCTTTTTGATGCAGATCCCGAAAAAGTGCGTCCCTCCTTTCGTCTGCTGCGCGATATCAGAGACAGTGCGCTGCGCGAAGGGCTGTTGCAGCCTGGTGGCGCACACCTGAGTATGGGCATGAGTGGCGACCTCGAAACCGCTATTGAAGAAGGCGCTACCATTGTGCGGGTGGGCACATCTGTATTCGGTAAGCGCCAGTACCCGGATAGTTATTACTGGAACGAAAAAAGCAATTGATATGCACATTCATTACATTCAGCATGTACCCTTCGAGGGTTTGGGTTTTATTGAACAATGGCTGACCGGACACGCACACACTATCACCGGTACCCGGATCTGGGAAAATGACTCATTTCCCCCGCCTGACAGCTTTGATCTGCTGATCGTCATGGGTGGCCCGATGGGTGTATACGATGATCATCTGTATACCTGGTTAGCTGAAGAAAAAAATTTTATCCATACTGCAATTCAGTCCGATAAAAAGATCATCGGTATCTGCCTCGGTGCACAGTTGCTGGCCTGTGTCCTGGGAGCAACGATGTTTACCAACAAACATAAAGAGATCGGCTGGTTTCCGGTCAGCTTCGATACCTCCCTGGAGCAATGGCTGGGTTCTGCATTACCAGCACAGATGACCGTTTTTCACTGGCACGGTGATAAATTCGACAATCCTTATGGCGGCATCATCCACGCCTCATCGGCCGCCTGCAATCACCAGGTATTTACCTACGGCGATCATATGATTGGTCTGCAGTTTCATCCGGAAGCAACTCCTGCTACCATTGATAATATGCTGCAACATTGTGGTGCAGAACTTACAGAGGCATCTTTTATCCAGTCTGCCAAAGCCATTGCACAATATCAGTCCTTTCAGGAGCCGCATCACCTGATGCAGCTTATCCTGGAAAAAATGTGCCGCGGTAAATAAACAGTCCAGCAGACTGACATGCCACAATTGATTTTGCTTATTATAGAGGAAGCCGCTCAAATGAGCGGCTTCCTCCTTTATGATTTATAAGAAAAAGAGAACCGGGTTGCCGGCTGAAAATTAAGGATATAATTCAGCCAGGGTTTTAGCACGCTCAAGGCGTGTACGCAATTGTGACAACATAGCAGAGGCAAAATTGCGGACATCACCATTGGCTCCTGCATCTACTTCGCTTTGATATAAGGCAATGAAATTTTCATGATCCAGTACCTGGTTTTTAATATAAGTGGAATCAAATTCCCTTCCACTAAGCCCCATCAGCCGGTTTCTTAAACTTTCATGATCCGAATCCATCTCTTCAGGAGCTGTCTGACCGTTAGCCGCGGCAAGTACTTTAAGCTGTTGGTGAAACTGGGTATAATCCGTCACCATATCGCGGGCAAAATTCCGGACACTTACTTCAGATGCCTGACCCACCGCAAGCTCTCCTATCTGAATTTCAGCGACATTGGCCATACCGGCTTTAGAAATAAACTCTTTGTCAAAATCACTGAGTTCACCGGGATTATTATCGTTGTTATTGTTTTTGGTACAGGAAAAAATAGCTACCGAACATAAAATCATCAGGTACTTTCTCATGCTTACATTTTTTATTGTGAACGATCGATGCGTTTATACGCTATACGAACAGTTTATTAATCGGGTAAAATTACCCCAAAATCTGATACAAACACCCTTTATGCCTGCTCTTCAAATAGTTGAGTGAAACCTTAACATTTAGTACGCAGATACTGTGCCAGTAACGGTCAGTTGAAAATCTTCCTGGCTGTTTTAGTAAAAAACGACGTAAGACCCATTCCTTCCGGAACAGATTTTGAGTACTAATTCTTTATAAGCTACTTTATCTATGAAACGGATCAGTAAGCGTGTTATTAACAGAGCGTTGAAAACTCTTTCACCACATCAGCCCCATGGACCTGAAATCAAATGAACCATTCTGGTTAATAAAAAACGGGCTGCTGGCCTCCTATCCATCGTTGCAGAAAAATGTGGACTGCGATGTGCTGGTAGTAGGCGGAGGCATTACCGGCAGTCTGATCGCTCATCAGTGTATACAGGACGGATATAAAACTATCCTGATCGATAAGCGGGAGATCGCTCATGGCAGCTCTTCGGCCACTACCTCCATGCTGCAGTATGAGCTGGATAAACCGCTTTACGAGCTCGCCAAAATGATTGGCGAAAAAGGAGCCACGGCTACTTATAAAGCCTGCTACCGGGCGATTGATCAGATAGGCTCAATTGCGCGGAAAATAAAATCGCAGGCAGGATTCCGGAAAAAGATGTCGCTCTACTTTGCTGATCGAAAAAAAGCGGTGGAAGCCCTCAGACTGGAACTGCAGGCCAGGCAAACAGCGGGATTTGAAGTACAATGGCTGGAAGCACAGCAGATAAGAGATACTTACGATCTGCAGAAAACGTGGGGAGGCATTCTTTCCCGCCAGGGAGCCAGCATAGATGCATTTCGGTTTGTACATGAACTGCTGGCTTACAATTACAGGAAAGGATTACAGATATACGATAAAACCGAGCTGATTGAAGTAACACATAGCCATCGTGCCAGCAAAGTCAGGGTGCATACAGGCGCAATGATCCGCTGTAAAAAAATAATATACTGTACAGGTTATGAAAGTGCACACATGATCAGGGAGAAATTTGTTGACCTCATCAGTACCTATGCAATTGTATCGGAAGTAATGCCCGGGCTGAGCCGGCAATACAACGACCTGCTTATCTGGAATACAGCCGACCCTTATGTGTATATACGCTCTACAGACGATGGGCGTATGCTCATCGGCGGTGCAGATGAGCCATTCAGGGATCCTGTGAGACGTGATGCATTAATAACTAAGAAAGAACAACGGCTAACCCGCTCTTTTGAAAAATATTTTCCTGCTCATTCTTTCTTTTCAGATTTTGCCTGGGCCGGTACTTTTGGCAGCACCAGCGACAGCCTGCCTTATATCGGGGAACACAGAAACTTTAAAAACGCATACTTCGTACTGGGATTTGGCGGCAATGGTATCACTTTTTCTGTAACAGGCATGGAAATGGTTTCTTTATGGCTTCGCGGAAAGAAGCATTTACTATCGCCTTTTTTCGGATTTGGGAGATAGTTATTTTCCCTATACAACTTTCTCTATTAGTGATACCAAACATGCTTCGATACATGTACGCTATCTGCTTTTAAATACCCGGCACAGGGTATTCTAATTCCCTCCCGGTATACTATACTTGACGTTTGAATTTGAGGCGCTAAAAAATAATGATGTAATTCCTCAAACATGATCAAGACAATACTTATCACAGCCTGTTTTATTCTTTCCGGCACTTTAAAATCAATGAGCCAGTCATTAAAACCGTTTGTTGTAAACGGCAAATGGGGTTACCGGGACGCTAATGACCAGGTCATTGTTGAGCCTCAATATGATATGGCCTTCCTTTTTGAGGAGGATATGGCCCTGGTTATACTCAACAACAAAAGAGGTTTTCTTGACAAAACAGGAAAACTGGTTATACCCCTGAAATATGATGGCGCCGATAATTTTTCGGGAGGCCTGGCCCAGGTGGAATTAAATGGTAAATGGGGCTTACTGGACAAATCCGGAAGGGAAATAACGCCTGTCAAATACAATTATCTGGGCAAGAATAAGGAAGGCCTGTACCGGGTTTCTATCGGGAGAGGAAAAGATGCAAAATGGGGATTCGTTGATAAAAACGGGAAGGAAGCCATTGCGATAAAGTATGCAGAGGCCAGGGATTTTGATCAGGGAGTGGCAATTGTAGTGCTCAAAGGCAGTTATTTTCTTATTGATCAGTCAGACAACAGGAAATCGGCGGAGTACGGCTATATAAACGATTTTTCGGAGGGTATGGCCATGGTATTATCCGGTATCCACTATGGGTATATCAATAAAACAGGAAAAGAAATCATTCTATCGCAATATTCCCGCGCAGAGAGTTTTAAAGATGGCAAAGCCAAAGTAGCCTCAGATGAAGCAGAGTTTTACGTAGATAAAACCGGCAAACAAATACTACTGCAGCCCGAGCGGATAAATTATATCCTCTATAAGGACTCGTATAGTTATGGCTTTAAGGACGCCAGCGGAAAAATAGTTATCCCTGCCAACTATACAATGGCCCGCAACTTTACTGAGGGATTGGCAGCAGTACAAACACCCCTGGTTGCTTATCCCGGCAGTAGCAGCGGCGGTACCTGGGGCTTTATAGATAAAACAGGGAAAGAGGTTATTGCTGCAACCTATGAAGAGGCCCATTCCTTTTCAGATGGCAGAGCCCGGGTAAAGCTCAACGGAGCGTATGGTTTTATCAGCAGAACGGGTACCGCTATCATCAGTGCGATCTACGAAGATGCATCTGATTTTTCAGATGGCCTGGCAATGATCAGGTTCAGAAAAAAACAGGGTTATATTGATAATGCAGGTAAAATCGTTATCCCTTTTAAATATGATGAGGCGTATGGTTTCAGCAATGGCAGGGCCAGGGTAAAAATCAACAACCGGTATGGCTATATTGATAAAACGGGTAAGGAAATTATTCCTCCATTGTACGCTTCCGCAGGAGATTTTTCAGAAGGCTTTGCAGTTGTGGGCGACCTGTATGAAAAATATGCCTACATAGATTCTGCCGGGAAAGGGTTATCCTCATTATATAAAAAAGCACTCCCCTTTATAAACGGTATAGCCATAGTACAGATGCTGGAAAATGGCAAATATGCTTTGCTCGATAGATCGGGAAAAGAAACACCCTGCTTCTTTATGGACGATGAAGGCATCTACCGGCGTATTATCATCAACAATAAAACAGGTATACTGGATCATGAAAACAACTTTGTTGTATCGTGCAGTTATGATACAATGTATTCGATAAATGGAAACGGGCTGGTCACCGCAAAAAACAGGGCTGATAATTCTTATACCTATCTCGATCTCAGTACCGGCAAGCCTTATAACTGGCTAAATGCGGAAAGCAGCCACATTATCCAGTTGTCTGGCAAAAATGTTGTGCTTTACAAACACCAGTTCAGAGACCGGCAAGCAGCATGGGGAGTAAAAACTACGGACGAAAAAGTCTTGCTTTACCCGGTTTTTGATAAACTGGAATTAAAGGCAGATAAGATCATTGGCGAAATCAATGGCGCAAGCATATCGTTTGACGCCGTAGCCCTGGGGCGCTATAAAATAGATTTTAAAAATACCGATCTGCACACCTGTCCTGATTGTGAAGGACGCGGTTACACAACAAGAACCACGAAAGTGAACGGAGCAACAAAAACCGAGACGTCCAGGAATGCCACACCAACCTGGGAAAGGGTTTGGGATCCGACCACAAACAGTTATAAGGAAGTGCGGGGAACAAAAGAGACCACCACTACCAAAACCACCAGTACAAAAGGCTATACCACAGACGAACAGGTCAAATGCAGCCGGTGCAACGGACAGGGTGCATTTAATTACATGCTGTGGAACATCGTACAATACACCTACATATTCCGATAATAGGTTGCTGATAGTGAGAATGGTATTTCTTACGATCCTCACTATCGTTACCAGGCAGCCTGTTAAATTATTTTTACGTTACAGAGCATTCCTTTTATGAGTAGCCTGCAATTTTGTTTTGCCATTTGGGCTTTTTGAGTATCTTCAGCAGATTATCTTTCCTGTTTGATCTGCGCCTGATTCTAACCGTAGCATCCGCCCCTGATATCCAAAAACTTTTCGTCACTAAAAAGTAAATAAGCCTTTTATGCGTCCACAGCTTTTGGCAATTCTGAGCAGTGTAATGCTCCTGGCCTGTACTAATAACAACAGTAAAGAAAAAAAGGAATCCGGCAACGGCAATCAGGCTATTGGTTGTGCCACGCCAGCCACCAATGATAAAGCCTGGTACAGTTCAGGAAAGAAAGCGCCCAAACTGCCCGGCCTGGAGGGTATTGATTTTAAAATCACTACTTCCGCCAGGGAAGCCCAGGAGTATTTTGCCCAGGGGCTGATGCTGGCTTATGGCTTTAATCATGCCGAAGCTGCGCGGTCATTTTACGAGGCCACCCGCATAGATTCTACTTGCGCTATGGCTTATTGGGGTTTTGCCTATGTACTTGGCCCCAACTACAACGGCGGTATGGAAGAAGACAATTTTCAACGTGCTTATGAAGCAGCCAGCAGGGCAAAGTCGCTCAGCAAAAACTGTACACCAAAAGAGGCCGCACTCATTGAGGCCTTAACGACCCGCTATGCGGCACAACCTCCGGCCGACCGCAATGCACTCGACATCGCTTATGCGGCTGCTATGAAAAAAGTGTTTACACAGTTTTCTGATGATCCCGATATCGGGGCATTGTATGCCGAAGCCATGATGGATGTGCACCCCTGGGACCTGTATGATAAAAAAACAAAAGCACTCCGCCCCTGGACTCCCGAGTTGCTGGCCACTCTCGAACACCTGATGAAGGTAAACCCCAAACATCCCGGCGCTCATCATTTTTACATTCATGCCCTGGAATCTTCCGCCACCCCCGAGAAAGCCCTGGGCAGTGCCAAACTGCTGGAGACACTGGTACCAGGCGCTGGTCACCTGGTACATATGCCTTCGCATATCTATATCAATACGGGCGATTATCACGCCGGCACATTATCCAATATTGAAGCAGCAAAAATTGATAGCATTTATACAACCACCTGTCATGCGCAGGGAGCTTATCCATTGGGCTACTATCCGCACAACAATCACTTCCTGGTGGCAACAGCTACACTCGAGGGCAATTCCCAACTGGCCTGGGAAACAGCAAAAAAACTGCAGGAGCATACGGCCAAGGATGTGATGCGTATGCCCGGCTGGGGAACACTGCAGCATTATTACACCATTCCTTATTATACCGCTGTGAAATTATCTATGTGGGATACGATTACAGCAATTACGCCTCCGGCAAATGATCTCGTATACCCCCGCGCCATCTGGCATTACGCAAGAGGTATGGCCTATCTCGGAAAAAATGATTTAGCCAAAGCGCAGCAGGAAATGGACAGCCTGCGCATATTAGCCACCGACACCACCCTTAAAGACCTGACCATCTGGAATATCAATACCACCGCCGACCTGGTGCAGATCGCTTCGCGGGTACTGGCTGCCGGTATCGCTGCCAGGCAGGGACATCTACCGCAATCTATCTCCCTGCTACAGAAAGCTGTTGCCCTGGAAGACAAGCTCAATTACAATGAGCCGCCTGACTGGTTTTTCTCTATCAGGCATCACCTTGGCGCCGTATTACTTAAAGCAGGTAAATATGCTGAAGCGGAAAAAGTATATAACCAGGATCTGAAAACCTGGCGTAGAAATGGCTGGGCATTGATCGGTTTATATAATTCGCTGGTGCTGCAGAAGAAAAATGAGGAGGCGCAAAAAGCAAAAGCAGCTTTTGAAGAGGCCTGGAAGTATGCCGACATGAAACTCACAAGTTCATCCGTCATTGCAGATTAAAAAAACAATCAATTCTGTTGTCGCAAAAGCCCCTTCAGATTGACACATACCACCATTATCCGGATGAAATTTTCCCGGCATCTTTGTTGTGTTGAAGCAATAGCGCAGCAACAAAGACAGGTGGAGCAGCAACCACTTCAAAAAACGGGCGGCACCGAAAAGACAGATGAGTAGGAACAAAATTTCATTTTATGGCTAATAATACTGTAACGCTACACAGAATGCTCAAGACATCGCCGGAAAAAGTATACCGGGCATTTACCGATGCCAATGCATGGGCTGCATGGCTGCCACCTTACGGTTTTCTGGGCATCGTTCATGAGATCAATGCAAAGGAAGGTGGCACTTATAAAATGTCATTCCAGAATTTTTCGACCGGCAATGGCCATTCATTTGGTGGTACTTTTCTTCAATTAAAACCTGGTGAGTTGCTGAAATACAGCAGCAAATTTGACGATCCTAACCTGCCGGGAGAAATGACCACGACCGTCAGGCTGCGGAAAACCATTGCCGGTACAGAAGTCAATATTACACAGGAAGGCATCCCTGCTGTAATACCTGTAGAAATGTGTTACCTCGGCTGGCAGGAATCGCTGGAAAAGCTGGCGAAACTGGTTGAGCCGGAAATACCGGATGCTTAATGTGCATTACCTGTTTAATAAAACAACAGCCGCATAGATCGAATGATGTATGCGGCTGTTTTATTCCGTTGGTCAGATATTCGTATTTTAACTGGTAAATACGGTTGCCGGATCCGTATATTGACAGCAACACAAAGCCATGAGAAAAACAATATGCATGCTTATACTGCTTTTTATACAGAAAGCAGAAGCACAGGTCACCGATCCTTTCCCCTATAAATTCTCTTCGAGCATTTATGAAAAAATAAAAACCGACTCCGCTTCCTGGCGCGGTGGGGTGACCTCATCTGATTTATCCTTTATTGGCCTGTACAAAGAAGCACTGCAGGAATGGGACAAGCCCAGGCAGGCGAGGCGAAAAATTTCCGAAACAGATAGTATCAATTTTATTAAAAACTACCGGGCGGCAGATGCCAGAAAGTTCATTCTCAAAAAAGCCAGAGAAAACAGGGTGCTGATCTTTAATGAAGCGCATTACAACCCACGAAACCGGGTTTTTGTCAACTCATTACTGAAAGATCTGAAAAAAATAGGTTATCGCTATTTTGCCGCTGAAACATTTTCTATGCGGCCCGGCTTCGGTGAAAACAGCAAATACCCCAATCTCAACACGGGTTATTATGCTATGGAGCCGCAGTTCGGCAATCTCATCAGAACGGCCAATGAACTTAATTTCACCCTTTATCCCTATGAACATATTGCAAACGGTAATCAATGGGAAAGAGAGACAGGGCAGGCCAGAAATCTCGCCCGCTTACTCGACAGTATCCCGGATAGCAAGGTGATTGTCTATTGTGGTTTTGACCATATCATGGAAGACTCGATAGCCAACTGGGTCACGCCCATGGCCGCCAGGTTAAGAGAACTTACCGGTATAGATCCCTATACAGTAGATCAGATCGTTTTAGCTGAGCGTTCCAGCCCCAGCCTCAACAATCCCTATTTCAACCTGATAACAGCAAAGAGCTACGCTATTTTAGCAGACAATCAGAATAACGCGTTCAACAAACGATCCGACAATAAGAAAGTGGATGCGCTTTTATTCTCCCCTCCTACCCGGTATATCTATAATCGTCCTCACTGGGTTTTTGAAAACGGTAAGACAGCTTATATACTGGATAAAGATTCTGTAAAGGTTACTTACCCTTTTCTGGCAAAGATTTATTTCACAGAAGAGGATATAGACAATATGGTGATACCGGTTGATATTATTGAGATCAGGAACGAAACAGAACTCTCCTATACAGCCATGGCTGTATTCAGGAAAAGAAAATTTATCATGCAACTGATCGACACAAAAGGTGCAACACAACTAATATATCCTGACTGGCGCCGTAAACCGGTGACAGTACCGGCAATATGATTAAGCCATTCATTTTATCTTTACTAAACCGTTAACCTCAAAACAGTAACTATGAAAGATGTTAACAAAACCTTCGCCGGACTGGAACTGGCTCAGATTGGCTGGGTAGTGCCTGATATATATACCGCTGTTAAATTTCTGGAAGGCACCCTGGGTATTGCCGGCTTTCCCAAACCACAACAGGGACGTGCACAGGACCTGGGTATGACCTATTATGGCAAGATGGTAGACGCTGAGTGGCTGACCACACAGGCCTACAATGGCGGCACTTTTATTGAACTGGTACAACCCCTTTCCGGACAAAGCATGTTTCATGATTATCTGTCCAAATATCCGGCGGGAGGTATACAACATCTGGCTTTTCGCCTGCCTGTAAGTGAATTTGAAAAAGTAATCACCGATTTGCGTCAACAGGGCTATGTGGTTATCAGCCAGGTCGATCACCCTATTGCGCGTATGGCGTTTTTCGATACCTACCAGACGCTGGGCGTAGCTACGGAAATAATGGGCATTACACCCGAAGGATGGATTGCTATTGAACAAATGAAACAGAAAGTATAACCAAACAGATTCGCTTTCGCCCCCTTCCTTTCAGGCACTAATATTTATAATACTCCTGCATTTTCTTAATAAACGATTCTTTTTTCCGGCGGGATACTTCTACTTCATGGTTATTAGTCATAATAATGCTACCGCCTTCACCGCGTATATACTCCTGGATATGTTGCAGGTTGACAAGAAAAGATTTGTGTACCCGTACAAAGGAACTGTCTTCCAGCAATGTTTCATACTCAAAAATGGGGCGGCTGGAGCATAAGGTAACGCCGTTGGTAAGATGGAAATTGGTGTAATTGCTGCTCGCCTCGCAATAAATAATATCCGTTATCTCAATTACTTTAATTCCTTTTAACGAAGGCACGCACAGTTTCATTTTTTTAACCGCTCCGTTTTGCTGCAGGTTATGCAAAAATGTATTCAGTTGCATACCTCCGCTTTTATCGGCAATCCGCCGTGCAGCTCTTTGTACCGCTTCTGTCAGGAGTTCATCCTCGACCGGTTTCAGCAGATAATCAACCGCACTGAAACGAAAGGCCTGCATCATATAGCTGTTGTGCGCCGTCACGAAAATAATCTCGAAAGAGATACTGTCCAGTTCGCGCAGCAGGTCAAAACCGTTTTTTCCCGGCATGGCTACATCCAGAAAAACCAACTGAGGGCGCAGCTGTTTTATTTTCACCAATGCATCATCCGCATCCTGGCAGGTTGCCAGAATGCTGACTTCGGGGCAATTCAGTTCTAATAATTTTTGCATGGAAGACAGACCTCTAGGCTCATCATCCACAAGAATGGCAGTTACCTGATTCATGATGCATTTATTTGAAGCGGCAAAAATAGCTGTACAACCGTGCCGGTACCCGTATAATTATCCAGTTCACTTTTGTCATTAATAAGGATACTGCTTTCCAGGTGGTATTTTTCATTCAGCAGCCGGATGCGGTTCGACACATTTTCGAGGCCCAGAGAGTGATGTGTGCGGCTGCCACCGGTCTTATTCTTCAGCGACTGACGGATACCGATCCCATCATCTTCTACAATACAAAGCAGCTGCCCCTTCTCCTTTTTAAAGTCAATATTAATATTGATATTTTTACGGGTCGATGTGGTGCCATGCCAGAGGGCATTTTCGACAAAAGGCTGTATCAGCATGGAAGGCAACATCACCTCATCGAGGTCCAGTTCATCATCTGCCAGTATACGGCTGGTAAATTCACCGTTACGTATCTGTTCTATTTCCATATATCGGGTAAGATGACTGATCGTTTGCCGTAAGGATACAAATGACCGCTCCGACTGGTCGAGTGTAATCCGGATAAGGCTGGCAAATTTTCCGAGAAAATGGGATGCCGCTTCATTCTCATTGCTCAGGATCATTTCCCTGATGCTGTTGAGACTGTTGAACACAAAATGAGGGTTCATTTGCGCGCGCATAGCCATCATTTCTGCTTCAGCAATCTGGTGCTTCAGTTCAGCTTCTCTTTTTATCGCCAGAATCCTTCTTCTGATAAGCCAGGTAAGCAGACCTGCCAGCAGTAAACAGGCCCCTGTGATAAACCACCAGGTCTGCCACCAGGGACTAAGGATGGTAATCCCCAGCATAGTGACGCCAGCACTCCAGTGGCCATCGCTATTAACGGACTTCAGCTCAAATACATATTCTCCCGGTGGCAGACTGGTAAATCCGGCCTTATCGGTGGTGGTAAGTGTGCTCCAGCTATCACTCAACCCTTTGAGCCGATAACTGAACCGGTTATTTTTTTCGTTTGAGAAATTGGTTACAGCAAACTGGAAAGAAAGAAAATTTTCGTTATGGCGAAGCTGCAGATGTTCCAGTTTATTCATTGACAGGGAGCGGGAAACATCATTTACCAGTACACCGGTAATAACCGGTTGCGGACTAAACGTGTTTGCCTTTAATGCAGCAGGATCAAAAAAAGTGACACCGCCCATGCCACCGAAATAAAGCACGCCACTGGTGTCCTTGCTGGTGCATCCCGTATTATATTCAAGAAAAGTCAGGCCATTGCTGGTATTATATACCTGCTCTACTTCGTATTGCCTGTTTAGCTTACGCAGTCCGGTATTGGTGCTTACCCAATAATACTCCTGATTATCCTTTTGAATAGCATAGCACACATTCGAAACACCGTTTGCTTTTATATCGACCTGCCGCAGCAACCTATTCTTTTTCCAGTCATACACAATAAGACCATTGTCGGTGGCAAGCAGAAAGACCGGTCCATCTGCCAGCAGGTGCCTGACTGATGGCGATATATTATTTACCGCTGCTACTGTCTCCAGCTTATTCTCCAGATAATGATAGCGTATGAGCCCGGCGCCAGGTGCGCATAGCCATAACGTGTTTTGCTCATCTTCATAAAAATGACGGATTCCCTTAAAAGCAGCAAAACCCCTGATCATGTTAATATTTTCCGGCTTGCGGGGAAAAAATACCCAGCGTTTTTCCTTCAGGGAAAAAAAATGCAGGCCATCATCGGCAGATACCAGCAGGCTGTCTGCTTTCTTCAATTTGGTGACAGCATACATGTTATTCAATTTGACCGGACCTTTATTTTCGGGATAATAGGTAATCTTTCTTGTTTTCCGCTCCAGTTGCATCAATCCACCAAAGGTGGCTGCCCAGATATTTCCATCGTCATCCTCTGTAATATTATAAATCACATTATTGGCTTTGCCAATAACAGCGGAGGCCGGAAAGGAAATAAACTGATTGGTACCTGTTTTCCACTCAAATAATCCGCGGTTTTGGGTACCGATAAACCGGGTACCGTCTTTGGCCCGGTACATACTGTAGATCACCTTATCCAGCAGCGAACCATTCAATGAGGCCGGCCCATTTACAAAACCAAACTGATGGCTCAGCGGATCATATTTGGAAAGGCCACCACTGAGACCACACCACATATTGCCCTGCCGGTCTTTCAATAAGAAAACCACAAAATTGGACGCGGGAGAGCCGGGCAAAAACTGGTTGTGCTGTGCCTGCGTAACCTGGTTGGTTGCTGCGCTGTACCGGTATATGCCACTGCCCCGTGTTCCAATCCATAGTTCATTGGCAGCATCTATGGCAAAGCAATAGATCCCTCCGAAAATAATCTTTGGCGCAACTATACTTTCCTTTTTACCTACCGGGTTGCCCACCTGGTAACATCCATCAGAAATGGTGCCCACCCAGAGACGATGGTTGTAGGAGGCGATCGCCTCTATTTGCGGAAAATGGTAATCCTTTATGAGTAATTGCGGCTGGTAGACGCCGCCATCCGGTACCAGTTCGTGCAGGGTATACAGAAGCGAAACGATCACTTTCCCTTCATGCGAGGTAATGTCTGTAACGCTGGAGATATTTTCCGTTTCATTAAAATAAGAACGCAGTGTGGATGTAGCTGTATTCAGGTAATAAAGTCCATTGTTAAAAGCGATAATCCAGTATTCATCTTTCTTAAAAGAAATGATCTTTTTTATAGGCAATTTCTCCAACGCTGCTGCAAAAGGAAAAAAGGCAGAAAGCCTTGCCAGTGAGTCTCCGGCAGGATGATATAAACATAGACCGCCGGAAGTACCGATCCAAAGCAGATTATACACTGAATCGGCATACAAGGTAAAAATGGTATTGGAGGGCAGTTTTCTGCCTGCCTCGTTCTGTTGTGCGTAGACCTTAAACAGCCGTCCGTCATAGCGGTTAAGGCCGTCCTGGGTACCTACCCAGATAAAACCATTTGAATCCTGCGCCAGTGCATAACAACTCAACTGAGACAATCCATGGTCGGAGGAATAGTTTTCAAAATTCAGCGACTGCTGTGCACCTGCATATTGCAGGCTGCAAAGGGAAAGGATACAAAGCAATATTTTTTTTCCTAATCGCAACAGAAAAACATGTTTTGAGCTTGCCGCCTAAAGTTAACAATAGAAAATAATAAAACATAACCGCCGGAGAGCGGTTAGCCGGCCTGCCCCGTTAACCCGGAGAGTCCCTCCTTTTATCCCGCAAAAACCGCCGTTAATTCAATAGACCGGCGGAAGAAAGATTTCCTGTTCCATTCCGTTCTTTCAATTATCGCCGCCGTTGGCTCAATTGCGCCAATAAGCAGGTTTACCGCATCGTAGCTTTAAGCAACAGCTTTGTTCTTTTATTGCAAAAGCGCATTTGATAAAACAAAAACTATAGTAATGAAAAAGTTACTATCCTCTATTATAGTACTCCTCTTATTCATTCATCAAAATCAGGCGCAAATGGTTTACGACGTCCCCGGCATGGCCGATGCAAAATTTTATTATTCCGACAAACCCTTTACCAACAGTCATGATGGTGCTAAAACCAATTTTCATTCCGGAGAATTTATCTACGGGCGGCTGGAACTGGGAAGTAAAACATTGAAAGAAGCCTTTCACCTGGAAAACATCAAAAACGGTCCTTACTATCTGCAGTATTATGCGGTATCGTATCGGGGCAACCAGATGCAGGGAGAGCCAAACAGATTTTCGACCATACGTATCGAAAACAGCCAGCTCAATAATAAGTGGCTGAATTTTGATGTGTTGCCTGACCCTTCAAAAGCCAGCAGCTTCATTGGCTTTGCTGCAAAATATGGAGAGTTTGGTATGGAAGAATCCGACAAGTTTTTTTCGGCTCCCATGTATCAGATTTTAGTGGAACGTTCTTTCCCTGCCAATGACAACTATACCATCTACACCCAATTTAATCTGCCGGGTATAGACGGCTGGGGAAAAATGCTCCCCGAAAAAGAATGGCCCGTTGCAGAAGGCAGCTTTACCTTCTCCTTCGATGTAAAAGATGTAGCAGCAATACGGAATAACGAAACCCTGGCCATTGCAAAAATCAATACCGTAACAATAGATAAGCTACCCGGCTATTTCACAAAACCCATTAGTATATCCGATCAATCAGTAACCGTAGCAAAGGTGACGCCTCTGATCAAAAACTACCTGGGAGGTGATGGATACGAGGTACTGAAAGTAGCGATTGAACCCGCTGCCAGTATGTGGAGTATTGTAAAAAACGAATTAGGCATCCAGACATACCGGTATGTAACTGGCTACTATAAGATCGTTTACAAAAAAGACGGCAAATGCACGCTGGGTTCTGTGCGGGTATTCCAGGACTATATAGGCAATGGAAAGTATGGCAACCTGTATTGCAAGTTCTGGGGCGATGAAGGTGATATTGATTGCAGTAAAGTGAAATGATAACTTATGAAGCAATATTCCCTTCTTATTACAATACTCCTGCTACTGACTGGTATCAGTTGTAAGAAAAATAAAGATACCCTGCCCAAAGGCCCTGACATCTATGTGGCAGGATACGAACGAAAAGGAAGTGTGGACGTGGCAAAGGTCTGGAAAAATGGTATCGTACAGGATCTAAGCACTGGTATAAGACATGCCTATGCCCTGTCTGTGTTTGTATCCGGCAGTGATGTATATGTAGCCGGGCATGAATATAATGGTACCAATAACGTAGCTCAGCTTTGGAAAAACGGGATAGCGCAACCCCTTAGCAATGGTTCGAAGAATGCCTGGGCACGGTCTGTATTTGTATCCGGTACAGATGTGTATGTAGCCGGGTATGAATATAATGGCACTCAAAATGTAGCCAAGGTCTGGAAAAACGGGGTAGCCCAGATCCTTACCGATGGCTCGAGAAATGCGTATGCAGAGTGTGTACATGTATCGGGTACTGATGTGTATGTGGCCGGATCAGAAGATAATGGTGTCAGGTATATACCCAAAATCTGGAAAAATGGTGTAGCTCAGTCGCTGGGCGATGGTACGAAGGCTATCTGGATATCTTCTGTGTATGCATCAGGAAGCGATGTGTATGTGTCTGGCGCTGAAGCCAACGGCCCTGTGTATGTAGCCAAAGTCTGGAAAAACGGGATACCACAGTCCCTTACCGATGGTACAAAAGGAGCCGATGCCCGCTCTGTTTCCGTTTCGGGCAATGATGTATATGTAGCCGGATATGAATATAACGGCAGCAGAACTGTAGCCAAACTGTGGAAAAACGGCATCGCACAGATCCTTACCGATGGCTCTAATACTGCAGAAGCACGCCATGTATATGTATCTGGCAGCAATACATATGTGGCGGGCTTCGAATCGAGGGTGGCTACGATATGGAAAAATGGTGAACCGCAAAAGCTATCCGATGGCACAAACAGTGTCATTGCCTGTGCTGTCTTTGCAAAATAACCAGGAACCTATAGTAAGAAATATCTAATAACAAAAGTTATTCTGTTCAGATCACGTAACCTTCAAAACACTAATCATGAAAAAGTATTTTTTTGTATTGATCGTGGCTACCGCCTTCGTAGCATGTAAAAAAGGAGATGTTGGGCCACAGGGACCGGAAGGCCCTGTAGGACCGCAGGGCCCCCAGGGCGCACCTAATGTGAAATATTCAGCCTGGTTCACACCCAATGCCTATACCGTCACTACGGTTTTTGGTGTAAAAAATTTCACCTACGAAAAAAGTGCTCCTGAAATTACCCAGCCCATACTCGATAGCGGGCTGGTAATAGTGTTTGGCAAATTATTGGGCTATACGCCCAGTGTATGGCCCATAAACCAGGTATCACAATTGCCCATATCGTTAACGTACGTTCAGAGCGGGTCAACGATGACAGACACCTGGTCTGCATTGACTGCACCGCAAAAGCTGACGATCCGTTTTGTAAATGACAAAAATGATTATAACGTGATCTCAACTGCCCATCAATTCAGGTACGTGATTGTGCCGGGAGGCAGTAAGATTTCCGGAAGGTCTGCTGCCGGAAATTACCAGCAGATGAGTTACAGCGAAATCTGTACTCTTTTCGGGATACCTGAATAAATCAACCATGACTCAGTAAACACGACCGGTGTAATCAGCAGGCTGCTATAAATGCATGGCCAATTATTCACCCCTCTTATCATGCCGGCTATAACTTCTAAAAAATAACACATCATGAAAACCTATTTTCTCGTATTGATCGTTGCAACAACCTTCCTGGCCTGCAAGAAAGGTGATACAGGTCCGCAAGGTCCCGAAGGGCCAGCTGGCATCCAGGGGCCACAGGGTATTATCGGCAATGCCAATGTGACCCAATATACATTCGGTGCACAAAACCTCACATCTTCGTTTTCACAACTGCAGATCACTACTACACAAGACACCATGAATCGTTCATTGTGGTTTGTATACCTGTATTATCAGCCCCTCGAAAGATGGTACTTCGTCCCTGGCAGTGGGTTTGGCGGATCTTCAACGTATCGGGTGAGCTTAACCTATACGGGTGGTAAAGCGACTATCTACATTGACAAATCAGGACCCGGTGAAAATTATGCGCAAGCACGTGTTATAAGAGTTTATGCCAACAATGTCACTACCGGCGGGCGCGCTGGTTCAGACAGATCACCTGCTGTTGACTTTAGCGACTATCAGGCTGTGAGGCAGTATTATCAGTTACCGGAATAAACAGATGGTATTCCGAAACCCCATTTATTAATGCGGGAGCTACTCTCCGCGCAATACCTCAGAAAATGAAAAAGGCCGCCATCCTCTTACTCCTTCTCATTACCACAACTGTTGCCTTTGGCCAGGAGGTAAGAGATCATCGTAATAACAGTAAACCGGTCACTCCTCCTCCTACCCCGGTTCAACCTCCGCCAGTTGCAGGCAATCGCCAGCCCGGCGTTGCGACCACGACTATTATTCCCGGCAAGTGGTATTACATACGACATGCCGGCACTCAGAAATACATGATGATATCCGGCCATAAAGACCCATCCCGGTCTATGGCCTGCCTCGATGTGGAAGAGATGCAGCAGGATAATACGGCTCAGCAATGGCGTTTTGTAGCAGCAGATGAGAATGGAGGTACGGTCTATAAACTGCAAAACAGGAAATATACAGGCTACCTGTATGCTACGATCATTGAGCTATATATGGAATTCAGGCGTATAACCAGGCCGGATGCCTGCTCCTTTATGATGGTATTGAATCCGGATAAGTCGTGGTATATACTAACCCGGCTGTCTGAAAACAGACGTGCCCTCTCTACGGTAGTACGCAATGACCGGCATTGCTTCCCTTACGAAAGTGACCCGCTGATTGGCGGAAGAGTATTACAGGACTTTGAATGTGCCAACAGCACCCGGAGCGAATTCGTAACCTCCCAGACCATCTTCACAGGCAAAAGTGATCAGAAATGGATACTGGAAGAAGTGAAAGACCGATAACCTGTCACAAAACAGATCACACTTCAACATATACGCATGAAAAAAATTTTATTAGCAGCGCTGATTATACTTCTAATTGCCCCAGTATATGCGCAGACAACGAGCAGAACGGCTGTACAGGATAGCCACGACAGATTCGCCAATATAGAAGTACAATATGCCACTACTACAAAACTCCCTGAAGGCACCCGTCTTGAAAATGGAAAAGTGGTCCTTAAAAAGGGCTACCGCACAAGCTATGCCGACAGCAGCCGGGTACTGATTGTGCAAAAACCCGATGGCTCTACGTCAGGCGCCTTTAAGTGCAGGTGTACAGTCAGCTCATCCGGTGCATCCTGCTCTGTAATCATTACTGACGGCTCAATCGAGTGTGTGACAACCGGCGATTGCAGCTGTACACTCGATGTCATCATCAAGCCTGCTAAAAATGTAGCCATCACCCAATCCGGCGGAAACTGGAAAAAACTGGTTATTCCATCTGCCCGCTCTCAGCGACAAAACACAGAAGATCCCGACCAGGGAGGGGAAATTTTTAAACAAAAAACAAAACCGGCCGCTTCAAAAAACTAGATGTATGAAAGTAGAGTTAGCTCCCAACGAAACCACCATTGACACCTGGGCGATCAACTACACCGCCCCCGACAGCAAATCGAGTACAGGCAAACTTACCGTCACCAATCAACGCCTGGTGTTTTTGCCTCAGCACGATGCAGGTTCATTTTCGTTATCTATTTATAACAAAAATGGGGTAATCATATTGGAAAAGTCAGCCATTAAGGACATAACGGCTCAGAAAAGTCTTCTTGCCAAAAAGGTGGTGATCACGATGTCTGACGGCTCTGTACATGTATTCAATTACGGGATTATGAACATTGACCGCATCCTGGCAGCCGTACAGGCTAATTAATCAGAAAAAATTTTAACAATTATACTTATGAAGAAAAGATTTCAACATGCAGGAATAGTGCTGATAGTAACAGTACTGTTGTTTTCATGCAGTGATAAAAAAGAAACAGCCGATTCCATTGCCGCCAAATGGTGTGAGCTGAACGGACAGGTAACAAAAGCAACCGGAGAGGCCGAAAAGGGAAAGGCAATGACGGCCCGAACTGAGTTTGAAAAAAGTATGGAGGAAAAATATAAAAAAGATACTGCTATGATGGAGGCCATCTTTCGTGCTGTAGAAGCCTGCGAAGCAGCATCGGAAGGAAAAACGGATAAAGCTTCTGCCGGCACCGCCGATTCAGATGTTGAATCGCTATTGCCAATGGCCTACGCAGACGCTACTTCTGCCGCAAAAGCCTTTTGCTCTCTCGTAGATCAATCCATCGCGGCCGTCCAACACAACGATGCCGGGCTCAATAAGATTGTAAGCGCAAAAGTGATCTTTGAAAAGAATATGAACGAAAGCTTTCAAAACAATTCCGAAAGAAGGGATTCCATATTTAAACTGATAGAACCCTGCGTAGCCAAAGAAGTACAGCTACGCGCGAAGTGATTGTGCTGCTCCATTTATTCCAAAACATGAATATTAAAAGAAGCATGCAGTTCATTGTCTGGCCGGTGGCGATCAGCCTGATAACACTGATCGCCGCCAGTATCCTCGACATTGTGCTTTCTGCCCTCCTGCCCCGGTTTTCTTCGGCGGGACTTACCATCACCTGTTTTGCCGTAGCAGGGATATTCGCAGGATTATTCTGTTACAGCGCTACCCTGCAGACCGTAGCAGCAGATGAAAAGGGGAAGTTTGCTATCCGCACGGTAATATTTGTTACAGTACTGTGCGCTGTATTATTTTTTGCAGTAGCTCCTTTAAGTGGCCACGAATATAATATCCCCTTTAAAGCATTTGCTGTTGCCGAATTGCTGATGGTAATTTTCTTATGGAAAAACAGGTTTCACGACGATACCTGAGCAAAACAGAAAGGCTGCAGTCAGCCGTTATTGTCATTTCTCCCAGATCTCCCATTCCTGAATATCAAAAAATCGTTACATCATGAAACAAGTTTTACTATTACTCTTTGTATCTGTCATTGCCCTGAGCAGCCTGGCGCAGAATGTAGGCATCGGCACTACCAGTCCACAAAACAAACTGCATATAGCCGGCGGTTTGCGGGTAGATACATTGGCTAATAGTATCGACAGCGGTATCATCCGTCACGATAAAAACGGCGTCATATACAGTTTGAAATTTACCGGTCAGGCTACCGATGTATTGCGCGGCGACGGAACATTTGGCACAGGTGGCGCCGGAGCATCGGGATGGCTGCTGAGCGGCAACAGCGGCATTGACCCTACTACACAATTTATCGGCACTACAGACCTTCTGCCTCTTCAATTCAGAATCAACAATATCAAATCCGGTTATATAGACAGTACGGGCTTTAATACCTCTATCGGGTTCAGAACCCTCGATGCCATAACCACCGGTACCTTCAACAGCGCTTTTGGATATAAGACATTTGCCAGCAATACCACCGGTAATAATAATACAGCAATAGGATCCAATGCCTTGCGGTTCAACTCAACCGGATCACGCAATACAGGCATAGGCTTCCAGGCCCTGGCCAATAATACCACTGGCAATAGCAATACAGCGATAGGCACTCAATCGCTCGCATCAAATACTACCGGTATTTTCAATACAGGAACCGGTTATTTAACATTATCATCAAACACAACCGGTGCAGGCAACACCGCCCACGGAACCTTTTCGATGATCAATAACACCACAGGTACTGATAATACAGCGCTGGGAATTAACAGTCTTTACAATAATCTTACGGGCACTTCCAATACAGCTATTGGCAGTTCCTCATTGTATTCAAACGAAGATGGAAGACTCAATGTGGCTAATGGTCAGACCGCACTGCTTTCCAATACATCGGGCAGCAGTAATACAGCTATTGGCGCTGCCTCACTCCAGGGCAACCTTACAGGATATTCCAATGTGGCTGTGGGTGTAAGCGCTTTATTCAATAATACCGGAAGCAATAATACTGTAGCCGTTGGCGATTCTGCGTTATATAATCACAGCAGCAATTTTAGTTTTAATACCGCTATCGGTAGTAAAGCACTTTATTCCAACACTACCGGTCTTTATAATGCAGCAAATGGCTGGCGGGCGCTTTACTCCAATATTTCAGGTAGCAGCAACACTGCCACTGGCGCCAACTCTCTTACAGGCAATACTACAGGTGCATTAAATACAGCCAGCGGATATGGTGCTCTTGCAGCCAATACCACGGCCTGGGACAATACAGCCATCGGCGCCTATTCGCTCACCGCCAATACCACTGCCGGCAGCAATACAGCTATCGGTGCTTATTCGCTTACCGCCAATACGACCGGCAACGGCAATACGGCTGCCGGCAATAGTGCACTTTATTCCAACACCACCGGTTACCTCAATACTGCTACCGGGCTAAATGCACTCAATTTCAATACCACTGGTTTCCTGAATACGGCGAACGGATACCAGGCTCTTTTTTTTAACAGTACCGGTAAAAACAATACGGCCGCAGGCAATGAATCGCTTCTCTCCAATAGCGATGGCAGCTTTAATACAGCGCATGGCAGCAGAAGCCTTGTTGGTAACACTAGCGGCAACTACAATACTGCCAGCGGATACCAGGCTCTTCTTTTTAGCTCCACCGGCAGCCAGAATACGGCGTATGGCAGTGATGCGCTTTTTTCCAACACTACCGGTGGAGCCAATACCGCCAGTGGCTTAGGAGCTTTATACAACAATACCACCGGCAATTTCAATACAGCAATTGGTACTTATGCCGATGTCTCTGCCGGAAACCTGACCAATGCCACAGCTATAGGATCCGGGGCCACCGTCAATGCCAGCAATAAAATAAGACTGGGCAACTCCGCTGTTACCGTTATTGAAGGCCAGGTGCCTTTTACGTCACCTTCAGATGGCCGGTTCAAAACGAATATTACAGAAAATGTAAAAGGGCTGGATTTTATACTCCGGCTGAGGCCAGTCGTGTACAATTTCCAGTCTGGAAAATACAATGAGTTCTTAAAGACCGGTCAGTATAACGAAAGCAGTTTTGCTTCTTATACCGACTATTCAGCAGCAGAAAAAATACGTCATACCGGTTTTATTGCACAGGAGGTAGAAAAAACGGTACAGGAAACGGGCTATGAGTTTGACGGAGTGGTTACACCTAAAAACAACAGAGAGGCATATGGCCTTTCTTATTCACAATTCGTAGTTCCACTGGTAAAAGCCGTGCAGGAGCAGCAACAGATCATCCAAAAACAACAACAGCAGATTGATGTGCTTGCAAAGGAAATTGAACGGTTAAAAGAAAAAGTAAAATAGCGCCGTAATATCATTTCACGTAAAAAGTGCAGTATGAAAAAAAGTTTTTTTATTACCCTTTTTCTATACACCTGTGTCTCTATTCATGCGCAGTTGTATGTGCAGGGTGGCGCCACGCTTTACATCGGCGGCACTGTTACTTTACAGAATGAAGATTTTATCCGATCTCCGTCGCCAGGCTCTTCGATCGTATTTGAACCCGCAAGCAGGGTATTGTTTACCGGCAATGCCAATAACATAATAAGCGGTTATATCGATTTTCTGAATCTGGAGATCGCCAAAGAGAATAACAGGCAGGTAAGCCTGAAGGACGATAACGATGCTGTACGCGGGCAGATGATCTTTACCTCCGGTTTATTTAACCTGGATAACAATATGCTCTTTCTCGGCAATACCGGTAGCCTCATTAATGAAAATGAAAACAGCCGTATTATTGGTCCCGCAGGCGGAGCAGTACAGGCGCACGTGCTACTGGATCAGCCGGCCGGTGTTAATCCCGGCAATATTGGCGCTTCCATCACTTCTTCCAAAAACCTGGGAAGTATCACTATTAATCGGGGGTATGTTTTTGAATCTGCCTTACCCCTCAATGCTGTACAGCGATATTATACCATACTCTTTGACAACCCAGCAAATGATATAAACCTGGATGCTGCCCTGCAACTCTATTATTTCGATGCTGAGCTCGGCAGCACCGATGAAACAAAGCTGGTTCACTGGAAATACCTGGATGCCTCCAGCACCTGGCAGCAGCAGGGACCGTTAGGGAATATCACCAGAAATACAACCGAAAACTGGGTAAAGCTTACCGGCATAGCCAGTCTCTCTTCCTGGACACTGGCCGAGGCGACCGCTGCATTGCCGCTGCAGTTTACCCGCTTCACCGTAACCTGCAACAACAATGCTGCTGTTATAAACTGGCAAACGGCTACGGAGATCAATACACATCATTTTGAAATACAGCGGAGCATAAACGGAACAGACTGGATTACAGTGGCCACTCAACCCGCAGCAGGACAAAGCAGTTCATTGCTCAACTACAGCTATACTGATCCGGCACCGGCTTCTCCGGCCAAATTATTTTATCGTATCTTTTGTGTGGACCTTGATGGTAGCAAAAATTACACTCCTATCAGAACATTCACCTGCGGCGGTGCTCCTATGTGGCAGGTATGGCCAAACCCCGTGCGGCAGCAAGCCTATGTGAGCCTGCAACTGGATGATGCCAGTAAGGTATCCATACAATTGCTGGACAGCAAGGGATCGGCGGTACGCCAATGGCAGAAAGAGTTGTTGCGTGGCGATAACCGGCTTGTACTGAACATGCAGGATCTATCGACCGGCGTATACTACCTGCTTATCACCTGGGGTGAAGGCAAGGTGCAGAAAGGAACAAAAATCATTAAACAGTAAGCCTGTTACAATAGATATTCTGATGTACTGAAAAATCAGGACCGATGGAAAAAGAAATGGAAATAAAGTTCAAGCCCCGCGATCTGAAAGTATATTCCAGTAATGAATGGATGGCCGACGGTGGTAAAAAATACCGCCGCGTATTTGACCGGTACGAGCTCACCTACATTTATGTGGAATTTTCTTTTTACAACAAACTTTTTGACGAAGAAGATTGGGATATTAATATTACGCTGGAGTGTTTTGTCAATACCAAAGATCCTGTCAAGCTATGCAGCCTTCAGCAGTCGCGCCGGGTACGCAAGGATGAAAATATCGTATACGTACGCGAATCCTGGGGAAGCCCGGAGCTGGGTAAGTTTTGGAAAATGGGCGATTTTCGCTGGGAGGCCTGGGTTAATAATGCGGCTATGGTTGCAGAAACCAGGTTTTATGTAGAAGACCTCGGACCCGATGCCGCGGCACAGAACAGTTATTTTGAAATGGATTCGGTAAAGTTGTTTGAAAGTGATGCCAATATCAACGGAGAGGCTCCCCGGACTTACTACCGCAAATTCAGGCGCGAAGACACCCGCTTTGTATGCGCCGAAGTAAAGATCAGGAACAAAAGCACGAAAGGCTTTTTTACCGAACTGTTCTTTAATTTCTATAACCAGGCCGGACTGCTCAAAGGCACGGGGGCGGAACTCCGGTATCTCTCCTCTGATCAAAAGAATTATGAATATACCATCAATTGCGGCTGGGGTTCATCCACACCCGGTTCCTGGATGGAAAACTTTTATACAGTCGAAATCGTTTTCCTTAATAAAATAATTGCTACGGTTCCTTTTACCGTGGGTGATGAGTGGGAAGAGGGAAATGCGGAACTGATCACTGCCAGCACTCCCGCAGCAGCTACTTTATCAGCATCGGTCATTAATACCGATCATCGCCCTGCCGACAAGCTCCTGCAGGATAGCCTGGCAGAACTGAATGCGCTTACCGGGCTCGCTAATATAAAAAACGAAGTAACCGAAATGGTGCAACTGGTACGGTTTTACCAGGAAACGGGCAAAGACTTTCTCAATCGTTTTTCGTTGCATACGGTGTTCACCGGCAATCCCGGTACCGGCAAAACCACGGTAGCCCGTCTGTTATCGCGGATTTACAAAGGTCTCGGCATACTCGAAAAAGGTCACCTGGTAGAAGTAGACCGCGAGGCGCTGGTAGCAGGTTATGTGGGGCAAACCGCTATTAAAACAAAAGAGAAATTAACAGAAGCACTGGGAGGTATTCTTTTTATCAATGAAGCCTACTCACTGGCAAGCAGTCATCTTTCTCAAAACGATTTCGGTGGCGAAGCCATTGCCACCATCCTGAAATATATGGAAGACCATCGGGGCAGGATTGGCGTGATCGTGGCAGGCTATACCCACAACATGCAGGATTTTATTAACAGCAATCCAGGTCTGCGCAGCCGCTTCGATAAATATTTCGCATTTGAGGATTATACACCCGATGAGATGTACGTGATCGCTTCGGCCATGTTTGCCCGCGAAGAGGCAATGCCTGACGCTGCCGCAAACAACCATTTGCAACACTATTTTGCTCATTTGTTTAAACACCGCAACCAGCATTTTGGTAATGCCCGAACGGTACGTCAGGTAGTAGCCGAATGTATCAAAAACCAGCATTTACGACTGGCCGCTCTGCCCAAAGAAGCACGCAGCCCGGAACTGATGAAGACTATCATTTTTGATGATGTAAAAGAATTTGAAATAAAAGATATGCCCGACGGAGGCACAGGCCGGATCGGTTTCAGGCAATCGGAATAAAAATGGTACAATAAAACATCAAAAATTATCGTACATGAGATACCGACTTATTTTACTTATCCCTGTTCTGGTTATGACTGGAGCTGGCTGTAAGAAAAACAGTGATGACGAAAAAGAACCGACCTGCCGCATCAGCCGGATCACCGATGTCCTGACGGGCCTGTCCCATACGGTTACCTATAATACCGATGGCAACTATCAGGCTGTTAAAAGGGAAGATGGAAAACATACGATCAGCTTCGACTATGCTGGCAATACAATTATTTCACAAATTTTTGACGCCAACAACAAGCTGACACGCAAAGCTACCATGGTCCTCAACAGTAAGGGAATGGTCTGGTTCCAGATGGGAGAGCTATTCGACGCATCAGGGAATATCACCAATAACTGGAGCTATACCTATGAATATAACGGCGAGCAACTGATCGAATCAACGTACAATATCATCGGCACAATACCCGGTATCACCTCCTATACCTGGAGCGGAGGCGATAATACGGAAGTGACCGATAATATCGGAAGAACAACCTATTATGAATATTACCCAGATAGAGCTGATCAGCAGGGAAACTACTGGAATCTCAGGATGCTATACCTGGGCATTGATCAACGGCTCATCACACGTACAAAAAGCTTATTCAAAGGTTTCACTGGTTATGATCAGTTTACCTACGAATTTGACAGCAAAGGCTACATTACATTGATGTCCGAAGATGGCCAACTGCGCTATACGTTACAATACGCCTGTAACTGATAAAGGTGTTTTTTATGTTTAGATCCATTATCAGACAACTCCTGTCTTCGCGTTATCTGCTGGGTGCGTTGCTATTATTGATAGCAGGAGGCGGCTACCTGGCCATTCGCCAGTGGATAGACCGGAGAACGGAAAAAAAACAGGATACCGAGATTGTTCGGGAAGGGGAAGAAATACTGGGCTCCTGGGGACAGAAGTCTGCCCGTAGCCTTATCCGGTTTCGACTGCGGCGTAATGGAACATTTACCTATAAGCTGGTACAATACCCTTTGTCTGATACGGTAACGATAAGCGGCCGGTATGGAATAGCTTCCGCAAACGGGCATACGAAAACAGGTGATTATCCGCGATTGATTGCGGTGAGTGACAAAGGAGATACCATCATCAATCATTATATCGCTTACCTCACTCCCTACGATGCTGCAGCACTGGATCAGGGGTATGATAAAATGATCTTAAATGCGGGTGGTCGCCTCGATACAGCAGGTCTTGTATTTTACAGAATAAAAGACATTCAGTGATCATGAAAATAATAAGATGGTTTCTTCCGGTCTTCTTTGGCTGTATGCTACTCTCCTGCTCCAGTCCCTCCAACCGGAGGGCTGTAAGCACAGATGATCTCGAAAAAGTGCAGGCCGCAGACAGTGCAGAACAATCCCGGCACACTCCTCTGCGGGATGCGCTTTCTGCTACTGAATTGATTGAGCTGGCTGATTGTGATGACCTGTCCTGTGTTCAATTATATATGAAAGAGCGTGACCGGGATTTTGTACATGCGGTAAAAGGGCAGTTTGCCGCACAGCATCGTTCTGTTGTAACCGATACGGCAGGCAATGAACTGGTGATACCGCTTTCTACCCTGTATGCCGATGTAAATCCGCAGGCAAGCTGGAGACTGGCACATACGCTGCACCGCAAAGAGACAGGCGACCGCCTGCTGGCTGAGTTTCATCAACTCGGATTTGTCTTTGCCGACTCGGGTTATTATATCGGAGGTGGATTGAAGGGAAAACAAGCCCGTTTCAACTCCCCCTCCTATCCGGGCAAAAGTCTTTATGTTACCGCTACCTATCATCCCTGGTATATGAAAGGATTATACTCCGGCAAAGTAACCTGGCCCTGTTATGTATTTGAGGTATATAAAGATTAATGTAACTGAGTTGCTGACCCGCGATGTATGAGATCTTTACCTGATCAGGCATATTTCACTCTTCACAAACCCCTCAGCTTATTTCGTCTTCATAAATCTTACATTTTTTGCTCCAAAATTCGAAATAGCAAAACCGGTTACGATACGTTTTTCGTTTCTCAAAAATTCCATTTCAAAGGCAAAGGTCTCGGGCCCCGAACCAGAAAAATTGTTCTCACCGGTACGCTTCAATTCAATGTCGTCTAGTTTCAGATGAGTCATAACGAGCTTATCTCCACGCACGGCAAACCGGTAACTGGTACTGAGTTCATCGCTGTAATACTCTCCTGCAAAATCTTTCAGGTTATCGGGATGTTTGACCGTGGGTTTAGTGGTCGAGGGAAGAGGTGCATTGATAAAGGACACTTCATCTTTTAACCGGTCTTTTATATAGAAATCAGCGATCTGCCAGCGGGCGTTCAGCCGTTCGTTATGCTCATCGTTGCTGAGCGCAATAATAGCCAGGCGCTCACCGGGAAACCGTCCCATAAACGTGCGGAAAGCTGCCGAATGTCCTCCATGTGTGATCATTTCAACTCCTTTATAATTGCTGAGATTCTGTCCTTTGGCATGAAATACCGTGTCGCCTTCGCCAGGCACCCGCAATACCACCTTACTGCCATTATCGAGACGGGATGCTTCGTTGAATGCTTTTATCAGGGCGGGCGTCCCGACTACAGGGTTTTCGAAATTCAATGTCCATTTAGCAAGGTCTTCGACCGTAGTGAGCAGGCCTGATGGACCGGGATTGGAACTATTTAATGGTTGATGATAATACGCCCCATTAATGAGCTCGTAAGACGCTGCTTTATTTTTCACCACTTTCTCGTGGTTGTCATAAAACTGCGTGCTGGTCATGCCGAGTGGACCGAATATCTTTTCCTGTGTGTAAGCAGCAAATGATCGTCCGCTTGCCCGATGTATGATCTCTGCCAGCAGGGTATACCCCGTATTGCAATATCCAAATGCCGTACCTGGTTTAAAATTCAGGCTCTTTTGCCGCACGATTAATTTCAGCACCTGCCCGGTGGTTGAGACATCGCCCGAACGGCCTCCAGCCAGTGAGCCAATGGCTGCCTGATCCCTTAATCCGCTTGTATGACCCAGCAAATGTTTTATCCGGATCACCGTACCATAGTCCGGCAACTCGGTGATGTATTTGCGGACATCATCTTCGAGCGAGATCCTGCCTTCGCTTGCCAGGAGGTAGGTAGCAAAAGCAGTAAACTGTTTCGATACTGAAGCAATATTAAAAACCGTCTGCGGTGTGATGGGAATGTCATGATCGAGATCGGCCATGCCGTAGCCTTTCTGGAAAATCACTTTACCATCCTTCACAATGGCAACGGCAGCACCGGGTGTCAGTGAATTATATACGGAGAATAAAGAATCTACTTTTCTGCCTGCTTCTGCGTCGGCCGCGCTGATGCTATGAGGCGTTCGTGTCGATACTTTATCTGCTATCTGCCAGCCTTCATCTGTTTTCATCAGGTTGAAATAATCTGTAAACAGGTCTCTTGTGGTACTGATCTCCACTTTGGCACTTCCCATATTGTTGGTAATATCGAGACGCACGATGCGGGTCTGCAGATTTCCGGGTCTGGGGCGGGGTTTGAATAAGGCGAGGTATTCGTTTCTGGTATACAGCGTGAATTTCCCGTTACCATAGTTTTTGAGGTGGCAGGAAGCATGCATGGCCTTCCCCAGTTTGGTCGTATCGCCGGTGGCCCAGCCGTCGAAATAGAGTTCGATCGTCTTGGTGATCAGCTGACGTTCGGCAGGAGTATCCTGGCAAAATGTATAAAAAGAGGCAAAAAGTAAGCTCAGCAGCAAGGCTATCTTTTTCATGTAAAAAGGAGTTTAGCCAAAGATGCAGTTTCCTGTTTTTATGGGGTGTTAAAGCCACCCGACATTGGTACGGATTTACAAATCCGGAGTAGTTTCCCGGATATAGGCATTGGGAGTCAATCCTTTAATTTTTTTGAAGGCAGCAAAGAAAGTTGACTTTGAATTAAATCCCACCTCTTCTCCGACAGCTTCTATCGTGAAATTTGTCTGCTGCGACAGCATTTTACAGGCCGCATTTACCCGGTATTCGTTTACAAAAAGGGTAAAGTTTTTTTGCAGGCTGTCGTTCAGAATCCGCGACAGCTGGTGACCGGGAATACTGACCTCACGGGCCAGGTCATCTACTTTGAGGCTGGAGTTGCGAAAGAGCGCCTTCGTCTCCATGACCATCTGCAACCGGGCAATGACCCGTTGCGTGTCTTCCTCATCCAGTTTCCGGTCGCCGTATTTCTGGCCGGCAAAAGAAGACAGATCATTGGCCTTTTTGCGGTACAGCAGAATAAATATGACGAGATAGAGAATCAGTGAAAAATACAATGGGCCCGAAATATAACTTCCTCTTGTAATTCCGGCATATGCCCACACATAGGCGGCAAATATCAAAAGGATCGTGGTACAGATAACAAGGATCCACTTTTCAAAGACTTTTAGTTTTTCGCGGGCGCTGATCTTTTCCAAAAGTGGTTTGACCGCCACTATCGCAAAGCCGGTATAAATCCCCCATTGCAGATAGATAGCCGGGATAATATAAGCGCCCCAAAGCTGCGGATAATGCGCATAAGGAAATGCGAGCCCAGCCATACCGATCACCGCTGCCCAACCCAATAATTGCCAGCGCCACGATGCCGGCAGTTGCCGCACCTGTTTCATTTCTGTTTGTACAAAGAAATATAGGAAAGGGCCGATAAAAAGGCAGGCCGTCAATCCCAGTTGCAGGATTGTACGCGATAAATCGTAGTCAAAAAAATAAGCGACCGACTTGCCCACCCGGACACTCAGTACAACCAGCAAAGCACCGAGGAAATAATTGGACAACGTTTTCTTTGCCGTAAAGCAAAGGAAGTATATACCGGCAATAAAACCGTTAAATGCTCCCAGTGCGCTAAAGAAAAAGAGTAGATTGTTTCCTAAGGTCATGGCCATCGTTGTTACCCGCTTTCAGCCTGCAGGTTCTTTATTCAAATGTACTGATAACGGGGCTGGCAGCCGGCAACTTTTTGACCAATGGTTGCCTTCCGGTAAACGTGTTTTTTCTACTTTTACAATTCCTGCAAATGCAAAATGGACAATGACCTGGCATACAAACTGGTTAAACCCGACAAATCCATCTCCGGTTTTGTAGAAAGTTTCTGGTATCTGCATAACCGGTCAGACAGCGATAAGGAAACAATCGGCCTGCCAGACGGACTGGTTGATCTGTTCCTGGTACAGTCGCCTGAAGCGTCCTTCCGTATCGTACTTATTGGTGTGGGTACCGAACCACATGAGCGCGGTATCATACCCGCACACAGTTTACGGTTTGCCATTAGCTTTAAGCTGCCTGCGGTAGAATATCTTTTACAGCAACCCATTGCTGATATTGTCAATGCCGGAAAATCATTGCCTGCTGATTTCTGGGATTTCAATCCCGGTGATCTGAACGATTTTGATACGTTTTGCAGTAAAGCCACCCAAAAAATTCTGTCGCTGTTACCCGGCGAAACGGATAGCAGGAAACAAAAACTGTTTGATCTTATCTATGCATCAAAAGGCTCCATTACTGTAAAAGAGCTTTCTGAAAAAGCATTCTGGAGCAGCCGCCAGATCAACCGGTATTTTAACCAGCAGTTTGGGGTATCGCTGAAGACCTATTGCAAGATCCTGCGATTCAGGGCATCGCTGGATCATATTGCGGAAGGCAAACTCTTTCCCGAAGAAAACTTTGCGGATCAAACCCATTTCATCCGCGAGATCAAAAAATTTTCCGGTGTGGTGCCCAAAGAACTGCTAAAAAATAAGAACGACCGATTTATCCTATTATCCGCCATCGCAGCCAAATAGCTTTGCATACATAATTACAATTATGTTAGTGCAAGATAAAAAAATCGCCATTGTTGGCGGAGGAATGGGCGGGCTGACCCTGGCCCGGCTTTTACAGTTGAAAGGGGTGCAGGTAAAAGTATATGAACGCGATGTTAACCGCGAGGTACGGGTGCAGGGCTCTACCCTTGATCTGCATGAAGGCACCGGGCTCGAAGCGATGAAACGGGCCGGGCTACTCGGCGAATTTTACAAATACCATCGTCCCGTGGCCAGCAAAATGCGGCTGGCTGATAAAGACATGAAGGTATACTTCGACGATCATGACCTGCCGGCATTAATTGCCGAAAACCGGCCTGAAATAGATCGTGCTCCCCTGCGTCACATCCTGCTCAACTCCCTGCAACCCGATACGGTTATCTGGAACAGCCGTTTTATGTCGATGGAAAAACAGCATGAAGGCTGGCTCCTGCATTTCGAAAACGGCACGATGGCCTATGCCGACCTTGTGATCGGTGCCGATGGTGCCAACTCTAAAGTGCGTCCATATATAAGCACCGAAAAGCCGGTATATGCTGGTGTCACTTTAATTGAAGGCTATGTCTATGATGCGCAAAAAAACGTACCCCTGCTTTACGAATTTTCAAGGGGAGGCAAAGTAATGGCATTTGCCAACAGTCAAACGATGCTGTATGGCTCCAAAGGCGACGGATCCATTATGTTTGTTGCCAGTTTTAAAGCGCCTGAAAACTGGCTCACACAAACCGGTATCGACTTTACCAGCAAAGCCCTGGTGATTGACTGGTTCAGGAATGCATACAAAGAATGGAGCCGCGAGTGGGATACTTTCTTTATCAACGATGCGGTGCATTTCACTCCCCGCCCGCAATACTATTTTCCGCTCAACCAACACTGGCCCACCCTGCCCAATCTTACCATACTGGGCGACGCGGCGCACCGTATGCCGCCCTTTGCCGGCGAAGGAGCTAATGTGGCCATGCAGGATGCATTTGAACTGGCCGACTGCCTCAGCAGTCAACAATTTCCTGACCTGCAAACGGCTATTGCTCATTTTGAAAAAGATATGCAGCAACGCGGAGCTGCTGCTACAAAAGATACACTGGAAAATACGGAGCGCATGCATTCGGAAAGAGCGCTCGAAGAAATGCTGACCTTCTTTGCCGGTCATTAAGCGGGTTTATAATAAAAAGTTACCGCGCCGCAACCAAAGGTTTTCGTCTTTATGAGTTGAAGACCGATGCGGTGAGTTATGTTTTTAAATAACTGCAATCCGCTTCCCAATACGATCGGCTGAACACTGAACTGGTATTCGTCAATTATACCAAGATTCATGGCAGCCGCTATCAATCCCGGGCTTCCGATAGCAATGTCTTTGCCCGGCTGTTGTCTGAGTGCTGAAATTTCTTTTTTTAAATCACCACTCACCAGCTTTGAATTTTTCCAATCCACGCCGGTAAGTGTATGTGAAAAAACAACTTTCTCCACATTGTCGATCAATACCGCAAACTCATCTGTCGGTTTATTACCGCTGGGGTTCTTTGCTAAACCGGGCCAGTAACTTTCCATCAGCTGATACGTTATGCGTCCGTATACCAGTGTGCCGGTATTTCTCAACAACTCATTGTAATGCGCATGTATTTCATCGTCGGCAATGAGTTCGGTATGATCGCAAAAACCATCCAGTGACATATTCATTGCTGCAATTACCTTTCGCATATTTGTCTGTTTAAATAAATTTCATGCTGCAACTGAAGTTTAGTGAATCAGCCTCTACTCACCGGCAGGCTCCCACAGTTCTACTTTATTTCCTTCCGCATCGAGGATATGTACAAATTTGCCGTAATCGTAACTTTCTATCTTATCAACAATAGTTACGCCTTCCTTCTTTAGCTCTTCTACCAGCGCCTCCAGGTTTTCTACCCGGTAATTGATCATAAACTCTCTTTGGGAAGGCTCAAAGTATTTGGTGGTTTCGGGAAAAGGAGTCCATTGGGTGAGTCCTTTCTTTGTACTGTCTGCCGCTTCGTACCATTCAAAAGATGCGCCGTAGGGGTTGGTGTCTAAACCCAGGTGTTTCTGATACCATTCCTTCATTTTATTGGGGTCCTTGCATTTGAAGAAAATGCCGCCAATGCCTGTTACCTTTTTCATTTGTTGTGGTTTGAGTGTTTGTGGAGTTGTGATTGCCTTTACGGCAAAGCCGGCAAAAAAAGATACGGCTGTCAACGCGATGATCAAGGTTGCCTTTTTCATGGTAAGCCATTTATTTTTTGAAGCCCGCTGCCGGGCTGTTGCGGATGCACCGGAAATGCCTGACAATAATAACAATTTTTCGCAGCACCCACCGTACTGATTATGCAAACAGATCTTCCATTACTACCTCGGCCTGTATGCGACCGAGGAAGTATTCGTTTCTGCGTGTGCCATACGTGGTGATCATGGTAGGAAACAGGGTCTTTCTGGTGTTGGTGGCCGTACGAAAAACATTCACCTTGTTGTCGAGTTCCGCCGCATATTTTTTATCTATGATGAATTCGCTGCCGGCAAATTTCATTTCACAGATATTGATGCAACGGTCCTGCCGGTCGAGCAGCAGATCGATCTGTGCGCCCTGCGCGTCTCTGCCGGGTGCGTAGCGCCAGGCACTGGCATTGGTCAGCACCCCTTCAATACCCAGGCGGCGCCTGATCTGGGTTACGTGTTTCTGACAAACAGATTCAAAGGCCAGCCCACTCCAGGCCGAGTAGGCTGCAGTGGCATACTGGCGCAGCCATGTTCCCTCACCCGTATCCTTTGCCTGCCCGATAAACTTCAGGTAAAACAACGAGTATTCATCAGAGAGTTTGTAAATGCTTTCATTCGCATTTTTCTGAAAGGGAATATAGGGTGTGATAAAACCAGATTCTTCCAACTCTTTCAATATGCGTGTGGTCGTGCCGCCGGATGTAAATCCACAGGCATCAATAATTTCATTGCGCGTAAGTCCTTTCTGTTTGGCAGCCAGTGCGCGGATCACCCGCTCGTGGTTTTCGGAGTGCGCAAAGAGTGATTGGTACAGGTTGCTGAACTCATTTCGCAACGGACCGTCTTTGGTAAAACATAAACGGTCTATGACCTGGGCTGCACTCTGGCCCGGGTCGATGTTGCGCAGGTAATGTGGTATGCCACCCATCGTCATATAGAGCTGCAACTGGTTGTAGTGGTCGAGCAGTACCCCCCTGCTTTTGAGGTAGGCCTGTGTCTCGCCCAGGGTAAAGGGCAGCAGCCTGATCGTTTGCGTGACACGGTTGTGCAGGCCTCCCCGGTTGTTGATGACCTTATCGATCATCCACGAGGCAGCCGAACCGCAGATGATCACTTTCAGATGCGCTTTTTTAGAAGCAGAAATATTCCACCAGTGATCAAAGGCCTTCAGAAAACGCGATTTGTGGGTATCGATCCACGGAAATTCATCCAGGAAAATGACGGCAGGCTTATCTGTGGCAAGTGTGTCGATATAGGCATCCAGCATTACAAAAGCCTGTAGCCAGGTAGTTGGAATAGCCAGCGGCACGGCACTTTTAGTTGCCCGTTGCAGTGCCTGGCTGAAATTTTCCAGCTGGGTTTTCATACCTGCTTCGTGAATGCCGGTAAATTCGAAGATGATATGGTCCTTACAGAAAGTGCGTACCAGGTAGGTTTTGCCTACACGGCGGCGGCCATATACTGTTATCAGTTCCGGGTCGGCCGATGCCAGGCGTGCAGCGAGTATCTTTTGCTCTTCTATGCGTCCGATCAGATTCATGACCTATTATCTTCGTCCAAAATAAGCATTTTTTGCTCATTTTGGATCAAGATAAAAAAATATCAGCGTCCAAAATTTGTATGAAATAGATATTTTGGACGGGGATAAATGAGTATCAGGAATATAAGTACTTCATTTTCAATAAGTAGAAGATTTACTGGTTTGATCTTTCCTTATTTCGTTCCTGATCGGGGCGATTTGCGTCCTGACCAAGACCCCCAGCCTGATTATTCCTTATTATATCACTGCTTGTGAAGCAAATAATGCATCGGCCTTTGCTATAAAACAAATTTGTATTTTGAAAGACCTCAATACACAATATGTATGCTCACAGCTGCCGGTATATTAAAAACCCTGGATGACTCAAACAAACAGGGTGACTACAGTTTTTTTGTGGAACTTGGCCATGCTTACTCTTATCTGATCGACTCTCGTATAAATGTTTTTTGCGGCGCTGATGACCGCTGGGCGATAGCTGTTGAAAGACTCGGCTACAATCCCAGAGGCGGAGCTATTTCACTCGATATTTTTTATTACGGAAATTGTTTACAAAACCTGGAGCAATACAATAAACAGGATTCAAATTATTACAGCGTTCTGCCCATTGTCCGGGATAAGTTTACAGCAACTACTGATGGCGAAATCCTCCGGCCCGATGCTGATTACTGGATCGTTCGGGACAAAAATATCCCAATCAATCATCATACACAGGAATACCTGGATGCCGGAATTGATCTGAGAGAGTATGAACCCGGCGAGCTACCAATAGAAGCAGTAGGGAGACTACTGATCACCAAACACGCTGATCTCTTTCGGGCCACAGATGAGGAATTGTACAAATCATTACCACCAAACCTGAAAAAAATACTTATCCTGGATGAGTGGTACCATAAAGATTATACGGAAATGATGCTGCCTGAGTTTAGTGATAAACAGCTTCGCGCCACCTATGACCTGAACAAAGAGTTATCGGGGAGTAATGAGTATGTCGATTATGAAACCTTTGAGGAAATGATCCGGCAATCAGGTCACGAAACTACTGCCTACAACCAGCAACAGTTTGATAGCAACCGGCCGGGCTCCTACGAAACCTGGCAGCAAATAGCCCAGGTGATTGTAACCGGTGACCCCGCAATGTATAACCCTACCCTGCAGCCCAATACTCACTGGAAGCATTGGCCGGATTCGGGCAGTTTGTAGATCCGGAAGGATGCTTAACCGCATACCAGGTATAACTATAGCTGACCCGAGTTTTTATCAGCTACCTAGATTGACCTGCGGCATTTTTTTAAAGACCTCTTTAGTAATCGTCTTTACTCACTCCTTATCCTGATTAGTAAAAAAGGGTTTATTGTCCCCATCCGCTAAACGGGTGTCTCTTGTATTCTTTTGTACTGCTATGGCAGCAAAAATGCTCAGCACAAAAGACATAGCATAGAAACCCTTTTCGCTGCGGGTGATGTCGGCATTCCACAGGCCTATCGTGATCAGCAGGATGGATAAGAGTGTGGCAAACCAGGCGATACCATAATAGAGATTCGTAACAGGGATTCCTTCCAACTGGTCGCGTACCGCTTTCTGCACCGAGATGGCGGCAAACAGGCCAAACATGAGCACCGTAAAATAATAACCCTTCTCGTTTAGTTCCATTTCGGCATTCCACAAGCCAATATTAAATGCCGCCACACCAATCAATAAAGCCACCCAGGAAGCTCCCACAAAAGCAGGTGAAGGTTTTTGAATCCGCTTTGAATCCATAATTTTTTGTTTAGCCACCAAAACTATTGGCCGCAGCTATCCGATAATTTGATAAATATCAAAAAGCGGTCAGGGCTGTGCGTGCTGCTTCCGGATGCGGCTCAGCGTCTCCTGTGTAATACCCAGGTAGGAAGAAATTTGTCCCAATGGTACCCGCTGCAGGATATGTGGCGCACGATGGAGGAGGTCGGCATACAACTCGGCAGCTGTTTTAAACTGGGCATTCACATACCGCTCTTCCAGTTGCATATAATATTGCTCGTAAATGATCCGCACCAGCCTTTCGATCTCATGAAAGGCATCGAAGATCTCCGTTAACTCTTTTTTGGAAATAGCCCATACGGTACTGTCTTCGAGAAACTGGATGTTTTCGACAGCCGGTTGGCCGGTAATATAGCTATGAAAAGAGGTGATGAAGTTGTTTTCAAAGCCAAACCAGTGCGTTATTTCTTTCCCCTCCAGTTCATAAAAGCCCCGTAGCGCACCTTTTTCCAGGAAATAAAAATGCTGGCAGACCCGCCCCTTTTTAAGAAGAAAGTCATTTTTGGAAAAGCTGACAGGCTGTAGCCGTTCGGTCAGCACATTCTCTGCTGCCGGGTTGATCGGGTAATAGGTTTTGAGATGCTGGATGACGGGGTGCATGCTGGTCAGGTTGCTTTTCTTGTTTATAAGCCGCTCTATTACTTCTAATACCCTATTAGATTCCGCTGGGCACAAAGTTGATGTCAGCTTAGTTTTTCAATTGATAATCCGGGTGGCCGGTTTGCCATAAAGCAAATTTTAAAACTTTTACCGGTTCATCGGGATCAAACGTGGCGTGCCCCCCTTCCCAGTTTACCATAAACAAAACCGGCCGATCTCCCTGCTGCGATGATTGGTATTTTGCAACATACCTTGCCGCAGGATGCATGGCCAAAATATAATCTGTAGCACCATGAATAACCAGCATAGCAGGTAAAGATTTTCCCTGCGGAATATGATACAAAGCGCTTTGTTCATAATTCGACAAAAAACCTTTTTCTGTATTCTTGGGGCCGACTGATTTTTCTTCTCTTCCGCCGGCGGCATCGGTATGCAATGCCAGGTCGGGCAGACCAACCATATAAATACCTCCCGCAAATAAATCGGGCCGCTGGTTAATAGCATTGCCCACGAGGAAGCTGCCCGCACTGGCACCCATCAGCATAATTTTTGATGCTGATGAAAAATTATTATTGGAAAGCCAGCTTGCGATATCTACGATATCATTGACAGAATTTATTTTATTCGGATACTGGCCATCTTTATACCAGTCATCCCCCAGTTCACCGCCGCCACGCACATGGGCATACGCATATATACCACCTTGTTTGATCCAGGGATATACTGCAGGATCAAAATACAAATCACGGGAAGCGCCACTATTGCCATACGCTTCAATGAGCCAGGCATTGTTAGCTGTTAAATTGGTAGTGTTTGCATACACCACAGATACCGGTATTTGTTTTCCATCACGTGAAGGAACCCAAATTACCCCGGTTTTCATTTCAGCCGATCTGTTCAATACCGTATCTGCAAAAGGAAAACTATTGACCGTGTTTGTTTTACTATCATAGTAGCGGAATATATCGCTTTTGAGCGGTGAAATTTCAGAAAATAGCAGGTCGTTCTCGTTCATCAAAGCCATCTGGCCGAAGGATACGTTTTGCGCTGCAGGAATCCGGTCAATTTTTTTTGTTTTCAAATTCACTTTTAAGATTTGCATGTTTCCAATCTTTCGCATCAGCACATACAGGAAATCTTTCCCTGCAATGATGGCTTTACTGTGCGCTCCATCTGTACCGGCGATCACCTGTTCCTGCTCCGGTAAAAACAGCCCGGGAACTGCACCGGTTGACATATCAATCTTAACGAGCTTATACCGGGGTGCACCTGTAGTAACGGCATACAACCATTGGTCTTTTGCATCAAACCCATCGCCCAGGTTGATATAGTTTTTCAGTTTTTTCCAGGGCGTTTGAGTACCGTTGAGTTTTGAATAGTGAACAGCAAAGGCATAATTTTCCCCTTGCCCGGAGCGGATGCGGGCCAGCAGATAAGGAGAGTTTTTGAAACTATAGATGTACGGCGTCTCTTGCGCTGATAATGTTATTTGTTTATTTACTCCATAACCGAAGATGGTTTTATCCTGCGATTGCAATGTGCCAATGGCGTGCTGCTTTATTTTCCCTCTGAAATATTTTTCTGCATGCTTTTCTGTGGGGGGCGCCTGTGTATAGAAAATAAGTTTATCATCGGGCGACCAGTTCATGGATACGCCCCTGGAATCATTGAACATCACCGGTGCAATGCTGTCATTCAGAAATTCTTTTTTATCCAGATCAAAAATGCGAATCTGCGGATTTTGTTCGCCGTTTTGAGTAAGCATCAAAGCAAGCAAAGGCTTATTGCAGGCAAAAGCCCGTTGACGCACCGAGTAGGATTGCCCATTTATTTTTACCCGGCCTAATAGTTGTTCTTCCGCTGAGTCAGCCGTTTTCCTGCGGCAGAGGGTGGGGCCTTTACCGGCAATATCCCTGTAGTAGTAAAGATATCCTCCGGCAGCCGTCAGCCGCCATATTTCAGGCTGCATTTCTGTAAATAAGTCATCCATCTGTTTTTGCAAACGGTCGGCCCCCGGTATACTATCCATCACCTGTTGCGTAAGCTTGCCCTGCTTTTTGCTAAAGGCAAGCATCTCTTGTTCGTTTTCTTTGCGGCTCATCCAGTAATATTCATCACTGATCTTTTGTTTGAAAATGATCGTGTCGAATGGCTCTTGTCTTGCTGCAGGGTATGGTAATTGCTGGGCAAAGGCAAACTGTTGTCCGGTTATACATGTTAACAGCGAAATAAATAGGATAAGCTTCATCATTTTTTATTTTTATTTAAAATATGCAAGGCCTTATAGGTTAAGAATTGAAATGCTTTTTTGGGTCACCCATCTTATAAAATGCCCGGCATCTACCCTCTCGTATTTAATATTCGGTCTTTGCTTCGCCCATTTCACCCTTGTGGATCTATTTAGTCTGATCCCATTTCAAATAAACATCGGCCACTGCAGGATGCACTTCTTTTTGCAGTACCTGTACAAAAGCTTCATCACTTAATTTATCCTGGTGCTTTTTTAAAGCAACCCATAACTTTTTATTACTTTTTTTCCGCCGGCATCGTATATCTGTTTTGCTGCATGATGCAAATGCGCCTGGTACCAGCCATAATTACGCGGTCCCATACCGAGTGTGGGATACAGTCTTTCAAAATCTTCCAAATTGGTATAGGTAAATTCTTTTGAGCCTCCTGCAATGGTCATCTCCGGCCAGGTTTCTAATGCTGGAAGCAATGCTGGTTCTTTCTCTGCCACATAGGTATGCAGCATAAGGTTCACAAATAATTCACCCATCCAATGGCGTTGTATATTTAGTCCTCCCTGCTGATGAAAAGGGTGCCCAAGTTCATGCAGGGCCAGCAAATCAAAAAATGGCTGCATGCTCAGACTGCCATCCGGCTTTCCGTAGGCGCTTCGAACCTGCGAAGCCATTTCTGGAGTAAGCTGCGATAAGGGCGGCGTAAAGCTGTTCCAAAAATCATTGTCCTGGCTGGCCACCACCAATCGCCTGCTGGTCACATTATGCGGGAATCCATATACTTCCCGTAAAGGCTTTGCCGCAAAGTGCGACCAATGTTTGGGCGCAAGGATAAACAATTCTGTGTCGGGCTTGAACCCCAATACCTTTTTGAAATAGTTCGTTACATTGTCCGTCCGGGCAGCAATTTCATGCACCCGCGTATCATCACCGGGACTAGCGTAGTAAACCTGTGTATAGCCATCCAGCTTTCGAAGCCCTGAAAGATCTTCCTGTGCGTCTGTAAAATGGAAAGACAGCATTGTAATGACTAAAAGCATGCTTTTAATGGCATAACGGAATAGTGGTATCCCGTGCAGGCTGTAATGGTTGCCGTGTTGATTTGTTTGTGGTTTCATAAAAAAATTTCTACAAATCTCGCCTCCCATCGTGGCTGCCGCATAGTACCAAAAAGACATTTTAGAATGGCAGGTCCCGCTGCATTCGCAACGGGGTGGCTTCCAACTGCTGCTGAATGACAGAAGGATTCACCCCCGCAAATAATTTAAAATCCCGGATCATATGCATTTGATCAAAATAGCCGGAAGAATGTGCAATAGCCGTCCAGGTAAGCTGCGGATGTAATTCACGCAGCCGGTAGGCGCTGGAAAAACGCAGTATCCGGGCATATACACTGGGATTCATGCCTAATCTTTCCTTGCACTTACGCTCAAACTGCTTGAGACTAAGACAGGCCATTGATGCAATAGCTTCTACCGGGTAGTTCCTGTGCGCAGAGCGCCATATTTTCATAGCGGCATCAAAAGGTAAGGCCTCTTTCAGGATATACACTTTTTTCAGCAGAAATTTTTCAACGATATCCTTACCTGCTTCAAGGTCTTTTATATAGAGTAACTTTTCCTGTATCTCCCTCATCTCTGCCCCAAAAAAGAGTTGTGCATCTAATCCTGTGTCTACCATTTGGTGCATGGGCTCAGCTAACAGGCGGAATATAGCGCCCGGGTAAAAATCAACCCGAATGGCCTGTAATCTTTTGTGCACTTTTATATTCACCCTCGAAAACTGCGGGCCAAGCAAGACCACCGAAGCCTGCCTGGTATAATTATTTTCAGCGACCAGGCTCATGGACACAGGATCACTACAGTAAAATAACATGGTCTGAAAGGGAGTGGGCGGATAAGGATTTACCACTTCCCTAATACCCGCTGGCAGTTGGGCATACACGGTGGAAATATTGATAACAAATTCCCTTAGCGCCGGATGCGGTATGTAAGTGCTGACTTGCAGTTTCCTAAATTACACTTTTTCGTATTGGCAGATATTTGCCATAAGTGATCATCTGCCATATCCATTCCAATGGGCCGTAGTTAAAGTAAGTTAACCATATTTTACTATACACAAAATATTTAAGCGTGTTTGCTTTATTCTCGTTCTGCGAAACTACCACCTTCAATAAGAACCGGGAAATAGGGTAAATCGTTCACGTTATGACGTGGGCGTTCTTATTCCGGTTCAGGGTGTCGTAGCCCTCGCAGACCATAAGGACCAACCCACGTCTCTTTTGTGGGCAGGCCTGCCAGCCATAGTTCCCTTACATCTGCTGTACTGGTTAACAAATTACCATTACCTCACCCGCAAAAAATGTGTAAGATGGAAAACGTGCGCCCGCATCGGTTTCATAAACCCGACCATTTTCTCACTCTCGCCGCCGCCAGCCCTGTACGCGCCCTGGTCGATGTAATAGATACCTATACCCTCGATGATCTGCGCCAGGAAGTTAACCACTGGCAGGAACTCGCCCTCTGCAATGACGATAGCGCCTATGCAGAAGCACCAGCCCGCGAAAACCTCCTGGCCTTTCTGCAAGCCTTTCAAAGAGTCATCGAAGCCCTGTATATCACCCGCCTCAAAAAATTGAAATATCAATCCCCCGCCCGTGCAGCACTCAACAGCCCACAACAACTTACGCAAAACGAGCAGGCTAATCCCATGCCCGTCATCCGCCAGTTTGCCGAGACATTCACCCATTCCTATATCCAGGCCGAACTCCTCGACCTGCTCGAGGCTGTAATCAGCTACCGGGGCAAAAAGAAAGTACAACCGGGCAGTGTGGTATTTGTTTATCAACGGCTTTGCTTCCTGGCCGATCTGGCTTATCAGTTGCCTTAAGGAAATCAACCTTTTAACCGCTGGCTTTTCACCAGCGGTTAAAAGTTTACATAAACGCTTATGCTACTGGTGTATCCTCCGCAAGTAAACCGAGCGTTTCAATAGCATACAATGGCACATTTACCATCCAACTTTCAGGCCGGTAATCGGAACAGGAAATGATCTCATAAAGATCAACAGGTTTGTCTCGGATATAATGGTGACTCCTGTCTCAATTTGGAGAGCGTTGAGGATACGCCGGATGTCAAAGTTGTCGTTGAACAGGCTTTTGAGACTGACACTGCTTTCGAAGTTGATGTATGCCACCTGTTCGTACTGTTGCCGGCCAAATTCTTTCATCAGCCATGTTTTCCCAACCTGCCGGGCACCACGGATGATCATTGGCTTTCTGGTTGCAGATGGTTTCCAGTCTTTCAGAACCTCATTGCCTGCCTCTTCATATCACATTATTTGGTACGAGTTTATGTAATAAATCACATTATTAAGTACCAATTTATGTTTAATGATATATTAATCAGTACGAGTTTTTGTTTTAATAACATAGTTTATTGGTAATTATATAATTATACAATAAAAAATATTACATTGAATATTTCACCATTTGAGATTGCTCGAGGCAGTAATCAGCTACCGGGACAAAAAGAAAGTACAACTGGGCAGTGTGGTATTTGTTTACCAACGGCTTTACTTCCTGGTTGACCTAGCTTATCAGTTGCCTTAAGGAAATCAATCTTTAACCGTTGGCTTTTCACCAACGGTTAAAAGTTTAAATAAACTGGGAAAAAAAATTGCTTCTGATAGCGCTAAGTATTATAGATAAAGGCGATACTTCGTTGCAAACGAATGATAATCGCGCGTGCGTCCTTCGTTTATCAAATTCATTCTTTTTAATTATAATACGAAGAAATAGGGAAAAGCATAATTAACTAGTCGCTATTAAGTGCCATTAACATTGCTATCAGATCGTTCGATTCTTCAACAATCCAAGTATTATTCTCTATTAATTGTTCTATTAATGATATCTGACCTAAAGAAAATAAATCACCATCTAATCCAGATAGTAATAATGGCCTTTCCGGATTTCTCCAAAGGCTTTTGTGTTCTGTTTTAATAATATCTTTTGGTGTTCCGTTTGGTGTCAAAAGAATGATTTCAGGAATGATTGATTTTACACTTCTGAAGATATCCAATCCATCATGATCCCAGTCGCAGATGTAGTAGACGGGAAGACCTCGTCTGTCAGCATAGTTCAGCTTTTCAATATTTCGTCCGCCTGCATACCAAAGTTCAATATTCTTCTTCCTCGGCTTTTCAGGCATTTTGAGAAAGTACAGGTTCTCACAAAGTATAATTGCTTTGGGATCATCGCAGTGCAATACGTAGAGATATTGAAAGTCACGATTATCCGCAAATTGTTCAATGTTCAGTATCTTTTTGACAGCACGTTCCAAAGCTTCACTGGCATCTAAATGTTTTTCATTTTTGAAGAACATAAGGGATACGCCTCGCCTTGTTTCATTGGATGCTATGATCTGCTCTCGGATTTCGTCCAGCTCACCACTATCCATTTGTTGCTTCATTTCCTTCAATCGCAAAATATCATCCACATCGAATTTGCATTGCGGAGTGTTTTCTTCTATGCTATTCAATAGGCCTATGCAATCATTATACTTATTAAGGTAAAGGTTGCGAAATGTCTGATCAAATAAAGCTTTATTTTTTACAACAATTTCTTTCCTCGTAAACATCAGCTCTTTTGTTTGATGCGCATGATATTTAAAGATGCTATCATCTCTAAGGCTGTCACGGCTTTCTGTTTTGCCAGTTTTATAAAGCTTATAAAGAGATTTAAAGGATTGCCAGTTCATCAGTTTCTTGCTTTTAAGTAGTTGGTCAGTTCCATTTGCGACTTATTTGTTCTGAAGTAACTCATGGTTTTAGGGTAGTTGATGTCTTCATTTTCTTTTCCCGGGATAAGCTGATGGATAAACCAGCCTTCGTCATCGCCAATGGCATAAGGTTTCGGTGTCATGGTTATAATCTGGTAGCCGTATTCTTTGGCAATTTTAGGGAACAGGCTAAAGTTTACATTATCCAACGTAGCGGATTCTTCCAAAATGATAAAGCGCAATCCTGAACGACTGCCATCCTGCACTATTGAAAGTCTTGCGATACCCAGCAATGCGATGGCAGTGTAACTTTCTCCTGTACTGCCCGGAATATCCTTGCCATTTTTATCGGTAAGCCTTGCCTTCAATACAAAGTAGCGTTTGGGATTTAAAAGATCCTCTACAGCTACTTTTGTTTTGTTACCCGAGTATTGCATATAAAAGTCTTCGATAAAATTTTCGGGGCTTATTTCTCCTGACACCCGCGTATTGGCAACACTTGAAGCGGACCGCCTCAAATATTCAATCCATTTTATGTCTAGTTTAGGTGCCGGTTCAAATTCGATCCTGAAGTAAAAGCGATTGCTGATCAGTTTGCCCCTGAAAAAGTCGTTCAGATCGCCTACCAGTTTTTTATAGCGGTCAAAGTAGGTTTCTGTTTTGCCAAATACTTTTACCAAACTTTCCAGCAACTCATCAGCGATTTTTAAAACCTCTGTATTCAATATTTCCAAATGATCCGTTATCTTATCAAGCGTACCAATTTTATTACCTAATAAAGCCTTTTCTAATATTGTAAAGGAAAAATTCCGGTTGCGTACCTGTTCATTGACACGAATATCATGGTGGTCTTTCGTTTCGGCATATTTACCTACAAGCTGGTTGTATTCATCAATGTATTTGCCTGCTGAATTATTGAAGCTATTTTGCAATCGGCTAATCTCCTGGGAAGAAACCGGGCTGGTATTTGTAGCAGGCAATTGCTGATCCGGATATTTTAATTGATAAGTCGTTTTTGCTTCGGCAAGTGTTTTTTGATTATTTTCCAACTCATTGAAGAGCCGGTTACGGTTTTCTCTCAATAAAGGCAAAGTACTGCTTAATGTATTTGTTTCCGATTTCTCATTGTTGAATCGCTCTTTCAGCTCTTCATACGTTCGTCTTGCTTCATCATTGCGTCTTCCAGTTTCTTTCAACAGATTTTCATAACCCACGCCTTCTAAGTTGATGCCATATTCTTGTTTTGCTTTTTCTATTGCGGCTTCTTCTGCAGCCTGTTGTCTTTGTAAGTCGATGACCTTGTGATTCACCACGGCACATAGCTGCGCGGCCATTCTATGATTGTTGAGTTTTGTAGGATCTGAAAGATCAATATCAAAATTATATTCATTAAAGCCTTCCACTGCTGTTCCATTTTGCAAGCTTATATATATTCTCTTTTGAGCTTGCAACAGATCATTTTCTTTTTCAAGATGTGCCTTTATTTGTTCGAGGCTGTTGAATGTAATATTATAGAGGTCAGGCAATAACGCAGAAGTTTCGGGCACAAATTCATGTAAGGTTCCTGTCTTTAACCACCAGCCTTTGTTTTGCTTATCTTCTGTAACCTGCAACTCGTGAATGAAGTCAACCGATTCTACATAGCGCAGGCCATCGGTAGCTTTTGCCGGCTTATTCAGTAGGACATCACGTAAATGTACCAATACGGCTTGCTGTACCGTGGTTAAATCGGTATTGGCCGATAGAGCAGCTACAAATAAGTTGTTTTGCTCTACGTTTGATAGTGTGTTTCTGAATTTACGCAGTTGCTCTTCCTGTTGCTCTATTTGTTTTAGTTTATCTTTCAACCACTCATCCTGTTCCTCCTTTTTCGTTTCCATCCCTTTTACGGTATTGTAGCGTTCCAGCACCGGTCTTGAGTGTTGAATCCGCTCTTCGTAGTGGCGAACATCTTTTTCCAGTAAAAATCCAATACCTTTTGTTTCCGGCAGTTCGTGCATCAATCCATCGGTATCAATATCTCTTAGTGCCTGTTCATCTTCTTTTAGTTCTTTGAGTTTTTCAAATAATGACTGTTTACCTGCAAGGTCTGTAAACACTGCATGTTCTCTTTTTGATATACGTTCTGCCTCTGTTACCGATACTGACAATTCTTCAGATTGCTCAAGAAGTGTTTCAAGTCTGCTTTCCTTGCCAATCAATTCCGCATCCTGTTTGTCAAATTCTACCCGCTTTTTGATTTCATTCTGCTGCGCCTGTATATACATAGCCACATCCAGTTTATAGTCCAATTCGTTTCGCTGCTCTTCGTATTCTTGTAAGCGCCGCAGATCTGTTTGCTTACCGGAGATGTCATATATCTGTTCCTTCGTTGTTTTAAACAAATGCAGAAGCTTGGTAATGCTTTGTTCCTGTTGCTGGTATTCCTGGTTTATTTCCAGTTCGTCCTCCTCAAACAGGTATTCAATCAGGCTTTTAGAGCTATCAATGTCTAGTGCCTTTGATTTTGAGAAGGATTGTATCACTTTGGCGTAGGCTTTCAGGTTGCCTTCTCTCACCAGGTTGATGGGCAGCAGTTCATTTTGATAAAGCCAGTTATAGTAAGTGACGCGGTCTTCCTTCGTGCTGAAGTAGTGTATGTATAGCTTGTGTTTTTCAGGCAATATCCTTGCTAATTCATCCAAAGTGTAGGGTTCTTTGCCAGGTTTCAAAAAGTCGGTGCTAAACAGCAATTTTTCCGCACCAAACGTATGCTGTTCCAGCTTATCTTTTTCCAGCTCTATAGAAGCAGTAATGATGAAAGGTTTCACCAATTGATTGCCATTGGCAAGGATGGCCACCCCAATCGTGACATAGGCATCTTCGCTTATCATAACATTAAAGAAGGTGTAGCCAACACCTGTATCATAGGGCAGCTTTTCAATCTTCCTTTTTTTCTTATCAATACCTTCAGTCGCAAACTTTATATGCCTGGCATCCGCTACAAAAACGATCTGGAAAAGATCTGCAATAATGGATTTGCCCACACCATTAGCCCCTGTAAAGTCGGTACGTAAGGTGTGCAGCAGGTAGTCCTGGTTGTAATGCTTTAAGAGGCAGACCGTAGAGATGGAATACAGATGGGGTGTCATTGTAAAGATTTAATATGAGATAAGCGTTGCCAGGTTGTGCAGGACACTTTGATTATAGTTTTATGTTCGCCAGGAAAGTGTCTATGTTTTCAATTTCGTTTTGATAGATTTCAATAAAGTGGTGAATAGAAGGCAGGATGGTAAAGTGAATCGTTTCTTCCGAGTCTTCTTTTTCAACCAACCCTATACGGTTAAAGAAGTTGATAACAGAGCTAAATAGTTTCTGCACTGCATCCCATTCTTTATCGGTATAGTCAGCCCGGGTATCATTAAAGAAGAGTTGCTGATAGGCTTCCCTGTGTTCTCCATGTTCTATCTCGTATTGTATATCTTCCCATTGAAATTTCTTATCGTAGCTGAAGTAGTTGGCAAAGTAGAGATTAGCCAGGATGCAAGCTACAATGGTGGTCTTGCCCTCCATTTCTACATAAAGAGCCGGGTCAGAAAGTCGTCCCCTCCCTGCCTGCGGAAATTCAAGGTAGAAGTAGGTAACATTGTCATGGCTTCGCTTTTCCAGCACAAGACCATATAAGGTGTTGTAATAATGACCCAGGTCTTTTTCAAATTCGTCGAGGATAGCAAAAAGTGCAGATGAGGAAGGCATGATATGCGTTCCCTTAAGTAATGTTATGTTCAGCTCTGCAAAGTGCTTTTGTACCTGTGGGTTGTTCAGGAATCCGAACCCCGGTTGCTGCGTATCGTTATTTTCCATAAATGAATATCATTGCTTTGGTTGCTTGTCAATTCTTCTTCAATCCGGATATGGTTTTGTGGTGAAAGGTTGCGGATGAATTCATAACCTGTTTGTATGCCCAGTTCCAGTCCGTCCTCCTGCTGCATGATTTCAAACAGTTTTTTATCCAGTTCTATATACTTTGTAAGCGATAGCGCTTCCTCCAGCTGTTCGCAGTGTTGCTGTATCAATACCTGCTTTTGCAGCTCCTGTTCAAACTGGTTGCGCTGGTTCTCTTCGTATGCGGCATCAGCGACCTGCTCAAATGGTTTGGCTTTCCGCAGGAAGCCCATGTCGTAGTACCGGATATTTCTGAACCTGAATTTTTGTGACACCCAATCCCTGACCGGAAATTTTTCGGGCAAGTGAATGCCTTTAAGATCTGTTTTACTATTCTCCAGCAGGTACAGCAATAGTTTTTTTAAGCTGATCTTATACCGCGATTGCGTTCGCAGCGATTCCTGTAGTTCTGCGATCTTGGTACCTGCAAAAGCCATTTTCATATTGATCAGATCCAGTTGAGTATCTACTTTTTCAAAGAAAGTTTCTACCTCTTCTTTTATCCGGAAAGCCTCTTGCCTGTTATATTGCCCTATATCATAGTCTACTTCGTTAGCAGTTGCAGCCAAAGCCTTATCAGAGAATCCATCCACTATATCCCTGAGGCGGTAATGCACCTCTATTTTCATCTTAATGGCTTCGGTTATCTGTCTTGCCTTATCGCCCAGTGTTTGAAAGTTATGGGAGAATTGTTCCAGCATTTGCATCGCAGAAAGATTGTCTGCTTCCAACACCTGGTTCAGTGCCTTCACTGCATCATCCACCGATAGCTTCAGGCTGTCCAAATGACCCAGTACTACTTGCCGTGCATTGTTCAGAAATCCGAATTTAAACCAGCTTTGCAATGCTTTGATGTCCTGTGCCGCATTTTCCGGTAAGCTGAAGTAGGTTTCAAAAGTATCTTTCAGCGGAAATTTGAGATAAGGATTATTGATCCGTTGCGTAGCAATCTCTACCACTTTTTCAGCATGTGGTGTAAGAATGAAGCGGGTAGCTTTTGCAGGTACACGTTCTATAAAACTGCGCAGCAATCCCTTAAAGGTGCGTTCCACCTGCCGGTCTTTACCGGTGTCTATAAAAGGAAGCCGTGAAGTATCTGCAATAGCTTGTTTGATCTCGGCATATTGCATTTCGGACGAGGGATAGTTTATATATAAATGGTACAATACCAGGAATTCAAATTCACTGGGAAACAGTTCCCTGTAAGTAAGAGAAATCTGATCGGGGGTGATTATTTTTTCCTGTGTAGTATGATTCATCTTATCCATTATTCAAACCTGTATATACGGCTGTCTTCATCCAGCTTTTTTATTACGTCCATCACTTGTGCATGCGGCATATGATGATGATTGAGCAATGCGCAGTAAATATTGGCGTATTCATTGTAAATATTCGTGGCGAATATGCCGGTATCGTCCGAGCCCACCACAATGGGCGGAATGCTTTTGCCTTCTTCCCGCCATTTGATCCAGTTGTAAAGATGATAGGTGCTGAAATCTTTGTGAAAGCCTATGCGCACATTACTGGTGGGCAGCGTTTCGATCACTATTTCACGGCGGTTCATTTCTTTTAGCAGTGCTAGTTGCAGCAGTTCGATCTGTTCCACCTTAATGACTTCAAAGGGATGGACGCTGATAATTTTATGGTAATGTTTTTTGCAGGCTTTGCTATGATATTTTTCAAAAACCGCCCAGGCTTTAGTCGATTTTATATTTTTCCTGCTGTCTATAAATTTAGCATCAAGCGGGAATTGCCATTCTTCATCACTAAAAATAAGTTTTAAGTTAGCGCATTCCCTATCTTCTTCCAGAAGATGAACCGGGCAACACTGACGCATCAGCCATGCTTTTTCCAATACAGTAACAGGATAATGGTCATTGTAAATGTGAAAACTCAAGTCCTGTACCTTATTTGCAATGAAAGGAATGATTCCATGCAAAGATTCAATTTTGGCTTCGATGATAAGATGATATATGAAGATCAGGTCGTCGAGATACTCACCTTGCCTGATCAATAGCTGGTTTCCTGCTACCTGTGCCCATTGAGCAGCAGGCAGACCCGTTGCCGTAGCATGTCCAATACGATCACCTTTTTTTAAGTTGCAAAAAGTAATCGCTTCATAAATAGCCCGAAGACCTCCCGGAATGTGATAGAAGTCTTCCCCTGCATGATAGGTAAAATGTTTTACACCGTAACGCCGCATCAGGCGAAATACTGGTGCGAATACTTCCGGCGCAGCATCAAATTCATTGGCTGCCGCATCTATGGCAACTACTCTTTTCCTGTATTTCTCATGGTTGCTAAGCAGCAGTGCCAACACTTTCCCTCTTTGCCATAGGTCGTAACGTAGGTGCTTATGCCTGATGAAGTCGTCTGGTTTGTTATCTGCTTTTTTGATGAAGTGTGCGATCAGCCTTAGCTGTGGCTTGTCAAATATGTTCTCGTCTTCCTCTTTTTTAAGTTCTTCCAGGCGCTTGCACATTTCTTCCCAGCCCTTCCAGATGTCATTGATAAAGATGATAGATTCTCTCTCAGTTTTTTTAGGTGAAAATCTACCTTCGAGAAAGTGGAGATGCCGGGAGCCGTTGCCATGCATCTGGTAATAACGCCGGCGATAAATGCGTTCGCTTTGCTCCCGCAAGCCATTTAAAGTATGTTTCTGGAATTGATCAAAGCCATTTTGATGGGTTTGCTGTACCAACAGTCGGTTGGTCAGACCCAGTATCAACAGGTAAAAGTGAAAGAAGCCCGCTAAGGTTTCATTTTCATGTTTCCTGATTTCATCCAGCAATAACAGGTACATTAATGTCTCTATCGACATCAGGTAGGACGACCTGTTGTCGGAGCTAATTAAAGACAGAAACGGGTGTTTGTAGCTTCCCCGGTAGTCTGAGTGATGATTGAGTATTTTTTGTAACAATATATATTTGTTCGGAGCTAATGACTCGCCTGTTGAAAACAAGTAGTCAAAGAAAAAGCGTCTTAGCGCTTGGGCAGATTTCAATAAGGAGACATAAGTTTTCGGCTCTAGCAGGTGCGACTCTTGTTCTAACTGCTCTTTGGTTTTTGGATTGCCGAAAGCCTCTTTTAAGTCATGATAGATGCTCTCCGGTGTAAAAAGGTAATCTTGCCATACCTGGTCGGTCTCCAGTGCTCCGTTCAGGTGCATGTGTAAATCATGGAGCCCTTGTTGCTGGTTTAAGTAGTAATCCAATTGTGGAATCCGGGCATTGGGAATAGCGGTATATTTTGTATTGGGCAGTAAGTAGTCTTTTACCACAGATACCAATGCAGCATTATCTTTTGCATCTACCGTAATTTTATCCTGCAGGAATATAGCTTGCAGGAGTAAAGGCGGTATAAACGTGATCAATTCCTGCCACTGCGTTTGCATAGTTCCTTTAACATGCACTCTTACCTCATCCAGTTCCAGGTAGTCTTCCGATAACTCTTTGAGCCCTTTAGTGAGTATGTCGCCAATTGAATCTAATTGTTTAAAGGTTTCATCCTTTGCCAATAGGTAGTAAGAATCTGGCACAGCGCGATCCTGTTCCCTCGCTTTTAGAAACAACCGCCGTTTTATATCATCAAATGAAACAAATTTGCCGTGGTTATAGCTTGCGAGAGATTCAGTATCGGAAAGTAAAAATTGAAGCATCTATTAAACTCCTTACGATTGCAAAAATTGAATGAACCTTCCCAGATTAGGTTTTGATATCTTGCCAATGCCGTAACTACTCCAAGTTGATACAATGCTGTTAAAATTGCCTAAATTGACTGTATCCAAATTATACCTCTTATCTAATAATATTGATTTTATAAGCTCATAATTCTTTTTGTACAGTGCAATTTTTTCAGGCTCGCTGTTCTTGTCATCATTTTTTATCGGGATCTCATCTAGGAATTTACGCAAATCAATATTTAAAGCATTTTCAATTTCGTAATTCTCATTATTACAATAGACGGATAAGTTGCTTGTAAAATCTGCTTCCTTTTCCAAGTAAGCAAGAAATAAAGGGCACCCAAGCATCCATTTTGAAAAAGATAAATCTTTTATTCTTGGCACCCTAACGGACTTTGATTTCTTTCTTTTTACTTTCTTTTTTATACCCTCCCCGTTGATAATATTAATATTTCCAACAACTTTATCGAGATTATTATTGAATATCCTATCATTATAATTTGTATTACTTAAGTTGAGCTCCGAGATAAAATTTGTATTCTCTCGACAATCTTCAATCAACACAGCATTCATAAAAGCAATCAAATGCGCCTGAAACACTTCACCAAGCATCCTTGATCCCACTTTTCCTTCAAGATTTGTCTGTGCAAAGAAAAACCGGGTCGCTATCTTTCCTAATAAATGAGGTGATATCCTGATATTTTCAGGATAACTAGCAATCCACTGTTTGAATTCATCGGTTATAGTTAATTCCTCACTTTCTTCATCTTCAAAATCTTGGGGATTATCGTCATCACTATCTGCAGTATCACTATTTCCCTGCTTAAAGTCAGGCATCATGTATCCTCGCAATTGAGATAATTCTGAAAAACTATTGTCTATATCTTCCAGCTCATTTTTTCTTATCAATTCCCCAATTGCTCCGAGTAACAAATAGACCGAATAGGTAAGCAAAGAGGATTGTTTATATACATACTGATTAGAGCTTAACGGCATATAAGCTAATGATCTTTCTGTGTAGTCAGCTCCGCCGTTCTTAAGCACACTATCTATTCTATCAGATGTAGATCGTTTGCTCTGCCTAGCTTTTGCAGCCTCACCATACAAAGGGATAGTACCTGCCCTGGAAACCAACTCGCTATTATTATCTTTTCTATTGTCGCTTTTATCAATCGCCCCTCTAACATAAGCAATAATTCTTCCAGCAACATCTCTTAAAACATTATCATTTAAGATAACCGTATTGTTCGTTAGTCCCTCTATGGAAGGGTTGGTCTTATCCGACCGGTCGCCATAACCCAGTTGGGGTACCAAATTCCTTATATATCCGACTTTTATGAAATAATCAAAAATTAAGAATGGGTCTTTATGGATATTATAGGAAAGAAGAAAATTGAGCGTTAATAGGCTTCCATTAAGGGTTCTTTCGGTCGTAATAGGTTGCAGTTGATACAATTCTTCAATTTTCTTTTCATTAAGCAAGAACTGTAAAATGATCCTGTTCAAATTTCTCGGACTTTTTACTGCAGCATCTGAGTTGATCTCCCTGGCATATAAATCACTGATAAAAATGTCTACGATGGATGCTATTTGCATTTTTTCTGCTAATACTCCTGTATCTAATTTAAAGAGCGATAAAAATTGAACCTGTGTACGAAGTGAAGAACCGAGCAGGAAAGTAATATATGCATCAGCCTGATAGGCGTTATTGACTCCAAAATAAGACAGGATCTTTTTGTAAACAGGAATAATCTCATTTTGGATTACTTCTTCATCATTAGTTTTGACCTCGCCGTATCTCTTTTCTGATTCGGCTATCTTGTTTATTTCAACATCCTTAGCAGATTGATATACATAAATCTTATCCCTATTATCGCTATTTGCTTTTATTTCTCCTAGTGTTGGTAAATGAATTCGATTACGTGGCTGCAATATCTTCTGCAAATACTGTGACTCAAGCGTTGTAATCATATCATTAAACCTGTCTACCCTGTTAAGCTGTTTACCCTCATACTGCAAAATTTCATCTCCAAAATTTTCCCATTTATTTTGGCGCACAACTGTAGAATATAATTGCATATCACCACTTACTAATGTAATAAGGTGTGACCCAATAAAGTATTTTCTAATTGTTTCCAAAACGCGCCATCCTTTACTTGCATCCACATCAATATCATCAAACAAGACTAGAAAAGCCTTTTTCTCGAGTATTCGAAGCGAGATCGAAAGAAAAGAGTTAAAATTTTGTGCAAGATTGAGAGATGCATCAATAGATCGCAATCCATTGTCCATAACATATTCCGGGTCCTGCCAGCCATCCGTAACACCTCCACCAACGCCATCTATTGAAGGCAATCCCGCTGCTAGTTTATTAAGAGAGGTCCGCCATTTCTTTCTATCAATGGTTGCAGGATCTGAATAAGGTTTGCACTCTTCACCCTTAAGTTTTGCGTCAATCAATTCCATTATCCTTGATATAACATTGAGAAAGACATGTCCTTTTTCTTCAATCAATGTCGGATCAAGAATGTCCAGTACTTGAATACCTGATAAAGCAGAATCTTTTGCAGCATGTTTTAATTCATGTTGGATGCTTAAAAGAAATGAAGTCTTGCCGCTTCCCCTGGAACCAAGCACAGTAATTGTATTGTGTTGATGAAGATTTCTCGCATCTTTATCTTCTTTAGGAATAATTTCTTCTATGATTTCTATTACCCTATTAAATTCATCACGATGTATTAGCCTATTTGATGAGGGTTGCTCTGAATAATGTGTAGCATGTTTGCTTTCCTCCAGAATGATAATAGTAGATTTTGGCATAACTGTCTTGAAGTGTTTTTAATTTGCTTGAAATTGCTCCCTGTAATAATCCACTTTAAAATCATAAACCGGTCTTGAAGAACCGAAGTATTTCTCTTTATTAGCGAGATAAAGCGGATGTTTGGATAAGGAAATATTTGATGATCCGGAAGGAGAGTAAAGCGCTTTTACCAGCACGTGTCTTCCAAAGATTTTAGGTGACAGCATCACTTCTCTGGCAGCACGTATCGTTGGTGTCAATTTCTGTCCAAGTATGCTTTCATAAAACAGTTTAAACGCATTATTCTTGCCAAAGGCGCTGGTGCATAGTATGTGTTCAATCTTTGATTGCCGGATCTGGTCTAAAAGTGCATGATTCATCAATTCAGGAACAAGGTCGCTGTCTAATGCGGTTGTGTTTTTTCTGCTACATTGTTTTATAGTATCGCTAAGGGCTATCTTTCTTTGGTGCAGGAAGGAAAGAATACCTTCCAATGTAACAGGACTGGGCAATTCTTTGGGAAAAGCATAACTGAGCAGGTTCCACAAACTGTTCCTATTACCATAGAAGAACGGGATCTGAAAATTTCCAATATTGTGGGGGTGAATCGTTCCAAGTATAAGCAGTCTACTATCAGGCTCTATTGGATAACGACCTATATATTGGTGTTGGGTAATCATATTCGGAACAAATTTGATAGAAAACAGACTAGTGCAGTAAGAGTCAACTTGCCTATTTTTGCATACATCTTTCGGCTGATTCAAGCCATAGCAGACAATCAAGCCCTTGATTTAATAAGGTCTTTGCAATCGTAGCAATCCAAAATTTTTAGCTAATAACTAATAGCATGCTGGCAATTCCAGTGTATTTGTCCAATGATGTACTGCAGATAACGCAGTGGGGTGAGATGAATTTTCATTAGTTAAGGGGTTTGATGATGACTTACGTTAAAAATACTCTTTTTTATCAAAAAACATCTTATCATTTCGTCTCGCTCTTTCTACGTCTGGGATGTATAAATAGCTTTCTAGAAGCTCTGCCAGGTTTTTGGAGAAATTACTAATTTGTAAGAAAGCCAATTAAGGCCAACCACTCCTATGTGATCCCATTAGCCTCAAAGTTTGAGAATTAAACCTTATCATGCGCAGTGTCCAGTTACGAGGTGTAAAAGAAAGTACAACTAAGCTGTGTGGTATTTGCCATCAATGACTTCGATCCCTGACTAATCCGTTTATCAATTACCTTAATAAGCTCCTAAACAACTTTAACCGTCAGCTTAAAAACTGGCGGTTAAAGTTTGAATAATATGAAAAAACAGTGAAAACACGGTATTTTATCCAGACTGTCAATTGATTTTTAATTGCTTCGTTATTTGCATTTCCCTTATAAAAACAAATAACTTCTTATTTTCAAGCCCTATGAATAGACAAAATTTATTCTTATGGATATTAACAACGCTATAAAAGTATTAGAGGCCTTGGCATCAGGATGCTCTCCAACAACCGGAGAAGTCATTAACGATGATAGCACTTTGAATGACCGCAATGTGATTCGTGCACTGCAAATAGCAATTGATCACCTGAGAAAAGAAAATTCCTCAAAACAGTCTGAGATAAAAATCGACGAACGAGATATAGAAAATGTAATTCAATTGTTCAAGGAACAGCGAAAAAGCCCTACTTCCATTAATCTAACCAGCTTCTTTCTTGCCACAAGACCATTTAAAAATCAAAATTTAGTGTCCAGTAAACTATATGGAAAATTCAGAAACATTTATAATACCGGCCAATTGATAGATTTTTTTTCTAAATACCTATCGGATAACAACATAACAACTAAAAACAGTTCTGGGAATGACTCCTATAAACTTATAGATTTTTTTGAAAAAGAAAAATTCAACAAACTTTCAGAAAGTGCTATAACACAATTAAAAGAAAAAATAAATCAACTAGGAGTTCTGAAGACCGAAAACTTATCAGAATATATCCAAGAAGCAAGAAAAACTCACCTGAGAGCTTACGAACATTGGTCGGACAATGAAATAGAGCTTCTTACAAAAGCAATAAAATATACCAATGACCTTAATTTACTGTCGGATTGTTTTCAAAGAGGAAAAAGGTCAATTGAGTCGGTTGGCCAAAAAATAATTTTTGCATCTCAAAATACAGAAACCAAACTCTAAGCAATCGCTGTTATGCTAAGTTTATAGCCAAGCGTAATTTCAACCTATAAACTTATGACGACAAATCCTTCACTGCAAACAAAGCACCAAAGCATTGTTTGTTCATTTTTCTGAAAAAATATTGTAAGAAGTTCCTACATAAGATGAGCAAAAGTGCGAGAATCTTCATGTTCTTCAATATTACCACTCTGTGATCCAGCAGTGCAGGGCAGGCCGCCACGGGCGATGGCAGTAGCACTGTAGCCGAGCTCATAATACATATTCCTATTAGCATCTCAATAAACAGCCTCGGGATCAAACCCAGGATAAACACATTAAAAATTTAACCAGATAATACAAAAGCAAAAGCGCCAATCTTTGATTGACGCTTTTGCTTTTGTGATCCCGCTGGGACTCGAACCCAGGACCCATACATTAAAAGTGTATTGCTCTACCAACTGAGCTACGGAATCCTGCACACCGGAGACCGGTGGCTCCATTTGAGCAATTCTGGAAGCGAACTGTTTCAAACGGGGTGCAAAAATAAGGGAGTCAATGTTTTCAACCAAAAAAAATAAAAGAAAAATTCGCATTCTTTTTTTCGCAAAAGAATAGTAGCACGCTGATTTACAGTGCCGCATATTGGCAAATTTTAAAGTAGGTTTGCGGGATCAAATTACAGTTATGTCTTCCTACTTCAACAATAAAGTGGTCCTGGTAACGGGTGGCACCGATGGTATTGGCCGCGCCCTGGTAGAGCAACTGCTGCAGGCCGGCGCCAAAGTGGCTACCTGCGGCCGCGATCACGATAAATTGTATAACCTGCAGGCCTCCTTCCCCAGCTTTCCGCTGCACACGATGGTAGCCGATGTGAGCAGCGAAAACGACTGCCGTCGCCTGGTAGAGACGACCCTCAAAGTATTTGATGGTATCGATATCCTCATCAACAATGCCGGTATCTCCATGCGCGCCCTGCTCAAAGATGCCAGCATCGAGGTACTGCATAAGGTCATGGACATAAACTTTTTTGGCTCGGTCTACTGTACCAAGTATGCCCTGCCTTCCATCATCAGCCGCAAGGGTACTATTGTGGGCGTGTCGTCTATCGCCGGCTACCGTGGCCTGCCGGGCCGCAGTGCCTACAGTGCCAGCAAGTTTGCCCTGCAGGGCTGGCTCGAAGCCATCCGCACCGAGCTGCTGCACGAAGATGTGCATGTGATGTGGGTTTGCCCGGGCTTTACAACCTCCAATATCCGCAATGCGGCACTTAATAAAGATGCCGAGTCGCATGGCGAAACGCCGATGGACGAAAGCAAGATGATGACGGCCGAAGAGTGTGCTACCCATATCCTCAAAGCCGTGAGCCGCAAAAAACGTACACTGGTACTCACGTTTACCGGCAAACGAACGGTATTTATGAATAAGTTTTTCCCGGGCCTGGCCGATAAGCTGGCTCATAAATTCTTTTTCAAAAACGGCGAACTGGTCAAATAAAACCGGCCGACCGTTGCAGCTAACCCTTATCCACCTTAAATTCAAACAAAACACCCCACTTTGGCGCTTGTCACCCTTACATCCGATATTGGCCAGCAGGACTACCTGGTGGCCGCTGTAAAAGCGCAGCTTTTGCAGGTGGATGCAGACTTCAGCCTGGTGGATATCACGCATTCCATACCCCCGTTCAACTACCCGCATGCGGCCTATATCTGCCGCAGCGCCTTCCGCAACTTTCCTGATTTTACCTACCACATCATACTGGTCAACCTGTTTGAGAAAAAGCCGGAGCAGTTGCTGCTCGCCTTTCATCAAAATCAGTACCTGCTCTGTGCCGACAATGGCCTGCTGCACATGATCCTCGAAGACAAACCGGAGATGGTGATCGGCATACCGCTCGATAAGCGGGCCAACAAAAACACGACCTACTGTGTGCAGGTGATGGCCCAGGCCATCAGCCGGCTGAGCCAGGGCGAGTCGATCCAGAAGATCGGCAGCCCCGATGTGAGCTATATCGAAAAAAATCACCTGCGTCCGCTGCTCGACAATAACTGGATCGAAGGGCAGATCATCTTCATCGACAACTTCGAAAACGTGATCGTCAACATCACGCGCGAGCAGTTTGAAGAGCAGCGCAAGGGCCGCAGCTTCCGTATCGTCTTCAAGCGCGATGAGGTGATCGACCGCATCAGCGAGAGCTATGCGGATGTGAACCCGGGCGAAAAACTGGCCCTCTTCAACAGCGCCGGCTACCTCGAGATCGCCATCAACAAAGGCAATGCCGCCGGCCTCTTTGGCCTCAAGGGCTTTTCGGAAAAAGGAAGCCAGGTGGCAGGCTACCTGCAAAACCAGCTGTTTTACCAGACTGTGCGGGTTTATTTTGAATAAGCCGTCTAACAGAAACCGGCGATTATCAGTGTTTTGGAGATGTTAAAATGCTGGTCAAATTGGGCGGTAAAACTGAAAACTTCCACCTTTTTAACCCTATTTTTGCTTTCCTTCAAAATAAGGGCAAAACTTACCGTATTATGAACTTCAAGAAAGTCAATAACCTTACCGGATGGGCTGTATTCCTGATCTCGCTTGCCACCTATATGCTCACGCGCGAGGCGCGCGGTAGCCTGTGGGATTGCGGCGAGTTTGTAGCAACTGCAAAAAACCTGGGCCTGCCCCACCCTCCGGGTGCGCCGGTATTTGTACTGCTGGGTCGCCTCTTTATCATTCTCTTTGGTGATGACGCGCAGACTGCAGCCAATGCGGTCAACTTCATGAGCGCCCTGGCCAGTGCGGCCACCATCCTGTTTCTTTTCTGGAGTGTCACTCACTTTGCCCGCAAGATGTTTGTAAGCGCCGGCGAGGCTATGAGCGGTCAGCAGATCTTTACGGTAATGACCGCCGGTGTAGTAGGTGCCCTGGCTTATAACTTCAGCGACTCTTTCTGGTTTAGTGCGGTAGAAGGTGAGGTATATGCCCTTTCCTCCTTTTTCACCGCCCTGGTATTCTGGTCTATCCTGAAATGGGAACATGCCGATGAGCATGCCGGCAACGATCCTGCTGCCCGCATCCGCAGCGACCGCTGGATCATCTTCCTGTTCTTTATGGTGGGCCTGTCTATCGGTGTGCACCTGCTCAACCTGCTGACCATCCCTGCCATTGTGATGGTATATTACTATCGTCGTTTCAAACCCACTACCAAAGGTGCGATCATCGCTTTTCTCATCGGCTGCCTGGTGACCGGTGTAGTACAGGTGACTATCATCCAGTACTCGATGAAAGCTGCGGGTCTGTTTGATGTATTCTTTGTAAACTCATTCAAGCTCCCCTTCTTCTCCGGCTTCGCTCTTTATTTCGTTGCTATAGCCGGCGTCATCTTCTGGGGTCTTCGCTTCCGTGAAAATAATATCAGCCGTGGTAAACTCATTGCCTGGTTTATCATCTTCCTCGGCCTCTCCCTGCTGCCCTTCTTTACTACGGGTGAGTCAGGCGCGGGCAACTTCTTCAAATTCCTGCTCGTAGCCGTTGTAGGTGTGCTGATGGGTTATTTCTTAAAACCCTCTGCCCTGCGCGTGCTGCGTCTCAGCCTGTGGAGCTATGCCTTCATACTGCTGGGTTATTCTATCTACTTTACTGCACTGATCCGCTCCAATGCCAACCCGGCCATCGATATGAACAATGTTGATAACCCCATCAACCTGGTTTATTATCTCAGCCGCGAGCAGTATGGCAGTGCGCCGCTCATTTATGGTCCTCACTTTGCGGCTCAGCCCGACCGTATCGTAGAAGGCGAAATGCGCTATGTACGCGGAAAAGATAAATACGAACAAATTGGCCGCACCCGCGAATACGGCTATCCTTCCAGCGAGCAACAACTCTTTCCCCGCATCTGGGATTCGAGCGATGACCAGCGCCATGCCACCTTCTATGCGCAATGGCTGGGATTGGGTATGGACCAGCAGGGGCGTTTTGAACCGCCTACCTTCCGCGACAACCTGGAGTGGTTCTTTACCTATCAGCTCGACCTCATGTACTGGCGTTACTTTATGTGGAACTTTGCGGGTAAGCAAAACGACATACAGGGCCTCGGCAATGTGCGCGATGGTAACTGGATCACCGGTATTTCGTTTATCGACAATGCGCGCCTCGGCGATCAGTCGCAACTACCGGCCAGTATTCAGCATAATAAAGCCAACAACAAACTCTTCCTGCTACCCTTTGTACTGGGTATCGTAGGCTGCGTATATCAATTCTTCAAATTCAGGAAAGACTGGGTGGTCACCTTCCTCCTGTTCTTCTTTACCGGCATCGCTGTTGTACTCTACCTCAACCAACCGGGCAACCAGCCACGTGAGCGTGACTATGCCTATGTAGGCTCTTTCTATGCCTTCGCGATCTGGATAGGTCTGGCAGCCGCCGCCTTTGTAAAACTGGCGAGAGAAAAAGCAGATAAACTCACCCTGCAGCAGGTATTGCTATATGGTAGTTCACTCACCTTCCTCATCACACTGATGAGTACCCTCAAAGGTCCTGCCGGCGCTACGCTGACGGTGTGCCTGGCTGTAACGGCCATCTATGCGGTACTTGCACTGGCTATTACCTTCCTGCTAAGAGCTATATCGGGTGGCGGACAAAATCTGCGCCTGCTCAATATTGCCACGGCAGTGGTTTGCCTGATCGTACCTGCTATCATGGCACAACAGGAATGGGATGATCATGACCGTCATACCAAGACCCTGGCTCCTGACCTGGCCAAGGATTACCTTGAGAGCTGTGAACCCAATGCCATCATCTTCACGTTTGGCGACAATGATACTTACCCGCTGTGGTATGCTCAGGAAGTGGAAGGTGTGCGCAAAGACATCCGCATCATCAACAACAGCCTGCTGGGTATCGACTGGTACATTGATCAACTGCGTTATAAGATCAACAATGCACCTGCGGTGAAAATGGTATGGGGCGAAGAAAAGACCCGTGGCAATGCCCGCAACTTTGTTGTCTTTAATCCTAAAAACTTTCCGCAGGATCGCTACTATCCGCTCACCGATGTACTGCAGTATATCGGCAGCGATGATCCCCGCAATATGGACAACTCACGTGGTGAGCCGCTCAACGCCTTCCCTGTGACCAAGGTAACCATCGGCGTGGACCGCGACCAGGTACTGAAAAACGGAACGGTAAATGGCAATGACAGCATCGTAAGTCCCATGACTTTTGAGCTGCCCAAACGCTCGCTGCTCAAAAATGACCTGGCCATGCTGAGCATTATCGTAGCCAACAACTGGGAACGTCCGATCTATTTCACCTCGCCCATGGGTGAACTGGGCTTTGGCCAATACCTGCGTAAAGACGGTATGGCTTACCGCCTCGTGCCCATCCAGGTGACCTATCCGCAACAGCACTGGGTGATCGAAAAAACCATCGATGAGATCGAACGCAAATTAAAAGTAGGTATTGGCGGCACACAGATCCGCGACAACAATGAAGCCCTCATGTACCGCAACCTGATGGAGAAATTCGGCTTTGGTGGCGCAAATATCAAAGGCACCTATTTTGACGAAGAAAACCGCCGTCACCTGCTCAACATCCGCAGTGTGTATGCAGAAGCGGCGGGCAATATGGCGCAAAACGGCAAACTGGATGAAGCCAAAAAACTGCTGGCAAAAGCAGAAGGCGGCATCGATCCCGAAAACCTGCCCTACGCCATGGTAAGCCGTTTCAACTCACATAACCAGACCGGTCTCATGTACCTCGAAGCCGCCTACAAAGCCGGCAACCTGGAACTGGCCGAGAAAGTGCGTCAGAACATGCGTAAGGATCTCGAAGACCAGAAGAAATATTATCAATATCTGGAAAATGATAAGCCCGAGTACTACGAAGGTACCATGCGTGGCACCGAGGCCTTCCTCAACGATGTGATGCTGCAGGTGCTGGATGCCATCGAAAAGGCTTATGCTCCCGGTGTAAAGCAGAATAATACCATCGAAACCGGTCCCGCTACGATCCAGAGCAATCAGGATACTGTACCGGGTGCTAAAAAATAAACAGACATTCGTATATAGCAATCCCCCCGCCTGTGCGGGGGGATTTTTTTTGCCGCGAACCTCTGCAGGCCTCTGTTTGTTATTCTATTCAGGCACGGTTATTTGTCGTAATTTATATTGAATATGCGCGGTTATCATTTTTCCGGCTTTGATCCCAACCAGCAGGGACAAACCCGGTTTGACCAGTTGCTGGATCTTTTTATGCAGTTGCTCACCTATACCAGTGGCGATGTGGGCGAAGCCATGCAATGGATGAACGAACTGGATAAACAGTATGCCCTCACCGACAACGAATATGGCATGGGCGACTTTATAGACGACCTGAAACAAAAAGGCTATATCACCGATGACAATGAACGGGGCGAAATAAAGATCACTCCCAAAACCGAACAGGGCATCCGCAAACGCAGCCTCGATGAGATCTTCGGTAAACTCAAAAAGAGCCGTAAGGGTGATCATAAAACCTTCAAACCCGGACAGGGCGATGAAGCCAATTCCGAAACCCGCCGGTTTCAGTTTGGCGATATGCTGGAGCAGATCGACTTTACCGAATCGATCCGCACAGCCCAGATCAACCACGGCATCGACAGCTTTCAGATGCAGGAAGATGACCTGAGCATCCGCGAAACGGATTTTAAATCGCAGACCAGCACCGTGCTCATGATCGACATCTCGCACAGCATGATCCTCTATGGCGAAGACCGCATCACTCCTGCCAAAAAAGTGGCCATGGCACTGAGTGAGCTGATCAAGACGCGCTATCCCAAAGACACACTCGACATTGTGGTATTTGGCAACGATGCCTGGCCCATCGAAGTAAAAGACCTGCCCTACCTGCAGGTAGGACCTTATCACACCAATACGGTAGCCGGACTCGAACTGGCGATGGATATATTACGCCGCCGCAAGAATCCCAATAAACAGATCTTCATGATCACCGACGGTAAACCTACCTGTCTTAAGATCGGCAAGCGATATTATAAAAACAGTTTTGGCCTCGACCGAAAAGTGGTGAACCGCTGTATGAACCTGGCTGCTCAATGTAAAAAACTGAAAATTCCCATCACCACCTTTATGATCGCCACCGACCCTTACCTGCAGCAGTTTGTGCAGGAGTTTACCGAAACCAACCAGGGCAAGGCTTTCTTTGCCTCACTCGACAAACTGGGCGCTTTCATCTTCCGCGATTTTGAAAGTGGAAAAAGAAAAACTGTTTATTAATTTTTAATGGTCTGTCAGTGGCAGACTTACTCATTTAACAGATCAATCCTCTAATACCCGAAGCAACAAATATGAATCAGATCAAAACACTGGGCGAGTTAAAAAAAAGCGGTTACCGGAGCCGTAGCATCAAAGAAGAGATCCGCGAAAACCTGATTAACCGCCTCAACGCCGGCGATCCCACTTTTACCGGTATCATCGGCTACGAAGACACCGTAATACCCGATGTGGAGCGCGCGCTGCTGAGCAAACACAATATCCTTTTCCTCGGTCTGCGCGGACAGGCAAAAACCCGTATGGCCCGCCAGATGACCGAACTGCTCGACGAATACATTCCCATCATCACCGGCAGTGATATCAACGATGATCCTCTGCAACCCGTGAGCCGCTTTGGCCGTGAGCTGGTAGCACAACTGGGTGATGACACTCCTATCAGCTGGCTGCACCGCAGCGAACGATATGGTGAAAAATTAGCTACCCCTGATGTGAGCGTTGCGGATCTTATTGGCGACATTGATCCGATCAAAGCCGCCAACCTCAAACTGAGCTTTGCCGATGACCGCGTAATTCACTACGGCATCATTCCGCGCAGCAACCGCTCCATCTTTGTGATCAACGAGCTGCCCGATCTGCAGGCGCGTATACAGGTAGCCCTCTTCAACATCCTTGAAGAAGGTGATGTGCAGATACGCGGATTCAAATTGCGCCTGCCCCTCGACATCCTCTTTGTATTCACCGCCAACCCCGAAGACTATACCAATCGTGGCTCAATTGTAACACCGCTAAAAGATCGTATACAAAGCCAGATACTCACGCATTATCCCAAATCAATTGAACACGCCTTAGAGATCACCGAACAGGAAGCCGATCTGACCGGTGACCAGCAGGCGCGTATCAACGTGAGCGACCTGGTACGCCGCCTTATTGAGCAGATCGCCTTTGAAGCACGTGGCAGTGAGTTTGTAGATAAGAAAAGCGGGGTGAGCGCGCGGCTTACTATTTCTGCACTCGAAAACGCCGTAAGCGCAGCAGAACGGCGTGCTATTCTCAATAAGGAAAAACAAACACAGGTATGGATCGGTGATCTGAATGGCATTATACCTTCCATTACCGGCAAGATAGAACTGGTCTATGAAGGCGAGCAGGAAGGTCCCTACCAGGTAGCCATGAACCTGGTCGATAAAGCTATCCGCAGCCTGTTTGTCCAATATTTTCCCAATCCTGAAGCGTTGAAAAAGCGCCGCAATACGGGCAAGCCATCCCAACAGGAACGTGCCGATGACAACCCCTATCGGGCCATCAGCAGTTGGTTTGATAAAGGCAATCATGTCAACCTTTCGTTCAACACGAAAGATTCGGAGAAGATACTGGCCTTATATCAGGTAGATGGACTGCACGGGCTGATCAAAAAGTATTTCCCTAAAGCCAATGAAGCCCAGTCGGCCCTGCTGATGGAGTTTGTACTCCACGGCCTCGCCGCTTACTCACTTATCAGCAAAAAAATGTTTGAAACGAAAGTGGAGTTCAAAGACCTCATCGGCAGCATGATGAACATGAATACCGGAGGAGAGGATGAGGATTTTGAGTTTGATGAAGAAAGCAATGAATGATGATTTGAAGATTTGAGGATTTGAAGATGATAAAAAGTAATAAGTTTTAAGTAATAAGTATTACGTTTTTAAAGAAGGAAACCCTCCGCACCAGACCCATCTTCAAATCCTCAAATCATCAAATCACCAAATCTCAAACCATATTGACCTCTCTCTCCAGCGTCACTCCAAATTTCAGCAATACACTCGCTATTATTTCTTCGCTGAGGTCATAAATCTCTTTGCCGGTGGCGTTACCATAATTGACCAGTACGAGTGCCTGGTGTATGTGACAGCCGGCATCGCCCCGCCGAAAGCCTTTCCAGCCGCATTGCTCGATGAGCCAGCCTGCGGCCAGCTTCATGCTGCCATCAGCATTCGTATAGGCAGGCATGGAGGGATGCTGCGCTTTCAACTGTTCATATTGCTCATGCGGTATGCTGGGATTTTTGAAGAAGCTGCCTGCATTGCCCGTGACTTCCGGATCGGGTAGTTTGGACTGACGGATATGGATCACAGCATCGGATATGGCGCGGATGCTTAACTCTTCGACTCCCATGCGCTGCAGTTCGTGCTCGATAGCGCCATAGCTGGTATGAAATACCGGCTGGCGGCGCAGCCGCAGGGTGACGCCGGTAATGATGTACTGCCCTTTATATTTTCGCTTAAATACACTCTCGCGATAGCCAAACCCGCAATCGGCCAGCGAAAAACGATGCAGTTCCTTGTCTGCAATATGCCAGGCTTCGAGCTCATGAAATACATCTTTGAGTTCGACCCCATAGGCACCAATATTCTGAATGGGTGATGCGCCCACGCACCCGGGAATCAATGACATATTTTCAACCCCGGCATAGCCTTTATCAATACAGTGCAGCACCAGTTGATGCCAGACCTCTCCACCTCCTGCACGCACATAAAAAAACTCATCGTCCTGACGCAGCAGCTCTATACCCCTGATACCATTATGCAACACTACCCCATCTACATCGCCGGTGAGCAGGATATTGCTGCCACCTCCCAATACCAGCGGAGGGCGGACTGTGGTTAAGGACGCTGCGAGATCGAGCGCCTCCTGTAGCTGACCTACGCTGGTAAAAGAAGTAAAATAACGGGCCTGCGCCCCGATCCTGAAGGTATTATAGGATTTTAATGAATAATTTTCCTGAAATTGCATAGGGTCAAAAGTATTGAATAATACGGCAACCGGATGAGTAAACACATTGCTTCTATCATTGGTGCCACTGGCATGATAGGCACATACCTGCAGCAGGTGCTGACAGAGGACTCTTCTTTTGAAACTGTTCGTATACTGGTCAGGCGTCCCATACCACGTCCCCATCCGAAAATTGAAGTGAAGCTGGTTGATTTTTCGGACCTGGAATCAGTGAAGCTGGCAATTGATGGCAGCGATTCTCTTTTCTGCGCTATTGGCACTACTCAAAAGAAAGTAAAAGGCGACCGGCAGGCCTATCTTAAAATCGATTTTGATATCCCAGTCAAAACAGCCCGCCTGTGTAAGGAGTTGGGTATTGACCGTATGGCTGTGGTAAGTGCTGTGGGGGCCAACAGCAGAAGCCGCAATTTTTATCTTAAGTTAAAAGGGCATGTAGAAGATGCCATCAGCCTTGAGCCTATTGCATCGCTCCATTTCTTTCAACCATCTCTATTGCTCGGTGACCGGCAGGAAAAACGTCCGATGGAAAGATTTGCCCAGCGACTGATGCGCTTCGCACAACCGGTGATGCAGCGAGGCTGGCGCAAATACCGCGCTATTGAAGGACTTGAAGTAGCACAGGCCATGGTACAGTCTGTAAAGCTGGGATTGCCGGGCATTCACCGGTATACCTATACCGATATTCAGCAACTGGCAGCATCCTATCAGCCTCACACATAATCCACCTCAGATCACATCCACATCGGGAAGTATGATCAGGCTGCGGTAACGTTTATCCTGGTGCAGGATGGCTATTTCTTCTAAAATATCTTTTTTGCATTGTGCCAGCAACCGGTGATCGCGGGGCAGTTTCAGCAGCAGCTCCATCAGATACTGGTTGCGGATACGGCCTACCACAGGTTCTGCAGGGCCGATCATAAACTGCCCATACCGGTTTTGCAGGGCATCGGCCAGCTTTTGTGCGCCGCCCTGTGCTACTTCACGGAATTTATGACGAAACGAAAGATGAATGATGCGTGAAAAAGGAGGATAGAAAAAGTGACGGCGTTTCTGCATCTCATCCGCAAACATGCGTTCATAGTCATGCTGCTTTACATATAATAAAACGGGATGCTGCGGTTGCGTAGTCTGAATCAATACGCGCCCATGGCTTTCTTTTCTTCCGGCGCGTCCACTCACCTGCTCCATCAGCTGAAAGGCCCGTTCATGTACCCGGAAGTCGGCAAAATGCAGGAGTCCGTCTGCATCGAGGATACCTACGAGCTCCACGTTATCGAAGTCAAGCCCTTTTACCACCATCTGCGTGCCCACAAGTATATCGACCCGGCGCTGTTCAAACAACTGGATAAGCGCATCGTGTGCATGTTTGCCCCGTACCGTATCTACATCCATACGCGCCACGCGTGCCTGGGGAAATGTTTCCTGCAGCATTTCCTCAATACGCTCTGTACCAAAGTTGCGCTGTACAAAATCGTGATTGCCACAGGCGGCACAGGTATGCAAAGGCGCATAGGTGGTACCGCAGTAATGACAGATCAGCTTATTCGACAGTTTATGAAACGTGAGTGATACATCGCAATACTTACACTGCGGTATCCATCCGCACACGGCACATACCTGGTAAGGTGCATACCCACGGCGGTTTTGAAAGAGGATGATCTGCTTACCCTGCGCAATGGATGAATTGATGCCTTCGATGAGTGTTGGCGACAACATCACTTTACTCCGGCCTTTTTTCTCGATCAGGCGGGTATCCACAATTTCGATGCGGGGCAATTCCAGTTCCCCATACCGTTCATTCAGTTTCACCAGGCCATACTTGCCCCGGGTGGCATTGTCGTAGGTTTCGAGCGACGGAGTAGCACTGCCCAGTACTACCTGTGCTTTGAAAAGACTGGCAAGATAGATAGCTGCATCCCGGCCATGATAACGGGGAGCAGGTTCCTGTTGTTTGTAGGAAGTGTCATGCTCCTCATCGCATACTACCAGGCGCAGGTCCTGAAAAGGCAGGAACAATGAGCTGCGTGCACCGAGTATCACCCGCAGTTCCCCGTTTTTTATTTTATTCCATATCTCTACCCGCTCGTTGTGCGAGAATTTGCTGTGATAAATACCAATATAACCTCCAAAATGTTTTTGCAACCGCCGTATGATCTGCGAGGTCAATGCGATCTCGGGCAGCATATATAAAACCTGGTGGCCTTTGCGCACTGCTTCTGCAATGAGATGAATATACAACTGTGTTTTACCACTACCGGTCACACCATGCAGGAGGCATACATTTTTTTCGGTCAGCGATTGCTGTACCGCATCCAATGCTGTTTGCTGTGCAGGGCTGAGTGTAAAATCAATATTGATATCGCGTGGCAGGTACTGGATACGATCAATGTTGCGTTTTTCGAGCTGCAACACTTTTTTATCGACCAACCCTTTGAGCTGTGCATCGCTGGCGCCTGATTTTTTCAGGAGCTCACTTTTTGTCACCTCTCCTTCTGTTTTGCTCAGGTGCAGAAATGCCAGCAGCAGTTCCATTTGTTTGCCCGCTCTTTGCAATCGCGGATCCTCATTGAGCAGGGCTTCCAGCTCTTCTTCACGATCATAGGGCGGGCTCAGTAATACATAGGTATCTTTTTTGGGCGTGTAGGTCTGCTTGAGTGCCTCCCACACATAACATACTTTTTTGTTGATGAGCCGGTTGATGACAGGGTATACATGTGCACTGTCGAGCAATTGCTGCACTTCCGTGAGCTTCAGTTCTTTTTTTAACAGCAATGCTTCGGCCACCAGGTACTCGTCGTGATCAAGGGAAGAAAAATCATCGCCGAATTCTTCATTATATACCAGGATCGACTCGCTGGATAGTTTGAAATGCGCCGGCAGTGCGGCTGCCATGACCTCACCTTCGCTGCACATATAATAGCTGGCCAGCCATTCCCACAACTGCAATTGCTCTTCAAATATCACCGGCTCGGCATCCAGTACATTGAGGATGGGCTTGGGATCAAAAAATTCTGGCTTTTCGTTGTGCAGGCGTTTGATGATGCCTGCATATTTTTTGGATTTGCCCAGGTTTACTTCTACGCGGCAGCCCGGCCGGGCCGTAGCCTGCAGCTCATCGGGTACTACCCAGGTATAGTTTTTGGGAAGGGCCAGGGGTATAATGATCTCCGCGTATAACATCCGGCTGCAAAAGTAATATTAAATAGGCCGCTTTTCGTTTTCTGTCTCCGGCAACGGTTCAATCCAACTGGCACGATAGCGCAGCAGGGCTGCTTCCATTTTATCATATACCAGTTGTTTCAGTTTTACTGTGTCGCTTAGTCCGAAGCCATCCACCGGTACAGGTTCCAGGTATACGATCCGGCTACGACCGGGTGTAATACTGAAAAGCTGTCCATAATGCATGCGGTCGTAGGTGTCAAGGAATAATACCGGTTTGATCGGAGTCTGGGTTTCAATTGCCACGCGAAAAGCGCCATCATAAAACTCTTTCAATGGCCGGTGGGTCATATTGAAAGTGCCTTCGGGAAATACCAGCACCGATATGCCCTTACGGATCAGCGAAGTGAGTACCCGGATACTGCGTGCCCGGTTCTCGGCACTGCTGCGATCTACTGTTACGATCGCATTGCGGTAAATAAATCCAAAAACAGGCACTTTAGCCATTTCTATCTTCCCTAATGGACGTACGGGCTGGCGATAGGCTTTTACCAGTACAGCCGAATCGAGGTAGCTGATATGATTACTCACAAAGATGTAAGGCTTGCTGCGGTCATGCGGAGTCTCATAGATCTTTTTATGAAAAATGAAAATGAGCGGAAACCAGATATCTGCCCACAGGCTGCAAAGCCTGAATACGAGATTACCTCCGCGGATGCGCCCGAGTGTACTGGCTATTACCACGAAGGGAAAGATCAGCAGCATGATAGCAATAAACAGGATGAGTGCATACAGGTTGTATATCCACAGCAGCGGTTTCAGCAGCAGGCGCATCATCGTTTATTTTGATGTTTCTGATCATCGCCCGGGCAATCGCAACTCCAGTCTTTTTCCAGGTCAATAGCGGTGACTACTTTGGTCTTGAGATCGCACTGGGCAAAAACGATGCGTACCCGCTGATTGTCGCTGGTTACGCCTTCGAGCGCATAGGTAGGGCAAGGCCGGTCATTGACATCACTTTTATTATAATTGATCTTTCCATTGCGCATGATATCCTCTATTTCGGCCTGAGTGATCTTGCGGCATTGCATGCGGCATTTGGCATGAGCGGTATACTCGATGTAGGAAATACGGCGGTCAAATCCACGGTTGCGGTTTACAGCGGCCGGATCTGTGGTGGTACGACGATTGTCGGTTGTGGTGATTTTCGGCTTTGCCGGTTCCTGCTGCTGCATACGCCTGACAATGAATAGGACAATGGCCAGGATGGCAACCAGCAGAAAAGGGATCCATTTTTTGTTCACGCAACGGTTTTAAGTTATGGGTTCTAAGTTATAAGTTTTAAGTAAGAAGTAGTAAGTTCTGAGTTTTAAGTTATTATATCAAAAGAACCTGAACCAACCAATCTCAAAACGGTCTGCACTTACTCCTAATTCGGGGCAACATCTAATACGTATAACTTATTACTTAAAACTCAAAACTTACCACTTCTTCGTAATTTTGCGGCCTATGTCTCTTTCGTCGCCCCGCACTGTGGCCTTTCATACACTGGGTTGTAAGCTCAATTTTTCAGAGACCTCCTCGCTGTCGCGCTTGCTGGAGCAGGAAGGTTTTGAGAAAAAAGAGTTTGAGGATCAGGCAGATGTGTATGTTATCAACACCTGCTCCGTGACGGATAATGCAGATAAGGAATGTCGTCAGCTGGTGCGCCGCATTCAGCGCAAGGCGCCCGAAAGCCTGGTAGTGATCACCGGCTGCTATGCCCAGTTAAAGCCCAAAGAAATCTCCGAAATACCCGGCGTGGACCTGGTACTGGGTGCCGCCGAAAAGTTCAATATTGCGCAACACCTGCGCGAGCTCGCCAAAGGCGACTCTGCCCGGATCTGCAGTTGCGATGTGGAAGAAGTCACTGGTTTTCATTCCAGTTGGTCGGTCAATGACCGCACCCGCACGTTCCTGAAAGTGCAGGATGGCTGTGACTATAACTGTGCTTTCTGCACCATTCCTATGGCCCGTGGCAAGAGCCGCAGCGATACGGTGAGCAATGTGTTGCGCAATGCGGAAGAACTGGCAGCCTCCGGTGTACAGGAAATCGTGCTGACAGGAGTCAACCTGGGCGATTTTGGAAAGGGTCCCGACGGTGCCGGCACGACCATTGGCATCAACCAGCGGGAAGAGAATTTTTATGAACTGGTACAGGCACTCGATGAAGTAGAAGGTATTCAACGCTACCGCATCTCCTCTATTGAGCCCAACCTGCTTACCAACGATATCATCCGTTTTGTGGCACAGAGCCGCAAGTTCATGCCGCATTTTCATATACCGCTGCAAAGCGGCAGCAACAGCATACTGGCCGCCATGCGCCGGCGTTATCGCCGTGAGCTGTACGCAGACCGTGTACAATTGATCAAGAGCCTGATGCCACACTGTGCTATTGGCGTGGATGTGATTGTTGGTTTTCCCGGCGAGACTGATGAAGCCTTCCAGGAAACATTCGATTTCCTGCACAGCCTCGATGTTTCTTACCTGCACGTATTTACTTATAGTGAGCGCGACAATACACATGCCCTGCAGCTAAAGCCCGTAGTGCCCATGGAAGTACGCCATCAACGTAATAAAACACTGCGCAACCTGAGCTACATGAAAATGCAGTACTTCACTGCCGCACATGCCGGCCAGCAGCGTAAGGTATTGTTTGAAGGCAGCTCCAAAAACAATATGATGGAAGGATATACCGACAACTATATCCGTATCAGCACACCTTACCGCGCAGAATGGGTAAATCAGATTGTAGACTGGGCGGTTTAATCCAAAAACACCTTACATTTACACCCCCGGAACGTTAGCTCAGTTGGTTCAGAGCATTACTTTGACAGAGTAGGGGTCACTGGTTCGAGTCCAGTACGTTCCACGATTGCCTCCCCTGGAGGCTTTTTTTATGCCCTTCATCCGCAATTATCATTTTTTTGACACCGGTGCAACATTTTGCGCTCTAAATTGTCTTATTCAATAGTAGTGGCTATGCAAAAATACCAGGTGACCATAGAGTTTGAGATGCGCGATGATTTTGTAGACCTTGTTCCACCTCACCGCACATACATCAATTACCTGATCAATAAAGAAATCATTGATCAGTATGTGGTGAGTATGGAAACACACAAAGTATGGATCACGGTAAATGCCGAAAACAAACGGCAGGTAGAAGAACTGCTCCGCAAATCTCCCCTCTTCAAATTCTGGACCTTCCGCATCGATGAATTATTTGTGTGGGATGGCCAGCATTACAGACTTCCGGCAGTACAGCCGAATTGATCAAAAATATAAAGGTTTAAAAGTATAAAGAGTTAAAGGGGGGGGGTAAAAGGTTCTCTTCCTCTATACTTTATTTACTCTTTACTGTTTTGTATTTTACCCTCCTGAAGCATTTTTAGCATGACCATTCATGAAATCATAAGAAAGATAGCAACTACTATCAGCCATACTTTTGCTGAAGTTGATACGTGGTTTGATAAACCGGAAGACCTGCGCCAGTATAAGCCAGCGGATGGCGGCTGGTCGATCAGCGAAAACCTGGAGCACATTGCACTTACCAGTCATTTTTTATTAATCCTGATTGATAAAGGAACGCGGAAGGCATTGCAGCAGGCGGAGAAATATTCATTGCCCGACCTGTTAAAAGACTACCACTTTTCTGTCGGAGGCCTTGACCAGATCGGCCAGCACATGGCTTTCGAATGGATCAGGCCAGGCACATATGGAGCCGGAGGGGATCAGACCACTGGCCGAAATCAGACAGGAGTTGAAAGACCAGGCCGCTCGTTGTTTGCAGTATCTTCATTCCATGCCCAACGGAGAAGGGATTGTATATAAAACAACAATGACCGTCAATAATCTCGGAAAGATTGATGTATATCAGTACATCTATTTTCTCGCTCAGCATGCAGCAAGGCATATCACTCAAATGCAGAAAGTACAGGACGAGTTTACAGGTAAATGAGAGACAGAGAATACTGAAAAATGATACATATGGTTACAACATCGTTGCTTGTTTATACATTTTAAACCCTTTACACCCTTTATACTTTTAACCTTATTTCCTCAACACCTGCCTCTTCACTCCCACTCCTCCACTCATGTCTGTGCCCTGGATGATCATAAGATACCCCGTTTTACTATCGGATGTATAAAACGATAACTGAGCCCGCCCCTGTTCATTGGTAATGATATCGGGCTTCCAGAATAAGGTGCTGCGATAATCGAGTATAGTGGGATCCATCTCATTGCTGGTATATCGGGGGGAATAAAACATTTTGCCTACAGACGGTGCTGTTGGTTTGTAGAGATAGGTACCCGGCAGGCTTTTGTAAAAAGCGCCGTTGCCGGAGCGCGTGGTAATCTCGATAAATGCATACCGATAGCCGCCTTCGGGACGCAGATTAAACTCGTTTTCGTAGGCAAATGTATTGCCCGGTGAAGTCAGCACTTCTATCCCCACCACTTCTTCTACCCGGATGTATTTCAGGTAATCGTTCAGATAATCTACAAACGCAGTGGGACTGGGGGAAGTGGGTTCATAATTGCGGTTAATATTAAAGCCGTCTATCACAAATACAGCGAAGTCTCCATTTACTTTATAGGTCTGTATATTGCTCTTGGGAAAAGTGCTCCTGTTAAACCCCTTTACATCGCGGTTTAGAATATATAACAGTTCTTCCTTCGCATCTTTTTCGAGCATGGCCTCGGTGATCGTCTGATCGGCTTCGCGATCTTCATTCAGGTTTTTCGAACCTTTTATGCGCAGCCGGCTTTTCACAATCACTTCGGGCAAATAGCCGCGCTCTCTTCTGAGTCCGCGGTACAGATTTGTCTTTTGCTGCAATTGTAAGGCTACCGCGGTGTCGTAAGCAATATCCTGCCGGGCAAAGGCCGGCATTGGTGATGCAGGTGCGCCGGGTTGACGAGGCATATCCAGTTCTATGCCGATACCAAATTGTTTTCCTTTTTTATTAGATGCTTTTATCAGCATGCCTACGGTATCGGTGACAAACAATGGAAAATCGTTGAATGTAAACCGGCCTTTTTCATCGGTCCTGCCTTGCGAAATAAACGAACCAAATCTGCCATCTTTGCCAAGCAGCGTGAGTTCAGAACCTTTTACGGGCTTATTGAGCAGGTTGGTGACCCTGCCGGTTACCATAAACTGCTTTTCGTATGCATAGGTGGGTTTGGCGAATGCCCGATTATACTGTACCCAACCCTGTGTAAGCATTAATGCGTCCACGGCTTCGGGCAGGGGATCATCAAAATAATAAGCCGGATCTTCAATTGCTCCTTTCAGATCAGACGAAAGCAGCAGGTAGCTGATAATATTATCTGCATGAAGCGCCGGCGATACACGCCCCGTATCTATGACCGCCAGCGAAAAGCTGCCTACTACCGGCTGGCCTTCTGCATCACGTACCTGCACGGTCACCGACACACTATCCCGGTTACCATAAGCCGGTTTATCGGTCGTCAGTTCTATCTGCAGCGTATCCTTATGCCAGATAAGTGCGGTACGCTCATTGACGGGCAGACCTTTTTCATCAAATAATGTAAACCGGCTGATGCCAGATGGAAAAGCCTTTTTGGCAATCGCCACCCGATAAGGCTGCGACCTTATTCTCACTACGCCCATGGCGCAACTGATACCATGAGAACTGGCACGAAAGAAAAATGATTTATTCTGCATATCAGCACTGGCATCGACCCATACTACCACGCTGTCTGAAGCGGGGTCATTATCTACCTGCAATCGTGTACCGCTTTGCTGCACCTGCGGCAAAACAAACCGTTGTCCATCGTCCAGTACCGCGGTATAACGCTCCCCTGCTTCCGGCCTGAGCCATACCAGGCCCATCCCCTTATGAACCGAAGCAAATTGCGTAATGATACTGCCCTGCGCATTTTCGATATGTCCTTTTACGTCAACACCGCGGCCTGTTGAATTGAGCGCTTTAAAACCCAGCCGCTGCCGCTGTCCGGCCAGCAGGTTTCCTCCTTCGGGCAGAAACTGCAGATCCAGTTGCATCTTTTCCTGTACATATACCGGCACCTGCATGCTGAAATCACGGCCTACCGATAACTGCAGTTGCAATTCCTGCGTATTACCGATCTCGGACACAGGCTCCTGCACTATCAGCAATCCATCCACTCCTGTTGTCACTTTTTGCCGGAGCAGGGTTTTGTTTTTTGCTTTTAATACCAGCGATACTTCTTCACGATTGAATGTCTGCCCGGTGGCGGGCAGCAGGTTGGCCTGCAGAAAAAATTTTCCTTCTGCCACTCCTGCACGACTGAGTGAAATTTCCCAGTCGGGGTTTCCTGAACCAATGATGGCAAAGCGGGTCAGAGGAAAAGTGGAATCGCCGTAGTTGCGCATAAACTGTGTATGCGTACGCAACCAGTATACGCCCTGCCTGAAATCTGTTTCCGGTAAGCGCAGATTCGCAAAAAAGATACCGGCAGAGCTATAGGTGCTGCTGCGTTTAATGACCTGGCCTGAATTATCCAGCATATCAATATATACCAACTGACTGCTGTCCATAGCTGCGAGGTCCATGGCCGATAAAATATATCCTTTGATCCAGATAGTATCTTTCAGATTATAATAAGGGCGGTCGAGATGGAGAAATATCTTTTCTCTCGGGTAGGCACGATTAAAACTGTCTGTGGCCAGTATTTCCCGGCGAAGCGGCTCAAATTGCCCATGGGCAATGCTGCAGAAAAAGATAGATAAAAAAACAAGATACCAGCCCTTTACTTTCATCCCTTAAATATAATACCCTAAAGCCAAAACCTTCCTATCTTTATACTCCGCCTCCCTCCTTTCACCCTCACCCATTAACCCTTATTTGTATGCCTGCACACTTTGCCCCCGAATTATATATCCCCAATGGCGTAAAAGACATCAGCTTTTATACAAATGGACTGGGCGCCGAAGAACTGCGCCGTTTCAGCAATGACGATGGTAGTATTCATGTGGCAGAACTGATTATTGATGGAGCGTTCTTTCATTTACATGAAGCCACAGCCATGCATGTTTTTTCAAACCCCACAGAATGGGGCATACAGGTCATCATTGGCCTTTTTACCGATGATGTACACGGACTGGTAAACCGGGCTGTAGCCGCCGGCGCAGAACTGGTGACACCTGTTACTGATTACGATTATGGCTATCGGCAGGGACAGTTCAAGGATCCCTTTGGGCATGTATGGATGATACAGAAGAAGATAGGATGAAAGGCCGAAGGTGAAAAGTAAAGGGGGTATCAGAACCTGCCGGCCTGCGATACATCCCGGAACTATCATTTGAGCGTTGTGTTATCACTATTGTCCGGGGAAAATAAAAGAAAACAGTTTTTCGGAAAATTATCGCTCTGCCCCCCTGTTTGCATCTGCTTTTAATTCCATCTTTTTGCCTCCACGGCCGGCGGGCCGATGTGGTTCACCGGTGCTGTGTTTTTCTCCGGCCTCTGTCAGTCGTAGCATCGTCAAAGATTCAATCGGAGAAAAACAAGGCACCTTGTGAACCACAAGAAAAAATAAGAGAATATAGTAGGGAAATGGCCTAAGAGCCCCGGCGATCTACGTCCGCATCTACTAATTTTATAAGGGCGCTTTACTTTTAAACCCTTTCAATATCACCTGTAAATAGCTGATTAGAAGATACTCTTTTTTAAGTATGAATTTTCTCCGAATAACAGTGGTTGTGCTATATCTTTTTGAACAAACCATAATCCGGCTTTAGCCTCCACGGCCGGCCGCGTTGCTGCATCTGCGCTGTGTTTTCCCCTTGTCAAACGCGGCAAGCGCGTTTGACATTCATCCCAACCCCGTTGGGGTGAATTGGAGAAAACGAAGGTGCCTTGTGCAGCAACTGGTGGAAAATATACTGAAGTTCACCTATGGTTACCCATTTTCAAAACCTGAATATGATTAAGATTATAGTTCCGCGATGTATCGCGGAACTATAGAAACAATAATAGATGCTCCAACACATTTCTTTCACAACACCTCAATCTATCCACTCAATCTCATATCCATACTCATATTGCTTATCGGTGAGCTGGTAAGGCGGATGAGGGTCTGCTCCCCAGCTATTGTCGCCTGCAATACCACGCTGACGGAAATCAATATTCAGGTAAATTTCAGGTCGCGGTACCACATCTTTTGGATGTTGCTGTTTTTTACTGATGCCGGGATCAATATCTTCTGCGGGATTATAAGACGCCTTTAGCTGAATGGGCTGCAATCCTTTTACCCGTATCCCCTGCCCTTGTGGATTGGTCAGTGTAAACCAACGCACATCGGTACGGTTGCCATTTTCCTGCGGACGCAGGTATTCAAAGCCAAACGCCTTTACATCGCTGCGATATATGCCTACAAAACTGGCTGTATTCCGGTCTTCATAATTTTCAAGCGGGCCACGTCCATAATACGTCACCTTATCATAGATTTTATTGAGCCGCAATTGCATGCCAAAGCGGGGTAACTCGGGCAGCATCGCCGTACCGGCACTCCATGTTGCGTATACCCTGAGTTTTCCATTGGGGTAAAGTGTATAGATCAATTGGTATTCGCTGGGGGCATCTGTCAGTTTGTATCGCACCACTATCTCAACCGCGGTATCCTTCCTGCTGCTGGTAAACTGCAGCAGTTTTTTATTTTGCCCGGCTGTGCGCCAGGTATTGAGACGTATCTGCATGTCGCTGCCAAAATCATTGTCGTTGGGGGCACGCCAGAAATCGGGTTCCGGTGCACTGGTGATAATTGCCTTACCGTTTCGTAACACCGATTGCAGTTTACCGGTTTGTTTATTAAACAGCAACTGTGTGCCACCGGCTTCCAGTTGCAGTTGAGTGGCTGTTTCCTGTTGACTGACGTTTCCGGCTACGGCAGCCTGTGCGGTAAACCAGCTACCCTGCAATGGCCATTGCGCCCGGGCTACTTCGAATCCGGCAGGGATCATTTCGCTGGCCGTTTTGGTATATGCATATAGCTGTAGGAAATATTCCCGGCCGGCCTGGAGGGTCAGCGATGGCAATGGCAGCTCCCATTGACGTATGGTGCCTGCTTCCTGTACGGCATCGAGTACGCCGCCGGCCTGTACTTCTCCATTACTACTCAACTCCCATTTAATTGTATAGGCACTGAGATTACGATACAGGAAACGATTCTGTATCTGCACCTGTGTGAGTTTTCCTTTTACGGGTGTAAACAAAATATCCTGGTAAACCTTTTTAACTTCTGCCAGGCCCGGATGCGGAAGTCTCTCCGGTGACACCAACCCATCGGCACAGAAGTTGGCGTCGTTGGTATACCGGTAGCCACCCAGGTCACCGCCATACGCCCAATAGGGACGACCTGTTTCATCTACTGCCTTTAACCCATGATTGAGCCATTCCCAGATAAAGCCACCCTGCATATGCGGGGCAAGGGCCATTATATCAAAGTACTCCTGGAAGTTGCCATTGCTGTTGCCCATGGAGTGGGAGTATTCGCACATAATAAAAGGGCGGGTTACATCCTTGCGCAGGGCATATCGCCGCATAGAGTCCATAAGCGGATACATAGGGCCAATGATATCTGTATTTCTGTTTGCCTCTGCCTGTTCAAACATTACCGGACGGCTGGCATCACGTTGTTTGATCCAGTCATACATTTCATAAAACACCGGACCATTGCCGCATTCATTCCCCATACTCCAGAGAATGATACTGGGATGGTTTTTATCACGCTCTATCAGGCGGGTGATGCGATCACGATGTGCAGGAGCCCACTCCGGCAAATAGGCCGGATGACGGCTCTTATCGAGTGGCCGATCGTATGCCACTCCCATACCATGTGATTCGATGTTGGCCTCATCGCAAAGCAACAAGCCATACTCATCGCAGAGCTTATACCACAATGGATTTTGCGGGTAATGGCTCATACGCACGGCATTTACATTATGCTGTTTCATGAGCGCAATATCGCGTCGCATAGTGGCCTCATCCACTACATGACCTGTAGCAGAGCTAAATTCGTGCAGGTTCACACCACGTATCAGCAATGGCTTACCATTCAGCAAAAGCTGAGCGTTTCTTATCTCCACTTTGCGGAATCCCACCTTACAGGAACTGGCTTCTGTTAATACCCCTTTTTCATCTTTCAGTAATACAAGTATGGTGTATAAATATGGGGTTTCATTGCTCCATAACTGAGGCGATGAAACAGAAGCACTCAGCGTACCGGTTACTTCTGTACCTGTCTTATCTACAGCCGCCGATTTTTTCAGTACCAGTTTACCTTCCGCATCCAGCAATTGTATCTCTACGTTATTACGACCGGCAGCTTTTTTGCGTTCTACCTGCCAGTCTACCTGCAGGATTGCTTTTGAATATTGATCATTGAGAAAACCGGTACGTACAAAAAAGTCCCGGATACGTGCAGGTGCAGTTGAGTAGAAGATAAATGCTGCGGTCAAAGCCTGAAAGCCGCCACATGTCCTGGTCTTCCATATACGATCCATCGCTCCAGCGATAGGCTTCAATGGCAATATTATTGCGGCCGGGACGTACAAAATCTGTGATCTCAAACTCTGCCGGGTTCTTGGCATCTTCGCTATATCCTACCTGTTTACCATTTATCCAGATGTACATAGCCGTCACTCCGCTTTCAAAGTGCAGGAATACCCGGCGGCCATTCCATTGCTGTGGCAATTCAAAACTTCTTTTATAACTACCAACGGGATTATCACCGTGATCGATAAATGGCGGGTTCTTTGGAAACGGATAAGTGATATTGGTGTAAATGGGCGTACCATAACCATTGGTCTCCCAGTTGCCGGGTACCGGAAAATCTTTCCAGCCACTCACATCAAAATCTTCTTTATAAAAATCAACCGGGCGATCGGCAGGTTTGGGCACCCACCTGAATTTCCAGTTGCCGTTGAGCGACTGGTAAAACGGAGAAGATGCATACACATCTTTTACCGCCAGTTCTGCAGTGGGATAAGGCAATGCAGTGGCTCTGGGTCTTTCCTTATTTACAGCGAATACTGCAGGATCTTCCCATGGTAACGCAGACTGCGCATAGGACAAAAAGGGGAACGCGGCGATCAGGACGACCAGCCACCGGCTACTGAGATGCATCATGCCTTTGTTTTATTGATTCTTAAAACGCGATTGTCTTACTGGTTCCGTTTTTAAACAAAATCTGAACAGACTGATTGCCGGTATGTTTTATTGACCGCACCGGCAGCAGTTCTGCATTCGTCCACGTCTGACCCGATGGTTTCCACAATTGGAGCGTGATCAGCCATTTTGCTTTATCACCGCTTTGTATTTTACCTGTTGTATTGATCACGGTGCTGTTAGCAGCTGCCGGATGTAATCCTTTAGTATCGATTGCGACCGGGTTTGCCAATCCTTCGAGTGTGATCATGGCCAGTTGGTAGACCCCGTTATCGATCAGTTGCACAGTATGTCCTTCTACCTTTCGTGACTCTTGGATCATACCCTTCAATGCCGGTAATGCATAATGTCCGAGACGGATGTCACAGTCATTATTTGTGCGGATGCGGTCAACGCGTACGATACCCTGCGGTAGAAATACATCTGCCAGATCCATCTGCACGGTGCTATCGGTTTCGAGCACAGCACTGCGGTAATACACTTCATCGCTATACCGTCTGAACGTATACAGATGCAATGGTTCCCATTTCTGCTGTCCGCTACGCAAGAGGTAATTCATGGCTACCTCTCCATTGGGACCATCTACCTGCCAGGGGAAGGCGCTGTTAAACGCCAGCCGGTTATAATTTTCATTAGCGCGATAGTCGGTCCAGTTGCCACCTAATCGCGTATTGCACCAGGCCCTGATCTCGGCGGCGCCGATACCTGCATAATCGGTCAGCAGGATGCCGGGACCTACCTGAAAATGCTGTGCGGGCTTACCCGGTTTTATTTCATTCACCCAGGGGCCATCATTTTCTTTTTCGGCCCAGAATGGATTATCGGCAGGCAGCAGCAGCGCCAGAAATGATTTGCCCATCCAGAATACGCTACCCCGGCAACTGTAATACTGTACAGCATCGTCAAAGGCACCATAGAAGCCCAGTGTGGGAATTCTGTTTTCCAGGAAAGAGGGGTTTTGTAAAAACTGTAATAATGTACCGGAGGCCAAACGACGCATCCAGCCGGCATTGACTTCGCCCGCCGGCAGATACCCGGTAAGGGCAAGCGGAATATTAGCAGCAAACCGGTACGTTATACTTCTGCCCCACATGATCATATGGCCATTGCGGGCAAACATATAGGGATAGGTATGCGTCATATCCCTGAAATTATTAAGCAGGACCGCGCTTTCGGCCGGATAATATTTTTTACCAAAAAACTCCGACCACAGCATGCCATACATCTGAAATGCCCACATGCTGTAATAATCATACGCCGGCACATCGCTGTACCAGCCACCTCCGCGGTAATGGGTAAGACTCAGGCGCAGGTATTCTTCCAGCAGTTTGTTGTTGACAACATATCCCTTTTCACGGAAAAAGCTCATTACAAAAATGTTGAAGAAACGCCAGTTGGAGGGATTGGTCGGGCCGTCACCATAGCTCAGCATCAGCGCAGCCAGTCCATCTTTTACTTCTTTATCCAATGGCTCCCACAGCAGGTTGGGTATGGAAAAAAATGAAATAGATAATGCGCCAAACTCTACCAGTGCCTGATGCGATCCGCCATTAGGCGCGCGGGGAGCAATATAACCGGCCGATGCGGGGTCCAGCAGCTTGCGCAAATGATGACGGTAATAATCCAGCAATCTCACCTTATTGATCACCAGGTTGGAATCCTCCCGCAGCAAAGGCGCTGCAATGAAAAGAGTCCGGCAAAGCCCTTCCAGCTTTTCTACCGGCAGTTGTTTTTCATTGACCGGATAAGATTTGCCGGGCTGATGCGGAAATACCATGTAATCATCCAGCTTTTTTATATAACTGAATGCACCCTGCAGCAAATAAACACCGGCATCTTTCCAGTGCTGGCGGGTCATACCTGTAAGCGGACTCCGTTTATAATCGGGCTGCCTGATTTCAAATACAGATGAAGCAGCCTGCTGCGCCTGTACAGCAGAAGCAAAGAAGGATGTAACCAATAATGCCGCTAGAAGTTTGTACTGTTTCATATGAGAGTTGACAGTTGATAGTGGACAGTGAACAGATGACAGATGACAGATGACAGTGGACAGTTAAAAGTTCTTCCTACTCTTTATACCCCTTAAACTCTTTAAACACTTTAAACTTTTAAACCTTTCTGCTTTTATACTTAATAAACACTGCCCGCCGTTTTTACTATATCTTCCGATCCGCTTCTGACTGAGTAGGTAAATCCTTTTTGCAACGCATAGGCACCATACTCGCCTGTTTTACTTAATGCCAGAAATCCAACCTGGATCGTTTTGGCTTTGGCGGGATTACGTTTGATGATCCGCTGGGCAGCTTCCTTACAGGCTGCTTCGGGTTTATATCCCTGACGCATCAACTCTACGATAAGGTGTGCACCTACTATGCGGATCACTTCCTCTCCTACTCCGGTAGCTGTGGCCGCACCTACTTCCGGCTCTACATACAGGCCCGCGCCAATAACCGGCGAATCACCTACACGGCCATGCATTTTATAGGCCAACCCGCTGGTCGTACAGGCGCCACTCATACGTCCGGCACTGTCGAGTGCCAGCATACCGATGGTGTCATGGTTGTCTACGCCACCCGGCATAGGGTCATTGTCTTTATTGTATCCTTTGTTTTCGCTGTTGATCTCCGGTGAGTAATTGGATGTTTTCATCCATTCGCGCCAGGCTTTTTCACTTCGGGGAGTCAGCAGGTTTTCCTTTTTGAATCCATTGGCCAGTGCAAAACGAAGAGCTCCTTCGCCACTAAGAATGATATGCGGTGTTTTTTCCATCACCAGTCTTGCCACCGATATCGGATGCATGATATGCTCGAGGCACATCACCGATCCGCAATTGTATTTATCATCCATAATGCAGGCGTCAAGCGTAACACGCCCATCGCGGTCGGGCAACCCGCCATATCCCACGCTATTGCCTTTGGGATCGGCCTCCGGTACGCGTACACCGGCTTCTACTGCATCCAGCGCATATCCCTGCTTACTTAATATATCCCAGGCTGCGCCGTTGGCTTCTTTACCAAAATCCCATGTAGATATCACTATGGGGCTGGCTGGTTTGGACGATGCTGTACAGGCCATCAGCGGGCCTGCTGCCAGTATACCTGCCGAGCCTATGAGTGATTGCTGCAAAAATTCTCTTCTCGTTTTCATCATCTGTTGTTTGGAGAGTTAGTGATCGGTCAATTTAATGAAGAGGTGGCTACATACATATCTTCCATCTCCTCGAGTGTCTTGCCGCGCGTTTCCTTTACCATAGCCGAACTGAATAACAGGTTAAACAAACTGCAGCCGGCAAATAACCAGAACATGCTGGCTGCACCTGCCTTACTGAGCAGCCAGGGCACAAACTGCCCTACCAGTGCTACGGCTATCCACAGCATCAGGGTACATACGGCCACTGCGCGGGCACGCACATCGGTAGGAAATATTTCATTTATAATAACCCAGGTGATGGGCCCCAGCGAAAATGCAAAGCAGGCAATAAAGAGCAGCATCAATACCAGCAGCCATGGCCCCTGTGTATGTCCGGTATAAAATAATGCCCCGCACAGGATGAGTGTAAATACGATGCCCGAAAGACCGATCTGCATCAGCCGTTTGCGACCATAGCTATCTACCCAGCGTACGGCAATGAGTGTAGCGAGTACATTCACCGCTCCAATGATAACCTGAAACAGCAGGGCATTCTTACTGTCGATCCCCGCCTTTTCGAAAATGCTGGGGCCATAATAGATGATTGCATTGATACCGGAAAACTGCTGAAACACGGCCAGCACAATACCAATGATCAGTGGCAGGCGAATACCCGGCGACAGCAGTGAACGACTGCGTCCTGCACTGCGTTGTGCAGCTTCCTCAATAGACCGGTAAGCCTGCACGGCTTCTTCGGCAGGCATGACCTGCTGCAATACGGTGGCGGCCTGTTGTTTTTCCCGTATCCGCATCAGCCAGCGCGGGCTTTCGGGCACCCGGGCCAGGAGTAATAAAAAAAGTAAGGATGGTAATGCCATGACCAGGAACATTGGCCGCCATACTTCTGTCTGAAACAGGTGTTGCGCCGCAGGAGTATCGAGCAGGGCATTGGAAAAATAAGCCAGCAGTATACCCACGGTTATCGCCAGCTGATAGTATGATACCATTTGCCCACGCTTTGCTGCCGGTGCAAATTCTGTAATATACATGGGCGACAGTACCGATGCCATACCTACGCCAATACCACCAATGATACGGCCTGCAATGAGCATGGATACCGAAAAACCGGCGGTGCAGGTAATAGCGGATAATAGAAACATCACAGCAGCTATCACAATACTCTTTCTGCGGCCAATACGATCTGCTGTCATTCCCGTAAAAGCCACCCCCAAAATACAACCCAGCAACCCGCTGCTTACCAGCCAGCCTTCCATAATCGTATTCAATCCAAACTGTGTCTTGATGGGTTGCAGAGCGCCGGAGATAACGGCTGTATCAAAGCCAAACAGCAGCCCGCCGATGGCCGCTGTATAGCAGATATAAGATTGTCGGGAGATTTTTTGCATGCAAATCGTTTGTGGTGGTATGGAGGACGGTCAGCTAATGGCCTGCACCCGGATCATCAGGGGGCAGCCGCCGGCTTTGTGTCATACATGGGATCGGCATAAGATACCAGCTCGGTAGCTCCTCCCAGCAATTTTTTATAACGAAGCAGGGCTTCCAGAAAATAATAGTCGGCATACACCAGCGGCACATCAATCTCCGTATCGTGCGGGATACTGCCCACACTATGCCTGAGCAGAAAATTGCCATTGGTATTGGCACTTGCCCGGTAAGTTGATCCGGCCAGCGAATGCAGCATGGCAATGGCAGCTGAGCGGTATCCGTCATTTTTATCGCCGGCAAATGTGCTCAGTTCAAATAAGGCCGAGCAGGTAATGGCTGCTGCTGATGCGTCGCGATAAGGTTTATTAACCACATTGGCATTTGATTTAATGCCGGGTGTATATCCTTTTTCCTGTACATTAAAATCCCATAAAGGCACTTTGTCGGCAGGCAGGTTTTTATTGTTGAGGTACCAGTCTGCCAGGCGAATGGCTGCATCGAGGTATTTCGGATCGTGTGTTTCGCGATAAGACATGGTATATCCGTAGATGGCCCAGGCATGACCGCGCGACCAGGTAGAATTATCAGCATATCCCTGCGCCGTTTCCTGCGCCAGTACCTTACCCGTGAGTGTATCGTAACATACCACGTGATAAGAACTGAAGTCTTTCCGGAAATGATTTTTGAGGGTTGTATTGGCATGTGTAACAGCGACCTTATAAAAAGAGCTGTCTCCTGTTACCCTTGTTGCGAAAAACAACAGTTCCAGATTCATCATATTGTCAATGATCACAGGAAAATTATAGGTCTTATCACCGTGCCATGATTTGAAACTATTCCACGACTTGATACAACCGGTTACGGCATCGAAACGGGTACAGAGTGATCGGGCGGCGCGTATCAGGTTTTCGCGATAAGCTTCTTTGCCGGTAAGGCGATAGGCATTACCATAGCTGCAGTACATCATGAAACCCAGATCGTGATGATCTCTGAAATCACGAAGTGGTTCCAGTTTCTCAGTCCACTGGGTAGCAGCCTGTTTCATTGCCGGATCCTGCGAATATTCATAAGAATACCAGAGGCTACCGGGAAAAAATCCGGGTGTCCAGTCATACATGCTGGTAGATATCAGTTTGCCCTGACTGTTGATGGTACGCGGAAATTTGTTGCCCGTACCCGCATCTTTCAACAGCAGTTTGACCTGATTGCCGGCCGACTGCATATTGTCGTTCACAAATTTCGTTTCATTATCCGGGCACTTGGATGCTCCCAGTACAACGGTCAGACCAAGTAAAAGAGTAGCATATCTTTTCATGTAATAAGATTTAATAAGGCTATTTCGACGGTCGAAAAAGCAGTTCTGTATTTCCTTCTGTTTGTGTGTTAGTAAGCTGCAATACGAGCCGGGTGATCACAGGTGGCCAGCTTTGCAGCAATTTTTTATCCCTGACTTCAATGGATTCCAGTTTTACCTGAAAAAATTTAGGAGGATAAGTCATATCCAGGCTTACCTCTCCTATGGTAAACCTGAGCAAACCATCTTTGACCATCTTCTACCTGCGCACTGGTCATAAAATGCAGTGCGGTGTTGCCTTTGTTAGCGGCGAGACTGTACTGATCCCTGATCAGGAAAGATTTTTTCCGTTTCAGTTCATAGGTCCGTTTCCATTTTTTCACAGCCGCTGCCTCGGGGTAAGCCGCTGCAATATCTGCTGTAAAACTGGCCTGTGTGGCCGATGAACTGAATTGAACGGCTGCGGCTGCATACCGTCTGCCTTCCTTCTGTTCAACACCGTTAATGAGTGGTACGTTATGATAAGCCGAACGCATGGTCCAGATGCTGTAGCGCTCCGCACTGAAGGTTTGGCGGTTATACGTTTCATTTCCCACATCTATCAAAACAGGCTGACCGTTGTAAAAGAGTACACAGGTGCCTACATCGTTGTGGTTATGGCTTTCTTCGTTGTGGCCAGCCAATGCGGAAAAATAAAAACCTTTGGCAGTACCGGCTTCATCCCGTGCCACGGCTATCCCCGTTTCGGGCATCCAGGCATCGCGGAGATAAGGAGGCTGTGCTGTTGCAGACAACATTTCTCCGGCGCTGAACAAGTGACGCAACATACCATAATAGGTATCGGCAGGTAAACTATCGGCCAGGTCTTGCTGCCGGGCCAGGTAAGCGCCAAAACCGGTCATGCTGTTATCCTTCAATGCTTTTCCAAACTGGTAGATCAGCGCTGCATCTCCCCGCAGACGGGCCGATGCATCGGCATAGTTGAGATAGTAATTGCTGTCGATATAGGCTTTGCAGATATAGCTGCCGATATTGCGGATAAGGGTACTGTCAAAAAGATTGATAGAGCCGCCAGTGGCCTGTTTTAACAAAGACAGATAATTAAACAACATTCCTCCGGCATGCGACCAGTAGGCAGGGCCTTCTTCGCAGCCTCCATCGTTTTTATAATAATTGATAAACTGGTCGACCGACTGCATACTTTTGTAAATGCCGGTCACCTGCTTTTGCCGGTCATCTTCCACCAGCAACAGGCAGGTAAGCGCATTGTAATTAAGCCATACATTCCAGTTATTCACCATACGGGGGCGGCCATCAAGGGCCATCCACCAAAAATCATTGCGTGTATAGTATGGGGTCAGAAAGCGGCGTGTGATCTCCTGCTTCAGACGGGCAGCTATCAGCGGATTTACTTCATCAAAAGCTTTTTTGAAAAAGTGATAGGTCCAGGCCATTGCATTGGCGGTGATACCTGCACCCAGTTCTACAATAGGTTCTTCCACATCGGGCAGGCCGGCTCCTTTTTTTTGCAGGCCAATGCTCGCAGAGATAGACCAACTGGTGATCTCACACATAGCCCATACACCGTTGATGAGTTGTGGGATGAATCGTTTGCGGCCTTCTGCCAGTTCAGCAAAAGCCAGCTTCTTGATGGCATTCAGATTCTGGTTAAAAAGATCCTCCATTACATAACGCTCGCCTGTGCGTACAAACTCCAGGTATACCGAGGCGGGTACTACCTGCCATTTATAATCAAGCGCCTGCTCGCCCTGGCTGATAAGCTGCTGGCGGTAAACCGGGGCAATGGCTTCCCAGGCTTTTCTGTTTTCGTAAACGGGATAGAGTGCCTGTGCGGCAGCCAGGTCAAGATGTGAACTCAACTCATCAGGTGTGGACGCATGGGTAAGCAGATCCCGTTTCACCTGTGCAGTGAGCAAAACGGGTATCAACAAGAGAAGGGCCAATTGGCAAACAAACCGCATACCTGGTTATATCTTCGATCTGGTTCTGAATTCTCCGGTCCAGGGACCGGCATTTTACAAATCTTGGAAATTTGCCCTGTTGCCGGGTAGAATATCTTAAATGATTAAAGGGGTTTTTATAAAACCCACGTAATACATTGACTTTCAAAGCAGGGCTTTCACTTATTTTTCTGCCTGTATTAACAGTATTCGCTATTCATTCTGATCCCAACTGCAATTGTATCTCCGGCTTTTTTGTTCTGAATGCCGCAGCTCCTGCAGTAGTAACACGGGTATTCCAGGCATATATTTTTTTCAATGCAGGCAAACGCGCAAGCTGCATCAATCCTTCATCATCGAGCTGGGTACCTGTGAGATTAATATATTCCAGATGTGTAAGTGACAATAAGGATGTAATACCGCCGCCATTGATAGTTGTACCTGCCAGGTTAAGCCGTACCAGGTTGGTAAAACGGCCAAACTCTTTTAGCCCTGCATTGCTGATCCGCGTATTTTCTGCCTGCAGAAAAACAATATTATCTGCTACCGCCAGCAGCAAAGGCATATCAGCATCTGCTATATCGCCGGCATTGATACAGCTCACATCCAGCAGGGTTTGCTCTTTGGCGATGGGGCTTACCAGTACTTTTCGCTTGATCAATGCCTGTACGGCCGCAGCGTCGGCAGCAGACGGCTTTGTCTCCAGCACCGGCGATAAAGGCGCAGGCGTACTGGCCGCAGATCCTCCGCTGGCAAACGTATGCAGCAACTGAGTGGTGGCCGAGTCTGGCTTTATCTCTGCCACCTGTTGTTTGATGGGCAACCCGGCACTCACCCACCAGTGCAGCAGGGCAATCTCTTCTTTTGTGAGTGGCTCCTTGTCTTTTGGCGGCATCCGTTTATCATCTTCGGCCGGCAGCAGCAATCTTTTGATCAGTTCGCTGCCCTCCGCATTACCTGCTTTTACTACAGGTCCATGTTTGCCGCCTTTCATCAGCAGGGTTTCGGTATCGAGGCGCAATGCCCCTTTTATCTTTTGTGCGCTATGACAACTGTAACATTTTTCCTGCAATACGGGCATTACAAGATCGGCATATACCTGTGCCCGGTTGATATCGGTAATAGGCGTACGGGGTCTGACGGAATCTTTTTTTGCTTCTGCGCCCAACCAGCCTGCTACAGGCTGTGGTAGTCCGGCCGTGAGATAATCGTCGCCATGTGTAAGGCTACCGCCATAGTGACCAGTGATCATGAGTAAAAGAAAAATGAGGCCCAGTATAATACGGTAAAAGCGTGGTGCAGCATATTTCTGCAACCACCAGCCTATGCCTGTTACAGCAGCAAGGCTGATACCCATCCATTGGTGCAGTTGCAAAGTAGTTGCTGCATATCCCCCATCCTGTCCCAGCAACCATCCGGCCAGGCAGGAAAATACTGCTGTGATAAAACCGGTAGCCAGCGCAATGGAGATGGCCCGGCGCAGATCGGTCTGCTTTGATTTTGCCTGAATATATTCCAGTACAAATACCAGGATCAGTATCCCGATGGGTAAATGGACAAACAACGGGTGAAAATGTCCAAAATAATTCATCCATTCGCCAAGGCTAAGCAGCATTCCGGTTTCTTTATCGCATTAATTATACTCGTTCCAGTTTCACAGGATAAGTACCTCCTGCATTCCACTGGCACACGTAGAGATTTTTATCATCATCCACACATACATCGTGGCAGTGTTTGAAGATGGGTTTATCCTGCATCATGAGTTCAGGTTCTCCCTTCTTATACCGCGGTTTTGTGCCTCCGGGATTGGAGACCACTTTACCCTGTTTGTCTACAATGGTTACAAAACCCGAATTGTAGGTCAGCATATGATGCCGGAGTGCGGAAAAACAAACACCGGCATACAGCATATCGTCATCGATCACCGGCCGGCTCATATAGATTCCGGGCAGATAGATAGAATCGAGATATTTACCATCGAGCGAAAAACGTTTGAAACAGTTCTTCATCCGGTCTGTACACATCAGCACGGGATTCGCCGCATCGCGTGTATCAAGCGCTACACCATGCACCTGTTTGAAATTGTCTTCGCGATAACTGTCGCCACCAAACTTACGGATGAATTCACCTTTGGGTGAATATTGCAGAATAAATTGTGAACCGTACCCATCTGCCACATAAATATCTCCGCTGGGGCCGATACAGGTTTCGGTAGGCTTGAATTTATCGCATTCACCGTATACGCCTATGAATTTGGGATGACGGATAGTCAGCAGTATGCGGCCATCGAGCGTGGTCTTGTATACTTCGCCCAGGTCAATATCCGTGATATAGAGATATTCTGTGCCGTTTTCATTATGCAGGGTGAGGCCATGCCCTCCGGGGAACTGGTGCCCCCAGGTTTCGAGCAGTTTACCGCTCTTGTCGTACACAATAATATTATTGCGTGTTTCATTGGTGAGCATAATCAGCCGCTTGCGGCTGTCCATCACCATTTCGTGGCAGTCTTTAACCGGGTTTACAGCGGGGTCAAGCTTTCCCCACGATTCATTGATCCTGTAACGAAAATCGCCATGACCGATGATCTCTCCTTTGCGTGGCTGTGCATGAATGATATTAAATGGCGAACTCACCAGCCCGGCTGCACCCAATGCCAGTGAGTTTTTGAGGAAGGTCCTTCTTTTCATATCAGGCAATGATGGCTTTTACCACTTCGCCCGATACATCGGTGAGGCGGTAGCGGCGTCCCTGGCTTTTGTAAATGAATTTTTCATGATCAATACCCAGCAGATACAGCAGGGTCGCCTGAAAATCGTGTACGTGTACTTTATCTTTTACAATATTGTGGGCAAAATCATCTGTTTCTCCATAGACCATACCGCTGCGCAATCCACCACCAGCCATCCAGATGCTGTAGGCCCTTGGATGGTGGTCACGTCCAAATTCGGTAGGAGTAAGTTTGCCCTGGCAAAAACTGGTACGGCCAAATTCACCGCCCCATATGACCAGCGTATCATCGAGCAGTCCTCTTTGCTTCAGGTCTTTTACCAGTGCAGCCGAAGCCTGGTCGGTTTGCTGGGTGGCACGGCGGATACCCGATGCCAGGTTGCCATGGTGATCCCAACCGAGATGATAGAGCTGAATAAACCGTACATCCTTTTCGGCCAGGCGGCGTGCCATGAGGCAGTTGTAGGCATAGGTACCCGGTGTACGTACATCGGGGCCATACATATCCAGGATATGATCGGGCTCATTGCTGAGATCGGCTATTTCGGGTACTGCCATCTGCATGCGATAAGCCATTTCATACTGATTGAGGCGGCTGTCTATCTCCGGATCCTGCCACTGATCTTTTTGCAGCAGGTTAAACTGGCGGATAAAATCCAGTGCACGCCGGCGATCGATCCTGTCTACACCATCGGGCGAAGAAAGATAGAGTACAGGGTCCTTACCGGGCATAAACTGCACACCCTGGTGATGCGATGGCAGAAAACCATTGCTCCAGGCGAGGTTGCTGATAGGCTGGTCGCCCCCACCCTTCGATACCATTACAATAAAGGAAGGCAGATTCTGATTGAGGCTGCCCAGTCCATAGCTGAGCCAGGAGCCGATGCTGGGACGGCCGCTCAGCTGATTACCTGTCTGCGTAAAGATCACTGCGGGCTCATGATTGATCTGCTCGGTAAACATACTCTTCACAATACAGATGTCGTCAACGATACCGGCCGTATGTGGTACCAGGTCGCTCATATAGGCACCGCTGGCCCCATACTGTTTGAAAGTGGCCGCAGGCTGTGCCAGTGGAAAACCGTTTTGGTTCGACACCATACCTGACACACGGCCATTGCCCAGCACGCTGGCAGGTATTTCCTGCCCATGCATCTGGTACAGATGAGGCTTATAGTCAAACAGCTCCATTTGCGAAGGGCCACCGCTCTGAAACAGGTAGATCACACGCTTGGCACGGGGTACAAAATGCGGGTTGATAAGCGGATGGTTTTCGTCCGGCTCACCGGCCACCATTTTCTTTACCACCTGTTTTACACCCGACTCGCAACCCAGCAGGCTGCCCAGAGCAATGCTGCCCAGACCCAGTGCAGAGCCACGTAAAAAATCGCGGCGGCTGTTGTTATAAAAATGTTTACTGATCTCGTCCATGATTCGTCATTTTCTGGTTACGAATTCATCTGTATTCATTAATGCCATAACCACATTCGAACAGGTGGCCAGGTTGATTAGTTCGTTCTGAGTGCTGAACGGTGCGTCACCCACATCGAGCAGCTTCCGCGCTTTGGCAGGTTGTGCTTTGAAGTGAGCCAGCTCCGTATCATACATTTTGATCAGCAACTCCTGCTCTTTTGCATTAGGTGTACGGCCCGTTATCAGGCGGAAACCATAACTGAGACGGCCGGGTATATCCCCTCCGCCCTCCTGCAGCATTCGTTGTGCAACAAATTTGGATGCCTCCACAAACGTGGGATCATTCATTAATACCAGCGCCTGCAATGGCGAACTGGATACCGCTCTCTTTACTGTACAAAAATTGCGGTCCGGCGCATCAAAGATCAGCATGTATGGTGGCGGACTGGAACGCTTTACAATGGTATAAATGCTGCGCCGGAAGAGATCTTCACCGCTTGAGAGTTTATATACATAACGCCAGCTCTTGTCACTAAGCGCTTCCCATAACCCCGCAGGTTGATAGGGATATACACTGGGGCCACCGATGCGCGGAGAAAGTAATCCGGCTACAGACAGGGCATTGTCGCGGATCATCTCGGCCGGCATTTTGTACCGTGAGCTGCGGGCCAGCAATTTATTTTCGGGGTCGATCTGCAACAGCTCAGGCCTGATCACAGACGATTGCCGGTAAGTGGCACTCATCAGGATAAATTTCTGCAGTTGCTTCGTATTCCATCCCTCTTTCCGGTATTTCAATGCCAGGTAGTCCATCAGCTCGGGATGCGTGGGCATTTCGCCCTGGTTGCCAAAATCATCCGTCGTTTTTACCAGCCCGCGGCCAAAATACATTTCCCAGATACGGTTTACGGCAATACGACCGGTAAGCGGGTTTTGCGGCAGAAACAGCCAGCGCGCAAGTCCAAGCCGGTTTTTGGGAAGTGAATCCGGAAAAGGAAGTACCGAAGCGGGTGTGGCCGGCTGCACTACATCGCCATAGCTGTCATATACACCCCGCAGCAATACATGCGTTACCCGTGGTTGGGGAAGATCACCCATTACCATCACTTCTTTGGTAGAATCGTATACATCGGCCAGGTTTTTACGCTGAATAAAAATACTATCGGCAGAAGATCTGGCTGCTGTATGTTTTGCCGCTACAGGCAGGCGCACTGCCTGATACAGGTAGGCTGCTTCCGCATCGCTCAGCTGATTGTTGAATAAATAAAATTCATCGAGCTGTGCTCCTTTCATAGTCCGCTCCAGTTCGCGCGCACCAAAAGCCAGGCCCCGAAACCAAACCACCTTATGCACATTGGGGAAGGGTTTGATATTTTTTTTCAGGTTATCATATTCCACTTCCTGCTGCACCGGCTGTCCGTTGATATATAGCTTAACTCCTGCAGCGGTACTGCTGCCATCGTAACTCACGGCTATATGATACCACTGGTTGGAGTCCAATGCTGCTTTCGACAACACACTGATGGCATCGTGCGGAAACGCATGCATGAGCCGGAAGTTGAGTTTGTTTTCTTTCAGCAGCAGATCATATCCCTGGAAACCATAACGGCGCGGATCACTATGATGCAAAATGGCCGACTCTTCGTAACGTTTGGGAACTTTTATCCAGAGCGAAAAAGAAAATGGTTCATACCGTTCAAAAGCGCCCACCTGGTAAGGAGGAAAATTGACACCGGTCTGCTCATCCAGCAGCAGGCTGTTACCCATTTTGCCTTCGGCCTGCTCTGCATAATGTGTAGCAGCCGAAAGACGGGGATTCACCTCATTGCGCATGGCAGGAATTGTCTCTGTCTTTTGGCCGGTAGAAGTACTGATGGTCTCAACTTTATCGAACGAAAGATTTGCCAGCATTTTTTCCTGTAATGAAGCAGCCGGAGTAGCCGTATTATTTGCAGGAACTGTTGCATGATGGCGCAGCCATTGCCTCAGCTCTGTCACCTTTGTTTCCTGCTGGGCTGTAGGCAGCATCAGTGTGGGGCCAGGTACAATATTATTGTCAGCACCATAATTGGAGCTGCCCAGTTCAAATGTACTGTTGAAAAAAGCATACAGCGAGAAATAATCTTTCTGGCTGATAGGGTCATATTTATGATCATGACATTTGGCGCAGCCTACTGTAAGCCCCATCAATGCTGTACCCAGTGTGTTGGTGCGGTCTACATTATATTCTACCCTAAACTCTTCGGGAATGATGCCGGCTTCGCTGTTTTGTTTCTGATTGCGGTTAAAGCCGGTAGCCAGTACCTGCTCGCGTGTGGCGTTGGGCAGCAGATCGCCGGCCAGTTGCCAGGTAATAAACTGATCGAAGGGAATATTGCGGTTATAAGCGCTGATGACCCAGTCGCGCCAGGGCGATGCATCGCGGTGTTTGTCATCGAGGTAGCCATGGCTGTCGGCAAAGCGGGCTACATCGAGCCAGTATGCAGCCATCCGCTCACCATAGTGAGGTGATTGCAGATAACGATCCACCATTCGCTCATAGGCATCGGGTGAAGTATCTTTTATAAATGCATCCATCTCTGCGATACTGGGCGAAATACCGGTGAGGTCAAAAGCCACACGGCGGATAAGTGTTTCCTTATCGGCTTCGGCAGATGGTTGTATACCCTCTTTTTCCAGACGATTCAGTACAAAGCGGTCAATATCATTGCGCACCCATGATTTGTTCTGTACTTCAGGCAGCGGATGTGTTTCTACCGGCAAAAAAGCCCAGTGAGGTTTGTACTCAGCACCTTCATCAATCCATTTCAAAAGGATCGCTTTTTCTTCGGTAGTAAGATTCAGATGTGAAGCGGGTGTGGGCATGCGGTATTCGGCATCATCGCTGAGTATGCGGTGAGCCACCTCACTTTTCGAAAGATTGCCGGGTTTGATGGCCTTCCGCCCGCTTTCTGTTGTCTTACCATAAGCAGCTTTTGCCACATCCAGCCGCAGGTCGCCTTTTTGTTTGGCTGCATCTGGCCCGTGACAACTGAAACATTTATCAGATAACACTTTTTTTACATGGATATTATAATCGAGCTGATCGGGAAGTGCAGCCATGGCGGCTTTTACATCATCGGGTATGGCGAGGTTGCCAGAGAAACCCATACGGGCAATGAGGAGCACTGCCGCAAAAATGAGGACACCTATCAGTACCGGCCTGTTCAATCGTTTTTTCATGTTCCGTTTATCAGTTTAGCACTTAACCCGGCAGGCATCTCACTATTCCCTGTCCATCAGCAATCGCCGGTAAGTTAACCAAAAAAATGGCTGCGCCGCCCGGCTATGGCAAGCCGGTTTATTGATCCCGGTAAAGTTCCTCCGGAATCTGCTGACAAAAGGGGGATAATCTTAAGTAAATGAGGTGACTATTTTAAATAGTGCACACTATATTGGTTTTCAATCGTAAATTTAACCAGCAAGGATTTATGACCGGATTGTATCTGCCACAAAAACCGGCTCACCTGATTACTAGCCATGCTGAAAAGACACTCCATATTATATCTGGTGCTGTACCTGCTGTGCCCGGTGGCTGGTGTTGCGCAAAGCATCGCCTTTCATCACCTCACGGTCGAAAACGGGTTATCGCAAAATGCAGTACTGTCCGTAAGCCAGGATGAAGAAGGTTTTATCTGGATCGGTACCAGCAATGGACTCAATCGCTATGACGGCTATCGTTTCCGCATTTATCAGTCGCGGCAAAACGACTCCACCACTCTTACCAACAACAATATTTTATCGATCCTCAACGACTCGCGCAATCATATGTGGGTGGGCACTTATTTTGGCCTTAATAAATATGATGCAGCACAGGATCGCTTTAAACGCATTCCTTCTCCGCGCGATCACCAGCTGTCTTTTGCCAGTATTTTCGAAGACCGCAGCGGACGATTGTGGGTAGGCACCAACGAAGGCCTTTATAATATGGTCAATGACCGTCTCATACTGGTTGACTTTCCTAAAAACTCCGGCGTATCCTCCAGCGTTGGTGTACGATCCATTGCACAGGACAGAAACGGGCATATATGGGTGGGAACCATTGCAGGATTACTGCAGTTACCCAATGGCCAGACCAGTAATATGAAAGTATTCCGGCACAATCCCACCGATGCCGGCACCCTTAGTGCCGACCTGATCACGGGTATTGAAGAAGACCGTTTTGGCCGTATCTGGGCTGCCACGCTCAACAATGGGCTTAATATGCTGGAGCCGGGTACCGATCGTTTTCGCCGCTTTCAGCATATCAACGGACAGCCCTCCCTCATTAATAATAATGTACGCAAGATACTCCTCGACAAATCGGGATTGCTGTGGATAGGCACACAGGAAGGTATCAGCGTACTGGATGAGAACCTGCGATTTGTCTATTCCTTTCAGCAAAAAGACGGTGACCCGCACAGCCTGAGTCACAATAGTGTGCATTGCCTGTACCAGGATGTGAGCGGCAATATCTGGACAGGTACCTATTTTGGCGGCGTCAACTATACCTATGCAGTCAACACCGAATTTGCTGTGCTGCGTAAAAAAGATGCGCCCAATTTTCTGAGCAATAATGTAATCAGCAGTATCACGGAAGACGAGAAAAAGAATCTCTGGATTGGTACCGAGGGCGGCGGGCTCAACTATTACGACCGGGGCAGCGGCCTGTTTACCAGTTATAAACATAATGCAGCTGATCCGCTCAGCATTGGTTCCAATCTTATAAAAGTGGTGTATCGCGACCGCGAAGGCAATATCTGGTGCGGCACACACGGCGGCGGGCTCAACTATTTGAATGTAACCACGCGCAGTTTTCGCCGTTACCTGTTCAAGGAAAATGACGCCACTACCCTTAACTCAGAAGTGCTGAGTGTATTTGAAGACAGCCGCGGCAGATTCTGGGTGGGATCCACATTGGGAATAAAATTGTTTAACAAGACAACACATGGACTGGAGCCGGTAAACAATACATTTACCCAGTCGGCCCCCTTTGGCAGTACCGCCAGTTATTTTTATGAAGACGATAAACGCCGCCTGTGGATCTGTACCACCGATGGGATGTACCTGCTTACCAATGAAAGTTTTCAGAAAATAAGCAATGAACAGGTCAACTGCGTATTGCAGGATCGCCGTTCGCAAATATGGATGGGCATGCGGCAAAGCGGCCTCGCCCGTTACAATGAAAACACACATAGCCTGGATTATGTAAGCCAGGACAATAAGCTCAGTACGCGCAACATTATAGGTATCCTGGAAGATCAGCAGGGTCACCTGTGGATGAGTTCCGACAACGGTCTTTTAAAATTTAATCCTGCACTGGACCAGTTACAGGTATTTACGGTAAGTGATGGGATCGCCGGCAATGCATTTAATTTTAAATCTTTTTTTAAAGACGATGCCGGTGAGTTTTTCTTCGGTGGCTTTAATGGTATCACTCATTTTTTTCCGGACCGGATTCAATCAAATCAAAAAGTACCGCGGCTGGTGCTGACTGATCTGAGGCTGTTTAATGAACCCGTAAAACCGGGCGATCAGCAGAACTTCTTACCACAATCCATTTCACATACATCTGGTGTGACCCTTCGGTATAATCAGAACATGGTGGGAATCGATTTTGCCGTACTCAATCATATTAAGAGCAACAAGAACAGTTATGCCTATAAACTCGAAGGCTATGATAAGGCATGGAACTTTACCAGCATACCGGCGGTAAATTATGCCAACCTGCCTCCGGGTCAGTATAACTTCCTCGTCAAAGGCGCCAACAACGATGGTATCTGGAGCGATCCTGTTTCGTTTAAGATAAACGTACTGCCCCCCTTCTGGCTTACCTGGTGGGCGTACTGTATTTACATTCTTGCGATTGCCGGTGTGGGCTTTTTGATTGTACGTTATTTCTTCCTCGGTGCATTGCTCAAAAAAGAAGAAGAACTTCATCACGTAAAACTCAATTTCTTTACCAATATCTCGCACGAGATACGCACCCACCTTACGCTTATCACTGCCCCGGTAGACCGGATGCTGGAATCGCAGGAGACCAATCATTTTGTACGGCAGCAATTGGGCGCGGTGCAGCAGAACGCCAACCGTTTATTACGACTCGTTAACGAATTAATGGATTTCAGGAAAGCAGAAACGGGCAATATGAAACTCTATCCCGGCAAGCATGATATCATCGGTTTCCTGGAAGAAATCTATGTAAGCGTGCGCGATGCCTGTATTCATAAAAATATAACCCTTTCTTTTGTACAGCATACCGATGCTATTGCGGTGTATTTTGACCGCGAGCAGATGGAAAAAGTATTTATCAACCTGCTCACCAATGCTATCCGCTTTACGCCGCAAAACGGTACAATTACGCTGGAGATAAAAGATGCTGAAAAAGAAGTGATCGTCGCCGTTACAGATAATGGCCGGGGCATCGCACCGGAGTATCTCGACAAGGTATTTACCAATTTCTTCCAGGTGGCCGATCATGGTGTGCAGAACACCGGCTATGGTATTGGTCTGGCCCTGGCCCGTAATATTATATCACTGCATCATGGTTCCATTGTGGTAGAAAGTGTGCCTGCCACCGATATGCAGGATGGCCGCACCACTTTTCGGGTCACACTACCCAAAGGGTCAGGTCATTTTGATGCAGATCAGCTGAAATGGATTGATGAGCCGGTACGTCGTGCTGCTGTGCCACTGGTCGATCCCCTGGACCTGGGTACCACTGCCGTTGATAACTTTCGCGAAAAATCGGGCAATACCTTATTAATAGTAGAAGACAATATCAGCCTGCGTGCCCTGGTGCGGGAGACTTTTGCTGATAAATACCGGGTACTGGAAGCAGGCGATGGTCTGCAGGGGTTGGAGCTGGCCCAGACAGAAATACCTGATCTCATCATCAGTGATGTGATGATGCCGGAGATGGAAGGCGTGGAAATGTGCTACCGGCTCAAGACAGATGCACGCACCAGTCATATTCCCATCATACTGCTGACAGCAAAGGGTACACAAAATGATAAGGTGAGTGGTTTGGAAAATGGGGCCGATCTGTATGTAACAAAACCTTTCAGTACAAAGGTGCTGGAGTTGAACGTACGCAACCTTTTGCTGTCACGCGAACGTTTGCGTGAACACTTTCAGAAAAACTGGTCTCCCAATCCGCCGCCGCTACCCACACCTGCAGCGGATATACCTGCACCTAATACCACTGAGCAGGCTTACCTGCAGGAAGTCGTTCAGTTTATTGAAGATAACCTCGACAATCCTGAGTTTGGTGTTGATATGCTTTCGCGTCACCTGGCCATGAGTGTGCCGGTACTATATAAAAAGATAAAAGCTGTGACCAATATGTCGGTCAATGATTTTATCAAATCCATCCGCCTCAAAAAAGCAGCAGAGCTCCTGCGCGGTCAGCAATTAAATGTAAATGAAGTAGCTGCTGCCGTAGGTTATTATGACCGCAAATACTTTAGTCAGGAGTTTAAAAAGCAGTATGGCAAAAATCCGCGCGAGTATATCCAGGATCACAAGCCTATTAACTGACAGGCCTTTCTATAAAGGCAGAAGGTTAAAGGTAGAAGGGCAAAGGAAGAAGACGAAAGATATAAAGATGTTTTCCTTTCACCTTCTGCCTTTCGCCTTTAGCCTTACTCCGGCAAATACCATATTAATAAGGTAGAATATTGGGTGGTTTTTAAATTATCCAAATTGGGAATCAACAAATTGCGGGGATTTTAAAATAATCACTCATATCTTTTATGATTCTCCCCCCCTTCAATTTTTATCTCCTTACAAATTTGCATTGACTCTTGCCAGAAAGAAAACCGACCCTGATATAGGGTATACCCTCTTGCAGGCAGAGTTTAACCCCTTATTTTAAAACATCTGCTTATGCTACAACAACGACTTGCCATTTTGCTGCTCGTCTTTCTGCTTCCCCTCACACTCTTAGCGCAGACCAAAACCATTACCGGAACCGTGATCAATGAATCGGGTATACCGGTAGTCGGGGCGTCTGTATTTGTCAAAAACACGAAGAATGGTACTACTACCGACAATGCCGGTAAGTTTACCATTACAGCACAGGAAGGTGCAACGCTGGAGATTACATCAGTAAACTATGATCTGGCTACCCTGGTAGTAGGCGATCAATCTGTTGTAAGCATCAGCCTCAAGGCCAAGCCCGGCAGTCTGGGCGATGTGGTGGTAGTTGGTTATGCCACACAAAAGAAAGTAAACATGACCGGTTCAGTAGCTTCTATTTCTGCTGCTGACCTGGCCAGCCGTCCGGTTACCAACGTATCATCTGCCCTGGCAGGTCTGGCACCCGGCGTATTTGTACGCCAGAGCTCCGGCAAACCTGGTTCTGATGGTGCAAACATTTACATCCGTGGCGTGGGTACACTCAACAACAGTTCTCCGCTGGTACTGGTAGATGGCATCATCGGTTCGATGGATGCGGTAAACCCCGACGACATTCAGTCGATGTCAGTACTGAAAGATGCGGCCTCTGCCGCCATTTATGGTTCACTGGCCGCCAATGGTGTAATCCTGATCACTACCAAAAAGGGTACTAAAGGCAAAACCAATGTTACCTACAGCGGTTACGCGACTCAAACCTCACCGATCAATAAGATCGACTTTGTGACCAACTATGCCCGCCATATGCGGCTTATCAACGAAAGTCTGACCAACCTGGGGCAGGCTACCCTTTTCTCTGATGCCCGTATCCAGGAATGGGAAGCAGCCACGGCAAATCCCAATGGCACCAATGTCAACGGTGTACCCAACTGGCTGGCTTATCCCAATACAGACTGGTATGATGCCGTGCTTCGCAAAAGAGCTGGTCAGAATCACAACATATCTGTAAGCGGTGGCAGCGATAAAGTAGCTTATCTGCTTTCCATGAACTATCTCAATAACCCTGGTCTCATGCAGAATACAGGTACCGAACGTTACCTGTTCCGCGCCAATCTGGAAGCCAAGATCAATAAAGTGATCACAGTAGGCACACAGACATTTGGTTCACTGCAGACCTATGGCATGGCCAATACAGACAACGTATTCAACTTCCTCAGCCAGACCACGCCGGGTGTCTATCCATATTATAATGGAAAGTTCGGTTATCCCTCTGCACCCGAGGAATCCGCCAATGCCAACAACATTGTAAGCTATCTCTATGGCACTGGTGGTCATGACCAGGAAACACGTTTCAACACTACCGTATATGCTACCCTCAATCTTTATAAAGGACTGAGCTTTGAATCACGTTTCAACTATCAGACACGTTTCGAAGAGCGTAATTCACATACCAACCCTACAGATCGCTGGGATTTTGCTACCAACATACTTCGCTCTGCATCTGCTACCCCCGATCTGTTAACCACATCCTATTTATTTAATAAAGATTACCGCGTTACGATCGACCAGGTATTGCGTTACAATACACGTATTGGCAGTGACCACGAAATCGGCGCACTGGTTGGTTACAACGAATGGTATTTTAATTACTATGACTTCAATGCCAGTAAACTCGGGCTCATCGACTATACCATCACCACGCTGGGCTCTGCCGGCAATACCTCCAACAATGCCGGCGGTCAGGAATATGATCGCGCCGTACGCAGCTGGTTTGGTCGTGTCAACTATGCTTACAAAGGAAAATACCTGGTAGAAGGTAACCTCCGTTATGATGGTTCTTCCCGTTTTGCCAAAAGCAATCGCTGGGGTTATTTCCCCTCAGTGTCTGCCGGCTGGAGAATATCTGACGAAAACTTCTTCCAGAATCTGACCAGCACGTTGAGCAATGTTAAACTGCGTGCTTCATGGGGTAAGCTGGGTAACTTTGGTGCTACCAACAATGGCAGTGCGAGTGATTATGCTTATCAGGCTGTATACAGCGCCGTTCCTTATTCATTCAACGGCCTCGCTGCTGCGGGTCTGCGCCAGGGAAGCATTGCCAACCTGGGTCTGCAGTGGGAAAGCACTACACAGACCAACATTGGTCTGGATGCCACCCTCTTCCGCTCACTGAATGTTGAAATCGACTGGTACAACCGTCTTACAGATGGTATCCTTACCACACCTCCCATTCCCCTGGTACTGGGAACGGCCTCTGCTCCTATTCAGAACACGGCGGCTGTACTCAACCGCGGTATCGAGGTAAACCTCAACTGGAACAAGAAGCTGGGTGATGTAAACCTGTCTGTAGGTGGCAACTTTGCCTACAACTACAACGAGGTAACCAAATACAAAGGCAAACTGCAGGAAGCCTGGACTACAGATGTCAATGGCAACCGTGTATACTCCACCAATATCGGTGCCGTATCCAACAACGGGGCCAACTCTATGATCCTCGAAGACCATATGATGTATGACTTCTATATCTACAACCGTTATCGTGGCGATGGTTCTTATACCAATGGCGACGGCAGTGTAAACATACATGGTGGTCCCAAAGACGGTATGATCCGTACGGCGGAAGACCTCAACTGGGTACGTGCCATGATCGCAGCCGGTTATTCATTTGCTCCAGTATCGGGTGTAGCTACTTCGAGCAATAAAAACCTGCTCAACTATGGTGACTTCCTCTATGCTGACAACAATGGTGATGGCATCTATGGTAACACCTTTGACCGTAAGTTTACCGGTACCTCTACCACACCCAAATACAATTTTGGTTTCAGTGTAAACGTAAGCTGGAAAGGTTTTGATCTCTCTATGTTGTGGGCTGGCGCTACCGGTATGGAGTATTACTGGAACGATGGCTACAACACTGTGGCTACCCGCAATGGTTTCCATGTAACAGAGCGTATTGCCAATGATCATTATTATTATAATGAAGCTAATCCCAGCGATCCCAACAATAACATCAACGGTAAATATCCCCGTTTGAAATACAATTCCGATGCTCAGAATTTAGCATACAATGATTTCTGGTTATACAATGCCAGCTATTTCAAATTGAAAAACCTGCAAATCGGTTACACGATCCCGGCGCATATCACTGCCAAAGCACTGATCAGCCGCGCACGTGTGTATGTATCAGGCGAAAACCTGCTGCTGATCACCAAATACCCCGGACTCGATCCGGAGATTGGCTCCAGCGTTGGCTACCCGACTATGAGACAATTTGCCGCAGGCGTAACAGTAACTTTCTAAACACATGAACCTGTCGCCTGACGACCGGATCACTATCAACAACCTCAAAAAGAATAAGCTGATGAAAAAGCTATTAATCTTTATAACTGCTGCGGCCATCATGACCAGTTGCCGCAAAAATCTCCTGGATACTGCACCTTACAGCTCAGCCAGCTCAGAAACCATGTGGACTACCGATGGACTGACGGATCAGGGTGTAACAGGTGTATACCAGGCGATGCGACTCAGTATCGGAACGGGCGGAGCAACAGGTAATGAGCTATACCAGTTTGACCGCTTTGGTATCACAGGCCAGGGGCGCGATATGGACGCCATGCTCAACGGTACGATCACTGCCAACAGCTCTATTTTCAGTACCAACTGGCAGCAGTTGTATGAAGGTGTAAAACGCGCCAATGATGCCATCTACAACATTCCGCTCAAATCACCTTCGACCGATGTCAAGAAGTCGCGCTACATTGCTGAAACGAAGTTTCTGCGTGCTTACTTCTACTTCCGTCTCAATCAGCTGTACAAAGGTGTGCCGCTCTACCTGGAACCTGTAGGGGCAAACGATGCTTCAAGACCACGTGAGACAGAAGCTAAAATATGGGAAGTGGTGTTGCAGGATCTGACCGACGCTATCAATGAGCCAAACCTGCCTAACAAATATGCAGGTGGTGATGCCCTGTACGGCCATATCACAAAAGGTGCTGCCTATGCACTGCGCGGCAAAACCTATATGTACCTGAAGCAATGGCAGAATGCGATCAATGACTTCCAGAAAGTAAAAGATGCCGGCTACAAACTGTTTACTGGTTCATACAAAGATGTATTCACACTGGCCAACGAAAAATCAGATGAAATGATCTTTTCGATCCAGCATATCAATCAGGATGGTTATGGATCCACTACTCAATTCTATTGCGGTACACGTTCCTCTTTCGGCTCCTGCTGGAATACCTACCTGATCTCTCCCAACCTGGTAGACCTGTATGAAAATGCGGATGGTTCACCGTTCAACTGGGATGATGTGATCCCCGGCTACAATGCCATGCCTGCCGCTAAACGTGAAGTTTATTTCTTCCGTGACAATCTCACTACGGCTGAGATCACTGCAGCCAGCAATCGCGGCCTGGATATGTCGCTCTATCTGCCTACCGGCAACGAAGCACGTATCAAAGCGGCCTATAGCAACCGCGATCCCCGTCTCAATGCCAACGTCATTGTACCTTATGCCACCTACCTGGGCCGCCCCATTGATGGTGCCGACCGTACCTTTACTTCACGCTGGCCTGCAAGACTGGAATCGTCTCCAACCTTTGACCTGTTTACAGATACGCGCAGCAACTTCTATTACCTGCATCGTAAATATGTATATGAAGGTTCTACCCAGCTCACAACGCGTGTAACCGGTCCCACCGACTTCCCGGTAATACGCTATGCAGATATCGCACTCATGTGGGCAGAAGCCATCAATGAGATTGGTTTCAGCCAGGATGCAGTAGGCCTCGTAAACGCCGTACGTCAGCGTGCCGGTGTGGGTCTGCTCAATTCTTCAGCCGCTACTACTGTTACCAACCAGGATCAATTGCGTGAACGCATCCGCGACGAACGCCGCCGCGAATTCCCCAACGAAGGCATCAACTACTTTGATGAGCTGCGCTGGGGCACCTGGAAAGACAAGGTGTTTTTCGCCGGCAATGGTATCAAACAGGTATGGGGCACCAACGTGTCTTCCTATAGCTGGAAAGGCGACTATATTACCACCTGGGCTATCCCAGCTGCCGAAATACAAATCAACCCCGCACTTACACAAAATACGGGTTGGGTCAACTAACGTTTGAGGTGTCAGCAATCGTTCATTAGCAGTTAGGCATGCCCCTTGTTTCGCTCTGAAACGGGGGCATGATTTTTTAATCCATACCTGATAACTTTATAGAAGATAAAACCCATGCCGAAGTTCTGTTCTATCATCACGTTTCTTATCCTGCTGATGGCTTGCAATCGTCATCAGCAACCGGCCCCTGCCCCCACACCAGTGGTACGCAAACTGGTATGGTCCGATGAATTTAATTATACCGGTCTGCCCGATCCGGCCAAATGGGGTTATGAAGAAGGTTTTGTGCGCAACAATGAGCCACAGTATTATACAAAAGCACGCCTGGCCAACAGCCGTGTGGAGAATGGTCTGCTCATACTCGAAGCTCACCGGGAAAACTGGCGTAATACATCTTATGTACCCGGCTCTGTAAAACCCCGGGAAAAAGACAGCCTGGCAAAATATACATCGGCCAGCATCAATACACTGGCGCAGCAGACCTGGCGCTATGGCCGTATTGAAGTACGTGCCAAACTACCTACCGGTAAAGGTACCTGGCCCGCCATCTGGATGATGGGCGAAAACAGGGCCCAACTGGGCTGGCCACGCTGCGGAGAGATCAATATCATGGAATTCCTGGGCAAAGATCCCTCTACCGTTTATGCCACTGTGCATTATCCCGATACCAGCGCCCGTGGCTACAGTTCTACAGGAGCCAGTCTCAAGATACCTGACCCCAGCCTGGACTTCCATATTTATACCCTGGAATGGAATACCGATAAGATAGATGTCTTTTTCGACAATAAGCTTTATTTAAGTTTTCCTAATAGCAAAGCCAATCATACCGGACAGGATCCTTTCCGGAAAAAGAATTACCTGCTGCTTAACCTCGCACTCGGTCATGAAGGCGGGTGGCCCGGGCCTATCGACGATGCTATTTTACCCGCTCGTTACTATATCGACTATGTCAGAGTATATCAATAATAACCTGTGATGATCCTATCAACTAAACTACTTTTGATCATGTCAAGAAAAATTATTCTACCTCTTCTTCTTCTGTTGCTGCCTGCCCTGCTTATGGCTCAAAGCAAAAGAAACCTGCTGGCGGGCTCCATCAGTTCTTCACAACTGGCCGGATGGCTCAAACAGGACAAAAGCTGGATCGGTTTTCCGGCCTATGAGGACCGGGCCGGCTGGGAAAAAATACCGGCCGTCTACCGTACAGCCTGGGCAAGAGAAGGCGAAAAAGTGCTGAATTATAAATGGCAGATTGTACCTGCCAGTTCCTACCTCGAATTTGTGCGTACAGGTAACCGCGATACCATGCAGAATATAAACAGTCAGAATACCGGTAACCTGCGCAAACTCGTGCTGGCCGAACTGGCTGAAGGTAAAGGTCGTTTTTTGCCGCAGATCATCGACGGAAGCTGGAGTATCTGCGAAATGACCACCTGGGCCCTTTCGGCACATCTGTCTATCCAGAAAGCGGGTTATGGCCTGCCCGATGTAAAAGAGCCGATCATTGACCTGGGCGTGGGCATCACTGGCGCACTCATGGCCTGGACACACCATTTCTTCAAAAAATCCTTTGACAAAGTAAGTCCCCTCATCGCTTCCCGCATTGCTACAGAGATTGACCGCCAGGTACTACAGCCCTACTATTCGCGTACCGATTTCTGGTGGATGGGCCTGCTAAAGGAAGATGCAATGGTCAACAACTGGAATGTATGGTGCAATTTCAATGCACTTACCTGTATCCTTCTTATTGAAAAGGACCCGAAAAAAAGAATTGAAAGCATTTATAAAACCATGCAGTCGGTTGATAAATTCATCAACTATTATAAAGACGATGGCGGATGTGAAGAAGGTCCTGCATACTGGTCACATGCCGGCGGCATGCTTTTCAATTACCTCGACCTGCTCAGCAAAGCAACCGGCGGATCAATTAATAAATTCAATGATCCGCTGATCCGCAATATTGCGGCCTATATCTATAAAGCCTATATCAACGACCGCTACTACATTAACTATGCAGATGCCAGTGCCAAACTCAATCCCGATGCAGGACTTATTTTCCGATATGGCCAGGCGATCAACGATAGTATTATGACCGGCTTTGGCAGTTTCCTGGCAGCCCAGCAAAACTGGAAAGATCAGTTGCCCACCGAAACCATTGAAGCCACACTCGAAAATGCACTGGCCGCTCCGGCCATCCTGCAGACACCCACCCGCAAACCATTGATAGCCGACTGGTGGATGCCGGGCACGCAGATCATGGCAGCCCGTGATCAGGCAGGCAGTACCGATGGGTTCTATTTTTCTGCACTAGGTGGACACAATGCCGAGAGTCATAATCACAATGATGTGGGCAGTTGCATTCTTTTTTATGATGGCCAGCCTGTATTGATCGATATCGGCAGTGAGACCTATACCCGGCAGACCTTTGGTCCGGAGCGCTACAGCATATGGACCATGCAATCAGCCTGGCATAACCTGCCGCTCATCAATGGTGTGATGCAGAAAGAAGGAGCTGCCTACAAAGCCGGCAATCCGGTATTTACGGCATCCAAAAAGACCGTTCGCTTCTCACTGGATATTGCAGCCGCCTACCCTGCCGCTGCTGCTGTAAATAAATGGGAACGTACTTACCTGCTTACGCGCGGTCAGCAACTGAGCATTACCGATAATTATGAGTTGCAGGAAAACAATGGCAGTACGGCCCTCCATTTTATGACCAGCCTGTCTGCAGAACTCGTGAAACCAGGGCAAATCCGTTTGCCGCTAGCCTCTGGCGCATTGACACTTGACTATAACCCCCAGCAACTTGAAGCCTCGGTGGAGCCTGTGACTATAAAGGATAAACGCCTGCTTCAATCATGGCCTGCTACCGTTTACCGGATTGTTTTGAAGGTAAAAGGAATGGAGAAAAAGAAGAAAATAGAGCTGAAGATTAAAAAGGCATAACGCCTCGGACAGTATAAAGCGTTTAAAGAGTTTAAAGGGTATAAAGAGTATGCCGCCCTTTAAACTCTTTAAGCATTTTATACCCTTTATACCCTAATTTCTCCTTCCGCCTTTCCTTCTTATCTTTGCCTATTCAAAAAAACAGGCATGTTAAAAATCGGGGTAATTGGTGTAGGGCATCTGGGCAAATTTCATCTCAACAACTGGAAGGAAATCCCGGATGTAGAGCTGGTCGGTTTTTACGATCCGCATGATGATACAGCCAGTGAGGTGGCAGAAAAATATCAGCTGCCCCGTTTCCTGGATGCCGATGCTCTCATTGACGCCGTAGATGCTGTGGATATAGTAGCCCCTACCACTTTTCATTTTTACTGGTGCGAAAAAGCTATTAAAAAAGGGAAACATGTATTCGTAGAGAAACCACTGGCCAATACCATGGAGGAAGCCCGTCAGCTGGTAAAACTGGCCGGCGAATCCGGTGTCCGGTTCCAGGTAGGCCACGTAGAACGTTTCAACCCCGCTTTCCTGGCGGTAAAAGATGTACACCTGCAGCCCCTTTTTATTGAAGTACACCGGCTGGCCCAGTTCAATCCCCGCGGCACAGAAGTAAGTGTGATCCTCGACCTGATGATCCATGATATTGACATTATCCTGAGCATTGTAAAAAGTGATGTAAAAAGTATTTCGGCCAGTGGTGTGGGCGTTATGACCGAAACACCCGATATAGCCAACGTACGCATCGAATTCAATAATGGCTGTGTTGCCAACCTGACCAGCAGCCGCATTTCCATGAAGAAGATGCGGAAAATAAGACTCTTCCAGAAAGACGCCTATATCGGTATCGACTTTCTCAATAAAAAAACCGAGATCATAAAGCTGAAAGAGCCGGGCGATTCCAATGTTTTTGCTTTTGATATCGAAACCAACAGCGGTACCAAGACCGTTGCCGTTTCAAACCCGGCCATACCTGAAGTAAATGCGATCAAAGAAGAACTGACCGCTTTTAAAAACGCCATTCTTACCAACACCAAAACAGTCGTATCAGAGATCAATGGTCTTATGGCCATGGATGTAGCCCACCAGATACTTTCCAAAATCGGCAATAATGTGATTTCACACTGATGAATGGTGATAAGAAAATATCATTGTCCTGGTATATACTCACCGATTATCTGGCAGCAGCCCTCTCCTGGCTCATTGTAACCCTTGTGCGAACGGAATGGCTTTTTGGCCCGGAAAAACATGCCCTTCCGGAAAAGTCATGGCTCGATGCGGTACTGATTGTTCCCGCAGGCTGGATCTTATTATATACACTGGCAGGCACCTACAATTCGTTGTATAAAAAATCCCGGATGGTGGAATTGTTCCGCACCATTATTTGTACTGTGCTGGGATGCCTGGCCCTGTTTTTTATTTACATCTTCGACGATCCCTCGCCCGGTACGCATTATTTCTATTCTGTACTGGCCCTTCTCGGAAGTATTCATTTTATTCTCACCTTCGGCAGCCGGTGGCTCTTTCTCAATAAAGTGAAATGGCAACTGCTTACAGGCCGGGTCCGGTTTCCTGCACTTATGCTGGGGAGCCAGGAAAATGCGGTAAAACTATATAAGGCTACTTCGCGGCAACTGGGCGATGGCGGTTACTGGTTTGCCGGTTTCGTGAGCACAGGCAGCAGCCAGGCTGCTCCTCTGCAGGGACTGCTACCACAACTGGGTGAATTGACAAATCTCGAATCGGTGATTGATGAACATGGCATCAAGCTGGTAGTACTGGGCCTGGAGAAGACACAATATCCACAACTCGAAAACCTGATCAACCGCTTAAGCGAAAAGGATGTGGAAATAAAGATCCTGCCCGACACACTCGATATCCTGGCGGGGTCCGTAAAAACCATCAACGTCCTGGGCGCACCACTGATCGACCTCCGCACCAACCTGATCCCCGAATGGCAGGAACATATCAAAAGGCTGATCGATGTGCTGGCGGCTTCCCTTTCGCTGATCATCCTGTCGCCTCTCATGCTGTATGTAATGCTGCGGGTATGGCTAACCGATCGCGGTCCCATTTTCTATTCGCAGAAACGGGTAGGTTATAAGGGCAAACCATTCCGTCTTTATAAATTCAGGTCAATGATCCCCCATGCGGAGGCCGGCGGTCCGGCGCTTTCTTCGGACCATGACCCCCGTATAACCCCCTGGGGCAAAGTAATGCGCAAATGGCGGCTCGATGAGCTGCCGCAATTATGGAATATCCTGATTGGTGAGATGAGCCTGGTGGGCCCCCGGCCCGAGCGTCAATACTATATCGACCAGATTGTGGCCCGTTTTCCCTATTACAAATATCTCCTTAAAGTAAAACCCGGACTCACCAGCTGGGGAATGGTGCAGTTTGGTTATGCAGAGAATGTGGATGACATGATCGAACGCAGCAAATTTGATCTTATCTATATCGAAAACATCTCCCTGGCCCTCGACTTCAAGATCATGGCCCATACCCTGCGTATCATCTGGAAGGGTAAAGGCAAGTAAGTGGCAATATTTGCTTGTAATTGCGGGCCATAGGTTCTATTTTTGAAATATGTTCCTATCGAAAAAAATGCTGTTGACTGGCTTTGCAGCCCTGCTATGTGCCTGCACCCTTCATGCACAAACTCCATACTGGCAGCAGCGGGTTGATTATACCATTGATGTATCACTCAACGATCAGCAACATACACTTGATGCATTTGCCCGCATCATTTATCACAATCAGTCGCCCGATACCCTTCATTACATCTGGTTTCACCTTTGGCCCAATGCCTATAAAAATGATAAAACTGCGCTGAGCGATCAGTTGCTCGAAAACGGAAATACCCGCTTTTACTTTGCCGGCCAGGAAGAAAGAGGATATATCAACCGGCTCGATTTTAAAGTCAATGATCAGCATGCCGAAACAGAAGATCATCCGAATTATATTGATATAGTCCGCCTGATGTTGCCCACGCCATTACCACCCGGGCAGAAAATAACGATCACCACGCCGTTTCATGTGAAATTGCCGGAGGTATTTTCCCGGAGCGGGCACGACGGGCAACGATACCAGATCACCCAATGGTATCCCAAACCGGCAGTATATGATCGCGATGGATGGCACCCGGTCCCTTACCTTGACCAGGGAGAATTTTACAGCAACTTCGGTACGTACGATGTGCATATAACTGTGCCTTCCAACTATGTAGTGGCAGCGACCGGTGAGTTGATGGATGAAGGAGAAAAAAACTGGTTACGTGGCCGTGCCGGATTTGAATGGGTTCCCGAGCGACGGAAGGAAAAGACAAAGTCGGGCGCCATCAAAACAGTTACTGAAAAATTTCCAGCCTCTGCCAGTACACAAAAGATGCTTCATTTCAGGCAAGAAAATGTTCTGGATTTTGCCTGGTTTGCCGACAAACGTTTCCGGGTATTGCAGGATACCTGCCGGCTCGACAATGGTGCTGTCATTTCCCTATTCAGTTATTTTATACCTGCCGAAGCACCGGGCTGGGAAAAAAGTCTGGCTATGATGCGCCAGTCACTTCTTGCCCGCAGCCGGTGGCTGGGCAATTATCCCTACGGCACCCTTAGTATTGTGCAGGGCCCTCCCGGCGGCGGCGGTGGTATGGAATATCCGACCATCACACTTATTGGCCCCGATGGCAGTGAAGGATTGCTTCATTATACCATCTCTCACGAAATCGGTCACAACTGGTTTCAGGCGATTGTGGGCAGCAATGAACGCAGCCATCCCTGGATGGACGAAGGCCTTAATAGCTTTTACGACAACCGGTACAGCCAGCAGATCGGTAATGGTAAAGGAGAAGTGAAATTGGGTAAGCAACAGATCCCCCTTCATCAGATCAGCAGCGCCCTCGTGGAAACATCCGTTTCATTACGACGCGATCAGCCTATTGCCACACCTGCCGACAGCTTTAGTCAGGTCAATTACAATCTTGATGCCTATGCCAAAACCGCTATGTGGCTGGAGTACCTGCAGGAGATAATGGGTACAGCAGCCTTTGATGCAGGTATGAAAAATTATGTGGCGCAATGGCAGTTTAAACATCCCCGGCCAGCCGATTTCAAAGAGGCGATGGAGCAAGCTGCCGGCCATTCACTTGACAGTGCATTCAACCTGCTGTATACAACCGGTCCCTTACCACATGAATCCAGAAAAGGTACGGAGACAGGCTTTCCGCTGAGCCCCGCATTCTGGAGCCGTTACTTTAAGAACCGGCCGGCTCATACATTACTACTGAGTCCCGCCATCGGTATGAATACGTATGATAAACTCATGCTTGGTGCGCTGGTTACCAATATGGGATTGCCGATGCCCCGCTTCAGCTTTTTACTGGCACCACTCTATGCTACCGGTACAGGCAGACTGGGCGGCAATGGACTGATCAATTACAGTTTTTATCCGCGTGGAGGTGCCCTTCATCGCATTGATGCAGGTGTGAGTGCAGCTTCTTTCAGCATCAACAACTTTACTACGCCTGAAAGCAAAAAACTGCATTTCGGCTTTCATAAGATTGTTCCCACACTCCGTTTTACATTCGATGAGAAAAATGCCCGCAGCACACGCGAGCGTTACATACAACTGAAAAGTTATTTTATTACCGAGCAAAGCCTGCGTTACTCCAGAGATTCTGTATTTACCGGTACCGATACCCTGCTCGTAGATAATTATGGAAAACGATCGGCCGACCGCACATTGCTTCAGCTCAGGGCTGTCTGGCAGGATTTTCGTGTCCTCTATCCATACAGGGCTGAACTGAAACTGGAGCAGGGTACAGATTTTATTCGTGCGGCCTTTACCGGGAAATATTTTTTCAATTATGCCGGAGGCGGCGGTTTAAATGCCCGGTTCTTTGCCGGTAAATTCTTTTACACCTCTCCTAAAACGTTTTCCAAACAATTCGCAACCGACCGCTATCACCTTAATATGACTGGCGCCAATGGAGCGGAGGATTATACCTATAGTGATTATTTTGCCGGACGTAATGAATTTGATGGATGGGCCAGTCAGCAGATCATGGAGCGGGATGGCGCTTTCAAAACAAGAACGGATATGCTGGCCGAAAAAGTAGGACGTACGGATGACTGGCTGGTAGCACTCAACTTCAGCAGCAATATTCCTGATCAGATCAATCCGCTCAACCTCCTTCCCTTCCGCATTCCGCTCAAGGTATTTGCCGATGTAGGAACGTATGCAGAAGCATGGAAAAGAAATGCCAATACAGATCGTTTCCTCTTTGATGCCGGATTACAGATCCCCCTGTTCAGTGAAGTTGTGAATATTTATCTGCCCCTGATATACAGCCGGCCTTTCAAAGATTATATTCAATCCACTATCCCCAAAAATGAGCGCTTGCTTAAGCGTATCTCGTTCTCCATTGATTTCTCCAACTTCAGTCTGCGTAAGATCAACCGCAATTTCGCTTTCTGATGTATACAGAAAGGCATATATCGTTTATTCAGCATTCCGGCATTGACCGGAAAGCCTGGGATGCCTGTGTTGGTCTTCATACTCCTGACCATATTTATGCCTATTCCTGGTACCTAGATGTAATGGTACCCGGCTGGACAGCATTGGTGCTGGGAAACTATGAAGCGGTGATGCCTCTTCCCTGCCGTAAGAAATATGGTATTCATTATCTCTATCAGCCATTCCTCACTGCACAACTGGGGCTTATTGCTTCAGACAGTTCACCCGCTTTACTCCATGCCTTTCTCGAAGCCATTCCCCGGCAATACAGGTACTGGGACATTTGTCTGCATCACCATAATCCTTCGGAGGTGGATGGTTATGCTCTTCGCACCCGTATCAACCTGGTGTTGCCACTACAGCAATCGTATGATGCCATCCGCCAATTGTATAATGAAAATACGGTGCGCAATATCCGTAAAGCCGAAGCAGCGGGACTAGTACTCAGAAAAGATGTGCCTCCTTCGGAAGTAATGGTATTCAGCCATCAGCCATTATCGTCCGGTGAAGCAAACAGGTTATCGCGGTTGTATCAAATACTGCAGCAGCGCAATGAGTGCTTCACCTATGGCGTAGTCAACGCCCAGGGACAATTACTGGCTTCAGCCATTTTCTTTGTGCAGCAGGGACGAGCATTTTATATTTTACCGGGCAATGCTCCTGACAGCCGGCATACGGGCGCTTCGCATATGCTGATTGATCAGTTTATCCGGCAGCATGCTATGCAATTGCGTATACTTGATTTTGAAGGCTCTGATATAGCTTCGGTGGCGCGGTTCTATACCGGTTTTGGAGCGCAGCAGGAAAATTACCCGGCATTACAAGTAAACAGGTTACCCTGGTTGCTGCGCTGGTTCAAAAAATGATCAGGCTGACCGGGCTTCCAGCAGTTTCTCTGCCAGCAGCATATCTTCGGGCCGGGTAATCTTGATATTTGATTCCTCTCCCGGTACCAGTGTCAGCTTAAGGCCAAAGGCTTCCACCACAGTAGCCTCATCTGTAAACTTATCTTTATAATCAATCTGAAATGCAGGGATCAGAATTTTGCTGTGAAATGTCTGAGGCGTTTGTACAAGTACCACCGCATTGCGGTCAACAGCCTCATTTCCTTCCGCATGTACCAGCCGTACACTGTCTTTGCACGCTACAACAGGCACTGCGCTGCCTGTTTGCAAAGCGGCCTCATAACAACGGTGTATCAGATCGGTTGTAAGCAGACAACGTACACCATCGTGTACAAATACAATTGATTCTTCGTCGATCAGTTGTAACCCGTTTTTTACCGATTGAAACCGGCTGTCGCCTCCGGCTGTGACCCGCACCCGATCGGCATCAAACCAGGCATCAATGATCTCGCGTCCCATTTCCATATAATCCACCGGCAAAACAAGGATGACCTGCATATCGGGATAAGCCTGCAAAAATGTATGTAGTGTAAAGTATAAGACCGGTTTATCTCTCAGCAATAAGAACTGTTTGGGCAATGAACTCCCCATTCTTGTACCGGAGCCTCCGGCAACAATAACTGCAACTTTCTTCATACCACAAAATTAAGGTGTTTCGTGCCAGCAGAGATTGAACTATCTTTAAGAAATGACTTCTCACTGGCATGATCCAGTACCATACCATATTACCTCCTGCTGACCTTCGTTCCCTGATCCGTTTTTACTGGATACTGGAAAGCGATGAACCTTATACGCACCGTTCGCTGGCTTGTGGCAGTGTAGAAATGGTCTTTCATTATGCGGGTATATTTGATGAGCTGGATAAGCAGGATATTGCAACCGCTACGCCTATCACCGGATTTCAGGGGCCGGCTCAGCGGTACAGGCGTTATACAACCGGCACAGGTTTTGGCATTTTTGGCGTGTATATGTATCCATTTGCCATACCGGTTTTGTTCGATATGCCGGCCAGTGCCCTCAGCAATGAAATACCGGATCTGCCGGCACTACTCGGCGCTTCGGGCAGGCAACTGGAAGAAACAATCATACTGGCGAAGAATAATCAGCAACGTATCTCCATTCTCAACGCTTTTTTCCGGAAACAAATGCGGGAACTACCTGCGGCTGATCAGCCAATTGCTGCCTGCATTATTGCCTTACAGGAGCAGCACCGGTTGCTGCCTGTAAGCAAGTGGGCCAGCCATGCCTTTCTTTCGCAGAGACAGTTTGAACGCCGGTTCAAATCGCTGGCCGGATTTTCACCCAAACTTTTCAGCCGCATCAGCAGGTTTCAGCAAGCTACCCAGCAATACAATAAAGACATCCTGTCATTAGCAGCCCTGGCGCAGGATTGTGGTTATTACGATCAATCACATTTCATTCACGATTTCAGGGAATTCTCTGGTTTTCATCCCCGGCATTTCTTTAAAGGAAATCCCGAAGGCACGGCCTGGCGCGATTAGAATGTCGTTTTTTTCCAATTTCGTCTTCGATAGCGGCTCTATTTTTGATCATCATTTCATCATTAATAAAAAAGCTATGACTATTCCAGAACAATACCTGCCGGTAATGCCTTATCTGATTCTTCCGGATGCGGCCGCCTTTCACGTGTTTATGAAAGAAGTATTTGCCGCCGAAGATCAATTGATCATACCTGATGAACATCAGCGCATCATGCATGGTGAACTAAAAATTGGTGCGGCCGTAATCATGTTTGCTGAAGCAACCGAACAATGGAAAGCCCGGTCGGCCGGCATGTTTATCTATGTAGAAAATGTAGACAAAATCTACAATAATGCCCTTAAAGCCGGATCTAAAGACCTGATGTCACCCGAGCAAAGAGACTATGGATATACGGCTGGTGTACAGGATCGCTGGGATAATCAGTGGTGGCTGGTGCAGGGATAATGCGCATAGAATCCGTACCGGCGGGTATTTTGCAGACAACCGAAAAAGGCTATTTTGTTGTCCGATGATAGCCCTCTTTAAACGCAAATACAGCCCTGCCGATCTCTTTATTATAGCAGCTAATCTATTGCCTATTGCCGGGGTATGGTTTTGGGGATGGAGTGCGGTGGAAGTATTTACGGTATACGCCATGGAAACCCTGATCGTAGGCATCATCACCGTGTTTCAAATGGGTATAGTGACCGTACTCGTCCGCCCGCGCGATACCTGGTACAACAAAGGCAGCAGTACGCAGAAAAGCGGTCTTTTCTTTATCTTTTTCTTTATCGTGCACTATGGAATTTTTGCAGCCGTGCAATCTTCCATCTTTGCAGAATCGGCCAATATCATTCCGCCCGGCAAGGGTTCCCTGCATTTCTTTTTTTACTGGTACACTTATATCAATGGCGATATTGCACTCATGCTGGGCGCTTTTGTTATCAGCTATATCGCTCAGCAGGTTATTCCCTTTTTATCATCAGGAGCTTACAAAACCACCCCGCTGATGGTGATCATGTTCATGCCTTATGGACGTATTATCATTCAGCAGTTCACCGTAATTATAGGCAGCATGTTTCTTGCCTTTGGCTGGGGCAAGGGTTTCATTTTTGTGTTTGCCGTGGCCAAACTCCTGTTTGACCTGCATGTAAATATGAATAAGATGGTCGATAAAGCCATTAAGGATATGGATGAAAAATATACGCAGCCCTGAGAGGAGCTGCGTATACCTTTTTTCGTTTTACGAATATTTATTTTCTTACTGCAATGGCCACGTAGTAAAGCGGAATACCAGCCAGCACGATACCCAATCCCCAAAGCGAATACAATGGCTCGAAGATGGCCAGGAAGATACAGAAGGTCAGTCCCAGCAATACATAGATAATTGGCAATACGGGATAGCCGAATGCCTTATAGGGCCGTTCCAGTTCGGGGCGTTTGCGACGAAGAATAAAAATGCCGACAATGGTCAGTGCATAGAAGATCACTACCACAAATGAGATCATGGTAAGAAGGTCATTGTAGCTGCCACTGAGGCAAAGCAATGAGGCCACCACAGCCTGTGCCCAAAGCGCCCATCCGGGTACTGCATTTTTATTGAGATGGCCGGCTTTTTTGAAGAACAGGCCATCCTGTGCCATCGTATAATATACCCGTGCGCCCGCGAGGATCAGACCATTGTTGCAACCAAATGTGGAGATCATGATCATGACTGCAATCACAGTAGAACCATTGGGTCCGAAAATGGCATCCGAAGCAGCCACCGCCACACGGTTGCCTGTTGGATAGGCAATCTCCTGGAGCGGTAATACATGCAGATACATAAAGTTGGCTGCTACATAAATAAAGGAAACTATCAGGGTGCCCAGAAAAAGACTCAGGCCGATATTGCGTTTCGGGTTTTTGATCTCGCCGGCAATAAAAGTTACATTGTTCCAGGCATCGCTGCTGAAAATAGATCCTACCATGGAAGCGGCTATAGCACCAATCAGTACAGCACCACCTATAGGTTGCCAGCTATCGCGCATTACCTCACCGGTAGCTTCTTTGGGAACCTGTGTGGCAGCCCAGCCATTCTCCCAGTTGGAAGACCAGAAACTTTCTTTGGCAATGACGAAACCGAGCACAATCAGTCCGAATAAGGAAAGCAGCTTTACAGAAGTAAAGGTGGTTTGAATGATCTTTCCTTCCTTTACGCCCCTGGTATTGGTATAGGTCAGTAATACGATGATGGCAATCGCCAGCACCTGCGCTGCAGATATCTTCAGACTGCCCAGTGTTAGTAATATATTATCCTCTCCTACCTGCGGTATGAGATAAGCGGTAAAACGACTGAATGCCACACCTACTGCCGCAATGGTGGCTGTCTGGATCACCGCAAAAAAGCTCCAGCCATACAGGAAACCCATTAGCGGGTTATAGGCTTCCTTGAGATATACGTACTGACCACCTGCTTTGGGAAACATGCCGCTCAATTCGCCATAGCTCACGGCTGCCGTGATGGTCATAAAAGCGGTAATAAGCCAGACGGCAATAAGCCAGCCGGCACTGCCCACATTGCGGGTAATGTCAGAGCTCACGATAAAAATACCGGAGCCAATCATAGAGCCAGCCACAATCATGGTGGCATCTACTAATCCAAGCGATCGTTTAAAAGAGGTTTCCTCTGCCATGTAAGGGGGTTTGGCGATCAAGATAAGTAATTCGGAGGAAATGCCGAAAAGGAGGTGGGAGGCAGAAGGCTGATGGATTTCATAATGTGAAAATTTGAGGATTTGAAAATTTGAATATGACCGGATAGTATCTCAACCTCAATCTTTCCCCCTTACCGTTTACTCTATACCCTTAAGAAAAAAGGTATAGAGCAACTACCCTATACCTTTCACCTTCTGTCTTACTTAAGACTTAAAACTTATAACCTAAAACTATTTCTTCGCCTTCTTATATTCCTGATTAAGGCCATTCACAATTTCGCCGGTGATATTGTAGGCAGTGTCTTTGTAGTAAAAGAGCCCCTGCTCGTACGACATGATGTAGGTGTATTTTTTATGCTCATTAAAGGTGGCCAGAAATTTCTCGATTTCCTTACGCACCGTCAGGTTACGACGGAATACAAAGTCCTGGTACTCATTTTCGAGGTTTTGGCGACGGCTTTTCAGATTCTCACCGAGGCGCATCAGGTCTTCCTGTGCTTTGCGTACATCGTCCTCGGTCATGGTATGCTGCTTCTGCTCATAATAGCGCTGGCGGTTATCCATTTCCTGTCCCAGTTTGGCTATTTCGGCACCCAGCTCCTCATTCTTTTTATTGATCTCAGCTTTCACGTCTTTTACCATTTCGTAACTGCTCTCAATCGAGTCCATTTCAAAATAGGCAATACGGAAAGGGCCAGAGGGGCCTACGGTTTTGGCAATCTCGGCCTGAATACGGCTTTTACTTTTCTGTTTACCGGTGTAATAGGCATAAAACAGATAACCGGCGGCAAGAGTCAATACAATGTTCCAGGTCAGCAACACATTTTTCATCGTGTCATGTTTGAGGCGACAGATGAAATGAAGGCATCATTTCGCTTAAACTCAGTAAAGGAAGGAAATGTAACGTTCACTTCATGCAGTCGTTTTGTGCAAATTAAGGTTCATCGTCCGGCCAAAGATGAGTATCCCGATCACTTTAAGATTCTCTTAACAAAGGCCTGTGCTTAATAAAAAGGAGCGAGAGTTGATCTCGCTCCTTTAATGGTATGGGGCGCCGTTGAAACCGGCTCCTGATTACTCTTCTTCGTCGAAGGCCATGGCTTCGCGGGTAGTCTGCAACAATTCGTATTCCTCTTTGCTGCCCACGATCATGTTTTCGAAATCGCGCAAACCTGTACCTGCAGGGATCGGATGACCCGTGATCACATTTTCTTTCAATCCCAGCATATCATCTGTCTTACCGTGGATGGCTGCAGACGACAGTACCTTGGTGGTTTCCTGGAATGAAGCGGCAGATATCCAGCTTTGTACTCCCAGTGAAGCCTTGGTGATACCCAGCAGCGTTGGTGCTGAGGTAGCGGGCTTGGCATCGCGGTATTCGATCAGCTGTTTATCGTTGCGGCGCAGAACTGAATTCTCTTCGCGTACTTCGCGGAGACTTACGATCTGACCGGGACGCATTTTACTGCTGTCACCAGCCTCCGTCACCACTTTTTTATCGAAGATAAAATCGTTCTCTTCCAGGAATTCAAACTTATCAACTGAATCATCCTCGAGGAAGCGTGTATCGCCCGGATCCACAATGTTCACCTTACGCATCATCTGGCGTACGATCACCTCAATGTGTTTGTCGTTGATTTTTACACCCTGCAAACGGTATACTTCCTGGATCTCATTTACCACATACTGCTGTACAGCAAATGGTCCCTGGATAGAAAGGATATCCTGTGGTGAGGTCTGACCATCGGAAAGCGGTGAACCTGCTTTTACGAAGTCACCATCCTGTGCCAGGATCTGACGGGTCAGCGGCACGAGGTATTTTTTGGTCACACCATCTTTGGCTTCGATCACGATCTCGCGGTTACCACGTTTGATAGAACCCATGGTTACTACACCATCAATTTCTGATACTACTGCGGGGTTGCTCGGGTTACGGGCTTCAAACAGCTCAGTTACACGAGGCAGACCACCGGTGATATCGCGCAGTTTGCCGAGGATACGCGGGATCTTCACCAGTACCTGTCCGGCTTTCACGTCATCTCCTTCATCGAGCATGATATGGCTACCGGTAGGCAGGTTGTATGATTTATTCTCCTTACCATCTACCACGATAGAAGGAATCTTTGTTTTGTCGCGGGTTTCAATCACCACTTTCTCGCGGTGACCGGTCTGCTCATCAGACTCTTCGCGGTAGGTAACACCTTCAATAACGTTTTCGAAACGGAGTATACCGTTGATTTCGGCTACGATTACGTTGTTGAACGGATCCCATGTACAGATCACATCGCCTTTGCTGATCTTCTGACCGTCTTTCACCATCAGGGTAGAACCGTAAGGAATGTTGTTGGTGATCATGAGGCGGTCGTTCTTGGTATCCACGATACGCACCTCACCGGTACGACCGATTACTACCTGTACTTTGTCGCCTTCTGCGTTTTCTGTGGTTACTGTACGCAGACCATCAAACTGGATCGTACCATCAAATTTGGCAGCCAGTGTGGAGTCTACAGCAGCAGAACCGGCAACACCACCCACGTGGAAGGTACGCAGTGTAAGCTGGGTACCAGGCTCACCGATTGACTGGGCAGCGATAATACCTACTGCATCACCTTTCTGCGCCAGGATACCTGAAGCCAGGTTTTTACCATAACACTTCACGCAGCAGCCGCGTTTGCTTTCGCAGGTCAGTACAGAACGGATTTCAACCGTTTCGATACCGGCAGCTTCAATCTTACGGGCTGTATCTGGTGTGATCTCGTCACCGGCAGCGATGAGCAATTCTTCGTTAGCGGGATTGTAGATATCGTGGAGTGATGTACGACCCTCGATACGATCTGCCAGTGGTTCAATAATATCTTCGTTGTCTTTGAGTGCTGATGTGGCAATACCACGCAGTGTACCGCAATCCTCTTCGGTGATCACCACGTCCTGGGCTACGTCTACCAGACGGCGGGTGAGGTAACCGGCATCGGCTGTTTTAAGGGCCGTATCCGCCAGACCCTTACGGGCACCGTGGGTAGAGATGAAGTAATCCAATACGTTCAGACCGCCTTTAAAGTTGGAAAGGATCGGGTTTTCGATGATCTCAGATCCGGTAGAACCAGACTTACGCGGTTTGGCCATCAGACCCCGGATACCAGCCAGCTGTTTGATCTGCTGTTTGGAACCACGGGCACCGGAATCAAGCATCATATATACGGAGTTGAAGCCCTGCTTATCGCTGCTCAACTCGCGAATCAGTGTTTCTGTAATACGGGTATCCACACGGCTCCAGATATCCACGATCTGGTTATAACGCTCGTTGTTGGTGATCAGACCCATATTGTAGTTGTCCCATACCTCGTCAACTTCGCCTTTTGCATTTTCCAGCAACTCTTCCTTGATATCGGGGATGATCAGGTCATTGATGCTGAATGACAGACCGCCCTGGAAGGCTGTACGGAAACCAAGCTGCTTGATATCGTCGAGGAACTTCGCTGTTTTGGGAACGTTGGTGATCTCGATGATGTCACCAATGATCTCACGAAGGTTTTTCTTCGTCAGCAATGCATTCACAAAACCTACTTCGGCAGGTACAAACTGGTTAAAGATCACACGTCCCACGGTAGTCTCAATCAGTTTATGTTCGAGCAGACCATCGCTGTTGCGGATGTTTGCTTTCACTTTGATCCAGGCATGCAGATCTACTTTCTTCTCGTTATAGGCAATGATCACTTCTTCGGTAGAATAGAATGCCATGCCTTCACCGCGTACTTTTTCAGTTTCGGTTGTCTTTTTGCCTTTAGAGATGTAGTACAGACCGAGTACCATGTCCTGCGAAGGCAGGGTGATGGGCTGTCCGTTTTGCGGGTTCAGGATGTTGTGTGAAGCCAGCATCAGGAGCTGTGCTTCAAGAATAGCGGCATTGCTCAGGGGCACGTGTACCGCCATCTGGTCACCGTCAAAGTCGGCGTTGAAGGCCGTGGTTACCAGCGGGTGCAGCTGAATGGCTTTACCTTCGATCAGTTTGGGCTGGAAGGCCTGGATAGAAAGACGGTGCAGCGTTGGGGCACGGTTCAGCATAACCGGGTGACCTTTCAGGATATTTTCGAGGATATCCCAAACCACGGCTTCCTTCTTATCGACCAGTTTACGGGCCGATTTTACGGTTTTAACGATACCACGCTCAATGAGCTTGCGGATGATAAATGGTTTGAAGAGCTCGGCTGCCATATCTTTTGGCAGACCGCACTCATGCAGTTTCATTTCAGGACCTACCACGATAACAGAACGACCAGAATAGTCAACACGTTTACCGAGGAGGTTCTGACGGAAACGGCCCTGTTTACCTTTCAGTACATCAGACAGTGATTTCAGCGCACGACCACCTTCTGCTTTTACCGCATTTGATTTACGGCTGTTGTCAAACAGTGAGTCGATTGCTTCCTGCAACATCCGTTTTTCGTTGCGGAGGATCACCTCAGGAGCCTTGATCTCCAAAAGGCGTTTCAGACGGTTGTTGCGGATGATTACACGACGATACAGATCGTTCAGGTCAGATGACGCAAAACGACCACCATCGAGAGGAACCAGCGGACGCAGTTCCGGCGGAATAACAGGAATATATTGCATCACCATCCATTCAGGACGGTTAGTGATACGTGTATTGGCATCACGGAAAGCCTCTACCACGCTCAGACGCTTCAGGGCATCTGCCTTACGTTGCTGAGAAGTTTCTGTGGCAGCAGCATTACGCAGATCGAATGACAGCTGATCCAGGTCAATACGCTGTAGCATGTCATGAACCGCTTCTGCACCCATTTTGGCGATGAACTTGTTGGGATCATCATCAGGCAGGTACTGGTTATCCTTGGGCAATGCGTCCAGGATATCGAGGTATTCTTCTTCGGTCAGCAGGTCACCGGCATTCTGTCCTTTATCAGCACGGATACCGGACTGAATAACTACAAAACGCTCATAGTAAATGATGCTTTCGAGTTTTTTGGAGCTGGTACCCAGCAGGTAACCGATCTTATTGGGGAGTGATTTGAAATACCAAATATGAACAACCGGTACAACCAGTTTGATATGCCCCATGCGTTCGCGGCGAACTTTCTTCTCGGTTACTTCCACACCGCAACGGTCACACACGATGCCTTTATAACGGATACGTTTATATTTACCGCAGGCACACTCATAGTCTTTTACGGGACCAAAAATACGCTCGCAAAACAAACCATCACGTTCGGGTTTGTAAGTGCGGTAGTTGATGGTTTCAGGCTTCAGTACTTCACCATAACTGCGTTCCAGGATCGTGTCGGGCGAAGCCAGACCGATGGTAATCTTCGAAAACGCTGCTTTTGGACGATTCTCTTTTTTGATAGCCATATTTGAATTTCTAAGATTTTATAGTTGTTGAGTTAGAAGTTGAAAGGTTTAAGCGTTTAAAGGATTAGGAGTTGTTACAACTCTTAACCCTTTAAACTTTATAACTTATTCAAACTTCAGATCAAGTCCCAGACCGCGCAATTCGTGAACCAGTACATTGAATGATTCGGGAATACCGGCACGGGGCACGTTATCTCCTTTTACAATTGCCTCATAGGTCTTGGCGCGGCCGATGATATCATCTGATTTGATCGTGAGCAGTTCCTGCAGGATGTTGGAAGCACCATAAGCCTCGAGTGCCCATACTTCCATTTCCCCGAAACGCTGACCACCAAACTGTGCTTTACCACCGAGCGGCTGTTGTGTGATAAGACTGTACGGTCCGATTGAACGGGCGTGCATTTTATCGTCAACCATGTGGTGCAGTTTGATCATATAGATGATACCCACTGTTGCCTTCTGGTGGAAGCGTTCACCGGTTTCACCATCGAAGAGGAAAGTGTGACCAAACTTGGGAATACCTGCATCATCGCAATAGCTTTCGATCTCTTCGGTAGAGGCACCGTCAAAAATAGGGGTAGCAAATTTTACACCCAGCTTCTGACCAGCCCAGCCCAGCACGGTTTCATAGATCTGACCCAGGTTCATCCGGCTTGGTACACCCAGCGGGTTCAGCACTACGTCAACAGGTGAACCGTCTTCGAGGAACGGCATATCTTCCTGGCGTACGATCTTGGCCACAATACCTTTGTTACCGTGGCGACCGGCCATCTTATCCCCTACTTTCAGCTTACGCTTAACAGCCAGGTAAACTTTAGCCAGTTTCAATACACCGGCAGGCAGTTCGTCGCCGATGGAGATATTGAATTTCTCCCGTTTGTAGCGACCCAGCTCTTCGTTGTATTTAATATTGAAGTTGTGCAGCAGGATGTTGATCTGATCATCCACTTTTGCATCACCGGTCCAGCCCAGCGGATTGATGTTCTGATAATCCAGGCCAGCCAGATTTTTGGCAGTGAATTTGGCACCTTTACCGATCTGCACTTCACCAAAGTTGTTGCTCACACCTGTTGAAGAGAATTCTCTCAGCAGGGTGGTCAGCTTTTCGAGCAGGATCTCTTTCAGATCGCTCTCATTTTTCTCATGCACTTTCTCCAGCTTCTCGATAGCTGCTTTTTCGCGCACTTTGGCATTCTTGTCTTTTTTGGCGCGCTGGAAGAGTTTCTTACCAATCACGATACCTTCCACACCGTTGGGTGCTTTGAGTGAAGCGTCTTTGGCATCACCTGCTTTGTCACCAAAGATGGCGCGCAGCAGTTTTTCTTCCGGAGTGGGATCAGATTCTCCTTTGGGAGTGATCTTACCGATCAGGATATCACCTTCTTTTACGCTGGCACCGATACGGATGATACCGTTTTCGTCCAGGTCTTTGGTGGCTTCTTCAGACACGTTGGGAATATCCGGAGTCAGTTCTTCTTCACCCAGTTTTGTATCGCGCACTTCCAGTTCATATTCAGAGATGTGAACGGAAGTAAACATATCTTCTTTAACCACGCGTTCGCTGATCACAATGGCATCTTCGAAGTTGTAACCTTTCCAGGGCATGAACGCCACTTTCAGGTTTTTACCAAGAGCGAGTTCGCCATTTTGTGTAGCATAACCTTCCGTGAGGAAGTCACCTCTTTTCACCTTCTGACCTTTCTTAACGGCAGGTTTCAGGTTGATACAGGTTTCCTGGTTGGTTTTGATAAATTTGGTCAGGCGGTATACGCGCAGATCTTCTTCAAAGCTCACCAGTTTTTCGGCCTCATCACGATCGTAACGAACGTGGATCTCATTGGCATCTACGAATTCAACCACACCTTCTCCTTCTGCATGGATCTGGATACGTGCATCGCGGGCAGCTTTACCTTCCAGACCGGTACCTACTACAGGTACATCGGGACGGATCAGCGGTACAGCCTGACGTTGCATGTTTGATCCCATCAGGGCACGGTTGGCATCATCATGCTCGAGGAACGGAATCAGTGAAGCACTCAGACCCACGATCTGGTTGGGTGCTACGTCCATGAATTCCACTTCATTTTTATCCAGGATCGGGAAGTCACCGGTTTCGCGGCTTACGATCTTTTCTTCCACGAAGTTTCCTTTATCATCGAGCGGCGTATTGGCCTGGGCAATTTTTGCCAGATCCTCTTCTTCCGCACTCAGGAACTTCAGTTCTTTCATATTCACTTTACCATCTGTCACCTTACGATACGGAGTTTCGATGAAGCCCATATCGTTGATCTTGGCGTGTACACAAAGTGTAGAGATCAGACCGATGTTGGGTCCTTCCGGTGTTTCGATTGTACACAGACGTCCGTAGTGAGAGTAGTGTACGTCACGTACCTCAAAGCCGGCACGCTCACGGCTCAGACCACCTGGCCCGAGTGCGGAGATACGACGTTTGTGTGTGATCTCTGACAGCGGGTTGGTCTGATCGAGGAACTGCGACAGCTGTGAAGTACCAAAGAAGGAGTTGATCACAGAAGACAGTGTACGGGCATTGATCAGGTCAACAGGTGTAAATACCTCATTATCGCGCACGTTCATCCGCTCGCGGATGGTACGGGCCATACGGGCCAGACCTACACCAAACTGGGCGTAGAGCTGCTCGCCTACAGTACGTACACGACGGTTGCTCAGGTGATCGATATCATCGATCTCTGCTTTACCATTCGTCAGGCGTACCAGGTATTTTATGATCAGGATAATGTCTTCGCGGGTCAGTGTTTTCTGATCCAGCGGAGCATCCAGGCTGAGTTTGCGGTTGATTTTGTAACGGCCTACTTCGCCCAGATCGTAGCGTTTATCGCTGAAGAACAGCTTATCAATGATACCACGGGCGGTTTCATTATCAGGAGCATCGGCGCCACGCAGCTGGCGATAGATAAACTGAACGGCTTCCAGCTCACTGTTGGAAGTATCCTTGTTCAGAGTATTGTAGATAATGGCATAGTCACCACCTACATCTTCGCGCTGAATGAATACGCTCTTTACATCCATGTCTACAATGGTATCAATACCTTCTTCGTCGAGAACCGTATCGCGTTCCATTACGATTTCGTTACGCTCGATAGATACCACTTCACCGGTATCCTCATCCACGAAATCTTCTACCCAGGTACGGAGTACACGGGCAGCGAGGCGTTTGCCTACATATTTAGACAGGAGTTTTTTATCGGCTTTCACCTCATCGGCCATACCAAACAGCTCCAGGATGTCTTTATCGGTTTCGTAACCGATAGAACGGAGCAGCGTGGTAACCGGGAATTTCTTCTTCCGGTCGATGTAGGCGTACATCACGTTGTTGATATCGGTAGCAAACTCCATCCATGCACCTTTGAAGGGGATCACACGGGCAGAGTAGATCTTGGTACCGTTGGGGTGTACAGACTGACCAAAGAATACACCGGGCGAACGGTGCAGCTGAGACACAACTACGCGCTCAGCACCATTGATCACGAATGTACCGCGGGGGGTCATATAAGGGATATTACCCAGGAACACATCCTGAACAATTGTCTGGAAGTCTACGTGCTCTTCGTCGTTACAACTGAGGCGCAGTTTGGCCTTCAGGGGAACGGCATAGGTAAGTCCACGCTCCATACACTCTTCAATAGTGTAACGGGGCGGGTCAATGAAGTAATCCAGAAACTCGAGCACAAAGATGTTTCTTGTGTCGGTGATCGGGAAGTTGTCCTTAAATACCCGGAACAGGCCTTCATTGTTACGTTTGTCCGGGGTCGTTTCTAACTGGAAAAACTCTTTGAAAGACTGAATCTGTACTTCAAGAAGGTCGGGAGTTTCAGCCAGGTGCTTGATCTTACCGAAGTCCACTCTTGAGTTCACTTTTGTAGAAGACATATGCTTAAAAACCGGTTTTAAGATAATAATGACAGCAAATCATTCACAGGCAATCATTTCCGCAGAAACAATAGCCCATGAAAATCAACTATTTAGCAATGATTTGGAATGTCAAAATATGTTTGGCCAAAATAAAGGACAGCAAAGGTAAGGAATAATAGCAATCCGACAAGAAAAAGTTGCCGACAAAAATCCCGCCAAAAATTGGTGAAAAACACCGGAAAAGGCGGTGTTTTGACGCCGGTTTGAATGCGGAAAGCCTGACTATGAGCTGAAAACGGCCGATCCGGGAAATTTTTCAGTTGCCACAAGAAAAAATCCATAACTGACTATAATGACCCTTGAAAAATGATCCTTTCCGCCCCTACCGGATGGGAAATACAATTCCGACCGAATAAGGCAGTATAGTTACCGTTCTGCCCATACTGACCGATACCGGCCTGTTGACAAAGACACGCGCCTTTTGCGCCCTGTTCCTGTTTTTTGCGGAAGCTATAAAAAGCACGGCACTGCTTATCGCCAATCCGGTACCCGCCGCTACCAGTGCCGTTCCTCCCAGTGCTTTATTCCAGTTTACATACTCCCAGCCAGGCTGTATATTGCTTAATACTATCACTCCCGGTATTAGTGTAGCCGCACTACAGCTCAGCGTAATGACAGCAGCCCTGTGTTGCTTCCTGCTTTTGAGCAGGTAACAATCCGCCACATCGGAGTTTGACTGACCGGCAGCAAAAAAAACTATGGCAAGAAAAGCCGGCAGCATGAATAGCTTCCTGATCATAGAAGAAGATTATTAAGGTGAATGAAAGGAACAGCTCAGGCTGTTCCTTTTCGAAACTGGTTGCGGATCCGGCTCAGTGTTTCTTCATTCATACCCAGGTAAGAGGCGATATGTTTCAGGGGTACCCTGTTTAGCAGATCCGGATGATTCTGCAGGAAGAATGTATACCTTTCTTTGGCGGTCTGCTTTCGCAGCATACGGGTGCGCATTTCCGAAGTATAAAGCGAATACTCCGTCTGCTTTCTTCCTACAATGTTAAACTGCGGATAGTCTCTGTACAATTGCTGAATATCATTGTATCGTATACAGGCCAGCGTGGTATCTTCCATGGTTTCGATAAACTCATCGCCCGGCTGCTGATGATAATAACTGACCCATGAAGTAATGATAAATCCTTCGTCCATAAACCGCGAAGTAATATCCCTGTCTTCATTTACATAGTAGGCCCTTGCCAGCCCTTTTACCACCATGCATGCCCTGTCGCAAATCTGTCCGTCACGAAGCAGATAGGTTTTGGCGGGATAAGTACTGATAAGCGTCACTTCTTTTATCCGCTCTGTCAATTGCTCATCCATCGGATGCAATGCATTTAGCCGGTCCAGTAATTTTTCAATCATAGTGGCTGGTTTTGTGAGTGGCAGGAATGACCGCAGAATCTGTTACTGCCTGGTGATGGTCATCGTGATTTTATCGCCGGGCACGATAAAGTTACTGGTATAAACAGTGAGACTCCTGCAATCGAAACTTTCGATGGTACCTCCTACTATGCCATCGCTAAAAACCATATTCCCGGTAATTCCCCAGGTACCGTTATCATTTCCATCAGGTGAGCAGCTGATACCTGCATCCTGATACTGATAGGTCCCATCTGCATTTAAGATAATCAAATCATCGTTCTCACAATCATCTCTCATCAGGAGATAATCCTGATCGGGAGCAGAGGCTCCTGCCTTATACTTCAACGCGGTTAACTTATACGTACCTGCCACACTCGCCACTGTAGCCGTACATTCGTCCTTCTGATCTTTTTTACAGGAAGAGACCATCACTACTATGAAAATAAAAGAAAGCAGTTTTTTACCTGTACTGATGTAGCTTTTTTGCATAACAATGTGTTTAAAGAAAGAATAAATTGTTGACGACATAAAATTGTTGCCTTTTATTTCCTGCTCCCTTGACTTTTGTCAATTCCCGATCAAGGCAACCGTTCTTAACTTTCCTTTGTATTTCCTGTGCCTTACAGTTTCTGTCAGCGGCGTGGCTAAAAACAGCAACAAATACTGACTGGTGAAAAAACGTTTCCTGCCGGGAAAAACACGACTGGAAAATGGTGAAAAAAACCGGGAATACAGGTACCCTGTTTTTAATTTAGCATAGAGGAGCAGATCATGAAGTGGAAATGGTTAATACAGGAATACTTTGTTTTTTCACGAAAAGAACGGCTGGCCATACTGACCCTGCTTCTTTTGCTGTTGCTTGCGATCATTATTCCCTATTACTGTTCACGTCCCGTTCCCAAATGGCAGACAGATGCCGATACGGCCTGGATGACGGCAATGACAGCACTTGAATCCTCTACAGCCGGCTATGATTCAACACCGCCTTCTTCCTATAAAGGGCGGGAGTCCGATCCTTCCCCCCGCAACTATTCTCTTAAAAACCTGGTCGTCTTTGATCCCAATACATTTTCTGAAGCTGGCTGGTTGTCCTTTGGTCTGAAGCCAAAGACTGTTGGCACTATTTTGAAGTTCAGGGAAAAAGGGGGGCGTTTCAGATCGCCTGAAGACCTCCGGCGTATATATGGATTGCATCCGGAACAGGCAGAACAGTTAATTCCTTATGTGCAGATCCCAGCATCTGTTTCGATACCAGTAAATAATTACCCCGCAAAACCGTCTTCAGCCTTTCACCCTTCACCTTCTCCCCCGCTCGACATCAACCAGGCCGACAGCACAGCCTGGGAAGCATTGCCGGGTATTGGCCCCAAACTGGCCAGCCGGATCATTAAATTCAGAGATGCACTGGGTGGTTTTTATCAGGTAAGCCAGGTAGCAGAAGTATTTGGATTGCCTGATTCAGTATATCAGCGCATTTTGCCCAGGCTCTTTTGCAAACCGGGTCAACAAATCCGTTTATCTGTCAATGAGAGCAATGTGCAGGAGCTGACCAGGCATCCTTACATCAGGCGATCACTTGCCTCACACATTATTGCTTACAGAAATATACATGGCAGCTTTTCTGCTATAGAACAGCTATTGAATATCCATGCGCTGGACAGTCTCGCATATGCAAGGCTGGTGCCTTACATTCGTCTTTGACAGTACCTGATGCCGACTATACCCATTATTTACTCATAGAAAAAGGGAAGGCAGCCGGCTGCGTACCCCGTTGCTTATTGGGTACTCCTCCAAGCTGAACAGAAAGGGTGCCACCTTTTTGCAATGCAGTATGGCTGATCCAGTTGTTGCCGTACACAGCACCATTCCATTTCAGTGACTGAATATACAGGTTGCTGGCCGAGCTTTGCGGAGCATCGATCACCAGTTTCTTTCCGTTTTCGAGGGTGGCTGTTATTTTTTTGAATAGCGGCGTTCCCAATACATATTGATCGGTGCCGGGACACACCGGATAAAATCCCAGTGCGGAGAATACATACCAGGCGCTGGTCTGCCCATTGTCTTCGTCGCCACAATAGCCATCGGGAGTGGGTTTGTACAATTGTTCCATTACACGACGCACCCAGTACTGTGTTTTCCAGGGTTGTCCCGAATAGTTGTAGAGATAGATCATGTGCTGGATAGGCTGGTTGCCGTGTGCATACTGTCCCATATTCATGATCTGCATCTCCCTGATCTCGTGTATTACACCTCCATAGTAGCTTTCGTCAAAAACGGGCGGCATGGAAAATACGGAGTCAAGCATTTGGGTAAAAGAAGCACGTCCTCCCATCAGGTTGATGAGTCCCTGTATATCATGAAATACACTCCAGCTGTAATGCCAGCTGTTGCCTTCAGTAAACGCATCGCCCCACTTGAATGGATTGAATGGTTTCTGAAAACTGCCATCCTTGTTGCGGCCGCGCATGAGGTTGGTTTCCTTATCAAACAGGTTGCGGTAGTTCTGTGCTCGTTTGGCATACAGGTCAATTTCTGCCTGTGGCTTATTCAGTGCTTTTGCCAGTTGGTAAATACAGAAATCATCGTAGGCATACTCCAGAGTGCGGGCGGCATTCTCATTGATCTTTACATCATAGGGTACATAGCCCAGTTCGTTGTAGTAGGCAACACCGGCACGGCCCACGGCCGACATGGGGCCTTCGTTATTGGCTCCATGCACCAGTGCCTGGTAAAGCGTCTCGATATCGTAACCTCTCCCTCCTTTCAGATAGGCATCGGCTACAACGGAAGCGGAATTATTGCCCACCATTACGTTTCTGAAACCGGGGCTCGACCATTCCGGTAAAAATCCGCCTTCTTTATACGCATTAATAAGCCCTTCCTGCATCTCTTTGTTGATCGAGGGATAAAACAGGTTCAGAAAAGGATACAACGCGCGGAAGGTATCCCAGAAGCCGGTACCGGCATAGAGATAACCTGGCAATACCTTACCATTGTAAGGGCTGTAATGTACAATCTGTCCACTGGCATCATATTCATAATGTCGTTGCGGAAACTGCAGCATCCGGTACAGGCAGGAATAAAAGGTACGCGTTTGCTCTATGCTGCCGCCGGCAACCTGTATACGTTGCAATTGTTTATTCCAGCTGTCTTTTGCTTTTTTGCAGGTTTGATCAAAACTGTCCTTGCCCAGTTCTCTCGACAGGTTGAGAGCGGCCTGTTCATAACTGATAAAGGAAGATGCCACACGCAGGTTTACCTGCTCTCCTCTTTTGGTACGGAATCCGATAACCGCGCCGGTGTGATTGGCATAGACACTCAGGCTGTCATGTACCAGCACACTATCACGCCAGGTACGTGTAAGACTGAAAGGTTTGTCTATTTCGATTACAAAATAATTTTTGAAGCCGGGAGCCACGCCGCCGCTGTTGCGCGTAGTGTAACCAATGATCCGTTTGCGGTCTGGTTGTATTTCCACATGCGAACCTTTATCAAATGCATTGATCACGATAAAGGCGCTGTCGGTACCGGGGTAGGTAAAGCGAAACTGGGCGGCCCTTTCCGTAGGAGTGATCTCTGTAGTCACATCTGCATCGGCCAGGTATACGCTGTAGTAATAAGGTTTGGCTGTCTCTGCTTTATGCGAAAACCAACTGGCGCGATCATCCTGTTTGAATTTCAGTTTACCGGTAACGGGCATGATAGAGAACTGGCCATAATCATTCATCCAGGGCGAAGGCTGGTGAGTTTGTTTGAATCCACGGATCTTATCAGCTGCATACTGGTAAGCCCATCCGTTGCCCATCGTGTTGGTTTGCGGTACCCAGAAGTTCATGCCCCAGGGCAGTGCGATGGCCGGATAGGTATTCCCGTTTGAAAGACTGGGTTTGGAATCGGTACCCATGAGTGGATTAATCCATTCTACAGGGTCTGTCACGGTATTGACTGTCTGGGCATTTGTATTGAGCAATGCAGCGCCGATAAATGCAATAAGCAAACGAAACTTCATGAGCAGATAAATAAGTATGAGGAAAGATTGATTTCGGTGTTGCAATTTACTACTTGAATCTGCATTGCGGGCAATAAAAAACCCCGGTATTACTACCGGGGTTCCTTTATTGTGAAGTGAGATTAAGCAACTTCAACATCAGCGCCAGCTTCTTTCAGCTTAGCAGCGATATCATCAGCTTCTGCTTTAGATACGCCTTCTTTAACGGGTTTGGGAGCGCCGTCAACCAGTTCTTTCGCTTCTTTCAGACCGAGACCAGTCAGATCTTTAACGATCTTAACTACGTTCAGTTTAGATGCGCCACCACTTTTCAGGATAACATCGAAAGCTGTTTTTTCTTCGGGTTTGGGGCCACCGCCATCACCACCGCCAGCTACTACAACTGCAGCAGCAGCAGGTTCGATACCGTATTCTGATTTCAGAAAATCAGCCAGTTCCTGAACATCTTTTACTGTCAGGGCTACCAGGCTTTCAGCTAATGCTTTAATGTCTGCCATTTGATTTAAATTTTTCCCGCCTTCATTGTTTGTGACTCCGGCGGAGTGATTAAAAAAATTTGTTGTATGGTATACAGTCCGTCAGGCGGACCAGGTACACGCTTGATTATTCTGCAGCGGGTGCAGCAGCTTCGGCACCACCTGCTTTTTGCTCGTGGTGATGAAGCAGAGCAGCCAGTACGCGCTTGGCGGGTGACTGCAACAGGCCGATCACTTCGCCGATCAGCTCGTTCTTCGTCTTGATCTGAGTGAGTGCTTTCAGGTTGTTGTCGCCTGTATACACATCACCATTGATGAAGGCCGCTTTCAGCACAGGTTTTTCACCGTTGCTTTCTTTGCGGAAAGAGCTGATGATCAGTGCGGGCTCTTTGGGGTTTTCTGAAAACATCAGAGCAGTTACTTTATGCAGTGAGTCATAGATACCTGCATATTTTTCACTATCCAGTGATTCCAGTGCTTTTCTGATAAGCGTATTTTTAGCCACTTTCATTTCAACATCTTTGTTGAAACAGGCGCGACGCAGCTTACCCACTTGTTCTACAGACAGCGACTCTGTGTCGGCGATGTAGAAGTTATTATATTGAGCGAACTTGCCTTTCAGCACTTCGATCACTTCGTTTTTTTGTTCTTTAGTCATTTTATTAAGATTTTGACTGGTCAGTTAATAAGACCTTTCCGGCGGAAAGGACGGAAGATCTTAATGTACAAATGCTTTGGTGTCGATGGCGATACCGGGGCTCATAGAGCTGGCCATGCTGATACCTTTCAGGTAAGCACCTTTCGCTGTAGCCGGTTTGGCTTTAATGATAGCGTTCAGGAACTCCTGGCTGTTTTCAGCAATTTTCTCGGGGGTAAAGCTTACGCGGCCAATAGAAGCGTGGATGATACCTACTTTATCAACTTTGAAAGCGATTTTACCGCCTTTTACATCGGTGATTGCATTTGCTACATCGTTGGTAACCGTACCGGTTTTGGGGTTGGGCATCAGGTTGCGGGGACCCAGTACTTTACCCAGTTTACCGATTTTAGGCATTACTGAGGGTGTGGCAATGATAACGTCCACATCAACCCATCCGCCTTCAATTTTGGTTACAAACTCGTCAAGACCTACAAAATCAGCACCGGCAGCTTTTGCTTCCGCCTCTTTATCAGGCGTGCAAAGTACCAGTACACGTTTGGTTTTACCAGTGCCATGAGGCAGGGTAACTGTACCACGGATAGCCTGATCAGCCTTCTTGGGGTCAACACCCAGGCGCACGTGCAGGTCAACGGAAGCATCGAATTTGCAGGTGGTAATTTGTTTTACCAGTGCAGAAGCTTCCTTCAAGGAATATGTCTTGTTGCTATCAACTTTTGTTTCAGCAACTTTTCTTTTCTTACTGATGAATGCCATTTTGATTCTTTTTTTGCATTCCACTTTCGTTAAGACTACAGTGGAACAAAGGTTCATGTCCGCCTGCCTTTGCTATCGCTCCGGCAGATGAAACAAATTAATTTTCCCAGGGAGCTTTACCTTCTACGTTGAGCCCCATGCTGCGAGCCGTACCAGCTACCATTTTCATGGCGCTTTCAACGGTAAAGCAATTCAGGTCGGGCATTTTGTCTTTGGCAATAACCTCGATCTGATCCCAGGTCACTTTACCAACCTTGGCGCGATTGCTTTCTTTAGAACCTTTCTGAATTTTGGCAGCTTCCATCAGCTGAATTGCTGCGGGAGGGGTTTTGATGATAAACTCAAAACTCTTGTCAGAATAAACTGTGATAAGAACGGGAAGAACTTTTCCCATTTTGTCCTGCGTTCTAGCATTGAACTGCTTACAGAATTCCATGATGTTGATACCCTTGGAACCCAGAGCAGGACCGATCGGAGGTGCCGGGTTGGCCTGGCCACCCTTGCACTGAAGCTTCACATAGCCTGTGATTTCTTTAGCCATTTTTAAAACTTTTTTGGTGTTAGCGACCGCTTAATCAATACATTATGCATTAATCTTCTGGTCTCCCAAATTCCCTGGATACATCAGCCAAAGAGACTGGTATCCAAAAAAAGAACTAATTGGGGGTGCAAAGATACTGTGTATTTTCTGATTTCTTTTCCTTTTTCGCGTTTTTTGTTGGCGATATCCCTACCGGTGTACAACCGCAGCGCTTGTTTATCTGCTGCGTATTTTCCTGATTTTTGTCGGATGAGCTCTGGCTAATTGGTTTCCGGCTATTTTTGCACCGCCTGTTAAATCATCAGCCAGTCACTGGCTTTTAAACCTTTATGAATGAAATTGTTTCTGATTCGCTATACAAAACTCCTCTTTTCACGCCTCCAGTTACACCGCCTGTTTGGCTGGCTTTCCGGCTTCCAGCTCAACCTGGTGTATATGACAAAGCTATCTGCCTGGATCAGTAAAAACCGGAAAATAGCCTACAATGATTTCCCTTCTAAATGGGATTACGATAAGCGTTATCCTATGTATGAATGGGTGTGGGATAAAGAGGATTTGAAAAATACACCTATCAATTATCTCGAATTTGGAGTGGCACAGGGGCAGTCTTTTCGCTGGGCCGTCTCCCAAAACCTGCATCCGGCAACCCAGTTTCATGGCTTTGACACCTTTACAGGATTACCCGAAGACTGGGGTCCTTTCAAAAAAGGATACTTCGATAATAACAGTGAGCCGCCAAAAATTGATGACAGCAGAGGGACCTTTCATCAGGGCCTTTTTCAACAGACCCTGCCCGTTTTCCTGCCCAGGCTTGATAACAGCAGAAAGAATGTTATTATGATGGATGCCGATCTTTATTCGGCTACTTTATATACGCTCGCCACGCTTGCTCCATATTTGAAAAAAGGTGATATCGTCTTCTTCGATGAGTTTGCAGTCCCGACCCATGAGTTTAAGGCCTTTATGGATTTTACCCAATCTTATTACAAAGACTTTGAGCTGATTGCTGCTGCCAACAACTATTATTTTGTAGCCTTCCGGGTAAAATAGAATTATTTGACTGAAAAGTCCTGATAGGTAGCCTGCTGCATCGCTTTTCCGGCCCTCATCTCCGCTTCCCCTGCACTACCCTGCTGCTCAATAGGCCGCCGGCCTACATTATCATAAACCAGACGCCCGTTTTCGTTTACAAATCCAAAGCCATTATTAAACGTAAAAAAGGCCCATCCAGTGCTGTCTGTGGTAAACATGTTTTTGCTGAAGGGGTACCCGACAGGACTAATGCCTGCCTGAAGCTGCAGACTCGCAGCAATATCCAGTTGGGAAACTACCTTCTTTACCTCCAGCCCGGGTTGCATCACTGCCCCACCCAGCCACAACATGGGTGTTCGGAAGTCGTCTGCCTTATGCCCGGTCGAAGGTAACGGATGACCGTGATCACCGACTATTATCACCAGTGTGTGTGCCCACCAGGGTTGTTGCCGGCAATAACCGATAAACTCTCCAAGTACCTGATCGGTATAATGCAGTGAATTGAGGAATTGTGCAGTCTGGTCATTTCCCGGAATCGCTACCGGTACGGGTGTTTCAAATGGCTCATGACTGCTCAGCGTGAGCCAGCCTGCAAAAAAGGGTTGTTTCAGCTTGGGCAGATCAGTCTGCAGTCTTTTCATCACGACTCCATCATGTGCGCCCCATTTTGAATTCATATCCTGTGCACTGAAATCATCCTTTCCTATTATAGGATCAAACCCGGCATGCAGCAGATAGGATTTAATATTGGCAAACTCCGGCTCTCCGCCGTAGTAAAAAGGTGTTTGATATCCTTTTTGCCGAAAACCCTGGGTGATCACTGGCAGCTTTACAGATTTTCCGGGATTATGGATGATGGTCGTATTGGGCATGGCCGGGTATCCGCTGAATATAGCCGGCACTCCTTTGTTGGTCCGGTCGCCACTGGCATAGGCATTGCTGAAATAGATGCCCTGGCTCCGGAGTGCCTGCAATTGCGGCAATACGGGCTCGCCATTACTCCCCTGTGCATGAAGCGCTTTTTCGGTGAGACTTTCCCAAACTATCAGAATAATATTGGTGGGTATGGAATCGCTGAACCGGACAGCAGGTATTACCGGCAAAGAATCCTGGCGGTACAGACTGTCTACCACCGGCTGATAAGTATTGCCGGCAAAATACTGATAGGGATTTTTGCCCGAAGCCCCTTTGCTGAACAGGCTATGCAGAAAATTCCAGGTTGCATTGATAGCCGTATGGTTGGCATAGTTGCTGGTAGAATAATATACACTGCTCTGATTGAGCGGAGCCAGTTGCAACCCACCCCTCACCGGGATGATCAGCGCCACCATCAGAACAAGCAATACAACTGCGGTGACCACTTTTCCCCTGTTCTGCTGCTGAAAAAAAATATGCTTCAGCAATGTTTTAAAACAGAAATAGAATAATCCATAACAGATCAGGAATACAAGCGCAATCCAGAACAATGGCAGATGGCTGACAGATGCCCATGCTTCATGTGGTGTACTCAGAAACCGGAGTGGTGTGGTATTCAATACGAAATCCCCAGGCATTATATAATTCAAGATCGGCCAGGGAGATCAGTGCCACTATGAGCAGTATTGTAAATGTGTAGATCTTATAGATCGTAAGTCGTCTGAAGAAATGAATAAACAGGCTTAATAAAACAAAGAGAAATACAGGTGCTGCAATATAGGCTGCCACGGAGAGATCCATTCGCAAACCATACCAGAAAGAAGCAGCCAGTGTACTCCAGGAAAGTCCGGTTGATTTATCATGATGATAGATCATAAAGACCAGTCGCATGATATCGAAGAAGATTATCCAGCTCAGGTAGTAGATGGCTAGGAATTTCAGTTTGGCTTTCATGCAGTGTATTTAATCATGCCGTGGCAGGGAACAAATGTAATCAGAAATAAGAAAGCCATCCGCAGGTTACGGATGGCTTTACATAAAATAGAGCAGTACAGAATCAGCTGATCTTTTCTACCTGCATATAATTCAGTTCAACCGGGGTAGAGCGGCCAAAGATCTTAACCGTTACCTTCAGTTTTTTCTTTTCATCATTTACTTCTTCGATCACACCGTTGAAGTCATTAAACGGCCCTTCAATGATCTTGATGGTTTCACCAACAATGAAGGGTTCACTCATGCTGGAACCGCCGGACTCAGCCATTTCATCCATTTTGCCGAGCATTTTGTTTACTTCGGCTTTGCGGAGGGCGATGGGATTGTCTTTGCCCAGGAAATGAATAACGCTGTTGGTATTTTTGATCGTATCGCGGAGATCATCGCTGAGTTTACCGTCGATTACTTCAATCATTACATAACCGGGGTAATAGTTGCGCTCCCGCATCACTTTCTTTCCATTCTGCACTTTATATACTTTCTCTACCGGAAGGAACACCTGTTTCACCACTTCGCTCCAACCGCCGCGGGAAATTTCCTTATCCAGGTACTCTTTCACCTTACGCTCTTTTCCGCTCACCACCCGCAGCACGAACCATTTGGTTTCCTGCTGCTGAGCGTTGCCTGTATGGGTTGTAGTAGCTTCCATTAGTTGAATAGTTGGTTGTAGATGAGCTTCAATGCACCGCCAGTCACAAAGTCCATCAGCGACACCATGGCCGTGATCACCAGTGTGGCAACCAGTACAATCATTGTTGACTGCTGCAGTTGCTTCCAGTTGGGCCAGGTCACTTTTTCTGTCAACTCTTTATATGACTCCCTGAAGTATGTTGCGATTTTATTCATGCCCTTAAAGTTAGGAGTTTAAATGTTTAAAGGTTTAATAGTTTAAATTCCAAATGCTTAAGGGCGGATCAACCGTCATCCTCAAACCTTTAAACTTTTGAACTCTTAAACCTTTGTTCAGCACGGGCAGAGAGATTCGAACTCCCATCAACGGTTTTGGAGACCGCTATTCTACCATTGAACTATGCCCGTAGATTCATTTAGCTAATCAGTCCCGCTTTGGGCGGGACCAATTAGCTAAATGATTATTTCAAAGAAATTTCAATTACTTGATAATTTCAGTTACCTGACCGGCACCTACAGTACGACCACCTTCGCGGATGGCGAACTTCAGACCTTTTTCCATGGCGATAGGTTGGATCAGCTTCACAGTGAGTGAAGTATTATCACCAGGCATGATCATTTCAGTTCCGGCGTTCAGTTCTACTTCACCAGTTACGTCAGTTGTACGGAAGTAGAATTGAGGGCGGTATTTGTTGAAGAAAGGCGTGTGACGGCCACCTTCGTCTTTGCTCAGTACGTACACTTCGCATCTGAATTCTGTGTGCGGAGTGATAGAACCGGGTTTGCAGATAACCATACCACGACGGATCTGGGTTTTCTCAATACCGCGGAGCAGCAGACCTGCGTTGTCACCAGCTTCACCTTCGTCCAGGATTTTGCGGAACATTTCCACACCTGTTACAGTTGAAGTCAGGGGAGCTTCGATCAGACCTACGATCTCAACAGCCTCACCAGTTTTAACACGACCGCGCTCGATACGACCAGTAGCAACGGTACCACGACCTGTGATAGAGAATACGTCTTCTACAGACATCAGGAAGGGCAGATCAACGGGGCGGGGAGGCAGCGGAATGTAGCTGTCTACAGCGTCCATCAGTTCAGTGATGGCACCAACCCATTTTTCTTCACCAGCCAGGGCGCCAGTAGCAGAACCCTTGATGATGGGAGTATTGTCACCGTCAAAGCCACGTTTTGTGAGCTCATCACGGATTTCCATTTCTACCAGATCCAGCAGTTCAGGATCATCAACCAGGTCTACCTTGTTCATGAATACCACGATACGGGGTACACCTACCTGACGGGCCAGCAGGATGTGTTCTTTTGTTTGGGGCATGGGACCATCGGTAGCAGCTACCACGAGGATAGCGCCATCCATCTGGGCAGCACCAGTGATCATATTTTTAACGTAGTCAGCGTGACCGGGGCAATCCACGTGTGCGTAGTGACGGCTATCGGTTTGATATTCCACGTGAGCGGTATTGATCGTGATACCACGCTCTTTTTCTTCGGGAGCACCGTCGATTTCGTCATACTTTTTTGCCTGCGCAAGACCTTTTTTAGAAAGGATCTCTGTAATAGCGGCAGTCAAAGTGGTCTTACCATGGTCAACGTGACCAATCGTACCAATGTTTACGTGAGGTTTGTCCCTCTTAAAGGTCTCTTTTGACATTGTTATGTGTTTTAAAGTTGTGTTTACGAATTTACTATAATTCCAACAGGCTGGCACAGGCCAGCCTTTCGAAAAACCGAAATCTCATTATCCGCAGGAATCAGTGCCCGAATCAGCTGATCAGGCATCTGCAGAGCCGTTGATGAGAATTGAACTCACGACCTCTTCCTTACCAAGGAAGTGCTCTACCACTGAGCTACAACGGCTTTTGTCGAAGTAGACAGCTCACCGTTGCGGCAATTCCTGCCTACCGGCCCTCTCTCGCTCACCTGTCACCTCTCTGAATGAGCGGGAGACGAGGCTCGAACTCGCCACCTATAGCTTGGAAGGCTATCGCTCTACCAAATGAGCTACTCCCGCATAATTGATTTGAAGATTTGAAGATGTGCTGATTTGAAAATTAGCATCTTCTTCCGTTGAGCTGAATTTTACCCTCCAGGCAAAATCATCAACATCTTCATTTCTCAAAGAACAGATCCGAATGAACAGGTGTCAATTTTCAAATCTTCAAATCAACACATTTTCAAATCGAAATCGTGGGCAAGGATGGATTCGAACCACCGAACTCCGAAGAGGACAGATTTACAGTCTGTTGCCGTTGGCCACTTGGCTACTTGCCCATTGCTGAATCCGGTCAAAACCGGTCATCCAGGAGCCACTTGTCGGAATCGAACCAACGACCTACTGATTACAAATCAGTTGCTCTACCAGCTGAGCTAAAGTGGCATTTCCTTCCCGACTGAAAACAGCCGGATCAGGGTGATTATCAATTTCCTTCACATACCTATGTCTGTTCAGGAAATGATCAAAGAACTACCCCCAAAAATTTGGGAAGGCAAAGGTAAGGGAATTTCATAATTGCAAAAATTTCTACAGGGATTTTTTTCTTTGTTTTCAGTCACTTGTGCATTATTCCGCAAAACTGTGGCTTTTAGCAGGGAGGTATTATAGCCGCGAAACTAAGCCAGTACAGGCTTTGCAGAAAAAATCGGCCTTATCAAGATTCATTTTACCTTTTGCATCCCGCATCAGACAAAATTGGGAAGAACAATGGCTTAACCCCCAGGTATGCCCCAATTCGTGCCTGGCCAGGGTCAGCATACGATGCCGGTAGTGTTGTACAGAACGTACATTTTTCCGTACCCGAAAGGATGAAATAATAGCAGGAGACGCATGCAAACGGGCCAGCCCCATCACCCCCCAGCTGTTGTGGCCACCCGTGCCGGTTGCTATATCCGCTCCAGTAATACCCATTATTTTTTTATATCTGCCCCGCCCGCATTGCTCAAGATAACCGAGCAGCAGATCGGCCCGGTAGCGTCCCCGCTCCTTTTCATAAGCCATAGCCGGTAATGGCTGCGCCGGCAACACTTCTACCGGGATGGCATGAAGCGACATTATCGCTGTTTTCAGATAATGAAGCATCGCCGTATCTACTATGCCCAATGGCTGAATAGCGATCACTTCGCGTTGCCTGTGCTGCGGAAAACTGCAGGTGTTTAAAATTATGCCGGCCAGAAGTAACCAGTACGCAATGCGGAAACTCATACCTGTGAATACAAAAAAACCGCCCAGGTAACCTGGTGCGGTTGTAAAAGAAAATAAAAAACCCCGGCAGGGCCGGGGCATTTAAATGTTTTTTCAGGCAGCTTGCTTCTCTTTTTTTCTTTTTATCTGATTGACGATAGAGTCAAATGCATTGTCAAAAGAACCTTCGAAGGATTTGCTCGTTGCTTTCACGAAAAATTCATGGCGGGGTACGTGTATCCTGATTTCCGCAACCTTGTCTTTAATCGTATGAACCACGTTGTCGAGTTTCAAAAAAACACTCACTCTGATAATACGGTCATGAAATGTATCCAGTTTCTGAAGTTTCCTGTTGATGTAGTCAACCAGCCGGGAGTCGGCATCGAAACGGACCGTTTGAATGTTTACGTTCATAATCAACTTTTTTAAATCAGTGAAACAATAATTTGAAAGAACTGCTAGCGTTGACAAATAGCGGATCATCCGTTTTTTGTCACCCTCAATTTAGTATAAAACGGGGGTGAATGCAAACATTTTTTCTTAAAATTTATTCGAAATTTTTTACCCGGTTCAGGCTTTGGGATGAGCCTTGCGATACACATCTTTCAGCTTGTCGATGGTATTGTGGGTATACACTTGAGTGGCAGCCAGGCTGGCATGTCCGAGCAGCTCTTTTACCGCATTCAGATCCGCTCCCTGGTTGACCAGGTGTGTGGCAAAACTATGGCGGAGTACGTGTGGGCTTTTCTGATCAAGTGTACTGGCCTCTGCCAGATAATCGCGTACCAGCAGATACGCATACTTCGGATACAACGGACGCCCTTTTTCCGTCAGCAGTAAATAGGGTTCATCAGCTCCGAGCTGTCTTTTCTTTTCTTCTTCATACTGCCTGATCAGATCGAGCACAGCAGGAGGCACCGGAATGATCCTTTCCTTATTCCCCTTTCCCAGTACTTTTATTTGCTTACGGCTAAAGTCGACCTGCCTGGTTTTCAGATTTATCAGCTCACTAAGGCGCATACCTGTAGCGTAAAAAAGAGTGATCAGTACACGCGCATTCAGGCTTTTCCAGTCTTCGGTGCTGGCTGCCATGTTTTGCAAAAGCCCCCGCATTTCATCTTCCTTTACAAATACAGGCAGCCGTTTGGCCTGCCGGGGCACGGGCAGACTGGCGGTAGGCATGGTTTTGATAAGCCCCTGCCGCAGCTGATACCTGAAAAATGAACGGAGACTGGATAATTTGCGATTGATACTCTTGCTGGTCAAACCGGCTTCCGATTTCAATTCCGCCATCCAGCTGCGGATAAATACCGGCTGAATAGCTTCCAGTGGCTGAGGACCATATTGCTGATCGAGATACGCAAAAAACTGTTCCAGATCGGTTTGATAGGAACCGATCGTATGAGCCGAATACCTTTTTTCGAATTTCAGGTAATCCAGGAAAGACTGAAGAGGCGTTGCCGTCATAACGTATTCAAAACTACGGAATCAGGCAAATTATTGCGGGAAATAAAAAAGCCGCAGCGAATGCTGCAGCTTTCCAAATATGATTAGCGGGAAGGATTATCCTTCGATCTTGCCACTAGCTATCTGCTGACGGTAGATTGCCTTGAGAACCTGACCACGGCGTCTTACAGAAGGTTTTGTAAAGCTCTGACGCTCACGCAATTGCAGAAGTGTCTTAGACTTTTCAAATTTCTTCTTGTACTTTTTCAGCGCTTTGTCGATGTTTTCGCAATCTTTTGAATCAATGATAAGCATAATGTTTGATACCTCCCTTGGTATATTTTAAGTCTTATAAATATCGGCTGGCAAAGGTAAGGAGATTATATGATATAACCAGCAATCCTGTTGGCAAAACTTTGGTCCGGCGGGCAGTATAGGCAAATATCCAGTAATTTGCAGCATGTTCACAGGCATTATAGAAGCGGTCGGCCGGGTAGAATCGGTCAGCCGCCAGGGTTCAAATCTTAGTTTCCGGATCTCCTCCCCCATCAGTCATGAGTTGAAGATCGATCAGAGTGTCAGCCATAATGGTGTTTGCCTGACCGTGGAGCGTACCGGCGAGGGTTTTCATGAGGTGACGGCTATCGAAGAAACGCTTCGCAAGACCAACCTGGGACAATGGGAAGCCGGCAGCCTGATCAACCTGGAGCGTTGTCTCCCCCTCAATGGCCGGCTGGATGGCCATTTTGTGCAGGGGCATGTGGATGCTACCGGTACCTGCGAAAACCGCCGCAAACTGGATGGCAGCTGGGAATTCAGCATCCGTTTTCCGGAAGAATTTGCACACCTCGTCATCGAAAAAGGGTCAATCAGTATAAATGGCATCAGTCTTACCTGTTTTGATGTCAGCAAAAACAACCTTTCCGTTGCTATCATTCCCTATACCTGGCAACATACCATGCTGCATAGCCTGCAAACAGGACATACCGTCAACCTTGAATTTGATCTGATCGGTAAATACATTGCCCGCCGCGCCAGTCTTTCTGCTTTATAAGCCGTTGATTGATGATATAGCACCTGTGTACAATATATTTGCGTAGTCCGGAATCTGGCCACCGGCTGCTCAATCATCTGTATGCAATCTTCACTGCAATCGCTTATTGGTTATGTAAAACGGCATCCGGGTCTCCTGCTGGCAGCCGCTTTTTCAATAGTCCAGTTGCTGCTCTACCTGCGCCTGGGCATCGGTACAGAAGGTGAAGCAGATAAATACCTCACACAGGGGCAATTTCTGTATCGCGACGGGCAACTGAGTGAATCAAAATTCATTTTTTACCTGCCCGTTATTCTCCTGGTCTGGATGTGTAAGATGCTCGGCAGTTCTTATCTCCCCGCTGTTTTGGTGCAGGTAGCCCTGTCAGCTTTTGCACACCGTTGTTTTTACCGGATGGGAAAACATCTGGCAGGATCCTGGGTTGCTTTCTGCAGCACACTCCTGCTCATCACTTTTATACCCTTACAGTCCTGGAATTTCTTTTTGTATTCCGATTCACTGTTTATCAGTGCCTCTTTGATCTATGCCTATATTCTCTTCCGGCACCAGTCATTACATATCCGGCATACCGGTATCATTCTTTTTAGCCTCGCAGTATTGCTTTTCTTCCGGCCCCACGCTCTTTTATTTATACCACCCACGATTTTATACCTGCTCTTCCGGCCACAGCCAGCCAGGTTGCGTTGGGTCTCCGCTGCATTTTGCCTCCTGCTGCTTTCCGGAATGTATCTTTTCATGAATGCCATCTTTACCGGCGGCAGCGATATGGATGCATTAAAACCTTTTGTGGAGGAACATATCATTTGCTTTGTACCATTAAAACCCGAAGGAGCATCACTTACGCTGATACATTCCGGCAATCCGCTTAAAGATCTTTTTTATTATATACTTCATAACCCCGCGCATTACCTGCGCCTTACCGGTCTGCGCCTGCTTTCCTTTTTCAATATGACCCGTCCATACTACGGAGCGGCACATAATGCCTACCTCCTGCTTTATATGATACCTGTGTACCTGTTTACGATTGCCGGGTTAAAGCGTTCCATCGGCCGAATGGGTTCTTTTGCCATTTTTCTCCTGGCTTTACTGATCCTCTATCCCTTTGGAGCCACTTTCCAGTGCGATGACTGGCATAGCCGTTTTACCATGGTTGTGTTTCCTTACTTTATATTATTGGGGGTACTGGGTGCCTTTAATATCTTTGAAAAAAAGGAAAAGCGCCGGCGCGTATGAAACGATTTATTATTGCACTGATCATCATCTGCCTGGCTGGCAGTTTGATACTCTGGCGTGTTTTCAGATACAGTCCCGTTCAGATCATCTATCACCTGATCACCATGACATTCCTGATAGGTGCTATTGCAGGCATCAATCTTCTGCTGAGCCGTATCAATGCAAAAAACTGGCGGGCATTTTTCATTCATACCACCAGTTTTCTTTTTTTTACAGCGCTTGTCCTATTCTACCTGGTCATTACAGGAAGTAATGCTTTTTGGGGCAAACCCCTGACTGCATCACTTTTCATCAGCTATACGGCTTCATTCGACTCTTTCATTTCAGGTCTGCCGGTTGAAAAATGGCTGTTCTATACGGCACTCACACTGTTACTTATTATCATTATTGTCGTCTATTATGTTGTAAGGCCCCGGCCGCTTCAATTATACAACCGTAGTATTCAGCTATGGAAACGACTATCAGCCATGCGGTACAAACTGGCGGGAAGTATGGCAGTTATAGTGGTACTGGCTTTATTATTGAAACCACTGCTGCTTTTAAAACGCACCATGCATTTTCGTGGAGAGCCTGTACTGGAATTCACACTGGGGCAAATGTGGGAATCTGGTCACTCCGAATTCGTTTTTGACAGTGAGCGTTTAAAGAAAGGGTTGTCTGATAAACCCTGTATCGACAGTATCGCCCCGGAACCCGGCAAATTGCAAAACCGGGTAGTAGTGGTTATACTGGCCGATGGATTACGCAGCGATTTTCTGCCCGCCTATGGCTATCATCGACCTACCACACCTTTTCTGGACAGCCTTCGCAATACCGGCCAAATGGCCGTTGTAAAAAATGCTTTTTCGACATCTACCACCACGCTGGTAGGTATGGGCGGCTTACTGGGTTCCAAAGACTGGGACAATTTCAGTTTTGTAGGGCTCAACCTGATGAAGTTTTTGAAGCTGAAAGGATACAATACCTATGCTTTTCTGACAGGACAGCACCGAAGCTGGTATGGATTGACGAGTATTTACCGCAATGATTGTGATTTTTTTTACGAGAGTACTACAAAACCCACTGTTCAGAATTTTGATGACCTGACTACCCTCCGGGAATTTCAACGCACGCGTATCCGTGACAATTCCTTTGTATATATTCATTTACTGTCTACACATGCCATCGGGCAAAAACATGATGCCTTTCGGCGCTATACTCCTGACAAGATCGGCATTGGCACCAATAACCGGGAAGTACTGATAAACAATTATGATAATGGTATTTTGCAGGCCGATTATGTGATCCGCGAAGTGTTTGCCAAACTGCAAAAAGATGGCCAGTTGTCGCGCAGCACAATCTACTTTTTAGCTGACCATGGCGAATTGTTTGGTGAAGATGGCCGCTGGAGTCATTCCGGCAGCATTCAGCAGAATCTGCTTACGATTCCGCTTATGGTGTATGATCAGGAACCCGGCTGGTATATCAATACAGAAGCGGCTACTATAAAAGATGTGGCCCCCTCCATTGCCGACCGGTTGGGTTATGCTGTACCGGGTTGCTGGGAGGGGGTATCCCTGCATCAACCTGTACACAATTTCACCATGCGTGTCAACAGTGGTATTCCCTGCCCTTTCCCCGAAGGCATACTGACACGAAAAGACAGCCTCTACCAGTTACAAATACTGAACGAACAAAAAAAGGTCAGTAAGATACTTACCACCCGTGGAGGTCAGTCGGGCTGGGAAAGCCACGACATAAAACAAGCAATTCATCCATGACTTATATAACCAATATATTCCGTACAGGGGCAGTACGTAAAACACCTCCACGTATCATTAAACGAATAGCTGCCGAAGCGAACAAAGCGCCCTGTAAAAACATTGTAGAAATTGGTGCTGGTAAAGGAGAGATCACTGCAGTGGTTTTACAGCAGCCTGTTCCCGCTGCCAGCTATTATGCGTTTGAAATTGATCCGAATTTTGCCCGCGGACTCCAGCAGTTTTTACCACCCGACCACATCTGTATACAGGATGCATTTCATTTTGAACAAAGCATACCGGCAGATTTCACTCCCTGTTGCTTTATCAGTTCCATGCCACTTTCCTTTTATCCCCGTCCACAGATTGCCCTATTGCTGGAAAAAATGAAGAATCGTCTGCAACCAGGGGGACGCATACTTCTGTTATTTCATGCTTTTTGGTTAATTCCTGTTCTGAAAAAAAATCTTCCCGGGGCACGCATCCACAGTTTTGCCACCCTGCCACTTTATTTTCTGCTGGTCTATGAGCAGCCTGAATAAACGGCTTGTAATAATTAAAAAAGGCGGGTTAAACCCGCCTTTTTTAATTATATACTTTTATTTTTTATCGCATGAGATACATTTTGCCGTAGCCTTTATTAAAGTACTTATCGGTATTATCTCCTTCGGCTTTGTATTTATCCAGCGATTTACCATTGAGGTTGGTTATTACACGGTACAGGTAAATACCATTTGCCAGTTTTTGTCCATACTGATCCGTTCCATCCCATTTAAATTCGGTAATATTTCTACCGATGTGCAATGGTCCCAGTTCATCTTTCGTGATCTCGCGAACCACTTTACCGGTTATAGTAAGGATCTGAATGCGTATGTTCTGTGGTACCTCTGCACCCGTAATCGTAAACACAAAGGCTGTAGACGTAGTAAACGGATTAGGATAGTTAAGCATGTTGGAGATCATTGGCTTATTGATCACCTGAAATGCCACACGGTACTGCACAGCTCCTGCCAGGTTGTTGCTTCTGTCTTTACCGCTTACCATCAGTTCATATTCCCCATCCTGCAGGAAGTGTGGTTTAAAGTTGATCTTTGCAGCATTACCTGTTGCACCTGACTGATCGGCAGGTATAAACTGCAATGTATCATTATCGAAATTAAATCTTCGTTGCGACCCATCCGGGAATCGCACATTTACATTGAGCAGGCTGGTATCATTGAGCAGCATCCACTTGGCTTCATCCTTCAATTCAGCGACAATCGTAGGTTTAGCTGCTACGATATCCCGGTTCAGAATATGCACCCCATCGAATGTGACATCGAGTAACGGGTTCAGACTATCCGGCCGCACATAAAGGGTACGGAAGGCATAGTTATTGAAGAGATGCTCTTCCGGCTGATCACTATCGGGATTGAAGTTGATAAACATGGTATTGAAGCCCGACAATGACCTTGTGTCAACGGGAACCTGCAGCTGTATCGTATCGCCGGGTTGCAGTTTCTTCTGACGCGGAATGGGAACAATGTTTTCTACGTTGTTTTTATCCGTAATAGACAGTTTTACTTTTACACTGTCAAAATCATAGGGGCTCACATTTTTGAAGCCCATGCCAAAAGTGAATGGTTCGCCTACTTCTACTGTATCGCGGGTTGTGAAATACAGGTTAGGGGCAATAGCACCTTCGGGCAATGGATCATACTTCACCATCCAGTAGCGCAATTGATAGGGAGTGAAATGCACCGTATCTTCATTGGCCATATTCAGTTTCAGATAAGGATACTGCACCGCATCAATCGTGGAAATATCCACATCCTGGGTATTAATATCAATACCTGTCATCAATTCGGTCTCAATTCCATCACGATCAATACCAACTATACTGATATTGGGAGAATCACCTTCTGTGGCATCAAGCGTTTTACCGCGCCAGTGCAATTGCTGCCAGGCTTTGGCTGGCCCCAGTTTGGGTGAGACGATATCTGCAAGGAAGCGGGGCGAAATGCAATCTACAGACAGGTTGATGGCATCATAAATACCATTACTGAAAATAAATTCAGTGGGGTGTACCGCCTGAGAGTTTTTCTTATACACGAGGTTGAATGCCCTGGGCTTATTCACAGAGTCAATATCAATAAATCCCTGGTTTTTCAATTCAGTGTACATGCTGTTTCCTGCACCATAAATCAGTTCGTCATTTTTCCAGTCAACGGCATATTGGTTAGATCCAACTGCCTGGTATACCTGATTACGCAGTACCACGAAATTTCCATCAGGAATTGATCGCAGGAATTGCAATGCATTATTACGTCCTGCCGCTGTATTGGGAAATTCGAAATTATGACTTGTACCACCCGTTGCACAAATTGTAGTGCCATACATACCCACACTTCCGGTTCCCTGGTTTGTCCATGGTTTAAAAGTGTTTTTATCAAAAACGTTGAAAATTAATCCATAGATACAGGAGTTGCGGATATATGAAGAGTCGTTGACATTTACTACCAGCTCGCCGGCTGTCGTAATAGCACTTCCCCATACACCGTTTTTGACAAATAGGTTATTAGTCACAGAGTCATACGTCCATAAGCGATCTTCCTCCATCCGGATATGCGACATTGCTGATTTCAAATGCTGATCGTAATGTGCCTGCGAAAAACCGGTACCGCCATTGGCAATATACTGGAATGAACTGCTATGCCATACAGGATCGCCTGTAGTGACCGCTGCAGCCACGCGCCAGTAATAAACTGTACTATCAACAAAACTGATACCGGGTGTAAATTCGATGTATCCGCCTGCAGCCTGAACTGTCCGTGTTATTTTCAGGGCTGAATTATAGCTTTCGGTCGTATCCATTTCCATCAGATAGGTATGATTCTGGGCAAATGGATTGGCTGTTGAAACGGCCAGTTTAATCCCCTGCTGATTTACAATTGAATAAGGATAAGGGTAAACAGGTCGTATATCTTCCTCTATTATATAAACATCCTTTGTAACCGTATTATTCGTTTCATACAATTCATCGATGTGGTTATCCGGGTCGATGGTGATCGTTATTTTATTTAGCCCCCTGTCGCGCGTAGCAACAACCGGCAGGGTAAATGACAGGGAGTCCTGATAAGTTTTGAAAAGTATAGTATCCCGTTTAATCACTTCTACATGATTATTGGGATAGGTCCTTTTAAGCTCCACGATTACATCCCTGTTAAGTGAACGTCCGAGGTTTACAAAACTGGCAGTTACTTTAAAGCTGGATTCTGAAACCGGGATATACTTGGGATCAATGCTGACCATGGCATCTTCAATCGCATAATCTGGTTTGGGTGATGTATAAAGCCTGATCGCAGGGTCTCCGTGCAGGGTAAACTGCTCGCACTGGAACCGCGCATAAAAGTCATTCTCCGTTGTAAGCGCAAAAGTCTGCCGGATAGCTTCATCCATACATTCGCCCAGTGTTTTTCCATACTGGGTTTGGCCCATTGCCCGGTAATTACGGGTATTGTAGATATCCAGATAGTGAATAATTCCCAGGTGTGTACTCGCCATAAAAGCTACGGCTCCACGCCCTTCGGCCAGTACATATTTCTCCGAAATCGTTTCCTTGGTAGAAAGACGTGCTACGTTGTAATTATAAAAGCTTCCTGCGTTACACCCCATTACTATAAACACCGGGTATTTGCCCGGATTATCATAGGCCTCCGGGTTATCCAGGTTGAACTCAAGCGCATTGGAAGAGGAGTGACCAAAATAAGTAAGGACTCCAATACCCTGCTTAAACAGGTTATTCAACCGTACACTGGCTACCTGTTGAACCGCATCGGCTGAAGTTTTAGAGAATGTATGAACATTGGCGGCATAAAAGGAATCTTCAATAATCCGTTTGTGTCCATCAAGCGCAGCCGTAAGCAGGCTGCTGGTATTATTATCACTGGCTCCTACTACATGAACAACGTTTTTCATCCAGGCCTTTTCAGCAATGACGGGCGAAGAGTAATCATAAAGCTGCTCATATTCCTTCACTTTCTGCAGATACGCGTTGATCTCATCTTTTGAAATAGCAGCAATACGCCCGATGGGAGTAAGAGGAATGGAGCTGCTCCCTTCAGCAGAAAGAAGATTGTCAGATGCCGGGTTGCCAAAAGTAGGTACAAGGCTAAGCTGCTTAATGTTGGCTGAAGCTTCGTTGGTTCTGAACTGAGTATATACAATACCTTTCCCTATCAGCAATACGCTGCGCAAAGGATCGCTGAAGCGGACTCTGGCCCAACTGAGAAAATTGCGGATTGAAAGCGGATGCATTTTTATCCCGAAAGCAAATTGATCTTCGAGCTGATCAATCAGATAGGTTTTGGCATTATAAGCCCCGCCCTGCGAAGAACTTCTGTAAAGACGATAATCGTCTACAGGATCTGCCCCGCCTGATTCTGCAGTAAGAAGTCTGTTCGTAACAATAAGGTAATCGCCCTGCCTGCCGGCTTCTGAATAATCAATGAACTTCCGTTGCTCAAAAGAGGTAATTGTCTTGTAGTAGGCTGGTTGCTGACTTGTCAGTACCAGGTTGCGGGGAGTTGCAGATGGCTCCAGTTTGTATCTGAAAGGTGCTGAATTTGCCACTGCGGCATAACGTTTACCATTTGTCAGATCATATAAAACAGGGGCAATGGGACCAGTTACTGGCACATTTTCCAAAACAAGAAAATTACCGGCAGCACTGGCATCAAGCGAGAAAGCAAATGATGCGGCTCCATTAAAATTAAACAGGCGTGGATAAGTCATCCACATCCTGGCTATCACCATGCGGTCACTTGTAACAGAACTGCGATTCGCAATATTGATACTGGCGGTGCCGGAAGCTATCTGGGATATCTGAAAAGGCTGACTGGCTTTTACATAGTCGAAATAATCCATGGTTGGCCCCATAAGGCTGTCTCCATTCAATGTGACCCGGAAATAACGAGGATTCACTGCATTACCTGCGGCATTGATACTGAATACGGGATTGGGTGCCCCCGCCCCGGTATAAGGGCGAAGATTGGTATAACTTACGGTAGTAGAAGCGGCTCCTGCCAGATCAACGCTGGTATACCCTTCGCCGTAATCATATGAAGAGGAATATGTATAAGATGTCCCTACCAGTTCTGCACGACCTGTATTGATCTTCGCTTTATAATTAGTTTCAACTGAATACATGAAATAAGGTTCTGCCGGCAGCGTATTTCCCGCTACATCGTTGACCGTTGGTGCAAGCCTGCGATTATTGCCTGCAGGATTAATAGTCAGAAAATAGGCTGCAGAATCGGTCTGCAGGCTATACCGGTCGTTTAATTGCCATTGCGGATCCCTGTACATAATTTTATCCGGCACACCATCATTCATCTCTCCCCAGAACTCAATATATCCACCGGTTGTGAGAGGACTATTCTGAGCGGTAGTATAAATCGGAATCTCCACCCCATTGCGCCAAAGCTGGAAATGATCTGCGTTTACATTGCTCATGCCTATTCCGGCCAATGCATCTACTGTAATACGATACAGGCCGGTACTTCCGACTCTGAATTTATAGTAGGTTTTATTATAGTCGATCCACTCATTATTATACACCTGGGCCTTGGCCAGTGCAGAGCAGCAGATCAGTAAAAGCAGTAAAAATCGTTTCATGTAGTTCGGGTATTAAGCGTACAGATCACTTCTTCTTTTTATTCTTATCCTGCGGCACCAGGTTGAGGCGCAGGGAAAATACGTGCGTAAACAAAGGGTTGGACTGGTTGGCCAGGTTGGTGAATGCATAGTCAACGGTGACATTCTGTATCTTGAATCCGGCTCCTGCACTGGGTTGATAAATCCACACCTTCTTTTGATTGAGGGTATCTCCATCGGCCAGTGCACGTTGAAAATTATTGATCCCGCCACGCAGGAAGAATACATTATTTACATTCAGCTCAAGCCCCAGTTTGGGATCGGCACTCACCGGATCAGCACTGATCACTGTATTACGTTTGCCATCAAAAGTGAGATCCACATTGGTTTCTGCCAGCAGGCTGGTCTTCTTACTAAGCCTGAACTCGCGGGCAATACCCAGCACCAGGCGGGGTGCGGTCATTTCGGTTGATTTGACAGGTATTTCATTATTGGTAAGGTACAACGCTTCTTTTTCGCGCTCTGTAAAGCTGAACGACCAGGAATTGAACGTGGTGGTAATATCGCGGCCGGTAATACCAAAGCGCCATTTGCCCTGGTGTATCTGCAAACCTGCATCGATTCCGAAACCCCAGGCACGGGCAAACTTGCCGACATTCCGATGGATCACTTTGGCATTGACACCAAACTGCACTTTTTTCTTTTCTGTATCCTTGAGGCGTTGTGCAAAAGAGAGCATGAAAGCATAGTCGGCAGATGAGAACGCCTGTATATTATTATAATTAATCGAACCATCCGGCTCAACCAGGAATAGCGTATTCATGATATCATCCACTGCAAAGCGCAGACCCGTAATGGCAAATGTTCTTTTGTTGTTGGCAGAAGGAAAAGCAATGCTGGCAAAATCATATTTACCTATGCCTGCAAAATATTCGGCATGCATCAGGTTGAGCTGGGTATAGTCTTTTACCCCGACCAGGCCGGCCGGATTCCAGTATCCTGCCGTACCATCCTGTACGGAAGCGATCTGGGCACTGCCCATGGCGAGTCCCCGGGCGCCAGCACCGATATTCAGAAATTCGTTGGAATACTTACGGAATTGGGAAAAGGAACATACAGAACACAATGTTCCCATGAGGACAAGGTATAAACGGAGCGACTTCATTCGGATCGTTTTCTAATAAGCAATTAATAAGTTGCAGTCTTACAGGGTCAAGTCGGCCTGTAAAATTAGATCATCACCCTGTAAAATCATAGTTTTACTAAGGGAAAAACCTAGCCACTGAAAACGAAGTGTTTAGAAAAATATTGCATTCAGCCGGGTCGCTCCCCTTATCTGACTTACTTTTGCGCCTAAATTTTTGATTTAAAGCAATGAACCTCATAGAAGAATTACGCTGGCGGGGCATGATCCAGGATATGATGCCCGGAACGGAAGAGCAGTTGAAAAAGGAAATGACTACCGCCTATATCGGCTTTGACCCGACGGCCGAAAGCCTGCATATTGGCAGCCTGGTCCCTATACTGCTGCTGGTGCACCTGCAGCGCGCCGGTCATAAACCCATTGCCCTCGTAGGCGGTGCCACCGGCATGGTGGGCGACCCCAGCGGCAAAAGCCAGGAACGCAACCTGCTGGATGAGGCCACACTCAACCGTAATGTGGCCGGAGTAAAAGCCCAACTGGAACGCTACCTCGATTTTGACGCGGCCAAACCCAATGCCGCCGAAATGGCCAATAACTATGACTGGTTCAAAACCATCAGCTTCATCGACTTTCTGCGCGATACCGGCAAGCACATCACCATCAACTATATGATGGCAAAGGATAGTGTGAAAAAGAGGATCGAAGGTGAAGTAGGTCTCAGCTATACCGAATTTGCCTACCAGCTGATGCAGGGGTATGACTTCTGGTGGCTGTATACACATAAGAACTGTAAACTGCAAATGGGTGGCAGCGATCAGTGGGGCAACATCACCACGGGTACAGAACTGGTCCGTCGCAAATCCGGCGGTGAAGCCTTTGCCTTCACCTGCCCGCTAATCACCAAAGCAGACGGTACCAAATTTGGGAAAACAGAACAGGGTAACGTATGGCTCGATCTGGACAAAACATCTGCCTACGACTTTTACCAGTTCTGGATCAGGGCCACAGACGCCGATGCTGAAAAATGGATCCGCATTTTCACCTTCCTCGACAAACCAACAGTGGATGAACTGCTGGCCACTCACCGCCAGGACCCCGGCAAACAGACGTTGCAGAAAAGGCTGGCCGAAGAAGTAACACGGTTTGTACATGGCGAAGCAGAACTGGCCAAAGCCCTTGAAACCACCCAAAAAATCTTTGCCAATCAATCTGCACCGGCTGAGTCAATGAGTATTCAGGATCTCGAAAGCCTCTCCGGCATTGTAAAAATACCTTACTCACCAGCGCGCCTTGCCGAGTCGCCTGATGTAGTGAGTTTTCTGGCTGAGACAGGTATCTTTCCCAGCAAAGGTGATGCCCGTAAAACAGTACAGGGTGGTGGCGTAAGCATCAACCGGCATAAAGTAGAAGCGATACAGGAAACTGTTTCTGCACAGCAATTGCTGCACGGCAAATACATTCTCATACAAAAAGGGAAAAAGAATTATTACCTCGTAGAGGTCTCATAATATCTCTTTATGCAGCGGGTCTATTTCATCAGTGGGCTGGGAGCTGATAAACGTGTATTTGAAAAGCTCGATCTGTCGTGGTGCGACCCCGTTTTTGTATCATGGATAAAACCTCTGCCAAAGGAGTCTTTATCTGATTATGCAATCCGGATCCGTCAGCAGATTGCCGACTCATCCCCTACCATCGTGGGCGTCTCTTTTGGAGGAATGCTGGCCGCAGAAATGCTGCGTACCGATCCCTCTATCAAAGTAATATTGCTGAGCAGTATACAAAACAGCCGGCAACTTCCCGGCTGGTACCGGTTAGGAAAATATTTACCGCTATATCGGGTACTGCCCCGTTTTCTGCTTTTGCCGGGTGGTATGGCGGGACAATGGCTCTTTGGTGCACGGTCGGCTGCGGCCCGGCAAACCTTTCGGCAAATTGCGCTGAATACCGACACTGATTTTGTGAGATGGGCCATCTGGTCAATCCTCCATTGGAAATCTGCCACTGATCTTCTTCCCATTATGCATATCCATGGTACAAAAGACAGAATACTGCCCCGGCCTGCGGGAGTTACCACTGATATAATACAGGACGGAGGACATCTTCTGCCCCTGGAGTATCCTGCAATCATTTCACAATTGTTAAAAAAATATATCCTTTAGTCCTGGCGCTGGCCAATGTTGGGCAGGTATCGTAAATTGAAGTATGTCTAGCCGCCTGAAACTTCTCATCACCGGTCTGTTTTGGATCACTCCCTTTTTTCTCGCCGCTCAAACGGATACGATCAAACTGCATTTCCTTTATGGCTCACGTCCGGCCAAAGGGTATAAAGACACAGAGAAGAAAGTATTTGGCGGCATCAAAGGTGGACACGTAAACATTGAAGTGGATGGTAAGGTGCTGGATTTTTTGCCCGGTAAAAACCCCTTGCTGCCACAAAATGGTCACCCCACCGGGCATTTCCGTATTAATCCCGCCCGCTACTGGGATACGGCTACCAGCAAATGGGCCGAAGTACATATTCCTGTGACTGCCCAGCAAAAAAGTGAGCTGCTCATTTTGTTCAATGAGCTTTCCGAACAAACACCCTACGACTATGCCATATTCGGTATGCGTTGTGCCGCGGCCAGCTATCATGTATTAAGTGAAGTGGGGATATTAAAAAGACTGCGCAAAAATCAGAACATCTTTCAGCATTTTTATCCCAAGCTGCTACGCAAAAAGATTTACCGGTGGGCCCGGCAAAATCAATACCCCATCTACTTTCATAGCGGCAAGATATCCCGCAAATGGGAATCGGATCAGGGTGTTTTCTAAAAAATAAATGTGGCAAACGGAGTTTGATAAACATCTATGCACAGATGTTTTGTGGGCCTTCGGAAATGCAGTAGGCCCGCGATACATCGCGGGCCTACTACTGACAAAGATGTCTGACAGAAGAATTATTTCACGGGCATTCCCGTTATCTCTTCGTACAACAGTGATTTTCCGATCAGTTGATCACCTTTATAGCTTTCCACATCGCTTCCGCCACCAGCAGATTTCCTTTCTGATTAAGGTGTACCCGGTCTGTGGTCAGAATATTACGCTCCTGGTTAGATGGGTTATTTTTCCGGATATACTCCAAAAACAACTGGCGAAGATCTACCACGGGTAAATTGTTTTTCTGTGCCAGGTCTCTTATCAGCTGACTGTATTGATTCATATCGCCATCCTGTGGATTCGAAAAATCGGCCTTTTCTCCTATCACTGCCGGCGTAACCAGCACAGTCTGGATATTTTTTTCCTTGAGCTTATTGATAATAGCCTGATAAAATTTCACAAACTTATCCTGATCTGTACCGGTGCCAAAAGAGGATTTATGCCAGACATCATTCACCCCTACATAGATCACTACCACATCCGGATTCTTTTTCAAAACATCTTCTTCCATCCGCAGATACAGGTCATATACTTTATTGCCACCAATACCGGCGCCGGTAAATTGATAACGGCTCTCCTGCTTTTCATTTTTGCAGAGGCTATCCACCAGTGTGATGTAGCCTCCCGGCTTTACGCCCGCCTCGGTAATGGAATCACCAAAAAAGATAACATGCTTTTTTTTCTGCGGTACGAAAGCCAGCGAAGCAAAAGCCATAGCAATGAGTAATGTATATTTCATTCTGAAAAGGTACAAAGATTCGGGTATAAAGAGTATAAAGGGTTTAAAGAGTTTAAAGCGGAATGGTCAAATACTTTTTAAACTCTTTAAACCCTTTATACTCCTTATACATCTGTACTACCTGCTTTTTTTAACAAACGCAGTGATCCCTTCGACCAGTACATCCAGATCGCGCGTGCTGGTATATACGTTTGGCGTGATACGTACACCATGAATGTTCTCCCATTCTATACCAACACTATGTATCTTATATTGGTTAAACAGAAAACCATCCAGTTCACCCGGTTTTTTGCCTGCGATACCAATATTGCCTATAGCGCAACCCCAGCGGGGATTCAGCGAGGTATTGAGTTTAACGCCGGGCAGGTCTTTTACTTTCTCCATCCAGTAGTTCTTCAGGTAATGCAGGCGTTTTTCCTTGCGTTCGCTGCCGATCATTTCATGAAACTCGATTGCTTTCCCGATCGCCTGTTCAATAAAAAATGGCCGGGTGCCCAACGCTTCAAATTTCCGGATATCCGGTTTCAGCGGATCATCGCTGGTAGCAAACAGGGGGTATATTTTACTGATCCTGTCTTTTTTCACATACAATAAGCCACTGCCGATAGGTGCATACAACCATTTATGAAGACTGCTGGCAAAATAATCAGCGTCCAGGTCGGGAATGGAGAATTTAAAATGTGCGAAGCTGTGCGCACCATCCACTACGACTTCTATACCGCGTTTATGCGCTTCCTGTGCAATACGTTTTGCGGGCAGTATCTGTCCGTTCCAGTTGATGATATGTGTAATATGCACCACTTTGGTACGCGGTGTAAATGCTTTTACATATTGCTGTACGAGGTACTCCTCATCTTCGCTCGGAAGTTCGAGGTTGATCCATACTATTTTGATCCCATCTCTTTTCTCCCGCTGTTTATAGGCATTGATCATATTGGGATAGTCCTGCCGCGCAGCCACTACTTCATCACCAGCCTTCAGTTGCAGACCAAAGATGACAGTCTCCAGTCCTTCGGATGAGTTGCGGTTAATAGCAATTTCTTCCGCATCGCAGCCGGCCAGGCGGGCCAGGTTACGCCGCAATGGCTCACGTCCCTGATCCAGCACCCGCCACATATAATAACTGGGAGCTTCATTGCTGAGATCATAATAACGTTTCATGGCTTCCTGTACCGTACGTGGCGCAGGTGATACGCCTCCATTATTCAGGTTGATGATGCCTGGATTTACGGTAAACGATTGCTGGATGTAATACCAGAAATCCTCATCGGCTGCCAGTTCATCGGCCGAAAGATGGGCCACTTCCTGCAGTGCACGATCGAGGCGGGCAGCACGTGCCTGCTGAGAAACGGAAGCCAGCAAACCAGCTCCCGTCAAAGCACCCAATTTGCGCAGAAAACCGCGGCGTTGTTGTTGGTTCATATCATTACTGAATAGCGGCTTTCACCTGGTCCATGAATTTGGAATAATCTTTTTTCAATTGCTGCAGCGAGGGCTTATGGATATACATCATATGACCCGCTTCATAATAGGTAAAGCTGATATTGCCCCGCAGATTTTCGGGGAGAAACATATGATGGATCACGTAGTCTGTTGCAAAATAGGGAGTAGCCATATCATAATAACCATTGCAGATCCATACTTTCAGGGCGGGGTTTTTAACCATGGCGCTGCGCAGGCTCTCGGCTACGTTGAGATACCGATCCTGGCTGTTGACCCAGGGGCGGGCACGGCCGGTAAGTATTTCATACGGCAGATCATTTTCATATTTCAGTTCACGACGCACATAATCATTCAATGCAGCTGTATAGGGGCCATAGATTGCCAGATCATAACTGGGGTCATAATCATAACTCTCACCGGCATGATCATAGTCCTGACCAATGATGCGGGAGTCAAGACGGCCAACCGTCTTCCTGTCTGAACGTAACAGTTCTTTATTAAAACGTCCGACCGAAAGCCGGATATTGGTTTCGTCGAGGTATTCTTTGGAAAGGCCGGTAAAATCCTGCAATTGCTGGATGATAGCCTGGCGCTCTGCTCCCTGCAACTGGTCGCCTTTCATGAGTGCTGCCTGATAAGGGCCCATTGCAAACTGCTGCACCTGCTGTAGCAGACCGCTCAGCGAAGGGTAACGGTTACCCAGTTTTTTGTGATACCAGGATGTGGCAGCAAATGTAGGGAGTTGCAGCGCATAGGGCAGGTCATTGCCCCTGTCGGTACGAACCGTACCAAAATCAAGAATAGCCGAAATCAGTACTATCCCGTTTACATATAATCCATGACGGTCCTGCAGGTAGTTGGAAAGACCGGCTGCACGGGTGGTACCATAACTTTCACCGGCAATGAATTTGGGAGACGACCAGCGTTTATAACGCGTGGTATAAAGGCGGATAAAATCGCCCACAAAACGCAGATCATTATCATATCCGGTAAAATCGCTTTGGGGAGTACGCCCTGCGGGGCGGGTAAAGCCGGTCATCATCGGGTCAATGAATACAATATCTGCCTTGTCGAGCCAGGTAAGCGGGTTGTCCTCGTATTTATAAGGTGGGGGCAACGGATAACCTTCTTCGGTCATTTTCACAATCTTAGGGCCGAGTGCTCCCATGTGCAGCCATACGCTGGAGGAGCCGGGGCCACCGTTGAAGGAAAACAGGATAGGCCTTTTGGCCGGGTCCGGTTCACCGTCTTTGGTGTAGGCAATAAAAAAAAGATTGGCTTTGAGTGTGTCTTTTTCATCCCGGATATCCATATAGCCGGTTGTAGCCGTGTAATTAAGCTGCTCTCCGCTGGCCAGTTTCAACTGGTGGCTGGTCACAGACAGATTACCGGTTTTGTAATCGCTTTTTTCGGGTTTGTCCGTTTTGGACTGAGCGGGCACTGTAAATGCCAGGCCAAACAGCAGGCTGGCTGTCAGAATAGTTTTTCTCATGATAGTTAGTGTTCGTAACCCGGAAATTAAGGAATAATCAGTAACCTCCTGCTATCCATTGATAAGCGGTCGGAGATAGCTAACCATCTCAGGTACAGCCAACCATGCACTCCCCGATCAGGATATTTTTTTCAAAAAGCATTTGGGAGTAAACCCCAGTTCCCCTATTTTTGCACTCCCAAATCGAAAGAGGCGGGTTCGGATTGAGCTATGGTGTAACGGTAGCACTACAGATTTTGGTTCTGTCTGTCTAGGTTCGAATCCTAGTAGCTCAACTGACAAAAAAGATCGGCTTTTGCCGATCTTTTTTATTTATTAGCACACCATTGATCTCCCAGCATAGCCAGGCCATGCAAACTGAAGCAGATTATGTTGGAATTCCTGACATCCGGCAGTCTATCAAACCAGGATACTGATCTGAAAACCTTCAGTACTATTTTTTTGCAGCCTGTTGCCTATAAAAACATTCCTCAAAACCACTCAAAGCAGCTTTAGACGTCATCACTACCCTCATTGTCGAATCGTTCATACGGATGCAATGAAGATTATATGGCAACGCCACCTGGTAGAAGGCCTCCATATCACGCCCACTCATTTTATCTGGTTCTGAAAAATGCTGTTTAATACTATTATAAACTACCAGAAACTTAATGGAAGAATCGGAAGTCTGTATATTATTGCCTGCGCCTTCGATATCCAGATAATTCTTTTCATCAATATAATATCTTCCCCGCAACCGAATTGTATCTATTGCTGATTTATTCTTATAGATTTCGATCTGGTATTGATTTTTGCAATCGACCGATTTCCAAACCTGCCTGGCTTTATCTCCTATATTCAGGCAACTGAGTAAAGGCAGTATTAATAGTAAAGGCCACATAGCGGAAATTTTCATTTCATTATATATTCAGATACTGTAAATGTCAGTTTAAGTACCAAAGGACGTCCATTCTCCATCTGCGGTAAATTATACCGGTCATTCGATGTCGCTTTCCAATATACAGGTATTGCAGCTTCCTGCTTTGTTAAGCCCGAAAAAACAGGTCGTTGGCCGTTTGTTGTGACATAGTTAGGCAATTGCTTGCCCCTTGGTCCCAGGGGAGCTGCAAAAATATGAAAATCATCCATCGGCATAGCAGATCCGGTTGCAACAAACTTACCGGCTCCATCAATATAACCTGGCGTATAACCGGTAACATTCTGAAACGTTATCACAACATCTCTTTCGCGAAATACCGTCTTATTGGTCACAGGAGTAGCATATAGTTTTAAATATGATTCGGTCATTGCTTTACCAATAAACGTATTCACCTTATCTTTTTCCCGGAAAACCATCCCTGCACAATTAATTTCTTCAGCTTTAGCCGGATCGTTGTATCGGGGGTTGTATGGCGGATCAAATATATCATTGTCAATGGAAAGTTTATCGCCGGCTGCCCCTGTATTACTCCACCCAAACGCATTTTTACTGTTATAATACAAAGCTCCCCCTTTCAGATAAGGACTGAGATCAAAGAAACTTTCCCCTCCCCGTTGAATCATTTGCACATTTGAATATTTTGTCTGACCAAGGGTAAAGGTGTAAGTACCATCTTTATTCTTATGTTTCTCAGGGTTAATACCTGTATCATTCAGATCAATCTTCTCCAATCCTTCCAGCTCAACTGCGTTGATAACACTATTCTCACTGAAAGCATAAGTACTATTGTGCTGGTATTTATCGGAAAGCGGATCAACCTGAAGAAATCTGCCTGTCTGTGGGTCATGACTTCTCCACTTGAATAGAACCAAATCGAGCCCTAAATCAATATCCTTTTGCTGACCCTGAAATGTTTTTTCCTGATTAGAATGTCCTCCCAGATTAACCGCTTTACTGCTTATACCAGCCATTACCAACCCGAAAGGATAATAATGTGTTTCTTCACGAAGGCTTCCGTGCTCATGTGTGAGCATGAAATTATCGAAGGATACCGGTGTTTCACTTTCGTTACTGAAATACGCATATACATAACCGCTTTTATTAGCCGTTACAGCATTCGAGAAAGTCTTGTCTATGACCTGCCTGCTATTTACGGCATATGCAGCTTTGACCACTATGCTACTTGTAGGATCGTATTTAAACTGATCATCAAAAAACAAAATGTTTAAGTAAGCTTTGGGAGCTTCATTGCTACCGCTCGTATTGGGTGCAGGATTAATAACCGAAGTAAAGCCAAAATCTGCAGAAAGATGATTGGTAATGGCAGTCGCATTACTCTTCAGCGCACTGCTTACCTGGGGGTTGACAGAAAAAATGCCTAGCAGGCTATTAACAAAACTATTCAGCGGATTTGAAGAAGTATTATTTGCTGCTGAATTTGAAACGGTATAGTAATAGTCAACCCTGGCATGTATGCGGTCGCCAGCCATCACTTTAAGAAGCTTTCCAGCTCCGATAGCTCCTGTAGACCGTTTGATTTCCCTGACATAACTGCCATTGGTCGTACTGGTACCCATTGCTGAAGGACGCGAAGTTCTGACACCCGTCACATTAATGGAGGTACCGCTGCTGTTTTCCCATTGCGCATTCTGATCGCTGAGTTCATTAACCAGGGGTGTGCCCGGATCGTCATTTTCAAAGCTAAGTATAGTATAAGGCGTGTTTCTTAATTCATCAGTGATCACCATCCGTACATTCCCTAAATGATCCTTGATAAAATAATCGTACGGATTCGGGCTTAGTGTATTGTTATTATCCACCCTTATCCTGCCTTCTTCATGAGCAATTAGCTGAAGGCTCCCGCTGCCACCGGCAGGCGTCTGAAGGACACCACCAACATATACATCCTCATATACAGCATTTCCCAGATAAATAGTACGGACTTCCCTAGTCCCTTCTATCACATTTTTTTGCAACCGGTTTCCTGTTGCGTCATACAGATAAGTGGCGGTTCCCCTGAGTCCGCTGTTGTCATCCTTTGTTACTGAAATATTTTGAGGAAGATTCAGAAAGTTGTAGCTGATCGCCCCACCTGTCGCAAGGTCATTGCCCGTAGAGCCCATAATTTTCTTATTGAGATCAGAGATCATATTCCCGTTCCTGTCATACCCATAGTCTTCTGCTGAAGTATTTTTATCCGTAAAGTCCCCTAAATTATTTATAGCCATTCCGCCACCGGTTTCCGTTACGGCTTTTAGCTTATTGGATTTATCGAAGTAAGTATAAACCATATTATCAATATCTGTACTTCCTCCGGGTTTCCAACCGTATTGGATCATCTTCAGGATGTTACCATTGGCATCATAAGCACTCTCTGAATTTATGCCATCGCCCATCTGGACTTTGTAGTTGGCGGTATTGCTATTCCATGCGCCTGTTCCGTCATCCTGTTTAAAATCTGCTTTCAAAAAACGATTGGTCTTATCCTGTACAAAATCATAAATTCTCCTGACATCATCTCCATCACTTTTCCACGCCATACCGTTGATATTTCCGTTATACTGAGCAATAGTATTGCCCCCTGTCACTTGTCCCGAAAAACTCTGGCCCGTTTTATTGGTCAGTTTATCGTATCCTAATTCATACCCAAACCGGTAAGTTCCGCTTTGTCCCTGCAATGAAAGGTAATTCCTGTTCATCCCAAGTATCCAATCCCTGATATTGTAGTCAAAGTTTTCTGTTTCCAGGTTTGATCCGAGCACTTTGGATTTCAATCGTCCATTCTCATCATATACCATACTGGCAATCGTCTTTTCGGGAAAAGCAGTTCCATTACTGGTCAGCTTCTTTTTGATATCAATCAGTCTCCCGGCATGATCATACTGAAATTTTGTAAGCAATTCCAGATAGTGTGTTGTTCCCGCAAGTTTATTACTATACTGATGTGTACGAACTGCCTTACCACTAAAATCATACTGGGTAGTGATTATGTCAATACCTCCGGTCGGATTCCTTTCCTGTACCTGTATTATTCGTTCTTTATCATCATAAATATTCACTGTTTCAATAAATGAAGAAGACGTACCCAGTATCTTCACCCTTTTCCATGTTAGTTTTCCTTTTGCCACTGTACCCTGCGCAATCTGCTGCGCATATTCCGGGGCTGTGTTATAAGATGTAAAAAAATTGCTGCCATTAATATAAGTGGTATTCAAACCTGATGATAATCCGGATGGAAGTCCTGCATAATCATCATAGTGATTTTCAGACAGCTTTTCATATCCCGAGCTCGTTACCGGGTAGGAAGTGCTTACCGCAGCACTTTGCATCTGCGTCGAGAAGTCAACAGCACTTTCCCATAAACCCGATTCAATAATTCTGTTAAACTCATCATATTTAGTGACCAGCCATTTTGCCGTTGGTGTGGCAAACCTCAGATTGGCATCCTGGGTCATTACCAGTCTGCCCCGTTTATCATACACCAGGCAAACCTCTCCCGCACCTGGTATTTTTTTCATGATCATTCGTTTCCGGTCGTCAAACTCATACCGAAAACAAAACCCATTCAGGTACGGCGACAGGTCCCAGTTCTGGGCATCATTCATAAGTTTTACAGCCTGCGGCTGAACCACACACCTCAGATTACCGAGCTCATCATATATATAGTAAGTGCATAACCACCCCAGATGCCCTCTGCCTGTCCCATCATCTGCAACAGCTGATAATTGGACCTTTTTAAGGATAATTTTCCCTTCCTTATCCTTAAACTCGATTAGCTGATTACCATGCTCATTTTCAACAACATTCTTATAAAGTTCTCCTGCCGCATAGCTACCCGAAGCTGAATAAGTTCCCCATACACCAGCAGAGTTATTACCGCCTGACGGGTTATAAATAGTCCTTGGAGTATAAGCACTGTTTTTCCAGAATGCAACACTAAACTCATAAGTGCCTACCGGCATCGTATATGTTCTCGGAGAAGTAGCTGTACCCGGGTTATTGCTTATGCTATTCCAGGTGCCGCTGGGTAAACTTCTGTAATCAATGAAACTGGTAGTAGACCCTGTCGAAAGTGCAGCGGTCCAGTAATATGTGACAGTTTGAGTTCCATTTCCATTATTTACAATAGTGACATAAAAATCGGGGGTACCGGGGTTAATGGTCCATTTTCTGACATCGTCGGTTAATGTATTTGTCCAGTACTTCATTTTTACTGCGTGTGGAGATGCAGTCGTTTCACTGCCTACCCAGTTTGTTCCAGGCGCAAACGTTTCACTAACCCGTTTTAAAGGAGATGCCTCAAAATTCGTTTTTGAATAAGCCCAATTCAAATTATCAGCTCCTATATTAGTTTCATCAGATTGTCCGGCTAATAAGCCATTGTAGAAATCTTTTTGTTGTTGAAACGGGTTTAATTTAAACACTCCGTCATTGTCAACAGAAGCGAAAGAAAGATATTTAAACCTCTCCCTCCCTGTCTCATCATATAATGCAGCACTAACAATATCTTTCTGCAAAGGGCTTGTTTTTTTTGAAACAGTCTGAATATGCCTGCCCAACCCATCCAGATACTGCGTAGTCATACGGTAATCGGAAGGATCTGCAGATGAAGTGATATTGTTAGGGTTACCCTCGGCTTTCAATGGCTGCCAGCTTCGAACATAATTAATCTTTATTGTACTCGGGTTATACGGATCAATCAACGGCTGGGGACTCTGTGCTTTAGTGCCTGTAAAACTGAAAAACAGTGCCGGAGCCATAAAGATTATTGCTAACAATATATTTTTCATGCTGAACAATTTCAACGAATAATAATAATTAGTCTGTCTTTTTATTCTCTTTGCCGGTTAGCAGCTTTTATACATGAAAGAAAACTGCTATCAACTGCCCGTTATCATTCTGAAAAGAAACATGCCGTCGCCGGTCAGTTTTAAGTAACGGCCAGGTTCATTTGTAGTTTTTACAAATTGTATGAAAAATTGAAATAAACAGTTGTATTGGGATTCAGCGTGGGCGAGCCGTACGCCATCTGACAATACATCTGTCCGTTTGAGTGAATTGTGATTGTCCATGTGACACCGTTGGATGTGGCAGTGAATGTTCTTGTTCCGCCAGGAATACAGCCTCCATTGATTTTGGCAACATTGTATGAATTACCCTGATATATAGCCGAAGTGGAATAAAAAACAATATATCCACTTGCTGTAGTTCCATTGTTGTTAATACTGTTTGTAGGCGTACCAAATCCACTGTTCATTGTAAAGGAGCATGGCCCTGATGGAGGCAACGCCGTAAGCCGGAAAAGAATATCACCGAATATATCAAGATTGTTCAGTGTAAACGATATACCTGTTTGTATACTGCCGTTCACATTCAACTCTATATTACCCGAGCCACTATACATGGGCGTGAGTGTGGCATTATACGTTCCTGCCGGTATAGATGCCAGTATTTGCTGGGCCGATGTAGGATAAACGGAATAAGAAAGAACTGCGCTTGTAGATGTATTGGTCAGCGTAAGCGTGTATGGCATCGAAGTGGTATTCCATGAATTGACCGTACTCTTGCTTTCACAATTCTCTGGCTGACCTGCATAGTTATAGCAGTACTTGGTTACTATTTTTCCATCTTTATCCTTTACTAAGGATATCCGGTTAAATTCATCGTAGGAGTAGTACTTACTGATCCCGTTGGGATCTGTTTCACTGGTCACACCGACAATTGGCTTATATGTATAAGTGGTAACAAACGCTCCTGAGATACCACGAAGTGCATTCAGATGATTTCTGAGTGTAACATCATCTGCCGGAGCATCAAGGGTGGTTTGATTAAGGAGCGACATTGCAGTGCCGTAGCCTGCGCCTACAATGCTGGCCACCAGATAGGTTTTATTGTACCCCCATATATAAGACTTAACTGGGCCGCTTTTGGAAATCACCTCCAGCACATTTCCTTTCGAATCATAAACACTGAATTCGTTCTCAGGCTGTGAGTTATACCTTGAATCTTTCTGAAAACTTCCGCCTGCAATTGTCGATTGCGAGAACAATGACAACCCGATCGGGCTATATAATTGCAATGCATATTCATATTTGACAAATAAGGATTGATTTGAATACTGATAGATCGTACCTCCTATTACTTTTGGACTTGCACCGTTTACGCCCTGTCGTATTATCAGCTTTTCTATTACAGCATCTTTAATACCATTATTGTTCAAATTGTAAATCCCCAAAGAAGCATTATCAGTACCTCCCGCTGGGTATTCGTAGGAGTATTTAAATTTTGTAACTATAACCTGTGCATCGTTTGTAAGAACAGAAGTTTCTTTCACGTTTCCATACTGGTCATAACTGGTCTTGGTCTGATTGGTAATTGTTCCCGACGCAGAATTATCATACTCCAGAGTTTCTGTCAGATAATCATTGTATACCCTTTCGCTGACCGCTGCGTAGAAATACTGCAATGTCCCCTGTTCTTTGTAAAAAAGACTACGAACCTCCGGCTTGGCAGATTCACTGTTTTCATGTTCGTAATAGAAAGTCAGTTCTTTCAATAAAGTATTGTTTTCCGTAAATATCTTCTGAGATTTTACTTTCCCTCTTTTGAATGAATTGTTTTTGTATGCATAAGGGAAGTAAGTAATCGGGCCGGTATTTGTTTCGACTGGCGGTTCATTATTAAACCCGTTATCATAGTTTGTATAGTTATACAGGATATAACCATTATTAAACTCCTTTTCCCTGACATAACTATACGTCACCGCGCTTCCATCATAAAAGGCAGGCTTATACCCGTTTGCATTAAAAGCAAAATTTGAACTGGTGCCGGTCAGGTAAAGTTGCGGACGGGAACCAAGGACTCCGCTCGATGACTGACTGCCGGGTACTGTGTATTCATATATTTTTTCAATACCAGCATCACCCGAGTAGGATCGGGTTATAACCTTTTTGATTCTCACTCCCCCACCCTGGGTATTCGAAACGCCGGAAATAGTATAATCATCATTTAGTTTCTTTGAATAATCATTCGGTTCATATTCAAAAGCAAGACTGCCGCCGGTGGGCAGAGTAAGCCCCGTCAGCATTTCGGCCGAAGTATAGGCATAGTCCGGTTCACGATACTGAGAATATCCTGACAATTTAGTGTAGTCATTGTAAGGAGCCGCCACGCTCGAGAAAAAATCTTTATTATTATAGAAACCCCAGTGATCGATTTTACCAGAAGCATATGCTGGCAGAGCTGTTGTGTTATAAATAAATGAATATTGCTGGTCATAAGTCCCCGCGCCACCACCAATGCTAAGTGAACTTAATTTGAGCCGTTCGGTCAAACTTCCGGTATAGGTAAAACCAATGCCTTTTATCGTCTGATTATTATGCTTTAAATCGACCCTGTTCAGGCTAAGCAGTGTGTTATAATGCCCGGCAACCGAATACATATCTTCGTATTGATAAAAGCCGGCGTTATCTGTATAGCCCAGTGTTTCGTCGGTAGACAGCTGTGTCGATGGAGTAGAAGTAAATTCAATCTTAACATTGTCTGGAAAATTGATAGCAGTCAACGTCCATGCCTTTGTAGCAACCTTGCTTATTGCAGAGAGGCGGTAAAGTGAATTCCAGTTATTAGGATCCGAGTAAAAAATCTGATTATTGGAATAAACCATACCCCCCTGATGCCCCCAGGCCTGTTTCGATTTATAATATGTCCACCCACTGAACTTATAATCCAGGGTGATGACTGACCCTGTCTTTATATTTTCCACTTTTGTTAAATGCCAGGTATGTGGCACTATTTCCACATACGTGGCTCCGGGCACAGGATTTGACTCAAACGGATCAAATGGAAGCACCGAAGAGGAGTGTGAATAATCAAAATACTGGCTGCTGAATGGGGCATTAATATCACTATTCCCAAAATAATATCTAACTCCTGAGTCTGAGGTGAGGACAAAATACTTGATAATCCTTGCCGCCCGCTGTCCCGAGTTGATGTATTGCTCTCCTGTATACATAGCCACTGTATAACTACGTCCATCATTGCTTTGTACCACCCAGTTTCCCTGAAAATTATAATAGAACCTGCCGGAAAAATTACCAAAAGAGAATGTAAATTCATCAGGTGCCAGGTCGTACATAGGATGATGATTAAAGAAACTTCTTGTCCCACTATACGCTCCGTAAGGCAATGAATAGCTGTAATTAGATTGTGATGGCTTTAATGTATTCGCATTAGCCTGCGTATACCAGGTAGATGAGTTCTGCAGCTTGGTTATATTCGAAAAATAGGAGAAATCGGTCGCATTTAAATTAGTGGACTTTTCATAAAGATAGCTGGTGGGGCTAAAATAGACTTTGTCATGAAATGTTTCAAAATCTCTTGTTTCATCGGGCCTGCCTCTTATAGTTCTGTGAATAAATCCTCCAGCAGTTAAGTTCCAGCCCAGTCCCGCCCAGCCAGGTGTCTGATCAGCGAAAATTCCGTTGCCTGCGATGTAATTTAAAGTCACAGGAAAATTGATTCCTTCAAACTCATAATTTGTCAATGGTATTGAGACATTAACTTTCCCATTATACAGATCATTATTCATTTTAATACTCTCCATTGAAGATGCCAGCGTTGCAGATGGAGATGATGGATTAGGCGAGTTGAATTGAGAAAATCCGCAATAAGAATTTACTATTGTCATTATGATAATAGCGGAAAGCCTTTTTTTCATACAAATTATTTTATTGCCCATAAGTTCAGGTTCAATTTTTAAAACAGTACTTACCTCTGTTTTCGTTTACTAACCATTTTATTTTAAGGAGTATCCTATTCTGAAAATTATTGGCTGGGATCTGGGCATTTGCCGGTAACTCATCAGGTCCCACATCAATTGCAGTTTTGTCTTTTTAAACAGGTTACTGTTCATTGATACGATCTTGCTCACTCCTATTAATCCGCTCTGCTGCCAGGCATTAAAACGCTTTAGTTGTTCAATATTCTTAAATGCACTGTTATAGTTCATTTCATATCCGCCACTCAGGTAAAAACTACCTTTCAGCTTCCAGTCCACAAAAGCACGTACCCCTGCTCCCTGGTGAGTAATCTTAATATGCCGTATATCCTTACCCCAGCCCACTTTATATGCAACGCCTAACCCGAGCACACTTTTATCATTCAGCTTATACCCGATTGATACGCCTATATTACTCGCAGCAGGGAGCAGATTATTGCTTCTTGTATTCTGAAAGTTTAGGCCCAATTCTATTCTTTGCCAGAGCGATTTTGTTCTCTGCCGGTTTGGTTTAAAGTCGGGAGCCTCATCGTCGCTGCTTCCCCCATTAGGCAGATATTGATTCAATCTGTCTTTTATCCCGTTTATGTGACTCTGCGCCGATTGTAAATTTTGTTGCACCATTTGTTGTATACCTCCACTGCTTCCGAATCTTGATTGCATCTCCTGCAAAACAGACGCTCTTGTCTGGAGCCCCGCCTGCAACGCCCCATTATTATTGTTGCCAGAAGATCCCGGGAGATTAAATAAAGAAGCGAGCTGTGAATTGGTCGCAAAAAAGTTTCTGAAGGCAGGAATCTTATCCAACAGGCCCAGGATCTTTTCTTCCGGCCGGGAAGATGCGTTTAACATCTCTTTATAGTCCGAAACCTGTTGCTGATAATAGTATATATGCTTATTAAACTTTTTCAATTCTTTCAGCATTCCCAGCCTTTGCAACTGTTCTGAAAGCAGCTTTTTTCTCTCTTTCAGATACTTCTTAACCTGCTCGGCTTCGTCAAGTTTATTCCGCAAACTGCCCAGACTGTTTATTCCGTTTTGCAATTTATCCAGCGAACCGGGAGCAACTAATTTCCCTTTTTCCAGAAAAGCAAAAGCGGTGGAAAGAGAATCCAGTTTACTGTTATATACTCTTGAAAAAGCTGTCAACTGGCCTGCGTTTTTCCTGGCTTGCTCCTGTAAGTTTGTATAACGTTCGTTTATATTTCCGAACAACTCTTTCGCTTTAACGGAATCCTTTTTCCATAACTTTTTATAGACCTTTCTTTCCTGTCTTTCAACTTTTCGAAGATATTTTTCCGTTTTTCTATCCAGTTGCGTTCCCAGGCCATTGGCTTTCGCAGAAATTTTGTCGTAATATTTTGAAGGAATAGAATTAACCCCGGAGGAGTCCTGGGCAGAAGCGCCGGCTACAAAAAACAAGTAAGCTATCAGTAGTATAAGGTTAAAAGATCTTCTCATAAACTGGTTTTGACTAACCGTTAAAAAAACCGGTAAATCCGAAGGCAAAAACATATTTCCAGTGCTTATCCGCTGGGCAAACGACCAGAAATCACGCCTGTCAATACATTTTACTATACTGAGTGAATCAATAAAAGTATCTGCGAATACCTCCCGTTTGGAGTAACCTCAATGCAACACCTCCTGTTCTGCAACTGCTTAGAACAGGTACCTGGTTCGAAAATCCCAATTAATATAGAAGTAAGAGATCAGGGCTGATAGGAGCAGGCGAAGAAAAGCCTTTCCCGGTAAAGAAGGAATTTTCATGATGGATGGGAGGTTTAATAATATTACTACAATCGTCAAAAAAGATTATCACACATCAGCCACCGGTACAAATAAGGGTTTACCCTGTAAGTATTGAAGTGGGCAATGCTTTCAACAGCATCATACTAAAACTAAAACATTTATAGATTCAAAAATCAACAGTATTGAAGTTTTTTTGTTCCTCTGCCAAAATGAAAACGGTAAACACTGGCACTATACACACCATGATTTCGTTTAACAAAATAGAAATCAATCGACTTTCACTTTTACATGCGCAATCTCTGCTCAACAAAATCAATACGACCCATTTATTAAAATCATAACGACAGCAGGTAAATTACTTGTACTGACCTGTGCAGGTTTTTACTGATTGTCATATAATAGCTTTTCATTTTCCTTATCTGTTTATTTTAAATTATTCGAACTTTGAAGCCGGCAGTATTTATCATCAAACGCTTTTATCATGTCTAAATATTTTTGGATCAGTTTGATAATACTAACAGGGGCCTGTCGGAAGAATCCCGATACGGTGAACGGGCAACAATTAAATGTGGCTTATGGCAACGAGTTGCAACAGAAAATGGACATTTATCTGCCGGCTGATCGCACCCTACAACACACCAAAGTACTGATCATGATTCATGGAGGTGGCTGGGCGTCCGGCGATAAATCTGATTTCAATGAAGCTATTCCGGTAATACGCCAGCGACTTCCAGATTATGCGGTTTTCAATCTAAATTACCGGTTGGCCACGACAGACAACAACCGTTTTCCGGCACAGGAAGATGATATTCGTGCAGCTATCCAGTTTATCTATGATCAGCGGATACGCTTTAGGATCTCTGATCGGTTCGTATTATTGGGAGCAAGTGCCGGCGGGCACCTGGCGCTGTTGCAGTCTTATAAATACAACAACCCGGTAAAACCCAGGGCTGTAATTTCATTTTTTGGTCCTGCCGATCTGATCTCATTATATAACGATAATGCCACAGCTGCTTTTCTTCTCAATTTTGCTCTTGGAGCAACTCCGGCACAGGCTACTACGTTGTATACACAAAGCAGCCCGGTTACGTTCGTGCATGCCGGTTGCCCACCTACCCTGTTGTTACAAGGAGGTCAGGATGAATTGGTTCCACCCAGTCAGGCCAATATACTTCTGGCTGCGTTGGAGGCCAACGGCGTTACCAGCAAGTATGTCTATTATCCGTCCGAAGGACATGGCTGGGCCGGCTCTAATCTGGTTGATTCTTATGAAAAAATCACCGCTTTTCTGGAAGCTCAGGTACCTTGAAAAAACAGCCGGAATCTGTATTTTTGAAATGAATAGCGTAATTCGAAGAAGCGCTTACTCCCTCCAACTGTTATCCTTGCTGCGGCTGCAATACTGAGCCGGAGAAACCGTCTGCAATAAAGGATCACCGATTCAAAACCGGGGATCATCGATCAGACGGCCGGTCACGATGATGAACTGTTACTTTTAATCTATATGTCTTCTATACGAGCGACTTTATGGTTATCCGTTCTGCTGTTATTGGCTATTCCTGCCTATAGCCAGAATCAAGCCTGTCCGGTCAATATTAATTTTTCCGGCGGTGATTTATCCAGCTGGTCGGCCAGTACGGGATTGGTTGGAGGTGCAGTCCTGAACTATCCATTTCCTAACAACGGCGTTACAACCATACCCGAATACAGTCTTACCAATACCGGCATCCAGGTCATCACCAGCTCTTTCAGTGATCATTTTGGTGCATTTCCAACCATACCTGTCATTAACGGGTATGCGTATAACTATTCGGTACAACTGGGATCTACTACCAATTCACACGATCTCAACTCTACGAGTCGTAATCCTGGCGGTTTTACACGCGCTATAACCTACACCATCAATGTACCGGCCGGCTCTGCTGCCGTACCTTATACCATGACCTATGCCTATGCATTGGTTCTCGAAAACGGCACACACAATTCTAACCAGCAACCGCTTTTTAAAGCGACCCTGCGTACCAGCGCCGGTGTCATCACGTGTGCATCTCCGGAGTATTACCTGCCTACACTGAACAATGCCGGCAACAATGGCGGCAATTCATCAACAGGCGCCACATTGGATACCGCCGCCGCCCTGGCCAATGGATTTACCAACAGCCCGGTTCTATTTCTGTCTTATTCCGGTACAAATAATAACACAGGTACCTGGCTGCAGGATGTATGGACCAAAAACTGGACAGAGGTCACTTTTGATCTTTCCCCCTATCGCGGACAGCAGGTGACCCTTACATTTGAAGCAGACAATTGTACACCCGGCGCCCATTTTGCCTATGCCTATGTGGCTTTGCGTAATACCTGTGCAGGCCTGGAGATCAGCGGCAGTTCTACTGCCTGTACCAATAGCGAACTTACCTATTCCATTCCCGCACTGGCAGGCGCCAGCTACAACTGGACAGTTCCGGCTGGCTGGACGATTCTTTCTGGTGCCAATACCAATACCATTCGCGTAAAAGTGGGGAATAATGGCGGCAATATTATCGTGCAGCAGGCCAATAGCTGTGCCAACCTGAAAGATACACTGGCTGTGACCACCACTTTACCTACTATAGCCGGACAGGTGAATAGCGATCAGGTTGTTTGCGCGGGCAACAACAGTACCCTGCTTACTGCAGCCGGTTACCGCGGCAGCATTCTCAACTGGCTATCGTCTGCTGATGGTATTAACTGGAACAGCCTGAATACAACAGGCAATAGTTATCTCGCGCAAAACCTGCAGACAACCACTCATTATGCCACACTGATACAAAACGGTAATACCTGTAGTATTGATACCAGTCAGGCTGCTGTTGTCACTGTCAACAGCCGGTCTGCCGGTGGCAATCTCTCTCCTGCCAGCACCAATATCTGCCAGGGTGAAACTACCCGGCCTACCCTTCAGTTAAATGCGAGTAATGGCACTGTAGTCAGCTGGCAATCATCAACAGATAATATCAACTGGAATAATCTTTCCGCAGCCGGATTACAACAATCCTATCAACCTGCTGCGATCACCACCACAACTCACTATCGCGTCATTGTAAAAAACGGTGTATGTCCTGCCGACACCAGCCTTACGGCCAGCATTCATTATTTCCCTACTCCTATCGCAGCCGCCGCTTTTGTACCCGATACCGCCTCCATCTGTTATGGCAAATCGGCTGCATTTACCGCCAGTATTACAACCGGTACCAGTTATACCTGGAGCAATCCATCTATAGTGCTGGCTTCGGGAAATGGTACTGTACCGGTATTGCCTTATACAATTGCAGGTACTGTCACTCCTGCCAGCAGCACGGCATTACTGTTGTCTGTCTACAATGCCGGTTGTCCCAACGCATTTACAGCACGTTTACCGGTACATGTAGCACCAAAGATTTCAGTATTTGCCGGCAACGACACCAGCGTGGTCATTGGTCAGCCACTACAATTGCAGGCCAGTTCCAGTAGTGCGGAAGCCAGTTTATTTTCATGGACTCCTGTCAGTTATTTAAACAATGCCGGTATTGCCAATCCTGTGGCGACTTTTACCAGCGGCAGCCCCGATCAGATCACTTATGTGGCCACTGCGAGTACACCCGCAGGATGTACTGCTTCCGATAACATTACGGTTAAGATCTTTAAGACGGCTGCCGATATATTCATGCCCAACGCATTTACCCCCAATGCAGATGGACTCAATGATATGATCATACCCGTATGTGTGGGTATTACCCGGCTCAATTATTTCCGCATATTCAACCGCTGGGGGCAATTAATCTTCAGCACTGCCAGTATTGGCCGGGGATGGGATGGTATGGTGGGAGGTCAGCCGCAAAGCAGTGGAAACTTCGTTTACATGGTACAGGGAGTGGATTATACCGGCCGTGTGATTACCAAAAAAGGAAGTATACTACTCATTCGGTAACATAGCAATCATAATACTCCTGTAGAAGTGAAACAACCGGATATAGTGTAAAAGCCCCTGTTTTAGACAGGGGCTTTTGATAACAGGGTAATCTGCATGTTTAAGCAGGCTGAGCATGTTCCCTGAGCCTTTTTTGAGCAGAGTGGCGGAGTGAACGGCGCAGTTCCGTATTCTTTTTTGTTTCCAGCGATTCGATCATACCCTGGATATCACTCAGTTTGCTGGCATAGAAACCCAACTCCTGATCCAGCTCTTCCATGGCCGAAAACGGGGTTTTCGGGTCAGCGATCTTTTCGCTCAGTGCTGAGATTCGTATACGGAAGGACTCCTTCAACTCTTCATATACCTGTACATCGTTGATCTTTGACATATCCCCGGCCTGTTCCAGAGAGAAAAAAGAACGGACAATAAACAGGTACTGAGCTATGGAATCATTGTTGAAAAAACCCCTGTTCTTCCAGATATCAGACCGTATGGAAATAAACACCGTAATGCCAGGTGCCACTACCTCCACTTTGGTGATAGACTGTCCCTTGTAGGAAGATTCTGTGGCAAAGGTTTGCAGGATACCCTGTATGGCTGAAAAGGCTTTGCTGACCACCATCAGCGAAAGATTTTCGAGGTATTGCATGGATTTGGTCAGATCTGCAGGTTTTTCCACATTGACCCCTTCGGGTGGATCATCGTTGCCGAATATGGCCGACGATACCGCATTCAGCATTTTTACAATGTTGTCGAGCGACCAGGAAGACACCTGCTGTACCTCTACTTTATCCAGCTGAAGCATTGGCTTATACTCCCAGCCTCCCTTTTTGTAATAGCCATCAATTTCCTTCTGCAGGTTTTCTGTGTCCTTTGTCTTGTCTTTTTCCAACTCACCTCTGATCTGCGTCAGATAATCGCGAAAGGCCTGTTCTTTTTCGGCCATTTGTTGAATAGAAGGTCCCTGTCCCATAATGATAGGTTTTAAATGGTTAAGAAAAACGATAAAATTGTTGTTGAAATACAGAACGAGCAGGTATCTATCAGCTCGTCCACCGGAGTATATTTTTATATACTTCATCATTGATACGAACGCCGAAATTGGACTGGAGAAATTCGGAACCAGCCACATGTACTCCTACTACCCGCAACTGATCTTTCACATTGCAGAGAACCGCCGCACCACTATCGCCGGGGCAGGTAGATATCCGGTAAAAAAGCAGCTCTTCCTGATCTGCATTGGCCTGAATGCTGTGCTCTGCCTTCCACATAGTACCTGCCGGTTTGCAACCGGGATAACCAATGATAAGCCCTTGCTTCCGGTCAAGTTCTCCGTAGGAAGCCACATAAGGCCGCAGCGGATTTTCTCTGAAGAAAGGCTTAGCCAGGCGTATCACTGCATAATCGTAAATAAAACGGGTGTAGTCGACCACTCCTTCGCCGGCGGGATATGGTGCGGGATGAGACGCATATTCCTCTGTATAAATAAATGTATCAGACACCTGCTGTCCGAAAGGCAGCTGATCGCCGCTCTGACCAGGACTAATACGTACCTCCGTTGCCTTTCCATAATCATCATTCAACAGGTTATGCGCTGCTGTAAGTACATACCGGTCACCAATAAGCGTTCCGGTACCGGAAGTAAACGCTTTGGCAAATTTGCTTTCCAGCCGGCATACATAATTGTAGGGGTATTCGGTTGTTCTTTTCACTTCTTCCATCTGGCTTTGCGGAAAAGGGATATCTGCATGAACGACGTTTTCCTTTTGCATAAAAAATGGTTTAACGGTTAACAAATAAATCGCTGGCTGCCGGCTGCAGAACAAATTAACGTTGCCGATAAGGGTCAGCGGCAGGTAGTTATACCGTATTTAAAAACCAGGTAGAAATACCTGGTTCAGTAGGCTGTTTCGAAGAGGCGGTATTTGAGGGCAAAAAGGACCAGCCCGGCTGTATTGCGCCGGCCGGTTTTCTGAAGCAGGTTATTGCGGTGTCCTTCTACGGTGCGCGGGCTCAGGTACAGGTGCTGAGCTATCTCCGAGGTACTGTATTCCTTACAGATCAGATGAAGTATTTCTTTTTCTCTTTTTGATAATACAACAGGTACACCATTGGTATTTTTAGGAGAAACGGCATTATTGCGCGACACATTCCGCAAAGCATTCAGCACGCGATTGTTCAGATAGTAACCGGTAGAATGAATGGTGTACAATGCCGTCATCAATTCGGCTTTATCACAGTTTTTGGTAAGATATCCACTGGCTCCCTGGTCTATCATACGGGCTATCAGCCGCTCGCCGGCATGTACCGACAAAATCATCAGTCTGACAGAGGGATAAAGCCGGTGCAGTCTTTCGCTCAGTTCAATCCCATCCATACCCGGCATTTCCATATCTGCCAGCAGGATATCGGGCAACTTACTTAATGTGGCTAGTCCCTGCAGGCAATTTTCTCCGTTATCCGATTCCAGTACCAGGTCAATATCCGGTTCTCCCTGCATCAGCATCGACAGGCTTTGCCTGAACAGCAACTGATCGTCAACCAATGCGATGCGGATCGGTTCCATATCCATTTATTTAAGCGGTGTTGAAATAAATATCCGGTATCCCTTTCCTGATTCTGTATGTACCTGCCAACTGGCACCAATCATTGTCAGCCGGCTTTCGATATTGTGCAGGCCCATACCCTTTGCCGGCCTGTCGCCGGCAGGCATCCCTTTACCATTGTCTTCATATTCAATTTCCATCCGCCCGTTTACAAGCATCACACCGATCTTAATGCCGGTGGCCAGAGCATGTTTTACCGTATTGCTGATCAATTCTGCCAGTACCCGATAAAGGGCCATAGCATGCTGACCATCTGCAAATACCGGTTGATGCTGTTCGGGAAAATGAACCGCCACTGTAATTTTTCCGGAACGGTTTATCTCATCTGTGAGTTCATGAAGCGCATCATAAAACCCAAAGCTTCCGGATATGCGCGGAGAAAGCGAATGGGCAATATGCCGTACATTTTCCATTACACGATCAATGCCCGATTTAAACGGTATCAGAGAAGCTGCCGAAGCATTACCCCCTGCTGCAAGTTTTTCCATATTCATACGTAAGGCCGCCAGCACCACCCCCACCTCATCATGCAGATCCATCCCGATCCTCTTCCGCTCTGCCTCCTGCGAGGTGATCATAGCCTCCAGCAGTGCTTTCTGATGAAACAGTTCCGCCTCCTGCATTCTTCTTTTCTGCAGCAACACTTTATTCTGGCTCCTGATCTGCAATACTATAAATGATACTACCAGTAATGCCGTGCCCAGCATAGCCAGCAAAATGAGCATATAGAGATTATCGTTCATCGGTCGGATTTTAGAAAGGTAACTGTCAGCAACAGGTACATCAGCAATACTATGCCTGCATGAATGTTCCAGACCAGTATATTAGCCTGTTTGCTGACATGCTGTAACAGATAATTCGAAAAAATGAAGAGAAATAATGCGCTCGAAAAATAAAAAAGTATCCCGCTGACGGCCCAGTTGTCTGCTACTTCCGTCCAGGGTTTGTTATTTTCTGTCACTCCTGTCTTCCACCAGTATGCCACGCACAGCAAAATGAGCATAATAGCTTCTATAGGCCGGGTATAGGTATTGAATGAATAAATGCTTTGCAGGAATACAAAATTGACAATACTGTAAAGCGTAAACAGTATTGCTGCAGCAATGATTATGCTCCGTATTTTTTTTCCGCGAAACAGGGTGCGAAAGAAAAGGCAAAATAATACCATTTCCACAATGGTATGCAGGTGAAAGAGTGGTGTATTCCGGAGGCCCTGCTGTGCCAGATACCTCGCCAAGATATTTCCCAGCAATGCTACGATCAGATAGGCAAACAATATCCAATGGCGTGCAGCCAGGTGTTGTCGCCTGCCAAACGCTACCAGTACAGGGATAACAGCACTTGCAGGCACCAGTATGCCTGCAAAAAAATACTTCATCTGTTTCTTATTGCATGACTGTTTACATAAGCGGACTTTCCGGATCACACATGGGCGGGCAGGGTTGCGTAAGATCATAAATGGAATACGCATTTTTTTTATCTGCCGGTACTTCAATCAGGATATCCTTATAATCCGGAGGCGGTAATGTGCCGCCATCCAGACCCGGTTGTACCGGCGATGCATAACAGGGCACCAGTATCCCGCTCAGGCTATCAGCAGGAATAGGCTGATTGGCTGGTACAGGAGCAGGCAGTGTAAGGTAGATGCGTACGCCCACGCAGGGACGCTCATTGCCTTTAGGATCCACATATCCTTTATAAGCTTCCACGATATCCCTGAAATCTGCAAAGGGAATAAAAAAACCGCAGGGTATTTTAGAGGCGGGTACTTCGAAATGTGTTTTTATGGCTTCACGCCAGTAATTGGTGCGGTCCATTCCCTCTTTTAAAGTAAGCACATTGGCTTGTTTGGGAATGACCGGTGCAGGTGACTTTCCATGCATGGCTTAAGGTTTAATGGATAGTGAATATAACACTTTTCGGAAAGCCCGCAAAAAAGGTAGAAGGCAAAAGGTGGAAGGTAGAAGGCTGTACGTTATGTTATAAGGCGTGAGTCATTTTTCAACTTGCCTCACACCTTATACCCGCTACCTTTTACAAAAGCAGCTGCTTAATAGCATGACGGTAATTCTTACCCAGCGGAAGTTCCTTGCCATTGGTGAGACGTATAAGATTACCTTCTATATACTGTACATGCCGGCGATTGATGATATACGATTTATGGATACGCACAAACATATCCGCCGGCAATTGTTCTTCAAAACTGCTGAGTGTACGCTGTGTCAGCAAATATTTCTTCTCATCCCACACTTTTACATAGTTGCCCAGGCTTTCAAGATAATACAGCTGCTCCGGTTGCAGCTGTATCAGTTTTTTATCTGCTTTGACATATAAGGGCGACATCCCCGTTGCTGTATCGGCTTTGGGAGGTACAGTGGTGGCCGGCGTATTACCCTGCTGTAAGGTAAAAAGAGATAATGCCCGGTTGGCAGCTTTCAGAAAACGGTCAAACCGGAATGGCTTGAGCAGATAATCGCAGACCTGCAGTTCAAAACTCTCCAGCGCATATTCTTCGTGAGCTGAGGTAATGATCACCAGTGGCGGATGCTTGAGTGTCCGTAAAAAATTGAGGCCTGTCAGTTTCGGCATCTGGATATCAAGGAAAATAAGATCAACCGGCTCAGCATTAAGGAAAGCGATCGCTTCGGTAGCCAGATAGCATTGCCCGGCCTTTTCCAGAAAAGGGGTATCGGCCATATAACGCAGGATCACTTCATGCGCCAGGGGCTCATCATCCACTATCAGGCAACGTAGTTTCATGAAAGGTCAAGTTGCAACTCAGCTTTAAAAATATGATTTTCTATTCCTGTTTTCAGTTCATATTTACCAGGATACAATAATGCCAGCCGGCGACGCAGGTTATCCAAACCTATACCGGGCTTTTTTCCGGAAACCCCGCCAATCGAATTTTCACAGCTGAAGATCAGCCCGCGGGCATTGCTCTGAAGCCGGAGATGTAAAAAACCGGGCGTGTCTGCCGGTTCTATACCATGTTTGAACGCATTCTCCACGAGTACTATCAACAGTAACGGGGCAACGGGCGGCGTATCTGGCGCAGCTTCCCACCGACATTGTATATCAGGTTTATTGCGAAGCCGCATCTGTTGCAGGTCGATATAATCCTGCAGATATTTTATCTCTTCGGCTACACTCACCCACTGCTCTTTAGCGCGATAAATTACGTAGCGCATCAGTTCCGATAGCTGCAAAATGCTGTCAGGGGTCTGCGGTGACTGCTGCAGACTTAGTGCATACAGGTTATTAAGGGTATTAAAGAAAAAATGCGGATCCAGTTGTTGCCTGAGCAGATTGAGCTCGGCCTGGGTTTTTTCTTTTTCGAGTGCTACAATCTGCTGATACTGGCGTGCCGATTGTACAGCCAGCACTACCGGCAAACTCAGCAGGATGATGGCTGCAGCTGCAAATGCAGACTCAAGACGGAAAGGGTTGTCGGGAAAAACACCACCCAGGATGTCATTGATAGGTAATAAAAGCAGAAACTGCCCGATGAAAGGATACGTAATACCTACTACGGCCATCCCTGTCAGCATATAATAGACCACCCCCTTTTTCCGTAATATTTCCGGTACCAGCCATTTGAGGTTAATATAAAAATAGAAATAACCACAGAGATACATCAGCAGCAACTGGGTGGTAAACCCCAGAAAAAGGCCTGCATGCTGCAATAGCTGCTGCGGCCTGAATACAAAGCCCAGCAACAGACGTTTGCCATCATGATACTCCGGATCATCCCAACTGGATACGGCCATGACTCCCAGACAAACCGATAAGAGAACAAGACTCAACAACACCGCTTTCTCAAGGCTTATCTGCCTGATCCATCCCAAATGACGGATACGGTTGTAATAATAGCCCTGCGCCAGCAGCAGCAATTCCAGCAACAAGCAACTTATTCCCAGCACAAATAAATGACCGGGTATGGCTGTGCCCGGCCACACATAGGTGACCAGGAGAGCAAGGCCCGGTAAATAGAGTACAAAACAAACCGTCCACCACATGATGTACTGAACAGGTGAATAACGCTCCCGCAATAATTGCCTGAAATGATAAAACAAGACAAGCGGGCTTAACAGTACCGCCATTATGCCCAGTGCCTTCAAAAAATGCTGCCAGGTATGCTCATCTTCATTGAGCGCATACGCAATAGCCAGCCAGCACCAGACTCCGGCCAGAAAAAGAAGCGATGTATTCTTCTCTGCCATCTGTGATGGCGCCACATTTCTCTTCATAAAACGAAACACAGCGTAAAATGAACGCAATGGCCGTTTTTCAGCAAGTTTTAATGACAAACATCCTTTATTTATGGATGAACGTATTGATCACCGTTCCGGGTCGGTCATCAATAGCTGCCGCACATTGATCATGATTAGTTGCAGCCCCCCTTTTGCTGCTGCTACTTTGCAGACAAATACAACAATCATGCACCAGCTTACTATTGCTGATCTCAACAAAACATATAAAAACGGGGTGAAAGCACTTCAGGGTGTATCACTCACTATTAACCAGGGAATGTTTGGCCTGCTGGGCCCCAATGGTGCCGGCAAATCCTCACTCATGCGTACTCTTGCCACTTTGCAGGAGCCAGACAGCGGACAGGTATTATTTGATAATATCAACATACACCAGCAGCCTCAGTGGCTGCGTGGTCAGCTGGGTTATCTGCCACAGGATTTTGGTGTTTATCCCCGTCTGTCGGCTATTGATCTGCTGGAGCACCTGGCCGTACTGAAAGGCCTTACGGATGTCAAAGCCCGCCGTGAACAGATACTTGCACTGCTCGATCAGACAAATCTGTACAAGGTGCGGAAACAATCCGTAGCCAGTTACTCCGGAGGTATGCGTCAGCGCTTTGGTATTGCCCAGGCATTGCTGGGTGATCCCAAACTTATTATTGTAGATGAACCAACGGCAGGTCTTGACCCGCTTGAACGAAATCGTTTTCATGATCTGCTGAGCGAAATCGGGGAACAGGTAGTGGTTATTCTGTCGACGCATATCGTGGAAGACGTCTATGACCTGTGTCCGGAAATGGCTGTCATGGGGCAGGGACGCGTTTTACTACAGGGCAAACCAGCTATGCTGATGTCTGCACTGGAAGGCCGTGTATGGAGTAAGATCGTATCCAAAGAAGAATTGAAACTGCATGAAGAAGAATGGCCGGTACTTTCTTCGCGCCGTGTGGCGGGTCGCCTGCAGATTCATGTATTCAGCAACAACCGGCCTGCAGCTGGTTTTGAACCGCTTTCTCCCAGTCTCGAAGATGTTTATTTCTCTGTCTTATTCGGCACGCAACGTGCAGAAAAGGAGGTGGCCATATGATCAGGTCATTGCTGGGTTTTGAAGCCCGTTATTACAGCCGCCAGCTTTTATTCTGGGTAGCTGCACTCGTATTTCTGATATTGGGCCTGGTAACGATACAGGGTGAGTTTGGAGGACCTGAGGTTTATAAGAATTCCCCTTATGCCAATACAACCATCCTCGCCATTTTATCGCTGCTGGCTATTTTTGTAACCACACTGTTTTGTGCTGCTTTCGTTTTAAGGGATCATACAACCCGTATGGATGCATTGGTATTCAGCACCCGCATTACCCGCCTGCAATACTTCAGCTGCCGGTTTGCCGGATTATTGTTTGCTGTTATTTTTCTTTTTGTGCTGATGACAGCAGGGATGATCATTGGCATGGGGCTCGTTGCTCCCGACCGGGCAGGGCCATTCCATATATGGTTTTATCTTCAGCCACTGCTGGTCGTAGCCATTCCGAATGCGCTGTTTTGTTGCAGTATTGTTTTTGCTGTGACCCTCCTTTCCCGCAGTACCCGCGCAGTGTATGCTACAGGTGTGCTGATTTTTATGTTGTATATGACCGTGTCGATACTCGGCCAGTCGCCCCTGATGGCACGTTCTACCCTGCCCTTTGATAATGACCGGTTATGGCCTTTTCTTATTGACCCCTTTGGCATCACGGTATTTTTAACACAAACCCGCGAGTGGGTACCTGCACAACGCAACCAGGAGCTGTTTAGCCTGCAGGGCGCCTTCCTGCTCAACAGACTTTTGTGGATCGCTGTTTCATTACTGATTCTCACCGGCAGTTTTATCAGATTCCGTTTCCGGTCGGGTCAAAGCTATGGAGGCAAACAAAAAGAGGGAATAACACGTCTCAGCGGGGCGGTTTATCGTCCGGTAGCAGTGCAACATCACAACCTGCTTTATTCGGGCCGGGTCGTTTATTCACAATTTTTACTGAATACAAAATCTCTTTTCCGTCAGATCCCTTTTATCGTAATGATGGCCTTATGGGTTTTTCTGTACGCCATTGATCTCTTCGAATCGGCATTCAGCGGTCCGTACGGGATAAAGTTTTATGCCAACAGCGGTTATATAGCCGAGTATCTGCTGTCTGCAAGACCAGCGCTCCTCCTGCTTGTTTTTTATGCCGGTGAGCTTATCAACAAAGAGTACAGCAGTCGTATGGAAGGGCTTATTTTCTCTACACCTGCACCTGCCCGGCTATTGTGGCTGGCCAAGGCAGGAGCACTGGCAGCCCTGATCATGCTGTTGTTGACCCTTAATATTGCAACGGGTATTGGTGTACAATTAGTGGCTGGCAGCGCCGATATTCAGTGGAGCGTTTACCTGTCATTGTATTATTATGCCGGGTTACCATTACTGCTTTTTGCCATTCTCATTCTGTTTATACAAACGCTCACCCGCAATGTATACGTGGGCATGTTATTAAGCCTGCTGGCACTGGGTGTTATTCTTTACGGGCGGATGCCGGGCGACCTGTCGCGTTACGCTGTTTTCCCGGCACTCAATTATCGCGATATGAATGGCTGGGGATATTATACCAGCGCCTTTAACTGGCTGATGCTTTACTGGCTGAGTTGTGCGGCCGTTCTCACCATCCTTGCCGCCTCATTATGGCAGGGAGGCGCGGCAATCGGAATCCTGAAGCGCTGCCGCAACCTCTTCCACCAGTTATCAGGCAGCCTGGCTATCGCCCTGGTCATTGCAACAGGCTGCTGGATCGGGCTGGGATTTTATATTGCCCATTCCGGTAATCAGTTAAGTACTGCAAGAAATTCGAAAAATGCGTTGAACTGGCGTTATGAGTATGAAAAAAAATATAAACCACTTGCATCTATGGTGCAGCCGGTAATCACAGCTGTAAAAATGGAAACAGCCATATTTCCCGATCAGGGATCTTATGAGGTAACTGGAGAATACAGCTACAAAAACGTATCAGCACAATCTATTTCAGAATTATGGCTGGGTGTGGATCCGGAGATCGATTCAGTGCAACTGATCATACCCGATGCTGATCCCGTTGCCACAGATCATACATTCAGGCAATACCGCTACAGGTTAAAGCAGCCATTGGCACCAGGCGAAATCCGCAATCTCCGGTTTACTATTAAACGATTGCCTAACCGTTTCAGGCCTTTCAACAGCGAACATGCTGTTGTCAGCAACGGTAGTTATGTAGAACTGGAAAAATATGTACCCGCCTTCGGCTATAATCAGCGTCTCGAAATGGATGATGAGTCATTGCGTAAACGCTGGGGACTGACTGCACAGCATACGCTGCCAGCAGTTGACAGTTTTTACCGGCTGATCGATTTTGAATCCACGCTATCCACTTCAGCAGACCAGCAGATCGTCACTGCCGGTATATTGGAAAAAGAGTGGATAGCCAATGGACGGCATTATTTTCACTACCGCTCTTCGCAGCCTATGTCCTTTATGTTTGCCTTCAGCTCGGCCCGTTATGCCATTAAGGAAGAAATGTACAGGGGAAGAAGGTTCCGTGTTTATTATCATCCCGGCCACACATACAATACCGGTGCCATCATGCAGGCATTGAAAGACGCCGTTGATTATGGCGATACCCATTTTAGTCCGTATCCTCTTTCTCAGCTAAGCCTGGCCGAAATACCGCATTATCCGGGCTCAGCCACCGCTTATCCAGGTGCATTGTTCAGCACAGAAAAGTTCAATTTCATGGCCAATTTCCGCGACAGCAGCGTTTTTAATTCCACTTATGCCACTACCGCCCATGAGGTAGCACACCAGTGGTGGGCACAGCAACTGGCTCCATTGCCGGTACCCGGTCGTGCTACCCTCACAGAGTCACTTGCCAAGTATACGGAGGCTGTGGTGGTGGAAAAGAGATTTGGGCCCGTATATCTGCGGCCTTATTTCAAAAAAGATAATGAGTATTATTTCGCTATGCGTACCGGCACGGATGAAGAAATGCCACTGGCACACACCAATGGGCAATCCTTTGTCGCTTATCAAAAAGGAGGACTCAGTTTTTATATGCTTAAGGAAATGCTGGGTCAGGATAAAATTGAAGCCGCCTTGCGCCAACTCCTGCAGCAGCATGGAAATGGGCATATAAAGGCCGTGGCCGACGACCTGACCACGCTCCTTCTTGAAGCTGCTGATCCTGCACAGCAGCCGTTTATCAGGCAAACCATGAATGAAGTTGCTTCTTACAACAATACCCTCAGGATATTGAGCTGTCAGCAGCAGCCGGATGGCCGTTATCAATTGCAGGTCGAGCTCACTGTAAATCAGCAAAACCGTGTAGGGAAACAACAGCAACCGGTCACTCCGGTACTATGGCTGCCGCTGACTGCCTGGGCAGCGCCGGAAGAGCAGTGGCAAAAAGATACCCGTCCATTGGTACAGCAGTGGATATATATTGATAAAAAGACTACCCGTATTACATTAATGACAGATCAGAAACCTGCTGTGGTAGCCATTGATCCTTATACCTATATTCTCGACGAAGATCTGAGCGATAATATAAAAAAAGCGGGCACCCATTGATGGTGTCCGCTTTTCGCTTCAACTGTTCCGGTAACTATCCCGTATAGCTTAAAAGAGGTTATTTCGTAATAGTCAGGTTTTGCTTCTTGGCAGCTTTACGTGGTTTACCATAGTTATTGAGCAATGGTGTGAGACGCGGAGCTGTCAGGTTGATACGTTCCCTTACCTGCTCCTCGAGGTATTCACTGCCGGGCGAGCAGGTAATATTTTTTACAGCTACTTGTCCATCAACATCAATTTCATAATCAACCAGTACATAATAAGTACCGTTTTTGATCTTTTTAGAAGGCAGCACATCGGTACGGATAGCCGTCATCAGTTCATCAATATAATCTTTCCATATTTTATTGTTGTCGGCTGCGGCATTGGTACCAGTATTGCTGCTGGTAGCCGGTGCGGTTGCACCCGCTGCCGGATTCTGTGCGGCCGCCTCCTGTGTTGCAGCAACGTTAGCTGGCTGCTGCGTCTGTGCTTTCTGTGCCAGTGAGTCTTTTGATGCCGGAAGTGATGCCGGCTTTTCTGCAGCAACGGCTTTTTTGGTGCTGGTGTCGATATGGGCTTTCAGGTCATCCCCTTTCCGGATCACAGTGCCCGTGTCGAGCTTTAACTTACCGCCATATAAGGCTTCCTTAAGTGATTGAGCCTGTGTGGATGCAGTGAGGCCCAGCATGAACAATAAGAGCAGACCACCTTTCATATTCAAACAATTATTTATATTAAAACAATAACGCTTCCTGCAAGTTAGGGACTTACACTGTTAGCATTCTCACAAATGCCATGCCCGGCTGCTCATCGTGCTGCAAAAAACAGGGAATGAGTAGCTTCTGTTTAAAGCTACTCAAATTTGATACATGATACGTGTAATGGCAGGATATAAAAATAGCTGGCTACAGCCAGCTATCAGCAACGCATATTTTAAACCTGCCGGTACACATAGGCGCTGGAATAGGGAAACGGTCCTATTCCAGCTATTGTACAGAAGGGTATCCGGAGGTCAGGCAATAAGCTTTGTATCAGGATGATGCTTTTTCCTTTTTGAAGGAAAGCACTACGCCTGTCAAAAACAGGGCGCCGAAAAGGTAGAAGAAAATTGACATAGTGGTAGGTTGAATGGGGTTATAAAATAATCCAGCCCGAAATAAGCCAAATAGCTTATTTCAATTGCAATACGTTTTGTAATTGGTGATTTTACCTAGTAATTGGTAGTTGCTGGAAATTCAGAGGAGGAGGGATTACGGATATGACAGGACAAAGATGCAACAAAAAAATGAAGAAGTCAATACCCTCTTTAGGTAATTGTCTGGAGTACTTCTAAAGCCTATTTTTGTTGTGTTGGAAAGCTTATACCAGCTTGTACACAGCGGCTTTGCAATTTTCCTCTTCGCTTATTGCCGCAGATTAGTAGCCAGTTATTTAATTATCCTCATCCCCTTGTTGGGGGATATAAAAAAAACAGTCAGGTTGTGCTGATCTGTTTTATCAAAATGCTCTCTTGGACGGTTCATCATATAGAGCCCTGTGCGTTAGCGCGGGGCTTTTCTATTTGCTGCAGGCAGATTTTAAGCCGTTCCTGCCAGGGCTGGATCACAATACCGTATCGCTCTGTAAGCAGGCTGCTGTCCATCACGGAATAAGCCGGGCGCTTGGCCGGAGTGGGATAAGCACTGGTGGGTATTGGATTCACCCTGCAATTGCTGCCAATCGCATCACGGATGGCCACTGCCAGCTCATACCAGGAGATAATACCTTTATTGCTAAAGTGATAAATACCGGGGTGCCATTTTCCAGAGGTTACTATATGCATAATCGCTGCAGCCAGGTCTGCTGCATAGGTAGGTGAACCCAGCTGATCATTTACAACGCCGATCTCTGTACGTTCTGCCATCAGGCGCAACATTGTTTTTACAAAATTCTTTCCAAACTCAGAATATACCCACGAAGTGCGGATGATAATGGAATCGGGGTTTAACTGCATAGCCTGCTGCTCTCCCGCCAGTTTGCTCGCGCCATAGATACTCTGTGGATTGGTCGTATCATCAGGCATATACGGACTGGTTGCTGTACCGTCAAACACATAGTCGGTGGATATATGAATAAACCGGCAATGCTGTTCCCTGCAAACAGTGGCCAGGATAGCTGTGGCCTCTGCATTGATCTGAAAAGCCAGTTCTTTTTCCGTTTCTGCCTTATCAACCGCCGTATAAGCTGCACAATTGATACAGAAAGCAGGTTGATATGTTTTAAAACCGGAACGGATTTTTTCTGCGTTATCAAGCGGCATTTCTTGCCGCGTCAGAAATATGAAATGAAAGCCAGGAAACAATCCTTCCAGCTGGCGGAGTTCGGTGCCCAGTTGTCCGTTGGCTCCTGTTATCAGGATAGAGGGTTTCATCACCTGCAGGGATTAATAGGTAAATGTATTACGGCAATCTTTGAAAAGCGGCAGAATCCTGTCTTTATCAGATATGACCGCTTTATCGGCTGGTATTTTCCAGTCAATATCCAGTGCGGGGTCATTGTATAAAATGCCCGCATCGCTTTCCTTATTGTATAATCCATCACATTTATACAACACTACAGCTCTTTCGCTCAGTACAGAGAATCCATGAGCAAATCCCCGGGGCACCAGTAATTGTTTTTTATTCTCAGCAGACAGCTCGATGGTATAGTGTTGCCCGTAGGTGGGTGAGCCCTGCCGGATGTCAAGAACAACATCAAGGATGGTACCCTGCAGCACACGCACCAGTTTGGTTTGTGCATGCGGGGGCAACTGATAGTGTAATCCGCGTATTACTCCGTAAGAGGAGGAAGATTGATTATCCTGAACAAATGTCAGGCCGATTCCATTCTGTAGAAAGACAGACTGATTATAGGACTCGAAGAAATAGCCACGGCTGTCTTCAAACACGCGGGGTTCAAGGATCTTTAAATCAGGGATGTGGGTGGTAGTTATTTGCATAATGATTAAAGGCTCCAGTATTTTCTGCTCGTTAGTTTATTACGGTAAAGACCTTTCAGGTCTGCAATCAATGCATCTGCATGAGTCAGACTGCTGAAGTACGTATCATCCAGATCGGCATAGACCGCATGCGGGACAGTAATAATCACTGCATGATAAGGTCCCTGCACGTTTTCTGCAAGTCCAAATCCGTACTCATGATGCAGTTCGTCTCCGTCAGCGTGAGGGTCTTCCACATCCACATTTACATAGAATGCCTTCAGGGCATTAACCACATCAGCTACTTTTGAGTTACGGATATCGCTTACATTCTCCTTAAATGTGGCTCCTTTGATCAGAACCCGTGCTTTTTTCACATCTCCTACTGTAGCAATGAGATGCTGAACTATTTTTTGCGCTACATAACCGGCCATTCCGTCGTTGATCGTACGACCGGCCAGTATAACCTGCGACTTGTAGCCCAGTTCATTGGCTTTATGCGTAAGGTAATAAGGGTCTACACCAATGCAATGACCACCAACCAGGCCGGGCTGAAATTTCAGGAAATTCCATTTGGTACCGGCAGCTTCCAGCACTTCGAATGTATTGATATCCATTCTGTCAAAAATGATTGACAGTTCGTTCATGAGTGCAATATTCAGATCACGCTGTGTATTTTCAATGATCTTGGCTGCCTCTGCCACTTTAATAGAAGAAGCCCGGTGCACACCGGCTTTTACGACCATTTCATATACTTTAGCTATTTCCTCCAGCGAGGGAGCATCGCAGCCTGACACCACTTTAACTATACTTGACAGGGTGTGATGTTTATCGCCCGGATTGATACGTTCAGGCGAGTAGCCAAGTTTGAAGTCAGTAATATTCTTTAGTCCCGAAATGGCTTCTATTACCGGCAGGCAATCTTCTTCTGTACAGCCCGGATACACGGTTGATTCAAACACCACATAGTCTCCTTTCTTAACCACTTTTCCCATTGTTTCTGAAGCTTTGCGTACCGGAGTAAGGTCTGGCACATTGTGTTCATCGACCGGTGTGGGTACAGCTACAATAAAAAAACGGGCTTCACGCAGCACATCTGCAGAGCTGGTAAATGTAATATCGCATCCTTCAAAGGCTTCCCCGGGCAATTCATTGCTGGGGTCAATACCCTGTTTCATGAGGTCGATGCGTTTATCATTAATATCAAAACCTATCACGGATACCTTTCGCGCAAATTCCAGTGCAATGGGCAGGCCAACATAGCCCAGGCCGATTACGGCCAGCTTCGCTTTTTTTTCAATAAGGTCATTATAGATTGCCATAGTTTAACGCAGGTTCTGATTTCTTATCTGATACTTGTAAATTCTTTTGGTTGTTTTCTCCACTCGGACTCCGGTAATGCACGAAAATAATCATACGTTATTTGTAATCCTTCACGACGATCCACAACAGGCTGCCAGTTCAGCAACTGCCTGGCTCTGGTAATATCCGGTTGTCTTTGTTTAGGATCATCAACTGGCAGCGGCTTGTAAATGATTTTCACTTTATTGCCTGTCAGCGCCAGCACTTCTTCCGCAAATTCTTTCAGGCTTATCTCATTGGGGTTACCAATATTCACAGGCAGGTTGTAATCGCTCATGAGCAATCTGTAAATGCCTTCTACCAGATCGCTTACAAAACAAAAGCTACGGGTTTGCGATCCATCGCCAAATACAGTCATATCTTCTCCGCGCAATGCCTGACCAATGAATGCCGGCAGTGCCCGGCCATCGTTTAAGCGCATCCTGGGACCATACGTATTGAAAATACGTACGATACGGGTCTCTACTCCATGAAAAGTGTGATAGGCCATGGTGATGGATTCCATATAGCGCTTGGCTTCGTCGTAAACGCCACGGGGGCCCACCGGATTTACATTGCCCCAGTATTCTTCTGTTTGCGGATGCACTAACGGATCGCCATATACTTCACTGGTACTGGCTACCAGTATTCGGGCTCCTTTTGCTTTTGCCAGGCCCAGGCAGTTGTGTGTACCCATCGCGCCCACCTTAAGCGTTTGAATGGGAATTTTGAGATAATCAATCGGGCTGGCAGGTGATGCGAAATGAAGTATATAATCAAGAGAACCTGCCACATGAATGAACTTGGTTACATCATGATGGTAGAATTCAAAATCCTCCAGTTTAAATAAATGCTCAATATTGGCCAGATCTCCGGTAATGAGATTGTCCATCCCTATCACTTTATATCCTTCCCTAACAAACCTGTCGCATAAATGCGAACCCAGGAATCCAGCGGCTCCGGTAATGAGAACTCTTTTTTTGGACACTATTTTTCGTTTTGATTTACAACTGTCCTTCCGATGCTTACGTAATGAAAACCGAGGTCTTTCATCCTTTTTACATCAAAAAGGTTACGGCCATCAAATATGGCTTTCTGTTTTAATTTGGAAATAATCTGGCTAAAATCAGGGGTCCTGAACTCATTCCATTCGGTAGCTATTATGAGTGCGTCAGCATTATCAAGAGCCTCATACTGACTACCGACATATTCAATACGGTTGCCTATCTGCTGGCGAACATTGGGCATTGCCTCCGGGTCAAATGCCGTAACAGTCGCTCCGGCTTCCAACAGCGCTTCAATAATAAACAAAGCAGGGGCTTCGCGTATATCATCGGTGTTGGGTTTGAATGCCAGGCCCCATAACGCAAAATGCCGGCCTTTTATTTCGTTACCGAAAAAAGCTTTGATAGGATCCATCAAATAAACGCGTTGGTCTTTATTGACACGCATTACAGCATTGAGGATTTGAAACTCATAACCTACCTCGGTAGCAGAATAAGCCAGTGCCTGCACATCCTTGGGAAAGCAACTGCCGCCATAACCGATTCCGGAAAAAAGGAAACGTTTACCGATACGATCGTCACTGCCTATCCCCTTGCGTACCATATCCACATCAGCCCCCATCTTTTCACAAAGCCGGGCAATTTCATTCATAAAGGATATTTTCATAGCCAGGAATGAATTGGCCGCATATTTGGTCAATTCTGCCGAGCGCTCATCCATATAAATTACCGGGTTTCCCTGACGTACAAAAGGGGCATATAATTCTCCCATTACTGCGGCAGCCCGGGCAGAGGAAGTACCTATGACCACCCGGTCTGGCTTCATAAAATCATCTACAGCCACTCCTTCCCGAAGAAATTCGGGATTGCTTACTACATCAAACTCTCCTTTATAATTTTTTGCAATAGCAGCATTTACTTTTTCAGAAGTGCCTACCGGTACAGTACTTTTATCGACAATTACCTTATAGTCCGTCAGCAGACGCCCTATATCTGTGGCTACTCCCAACACATATTTCAGATCTGCAGAACCATCTTCGCCCGGTGGCGTGGGCAATGCCAGAAAAATTATTTCAGCATCCTGAATACCTTCGGCCAGTTCCGTAGTAAACCGGAGACGTTTTTCCTTGATATTCCGGAGAAATAATTTTTCCAGACCAGGTTCATAAATGGTTATTTCGCCATTCTTGAGTTTTGCGACCTTATTCTCATCAATGTCCACACATGTCACATCATTGCCGGTTTCTGCAAAGCATGTTCCGGTTACCAGGCCCACATAACCAGTTCCTATCACTGCAATCTTCATAATAAGTTCAATATTGGTTTTTGATTAGTTGTTGAGGTACTCCAGTACTTTACCTGTAATAAATGCCAGTTGCTCTTCATCCATTTCGGTATGCATAGGTAATGATATAACCCGCTCCGTGAGCCAGTCTGTAACCGGCATTGGCTGACTGGCTGTATTGAATTGGGCAAACATTGCCTGCCGGTGTCCCGGTACGGGATAATAAATCATGGAAGGTACCTGCTGGCTGGCCAGGAAAGCATTCAAACCATCTCTTTTTGCCGCCGACTGGTCCCCGGCTTCAAGCAGTATTGTATACTGATGGTAAACATGGCGGGTATACGTTGCTTCGTAAGGAGTAACAAGACCGGCCTGACCCGCAAATGCCTGATTATAGTAAGCCGCAACCTGGCGCCGGGCATTTGTATAACTATCGAGGTGTTGTAATTTAATAGTAAGGATCGCCGCCTGCATGGTATCGAGCCGGCTATTGCAGCCCACTACATCATGATAATACCGCTTGCTCTGGCCATGATTGGCGATCATGCGCATACGGGCAGCCAGTTCGTCATCATTGGTAAACAGCGCACCGCCATCTCCAAATGCTCCCAGGTTTTTGGATGGATAAAAAGAAGTGGCTCCTATATGTCCCAGGGTGCCTGTCTTATGCACCTGTCCGCTGGCTGAGCGATAATCACATCCGATTGCCTGTGCATTATCTTCAATAACCCAGAGACCATGACGGTTGGCGATATCCATAATAGCATCCATAGGAGCTGCCTGTCCATACAGATGCACTGGTACGATCGCTTTGGTGCGTGGAGTAATCGCTTTCTCCAGTGCAACGGGGTCCATACAGAACGTCCGGGGGTCTACTTCTACAAATACAGGTGTAAGCCGTAAAAGTGCAATCACTTCTGTAGTGGCTATATACGTAAAGGAAGGTGTTATCACTTCATCGCCGGGTTGCAGGCCAAGGGCCATCATGGCTATCTGAAGCGCATCAGTACCATTTGCACAGGGGATACAATGACGACTGCCCAGGTAACCGGCCAGGCTTTCTGAAAACTCCTGTACAGGTTTGCCATTGATGAAAGCGGTGCTTTCCATCACCTGCAATACCGCCTGATCAACTTCCGGTTTGATCTTCAGATATTGACTCCTGGTATCTACCATTTGTATTGGACGCATAGAATAAGCTTAAATTGAACAGTAGGCCGTGATAGAATCCCTGCATGGGGGCGGTTTTCACATGAGGGGCACTACACAACGAACGTTGATCTAATAAAGTGTCGCAAAAATAGTAAAATACAGATAGTTTCATGGTTTGAGTTTATTTTTGCCGACCGGATACAAACCGGTCAATACCACGCCATTTGGGACTTATTTTTTATAACTTATTCCTGCTTGCTTTTAAAGCCGGCATCCGCATAGCGGCCCTGTTTCATCCAAAAGCCCGTAAATGGGTAAAGGGTCGCCGCCAGATCTTTGAGCGGCTCGAAGCGGCCATTACTCCCGGTCAGCAGGTGATCTGGATGCATTGCGCTTCGCTGGGCGAATTTGAACAGGGCCGCCCGCTGCTGGAGGCTTTGCGTGAGCAATATCCCTCCTGCAGGCTTTTACTGACCTTCTTTTCTCCTTCGGGATATGAGATCAGAAAAAATTACCCGGGCGCAGACTGGGTATTTTACCTGCCGATGGATGGTCCGCGTAATGCCCGCCGTTTTCTGGAAATCGTAAAACCATCGCTCGTCATTTTCGTGAAATATGAATTCTGGTTTTACTATCTCAAAAAAGTCAAATACCGCAACATCCCGCTGATACTGGTATCTGCCCTATTTTGGGAAAAGATGTCATTCTTTAAATGGTACGGTGCCATGCAGCGCAAAATGCTTTCCCGCTTCGACCAGCTTTTTGTACAGGATGCCAATTCGCTGCAACTGCTGCAACATATCGGTCTGGGCCCTATCACCACCATCTCGGGCGACACCCGGTTTGACCGCGTATCGGCTATTGCCCGGCAGGCAGCAGCTGTGCCGGCTGTGGAACAGTTTACCTCTGGCAGGCCTGCATTGATTGCCGGTAGCACCTGGCCCGAAGACGAGGCATTGCTGCAGCAGGTATTGCAACAATTATCTGCCACCAATATCAGATTGGTAATTGCTTCCCACGACATTGGCGAAAACCGCATTGCAGCTATTGAAAAATTATTTCCGCAGAGTATCCGCTATTCTGAAGCTGTTAAAAAAAACGGGGAGCCTGTATCGGATGTACCCGTGCTGATCATTGATAATATCGGTTTGCTTTCTTCCGTTTACCGGTATGGTATGGCTTGTTACATTGGAGGCGGTTTTGGCAAAGGAATTCACAATACACTGGAAGCTGCCGTATATGGAAAGCCTTTATTGTTTGGTCCCGTCTTTCACAAATTCAAGGAGGCCAAAGACCTGATTGCCGCTGGTGCAGCCTTCAGCGTTACAGAACCGGCGCAGGCCACTGCACTTCTGCAGCAATGGATACAGGCACCCCAAAGCAGCACACAGGCAGGAATGGCGGCACAGCACTATGTGCAGACCAATACCGGTGCCACCAGGAAAATTCTCCGGTTTATTCAGGAAAAACGTCTTTTGACCAGTTGATCAAACTGTAATACGGAAGGAAGATCGGTATTCCACCCCAGTTTGGTCTTCAGCTCACGGCTGATCCAGTATTCTGCCTCGGGATAGATATTGAAACCGTTGATGGTTTTGATGCTACGCTCATACATAGCTTCATCGCCCCGGAAAAGTTCATTAATAAAGAGAAACCGGTCATTAATGCCAATTGCTTTACGCAAATCCTTGATGGGTGATTCCTTCAGCACTTCCGCCAGCTCTATTTTACTTTGCTTCAACCGGTCATTGATTGACTCGGGTTCTGCCGGCTTTACCTGCTGCGAAAGGGTGGGTATCTCTACCAGCGGGTCATAATTCAGGTCAGGGGTATGTACAGCGGGTACGGCAACCGGGGCAGGTTCCTGCACCACGGGTTTTTGCACCACGGGCTCCTGTACGACCGGCTGCGGAGCGACCGGTTGTTGCACCACCTGGGGTTTGGGAACCGGTGGAGCTACAGCAGCAATATCGGCTGCGGCTTCTGCTACTGCAACTGGCCTGGGTGCATATTTCTCCCATACCTGCTGCTCTATATGCTGAGTGGATCTGCTGCCGGGCATTAACACGGCCACCTTTGAAGTTCCTAATGTACGTGGGGTATGCTGATGCGCAGAAAGCTCCTGCTGGATCAATTGTACCAGCAGCATCATCTGAGCAGGATCTGCCTGGCGGTCTGCCAGCTCTTTTAATTGCGCGATCAATGCCTGTATTCGTTCCATTATGCTACTTTTGGAGCGCTGATAAAGACGGTATTTTCATTGCGATTATGGCCTAAACGCCCGCATTATGCCGGTAATTGTCCATACAGGACGAATGCCCGGTATAAAATGCTTCTGTAAGGTACAAACAGTTTGCCAATTAAGCGATTACGAGATTGGGAAATAAAAATATTAACAATGTTTATTGAACCGAATATACGGGGTGAACGACGTGGATGGATTGAAGTGGTCTGTGGCTCTATGTTTAGCGGCAAAACCGAAGAACTGATCCGCCGGCTCAAACGGGTAAAAATTGCCAACCTCAAAGTGGAAATATTCAAACCCGCCATCGATATCCGTTACGATGAGGTCAATATTGTATCGCACGATACCAATGCCATACTGAGTACACCTATTGACAACTCACAGAAAATACTGTTGATGGCGCAGGATGTGGATGTAATCGGGATTGATGAGGCGCAATTCTTTGATGATGAGCTTCCCAATGTATGCGATGAGCTCGCCTACCGCGGTATCAGGGTTATTGTGGCAGGGCTTGACATGGACTATACCGGCAAACCTTTTGGTCAGATGCCCTTTATTATGGCAAAAGCCGATTATGTGACCAAACTGCATGCTATTTGTGTGCAGTGCGGCCATATTGCCAATTATTCTTACAGAAAGATTCCCAACGAAGACCAGGTTATGCTCGGCGCCCGGGACGTGTATGAGCCCCGGTGCCGGCAATGTTATTCTGAGAAATAAGATTATTTACCTGACTGTACCTGCTTGCTCTTAATCGTCACAAGCGATTTCACCTCTACCGGTACACCCTGGGTTTCCATGGTAAATTGCTGATTGAGCTTTGCATCGGTAGTAATACCGGTGGCCAGTTCTACCTGCATTTCACCTTCCTGCGTTCCTTTGATATTGGAGTCTCCTTCCTTTTCAAGCGGAGAAAAAGTGGAAGCAACATTCAGGGTGGCTATCCCATTTTCGATGGCTTTTACGGTATACTTCGAATCGATCATCATAGGCATTTTTCCCTTTACCGAAGCGGTTCTGGTCCAGCTCTCTCCTACTTTGATAGGCTTATTGGGATAAATGGAATAGGCCGTCTGAAACGAATTGCGGATATCGTTTTCATTAAACTGATCGCTGAGCGATGCACTTACCTGGGCTTGTGCTTCCGGAGGCAGCCCCATACTGTCGATCATAGCCCGTACAATATTTTCGAGGCCTCTGATATCGGAAATTTCACCGCTCTCAGATAATTTCATGCTGAAAGACTGTCCCTTGATGCCGGAAAATACGCGGTTCATCATAGCCACCATCATGCCAGTAGGATCGCCGGTATTGGGAGGTGCTGTCGCAGGTTTATCTGTATCTATTTCCATATCCATACCACCCGCATTCATCGACATTCTGAAATGATTGTATTTCATGTGCAGATCATATAGGCCGGTATCAAGACCTTTGATATGCATATTATAAGTAGTGATCAGTCCGATCTTATTATTCTGTCCCATGACTTTCTGATCCATATCCATTTGCATCGTAATATCATATGCAGCACCTACCGGGGGATTGAACCGGAATGCCTGATCGCTGGTGCCGGCAGCTTTTTTATCGGCAGAGTTACAGGATAAAGCCATTACCGCTGCCGCCAGCGTCAGCGTTTTGACAGCAGATAACATTGTTGTTTTCATGTAAAAAAATTTAGTCGACAAAATAGACATTTCCACAGATACAATTAGTATTATTTTCGCGCCATAAAACCTCCTGTTTATCCACAGATTCCGGCATATATACGCATTGTTCAGAAAGGATTTACTGCTCGAAATCCGCCAGCAGTACAGCTTCTATGGCATCCTGCTGTATATAGGCGCTACCATCTTTGTATTGTTCCTCGCCATTGACGAGCCGGAGCATAAAGTATGGAACGGGCTCTTTTGGGTTACACAGCTATTTATTTGCATCAATGCAGTGGCCAAGAGTTTTCTGCAGGAAAGCCGCGGGCGCATGCTTTATTTTTATTCTATCGTATCGCCTGCTCATTTTGTACTGGCCAAGCTGTTGTTCAACTCCCTGCTCATGTTGCTTATGAGCCTGCTGAGTCTCCTGCTTTTCAGCCTGTTGATGGGCAGCCCGCTGGTCCGCCCCTGGTCTTTTACGGGACTGGTACTGCTGGGTGGCTGGAGTCTGAGCATGGTTTTTACTTTTCTGGCGGCCATTGCGGCACGGGCTCAGCAAAATGCGGCCATCATGGCGGTGCTGGGCTTTCCGCTGATCATTCCCCAACTGATCCTGCTCATGAAAATTTCCAATGCGGCCTTTAATCCCGTTATCACTTTTAAAGCAACGGATCTCCTGCTGCTGGGCGCACTGGATGTGCTGGTAGGCACCATGGCGGTCATCCTCTTTCCTTTTCTGTGGAAAGACTAAACCGCGTACCTCTCTCCATTTACCTTTTCGCCCTTTCTATTGAACAATGTTCAACAGAACAGGTTTTTTTATTTAAATCCGGTAAACCCTTTGTCCTGCTTTATCGTTTTTTAATTTTTGTGGGGGATTAACGGCCCCACCTTAATTTTGCTGCACTTTAGTTCCTTAATGATCTGATCATGACCCGTCCTGCAAATTATATGTACAAATCCTGGTGGAAGATACTGAGTGTGTTATTGCTGGTATATACGGTTGTAGGCGGTCTGTTGTTGCCGGTGCCCTCCCTGCCGGCACTCGAAGAAACCATCCGCAACCTCTACTTTCATGTGTGTATGTGGTTTGCCATGATGATCCTTTTCAGCCTTTCGGTGATCTACTCCATTTATTACCTGCGCGGTTTTGATCTGAAATATGATATCTATGCCCGGCAGTTTGCCACCAGTGGTATCGTTTTTGGCCTGCTGGGTTATGCTACCGGAGCTATCTGGATGAGCTATACCTGGGCTGATCCCAATAATCCCGCATTTCAGTCATTTGGAGCCCTGGCCCGCGAGCCCAAACTCATCGGAGCGGCAATTGCCCTGCTGATCTATTTTGCTTATCTGGTACTGCGCGACTCTATCCAGGACATGGATAAACGAGCCCGCATCAGTGCTGTATACAACATTTTTGCCTACGCCATGTTATTCCCGGCCATCTGGATTGTGCCACGCCTTTTACCGAGCCTGCATCCGGGCCAGGAAGGTAATCCGGCCATGAACTTTAAGGATATTGATGGCCGTATGCGTATGGTATTTTATCCGGCTGTCATTGGCTGGACCCTGCTGGGTCTATGGATCACTACACTCAATATCAGAATCGCTTTGTTTAAAGAAAAAAAATTATCCGCATGAACAGATTGAGATCACTGATTACTGTATTGTTTCTTTTCTGCTGCACAGCCGGCTTTGCCCAGGGCGGCCCCGGTCAGTCTGCCATAGGTGAGACCATGCGGAGCAATGGCCGTATCTATGTAGTTATTGCCGTCATACTGATTATACTTGCCGGTCTTATCCTGTATGTAGTGCGCCTGGATAAAAAAATGAGCCGGCTGGAGAAAGGACAATAAGCCGCCTGTCATTCAATTGTTTTTATTTTTCTTACGAATCATATGCTTGCTATTTGAACACTAAATTTTGAATCATGCCCGACAAACATTACAGTTTTTTTAATGCCGTAGAAAAAAGTTTCGATAAGGCCGCCCGATTCACCAAATGGGATCCGGGTATCCTGGAGCAGATCAAGGCCTGCAATGCCATCTACAGTATGAAATTCCCGGTAAAACGTGATAATGGAACCATTGAGGTAATTGAAGCTTACCGTGTACAGCATTCGCAGCACAAAACACCCTGTAAAGGTGGTATTCGTTTTGCTGCCGAAGTAAATCAGGATGAGGTGATGGCCCTGGCTGCCCTGATGACCTACAAGTGTGCCATCGTAAACGTTCCTTTTGGTGGCGGCAAAGGCGGTATCAAGATCAATCCCCGCGAATACTCTGCTTTTGAGCTGGAAAAGATCACCCGCCGTTATACCAGCGAACTGATCAAAAAGAAATTTATCGGACCCGGCACTGATGTACCGGCACCCGATTACGGAACCGGTGAGCGTGAAATGGCCTGGATACTGGATACCTATACTACCATGCACCCCGGTGAGATTGATGCCGCAGGTTGCGTAACCGGTAAACCGGTATCGCAGGGTGGTGTACGCGGTCGCCGTGAAGCTACCGGCCTGGGCGTATTCTTTGGCCTGCGTGAAGTATGCAACATGCCCGATGTAATGCAGCGTCTGGGCCTGACTACAGGAGTGGAAGGAAAACGCGTGGTGGTACAGGGACTCGGTAATGTGGGTTACCACAGTGCCAAATTCTTCCAGGATGCCGGTGCTATTATCGTGGGCCTGGCTGAATATGAAGGCTCTATCTGGAGCAAAGATGGCCTTGATGTAGATAAGGTATTCCAGCACCGCAAGACTACGGGATCTATCCTCAATTTCCCCGGCTCCAGCAATTTTGCAAAGAATACGGAAGCCCTCGAAATGGAGTGCGATATCCTGATCCCTGCTGCATTGGAAAACGTGATCAATGGCGAAAATGCTCCCCGCATCAAAGCCCGCCTGATAGGCGAAGCTGCCAATGGTCCGCTTACCCCCGAGGCCGATGAGGTATTTGCCAAAAAAGGAATCCTCGTAGTACCTGATATGTATCTCAACGCCGGTGGTGTGACCGTATCTTATTTTGAATGGCTGAAAAACCTGAGCCACGTACGTTATGGCCGCATGGAAAAACGCTTCAATGAAAACATGAACTCGCATATCGTGGCGCAGATTGAATCGCTTTCCGGCAAAAAAATGGGTGGCAAGGAAAAAGAGTACATTGTACATGGTGCCGACGAAGTAGACCTGGTATACAGCGGTCTCGAAGAAACGATGATTGCCGCCACACATGAGATCATGAACGAATGGAAAAACAATCCTGATATTCCGGATATGCGCACAGCTGCTTATGTGGTTGCCATCAACAAAGTGGCTACCAGTTATGCGGAACTGGGCATCTTCCCCTGATCTGTTTCACACATTATATCATCAAAGGGCCCATACGGGCCCTTTTTTCTTAGTTTTGAAACGGGCCGGCCGCCAGTCAAAGAAATGTTAACTATTAAACGGATCGTACATTTTGCACCGGTTCTGCATCTGAATGATATAACGTACAAGCTTATGCGTATAGCTCTACTTGTCTTTTTTATCGGATTAATACCCGGCCAGCCACTGAAAGCCCAGCAGGTAGACAGTATTGCCTTTCATCTGTATACCGACAGCCTGAAAAAAGGCACACACAATTATATCAATGTAGATGGCCTGCAAAGCAATGGGCGCTGGCTGCCGCTTACCGACAAACAGGTTGATTTCAGCAGTACGGGCGGGCATTTTTCGGGCAATGACCTGGTGTTGCCGGCAGATTTCGCTGCAGAAAAAGTAACCATTACTGCCAACTTAAAAACAAACCGGCAGATCAAAGTCACCACCACTGTCTGGATCAAAAAACTACCCGACCCGGAACTTCCGGCCAATCCATCTGATAACAGCACCCGTTATAAAAAGCGCAAAGGCGCATAAAAAAATCCCGGCACAACTGCCGGGATCCACTTATTTAATTTCCATTTTTCCCCTTTCCTTCTACCCTTTCACCATTTGCCTTTTTCTCAGGCAAACTTCTTCGCATCTTCCAGGAACTTGGCCAGACCTATATCAGTCAGCGGATGTTTGAGCAGACCGAGAATAGAGTCGAGCGGACAGGTGCACACATCGGCACCGGCCTCTGCACATTTCACAATATGAAGCGCATTGCGGATAGAGGCGGCCAGAATTTCTGTTTTGAAACCCTGGATAGAATATATCTGCGAGATCTGGGCAATCAGTTCAATACCATCCCAACTGCTGTCATCAATACGACCGATAAAAGGGGAAACATAAGTAGCTCCTGCCTTGGCAGCCAGAATAGCCTGACCAGCCGAGAATACCAGTGTACAGTTGGTACGGATACCATTCTCTGTAAACCAGCGCAGCGCCTTTACACCGTCTTTGATCATGGGCACTTTCACCACGATATTGGGGTGAATGGCGGCCAGTTTTTTTCCTTCTTCAATGATGCCGTCAAAATCAGTTGAGATCACTTCAGCACTTACATCGCCACCATCTACCAGTTCGCAAATGGTTTTGTAATGATTCTGTACTGCATCTGTGCCTTTTATGCCTTCTTTGGCCATCAGCGAAGGATTTGTCGTCACTCCATCCAGGATGCCTAACTCATGGGCTTCTTTTATCTGAGCCAGGTTGGCTGTATCAATAAAAAATTTCATACGAATTATTTTTTCTAAAAGTTATGCGATCGGTATCGCCAATCCCAAAAATAAGCAAAACCAGTGGCTTGGTATAAAATAAGCTGAGCAGATTGGGGAATAAAAAGCCAGAAACCGGCTAAAAGAAAAGAAAAAAATGGCAGGCTACTCACATCGCACCGCTACAACCATCTATCCTTGCTGCCTTCCGGCCCTGGGGAGGTTCGACAGGAGCTGGTCGTGTAAGACCTGCCGCCGCAAAGATACAGGCTGACAGGCATTTTTCCTCAAAAAAACGTTCTGTAAATAAAAGAAAAAAAGGCTATTAACGCAGTACCAGCGAGTTGACCTGTGCATAACCAATCAATTCGTCGGCCCTTGCCCCAAAAGGCCGGTAATACACCAGTACCATATAGGTGTTTTCGGTAGCATTGAAGTTGCCCTCCGTATTGGAAAACGAAAACCGGTTAGCGGGATCGGCGCGATAATCCTGCGTAACATATGAATAATTGTAATACCCCTGCTTCAGAAACAGGGCCTTTTCATATACTCCTTTGTCGGCATTGAATATCATTTTCGAATTTTCATCGGGCCGGTAATTGGTCAGATCGCCATACAGGTAAATATCCTTGCCGGGATAAGCCTGGTTGTTGGGCGGAACAAACGTAAAATGTGTCCATGCATAATCGCTCTGCCAGTAAGGATTGTTGCCGTCTGTGTTTTCGATGGTATATAATCCATTAAGGTCGCGATAATAAATATAGATCTGCGAGCGGCGTTCTGCATCTGGTTTTACATATACATGCACCTGCCGCGCACTGTCGGCCATACGGGCCATGCGGTCGCTCATCAGGCGCAGACTGCGCAGATCGATCCAGCGCCATTCCCTGCCCGCCTGAAAAGTGGTGGCATCATCATTGTATTCAAAATAATTGCCCCGGAAAATAGTCGGCTTATCTACACGGGCGGCATTTTGCCAGGAATAATTCTGCAATACCACGAGTTTGATGTCCTGTGGCGATAAAATATTGATACGGGCATTGGCCGTATTCAATATCACATGCACGCGCTGATCAGACTGAAACAGGCGACTGTCAAATGGCTGACGCACCTGCGCCCCTACTGATACTTTATTATCTATGACCAGGAAACGGCGGGTAAAATAAAGGTCAGACGTATCATTGTTACGAAATACTTTCAGCAGATAGTTGCCCGATCGGGTGGGCGTGGTATTCCGATCCGGAAAACTGGCCTGATAATGCGTGTACCGGTTGATAGAAATAGATGAATTGCGGTAATTAGTGATCCGTGTGCTTTGAAAACCGCGCACATAATCAAAAGGAAGAAGATTGGATACCGTCCAGTCGGCATTGCAAAGCTGGAAACTGAAATAGTAGTTTTTTATATCGGCATCCATGTCATCAAAATGCAGTTCCAGCTGATCATTACCATTGAGTGTAAGGATTGGATAGCTATACATGTCGCCCGCCTTGTAAAGGCGTACAGAGCGGATATTATCTTTATAGACCTGGTCGGGCTGACGTGCATGAATCAATACGGTGACCAGGGCGAGTAAACAGGTAAATAAAAACTTCATTCCAGTGGTTTAGTGGTGTTCAATATTATGAAAAACAGTTAAATAATCCGTTTAATCTGCTGATCCGCTTATTTTTGTTGACCGGGAAGGCCAGTCAGGATACTGGCTCTGCAAAAACCAGACCCGGATTTCAGTGTGAAGGTTGCAACATTCATAGCAAACAGGATCGCTTTTAATCAGCAGCGGTCATTTTCCCGGTTTATTATCCGGCTCAGCACGGTGGCTACTGTTATCAGTGTGGCTGTAATGATCATTGCACTGGCTTTTGCCAATGGTTTTCAGTCAGAGGTAAGCAAAAAAGTATTCAGCTTCATGGGGCATATCCGTATCATGGAGCGTCAGCCCATGAAGGCGCTCATTGCCGAGGAAACGCCTCTTATGGAAAACGATACCTTACTGGCCGACATCCGTAAGAATCCTGCTGTGCAGCAGATCCATCCCTATGCCACCAAGTATGGTATTCTGAAAACAAAGGATGAAATAGAAGGCGTACTCGTAAAAGGCTACGACAGCACATACCAGTTTGATTTCTTCAAACGATTTATCAGGCAGGGACGCCCTATCCGGTTTGTACCCGGTACTTACAGCCGCGAGATCATGATCTCTGAATATACGGCCAAACAACTGGGGCTCCGGCTCAATGACCGGATAATGATCTATTTTATCAGACCCGATGGCCAGCCCAGGCCCGATAAGCTTACCATTGCAGGTATTTACAAAACAGGGATTGAAGAATACGACAAAACATTTGCCATCGGCGATCTGCGCCTGATTCAACGCCTCAATGACTGGGATCCTATGCAGGCTGGCGGTTATGAGGTATTTCTGCATGACTATAAACAAGCCGATCGTGTGGCAGAAGCCATTTTCGATATGGATCATTTCCCGCTCAGCTGGGAAGCGCTGAATGTGCGGGATGTTTCACCCAACATCTTTGACTGGCTCAATATGCAGGATGTGACCCGCAATGTGCTCATTGGCATTATGGTTTTTGTAGCCCTTATCAATCTCATCAGCTGCCTTATCATCCTGGTACTCGAAAGGGTGCGCATGATCGGTGTGCTGAAAGCGCTGGGAGCCGGCAACTGGACGGTACAGAAAATATTTCTGCAGCATGCCATGATCATTACGCTTACGGGTATCATAGCGGGTACACTACTGGCCCTCGGCCTGTTGTGGCTGCAGCAAAAAACGGGGTTTATCAAATTGCAGGAAGAAGCTTATTATATCAGTGAGGCTGCGGTGCAGATCAGCGCACTGGAAATATTCACGATAGCAGGTTGTACACTCCTGATCAGCGCACTGGTATTAATGATCCCTACCCTGCTCGTCAGAAAGATTCAGCCGGTACGGGCTATCCGTTTTCAGTAAAAAAACGATATCAGGTTAGCTTAGACAACAGGATGCCGGTTGCCACGGCTGCATTGAGCGATTCGGCCTTTCCTTTCCGGGGTATGGTGATACGTACATTGACCTTTGCCATGACCCGCTCGCTGATTCCTTTTGATTCATTGCCGATCACCAGCACACCGGCATTGAGCGCAGCCATTTTCCCTACATCCTGTCCCTCCAGAGCAGCAGCATATATCCGGCAATCTGGCTGACTTTCTATCCATTCTGCCAGGTCTGCATACAGGACTTTTACACGGGGCAGGCTTCCCATGGTTGCCTGCACCACTTTGGGGTTGTAGATATCTGCACATTCACGGCTACATACGATCGCATTGATGCCAAACCAATCGGCAATGCGGATAATAGTGCCCAGGTTGCCCGGATCCTGAATGGTATCAAGCGCGAGTATGAGTGAGGAATCAGCAGTTAAGGTGACGGGAGATTGCTGCTGATATATTACGGCCAGCACCTGGTTGGGGCTCTGCAACTGTGAAATCTTTCCCAATTCATCTTCTGTGACTACCTGCACAGGTACCGTTAAATGGTCTTGCTGATCGATCCATTGTTGCGTGGCATAGATAGTTTGCAGCCGCAAAACGGGCTCCTTTAACCATTCTCCCACTATCTTTGGTCCTTCGGCCAGAAAGAGCCCTTCCGCATCGCGGTGTTTTTTATGGCCTAAACTTTGAATATATTTGATCTGCGATTTAGTCAGCATTGTTGATGTTTCAAATTTTCTATGTCAGCCGGCAAATCTACGCCCCATACCGCCTACCTGAAAGCCATTGTTGCCGGAATCTGGATTGCCCTGCTGGGCTCCTGTACCATCGTCAAGCAGAGTCCTGCCGGTAAGAACTTTGTCTATAAAACAAATATCAAGTTAATAGGCAACTTTACAAAAGAAGAAAAAGAGGATCTGCTGAGCGGCCTGGAGGGGCAGCTGGACGATAGCCTGAAAGTCAGGAGTCTTGAAAAACTGGCCTGGCAGGTGATGAAGAAACCACCGGTCTATGACAGTACCAATGCCGACAATTCCATCGTCTATATGCGTGCCCTGCTTAAGTCAAAAGGGTATTTCCATGATTCCATTTATTATGAAAGTCATCTGAAGCCGCCCCGCAGCTTTTTCCCAAAAGAATACCATCATCACCGCATGGTCATCGACTTTTACGTGCGGCCCGGCAAGCAGGTAATGCTTGACTCTATCAGTTATACGATGCGGCACCCGGAATTGCAGCAACTGGCCGACTCATCGCGCAGGGATGCAATTATCCAAAAGGGCAAGCCCTTTGCCAAGGCCCCCATCAGTGCTGAACTGGACCGCCTCACAGAACTTTATCGCAACAATGGATACCTGCGTTTTAACCGCGATGAAATGATGGGCCTCTGGGATACACTTGATGTAGCCCTGCTGCAACCGGGTCTTGACCCTTTTGAACAGCTTGAATTGCTGGAGCGTCTGCAGGAACGCCGCGAAAATCCCAAAGCCAACCTCGACATCCGTCTTCGCACTTATGACAGCAGCCGCCTGACAAAGTTTTACAATGGTCATGTCACGATCTATCCCGATTACCGGATCGATACAGCCGGCCTCGTCAAAAGGATCAATACGGTAAAAAACATGAAGGTGGTACAATACCAGCGAAAGTTCAAGACCAATATCTTTCCGCTGCTGGTCAATCTTCCGCAGGATAGTATATACCGGTTGAGGCGCTACACCCGTACACTGAATAATCTCAACAGCCTGGGTACCTGGCGTATGGCCAGCATCGACATGATACCCCGTCCCAATTCAGACACGGTCGACTACATTATCCGGTTAAGCCCCGCCAGTAAATATTCATTCAATACCAACCTCGAAAGCAGTATTAACCAAAGCGCCATATCCGGCAACCTGTTTGGCATTGGCGTAAACGTGGGTGTGCAAAACCGCAATTTTGCCCGTGCGGCCAATACGGCCAACACCAACGTACGCTATGGTGTGGAGTTGGGAGCCAATGGTAGCAATCAGTTTATACAGACACAGCAGGTCAGCTTCAGTCATACCATCATTTTTCCACGGTTTACACCTGCGGTTAAATGGATTCCCGAAAACCGGCGGGATAATTTCCGTACGCAATTTGCTTTCAATGCAGCCAATACTGAAAGGCGCCTGCTCTATAATCTCACCAGTATCAACGGGTCGTGGGGCTACGAATATCAATGGCGCAACCGTTCACAGAGCGCCAATAAGCTGCTAACGGTTAAGCTGCCCAATATTGAGTACTCCCGGCTGATTCAGCGCGACAGCCTGAAGACCCTAATCAGCAATAACCCATCTCTGCGCAGCATTTTCACCGACGGATTCATTGCATCCATTATTGCCAACCTTACCATTAGCGGAGGAAAAGGCAATAAATTGAATGTATTCCGTGCCAACGTGGAAGAATCCGGTGCCCTTACCGGTTTGATCCGCAATAGTTTTCTGGATAAACAATTGTACCGCTTTATTAAAACCGATGTGGAATTTGCCCACCTGATACGCAGACCCAAATCATCAATTGCGCTTCGCCTGTTTGCCGGACTGGGTTATGAATTCAACTCTACCCGTGATCCGCTGAAGCGTAATAACCTGCCATTTTTTAAGCAATATTTCAGCGGGGGACCAAACAGTATGCGTGCATGGGCATTGCGCCGTCTCGGGCCGGGATCTACCGTCAAGGAGTTTAACGGATCACAGGGTACCCCAGACCGCTATGGAGATGTGCAGCTCGAGGCCAATGCTGAATATCGGTTTCCGGTCGGCACTCCTTTTGGTGTAAAGGTGAATGGCGCCTTCTTTACCGATATTGGCAACGTATGGTTTCTTAAAAAAGCGGATAACAGACCGGCAGAAGAAGTCTTCAAACTCAGCCGGCTGGGACAGGATATTGCCATCGGCCTGGGCGGTGGTCTGCGTGTAGACTTCAATTTCTTTGTGATCCGCTTCGACTATGGCTATAAAGTAAAAGATCCCAGTCCTTCCGTTACAGATGCACAATATCAGAACCGCTGGTTCAGCTATCCGTTCTTCAAAGGCAGCCAGTTTCAGCTGGGTATCAATTATCCTTTTATATTCTGATTGGCTTCGCGTTCTTTCAGCACATCTGATTCAAACTGGGTGATGCTCGTAGATTGTTCAATCGTAAACTCGCCGATCCGTGTACGGCAAAGACTGCTCAGGTAGGCGCCGCAACCGAGGATTGCCCCAAAGTCGTTGGCCAGGCTGCGGATATAAGTGCCGGTAGTACATACCACCCGGAAAGAAATAACCGGCAATTCTATTTTAGTAAGTTCAAACACGCTGATAGTTACAGGACGTGGTTCCAGTTTTACTTCTTTGCCTTTACGGGCCAGTTCATATACCCGTTTGCCACCTACTTTTATCGCTGAGTGTGCAGGCGGTACCTGCATAATCGGTCCTGTAAGTTGTGCAACCGCCTCCTGCATTTGCTGCACAGTGATCTGCTCCCATGGTTTAAAATCCTGTGGCTCACTTTCCAGGTCATAGGTGGGGGTAATAGCGCCAATAGTAATGGTGCCTGTATATTCTTTTTCCCGGGCCATGTATTCGTTGATCCGTTTGGTAAACTTGCCGGTGCAAATGATAAGAAGCCCGGTGGCCAGGGGATCGAGTGTGCCGGCGTGTCCCACTTTTTTGATCCGGATGAGGTTACGCACCTTCCGCACCGCATCAAAAGATGTCCATTCCAGTGGTTTATCCAGCAAAATCACACGACCTTCTTCGAAAGTATTCATGCTGCGAAGATACGGAACGATGATCAGTGGTCGGTGCCCGGTGGTCAGCGGACGGTGTGATTAAATGTTAACTGATTAAAAAAATATTGAATTCTGTTGTTTAACCGGCCACTTATAACAGAACACCGATCACCAATCACTAGATAGACACTCTTGTCTTTAGTTCCAGGTACTTATTGACTGTATTTACATTGAGGTTTTCGGGTGTGGTGAGAATGGAGAGAATACCATTATTATGCAGTTCTTTCACCATTTGTCTTTTTTCGAAAGCAAATTTTTCGGCAATGGTCTTGATATAAATATCCTCTACGGTAGCTGAGGTCCCTTCCGTAAGTGCTTTCAATTCTGTATTCTCAAAAAATACCACCAGCAGCAGGTGATAGCGGGCCAGTCTTTTTAAAGCAGGCATCTCCCGCTCCAGGCTTTCGAGCGATTCGAAATTGGTAAATAATACCAACAGACTACGGTGGGTAATGCGTGTACGCACTACGGCATATAATTTCTCGAAATCAGGTTCCAGAAAACGGGTCTGCTGACGATAAAGCGCTTCCAGCAACAGATTCATCTGTGTAGGCTTTTTATCTGCCAGGCACAAAGCTGTCAGAGGTTTTCGGCAAAGGTGATCAGACCGGCCTTGTCCTGTTTGACCAGGGCTACATTCGACAAGACCAGCGAGGCATTGATGGCATGATCCAGCAGTGTCATACCTCCGAAAGGCATTTTCATGACCCGTCCTTTGTTGACAATACAATATACCTGCTGACTACGTTCGTCGGTATAATTGTTGACCATAAGCCCGTTTTTGCGGGCAGTGGCCTTCCAGTTGATCGTACGGTAATCGTCGCCGGGCACATATTCCCTGATCTGTTCAAACTCGAGGCTATGTCCCAGTCTGCGGATGCGTTTTACGCCTACCTCCTGCAGGCGGTTGCTGACAGCCAGCAACTGATATCGTCTCATCTGCACATAAGAGGGATATACCTTTATAGTACGCTCCTGTGGTATTTTATACCGGCGCTTGACCAAGCCCAGAGGACCATGCACAAAGACATTGATGTCGTTAAAAACATACTCCCCCCGGGTTACGGGGCGCAGCATATAATCCAGCGCGCTGCTGGCACCGCCTTTGATCTGTACTTTTTTTAACCAGTGACGTTCCTGAAACTGAACGGGTATCTCGTCGATAATACTGATACGTACCGGAAACGGGTACCGGTTATGAAATTCCAGTGTTACTTTATTTTCATCACCAATACTAAACCGGTCGGTAGTATCGCGTACTGCACCGATGCCTTTTCTAAACGAATAGAGCAGCAATATTTCTATTGCAATGGCAATACCCAGCAGCAACAGCAACAGCCAGCCGGCCTGGTAGATATCCGGAAAGAAATAACCCAGTGTGAACAGCACCGCAGCGGTACCGGCCACATAGTAAACTATTTTATTTAGAAAAAGTGATTTATACATAATGATGGCAGCTCACTGGTTTTTACCGGGGTATATCCAGTCCCTGAATGATCTGACGGATTACTTCTTCTTCTGTTACGCCCTCCATTTCCTTATCGGGCGACAGCATGATACGGTGTCTTAATACCGGCACAGCTACTTCACGTATATCATCGGGTGTTACAAAATCGCGTCCCTGCATGGCTGCAATAGCTTTTGCCGCATTCATGATAGCCAGCGATGCGCGTGGAGAGGCACCGAGATAAATGGATTTATGATTGCGGGTCTGGTGTACCAGCCGGGCAATGAATTGCAGCAGTTTTTCTTCGATAAGAATGGTGCGGATCTGCTTGCGTATTTCATTGATCATTTGTCCGCTCAGCACAGGCTTTACAATATCAAGTGCCTGTTGATTGCCCATTTTATGAAACTGGCTCAGGATGGCGAGTTCTTCTGCCTCACTGGGATAAGGCACTACCACTTTAAAAAGAAAGCGATCCAGCTGCGCCTCGGGCAATCGGTAAGTGCCTTCCTGCTCCACAGGGTTCTGCGTAGCCAATACCATAAACGGCGGATCCATGAGGTAGGTCTTACCATCTACAGAGACCTGTTTTTCTTCCATTACTTCGAGCAGGGCCGACTGGGTCTTGGCTGGAGCACGGTTGATCTCATCTACCAGTACTATATTGCTGAACAGAGGGCCTTTTTTAAATTCAAACACTGCATCGCGCGGATTGAATACAGGTGTGCCCAATACATCGGAAGGCATAAGGTCTGGTGTAAACTGTATACGGGAGAAGCCGGCATCCACACTGCGCGCCACCAGTTTGGCCGTAAGCGTTTTGGCTACACCCGGCACACCTTCTATCAGCACATGGCCATCGGCCAGCAGGGCGGCGAGGATCAGTTTTACCATTTCATCCTGCCCTACTATCACTTTGCCGATCTCGCTGCGGATGCCCATTACAGCCTGATTGAGTGCTTCCAGATTGGTACGCTGCTCAAAGATTTGTTCTTCCATGTCAACGGTTTTGGTTTATCAGTTAAGACCGGTATATAACAGGTCCTAACGGTTTATTGATCAGTAATTATAAAATTTTTCGAGCGATGCATGAAAAGCCGCCAGCTCTTTGGCTCCAAGCGCTGTTCGCTGATCGAGCACTTCTATCGAACTGGTTATAGACAGGATCAACGCCAGGTCGATCCCTGATTTGTAATGCAGAGCATCACAAAACTGCTGATCCAGTTTATTCGTTGGCAACTTATACCTGTTGCGTACATGCTCCAGGAAATAGGCCGCCATTTTACGGGCCAGGTTCAAATGATCACCTTTATCATGATACAGCCGGCCAATCGTTTTCACAAAGTCGAGCGAGTCATTGGCTGGCTTCTTCATGACAGGAATAGGCCGTTGTTTGCGTCTCATTTCATTGAGCACATACAACAAAAGCAAGCCGGCCAACACCCAGATAGCAGCGCCAAAAGGTTTTTTGCCCTCACTGTTCTTCAGGTTCATCAATGCTGTCAACCAGTAGGGTTTGTTTGGCTTATTATCTCTGTTGCGGTGAGTGATAAAATATTCATCCCAGGCCACTACGCTGGCACTGGCAGGCAACAAAGAAAGAGCCTTTTCATAATAGGCCATATTGGCATTATGTAAAATAAAATAGTTAGTAAATGTCATGGGTGCCAGGTGCAGAAAAAGCTGCCCCTGCCCTATCCGGAGCATAACAAAATTGGGCTTCCCGTTTTTTGAATAACCCAGGATCAGCGCACGGCTCTCATCTACGCGGTCAAACTGCATATCAATACTATGGCCCGGGTAGGTATACTGTTGCGGCGTCTTTCCCGAATCAATGACCAGCGAAACAGTGAGCGAATCGGGTTTATCTGCCACAAACTGGCGGAAGATATCAAATGACACTCCATAGATATCTGCTCCGATTGCTTCGCGCAGTGAAGACGGCAGCTCGGTAGTGCTCAGAAAAACGGAGTTGCCGTTGCCGACAAATCTCAGCAGTGCCGTTACTTCAGCCCGGTCAATGCTTACCTGCGGGGTCACAGCCAGCAGCACCTGGTTACGTCCGTTTTCATCCAGGTTTTTCCAGATACCCGGCGCATTTCTTTCCACCTTTATTTCCGCTTTCGGAAAAAGAGTAGGCAATTGATTATACGCTACATAAGAACCATAAGGGATCTTATCGGTTTTGCGGAAGCTGAAATGAGTATTCAGTTGCCGGAATTCCTCCCGGCTGCGGGTAAACAGCAATATACCCACCAGCACCAGCAAAACGCCCAACAGAATATATGGAATACTTTTTTTCAAATTAATACCTGAGTTTTTCTAAAGCCTGTTTGTACTCATTGCTTACCTGATCATACTGATGCTTATCGATCGGAAACTGGCCATACCACACATATTCATAGTGCCTGGTGAGACGGAAGAAATCGTGGTACCAGGTTGACTTATGCAATTGTACCAGGTAATCGAAGTTGGTACGTGCGGGTGCGTACTGGATAATCTGTTTTTCCGCCAGTGACCGTAATAGTTTCAGAAATTGCAGGCGTACAGCCAGCCTGTAATTACCGGCAGTCTGTGCTTTATCAATTTCCTTATCATAATTGATCTCAAATATATTTTCAGGGATATCATTTTCTCCTGTTTCATCCTGTGCGATCTGGTGCGACCTGCTGCGGAAGAGACCTACACGGTCACTGGCCAGGTAGAGCACAATGATGGCTACAAAACAGCAGATGATGATCACCCACATGATAGTGCGAAAGGCATCGGTTTGCCAGAAGTGAAGTTTTACACCACTCTTCTCCTCTTTCTTTTTGAAAACATAATTGGCATACCAGAATTCTTTATCAGCCGCCAGGGCGGCACGTGCAGAATCGCTAAGATGCCGCTGTAATTGCACCTGTACCCACTTGCGTTCACCAATGCTATCAATAGGAAGAAAATAATGTGCTAATGAAGTGGACTCAACTGCCGGAGCATAATCCTCAGAAGTTTCCTCCTCATCCAGTACCACCGTCGTATCCTTTACCAATTCAATTGTGTCCAAAACAGGTTTTGTATAAGGAATAGTGGTATCTGGCTCCAATGTTCGTTCCTGTGCAGAAAGGGAAACGGGCAGCAGCAGGCTGCAGATCATCCAGATACTTATGACCAGCCCTGCTTTCCTGATTTGATATACAAAATACTTGCTCACAGTCCTTATACCTCCTCCTCCTTTAGCGTAGCCAGCCTGCGACCCAGCCTGGCGGGCAGAATTATAAAATACCAGATCACAAATACAACAGACAGGGAGGTTATCAGTGTGGTCAATACAGAAAGATCGTTGTATAAACGGGTAATAAAACCTTCAAAAAAAGCAGCCAGTGCAAAGACGGGCATCAGACCTATCAGCAGCTTTACGCCATCTTTGGCTCCTTCCTTAAATGCATCGATCCGTTTGGCGGTGCCCGGAAACAAAAAACTTTTACCTAAGATAATACCGGCAGCCGATGCAATAATAATAGCCGTCAGCTCCAGCGTACCATGTACAAAAACCACCAGGAAAAATTCTACACCCAGGCCATTCGCTACAAAAAACTGGTCGAATGCGCCAACCATGGCAGCATTCTCCATCAGAATACCTATAGTAGGAATCCCCGCAAATAACCCCAGCACATAAGCCAATACAGCAACTTTAATGTTGTTGAGCATAATACGCAGCCAGCTAAACACAGGAGGACCTGACTCATATATTCCGAATGGGTTGCCTTTGGCGATATTATCCTTTGTTTCATCTACATAATCTTCGCCCAGGAAGCTGCTGGTAATGCTCTCATCCGTTTTTGAGAGAAAAAAACCAATAGCAAAAAAAAGCAGGAATAAAGCCAGGGTAAAAAGAACTACCCGGCGATGTTTATAGATCGTGAGCGGCAGATCATACTTCCAGAAACTTATCAGGCGGCTCGACTCTTCTTTCCTGTTTTTATATATCCGGAGATACCCGTTAGAGGCCTGGCTATTAATATAGGAGGTCACCTTACTACCCGGATAAAACGTCTTGGCATATGCCAGATCATCTACCAGCTGAGTAAACTCGCTGGCCATTTCATCGGGATTATCAGGTGGCATCTGCTGGTTTTTGAGCCAGCGATCCTTATTCTTTTTAATAAATAGTGCCTCTCTCAAAATGCCTGTTTGCGTTGTAAAATACTATTTTTTACACTTGCTTACTAGCTGACAGGCTATAAATATCCCCGAAAAATTGACTATTTTGGGCAGGTTAAAAACCATCCGGAGCGAATGGCCAGTATTAAGATCCCCACGACCTTTAATATCAATGTAGAGTTTGAAGTGCCCGAGTTTTACCGCCGGTTGCTGGCACTTATTATTGACTTTGTAGTTCAGTTTATTTATCTGCGCGTTGGAATCAGCCTGATAGACTCAGTACGGTCAGGTCAGGATATTATTGAATCATATTATACTGTGGCAACACTTTACCTGTTGCTGTGGATACCAATAATACTTTATCACATTACCCTTGAAATTTCCCTCAATGGCCAGAGTATTGGGAAAAAGATCATGGGCATCCGGGTGGTCAATGAAAACGGGGGCCGGGCCAGCATCAGTCAGTTTCTCATCCGCTGGCTGCTGCGGGTTTCCGATACCTGGGTGGTGATCCTCTTTTTTCTGCTGCTTCAAAGTGCGGAAACCGGCGACAACTCCAATGCATTTATCCTGCTTGTAGGCTTTGGTTTCCTGATCACCGATATTATCCTGGTCATTGCCACAGCCAGGGGACAGCGCATTGGCGATATCCTGGCACGTACTATTCTGATACGCACTCATTCCAAATCCAGTATTGAAGAAACGGTATTTCAGGAAGTGGCAAGCGATTATCAACCCGTATATCCTGCTATTATGCGGCTGAGCGATAAGGATATCAATGCCATTAAAACCATACTGGGGACTGCCCGCCGCAAAAACGACTGGACCATTGCTGAGTCGGCCGCCCATAAAATACGTACACACCTCCAGATAGAAACTCAGCAGGATCCCATTGATTTTCTGGATACCCTGCTGAAGGATTATAATTATCTCTCTGTAAAATAACCTGCCGGACCTAGAAGGTGCCTGCCACCAGCAATGCCAGGAAGATCAGTGTCATACCCAGGATTACCAGGATGGAAATGATCATGAAATAGGCTTTGAGGTTGCCAAAGCTCTGCCCCAGTCCTATCGCATTGCCATTCTCCAGCTGACGCCGGGCAGATACAGCAAAACGGATCAGGATTATATTAATGACCAGGGTAATAATAATAGAAATAATACCGGAACCCGTAGCGGCATTGGATACCATTTCAAGGCTACCAAACCCTTCTGTACGGCGCGAAAAGACCTCCCTGGGCCGGTATAATTCATAAATAGAAAGACAAAGTGAAATAACGGCGCAAACGCCCACTATCAGTGCCCAGCTGGCCATGCTGCTGATATAGGATTTGGCCATAGGGTCATATTCCAGTTCAGAAAAAAGACTGCTTTGATTTTCGGGTTGTTGCATACAACAATATTTTTAATTAAAACAATGACATCAGTGAAAACAAAACGCGTAAAATGCTCAATATGCCAAACATGATAAAATAATTGCGGAGGTTGGCGAGTCCGCTGTTAAAGACGGCCTGATCATTATCCCGCAATCCGGCTTTAACACGATTGGCTCCTTTAAGCAGGAAAAACAGCAGTGTAAAGAAAATACCCAAAAAGAAGACGATCAGCACCAGGAAAAATCCACTGGATGTACTGACTATGCTGCGCTCGTAAGGATCGGGATAGCTGCCGGTAAAAGCACTCATGAAACTGCTCCAGGCAAACGCTAACATCAGGACAAAAAGGCCCATAAAAACATAGCCGACAATGGCCAGAAACTTGCCCCAGCGGGCTACTTCGGTAAGGTTGGCTCTCCCCTGCGGCTCCACTTCCATGCCCAGGATTGATTGATTTTCTTCCATGCTGATTTGGTTTTGGTGCAGACTAAAAATAAGCTGCTGCCTGTGCTTTTGCAAATCTAATTTGTGCACTGCCCGACAACGCATTAAATAAAAAAAATACCCCGGCAATACCGGGGTATGGATATAAAAAGATCGGTCTGTTTAATAAGCACGTGCAAATAATACCCGCTGACGCGAAGGCTTACCCGTAAGGATACAGGTACCGTCTTCGAGTGGATTATCTAGCGGGATACAACGGATGGTTGCCTTGGTCTTTTCTTTAATGGCTTCTTCCGTTTCAGCGGTGCCATCCCAATGGGCTGACACAAAGCCGGCTTTTTCGTCGAGTAACTGTTCAAACTCTTCCCAGCTGTTTGCTTTGCGGATATTCTCCTGCTGAAATGCCTTTGCCTTATTGAACATCTGCTGCTGGATATCTTCCAGCAACTGGCGGATATAGGTGGCAATACCATCGAGACTTACACTTGTCTTTTCGCGTGTATCGCGACGGGCCACTTCCACTACATTATTTTCAAGATCGCGTGCACCAATAGCCAGGCGAACGGGTACTCCTTTCAATTCATATTCGGCAAACTTCCAGCCTGGTCTTGCATGATCGGCATCATCGTATTTGACCCGTATGCCCATGCTTTTGAGTTCGGCCACCAGGGTATTGACCCGTGCATCGATCTGGCTTTTCTGATCATCGCCTTTGTAGATCGGCACAATTACCACCTGCAGGGGAGCCAGGCGCGGAGGCAGTATAAGCCCTTCGTCATCGCTATGTGCCATTACCAGCGCACCGATCAGGCGTGTGCTCACACCCCAGCTGGTAGCCCATACGTATTCCAGTTGATTTTCCTTATTGGCAAATTTTACATCAAATGCTTTCGCAAAATTCTGGCCCAGGAAATGGGAAGTACCGGCCTGCAGGGCTTTACCATCCTGCATGAGCGCTTCAATGCAGTAGGTATCTTCTGCACCAGCAAAACGCTCATTGGGAGTTTTCACTCCTTTGATCACCGGCACAGCCATGAAGTTCTCCACAAACTCGGCATATACATTCAGCATTTTCACCGTCTCCTCCACTGCCTCTTCTTTTGTAGCGTGAGCAGTATGCCCTTCCTGCCACAGAAACTCTGCTGTGCGCAGAAACAGGCGTGTACGCATTTCCCAGCGCACTACGTTAGCCCACTGATTGATGAGCAGGGGCAGATCGCGGTGAGATTGTATCCAGTTTTTATACGTATTCCAGATAATAGCTTCGCTGGTAGGACGGATTACCAGCTCTTCTTCCAGCTTTGCTTCCGGGTCTACCATCAGCTTGCCTTTTTCTGAAGGATCCGTCTTGAGGCGATAGTGTGTTACTACGGCACATTCTTTAGCAAAACCTTCCGCATTTTTTTCTTCTGCTTCAAAAAGGCTTTTGGGTACAAAGAGCGGGAAATAGGCGTTTACATGTCCCGTTTCCTTAAACATGCGGTCCAGCTGATCCCGCATATTTTCCCATAGTGCAAAACCATGCGGCTTAATGACCATGCAGCCTCTTACAGCAGAATAATCTGCCAGGCCACCTTTAATAATCAGGTCGTTATACCATTGGGAATAATCTTTTTCGCGTGACGTGATTTCCTTGCTCATAAGAATCTGTACAGGCCCCCTGCGGGTCACCTGAAATTGGTTTATTTTATTTTATTATTAACAGCGGTCATTACAATAACGACCAATTAGACTGTAACTTCGACAAACAATCGTTTGCCCCGGCCGAAGTCGCACAAAATTAGTAACTTCAGCCCTAAACCACTAAAACCGTTTGCCATGAAACGTACATTCCTTTTATCAGCCCTTTCGGCACTGGTTCTGGCCAGTTGCAGCACGGCCTATAAAACCGGGCAGACGCCCGATGATGTGTACTTTTCCCCGGCAGCGGATAAGGAAGAGTATGTGGTAGCCGATAAGCGGGATGACCGCTATTATGGCGGTACCGATTATTACGAAGACCGCTATCTGCGCATGCGTGTCACCGATCGCTATCGCTGGTCGGCCTTCGATGATTACTACAATAATCCCTACGCTTACAGTCCTTACAGTTATTATCCCAGTTGGAACAGTCCCTGGAACAGCTACTGGGCCTGGAATAATTTTTATAACCCTTATTGCGGATGGAACTTTGGCGGTGGTTATGGCTATGGCCATGGAGGTGGAATCGTGATCATTAAAGATCCGGTAAGATATAATCCGCCCAGCCGTTCCCTCGTATTGAATCCTGCCAGCTATAATATCCGGACCAACAGTAATGCCAATGGCAGCTATGCTCCCGGCCGCAACAATAACTATACCGGCCCCCGCTACAACAACAGCAATGCCAATAGCGGACTGGGAGGTACCATTCGCCGTACTTTCTCCGGATCAAACAACAACAGCAACAACAGTTATAACGGTTCTCATAACAACAATAACTCCACATCCACACCTACCCGCAGCTATAATCCCTCTTCATCCAGCAGCTCATCATCGTCCGGATCAAGAAGCAGTAGCAGCAGCAGTAGTAGCGGTGGCGGAGTTAGCCGGCCTATTCGCTAAACCTGCAGGCCAGCCCGTACCATTGATGCGGGTCGCTGCCTGATCTGAATATATTTTCCCGGGAGGAAACCAATCCTGTGCTGATTTAGGGAATGTTTCCTCCTTTTTTGTATCCCTGCAATACCTAATTTGACATGAAAAAAATCGGCATCCTGCTATTTGGACTGGCCTGCTCCCAAAGTCTGCTGGCCCAGATACCTGAAGACGTTCTCAAATACTCCTGGCAACCCGTAAATGGTACGGCCCGTATCAATGCCATCGGCGGAGCGATGGGCGCTCTGGGTGGTGATCTGTCAGCAACCTATACCAATCCTGCCGGTCTTGGTTTTTATAAAACCGCTGACCTGGTTTTATCGCCGGGCTTTAATGGATTACGTAACAAAGGTAGTTTCAGAGGTACTGATGCCAAAGACAAGAAATCTTTTTTCAACCTGGGTACTACCGGCATCGTTGGTGGTCTTAACGGCAACGGCCGCTGGACCAGTAAGGCCATCAGCCTGGCAGTCACTACCACGGCCAATTTCAACAGCCACGTATACTATACCGGAAAAAATGACTTCAGCTCTTTTGGTGAGCAATATGCGGCAGAAGCAGCCGGCAGTGGCCTGAGCCTCGCTGATATTCTCAACAGCAACAGTGTATCGTTGGGTACCCGTATGTCTGTATATACTTTTTTGACAGATACCGCCACACTGGGCAATAATCCCAACCCCGACATTGTGAGTATGGCGCTGTGGAATAACCTGAAAAATAATGCCCCTTACCTGGTCGAGCAATCACAACGTATTCAAACCAGTGGAGGTATTACCGAGGCCGCTATCGGTTATGCGGCCAATATGAACGATAAGTTTTATATAGGCGGGTCACTGGGTATCCCCATTCTGCGCTACAGTAAAAACAGCTCACTGCGTGAAGCCGACGCTACCGGCAACAACAACAATAATTTCAATTTTGCCGAGCTGAATGAACATTTTACCACCAAAGGAACCGGCGTCAATCTCAAACTGGGTGTGATCGCCAAACCCAGCGAAGATCTGCGCCTGGGCCTGGCCATTCACACACCTACCTGGTATACGCTCAAAGACAGTTATACCGCCGATATGGCTGTAGACCTGGAGCAATACCGGTCTGTGCCGGGTGTATACCGCGTATCCAGCGATCTCTTTACAGGTGGAGAAACACCGGTCTATCGCTATGAGCTTTTTACACCCTGGCGTTTTATGCTGAGTGCCGCGTATGTATTGCGTGAAGTGGAAGATGTGCGTCAGCAACGCGGATTCATTACCGCCGATATTGAATATGTAACGCATAAATCAAACCGCTTTCGCAATGCGGAAGACTACGACGACAATGGTTATTATGACCAGTTGAACGAAGTGATCAAAAATTATTATAAAAATGCGATCAACTTCCGGCTGGGTGGTGAGCTCAAATTCACGACTATCATGGTGCGGGCGGGCCTGGCCTATTATGGCAGTCCTTATGCAGATGGCGCGCTTAAGTCAAATAAATTCTTCCTGAGTGGCGGTCTCGGTTATCGTAATGCGGGGATGTATATTGACCTGGGGTATGTACATGCGCTGCAAAAAGACGTCAATTTCCCCTATCGGTTGCCTGATAAAGCCAATACATTCGCCACCATCAATGGCAATGGCAGCAACCTGATGCTGACGATCGGCTTCAAGATATAATTTCATTCCCCTCTCTATATTATTAACGAGCCCGGCCATTTTGGCCGGGCTCGTTTTATTGGGGAATATTGATTTTTCCAATTCTCTCATACAGTAGGCCCGCGAAGCATTGCGGGTATGCCAATAAATCTCCCTTTTTACCTACACCCTTTACCTTATACCTGCAGGCCTGCGAAGCATCGCGGGCCTGCAGTAAATCTCTTTCACCTCTCCCCTTCTACCTTTCACCTTTGCTCAGTCTTCTCCTCCACCATCACGCCGATTGCGGTTGGTCAGCGAAAAATTGGGATCGCCAAACTTGTAGGTGAAGGTGAGGCGGAAGCTACGCACATTCCATCGGCGATAAGCATCCTGGTAAAATTCATCGGTATCGTAGATAGTTCCCCAGCGATTGGAATTAAATACATCATTGATACCAAAGGTGAGATTGGCTTTATCGTTTTTCAGGAAATCCTTACGGATGGCAAAGTCAACACCATACTGCGCTTTGCGACGCCCCTGCGGTATTACCTCCGCCGATTCATACTCGCCCAGCAACTGAAAGCCCAGTTTATTGAAGAAGGAAGTTTTCTGTGTTACTATTTTATAATTCACCGTCAGCTTCGCATCCCAGTTAAAGCCTTCATTACTCAGATCCATATCTTTTACCCGGGCCTTAACTGTACGATATTGCAGGTTGACCGTAGGTGTTATTTCAAAGTTTTCGCTCCATTTGTTCTGCAGGGTAAATTCAGCACCATACCGGTTGGTAACGCCTGCATTGATATAGGTATTCAGAATAGCGTTGGGATCAACGGCTGCATTCTGCATTTGCTCATATTGAGCCGCGGTAATGGTGTCACTATATTCGGTGATATCATCGGGATTATTGCGGAAATACAATACAGCCAGGAAGTTTCCTTTGGCGTAGTTGTGGCTGTAATTAAACTCAAATGAATTGATAAACTCCGGCCGCAGTTGGGGATTACCCTGGCGGATGTTGGCCGGGTCATTGATATCAATAAAGGGGCTCATCTGCCAGAAGTTGGGGCGACGGATACGTCGTGAATAGTTGAGCTGCATCTGGTCGTTTTCATTCAGCTGCTTGGTCAGGAACAGACTTGGGAAAAGTGCGTTCCATATATTTTTGATTGTGTTGGGATATTTATATCCAAAGCTGAAAGCACTGTCGATCAGCAGGCCATCAAACTGCGAATGTTCTGCACGAAGACCGGCCTGGTAACCAATGCTGCCGATTTTATCGGAGTAGGTAAAATAAGCCGCATTTACCCGTTCGGTATACTCATAGTTATTACTCAGCGGCAATTTTTGCGGCTGACCATTGTTCAGGGCAAATGCATCATAGAGACTGCGTGATTTATTGATATAGCTGCGCACACCCATTTCAACCTTCCGGGTTTCAGTAATGGGATTCACATAATCGGCCTGTATGGTCACCTGGTTGTTGCTGCCATCGCCATAGTTTTGCACCAATGTGGAGGGCTGATATACGGTACCATCCGGATTAAAGAAAGAGTTGGCCAGCGCAGAGTTTTCCGTTCTGCCACCATAATTGTAGGTTATATCTGCTGTCAGTTCCTGACCCTGACGGGGGAAACTGTGCTTGTAGTTAAGGGTGGTACCTCCTCTTTTGAAAATCGATTTACCATCGCCCAGTCGCTCGCCATAGTACTGCAATACTTTATTCGCATTCAGGTATTGCTGATCCTGATCTTCTTCATAGCTGAACCGGCCACGGCCAAACTGCTGGGTCAGGCTGATGGTATTGCGGTTATCAATAAAATAATCGGCACCAAAACGGATGTTGGCAAAAAGACGACGGCGGTCATTGTATGAAAACTGGTCAAAATAATTACTGGCTTGCCCATTCTGCCGGTTGATCCGATGTGTTTCACTACGGGCCTTTCCGCCGGACTGGTTGAAGCCTCCGCTCAGGTAAAAATTCAATTTGCCCTGGCGCAGGTTAAGGTTGAGGTTGCTGCTGGCAATGCGCGGTGTACCGATACCGGCTGTGAACACACCATTGAGTCCTACCCGTTTGTTCTTCTTCAAAACGATATTGATAATACCACCTGAGCTCGCTGCATCAAATTTGGCAGATGGATTGGTGATCAGTTCTACTTTATCAATATTATCGGCAGGTATCTGATCTAATGTAAGGATAGTGGGGCGGCCATCTACAAATATCTGCGGGCTGCTGTTGCGAAGGGTTACATTGCCATCAATATCTACCGATACAGACGGAATATTTTTCATCAGGTCAACAGCGGTACCACCAGTGGCGGTGAAGCTTTTTGCGGCATTGAATACTTTGCGGTCGATCCCCATCTCGAGTGCCGGCCTGGAAGCCACAACGGTAACACCGCCCAATTGCTTCACATCGCTTTGTAAAATGATATTGCCCAAATCGCGCTGCAATACAGCATCTGCCGGCTCTACCGTCTGTTCATATAGCTCATAACCAATGGCAGATATCTGTACACGGAATTTTGTTTCGCGGGGAAGGTTATCAAATGAAAAATCACCATTGGGGCGGGTGAGCATGCCACGGATCAGGCTATCTCCTACAAACAATTGTACTGAAGCAGCCTCAATACCCTTACCTGTATTTTTATCAACCAGTTTACCATAGATACGATTGCTATTTACCTGTATCACTGGATGATCGGGGGTGGGTTGCTCGCGTTCTACCTGCGCCCGGGCGGATAAGACAAAAAAGAATAATGCGGACAGAATGAATAGTTGCTTCATGTGATTGGTGATTGGTAAGAGACCGGAAGAGCCAACAACCGGTTGCTAAAAAAGTTCAGTAGGTGTATTTGCAGGCAGCCTCCGTTTGTACGGAGTAAAACGAACCGCAAAGATAAACGATCACATGCGGGACGCCTGATGAAAGCAACAGAAATTGCCAAATAAAAATAGGACCGCTTATCAATAAAAACTTTCCTTTAACGCTCTTGCTGCTGTTGAGTAAACCAGCTGATAATGCCGGCTGTGTCGGCAGGGTGAAACCATTGAAGATCAGTCATACGCCGTAGCCATGTAAGTTGGCGTTTGGCATAACGGCGTGTATTTTGCCTGATGAGTTCTACTGCCCGTTCCAGTGAGTGTATACCATCGAGATAATCGAACAATTCAGCGTACCCCACTGTCTGCAATGCATTGAGGGAACGATATGGATAAAGTGACCTTACTTCTTCGAGCAACCCGGCTTCCATCATTTTATCGACACGCAGATTGATCCGCTCATAGAGTTCTTCCCGTGGCAGTTCAAGTGCTATGCGTATACTCCTGAATGGGCGCTCCTGTTGCTGCCCTGTATGGAAACTGAGAATAGATTGTCCCGTAGTTTCTGCCACTTCCAGTGCACGCATGAGGCGTTGGGGATTCTGTATTTCTCCTTTTTCATAAAACAGAGGGTCTTTGGCCGCTACTTCTGTCTGCAACCATGCCAATCCTTTCTGTGCATACGCTTCCTGTATCTGTTCACGCCGTTCTGCAGGTATATCTGGTATATCATCGAGCCCTTCACAAAAAGCGCGGATATACAAACCTGTGCCTCCGGCGAGTACTAGCTGATCATGTTGCCGGAATAAGCGATGTGCCACATCCATTGCATAATCTGCAAAGCCTGCCGCGGTAACTTCCTGCTGTATATTGTGTGAAGCAATAAAATGATGCCGTACCTGCTGCAGTTCTCCTGCATCGGGACGTGCAACTCCGATATTCAGCTCACGGTAACATTGCCTGCTATCGGCCGATATGATCTCTGTACCAAAATGACGGGCCACGTCAATGGCTACAGCCGTTTTTCCGACAGCGGTAGGCCCTGCGATGACCAGTACAAATGGACGTGTCTTCATTGTATTATTTCTATAAAAAAAGCTCCCCGGGGGAGCTTATTATTTTTCCTCCGTCATGACATACACGGCGGATGCATGCTGAAATTATACTTCTTCTTCTCCGCCTTCTTCACCTTCGGCAAGACCAAGATCTTCTCCGTCTTCATCTTTTTCACCAAACCCATCTCCTACCTGGCTCAGATCATACTTTTCTTCCACGTCGGCAAATTTTTCACCGAGCAGTCCTTTGGTACCATACTGGCTGGGAGCAATTCCTTCGGCCCGTACAGTAGAAGGATAACTCATGCGCGGATTCTCTTCTTTCGACACATTGATCAGTTCGACGAGAAAAGTCCAGTTCTTATTAAAATCGTAGAGATAGATAAATTTCTGGTTAGGGTCGCGGATTTCTGAACCAATAGAAGTTTCTTCCATCAGCAGTGGCGGCGCCTTATAGTCCCTCTCATATTTCTCCAGGCTTATTTCACGGCCACGCTGCCAGTGATCATTACTCCGAAAGAAGGTAGCCTTATGCTTGCTGTCAAACTCATACCCTTTCAGGATGCACTCATGCAGGTCCCTGAAAGTCTGGGTATGACGGATAGCTACATCGCGATAAATACTTTCGTCTTCCTCAAAATAAATCCTGAATCTTAAAATTGCCATATAGCGAAATTACGAAATAAGTTTTAAGTAATAAGTTGTAAGTATTAAGTCATTTATAGCTGCTGAACTACTTGACCCATTTGAACTTATTAAACTTTTTGCACCCCTATTTCCGCTGCTTTTTTAATCAGAAAAGCTTCTGCTGCTTCTACAGTATTGGCTATTTCGCCATCCAGTATGGCATCCTTCAGTGCATCTTTCAATATGCCTACGGGTTTGGAAGGAGCCAGCCCAAACATTTCCATAATAGTTTCTCCTTTGACAGGAGGCTGCCAGCTGCGGATATGATCTTTTTCTTCCACTTCCCGGCATCGTTGCCTTACCAGCTGAAAGTTTTCGAGATACCGTTTCACCTTCACTTTATTCTTTGAAGTGATGTCGGCCTCACACAAAAGCATGAGCGCTTCAAAATCATCGCCGGCATCAAAGAGTAATCGCCTGATGGCCGAATCGGTAATATTTTCTTTTGTAAGACTGATCGGGCGCAGATGCAGCTCAACCAGTTTCTTTACAAATCGCATTTCTTCGTGGAGGGGTAGCTTATGCTGGGTAAATATTTTGGGCACCATACGTCCACCCACCACTTCATGACCATGAAAGGTCCAGCCATGTCCTTCTTCAAAACGCTTGGTAGCCGGCTTGGCAATATCATGAAGGATCGCGGCCCAGCGCAGCCACAGATCCGGTGTATTCACCGCTATATTATCCAGTACCTGCAGGGTATGATAGAAATTATCCTTGTGTCCATGACCGTCAATATACTCTGCGCCAGCCAGCTCGACCATCTGCGGAAATATGAGTTTGAGCAGGCCTGATTTATACAGCAGATCAAAACCGATAGATGGTTTGGGTGCCAGGATGATCTTGTTGAGTTCGTCCGTGATCCGCTCACGCGAAATGATGCGGATACGCTGTGCATTGGCACGGATGGCTGCAAATACCGCAGGCTCAATTGTAAAACCCAACTGTGTGGCAAATCGTATAGCCCGCATCATACGCAGCGGATCATCGCTGAATGTCTGAGCCGGATCAAGTGGCGTACGGATGATCTTATCGTTCATATCCTGTATACCATTGAACGGATCGATCAACCGGCCATAATCTGTTTCATTGAGGCTTATAGCCAGCGCATTGATGGTAAAGTCGCGGCGTTCCTGGTCGTCCCGGAAAGTGCCTGGTTCTACTTCTGGTTTACGTGTATGCTGACGATAACTTTCCTTGCGGGCTCCTACGAATTCAAGATCAATATCCAGTTCCTCATCATTGCCCGACAACCTGATCCTGATATGAGCTGTTCCGAAATTTTTAAAATAATTGACCGAGGGGACAGGATCAAATAATTGTGCCGTGGCCTGTGCCAGTGCGATACCATCGCCCAGGCACACCACATCCGCATCTTTGGTAATACGTCCCAGCAATTTATCACGCACAAAACCGCCGATGAGGTAAGCGGGTGTCTGCAGTGAAGCTGCAGCACGGGCTACCCTTGTCAACATTTCCTTTTCCAGCGGTGAACATTGTATTTCCATAAGCGGCGTAAAGATAACGGATAAGTTTTTTGGAGCTACAGCATCAGGGTCTGATGACACGTACCTGCCCGTTGTCCCAGGCAATAATAGAAGAAGCCTGCGTCGGGCTGGTATCATCCTGCCGGTAGCTGACTACATAATCCACCCCCTTCTTGATCGCTTCCTCTACAGAGGCGAAATGAGTGGGCGACGGAGAGCCGGAGATATTGGCCGAAGTAGATACCAGCGGGCGCCTGAGCCGGCGGATGAGATGACGGCAAAAAGGATCCTGGCAAATACGGATACCAACTGACCCATCGGCTGCCACGAGGTTATCGGCCAGCCCGATGGCACCGGGATAGATCACTGTGGTAGGACGCTGTTGTGCCTGCAGGTAATCAAAGACCGCCATATCAGGGGCAGCCACATATTGCAAAACATCGCGTTCATCTGCTACCAGCACAATCAGGCTTTTGGATTCTTCGCGTTGTTTTAACGAAAAAATTTTCTGCACGGCTGCCGCATTGGTCGCATCGCAGCCCAGCCCCCAGATAGTATCGGTAGGATACAGGATAATACCTCCCTCTTGCAGGGTTTTCAGACAGGGTTCTATATCGCTATCGAACGCATTCATATTTTTTCATACACCTGCATAACAGATGCTACATATTTTTCTGGTGTAAATGCCTGCGTATGCAGCCAGCCTTTTTGCTGCATCTCTTCACGCAGTCCCGGTTCAGTACAGACCCGTTTCATACAGGCAGCGATTTCTTCGGAGCTGTTGGGGTCTGCATACAACGCCGCATGTCCTCCCACTTCGGGCATACACGATACGTTGGAGGTGATCACTGGCAGGCCACTCCACAGCGCTTCCATCACCGGCATGCCAAAGCCTTCAAAAAAAGAGGGATAGATCATAGCCTCTGCCAACTGATAAATGCCCACCAGGTCGGGGGTGCTCAGGTAACCTGCCGGCTGCGCCGGTTGCTCTGATAAAAAGATCACCCGATTGTTCAAGCCGTTTTGCAGGATGAAATCCTTTACCTGCTGGTAATAGACACCATGCCCTTTTCCCACCACTACCAGCGGTATATCCAGTTCATTCCGCAGCAGGTAGAGTGCTTTACAGACATTCAGCAGGTTTTTGCGTGTGATGATGGTACCGACAGAGAGGAAAAAACGCGGTGGCAATCCATAACGCTGAGCAATCTCCTGTTTCATTTCACGGCTATACTGCACCGCATACTCCGGTGAGCAGCTCTGATAACACACATCTATTTTTTGCGCATCCACACCATACATATCTGCCAGATCACGTTTGGTCTGTTCGCTGGTAGCTATGACACGGGCCGAATGGCGGCAGGCATATTTATACTTGCGGGTATATATTTTACGGTCAAAGGCCTTATACTGATCCGGATAACGCTCATGGATCAGATCGTGAATGGTAACAATCGCCGGCACACCCGTTTTATCGATCCCTACAGGAATTTCATGACTTAACCCATGGTACAGGTCTATCCCATACCGGCCAAACTCGTGTATGACGCGGCTGCTGCGCCAGAGTGAAGTAAGAAGTGTGTCCGGAAAGCGCGTGGGTCTTACTTCTTTTACGGAAGGATGCAGGAAGGGAAAGCGACCCGATGCCTTTGGATTAAACAACACATACTGATGCTGGGGATAATGGGTAGCCAGCAGTTCAATGAGCGTACGGCTGTAGTAACCCAGTCCTGTTGTATTATGAAAGGCCCGTTTGGCATCAAAACCAATGATCATATGTTGTTCGCATGAATTCCTGCAAAAATAGGCGCCTGCAGTCAATCTGCCTGATCAGTCCGTATTTCGTTTGTAAAATGCCGCAGAAAGCAGGCCCAACTATATCGCATTTACAAGTAAATTCGCAGCAAAATATACAAGCGTATGAAAGAGCATATACTGGCTGCCTGGGCCGACAGAGAGTTATTAAAGGAAAATGAATATGCCGATGCGGTGCGGGTAGTGATCGAAGAGCTGGATAAAGGCCGTCTGCGGGTGGCTGAACCGACCGAAAATGGCTGGGTGGTGAATGAATGGGTAAAACAGGCCATCCTCATGTACTTTGGTATTCAACAGATGCAGACCTGGAATGTGGAGCCTTTTGAGTTTTATGATAAAATGCTGCTTAAGAAAGATTACAAGACCCTGGGGGTACGTGCTGTGCCGCATGCCGTGGCCCGCTATGGTGCATTCATTGCGCGCAATGTAGTGCTCATGCCATCTTATGTCAATATCGGTTCTTATGTAGATGAAGGCACCATGGTCGATACCTGGGCTACCGTAGGAAGCTGTGCCCAGATCGGCAAAGGCGTACACCTGAGTGGTGGCGTGGGTATTGGTGGTGTACTGGAGCCGCTGCAGGCTTCTCCCGTGATCATCGAAGATGGTTGTTTTATCGGCAGCCGCTGTATTGTGGTAGAAGGTGTGCGGGTGGAAAAAGAAGCTGTGCTGGGCGCCAATGTGGTACTCACACAAAGCACCCGTATCATTGACGTGAGCGGATCAGAGCCCATAGAATATAAAGGCTATGTGCCTGCCCGCAGCGTGGTGATACCCGGCAGTTATCCCAAAAAGTTCCCCGCCGGTGAATACCAGGTAAGCTGTGCACTGATCATTGGTCAGCGAAAACCGAGTACGGACCTGAAGACCAGTCTCAACGATGCCCTGCGCGACTTCAACGTATCAGTATAATACTTATTAAAGCCGTGCCCTGGAGCACGGCTTCTTTTTTTATCATCTGTTTCAAACCCCGGTTATCAAACCTAATCAGTATATGGCAGGATTCCTGATCACCCTTATCGGGGCGATCCTGTTTTCTACCAAGGCTATTATTGTAAAGCTGGCCTTTGCGCATACGACGATCGATGCCCTTACCCTGCTCACCATGCGCATGGCTTTTTCGCTTCCGTTTTATGTAGCCGCCGCCTGGATCGGCAGCAGCCGCAGCGAACGGCCACGTTTTACAAAGAGACAGTGGATCTATATCATTTCCCTGGGATTATTTGGCTACTACCTCAGCAGCCTGTTTGATTTTGTAGGGCTGCGCTATGTTTCTGCCGGGCTGGAACGCCTGATCCTCTTCCTCTACCCCACTTTTGCCGTACTCATCAATGTATGGTTCTTTAAGGAAAGCATCAGCCGGCTGCAGCAGTTTGCGCTCGCCCTCACTTATGTAGGTATCGGTATCGCTTATTTCGGCGAAGTAAAGATCGATGGCAGCAGTAGCGATATCTACTGGGGCAGTTTCCTGATCTTTTTGTGTGCGATCACCTACAGTATATATATAGCAGGCAGTGGCCGCATGGTCAGGCAGGTAGGGCCCACTAAATTCACAGCTTATGCCATGCTGGCGGCCACAGGCGGCATATTCATGCATTTTATACTGGCAGGCAATCATGCCCAGTTGAGCCAGGCCGGCGAATCCTGGTATTATGGCCTGCTGCTGGCGCTGATCGCCACAGTGATCCCCACCTTTATGCTATCTGCCGGTATGAAGCTTATCGGCACCAACAATGTGGCCATTATCTCCGCTATTGGCCCGGTCTCTACCATATTGCAGGCACACTGGATACTGGATGAGCCTATTTTTGGCGCCCAGATAGCCGGTACGGTACTGGTCGTAATCGGTGTAATAATGATTGGCTGGAAATCGCGTAAAAATTTGGCGGAGAACGGATAATTCCCCTATATTTGCAACCCCAAACGGGCGCCCAGGTGGCGAAATTGGTAGACGCACTGTCTTCAGGTGGCAGCGCCGCGAGGTGTGCTGGTTCGAATCCAGTCCTGGGCACTTACCTAAACAGACTAGGCCTTATAGTTGAACACTATGAGGCTTTTTCTTTTCCATCTAGCAATGTTTTAAAAATGATTGCAATTTTAGATACACTAAATTTCAGTGTTAAGATAGGACGTTTACTTATTATCTTTTTTATACCTACTTTTTGGGCTTTCTTTCAATTCATCTAAAGGCAATTCTGATATAAACTTCCCTCTTCAAGCGTTACAATTTGCGAAAAAATACAAGACTGTAATAAGGTGTACTGTTAAACATTTGATGATTTTAAGTATCTTTATCGACGAGGACAAATAATGAGCACAAAAGAAATAATAAAGAGTACTGGTGCAACTTTCACCCCGGCTATGCTTGCAGACTATTTAGCAAATAAGATCGCTTTTTATCTTGGCGATGGGAGAAAAAGAGTTCTTGATCCTGCTTGTGGAGAAGGGGAATTGTTGATTTCTATCTGTGAAAATTTATCCCAATTAGAAATTCCATATGAAATTACTGGCTATGACTCCAATGACCAATATTTGAACAAAGCGGCTGAAAGGCTAGCCGCATTTGGTCCAAATAATATCAACTTAGTAAAAGCAGATTTTCTTAGTACAATCAAAACAAAAAAAGAACAAATTCAGTTAGACTTTAACCCAAATGAAGAAAAATCTATAAATAACTCATTCGACCTCGTTATTGCTAATCCTCCGTATGTAAGAACACAAATATTAGGTACTGCGCAAGCACAAGAATTTGCAAAAAAATTCAACTTAAAGGGGCGTGTTGACTTGTACTATCCTTTTTTAATTGCAATGACTGAAAGTCTAAAAGAAGGTGGGATATTAGGAGTCATCACATCAAATAGATATCTATCAACGAAAGGAGGCGAAAGCATCCGTAAATATTTAACGGAGAACTATGATATTCTAGAGTTAATTGACTTAGGAGATACAAAACTATTTAATGCGGCAGTGCTACCCGCCATATTTATTGGAAAAAAACGAAAGGTAGATAAGAGCTCTCCGACAAAATTCGTGAAAATATATGAAGAATTCAATGGATATGATGGCAACTTAATTCCCGCATCATCTGTTTACGAAATACTAAATAGCAAGGAGTCTGGCTATTTCTCTGTGAAGGGTAAACGTTTCAAAAAATCAACAGGAATTCTGAGATACAGAGTGGGAACTGGTGATTGTTGGGAATTTTTGTCTAATAAAGAATCAAGTTGGGTTACTCAAATCAATTCTTTTGCAAAGAATCGAGTACAAGATTTCTTCAAGGTTAAAGTCGGAATTAAATCAACTGCTGACAAAATATTTATCGGGGATAGATGGGGTGAACTCAACGAAAATATGCCTGAGTCGGAACTTTTAAAAGATTTAATCTCACAGGAAAATATTGAACGTTGGAGTGCAAAAAAAAACTTCAATTTAAAAGTTCTCTACCCTCATATTTCTATTAATGGAGAAAAGACGGTTATCGATATTGATAAATATCCAAAAACAAAAAAATATTTCCTAACACATGAACAAAAATTAAAATCGAGAAAATATTTGATTGATGCAGGAAGACAGTGGTTTGAGTTATGGGTTCCTCATCATCCTGATTTTTGGCATTACCCTAAGCTTGTATTTCCAGATATAAGTTTGTATCCTCGTTTTTATTTTGATGAGAAAGGTAGCATTGTTAATGGAAATTGTTATTGGATTGTGGCATCAAAAAAAGAAGACATTGAAAAACTCCTCCTTATCCAAGGAATTGCTAATACAAAATTAATGACTAAATACCACGATCTTGTATTTAACAATAAGCTCTATTCTGGAAGAAGAAGATATTTTTCACAATATGTAGAGAAGTATCCTCTTCCCGACTTCAAATCGGAACAAGCAAAACGGATAATAACTATCGTTAATCACTTGAATGAATCTCAAGATAGAAGTCCAAGTAAGATTGAAAAACTTGAACGCGAACTTGAACTAAGTGTAGCTGAGGCTTTTAATGTAGAACCAGTGTTCTCGTTATTTTAATAGTTCTACAGAACAAATTATTACATATTACCCTTGAAAAAAATTTCTAGGCAATGGAATCTGTATTTTTCTATTTAAAACTTTGCCGCCAAATTTCGTGAACCTTTTAAAAAAATCCCTTCCTGTTGTTAGATACACGCTCTTAATTGTGACAATTCCGTTGAGAATTTCAGCATAAAATAATGCATAGCGGATATCGCAATGCCTAATATTTTTGTCATCAATTTTTTCAATATCCAAGAATGATTCACTATCCGGGCTAACTAGTCCAAGGTCGATAGTGGGAGAAGTCTGTAGTTTTATTTCCAATAATTGATGTTTTATATCAGGGAATTGACCGTCATCATGATACTTTTTGTATCCAAGTGAGCAACAAACAAGTCTATGAAGAGACGCTCCACGATTTCTTTCTTGATCATGGCCGCTATCCAAAAAGGTTTTTCCAATAAGCGTATTCAAACGATTAAATAGTTCATTGATTGGTAAAAGTCTATTTGCCGATGGCTCGTCAATCGGAGAAAAATTTGATAGGTCAAAGTCGTCATCATGAAGCTCATAATTTACGGGAAAATGATCTGTATCCCTTAAACTAATCAACTCCGATTCGTTTCCTCTTAGATTAAGTCTTGCTTGATACTTTTGAGTAAGAGTGCCTGTAGTGTCTAATTTTGCTAGATCGACCCCTGTGACAACCTTTATTTTTTGAATTACATCTAACTCATTAATCCTAATTAAAACATACCTCCTTTCAGGATCAAGCTCCTCGTTCCATACTTGTAAGTTATTGGATTTTTGAACATATGTGTCGAATAAAAGGCCAGGAAACCTTGGTTGCACTTTTTTAAATGAGGCAGGTACTTCATATCCTAATGCTTCGCATACTAACTTCTTTATTATTTTTGACCTTGTGCGTAAAGGCAATCCTTCTAATGACGTGTTACCAACAAGTTTAACATTTAATAGTTCTGAAAGTTCTTGACTTGTTAACCAAAAATCGTGATCACCAATTTCAATTTTATGATAAATTGACAACTTTTGTTTTTTTATATTCCCCGATTTTCGATGGGCTTCCTTTAAAATATTTTTTATCATTATAGCTTAAGAATTATACTTTGCAGATATTTGATAAATCAGTCTTTAGAGCTGTAGCAATTTTATTGAGGTTAATAATAGATATATTTCTCTCTCCTCGCTCAACTGAACCTATGTATGTACGATCTAGTTCAGATTCAAAAGCTAATTTTTCCTGTGATAAAGCTGCCTCAACTCGAAGATTTCTTATGCGGTTCCCAAGTTCTATTAACAAAGATTTCTCCTTATTGGAATATTTTGTCCCCATTTCTAATAATTAGTAAACAAATTTGACACATAGATGGAAATAAGTCTACGGACTATAAGTATCATTTTCTGACTTTTAGCCAAATTTCAATTAATGTTGTTAAGCTTTGAAGTCCCTGGGAAGTTCTGGATTGTATTGATCTTATTTCTGAAATGCTGAGCTTTGAAAATCCAGCTGATTCACAAATCATTTATCCACCCACTTCTTAAAAAAGGGAGCTTTTTCACGGCTGATGTCAATTTCCAGTTTCAGGGGTGGCTTCAACTGCACCATCAGTTTCTGATTGCCGTGCGGCTTTACCGAATGGATGGCATGAATACTAATGATGGCCTGGCGGTTTGCCCTGAAAAAAAGAGCAGGATCAAGCACTTCTTCAATTTCCTCCAGTGCAGAAAAATCGTAAATATGCCTATCGCCCGAAAGCGTGTACACATAGTTGATATTATCCTTAAAGAAAACAGCAATATCCTTTGTTTCAACAGGAACCCATTTGTTATTGGAACTGATGATAAACCGTTCTTTATATTTCGCTTTAGCCAAACCTGGGTTCGAAAAATATTGCATCAGTTGTTGCAGATCGCCGGGTATAAAGGATTTGCTTTCCCGCATACTCCTGATTTTGTCAATGGCTTTTTTCAGATCCTCCTCCTGTACTGGTTTTAAGAGATAGTCGACACCATTCACTTTAAATGCACGGATAGCATACTCTTCATAAGCCGTACAAAAGATCACGGGACATTGTAAGGCAAACTGATCGAAGAGCTCGAAGCTCAGCCCATCGCTCAGGCGGATATCCATAAACAGTAAATCAGGCTCCGCATTATTCATAAACCATTTGCGGGCCGACTTAAGACTCGATAACACATCCAGGACTTTCACATCACTGGCTACCGATGCTATATAACCCTGCATTTCTTCCGCAATCAGGGCTTCATCTTCTATTATTATGGCTTTCATTTGTTTTTTCTTTGAAGGCGTTTAGATCAGATAGACTATTTCCAACAAGTCGTTATTCCTTTTTTGCAAACTGAATCCTGACCCGCATCCTCATTTTACAGCAAAGGAATTTTTACAATAAAAGAATGTTCATCTTCATTTATGATCACAGGATTATCGGAGTAATATTTATACAGCGTTTGTAAACTGGCCAGTCCTTTTTTATTACTGGTCTCCACAATACGATACAGTTGCCGGTTATTTTTTACCACGACATAACCATCCTCAACAAGAATAGTTATCAGCAACGGGCTGTCTTTATCGGCTGTATTATGTTTAATAGCGTTCTCTACCAGGTTTTGCAAGGTTACCGGTACAATGTATTTACTGAAATACGTTGCGGGCACATTTATGCGCACATCCAGCCCCTCATTGAAACGGATCTTCTGGAGTTTCACAAAGGTTTCTACAAAATCCAGTTCATCCTGCAGCCGTACCAGTTCCTGCTCCCCGCTCTTTAATACATAGCGATACACCTTGCTCATACCATCCAGAAAAGAAGTGGCTGTTTTGGCATCGGTCCTGATCAGGCTTCGTAAGGAGGTCAGGGAGTTAAAGAGAAAATGCGGGTTCAGATGCTGCTTTAAGCTCTCGTACTGCACCAGCGTCTTTTCTTTTTCCAGCGATTCAGCTTTTGTCTCCAGGCCAAGGATCTGCTTTTGTTTGTTCATGCGAAACCGGTAAAACAGGATGCCGGTACAGGCAATAAGCAGCAGTCCGATTGCCTTAAACCATCCTGTTTTATAAAAGATAGTGGTAATATGAAAACGTATTATCTTTTCTCCATCACCCCAATGATTCACATCAGAAGAGGCTTTATAACGGAATATATAATTACCACCCGGCAGGCTGGTGTACACAACTTTTGGATCCTGCGTAAAATGCCATTCATTTTCAATCCCGTCAAGTTTATAGGCATACCATAGCTGGTCGTTAAAACTTACCGCCTCCAGGTCTATGCTCAGAAAATTTTCATTGTAATGCAGTTTTATTGTCTGACTACTGTTAATCATCTGCATGGGCAATTGTTTATTGCCATTGACCCTTATAGCCGCAATAAAACAATTGACCGGGCTATGATCTGTCTTATACCCCAGTGGATCGAATACTACATATCCCCTGCGCGACGGCATCATTACTTCACCATTCTTTAACCTTAAAGCGGCATTCTCCGTAAAATCAGTAATGGGTAAGCCAGCCGCCGCTCCCAGCAGGGTGAAGTAGCGGCGCGATTTTTCCAGCATCACCAGGCCTGCCGCAGTTCCGAGCCAAACACGGTTACTGTCATCAACCGCAATACCACCGGCAACATTGCTGGGCAGTCCATTCTTATCGGTGTAGGAGGTAAACTCATTTTTGTCGGGATTAATGCAATTAACCCCGTTGAATGTTGACACCCATATCTTACCATCCTTATCCTCGTTAATATTGACAACTATATTACCATTGATTGTCTGATCGGCTTTATCGGCACTGTTCCAGTGTCTTGTCTGGCCGCTGACAGGGTCATACATCAGCAACCCTTCCCCATTATACCCAAACCACAATCGTTTTTTGCTGTCTTCAAATGTATAACGCACGCCGTATCCTTTGTATTTACCCAGCACAGGGTGGCCGGCAATACTATGAAATTTCTTTTCAGATGGATTATAATAGTACAGTCCGTCATAATCCCTTGTGCCAAACCATAGAGTGCCGTCGCGCGTTTTATTGATACTAAAATAAAACGCTTCAGGTATGGAATCCTTCATGGTCAAAAAATCCATTTTTCCTGTTGCCCTGTTCAGCCGATTTACACCTTTACCGGTTGCTATCCATATATCATGGTTTATATCTTCAGCAATTCCGCGAACTGAGTTAAAGTAAATAACATCAGGCTTTCCGGGCTGATTTTGCCAGAGCCTGTAGCTGCCTGTTTTTATGTTATAACTGGATATCCCGTTCCCGGTGGTAAACCACAGATTTCCTTCATGATCTTCTTCCATGCCGCGGGTTAAGGCATGCGGATTGTTTTGGCCCAGAGGATAACCGATCCGGAATAAATTCTTCTGCTGATCCACATAGTTTACCCCGACATCATAACCCATCCAGATTCTCTTATCGTTTCCAACATACAGAGAAGACATAATATTGCTCAATACCGAATTTTTACCGGAAGGGTTATAACTGTAATGAATTGTTGTTTTATTTTTTGGATTATAGCAGAGCAGTGAATTTAAATTCGTAGCGATCCATAGCGTATGATTATCGTCTTCAATAATGCCATTGACCAGGCTTTTTACATTGCTTTGATCCTTTATCAATAAATGATCCAGCACTTCCGTTTGGCCTGTTTGTCTGTCAATTCTCAACAACCGGAACTTTTCGTGATTGCCGGCCCAGATGTCGCCATTTTTTGCAACCATTATCCTGTCAACAGCCGCTCCTCTCAATTCTTTTACTTCATAAAATTCCGCTATTTCTTGCTGAATATTGTAGATTATATACCCGCCATTAGTCCCTATGTATAAGAGACCATTATCCAGATAAGCACAGTGTGCTCTTGCTGTTTTGAGCAATTGTTTTGATACGGTATCACTTGTCAGCTCTTCAAGCCGGTCTGCAACCGGGTTGTAGCAGCGCAATCCCGATTTTGATACCAGTATTAATTTGTCGGCTGCAATTGGTACGATCGTATTTACATTGAACCCTTCAGCCTTTTTTATCTTACGAAAGGAGAAAGAGGTATAATCGAATTCAGCCATTTCATTCCAGAAACTGAGCCAGAAGCGGCCATCCGTTCCAAGGGCCATTGTATTACATACGGAGGGTGGTGGTGAAGTGCTGTCTTTTCGATCGTAGGTAAAGCGTCTGATTGTTTTCCCGTTGTACCTGTTAAGTGCACCAGCCGAAGCAAACCACATATAACCATACTTATCCTGGCAAATAGCCGTGACCCAGCCATCATTCAATCCATCTGCCGTAGTGATCGGGTTAAATGTAACGGGTAGCTGCTGTCCACACAACTCCAAAGATTTCAGTAACAGCAAAAGGCAGATGATTCTTTTCATGTAATAACTAAAAATAATAACTGCAGGCAGGAACTCCAAAAAACCATCCAGTCAAACGGATACCGTAACCAGTGAAACGGATAAAATGTAATCCAAAGCGAGCGGGCAAAAATTTCATTTTTCGAGGCATTTCCAAGCACTACCCCACCTGTTTTGCTTTCCGTTCCGATACAAGCGATGTAAAAGAGCAACCAGCAATTCATGTCTCCGAAAGGACAGATCTTTTCGCTTTAGGGTTTTACTTATCCGTTTCCCGGTGTTGAATAATCAAATCGCTTTATTCCGCTTTATTTTTTTTATTCCAGTATCAATCTTTGCTCCATCAAAACAAAAATATTTTCAAATGAAAAAGATTTTCACATTCGTAACAGGTCTGTTTGCAGCACTCATAACGTTTGCACAGGTTCCAAAAGCAATCAATTACCAGGCGGTTGCCCGTAATACAAGTGGGCAGGCACTGGCCAATCAAACAATTAAAGTAAGAATCGGTCTGTCTGAATCATCCAGTACCGGGTCTGCTACATTTTATAGCGAAACAAGGACTGTCACTACCAATACGCTGGGTTTATTTAATATCCAGATAGGAAGTGCCGGTGCAGCAAATGTATATGGAAGTTTTACGGGTACCAACTGGCTCAACTCAGCTATAAGTCATGTAATGACCGTTGAACTGGACATTAACAATAACAACAACTTTGTGAACATGGGCAGCCAGGAGCTGGTAACCGTACCTTTTGCCTTTGCCGCAGACAATGCTGCCAATACCAAAGGGCTGCAGGGTAATCCGGTTAGTGATGCAACGCCGGCCAGCGGAGATGTGCTGAAATGGAACGGCACCAATTGGGCACCTTCTTCGAGCGCCAGTTTCGCCGGTATCCAGACATACCCGGTAGCCGGCCAGATTGGACAAATCAGCAGTAACAATGTCAACCCCTCCTGGGTATTTGCCGGCAGCCCTGCAATAGTTACAGTCCCCCCTGCGGGAGCGCGGATAACAGGTTCTTTTTATGGGCATTTAGCCTGTACCTCCGGTCCTACGCTAAAAATGGTAGGCATAAACATCTGCTATCAACCAGTTGCCGGTGGTCCAATAACAGCTTTTTATCCCACGAATTTTATTGACCAGATAATTGGCACCAGTCCTACCGCTGTATCCGCTGCGGGCACGATTACACTGTCAGGAGGACAGTACAGGATTGGATTAGGTGTTCGTAACAACACCAGCTTAACATTAAATGCCAATGAGTATATGAATGGGTATGTGCTGGTTTATTAATTAAAAAAGATTCTACTTATGCGTTTCCTTATATGGGGTTGCCTGCTATGTTTACATACAAGTATTATTGCCCGGCAACTAACCCCGCAAACCATTAACGCCGCCGGAGAGAGCAGCAGTAACGGAAATATCCTGTTAGAATCATCGGTAGGAGGTTTTGCCGTTACCAGTTTTACCGGAACCACCTACTTATATACACAGGATTTTTTACAACCATTTGCAGGTATCACAACAACAATCCCTCCTGCTCCTCCCCTGACAGCCACGATTGGCACAGGCATTGATAATGGCGGTACTACATTCACGAATACCGATGCTGCTGTGATGCTGGAATTTACGGTGGGCGAAGTGGCCAGCATTTCTTTACAACAGGGTTCGGCGTTTCTAACGCAGGGGATCCTGCAACCGTATCCTAATAGCGCAACCCTTCCTGTCACCAACCTCCAGTTCCTGGCCAGACGTATAAATCAGCAACAGGTACAACTAAGCTGGCAAACAGAACAGGAGTTTAACAACAAGGGTTTTTATATAGAGCGGAGAAAAGAAAATGAGGCGCGATTTGCTGAGATAGGATTTGAATCATCAAAAGCAAGCGGAGGAAACAGTTCATTTACGCTTACCTATGAACAAACAGATGCAAACGATTTTGGCGGTAAAACATACTATCGGTTGCGCCAGGAAGATATAGATGGCAAGAATACTCTTTCGGCCATTCGCCTCGTGAGCGGGATCAGCGAAAAAACACTGATCCTCAAAGCCTGGCCTATACCAGCCGTAAACAATTTTTATGTTCAGGTGCTGGGGCTTCAAAAACCGGATATACTCCAGGTTTTCGACATCAGGGGGCAACTGGTGAAATCAACCGCCATCAATAATCAGCAACAACTGCAGATCAGCGGTATCGCTCCCGGAACCTATGTGCTCCGATTGGCCGGAGACAAGGAGCTTACCCAGAAAATAATTATACAGTGATGTTATCGGGTTTCGTGTGTTACTCAATAAGAGGTCAAACCGGTAATACCATATTATCATTCACAAATTGATTTCCGGTATGATGTAAAGGTCTGGTAAGAAATAAGGATATCTTACCAGACCTTTAATTTGAGCTAAGAAGTATTCATTTTTGTATACATTCGATTACCGGTTCGGTCCTTTTAAAGAACAGAACAGTGGTCACCTTATCCTACCCAGGTCTGCATATACCAGTTTTAAACACCTAAAACGATACATCATGCCTGAATTCAAAATGGAGAATCTGCTAAAGATCTCATTTCCACTCTTAATCATTCTGGCTCTCCTAAAGCTCACTGCTTATTACTACTCCTTTGACGTGCCAATTGTTGAGTACCTGGAAATAACGGAAACGATCACGCTCTTTCTTAATGACATTGCATCTTATCTCCTGTTGTTATTAATCCCTTTTTTCTTTGTTCACAAATCTTCTGCGCCAAACTATGGACTAACTTATTGCACAATAATCTGTGCAGCTATTGCTGCCTTAAACAGAAGCGGAGATTATTTTAAGGCGTACCTGCTTCTATATTTCTTTTTGCTGATGATCGTACTCTATTTCCATCAATCCCGCTTTAAGCTGGATAAATGGAGACTGGCAATCATCGTATATTCATCGGTGCTGCTTATCGCTACCATAATGGGTACGCTCAAAGCCTCCGGGGTAAAAAATGCCCATTATTACTCCGAAGTGGAGATAACCATCGACGACAAGATCATTAAAACAGACTCGACGCTCTATTATCTCGGAAAAACAAGGAACTATATATTCCTTTACGATGTGACCAACAAAGGTCCTGTCATTTATGCAGGCGGAAAAATTGATAAGGTAGTTTTTAAATCAAAAGAACCAGCAAACTGTCTGCCGGTTCTTCCTTAGCCTTCTATATTTTTCCGGGGCCTACGATCGTAATACTATTGAACAAGCCTGGTCATTCAATCAGGCTTTACTGTCTTACTGGTATAACTTCGGCTCCATCACCCCCATTTTCTGGTAATGCGCTTTGTTCATTTCATAATGCATAGCGGTCATTTCGTTTAAGTACTCTTTTAAAGGTCCAAGGCTATACTCCTTTCGCAGCTGATCTACATGCAGCGAATCAGTAAGTCCGAATTTGGGGATTGCCCGGCCTGTGGTATTTACTTCATAGGTAACCTGCGTTCCAAACATCTGTTTTTCGCCTGCATTTACTTTAACCCGGTCATACAGGTAGGCATAATTATTAGCATTGGCATTATCTTTTTTCACCTCTTTATCCATTGCTTTTAGGACCTTCCGTTGAAACTCAGGATACTTATCGCAATGCTGAACCAGGAGCCAAAAATGATTGGAGCCGTCTTTGCCCACTTTGTCGAAGCCCAGAAATCCGTATTTCTTAAACATGGCTTCAACCCGTCTTTTATCACTTGAAAAAACGCTGTCTTTAAAACTGTTCCACTGATCTTTTGTATACTCCTTGTATTTCCCTTGTGGCATAGATGCTGCCACCTGGTCAATTTTGACCATTTCGGCCAGTTCGTTTTTTAAAGAAGTCCGTTTACTGTCTGTCAATCGTGCCGCACATCCGGCCAGCATAACTGAAGCGCCAAGAATTATTGCTATACTTTTCATTGTCTAAAGTTATATGCCGAAGGTTATAATTCAAAAAATGGGATATAATCATAAAAATCGCTGTAAGCGTAGCCTGCCCATTGACATGTTTAGTTTCTATCAGAAACTCCTATCGCGGTATACTATTTTACCATTCACCATTGTAAGTACACTTTTGGTGGCAGGTAACTGTCCTGTGGGGATCGTAAAAATATCCTGCGACAATACTGTAAGGTCGGCTAGCCTGCCTCTGGTAAGCATTCCTTTCTCCTGCTCCTTAAATTCTGCAAAGGCGTTCGTTTTTGTGTAGGCTATGACCGCTTGTTCCCTGGTAATATTTTCTGAAGGATCAGACTGTTGACTGGTCACAACCATAATGTCCCAGAAGGGATTACCCGACCCGTCGGGGGATATTCCTACGATTATCCCTCTATCCATAAAACTGCGTAATGCACTGGTCTGATTATACTGAGGTGTATGCATGAGCAGTAAACCCAATGCTTTCAGGTCATTTACTTCAGCCGGTGTGATAAAAATTGTTGTGTTGTGCTCAATTCGTACCCTTTTGCTCTTCCAGACATCATTCGGAGCCAGTTGTTTCATCAGCGAAAGTATGATTGCCATGGTACTGTCACCGGTAATATGCATCATCAATGGCTGGTTGCCTGAAAGAGCTTCGGTTAAAATCGCCCTGATCGTATCGACAGGATAATTCAGCCATCCATACGATTTACCGTCTTCGTGATAACTTTTTTTATTAAGTGAGTTTTCTTCCAGAGGCGTCCCATCCATCATATATTTCACGCCTGAGAAATACGTGTGCGGGTCGTTGCTCTTTATATTCCACCCTCCCAGCAGCCTGCCCGCCGGAGCAGAACCGGGCCATGCTATTACCCGAATGCGTTGCGGAAGTTTAGCCATTTTAAAAAGACGGGCACTTTGTGCTGCGCTGAGGGTACTGCTCATTTGCTGAATGGTGGTAACGCCGACACTTAACCGCGCCTGCGAATAAGCGCGCAGATATTTCAACTGAGTCGCATAATCGGATCCCAGCCAGGCATTCCAGACAGGTACCTGCGCATTCTCATAAATAGCAAATATTTTATTATTAGCCGGAACCCGGATATACCTTCCGCCCACCGGATCTTTATCTCTGTCTGAAAGACCGGCCAGTTTCAGAGCGTTTTCGTTTATGACCTGTCCATGCCCCCACCAGATCTGAAGCACCACAGGATTGTTGGGTGCTATACTGTCAAGAGCGGCTCTCATGCCAGCATCAAAAAGAACATTTGTGCCAATCTTTCCGCTGATCCACTGACCGGGTTTGGCGATCTTAACCAGTCGTGTCACAGAATCCAGCACAGCCTGTTTGTCCGGTCCGGCAGGATTCATGTCTGTATAGGCAAATCCAATGCCTACATGCGCGCCCCAACCGAGATGATCATGCGCGTCATTTAATCCGGGAATGACGGTCCTGCCCTGCAAATCTATCCGTTTCGTTTTGGCTGTAGCCAGCCGGTCAATCTCTTCATTACTTCCGGCGGCCAGTACCCGGTTACCTTTGATCGCAATTGCCTCCACATACAACCTGTTGCTGTCTGCAGTGAAGATTTTGCCATTGCGGAGAATCATGTCTGCCGTTTGTGCCTCCACATCCGACCTCAACAGAAATAATGAGAAAAGCGTGAAAAAAATAAACCATAATCTGGGTTGCATGGTACACTATTTAACAGGAAAAGTATTTGCCAACCGGGCTTATAACATAGAATAATTGTTTTTATGGATTTGCCGCATTTCAGAAACACGCAGCCCGTTGATAATGAAATTTAAGAATTATCATGAAAATATTAAGGAGCATTTTAAACGCCTGCCCGGCGATCTTAAATTCATAATATCCTGCAGGCAATGCGCAATAAAGACGACTGTACGCCATTTGAGAAGTCAGTCGCTAACTACTTGATACAAAACGGGGATGCCCGGTCTGTGACCGGGCATCCCCGTTTTTATATATGCAATGAGAAGGTCTTCTTATTTCCCCACCGTTGAGGTCTGCGATACAAAGTTGCCGCTGATAAAACCGGTAAGCACTTTGCGGTCAAAATTGTCGAGGAAGGTTTCGGCATTGTTGAGCTGTATCCGCTTATTGCCGAGTTGAGGATGCGGAATACCATTCTGGTCCACAAATTTCAGTACTACGGTCACCCCATTGATCTTCCAGGCATCGAGCGGGAAATTGGGTGTGTAGTAAATGCTCAGGCGTAACCCATCTCTCTCGATGGTCTCCAGTGTATAGTCAGGTGCGTTATTGGTATATTTTAACAAACCAAATGTAGCGGTCTTATTGGCCGGGAATTCTACCTTGGAATTTTCAATTGGCTGATAATACACGGCACGGTTGGCATTTTGATTGTAGAGCCACATGGCTACGCCTGATGGCGCTTCCTTATTATCCGCACCGGTATTGATCTCCACGCTGGCTTCTTTGAGTGTATAAACCAGGTTATCGGGTACACACAATCTTTCTGTATACTCATCTGTGGCGCTCAGTGCCGATACCGTGGCACCATTCATATCACCCATGGTATAATAAATAGGTCGGGCATGCTGGAAGGTGCAGGTCGCCAGCAGGGCTCTTATTTCCTGATCCAGTTTGTCTACATTGAATGTGCTGGCAGTATTGGGCGCGCCAATCACATAGGCATTCACTGTTTTGGTTTCTTTGGAAGCCTTGCTCAGAAACTCACCACCGAGATTGAAATTCACACCACCTTTGGCACCATACTCAGCATTGAACTTCATGGCATCTTCGCGTTTGTCGAGCGTGAGTTCAATATTGGCCAGTATTCTTGTGCCATAGGTAATCTCTTTTACATACAGCATATTGGGCGTGGCCGCCACAGCGGGGTCATTAAAAAATCCATTGGCCGGTTTCTCTGCTTTTACTGTAAACATGGGCTTTACCACGTCGATGGTCAGGTAGTACTTATTATTGACACTGCTGGTGCTAAAACTGGCACTCGCGCTAAAACCGCTGTAGCTGCCACCGGCAGATACTTTGATTGCCATTTCTGCTGCAGAGTTAGATGAAAAAGAACGATACTTGATATCGGTACCGCCGCCACCCTGGTTGATACTGTTCCGGATGACAGGCAAACCTGTGGAGGCGTCATTGACAGTAGCGCCACTTGGATTATTAACAGTAATAACAGATACACCGCCGGGCTTTACAGGCTGATCGGTATAGATCCTGATGGGATTACGACCTGTAACAATCTCATTATACCCTCCGCCAAAAAAATCATCGAATGTATAAATGGCACCCGGATAAAGCCGGATGAGGTTGGAGTTGTTGCCATTCATAAAGGTGGTACTTTCGGCAGTAAAGGTTACCTTATTTACTTTACAGGTCATGCTACCGGATTTTTCATCGGGCAATTCGGCTTTGTTTTCTTTGTTAAAAGCCGGCTCACCTCCTGTATTCACATCGCGCATGAGCTTTACAGTAACACCACTACCGTTTCCGATATTAACCCGGCGCGATATGGTGGGGCTGTATACGACAGCGGTCGCTCCTGTTATCGTCTTAATGGGCATAATTTTCGTGGTGTTCACCTTTTTGATCTCCTGTGTTTCCCCCTTTCTGACCGGCAGAGTGCGGGTCTGTGTGGGTTGAGCCTGTATGATTGTAGCGATACAGGCCATAAAAAAGAAAAGAAATACGTGTTTCATGATTAATAGCGTTTGTGGTAAAGATTAGGACCCAAAAGTGAACTGTTTTGTACTTCCTTGCTATCCCGTAAAACAGTGATTTTTGATCCGGCCAGCAGGGTAAATATGAATTCTCACACTTCTCTACCGGACGCTGATGATATCGTTATAAAAGGCGTACTGAATGAAAGACCGGAAAACATTTTTCACCGATCCATAAACAGGTGTGAGCTGCAACAGAATGATGCACATAAAATAGATGGGTAAAAAAATACCACTAAAGTGGTATTGGATTTCATTGCTGTTATGAGTTACTTTTATATTCCCTCCCCCTGGAAATAATTATTGACTGGCTAAGACTCTGCCTGGTGATATTTCCCCATTAATCTTTATTAAACCTTATTTTATGTCATCCAGCACTTCTACCGTACATTTCCCAAAAGGGAAACGGAAAATCAATTTAACTGACCTGCCCAAACGGATGTCTGTTAAAGATTTCCAGCAAAAACTCCTCAACACCCGCGAAGAACCCTGGAAGGTTGCCCGGCAACTCGCGAAAACACTGAAATATAAAGTTGACTTCGGCATTACAGAAGGCAAAGAAGAATTTGTCAGAAATTGTCTCAAAGGCAACGACTCACTTCACCTCAACAACAAACTGGCAGGCGCGATTTCTGTTATGCATGGCGGAGACACTACCCGTATCAATTGCCCTGGCAAATCTGTATTGGGAACAAACTATTCGCTGATCAAAAGCAAAGAACAGGGTTCCCTCTATATTGATCATGGCACACGCTCTTATCTCCACATCCCAAAGGAGATTGAAGCACAGCATGCTTTTACCGAAAAGTTTATTGCCTCTGTAAAAGTGACAAAGGCCGGCAAAGACGGAATGGCGCAAGCTGTTATCAGCGTTGATGCGCCTTTCCGGATACGCTACGAATTAACACTCAACACTGATCCGGATTATGCCGACTACAGAAGAGAGATTATCTGTTATACGATCGGCTGTCCCGAAGTATTTGCCTCATCAGGAGTCAACCTCGAAAGTATTTTCGCAACCGGTTTCCCTGTCAGGGGTTCCCTTTATATGATCGCCGACGGAAGCGAATACGAATTGATTTCGTCTTTCAGGGTCACAGGATTGCAATGGGCTGCTTACGATGCAAAAGAGTTTGCAGCACCGGCTGGTTACAAAAGCATAAAGGAACTGAGCCGGCAGGCCAAAGACAAGGGAAAGAAAACCGCATTTGCTCCTGCCATCAGGCTGTCAGAAGCACGAGCCCGATATGGAAAGTATCCGGCACCCAATGATCACTTTGCCGGCGATATGCATGAGCACGAACCTGCAACAGGCGATCAGCAACCACAGGATTCAGTTCTTACATCTTCGGTCAACAAAAGATTTGAGGGAGGTGGTTTAAAATTCCCCACCTGTTTCGATAATACTTATGCATCACTCATTGCAAACGTGGTAGATCAGAAACTGCTGGATGACCTGAAATACCTGGTCAATGGCATTACCAAAAGGCTGGATGATTTTTCGGGATCAAATGGTAACCTCACCATCAACTGGATGGATCAGTTCAAAGCTCATTCCGATGCGCTCAGCAGTGGTGACCCGGGTGGTGGTCTTTACGTGATGATGCATGACGAAACAGCCATGGGCCCCGGTTACACGATGAAGCGGGGGCTGCTCGATAAGCTCGCCGTTAAGGATCTGGGCAATCTGCTGGCCGATGGCAATAACCTGGCTGATATAGGACTTCCCGCGGCCGTACAGACTAATGTGAATAATATCATCGCCAATACGGGCATTGCAGCCAGCAACCGGTTTTCAAGTCTTTCACTCGAAGACCAGGGTGTGCTCATCGACTCTTATGTATTCAACAGGCTGGGTACAATCCCACTCACCTATCCCAGCAGCACAGGTACGCAACGAATCTTTCATAACCTGCTCGATGTGCGGCTTGACAATATTGATTTTGATATCAACATCAATAATTCAGCAGTTGTCGATACCCTCGTTTTCGACAACTCCAGTGTACACCTGATCCTGAAGCTGCCCGATGCTTCAGGAAGTGCCTTTCTGTCGAGGTGGCCGGCTCCTTTATACTGGGCCATTCTGGCGGCCAGTGGAATAGCCTGCTTTTTCTTTCCGCCTGCATGTGCCCTTGCTGCTGCAGCTATTCTTGTCGGCCTATTCGTCGCACTTGATTTTGCATTTGTTTCCATCGACCTGGAGAACATTGAAATAGATGCCCATTTGACCTGGGTGCCAAATGGCAGCAATGTATTGCAACCCCAGGTGACCCTCCAGCTCGATGCAGACGTTACCGTTTATTATATCAGTGTGGTACCTACGGGAGTGCATCAGATCCTTTCATTGATTTATTCAATCGTACTGAGCACTACCGATATTGTTATTGATCAGATAGAATCACAATTGCAGGACAAGCTGAATGATTTCCTGAAAAACGATCTGGAGATATCGTATCCGCCCAAATTTGGCCCCGTACCATTGACCGGCATCAGCAACACATCAGAATTTGTAAGCAGCGACCGGATGTATGTCGAACAGGGATTGAATGCCGGCACATTGGGCGTGATCTGTCCGTTTATTACCCAGGTAGATGCAGAGGTAAAATCAAAAATTCTCAAATTGCGTGATGAGTTCAAGGCTACTTTTGAGGATCCTGTGGCTGCATTTACCCGACTGGGTGGATTACTGGGGTGGGCAGGTGCCGATTTTACCAATATTGCACGGTATTATGCCGGAACCGTATTGTCGCAAAATTTTATCAATCATTATATCTATACGCTCTGGCGCACACAACGCTTCAACTATGATTTCACTACCGAAGAAACGGAAAAATTATTTCACCTGTTAAGAGAAGCATTTCCTCAATTCAGGAATGTGGAATATGATCCGCGGACGGTAAGAGCGCATCTCTGGCCCGCAGTGCCTCCCCGCACCGTTTTTACTCCGAAGCCCGCCTCCGAAAACAAATTCTATTCCACTACATTCTTTGATGATGTGAGAATATGTTTTGAACTGGCCAAAATCCGTATCGGAAAAAATGCCAAACTTGAAATTCTTTTCTCTGCCCAGGCCTTTACGGAAATCGGTTTTGGAGGTTTCAACAGTGCAACCAACCAGCTTGACATTATCAAGGTCAATGACAGGGTGTTTGATCTTTATTTTGATCTCACAAAAATTAAGGTGAGTGTCATTCATCCGGAAGTACACAGTTTCCGTTTCCCTGCCATGCCGGTAACTGTAGCACAGGATTATTCTCCCCTGGATCACCCTTCCCTGAAAGCGCTGCTTGTCCGCGCCATGTCATATGCCTTAAAGAACCGAAATGCAGCTTTCATCCCTAGAGGAGCCAGCGACAATGCCTATATACAGCGATACCCGATTGGCGATAATGCGGTTCAGCTGGTATGCCAGCTGGTACCATTCCAGGGAAATATGTATGTAAGTAAAGGACTATCCGGCGTCGCAACCGTAGTTTACGAAGGAGCGCTGGATATTGACCAGTTAGATAAAAATCTGGCATTATTCATCCGTGCATTAATATAAGATAAGTACCCTGCCACTCCACGCCGGTCCTGCCGATTGATCTATTCTTTCGGCAGGCCGGCCTGTTTAGTACCAGAGGAAAGGAGCCGGTTGGAGCTTCAGCACATGGTATAATAGTCAAAAAACTACCGTTCATATAATTTATCTTTTTGCGCGCAGGAAATATGTATTTTTTTGACAGTCGCATCTATACCAGGTCAGTGCTTAAATTTACGCCATGAGACATTCTGCTGTAACCCCTCGTTTTTCCGATACACAACCGGGCATCCAGCATTTTCAATACAAAGACAATAATTTCAACGTATCCTCTTTGTATGAGTTTTATAAGCCGGTCACAGCCCGCGGATTTGCTATTAAATTTGTAACTCAGGGAGAAGAAAGATATACTGTTGACAAACAGGTCTATAATGTAGACGCAGGCAGCTACTTATTGCTCAGCGGCGACCGCGATATTAATGTAGAGATCGAAAGCAAAAAAAATGTCAACGGAATCTGCATCAATATCCACAATGCCATCATGGAAGCGGCACTGGCCAGCTATCAGATACCCGACAGTCCTCATCCCGACCAGGAGCTGGCCGCATTCTTTTATTCGGATCATTTTCTCGAAAACCAGTACCAGGTAACCAATACTCACCTGGGCAACAAGCTTCAGCAACTGGGCAGAGATGTGCAGGCTTCTGTTTTCAGTGTGGAAGATATTAATGATGAACTCTTTTATACGCTTGCGGAAGAGATCATTAAAGACCAGGTGCCGGTATTCAGGGAACTGCAGCAGATCCGTGTGCTTAAAACGGCAACACGAAAAGACCTGTATCGCCGTATCCGCAGAGGCCGTGAATATATGGACCTTTCTTTTGCGGCACAACTGAGTATCGAGCTGGTGGCGCGGCAGGCGGCCATGTCAGAATATCATTTTTTCCGGCTGTTTAAAAGTGTGTACGGCATTTCGCCCCATCAGTATATTTTACGTAAACGCCTGGAGGCCGGTATGGCACTGCTTCAAAAAGAATATTCCGTTTCTTCGGCAGCCATCGAATGCGGGTTTTCCGATATCTACTCCTTCAGTAAGGCATTCAAAAAGCACTTTGGTATCACCCCTTCCGCAGTAATCCGGTAAAATAGCAGTATTTGATAAACATACCGGTTGCTGATTCCTGATTTTTACCGGGTTAGCGTTGACCGTCAATGGTATAACAATATACCATCTGCCTGTTTTGTGCAATCAGAGCGGCAGCATATACCGTAAAACTCATGTATGAAAAATTTTCTGACAGGCAAACCCTTCCGGATCATCCTGGGGATGATTATTGTGCTCGCCATCATCTATATTTTCAGGTCCGGCCATCAATTTGGCCAATGGCTTAATCAAATCAACCATAGATAAGCTGATCCGTATATGAGAAACAATCCCATAAAGCCCGTCAGCATACTGCTGACGCTGGCATTTTCTTTTATTGTTCAGTTAGCTTTTGCCCAATCCGGTACTATCAAAGGACAGATCGCTGGTTTAAGAGAAGGAGAAACACCTGTCGTAAATCTGCTGAGGGCCCATGATTCTTCTTTCGTGAAAGCCGGTATTTGCGATGCCGGTGGAAAATTCGAATTCGAACTAGTCAGGGAAGGAACTTATTTCATCAGCGTCACCCATGTTGGTTATCAAAAATATTTAAGTGCGCCCGTTTCCATCAGCAATGGCAATTACAATGTGCAATTGCCTGAAATAATCCTGCAGCCAGGTCAGTTAGAACTGCAGGGTGTGCAGGTAAGCGGAAAAAAGCAATTTGTACAGCGTAAAATTGATCGGGTGGTGATCAATCCTGATGCACTGATCAGCAATGCTGGCACCAGTGCACTGGACGTACTGGAAAAATCGCCCGGTATACTCGTCGACATCAATGGAAATATTTCGCTCAAAGGAAAACCAGGTGTAGTCGTATTCATTGACGACAAACCTACTTACATGGCCGCTGCTGACCTGTCTAATTATCTGCGTTCACTTCCGGCCGGCAGTATCGAATCGGTTAAGATCATGACCAATCCGCCTGCCCGCTACGATGCTGCCGGCAATGCAGGTATTATTAATATCAAACTGAAAAAAAATATTGCCCGTGGCATCAACGGCGGACTCAGCCTGAGTTATGGGCAGGGCAGGTATCTGCGCACTAATAATAGTTTTAATATCAATTACCGGGTCAATAAAGTAAACCTGTTCAGCAACATCAGCTGGAATCGCAACAACTCTTACCAGGATCTTACTATCAACCGGCATTATTATGCTGCCGATGGCTCATACAGTTCCGGTTTTGCGCAGAACTCATATATCAGAAGAGCCCAGAGTGGTCGCACAGCCCGCGTGGGTGTGGATTACTACATGAATAAAAAAGTAACCCTGGGAGCGGTGGTAGCAGGTTTTATCAATCCTGCATATGGAGAAGTGACCAATAGCGCCAAAGTACTGGATGCAAACAATGATCCCATAGCCCTGGTGGCCGCCTATAATCCTTCGGATAAAAAATGGAAAAACGGAAGCATCAACCTCAACTATGCACATAAGCTTGATGCCAAAGGCAGGGAGTTATCCGCCAACGCAGACTATATCCGTTATACCTCCACCTATACCCAACGCCTGGAAAATAATAATTATGCTCCTGATGGTTCGCTGCAAAACAGTTCCACGCTCGCTTCTACCCTGCCCGCCACTATTTCCATCCAGAGCGTTAAAGCGGACTATACCCACCCGCTGGCCGGTGGAGGCAAGGCCGATGCAGGTTTCAAAAGCAGTTTCGTACAAACAGATAATACGGCTTCCTTTTTTGATGTAATTGGTAATATCTCTACGCCCAATTACGAATTTTCGAACCGGTTCCGTTATAAAGAAAACATCAACGCTGCTTACCTCAACTATGCAAAAGACTGGAAAAAAATATCGCTGCAACTGGGGCTTCGTCTCGAAAACACCAATATCAGCGGCAATCAGCTGGGTAACCCTGTTATAAAGGATTCCAGTTTTACACGGCATTACACCAGCCTCTTCCCCACTTTTTACCTGGCTTACCGTTTAGACAGCCTGCAGAAACATCAGCTCGGGTTTTCGTTCGGACGCCGCATCAACCGGCCAAATTACCAGGACATGAATCCATTTACCTATCCGCTCGACCGGTATACCTATTATGCCGGCAATCCTTTTCTGCAACCCACCTTCTCTTACAATTTCGAAATATCCTATACGTATAAAAATTTCCTGACTACCACAGTCGAATATGGATTTGCCGACAACCTGATACAGGAAACCAATGAGCAGCGTGGTACTATTTACTACAGTCGTCCGGGAAATTTTGGCCGGCAAACCACCTATGGCATTGATGTAAATGGAACGTTTCAACTTAACAAATGGTGGATACTGCAACTCTATAGCGAATTCAAGAACCTGGGTTATAAATCTCTGGTCTACGGGCAGGAGCTAAATGAAGACAGGTGGTACTGGTATATAGGTCCAACGAATCAGTTTATACTTTCCCAAAAACTAAGTGCAGAATTAGCCGGTTCTTACCAGACAAGGATCCTGGTCGGGCAGTTTCTGACCATCCCGGTCTGGCAAATGCGTGCAGGATTATCATACCGGTTGTTCAAAGGAAAGGGTTCATTGAAACTGGCTGTTACCGATTTGTTCTATACCAATCAGCCGGGTGGTGATATCCGCAACATTGCCAACTCCAAAGCGGATTGGTTAAGCTATCTCGATAGCCGTGTGGGCACACTCACCTTCACCTATCGTTTCAATAAAGGAAAATCGTTGAATGCCCGCCAATCCGGTGCATCCGACACCGAAAAAGGCCGTATAAAAACCAATTAACCCACATCTTTCTTCCATTAGTTATGCCTATCAAATATTTTCAAAAATTGTCTTCTGCTCTGATCGTAGTGATGGCTGCTACTGGTGTAAACGCCCAGTCAGCCGGGGATTCGATCAAAAATGTGATCAGTACTACATTCATTGCCATGAAAGAAAGCGATACGGTATTGCTGAAAACCTGCTTTGCAGACGGGGCTTTGTTGCAGACCTTTGCACCCGGTAAAGGAGGTAAAACCGTGATTGTAACGGAAACCGTCAGCAGTTTTGCCCGCAATATTGCGGCTTTACCCAAAGGTATGGCCGATGAACAGGTCGTATTCGAACAAATCCGGATCGATGGCAATATGGCTTCTGTCTGGGCCCCCTTCAAACTATATCTCAACGGAAAATTCTATAGCTGCGGCGTAAACAACATACAACTGGTGCGGTTAAACAATGAATGGAAAATCCAGTACATTCTTGACACCAGACGGAAGGACAACTGTAAATAGAACGAACCCAATCGGCCTTGAAACGATGCTCGATATCTGCCACCCGGCAGTCTTACTGACCTCCTGTCCGAATAGCAGTTTTTTACAAATGGATATTATCCGGTGAGGGTATTTTTCATTAAAGAGGACCATGGCTGTCGCTGAACAGGATATGACTGGTCCTCTACTCCTGTAAACACATTTAAGCATACACATGAAAGTGATCGTCCTCATCTGCACCCTGGGTATTGCCTTTGGTTGCATAGCCCAGCCTGCCGGAAGCCTTGTAGTAGTCAACAAAGCAGATCATACTGTGTCGTTGATTGACCTGAAGCAGGGAAAAACCATGGCCACAATCCCTGTCGGATACGGGCCACATGAAGTGGCCATCTCTCCATCTGGCAATACGGCCGCTGTCACCAATTATGGAGATGGTGCCAAAGTAAGCAACAGCCTTACGATCATCAGCATACCTGAAAAAAAGAAAATAAGCAGTATTGATCTGGGCGATTATCAACGCCCGCACGGAGCTGAGTTTATTAATGAAAAAGAGGTCCTGATCACCTGCGAAAGCAAAAGCCGGCTATTGCTCGTCGATGTCACCACTGGCAATGTTGCCGAAGTGGCTAATACAGCACAAATGGGAAGCCATATGGTCGCCTATTCTTCTGCAGACAAAACAGCTTATGTGGCCAATGTATTTTCAGGTACAGTGAGTGTAATAGATGTGCCAGGCAGAAAATTGTCGACCGTCATCAATTTCAAAGCAGGCATCGAGGGCCTCGCGGTATCACCGGATGGCAAAGAGTTGTGGGTTGCTAATCGCAACGACAGTAATGTCACAGTGGTCAATACGGTCAACCGCGAAATCCTCGCTGTATTACCAGCACACCAGGTAGCATTTCGGGTTAAGTTTCTGGCAAACGAGGCTCATGTATTGGTAAGTAATGGTATGTCGGGCAATGTAAGTGTGTATGAGGTGAAAACCCGGAAATGGCTCCGGGATATAGACGTTGCCTCAAACGCCGGTCAGCCGGTGCCGGTGGGCCTTACAGTGGATGCGAATGGCCGCTATGCATATGTTTGCCTCGCCGGGTACAATGAAGTAGCCGAATTAAATACAACAGACTGGTCGGTAAGCAGGCGTATCGGCACAGGCAATGAGCCGGATGGTATATATTTTTCTCCAGTCAGCATCAACTGATCATCATGCCTTATAAACTACAGAAGACCGTACGGCTTGCATTCATCGGCATACTCAAAACCGCCGTATTGCTGGCCGCTGTAGTTTTTCTGACCCTGTTGATTTTTTCATTCACCAACGGCAGCGGGGAATACCGGGTAATGCAATGGGTCGTCATATCTGTTGCGGCCAGTTTTTTATTCCTTCTGATTTCCTTTCTTATCCAGCATATTAATTTTAAGATACGGTTATTCCCACCCGAAAGCTTTGAGGAGGACGATCAGAAAACAAGTACATTCATTATTAATACCCCATTGCCAGACGCTATACATGTTCTGGAAAACAGGATTCCCCTTGTCATCAAATCTTCTCTTCCTAACTATGACAGTATAAATGGTCTGTATACCCTGCGTACCTGGGATTCTCCAGCTGCACAGGCAGAGTGTATCTTCATCAAGTTGCATGCGCTCAACCTGACCAAAACCATGGTATCTGTCACCAGCCGCACACTGACTTTATCCGGCTCCGGCAACTTCAGTAATAACAGTATACCTGTTAAAAAAATAAAACAGGTCTTTCAGGATATCTCCTGAATCAAAGGCGATAGAAACTTCACCATTCATAAAACTCTTCTGTTCAATTAGCAGGATTTCATAAACTGATACAAAAAATATCAGGGTATTTTGTAGTATTAAGCAGTTGGTGATTGCCTGTGTTCAATCACCATTTTTTTGTGATGCGATGGGTGGCCGGCAGGATGAAGCGCAATTTCCGGCCGGTCGCCCTCTTTTCAGGAAGATGCGACCATTCGTCGGCAGGCCGATGTGGTTCGCTAAGTGTCCAAAATGCTGTAAGAAGGCCTACCTGAATAAACGCTTAAAAATTACCACATATATTCCCCCGGACAACAGCGTTAGCCGAATCTTTTCATTTATATCCCCCGCACCTGGTTCTTAATTTTCGTTATTAATTAGCAGGATTATACAAAAGTCCTGCCCGCGCCTTCTTTTCCTTTATCAAAAGGCATTTATCATGAACCGGTTCTTAGTAATAACCCTCTTTCTTTTAAGTTATCAGCAATATAGTTTTTCACAGCATATTAAACGCCGGGGTACACTGGGAGTGGGATTTTATCAGAAGTTGCCCGACAGCCTGCAACAGCAATTGCAATATAAAGAAGGAGCAGTTATCCAGTATACACAGGCCAATACAACTGCAGCACGGCTTGGCATTGCTGCCAATGATATTTTAACACGAATCAACCATACGCCCATTGTAAAGCCCAACGACATTTTTGCTGCAGCTAAAAATCTGCGGGAAGGTGATCCTGTTGAAATTTCTCTGATAAGAAACAAAAAATCAATGGCGCTTACCGGTACCGTCGTAGGCCGTCCGCGGGAGGCAAGTATCACTGCTGATATAGTCTATGGAGAGTTTGCCTATAAAAACGGTTATATCCGTACTATTTATAAAACGCTGAAAGGGAAAAAGCCGCTGGGCACTATTTATTTCCTGCAGGGATTACCCTGTTACTCTATGGACAATTTCAAAGATGCCGACATTACCAAACAGGCGCTCGATGCCATGGTAGATCGTGGCTTCGCCGTTTATCGTATGGAAAAAGCCGATATGGGAGACAATGTGAATATGCCTCCTTGCGAGACAATGGGTTTTAATGAGGAGCTGGAAATGTATATGGCCGGATATAAAAATCTGCTGAAGTTTAAAGAAGTAGACACTTCGCGCATATTCCTCTTTGGTCATTCCATGGGAGGCATCACAGCTCCCCTGCTGGCGGAAAAATATCAACCGCGCGGCGTAGTCGTTTATGGCACCGTATTCAAGCCCTGGATGGATTACCTGCTGGACGCTTTCATAATACAGGCACAATACTTTGGTGAAGATCTCGCAGTACTGCGGGAAAAACTTGAATCAGTAAAACCCTATATCTATGATTACTTCTACATGAACAAGCCTGTTGCCGCTATTTGCCAGACACCCGAAGGGCAGGCAGCCCTGAGCGCAGTTACAGGTTACGATCCTGCAACCGGCCTGGCTGCCTCAGGCCGCGATCTTTTATGTCACAAAGAGCTCAATCAGCACAATATGGCCAGTGCCTGGAAAAATACCAGCGGGCATGTGCTGGCCATCTATGGAGAATGTGATATCGCCGCCAACAATGCCGACGACCATCAGGCACTCATCAGCTATGTCAATAAGATACATCCGGGAAAAGGTACTTTCTGGCAGGCACCCGGTACTACTCATCTTTTTGAAGAAATAGGCACAATGGAAGAATTTGTCAGATGGCAATCAAATCCGGCTGCTTTTGCGCAATATGCAGCCACACGCTTCAATCCAAAAGTGTTTGATTATGCCTGCAACTGGATGAAATCTATTCTCACTAAATCATAGGCTGAACATCTGTTCTCAAAAACGAACCCACTATCAAATGACTAAAAGAAATTTTCTGCTGCAACTCCTGCCCTGCTGTGTACTACAGATAACCTTTGCCTGTGTACTGCAAGCTCAACCCATACCGGCAAAAGAGTTTACCCTAAAATATAAAATGGCCAAAACAATTGAGGCCAGCAACGGAAATATCAGGACAAAACTATCCACTACGGAAATAACCATGGCCGGCAACAGAATATGTATCACCAATGAATTAAGACCCGGCGTACTGATTACATATCTTTCTGACCTGAATAATAGCAGCCAGGTTTTTTTCCGTAATGCGAATGACTCCATTACTTACGAAGAAGAGTACCAGCGCAAAGAATTGCTGGATATCGTGCTGGCCGAAGGAAAGAATGGTAACACCAAGCTCCTGGATGAAACCCGTACCATCAATGGCTGGAGCTGCAAAAAAGCTATTGTTACATTTGACAGTACTGCTATCACCGTTTGGTATACTAATTCCCATGTACTTAAACCCGCCGGTATCGGCTATGCACTTAAAGATATTCCCGGATTGCCGGTCATCATCTCCTTTAATGAAGGTAACCGGCTGAACATGTCTATCATAACCAGCATTCACAACACCTATATGCTTGAAAAATTCTCCATCCCCGAAAACCCGGCAGAGGCCTTCCTGATTCCCAAAGCAGAGCGCTACCAGATCGTTAACTCAAAGGCAGAGCGGGTTACGATCATGCAACAGATGTTTGCGGGTTCACCGCCCGTAATGGAGATCCCTGAGGAGATGAAGCCATTCATTCCAGCAACAGGCAACTAAACCTGTATTACCATCACCGGTCATTCACTTTGCGAATAGCAGCATTTCACAAATAGCCCTGTCAAACGGCTGCTATTTTGTACCTGTACTGCTTTAACCATTATTTCCTCATTTCTTAATTGTGAAGATTTGCTATGAAAAAAAATCTTTTATTACTGACCACCATTGCGTTTATCGGCCTGCAATCGCTGGCACAGGATATCAACGCCGTCATACAGCTTGACGGGGATGTTAAACATGGGAAACTCGCCAATGGGCTCACTTACTATATCCGCAAAAATGCCCGGCCCGAAAACAGGGTTGAGATGCGACTGGTGGTAAATGCCGGAGCTGTGCTGGAAAAAGATAACCAACAGGGAATTGCACACTTCCTGGAGCATATGGCTTTTAATGGTACCAGGAATTTTCCAAAGGGAGAGTTACTCAATTACCTGGAAAAAGCGGGTGTCAGATTTGGCGCCGATCTGAATGCCACCACCGGATTTGACTATACTATCTACATGCTGCCTATTCCCAGCAACGATGCTGGTCTGCTCAACAACGGATACCAGGTACTTCGCGACTGGGCCGGCAACCTGCTGCTTGATAAAGAAGAAATAGAAAAAGAAAGAGGAATCATTATTGAAGAAAAAAGGATGCGGCAGAATGCCGGTCAGCGCGCCTTTACACAATACCTTCCGGCACTTACCAATAACAGCCAGTACGGACACCGAATCCCGATTGGCAAAGAAGAGATCATTACTACCGCACCACGGCAGGTATTTGCCGATTACTACCGCGACTGGTACAGGCCCGATAATATGGCCGTAATAGTGGTAGGCGATATAGATCCCGTAGCAGCAGAAGCTAAAATAAAAGCTCTTTTTGCTAATCTGAAAAACCCCGCTGGCGCGCCCAAACGCCCGGCCATCACACCGATAATCTGGCATAAAGCCAATCAGGCCAAACTCGTCAGCGATGCTGAAAACACCAACAATACGCTGAGTGTGTATTTTGATATGAAAATCCGTAAGAATGATAAAACCTGGAATTCGTATCGCGACAATATCATCACGCGCCTCATCACCGACCTGTTTAGCGGAAGGCTAAAGGATAACCTGGTAAATCCTCAATCGCCACTGAGTTATGCAGCCATTAATCCGGACGGCAGCTTTTTCTCCTTTAAAGGATATACTATTTCAACACTCTTTGCCGTGGTAAAAGACAAACCGGCTGATGCGCTGAAACTGGTTGTGGGAGAAGTATTAAAAGCACAGCAGTTTGGCTTTACCGAACCTGAACTGGAACGTGTTAAAAAAGCAATGCTGAAAAGTTATGACGAAGGCCTTGCCGAAAAAGAAAAAACCGAATCGGCACAATATACGGGTGAGTATATCGGGCACTTTCTATATAATGAACCTTCACCGGGTATTGCGGCAGAACATGCATTTACACAAAAAATAATCAGCCAGCTTACGGTAAGTGATATCAATACGCGCCTGCGTGCGCTTGACCTGAACAAGCCCGTTTTTATTCTCTATAATACTACAGAGGCACAGAAAAACAGCATTACAGAAACCGAACTGCTGCAGGTATTTGAACAGGCCCGGCAGCAACAGGTCACTGCCTATACCGAAACAAAAGTAGCAGATCAACTGATGGATAAGGCGCCTGCTCCGGGAAAGATCACGAGTCGCACCACAAACCAGGATTTCGCTTCTACTACCCTTACCCTTTCCAACGGCATCAGCGTCATTTATAAAAAAACCGATTTCAAAAACGATGAAATCGCATTTAAAGGCAGTCAGTGGGGCGGCTGTACCAATTACACTCCCGAAGAGATCATGCTATCGCGTAACCTGATGTTTGTGTCTGCATTGGGCGTAGGTCAGGTAAGAGCCGGAGACATGCCCAAAATAATGAGTGGTGTGGATGCGCGCGTAGCGGTCAACCTGCTGCAGACTTACCTGTTGCTGTCTGGCGGCTGCAGTGCCAGGGACCTTGAAATGTTTTTGCAGCTACTTCATCTCCGTCTTACAGATGTCAACTTTAATAAAGAAGATTTCGAAGGCATTCAATCCGCTTTTGCCAATCAGTTTGGCAATATGCTGAAAAACCCATCCATGAAATTTTCCGATACCCTCAACCAGGTACGGTACAACTATTCCAATCGTATCAACGGCTTCCCTATTGCTGAAAATATGAGAAAGCTACAGCCTGATGAACTGAAAAATTTTTACAGAAAAATCACAGCTAATCTGAATGGCCTGGTACTCACTTTTTCCGGCAATATTGACGAAGCTGTATTCCTGCCTTTAATTGAAAAATATGTAGCCAGTATTCCCACGGGTGCGCAACCTGTGGCGTTAAACCGGGAGAATATTCCATCTGCTATTGCCGGCGATAACAGTTTCAGTTTCCGGATGGGAAAGGAAAACAAATCGGAGATCAATCGCGCTTATTACGGAAAACTTTCGGGCGTGACCGACCGCGAAGTGCTTTGTTTTGGTCTGCTGGGTGAAATACTGCAGATACAGGCCAATAAAAAGCTGCGGGAAGAAATGGGGAACACTTATGCACCTGCCGTTTCTTCTTCTATGCAGCGCCCTCCTATTGGCGACTACAACCTGGCACTTATCGTTTCGGCTCTACCAGCCAATACCGAAAAAATCATTACAGCTTTTGATGGTCTGATTGAGCAGGTCATGAAAGGGGATTGGGACGAGGAAGACCTCAAAAAGGCAAAAGCGCAGCGGATCAAAACACTGGAGACTCAGATCAGAACAAACGGCTACTGGGCCAATACACTGGAACAACAGCACATCTATTCCATAGATCCCAAAGCCATCACCGACTACGCCGCCAGAACCCAGTCTATTACCAAAGATGATATTACCCAGACCGCCCGGAAATTTCTTGGCAATTGCAATAAACTCAAAGCAGTAATGAATCCCGAATAATACGGATCGTATCCAACAATCTTTCTCGCATGTGTGAAGCCTTTCGATAAAGGCTTGTGATCCCTCCGGTTCTCCGGAGGGATCTTCTTTAACATTCACATTGATCAGCTCATCGGGCAGGTATACGTTGCCGGACCAGGTGAATACCCAGGCAGGCAAATGCGAGCAAAAAAGCTCCTGTCGCAATTTTGCCATACATCAGCAGGTTGGGATTATTGAATATAAATGCTTTTAATCCTGCAACAGGTATAGAGCCGAAACCAGTTACCGGCCGGACAAAAGCAATCAGCAACAATAGCAGTGTGAGCGTAAGTGCCACATAAATCAGCATGACCCTGTTTTCATGTTTTCTTTTACACCTGACATTACGGATATCAGTCAGTACCTGCTTCATAACGGAATCACTAAAATCCATTCCCGGGCCGTTACCCTTTAATACTTCACGTAGCTTTTGGTCGTCGTTATTACCTGTTGTATTCATAACAGATCTTTCTTTTCGGTATTCAATATAGTACTCAACGCTTCATCGAGCCGCGCCCGTGCCCGGTGAATCCTTTGTTTGGTAGATGCAATACTCCAACCTGTGATGGTTGCTATCTCCGGCTGCGGGTAGCCATCGAGATAATATAAACTCAGCGCCAGCCGGTCATCAGCACCTAACAGGTCGAGTGCCTGATGAATGTATTGCGCCTGATCCTTGTCTGCCAGCTGCCGGAAACTATCTTCCGCAAAAAAATCATCCGGGTTTATATGCCTGTCCGGATTAATCCGCCGCTGATATGACCTGTTTTTTTCGAGATGATTCAGCCCTGTGTAATAAACGATACGGAAAAACCAGGTAGAAAACCGCGATAACCCTTTAAAAGTTGCAAGCGAAGAAAACGCTTTCACAAAAGCATCCTGAGCCACTTCCTCCGCATCTTCCTGACGGCGGGTTATGGAAAAAGCGGTTTTATAGGCCATACCCTGGTATCTCCTGACGATATGCCAGAAGTCCTGAACATGTCCATCCAGTATACGTTTGATTATTTCCTCATCGCTGGCAGACTCCATTGCTTATTTGACAAGCAGATCTATATATTGGTTACAGGAGTATCCGATAAGATGTTACCAATTTCCCACCTGTTCTGTCAAATAAGAAACGATCATCAAACTTTAATTTGTTATGGAAATAGCCATTATCATCGCCGCCATCATCCTCTCTGCAACCATACTGGCTGCCATACGGCAACAAGTCCGGTCAAAAGAACGCCGCGCATTGATAGAAAAGGGATTAGACCCGTCACTGGTCAATATTTACCCATCCGGTACAGGCAGAAATATATTCCTGTTTGGCGGCATCATCCTGCTGGCCGTAGCTATTGGCATCATCACCGGCATGCTGCTGGCCAGTATTTTCAAAATGCCCGGGGAAACAAAAGAATTTATACTGCTATCAGTGCTGATTTCTGCAGGGATATCTCTTTTTATTTGTCATTCCCTGTTGCGGAACAGGAATAGTTAAGCTATCACGGCCTTTTATGTGTTAAAATCCCTCTTTTACGGGATAGCTTTCCCCTGCTCCCGGTTTCATATTTACAGTATGAAATATCTGCTCCTGTTTGTGCTGCTGATCGTTTCCTGCAAAAAGGTACCGGTTACCGGCCGTCGTCAACTCAACCTGGTACCTGATTTCATGATCAAAGAGCTGGCTTTTTCACAATACGACTCCGTGGTGAAACTAAGCCGCACACTACCGGCGGCTGATGAGCGCACACAGTTGGTAGCCCGTGTAGGCACACGTATTCAGCAGGCCGTTGAACAATACCTGCAACAGAAGGGAATGCAGAAAGAACTTAAAAGTTTTAAATGGGAATATAATACCATCGACGAGCCAATTGTGAATGCCTGGTGTATGCCCGGTGGCAAAGTAGTCGTGTATACCGGTCTGCTGCCCGTGACACAAACCGAAGAAGGACTGGCTGTAGTAATGGGGCATGAGATCGCACATGCTATTGCCCGGCACGGCAACGAACGTATGAGCCAGGGATTGCTCATCAATATGGGCGGACTGGTGTTGCAGGAAGCCCTGAAAGAAAAAAAGGAACAGACACAGCTCTTGTTCCTGGGCCTTTATATGGTGGGCAGTAACCTGGCACTGGCACTTCCCAACAGTCGCATGCAGGAAACCGAAGCCGACAAACTGGGACTCATATTCATGCATATGGCCGGTTATGATATAGGAGCCGCTATACCGTTCTGGCAACGCATGTCGGCTCTCAACCAACAGAAAACACCCGAGTTTCTGTCAACCCATCCCAGCAATGAACGGAGAATAAAAGACCTGTCGGCATTGATCCCTGAGATAAAAAGTGATAAGTTTTAAGTTATAAGTTGTAGGTGAAAGGTATAAGGCGAAAGGTAAAAGGAGGATATGGCGGGGGGACGCATCGCCGCCCTGGATACAAATTCACATTATCCCTTTTACCTTTCGCCTTATACCTTTCACCCTCCACCTTTACCTCCTCTTGCCATAATTCCGTAACTTTCATCGAACCAATACCAGGTAAAATGGCCACAAGCAAATCTGTCGCAAAACCAGCAGCCATCGACAAGGGCACACTGGCCTATAATAAAACCCAGTTAAAATCAGACAAAGCCATTTGTGATCTGCTGGCACAGGAAATAAGCCAGCACCTGCCTGAAGCAGAAAATAAAATATGGCACCGGCATCCTGTCTGGTTCCTCGAAGGGAATCCGGTTGTCGGCTACAGCAAACTCAAAGATTGTATTCGCCTGCTATTCTGGAGCGGCCAGTCATTTGAAGAAAAAGGACTTGCCGATGAAGGAAGTTTTAAAGCAGCGGAAGCCCGCTATACCAGCGTGGGGGAAGTAAATACCAAAGACTTAAAACGCTGGCTTGGCAAAGCCAGGAAAATCCAGTGGGACTATAAGAATATTGTGAAACGAAGAGGTGTGCTTGAGAAATTGGTCTGGCCCAAAACAAGTCAGGGGAAATAATCCACCTGTACCTCCGCTGCAAACCTGCTTACCCCCTGTGGCGTAATATTGGGTAATCCTTCCAGGCCAACAGATCGCAGATGCGGTAAACGTGTCAGTGCTGCCAACCCTGCGTCGGTAATGCCTGTTACATTCCAGAACCGCAATTCTTCGAGCGATTGCAGCAAGCTCAATAGCTCAAGGCTTTTATCTGTGATACCGGAAGCTCCTGCATAATATTTTTTCAGTTGTTTTAATTCAGTGAGATAACCGGTAGCCACATCGGTTGTATCTCTGCAATACATACACCACAATGCTTCGAGTTGCCGACACTGACCGATGTACTCAAATCCTTCATCGGTCACATCCATTGGCATTAGTTCCCTCAGTGCGGGAAAATGCGGCAACATGGCCAGCGCCTCCCTGTCTACCTGTTTGCAACTGACTGCCAGTCCACGCAGTGCAGGCATTGCAGCGAGTGCACGAAAGCCACGGCCTGTAAGGTTAGGACATTCACGCCCCCAGATATACTCAACACTCTTTGACCGGCTCAATGCCTCAAACCCATCGTCAGTAGCAACGGTGCCTTGTGCCATCAGCATTCGTAAATGAGGTAAGGCACCTATTTGCTGCATGGCTTCATCATTGCATTGCTCGCCTTCGCAACCGAGAAACCCTAAATGAGACAGGTGCGACAATGCACCGAGCCCCTTGCCCGTAAAAGCCGGGCTATGCCAGAAAAAACTCAGGCCAAACAAACCGTCCAACCCATGCAGGCTTTCCAATCCATGATCGGTAAAAGGTCCGTCGATCAGCAGATGATTGGGCTCCGCATCGTTGCTCATCAGCGAGTATTTCATGTCTTTATGCTGCCAGGTACTGAAAACCGGAATCTGGTGCAGCAGCGCAAGCCCTGCATCTGTCACCTGTTTGCCCGTTTTGAAATGACGAAGCTGTTTTTTTCCTGTCAGTGCACGAATAGCTCCATCGCCGGTAGTGCTGCCCAGCAGGTTTACTTCTTCCAACTGATCACAAAAAGACAGGTGAGCAATGCCTGCATCGCTTACCTGCTGTGTCCAGTTTAAATTAAATCGCCTCAGGTTGACCAATTCACGTAACGCCTGCAATCCCTTATCGGTAACAGGGCAGTACCAGCCACCCAGGTCCAGTTGCTGCAACTGCTGCATATGGGCCAATTGCCGAAACCCTTCTTCACTCAGCCTTGTTGCACTGCCCATATTCAACCGGGTGATATGCGATAACTGTGAAAGTCGTTTCATCGCTGCATCGGTCAGTACGGCACTGTTCAATGCCGTGATCTGGTACTCCTTCATTACGGAGAAAATATAATCCCATTCTTTTTCGCTCACCAGCCCCTGCATATGCAGCTCATTTTTCTTCCAGTCTATCTTAAAAAAAGGCGCTGTATTATGAATACCCAGTGGCAGTGTACGCGGGTCCTGTGGCGCTTCCTGAAATCTTGCAGCAAATTCGTTCCAGGATGAAACCCCATGAATACGTGCCACTACTTGTCTGGCATCGGCAAGCGCCAATTCATGCGTACGTTCAGCAGATGCATACCACCCCGGCAGTCGTTGCTGCATTTTGGCCGCATCATGATCCCATGGAAAACCAGCTCCATACTGGAAATTGATCTGCCTGATCGCCACGGCATCGGCTGTGCTGTAAGCAGTAGCCAGTTGCTCTGCCAGTTGTTCATATGGAGTAATATCAGCCATTGGATTATCCTGTATTTTTTATCAAAAGAGCCTCAGGGCTGCCGCTCACCAATGCAATAGCAAAGACCATCCGGTGCTACCACGAAAAATACTTTCCATAAAGTATCTCCATAACGCTGCCAGTCATATTCCGGCGTTTCACGTTGCAATCCGCGGGCCTTCAATTCAGCAAAGGCTGTTTCCACATTATCTACTTCAAAAAAACAACCATCCTGGGTAGGGTCACCCCCATTCTCAGTAAGCCCTATCCGTACCTCATCCCGCTGCAGCAGTATACGCTGAAAAGGTTTTTCTTCTTTCAGCACTTTGTTAAATCCCATTACTGTTTCATAAAAAGAAACTGCTGCTTCTGCGCTGGCGACCGGCAGGTTCATTGCATCTTTCTGGTAAGGCCAGGCTCCTTTGAAAACTGATTTTACTGTTTCCATGCACGGGATACTTTTATTAAATTAAATATGGATCAAGACTTACAGGTACTTCAGCCATTTCTTTCCGGGATGTGTCTGTTTATACCGGGCATACCAGCTGCACATAAAATACAGAAGCACCACATCCACTACAAATACAAGATACAGGGTTGCCAGACTCCATCGCTGTGCCGGATAAAAAAACACAAACGGAGCATGCCCATACCATTCCTGGTGCAGGTGGCCCGTCCTGATAAAATTAACAATTAATGCACTGAAGTGAATGAGTGGTATATGCAGCAGGTAATAAAATAGCGGCACCCGTCCAAAAACAATCAATACCCTGCTAAACCAGCCTTTCGCCTTTTCGGCAAATGGTAATAAAGCAATAGCCGGACCAAGGGTCATCAGCAGGTATAACTGGGATGCAGGATATTTTTTCTGATTAAGTAACCGGAAAAGAAAAGGCACATTGTTTTGCTGGCGATATGCAATAATGCCAGCCACAATAAAAAAAATAACAATTGCGGAAAGACCTATCCAACTGCAGATCCGCTGACGCCGCTTTGGCTCTATTAATAATACGAGACCAAATCCATACCCTGCTGCCATTACACCGATCCAGGGCACCAGCACATAGAGGATAGCGATACCTGAAGGACCTTCCAGCCCGGAAGTATAAATAAATTCCCAAAACCGGCCAAAGGATGCACGTGCTGATACGGGCAATAAATCCGGAACCAACCGAAACAATTGCTGGAAAGTGAGAATGATCAATCCGATAACACCTACCGTCAATGGTTTTAATCGTACCAGTGCCGCCATCAGCATCATACAACATCCCAGCATCCAGATCACTCCTGCCAGCAAAAATTCGTTGTAATTCATATTGAAGGTCCAGCCCAGGCGGATGACTGTAAACTCAAGAATTACCAGCAACAGGCCCCGCGTAAACAGGTACACAGCCAGCCTCCGTTTATCATCAAGCAGGTGACCATACAGAAATGCACTGGTTCCTGCTGTAAATACAAATACCGGTACGCAGAAATGGGTGATCCATCGTGTAAAGAAAAGCGCCGGGGTCTGACCATCTGCCGGTAATCCTGCATACACACGCACATGATCAATTGCCATTAATATCATTACTGCGCCGCGAATCAGATCAATTGACTGCAGGCGCCCAAACGGAATGGGAGCAGCAGGTGGCCGGCCAGCCGACGGGGAATAAAATGCCATAATAGCGATGTTAGTACAAAGAGGTCATCAATATTCTCCCAAAGCGCACTGACAAAAAAACATTTGTGACACTCTGCATAAAAATTTACATGAGTGCACTGTTTGCCGTGAAAGCCGGTCCGGACTTTAATTCATTCATCTATCACTAATTATTTTCTGCTAGATTTGGTATCATGGAACCTGATATTGCCGTATTAAAACAGGCCAGTCCCGCTCAACTGGAACAAGCTGCAGCAGACAACCATCGCCAGTTATTTCATTTGAATGCTGTTGTAAAAGGTGGTGAGGTGAGATCAGCAGCCGGTCTTAGCTGGACCTACACCGGAGCAGGCAATGGAGCCGAAATTGTTTTCCCTGCACTCGATGCTGATACCGCAGATACAATACTTGATCAGTTAATGGACTATTATCGTACCCATATTCCCAATGGAGTGGGCTGCTGGTCACTCGCACCTGCACAACCGGTTGATATCGGCATCAGGTTACTGGCCCGCGGATTTCAGCCAGGCTGGCAACCGTGCTGGATGATACTTGACCTGCAACAGCTACCCGATGCATACAGAACACCCGCTGGTCTGCATATTCATGCAGATAATAGTGCAACTCTTTCTGGTATTAAGGATATGCCCTATGGCGATGACAATGGATATATGTCGCAACCACTATTGCACTCTTATCCCGAAAAAGCACAACGCTTTACTGCCACACTGGATAATAAGATTGTAGGGCAAACCTGCCTGTTTCTGACCACCGGCCCGCTGGGCAATGCCGGTATTTATAATGTAGGCGTGCTTCCTGCATATCGTAACCAGGGTATTGGAAAGGCGCTGGTAGAGGCCGCCTGCCGGTATGCCAAAGAGAAAGGATATGTATACGCCTCACTTAATGCCAATGAAATGGGACGGCCGGTGTACCAGCAACTCGGCTTTCGCATTATCGGCTATGGACTGACCTGGTGGCTGATGGGACAGGATTTCATTACGCGTCCGCATTCACCTGCCCTGGTAAAACTGGCAGAAGCTATTGGCCGCGGAGACATGGCTGTATTGGAAAACTTCGGCCAAACATTCACCGTTGCAGAGCTGAATACTCCATTGATCAATAAAATGACCCTGCTACAACTGGCGGCTCATTGCAGGCAACCGGCAGCTGCGCAATGGCTGGTCAGCAAAGGAGCCCGTTATTCGGCACTTGATGCCTGGGACCTGGGCTGGCCGCAACAGGCAGCCGAACTGCTGGCACATGATCCGCAGGAAGTAAACCGACGGTATTATGACTGGAATGGTACGCTACTGCATATCGCAGCCGAACGAAATGACCTGGAACTGGCAAAACTTGCATTGATGGCCGGCGTGGATCTGTCGCTGCAGGATACGATGCATCACGGAATCGGGCTGGGCTGGGCTATATTTTTCCGGAGAGAGGCCATTGTGGACCTCATTAAAAAACATATGGCAGAAACAGGACAAACAGCTGACGAATAATTTAATAACTTTTAAATCCTGCCGCCTTGCGTGCTTACTTTCAAAGAGGAAACCTGTTTTACTGGCTCTTTTGGGGTATCTATATTCTATACGGAATTATGGACTCGCGGGGCTGGATCATGCGAAAAGGTTTTTTGTGGTCGTTGCAACCCCTGCTGCTTTTTTTCAGTATGATCGCGCTGTTGCTGTTTGCCAATATCCGGCTGTTGATCCCATTGTTGCTGGAAAAAAAACGTATCCTTTTATACATCCTGGGCTTGCTGGGTATTCTTTTCTTATATACCTATTTGCGAAGTCTCAATCAACAATACTGGGATGCACAGGTATGGCCTGATGAGCCAATGACAATCGGCTCTTATCTGCATTGGAATTTTCTGAACGCACTCTGGTTCGTCGTAATGTCTACCCTTTTGTTTTATGCGCTGAAATGGCAGCAGCAGCGGCAGCAGGTAAAGAGTATCCAGATCCATCAACTGCAGACAGAGTTGAAATATCTGCGCGCACAGGTCAATCCGCATTTTTTATTTAATGGGCTCAATACTATTTACGGGTCTATTGACCGCAATAACCAGGAAGCCCGGAATATTTTACTGCAGTTTGCCGACCTGCTGCGCTACAATCTTTATGAAGCAGACGTGGATTGGGTGGAACTGGAAAAAGAAGCCGCCTATCTGCGCAACTATGTAGCTTTGCAGCGGGCCAGGAGCGACAGCAACCTGCAGATCGAGCTGGAAACAACCATATCTGATGGCTCCGTAAAAGTTGCCCCGCTGATCTTTCTAACCTTTGTAGAAAACGCTTTTAAGTTCAGCACGCGCGATGACAGTCAGTCCAATATCATCCGTATCCATCTGCATCAGTCTGGCAATCGTATTGAGTTTACCTGCTCCAACTCCTACGAAGAACAGGAGAAGAACCCGGGGGGTATTGGTCTCAACAATGTAAGACGGAGACTGGAGCTTTTGTATAAAGATCATTATATACTTGACATCAACCAGGAAAAGGCTTTTTATACTGTTCATTTAATAATAGAGGTATGAAAAAAATGCGTTGTATTATCGTAGACGATGAGCCTATTGCACGAAAAGTGCTGCAGGAGTTTATAGAGCAGGTGCCTTTTCTGGAAGCAACGGGCCAGTTTGAAAATGCACTGAAAGCCGAAGCCTTTCTGAAAAACAATCCGGTTGACCTCATGCTGCTTGATATAGAAATGCCGAAACTGTCGGGGCTTGATTTCCTCAAAAACCTGAGCACGCAACCCATGGTCATATTGTCAACCGCTTTTCCGCAGTATGCGCTGGAAGGTTATGAGCTGGATATTATCGATTACCTGTTAAAACCTGTTGCTTTCAACCGTTTCCTGAAAGCAGTACAAAAGGCCCGGGAATATGCCGAACTGAAAGATGCAGCCTCACCTGCCGGCTCCCATCCATGGATATTTGTACGCAGCGATAAACGTATAGAAAAAGTTGAGCTAAGTAATATTCTGTATATCGAAAGCCTGGGCAACTATGTAAATATTTATACGGAAAACAAAAAAATGATCGTATATCTGACACTCAAAGGACTGGAAGCTCAATTACCTTCAACTGATTTTATCCGCATTCATCAATCCTTTTTAGTTGCCACTTCCAAAATAGAAGCCATAGAAGATAATATGGTTGTAATCAAAGGAAAAACCCTGCCCATCAGCCGCCACTACCGCGAAGGCCTGATGCAACTGGTAGAACAACGTCTGTTGAAAAGATAGGGGACAGAAGAAAAGTTTAAAGGTTTAAAAGTATAAAGGGTGTTATACCTTCCACCTCCTACCTTCCGCCTTCCCACTCATTCGTCTATGCCGGCACACGATCTGTCGACCCTAACATTTTCTTAGCGCAAGGAGAAGATAGTTTGCGCAAAAAAGAAAAAATGAGGGGTGTATTCTATTCTGTATTGTTTCTGCTAAGCAGTGGTCCGGTTTTATCACAAAAAGTATCGGCCGGTATCGAATCCTCTTTATTGTTCAGCCGTATCAAAGGCAATGGCATGGATGCCTCACTAAGGCAGGGCTACGAACTGGGTGCCTGGGTGCGCTATGGCATTGGTGGCCGCTGGTCGGTAAGACCAGGTCTCTACTATAGTTTTGAACATTTTCGTGCCGCCGGCAACTTTACCACCTATTTTGTAAACCAGTCCCGGTCTTCGGGCTACAATGCCGATGTTTACCTGTCCAGTTTGCATATCCCTGTATTACTGCAATACCTGTTGCTGCCGAAACTGGGGATTCAGGCAGGCATGGAATTTTCTTTTGTATCCGAAGAAGATTCCAAACTCCTGAAGAGTACGCAACGGGTATTCCGCAATTCGGGCCGGGCAGCGGTACTGGGGACAGAAATACAACTCAGACCGGTCCATTTTTATGTTCGTTATAAATATGGTCTTAGTAATGTAAACAACATCACTTCCGTTCACCGGTGGACAATACAGGGTTTGCAGGCTGGTATCGGTCTCCGGCTATTCTGAAATGCCGTGGTTTTACCGGGCAAAAGCCCGAAAAAACACTTAAAAAAAGCTGACAGTAAGCAGATTATGTAGTTTCCCGCAAAAGCCCACCGTAATTTCCGTTGCTATATCGGGTAGATTTTCTCTTGCACAGCCTGAGGGCCGGTTGTATGTTTGTATCAGAAGTTGATTGATACACACTATCAATCTATCCAATATCCAAGCGAAAGACATAGATCCAATATCAATCCGAAAAAACCAAAAATCCAACGTTCCTAAAAAAACCACCGGTTAGTCCGGAAGTAAAATCCAATATCAGTCAACTTCTTTGTTTTAGATTTAAGGTTTACTGTTGTACGAGTTTAGAGCCACTGTCATCCCACAGTGGCTTTCTCTTTTTTACTTGTGTTATAACTGATAAATGCCTTCGCGGATAGCGTATACAACTATGCCTGCTGTATTGTGACTTTCCATTTTTTCCTGGATACGTTCCCGGTGTCCTTCAATAGTACGTACACTCACTTCCAGGCGTGCGGCAATTTCTTTATTCGACAGACCGGTGCAGATAAGGCGTATGATGCTGAGCTCACGTTCCGAAAATACCGGCTTTACCGTTTGCCGGCGTCTGATGAGGTTGCTGTTGGCCAGTATACGCGTCATCTGCTGGCTGGTGTCACTGCAGTAATAGGTGCGGCCATGGCAAACAGTGCGGATGGCTTCCAGCACCTCCAGTTTGGAAGCACTTTTGAGTAAGAATCCACGGGCGCCGGCTTCCAGCATATCTACAATCAACGGTTCTTCGCCATACATGGTAAAAGCAATGACACCCGTAGCCGGGCGGCTGGCGATCAGCTCGCGGGTAGCAGTGATACCATCCATCACCGGCATCCTGATATCAGTGATCACTACATCAGGTTCCTGTGTGCTGACCAGTTTCAGCAGTTCTCGTCCATTGGCTGCCACTCCGGTCAGTGCTACTGCTGCATGACCCGTCATCATGGATTGAAATCCTTCTCTTACCACTTCATGGTCATCGGCTATCACAATCTTTACCGGTCTGTTTAGAATAATGGCCATGGATTATAAAGGAATTACGATCTGGTAACGGGTGCCTCGCCCGGGGGCTGTGTCGAGTGTGAGACGACCGCCCAGTAATGCGGCCCGGTGTATCAGGTTGCGAAGGCCCATGCCTGTTTTTTTACAAAGCGCTTTTTCTGCATCAAAACCCTGTCCATCATCGCCGGCCTGCAAGATCAGTTGTGAGCCTGCGCGTTGCAAACAAATCGTGAGTTGCTGTGCCTGCGCATGCCGTAATGTATTGGAAATAATTTCATGCGTCATGCGGTATAGATGCAGACTCATGCCTTCGGCGAGGCAAGGCAGGGACCCAGTCTGCAACTGTACACGCAGCAGCCCCTGGGCATTGTAGCTATCAATAGTTGCCTGCAAGGCGGCAGACAATCCTTTTTGCTGAAGCAGATCGGGAAGCAGGTCACCGGCTATCTCTGTCATGCGCTGCAGCAGTGTATGCAGATGTGTCTGCACCCGATCGAGGGTCTGTGCATCGCGGGCTGATGCCGGTTCAATGCTGTGCAGACTCATGCGAATGCCTGCAGTGAGTGCTCCCAACTCATCGTGCAGATCGGCAGAGATACGCTGACGCTCCTGGTGCAGCAGGCTCATTTCACCCCATACCCGCATCCGGTAGGCGCGGATGGTACCCTGCTGAAACCAGATACATAAACAGGCAAAGGAAATAACAAGGATCAATACCAGCAATGCGGTAATCAAAACGGCAAGGTAAAGCGGAGTTTCGCGGGCATCCATAATATGGCCAAAGCATAGATAAGGTTACAAAGCACATTGATGTATATCAGGATCCATACCATACTGCGTCTGAAATCGGCACTGCCACCAAAACCATAGATCCAGAACACACCTACTATTACTGTATAAGTGAAATATAGAATAAATGCCAGGCAAATGAGTATAACCGGATTTTTCAACAACCTGCCACGCGCTGTACTCAACTGCTTATTCAGGCATTCGATGCTCATTATCACTATAACAAAGGAATAAAAAATACGGAAACAGGTGATGGTTTGACCCCATGCCGGCACCAAAAACATTTCAATTGCCCAAAATGCTATACAAAGCAGGAGGAATACCGTATAGAACCCTTTAAAATAATGAATACCGCTCCAGTTGCGCAACTGCCACGTGATCAGAAACACTTCGCCCAGTACAAAGAAGTTACCATTCACAGCATTGGAATATCCATTGTAGATAAGAAAATAACTGATGAGTTCATTAAGCAGGCCCAGCCAGCAGAGATACAGGAAGGGATGATAGGTTGGGTGTATCTTCCGATAACGCACCCAACCCATTGCAGCTGCAATCAGGATAGAAAAACTAAATATATCCAAAAGAGAAAATTGCAAGTGCATAAAAAACAATTAAGCGCCTCACAGGGGAGGATTGGGACAGAAATCCGGACATGGACGACCCAGTTCAATAATGCCGGTGTCGGGATCATCTGCGGAACGCTGTGCCGACTGCGAAGGTAAAATGTCTTTATTATCGGCATCGACGCCTACAATAATAACTTTTACTTTCAGGTCTTCTTCCATACCGAAGTAAATGCGCAAACCCACACAGCCTTCTTCGGCCAGCACGCTGTCAAACGGCGCACGGTTAAAGGTCTCGCAGATAGAAAGAATGTTTTGCCCCCTGTAAGCCGGAGCCAGTATGTTTTCTTTCTCCGCGCGAAAACGGGCTGTCATGGCCTGGGCTGTTGCCAGGGAAATAAAATGATTGTGCCCCGGCAACAATTCTGTGTTACTCATACAAAGATGATTTTGGAATGAAAAAAATTGTGTGCCGCCAAATTCATCGATCGTAGCGCTGCGCTATGGGGTATTACTACGGACAGAGGCTCCGTAATTGCCGCAGATTAAAGCAGGTAAGTGATGAGCAAAAAAAATCCCGGCTCACTCATGCCGGGACACTTTCAGGGATAAGGTTCAGGTTAATAGTTATATACTTATTGCAAAACTGGGGTATTCCCTTTTGTCAAACAACCCGTGTAAACACGGTTTTTTATTTGAAATGAATACTCCAAATTGCCATAGGCCAGTGTTTACTCTTATCCGAATAACCGATTCATCACCTTATCCTTTATGAAATGAACTGTCAACAGTTTTTGTACTGTCTGTATCCATACGCCGGCGGAGCACGTTCATCGTCCTCTCCCTGATAACCTACCCTTCCGCTACCCGCTGCTGATCCTATTCCTTTCCTTATTCTTAGTATATGGATACCCATGAAGTCACTTTGTTTACAGCCATTACCATCACAGCTATCGTGCTGGCGGTGATCATTGGTTATTTTGTCTGGTCAATCATACGGCAGCAGCGCCGTACACAGGCTCTGCATCAGCAATTGCTGCTGACAGAAATGGCTACTCTGGAACAGGAACGCAGTCGTACAGCCGCCGATCTGCATGATGAACTGGGTCCGTTGCTTTCAGCCATTCGTTTCCGGGTTGATCATGTGCGGGGCGACAATGAGGATCTGGCCCTTGCCAGCAACCAGATAGATGAGGTCATTGTACGCCTGCGTGCTATTGCCGGCAATCTTATGCCGCTGGCGCTGCAACGTAAGGGGTTGATCACTGCGCTGAAAGAGTTGGTTGCTGACAGAGAAAGACACAGTCATCTGCAGATATCATTTACAGCACCACCTGTTATAGAACTTCCTCAGCAGAAATCCATTCACCTGTACAGGGTATTGCAGGAAGTGATCCACAACTGCATCAAACATGCCGGAGCCACGCGGCTGAGTATCAGTATTACCAAAAAAGAATCAAAACTGCTGATCAGTTGCCGCGATAATGGCCGCGGCTTCGATCTGGGCCAGGCTGCAGGAAAAGGGATTGGTTTAAAAAGTCTGCGAAACCGAACCGAGCTGACAGGAGGACAACTACAGATCGAAACTGCGATCGGGAAAGGAACCTCTCTCCTGTTTGATATTCCTCTGACTACCGAATTATTCCTTACACACAAAAAACAAGCGCATGCCAATTAAAGTAATGATAGCCGACGATCATGCTATTTTCCGGGATGGATTCAAGCTCCTGCTCAAAGATCAGCGAGATGCATTGCTGGTGGGTGAAGCGGCCAGTGGACGTGAACTCATTCAACGGGTGGAGGAATTGCATCCCAACATCGTGATAACCGATATCAAAATGCCGGGAACGGATGGTATTGAGCTATGCCGCCAGTTGCGCACACATTATCCCGGTGTAGATGTCATTGCCCTGTCTATGTTCAGCGACGACCACCTGATTGCAGATATGCTGGAAGCCGGTGCTAAAGGTTATCTGCTTAAAAATACCAACCGCAGCGAATTACTGCAGGCTATACGCACAGTATATGATGGCGGCACTTATTACTCACCTGCCACCAGCGAAAAGCTGGCCCGGCTGATCGGGAAAAATAAATTTCAGTTACCCAAAAAACAACTGGAGGTCAGGCTTAGTGCAAGGGAAAAAGAGATCCTGCAACTCATCTGCGAGCAATATACCACGCGCGAAATAGCGGGGGCACTGAACCTGAGTATCCGCACGATTGAATCATATCGGTTAAGCCTGCATGAAAAAACCCGTTCGCGCAATTCGATCGGCGTTGCTATCTATGCCATCAGGAATGGTTTATTTCCTTTGAATGAATAAGGAGGGGATAGACATCCCCTCCGGACAGTCAATAACTGTCATGAGAAAGAATGGTTGATGGCTATCGACTAAACTTATACCCGCAAGCTACAGTCTGCCGGTATTGTTTGCAGCACTACTCCATCAACGCTATGGATCTAAGGATGAACACAGAGACGTAAAGGAAACTACCAGCCGCGTGAGCTGAAGAGATGTACCAGTGCCGCCGTATTGGGCATGCCGGTCTTTTGCAGGATGCGGTAGCGATGTACTTCAATAGTTTTGGCACTCACCTCCAGTAGTTCAGCTATTTCGCGCGAGGATAGTCCCTGCCTTACCATCGTTACTACCTGCTTTTCTCTTTTGGAAAGAGTCTGTAATAAAGGAATAAATGGATCGTCACCGGAAAGCTGTTCCTGCGTGAGACGGTCTTTTATTTCCCGGCATACATATTTCTGTCCGGCATATACCTGACGAAGCGCTTCCAGCAATTCCTCCTGTGGCGAATTTTTGGTAATAAACGCACGGGCTCCGGCCTGAAGAATACTTTTGGCATAGGCAACAGTATGATAGGGAGAAAGGGCGACCAGGCCGGCCCGGTCATAACCGGCTCGCAGTTGCCGGATATCATCCAGGCCCCGGGCCGGATCAACGGGCATTTCCATCATCACCACATCGGCATCGTGGCCGGTCAGAAAATGGAGAGCCTGGGCTACATCTGTAGCCTTACCGATAATATCAAACCCTTTAACAGAAGCAAAGAAATGAGACCATGCATCAAGCAATAACTGGTGAGGATCGACCAGCAGTAAGCGGATTGGATTCATGTTGGTTTTGGCGTTAGTTGGTTTCGTTGGCATAAATTAGAAAGATTTCTGCCGGCGTAACCATCAACCTGCTTCAATGGATCAAATAGCTGCATGAATAAACCACAACCGGGTATGAAAAAATGAGTGTTAACAAAAACAAGGGGCAGCCGGCAATTGCGGCCACCCCCTCCCATCGCACTACCAGACCTTAACCCAGTAATTTAGCCGGGTTGTAACCCATCAGGACAAACCTTCATGGGGGGCGGATTATTTTGTTCCTGTGAAATAATATGAATGCGGGCTTCCAGTTCTTTTTTATATCCTTCGCCAAAAGCGAACTTCATGCCTTTGAGGATAACCCCATCTTTATCGAAAGAAAGTATCCGGTTGATCGGTACAATGATACTGCGGTTGACACGGCAGAACATATCCGGCGGTAGTAAACGGATAAGCTGCTTCATCGTCATGGGTGTAAGATAAGGGCTGGTCTCTGTATGTATTTTCACATAGTTGGCCAGCGATTCTATATACACCACTTCACTATACGTAAGCTTTACATGCTTACGACCAACACGAATAAAGAAAAAAGGTTGAGCAGGCATAACATTCTGATCTAAGCGTTTTCAATAGGATCACAATACCGGCAGGCATTATAATCCTTTTGCTTACCGGCAATACCGGATTCAGCACATTTTTCCGGCGAATAGCGATCGGACAGACAGGAGATTTCCTTTCGGTATCCATACCCAGTGGCACTATCGCTACCGTAAACGGGTTGCACATTTATCTTGACGGGTTGTAGGCAGGTTTTAAACATCTGCGGATGACACTTTTTTTTTCGGCAGACAAATAGTGCTAAACTTGTTAAGAAAAGTCTTTGTTGCGGATATACAGCAGGAAAAGAAATGAACCTGGCATTGAAGATTGACTTCAACGCTTTTGCCTCCTGCCTGCTTTTGTTGTGCAGCCCCATATTCAAATGCAATCACATTCATCAAAAAAATAAGTCGGAACCGGTTGTCAGGAAAATATTTATGCGGATAATCAGGTCGCATAAGAAGAAGAATAAGGTTTATGATGAAAAGATAAGTGGCCTGTGGCCAAGCTGCTGATTTACTCCATATTCCCTGTCAGTTAACTGATAAATCATCTTTTTTCCCAGATATTCTCCGTAGCTGTTGCAATCCTTATTTCTGTATAAAAGGGACGGTAGACACCGCCCCCGGGTATTTACAAGAAACAGATCACAACATTCATACAATCATACACTGATTGTAAACAGAGGGGAAAGTAAAGACCCTCCCCGTATTTATCACATGAGAAAAAAGGCTCCACACTAAATCGCATTTGTCAAAAGCCGATGCAATATAGAGTTCCCCACCACCCGTATTTTTTTCAGATTATAAAGGCAAGTGATTTCGGGATAAACACGAACAAACGATAGCATGCTGATTTGATGATATGCTAATGTGCTGATATGCTAATGTGCTGATGTGCTAATATGCAAGTGTGCTAATGTCGATCAGTTCTTTGATTTAGAGGAGCATTAAATAATTGAAGAATAAATTCTCTTTCATTAGCACATTAGCACATCAACACATTAGCATATTGTATTTAACTATTCCACTATCTTTACTTCCTCTTGGATTCCATCACGCATATCGCTTTAGGTGCCTGTATCGGAGAAGCTTTTTTTGAAAAAGGGTTTGGTAAAAAAGCTATGCTATGGGGCGCCCTGGCACAGAGTGCACCCGATATTGACTTTATCGCCGGAGCCTGGATGGGATTACCCGAAGAGTTGCTGGCCCACCGCGGTTTTACACATTCTATTTTATTTGGCCTGCTCATCGGACCGGCATTTGCGCTGCTGGCAGCCCGTATTCATCGCAGCTGGACAGTGCCGCTGCGCAAATGGATCTGGTTTTTCTGTATTGAAATATTTGTACACCTGCTGCTCGATGGATTCAACAACTATGGCGTGGGATGGTTTGAACCATTCAGTCACCACCGTTTTTCGTTCAACGCACTTTATGTAGCCGATCCGTTTTTTTCTATCTGGCCGGCTATCGCCCTGGTTGTATTACTCCTAAAAAAAGCAGAGGCCCGGCACCGTACATTCTGGTGGCGCCTGGGCCTCTTTATTCCATTGCTCTATCTGACGTATTGCAGTTATAATAAATGGCAGATCAACCGCGATGTAAAACACATCCTGGCTCATCAGCAGATCCCCTATACCCGTTATTTCACCACCCCCACTCCGCTCAACAACTGGCTATGGTATGTGGTGGCTGGCAACGATAGCGGTTATAACGTCGGCTATCGCTCCGTATTTGACAGCAAAAAAGAAATTGATTTTCATTTTTTTCCCCGCAACGATGCCTGGCTCGACCCGCTGCGCAACACAGAAGATATGCAACGGCTGATACGTTTTTCGCAGCAATTCTATACGGTGGAGCAATGGGGCGATACACTCGTATTTAATGATCTTCGTTTTGGACAGATCACCGGCTGGCAGAATGGCGGCAACCGTTTTGTATTTCATTACTTCCTTACCCATCCCGAAGCCAATGGCCTGGTGGTACAGCGGGGACGATTTGCCGGCTGGAATGCCCGCACTGCGCGGGCCATGCTACGCCGTATCCGCGGCAATTAAATACCCCAGCCCCATTTCAGAAATACAGGCATGGCCCTGCCCCAGGTAGGAATATCATGGCGGCCATCGGCTATTTCAAGATAATACATGTCTTTTTCCCGGTCATACCCTTTATTGACCAGTTCCTGCATGAGATCAAGGGTATCATCAATGGAGTCAATAATACCATTATTATTACGGTCATTGGTTTCATCCATATTACCACTCTGAAAAAAGAAGCGTTGTCCCGGGTGATAAGTTCCCTGCCGGATGACCTGGTGCATAATACGATGCTGCTGATCATCATACTCCGCCTGATCCTGGTCAATGCTGCGCCACCAGAGAGATCCCGAAAACACGCCGGCTTTGGTAAATAAGGCGGGATAATTCCATACGATGTCCAGCGCCATCAATCCGCCCAGGGAGAAACCGGCACAGGCCTGCTCTGCAAATGAACGGATAGCATAGGTCTGCCTGATATGCGGAAGCAATTCTTCCAGTATAAAAGAAGTATACTGGCCGGCCAGGGCACCACGACCCAGGTAATCGGACTGGCTGGATACACCATATTCCATTTTGCGGTCGGTACCTGCATGCACAGCAGCACAAAACAGGGGCCTGATGGCTCCGGCTGTATAGAGTTCTGATAAGATGCCGGCAAAACCCATTTCTTCCATATTCTGGCCATCATTGAGAATGAGCAGGCTCATCTCCTCCGGATGGCTCACATGGGTAGGCAAATAAAAGTCGATTTCCACGGTGCGCTGCAGATGCAGCGATTCTATCTGGCAGTTTTCAACCATCAGTCCTGGCACATTGAGCAGTTGCATGAATTCAAAAATAAGGATTCACCGATAAATCGCTGCGTTTACAAAAAGGTTTCCGGGTCAGATTTTTCCTGTTTTTTTCATTAACTTAAACAGATCATTTTCCTTTTCTCTCCCGCTGCAGGAAAATATAAGCTCAGCAATCGGGAGATAAGATGACCTGCAGCGCTTCCGGTGCAGTATTTCCTGCGGAACAAAGAAAATATCCCTTTTATACTCAATAGTTAATTTGTTTATGTGATCCTGAAAAAATAAATTTGGTACAGCCCCTTCGCAACAGCAAAGGCACCCTTTTATCTATCCAAAAAACTTGTTTATGAAAAAGATTGGCATTCTCCATGGTAAAGAACGCTCTTTTCCCGAAGCCTTTGTGAGCCGGGTCAACAGCAAAAATATTCCCGGTATTACTGCCGAAGCCGTACGTATTGACAAAGCCATGCAGGGCGAGCCCAGCGGCTATGCTGTAATTATTGATCGTATCTCGCAGGATGTTCCTTTTTACCGCACCTGGCTTAAAAACGCTGCCCTTACCGGTACCGCCGTTATCAACAACCCCTTCTGGTGGAGTGCCGATGATAAGTATTTCAATAACTGCCTGATGACAAAAGTGGGGGTACCTGTTCCCAAGACCGCCATCCTTCCCAGCCGCGATCTGCCTGACGATACATCGGATGAATCGTTCAGCAACCTGGCTTTTCCGCTCGACTGGGAATCTATTTTCAACTATGTAGGCTTCCCCGCTTATATGAAGCCCTTTGCAGGCGGTGGCTGGAAACATGTATATAAACTCCGCAATGCAGAAGAATTCTTTCAAAAACACAGCGAGACCGGTCAGCTGGTAATGCTGCTACAGGAAGAGATCGTTTTTGATGAATACTACCGTTGTTATTGTATTGGAGGCAAGTATGTGCGCATTATGCCTTATGAACCCCGCAATCCGCATCACCTGCGTTATGTAGCCGATTTCAAACCTTCGCCCGAACGTCTGCAACAGATGACCGATATCGTACTCCGTATCAACCAGTATCTCGGTTATGATTTCAATACGGTGGAGCTGGCGCTGCGCGATGGTGTTCCCTATGCCATCGATTTCTGCAACCCTGCCCCTGATGCTGATCGTGCCAGTGTGGGTGAAGAAAATTTTGAATGGGTTGTGGAAACGTCCGCCAATTATGCTATTGAAAAGGCGCTGGCCAATAACGGCGGCGATAACCTGACCTGGGGTGAATATGTAAAACGGAGCTCACAGCGCCATCCACTGATCTGATCAGTACCGGCGAACCAACCTTAAAGAACCACAATAAGTAACCGATCAATATGACATTAAACTACAAAAGCTTTACCCTGGGCGTGGAAGAGGAGTACATGGTAGTGGATCCGAATACCCGTGAGTTGAAAAGCCATGAACAGAAAATTGTGCAGGAAGGACAAAAAGTGATCAAGGATAAGGTGAAAGCCGAAATGCATCAGGCCGTAGTGGAAGTGGGTACGGATATCTGCGCCAATGTAGACGAGGCCCATGCCGATGTAAGCACACTCCGGAAAACGATCTCGGATATTGCAGGGAGCCTGGGTCTGGCCATGGGAGCATCCGGTACACACCCATTCAGCCACTGGGAAAGTCAGCTGATCACCGACCATATCCGTTACAACGAGATCGTAAACGAGCTGCAGGAGGCGGCGCGCAGCAACCTCATTTTTGGCCTGCATGTACACGTAGGTATGGAAAGCCGGGAGATGGCCAATCATATTGCCAACTCCACCCGGTACTTTCTGCCACACGTATTTGCCCTGAGTACCAACTCTCCTTTCTGGGAGGGTCGCAAAACCGGGTACAAGTCATTTCGCACAAAGGTATTTGACAAATTTCCCCGCACCGGCATTCCCGACGCATTTGACAGCATTGAAGCATACGACAACTATGTAAAGCTGCTGATAAAGACCAATTGTATCGACAATGCCAAAAAGATCTGGTGGGATCTGCGGGTGCATCCGTTTTTCAACACTGTTGAATTCCGGATCTGTGATATACCGATGACCGTTGATGAAACCATTGCCCTGGCCGCCCTGTTTCAGGCACTCTGCGCACGTATCTATATGCTGCGTTCCAAAAACCTGAACTTTATTCAGTACTCCCGCGCCCTGCTCAATGAAAATAAATGGCGCGCCAGCCGCTATGGAGTCGATGGCTATCTCATCGACTTCGGCAAGGAAGAAGAAGTAAATACCCGGGCACTTATTTATGAACTGCTCGATTTTATTGACCCCGTTCTCGACCATCTGGGCAGCCGCCACCGCGTGGCCTATGTTCATAAGATACTCGAAAATGGCACCGGCGGCGACCGCCAACTGGCCGTGTTCGAACAAACTAAAAACCTCTCTTCGGTAGTTGAGTATATCCAGAATCAGTTCCTGGCTGGGGTGTAAACAAAGTTTAAAGAGTATAAAGAGTATAAAAAGTTTAAAGGGGGCTGAATTGGAGATGGCTCTTATTTCCTGCCAGCTTTCCTCCCTTTAAACTCTTTATACTCTTTAAACCCTTTATACTTCGCCCCTACTTTTCTTAAAATACGTTAACAACCCTCCCCACTCGTCCCAATCAACCGATTTAACTGCAACGTTAGGTCTGGGTTTTGTGTCAAACCCGCCAGAAACCAATTGACCTTAACGTATGAAAAAGTGGATCGTGTTATCATGCCTGCTGGTAGTGCTGGCAGCATGTGAGAAAGAAAAAAGAACCTGCACAGCACAGGAAGAACGAAATTATTCGATTACCGGGTTCAGCAAAATCGCTGCCGGTGAAACATTCCGGATTACGGTAACCAAAGGAGATCAGTTTCAGGTAAAAGCCATCGGCTGCTCCAATGACCTGGATAATCTGCGGGTAGTAAACAGTACCGGTGGTATACTCAGTTTTGAATATGACCGGTTTGATAATGACCGTCAGCCTGTAGATATTACCGTGGTCCTGCCCCACCTCGTGAGTGTTCAGCTCAACGGCGCCGCCCGAGCAGAGATCAGTGGTTTTGGCGGACAGCAAACGGTAATCCGCAATGTGCTTACCGGCGTATCTGAATGTAATATGACCGGTACCGGCATCAATGCCCAGGTAGACCTGTCCGGTACTTCCGTACTACACCTGAGCGGCGATACAGAAAGCCTGTATGGCACCATCAGTGGTGCTGCCCGGCTGCATGGATATGCAGTAAGAGCCACCGAAGTAGATATCAGTACCTCGGGTACGGCCAGAGCTTATGTACAACCTACCCAAATGATCTTTGCAGAGGCCAGCGGAGAAAGCCGGGTCTATTATCGTGGTAACCCTCCCACTACTTACTTTTCAACCAGTGGTAACGGGAAGGTTATAAATGAATAATGTGCTAATGTGATTAATGTGCCAGTGTGCTAATTCATTTGAAGATTGGGTGATTTGAGGATTTGAAGATGGGGAAGGGAGAATGTGCTAATGTGACGAATGTGCCAGTGTGCTAATTCATTTGAAGATTGGATGATTTGAGGATTTGAAGATGGGGAAGGGAGAATGCGCTAATGTGACGAATGTGCCAGTGTGCTAATGGATTTGAGGAACACCTGCCTTTTCTCTTATTTTTTCTTGTGGTTCGCAAGGTGCCTTGTTTTTCTCCGATTGAAACTTTAAAGAATATAGATTAAGCATAAACCGGAGAAAAACACAGCACCGGCGAACCACATCGGCCTGCCGGCCGTGGAGGCAAAAAGATGGAATTACAGAAATACACTAAACGGGAAAAGCCAATAGGAGCAATTTGAAAATTTGATAATTTGAGGATTTGAAGATGGGGAGGGAGAATGTGCTAATGTGATGAATGTGCCAGTGTGCTAATCCATTTGAAGATTGGATGATTTGAAAATTTGAAGATGGGGGGAAATGTGCTAATGTGGTTAATGTGCTGGTGTACTAATGGATTGGGAGCACCGGCCTTATTCTCTAATTTTCTTAACGGGTGCTTCTTTCAGATAAAGCTGGCGGTTGCGAATTGCTTCCTTAACCCTTCAATGCGTAATCAACCGCCGCTGTAGCATGGATACGGGTCGTATCAAACAATGGCAGGTCGCTGTCATCTGCGCTCAACAGCAGCGGAATTTCGGTGCAGCCCATGATGACTCCATCTATGCCTTCCGCGGTATATTTATTGATAACAGACAGGTAACCTGCTTTTGTTTCAGGCAGAAACAGGCCGCGGCCCATTTCTTCATAAATGCTGTTGTTGATATACTCCTGATCAGCTGTATCGGGAATGGTGAGTGCAATACCGTTTTTGCCAAGCAGTTCGGGATAAAAAGCAGCATTCATGGTATAACGTGTGCCCAGCAGCAGCACGTGTTTTACCTGCTGCGCCTTAATAGCTGCAGCCGTCACATCGGCAATATGAATGACAGGTATGGACAACTGTGCCTGAATTTGTGGCGCGATTACATGCATAGTATTGGCACACAGCAAAATGCAGGATGCCCCAGCCTGTTCAGCTTTTTGGGCTGCATCACCGATGATCCGGGCGATTTCGTCCCATTTATCTGCTTTCGTCAGCGATACTATTTCGCCATAGTTGACCGAATGCAGGATCATTTTTGCCGCATTCATTCCGCCCAGCCGCTCATTTACCAGTTGGTTAATGATGCGATAATAATCAATCGTGGACAACCAGGTGGTGCCGCCAATAAGTCCGATGGTCTTCATACCACAAAAATAACTATCCTGCTCCTGATACGGCGGGAAACATTTTTGTACGGTGCGGCAACTTTTCTGAACTTTATACCGCTTAGTTCCTTATACCTTACATCAATATCATAACAAATGAAAGCACTGAAACTATTACCAACAGCAGCACTGGCTGCACTATTGCTGGCCGCCTGCAACAATGAGCCGGCAAAAGAAGAACCCAAAACGGAACCGACTGTGACCACCCCCGCTATCAAAGAAGATAATATCAGCTATACCGGCGGAGGCATTTCCATGAATGGATTTGTAGTATATGATGAAAATAAACAAGGGGCCCGTCCTGCTGTGATCGTAATACCCGAATGGTGGGGATTGAATGATTATGCCAAAAGCCGCGCACGCTCACTGGCCGGCCTGGGTTATATAGCCATGGCCATTGATATGTATGGCAATGGTATAACTGCCGACAACCCCGACTCAGCGGGCAAATATGCCACTCCCTTTTACAAGGATCCCATCATGATGCAAACACGTTTTGATGCAGCACTGGCCAAACTGAAGACCTATGCCCAAACAGACAGCACACGCATTGCGGCTATCGGTTATTGTTTTGGTGGCGCACAGGTACTCAACCTCGCCCGCCTGGGTGAAAACCTGAAAGGCGTGGTTAGCTTTCATGGCAACCTGCTGGGTGTACCCCTCGACGCCAGCAAACTGAAAGCCGATATCCTGGTTTGCCATGGCAATGCTGATCCTTTTGTACCGAATACGGAGGTGGAAAAATTCAAAAAAGAAATGGATGCATCCGGCAAAAGCTACACCTTCAAAGGTTATGATGGCGCCACCCATGCATTCACCAATCCCAATGCCACTGCCATGGGCGAGAAATTCAAAATGCCCATCAAATATGACGCCGCCGCTGACACAGCATCGTGGAATGAAATGAAAGTATTTCTGGAGAAAGTGTTTAAATAAGTATTCAGTTTTAAGTAATAACTTTTAAGTGAAAGACAGAAGGTATAAAAAAGATATCTTCTGTCTTTTCTTTTGTAATATGCCAATGAATGACAATTTGGAGATTTGATAATTTGAGGAGTTGAAGATGAGGAGGGGAAATGTGCTAATGAGATGAATGTGCTGATGTGCTAATGAATTTGAAGATTTGGTGATTTGAGGATTTGAAGATGGGGGGGGAAATGTGCTAATGTGATTAATGTGCTGGTGTCCTAATGGATTTGAGGAACACCTGCCTTTTCTCTTATTTTTTCTTGTGGTTCGCAAGGCACCTTGCGAACCACATCGGCCTGCCGGCCGTGGAGGCAAAAGATGGAATTCTATGAACACGCCAAACGGGAAAAGCAAATAACGGCAACTGTGATTTGAAGAGACCCTTTACCTTTATACCTTATACCATTAACCTTTTCTTTGCCTTTTTCCATCTACCTTTCCTCTTACTCTACCGCCATGAAAAAATTACTCCTCACCTCTCTTGCTTTTTATACAGCCCTGACATCTTACGCTCAAAAAGAAGTGCAGCAAATAGACTCCGTCATGCAGGTAGCCCTGCGCCGGGGTATCTTCAACGGCAACATCATTGTTGCCCAAAAAGGAAAGATCATTTACCAGCAATCAATGGGGTCGGCCGATGGCAGCGACAACAACCCGCTTACCCCGGGTCTTCGCTTTGATGTGGGTTCTGTAAGCAAAGAATTTAACGGTACAGCCATTATGATCCTGAAAGAACAGGGCAAACTTTCGCTCGATAATACCCTCTCAACCTATTTTCCCGAATTTCCCTCCTGGGCACAGCAGATCAAACTCCGCCACCTTATCAACTATACCAGCGGCCTGCCGATGCTAACACCCAGCAACACAGACTCCGCTATTTATGCCAGCCTGCTTGCATTGAAAAATCTCGCTTTTGAACCGGGTACCGGCTATATCTACAACCATGTAAATGTATACCTGCAAATGCGGATCATTGAAAAAGTGAGTGGGCAACCGTATGCAACATTCATCCAACAGCATGTACTGACGCCTGCAGGCATGACAGAAACACGCATCGACTACCCGACAACCGCTGCCGGCATGGCCGCTGCCTTCGACAACGAACGGCGCATTACCCCTTACGGACAAAACATGACCGGATGGGTACGCCTGCCCATTGGTGATCTTTACAAATGGGCAGAAGCCCTGCATCAGTACCGCATCATATCACGTGAATCATTTGCTGAACTGGCTGCCAACTTCCCCGGCGGTGAAAGCAGCCTGGGCACTACCGGTTTTGAAAAAGGTGAACTGATCTGGCATCAGCATCAGGGCTCCAATAGCAACTATGAAGCCGTACTGTACAGCTATTTTCCCGATCAGGTCACCATACTGATGATGACCAACAATCAGCAGATGAAAGTGCTACCCCTGAAATCGACCATTCTTAATATTTTACAACATAAACCATTCACCGTTCCCAAACGCTCTCTCTACCTGGCTATCCGCGACAAAATACTGGCCAATGCAGATACCGGCATTGTTTATTATATGCAATTGCGCATTTCACATCGTGACACCTACGACTTCAGTTTTGAAATCGGCGACCTCATCAGCACCGGAAAATACCTGCAGCGCAGAAGTCATTACGACGATGCCATCCGTATATTCAAAATAGCTGTACAACTGGAAGGTAAACCGGCTGATTTTTCGTATGGATATGAACTCATCGGTGAATGCTACAACCAGAAAGGCGATAAAAAACTGGCCCTGGAATATTACCGTAAAGCAGTGGAAAAAAACCCGGACAATAAGAATGCAGCGAATATGATAGAGAAGATGAAGGAGTAATGTGCTGATGGATTTGAGGATTTGAAGATGGGGAGGGAGAATGTGCTAATGGGGTTAATGTGCTGGTGTGCTAATGGATTTGAAGATTTGATAATTTGAGGATTTGAAGATGAGGAGGGGGAATGTGCTAATGGGGTTAATGTGCTGATGTGCTAATGAATCTGAGGAACACCTGCCTTTTCTCTTATTTTTTCTTGTGGTTCGTAAGGTGCCTTGTTTTTCTCCGATTGAATCTTTAAGGATAATGCAACGACCAGAGACCGGAGAAAAACACAGCACCGGCGAACCACATCGGCCGGCCGGCCGTGGAGGCAAAAAGATGCAATTACAGGAACACACTAAACGGGAAAAGTTAATAGGAGCAATTTGATAATTTGAAGATTTGAAGATGGGGAGGGAGAATGTGCTGATGTGCTAATGGATTTGAGGAACACCTGCCTTTTCTCTTATTTTTTCTTGTGGTTCGCAAGGCGCCTTGTTTTTCTCCGATTGAATCTTTAAGGATAATGCAACGACCAGAGGCCGGAGAAAAACACAGCACCGGCGAACCACATCGGCAGGCCGGCCGTGGAGGCAAAAAGATGCAATTACAGGAACACACTAAACGGGAAAAGTTAATAGGAGCAATTTGATAATTTGAAGATTTGATAATTTGAGGATTTGAAGATGAGGAGGGTTAATGTGCTAATGTGGTTAATGTGCTGGTGTGCTAATGTGTAGAAGTTAAGACTTGATCTGACAGTTGGGGTTAATTTAGAGTAACGACAAACTAAATTAATAACCCCCAAAAGTCAGATCATGAACTCTGAAACTAAGTTAATCAAATCCCGCATTGGCCTGCTCAACCTGGCTGAACAATTGAACAACGTCACCCGTGCCTGTAAGTTAATGGGCACCAGCCGGGACAGTTTTTACCGCATCAAACAGTTATATGATACCGGTGGAGAAGAGGCGCTGCGGGAGATCAGCCGCCGCAAACCTGTACCGAAGAACCGGGTCAATCCGGCTGTGGAAGAAGCTGTTGTGAAGATGGCCTTTGACTATCCGGCCTATGGTCAGTTCCGGATCAGCAATGAATTACGCAAACAGGGCATTTTTATCTCCGCTGCAGGGGTCCGTTGTGTGTGGCAGCGCCATGACCTGGAAGTCTTCGAAAAGCGGTTAAAGGCCCTGGAAGTCCGTGTTGCTCAGGCTGGGCTGATCCTTACAGAAGCTCAGTTGATAGCCCTGGAGCGTAAAAGGGAGAAACTGGAGGCCCATGGCGAAATAGAAACGGAGCATCCAGGTTACCTGGGTTCACAGGATACCTACTACGTTGGAACAATCAAGGGGGTTGGCCGTATTTATCAGCAGACTTTCATTGATACTTACAGCCGTGTAGCTTTTGCAAAACTGTATACCAGCAGGCATGCTATTACAGCGGCAGATATACTCAATGACAAGGTTCTTCCCTTCTTTGAACAGCAACAAATACCCCTGCTGCGGATACTCACCGACCGCGGTACCGAGTTTAATGGAAGACCTGAAAGCCATGAGTACGCTCTGTACCTACAGATCGAAGGAGTCGATCATAGCAAGACAAAAGTTCGTCATCCCCAAAGCAACGGTATCTGCGAACGCCTGCATCGAACGATGCAGGAGGAGTTCTATGCCATCACATTCCGTAAAAAATTATACCAGAATCTGGAAACGCTCCAACACGACCTGGATCAGTGGCTGGAGTTCTACAACAACGAAAGACCACACAGTGGCAGATACTGCTTTGGCAAAACCCCCATGCTTACCTTTACTGAATCTATTACCTTAGCTAAACAAAAACTGCTGAACCAGGTAAGTTCAGCAGCCTAACTAATTTAATCGGCATCCCTTTTGAAAATTAAAAAATTAATCCTCAACTGTCAGATCAAGTACTGACTATTACAGCTAATGGGTTTGAAGATGATGTTGATTTGTAGCAGTGCGGTGCTACAATGGGTCGCCCCTCTCTCTCCTTCTGCCTTCTACCTTCCTTCTCCCCTGCCTTACAACTTATAACCCAAAACTTATTACTTTTTCAGTATCTTCAGCACAGACACTTTTAACCTTTTACCTTTAACCCTTTCTTATGGCCGTCATTATCCTCATTGCCGTCCTGGTCGTCATCGCCCTCTGGCTGGTGAGCCTGTACAATAACCTGGTAAAGCTGCGCAACCGCCGGCAAAATGCCTTTGCGGATATCGACGTGCAACTGCGTCAGCGGCATGACCTGGTGCCTCAACTGGTGGAAACAGTAAAGGGCTATGCAGGCCACGAAAAAGAACTACTGATCAAAATAACAGAAGCCCGCGCAGGCGCCATGAATGCACAAAGCATTGATGACAAGATTGCAGCAGAACAGAAACTGACTGCAGCCCTTCAGGGTTTACGGGTACAGGTAGAAGCCTATCCCGATCTGAAAGCCAATCAGAACTTTTTGCAGTTGCAGGAAGAACTGAGTGATATCGAAAATAAACTGGCTGCTGCCCGCCGTTTCTTCAATGCAGCCACCACAGAGTATAATAACGCTATTGAAACTTTTCCCGGCAACCTGCTGGCCCGCAACTTCGGCTTTCAGCGTGAAGTATTCTTTGACCTCGGCGATGATAACCGCCGCCGCATGGAAGAACCGCCCAAAATCAGTTTCTAAACTCCGCCTCCTGCTTTATACAATATGAAGTATGTTGGCCTCTACGCGCAGATAAGGCGCAATAACCTCCACTCAGTCCTGCTGCTGATCGCATTCCCCATCCTGCTGCTGGGATTGCTGTATGCATTTTCCTATTTCATGGGTGAGCAGACACCCGAAGCCACCAATAACCAGTTTGTACAACTGGCCCCCTGGGTGCTGACCGGCGTAGCTATCTGGTTTGGTATTGCCTGGCTGGGACACAATGCGCTGATCCGCCTGGCAACCGGTTCACGTCCACTGGAGAGAACGGCCAATAAACGGGTATATAATTTACTCGAAAATCTCTGCATTGCACAAGGCATGCGTATGCCAAAACTGTATATAATTGCAGATGATTCGTTGAATGCCTTTGCCAGTGGCATCAGTGCGCAGAGTTTTTCCATATCAGTATCGCAGGGGCTTATCGACAAACTGACTGATGAAGAACTGGAAGGAGTGCTGGCACATGAACTGGCACATATCCGCAACCGCGATGTACGGCTGCTTATCATCTCCATCATTTTTGTGGGTATCTTTTCTTACCTCGCCGAGATCGCTTTCCGCAGCCTGCGTTTTGCGGGCAGTGGCAGGCGCAGCAGCAAAGATGGCAAAGGAGCCGGTGCCATTATCCTGATTGCTATTGTGCTTACCTCAGTAGCCTATCTTATTTCGTTGCTGTTACGCTTTGGCATCAGCCGCCGGCGCGAGTACCTCGCCGATGCAAACGCAGCCGATATGACCCGCAACCCGCTTGCACTGGCCTCGGCCCTGCGCAAAATAACCGCTGACCCATTGATTGAAGCAGTCGAAAGCCGTGATGTGGCCCAACTTTTCATCAATAACCCCAAGCCATCGGCCCATCAGTCTGCTTCGTGGGATAATATGTTTGCCACTCATCCCCCTATTGCAAAAAGGATCGCGTTGCTGGAGCAATTTGTACAGGCTTCTTAAATGCTGTTGTTCCCAACAACAGCTTACATTTTTACGAGTTTGAATTTCAATGAAACGCCATCGGCACGACGGGCTGTAAGCAGATATAGTCCGGGCATCAGTGTACGCGTATCCAGTACCTGGATCTTATTACTGATCAGCACTCTTTTTACCACTACCCCCTGCAGGCTGGTAATTTGTAAGGTAGCACCTACCCAGCGTGGATCGTATGCCAAATCAAGTGTGACTTCGGCCGCAGCGGGGTTGGGATAAAGCTGCGGATGCAGCCAGGTGGGCGAATCCTCGGCTACCGGTATTTCCTGGTATAAAGGAGGATTGAGCGCTCCTGAACTCAACAAGGCATACCGTGCACCACCGGGATCAAAAAGCGCCCGCATCCGCTGCTTTTGACCTTCAGTAAAAAGATTGGTGCAGGGATCTGTTGTAATGTCCATGTAGTTCATATACATATCTCCACCGTCCTTGCTATTGCCGCAGGACACGCGGATACCCGTAGGGCAGCCATTGGTAAAATTGGCCTGCTGTGGCGTATCATCCACCCCATCATCGCCGCAATAATCGTCGCCCCATATATGACGCAATCCAAGCCAGTGCCCTGCCTCATGCACGGCCGTTTTACCCTGATTATAATCGCCTTTGCCGGTCACTCCCACAACCGATGTGCTGAGCACAATGCCATCGAGCGCCGGGTCGCCTCCGGGAAAACTGGCATAACCCAACTGGCGTTTGAGCGGACATATCCAGAGATTCAGATAGCTGTCTGTATCCCAGGCATCATCACCCATCTGTGCACTGTATTTCATTTTATCGTCCGGCTCCCATAATGTAATAGGCGTGTATTTGCGGATGATACCCGTAGTGGCTCTACGTCCGGGATCGGAAGTGGCCAGACGGAATTCTATTTCGCAGTCGGCAGCGCGGTCTTTGAAACGGTCGGGTGTATTGACCGTATCTGCAGCCAGGCGTCTGAATGCATCGTTCAGCACTTTTAACTGGCTATAAACCCGATCATCGCTGATATTCTGATTGGAAGTATTATACAAGATATGCACCACCACCGGAATGCTGATCACAGCACTGCCATCGCCGCGCCAGGAAAGATCGGCCTGGCGTTGGGCAATCTGCCGGTCTACAAAATATTTAACAGCTGCTGCCTGTCTCGCAGCTTCGGGTGAGCCCTGCCATATTTGCTGTAGATAATTGCTGGTATAACATGCTTCCTGCCCTATCGCCTGGCACATGCAGAAAAGCACACCTACAATGCCTGTAATAATCCGATTCATTAAAGTACAAGTTGTAAGGGTCCGTTATGGCAATAACAATAGCATTACCATAGCATTCATGCGGCATTGGAAAAAGGATTGAAATAGGAAATCAGAAGAAGGAATTTCCGGGGATACGATTTCGGAGAGGGACCAGCACGCTGGCTGGCTGATCCTCAAATATAAAGCTTTTACGGAAAGAGCGCGAATTATTTCTAACCAGTTGAAAAAGAATAGCAAAACCTATCTGCAGCTTTAACAACTGCATATCCGGTTAGAATGTATTTTTGCTGATACTCAAGCCCGATTATTTCATGAAACAATTATTTTTTCTTGTATCGCTGATCTGGATTACCAGTTGCAATAATGACGGAAAAACTCCATCGGAGCCGCAAGGGCCCCAAACACCCGGAGCCGAAGCGCCTAAAGCACTCACTTTTTCTATCATAAAAACTTATCCGCACGACACCTCCTCCTATACCCAGGGGCTGCAGGTATATAAAGGCGAATTATATGAAGGCACCGGCAACTATGGCCACTCCCGCCTCATAAAAGTAGATCTGAATACCGGTAAAGCCATTCAAAGTATTTCGCTTGATCCGCGTTTTTTTGGAGAAGGTATCACCATACTGCGCGACACTATTTATCAGCTTACCTGGAGAGAACGAAAAGTACTCGTGTATACGCTTAAGGATTTTAAGAAGATCAAAGAATATGAACTCGGTACCGATGGCTGGGGACTGACCACCGACGGCAAAGAGCTGATTGCTTCTGATGGCTCTTCCACACTTTATTATTATGATCCCAATGGATTCAAACTACTGCGTACACAAACCATCACCGAAGCGGGTTCACTCAGCTATAACCTGAATGAACTGGAATATATCAATGGCTTTATTTATGCCAATCAATACCAGGCACCTTATATTCTCAAAATAGATCCGGGCTCCGGCCATATTGTTGCCAAAGCGGATCTGACCGCCATCTGGAAACGTGTACAAACTATCGATCCTGCAGTAGATGTGCCCAATGGTATCGCTTATGATTCAGCAACAGCCAAATTCTATATTACCGGTAAACTGTGGCCGGAGTTGTATGAGATAGCTTTTAGTAAGTGATCAGTGGTCGGTGATCGGTGGTCAGAAAGAGATGATACTTTTTTTGCTATTCGTGTTACGGTGATCACTGGCAACCGATCACCGACCACTCTCTTTCTTCAACACATAAATCACTGAGCTGCATTTTTTCGTATTAAACAACGCTTTAAAATTGGAACGCAGCCCATTCCACAATGCATTGCTCCATCCATAGCTGCCACTGCGGTAGCGGTTGCTCAGCAGGGATACATAAAAGCTATCATACCACATAGGACGCCAGGCTTCGATGCGGAACCCATGCTGCTCAGCCAGTACCTGCATCGACTGTGGGGAGAAATGATACAGGTGCCGGGGCACATCGTATGCAGCCCAGAACGTTTTATAATAAGCAGCATCAGCCGCTGTGTAATTGGGAACAGCGATCAGCAGGGCTCCGCCAGGCTGCAACAGCCGATGGAAGGCCTGGAAATACCCTTGCAGATCGTGCACATGCTCCAGCACATGCCACAAGGTAATCGCATCAAACTGTGCATCAGGAAGCTGATAAATATGCGCGTTGTCGGCCAGCGCAACCCCTATCTCTTTTTCTGCTACGGCCCGCGCATCCGGATCAGGTTCAAGTCCTGTACAGGTCCACCCCCGATCCTGCATTTCCTTCAAAAATGCACCAACTCCACTACCCACATCCAGTAAAGCCCCTGTTTGTTTGCCAGCTGCCCGCTGCACCAGGCGGCTCTTACGTACCAGCGTACGGCGACGCACCCAGTGATAAAGCTGATTGAGCAGTCCCTGGCGTGAATTGGTATGGGAGATATAAGCGGTGGATTTGTAATAGGGCGCTATGGCATCGGGCCCGGGCACATCCTGGGTGAAGCGGACTGTGCAATGAATACATTCCGTTATCGTAAATAACTGCTGCGATACGGTATAATCCTTTACCTGAAAAATATCCTGCAACTGCTGGCTACCACATACAGGACAGGTAGAATAATGAATGCGTTCCTCCATAGATTGACAGGCTCAGACACAGAGCCGGCGGCAAAATAAGTCCAAAATGCGATACCAGTAGAAAAATCACCGGGGTGTTTGGTAAGCCGGAGCGGCCTGTGCTGGTTTCAGCGATTGCTGATTGCCGGCAGACCGGGTATTGACACCATGTACCGAAAAATAATATCCGATAAAAATAAACAGGAGTATAACCAGTATGATCCCGATGGTAAGCCACCACGACTTCCGCTCGGGCTCTGCCTGCAGCCATTCCTTCATCTCAGCAGCCGTGCGCTCCTCTTCTCCCACCCTTACCAGATGGGCACTGTTTTCGCGCATCACTTTTTGTGCAGATACAGGCTGTCCGAGTGGCTGATCCATTACAGCCGTCTCAAAACGGATCTCACCAGCCAGCCCCTTGCTGAAAATGCCCACACCAGGCCAGTTGAGCTTTTCGCCTTTCTGTATCCGCTCTTTCAGGCCATACACAAAATCATTAAAGCGGATCACTGCATCACGCTCAGTCACGAGCAGCACACCTGCCAGCCACGAAAAGAGGCGGCGCTCCGGTTGTTGTACGCCTGCGTGCAGACGAATACTCTGGCGGGGAGCTACGATCTGCTTATTGCCAAAATCCAACTCAGCAGCAGCCTGCTCCAGGCGGAGTAAGCCTATACCCGGCAGATATAACTGCCGGTTCTGCAAAAAATATTGTTGTAATTGGCCCAGCATGCAGGACTCAGGGTTTTTGATCAAATGAGAAAATGATACCGCCTACAAAGTTAAAGCCATAAACCCGGTATTGATTCCAGCGTTGGTATTCTTTATTAAAAATATTATTGAACTGTGTCCACAGGTTGAGGCTGCGGGTAATTTTGAATTCGAGGCCTGCATTGAGATCAAATGCCCCGCTGAGTTTACCATCAGAACCGTCCTGCCGCATATAGCGGGGACCGCTCCAGGCAAACAGGTCGGTTTTAAGCCAGAGATCGCGGATCACCTGCAGGCGCAGGGCGGTATTAAATTCGAGTGGCAGCATGCCCCAGGCTTTCTGCTGGCCACGCAGCCCTGTAAACTGATTAAAGCTCAGGCTGCTGATCACTGAAAATTTTTCAGCAACGGTATACCCCAGCTCACCTCCCAGGTTCAGCACATTCATTTTATCGGCATAGACCACTGCAAATGACTTACCATCGCCGGCAGCAGTAGTGTCATTGATAAAGAGAGGCTGGTTAGACAATTTATTAAAACCGACTTTGGCACTATAGGTAAAATGATCTCCTACTGTTCCTTTAAATCCTGCATACCGCTCTTCGATCCAGGTATTGCGCAATTCACCGGGTACCCATAGCCAGGGATTCTGCGAAGCCAGGTACTGGAAGCTGGTCTTACGAACATAGCCGGTCCATCCTGCCTGAAACGTAAACCGCTGATCCTCGGTACCCACTTCTGCCAGGATATTAGGGAACATTTTAAATGCCTTATTATCCCATGACGGGCGTATGCCACCCTGCAAACGCAGTGTTGTGCTCTTGTACACTACGGATGGCGATAAATACCACATTGTATTGTTGACAGCCGATTTATTATCGGGAGAAAGACGCGTCAGGTCAAATGTAACACCCAGGTTTACCGCAAAGTCTTTTCCTACTGTTTTCTCCAGTGGCAGGTTTACCACCGTGTTGCTTTCATTATTTTTTATATGGTCACCAAAGATGTCGATACGTATTTCGGGAGCATAGTTGAGGCCGAATTCGGTAGACTCAAGGTTGCGGGCAGCCAGCCGTGCCGAGATCGTCTGGAAACGCTGACGAATGGAATCTTTGGGAAAAGAAAGCGTTTCGGGGAGGTAGCCATATTTATAAGTACGCTCCTGTTTCATACCCAGGCTTGCATTCAGCTCCACATTGCCGGCTGTTTTATAAAAACCACTCAGTTTAACCTGTGTATTGGTAAAATCCTGGAACTCCCGTTTGCCCTGCGAGGATACATGCCGGGCATAAATATTAACGCCGGCTGTATTACCATCTCCGAAGGAGAAGCCTGCCTGCACATAGGGTGTACGGAGACTTCCAAAACCTGCTTTGATATAATTACTGTTTCCGAATGCCACATTGGTGTCAATAGCCATTGCCAGCGGCTTAAGGCTGCCTGGCTGGTAGGCAAACAGCAGGTTGGGATTGGGAATATCGTACTGCAGCCTGGGCCGGGTTGTATCGGCCGAAGGTGGCGTGGCATTAAAGGCCAGCTTGGCCGGAGCTTTCAGTACCGGCCGGAAAGATGAGGTAATATCTACAGACCGGGTGGTATCCTTCTTCTGTGCACTCACGGTAAGTGCAGCCCCCATACAGATGATCAATCCAAGACTGACTTTTATCATGTGTTTCATCTTAACTTATTTGTGACCGGCTCTTGTCCGGTATTACTGTAACTGACTTAAATGAATTAACCGCCGATTTTGCTATCTCTGCTTTCTGCTTCTATTACCTGGGTAAGTTTGGCCTGGGCCTCGCTTTTCAGGTTGGGATCAATGGTATTGTCAACAATACTCTGATAGGTAGCTTTGGCATTGAAGTAATCCTTTTGTTTGAAATAGATATCGCCCAGCAATACATAGGCCTTACCTACCCAGAAATCATAGCTGCCTGATTTGTTGATCACTTCCACGGCTGCTTTTTCTGAATCGGCCAGTTTATTTAATTCAAACCAGCAACGGGCAATCTCATAACGGGCTTCGGCAGCCAGTGCGGCTTTATTGAGCTGCACCACCGTTTTGAAACTGGCAAGCGCCTGATCATACTGGCGGTTTACCTGATAGGAGCGACCAATAGCCATACTGGCAAGCGCCTTATCATCGTTGTTGCTGCCTTTGATAGTAGTCAGTTCTTTGGCATTTTCAGTAGCCTCGGTCCATTTCTGCAACTGATACTGGCTTCTGAGCAGCCCACGCATAGCTTCCAGTTTATTTTCCTGGGTGGAGGCCTGCTGTTTCAGCTGAGTATAATAAGCTTCGGCTTTGTTATAATCCTTTATTTCAAAGAAGTAGATCCGTGCAGCAGCCAGTATGGCACGCTCGGCATAACGGTTGGGCGCCTGTGCTGCTACCGGCTCATAACCAGACAGTGCATTGGCCCATTCCTTTTTGGTATGGTAGATATCTGCACGATAGAAATTGGCATCAATAGCATAGGTGCCATTGGGGAATTTCTGGATATAATTATTGAAGGCGGTAAGGGCAGCCTGTGTATTACCATTGGTCAGCTGTGTTTCGGCGGCCGCATAGGTCAGTGAATCTTCCGCACTTACACTGATGGGTTTACCCACCTGACGCATAAAATTGGCATACTCATCGGGTTTGCCATCGTCTACATAAATGTTACGCACATTGTACAGGGCATCCTGGGCTTCGGTCGAATTGGGATACTGATCAACCAGGGCTTTGTACTGTTGCAGTGCCGCACTGTTGTTGTTGAGATTGTAATAAGCGGTACCCAGGCGCAGCAGCGCTTCAGGCTTGTAGCTTACATTGCCGCTTGTCTTGATCACTTTGTCGAGGTAAGGAATGGCATCGCCGAATTTTTCATCGGACATATATGTTTTCGCGATCTCCATGTTGGCATCTGTAACCAGGGAAGATGCCGGAAACTTGCGGGTCATTGTTGCCAGCAGGCTTATTTTATCTTTCGAGCTCCTGATGCCTGCAATGAGTGCAGTCTGATAAGTAGCATAATCCTCTTCGGGCCAGGAGAATTTGATCACATTATCATACATGGATTTGGCCTTGGTAAAGTTGCGCTCCATGTAATAGCAATCGGCTGTGCGCAGGTAAGCATCCTGGGTCAGCTCATCTGAACTGAGAGAGGCATTGCGCGACAGTGGTTCAAAGAAACTGCGTGCCACTGAATAGTTTTCTTTTTCCATATAGCAATACCCCAGGTTATAGCGGGCCGTATTCATATTGGCTTCGCCGCTATTGGGAGCCCCGGCACCTACATAGGCATTGAGGTATTTGATGGCATTGTCCAGGTCTCTTTTATCGTAGGCGATCTCTCCTTTCCAGAAGTTGATGTAAGGCAATACTGCGCCATTGTTGGGATCTTTCAATGCTTTATCAAGAAGCGGCTCTGCTTCGCTCAGCCGGTCATCATTGATAAACTCTGTGGCACGGCCATAGAGAATACGCGGGTATAACCTGCGGGCATTGACAGTGGGATTGCTCATACCATCGAGCAGCGACAATGCTTCACGATAATTATTGGTATTGGTCAATACGGCCACCAGCAGATCTTTTGCTTCATTATTATAGACGGAATTGGGGTAATCGGTCAGGAAAGTACGCAGACTATTGAGTGCTTCATCCTGGTAACCCAGCTCATACGAGAGTTTGGCATACTGAAACCGGCTGATCTCCTGCTGCTTTTTATCGCTGCTGTTGGATGCACAAAACAAAAAGGCATTCCGTGCATTACTCTTCTGACCGGTTTTGAGATAGGCATCGCCCAGCAGATACATGGCATTCTGGCTCAGCGAGTCTTCCTTGCCGCTCAGTTGTTTGAAGCCATCGATGGCTTTGGGCAACTGGTTGGCCTGATAATAGGAATAAGAAAGTTCGTACAGATCTTCGCGACGTACTTTGGGCGCTTTTTTTACGTAATCCTCGAGATAAGGCAGGGCCTTCGCATATTCTTTGCGCTCAAAATAAGCATGTCCGATCATTTGTTTCATCTCCAGATCATAGTACTGCGAGCCCCCACCTTTGATCTTGGTTTCGGCATACTTGAGCGCTTCTTCTTTCTTGTCCTGGATATAGTATATCTGTGCTATGTAGTAAGGTACTACAGCAGCATAGGCTTTTTCATTTTCCACGATCCTGAAACTTTGCAGGGCTTCTGCATATTGCTTGTCGCGGAAAGCCAGGAATCCGTAGTAGTAGTTGGCATCAAGATAATTGGGATCATCGCGCATGCTACGGATGGTATTGAAGAGCGGTTTGGCTTCGTTGAAGCGTTGCAGGGTAAAATACGAGTAGCCCTGATGAAACTTCATCGTGGATATCTCCTGGTTGCTGAGGTTGGCAATGGAAGCCTGCTCATAATGCATGGCAGCTGAGCGGAAATTCTGCCGGCGGAAATAAAACTCACCCAGCTGATAGTTCATCATCTGTACCCGGGCTGTATTTTTTTCCAGGTCAATATAATCAATAGCCTCCTGCTCCGCCCGGCTTTCGTTCTGCATGAGCGCACAAGCCAGAGAATAGTATTGAATTTCCTGGACTGTCACCGCATGGTTGGCGATATCTGTTTCGCGCACCTGCTGCCGCAATTCCTTTAACAGGGGATAAGCCAGGCTGTACTGACCTTTCTGGAAATACTCTTTGGCTTCTTTGAATTGTGTGGCGGGGTCGGTATAAAAACTGGTTTGCTGGGAAAATACAATCCCACCGCAAACCAACGCGAGCGCCAGAGAAAAAGATTTCTTCATGAAGGGTGTCCTTTAACCGTTGTGGGATAAACGTTGCGAATATTCAAATTATTTCAGCTACAGCCAAACATCATTCCAAACAGGTGTGGATAAGTGCAGATACGGGTAATCTTTAACATTTTATTCATTATCAGCGCCGTTATAGCTATTAATTTTTCTTTCAGTAACATTGCAGTCCAAAACTCCACACCACATGAAAAAGCTCTTCAGTATCAAGTACAGTGATAATGGTATTACTTTCGCGGCATTGATCATGCGCCTCACTTTTGGCGGTTTACTGATCACACATGGTTATAGCAAGCTGATGAATTTTGCGAAATATTCTTCCACATTTTCTGATCCTTTTCATATTGGGCACAGCACTTCGCTGGCGCTGACCATCTTTGCCGAATTTTTCTGTGCCGTATTCCTGGTACTTGGTCTGTTTACCCGGCTGGCCTGTATTCCTCCAATCGTGGCAATGGCTGTAGCTACATTCCATGCGCATCAGGGCCTTGTCTTCACTGAAGGTGAAAAAGCAGCATTGTTTCTGGGTGGGTTGATTGCCCTGTTGTTTGTTGGCCCCGGCAAACTGAGCCTTGATAAACTCATTGGTAAATAAGCCTCCTTTCAACACACGAATATGTTTGTTTTCGAAACGAAGATCCGTGTCCGCTATGCCGAGACAGACCAGATGGGTGTAGTGTATCATGGCAATTACTTTCAGTATTTTGAAGTAGCCCGCGCAGAATCCATCCGTGAGCTGGGTTTTACCTATGCTGATATGGAAAAAATGGGGGTTATCATGCCCGTGGTGGAAGTGCAATGCCGTTATCTGCGGCCGGCTTTATATGATGACCTGATTACAGTACGGGTGACCCTGCGTGAGCTGCCCGCACATCATAAGATCGAGTTTCATCAGGATATATTCAATGAGCGCGGCGAGCAGCTGGCTGCCGGCCGTGTCATTCTGTATTTTATGGAATCCGGCACGATGAAACGGACCACCATGCCCGAAGCCTTATTGTTGAAATTGCAGCCATATTTTATATAATTTTAGCGGATGGACCCATTGCAAGCACCCGACGCGTCTATTGCTGAAGCGCTGCCACCAACAACCCCTAAATTCCCCCAGGAGCCTGAAGTGCAGGGTGTTAACTGGTTAAGGTCGGCTGGTAGTCTGGCCCTGTATCTTATTCTGGGTTTTCTGCTGTTTCAAAGCTGGGATATACTGCTGTTGCTTACCCTTATCGTGGTATTGCATGAGTTGGGGCATTTTGCTGCCATGAAAGCGTTTCGTTACAAGGATCTCGGTATTTTTTTCATACCGCTGCTCGGGGCCTATGTATCCGGCAGCAAACGGGAAGTATCGCAACGCGAATCGGCTATTATACTGCTGGCAGGCCCCATGCCGGGTATTATCATCGGTGTAGTCATTTATCTTATCACCTATTACCATCAGCCTTTTTTCATTGGTGATCTGTCGAGCCTCACTATCAGTGGATTTTTCATCTTTCTTAACCTGATCAACCTCTTTCCTGTTTATCCGCTCGATGGCGGGCAGTTACTTAACCGGGTTTTTCTCGATGAAGACAGCTGGATCAGCCGTGGCTTTGTATTACTCTCCATCGCCTTCCTGGTATGGTTTGCTTTATATGGATTCAGCCGGCCCATTTATCCCCTGCTCATCTTTCCGGCCATGATGCTATACCGTATGTTTGGCGATAACCGCTTACAGCAGCTGGAAAAAAAAGTGGAAGCATCCGGCATTGATATGAACAAATCATATGAGGAATTGCCCGATGAAGATTACTGGAAAGTGCGTAATATCATCATTGCAGAACATCCTGCATTTCGCGGTATTCCTCCCGCCCCTCCCTATGCCTATCACCCGCGTGAAGAGAAGATACAGGGCGTGGTGGAAAGCCTGCTGCACCGTCACCTCATCCAGGATATGCCACTATGGGGTAAACTAATTGTACTGGTGATCTGGCTGGCCGGGCTCGGCGCTCCCTGGATCATTGGAATGGGTTTCTCCTTTTTACGGGCCTTTGGTATTGGCTAATACAATGCTGTTGTACACAACAACACTGTCAGGTTATTTCAATTCATTCAATACAGTATACATCTTCTGCGTAAGGGACGAGGCAGATCCGCTGTAATTATTGACCAGGAAAGAAAAAATGTATTCGCGCCCTGCACGGCTGCGGTGATACCCGCAAAACCCTTTTACATCACTGATCGTACCGGATTTCATCTTCATGCCATTGTATTCCGGTAATGACTGATAAAAAGCCCTGTACCAGGACTGACGGCGCGCATACGCCAGCACATTTACCTGGGCCGTAGTGGTAATACGGTCGAGCGGCGATAATCCCGATCCATCATAGATATGGATCGCGCCTGTATCAATACCCCGTTGCTGCCAGTGCTGTTGTAATAATTTTATACCTGCTTCCGTATCCGCTTTTCCGTTGTCCTGCCTGGCTATTTGTTTCAACAGGGCTTCGCCATACAGGTTAATGCTTTTGCGGTTAAACCAGTATACTATCGAATCAAGTGACGGGGATGTATGGGTAAAGAAAACAGTACCTGGTGCAGTTGCGTTATAACTCACCGGCTCCGTTGCTGCCTGTACCCGCAATACACCTGCCTCCTGCAGCAGGGTCTGTACAGCCTTTACTGCAGCTTCATTGGGTTGCAACACCGCTCCCGCTATTACAAAAGAATCGACACAGCAGGGTACTGTGCCTTTTACCAGTGCACGATTGGTACCGGGTACGGGATAGATATAAGCATTATCGCCGCTTTGCCGTGTACCGGTACGTAAGGCATTATCAAAAGAAATAGATTGAGCCGGTTCGGTTCTGCTTATTATCACGGGCTGGCCTGCCTGTGACCCCGGTTTAAGTACCAGGTCGTATTGATTTTCTTTCCACATCAATGCACTGCTGCCGGCGCCATAATAATTACCCATGTCTTCATAGATCCATCCATCGGGTATGGTTTGCTGATCATAATTGCTGATCACAGCCTTTACCTGTCCTGTTAACTGACCGATACCTGCTTTTTGCAAAGCTGCCGTAATCCTGGTACTCAATACAGCTGCACCGGTACCTGCAAAACGATCACTGCCCAGTGTCGGGTCGCCGGCTGCTTTTATATACACCGTACCCTCCCATATACCGGCAGTTTGTCTTCCATCAAATGAAAAATCTGTTTTAAATCTGAAATCGCTGCCCAGCATATCCAGCGCTGTGGCACTGGTCACTACTTTCAGTGTAGAGGCCGGTGCCAGTCCCAACCGGGTATTATGCGCCAGCACGGTTTTGCCGGTAGCTGCATCTATCACATACAGCGATACAGCCGCATACCGCAGTTGTGCATCGGCCAGGAATACCTGAAAAGCCTTTTGCAATCCGGGCAATGTCTGTTGCGCCTGCAGGCATACCTGCGAAAAAAGTAAAACAGCTACAGCAAAAAGGTAACGCATAAATTTTCTGTTTGTCCTGTAAAGTAGCATAAAGAGGCCGGTACAAAAAGATAAAAAGCAAGTAACCTGATCAACTGATCTTATTAATCATTCCTGTCGGATATTTGCATACAAATTATTTTCGCTTGAATACCATAAATGCCTCCATCATTACCATTGGCGATGAACTGCTCATTGGCCAGACTATTGATACAAACAGTGCTTTTATTGCGCAGGAGTTAAACAAAATCGGTATCTGGGTAAGGCGTCGTGTAGCAGTAGGCGATGTGGCGGATGAGATTTGGCAGGCGCTCGATCAGGAAAGCGCACACTCACAACTGGTATTACTTACAGGCGGACTTGGGCCAACAGCCGATGATATCACCAAGCCTCTGTTATGTAAATACTTTGACGGAAAAATGATCGTGGATCAGCAGGTGCTGGCACATGTACATTATTTGTTTGAAAAAATATATCGCCGGCCTGGCCCTATACTGGAGCGCAACCTGAAGCAGGCCGAAGTACCTGATGTGGCTACCGTACTGCACAATGCACGAGGCTCGGCCCCGGGAATGTGGTTTGAAAAAAACGGGGTCATCTTTATTTCCATGCCCGGTGTGCCGCATGAAATGAAAGGCCTGATGACCGATGAAGTGTTGCCACGCCTGTTGCAGCATTTCACCATGCCGGCCATCGTACACCGTACTGCATTTACAGCCGGTCAGGGTGAGTCAATGATTGCGGAAAGGCTCATCAGCTTTGAAGCAAATCTTCCTGCACATATTAAGCTGGCTTATCTGCCCAGTTATGGCATGGTCAAATTACGCCTCACAGCGCAGGGCGAAATACAGGAACTGGTAGAAAAAGAAGTGGCACCGTATTTTGCCGAGTTGCTGGAACTGGTAGCCCCCTTCCTGGTGAGCGATGCCGATGAAGGACTGGAAGTGGTGGTGGGTAAAGTGCTGAAACAACAGAACCGTACCCTGGCTACCGCCGAGAGTTGTACCGGTGGTTATATAGCCCATCTTCTGACCAGTGTAAGTGGTTCATCGGCTTATTATAAAGGCAGCATTGTGAGTTATGCCAATGAGGTAAAGGAAAATCTGCTGCATGTGCCGGCAGAAATCCTGAAACAACATGGAGCAGTGAGTGAGGAGACCGTACGTGCCATGGTACGCGGAGCGCTGGATGCCCTGCATACCGATTATGCCCTGGCCACATCGGGCATTATGGGCCCGGATGGCGGTACGGCGGAAAAACCTGTGGGCACGGTATGGATCGCGGTCGGCAACCGGCAGGAGATCAGCACCCTGCGGCTGGATCTGCGTTTTGACCGCATCCGCAATATCCAACTCACTGCCGCACAGACACTCAACTTTTTAAGGAAGTTTGTGCTGGCACAGGCCGACCGGTAAAATAAGCCGTCCATTGTAGAAAAACTTATCCGGTTTTTGACTAACACCTGATAGTTTATAATCTATTCAATTCATTACCTTTGGCCGGTTAAAAAATAAACCTGATTGAGGAGGCTGCCAGATGTGTGGTCACCCTGATCATAAGCGATTGCAGCTGCTAAACAGAAACTAATTATGGCCCTTGTAGACCTCATAATGCCCAAGCTGGGAGAAAGTATCATGGAAGCCACCATTTTGAAGTGGCATAAACAACCCGGTGAATCGGTGAAAATGGATGAAACCGTTCTGGAAATCGCTACCGACAAGGTAGACAGCGAAGTACCCAGTACGGCCGAAGGAGTTATTGAAGAATTACTTTATAAGGTCAATGATGTAGTGCCTATTGGTGCTGCCATTGCCCGCATCAGGACCGGCGCTGCCGAAACTGCTGCACCTACACCGGCACCAGCCGCCCCTGCTACTCCCGTATCAGCTCCTGTGGCAGCGTCACCGGTAGAAACTGCTCCGGCAGTAACTGCTGCGCCTGCTGCCAGTAATGGCCAGGGTCCCCGTTTTTATTCTCCCCTGGTGCTCAATATCGCCGCCAGCGAAGGCATCAGCATGACGGAGCTGGAGCGTATTCCCGGTACTGGCAATGAAGGGCGTGTAACTAAAAAAGATATTTTACAATATGTAGCCACCCGTGGTACCGCTGCTGCATCTGTCGTAGAAACAGCACGTCCGGTTGTACAACCAGTGGTTACCCAGGCGGTAGCCACACAGGCAGAAAGCCGCCCCGCTGCATCCTATGGCGGTAATGTGGAAATAATGGAAATGGACCGGATGCGTAAACTGATTGCCGATCATATGGTACGCAGTAAGCACACCAGTCCGCATGTGACCAGCTTTACCGAAGCCGACGTAACCAACCTGGTATTGTGGCGCGAAAAAGTGAAAAAGGATTTTGAAAAAAGAGAAGGCACGAAGATCACTTTCACCCCGCTGTTTATTGAAGCCATTGTACGCTGCATCAAAAAATTCCCGCTGATCAACAGTTCCCTCGATGGTGACCGTATCATCATCAAAAAAGATATCAATATCGGCATGGCCACAGCCCTACCCTCGGGCAACCTGATCGTGCCTGTTATCAAAAATGCCGACCAGCTCAACCTGGTGGGACTGAGCAAGCAGGTAAATACCCTGGCCGACAACGCCCGTAATGGCAAACTCAAAGCAGATGACACCCAGGGCGGCACATTTACCCTCACCAATGTAGGTACGTTTGGCAGCCTTATGGGCACCCCCATCATCAATCAGCCCCAGGTAGCCATACTGGCCGTAGGCGCCATTAAAAAGCGTCCGGTTGTTATAGAAACCCAGCAGGGTGATAGCATTGCTATCCGCCACATGATGTATCTTAGCATGAGCTACGATCACCGGATCGTGGATGGAAGCCTTGGCGCTACGTTCCTCACAGCAGTGGCAAAAGAACTGGAGAACTTCAGCAGCGAAAGGGATTATTAAAAACTGCAAGCAGACGACGGAAATAAAAGATGAGAAGCTGTATTGTTGCAATACTATTGCTGGTGCAAGGTATTGCCTGTGCTCAAAAGTCACATTTCGGTTCATGGAATGTAATCAATACCCGTATTACATTAGCTCCCCGGTTCGAAGCATTTAATGAGTTGCAGTTGCGCTCCCAGTCTTTTTATAAAGACCATTTTTACTATGAAGTAAAAGGGGGGATCTCCTATTTTATCAATAAGAATTTCTCTTTTCTGATGGGTGCAGGCCGTTATATCACCTACAGTGATCCGGGCAGTTTTACAAAGCCCGTTACCGGCAATGAGTTTCGTTTCTGGCAGCAGCTTACCATGAATAATTACCTGGAAAAAATAAAATTCGAACACCGGTATCGTGTGGAGCAGCGCTGGTTCAAAACCGGGTACCGCAACCGCTTCCGGTATCGCCTCAATGCGGCAGTACCTATTGGTCACAATAAGATAGAACCCCGTACACCTTATATCGTCGCTTTCAACGAAATATTCCTGACCAATAAGGCCCCCTATTTTGAACGCAACCGGGTGTTTGTAGGTGGTGGTTACCAGATCAACAATTATGTGGGTATTCAACCGGGTTATGTTTACCAGTACGACTATCGTAATGGCACCGGTGCAGGCAAGCATTTTTTCCAGCTTACATTAATGCTGGACCTCGATGGGTCTAAAAATCCGAATCAGCGTATACCGAGCAACCTTGATTGAGTTATAAGTTTTGAGTTATAAGTTCTAAGTTATAAGTAATATGGGTAGAACTTAATACTTAGAACTACTGCTTTAGAATCTTCTTGAAATTCGCAGGCTCACCATACTTTAATGCTGTAAAAGAATAGCCCTCTCCTTCCTTTCGGATCACATACAGATTATCATACTCTGTTTCGGGCAGATCGCCCGGCACTACGGTGCGACCAGTCAGTTTATTGGCAAGGTCATCGATCGTGTTGGAATGTCCGGCAATCAGTACCACTGCTTTTGCATCCAGTTGATGCAGCTGGTTGATGAGTGCATTGGTTGAGTCGGGGCGTGGAGAATAGAGTTGTATGGTGACACCCGCAGCTGCGGCACTGGGTTGTACTGTAGCACGGGTACGTTCATAATTGGTGCTGTATACCTGTGTGAGTCCTTTGCCCTGCATCCAGGTCTTTAGATCCTGTGCCCGTTGTTTGCCAGCCACGGAGAGTGGCGGATCTGCCTGCATGGAGCGGGCATTTGTATCGGCCAGTTCCTTTTCTGCATGACGTACAATATAAAAGGTTTGCGCCTGTGCCTTTGTACCGGCCAGCAACAGTATCAGAAAAAAATATTTCATACAGCTTTTTTTTAACAGCTTAAAGTTAAACCACGCTTTTGGTTTCCCGGTCTTTTTATTAAATTAGGAAACAAACGGTGCAGATATGCGCCGCCACCGGTATACGAACTGTTTTTTAACCCGTAAAATCTGCCTCATGAAACAGCTATCCGAAACCTGGTTTGCCGAAGGCTATATAGACTTTGAGCTTAAGAAATATACCCTGCTCGCCTACCTGCAGGAAGTGGGGCGTTATTTCAACGAAAATAAATTATACCCCCAGCTGGCCGATATCGTTTTCCATTATCACAACCTGGTGGCTTTTCGTGAAAACAAACGTTTCCTGCAGGAACAGTTTCCCAAAAAACTCACGGGCATACAACTGGAAAAGCTGCAACTGCTATATGAGCAGATGATAGAAGATTCAGAGTTGATGCAGGAGTTGGAAGATATCATCCATTTTGCCACCACCCGCCTGAAAGGCACGCTCGATGCCGGTGCCAGCATTTATGAATTTGTAGAAGAGAAAATTCAGATCATGCCTGTAGGGCTGATCCCGCTCGATACCAAAGAAGGTTATTTTTTTCTGTCAAGTGGCAATAGCCATACGGCACATGTATACCAGTACAGGCTTTCTTTTTTTGAAAAACATGATGAGCGATACCGTAGTATAAAAACATCGTACCTGGATAAATGGCATTATGGATTATCCAACACGTATGAGCATATTAAAGCCGATCTGATACGCAACCGGACCGAGTTACCCAATCCGGCTGTGTATGCGGTAGAAACACCATTGAGTTTTCCGATCGATGAAACCTTACTGCCTATTGCCAAACGCAGCCTGGTAAAGTTTATTTCCGATCAGGCCGCATAGATTTTTTAGCGTCCCTATTCAACATTCTTGCAGGTACGTTCTAAACATGACAGTCTGCAAGAAGATATCTATTGCTCTAAAAAATACTAAATTCTGACGTTTTGCCTCCACGGCAGGCAGGCCGAGTTGCTGCACCGGCGCTGTATTTTCCCCTTGCCCAACGCTGTTGGACCGAACCGGAGAAAACGAAGGCGCCTTGTGCAGCAACTGATTGATTTTATAAACAACGCAGGCCCGTCATGTATGACGGGCCTGCGAGAGATGATTCTTTTTGCAATAAAAATTAATCGACAATATCCAGCCCCCAATCCTTCCCTTTCTTCACAGCAGGTACGCCCTCTACAATCCACTTACCGGGTTTACCACCCTTCAGCAACCAGTCAAAGAATTGCTGCTGCCGTATCTGGATATCTTTCCTGTTTTTACGCTGTACCAGGTTATGTGCTTCACCGTTGTAATTAAGCATCCATACCTGCTTGCCCAGCCGGCGCATGCCGGTAAATAATTCAATACCCTGGTACCAGGGTACGGCGCCGTCTGCATCATTGGCCATGATGACCAGCGGTGTTTTTACTTTGGGTAAATGAAACAGCGGACTGTTCTCAATATACAGATCCGGTTTTTCCCAGAGTGTAGCACCTATGCGGCTTTGCGTTTTTTCGTATTGAAACTGACGGTTTGCACCGCTCTCCCAGCGAATACCACCATAGGCACTCGTCATATTGGCTACAGGAGCACCGGCCCAGGCGGCTTTATAAATATCCGTCATGGTGATGAGTTGCGCCACCTGTATACCACCCCAGCTTTGTCCCTGCAGTCCTATATTTTTTCCATCGACCCATTTCTCTTTCATCAGCTCGCGCGTACCACTCACAATATACTCATAAGCGCTTTTGGCAGGATGGCCAATTGTATAACGGATATCCGGTGCAAACACGAGGTATCCACGGCTCACAAAAAAACTGATATTCAAACGTGAAGGTGTGGGCGAAGGTGCCTGATAGGAATATAAGCCGTCTGAAAGACGCTCATAGAAATAAACGATCATCGGATATTTCTGACGGGGATCAAAATTTTCCGGTTTATACAAAATACCTTCTGCATTTTTTCCGGAGAATGTTTTCCATTTGTATAATGCAGCAGTACCCCAGTTGTATTCTTTTTGCTGTGGATTGATGCGGCTCAGCTGCCATTCTTCCCGGTTTTGCGTATACCCCTGATGTTGTACATCGGTACGGGCAGGTTTGCTCAGATAGATATCAGGGTTATCTGTATAGGTTTCCCGTGTGTATAAAAGTGCGGCATTCTCTTTTGCTTTGGTGAGTATTCCATAATTGTATTTACCTCCGGCAAATTCACGCAGCACCAGCGATTGGCTCAACTGCCCCGACTGCAGCCCGGCTTCCTTACTGGTTTCATTAAACCGGCGTATAAATATTTCCTGGCCATCTGTCAGGAAACGTTCATCGGGATTCACCCGCAGGTACCGGTATACGGTACGGGTGCTGCGTCCATTACCGGTGATATTTACGGGAGCGGTGCGGCGGGTAGGATCTACTTTCCAGATATCAAACCGGTCATAGATATATACCGCTGCATCGGCTTCCGCCCAGCCCATCACTCCATAGGCTCCGGGGTCGGATGGCGTATCTGTTTCTTCATTGTACAGTGCAGTAGTAATACCAGCAGTTACATTGCGGGCCGTATCGCCATCCCAAACAAAATATTCGCGGGACTTAAAATCATACCACATTATATATTTACCCGATGGTGATATCCAACTGGGTATAAACTGTCCATCCAGGTTTTTTTTGATCAGCCGGCGGCTTCCGTCTTTCAGGTCGATCGTATAAATATCCTTCAGTGTATTACCCCGCCACTGACTTTCGACCCGTCGGCCATAGTCAGTCACTCCCACTACCTGACTGCCATTACCTTCATCAGTCAGATATACAGCAGGCAGATCAGATGTGGCCAGTTGATGAATAGTACTGTTATCGAAATTATAGACCGCCAGGAAATTTTCCTCCAGATCGCGCTGCAGGCGGAAGAGCTGCTGCGTTTGCAGATAATCCTCTTTATAATTCCATATGTCCAGCTTCACGAGGTCCATCTCGACCAGCGACGTGTCTTTGGGCGGTTGTATAGGTGCCGTACCGAAATAAAGGCGCTGACCATTTTTGCTGAAGTTGAGTTGTCCGTATTCGCTGATGGTCATACCCAGCTTCATGCCGGGCGAGTTTTTGTCGATCAGTAAGCTGGCGCTATCCATACCTGCACGATAATACCAGATACGGTAAAACTTCTGCAGTTCTTTTGGTTTTGCATCGCGCTCTGCCAGGAAGGCCAGTTGGTCGCCATCATCTGAAAAGCTGAATCCTTTAAAATCATTTCCGCCCCGACTGAGTGTATCAGCATATCCTTTACGCAGATCAAACAGCAGGACCAGATGCTGGCTGGTTGAATCTTTGCTGTCACGTGCCTGCTCGAGCAGCAGTTTGCTTCCTTTCTTATCAAATGCATAATCAAGTATCCGCTGAAATGTAAACTGCTGCGTGCCGGGTAGCTTGCGCAGCAACAGGTCGGAACCGGCATCGCCACCCGCTGCACCGGCTTCGTCACCTTCCGCATCCAGATAATTTTCCATATCATCGGTATCTGTTTCATCCTTTTTCTTTTTGGATGATTTTACAGATTGTGATGCAATCACCTGGCGCAGCGAATCCACCAGTTGACTCAGGCTGTCGGTTACTTTTTTACTGTCAGGGCCTGTACGCGGACGTACTGGCTCCGTTTTCTTTTCGGACAGATAAGCCAGCCAGCCATAACTTTCTGCAGGCAGTTTATATCCTTTTACCCGGGCCATGGTCCACAAACTGTCTTTGGCCAGCTCCAGTACCGCCAGGCTGTCTTTAGGCATATCATCCGGTTTCTTTTTGCGGATACGGGCTTCGCGCGTGTCTTTATAAAAAGGACGGATGCGGCAGACCAGGTACCGGTTGTCGCCGGTAAAGGCTGCACTGTAACCACGGGCTATGACACGGCGATAAGTAGTGTCGGCCGACCGGACCACCAGTTCGTTATCCCCTTCCTGCGTGTTTACAGAATAAGCGATCCACTTGCCGTCATCACTGATCATACGCTCACCTATAGATTGCCACTGATCATAAACGGTATGATCCAGCGGTTTTTTCTGAGCAGAAACGAGGCAGGTCAGCAGTAGCGATACAACCAGTAAAGAACAATTTCTCATGATCAGGTATTAAGCGTTAAAGATAAGCCGATGGGTTAAGAAACCGGTGGATGCGTGAGCGCCTTTTGCTGTGCACGGCGCAGCAACCAGGCATGTATGAGCAGTACAATCATGATCATCGCAAATCCGATATAAAAATATGGTCCCAGGTACTTGTTTTCCTGGTACAGGGCAAAGGCCAGCAGAATACCATATACCGGCTCGAGATTATAAGTAAGATTGACCGTAAATGCAGATAGCTTTTTGAGCGCCTGTGAAGACAGCTGGAAGGCTATAACAGAGCAGAACCACGACAAGACCAGCAACCAGGCCCAGTCACTCAGTGAGGGTTGCTGCATAGTGCCGGGAAAGAGACGAAAATAAAGTGGCAGCAGGGCCGACAGGGCCATGAATCCGCCTGTCAGTTGCCAGGCCAGCATGGTCTCTACGTTGATCCGTTGTACAAAACGGCGGTTGAAGATGGGAAACAGTGCGCCGAGTGCAGCAGATACAAGCCCGATAACAATACCCAGCTTAAACTGGCTATCGAAATGAAAGATGAGATAGATGGCTGCAATGGTGACAAGGCCCAGCAGCAGTTCTATCCTGTTGAACCGGTGCCGGAAAATAATGGGTTCGAAAATAGCAGTAAAGAATCCGACTGCCGAAAAGCATACCAGGGCCACTGATACATTGGCGTATTTGATCGCTGCATAAAAACTAACCCAATGCAGGGCGGCTATGACTCCCACTGCGGCAACCTGCAGGATGTCTCTGACCGGAATGGGTTTTATTTTGCGAGTCAGCAAAAACAGGATCCACATGGTGATGGCGGTAAGCAAAAGCCGGTACCAGACGATCATGGCCTCATTGAGTTCTATTAAACGTCCCAGTACGCCGGTGAACCCAGCCAGGAAGACCGCAATATGCAATTGAATAAAAGCCTTTCTCATGATTGGAAGAGAGGCTAAGATATTTAAAAAACATCAGGCAAGGCGCGACAAAAGCCAGGCAGCCAGACAGCAGAGTCCAAAGATGACTGTGCTGATCAGCATGCGGCGCAGCAGGCCCCGCAGCTGATACCGGTAAGTGCTTCCCGTTTTTTTGCGTGTACGATCAGAAGAACCCTGTCTTTTGATGAGTTGTATTAATTGAAAACCGTAAAAGAGGAGGGCGATCAGCCAGGCGGCTACCAGCACCCACATGATAGAACCAAGTGCCATAACCTTATTTAAATAGATGCAGCTACATCGTTTTATTTACTTTCGGCAACCATTTCATTGGTCCGCATACTGGTGGGGAGCGAATTCATATTCTTGACCCGATGGCGGTAATTGGTAAAGAGACTGTGCCAGCGCAGTTTGAGTACACCTAGGATACCTTCTTTCACAATACCCTTATTCATTTTTGACACACCGAATGTACGGTCCTGAAAAATGATCGGCACTTCCTTAATCCGGAAGCGGAGTTTCCAGGTGGCAAACTTCATTTCTATCTGGAAGGCATACCCTGTAAAACGAATCTCATCGAGATTGATCGTCTCCAGTACTTTTTTGCGATAGCAGACAAAACCGGCTGTAGGATCCTTTACGGGCATCCAGGTAATTAACCGGGTATAGATTGAAGCTCCTTTGGACAGAGCAATACGGTTAGATGGCCAGTTGACCACACCACCGCCTTTTACATAACGGGAGCCAATGGCCAGATCGGCACCTTCATATTTACAGGCCTGATACAGGCGCACCAGGTCTGCCGGATTATGTGAAAAATCCGCATCCATTTCAAAAACAAACTCGTATTCATTGGCAATGGCCCAGCGGAAACCGAGTATATAAGCCGTGCCGAGACCCAGCTTGCCACGACGCTCTTCCAGAAAAAGCTGGCCGGGAAACTTTTGTTGCAGTTCACGTACAATACTGGCCGTACCATCTGGTGATGCATCATCGATCACCAGCACATGAAACCCTTCCCTCAGGTTGAATATGGCATGCAGGATATTGCTGATATTCTCCCTTTCGTTATAGGTTGGTATGACAACAAGCTTCTCCAATGAAAAAATATTGATTACGGCAAGTAACGAATTTACGATTTTTCGAAAAAGCTGCCGTGTTAAAATTGTTCACAGGTGATTCACAGAAAGATCAGGCCTTCCGCAGCATGGTCCGGGTATAAATCTCGGTCAGTTTCTGTTTGGTATGCTGGGGGAAATCGCCTTTCATCATCCAGTCATAGTATTGCGGCTCAGCGCGTAATACATCGGCAACCGGGCGGCCTTTAAACTTGCCGAAGTTGAATACTTCCACCCCGTTTTCGAGCGTAAAGCGGCGGGCAAAATCCACGATCGGTTCTTCCCCTATAGCCTTGATGATGCTATCAACAGTCTGGCCGAGTGCAGGATACCTTTCGGTCTGAGCTTCCAGGATTTCGTAAGTTGCGAGTGCATCTACTTCAGCACTGTGCGCCCCTTCGAGATTTTTTTGGCAGTAAAATTTATAGGCAGCACTGAGGGTGCGCTGCTCCATCTGGTGAAATATCTTTTGTACATCTACCAGCTTACGTCCCTTCATATCAAAATCCACCTGCACACGCAGAAACTCCTCTACCAGCAGTGGGATATCAAAGCGGTTGCTGTTATAACCGGCCAGATCACAGCCATCGAGGGTTTGCTTGAGTTCGCCGGCAACCTGGCGGAATGTAGGCGCATCTTTTACCATTTCATCGGTGATGCCATGGATATCGCTCGATGAGCGGGGAATGGGCATCTCAGGATTCACGAGGCGGCGTTTTGTCGTACGGGTGCCATCAGGAAGTATCTTTATGATGGCAATTTCAACGATACGGTCGGTACCCAGATTTACACCAGTAGTTTCCAGGTCAATAAAGGCAAGCGGTTTGGTCAGCTTCAACATCAGATCAGTAATTTCTCTTAAAAAATCGGCGGTAAAGGTAATTGATTGTGATTTTTGACAAAATCAAATTTGATGAGCCTGTGAGATACAAAGGATTATCCCTTTTTCTGCCGGGATCACACCCGGTTTTAACAGTAGTTTTTTATACTAAACGCAGAAAATGAACGTTCTTGCAGGGTAAATATACCCTTTCATGAAACGTATCGCTATAGCAGCTGTTTTGCTGGCAGTTTTGGTAGTTGGACTTACATCCTGTGCTTCTTCCCGTAAAACGGGCTGTCCCATGGCCCAAAGCGGTTCCCGCTTCAGAGCCTGAGAAACAACTTAAAGCCCTTTGGCATTAATGAAGTTGACCAGTGCAGCTGTATTTTTCAGCTTCAGCTTTTTGAGCACATTGTAACGGTGTACTTCCACTGTTTTCAGTGAGATATCGAGTTGCTGTGCTATTTCCTTGGAAGAAAGCCCTTCCTTGATCAGCTTGATAATATCTATTTCGCGACGCGACAGGTTATTGAGATCAGCTACTTCTGAATCTTCATCCAGTTCCTGCTGCGCCAGGATGTTTTTGACTTCTTCACAGATATATTTCTTGCCTGCGCGTACTTCCACAATTGCTGCGATCATTTCTTCTTTTGAAGAATTTTTGGTCACATAACCCATTGCACCCAGTTGCAGCATACGCTTGGCATATGCCGGCATGGTATGCATGGATACAGCAATTATCCTTGACTCCGGAGAAAGACGGTGAATCTGCTTCGTAGCATCAAAACCATTGACAGGCGACATATTAACATCCATTAGTACGATATTCGGACGTTTATCACGTGCAATTTCGATGGCTTCCTGGCCCGACGAGGTTTCCCCGATCACAGAGAACCGAGGGTCACTATTAAGAATAAACGACCAGGAATCGCGGATAAGTTTGTGGTCATCAACCAGCAGGATAGTAATTTTTTCCATTTGGATATGTGGCTTATACTGTTTGCCGATAAGGTTTCTCAGCAAATAATTTACGCAAAAAAACTTAATATTCTTCTAATAAAAAAGAATAGTTTTTTCCAAATGCTTGAAAAATAAGTAGATGCACTTATCTTTTGTTATTTTTTTCGTGAATTTGTAATTACGTAATCCAGTACTGGTTAGGGACAATTCACTTATATGATCCCTGTTGCCACCGAAGACCCTTCACTTTTTATTCTTTTCATTTACCTTCTACCTTCCACTCTTTATCTGATACCTTTTCTCCTCATCGCTGAAAACGAAAACTCACTCCTCCCATCAGCCATCTGCCCGGCATTACTGCACCCAGCAAATCGCTGTAAGACTGATCAAACACATTATCGGCCTGTACAAAAAGATTAAGGCCCGTTTTGGGCAGCGACCAGGCCGCGCGTGCATTCATTACAAAGTATTCCCTGGATAATGTGGCATTGATGGCAGAAGCATTCTGTCGTGAGCGGGTTTTATAGATGGCATTTATGCTTAACTGCAGATGCCTGCCCTGCCAGGCTGCATACAGATTGGTAAGCCAGCGTGCATGCGATGAAAGATAAAATGAAGGAGTGGCATCAGCACCTTTGCTGTTGAGCCATACCAACCCCACAGCCGCCTGCAACTGGTCATCATTTGCCAGCTGTTTTGATACCTGCACATCCAGTTCCGCACCGGTGGTATTGACGCGTGCAATATTACGGGCCAGCGCATAAGTACCGCCCGCTACGAGGTTGTCTTTGCGCGGCATATCGTCATAAGGAGTGGCCACATAATCGATCAGCCGTTTATGATGGCGTTGAAAAAATGTACCTGACATACGCAGCCATTTTACGGGATAATAATCCGCACCGGCTTCGTAGCTCAACGAGCGCTCTGCCAGCAGATCAGGATCCCCTATGCGGCCGCCGCTGGCCACTACGGGTTTATTGTAGTTATTAAACCGCTCGGTAAAGTCAGCATCCCGGATGGTTTTGCCGGCACTGGCTCTCCATTGCCATTTATTCTGCTTATAAGACAGATTAAGCTGCGGTATCCATTCGGTGCCCGACCGTTCATTGTATTCAAAACGCAACGCGGGGTCAATAGAAAAACGTTGTGCAATAGTATGATGTACTAATAGAAATGCACCACCCTGTACTACCTGATGATTACCCCGGTCATTGGATCTTATCTGCTTGCTAATAAACTGTACTCCGGTGATGAGCGTGGTGGCAGGACGCCATTGCCATTCGTCCATGAGCAGAGCCTGCAGCATGCGGCTTTTATTGGCATTGGCAATCGCTACTTTATTATACGCATAATCATCCTGTACATCTTTATAAGCTGCTGTCAACGATACTTTATGCTGTGCATTTTTATATTGTAATGCAGCCTGCGTCCAGATCGTTTTTACCTGCTCCGCAGCTGTATCGCTCAGAAAAGTGGTATAAAAATTCTGTGCGGCAAAATCGCGGTTGTCATAAGCCCCGCGTACAGACAACTGCCAGTGCTCGTCAAAAAAATGAGTAAGAGAAGCTGATACGGTGTTGTTGTGTACAAATCCCTTTGTACCACGTTGCTGTTGTCCGCTGGTATTGTTGCTGAGCCATCCGCCGCCGATAGCGGTATTACCTTTCTGATAATAACCGCCTGCCTGTGCATTGAGCAGGTTATACTGCCCTGCTGTTACGCCTGCATTCACATAGGTTTGCTGCTGTTGCCGGCGTGCCGCAAAACTGCGGGTAATGATATGTACTACGCCACCTACTGCTTCTGATCCATAAATAGCAGAGGAAGCGCCTTTCAATACCTCCACACGTTCTATTTCTGCCGGCGAAATGGGAATATAACTGCTGAAGTGGCCGGTATTGGGATCATTGATCCGAACCCCATCGAGCAATACCAGTACCTGCTGAAAAGTACCACCCCGCAATACGATATCACTCTGCGCTCCCATAGGCCCGCGCATCTGCACTTCAAGTCCCGGAATGAAACGGAGCAATTCATCGACCGAATGCACCGGCAGGCGGTTAAAAGATTCGCCGCTGATGGTCACCATATTACGCCCCGTTTCAGATACTTTGCGTGGCTGGATGGAAGCTGTTACGGTTACGGCGTCCAGTTCCTGTGTATCATTATTTTGAGCCTGCACTGCCCCGGTAAGGAGCATGCTGCCAGCTAACAGTAGTTTTTTCATGCCGCAAATATGCAGGAAGAGAATGAAATGTGTGTAGAAAAAAGGACAAACCCGTTATTTATGCCGGCTCTTTAACACCCCCATGACATCGCCCAGTGAAAATCCTTTACCTCTGAGCAATACCAGGTAATGAAATAACAGATCAGCCGCTTCTCCTAAAAATTTTTCGCGGTCATTGTCTTTGGCTTCAATCACCAGTTCCACGGCCTCCTCTCCTACTTTTTGTGCCATGGCATTGATCCCTTTATTGAAAAGAGAAGAAGTATAGGAGCCTTCACGCCGGTCTTCATACCGCTGATCAATAGTCTGCATCAGCTTCTGCAGAAACTCTGCTTCATTGACTTCATTAAAACAGGTATCAGCGCCCGTATGGCAGACTGGTCCTACGGGCACCGCTTTCACCAGCAGTGTATCGGCATCGCAATCGGCTGCTATACTCTGAAGCCGCAGATGATGACCACTTTCTTCACCCTTGGTCCAGAGCCGTTGCTTACTGCGGCTGTAAAATGTAACAAGGCCCGATTGCTGTGTATGCATCAACGCTTCTTCATTCATAAAACCAAGCATCAGCACTTTGCCGGTATGAGCATCCTGTACAATGGCCGGTATCAACCCGTCGGCGTATTTGGAATAATTGAGTTGCATATATGATTATTTTCTGACAGGAATATGTTTTGCATCCAGAAAAGCTTTGAGCTCCGGGATGGCTACTTCTTTAAAATGAAAAATACTTGCGGCGAGTGCGGCATCTGCTCCGGCTTCTTCAAATACATCTGCGAAATGCTGCAGGGTGCCTCCACCACCGCTGGCAATAACGGGTACAGGTAATGTGCGGGCCAACTGACCGGTAATCGATAAAGCAAAACCGGCTTTGGTACCGTCATGATTCATTGAGGTCAGCAAAATCTCACCTGCACCACGTGATACAGCTTCGCGGGCCCAGTCTGCACAGCGGATACGGGTAGCCGTACGTCCACCGTTGAGATATACATACCATTCCCCATCATCTTCCAGTCGGGTATCAATAGCCAGTACCACACACTGGCTGCCAAATTCGGCGGCCAGCTCGCCGATCAGTTCAGGCCGGCGAAAGGCGGCTGTATTGACAGATATCTTATCGGCTCCATGCTGCAGCAGTACATTCACATCTTCAACCGAACTGATACCACCGCCTACGGTAAAAGGGATATTGACCTGGTGCGCCACCCGTGTAACCAGGCTGGCCAGTGTTTTACGTTTTTCGTTAGTGGCTGTAATATCCAGGAATACCAGTTCATCGGCGCCTTCTGCTGCATAGCGTGCACCCAACTCTACAGGGTCGCCGGCATCGCGCAGGTCCACAAAATTGGTTCCCTTTACGGTGCGTCCGTCTTTGATGTCCAGGCAGGGAATGATTCGTTTAGTCAGCATATCAGACAAATTTTTTCAGTTCAGCCAGGCTGACCCTGTTTTCATAAATCGCTTTTCCTACAATAGCACCACTACATCCGATCTCTTCGAGCGCCAGCAGATCATCCACAGAGGAAACGCCGCCACTTGCAATGAAATGCAGTTTGGGAAAACGTTCTCTTATCTGCCTGTACAACTCCAGCGATGGCCCTTCGAGCTTTCCATCTTTGCTTACATCTGTACAGAATACCTGCTGCACACCTTTTCCCATATATTTTTTGATAAAATCAAATACAGAGAGCTGCGTGGTTTCTGTCCATCCATGGATCACAATCTGCTGATCCTTTACGTCTGCGCCCAGCATAAACCGGTGTGCGCCGAAAATGAGCAGCCATTTCACAAATTCATATTCATTTTTCACGGCTATGCTGCCCACTGTGGCAAGTGCGGCGCCGGAGTCGAATACAATCTGCACATCTTTTTCTGTAGTAATGCCTCCTCCGAAATCGATCTGCAGCGAAGTACGTGCGGCGAGTACTTCCAGCACCTTCCAGTTTTTGACCGCTTTCAGACGGGCACCGTCCAGGTCTACAAGGTGCAGGCGACGCAGCCCGGCATCTTCAAACTGTTTGGCCACTTCGAGCGGATGTTTGCTGTATACTTTTTTCTGTGCATAATCGCCCTGCGTGAGACGCACACATTTCCCGTCAATGATATCAATAGCCGGAATGATCTCCATTTTACTTCAGTAATTTTTCCATTTTAATAAAATCAATTCCTGACTGCTGCCAGGGATTGCCGGTACAGGCAAATCCAAACCGTTCATAAAACGGTGCAGCCGATAGACGTGCATTACACCAGAGCACTTCTGCCCCCTGCGCTGCAGCCAGTTTTATTATGTGTTGCAACAGATAAGAACCATACCCTTTGCCCTGTTGCGATTCCTCTGTGGCAAACTTGCGAAACTGAAACCGGTCACCCTTTCTGAACAACGATACAATACTCACCGGCCTTTCACTTATCCATACGCCCAGGTGTTGCCCTTCGAGATCATCTGCCAGTTGTACAGCTGTTACCGGCGCATCGGGATACATTACGCGCTGCCGTATATCCCATATCTGATCAAGCGGCACCTTATCAATTACATAATTATTCATCGGAGAAAATTTTTCAGGAGTTGCTCCCCCGCTGCGGCACTTTTCTCTGCATGAAACTGTACTCCGGAAAAATTACCCTGACTCAATGCACTGCTAAACCGGATATCATACTCCGTTTCGGCAATGGTATGATTACAAAGCGCTGCATAATAGCTGTGCACAAAGTAGAAATAACTGTTCTCTGTAATATTGTCAAACAACGGTCCCCGGAGTGCCTGCACATTGTTCCAGCCTATCTGCGGCACTTTGAGGGTTGTTTTAAATCTTTTTACTTCTGTATCAAAAATCCCCAGACAGGTAGTGTTTCCCTCTTCGCTATGCCGGCAAAGCAACTGCATGCCGAGACAAATACCGAGTACCGGTTGCTTCAACTCTTTTATCAGCTGGTCCAGCTTCCGGTCCTGAAGGTATTGCATAGCGGATGCAGCTTCGCCCACGCCGGGAAAAATAACACGATCTGCCGAACGGATCAGTTCCGCATTATCAGTCACCTGTGCAGTAGCGCCAATACGTTCCAGCGCATACAACACCGACTGAATATTACCTGCATTATATTTTATGATCGCTATATCCATATACAAAACACATTGTTGTTTACAACACCCCTTTGGTACTGGGCAGATAATTGCTGAAGGGGTCCTTACGTACAGCCATGCGGATGGCTTTGGCAAAAGCCTTGAAAATGGCTTCTATTTTATGATGTTCATTTTCTCCGCTGCATTCGATATACAGGTTGCAACGGGCCGCATCGCTGAATGATTTAAAGAAATGAAAAAACATTTCCGTAGGCATATCCCCGATCTTCTCGCGACTGAAACTGGCCTGCCATACGAGCCAGGGGCGGCCGCCAAAATCGATCAGCACTTTTGCCGCGGCTTCATCCATGGGCAGGGCAAAACCATATCGCTCCATACCCGTTTTATCGGCCAGTGCGCGGGCAAAAGCCTCACCGAGTGCAATGCCGGTATCTTCAATGGTATGATGTTCGTCTATATGCAGATCGCCCTGCGCTCTGAGTTGCAGATCCAGCTTGCCGTGCCGGGCCAGTTGATCCAGCATGTGATCAAAAAAACCGATACCGGTATGAATGTCTGAACGGCCCTGGCCGTCTACATTCAATGTAATATCAATTTTGGTTTCATTGGTATAGCGTGCATGCGTCACTTCGCGTACTTCCTGCTGCAAAAAGGCCGCAATCTCCTGCCAGTCATCTGTCGCCAAAACGATCACATCGGCATATTCCTGCTCCTGCGCTGGTGTAAGCGGCAGATGAGGTGATTTGATAAGGATGCCCTTCACTCCCAGGTTACGAGCCAGTTGCATATCGGTCCAGCGGTCACCCACCATATATGAATTGGCCAGGTCATATTCGGGGTTATTCATCAGGTGCGTGAGCAGGCCGGTGCCGGGTTTACGGGTTGGTTTGTTTTCGTGCTCATATGTTTTATCAATATGTACTTCATCAAACACAAAACCTTCTCCGCTCAAGGTGTCGATCATCAGCTCCTGGTAAGGCCAGAAGGTGGATTCAGGAAACTGATCGGTGCCCAGGCCGTCCTGGTTACTGATCAGTACTTTATAAAAACCAAGTGATTGACCGATACGTCCCAGTGCGCTGATCACCCCGGGCATAAAGCTGATCTTATGCAGGGCATCCAGCTGATAATCCGGTGGATATTCTTTGAGGATCACACCGTCGCGGTCAAGAAATAAAATACGTTTTGCCATTGAACCAGTTTTATAGTTTAATATACATTCCTTCAGGAGCGGATCTTGTTCCAGTATTCTATCAATGCATCTATCAGCTCGGTATTCTCTGTTTCTGTGCCGATCGTAATGCGCAGGCATCCTTCACATAAGATCACCCGGCTGCGATCTCTTACCACAATGCCTTTATCGAGCAGAAACCCATATACTCCTGCTGCATCCTTTACTTTTACGAGTAAGAAATTGGCATCGCTGGGATATACCTTCAGCACAAAGGGGCTTTGAGCGAGCACTGCAGAAAGTGCTTCCCGCATTTCCACAATCTCGCGGATCATATCATTGACCTGTCCTACTTCTTCCAGCGCTTTTATGGCCAGCTCCTGCGTGGCCTGATTGATGTTATATGGGGGCTTGATCTTGTTGAGCAGTGCTATGATAGCTTCTGATGCAAATGCCATACCCAGGCGCAGACCTGCCAGTCCCCAGGCCTTGCTGAATGTCTGCATGACCACGAGATTAGGATATTCGCTGAGTTGTGTAAGCAAGGAACGCTGACGGGCAAAATTGATATAAGCCTCATCCACCACTACCAGCCCGTTGAAATTGTTAAGTAAGATTTCAATATCATTGAATGCAATGGAATTGCCGGTAGGATTATTGGGTGAACATATCCAGATCAGCCTTGTCTGCTGATCGAGCTGATCCAGCATGGCCGGCAGGTTGAGCTGAAAATCCGGAAGAAGCGGTACACTGATCAGTTCCACATCATTGATGCCGGCACTCACTTCATACATGCCATAAGTGGGTGGACAGATCATGGCCTTGCTGCTGCCGGGTTCACAAAAGCAACGATATAGCAGATCAATACATTCATCACTGCCATTGCCGAGGAATATCTGCTCAGACGACACCTGTTTGATGGCACTGATCTTTTCTTTTATTGCTTTCTGATAAGGATCCGGGTAACGGTTATACCATTTTACCAGGGGTGAACCCAGACTATTTTCATTCGCATCGAGAAAAACGCGCGCTTCGCCGCTGAATTCATCACGTGCCGAAGAGTATGGTTTTACTCTTTTAATATTTTCCCTTACCAGTGCATCGAGATTAAATAACATACGATTCTTTATTATTGTAAACGGATGGTGACTGCGCGGGCATGAGCCTGCAGACCTTCTGCTTCGGCCATACAGGTAACTGCCGGTGCAATAGCTTTCAGTCCATCCGGTGTTAATTTTTGATACGTGATCTTTTTTACAAAACTATCTATACTTACTCCACTATAGGCACGTGCGTAGCCATTGGTGGGCAGGGTGTGATTGGTACCGCTCGCATAATCGCCCACACTTTCGGGCGAATAGGCTCCGAGAAATACTGAGCCGGCATTGATCACGCCCTGAGCGAGTAATTCATCGTGCATGCAATGAAGGATCAGGTGTTCGGCCGCGTACTCATTGACCAGTTCCATAGCCGTTACCATATCTTCTGTCACCACGGCTTTGCTGTTGTTCAGCGCCAGTAATGCCAGGTCGCGACGGGGCAATTTTTCTACCTGATTCATTACCGCTTTCTGTACAGCATCTGCCAGTGTAGCGGATGTGGTCACCAGCAGTACCTGGCTATCGGCCCCATGCTCGGCTTGTGACAGTAAATCTGCTGCAATAAATTCAGGATTGGCCGTTTCATCGGCCAGTACACAGACCTCGCTCGGGCCTGCCGGCATATCAATGGCCAGCCCTTCCTGCTGTACCAGTTGCTTGGCACAGGTCACATATTGATTGCCGGGACCAAATATTTTGTATACGGCAGGGACTGTTTCCGTTCCATAAGCCATGGCTGCAATAGCCTGTGCACCGCCAATTTTAAAAATGCGGGTGATACCTGCTTCCTGTGCAGCAAACAAAACGGCCGGGTGTACGGTGCCGTCTTTTTGCGGAGGTGTGCAGAGTACAATCTCCCTGCAGCCAGCCAGCGATGCAGGTATTCCCAGCATCAACACAGTAGAAAATAGCGGGGCTGTGCCTCCGGGTACATAGAGTCCGGCCTTTTCTATCGCCACCGAGCGGCGCCAGCATTTTACGCCCGGCATAGTTTCCAGCTCAAGTGGCGCCATTTGCTGCGCCTGGTGAAAACGGGTGATATTGTCTTTCGCCTGCCTGATAGCACTGGCCAGCTCTTCAGATACCTGGCTGATACCCGCTTTCATTTCTTTATCTGTAACGGCCAGTTGCCGCAGACTCACTCCATCAAACTGGCGGGTGAAACTACGCAAGGCCTTATCGCCCTGCTTTTTCACTTTATCCAGTACTTTCCTTACCTGCTTATGGAGCAGCGAGGGATCTGTGGCGGGTCTTTGCAACAATTGAGCCCAGCTATCGCGTGCAGGTTGAAGAATAATATTCATGTATGCCTGATTAAAACAAGATTTAAACTAATAAGGATCACACGATCATTTTTTCGATGGGTACTACCAGTATCCCCTGTGCACCGGCAGCTTTCAACTGCTCAATGATATCCCAGAAATCGTTTTCATCGAGTACACTGTGTACACTACTCCAGCCACTCGTAGCCAGGGGCAATACTGTAGGGCTTTTCATACCTGGCAGCAGTGCAATGATCTCCTGCAGTTTCTCATTGGGAGCATTGAGCAGGATATATTTATTATTACCTGCCTTCTTTACTGCACGTATACGGAAAAGCAGGCGGTCGAGCAGGACTTGTTTTGCCGCATCCAGTTGCTGGTGACGGATCAGCACGGCCTGCGACTGCAGTATGGTCTCGGCTTCGCGCAGCCCATTGGTCAGTAAGGTAGAGCCGCTGCTCACGAGGTCGCAGATGGCTTCTGCGAGGCCAATGCCCGGGGCTATTTCCACACTGCCACTGATCTCATGGATCTCAGCTTTAATACCATGCTGATCCAGGAAGGTTTGCAGGATACCCGGATAGCTCGTGGCAATACGTTTACCATTGAGCCATTCGCGGGTATAGGTTTGATTGCGGTCAACCGCCAGCGAAAGCCGGCATTTTCCAAAACCCAGTGCTTCCATCACATCCACCTCCTTCTTTTTCTCAAACACCACATTCTCCCCTACTATACCTACATCGGCCACAGCATCTTCCACATACTGCGGGATATCATCGTCCCGCAGAAAATATACTTCCAGGGGAAAATTGGCCGCCGCTGACTTGAGCTTATTGCCGCCATTTGAAATGTCAATACCACACTCTTTGAGCAGGCGCATGGAGTCTTCGTGCAGCCTGCCTGATTTCTGGATCGCGATCTTCAGTTTCATCAGTTTTTCCTTTAATGATTTACCCCTAACAGGGTATAAAAAAATAGGGCTTACCGTCGTGGTAAGCCCTATTCAGGTTAATTATGTTGAAACATTACATAATACCATCACTGCCTACCCGGGACAGAGCAAGATGATGATGGTGAATATGAATGTATAACTGCATTGTTAACTATTTGAGATGCAAAAATATAAAGGATTTTGGATCAGCAAAATTTTTCTTCTGCGCTAAAATGGGGATAAAATACCCCCTACGTGGTATTGCATAGTTGAAAAAACCACCTTATCATTGTATCGGTTTTTCATAGGATATTGGATTTTAAAAACGGGGCTGGATGTCTATCCTGGCCCTTTTTCTTTTTTACAACATTCCTGAAAGATGATATAAAAGTTTAAAGGTATAAAGGTTTAAATGTATCAGACTACTCTGAGCACATTTAAACCTTTATACTTTTAAACCATTTAACTTCTATTCAATACACTGACTCCGGGCTCAGCACCCTGCTCCGCAACGCCTCTCTCAGCAGATCCTGCATGGTTATAACGCCTTTGAAATTTCCTTCATCAAATACCAGCAGGTACCGGCATTTGTGCAGCATGAGTTTCTCCACGCAATGCGGTACTGTATCATCTGGATTCACGGTAGGAAGATCTACTGTCATTACTTCCCTTACCTTTGTGTCGCGGCTGGATCTTCCCCGCAGTATCACATTGCGGGTATAATCCTTTTCGCAGAAAATACCCTTGTAAGCATCACTTTCTTTTACTACCACATAGCTCCGGTTGAGTGAATTGAGCATTGTGAGGGCATCAATCACCGGGGTGTCGGGGCTAATGCTGTCGTAGATGGCCGGCTTTGCTTCGATAATTTCCTGAACAGTTCGCATAGTTGTTGTTTTAACATTCCAAAATTCGGTATTAGCCACCTGCCGTATCCTGACCTGGCTCACCAGGCCGGCTAACTCCTGTCATACCCTATTTTTTTAGTTTGGTCTAATGTAGCAGAATGAAACCATCTATTATTACCATCACGCTCAACCCTGCTATTGATAAAAGCAGTACAATAGCAGCCCTGGTACCGGAAAAGAAGTTGCGGTGCAGTCAGCCGGTATTTCAACCGGGAGGTGGTGGAGTAAATGTAGCCCGGGCCATTCATCAGTTGGGTGGTAAAGCGCTGGCCATATACCTCGCCGGCGGCTACAGCGGGATCTTTTTTAAAGAATTGCTCGAAAAAGAAGGTATCCCTCAGCTGGTTATTCCCATTGGCGGACATACCCGCGAAAATTTTATCGTCACCGATCTGGCACAAAACAGGCAATACCGCTTTGGCATGCCGGGGCCACGCATTACCGAACAGGAATGGAAAGCGCTTTTGCAACAGTTGCAGCAACTCGAAGCACCTGATTATATAGTGGTCAGTGGCAGCATGCCTGCCGGGGCACCCACCGATATGCTGGTTCAGATTGCCCGTATTGCCCGGCAAAAGAAAGCACGCCTGGTGATAGACAGTGCAGGTCAGGCTCTGAAGGAAGTAGCTGGCGAAGGAGCCTTTCTGCTCAAACCCAACCTGGGTGAATTGAGTCAGCTGGCCGGGCTGCAGTGGATAGCCGCCAATGAAGTGGAAGCCATCGCGCGCCGGTTGCTGACAGACGGTCTCTGCGAAGTACTGTTGATATCCATGGGAGCAACGGGAGCCATGCTGGTAACTATGACAGAAACCGTACAGATCACTCCGCCACAGGTAGAACGAATAAGCACTGTGGGTGCCGGCGACAGCCTGGTAGCCGGGATGGTATGGGGATTGCAAAATAATTATTCCCTGAAAGAAGCAGCCCGTTTTGGTGTGGCCTGTGGTACTGCCGCCACCCTGCGCCCGGGTACATTACTCTGTACATCGAAAGATGCCGAACGGCTGTACAAAGAAACAAAAGCGACCGTTATTACTTAACCTGCGATTATTTCCTTTACCTCATACCAGTATGCATCTAGAGCAATGATGCGGGGCTTGAGCCAGCTGATAATTGCCGGCCAGTGTTCTTTATTAAAAAGATGGATATCACTTCTGCTGATGCCAATGCGGGAAATCATTCGTCCATCGGTCTCCATCACATTTTGTTGCCAGTCCCATTCTTCCTGCAGATGCTGATGCAGTATATCTGCCGTAGTGCGCAACCGGTTATAGTAAAGCAACCGCTGCTCTTCATCGCTCTGATGCAGTTCAATACCAATATGCACACCCTCCCGCCCTGCATCCATACGAAAATACAAATGGCGGATACCCGTCTTATAATTGATCCAGTTTACCTCCTCACCTGAAGCTCCGGGTACCGGCCGCATATACTGGCCAAACGTAGTCCAGAACAGACTGCGTAGTTGAGATATTTCGTGTCGGCTGTACAAGAAAGAATTTGAAGATTTGAAAATTTGATGATTTGAAAATGAGTTATAGGTAATAAGTTTTGAGTCTTAAGTTCCTTTTTAAAGCTCGTACATTCATGCTCCTGATCATCCTCAAATCATCAAATTTTCAAATCTTCAAATCAAACTGTTTATTTTTCCTCCAGTCCGTCTTCTTTCCATTTTTTGAACACAGCAATGGTGCTGTCGCTCAGTTTCTGACCACGCATGGGCATAAAGCCACGGGTGCCGGGTGAAAGCTGAATACGACGGAGGATTTCATCAATATCTGATTTCACATTCGTAAAATTGTCATAAGGTCGTTTGTTGCCTCCTTTGGCAGGGATATGACAGGGGCTGCAATTGGCTACAATTACGGCCTGTACGTTGGTTTCATAAGTAGACTTTGCAGGAGCTTTTGCACCTTTGGCCTTACCGGATGTACCACACTGAGATAAGAGAATACCGGCTGCAGCCAGTGGAAGAAGAATGAGAAAACGTTTCATTTGTCATTGGTTTGTAAGCCAAGCTATCAAAAAAAACAGAATTTCAAACAGAAAATCGATGAGTCGGGTATAAATATCAGTTGACGGTAAACTGTACCACTTCAAAATCGGAACCTTTTACCTGCCCAAGCCTGCGCAGATCATCGTTACTCCAGCGTGCATCAGGCGCTCCGGAGATATACAGATTACTGCCAATATCGGCCAGTATGAGTCCATATTTTTTCAATGCCCGTAATATAACCTGATTGACCGCAGAGAATCCGCTGATATCAAAATCAGCCCGCAACCGGATACGGGCACCAAAAGGCAATCCGTTTTGTCCGCCACTGCTATTTACGTGATGACGTGCAGGTGCCACATGTGCTGCTTTTACCTGCGAAGAGTTGAGTGTAAAACGAATGGGATGATCTATTTCTCCCTTCAAAATTTCTTCATACCGTACCAGGCCGGGAAAAATGGGCAATCCGGCGGCATCGGCCGAGGTCCAGCCATCGGGCCTCAGACTGGATGACTGCAGGTCAAAGACCGCTCCCGAAGAAGCCTCCCAACGGCCATTATTAACAGATGCATTGTACAACTCGTATATTTTTTTCCCTTCCACATCTATTGCTATCACATGGCTGTCGCCGGCTCCATTTCCTTCAACGGGCGCATTCAAAGGAATGGGAAATGGCCCCGGATCGCTTTCATCGCCATAGTTGCCATCATACCCATTGGCCCGGTACAGTACATTTATCTTAGGCTGGCTACTGCATACCACTACATAAGGAATACCGATTGGAGCATTATCCCACAACCCGCTTCCAAAATCAGCCTTAAGTCCATTAGAAGCAAAACCCGCCAAAAGCTGAGTGCTGGCGGGTTCAAGTGCTGATTGGGAAATATCTTTTCTCCAGTGGCTGCCGGCCGGAAAAATATCGAGTGATTCGGCCTGGGCCAGGCTGGTGGTACAATTTGTACCGGGTGGACCATTGGTAGTATCAGTAGTATTGTCTGCTTTACTACAGCTTTGCAAGAGCAACATATAAAGCATAAACGCAAAGATGAAGAGCAGAAAACGGAACAGTTTCAGAAGCCGGCTGGTCTTTATCATAAGCTGGGATTTGTGGCAAATTACAAACCGGCCAGCCACTGCACAATAGTAGAATACCCCGGCAAAATCCGCTGTTTATTGCGTGTTTCCTGATGCCGGAATTCTACTAAATTTGAACAGCACTTTGTATATGAGAATATTAGCACTTATTATCGGTTGTTGGTTCCTTACCTCCTGTGGCTCAGACGATGCCCGGCAAACGGCTGTTCTGGCAGAATCGACCGCTCCGGCAACGGGATCTCCTACAGAGAGTGAGCCGGTAGCTCCACCCGCACCCATAAAGCAGCCGGAGGTAAAGGAAGCCTGCCTTTTTTCCCAGATCGCCTATTGTACCGACCCACAGGCACAGTTGGATCAGTTCCTTCCCGGATGGAAACTGGTATGGCATCCTGCACGCACCAGCAGTAATCATAGTTTTATTGCCACCGATGGCCGGCAGTATGTGGTAGCCATCAGGGGATCATTGATGGAAATAAGCTGGCATGCGATTGATAACTGGATTTACCAGGATCTGAATGTGGTGGAACAGGCAGACTGGACCTATAGCACTGAGCAGGGGGCACGTATTGCACAGGGTACTGCGCGGGGACTGACCAATGTGCTTCAGTCAACCGATACGGTAAGCGGTCAAAAGCTGATCGAATTTTTATTACAGAACAGAAAAAATAATGAGCCGGTCCTTTTTACCGGCCATAGCCTGGGAGGCAACCTCGCTACAGTAATTGCCAGCCGTTTTTATGCAGAAGCCAAAGAAGCCGGTCAGTCGGTTGATGTACTCAATGTGATCAGTTTTGCTTCACCTGCTGCGGGCAACAGTGCTTTTGCCCGCGACTTTGACAGCAAATTTCCAAAGGCTCTGCGTATAGAAGCACAGGGCGATATTGTAGCTAAATTTCCCTGCGCATCCAGGGTAGCAGAATTAGGTAAACTTTATGGCAAACAACCATCTGCCAGCCAGATACAAGTGGGTTATAAAAATATGACCGTATCACTCAGTACGGTTTTTGAAACGATGAGCAGTGCTTTATCCTTACTGGAATTAAAAAATGGCATGTCATCCTTTACGCAAACCTGCGGCAGGGGTATGATGATTGAAATGAAACCTTCCGGCAAAAATATTCTCAACGATGTACAATCGTGGTTTGCAGAAGCCGGTTATCAGCATGGCGTGGCGCAATATGCCACTGCATTGAATGTACCCGTAGTGGAGTGTAAATAGTTAGCACTTTAGCCTATTAATCACATTGACACATTCCCCTCCCCGTCTTCAAATCCATTAGCACATCAGCACATTCATCACATCAGCACATTCATCACATTAGCACATTCTCCCTCCCAATCTTCAAATCCTCAAATTATCAAATTTTCAAACTACTCCTATTAACTTTTCCCGTTTAGTGTATTTCTGTAATTCCATCTTTTTGCCTCCACGGCCGGCAGGCCGATGTGGTTCGCCGGTGCTGTGTTTTTCTCCGGTTTATGCTTAATCTATATTCTTTAAAGATTCAATCGGAGAAAAACAAGGCACCTTGCGAACCACAAGAAAAAATAAGAGAAAAGGCAGGTGTTCCTCAAATCCATTAGCACACTGGCACATTCGTCACATTAGCACATTCTCCCTCCCAATCTTCAAATCCTCAAATCACCAAATCTTCAAACCCATTAGCACATCAGCACATTACCCACATTAGCACATTTTCCCTTCCCCATCTTCAAATCCTCAAATCACCAAATCTTCAAACCCATTAGCACACTGGCACATTACCCACATTAGCACATTTCTCCCTGTTTTCTAATTGCGGCTGTTAACTTTGCGACCTGATGCTTTCTGGCACAATACAAACATACCGGAATGCCTACGCCGGCCTTTCCCGCTCTACCTGGCTGCTCTCCCTGATCATGCTGATCAACCGGAGCGGCACCATGGTCGTGCCTTTTATGACTATTTACCTCACCAGTCCCGAAATGGGTTACAGTATTGGTGAGGCGGGGATCGTATTCGGGTTGTTTGGCGCAGGTGCATTCCTGGGTGCATGGTGTGGTGGTAAACTCACCGATAAGATCGGGTTCTACCCCGTTCAACTGATCACGCTGGTAGGTGGCGGTATCTTATTTATGGTACTTGGGCAAATGAAAAGTTATTCGCTCATTTGCCTGTTTACCTTCCTGGTCAGTTTTATCAATGAGGCTTTTCGTCCGGCCAACTCCACGGCTATCGCTTATTACAGCCGGCCCGAAAACCGCACACGTTCCTATGCGCTCAACCGTCTGGCCATTAACCTGGGCTGGGCGGTAGGCAGCGCCCTCGGCGGAGTACTGGCGCATATCAGCTATGAGCTGCTGTTTTGGGTCGATGGTGTTACCAATATCGGAGCCGCTATCCTGATGCTGTTTCTTATTAAACCGGTAAAACCCGTAGTCAAAGAAACACAGGAAGAAACGGACAGTGCCGTACCGGCACACCGTGATAAAGTATTCATGAGATTCATCTTTGTTAGTTTCCTCTTTGCCAGTTGTTTTTTTCAACTGTTCAGTAATCTTTCTGCCTACTTCAGAAATGAATTGAAACTAAGTGAGCCTTTTATCGGCGCGCTCATGGCGCTTAACGGTATACTCATTGCATTAATTGAAATGGCACTCGTATACCGGTTAGAAGGCAGGCGGCGCAGTCTTAGCTATATCACTGCCGGTGTGGCATTATGCGGACTGGCTTTTTTCCTGCTTAACATTCCTGCTCCCGCTATGATCATTGCACCGCTCATGATCATCACGGTTACATTTGGTGAAATGCTGTCGATGCCATTCATGAACAGCTACTGGATCGGGCGTGCACATCATAGCAATCGCGGGCAATATGCTGCCTTGTATACAATGGCCTGGTCTGCCGCGCAAACCCTGGGTCCTATGCTGGGCGCTCAACTGGCCAATACTGCCGGGTTTATGCCACTCTGGTGGGCACTGGGTGGCCTCTGCCTGCTTTCTGCTTTTTGTTTCTGGCAGCTACAGAAATAAGATAATACCTGCTGCAGGGTATTGTGACAATGATGATGAAAGTTAAGTTTGTCCTATTAAGCAAAGACCACACTATGCATTCTCTTCTGCTGGTAATTTTTCTTGCCCTCTTTTCAATCACAAATGCTCAAACAGTTATACTCTCCGATCCGGCTGGTGACGACAAAGGGCCCGGCACTTATGAGTATCCGCTTGACCTGGCCTATAAGACCGGTAGCTTTGATTTGAAGAAAGTAACTATACGTAATGCAGGCAGTGTATTGCAAACTTATCGTCTTGAATTGGACATTGATGTAAATGCCCGGTTAGAAGATGTATGGAGGATGGGAGGTGGTTTTTCGCTTCAGATGATTTTCATTTTTATTGATACCGATCTTATACCGGGCAGTGGTTTTACCACCGCCCCTCCCGGGCTCAACATCAGTTTTGACCCGCAAAATGCCTGGGATAAATGTATTATCATCAGTCCGCAGTCGACCCAGCGTGTACAAAAAGAAATTGAGGCCAAATTATCTCCCGAAATGGCAAAAGCCATGATCATAGCACGCAGCCCCAGAGGAGCAGGACAACATATAAGAGCGAGCGCCGACTGGCCCGAGGCACCAAAGCCTGACCAGTATGCCTACCAGGTTGTCATGCAGGTCAATGACGGATTTCCTCTCGGCAAAGATCTTCTCACACGTCGTATATGGGCTACTCCGGGCATCCACCGGTTTGGAGGCGGTACCGATGACGATTGTGACCCCAATGTGCTCGATATCCTGGCCGGAAAGGCCAAGGGAGATGAAAGTGAAAAAAAGGAACAGTATAATATGCTGCAATACACCTGCGCCGAAGATGGCAGTACTATCCGTATGCCCGTATTGCGTATGATAAAGCCATAGGCAGCGTATCGAAGGTAAATCGTCAGCCCTTTGTTCAATCGTTTGTGTAAACCCTGGTATTTATGTAACCTGGCCTGAAACGTAATATGAACGATTTATGAACTTTTCTGCCCGCTTCAATCCCCTATTTTTGTAAAAATTGTTTTAGCATGGTTCGATTACGTTCTTATCTGCTGGCCCTTTGCTGTGTACCAGCTATCATGGCTTCTGCTCAAACCAATGTAGCCCGTCCCAAACTGGTGGTAGGCGTTATGATTGATCAGATGCGCTGGGATTATCTCTACCGTTTCTATGACCGCTACGGTACCGGAGGTTTTAAACGTATACTGGGTGAAGGATTTTCCTGCGAAAACACCTTTATCCCTTATGCGCAAACAGTAACTGCTGCTGGCCACACCTGTGTATATACCGGAAGTGTGCCTGCTATTCATGGCATCATGGGCAATGACTGGTACGACAAAGCCATGGGCAAATCAGTATACTGTACCAGCGATGAAACGGTAAAAACAATTGGCGGTTCAGAAAAAGCCGAACCCCAGTCGCCCCGCAACCTGTGGACCACCACCATCTGCGATGAACTGAAACTGGCTACCAATTTCCGGTCGAAGGTGATTGGCATTGCCATCAAAGACCGCGGCGGTATCCTCCCTGCAGGTCACAGTGCAGATGCTGCTTACTGGTATGACAGTAAAAGCGGAAACTGGGTAACCAGTACTTATTACATGCAGCAATTACCCGCCTGGGTCAATCGCTTCAACGACCGCAAAATCGTTGATTCCTTGCTGCGGCTCAACTGGAATACACTATATCCGTTGAATACTTATGTGCAAAGCACTGCCGACGATAAGCCTTACGAAGGAAAATATGGCCATGAGGCAAAGCCGGTGTTTCCGCATGAGCTGGCTTCGCAGGCAGGAAAAAACTATGGGCTTATCTCTGCCACACCTTATGGAAATACGATGACCCTTGCCTTTGCGCGCCAGGCTATGGAGCAGGAAAAAATGGGCACCGATGCCATCACCGATTTCCTGGCCGTGAGCCTCTCTTCTACCGATTATGTGGGGCACCAGTTTGGTCCCAATTCCATTGAAGTGGAAGATACTTACCTGCGTCTTGACAGGGAACTCGCTGCTTTCCTCAGCTATCTCGATGCCAAAGTCGGCAAAGGGCAATACCTGTTTTTCCTGACAGCCGATCATGCCGTGGCGCATAATGCCCGGTTTATGGATGAAAACAAACTGCCGGTAAAACCATTGAAAAGTATCATGAGCGATCTGAAAACTGCCGTGAAAGAAAAATTCAATATTGCGAATGTTGTTGCAGATGCAGACAACTATCAGATTTATCTCAATGATAAAGCGATTGACAGTGCAGGAGCCAGCCGTGAAGAGGTAAAAGCATTCATGATCAAACGCCTTAACCTTGTACCTGAAATGCTGCTGGCCTTCGATAACGATGAGATCAGTGAAGTAAATCTGCCTACTGAGGTAAAGGAAAAATTCCTGAAAGGTTATAATACCAAACGCGGCGGTGATATCCAGATGGTACTTCGCCCCGGTTACTATTTTGGCTCCGGCGAATTTACCGGTGCCACACACGGAGCCTGGTATCCCTACGATTCGCATATTCCCCTGCTCTGGATGGGTTGGGGTATCAAAAGCGGTAAAAGCAATACTACCCGTTATATGACGGATATTGCCCCTACTGTTGCGGCACTGCTTCGTATACAGATGCCCAGTGGTTGCATCGGTCAGCCGATTCCCGAAGTAATGAAATGATACAACTTTATTCCATTTAATTAAACCCGTTACCATGGATCTGAAAGCGTTATTTGAACAGGCGGTTGCCAATAGCAAACTGCTCACAGAAAAACCTTCGAATGAAATTTTACTGAAACTGTATTCGCTTTATAAACAGGCTACCGAAGGAGATGTAAATACTGATCCGCCCTCAAACCCTTTTGACTTTGTCAATAAAGCCAAACATGAAGCCTGGAGTGCTCTTAAAGGCACAGGCAGCGAGTCTGCCATGCAACAATATGTTGACCTGGTGAATAAATTGAAAGATTGATTCCCTGTGCCTGATATATTATTAAAAAAGCCCGGAAAGAATCCGGGCTTTTTTAATATCGCTTTATTCATTTAATTCTGATTTTGCTGGAGATTGCGGAAGTCAACACTTACCAGCTTACTCACGCCCGGCTCCTGCATAGTCACCCCATAGATCACATCCACCGTACTCATGGTCGTTTTGTTGTGTGTAACAATAATGAACTGTGAGTTGTCGCTGAACTGACGGATCATGTTGGTAAACTTGCTTACGTTGGCATCATCGAGCGGGGCATCCACCTCATCGAGTATACAGAACGGAGCAGGCTTGATCAGGTAGATGGCAAACAGCAGTGCCGTAGCGGTAAGTGTACGTTCCCCACCACTCAACTGTGTGAGTGAGGTGGGACGTTTGCCCTTAGGACGTGCTATTACATCAATACCTGTTTCAGCCAGGTTTTCGGGGTTCTCCAGTACCAGGTCGCAATGGTCATCTTCGGTAAAGAGCGTTTTAAATACGCGGATAAAGTGCTCTTTAACATTATTGAAGGTTTCCAGGAATTTCTGATTGGCGGTAGCTTCTACTTCCTCAATTGTTTTCAGCAGGCTGTCTTTGGCATTTACCAGGTCATTCTTCTGCTCCACGATAAACTCGTAGCGCTTCTTCATTTCAGTAAATGCTTCGATGGCGGTGGGGTTTACATCGCCCAGATTTTCCAGGCGTTTCTTCATCCGGTCTGCCTTTTCCTGCAGTTCTTCGAGGCTGGTTTCGGTCGTACGGTTCTGATCGAGGATGTCTTCCAGCTTGATGCGGAACTCTACATCGAGACGTTCCTTGGTACCGGCCAGTTGCAGCTTCAGTTCATTAAGCTTATCCTTGATGGCTACCAGCAGGTGTTCTACCTGTTCTTTCTCTTTAACCTTATGGCGGAGTTCACTTTCCTTTTCGCCGAGCTGGTTACGTATATTATAGTAAGCCTGGTCTGCCTCATTCAGTACCTGCTGATCGGCCTCGCGGCGACGTACCATATCAATCAGCTCTTCTTCGATCTGTTTAAGTGAAGAGGCCGATTGCTCGATACTCTCTTTAGTATCAGAAAGGCTGGTCGTATTGGTTTCGATCTGCTGCTGCAGATCCTGTAGCTGGTTGCTCTTGAAGTCAAGCTCCTGCTTCAGTGCATTGATCTTGCTTTGCTGACGGGTAACCTGCAGGTTAAATTCGTTGTACTGCTGGGTCGATTCGTTATAGCTGCTTTCGGCTGTTCTGAAATCTTCTTCAGCGCCGGACAGTTTGGCGGTGAAAGCCTGCAGTTGTTCATTATATTCGGCCAGCTGGTTGCGCACCCCTTCTACCGATTGCTGGGTTTGCAGCATCTGGTGATTCAGTTCTTCGAGGCGGGTCAGACTGCTGGTCTGCATAGAATGCAGGTTCTCCAGTTTATTGTGCAGGGCAAATACCTGGTTGGTCAGTTGCTGTATCTCACGTTCGGTTTCCTTGAGTGCATTTTCGCGCAGGTCCTCATTAAAGGCGATCACCTCATTGTGACGGGCCTGAATTTCTGCCCGCAGTTTTTCCACCACCTCTTCCTGTGCCAGGATATCTTCCTGCAGTTTTTCGAGGTTCTTTACCCGGCCGATCTTCTTGCCTTCAATAAGTCCCACACTACCGCCGGTAAGAGAGTATTTTCCTTTTACATATTTGCCGGTTTTTTCAATCACCACAAACCCGTTGCTGTTTTGCAGGGCATCTTCGTTTTCGGCTACAAATACATTGCCCAGCAGGTGCTCGGCCAGCTTGCGGTATTTTTCGTCTACCTCTACCACACTCAATGCACTGATACCTCCGCTAAGGGCATGATCGGCCATCACGGGATTTGAAGCATTCAGTTTATCGAGCAGGAAGAAATTGGCTTTTCCTTTTTTGTTGGCATCCAGCAGATGTACCGCCTGCAAACCTTCCTGCAGGTTGTTTACCACATAATAGCTAAGGTAGGGCTCCAGTACATTTTCCAAAGCTGTACGGTATTCTTCTTTTACATAAAGAATATCTGACAGGATCGGGGCTGTATGGTTCCACTGGTTATTGTTGTGCAGAAACTTCACACTGTCAGGATATCCCTCCATACTATCGATCATGCTTTTCAACAGGTCGTGTTCATTTTTGCGGGCATCCAGCTTGCGGGTTTCCTCCGCCAGTTCGTTGCGCAGGCCTTCCACTACCGACTGGGTCTGCAGGATCTGCTCCTTGGTATTTTCCTGATGTATCTGTAATTGCTCCAGATCCACTTTTTTGATACCAAGCTCTTTTTCTTTCAGCAGGCGTTCTTCATCGAGCTGGTGGCGTTGGGAGTCGCGCACTTTCCGTTCTTCTTCGATCTGGCCAATGGCACGCTGCAGGTTCTGAACTGAAGTATCCGCCACGGCCACTTTTTTCTCTGCATCAAACTGGCTGCGCTGTACCTGCTGGTATTCGCCACGGAGTGTATCGAGGTTACGGCGTTTTTCGTCCAGCACCTCGCGTTTGCGGGAAGTATCGTTGCTAAACTGCTGCAGCTGCTCGGTCAGTCCTTCGAGTGAGCTGCTTTCTTCACCCAGTTGTAATTCTGTAAAACCGATGCTCTCGTCGATACCTTTCAGCTGACCACCTGCCTTTTGCAAAAATTCGGTCAGGCTTCCTTCGCGTTCTTTCAGGTACTCGAGACGCTGAGCTGCCAGGTTTTTTTCATTTTCTTTGGTACGTACCTGTTGCTGCAGTTCATTGAATGTATGCTGCAGGCTTTGCAACTGACGTTCTTTTTCGATAAAGCCAACCTTCTCCTGCTCCAGTGCCGCCTCTTCGTTGGCTATTTCGGCTTCCATGCGGATCCGCTTATCGGTCTCGGCATCATGCTGTTCGTTAGTTCCTTATAGGTCAGGTTGAATCCTTCGAGCGCTGCTTTGGCCAGCTCTATGCTGATCTCACGATAGTCTTTTTTGATCTCGTGATATTTCTCCGCTTTTTTGGCCTGTGACTCCAGGGCCTTCAGTTGGTTGTTGATCTCAAACAACAAGTCCTCGATCCGGGCGAGGTCCTGTTCGGTAGCATCCAGTTTGGCCTTGGCTTCTTTTTTACGGGTCTTATAAATGGAAATGCCGGCGGCCTGCTCCAGCATGCGGCGACGGCTATTGTCTTTATCCTTGATCAGGTCATCTACCATGCCCAGCTCAATGATGGCATAGCTGTCTGTGCTCACCCCGGTATCCATGAACAGGTTCTGGATATCTTTCAGGCGGCATTGTACATCGTTAAGACGGTACTCAGATTCGCCGCTGCGGTAAAATTTGCGGGTGATGGTAACCGTGCTGAATTCTGTGGGCAGCAGGTTTTTGGTATTTTCAAAAGTAAGGCTCACCTCGGCGAGGCCGGAAGCGGAACGGGTTTTGGATCCGTTAAACACCAGGCTATCCAGGTTTTCGCTACGCAGGTGGCTGATCTTCTGCTCACCGATTACCCAGCGAATACTGTCCACGATGTTTGACTTACCGCAGCCGTTGGGCCCCACAATGCCGGTGATATTATCGTCAAAGTTTACCACCGTTTTATCGGCAAAACTTTTGAACCCTTTGATTTCTAAGCTCTTTAATCTCACAACTTTCCTGTTTTTTAAAAGTCAGACGGCGAATTTAGTGGAAATGAAGATAATTGCAGAAACGGGTGCAAATCATTTATTCACAGGCACCGGGAAAAAATGTGAGAAGAAAAATAGCAGATAGCACAATCTAATTTAAAATTTCAACAAAAAATTACAATTATTTAAAAATCAGATTGTTATTAATTTATATCGAAAAACAATAAAAACCAGCCTTTTTCACCCCTGTTTATCCCCGTTAACTGCCGGAAAAGTGAACTTTTCAACAAAGAAAGAGCTATAAGATTTGAAACGGGGGAAGAATGAAAAACTAAGTAAAATATATAAACTAACTATCTGATTATTATTTATTAATAATAATTACTTTATATTTTACTGTAAAGATTAATCGGGTTTCCGGAACTCTTTAAGCGAATCATTTACATATACGAGCATCTGATCGCGTGTGCTGCTACGGCAGAAGTCATACGACGGCCGGTAACGATACAAAAAAAGCGACAGGGAATCGCCCTTCAATCCCGTGATCCTTTCTACCCATGCAGGAGGAAAAGAGTAGTCGATAAATTTCTCCTCCTCCTCTTTCTCCAGTCTTTTTTTCAACCTTCTTTTTTGTTTGGCTTTACCGGAAAAGAAGCTGCCCGGACTCAGCACTACCCCGAACCCAGACGAAGGTCTGTTATACCCGGTGAGCCCGGCCTGGCGCCGGTAGATATCCGAATAGTAGTTGCGGCGGGCCAGCGAGTCGGCCCCATAGCTGTTTCTGACCGTTACATTTTTGAGCATGACATCTTCATGCCGCAGGTTCACATCATAGCGGGTAAGCAGCTGCTCGAAGCTGACCCGCAGGGTATCCGGTACAAACCCGGTACGTGTAAAAAAGAGACTATCCCCTTCTTTGGCTTCCACCGAAAAGACTCCATCGACCCCTGCCTTAGTCCGTAATCCGGATGATTTATTATAAATACTGACATCGCCGAGACGGGTTTCGGAGAACCCATCAAAGATGCGGCCGGTGAGTATGGACTGCGTCCAGGCGGACGCACCGATCAAAAGAAACAGGCTACAAAACAGTGTGCGGAATAACATAATAGATTAAAAGTATATCATCACCTGCCCCTCTATTACTGCGTCCCCGCCAATAAATTGTTAATTGCCAGCACATCTGCCCATTAAAAAACCTGTTTTTTATCAACCTGAAAACAAAAAAAGGTGTTCGTAGATTTACCAGCAGGTTCTATAGTTAAAGCGAAAGCATTCATCGAATGGTAGATATACGATGCAGTACCATTAATTATTATAAGATACATAGCGCTGCTCCCTTGAAAGAATAGGTATGAAGTGTTATTTTTGTATCTCTTCCAATCCCTCATAAAGAATCACAGAAGCTTATTGTTTCATTGCTCCTCTATCCCAGGGAATCCTTTGCCCTATTTAATTATTTTTTGAAACACAAAAAACTTTTGTGCATGAAGCGTATCAACACTCAAATGAAGAATGAAAATGTAATCGCAACTTTTGTGATTGGTGGTGTTTTCCTGATTACCGGTCTGCTTACCTGGCTGGTTGCTTACTATAGCTAAGCACTGGCTTCCAAACATTTTTATCAAACCGGCTATGCCGGTTTTTTTGTTGATAGCAGAAGCCCGGTAATATCAGAAAAAGATATGTTCGATGCGGCCATCGGCATGACCGATCAGCGCTTCATCGGCCATTTCAATAAATAGTCCCGTTTCCACAATACCGGTAATGGAACGCAGCTGGGATTCCAGTTGATAAGGGTTACTCAATGGCCATTGCAGTTTGCAGTCGAGAATATAATGTCCCTGATCGGTAATAAAAGGGTTTGCTCCTGCCTGGCGAAGGACGACCTGTGCAAACAACCCCGACCAGAGTAATTGATCCTGTACCTGGCGATATCCAAAAGGGATCACTTCAATAGGCAAAGGAAAGCGTCCCAGTGCGGGAACGAGTTTTCGCTCATCGGCAATGATGAGCAGATAATCAGAAGCAGCGGCTACAATTTTTTCCTGCAGCAAAGCGCCACCCCCACCCTTGATGAGGTGGCCGGATGGATCGATCTCATCAGCCCCGTCAATAGTAAGAGACAGTTTTTCGATTTCATTAATATCAACCTGTGGAATACCATGTGCGGCCGCGAGTCCGGCGGTTTGCTGCGATGTAGGTACAACCCTGAAAGAAAGACCCTGAGATTGGCGGATTGCCAATTCTTCAATCAGCCAGCGAACAGTGCTGCCTGTACCCAGACCCAGGATCATACCCGGCTCAACCCGTACAGCCGCTGCACGGCCTGCGCTTTCTTTTGGATCCATGAGCTGAACTAATTTTGGTAGGGAAATCTGCCTATTTAAAGATACGTGAAAACGGCTGGTTCAGCGTCAGTAAATACGCACAAAATGATCCATTATGTAATTTGAACTGATTTGAAAAGATTGGCAATTTAGTTGCTACATTTACAAAAAAACTGAAATGAAAATATTTGTTGCCGGTCTGCCATATGATCTGGATGATGCAGAACTGACTGAGATTTTCGAGAAATTCGGCACTATTATATCCGCCAAAGTAGCCATTGACCGGGAAACCGGAAAGAGTAAAGGTTTTGGTTTTGTAGAGATGGAAAATGAAGCTGAAGCAAGAGACGCTATTGAAAACCTCAACGATATTTCACTGGGAAAAAAACCACTGGTTGTAAAAGCAGCCGATGATCGTCCGGGTGGCAACACTGGCGGCGGAGGTGGTGGATATCGCGGCGGCGGTAGCGGAGGTAGCGGAGGCGGTGGATACCGTGGCGGTGGCGGCGGAGGTGGCTATCGTGGTGGCTCCGGCGGAGGTGGTGGATATCGCGGCGGAGGTAGCGGCGGCAATAGTGGTGGTTATCGCCCCGACCGGTATAATAAATAATAACATGCTTTATCATACAGCCAGTAGCTCCCGCTACTGGCTGTTGTATATTCCAACAAGATTATTCACACCTTTTCATTTTTCTGACCATGTCCAAAATCAAAGTTGGTGTAGTAGGTACCGGCTTCATCGGTCCTGCTCACATTGAAGCACTGCGACGTCTGCCTGATGTTGAAGTAACCGCACTTTGTGAAGCCACTGCCGAACTGGCGCAGCAAAAAGCGGCCCAGTTGGGTATTGAGCGAGCCTGCACATTCGATGAGTTGCTGGCAATGCCCGATATTGCTGCAGTACATATCTGTACGCCCAATTTTCTGCATTACCCCCAATCAAAAGCTGCCCTGCTGGCCGGCAAACATGTGGTATGTGAAAAGCCACTGGCCAAAGACCTGAAGGAAGCAGAGGAATTGGTAACCCTCGCCAAACAAACCGGCCTTGTTAATGCCGTGCATTTCAACCTGCGTTACTATCCGCTGGTCAGGCAAATGAAGACCATGCGCGAAAAAGGAGATCTGGGTGAAATATATTCCATACTCGGTTCTTACCTGCAGGACTGGCTTTTTTATGCCACGGATTACAACTGGCGTCTTGAACCCGACAAATCCGGCGACTCACGCGCTATTGCCGATATCGGTTCTCACCTGATGGATATCATCGAATATATTACCGGCCTTCGTACTACCGAGGTAATGGCCGATTTCAATACCATTCATAAAACAAGAAAGAAACCGCTCAAAGCAGTAGAAACCTACTCAGGTAAAATGCTGCAGCCCGAAGATTATGCAGATGTAGCTATTACTACAGAAGACCATGCCAACGTATTGCTTCGCTTCGATAATGGCAACCGCGGCAGCATCACTGTATCGCAGGTATCTGCCGGCCGCAAGAATCAACTTCGCCTCGAAATTTCCGGTTCCAAAAAAACCTTTGCCTGGAACTCAGAAGCGCCTAATGAACTCTGGATCGGCAACCGCGATGGCTACAATGAATCGCTCCTGCGTGACCCTGCCCTCGCCTATCCCGAAGCGCGTGCTATCATGAGTTTTCCGGGTGGACATAACGAAGGTTTCCCCGATACGTCCAAACAACTTTTCAAAGAAGTGTATCAGGCCGTGGCAGCCGGTCGCCAGCCCGAAAACCCCAGCTACCCCAGCTTTGCCGATGGCTACCGCGAACTGCTCATTTGCGAGCGCATACTCGAAAGCACACGCAAACAGGCCTGGGTAAAAATTTAACCACAACAAATAGTTACGCTGATAACAAAAGCGCTTCCCTTTACAGGCGAAGCGCTTTTATCATTTGCAGGATCATATTACAGTTTTCGAGATAAGCCGAAGGATTCACCCGCTCAAATGTATCGGTAGGTTTATGATAGTCCGGATGATCTTCCACCCCCACGTACAGGAAAGGAATCTGTTTTGCAAAAAAAGCGGCATGATCACTCTGCTGCGTCCAGTCATCACCCGGCGAGCCTCCATCATGCCCCATTAAAACCTTTACATTGGTATAGGGCTGCACATCATTGACCACGTAGGCATAATCGGGAAAATGTTTGACGCCAGACACAAATATTTCACCTTTATCGCTCCGTGCGATCATATCCATATTCAGGTTAAATACAAGCGCCTGATTGCCCAACTGAGCCTGCAGCCAGTCTACAGCAGCATATGCTCCCTGAAAACCTACCTCTTCCCTGTCGAGTGCGGCAAATACAATTGAATAGGAAAGCGGGTGTGCTTTATAATACTCAGCCAGCGCCAGCAGGCAGGCTACTCCGCTGGCATTATCATCAGCGCCATAATAGATGGTACTGCCTTCTTTACCGAGATGATCGTAATGAGCCGTCACCACCAGGTACTTGCCGGGATTGGTAGTGCCTTTTACCCAGCCAATCACATTCAACCCTTCTGTACTGCCATTGATACTGCTATTACTGAAAGATTGAATCAATGATCCGCCCAGACTGTCGACAGCAGTTGCCTTTAGCCGCTCCAGTATACGGGCCCTGGCCAGTGCGTGGCCGGCTGTACCGGGTTTTCGTCCTTCGCAAGCTGCCGATGACAGGTATTTCAGGTCATTGATCAGTTGCAGGCTATCTATCAGCCGCACAGGTGTAGCATAAGGCTTGCTGGCCAAAGCTGCCCGCTGTGCCTCCAGTGTGGGATAAGGATCGGTGCCGACAGGTTTGTCGTTTTTCTCCTTGTTATTGCAGGCGATCGATAAAATGAAAAACGGCAGATAAACAAACAGGCGCATCATTATCAGTTTTGTTATTGCAGGTATTGACTATTAAAAATACGCCGTTTCATGATCATATGGCTGCGTTTATTTGCTTATACCCCCTGTAGCCGCACAGGCATGCTGCCGCTATAAATAAAAAACCGGGATCACAGTAAGTGATCCCGGTTGAAAATTCATGCTGGTTAAATGATCAATAGACCGGCTATTTTTTTATCATCACTTTCATTACTTCCTGGTTTACCTGCAATACATAAGTGCCGGTTGATAAGTGCTGTACATTGATCTGGTGTTTTCCTTTATTCAGTTGTTTGACATAAAGGGTACGGCCATCCATACTTTTCAGCGATACGCGGGCATTCTCGCCGATACTCAGTTCCAGCAAACCATTTTCAACAGGATTGCCCAATATCACCGGTCTTGCTCCGCTTCCTGAAATATTCAGCATTTTGACTACGCTATAGCTGGATTTGCCGTCCATGTCGCGCTGCAACAGGCGATAATAATTGGCACCTGCTACCGGCGTACTGTGTACAAACCGGTATGCGCGAATATTAGTGCTATTGCCGGCAGCAGCAACAGTACCTGCTTCGCTCCAGTCAATACCATTGGCACTATGCTGTATCACAAAATCTTTTGTGTTTTGCTCACTGGCTGTTTTCCATTCCAGTGCTACTACGCCAGCCTGCAATTTGGCCGTAAAGTCGAGCCAGGTTACAGGCAGGGTTGATTCTGTTGAGCCAATAGCAAACTCTGAGAAGCTGCTCAGACCGGTGATCACCAGTTTACCCAGCAGACCATCTGTTTTACGGCTGATCACCTTGCTGGTAATTTCTTCCCAGGCGGCACTGGAATTGCTGCGTTTCAGCACGCGGGCTGCATCCCATTCGGCCTGTGTCATATTCAATTCAGAGAAATCGAGTACGATCACATAGTTGCCGGGATTGGCGGCAGAGGAGGTTACAGTATAATACAATTTCTTCACCGACTGCAATCCCGATGGCAGACCACGGGTAAAATTAGCAGGGCGTACATCCTTGAATTTCTCTGCAGTGATAGTAGTACCACCGCTTATCACGCCGTCTACAAAAGTTACGTTCACTCCTTCGTCGGCCAGTCCGGCTGATGAACTTTTGGTAGAGGTCACCATAGCAAAATTATCGCTGAGGCGGTTATTGATTACGGCTTTTACCGGGTTAGTGGTCAGATAATTGGTCGCAGCTCCACCACCTTTGTACGGATAAATCGCATAATGATAATCGGTAGAGTGTGCAGCAAACATATCTGTCACGGAGGTGAGGCTGCCTACATACACAATTTCATTTCCGCTATTGGTACCTGCGGTATAGCTTGTTCCATCTACCGGTACAAAAGTAGGTTCTGATCCGGTCTTGCGTACTACCAGGTATCCATCGGCAGAAGCTGATGCTGTAAAGTTCAGCACGTTGTTGTAAGGATGTGCCGATCCTGTATTGGTAAAGTATAAACCTGTGGGGTGAGCCGCCGGTTCGCTTGCCAGCGCACTGTATACCGTAACTGTTTCCGAAAAATCATCCGGTACTTTATTATCCTCTGTACCCAGGGCAAATGTCTGGGTTTTGCTAACAGTAAGGGTGCCTGGTGTGGGAGTAGCGACTGTTTTACCCACAGCAGTTATATTCAGCAGGTGCTCTTCTCCATTACGCATCGTACCAATATTCCACGTGTAGGTAGAACCAGTGTTGCTCACAGTACCATAGGTAGCAGAAGTACCGGTAACCGTTACATTGGAAGGCACCAGGTTGGTTAATACCAGGTTGCTTACATCCACATCGCTCAGAAAGCGAACAGATACCTGGAAGTTCACCGTTTCACCGGAAAGAATACCATTCTTATCGGCTGTGGTATTTACAATGATTTCCGGACGGCAGTCATAAATATATTGATTGGCGGAAGTATAGGAACAGCTTCCATTGGTTACTGTTACCGTAAACTTACCGGCTACATCAGGTGTGTAGCTGTTGCTTTTCACGCCAGGTACTACAACCCCATCCCTGTACCAGGTATAGGCAGTAAAGCCAGGTGTGGCGGTCAGGATGGTACTCGGCAGACAACCATCACCAATGCGCTGTACTTCAATAGTGGGGATAGTTTCAAATCCGGAGAAGTAGCCAGACACACCGGCCACACCAGAAAAACCAAAATATCCTACGGCAATAGGCCCGTTGGCTGATACCGACACATTGCCACTAAGGCCTGAGAGATAATAGGTTTTCCATTCAGAGGTCCCGGCAAGGGTACGCTTCGCCGCAGTAAGTGTACTGGTGGGCAAAGTAGTACTGCCATAGGTCACTGTAATATTCTCATCGGCAATAGCAGCGGAAGCAATAATAGTGATACCGCCCGAAATAGTAAGGCCGGCGATATTGGCAATATTAGGAATATAGTCAACCTTGTTTGCCAGCAGACAGTTGACCGGTGCAATAAAGTTGATATCCGGTGTGGCATCGCTGGCAGCGCCTCCCAGGGATTGTATGGCATACGCTTCTTTGGAAGTACGCACATACATATTGGCGCCGGGCACCGAGGTGGTAGTATAAACCTGCGAATAATAGGTTGAAGGAATAGCATAGTAATCACCATTGTTGATGGTGGCAATAGGACTTGAGCTGCCATTCACATAGATCTTTGTGTCGTTTTGGGTAGCGATGATCACCGGAAACTCCAGGTCATTCACACCATTGCCACGCACGAAAATATATTCTTTACCCAGCGTATTTTCCGGAATGATCTGGTCAATCGCACAGTCCTGGCTACCAAAATTGCCTGGCTGGTAATGCATTTGTCCGAAACTTACCGCAATAGGTTTTGTAGAATTAATACTTGCACCGATCCAGCCATCACGCTGGTAATTATTTGTACTGTTAAGCGGGGCTTCCAGCACATAGGTCTGTCCTTTATTAAGCGTAAAGGTCACTACATCATCTGTAATACCCACTTCGGTGGCACCGCTGCGGAATGTACAGTTGGGATTATACCCAAAAATGGTGACAACGGTATTATCTTCGGTAGCCATTACTCCTACTGCATTTGAAAGTATGGTTACGTTAGTCCCCTTGTTGGGAGCTCCTACCCATTTAAATGCAGTACCCAGGGCTGCCCTTCCTTTTGAAGTAAGCGATGAGGCCTGGTTGGCAGATTTACCCCGCCAGTTTACATAAAACTTTTGACCGGCAGCGGATTCAAAACGTAATCCGGAGTTGCTTTGTACAATACCTGTATTGGCATCTGTAAGCAGTGTAACGTTGTTGTCACCGGTTCCAGGATTGTAAGAACCTTCTACTGTTTTGGACAGCGGGATAGTTGCAATTGGAGTAGTGCTCGTACCCTTATACACATAAACGTTAAAGGTGGTGGTTTCGGGAGTTGACAGATAAATCATCTGATCTACGAAAGCAGCACTACGCTGTTTCAACGGTGGCAGATAATGCAGGTCACTTAACTGTGCATGTACTTGGGTGATGCCACAACTGGTCATTACCAGCCACAGCATGGTTCGGATGATGGGTTTCATTGGATTGATTTTATCAATATGTATGGTGGAGTGAAAATTTAAAGCCGCGAATGGGTGGATCGGGCAGATCAGGCACTTCGCATACAGCGCGTGTGGGTGTCGCTACTCATGAATATTGGATTTTGTGAAATAATGGCTTGTTGCGGGAGTAAACATAGATACGAAAAACCAGATGTAAGTGTTTGCAAATAAAAACTTTAAAAATTAGTACTATATACCTACGCACTGTCATATAACCACTATTTATTCATAGTAGTTAACTCTTATTTTTTATACATTTTTCTAAACTCTTTCTGCTCCCTTCAGAAAACCCAATACCGGCAATGGGTGAATCCACCTATCCGTAAGCAAAGTCATATAAAACAACAAACCCCTTCCGGAGTGGAAGGGGTTTGCAAAACAGGTATAGAAAATTATTTAACCAGCTTAAATTCCACGCGGCGGTTGGCAGCGCGGCCTTTTACTGTTTTATTGTCATCAATCGGCTGATCCTGACCAAAACCTGCAGCAGACAGACGCTCAGCACTGATACCTTTTTTCACGAGATATGCTTTCACTGATTCTGCACGTTTGGCAGACAGTGTTTGGTTGAATGCGGCCTTACCGGTATTATCCGTATGTCCTTCGATGCTGATATTGAAATTAGCATGCTCATTGAGAATTGTTACCAGCTTGTCGAGTTCTTTAGTCGCTGAAGGCAGCAATTTGGCGCTACCGGTAGCAAACTGCACACTCTTCGCATTGAAGTTGTATTCTTCCAGTTTGGGGCATCCGTGATTTTCGGGCAGACCTTTTTCGTTGGGGCACCAGTCTTCCTGATCAATGATACCATCACCATCCGTATCCACAAAAGGACAACCATTGTTGCTGGCAGGACCAGGCTGTGTAGGACATTTATCTTCCTCATCATTGATACCGTCTTTATCAGTATCGGGGATGGGGCAACCCTGGTAGCGGGCCAGACCGGCTACTGTGGGGCATTTATCTTCTTCATCATTGATACCGTCTTTATCAGTATCAGGAACAGGGCAACCCTGGTATTTTGCCAGACCGGGCACGGTGGGACATTTATCCAGGCTGTCAACGATACCATCCTTATCTGTATCAACAGGTGGTGTCGGAGCCGGAGGCAGGGGTTTCAGGGGAGCGGGTTCTTTTTTCTTACCAATACGTCCGGCAATACCAAACTGGTGGAAGAAATGATAATTGGTCGTTTCCGTTGTTACCGGAATACGGTATTGAGATGTCACAAACAGGTGTGCATCATCAAAGAAATTGACTTTCATTCCTACCCCCGTAGGTATAAAAGCACCAAAATATTTACCGGCATACATACTGGCGCCAATACCGGCAATCAGGTAAGGCTGTACCCAGTATTTCTCAGAAACCATTTTCAGGTTAAGGGAAGCGTCAGTTTCTACGAGCAGGCGGTCAGCAAAAAAACTCTTGCCTGTCATGGGGTAACGCAAAAAGGAAAATGCGGCTGTACCGGCAAAATCCACTTTTTTATATAATCCTTTGAAATAGCTCACAGCGATACCCGGGCTCATTTGTTTGGGCTTGGTCCACTGCTTATTCGCTAAAACAGAAGAGAGTGAGGTAGTCCGTATCAGGTTAGCTGTCCGGAAATCGTTCAGGACATAGCTAAGGCCAATGGCTGCCGGCCTTACTTCATCGTCCTGCCCGAAGCTGGTAGGCACAAATAGATACAAGGCCAAAAGAACGGCTAGGATCTTCTTCATAAAGAGATAGTTTGGTTTGATAAACGAGGCAAAAATAACTGGTCTGTCCTATATCCTAAAATAAATTATTCCACTCATATTCACCAATTTGAGAGGAGAATTTTGTGTTATTTCCTTGTTTTTTCCCTTCCGGAGTCTTTTATTTTCCGGCAAAATACTGACGCCGCGCAATCCGGTCTTCTCCATAAATATCATCATAGAAGAGGATCCGGTTATTTCGCGACTCACAGGTAAAATACCGGATGAATACCGGCAGCCTGTTTTTTACGGTAATATGGTGTTTCTCCTTGCGTTTCAACCAGCTATTCAGCGAGTCTTCCACAGCCGAAGGTTTCCCGTCCTCCCTGGTCTTATAATCATACCGTATAATACTGTAAGCCAGCTTTTCCCAGGATTGAACCCGTACACAACCATGGCTGAGTGAGCGCATGGCCTGGGCAAACAGGTAACGCTGGTTGGTATCATGCAGGTAGACGGCGTATTTATTGGGAAAATTGAATTTAAGAATCCCCAGGGCATTGGCATCGCCACTACCCTGCACTACTTTGTACGGAATGCCTTTGCTGTATTTGCTCCACTCTACAGCATAGGGGTCCACTTCATCACCCTTGCCATTGATCAGGCTAAACCCTTTTTTGGCCAGGTAACCGGGATCACGTTTTACGGCCGGCAATATCTCCTTGGCAATGATGCTGGTCGGTACCGTCCATTGCGGATAGGTGATCAGTTCGGATATCGCACTTGTGAGCAGTGGCGTACGGGTGGCAGGTTTGCCGCAGATGATCTTCGACTCCACATTGATGGAATCGCCCTGATGCAGCAACATATAGTAACCGGGAATATTGACCCATACATAACGACCCGGCATACTATCGGGCAGATGCTTGTACCGGTCAAGGGTTATGGCTATACTTACAAAGCGGTCTTTGTCGGTTGTATTCAATATGCGAACAGTGCCATCACCTACTCTGCCATCAACCGCAATGTTATGTTCTTCCTGAAATTTTTTGACTGCCTTCACCAATGTGGCAGAATCTGCCGCCACACTGTCCTGATCAAGGTACCCTCCTTCATACAGACGGGTCTGCAATGCCTGTTTGAAACCCGGATCTTTGGGCACCGGCACAGCGGTATAAACGCGGTCGCTGGCATTTTCCAGAAATGCCGGTATCGCTGCCTTTAGCCTCCGGTATCCCTCATGAGCAGGTTCCAGTCCATAAAAAGCCAGTGAAAGGGATTGTTTGCCACGTGCCGCTGAGAGACGCTGCAGGTAAAAATCAGCAGGCAGTACGGAATCCTTGCGGGCAGATATACTGTCAAGAGGCAGACGCCCCAGTTTCAGGTCTTTTATTACATGTACAAATGCATCCGTAAGCATTATATCGGCTCTTGCCCAAAGCGCGGCATCGGTACGATCGCCTTTTCGCACGGAGTCTGCCAGTATACGCTGGCGGATAGAAGATAATTGCGGAAAATGATAGTCTTCGGGAAAAAGCCCATACCATTTGGCTTTTTGTAAAAATCCAAAAAGAGAATCTGCCAGGGGCTGCCATTCCTCACGGCTGCCCCAGATGGGTTTATACTCGCGTTGCTCATATGCTTTGCTGAGCAGCGACTGGTCAAACAGTTGGGCCGAATCGTCAGGCAATTGTTTATGTGTGCCGGCATAGGTCAGCAATTGCCGGATATTCTCCGTTGTCTTTGGGTCCAGCTCCTCCGGTGATTGCACCAGATCGCGTGTGGCGGGTTTATCGCCGTTACCGCAGGCCGCTATCAGGCATAATAGGCCAATACCGCTGGCATTTTTGATCAATAGTCCGACTCTTCGCATATAGTGAATTACATAGAATAAATATCCCCTGCTCTCATTAGATACAGCAAAATAACAAATACCGGGCTGAAATAGTGCAGCCCACTACAGGAAGAGGAAAAAAGCCCGACTGTTGCATACGGGATGACTTTTTTCTTACAGGGCCACGGCCTCCAGCACAGCATCGAGATTAACAGGGCCGTAAATATGGGGAAAGGTATCCGCCAGAGAGGCAGACCATTCGTATACCAGCGGAGAACTGAGTTTGTCTGTATCAATCACAAGTTTGACCAGCTCCTGCTGGCCGGCATAAAAACGTTCGAGGATGGCAGCTACCTGGCTTTCTTCACAATTATGAATAAATCCTTCCGATTGCAGCGATGGAGCTTCATACTGCCCCATCCTCAGGGCTTCGGCCCATGCGGTAGCAGTAGTAATATGATAGATGAGTGCCATACAGATAATTGATTAATGAGCCAATGAAAATACACGCGGCAGTTTGCCTTCCAGCATCAGCAGGTCTGCCAGTACCAGGGCCGTGCAGGCCTCCAGGATTACCGGAGCACGCAGAGCCACACACAGGTCATGCCGGCCCCGTACAGCAAATTGCTCCATCTCACCAGAGTCCCAGTTGAGACTAAACTGTTCTTTGGGAGTAGATGCTGTAGGCTTAATGGCAATTCTGAACACCAGTTCGTTGCCATTGCTGATACCACCTACTATACCACCGGCATGGTTGGTCCTCGTTTTGCCTTCCATATTTTCAATAGCATCATTATGCTCCGAACCAAACATGCGTGCCGCAGCAAACCCGGTTCCGAATTCAATTCCCTTCACGGCAGGAATGGCAAATGCCATATGGGCAATCAGTGATTCCACGGAATCGAAAAAAGGTTCACCCAAACCGGCGGGCAGCCCGTTGATCCGGCACTCTACAATCCCCCCGATAGAGTCTTTTGCGTCGATCGCTTTTTGTAATCCTTTTTCTATATCCTTTTCTCCACCTGCTTCTATCACTGCGGCTTCAATAGTAATTCCCTGCATCAGTTTTTTGGCAATACCTCCTGCTGCTACCAGCCCGGTGGTAAGGCGTGCACTGAAATGACCTCCTCCGCGATAATCTTCATTGCCACCGTATTTCTGATGTGCCACCATATCTGCATGACCGGGACGGGGAAAGCTGCGTTGCTTTTCATAATCAGCACTGCGGGTATTGTTATTCTCAAAATAGATCATGATCGGCGCACCCGTAGTACGATCATTGAAAGTACCGCTTTTGAAAAAAGGGAAATCAGCCTCCTGACGCGGAGTCGTTCCTTTTTGTTTTCCTCCCTTACGACGCTCCAGATCGGGCAACAGATCATCTGCCGTCAATGGCAGGCCGGCCGCACAACCATCTATCACCACACCTACACAATCGCCATGCGACTCTCCGAAAATATGTACCCTGAACAAACGGCCAAATGAATTCATATAAACAGGTTTGTACTCACTGAAGGTAATCTTATTATTAAACATTAACCGGCTGCTCAATGCAGATGCTGCCACAACGATTGTATATCTACCTGTGCACCGAGTGATTTCAGGTCGGTATAAAAATCGGGATAGGATTTGTTGACAGCCTGTGCTTCCGCAATCTCTGTATTGCCCGAGGCGCGCAATGCGGCTACCGCACATGCCATGGCTATACGATGGTCATGACGGGAATGGGTTGCAGCTCCTTTCAATTGAGCGGGGGGATTTACGAGCATCTCATCACCACTCAACTCAATACCCACACCCATTTTCCCAAATTCTTCCTGCAGGGTAAGTGCCCGGTTACTTTCTTTATGTGTGAGGCGACTGATTCCTTTGATACGCGATTGTCCTTTGCAATAGGCTGCCAGTGCCACCAGGGGTGGAAAGAGGTCCGGACAATCCGTAGCATCAAGTTCAAATCCCCTGAGATGAGCCGGATGCAATTTTATTTCTTTAGCATCTATGGCGATACCTGCATGAGCCCGCTGCAATGCAGTAAGAATAGCTTTATCAGCCTGTGTAGAACCAGCATCCAGTCCACGTACCGTAATAGGTCCGGCTATTGCACCTGCTACCAGCAGAAACGCTCCTCCGCTCCAGTCGCCCTCCACAGTATAATTTACCAGCGATGGCTGTGGCCGAACGCTATCAGCTGTAAATGTAAATTCCCGATGATCGGTATGCACCGGCACGGGCAGACCAAACTGCTGCATTACATCGAGCGTAAGATCTATATAGGGTTTACTCTTCAGATCGTTGACCGTAATGGTAACAGGCACTGTGATCTGTTGTTCGCGGATGGCAGTACTAAAAGCCATCAGCAGACCGGTGAGGAACTGTGAACTGAGTGACCCATCTACCGTAATATTCTGTGCCTGTAAGGGCCCCTGTATATCCATTGGCAGACGTCCTCCATTGCTGCTGATGCGCACACCCAGTTGTGGCAGCACCTGGTCAAAAAAGTCCATGGGTCTTTGCACCAGGCTTCCTGATCCATTGATACGGACAGGCAGCGTACTTAATGCCGCAATAGGCGTAAACATGCGTATGCTTAATCCGCTTTCACCGCAGTTTACCTCCAGTGCCACAGGTTTTACACCATCGCTGGTCACTTCCAGTGCGTCAGCAGAATATTCCACACAGGCTCCCAGTTTCTGGATAATATCAATAGCCGCTTTATCATCATTGCTATGACCGGGACTATGGATAAACGTGCGTCCTTTCCGCAACAAGGCAGCAGCACAGGCCCTTTGCATCGAGCTTTTCGAAGCGGGTGCCTGCAATACACCACTTAATACGGAAGGACTGATTTTTACTTTCATATTTCACTGTACCCGTACCGGGCAGAGATTTAAAGTTTTTCGATAATCTGCTCCAGTTGCTGCAGGGGAATGGACTGTACCATCCCTTTTCCAATTCTGTCGAGCAGCACATAATTCATTTCCTTGCGTTCTCTTTTCTTATCCATCTTCAATACTGCAAAGGCCTGCGCTTTATCAAACTCAGCATAGGTTGGTAACCCATATTTCTCAATCACCTGCACCACCCGTTCTGTATCACGGAAGCCGCGCAACTGTTCTGAGATATGACAGGCATAGGTCATACCGATCGCCACTGCCTGGCCATGCATCAACTCATACTGGTTTTCCAGGGCATGACCCAGTGTATGACCAAAATTGAGCAACCGGCGTTCTCCCTTTTCAAACTCATCATTTTTCACCACGCGCGCTTTCAATGCGGCATTGCGTTGTACCAGTTCGCATACCTGCTTCTGACTGGTTTGAAACGACCGGAATGATTTTTCTTCCAGGTGCGCAAACATGGCTGCATCGCGTATACAGGCATGTTTAATGATCTCTGCAAATCCGTTTTCCCATTCCTGTTGCGGCAATGTTTTCAGAAACACCATATCATGCAGGATAAAAGAAGGCTGGCGAATAATGCCCACCATATTTTTATACACCCCTACGTCGATCCCGTTTTTACCACCGATAGAAGCATCTACCAGCGCCAGTAGTGTAGTAGGCAGAAAACCAAAACGGATACCCCGCATGTATACGGAAGCCACATAACCGGTAATGTCTGTGATCACTCCGCCGCCTATTCCTACAAGGGTAGTCTTGCGATCGGCCTCCATCTCAATCAGCTGTTCGATCAGGCTGTCGACCGTAGTCTGCACTTTATATTCTTCGCCTGGTTTCAGTACAATCGTATTCCATCCTTTGAAACGTTTGGTATGCGCTGCATATACGTTCTCATCGGTGATGAGGATGGTGCTGGCCGGATCAGTAAGCTGGCGTAACTGACTGATACCGGCGGCAAAATAAAAAGTAGTGTCGGCGGTAGAAAACCGATAGTTCTTCTTTTGCATATCCGGGTTTAAGAATCCAGTACTTTCTTTTGGTGATTGATGCTTTCCATATGCACCGCATCAAAATAACGGGTGATAAATTCTTTGCTCAATCCCAGTTTATCTGCTTTTACAAACGCTTTTTCGATGATCTCATTCCAGCGGTTCGTTTGCAGGATGGTGATATTATTTTCTTTTTTGTATTGCCCGATCTGCTCGGCTATCTTCATCCGCTGCCCAAGTATCTGCATCAGTTCATCATCAAGGTGATTGATCTGCTGGCGCAGTTTCTCCAGTGCAGCATGATATTCGGCAGAGTTTACATCTTCCTTACGCCAGATGATGGTATCCAGCATTTCGGCCAGGCGCTCGGGTGTCACCTGTTGTTTGGCATCGCTCCAGGCATTGTCCGGATCAATATGGCTTTCGATCATCAGTCCATCATAATCGAGATCCACAGCACGCTGCATCACTTCGAGCAGTATATCGCGGCGTCCGCAGATATGACTGGGATCGTTGATGATCGGCATATTGGGATGTTTGAGTTTCATCTCAATGGCCAGGTGCCACATGGGTGCATTGCGGTATTCTGTATTGCCGTAAGAAGAAAATCCGCGATGGATCAGTCCAATTTGTTTGATGCCGGCTCTTGCTACACGTTCTACCGCACCAGACCACAATTCGAGATCCGGGTTGATCGGATTTTTGATCAGCACCGGTACATCCACACCACGCAGAGCGTCGGCTACTTCCTGCACACTGAAGGGGTTTACCGTGGTACGTGCACCGATCCACAATACATCTACATCGAAGGTGAGTGCATCCTGTACCTGCTTGCCGGTAGCTACTTCTACGGTAGTAGGTAAGCCGGTAAGTTTTTTAGCCTGCTGCAGCCAGGGCAATCCTTTGGCGCCAATGCCTTCAAACATGCCCGGTTTGGTACGGGGTTTCCAGATGCCCGCACGCAGCATATTTATTTTGCCGGTAGCTGCCAGCCGCTGCGCGGTTGCCAGTACCTGTTCTTCTGTTTCTGCACTGCAAGGCCCACTGATGATCAGCGGCCTTTTATTCCATGCGGCCTGCACGGTGTCTTTCTGAGTTTGTTCTGCTGTTTGCATATATACGCTTGGTTTGTAAAGTTATTGATTCTATTGCCAGCAGTTCTGTTTGTGCAAAACTGCTTCTGTTAACAAATTATTTTAGTATACGCCTGATCTTATTGGCATCTTCTATCAGTTGCTGCAAATGCTGCTGATTGCCCTGCTCAATACTGTCTCTGAACCGGATCAGCTGTGCAATATGTTCATTGAGTACATCCAGTACATTATCGCGGTTTTGCAGAAAAATGGGCACCCACATAGCAGGATTACTCTTTGCCAGGCGCACGGTACTTTCAAAACCGGCACTGGCCAGTTCGAAAATAGCCTGATCCTCTTTCTCTTTTTCCAGCACGGTATTGGCCAGGGCAAAAGAAGTGATATGTGAAATATGGCTCACATAGGCAGCGTGCAGGTCATGCGCATGGGCTTCCATTTCGAGCAGGTGCATACCGATCTTCCGGTACATGGTCTTTACCCACAGCGCCGCATCCTCATCACTATCCTGTGTATTACAAAGTATGACAGCCTTATTTTCATAGGCGCCACGCACCGCTGCCTGTGGACCGCTGTTTTCGGTACCCCACATAGGATGCGTGGCTACATATCTCCCCCTTTTGGGATGTTGTTTGATGCTATCAATTAATGTCGCCTTGGTTGATCCAAGATCCAGCACTATCTGCCGATCTACAAGATCGAGTACTTCGGGCAGGAGTTGTGTCATGCGGTCAACCGGTATAGCCAGCACAATCACATCAGCCTCGCCAATGGCCTGCTGCAGCGGCAGTATCTCATCTACCAGCTCGCGCTCCAATGCCGCACGTGCGTGCTCTTCACTGGCATCGACACCGATCAGCCGCGAAGAGAGTTTTTTCTCATGCAACTGTATGGCAAGTGATCCGCCAATCAGCCCCACTCCCACTATGGCTATTGTTTTTCTTTCCATTACTTTTCAATTATTGAATAGCTGCAATCCGGCTGATTGCTTTTTCGATAGTAGCTACCGGGCTGCATAAACTGATACGTATATATTTTTCTCCTGCTTCGCCAAAGATGCCACCGGGTGTAATGAATACGCGCGCCTTCTGCAGCACCCGGTCGCTCAGTGCATATCCGTCTTTTACAGACGAAGGAATACCGGCCCACACAAACATGCCGGTCTGGCTGGTCGAATAGCGGCAGTGCAATCCCTGCAGCAATTCAAATACTTTTACTCTCCGCTCACGGTATACCTCATTGAGCGATTCGTGCCAGTCGCGCCCCAGACTCAGGGCTTTGGCGGCCGCCAGTTGTACCGGCAAAAACATACCGCTATCCATATTGCTTTTAAACCGCAGTACTTCTGCAATGCGCTCACCTGCGCCACACAGCATACCCACACGCCACCCGGCCATATTATGTGATTTGCTGAGCGAGTTAAGCTCCAGTACATACCCGCCGGCTCCATTTACGGAAAGCAGGCTCATGGGCTGATCATTGAGAATAAAACTGTATGGATTGTCATGCACTACCAGTATATGATGCCGGCGTGCAAATGCTATTATCTTTTCAAACAACTGTTCCGATGCTGCCTGACCGGTTGGCATATGCGGATAATTCACAAACAGCAATTTCACTTTATGCAAACCCTTTTTTTCGAGTCGTTCAAAATCGGGTTCATAATTATTCTTCTCCTTAAGCTTATAAGCAACCGGTTTACCACCGGCCAGTTTTACAGCTGCGCTATAAGTAGGATATCCGGGATCGGGCACCAGTACTTCATCTCCTTTATTGAGATAAGTCATACAGATATGCATGATACCTTCTTTACTTCCCAGCAATGGCAGGATATCCGTGTCGGGGTTAAGCGACACATTGTACCAGTTGCGGTACCAGTCGCTCATTGCCTGGCGCAACTGCTGTACTCCTTTGTAGGACTGATAAGCATGTGCATTGTGCAGTGCAGTACTTTCCTGCAGCGTACGGATCACATCCGGATGTGCCGGCAGATCGGGGCTGCCAATACCCAGGTTGATCACGGCTTCGCCTGTACGGTTCAACTCTTCAATCTCCCGCAGTTTTTTGGAAAAATAGTATTCCCCGATTCCATCCAGTCTTTTACTTACATGCATAACTTAATACTTAAAACTTATAACTCTTAAACTACTTCCATTGTCCTCTTTTATATACACCGTATATTTTCAGATCTTCTGTAAGAGGTGTAATACTTTCGACAACCTCATAAAACTGTGCTGCGTTTTCAAACTCCATATCTGCATGAAAACTGTATTTAAAATCTGACCCGGGTATGGGAAAACTCTGCAGCTTACTGAGATTGATCCCTCCTTCGGCAATACGGGTAAGTACACGTGCCAGGCTCCCTTTGGAATGATCGGTATGAAAATAGAGAGAAGCCTTGTCTGCACCCGTCACCTCTTCTGACTGATCTTCGCGACGGAGGATAAGAAAGCGGGTATAATTGTTTTTCAGCGTATGAATATTGGGAGCCAGCAGATCGAGATCAAACAGCTCTGCCGCCAGCTTGCTGGCAATAGCTGCAATATGTTTGCTTTTGTGCTGATGCACATGACGGGCACTCAGCGCTGTATCTTCTGTTTCGACCAGTTTCCAGTTATATTTATCGAGGAACCCGTAACACTGCTGCAGCGCCATGGTATGTGAATGTACTTCGCGGATATCTTCCAGTTTTACACCGGGATTTACCAGCAGGTGCTGCCTGATCTGCAGATAGAGTTCACCTACGATACGAAGATTGCTTTTTTGCAGCAGGTTGTAATTGGCCAGGATGCTGCCGGCAATGGAGTTTTCGATAGCCATCACACCTCCGTCGCTTTCGCGTTTGTTGCTGGCAATACGTACCACATCGCGAAAGGTGCCGCAGGTGATTACCGGCACCTGTTTTCCGAAGAAAAGCTGTGCTGCCATCTGATGAAAACTGCCTTCATAACCCTGAATGGCCACACCCTTTGCGGGTATCTGTTGTTCATTTGCCGGTTGTACCATACACAATTGTTCGTTTTGCTGCTACAGGTATTAAAACAAGAATCCCGGCCACTCTGGCCGGGATTCTTTATTCTGATTTAGTTTCTTTATTTACTAAGATTCAAACAAAGCATTCCCGGCCTCTTTCCAAAAAAGAAGTAATAAAAAAAGTAACCAAAAAATGCTTTTGTCATTGTCATGATGAAACAAATATAATCAGCTATTATCTATCAGCAAAAAAAAATATCATCCTTCTTTTCTTCTTCCACCGCTTACCGCATCATTCATCCTGATCTTACGGCCTTTGAAATTTTTACCATCAATGGCGCGGATCATTTTTTTGGCGGCTCCGGTTTCTACTTCCACCCAGCTGTTCATCTCCCGCATATCGATGCGGCCCAGTACATCCTTGCGCAGATCGCTCATGTCGAGAATGAATTGCAGGAAGCTGGCTTTGTAAAAACCATCTTTGGTACCAAGATTCACAAACAAGCGTTGGTAATTGCCAGCACCTCCAAAGTTGCGTCCCTTTGTATCGCGGGCAGCTCCACGCTCGCCGGCAGCTGCACCACGTGTACCACGTTCGGCCTTGCGATCTTCGCGCAGGTTAAGGTCAGCTGCATTTTCATAATATTTAAGGAAACGGTCAAACTCGAGTGCTGCCACTCGTTGCAGGATCTCTTCTTTATCTACTTCTGCAAACTTTTCGCGCAATACAGGCAGATAGGCTTCATATTCACCATGGCTGATATCCGCATTGAGCATTTTTTCGATGAAATAGAAAAACTGCTTGCGGCATACATCCTTACCACTGGGAATATCCATTTTATGAAAACGGGTATTGACCAGTTTCTCCACCTGCCTGATACGATAAACCTCTTTGGGTGTTACGATGCTGAGTGAAATACCACTTCTGCCTGCGCGACCGGTACGGCCGCTGCGGTGAGTATATACTTCGGTATCATCGGGCAATTCGTAGTTGATGACGTGTGTGATACCCGTTACGTCAATGCCACGGGCGGCCACATCAGTGGCTATCAGCAGTTGCAGGCTTTTTTCGCGGAAACGTGACATTACCTTATCGCGTTGCGCCTGTGTAAGATCACCATGCAACGCTTCAATATCATATCCCTCCCGGATCAATTGCTCTGTAATATCCTGTGCGTCGGCCTTGGTACGGGTAAAGATGATGCCATACAATCCGGGATTGAAATCAATGATCCGCTTGAGTGTTTCATAGCGGTTTACATGTTGTGTCATGTAATACTGGTGATCAATATTGGCATTACCGGCATTGACTTTACCAATGGTAATTTCGAAGGGCTGATCCATGTAGCGTTTGCTCACCTGTCTGATCTCTGAAGGCATGGTGGCGCTGAACAGCCAGGTACTCTGACGGTTGGGTGTATTTTTAAGAATGAATTCGATATCATCTTTAAAACCCATGTTGAGCATTTCATCGGCCTCATCCAGTACCACATAATGGATCTGCTCCAGGTTTACGGCACGGCGTTCGATCAGGTCGATAAGCCGGCCGGGAGTAGCTACCACTATATGAGATCCTCTTTTGAGTTCCCTGATCTGCTCGCTGATAGAGGTACCGCCATATACAGCAGTAATGGTCACCGGTTGTTTGCGGCTTTTAAAAGAGTTGAGATCATTGGCGATCTGCAGGCAAAGCTCCCGCGTGGGGCAAATGATCAGTGCCTGCGGGTATTTATCTTCCTTGCGGATAAGTTGCAGGAGGGGCAGGCCAAAAGCAGCGGTTTTGCCGGTGCCGGTCTGCGCCAGGCCAACAAAGTCCTTAGTCCCCTGCAGCAGCACGGGTATTGCTTTTTCCTGGATAGGTGTGGGCTGGGTAAATCCCAGGGTGGCAATCGACTGAAGGATACCTTCCTCGATTCCTAACGATTCAAATGTGATCACGTGATATATAATTATAATGAAAATGCGAAGGATATGGCAGCAACGGGCGCAAAGGTAACGTTTTTTAAACAGGGTAACCCTGCAAGCAGACGTCAGAAAAGGTACAAAACTTGCATAAACAGCATAAAATCAAACAAAAAGCCATTCCGGAAAACCGGAATGGCCTCTTATAATACCATTAAGAAATAGCTTATTTCTTAGCAGTTGTGTCACCAGCAGGTGCAGTAACTGTGTTAGTATCTTTCTTAGTTGTATCCTGAGCAGGAGCAGGAGTTTCAACAGGAGCAGGAGTTGCAGGAGTATCAGTAGACTCAGTTTTTTCTGCTTCGTTGTTACAAGCTACGAAACCCAGGCTAGCTACAGCCAGAACGATGAAAAGCTTTTTCATTTTGTTTGTGATTTTGAAAGTTTTTTTGAAATATTTCACTGTTTATACCGCAAGGAGGAAAAAGGTAACCCAGATTTTTTAAATTTTTTTTTGAGTCGCCGGAGGGTTACTATTTTTAAAAAAAAGTATTAAATAACGGATAGTGAAACCTGAGCACAACGAAAAGATTCTACTGGAAGGACTGGCACGAAACGACAGGAAGGCCGCTGAAACGATCTATAAGGATAATTATAACATCGTTCAGGCCCTGATAATCAACAACAACGGTAGTGCAGACGATGCCCGTGATGTATTTCAGGAGGCCATGATCGTTCTCTATGAAAAGGCCCGATCGGGCAATTTTGAGCTTAACTGCCTGATCAGCACATATTTATACTCCGTATCCCGCCGCATCTGGCTGAAAAAGCTGCAACAGGCCAGCCGTTATGCCGGCGAATTGAATACCACTGAGTCACTGGTTCCTGTAGAAGATGATATGGAAGAACATACCCGGAGGGATCAGGAGTTTGGAATGATGGAAAAAGCCATTTTGCGCCTGGGTGAACCCTGCAAAAGCCTTTTGGAAGCCTTTTACCTTCAAAAAAGGAATATGCAGTCGATAGCAGACGATTTTGGATATACCAATGCCGAAAACGCCAAGACCCAGAAGTACAAATGCCTGATGCGACTGAAGAAAATATTCTTTTCTCAATATAAAAACGGACTTCGTGATGAATGAGCAACATGATATTCAAATGCTGGATGCAGTGGAGCGGTATATCCGCGGCGAAATGAATCCCGATGAGCGCCTGCATTTCGAAAACCTCCGCAAGACCAATAGTGATGTGGATCAACTGGTCGTAGAGCATACCCTTTTTCTGCAGCAGATGAACCGCTTTGGCGAATGGCAGCAGTTTAAGACTACCCTGCATGATATCCATGGCAATCTGACCGACAACGGTGAACTCAACACGAATAAAACAGGCAAGCTGGTTTATTTCTGGAACCGCTACAAACGGGTGGCCGCCATTGCAGCTTCTATTGCCGGTATTACCGCGCTTACCTTCAGCTCGCTGGTATGGACCATCAGCCCCAAGGCTTCGAGTGCCGATACCGAAAAACTGAGCCGCCGGATCAACCAGCAAAATCATGAGTTTTCGAAGATCCAGAAAGACCTTAAAGATGTAAAGGCTTCTGTGGCAGAAGTGGCAAAAGGCTTCATCAATAATAGTCCCAACAACAACAATACACCCAACTTTACTCCCGCTACGGGCGGTACTGGTTTTCTTATTGATGGCAAAGGCCTCATGATCACCAATGCGCACATTGTGCAGAATTCGCACAATATCCGTGTCATAAACAGCAAGGGCCAGCAGTTCAATGCCTTTGTAGTAAAACTGGATGTAAACCGCGACGTGGCCATCATTAAGATTGATGACCGTCGCTTCAAACCCCTGTCGTCCCTGCCCTATGGCATCCGCAAGACCCCGTCTAAGATCGCTGAGCCGATCTTCACCCTGGGTTATCCGCGCGATGAAGTGGTCTATGGAGAAGGGTACCTGAGCGCCCGTACGGGTTACCAGGGCGATACACTCAGTATCCAGATCGCCATCGCCGCCAATCCAGGCAACAGTGGCGGTCCTATCTTCAACCATAAAGGCGAAGTGATCGGCATACTCACCTCCCGCGAAACCAAAGCAGAAGGTGCTGTATTTGCTGTACAATCAAAATATATCTATCAGGCCATCGAAGAAGTACAGAAAAATCAACTCTACCGGGGTGTAAAACTTCCCAGCCGCTCACAATTGGCCGGCCTTTGACAAGGTGCAGCAGGTAGAGCGTATCCAGGATTGTATTTTCATGGTAAATGGCGACTGATCCTGATTAAAATAATTATCCCTGGCAAAACAAAGCAAGAGGCTGTCTGATATCAGACAGCCTCTTGTAATTTATATCGTTAAAAAACTGCAGGCCTGCAGGCAACTACAGCTTATTCAACCATTACTCATTATTTCCAGAGATATTCAGGATACTCCCCATTTGTGATCAGTTCTTTCAGACTCTGCTCTACAAATGGCGCATCCTCCTTGTAGGTAACGCCAAACCAGGAAGAAGTTGTGGGAATGATCTCCACTTTTCCGCCCTCTTTGATGAAACGGTCAGCTACAATAGGAATAAAGAATTCCGATTTCAGTTCCTGGCCATAGGCCTGCAGAAACTCGCGAAACAGTTGCTGGGTATACGAGAAATAGGAAGGATGGAAACACCAGAAATTCATTGATACGCGTGTATCCAGCGGCAATTCCTTTGGCTCCAGGTTATCATCAACGAGTATCTTTCCGTCTTTCATGGCAATGTTGATACGCTCGGTAATGGTAGCCAGATGACCGAGTTCGTCGAGGCCACATACACCACGGTTCACCGTACCATGTTCAGACAGGGTACGCAGCAGATCATACCCTACGATGGCGAAGTTTTTTTCTGTCGCATCATTGACCAGAAAATCCGCTGCATTCTTGAATGCATCTGCGCCATAAAAATCATCGGCATTGATAACGGCAAAGGGTTCATTCACCACACCGATGGCACTTAATACGGCATGTGCCGTACCCCAGGGCTTCTTGCGATCTTCCGGAATGGCATAACCTTCGGTAAAGCCAGTCATATCCTGAAATGCATATTCAATGGCAATTTTCCCTTTCAGTTTAGGCTCGAAGATGGCTTTGAAATCATCAGCAAATTCTCTGCGTATGATAAACACTACTTTTCCAAAGCCAGAACGGATGGCATCAAAAATCGAATAATCCATAATCGTTTCACCGCCGGGTCCAAAACCCTGTATCTGTTTCATACTTCCATAGCGGGAGGCCATACCGGCGGCAAGGATTACTAATGTGGGCTGCATAAGGTTTTAATTTGCGGCACAAATTAAACTAAATTCGTTAAGGCTCATAGCTATTTATCATGGAATCCATTAATACCGGGCTGGCAGTATTGCAGGACGTATCTGATTTTTATGGTGGGCGTCACCAGGTAGAAGTGTTGCGGCTTGATCGCATTCACCCTATTATCAGCGGCAATAAATGGTTTAAACTGCGTTACTATATAGAAGATGCTCTTCGTAAAAGAAAAACAACGATCGTTACTTTCGGAGGAGCCTGGAGCAATCATATCGTTGCCACAGCAGCCGCGGCTGCCGAAGCGGGCCTGAAAGCCACCGGCATCATCCGGGGCGAAGAACCCCGCCAATATTCCATTACACTGCAAAAAGCAGCAGACCTGGGTATGCAACTGCTATTTCAGAACCGCACCGATTACCGAAACAAAAGCGTTCCCTCCTTTTTGCAAAATGAAAATACCTATATCGTTCCTGAAGGCGGTTATGGAAAATTGGGGGCCGCAGGTGCAGGTACCATCTGGGAACTGATCCCAAAATCGTTTGATATTATCTGCTGTGCCTGTGGTACCGGTACTATGCTGGCCGGGCTGGCCCTGTCGGCCCCACCCGATACCCGCGTCACGGGAGTCAGTGTGCTCAAAGGCGATCATTCATTGCAGGAAGAAATAACCACCCTCACCGGCCCACTGGCCAACTGGGAATTGCTGCACGATTTCCACAATGGCGGTTATGCCAGATTCAGCCAAGGACAGATCAGCTTCATGAACGAATTCTATACCGCTACAGGCATCCCCAGCGATATTGTGTATACGGGAAAATTATTTATGGCAGCAGCACAATTGATCAGCAATAATTATTTTCCGGAAGACAAACGTTTATTATTGATCCATAGCGGTGGGTTACAGGGCAATGCCTCGATGCCGGAAAATACGTTGTTGTATTCGTAGAGCTTTTATAGGTAACGCTCCCATGGATATGTATACCAAATGGCAGGATCTACCGGTTTTGTGAAATGTTTTACAACAATCTCCCTGTTGCTGGCATGAACTCTGAATCTTAAACACGGAACTGTATATTTGTACCTATACTGCTACCCTTGCGGATGCTGTTTTATCTGTCCTGAGTATGAAAAAACGTTTTGTAATACTGTTTCTTCTTTCACTTATCGCATATCTGGCTCCTGCCCAGGATACACTTCCCCGTTTTACGGTAAAGAACCTGGGAAGCAACCGGATTGTGATCAGCTGGGTCAATCGATTTCAGGATGTAAAGCAGATCAGTATTCAACGTTCTTTCGACAGTCTTAAAAATTATAAGACCATTCTGAGTGTGGCCGATCCCAGCAGCCCCGAAAACGGATTTGTGGATACAAAGGCCAACAATGACCGCATGTTTTACCGGATTTATATCCAGCTTGACAAAGGAGTTTTTCTTTTCAGCGATCCGAAACGTCCGGTATGGGATACCAGCAGTTTTACAGCTACCCGCCCGCAGAAGGCAGAAAATGTGCGTACCATCACTACTCCTTTATTTGGTCAGGACAGTGTAAACAATGTGCCGGTACTCACAACCGACAACCGGCCCAAAGCCGATCGCTGGAAACCATCCCCTTTTGTTTTTACCAGCAAGGAAGGTAATATACGTGTTACACTTCCCGAAGATGAAAGCAAACGCTACTCGCTCAAAGTGCTTACACTCGACAACGATCTGCTGTTTGAACTGAAAGACATCAAACAAAGAAGCTTCCGGATCGATAAAAGTAATTTCTACAGTTCGGGCTGGTTCAATTTTGAACTGTATGAAAACGGCGAGTTGAAAGAAAAGAATAAGTTCTTTTTACCGAAAGAATTTTAATGCTGTACCGAGCGGGTGGATTCCACCAGTTCTGCTTCAAATATTTCCTCGAAATAGTGCCGCACTTTTTGTTTTACCTCTTCTGCATCTACTGCATGGCTCAGTTCTTTCTCGAGTGAGGTCACCTGTTTACCCACAATACCACAGGGTATAATAAAACTGAAGTAGTCCATATCGGTATTGATGTTGAGCGCAAACCCATGCATGGTTACCCAGCGGCTGCTCCGTACACCGATTGCACATATTTTGCGTGCTTTGCCCAGCTTCTCAGGGTCGAGCCATACACCGGTCTCGCCGGCCGAACGTTCGCCTTTCAATCCATAATCGGCCAGTGTGCGGATCACTACTTCTTCCACATTGCGCAGATAGCGGCCAATATCGGTGTAAAAATGTTCCAGGTCAAGAATGGGATACCCCACCAGTTGTCCGGGTCCGTGATAGGTAATATCTCCTCCCCTGTTTGTCTGAAAATATTCAATACCGCGGGCAGCGAGGTTTTCTTCGCTTAGCAGCACGTGAGCCGGGTCACCACTTTTACCCAGTGTATATACCGGGGGGTGCTCGACAAACAACAGGTGATGCGTGGTTTGAAGCCCATCAGTCTGTTCGCCCGCCTCAGAAGCCTGTCGCAGGCGGCCTTTGATAGCCACATTGGCACCCAACAATTGCTCCTGGTAATCCCAGGCGTCCTTATAGGCCATTTGCCCCAGATCCTGAAAATAGATACGCTGCTTGCTCATGATTGAAACAACAAATTTACCAACAAAAACTGCATCCGTTACCTTTGCCCGAAATTCTGTACAACATGCCGGAAGAAACAATGGACCTGACGGGGCCGGAGCAGGAAACCCCTGATAATAACGAAGAACTGTACGAACGGTTCAGCTTCCGGACTGATAAAGGCCAGGAGCCCTTGCGCATTGATAAATACCTGATGAACAGGATTGAAGGCGCTACCCGCAACAAACTGCAGCAGGCTATCAATAGCGGCATGGTGCTCGTAAATGGCAAAGAGGTGCGTCCGAACTATAAAGTAAAAGGCCTGGAAGACATCACGGTTTATTCGGATATGAGTCCCGATGAGACAGAGATTGTACCGGAAAATATTCCGCTCAATATTGTTTTTGAAGACGAAGACCTGATGGTGATCAATAAGCCTGCCGGTATGGTGGTGCATCCGGGCAGTGGCAATTATACAGGCACATTGCTCAATGGTGTAGCCTGGTACCTGCAGCAGCAGCAGCCAGGACTGAGTGAGCAAACCCTTCCCCGCTTTGGTCTGGTACACCGGATCGATAAAAATACCAGTGGACTGCTGGTACTGGCCAAGCGCGATCACGCCATGCGTCAGCTGGCTCGCCAGTTTTTTGATCATACCGTAAAGCGTCAGTATATGGCGCTGGTATGGGGCGATATGAAAGAAGACAGCGGCACTATACGCGCACATGTAGGAAGGCATCTCCGCTTCCGTAAATTATTTGAGGCCTATCCCGAAGGTGATCATGGCAAGGACGCCATTACGCATTACCAGGTGCTGGAGCGGTTTGGTTATGTGACCCTGGTACAATGCGTACTCGAGACCGGTCGTACACACCAGATCAGGGTGCATATGAAATATCTTGGTCATCCGTTGTTTAGCGATGATTTTTATGGCGGCGATAAGATTGTAAAGGGTACTGTCTTTGCCAAATACAAACAGTTTGTAGATAACTGCTTTGCCATCTGCCCCCGGCAGGCACTTCATGCCCGCACTCTTGGATTCGTACATCCCGGCACCGGCAAGGAAATCTTTTTCGAGTCTCCATTGCCAGATGATATGACACAGGTCATCGACAAGTGGCGTAAATATGTAAGTACGACAGGATATAAACAGACTAATGGGTAAAGTCGAATAGAGTGGCGGCAAAACCACCCCGCTCCCTTTTCTTGAACATCACATCCCAGTTGCCCGTATAGCGAAGTGTTTTGGGCACCAGCAGCTCACCAAAATGAGTGAGTTCTACTTCTATGTCCACATCAAAATCATATACCCCGGCATCGTAGCTAAGACTGTAATTGCGTTTCATCACCTCCATGGTTTTGGCATCAAACCAGGTGACCATTTTATCAATTACAATCTTATCGCGCTGACCAGCGCTAAGATCAGGGCGTGCCGTTATCGAAAAGATATAACATGACCGGCCTTCATACACTTCCTGATCAATAAAAAAATCGTAATACGCTGCCTGATCAGGATCAAAAATATCCAGTTTGCGATCGCTCATCAGTGGAATACCTGGCACCCGTTTACCAGGATTAAACATCAGGAGTTTCAGTTGTTCCTTGTGTTTTTCCACTCCTTTTTTACCACGGGTGCTGAACTGATTGCTGCCAACAATATTTGTTTCGTTACAGACTTTCCCTTTTGTAAAAAACAAAGATGCATAGAGTTCGGCCGTATAATAATTGTACTGATGCTGGCGGTCGTAGAAATCGCCCTGTACGGTTTCTTCCATTACTTCCATTGTGCGGCAATCGGCATTCCTGATCTGACGGGTCTTGCTTTGTAAACCGGCCAGTTGCTTTCCTTTTTTATCGCGGATCCAGATGTTGTTGAGTGATGTAAAACCGAGTATGCGGAGATTTTTGAAGGCCTTGTAGAAAGTGCTGTCATTTTTTACCCGCTCGATAAATTTAGCTACGTTGATATCGGTGCGCACCACTACCTCGGAGAGTGAAATCATACTTGCCAGCCGCTGCGCCTCCAGCGAATCTGCAGGCACCTGCGCCCTGACTGTAATTGATAAAAGTAATAGAAACGATAAGACTGTTCTTAGTTTCATGCGGTAGTTACTTCTCCGGGAAAAGCATTTTATAGTCTACCTGTATTTTCCCTTTTGAAATATCATTTAATTTACTCTTCATCAGCTTTCGTTTGAGCGGGCTGATATGATCAATGAACAATTTTCCATCTATGTGATCGTATTCGTGCAGGATCACCCGCGCTGTCAGACCACTGAAGGTTTTGGTATGCTCTGTAAAATTCTCATCGCAATAGGTGAGTGTCACTTCTTCATTGCGCACAATATCTTCCCTTATTTTAGGAATGCTGAGGCATCCTTCATTATAGGCCCACTCCTCTCCATCCAGCTCTTCGATATGAGCATTAATAAATACCGCTTTGAGGCCCGGACTGTCAGGATATTCCTCTTTTTCCTCCTCATCCATATTGGCAAACATCTGCTCTGTGTCAATTACAAAAAGGCGGATGCTGCGATTGATCTGAGGTGCGGCAAGTCCCACGCCGTTGCTGGCATACATGGTTTCCCACATATCTTCAATGAGTTTGGCCAGGCCGGTATACCCGGCATCAATATCTTCGGCTTCTTTGCGAAGCACGGGATGTCCATATGCTACAATAGGAAGAATCATTCCAAAAATCGTGTTGTTCCTGTATTAAATTGCGGTGCAAAGGTAACGCTTATCGCCCAAATGTCCCGAATACCTTATCGTGATTGCATATACTCCTGAAGCATAATGGTTGCCGCGATTTCGTCGACCAGGGCTTTATTGCGGCGCTGCTGTTTTCTGAGTCCCATATCGAGCATGGCCCGTTTGGCAAGCACAGAAGTAAAGCGCTCATCTACCCGCTGCACGGGTATTTGCGGAAAATTTTTCTGCAGGGCCCCGATAAACCGGTTGACCAGCGGTGTGGCATGTGTATCGCTGTCGTCGAGGTTTTTGGGATCTCCGATGATAATGAGTTCCACCACTTCCTGGGCCAGGTATTTTTTTAAAAAGGGAATAAGCTGCTGCGTATCAATTGTAGTAAGACCTGTGGCAATGATCTGTAATGGATCCGTGACCGCCAGCCCGGTTCTTTTCAATCCATAATCAATTGCCATGATACGTGCCATACTATAAAATTGATGTTAACAGTACAGACACTGCTAACGGGATATAAAAATATCGCTGATCACAAACAATGCAAACACGACCGACGCTATGCCATTGGCAGTCATGAAGGCAAGATTTACCCGACGCAGGTCGCCCGGTTTTACAATACTGTGCTGGTATACCAGCATACCAGCAAAGACTGCCACGCCTGCCCAGTACAGCCAGCTAAAACTGCCGTACCAGCCGGCCAGTATCACACAGGATGCGCTGAGCACATGCAGCATTTCAGAAAAACGGAGCGCACGGGCCTTTCCCAGCCAGGCAGGAATTGAATATAATGCCTGTGACCGGTCAAACTCTTCGTCCTGCAGGGCATAGATAATATCAAAACCACTCACCCAGAATATCACAGCCAGCGAAAACAGAACAGGGAGTAAACTGAACGCTGCCGTCACCGCCAGGTAAGCACCAATTGGTGCAAGCGACAACCCAAGCCCCAGTACCAGGTGGCAGAATGGAGTGAACCGTTTGGTATAACTGTATCCCAATACCACCAGCAGAGCTATCGGCGACAGGTAAAAACAAAGCGGGTTAATAAAATAGGCTGCCGCAATAAACAACACAGCATTTGCGATGGTAAACAGCAACACACTATTGGCTTTCAGAATTCCTGCAGGTATTTCCCGGATGGCAGTACGTGGATTGCGGGCATCAAACCGGCGGTCGAGATAACGGTTAAATGCCATGGCTGCGCTGCGGGCAAACACCATACACAGGATCACCAGCACAAATGTCAATCCATAACGCATATACCAGGGATTGGAATGAGTTTCCTTCTCCACAGATACCACACCCAGAAAAAATCCGATCATGGCAAAGGGCATGGCAAAAATGGTATGCGAAAATTTGATCAGGCTCAGATAGTTCTTTACTCCGCGCATTTCATTTCTTTTAATGATCAGCCGGTCTGGCGGCTGTTTTTTCTTTTTCCGGTAATCCCTGTCTTACCAGCTCCCATAAGACAACACCCGCTGCCGTAGCAATGTTCAGGGAATGTTTCATACCCAGTTGCGGTATTTCAATACATCCGGCACAGCGGTTGATAGTGGATTGCTCCACGCCTGTGACTTCATTGCCGAATACTACAGCTATTTTCTGATCCGGGTCAACGGTTAACTCATGAAGTGGTATACTTCCTTCCGCCTGTTCGACTGCATATACCGTATATCCTTCTGCTTCGAGGGCTTCAAGCGCCTGTGTGGTTGTATGGAAATGTTTCCAGGTGACACTCTCTTCTGCCCCAAGAGCTGTTTTGCGGATCTCCTTATGCGGGGGCCGGGCAGAATATCCAACGATGTAAATAGCTTCCAGTAAAAAAGCATCGGCAGTACGAAATACGCTGCCTACATTATAGGCACTGCGGATATTCTCCAGTACAGCTACAATAGGGATTTTGGGAGAATGCCTGAATTCATCCACCGACTTTCGCCCCAGCTCCTCCATGCTCAGTTTTCGCATAGCGGCAAAGGTAATTCAAAGACGTTTGATTTGACCAGGCTTTACAGACTAAGCCCCCAGCGGATAAGGGCATCTATTTCGGCAGGAGCTCCGTTTACCTGCCGGGAGGATCGTTTATGGCCCAGCCGTACTATAACGACCCGGCTGGAGGGTATTACAATAATGTATTGTCCCAGGATACCGCGGGCATAAAATACACCCTTATAGGCTGGCATCAGCCACCACTGATACCCATAATAATTACAGGGCTGACCGGTTTCATCAGGAATCATGCAGGGGCTGATTGACTGCGCATAGTAAGCCGAATCAATGATGGGTACACCTTTCCAGCGGCCACTGTCCAGCATCATTTGTCCGATACGAGCAAAATCGCGGGCATTGCTATTGAAGCAGCAATAGGCCTTGGCTTCACCATTTTTTTTGTCAGTACTCCACAGGGCCGGATGCATGGCACCCAATGGCTGCCACAGTTTGGCTGCTGCATACTGACTCAGCGATTGACCGGTGGCCTTTTCCAGCAGCAAACCCAATAACTGTGTGTCGCCTGATTTATAAGCATGCAGACTTCCCGGCTCGCGGGTGATTTTTACACTCGTGGCAGTCTTGTACAGATCATTGCCATAATAAGCTTCTGTCGTTACTGACAAAGGGTTGGCATAACTTTCATCCCAATCGCTGCCACTGCTCATAGTAAGCAGATCACGTATACGCAGACGGGCAGCAGTACCTTCTTTGAACGCAGGCAAAAAGTCGCCCACCGGCTGATCTACCGAACGGATCTTTCCTTCCCTGATCGCTACCCCAATGAGCAGACTGGTAATACTCTTGGCCATCGAAAAGGAATTGGACCAGGAAGAATCCGAATACCCATCCCAGTAATTTTCTGAAATCACCTGCCCGTCTTTAACAGCCAGCAATGCCACTGTTTTCAGCTCATCGAGCAGTTCCTTCATATCACCGGGGATAGCCGAGTTATTATATCCCAGAGCCTGCGGCCAGTCGGTTCCCGGCGAAGCAGCTACCGTATCATTTGAAAAAATTTTATAATCATCAATATCTGCAAAATTGTAATAAACAGCTTTGAACAAATAAGTCTTGCCACTGATGAATGCAAAGGCACTGAAAGCCAGGATCAGCACAAAGAGTGACAGGAAAATGATTTTAAAAAACTTACGCATAGACGGGGCTTGAGATTAAGTAATAAGTAGTAAGTTATAGGTTTTAAGTGATCCTCACGTCGAAACTTATAACTTACTACTTATCACTTACAACTCAAAAAAGGAAAAGCCTCTCCCTGCCGCCGACTTTTTTCTTCACGCCAGCCGCCCTTACATTGTATGTAAATGTGGCCATAAAGTATTGCGTAAGTGTATTGGTCTGGCTCATAGTGATCATATTGCGGTTAGCATAGGCAGATACATTCTGATTTTGATTCAGGATATCGAATACGCTCAGGCGCAACACACCCACTTCATCTTTGAGCATGGTAAAATTGACAGCAGCATTCCAGCGGACGATTTCTTTGGGAGCACCCACCGGCACATTGCTGTTGAAATTATACGCTACCTGCGTTTCCCATATCACATGTTGGGGCCAGCGGAGTATCCATTCATTCTCCCAGTTGCGCGACTGTATGTTGAGGCGGTTAAACCGGGCACTGGAGTAGCGTGTAAAGTTATAGTTGAAGTATACGCTTGAATTCCATTCAAACTTATCGTTCCAGTTGAGGCCAATGCCTGCCCATTGTCCCATATTCCAGGTGGTCTGCCAGCTTTGTTCCGCATTATACAGCAGGCGGTTTTTGTTATAGTTATAATTGGCTCCTGTATTCCAGGAAAATATGAATCGCTGGTTGTTCTTGTATTGTTTATACAGGTTGTAATTGATGTAAAAATTCTTGCTGCCGTTGGCATTCACCGGCATGGTTGTCTGCACGCCTTTTTCATCTATGGTTATACTTTGTACCACATCATTCTTGGCGAATCCTCCATTGGCATATACACTTGCATTGAGTGATCGTTTGGGATCATTGAAATAATAATTTACAGAAAGGTTATCCCGCTGTGTGGGACGCAATGAAGTATTGCCTTTCGTAATAAAGTATGGATTGGTATTGTCGCTCACCGGCAGGAGATATACATAAGAAGGCAGAGATACATCGCGGCTATACGCCAGGTTTAGCGTTTTATACATAAAACTCAACGCCGGGAGGATATCTGAACTGCTTTGTTTAACAGGCGCCGGCAGTGAAGCCAGATCATTATCCATATACTGAAACAGGGCCCGTATACCGGAAGAAATGGTAATATCCTTTATTTTAAATTCCACTGTCGGCATCAGCAATATCCGGTTGCTGTGACGGTTGAAACGGCTGCTGCGAGCCGCATCCGGCACATCAGGATCCTGACCCAGCGGGTCTTTGCTGAAGGTGCTCACCTTATTGGTGATCCGGCCATATTCATACCGGCCACCCATTCGTAATGTAATTTTTTTACTGAGTGGCTCACTCAGGTTAAAGCCCACACTGGCATCTGTACGGGGTATACGCTCATTGCGCAACTGCGCGGCCAGGCTGTCATATGCGGTGGGATAATAAAATTCAAGACCGGTATTGGTGTTGAGATCATTGTACCGGTTATTAATATCCAGGTTGTGACTGATATTAAAACGGCGGCCTTTCTTCGTTCTCGAAAGACGTGTGATATATACAGAATGCCGGTAGTAATGATTATCGCCATCGTTGCGCTGCAGCACATCTCCACTGCTGAGATCGCCCAGCAAACTGTTGGTGCTGCTGATCAAACTGGTCCGGCTGTCTTTGGTAAGGCCCAGTGTATAGTTGGCGTTGATCAGGATATTGGTTACCGAATCCGGCAGCAGGCGGGCACCTGCGCCTATGTTGTGTGCATAGGAAATCGTTCGGCCATTCAGTACAGTCTTATTGCGCACCACGGTATCGCCGTTAAACTGCTGCGTTTCCGTTTCGGTGAGGCGGTCTGTATGTACATTGCCATGGAAGTATTGAAGAAAAAAGGATTTTTTGGTACTGGGTGCATGATTCATATTAAAGCCGGCGCCCTTACTGGTCGACAACCCTCCCAGCCCCTGGTTACCACCAAAATTCACACCGTTGATGGATACACTCGATCCTCCCGAAGGACTGTTCCAGACACTGATGCTGGTGCCGTTGCTGTTACTCCGGTTACGCTGCAGACCACCTGCCTGCATCAGTTCAGAATAGCTGAAGCCGGCTTTATTGAGATTGTTCATATAGCCAAGTACACTCAGTTGTAATGTATCGCGGTAAATATTGGCAATGCCTCCCACTTCATAGAGCTTATCGGTGCCTCCGCCTCCATAGAGTTTTCCAAACCACCCTTTTTTCACTCCTTTCTTCAGTGTAATGTTGACTACTTTTCCTACGTTATTGATATTATCATCGCCATTCCGCATCAACTCTTCCTTATCATCTGTTACCTGCACTTTATCGATCACATTGGCAGGCAGATTACGGGTGGCCATTTTGGGATCATCGCCAAAAAATACTTTTCCATCTACCAGTATCCGGTTCACCGGTTTTCCATTTACGGCAATATTACCCTCTTTATCTACCTGCACACCCGGTAGTTTTTTCAACAGGTCTTCCACCAGGGCATTGGGTAATGTTTTAAATGCTGATGCATTGAATTCAATCGTATCTTTTTTTACAATAACCGGTGGACGTTCGGCAATCACCAGTACCTCATCGAGCGACTTGGCATCTGTCGCCATTTGTATCTCTCCCATATCAAAAGTTCCCTGCCCGGCATTTATTACAAATTCCTTACGGAAAATGCCATAACCGGAAAATGAAATGACGGCACGGCAATTCAGATCAGTCGGTATACCCGGTATCTTGAAATTGCCTTCGGGGTCGCTAAGGCGATAGGTGATAATGGCTGTATCGGCGGCTTTGAAAACAGTAACGGTGGCGAGAGCCAGCGGTTGTTTACTGGCCGAATCCAGAATACGTCCTTTTAGGATACCCTGGGCATGAAGCATGGCCATCTGGCAACAAAGAAACAGTGCCAGCAAAATAATTTTTCTCATTTATCAGTTTGTGGTTTAGAGACGCTAAAATACGATAATATTCGTACGAAGAATTTCGAATAATCGCTTTAACATATTCTTTACATTTACAACTGGCTGTTTTACTGCGCATTAATTAAGTAAAATGGCTACCCCCGCCATCCAGTAACCCATTCAGCCTTTCACCATTACCCCTTCACCTCTTACCTCTATTTGACCTGCCTGCAATAAAAAAGGTGACAGAGCCTGCCACCTTCTTTTCACCTGCTTCTTTTCACCCTTATCTTAAATTCACGATCTTTTTATCCTTCGGATACTTTACACTGTAAGAGAACCGGAGCTTTTTGCTTTCGCCGGGTTTCAGTTCCAGCTTCCAGGTAAGTACACCCAGTTCTTCATTGATCATAGCACCACCGGCATCATCCAGCTTTACTTCTACTTCTTTGATACTGCTCAATGGATACTGATCTTTCAGTAAAAGATTTACATCGGTAGATTTATTATTCTTTACAATGATCTCGTAGGTAAATGTCTGCCGGTTATTGCCTCCAGATGATTTCAGGCTACTCAGTTCTTTCAGCAATGACCGTTTCACGGCTACGCGGCCATCGCGTCCCAGCGACAGATGAAGTGTATCGGTGGTGATATTGGGATCAATACTGGTTTTACCAATATAGGTATCGTCCATGATAATATTAGCCTCACCGGGAAGCAGATCCAGGTTTTGCCAATCAGCAATTTCCGCCAGCAGATAAGCATCCTTATCTACCCTTGGTACTGCATAGTTTTTAAAAAAGCAGTTTACGTCCTCTTCCTTAATAGCCACACTGTGCAGTTGACCATCGCTGGTGATAGAATAAGGCAGATCGATATCATAATTGGTATTGAGCTGCCCCTCCGAAAGTGTGGTAAAGTCCTGGATAGTACTGGTAAAGCGTGATGTGTCATTCAGTTGCCTGATCTCGAGGTCAGTACCATAGCCGGTTACCACTACTTCGGCTAGGTCTTTCTCTTTGGAAAAGCTCTGTAATTGATTACGTCTGCTATTCATATAGGCAGCACGATCCTGCATGGCTTTATACATTTCGGGAACATACAACTGCAGGTTCCAGGGAGTAAGTACAGGAGCCATCACGCCAAACCTGGGTGTGCCGGTACTGAGCGAAAGACGGGTTTGCGTCCAGTCAAGACCAGTGGTCTGTGTGAGTGCCGCTTTATAGATCATTTTTACTTTATTGGTTTTTGAGTTTACCCGCACATCATATACAGGTGTCCAGCCGGCCTGGGGTGTATAATAACTAAGGGTAACAGGAATCTGTCCTGCACGGCGACTCAATACCTGCAGTATCAGGCGGCCCGTGGTTTTGGGCTGTTTGATCCCTGATTGTTTCATTTGATCAATTTTTGTGCGCAGGGCTGCGATCTGTTCCTGCAGACTGGTTACCTGTTCTTTCATACCAAATATCTTATTGCGTGCTGTTTCAATCCGTGCATTGTAATACTCCACGAGTTTGAGCACTTCGGCACTGGTAACATTCTTACCTCCCTGTCCGCCCAGTGTGGCTTCTATCAGCAGCCCTGTTTTATTCATGGTTTCCTGTTCTATCTGGATCTTGTTTTCCATTCGCAGCACTTCGCGGTTGAGCGCCCGCAGACTGTCTTCTGCCTGCAGTTGTTCCCGGCTTTTTACGGGTGCTGCGGAAGGCGGTGTATACAACAGGAACTGTTGTGACAGGATAGATACATCTTCCGGACAGCTTACCTGCAAGCTCCCCACATCGAGACTGGTACTCAGCTGATCAATGATAATGTAGCGGGTGGTGGCAGATACCATGGCTTTTGCTTCGTGCGAAAGTTCGGCTCCATAGCCAAAATATACGGTGGCTTTATTCATGGTGGCCTGGGTACGCACGGTATCCTGCGCCCGCAGATTGAGCCCCATAAGAGTACTGATTAAAAACAGATATACACGCATAAGTAAGTTTTTATCTACAGATGCCGTTTACAGCTGCCTTACACAAAACACTTCCTTATTTTTGTCGCCATGGCTTGCCGGGCAGGCCTGAAATGAAGAAAAAATGGCCAAATCGAATCAATCAGAGACTCCCATGATGCAGCAGCACCGGGCAATCAAGCAGAAATACCCCGATGCGATCCTTCTTTTCCGTGTAGGTGATTTTTATGAAACTTTTGGCCAGGATGCCATTATTGCCTCACAGGTACTGGGGATCACCCTTACGAAACGTAATAATGGCGCCGCTGCCGCCTCCGAACTGGCAGGCTTTCCCCACCATTCTATTGACACCTATCTCCATAAACTGGTTAAGGCTGGCTACCGGGTAGCCGTTTGTGACCAGTTGGAGGATCCCAAACAGGCAAAAGGTGTGGTAAAAAGAGGCGTTACCGAGATGGTCACACCCGGCACTGCCGTAAATGACAAACTACTGGAACATAACAGCAATAATTTCCTGGCAGGTCTGCATATTACCACCGACGATCAATATGGGCTTGCCTTCCTCGATATTTCAACAGGCGAATTTTTTCTGGCCCAGGGCGACCGCGAATATGCAGATAAACTGTTGCAAAGTTTCCGGCCTGCCGAAGTAATATTTCAACGGCAGCATCAGAAAAAATTCAAGGAGCAGTTTGGCGGACGTATCTATACCTATACCATGGATGAATGGCTGTTTGACCTGCCCTATGCCACAGAAACGCTGCTGAAACACTTTCAAACCCATTCGCTCAAAGGGTTTGGGGTAGATGACCTGCAACTGGGATTGATTGCGGCCGGTGCAGTGATCCATTACCTGAAAGATACCGAGCATCCGCATCTGCAGCATATAACCTCCCTGCAACGCATAGACCGTGATGATTTTTTGTGGATGGACCGCTTTACAATCCGCAACCTCGAGCTGGTATATGGCCATGCCGAAGGCAATCATACGTTGCTGAGTGTACTGGATAATACCGTATCCCCAATGGGCGCAAGGCTGCTCAAACGCTGGATCGTTTTTCCGCTAAAAGATATGCGGCAGATCAATGAGCGGCTGACGCTGGTCGAATATTTTATCCGCGAAACAGATCTGCGCCAGCAGATCAGTCAGGCAGTAAAGCAGTGCGGCGATATTGAACGCCTGGTATCCAAAATACCGCTGCGCAAGATCAACCCGCGCGAAGTAGCTCAACTCGGACGTGGCCTGCAGCAGATTGCTTTATTGAAACAGCTTTGTGAAAGCGCCGCCAATCCCTATCTCCAACAACTGGGAAATAAACTTCATCCCTGCCCGCAGGTCGCAGAAAGAATTGCCCGGGAACTGATGGAAAATCCCCCAGCCGTTACCGCCAAAGGTGGCGTTATCAGCAACGGCATCAGTACAGAACTCGACAGCCTGCGCGAAATAGCTCATAGTGGTAAGGAATACCTGGCGCGCCTGCAGGCCAAGGAAGCCGAAAACACTGGTATCAGTTCACTCAAGATCGGTTTCAACAACGTATTTGGTTATTATCTCGAGGTTACCAATTCGCACAAAAACAAAGTGCCGGAGACCTGGATGCGTAAACAGACCCTGGCCAATGCCGAGCGGTATATTACACCAGAACTGAAGGATTATGAAGAAAAGATCGTGGGTGCCGAAGAAAAGATACTGGTACTCGAACTACAACTGTATGAAGATCTGGTAAGCGGATTGATGGAATACCTCAATGCTTTACAAAACAACGGCCATGTAGCTGCCGTCCTGGATTGCCTCAGCTGTTTTGCCGGCAATGCTATTCAGTATCGTTATAAAAAGCCTGAATTGCATGAAGGTGATGAATGGATCGTAAAAGAAGGACGGCATCCGGTCATTGAGCGTCACCTGCCTGCCGGTGAAACCTATATCAACAATGACCTGGTTTTAAATAAAACGGATCAGCAGATCATCATCCTTACAGGCCCCAATATGAGTGGTAAGAGCGCATTGCTGCGCCAGACGGCACTGATCACCCTGATGGCCCATATCGGTAGTTTTGTGCCGGCCACAGAAGCGCTCATCTCACTGACCGACAAAATATTCACCCGTGTTGGCGCTTCCGACAACCTGAGCGGAGGTGAATCAACCTTTATGGTGGAAATGAACGAAACGGCTTCCATTATCAATAATATCACCAACCGCAGCCTCGTATTGCTCGATGAGATCGGCCGCGGTACTTCTACCTACGATGGTATTTCCATAGCCTGGAGCATTGCCGAACATTTGCATAATGCCGCCCAGCAACCTAAAACTCTTTTTGCCACACACTACCACGAACTGAATGAACTGGAGCAACGCCTGGCGCGCGTTAAGAATTATCATATTACCAACAAAGAGGTGGGTAATAAGATCATCTTTTTACGCAAGCTGGCGCCCGGAGGCAGTACCCACAGTTTTGGTATTCACGTAGCGCGGATGGCCGGCATGCCCCCCTCCCTTATCAAACGCGCCAACGAGATACTGGCCCAACTGGAAAGTATGCATGCCGCTGCCGAAGGGGAACAAAAGGCCGAAAGCACTTCCGAAAAAGTAAAACAACTGGCCGGTCCCCAGTTTCAGATGTCCATTTTTGATGCCCATTCGGAGACCTTTTCTGAAATCCGGGAAACGCTGGCCGACCTCGATATTAACCGGTTGACACCAGTCGAGGCTCTGCTTAAGTTGCAGGAAATCAAGAATAAAATTCACTAATATGATGCAGATCGGTGTTGAATTAAGTGTTTTTACCTGGTAAGAATACCTGATTTAACGCATTTCGGTTTGACATTTCTCAAGTATTCGGATACTAAGTAATAACCCTTAGTTATATGCCGTTATCTTGGCTGCTAAGTGTAATTACTTAATCCAATACTATGAAGAAACTTTTACTCCTGTCATTTATTGGCATTATTGCCTGTTTTGCCGCCGACGCTCAATGTACTCCGCAGGGCGATCAGGTCAGTTATGGTACGGGCGATGTCTGGATTGGTTATGTATATGATAATACAAATTTTACCGGTTATGCCGGCTATGTAACAGAAGGTACAGCCGGCAATCCGGCATTTGATCAGTCATTTGGCGGCGGCAATGTCAATTATGCTACCAATGGATGTTCCATCTATACTTCTACTTACAGCGTCCGCTATAAACTGACCAGGACCTTCGCTGCAGGTGGCTATGAATTCACCGTAGGTGGCGATGATGGCTACCGGTTGAGTATAGACGGGGGTGCCACCTGGATTATCGACCGCTGGGTCGACCAGGGTTATACAATCAGTACTGCATCTGCCTACCTTGATGGTACTTATGATCTGGTCCTTGAATTTTATGAAAACGAAGGCGATAATCGCATTTCCTTTTCGATGGGTACGGCCTGCATAGGATCGGAAAACACTGCAGAATATGGCACCAATGACCGCTGGCGGGGGTATGTATACGATGGTACTAATTTCAATACCTATAAAGGCGTGGTACTGCTTGGCAGTACCGGGTATGCCAGTTTTGACGAAGATTTTGGCGGCAGTAATACACTTTTTCCTACCAGTCATTGCAGTGTGCAAACCGAAACCTTTAGTGTGCGTTTCAGATTACGCAAAAATTTCCCTTTCGGCAATTACACTTTTGTAGTGGGAGGCGATGATGGATACCGGCTGAGTATGGATGGCGGTGCTACCTGGATCATTGACCGCTGGGGTGATCAATCTTTTACTACTTCTGTCTATTCCATAAATCTCAACGGGCTTACTGATATGGTACTGGAGTATTATGAAAACGGAGGCGACAACCGGATCAGCTTTCAAATGCAGTCAAATATCATTCTGAAGATCGACCTGCTTTCATTTGCGGCCAATCGTGAACAACAGCAAAATGTATTAAAATGGGAGCTTAGCGGAGAAAGTGATCCCGTAAAAATTGAAGTGGAACGCAGTAGCGATGGTACCCGGTTTTCGGCCATAGGTTCTCTCCATGGTACAGAAGGTACAAAGGTCAGTAACCGGATTACTTATCGTTTTACCGACCCTGATGCGGCAGACAGGCGATTTTTCTATCGCCTGCGGATGACCGATACCCGCGGAACTGTTACCTATTCACCCATAGCCCGGATAGATGGGGCCTTCAGCAATATCCGTTTATTCCCCACAACACTTCATGCCGAAGCTCTTTATATCCAGAGTCCGCAACGGATGCAGCAGGCTACAGTACTGATCACCGGGGCGGATGGTCGCATCTGGCACCAGCAATTATTTCCCCTGATAGAAAAAGGGCAGATCGCTGCTGTATTCACTCACACAGAGCGGCTGACACCCGGCCTCTATTTTATCCGGATCAGCACGGCAGATATGCCTCCTTTTCAGGGCCGTTTTATAAAACAATAAGCCCTGAAACCGGCTCCCGGACCGGCTTTTGAACATTTTATAAACGCCATGGCAAAAGAAAAGGGGCAGAATGGGCTAAAAACAATTTATTCTTATATTTACTGCAAATCATGCAACCATGAAATTGTTTAAACTAACTGCCCTGGCCTCTCTCTGCCTTGCCCTGACCAGTACCATTACCTCGTGCGAAAAGGATAGTGAGAAAGATAAAGTCAATGCTTATTCCAAATCGGACATTCCGGTCACAGGTGCGCAGGTAGCTCCTGTTGCCAGTCCGACCGCCGGACTCGGTAACCTGTCTGTCAGCTATGATAAACGCGTGGGTATTATTAATTACAGCCTGACATGGTCTGGTTTGTCAGACAGTGTGGTTGCCATCCGTATTTGCGGACCTGCTCCAGTAGGGTATCCGGTTCTGAATCCCTCCTTTACTGGTGCCAATCCTACTTCATACACGACCACTCCTTATATTGTATTGCAGGAATTTACCGGAGGCACCAGTGCTCCGTTCAAACCCCTTTACCCTTCTACAGGTTCCTATACAGGTACATTGCTTGTTGATGGTGTGAAAGTAAAACAACAGGACCTGCTCAACGGACTCTATTTTGTAACCGTTCACACCAAAACCATGTTGCCCGTTTCAGGTTCAGGTGCATTCCTGTATCGCTGGTTTGGTGAAATAAGAGGACAAATCCGGTTTGATTGATCAAACCAATAAAATAGCTTTAAAGCCGCCTTCGGGTGGCTTTTTTATTTTGTATCAAACCATACCGGTGCGGTATTATCCCATTCCCCATTATAATTGATAAATAATTCTTCACCGGCAGCTACAGGCATCACAGTATGGATCCGGATAAGACGATTGGCAAAATCCATTTCATAATCACAATTGGCCGGACTCCTGTGATTGTACAACGGTACATAGCCCAGGGCCATACAGCAGGCCTCCGCTTCTTTTTCTACCAGCCATTCAAAAATATAATCGTGCAACAGGGTTTGATCGAGCAGTTGCCGGTTGCCCGCGGACATGACAATGACTGGTGTGATCTCAATCACTGTATTGGCGGGCAGATCAACAGCTGTAAATACACCCCGGTCGCGCCCGGGCGATGGAGCCACAAATAAATCCGGCAGAATCATATCCCCGAAAATAAAGATTTCGGAAAGAATGAAGGATGGATATGCCGGTGATTTAACACTGGCTTCATCCTTGTTAGGCTGTAGTTCGTAAATTTGATGCATGCCCGAGGAATTAGAAGAACAGCTATCGATCCGCGAACAATTTGAAGCAATCATCCTTACGGAGGATAAACTGCATATCCGCGATTTTCTGAACGATCAGAACATCAGCGATGTAGCTGACCTGGTATATGAATACCCTGATTATGAAAGTCAGATCGTGGCCAATATGTCGGTACACCGTGCAGCCAGCGTCTTCAAGATCCTTGAATTTCCCACACAGAAAAGAATTATCCAGACCTTACCGCCCAATACCATTGCATCGCTACTCAATGAATTACCGGCCGATGACCGTACCGATTTTCTGGAAGAGCTGCCCAGCAATGCTGTACGCGAACTGATCAAACTCCTCGATCCGGAAGAACGCAAGATCACCCTTAGCCTGCTGGGATATCCCGAAAACAGCATCGGCCGCCTGATGACACCCGATTATGTGTATGTATACCCCGACAATACCATCGAAGAGGTTTTTGCCACGATCCGCAAGTATGGCAAAGACAGTGAGACCATCAACGTAATCTATGTGATCAATGAAAAAGGAGAATTGCTGGATGATATCCGCATCCGTGATTTTATCCTCAACCCGCCTGACCGCAAGGTAGAGGAACTGATGGATGACCGCGTGGTGGCCCTGCATGCCTATGATGATCAGGAAATGGCGAGTGAAGTATTCAAGATGAACAACCGCGTGGCATTGCCTGTTGTCAGCAACAGCAATAAGCTGCTGGGTATTGTAACCATTGACGACGTACTGTGGGTAGCTGCTGAAGAATTTGGAGAAGATATGCAGAAAATGGGCGGTACCGCTGCACTCGAAGAACCATATATCGAAATGCCTATCGCACGGCTTTATAAGAAAAGAATTATCTGGCTCATCATTCTTTTTTTCGGAGAACTGATCACGATCTCGGCCATGCAGCAATTCGAAGACGAGATAGCCAAAGTAGTGATCCTGGCCACTTTTATACCACTGATCATTTCCAGTGGCGGCAATAGCGGCTCACAGGCTTCCACATTGATCATCCAGGCAATGGCGCTGGGCGAAGTCACCATTCGTGACTGGTGGCGGATCATGCGACGCGAAATATTTTCAGGCCTGTTATTGGGTACTACCCTTTGCACCATTGGCATATCAGTGATCTTTGTCTGGCACCTCCTTTCTCCCGATACTTTTGGTGAACATTACCTGCGCATAGCACTGACTGTGGGCTGCTCGCTTATTGGTATTGTAATGTGGGGGTCACTGATGGGCTCGATGCTGCCACTTTTACTGAAAAGACTGGGAGCCGACCCTGCGGCCTCCAGTACACCATTTGTAGCCACCCTGGTCGATGTGACCGGTTTGCTTATCTATTTTTCCGTCGCCTACCTGTTCCTGAGTGGCACCCTGCTCTGACTGCGTTTTTTTGCAGGCACACAATCGTTTGCATTCCAGCGAGAAATGGTATCTTCGCCCTTTAAAATCTAAACCTTATGTGTGGAATTGTAGGATATACAGGACACAGAGAAGCTTATCCCATTATCATTAAAGGGCTCAAACGGCTGGAATACCGTGGCTATGACAGTACCGGTGTTGCACTGCATAATGGCGACCTGAAAGTATACAAGAAAAAAGGTAAGGTCGCTGAACTGGAAGATGCTGTTGTAGGAAAAAACCTGCATGCCAATGCCGGCATCGGCCACACGCGTTGGGCTACGCATGGCGAACCTAATGACCGCAATGCCCACCCCCACCAGTCTGCCAGCGGCAAACTGGCCATGATCCACAACGGTATCATAGAAAACTATGCTCAACTAAAAAATGAGCTGCTCCGCAAAGGATATACATTCAAGAGCGATACCGATACAGAAGTATTACTCAATTTCATTGAAGAGATCCGCAACAACAACAACTGCTCACTGGAAGAAGCCGTGCGCGTAGCGCTGAAACGGGTTGTAGGCGCTTATGTGATCCTGCTTCTTGATGCAGACGATCCTGAAACCATTATTGCCGCCCGCAAAGGCAGTCCGCTTGTGATCGGTGTCGGTAAGGGAGAACATTTTCTGGGTTCAGACGCTTCTCCCATGCTCGAATACACCAAAGAGGTCGTATATGTAAACGATTATGAGCTGGCCATTATACGTCCCGATGAACTTATCCTGAAAAACCTGGGCAACGAGAAGCTTACCCCTTACGTACAAAAGCTCGATATAGATCTTGCAGCTATTGAAAAAGGCGGATATGATCATTTCATGCTCAAAGAAATCTTTGAGCAACCACAAACAATCTATGATTGCCTGCGCGGCCGCCTCGATGCCGAAGCCGGCACCATTACCATGAGCGGTATACAGCAATATGCCGATCAGATCATCAAGGCCAACCGTATTATCATGATTGCCTGTGGCACCAGCTGGCATGCCGGCCTGGTAGCTGAATATATCTTCGAAGAACTCTGCCGTATCAATGTGGAAGTAGAATATGCTTCTGAATTCAGATACCGCAATCCCGTGATCAATGAAGGTGATGTGATCATTGCAATATCGCAAAGCGGCGAAACCGCCGATACTCTCGTGGCTATTGAAACCGCAAAAAGTAAAGGTGCCATTATACTGGGCGTTGTCAATGTGGTAGGCTCATCCATTGCCCGGGCATCACATGGCGGGGCATATACACATGCTGGCCCTGAAATCGGCGTGGCCAGCACCAAAGCCTTTACGGCACAACTGGCGGTACTTACTATGATCGCACTTAAAATTGCCCATACCAAAGGAACGATCTCGGCAGAGCGCTACCACAACCTGCTGCATGAGCTCAACGAAGTACCCGAAAAAGTAGCCTGGATCCTCAAACAGGCTGATCATATCCGTGCTATTGCTGAAAAATATAAAGACGCCCGCGACTTCCTTTATCTCGGTCGTGGTTACAATTTCCCCGTAGCACTGGAAGGAGCATTAAAACTCAAAGAAATTTCCTACATCCATGCAGAAGGTTACCCCGCTGCAGAAATGAAACATGGTCCAATAGCCCTGGTCGACGATACACTTCCCGTAGTATTTGTAGCCACACGCGATGCCTATCACGAAAAAGTGATCAGCAATATGCAGGAGATCAAAGCCCGCAAAGGCATGGTTGTATCGGTGATCACAGATGGCGATTCAACATCTACCGGGTTATCAAACGATGTAATGATTGTGCCGGAAGCTGATGAAATAGTTGGCCCTATGCTGAGTGTGGTTCCCCTGCAGCTGCTGGCCTATTACATCGGTGTGTTCAAAGGACTGGATGTAGATAAACCGCGCAACCTGGCCAAATCCGTAACGGTAGAATAGTCATTACGCAGCAGCACGTATTCATAACAAGTATCACAGCATGAACAAAATCCTGAAAGTACCGGTTAAGCAACTGGGTTATCAGTTTATAGATACAACCTATTTGCCCAAAGGAAAAGACGAATACTACCTGCGGATGGAGCAAAATGCCAGTGCCGGTTCTTTCCGCTCGTTAACTACCAGCGAAATAAAACAACTGGAGCTTAACGGCAATATAGCTGATGACTGGACACAGGTACTCGTGCATGACAACTTTAATACATCGCTGGTACAGCAATGTAAGTTCTATGGACTGGTCCGTATTGGTGAACTTCAGCCTTATTATCTGCAGTTTCATGACGTACGCCTTCCTGTAGGTCTGTATAATAGCACTATCATCAGTTGCGATCTGGGCAATAATGTTGTTGTCAACAACGTAAATTATCTTAGTCATTACATTATCGGAAACGAGGTCATACTGGTCAACATCAATGAAATGGAAGTGACCGACCATGCCAAATTCGGAAATGGCATCATCAAGGAGGGCGAAAAGGAAGCCGTTCGTATCTGGATGGAGCTTTGCAATGAAAATGCAGGTCGCAGTGTACTGCTGTTTGATGGTATGCAAACCGGCGATGCCTGGCTCTGGACACGCTACCGTGCCGATGAACTGCTGATGCAAAAGCTGAAAGAATTTACAGAAAATAAATTCAGCAATAAGCGGGGCTATTATGGTATGGTGGGTGACCGCTCCGTAATAAAAAATACCCGTATCATCAAGGACTGTCTCATTGGCACAGACGCCTATATAAAAGGGGCCAATAAGTTAAAAAATCTGACCATCAACTCCTCCGGCGATTCGCCTACACAGATCGGCGAAGGCTGCGAACTGGTAAATGGGATCATCGGTTATGGCTGTAAGGCCTTTTACGGCGTAAAAGCGGTGCGGTTCATCCTGGCTTCCCATTCGCAACTCAAATATGGAGCACGGCTTATCAACTCTTTCCTGGGAGACAACTCCACGATTTCCTGTTGTGAAGTATTGAACTCGCTCATTTTCCCGGCGCATGAGCAGCACCACAATAATTCATTTCTCTGCGCCAGCCTGCTCTCTGGTCAAAGCAATATGGCCGCCGGTGCCACCATTGGTTCGAATCATAACTCCCGGGGTGCTGATGGCGAATTGATTGCAGGACGAGGCTTCTGGCCCGGCCTCTGCGTAAGCCTGAAACACAATTCACGATTTGCTTCATTTACCATCATTGCAAAAGGAGATTTTCCGGCAGAGCTCAACATACCTATCCCCTTCTCGCTGGTGAGCAACGATGTAAGCCGCGATCAGCTGGTCATCATGCCCGGATACTGGTTTATGTACAACATGTATGCCCTGGCACGCAATGAAGGGAAATATGCCAGCCGCGATAAACGCTCTTTGAAAAACCAGTATCTCGAATACGATTACCTGGCTCCCGATAGTGTAAACGAATTATTCGATGCACTTCAATACCTGCAGCTTTGCACAGGTAAAAGCATGAAGAAAAATGAGCGGATTACGGATGAGGCCGCCATCAAAGTCGGACGAAAACTGCTGGAGCAACAAAAATCACTGGGCAAAAAAGAAATACTGGCTACTGGTATCGAAAACAGCAAACGAAAAGTAAAACTGATAAAAGTTCCCGAATCGTATGCAATCTTCAAAGAACTGATCATATACCATGGCGTCACACAACTGCTTTACCTGATGGAAAAACAGGAATGTGATTCTCTGAAATCATTTTTCAGTAATAATAAACTCACTCCCCGTACGGCCTGGGTAAATATTGGCGGACAATTAATGCCACAACCTGCTCTGCAGGAACTGATTCGCCGGATACATACAGGCGAAGTCAATAGTTGGGATGCAATACATGAATATTATCATGCACACAGTGCCCAATACGCTGAACAGAAGGCCCTCCATGCCATTACCTCCCTGCTGGAGCTGGAGGAACTGAAACCTGCCGGCCTTACACTGAGCGTTTTCAAAAAAATGTTGCGTCAGGCTCTTCAGACACGCGAATGGATGGTATCTCAAATGCAGGAATCCCGCGCCAAAGACTATAGCAATCCATTCCGGAAAATGGTGTACGACTCCATTGAGGAAATGGAAAAAGTAATAGGAAGCTTCAAAGACAATTCCTTTATTAACCAGCAAATACAGGAGTTGGAGAACTTCAGGGAAAAAATCAGGGAGTGGTCAAAACGTATGAAGGCATAAACCCGGAGTTGAACGCCGGATAGCACACAGGCCAGCAATGCATCGCTGGCCTGCAATCTATGCGAAGATCTGTCAGCAATTCATTTTTCCGAAACAATAACATTTAAGCATACCGCTTTTTGAGCGCATCCCTCGCTGGTTCGTGTTCGGGGAAATAATACACGATATCAGTCCCTGACAGAAAAACCCTGCACTCAATCGGAGCCATATGATTTACTGTAATGGATGGACTATAGGCGTCGATTTCGCGATCCTGCAGCAGGATATTAAGACGATCTATTACCCACTCACTCGTATCCGGTAGATCTAAACCACTAATCTTTATCAGATTACTAATCAGGGGTGTGCCATCAGCTCGGGGAAACGTCCATTGTGGAGACACTTTAATGGTTGTGGCGTTCACCACTTCTACAACTTTAAAATCACCCATAACCAATAGTTTTAAGTTTTATTAAAAATGCTTCCTTTTCCTCCTGTTTAATCTTTACTACCATACAAAATATCTGCCATAGCACGAACAGGGAAAAACCAAAATTCACTGTACTCAATAATAATGTACAAACCCTCACTATCTGATACTGATAAGGCCAAAAATCCGATCGCTGGAAATAATAAAATATAACAAGCGCAATAGCAGACAACAACGATGTAAACAATCTTTTCCCTTGTCGCTTTGGATTCAATAAACGAATATCCTTTTGATTCTCTCCCAGCAATCTCTTAATTCTTCTTCCGCTCTTCTCCATATCCGCAAATGTGCCGGCCCCATCAAACCTGTTAAACACCCTGGAGAGATTGTCATATATTTCCATATGACACTGCCTGGAGTGCAGAAAAGCCGGGTAAAAAATTGGAACTAATAAGGAAAATGATGGCCCAATAAAACTAAAAGTCCCAATTAATAATTTTGCATAAAGGTCTATTACTTCATTCATTTGTCAACAACCGGGTGACGTAAAAGAATAAGAAACTTTTTTTTCTCTGAATAAACACGGTTAAACCGCTGCTTTTAATGTATAAAGCCGGTTAATTATTAATCCCCATCGTTCCGGACATAGCCAATACATTCAAATACCAACTGCACTACGATCAAACACGCTTCTCGTAAGATGCATCAATGCAGGTATTTCCCTACATCCATCTTTCTCCCGTCTTTTACTCCTTCTATAAAATACATTCCACGTGGCCACGCCGACAGATCAATATCTGCAAATGCATGAGCTGTGCGCGCGGGCCATACACGCCTGAATACAATCTGCCCATTGCTATTAATTATATTAAGATGAAAATGATGAAGGAATAAAGGACATTCAATCCTCAACCGGTCTTTTGATAAAGTCAGCAATTGAATACTGTTGTTTTGTTTTCTTACCGGTTGCCAGTAATATTCTGCTGATGTAGCGAGTGTATTGTCAGGGTCCATCATTCTTATTCTGTATCGAACGACCTGATCCGCTTCCCTGTCGTAATAAGTGTACTGAGAAATATTCTGCCGGCCAGAGACCCTCGCAACGGGCACAAAAAATCCGGTAGTGGTGGCTTTTTCGATCAAAAATTCAATTGCGTCATCCGGCTGATCTGCAATCGCCCATTTCAATTGCAGAAACCCGTCAGCAGATGACCGGATGGAGAAATCGGTGAACCGTACGGGTAAAGGATTTTCGCTGGCTGTCTCTGTCGTTGCCAGGGTAAAATAGCCATATGATTCTACGGCTTCCTCTGAGCCGATCGTGCCGGTTACAAAAGGAGGTTGCCCTGGTCCGGGTACAATTACATTAAGCCCTTCACTAACCCACCGATCGCCGGCATAACGTGCTACCAGCAACGATTCGAGGCTGCGTACAAAACTCAGCGGGGTGACAGCCAGGCTTATCTGTCGCGACGATACGGAGGAATTGGTTTTAAGCTGCCAGTACTCCACGTAACTGATATGATCAATAGGCATAGCCACTTCATATATTAAACCCGATACCTGCTGCGGGTTGCTTCGTTTGTAGACGGCAATAAAAGAATCGGTAGCTATTCCATTTCCGCCAATACTCAGCGGCGCATAAATACCTCCGGTTCCGATAGGAAATTCGAATGCCTCAGCGCCTGTTTTGCAAACCGGTCCATCCACAAAAGAATGCGCGCCTGCATTGAGTACCAGGCAGCCACCCTGCAATAGAAGTACTGCATCTGTTGTAGAAAATAATTTGCCCTGTACAAATTCTATAGCGTATCCCAACCGGAGTGCTGTACCGAGTTTTATTCCTGCGGGATTATTAACCGATAAGATAACCTGTCCTGTAATCTGTCCCTGTTGATAAATGATTTGCTCAGTGGTACCTGCTAATTGTAAACGGCTTGCAGCACCTGTGCCGGTGCGTGTGATCAAACCATCATTTTGCAGATTTCCCTGCAACCGGATAAGAGAAGGATTAGCACCGTTTGCGATAGTAAAAATTCCTCCGGTCTCTATAGTACATGCCTGTCTGATATTAATAGTGCTGACATTGGCACCATAGGAAAAAACAGCCTGGTTACCAATACGCAATTGTCCCCGCACGGCAACAACTCCTGTGCCGGACCCTGTATAGGTTTTGTTTTGTCCGGCGGCTGTTGCTGAAAAAATAAGTGTACCATAAGTTCTGTTGCTGATCGACACTGTATAGGCATTGGTTGATGGCACATCAAATTCGAATATTCCTTCTTCAGTGCCGGGTGCAGCAGAGAGACGGGAAACCAGGTTGCTGGTATGCCCCCGCTCTGTACGATGGATATAATGTCCGCCGTCATTGATCCGGAAAAAACCAGCCGAAGAAACGCTTACAGGGGTGCCCGATTGCGCGCCTGAGGCATTGATCATCACAGCCCGATCTGCAAGCACAATGGCATCTCCGCTACCAGTAGCCACAAAGGCTGTGGCGGAGGTGTTGGTCGCGGGATTTACCCAGGTAATGATAGCCCCTGAGGTTGGCTGGATTATCAGCGAACGGATTGATACGGAAATATTACCAGCTGGTAACGTTACCGTATAATCTCCCGGCACAAAGGCATTATCCAGCAATACTTCATCATCCGGACCGGGTACCTGGTCTCCTTCCCAGTTGGCTGCAGTCGCCCATTGCTGATCCTGCCCTTCCCCATCCCAGCGGAGTTGGGCTATCGCATACTGCATCAGCAAACAATTCATTAACAGGCAACAATATTTTATCATAACACACATTTTCAATCACACAACCAATATCAGCTGCACAACAAAACTAAGCCCGGTGCATGCACCGGGCCATGGGAAAAAAACAATAAATAACGGGATTTTTCTCTTGGTCAGTTATCCGTAAAACCGTAAATCAATTTATCACTCACTTATTTTTTACGGAAGAATATACGGATAGGAACACCGGTGAGATCAAACTGCTGGCGCAACTGATTCTCGAGGTAATTCTTATAAGGAGTCTTGATATCGTCGGGAAAATTGCAGAAGAAAGCAAAAGATGGTACGGCTGTAGGCAGTTGTGTCACAAATTTGATCTTCACTGCATGTCCGCGTACCACAGGCGCATGGTAAGCGTCTACTGCTTTGAGCATGGTGTCATTGAGTGCAGAGGTCGGTATCTTACGCCGTCTGTTTTCATATACTTCCAGTGCTATTTCAATCGCTTTGAAGATCCTTGTTTTCTCTTTGGCTGAAATAAACAGGATGGGTACATCGGTAAAAGGTGCCAGTCGTTTCTTCAACTCTGTTTCATATTCTTTGGCTGTATTGGTTTCCTTTTTGACCAGGTCCCATTTATTGACCAGCACCACCAATCCCTTTCCTTTACGGGATGCCAGGCTGAATATGTTCAGATCCTGTGCAGTGATGCCTTTCTCGGCATCCAGTACCAGCATGCATACATCTGCTTCATCCACGGCTTTGATAGCCCTGATCACCGAATAAAACTCCAGGTCCTCGTGTACCTTGGTTTTACGACGAATACCTGCCGTATCAATAAGGATAAATTCTTTTTGGAACAGGTTATAATGCGTATGAATAGTATCGCGTGTAGTACCGGCAATATCGCTCACAATGGTACGTTCCTGTCCAACCAGGGCATTCAGCAACGATGATTTGCCTACATTGGGTTGACCGATGATGGCAATACGGGGCAGCGTATCACCTTCTTCTGTTTGCTCCTCCTCCTGCTCTGCCGGTATCAGCTCGGTCACTGCATCGAGCAGTTCGCCCGATCCGCTGCCACTGGCAGCAGCTATAAAAAATATCTGATCAAAACCGAGACTGTAAAATTCAGCCGCTTCGAGCAGGCGATCATTATTATCTACTTTATTTACGGTAAGAAATACCGGTTTTGTACTGCGGCGCAATACGTTGGCCATAGCATCATCCAGGTCAGTCATACCGGTCTGTGCATCTACCATAAAAAGAATCACATCTGCCTCATCCAGCGCAATCAATACCTGTTTGGCAATTTCTTTTTCAAACACATCTTCGCTGCCGGCCACAAAGCCGCCTGTATCGATTACGTTGAAACTTTTACCATTCCAGTCGGCCACACCATACTGACGGTCGCGCGTAACACCACTTACATCATCCACGATAGCTTTGCGCTGCTCCAGCAATCGGTTAAAGAAGGTGCTTTTTCCCACATTGGGTCTTCCCACAATGGCAACAGTAAATGACATTTTTCCTGTTTTTAGATCTTGATAATATTAATTAATGGCTACCGGATCAATAGCCGTATTCTCTTAACTGAAATTCATTTTCACGCCACTTGGGCTTCACTTTCACAAACAGCTCCAGGAATACCTTTTGCTGCAAAAAAGTTTCAATATCCTTTCGTGCAGCCATCCCCAGCTTTTTGATCATACTTCCTTTTTCGCCAATAATGATCACTTTCTGCGTTTCGCGCTGCACAATGATATCGGCTACGATTTTGACAAGGGTTTGCTTTTCGCTGAATTCCCTGATCAGCACTGCCGTGTGATAGGGTATTTCATCGCCAAACAGTTCATATACTTTTTCCCTGATCAATTCACTCACAAAAAACTTAGTGGGCAGATCACTGATATCATCTGTAGGATAAAAGGGCTCTCCTTCGGGCAGATATTGTAAAATGGGCTGCAGAAAATCTGCAGCATTCACACCTTTTACTGCTGATATACGCACTACCTGTTTGCAATAGGGTTGTGCACTGAAAAAAGCCGCTGCTGCTTCTGCCTGTGCCGCATTCACTTTATCGATCTTATTCAATACCACCAGCGCCGGCACCTTAAGCCGCAACGACAAAAATATCTGATGTGCTGCTTCCAGATCATCAGATACATCTGCCAGCAACAAAGCCAGGTCAGCATCTTCCAGCGCTCCTTTTACTGCCTGCATCATTTTTTCATGCAGTTTATACCGCGGATCAATGATACCAGGAGTATCGGACAGGATTACCTGGTAATCAGGATCACTCAGTATAGCTTTTATCCGGTGGCGTGTAGTCTGTACTTTGTGCGATACAATAGCCAGCTTCTCTCCCATGAGTGCATTGAGAAGGGTACTTTTGCCCGCATTGGGGCGCCCGAATATGTTTACGAATCCAACTTTCATAAAACCGGCCTGTTCCTTTTATCCAGACAAGCCAAACCACCCCGGGCTAGAGAGAGAAAGAAGGTAGTCAGTCCTTGTCAGCCAGAAATGATCAGCTGTCCGGAAAATTAAAAATCCGCCTCGCGGCGGACTTTAGTTGCGAGGGGGAGGATCGAACTCCCGACCTTCGGGTTATGAGCCCGACGAGCTACCGCTGCTCTACCTCGCGATATGGGCTGCAAAGGTAGGCTTATTATAATTACTAACCAAACAAAAAAAGAGAATTGTAAATAAAAAATGAAAATCCCTGGCATGTCTGAGACATACCAGGGATGCGTATTATTTTTAATCTCGCTAAACCTCAAAATACCAACCATGAAAAAACTAATGTGTTTGCTGGCTATCACCATCCTTATCGGTACCGGCTGCAGCAAAAAAGACAAAACAGAAAGCTGCCCCGTCACAAAAGAATCGGTGGCCGGCAGTTACAGACTGGTCACTTTTAAAATGAATGGAGTGGATGCGCTGGATGTCACCTTTCAGACCTGTCAGAAAGATGATATTGTAACATTAAAAGCAGATGGGACTTATGACTATACGGATGCCGGCGTTTCCTGCGATCCGTCTGCCAACTCTACCGGTAACTGGACATTGTCAGGCAATACCTTCACTATCGACTATTTCCCCTTTCCTCTTACCATCAAAAGTTTTGATTGCAGCAACCTGAGCGGAACTGCTGTTTATAGCGGTGTGAATATTGAAGCGACTTTCCGGAAACAATAAAAAAAATCCCGGGTCTGTCTCCGACAGACCCGGGATGTAAATCACGAATTACGTCGTTTTACACTGCTTGAACCACTCGTTTTAATATCACGAATATGGCCTTCGCCTTTATAGTCCACATCGCTGGCACCGCTGGCCTGCACTGACAGTTCTTTGTTGACATGGATACGAATATCGCTGGCACCCGATGCGCGGGCATCGCAATAATCGGTAGCCAGATCAAAACCCTTGAAGTTGCTGGCTCCACTGGCCTCAATATCCAGCTGTCCCACCGTACCGGTTACCTGCATATCGGAAGCGCCGCTGATATCCACAGAAAGTTTTTGCATGGTCAGCTGACCTTTCAGATCACTGGCACCCGACAACTCGATACGCGCACCCTCCGTCTTCCAGCCACCTACAATATTGACATCACAGGCTCCTCCCACTTTCAGCTTATCCAGTTGTTTAAATGAAATATACGCTTTGAGTTTACGGTTGCCTGTAGTCCAGCGACCATTTTTGGGATGATAGCTGATCTCCAGCACGCCGTTTTTTACTTCCACAATGATCTCTTCGAGGTATTTGGCACTGGCAGCGCTCACCGCTACAGACTCTTCATTGCCCTGACTGAGATAGACATCAAATGCATTGGACACTCTTATCACCGTAAAATCCTTTGCAGGTCTTACTTCAGCATTCTCATCTTTTATAGTAAACTGGGAAAACCCAGGAACAGCTATAGCAAACAGGGCTATTATCAGCAAAATTCTTTTCATAAACGAATGGTTTAGAGTGATACGCAGCAGGATTTGGAAAAGTTACAGCTATTTCAGTTTTTTTGTCCTTACTTTTGCCGGTAGTTCTTGCTAAGTGAAAGCTTTGTAAGTTTTCAGTGTTTCCCGGGGTGTTTCCTGACTGGTGCTGGCCAGGCCTTTCAGGAATCTGAGATTATACCCGTAAAACCTGATCAGGGTAATGCCTGCGCAGGGAAGGAGGTCATGCTATGCCCTTTCTCCAACAGCATTTCCCTCTCATTTTTTAACCGTTTAAAACAAAAAAAAATGAAGAGGATTGCAATGATTGGCTCTATTATTTTATCAGCCAGTTCCTCATTTGCTCAAAATCAAGCAGCAACAGACAGTTTTTATTCGCTTTCCCCGGTAGAGGTGCGTGCCATCAGGGCAGCTTCACAGGCTCCTTTTGCCAAAACCAACCTTTCGAAAAAGGATATCAGCCGGCTCAACCAGGGACAGGATCTGCCTTTTATTCTTAACCAGACTCCCTCAGTCGTAGCCAACTCAGATGCTGGTACGGGTGTAGGATATACAGGTCTGCGTATCCGTGGTACAGATGCTACCCGTATCAACATCACTCTCAACGGTATTCCTTTTAACGATGCCGAAAGCCAGGGCAGCTTTTTTGTGAATCTGCCCGACTTTACCTCGTCTGTGCAGTCTATCCAGGTACAACGCGGAGTTGGTACTTCCTCCAATGGTACAGGTGCATTTGGCGCTACCGTAAGCCTTTCTACCAATGAGGTAAATAAGGAATCCTATGCCGAGATCACCAATGGCTTTGGTTCTTTCAATACCTGGCGGCACACAGTAAAAGCAGGCACCGGTCTTCTCGACGACCGGTTTACAATAGATGCACGCCTCAGTCAGATCAGCAGCGATGGATATATTGATCGTGCCAGCAGCAAGCTGCAGGCCTTCTATTTGTCAGGAGCCTGGCTGGGTGATCATTCCTCTCTTCGCCTCAACATTTTTTCTGGAAAAGAAAAAACCTACCAGGCATGGAATGGGGTGCCTGAATCGGATCTGAAAACAAACCGTACGTACAATTCAAGCGGTACCGACCGGCCGGGTGCCCCCTACGACAATGAAACAGACAACTATCGTCAGACTCATTACCAGTTATTCTTTGATCAGAAAGCCGGTGACCGCTGGCATTTCAACACAGGCCTTTTCCTGACCCGCGGACAGGGTTATTATGAAAACTACAAAGGAGAAGAAGCCTTTGCTGATTATGGACTGCCCGATCTGACCATTAACGGTCAGCTGATAAAGGAAACAGACCTGGTACGCCAGAAATGGCTCGACAATTATTTCTACGGACAGATCTTATCTGCACAATACGTTTATGGAAGACACCAGATCACCCTGGGCGGCGGATGGACGGTGTATGATGGCAATCACCACGGAGATGTGATATGGGCCAAATATGGCTTTGAGAATGGCTTTCGCTACTATGATGCAGACGCTCTCAAATCAGATATCAATGCTTATGGCAAATGGCAGTACCAGCTCAGCGATCACCTGTATGGATTTGCTGACCTGCAATACCGCCGGGTACAACATAAGATGGATGGCTTTGCCGACAACCCTTCGCTTCATATCGACCGGCGTTTCAATTTTGTAAATCCAAAAGCCGGTCTCACCTATCAGCAGAATGGCTGGCAGACATTTCTGAGCTACGCACTGGCCAATAAGGAACCCAATCGTGATGATTTTGAGGCATCACTCAGCAATCAGCCCCGTCACGAAACACTGCACGATTTTGAAGCCGGTATAGAGAAAAAAGGAAACCGGTACCAGGCGTCTGCCACACTGTATTATATGCACTACAAAGATCAGCTGGTACTTACCGGTATGATCAACGATGTGGGTGCCTATACCCGTATCAACGTGCCCAAAAGTTACAGAGCAGGCATTGAGTTGCAGGGCGGATATCAGTTCAGCAAAAAGCTACAGGCCACTGGCAATATCACCTTCAGCCGCAATAAGATCAAAAACTTTACAGAGTATCTGGATATGTATGATCTCAATGACGACTGGGTGGGACAGCAAACCGTAGCCCATCACAATACAGATATTGCCTTTGCACCTCCGGTCGTTGCCAACCTGGGCCTGCATCTGCAGCCAGTTCCGCAATTAAACATAAGTCTGCTGGGTAAGTATGTGGGTGAGCAATACCTCGACAATACACAGTCTGCCCGCCGCCGGCTCGATGCATTTTATACACAGGATCTGCGGGTGATACTGGAAATGAAGAATAAGCTGTTTAAAGAATGGAACATCACCGGTCAGCTGAATAATATTCTCAATACCAGATACGAGCCCAATGGTTATACTTACAGCTATGTGTATGACGGTGTGATCGCAGCAGATAATTATTATTTCCCTATGGCCGGTACCAATTTCATGATCAGCCTTACTGTGAAACTGTAGTTTATTTTTACGCCAAATAAAAAAGCGACCTTATCGGGTCGCTTTTTTATTATTAGTTCAGAAAAATTACTGAGCGAATTTCTCCTTCCAGGCCAGCATACCGCCGGTCACATTGATAGTATTTTTAAAGCCCAGTGTATCCAGTATCAGGCAGGCCTGACCGCTGCGGTTCCCGCTACGGCAATATACAAAAAGCTCCTCCCCTTTAAAGGGTTCCAGTTCATCCACATCCATGGTTTGCACACGACCCAGCGGTAACAGCAATCCACCGATGTTGAATTCAGCATGCTCATGTGGCTCACGTACATCCACAATATTCAGTTTTTCACCCGCATCCAGGCGTTTTTTCAGTTCTTCTACAGTTATAGTTTGCATATACTATTTTTTTGTATTGATTAATCCTCTGGTTGAGTAGCCGGTAGTGTATCAACCACTGGTCTATCTGTTTGCAGCCAGATATCGATCAGCTGACCTGAGCGGATATAACGATATCGCTGATCAGGTCCCATTCGTTCCGGGCTTTGCCTGTAAATATACGCATTGCAGGTATCTGTCACTCCCGATTCGGCCAGTACCACACCAAAGTCTACTCCCTGTTGCTCCAGCATGGAGCGAGCCTGGCAGTAGGTCATACCAATCAGAGAAGGCACAATAAACTGACGGTCTCCCACACCATCGCCCAGTACCAGGTCTATCACACTGCCCATTCTGATCTGCGTACCCGGTCTGATGGCATTGCCATTGTACCGTTGTTCCAGTACGGCATTTTTGGCAAAATCGGGTTTGAAGGTTGTATCTCCCACCCGCAGGTTATAGGTTTTGAGTGTCATCTCCGCGCTGCGATAGCTGGATCCGACAATATTGGGCATTTCAATCAGTGGAGGTACCGCACGGTTGATAGTAAGATATACGGTACGGTTCACTTTTACGGTCTCATCTGCCTCCGGCACCTGCCGCAATACCTGCATTGGGCGTGCGGTATCGGCATAAATAGAATCCAGTATTTCCACATCAAAGCCCTCCTTTTTCAGGATAGCCAGCGATTCATCATAACTTTTACCCAATACCTGCGGTACTGTTTTGGACTGACCATGATGGGTAAGCCAGTCAAGTGAAAGTATAAACAGGAAAAAGATGATCAGTGCCAGGACCACACCCCCCAGAATATTGACCCACAAAGGGCGATTGGTGATGAATTTAAACATGCAGTATTGTTTAGTGAACTACGCTTTTTTAGATTTTTCTACTGGTTAAGTAATACTAAGCTCACTGGCAGTTAACGCGGTTCAAATGCCTCTTCCGCTAATTTAGTATAAAATTCACGCAGGCTCCAGCCCATGACCTGTACCTGTTGTGGTACAATGCTGGCTTCACTTTGCCCGGGAATGGTATTGATCTCCAGCATAAACGGCTGACCGGCCTCTTCATTGTATATGAAATCAATTCGCACCACACCCCGGCAATTGAATACAGCATAGATCAGACGGGCAGCATCTCTGATACGGTCGGCGATAACTTCTTCTACCTGGGCTGGCGTGGTCTCTGTTGATTTGCCCTGGTACTTGGCTTCAAAATCAAAAAAATCTTTGTCCGCATCGGCCTTTACCTCCGTCAGCGGCAACACGATGATATTACCTTTTGTTTTAAATACTCCCACCGTAAACTCACGACCGCTGATCATTTCCTCTATCAGTATCTGTTTATCTTCTTTAAATGCTTTATCAATAGCAGCCTGTAATAATTCAGCACGGTCTACCTTACTCATGCCAATACTGGAGCCTCCGCTATTGGGTTTCACGAAGACAGGAAGTTTCAGCTGATCCAGCACCTGCATGGCATTGAGGGGAGAATGACTGAAAAGGTGCAGTGAACGCGCCACGCTGATACCCGCCATACGGGCCACGGCAACCGTATAGCGTTTATTCATGGTGATGGCAGACGTAGCAGCATCACAACTGGTGTAGGGTATACCCAATACATCAAAATAGCCCTGCAGTTTGCCATCTTCGCCCGGAGTACCATGCATGCCGATAAATGCCGCATCAAAACGAATCCGCTCGCCGCCAATTGTGATCGTAAAATCGTTTTTGTCTACTTCCGCTTTTGTACCATCCGGCAGGGTATGAAACCAGCCTCCGGTGTTTACGTCTATGAGGTATACATTATACAGATCGCGGTCGAGGTTATTGTTGATGGTGGCAGCAGATTTATAGGAAATGACCGCTTCGCCTGAGTAGCCACCGGTCACCAGTGCAATATTCTTTTTCATGAAAATGGATACTAGTTTTTTTTGCCCCACAAATATTCAGGAAAAAAAGCGGCTCCGGAAATTTAGTGTCTTAAAAATCATTTATTTCTCTGATAAATTACGCCGCACTGAAAATAAGAAAGGTGAAGGCCGTTTCTCCTTCACCTTTTTACGACGGGAAATATCACCCGCCAAAAATGGAGCAGCATCCGCTGCTATATCAAGATAGGTTCAAGTTAAGCGAAAATCCCCTTCTGACCACAGAAATACGGGGGAACTTATACACATCCTCAGATGTGCAGTTTATCCTTTTTGGCCATCAGCTCTTCTACGGTCTCCTGGTACATTTCATCGGGTACACAGCAGTCTACCGGACATACAGCCGCACACTGGGGTTCTTCATGAAAACCCTGGCACTCGGTACATTTATTTGGTGTAATGTAGTAAGTATCAACGCTCAGGGGTGCATTTTTCTGATTGGCGTCTACGGTTGAGCCATCCAGCAAAACAAAAGCTCCTTTTACAGATGTGCCATCTGCAATGGCCCATTCCACGCCACCTTCATAAATTGCATTATTGGGACACTCCGGCTCGCATGCGCCGCAGTTGATACATTCATCAGTTATCTTAATTGCCATAATTCGCCTGTTTAAACGGGTATAAATTTAATTTTGCACCCTGATCTTCAATACCCATCAGATCAGGCAACAAAAATAAAGCGCATTCATGAATTTACAATACCGTATTGATTTATTGGCCCGTCTGGGTGATTATATTTTATCCGATAACGAAGAATGGTTACAGGTACAGGAACGTGCCAGCCGTGAAAATGGCTGGTTTATTCCTTCTTTCCTGCAACAATCCCTGCAGGCAATCGGTCGTCAGTACCTGCAAAAAGATGCCCTGCAGCAATGGATCGCGGCCTATCCGGCTGCTGCCGCTGACCATACCCCCAAAACAATCGGACTGATCATGGCAGGCAATATCCCGCTTGTGGGCATGCATGATCTGATCTGTGTCTGGATGGCAGGCCATAAAGCCCGTATCAAGCTATCATCCAAAGACACGGTACTGACCACTCATCTCATCGGCAAACTGATCGAATGGGAACCAACTGCTGCCGGTTACTTTGAAATAGCCGATATGCTCAAAGGCTGCGATGCCTATATTGCAACCGGAAGCAATAACTCTGCCGGCCATTTTGCTTTTTACTTCGGAAAATATCCAAATATCATCCGGCGCAATCGAAGCTCTGCCGCCATACTGGATGGTACTGAAACGCCTGCCGAGCTGCAGCAACTGGCCGACGATGTGTATCTCTACTTTGGCCTGGGTTGCCGTAATGTGACCAAACTGTATGTACCTGCCGGTTATGATTTTGTGCCATTACTGCAGGCATTCGGTAAATACAACTGGCTGGCCGACCACCATAAATTCAAAAACAATTACGATTACAACCTGGCCATCCTGATACTCAACAAACAGCTGTACATGAGCAATGAATCGCTGTTGCTGGTAGAAAACAACAGCCTGTTCTCCCCCATCAGCCAGTTGCATTACGAAACCTATACCGACAGGAAGGCATTGATTACGGATCTGCAGACCCACCCCGATCTGCAGTGCCTGGTTGGCCACGGATTTACCGGTTTCGGTAAAAGCCAGCAACCGGCTCTGGCCGACTATGCCGATGGTGTAGACACAATGGCTTTTCTGACAGCGCTTTAAGGTGTTTATTTTTTGACAGATTCTGGTTAAATTTGTCATGAAGTACGAAGCTCTTAGTAAATGATTTGTTAAACTGAATGAGTGGAAAAAGAACTTCTTATGTCAGTTTGTTACTTTGTAGATAGCAGGCATGAGATTTGAAAAATGTCTGTACAACTATTCAAGCAATAAAAATTCATAAAGAGTATGAAATGGAAACAACTTCTGCTGGTTATTGCAGTTAGCGCAACTTCAGCTGTTGGTAGTGTCTGGATCTATGGTAAACTGAATGGCGGAAATGCCGGTAAAACGGCTTTCCTGCAATCGCAGGAAGGCAAGCTGCCTGTAAACTATGCAGGTTATCTTGACAATGCGGGAAATGCAGTGGATCCGGTTGATTTCACCAAGGCTGCCAATGCGTCTGTACCTGCTGTGGTTCACATCAAAACAAAGATCCCTGCCAAGAGGATTGTAAACGATCTGCCCCGCAGCCAGGGGGGCAATAACATGGAAGACATGTTCAACGATTTCTTCGGTTTTGGTCAGCCCATGATACAGCCTGAGCAGCGTGCTTCCGGCAGTGGTGTACTGATCAGCGAAGATGGCTATATCGTTACCAACAACCACGTGATCTCTGATGGACGCGAAGGTGTGGCCGATGAGATCACCGTAACGCTCAACAACAAAAAAACCTATAAGGCCAAGGTGATCGGCCGCGACCCCAGCAGTGATCTGGCGGTGGTAAAAATTGACGGCACGGGTCTGCCTTACATGATCTATGGCAACTCCGATAACGTGAAACTGGGGCAGTGGGTGCTGGCGGTGGGTTATCCCCTTTCGCTCGAAACCACCGTTACTGCCGGTATCGTGAGCGCCAAAGGCCGTTCTATCGGCATCAACAGCCGCCAGAGTGATAGCCCCGTAGAAGCATTCATTCAAACCGATGCAGCCATCAATCAGGGCAATAGTGGCGGTGCGCTGATCACAACCGATGGTCAGCTGGTTGGTATTAACTCAGCCATTCTCGCCCCCAATGGCACCTATGCCGGCTATGGCTTCGCCATTCCCGTAAACATTGTGAAAAAGATCGTGAACGATCTGATTGAATATGGCGATGTAAAACGTGGCTACCTCGGCATCTCTTATAATCCCAATGCAAACGAAAATGATCGCCTCGTAAGGCAGGCAGGTCTGAAAGATGGCCAGAGCGGTGTATACGTACAAACTGTACCCAACGATGGCGCTGCAGCTGCAGCCGGATTGAAAAAAGGAGATGTGATCCTGAAAGTAAATGGTCAGCCCGTATCAAGCGGTATTGAAATGAGCGGACATATTGCCGGTTTCCGTCCCGGCGAAAAAGTACCTGTTACTTACCTGCGCAATGGTAAGGAATCCACAGCTTCCATTACCCTCAAAGGCGAAAAGAGCAAGGTAGATTACAGCTACAACGAAGCTATCGGTGACCGCCTGGGACTCGAACTGGAAGACCTCGACAGTAAAAAAGCCACCCAATATGCCATCACCGGCGGTGTGGTTGTGAAAAAGATCAGGGAAGGTGGTCCTTTCAGTGGCTCACGTATGGAAACCGGTTTTATCATTACTACCGTAAACGGACGTGATATTAAAAACTCCGAAGACTTTGCCAAGGCACTTAGCTATGGTAACGGAAAAGTAAAACTGGAAGGTATGTATCCCGGCTGGAGCGGTAGCTATACCTATCAGGTGAATATCAATTCCGACTCAGAATATTAAACGACAATATTCCGTTATAAAAAAGGTCCGCTATCGCGGACCTTTTTTATAACATTTACACATCGCTTACTTCTTAAACACCTGCCATCCCCAGGCAGCCAGGGCGATATGGCTTCCATTCTGAAGCGATTCCGATTTGCCTGAAAATACATCCGCATAATTTCCTTTTACCTGCTCATCTGTCAATGTCATATCAACAGGCCGGGCAGAGAGATTCAGTAATACCAGCACTTCCTGACCTGCATTGCGGCGCAGGTAGGCCATCACCTGATCAGGAGCAGATGTATGCAGACGGTAAGTTGTCACAGCAGGATCGCCACCCCGCAAAGCAGGATTTGAAGAATGCAGCTGCAGTAATGTTTTGTAAAAATCAGCCCGTTCATATTTGCCATTCCAGCTGATAGGATCTTTCTCAAAAAACTGCAGCCTTTTGTGATTGGGCAGTTCCTGTCCGCTGTAGAGCAGCGGCACCCCATTCCAGGTAGCAGAGAAAACAGCCAGCGCTGTCGCCATATCACCATATTTCTCATACTCAGTACCATTCCAGCTGTTTTCATCATGATTGCTGGTAAACCAGGCCCGCATGGAATTATCGCCCAGCTGGCTGTAGCGATTCAGCAGACTATCCAGTTCTGCCAGTGGTTGATGCTGCTGATAAAAATCTTTTGTCTTATGCATCCAGCTCCAGCTATAGCTGGCATCAAATACTTTTCCGTAATCCGCGTTCTCGAGTTCATCAAATTCTCCGAGCCAGAAGAGGTGTTTTACCGAATCAACTTTAGGCCTGGCTTCCTGCCAGAAGTCCACTTCTACCCAGGCAGCCAGATCGCAACGAAAACCGTCGATATCACATTCCTGTACCCAGAATTTCATGGCATCAACCATTGCCAGCCGCAAAGCGGGATTGTTATAATCCAGTTCAATGATATCATCCATACCACTGGCTATTTTAAAATCGTTGGTGGCACTGTCTTTCAGATAATAATCCGGGTTCGACTTTGTCCACACATGATCCCAGCCGGTATGATTGGCCACCCAGTCAATGATCACTTTAAAGCCCAGCTCATGCGCTTTTTTTACCAGGTTTTTAAAATCGTCGAGTGTTCCAAATTCAGGGTTGATAGAGGTATAGTCGGAGCAGGCATAGGGGCTGCCCATGCTTCCTTTCTTGTTTTTCTGCGCAATCGGTGTTACCGGCATAAACCAGAGCGTTTCCACTCCCATGTCGCGCAGGCGGGGCATTTCTTTTGCAAATGCATTGAAAGTGCCTTCCTGCGTATACTGACGCACATTTACTTCATAGATGTTGGTATGGTGCGCCCAGGCTACCGTCTTTCCATTGGTTTGAGTCATTCCTTCATTTTTTTTGGTGGGAGAGTCAGCATTATTGCAGGCGGCCAGTCCGCCCGTTGCCGCCATCAGTAAAAACCATTTTTTCATGCGCAAGCTTTGGAGTGAAACTAAGAAAAAAAACAATTTGAAGATTTGGGGATTTGAAGATTTGAAAATGAATTATAAGTAATAAGTTTTGAGTTTTAAGTTCTTTTTTAACGCTCGTATATTCATGCTCCTGGCCATCTTCAAATCTTCAAATCCCCAAATCTTCAAATCCCTTCTCTTTGCTTATCTTATCTTTGCAGCATGAAATCTTTCGAGGTCCCCATTATTTATCGCAGTCCGCTTATCTCTGCCGTTAAGAAAAAACGCAAGGAGCAGGATAAGATGAAGAAAGACTTCACACCCACCCTGCTCGATTTTGGCCCGGTACGCATCTACCTGGCCCGCCATTTCGGTTTTTGTTATGGGGTGGAAAATGCTATTGAGATCGCTTTCCGTACAGTGACCGAAAACCCGGGCAAGCGTATCTTCCTCCTGAGTGAGATGATCCACAACCCGCAGGTCAATGCCGACCTCGAAGCACATGGAGTACGTTTTCTGCAGGATACACATGGCCGCCAGCTGATCGCTTTCGAAGAGCTGGCCGTCAATGATATCGTACTGATTCCCGCTTTTGGTACCACCCTCGAAATAGAAGACAAGCTGCGCCGTATCGGCATACAGGTAGAAAAATACAATACCACCTGTCCCTTTGTAGAAAAAGTATGGAACCGCAGTGAGGTCATTGCCGGGAAAAATTATACCATCGTCATCCATGGCAAACCCCAGCATGAAGAGACCAGGGCCACTTTTTCACATGCTGCGGCCAAAGGACCTGCTGTAGTGGTAAAAGACATGAAACAAACACAGGAACTGGCTAGGTATATCACCGGCGAATACGAGGCTGCCGGCTTCTATGAGCAGTTCAAAGGACAGTATTCAGACGGTTTTGATGTAGTGCGTGATCTGCAGCGGATTGGCGTGGTCAATCAAACTACCATGCTGGCCTCCGACACACAGGCTATTGCCGATTATCTGCGCGATACCATGATCAGCCGTTACGGACTGGATGCAGCAGAGGTAGTAAACCGATTTGCCGACACGCGCGATACACTCTGTTATGCGACCAATGACAATCAATCGGCTGTAATGGGTATGCTGCAAACCCCGGCCCACCTGGCAGTGGTGGTAGGCGGCTACAACTCATCCAACACCTCTCACCTGGTAGAACTCTGTGAAGAAAAACTTCCCACCTATTTTATCAATAGCGAAGAAAAAATCCGCTCCGCTACCAGCATTGTTCATTACGATTTTCACCACAAGGAAGAATTACAGACCGAAAACTTCCTTCCGCAGGTTTCTCCGACAGACATCCTCATCACCAGTGGCGCCTCCTGTCCCGATGCTCTTGTAGAGGGTGTTATCAGAAAGCTGGTGTCGTTTTACAATACGGAAGTGAGTGTTGAAGAATTGATTACGCAGTTTCAATAAAAGTTTAAAGGTTTAAAAGTATAAAAGTTATTACTACGTTCCTTTATACTTTTAAACCTTTAAACTTTTATTTATTTGTAGAGGAGATCATAATACTCATGCGCCATACGGTTGCTTTCAAACTGAAACCGCACGTCCTGCATACTGTTTTTCATGATCTGTCTCCAGGTGGCATAGTTCTCATAATAGAGCGGCAGAATTTCCTTCTGCAGTATCTCATAGATCTTATCCAGATCGTACTGATCCTGATCATACACATTCATATTGGCATAATCCGCCTTGGGCACAACAAAACCATTATGGCCATGATTGATAAACTCAGGAATCCAGCCATCATCTGTAGAAAAGTTAATTGCGCCATTCATGGCAGCGGTCATACCACTGGTGCCGGATGCCTCACGTGGTACGCGCGGGTTATTGAGCCAGCAGTCTGCAGCCTGCTTCAGGCGTTTGGACAGGCCCAGTTCATAACCGATCAGTACCGCCATATTCTTGTATCGTTTGCTGAGGTGTACCAGCTGATTGAATTCGCTGATAGCCGGATGGTCGACCGGATAAGGTTTACCCGCCCAAATCACCTGTACCGGGTATTTGCTATCTGCCAGTAGTGCAGCAAACCTTTTTTCATCGGTAGTGATAAGACCCGCTCGTTTATAACCCGCAAAGCGACGTGCCCACACAATGGTAAACACATCCGGATCAAATAGTTTACCCGTTTGATCAGCTACGATCTCAAACGCTCTTTTCTTCAGATATTTTTTACGGTCATCAATACCATAGTCATCTCCCGCTTCGCGGAAACGGTACAATTGTTTATCGGCCCAATAGCGGTAATTCTGCGAGTTGGTAATAGAAATGATAGGACATATACCTGTGTATTTACTCCACATTTCGCGCGATACCACTCCATGCAGTTGAGATACCGCATTAGCCTGCCGGGCAAAACGCAGGGCCACCAGTGAATGGTTGAAGGCATCGTCGGTAATACCCGTCAGTTTGCGCACTTCGTCAATGTTCAGTCCGCAGAAATAACTCATTTTATGGCAGAGATAGATATCGTGTTTCTCATTGCCCGCTTCTTCGGGAGTATGCGTGGTAAACACGAGGCGTTTACGCACTTCTTCGATCTGGCGGTTGTATTTGCTGTACAGGTAAAATGCGGCCGACAATCCATGTGCTTCATTCAGATGATACAATTCCGGATTAAAGCCGATTACATCCAGCAATTTGGCGCCACCCACACCCAGCAGGATAAACTGAGCTACCTTGGTAGCTACGTTGGCATCGTACAGGCGGTGGGTGATGGTTTGTGATACATAATCATTTTCCGGCACATCGGTGCTGAGCAGGAATAAAGGAGCCGTTTTGAATGTTTCGGGATTCAGGTACAATACCTTCACCCATACCGGATGCTCATGTACATTGATCTGGAATTTAATACCAGTGTCTTCGAGGAAACTATATTGCTTTTCGTTCCAGGTCACATCGAGCGTCTGATCCTGGTTACGTTCCTGATCATAATAGCCATATTTCCACAATATCCCGATCCCCACCATATTCTGACGCAATTCGTAGGCGCTGCGCATATGCGAGCCGGCCAGGAATCCTAAACCACCGCTATATATTTTTAATGGCTGATGTACGGCAAACTCCATAGAGAAGTAAGCAACCCGTTTGGAATAAGAGGATTCAATGGGGTAAGGAACTGAAAAATTGGTAAAACTCATAATTGTGTCTTTTTTACACGAAGGCGCAAGATAAAATTAAATTTAGAAATAGGCCCGTAACTATTTTTTACTTGCGGGCCGGTTTACTGCGTGGATCACGCAGGCGTGAATAGGTTCCATCAAAAGAGCAACGCAGTCCGCGGCGCGATCCGCAGGGCTCCAGTTCCTTTACCGTTACAGAAGAACTGGTAAAAGTAAACTGCAGGGCACATTGCTCACCCGGCTCACGATACTCTGCGCGGTTGGGACCTTTCATTTGTGCTTCTCCTTTCAGCTCACCCACACATTCTCCGTTATTTTTTTCGAAGTGAATAAAAAAACGGAGGCGGTCGGCACGCCGGCCATCGCGGAAGGAGAATAAAGTTGTTTTTCCTGAGCCGTAGTTGGCGGTATATTTTTGTTTGCGTGATAATGTATCAATAGGATTGACCAGCTCTGCCGGTTTTTCATCAAGTGCATCGGTCATGATCAGCATATATTCACTGGCAGCAGCATTAAGCACATATACGTCCTTGCCTTCGTTGACACTACCATCTGCATTGCGCCGGGTTACGTTTTTGCTGATAGTATACTTGCTGTCAAATACAGACACCTGCCGGGTAGAAGCCTGCTGATCGGGCTGCAGAAAAGGCATGGCTGCAATAAACTTATCTTTTTTATCGAATGCAAAAAGATAAACAGCGCGTTTATCACCTGCCACCGTTTTGGCAAAAAGATAGGTTTCGTCGCCCTTTACCCGCCCCATGGCATAGATCTTCGGACGGGCTGCCTTACCTATAAGATGGGTAAGCACAGAATCCGGTACAAACTGGGTCAGCACTTTCCGGCTGATAAGCAGGGAGTCCTTATCCTTACGCAGCAGGCTCGTATCCTCCAGTTGAAAAGACAGGGATAGTTTGGGAAAAAAATCGATGAAATCGCTGACCGTTACCGGCTCTTCGCCCGACAGATCAGGCTTTTTATCCTTACAGGCCAGTACACCCATAAGCAGCAGGCAAAGCGGCATAATTTTCAGCAATAAACGCATACAAATCCTCTTGGGTGGGCAAATTAAGCGTTTCCCGTCATTGCGTCAACCCTGCGTTTTGAAAATAAAGATATTTTTTTTAGGTTTGTCTAAAATTAATTTTAGTCGTGCTGAACTACTCAACCAGCGAAGAGAATCATATAAAAGCGATCTATCACCTGCAGAAGGACGGCTCTGTGACGACCAATGAGTTGGCGGCTGAACTCAAAACGCGGCCGGCCTCTCATCACAGATATGATGAAAAAGCTGCGTACCAAAAAACTGGTGCACTATGAAGCTTATAAAGGATTCCGTCTTACTGCCGAAGGGCGCAAACTTGCACTTATCATTATCCGCCGGCATCGCTTGTGGGAATTTTTTCTGGCAGAGAAATTAAAATTCAGCTGGGAAGAAGTACATGAAGTAGCCGAAGATCTGGAGCATGTGAGCAGCAAAAAACTTATCGACAAACTGGATGAATACCTGGGCTTTCCCCGCTTCGACCCGCATGGAGATCCTATACCCGATGCACAGGGGCGTATTGAGGCCAGCAAACAGGTTTGCCTCACAGAGCTGCCACCCAATAAACAGGGAGTCGTCTGTTATGTAAGTGACCAGTCATCCGGTATGCTGGAACTGCTGGGACATAAGAAGATCGGTATTGGTACCCGTGTCGAAATCAGGAAACGTTTCAGTTACGATCAATCCATGGAAATAAAAGTGAAACAACAGATCACCACTATCAGTGGAGACCTGGCGAGGAACATTTTTGTGAAATACGATGAATAGACATTTTTCGGACAAATCGCTGAGCGAAGTTCACGAGACAATCGACACCACAGCCACTCACCGGCCGGTATGGCGCCGGGTTCTCACTTTCTTTGGACCCGCTTACCTGGTAAGTGTGGGGTATATGGATCCGGGCAACTGGGCTACGGACCTGGCTGGTGGCAGCCAGTTTGGCTATACACTCATCTGGGTATTGCTGATGAGCAATCTCATGGCGCTGCTGCTGCAAAGCCTGTCTGCCCGCCTCGGTATTGTGCGCCGTCGCGACCTGGCACAGGCTAACCGCGAAACCTATCCGCGCTCCGCCAATTTTGTACTGTACATACTGGCCGAAATAGCTATCGCTGCCACCGACCTGGCCGAAGTACTCGGCATGGCGATCGGGATACAACTGCTCACCGGATTACCGCTCATATGGGGTGTGCTCATCACCGTGCTGGATACATTCCTGCTGCTCATTCTTCAGCGGTTGGGTATGCGCAAAATGGAAGCATTTATCATTGGTCTTGTTTTCATCATTGGGGCATCTTTTCTTATCGAGATCATTCTGGCCAAACCCCAATTATCTGAAATTGCCAGCGGATTTGTACCGCATATTCCGAATGACACAGCCCTGTATATAGCTATTGGCATAATCGGCGCTACCGTAATGCCGCATAATCTTTACCTGCACAGCGCACTGGTACAAACCCGCAAGATCAGCCGTGATACGGCCGGTATCAAACGCGCACTGAAACTTAATTTTATCGACAGTGCGGTAGCACTCAACCTGGCTTTTTTTGTAAATGCTGCCATACTGGTGCTGGCTGCTACTGTTTTTTATAAAACAGGAAGAACCGATGTAGCCGAGATCAAGGACGCCCATCACCTGCTCGACCAGCTACTGGGTACCAAACTGGCCCCTGCCCTCTTTGCAATTGCCCTGATTGCAGCGGGGCAAAGTTCTACCGTCACCGGTACACTGGCCGGCCAGATCGTTATGGAAGGTTACCTGCATCTGCGTATCAATCCCTGGATGCGGAGACTGCTTACACGCCTTGTAGCCATTATACCCGCTGTGATAGTCATCCTTATCAATGGTGAAGACAATATTGACCAGTTGCTTATCCTGAGCCAGGTGATACTAAGTCTGCAACTGGGTTTTGCCATCATCCCGCTGATCCATTTTGTAAGCGATAAAAAAACAATGGGCAATTTTGTGATCAAGCCTGTTGTACAGATAGCAGCCTGGCTTATCACGGCTGTACTGGTCTATCTCAACCTGAGCATGGTAATAGGTCAGGCAGCTGATTATTTTGCCAGTTCTGATAATTTATTCTGGAAAATAGTGATCTGCCTCTCAGGTATCGCATTTATCACTTTGCTGATCATTACCATCGTATATCCATTGCTGAAAAAAAGAAGAACAGCACAGACTGCTCCAATGCATGGTCCTATCAATCCCCTGCATAACCTGGAGATCCCCCGCTACACAGCCATAGCAGTAGCCCTTGATTTTAGCGACAACGACAGTAAACTGCTGGCACATGCCCTGGGTCAGGGACATGCGGGTACCAGCTATCTGTTATTGCACGTGGTAGAAAGCGTTCCGGCACGTATCTACGCGCACGACAGCGATGATATAGAAACACAGAAGGATAAGGAGCGATTGCTGTATTATGCCCGTGAACTGAAGGAAAAAGGTTTCAATGCAGAAGCCCGTATCGGGTTCGGCAACCGCTCAAAGGAAATTGTGCGGCTGGTGCTGGAAAGCAGGTGCGATATGCTGGTGATCGGAGCCCATGGCCATACCGGCCTCAAGGATTTATTTTACGGGGAAACAGTTAATACCGTACGGCATGAACTGAAGATACCGGTACTGGTGGTACACGTGTAAATTTATTACCCTGCTGTGCCATTTCCGTTTTTACGCGGTGTTGCCGTACGCAACAAGTGTTTAAAACGGCTGAATGTTTCCGGTTTAATGTTGAGATAGGATGCCAGGTACTTCTGAGGCACACGCTGCAGCAATTCAGGATTCTTCATTACAAAATTGAGAAACCGCTCTCTTGGCGTCATCTTGATCATCTGCATCTGCCAGTTATCCTTGATCACCATGGTATGTGTCACTACCAACCGGCCCAGGTGTTCCATCTTTTTTGATTTGCTGTACAACTCTTCGAGATCTTCATGCCTGATGGAAATTACCATAGAAGGTTCAATGGTTTCCACGTAATATTCAGAAGGCTTACGGCTATGAAATGATTCCTGACTTAAGATGATATGTCCCTCAGTAGATATCTGTGTGTTGATCTCGAGCGTTCCTTTTTTGTAATACTTACGTACCAGTCCCTTACTGATAAAGTTGAAGTAATCTTCGATCTCACCGGCTTTGATAAGGAACTCTCTTTTACCAAATCTTCTGATACGAATGATCGGCAAAAGCCCCTTCACAAATTCTTCATCAGTGATGTTAACGAATTTGCGGATATAATTGAGGAATGGACGCGTGGCTTCCATATTCAAAATTTCTATCATAAGTTAGTGAAAAAATTGAGCTAAATCAAGGTCGGGGCCATATTTATTTTTGAACCCTTTTTCCGGGACTTTGGCCGAAGCAGCCAAAAAGCGGGGATAAATTGTAGATTTGCCAGCCCGGATACTAAGGCAGTATCCTGACTATTAATCTAAAACACGAAACTATGGCCCAAAAGATCAAAGTTGCCAATCCTGTGGTAGAACTTGATGGCGATGAAATGACCCGAATTATCTGGAAATTTATCAAAGATAAACTGATCCTGCCCTACCTGGAGCTGGATATCAAATACTATGACCTCGGAATTGAATATCGCGATGAGACCAATGACCAGGTAACAATAGATGCAGCCAATGCCATCCGCCAGTATGGCGTAGGTATCAAATGTGCTACCATCACTCCCGATGAAGCCCGTGTTAAAGAATTCAGTCTCAAGCAAATGTGGAAAAGCCCCAATGGCACTATCCGCAATATCCTGGACGGTACAGTGTTTCGTGAGCCGATCGTGATCAGCAATATCCCCCGCCTGGTAACCAACTGGACAGCTCCTATCATTGTAGGCCGTCACGCCTTTGGTGACCAGTACCGGGCCACCGATACGGTGATCAAGGGAAAAGGTAAACTCACTATGACCTTTACCCCCGAAGATGGCGGTGCTCCCCAAACCTTCGAAGTGTTCAACTTCAAGGGTGACGGTGTTGCCATGACCATGTACAATACCGATGAGAGCATCCGCGGGTTTGCCCGCAGCTGTTTCAATATGGCACTCAGCAAAAAGTGGCCGCTTTACCTCTCTACCAAAAACACCATCCTGAAAAAATATGATGGCCGATTCAAAGACATTTTTGAAGAGATCTATGTAAACGAATTCAAGGCGCAGTTTGATGCTGCCGGCATCGTGTACGAGCACCGCCTCATTGATGATATGGTAGCCAGTGCACTTAAATGGAATGGCAATTTTGTATGGGCTTGCAAAAACTATGATGGCGATGTACAGAGTGATACCGTAGCACAGGGCTTTGGCTCACTGGGTCTCATGACCTCTGTACTGATCACTCCCGACGGCAAGACCATGGAAGCCGAAGCTGCTCATGGTACAGTAACCCGCCACTATCGCGATCATCAGGCAGGCAAACCAACCAGCACCAACCCGATCGCTTCGATCTTTGCCTGGACACGCGGTCTTGCTTTTCGCGGCAAACTGGACGGCAATCAGCCCCTGATCGATTTCTGTCAGGCCCTGGAAGCTGTTTGTATCGAGACAGTAGAATCAGGCAAAATGACCAAGGATCTGGCTGTTTGTATCCATGGCAATAGAGTAAAACATGGAGAACATTTCCTGTATACAGAAGAGTTTCTGGATGCTATTGACAGCAACCTGAAAAATAAAATGGGAATCTGAGTATAGTATCTCCCGATCTTTTATACGACCGCCCGGCTGTTTTGCAGTACGGGCGGTTTTGTTTTCCATTTACCACAAATTGGGTATTCACACCGGTAGGGGATTGCCTATCTTTCCAAAAAAACAGGCCAATGGATCTGCTGGCAATTGCGATCGCCCCGGGCATCGCCATCATTCTTTTTATTCTGCACCGCGATGCTTATAACCGGGAACCCAAGCTGAACCTGCTTGTCAGCTTTGTGCTCGGCGGATTATCGATCCTGCCAGCCATTTTCATCGAACAGTTGTTTTATGATAAGGTAGACAATTCCATTGCCGGCATTGCTGTAAAGGCTTTTCTGGTAGTGGCACTTACCGAAGAAGTGGTGAAGTATGTGGCCTTACGCTATTACTCTTTTGTACAGCCCAGTTTTGATGAACCACTTGATGGTATTGTGTATGGCGTAATGGTGAGTATGGGTTTTGCCACTGTCGAAAATATCCTGTATGTGCAGAAATTTGGTATGACGGTGGGTATTCAACGCATGTTTCTCGCTGTACCGGCCCACGCTACCTTTGGTGTGCTGATGGGCTATTTTGTAGGCAAGGCCCGTTTCAGCAAAGACCGTCAGCGTTTATTGCTCACCGGTTTGTTTTGGGCCACGGTCTTTCATGGTGCCTACGACTTTTTCCTGTTTCTGCAACAGTCGCCCGACGTAAATGCCAGTGTATCGACCGGTCTGCTCACGCTGGGTGCAGTTGCGTCCCTGCTGGTCTCACTGCGGCTCAGCCTCCGTCACCTGAAGCAACACAGAAGGTTGTCGCAAAAAACAAACCGGCCCACCGATTTCATGCTGGTACGCCGGGCAGGCCCCAATGAAATTCCGGTGATCCAGTCGCTTGCTTATGAAGTATGGCCTGCTACCTATCAGTCTATTTTATCGAAAGAACAGATCGACTACATGATGGATCTGATGTATAGCACCGCCTCGCTGGATAAACAGTTTCAGTCAGGTCACGAATTTGTGATCATTTACGACGATAATGTTCCTGTAGGCTTTGCTTCCTTCAGTCGTCTGCAACAGGATACCTATAAGCTGCATAAACTGTATGTATTGCCCAGCCAGCAAGGCAGAGGCACGGGGCGTTTTGCAATCGACCGGCTGGCCGGTGCCATGCATCGCGACGGGGCTTCCAAGATGCGGCTTAATGTAAACCGCAACAACCAGGCCCGGACCTTTTACGAAAAACTGGGATTTGCTGTAATTGGTGAAGAAGATATTGATATTGGCAAAGGCTACCTGATGAATGATTTCATCATGGAAAAAAATATCGGTTAACGTTTGCCACAATCCATCAGCGGGCGCGGATCAACCGGTGTTTCGAAATCAAACAGGAGCAATTCCAGTTTGCTTCCCTGACTCAATATACCAATGGGATCTCCGCGGCGAAACTTTTGTTTAGCCCTGACAGTAGCTTTTTGCAGTCCCGATAACCAGAACCAGTAATCCTTATACACAAAAACGATCTCGTAGGTTCCATCCGCTTCGCGTTGTACCGTAGTTACTTCTGCGTCTATACAGGCTTTTACAACCGTATCGGAAGTACTGCTCAATACCAGTTTTAACTCATCAGTATTGAACAGCTGATTGCGTGATTCGGCAGTATGAAGCACTGCATTGGTCAAAAAACAACTCAACCGTAGTGTATCCTGTTGATCCCGCTGCGCATACACGACAATGCAGGCAAAGACCAGGAGACATGACCAGACCAGTCTTTTTATCATATTATTCTTTGCTGAATGAAAGTTTGCGTGCCATTTCTGCACTCATGCCCTCTGCAGATGCTCCATAGCCGGTCACCAGTATACCTTTATGACCCTGGTTGCCTTCAATGGCATATACCACGGCTTCATCGGCAGGATCTGTATTACCTTCAAACCGGTATGTTTCCACAATTTCAAAATCTTCGGCATTATACTTGGCATCCTGGCATACCAGGCAATTTTCAGATAAATTGAAGTCAACACTGTAACCCCTGGCTTTCAGCCCGTTAACAGCTGCCGTCATGGTGTCGTATACATGCATAATCTCAATAATTGGGTGTCATTCAAAGATACGGAATGCCACTGAGTGGGGAAAAAAACATGTATGTTCCGGACAGGGTCAAAGCCTTATTGGTATTGGTCAATAATGTACCTTTGCCGCCGAAAATAAACATCATACAAATGTCTACATCAACTAAATCCATTGACTTCTCTCTCCCCTATAAGGTTGCCGATATTTCGCTGGCAGAATGGGGCCGTAAGGAAATTCGCCTGGCCGAAGCAGAAATGCCCGGTCTGATGGCTATCAGAGCTGAATATGGCCCTTCTCAGCCGCTTAAAGGTGCGCGTGTGGCAGGCTGCCTTCATATGACCATCCAAACTGCTGTACTCATCGAAACACTCGTTGCACTGGGTGCTGAAGTAAAATGGAGTTCCTGCAATATCTTCTCTACACAGGACCATGCTGCTGCAGCCATCGCTGCTGCGGGTATTGGTGTGTTTGCCTGGAAGGGACAAACCATTGAAGAAGCTGACTGGTGTATCGAGCAGACACTGTTCTTTGGTGGTCAGGACCGCCCCCTCAATATGATCCTCGATGATGGTGGCGATCTTACCAATATGGTGCTGGACACATATCCCGAACTGGTACAGCATGTAAAAGGTATCTCTGAAGAGACCACAACTGGTGTACACCGTCTTTATGAGCGCGTAGCCAAAGGCACGCTGCCTGTTCCGTCTATCAATGTGAACGACTCTGTTACCAAATCAAAATTTGACAACAAATACGGTTGTAAAGAGTCTCTGGTAGATGCTATCCGCCGCGCTACTGATGTAATGCTGGCTGGTAAAGTAGCCGTAGTAGGTGGTTATGGTGATGTAGGTAAAGGTTCTGCTGCTTCACTGGCAGGTGCCGGTTGCCGCGTGATCGTAACAGAGATCGACCCCATCTGCGCCCTGCAGGCTGCCATGGATGGTTTTGAAGTGAAAAAGATGATCAATGCCGTAAAAGAAGCCGACATCGTTGTGACTGCTTCCGGCTGCCGCGATCTGATCACCGGTGAGCACTTTAAACTGATGAAGGATAAAGCCATTGTTTGTAATATCGGACACTTCGATATCGAGATCGATATTGCCTGGCTCAACCAAAACTATGGTCATACCAAAGACACGATCAAACCCCAGGTTGATATTTACAACGTAGAGGGCAAAGACATCATCATCCTGGCCGAAGGCCGCCTGGTTAACCTGGGCTGTGCTACCGGTCACCCCTCTTTTGTAATGAGTAACTCTTTCTCCAACCAGACACTGGCCCAGATCGAACTCTGGACCAACCACAGCAAATACGAAAACAACGTATATGTGCTGCCTAAACACCTGGATGAGAAAGTAGCCCGCCTGCACCTTGGCAAAATCGGTGTGGAACTGGACGAACTCACTTCTGCACAGGCCGAATACCTCGGCATTACCAAAGAAGGTCCCTTCAAACCTGAGCACTATCGTTATTAATAAAATGCTCTTTATATTATAGCAAAAGGCTTCCTCTGTCCGGGGAAGCCTTTTTTAATTTGAAGATGTGAAGATTTGAAGATGGATTTGCTTTTGAAATACCGTTGTATCGAAGAACTACAGTATACCGGAGGTTCATTACATATACACTTCGTTCAGTGTTTTGAAAAATTTAGTCCTTTCCACATCTTCAAATCCTCAAATTTTCACATCATCAAATCACTTAAATTTGGCCATGCAGTACAGTAAAAACAAAGCAAATACAGGCTATCTCCGTTGTGTCCTGATTGCTGTACTGTTGCCGGTTGTTTTCCTTACCGGACCATACCCCGCTATTGCCCAGGGCAGCGCAGATATAGACAGGCACACACCCGTCGATCTACTACCCGAACGGGCTTTGGCACTCGCTTTCCTGGATAGTGTGGGCGCTTTACCAGCCAGTCCGCTCTGGCCCAATATTGATCCGGTACTCTATTATGAAAATCTGCGCAGCTTCGCGTTTTATCCGTTACGTTTTTACGAAGGTAAGGGTACCAATTTCTGCGCCTACTCCGCCATTACCTATATCCCCCTCAACTATGATCCCGAAGGTTTTGCCCGTTTTATGGTAAAACTTTATCTCGAAGGAGAAGCCCGCATGGGCTCTGTGCAGTTCAGGCCCAGCAAAGCTGTGCGGAAGGAGGCAGGGCTCATCAAATACAAAGGTGCACTCGACATCAATCATGCCGGACAACTCTGGTTCCTGTCGCTGGCAGACCGTTTCAAAGGTTATCTTAATTTCTTTAACAGACGCTTCAGTAAAGGCGATGAAAATACATTATGGGCATCGACCAACTTTGCCAAATTCAATCGTATGATCAGGCGATTGTTTGGGTATAAAGTAAAAGCCCGTGGGTCTGATCTCATCCGCCCATGGATCAAAGACACTTATAGTTATCTGCAGGAAGGAATCAGCAAAGGTCCCATTTTCCTTTATCTCAACAACCGGTTATTATACAAGAAAAAACATGAGATCACCCGCATGGGCATACCCACCCATTATGTACTGCTGCTCGATATTTACAAAACACCCGATGATAAAATAAATATCGTGTACTGGGATTATGGTAAAAAAACGCTGCAACAGGTAACGCCGCGTCTGCTGGAAAAAATCATTTTCGGCATTACTCAATTTTATCCGGAACAATGATCAGAAAATCAATTGTCCATATAACCCTGTTCCTGATCACTGGCCTGGCATTGGCGTGCTCATCATCGCGGCATTTCACCCATACTTATTACGAAGGTCATCAGCAGTATATCGACAGTATGCTCAGCAGCTATGAGCAATTGTATAAGATTCACCCATTTTCGCTGGAAATAAAAGACAAGGGGCTTACCCGGCTGGGACTTGAATTGCATACAGACAGTATCCGGTATATCTATTCATTCCGCCTGGATGAACCTTACCTGATCGATACACTGGAAAAATATCACCTCGATATTAAACAATTTAGCCAGTTGGTCCGCACCATGCAGGAAGCCGGCTGTACCTGGATCAGCAAACTCGATTATTATGTAAACCGTGAACCAAAATTTCTGGTCTTCATGTCTGTGCGTCATAAAGAACTGACCGGATTTTTACGTTCAGAAAAATATTTCACACTGGCAGTATTTGACCGGCCACAGTTATATGATAAAAAAGGCCGTTTACTCGATCGCGACGATACTAAAAGCTTCCGGCGTATCAACGATGAGATTTACAGACGTATCAACGACCGTGTATTCTTTGCATTAATGGATAAATACCGTTGAGTGACGATAAGACTGTTCGCAACTGAAATCACTGATTATTTCTCTTTTTGTCCTTTATCTCAGTTATGTATTTACATTTTAGCAGGCCTGTAGCTTGCTGAAGATCAGGCAACCATAAGAGAGTACTGCCAATACAGGAAATTCTGACAATTCCTACTGACTAATTTTCATAAAATATTTTTTGCCTTTAGTTGAATGACAACCACGGCTGTAGATGGTCTATCGTATTTTTCCCAACAGACAGAAGCTATGGTCGTAGTACCTGCTGCCGTATTTTTGCTTCATCATTTTCACCTGCACCGGACAAGATGAAAAGCCTCTGTACCGTACCCCTTCCGGAAAATATGCAGGTCTGTTTCCCTCCAGTATACCTATTGAGAAAATATTTACCCCCTATGTTTAACCAGTAATCCAAGTCTTACGGGTCGGCATTGTTTTATCAAACTAAAAACGATGTTGAAAACTAAACTGGTTCATTACCTCGTATTACCGGCTTTATTGCTTTCCTATTATACAAAGGCAGCCATACAATTGCCGGCAGATAGTTTACCTGTTGCTGCTGACAACAATATTTCCTTTCTTATTCTCGACAGCAATTCATTTTTCCGTACCGGCACTGCATTATTGCCGGAGGAACTATCGTTGCCTGCATACCCTGCTAATAAACTCCGGGAAACATATGTACAGGATTACCTGCTCCGCAACAGTTATGAACTGGAGAAGATTCGGCTGAGAAGTGCCCAGTATTTTGATGTAATGGATTCTGTATTTACCCGCCTCGGGTTGCCTGTAGAATTAAAATACCTGGCTGTTGTGGAGTCGGGACTTAAGAATAAAGTAGTCTCCAGTGTGGGTGCCCGTGGTATCTGGCAACTGATGCCGGTTACGGCCAGAACGTTTAAACTGAAAGTGACGGCCGGATATGATGAGCGCACACATCTGTATAAAAGCACGCTCGCTGCGGCAACATACCTCAAAAGCCTGCATGCAAAGTTTGATGACTGGTTGCTCGTAATTGCTGCTTATAACAGTGGCCCCGGTCCCGTACTGAAAGCTATTCGCCTTTCAGGCAGTCGCAACTTCTGGAAGTTGCAGCATTTGCTGCCTGCAGAAACGCGTGCGCATGTGAAAAAATTTATCAGCACCCATTATTTCTTTGAAGGTGATGGAGGCATTACTACCCTTACAAAGGCAGAAGCATTACTGTATCTTAACCAGGTACAGATAGCCATTGTACGCTATAATAAAAAAATAGAAGAACTGGCTGTTTCGGAATCAAAAGAGAACAAACCTGTATCCGGCGGCATGCTGGCCAAAGGAAGTGGTGAGTTGTTATTGAACAATGAACAGCAGGGATTGAAACCGCTGACAGATAAACAGCCTTTGCTTATTCCTGCCGTCCGTTGATATGCATGATCAGTTTGATGCCGCTGAAGAAATAGCTATCCTTTACACCCGGGTTGCCGCGCATTTCGCCGGGGCCGGGAAGAGCTCCCGATCCGGGAATGGGCTTGGCGCGGTTTGCCATCTCGGCGGCCTTGGGTCCTACTCGGTTAGTGAGTACAGTACCGCTTACATACGTTTTGCTTACATCATCGAGATAATCGGTAAGTAATACACGATAGCCGAATTCAAAAGCCAGGTCATACTTTTTATTGAACCGCCATTTCCACCCACCACCTACAGGAATATTAAACTGGGTGAGCGAATATTTTTTCCGGTCCGGATATTCGGGCAATCCCTGCCCTTCTGTACGCAAAGGATGCAGTTTTACTTTATTTCCTTCGTTGTCGAACGCATAGGGATCATATTTGAATACACCCACACCGGCAAAGAGATAAGGATAGGCATAAAAGAGATCGGGTTCTACCAGGTTGAGTTCTGCGCAAAGACTGGCTTCCCATACATTTGTACGAAAGCTGAGATTACGGCTTTTGTGATTGACATCCTTATTGAATTTATCATCACCGGCCAATTGTGCCCATGCAATTCCTCCCCGTATTACCAGGTAATAGAATTCATATTTCATGTTGAGCGCAACCGCAGGCCGGAGAGATCTCGGAGAGAATGCACGTTGCGAAAGGTCGCCATTATAACTGGCGAAACCTGTCATTACTTCGGCCTGCCATTCCTGTGCCTGACACATACGGGTCAGCAGGATCAACGCTAATACACATCGCTTCATAGCAAAAACAGGGGGCTTTTACTTCATGAGGATGCGGACTATTAATAAAGGCTGCAAAGGATATATGATCGGGTGAACAGGAAACCAACAAAATAGCGCTTTTTTTTGAAAACGGAGAAACCACCGCGCCGATCTGCAGGCCGTTTTTTATCGTCTTACTGATACTGAATAGCAAGCAGCTGGTCGGGAAAACTGAAACTGATTGTAGCTGTAAGCTGCTGCGCCCCTTTGAGTGACAAAAATCCTCCCATTACCCTGGCCAGGGGTTCCAGTTGTGCGATACTGGAGGATAGTGCATACCCGTTATAATTATTCTGATCTTCTACCGTAATGGTTACCACGTCTGCAAACTTTTCGGCACTTAAATGGATACGCCCAAAACGGGCATTTCTCAACACAGCCGACATGACTTCACGCAAAAAAGGAGCGATTGTATTCTCCTGCGCAGTTGTAAAAAGCTCTGTGGCAATCTCATTGACCAGTACAGATTTGCTACGCAGTGCCATAGGCATCAACTCGCTGCATAGATTATTGGCCATGGTATACAGGGAAGTTCCGGGAGTAGACAGGCCGGCAGGGGCTGTCTGCAGGTATGCGCGCATGGGTACAGGGTTTAGTTTCTAAGGGTTGGATTGATTTAGTTGTTCATAGTCAGAGGCATAAATATCGCTCCCTGAAAGATATTGGATATAACGAAGTTAAGCATATTCAGGGTTACCAGCCAATAGGAGTAATTGCTATTTCATTGTACATCATGGTACTACATACAAAGGGGATTATACCTAGACCTGTTAAGGGTTAACCTGCGCGGAAGCCCAAACTTACTAAATAGTAAGTTTAAGCTATATTTGTTGAGTGGCACCCCGTAATGCCGATACCAAAGAGGATATTCTGCGGCTGGGAACAGAACTGATTCAGCTATATGGATATAATGCTTTCAGCTATGCAGATATTGCCAAAAATCTGCAGATCCGGAATGCAGCGGTTCACTATCACTATCCGGGTAAGGAAGATTTGCTGGCAGGTATCATCGACAATTATATCGAAAAATATCGGCAGCTGGAAACCGCCCTTAACCAACCCGGTATTACCGCTTTGCAAAAGCTGGAAGCCTATATGGCCCGCTATACAGAGATCGTAGAGCAAAACAAGATTTGTATCATTGGATCCGTCTGCTCCGATTACAACACATTACCAGCCTCTGTAAAAGAACGTATCCATGAGCTGGTAACCCTGGTGCTGGGGATGGTGGAAAAAGTGCTGCTGGAAGGAAAACACAGTAAAGAATTCCGTTTTGCAGGCAGTGCACGTACCCATACCCTGCTGATCATGACCAATCTGGCTGCCGGCGCACAACTATCCCGTATTACCGGAAAAGACGATTACCTGGCCATTTGCAGCGGTATCCTGCAACAATTGAAGTCCTGATTTTTTTTACCCATTAAACTTACTTATTAGTAAGTAAACCATTATATCAACTCAAAAAACTCTTACGTATGAAACAACGAATTGGCTTCTTCCTGATTATTTCATTGCTGACAGTTTATGCAGCAGGAGCTCAGGCTCCGTCGGGTTATACTGCCGGTTATATCATTGGCCCCGACCAGGTAAAAGTGGAAGGTTTTGTCAAAGAAAAATTCAAGAGTAAAGCGACCATTGAATTTCAGTCGGCGGCTGGCAAAAAGAGCAGCTACGCTGCCAGTGATCTGCAGGAGGTGGGCATTGCAGGCGATCGCTATGTTACTCACAAAGACGATTTCTTTAAACAGCTTTCAGCTGGTAGCCGTGTGACTGTATTCCAAAAAGTATCGGATGCTTCCGGCAAGGTAATCTACAACGGTTCGCAGGCCGTGGGAGTGAGTGCGGGTACCGACGGTGCTATTTCGGATTATTTTTTCCGTAAATCCGGTGATGCCGGGCTTACCTGGATCAGCAAAAAGAACCTGGGACAGACACTGGCTGTTTTCTTTGCCGATTGCAGCACACTGGCTGAGCAGGTAAGAAATGGTGCTCCGGCATATACGGCTGTACCGGAACTGGCTGCTCAATACAATCAATGTCCCTGATAAAAAAGAATTAAGGATACACGGGTATCTGTCAACTTATCTCCCTATGCAGAACCGAGGCGTTTGTTGTTGACAGCCTAATTGAAAAGGGTTGCCCTGCTGGCAACCCTTTTTCATTTTTCCAACACAACAATATTTTCTTTACTTCCCTACCACTTCATAATACACTTTATTGCCTTCTATCACTTCTTTGTAATATAAACCCGAAGGACTGGTATAGAGTTTTTCTCCCCGGATCACAACTGCCTTCGCTCCTGCAGGCAGCGTTTCGAACCGGTCGCCCATCTGGGGGCCGGCTGGCGCCTGCACACTGTCTTCTTCCGGCTCATTGATACCCATATCTTCATCTCCGGTAGTATTGAGTACTCCATCGGTACCCACTACTACATACTCCAGTTCATTATCTGCTGTAATCTCTTCGCGATAATAAGTGCCTTTGTATTCGTAATATTTCTCTCCGTCAATAACCGTTACACGTGCACCCGGAGGCAGGGCATCGACTGTAGCACCCAGCGGAGGAGCCACTACTTCGTACTGCTGATCAGGCAAACCGCGATAATAAATGCCATTGTAGTAATAATAAGGCGAAGGGCCTGCCATGACCCGGCGATAACCGGGAGGCAGTGTACCAATACGGATACCAATCGGTGGTATTACCACACTGAAGCTGGCACCATATGGCCGGTAAAAATGTCCGTACTGATAACGATAAGGAATACCTCCAAACTGAATGGAAACCGAAGGCCGGTTATAGGCATAGGGTCTGGGAGAATAATAATGATAAGAATGTCCTCTGGGGGCTCCGCGATACATACGACCACGCTGTGCAAGCAGATCAGAAGCAGGCAGCAGCAGTGCGGCGAGGAGCAGCCATACTACCACTGCGGAACGTTTATTTTTCATACACCTTGATTTTGTTTATCTAAAGTAGAGAGGCGGGCTGCTTAAAAAAAGTTAATTCACCTGCCTGCTTACAGATTTAAGAAGATGTAAAAACAAGGGAAAGAGTTGCAGAATCTGCCCGGCTTTTGGCTAAATATTAGGTTAAAAGCTGGATCGGCACCTAACAGCAAACCAGAATTTGTTTCAATTTTAATATAACCAAAAACCAGTACCATGATTCGTCTTTACCTGTCTGTTTTTTTATTGATCCTGCTCAGTAGTTGCAGTAAGGATTTTCTGAAACGCTATGAAGACCGTATTGAAGGAGGCGAATGGACCATTGTGGATGTAGACCGGCCCAATGGTGGTTCATTTGACCGGCTTCCCTTTCGCGAAGGAGATCGTTTTTCTTTTTATGATGATGGCACTGTACGCTATGTGCCGTCAGCCGGGGGTATCTATGAAGGCACCTGGGATATCATAAAAAAATGGAACGTGCGTACAGAAGGGCGGGTGAATACACTCACCGTTTCTGCAGCCGATTTTATGACCCAGGATGTAAAGGCAGGTTATTTTGATGAAATACGGTTTACCGGCACCAACCGTTTCGTTGCCTATATGTACGATGGCTGGCGTGTATTCAAATTCCGTTTCAGAAGATAACTACCCGGTACGCACCTGTATCAGATGCGTACCGCAGTGCCCGATGCAATCACCATCAGCATACTGCCATTGCCGCCAATGGTTTCAAAATCGAGGTCCACTCCCACAATTGCATTGGCCCCCAGTGCCTGCGCCTTCTCGGTGAGTTCACGAAGTGCATCTTCCTTTGCCTGCTCCAGCACTTTCTCGTAGGTCTTGCTGCGACCGCCAAATACATCACGCAGTCCGGCCATAAAGTCCTTGATAAGATTAGCACCGATAATGCTCTGTGCATTTACGATCCCAAGATATTGTTGTACGGGACGTCCTTCGATAAGTGAAGTTGTAGTAATGATCATGGATAGCGTTGTTTTAATTCACTAAATATACGCTGCAGTTGCGGATGCACTGTTGCCGTTGATGGAAATGGAAGTTCGCTGATTAGTTCTTTCCGTTTATCCAGCGCGGGGTGGCTCGAAATAATTTCCGGTACCGTCTGGCCTTTATCTTCCTGTTTCAGGGCATCAAATAATCCGATAAAGCCCTGATGCGAAATACCTCTCTGCAGCAATAAACGGGCGCCTGCCGTATCAGCCTCTGTTTCGAGGTCACGGGAATAACTGAGTGAATGCAGCTCACCGGCCTGGCTGGCCAGCGCGGTAGTCACTACGCCGGTCTGACCAAATATCAGTGCTATCGCAATACGGCCACCCTGCTTACGCATAAGAGCGCGCGTAGTATGCCGGCTGGCAACATGCATATATTCATGACTTAAGAGGGCAGCCAGCTCCTCATAGCTATTTAATCTTTTTAACAATCCCGTCCATATCACAATAGGTCCGCCCGGCAGGGCAAAAGCATTGACTTCATTGCCCTCGATCACATGCAGCTGTATGGGGTAAGGAGAAGATACAGACAGCTCTTCAAAAAAATCATTGGCCAGCCCGCTGGCCACACTGTCTTCACTGGCATCGGACATAAGCGCATTATAAACCGCCTGGCCAAACTGTATTTCGGTGGATACGGGTATGCGCCTTGCAGCCCGGTCGGCCAGCCACGGCGTTACAATCCAATACAAAAAAGCAAAGAAACCAATTATCAGTAATGCTATCCGCAACTGCCAGCGAAAAGCAATGAATCCCCGTTGCCGGTACCAGGGCTGTGAGCGTTGCTCTTCTTCCTCTTTCAAAAAAGCAGCCGCCTCTGTACCCGCTATTTCCACCCGGCAAGACTCACCCGCCCGGGAAATAATTGTTTTTTGCCTGTCGGGTGCCAGGGTGTAAGTAATGTCCCGCAGTGACCAGAAAAGCTGACCGTTCTGCTCTCCATCTCGAAAGCCGATCGACAGCCCTTTTTCAGAAGCAAGTACGGTAGCCTCCAGTCCGGTTGCGCCCCGTGAGGGATAGTATGTAGCAAACCAGGTTTTCATTTTAATATGCTAATGGGTTAATGTGCTGATATGCTAATATAGTTGTCGGTGAGCAGTAGACAGTGGTCAGAAAGAAAATACTTTAAACTCGTTATGCTTTTACCCCCGATTGTGCACATCCTCGCCCGATCATTAGCATATCAGCACATTAACCCATCAGCACATTGTTCTCATTTCATTTTTCCATTTGCCTCATTTCCTGGAAATTTGCCGCAAAACAAACCTGGTATGCCTGCAGTATTTCCTTCTTCTGCCTCACTGATCCGCCGCATGGCCCTGTTGCTGACAGCTTTCTCAATAAGCATTACCGCCTTCTGCTGGGGTCTTACCGGACACCGGGTGATTGGCGAAATAGCTGAAAATCATTTGTCACGAAAGGCTAAAAAGGAGATAAAAAAACTGATAGGACGGCAGACACTGGCCTGGTGGTCTAACTGGCCCGATTTCATCAAGTCAGACACTACCTGGAATCATGCTTCGCCCTGGCATTATGTAAATGTAGCGCCCCACCTGTCTAAAGAGGAATTTGTAGCTGCTTTAAAAAACCTGCCCGGCAAAAACCTCTATAGCCAGATACAGGCTACGATGGCACAACTCAAAGACCGTCAACTCTCTTTGGAACAACGGCAGATAGCACTCCGGTTTCTCGTACACCTGGTAGGTGATCTGCATCAGCCGCTGCATGTGGGCCATGCCGATGATCAGGGTGGCAACAAAATCGTGGTATACTGGTTTGATCGTAAGACCAACCTTCACTCTGTATGGGACACCTGGCTGATCGATGAGCAGAAATACAGTTATTCAGAATATGCCCGCCTGCTCGATATCACTCCCAAAGAACAGGTAGCGGCCTGGCAGTCTTCTTCGCTCGAAGACTGGTTTTATGAATCGTATCAGCTGGCAGAAAAAATCTATGCCTCGGTACAACCCGAAGACAAACTGGGCTACCGTTACAATTATCAGTTTCAGGCTTTCATGGATGAGCAACTGGTAAAAGGCGGAGTACGCCTCGCTGCCCTGCTCAACCGCAGCCTGGAATAACCGTGTTTATTTTACCAGGGTTTTTGCTTCATTGATCACGCAGGTAGCCAATTGTTGCAATTGCGTCTGCTCTTCGGGAGAAAGGCTGATCACTTTTTCCTTTTTATCGGACGTGGTAAAGCTCAGCTGCGTGACCTTATGGGTAGAAAAACGCTGGAGCAATGAAGGAGTGCTGGCTCCGTTGCGGAATTTAATATGAAAATAGCCGTCGCAATTCATGCTGCCGGTATTGCGATAAGTCATTTTAGCTTTTATCCCTTCAAAGAATATCTGTACAACAGCGCCATCCACAAAACATTTTTCGTTGATAACAAAAAACAGGTCGATCTCCCGCGCATCCGCGTCAACGCTGACAGAACCACCGGGGATGCCCATGAAGCCGGAAGACAATTTGGTCTCTTTGGTATAGGGATCCGTATCACGATGCAGTTTACAATCCTGTGCTGCTGTCCATAAAGGGAATAATAAAGCCAAGAATAATGTCCGCTGCATATGGTATGAATTGAAAAGTGAAGATACGCAAATCAGAAATGTGCTAATATGCTGATATGTTAATGTGCTAATAAGTGATCAATAGGCGGTGGCCGGTAGCTGGTTGACAGATGATAGTACTTCATATACTTTAAACCCTTTATACCCTTTAAACTTTTAAACCTTTATACTTTTAAACATTCTACTGTTGCGCTTTTCCGCCCATACATACTAATTGCCTTTAATAAAAGATTCCTGCTAAATGACACACTATTAACAGGCTCCTGTATCCTTTTTCCGCGCCGGCACGTTTTATTTGCAGTCACTACCAACCAACATGAGGAAAATGCTATGGCTGTTGCTGCTGCTGGCATCAGTCTTTGAAACGAAAGCCCAGGTAACCACACCGGCTGTAAGAACCAGTTTGCCCATAACACTCGATGGGAAACTGGATGAAGCTGCCTGGAAACAGGCTCCCCCGATCAATGAATTTACCGAAATGCGTCCGCACTTTGGCCGCTCTGAACAGTTTGCTACCCGCACAGAAGTATACCTTCTGTATGATGATGAAGCTGTTTATTTTGCAGGCTTTAATCATGAAAGTACACGCGATAGCATAGCCACCCAACTGGTAGGACGTGATGAAGTGGGTGTAAATGATTTTGCAGGCATTATTTTCGACACCTACCGCGATAAGATCAATGGGCTTGGCTTTTTCGTTTCCCCGCTCAATGAGCAATTTGATATCAAATATGCCATCGGTGGTGATGGAGATGGCGAGGATATTTCCTGGAATACGGTTTATCATACTGCCACACAGGTGACAGACAGTGGCTGGAGTTTTGAAATGCGTATTCCCTATGCCGCACTTCGTTTCAGCAAAGACAAAGTACAGGACTGGAATATACATATTATGCGGAGACGGGTACGATCTGGTCAGCAGTTTTCCTGGAGCCCGGTAGATCCTACCCGCTTTGGCCTGATGAATCAGGCTGGCACCTGGAAAGGGATAAAGGATATCAAACCTCCGCTCCGTCTTTCCTTCTCTCCGTATTTTTCATCTTATCTGAATAAAGATGCCAGGGATGATAATAAATGGAAATCGTCATTCAACGGCGGTATGGATGTGAAATATGGTATTACGGATGGTTTTACCATGGACATGACCCTGATTCCCGATTTTGGACAGGTACAGAGCGATAACCAGGTACTCAACCTCACTCCCTTCGAAGTAAAATTCAACGAAAACCGAACCTTCTTCAATGAAGGCACCGAGCTATTCAATAAGGGCAATCTTTTTTATAGCCGCCGGATTGGTGGTGTACCATTGCATTACAACAGCGATTATAATCTCAACCCCGGCGACAGGCTGATTGAAAACCCCGCACAAACCAAACTTATCAACGCCACTAAGCTAAGTGGCCGCACACGTAAAAAGCTGGGCATCGGATTTTTTAATGCGCTTGCAAAAGCTCAGTATGCTACAATAGAAACAGCCGATAAGGAACGCTACAAAGTACAAACCAGTCCTCTTACCAATTACAATATCCTGGTAGTGGAACAGGGATTAAAAAACAATTCAAGGGTTACACTGATCAATACCAATGTATGGCGGAGTGGTAAAGATTACGATGCCAATGTGACCTCCGTTGATTTTGATCTCTACGATAATAATGTGGACTGGAATACATGGGGACAGATTGCGCAAAGCCGGCTACGCGGTCTTCCGGGGCAAAAGCCCAACAGTACCGGTAATCTGTATTACATGGCAGTGGGTCGCTTCAAAGGTCGTTTCAACTTTTATGTGATGCGGCGTTATGTAGACGATAAATACGATCAGGGCGACCTCGGTTATTTCACCAATAATAACTATATAACCCATTCTTCCTACCTGGCTTACAAATGGGTAAAGCCACATGGCATTTACAACAACATTTACATGAACCTGAATGCCCAGTATACGCAGCTCTATAAACCCCGCCGTTACCAGGATGCCCGTATTAATTTCAACAGCAATTCGCAGCTCAAAAATCTCTGGGTAGTCGGACTCAATGGCGACTGGCGGCCCGGCAGTAATGACTTCTATGAAGCGCGCATTGCCGGTCGTGTGGTAAAACAGCCGGGCTCGTGGATGAAAGGTTTTTTTGTAAATACCAATGTGGCCAAAAAATACCGGGCCGAGTTTGAATTTTATCACCGCTATTCGGCCCGCTACAACAGCTCGAATGTGGAGTTGTTTGTCAACAACACTTACCGGTTTAATAATAAACTAACCGTAGGCCTTACTCATTCGCTTGAATTCCTGAACCGGAATTTTGGTTTTGCCGCCATCAATCAAACCGGCGATAGCGTGTTTATGAGCCTTCGGCGTATACGCACAGCCGAAAATGTATTGTCTGCCAAATACAATTTCAGCAATAAGACATGGCTTACATTCCGCCTGCGGCATTACTGGAGTAAGGTAAGATACTCCCATTTCATGCATCTCTTACCCGATGGACGCGTAGAAGATGTGGCGTCCATCAGCCGCAACCCTGATATTAATGTCAACCTGTTTAACATTGACATGAACTTGACCTGGCAGATAGCAGCCGGTAGTTTTGTCAACCTTACCTGGAAATCGGCTTCGGAGATGTATAATCAACTGGTAACAGAACGTTACCACCGCAACCTGGGACGCGCTGTGGAGGAACCGGCATTTAACAGCCTGTCTGTGAAGGTGATCTACTTTCTTGATTATCTGCAGTTGAAGAAACCGCGCAAACCGGCTACGGCTGCCCAGTAATTTGTTTCGGTCCCTTCTTCCTTTGGGGCAACCTCTGCCTGACCGGTTCCGATTGGGGCTGTAGAAAGCCTTATCCCAACACCGGGATAAAATCTTATATTCAGGAACCATTCCGACTGGGTACATGAGGAAGTTTTTTTTGATAGCCATCTGCTGTGCCAGTGTTGAACTGGCATGGGCCGACCATATCACAGGTGGTGAAATGTTTTATACATATATAGGTACTTCCAATGGTATGAATACCTATGCCGTCACACTGAAACTCTTTATGCGCTGCAACTCGGGGCGCCAGTTTCCCAACCCCGCCATCATTTCTGTTTTTGATCGTAGCAATGGAACCCGGTATATGGATGTAAGTCAGGAGATCAGTTACCAGGAAACAATCCAGATCTTGCAAAACGATCCCTGCATTACCAATCCGCCCACGGTGTGTTACGAAGTGGCTTATTATCAGTTTGGCGTAAGCCTGCCTGTATCGCTGACCGGGTATACACTGGCCAGTCAGGTCAATTACCGCATCAGGGGTATTACCAATATTTTTTCGGAGCAGGTTGGAGCCACGTACACCTGCGAGATTCCGGGTACGCAACATGGTCCCGCTACTCCACAGAACAACAGCGCTCATTTTACCGGATCAGATCTGGTGGTGGTCTGTGCCGGTAATAACTTCAGCTACAGTTTTGCGGCCAGTGACCGGGATAATGATCAGATCCGTTATTCTTTCTGTACCGGTTATAACAGTTCTTCGCAGGGTGTAAACGGGGTGCCTGCCGGACCACCGCCTTATTCTCCATTGCCTTACAATAGTCCCGATTTCAGTGCCGATGCGCCGCTGGGTGCACGGGTTTCCATTGACCCTGCCACCGGGCTTATCACCGGTGTGGCTCCCGCTGCAGGCATTTATGTAGTCACCGTATGTGCCGAGGAGATCCGAAACAATGTGGTGATAGCTACTCAGCGAAAAGATTTGCAGATCAATATTACCGACTGCAGTATTGCGGCTGCTCAATTGGAGTCAGACTATATGCTTTGCCGCAATACCCGCAGCATGACTTTTGAAAACCTGTCAAACAGCCCGTTGATCGTATCGCAAAACTGGTCAATACTCGATCCTGCCGGCAATGTGGTGCAGTCGGGAACCGGATTTACTTTTTCATATACCTTTCCTGTCGATGGTATCTATACGCTCAAGCTGGTAGTAAATCGCGGGCAGCCCTGCACAGACAGCAGCACTGCTCCTGTATACGTATTTCCCGGAATGAATACAGCTTTTGCTGTGTCGGGTATTTGCTTTGGGCGCCCTACCCTGTTTACAGATCAGTCAACACTTAGTACCGGTACGCTATCATCGTGGAGCTGGGATTTTGGTGAAGCTGCTGTAACCAATGACCGCAGTACTACACGCAATGCCAGCTATACCTATCCCTCGCTGGGAAGTAAACGGATACTGCTCACCGTACAGGCGTCAACCGGCTGCAGGGATACCATATCACAAACGATCAGCATTATTGAAAAACCTCCTATCAGTCTTGCTTTTCGCGACACCCTCATTTGCCGTAACGATGTGCTTACGCTGCAGGCCAGTGGCACAGGCAGTTTCAACTGGAGCCCGCTGATATCCATTCAGCAGGCCGGTACTTCCACACCCCAGGTAAGTCCTGCTTCTACCACGCGCTATTTTGTAGACCTCAGCATTGATGGATGCACCAATCGTGATTCCGTGCTGGTACGGGTGGTGGATTTTGTAACGCTCAATGCCATGAATGATACGACTATTTGCCGCGGTGATACCATCCGGCTACGGGTCAGTTCAGATGGATTGCGTTATCTGTGGACCCCTGCTGCACAGCTCAATGATCCCACATTACCCAATCCGCTGGTATATCCGCTTAACTTTACTACTTACCAGGTGAGGGCCACCATTGGCGGATGCAGCGAAACAGATGAAGTGCGGGTGACGACCATTCCATATCCGCTTGTATCAGCAGGCAGGGATACCACTATTTGTTATAATACTGCAGCTCTTTTGCAGGGAACTACCAATGGTACTTCCTGGCAATGGTTGCCGGCAGCATCGCTCAACGATGCCGGTACCCTGTCACCTTTTGCTTATCCTCCCCGCACACTGAGTTATATTCTTACCGTTTATGATCCGGCCAGTGGTTGCCCCAAACCCAGTCGCGATACTGTGCTGGTGACCGTTTTGCCACGTATCGTACCGTTTGCCGGCAATGATACAGCGGTGGTCATCAATCAGCCTTTGCAATTGCAGGCCAGCGGAGGAGTTACCTATCAATGGATACCCGGCACATACTTATCTTCTCCGGTCATTGCCAACCCCGTTGCCGTATTCAATGAGCCGGCTAACCAGATACATTATAAGGTGCTTGTGTATAACAGTATCGGCTGTGTGGATTCCTCTTCGCTGTCAATTAAGGTTTATGCCAATCAGCCCACCGTGTATGTACCTTCTGCCTTCACACCCAATCATGACGGATTGAATGATCAGTTGCGGCCAATCGCCGTGGGCTTTAAACACATTGAATATTTTCAGATCTATAACCGTTGGGGGCAACGGGTATTTGAAACCCGTATAAATGGTGCCGGGTGGGATGGCACCATCAATGGTCAGCCACAGGCCAGCAATACCTATGTCTGGATGGTAAAAGCGGTCGATTTTACCGGAAAAGCATATTTCAGTAAAGGGCTGGTTACGCTTATCAGATAGATAAAAGGTATAAGGAAGAAGGTGCAAACCGGTCTGGCTCAATTTGTTTATTTTTGGGGCTCACCCAAATATGCACCTATGGCCAAATCTTCAAAGAAGTCAACAGTTTCTGCTGCCGGTAAAAAGACAATTTTAACAGATACATCTTTTCAGTTTCTCCGCAACTATATCAATAATGCCTCTCCCGTAGGATTTGAGACCTGGGGGCAGAAGCTTTGGCTCGATTATCTGAAGCCTTATGTAGATACACATTTCGTTGACCCGTACGGCACTGCTGTAGGAGTTGTAAATCCCGATAATCCATTCAAAATCGTAATAGAAGCCCATGCCGATGAGATCAGCTGGTTTGTCAACTATATCACTGCCGATGGCCTGATTTACCTGAAGCGCAATGGCGGGGTCGATCATCAGACAGCTCCTGCATCACGCGTACTTATCCATGGCAAAAAAGGTGCAGTTAAGGCAGTGTTTGGCTGGCCGGCTATTCATACCCGTATTGGTACTCCTGATCAGAAAGAGGCGCAGCCCCGTACAGACAACCTGTGGCTCGATGCCGGAGCCCGCAACCGCAAGGAAGTAGAAGAACTGGGTATTCATATCGGCGCTGTTGTAACCTACCAGGACGGTTTTGACGAACTGGCCAATGGTAATTATGTCGGTCGTGCCTTTGACAACCGTGTTGGTGGCTTTATGATTGCCGAAGTAGCCCGTCTTATTCATCAGAATAAGAAGAAGCTGCCTTATGGATTATATGTTGTAAATGCCGTGCAGGAGGAAATTGGTCTCCGTGGCGCCGAAATGATTGCACGTCGCATCAAACCCAATATTGCCATTGTAACCGATGTAACGCACGACACTACCACACCTCTTATCAATAAAAATATTGAAGGAGATGTGATGACCGGCAAAGGGCCTTCACTCTCTTATGCCCCTGCTGTGCACAACAAACTGCTGGGTCTGGTAGAAAAAGTGGCAGGCGATCATAAGATACCTGTACAATGGCGTGCACTCAGCCGCAGTACCGGCACCGATACCGATTCATTTGCGTATTCCAACGACGGGTGCCCTTCCGTGCTGATCTCTATCCCGCTTCGTTATATGCACACTACGGTGGAAATGCTGCACAGGGATGATATTGAAAATACGATCAAACTGATGTATGAGACCCTGCTGACACTTAGCCCTAAAACAAATCTCAACTATCTCTGATGATGCATTCGCTTTTATACATGGATCCCGGCAGCGGGAGCTATCTGGTACAGGTGATTGTAGCAGCGGCCATGGGTGTGGTGTTTTTTTTCAAGAATATAAAACTCTATATCCTGAGCCTTTTCCGCCGCTCACCCAAAAAGCAGGATGAAAAAACCAATGAATAATGCAGGAAGCAAATCATTTTCTCCCGCATGCCTCATCATTCCGGGACCCTGCCGGATTTGTGTTTGAAAAAGAGGGTGTATTATACCGGCAGGTAAACCGTATATACCAGGAAAGTTATGATCACCTGATGCAGAGCGGCTGTTATCAGCAACTCGTGCAAAAGGGATTATTAATTCCACATGAGAGCATTACAGAAAATCTGACAGGTGATGCAGACTGGTATACTACTCTTTTGCCTGAGCGGGTGCCGGTAATCAGTTATCCTTATGAATGGTGTTTTGACATGCTGCGTGATGCAGCCCTGACCACACTGCGTATTGCAGCCGAAGTATTGCAGTATGATATGGTGCTGAAAGATGCCACACCTTTCAATATCCAATGGCACAAAGGAAAAATGGTATTGATCGATACACTTTCCCTGGCCAGATATGATAACCAGCCCTGGGTGGCCTACCGGCAATTCTGCGAAATGTTTCTGACTCCCCTGCTGCTGATGCATTATTCGCGGCAGCAGCTTCCGGGTCTGCTACTGGCCTGGCCGGCCGGTATCCCGGTCGAGGCAGCCAGTGCTCTTTTGCCCCGGCGAAGCCGGTTTTCACTCCATACCTACCTGCATATACATCTGCAGGCACGTTATAGCAAACGCCGTAAAGGAAATGCAGAAAACATAACCGGCTTTACGAAACAAAAGTTTAAGAATTTGCTGGGCAGTCTCGAGATACTGATCAACCGGCTGCGCACACCACAGCAATCCAGCACATGGTCTGCCTATTATGAAGAAGCTACGCAACGCGGCAACTACCTCGAGCATAAAAAACAACTCATCAGTGGCTGGGTCGATGAGTTGCCTGCTGTAAAAAAGGCAACCGATCTGGGTGCCAATGATGGGCTTTTTGCCCGGTTACTCACACAAAAGTCAATCGAAGTACTGGCGGCCGATATTGATCCTTATTGCATCAATCGCCTCTATCTGCAACGCCGGGAGGAACGTGCTTCGGGTATTCTTCCGCTCGTACAGGACCTCGCTTTTCCCACACCGGCTATTGGTCAGAACAATGAAGAGCGGAGCAGTTTTGCCGCGCGTGCAGACGCCGACCTGGTGATGGGACTTGCATTGATCCATCACCTGGCTATTGGCAAACAATTGCGTTTTGATCAGATCGCTGCTTTTATGGCACAGCTTTCTTCTTACCTGATTCTTGAGTTTGTGCCGGCAGAAGATGAAAAAGCACAACAGATCCTGAAACAACAGACACGTCCTTTTCCCGAATACACTTCGGTTAATTTTGAAGCCGCTTTCTCCGTTCATTTCGATATCCTGAAAAAGGAAATGATCAGGGACTCGGTCAGGACCCTGTACCTGTTCAGAAAGAAAACAGTCGCCACATGATCCGGAATACCCTGCAAAAACTACCCGTTTACCTGCTACTGGCGCCCTTATTCTTTGTATGGCATGTATACAATGAATACTTCGGGTACATCTATTTCAAATATCCGGCGTTTTATTTCGCCGTATTTCTGGCTGCCTCACTCGGGTTGTTTGGATTGGGTTGGTTACTCATCAGGCAGGTACGTGCCGCCGGTGTCTGGGCAGCAACAATCCTCTTACCATATTTATTCTGGGCGCCTTTTCATGATTTCCTGAAGTCGCTGCCATTACCAGCACGATTATCTTCTTACACTGTACTTCTTTCCCTTTACTTTCTTGCCATTATCATCAGCGCCTTTTTCCTGAGGAAAAAGAAACCCGGATTAACACGGTTTACTTTTTTTCTCAATCTGCTTTTCATCGTATTTATTGGCTTGGAAATATTCACCACGGGTTACAAACTGGGAAACGGGCAACTGACACAACTGGACATCGGTAAAAACAAAACAACAGCGCATCTGCTTCCCGCACCGGCCAGGCCTGCTGTAGCTCCCGATATATTCTTTGTGGTTTTTGATGAATATGCAAGCAGCCGCTCTCTTGCGACTTATCTTAATTTTGATAACAGCGCGATGGATACCCTGTTAACACGCAACCATTTTTTTGTTGCCGATAAATCTAAAAGTAACTACAACTCCACGCCGCATTCACTCGCTGCCACGCTCAATTTAAATTTTCTGCAGGCCGATCTCGAAGGTTCTCCTTCTGACCCGCGGCATATCCTCGAAGCACAATACGCTTACGAGAGGAGTTTTCTTCCTTCGATGCTCGATAGCCTGGGCTACAGGATCGTAAATCTAGGCCTCATGGATTTTGTAAATCATCCTTCCACCGGCCCTTCTTTTTTTGACAGGGATATGGATGCTGTTTTCCTGAATGAGACAATGGGATACCGCATCTACTGGCAGATCTGGTGGAACTTTACAGAACGCTGGACCTGGTTAAGAAAAAGCCCGGAAGAGAAAGCCCGGCGACAACAGGAAGTGATTCAGCGCAATCTGGTTAATCTGAATGGCCTTATGACCGAATTAAAAATGCAGGACAGCCGGCCCAAATTTGTAATGACACATGCCATGCTCCCCCACAGGCCTTTTTATGTAGACAGCGATGGGCGTGCACGGATCATTGATAACGATTATTCCCTTCGCGAAGATAGCCTGTACCTCGATCAGGTAAAATATACCAATACATGGATAAGCCAGATTGCGCAGGCCGCCAATCAGCCGTTTGAACGTCCGCGTGTGGTGATTGTAGCCGGTGATCATGGTAAAAGAGATAATGAACTACCCATTGCCTCCCGGCCAAGAGATAAACAGTTTATGAACCTGGCTGCCTATTATTTCAGCGATGGGCGAGATAGCCTGCTTTATCCATCTGTCACACCGGTAAATTCCTTCAGGATAGTATTAAACAATTATTTCAACACCGCTCTTCCGTTGCTGCCCGACTCTTCTATCATGATCCAGTAAATAGGTGATCATTTTTTTCCCAGCCCGGTCAACTGATCGAGCGCCAGGTTAATACCAAACTGGTTATACGCTTTATTGTTGAGGTACTGCGAGCGGGCATACTGTACCTGCAATTTGCGAAGCAGTAATACAGCTCCCAGCGAAAAGCCCGTAAGCCCATTACCTCCTTCTCCGATTCGGAGTTCTTTGCGACGTAAATAATTGTACCCTGCTGTCAGCTCCACTCTATCGCCCAGGTACACGGTAGTGGCCAGCACAAAATGGCGCAACAACTGGTCTATGCTGAACCGGGAACGTGTTGCCCGGTCCTGATAACCGATATCAAACTGATGCAGATGATGCGCAGTTAAGGAAAAAGAAAAAGGCGCCTGGCGTAACCGTTTACTAATACCTGCCTGCAGGTCAAAGGGAATATCTTCTGGTTGCCCCGGCACATACTGTCTCAACTGTGTGCCCATGTTTTTTGCCAGTAAGGATACAGATAGTCCGGCAGCCGTATCGCGGTACTGTACTCCCACATCGGCTGCAATGCCATTGGACCGGTAACTACCATACGCAGATTGAATATATTTCAACGTAATGCCATAGTGCCATTTTTCGAGATATTGGCGAGAGGCCATTACCTGCATCACCCAGTCACGCGGCATAAAGCGTCCCATCACATTGCCGGCAGCATCGGTCTGCGGCACCGAGCCATAATCAATATAATGAAGGCCCCATCCAAAACTGGTTGCGATTTTTGGCGCATATAAACCCAGACTGGCGTGATAGGATTTTACATCGGCTGCTATTGCCGTCACTACGGTATTCAATTGCCAGTGCAGGGAAGGTTGCAGTAAGGCGGGATTGTTGAATGCTAGTCCTATATCGTTTGCCGGATCGGAAACGTTGATACCCCCCAGCGCGGTAAGCCGTGGCGTGGCAGGCATCTGCAAAAAAGTAAAGGCAGCCTGTCCGCCCAGGGTCTGAGCCTGCAGCGACAGTACCCATCCGCAAAAGAGTATGATGAAAAAAAATCGCAAGACCCTACGAAGATAAGGCAGACACCGCGGCTTAGTACGGGTGCCTGCCCTGTGGGCTCGTTTTATACCAGGGCGATTTCCAGCACCTGGTTCATTGTTTTTACATAATGAAAGCGGAGTCCTTTGATAAAGTCTGATTCAATCTCCTGTACATCCTTTTCATTTTGCCAGCAAAGGATGATCTCTTTCAGACCGGCACGTTTGGCGGCGAGCACTTTTTCCTTGATACCACCTACCGGCAATACCTGTCCGCGCAAAGTGATCTCGCCGGTCATGGCCAGAAAAGGTTTTACTTTCCGGCCGGTGAGTGCAGAAGCCATGGCGGTCATCATAGTAATGCCGGCACTCGGACCGTCTTTGGGTACGGCTCCTTCTGGAACGTGAATATGAATGCTTTTCTTTTCAAAGACTTCCGGATCAATATCATGTTTAGCAGCGTTGGCCTGCAAATAAGTGAGTGCAGTACTGGCACTTTCTTTCATTACATTGCCCAGGTTGCCCGTCAGTTTCAGATCACCTTTGCCTGCACTCAGGCTGGTTTCGATAAACAGGATATCGCCCCCCACATAGGTCCACGCCAGTCCAACTGCCACACCCGGCATATTGGCCGTACGGTACAGTTCATTGCTGTAACGCGGCTTGCCCAGTATCTTCTCCACATCGGCTCCGCTGATAGACGAACGCAGTTTCCCTTTCATCGCCAGTTCTTTGGCCTGATACCGCATTACGGATGCGAGCTGGCGATCCAGTTCACGTACACCGCTTTCGCGCGTATAATCCTGGATCATTTTTTCCAGCACCTTATCACTGATCTTAAACTGACTGCTTTTTAATCCATGCAATTCTTTCTGCCGTGGCACCAGGTGACGTTTGGCAATTTCTATCTTCTCTTCTACTGCATAGCCACTCAGATCGATGATCTCCAGCCTGTCGCGCAGGGCTGGCTGAATGTTTTGCAGGTTATTGGCTGTAGCAATGAATAATACCTTGCTCAGGTCATACTCGGTTTCGAGATAGTTGTCGTAAAAGTTATTGTTTTGCTCCGGATCCAGCACTTCCAGCAATGCACTGCTGGGGTCGCCCCTGAAGTCATTGCCAATCTTATCGATCTCATCGAGGATCATGACCGGATTGGATGTTTTTATTTTCCGGAGCGACTGAAGGATACGTCCCGGCATGGCACCGATATAGGTTTTGCGGTGACCGCGTATTTCACTTTCGTCGTGCATGCCACCCAGGCTCAGCCGCACATATTTTCTGCCAATAGCATTGGCAATGCTGCGTCCCAGCGATGTTTTGCCTATACCCGGAGGTCCTACAAAACAAAGAATGGGGCTCTTCATATCGCCTTTCAGCTTCAGCACTGCCAGGTATTCCAGTATACGCTCTTTGATCTTATGCATACCGAAATGATCATTGTCCAGCACCTTTCTCGCCTTTTTGAGATCATACTGATCTTCCGATACCTCATCCCAGGGCAATTCCAGCATCAGGTCGAGGTGATTATACACGACCGAATAATCGGGAGTGCTGGGATGCATACGCTCCAACTTCTCTATTCCTTTTTTAAACAGTTCGCGCGCAGTAGCCGGCCATTTCTTTTGTTCCGCCTTTTTCTGCATTTCCTTTACTTCCTGCACATTGCTATCACCACCCAGTTCTTCTTTGATGCTTTTCAGTTGTTGCTGCAGAAAGTATTCCCGCTGCTGCTTATCGAGTTCGGTGCGGGTTTTGGTCGTTACTTTATTTTTCAGTTCTGCAAACTGTAGTTCTTTTTGCAGCAGTTGCATCAGCATATCTGCTCTTTCACGAATGCCATTGATCTCGAGCAGTTGTTGTTTCTCGCGGATCGATGTATTAAGGTTGCTGCTTACAAAATGGATCAGGAAAGCAGGATTTTCAATATTGCGCAGTATGATGGATGCTTCGCTGGGGATATTGGGAGAAAGCTGAATGATCTCTGTGGCCAGGTCTTTGATATTGGCTACATAGGCATCAAAATCTGCAGCAGCCGGTGAAGGCTCTTCTTCCAGCTTTTGTATGCGTGCCCTGAAATAAGGCTCTTCCATCGTGATTGCTTCGATACGAATACGGCTCTTGCCCTGTATGATCACAGTGGTGCCTCCATCGGGCATGCGGATCTGTTTGACGATACGGGCTACGGTACCGATCGATTCCAGATCGGTTACTGCAGGATCTTCGACCGTGCTGTCCTTTTGAGCCACAACGGCTATCAGTTTGTCTGCTTTATAAGCTTCCTGTACAGCTTTGATACTCTTATCACGCCCTACGGTAATGGGCAATACCACACCGGGAAAAAGCACCGTATTGCGCAGCGGCAAAAGAGCTATTTCGTCGGGGATTTCAATTCCGTTGCTGTCATCCTGTTCCGATTCGTTGAGCGGGATAATGGGTAAAAAATCCATTTCATCCTCCGGGCGGAAAATTAACTTGTCAAAACTCATATTCTTTGGCTTCTAGGGTCATATTGTCACCTCGCCAGAGGCGGGGTACAAAAATAATAGGAATGTACCCGTTTCAATGATCGTGCCGCGGGGCAACAACTGCCAAACCATGCAAATATGTTGATAATGAAGCGACAAAAAAGCCAAATTAGCCTCAGTCCTCTGTCAGTTTGCGTCCCTTTTTTCAGCAAAAAAGCCCGCACCTGTGGGGGTGACGGGCCTTTCATGGCTGTTTTTCGAAAATCAGAGAGCAAGACCCAGCGACAACTGGAAGCCTTCATTTTTCCAGCGATCGCGGTTGTCAATGTCATTAATGTTATTAAGCCCTACCACATATCTGCCGCTAATACGCAATGCACTCAACTTGAGCTGCACGCCGCCCAGCATGGCAAAGTCACCATTTGAAAAAGCCTTTCCGCCGTTTTGCAACAGGTTTTTATTTTGATCCATCAGCACGCTAAACTGAGGACCGGCCTGCAACGTGAGAAAGTTGCCAATCAGTTTGTAGTTAAGTAAAATGGGAATGGAGAGATAGTTGAGCCGTACTTTGCTCTGATCTGAATTGAATACGCTTTCATAGACATGGTTAAAGTTGCTGTCCACTGTAGTGTTGTACTGATTAAACATCACTTCAGGTTGTATCGCAAATTTGCGACCCAGTCCGATTTCAGCAAATCCACCCAGATGATACCCATAGCTAAACTTGTCTTTGAAAGAAGCGCCATCCACTTTCGAAACGTTGGCTCCGCCCTTGATCCCGATATGAAACTGGGCCATGGCTGCCGAGGAAAGGAATAGCATTGCTGCGAGCGGAAGGAAGAGTTTTGCTTTCATAAATAATTAAAGTTTTAGAGCAGATGAAATCCAAGATTAATGCCAGCAGATTTGCATGGCTGTTAATTTGCATTAACGGCTGACCGCTTTAAGATTACTAAAACATTTTTCGGGCCGTGTTATTGCCGGCCGTTTGTGAAGGTTTTCTAAAATCAGAAATTGAAACCGGCATTCACGGAGAAAATAGTGGACCAGTTGTTTTCCCTGGCAGGAAAATAATAATCAAACAGGCATTGCGGCTGAATATAGAATTTACCAATACCATACTCTGCACGCATGCAAAAGCCCAGTGAGAGTGGCTTAAATTCCTTATGGCTATCGAGGTTAAACTCGCGTGCTGTGGCGAGCAGGCTGGTACGGGTCAGTTTGGTCAGCGAATAATCATTTATCTTTTGATTGAATCCATACTGCTGGGTACCGCTGGTAAATAATAATTGCGGGGTCAGCCTGATATTATCTTTTTTATTAAACACCTGCAGCCAGTAGAAGTCATGTACAAGTGTAGCTGTAACACTGATATCACTGACCGATTGGTCATAGCGCGATTGCAGATAATCGAGCAGCCGCCTGCGCAGACGTAATGATTCAATGAATGCCAGACGCATTTTCAGTTCTTCGCGGGTACCCCATGCATAATTGACAATGACCGAAGGTTTGATCCAGCTTTTGCGATAAGTAAAATAAGCACTCAGCTCGTTTTGCAAAGGCGATACATAAAACTGTAAGGAATCTTTGGAAAAATAACGTGTATAGGAAATGCCGGTTGCCAGCGATCTGTTGCGCAGGTAATCATACGAAGGTGTGATGGCATACTGGAAAAGATTGAGTTTTCCTTCTTCCGCTATCATAAATCCCGATGCAGCAAGTCCCAGGCCGGAGCGATGATAGTAGGCCAGCAGGGGAGCCCATGTGAGTTTCGATTCCGTACGGATACGGGTTTGGGTCTGCAGGTTGCCTTTATAATTATAATAACCCGGAGAAAAAGTCAGTCCGATAACTGTATAACTTCTGGGGCGTAATAAAGAATCCAAAAAGAGTTCGAGGTCATTCAGCAGATCATCGAGGTCATCCAGATCTTCCATATCCACACCGGCCGTAACAGCAGTATCGGGCGTGTTTTTCTGTGCCAGGCTGGTACTGGTTATACTCAGGGTCAGCAGGAGTACCAGGGTGTATTTTGTCATCAGGTATATTTAGTTCGGTGGTTCCGGGCGGATCTGCGGCTTTGACCACGCCGGTCGCTCAGGGTTTAATGGACCTGCTGATTTATCAGGCGAGATGGAGTACCGTTATTTCCGGCAATATACCCACCCGGCCGGGATAACCCAGAAAACCATAACCCCGGTTTACATACAGCTTCTGGCTGCCTGTTTCGTACAATCCGGCCCATTGATGATACATATATTGCACAGGGCTCCATTTGAAGCCGGGAAGTTCCACGCCAAACTGCATGCCATGGGTATGTCCCGACAGCATAAGGTCAATATCCGGATATTTTTCTTTTATCTCTGCATCCCAGTGTGAGGGATCATGACTCAGTAATATTTTAAAGGGATATGCTTCGGTACCGGCATGGGCATCCCTCATTTTACCATATTTGGGAAAACGGCCTTTGGCACTCCAGTTTTCGATACCCAGGATCGCGATTTTTTCTCCGTCTTTTTCCAGTACCACATGTTCATTCATGAGGAGTTTCCAGCCCATGGATGCATGAACCTGTTTTAACCGTTCGAGGTTGGCCGTTTTAGCATCGGGAGTATCCCAGTGCACGTAATCGCCATAGTCATGATTGCCCAGGGTCGAGTATACACCCATGGGAGCATTGAGTTGGGCAAATATTTCCTGGTATTCATCCATCTCATCGGCTGTATTGTTGACCAGGTCGCCGGTAAACAGGATCAGGTCGGGTTTTTCCCGCATGATCTTTTCCACGCCTTTTTTAACAGCCTGCTTATCAGTAAAACTGCCGGAATGAATATCAGAAATATGTACAATACGTAACCCGCGGAAGGCGGCCGGAAGATTATTGAAACTGACCGGTATCGTTTTAACCTGATATTTATACCGGTTGCCAAACCCATAGATCAGCGATCCAAAAAGGCCGCCGCCAAACAGCATGCCTGTCCAGGTCAGAAAAGCCGATCGGGTAATGCCGGGCTGCTGCACCACATCGTTTTCTCCGCTCCGGGCTCCCCAGAGGCCTGCCATCCACTGCACCCCACGGCGTACATCATCAATAAAGAAGAACAGGGCTGCTATGAATTTGGCAAAGAAAAGACCTGCTATAAGCGCAAAAATGGTGCTTCGCAACATCCGCGACTGCTGGTCAAAATGCAGGTATGGCAGGAATATCAGCAGCAAAAGTGCTATGACCGATATAGTCCAGTAGCTTATAAAAATAATCGTACGGGTACGGGTGGCTGCCGGCCAGGCCAGCGTTTTTACGGCCTGGAATACGTAGATATCCAGCAAAACCATAAAACCTATCAGGATCCACCAAAACGGAGAATTACGCATAAATGAAGGATTCAAAATTAAACAGCCGCCTTGATAAATAGTTTTTGCCGAAAACTTATTTTTGCCGGATAGGGCGGACCGGATGGGCAAAACTAAATTTTGAACTCCAGTCTTCTGGTAGCATCTTTACCTATTAACTTAAATTTTTCAGGAGATACCCGGCATGGCTAGAATCATAGGCGTGGCAAACCAAAAAGGTGGCGTAGGCAAAACAACCACTGCCATCAATCTGGCGGCAAGTTTTGCCGTACTGGAATACAGGACCCTGCTGGTGGATGGCGACCCGCAAGCAAATAGTACCACAGGCGTAGGCTTTGATCTTCACAACGTTACGCAAAGTCTTTACGATTGTATGGTCAATGAGGCCAAGGCCAAAGACGTGATCCTGAAATCAGAGATCCCCTATCTCGACCTCCTTCCCTCCCATATTGACCTGGTAGGTGCAGAAATCGAGATGATCAATTATCCCAACCGGGAAATGGTCCTCAAAAACATGCTGGAGCCGGTCCGGGACGATTATGACTTTATTATCATCGACTGCTCTCCTTCCCTGGGTCTTATCACAGTAAATGCCCTTACGGCATCCGACTCAGTGGTAGTGCCTGTGCAATGTGAGTTTTTTGCCCTCGAAGGTCTGGGCAAATTGCTGAATACCATTAAGATCGTTCAAAGTCGCCTCAACCCCGCCCTGGTCATCGAAGGCATTCTGATGACCATGTACGATGGCCGTCTGCGCCTGTGCAATCAGGTGGTGAGCGAAGTAAGACGCCATTTCGAAGACCTGGTCTTCAGTACTATCGTACATCGTAATGCACGTCTCTCCGAAGCACCCAGTGTGGGTAAACCCGTTATACTCTACGATGCAGCCAGCAAGGGCTCTATGAACTATCTCAATCTGGCCAAAGAGATCCTGCAGAAAAACAATATGACGAAGATCAAACAGGAAGAAAGGATCCTTGAATTATAAGGGAAAAAACTCCCGATGATGCGGGCCTTCGGCCCTCGCAAATAGCTTACCATGACCAACCCCAAACAAAATAAAGACGCATTAGGAAAAGGTATCCGCTCCCTGCTGCAAAGTATCGACAGCGATCTGAAAACAGGTACCGGCAACCTCAAACCTGCTGTGGTAGAAAATGCTACCGGCATCAATCGTATACCTGTTGGCGATATCGACACCAACCCCAAACAACCGCGTCGCGATTTTGATGAACAGGCACTGAAAGAACTGGCTGAATCTATCAAACTGCATGATATCATTCAACCCATCACAGTTTCCAAACTTCCTTCCGGCAAATACCGCCTCATCTCAGGTGAGCGCCGCCTGCGTGCGTCCAAACTGGCGGGACTGAAAGATATTCCGGCCTATATCCGTCAGGCCAATGATATGGAGCTGCTGGAGCTGGCCCTGCTGGAAAATCTGCAGCGCGAAAACCTCAATGCCATGGAGGTGGCACTGAGTTACAAGCGTATGATGGAAGAACTGGATTATACCCAGGAGCAGGTAGCAGAACGCATGGGTAAAGACCGCAGCACTGTTGCCAATTTCATCCGCCTGCTCAAACTGCCACCCGATATTCAACTGGCAGTACGCAATGGCTCACTCAGCATGGGACATGCACGTGCACTCATCAATGTAGATACCATCAATAAGCAACTCTTTATTTTCAAAGAGATCACCAGCAAAGATCTTTCTGTACGTCAGACAGAAGCTCTTGTACGCAATCTGTACAAACAGGGTGCAGCTGTTAAAAAAACGGCAAAAAGCAGCCTGGCTCCTACCTACCAGAAAATAGAAGATAACTTAGCGTCGCATTTAAGCACCCGCGTGAAATTAAAACACAGCAAGGGTGGCAATGGTCAGATACTCATTGATTACTATTCAAACGAAGAACTGACCAAATTGCTGCAGATAATGGGTGTGCAGGTTGGCTGAAATGGCCCATGACTGATACATGAACAAGCTAAAAAGTTTTCGCCGATTATTTTTCCTGCTGGTAGTATTGTTGCTGGCCAAAACCGGTATTTCCCAGACAGACAGCTTACAAAAAAACACCGTTGCAGCAACTGAAGTCGTAGCTGCAGACAGTGTCAAAAAAAAGAAACAACACGAATACAATCCGGGCAAGGCAGCGCTGCGCTCAGCCATCATTCCGGGATGGGGGCAGGTGTACAATCGCAAATACTGGAAAGTGCCTATTGTATATGGCGCACTGGGAACCACCGCCGGCATTTTCTTTTATAACCTGAAAAATTACCGCGACACCCGCTTTGCTTACCGGGTAAAATATAATATGCGGGTCAACTTTACTGACTCCGCATTATACAGCCAGATCAAAGACGTACTTAAACCATTAAGTGAATCCTCTCTCCGCTCTTATCGCGATCAGTTCAGACGGGATATCGACTACTCCGCTGTTTTCTTTCTTATCATGTGGGGATTAAATGTGGTGGATGCTGCTGTAGATGCCCACCTCAAATCGTTTGATGTAAGTCCTGACCTGAGCCTGCGTATCAAACCCGGCCGGAGCGAAATAGCCGGCACTACCGGCCTCAGTCTGGTACTTCAGATCGGTAAGAAACCTTCTTCGCAGGTACGTATGCTGCCTTCACGGTTCTGATACCAACTCATTTTGCCTTATCTTGCCTTTTCAATTCTACTAAACTCAAGCTATGAATATTGCCCTGATCGGTTATGGAAAAATGGGAAGAGCCATTGAAGAGATTGCCCTGCAACGCGGTCACCAGATCACAGCCCGTATCAACGAAGATAACCTCAGCGATTTCAATACCACTCACCTCGCCGGCACAGACGTAGCTATTGAGTTTACCAGTCCACACAGTGCTTTCCGCAATATAGAATCATTGCTGCAATGGGGTATACCCGTGGTATGTGGTTCTACCGGATGGACGGCACAGTTGCCAGCGATAGAAGAGCTTTGCCGCAAACAGCAGGGCGCTTTTCTGTATGCCAGCAATTTCAGTGTGGGTGTAAATCTTTTCTTTGAGCTTAATAAAAAGCTGGCCGCTCTCATGGCCGGCCATCCGGAATATGATGTGGTGATGGAAGAAATTCATCATACCCAAAAAAAAGATGCGCCCAGTGGCACAGCCATCACGCTGGCCGAGCAGGTGCTGCAGCAGGTTACCCGCAAGAAAAACTGGGTAAATGAACCTACTGCCGATACCAGCCAACTGGTGATTCACAGCAAACGCGAAGATCCTGCTCCCGGTACACACAGCATCCGTTATACCTCACCTATCGACGATATTGAGATCATTCACACTGCACACAGCCGCAAAGGTTTTGCCAGCGGAGCCGTTGTTGCCGCTGAATTTCTAAAAGGCAAAACCGGTATCTTTAGTATGAAAGAGGTTCTGGGTCTGTAATACCCGGCCGAAAACATACCACATGCGCACACCACTGAACCGTTGGGTCTCCGGACTCATACTGGTAGCCCCTTTTTGGACAGCTGCCCAATCCACCAATATTGACAGTCTGCTCAAACAGGCAGCAACACAACCAGCCGATACACAACAGGTGCGCACTTTGCTGCGTATCGCTGAATATTACCGCTGGACCAAACCCGACTCCGGTATCTACTATGCACAGGCTGCCTTGCAGAAAAATGAAACACTCAAAGGGCCTCCCCGCTTTAATGCCTTTGCCTGGAACTCGATCGGTTATGCCTCTTACATGCAGGGCAAATATCCCGAAGCCATGCAGGCCTTTCAGAAATATTATGATTTTTCGAGTAAGGCCGGTGATAAAATCAACATGGCATTTGCCCGCAACAACGAAGCCAATATCCATATTGAACTGGGCGAATACCCGCAAGCACTCGACAAACACAAAAGCGCACTCGAGATCCGGCAGCAGGCACATGACTCTTCAGGCATTGCCATGAGCTACAACAACATTGGTTTTATCTACAAGGATATTGGCGATTACGACAAAGCCCTCGATAATTTCTTTTATGCACTCCGCCAGTTTGAAAAACTCAATGATCAGCGGGCAGTAGCCAAAACACACAACTTTATTGCTATTGTATACCGTCGTAAAAAAGAATACAATAAGGCCATAGAACACCTGCAGCAAGGCATTCGCATACAGGAAGCCAGCAAAGACTGGAATGAACTGGCCATCAGTTATCAAACGCTTGGCTCCGTTTTTTCTGAAAAAAAGCAATTCAACGAAGCACGTGCCGCCATCAATAAATCCATGGAGATTTATGAGCGGACCAACGATGCCCGGCAAATAGCCATGGTGGCCTCTGATCTTGGCAGGATATTTCTGGATCAGGCCGAAAACGATTCTGCAAGGGTCTATTTCACTCGCTCTGTTACCCTCAACCGGCAAATGGGCAACCTGCGCAATCTGGCAGCCCCCCTGCTGGGACTGGCACAGGCGCACACACGCCTCGGCCGTTATGCTGAAGCCAGCACAGCCCTCGACAGTGCGCGGGCTATTATCAATGAGACCAATCGCAAAGACGACCGCAAATACCTCTACGAAGCAAGTGCAGAGTATTATGCCGCTACCGGCAACCTGCGCGAGGCCTTACGGTATCAGCAGTTATTTTCTGCCCTCAAAGATACCCTCCTCAACGAAGCCAATCTGAAAGCAATGGCCGATATGGAGGTCAAATACGAAACCGAAAAGAAAGAACAGGAAATATTGCTACAGCAGGCAGAGATCGGCAAAAAAAATATTATTATCTGGGCCGTATCCGGTGTATTCATTCTGGTCTTGTTGCTGGGCATATCCATATATCGCCGTTACCGGCTGAAACAGCAGGCCCGCCTGCGCGATGAGATCATCCGGCAACAGGAACTCGCTACCCGCGCTGTGATCAAAGCCGAGGAAGACGAACGGCAACGCATAGCCCGCGATCTGCATGATGGCGTAGGGCAAATGATGAGTGCCGCCAAGATGAATCTGTCGGCCTTTGAAGCCAATCTCCGGTTGCCACAGGAGCAACTGCAATCATTTGAAAAGATCATTGGCCTGGTAGATGAAAGCTGCAAAGAGATCAGGGCCGTATCGCACAACATGATGCCCAATGCCCTGCTTAAAAACAGCCTGGCCAGCGCTGTCCGCGATTTTATTGACAAAATAGATAAACGCGCCCTGCAGGTACATATCTATACAGAAGGGCTCGATGAGCGCCTCGATAGTAATGTGGAAACTGTTTTGTACCGGGTAGTACAGGAATGTGTCAACAATGTGATCAAACACAGCGGAGCTACTACCCTCGATATTTCCATTGCCAGGGATAAAGACGGTATCAGTGCCACTATTGAAGACAATGGAAAAGGATTTGCCGTTACCGACCAGTCTAAGTTTGATGGTATTGGCCTGAAAAACATCCTTACCCGTATTCAATACCTGAAGGGAACAGTTGATTTTGACACCAGCCCCGGACGTGGTACACTCGTGGCCATTCATGTGCCTCTTTAGCGGTAATGATCAATTTTTGCCACAGGCTATAGTGCTCTTCCGGAATTTATAGTATTTTGAGACACCACATGAAAAACGGGAAAATAACGCTGGCATTTGTAGACGATCACCAGATAGTGATCGATGGCTTGCAGGCCCTGCTGGCTGGCAATGAGCAATTCCATTTTGCCTTTGCCACTACTCACCCCCGCGAGGTACTGCAGAAACTGGCCGACACCCCCGTCGATATCCTCCTTACAGATGTGATGATGCCGGAGATGGCCGGCAATGAACTGGCCCGCAAAGTCAAAGAAAAATTCCCGCAGGTAAAGATCCTTGCCCTGTCAATGAACGGTGAAGGCGACCTGGTCAATGATATGATCACCCATGCCGATATTTCGGGTTATGTACTGAAAAATATCGGGCAAACAGAGTTGGTCACCGCACTCACCCGCATAGCCGACGGAGGCATCTACTTCAGCGAAGAAGTGATTACCGCCCTGCAAAAAACAGATACCCGCAAAAAACAAAACGAAGAAGCCCACCTGACGGAGCGCGAAATTGAAATCATTCGCCTTATCGAAAAAGAATATAACAACAAACAAATCGCAGAGGCTCTTTTCATCAGCGAACGAACGGTAGAAACCCACCGCAAAAACATCTTCCGCAAATCAGGCACCAACAGTGTGATTGGCCTGGTGAAATATGCGTATGAGCATAAACTGATTAAGTAGCGGACAGTGTGATTTGAAGATTTGATGATCACTGTTGTCCGGGGAAAATTCATATTAAAAACAGGTCATCTTCTAATCAGCTACCTACAGGCGGTTTTGAAAGTTTTTTAAAAGTAACGCCCCCTTTATAACATTGTTGGATATGGCCACAGAGTGTCAGAGGCTCTTTATCCCATTTGCCTACCATTTTCTCTTATTTTTTCTTGTGGTTCACAAGGTGCCTTGTTTTTCTCCGATTGAATCTTTAAAATTTATACAGTAAGCAGAGACCGGAGAAAAACACAGCACCGGTGAACCACATCGGCCTGCCGGCCGTGGAGGCAAAAAGACGGAATTAAAAGCAGGTACGAAACGGGAGAACAGTATTATGCGGATAATAAACGATTCGATCATTTCCAGTTTAACCGATCGGTCAATCCGCGACTTCGGATCGCTGCGCATCCGGATCGTATGCTTCGTTTCAACTGTAAAGACAGTGTGATAACTTCCCGAAAGAATAGCTATTTTCTTTTATTTTCCCGGACAGCAGTGGTTTGATAATTTGAAAATTTGAAGATGAAGAAGGAAAATATGCCACTGCGCTGGTTTACTCATGCGCGCTAATGAACACCCCCTTAGCCTTTTACCAGCTACCTCTTCCCTTTAAACGCTTTATACCCTTTATACTTTTAAACCTTTACACTTTTATACATTTTCTCCTGATACTTTCAGCCATTCGAACCAATTCCCAGCCACTGACCACTATCCACTGACCACTCAATCCGGTAAATGCCTAGCTTGCTCTTATAAAACTACCATTATGCGTTACCTGTTCTATGTACTTTGCTGCATGGCACTCCCCTTTGCCGTGCATGCGCAGATTCCGCTTACAACAGCCCCCAGTGGCGGCAACAAAAAAGCCTCCGTTTCCGAACGGATTGGTCTTACGGATGTGAGCATTCACTATGACCGGCCCGGTGTAAAAGGGCGGGAAGGAAAGATATGGGGTCAGCTGGTATATGCAGGATTTGCCGACCAGGGCTTTGGCAGTAGTAAAGCCGCTCCCTGGCGCGCCGGTGCCAATGAAAACACTACTATTGAATTTTCCCGTCCGGTGAAGATTGAAGGCCAGCCACTGCCTGCCGGCAGATATGGGTTCTTTATCGCCTATGGTGCCGATCAGTGCATCCTGATCTTTTCCCGTAATGCCGACTCCTGGGGCAGCTATTATTACGATCCGGCAGAAGATATCCTGCGAGTAACGGTAAAACCCGTTGCTCTCACCGAATCTGTGGAGTGGCTTAAATACGAATTCAATGCGCTTGCCGAAAACAAGGCACAGGTGGCACTCAAATGGGAAAAATTAAGCATCCCCTTTACCATTGAAACAGATTATGTAAATGATCAGTTGGAAAGCTTCCGTAAAGAACTGCGTCAGGAAAAAGGATTTACCTGGGAAAGCTGGAATATGGCAGCCAACTGGTGCCTGCAGCGTAATGTAAATCTGCAACAGGCACTCGCCTGGGCCGATAGTGCCAACAGTCCCACCTTTGGCGGTGATCGCATTTTTGCCACCTATATAGTCAAAGCTGCTTTATTGCGAAAAATGGACAAACCGGAAGAAGCTGCTCAACTCATGCAAAAGGGATTGCCACTCGCCAGCATGCAGGAAGTGCACAATTATGGCCGGCAGTTATTACAGCAAAAACAAAATGCCACCGCGCTGGAAGTATTCAGACAAAACCTGAAAGCCCACCCCGGTCAGTTTACAACCCTGGTGGGGATGTGCCGTGGCCTCTCCGCCAATGGCGATCTCAAACAGGCACTCAAATATGCCCGGCAGGCCCTGCCCCTTGCTCCCGATGCCGTCAATAAAACAGCGGTAGAAGGAATGATTGAGAAACTACAGCGGAAGGAGGAGGTGAATTGAGTGGACAGTGGTCAGTAGTCAGTAGTCAGTAGTCAGTGGACAGATATAATACCCTTTAAACTCTTTAAACTCTTTATACCCTTTATACTTTTAAACCTTTAAACTTTTATTCTGTCCACCACTCTCAATCCGCTTTATTATTCATAATCATATACCGCGCAGTTTCAAAAAATGCCTGTGTAAATGCCGATAGTTCGCGCTGAATGGAATCACGCTGACTGCGGGAATGTACCGGCTCGGTAAAACGTACCGATACCATTTGTTCGTCGGGGAAATTGAGATTAGTAGTAAAATAATAATCATCCGTCACCATACCGATCTTACCCGCCGTATTGGTGATAAAAGCAAAATTGCCCCGTTTCTGCGGATCCAGCAGATCACGCCCCAGCGTGGTATTGACGTATGGTTGCTGCACCATGCCTGCGATGGTTGGCAGCACATCGATCTGCGATACCACTTCCCTGCGGCGTTGCGGCTGCAGTATATAGGGTGCATAAAAGAGCAGCGGTACATGCTCATCGGTAAGCCGCTGATGTGTCCAGGCCGGAGGATAAATGGCTTCGGCATTGCCAGCCACCCCATGATCGCCCACAAATACAAAGATGGTATTGTGAAAATAATCTTCGGTGCTGGCTGCATCAATAAAGCGGCGAATACAATAATCTGAATAGCGAAAGGTATTATACTCATCGAGCGACTCAAAGCCATATTTGCGCAACAGGTCATCGGGTACAATACGCTTTTCGAAAGCGGTATCGGCAGGCGGGATCATATAAGGCCGGTGATTATTGGATGTTTGAATGATGGCGAAAAATGGTTTCAGCTCTGCAGCGAATGTTTTATTGGCTTCCAGAAACAGATCTTTATCACTGATGCCCCATACATTGATTTTAGGTGAAGTAAAACTTCCTTCTGTATGCATCTGCAAACCATCGATATTGGCCAGTAGTCCCTTGAAGTTGTTGAACTCGGGATCGCCACCCAGGAAATAATGTTTGCTGTACCCATCAAAATTATCAATGATGGTATGCTGGCGGCTGGCGAGCGGATTGCGGGTAGAGAATTTAAATAACTGCGCATCCGGAATACCGGTCACAAGGGCAAACAGGCCGCGGGCTGTAGAGAAATGCGGGGAGAAACAACGCTCGAAAAACACCCCCTGGCTCGAAAGTGAATCAAAGAATGGAGTGGTATTGAGCGGATTGCCACTCATCGAACTCTTAAACATGCTGAATGACTCACACATCACCAGCACAATATTGGGACGGCTTTCCACCGCGCGGCTGCCGGGTGCCACTACACGCCGGTAAGAAAACCTGTCTGGTTGTGGCAACTGCATCCATTTGGCCATCAGCGGAAATGCTGCACGTGCTTTTTGCTCATTATACTCCGGCCGCCGCAGTTTAAGTGTGGTAAAAAAATTCTGCAGCGGGTTAAGTGCCAGGTATGATTTGAAGTTGTCCTGAAAGACAAAACAGTGTTTCCATGCAAGCGGGGTCTGCCCCACACGGCCGTATACAAACAGCAGGAGTACTACTGCTGCCACAACAAAGAATTTCCGCCGGTAAGGGATTTTGAGGCCATCGGTCTGGTGAATCACCCGCCAGTGGCTTTTGTGATACATCCAGCGAAACAGCAGTACGGTGATCAGCAGCCCCAGCACCATCCAGAACAACGGATAGGTCTGCCACATCATACGCAGGGAGATACCGGGATCTTCCACAAAATTCATCGCGCCTGCATCGAGCCGGGTCTGGTTGTAGGAAAAACTGCCGAAGTCGGCGGCAAAAAAGAAGAACACAATAAATGTGGCAGCAGCCAGGTACCAGGTCCACCATTTTTTGTTGCGGGCGGAATAAAAAGGCGAAAGACGCGGCCACATGCTGAGTACGACAACCGGCAACAGGAGAATGGAGATCCAGCGCAGGTCAAACTGCAGTCCCATCAGGAAGGAAGGCAATACATCTGTAAAATGAAGATCCTGTGGCCGGAAAGCCCAGTAGGTAGTCAACCGGAATATGGTAAAAATGAGAAGGAACAGACCGAAAAGGTTGATCACCCACAGGAGTGTTTTCGGTATTTTATACCTTCTGAGCATAATTTAAAAGCCACGGGTTGACTGGTGGATTGCAAAAAAAATCATTTTAATCCGTTTGCACAAGTAATGGCGGGATCAGCGGCAACGGATGATTACCCGTATTGCCCGCAATTCGGTAAATTTGCGCCATGGATTCATTCTTACAGGCGGGTGTGCTTCATACCGCCGAACAATGGGATCAGTGGCTTTTTATGCTGGTCAATAGCCGGCTCACCAATCCCCTGTTTGATGTAGTAATGCCTTTTATGCGTAATGCGCTCAACTGGGCTCCCTTATACCTGTTTCTGATCAGTTTTGCCTTGCTCAATTTTAAAGAAAAAGGAGCCTGGTGGGTTTTATTCATGCTCGCTACAGTGGCGCTCACCGATATGACCGGCACCTATCTGTTCAAACACAATTTTGAACGGATGCGCCCCTGCAACGATCCCGATTTTATGATGAAAGTGCGGCTGCTGGTCAATTATTGCTCATCGGGTCACAGCTTTACCTCCAATCACGCTGCCAATCATACCGGCATGGCCGCTTTTTTCTTTATTACCACCCGTAAGTGGCTGGGCCGCTGGGCTCTGACCGGCTTCGTGTGGGCCGGTCTTATTGGCTATGCCCAGATCTACGTAGGTGTACATTACCCGTTTGATGTGATTGCCGGCACTACAATCGGCCTCATTTTAGGCACATTGACCGGTCGCCTGTATAACAAGCGCTACGGATTCATTATCTTCGATAAACAACCAACGTTGTCTTCTTAAATGGAAATACTCATACTGGCAGGACTGATCCTGCTGAATGGCCTCTTCTCCATGGCTGAAATTGCACTGGTGTCGGCCAGGAAGTCGAGACTGGAAGCACAGGCAAACCGGGGGGATAAAGAGGCAAAAGAGGCACTGAAACTCGCCAATAAACCGGAAAACTTTCTTTCTACTGTACAAATGGGCATCACTGTGGTGGGTATCATGACCGGTATCTATTCCGGTGAAAAGATCACAGATGATTTTGCTTTATACCTCAATCAATGGCCCAAACTGCAGCCCTACTCGCATGGCCTGGCTACCGCCATTGTAGTTATCATCATCACCTATTTCACGATCATTTTTGGAGAGCTGGTACCGAAACGTCTAGGACTGTCCAATCCCGAAGCCATTGCCAAAACCGTGGCAAGGCCCATGCATGTGCTCAGCCGGATCACTTATCCCTTTATCTGGTTGCTCAGTAAATCCAGTAATGCCATTATCTCTATATTCAAACTCAAGTCAAACGACAATCAGGTAACGGAAGAAGAGATCAAGGCCATCATCAGTGAGGGTACCGAGCAGGGCACAATCGAAGAAACCGAACAGGAGATCATAGAACGCGTATTTCACCTGAGCGACCGCAATATTACCTCACTCATGACCCACCGGAGTGATATCGTATGGTTCAATACGGAAGATACCGAAGAGGATATCAAGGAAAAGATCATGCGCGAACCGCATTCCATGTATCCCATCTGCGAGCGCGATATTGACAATATCAAAGGCGTGGTGTCCATTAAAGACCTTTATACCAATCCCGATAATATCCCCTTCAAAAACCTGATGAAGCCGGCCCTGTTTGTTCCCGAAAACAACACCGCTTTCCAGGTTATGGAAAAATTCAAGGAATCGCAGCTGCACTCCTGTTTTATTGTGGATGAATACGGTACTATCCTGGGTATGATCACCCTCAACGATATTCTGGAAGCCATTATCGGCGATATGCCGCAACCTGACATTCCTGAATATGAAATCAAAGAGCGCGAAGACGGCTCTTACCTGGTAGATGCACAGATTCCTTTTTACGATTTCCTTACCCGTTTCGAAAAGCAGGAATGGATGCACGAAGGCGAACAGGAATTTGATACCCTGGCCGGCTTTATCCTGCATAAACTGGAACGCATACCCCATACAGGCGATAAACTGGAATGGAAAGGGTTCACCATTGAAATAGTGGATATGGATGGTCACCGTATTGACAAGATACTGGTGAAGATCAGCGAAAAGATCCGCGAAGAAATGGAGGAATAAATGATCAGGGAAAACTGATCTCGGTTACTTTGGCCGGATAGTTCAGTTTGCTGCTCTTTCGTTTACCATTTACCTTGATGTGAAAAATGTTGGTCTGGTCATCAAACAGATCATACATCAGCGTGCTGGTCACTTCTACCTTTTTCACTTCTTTTATCCCCTCCGCCTGAAAATAGCTGTAAGTGGCTTCATGGTCGGGCTCAAAACCGATACAGGTGAAGGTTACTGCTTTGCCATCCACTTTAAAGGAAAGGTGCTTGCGGATATAATCATTGATCACAGCCTGTACTGCAGCCCGGTCGGATGGATTGATCAGGTCAATATCCCGGTCATATACTTTTTCGAGAATACGTTCAAAATCGTCCGAAAACAGCTTGCAACTGATCTCAAGGGTCTGGTCGGCAGCATTATGCTCAGCCTCGGTAACACCCAGGTGCAGCGGGTGCGGAATGCCCGGTGTGTGAACAGGTTTTGCGCCGGCTACGGGTCCGACAACTGTCGTACTTACAAATCCGCCGCACAACAGCGCCATCATCAGCCATTTATTGAACCATGCTACCATTGACCAAATTTTTTTTTCGCTTACAAAAGTCTGGCTTATTTTGATCCCCGCAACACAGTGACGCAGATTTTACAGGAATGGTTGTCCCTGTTTTGCGATCAAACTACCATGGGAGACTTCGGATTTTACTTTGGCCTGGGCTGGGAGCATATTATCAGCCCCGATGCACTGGATCATCAGCTGTTTATTGCCGCACTGTGCGCCATCTATGTGCTGCGCGACTGGAAACAGGTGCTCATACTGGTCACGGCCTTTACCATTGGTCACTCCATTACCCTGGCGTTAAGTGTACTCGATGTAGTACGTTTCCCCGGTAAATGGGTGGAATTCCTGATCCCTGTCACCATTGTACTTACCGCCTTTTTTAATGTATTTCAGAAAAAATTTACCCCGCGTTCGGTACGCATCAACTATTTCCTGGCTTTGTTTTTCGGGTTGATCCATGGAATGGGTTTTGCCAATTCCATCCGCTTTATGCTGGCAGAAGATCAGCAACTGGGCTGGAGCCTGTTTGGCTTCAATGTAGGCCTCGAAGCCGGTCAGATAGTGGTGGTGCTGATCCTGCTGCTGTTGACGCAGCTGATCACCGGTCTGTTGCGGGCCAACCGGCGGGAGTGGGTATTATTCCTCTCCGGTGGTGTTTTTCTGATGTCGTTAAAAATGGCTCTTGAACGTATTCCCTGACACTCCTGATATAAAAACAATCAACATGAAAAAGGTACTTCCTTTTTTTATTGCGCTCACTGGCCTGTTCTTTAGCAGTCAGGCGCAAAACATCCAAAACAACCCTGGCAGCAACCATGGTAACAAATTTGAGCAGCTGGGCACTATTTTGCCTACGCCTAATGAATACCGTACCGCCAGCGGCGCCCCCGGTCCCAAGTACTGGCAGCAGCGGATCGACTACGACATCAAGTGTGAACTGGACGAGCCCAACAATAAGCTGACGGGCTCCGAAACCATCACCTATTTCAACAATTCACCCGATGTGCTTACGTATCTCTGGCTGCAGCTCGACGAAAACCAGCACAGCACGGTAAACAATGCCAACTACCAGTCGGGCAATAGCATGCCCCGCCAGGCAACCGATAAAATGCTGGATGTGCTGGAAGAAAAGAAATCAGACAATGGTTATGGCTTCCAGATAGCAAAACTGGTAGATGCCACCGGCAAACCATTAAAAAGCCTGCTCAACAAAACCATGATGCGCATCGAGCTACCCGCTCCGCTCAAGCCCGGTCAGAAGTTTGTCTTCAAGATCGACTGGAGCTACAAGCTGGCCAATCGCGGCGACTTCCAGCGTTATGGTGGTGCACGCGGCGGTTACGAAAGTTTTGATGATGGCAACAATGCCTATACCATGACGCAATGGTATCCCCGCCTCTGTAAATACAGTGATGACCAGGGCTGGCAGAATCATCAGTTCACCGGTCGTGGTGAGTTTGCACTCAGCTTTGGCAATTTCAAAGTACAGATGACCGTACCGGCCGACCACGTGGTTGGTTCTACCGGTGAGTGTCTCAACTATACACAGAATCTCAATCCTACCCAGGCTTCCCGCTGGCAGAAAGCACAGACCAGCAAAGAGCCTGTTGAGATCGTAACACTGGATGAGGCTGAAAAAGCTGCTGCCAAAAAAAGTACAGCTAAAAAAACCTGGATCTATAAAGCCGATAATGTACGCGACTTTGCCTGGACCAGCAGCCGCCGTTTTGTATGGGATGCCTTGCCGGTGACTGTAGAAGGCAAAAAAGTAATGGCTATGAGTTTTTATGGTAAAGAAGCGTATCCTATCTATCGTCGCTACTCTACCAAAGCCGTGGCACATACGATCAAAACCTATTCTAAATTTTCTATCCCCTACCCTTATCCCGTAGCTCAATCGGTAGAAGGCAACCAGGGTATGGAATATCCCATGATCTGCTTCAACCCCGGTCGTGCACAGAAAGATGGCAGCTATACCGAAAGCTCACGCAATGCCGCTATCTATGTGATCATTCATGAAGTAGGTCACAACTTCTTCCCGATGATCGTCAACAGCGATGAGCGTCAGTGGAGCTGGATGGATGAGGGCCTCAACTCTTACCTGCAGTACCTGACCCAGGAGTTGTGGGATAATACCTTCCCTTCCAGCGAAGGTGCTCCCTGGACCATCACCAACTACATGAAGCTTCCCAAAGATCAGCTGGAGCCAATCATGACCAATTCAGAAAACATCAACAACTTCGGTGCAAACGCATACGACAAACCGGCTACCGCACTTAACATACTCCGTGAGACCATCGTGGGACGCGAGCTGTTTGATTATGCCTTTAAGGAATATGCACGCCGCTGGGCTTTCAAATCGCCCACACCGGCCGATTTCTTCCGCACAATCGAAGATGCCACCGGCGAGGACCTCGACTGGTTCTGGAGAGGCTGGTTCTTTGGCACCGATGCGGTTGATATTTCACTCGACACCGTAAAATATGCCAAACCGGATGTGACCGCTATTCCTCCCATGCGCAACGATACTGTGGTGATGCGTGGTCTGCCCAAACCCATGGTGAATGATTTTGAGGACCTGTCGAAGATCCGCAACAAGACCGATAAGAATATCGTGTTCGAAACAGACCGCGATACCTCGCTGCGCGATTTCTACTGGCGTTATGACCGCGGCATCGAAAAACATGATACCGCCAAATATGCCGTAGAATTCAAATCACAAGTGGAAAGCATGGATGATGCCGGCAAACAGAAATACGGCAACAAACATTTCTATGAACTTACTTTCAGCAATAAAGGCGGTCTCGTGATGCCCATCATCATCGAATGGACCTACAAGGATGGCAGCAAGGAAATTGAGCGCATCCCTGTACAGGTATGGCGTGCCAATGAAGGCAAGGTGATCAAAACCTTCATGAAGGATAAGGAAGTGGCCTCTATTAAACTGGATCCCATGCGTGAAACAGCTGATGTCGATGAGACAAACAATAGCTGGAATACTATTGCTGCCCCCAGCAAATTCCAGTTGTTTAAACAAAAACAAAATGTACAGCAACCGCAAGGCATCAACCCGATGCAGAAAGCGGCTGAGAAAAAAGGATTCTGATAAAAGGTTGGAGGTGTAAGGAAAAAGGCAGAAGGTCCGCAAATATTGCGGACCTTCTTTTTTATATACCTCAAAAAATGCTTTTGTAGCGCCGCGATGCATTGCGGTGCTACAGAAAACGGCAGCGTCAAATTGTACGAAAAAGGTTGCCAATGCATCGCGCCGCTACAATGAAATACCGGCTGAACTGGTTATTTACGGCTCTTTGATTTAACAGCTGTTTTCTTTTTGGTTGCCACAGTTTTCTTCGCTGTTTTGGATGCGGCTTTAACCGGCTTCACATTTACTGCCTCCGCATCAACCTTTACGCGGTAGCTGACAATCTTTTTTACCAGCGCTGCCGGAAAGGATTTGTTATAGGGAAACTGGATAGCGCCTTTGGAACGCTGGTATCCCTGCAGGTCTTTGGCAAACAACTCTTCCGGCAATGGAGTCGGATAAAAGCCCAGGTGTTCTTTATTAGCCGCATAATACACCAGGTTTTTATTTCCTTTAAACGCCGGCATATTATAGCTGATCACTTCGCTGGCTTTAGGAGCTGCCTGCCGGATAGCGGCCCGCATCTGATCGAGTATTTTTCTTACTTCTCCATCGAAAGAAGAATGATAATCGTCAATGCTCACAAACTTACGCGGGCCGTAAGGCGAAGGACGTTTGGTTGAGTTTGCCATCTGGTTGATTTGATAACGAATTTAAATAATAAGATAGAAGGTGAAAGGCAGAAGGAATAGGATATTTCTATCTGTTTATGCAAAAAACCTCCGGGTTCTGTCCCGTCAAGTCCCATGGTTAGGGCCTGTTTACTACTACAAGCCTCCTTTATCTCATATTTATCCTCACAGACCGGACAACCAGCACCCTTTAAACTTTTTATACCCTTTATACTCCTTAAACCTTTATACCTTTTGCCTTTCACCTTTCCCTTTTCCCTTTGCCTCAAAATGCCGGGGGCGTCGCACTCAGGTCTGAGTCCAGAAAATCGGTCACCATGGGTATCAGCCAGTCAGCATGCAGCATCATACCGATATGTGTGGTACCGGGAAGAATGGCCAGCCTTGATTGGGGCAGTCCATGTATATCGCCCATCTTTCCGCCTCCTTTGGCCCGAAACAGTTCCAGGACATGTTCATATCGTACTCCGTCGGCATCGCCAATCGCCATAAATAACGGGGCTTTTATTTGCTTTACTTCTTTTGTCCAGTCATAGGGCCTCAGGTCAGGACTCAATACCTTTTTGACATAGTCGTTAAAGCGTGCCGGATCATTGCCCAGGCTGTCGTATTGTTTTTGTATCGGTGTTCCTTTAAACATATCACCGGTAAACGTAGCAAAACTCGCTTCCACATCGGGCCACCAGCCATTATGCGCATAGGTCCCAGATAAGACGATAAGCCGGCGTACCTGTTCCGGATGACGTATAGCCATCTGAAAAGCAACGCTGCCGCCCATACTATACCCGAGGATGTCGGCACTGTCTATTTTAAGTTGCTTAAGCAGACCGGATACGTCATCGGCCATGCCTTCGTAACTGAATGCGCGGGGTATATCTTTGGTACGGCCATGGCCCTGCATTTCGGCTACCACCACTTTGCGGTCTTTGGCCAGCAGAGGTATGATATGCGCCCAGTTCATGGGAATGTTCATAAAAGAACCATGGATCAGCACAATGGGCTTACCGGCACCATAGACTTCGTAGTACATTTTTAGGCCATTTACATCGGCATAGCCGCTCTCTGCCGGTTTTACCGGCCGGGTCGTATCCGTGTCTTTTGTCGTTGCCGAATCTTTTTCTCCTTCCTTCGGGCTTTGCTGGCAGGATGCCATCAGCAATACGATTAAAAGAGAAAGACCGGTTAGAAAATGCCTGTTCATATGAAGGATCGTTTTGTTGTACAACAAATCTCGGCAACAAAAACAGACTTAAGGTTGTGCAAATACGACAAAGTATAGGGCGAATAGCGACATCTCCACCTCAGGAGTTGCATTACTGAAAAAGAGTTCCTGATTAAAAGGCAACCCCGCTGAATGGTTGGAAAAATTCCGATAGCGCCATTGATCCCTGATTTATTTCCCTCAAGTTCGCTTTACAAATGGGGGAGGATTTTCGGAATAATAAGATCCCGGAGGAGCCACATACAAAACCACTTCCTGATCTTTATCATAAACTACAAATTCAGTGTCGCTGACCAGATTTATCTTCTGGCCGATGTGCTCCCGGGCTTTATCTACATCGTCAAAAATCAGGTAGATTTCTGGAGCAGCGCTAAAGTCAGCACGTTGCAAATCCACGTTCAACACAATTCCTGTTGAATGTTGTGCATGCAGCAATGCAACCTGATTGTCCTGTAAAACCGGAAAGTTATCCATTGTTTTATAGTGGTTAATTTCTTTTGAGTTGATCGGCTCTTCCGTGAAATAAAAGCCTAACTTATCCTTTATTTTGAAAAAACCTGATAGGATTTGGAGACTCAAACAATTCCTACATATAATTATCAACGAATGACACCTCTTGACATCAACAGCCTCAACAGTTTAGAGTTTAAAAAACAGTTGATTTTTGCCTACCTTACCTGTGAACGACTTTATCCAAACTATGTTTATTTTTCCGCTAATTTCCAATTTGGCGATAGCTCCGTCTTACGAACTGCCATAGATTTTGTGTTGGGTTGCATACTGAATGAGGGTATTGATAAACCCTTGGCTAAAAAATTTCTGCTTACAGTAGAAAAAAACACGCCCGATACTGAAGACTTTGACACCATTTTGGTCTCCTCAGCACTTGATGCCTGCACTTCAATTGCAGAAACGCTGGATTTCCTGATCGACAAACAAGAATCAAGATTAAAAGACATTTCAACTGTTGCTACAGATTCCGTTGATATGTACATTCAAGAGCTGGAATCTCTCGATTTTAATGCTGACAAAGACTTTCAAACAAAAATAGACTCTCATCCCCTCATGCAAAGAGAAGTGGCTATACAAACAGGAATCATCAATTATTTGAGCAGCAGAAAAAGTATTGATCTGGAAGACATCAATACGCTACTCAGTCTACAGGAAAACAATGGTAAGGGAAACCTAGGCTTATAAGCCGACAATATGTAGCTTAATTATATAGTAACGTTGTCAAAGAATATATCTACGTTGGGTGTTTCATTTCTAAAAAGTTTCCCCTTAAATCGTAGCGATTGAAAGCAGTAAACAATTATTAGATTTAACCAGGGGAAGCTTTTCAATAGTAGCCCGGCTGTTTAACCCTAACCATTTTGAGCAGTAAAATAAAAACCATCAACTGTCAGGGCTACTACTAATTATTACCTTAAATACCTGCAATGACGAAAAGGAACGAGTCTACCTGTTTAAATGTAATGGTGAAAACTTAATATCACTGGCATTATTTGTAGAAGTTAAGACTTGATCTGACAGTTGGGGTTAATTTAGAGTAACGACAAACTAAATTAATAACCCCCAAAAGTCAGATCATGAACTCTGAAACTAAGTTAATCAAATCCCGCATTGGCCTGCTCAACCTGGCTGAACAATTGAACAACGTCACCCGTGCCTGTAAGTTAATGGGCACCAGCCGGGACAGTTTTTACCGCATCAAACAGTTATATGATACCGGTGGAGAAGAGGCGCTGCGGGAGATCAGCCGCCGCAAACCTGTACCGAAGAACCGGGTCAATCCGGCTGTGGAAGAAGCTGTTGTGAAGATGGCCTTTGACTATCCGGCCTATGGTCAGTTCCGGATCAGCAATGAATTACGCAAACAGGGCATTTTTATCTCCGCTGCAGGGGTCCGTTGTGTGTGGCAGCGCCATGACCTGGAAGTCTTCGAAAAGCGGTTAAAGGCCCTGGAAGTCCGTGTTGCTCAGGCTGGGCTGATCCTTACAGAAGCTCAGTTGATAGCCCTGGAGCGTAAAAGGGAGAAACTGGAGGCCCATGGCGAAATAGAAACGGAGCATCCAGGTTACCTGGGTTCACAGGATACCTACTACGTTGGAACAATCAAGGGGGTTGGCCGTATTTATCAGCAGACTTTCATTGATACTTACAGCCGTGTAGCTTTTGCAAAACTGTATACCAGCAGGCATGCTATTACAGCGGCAGATATACTCAATGACAAGGTTCTTCCCTTCTTTGAACAGCAACAAATACCCCTGCTGCGGATACTCACCGACCGCGGTACCGAGTTTAATGGAAGACCTGAAAGCCATGAGTACGCTCTGTACCTACAGATCGAAGGAGTCGATCATAGCAAGACAAAAGTTCGTCATCCCCAAAGCAACGGTATCTGCGAACGCCTGCATCGAACGATGCAGGAGGAGTTCTATGCCATCACATTCCGTAAAAAATTATACCAGAATCTGGAAACGCTCCAACACGACCTGGATCAGTGGCTGGAGTTCTACAACAACGAAAGACCACACAGTGGCAGATACTGCTTTGGCAAAACCCCCATGCTTACCTTTACTGAATCTATTACCTTAGCTAAACAAAAACTGCTGAACCAGGTAAGTTCAGCAGCCTAACTAATTTAATCGGCATCCCTTTTGAAAATTAAAAAATTAATCCTCAACTGTCAGATCAAGTACTGACTATTACACATTATTACCTTTCAATATGAAATCATTTAAAAGTCTAAACTCAGGGCTCCGTAAAGCAATTTTAAAAACACTGTCTTCATCAATGAAACCATTTTTTATCAGTGTTTTTACAATCTTGTAGATTTCTGTATAGAAAGAATTTTCTGTCAAAAAGCCTTTTCTTTCCGTTCCATCTTCTAACTGTTCATGGTAAACATTAACAAATTCCACATTTAAGGGTTCGCAAATGATTCTTCCTAAAACAATAGGAGTAAATAGTGTTACATAAATACTTGCCTCCTTTGAATTATCATTATTTATGAGAAATAAAATTAATTCACTGTCCTCTAAATCACCCTGTTCGAGTACAATCTTAGAAATAAGAGTTTCTACAAGGGATCCTATATACATGCTTATTACAGGTTTTATTTACTCTCAATTATCAAGTTTAATTTCGGCACATTCCTCTCCATATTCCAAATTCATAATAACGTAATTCTTATCTTCTGCATAATTTCTAAATTAATAATACCTCTGAACATCGCCTACATATCAGTTCCATTCCATACTGGCTTCATACCATCGGGATCTATATAATTTATAGGATTGTCAAAAGCAAAAAATATATGGGGAAAAGCGGGTCATACTTTCAGACAAAATATCAATGCTGTTCCATCTTCCAATTTGAGCATCGTACACTCTCGCTCCATAATCCAGCCATTCCAACCCTGAACCATTTGCAAACTCCTGCCTTTCTTACTCCTTGCCATTGTATCTATACCTATTCTTTTGAGAACCGAGTGTCAATGCCCTACTGCTTATTCCCGCCATCGTCACCCCAAAAGGATAATAACCCCGCCGCTGGCGGGGCAAGTTCCGTCTCCTCCAGGACCCGTCCACGGATATACGTCACCCTGAAGCAAGTTCGGGCAAGCTCTGCAGGTTATCAAAGAACACGTCTACATTGGCAGTCTCATTGCTCACCACCGCTGGCAGCGGGGCACGCATAAATATACAAATAACCTCCTTTTGAAATATTAATAGCGGCCGGGGTATGGGTGGTCAATGTGTTATCGGCCCCAACCTGCTCAAAACCACTGCTGGCGGCTACGTATTTAAACTGTTCGTCGAACAGTATCCAATTCACAAAAGCCTTGGGTTTGCTGGTGGTATAGCCACTCTGGCTGTTCAGGAAACTGGTCACCTGGTTGTCGAGTACACTGGTAGTCTGTAGCTCTGTTAAGGTAGCTCCGCCATGTAAAGCTGTAATACCTCCGATGGCCGGTTCCAGCACATTCAGGATACTGGTAAGCGGATTGGTAGGTGTGCCAGGTGTGACCCCATTTTTCTTGTACCAGCTTTTGGCAAACAGGTTTACCTTGTCACCTGCCATTACTTTCAGCACCATATTGGTACCGATCTTCGGACCGCCGCCATTCAGCTTCTGGATAAAATCGTTGGGGTTAATAAAAGAAGTCTTATGAACCCAACTGCATTACTACTAGCATCGCCTGTTGCCACGCTCGCTTCGACGTTCCGAACCCTGATCGGCATTTTAGTTACAGGCTTCCAATACCGCTGTTACCCAGTGAAATCACATGCAGGGGATGCTCTCTTTTTCTGCTGGTAAATATCAGGTACATGAGCAACCTGTTGGTTTCTTCTCCTATCACACCACTTTTACCTATCAGCTCATTGGTTCTGTTCAGCAGATCCTTTTGCTCCAAGAACTGTATAGCTGTTTCCCGTTCTTCCTTGCTTAAATCCTTCTCCTTCCTTGTCTCTTGCTTATCCAATTGTTTGAGCCTGTATTCTCCTAACTGGCTGGTGATGTCTGCAATGGCTTTAGTAAGGGCTATGCTGCCCGTTTCCAACTTCTCTGCAACTCTTCTTACAAACTTCTCCACCTGTGTGTCATTGCACAAATCCAGATTGTCGATAATCCAGCCAGTTCTTTATTGTTTAAATAGCCTGCATGTTTGCGGTTTATCACTGTCACTTTGATCGTTACACGCATTCTGTCTAAGCCTTCTATTCGCATTCCTCCAAGCAGTTCTATCAGTAGTTCATCAGTCTTGTAGATAAAGCAGTGCGGGTTAGTTGTGTTTAGTTCCATGTTGTTTAAGTTTTAGGCATAAAAAAACCACTCGGTGAGGAGTGGTTGGCTTTAATACTCATTGAGAAAGAATAATTAATAGTCTATTCTCCAATTCCTGAAAGTTTTTAAACTTCTCGTCAGGAATGGTGTCGAATCCGGGATTACCTGCATTTATTTCAGATAAGCCAAACATATTTTTTTCCAATTGAATGACATAAAACTTTTCGTTATACCAAATATCAATAAGTATTACTCCTGAAAGTAATTGATGTATTTTGTACTTAATTGAATATTGATCCAAAATAGCAACGATCCTACTTTTTTCTTTTTGTTCTTTTTTCATACTATTTAGTTAAAAATAGGTTTCCAGTAGCCCTCTCATAAATACTAAAACTACCATTAGTCGATATCTCTATTCTATGCCCTTTAGTTAAAGCAGTAAGTCCACCATCTGAACGGGTAGTCACATACTTTTTGTCAAGTATCCCATACATTCTATCATTAGCACCTGCATGAGCATCCTCTATTTTATCCAAAATTTTATTTATTAGCTTTAATGCCTCTTTAGGGTTTTTAGGCATAGGTGCATTTAATATACTCTCTTTGAACAATTGTAATCGCTCTGCTCTTGAAAGTACCTTTGTAGTTCCATTTGCAACGACTTGAGTAGCATTCGCAGCATTTGTACCCGTCTTTAAAACTGGATTTGGAAGAACAACTCCTACCCCAAGACTCAAAGCTGCTTTACCTGCATCTTCTGGCGAATCGTACATTTGGTACATAGAGGCATCCCCCTTCTGTTGTATATCCTCCATGATAGCATAGTCTTTTAAAAGAGCTTCTCTTACTGTAAAGTATTTGTCCCTTCCCTTACCGTAATACTTCCACGATTTCACAACAGTACCGCCGTTCCCATCATCTTCAACTTTGCTTTTGCTTACATACCATTCATCATATTCATTTTTCTGAACAGCCCCGCCACCATGCCAAAATCTATGCCATTTTGCACCAAATTTAGTTTTAAAATCACCCAGCGGATCCATATTACTTATCGGATTATTTCCCATGCTTTCGTATGGAGAAGAGTTCTCTTGTGCTTCAAATTCTGGGTCTATTTGCCAGAATCTTCCTATCTGCGGGTCAATACTCCTATAAAACGTTTCGTAAAGCTCCAATCCACTACCATCACTAAACTCTTTACTTGCTAATTCACTTCCAACATTCCATTTCCTATTATTCCCCGGCTCTCCAAACGCCAACGCCTTTGAGGATATCCCCGCCATCGTTAAGCCAAAAGGATAATAATGGGTTTCTTCGAGGATCGGCCCGCGAATATGAGATACCTGCAGGTTGTCAAAGAACACGTCTACATTGGGTGTCTCATTGCTCACATAAATATACAAATAACCGCCTTTTGAAATGTTAATAGCAGTCGGGGTATGAGTGGTCAATGTGTTATCGGCTCCCACCTGCTCAAAACCACTGCTGGCAGCCACATATTTAAACTGTTCATCAAACAATACCCAGTTCACAAAAGCCTTGGGTTTGCTGGTGGTATAGCCACTCTGGCTGTTGAGAAAACTGGTCACCTGGTTATCCAGCACACTGGTAGTCTGTAGTTCCGTCAGCGTAGCTCCGCCGTGCGTGCCTGTAATACCCCCGATGGCCGGCTCCAGCACATTGAGAATATTGGTCAGCGGATTATTAGGCGTGCCGGGTGTAATCCCGTTTTTTTGTACCAGCTTTTGGCAAAGAGGTTTACTTTATCACCTGCCATCACCTTCAGCACCATATTGGTACCGATCTTCGGACCAGCGCCATTCAGCTTCTGGATAAAATCGTTGGGGGTGGTATAGGTATCGCCGGGATAACCCGCCACAGTACTTTTATTAACCCGGCCGGTATCCACGCCACTATAATAATTGCGTTCGGTAGCCAGGCTGGCTGTTTCGAGGCTGGCTACGGGATAAAACGATGTATCCCGCTCGGTGGTCAGCAGCATTCGCACATTGCCCAGGTGATCTTTGAGCATGTAATCGTATACCAGCGCAGTAGTACCTTTTTTACGGATCCGTACTTCTTCTTGACTGATAAACTCCAGCGTATCGTTGCGGATGAAGCGGCGCTAGCCAAAGAGCGGCAAACGATGCAACCCATGCCCGTGATCTGCGAAGTAACTCAAAAAGAAATCAGGAATACCTATCTGTTGATTCAACAGGACATTCAAGACATGGTGGAGCAGGTACTGGAACAGATCCTCAACGACCCATCACTGGAACATTTGATAGTGCGGAAAAGTTAATCGAATGAATTGACTCCTGAATCTACCAAAATAGATGGGAAGAAGATAGTCAGCCCCTAGTCTTATTCTGGTATCTTTCATTTTTTACTTTCCAAAACTTCTAACTCGAAAAAAGGAATAAAATAATACTTTAACGAAATCTCTGTTCCGGACATTAATGTCAATTTCTTTTGCGACAACTCTTTATCCTTTTTTAGTTCTTGTAAATCAGATAAAATGTTAACCCTTATATAGGAATAATAAATATTCCGATAATTCGGAGCCAAACTATCGTGGTCCACCAATTCAATGTTTTTGGCAGTTCTAAGAATGTCTGAAAACTGCTTATCATCTGAGGCAACACTAAAACTAACACCGGCTGTAACCTGCTTATTTAACACTAAACTATCTTGGATTCCATCTTTAGCAATATCGTAAACTGGAAACAAAAACAATTGGTAAGTAGAACCCGAAATAGGTCTATGAAAAAACAGGACAGCCTCTCTTTCCGTCCTTTCTTTTACAAAATCGGGACAGGCCGCTGCTTCCTTCGATGTCGTATTACACGATACAACAAACAAGGTCATTATGGTAATTAGCGTTTTCATAAGCAATGCGAACAATATAATAGCCTTTCGAAGAAGCACTATTTGACTCCGTACTGTTTTATTTCTTCAGCAGTGATTGGAGTCCCCATGTAATAGGTATTGTGCTTGTCTTTCCCAAAAAGCCCCGCTTGTCCTTTTTCGAAATCGCTTTTTACAATTTTGAATGTTAGGGGGTCTGCATTTTCAATAATATTACCTTGATAAAGGACGATTTTTTTTGTCTTAGCGTAACAACAGCTGAGAACTGAAATACCTTTCGGATCGACATTTGCAATTGTCGCCAAATTACCCCCATCGGACATGTCATTATGAACATACACTCGGCTCTTATCCGCATAATACACTCCCTTAATTACATGAAAGGAAGCGGTGTCGACATGGTCTTTCAGCAGACGCTTTTCAGCTCCTGTAACGCCGTCTACATAAACCGTGGTAACATATCGTGGCTCATATGCTTCTGGATTTGATTTATCTGTCACTCTAAATGCAATTCCTCCTTCCTTACCAACATAAAGGTTGTCCCTAATTAATTTATATATCATTGAATCAGGTACTGAATTTTGGACAGATGTAAGTGTATCATTGAGGGTAGTGACTGATTCCTTCTCCGTCCCCTTATCATTCCCACACCCCAATACTATGACCACAGAGATTAAGAGATATTTCATATAATTTTTCTTACAAAAAAAATCTCACAGGGACCTATATTTTAGCAGAAACTAATTTTCGTGATCTCTTATTACCGCGGCGACTGCCGGTGGAAGAGAGTGAAGCCAGTTTTCGTAGGCACTTTTGTTTTCCTGTTCGCTTATGCCCACTTTCATCATTTCCCACAACGGTGGATTTGGATACTGGGTTAAATTTTGAAACTCTAAAGTACAATTGGATATATCTAAACGGAGACGCATTTGCTTTTCTTCCCCTTCAATCACCAACTCGCTTTTATTTTTCCATTTTGGCCTAGAAAAAAAGTAATACGCAATACTAGGGTTAGGCTTCCCTCGATATAAAAACTGCTTACAAATTTCAATTCCGTCCCTCTGAACTGTTATATAATAATCAAAAAATGCTGTGTACGGTATAACTGAAAAGCTAAACTGAACAGTTCTGTCGAATTGGTTTACTTTCCATTCCCCTTCCAGCGCGACATTGAAATTACTATTGAGGATATTCTCACGAATTTTCTCAAGCACATTTGGTGAAAACCTGGGATCAACCTCTGCCAACCTAAGTAGTCCGGCATGTATTACCTCCAATCGAATCTTATTCTTGTTGTAGTCATCAAGTAAATCGAATTCTTTGTTCGTAGGATGGATTAGACTAACATGTACCTTCCCTTTTTCAATTTCTACGAATTCTTTTATCTGTTGCTCATGCCCAATTTGATTAATCCTAATGAATTTATAAAAGTCTAAACCATTCTTCCATAATAAATAAGAATAAAGAATATCTAACAAGCCGTTTCCTTGATTGCCGATACCATCGGGATCAATTGAAATTAATCTGAAAATTTCGATCTTCATATCTATATTGAAACTAATTCTCGTGATCCCTTATCATCGCGGCAACCGCAGGAGGAAGGGAGTGCAGCCAGTTTTCGTAGGCACTTTTACTTTCCTGTTCGCTTATGCCTACTTTCATCATTTCCCACAAGGGTGGGCTTGGATACTGAGTCAAATTCTGAAACTCCAAATTACAATTGGATATATTTAATCGGAGACGCATTTGCTTTTCTTCTCCTTCAATTACCAATTCGTTTTTATTTTTCCACTTTGGCTTAGAAAAAAAATAGGTAACAATGTCAGGTGCGGGCTTTCCCCGGTATAAAAATTGTCGGCAAATTTCGGCACCATCCCTTTGAATTATCAAGTGATAGTCGAAGTAGGTTATACTTGGTAAGATTAACAGCTTTACCAGAACGCCCTTATCAAATTGATTTATCTTACCATCACTTTCCAATGCAATTTGGAAATTATTTTTTATTACTTCTTCATGAATTTTATTCAGTTTAGATATAGAAAACCGAGAATCAACCTCTGCCAATCGCAGTAAACCTGCATGAGCAACTTCTAGACGAATTTTGTTTTTGTTATCATCATCAAGCAAATTGAAATCCTTATCTGTGGGATATATTAAATTTATATGGACGTATCCTTTGTCAATTTCTACAAATTCCTTAACCTGTTGCTCCCGCCCAATTTGGTTTACCTTGATGAACCTATAATAATCCAACCCGTTCTTCCACAGTAGGTAGGAATAAATTATATTTAATAACCCATTTCCTCGATTTCCTATACCATTAGGGTCTATAGAAATTAGTCTAAAAATTTCAATCTTCATATCTATATTGAAACTAATTCTCGTGATCCCTTATCATCGCGGCAACCGCAGGAGGAAGGGAGTGCAGCCAGTTTTCGTAGGCGCTTTTGCTTTCCTGTTCACTTATGCCTACTTTCATTATTTCCCATAAGGGTGGGTTGGGGTAATGAGTTAAATTCTCAAAAGTAACTTTACAATTAGAAACATCAAGTTTCAATCGCATTTGTTTTTCACGTCCTTCAACAATAAAAGTGATGTTATTCTTCCACTTAGCTCTTGAAAAAAAAGCGTAGAAATAATCGGATGTTGGGGCGCCTCTATAAATAAACTGCCTACATATTTCTTTGCTGCCATTCTTTATCAAAAGGTAATAGTCAAAGTATTTCGGGGTGGGCAAAATCACCATTTTGCCACTAACTTCTTTGTCAAAAGGACTATTCTTTCCAATACTTTCCAATTCAACAGAAAAATTCTTTGAAATTATTTGACCTCTAATTTTATTCAGCAATTCATCAGAAAACCTTGGATCAACTTTGGATAATCTCTGAAGCCCTTCATGGATAATATCTACCTTGATCGTATTTTTCCTATAATCATCTAACTGATCAAAATTCTTTTCGGTGGTGTAAATTAAATTAACATGAACCCGGCCATTCTTAATTTGAACTACTTCTTTAATCTGTTGATCCTTTCCAATTTGATTAATCAATATGTATTTATAATAATCCAGTCCATTCTTCCAAAGTAAAAAGGAATAAAGCAGGTCGACTAATCCGTTTTCTTCATTACCGACACCGGCATGATCAATCGAAGTCAATCTAAAAATATCAATTTTCATTACTATTTTTTACCATATAGAAGATGGATCAAAAGGGTTTGGATACCACAGTGTAATGGGTTCACACTATTGATTTCCCTCGTATTTCATAAGGAATGGTGCTATAAATTGGAACATTTATCATCTGCAAATACGTACTTTTAATGCCCGCCTTACTTAAATCATAGTAATCACCAACATTCAGACCGTTAATTCTGCAGTATTCCATACCAGTTCTTAATATAAGCCCAATAGTGGGAGTAAGGATTATTTGCTCTAAATGCTTTACTTGTCCATAATTACAGTTTTCACCCCTTTGGGTTAAATTATGTATAGGATACCACGGCCCCTTTTTCGACTCATCTTCTACAACCGTGGGAAAGGCTTGAACTTCTTTAAAATCCGGAACAAAATCATCTTTAGCAGAATTCAAGATGCCCAATAATTTCCAACCAGTATCTTTTTTTAAATCAGGCCATTTGTATATGCTTCTTGGACCGAACAGCCAGTCACAAGTTTTTAAATCATCTATTGTGTTGTCTTCCGTATCTGTAAACTTATCAAATACCTGCGCAAGTAGCCCATGAAATACACTTAAATGTTTAAAATCAAAAAACTTACAAAAACCATACTTTCCAATTTCAGGTATATAAAACCGAAACACAGATCCTGTAAAAAAGAGTTTTTTTTTCATCATTGAAATTTTAATAGCGTCTCCCAATTGGGTAAGTTTTGATTCAGCCAATATCTCGCCTCAATCATATAAATTTCTTTCACCGTAGCCGGTATTTTATTAGCAACATTGACACCACGAATTCCACCGTTTAAATCAATTATTAGCTGCTCGACTCCAAGAGCAATTGCATTGTTTGGTATATTGTCTAATCCCTTTATCACTGTAGCCTCTAGCTCAAGGATTTCGTCTGCTGAGTATCTAAAAGACAGGCTTCCATCTTTTGTGGTTGCTTTCCCAATGTACAATTCTCCATTGAATTTCTTTCCTCTGTATATCGCAAATCGACCTTTGATCCAGTTCTTAAGATTAAAAACGGCTCTTAGATTTATTCTTGTAAAACTTACAGGCGGAATGTTTATTTCAAACTTGATTGGCGGAGATGGTGCATTCGGAATTATGTATCCTCGATGATCAACTGCATGTCGATAGAAACTTCCCGGGTACGCTTGCCATGTACGATTCCCTTCCCAAAAATCCCAAAACCTGGATCGTGGCGGCAAGACTTGACCATTCTCTGTATCTAAAGGTTTGGGGATTTTTGCTGTAACAACTACAGGGGCAAGTTCCTTCCAAGCGGTATCTCCCGTTAGGCCTAAGGGATCGTTTAACAAGATTGGGTTATTATTTGCAAAAGTGTATGGGCTATAATCATAGGTCAAAAATGATAGATTATCGATCTGATGAAAGCGTCCTATTTGCGGATCATATTTTCTAAATTCTGTTGAGTACCATTCTAAGCCTGCTCCGTTGTTAAATTCTTTATGCTCTAATTCAGTACCTTCGTTAAACTTATACCTATTCTCCGGAGAGCCAAAAGCCAACGCTTTCGACGATATCCCCGCCATCGTCAACCCAAAAGGATAGTAACCCCGCCGCTGGCGGGGCAAGTTGCGTCTCTTCCAGGATCGATCCCCGGATATGTGTCACCCCGAAGCAAGCTCGGGGCAAGTTCTGCAGATTATCAAAGAACACATCAATGTTAGCGGTCTCATTGCTCACCACCGCTTGCAGCGGGGCATGGATTAGTCATCAGAAAAGCTAGGATCAAACTGTTTGAAAAAATGCTTACTAACAAGCTAAGCATAATACCATCAAATTTGAAGATTTATTACAAACTACCAGCAACGGGGGTAAGTTAATAATAGAGATATAGTTTTATTTATTACCCGCCTCCTCACACTTGGCGTCTGTTTCCATTATACTTAGTATGATTAATAATCATATAGCACCGAAGAATCGTTTACGTATAATTCTATAAATTCAACAAGTGAGCTACAAATCGGTTTGAATGAGTTTTTATCAGGAATAATACCGATAATATATTTATCCTTATCAATCACATCACATCCATACCACCAGCTACGATGCATATACTCGCAAAAAAGGAAAACGCTGTTAATGTTTTTCATTTGTGAAGATTTAAACTCCTTTATAGCTGGATTAATGGCCTCAATTGGATAAAACAAGAAGCCATGATCGTCCATATAATTAGGATAAAATTCCTCCATTCCATTTATTAACGAATAAAATTCCTTGAAGTCGGATGGCAATTCATAACTTTTAAGCTTTTCAAAGCTTTCAATTTTCTCTTTGCTTCCGCGCCCAAATTTAATTTGCTGTTTATCCCAAAACGCTGTTAATATTAGAACTGACTCTCTAATTTTTTCTAGTCCCATAAATTCAATATTTTTTGCATCAGATCTCTTCTCGGTAACAGCTGCACGTTTTTATTCAGTTTTGCACCTCCTGCCTGAATAGATTTGGTATAACTTGCTAACTGCTTTTCAACCCACTCTTTAGTCAAACCTTTCTTTGCAAATTCACTAACCTTCTTTTTCGTTAAATTGAATAGAACATTGACGGTCTTTACAACATCTTCCGGAGCTTGTGATTCACCCCATCCTATAATTCTACCCATGTCGGCAGAAATTAAATTGCCGGTGGCAACCATACCCCTTCCAGCCCACCACTTTGATATCCGTCCAAACAACCAACCTCCCACTTTTGCGCCAGCTAATGTAAGTGCCGCTTCATCTACTGCTCCCATTCCTGATGCATGTGGATGAAAAACAGAAAAACCCATAGCTTCATATCCTTCCTCTAATTCCTCCACGGTGCCTTTTGGCTTTTTAATCCACTGTCCACCATCAATTCTCACCAAATCATAATCGTGGTCTGTTTTGATAACTGTTGCCTTTTTACTTTTTGTGTCTATTTCAATGATATTATCTGGCGTGTTATCTTCTTCATTTTTATTATTAAGCGACCCAAAAAATGCACGAATTTCTGCCTGATCATTCGTGGTAGCATTTCCATGTGCGTCTACAGACCACATTCCATCAGGATCAATATAACGTAGTGGATTATCGAATGTGTAAGCATAAACGCTCCACCTTCTTTCTAATTCACTCAACGGATCAACGTGATGCCACCTCCCAATCTGATTATCATACATTCTTGCTCCATAATCCAACCAGTCCAGATCTGAACCATCACTGAACTCATCCTTTTGCTCTTCTTTACCGTTATACTTCAACCTATTCTCCGGAGAGCCAAAAGCCAAAGCCTTACTACTTATCCCCGCCATCGTCAGCCCAAACGGGTAATAATGCGTCTCTTCCAGGATCGGTCCCCGGATATGTGTCACTTGCAAATTATCAAAGAACACGTCAATGTTGGGAGTCTCATTACTCACATAAATATACAAATAACCGCCTTTTGAAATGTTAATAGCGGCCGGGGTATGGGTGGTCAATGTGTTATCGGCTCCCACCTGCTCAAAACCACTGCTGGCGGCCACATAGCTGAACTGCTCGTCAAACAATACCCAGTTCACAAAAGCCTTGGGTTTGCTGGTGGTATAGCCACTCTGGCTGTTGAGAAAACTGGTCACCTGGTTGTCGAGTACACTGGTTGTCTGTAGTTCCGTCAAGGTTGCTCCACCGTGCGAAGCGGTAATGCCACCAATTGCCGGCTCCAGCACATTCAGGATATTGGTAAGCGGATTGTTGGGTGTTCCTGGCGTAACTCCATTCTTTTTATACCAGCTTTTCGCAAACAGGTTCACCTTATCACCTGCCATTACCTTCAGCACCATATTGGTACCGATCTTCGGCCCGGCGCCATTCAGCTGCTGGATAAAATCGTTGGGACTGGTATAGGTATCACTTGGATAACCCGCCACCGTACTCTTATTGACCCGGCCGGTATCTACTCCACCATAATAGGTACGTTCGGTGGCCAGGCTGGCTGTTTCGAGGCTGGCTACGGGATAAAACGATGTATCCCGCTCCGTGGTCAGCAGCATCCGCACATTGCCCAGGTGGTCTTTGAGCATGTAATCGTATACCAGCGCAGTAGTACCTTTTTTACGGATCCGCCCTTCTTCATAGCTGATAAACTCCAGCGTATCGTTGCGGTACACATTGCCGGCTATATACAGCGTGGTAGTGGTGTCTACCCCCGGCTCATACACTGTTTTCTTCAGCTTGTTGCCCGCAGCATCATAGGTATACTCGATATATCCTTTATTGTTGCTGGCATCCTTTTTCACGGTGATCTTCTGGGGCAGGTTCAGGTAGTTGTATTCTATTCCGTTTGCGCCCCCGTAAGTCACTATATCCTTATTCAGATCCTTTACCAGGTTGCCATTCGCATCGTAGGTGTAGTCGACCGTACTGGTATTCTTGGAGCCACTGGACAGGTACAGCGCAGAAGCCCGGAAATCACCCAGCCGGGTCTGCGCATCATTCAGCCCGTCGATCACATTCTTCAGCTTATTGCTGTAGTCGATATACGCATAGGCCAGGCTGTCGATCGTGGCCGAGCCGCCAACTTTATAGCCCCGCTGCTTCATAGTCAGGATATTGCCATTGGCATCGTAACTCATACCGCTCATGCTGAAGTCAATCCCCGCTGTTTTGTTAAAACTACTGCTGGTATACTGGTTAAAATCGGCCGAGAGTATCCGGTTGGCCGCATCGTAGGTAAAATCATACTTCCGTTTCTCCGCATCTCCCTTACTCTTCCACACCATGCCGCTGATATTGCCATTATATTGAGGAGTAGCATAGCTCTGGTTGTTGATAATGCCATTCTGTGTTTTATCATATCCGAGATCGAACCCGAAATAGTTGTTCTGGTGCACATCTTTGGCATACAGCCGGTTCATACCCAGCATCCAGCCACGGATATTATAATCATAGGTCAGGCTGTCCAGCCCTGCATTACTGTTATACGCCGGATCGAGTTTCTTTTTCTTCAACTGGCCCAGGGCATCATATTCCTGTTCGGCGGTGGTGGTCCAGCTACCCGGCATATTGCCGCTGTTGACCTGGCTATGGCTTACTTTCTTTTCCGTCTTTACCACGCGCCACAAGCTATCATAAGTCATTTTAGAAACGGCAACTGTTGTTTGTGTATTGGTACCCGATTTTTCCTGTTTCAGAATACTCACCAATGGTTGCCCCGGCCAACTGTACTGTGTGGTCTGGATATCGGTGCCGCCCGTCACATTGCTGCTTTGTACCTGTATCACCCGGTTCTTTTTATCATAAAAATTGACCGTATACAAATAGGTAGACCCGCTGCCCAGCACCTTTACGCGCGTACCCGTCACCAGTCCTTTGAGCTGGGCCGATTGCGTATTGGCCTGCGCAAAAGGCCAGGTTACATCTGAAGCGGTGGTGAAATAAGTATCGTAACTGGTATTGTACGTTGCACTCAATGGATTCCCGTAGCTGCTGCGCCAGCTGTAATCATCATAAAAAGTGCGGGTCAATTCCTCATAGGTTTGCCCGCTCAGGTTGGGATAGGCCGTGCTGCTACCGGCTGCACTGGCATGTGTAACCAGACTACTGCTATTGTTCCATAATCCGGTAGCGACCGGGCGGTTCAGTTCATCATACAGCGTATACAGCCATTTTTGTGGACTGCCCGCCCGCAGTATGGAGTCCTGCGTGAGTACCAACCGGTCGCGTGCGTCATATACCATATGCACGGGGCCAGCCCCCGGTACTCGTTTCATCACCATCCGGTCGCGCCCGTCATATTCATAACGAAAACACTGCTCATTCAGGATCGCATTGCTCAGTGCCGTCATACTCCAGCTATTGGCGATCAGCAGTTCCACGCCCCGTGGCTGTACCACGCAGCGCAGCCGGTTCAGCTGATCATAGATATAATAGGTACAGAGCCATCCATAATGCCCCTTGCCGTTTCCATCATCAGCAGTAGCAGTCAGCTGCACTTTCTTCAACACCACCATGCCAAAACGATCCTTAAACTCGATCACCTGTTTACCCTGCTCATCCACTGTTATCGTTTTCGACAACTCACCTGCCGGATACCAGGGCGATCCGGGGCTCGTATAAGTACCCCAGCCTCCAAATACAGCGTCCAGCACCCGCCAGATCCTCACCGAATCGGCCAACTTATTATTAAAATACTTTGTTTTCACCGAATGCCGGTCGGCTTCGAGGGGCTGGCTCTGTGTACCCACCCAGTTCACACCCGCTGCAAACGCTTCTTGCGGCCGGTTGAGTGGCGATGCTTCAAAATTGATCTGGTTATACGCCCAGTTTTTGGACGAAGACACTTCGCCGCTCTGTCCGTTTAAATAACTATTGTAAAAAGCTTCCTGCTGCTGAAAAGGGTTCAGTTTGAATAACCCATCCGTAATGGAGGTATTGCTACCGGTATTATTAGCGGGTGTGGGCAAGTAGGTAAATCGCTCCCTGCCAAAGGCATCATACTCATTCATACTCGTCAGATCCACCGGCGAAGAACCCGTGACCAGCGATCCCTGTTTTACGACTGTTTGCAATGGCCGACCCAGCCCATCCACATATTGCGTAGCCATACGCCCCATCTGCAGGGCTACGCCGGTACCAAAGTCGTTGGGGTTGGTGAGCGGCTTTACCGCATCCCAGGTGCGCACATAGCTGACTGGAGTACTACCCGTATATGCGGTGGGCAGCGTACGGGGAGTTTGCGCTGAGGCGGTGGTCGCCATTGCTGCACTTATCACCAGGAAGCAAAAACGATTGACAGTCTTTTTCATGCCCTATGAATTGAATCTTTGCTGAATGATTTATTGAGCACCTGTTAAGGGTGCCGCTGCATTGGTATTACCCCGCCGCTGCGTACGTCTTGCAATGAGTTGCGTATAGCGGTCAAATAAAGTTGTTCCGAGAGCAGCCCGCATCGCCGTATATGTATCCTCCTTTAATGCGTCAAACTGCTCCTGCTGCTGGGCTACACTGATATTGTTATTGGTACGTACCGCAGCAATGGCATCCCAGTGGCGGTTGCGGATAGCAAAAACCGTATCTACCTGCGCATCGGTCATCTGCAGCGAATCTTTCATCAGCACACGTTGCGATGAATCAAGACGGGCCTGCTGCTCTGTCATGTTTTCCTGCGCCCGCAAGGTGGTCATACAGATCAAGGTCAGCAGCAGCAGTGATATATTCTTTTTCATCTTTTTCTTTTTTATTGAGGTGTATAACCGGTACCGGCGGTTGTGTTATAGCTGTATTCGTAACAGTGAATGCCATCATCCAGCATGAGATATACATTACCCAGGTTGACCTGGTACCCATTGCAGTTGGAAGCCGTATAGTTGGTATTCACCGGGCTGCCCCAGCCGCCACAGTTGAGCCGTACACGCCGGTAGTTGACATTCAGATTGGTCACGCTATAAGGTGTGGTACAGGCTGCATCACTATAAAACCGCAGCACGAGGTCGGCCGTGGTATAATCCAGGTCCTGGTACACATTCTGGTATTCGGCCCGTGCGTAAATAGTGACCTGTGTGCAGGTGCCATTGGCATTGGCATATTCCTGTCCGTAGGCGATGACCTCGGCCCGCGCTTTGGCATCGGCATCTGCCTGGCTGATGGTAGAGGTATATTTTCCCGCAGCGACCGAATAGGTGACCAGGCTGCCGATATAGCCCACACTGCAGTTGTTGCGCCGGATCGAAGAATCCTTCGCCGCATTGAGATAGTAGGGACAGGACTCTGCCTGGCCATAAAAGTTGTAACAGATCTTTTTCAGCACCCGTTGGTCTTCATCCCGCACCAGCATCAACCGTGCGTACGTATCATATTCATAATAGTTCACTACCCCATTCGCATCGCAGCGTGAGGTAATGCCTACACCCGGCTGATAGGTAAAGCTGCTCATCAGCGCCCCTTGTGGATACAACCGCAATTCATCTACGGAAGTAGTACCGGTAATGCTGACCGAGGTAGCGCCGGTAAAACTATGCTGGTAGTAGGTCCATCCATTGCGGGTGATGCCTGCCGTACCCGATCCGCTGTTGACCGTGAGCGAGCCACTACGCGACCAGTAACTCACGATATAAGTCTTACCACTGGTGAGTCCCGATTTGGAAATCGTGACACCTGCACTCAGCTTATAACTCTGGCTGCCCGTATACGCATAGCGCAGATCATAACTGCCACCGCTGATACTCCAGTTGCCATTGCCCAGGTCTTCAAAACTGGTCACGGCTACATCGGCTGCAGAGGCATTGGTTACTTCCGCCAGGATGCTTTTGTTCCATTTATCCCAGATATAGCTCATGCGCACATCACTCTCCTTCGATACTTCGGTCAGCATACCCGCTGTGGTATACTGCTGGTAACGGATACGGGTAATGGCCGATTGCCCGGCAGGTGTATAATCTTCGGTAGAAGGTACCAGTACCTTATTATCACTGAACCAGTCAGTATAATTGGTCTTCATGCTGTACAGCGACTGGCTGTTGCGTTTCATAGACCGCTCTACCGGTGCAATCACCATATTGGCATTCACCAGTTTTTCATACACGTTGCCTGATGAGGCAAAGTCGCGCACATATTTATACGATGTCTCCAGCGTGTCGAGTTGTGTGATCACTTTATCCAGTGTTTTCACCACATAGGCTGAATCATATTTATTGACGGTAATGGTCAATGCCGCATTGTTACCGGTTTCGTCATAGTCATAGGTATAGCTACTATCCTGGTGAGCGAAATAGGAAAACAGGTAATAACGGCCTATATCATACAGGACATACTCTTCCGGTTGCATTAGTGTATCACCGGTACAATTGGGTACACCAATCCGGTTGATATAGATACAGGTATCGGCTTTATAAACATTTGTGTTTGTCAGGCCTCCCTTGGGTAAAGCGGTGGAGAATTGGTCGAAGACCTTAAACTTATTAACAATCTCTTTTTTCTTAATGACCTGACCCGAACCATTTAATCCATAATAAAGTGTTTGACTTTCCAGGCCATTATATACGCCGAAATTGGTTACACTCGATGAAGGAAGTTCCTTTCCGTGCATCACCTGCGGCAAGGCATCGGTGTGGGTTATAAATGAGTGAAAAATACCACCGTTCTCAAAACTGTCACCGAATCCTTCGCGTACATTGGCATACTGTACTAAGGCTCCGGAGGAATGGTAAATTGGAAAAGTAGAATTTGATTGTAATACCTTATAAGTAATAGTCGCGCCTCCGCAACTGAGGCACCCGGGAGGTGTCACCGGTTTACAGTTTAGATATACCACCTTGTCAACAAAGTATTGTGGACTGCGAAGAACAATACCGCTGGAAGAATCCGGATCATTCCAGTAATCATAATAAAATTTTCGTACAACAGGGGCTGCGGTACTATCTGTATAATTCTTTACGGATTTCACACGCGCCCCACCCACAGCAATATGACCATTTACCACTGATTCGCCCGTATGATAATAGGATATCCGGTTGGCCAGTATCCATTGTGGCTCGTATTCAATTTTACTATATCCGCCTGTAGGATATACAATCTTTGTCATCACTCCTTTTGATCCATAAGTAAAATCTGGTGAACGATCTCCGCCTATACCGCTAAACAATCCACTAAATTCACTATTTGCTGGTGCGAGGCTGGTATTGTTAGCTCCGTTAAAATAACCAAAATGATCCTGCGAACGACTAAGCCTGGACGGCAGGCCGGTTCTGTCATTGTATTCAAAAGAATAGAGTTGGATCGATTGACCAGTTATATTTTCTTCTTTGATGCCTGTCAAAAACAACCGCTGCGTACCTCCATAATCGGATATGTCTCCGTTAGCATAAGTACCAGTAGTGGACGAATAGTCCTGATCAAACTTTATCTTCTTCACCAGCTTGCCAGCGTAGGTAATATCAACAGAAGTAAAGGATGAGTCATTTGTCAAATCGTAGCGGTAGCCGTGATTGAACTTCAGTTCACCATCCGGAAATTCAATCTTAGAAAGTATAACCCCATCGTTGGTAACGGTCGTATAACACAACCGTTGCGTGTTACTGGGAGGGTCAAAATAGTCGTTCTCCGGAGGAACTTCACAATATCTGGGACAATAATAGGTGGGCTGATAGGTTGGATACAATTTATCATAGGATTCCGAGAAACCCATCACATAGCTATAATAAACACTGGAATATTTAAAGACAATGGAGTCACCCAGCGGATGTTTGATCTTGGTCAGGTACCAGGCATTATCTTTCCAGCTATAGCTGGTATAGCTGCAACCACTGCCACCATTCTGCGTACGGCTTTTTTCCGTGGCACCATTGCCGCCAAACGTATACTCTACCCCGTCGGGCGTGATCATTTTAAACCGCCACTGTGTATAATCCGAACCTTCAATAATTTTGAGTGAGGGCTGCATCGGCATCCACAATATTTCGCCCATCCGGTTGTAGCAAAATTTACCGGAGTAACCGCCAAAATTGAAGGTATAGATATCCGGCTCCGAGCTATTCTCTCTTGCTGCCAGATCACGCAGGTAAGTTGTGAGACCAGCTGACATATTTACAAAATCGGTGGGCGGCTTATCACGTGCATAGATTCCATCCTCTGCGCCTACAATGGTACGGCTAATCATACCACCGGCATTCAGGATCCAGTCGGTACCTACGCGCGAGGCTACTTCGTCTACCTTCACCCCATTGGTGCTGTACGAGAGTAATACCGGCACAGAGAGATTACGCGTACGGACCTCATGTATGGGAACATCCAACCTCATCGTACCCGTAAACAACCCTACCGGCACCGTACCATAGGTACCCAGCTTAAAGGCCTCTGGTGAGGGTGGCAATAGTTGTGGCATCTGCATGGATGCATACTGCGCTTTTGCCGTCTGCAAAAATCCACAGCCCAGCATGACTAAACCGGCAACAATAATTTTTCGTACCATCTTGTATGATCATTTAAACGTGTAACCAACTCTGAACAACACCGCCTGTGTGCGCGGCTTTTGCCGATAGCTCAGCATATCCCAGAGCAGCATCAGCTTTGTTTTCTTTAATAATTTGCTTTGCAGGTTCACCACCTTGCTCACCCCGATCAACCCACTCGGTTGCCAGCGACTCAGGTCCTTCAGTTCATTAAAGTCCGAGAAACCGCTTTGGTAGTTCAGCTCATAACCACCCGTGAGCCAGAAGGAACCTTTGAGCTTGTAGTCGATAAAACTCCGTATACTCAGTCCCTGGTGGCTGATCCTGATGTGACGGATGTCCTTACCCCAGCCTACTTTGTAACTGGTGCCGATACCGATAATGCTGTTGGGGTTGAGCTTATACCCGAGTGATAAACCGATATCGCTGCTGGCCGGCAGTAAGCCTCTTGCCCGTTGGGATTGAATGTTGGTGCCGAGTTCCAATCGCTTCCAGAACGATTTGGTCTTTTCGGGATTGGGTTTGAACCCATCGGGCATATCCAGCTCACTGCTGCCGCCTCCGGCTTTGAGGATCTTATCTTTTAACTGGCTCAGCTGGCTTTGGGCATCCTGCAGGTTTTGCCGAAACTGCACCTGGGCATTGGGGCCACCGGCTGCCAGCTGGTTTTGAATGAGGTTATTGACCTGGGCTCTTGTTTGCAGTCCGGCCAGGTTGGCGGCCTGTGTGGGATCGTTGGGATCACCCGGCAACCGGAATAGCGAAGCCAGTTGACTGTTGCGGCGCATGAAGTTCTCAAACGCTTTTGTCTTGCGCAGCATCGCCAGGCCTTTGCGGGCCGCTTTCTTATGATCTTTTAATAAGGATTGGTATTCTTTGAGCTGGGCACTGTAGTAATAGGCTTGCTTGTTGAGTTGCTTCAGCTCTTTGGCAAAGCCGAGGTTACCCAGTTTTTCTTTTAAGAGTTGCCGGCGCTGTTGCAGAAACTGCTGCACGGCCTGTGCCTGCTGCAGCTGGCCTTCCATGCCTTTTAGTTTATCCAGCGTACCGCTGACCTGTTCGTTTTTCAAACCAAGTTTGGCGAGATCGGGTTTTTGCTGCAAAAAGCGAAGGGAAGTTTTGAGCGTATCCAGTGCGGGGAGGTATTGCTGCAGTTCAGCGGGGTTCTTTAATTGCTGCTGTAGTTGTGCTGTTTTTGTGGCAGCATCCGCCTGTAGTTGAGCGGCCAGAGCCGAATCTTTTCGGGCTAGTTTGCGCAGGAGTTTGGCTTCCTGCCGCTGCCAGCGGGCCAGTACTTTACCAGTCGTCTTATCCAGTTTGCTTTCCAGCGAAGCCGCCTGCTGATCAATGGAACGGAGAAATTTTTCGCTGAAATGAAGTGTCGTATCCGCTGCCTCCTGTTGTTGTGCAAAACAAGGCAGGCTCAGACAAAGACATAATATACCTGGCAGCAGGATCCGGTTCAGTAGCATGGTGGTGGCAAGTAAGGTTCACTGAATTTGATGCTTTTGTTTCATAAAATACATATAATAAACACGGATAATTTATGCACAGGATATAAACTAGGTGTTTATACTTATTTTACTTGCAGGTCAATCGTTTGTGTAAATGAAGTGTGGAAAGCTCCTGGTTGAAAAAGAAAAAACCGCCTGCTCTTGCAGGCGGTTTAGCATATTTTCTTCGCTATTACAAAACGATTATTTCGATGGCTTTTGTTTTCCTTTTTCCGTGTTATCACGGATGCGACCGGCTTCTTTCAGTTTCTGATAAAGTACCCATTCAATTTGTCCATTGACACTGCGAAACTCATCGGACGCCCATTTTTCCAATGCCTTATAAGTATCTGCATCAATACGGATCACAAATGATTTTTTGTCGCCCATGCCCAGGTCTCATTTAGTTTTACTGATAAAGGGTGCCGGTATTGAGCACAGGTGAAGCAGCTTTCTCTCCGCAAAGCACCACCATCAGGTTGCTGACCATAGCCGCTTTCTTTTCATCGTCGAGTGTGACCACCTGTTTGGCAGCCAGCATCTCGAGTGCCATTTCTACCATACCTACTGCACCTTCCACGATCTTGGTACGTGCCGCTACAATTGCCGTGGCTTGCTGACGCTGCAGCATGGCTCCTGCAATCTCTGCAGCATAAGCCAGATGACTGATGCGCGCTTCTATGACCACAAGGCCGGCGGGAGCCAATCGTTCATTCAGTTCCTCTTCCAGTATCTGATTTACTTTCAGTGCCCCATCGCGCAGGGTGATATCAGCCGTTTCATCTTCGAGATTATCATAAGGAAAACTATTGGCCAGGTGACGAATGGCCGCTTCACTCTGCACCTTTACATACTGATCATAATTGGCCACTTCAAAAGCAGCTTTATAGGTATCGCGTACCTGCCATACGATCACTGCACCGATCTCAATGGGGTTACCCATTTTATCATTCACTTTCAACTTGGAACTTTCCAGGTTCTGCGCGCGCAATGAGATATTGATCCGTTTATAAAACGGGTTGATAAATTTTAATCCGTTTTCCTTGACCGTACCCACATACTTACCAAAGAATACACACACGCGGGAGTGATTGGGGTTGATGATCGTAAGTCCTTTAAATAAAAACAGGGATGCAACGACCAGCAACAGGCCTACTGTAAAAAGAGCAGCCGAACCATCCTGTTCGGGATTGAATACGGCCATGAGGGCAATACCGCCCAGCAAAAAGAGGAATGCCAGCAAGAGGGCAAAAAATCCCGATACAGGTTTTATGAGCTTTTCCATATGCTTTTAGTTTGATATCAAAATGATATCAAATATAGATCATGAAAAGGAAATTTCCAAATTAAACGGAAAAAGCTGTGAAGGCACCAGATCACAAAAATGCTGCAGGCCCGCGATGCATCGCGGGCCTATAGACCGCAAACTGACAACCCTGATAAAAACAACAGCCACCTCATGCAACCCACCTCCGCATTTACCTATCTTTAAGGCATGCAAAAAATGATCATTTCCCTTTGCCTTTTACTGATTGTCAACTGTTCATCTGCCGGCTGGGTCGACACCGTCGTGATACGCAGCCAGGCTATGAAAAAGGATATCCGCTGTGTAGTCATACAACCAGCTACGGTACCACCCGCCACTGGCTGGCCGGTGGTATACCTGCTGCATGGTTACAGCGGCAACTACAGCAACTGGATCCAGAAAGTTCCCGCCCTGTCTACCTATGCCGATAAATATGGATTAATGATCGTATGCCCCGATGGGGATTACAGCAGCTGGTATTTCGACAGCCCGGTCGACAGTGCCATGCGTTATGAAACTTATATAGCCACCGAAGTACCCGCCTATATTGAATCGCACTACTCTGTGGTTCCCGACAAAAAAGGACGCGCCATCACCGGTCTTAGCATGGGCGGCCATGGCGGTTTATTCCTGGGTATTCGCCATGCCGACTTCTTTGGCGCCTGCGGCAGCATGAGCGGCGGTGTGGACCTCAACAGTTCCCGTTCACGTTTCGATATTTCCAAACGTATTGGCGACACGGTACGCTATGCCTCCAACTGGGACAACTACTCAGTATTACATGTAATCGAAAAAATGGAAAAGGGGACCCCGCGTATGATCATCGACTGCGGTACCGAAGATTTCTTTTATGACATCAACCACCGCCTGCACGAAAAAATGCTGAAACTAAAAATTCCGCACGACTATATCGAACGTCCCGGTAAGCATGACTGGAATTACTGGGGCAATGCGGTGCAGTATCAATTGTTGTTTTTCAGCAACTACTTTAGGGAAAGTAATAAGTAGTGAGTTTTAAGTAATAAGTTTATTATACCCTTTATACCCTTTATACCCTTTATACCCTTTATACCCTTTAAACTTTTATACTTTTTAATTCCCTCCCGTCCGTCCATCCCGCACATTCACTTTTTTCTTACCGGAGTTTTTCTTTTCGTAATCCAGGATGGCCTGTGGTTTCTTTGTTTCTTTTTTGTCTTTATTGTTGCCGCCGACATCAATTGGCTTCAGGTCATCATCTACTTCAGCCGCCAGGGCATCGGGGTCCTTGCCTGTTTTAAGGGAATCCATAAACCATTGCTCGGTTTTGTAGACAGTACCCCAGTCGGAATCATAATATTTCCATTCGCCATGGCGCATGGTCTTACCATCTACTTTTACTACTACCCGGTTTTTTATACGCGAGGGGTCAGTAGGGTCTACCACATCTACGGTATCAAAGGCCTTACCGGGTTCAAAAGCGCGCCAGCTTTCTTCACGAATCAGGCTGCCAGTATGATTATAGTATTTTGAACGTCCATCGAGGTAACCCCAGCGATAGTTCTCTTCTGCAATCTTATCGCCCATCAGCGAAAAACGTACCCACTTGCCCACTTTCAGATCATCTTCATAATAACCCTGTTCATCATACCCCTGCTCGCCGCGCAGTGCATCTACATGCATCACCCAGGGTCCCTGGCGTTTGCCACTCAGGTCAACCCGGTTCAGCGTATCGCCACGCACGCTGATGATAAAATCCTTCCATTGGGCAGCAGTCACATAACCGGAAAATAAAGCAGCAACAATCAGTAAAATACGCATGATCAAAGTTTTATTCTTATCCGATAGATCATCCTCTTCTACCGGTCTACCCTATAAACGCAAATACAGACCGGTTGGTATTCCCTTTACAGCAGAAATACCTGCTTTACCAGCACAAAAATTATTCCCAAACAGTTGATTTTACCGTTCCAGCAGATAAGCCACGGCCAGATCGTACCCCTTCAGTCCGAGGCCGATCAGGCTGCCGGCAGCTTTGGCACTTACATGAGAAAGGTGCCGGAACTCTTCCCGCGCATGTACATTGGAGATATGCACCTCTACCACAGGTGCTTTTATAGCAGCAATGGCATCGCCAATAGCTACTGAAGTATGCGTATAGCCACCGGGATTCATAATAATACCATCAGCATCAAAACCGGTACGTTGCAGTTCATCGATCAGTTCACCTTCAATATTACTTTGAAAATAGGAAAACTGCACCTGTGGATATTTCGCCCGGAGCTTCTGCAGAAAATCTTCAAATGATTCGCTGCCATAAATACCCGGTTCCCGTTTGCCCAGCAGGTTCAGGTTAGGTCCGTTGATGATCGCAATTTTCATGGCAACGAATATAATTCTTTTTTGGTGGCCAGTGGTTGGTGGTCAGCAGTCCCCTTTAAACCCTTTATACTCCTTATACCCTTTAAACTTTTATACCTTTATACTCTTCATCATACTGTACATCCGCAACGAGACCCTTTTTCCTTTTTTGATTTCTGCATCGCGCAAAACACCTTCAAACACAAAACCCAGCTTCTCTGCCAGGCGGCTGCTGGCTTCATTGCCTTCTTCCACTACTGCTTCGAGCCGGTGCAGTTTCCATTGCGAAAAAAGATGTTGTATCACCACGGGTAATACTTCTCTCATTACTCCCCTGCCCCAGTAAGCCGGCAATAACCAGTAACCCAATTCGGCCCGTTCATGTTGTGCCAGATATCCATTCATACCACATACACCCAGGGCTTCACCGGTTTCTTTTGATACGATCTTCCAGAAACATCCCGTCTGCTCTTTCCATACACGCTCATAGAAATCCATTTGTCCCGCAGTGGCTTCCAGTGAATCGTACCACACTCCATAATAACGGATCACTTCCGGATGGCTGAGTCCTTCATAAACAAAGGGCTGATCAGCCCTTTGAATTTCCTTTAGCCAGTAATTGGTTGTCTGCAATTCCGGAAACATAGTACCTTATATTTTTACTGGCTGTTGCGAAACCATCGTCCGGCAACAGTCAGTCATCTTAATTGTTATGTTGCCTGATCAGATCAATAAACTGATCAAACAGGTAACGGCTGTCGTGAGGTCCGGGTGTGCTTTCGGGGTGATACTGCACAGAAAATGCAGGTTTACCCTTCACCCTTATACCTTCGATAGACTGATCGTTGAGGTTGACATGGGTTATTTCAATATGATCCGCTTTCTTTACTGCTTCCGGATCTACACCAAAACCATGATTTTGCGTGGTGATCTCCGAACGGCCAGTCACCAGGTTTTTTACCGGATGATTGAGCCCACGGTGACCATGGTGCATTTTAAATGTAGGGATATCGTTGGCCAGAGCCAGCAACTGATGTCCGAGACAGATTCCGAATACAGGTTTTTCTTCTTTCAGAATTTCTTTTACCGTTGTGATCGCATAGTCCATTGCCGAAGGATCGCCCGGGCCATTGGAAATAAAATAGCCATGCGGATTAAATGCGTTCACCGTTGCGAGAGCCGTTTTGGCGGGAAATACTTTTACAAAAGCCCCGCGATCTGTCATGCACTGCAGGATATGCTGTTTTACACCATAATCCATTACTGCAATACGCACGTCTGAGTCAGGGTTGCCCATTTCATAAGCTTCGGTCGTGCTCACCTGAGAGGCAAGTTCCAAGCCATCCATGTCAGGCACCTGCGCCAGTTGAGCTTTCAGCGCTTCCACATCCGTGGTCTCAGAAGAAATGATACAGTTCATCGCCCCTTTGGTGCGGATATGCGCTACCAGGGCGCGGGTATCTACGCCTTCGATAGAAACGATATTGTTTGCTTTCAGGTAATCTTCGAGTGAGCCTTTGGCCAGTTTGCGGGAATAACCTTCTTCGAGATTGCGGCCAATGAGGCCACGGATCTTTACATTATCAGACTCTACCTCATCATCTTTTACTCCATAGTTACCCACGTGCACCGTATTCATGATCAGGATCTGACCATAATAGCTGGGGTCGGTAAATACTTCCTGATAACCGGTCATGCCTGTATTAAAACAAATTTCGCCGGTAGTAGTACCGATAGCGCCAAATGCTTTGCCATGAGCCACGGTACCATCAGCCAGTACCAATACAGCGGGTAATTGTTTATCTGTCATTAAGTTATGAAGTTTTTTTGCCAGGTTTACCACCAGGCTCTGGTTGAACAAATTGCGCAAAAGTAAGACGGAAAAAGTTCATCGGAGGCCAAAATATTTCACAAAGCAGCAAAGATTATCCACAACGGCGGGCAAAGGTTTAAAAGTTTAAAGGGTATAAGGAGTATAAAGGGTTTAAAGAGGGCTACCGGCCACTGTCCACCGGCCACCAGCCACTTCCTCCATCTTCAAATTCTCAAATCACCAAATCTTCAAATCAATCTCCCCTTCTTGCATTAGCATATCAGCACATTCCGCACATTAACACATTATTTCTTTTTCTGCCTGGCATATTTCTCCCTGATCACATCCTGCACATTCACTTTATGGATCTTGCTTTCGAGCCAGGAGATCACATCAAGATAGGCGAAGGCGCGGGTCTCGAGCGGATTGCCTTCATACTTTTTAAGCTTTATCAGTAGTTTTTCAAATTCAGGAGTCAGGGCATGGGCACCCACATGAAAGGAACGGCGAAGGAAAGCAAACATCTCCTCTTCCACCTTACTCAGGTTTTCCATCTTGGCCATATAGCGATAGACCGATTTGATCAGGTATTCGAGCAAATCAAAGTTGCCGAGTTCATAATGCGCGATCAGGTGCAGCAGGCGGGCATAACACTGCAGGTCGGTACGCAGATCGGCTTTCTGGTTAATAATGCGGTTGAGGTAATCGATCGCCTTTTCATTATCACCACTGCCAAAATAGAGACAGGCTATTTTATAGTAAAATACAAGTACCCGGTGCGTATCGAGGTAAATACCGTACTGCTTCAGCATGTCTTCGAGAAAAGGAACCATCTTGAGCCCTTTATCAAAAGTGCCCTGCAAAAAATACAGGTTGATACGTGCCGTATACAGGTACTGATAGGTAAGAATGCGGTTATTGTCGTTTTGGGTTACCAGTTTGTGACGTGCAAACTGTTCAAACTTTTTGATATCAGCAGCAAGCTTATCTGAATTGAGCAGGTCAAAGTGAGCACTCATCAGGTTGTGCATGGCTTTGATATAGCTGGCCGTTTCTACAGCCAGCATATCGGGATTAGTGTCAAAAAGATCCACCCATTTCTGACAATACCGATAGTATTGAAGAAAATCAAGGCGGATAAATGCATACCAGCAATAACTCTGATAGAGGTAGAGCCGCTCATAAAAACCGGTCAGACGGCCGGCTTCGGACGGCAGGTTGATCTGAAAAAACACCTGTATGCTGCGCATATCTTTCTCATTGCGGGCATGACCATGCTGAATATACCAACTGTACAGCTGCAGCGAAAGATTGGACAGACGGTTAACTATCGTTAGTGCGTTATTGACATTATCGGATTCCTGGCACAGCTCATCGGCCCGGTGCTGCATGCTGCGGGTAATGTATAAGGCTTCTATTTTCTTTTCAAAGAAAAGTGCCTGCTGCAGGTAACTGATCTGGTTATTTTCCCTTGCCAGGTCTTTAAACTGCTTGAGTGCTTTAAGGGTCTGCAGGTAGAGGCCTTTATTATAGAGAATACGGGCATGATCCATCAGCTCATGCAGCTGGATATCAATATTATTCTCGTCCTTGATAATACGGAGGCTGGCCAGTATCTGTTTGTACAGATGGGCCTTCATATTGGAAAGCTGTTGTTTGCGGATAGCCTTATTCTTTTTGAGCAGGGTAGCCTCATCATAATCGGCCATCTTATCCAGCGCATCAAAAAGCTGGATGATCTTGAGGTCTTCCGACGCTGAATTGCGCTTGACAAAGAGCTTGAAATTGCGTTTTTCACTCTTTTCCAGCGACTTTACCAGTTGAAACAAAGCATCTGTAGAACGGTTGGGCATCGTAATTCCTGTATTTTGAAACCCTTGTCTGTAAAGGGTTTCAGGCGTTTTTTGCCATTTTTAATCGTGTAAAACCCTGGCAATTTTGGTTTTACCCGCCCCCCAAGAGAGGTTAATTTAGTTCTGCAGGTTGTTTATGGTTCCATAAAATAGCAAGCAAGCAAAAATAAGCAGCCTGCATTTTTATCAACTCCAATATATTGATAAATTATGGCCGACGGAAAAATCTACATCTTCGACACTACGCTCCGCGATGGCGAGCAGGTGCCTGGTTGCAAATTGAATACCAAAGAAAAAATTGAACTGGCCCTGGCTCTCGAAGAGCTGGGCGTTGACATTATCGAAGCGGGTTTCCCCATTTCATCGCCGGGCGATTTTGAGTCTGTTTCAGAAATATCGCGGGTAATAAAAAACGCAACCGTTTGCGGCCTCAGCCGTGCGGTACAGAAAGACATTGAAACGGCAGCAGCAGCTCTTAAACCGGCCCGCCGCCCACGTATCCATACCGGCATCGGCACCTCCGATTATCATATCAAATCGAAATTCAACTCTACCCGCGAAGAGATCCTGCAGCGTGCTGTGCAGTGTGTGAAATGGGCCAAAAACTTTGTAGATGATGTGGAGTTTTATGCCGAAGATGCCGGCCGTACCGACAATGAATACCTGGCCCGCGTGGTAGAGGCCGTTATCAAAGCCGGTGCTACCGTTGTCAATATCCCAGATACTACGGGTTATTGCCTGCCTCATCAGTATGGTGAAAAGATCGCTTACCTGATCAACAATGTACCCAATGTAGACAAAGCCATCCTCAGTTGTCATTGCCACAATGACCTGGGCCTGGCTACTGCCAATTCCATTGCCGGTGTGATCAATGGCGCACGGCAGATCGAATGTACCATCAATGGCCTCGGTGAGCGCGCTGGCAACACATCACTCGAAGAAGTGGTCATGATCCTGAAACAGCATCAGCAAACCCTCGGTTATCATACCAGTATCAATACAAAACAACTCAACCCGCTGAGCCGCCTCGTAGCCGATACCATGCGTATGCCTGTGCAGGCCAATAAGGCTATCGTGGGCAGCAACGCCTTTTCTCACTCTTCGGGCATTCACCAGGATGGATTCCTCAAAGATGCACTTACTTATGAAATCATTGCTCCGGAAGAAGTAGGTGCTGATGGTTCAAAAATCGTACTTACCGCCCGTAGCGGCCGCTCCGCACTGGCTCATCGCCTGCATCTGCTGGGGTATCAGTTCAACCGCAACGATGTGGATGTGCTGTATGTAGCGTTTCTGAAAGTAGCCGACAGCAAAAAAGAAGTGGAGGATACAGATCTTCATGAACTGGCTGTCCAGTATCAGGCTGTAGTAGTTACTGCCTGAATCAACGATTGAACGAAACCAAAGTTTTTACAGGCAGCCTTACCGGCAGCCGATGATAAGAAGATTATGGCAGGAAAAACATTATTTGAAAAGATCTGGGAACGCCACGTTGTTAAAACAATTGATGGCGGCCCCTCTGTTTTGTATATCAATAAGCATTTCATTCATGAAGTGACCAGCCCGCAGGCTTTTAACGGACTCAATAAAAGAGGCATTAAAGTATTTCGTCCGCAACAGGTAGTGGCTACCGCCGATCATAATGTGCCCACGCTTGATCAGCACCTCCCTATTAAAGAAGAACTCTCCCGCCGCCAGGTAGAAGCACTGAAGAAAAACTGCGCCGAACATGGCATTGAATTATATGGACTGGGACATCCTTACCAGGGCATCGTACACGTGATTGGCCCCGAACTTGGATTTACCCAACCTGGTATGACCATTGTATGTGGCGACAGCCACACTTCTACCCATGGTGCATTTGGCAGTATTGCCTTTGGTATAGGCACCAGCGAAGTAGAAATGGTACTGGCCACGCAGTGTCTGCTGCAAAGCCGCCCCAAACTGATGCGTATTAATATTGAAGGTACTCTCAATGAAGGTGTTGTCAGCAAAGACATCGTACTCTATATTTTATCACTTATTACAGCAAGCGGTGCCACGGGTTATGCCGTAGAGTTTGCCGGCAGCGCCATTCGCGCCCTCAGCATGGAGGCCCGTATGACCATCTGTAATATGAGCATCGAAATGGGTGCACGCTGCGGCATGATTGCTCCCGACACCACTACTATTGAATACATCAAAGGACGCCCCTTTGCCCCGAAAGGGGAAAACTGGAACGAAAGCCTCCGTTACTGGAAATCGCTGTTCTCCGATGCCGATGCCGTATTTGATAAAGAGATCAATATCCGTGCAGAAGATATTGAGCCCATGATCACCTACGGCACCAATCCCGGTATGGGTATTGGCGTAAGCGGTCATGTACCTGCATTGAATGAAGTGGAAGACCGGGAAAAGGTATCGTTCGAAAAATCGCTTGCCTATATGGGCCTGCAGCCTGGCTCTCCTATCAAAGGCCGCAAAGTAGATTATGTGTTTATCGGCAGTTGCACCAACTCGCGCATAGAAGACCTGCGCATGGTGGCCAGCTTTGTAAAAGGAAAACAAAAAGCCGATAATGTAGAAGTATGGGTTGTACCCGGCAGCAAGCAGGTGGAAAAGCAGGCTATTGAAGAAGGTATAGATAAAGTATTTGCAGCTGCAGGGTTTATGCTGCGTCAACCCGGCTGCTCAGCCTGCCTGGGTATGAATGAAGATAAAATTCCTGCCGGCAAATATTGTATCTCCACCTCCAACAGAAACTTTGAAGGACGCCAGGGGCCCAATGCCCGCACTTTCCTGGCCAGTCCGCTTACTGCAGCGGTAGCTGCCATCACCGGCGAAGTAGGCGATATCCGTGATTATTACAAAAGCAACTAACCAGACATCATGAGCAAACAGATCAATATAATAGCCTCATCAGCTGTGCCACTTAACATGGAAAATGTGGACACCGATCAGATCATTCCGGCCCGCTTTCTGAAAGCCACCAGCCGCGATGGGTTTGGCAAAAACCTGTTTCGCGATTGGCGTTATGAGAATGATGACGAAAGCAAACCCAAGTCCGGTTTCGTACTCAACAATCCCCGCTATAACGGCAAGGTGCTGGTGGCTGCCAAAAACTTTGGTTGCGGTTCCAGCCGTGAGCATGCAGCCTGGGCTATCAAAGATGCCGGTTTTGATGTAGTTGTATCCAGCTTCTTTGCCGATATTTTTAAGAATAACGCACTCAATAACTTTCTGCTGCCGGTGACCGTAAGCGAAGAATACCTGCAGCAATTGTTTACCGCCATAGAAGCCAATCCGGCTACTGAAATAGTAGTGGATCTGCCGGCTCAGACAATCAGCATTGCCGGCAGCGGCAACACGCAGTCATTTGAAATAAACAGTTACAAAAAAACATGCCTGGTCAACGGCTACGACGATATTGATTTCTTACTCAGCATCAAGCCGGAGATAGAAGAATTTGAATCACAAACAGCAAAAGCCTGATAAATAACCGTACCGCCTAAACAAAGCCTCACGATGAAAAAGAAAATAGCCGTAATAGAAGGAGATGGGATCGGTCCCGAAGTGACCCGCCAGTCAATCCGTGTACTCAATGCCATAGCAGAATCATTCAACCATCAGTTTGAATACGAATACGCCCTCATGGGTGCAGACGCTATAGACAAAACCGGAGAGCCCCTTCCGGACAAAACGCTGGAAATATGCCTGTCAAGTGATGCTATTTTATTCGGAGCAATCGGTCATCCCAAATATGATAATGATCCTACTGCTAAAGTACGGCCGGAACAGGGTCTGCTGAAACTCCGCAAATCGCTGCAGCTGTTTGCCAACATCCGCCCCGTTACCACCTACCCTGCCCTTCAGCACCTGTCGCCGCTGAAAGCAAAAAATCTCGAAGGCGTTGATTTTATTATTTACCGTGAGCTGACCGGTGGTATTTATTTTGGTAAAAAAGAATTGAGTGCAGATGGCTCACAGGCCTCTGACGATTGCGTATACAGTGCCGATGAAATCACCCGTATTGCCCAGCTGGCTTTTCAGGCCGCCCGCAAACGCCGCAAGAAACTCACGCTTGTTGACAAAGCCAATGTACTGGAAACCTCGCGGCTGTGGAGAAAGGTCGTAAAAGAAATAGCAACCGATTATCCCGATGTGGAACTCGATTTTCTGTTTGTAGACAATGCCGCCATGCAGATCATTCTCAATCCACGCCAGTTTGATGTGGTGCTTACAGAAAATATGTTTGGCGATATTATCAGCGATGAAGCCAGTGTGATCAGTGGTTCGCTCGGATTGCTCCCTTCCGCTTCTATCGGTAGCAGTGTTGCGCTGTTTGAACCGATCCATGGCTCCTATCCCCAGGCTGCGGGAAAAGATATTGCCAACCCGCTTGGCTCTATTCTGTCTGCCGCTATGCTGCTCGATCATTTTGAACTCACCGAAGAAGCTAACCTGATCCGCGAAGCAGTCAACTGGACTTTGCAGAACGGATTCGTTACAAAAGATATCGACCCGGTTAATTTCTATTTCACCAACACCATTGGTGAACTCATCAGTGACTATGTAAGTGGTAAGATTCCCGGCTCAGTAAAGCAGGAGAATATAGAGTTGCGCAAGTCAACGATCATTTGATCTGATATATATATGTACGATCATCCGTTTTTGTAGCTGGTTACGGATTTTTTAGAAAAAAAAGCTACACCAAGTTCTTTTAATGAAGTGGCGGGTGTATATTTACATAACAGACACGCTTCATGCATTCAGGAAAGAAACATACAATCACTGGTTTAGTAGCTGCGATTATTATTGTGGTGGTGATTATTATTCCTGCAACGCACGGAGGTGGTACATGTATGTAAACAACTGATTCAAAATACAGCAACCCGCCTCCCAAAAGGCGGGTTTTTTGTTTTTATACCCGCTTGTTTACGTACAGGTGCTTGCTGTTGACAAACAGAAATGTATTCAACATGCCTTATTATTCAGAACATACTAAACTGTGGCTCGATGGCCAGCTGGTAAATGCCAGTGATGCCCGTATTGACCTTTATAGCCAGTCGCTTCATTACGGCTACTCCGTATTCGAAGGCATCCGCTCTTATAAAACTGCAGCCGGCGCTACACGTATATTTAAAGCAGTGGCACATTACGAACGACTGCTTGCTTCTGCCGCAGCACTAAACATGCCCTGCAACTGGTCTGTAAAAGAAATGATTGACGCTACTTATGCAGTACTGGAAGCCAATGACCTCGCGGATGCATATATCCGTCCCATAGTCTATGCACCGGCTAATATGTCTTTCGTGCGCAATGAGGTCTCTCATCTTGCTATACAGGCATGGGAAATGCAACCTTTCCTGGGTGAGCGTTTGCTCCGTGTGGGTACATCTTCCTATCAGCGCCCCAACCCAAAAGGTTTTCATATTCATGCCAAAGCCGGCGGGCATTATGTAAACTCAATACTGGCCAGCCAGGATGCCAAAGCCCGCGGATACGATGAAGCACTTTTGCTGGACATGGACGGACACCTTGCAGAAGCCCCGGGAGCCAATATCTTCTTCGAAAAAGATGGCACACTCTTCACTCCTGCCCCCGGACATATTCTCGCAGGTATTACACGTGCTACTGTAATTGAATTGTGCAGGCAGGCAGGTATTCCTGTAGAAGAAAAAAAATGTTCTCCGGAAGAATTAAAAACAGCCGATGCTGCTTTCTTCTGCGGTACCGCTGCAGAAGTAATAGGCATTGCATCTGTTGACGATATATCATTTACCAAACCATGGGCTGAGACCGTATCCCGACAGATACAGGATGCGTACCAGGCCACTATCAGAGAAACTTCCTACAAACCCACTTTGCAAACCGTATGAGCGAATTGAACAAATACAGCAAGACCATTACGCAGGATCCGACACAGCCCGCCGCGCAAGCCATGCTCTATGGCATCGGCCTCACCGATGAAGACCTGAAAAAAGCACAGGTAGGTGTAGTGAGTATGGGCTACGATGGCAATACCTGCAATATGCATCTCAATGATCTGGCCCGGGTGGTGAAACAATCCGTGTGGAATAATGATCTCGTAGGTCTCATCTTCAACACCATTGGCGTAAGCGATGGTATCAGCAACGGTACCGAAGGCATGCGCTACTCACTGGTAAGCCGCGATGTAATTGCCGATTCAATTGAAGCCGTTTGCGGTGCACAATATTATGATGGAGTAATTACCATACCCGGCTGTGATAAAAATATGCCCGGCAGCATCATTGCCATGGGACGCCTCAATCGCCCCTCACTGATGGTATACGGGGGTACTATTGCGCCTGGCCATTACAAGGGGCAGGATCTGAATATCGTAAGTGCCTTCGAAGCACTGGGACAAAAACTGGCTGGTCAGCTGGATGAAGCCGACTTCAAAGGCATTGTAATGAATAGTTGTCCCGGAGCCGGTGCCTGTGGCGGCATGTATACCGCCAATACTATGGCAGCTGCCATCGAAGCACTGGGCATGAGCCTTCCTTTCTCCTCTTCTAATCCTGCGCTGAGTGAAGAAAAACAAAAAGAATGTGCCGCTGCAGGAAAAGCTGTCCGCCTCTTACTCGAAAAAGATATTAAGCCTTCAGATATCATGACACGTAAGGCGTTTGAAAACGCCATTACCGTCATCATGGTCCTGGGTGGCAGTACCAATGCGGTACTACACCTGATCGCGATGGCCAAAAGTGTAAATGTGCCGTTGTCGCAGGACGACTTTCAGCAGATCAGCGATCGTATTCCCGTACTGGCCGATTTCAAACCCTCGGGCAAATACCTGATGCAGGATCTGCATCAGCATGGAGGTGTGCCTGCGGTCATGAAATACCTGCTCAGCAAAGGCCTGCTGCACGGCGATTGCCTGACCGTAACAGGTAATACTCTTGCTGAAAATCTTGCGGCTGTTCCCGACCTCGACTTCGACACACAGAAGATTATTTATCCGCTGGAGCAACCCATCAAAAAAACAGGTCACCTGCAGATACTTTATGGCAACCTTGCAGAAAAAGGTTCGGTAGCCAAGATCAGCGGTAAAGAAGGTGAACTCTTCGCAGGGCCGGCCCGTGTATTTGATGGTGAGTTTGAACTGATCAATGGCATCAATTCGGGCAAAATCAAACCCGGTGATGTGGTCGTGATCCGTCATGTAGGCCCCAAAGGAGCTCCGGGCATGCCCGAAATGCTGAAGCCTACTTCTGCCATCATCGGCGCAGGCCTGGGCAAATCTGTAGCTCTCATCACCGATGGCCGTTTTAGTGGCGGCACGCATGGTTTCGTTGTAGGTCACATTACACCCGAAGCATTTGACGGAGGCCTGCTGGCCCTCGTGCACGACAATGACCCCATCGAGATCAATGCTGTCAACAACAAGCTGGAACTGAAGGTAAGTGAAGAAGAGATCAGCCGGCGCCGTGCAGCCTGGCAGCAACCCGAATTGAAAGTAAAAAAAGGAATTCTTTATAAATACGCCAAACAGGTAAAAGATGCTTCACAAGGTTGTGTAACCGACGAAGCTTAGTTAAATAAACAGATATGCAAACGCTGGAATTAAAAAAAGAAACAACCTCCGCCACACCTGCTACTACCACACAGATTTCGGGCAGCGAAGCTGTACTGAAAGCACTGCTGGCAGAAAAGGTGGATACCATTTTCGGGTATCCGGGCGGAGCCATCATGCCCATCTATGATGCACTGTATGATTACAACGACCGGTTGAATCATATACTCGTGCGCCATGAGCAAGGAGCGATTCATGCAGCACAGGGTTACGCCCGCGTGTCGGGCAGGGTGGGTGTGGTCTTTGCCACCAGTGGCCCCGGTGCTACAAACCTCGTCACCGGTCTGGCCGATGCCATGATCGACTCCACCCCTTTGGTGTGCGTCACCGGTCAGGTATTTGCCCACCTCCTGGGTACCGATGCATTTCAGGAAACAGATGTAATTAATATCACCACACCTGTTACCAAATGGAATTACCAGGTGACAGATGCCAACGAAATCCCTTCTGTACTGGCGAAGGCTTTCTATATCGCCCGCAGCGGCAGACCCGGCCCGGTAGTGATCGACATTACAAAAAATGCACAGTTGCAGTTGTTTGATTATGCGGGATATGAGAAATGTGAGCATATACGCAGCTATCGGCCCAAGCCTATCGTGCGTAAGGAATACGTAGAAGAAGCCGCACGGATGATCAACAGTGCAGAACGCCCCTTCGTCATCTTTGGCCAGGGCGTAATACTGGGCAAAGCAGAAAAAGAATTTAAAAAATTTATTGAAAAATCCGGTATCCCTGCGGCATGGACCATCATGGGTATGAGCGCCCTGCCTACTGATCATCCGCTGGGCGTGGGCATGCTGGGCATGCATGGCAACTATGGTCCCAATCTGCTCACCAACGAATGCGATGTGTTGATTGCAGTCGGTATGCGCTTCGATGACCGGGTCACCGGCCGCCTCGACAAATATGCCAAACAAGCCAAAGTAATACACCTGGATATCGATCCTGCAGAAATAGATAAGAATGTAAAATCTACCGTGCCGGTATGGGGCGACTGTAAAGAAACACTGCCCCTGCTGACCGAACTGATTGAGCAAAAAGTATATCCCCAGTGGTTGCAGCGCTTTCGCGACTGTCAGCAACGCGAAGAAGAAAAAGTCATCAAGGATGAGCTGAATCCAACCAGCGATGTAATGACCATGGGCGAAGTGATCCGCGAACTGAATGAACTTACCAAAGGTGATGCCATCGTGGTAACGGATGTAGGCCAGCATCAGATGGTTGCGTGCCGGTATGCACAAATGAACAACACGCGCAGCAATATCACCAGTGGAGGATTAGGCACAATGGGCTTCGCACTTCCTGCTGCAATCGGTGCGGCCTATGGCGATCCGTCAAGACATACCGTAGCTATCATCGGCGACGGAGGTTTTCAGATGACACTGCAGGAGCTGGGTACTATCATGCAGTTTAAACCCAAAGTAAAAATTCTGATCCTCAACAATCAGTTCCTGGGTATGGTACGTCAGTGGCAGCAACTCTTTCATCAGAACCGCTATTCATTCGTTAATATCACCAGCCCTGACTTTGTACAGGTGGCCAAAGGATTCGGTATTGCCGGTAAGAGTGTCAATCAGCGCGCTGATCTCAAACAGGCATTGAAGGACATGCTGGAGTACGATCAGAGTTATCTGCTCGAAGTAATGGTAGGAAAAGAAAACAATGTATTTCCCATGGTACCCCAGGGTCGTGGGGTGGCCGAAATCGTATTGAGCAGGGAGGAAATATAAAAAGGACTTTTCATTATCAATTCAACAGTGTTTATCATGAAACAGGAATATACTATAACCGTTTATACCGAAAACCAGATCGGTTTGCTCAATCGCATCGCGATCATTTTTTCGCGTCGCAAGATCAATATCGAAAGCCTCAACACCTCTCCTTCAGAAGTGGAGAGTGTACATCGCTTTACTATTGTGATCAACGAAACCGAAGACGTGGTACGGAAACTCTGCCGGCAGATCGAGAAACAGGTAGAGGTCCTCAAAGCTTATTACAACACACAGGAAGAAATTGTGTGGCAGGAGCTGGCTCTCTACAAAGTGCCTACCGACATCATTGCAGCTGAAGTAAAAGTAGAACGTCTGCTGCGTGAGCACGGTGCCAAGGCTGTAGTGATCCGCAAAGACTACACCGTATTTGAAGTCACCGGCCATCGTGAAGAAACAGACAATCTCATCAAGGTACTGGAACCATATGGCCTTATAGAATTTGTCCGTAGTGGCCGCGTGGCAATCATTAAAAGCAGTGATGGCTTCCACGAAAAGCTGAAAGAATTCGAATACCGCGAACCCGGTGAGGGCGCTATTGAAAACGAGTTCCTGAATGAAAATGAAAAAGTTTTTTCCATGTAACCCATAAGAATCGTCAGGCAAGCGGCGATTCACCAACAACAAACAGACTTATACAACTTTAAAACTTAGCAAAATGGCAAAATTAAATTTCGGCGGTGTTGAGGAGAATGTAATCACACGCGAAGAGTTCCCGCTCAGCAAAGCCCAGCAGGTATTGAAAAATGAAACAGTTGCCGTAATCGGTTATGGCGTACAGGGACCTGGTCAGGCATTGAATCAGAAAGACAATGGTATCAATGTGATCGTAGGTCAGCGTAAAAATTCAAAAACCTGGGATAAGGCGATCCGTGACGGTTTTGTACCCGGCGAAACGCTTTTCGAAATTGAAGAAGCTCTGGAAAGGGGCACCATCATTTGCTATCTGCTGAGCGATGCCGCGCAGATTGCTCTCTGGCCTACTGTAAAAAAACATCTTACAGCCGGCAAAGCGCTCTACTTCTCCCATGGCTTTGGCATCACCTTCAATGAGCAGACCGGTATCATACCTCCCAAAGATGTAGACGTATTCCTGGTAGCTCCCAAAGGAAGCGGTACTTCACTGCGCCGTATGTTCCTGCAGGGTCGTGGTCTCAACAGCTCTTATGCCATTTTCCAGGATGCTACCGGACGTGCTGCCGAGCGCGTAATTGCACTGGGTATTGCAGTAGGCAGTGGCTACCTTTTCGAAACTGATTTCAAAAAAGAAGTATACAGCGATCTTACCGGTGAGCGTGGCACACTGATGGGCGCTATCCAGGGAATCTTTGCTGCACAGTACCAGGTGCTGCGCGATAAAGGCCACACTCCCAGTGAAGCGTTCAACGAAACAGTAGAAGAACTCACACAATCACTCATGCCCCTGGTTGCCGAAAACGGTATGGACTGGATGTATGCCAACTGCTCCACTACCGCACAGCGTGGTGCGCTTGACTGGTGGAAAAAATTCCGCGATGCTACAGCGCCTGTATTCAAAGAACTGTATGAGAGTGTAGCTACCGGCAAAGAGTCACAACGCTCAATCGACAGCAACTCACAGCCCGACTACCGCGAGAAACTGGAAGCCGAACTGAAAGAACTGCGTGAAAGCGAAATGTGGCAGGCTGGTAAAACAGTTCGCAGTCTGCGCCCCGAAAACCAGGCCGCTCCTGTGCCCAGCATCGAAGAGTCCAGCACCAAAAATGTTTTTCGTGAACAGGCTCTCAAAACTGAATCAGTAGGATAATTATATTTTAATACGTAGTATATGGAACCTGTTGCAGTCAGTGACGTATTGGCCCCCGCCTCCGCTTCTTCCGCTACCGGAAGAAGCTGGAGCGGACGGCTTCATTATGCAGAAGCCGCGGCACGCCTGCAACCCGTTGTTATCCGCACTCCCCTGCAGTGGAATGCCAACCTTTCGCGCAAATACCAGTGCAATGTGTATTTGAAAAGAGAAGACCTGCAGGCCGTACGCTCCTACAAATTGCGCGGCGCTTTTAATATGATGAGCGCATTACCCCACGATCAGTTGCAAAAAGGTGTGGTATGCGCCAGTGCCGGCAACCATGCACAGGGTTTTGCTTTCAGCTGCCGCAAACTGGGTGTGAAAGGAGTCGTATTCATGCCAGTCATTACTCCCAATCAGAAAATTCATCAGACCCGCATGTTTGGTGAAGACTTCATCGAAGTACGCCTGGTAGGCGATACATTTGATGACTGCGCACAGGCCGCCCGCGAATTCACAGCGGCCAATGGTATGACCTTTATTCCTCCCTTCGACGATTACCGCATCATTGAGGGTCAGGCCACCGTAGGCATCGAGATACTCGAAGATCAGCCGCAGGTGGATTTTATCTTTATCCCTATTGGTGGTGGAGGTCTTTGCTCCGGCGTTGGCAGCTACTTCCGCCAGTACTCCCCTACTACAAAGATCATCGGTCTTGAACCCGAAGGAGCCCCTTCGATGCAGGCAGCACTCCGGGAAGGCCATCCGGTCACACTTCCTTCCATTGATCGCTTCGTAGATGGCGCTGCGGTAAAACGCATAGGCGATATTACCTTCAGCATCTGCCGCGAGGTACTCGATGATATGCGCCTGGTACCCGAAGGAAAAATCTGTACAACCATATTACGGTTGTACAACGAAGACGCCATTGTGGTAGAACCCGCCGGTGCCATGTCAATAGCCGCACTCGATGACTATGCCGCACAGATCAAAGGGAAAAACGTAGTGTGTATCGTGAGCGGCAGCAACAACGACATCGACCGCATGCAGGAGATCAAGGAACGCAGCCTGCAATACGAAGGACTAAAACATTACTTCCTCATCAGCTTCGCTCAACGCCCGGGAGCACTCAAAGAATTTGTCAATCACATACTGGGCCCCAACGACGATATTACCCGTTTTGAATACATGCAGAAAACCAATAAGGAAAATGGTCCCGCATTGGTAGGTGTCGAACTTCGGTCAAAACAGGACTACGAAGAACTGATCCGTAAACTGCAGCTTCACCAGATACAGTACACAGAGCTCAATAAAAACGATACACTGTTTGGTTATCTCGTATAATCCGGCACTAACGATTGTACGAATAACATTTTCTGTGGAAAAAACCTGCGTAAAACGTCCATTCCTCTGAAGAAAATTTAGTAATTTAGGTCGTTTGCTTGCTATATGTTCAGCCAAGGCTGAATTTTATTATAATTTATCTAAAACAACATCATTGCCCATGGCAAGCAATACTGGTTTGTACCATCCCTCATTTGAACATGATGCCTGCGGTATCGGATTTGTAGCCAACATCAAAGGAGGCAAATCACATCAGAATATTTCCGATGCACTTACCGTACTGGAAAATATGGAACACCGCGGTGCCTGCGGTTGTGAAGAAAATACAGGCGACGGCGCCGGTATCATGATCCAGGTTCCCCACGAGTTCTTCTTTGACGAGTGTATTAAGTTGGGTGTACATCTGCCTGCCTATGGCAAGTACGGAGTAGGCATGATCTTTTTCCCGAAAGAGATCCGCCTGCGCGAAGAATGCCGCGATATCTTTAACCGCGCTGCCGAAAAGATGGGTCTCGAGATCCTGGCCTATCGCAAAGTACCCGTCAACACGCACGACATAGGCCCTACTGCCCTGAGCGTAGAACCTGAAATGGAACAGGTATTCATTGCCTGCCCCGACCATATTTCCAACCCGGACGATTTTGAACGCAAACTGTTTGTGCTGCGCAACTATGCCAGCAATACCATCCGCAACACCGTACGTCAGGATGAAATCGGCTTTTACCTGGCATCGTTGTCGTATAAAACAATCGTATATAAAGGACAGCTTACCAGCAAACAGGTACGCCGTTACTTCCCCGATCTCAGTAATAAACGGATGGTGAGCGCCTTCGGCCTCGTACATTCCCGCTTTGCCACCAATACATTTCCTTCCTGGAAACTGGCACAGCCATTCCGCTTCATTGCACACAATGGCGAGATCAATACCCTGCAGGGCAACCTCAACTGGCTGAAAACAAGTGAAAAGAATTTCACTTCACCCTACTTCAGCAAAGAAGAAATGGAAATGCTGCTGCCTGTTGTCAGCAACGGGCAGTCAGATAGTGCCTGCCTCGACAATATGATCGAACTGCTGGCCATGACCGGCCGCAGTCTGCCGCATGTCATGATGATGCTGATTCCCGAAGCATGGGATGGCAATGACCAGATGGACCCGGTAAAAAAAGCGTTCTATGAATTTCACTCCGCATTCATGGAGCCCTGGGATGGACCTGCATCTATATCATTTACCGATGGTAAGATCATTGGCGCTACACTTGACCGCAACGGCCTTCGCCCTTCACGCTATTGCGTAACCAAAGATGACCGTGTGATCATGGCTTCCGAAACGGGAGCGCTGCCGGTAGATCAATCACTGATTGTAGAAAAAGGACGCCTGCAGCCGGGAAAAATGTTTGTGGTGGATATGGAGCAGGGACGTATCATCAGCGACGAAGAACTGAAACAACGTATCTGCTCTCAGAAACCATATGCAGAATGGCTGAATAAATACAAGATCCGTCTCGAAGAATTACCCGAGCCCCGTATCACCTTTACTCATCTGGGACATGATCAGGTATTCAAATACCAGAAAGCATTCGGCTATTCTACCGAAGACCTGGATCAGATCATTGCACCTATGGCCATAGAGGGAAAAGAGCCCATCGGCTCTATGGGTTGCGATACACCGCTTGCAATATTGAGTGATCAGCCACAGCATCTCAGTTCTTATTTCAAACAACTTTTTGCTCAGGTTACCAATCCGCCGATCGACCCTATACGGGAACGCCTGGTTATGTCGCTGGCCAGTTTTGCCGGCAACAACGGCAATCTGCTGGTAGAAGATCCGCTTACCTGCCATAGTGTGGCATTGAAACAACCCATACTTACCAACTATGAACTGGAAAAAATCCGCAGTATCGATACCGGATTGTTTCAGGCCAAAACATTACAATGTTATTTCCGCGCCAATGGCAAACCCGGCGCATTGAAATCAGCCCTCGATCGTATCTGCCGCTATGCGGTAGACGCCGTGGAAGATGGATTCAAAGTACTCATCCTGCAGGACCGTGCTATTGACTCTGATCACGCACCTATTCCAAGCTTGCTGGCCGTGTCGGCTATTCACCACCATCTTATCCGCAAGGGTATGCGTGGTCAGGTAGGCGTGATCGTGGAAGCAGGCGATGCCTGGGAAGTACATCATTTTGCCTGCCTTATTGCCTTCGGTGCTACCGCCATCAACCCTTACCTGGCGTTGTCGGGTATCCGGGATATGAAGGAAACAGGTAAACTGCAAACATCGCTCACTGAAGATGAACTCAAGAAAAATTATATTAAGGCCGTTAATGAAGGATTGCTGAAAGTATTTTCAAAAATGGGTATCTCTACCCTGCAGTCTTACCAGGGCGCACAGATATTTGAGATACTCGGCATTAATCGCGAAGTAGTAGAAAAATATTTCACCGGAGCCACTTCGCGCATCGAAGGGATGGGTCTTGATGAGATTGCGAAAGAAGCACTGGCCAAACATTATTTCGCATTCAGCAAAAAAGATGTGCCTGTTGACCGTCTGCCCGTTGGAGGTGTATATCAGTGGAAACGCAAGGGAGAATTTCACCTGTTCAACCCACAGACCATTCACCTGTTGCAGCATGCCACACGCACCAATGATTACGCTACATTCAAAAAATACAGCCGTCTCGTAAATGAGCAGGGCGAAAAAGCCTGCACACTTCGCAGCCTGTTTCGCTTCCGCAAACTGCGTCCTTCAATCAGTATTGATGAAGTAGAGCCGGCAGAAAATATCTACAAGCGTTTTGCCACAGGTGCTATGAGCTTTGGCTCTATCTCCTGGGAAGCGCACACCACACTGGCTATAGCCATGAACCGCCTTGGCGCCAAAAGCAACACCGGCGAAGGTGGTGAAGATGAACGCCGCTATGAGCTATTGCCCAATGGCGACAGCATGCGCAGTTCTATCAAACAGGTAGCCAGCGCCCGCTTTGGGGTGACCAGCCTTTATCTCACAGAAGCAGATGAACTGCAGATCAAAATGGCACAGGGAGCCAAGCCTGGTGAAGGCGGTCAGTTGCCCGGCCATAAAGTAGATGACTGGATCGGTAAAACAAGACACTCCACTCCCGGTGTAGGTCTGATCTCACCACCGCCACACCACGATATTTACTCCATTGAAGATCTGGCGCAGTTAATCTTTGATCTGAAAAACGCCAATCGTCAGGCACGTATCAGCGTGAAGCTGGTGAGTAAAGCCGGCGTGGGCACCATTGCAGCAGGCGTTACCAAAGCCAAGGCCGATGTGGTACTGATTGCCGGTTATGATGGCGGTACAGGCGCCTCTCCTATTTCGTCTATCCGTCATGCCGGATTGCCCTGGGAGCTTGGACTGGCAGAAACACACCAGACACTTGTAAAAAATAAATTGCGCAGTCGTGTGGTGGTACAGGCCGATGGACAAATGAAAACCGGCCGCGATATCGCCATCGCCGCATTGCTGGGTGCCGAAGAGTGGGGCATCGCCACTGCAGCTCTCGTAGTGGAAGGCTGTATCCTGATGCGCAAATGCCATCTTAATACCTGCCCCGTAGGTGTGGCCACACAGGATCCCGATCTGCGCAAACGCTTTACCGGCGCTGCCGATCACGTAGTGAACTTCTTCCGCTTTATGGTACAGGAGTTGCGCGAAGTAATGGCAGAACTGGGTTATCGCAGTGTCAATGAAATGATCGGTCAGGTAGAGAATCTCGAAGTGCGCGATGATATCAGTCACTGGAAATACAGCAAGCTCGACCTTTCTCCCATTTTGTATAAAGAACCCGCTTCACTCTATACCGGTCTTTACTGTGCAGAAGAGCAGGATCATGGTATGGCCGATATTCTTGACTGGAAATTGCTGGAAGCAGCCAAACCTGCACTGGAGCATAAGGAAAAAGTAAAAGCCAGTTTCCCTATCATCAATACAGACCGGACTGCAGGCACAGTATTATCAAATGAAATAACCAAGATCTATAAAGGAGCCGGACTGCCCGACGATACCATTCATTTCAAATTTACCGGTACGGCAGGTCAAAGCTTTGGCGCCTTTAATACAAAAGGTGTGACACTGGAACTCGAAGGTGATGCCAACGATTATTTCGGAAAAGGATTGAGCGGAGCACGGTTGGTCATCTATCCTTCCAAACGCGCTTCTTTTGTACCGGAAGAAAACAGCATCATCGGAAATGTGGCCTTCTATGGCGCTACCAGCGGTGAAGCATTCATCAGAGGTAAGGCCGGCGAACGTTTCGGCGTACGCAACTCAGGCGCACATGTAGTGGTAGAAGGCGTGGGTGATCATGGCTGCGAATACATGACCGGAGGCGTGGTAGTGATACTGGGCGATACCGGACGGAATTTTGCCGCCGGTATGAGTGGTGGCATTGCCTATGTATATGATGTAAACGGTCAATTCAAAAACAATTGCAATACCGAAATGGTAGATCTCGATGCATGCGAACTGGATGATAAGAATGAACTGTTTACCATGATCCAGCGCCATGTCGAATATACCGGCAGTACAGTCGGCCGGTTTATACTGGAAGATCTGGACAACCAGTTGCAGCATTTTGTAAAAGTGTTTCCGCGCGATTACAAAAAAGTATTGCAGGAACGAAAGATCAGCGTTAAGGTGCTTTGACACCATACAGGAAATAATCAATTCAACATTTGAATCAAGTATCAGATTATGGGCAAACCAACAGGTTTCAAAGAATTTAGCAGGGAACTGCCCGGCAAAAGACCGGTGAATGAGCGTCTGAGCCACTATCGTGAATTTGTGGAATCATTTGCAGAAGAAAAACTCAACCAACAGTCTGCACGTTGCATGAACTGCGGTGTACCATTTTGCCATAGTGGCTGCCCTCTGGGTAATGTAATACCTGAGTTTAACGATGCCGTATACCGTAAAGACTGGCAGGAAGCCTACGATGTGCTGATATCAACCAATAACTTTCCCGAGTTTACCGGACGCATTTGCCCCGCTCCCTGCGAATCGGCCTGCGTACTGGGTATTAATCAACCGCCCGTGGCGATCGAAGAGATCGAAAAACATATTATTGAGATCGCTTTCGATAAGGGATTTGTAAAGCCCCGCAAACCTAATGTACGTTCCGGTAAAAAAGTAGCTGTTATTGGTTCAGGTCCTGCGGGGCTGGCTGCAGCAGCGCAATTGAATTATGCCGGACATCAGGTCACGGTCTTCGAACGCGATGAACGTCCCGGCGGCCTGCTGCGTTATGGCATCCCCGATTTCAAACTGGAGAAATGGATCATTGACCGTCGTATTGCCGTAATGGAAGAAGAAGGCATCAGCTTTCAGTGTCATGCGAATGTAGGAGTAAATGTGAGTATTAATGATCTGTTGCGTGAATACAGTGCCATTGTACTGGCAATCGGCTCTACCATACCGCGCGACCTGCCGGTATCCGGCCGTGAAGCCATCGGTGTGCATTTTGCCATGCAGTTTCTGAAACAACAAAATAAACGCGTGGCGGGTCAGGATCCGCATCAGCATGCCGATCTGGAAAGTAATATCCTGGCTCAGCCGCTGCTTGCTACCGGTAAACATGTAGTGGTGATCGGTGGTGGCGATACAGGTTCCGACTGCGTGGGCACTTCCAATCGTCATGGCGCAGCTTCTGTCACCCAGTTTGAACTCCTGCCCCAGCCTCCTACCGAACGCAGCAGCTATATGCCCTGGCCCAGTTACCCCATGTTGTTAAAGACAACAACCTCGCATGAAGAAGGATGCGAACGCAAATGGGCTATTGCCACCAAGGAATTTATCAAAGACGAAAACGGCAACCTCAAAGCTCTTCGTATCGTTGACCTGGAGTGGAAAAGCAGCGAAGACGGACGCCCTGCCGGATTTACGGAAAAAACAGGATCCGAACAGGTCATTCCCTGTGAACTGGCCCTGCTGGCCATGGGTTTTGTACACCCGCAGCATACCGGGCTGGTAGATCAGCTGGAAGTAGAAAAAGATGAAAGAGGAAACATAAAAGCAACAGACAAAGCTTACCAGACCAATCTCCCCAAAGTGTTTGTAGCCGGTGATGCCCGTCGTGGACAATCACTGGTCGTATGGGCCATTAGCGAAGGCCGTGAATGCGCCCGTAAGGTAGATGAGTTTCTGAGCAATGGAAGCAGTACACTCGAAACCCGTGATGCAGGTTTATTACAGTCTTTTGCGTTGGCCTGAGTAGCTCAAACCTCACAAATAATTCAAAGCCTCCCTTGTGGAGGCTTTTTTAGTACTTAGCCGAATATTTTATCAATTAATTAAACATTTATATTTTTAATAATTTTATATTAATTATTAACAGAACACATTTTTTCAACAATTTCTTTAAAAAATATTAATACTAACAAATGTTATAATAAATAATATATACTTTCAGATTGACGATTGCAGCATTAAATTTTTATTTAATATTTAAAACCCCACGTTCTGTTTATGAGCAAAACAACTGTAAAACAGGTACTGCCTTTCCTGGTATTGCTGGGTGTGGCAATTGCTGCGGTCTTTATCAGCCCTGCGGCTTCTTTTGATCCTTCTACGGTATTAGGCGAAGATGGCAAAACACCTAAATACACGTACAACAGCGGCGATATAGCCTGGATGCTGGTTTCCTGTGCATTCGTGTTCCTGATGACACCTGCCCTTGCTTTCTTTTATGGAGGCATGGTAGGTCGTAAAAATGTCCTGTCTACGATGATCAAAAGCACCGTATCGGCCGGTATCATTTCTGTTTTATGGATTGTAGTGCAATTCAGCCTTTGTTTTGGTGAATCAATCGGAGGGTTTATCGGAAATCCTAAAACGTTTTTATTCTTTAAAGGTGTAATGGATGGCGAACCATGGAGTCTGGCCAGCACAATTCCTCTGCCCCTCTTTGCCTTCTTCCAGCTTATGTTTGCAATCATCACACCCGGGCTGGTAGTAGGCGCAGTAGCCGAGCGTATCCGCTTCAGCAGCTATACACTTTTTATCGTACTATTCGGTGTGCTGGTATATGCTCCGTTGGCCCATATGGCCTGGCATCCTGATGGATTGATGTTCAAATGGGGTGTTCTTGATTTTGCCGGCGGCACTGTTGTACATATCTCTGCCGGTATGGCCGCTCTGGCGGGCGCTCTCGTATTGAAGCCACGCCAGTCTACCACCAGCGCTTCTCCTGCCAATATTCCTTATGTATTAATTGGAACCGGTCTCCTGTGGTTTGGCTGGTTTGGTTTTAATGCCGGTAGTGCCGTAGGTTCCGGCTCACTGGCTGTATATGCTTTTGCCACTACCAATACAGCTGCTGCAGCTGCCGGCCTGTCGTGGATGTTCTGGGATGTGATCCGTGGCAAAAAACCATCTGTACTCGGTTTCTGTATCGGAGCAGTAGTAGGTCTGGTAGCCATCACACCTGCCGCTGGTTTCGTAGGTGTACCGCAGGCCCTCTTTATCGGTTTTGTAGCTGCCCTTGTTTCCAATATAGTAGCTGAGTTTCTCAAACACAAAACCAAACTGGATGACCCTCTCGATGTATTTGCCTGTCACGGCCTGGGTGGTATCACCGGTATGCTTCTTACCGGCCTGGTTGGCAGCAAAACAGTAAATGCCGCAGTAGCTGATGGCCAGTTTCTGATCCAGTTAAAAGGTATGCTGCTCGCTGTTGGTTACAGCTTTGTAGTATCATTTATCCTCTTTAAGGTTATTAACCTGATTCTGCCCATGCGTGTAACGCAGGAAGAAGAGGCAGAAGGTCTCGACGCTTCTCAGCACAATGAGAAATATGTGCAGGGAACATTGCTGGTGCATAATAATGGCACTGTCGAAGAAAAAACGATTGCCTGATCCCCACGCATCACGCTGACTGCTTAAATACCATTAATTAGAAAAGGTACAGCTGAGTTGGTAATGACTTCTCGCAAAAGTTATTACCGGCTGTACCCTTTCCTTAACATCTAAAATGCTACTACAATGTTACGAAAATTATTCATGGCAGGCTCTGCCAATCTCCTCCTCATGTCCCTCAACGCGCAGGAAGATTCTACCAAATCACTTACCATTTCCGGAAATGTAGATGCTTATTACCGGTACAATTTTGCCGGCAGCAAAAACTACACAAACAATTACACCAGTTTCACCAATACCAACAATTCGTTTGAGCTGGGTATGGCCAGTATGCGTGCCGATTTCACAGCCCTCTCTGGTAAAGTAGGTGGTACAGTGGATCTGGGTTTTGGACGCCGCGCCGAAGAGTTCAGCTACAACGATGGCGAATCCGGCGCCAGCAAAAATGGGTTCATCTCTTTGTCCAATATAAAACAGGCATTCGTCACCTATGCTCCTTCTGATAAAGTGAAATTCACTATGGGTAAATTTGGTACCCATGTGGGATACGAGTTGCTCGATGCACCGCTGAACCGCAATTACAGCATGAGCTATATGTTTACCAACGGACCATTCTTCCATACAGGGCTCAAGGCAGACATTACTGCAGGCCCCGTAGGTATCATGCTTGGTGTGGCTAATTACACAGACGAAAGCACTTCCACCAATGCTGTAAAAACAGCCCTCGCGCAGGTGAGTGGTGGTTTTGCTGAAGGCAAGCTCAAATTTTACCTGAACTATGTAGGCTTCGGTGGCTCAAAAGAAGGCATCAACCCTTCGGGTTTGAAATCACTCAACCAGGTTGACCTTGTATTGCTGGGAACGTTATCCGATAAATTCAATATTGGTTATAATGGCACCGTGCAATCGCGTAAACCGGTATCCGGTTCGTCTGACCCCAGCGGTAGCTGGTGGGGCAGTGCATTATATTTCAACTACGATCCCACTGCTGCAATAGGTCTTACCTGGCGCACAGAATATATTGGAGATAAGAAAGGTGTTTTATTTGGGACTGATAATATCTGGGCCAATACTGTATCGCTCAACTACAAAGTAGGACCACTCACACTGATCCCCGAACTGCGTTTCGAAACCGCAGGCTCCGAAATTTATGCCGATAAAGATATCACACCGACCAAATCGACCTTTACAGCGTTACTGGCCGCTGTCTTGAAATTTTAGTTCTAAGTTATAAGTCGTAAGTAATAAGTAAGAAAAAGGGAGATTATTTCAATGTTTGAAATAATCTCCCTTTAATGCTATTCCTCTATAAGACCTACTTAAAACTTATAACTCATTACTTATAACTTTATGCAGAGTTCCGCCCGGCATTAATAATCCCAAACGAACACCTCATCACCAGCTTTTCATATACTTCCTTCATGGGCGATTGTACAAGCTGCTCTTCAAACTCACGAATACGGGTCAATGCATATTGCTGAATGGTAAGCAACGGCAATACAATGCGCTCCCGCATCTGGATCGACAATTGTTCTACCGGGTAATCGGCCATCAGTTCACTATGACCCGATAATTTAACCAGGTATTGTCGCGTCAATTCATATTCATTGAATATTTTTTGCCATATCTCGCCATATTGCTTATGCTTACTGAGGTAAGCTGTAAGCGGGAAAAACGATTTTGACATGGCCATTTCGCAATTGTCAAGCAGGGTTTTGAAAAACAGGGAACTTTTATACAATCGCTGAACGGCTGCAAACTTGCCCTGGCTTTCCATCAACTGCAATGCCGATCCCACTCCATAAAACCCGGTTACATTTTGTTTTAGCTGACTCCAGGAGCCCGCAAACGGAATAGCCCGCAAATCTTTCAGAGAGAGACCTGAACCCGCACCGCGTTTTGCAGGGCGGCTGCCGATATTGGTTTCGCTGTAAAACCGGAGTGGGCTTGCATGCAGCAGGTAATCGGCCAGGTACGGATGATCACGCAATTCCTTATACGCTTCATAACCGGCCTCACTCAATTCCTGTATCAGCCCTTCTTCCTCCTTGCTGAGCGTATAGGATCTTGTCTGAAACAGATCATTTGAAATACCCGCATTCAGTAATTGCTCCATATTATACTGGGCAGAATCGGTGGTGCCAAAATTGGAACTGACCGTTTGTCCCTGTATGGTAAGCTGAATTTCCTTATTGGAAATATTCTTTCCCATAGAGGCATAGAACTTATGTGTTTTGCCACCACCGCGCGAAGGAGGGCCACCACGGCCGTCAAAAAATATTACATCAATGCCATACTCGCGCGAAACACTGGTGAGCAGCTCCTTGGCTTTGTATATACTCCAGTTTGCCATCAGATAACCTCCATCCTTCGTTCCATCCGAAAAACCCAGCATGATCGTCTGCCGGTCAGAACGACGCTGCAGATGTGTCCGGTATACCGGATTGCTGTACAATTTTCGCATTACATCTGCCGCTTCCTGCAGATCGTCGATAGTCTCAAACAGCGGAACGATATCGATATTCATATCCTCCGGATACCAGCCCCCCAGCAGGAAAAGGCCATATACTTCCATGGCATTGAGCGCGCTCTTACACTGGCTGATTATATAGCGGTGACAGCCTTCCGGTCCGTTGTACTGTTGTATGGATTGAATGGCTTGCACACAGCGGAATGTATCTTCCTGTATAGCATCTTTCAATACAGCAGGGTTGATACTTCTGTTCAGTTGACAGAGCAATCCGATCTTTTCATCCTCTGTCCTGCTTGCATAATCATCAGGCAGTACATCGGTCTGTGCAGCCAGTCCATCAAATAATTTACCGTGAATAGCACTATCCTGTCGTATGTCAAGCGAGGCAAAGTGCAGACCAAATACTTCTATCTTATTGATCAGATTGGTTACCAGATGCAGAAACAATCCGTTGTGCTGGTATATGATGATCTGGCGTATCTGTTGCAGAGTATCCAGTATTTCTTCGCGGGTAAGACGGGTTTTATAACCGGGTATAAAGAGGTTGCTGTAAAGTTTGTTTTCCAGGTCAGTCAGCATGGTATCTACGCCATGAAAAGTAAGGCGGCGTTTGAGACGGCGTACATCGAGGTAATAACACTTGATAATACTGCTACGCAATGCATCGGCTACCTGTAGTGAGATGCCGGCAGTAACATAAGGATTGCCGTCACGGTCACCTCCTGGCCAGAAACCCATTCTTACCACCGGGTTGCCCGGGCTGATGGCTTCTGGAAAACGTGCTTTGATATTGGATAATATCCCTCCTGCTGCAGGATAGAATACATTCTCAAGATACCAGATAAGGCTTACCGCCTCATCGTAAGGTGTGGGTTTTTGTTTTTTGAAAAAAGGTGTTTTGCCCAGCTGTTGCAGATAGGTATTGACAACAGATGTGTTGTTGTCGCGTAAAGCACGCGCCAGGTCGTTGATGATGCCCAATACAGAACCGGGATAAAACTGGGTAGGGTGTGCGGTGAGCACAAGGCGTATGGAAAAATCCTTCAGCTTCTCGGCCAGCTGCTCTTGTTTATTTTCCTGGATGATTTCAGACTCCAGGTGTTTGAGTGTACCAACGCCATTGAGATCATTTACTTCGCGAAAAGCTGCATCTTCCAGCGCATCAAAAAGTACGACCTGGCGTTCTACATACTGCACGAAACGAAACAGCAGATCTGTTTTCTCCTGTTCATTTCCGTAAGATGTGTGTTTCGTAAAAAACTCATCAATGATCCGGATCGGGCTCAGATTCTTCTTGTATCCCTCTTCGCAGTTGTTGGAAAGCAGGGATAAAAGAATACCCGTTTTTTCGATACGGTGAAATGGTAACGATGTAAAAAGGCTGTTATATAACTGAAATCGGATGCCTACCTCATTGCGGAATTGCTGCAAGGCTCTGTTGGCGGTTTGGTCCATGGTTAATGGTATTAAATCAGTGATCAGAAATAGGCAGCAAATCGTCTCTGAAAATTACTTCATTTTATGCAGGCAAAAAAAGAATGATCTGCTGCTATAAAGAAAAAGGCCTTCCGTATACACGGAAGGCCTTTGATTACTTTGGAAAACAACTTTATTCGGCTTTGGCTTCGGGGGCTGCTTCCTCGGTTTTAGCTTCTTCCGCTTTGGGGGCGGCATCGGCCTTCTTGGAAGTGCTACGGCTACGACGTGTCTTCTTCGCAGCTTCTTTCACTTCGCCCTTACCCTTACCATAAATTTCGTTGAAATCAACCAGCTCGATCAACGCAGTTTCTGCATTGTCGCCAGGGCGGGCACCCAGTTTAATAACACGGGTATAACCACCGGGGCGGCCGGCTACTTTTTCCGCAATTGTGCTGAACAGTTCAGTTACAGCAACTTTATCCTGCAGGTAGCTGAACACAACACGACGCTGATGCGTAGTGTTTGTTTTGCCTTTGGTTACCAGCGGCTCAATGTAAACACGCAGGGCCTTTGCTTTGGCCAGGGTAGTTACAATACGCTTGTGTTCGATCAGCTGGCAAGCCAGGTTGCTCAGCAACGCATCTCTGTGAGCTTTAGTGCGGCCAAGATTTTTTACTTTGTCTCCGTGACGCATGACATTTGAATTTGAGACCGGTTATTGGTTATTATCCCAGTTGCCGGCTTGTTATTAAATTTCGGTTGTACCGTGTCAGGAATTACAACCTACTGTATCTGATAAATCAAAACGACCTTATAGTTCGTCTTTGTCAACACCCATTTTGGCGAGATCCATACCGAAAGAGAGACCTCTTTCTGTCAGTACCTGCTCGATTTCGGCCAGTGATTTCTGACCAAAATTGCGGAACTTCATCAGGTCTTCCTGCTCGTACTGAACCAGCTCACTGAGTGAGTTGATTTTAGCTGCTTTCAGACAGTTGAAGGCGCGTACAGACAGATCCAGATCTTCGAGCGGAGTTTTCAGCACCTTACGGAGCTGCAGTGTCTGCTCATCAACCAGGTCTTCTTTCTTCTCTTCTTTGTTATCGAAAGTGATGTTCTCGTCGGTAATGATCATCAGGTGCTGGATCAGGATGCGTGAAGCCTGCTTCACTGCTTCTTCCGGATGGATGGTACCATCAGTAGAAACTTCCATGATCAGTTTTTCGAAGTCTGTACGTTGTTCCACACGGGTATTCTCGATAGTGTACTTAACGTTTTTGATCGGTGTAAAGATAGAGTCGATGGGAATATAACCCATAGGCGCATCTTTTGGCTTGTTTTCCTCAGCAGGTACATAACCACGGCCTTTACCGATAGTCAGCTCGATGTCCATTTTAGCGGAAGAATCGAGTGTACAGATCAGGAGATCGGGATTCATGATCTGGAAGGAATGAGTTCCCTCGCCGATCATACCGGCTGTGAATTCTGTTTTATTTTTCAGCGACAGGAGAATTTTCTCGTTTGCCACTTCATGATCAACGATCTTTTTGAAACGAACCTGTTTCAGGTTCAGGAAAATTTCCACCACATCTTCGCTCACACCTTTCATGGTAGCGAATTCATGATCCACCCCGTCGATCTTAACGCCTACAATAGCATAACCCTCCAGGGAGTTCAGCAGTACACGACGCAGCGCGTTGCCGATTGTTACGCCATAGCCAGGCTCCAGCGGACGAAACTCAAACTGGGCTTCAAAATCCGTGGCCTTTTGCAGGATGATCTTGTCAGGTTTTTGGAAATTCAGGATAGCCATATTTCAGATTTAATTTTATAAATGATTGGGACAGACTGTTGCTTTGTCTATATAACAAAAGCAGGGGCAGCCGGTTTACGCCTCACGATTACTTAGAGTACAATTCCACAATCAGCTGTTCCTTGATATTTTCAGGAACGCTTTCCCTTTCAGGATAAGTGATGAATGTACCTTTGAATTCGGTTTCGTTCCAGTCCAGCCAGCTGAACTTGGGATTTTTGGCGCGTACCACACTGGTGATAGAAGAACGCTCTTTGCTGTTGTCTTTGATAGTAACCACATCACCGGGTTTCAACTGGAAAGAGGGGATATTCACCACTTCTCCGTTTACTTCGATGTGTTTGTGGCTAACCAGCTGACGGGCAGCAGGACGAGAAGGCGCAATACCCATACGGAATACAGTATTATCCAGGCGTGCTTCCAGGAGTTTGATCAGGTTTTCACCTGTTACACCTTTGCGACGGGCAGCTTCCTCAAAAGTTTTGCGGAATTGCTTTTCCAGGATACCGTAGGTATACTTGGCTTTTTGTTTTTCACGCAGCTGCAGGGCATATTCACCCAGCGTTTTGCGTTTGCGTTTTTCACCGTGTTGACCGGGAGGGTTGCTGTTTTTACCCAACCATTTACCATTACCTAAAATAGGTTCTCCGAAAATGCGGGAGATTTTGGTCTTTGGACCATTGTAACGTGCCATAATTTTACGTTCATTTAGACTTTTTTAGAAACCGGTGCTTCGATCGGTAAAAAGTCTTTAAAAAATTAATCGAGCACCCTTTTAAAAAATGAAAGCCAATCTGGCGTTATGTTATAAGTAGTAGGTTTTAAGTGATAAGCTTTAAGTGAAGTTTAAACTTATCACTTAAAACTTATTACCTAAAACTTTCTCATTATACGCGTCTTTTCTTGGGAGGACGGCATCCGTTGTGGGGCAGCGGAGTTACGTCTTTGATCATCACGATCTCAATACCTGATTGTGACAGAGAGCGGATAGCTCCTTCACGACCGGCACCGGGGCCTTTCACATACACATCTACACGTTTCAGACCTGCATCCAGTGCAGTTTTAGCTGCATCGGAAGCTGCCATCTGAGCAGCATAAGGAGTGTTTTTCTTGGAACCCTTAAAGCCCATTTTACCGGCGCTGCTCCAGGAAATTACCTGACCTGTTTTATTGGTAAGGCTGATGATGATGTTGTTGAATGTTGCAGAGATATGGGCATCGCCATATGCGTCTACCTTTACGATTCTTTTCTTGGCGGCAGCTTTAGCGCTGTTACCCTGATTTTGTCCTTTTGCCATGATTCGAAACTGAGGTAATCTTGATTTAAAATAAACCTGTCAACTTAAGCTGCCAGGCCTGAATCAACCCTCCACCTGCACCTGGTATCCGCAATTGATTCAGTAAAACAATGGTGCATTATAATAATACAGCAAACTCCCGGAGTATTACCGGGAGCTTGCAGATGATTATTTCTTAGCTGCTTTTTTCTTACCGGCAACCGTCTTACGTTTTCCTTTACGTGTACGGCTGTTGGTTTTAGTACGCTGGCCGCGCACCGGCAGACCCTTACGATGGCGAAGACCACGGTAGCAGGCAATATCAAGCAGACGCTTGATACTCATCTGTACTTCAGAACGCAGCTGACCTTCTACCTTGAACTCTTCCGTAATGGTGTTACGGATAGCATTCAGGTCATCATCATTCCACTCATGTACCTTCTTATTGCGATCGATATTATTCTTGTCCAGAATATATCTTGCAGTAGAAGGTCCGATTCCAAAGATATAGGTCAGACCAATTTCACCTCTTTTGTTCTTGGGTAAGTCAACACCGGCAATACGAGCCATATTATAAAATATTAAAATTTGTCTTTACTTAATTACAATCAGTCAGCCATACCTGATGGCCGGCCAAATTATCCCTGGCGCTGCTTGAAGCGGGGATTCTTTTTGTTGATCACGTACAGCTTGCCTTTACGACGTACGATCTTGCAATCTGCACTTCTTTTTTTAATGGATGCTCTAACTTTCATAATCTTTCGCTTTGAGCGCCGGACTTCGCAATAATCAAAGACTACTGCAGCCGTCCTTTACTTTTTTTTATTTATACCTGAAATTGATTCTTCCACGTGTCAGGTCGTATGGCGACAGCTCCACTCCCACCTTATCCCCGGGCAAAATCCGGATATAGTGCATGCGCATTTTTCCGGAAATTGTAGCCACTATTTCATGCCCGTTTTCCAGTTTTACCCGGAACATGGCGTTTGAAAGGGCTTCTAAAATGATCCCATCCTGTTTAATCAGTGGTTGTTTCGACATACAAAATTTAGGGGTGCAAAGATAGGAGGATAAGGGCGAAAAAAGAAAAAACCCCGCTTTTTTTTCGGGGTAATCGTCTTTTTTCACTAAAATCCTCAGAATGAACGCTCAAAATGCCGGTTTAAGGGCGCGCAAGCGGCACTTTGGTCATGTCCAGATGCAGGTTTTGCAACTGATGGACCTGTAGCGGGGAATGAAAATGCCGGCGATCTTCCCGCCACCACATTTCAATTTCCGAAAAGTCGCCCTTGCGGGGTGTCACCAGCCGGAATGAGTCTTTTTTGTATTTGACCCCGCCATTCAGGTCCTCGCCGGAAAAACCAAGTTTCACCAACTGACTTTCATCCAGCGGAATAGGCTTCAGATCCGCAGGATCATACCAAAACTCCTGAATACCGTTGTCAACCAAAGCCTGATGGTCTTCATGACTGACTTTGACAACGGTACCTTCCCTTTCGATACCGTCATCATTTACCAGAACGAGATCGCCGTGTTTGAGGTCGCCGAGTTTGAGCATAGCAAATCGTTTTAATATACCGAATATAAGATTTTTCGATTTGCACCCCAAGTCAGACTTCAGGCTGGCTGCCTGCTGTGAGACATAAAAAAAGCCGCATTACTGCGGCTGAATTTTTTTATAAGGCCTTTCAGGTAAAACGCCGGCTTTTCCAGCATTTCGGCTTTCTCCCCTGCCTTACAAACGTAAAGCTACTAAAAAAACATTTCACCAAATCAAATTTTACAGATTTCATTCTGCCTGCCATTCTCATATTTACTCAAAACCATTTCATTCTCTTCTAAATCAACTACATACTGACCAGTAGCTAATTTAAAACCATCGACTACCATTGCAGTAATGACAGTTACTTCAAGGCAACCGGGATTTTTAAAACAACATTGTAAAACAACGTTCAATTTAGAACCATTAAAGTCTTTTCTGATAACTGCCCGGATCGTGTCACGAAAAGGAGGTCCATTAACAAAGCAAAAACCTTTTACCTGTGAGGAAAAGATAAACAATGGCTTTATGGCCTGCCGAATCAACTGCCGGATATAATCAGGATCAATTCCATCTCTGACACCATTTTCATCTCCATGCTGATGCCGGTCGAGGTAATGCTTATCGAACCATATCTCTACCGGAATAGTTTCATCAAAAATAGAATCATGCCTGGCTTTATGAGAAGACGAATTACCATAAAAAGCCAGCCGGTCTTCTTTGGCCGGAAGCCGCTCCCGCACAATTCTGAATCGTTTCCTTCTCCTCTCTTCCATGCTACAACAATTTATGGACACCCGCTTACTCATTTCCGGAGGACCAGCCATCAAATATCAGAAGGCAAGAAACCCCATTTATGGAATGAACAGCACTCCAAATTACGATTCAGCTTACTCCCACCAGCTGTGTTTTCCTCAGTTTAAAATGGGAAAAAAAGGTTTTTTTGGTGAAAATCACGAACGTTTCCGGTAACTCAACACAGCCCAGCCGTTAAAAAACAGTGCAAAGGCGAGAATACTTATCAAGTGTCCTTTAATCTCGCCGGTACTGCTTCCTTTCAACACCACCATACGCATTACATCAATAAAATAACTTACCGGATTCAGTTTTACCAGGTACTGGGCCCATTGAGGCATACTGTCTACAGAGGTGTAAAGTCCACCGAGAAGGATGAAGACCATCATCAGGAAAAAGGAAATCAGCATAGCCTGTTGTTGTGTCTGTGTATAAGAGGAAATGAGCAAACCTAAACCCAGCACTGCCAGCAGATAGACTGCCGCAAACAGGTAAATGGTAAACAAACTGCCTGCCGGACTGATTCCATATACTATTCGTGCTATAAGTAACCCGATGCTGAGAATGGCCAGGCCCAATACCCAGAAAGGAATCAGTTTGCCGAGAATGAATTGATATTTGCGAACCGGTGTCACATTGATTTGTTCTATAGTGCCGATCTCTTTCTCCCGCACAATATTGAGCGCTGCCAGGAAGGATCCGATCATGGTCACCAGCACTACCAGTATACCCGGCACCATAAAATACCGGTAATTCATCAACGGATTATACCAGTTGGAGGAGGTCACCTGTACAACAGGTTCGGGATTAAACCGGGGCATTTGCAGCCATTCTGTGCGTACCTGCTGGTTGAAATCCTGTATGATACTGCGCAGGTATGCACTGCCCAGTGAAGCCTTTACACCATTGATAGCATTGACTGCCATAAATACCGGCGCCTCTTCTTCTTTCACCAGTCTTTTCTCAAATGAAGAAGGCAGTTCCAGTACCAGGTCAGCCGCGTCACTCTTTACAGCTTCCATAGCTTCCTGATATGAGTTGGCATACTTCGTCAGCAAAAAATATCCAGACGCTCCTATCTTCTGAATCAGTTGTTGCGAATAGACCGAATGATCATGGTCCACCACCGCCAGCCGGATATTTTTTACTTCATAATCTGCTGCCATCGGCAGCAATACCAGTTGCATCACCGGCATTACAAAAATAATACGCAGTATCGCCGGGTCACGGAATATCTGCCGGAACTCCTTTTGCAATAAAAAACGTAATGTGCGCATAAAATATATTTAACAACAGGCCGTCAGGCCAGCCGGATCTTGAATTTCTTAACTGCCAGCGTTGTCAGAAACAACATCATGCCCAATAGTATCAGGGTTTCTTTCCATACTGTTTCCAGTCCCGTACCCTTGATCATCACGTTGCGTACAATCTGATAAAACCAGCGGGCTGGCACAGCATGCGAAATAACCCGCAGCGGTAACGGCATATTTTCGATGGGAAACATAAAGCCACTGAGCATTATAGTAGGCAGAAACATCCCTGTCAGTGAAATAAACATGGCTGTTTGCTGTGAACTGGTACTGGCCGAGATCAGCAATCCAAAAGCGAGGCAGGTAAGTGTAAAGAGCAAACTTTCACCTATCAGCAGCAGCAAGCTTCCATTGATGGGCACATCCAGTACAAAAACGCTGAGAAGCAGAATGCTACTGATATTAATAGCAGAAAGCAACAGATAAGGCACAGCCTTGGCCACAATAATAAGCATGGGTTTCAGCGGCGATACCAGCATGATCTCCATAGTGCCCATTTCTTTTTCACGCACAATGGTAATCGCTGTCATGAGTGTACATACAAGCATCAGCACCATCGCCATCACCCCAGGTACAAAACTATACGCCCCTTTTAATTGCGGGTTGTACAGCATCCGTATCTCTGTATTGATCCGGTAAGGTAGTTGCTGCCCCTCCAATAATCCATCCTGAAAATCGCGTATGATACTACCTGCATAATTGGTCAGTGTATTGGCTACATTGGGATCCGAAGCATCGGCCAGCAATTGTACCTGCGCCTGATGCAGATGCTGCAGGTCACTGCCAAAGCCAGCAGGTAATACGACCGTCATCCGCACCTTTCCGGTCCTGAAAGCCGTTTCCACCTCTTCATAGCTCTTGAGGTAACTGACCAGATCAAAATACCGGCTGGCATTCAGCTGATCAATAAGCGTATGCGCCGTTTCATCCTTTGCCATATCCAGTACTGCAATCTTTGCATTTTTGACCTCATTGGTCAATGCAAAGCCAAAAAGTATGATCTGCATCACTGGCATGCCCAGCAGGATAAACAGGGTTCGCCGGTCGCGGAAGATGTGATAAAATTCTTTTCTGACAAATGCAAGAAATTGCTTCATAGCAACATCCTTTTTAAATTAAAATGTTTTAATCTGCCGTGCGTACGGCTTTACGCGCCAGTCGCAAAAACACGTCATCCATTGATCCGGCTTCAAACTGGCTTTTCAACTGAGCTGGTGTGCCAAGCGCATCCATACGGCCATCAACCATAATGGAGACCCGGTCGCAATACTCTGCCTCATCCATATAGTGAGTGGTCACAAATACCGTAATACCCGAAGCAGCCGCTTCATAAATAAGATTCCAGAATTCACGCCTTGTTACCGGATCTACCCCACCTGTAGGTTCATCCAGAAATACAATCTGCGGTTGATGGAATATGGCTACCGAAAAAGCCAGTTTCTGTTTCCATCCCAGCGGCAATGCCCTGACCAGTTTACCGGCTTCTGTTTCCATATGTAATTGCTGAAGCAGGCTTGCTGTTTTATCACGGATAAATGCATCAGACATTCCATAAATACCCGCATAAAAGCGGATATTTTCACGTACCGTCAGGTCTTCATACAACGAAAACCGCTGGCTCATATAGCCAATATGCCGCTTAATAAGCTCTGTTTGCCGATACACATCAAAACCGGCTACTTTGGCTTCTCCGCTACTGGGGATGGAAAGACCTGACAGCATACGCATAGCCGTCGTTTTACCCGCACCATTGGCTCCCAGGAAACCAAATATTTCCCCCTTGTATACATCAAAACTGATAGCATCTACCGCAGTGAAATTGCCAAACCGTTTGCTGAGCTGTTTTACTTCAATTACTTTTTCTCTTTCCATGTCTTAATTTTTCATAAGCGCCATAAAACAATCTTCAATACCGGGCGAAACTGTTATCACCTCTGCTTCCATACCTGCAGCAGCTAACCGCAATCGCAGTTCTTTTTCATCTCCCCTTTTTAACACCACATGATGATATTCTCCAAAAGGATAAGCGTCTGCCACCTCCTCAAAGCTCTTTAGCTGTTTCAGCAATGGCAGCATGGCTGCATTCCGTACAGCCAGCAATGGTTTCCCAAAAGAGGCAGTGATACCGGCAGGTGTATCTATACTCAGGATGCTTCCATTCTGTAACAATGCCACCCGTTCACATAAACCGGCTTCATCCATATAAGGCGTGGAAACAAGAATAGTGATACCCTGCGCTTTAAGGCGGCGGAGCATTTCCCAAAACTCCTTGCGCGATACGGCATCTACACCGGTAGTTGGCTCGTCCAGAAATAATACTGCAGGCCGGTGTATAAGTGCACAGCTTAATGCCAGTTTTTGCTTCATCCCCCCGGATAGCTGACCAGCCCTGCGGTTACGGAATGGTTCAATCTGCAGATAGATATCCTTTATCAGATCATAGTTTTCGCTGATGGAGGTATTGAAAATGGTGGCAAAAAATGCCAGGTTCTCTGCCACGGTAAGATCCGGATACAATGAAAACCTGCCGGGCATATACCCTACCGAATTGCGGATAGCCTGGTAATTTTTTACCACATCAAGCCCACCTACCGTAGCCCTGCCACTTGTTGGCAACAACAAAGTGGTGAGGATACGGAAAAGAGATGTTTTACCGGCACCATCCGGGCCGATGATACCAAAAAGTTCACCCGGCTTTACGTTAAAACTGATCCCCTGCAATGCCTGTACGGCTGCATTCGCTTTGCCATAGGTCATTACAATATTTTCCACGCTTACATGGCCGGTATTGTGTTGTTGTATGTTTGTACTTTGCATCTCAATTGCTTTAGTAAAACGGATCAGAATTTCACTTCGCCATACATACCCAGTTTGAGCAGTCCGTCATTTTTCACTTTTATCTTAATAGCATATACCAGGCTTGCCCTTTCTTCTTTTGTCTGAATGGTCTTGGGGGTAAACTCGGCTTTATCAGCAATCCAGGTAATAGTGCCTTTGAGCTGCCGGTATTTTTTTGCACCATCATCTACCAGTACAGTTACTTCCTGTCCGGTTTTTATCTGCGACAATTGTGATCCGGTGATGTATGCACGCAGGTTCAGAACAGATAAGTCTGCAATTTTATACAGCGCTTTACCCATGGTGGTTATTTCGCCTGGTTCTGCATACCGGGTAGTGACGGTTCCTGTAACAGGGTTGCGGATAGCCGCACGTTTCAGTTGATCTTCCAGTTGAGCGACCCGTTTTTCGAGTGGTTTGCTTTCGCTTAATATGCTCCTGTTTTGGGTGGTCGCGTTGTTACGCTGTACCTGGATCTGCTGCCTGGTTACCAGCATTTCCTTTTTCTGCATATCTATCTGTGCATTCATGTCATCCAGTTGTTTGCCGGTAGCAGCATCTTTACGCAACAGGTTTTCAATCCTGTTTTTTTCATGCAACAGGTTATCTAACCGCGATTGCTGTACCGCCAGTTGATCTTCCAGCAATCGTATCTGTGGGTTTACATCAACTGTTTTTTCACTCAGCGCACGGATATTGGCTTCCACCTGTTCTTTTTGAAGCTGCAGATTATCGGCGTCAATCCAGCCGATCGTGCTGTCTTTTTGCAGCACATCACCTTCTGTTGCCTGCAGGCTCAGAATGCGCCCTGATAGCTCTGACGACACCACCACTTCATCTGCTTCAAAAGTGCCGGTGGCATCAAAGGAGTTGTTCTTGTCTGCACAACCGGTCACAAAAAGGCTGCCGGCAAGTATTAATAATACAATTGATTTCATATGTTGGGTTTATAATTGTCCTGAAATAGTTTGGTAATTGATACGGGCTTGTAGCAACTGCAGGCGATGCATGATGGCCGATTGGCGGGCCTGGTCTTCTGCATTCACTTCCTTTAAATAATCATTGGCGGTAATTACATTGTTGTCGAGCTGTGCCCGGGCCGATTCTGTTACCGACCGGCGTAGTTCAATAATGGATTCGTCTGATTGCAGCAATTGCTCTAACCGTCTGACCTCTGCCTGCTGCTGGGTAAGTTGCGTCTGCGTATTGAGCAGAAAAATATCCTGCTGTACAGCAATACGCTGTTTGCTGATGTCAGCCTGTTCTTTTTCTTTTTTTACGGTATACAGACTGCTTAGTGACCAGTTGAAACGAATACCTCCGATATAATAAAAATCAAATTCATTGAGCAGCATATTAAGACCAGGGCGTCCATATCCTCCCTGCGCAAATACACTTACTTTGGGAAGCGTACGGGAACGGATCAGTTTTTTTTGCTGATCGGCAAGCAACTGCTGGCTGCTAAACAGTTTTAACTCCGGACGACTGATAGAAGCAGATGCGGAAGCAGTTGTTGCAGGCTCTGTAAGTTTTGTCTCCCCGTTCAACTCCCGCCCCGTCAGCAGTGATAATACCTGCAACCATCCTTCGCGTGATGCATTCATATCTATCGCCCGCTGATCGGCTTTTAGCCACTCCGCCTTAAGCATTGCCACACTTGAACGGAAAGCCACACCTTCCTCCAACTGCGCCTGTACCCGGTTAATGCCCGATTGAATATCTGCCTTCACCAGGTCTACCTGCCTCAATTGCTGATCGAGGTAAAGTATGCCCAGGTATACCTGGTTTATACGGTCACGTAACTGATGCAGTTCTACTTCCACTTTTTCTTCTTCTACACGGGCCGACCGGGCCTGCAGCAGTTTCTGCTGTTTGATCTGCCCTCCGTCATAAACCAACTGGCTGACATCTGCCAGTACTTTATACTGATCCTTAGCCGGCGACTCAATCTGGAAACCGGGTAAAGAGACCGGCACACTTGTCACATCAGACTGGTAGGTCGCCTGACCACTCAACGAAAGCTGGGGCAAAAAACCTTTCTGCAGGTTGCTGAGCGTAAGCTGAGCTGTTTTCTGAATCAGTTGTTTATCGCGTAAAACCGGATAGTGCGACCTGGCCAGTTCCCAGGCACTGTCGAGTGTCAGCTCCTGCGAATATGCACTTGCCTGCCACGACAACAGGGCCATCAGCATAACTGAAATTCGTATCATGAATGTTGTTTTTAATATGTTAACCAAACGGTTAATTCAGGTCCAAAAAAATCAGGGCCGCAGGGCGCTGATGATAAAAGCAGGTATCTCTTTTTTTCTTTGCTCAATAAGGGTATCAAACTGATCAACCGAAATACCGAGGTTGACTTCCAGCATGGGTTTGGCCATAAAAGGAAAAATTGTCATGGATACCAGGTTGATCATAAGGTCAACCGGGTTGACCGGACGGATAGTTCCTTTCTGTACTTCCTCTCTAATCTGCTGTAGCAAAAAAGATGGATTCGGTTTATGTTCACCTTTCCAGAATTTCTGAAGAAAATGTTCAGGATTCTGGTTGATTTCATTCAATACAAACAGCGGCAGGTAGGGATTGCTTTTTACGATATCAATATATTCATGACAAAACCGCTCGATCTTTTCAAACAGGGGGAGTTCTGCAGTGAATAGTTGATTGATGCGTGGGAAAAGCCGCGAAGCCGCCTCTGTGAAGATGACCTCAAACAGTTTTTCTTTATTTCTGAAATAATAATGCAACAAAGCCTTATTGATCCCTGCCTCATCCGCAATATCCTGCATACGTGCGCCTGCCATTCCTTTGCGCACAAATACTTTTTTAGCCGCTTCCAGTATGCGTTGCTCTGTGTTTGTATCTTTCTGAGATTTACCCATATGGTTTAACCAAATAGTTAACAAACCTAAAAATAAAACCTCCTTTCCCCAAATATTATTTTACTAAAGATCAGGGAAAGGAGGTTATATATTGGTTATAAGATACTTATAACTTAATACTTATGACCTGAAACTTATTCCGCCCAGCTCATCACATAGCCATCATTCTCAATGCCCAAGGCCTCCTGTGTGAGCATCAGCGGATGAAAAGTGTCGACCATTACTGCCAGTTCGCGGGTTTCTTTAGCCCCAATGCTTTTTTCTACAGCTCCGGGATGCGGGCCATGGGGAATACCAGCCGGATGCAGGGTGATCATACCGCGTGTTACATTTTTGCGGCTCATGAAGTCGCCATCTACATAGTACAATACTTCATCGCTGTCGATATTGCTGTGATTATAGGGCGCAGGAATGGCCTGTGGATGATAATCGAACAAACGGGGGCAGAATGAACAGACTACAAAATTGTGTGCTTCAAATGTCTGATGTACCGGTGGCGGCTGATGCACCCGCCCGGTAATCGGCTCAAAATCGTGGATGGAAAAAGCAAAGGGATAACAGCATCCATCCCATCCCACCACATCGAAGGGGTGCGTACCATAATGCAGACCATAGAGCACGCCTTTCTTTTTTGCCCTGATCAGAAAATCGCCCTTCTCATCAAAAGTGGGCAGGTTCTGCGGTCCCCTGATATCACGCTCACAATAGGGCGAATGCTCCAGCAACTGACCATATTTGCTTACATAGCGTTTGGGATAACGAATGGGGCTAAAAGATTCTACAATAAAAAGGCGGTTGTTGCTGTCGGCAAATTCAATCTGGTAAATAGTGCCACGCGGAATCACGAGGTAGTCACCATAAGAAAATGGCAGTTCACCATACATGGTACGTAAAACACCTTTGCCTTCGTGTATGAAGATCATTTCATCGGCATCGGTATTTTTATAAAAATAACCGGTCATACTGGTCTGCGGTGCCGCCAGTACGATGTGGCAATCATTATTGACCAGGACTGCCTTACGGCTTTGCAGATAATCTTTCTCCGGTTTGATATTAAATCCTTCGAAACTGCGATGCTTGAGCATCTTCTCTTCTGCGACCACAGGTGCTACATTCTGTTGCGGCTCCGTATGGATGATCTGCGTAGGCGGATGTACATGATACAGCAGCGAATAATCGTTGCTGAATCCTTCTGTCGAAAACAACTGTTCCGAATACAAACCTCCATCGGGTCTACGGAACTGCGTATGACGTTTATGCGGAATATTTCCGAGCTTATAATAATGCGGCATATTTTACTGGTTTAAATACTTACAAAAAGAATAACAGGAAAAGTAAATAAAGAGCGAATCACTGTGTAAGCTCCAGTGCTGCCAGCAGGAAACAGTATTTCCACCGGCGCTTATCAATCCAGTATATGAAGTTGCGATGGTAAGGCATAATCAATCAATACCTAAAATTAGGAAATCTGAACTGAAAGCCGAATTTTGCCGTATGACACAGCTCTTCACGGCAGGTTTACTGATCATACACAACAGGCAATTGTTACTGGCCTATAGCAGCCGTAAAGAATGCTATTATCTGCCCGGCGGCAAACTCGATGCGGGAGAAACTGCTGTACAGGCGTTGTGCCGGGAAGCTGCAGAAGAACTGGCTATTTTTCTGGAGCGGCCGAGCTTCTTTTATACGCACATTACTGCACCGGCGTATGGAGAAACAGCAGGTACAGTAATGGAGCAGGATTGTTTCAGGGTATTAAAACCAGTGCACCCGGTAGCCACTGCAGAAATTGAAAAAATCGGCTGGTTTACCACCTCCTCATATGCACAGGAAGGACCACAAGCGCCCGGAGCAGTGATGATACTCGCAAAACTGAAAGCAGACGACCTTATTGACTGATACTGTTTACGACAATATTTACTTTTATATACACTATGCCTACCCGCATACTTTTATTGGCTGATACGCATCATTACCTGGATCCGGCTGTACTCAATTATGCCAGTGCCTGCGACGAGATATGGCATGCGGGCGATTTCGGCACTATCGAACTGGCCCGCTCCCTGCAGGAGTGCAACAAGCCGGTACGCGGTGTATACGGTAATATTGATGGGCGGGATATCAGAGGCGAGTTTCCTGAACAGTTGGTTTTTACCTGCGAGAATGTAAAAGTGCTGATGCGGCATATCGGAGGATATCCGCCCAAATACAATCCGGAAACCCGCAAACAACTGGCTCTTCATCATCCGCAACTCTTTATCAGCGGTCATTCACATATACTGAAGGTCATGTATGATCCGGCGCTGCAATGCCTGCATATGAATCCAGGTGCCGCCGGAAAACAGGGATGGCATAAAATACGCACCTTATTGCGTTTTGTGATTGATGGAAAAGAAATTAAAAACTGTGAAGTGATCGAGTTGGGAAAAAGATAAAAGTATAAAGAGTTTAAAGGGTCTTTGCTACCTACTACTTAAAACTTATCACTTAGAACTTACGCCCTCTTTAAACTCTTTATACCCTTTAAACCCTTTATACTTGCCACCTGTCAACTATTTCCTATCTTACAGCAAACCTCTTTTCCCCATGAATCGTCGTCAACTGATCCGCCAAAGTGCTTTGGCTGCTGCTGCATTTGCATTCAGCCGTGATTTATTTGCCCGCGAAGTAAGTGCTCCATTCAGCGGAATGGATATCGCCGGCACCATCAGGCTGGGCTCCAACGAAAACCCGCATGGGCCATCGCAGCTTGCCCGCAAAGCAATGATTGACGCAGTCGCCGGCAGCAACCGTTACCCCTGGGATGTGACTGGTCAGTTAAGAGAGCGTATCGGTAAACAATTCGGACTGGGTAAAGACCATGTAATCATTGGAGCTGGCTCGTCTGAGTTGCTGGGAGTGGCTTCCACCTGGGCCGCGCTGAAAAAGGGAAATGCGGTGGCTCCCGATCCTACATTCCGGTTGTGGATGCCGGCAGCGAGGCGTTTGGGTGTCGATATCCGGCTTGTGCCGCTTATGGGTGGAAAAGTAACAGATCTGCAGCGCATGAAAGACACGGTAGACAGCTCTACCCGTATGATCTATATCTGCAACCCTGCCAACCCTACCGGCACTATTGTACCTGCTGCAGAACTGGAAACATTTATCCGCAACACACCTTCCTCCATCATGATCCTGCTGGATGAAGCCTATACAGAATTCTGTGATGAGCCTTCGATGGCAAAACTCGTTAATGACTTTCCTAACCTGGTCGTCGCCAAAACCTTTTCGAAAATCTATGGAATGGCCGGAGCGCGGGTAGGTTTTGCACTCGCTCATCCCAAAACCATCAAAGAACTGAATGACCTGCAGCCATGGGCCAACGCGGGCGCGAGTGCGGTATCGCTGGCAGGAGCCCTTGCATCTCTCGATGATCTGGCTTTTGTGGCACATTGCAAGCAGGAAAATGCCAAAGCCAGGCAGGTCTTTTACAATGCGCTGAAAAAAGCCGGTATGCCCTATATTCCTTCTTCGACCAGCTTCGTTTATTTTGATTCAGCGCCGTATGGTAAAAACGTACAGACATTACTGGAGGCGAAGAACATCATGGGTGCCCGCACTTTTGAAGAAGGCACCAAATGGCTGCGCCTCAGCATCGGTACCGTTGCAGAAATGGAACAGGTAGCCGCAGCGTTAGCATGAAGAAAGGGAGAAGGTAAAGGGTAGATGATAGAAGGTATATATTATAAAGGGATGCAGCCTTACATTACGTAAAGCTGCATCCCTTTATCAATTATCTTCAGTACCTATACCTTCCACCTTTTACCCTACACCTTATCCCCCCATTCCCGGCAACCAGCCACGACCTTCACCTACTATCTCACGGAAAGGCCAGGGTATGGCAACGAGTATCATCAGCAGAGCCACTACAAATAACCAGAAGGCTCTTTTAAATTTCGATTCATCGGGTATTGGCTTTTTGGCCATCCCATATCCCAGTGTAATGAGTACAATCGCTACAAACATAAACAGCGGATGCTCTATGAGGAAGAAACGAAAAAACTTATTGCTCATTACACTTTCTCCTTCGGGCAGGTTCAGTTTTAACCAGCCGTAACGGCCCCATAACCAGAGATACAATCCCACTACAAAGGTCGTATGAGCTGAGATCAGGGTAAACAACCATATCCGGCGATCGGATGGAGAAAAGCTTTTCTTTTTTTGCCAGCCGGTATATGCTTTAATAATAGACCATACCAGCAAAATGATAATAATCCAACGCAGCAGATTATGAAGATGCATCATACCCGTTTCCATGTCAATAGATTTTGGTGCAGGTCAAAGCTACAACAGCAGGTTTGCTATTGCAAAAAATGTTCTGTAGTCAATACTTAGTCTTCCCAGTCGGCAATAAACACATTGGTATCCCGTGTGCCGCCATTGTTGCGATTACTCGAGAAAACCAGTTTTTTGCCATTGGGAGAAAACAGCGGGAAAGCATCAAAACCTTTATCACGGCTTACCTTTTCGAGGTTGGTACCATCTTCATTGATTGTATAAAGATTAAAAGGAAAACCACGTTTGTATTCGTGATTGGATGCAAAGATGATACGTTTGCTGTCTGGCATATAAGTCGGAGCCCAGTTTGCCTGGCCAAACTTGGTAACCTGACGTTGATTGCTGCCGTCGGCATCGGCCACCCATACTTCCATATTGGTAGGTGCTACCATATTTTCGGCCAGCAGGTCTTTATATTCTTTTATTTCAGCTTCTGTTTTGGGACGTGAGGCCCGCCAGATCAGTTTTTTGCCATCCGGACTAAACCAGGCTCCACCATCATAACCGAGCGCATTGGTGATTCTTTTTTCCTTGCCGGTTTTCAGATCCATAATGTACAGTTCAATATCACCATCTTTAGTGCTGGTATAGATCATTTTTTTACCATCAGGAGAAAGGGTCGCTTCAGCATCATACCCGTTGCTGTTGGTAAGTTGTTTTACAATTTTACCATCCAGATCGGCCATGAAGATGTCGAAACTGGGATAGAGCGGCCAGATATATTTATTGCCGTATTTGGCACGATCAGGTGTGGGCGGACAGTCGGCCGATGCCAGGTGAGTGGATGCATAAATGATATGCTTGCCATCTTTTGTAAAAAATGCACAGGTTGTACGTCCTTTACCGGTGCTTATCATTTTGTATTCAAATTTCTCTCCGGCTTTCTGTGGTACTTTGCCTACAAAGATCTGATCACAATTGATTCCATCTTTGGGAGATGTACGCTGAAATACGAGATACTTGCCATCATAGCTCCAGTAAGCCTCTGCATTATCACCACCAAAAGTGAGTTGCTGCACATTTTTCAGGTGATTTTCTTCGGGGTAAAGGATCGTATCTGCAGTGGCAGCGGCGGACTGCAGTACCGGATCACGACGGTCAAAAGCAGAGCTCAGCAAAAAAATAACGGTCGCGGGCACAAGCACCAGGGCAAGTTTCTTCATATTTATACGTTTTAACAGCGGCTGCAAAGTTATTTTGAGCCAGCCTCTGTTTTGTCAGGGAATTGTCATACTCCCTATTTCTGTTAGTTTTGCAACATGAATCGTATTTCTATTTTCTTTTTACTCAGTCTTTTGGCTGCCTGCAGCAGCTCTTCGGAGGATCCATCACCTTTTGCCGAAAAGCTGCAGGTACCTCCATATAAAGTATTGAGTGATAGCATCCGGAAGGATCCTGCACGAAGTGATCTTTTTTTCCGCCGGGCCATCTTACTCAACCGCAACGATCAACCAGCCGCTGCCCTGGCTGATTTTCGTCAGGCCTGGAAACTGGACAAACTGGAGCCCTATGCTTTAGGAGCCGGCAATATACTTTTACTGAATCAACCCGATTCCGGTATCGTGTTTGTTCAGTCAGCGCTGAAAGAGCTTCCGGAAAGCCTTCCCTTGCAATTGCTGCTGGCCCGCGTTTATGAAGCGGCCAATAAATCCGATCAGGCGGTGGCTATATGCAATCAGATTTTGACTCAGATCCCCGACCAGGTAAATGCACTTGTGCTAAAAGCAGAAATACTGGAAAAGAAAAATGAAGTACCCGCATTGGTCGAAGCGCTCGAAAAAGCACATACCTTATTGCCCCGCAACCTGCAGATTATTGAAAAACTGGCTTATCAGTATGCCGAAAGCAAAGACATTCGTAGCCTGGCACTGGCAGATACGATAATCAGTTATGACTCTCTCGGAAAGAATCCTAATCCTTATTATATAAAAGGAAATTATTTTGTCGGTACAGGCAATACAGCGAAAGCGATTTACTGGTTTGACGAAACTATTAAGCACGATCACCGGTACCTGGCAGCCTATATCGAAAAAGGAAAAATCCTCTTTGACCAGAAGAAATTTGAGGAAGCCGCCGCTGTTTTTAAACTGGCCAATACCATCTCTCCTGCTTTTCCGGATGCCTGGTACTGGATCGGTCGTTGCCAGCAACAGGCGGGTCAGTTGCAGGATGCCAAAGAGAGTTACCAGAAAGCCTATTCACTCGACAAATCATTTACCGAAGCGAGAGATGCTGCAGCAAATATGGGTAAATAACAACTACTTGTTGTTGATAACAAAGTAGCTCTGCCTTAAATCGTTTATCTTAGACTTTAAATCAGTATTTGACCTATGGCAATAGTGGCCCCTTCCCTTCTTTCGGCCGATTTTCTGCATTTACAGGACGCCTGCAATATGCTTAACGAAAGTGAAGCAGCCTGGTATCACCTCGATGTAATGGACGGACGCTTTGTTCCCAATATCAGTTTTGGCCCTATGCTGGTTCAGTTTTTCCGTAAAGCCACCAGCAAGGTCTGTGACGTACATCTCATGATCGAAGAGCCCGGCAATTATGCGGAACAATTCAGACAGGCCGGTGCCGATAACCTGACCGTACACCTCGAAACCTGCCCTCACCTGCATCGCAATATCCAGCAAATAAAATCGTTGGGAATGAAAGCCGGTGTGGCGATCAATCCGCATACCCCGGTGGCCCTGCTTGCCGATGTATTGCATGAAATTGACCTGGTATGTCTCATGAGCGTAAACCCGGGTTTTGGCGGACAAAAGTTCATTGAGCATAGTCTCGAAAAGATCAGGCAACTGCGTAAAATGATCGACGAACGAAACCTGCCAGTGTTGATCGAAGTAGATGGCGGGGTAACCGTGGAAAATGCGCCACGTATAGTACAGGCAGGTGCAGATGTGCTGGTAGCGGGCAGTACGGTGTTTGGGTCTATAGATCCAAAACAGACAATATCGGCATTAACGATGTGCTAATGTGAAAATATGCTCATGTGCTAATGAATAGTCCATTAACACTAATATACCTTTAAACTTTTATACCCTTTAAACTCCTTATACCTTTTATACTTACCTTCTGATGAACCGATCAAAACTGCTGCTGGGTTTTCTACTGCTCCTGTCAATATCTGTTTGGGGACAGAAGAAAACGGCTTTTGTATCCGGCCGGGTTGTTGATGAAAATGAAAACCCGCTCACACACGTTTCCGTAACCATACTGGGACGCCAGGAAGGCATTACCACCAACGATTCTGGTTATTTCCGGCTGCAGGTACCTGCTGAGCGGGCTTTTGCCCTTGTTTTTTCCTTTGCCGGACGTAATGCCGAGCAACGTAATTTTTTACTGAACGAAAACGAAGAAGAAACTGTTACCATCCGCCTGGAACGGGGAGAAAAGATGCTGCAGGAAGTGATTGTGACCGACCAGCGCGACAGACGTGAAGCCGGTTTGCTAAGACCCAATCCCAAATCCATACTCAACCTCCCCTCCGTCACTACAGGTGTCGAAAGCCTGATCAAGGTTTTTGTTGGCTCCAACAACGAGCTTACTTCACAATATTCCGTACGCGGTGGCAGCTATGACGAAAACCTGGTCTATGTAAATGATTTTGAAGTTTTCAGACCTTATCTCGTAAGAAATGGCCAGCAGGAAGGTCTTAGTTTTATTAACCCCGAACTGGTACGTAATATCAGTTTCTATACCGGAGGCTTTCAGGCGAGGTATGGAGATAAGATGAGCAGTGTGCTGGATATTCAGTACAAAAAGCCGAAACGGTTTGGCGGCTCAGCTTATGTGGGCATCCTTGAGCAGGGACTTCATCTCGAAGGCACTTCAGCCAACAACCGGTTCACTTATCTCATCGGCGCACGCAACCGGAGCAACCGCAACCTGCTGAGCAGGCAGGAAACACAGGGTAATTATGTACCGGCTTCGTCCGATATCCAGGCCCTGCTCACCTATCAACTCAATCCCCGCTGGCAGGCAGAATTTTTCGGCAACTATTCTCAATCCAAATTTTCATTAAATCCGGAGTTCAGTCAGCTTACGACCTCTGTGTTTTCTCCGTTTTTCACATCCAACCTCGGCTTGGATATTTACTTCTCTGGTCAGGAACGCGATCAGTATGAAACCCAGATGACCGGTATATCATTTACCAACCAGGTAAGCCGCCGGTTAAAACTGAAATGGATGGCTTCGCGCTTTGTAAATGATGAAGAGGAACGTATCGACATACAGGGCGCTTACCTGTTTGGTGATCGCGATTTTGATAAAAATCAGCCTACATTCGGACTGATCGTGAATCCGCTGGGTGCCGGTGTATTTCAAAACTATGCCCGCAACCTGCTGAACATTGAAAACTGGAATGTATCGCATAAAGGCAATTATGACTGGAGCAACCATTCCCTGCAATGGGGGCTGGCATATGACCGTACACATATCAAAGACAAACTGAACGAATGGGAATTTCAGGATTCTGCGGGCTATTCTCTTCCTTTCAACCCCGACCAGTTACAGCTTAGCAAAGTCATCAAATCAAAAGCAGATCTGACTGTAAATAAATTATCCGGATACATTCAGGACAATCTGCTACTTGGTGATACCGCCAACTCTGTCACACTCACTGCCGGTCTGCGTTTTAATTATAATTCACTTAATGGGCAGTTTTTGCTGGCTCCCCGTATAGGCGCCAGCTGGAAACCCAACTGGAAACGCGATATCATTTTACGTGCCGCACTCGGCGCTTATCACCAGCCACCTTTTTACCGGGAGCTGCGCAGGTATGATGGTACAGTTAATACCAAACTGAAAGCTCAGCAAAGCTGGCAGGCAGTGGCCGGCTTCGATTACAACTTTACCGGCTTTGGCAGACCCATGCGCTGGACTACTGAAGTGTATTATAAAAATATGTGGGACGTTGTACCTTATGATGTAGATAATGTACGCACGCGCTATTACGGAGAAAACAATGCAAAGGCCTATGCTGCCGGTATAGAAATGCGTCTTCATGGCGAGCTGGTAAAAGATGCAGAAAGCTGGATCAGCCTCGGGCTTATGCAAACCAAAGAGGATATCAAGGGCGATACCTATAAAAACTATACGCTTGATGATAACAATCAACCCATTGATAGCGTAACACTGGAAAAAGGATGGGTGCGCCGGCCTTCTGACAGACGGATCACCTTTGGTATGTTTTTCCAGGACTACCTGGCTACCAATAAGAATCTGAAAATGTATCTCAATCTCATTTATGGCAGCAACCTTCCCTACAATATTCCGAATAGTGTAAAGTATCGGAATGGCCTGGAAATCCCCTCCTATATCCGGGTCGATATTGGCTTCAGCGCTCTTTTGCTGGATAGTGACCGCAGCAAACGAAGAAGCCACAGCCCATTCCTTGGGTTTGATAATATCTGGGCCAGCCTGGAAGTATTCAACCTGATAGACCGCAGTAATACCATTTCTTATCTCCTCATAAAGGATTTCAGCAATACCGTCTACACCATGCCGCAGCGTCTTACTCCACGCTTGCTGAATTTTAAAATAGTTGCCCGCTGGTAATGATAACAGGCCGTTAACATAAGGTCGTTATCTTCCGTACCGTGAAAAAACGGTACTAGGGGAATTCATTGAAATGAACCATTCGGGCAGGATTTTTGTATTAACATCTGTTGATAATTATGTGTAGGAAATTTAGTAACTACTGAATTATATTTGAAAAGAGGGGGTAAGGCTTCTGTATCACTTCAGAAGACGCAATTAAACCCGGTATTTACCCTCCGCCGGTTTGTCTAAGAATTAAACTAATCCGCATTGACTGAAACGATCATCAACCTCGAAACTGTAAATCCTATCGAGTTTTTCGGCGTTAATAATGGCAAACTAGACATTCTCAAAAAAAAATTCCCGCTTTTAAAAATCCTTTCCCGGGGCACCCAGATCAAACTGAGCGGCTCTCCCGAGCAGATTGAAAGTGCGCGGGAAAAGATTGAGCTTATTGTGTCTTATCTCGAACGAAACGGGCACATGAGTGAAAATTATTTTGAGCAGGTACTGGGTGGCGATGATGCCGAAACCGTGGATCATTTTGTAGAACGTCATCCCAATGAAGTATTGGTATTTGGCCCCAATGGTAAATCTGTACGTGCCCGTACAGCCAATCAGAAACGGCTGGTAGAAGTCGCTGAAAAAAATGATATCGTATTTGCTATAGGTCCTGCCGGTACCGGTAAAACCTATACAGCTGTAGCACTGGCAGTACGTGCCCTCAAAAACAAGCAGGTCAAAAAGATCATCCTTACCCGTCCTGCCGTGGAAGCAGGCGAAAGCCTTGGTTTTTTGCCGGGCGATCTGAAAGAAAAGATCGATCCATACCTGCGTCCGCTCTATGATGCGCTGGACGATATGATCCCTGCCGATAAGCTGGGTTATTATATGACCACGCGTACCATCGAAATTGCTCCATTGGCTTATATGCGTGGCCGTACACTCGACAATGCCTTTATCATCCTGGATGAGGCGCAGAATTCAACCGACCTCCAGCTTAAGATGTTTCTTACCCGTATTGGAGCCAATGCAAAGGCCATCATTACCGGTGACATGACGCAGGTAGACCTGCCCCGTAATCAGAAAAGCGGTCTGGCTACGGCAGTACGTATCCTCCGCAACATTGATGGCATTGCCCATATTGAGCTCGATGAGGAAGACGTGGTACGTCACCGCCTGGTGAAGCACATTCTGCGTGCCTATACCCGGGAACATGAAAAAGAAAACCCCGCTGAACTGCTGGATCGCGCCCGGCGTGAGAGGCCAAAAGAATAAGACCCCGGCTGGTTTTACCAAGATTTAGTACTTTGCAGGAATGAAAAAGATATGTATCGCTTCATTCCTGCTTTTTTTTGCCTTCAGCTGTAAGGACAAAGACCAGCAGTCTGCTGCTACGTCAAACGACATTGATGCTGCACGTAGTTTCATTCAGGCAGCACTCAACAGCGATTTTGATAAAGCACGCGAATTTATGCTGCAGGATTCGCTGAATCTCCAGGATCTGGAACAAACTGCCCGGCTCAACAGGCAGATGAGTAATGAAGAAAAAATGAATTATAAAGAGGCCAGCATCCGCATACATTCCCATCGTGCCATAAATGATTCAACCAGCGTGATCGTTTATTCCAATTCGTATAAGAACCGGCAGGACTCGCTGCGTCTCGTAAAGGAAAAAGGAACCTGGCTGGTGGATTTCAAATTCATTTTCAAACATAAGACAGACAGCCTGCCATGATGCGCGCTTTGCTGCTGGTAGGTATGGGCGGCGCTCTGGGCAGTATGGCCCGCTATCTTTGTCAGCGATGGATGGCTGAATATTATCCGCATGCTTTCCCATTTGGCACCTTTGCCGTAAATCTTTCGGGCTGTTTACTGATTGGCCTTTTCTGGAGCCTCACCCTTAAAGGCGGAGGCCAACTCGATACCTGGAAACTTTTTCTGATGACCGGTATTTGCGGCGGCTTTACCACCTTTTCCGCATTCACGCTCGAAAGTATTGGTCTTCTCCGCGAAAACAGGATGGGATTTTTCCTTCTCTATGTTTTAGGCAGTGTTACATTAGGAATACTGGCTACCTTTGCCGGTATGAAACTGGGCCGGCTGTTTACACAATAAACACAGGATTGCCCTATCGGGAGCTTGCCATATCTGACAGTACCATTAACTTTTTTATTAAAAAATCTCAGACATGTTAACCGTACATCATCCCTGGCATGGTGTGGAAGTGGGCGAAAAAGCACCACAACGCGTAAATGCACTTATTGAAATACCACAGGGCTCGCGGGCCAAATATGAGGTGGATAAAGCCACCGGCCTCCTGCGCCTCGACCGCGTAATCTATTCTTCTTTCCATTACCCTGTCAATTACGGCTTTATACCGCAGACACTGGGGCAGGATAATGATCCGCTCGACATCCTGGTACTCTGCTCTCAATCTATTCAATCACTTTGTCTTGTAGAAGCCAATGTCATCGGCAATATGCAGATGATCGACAGTGGACAGATGGATGACAAGATCATTGCCGTGGCAGCTCATGATCCTTCGGTCAACCATTATACAAAAATGGAAGATCTGCCACAGCATTTCCTGCTCGAGTTGCGCAATTTCTTCGAACAGTATAAAGTACTGGAGAATAAAAAAGTAGAAATCGATAACTTTCAGGATAAAGACACGGCGTGTAAGATTATCCAGGACGCTATCAACTACTACGGGGAACATTATAAGCATTAAAAGCTTTTATCTCAAAAGCAGGCGCTATGACCACAACACTGCTGATAACATTGTTGCTGATCGGGTTTTCTGCAGGCTTGTTAAGCGGCCTGATAGGTGTTGGCGGCGGCATCATACTGGTGCCCGCCATGGTTTTTTTTCTTGGTTATACACAATACCAGGCACAGGGCACCTCACTGGGAGTGCTTAGCTTCCCCGTTGTTATCCTCGCTTTTCTTAATTATTATGCCGCCGGCAAAGCCAATGGCCAGCCTGTTGATCTTAAAGTGATCGGATTGCTGGCCATTGCCTTTTTTGCCGGTGGCTACTTTGGCAGCGCATGGGCCCTGCGTATTAACCAGGAAATGTTAAAAAAACTGTTTGCCTTTATTTTATTGTTTTCTGCCATTAAATTGCTGGAGTGGGACAAATGGCTGGTGCGCTGGATTAAAAGTTTCAACTGATCACATGCGAAAATTTACCCTGGCCTTCTTACTGATCTCCCTCTCTCTGATTGCTCAGGGCCAGACAGCAATTCATGAATTCAGTAAATCCTATTTTCGCTCCGATCCCTTTGCCAGTACGGCAAGAGCTTTTTTACAACATCTGCTCAACGATCCTGATATAGCTGATAAAAAAACCGAACACCGTACCGATTCAACTCTTTTCGGGTTTGAAGGCCGTTATCAGAAGTATAACCCATTCTTTTTTCGCCCTGTAAAAGTGGAGGTCAGCCTGTCTGAAATAGCACTGGCAACCGTTAATCCGGAAGTCAGGGATACTGTCATGTTTTATCAGCTGGCGGCATACGCACCTGCTACAGCCGAAGGCCAGAAAGATGTGATCCGCGAGGTCGAAAAGATCAATAGAAAGTTCAGAAAGAAATTCTTTAAACTTACCTACGATAAATTAACCAGCACTCCTCAATCGCCCACAGAAGGTGAAGCATACAATTACTTTATGCCTCTTTACGCAGTATCTGCCGCCACAGCCGGCTGGTATAAGCTGGAAAACAATGAAGGCTACATGGTGTTGCTTACCATGCGGCTGAAAATAAGAAGCAATATGGTAGACTTACCGGCACCTCTTTATAACCCGGAGTGAATGGGTGCGTTTTCCCGTTTCGCTATGAATAATCCCTTTTTTGTCGATCTTATCAATACGCACCTTACCTGATGCATGAATGACCCTGTCAGGTGAAAGCAGTATACCCACATGTACTATTTCATCGCGGTCATCAAAAAAGACCAGATCGCCCGCTATTGATTCTTTCAGTTTATTGACAGTAATACCTTCCTGCGCCTGTTGCCAGGCATCGCGTGGCAGGTCGATTCCCAATACTTTATATACGATCTGAACAAAGCCGCTGCAATCAATCCCCATCAGGGTACGTCCACCCCAGAGATAAGGAGTGTTGAGCCAGGTCATCGCCGTATCCGAGATCCGCCCGGGTGTCAGCTCTTCCCCACCCCGCTCTGCGACCTGTCCGCCAAACTGGTAAATATGCCGGCCTATCTGGCCAGTTCCCGCAGCAAACGCCGGCAGCGATGCTGCGGCAGGTACCTGCATACTCGTATCACCCAGCTGAATTGTATTGAGCGGGGCAACAGTAATACAGGGCGCAGATTGACGTGCCTGCGATTCCGCTACCGGTTCCAGCATATGAATCGTCACCCAGCCTTCATACAGATCGCATAACGATTGTACCTTATACCAGATCCCTCTTTTCGATTTCAGCACTTTTACCGCATCTCCAAACAACAGCTGATTCACCATTTCTGCCTGGTGTTTTGCTTTTCTGCGAACAGGCGCTGCCGGTACTATCACTATTGCGTACTCCATATACATTTTTTTCGAAAATATTTAATAAGAAGAGAACCTTCTGTTATGAAATTGTTTCGTGACTGCATCTATATAATGCCAACCTTCTGCAACAAAATGGCTATTTTTCACTTGTGAACGGGGACAAATATAACCATATCACCGATCAGGAACTGCTGGAGAGATTCTATGCCGACGGCAATAATGAGCTGCTGGGAATACTGCTGCAACGGTATACCCTTTTATTGTTGGGTGTATGCATGAAGTATCTGAAAAATGAAGATGAGGCCAAGGACAGCGTACAACAGATATTTCTGAAAGTGATCCAGGAACTGGGCAAATACCGGGTGCAGTATTTCAAATCATGGTTGTACATGATCGCCAAAAACTATTGCCTGATGAAATTGCGTGAGCGCCAGAGCAAATCGCCTGCCCCCCTGCAGGAAGAGCAGGTCGCTGCTCCGCACGAAGAGCCTGATTTGCTGCAATTACAGCATACAGACCTTACGCTCGACCTGATGGATCAGGCGCTGAAAGAATTGAATCCCGAGCAGCAGCAATGTGTAACTTTGTTTTATCTTCAGAAAAAGAGCTACCAGGATATCAGTGAAGAGACCGGGTACAGTATGCTACAGGTAAAGAGTTATATTCAAAACGGAAAACGAAATTTGCGCATATTGATTGAACGAAAACTGAAAAGCGTCAACAGGAGCTGACATGAAGGAAAATCTGAAAGACATATTATCCAATCTTTCACCGGAGGTAGACCAGGAAACCCTGCTGTTGTACCTGCAGGGACAGCTTTCGCCTGAAAAACAGCATGAAGTGGAGCAGCACCTCATCGATCAGCCTTTTGCCGAAGAAGCCCTGGAAGGCCTGCAACAAATCAAAGATAAACAACAGATCGCCTACATGGTAGAAATGCTCAACCGTGATCTGCAGAAGAAAACTGTCCGCAAAAAACAAAGACGTGAAAAACTGAAGCTGCCTGATCAATCACAGCTCTATATTACCATACTGATCGTATTACTCCTGATCATCCTTTGCTACATGGTTATTCATCGCATGATGAAATAACTGTTTTTTACCGCTCAGTAAGGCTGCTTCCCATTCCAGTTTTTCCATTCATTAAATACATCTTCACCACCCTGATGCGGCACATGTATAAACGGTATATGCCGGTCTTTCATAGCCGCATTGATCTCGTTGTAAATAAAATTATCATCAAAGTCAATGGCTGCTGCCTGATGGCGGGTATTGGCATATATGACCCGGCGGGGTCTTGCCCAGTAAATAGCGCCCAGGCACATGGGGCATGGCTCACAACTGGTATAAATATCGCAGTCTGTAAGCTGATAGGTCTGCAAACGCTGACAGGCATCGCGTATCGCTACCACTTCCGCATGGGCTGTGGGATCATTGCTGGACGTTACACAATTATGTCCTTCTCCCACGACTTCATCATCCTTTACAATCACGCAGCCAAATGGTCCGCCATGCCCCTCTTCCATACCCCGGCGCGCCAGGTCAATGGCCCGTTCCAAAAATCGTAGCTCTATTTTCGTTGTCATATGGCTTAATTTAGTCCAAAAACGCACAAAAAATGTGCATTACCCGGCATTTCTCCACAGGTTCTCCACCAGCCCGGCTCTCAATATGAAGTTAATATTAATTTTAGGTTAAGTGCATGGTAGATTGAGGAAAGCAGGCAAATTTTGACCCATTACTTGACACTCCAAAAGGGCTAATTATGAAATGGGAAACGGTAACATCCACAATCGGTCATTCAGCATTTGCCTTATGGAATAATGGCAAAAAGTTAATGACGCTGGTCTTCAATCCAGCCTCTAATGCTGCTCGGGTAGAGAGTGATGCAGAGAAAAGAGTATTCCTTATTCGTAAGGAAGGTTTCCTCCGCAGCCGGACCGTACTCAGAAGCGAATACGGTATTTGCCTCGGCCGTACCGGTTCCGAAAAAAATCAGCATTTTGTAGAAGTAGGTGATCAGCGTTTTTTTTATGAAGTGCAGGAAGGAAAAGCGCTTACCATTTACCAGGAGTCACTGGAGCACCCACTGGCGGTATGCGAACTGGATCGTTCTGTATCCAACGGACAGCCGGCAACCGGCATTCCCGGTACACAGGCCATTTCAGTTTTGCTGATGACATTGTGCTGGTACCTGTTACCTGCTATCCGCGACAACCGTTTATAACAGCAGAAACATGCTGTCTGTTGCGTTATAGATCATCCCAAACCTGTTTTGCAAAATCTTCGAGTGAAGGATCGCGTGCTCCCATCAGCAGTAATACACAGTTGCCTGTAAGATGCGACCGGATAGCTTCCAGCAATTCATTTCTGTCCGGGACAAAAAAGGCCGACTTACCGGCTGCCTTCAGGTCAGCAATCAGGTCGCCCGATGAAATATCTTTTACAGCTGTACCACCGGCATAAAAAATTTCGCTCATCCATATTTCATCTCCCGGTCTCAATGCTTTGCCAATCTCTTCTACAAAATCATGCCGCAGAAACTTAGTAGGTCCATAACCATGAGGTTGCAACCAGGCGATCACTTTGGGAGCAATAGGCTGGCAGGCATGAATCGCCGCCGCACATTTGACCGGGTTATGCGCATAATCATCAATCACCCATATATCTCCTTTTCTGCCCAATAACTGGTGTCGCCGGTAAATACCTTCATATCCCGTCAATGCTGCTGCAGCCGTTGCCAGCGGCACCCCCAACAGGGCTGCAACTGCACTTGCAGCCAGTGCATTTTCCATATTATGTGCCCCGGCCAATTGCAATTCAAAAGGAACCTGGTTGACACGGAATGATATCTGCAGGCCCTGCTGTACAAAGTCTGTAGCTACATAGCCGCCCCCGCCATTGACCGAAAAATCGTGTGCCGGGTCCTGCGAAAGCCTGGCTGCCAGGGGATGCGACTGATTGACTACAAATTGCCTGCTATTATTTTTAAAGACAGAAAATACCTCCATCAATACATCCAGTTCCTTATGATCTTTATCTACGTTGAGCAACAATCCTATTTCGGGTTTGTACTGTACAATAGAACCATCACTCTCATCTGCTTCGATCACCAGCCATTCTCCCCGGCCCGTAAATGCGTTTCCAATAGCGCCGTCTTTCATGAGACTGATCAGACCCGCTCCGCTGATGATGCTGGGCTGCATGCCGGCATAACGCAGGATATCAAACAACATGGCACTGGTGGTGCTTTTTCCGCTGGTGCCTCCGACTGCAATTGTCTTTTTACTGGCAGCAATGATGGCCAGTAATTCGGATCGCCGGATAATGGGAATACCCAATTGTTTCGCCTTCTGCACTTCCGGTACGGTATCTTCCACTGCCGTAGATACAACTACCAGGTCTGTTTGATCATTGATCCCGCTTCCGTCCTGTACATAACACCGGATACCGGCACGTTCCAGTTTATCCTGTGTGGCATTATATACGCCTTCCTGGAAAAAACGGTCACTGCCCGTTACCTGTTTTCCAATACCCTGCAGATACTGAGCCAGTGCACTCATGCCGGTACCTGCCACGCCTATAAAGAAAGGCTGCTGAAAATCCTGGATATGCTGAATCATACTGCAAATAAAGAAAAATAATGACGGAAGCCGCAATTCATCACCCTGCTTTACAGATCAGGCACCCATGCAGCCAATTGATACAGACCGTTCTTGCCGGCATTACACCCCTATCCTAATATTGCTGCCTTTAAATCTTTATTTAAACCTATCCATCATGAAGATATTTTCCGATTCGGGCAGTCCCGAACACAAAAAACTGGTAGACCTCGGGGGAACAAAAATTCTTTTCGCCAATTTCCCGGCCGACGGGCATTTCAACCCGCTTACCGGTCTGGCCGCTTACCTGAAAAAAATGGGGTGTGATGTGCGCTGGTATACCAGTACCAAATATGCAGAAAAAATAGCGCGCCTCGGTATTCCGCATTATCCTTTGCAAAAGGCAGTAGATGTATCCGATCTTGAAAAAAGTTTTCCCAACCGCACCCGGATCAAAGGGCAAATTGCCCGGCTCCGGTTCGATATTGTAGAAGCTTTTATCAATCGCGGACCTGAATACTATGCTGACCTTTGCGACATTCAAAAAGAGTTTGATTTTGACGTACTCGTTGCGGATTGCGCCTTTACCGGAATCCCATTCGTGACCGATAAAATGAATATCCCGGTGTTGTCGATCGGCGTACTGCCGCTTACAGAAACATCGAGAGACCTGCCACCGGCCGGATTAGGCCTTACCCCATCTTATACCTGGGCCGGCAAAATCAAACAGGCCTTCCTGCGCTTTGTAGCCAATCAGGTGCTTTTCAAAAAACCGAATCAGGTCATGAAAGAAGTGCTTGGCAGCTATGGCATCGATACACTCAATGCCAGTGTATTTGACCTGATGGTCAGAAAAGCAACCCTATTACTGCAAAGTGGCTCTCCGGGTTTTGAATATTATCGCAGCGACCTGAGTTCCAATATACGTTTCATCGGAGCTCTTCTCCCCCATCAGGGCAAAAAACACAAAACACCCTGGTTTGACGAACGTCTTAATCTTTATAAAGAAGTCATCCTCGTAACTCAAGGCACAGTAGAGCGGGATGTAGAAAAAATCATTGTACCTGTACTGGAAGCCTATAAAGACTCGGAGGTACTGGTAGTTGCTACCACAGGTGGCAGCGACACAGCTATGCTCCGCAGCCGCTTCCCGCACGTCAATCTTATTATTGAAGATTTCATTCCTTTTGAAGATATCATGCCGTATGCTGATGTTTATATTACCAATGGAGGCTATGGAGGTGTTATGCTCGGCATCCAGCACGAACTGCCATTGGTTGTAGCTGGTATTCACGAAGGTAAAAATGAGATCAATGCACGTATTGGTTATTTCAATCTCGGTATTAATCTGAAAACAGAAAAGCCCAAAAGCAACGCAGTCAGAAAAGCCGTAGACCAGGTGCTGAAAGATAAAACATACAAAACCGAGGTAACCCGGTTGTGCCAGGAACTGGCTGAATATAATCCGGGCGAGTTAACGGCCTACTATATACAGGAGGTGCTGGAAAAGAAAGGACTGCATAAAAGAGCAGGGAGGCGGTTTGAAGATTTGAAAATTTGAAGATGTGGGAGAAAATGTGTCAGTGTGCTCATATTTATTTGCTAATCCTCCCTTTTACCCCCTACCCTATAGCTCTTTACCTTTTTCCTAACTCCTTATTCTCCTTTACCTGTGCACGGATCATTTCAGGATAGCCCATACCGGCAGCCAGGGCATTGACAGCCTGGGCTATCCTTTTTATACGTGTCGGTTCAGTTTTGGCATCGTCGATCCATTTGCTAAAATAGCGTTGATGCGAGCCGGAGAGTGTCTCGAAAAACTTGCGGGCTCCCGGCTCATCATCCAGACAGGCGATAAAATCTTTATTGAAGGCAAATGGTGCTGTGTCTTCCTGGATCTTCACCTCAAGCATTGCTCCCAGCTTTTTGCCAGTTGCCTTACGCATACCGGCATTTAACGGCATAATGAAAGCCCCTCCTCCCATTGGCAGGAGTGATACTCCCTTTATAGCATGTTTATCCAGATACCCCTTTACCCGAAAACCCAGTTTATTACCAGGTTTCATTTGCTGTGCCAGCTCTGCCGGTATTTCGATATAGGTCCAACCGGTTTTTTCGCCCTGGCGATCAAACCTGCGAATGGTACAGGTAAAGGAAACTAATGATGAGTGGCTGGTATTTTTCTTTTTTGCAGGCATATCAATTATCCTGCTGACATATATCAGCAGTGTGATTTCTATGCATTGAAATTAATTAATTTCTCATTTCCAGATCTGTCCTTTGCGCAATATCCGCAGCTGTAACCTGTTCGGTCAGCTTTATTTTGTTTGGTCCCGGACAGGCAGAACGCAAACCGTCAATATGCTCCATTAACGCAGGGTCAATATTATTCCACATCGGATCGAGAATAAAATCAATCCCTTCTGTTCGGGTCAGTTTAGAGGCTGGAACAAAATCAGCATCACCGGAAATCAAAACGATCTGATCTACAAATTTTTTGAGTGTGAGTGTGGCGATATCTATTCCAATCTTCATATCAATACCTTTTTGGCGGAGGTTATATGAAATACCGGTTTCTTTCACTTCAGATAAATTCAGCTTTCCATTAAGCAGTTTCTTTAAGACATCGCTTTTAATACTCCATTCCCCAGAGTCTTTGAGGAAACCGAGACGTAAAGCCATTTTTCTTTTCTGCTTCAACGCTTCGAAAAGTTCTTTTCGGAAGTGATGTTGATCTGTGCGTCCAAAATCAACCAGCTGATGTGTGATCAGGTGTTGAATTTTCTTCTCAAACGGAAGGCAGTCGTAATAAAATATACGGTAAAGTTGCCGCTATTCTTTCACATGAGAAAGAGCCATTTGATACAGGTTATCAGCCACCTGTTTAGCTGAATGGTCTTTGGAAATCAACTGGCGGTATCTTTTTAAAAAGAAGCCGCCATCTACCAGTACGGCAGTATTGTAGTTAGGACGGTTCATGGCTATTATAAACAGGATAAAGTAAAAAAAAATGCCTCTGGGTGGGTATCTCCGCTATGGGAACTCCTTATTTTACTAAGAAGTTGGAGATACGTCTACCAGAGGCGCTGTAAATGCAAGCTACTCAAAAAAACTACTCCCATCCAAAAAAAGGTTGCGTTTTTATATACATCATTGATTCTCACACTTAACTAATATCATTGAATACAATGAGATATCCGTTATCTTGCAATTGATGAAACAATACCTGATATACGCATGGGATGGCACAGATGAACTGGCCCTCGACAGACGAATGAATATTCGTCCAACTCACCTTGAAGGAGCCAAAGCGCTCAAGGACAAAGGTCAATTTTTAATTGGCGGGGCTATGTTGAATGAAGCCGGGCAAATGGCTGGTTCCATGATGGTAGTGCAGTTTGAAACGGAGGAACAACTACAGCACTGGCTGGATACCGAGCCTTATATTACCGGGAAAGTCTGGGAAAACATTCAGGTGATCCCCTTTCACGTAGCCAATGTATAAGCAATTCTGTTAATGATTTGACAACAAAATAAACCGTTGCATTCTGGTAGTTTGGTTGTATCTTTGCACAGTCAATTTGAGATGATATGGCATCTTTTGTATTGAACGATTTTTTCTGCTACGCATTTTTCTGCTAATAGTTAGTCTTCTTTACTTTGCTTTTTTCTCAATTTTTTTATTTATTTATTCAATCAAACGAATGAACATTTACGTTTCAAACTTAAGCTTCAACGTTCAGGATGAAGACTTGAGGGAATTTTTTACCGAGTACGGTGAGGTTAGCTCTGCAAAAGTTATTGTTGACAAATTCACTAACCGCAGCAAAGGTTTCGGTTTTGTTGAAATGCCTGATGACGAAGCAGCTCAAAAAGCTATTGCTGAGCTGGATGGCGGTATCGTAGAAGGCCGCGCTATCAAAGTTATGATAGCCAAGCCCCGTGAAGAAAGAAGCAACAGCCGTCCTTCTTTCTCTAAAAACCGTTGGTAATCCTATCGGTTTAAGAAATTAAAAGGGCTGTTGATAACAGCCCTTTTTTAATAAGAAAAGGTCCTGCAGCTAACCATTGCAGGACCTTTTGTTTTATTTATCACCGCGGGAATCAGGCTCTTTGCCGGGCCGTGGTTTTCTTTTTTACTTTTTTCAGCGCGTCTTCAATAGCAGCGCTCAGGTTGGCATAGGTGGGTTTGCCGGTAAAGCGCTCACCATTAATGAAAAATGCGGGTACACTCTTCACGCCCAGATCCAGGCCTTCTTTCAGGTCGTCCTGTACCTGCCAGCCATATACACCATTGACCAGGTCGTCGAGGAATTTTTTATTCTTGACACCGGCTTCCTTGCTATGCAGTTTGAGACTGGTAGTGCCCAGGTTACGTCTGTTGCTGAACAGTACGTTGTGCATTTCCCAGAATTTACCTTCCTGTGCTGCAGCAACAGCGGCTTCGCCAGCCTTCATGCTGCGCTGATGCACCATGGTAAGAGGGAAATGGCGGAAATTGAATTTGATCCGGCCTTCATACTCTTCCAGCAACTGCTTTACCACTTCATTTGCTTTAGCACAGTCTTCGCTCTCATATTCACCAAATTCCATCAGCGTAATCGGAGCGTCTTTTTTCCCTACAAAAATGTCTTTCGGTTCAATGATTTCTTCAACCTCTTTCTTGAATGCCATAATAAATATCTCCTTTTTTGACTCTTCGCCGTACCATCGGATCCGGGATCGTCAGCATATACATTAACAACGCAGGTGCATTTTGGTTGATATGAATGCTATCATTTTTGCTCACCTGCCCTTTTGGGCGGCTGAAGGTAGTACATTTTCCCCCCTCCATATGTTCAAAAAAGCTAATTTTATCCATATACATTCCCCCACCTGATTACCAATCTATTGCAGGCCTCCCAAAAAAACACTTATTAAGAAATAAATTTATTTTATGCCCTAAACCGGCACCAACTCCCCCTATCTGAGTTAATACCTACAGCCAGTTTTGGTCACCCACAGCAAACCGGGCATAAAAAAGCAGAAAACCGCACTAAACAGCGTTGGGGGTAGGGTATAGAAAAAGTATATTTAATTGATTATAAGTGTATTGAAAATAAAAAACAGGGATTGACATGCCGAAAACCAACATAAGTTGGTTTGGAACAGGCCCAACCCCTGCTTAGTTTTGTGTTATCAAACGGCGATTCTGCCAAACCGGTCTTCTAACAACCGGCCTGAAATACCAGGAAATTTTCTTGCCCCAGCCAAGTCTGCTTGCTACCACGATTGTTGCCCCGAAAAGCAGTAAAAAATATCATTATATAAAAATTAAAACAGAAGTCATGAAAACTATCATCACCCTTGTAGCCCTGTTTACCGTAACACTGGTTCAGGCCGCTCCCGTTGTAACCGAGAAAAATCCTACCGGTGTAGAATTCAAATTCATCGGCAACCACAAAAACCAGCCCGTTCTGGAACTGAGCTTCAATAACCCCGAAGAAGTAGAATTTACAGTAGAGGTAGTAGATGAGTACAACACTGTGTTGTATAAAGATGTTGTAAAAGCCAACAACACTACCAAAAAATTCCTGCTCAACACCGAAGAACTCGGTAATGTAGGCCTGCGTTTCCAGATTACCGGCCGTAAGAGCAACAAAACAGTTGTGTACGAAGTAAACCGCAATGCACGCGTAGTGGAAGACCTGGTGGTTAACAAAGTAAAATAAGATCATCCTGATCGCCCTATAACTACTAAAAGAAAATGCCGGCATTAGCCGGCATTTTCTTTTGCTACACAGTACCTATTTCCCTGATTTGGAAACAGCTTCCCTGAAGCTTTTTACAAGACTGTTTATATCCCTGTAAAGCAATGTTTCATTCATGGAAAGCAGGGAGCGGTTGTTTGCGTCGGGCCTGGGTATTCTCACCTGGTAATCTGTTGCCAGCATCGCCCCCATTTTAACTCCATCAATACTGGCCGCCAGTTGCAATTCATAGATATTCGTTCCCCCATCGAGCGCTTTGAGTGACACTCCGGGCAGTTTACTGAGCTGTACAGCCAGTTCATTGGCTCTTTTTACCGTAGCGGTAAGTTTATCCTCTATCTGGTTAAGCTTATCAAGCGCCATGGCGGCATTACTCCAGTTGCCATACATGGAACCTCCGTATACCTTAATGTAATGCGGCATCTGCGCTATCATCTTCTGAGATCCGCATAAAATGGCCCCGGATGCAGCGCCCAGGTATTTGTAAAGGGATATATAGACAGAGTCAAAATAAGCGGCATATTCTTTTACCGGTATGCCCGACCAGGCACTGGCCAGGTGTATCCGGGCCCCATCCAGATGAAGCGGTATATTTTTTTCCCTGCAAAGCGCACTGATCTTTTTGATCTCGCTGAGTGGTACCATTCTGCCATCAGTCCGCCGTACGGGATTCTCTATGGATACACAACCTAATCCGCTCCGGAATACTTCTTCCCGGTCTAGGTAATTGAGCATTTCTTCCAGTTGAGCTGCGGTAAAATAAGTCTCTCCTTTGGCCAGTGGCACCAGTCTTTTGTTATGCACAGACTGTGCCGCATCTGCCTCATCCCGATATACATGACTTGTCTCCTGCAACAATACTTTCGTATTATTGCCGCTGAGTACTGCTATCGCAAGCTGGTTGGCCATAGTGCCCGTAGGCATAAATATGGCTTTCTCCTTCCCTGTAATTTCTTCAAATTTCTTTTCCAGGGCTGCCACCGCCCCTCCGTTTCCATATATATCCCGTTCGATCGGGTTTACACGGCCTATTTCCTGGAGGCGGGTCACGTAGTCCATGGGTTGTAGCGACTCGCCATCGCCATAAAACCGAACTACAGGTTGCTTTTCATCTTTATCAGTAACGCTGTCGGCCGCCAGTAATTGGCAGGCAGGCCACAAAGCAGGAAGGGCCGTTGCTCCGGATAAGCGAAGGAAATGCCGCCGGTTAAATGATCGCATACTTTCGTTTTTAATTATTGATGAAAACTCTTTCCGATAAACTGCAGGGCATCCACGATACCGGATCGCCAGTAATTCCAGTCGTGCACACCATCTCTTACCCTGAACTCATGGGGCACCTGTTTTTCTGTAAGGGCTATATGCAATAAACAATTTCCTTTGATCAGAAAATCATCATCACCGCAATCAATCCAGTAGCGTACTTTTCTCAGTTCAGCTGCTGATTTTTTTTCCACGATCTTCAGAATCGAATTTTCGTACCAGGTGGCAGTTAGCCGTTGTTTCCCTTTCAGATCGGTACCATATACCCGGCCAAGCGGCACATTCCAGCCAGGCTGCGGCATATTTACAATTGTACTGTCATCAAATACTGCCGCACTGAGAGGAGCCGCAGCTGCAAACAGATCGGGGTGCTTCAGCGAATAAATAAGTGTACCATACCCTCCCATTGATAAGCCGGCAACTCCTCTGAACTGCTTGGCCGACCGGATACGATATGTTTTTTCGATACCCGGAATAAACTCTGTAATGAAAAAATCCTCATACTTCTGTTTTCCGTCAAAGGAATTGACATAGAAGCTGGAATCTGCATTGGGCATTACAATGATCATTGGCGGTATTGTACCTTCTGCTATTGCTTTGTCGGCATAGCGGTTGATCTCTCCAAACTGCAGCCAGCCCATATCATTATCGGTATATCCATGCAGCAGATATACAACGGGATAATACCGCTCGGACGTTTCATAATCTGCGGGCAGGTAAATGGTATACCGAACGGCTTTGCCCAGAATGGTACTGCTGAGTGTACGCGATTCCAGCACTTTGCCGCTTTGTCGGGCCTGCAGCTGAGTACCGGCCAGCAACAGCAGCAATCCTATACACACTTGTAAAGGTTTGGGGATTTGCATGGTTTTGATTTTATGCTAAATATACTAAACAAGGAAGGATGTTAAATCAAATACAAAAACCGGCTGCCTGCTAGGCGAAAAAGAAGAAACATTGCATTTTTACTTATCCAGCCATCATGAACCAAAACCTCCTTCTTTTCTTTATGTACCTGATGTTATTTACAACATCTTCTGCACAAACCCACCGACTATCCGGAAAGATTACCAACAGCAAAATGGAACCGCTTGCCTTTGCTTCCGTAAGTGTAAAAGGCACCAGTCTGTCTATGCTTTCGAAAGAAGACGGCTCCTATGAGTTTTTGCTGGACGAAGGAGAATATCAGCTCGGGGTGACCATGGTGGGATATCGGTCACAACTGGTCACGCTGATAATACACAAAGCCACATCGCAGAATTTTATCCTGGAGGCCGATGAAAAGTCGCTGGATGAAGTAGTGGTCAAAGGCAGGTGGAAAGATCGCTCGGAAGAAGTGATCCGCCAAGTCATCAAACGGAAAGAAACACTCTTATCTGCTGCCGGTGATTACTCCTGTCTCGTGTATATAAAAGCCTCTCAGCAGGACTCCACTCCTCCATCACGAAAGAAAAAGCAATTACCGGATTCGGTCCGTGCACGTATGCCGGGCGCTGCTTTTCAGGGCATGGCCATGGCAGAGATATCGCTGCGGTATGATCAGGGCAGCAGCGGCAGATACAGAGAGGAGCGATTGGGAGTAACCCGGAGGGGCAATCCCGAAAGTTTATTTTATCAGAGTGTGTCGGAAGGCGATTTCAACCTGTATCGCAATCTGCTGCAAAGCCGGGTATTGTCTGAAGTTCCGTTTGTATCGCCTGTAAGCTACAGCGGTCTTATTGCCTACCGCTATAAAATGCAGAAAATAGAAACAGTAAAAGGCAGAAAGATCTATTCTATCAGCTACCGGCCTGCTGCACTCAGCAATACTGCTGTGACAGGGGAATTAAAAATAGAAGACAGTACCTGGGTGATCCTGGAGGCCCGCTTTACCCTGCCTTCTTATCATGTGCCGGAGTATGACCGCTTTGAAGTGATACAGCAATACAGCCTCGTTGACAACAAAGCCTGGATGATCACCCGGCAGGAGTTCAATTATTATTCGGCACATGGAAAAGGAAAACTGAGCGGAAGCACTGTAGCCAGTTATCAGCAATTTGAATTGAACAAACAATTCCCTCCTCGTTATTTTGGTCCCGAGGTAAGTGTGACAGCGCAGGAAGCTTATGAGCGCGACAGCAGTTTCTGGAATCAGACACGCACCGAGCCCCTTACCGTTAAGGAGTTGCAGTTTATTCGCTATAAAGACAGCATACAACGAGTCGTAACCAGTAAACCTTACCTCGATTCGGTTGATAAGGTCACCAATACAGTGACCTGGAAAAAAGTATTATTTGCGGGACAGAATTTTTATTTCCGGCCCCGTGAACGTGTATGGTCACTGCCGTCAGTAGTAACACTTTTTCAGCCCTTACAACCCGGCGGTTTCCGGATCAGCCCTACCGTATTTTATAACCGCGTACCCGAGTCGCGTAAGGTGATCACTGTTTTCGGTAATCTCAGTTATGGCTTCCGAAACAAAGACCTCAACGGGTCTCTTAATTTTTACCGTCTGTATAATCCCTTTAACAGGGGATATTATACGCTAAAACTTAACCGTGATTTCGATTTTATCTATAGTGGCGATGCCTGGATCAATATGATCAAACGCAATAACATTTACCTGGATAATGCATTGGGTGTGGGGCATGGACTGGAATTATGGAACGGTCTTTATCTGCATACTTCACTGGATATGGCGTTAAGGCGATCTATCAGTAATTATAAAACAGGATCGCTTGTAGACAGTTTGTTCGGAGATATCCTGGATGATAACCGGGCTGTTGCTTTTGATCCTTACAATGCTTTGTATGGAAAAATCCAGGTCGACTATACGCCGGGACAGCAATATATACGTGAGCCCCGTGAAAAAATCATTCTGGGCTCACACTGGCCTACTTTTTATATGCTCTGGCGAAAAGGTATAGCTGGTCCTTTTAATAGTAAGGTTGATTTTGATTATATCGAAAACGGTATTCGCCAGGAATTGAAACTGGGCACAGCCGGCATCAGCAAATATCATTTCAGAACCGGTACCTTTCTGAATCGCCGTGACCTGCGACTGGTGGATTATCAGTTTCAACGCAGGGGTGACCCACTCCTGTTTCTTAATCCGCAGGAAGCATTTCAATCACTCGACTCCACATTCCCTGTTTTCAAACGCTTTTATCAACTCAACTACCTGCATGAGTTCAATGGCACTATCGTAAATAAAATTCCTTTGTTCAAAAAAATACAGTTGCGCGAGGTTGCCGGCGGTGGTTTTTTATATGCACCTGAACGCAATCTTCGTTATGCGGAAGTTTTTGCAGGAGTGGAACGTGTATTTAAAGTCCCTTTCTATCCACTCATTAAATTCAAGTTGGGAGCCTATGTGGTGGGATCGGTCGCCAATCAGTTCAAAAACCCCGTACAATTCAAGATTGGTATTATGACCTGGGACAGAAAAAGAAATAAATGGCTATAATGAACCGATTGCCTGCCGTATCAGAAAAGACAACACATATATAAAATAATAATACATAAATAGCCTTTTTAGCATTTCTTTATCTATTTCTTTTTTGCTAAAAAACCGGAGATGTTTTCGCAGAAAAAGCCGGAGTCAGTAATTTTGCATCACAGTTTTCTGAACTGTCTTTAAGAACTCCATGATCAAAAAGCACTGGCTCCATATCATAGCTGTTTTCTTTCTCAGCCTCCTGCTGGTGCGGGCCGTTTTTCCGCTGGTTCAGGAGCAGAGCAAACAAGAGCCCACATCTTCGTGGACGGCTGACTGGGACCTGGAGCAGGAACAGAAAAACAGTCGCGGTGCAGAAGTTTCTTTTGCGGAAGAAGTAATGGATAAGCCAGCTTATCTTTTTTATTTGTTGCCCACCCCTGCCCGTACAATCAGTCTGGCGAATGAAATGCACCTGCTGGCCGATGTTTTTTTAGAAACACAGACTCCTCCTCCCAATATTGCCTGATCAGCCCATGCGGCTGAAGGATCGTTACCGAAACAGCCATTGGCTGATTCCGATTTATTTATCTTCTCTCACATTCTAAATCAAAGCATATGCGCAAAGTCTCTCTCTACCTGAAATCCGTTGTATTATCAGTTGTCACTCTTATCAGCCTGCAGCAGGTACAGGCACAGGATCTTACTGACAATATGATCAAGACCAATGTAAGCAACATCAGTGAGCCATTAAAAGTGATCACCTCATTGCAGCCAATGACTTTTGAATATAATACGCGGCAGTACAGCCATCTGAAACTGCCTTCCGGCCGTCAGTATGGTTTTATGGCTGAAGATTTTCAGCAGGTATTACCTGGCCTGGTGCATAAGAAACCTTATTCTTTCATGTCAGGAAAAAACAGTTACCGCAATGCAACAGTTAAAACTATTGATATGGAAAGCCTGGTTCCGGTACTGATTGCTTCTATCAAGGAGCAACAGGCACAAATTGATCAGCTGCGGGCAGAACTTGAAACGCTCAAACGCCGCTAAAATCATTTCCTTACTTACCGGAACAATGGCCGTGGAAATTTCCACGGCTTTTTTTATTGTGCAACATGACAAGTTGAGCACTATACACACTGGTGTATTGATTCAGAACCTGTATCTTCATTATCAAACCTGGATATGACCCTGCTTATTGTAGCCGTATGTATAGCAGTACTGATTCTGCTGATCACCTGGGCCCGTTTTAATCCTTTTCTGGCATTTCTGGTGGTTTCCATCGGAGCGGGTTTATGGCTGGGCATACCTGCCGGTTCGGTAATGACTTCCGTACAAAAAGGCATTGGCGATATGCTGGGTTCGCTGGTGATCATCATTTGTCTGGGCGCCATGTTGGGTAAACTGGTGGCAGAGAGTGGTGCTGCACAGCAAATCGCCGATACGCTCATCCGTCTGTTTGGACGGCGGTACTTGCTATTGGCTATGTCGCTGACTGGTTTTATTGTGGGCATTCCTCTTTTTTACAATGTTGGATTTGTACTGCTGGTGCCGCTGGTTTTTTCTGTGGTGTATCAGACCAAACTGCCTGCTGTATATGTGGGCATTCCTTTACTGGCCGCCTTATCGGTCACACATGGTTTTTTGCCACCTCACCCTTCGCCCACGGCGCTGGTTCCCCAGTTTAATGCCAGTATGGGGCTTACGCTCATTTACGGACTGATCATTGCCATCCCCACGATACTTATTGCCGGGCCTTTGTTTGCCCAGACGCTGAAAAAAATCAGGAGTCAGCCATTACAAACCTTTCAACCTAAAAATCTGGAAGCGCAGCAGCTGCCCGGCGCTGCCAACAGTTTACTCACTGCACTGCTACCTGTATTGTTACTCATACTTACCACTGCACTACCCTGGGCCATTGACCTGTCGGCTACAACAACCGGCTGGTTACGGTTTGTGGGTGATCCGGCCATTGTAATGCTGTTGTCACTGCTGATCGCAACCTGGTCGCTGGGTTGCCGCCAGGGAAAAAGCCTGAAAGCGATAATGGGCTTTTATGGTGATGCGGTGAAAGACGTAGCCCTGATCCTGCTGGTAGTATCGGGAGCAGGAGCACTAAAGCAGGTATTTATGGATAGTGGAGTCAGCGATGCTATTGCCCGGTCGCTTCAGGGATGGACCATCAATCCGTTGATTCTGGGCTGGCTTATAGCCGCTATTATACGTGTATGTGTAGGCTCGGCTACGGTGGCAGGACTTACTGCTGCGGGTATTATGGCACCGATTATTGTAAGCACCGGTGCCGATCCCAACCTGATGGTAATCGCCATTGGTGCCGGCAGCCTTATGTTTTCGCATGTAAATGATGCCGGCTTCTGGATGTATAAGGAATATTTCAATCTCAGTATAAAAGATACTATCCGCTCCTGGTCACTGATGGAAACACTGGTAGCGGTCCTGGGTTTACTGGGAACACTTATTTTAAACTTATTTATTTAAACAACTACATATGACTATTGAAGAAAAACTGGCAGAACTCGGTCTTGAACTCCCCGTGCTGCCTGGTTCAAAAGGAATTTATAAAAGCTGCCTGCAAACCGGATCACATGTATATGTATCAGGACATGTATCTATCCGGACCGATGGTAGTTTTATTAAGGGAAAACTGGGACTGGATATTTCTGATGAAGAAGGTCAACTGGCCGCACGTCAATGCGGTCTGGCCATCCTTACTTCACTCAAAAAACATTTAGGGGATCTGGGGCGTATCAAACGTGTTATTAAACTACTGGGTATGGTCAATGCCACACCGGAGTACGAAAAACATCCTGTTATTATCAATGGCTGCAGCGAATTATTTGCCTCATTATGGGGAGAAGACGGTATTGGTGTCCGCAGCGCCGTGGGCATGGGCTCGTTGCCGGGCAATGTAGCTGTGGAAATAGAAGGTATTTTTGAAATCGGATAAGATCGTATATATGACAGATACCTGGTACCATGTAAAGGACGCCGAGCAGATTGACTCACCGGCCTTACTACTGTTTGCTGACCGTGTGAAAGCAAATATCAATACAGCTATTGCAATGACTGGCGGTCCGGAACGGCTGCGGCCACATGTGAAAACACATAAAAGCGCAGATGTGACCCGGCTCATGCTCAATGCCGGTATCACTGCATTCAAATGCGCTACCATCGCCGAAGCCGATATGCTCGGTGCCTGTGGCGCTCCCGATGTATTGCTGGCTTATACACTGAATGCAGCCAAACTTCAGCGATTTATACAGTTACAGCAGCTCTACCCTGCCACCCGCTTTTCGTGCGTGGCCGATCATCTGGCCAATGCAGCACTGCTACAGGAAAGTATGCAAACCGCAGGACGTATTTTGCCGGTATATATTGATCTCAACACGGGCATGAACCGGAGTGGCATTGTACCCGAAGAAGCAGAAGAGCTTTGTGCGTTTGTACATACGGCCAGTCACCTTGAACTGGCGGGCTTGCACGCTTATGATGGTCATATACGTGATGTGGATCCTGAGCAACGCCGCCTGCGCTGCGATGAAGCCTTTAACCGTGTGTTGGACCTGCAGCAAAAGCTGCATACACAATGTATACCGGTAGCCAGCATCATTGCCGGAGGGTCGCCCAGTTTTCCCATACATGCCCGGCGCAGCAATGTGATCTGCAGCCCGGGTACATTTGTGTTCTGGGATAAGGGATACCTGGACGGATGTCCTGAACAGGCCTTTCTTCCGGCAGCGGTATTACTGACGCGTATTGTATCCAATCCCCTTCCGGGCATTGTATGTGCCGACCTGGGACATAAATCGGTGGCTTCAGAAAACGATCTGCTGCGCCGTGCGCATTTCCTGAACGCAACCGGACTGGAACCGATTGGCCACAGCGAAGAACACCTGGTGTTGAAGGTTGCTGCAAATGCGGCTATTCCGCCAGTGGGCACATTACTCTGGGCATTACCTTTCCATGTATGTCCTACAGTAGCCTTGTATGAACGGGCTGTTGTCATTGAAAACAACGAGGTTGCCGGTGAGTGGCTTATTACAGCACGTAACAGGAAACTGCGGGTATAATGGGGCAGTAGTATTACTCTGCTATTTTTTATTATTTAATTAATTATTTTTCATGTTAATCATTGATGCGCATCTGGATCTATCAATGAATGCACTGGAATGGAACAGGGATCTCCGTTTGCCTGTAGCAGATATACGGCTTCGTGAAAGTGGTATGACAGATAAACCCGATCGCAGGCTTGGCACGGTATCACTCCCTGCCCTGCGTGCGGGAAATATCGGGCTGGTTGTAGCCACCCAGATTGCGCGATATGTAGCTCCTGATAATCCATTGCCCGGCTGGCATTCTCCCGAGCAGGCATGGGCCCAGACGCAGGGGCAACTGGCCTGGTACAGGGCAATGGAAGCTGCTGGTGAAATGCGACAGATTGCAGATTTTTCGTCGCTCGAAGAACATCTCACTCTGTGGAATAGTACAACCGATAAATCGGGACTGCCCATTGGGTATATCCTGAGCCTTGAAGGGGCCGATTCCCTCGTCACACTTGATCATTTACACGTAGCACACACCTATGGCCTGCGGGCTCTGGGTCCAGCTCATTATGGACCGGGCAGATATGCCAATGGCACAGATGCCACCGGGCAAATGGGAGCCAACGGCCTGGCTTTATTACGTGAAATGGAACAACTGGGTATTATTCTGGACGCAACTCACCTCTGCGATGATGCCTTCTGGCAGGCAATGGATCATTTTAATGGGCCGGTATGGGCCAGTCATAATAATTGCCGTGCGCTGGTAGATCACAACAGGCAGTTCAGCGATGAGCAGATCAGTGCACTCATCCAGCGCGGTGCAGTGATTGGCGCCCCTCTCGATGCCTGGATGATGGTGCCTGGCTGGATCCGTGGTAAGTCTACACCCGAGGGCACGCAATGCAATCTCCATATCGCAATTGATCACATTGATCATATCTGCCAGCTGGCCGGCAATAGCCTGCATGCAGGTATTGGCTCTGACCTTGACGGTGGTTTTGGAAAAGAACAATGCCCTTATGATCTCGATACTATTGCTGACCTCAACCGTGTGCCTGAATTACTCAAAGCAAGAGGTTATTCTGCAAATGATATTGAAAACATTTGCTACAAAAACTGGTTACGTTTTTTGAAACAATCCTGGAGCTGACGTTATCAGCTGACGTATGAATTACCAGCTCTTGCCTTTTCGAGGCCGGCAGCTGTAATGCGTATGATCAGCGTATCCTGCTGTTCGGTACGCACCAGTTCCTCTGATTCCAGTTGATGAAGTTGCTGTTGAATAAAAGACCAGTCCTGCAACTGGCGAAGGATCAACTCGCGCGGACGGCAGGTATACGATTCCGGATGGGGGTCATCCTTTACGATCTCATAAATAGTGAGGAGAAGGTGATAATGGTCTTGTTGCATTGACTAAAAATATCGGAAAAATCCGTTCCCAACTAAAATATTTTATTAACAACTAATATGGATAACTTTCATACACAGGGGGCAGCATAACGGCTTTTTTTTGTGTCTGGCAGATGCCCTGAAAATAAGCTGCTGCTCACATAGTTATACGATTATGACGACGCCACACACAGTAATACCGACCGGATATTTACAGAGACCAGCTCATTAAATTATCTTTAAAGCACTATGCTACGCCTGCTGGATATTCTCCTTACTCTGCTGCATGTGGGTCTGATTGTATTCAACCTTACCGGCTGGATATGGAAACGTACCCGTCGCTGGCACCTGATCACATTAGTACTGACTGCAGCATCCTGGGGTATACTGGGCATCTGGTATGGATGGGGATACTGTCCGTTAACAGACTGGCACTGGGATATCAAACATCAACTGGGTGAACAGCATTTACCGAATTCATTTATCAAATATTGTCTTGATAAAATCACAGGGTACTCCTGGCCACCTTCACTTGTTGACAAAATCACACTGATCAGTTTGCTGACAGCAGTAGCTGCTTCGGTCTATGTAAATTTTGTTGCTCCTGCCCTAAAGAAAAAATGAACGCTATTCCTTTATGTCCTTTATAGAAATAACCGGTACACCCGCACCGGAGAGTCCGCAATGAAACTGCTCCTTTGTTGTTTTGTAACAGATCTTAACCTGCTTCTCGTTTTCCTGAAATGATTGCGGTAAATAATCGGGATGCACATATGCGCCATTCATATAGATCATCCAGTCACACCCATCGCCCGCTACGGGGCCAGTCCAGACAACCTTCGCATCCGTATACTGATCACAACTGTCTTTCTTTTTGTTGCATGCCATAAGCAATACGAAGACTACTACGATAGTGTATCGCATAAACATATTTACTGCATTGACAACAGAGCGTAGCATTTCGTTGGCTCTGTATACTGAATTACTGATACTGTATGTAGACGGGCTGTGGTTTGAGGGCCAGAACTTCGGGAGCCGTGAGCAGCCGGTTATTATTTTTTGTATCGTTTTTATAAAACAATTTGAAGCCGGTAAACTCTACTGGTTCCTTATGTATAAACTGCCGGTAGGTATTGAATTTAAGCTGGGGGCCGCCCCAGCCATCCATATCCATTACGAGCTGAACCTCCGGCCTAGTTTTGATCTGCCGGGTATTGGTGACCATGTTGCGTGTAAACCGATGGATCACCAGCACTTTGGGAGGCAGGTTATTTTCCTTTACCAGTTTGGCCAGGTACTCTGCTGCATAATTGATATCTGCAGCATCAAATGTGCCCACTACTTTTCCCGGAGCCTGTCCGCCTTTCATGGAAAATTCGGGATCAATACCCAGATGTACATGCGGCATTTTGAGATAGTTGACCAACTCGGGTATTTCCTGTTGCAAAGTACTGAGACCAACCTGTATGTCTATAAACACGAGTGCGTTGATGCGTTTGGCCAGACCCAGAATGGAATCTATCTGGTGAAAAGGCATACGCAGCCGGTGTTTGCCTCCTTTGCCCGGAGCCTGCTGCGCCGTAACAGCTATATAATGCAGTGCGGGTACCACTTCAATAGCTGTATCGGCGGCTTGCCATACTTTAACTTCTTCCTGTAATTTCTGCAGCATTTGATCGGGTGGCAGCTCGCCGAGTATACCCATTTGTTTTGAATACAGGTTACCATAAAAGGCCAGTATACGTTTATGCGGCAGTAAGGCACCAGGCAGTGGATACTCCGTTTTCACTGGCCACAGGCCGGATGTATCGCCATTGGTAATGTGGGCGAGCTTATTATCAAACTCCGCTTTCCTATCTGGAGGAGGAACGGCAGGCGTCTCAACCGTATCTTTCTGACTACCGGAGATAATAGTCGTACCGGATGAAGAAGGGTTGTCTGATTTTGAAAAATAATACCAGGTACCAAATGCGGTGGCACCTATTGCAATCAATATGACGGCTATGCGCAGAAACAAGTTGGTGGGTTTGGTGGCTGTGTTCACAGGTGCTGGTTGATTCATAGATACAGATTGGATCTTTTATGCCGCAGCCTTTCGGATGCGATTATAAAGCTACAGGAAAAAATGATGCCAGTTCAGTAACCGGGCCTTTTCCCTTTCCGCATTTGTACCTGATTTTGCGGGGTAATTACGGATCAGCGTTTGCTCACAGCCCATTTCCGTGGCTTGCCAGCCAGCAGTACCAGGCCAAGGCCGGCCAGACAGGTAGCGTATACCCAGGTAGGGCCGCTACCGGTGGTTAATGACCGGCTTTTGAAAAACATAGATACGAACAGGTAAGCTATATTCAAGCCCCAGTGAATGCCAAAGGCAAGCCAGAGTGAGCCCGTAATGCGCACTGCATAGGCCAATACCAACCCCATCACCAGCAGGTAACAGATCACGGCCGGGCCATCATTTAACCGCCAGATATGATTGCCGGTAAAAACGAAAGCCGAGCAGGCAATCCACATCGCAGAACTCATGGAGCGCAGATGACCATGCAGATAACCGCGGGTAAGGATATCTTCTGCTATTGAAGGAAAAAAAGTAAATAAAAGAAGAATGGGCAATTGCTGTATCATACCGGCTGCTGACACCTGCAGTGTCAACGTTTCCCAATGCAGCAACAGAGCAATCAGCTGACTGACTGTAAAGGTGATCAGACCCAGCAATATACCGGGCAGCAGGTTTTTCCACCAACCGGCATGAAAAGGCAGTCCATAGCCTCCCAATCCCTTCCAGCCCTGCCAGCGAGCGAGAAAAAAAGCGAGTGCCAGGAAGCCAATACGGCATACCGCCATTATCCAAAAAGCATCAAAAAACTCGGGTAGATGATATACGGCAAACAGTAAGAGAAAACCACTTACAAAAGAAAAGGATGGTTTATGTGAAGGCATGCCGCAAAATAGGGAATTTATTATGCCTGTTTTATCAGAGGCATAATTTTACTCCGGCCGGAGCTACGCTATACATAAATATTTCTTCGACCTTATCGTTACCGATCTTTAAGACCAGACTTCCGTACTTTCTTTTATAAAATATAAACCGGCGCTTGCCGGGTGTTTCTATCTGGTCTGGCTGGCCAAGAAGGCTTGTGGCCTCGGCTTCAGTTTTTTCAAGTAATGGTATAGATAACGTGCCTGTAAATCCTTTGCGGATATTTACATAATCCCTGCCGGAGTAAAAATAAAACTGATCATTTCCGAAGAATACTCCTCCTCCGCAATTGAAGCTGGAGCCATCGGGTGTATCGCCGGTAGCACAGGGCATTTTTTTCTTAATGGCTTCCTGCGATGCATTTAATTTCAATTTATTGACGGTTCCTTTTTTTAGATCAATCTTTATTTCGTCGCACTGTCTGCCCATGGCGATCTGTGCTATGGAAATGCCGACCAGCATCAATACTGCATATTTCATAGAGGGCTTTATTTACACGAAAAATAAAACCACAGAAGAGTCTGCCCCATACCCTGCAGCGGGTATTTATATGCTTACCTTCATCAACCTGCAGGTGGCTGCACGGGCAGGGCTGGCGCCAATACTACATCGAAGAGACGAATAAAAAGTGCTGCTTCGACAAATAACCAGCCGATCATAAAAAGCAAGAGCAACAACAGTAATAACCGGAAGAGGAAGGTAATGGGGCCGGTACTGGCCACAAAGGGTACGAGGTTTTTCATGCAGGCGATTTGGTTTATTAAATTCTGCCAGGCAGATGACCCTCAATATCCGTCAAAATTGTGCCAGCAGGAACCGGGCACCTTCATTCAATAAAGAAAAAAATGCCGTACAGGTACAAATACGGGCTACAGCCGGGGGCGCTTACCCTGTAGAAGGGCCGTTACTGATTCGAAGATTACGATACGCCCATTTTATATTGCATTACTCCGGCTATGCCTTCTGCCCGTTTGATAGCCAGATCGGCTCTGGGTCCCCGGAAAAGTGTTTGTACAGATGACCTGAATAGCAATAGCCAGCGTTCGAAATGTGCTGTTGTAAACGTAGTTTTCTGATGAAGTATATAATGTACTTCCATCGCATTTTTCCGATATACGGGATTATCCAGCAGAATAGTTTCCCAAAAATCTACGATCACCGGTGTATGTTCTTCCCAATTGACCTTAGCCACATCATTGAAGATGTAACCCAACAAAGGATCTGTTTTTACCTGCGAATAAAAATAGTCAATGAGGTGTTCGATATCAGCGCGGCTTTCAATATCCCGCAACAAATCATCGTTCATGCGCCACTGTTGTTTAAAAAGATTTTATTTGCGAACGATCTTATCCCGGAGTTCACGCCAGGTTACAAGTTGAATATTCTGCTCGGCCAGTATTTTACGGCATTCGGCACTACTGAAAAAATTGTAATCGGCCTGGCGCCATGCGGCTCCCCAGTCAGGATGGTCTACGGTAATAGCCTGCATTTCCTTATCATCATAGGCCGTATGAATGATCAGTTCGCTTACACCTGGTTGCAGGCTGCGTAATACTTTTTCATAATACTGTTTCATGCCGCTTTTATAATCGGCAGGTGTGGCAGTGTATATCTGATCCAATTGCACATCCTTATCTGTCAGGAAAGCCTTTATTTCAGCATCCATCGGTGAGCGGGGTCCGTCTTTGGTAAGCAGTACAGGTACACGATACTCACGTCCCAACGAAATCAACAGTTTGAGATAATCATGCCGGCCAAACAATGCAGCCATGTGTGAGTCAAAATGAGTCACATCTATACCTGCAGCCAGTGCCTTATCTATCTGAGAGCGTAATTCTTTTTCTACTTCCTGCAACTGGGCGGTTCGGTAAACAGAATCTACAGAAGCAAACAGGAAACCCAGCTTATTATGCAGTCCGGGGGTAACGATGGCTCCTGTAAGGCCGGCCCATTTGTAATATTTCCATTCGCTGGTCAGGGTGAGATGCAGACCAAAGTCTGCCCCGGGGTGTGTGCTGGCATAGGTGGCTATCTCGCTGAACCAGGGACAGGGCACCATGATGCTGGCCGAGTTTACCGAACCCTTTTCCATAGCCTGTATGGTAGCCTGATTCTCGGAATGACTGACACCCAGGTCATCGGCATGAATGATCAGCAGTTTGGTGCCAGCAGAATAACCCAGTTTTTCCTGGGTGGTGCGCTGTGCCTGACTATAAAGTATAAAAATTGATAAAACAGCAAGACAAATGCTTTTTTTCATAGCAAGTTATTGGTAAGGTGAGGTACTAAAGATACAAAACAACCGGTCGTGCAGCTTGTCTTTTATCCAAAAAGAAAGGCCTCCGGTCGGAGGCCTTATTTATCTTGCTAATGATCTTTATTTTTTACTGGTGCTGCGTTCTATTTCTTCCTGTGCATTGCGGAATACGACTGTATTGTCAAATACATCTATCAGTACCGGATGTGACCTGTCTATATCACCAGCCAGTATACGACGGCTCAATTGATTCACGATTTCCTTCTGAATAAGCCTTTTGAGTGGCCGTGCGCCAAACTGGGGATCAAATCCCTGATCGGCCAGGTACTCCAGTGCATAGTCGCTAAACTGTAGTTGAATACCGCTTTGGGCTACGAGTGCTTTCAGGTTTTCGAGCTGGATCTTCACGATGCCCATGATCTCTTTTTTGAGCAGGGGCTGGAACATGATGATCTCATCTACCCGGTTAAGAAACTCGGGTCTGATCGTTTGTCGCAGCAGGTTCATGACTTCCACTTTTGCTTTTGCCGCAGCTTCTTCAATATTCTTCTCGTTCACATTCTCAAACGCGTCCATGATCAGGTGGCTGCCGATATTGCTCGTCATGATGATGATGGTGTTTTTAAAATTCACCACACGTCCTTTATTATCAGTAAGGCGTCCATCATCCAGTACCTGCAGGAGTACATTCCATACATCGGGGTGAGCCTTTTCAATCTCATCGAGCAATACAACGCTATAGGGTTTGCGCCTTACCGCTTCGGTGAGCTGGCCGCCTTCATCGTAACCTACATATCCCGGAGGAGCTCCTACAAGGCGGCTCACGGTATGTTTTTCCTGGTACTCACTCATGTCGATACGGGTCATCATCGACTCATCGTCGAAAAGATATTCGGCCAGTGCTTTCGCCAGCTCAGTTTTACCTACGCCGGTTGTACCGAGGAAAATAAATGAGCCGATGGGTTTACGCGGATCCTGCAGTCCGGCCCTGCTACGGCGAATGGCATCGGCTACAGCCACAATGGCTTCATCCTGCCCTACTACCCGCTCGTGCAGATGCTCTTCGAGATGCAGCAATTTATCACGCTCACTCTGCAGCATTTTCGTAACGGGTATACCGGTTGCCTTGGCTACACTTTCTGCAATATCCTCGGCATCTACTTCTTCCTTCAACAGGCGTTTTTCGGAAGAGTTGACCAGTTGAGCAGTAAGATTCGTTACCACATTTTCCTGTTCCTTGATCTTTCCGTAACGTATTTCGGCTACTTTGCCATAATCACCTTCCCGCTCTGCTCTTTCGGCCAGTTGTTTGAGGTTTTCAATTTCCGCCTTGGCTCCCTGTATTTTATCCACGAGCTCTTTTTCTTCTTTCCATTTTGCTTTCAGCGTATCGCGTTGCACCGCCAGGTTGGCTATATCGGTGTTCAACTCTTTCAGCTTCGCCTCATCATTCTCACGTTTGATAGCTTCCCGCTCAATTTCCAACTGCCGGATCTGACGCTCCAGCGTATCCAGTTCTTCGGGCATGGAATTCATTTCAAGGCGAAGTTTGGCCGCACTTTCATCAATCAGGTCAATGGCCTTATCGGGTAAAAAGCGGTCGGTGATATAACGGCTGGAAAGCTCCACGGCTGCTATAATCGCTTCGTCTTTGATACGGACATGGTGGTGGGTTTCGTAACGATCCTTCAGACCGCGTAAAATAGATATCGCGTCTTCTTCGCTGGGTTCATCAATCATTACTTTTTGAAAACGGCGTTCCAGCGCTTTATCTTTTTCAAAAAATTTCTGGTATTCATTGAGAGTAGTGGCACCCACGGCACGCAGTTCACCACGAGCCAGTGCAGGTTTCAGGATATTGGCAGCATCCATGGCTCCCTCTCCTCCGCCGGCACCTACCAGCGTGTGAATTTCATTGATGAAAAGAATGATCTCTCCATCACTGCCGGCTACTTCCTTCACTACTGCTTTGAGACGTTCTTCAAATTCGCCTTTATATTTTGCCCCGGCAATAAGCAGGCCCATATCCAGTGCATAAATGATCTTTGATTTCAGGTTTTCCGGCACATCACCATTCACAATACGATGTGCGATACCTTCGGCAATGGCTGTCTTACCCACACCGGGTTCACCAACCAGGATAGGGTTGTTTTTGGTCCGGCGCGAAAGGATATGCAACGTACGGCGAATCTCTTCATCCCGGCCAATTACAGGATCCAGTTTACCCTGACGGGCCAGTTCATTCAGGTTCTTTGCATATTTATTAAGTGCATTGAACTCCTGCGACTGGGTTTGTGAGGTCACTGTTTCGCCCTTACGCAAATCGCGGATGGCTGTGATCAACCCTTTTTCGGTAAGTCCTGCATTTTTGAGCAGTTTGGCCGCAGCATCGCTGCCCTGTACAATCGCCAGCAACAGGTGCTCGGGGGTGATGAATTCATCATTGAATGTTTTCAGCACCGCCCCTGCTCTTAATACCACATTATTGGCATCGCGGCTGATCTGTTGTGCCGCATCGCCAGAAGTAGTAGGCAACTTACTGATCAGTTCATCCAGCTTGCTGTCAAGCAGGTTGACTGTTACATTATTCTTCTTGAGCAAAAATTCTACCGGCGAATCCTCCTGCTCAAGCAATGCCTTGAGGATATGCTCGGTTTCGATGTTCGCATTCCGTGCATTAAAGGCAAGCTGCTGTGCCTGCTGAAATGCTTCGGCTGCTTTGATGGTAAAATTTCCTAAGTTCATATCTTTTTAATTGTCCGGCAGGCCATAGACCTCCCGGGTAGTTTTTTAGTTATTTTTAGTCTTTGATCACAAATCATAATCCAAGCCAAAAAATCCCGTAAGTATGTCATATAAATGCCTCCAAACCTGCCTGAAATTCAGTTTGGTGACGCTTTTCCTGTTATTCTTGCAGCCCGCCCGTTCACAGGGAGCTTTTGCAGCCCTGGATGAAGCCCTCCAGATCAATCAGAAAGTATTGGGAAAGAACCTGGTAGCAATGGTCTGGAAAGCGGGCGATACGCTTGTACATAAAAAAGAGCTGGGAGAGTTCAACAGTAAAACCCAGGCGCCTGTTGGAGCTGCCAGTCAATGGCTTACTGCGGCACTGGTCATGGTATTTGTTGATGAAGGCAAACTGAGCCTCGACGATAAGGTCAGCCGCTGGCTTCCGGAATTTGCCCGTTATGGCAAAAATTATATCACCCTGCGTACCTGCCTGGCTCATATGACCGGTATTAAGGATAGTGAAAGCAAATTATTTAAGCGCACCAAAAAGACCCTGCCCGAAGAAGTGGATGCTTATGCATCCAGGGAGATCAGGGCCAACCCCACACAGGATTTCTGGTATGGCGAAATGGGACCCAATATTGCCGGGCGTGTGCTGGAAATAATCAGCAAGAAAAATTTTGATGTCCTGATCAAACAGAAATTATTTACCCCGCTTACCATGCGTCGTACCAGTTTCAGCCCGTTGGATGGAAGCGCTATCAGCCCGGCCAGCGGAGCCCTCACGACGGCCGATGATTATATTAAATTCCTGGCCATGCTCATGAATAAGGGGAAGTTTGGCAACAAACAGATATTAAGCGAGAGCTCAGTCAATACATTATTACAGATACAGGCTCAAACATCGCTGTATAAATCAGCGCCTAAAGAGTATAACAATTATTCTTATGCACTGGGAAGCTGGGTAATGAGCGAACAGGGAGGCAAACCCGGCACGTTTGTATGTCCTGGCTTCGATGGCAACTGGGCTGTTATTGATCTGTGCAAAGGATATGCCCTGCTTTTGTTACTTAAAGAGGAAATCGACAGCGAAAAACCAGCGATCCAGTTGCAGCTCAAGGCTGCGGCCGATGAGTCATTTAGCAATAATTGTCCCTGATATTCAATAGTACATTATGTATGAACATCGCAAACAGAAGTTGGCCCCAATGACCGTTTTTTATCAGCGTGTGGCCCGTAATGTATTCGTATCGCTGGCCATTATGCTGGTATGTTTGCTTATTGGCATTGCCGGTTATCATTATACGGCAGGTATTGCCTGGCTCGACTCCCTCCATAATGCCTCGATGATCCTGAGCGGTATGGGGCCCGTTGTAGAGATCACAACTACAGGGGGTAAATGGTTCTCGTCACTATATGCTCTGTTCAGCGGTATTGTTTTTATTACCAATATAGGCATCATACTGGCCCCTGTTATGCATCGCATTTATCACCGGCTGCATATTGCCGATCAGGCTTCGTGATCTGTATACATAAAAAAGCCACGCAGCAAGCGTGGCCTTCTCATTTATTTTGGTTGCCGTTTAAAATCCCTTGGCCGGTGCAGCTTCGGTACGTGTGAGCACAACCCTGGCGCGATCGGCTTTATAGATCGCTTCATAGAATTTAGCCAGCTCTTCATAGGCAGATGGCGGAAACTGCCCCCCTGCATGCTCCATTTTCCGGAAATAAGTCATTTTACTTCCTTCTACTTTTACAGAACTACTATATTGTCCAAATATGCTGCTGATCTTATTTTCTGCAGGCACCGACTCCGGCGCAAATCCAGCCGGCAGATCGATGGTCACAGTGTCTATATCCACATAGGCATACCGGAGTTCGACGGGATACTTACGGGCTGTATCCTTATCAAGCCTCGACCCTGCTTTTGACATGATATTGGGAACAATAAAAAGGCGTTTGCCCGTTATACTTGCATAGCCGCGTACCCATACATCGAGGTTTTCCTGCAGCAGCGGCAGTCTTGCTTTTTCTTCCTTATAATCAAAGCTGTTAATATCATAAGTGGCAAAACTGAGTTCTTCGGTAAGATGTTCTTTTAATTTGTCTTTGGTGAGCCGGGTCAGCAAATAATGCAGATCGTCCTGTTGCATACCCGTATAAAGTGTATTGGCTTTAAGCAGCAGATCACCATCCTGATCGAGCGATGCCTTTATATTCCTTATCTGCCTGTTTTCACTCATACTGTATAGCGGTGTGCGTACCAGTTTTCCGCCGTTTTCGTCGACCACGAGTGCATGCCTGTTGCCGGTAAACCCGCCCATATAACCACAGGATTTAAACTGATCGGTGCACTCCAGCCAGAGAGTATCCTTTGCCAGCGGCACACAGACAATGGCATGATTAAACTGTGAAGAAGGGAAGTCGGTAAAAATATCTTCCCGTCCATCGCCGGCAGAGATCACTGTATACAGGGAAGGTATGCCTGCTTCTTTCAACAGGGCCAGCATATAATTGGAAAGGGCCTTGCAGTCACCATACTTTTTAGCTGCTACAAATTTTGCATCAAATGGCTGCCAGCCTCCAATACCCAGTTGTATGCTGATATAACGCGAGTTTTGCTGCAGAAACTCATACAATACTTTTACTTTGGCGGCCGGATCTGCCAGGTTATCTGTCAACTGATGCACGGTCCGCTTCACGTCATCAGGCAATTCGTCTCTTCCCTGACGCAGGGCATAAATAAATTTACCCAGGTCTTCCCAGTTGCGCATATTGCCTTTATAGCTCTGCATTTCAAACTCGGTGGGACCAAACAATACCAGCGGGCGAAGACGCCGGTTGCCGGGTGCATATGCTTCCCGCGAAAATGCCGGCAGGTTCTTAATCTCCCAGGTATAGGATTTGGTGCCTTTATTCGTTGCGACTACGGGCTGTCCGTCATACTGATAAGCCTTGTAGCGGAAGTCATAATTTTCCGGGCAGGTCAGCACAAAACGGCTCTCCTGAACAGATTGCAACTGATAAGGCTGCGGATACCAGTCCGGGTAAAACATGGTACCGTTATATTTCAACTCTACCTCATACGCCACTGTATAAGGATATACCTTATAGTAAAAATTATGCTCCTTATAGCGGGTATCATCAATCAGGTTGTTGTCGTCCACGCCACTTCTGTCCTGAATATCTTTGCTTTTAAGCTTCTTCAGCTCTTTACCGGTTGCATCATACAGGTATCCTTCGATTGATTTTATTTCTACAAATTTGTTATAGTAATGAACCAGGCCGGCATAACCATCTCCGGCGGCATTCATAATGGTCAGCACTATTTTACGTTTATAGGTGGCCTCTGCCGGGCTTTTCAGAACAAACTCTTCGGCTTCGAGGCGGCGTACCACATTGGCATTTTTGAGTAATGATAGCGGAATGCGGGCTACACTGTATTCCCCATCTGCTGCTATGGCTGTCAGCGAAAGCGCCACAGCCACACAACTCATGAAAAATCTCCCTGCCATTGTTTTCTTATTCATCATCACAAGCTAATTGCTAAAGATTATTTTTTCTTTTTGAATACGATCTGTTCGTTATGCTTGGCCACTACCATGCTGAAAAATTCTCTCAGCAGTTCATACTCATCCGGCTGAAAATTGGCCCGGCTGAGGCGGAGGCGGCTGCGGAGTGAGATCACCCCGTTGGAATTGGTAATACGGTATTCAAACATTCCTTCGTCGTACTCGTTTAATTTTACCACCATTTGTTTAGGCAGTTCATCTACCTCATAACCTGCCGGCACATCCATACGTAGCAGGAATGTTTCGTCAAATGCAAAAGGCATTTCTACCGGATACAGACGCTCGGCAGCCTTGAATGGGTTTTCTTTCCACCCTTCGCCAAACATGGGATTGAAATAGATAATATCTTCTTTGTCTGAATTGAGTGTAAACTTATATTGCACTTTTACAGGCATATCCAGCAGGTCAAGTGAGTCGATAAAAGGATCCTCGATAACCGCATCGGAATGGAGTGTTTTGGCTGCTTCGGTAAAATATTGCTCTTTGCCTTTTTCTGCCAGGCGATTGCGCAGCCGGTATGATTCATAATAACCGGGAGTCTGCTGCAGCGAACCAATCAGTTTGCCCTCCTCATTATTAATGATGAATACCGAAGTTACTTTACGCTCCATCAGGGAATCTGCAACAAACTGCAAAGGCGGAGCCTCGGAACTTATTTCGCGGGCATGTCCGTTGTAGCAATCAAAGGTCAGTTTTCCATAACCCAGGCGGGGCCAGCTGGCATCCAGAAATTCTGTTTTTCCATCGACCCGGGCTTCACAGATCACATAATTGAACCGATCGATGAGCGGGTACAATGAATAGGTATATCCGTTTGATTTGGTACTCAGGATCACCGGATCAGCCTTTATTTCTGCATAGCGTAACATAGCAACGAGCAGAAGATTGATCTCCGCCACGTTCCCCTTTCTTGATTTAGCGATATTACGCAGGTTCTGACTTATATATTTGCCGTAATGGCTGGTGCAGGTATAGTTGTCCTGTACGTATTTGTAAATGCGGCGGGTAATCTCTTCTTTCGTACCACCTGCTTTAACGATCGTGCCGATGTAATCGCCCAGCCAGTTATTATCCCGTTTCAGTCCTTCTCCAAAATCCTCATCCTTCAGCAAGTCCTCGGCTAACTGAGTCCAGGTTCCCATTATTTTTTTGTACGTAAGGGGCTCGCGTAATTCAGACAGCTGGAAACTGATTTTTGCAATATGGTTATCTACCGTGGAGGTAAAACTCTCTTCTTTCAGCACAGGCACATCTTTAAATACCCAACGATGAGTCTGCGTGTTGGCATTAAAATTAAACCGCTCTGAAGCTCCGGAAGTCCCTGATGAAGTAACGGAAAATGCCTGCTGACCTGGTTTATTTTCCCGTATTGCAGGCGACATATATCCCTGCATCATGAATACATAGTTGGTAAACTGAGGTATGGTAACCACATACTCACTCCACAAACGGGGGGCTTCTCCCTGAAATTCCCAGCCACGGAGATTAAATAAAAAATCTGATTTGATCCGGTATTCATACTCGATGATAGAGCCTTCACGCACATCAGGAAAGGTAAATTTCCGTTCTGACCTGTTCTTACTGAGCACATTTTTAAAAACACCTGTTTTGGTGTCCAGTTTAACTTCTTTCACTTTACCATCTTCGAGGTTATAGGTGATGGCTTTCAGATTTTCCAGTTTCTCTTCATTATCGCCGGAGACATAAAGAGGAATAGTCACATTACTGATATCGTACCCATTTTTATTGAGAATATGGACCCGGCGGTACCATTTGAACTCAAGTGAGAAGCCGCCTTTGATATTACCTACAATTTCGGTTGAACCTACATCGGCAATAACCACGGCATTGGCATTGCTGTCTATACTATATATTTTACGGGCAAAATCGTCGGCTGAAACTTTTCCGAATTTTACGGGCACTTTGTCCTGGGCAGACACAGCAGTAACGCCCACGGTAAGCAAGCTGATAACAAATGAACAAAATTTCATAGCTGGTGGCTTCTGGTGGTAAAACCCAATTTTACATAAAAAAGAGGAACTTTTACAGTACTATCTTTGCTGTCTGCTTATAACTGTAAGTAAATCATGGTGGACCGGCTATCATATTCAAAAAAAGTAAAATCTCATGCGCAACGGCTGGGGTTTGACTTTTGTGGTATTGCTGCAGCCAGACGGCTGGATGAAGAGGCTTACCGGTTAGAAAACTGGTTGAAAGCCGGCTACCAGGGCGCCATGAAATACATGGAAAACCATTTTGACCTGCGTGTTGATCCTACCCTGCTGGTGCCCGGCGCCCGCTCGGTGATCACTCTCCTCAAGAATTATTACCCATCGGCCCGGCAGCAACCCGAAGCACCGGGTATTTCCAAATATGCTTTCGGTAAAGATTATCATGAAGTGATCCGCAGCCAGCTCAATGAATTGCTGACCGTGCTGCGCGACGAAATCGGCGAGATACAGGGTCGTGGTTTTGTAGATTCTGCTCCTGTACTGGAGCGGGCCTGGGCTGTCAACAGCGGGCTCGGCTGGGTCGGAAAAAACGGAAACCTCATTAACCGCTCAGCCGGATCTTTCTTTTTTATTGCAACATTGATCACTGACCTGGATATGGAACCCGATGCTTCTTTCCAGGGCGATTATTGCGGCACCTGTACCCGTTGCATTGATGCCTGTCCTACCGGTGCCATCCTGCCAGGGCCGGTTGTAAACGGAAGCCAATGCATTTCCTATTACACGATCGAATTAAAGGATGCATTGTTGCCGGCAACACAGGAAGGGAAATTTGGTAAATGGATATTTGGCTGTGATATATGCCAGGATGTATGCCCCTGGAACCGTTTTAGCAAACCGCACCAGGAGCCCGCATTTGCTCCAATTCCGGCCATTCTTAACCTGAGTACACAGGACTGGCAGGATCTTACGGAAGAAGAATTTAAAAAGTTATTTCAGCACTCTCCCTTAAAACGCAGCAAGTGGAAAGGGTTGCAGCGGAATGTCAGGTTTATCCAAGAGTAAAAGCTTAAAGAGTATAAAGGGTTTAAAACGTTTAAAGGGTAAAGACAACCACATTTTAATAACGTTTTAAACCCTTTATACTCCTTATACCCTTTTATCGCTTTCCCGGTATCTGAATCTGCGCACGCAATCCGCCATACAACAAAAACTGGCGGGGGTCATAGGCATTCTTTATCAATGGGGTGAGTGCAAAGTTGAATTCAGGTCCTATTGCCCAACGCCATTTTGATTTGTTGCCCAGGTGAAGCGAAAATCCTGTTTCTGCATGCAACTGAAACCGGCTGAATGCTTTTTTGTCGCGATAGTAAATACCATAATAAGACGTATCATATACCATGGCATTGGTATGTATCAGCCAGCCGGGTGTGATGCCTATTTCCCAGGTGACCGGCATTACACGGCCTTTATTTAATTGCAGCTGCCATTGCACGGGTAACTGAATAAAGTGATAACTGTTGGTGATGGATTGATGTTGGGCTCCCTGGTACTGATAGGCCCTGTTGGCCATGCTCAACTGATCATTGGTAAAACCGGGAGGGGCAACTATGGACGAATCCAACAAACCTCCTACCGCAATCCGGTCACTTCTGTAAGAGTAACGCAGACCTGCCAGCAGGTTTATTTTCCGGGTAACAGGTATACTGGCCTGTACGCCTATCTTGAATCCTACTGAGGTTTCTGATTCAGAGGGCAACAGCAAGGGTCGCGGGGCAGGAATGCCCCCATTGACAGCACCATATGCAGGAAGATTATTTACATCCAGCATTTTCTCTGTGGAGATAAGAGAAGGCAGGGCCTTATCCATCCGGTTGCCGGCTCCGATACCTGCTTCAATTCCCCATTGTATATGACGACGGCTGATAGTCACAGGTGGTGTCCGCAGATTTTCGGGCATATCCTGGTGATCATTGCTCACATTCGCACTATCCTTTGCCAGATCATGATCAGCGATTGAAGCGGTAACATCAGACGATGATTCTTCTGTAGCTGTTTCGGTTTGAACAAGTTTACCGGCTTCCTTATTTTCTGCTGGATTGTTTGCCACAGGTATTGCCACGTTCCGGTCTTCTGTCCATTCTTTTTTGCTACCAACAGGGCGATCATTTACCGGGGTGCGCTGCTGTCTGTGCGAAACAGCGCCTGTGTTTTGTTTATGATTATCCGGTTTGTAATCTCCGGTATTCAGTGGAGCAGTTTTCGTTTTTACCAGATCTTTCTGTCGGATATGTGACGTGCCGGTATTGTTATTTACAGCATCGCCGGAATTATTTTCTGTTGTTAGGGCTGTTGTATTATCTGTGGATTGATCAGTAGCCCCGGATCCGGCTGATGATGGGTTCGATGGAGAAACTGCCGGGGTTTGCTTCGTAGCTACAGATGGCTGATCAGTTGTTGCAGCCGAGCCGGTTGATTGTTTTTCCTGTGCAGATGTAATCGGTGCAGAAGAGCCGGGTATGGCTGGTGCAAACAGGTTATAGATACCATATGCTCCCAGGCCGATGGCTGCCAGCAAAAACCAGTATACAATGACCCTTCGTCTTTTTTTACGGCGCAGTTCATCCTCCACCTCCTTCCATACGGTTGCAGAAGGACGAATCCGAAACTCCTCCATTTCTTCCCTTACCTGCTTTTCGAATTTATTTTCCTGCATATCTCGACTTTTTCTTTTCTGCCGAATATTTATCGATCCAGGTGATCAGCAGGTTACGTGCCCGGGCATATTGTGACCGGGAGGTACCATCGCTGATCCCCAACATTTCGCCAATTTCTACGTGTGTGTAACCTTCCACTGCATGAAGGTTGAAAATAACCTGGTAACCCTGTGGAAGTTGCCGGATCAGGTCGGCCAGTTCCTTGCCCTGAATGCGCTCTGCCGGATCATCCTCCGCAACAGGATGCAGATATTCTTCCGTAAAGAACATCCCTTCCTGGTATTTGCGATGTCGTTTAAGATAATTGAGTGCCGTATTGACCATAATACGACGTATCCAGGCTCCCAGTTCACCTTCCTGTTTATACTGTGCCAGGTGATGAAATACCTTTACAAAACCTTCCTGTAATACATCTTCAGCATCGCGCATGGATCGGGTATAGCGATAGCATACGCCCAGCATGACATCTGCATAGAGCTCGTACAGCTCCCGCTGTGCCTGCGGTTTACCCTTAAGACATTCTTTTACTAATCTTATCTGATCCATTTATTGAAACGGGATGACAATCATTTATCAGTGATCGTTGCATGCCGGTCGCTGCCCGGCGAACTGCAAAAATAAAAAACCCGCAGCAGGGTTAGGTACCTGTTGCGGGTTTAAGCGGGGTCAAACGGATTTTTATCCGTCTATCTTGAAACTCACTTGCTTATCTCCCCAGCTCAGGGTTACTTTTCCATCTTTGCCAATAGAATAAGTAAGCTTTTCGGCAACCGGGCTTGCTTTTCCGGCTTTGGCATTTACACGCAGCACATCGTCGGCTGCCTTATATTCATAGGCCCCCCACTGATTAAATGTCTTATTAAAAATAATAGTCCATTCGTCGCCATTATCAATGGTAAAGAAACCATATTTACCGGCGGGCAACTCTTTGCCCTGTATGCGTACCGGTTTGCTCACTTCAAAAACAGTTGCTTCATTGGCACCTGCCCGCCATACCTGGCCGGGATTGGGCTCTACATCCTTACCAATTGTGCGGCCTTTCAGGGAAGGCTGGCTGTAATCAATAGTTACAACCGTACCTCCGGCAAGCGTTTCTTTGGCCTGTACCGGGGGACTCGGACGTTTTGATTTGTCGCCACCACCCTGTGCTGAGGCGGTCAAACCAGCTGTTATGGCAATGGCCATTAACAATACAGATTTCATTGTTGATATAAGTTTAATTGAGAAAACGGGTTTTGATTATCCGTAATGAAATTACAAATAGCCTGCCAGAGCCGGATCAATTATTGGATGTACGGTTACCGGCAGAAATAATTGCTCGGAGATTATTCAACCCTGCCTCCATACCGGGTCCATAGGTGCGTTCGAAGAGGAGGCTGCTGAATTTTTCCCAGGGATACCAGCGGAGTTTGAAATCCATATACCATTGAATGGTAGCTGAATCTGAACCGGCATGACGCACGATATGCCATCCGTTGACTACGGGCTTACGCGAAGGGCGCTCCATGCTGGCCTGCCATTCAGCCTCGCCGTTTTTCTGCAGACGAATGGTAGTACCCTTTAGCTCCACCGTGCGTAAAGGACCACCGGCAGCATCTGATGATTTCAGGCTATCCGGAGATACATCTTTAAAAAAAGGATTCCAGGAAGGCCACTCCCTGATATCCTGTACCGGCTGCCAGATAGCGGAATCGGTCGCCATTACATTGACGGCTTTTGACAGGCGTATTTCCGATGGAATAAAAAAAGATATCCCCAGCACCAGCAGCAGCAGGGTCAGCAAACTCAACACAAATAAACGGATCAGGTGCATGACAATGGTTTTAAGAAAAAGAAAAAAAAGGAAGGCAACGGATTACTCCCACTTGATGACGCGTGCAAGCAATACATAGATGAGTACGGTCCAGGCGGCCAGTATGCCCAGTTGCTCCCAGCAATCCCAGATATGCAATCCTTCAAACGACACTTTACGCATGGCATCATTGAACTGGGTTAGCGGAAAGAAGTAACAGATTTTTTGCAGCCATACCGGGAATACGGAAATCGGGAAAAATGTACCTGACAACAACATCTGCGGAAAGCCAAAGAGATTGATCAGGAGAGGTATTGAGGAATCACTTTTCACCATACTACTGATAATGAGGCCTACCCCCATCAGCAAAAACAACATGACCACCGACAGCAGGATCATTTCGAGAAATGTAATAAAGCCATGCTGCAGGGTAAATCCCAGAAAGTAGTGGCCAAATGCAATCAGCACCACCACATTGATCAACTGAAAAAACAGACGGCTTATACCAATACCCACCAGAATATTAATGCGGTTGACCGGTGATGCATAAAAACGCTTCAGCACCAGTTGCTCCCGTAAAGTATAAAAGGTAAATGCCACACCGAAGAGTGTAGCAAAAAGAATGGAAAAGCCTACCTGACCGGGCAAAATAAAATCGATCTGTTTATATTTTCGGCCTTCTGTGATGACCGGCTGGGCTATCTGAATGTATTCTTCTTTTGTACGATTCAGGTTGCTTTCATATTTCAGTTTCACAAAATCCAGTTCATGCTTAAATGCCTCAAAAGTATTACTACTGGCCGTTGTTGATCTGACATCGATCTTAAACCGAGGCTGGAGCAGGGATGTATCTGTACGCGTAATGCGGATCGCAGCAGTCAGTTGTCCTTTTTCCAGGTCCTTATTTAAGGTTTGTACATTTTTATAGGTAACCAGGCGCATCAACTGATGTCTTTTAAGCCCCGCATAAAAAAAGTTGGTCGTATCGCTCCCTTCTTCCAGCGCCACTTTGAAAGTCGTTCCTCCCCCCTTTCCAAATGCCCCGAAGATCAGGATAAAAACGATCGGGAAGAGTAAACTGAACACAACCGAAGCGGGTTGCGAGAAAATAGCCTTGAAACTGGCCCTGACGATAGCCAGCAGGGCTTTGGACTGACTGTAGGATTGTGGCATTCAGAACAATTAGTTTGCAAACCTACGGAAAAACCGGCGCTCTGTCCTGCATGGGTCTGTCTGCTGATATGAAGTTTACTGGTTAAAATAAAGAGTGAATGGTAAACGGGTTTGCGGTCCGGTAGCCATTTCTTTTATTCGTTTCATCTCCAGGTAAAGCCGGTAGTTTTCTTCTCCCCACTCTGCCTTGAGTTTATCGGTAAAATTCATGGGCTCCGGTTTGCCCAGCAGTTGCTGAAGCAGGCTGGGCGATTCGGGATAAAGCAGTACCTGGTACTGGTCGAGTTTTGCTTTACGTGCTGCACATTGTACGGCATCTTCTATACCACCAAACCTGTCTACCAGACCTATTTCCTGTGCACGCATGCCTGTCCACACACGCCCCTGACCAATGCTGTCTACATAACTGGTATCCTTCTTACGCCCTTCTGCCACCCGCAGCTTGAATTGGGCATAGGTTCTTTCCACGCCCTGTTGCAGCATCTGTTTCTCGGTATCGGTAAGCGGGCGATAGATAGCACCGGCATCGGCATGCGGAGCTGTTTTAACACCGTCAAATGTGACCCCCAGTTTATTCTTAAAAAAGTTCTGCATATCCGGCAGCATACCAAATACACCGATAGACCCGGTGATGGTACTGCGCTGCGCAAAAATGCTGTCGGCTCCGCAGGCAATATAATATCCTCCTGAAGCAGCTACATCACCAAAACTCACGATCACGGGTTTTTCTGCCCGTGCCAGCGATAATTCGCGCCAGATGGTCTCACTGGCCAGCGCGCTTCCGCCGCCTGAGTTGACACGAAGTACAATCGCTTTTACAGATGCATCGAGCCGTGCCTTCCGGATGAGGCTGCGATACGTATCTGAACCGATTGTACCGGGATCTGATTTACCGTCGATAATATCGCCTTCGGCAACGATCATCGCAATCTTTTCACCCTTTTGCCGGATAGGGTTGGTTGCATAATAATCGGTAATGGGCAGAAAATTGATCCTATCCAGTTTCCCGATTTTCAGTTTGGCTTTTATTTCATCTTTTACTTCGTCATCGTACCTCGCACCATCGACCAGTTTATACTGTACAGCATCTGCGGCATTGCGTATGAGCCCTTCGTTGGCCAGGCGATGCAGGGTAGCCGTATCGACCTGCCGAACCTCTGCCGTCTGCATCAGAAAACTGCTGTAAAGGTCATTGAGCCATACAGAGGTCTGCAGCTGGTTTTCGGGGGTCATTTTATCGGTACGGAAAGGCTCTGTGGCACTTTTGAATTTGCCGGCATAGAATATCTGTGGTTTTATTTCGAGCTTATCCAGCGTGCCTTTAAAGAAAGCGTAGGTCACGTTATATCCCGACCATTCTACAAAGCCCTGCGGACTTACATAAAAGCGGTCGGCTATGCTGGCTACCGAATAAGCCTTCTGAGTGACCATATCACCGAAAGCAAATACAAATTTGCCGGTGGTCTTGAATTTTCCGATGGCCTGCCTCAGTTCTTCGCTGGCTGCAAAGCCATTACTATTACCGTTGGCCAGGATATACATGCCGGAAATGCGTTCGTCGTCTCCGGCGTATTTGATGAGACGGATTACATCATACAGTGCCGGCAGCCGGGTATCTCCTCCGCGCAGCAAGCCCAGCGGTTGCTGCTTTTCATACTCAGCAAAATGCTGTGACAGATCAACGACCAGCACCGATTGCTGATACACCTGTGGCTGATCGCTGGCAGTCATACGGCCTACCACTGCCAGTAGAAAAAAGAATACGATAATGGAGAATAATACCAGTGCTACAAAAGAAGCAAGCAGCATTTTGAAAAAGCTCCGCATAGAATAAGCCAATTGATGAATGCCAAAAATAAAGATATTTGGGCCGGGGAAAGAACCCGGTTATGAATACAGCTTTTTTACTGACAGGTGGCAATATGGGCGACCGTGCGGCAAATCTGGCACTGGCGCAGCAATTGATTGGCGAGCAATGCGGGACCGTATTTGCCAGTTCGCCCGTATTTGAAACCGCTGCCTGGGGCAAAAATGATCAGCCGTCTTTCTACAATCAGGCACTGGGCATTTATACAAAGCTCAGCCCCCGCCAGTTGTTGCGGCATGTACTACGTATCGAAAAAAAAATGGGGCGTATACGCGAAGAAAAGTACGGCCCCCGGATAATTGATATTGATATCCTCCTGTTCAACCAGGAAGTGCATCGTTATCCTCTGCTCAAATTACCACATCCCGAGCTGCCTAACCGGCGTTTTGCATTAACCCCGCTGGCAAGCATAGCACCTGAGCTCATACATCCGGTATTGAAAAAACCGATCCGCGAATTACTTGAGCTATGTACAGACCCCCTGCCCGTGATCCAGATTGCTGAGAAAACGGCAACCTAGGGTTTAACTTATCCACATCAGGGGCATTTACCCATCTGTACCCTGTCAATTCATTTATTTTGCGGCCCGGTTGCCATTCGGGCCAACTAACTGTTTTTGACATTCACCATGCGTTATAATTTTATTACGATAGAAGGAAATATTGGAGCAGGCAAAACCACTCTGGCCAACCTGCTGAGCAAGCATTACAATGCCCGCCTGGTCCTGGAAGAGTTTGCCGACAATCCCTTTCTGGCCAAGTTTTACGAAAACCCGCAACAATATGCCTTTCCGCTGGAGCTCTTTTTTATGGCCGAAAGGTTTAAACAATTGAAAGAACTGCTGGTGCAGAAAGATATGTTTCAGCAGGTGACCATTTCAGATTATCTGTTTACCAAATGTCTTTTGTTTGCCAAGGTAAATCTGCCCGATGATGAGTTCAGACTTTATCAGCGTCTGTTTGAGATCATTCACCAGCAATTGCTGCAACCCGATCTGCTCATCTATTTGCATGCGCCGGTAACAAGGCTGCAGGCCAATATCCGCAAACGCAACAGGCCGTTTGAGCAGAAGATCCCCGATGAATACCTGTTCAACATCCAGGAAACCTACACACATTACATTCGCCAGCATAATATCAAAACTCTTTTCATTGATGCATCCAATGCCGATTTCCTGGGCAATGACGCACATCTGAAAGTGGTGACGGATGCGCTGGAGAAGGAGTATGACGATGGTCAGCATTACCTGGTGCTGCCCTGATCAGTTGCTGACTCTCCGTTTTGCCCCGCCGGTACCGATCTAAAATCATACACTGGCCTGCCAGCAATCCACTAACTTTGTGTTTCGCATGGATGATCAATCTACTCCCGCGCAGGTAACGCATGATCCTATAGCAGCTCTGCGCATTCCGGAATACAGGTACCTGGTAATTGGCCGGTTTTTTTTCATCATGTCGTTGCGCATGATGGGCACGCTGGTGGGCTGGTGGGTATACCAGCTTACAAAAGATCCTTTTGCCATCGGGCTTATCGGTCTTTCAGAAGTCATCCCCGCTCTTTCTATGGCATTGTACTCCGGTCATATTATTGATGTGAGTCGTAAGAAAAAATTGTTACTGCGTGGCGTGGCGGGTTATTTATGTACGGCCGGCACCTTATTATTTTTATCTACTTCGTTTATTAGCGACCGCTGGAGTAATCATTATATCGCCATCGCTATTTATGCGGTCATTTTTATTACGGGTATCATCCGTTCATTTACCGGCCCTGTCTTTTCTGCTCTGCTGGCGACTATCGTACCACGTCATTTGCTGCAAAATGCCACTACCTGGAGCCAGGGCAGCTGGCTGAGCGCATCGGTAACCGGGCATGCCATGGGAGGTTTTCTGATTGCCTGGCTGGGCAATACCGGTACGCTTATTACAATCTGCAGCTTACTGCTACTCGCCTTTTTTATTCTGACCCAGTTAAAGTCAAGGCCGCCCGCACATTCCCGCAAAGACCTGAAGACCTGGGAGAGTGTAAAGGAAGGACTCCGTTTTGTATTCAGTACGCGCGAGTTGCTGGCTGCTATGGCGCTTGATATGTTTGCAGTACTCTTTGGCGGCGCAGTAGCTATGGTACCCGTTTATGCCACCGATATACTAAAAGTAGGTCCGCAGGGATTCGGCTGGCTCAATGCTGCCACCGACATCGGCGCCATTTGCATCGTACTCATTCTCCTGATCTGGCCTATGCGGCGGGCTCAGGGACGTAAACTTTTATTTGCCGTAGCAGGGTTTGGCATCTGTATCATCATATTTGCCCTTTCCAAATCATTTATACTCTCATTTCTTGTATTAATGCTATCCGGCATGCTCGATGGCGTGAGCGTAGTGGTACGTGGTACCGTTATGCAACTCAAGACACCCGATCATATGCGGGGTCGCGTAAGCAGTGTGAGCTCCATGTTTGTTAACTCCAGTAATGAACTGGGCCAGTTTGAAAGTGGTGTCGCGTCCAAACTGATGGGCGTGATCCCATCGGTGATATTTGGCGGCAGCATGACCATACTCGTGGTAATTGCAAGCTGGTTCAAAGCTCCCAGTCTCCGGAAGTTTGAATACTGATATTTTTCTGGTGAAATAATCAGCAGCAACAGCAAAGCGATTGTAATGATACAATAGTTGAAAGCATTTCGTAACTTACCGCCAGTAGCGAAAAAATCAGACTATGCACCGCCGTCAATTTCTCCGCCTATCGGCTCTGACTGTAGGAGCTATTCCGTTGGCCCGGCACTATGCTTTAGCCCAACCATTGCAACAACCGTGGAATATCCGGATGCTGCGCCGCAATGTCGGCATCTTTACAGAAAGGGGCGGAACCATCGCTTTTTTGCTTTCCAAAGAAGGTTCTATTGTAGTGGATACACAGTTTCCTGAACAGGCCACACATTTGCTGGGCGCATTCAGGGAACGGGGTGGCTCTTCCATTGATCTGCTCATTAATACCCATCACCATGCAGATCATACCAGCGGCAATCTTACCCTCAAAGAAGTGAGCAAACACCTGCTGGCCCATACCAACTCAAAATTAAATCAGGAAAAACAGGCCAAAGCACGCAATACAGAAAACGCCCAGTGGTATCCTGATCAAACCTTTTCGGACAAATGGTGCCAGGATATTGGTAAGGAGTCTGTCTGCCTGCATTATTTCGGCCCCGGTCATACCAACGGTGACAGTCTCGTGCATTTTGAAAAGGCTAATGTGGTACATATGGGCGATCTGCTCTTTAACCGTATTTACCCCAATATTGACAAGGCTGCCGGTGCTTCTATCCAGAACTGGATGCTGGTACTGGACCGTGCATATAATGTGTTTAACAAAAAATCCATTTTTGTGTGCGGACACGGGCAGGAAGCCGATGCAGTAACGGTAGACCGGGAATTTTTACGGGAAATGAAATTCTTTTTTGAAAATCTGCTTGACTTCGTCAACAAACAGATCAGAGCCGGCAAATCACGCGATGAGATCATTGCCCTTACCGAAATACCCGGTATGGAAAACTGGAAAGACAAAAATGGATTTGCACGTGTCAATCTTTCTGCCGCATACGATGAACTTACCGCGCAAGGCTAGGACTGACTGAACCTACTTGCTTTTCTCTGCTGCGAGCAAGCCTTCCAGTACATAATAGGTAATAGGACAAAAACTGACATTCTTCAGGGTCAGTTGTGCGCGTTTAAACAATACATCTTCGTCCACATACGGAAAACGCTGGCAATCGGAAGGTCGCTGGTCATAGATACTGCAGTAATTATCGGCTCCCAGAAACGGACAGGGGCTGGAGCGGACTACAAAATCACCCTCTTCATCAACACGCAGGTAGGTTTCAATAAACACACTCTCCTTCATTCCCAGATGGCGTGAGATCCTTTTAATATCGGGTGTTTTGAAGCGGGGCGAATAATTTTTACAGCAATTGGCACAGGAGAGACAATCTACCCGCTCATAGGCTTCCTCACTCAGCACCGGGAGCTGTTTCAATATCCTGTTTTTGTCGGGGCGCTTCAGCAGTTGCTGATAGAGTTTACGCCGGTCGGCTGACTTTTTTTCCCAGTTTTTGAGCACATCATCTCTCATGGGCGCAAAATACACTGTTCCTTCCTAAGAAAAAGCAGCCGGGCGGGCCGGAATGATTTCCACCCAATCCGGCTCTGTTTTCCACAGTTAACGGAGGTTCGTTTTTTCTGCTGATACTCCCGTAACTTTGCAGCGCTTCACAAAAAGGTTGCAGGCCCAAAACGGGTTTAATAAACCATCAAACAGGTCCTCTGCCTATCATTATCAATTGATACTCTTTTAGATATGAATATTTTTGAACAGCAATCCAACGAATTCTTATCCCGTCACATCGGACCCAATGAACACGAAACCCGCCAGATGCTCCAGACTATCGGAGAAAGCAGCCTGGGCGCCTTAATCAATAAAACGGTACCGGCAGGTATCCGGAAGGAGGCAGCCCTGCAGCTTCCGCCGGCCATGAGCGAGCATGAATATCTGCAACACATAAAAGAGATCAGCCTCCGCAATAAGGTATATGCCAGCTATATCGGTCAGGGCTATTATGACACCATCACGCCTTCGGTGATCCTGCGGAATATTTTTGAGAATCCAGGCTGGTATACACAGTATACCCCTTACCAGGCCGAAATCTCGCAGGGCCGCCTGGAAAGCCTGCTCAATTTTCAAACCATGGTAAGCGATCTTACGGGTTTGCCTATTGCCAATGCATCGCTGCTCGATGAAGGCACGGCCGCTGCAGAAGCCATGGCTATGTTCTTTAACCTGCTCAACAAGCAGGATCATATTGAGCGCCCCCGTTTCTTTATCGACCACAATATTTTTCCGCAGACACGCGATGTGTTGCTGACCCGTGCCACTCCTATCGGTATTGAACTGGTAGAGGGCGATTTTAAAACGGCCCAGTTGGACAACAGTTTCTTTGGCGCCATTGTACAGTATCCCAACGATAAAGGAGCAATAGAAGACTACCGTGCTTTTATCGATCAGGTTCATACAGCAGGTGCATATGTGGTAATGGCCACCGATCTGCTGGCGCTCACTTTGCTGACACCTCCCGGAGAACTGGGTGCTGATGTAGCTATTGGCTCTGCTCAACGCTTTGGTGTACCACTGGGTTATGGTGGTCCGCATGCGGCTTTTTTTGCAGCCAAAGATGATTTCAAACGCGGCATGCCCGGACGTATCATCGGTGTAAGCATTGACACGCACGGCAATCGCGCCCTGCGTATGGCATTACAGACACGCGAGCAGCATATCAAACGTGAAAAAGCAACTTCAAATATTTGTACTGCTCAGGCATTGCTGGCCAACATGGCTGCAATGTATGCGGTATATCACGGTCCTGAAGGATTGAAGGCAATTGCCACCCGTATAGCTGTTCTCACACAAACAGTGGCTGAAGCAATTAAAGAACGTGGATTTGAGCTGATATCCGAATATTTCTTTGACACTATTGTCGTAAAAACCAACGACGCGGCTCCGTTCCGTGCCAAAGCAGAACGCCAGCATATCAACCTGCGTTACTTCGACAACCAGCATATCGGTATCTCTATCGACGAAACTACAAGTCCTGCCGAGTTGTTTGACCTGATCAATTGTTTTGAGAACGATACAGATCCTGTTGCGTTTGATATTCATCAGGATGATGAGCTGCATCATCTGCCGGAGTCGCTGCTGCGCACCAGCACTTATCTCACCCATCCCGTATTCAACATCCATCACAGCGAAAGCCAGATGATGCGCTATATCAAATCGCTGGAAAATAAAGACCTTTCGCTGAATACATCCATGATCTCACTGGGCAGCTGTACCATGAAGCTGAATGCAGCCAGTGAAATGATGCCCCTGAGCTGGTCACACTGGAGCAAGATCCATCCTTTTGCACCGGCGAGCCAGACAGAAGGATATAAATATATTGTAGACTCGCTGAGTGCTTATCTCTGCGAGATCACAGCCTTCGATGCCTGCAGTCTGCAACCCAACAGTGGTGCGCAGGGTGAGTATGCCGGCCTGCTGACGATCAGAAGCTACCACGAAAGCCGTGGAGAGCATCATCGCAACGTAATGCTGATTCCCATTTCAGCTCACGGCACCAACCCTGCATCTGCTGTAATGGCGGGGATGAAAGTAGTGGTAGTGAAAGCCCTTGAAAGTGGTTATATTGATGTAGACGATCTGCGCGCCAAAGCAGCCCAGCATGCCGAAAACCTGGCCGGCATCATGATCACTTATCCCAGCACCTACGGTGTATATGAAGAAACGGTGAAAGAGATCACTGATATCGTGCATACCCACGGAGGTCAGGTATACATGGATGGTGCCAATATGAATGCCCAGGTAGGCCTCACAGCTCCCGGACTCATTGGCGCAGATGTATGTCACCTCAACCTGCATAAAACATTCGCAATCCCTCATGGTGGTGGTGGTCCCGGCATGGGCCCCATTTGCGTGAAAGCACACCTGGCTTCTTTCCTGCCGGGCCATGTATCGCTCAACTCCGGTTCACACAATGCCGTTTCTGCTGCTCCGTTTGGCAGTGCCAGCATCCTGCTGATCTCTTATGGCTATATCCGCATGCTGGGCGCCCAGGGAGTGAAAGCTGCTACTGAATATGCCATTCTGAATGCCAACTACATGCGTGCACGTCTGGCCGACTCATTTGATATTCTTTATACCAATCATAGCGGACAGTGTGCGCACGAGTTTATTGTCGATCTGCGCCCATTCAAGAAAACAGCTGAAGTAGAAGCGGAAGATATTGCCAAACGACTGATGGATTATGGTTTTCACGCACCTACCATGAGTTTTCCAGTGCCGGGCACCATTATGATCGAACCAACAGAAAGTGAGGATAAAGCCGAACTGGATCGTTTTTGTGATGCCCTGCTGGCTATCCGCGATGAAATACGTGCAATAGAAGAAGGTACGGCTGATAAGAAAAATAATCCGCTCAAAAATGCTCCGCATACACAAGTCAGCGTATGCAGCACAGAATGGGCGCATCCCTATACGCGTGAGCAGGCCGCGTTCCCGCTTCCGTATGTTTTACTCAACAAATTCTGGCCTTCTGTAGCCCGTGTCAACAACACGCATGGTGACCGCCACCTGATCTGCACCTGCGAACCGGTGGAGAGCTATATGGAAGCCACTGTATAAGGTAAAAGGTAAAAGGTTGAGGGTAGAAGGCGAATAACGTCTATTATACCTTCAACCTTTTACCTTCTATCCTTTGCCTTCTCTAAATTTCCCCTAAAAAGTTAAATAGTACTCATAAAAATTACTATTTTAACCAGCCTATGAGGTCCCTGTCCAATTTCCTTTCTTACCGTTTGCCCGAATCGCGCGCCGGCCACCAGGCTGCCGTTGCCTATCGGGGGTACCTCACTTTTTTGCATAAGGTGCGTCGTATCGGCTTATTGAAAGAAATGAGTGTGCATGAAAAAAATAAGCTGGCCATCTTCAACTACCTCAATTTTTTCCAGCTTTGCACTGGTTTGCTCCTGCCCCTGATCGGATTTTTGTATGTAGGTAATATACCCTTACTGGCCTGGACTATGGCGATGTTGCCAGCCCTGGTGAGTGGCGTGGTGCTTTTGCTGAATGCCAACAGGCAGTATACGCTGGCACTACTGGTATATTTTGTACTCTATCCTTTTTGTACCTGCCTGGCCTACATCAATGGTATTAACCTGGGCGTAGAACTTTCTTTTGTTCTCTACGGCATCCTGTCTGTTTTTTTTATCCAGGAGCGATCATATATGCTGTTCTCCATCGGCTTTTCCATGATCAGCTATTTTGTGCTGGCAGTAATGCTTAAGCGTTACCCTTTTCACCTCGAGCAGATCAACTTTCTTCTTTACCTGATCAATCAGGCGCTGGCCATCGTTTATATTTTTTATGGATTATACCTGGTAAAAACGGAAAACAGCAATTTCAACCTTACGCTGCAACATGCCAACCAGGAAATGCAGAAGCAGTCGAGCCAGTTGCAGCAGCAGGCGCAGCAATTGCAGGAGCTCAATTCGCTCAAGAGCAAATTATTCTCCGTCATCTCCCATGACCTGAAGGCTCCTATGTATGCATTGCGAAATCTGTTTGAGAACATTCAATCGCAGGACCTGCCCGGCAGCGAAATAAAAGAACTCGTTCCCGATATAAAAAAAGACCTGAATCATACAATCGGGCTCATGGAAAATCTGCTGCAATGGGCCAAAACCCAGATGCAGGCTGAGTCTGCATTGCCTGCTGCGTTTTCCTGTTCGCAACTCACCAGCCAGGTCATCAGCACCGTGAGCATGCAGGCAGAAGCAAAGAATATTCTTATCAGAACCGATGTCTCTCCTGCTCTCCATGCATGGGGAGACCCTGACATGATACAACTGGTATTACGAAACCTCCTTTCCAATGCAATCAAATTCACTCCGCCGGGTGGTACTGTATACCTGGGTGTGAACAGTCTCTCTGATCATCTCGAATTTTTTATAAAGGATTCTGGCAAGGGCATTTCACCCGAAGAACTGGAGCAGATTAAAGCGGGCGTATTCTATACTTCTGCGGGTACTGCACAGGAGCAGGGAACTGGCCTGGGGCTTTTATTGTGCAGGGAATTTTTAACGAGAAACAACAGTCAGCTACGTATTGAAACAGCGGTAAATGTAGGCAGTACTTTTTCTTTTACCTTACCCAAAGCCGAATAAACAACGCTTACGAACGGCATCTTACAATCAGCCAGGGCAAAACAAACAGGATCCCTCCCAGCATCAGCAGCGGCCAGCCGGCCTGTGCCTGAATGGCTTTTTCCACCACGCCGCAACTGCTTAACAACAGCAGGTTAAAGAAAAAAAGAAATATGAATAACCGCCATTTCATGAGACCTTTACTATTACTTTTTCAAGGATCATACCAGTAATAGTAATGATTTTGTTAATCGCGAAACTCCTGACTGATCATTAATCCATAGAAACCTCCATCCATAACCCCAATTCCCAGGCGACCAAAATCGGGGCTCAGGATATTGGCACGATGTCCGGGCGAGTTCATCAGATTCTGATGGGCTATTTCGAGTGTCTGTGCCAGGGCGAGGTTTTCACCTGCTGCAGAAAAACGGATACCGGCAGCTTTCATACGGTCAAATGGCCCTTTGTTATCGGGGTTTTTATGTGCGAAATAGCCGCGTATAAACATATCCTGCGAATGAGCCCTCGCTACAGTCGTCAATTCCGGATCAGCGGCCAGAGGTTTCAATCCATGCTTTATGCGTTCTTTATTTACCAGCTTCAGCATGGCTTCTTCCAGTGACGGACGCGGTCGTGCGCCAGTATAGTTAAACCGTAGCGAAACAGATTCGTTGGACGCAGGTTCTACGGTAAGACTATTCATAGTCTGGCGGACCGCTTCATCAAATACGGGAGCCAGTTTTTTATTGGCCCATTCACTTTGTATGGCAAGCGGCCCGGCCCATTGGCTTATACGCGCTTCTTCTGTAATACTATCCTTTAATGGAAGAGAAAGCAATAAGGCCGATAACACGACTGCACAAATCCATCCATTGATGGCTCCGGGCAGTAAACCCAAAAAGCGGTTCAGCACGGATTCATGCAATGATTGCGGCAATGCCCTTTTGATCAGCAGGCCCAGCCAACCCAGTAAAAGACGGGAAAAAAACAGGATCAGCAAAAAAGCAAGCGGCAACTGCCAGGCACCCAGCCTGGGGGAAAAACGCCCCAGCGGCGCCGACAGGTCTCCGTAAAAAAGATAGGCCAGCACAAAACTTCCCAGCCAGACCACGAGATCAACCGATGTAGCTACAAAGCCCCGCCGCCAGCCACTCCATAGTGCCAGCAATACGACAACGGCCAATACAACATCAATCCAGTTCATATGCTTTTAATACCGCCTGTATGCACAAATTGTATGCCTTACAGAACACTTCTTCTGTTATATTATCAGTTTCCTTTTTTCAGGATCACTTTTGACTGTGAAAAGTTATAGGCCATATCCAGCATCGCCAGCAGTTCATCCCACTGAGAGCTCTGCAGTCTTGCCGCTTTATATACCTTACGCGCATCAATAATCAGTTTGCCATCAGCAATTGTAGCGGTGCTGATAAATGAGGCTGCTTCATTATCAACCGATTTATTGAGATTCTCCGTTCCTTTTACCGTATAACCGGCTGGTATTTCCATTTCAATATGCCAGAGCAGTTTGCGTGGGTAGCGCATATCAATGGGTGCAGAACGTTTCCGTTCTTCTTTAAGAATCCGTGTTTGCTGTCCCAGCATGGCTGGTAATGAAATAATCAGATCGTCGCCTGCACGTGCAATCATTTCGCTCAGTGTAAAGTCTTCTGAATAACGGATGAATTTTTTGCGAAAGTTTCTGCCATCCTGCTGCAGCCGGAAATTATCATACTTCTCCACTTTCATCCCATATTCGCTTTCTGCCAGGCCTTTCATCATTTTGGGTTTATCTTCTTTCCATTCTTTTTTGGCTTTATTAAATTCTTCTGTGGCTTTTGATTGATCTTTATCAGACATCCCCTCCCACATGGAACTTCCGTCGTAGTTGCGGTAATCGCTTTCCATAAACGGTGTAAGTGCTACTACATCGTCGATCAGGTCATCTTTTACCAGACCTTTTGCTTCTACGGTCTTACCAATCACTACATGCTCATTTTCGCCCGTCAGGCGGGCAGTAATCTGCGTAGCCACTACATTCATAGACGTATCGCTGACAGGTATTACATCGGCAGCGGCTGTGCTGGCGTCTTTGTAGTTGAACCGCACACAGGTATTGCCAGCCATGTAAGAAGGCACTTCTTCCGGATTGAGGTGTTCATAAGGGTTGCAGTAATACTTTCCGTTTAACCTGACGGCCCAGGTTATTTCCTGCGTAAAAGCGACCTTGCTCAACTCCGTACGCATATTGGAAGTGGATACTACAATATCGTGATTGATCCGTTTACGGGCCAGCAGGCCGGAAAACACTTTTGCAAACGCATAATCGCTCCAGTTTCTGTACAGAGTAATACTCCGGATATAATAGTACGCCTTACGCGCATAGTCTTCATCAAACGCTTCAGTCACTCCTTTTTTCTTCAGTGCCTTATAAATACCATCTACTGTATTATCAATAGAGGTGCTCAATCCGGTAGTATAGTCACCCGTGTTTTCGAGTTTGGATGAGTTGGCCCAGAAAGTGCGCACTTTTTCAGACAGATCTTCAGGGGTCAGGTCCTTGCGCATATCGTTTTCGTCCTTAAACCATACAAAGGCTTTTCCTGAATTGCGTGCATACGTTACCTGAAATTTTACAGAAGGTTTTTCCACAAACTCATTTACGTAGCGGGTGTCATCCATTTTATCGCGGTTATCATCGACCCAGCGGTATACCCGTTTGCCTTTTCCGGATGTAACTGAAAACTCGGGCGCGCCCCGCATACTTTTATAACCGATATTATACTTTTCATCCTGTGCCACTACTTCAATAATCTGCCTCACAACCGGCATTTCACGGTTACATACATAATACACAGGCGAGAACTCCTTATAACTCGGATTACTGCTATATTCCTGTGAGTTGAAGTTGCGGAATTCATACTCGATGATATCTCCTTCTTCGAGATCGGGAATAGCCAGTTTGAAATAAACCGGGCGATAGTAAGAACTGAATCTCGCTTCGGTATAACTGCGGAAAGTACCGGGAACAGTACGTGCATCTTCCACACGTACGGCATCACTCATGTCTACTTCCTGCATGGATCCATCACGTTTGATGACGCGGGCGGCAAAAGCATCGCCTTCCATTGCAAGACGGAAATAGAGCACCGAATACTGCTCCAGGGCGAATTTGTCGCGCAGCAATATTTTCCGGCGTTCCGTTTCTTCCACCAGTATTTTGGTTTCGTTGCTGGCATTGGCCCAGTAAATAGAGGAACCAAGTGTTACGGGTGCCAGAAAAATACCGAGGATATTCCGCCCGATACGCTTACCGGCGCTCACTCCTTTTTTATCAAATTCAAACTGTGTTTTCTGACAAAGGATCACGGCACTTTCTGTTGCCCAGCCTGAACTGCCACTGGCAGCGGCGAAATCAGGATCGTCCCTGAGCAAGGGACCGTCTTTAAGCCCTTTCTTAAGTACATCGAGTTGTTTGCTGTTGATCCTATCCTGTGCATGCAGTTGAAAAACCAGGCCAATGGAAAGCAGGAGGAGAAATAGCTTGTTCATATAGTTCCGGGTAAAATGGTGGTAAGATAGTGCGGATAAATGTTAAGGTAATTGAATGGCAATATTGTTACGATTAAACTCACGGATCTTTGCTACAAAGTTTTTCCAGTTTTCAAATTCGGTGGTAAGGATTACCGGTGAGTTGAGTACCATTGTTTTCTTTAACGTAATAGTGTTGCCATTGACCAGGTATTCGGCCTGCATTTTATTGTTCTGAAAAGCGGCTTCAAGTTTCTGTGGCAGCGACTGGGATTTGGCACCGGCAGGCAGGCGAAGTTTGATCTCATCGCGCGCCATGAATACATTGTCCAGGTCGTATGGATTTTGTCTTTCCGCATCCGGGTTGACCCGTACAATATTGGAAGGCACAAAATCTATGCTGGTATAACAAACTTTTTCTACCTGCGTAACCCTGTTGCTGAACTCGATATCACCTTCTACTACCAGCGGAATATCCCTGTTTTTGAAATCAGATGTTTTGACATTGCTGGCATCCGCATTATTGCTTCCCAGTTCTATCAGGTCCTGAATAAAGGCCTTGCGTTTATCTGCCGGAATGTTATTGTATAGGTTATGGAAATAGTTCTTGGCTTCTCCATCGAAGGTGAGTTTTACATGTCCCACAATCTTATCTCCTTTCAGTTCCAGATCAGCTACCGTCTGCAGGAGGTTTTCATCCATCATGGGTTGCGGCACTTTCTCAACCTTATAGGTATCACCATGCTGCACCAGTGCCGATTTGCCCTGTATGCGGTAGGCATTCCTGCCCAGGGGAGCATATTTTTCTGTGCCATCGAGAAAATAGGTTTTGCCTTTATGATATAAAACACTGATGGCATGGTTATCGACACACATCGACTGAATCTCTTCCCGGTCGTAAGGAATTTCGCGGGTGCCGATCCAGGCAAAGTGAGCATCGAAGCCAGCAAGTTTCAGCATTTCGGTAAGCAGGTTGGCCATTCCTTTACAATCACCATATTTATTTTTATAGACATCCTGCACACTTTGTGGTACAAAACCTGCGTAGCCTTCTTCAAATGCGATATAACGGATATTATCCTGTACCCAGTAATACATTGACCTGATCTTATCCTCATCTGTCGATTTGCCGGCAGTAAGCTGGGTCACGAGATTTTTTACTGCGTCTGTATTATTTTCTGCTTTATTGTACAGCAGGTTGTACCAGGCATACATATCACCGAGTCCTTTAAACCCGTTGTATGTGTCTTTGTTAACGATATAGCTACGTACAGTGATAACCAGGTGTGGCAGATAAAACGGGCGTCCCAGTGAGCTGGGTTCTTCCTTTACCGGCGTGAGGTTATCGGCCGTGAATGTATAGATGGTAAAATCTTTTTCCTTGCGTGTTTCTTTCCGGATTTTATAACCGGGGCCGAAGTTCTTTTCGGTAAGGTCGAGTGTGAGCCAGTTTGGTACTTTGAACCGCACAATACGTTTGCCGATGGGAATGCCCGAATGAAAGAAAATACGTGTCAGGTATTTGGCATCGGTATAAGTATAATCATACAGAAAACGGCTGCGTTGTCCGGATTCCAGCGCTTTAAATCCATAATACATGCCATAGTTATCGTCCAGGAAAATACTTTCATCGGTCAGGCTTACCCGCTCCGGAGCATATTTCTGGCTTTTGAAATTATTCTTATAAAATATCTGGAAGTCATAATCATCGAGCTTCATGAAGTTGTTGTAAGGCAGCAGGTAACCAACCGGTACATTATTTTCCATGGATACCATTTCAACCTTTCCGGTCTCTTTGGCCACAACGATGGGTGTGCCATTAATGCCTTTGCCGGTTTTGAATTCAAATTCCTGCTCTATCAGGGCGGCACCGAATTTGGCTTTTTTGCCAAGCCGCTTTAACTGGGTGACCTGGCTGGCACCTTCGCCATCGGCCGTTTGTTGCTGAGCCAGTCCTGAAACCATTATAAAACACAGGAATACAATAAATAAGGAAATTTTCTTCATTCGGTTCGTTTTGTCAGGTTAATTGCAAACATATCAAAATACCGCGTGGAGTTAAGGCCTGTAGCGGGTTTGGGCTTCCCAAAAACGCGAAAACCGGTTGATTGTTGTGCCTATTTAGCTGGTTTACAACACATCGGCTTTGCACAGGGAAATGACGGCGCTCACTGTTTCCGCTACAAGTGGTATCTTTGCCCCGTTCATTTCTGTCGATTATTGCTTTGCCCGATGAAAAGAATGCAACGCAATAATTTATGAAAACAGGTATCGATCACTTCATCCACCGGTCTTACAGGCTTATTACTGCTTCTATGAACGTTTCCGGCCGTTCTATTGCCAATAAAGATGCAGAAACACGTAGTTTTACCAACCGGCAAATCCGGATTGCAGTTTCTGTATTCTTTTTTTGTCAGGGGCTTTGTTTTGCCACCTGGGCCAGCCGTATTCCGGATATCAAAACCTCGTTGCAGCTCACAGATGCCGCGCTCGGCAGCATCCTGCTGGCCTTACCGGCCGGTCAGTTGACTGCCATGCCGTTTTCAGGACGGCTGGTCACACATTTCGGCAGCAAAAAGGTATTAAGGATCTGCGCTGTTTTATATGCCCTATCACTCACCAATATCGGGCTGGCCACCCAGGGCTGGCAGCTGGCATTGGGGTTGTACCTGTTTGGTGTCTGCGGCAACATGTGTAATATTTCCGTCAACACACAAGCTATCCGCGCAGAAAAGTTATATGGCCGGCCAATCATGACATCATTTCATGGTGTATGGAGTACTGCGGGGTTCACGGGTGCCTTACTGGGATTACTCATGAAAGCCCTGCACGTTTCTCCTTATCCGCATTTCTGGATTGTGGCGGCGCTGGTAGTCATTCTCATCATTGCCTTTCAGATGTATCTGCAGTCCGGAGCAGCAGCCATGACGGAAAAGAAACCTTTCTTTTCCAAACCAGACCGCATGCTGGTTCAACTGGGTATTATTGGCTTTTGCAGCATGGCCAGCGAAGGAGCTATGTTTGACTGGAGCGGTGTGTATTTTCAGGATGTGGTAAAAGCACCGGCAGCACTGACTATATTGGGTTATACCTCATTTATGATCATGATGGCATCCGGGCGCTTTGTAGGCGACCGCCTGATACTGCGTTTTGGACGTAAAAAAATGCTGCAGATAAGCGGCATTCTGATCTCTACCGGGCTGTTTATTTCTGTGCTGTTTCCCCAGATCGTCACTGCTACAATAGGGTTTCTGATAGTAGGCTTCGGTGTTTCTTCTATCGTGCCAATGGTGTACAGCAGTGCAGGTAAAAACACTAAAATTCCGCCGGGTATGGCGCTGGCAGCTGTATCCAGTATCAGTTTCCTGGGCTTCCTGATGGGGCCTCCTCTTATCGGTTATATCGCTCAGATATCAAGCCTCCGTTATTCTTTTGCCTGTATCGGTCTGCTGGGTATTGCCATTACCGTCATGGTATCGCGGTTGCGTGCGCTGCATTCTTAAAAGGCCCTCCTAAAATCAATGCCCTACCGCATATTTGATACCTCCCAGGAGATGTTTCAGAAACAGATCGTCTTCGTAAGAAGCTTCTGTATGTCCCAGTCCTGTATAAAAACTGCGGCCTCCGTCAAAGGAACGATACCAGGCCATAGGATGAAAATCGCCATTACCACCGCCCTTGATCGTTTTTTCATCGAGTGTGAGTAATACATTTACTTTATCCCAGTGGGTGTCTTTGTAATTGTACCATTCATCCCAGCGGCTCCATTCGCGCGGCAAATGAGCTGTAGCAGGAAATTTGGCATCCTTTACATGCAATAAAGCCTGCTGCTGTGCCGGATGATCCTTAAAATAAGCACCTACCAATTGATTGTACCAGGGCCAGTCAAATTCCGTATCAGCCGCTGCATGCACACCTACATAACCCGCACCTGACTGAATATATTTCTCGAACTCTTTTTGCTCCTGAAACCCGAGTACATCACCGGTAGTGTTCAGAAAAATAACAGCATCGTATTGCTTCAGTGTTTTGTACCGGAACTTCAGCGAATCGCTGGTCGTATCGCATCTGAATCCATTTTCTTCACCCAACTTCTGAATAGCCTTGATCCCTGCCGGTATACTGCTATGTTTAAAGCCGTTTGTTTTGTAAAATACGAGTACTTTGGGTGCTTTTCTAAACGCAAAAGAATACAGACAAACCACCATACCGCTCAGGAATACAATCAGAAGGGCAAAACGAAATCCGGTTTTCATACTAACAATTTTTAGTAAGGATAAAAGTATTGAAAAAAAATGGACCGTGATCGGTGCTCAGTGGCCGGTACAAATTTATGATATGCTCAAACAGCATTTAATTATAAGCAGGTGATTTATGCGAACCATTTGGCAGCCAACCAGCCACTGACCACCCGCCACTATCCGCTTTCTTCTTATATTCATATTCAAACCCAGCTGTATGAAATACCTCCTGTCGTTTCTTATGCTGTCAATGACAGTGACAACACTGGCACAACAGACACGTGAAGTAACTTCCCCGGACGGCACCATCCGGTTAAGCATACTAGACGGAACGGCATTGAGCTATATGGTGACGGTAGATAATAAACTATTGATCGAACCTTCTGCCATTGATCTCGTACTCGACAATGGAACTCACTTTGGCGGTAAACCGGTGATTAAAAAGACCCGGCTCACAAAGCACAATGATCTTATCGTCTCACCAGTACCGGAAAAAAGACGTTTTATTCCCGACCGGTACAATCAGCTCACACTGCAACTGGCTCAGCCATTTTCGGTGATCTTCCGGGTATACGATGATGGTGTGGCTTATCGTATCCGGACTCATTTTACAGACAGTATTACTATACGTGATGAAAGAGTGACCTTCCGTTTTCACGGCAACTACCCTTCTTATTTTACACAGGTCGTAAAACGGGGAGACCTGGATATATTCCATACCAGTTTTGAAGAGCCTTATGATTTCAAACCACTGGACAGCATCGGCCCTCATCAGGCCATTTTTACGCCCACTCTTATTGCGCCGGCAGAGGGTCCAAAAATATTGATTACTGAATCCGACCTGGAAGATTATCCGGGTATGTTTCTGAAAGGAAATAATGACCGTTCGCTGCAGGGCCTTTTTGCTCCATATCCGGTACAGGAAGATACTGCTGCCGGCGAGTTTCCGCAGATGGTGGTAAAAAAGCGGGCTGATTATATTGCCCGAACCGCAGGCTCAAGAACATTGCCCTGGCGTGTGATGCTGATAGCACGCACAGATCGTGAATTGCCGGTCAATGATCTCGTATACCGGCTGGCCTCTCCAAGTCGTGTAGCAGACCCTTCCTGGATAAAACCGGGAAAAGGCACCGATGAATGGATCATAGGTGTAAATCTTTTTAATGTCCCCTTCAAATCGGGTGTAAACACGGCTACTTATAAATACTATATTGATTTTGCCAAACGCTTCGGATTTCAGCGCATCATGATGGATGCCGGGTGGAGCGATTACAAAGATCTTTTTAAGATCAATCAGGCTATCAATATGGACAGTATTGCAGCCTATGCCCGGCAACAGGGAATCGGCCTCAGTCTCTGGACACTGGCGCTTACGCTGGAACGCCAGTTAGAACCTGCACTGGAGCAATTCAGCAAATGGGGAGTGGATTTTATCATGACCGATTTCATGGACCGTGATGATCAGAAAATGGTACGGTTTTATCACCGTGTAGCTGAAGCCTGTGCCCGTCATCGCATCATGATCATGTACCATGGTGCTTTTAAACCAGCCGGTATCAACCGCACCTGGCCCAATGCCGTGACCAGAGAAGGGCTGCTGGGTTCTGAATATAATATCTGGAGCGATAAGGCTGCACCTCCACACAACCTGCTGCTGCCTTTTATCCGCATGACGGCGGGGCCAATGGATTATGAACCGGGGCTGCTGGACAATGCAACAGCCCATACCTTTCGCCCCATCGGAGATAAAGTGATGTCGTTGGGAACAAGATGCCAGCAGGCCGCTATGTTTGTGGTCTATGAAAGTCCCATTCAGCTATTTTCCGGCAATCCTTCGCAGGGATTACTTGAACCTGATTTCATGGAGCTGATCGGCAGTGTTCCCACTGTATGGGATACCACGCTGATAGCAGGCGGACAGGTAGGTGAATATATTGTGACGGTACGGCGTAGCGGCGATGACTGGTTTGTAGCCGGTATGACCAACTGGACAGCCCGTGACTATGAATTGGATCTTGGGTTCCTTCCCAACGACAGCTATACCGCTACTATATGTGTTGACGGAATAAATGCCGATCGTTATGCATCCGATTACAAACTGATCACACAGCGTGTTTCCCGCAATCAGCAACTGCGGCTGCATATGGCACCCGGGGGAGGGTTTCTTATCCGGTTGAAAAAGAAATGAAGATTATTTACGGGAAGGCTCCATAAGCGATACCTGCAATTCAAAATCGCCATTAAAAGGACCTGATGCCATCCTGTTGGGCGCAATCACCAGTTGATACAGGCCGGGTTGCCGGAGTGCATAAACCAGTTCTCTGCCAAAAGGGCCGTCGGTATGCCGGTCAGGGAATATTAATTGGGAAAAGCGGATATTCAGATCTTCGCTGGCAGGGATCAGCCTAGCCCGTATGGTTTGTTTTTTGCTGACAGAGAAATAGCAATATATCTGGCTTTTGGTTTTACTGATAGCACCTTTGGCCGAAACACTTCGCACGGAGTCGAGCGATAAGTGGATCACAGTATCAATCTGTACATTGTAGGGAATAGTGTCTGGCTCGTTCACCACACCATCAAATGTCACAGGTTCGGGTTCGATTGTCCTGGCCGGTATATTTTTCTCTTGTGGAGAATTACAGGCCATTAACAGCAGCACTACCCAGCAGCTATTCTTTCGCATACCAGTGTTTTCAGACATCCTGCAAATTGCTTGCCGCAGCAGGTCAAAGACAGTAAGTGTCCTTAATTGTTTTCCACAATACTCTGGTCGGGGTACTCGCGGCGCTCTCCGATCTGCTGGCGCCACATGGCATAATACAATCCCCGCTTATCCACCAGTTCCTGATGAGACCCCTGCTCTACAATCCGTCCTTTTTCCAGCACATAGATCACATCTGCATAAAGAATAGTAGATAACCGGTGAGCGATCAGGATGGTGATAGGATCGCGCATACGCGCAATATCGCGTACCGTTTCTGTAATGGCTTCTTCGGTAAGCGAATCCAGGGCCGATGTAGCTTCATCGAATATGAGCAGCCGGGGATGGCGCAACAGAGCCCGGGCTATAGCAATACGTTGTTTTTCTCCGCCCGACAGGCGCATTCCCCCTTCACCCAGTACCGTATCGAGTCCCTGACCTGAACGCTCGAGCAACTTGGCGCAGGATGCCTTATGCAGCGCATCCAGCATTTCGGCCTCCGTAGCATCTGGTTTTACAAACAACAGGTTGTCACGGATTGTGCCAAAAAACAATTGCGTTTCCTGCGTTACAAACCCTATCTGGCGCCGCATTTCATTGTAACGGATCTGTGTGGCCGAAATGTCATTGAAGTAGATATCTCCCTGCACGGGGCGGTATAACCCTACCAGCAATTTTACCAGCGTTGATTTACCTGATCCGGATGGCCCTACAAAAGCAATGGTTTGTCCGGCAGCTACCTCAAACGACAGGTCATCAATGGCATTGTAGGTTGCCGTGGCATGCCGGAATATCACCTTATCAAAACGCAGGCTGCGGACCGGCCCCAGTTCTGCCGGTTCTTCGGGTCTTGTTTCCACTGGTTTTTTCATAAGGCGGTCAAAGCTCAGAATAGATGCTTCTGCTTCCCGGTAGGCAAGAATAATACTGCCCAGATCCTGCAATGGGCCAAAGATCGTAGTAGAAATAAACTGCATACTGATCAGTTCTCCTGTACTCAGTACATTTCTGAAAATAAGCCAGAGCAGGATAAAGAGAATGGATTGGCGCAGCAGGGTGAGTGCTGAACTCTGCAGGAAAGAAAGTGTACGCACTTTACGCACCTTCATCATTTCCAGATCATAGATACGTTGTGTCTGTATACGCAACCGGCGTATTTCAGGATAAGTAAGTCCCAGGCTTTTGACCAGCTCAATATTGCGGAGCGACTCTGTAATCGCCCCCGACATCTGGTTGGTTTCCCTGTTAATGGAACGCTGAAGTGTTTTGATCTTTTTACTCAACAAACCCGTCAAACCACCCAGCAATAAAACGCCTATTACAAATACGGGAATCAGCATCCAGTGAGTGGTAACGGCATACCAGATCAGAAAACCGATACCTATAACAGACGAAAAAAGAACGTTGATAAATGAATTGATAAACCGTTCGGTGTCGGTACGTACTTTCTGAAGTGTAGACAGGGTTTCGCCGCTACGCTGTTGTTCAAACTCGGGAAAAGACAGACGCAACGTCTGCTTAAGCCCGTCATTGAATATCTGCATACCGAAGCGCTGTACGGCCAGCCGCATTACATACTCCTGAAATGATTTGATAAGCCGTGCCAGCAATGCGATAGCCACAGCGACTACCAGCCAGAAGATAGCACCCTCTACCCGCTCCTGATCTGCCAATCCTTTTTTATTGCCGGCATAATCATCAATGATCTTTCCGAATATCAGGGGATCAATGAGAGTGAGCAGTTGCGCTACGCCTGCCAGCGACAGCGAGAGTACAATCCACCAGCGTTGCGGTTGTAAATAAGTCCACAGAATACGCATACAGAAAACAGGGTTGTAGTTTAAAGATACATCCATTCGGGCATCATTGCCTCAAATACAAACAGGGCCGGATAATTATCCGACCCTGTAAGATATTTTATTGAAATCTGTCTTTAGTCGCGCCGGCCACCGCCTCTGTTGTCGCGGCCACCACCATTTCCCTGTCCGCCACCGCGAACCTCACGGGAGCGATTTTCTGAAGGGCGGCTTTCCGTACGTCTGTTTTCAAAAGACCGTTGTTCTCTTACTTGCCCTCCACCCGAAGGAGTTCTTTCCACACGTTGTCTTTCCATACGACGGTCATTGCCGGGCTGAGGTGTACGTACACGTTCTGTTCTGTCTGCTCCCCCAAACTCGCGCGGAGGAGTAGTACGTACGCGGTCAGGCACATTCTGACGGTTATCGTTGATACGTGTATCGCGTTCCGGGCGGTCGATACGATTGCTGCGGTTATCGATTACACGATCATTACGGCGATCATTCGTACGATTATCGTTGATACGCGTATCCGGTACGGGGCGATCGATACGATTGTTGCGATTATCTGTTACCCGGTCATTACGGCGATCGCTGTTACGATTGTCTGTAATACGTGTATCACGTTCGGGACGATCGATACGATTATTGTTGCGATTGTCCATTACCCGGTCATTGCGTCGATCGTTACCACGATTGTCATTGATACGGGTATTGGCATTGTTGCGATCATACCGCTCGCTCTGGCGGGGGGCGAAGCTGCGGTTATTGTCGCGGTTGATCTGCGGCCGGTATACAGAAACTTCATTGTTACGGAAACGGGTGCGTCCGGGTTCATTTACCTCACGGAAACGTACTGACCTGATGCGACCGGTATAACGTTCGGCATCGGCACGTCGTGGACCAGCGATCCAACGGTTATCGCCACGGCGACCATAATTATTGATGATCGTTGTGTTGTTGATAATAGTTATGTTCTGCCGGCGGGGTGCGCAGTAATTGTACAGACTGCGTGAAGTAATATACCGGCGGGGTGCAAAACACCAGTAGTCAATGGGCGGATTATAACCTCCAATAGAGAAGTTGACACTGAGCTGTATGCCGGGACGCAGCGGAGCCCATCCGTAATAGTCACCTCCATCGCGCCAGGCTACCCAGGCTGGCCCCCATTCATAACCGGGCACCCACATCCATCCATAATAAGGATCCTGAAACCAGCGGCCATAGTGAAATGGCGCCCAACCCCAACTGTAGTTGGATACCCACATCCATTCATAATCGTCAGACCATACCCAGTAACCATTGGTACTGTAAGGCTGAAAGTCGGCAACACCCGACGGGCGCCATACATACCCATAGTCCGGATAATTGATCCACTCACCGTAAGGACTTAACTCATCATAAAAATTCTGATAAGTAATAGATACCCCCACGCCAGGTTGTGCCGTTGCCTTCTGATTTAAGGCAGAGCCTACAATCAGTGCAAGGGCAAGAGCTGTGCAGGTAAAAAAGCGGTTCATGTTAATCAGTTTAATTGTTAGGAATGCCGGTAAACAACGTTCATTCGTTCATTAAATATGAGCTATTATTATGCCCGAAGGTTGCAGCCGCATCCCTTTTATGGCTTTGTTAGCAAAACATTATCCAAATTTTAGATAATACACTGATTACCGGGTTGCTGAGACCGGCCAAAGAATGACCAGGCTGATATGCAGCCGCAATCCTTCGGTCACAGCTGCTTTGCCACTTATGAGTTCTGAATTGAGAAAAGGATCACCTACACAATTAAGGCAATCGAATACGATCCCCGTACCGGTAAAATCGATTTTGCCGGTACTACCCGGCTGCAGCATGAGATAATAGGGTGAGCGGCGGCCATAAAACCGGATATCCTCTCCATTAATGCGCAGCAACTGATCCATACGCATATTGAATTCAAGACCGTTTCTGAATTGCCAGGTATTGCCATCGAGCGCACCCGCATATCCTGCCAGTTGTCCCGAAGTGGTCATACTACCTATGATGATCTGATCAATCACCATACGGTTACCCTGATCTTCCCAGATAAAAATGGCCTGCCTGGGTGTATTGGGAAAAAGGATGGAGCATTTATTGATTTCTTTTTCTGAAAAATAATAAAGATCTTTTTTTACCTGATCCCTTCCGAAATAAGCAGCCAGCAACTCATCGGAATCAAAAAGTAATAACTGCTCTGCCCATTGCAACTGCTTTACCGCAGGCAACGGTTTCTTTTCCATACGCAATGTATAATGCCGCATATCTGCTGACTGATCTACATAGGCCAGCATCAGCATTTGCTGATACTGCAACAACAATGGCAACGCCTGAATAGCAGGTGGTTCAGCACTGGCTACTCCGATACGTTCACCTTCGGCCAGCAGGTGTGCAAACTCATCTTCGGATGTGGTCTGATAAAAATAGAGAGTGGTACCATTGCTGCTGCATTTGGAAATACTTCGTGTAACTGCTTTAATACTATCAGCTGCAGCAGAAGTTTTCCATGCATAATACACGGTATCTGGCAGCTGGGTGCGGTCAACGGCCACAAATCCCAAACGTGCCAGTGTTTGTTCCAACTTTCGGTCAGGTTGATCGGGATAAGCCAGCAACTCCTGAAGAGCCGGCATCTGCGCCCGCAACCCTGCTCCTGACAAACAGAGTAATGTCAGCAGCCAAATCCATTTGTTCATAAGAAGCCCGTTGGCTGATTTTAAAATAGACGTTTTACGGGGGAGGCAGATTAGGAGAGGCAGGCAAGATACGGGAAATAGCCAAACGGAAAAGAACGAATACAATATGTTAACAGCCCTGTTGATAAAAAGCTGTTACAGGAGAAAAACGCCTGATTCTGTCCTGTATTTCTCTTCCGGGAAACCCATCCAAAGGCCGTAACTTTAGAATCATCAAAAAAATGTGGTATGGATCAGCGCATTATCAACCTTTACGATGAGTATACCCATAAGCCCCTCAACCGGCAGGAGTTTCTACGGCGCCTGGTGCTACTTACCGGTAGCATGACAGCCGCATTGGCTATACTGCCTCAGATTGAAGTAAATGCAGCCAACGCTCCTATTACACCGGCTACCGATCTTTTTACCGAACGGATTTCGTACGCTGGCGTAAATGGTACCATGCAGGCCTATGTGGCCCGTCCGCAGACTCAAAAACCATACGCAGCAGTAGTAGTGATCCACGAAAACAGAGGTCTGAATGCCCATATCGAAGATGTGACGCGACGCGCAGCAATGGCTGGTTACCTGGCCATTGCCCCTAATGCACTGGCGCCATTGGGTGGTACTCCCGCCAATGAAGATGAGGCGCGTACCAAATTCCAGGAATTGAAAGCAGAAGACAGCCTTCAAAACTTCATCCGTGTATTCGACTACCTGCCTGCACGCAAAGATTATAATGGCAAGGCAGGCTGTGTAGGATTTTGCTGGGGTGGCGCCATGGCCAACAGCCTGGCAGTAAAAGTGCCTTCATTAAAAGCTGCCGTAGCATTTTACGGAAGACAGCCGGAGTTTGCTGATGTAGCGCATATCAAGGCGGCAATTCAACTGCATTATGCGGGACTGGATGAACGGGTGAATGCTGGCATTAAAGCCTATGAAGATGCGCTGAAAGCCAACAAGATCAATTATGAGCTATACATGTATGAAGGAGTAAACCATGCGTTTCATAATGACACAGCTCCCACCCGTTATAATGAAGCCGCTGCCCGGCTGGCGTGGCAACGCACGCTTGAATTTTTTGCAAAATGGCTGGCCTGATCATCATCAGGAATAAAGAGTTATTATCCGTTGCGTTGTTTATAATGTAAAAAAGTTTTTTTTGAGGTCCTGAAATTTTGCTAAATTTACTAACTAGTTTAGCCTAAAAACCTTAGTTCTATGTTTAATTCATTTCAGATAGCGAATTATTTCATTAGTGCAGGGCAGGAAAGCGGAGTGGAAGTAACTCCTATGAAACTGATTAAACTCTGCTACATTGCTCATGGCTGGAATCTTGGCTTCACGGGCAAGCCCTTATTGAGCGAAACCATCTATGCCTGGAAATACGGGCCGGTTATTGACACATTGTATGATGCTTTCAAAGTATATGGCAGCACACCCATAAAAACCCTGTATTCACCCAATCCTTTTGACAATAGCATTTATCCAATGCCATCTGACGATATCAAACCTTTTCTTGATTCTGTCTGGAAAGCATACGGCAAATACGATGGTGTACAGCTTAGCGCCATGACCCACCAAAAAGGCACTCCATGGGATAAGGTCTGGAATGGCGAAAGCGGAAAGGAAGGCAGGCATATTCCCATTCCCAATAAATATATCGAAGCCCATTACAAAGAAAAAATAGAAGACATCAAACAACGGCAGGCCGGTTTGTTACCTACTGCATAAGTTTCTCTCCTTATCCTAATTTATATTGATGATGACCACGCCGTTGCATTCCACCTTATCGCTGGACGAAATCCTGACCTATGCCTCGAAAGAGGCTGGCATCATTGATTATGATAAAAAGCTTGCAGAGAATGAGAGGAAAGACAAATTTGACGATCATAAACGTGCCACTGAATATAAAAATCAGCTTCATAAAATTGTGAAGTCCGGCATGTGGGTAATTGGATTTATCCTCATATCCCTGATACTGGTCAGAGCCTGGCATCTGGCCACTCCGGACAGCCTGCAATGGCTGGAGGGGTCCCAGCTTCACGGTATTGATGCTGTTTTATTCTCCAGTATCATTTTTTCACTTGCTTCCAGGTACTTCACTTATTATAAGCTCTTTCAGAGAGGAGGATAGCGATTCCGTATACGCCGGCGCGACTGTTTTACCCTAAAAATGGCTGTAGCCGATCGATTTATTATCTTCGCTGACCCTGGAACTAAAGGATCACTATAGCATTCTGGAGTTGTCGCCTGCCGCTTCGCTTGATGATATTAAGCGGTCTTACCGGCGTCTCGCCCAGCGTTATCACCCCGACAAGAGTGGCAGCGATCCCGAAGCCCTGCTTCATTTTGCAGCAATTAAAGAAGCATACGAGACACTGACTCAACCCGGTAAACGGGCCGACTATATGGAGCAGCGCTGGTATGCCCGTAGCCAGGGACAGTCAATGAATACTGAAGTAAGCACCGCATCGAACCTGCTTCGCAGCCTGCTTGATGCAGATCGCCGGCTTACACGTATTGACACTCATCGCACCGATTACTACCTGCTTCTGAACGGGCTTGAGCAACTGCTCGATGAACCACGACTGGAATTGTTGCAAAAAAATAATGACACTGGTATCAACAACGAAGTTGTACTGACAGGGCTCCGTATTGCATCGCGGCTCCCCTATCCACATAGTATTGCCTGGCTGCATCGTCTGCAGTATATTCCTGCTACCCCTGAATTGCGCCAGCATATTCTGCGTTTTCAGAAACGTACACATCGCCGGGCCTGGTGGGAAAAAAGAATGCCTTATTTTGTCTTCGCTGCAGCTGCACTTATCTGCCTGCTATTTGTACTGTTATCTGATCACTGATACTGTAATCATCAGGCACCTCCGCCCGACAACTTATTTTCTATACTGTGCATCAGGTTCGATACAGGACCCTCCATTTTATTGGTACGGTCATCGAGCGATTCATCGCGCAGCATTTCACCCATATGAAGCGAAGCGGGTAAACAAACGAGTATACTATGCCGCTGCGCATTGAGTGTATCGCGCAATGCCAGACCCGGATGAGCAATATCTGCTGCCGGCCTCAATACACTCATGGCTGACTGGGCTATTATGTCCAGTTCTTTTTCGATTCCCATCATGGGCTTGCCTGAGTATTGCGCAATCGCATCCAGTACCCTTTGCTGCTGTGTACCAAATAAAAGATTTGTCCAATTTGCTGTGGCCGGCTGTCTCAATAATGCGACAGCACCTGCCTCGGTGCGGGCCTGCTGAAAAAGTCCTGCCAGTACAGAAGGTATGGCCGCCTGAGCAAAACGACCATTCTCGTCAGATGCCCGGGTTAAGGGCAACTCCTGCGTATTGGGGTCTACCTTGCGTAAAGGCGGGTATCCCAACTGTTCCTGCACCCTTTCAATGATTGACTTTGCCATAGTCCTTTTTTTATATCTGTTTAAAAACTGTGCCATTGTCAATCTGGCAGTAGGAACCACGATTCCTTTTTATCTTTGCCGCATGCATTACGTATCTGTCGAGAATCTGACCAAGAGCTATGGTATTCAACCTCTTTTCAGCAATATATCCTTTCACATCTCCGAAGGCGACAAAATAGCCCTGGTAGCCCGCAATGGCTCCGGCAAGTCGACCCTCATGAAAATCCTGGCTGGCCGGGAAACTGCCGATGAAGGAAAAGTGTGGATCAATAAGGACGTGGATGTGGTATTATTTGAACAGGACCCCGTATTTGAAGAGAATCGCTCGGTTTTAGATAATATTTTTTTCCATAATCACCCGGTTATCAAAGCGATCCGCGAATACGAACGGGCCGCAGAAGAAGACAATATGGATCAGCTCACTGCAGCCATTATAAAAATGGATGAACTGGGCGCCTGGGATTTTGATGCCAAGGTGAAACAGATTCTCGGCAAACTCAATATCCATCAGTTGCAGCAAACCGTGAGTACACTCAGTGGCGGGCAGCGCAAGCGTGTGGCGCTGGCCAAAACCCTGATCAATATCGGATTTGAACACAAACACGTATTACTGATCATGGATGAACCTACCAACCACCTCGATGTAGAAATGGTGGAATGGCTGGAGCACTACCTGGATAAAGAAAATGTAACCCTGCTGCTGGTATCGCATGACCGGTATTTCCTGGAAGCGGTATGTGATGAGATCTGGGAAATGGACAAAAGCGATCTCTATGTTTACAAAGGCGATTACGAAAATTATCTCGAGAAAAAAGCTGCCCGACAGGAACAGGAAGCCGCTTCTGTAGATAAGGCCCGCAATCTCTATCGCCGAGAGCTGGAATGGATGCGCAAGCAACCAAAAGCCCGTACGACCAAATCAAAAAGCAGACAGGATAGTTTTTATGATGTAGAAGAAGAAGGCCAAACAGAAACTGGGCGAAGATCAGCTGGAACTGCAAATGAAAATGAGTCGTCTGGGTGGCAAAGTGGTGGAAATGAAAAAGGTCTACAAACAATACGGAGATAAAATCATTTTAAAAGGATTTGATTATACTTTTTCGAAAGGTGAGCGGGTAGGTATTGTAGGAAAAAACGGAGCCGGTAAATCCACCTTTATCCAGATGGTGCAGCAACTGGAGGCTCCAGACAGTGGCAAAATCAATATCGGCGATACGGTTGTATTCGGACATTACTCGCAACAGGGACTTATTGTAAAAGAAGATATGCGGGTGATCGAGTATGTAAAGAATATTGCTGAAAATTTTCCGCTTGCCAGTGGCGGCTCACTGAGTGCTGCCCAGTTCCTGCAATTATTTCTCTTTGATCCCGACAAACAATATACCTATATATCCAAATTAAGCGGCGGAGAAAAAAGACGATTGCACCTGCTTTCAATCCTGTTTCGTAATCCTAATTTCCTCGTGCTGGATGAACCGACCAATGATCTCGATCTGCCGACCCTTAGTGTGCTTGAAAACTTCCTGAGCGAGTTTCAGGGATGCCTGCTCATTGTATCACATGACCGGTATTTTATGGACCGGCTGGTAGATCACCTGCTGGTATTTGAAGGTGACGGACAGATTCGTGATTTTCCGGGCAATTATACCCAATACCGGATCTGGCAGAAAGAACAGGAAAATGTGGTGGAGACACCGGTACCGTCTGTGGCAGATACAAGCGGCACGACCATTTCTTCAGCAGCACCTGCCGCCACCCGCCGCATGAGTTTTAAGGAAAAAAGGGAGTTTGAAACAATTGAAAAAGAAATGGCGGACCTCAGTAATGAGAAAGAGTCGATTACATCGCGGCTCAACGACAGCAATACGCCCTACGAAGAGCTGCAGCAACTTTCGGTACGTATCGGAGAGGTAACGCGTCTGCTCGACGAAAAAGAAATGCGCTGGCTGGAGCTGAGTGAACTACTATAAACTGTGTATTGGCTTAATGGGATCGGTGTAGCTACTTTGCAGCAATCCTTTCAGCCATGCGTCTGCTTCTACTTTTTACCGGTTTACTAACCGCTGCTATTGCCAATAGCCAGATCGTGAACATTGAAAGTTCACGCATTCAGTCTGATACCACCGGCTGGGCCGGTTCCGGCGGTGCCTCCTTTTCTCTTGCGCAGAATACGCAACAGATAACAGCGGCCAGTGTGGAAGCACATTTGCAATACAAAACACAAAAAGACCTTTGGCTTATCCTCGGCGATTATGGGTTCCTGAAAGGAGGCGTTGAAAAATTTCTGGCCAATAGTTTCGCCCATGTACGTTATAACCGGAAGCTGAACAAATGGTTGCGCTGGGAGGCTTTTACACAGGTGCAGAGCAACCATATTACCCAGATCCGCTCCAGGTATCTGACCGGTACAGGCCCCCGTTTCAAATTAATGTCTTTCCAAAAATTCAGGCTTTATGCAGCTTCGCTTATGATGTATGAGCATGAAACAGAACGGATCAAACCTGTGGCCAAACATAATAATCTGCGCAGCAGCTCTTATCTATCTTTCACTTTTTTACCGGCAGAAAATATTGAGTTGATCAGTACTACTTTTTTTCAGCCGCTCTACAACAATCTGTCTGATCATCGGTGGTTCAACCAGTCGATACTGCGTGTGAAAGCAAATACACACTTCGCGCTCTACATAAAATGGAATTATCTCTACGATCGTAAACCTGCCGGCACGGCTCCCAAAACCACTTATCAACTGATCAGCGGCTTTTCGTTGGAATTTTAACAACCCCTCTTCGCTGCTATCTCTTTTAATCTCAAGCCTTTATTTTTTATCCACCGATCGTAAATGTTCGATGTGAACAAAATAGATGGGTAAAAGATTGCACACGCCCGCAACTTGAATTAGTTTAGCACTGTATTAGCACTGTGTCCAATATCTGCGACAGGCTAATCCAATCTCCTCTACTTACTCCAATTTCCTTTTATTGTTTTTTACGTATCTGATTTAACCGGATAGATATACCTATTACCCAATCTCCTGCGACAAACAATTCCAATCTCCTAAGAATTGTGTTAACTGAAAATTGTACCCATGAGCAGGAATTATTTGCCAGACCAGGTCCTGATAGACCGTCTTTTAATGAGCGACACAGAAGCGTTTGAAGAATTGTACCGTCGTTACTGGTACAGCCTCTATAGCTACAGTAATAAAAAATTATATTCTTCTGACGATGCACGCCGCATTGTGCGTGACATATTTATACAACTTTGGGAAAAACGGCATCTACTGCCAGTAGATTTTTCCATTTCCGAATACCTCTATACGGAAATCCGTAATGCCGTTATAGTTTGCCTCAACGAAAAGCTGAATGTAGAAGCGATCAATGAAATGATTGAGCGCGAAGTTGCCCATGGTTTTTCTGTAGAAGCCCTGCAGGCCGCACGCCAGCCCGTGATCCAGCATACGACACAGCCCCGTATTCGTCAATCAGCCATTAAAAAAAATAATCCAAAATACTTTATTACTCTGGCACATCTTAAATGGTTGTTCCAGACAGTAACAGCAAAACTTTTGTAACCCGTATAACCCGAACCCCTAACCTTAAACCTAGTGTATGAAAACAGAAACTTTACATCGCAAACTGGAGCGCTACATCTCCGGACAGGCCACACCGGCAGAAGTACGTCAGATCCAGTCGTGGCTGTCGTGCACCGCCAACCACGCAGAACTGCGGCCTGAAGAACGGTCGGCCATGGAAATGGACATTTTGCAGGAGATCCAGGCCTACACCGCTTATCCATTGTTTTATCCCAAAGACGAAAAACCCTGGTGGCAGAAAATCACTGCCCTGTTTTAATAAAAAAGAGCGAAGAAATTTCTTCGCTCTTTTTTATTCTATTTTATTCTGCTTAATACCCGCTCCACAATCATTTCCGGACTTATATCCTGCATACATCCGGCTTCTCCATGCACCGGACAGGGCTTATTACCAAATACCGAAGAAGGCCGGCAGGGTAAATCTGTTTGCACTGCCATGGCGGGATCCTGCCCCCATCCATAAAAACCCAGCCAGGGATGTGTGCCTCCCCAAACCGATACAACCGGCACTCCATACATCGACGCCAGGTGCATATTTGCCGAATCCATACTGATCAGTATATCCAGCCGGGCTATCACGGCCAGTTCTTCTGCAAATCCAAAGCGGCCAGCAAGATTCTGTATGTTATTGCTCAACCCCTCCCAGTCCTGCATTGCTGCTGCTTCCTTACGACTGCCCAGCAATAATATTTCTATATCCGCGTGACTCGCCAATTGCTTCACCACCTCTTTCATCTTCGCTACCGGATACATCTTGGCAGCATGTCGTGCAAATGGAGCAATACCGATATAGGTACGCTGCGGATCCAGTTGCACAGGCAGTGGAGTGGCAGGCGCCGGGCTTAAGCCTTCTCCCACATCGAGCCGTACTGCGAAACCCAGTTGGGCAAATACAGCGGCATACCGCTCAAAACTGCTGGGCAGGGGACGCAACTGTTTGTTATGCGGACGGGTCAGCGATTTTTTTTCTGCCCTTCCTTTATCAATATGCGCCTGCGGACAACCGGTGAGGAATAAACGTAGTATACGCGTGCGTAATACATGATGCAGATCAGCAACCGCATCGAAGGGAACTTCTCTGACCAGCAGCCGGCTTAGTTTCCACAATCCAGGCAATCCTTTGTAAGCAGCGCGTGTATCTGCTCCATAAAACTGAAGGCGGTCAATACCGGCAAACAGGGGTGCCATAAAAGGATCTGATACCATCGTAACCTGCAAATGAGGATACTGAGCCAGTAAAAGCCGAAGTACCGGCACTGTCATAGCCACATCGCCTAGTGCAGAAAAACGAAAAACAAGTATATGTTTCCGCTCTGTCATTACTTGCGGTTCTGATAAAGAACGGGGTTAAGACTTTCATCGTTGTACATCTTCATCTGCTTGTATACTTTCATATACTTGCGGCCTGCTTCAATATCTGACAGTAACTGGCCGATGGCTGTAGATAAGTCTGTACGCTGCGTGAGCAGTGTATCCAGTTTAACCTGGCAATTTTGCCGGTGCTCGGGTGAAGCATCGGGCCGGGTAGCTTCTATCCGCATATGATAGATCTTCAATTCGAGGATAGAAAGCCGGTCTATTGCCCAGGCGGGTGTTTCTGTATTGATAGTAGCTCCGGCAACTGGTGTTACAGAAGCATACTGCTGCAAAAACCAGCTGTCGATATACTCCACCAGGTCTGTACGCTGCTGATTGGAGGCGTCGATACGGCGCTTGATCTGTAAAGCTGCTACGGGATCAATGGCCGGATCGCGGATAATATCCTCCAGATGCCATTGTACCGTATCGATCCAGTTTTTATTATAAAGAAGAAATTCAATAGTGCCTTTTTCATAGGGCGCAACTGCTACGGTATCTACTGAATCCGTGATATGGTAGGTGGAAATACTTTCCTGAAAAATTGAAATAGCCTTTTCGATCTGCATGCCGCAAAATTAAGTGAAATAGTCCAAGAGAAGGCGAAAGACGGAAAGACAGCAAAAATCAATGATTTGAAAATTTGATGATGAGTGAAAGTAATATTTCAATACTGGGCTCTATATTCCAGAAACATTTTCAAATTTTCAAATCATCAAATCATTCTTCTACGTAGTTCAGGTCTTTATGAAAGGTTTCTTCGGTAAAATAGGCTGCCACCAGGGTGATGACCATCACAATGATACCGGTTATGATGCCGCTGTGAATGATATTCCAGCCCCAGCTTTTCTGAAATACATCGAAGAAAAGCATATTGATCAATGGCAGGGCTCCCCGCACCATATTGGGAATAGTGGTAGCCGCTGTAGCCCGCAGGTTAGTCCCAAACTGCTCAGCCCCCATGGTCACAAAAATGGCCCAGAAACCTGTGCTGAAGCCCAGTGCGGCACAGGCAATGTACATGGTGGCATCGTTGTGTATAAATCCGCTGAAAAAGAATATGCCCGACAGGATTGTAAAAAAATAAAACAGGTAGAGCGCCTTTTTGCGGCTTTTGAAATACTGGCTTACAAGCCCCACAGCGATGTCGCCTACAGCAATAGCGGCATAGGCATACATGATCGCGCGGCCCGACTCAACGGCATTTTCTCCATAGAAAGCAGTGGCAAAGCGGTTGCTAAAGTTAACCAGTATGCCTATCACAAACCAGGTAGGCAATCCAATAAGAATAGCCAGGAAATATTTACGGAAACGGTGGGCATTGGTAAAAAACATCAGGATATTACCGCGCTGTACTTTTTGCTGCTGCTGCACATGTTTAAACATACCACTCTCTGCCACTCCTACCCGCAGCAATAAAAGGCCAATCCCCAGAGCCCCTCCGATCTTGTAACAAAGACGCCAGTCCTGGTTGGTGTATTTAAACGTGAAATAGGCAAATACGGCTCCAAACAAACCAATACCCGCCACCAGTGATGTGCCGATACCGCGTTTGTTTTTAGGCAGCAATTCGCTTACCAGTGTAATACCTGCTCCCAGCTCACCGGCCAGGCCAATACCTGCAATAAAACGGGCGTGTGCATACTGATCGGTATTCTGTACATAACCGGTAAGGAAATTGGCTACCGAATACAAAATAATAGACCCGAACAGTACACTCAGCCGTCCCTTCTTATCGCCCATAACACCCCAGAGTATGCCGCCAATGAGCAGGCCTACCATTTGCCAGTTGATGATCTTGGCACTTGCAGCCAGCACCGCTTTGCCATCCTGCAGGTTTACACCAAGTCCCTGCAGACTCGGCTCCCGCACAATGGTAAACAACAGGAGATCATAGATATCTACAAAGTAGCCCAGTGCCGCCACAATAACGGCAATATTGAAAATGGACTGATTGGATTGTTTGGGATTGGCAAGCGACGACATAATGATCAGGGCTTAATATCCGAATCAGCCGGAGGTGGCACCACCGGCTTTTTGGAAAAAAAGAGTTTATACAGTACCGGCAACGTTGTTACCACAACGATTATAATGGTAATAGCTTCAATATGATCTTTGAGGCTGAAGCCAAATCTTTTTTCTACCCAGGTCTGCAGGAAGAATCCACCCAGCATCATACTGCATACCCATGCCAGACTACCGGCAATATTGTAAAAAATAAAGTGGGGGCGCGACATGCGTACAATACCTGCTACAATAGGCGCAAATGTGCGGATGATCGGCAGAAATTTGGCGAGGAAAACAGTTGCTTTTCCATACTCTTCATAAAACTCCTTGGCCCTTATCAGGTGTTTCTTTTTAAATATCCAGGTATCTCTGCGTTCAAATAATAATGGCCCGGTTTTATAGCCAAACCAGTAGCCGACAATATTACCCAGCACAGATGCGATAATGACCATTACAATAATGAGAATATGCCAGAAGCCGAAAGGATGTTGTGTTTCAGGAGGCAGACCTGCCAGCTCATTGACCAGACGGCCCATAAAGATACCAGCAGCAAAGAGTAATGAATCGCCGGGCAGAAAGAAGCCCACAAAAAGACCTGTCTCAGCAAAAACTACGAGTAGCAGGAAGTATAACCCGCCATTCTCAATAATCCATGTAATAAAGCGCTGGATGATACCACCAGCCTCAAGCAAATGAATCTGCAGAAAAGTTTCCATTCAGTAAAGTTGTGTTGAAATTATGCATTTTCGAGTTCACCTTCCCATTTGCTCACCACACTGGTGGCCAGCGCATTGCCTACTACATTGGTAGCCGTGCGAAACATATCGCAGAAATGGTCGATCGGCAGAATGAGGGCAATACCTTCGGGTGGTATTTTAAACATAGCACAGGTAGCAGTGACCACTACCAGCGAGGCGCGTGGCACCCCGGCAATACCCTTGCTGGTAAGCATGAGTACGACCAGCATGGTCAGTTGTGTCCCAATGTCCATCTGTATACCATAAGCCTGTGCAATAGCCACACTGGCAAAGGTCATATACATCATACTGCCATCGAGATTAAAAGAATAGCCCAGTGGCAGAATAAAAGAAACGATTTTATCGCGGCAGCCGAAACGCTCCAGTTCTTCGGTCAGTTTCGGAAAAACGGCTTCACTGCTGGTGGTGCTGAAGGCGATCAGCAGTGGCTGAGCGATACGACGCAGCAACTCCGGCAAGCGCCGGCGCAGGATGAGGTAACCCACCCCAAGCAGTATCATCCATAATAATGCGATACCTATGAGGAAATAAAGGAGATATTGTCCGTAAAAGCTGAATACACTTAACCCTTTTACTGCAATCACTGCGGCTATGGCGCCAAATACACCCAGCGGGGCAAAATTCATCACATAACCTACCATTTTCAGGATGATATGCGAAGCCACATCGAGTGCCTTGATGATTGGTTTGGCATAGTCGCCGATGGCGGTGGTAGCCACGCCAAAAAAGATGCTGAAGATCACGATCTGCAATATCTCATTGGTGGCCATGGCCTCAAATATGCTTTTGGGGAAAACGTGCTCGACAAATTTACCCAGCGAAAACTCCTGTGTTTTGCCGATCAGGTCTTTGGCTCCATCAGTATCGGCGTTGCTGAGGTCGATAGCAGCACCGGGCTGAAAGAAATTAACCAGTACAAGACCCAGTAGCAGGCTCACCAGCGAGGCGGTGATAAACCAGAGCAGGGCTTTGCCGCCTACGCGGCCTACCGTTTTCAAATCGCCCAGTTTGGCAATGCCCACCACCAGGGTACAGAATACCAGGGGGGCAATGATCATCTGCACCAGGCGCAGAAAGATGGTAGTGAGGAGTTTGATATTGGTCGAAAATTTGGCCAGAAACTCCGGAGAGGCCTGTCGGTTAACCACATATCCGACACCAACCCCCAAAACCATTGAAAGCAGTATATATAAAGTAAGCCTGTTTCCTTTTGACATAGTGACTTGTATAAAGAAGGCCGAAAATCGGAAAAAATATGCACTGGTAAAAACATTTAGCCCTCTATAATGCCTGATATAAAAAGAAATAGGAGGCCAAATCAAATATTTCTTTATTTTACGAGCTTTATTGACTGCATTAAAAACGACAATTTACCAAACGTATGAGCTTATTTGCAAAGAAGCCATTGGACCAGATCCTGGCACAGGCCGCTGATAATGAGAAGGGCCTGAAACGCACACTGGGTGCGGGGAATCTGGTTGCTTTGGGCATTGGCGCCATTATTGGCGCAGGTCTATTTGTGCGCACGGCTGCTGCCTCAGCCGAAGCTGCTGGTCCCGCTGTTACACTCTCCTTTATAGTAGCCGCCATTGGTTGTGCCTTTGCCGGTCTTTGCTATGCAGAATTTGCCGCCATGATCCCCATTGCCGGTAGCGCCTATGCCTACTCGTATGTAACAATGGGTGAGCTGATTGCCTGGATCATTGGCTGGGCCCTTATTATGGAATATGCACTGGGTGCGGCTACCGTATCTATTGCCTGGAGTGAATATTTAAACAATTTGCTGGGAGGGCAAATTCCATATGAATGGTGCCACTCGCCTTTTGAAGCCCTTCACAAGGTTAGCGGCGATGCAGTGGCCCAGATCACTGCTGCCGTGCCTGACCTGGCCAAAGGCGTTAAGGACGGATCCCTCCTTCTCACTGACGATCAGTATGCAGCCCTGCCTGCAAATCTGACCGGTCTGGTAACTATCACCAATGGTATCATCAATGCTCCTGCCCTGGTGATCCTGTTGCTGCTGACCCTGCTGCTGATCAAAGGCACACAGGAAAGCGCTTTTGTAAATGCTATCATTGTATTTGTGAAAGTGGCCATCGTGCTGCTGTTCATTGCATTGGGCTGGAAATTCATCAGCCCCGAAAACCATACTCCTTACCTGATCCCTGCCGGTACACCTGGTCACGAGGGTGTGTTCAAGCACGGCTGGGGTGGTGTACTGGGTGGTGCAGCCATCGTGTTCTTTGCCTTCATTGGCTTTGATGCCGTATCTACAGCCGCACAGGAAGCTAAAAACCCGAAACGCGATATGCCGATCGGTATCCTGGGCTCACTGGTTGTATGTACTATTCTTTATATTCTCTTTGGCCACGTACTCACCGGCGTAGCTAACTATACTGAGTTCAAAACAGCTGGTAAGGAAGCCAGTGTGGCTTATGCTATTCAGACCTACATGACGGGTTATGGCTGGCTGGCCACCGCGGTAACTGTAGCGATCCTGGCCGGTTTCTCCTCGGTGATACTGGTGATGCTCATGGGACAAAGCCGTATCTTCTACACGATGAGTAATGACGGCCTGATTCCCAAAGCCTTTGGTGATCTGCATCCCAAATACAAAACTCCTTACAAAGCCAACTGGATCCTGTTTGTATTCGTAGGCCTGTTTGCCGCATTTGTACCCGGTCACGTAGCCGGCGATCTGACTTCATTCGGTACACTCTTTGCCTTTGTGCTGGTAAGTGCCGGTGTATGGATCCTGCGCAAAAAAGCACCTCATATCGAACGTCCTTTCAGAACACCACTGGTACCTGTTGTATCTACGCTGGGCGTGCTGGTATGTTTGGGTATGATCGTAGCCCTCGACGGACAAACGCTGAAAGTAGCCTTTATCTGGATGGCCATTGGCCTGGTGGTCTATTTCCTGTACAGTAAAAAAAGAAGTAAACTCCGGACCCCGGGTGATATCCTGCCCAAGGCGTCTGACTTTGAAAAGAAGTAATTAGCCTATAAAAAATGGGAAACCGCTCTCCGGAGCGGTTTTTCTTTTTGTGCTATTGCCCTAAATTTGCACACCGTTGAGTTGACCCCAACGGTTGTTATTATCAAATCATTTTAATGCTCAGTCTGAATGGGACGGATTTTTGAAGTACGCAAAGCCAGCATGTTTGCCCGCTGGGACCGCATGGCAAAACAGTTTACCCGTATTGGTAAAGAAATCGCGATAGCGGTAAAAGCCGGTGGCCCTGACCCGCATACCAATGCTGCCCTTCGCCGCTGTATGCAAAACGCCAAGAGCGTCAATATGCCCAAAGACCGTGTGGAAGCCGCTATCAAACGCGCACTGGGCAAGGAAATGGACAACTTTGATGAAATCCTCTACGAAGGATATGGTCCGCATGGCGTAGCCATACTGGTAAAGACCGCTACCGACAATCACGTACGTACCGTTGCCAACGTGAAATCACATTTCAACAAAGGAGGTGGCGCATTGGGCAATAGTGGCAGTGTAGCATTTCAGTTCAAAAAAATGGGTGTGTTCAAACTCAATCCCGAAGGGCTCAGCACCGATGACCTGGAACTGGAACTGATTGATTTTGGTCTTGAGGAAATGGGAGAAAGTACCGGTGAAAACGGCGAACCCGTTTTGGTACTGCGCGTATCCTTTACCGATTTCGGTAATATGCAGAAGGCACTCGAAGAAAAAAATATCACCCCGCTGAGCGCAGAAGTAGAATGGATCCCTTCCACTACTGTACCTGTATCAGATACCCAGGCAGAAGACGTCAGTAAACTCATTGAACGCCTGGAGCAGGATGATGATGTACAAAAAGTATTTCATAACATGGGCTAATAGTCATCTGGCTTACCTACTGCATAATTAATACTTTTCAAGGGCCTGCTTAATAATTAAGCAGGCCCTTTTACATACTCCCGCCTTCTTTGACCTTCCCTCTCTGCCTTAAACGAAGCTATTCTCCTACAGACACCATCCGGGCGAGGCTATAAAGCTATCCATATAACGAATGACACTGATTAACTTGCAGTATGAAACTGAATGGCCCACTGGTAATATTTGACGGCGTTTGCAACTACTGCAACAGCATGGTCAATTTTGCCATTCGTAATGATAAAAAAGCGGTATTGAAATTCACTCCCTTTCAGGGACAGACTACTGGTGAACTACGTGAGCAGTTTGGGATCGGCACTGACATTGACAGTGTATTGCTGATCGACAATGGGAAATTATATAGCGGCTCTACTGCTGCCATTCGCATAGCCCGTTATCTAAACTGGCCGGCACGTGCTTTATATGCTTTCCTGATAATACCCGCTTTCATCCGCAATCCATTCTATGCGTGGATTGCCCGTAACCGTTATAAATGGTTTGGAAAAAAAGAGACCTGTATGGTGCCTTCTGCTGAAGTACGCCAGCGCTTTTTGCCGTAGACAACAGTTGATTATTCCGCCATCATCTGTTTGATCACTGCTTCTATTTCTTCCGTATTGGGTTTACTGAAATAATCGCCATCGCTGCCATAAGCGGGGCGATGTGCTTTTCCGGTAATGGTACGGGGTGCCACATCGAGATAGCGGTATCCACCCTGCTCTTCCATAACCTTATTGAACATATAGGCTGCTGCTCCGCCAGGCACATCTTCATCAATAAAAACAATGCGGTTAGTTTTTTTCAGCGATTCCAGGATCCGATGCTCACGATCAAATGGCAGCAGGGTTTGCACATCCACAATTTCGCATTCAATACCCTGGGCTGCCAGCGATGTAGCTGCTTCCTGTATGATGCGTAATATAGAACCATACGATACGATAGTTACATCACTGCCTTCGCGTATCACTTCAGGAATACCCAGCGGCACAGTCATCTCCAGCAGGTTGGCCGGCAGTTTTTCTTTAAGGCGGTAGCCATTGAGGCATTCAATAACGAGTGCGGGATCATTTCCTTTCAGCAAAGTATTGTACATACCGGCGGCCTGCACCATGTTGCGCGGCACACATACATACATCCCTCTGAGTGAATTGACGATCATACCCATGGGCGATCCGCTATGCCAGATACCTTCGAGACGATGACCACGTGTGCGCACAATCAGCGGACAGCTTTGCTGACCATAGGTGCGATAATGAAGTGTAGACACATCATCACTCAGTGGCTGCAATCCATAGAGCAGGTAATCGAGGTACTGGATCTCTGCAATGGGACGCAGACCCCGCAATGCGAGACCAATACCCTGACCCATAATGGTAAGTTCACGGATACCCGTATCGAATATGCGGTCTACACCATGCCGTACCTGCAAACCACTGAAGCCCTGATTTACATCACCAATCTGTCCCAGGTCTTCACCAAATGCCAGCACCCGCGGGTTCTGGGCAAAGAGTGTATCAAAATATTTATTCAGTACTTCATACCCGTTTACCTGCTGTACATCGCTGGCAAACTGGGGTTTTACTTCTGCCACCCTGAGCGCACTGCGGGGGCCTTCGTTATACAGATGCGAACTGTAGAGATGCTTATTAAGTTCCTGCAGCTCGTTATAGTAAGCTTTTACAGGCTGAGTCTCCGTTGCCTTACCACCTGCCTCTATTGCGTGGTACAGGGTTTTCATCACATCGCGGCGCAACGGTTCCTTATTGCTCTGCAGTTGGGTGATCATACGACGAACTGCAGCACTCTGCCCTGATTCCAGTGCATCTGCCAGTGGCTGCAGCAATTCAATGGTTTTACTCACCTGTTGCAGTATCGGCTGCAGGTAGGTTTCCCATGCCCTGTCCTTACTTTCTTTTACTTCTTTTTTTGCTGCCCGCTCTGCTTCTTCAATTTCATCTTCGCTGGCCAGTGCATTTTCCAGAAGCCATTCTCTCATTTTCTTCAGACCATCCCATTCACGCTCCCAGGCCAGGCGATCCTGTGTTTTGTAGCGCTCATGACTGCCGGATGTGGAGTGGCCCTGCGGTTGTGTGATTTCTTCTACATGAAAAAGTACGGGTGTATGCGTTTCTCTTGCCAGTCTGATACCTTCATCAAATACTTCGCACATGCCGGCATAATCCCAGCCTTTTACTTTAAAAATATTCAACCCATTGGAGCCTTCTTCTTTTTGCATACCCGACAGGGCCGCAGAGATCGATCCTTTGGTTGTCTGATATTTTTTAGGAACAGAAATGCCGTATCCGTCGTCCCATACAAAGATGGCGAGGGGTACCTGCAGTACACCGGCTGCATTTACCGTTTCCCAGAAATGTCCTTCTGATGTAGACGCATCGCCAATGGTGCAAAAACATACTTCGTTGCCATTATCAGACAGATGGGTATAGGATTGCAGTTGCTGCACACGTCTGAAGACACGTGATGCCAGTGCGAGTCCCAGCGACCGCGGCATTTGTGCGGCAGTCGGGGCCATATCGCTGGCTGTATTGAGCCGGTTGGCCAGGTCCAGCCACTCTCCTTCTTTATTGGTCAGCGGTGTGCAGAAATGAGACACCATCTGCCAGGCCGGCATTATTAGGATCATGCTCAATATCGGGGTCAGCATACAATTGGGCAAAGAAATCCTGAACGGAAGACTGACCAATCGCAAAATGAAAGGTCTGATCGCGATAATAACCGCTGCGGAAATCACCTGGCCGGAAGAATTTGGCCATAGCTACCTGGGCAATTTCCTTCCCGTCGCCGAAAATGCCAAACTTGGCTTTACCAGTCAGCACTTCCTTGCGGGCCAGCAGGCTCGCTTCCCGGCTGATGCAGGCTATCCTGTAGTCATTCAGCACTTCCTCGCGAAACCGGTCATAAGACAATTTGGCTTCAGCTGGCATCGTTAATGGAGTTGCATTTTCCATGGGACAAAAATAAGGGAGAATGCCCCCACAAAAACCCCTTACAGCACATTGTTTACCAACAGCCAATCCCCTTTTAGAGGTCCCTTTTTGAAAGCCTTTAAAAAAAGTGTGAAAAGCCATGCAACCATTGCTTGCAAACTCCCATCTTTTCCACTAATTTTGGAATCCTCAAAATTTTGAGTATGAAGCATCTGCTTACCCTATCCATCCTGCTGGCCTGCTTTGCAACGGCTTTTGGCCAGACCACCTCTGCCACACAAGCAGCTAACCCTGCTGAAGTACTGAAACTGAAAGAGGTAGAACACGATTTTGGCCAGATTCCCCAGGGCAAACCGGTCTATTACAATTTTGAAATCGTAAATACCGGCAGTACTCCGCTGAAACTGGACGATGTACATGCCAGTTGCGGCTGCACCACTCCTGAATGGAGCCGTGAGGCAATTGCACCCGGCGCTACTGCCATTATCAAAGTAGGGTACAATTCGGCTGCAGAAGGCTATTTTGCCAAGCCTATCACCATTACTTACAATACTACACAAACAAGACAACTCACCATTAAAGGTACGGTTTGGAGAGCCCCTGAAGGTGCTGCCCCCGCCAATGCCAGCGTTCAATTCTTAAAAAAACAAACACTTTAAAAATACAATCATGAAAAAACTGTTTACGATTACCACCGCCCTGTTCCTGAGTGTTGCTGTAATGGCCCAGACCAAAGTTGAAGATGTTGCTAAATTCAATACAGAAAATCACAGCTTTGGCAAGATTAAGCAGGGTGTCCCCGTTACCTACAACTTCGAAATCAAAAATATCAGCGACAAACCTCTGGTTGTTGAAAATGCTTCTGCCAGCTGTGGCTGTACAGTGCCCGAAAAGCCCGAACAACCCATTGCTCCCGGTAAATCAGCCAACCTGAAAGTAGTTTACAACGCCGCTGTAGCCGGTCCCATCAATAAAGAGGTATATGTAAAATTTGCCGGCATTGATGTACAGAAAGTATTGCATATCACCGGTGAAGTGGTAGCCGACCAGCAGCAGACCCAACAGGCTCAGCCTACCAAATCTGCTCCGGCCAAACAACTTCCTTCAAAAGGAAAATAATAATTAATGCCGTCTCCGGCATTTAACCGGATCAAACCATATCAGCCATTTGCGGTCACGCAAATGGCTTTTTTTATAGCTGCAGGTTATTACGTGTGAGGAATTTTAGCCGCTGTTATCGCCCCTGCTGCATCCGATATTCCCCAGCAACTGCCGGTATTGCTTTTGGCAGCAACAGAGGCTGGCCTAAGTTTTCCACAATAAATTTTCTTTAGTTTCTGATTTTCAGCAACAAAAGTATAATCGCGGGACCCAATGAGTGGCTGGCATTAAAACCGGCATTTAATATGTAAGTAACAGGTATAAGTAGTAATTGATAAGCTATAAAAATAAAAGTGAGCCAGTGTTTACTCTTTAAGATTTATAACTTAAAACTTACTACTTATACTTTATAACTAAATAGGGCGGTTATTTGAATATTTAAGATCCGGAAGAATCGATTCGGATTATTTTGGGAAAAACTATTCGCTTACAATCCCTAATCTGTAACAGCGAGTAGCCCGGGGTTGGTGATTGCGCGTTATACATTTTGTCTTGAGGCAACGGACATAACATGCAATACACCACCCCATTTTTTATTTATTATTCTTCATATAATGTTTAAACCTGCCTGACCCTTCAAGATACTGCACCACAGCTGCCTGAAAAGCTTCGTTTTGTTTCGCCGGTCCGTTTTGTGAGGTAAAATACACGGTAAGAAAATTGTTGTTGCGAAAAACATGATCTGAAGAAGCCAGGTCCTTCTGCGAAATAACAAGCGTAAACAGTTTCGATTTTGTTTTCTTCTCATCGTCGCCCGTCGTACCAGTTTTGCCATAATAATAATAAGGCGCCCCCTGTTTTAGCTGTCGTCCCAACTCGGCACCCGTTCCTGCAAACAACGCATCGCGCATACCTGTAAATACCTGCTCTTTCATCAGCTGTAGAAACTGAGGGTAAGTTACCCCTGCATCGAGATAAAATGGCGAAAAGCTGGCAACTTCTGCATAAGGATTGAGTGTAAGCTGGTACTGCCGGTTTTGCGATACCAGTTTACCAAACGCATTCACCATGGCCATTGGCGGCACGAGTACCTGACTACTGCCTTTTACATGACCTCTGAAAGCATGTGTAAAGAGATCGTACGCAATCCGGTGATCAAATGCGGCTGCCTGCTGATCGAAAATGGGTGATTCCGGTAAAATAAAGCCCGACCGCTGATATGCGCCTCCAAGTAATAACTGATCATATGGTTGCTGGAAAGAACGTGCGGCCACACCGGGTTTATTATAGATATCAAAATTGCGCAGCAACCCAATACTTACAGAGGAGCTATCATCGCCAAAATCAGCTTTCCCGTTGTTGTATCCCGGCCAGTTTTTAAACCCGTTCATGAAATAAGTCTGCCCTTTATACTCAAACCAGGGCCACTGCACACCAGTGCCGGGTTTTTGGCGGATAAAATGCTCCGTCAGCAATTTCTCGATCGGTTGTTTTGCATAAGATCCCAGTAACAATACATTAGCGTGATAATAATTATCTGAATAGCGGAGATAGGCCGATACCTGGCCGATCCGCCCATTATTTTTTTCAAAATCATATTCCGGTACACGCATGCCCGCAAAATAGTTTTGCTTTTCATCGAAACCAGTCGACTGAAAAGCGCTCCAGTCTACCGGCAGTTGAGAAGCCACTGCCCCGAAAACAATTGGTTTCAGGGTAGAACCCGGGCCAGGGTTAAGCCGCAACAGATTAAGATTACCAATTTGCTTACGCAGCGCACTTTGCGATACAATTCCTTCATCGCCCTGCAGCATGCGGTTGAATGCCGTTTTCTGATTGGGATTCACCCGTACCAATCCTTTGATATTATCTACCATGGTCAATACACGACCATTGCCATCCGCAATACAAATACCAAACTCAGCGCCTTCGCCAAATGCAGCATCGCTACTCATCAGGTGCTGAATACGCCGTGTCAGCGAATCGGTCCACTCATAGTCGAGCGAAATGAATGCATTTTCCTGTTGCCTGTCTCCACGCGTATAATCAGCTGAGATAGCTTCGGCAAAATTGCGTGCCCAGATAAAACGTTCCTGGAGAGGATAGTAATAATAACGGCTGCCATTCACATAATAATTCCGCATAAATGCATCAGGCTCCAGGGTTACCCACCATTCTTTTTTATCACTGCGCAGGCTGATCCGCTTACCCTGTAACAATACAAGGCTATCTCCTGCTGTCAGCGAACCGGAGGTTTTATCATCCTGCCATTGCAGGGCTGAGGGGCCTGTATTGCTGATCCAGGTCCGGTTGCCCCCATTATAAGGATAACACGATACCTTCCACCCATCTGTCGCATAACTCAAGGGTACGTCAGATTCAATGGTCTCACGCTCTTTGAATAAATGTCCATCCTGCAGGCTCCACACCGCCAGTGTAGCATTGAGTGTATCTGCATATACATTGCCGGCCCATAACTGCAACAAATGCGGTGGCGGGTCAACACGGAAATATTGTTCATTGACAGCGAGCTTCGGTGTACTGGCATTGGGATCCAGATAAAGCAGACGCCGCTGATCCAGATGACGCATATAACTACCCTGTGCATACTCCCGCAACTGTGCCAGAAAAAATTTATTCTCCCCTGCCAGATACCCCGACTGTATGCGCTTACGTAGGGAATCTGTAAAAAGCTGATCTTTTTGCTTCAGCGAAAGCCGCCGGCTGCTGCGTGCTGTGTCAATATAATCCAGCATGGGCTGCACCGTTTCCTGCAGATAGCTGTCCATGGATGAAGCAAGCCCTGCCACACTAAACTCCCTGTTGCGGTTAAAAGGAGGACGGAAGAAAAACAACAACACGATCAGCAATACAAAAATGCTGGCTCCCGGCAAGAGTTTGCGTCGATGGGCAAAACGTTCTGCCGGCACCTGCTTGAGCAGCAAAACAACCAGTACAATGAGAATAGCAGGAAAAAGAATCGATTGTTTACTCAGTATACTTCCAAACGGAAGATCCTGCCCAAAGAAAATATAACGCCCGGTAGCCGCCAGTACAACCATCAGTGCTGTCAGCACCAGGTAGTTCAGCACCGAAAAGCCGGTAACAACACGTGAGTAGGAAGGGTTGACACGGCTGGTAAAATCAGGATATAACTGATAAAAACCGCCAAGCATCACTACCGGCAACAGCAGCAAACAAACCAGTAGTAATACAGAGGTTTTACCATGCTCTGCAATAAGAAACCTGCTGGTGACCAGGTCGGTAGCCTGTGCATTATACTTTGCTCCTTTATTCTGAGGGGCATGCGGCAGTAATGTGAATCCGGTGCCGCTGGCTGCCGGGTTATTTTCTTCATCAATAAATGTATTGATGAACCACTGGTTCTGCGCAGCCCTGATGACCGGTGCATAGGTCTTTCCTTCCTCATAGGCCGATGCAATCGCCTGATCTGCCGGCGCCGTCAATACATCAATACGGAATTTGGTCATGGATGCTTTTTCCAGAATACGATGTTTGGGAAAAAAGAAAAAAGCCCCCAGGAATAAGACGACTGTTGTACCCAACACAATTAACTTCCGCTTTCGAGCTGGCAGGTGATAAAGTAATCGTGCCAGCACAAATGCCAGGTAGATGGCAAAGCCGGCATAGATTACCGTATACCAGAAATCGGGTAAGGCCAGTATAAACCGGAAAATATATGGTGCATAAAGCAGATTAAGTATAAATGCAATCAGGTAGATGATACCCAATGTTCCGAAAAACATGGCATTCCTTTTACTCCCGGCCGATAAGCCTCCGATACCAAAATTAATACAGAGAAAAGCTTCATTAAAAAGCAGGAAATTGAAGAATACAATCGCAAACCCGATATCTACCAGGGCAAATAATGCCAGCAGGCTAAGCGATAAAAATATTTTAACCGGGTTGCTGATCAGCAGGTCCAGTTTCCGGCTGGTATGCAGCCGCCACCAGGCCCGTTCGGTCGCTGTAGTCAAAGGCGAGTAGCGATACGATTGCTGTAAATAAATAAAATAAACGACAACCAGTCCGATTGCTATGTGCCGGCATACGCCAGCATCAAAGTTATTGATAGCAGCAAAGGCACCTGATGCTGCCAACAGCAATATCCAGCTGCCGAAGAACCAGATACGCGGGTCGGCCTTTTGATACATTTTTTGCCGGATGGCTGTTAACTGTTGCCCGAATCGTGACGGCCATGTGAGCAGGGAATTGTTTCGGCTACGACGGCTAATCCATTGCAGCAACTGCCCCAGTAATTCTGAGCCAAGAAACAAGGCAAGCAGGCAGGTGGCTCCCAGGATGATCGCAAAATTGCCGATACTCAGTAACTGCTGCTGCGAAGGGAGGTCCAGCCCATCGTAGGGCGGAAATGATTTGTAGCGCCAGTACAGGAAAAAGCGGGTAGTGAGCAGCACCAGTGTAATGCAGGCCAGTAACTGCCACACCCAATTAAGTTTACCCGGCGCCTGCCGCCAGCCCCAGTAGCCGATGAGCAATATATAAAAAAGCAGGCTCCCAAAGATCAGCAGTTGCCATTGTGCCGGTGCTAGTGCAAGGCTACTAAACTCCCAGTTGAATGTATCCTGTATCTGCAGTAACCAATGCGCCTGTCTGTTGCGGGCAGGCAGCAGCCATTGATCATTGTTTACAACAGTTGCTTTTACCGGCTCCTTCAGATCCCTTGCCAGCAGTTGCAATGGCTTACCGGCTGCATCAAACTGATAGGTAAGCAACATAGCGGGAAACAACCCGGTGCTGTCAACAGCATTGTTAAACAAAAAGCCTTCACGAAATCCGGGTGGCAACGCATCCATATCACGCGAATCAGCCAGCATAAACTTGGAAACACCATGCGGCGTCCAGTGCTGGCGATTTTCTTCCGTAAGCGGATAAGATACGGGGTATTGATTTAACAGGAGTAGTGTATCTGCTCCGGCAAACTGCAGCCGGTACTGGTTTCTGTTATTATCCAGAAAGCCAATGCCCCAGGCAATCCTGGATTGGTCAGGCAATTGCTGATCAATAACCAGTTGAGAAAGAGTCACCGGCTTACCATCATACTGTACCGTTCCGGTACCTCGCAACAGACGGCCGCTTAAAAAGAAACGAAATTCTCCACCTTCGCGACGGGTTACCGCATCACGCAGCAGATATATATTTTTAAGTGCTTCGGACAGGTCAGGATTATTGAAAAAAGGAGAATTGATAAACGATTCATTTTCCCGTACCAGGTTCCATATACTGCTGCCGCGTTTCAGCGAAAAAGGAATCCGAAAACGACTATCAGCCCCCACTTTTAACTCCAATTCTTTTTCTTCCATAACGGATACCGAAATACTGACTGCTCCCTTCCGAATATGAACTGCATGGCCAGATGCCGGATAAGTGACCGAAAGCAACTGAAAACGCCCATTCCGCTGTACATACAGGGGATCCTCCGAGTAGGAAGACTGAATACGGGCCTCAGTACCTTTTCGTGAAAAAGTAAACCGGTTGAATGCAGCTGCCGGATCGCTCGCTGTATCTGCATAGCCCAGCGAAAATGAACCCGTGACTGCATATCCCTTATGACGGATAAAATGGTGATCAAGATTGGAATAGGTTCGCAATGCCAGCGGGGCATGGGTATGTATCCACAGAAAGCCCAGGCAGCAAAACGCTATCACCCCAAAAAAGAGCGGGAAACGACGATGATGAAAACGTCCGCGTACAAAATCACGGTAATAAATCAATCCGTATATAAGCAGTACCGCAATGGTCACTGCATACAGAAAGCTCAGGCTGGTGAAAAATCGGATCATGCTGCTCAGGAAAGGTTGAGATTTGTTTCGTCAAAAACCGGATAGGAAAGCTGTTGTATGCCCATTTTTTCCAGCGCCAGCCGCAAGGCCAGGGCACGGCTGCCATGCTCCGTATTCAATTCTTTGAGACGGCTGAAATCCACTCCGTTATTTTTCTGGAAAGAAGCAATCCGTTGCACAATCTGCCCGCCTACTGCCAGATCCTGAATACGCAGATACAGATACTCGCTATACAATAATGCCAGCGACAGTAATAATTCTATCATTTTTTCGCGGTCGGCATCATTGATTCGTGCGGGATTATTCTTATTGGCATCTGCAATAGATAAAACAGGTTTCAGGAAATGTTCATACGCATAATAAGCCACCGAACGCTCGGTCGTCAGCAATCCTTTGATAATTTCTGTTTCAGACTTCTCTTTTGCATACCCCGGGTAATTGCGCACTTTATATACATCCATCAATTGCTGTTTCACACTTTCATATTCCTGTTTGATATGGCGATATTCCGTCATTACCATTTCAAGCGCCTGTATCTCCTTTCCTTTTTTCTCCAGTTCATCCGTCAGTTGATTGATCTCCTTTTCCAGTGACTGAGTAGTGGGTTTGATCCGGTTGCCGGTTGCTGTTTTGGGGGCAGCAGGTTTCTCTGCAGCTGCCAGGTTTTTGTCCAGATGTTCCACCTGTTTTTGCAATCTGTAAACGGTACGTTGCGATTTTCGGTGCCCCTGCACGAACAGTACGATCAACGATAACAGCAATACGCCCAGTCCACCCAGGGCATATGGCAGGTATGCTGGTGTACTCAACTCGTTTTTTACTGGCTCCTGCACCGGCTCCTTAGGCAAAGACGCCATATGTTCATTAATAATAGAGTCAACTTCCGAGCGCAGCAGGATCGGCACCCGGGTATTTTGCTCTTGTTTGGTAAGTGTATCTACAATGCGCAGTTGCCGCCGGTCTGGCGTTTGCTGCGCGCCGGCCGTCAACTGAAGGCCAGCAGTAATAATCAATAGCAGAATGATCCGGTTTATCATATTGAATGATTAGAATTGAAAAAATTGGAGGATACCGCTACGTTTGACCGGAGCCGGTGCAACCGGTTCAGGCATACGCTGCATATCCTGATAAATAGAATGGACCGAAGCCAGCTCCCCCTGGTAGGAGGGAAACATGGATATTGCTTTCATGTCCTGTATAGGCGAATACACTTCCGCCGCTCCGGTGAGTACACTGTAAAGTGAGCGCACATCTTTTACCTGCTGATTTTCCATGAGCCGCAGATAAATATTATCACGTGTAAAATAAATGTCGATCGTTTTATTACGAAATGCTTTCAGCTGTTGGTTATTCCGGCGCACCACGGATGTATTATATAAAATATCATTACCGGGTTGTATTTTGATACCCCTGTACAGGAACATATTATTATTCAATACATCATTATTGCGGGAAAGGCCTTCCTTCTTATCTACGGGTATGCCTGTAAAATCTGTGATCTTGTACGCGCCGGAAAAAGCACCATGAATTGCCACATTCTTGTTATTAATGGCGTGCCCCTGCGCTACTGTGTGAATACGTACCGTGTTACCCAGCAATTGACAAAGCGCTGCTTCGAGTCTCACCCGAAGTTCATCGAAATAAAAAGCCCGTCCGGTGAGCATAACCACCCGTATCCGTTTGCGGATATCCCTGGTGAGCACATCACTGATACTCGAGACCATCGACCGCACAATACAATCGGTAGCCTTGCTTACGAGGCCGGTGACTTCATCGTCCCACCGCACATTTCTATTACGCAGAATAGCTTCTGCATACGGCAATACCGTAGAAAGATCACGATGCAGGTTACCTATGGTACGCTCCGTACTTTCCGACTCTTCAGACAATCCGGCAAAAGCGGTGAGGCTGAGTGGGGGTAATTGCTTGTAACGTTTTTTTATATTTTCAATCAGTTGCAGAAAACCGAGCACATCTACCGTCAGGCTTTGATCCTGTACATGTCTTCCGATAAATTCTTTTACCGAAAGCTTGTTGCTACCTGGTATGGCTTTAAGAACAAGTGTCAGAAAATCTTCTACCAGGCTATATGAAAGTACGTTGCCGGCACCGGCAAAACCTGTGCGGAAAAAGCTGGAATAATTCTCATTATCGTCTGCCATCACCATCGAAATATCTGTAGTGCCTTTACCACAGTCGATGACCAGGGCCATATCACCGTTTGACAGTTGAATATGTTCCGGATGGGTTTGCTGAAAGCCCATAAAGGCAGCATCACTTTCCGAAATGGTCTCATACTCTACCGGCAACTGATCAGCTGCAATATGCAATGATGCAAGCATGGCGTTGGTATGCTGACGCAACTCGTGCAGCAGATCAAATACATCGTGCTGTGTATAGATATTGGGTACCAGGAGTGTCACGATCAGGCCTCCCTGTTGAAAATCGGGCCGGGTACTGATCATAAGACGCAGCAGGCGCAACAGAATTGCACTGATCAGGTCTTTCTTATGCGTACGGATGCTATAGTCCTCTGTATAATTACCTATGATCAATTGCAGGCTTTTTTCAATACCCAGCTTTAGATTTGGAATGATCTCATAGTTATCCCTGAAATGCGCCTGAGTGGCAGCTACTTCCTGACGGGTAATGAACAGGCGCACTTCGTCTTCGCGCCAGTCGGTATGAAAATTGAAAGGAAAACTCCGTCTTTCTTCCGGCGCCATGTTTTTTTTCACTGCATAAAATGAACGGAAAAGCATGGGCTGACCGGGTTCGTTATTCAGAAAATCATCCCGACGCCAGTGGCGGCTGCGATCCAGCAGCGACACTTTACTCATAATATTTTCCAGGATATCGTACTGCAATACGGCTGCCTGTGGCCCACAGTTACGTATACCTACCTGACTGGCTTCACTGCCAAAGTCGATAACCACCCGGTGTGTAGCCCTGGCTTTTGTTACAGCCACCTGAAAACGGGCAGAATAGCTTTGCTCCTGTCCCGTCTTCAGCGTTACCAGTATGCGAAACTGACGGGGCACTACCGCATGACGATAATAACCCAGTGTAATACGCTTCATATCTGCTGAATAGTCAAGACGTATTCCCAGTTCCTCTTCATAAGCCGGCTTTACCGAAAAACTTCCGGTTTTTGTGATCATCAAAGCGACATCATCACCCTGACGCTGCAATGCAAAGTGACATTCGCTGAGTGGAATATCCTGCTGACCATCCGGAGCCATTTGATTGAGTACAGCCCTCGAAGGATCTTCGAGTGTAAAAACAGGAATGTGCACCCGTTCTTCCGCTGGTATCACAAAGTTGAAATCAATTGCAGGATCAGGACCAGCGAGATGATCACTGTCCAGTTTGGCAATAAAATAACGATCACTACGGATCAGCAGGGGCAGATAATAAAGAGACATGGTATGTGGGTTAGCGGCCGGAGCCGGTTAACTAATTCTTTTTTACTCAGCGGCAGAACCATCGGTCATTGAGGTTGCCGGAATTACTTTTTTTGTCAGCAGCATAACAGAAGCTGAATACACGGGCACGGATACGTTCTACTTTTACAGACAGGCTATCGCCTCTGAATTCTCCCACCACTGCCCGCTGCAGCGGTGCTGTGTAATTGATCTTTTCAAAGCGAATAGTATCGCTGCTCACAAGGCGTTGCTCTTTCCATATACTCCATTCCGCCACCACCTCATCGAGCTGATAGCCCGTAGCGTTATCGAGAGTGATCAGTAAATCGTGAAAGCGGGTTCCGGCTGTACTGCTATCGCGTGATGCCTGGGCTTTCACTAATATCTGATCGGGCCAGTTGTTGCGAATGCCCAGATTGGTACGTGTGACCTTATCCAGTTTTTGCCCGCGCGACCACTCAATGGTTTGCACCAGTGAATCGATATTGATAAATGGACTGTTGTCTGGCCGTACAGGCACTACGGTCACTGGCTCGAGTGACGTCCATTTTACACGGGTAAAATTGTATACCAGCAAGATGCCTGCAATGGCAATAAAGGCCAGTGCAGCACTGCGCAGCCAGCGAAAGCGGCGGGGAGCGGGTTTTAGTACCGGGGAAGTATCAGTCTGTTTTTGCCTGTCGGTATTTTTTTCTAATGCGGGTTGTGCCCCCATGAATGCAGCATACGACATCCACTCATGGGTATTATATATCCAGATACTGACCTTTTCTTTATCAGTAACGCCGGCCAACAGGGCATTCAACGCTTCTCTCGACTGCACTTCCCTTATCACATTCGTTCCATCGTTGAACAAATATTTTTCCATCGCAGGGAATTATGGTTTGGTGGTTTAAGTGTAGAAAGAAGGTCAAATGGCTAATTGTTTTTATTTCAGAATGAAATTACAGACCCGCTGTATAACGAACGATACTTAAAATGTGTTACAACATTTTTTTATGAAATGTTTGGGACGAAACGCTGCTTTTGAGGGACGATATTAACCAAAGTTTCACAACTGCCACATACCAATACGCCAAAAAGGAAATCGGCTTACCTTTGGTCTATGTTAACCATTTCTCAGCGCGGCCAGGATATGCCGCCCTCCCCCATCCGCAAACTGGTACCCTTTGCCGAGGCTGCCAAGAAAAAAGGTATTAAGGTTTATCACCTCAATATCGGCCAGCCAGATATCGAAACTCCGCCAGCGATCCTGGATGCGGTGAAACATGCAGATATTAAAGTGCTGGAATATAGCCACAGTGCTGGTAATGAGAGCTATCGGCGCAAACTCGTAGAGTATTATAAAAGGGTGGGTATCGAAGTCAGTCATGACCAGATCATGATTACCACGGGGGGGTCGGAGGCCATACTTTTTGGCTTTTTTACCTGCCTCAATCCCGGCGATGAAGTGATCATTCCGGAGCCTTTTTATGCCAACTACAATGGGTTTGCCTGCACAGCGGGTGTAAAAGTAGTACCTATTACCTCCCACATCGAGACCGGTTTTGCCCTGCCTCCCATTGAAGCCTTCGAAAAAGTGATTACTCCCCGTACCCGTGGCATTGTGGTCTGCAACCCCAACAACCCTACCGGCTACCTCTATAGCCGCGAGGAGATGGAAGCACTGCGCGATATCTGTATCCGGCATGACCTCTATCTCTTCAGCGACGAAGCTTACCGCGAGTTCTGTTATGATGGCGAATATATCAGCGCCATGCAATTGCCGGGCCTTGAACAGCATGTGGTACTGATGGATACAATCAGCAAACGATACAGCGCCTGCGGCGCCCGTATTGGTGCTTTTGTTACGAAAAATAAAGCGGTGTATGATGCTGCTATGAAATTTGCCCAGGCCCGCCTGAGCCCTCCCGGTCTGGCCCAGATCATGGGAGAGGCTGCAGTAGACCTGCCCGATCATTACTTTGATGCCCCTAAAGCAGAGTATCTCGCCCGCCGCGATCTGCTGGTAAGCCGCCTCAATGCCATGGAAGATGTTTTCTGCCCCAACCCGGGTGGAGCTTTTTATGCCATTGCCCGTCTGCCCATTGATGATGCAGATACTTTCTGCCAATGGCTGCTCGAGAACTTTTCCTACAATGGGCAAACTGTAATGCTGGCTCCTGCTACCGGATTCTATGGTACTCCCGGCCTGGGAAAAAATGAAGTCCGCCTCGCTTATGTACTCAACCTGGATGCCATCAATGCTGCGATGGATTGCCTGGAGAAGGCCCTGCAGGAATACCCCGGCCGCGTATCTGCTAAGGCCAAAGCTGCTGCCGCACAGGGATAATTCTAAAAACATTTCAGTTTTCACGATATCAACAACCCCTGCAAGATCTGCAGGGGTTGTTATTTATTACATCCTTAATCATTCAGGCCACTTCCAGCAAACGCCCCAGCTCTTTTTGCAATTGTTCTTTTTCCGGTAGATACAACTGATATTTTGCCAGCAATACTTTATTATTAAGTCCACTGGTGGCATACTCAACCAGGATATTATCCTTATAGGCGCCCAGCAATATGCCGATAGGTTCATTATCATCTTCTGCCGCTTCTTCTTTTTTGAAATAATTGAGATAAAGATTCATTTGACCAATATCGTGATGATCTATTTCTCCGCGCTTCAGATCAATCAATACAAAACATTTCAAAATACGATGATAAAAGAGCAGATCTATCCTGAAATGTTTCCCCCCGATATCAATCCGGTACTGCCTGCCCACAAAGGCAAATCCTTTCCCTAACTCAAGTAAAAATTGCTGAAGGTTACTGATTAGTTTTTCTTCCAGATCACCTTCCAGGTATTGTTCCGGTATTTTTAAAAACTCCAGTACAAAGGGATCTTTTATCAGGTCTTCTGCCTGCTGAATTTCATGCCCATTGCTGGCCAGTTTTAATACGCCTTCTTTGTCTGTATTGAGAGCCAGGCGATGAAACAGCATACTTTTCATTTGCCGTTTCAATTCACGGACACTCCACCGTTCTTTCTCACACTGGCGTACATAAAAGTTGATTCCCAGCTCATTATCGCATTTCAGTATTTCAAAGTAATGACTCCAGGTCAATAAGTGAGACAGTGTCTCACTTTTTTGGAAGTATAGGTAAAAACGTCTGATATATACCAGATTAGATCTACTAAACCCTTTACCATAACGTATTGTCAGATCTTTTGCCAGGCGGTCGATCAATCGCTGACCGTAGGCCGCTTTCGAATCGCCGGCCTGCTCATATTCTACGATATACCGTCCAATCTGCCAGTAGGTTTGTACAAGAACGGTATTTACCTGACGAGCAGCAGTAATGCGTCCGGCTTCCAGTAGCTGGCCTATGTCCTGAACGAGATTATTATATTTCTTCTCCACCGGTTCCATACTCACTTAAAGGCACAAAGTTGATGTGAAGAAGAATGAAAGTGAAGATTTGCCTGTCTGTATTTTTCCCGGAAAAAAATGTTTTTTTTCCCGGCTGTCAAAAGATCATTGCTACTCAGTGCTTATCTGGAAAGAATTACGGCCCACTCCGGCCCGCTGCCGATCTTGTTTTTTTCTGAAAAATTGTCCATATTCAATGCAAAGGATAGCTGTAATAAGCTGTTTAGATACGCCAGTGGTTGTCCTTCGGCTACTGCAGAAAAAGTAGACACATAGGGCATGGTGCCAGTATAAACTGACTCACCTTTGTGCAGGATCGTTACTTTTATTGATTCGCCCGGTTTTACTCCCAACCGGTTAAATGTAGTTGTATCAATATTGGTCCAGATATTTCCATATTGAATATCCAGAATGGGGATATTACCTCTGATCTCCCCATCTTTATAAACCGGTTTTTGATAAGGAATACGGATCACGTCACCCGATAATCTTTTACCAACTCCTGTTTCTTTAATAATTCCAGCAGCCAGCCGGGCTCCGGTATAGGCATACACATCTCTTCCATGAAAAGTATAGGATGCCTTTGAATCCTTGCGCCGGTTAACGGCTTCATCAATTTCATATACAGCAGTTATTCCCATTGATTCAGCAATGAGCGTAAACTGCCCATTGTCGGGGCCGACAAAGAAATGCCCGGTCCTGGTTTTGACTACCACCGATTTGCGTTCTGAACCAACGCCCGGATCCACTACTGATACAAAAACAGTACCGGCGGGCCAGTAAGGTGCTGTCTGATACAAACGATAAGCGGCTTCCCAGATATTATACGGCGGAATTTCGTGGGTGAGATCATATAAGGCCAGTTGCGGAGAGACACTTACGGCAACTCCTTTCATTGCTGCAACAGCTCCATCTTTTACTCCGAAATCTGTCTGGAAAACAAGTATTTTGTTTTGTGAAACAGCCGGTATTGTAGTCGACAACAACAGGCATAAACAGAGAAGCCGGGTTTTCATATCACTAATTGAATAAGGTTATATGATTTCGTTTCGTTGCAAGGCAGGTTCCAACTGCCTGCAAAATAAATGATACGGAACAGGTGCCAGAGGTTCAGGAATATATTCATTTAACTGAAGCTGCCACCAGCCCACATTCTTCCATTTCCCCAGTTTATAACCAACATTGGGATAGGTGGCAAAATACCGGAATCCCATTTTTTCATGAAAGGTCACACTCCTTTGATTGGGCAGATTAATCACTGCATATACGTTCATAAACCCCTGTGCGCGCAACAAGGCAAAAAGTTTATCATAAAGCAGGGCCGCTACGCCTTTTCCAAAATAGGCGGTGGCAATGTATACCGAACATTCAACCGACCATTGATAGGCCACCCTTTCCCGGTAACGGGAAGCGTAGGCATAACCGGCTATTTCTCCACCGGCTTTATATACCAGCCAGGGAAAATCTGCCGTATACTGACGTATACGATCAGCAAAAATATCATTATCAGGAACTTCCGTTTCAAAGGTCAGAGAGGTATCCCTGATATAAGGAGCATAAATGGCCAATATGGCTACCGCATCGGCGGGTTGGGCTAACCTGATCATACTATTAAAGATAATCAGGCGATTAATTGCAGAAAGATGAAATTTCACTTCGTCATTCAGGCAGGATGCCTTATTTTTGCCGCCCCAATGCCGGGGTAGCTCAGCTGGTTAGAGCATCGGATTCATAACCCGAAGGTCGGCAGTTCAAGTCTGCTCTCCGGTACAAAGCCTGAACATTTTGTTCAGGCTTATTTGTGCCCTATACAACCGGTTTTCCACTCTGACAGAATTAGAATACATCAGCCGAAAGCCGGCAGTTCATCCCGAAGTCTCGGGACAAAGTCTCGGGATGCTCTCTGGAGATATTTATAAATAATTTGTAATCAACTATTTATAACTTCATTCAATTTATCAACATTCAACGCCCCCTTTATACTCTTTAAACCCTTTATACCCTTTATCCATCGCTATTTCCCATAAAACCTCCACTTCGTCTTATAATCTCTTGTAAGCGGTTGTTTGGTCAGTATTGCCCGCAACATTTCAATAGGCAGGCTGTTTTCACGCAATATGGCATCATGATACTGCCGATAGCTCATTTTTCCGGAGTCTACGAGTTCCTTCTTCAGTGCATAGAACTGAAGACCGCCAATCATATAAGCAATCTGGTATAGGGGACCATAGCCCCCGGTAAATGAACGGCGCACCTCTCCTTCGGCATTGGCCCGCTCATGTCCCACCCGATCAACCAGGAAGTCGATACACTGCTGAGGAGTCCATTTGCCGAGGTGATAGTTGAGCGAAAAGATAATCCGGGCACAACGGTGCATGCGCCAGAAAAGCATCCCGATTTTATCTTCCGGTGAACGGTTAAACCCAAGATCCCAAAGGATCAGCTCCCAATAGAGCGAATTTCCTTCTACCCAGAAGGGTGTGTCAAAACGACGATAGGTTTTATAGCGATCCGTCATGAATCCCTGCAGATGATGTCCGGCAATAAGCTCATGATGTACAACAGCCCGTGAAAAATGGGGGTTATTACCCCGCAGGCTCATCAGCTTATCTTCATAACTCATGGTATTGGTAGGATAAGAAATAATGAGCGACTCTCCGCCAAGGAAGAAGGGATTAACCAATTGGCGTTCGGCAGACATCATATACATACGCCAGGTTTCTTCAGCAAGTGGCGGAATGCTGAGCAGGTTTTTCTTTTTAAGAAAATTGATGGACTGATCATAAAGTTCCAGCATCGCCTGAGGCTGCTGCCCCGGCGGCACGTATGTATTTTTTACTTTTTCCTGTGCAGCTTTCCAGTTGTCACCAAAGCCCATCTCGCGTGAAGCCTTAAGCAGCTCAGCATCGCACCAGGCAAATTCTTTATTAGCTATTTCTACCAGTTCTTCCGGTGTATAGGGGATAAACTCGAGTTGCAACTGACGGATCAGTTCTTCCCGCCCGATCGGATTACCAATAATACCGCTTCCGTCGTCTTGCTGCGCAGTTGCGGTAACTCCTTTAGTACTAATGGCCGTGGCATATATTCCCAGCAGGCTGTCAACCTCACTATAGGTTTTAGGCACCCACCAGCTAAACATTGGGTCATACCCATTGTAAAACTGGTAATAATTTTTCAGGGTACCCTGCAGATTACGGACGGCTTCAGCAGCATATTGGGCATCCTTTTTATCCATTGCAGGTGCAGATTTGAGGCGGGTTCGTGCTGTCTCTACTGACTGGCGGATGATATTGAGCCGGCGGGCGATCTGCTCACCATTTACCGAATAACCACGGCGCCTCGGCTCCACCAGCTTCCAGATCGAATCTTCGAAAGGAAACAGGTTAATCACACGTTTATAGATATCTTCTTCCTGTTGCAACTGGTACGCTTCATTGCGCAGGTTGCGCAGAAAAAGAATATAATCAACCTGTCCGTTTACATTCATTCTGGCAAAGTCCATTTGCTGCAGTTGATCTTCATACTGGCGAATGAGACGCAAGAGTCTGTCCCTGCGTTCCGGAGAGTTATACCCTCCTCCCTCCCTGCCATTCCACCAGCCAGACTGACCGCCACTGGTCGAATAAAAACGAAGTATACTGCCTTTGTCTGCCTCGTATTGCACCATGCTATTGTGCATTTCGCTTGTTTGCAGATAAAGCGATTCATTGTTCTGGGCACTGGCTACCTCAAATAAAAAGATGCCAGCCAGTAAGCAACTGATAAATGGTCTTGCCAACATGATACGACAATTAAATGTGTCCCGAATATAACCAATCCGGTCATGCTAACACCTGATTGTCGGGCTTAATCCACTTGTTGTGCTGAATATCCCTATTTTAGCCAGCAAATTAGCCTCTCATGCTCACGAAATACAAGAAACAAACCCGCTTACTTGCTGCTGTTGATTGCATCGTTTTCGGGTTTGATGGAAGGTCCCTGAAACTGCTTCTTATCAGGCGGGGCTTTGCTCCCGAGCAGGGTAAATGGAGCCTTATGGGCGGTTTCATACAACCTGAAGAGAGTGCAGACGCCGCTGCCAACAGGATTCTGAAAACCCTCACTGGCCTGGAAGGCGTATACCTGGAGCAATTACATGCTTTCTCGCATCCGTTGCGCGACCCAATGGAGCGTACTATTTCCATTGCCTATTTTTCCTTAATAGATATTGAGCAATACCAGCAGCAACTCAATGATGAGTATCAGGCAGAATGGTTTCCGCTCACTGCACTACCCGAACTGATCTTTGATCATGCCACGATGGTAGAAACTGCCAGAACCAAACTTCGATACAAAGCAGCGCTTCATCCCATACTGCTGGAGCTGTTGCCTCAGAAGTTTACACTGCAGCAGTTGCAAAGTCTTTATGAAAGTGTATATGATATGGAATTTGACAAACGCAATTTCACCCGTAAATTACTGGCTTCACAATTGCTGGTAAAACAGGCGGATAAAAGCTGGCAAAATTCCCGAAAAGGTGCTTTCTATTATAAACTCAACATGCGGCATTATAAGACAGGTATGCAGGCTTTTCTGCAAATTGTGCCTCATATCAAACGCAGTCTTACCGATACCGGAAACAATGTCGCCACTATTTCCTAAAACATCTCTTCATCTATTTTTTTACTATGAAATTATTGTTATACGCGTTCGTATTAAGTCTGCTGGCAACTGCCTGTGGCAATCAGCCGGCAAATGAAGACAAAACTGTTGCAGGCACCCGGCCAGCAATTGCTGTAAAAGAATATGGGCAGGCAGGTGATTCCGTTGTACGCGAATACACATTGAGCAATGCCGGTGGTATGCAGGTGAGTATTATCAACTATGGCGGCATTATCACTTCGTTGCTGGCGCCTGACAAAAATGGAAAGATATCCAATGTGGTATTGGGATATGACTCACTTGCTGGTTATCTTCAAAAAGATAATCCATATTTCGGTGCGCTGATCGGGCGGTATGGCAATCGGATTGCAAAAGCCCGTTTTCAGTTAGACGGAAAGACTTACACACTTGCTGCCAACAACAATCCAAACACATTGCACGGAGGGCTTAAGGGTTTTGACAAAGTCATCTGGCAGGCTACACCTCTGGGCGACAGCAGCCTTCAGCTTACCTATCTGAGCAAAGATGGGGAAGAAGGTTATCCGGGCAATCTGCAGGTAAAGGTGGTGTATACGTTAACTACCGGCAACAGGCTGATAATACAGTATTCGGCCACTACAGATAAAGCAACCCCCGTCAACCTTACCCAGCATTCCTATTTCAATCTTTCGGGGGGCACAGACAGCACAATACTGGATCATGAGCTGCAAATAACAGCAGCCCGGTTTACAGCGGTAGATCAGCAACTGATTCCTACCGGTAGCCTGGATAGTGTAAAGAGCGGCCCCATGGATTTTCAACAATCCAAAAGAATAGGCCGTGATATAGGGCAGGTGGCAGGAGGTTATGATCACAACTGGGTACTCAACCGAAATGGCAATGACCTGGAAAAGGTTGCCACACTATACCATGCCGCCAGTGGACGGGCTATGGATGTACTGACTACCGAGCCGGGACTTCAGTTTTACTCTGGCAATTTCCTTGATGGCACATTACTTTATACAAAAGGCGGGGCAAAATATGTAAAGCATGCCGGTCTTTGCCTGGAAACACAGCATTTTCCTGATTCGCCTAACCAACCATCATTTCCTTCTACGATTCTGCAGCCGGGAAGTACTTACCAACAAACAACTGTTTATTCATTCTATACCAAATGATCCGTTGCAAAAAATATTAAAGCCCCTTTAGAGGGGCTTTAACTTTTGTCCGGAACATTCTCTCCAATCGAAACCCTGTTACTGTCAAAAGGTTAAGGTAAGGCTAAGGTTTAGGTTAATGGGTAATGATTGTTGATTATTACGCTGTAAAGAAACACTGATTTTTTCTCCGTTCCATATTTAGATTCGCGAATTGTAGTTTTCGGCCAACGAATAGTGTTTTTTTTGAGTTGGGCTGTTTTTTGTCAGGCACTTTTTACTTCTTTTTAATCAATGCCGCCCTTTCAGGATTCGTACGATTGTAACGGACTCGGGCAAGCCCCTGCTTTTGCAGTTGTACTATTTCCCGTGCAGAAAGAACTTCTCTTATTTCAAGTACAAAATCACCCCCATGCTTGCAGATGACAAGCATCTTAATACGCATGAGTGGTTGCCGGTTCATATATACACCGGTTTGCTCCAGTGTCAGTAACCGGGCGTCTGCAATAATATCTGATTGAGCAAGGGAAGGCCGGGCCAATTGCAATACCCGTTTTTTTCTCCACCGGGTTGACAACAACACAACAATAAGAAACATCACTATTAACAGCCCTGTCGCTTCCGGAAACGTCATAACCCATAGCATGTACATCTCAACACCTGTTTAAGTCCGGTAAGCAATTTAAGCCTGCTGTATGCAGAAGCAAGACCGTTCTGCGCGAATGGGGCTTTTTATTTAGTGAAGGGAGTAAAAAAGCGATTGATCCGGGGAGTTTTTTTACTGACTGGCCCGACGGTATTGAAATTCATTGCCACGTAAAAGCGGATGATTTCCTTTAAGTCCCGTATCCGTCAGTTTCAACTCAAAGTTTTCCAGAAACAGTTCAAACAGCCAGGGTTCGTACCGGAAGGAAAAATAATTTCGTCCCTGGGCAGTATCGGTAAAGCGGAATACAGATATTTTTTCGGGGCAAAATTCAAACTGCAGCGAGATCGTTTCTATGGGTTGAGGCTTAAAATAAGCAGCACCATGCCGGTCGGTGACCAACTGTTGCTTCTGCCCGCCTCCTTCGATTGTCACATGTACATAATCAAGTAAAAATGAGTTGGCATCCGTTATCTGCACCACTACCCCGGCAGTATCTGCCTGCCTGTTTTGCAACAGGGCAAAATCCTGGGCAGGACGTGGCTTACTATTAAAAACCACCCGGGTTCCATCCTGCTTCCATTGTCCGGATGCATATCTGTCCAGTGCGCCTTGCGAAAAGAAAAATTCAAATGCGCCATCGGCATCGAGTTTGAAGCCACTGGCTGTTTCCATTACAGATTGCAGATAAAAAATGCCCGCAGGACCGGGCGCAGGATTTTGAGCACTCATACTTGTAGTGATTAATAAAAAAACCGGGACCAATGTGAACCCGGTTTTAAAACTGGCACATGAAAAATTCACTTGCCAAAAATATTATCCTTTCAACGCCTCCGCCTCATCAGATGAGTCCTTGGCAGATTTGAGTGAGTGATCGGCGGAATAGCCTTACCAGAGTTGTTTGCCCTGGTAATAATCCAGCACCTTGGTGCGCAGCACATAATCGTATTTAGCCGCTATCAGGTTAATATTACTACGATCCAGGTTATTCTTTGCTGTCAGATAATCAATTGAGTTGCCCACTCCGGCATTGAATCGGACTTCGGCCGCCTCAAATGACTCGGTAAAGGCATTTACCTGGTCAAGCAGCGTGCGGAAGCGATTGCCTGCAGTAGTCATATTCAGATAGGCCTGGTCAATTGACTGTTGCAATTGCGTCTTGGTCGTCTGTGCTACCAGTTCGGCATTTTTGAGGTCCAGGCGCGCCTGGCGAATGCGGTTGCGCTGCTGCCAGGAAGAGAAAATGGGTACCCGCAGGTTAAGACTTACCGACGAGTACAGGTTATTGTTGAGCTGCTTCCCATAAGCAATTTTATCAGAACTAAAATTGGATTGCTTGTATATAACAGGGTAGGGAGTACCATTGACCAATACATAATCGGTAGAAGTAACATCAGATTGTCCCAGGAAAGTACTGCTGCGTGCCGCACTGGAATAATTGGTATTTACATTTCCGTTGAGGCTGAGCGTGGGGAAAAGCTGTCCTTGCGCTACTTTAATAGCTCTGGAGGCGCTGCTTTGACGCAACTCTGTAGCTTTTATCTGGGCAAACTGTTTCAGCGCTGTCTGGTAAATGGAGGCTGGTGTTTCTTCATACTTCACCGCATACGATTGAGCATCGATCCGCTCAAGTTTCATGGCCGGGTCATAGGGTATATTCATCAGCTGGCAGAGGCTGATCTTGGCCGATTCCAGTGCATTTTCCGCACTGATGATCGAAAGCTGATCATTTGCATACTGTCCTTTCAGATCAGAAAGCTGAGATGGAGGAATAGACCCTTCTTTATTCATTTCCTCCAGGCGTTCTACCTGGCGCTTCGATAACACTTCCTGATTGCGTGCCTGCGTAAGCATGTCATCAGTTGAAAGCACCTGCAGGTAAGCCAGGATGATCTGTATTGTCAGATTATCTTTTACCTGCTGCAGATCCATTTTGGCTGCTTCATAGGCATAAGCGGTTCTTTTTACCGAATTCTGCATGGAAAATCCGTTAAACAGCACCACTCCTGCACCCAACCCATAACTATTATAATTTACCTGCTGATTAATGTAGGAGTTGGAAAAGGGATTGATGCTACGGCCCTGATTGATACCGGCACTTGCAGATCCATCAATGTTAGGCAACATATTAAGGCGGGCCTGGTTCCAGTTGATCTTGCCCGTTTCCATGGCTATCTCACTTTGTTTTACATCCAGGTTTTTACCAAGTCCTGTTTCAATCGCCTGCCGCAATGTAAGCGGTCCGTTACTGTCCTGGGCCATGCCAAACCGCGCCAGCAAACCCATACTTACCACAAAAAAAATCCTTTTCATTTTCTGATTCTTATTTCACGTTGTCGTTAATGCAAATAGCTATCCGCTGTTTATTTTTTTTCGATCATACCATCGAGTAAATGAATCACCCGCGAGCCATAGTCAGCGTTCTTTTCTGAGTGGGTTACCTGAATGATGGTCACCCCTTCTTTATTGAGTGTGCTGAAAAGCTCCATGATCTCTTCACCCTGTTTGGAATTAAGATTACCGGTTGGCTCATCTGCCAGCAGCAATTTGGGACGGGCTATGAGTGCCCGGGCAATACCTACCAGCTGCTGCTGTCCGCCGGAAAGCTGTGTGGGGAAAAGATCTTTTTTCCCTACAATCTGAAAGCGGTCCAGTATATCGGCCACCATTGCCTTCCGCTCACTTGATTTGATATCCTGATAAAGCAGCGGTGTTTCAATATTTTCGTATACAGTCAGCTCGTCAATGAGGTGATAAGCCTGAAATACAAATCCGATATACTGCTTATAGAGCGATGACCGTTGTTTTTCCTTGAGCTGATGAACGGATTCATGCATAAAGTTGTATTCACCCTCATTGAACCCATCCAGCATACCAATGATATTGAGGAGGGTAGATTTACCCGATCCGGAAGGCCCCATGATGGATACGAATTCTCCTTCCTTAATGGTCAGGTTAATATCCTTTAATAAAAAAGTACGGTTATTGCCTGTATTGACCCACTTGTAAATGTGCTTTAGTTCCAGCATAATTTCTTTTATTAATAATTGGCTTATTCAGTTCTCAGACTATTAACCGGGTTGACCATGGCTGCTTTTATGGTGCGCGCGGCCAGTATGCAGATAGCAATCAGCACCATACCCACTCCGGTTACTGCAAATATCCACCAACTGATTGATGTACGATAAGCAAAATCCTGCAACCAGTTGGTCATAGCCCACCAGGCCAGCGGTGTCACTACGATAAAGGCAACGAGTACCAGCAGTAGAAAATCGCGCGAGATGAGGCGTACCAGTTGCAATACAGATGCACCCAGTACCTTCCGCACGCCTATTTCCTTGGTTCGCGCATTGGTCACATAGATCACCAGCCCCAGCAATCCCAGGCAACTGATAAAAATGCAAAGCGCCGTGGCCCATTTCAGCAACCGGGCTATATCCTGTTCTGTCTTATAAAAATTGGCAATCTGCTCATCAAAAAAGTTATATTCGAAATCTTCGTCCGGGAAAATGGCTTTGAATTTTGTTTCAACAGTCGCCATTGTTTTTTTCCAGTCGGTCGGACTTTGTCTTTTATCAAGCGCCAGATGAATCTGATAACAGTCATTCATTGCCGATGAGTAAGCCAGCGGCTTGATCGGCTCATGCAGGCTCTTTGTATGAAAATCGCCCACTACACCTACGATAGGATACCCTTTGCCATCATCTCCAAATGAATGCCCAACCGCATCGGCCGGGTTCTTAAATCCGAGTACATGAGCATAGGTCTCGTTAATGATATACTCTTTGGTAGTATCGCTCTGCAACAGATTGCGGCCTGCCAGCAGTTTCATGTTATACAGGGAAAAATAACCGGTGTCCGCTCTTTTCAACTCCACCATACTTTCAATCTTGCGGTCACCATTTTTAAATGTGAATGTACTTGAGTTGGTACTGGTAGAGGCGGGACTGGACCCCGCCAGGCTTATTTTTTCAATACCAGGCAGTGTCTTTAATTCATTGTACAGGGTAAAACGACGATCATCTCTCTTTTCGGAGAAAAAATTCCAGGGTACGCTAACAGATACGATCGCGTCTTTGGAATAGCCAAGGTCTTTATTCAGCGAATAATGAATCTGCTTACTGACGACCAGCACCGCGATGAGCAGGAACTGGGCAATTACAAACTGGGTGACGGTAAGTACTTTACGAAGCCAGGCCTTGCGGGTTTGTGAAGTACCGCTGTAAGCCTGGTTTTTCAGCACAGTCACGGGTTTGAAACGGGTAAGTACCCACGCCGGATAAAGACCGGCAAATAATGTGACGATTATTATTAACAGCAGCAGAAAGAGCCATACATGCGGCTGGTTAAGTGAGCCAAATGACACTCCTGGTGGAATAAAATTTCCGAAAATATGAAGCAGCCAGGGAGTGATGGCTACTGAAAGTAAAGTAGCTGCGAAAGTGAGCAGGAAGGTCTCGCTCAGAAATTGCCCCATCAACTGACGGATAGTACTGCCCATCGTTTTTCGTATACCAATTTCTTTGGCCCGGGTAGACGATTGTGCGGTGGTAAGGTTTACAAAATTGATACAGCCCAGCAGCAAGAGGAATCCGCCTACTGCCAGCAATCCATACAGTGTAGGTTTATGCCCCTGACGCTGACCAAATGCATCGAACTTATTGTTGAAGTGGATATCGGCAAGCGGTTGCAGTGAGTTACTGATGACATCTTTATCGTTATCCTTATTGAGCGGATTTTTTTCACGTTTGCGCTCACGCAGCTGAGCCATACTCTTTTCGATGGCCGCAGATTTCACACCTGGCTTTAGCAATACCAGCATCTGCGAAGCGGAGTTGATGCTTCCCCAGGATTCCCAGCTCCACCGGCTTTTCAATCCGGGATTTGATTCAATTGTCGCCCTCGACAAAAATTCACGAAAAGTAAAATCCGTAATACCCGACAGATCCTCCACTACACCTGTTACTGTAGCGCGAATGCTATCATCATAAAAAATAGTGCGTCCGATCAGTTGCGCGGGTGCTGTATCGCCAAAATAACTGTGTGCTCTGCTGGCGGTAAGCACAATGGCGGCAGGTGCCTGCAGTGCAGTCACCGGAGAACCGGCCAGCCACTTATAGTGGATAAAATTGAAATAGCGATTATCGGCAAAAATAATATCCTCTTGCTTTTTGTATATAGTAGGATTATCTGCTCCGGCCACAGGAATGGCCACTTTCATATTTCCTGCAGTTATAAAATGTGTGAGATCTTCGATGCCGGTAAGCTCTGCCCGGGTTGCATCGGCGGTAGGTACCGGCACTCCCGAGTTATTCATCACCATATCGGGAAAACTAATGGTGGAAACTACCCGGTAAATGCGGTCGCGGTTGGCGTGAAAGCGGTCATAGTTCAGCTCATGCTGCACGATCAGGTAAATGACCAGGGCAGCACTGATACCTATTGCCAGCCCGGCCATATTGATCACCGAAAACAACCGGTGTTTCCGAAAATTCCGAAAGGCAATTGCAAGATAGTTTCTGAACATACAAAAGATTTTAAGCCCGCTGTTCTAGTAAGCTTTTCGTAGCTTGTTCTGGTCGTTTCAAGCAGTATGCCAATAGTATACACATTGACTAGCAAATACTTATACAAATATTTTACCCCCGGGTGTCCGAAAACGAACAGTGCGTTCCCAGTATCGTACAGTCATAAAAATACCCGGTCACCATTGTATGACCGGGTATAAGCGTTGGTTTTGGTTGTTTATTCGGCGCGAAGGCTGCGCGCGGGATTAACCAGGGCAGCACGAAGAGCCTGAAAGCCTACTGTACAGAGGGCGATCAGCATGGAAATCGCTGTAGCTACGAGGAATACCCACCAGACCAGATCGATCCTGTAAGCAAAGTTGTCGAGCCAGGCGGTCATAGCCCACCAACTGATAGGTGTTGCCACTACAGCAGCCAGTATTACCAATACTAAAAATTCTTTAGAAAGCAGGTTTACCAGTTGTATTACCGATGCTCCCAGCACCTTGCGAATACCTACTTCTTTGCTGCGTCTTTCTGCTGTATGCGCAGCCAGCCCCAGTAGTCCCAGACAGGAAATGAGAATAGCGACTGCCGAAAACATCCAGATCAGGGTGGCAGTGCGTTGGTCGTCGCGATAAAGTATTTCAAACTCCTCGCTGGCAAATTTGTATTCAAACGGAAGATTGGGAATAAACTTCTGCCATATTTTCTCAGCCCTGGCTGTGGCTTCTTTTGTACGCCCCCCTGCTGTCTGCACCAGGAATGTCGAATTATATTCCTGATCATCCCTGATTACTACAGGTCCGATCTTTTCGTGCATGCTTTTATAGAAAAAATCTTTTACCACACCGATGATGACACCCGTATCGCCCTGGCTGGTAAACCGTTTGCCGATCACAGGTTCCTGAATACCAAATTCACGAATAGCAGTTTCATTCAATATTGAATTGTGTTTATCACCGGCATTATCATTCAGAAACCATCTTCCTTCTTTCAACTGAAGGTTCAGAATATTTTTAAAGCTGGAATCCACGCCAAAGAAAGCGATCATGGGTTTAAAATCCTTATCACGGCCATCCCAGTCATTGCTGTCGCCACTGCTGCCGCCCCGCATATTCACCACAGACTCCTGGCTGATGAGTGATACATTCTTCACGGAAGTTTCGGTCTTTAAATCCGTATAGATGGCATTGGTGATCGCCTGTCTCTGCTCCGGGGTTTTGCCACGAAATATTTTATAGGGTATATCTATAACAAAAACCTGGCTCTGATCATAAGCAGCCCGTTGCGAATTGATAAAATTCAATTGACGATAAATAACGATAGTTGACACAATCAGGAAAATGGAAACTGTAAACTGTACTACCACCAGGCTTTTACGCAACCAGGTATCTTTGATGCGCATGACATTGCGCCCTTTGAAAATAGCCAGGGGCTCAAAAGATGAAAGTAATATAGCGGGATAAATACTGGTCAGCATAATGCTACCCAGCAATGTACCGCCAAGTATGAGCCACCATCCGGAATAATCAAGGCTCAGTTCAAAATTCTTCTCTGTAAAACTATTAAAGGCCGGCAGGGCCAGGCGTATCAGCAGCAGGGCTACCAGCAGTGAAATAAAACTCATGAGTGCCGACTCTGCAATAAACTGCCAAAGCAGTTGCCTTCTTTCCGCTCCTGCAATTTTACGGATACTTACTTCCTTCACCCGTTGCAATGCTCTTGCCGTCGTGAGGTTTACATAATTGATACAAGCTATGAGCAGCAATACCACACCCAGCACAGAAAAGATGTATACCACTTTTTTATCGGTATGCTGCAATATGCTGTTAGCAAGGGTTGTTTCAAAACGCAGATCTTTTAATGGAACAAGTGTTTCTCCCAGATCAGCCCTCTCCCGCTGTTTATTCATCAGGTCGGTCAGTTGTTTCTCAGCCGTTGCTACATTCACCCCCTGTCTCAATTGAACAAAAGTGAGATAATTGTAATTGCCCCACTCGTCATCATTTTTCCGATTGCCCGTATTGACACGATAAGAAACAACGGGAAAAAGCATATCGTACCGGAAACTGGAGTTGTTGGGAACATCCTCCATCACTGCTTTTACTACAAAGTCAATGGTATCAATCCGCAGTTTTTCACCTACTGCATTTATATGACCAAAGTACTTCCTGGCCATAGATTCCGTGATCAGTACAGCTGTTGGATCATTGTCAAAGTCATGCGTATTGCCTGCTACAAATTTGTAATCGAACATCTGCAGCCAGCCACTGTCAATATAAGCTGTATTGGCCTCTTTGATATACTCCCCTTTCACGTTTACATTTACCGCATCATAGATACGCGCTTTGATACGGGCCAGCCGCTGAATAGCAGGCAGCTCTTCCATTGCTTTTACACCCAACTGGTAAGGTGTGGTTTCCCAGACAAGCGGCTCCTGTTTACCCATACCGATATGGCTGGTCAGGCGGTAAACAGACGAAGTGTTCTGATGATAATTATCGAAATTCATTTCGTTGTGTACCCATAGAAATATGAGAACACTGGCTGCCATGGCTATCGACAAACCGGTGATATTGATAAAGCTCGTCACCTTGTGTTTGAACAGATGCCGCCAGGCGATTTTAAAATGATTTCTAAGCATAGTAGTGTGGTATATGATGAAAAAAATCTTTAAAAAAATGGCTTTATTCGTTATGTTCTTATCGACTTTACCGGATTAGACAAACCGGTCCGTATGGTTTGCACAACAATCAGCAACAGGGTGATACCCGCCAATATGGCGAATGCCAGTAAAAATGGTTCGGGCGATAGTGCTATACGATAAGTATAATCATTGAGCCAGCCATTCATGAGCCACCAGGCAACCGGACAGGCCAGTAAAGCTGCTATCCACATAATGCCGGCAAATTCTTTTATAAACAATAGCACAATGGATGAAACAGATGCTCCCAGCACCTTTCGGATACCGACTTCCCTGGTTCTTCGTTGTATGCTTAATGATACAAGCCCTATCACTCCCAGTAATACGATCAGGATCGACAGTCCAGTAGCCAGTTGAGATGCCTGTTTGAGCTGCAGTTCTGTTTTGTACATTTTCCGCAGGGTGTCATCCATAAACTTATATTCAAAGGGAGTACCCGGCATCAGGGTCGTCCATTGACGCTGCAGGTCAGCAATAGCCTGGCTGGTTTGCCCTGGTTTTAGTCTTATTGATAAAAAACGGAAGATCAGTCCGCGACTCACATGAATAAAACTGATCGGCTGAATAGCCTGCTGCATAGAGCCAAAATGAAAATCGCGGGTAACACCAGCCACTGTATAGATGACAGGATCCCCTGCTATCCGCAATCTGCCGCCGATGGCATCCTCTGCATTAGCCCACCCCAATGCGCGTGCCTGAGTGGTATTGATCACCATACGTGTACTGTCAGTAACTGCACCTTCCTGGTAAAAGTTACCAGCCGCCATTGGAATGGAATAGGTGGGAGCAAAATATTCATCCGTATTCAGTACTACAGAAGTAATAGCCTGGGTACTGTCTCCACCGGCACGATATACGGAAAGGCTACCGGAATTATTACCGTCGGGCACTTCATAGGAGAGGCTGACAGACTGTACCTGTGGTAAAGCAGCCAGCTGGCGTCGTACATGTTCCATTTTATTAACCCCTGCCGTTGTCCAGTCACGGGGTACCTGGGCAGATACTACATATTCTTTATCATATCCCAGATTCTTACTAAAGAAAAAACGTACCTGACTGGCGATGATCAGTGCGCCTACAAAAACGATCACTGCCGTGGCAAACTGAAAGCCTACCAGGCCACCGCGCAGCCACTTGTTTTCCTTTACTGACTGGAGTTTCCCTTTCAATGCCTCTACCGATGGTAAAGACGACAATACCAGTGCCGGATAGATTCCCGCCAGCAGGCCGATGATCAGAATGATCAATGGGAGATAAACGGCATAATGCAGCGGAAAACCGGTCAGCGCAGGCAACTCACGCCCCAGCATATTTTCCGCCATATCTTTTACAAGTGTATATACCACCAGCGCTATGATCATGCTGAATGTTGTAAGCACGACAGATTCTGTCATAAACTGCATGATCAGTTGCCAGCGTCGTCCACCGGCTACTTTACGCACCCCGATCTCCCGCATACGGGTAGATGCCCTGCTTACGGACATATTCACAAAATTGATCGCTGCCATAAATAAAATGAAGACGGCTATGGCCGAAAGCGCATACAGCATTTTTCTGACCAGCCCGTTATTGGCTTGCAGATGCAGCTGGCTGAGCGGCATCAGTTCCGTTTTCATATTAGCCGCAATAAAAGGATGTGCATTCTGACTGATCTGCTGCCTGATCGGGCCATCCAGATCTTTGGGTGAAACCCCTGGTTTCAATTCGATATAATTCACAATAAATGGATTGTTCCAATCCATATTGCGGCCGAAAAACTGCAGGTTTCTATCTGATACAAACACTGAAGCGGGGTAATCATCTATGAGCCGGAAGACGGAATTGTATCCTGCATCTTCCAGTACCCCGGTGATAAGGAAATCATGTTTACCTCCGGAAAAATTCTCCACGCTGAGCACCTTTCCCAATGCGGGCTTTTTCCCAAAATATTTCTCAGCAGTACTGGCGGTGATAACGGCTGTATAAGGTTCATTGAGTGCTGTAGCAGCACTCCCTTCCTTTAATTTAAACCCGTACATGTTAATAAATGTAGAATCGCCGATCTGCAGCGATTCTCTGAAACATTTATCCCCCATACATACATTACTCGTCACACCATCGTACCGGTAATAAGATGCTACCAGGTTGGGATAATTCACATATAATTCCTTCGCCAGCGGTCCTGCCGTAGCCAATTCATATCCCTGATTGGCATTTTTCCATATACTCTTAATCAGGTATTGTTGCTTCGGATGCTTTAACTGCTGATTTACCTGTAGCTCCGTCCATACATACGCGCCTATCAGCAAGGCAAAACCCAGGCCTGCTCCCAGCCCTATTATATTGATCAGCGCATACAGTTTATGCTTCTTCAAATTGCGCCACGCGATCTTCAGATAATTTCTTAGCATATATAAATTCCTTTTATCTACTGGTTGTAACAGAAGTACATTTTATTCTGTCCGCAGACTTTTTACAGGGTTCATAAGTGCTGCCCGTATTGCCTGAAAACTAACTGTCAGCAGGGCAATCAGCAGGGCTACTGCCGCCGTTATCGCAAATACTGTCCAGCCAAGATCGGTGCGATACGGAAAATCCTTTAACCAGCTATACATGATCCAGCCGACAACAGGACAACCAATTAGCAGTGCAATAGCTACCAGCCGCATAAAATCTTTTGACAGAAGCATTATTATACCCGTCACACTTGCGCCCAGTACTTTTCGTACCCCTATCTCCTTGGTACGTTGTTCGGCGCTGAAAGTGGCAAGTCCAAACAGTCCCAGACAGGAGATCAGTATCGCAATAACTGTAAAGTAACTGACCAGCGCATTTAACCGCTCATCGGCCGCATAGCTTTTCTGAAAAGCATCATCCAGAAAATTGTACTCAAATGGTTCATTGGGATTAAGTTTGCGCCAGCTGCTTTCGATAGATTGTAATGTGGCTGACATATTTTCGCTACGTGCATGTGCTATGAGATAATTAAAGTCTCCCCCGCTCTGCAATTGAAAACCATAAGGCCCTATGGCCGAATGAAGGTTATTAAAATGAAAATCGCGTACAACGCCTATGACTTCTATTTTATAATTCACTCCTTGCCAGTCGATATATACTTTTTGCTGAACGGCCTCTGCACTGCTGGCAAAACCCATATCCTTAATAGCCTGCTCATTCAGAATGATCCGGCTGCTGGTATCAGATTTAAGTTCGGCAGAAAACAACCGGCCTGCCACTGGCTGAATAGCGAGGGTCTGCATAAAATCTTCGTCCACATAATTCATGTACACTCTGCGCGCATCATTCATCGTTCCGCCTTCTTTATACAGCGGAATATCGCTGGGGTGAGATACGCCGGGATAATACTGCGATGCCCCCACAGAAATAATCCCCGGATTCCGGCGCAACTCGTCTTTTAGTGAAGCATACACCTTTTTGGCATTATTACTTCTGAGTGGAATTACCACCTGCTGATCTTTCGAAAAACCGAGATCCTTGCTGCGCATGTAGCTCATCTGGTTACCGATCACTACAGATGCTACGATCAGGACCACAGACACCACAAACTGAAATACCACCAATCCGCGCCGCAATGATACAGCTGCCAGCGAATTACTGATCCTTCCTTTCAGTACCCTGATGGGTTGAAATGCAGACAGGTAAAACGCGGGGTAACTACCCGCCAGTAACCCGGTGATAACAGCCAGCAGAAAATACAGCGCCAGCATCCAGCCATGTGCTGCCCATGAAAAATGAATTTCTTTTCCTGATACCTGTATGAAAGCCGGCAACAATAATAATGTGAATGCAGTGGCTATGACAAATCCTATCAGTGCCATTATCAGCGATTCACCGAGAAACTGTCCTATCAGCGAATGCCTCTCTGCGCCCAGCACCTTACGCACTCCTACCTCAGCAGCACGCTTAGCAGAGCGGGCAGTAGAGAGATTCATAAAATTGATGCACGCTATGATGAGAGTAAAAAGTGCAATAGATCCCAGGATATAGAGATAGGTAATATTGCCGGGTGCTGTTACATTGTCTTTGGCACGCGAAAAGAGGTGAATATCTGTAAGCGGTGTCAGAAACTGCCGCTTATTAATACCTGCAGCTTTCAGATCGGCTCCGGCATACTTGTCAATAAATGATTTGAACTTCGCTTCAAGCCTGGCAGGATCACTGTCGGGACGCAAGACAAAATAAGTATGACACATATTGTTGCTGGCCAGTCCTGTTTGCCGCGACAGATACTCATCCACATTTCCTCCTTTTAATGAAAGAAAAAAGCGGGCATCAATATGCGAAGGCTGCGTAATAGCTGCAATCACACCGGTGATCCTGAAATCATGATCACCATTGCTGTTGCTGCTGATATGAACCACTTTATTGAGTGCAGTTTCTTTTCCAAACAGTTTGTGGGCTATGGACTCAGTAATTACGAGTGAATTGGGTTCAGTGAGAGCGGTCTGCGGATTGCCTTCCAGAAATGGGTAGGCAAATACCTGGAAAAATGTTGAATCGGCCAGGTATCCCTGTGTTTCATAAAAAGATCCTTTGACACCACCGGCAACTGTGGTCTGAAAAAGGGTTTTATCGTCGGCAAACAACCGGATCAGCCGGGTCGATTTTTCAATTTCGGGAAACTCCTGTTGCATCAGCCGGGCCATCGGGGCGGGAGTATTGGCATTATTATCTTCATTGCCCTGCCTAATAAAGGTTGTTCCCAGCTGATAAATGCGGGATGCATTTTTAAAATGTGCATCATAACTGAACTCATGATGAATGTAGAGCCCGATCAGCATGCAGCAAGTGAGGCCGATAGACAGGCCGAATATATTTATGAAAGAAAAGGCCTTGTTTTTGGCAAGATTCCGCCAGGCCAGTTTTATATAATTGCGTATCACGATTGACAGTAATTGAAAGGTTAAGAAAAAAGTAACTGCTGCCGGAAATATTTTATTCCGTGCGTATACTCTTCACTGGTTTGGTCAATGCAGCACGCCCCACATTGATCCATACAGTCAGTATGGTCAGCAGCAACACGCCCACGGCGGCTGCAATAAAACTCCAGATACTGATCTGTATACGATACGCATACTGTTGCAGCCATTCGCTCATTCCCCACCAGGTGAGTGGTATGGCAATGCACATTGCCAGCAATACCATGATCACAAACTCGCGTGAAAGCATCAGCAGCAATTGCTGCAGATTTGCTCCCAGTATCTTACGGATGCCTATTTCTTTTGCCCGGCGGCGGATAGTATAAGCTGCAAGGCCCGAGAGGCCCAGGCAGGAAATAAAGATGGCCAGCCCTGCAAACACGTTGATCAGTTTGCTGATCAGCTCTTCGGTAATAAACTTGGCATTGAACTGCTGATCTATAAACTGGTACTCGAAAGGTACAGATGGGTTGTATTTGTGAAAAAGCTGTTCCAGGTTAGCTATAGCCGATTGCAGCTTTGCTCCTTCCTTTAGCCGGATATGTATGAAGGCCGGATTATTGGGGCGATAGGCCATCACCATCGGATCTACCTGCGTATAGGGCGACGCCATTACCATATTGGCCGTCACGCCAATGACTGTATAGTCACGGTTATTCCAGCGCACGCGCATACCTACCGGTTGCTTCAACCCCATTGTTTTCACGGCCGCCTCATTCAGCAGCAGAGACGAGGAATCTGCCGGAGTACCAGCCATGTCTCTTCCCGCAACGATATGTGCTCCTGTGGTAGCAGTAAAATCGCCTGTAATACCCATGGCAGACACGATCATCTCCACACCGGCTGGTTTACCTTCATAATCAGGAGCCGGCGTAAAATTCCATATCTCCGTAAGCGGTGCCGATGTACGCGTAACACCTGCTACAAAACCACCTTTTATCATTTCCTGTTTCAGTACTTCGAAGTTGCGGTTGGCTTCGGGCGATGAAGGCACCGATAGAAAGTTGGCAGGATTGTAGCCAATATCTCTTGCTTTTACATATTGAACCTGCCGATAAATGATAAGTGTTGCCGAGACCAGCATCATCGTGATCACAAACTGTCCAACCACCAGCATACGTCGCGGAAGTCCTGCACTCTTTGCTGGCAGAAATGTTCCCTTTAATACTTTTATCGGGTTAAAGGAAGACAGGTATAATGCCGGATAACTACCGGCAAAAAGACCGGTAAATAATACAATTGCCGATGCGCTCAGCCAGAATGATGGCTGACTGAAATCAAGCTGCAGCTTTTTTTCCAGCAGGGCATTAAATGCCGGCATAGACAGATAGATAAGGCCAATAGCCAGTATAAAGGCAACTACGGTCATCAATACCGACTCTGCAAAAAACTGAAATACTAATTGTTTCTTTTCGGAGCCAAGGGTTTTGCGGATCCCTACTTCCTTTGCACGTTTCTCTGAACGGGCAGTCGACAGGTTCATAAAATTGATACAGGCAATCAGCAGGATCACAATAGCTACAATGGTAAATAATCTCACATATTCAATCATCCCTCCTGTATTCTTGCCGTCATTAAAATCGCTATAGAGGCGCCATTTGCTCATGGGATGCAGAATAAATTCGGCTTTTTGCTGTGTTGACTTAGCGGCAAAAATTTTATTCATGCTGTTGGCAAGCGCTTCCGTATTGGCTTTTGGCTTAGCCAGTACAAAAAGCTGCACATAGGAATTATTCCAGTCCTGCATCGCTTCTGCCGAAAAGTTAAAAGGCGTGATATAATCAAATTGAAGAGTGGCGGAGGCGGGCACATCCCTGATCACGCCGGTTACTTTTACATCAAACTGATTGTCGAGGCGCAACACCTTATCTACAGGGTTTTCGTTTCCGAAAAAAGCCCTGGCTGCTGATTCCGTCAGTAAAATAGCATCGGGGTTGGCCAGTGCTGTTTCCGGACTGCCGGCAATAAAGGAATAGGAAAACAACTTGAAAAAATGAGGGCTTACCCGCAGACCGCTCTTCTTGATCTTTTTATCCCCCAGCCCCAGCACCTGTGTTGATCTATAAGAAGTAAAAACAGCGGCCTCTACCTGTGGGTTACTTTGCTCCAGTGCATCAGCAGCCGGCAAAAAGATGGAGCCATCGGTATAGATATTACCATTGAAATCGCGGTTGGCATAAACCTGGTAAACGCGGTCGTAATGCTGCTGATCACGATTCCAGGAAAGTTCATCCTGTACCCACAGCAGGATAAGGCCGGTAGCAGCCATGCCTATAGCCAACCCCAGCAGGTTAATGGCAGAAAAGCTTTTGTTGCGGATCATATTCCGCCAGGCAATTGTGAAATAATTTTTCAGCATAATTCATTTTTAATTAGTACCAGAAATTTCATCAATTGCTTATACAATACATCTTGTTATATGCTATTCGGAACGCAGACTGTCAACGGGATTTGTCAATGCGGCTCTGATAGCCTGAAAACTTACCGTCAGCAGGGCTATGGTAAATGACAATGCACCGGCTATGGCAAATACCCACCAGTGTATCTGTACACGGTATGCATATTCCGATAGAAAACTATTCATAAACCACCAGGCCAGCGGAAAGGCAATAATCGCAGCCAGTGCTACCAGGCGGATAAAATCTTTCGACAACATAGCCACTACCCCGGGTACCGATGCTCCCAGTACTTTCCGGATACCAATTTCCTTGGTCCTTCGTTCGGCTGTATAGGCAGCCAATCCGAATAATCCCAGACAGGAAATAATAATGGTCAGGACGGCAAAAAGGCGGGAAAGATTACCTATCAGCATCTCACTTTTAAACCGGTCGTTGAACGCAGCATCGAGAAATGTATATTCAAACGGGTAAGCCGGGCTGTGCGTCTTAACTACTTTCTCTACTTTGGCCAGTGAAGCTTTGAGATCGGAAGTGGCTTTAAGGCGTATCATCATTGTAAATACATTGCTGGTATCGCAAAAGAGAATGAGCGGCTCAGGTTTAGTATAAATGTTGTTGTAGATATAGTCCTTCACAACACCGACTACTGTATAGCTGGCAGTGCCCTGAGTAATGATCTTTCCGACAGGGTCTTCCTTACCGATAATACCAGCCAGTGTTTCATTGATGATTATACGATTGCTGTCTGGCGTAATGGTTTCATTGAAATTACGACCCGATTTGAGTTGCATACCCATGGCCGGCAAAAACTGCGGGGTGACCTGCAGTACAGATACAAGCAATTCCGATCCCGGCTGTTTACCCTGCCAGGAAAAATTGCCGCTACTGCTGCCTATGTTCATCACAGGCGAAGTTGATAAGGCGGCATTTTCCACTACATTAGTAGCCATCAGGTCATTATAAATTGCCGGGAAACGTTTATTCATGTCGCCATTGAGTCCGGAATAGATCACATTCTCCTTATTATATCCCAACTCTCTGTTTTTGGCATGCTGTATCTGCTGATAAATGATAATGGTAGAGATGATAAGTACAATGGATACGGCAAACTGGGTAACCACCAATCCCTTGCGCACATACACCGTGGCCGAATTCTTGCCAATCTTCAATCCTTTGAAAACAGTTACCGGATTAAAAGAAGAAAGATACAAAGCTGGATAAATACCTGCCAGGAGTCCACAGGCCAGGGCCATGAGCGGCAGCCCCAGCGATATAATAGGGTTGCTCAGATCAAAGCTTAGCTCTTTTTCCACAAGCTTATTAAAGGCCGGCAATGTGAGTGCCACCAGCAAAGCGGCCAGCAACATGGAAAAAAATGCCATAGCAATGGTCTCAGTAAAAAACTGTCTGATCAGACCACCTCTTCCCGCTCCCATCGTCTTACGAACTCCTACCTCACGTGCTCTCTGCTCGGAACGCGCTGTGGCCAGGTTCATGAAGTTGATACAGGCGATCAGGATAATAAGCAGGGCTACGATACTGAAAAGGCGAACATACTGAATGCGGCCACCACTTTGTTTACCATCAACAAAATTGGAACGAAGGCGCCAGTCCTTCATAGGCAACAGGAAGGGATGTGCAGCTGCATTGCTGTCTTTTGACACTATATATCCATTCAGTTTTTTGTTTAAAGCTTCAGCGTTTGCGCCTTCCTTCAGTTTTACAAAAGTCTGGATACCGTTGTTGCCCCAGTTTTGAAGCCAGGTGTTCTGTTCTTCATAAATATGAAAGGAAGCCAGCCACGAAAACCGGATCGAACTCTCGCGTGAAGGTTCTTCGATCACAGCTTTTACCTGATACAGTTTATCGTTATTAGCCCTCAACTGTTTGCCCAGCGGATCTTCTTTGCCGAAAAAACGTTCCGCCATTTTATCGGTAATGGCAATGGCAGCAGGATCTTGCAGCAGCCCGGTCGTATCTCCCTTTAGTACCTTAAAGGAAAACAGCTTAAAGAAATCAGGATCGGTAAAATGGCCGACCTCATTGATCATTTTATCGTCGCGTGAAAAAAGTACACGATATCCCCACTCTGTACGTGCCGCCAGTTCTATTTCAGGAAATTCCTGTTTGGCAGCTGCTGCAAAAGGCCCAGGCATGGATGCGAAGGTGTATATCTTCCCATCATAGGTCTGGCTCTCCATTAACTGATACAGGTTATCATACTGTTTGTGAAAACGATTGTAAGAGTACTCACTTCCGATCCACAATACAATAAGCGTGGCACAGGCCATACCCAATGCCAGTCCCAGGATATTCAATGCCGAAAATCCAGTGTTTTTTCTGAACTGTCTGATGGCAACTTTCAGGTGCTGAAACATGATATTCTACAATTAATCAATTCTTAAATTTTTAACCGGGTTGGCTACTGCTGCTTTGATCGCCTGGTAACCTACGGTCAACAGTGCAATCAGTACAACCACTACCGCTGTAGCACCAAAGAGCCAGGCGCTTACCGAAATACGGTAGGTGAAATCCTGCAACCACTGATTGCCGGCATACCAGGCCAGCGGAGCAGCCAGTACAATGGCAATACCTACCATCCACAGGAAGTTGCTGGCAATGAGCATAACGATACTTCCCACTCCGGCACCCAGTACGCGGCGGATACCGATTTCTTTTACACGTTGTGTAGTTGTGAATGCTGCCAGTCCAAACAGACCCAGACAGCCAAGTACTATCGCTAAAGTCGCAGCGGCCACAAACAATGTTGCACTACGTTGCTCTGCCTGATACAATTTGTTATAGTCTTCGTCAAGAAAATGATACTGGAAAGGCCGGTGAGTCACCCGTTGCTTCCACATCGTTTCCAGGCGTGATATTGCCTGCTGCTGATTTCCGCTGATCCGTACCATAAAGGTGAGTGCGAGATCGCGGCTCAGGAATATTACGAGTGGTTTGACCGGCTCATGCAGGCTTTCGAAGTGAAAATCTTTTACCACACCCACTACAGGGCCGGGAGAGCTTCTTTCAATAGTACGTCCGATTGCCTGCTCTGGTGTCCAGCCGATCTTCTGAGCCAGGGCTTCATTGATAATATAGGGCTGACGGAAGTTTGCACTTTCATTTGCAGTATCCATTAATGCAAAATCACCTTCTACAAAATCGCGCCCGGCCACCATTTGCATTTTCATAGTAGCAGTAAATCCCAGGTCAACCGGCAACGCATTGAGCGAAATGGAATGCTGCCCCTTCTCATCATTGGCTACAATACCATCGCCCCATTGAATAAATTCTGGTGTTTCGTAAGAAGCTGTTACGCCGCTTACGCCGGGTACGTTGGCTATCGCATCGCGGAGGGCCACAAAATTGCTGTTCATTTTTCGGTCGATCGGCAGTACCAGTATATGATCGCGGTCATAGCCGAGATTCTTTTCCCGCATATATTTCATCTGTTGCAGAATGATACCGGTATAGATGATCAGGAAAACAGAAATACCAAACTGTGCTACAATCAGTGTGCGGCGTAATGTGGTATTACCACCGGTAAAATTGAAACCCTTGCGCAGGATATTCATAATCCCTGTACCTGAGATAACAAGTGCGGGATAAATGCCCGCAAGTATTGTAACGATGATCACACACAGCAACAGCAGTACAATAGCTACCGGCTGCATAACATTAGATACCGTAAATGCACGGCCTGTTATTTCATTAAAATAAGGCACCATCATCGCAGCCACCGCCATCGACAGAATACCTGCTATCAGTGTGATCAATGCAGATTCTCCCATAAACTGGTAGAACACCTGGCGACGAGATGCGCCCATAACTTTTCGCATACCTATTTCGCCTGTACGTGCGGCCGACTGTGCTACGGCCAGGTTGGTATAATTGGCGCAGGCGATTACCAGTATCAGGAGTGCAATAATGGAAAAGATATAGATATACCGCATATTTCCGTTTGGCTCAGAACCCGCCAGTTTGGAATGGAGATGCACCTGCGTAAGTGGCTCCAGATTGTAGCGCAGATAGTCATTGCCATTGCTGACACGTGCTTCCTTACGCACTTCCGGCGTTTTCATAAAATCATCAATCTTTTTCTGCAGTGCAGGTATGCTGGTCCCTTCTTTCAGTACGAGATAAGTAATCCAGTTAGCTGTCCACCAATTTTCTTCCTGGGTAAAAGTGCCGAGGTTATCAAACCGCGTTACGAAATCAAATTTGAGTTGCGACTCCTGTGGCACATCTGCAAATACGGCCGATACAGTAAAATCTTTGGTGCCTACTTTTAATACTTTATCAATAGGATCAGATTTGCCAAAATATTTTTTAGCTGTAGTGCTGCTGATCGCGATCTTCTCCGGCACATCCAATGCAGTTGCTATCTGTCCCTCCACGAGTGGAAAAGAAAACACATGAAAGAAGGCTGAATCGGCATACAATACCCGCGGCTCTTCAAACATATCGGCCCCGTTGCCCACCACACGGCTGGCCGTATAAGTACGTACAAAATCCTGTACTTCGGGGAATGTTCTTTTAAACTGAGGCCCGGGTTTGGTACCTGTTACAGCTGTGCTGGTAGCAGTACCCGACTGCTGATAATCCATCGTCACGCGGGCTATTCTGTTTTTATTGGTATGAAACTGGTCATAGGCCAGTTCACTCCGGATAAATACAGCAATCAGCAGACAGGCGGCCAGACCCAGTGTGAGCCCTATAATATTAATAAAGGAATACAGCTTATTTTTCTGCAGCTTTCTCAGCGCAATTTTAAGGTAGTTTTTAAGCATGTCTTTAATTTGTACGATTAATCACATTTGAAACAGGAAAAAGCCTGCCTGGCTTCCGGGCCTGGCAGGATTGCTTATACATATAATGAGTTTAAAACGGTATGCCGTTTTAAATCTACCTTCTCATGTAAACCTTCTGCGGCTACTCGGCGCGCAGGCTTTTTACCGGGTTAGCTGTGGCTGCTTTGTATGATTTATAGCCAACCGTGATCCAGGCAATAAGTACTGATAACAATACGGCTCCTGCAAAAACACCTACTCCCATCGACACGCGGTAAGCGAAATTGTCGAAGCCAGTTGTTCATCATATACCAGGCCAGTGGCGCGGCTACTATAAATGCGATCAGGATCAGCAGTGTAAACTCTTTCGAAAACAGATACATAATGTTCGAAACAGAAGCGCCAAGCACTTTTCGCACACCCACTTCCTTGGTACGTTGTACGGCCATAAATGAAACAAGTCCATACAAGCCGAGGCAGGAGATCAGGATCGCGATACCGGCAAATATTTTGTACAGGAGCGACAGCTGAGTCTCCTGCTGATAAAAACTTTCGATAGTCTCTTCCATGAAAAAGCTCACGAAGGCATAGTCAGGAAAAAACTTATCCCACAACGCTTCTACCTGTTTACGTGTGGCAGCCAGGTTGGTACTGTTTATTTTAACGGATGTATTGTAATAGTCTCTCTGACGCGGAGCGATCATCGTAGGTTTGGTCTCTTCACGGAGTGAGTTGGTTTTAAAATCCTTAACCACACCCACAATGGTACGCCAGGGGCTGCGTCCGGTACGCAGCTCTTTTCCTACAGCTTCCTGGGGATTCTTTACCCCCAGGCGTTTGAGGACCGTTTCGTTCACCACTACTTCCCGTATTGTATCGCTATGCGCGTATACGGAACCGGCCAGCAATTCAAGTCCGTATGTCTTAAAATAATCTTCGTCGGCATACTTGAGATAAAGCGAAAACTCCGCATCGGGTTTATGATCGTAGGCAAAATTGGTAGCCCAGTTATTTTCCGAAGAAGGCATATCACTGCTATACGATATGGATTTTACGCCCGGCACCTTCAGCAATTCCTGTTTGAAAGAAGCCTGTTTGGCGTTCACAGCACTATCAGCATTGCCTGTCAATATCAATACGGCCTCCTTATTGAACCCGAGGTCTGCTTTGTGTACATAGTCCATTTGCATAATGGCCACAATGGTACCTATCAGCAGTACCTGCGATATAACAAACTGGGTAATCACCAACCCACGGCGCAGCGAAATACCACCAATGCTGGCAGAAGTGATTTTATTCTTCAAAGCCAGCAATGGTGTGAAACCGGAAAGGATCAGTGAAGGATAAAATCCGGCAAAAAGAGTAACGACTACACCGGTAACAACTGCAAAAAAGAATATCTCTGCAGTAAATATGTTGAGTGATTCGGGAATGGACGCTATATGTGTGATAAAGGGCAGGCAGATAGCCGCCAGTACAAAGGCCAGCACCAGGGAAATGAAAACAATAATGCCCGTTTCCCCCATCATTTGCCAGAAAAGATCTTTCCTTCTGCTACCCAGCACTTTCCTGACACCAATTTCTTTTGAACGGTTAATAGCCTGGGAAGTCGACAGGTTAATAAAGTTGATACAGGCCATGAGCATGATAAACACACCGATGAGAGTCAGCGTCCATAAGGTGCTCCGGGAAATCACATGCGTGCCCAGATTACCAAACCGAGTATCGAAATGAACTTCATTTAACGGACGTAAGAAATTAAGCCGTTTGGTGGAAGAGCTCTGATTCTGATAATGTTTATCGCTGAAAATCTGTAATTGTTTATTGATTGCCGCCTGCGTAACGCAGCAGGCAATTTCATATACAATTGAAAATTGCTGGTAGTAGATCCCCAGTCTGTGGAATACTGCGTAATACGGGCATTATTACGTGACGTAATCAATGAATGCACTACAGCCAGTGGGAAATCTGTATTGGCGGGAGGGTTTTCGAGAATGCCGCTCACTTTATAGTCAATCGCATTATCCATGCGAATGTACTGGCCAATAGCATCCTTCCAGTTACCAAAATATTTTTCAGCTGCCTTTTGAGTCAGTACGGTTACATTGGGCTCTTTGAGCACTTCCGGGCTTCCCTGCAGCCATTTATACTGAAATACTTTGAAAAATTCAGGGTCAGCATAAAATATCCCCGACCCTTCCATAAATTTTTTAGTGGCAGGATCGTTAGGCGTTTTACCCAACACGGATATCTGGCTGCCATAACTGGCATACAGTGCTCCGGTGGTCGCCTGCGGAATATCAAGCCTTACGGCATCCAGTGCAGGAAACGGAATGCCAGGGGTATGGAATAAACCATCAGCCGTTTTATCCTGCGTGGCAATATGATATACACTTTCATGTTCCGGCAGGAATTTGTCATAACTGTTTTCGTAACGGATCACGATAAACAGCAATAAACAGGCTGCCAACCCCACAGATAATCCAAAAATATTCAGAAAGGCAAATCCTTTGTGCCGCTTAATATTGCGCAGCGCTATCTTAAGATAGTTCTTGATCATAACAGCTGGTTATACTTTACCTCCTAAAAAGGGTTATACCATAATATTTTCCAAAACAGTCTGACCGTCCAGCATGCGGATAATGCGATGGCTGTAGCGGGCATCATGCTCGCTGTGTGTTACCATCACAATGGTTGTTCCCTGCTCATTCAGGTCTGTAAGCATCTGCATTACTTCATTACCATTCGAGGAATCGAGGTTACCCGTAGGCTCATCCGCCAGGATCAGTTTGGGGCTGTTGACTACTGCACGGGCAACGGCCACACGCTGTTGCTGACCACCCGAAAGCTGCTGCGGATAGTGATTGCGACGGTGCATGATCTGTACTTTATCCAGCACCTCTTCTACCCTCTTTTTACGATCAGAAGATTTGACACCGGTATAGATAAGCGGAAGCTCCACATTCTCAAATACAGTAAGCTCATCAATCAGGTTGAAGCTCTGAAATACAAAACCGATATTGCGTTTGCGCAGATCAGCACGTTTGCGTTCGTTGAACTTGGCTACCTCAATGCCATTGAAAATAAAACTGCCGGCATCAGGATCATCCAGCAATCCGAGGATATTAAGCAAGGTTGACTTGCCACAACCCGAAGGTCCCATGATAGCTACGAACTCACCTTCCTTCACTTCCATGGAAAGCTTGTTGAGGGCAACCGTTTCCACTTCTTCAGTGCGGTAGATCTTTTCGAGGTTAGTTATCTTGATCATTTTTTCTTTTTTAAATAAATATGTATACGGGTTGACGTTAAATATTCAGTATAAGATAGTCTACAGTAGACAGATCGTATCCGGTACCGGAGGCCTGCTGACAGGCTTCCTGTTTTGTTTTGCCTTTGCAGGTATCCTTTTCTTCCACAGTGCGTTTGGCAGGTGCAGAAAACAGGGATAACCAGCAGGTCAGTACAACGGATAAAAATTTAAGTAGCATGGCTTTTAGTTTTCAGTGGTGATTATTGTTTCAGGACCAGTTCCTGCATTTTTTCATAGTTCTCATAGCTGGACGTAACCACTTTGTCGCCCGGTTTTAGCCCCTGCAATACTTCGTAGTAGTCAGGGTTCTGACGTCCCAGCTGAATATCTACCCGATAGGCCGTGTTTCCACCTTCACTTACTTTAAAGATCCAGTTGCCACCGGTCAGTTGATAGAATCCACCTTTGGGTAAGAGCAGTGCAGTCGTTTCGTCGCTCAATGCCAGGCGGATTTGCAGGGTTTGTCCGCGACGGATACCAGCCGGAACTTCTCCTTCAAATTCCATATCTACCTGAAAGCGGCCGTTGGTGACCTGAGTGTAGACTTTCTTGATCTTGAGCTTATAGTCTTTGCCGGCAAATGAAAACTGCCCCATCAGTCCGGTATAGATACGGGAAATATAATGTTCATCTATTTCCACTCTTACTTTGAATCCGCTGAGAATATCGATCTGTCCGAGGCGTTCTCCTTTATTTTTAGACTGACCGATCTCTGCATCCAGCGAAGTGAGTTGTCCGTCAACAGGAGCCCGCACAATCAGGTCGCCTACTTTTTTGCGCATTACACCCAGTGCATTTTGTGTACGGGCATATGACTGGCTGGCCTGGTTCACTTCCTGTTTGCTGCTGATAGAATCCTGTGTCAGGATCTCTTCGGAAAGGCGTCTTTTCTCCAACTGATACTTGTAGTTGTTTTCTGCCTGACGCAGTTCCTGCAAGCCTATTGCCTTTTTATCATACAGCAATTTGTTGAGCTTATAGATACGCTCGGCCTCGCGCAGGGTGCTTTCCACATCGGTCATCTGGTTGAGTTTGCTGATGGTGTTCTGCCGGGCTGCATTCTGCGAAATCTGCATTTGAGTGAGCAGGTTATATACAGATGTTTCCTGATTTATCAGGCTTAGTTCAAGATCTGTATTTGACAGGCGGAGGATAGGCTCTCCTTTTTTCATCATAGCACCGTCTTCTACAAATTTCTCTTCTACCCGGCCGCCCTCCAGGGCATCAAGGAAAATGGTACTGATTGGCAGCACTACGCCATTGACGGGGATGAATTCCTGGAAAGTGCCATGTTTCACCTCGCCTATGGTGATACGCTCCATATCCACGTTCAACCGCGATTTTCCGGAAGTAAAATAGTAGCTGGCGCCAATCAGGGCTGCCACACCCACCACCCCGGCTATGGTGATGATACGCTTCTTACTCCATGTCTTTTTTGCAATAACTCGATCCACTTTTTTACACGCTTTAGTAAATGATCAAAATAGTCGCTTTAAAACCGCCGTGCCAGTTACCCGGAAGCGGCTGTCCGGTACTAAGGCAACAACATGCCAGTTCTGAAAGGATTTGGTTTGCAATGAGTTGCAACGAGATATGCTACGAAGTCGTTCGCATCCGATACAACCACTGTCCGGTTTTGATACAGTAAAAAATACCCGGTTTTTTGTAAAAAATTAGTTGCCACCACTTTGTAATTATGGTATAATTGCAGCCGGTCTGCGAACTATAACATAATAAGCGCAGTACCATGCCTACCATGAATTTGAAGAATGCTTCGATACTGATTGTTGATGACGATCTGGATGTGCTAACCGCCGTACGCCTGCTGCTCAAAACAGAGGCAAAGGAAGTGGTGACAGAAAAAAACCCGGAAAACCTTCGCTGGCACCTTTCGCGGGATCAGTATGATATGATCCTGCTCGACATGAATTTCAACAGTTCTATCAATACCGGTAATGAAGGAATATTCTGGCTCAAGGAAATTCGCAAGCTGAAACCGGATATGGCCGTGATCATGATCACAGCTTATGGCGATATAGATCTGGCTATCCGCTCACTGAAAGAAGGAGCTTCTGATTTTGTAGTAAAACCCTGGCACAATGAAAAGCTGCTGACCACGATCAAGGATACTCTTCGTCACCGGGGCAGCAAAGGCAATAAAGCCGGAGCAACAGAAGCCAATTCGATCATTGGGCGAGAGTTGCTGGGTGAGTCTGAAGCCATGCAGGAAATTTTTCAGAAAATTGAAAAGATCGCCCCTACCGATGCCAATATCCTGATCCTGGGTGAGAATGGTACCGGTAAGGACCTGATTGCAAAAGCAGTGCACCAGCACTCGATGCGCAAGGAAAAGCCTTTTGTGAAAGTCGATGTGGGTGCGCTGACTGAAACACTTTTTGAGAGCGAACTGTTTGGTCATAAAAAAGGCGCTTTTACCGATGCACGTGAAGACCGGACCGGGCGTTTTGAAGCTGCCAGCAATGGTACCCTTTTCCTCGATGAGATCGGAAATATTCCTCTTCATTTGCAGGCCAAACTACTGAGTGTATTACAAAACCGGCAGGTGACCCGGTTGGGCAGCAATGAACCCACTCCCGTTGATATCCGGCTTATTTGTGCCACCAACGTGCCCCTTATCGACCTCGCGAACGAAAACCGTTTCAGAAAAGATCTTATCTACCGTATCAATACAGTAGAAATCATTGTACCGCCGCTGCGCAAACGCAACAATGATATTATTTTGCTGGCGCGTCATTTTGCCCGCATATACAGCAATAAGTACATGAAGGCATTGCCGGAGTTTGATACCAAGGCACTGGAAAAGCTCATGAGCCATCATTATCCGGGGAACGTACGCGAACTGCAATATATCATTGAGCGGGCTGTGATCATGGCTGACGATAATGTCTTGCAGGCCAAAGACCTGATCTTTTCACCGATTGAATCGGCTGTAACAACTGATGCCGAGCCCACAGAAACCACGCTGAGCGCTGTAGAAAAGAATACGATCCTGAAAGTGATCGAGAAACATAATGGCAACATCACCAAAGCGGCCAGGGAACTGGGTCTTACCCGTACTGCACTTTACCGCCGATTAAGTAAATATGACATTTAAAAAATACGAATGGCGCATTATCATCAGGGTGCTGCTCTTACTCATTACCCTGACTGGTACTGCATTCCTCATTGTAAAAGGTTTGTTTGTTTACCTGGTGCTTATTTTACCGGTGATCATCTACCAGGTTACAGAATTTTATCAGTTTCAGCGAAAGGCGCACCAGGAACTGGAACAGTTTGTGGAATCGGTGCATTACCGCGATTTTTCGCGCTATTTCGATACCCGTCATGCTCCGGCCGAGATCCAGTCGCTGCGCGAAGGGTTCAATGAAATCAATACCACCTTTAAAGTAATCAGTAAGGAAAAAGAAACCCAGTACCAGTATCTGCAGAAGATACTCGAACTGGTAGAAACCGGCATTCTTTCCTATACCGAAGACACCGGCGATGTGGTATGGATGAATGAGTCGCTGAAGCGGATGCTCCAGTTGCCTTATCTCAAAACCATTCATTCACTTCAGCGCCGCGATGCCGAACTGTACGAAGATATCCTGGCCCTGAAGCCCGGCAGCAGCAAGATCGCCTCTGCCCGCATGGAAAAAACACAGATCAAATTATTACTCTCTGCCACGGCGTTTCAGACAGAAGGTAACATATATAAGCTCATTGCTTTCCAAAACGTAAATGCGGCCCTGGATGAAACGGAATCAAAAGCCTGGCAAAAACTGCTGAGCGTACTTACGCACGAGATCATGAACTCTGTGGCGCCTATTTCCTCACTGGCCGAAACATTAAAGAACCGCCTGCAGTTATCAGCAGCTGAACTCAACAATGAATCCGGCATTGTAGACGATATGGAAATTGGTATTGAAACCATCAAACGCCGTAGCGAAGGGCTGCTCAAGTTTGCCGAGACTTATCGCAATCTCAATAAGATCACCACACTCAATCTCAAAAAAGTATACGTACGCGATCTCTTCGAGAATCTGCTGCAATTGATGCAGCCTACACTGGAGCAGAAAAACATTGAACTGGAAACCATTCTCAAAGACACGGATATACAACTGGAAGCAGATACCAATCTGCTGGAGCAGGTACTCATCAACCTGATGGTAAATGCCATGGAAGCTGTAAAAGAAGCCAGCGAACCACGCATTGTATTATCGGCTTACCTGGCCAATAACCGTAAAACCGTTATTAAAGTGGCGGATAATGGAACAGGTATGCCTGCCGAAGTGCTTGACAAGATCTTTATCCCCTTCTTTAGTACCAAGAAAAACGGAAGTGGTATAGGTCTGAGTCTCTGTAAGCAGATCATGATGCTGCACAAAGGAAATATTCAGGTGCAGTCGGCCGAGGGAGAAGGCACCGCATTCCTGCTGCAGTTTTCTTAGATCATTCAGCTGTTCAGCAATGATTCCAGCGCTGCTCTTACTTTATCTGCATTGGGTAAAACGGCCTGTTCCAGGATCATATTCATAGGAATAGCAGGTACGTTAGCCGCCCCGAGTACCTGCACAGGTGCGTCGAGATGTGTGAAACAGTTGCGGGCAATACGGCCGCTGAGTGCTTCAGCAAAAGAATTGTTTTGCTGCTCTTCTGTAAGCACCAGGCATTTGCCATGTACTTTTACCCGTTCATAAATAAGTTCTTCATCGAGCGGAAACAGCGTACGCAGATCAATGATCTCAATCTTTCCGGCCAGGCTTTGTGCTGCTGCCATCGCCCAGTATACTCCCATGCCATACGTCACCACAACAGCACTGTCTCCTTTATTGATGTGATTGTTGCCGGCAGCTAGAGCGATACGGCCTTTTCCGAAAGGAAGGATATAATCGCGTGCAGGTTCTGGTGTACGGGCGGCGTCTGTACCCGGCACCTTGCTCCAGTAAAGCCCTTTATGCTCCAGCATGACCACCGGGTTACCATCGTAATAGGCAGCCTTCAGCAGTCCTTTCATATCGGCAGCATTACTGGGATAAGCTACTTTAATTCCTTTGATGGACAGCAATGTACTTTCTACTGAACCGCTGTGGTAAGGACCACCACCACCATAAGCGCCTACGGGTACGCGCAGGATCATGGATACAGGAAAACGGCCACAGGTCAGATAACTGCTTTTTGATATTTCAGTGACCAGCTGATTGAATGCGGGATAAATATAATCGCCAAACTGTACTTCCACCACCGGTTTGAGTCCCACTGCATTCATTCCTATGGTGGAACCAACGATATAGGCTTCCTGAATAGCTGTATTGAATACGCGGTGATCACCAAATTGCTGCGCCAGTGTAGCCGCTTCGCGAAATACACCTCCCAGGCGACGGCCTACATCCTGGCCATACAGCACCAGCTCCGTATGTTGTTCCATCAGTTCACGTATGGCAAACAGAGCGGCATCTACCATCATGATACGGGCTGCACCAGCCGGCTCACGTTCTCCTTTTTCTGCTGTAACGGGGCTGGGAACAAACACATGACTGGTTGCTGTCTCCGGCAACGGCTCCGCAGCCGACACTGCCTGATCAAATTGTGCACGAATGTACTGGTTGGCCTTTTCTTCCAGTTCATTCAGCGTTTGTTCATTTATCTGTAAGTCAAGCAATCGTTGCCTCAGTTTGGGAAACGGATCGTGTTGCTCATGTTTTTGCCAGTCGGTTTCATCGCGATAAAATTCTTTACGCACTCCGCTGGTATGATGTCCCAGCAGCGGAACCCGTGCATGTACCAGCCAGGGCCGTCGTGTATTCCTGACATCGGTACAGACCTGTTGCATAATGGTGCAGCTGGCTTCCAGATCGCTGCCATCAACCTGAACCCGGTTCAGTCCTGCAAAACCGGCAGCATATTCATATGCATTCATGGATCTGGCTTCAGCAGCAGATACACTGATGCCCCAGTCATTATCCTGCACCAGGAATATGACCGGTAATTGTTTAAGGGCTGCAAACTGAAAGGCTTCACTCACCTCACCTTCTGTAATGCTGGCATCACCCAGTGAGCAGATCACGATGGGACGTTCTCCCTGCGGGCCTTTTTGTAAGCGTTGTTCATCTATTTGCTCCCAGTAACGGATGCCCTGCGCTATACCTGTGGTAGGTATGGCCTGCATACCGGTTGCACTGCTCTGATGAATAATAGTGGGTTTGTCGGCGCTGCGCCAGTTGGGATGTGAATAATATTCCCGGCCTCCGGTAAAAGGATCCTCTCCTTTGGCCAGTAGTTGCAGCATTAATTGATAAGGCGTAAATCCCAAACCCAGCAGCAGACTTTCGTCGCGGTAGTAAGGGCTCACAAAATCATGTGGCATCAGTTGCCATGCAGCAGCCAGTTGTATGGCTTCATGCCCACGCGAAGTAGAGTGCACATATTTACATATTGATCTGTTGGCCTCATAAATAGCCGCCATGGCACGTGCCTGGCACATCAGATCAAAGCCTTTAAGCAAGAGAGAATGGTCCGTCATGAAATACAAGCAAGGTATTTGGCAAATGTAAGACGAACATTCGTCAGTTACCAGCCCTGCCTGTTCTTTTCGGTAGAATTACTTCACTTCCAGTTTAAACATGCTGTTGTCTTCCAGGAAGCCTTCCAGTTCATCACCTACTACGGCTTCGCCTACCCCGGCAGGTGTACCGGTAAAGATGATGTCGCCGATATTAACGGAAAAGAAATTGGAGATATAGGCTACTATACTGTCAAAGTTGTGCATCATCTGGGCGGAGTTACCCTGTTGCACCAGTTCTTTGTTTTTATAGAGGCCGAAGTTGATATCTTTTTTATTTTTTACTTCTGCAAAAGGTACCCATTTACCAATCACGGCGGAGTTGTCCCATGCTTTGGCTTTTTCCCAGGGCAGGCCTTTTGATTTAAGTTCATTCTGGATGTCGCGGGCAGTAAAGTCAATGCCGGCTGTAACTGCATCGTAGTATTTGCTGGCAAATTTGTCCTGAATATACTTTCCGTTTTTACTGATCCGGATTACCAGTTCGCATTCATAATGGAGTTCATTGGTAAATTCGGGATAATAAAAAGGTGTATGCGGTTGAAGAAGCGCACTTTTGGGCTTCATAAATATGACAGGCTCGTCGGGAATTTCGTTACCCAGCTCTTTGGCATGTTCGGCATAGTTCCGGCCTACGCAAAAAATCTTCATAATCCAGGATGGTTGTTGTTTAAATACATCGGATACATTATCTCAGGACTGTTCATCCCATATATTCACTAATAATCAATAAGTTAATTGGATTTCAAAAACTAGAGGGGTGTCAGGCTGCTAAAATAAGTAATCAGTCTGATTTCTCATAAAGAAAAGACTTTATTATTTACCTGGTTCATGGCAGCTGTTATGCCCTGACTAGCAAAGCATTCGATGGCTTCCACAGATTTTTCGATCTTTAGCTTTACCAGGGGTTCTTCCTCTTTTCTCCATTTTCCGAGTACAAAATCGGCCTGCAATCCTTTGGGATAATTATTGCCAATTCCGAAACGCAGTTTGGGGTATTCGGCCGTTTGCAGGATTTCCGCAATGCTTTTCAGGCCATTGTGGCCGGCATCGCTGCCGCCGGGTCTGATCCTCAGTTTTTCGAGAGGCAGGGCCAGGTCATCCACGATCACCATGGAATGATCCAGGGCGATCTTTTCTTTATCCATCCAGTATTTAACCGCCTTACCACTCAGGTTCATATAGGTGGTGGGGCAAATGCATACAAATAGTTTCCCTTTCCACTTTACCTCGGCCACATAAGCCAGCCGGTCTGTGCGGAAATTGCCGCCGTGTTTGGACACAAAAGCATATACCACGTCAAAACCGATGTTGTGCCGGGTGTGTGCATATTCATTTCCAACATTGCCTAATCCGATGATCAGGAATTTCATGCGGTAAAATTCTGGATTTCTGTTAAGGTTTAAAAAAAACCCGCATCAGTCCGATGCGGGTTCAGATCGTTGATTCCTTTTTTTATTTTTTGGCAGCAGGAGCAGCTTTGGCCGGTGCAGCAGCTTTGGCTGGAGCGGCAGCTTCTTCCTGTTTCAGCTGACGGGTCATCACAACTGAAGCGATGGGAATACGGGGAGAGTTCAGGATTTCGTAGTTGTCTTCCTTCACATCTTCCACACGGATATTACCATTGAGCTCCAGATCGTCGATGGAAACTTCAATATGTTCTTTCAGGTGCTTGGGGTAAGTTTTTACCTTCAGTGATTTCATTTTGCTAACCAGCTTACCACCGTCTTTTACACCTTTAGAGGCGCCAACCAGTTTCAGCGGAATGTCAGCAACTACCTGTTTGTCTTCTACCAGTTCCAGCAGATCTACGTGGATCAGTTGGTCGTTTACTTTGTCAAACTGCAGGTCTTTAAGGATAGTACGGTAAGTTTTACCGTCGATTACTACCTCGGCAATCTGGAAGCTGGATGTGTAAACCAGTGGCTTAATAGCCGCAGCCGGAGCATAAAAATTGATTTCGGCTGCACCCCCGTAAATTACACCTGGCACTTGTTCCTGAGAGCGGAGCTGGCGGGTGGCGGTTTTCCCGAATCCGGTCCTCAGTTGTCCTTCGATTGTAATTGATTTCATTTTATTATGTTGTTTAAAAGATGACGTTCATTGATCAGAGGCTGGTCCTTCTTTGCGAGTGAATAAAGAGACTGGTAATACTCTTGTTCTCAAACGCATTGCGGATGGCCACTGCAAACAGTTCGGCTACCGATATCACTTTTATCTTGCTGCTGCCGGGCTTAATGGGGATGGTGTCGCATACAACAACCTCATCAAGTACACTGTTTTCAAGATTCTCATAGGCTTTACCGCTTAACACCGGATGGGTAATCAGCGCCCGTACGCTACGGGCTCCTTTTTCCATCAGCAGTGAGGCGCTTTTGGCCAGTGTGCCGCCGGTATCACAGATATCATCAATAATCACAATGTCTTTACCGGTTACATCCCCTATTACCACCATGCTGGCAATCTCGTTGGCACGTTTCCGGTGCTTATCGCAGATAACCATTTCAGCATTGAAATAGTTGGCGATTTCGCGTATACGGTTGGTTGCGCCTACATCGGGGGCCGCAAAGGTAAGGTTTTCGAGCCGTAAATTCTCTATATAAGGGATAAAAACTGCGTGGCTGTCGAGGTGATCTACCGGGATGTCGAAATAGCCCTGGATCTGTGGTGCGTGCAGGTCCATGGTGATGATACGATCCGCACCGGCAGCCGTTAACATATTGGCTACCAATTTACTGCCAATTGCGACCCGGGGTTTATCCTTCCGGTCCTGGCGTCCATAACCATAATAAGGAATAACGGCGATGACTTTATAAGCAGAAGCGCGGCGGGCAGCATCGATCATGAGGAGCAACTCCATCAGGTTATCGGCTGGTGAGTTGGTACTTTGTATAAGGAAAACAAAGTCGCCACGGATACTTTCCAGAAAGACAGGGCAGATTTCGCCATCGCTGAAACGCTGAATAGCTATCTTACCCGGCCGGGCACCATATTTTTTACAAATACTATCGGCCAGTTCGCCGGAGCTGGTGCCGGCAAAGATTTTAGCAGACTGCATGGGATCAAGAATATATCCAAAGGAACTCTTTGGAGCGGCGAAGATATTAATATCGCTGCAATAGACCCCAGCCTGCCGTAGAAAAAATTGCGTTCTTTATCAACGTACCACTACAGCCGCTGCCACGTGTGCAGGTACTGATTTTTTCTGTACTGCGACCTGGTCTGCATTACTGGCACTGGAAGCAGCATCATCATTAAGTGTGTAGAAAATAGAAGAACAAATAAAAATCGACAGAAACAACACGACTACATACATCACAGCCACGAAGAGAATGGGGTGCAATGCCCCAACACTGGAGGACCTGGATTTCATAAAATACAGATTTTATCGGTTTTTCAAAAGTTTGGACTCCTGTGTTTTTCTGTTTATAAATCAGAAAAAACACATTATTAGAATAAAAATATAAGTTAAACTTGTTTTATGCAAGCGCAGAAGTACTCGATTAAGGAATGGGCAAAAGACGATCGTCCCCGGGAAAAATTACTTTCCATTGGGGTTCAGGCGCTTAGTGATGCCGAACTGCTGGCTATCCTGCTTCGTAATGGCAGTAAGACCCGCAGTGTGATGGAGATTGCCCGTGAACTGGTACAGCGATCCGGTGGAAATCTGACGAATCTGTCGCAATTCACCCTAAAAGAGATGCAGGAAATTGATGGGATGGGTGAAGCAAAGGCGATACTGCTGCAGGCTGGTCTTGAACTGGGCCGCCGGATGGAAACAGGCGGGCAGGAGCAGCTACAACTGGCTTCCAGTGAAGATGTGGCCAATTATCTCAAAACACATTTACAGGATTATCGTATAGAAGTATTTGGCGTCATTTTCCTTAACCGGGCCAATCGGGTAGTTCACTTTGAGATCATCAGCCAGGGCGGCATTACTGCAACTATAGTAGACCCACGTGTAGTGATCAGCAAAGCACTCGACCATCAGGCAGTGGGGCTTATACTTTGTCATAATCATCCGTCCGGAAATCTGAAACCCAGTCTGGCCGATAAATCACTTACCCGAAAACTGATTGAAGCAGCTGCATTATTTGATATCCGTGTGATGGATCACCTGATCATTACGCGCAATGGCTACACCAGCTTTGCCGATGAGGGGCTAATATAAATTATGCTGATCAGGCCTGCGCTGTAGGCCCTCCAAAATTGACCGGCAGCTGCATTTCATCGAGATCCTTGATGGGACCATTCACGGATTCAAATTTGGCGATATTATCCTGCATAGCCTTCATAAACCGCTTGGCATGCTGTGGGGTAAGTATAATCCGGCTTTTTACTTTGCTTTTGGGAGTACCTGGCATCACGTTTACAAAATCTATGACAAACTCGGCATGCGAGTGTGTGATAATTGCAAGATTGGCATATACACCTTCTGCTATTTCCTCTGATATTTCGATATTAAGCTGATTGGGCTGTTGCTGTTCAGACATAAAATGTAATTGAATTTCAAAGCTAATTAGTTTTTAGCTATTGCCGGAAATGATCTGTGACCAGATGAAGTATTATTCTTTTTTGAGCCTGGTATAAAACAAAACGGCTTCCTTTTCAGGAAGCCGTTTTGTTTTATTGGGTTTTAATAATCTGTGTTGATTATTGTTTGTCCCACCACATTCTGGTATCCAGGTTATCTGCACCTTGTCTTGCTACCACTTCCAGATAGTTGGCGTTGTTCAGGTCACGCTCCTGAGTGGAGTACGCCTGACGACGGGGAATCTGTGTAGTATTAACAGGAGCAGGGCCAGGGCTGAGAACAGGGTAACCAGTTCTTTTCCACTCGTTCCATGCTTCGTAACCGTTGAGGTACAGAGCTACCCAGCGCTGATAAGAGATCAGCTCGATAGCGCGGGCAGGAGTGTAAGCAACATCCGCGCCTGCTACATAGGTAGCATAGGCAGTAGCATCATATGCACCATACTGACGCATAGATTGCTCGATACCCTGCAGGTAATAGGTTGCAGCCGCAGCATGATCAGCAGTACCGGCAGCATTCCAGCCCAGTGCTTCGCCTTCAGCCAGAGTGAAGAGTACGTGAGCAGCAGGGATGATATATTCCGGTGCATTTTGTGTACGGAGGCCAGAACCGATGAATGACACAGAGGTATTAGGAATACCGGATGTATTTACCAGGCCATAAGGCATACCTACGTATTCAGGATTGCCGGCAACCGGGTTAGTGGGTTTGTCAGCAAATTTGGGAATACGGGGATCGTTAACAGAGATCAGGTAATCCAGGAAGGGTTTACCGATGGCATAGTCGAAACGGGTGAGGTAACGGGCATACCACTGATTCTGGTTAGCTGTTTCTGACAGGTAAGCATATTTGAAGTCCTGAGCGCTGGTAGTGATCACACCGGCAGCTTTTGCATCCAGGAATTCTGCTTTACCCTTGGCCGGGTCGATCTTAGACAGACGCAGGGCCATGATCAGGCGCAGTGAGTTGGCGAAGAGCTTCCAGCGGGCAGCATTACCAGAAAGGAAGATATCTCCTTTCACAGCAACACCTGCGTCAAACTGATTGGCAGCTTCTTTGAGTTCTGTAAACAGGGCATTGTATACATCCTGCTGACGATCAAATTTCGGAACCAAATTTCCGGTTTGTTTCAAAGACTCTGTATAAGGAATATCGCCCCAGCGGTTTGTAATATGGAAGAAAAAGTAGGCTCTGAGAATACGGGCAACCGCAATCTGGTTGGCATTAGAACCACCATTGATAACAGCTCCGGTAGACGCTGAAGCAGGATCACTATTCAACTGAATGATCTTTGTCAGCGACAACAGAGGCCCGGTGTAATAACCGCCATAGGCAAAATTCAGGCCGCTGAAACGGGAGGCATCCGTATACTGTACTTCGCCCAGATGTTGGGAGTACAGGGAACCGAGTGCTTCGTTAACTGGTGATGGCACACTGCGCAGTGCGCTGGTAAGCAGATTTTGCGTTACCGGCGTAGTCGCACCATAAGGGTTAAAGTTAGCCCCTTCAAAATCGAAGTTCTTCTTGCACGAACCAAGTGTGAGCAGTGCTCCCATGGCTGGCAGGGCCAACAGTTTTATGTTAATATTCTTTTTCATCATTTAATTCGTTTAAGGTTACCAAACTTTTAGAATCCGAATGTCAGGTTAACACCATAGCTACGTACCTGGGGCAACTGACCACCTTCGTAGTAAGAGTTGCCATTTTCCAGTTCTGAAGGATCAATACCCCATTTCTTCGCAGGAGCAGAGATCAGCCAGGGATTGCGGCAGATTGCTGATATAGTAATATCTCTAACACCTTTGATCAGTGTATTCGATTTGATAGTATAGCTCAGCTTGGCTTCCGCAAATTTGAAATAAGATGCTTTAGACAGGAAGGGTGAATGCAAACCATACATGTTACCAAAGTAAGTTTGGGCCTCTACATATACAGTTTTGGGGGTTCCATCAGCCAGTACACCGTCTACGCGGATACCACCACCATCGGCTGGATCATCACGCAGGGGATTTCCTTTATCATTGTTACCCACTGTTTCCTGGCTCAGACCAGAATACAGGTTCCACAGACGAGTAGTTGAGTAGAACATACCACCTTTCTGATAAGTAAAGGTTCCGTTAAACGCAAAATTCTTGTAACGAAGAGTAGTTACAGCACCACCCATGAAGTCGGGTAATACATGACCCAGAATCTGGTTTGTCTGACGAACCCAGTTACCAGCAGCGGTGATTACAGGCAGACCAGTTTTTTCATTGATCAGTGCACGGGTACCTACGATAGCACCCCACTGCTCACCCACGCGTGCATTTACACTGGGACCGAATGAAGCTGTACCAAGGTTCAGGTTGCGCAGACCTTTGGCTGTATCCAGATCAATTGTTTTAGACTTGTTTTTACCGAAGTTGAACTGAATATCCCAGCTGAAATCACGAGTTTTAATAATGCTCGCATCCAGAGCGATATCAATACCCTCACTTCTGATCAGACCAGCATTCAGGTAAACGCTACTTGCACCAGAAGAGTTCGTTACGCTCAGGTTAACAACCTGATTTGTACCGTCGCGGCGATACCAGGCCACATCCAAACCAATGCGATTTTTCAGGAATTTCAGCTCAGCACCGATTTCATATTCTTTAGTCAATGCAGGTTTCAAAGCCTGATCGTATACGGTTGTAGGCACAGACATTGTCGGGTTGCTACCATAAGGAGTTCCCAAGCCATACGTTGGATTCAACACATAAGGATCAGGAAGTGACCCTGCTCTACCAAAGGCTGCACGCAGTTTACCATAAGAGAGTATCTCTTTAAACTTCGCGCTTGTTTCCAGCACATCAGTAAAGATAAAGGCTGTAGATACTGACGGATAAAGATAATTATTCTTTCTTCCCGGCAGCATCACAGTAGTCCAGTCATTACGCAGCGTGAAATCCAGGAACAGGAAGTTCTTATAATCGTAGCTACCATTTGTATACAGTGAATTCATACGATGGTCCAACCAGGTATTACCAACTGATGGACGATCAATACTTGCAGTAATACTGTACAATCCCGGTACTGATAAACCACCTACAGTGCTGGCAGAATTATACTTACGTGTTTGCGTCATCATGTTTGAACCAACCAGTTGACGAACACCGAAATTGCCAAAACGTTTATTGAATTCCAGACGGTTTTCGAAGTTGTACTCCTGGAATGTACCGTTGTTGATGTTATAGCTGGGGATTTCCAGACCATAAGAAGCAATACGACCATCACCACCATAGTTCAGCACACTGGCGCGGGCAATGGTAGAAATGCTCAAATAAGGCAGAATTTTGTAAGAGACATTGATATCACCGAAAATACGGTTCTGCCAGCTGCGACGGAAGCTTTCATATACCTGGTAGTACATGTTATCCCAGTAAGCCGCACGTGTATCTATTGGGCTGCGGATATTCCATGTTTTGAAACCACCTGCAGGGTTTTTATAATCTTTCAGTTTTTTCATATCCAGTTGGCGTTGGAACCACTGGTTGAAGTTTTGTGTGATGTTCTGACCATCGTTGGTATAACCTTCAGTCTGATCACCAAGCTGGTCGATCACTGAATAGTTAACATTGGTAGATACAGTCAGTTTGGGGGTGATATTCAAACCACCACGGAATGCAAACAGGTTTTCCTGACGTTTAGTGTTAGGGAAAGGAAGTTCCTGATAGCGGTTATTATAATTGAAGCGGAAATTGGCAATATCATTACCACCTTCTACAGCTACACTATTGTTGTAACGCTTAGAGGTTTCATAGAAATCCTTTACGTTGTTAGGATGGGGAGAGAACGGAGTCTCCTTACCAAAATCATCACCAGGATACCAGCTAAACCACTCACGAACCAGGGTGCCATCCAGACGGGGTCCCCAGCTTTCGTCAGCACCATACTCAACCAGTTTCTGACCATTGAATGCAGCCCATGAAGCGGGGTGAATAGCAGGGTTGTAAGTGAAGGTCTGCCAGTCCTGAGAATAACCACCACCATATTCATTCTGGTATTTAGGCAGCAGGGCAACATTACCAAACTCAGTCAGAGAGTTAACAGTAACAGTAGGTTTGCGTTTAGCACCTCTTTTAAGTTTTACCTCAATTACACCACCCTGGGCACGGAGACCGTACAGCGCTGAGGCAACAGGTCCTTTCAGAACGGAAATGGTTTCCACATCATCCAGGTTGATCGCACTCAGGTTAACGATAGTACCATCTACCACATACAGCGGGCTTTGACCAGACAAACCGGCAACACCACGAAGACGCAGATCGCCTTCACCGAAGTTAGAACTGGGAGTACCCAACAATTGCACACCAGGCACCTTACCTGCCAGGGCAGATGAGATATCCGTTGCACGCACTTTGTTGAATTCTTCCGCGCTTACGTTCGGAATCTGGTAGCCAATTGATTTCTTTTGCTTGGAGATACCCAAAGCCGTTACAACTACTTCCTGAAGATTTCCTGTAGCCTTCAGTGTAACTGTAACAGTGGTTGAACGTGCAGAAACTTCTTGCGCCTCATAACCAACAGCACTGATGACCAGTGTGGCGTTGGATGCGGCCTGAATAGAAAATTTGCCATTGGCATCGGCAGAAACACCGGTTGCGGTGCCTTTAACCGTGATTGAGGCAAATGGGATGCTGGTGCCCTCTTCGCTCTTAATTGAGCCCGAGACCTCCCGTTGTTGTGCAAATGCCAATGCATTAAATAGCATCAGCACTGCAAGCAGTGATGCGAGTTTTCTCATGTGAACGTCAATTTTTGATTTAAAACGTAATGATTGTCAGTGAAATCCGTCCATTTCACAGGTAAGGTTACCCTTATGAGACAGCCCTAACCTTAAAAATGCTGCGGCAATGTAAAGATTTTTTTAACAAATCGTTATCGCCGCCTGTAAAAATTATTACCGAATGATTAAAAATCAAGCATCAATTGCAACCGGATATCCGAGCCTTTGACAACGCTATCGTTTGCGTAACCTACTATTTCACCCGGTATCGCTGTATTTCCGGTTTTTGACCAACGGATCCAGGCAGACAAATGTCTGCCGATAACATATTTCGCCATTACAATATATCGATAGCCATTACCATAAGACGCTGGTAATGAATAACTATATGAAACATCCTGCTCAAATGCATACAGGCGGGTATCATAGCTGTCCGTATCAAATACCTGCCAGCGCAGAGACAGCGACACCGGACCGCGTAAAGGCTTCCAACTCACATCGGTATAATACAAAAAGCCATATGCAGGAAGTTGATAATCTTTCTGAAACCTCACCCACTCTATCCGCTGCCGAAGCCTAAGCGTACCACTTATCATATAATCAATATGAAAACGCCAGCTATTTCTTTTATTTACCGCCAGTCTGTTGGTTACTCCCCCTCCTTCATTTCTTTCTTTTTCTTCATTTCTGTAGCGTACATACAGTTCCATTTGCTTACGTGGTGAATAGTGCAATGTAAACTGATAATCGCGGCCCCGGGCAGGCGCATCGGTGTAATAGCCGAGCCAGGGAAAGGAATAAAAATCCACATAGCCATCCCACCGCAAACGTGCAAACAAACGCAGATTAAGAGCCATCAGGCAACCGCTTTCATTGACAGGCTGACTGTTTTCTGTAATAGCCCTGCCGGCTACGGATTGATACGCGGGCGACAACCGGCGCCACTGAAGGGATACATCTGCCCGGCTATCCATGCTGATAAGCATACTTTGTAAAAAAGCGGTTCCCCCGCCCTTGCTGATCGCCGCCTCCCCAAAAATGTGAATCTGCCGGAATAACCAGGAGTAATCCATACTGACATTATACCAGTTTTTGCCATGCATGGCATACAGATTTGACGGCCGCTCTTCTTTTTGCAGAGGAAGTGAAAAGAAATAAGCCACCTGATTAAGGGCCGCAGCAAATTTTTTCTGCCGGTATTGAATCACCATTCCTTCTGTCAGTTGCTTCAATGTATGCCGGACAGCTATTTCATTTTCTGTACGATGATAACCGGAGGTACGAAAGGCCGAAAAAGCATGTGCTATGCCCATACTATCTGTCTGCAGTGTAGCGCTCAGCTTTCTGAAAGAAACAAATCCTGTAACGTTAAAGGCACCCAGACCAACAGTTGTGCCCACTCCCCGATGAAAATTATATTCACCGGATGATCCGTAGGGCGCCAGCACAGCCGACTGACGTTTCATTTGAGCAATATCTGTTGATTTACCAAGGGCCAGTCGCTGCCAGTGTATAAGCCCCTGGCCCATATTGACCGTAAAATCTCCGAATGCGATACTCCGGAATTTCTTCCACTTCTTTATGAAAAGATGAAACGAATAAAAATCAAATCCCCATCGCTGAGCTCTCCCGAAAAAAGCTTCCCCTGCATCCTTTTCTGCCGTAAACCCTGCCTGCCATTTATCACTGAAATGATAACGATATCGCAGCAATATCTTATCGGAACTACCTGCATATTTCTCCTCCTGAGCAGCGCTACGCGAATGGCGGATCAGCAATTCGTGATTGCCTTTACTAAAATCATTCTGCGTGCCTGGTAATAATGGAGTTTTTGCACTCACCTGTACATAAGGCAGTATTTTCCTGATAATGACCGGCTCCCAATCCGGTACTGCCAGTAATTCATTCACATGAATAAGCGGCCCCAGCAGATCGCGATACAATAACAATGAACGGATCATACGCTCTGTAACCCATCCGAGTTCTTTCATCTCATCTGCATCTGCACGGTTGAGATCAAGCGGACGTTTTCTGTATTGCCCCAATCGCAGCAGCATATCTTCATCTTCCGGGGATTCTTCTGCTGAAGCTGTCAGATTTTCCAGCTCTGCTTCCGGCAATTCGGGTTCCTGCGCAATACCGGCACTCCACAGCAGCAAACTTCCAATCAAACTTATCACTGCTTTCATGGTTGTTTGTTTTTACCTACCCATCCTATCCGCAATGCAGGACTGCTGCCCAGGTAGGGATGAAAATTATTGACCAGCTCAATACGGATTGTTTTTAACAACAACCCTGCTCCGGCAAAGAAATTCTGAATACCATCCGTGACTCCCAGCCGGACCTGCACCCGCTGCACTGGTTTGTACACCAGTCCCGCATTGAACTGCACCAGCCCATATTCCTGCTTCACAAATTCCAGTGAAAGCGATAATAGCGAGGAAATATTCCATCCCAGACCAGCAGCATATACCGTACTGACCGGGCGACCGGGAGCGGCAGACAGCCGTAGACCAGCAGCGTCATGAAAATGAAAACCGACACGAAGTTGTTCTGAAAACCGGACCAATATTCCCATACCCATACTCACAGCCGATGCGCTGCCAATACCTGCATACCTGACTGTTGTATAATTGAAAGCGGCTCCCAGATGCAGACCGGTGAAAAGTGTATGGGCATACGCAACCCCGGCAGACAACCGGGTGTACCGTTCAAAACCTTCGTGATCAGCCATAAGCCCCCAGCCACCCATAGAAGAGGGCACCGCAGCACCTGCCTGAAAACGGGAAAGCCCCGGCAGCATAAACCTTTGCTCACCCACAAAATGAAAAGCAATCACCTGCTGCCGGGCCAAAACTCCCGGATTGGTGGCCGCAGTCGGCACAGACAACAGAAGACTATCACTATATGCGTCCAGCGACATCCATCCGCTGCTGAGAGGCCTCCCCTGCCCCAACAGGCAGACAGGGACAACATACAGCAAAAGCCCACAAAATATCCTGTACAAATGCAACACCAACCACATAAACACATTTTCCTGTCAAAACTATCCGCAGTGATTTTTCTGACCATGGGAAAAAAACATTCATTTCTGTTTTTTTTCTCATTGAAAACGATGGAAAATTCCTTATACGTCCTCTGCTGATAGGAAAACTTTCTGTAGGTTTGCGCATGCAAATTTTAGATGGTAAGAAGGCCGCCCAGGCCATAAAGGACGAACTCCGTATTGATGTAGCCCAACGGGCCAATGAAGGCAAAAAAATCCCCCACCTGGCAGCCATCCTGGTAGGTAATAATGGTGCCAGCGAAACATACGTAGCTGCAAAGGTCAAAGCCTGTGAAGAGACAGGATTTAAATCGACCCTGATCCGTCTTGATGCGGATATTTCCGAATATAAACTACTGGAAGTAATTGAAGAACTGAATACAGATACAGATGTGGATGGTATACTGGTGCAGTTACCGCTCCCCAAACATATCAGTGATAAAAAAGTAATTAATGCCATACATCCCGATAAGGATGTGGATGGATTTCACCCGGTAAGTGTGGGTAAAATGGTGGAAGGCATTCCTACTTATATACCTGCCACTCCATATGGCATCATGCTGCTGCTGGAACATTACAAAATAGAAACCAAAGGAAAACATGCCGTGGTGATCGGTCGCAGCAATATCGTGGGGCGGCCCATGAGCATCCTCCTCAGCGGCAACAGCAATCCGGGCAACTGTACCGTCACCATCTGCCACTCCCATACAAAAAATCTGAAAGATATCTGCCTGCAGGGTGACATCATTGTAGCGGCTCTCGGCATTCCCGAGTTTGTAAAAGCCGATATGGTCAGGGAAGGCGCTGTGGTCATTGATGTAGGTATTACCCGTGTGGAAGACAGCAGCCGCAAAAGCGGTTTCCGTCTCAAAGGCGATGTTGATTTTGAGGCAGTAGCCCCTCATTGTTCCTGGATCACTCCCGTACCCGGGGGTGTGGGTCCCATGACCATTGCAGCGCTGATGAAGAATACCTTCCAGTCATGCGCCTCTAAAAACTAAGCGCCGGTCTTCTGCTTATCTTTGCATTTTAATTTCTGACTATGACTGCATCACCAGCCATTGCTGTTGCCTCCTATCCGGTAATGGAGCATTTTTATACGCTCCAGGGAGAAGGCTTTTACCAGGGCGCAGCCGCTTATTTTGTAAGACTGGGCGGCTGCGATGTGGGCTGCGTATGGTGCGATGTGAAAGAAAGCTGGGACGCCACGCCTCATCCCCACATGAGTATTGCAGCCATTGTAGATACCATCAAAGCCACGCCTGCCCGACTGGTCGTAATCACCGGCGGCGAACCGCTGATGCATAACCTCGACCCGCTGACCACTGCATTGAAAGCAGCCGGCCTGCAAACCAATATTGAAACATCGGGTTCACATCCCCTCAGCGGAGAATGGGACTGGATTTGTCTTTCTCCCAAAAAATTCAAAGCACCTCTGCCCGGTATTCTTCCTTTTGCCAATGAGTTAAAGGTTGTCGTTTTCAACAAATCCGATTTTGACTGGGCAGAGAAATATGCCGCACAGGTATCTTCGGAATGTAAACTTTTCTTACAACCGGAATGGGAAAAGGCTGCGGCAATGACACCACTCATTGTGGAGTACATAAAAGCTAATCCCAAATGGGAGCTGAGCCTGCAGATTCATAAGTATATTCATGTACCATAACAGATAACTCTCCTCTGGCAGATATACGGCAGATATGTTAACTTTACTGTCTACATATTGATTCCTGCTATGAAAAAACTGTTCTCATTCTGTATAATATATTTAACCTGTATAGCAGGCTTCGCCCAGTCTTACGACCCTTCTAAAGTCAATAAAAAGGCTATCCCCCTTTATGAGCAGGCACTGGAACGCGCCGGTGACGGACATTTACCGCAGGCCGCAGGCCTCTTGCTGAAATGTATTGAGCTGGATGCGCGATATGTGGACGCATACCTGTCGCTCGCAGGCGTGTATGGTCAGATGAAAAACTATCGCGCCAGTACAGATTATTACGAAAAGGCATTTGCTATTGATACGGCCTATACCATGGATTATAAATTACCGTATTCCATCAACCTGGCCGGTAACGGACAGTTTGAAAAAGCGCTGGCCGCTATCAATGAACTGCTCGATAAAAAGCCTCCCCGCAATGCCAATTCTTTAAAAGCAGCTCAATACAGGAAACGCAGTTATGAGTTTGCTATCGAGTATGCCCGCAAACATGCAAACGACAACTATGTATTTGCTCCGCAAAATGCGGGGCCTGAGATAAACACAGCTCAAAGCGAATACTTTCCTTCGCTCACCATCGACAGCAAAGAACTTATTTTTACCCGCGTTGTAAACGACCGGAATGAAGACTTTTACAGCAGTGTACAACAGGATAATAAATGGCAGACCGCGCGCCCGCTGAGCGGCGGTATCAATACTATGATGAATGAAGGCGCCCAAACCATCTCACAGGATGGTCAATGGGTTATCTTTACTGCCTGCACACGACCCGATGGCTTTGGCAGCTGCGATCTCTATATTTCTTATCTCGACGAACGCGGCTGGTCTGAAGCCAGCAATCTCGGCGGCAGCATCAATTCACCTCAATGGGAATCTCAACCCAGCCTTTCGCCCGATAAAAAAGATCTCTATTTCGCCAGCCGCCGTCCGGGCGGGTATGGTGGTGCTGATATTTATGTAAGCCACCTGCAGCCTAACGGCAAATGGAGTACTCCCGAAAACCTGGGCCCGCAGGTCAATACCAGTGGTGATGATCAGTGCCCTTTCATTCATGCCGATAATCAGACGCTGTACTTTACTTCCAATGGCTGGCCGGGTTATGGCGATGATGACCTGTTTTATGTTCGCAAAGGCCCCGGCGGCGACTGGAGTACTCCCGAAAACCTGGGTTATCCCATTAATACTATTAATAAGGAAGGCACCCTGTTTGTCACGACCGATGGCAATACAGCCTGGTATGCCAGTGACCGGGCCGACAGTCGTGGGGGATGGGACATTTATCATTTTGAATTGCGCGAAACCGTGAAACCCTTACGCACCCTGTGGGTAAGAGGTCGTGTATTTGATAAAAACACCGGGAAAGGATTGCCCTCCGGCATCGAACTGATCGACCTCTCCTCCGGAAAACCGGTTTCCGTCCTGCAGACGGATGAAAAAGGTCAGTACCTGGTCACCCTTCCTATTGGAAAAGACTATGCCTTTAATGTAAACCGCAAAAACTATCTGTTTTATTCCGACAATTTTATGTTAAGTCGTGAAGCTCCGGATTCTACCTATGAAAAGAATATCCCTCTGCAGCCGCTTGAAGCCAATGCCAGCGTAGTACTCAACAATATTTTCTTTGACCTTAACAAGTTTGAGCTTAAACCCGAGTCAAAAGCCGAACTCGATAAAGTGGTTTTACTGCTGCAGGAAAATCCCACACTCAAGATTGAGATCAGTGGACATACCGATAATATCGGCAAACCCGCAGATAATCAGGTACTAAGTAATAACCGGGCGAAAGCAGTGGTCAGTTACCTGATCAATAGCCGCATTGCAGCAAACCGGCTTTCCTACAAAGGTTATGGTGAAAAACTCCCAATTGCCGATAATAACACCGAAAATGGGCGTGCAAAAAACAGGCGAACTGAGTTGAAAGTAGTTTCCCTTTAAATAAGATCAGGCCGGCACATACACTAATTTCGTACAGTGATTACGAAAAGATGGAGCCGGATGTACTATATCAGATTGCACTTACGCATATACCACAGATCGGTACGGTATGCGGCAGGATACTTGTAGATCTTTTTGGAGATGCCCATTCGGTTTTTAAAGCCAGTACAACCCAATTATGTAAACTCGATGGTGTGGGTGAAGTACGCGCACATGCTATTCACCGTTTCAAATCGTGGATAGAGGCCGAAGAAGAGCTTCGTTTTATCGAAGCCAACCGTATCACTCCTTTATTCATCCGCTCCAAAGACTATCCGCAGCGCCTGCTCAATTGTACGGATGCGCCCCTATTGCTTTATCAAAAAGGAGAAACCTCTTTAAACACATCCCGTGTCATTGCAGTAGTGGGTACCAGGCATCAGACTGATTATGGCAAACAGCTTACAGAAAAACTGATTGCCGACCTGGCTTCGCTACAGGTAATGGTGATCAGTGGTCTGGCTTATGGTATTGATGCGCTGGCACACAAAGCAGCAATTCAGCATGGGCTACCTACCGTAGGTGTGCTGGCCCATGGACTCGATGCACTGTACCCTCCCCGTCACCGCAGCCTCGCAGCCTCCATGCTGGAAAACGGAGGCAGCTTGCTTACAGAATTTGGCAGCGGTACCCAGCCAGACAGACATAATTTCCCTATCCGGAATCGCATAGTAGCCGGATTGAGCGATGCAGTGGTAGTAGTGGAAACAGGTCCCACCGGCGGAAGCCTTATCACGGCCGAACTGGCCAATGGTTATAACCGGGATGTTTTTGCATTTCCCGGCCGTAGTACAGACTTTCGTAGTCAGGGGTGTAATGAGTTGATACGCAATAACAAAGCGGCACTTATCACGCAGGCAACCGATTTAATAACCGCTATGAACTGGGACCATGTGCCTTCGGAACAGGTTGTCAGACAATCGGAACTGTTTGTAGAACTTACAGAAGACGAAAAAAAGCTGATTCAATTGCTGCGCGACAAAGGTCAGCTTAGCCTCGATGAGCTCAACTGGTACAGCCAGCTCAGCAATAGCCAGGTAGCTGCCGGCCTGCTTTCACTTGAATTGAAAAACCAGATAAGAGCTCTCCCCGGTAGTGTTTTCAGAATTGCCTGATATTCTGTGCAGAGGCAACGATATAGCGAATATCTTTGTCTTATAGCTACACCTACTGTAATAATGAGATTGCGACACAGGCTTGTATTTTCTCTTCTTATTGCTTTATTCTGCTACGGCCTGTCACCCGTAGTTGCACAGTCCTGTACTACTCTGGGGCAAACCCCAACTACAGCCTTCCCTGTATGCGGCACCACCACATTTCAGCAAAACAATGTGCCTATCTGTAGCACAAATGATCTTTTTGTACCAGGTTGTGATGACGGGGCTCTCTATGCCAACAAAAATCCCTTCTGGTATAAGTTTCACTGCTATGTATCCGGTACCCTGGGCTTTGTGATCAATCCTACCAATCCCAACGATGATTATGACTGGCAACTATACGATGTAACCGGCCTTGATCCCGACCAGGTATTTACCAACCGTAATATCATCGTTACTGCCAACTGGGCGGGCACTTATGGTCCTACCGGTGCCAGCGCTGCAGGAGTAAATTTCATTCAGTGTGCCTCCAACCCTGCTGCCAATGAGCCCACTTTTGCTCAAATGCCCAATCTTATTGCGGGGCATGATTATATCTTACTGGTAAGTCATTATACCGACAGTCAAAGCGGTTATGGACTTTCCTTTGGCGGAGGCACTGCCGTAATCACTGACCCGCTCGCTCCTCACCTCAAAGAAGCAGATCCTGATTGTGATGGTACAGTCATCACAATAAAGTTGAATAAAGACATACGCTGCAATTCACTTTCCGGAACCGAGTTCAGCCTCCTGCCTGCTGCAGCCACCGTTACCAGTGTAAATTCATCTGCCTGCAATACCGGATTTGATCTGCAGGAGGTGACCATTACGCTCTCCAATCCCCTTCCTCCGGGTAGTTACCAACTGGTGATCAACAACGGAAGTGATGGTAATACACTCCTTGACAATTGCGGCAACGCGATTCCCCAGGGTGAACATGTGGATTTTCAGTACACTGTACCGCAGCCCATTTTTGCAGACAGTGTGGGTACACCCGGCTGCGCGCCTACGGAAGTCAAGGTATATTTTCCGAAAAAAATCATCTGCGCTACAGTTGCTCCCGACGGAAGCGATTTTGTTGTAACCGGACCTTCCGCCGTTACGGTCACCAGCATACAGGCTGATTGTACCAATGGGGAAACAGATGTGGTAACAGTTCGCTTTGCCAGCCCCATCTATGTAGGAGGTGTATATACATTAACGCTGAAAGCCGGTGTAGATGGAAGTACGATCGTGGATGAATGCGGGCTGCATCTGCCGGTACACAGCCGTACTTTCACAACAGCCGATACTGTTTCGGCCGCTTTCACATACAGTGCCGGACTTGATTGCCGGAAAAACACACTGGTATTTACGCATGATGGTGCTCACAATGTAAACAGCTGGAACTGGACCTTTAATAACTCACCCATTTCCACTACCCGGCAGTTTACCACACAGGTAAACGCATCCAGTACCAGTACAGTAAAGCTCGTAGTAAGCAACGGTGTATGTACGGATCAGGTAACACGCACTATTGTAATGGACAATGAAGTGATAGCCGGTTTTACTATTCCAGATATCATTTGCCCCGAAGATGCGCTGACTATTACTAATACCAGCACCGGGCTCATCAATAGCTGGCGCTGGAGTTTCGAACCAACCGGCAGCAGCACACTTCGTGATCCTGCCCCTTTCCGCTTTCCGCAGATCAACAGAGAGGCTTACTACAATGTAAAGCTTGTTGCCACCAACAATACGCTTGGCTGCAGCGACAGTGTCCGTAAAAAAGTGCGTGTACTCAGCAATTGTTTTATTGCTGTGCCCACAGCTTTCACGCCTAATGGTGATGGGCTGAATGATTACCTGTACCCTAACGATGCATTCAAAGCAGACAACCTGGAGTTCAGTGTATACAACCGCTGGGGACAGCAGGTATTTCATACCCGCGACTGGACCCGCAAATGGGATGGCCGGGTGAATGGAATAATGCAAAGCAGTGGCGTCTATGTCTGGTACCTTAGTTATACGCACAGGGATACGGGAGAAAAGGTATTTCAGAAAGGCACCACTACTCTGATCCGGTAATATCTTCAGCTATCAGGGCTGTATGCTGAAGTAACGGCATACGGAATAATAATCCTCCCTATTCAGGATCGACTCACTGTCTGCAATACCACGGCCACCTACAGTCACACTCGAAGCCGGAACCAGGAATACACGCACTTTGGTAAAAGTGAGTTGTGATGCATAGGATCCCGAACCATTGGGCAGCATTGCCCGCAAGCTGATCGTATAAATGCTGGGCGAAGTGCTGCTCTGATAAAGCAGGTAACGCATATCATAGGCACTGCTGGAACCAAGCCCGGGTACAGGATACCAGCTGGTAGCTACTTCATTGGAAGGATTATAATAGATCAGCACCATGCTGGAATCCATCAGTCCCTGCGAAATGCCGGACAATTGCAGATTGTAAACGCCGGTAAATGTAATATTCGAATAGGTATACAGGCGTACATTGGCATTGCCATCCTGGCCGGCCGGGCCTGTATCTCCTTTTTTACAGCTGGTCATCAACAGCAGCAGGCTCATTGTAATCAGGGCAGGAAATCGTAGTGTTTTCATAAATAAGTTTAAATGGAATGATTAATTGCAGCACAAAACTACTGACGGAAGCATTTCCTGAAAATGGCCATTTCGTGTGATTCTGAGGACGCTATCGGCATAAAAACTACCACTAAGTAGTAGTGCTTAAAATTCTTTTTGGAAGGAATTTGGTCACTGCGCTATCTTTGCACATGGCAACAAAGATTTCCCCCGCTGTAAAAAGCAAACCCTCTCAAAAACGCCATACGCTGGTCAATGGCGACAAATTTTTCGGTGAAGGCTTAACGTTTGATGATGTACTGCTGGTGCCCGGCTTCAGTCAGGTATTACCGCGCGATGTAGATATCAGATCCCGGCTCACCCGTGATATTACACTGAATGTACCGCTGCTTTCCGCTGCGATGGATACGGTGACAGAAGCCAACCTGGCTATGGCGCTGGCCCGCGAAGGTGGCCTGGGTATCCTCCACAAAAACATGACGGTAGAGCAGCAGGCCGAGCAGGTAAGGAAAGTAAAAAGAAGTGAAAGCGGTCTGATTCTCGACCCTATCACGCTTCAGGAGGATTCACTGATTGGCGACGCTCTTCGCCTCATGCGTGAAAATAAAATAGGCGGTATTCCCATTGTTGATAAAGGCGGTAAACTGGCAGGTATCCTCACCAACCGCGATCTGCGTTTTGAAGATGACAAGAAAAGGAAAGTAAGCGAGGTAATGACCCGCGAAAACCTGATCACTGCTCCTGAAGGTACCGATCTCAAAAAAGCAGAAGCGATACTCCGTAAACATAAGATTGAAAAATTGCCTGTGGTTAATAAATCAGGTAAGCTGATTGGCCTGATCACTTACCGGGATATTCTGCAATTGCAGAGCTTTCCCAATGCTGTAAAAGATTCGTTTGGCCGCTTGCTGGTGGGTGCAGGTGTGGGTATCACCAAAGATCTGCTTGATCGTGTATATGCACTGCAAAATACAGGCGTGGATGTGATAGCACTGGATAGTGCGCATGGCCATAGCAAGGGGGTGATCACTGCTTTAAAACAGGTAAAAAAGAACTTCAAAAACCTGAATGTAATAGCCGGTAATGTAGGTACGGCAGAAGGCGCCCTGGCCCTTGCCGATGCCGGTGCTGATGCCGTTAAAGTAGGTATTGGACCGGGTTCTATCTGTACCACACGTATAGTAGCTGGTGCGGGTGTACCTCAGCTCACTGCCATAATGGAAGCAGCCGGTACATTAAATAAACGCAATATTCCAATCATTGCCGATGGCGGTATCCGCTATACCGGCGATATGGTTAAGGCACTCGCAGCCGGCGCCAACTGTGTTATGATGGGTAGTGTTTTTGCCGGTACAGAAGAGAGCCCTGGTGAAACCATCATTTACGAAGGCCGTAAATTTAAAGAGTATCGCGGCATGGGTTCACTGGGTGCCATGGCTACAGGCAGCAGCGACCGCTACTTTCAGGATGTGGAAGATGATGTAAAGAAATTTGTACCCGAAGGTATCGAAGGCCGCGTGGCTTATAAAGGATCGCTGAAAGAGATCGTCTATCAGTATGTGGGCGGGCTTCGTGCCGGCATGGGCTACTGCGGTGCCGCCAACATGAACGAATTGAAAAAAGCCAGGTTCGTGAAGATCACCAATGCAGGTATGCGCGAAAGCCATGCACACGATATAGAAATTACAAAAGAAGCGCCCAACTACAGCCGGCGTTAATTTATGAACGGGTGCCTGCATACAGGCGCCCGTTTTTTTATCTAAAACACCCTATACAAAATGCAACGAATAGCGTTGGACATGGACGGCGTAATTGCCGATGTATATCAGCAATTATTTCACCTCGACGAAAAAGATTTTGGACGCCGCCGTACCCTTGATGAAGTAACCGGAAAACCTGAGAAGGAGATTTTTCCCAACATCCGCAAATACCTTTTCGAACCTGGTTTTTTCCGGACACTTCCCGTTATAACCGGTAGTCAGGAAATAGTACGTGAATTGTACGACCGGTATGATCTCTATATCGTATCTGCTGCAATGGAGTTTCCGCTGAGTCCTGCTGAAAAGCAGGACTGGCTGCAGGAACATTTCCCGTTTATTCCCTGGCAGAAGATCGTGTTTTGCGGATCCAAACAGATTGTGCAGGCCGATATCATGATCGACGATCATTTCAAAAACCTCGACCATTTTACTGGAAGTACCGGTATACTTTTTACTCAGCCGCATAATGCCCTCAATGATGCCGGCCGCAATAAGCGGGTACACAACTGGGAAGAAATAGCCCGGCTGCTTTTGTGAGTAATCATTTAATTATTTCCGGCACAGGTAGCTAACGGGTTTTGGCTATTTTTACGCAAACAAACTCCTGCGTGAAACGAATCCCTCCCGTTTTGGTGGCTGTGTCCGGATCCCTGCTCCTGTGGGCAGCCTGGCCTGTATCACCACTTACCCTGCTGATCTTCGTGGCCTGGATACCACAACTCTGGCTCAGCACACAAGCTATCGGCTGGAAAAAACTGCTGTGGCTTACCTGGCTGCAGATGTTTGGCTGGAATATTCTCACTACCTGGTGGATCTGGAATGCCAGCCTGCCAGGCGCTTTCGGCGCTTTCTTCGTCAACAGCCTGGTCATGTGTGTACCCTGGATGCTTTTTTACGCTACCCGAAAAAAATGGGGCACACGTATTGCCTATCCGGCACTGGTAATATTCTGGCTGGCTTTTGAATTTCTCCATCACAACTGGGAGTTGAGCTGGCCCTGGCTCACGCTGGGCAATGTGTTTGCCACTCATCCGGAATGGGTGCAGTGGTATCAGTACACAGGCGCTGCCGGAGGTACAGCCTGGGTTCTCATTGCCAATATTCTTGCCTTCACCCTGTTTCAGCGTTTTCAGCAGGAAGGTCGTTCTGCGGCATATCGTATCCGTCTTATTAGCCTTGTGCTGATCCTCGCCGTTCCCCTGCTGTCATCACGGTTTATTGCTATCCATGAACGAAAACTGGCTGCTGCAGATCTGGCACAAAGTACCCGCAATGTAGTGGTGGTACAACCCAATATTGATCCTTATACCGAAAAATTTACTGGAGAAATAGAAGCACAGCTTCAAAAACTGATTGTACTTTCTGAAAAGCAGATCGATAAATTCACTTCTCTTGTCGTATGGCCCGAAACGGCTATTCCTGCTCAGGTACGGGAAGACCTGTTGAAAGAAGATTTCCGGTATCGCGCGGTATGGTCTTTTTTGTTACGTCATCAGCGACTCAGTCTGCTGACGGGTATTGACAGCTACCGCGAGTATGGAAAAAATAAAAAAGAAGCCTCTTCCACGGCACGCCTCCATAAACCCAGCGGCATCTATTACGATCTGTTCAATACAGCTGCTTTTATGGAACCCGATAGCAGTTACCAGCTTTATCATAAAGCCAAACTGGTACCCGGAGTGGAAACACTCCCTTCCTTTCTCAATTTTATGGGTAGCTGGTTTGAAGATTTTGGGGGTATCAGTGGCACGCTTGGACGTGACTCAGAAAGGAAAGTATTTGTGCCCTGGGATGAATACTTCAAATCTGCCCCCATTATCTGTTATGAAAGTATTTACAGTGATTATATCACCGAATATGTCCGTAAAGGAGCCAACCTCCTTACCATTATTACCAATGATGGCTGGTGGGGGAACACGCCGGGTTATAAACAACATATGAACTATGCAAGGCTGCGTGCTATAGAAACCCGTCTCTGGGTGGCGCGTAGTGCCAATACAGGTATCAGCTGTTTTATTGATCCGCTGGGCAATGTATTGCAACCCCAACCATGGGATACAGCCAGCTCGATCAAAATGACACTGCCTGCATCCAACCGTATCACTTTCTATGTACGGTATGGCGATCTGTTATCGAGAGCTGCAACGGTTCTGGCTCTTTTGTTGTTAGTATGTTTGACAGGCAAAGTCGTTATTGACTGGCGAAAAAAGCGGCAACAGTCTGCTGATATGACTTCTTCAAAGAAATAAATGAATCTGTATGTGGAAATCAGTCATGCATAAGGAGCAGCCCGTTTTTTATCGTGATCAGGGCAGCGGAGAAGCAGTGGTGCTGCTGCATGGATTTGGTGAAACGGGAGATGTATGGCAACAGCAGGCAGAAGTCCTGTCTGAACACTTCCGGGTACTGATACCAGACCTCCCCGGCAGTGGCAGGTCAGCCATAACTGACGACATGAGTATGGAAGGACTGGCGGCTGTACTGCTTCATTTATTAAATCAGGAAAACATCTCCCGCTGCATACTTATCGGTCATAGTATGGGTGGTTATATTGCGCTGTCGTTTGCAGCTCAGTATGACAAATATCTCCGTGGCCTGGGTTTATTTCATTCTACCGCTTATGCCGATAGTGAAGAAAAAAAACTGGCACGCCGCAAAGGAATTGGTTTCATAGAAGAATATGGAGCACATGCATTTCTCAAAACCAGCAGCCCCAATCTTTTCTCGCCGCTTATCCTTGATCAACAGCCGGCGCTAATTGAAGAATTCGTGGACGGGTTGCGCAACTTTTCGGCCGATGCGCTCGTTTTGTACTATAAAGCGATGATGGCCAGACCAGACCATACAGAAGTGCTTCGCAAAGCCACCTACCCGGTACTGTTTGTAATGGGCCCCTACGATCAGGCTGTGCCCATGGCCGATAGCTTACGATTATGCACCCTGCCCGGAAAGTCCTATATTTATACACTGGCTTCTTCGGGCCATATGGGTATGCTGGAACAGCCTGCCTTATCAGGAAAAATTCTCCTGCAATTTGCTTCCGAAGCCGCTTTATTCTGACCCGCTCATGAAACGGATAACCATCATACTTTTCACCTTACTTAGTTTCATACAGCAGGCGGCTGCCGAGCACATTACCGGCGGAGAGATCTACTATACATTCGGCGGTGAATCAAATGGCACCTTCACGTATAATGTCACACTAAAACTGTTTCGTAACTGCGGCAATGTGGGCGCACCGCTCGATGCGACCGCATCTATTGCTGTATACGAACTGGGTACTAACAGGCTCGTGCAGGAAATTCAGCAGGGATTAAGCTCTTCGCGCGAACTCCGGCTTTCGGCTCCCGGCCCCTGTATCAGCAATGCTCCTGAAGTATGCTATCAGGTGGGATTTTATAATTTTCCGGTATCAGTACCAGCCTCTCCCAATGGTTATATTATCGTATACCAGCGCTGCTGCCGCATCAACGGTATCAATAACGTACTGGCATCCGGCAATATCGGCGCCACCTACACTGCAGTCATACCCGGAACCAACCCCGTAGCCAGTGGCCCTACCAATAACAGTGCAAAATTTGAAGGGGTAGATACGGTGATTGTTTGCGCAGGTTATATGTTTACCTATAACTTCGGAGCAGTTGATCCCGACGCTTCAGATGAACTGCGTTATTCTTTTTGCACAGCTTATCCCGGTGGTGGTCCTTCACCCGGTACAGGGCCAAACAATACATCACCCAGTCCACCACCGCCACCACCCTATCCCGGCGTGAGTTATAATTTCCCTTTCAATAGCAGCCAGCCATTAGGACCAAATGTCACGATCGATCCTGCTACCGGTATTATTACAGGCCGTGCTCCTGATCAGGGAATTTATGTAGTAACCGTATGTGTGGAAGAGATCAGAGATGGGCGTGTAATAGCTGTACAACGAAAAGACCTGCAGATCAAGGCCAGTGGTTGTGATATTGCCAAACCACAACTTGATCCCGATATCCGCCAGTGCGATGGATATTCGTATACATTCACCCAGCCCAACAACCCGCTTATCAACTCTTATTACTGGGATTTTGGTGATCCCGGATCAGGAGCCAATAATACATCTACCCAGCAAAGTCCCACACACGTTTTTTCTGCTGCTGGTGTATATACAGTAAAAGTAGTGGGCAACCGCGGCCAGGAATGTTCTGATTCATCTATCGCCATCGTACGCGTATTTCCCGGATTTTTTCCGGCATTCAACAACACCGGTGTATGTATCCAGAATCCCGTACATTTTGCTGATGCCACCACGACCAATTTTGGTGTAGTAGATAAGTGGCAATGGGATTTCGGAGATGCCGGCAGTGCCGATGTTTCAGATCAGAAGAATCCCTCTTACCAGTATCAGAGTGCCGGTACCAAAAATGTCCGGCTGATAGTAGGTAATAGTGTAGGCTGCCTCGATACATTGATAAAACCACTCGACATTATCGACAAACCACCTATTACTCTTGCCTTTAAAGATACCCTCATCTGTATTCCGGATGCGGTACAGTTACAGGCTTCCGGTACCGGTAATTTTACCTGGACACCGCTGGTAAGTATCAGTAATCCCAATACCGCTACCCCTACGGTCAACCCGACTGCCACCACCACCTACTATGTACAACTGAATCAGGAGGGTTGTATCAACAACGATTCGGTGCAGGTACGCGTGGTCAGTTTTGTGACCATTATTCCTTTGGCAGATACGACGATCTGCCTTACCGATGCGATACAATTAAATGTGGTCAGCGATGCCCTTCAATATCAATGGACGCCCGCGAATACGTTGGATGATGCAACCATACCCAATCCTGTCGCCACGCCTACCGGCAATACGGTATATCAGGTAACCGGTTTTATCGGCAGTTGCCGGGCATCTACCAGTATACGGGTCAATACGGTTCCGTATCCTGTTGCCAATGCCGGGCCCGACACCACTATTTGTTACAACACACCTGCCCAGCTTCACGGCTCTCATGACGGAAGCAGCTTTAACTGGTCGCCGGCAACATCACTGCTGAATGCCACTACACTTAATCCGACGGCTTATCCTGCACGTACGCAGGCTTATATACTAAGTTCTTTTGATACCCGCGGTTGCCCCAAACCGGGAAGAGATACTGTACTCGTAACCGTATTACCCAAAATCATTCCTTATGCCGGTAATGATACAATGGTAGTGGTAGGACAACCATTACAATTACATGCACAGGGAGGCGACAGCTATTTGTGGATACCGGCTACCGGGCTCAGCAATCCCGCCATTCAGAACCCTATTGGCATCTACGGTCCGGAAACAGATAGCGTACGGTATACCGTTCGTGTATACAATATTGCCGGATGTTATGATTCTGCTTTTGTAAAGGTGACGGTGTTCAAAACCCAACCCACGGTATTTGTGCCATCTGCTTTTACACCTAATGGAGACGGGTTGAATGATGTGATCCGTCCCATTGCGGTAGGTATTTCTCGTATCAATTATTTCAGGATCTATAACCGTTGGGGACAAATGGTATTCAGCACCACTATCAATGGACATGGCTGGGATGGAAGAATTGGTGGTACACCGCAGGCGTCCAATGTATATGTATGGATGGTAAGTGCTGTTGACTACCTGGGCCGTCCTGTTTTCCTGAAAGGTACAACCACCCTTATCCGTTAACGATTCTGTTGCCCGCATTTATTACCCGTGCCAGGATACAGCCAGAACTGTATCCGGCTTATTAATTTCGTTCTATGTCAAAAATCGCATTTATCACCGGTGCTACATCCGGATTTGGAAAAGCATGCGCCGAAAAATTTGCCGCACACGGTTACGATCTTATTATCAATGGTCGCCGTCAGGACCGTCTTGCCGCTCTTGCCGGCGAACTGGAAAGTCAGTATAAAGTAGTGGTGTTTCAGCTCCCCTTTGATGTACGTGACGAAAAGACTGTACTCAGCTCTATTGAATCATTGCCTTATGAATGGAGAGGTATTGATGTGCTGATCAATAATGCCGGTCTTGCGCTGGGCAGAGATTATTTTGATGAAGCCAGCCTCGAAGACTGGAATACCATGATCGATACCAATGTAAAAGGGTTTCTTTATGTGGCCAAAGCCGTTTCGCAGCTAATGGCAATCCGCAAGCAGGGGCATATTATCAATATGGGTTCTGTGGCCGGTAAGCAGGTATATGAAAAAGGAAATGCCTATTGCGCTACCAAATTTGCCGTCGATGCTCTTAATCAGGCCATGCGTATTGATCTTCTGCGGCACAATATAAAAGTAACCGGTATACACCCTGGTGCGGCAGAAACAGAATTTTCTACAGTCCGCTTCAAAGGAGATACCCAAACGGCTTCTTCCGTATACCAGGGGCTGCATGCGCTTTCCGCTGCTGATGTAGCCGATGTAATCTACTACTGTGCCAGCCTGCCGCCCCATGTTTGCATCAATGACCTTGTACTTACATGCACACAGCAGGCAGACGCTATTTATTTTCACCGGCAACTTGGCTGATCAGTAAATAATTGATTACACGCAAACTTTATATTAATTTATCCGTACAGGCCAGCAGGTCCGGATAACTGGTCGTTTTTTTACGTAGAAAATGTCCGTTAGCCTACCACTTTGTCATATCAAAATCTTGTATAAACACATGAGTGCGCTATCTTTATATCAGAATCCATTTTCCGTAAAAATCCGCTCATGAAAACGTTACTGTACCTGTTCCTGTTTTGTCTTGGCGCAACTGCTGCGCAGGCCCAGGATATTCGCCTTCAATCCTGCCAGGATGATCTTATCAGCAGACAGGTAGATAGTCTCAAATCCATTTACAGCAAAGGAGGTTATACATTACTCAAGGAAGCATCCATAGCAATGGAAAGCGAATTTGAAATGCCCGTTATAATGCCCCTTACCGAAGGCAGCTGGTATCAGTTTGTTTTTATTGGTGACTATAGCTCCAAACTTTATGAAGTGCGTATGTTTGACTGGAGCGAACGCCAGGTAATCTTTAAACAAAACCGCTGGGGTGATGTCGATGGCAACATCATCTCCTACTCATACGTACCCAAGTTTTCTGAATTTCATATGATGAAACCTGTACAGGTCAATAAGAAGAAAAAGAAAAATCTCTGTGGCTATGTGATGCTGTTCAAAAAAGCGGCACCCGATACGGCCAGTGTCAATCCTGGTTCTCAACAATAGCAAAACCTGATCAAATAAAAAAGCCCCGGTTACCGGGGCTTTTCCTATTACTTACTTCCTGCAAGGATCAATTTTCGGAACACATCAATTACTGTCTGAATATCTTCCTGCTTCATAGGCACATACAGCGGAAGAATGATGCTGCGGTCACATGCATTTTCGGTTACCGGCAATGAGAGCCCTTTACAGGCTTCATGATAAGCCGTCTCGCGGTGTGCAGTCATAATACCACGGCGGGTCGATACACCTTCATCCAGCATCTGCTGCATCAGCGTATTTCTGTCAATCGGACTTTCGTCTTTGAGCAGAATGCTGTATGATTGATAGTTGGTGAAGTATCCTTCGGCCTCCAGTGGCAGCAGAATACCCGGCAGATCAGCAAATGCCTTATTGTATTGTTCTCCGATCTTGCGGCGCTCCCCTACAATCCAATCCAGCTTAGCCAGCTGATGAATACCCACAGCTGCCTGAATATCTGTAAGGCGGTAGTTATATCCTACCTCCACATGATCCTCGAAAATGAGTTTAGACGACTGATGGCGTACCCGGTCATTGACCGACATCCCATGCTGACGGAGCAGTTTCAGCCGCTGGCTGAACGCCTCATTGCTGGTAGTGATCATACCGCCATCGCCGGTTGAAATTACTTTGCGCGGATGAAAAGAAAAGCAAACCAGGTCGCTGTGTGCACCGATTTTCTGCCCTTTATAAGCCGATCCGGCTGCACAGGCGGCGTCTTCAATCAGTTGCAGCTTGTACTTATCAGCCAGTGCACGAAATGCATCAATATCTGCCGGCATACCTATCTGGTGTACCAGTAATATAGCTTTGGTCTTAGGAGTTATCTTCCGCTTCTACATCTTTTATGTCGAGGTTATAATTGACCGGATCAATTTCGGCAAACACCGGAGTAGCTCCTACGTACATGATGGAATTGGCCGTAGCTATATAACTCATGGAGGGGCATATCACTTCATCTCCTTTACCAATGCCGGCTGACAATCATACACAAATGCAACGCTGTAGTGCAATTGGATACAGCCACTGCGTATTTGGAACCAACATATGCAGCAAATTTTTCTTCAAGCTCTGCCACACGTGGTCCCTGCGTGATCCATCCGGTAAGTATGGTATCATACGCTGCTTTTGCTTCTGCCTCGTCGAGATAAGGCTTTGCTATTGGGATCATGTTTACTTTTCTTTTTCTGTTCTTGATTATTTACCGATTCCGATATACTGAAGCCCTGCAGCTTCTACTTTCTGCCGATCAAAGGAATTACGTCCATCCACAAATACTTTTACTCCGGCGGCTGCGAGTTTGCCAAAGTCAATATCCCGGTACTGTTTGTGTGTGGTCACCAGCACTACGGCTTCCGCACCACTGCTGTAAATATCGGCAGCAGGCGTAAATCCTTTTTTACGCAGCTCTTCATCGCTGAACTCGGTATCATGCACCAGTGTCTCGAATCCTTCGTTGTTCAGCGCTTCCTGCAGCAGGTACGTAGTACTGAATGTATCCTCTTTTACATTGGGGCGGAAACTGAGTCCCAGGACCAATGCCTTTTTTTGTTTTACAGCCTGCATGATCTGCCCTACTGCATACTGGGCCATGTTGTCGTTGATAACACGGCTTTCGGAAGCAAGCAGAAAATCAAGTCCGGCCTGTTTGAAATTATCTATAAGGAAATAAGGATATACCGGTGTACAGTGACCGCCTACACCGATGCCGGGCAGCAACAGGTTGGCTTCGCCATCGGTATTGATCATTGGAATAAGGTCAGAGAAATTTACATTGATGGCATTAGCAAACTGCGCCAACTGATTGGAGAGTGCAATATTCACATCGCGGTAAGCCATGCCAGCCAGTTTTACCAGCTCCGCAGCCTCAATGGAATCAACCAGATGCAGCAGGCTTTTATCAAAAAACCATTGATATATTTCATAGGCCCGTTGTGTGGCTTCGGGAGAAACGCCGCCGATTACTTTGGGCGTGCGCAGCAGCTGTTCCAGCATTGTGCCGCTCTTGATACGCTCGGGGCTGTGGACCAGCAGAAAATCTGTACCATGTTTCTTCCCCTGCGATTCGATAGCCGGTACAACCGTATTACGGCCATAGCCAACTGGTATGGATGTTTCGATAACGATCAATACATTTTTTTCGAAGTGCGGCGCCAGGGTCTTAAAGCACTGCAGAAAGGGCTCATCCATGATACGCTTTTGCTTATCGACCAGCAATGGGATCGCCACAATTACAGCCGCACTGCCTTTGATGGCACCGAAGTCATCTGTAATCTCCAGGTTGCCCGATTGATAGGCCGGTACGAGCGCTTCTGTCAGCCCTTTTTCATTGATCTCATACTTACCGGATTCAAACGCCTGCTTCAAACCGGGGTTGATATCAATCGCTGTTACTTTGACGCCATGTGCGAGAATGTTGGCAACAACAGCCTGACCGATCTTGCCAAAACCAACAACACTAATTTTTTTCATAAACTTCGTTAAACCATTTTAGAGTATTATAAATGCCATCATACAGATTAACTTTTGGCTGCCAGCCGTACATGGTGCGCAGTTTGCTCACGTTGGGATAACGTACCCGGATCTCGGTGAAATCCATTGGTACAAAATCGATGGTTGACTTCATTTCCAACCCTTCGATCCGCTGTCCGGCACGCAGCAGTTCTTCTGCCAGGCTCACGGTAGATGCAATGGCAAAGGGATTGCCCAGGTTGAAACATTCAGGGCCATTGTGCTGATTATTAAGAATGGCCACCAGTGCATCAATAAAGTCTGTGATGTAACACCAGCTGCGTACAGCCATACCGCTTCCTTCAATGCGCAGGTTTTCGCCTTCCAGGATGCAACGGCTGAAGTTGGCAATAGCGCCCTCACCAATCTGGCGGGGACCATATACGTTAAACGGGCGGATAACTGTAGCCTTCCAGTCATACTCTTCGGCATAACGGAAAATGAGTTGCTCGCCGCCGATCTTACTGCCGGCATAACACCAGCGTTTGTCCTGGGGAGGCCCGATACGCTGATAGGTATTCTCATCCACTTCTACTGCATCGGTACCAAAGGTTTCGCTGGTCGACATATCAAACATGCGTTTGATACCCAGGCTCACCATCGCCTCCAGCACGTTATAGGTGCCGATCAGGTTTACTTTCAGGGTCTTTGCAGGAAAATTGTAGTAATTGCTGACACCTGCAATAGCTGCCAGGTGCATCACCACATCCGCACCTTCCATTGCTTTGGTAAGCGAAGGCAGATCCAGGATATCACCCTGTGTAAAAGTAACCTTCGGATGATTCAGGATTTCTGAGTAACGGATCGCATTGCGATGCAGGTTATCAAAGATGGCTACCTGATGGCCTTCAGCCACCAGTCTTTCGGTAAGATGCGAGCCAATGAAGCCAGCGCCACCTGTAATAAATATTTTCTTGCTTTCAGGCATGTTGTAGTCTGTTATTTATACTTAAAAGAATGATTCCGGATAATATCAGTATAAACCCAATGAATGATACAAAATTGAGTTGATCTTTAAAAACAAAATAGCCGGCAATAATCGTCAGGCCAAAGTTGATTCCCGTGGCTACGGGAGCAATAAAGGAGAAACCTCCTGAGTTAAGCGCTTTGAAAAATACAAGCGCAGACACAAATACAAGGGCGAATGCTCCAATCACCCGCCAGTCGAGGAGAAACATAATCCACTCCCGCAGGGTGGAAAGTGTCTGGCCTTTCAGGCACCATTTAATAATCGCTGCCCCCGTTACATTCAGTACAGCATACAGGCAGCAAAACAGTACTCCCTTTATCATTGTTCACTGATTTCGTAAATCTCATCAATTATAAAGACCGGCCGCTTACGGCTGGCATCCAGTGTACGCCACAGGTATTCGGCTATTATACCCAGTGATATATTGGTAATACCGAAACCGATCAGCAGTATACACGCCGTAGCCGTCCATCCCACTATCAGATCCTGGTATACCAGTTTCCGGATAAACAGGTAGGCGGTCAGCAGCGTTCCCATCACAAACATGGCAATACCCACAATGGTTACAAACCGGATGGGGGCATATGAAAAGGCTACAAAGGAATTGATAAAAAGTTTCACCTTTTTCGAGAATGTCCATTTGCTTACACCGATCTTCCGCTCTCTTTTCTTATAGGAAATAGACATCTGCTTAAACCCGAGCCCCAGTATCTGCAAAAAGATAGATGAGTTTGCTTCAATATTCCGGTTGAGTTCACGCGACACTTTGGTGTTGAACATCAGGATATCAAATCCTTTTTCCGGAAAATTTTTGAATGCATATTTTTTCATCAGGCGGGCATACATTCTGGAAAACACTTTTTCGCCAAGAGAAACCTTTGTGCTTTCGCGGTGTGCCCATACAATATCGTGTCCGGCATCCATGCCTGCCTTCATTTCAAGAATCAGCTCAAGCGGGTCCTGCAGATCGGCATAGTTGAAACAGATATATTCTCCACGTGCATTCATAATACCTGCACGCAAGGCTGCATGTGAGCCAAAATTGCGTGCCAGGTCAATTACACGGGCCTGATAGTTTTCGTGTTTGACTTCACGCAGCAGTTGCAGCGAGCCATCCTTTGAGCCGTCATTCACAAAGATCACCTCAGGATTCAGTTGGGGATTGGCTCCAAAAAAATCACTCAGGCTTTTTACCAGTGTGGGAATACCCTCGTATTCATTGAATACAGGAATGATCAGCGTAATATGCGGCTTTGAATGATCAGCCATTATCGTTGTATTTAAATCGTACTCGAATACTTTTAATATTGGCAGCAGGCATGTTTACTTCGCCTTTATATTCTATTTCCTCTATTTCCAGCATGCCCTGGGCACAGGCTACCAGTATATGCCCGGTATCTTTTGCCACTCCTACCACATGGCCGGGTATTGCAAAAAATTCTTCTTCGGGAAAATATGGTTTTGCACGCCAGATAGTAACCTTTTCGCCATTGAGGTAGCTGTATGCGCCTTTGTAGGGACGTGACGATGCCCGTACCAGCCGGGCAATATCTACAGCGCTTTTATCCCAGACAATCTGACTGTCTTCGGGCAGACGGGGATAACAGCGGGACCCTTTCTCACTACCCTTTACTTCATAGTATTCCGGATCATTCCACACTTTTTCCAGCGCCTGTTCATACAATGCTGGTGTATCCTGCTCTGCTTTCTTCAGTACATCGGCCACATAATCGTCGGGACCAATAGATACGCTCCTACGTGCCACTATATCACCTGCATCGAGTTTGGGATCCATTTTATGTACATTACCATTTACATAATGCAGGCCGTTTATGATAGTCCAGTTGATAGTGGCATTTCCTTTATAATCGGGCAGATTACCCAGGTGATAGTTCAATACGCCGCATTCAAACAGATCCAGAAACTCTTTGGGCAGTGTATATTTCCAGTTGACACTGATCGCGGCACGGATCTTTTCTGCCTTTACCAGATCGGTGAGCTCTGCTGTATTCACATTTGACAGGCGGAAAAAGGCACTTCCGATTTCAGCAGCCAGCGCTTCAAAATCGGTGTCCTTGATATCATACTCTTCGTATGCCTTCTCGGTGACAATAGCCGCAAAACTATATCCTTTAGCCGCCAGATGGCGGATACTGTCATACAGGTACCGCGATCTGCCAATAGCAATTATTTTCCGTTCTGTATTCATAGCCATTCTCCGATAGATGTATCGTTATAAATTAAATTGTCCTGCATCATACATTCACTCACTTTAAGTCCACCGGCCTGCAGGCGAATGATCGGATCAAAACCCACGGCTGATGGCAATACTCCCATATGGCCCGGATGTACGTGCTGGGGAAAATACCGGATTCCCAGCCGGTCGAGCACTTCGGTATCCACATGCCCGTCGTAACGCAGGATCAATGGAGACGAAAACTGTTCCTTTATCTGCTGTGCAGAAATTGGCGTTCCCTCGCCGATCCAGGTCTGTTCAAAAGGATAAGCCGTAAAAACAACAGCATCTGCATCACGAAATGCAGCAGGCACTTTTACTTCAGGAAATCCTCCAACCCAGGTTACATTGTCAATATTGTAAAGCGCTTTATTCTCCTCTTTATCAATTACCGCCAGGCCAGCACAGTTGCGCGCCAGTACCTTTGCGATATATGGACCAAAATCATTGTTGCAGATCAGTACAAACTTGTTTTTATAAGGACAGGTACCTGCATCAAATATCTGACGGATCGCCATATCGCCGAGGTAATTGAATACGTCAACTTCAGGATGCCGTTCATTAGTAGCGGCCACTTTAATACCCCGCTCACGGATATACTGAATATCCATATCTGCCTCGCGCCATTCCCATGCTTCAAACATAAGGGGAATAACCACATCCGATTTTGCATGCTGCAGTTTGGCTTTATCAAGCGGACGCAGGTGACCGGCATTGGTGATCACATCGGCGGCGGCAATTATCTCGGGGGTCACGGCGTCTACCAACTGAGCATCTGCCCCGCATTCCTGCAATAGCCGGCGCGTATTGGCAAACACTTCTTCGCGTGTGCCATAACGTGTATCCTTTGAAAAAGCATATACTCTGGCTCCCGCGAGGGCTGCCAGCACGGGCGTCACTACATAGGGACCTGAAGCAGCTTCTGTCAGCACGGTTTTACCACGCAGATCCAGCCGGAGGGCTTCCACTCTTTCCTTTAATTTACGTGCCAGCATACTCAATAATTGTTGATCGTTTTGATCACATAATCTACTTCTTCATCCGTCAGTTCGGCATACATCGGTAATGATAAACAATGCGAAGCCAGGTATTCTGAATGAGGACAATCGCCTTCTTTGTATCCCAGATGTGTGTATGCTTTTTGCAGGTGACAGGGCACGGGATAATGCAGACCCGGGAAGATATTATGTTCGTTGAGGTATTTGATCATGCCGTCCCGGTCGGCAGTAGTGATTACGAACAGATGAAAGATAGACAATACATTTTCCGGCTGTGTCTGCATGCGCACTTTGTCATTCTTTATCTCTGAGAGATAACGTTTGGCAATATCCTGGCGGCGTTTATTCCAGCCGGGCAGGTATTTCAGTTTAATGGACAGCGAGCCGCCTTCCAGTCCTCCCATGCGCATGTTGTAGCCCAGTTCATCATGATAGTAACGTACAGTCATACCATGATTGCGAAGACTGAGCAGATGCTTATAGTAAGATTCGTTGTTGGTTGTGATACCACCTGCTTCACCGCAGGCTCCCAGGTTTTTGCCTGGATAAAAACTGAAACAGGCCATTTCACCAAATCCACCCACCGGTTTGCCATTGTAAAGAGCGCCCTGCGCCTGTGCAGCGTCTTCGAGCATATATATATTGTGTTTATCGCAGATCGCTTTGATAGCGTCGATATTAAAAGGCTGTCCGTACAAGTGCACGCCGATAATGGCTTTGGTACGGGGTGTGATGGCCGCTTCTGCTTTTACCGGGTCAATTTCCCAGGTATCCGGAAGGCAATCGACAAATACGGGTGTGGCTCCTGAGTAAGATACGCCCCATGCTGTGGCAATAAATGTATTGGCAGGTATGATCACTTCATCACCGGCACCGATACCCAATGCCAACATGGCGAGATGAAGCGCCGAAGTACCATTATTGACGCCCACAGCAAACCTGGTATCACAAAAAACAGCAAAGTCCTTTTCAAAACTTTCCACAAATGAGCCACCCGAAAAAGCTGTTTGTTCATACACTTTTTCGAATACTTCAAATACTTCACTTTTTATCTGCTGGTGCTGTCCTTTGAGGTCAAGGCAATTGATTTTCTTATTCATGATCGTAAACTATTCAGGAGGATTAGATGGTTTTAATGGGTTTGGCGGGATTACCGGCCACAATCGTATTGGGAGGCACATCGCGGGTCACCACGGCGCCCGCTCCTATCATGGAGTTTTCACCAATGGTGATACCACATAATATTGTGGCATTGCTGCCAATGGACGCCCCTTTTTTAATAAAGGTCTCAATACATTTCCAGTCGGCTTCCGTTTGCATACTACCATCGGTATTGGTAGCGCGGGGAAACAAATCGTTGGTAAACATGACCCCATGGCCTACAAATACGTTGTCTTCAATATGAACCCCTTCACAAATAAATGTGTGACTGGAAATTTTGCAGTTCTTACCGATAGTAACACCTTTTTGAATTTCCACAAAGGCTCCTACTTTGCTATTATCATTGATACTGCATCCGTAGGCATTTACAAAACTGAAGATGCGGACGTTTTGTCCCAGAGAGACATTGTTCAGGCTTTGGCGATCGTTATTGATGGTGACCAGTTCCATATATTAACTGATTTTTACTTCTTTTCCTTTGTTGCTGATAGAGGTTTGTGATGCTTCGAGAATTTGTACGACCCTTCTGCCAAGGTGGGCATTGGAGATAGGGGTACGTTTATTGTCGATGGATTGTATGAAATCGTCGGCGATGCCAAACAGAGCCTCACGGCTCGACAGTTTGGGAATAAAGATGTCGCCGGTACGGTAATCCACCAGTATCTGTTTGCGATCTTCTTCTGTTTTCAGGCTATACCCTGTATCGTATACTTTCACTTTTTCAGTGATCTCAAGATCATTATAGAGCAGCATCTTCTTATCCGCACCAATGAGCATCTGGCGAATTTTTACCGGTGATGTCCAGGAGCAGTGAAAATGAGCGATAAAATCAGAGGCATAATTGACCGTCATGTAGGCAATATTTTCAATACCGTTGCCGGTATGAGAGATGCCCGTAGCATTTACGCTCACCGGTTGCTCATTGATCAGGTGTGCCAGAATAGAAATATCGTGTGCGGCAAGATCCCAAAGCACGTTGATATCGGGCTGAAACAGTCCAAGGTTAATACGGGTAGAGTCGAAATAACGGGGTACACCGATTGATTTGTCTTCAATCAGTTCTTTGATTTTCGATACTGCACCGGTATAAAGAAAGGTATGATCGACCATGAGAATGCATCCCTTCTGCTCTGCCAGGTTGATGAGTTCATCGGCTTCTGCCACGGATGCAGTCATCGGCTTTTCTACCAGCACATGTTTGCCCTGGAGCAGTGCCCGCTTAGCCAGGTCAAAATGGGTAAATACAGGAGTCACAATCACTACTGCATCAATCGTAGGATCCAGCAGAATGTCATCAGCGCTGGTTACGCCTTCAATAGTCGGGAAAACTTTATGTAGTTGATTGAGTCGCTCAGGACGTGCGTCTGCCACCTTTTTTACTGTGCAGTTGGAGACATTGAAAAAGTTCCGGACGATGTTAGGCCCCCAATATCCATAGCCTATTACACCAATTGAAATGTTTGCCATTTGATGATTCGGTTATATCAGTTTAAATAGTTACGGTTTATTTTGGATAAAATTATCTACCCAGGGCTTCTGACAGGAATAAGCTGGATTTGGCATTCGTTTACACGTTGATGACCTTTATGCCAACAAGTCACTCAATCAAAGTAGTGTGGAATAAACAATAGGAACATTGGGTACTTAACTGAATACTATTGGTACAATCTCAGAACTAAACCTGCAGGTCAGGAATGCGACCTGGATTTATTATGCTACCAATCAGATGAAGGTCAATGCTTTAAGCACTGCGGGTCAAATGTATAAAAAAAACTTCTTTAATCCTACTATTCTCCCTCGGAAAGCTAAAAAAAATTAATATTAATTCTTCGGAAAAGCGCCACAGTGGCGGATTTCAGCCTATACTTCAAATGCCGGTTATAGAATTCGGAAAGACCGCCCTATATTTAACGGCGAATTGAACCAAAGCCAAACCCTTATCATGTTTACACCAAAAGCTTCAATTCCGGCCCTGCTGGCGAAATTGCCTGCCTGGGTCTTTGCCGGAATCGTATTTCTCTACACATTTTTGATGACTTTTCAGGGTCTGGACCTGTCTGACGAAGGCCTTAATGCTGTTTTTTACCGGAATATCTATACCAACCCCGAAACCGTCCAGTACACATTCATGTTCTGGCTAACAGGCGTTATCGGGGGAGCCTTCGATTATCTCTTTCCCACGGCTGGTATCTGGGGTCTGCGTGTACTGGGCGCCGTGACACTGACCGGTACCTGCCTGCTGGGCTACCGGCTGCTTCGGCCCTACCTGGATAAAGGAGCCCTGCGGCTGGGATTATTATTCTCCCTTCTTGTTATTGCCAACAACATCCGCATATTTCATTACAACTATCTCTGCATGCTGTTGTATATGTTGTGTGCGCTGTTTTTATTCCGTGGACTTACCCGCAATAAGCCCTGGCTGATATTCCTGGCAGGTACGATGGTGGCACTCGAAGCGCTGGCCCGTATCCCCAGTATCGTCAACCTCGGTCTGGCCCTGGCGATCTTTTATTATGGCATTTTATATAATTATTCCTGGGGACGACAGTTCAGGCTGGCCTTTATTTTTGCCGGCGGATTTGTAGCCGGCCTCATTGCCATGGTCGTGTTTATGAAAGTCACGAACCAGTACGACAATTATATCGGTGCTGTAAAACTGGTCATGGAAATGGGTAGTGGTGGCGCCAGCAGTCACTACGGTATCGGAAAACTGCTCAAACAGTTTTTTGTGTTATATGGCTCCTCCATCAAACATGGATTATTGATTGCCCTGCCTGTGATCGGCGCTGCCATGATCTGCAATCTCGTTTCTTATAAACCCGCATACCGGAAACCACTGATACAGCTGCTCACCCTGGGCATAGTCGCGGGTTTTGCATGGCTGATCTGGACAAATGTGATCAATCACCTTATGATGGTCTTTCTGCTTACTGATCTGGCCATGCTGGGTGCGCTTTTTATTTTTACTACTGAAAAAAACAAAGAGCTGAAAGTGCTGGCGCTGATGGGCCTTTATATTATACTCACTTATCCGTTGGGTAGTTCAGATGGTATTTATACCGTAGGCCTCTACACACTTTGGATAGCGCTGCCTGTAGCAGTTGATTATTTTGCCAAATGGCAGCGACTCGACAGTCAGTGGGCTATGCAGGGACGCGAAGAAGGCTGGCGTTTTTCTTTATTACTGAAACCAGAGCAATTCAGATTAATCGGACTGATCGGCACCCTGCTGATCTTCTTTGCCTTGCTTCGCCAGGCATATTACTATCCTTTCTTTGACTGGAATGCCCGCACACGTATGACGGCACAGGTTGATAACCCTTATATGCGGGGGGTGTTTACCACCAGAGAACGAGCTACTGCCATCAATGAATTACTCAATGAATCCAAAAAATATATTCATGCCGGCGATGCAGTGCTGATCTATCACAGTGTACCACTGCTTCATTATATGACCAATACCAAACCCTATCTGCGCAACTCAATGCCCTGGTTGTATGAAGGCAGTTTTTTTGCCAATGAGCTCAATACTACTGCCGAAAAAACCGGTCAGCTGCCTGTCATTATCCGTCAACTTATCAAGACGGTAGATGATGCAGCCATGTGGCCCGATCCACCAGCCAAATTTGATGAGAACTGGAGTAAGGTCAATGAAAAAAGAGATCAGGCCCTGGATCAGTTCATTCAAAAATACCAGTACAAAGAAGTGTGGACGAATAAGATATTTAGTATTTTAATTCCGGCAAGCAAGTAAGAGGATGATTTGAAGATTTGATGATTTGAAAATTTGAAGATGAGATAGAGATTTAATCGGTATATTTAATAAAAAAGGGAGTAATCATTTTGATTACTCCCTTTTTGTTATCTGACAATCTTCAAATTTTCAAATCATCAAATCCTCAAATTGTTTTATTGTGCGAGCGACACTCTCACCGACAATCCGCCTCTTGTGTTGGTAATGGGAAATGCATTACTGATCTTGGGAATATTGCGGGTCTGATCGAAGTACAGTTTCAGGCTTACCCGGTTATTGAGCACATAGTCGATAGATGGCTGAATGATGATCACCTTCTGACCGGCTGTACCAAATGATGTACCCTGATCCAGTTTACTGTTTGCCGTGGCATCATCGCGCAGGGAGAAATCAAGACGGAACGTCACATCATTATCCAGCTTCATTCCTTTTTTACCGATACGCACATTCTTCAGCAGCGGTAATCCTTTTTTCCGGTAATTGAATCCAAAGCGGAATTCGGTTGACCGGTTTTCCGCCAACTGGTAGTCGATCAGGCTGAGACTAAGTTGTCTTCTCTTACTAAACTCAAAACGGGTAGTGAGTTGATTGGTAAAAGTGACATCAAATGATATCATCGGATCAAATGACTCTTCGATGGTAAGGTTAGGTACCAGGAAGTAAGGCACATAGTTGCCGGTAAGTGTATCCCGGAAATACGGGTAACCAATACGGTTGGGATCGGTAAACAGCAGAGCAGTATTAAAACTATTCATACTAAGTGTACTATGATACCCATGGCGGATGGTCACATTGGTAAATATCTTATTCAGACCGGGAATATTGGACAGTCCGTTATACGTGATATCCCAGTTGGGCTTTGGCAGCAGTCCGGCAAACGGATTGGATCGTAAACCCGGGTTACTGTTCTTAAACAATTTAATAGATGTGGGATCTTTTTTCGTATACGCTGCCAGGAAAGAAGGTATAACCACATCCTGTGCGTAACGGCCATAACCCTGGTAATAATTCGGGTCATTGGGATCTTTAACCCCACCCTGGTATCCGTTGAGATCGCTCAGACGTTTGGACAGTATCTGACGATTATTCTCAAATTCCCTGAATGTATTGGATACGATGTTGGGGTCAAATTTTTCAAACAGGGTCTGATAAGAAATATAACTGATACTAAAGCTACCCATTGCATAGGGGTTCAGGCGTGCTAAACCGGATGAGCCTGTTGTATCCTTATACAATTCTGAATATTGCTTGCTGAAGCTCTTATCGAGTTTGAGATCAATGATAAGATCACGCACAGGATTAAGCTGGGCCGTAATATTCAGCTGTTGCTTGTACCGCTGTTGTATCATGGCCGACACCAGCGAGTCGCGCGACAGCAGCCCCTTACTGCCAAACCGGTTGATCCAGCTGGTATCCGGCTGATAGCCGAATATGAAGTTGAAGCCCGGTTGTCCGCTTTTCAGATTGGCTCCCAGCACACGTGTGCTGTCCATATAACCAGGTATGGTTGTACCAAAGTCTTCATTGTATTGAATACCCACCCGCTTGAGTGAAGTGGCGAGGCTGGTCACCGCCCGTACTGCTCCACTTACTTCGGGCAGTTTATTGCGGTTGAGCTCACGCTGACGACGACGCTCTTCGCGTTTTCGTTTACGTGCTTCTTTACGTGCCAGTCGTTTCTCCTTCGCACTCATTTTTGACCATACACTATCCGGTATTTCTTCACGTATGCTTCTTATTTTCCGCCTGGCAGTATCCTGACCCGGCACTGTATTATTAGCCGGCTGATTATTGCGGGGCTGAGGCCCGCTGTTTACAGCCCGAAGGAAGCGCGATTTATTGTATAACTGATCAAAGTTGAGGTCAGCTGTGATATCACGTGTTTGTGTATTGGAAAGTGTATTACCCAGGTTGCGGGCCAGCAAAGAGGCTGCGAGCCAGTTGTAACTGGTCTTGTAAGTAGCGCGTACAGAAGTCCAGTCAAGCAGCGGAATTTTCTGCATAGGCAGCGTATACGATACACCCAGTTCCTGTGCAAATTGTGTATTACGACCGCCTTTGAAAAGGTTTTTACGTACTGAATCTTTTTTGATTCGATCATCTATACGTCCGAATGGCTCATCTACACGGGCATTATTGGTAGCCGTGTAATCAAGTGAAATAGATTTTGTCAGATTCCACTGCACAATATAATAGCGGTCAAAAGTAAAATACTTGTCATAGGTCTCGGGGATCTTATACGGACCGCCGCCCACATTGCGCGGACGTGTGGCGCCAAACTGACGGAACACATCTGCCCGGAATGAAAGCTGTGTGGGTATATAGTTAAAGTTGAGATCCTTGATCAGGCTCAGCCAGCGTGAGTTTGATTTGATCAATCGCTTGAATGGCTCCACAAACCGTGGTTGTGGCATATAATTATATCCGATGGCAGCCCGCGTTCTCCGCATTTCATATGCCTCTATCAGCGGGTTATGCTGTTTGGTTTCTATGTAAGAATAACTGAAATCAAAATTGCTGAGGCTCCAGATCTTGGGCTGCTTGCCATCTGTTTTAAGTTTCTTCACATTGGTGAAGTTGACGGTGCGGATGGTCGTGATATCCTGTGCATCACTTCTGATAGAATCCTTATCTCCTGAATTGGCGGCTGCCAGTTTATCTTTCAACGTAATATCCAGATCATAGGGATCATACTCCGGTGTGCTGATGATACGGCTTATGCCGGCATATACCGGAATCTGGATACCCAGTTGGCGGGGCAACAGTTTGCCTGCATCGAGGTTAGCCGACAGATCATATGTATATACATCTTCGCGACTGCGTTCATTCACCCGTTGCTCCAGTGTACCAAAGCCACGGGTCTTGGCTGTACCTGCCAGCGTAATGCTACCCAGGTCGGCCAGTTTGATATCAACGCGACCGGTGGCAGCATAACCACCTTTTTCGTCGAGATTCGAGAACCGGAGCTCATTGAACCACACTTCCGCACAGGCCGGTTCACTGCTGACATTTTCAACAGATAGCAGCATGCCTCTTACCTCACCCAGGTTGGGATTACCTATCACAGCATAGGAACGGCCATTGGCAAGTATTTCGCGGTAGTACTGAGCAGAGGAAACACCCTGACTGTTTCGTCTCGATTTCAGACGGGTGAGTTCATCGAGTTCAAAATCCAGGTTATTGACTTCGGGCCATACCAGCAAACTATCCCGTACACCCCAGTCTGATTTTTTGAGCGGAATACGTATTTCATAATAGTTGCTCTGGAAATCACTACCCATACGCACAATGGCTACAAGTGAGTTGTCTGAGATAGCACCATTTGACCCACGACCTTCTGCGTGAATAAACATACGCAGACGACCATACTGACGCATATCAAGATTCATGGTCTTAAACACACCCCGGGCTTCACCACCAGGCATACCGCATGTCTGTACACTCAGTGATTGCTCGTTAAGGAAAAGCTGCACGTTATTATTACTCAGCTGTTGCTGGCGATCAATACCGGGAGGCATTACATAAGGAATAGGCTGGCGCTGATCATTTTCTTCCAGGTTTACTGCCAGTGTATTGAATTCAACCGGGTCATTGGCAGGCAGATTAGTGATATTGCCGGTGGTATCAATTTCATATTTGAATTTCCGCCACTGGTTACGCACCAGTTCCAGTTTACCAAAACGCATCACTACAGAATCCTCAAAGTCGGTCACGTACATCCGAATAAAACGGATGGATTTGAAATCCGGGATATTTCCCACTTTATTGGTAAACTCAGCAACCGGAATACGGAACAAATACCATTTTTCTACCCGGCGGCTGCCATCGGCCAGTGTTACTTCAGGCATGCGCACATCGGTAATAAAATTGCTGCCCGGCATCATGTTGGGCTGAATGTTTACCTCATACTCAAAATATTCTTCTACTTCGTTGAGTGTATTGTCTCTGTTCAGTTCTTCTGCATCCGGATACTGTGTAAAGGCATTTACAAACTGTGTATTGTTGGATACAGGTGAGTTGCCATGCGGGTTATTAATGTCTTTATAACGACCCAGGATGCCTACGCCGCCTGCATCATAGCTGGCATCACGATAGGGTTTGAAATTATCTGCGGATGGATCATTCTGTGCGCGGGCCGCGGCAGCAGGAGCCACTGCTGCAAGGCCAGTCAGGTAAGTGCTGAACTTGGTACGTTCTTCCTCATCTGTCAAACCATCAAAACCTACATCCTGGTACTGGCGATCGTTGGGATCGTTGCTGAATGCATTGGTCACCTGCATGGGATTGGAAGGTACTTTACCCCATACGGTTGAGTTATCAACGGGTGCATTGATCGTTGGAGTGGGCAAACCATTTTCATACTGACGTTTACCATCTTTCAGTACATCTTCTGAAATATTACCCAGGTTAAAATAGAGTTTACCGCCAGCGCTGCCGGGATTGGTAATAAAGGGGTCCTGCAGCCAGAATTCGATATACTCCATATTACCCGTCTCAAAGTCGATCTGATCAATGTTACGCATGATACCACCCCAGGCGCGACGACGATCAACCAGGTTGCCATTGCCATCAATGCGGCCGGTGCGGTTTTCAAAGTTGTAGGGGCCTTTATCGCGTGGATAAAACGCCATATCAAATGTAGTGAGCAGCCCCTGGCCAAAGTCAGTAGTACGTTGCGGGAATATTTCACGCTGCAATACCTGTCTTGTTTCAGGTTTGGAAAGCTCTGCTATATTTCCGCGAAGCGGGTTATTGGTATTGCTTTTTTCCTGAAGTACCGGTTCGATATTATACCAGGCCAGTTTGGCACGGTTGTAACCACTGGCCAGATCATTATTGAGTGTGGCTTCGGGGAAACGCTGGGGTACAGAAGCCAGTGTCCAGTTGATCAGCGGAAAGCGGAGATCAATTGCGGAGCGGGTACCTTCAAAGTCATCTATATAAGAAAGACCACTGGATCCACGGCCGATCTGGGGTGCGTGGCCGGGTTGCAATACGGCCGCCTCGGCATAAGCCGTGATCGATGACATGGCCTTGGTATTGTAGAACGGAAGTTTATCCAGCCATTTGGTAAGACGTGGCCAGTCGCTCCGGTAATCCATATCCAGTCCATACATGGTATTGCGCACAGGATCTTCTCCATATTGCTGTTTGATAAAGAATGGACGTTCACCCAGGCGCGCAATCGTACCACCAAGGGTTAATTTTTTACTGGCAATATAATCCAGCCGCAATCCCATAAAGTTTCGCTGTTGTATACCAAACGCTTCCTGGTTTTCATAACTCACGTTTACGGGTACACCAGAGCTGAGAATAGACTGATTGATGATCTGTATTTCACCTGCTTCAATGATATAGTCAATATCCGGCAAGAGGGTCTGGCCTCCGGCTGTAACGGTCACAGATTCTTTGGGTACATTAAAGCCCAGTTGATACCGGCCACCACCAGTCGAACTGCTGCGCGATTTTCCTTTCAGCTTAAACCGGTTCAGGTTGGCATAGGTTTGTGCTATGGCCTTAATGGTATCATATAGTGGGTAATACAGGTATTTCTGTCGTTCCACCGCGGAGGGATAGATATATTCCAGATCCCGCCCAAAGGGTTCCAGCACCGGAAAGATGATACGACTCATACTCGAGATCACGGTATACCCTTCCACAAAGTCGAACTTACCATCCGGTTGCGGGTCATTCTGATTATTTAAGCGGTCGAGGTTCAGCAATGAAATGATCGGTTGTCCTTCATACTGGGGCAGTACATCTGTAGGAGGCAGATAACGTTTTTCGCCGAGGCTGGGTTCTTCATACAATACATCGAGTTGAAAATCGGTACGATCCAGCTGGCCATAGCCTACCGAGTACACGTTTTTCATCATCAGATCCCAGATAGGGAGATAGGTACGCTGCGATGTTGCTTTCAGCAACTTCAGGAAAAGTACCCGTTGCGTGGCACCGGACGTATCTGGTGGTACATCCTGCGAAAATTCACCCACCTGATAGACACGGCCATTGTAGGTATACTGAAAAGCGATACCCAGCACTTCATCGGGTTGCAATGGCTGGTTGAGTGAAATAAAACCTATCTGCGGATTGAAATAAAAATCGGTTGGCAGCAGTTTGCGGGCAAAAGTTTTTTCAAAGTCCTGCACGGGTGTCAAGCCATTACTGGTCAGAAACGACTGAATGGAACTCGAGTTGCGGGTACCGCCGGGGCCGGTCAGTAAATTATACAGATTATTGGCTCTGTTGTCGGGCAAAGCATTGGGGTTACCTCCCCATGGTCCAAACGGGGCACCTTCGCCCAGGTCCATCAACCCTACCACATCGCGGGTATCAGTAGTTGCGCCGGTACGGTTAGTCACCCACGCTTCTACACGCAATATCTGGATGGTTGAGTTCACGACAGGCAACTGGCTCATGGCCTGGTTATACCGGTTGCGGAAATACTGCGCCATCAGGAAGTGCCGGTTTTCCTCATACTCATCGGCTTTCAGAGAAAAATTCTGTGAAGCCGTGCCACCCTGCAATCCCAGGTTCTGACGCTGTGCCCGCTGATTGGCCAGCACACCGGTCACGAAGAGTTTACCAAACTGCAATTGCGTTTTTACACCAAACAGCGACTGGGCGCTCGGTATGTAAGTGCTCTTGGTGGTAAAGTTGACATTACCCAGTTGGAATTGTTTGACGATCTCATCGTCTTTACCCACGTAATTGAGGTTGAGCTGATTTTCAAACTCAAAATTGGCCTGGGTATTATAATTAATAGGAAGCCGCAGTTTATCACCAATGCTGGCATCTACCTGCAGCTGTGAGTTCATGTTAAAATCAAGACCACCAAACCGGCGTGCACGTTCAGGCAACGTAGGGTTCTTGATATTTTGTCCCTGGTAACCGGCCGAGAGGTCCACAAAACCAGATGGACGGATGTCTACCTTACCTACGCCTACAATGCGGTTAAACCAGCTGTTGCTGGTTTTGAACTGGGGTTTAAAAAGGCGGCGGTTCATGTCCGTGAGCAGGGCCGACCGTTTACGGAAATATTCTGCCTCATCTTTCTGCCCCTGCATCCGTATAAATTCATCGCGTCTGAATGATACGGGGGTGCGGTAATATTTATTGCCGATCTTTTCGGTAATATAATATTCACCGGTTACAGGATCATATTCCACATTTCTTTTAATAAATGCGGTATCCTTCAGGTCAAATGTGTTACGATTGGGCTGGCTATAGGGATCACCATAACGATCCCGGATGGGATAACGCAGAGTATCGGCTGGGATGGTGTCTACGTGATTCCCCCTAAAAATAGTATCCCTGTAATTACGGGCGTTACCGGTCCCGGCAATGCATAAAAGGACGATAACTACCGCCAAACGGGAGATATGAGCAGTCGTGCAATTCAAAATGTTCTCAGGATCAATTAGTTCCAGAAATAAATGGCAATCAGAGGATACGGAGTGCTCTCTTGATCAACTCTTCCACCGGGAGTCCGGGATCGGCTGCCAGGGCCTTTTTGAGGGCCTGTTCTGCCGCTGTCCGGTTAATCCCAAGTGCTGTCAGAGCATTTAACGCATCTTGTTGCAATGTATTGTTTTTCATAGGTGCAATATTTGCCTCCGGGCCATGTTTTGCTAATTTATCCCTGAGTTCGAGAACAATTCTTTCTGCGCTTTTTTTACCAATACCTTTTATCGCCTCCAGGCTGCGTACATCGCCCTGCACGATAGCCCGGGCCAGTTCATCGGGTTTCATATAAGAAAGCATGACCCTGGCCGTGGAAGCTCCGATACCCGAAACGCTTAGCAATTGCTGAAACATTTCTTTTTCAGTGGGTTCAGCAAACCCAAACAGGATATGGGCATCTTCCCGGATGATCTGAACCGTATGCAACAGGCCTTTTTCCTGGTTCTGCACCTGTGCATAGGTATGTAAACTGATCTGCACTTCATACCCCACTCCATTGACCTCAACCAGCACCAGTGCAGGACTTTTATAAACAAAATTTCCTTTCAGATAGGCTATCATGCCGCGAAAATAGGTTAAAGGAGTAATAAGTTTTAAGTTATAGGTTTTGAGTATGAAAGGAATACCTCAACCAGGACTCAAAACTTAAAACTTATGACTTATCACTTAAAACTTGCAACTATCCCTACCTTTGCTCACTTTTTGTAGTGAAAACCAATCTTAAGATGAGTAGTAAAATAACTGCCGCCATCACTGCTGTAGGTGGCTATGTTCCTGAAGATCGTCTCACCAACTTTGACCTCGAAAAAATTGTAGAAACAACAGATGAGTGGATACGTAGCCGCACAGGTATTGAAGAACGAAGAATTCTAAAAGGCGAAGGTAAAGGCACCTCTGAACTGGTAGCCCCGGCAGTTAAACTACTATGTGAAAAGCGTGGCATTGATCCTCTGGAGATCGATTGCCTGATTGTAGCTACCGTTACTCCCGATATGGTTTTCCCGGCTACTGCCAATCTTGTATGTGATAAGATAGGGGCCAAAAATGCCTGGGGCTATGATGTGTCAGCCGCCTGCTCCGGTTTTCTCTATGCACTGACCCAGGGCGCTGCACTTATTGAAAGCGGCCGTTACAAAAAAGTAGTAGTAGCGGGTGCCGATAAAATGAGTTCCATTATTGATTATAGCGACCGTACTACCTGCATCATCTTTGGGGATGGAGGCGGTGCTGTATTGCTTGAACCCAATACAGAAGGCCTGGGTGTGCAGGACAGTATCCTGAAAAGTGATGGCAGTGGTTGCCAGTTTCTGCGCATGAAAGCCGGTGGCTCAGCCTATCCTGCTTCTGCCGAAACAGTAGCTAATCGCGAACACTATGTTTACCAGGAAGGACAGACTGTATTCAAGTTTGCTGTAAAGGGTATGGCTGATGTAAGTGCTGAACTGCTGGAACGCAATCAGCTTACCGGCGATGACATCTCCTGGCTGGTACCTCACCAGGCCAACCTGCGCATCATTGATGCTACTGCCAACCGTATTGGCCTGCCCAAAGAAAAAGTAATGATCAATATTCAGAAGTATGGCAACACAACTGCCGGTACTATTCCGCTTTGCCTGTGGGAATGGGAAAGCCAGTTGAAGAAGGGAGATCGCCTGGTACTGGCCGCTTTTGGCGGCGGGTTTACCTGGGGTGCCACGCTGATCAACTGGGCCTACAATTCCTGACGGCTTACCTGTTGCCTTGCCTTGTCCTGCATACTAACCCGTGCAGCCTGCCTGCACACTATTAAACCAATAAAGCGTCATGGCAGAAAAAAAAATTTACAGCGGCTTCAGTTCACATGCCGTACATAGTGGTCACCACCAGGACCCTAACTATGCTCACCTGGTACCTATCTACGCCAGCAGTACTTATGTATTTGATACAGCCGAGCAGGGTATGCGCCGTTTCAGCGGACAGGAAGAAGGTTTTATCTATAGTCGCTGGGGCAACCCCACCATGACAGAAGCGGAAGAAAAGATCGCCGCACTGGAAACCCTGGGTCTCGACCTCGAAGTAAAAGGTATACTGCATGCTTCCGGCATGGCAGCCATCAGCACACTCATGCTGAGTACTCTCAAAAGCGGCGACCGCATACTCACCCATTTTTCGCTCTATGGCGGCACAGAAGAACTGATCCATCGCGTACTGCCCCCATTGGGTATTGAAGCCACCATTGCAGATCTGCGTGACCTTAACCGTGCCGAAGAAATTCTGAAACAGGACAGCAGCATCAGACTGCTTTATATTGAAACACCCGCCAATCCCACTATTCAATGTGTGGATATTGAAGAGCTCACCAAACTGGCAAAGAAATACAACATACTTGTTGCCTGCGACAATACCTTCGCCACACCTTATCTGCAGCAGCCATTCAGATATGGGGTTGATTTTGTAATGCACTCCACTACCAAATTTCTCAATGGCCATGGTACTGCTATCGGCGGCATCCTGCTCGGCCGCGATGTGGAGTTTATGAAGACCCGGATGACCAAAGTGCATCGTCTGCTCGGAGGAAACAGCAATGGATTCGATGCCTTTTTACTGATCAATGGCATCAAAACCCTCGAATTGCGCATGGAGCGGCATTGTCATAATGCCCTCGAGGTAGCCAACTTCATGCAACAGCATCCACAGGTAGCCAAAGTAAACTATACCGGCCTGCCCGAACACCCCGATCATTATGTAGCGCTTAAACAAATGCGCCATCCCGGAGCCATGCTTAGCTTTGAACTTAAAGACGGATTGCAGGGCGGAATTGATTTTATGAATAGGCTGAAAATGTGTATCCGCACCGTATCGCTCGGCACTTGCGATACACTTCTCTCCCACCCGGCTTCCATGACACATTACGGCGTACCCAAAGAGCTGCGCGAGCAGTATGGTATTACTGATGGTCTTATACGCATGAATGTGGGCATCGAACAGGTACAGGACATCATTGCAGATCTTGACCAGGCCCTGCAGTAACTGCTGCAGCCGCCTTTTCACACAGATATATTTTTTTATTAACAGGAACGCTATTGTCTGAAATGGCGTAGCTTTCCCTTACCACTAAACCTCTACCATCATGCGCATTCTCCTTTTCATTTTTGCCATGTTTTTGCTGGCGACTGCCACACAGGCACAAAAAACCAAAACCCCACCTCCTGACAAAAGACTGATCGGGCTGGATACGGCCCTGTCGCGATTGCTTAAAGACTGGCATGCAGCCGGTTTTGCGGTGGCTATTGTTGAAAAGAACAAGATTGTTTATAGCAAGGGATTTGGCTACCGCGATTATGAAAAAAAATTGCCGGTAACCTCCAACACGCTTTTCGCGATCGGTTCCTGCACCAAGGCATTCACCTCATCGCTGCTGGGAATGCTGGAAAAACAGGAACGTCTCAAACTCGACGATAAAGTAACCGACGTATTGCCGGGTTTCCATTTTTTTAATAACGAAATGGACAACACCATTACACTACGCGATCTGATGACCCATCGTACCGGTATGCCCCGGCATGATCTGTCCTGGTACCTGTTCAATACTTCCTCACACGATTCGCTAATGAAAAGAATCCGTTACCAGGAGCCCAGTGCCGGTATTCGTGAAAAATGGCAGTACAACAATTTCATGTTCCTGCTTCAGGGTATTGTGAGCGAGAAAATGTGGGGACGCACCTGGGAAGAAAATATCCGCGCTCAGATCCTGGAGCCGCTGGGTATGCAACGCTCCACTACCGACATTCACGTCATGGAAAAAGATGCAGATGCATCTAAAGGGTATGTTGTAAAAAAAGACAGCATTATCACTGCCACTGATTACTATAACATCAATGGCATGGGCCCTGCCGGCAGTATCAACAGCAGTGTGGATGAGATGGCAAAGTGGCTTATGCTCTGGATACAGGGTGGTAAGTTTGAGGGAAAAGAAATCCTCTCATCCGGCTATGTTAATCAGGCTATGGGAGCACAGATGGTGATCGGTACCGGAGTACCTGGCAAGGAAAATCCCGACATTCATTTCTCCAATTATGGCCTGGGCTGGTTCCTCAACTCTTACCGCGGGCACTATCGTGTGGAGCATGGCGGAAATATCAATGGTTTTTCTGCCAGCACCTGTTTCTTCCCCAGCGATAGTATCGGTATTGTCGTACTCAGCAACCAAAATGCTTCAGATGTGCCAACAGTAGCCCGCAATATCATTGCCGACCGCATGCTTCGTCTCTCTTATATCAATTGGAACGGTCTCCGGAAAAAAGCCAGTGATGAAGCAGCAGCACAACAGAAAAAAAATAATTCGCAACCAGCCAATCATACCGGCACACATCCTTCTCATGGCACATCGGCCTATGCCGGTTCTTATACAAATGCCGGATATGGTACTATTAATGTTATAAACAGAGGCGACAGCCTTTTTGCTTACTTCCCCAATGACTCTGCCTGGTTGCGTCATTATCACTATGATGTTTTTTCCCTGGTTGGTTATGACAAAGACACACATCAGATAGACACTACAGATGATGCAACCTTCCGTTTCACCTTCCAGTTTGGCGAAAACGGAGAAATGCAAAGCTTTTCCATCCCAGCCGAAGGCAGTCTCAAGCCAATCGAGTTTGCTTATAAACCTGCAGTACGAAAGGTTACTGTAGACGAGCTGGCAAAATATGTAGGCGAATATGAACTGTCTGGCATGACAGTACAGGTAACGGTTCTTAACAGCGTACTGCATGTAAATGTGCCCGGGCAAAAAAATTATGCAACAGAAGCAACAGGCGAGCATCGCTTTAATCTGAAAGATCTTCAGGGATTTTCGATAGTATTTAAGCTCAACGACAAAGGAGAATCTGTAAGCGTTGACTTCGTACAGCCCAATGGCGTTTTTACTGCTACAAAAAAGAAAAAATAAAAGAATGAGCATCGAGATCAGACGTGCCCGACGCGAAGATTGCCCCCGCCTAATGGAACTCGTACAGGAGCTGGCTGTTTACGAAAAAGCGCCTGATGAAGTAACTGTATCACTGGAGCATTTTGCAGAGAGTGGATTTGGCGCGCAACCGGTATGGTGGGCATTTGTTGCCGTAGCAGACGGTCGTATAGAAGGGTTTGCACTTTATTATATCCGTTATTCCACCTGGAAGGGGCAACGTTTATACCTCGAAGATCTGATCGTGACGGATGCCATGCGCGGCAGGGGTCTGGGTAAAATGCTGTTTGACCGCCTTATCGAGGAAATGAAAGAGAAGAAATTCAGCGGCATGGTCTGGCAGGTGCTTGACTGGAATACATCTGCCATTGAGTTTTATAAACGCTACGGCGCTGCGTTTGATGGGGGGTGGATCAATTGCAGTATCTCCGCATAGTGCCGTTTAAAAGTTAAAAGGTTTAAAAGTATAAAAGTGACACGATCACCCTTATACTTTTAAACCTTTATCCTTTTATACCTTTTCTTAACTCACCCCATTCACCTCAACCGTCTTATCAATCTTACCTATCAACCCCTGCAATACTTTGCCAGGTCCGCATTCGGTAAAACGTGAAGCGCCGTCTTTGATCATGGACTGTACACTTTGTGTCCAGCGTACGGCACCGGTAAGCTGATCAATAAGATTCTGTTTGACTTCTTCCTTATCAAAAATGGCTTTTGCCACTACATTCTGATATACGGCACAGGTAGGTGTGTGGAATGTTGTTTTTTCGATGGCAGCCTGCAATTCTTCACGGGCTGGTTCCATTAAAGGCGAGTGAAATGCGCCACCTACCGGCAGGAGCAGTGCACGTTTGGCTCCGGCAGCTTTGAGTTGCTCGCAGGCAATCTCCACTCCTTTTATACTGCCACTGATCACAACCTGACCGGGACAGTTGTAATTAGCTGCTACGACCACTTCACCTGTTTCATTACGAACCTGTGCGCAGACGTCTTCTACTTTTTCATCGGCCAGACCCAGTATGGCTGCCATAGTAGAAGGCGCAAGTTCACAGGCTTTCTGCATGGCCCTGGCGCGCAGTGTTACCAGTTCCAGTGCACTTTCGAAACTGAGGGTGCCATTGGCTACCAGTGCAGAAAATTCACCCAGCGAATGACCGGCCACCATATCCGGCTTAGCCGCATCAATACTGCGAAATGCAATGATAGAGTGCAGGAAAACGGCCGGCTGCGTAACATTTGTTTCTTTCAGATCGGCTTCTGAGCCTTCAAACATGACTTCAGAAATACGAAAACCCAGCACCTCATTTGCCTGTTCAAATAGTTTTTTGGCAAATGCGCTGTTTTGATAGTGTTCCTTTCCCATACCCGGAAACTGTGATCCCTGGCCTGGAAAAACATAGGCGTGCTTCATGATTAAAGGTGGTTAGGAGACAAAAATGCCACAAAGGTTTTAAGAAAAAAAATCTTTGTGGCACAATAAGAAAAAACTAGCGACGGCTGAGATCGGAAGAAATCAGCTTCAGAAATTCGCTGCGGGTAGAATTTTTCTGAAATTCTCCGTCAAATGCAGACGTGGTTGTTTCTGAATTCTGTTTCTGCACACCCCGCATCATCATACACAGATGCTGGGCTTCAATGACCACAGCCACGCCCAACGGGTTAAGCGTGTCTTTTATAGCATTCATGATCTCTACCGTAAGCCTTTCCTGCACCTGCAGACGACGGGCATATGCATCTACCACACGGGCTATCTTACTAAGACCTGTAATCCAGCCATTGGGAATATAGGCAATATGCGCTTTGCCAAAGAAAGGCAGCATATGATGCTCACACATGCTGTACAACTCAATATCCTTCACCACAATCATCTCACTCACCGGCTCATGAAACTTGGCCGAGTTAAGAATAGCACGTGCATCTACCTGGTACCCTTGTGTCAAATATTGCATGGCTTTGGCCAGGCGCTCAGGAGTTTTCTGCAACCCTTCACGCTCCGGATTCTCACCCAATAACCCCAGTACTTCCTTATAATTTTTTACAAGTCCATTGGTAACTGACTCATCATACTGTTCAATCTTTGTGTAGGCCATAAAAGGGTATTTCTTTTATTGAAATTTACTCATGCCGGATACTCTACAAAATTACGCGGGGTTTCATATAACCGTATCTGCAGATCAAGCGTTGGCGCAATCCGGGGCCTGAGTAAATTATAAATAACAACAACAATATTCTCTGCTGTTGGATTAAGTGTTTTGAATTCTGTAGTATCCAGATTCAGATTACGATGGTCAAACCGGCTGTGTACCTCCGCTTTGATGATGTCTGACAGTTCTTTCAAATCCATTACATATCCTGTAACAGGATCGGGCACACCCGTCACTTTTACTTCCATTTCGTAATTATGCCCGTGATAATTGGGCAGTGCACATTTACCAAATACCCGCTCATTGGTGGCGCTATCCCACTCCGGATTGTACAACCGGTGTGCGGCATTAAAATGCTCTCGTCTGTATACGGCCACCTTTTTATCCATTACAGAAAATTATGCATACGCTGTATGCGTTTATTAATGAGTTCTAACAACCTGTCCGGTCAATAGTTCAGTTGTTTTTTATTCACCAAAATACTCCACATAGATACGTGGAGTCTCGTATAGTTTAATGCAATGCAGTTGTACATCCTGCGGCAGGTGCGGCTGCAGTTGCTGCCAGATGGCAATAGCCAGGTTTTCTGTACTGCACATTTTGCCCTGCATAAAATCCACATCCAGGTTCAGGTTGCGATGATCCAGCTTTTCGATGATATGATCCCTGATGATCAGACTCAACCTTTTCACATCAAATACAAAACCAGTATCCGGATCAGGCCTGCCCTTAATGGTTACCAGCAGCTCATAGTTATGCCCATGCCAGTTTTCATTGGCACATTTACCAAATACTGCCTCATTTTGTGCCAGGCTCCAGTTAGGATTGTAGAGCTTATGTGCTGCGTTGAAATGTTCAGATCTTGTCAGGTATACCATGCTCGGTCAGATTAGCTTGCCCACGCCTGATTGGCGGGACGCAAAGTTACTATTTACCACAACTAATGACAAGGTTTGCGGATATTTGCAGCATGCGCCTGCTTCTTTTAGCCGCCACTCCTTTCGAAATATCTCCGGCCACCCGCTGGCTGGAGCAACAGTTGCCTGACCAGCTCAAAGTAGACACACTTGTCGCCGGCATTGGTAGTACGGCTACGGCACTTGCCCTCGGCAGACATTTACAACACAATCATTATCAATTAGTAATACAGGCCGGCATTGCAGGATGTTTTGAGGCCGGCCGGGAAACCGAAGTACTGATCACTGACCGCGACCGGCCGGGTGATCTGGGAGTCTGGGAAGACGGTGTTTTTCGTGATCCGTTTATGATGGGCCTTACCTCGCCTGATGACCGGCTGTACCAGGATGGATGGCTCCGTAATCCTCATTCCAGCCTGCTCAACCGGGTCGGATTACACCTCGTTTCTGCTATCACTGTCAATCAGATCAGTACGGATACCCGCCAGATAGAATGGTATAAACAAAAATGGAACCCTACGCTCGAATCAATGGAAGGCGCTGCCCTTCACCTGGCCTGCCTGCAACTGCAAGTCCCTTTCCTGCAGATCCGGTCAGTATCCAACCAGGTCGGCGTACGTGATAAGAGCCGCTGGCAACTAGGCGCATCTATTGAAAGCCTCAACAAAAAGCTGATTGAACTGTTGCAACAACTAAACGATATCCCTTTATGAAACTGAAAATAGGGTTCAGCCCCTGCCCCAACGATACCTTTATCTTTGATGCCCTTGTAAATGGTCATATTGATACAGAAGGCCTGGAGTTTGAACCTGTACTGGAAGATGTGGAAACACTCAACCAGTGGGCATTGGAGGGAAAGCTGGATATCACTAAACTGAGTTTTCCTGCATTTTTCCGCTCGCTCGAGCATTATCAGCTTTTGCATGCAGGAAGTGCATTGGGAAAGGGCGTGGGCCCGTTGCTGATCAGTCGTGAGCCTGTTTCGGCAATCGCAGACCAGGTAGAACCATTACAGGTAGCACTTCCCGGCGCACATACTACAGCACATCTGTTATTCTCTTTTGCTTATCCGCATGCTGCACATAAATCCTTTTTCCTTTTTTCTGCCATAGAAGAAGCCGTGCTGCAGGGCAGCACTGACCTGGGAGTGATCATTCATGAAAACAGATTTACCTATCAGCAAAAAGGTTTGCATAAAGTAGCCGACCTGGGTGAAGTATGGGAACAAGCCATGCATTGTCCTATACCGCTTGGAGGAATTGCTATTCGCCGGAATGCAGATGTATCACTTGTACAGCAGGTGAATAAACTGATACGCAGAAGCCTGCAATATTCATTTGACCATTATCCGGCCGTTTCGCCATATGTGCAGGCGCATGCACAGGCTATGAGTGATGTGATAATGCGCCAGCATATTGATCTGTATGTAAATCAGTACAGCATGGATCTGGGAGAAGAAGGACGGCGTGCTATTGAAACACTGCACCAGGTATTTGCACAAAATAATCGTATCGCTAATACAGACAACTCCCTGTTTACACTTATCCCTACGCAGTTGGTTTAGTTTTTTTGTTCAATGCTGCTGCATAAACGGCCAGGCATCTTTTCCGTGCCATTTCATGTTCTACAACAGGGCGCGGATAAGTCAGCTCATCCAGTTCAGGAATCCATTTCCGGATATATTTCAATTGCGGATCGAATTTCTGAGTTTGCAGATAGGGGTTGAATACACGGAAATAAGGTGCAGCGTCGCAACCGCTGCCTGCAGCCCATTGCCAGCCCCCGTTATTGGCTGCCAGATCAAAATCAAGCAGTTTCTCTGCAAAATAGGCTTCCCCCCATCGCCAGTCGATCAGTAAATGTTTGGTAAGAAAAGAGGCCACGATCATACGCACCCTGTTGTGCATATACCCCGTTGCATTCAACTCCCGCATACCTGCATCCACAATCGGGTAACCGGTACGGCCTTCGCACCAGGCATCAAACTCAGCGATATTATTCCGCCATTCTATACGATCATACTCCGGCTTAAAGGAATGTCCCACTACCTGAGGAAAATGCCAGAGTATCATTTGATAAAAATCACGCCATATCAGTTCATTCAAAAAGGTTTCATTAAGGCTTCCTGCCTCTCGTGCCAGTTGCCGGATGCTGATCGTGCCAAAGCGCAGGTGTACACTAAGACGCGATGTCCGGCAACCGCCGGATAATCTCTCTCTTCGCTGTAGCGACGGATCACTGCATCGTGCCATTCTCCCCCGGGAAATGGCTGCCCTGCAGGTACAAACTGCATGGACTGCAGCGATGGAATGGGTCGTGCCACAGATTGATGCAGCGCTGTAAAATATTTTTCTGTCGGATAGGATTGCAGATAAAAGGAAGTAAGTGCAGCTTTCCAACGGCGGGCATAGGGTGTAAAAACAGTGTAGGGCTTTCCGTCATCCTTTGTCACTTCACTTTTTTCAAAGACCGCCTGATCTTTGCATGAATAAAAGCTGATCCCTTTTTTCGTCAGCAATGTTGACATTGCTGCATCACGCTGACGGGCATATGGTTCATAGTCATGATTGGTATAAACGGCTTTTACGTTATATGTTGTCAGCAATTGCGGCCAGATCTCTTCGGGAGTACCATATCTTACATCAAGTGCCGCCCCCAGTTGCTGCAGTTGTTGATCAATAACGGTTATTTGCTGATGAATAAATTCAACACGTCGGTCGGCTCTGTCTTTGAGTTCATCGAGGATATGACGATCAAAAATAAAAACCGGCTGTACCGGCAGGCCATGTCGCAAAGCCCGGTATAATGCAGCATTGTCGGAGAGACGCAGATCGCGGCGAAACCAAAAAAGTACAATGGCTGGTTGCATGCAGGCAGAACAAGCTTATCCGGTAATTGTTTGCAGATATTGCCGGAATATTTCATCCGTTTGCCGATGCGTATATGATTGTCCGTCTATTTCAGCAACCCATCTTAATCCATTAATGGCATTGGTCACAAATACTTCCTGCGCCTGCTGCAGATCGGTGAGTGAAAGCTGCTGCTCAGTGACCGGCAATTTGCTTAAAAGGTAATTACGTGTAATACCTGCTACTGGCCCTTCGCTAAGGGGGGGCGTAAAAATATGTCCATCCCTGATGAGGAAAATATTAGCGATGCAGGTATCTGCAATACGCTCATTTGTATTCAGTATGATGCAATCATCGGCATGTTGCCGCCGTGCATAGCGGGCGGCGACTGCATAGGGAAGATAATTGGCCGATTTAAGATTGGCCAGCGGGTCACAGCTTTTACGCACCCCAGGGCAAATGGTCAGCCGAAGTCCTTTGGTATTGAGTGCGTCCACGGCAGCAGTCAGGGGCCAGCATTCAATAGAATAATCAGGCAGGCTGTCTTCAAAAAGACCGCCATTGCCAGCAGAAATGGTAAGACGCACCCGGCCCAGGTCGAGGCATCCGTTACGGCGGCACAATTCACTGATCAATGCGGTAAGGGTATGCGGGTCGGGAAATGCGGTTGTATCATAACCCAACAGTTCCATTCCCCGGTGCAAACGGTCAAAATGGGCGCTGGCCATCTGCAGCCGTCCTTTCTGCATTTTCATTGTCTCAAAAAGTCCATCCCCGTAGCGATAACTTTTATTGGTTACTGCCAGGGCTGGTACTCCCCCGGATTGAAAATGCCCATTGATGCAGATTTCCATCATTTCATGAAAGTAAAATAAAAAAGCTATCCGGAATGGATAGCTATGATAATTAAGCAATTAGTCTATAACTATTTTAATGCTGCTCAACCAGACCGGCTTTTACGGCATACATAACCAGACCAGCCATTGATTTGGTGCCTGTTTTGGTTTTGAGTTTATCGCGGATGGCCTCAACAGTACGGGGGCTCAGGTCTACGATATCAGCAATTTCTTTAGTGCTTTTTTCCTCACACATGAGTTTGAGGATAGTGATCTCTTTATCAGTAAGCTGCACATCGGCAGGCATACTTGATTCAGCAGTGCGTTTGGTGCGGAGGCCACTCAGCAGGGCTTTATTGGTGAGATCATTAAAGTAAAAATCCTGTTCATAGACAGTGCGGATGGCATCATAGATCATTTCTGAACCAGATTCTTTGGTCAGATAGGAGTTAGCGCCGATCTCCATCATTCGTGAAATCACGGAATGATCGTTGTGCATGCTGAGCATGATCACTTTTACATTCGGATACAGTTTTTTGATCTCTGGCAGGGTAGCCAGGCCATCCATAATTGGCATCTGAATATCCAGCAGCACTACATCTGGTTGGATATGACGTAATAAATTAAGGAGTTGCATTCCGTTTTCGGCCTCAGCCACCATCTGAATGTCTTTACGGCTGGAGAGAGAGGTTTTCACCCCGGTACGAAAAAGGGCATGGTCATCAGCGATCGCGACCTTAATAACAGCGTTAGTTTCGTGATTTTTCATGGGTCTGATATTGGCTTTTATTTGGTGGTTTAACTATTCTTTCAGGCTGCAATTTGGAAAATTCCTGCAACATATACCATAGTAGAAGTACTCGAATTGTACTCTGTGGAAACTACCTTATATATCATACTTAGTAAATTTACCATTCATTATAAAGAAATATTCCTATTCATTTTCTAGTCGTTTTACTGTTTTGGCGGTAAATACCGAAGGCAGTAAATCGGGAGTTTCTGCTCTTGTACACAGGGGTATGTGGATATATTTTTGTGTCAGAAAGTTGATTGCTGCGGATGATTCGTTTATCCTACTCATCCAATGTCCAAACCGTCCAGAAATTTATTTCCAATACCTTTGAAGACCAGAGCGACTTCCTCCCTCAATCAACTTTCTCTTTTATCCTTTTTTTCCTGGTTCCGTTTTTAATGACCCGTTTCCGATGGAAAGCTGAATTAAAAAGACTGTAAGCCATTAACCTTGTCCAAATTCTGAATCCGACTCTTTTACATACCTTTTTTCTTTCATAACAGTAACGTTCAAAAACCCTTCTTTTTAGAGGGGTTTTTTATTGACTATGCCCTGGCTCCTTTTAATTCAAAATTTTACAAATCAGCCACTTACATTTCATCCCCCCTTATCTTAAGGATTTCTTCCCCAAACCTGACTGATGTTTTCAACAACATTGGATGGTCTAAACATGGATGAAAATCCGTTTTTTCCTCATTATACAGCGGCCAAAATCCCAAAAACTGGCCGTGATTTCCGCACTGATCAAAGATGCACCTGGCTGTAAATTACAGGACCAAAAGCCACTACTGCATGAAACAGATTCTTTCAGACTGGAAAAGCAGTTTCATGACGGAACCGCTCGTACTACTGTTGGCTACAGTTTTGTTCTATATCTCGCTCAACAGGCGTTCAACCGAGCCTGTGTTGCGGTTTTTTCCTTTTTATTTCGGGCTGTTCTTTCTCCATCAGTTACACCTCACCCTTTTACGGTTACTGGAGGAACCTGATTCGGATTACTGGCAGATTTTCAGTCGCTGCTTTACCTATCTTTTTATACTGGCAGAGTTCTGGCTGTTTTCCCGTCTCTGCTATAATTGTATTAAAAGCAGTGTCTTGCGGCGGATCGCTGGTTATTGCAGCATACTGGCTATGACTATCATGATCCTGAGCTTTGTCTATATCTGCTGCCGGTCTCCCACAATCTTTGGGTTGCAGGAAGCGCATCGCCGGGCCACTATCTTATTGCACCAGGTATACCTGATCGAATCAATTTCGCTGTTGCTGATAGCTGGACTCTACTGGATCAATATCTATAAACGCAGACCTATACACCCTATAGAAACAGGATATGAATTCTGGATGCTGGGAGGCTGCTGGGCATACGCGGCAGTGGTCATCCCTCCTGCCACTGCAGCCAATATCATACCTCTACAGACATTCAGTCTTTGCGGACAGATGCTGACCCTTATCTATGTCGGCTACCTGCTCATGTTTCTCCTGATGTTAAAAGGATACTCATGCACAGCCACGAATCCAAAATAATGTTTCTCCTGCTGCTCAGCTCAGGTATACTGCTGCTATTTGCAGCAGCTATTGTTGCCCTGCTTACACTCCATAAGCGGGATCAGTTGCATGCAGAGCAGCATTACGAAGAACTGAAATCTGACTTTGAAAAAAATCTGCTTTCAGCCCGGCTGGAAATGCAGGAACTTACCTTCCAGGAAATATCACGCGAAATACATGACAATATCAACCTGGCTCTTACACTTGCCAAATTGCACCTCAATACCTTTTCGTGGGAGGAGCGGGAAAAAGCTACCCAGAAAATAAGTTCCTCTGTAGAACTTTTGAGCGAGGCCATCGAAAAATTAAGAAACATCTCCAAGGAACTAAATGCAGAGCTGATCTCTTCGCAGGGGCTTATCAAGGCTATTGAGCGGGAAATTGAAAAAATAGAGAATACCAATCTTTTCGATATCAAGCTGCGTATTATAGGAGAACCGGTATTTATGAAAACGAATGCGGAACTGATCGTATTCCGTATTATTCAGGAGGCGCTCAACAATATTATCAAACACAGTCAGGCTCAGAAAGTAGAGATCACGCTGGCTTACCTGCGCAACAGCCTCTTCCTGCGTATACTGGATTACGGTATTGGTTTTGATCATAGACGTAACCTGCACGATATGTCTGGACAGGGTGCCGGTATCATGAATATGATGACCCGTACCCGGATGATGGGCGGTACGATGCAGATACGCAGCGAAATTGACAAAGGCACTTCATTACAATTCAGCTTTCCATACTAACCCATTTTACCATGCCAGATGCTTCAAACCCCATTAAAGTTTCGCTGATAGATGATCATATTCTTCTGCGCAATGCATTGGCCACACTGATCGATGGCTTTGGCGATTGCAAGGTCATCAACCTGTCCGGAAATGGCCATGAATTTATTCAGTCGCTGACAGATGGAAATGTACCTGATGTAGCCATACTGGATCTGAATATGCCGGAATGCAACGGTTTTGAAACAGCGGATTACCTGCGTACCAACTTTCCAAAAGTGCATGTACTGATGCTTACGATGTACGATTCGGAATTATCGCTCATACGTCTGCTGCAGTCAGGTGTAAAAGGGTTTCTGAAAAAAGATATTCATCCGTCCGAACTGAAATTTGCCATTCATTCTGTAATGCAATCCGGATTCTATTATTCTCATGACACAACCGGCAAACTTGTCAATCTTTTCCGCTCACAGGATGGCTCGCAGGTAAATATTTATAAATCGTTGTTAAGCGATCAGGAAATAAGTTTTCTGAAGCTGGCCTGTACCGATCTTACCTATAAGGAAATTGCACAACGAATGGGACTTAATCCCCGTTCTATAGACTCGCTGCGTGATCAGATGTTTGTAAAACTCGATGTGCGGTCACGTGTGGGGCTGGCAATGATTGCTATCAGACATGGGATTGTCACTCCCTAATTAAGTCATTATGTCAATCTGTAATTAATAAAAAAGGGCGCCTTACGGCGCCCTTTCAATAGATCGTCATGGGTTTATCAAAAACCTTTCAGTTTGTATTTTTCGTTGTACCGCTCATTGAGCAGCTTGTGTTTATCAGTAAGATCTATTTTGCGCCCCTGGATCCAGGCATCTGTAACCTGGCTGGTGCGCATATCCAGAATATCGCCTGAACTGATCACGATATTCGCATCCTTACCTACTTCTATACTGCCTGTCTTATCAGCCACACCCAGTACCTTGGCCGCATTGAGGGTAATAGCAGCCAGGGCTTCTTCTTTACTGAGGCCATAGGCTGCGGCAGTACCGGCATTGAACGCCAGGTTACGGCCACGTGTCTGGCTGTCGTCGTCGGAAATGGCGAACAGAACACCTGCTTTTTGCAGCAGGGCAGCTGTTTTATAGGGTTGATCCACATCATCGTCTTCTGCCGTAGGCAGGCTATGAGGTTGCTGCAATATGACCGATACTTTGTTTTCACGCAGCAGATCGGCAACCTGCCAGCTATCGCTACCGCCAACGATGGTTACATCAAAGCCAAACTCCTTTACAAAGTCAAGCGCCAGCAGTATTTGTTTTACGGTGTTGGCATGTACATAGAATTTTTGCTTTTTATCGAAGAGTGCCTTTACTGATTCAAATTTGAGATTGGTCTCTGTGTGTTTGGGTTCGGCCAGATAGGCTTTTGCCTGGCGGAAGAAACCTTTCAGTCCTTCTACTTTGTCCAGACCTTCCTTAACAGGATCAGACGGAGCACCACCACCCCGGCCGCCACCGCCGCCAAAACCACCAAAGCCGCGGAAACGATTCATAAGGCTGGGCATATAAAGATGCATGCCTTCATCTGTTTTGTAGGCAGCATCTTCCCAGTTCCACGCATCCAGCTGTACCACAGATGAACTACCCGCCAGGAAATTACCCTGTGGCACCACATTGGCCAGCAGCACCCCGTTTGAGCGCAGGGTATTGATCACTTTAGAATCGGTATTGTACGCAATGATGGAACGCACATTCGGATTGAGGTCACCGATTTCGCGTACATCAGTAGAGGCTCTTACCGCAGATACTTCAACCAGGCCGAGTGTGCTGGAAGGAAGGATCAGACCGGGATACACATGCTTGCCTTTGGCATCAACTACAGTACCGTCTGCAGGTACGGAGATATCTGTACCCACGGCTTCGATCTTGCCATTGCTGATCTTGATCACACCGTTTTCAATCACTTTGCCATTGCCCACGTGGATGGTGGCATTTTTAATAAAGGTGGTGCCTTTATTTTCCCTTGCGGGATATACCGTTTCCTGAGCCGACGCTGTGGCCAGAAAACCGATCAATAAGGCTAAGAATATTTTTCTCATTGCACTTTGTTTTAGTCGTTAGTATTTTCTTCTTCTACATCAACTACCAGCAGTCCATGACTATGGCCATGATCGCTGCAGGTATGCATGATCTGATAGCTGGGCTGGGCAGGAATAACTGCGCCGCCACTGCGTTTTTCGCCATTCATTTTACGAATAAGACGATTGCGCTCATTGTCTACCAGTTTTTGCATCTGTGCATCTTTTTCCCTGTCAAAATAAACTGTACCATCCACAATGGTATACAGTGATTTGGCATAAATGCTCAGCGGATGATCACTCCATACTACCACATCGCCATCTTTGCCGGGTTTAAGGCTGCCTATACGGTCAGATACGTGCAGCATCTTGGCAGGGTTAAGCGTCACCATCTTCAATGCATCTTCTTCTGATACGCCACCATATTTTACGATCTTGGCAGCTTCCTGATTCAGGCGACGGGCCATTTCAGCATCATCTGAGTTGATGGCAACATTGAGTCCTACTTTGTGCATGATGGCCGCATTGTAGGGGATCGCATCCTCTACTTCCATTTTGTAAGCCCACCAGTCAGAGAAAGTAGAAGCATTGGCGCCATGCGCTTTCATTTTGTCTGCTACTTTGTAACCTTCCAGGATATGGGTAAACGTGTTGTATTTATATCCCATTTGCTCTGCTACATGCATAGAGCTGTTGATCTCGCTTTGTACATATGAGTGGCAGGTGATGAAACGTTTGTTGTCCAGTATTTCAACCAATGCCTCCAGCTCCAGATCACGACGGGGAACAGCCAGTCCTTTTTTGTCTTTGGCTCCATTATAATCCTGCCATGCCTTTTTATAGTCCTTGGCCCTGGTAAATGCATCTACGAGTACCTGCTCCACTCCCATACGTGTATCGGGATAACGGATATTACCCTGTGTAGAACTGGAACGTTTTACGTTTTCGCCAAGGGCAAATTTGATCTGACCATCCCAGTTTTTGAATTTCAGGTCTTCGTCATTGGCACCCCAACGCAATTTGATCAGCTGTGTCTGTCCACCGATCACGTTGGCAGAACCGTGCAGGATGTGTGAGCTTGTCACACCACCACTCAGCTGACGGTATATATTAATGTCATCGGGATTGAGATTATCAGCGATACGTACTTCAGAAGTTACGCTTTGCGCACCTTCATTGATTGATGCCGCAGCAATATGTGAGTGCTCATCAATAATACCGGGCGTTACGTGTTTGCCGGTTCCGTCAATTACCCGTGCAGAAGCATCGGAAAGGTTTTTACCTACTGCGGCTATTTTACCGTTCTTGATCAGCACATCTGTTTCTTTCAGCACACCTTCTTTTTCATTGGTCCAAACGGTGGCATTGCGGATCAGGATTGTTTCCTGGCGGGGCTGCTGACCTTCTTCCCAACCAAATGGTTCGAAGGGATAAGTCACTGCACCCAGCTGAGGCATTTCTTTTCTGCGGCTGCTATCCTGTTTGGCTTCTGCTCCTTTGATACGGATCGCTGTCCAGGTAAGTGAGTTACCGGAAGAATCTGTGCCAATACCATTCCATTCAGTACCGTTGCTAAGACCGCTCAGTCGTATGGCTGTTGCCGGCAAAGTCTGTGCGCTACCGGCACCGCCGGGACCACCGGGGCGACCACCACCACCACCTTCAGGACGCTGACGACGGGTTTGAGGAGCATAGCTCAGTTTTACCTGTTTGCCATCGAAGCTAAGACGGGCGTTGAGTGTGTCTTTTGCAAAAAGCGTGGCAGAGCTGGCCGATTTTACATCGAGTGTATAATTTTCTTTTCCACCGGGTGTGTTTACTACCAGGTTATAGGTACCGGCAAAAGCGCTTACATCATCTTTCACTTCATATTTGATACCCTGTACCCAGTTGTCGATGATCACTGTTTTTTCATCAAAGATGGGTCCGTTGGTGATCAGGAAGTTGGCCACTTTACCGGCTTCCAGGCTTCCTACTTTATCATATACACCCAGCAGGGTGGCAGGTACTTTGGTAAGGGCTTCCAGAGCTTTGGCTTCAGACAGTCCGTATTCCATTGCCTTGCGGAGGGAGGGCCAGAACTGGTTTACTGCACGCAGATCAGATGTTGTAATACAGAAATTGATACCTGCTTTTTCGAAAGCGGCAATATTGGTAGGCGCCAGTTCCCAGTGTTTCATATCGTTGAGTGATACAAACCGGGCGTCGTTGGGATCTTCCACATCCTGTGCCTGTGGAAAATTGAGCGGAAGAATAAAGCTGGCATTAGTTCCTTTCATTTCTTTGATCCGCTGATATTCGTTCTGACCGGCTTTGATGATATACTGAACACCAAATTCATCACCGATACGATCGGCGCGCAGATCATTCCATTTATCGTTGGCTTCAAATATCTGGGGGAGGCTCTGGTTATCGAGCCATGACTGCAGAGTCAGGTTTACACCTTCCTGTGCGGGTTTGCCTTTATACCATTGTGCATCGAGATAAGTCTGGCGCAGCAGGGCAATGGTACCCATCATAGAGCTGGGATAGCTCTGGCGCGATGTGCCCTTGCTCAATGAATAGTGAGCAGTGGCTCTTTCTTTCAGCATTACGAAATTCTCTTTCTGTGAGGCAAGCGTAACCACGGTACCTGTACCACGGGCAATACCATCGCGCACGTGAGAAAGTACCGTACCGAAACCTGCTTCCCGCAATGCTTTGGCTTTTGTCTCATCCACACTAAATACCTTATATGCTTCCACATCGCTTTTGATGGCCTGGTTCCAGCCATACGGGCCATTTGCATTACTGCTGAGCTGTGGCTGCTGACCAGGCGTGAATCCACCGCCAGCCGCCGGGCTGCTTACGGCAGTACCGTAGTCGGCATAAATATCAATAAAGGAAGGGTAGATAAATTTTCCTTTGCAATCTACTTCGATGGCACCGGCGGGCACTTTAAGACCACTGCCTAAAGCCACAATCTTTCCGTCTTTGATGACCAGTGTGGCATCTGTGAGTGTGGTGGTGCCATCTTTTACAATAGACGCATGGGTGAGCGCATAATGACCATGCCGGGGATCTGCCACCCCATTTTCTGGGAAGGTTGCCTGGGCATGGAGTTGTCCGGAACTGGCCATCAGTACCAGTCCGCTCAACAACTTTTGCAGGAGCTTTGGTTTTCTCATTCGTGTGTGATTTTTTTTATTAGAAGGCCTTTTTTGCCAAACCTTGTGCCACGGGGAATGCCCGGGAAAGGTGGTGCCGAATTTAACGCAAACCGGCCATATAGCCTGCACCCTGTGATGAATGGTAGCCCGGCAAACAGATATCCGACGGAAATAAGCAGTCAAAATCAGTTAAGATTAATCCGGCACATAAAAAAGGGTGAAAAAACTGTGAGGGGAATGGGCAGGAGGCCAGGAGAAAATACTAATTTTAGTAGTTGTGTCAACTAAATAAGTTAGCTATGTATAATCCTATCCTTATTGCCAATTATTTTCTTACAAAATCCTTTCAAACCGGCCGGGAAATAACTCCCATGAAGCTGGTCAAACTGGTATATATCGCCCATGGCTGGCATTTGGGTTTATATAATAAGCCCCTGATCAACGAGCCGGTACAGGCCTGGAAGTATGGCCCGGTCATCGGCTCTGTTTATCACGCTTTTAAAGATTATTCCAACTATCCGATTACTCAATACGCCCCTACTTCCGATCAGGAATTTTTATCTGCCAGTCTGCAACAGTTTCTGGACAGGATATGGGAGGTATATGGCAAATTTGACGGGCTACAGCTTTCTACAATGACCCATCAGCCCGATACTCCCTGGGATATTGTCTGGAATAAAGAAGGTGGTAAAGCAAAGCGTGCTGTTATTATCGGTACGGATGTCATTACAGAACACTATAAGTCCAAAATGAATGACAATGCAGCCGCAGGATCCGCCGCTATCTGAGGAGAAGCTTAGGTTGATAACAGAGCCTCCTTCCTTACCACGTAATGATAGAAAGGCCAGAAAGGAACTGGATGCTTACTTTAATGAGCAGTTGAGGAAGGAGCGTCTCAAGAATGTCATCAATTGGCTATTTATCTTTTTTATCATTACTGCAGCGGTGGTTGCTACGCTGGGTATTGCTATACGGTTATTACATTTGATTTTGCCGGAAAGCAACAAATGGCTGACCGATGCGCAAATTCAGGGGATCGATAAATTATTCTTTAGTGGCGCTATCGGTGGTTTGCTGACCAGCTATTTTAAAAAGTCTAACGAAAACTGAGTAGTGCACCACTGCTTTTTCTTTCTTTTCTTTTGCGTTATACCCCCTTATTCCTTAGTATCTGTCCTGACTCAGCAGTACTGGCTGGCCAGCCAAATATTTATTATTGCACACGGTCATTTAGTACCTTTGGCACACAAATATGTTTGCTATGCCTGCAATGGGATCATCAAGGGGCAGTTCCTCTAAAACGGAGCCCCGTCTCAACTTTTCGCTTTCGCCGCATATTGATCAGGTAGGTGTGGAAGAAAGAGCCAGCCGTTTTACTACGCGCAGCATTAAAAAGGAAGCCAAAGAAAATGGCCTCCGGCTGGTTCTCAACATGATTGATCTTACCACCCTCGAAGGCAAAGACTCTGAAGGAAAGGTAAAACAGCTCTGTTATAAAGCCATGCATCCGCACGATGCAATGCCCGGCCTGCCAACGGTAGCCGCCGTGTGTGTGTATCCCAGCCTGGTTCGTACAGCCCGCAAAGCTTTGGGCAATTCAGGTATCAAAGTAGCCTCAGTAGCCACCGCTTTTCCCAGCGGGCAGGCTCCCCGTGATGTAAAACTGCGGGATACGCGATATGCTGTAAACGAAGGTGCCGATGAAATAGATATGGTAATCAGCCGGGGCAAATTTCACGCCGGTGAGTACAATTTTGTATTTGACGAAATAGCTGCAATTAAAGAAGCCTGCGGCGAAGCACGTCTCAAGGTGATCCTGGAAACAGGTGAACTGGGCACTTATGACAAAGTGCGCCGCGCGAGTGATATGGCCATGCATGCCGGTGCTGATTTTATTAAAACATCTACCGGTAAAATTCAGCCGGCAGCTACCATGCCCGTAACACTGGTCATGCTGGAAGCCATCCGGGATTATTATTTTCAGACCGGCCGTATGGTAGGTATGAAACCTGCAGGGGGTATTTCCAAATCAAAACTGGCGCTTCATTACCTGGTAATGGTAAAAGAAGTGCTGGGAGAAGCCTGGCTCAGCAATGAATGGTTTCGTTTTGGAGCAAGCAGCCTGGCCAATGATGTATTGATGCAACTGGTAAAAGAGCAAACCGGTATTTATCAAAGCAGCAATTACTTCAGCGTTGATTAAATCAACTTCACTCTTTATTTTATCATTTGTACATTAACACAACCAGCTATTATGGCGGTACAAAAAAAGAAACAACCCCGGCGCTCCAACACGATCAAACTTCAGTTTGATACCAACTGGAAATATGCACCGGCACCCGAAAGCCGCAGTGTTGCCCAGATTGCCCCGCAATATGATCTGTTTATAAACGGGACCTGGCAAAAGCCTTCATCCGGAGAATATTTTGACACGATCAATCCTGCTGATGAAAAGGTACTGAGCCGCGTAGCTGCAGCCAACGAAAAAGATGTGGACAAGGCCGTATCTGCTGCCCGGCAGGCTTATGATAAAGTATGGCGTCGTATGCCCGCTAAAGAGCGTGCCAAATATATCTTTCGTATAGCCAGGATGATACAGGAAAAAGCGAGAGAACTGGCTGTGATCGAATCGCTCGATGGGGGTAAACCTATCCGCGAAAGCAGGGATTTTGATGTGCCTACTGCTGCCAATCATTTCTTTTACTATGCCGGCTGGGCCGATAAACTCGAATATGCTTTCCCTAATCGTCAATGTACACCGCTGGGTGTAGCCGGACAGATCATTCCCTGGAATTTTCCGTTGTTGATGGCCGCCTGGAAAATTGCCCCTGCCCTGGCCACCGGTAATACCGTAGTACTTAAACCAGCCGAGACAACCCCTCTTACTGCACTGAAGCTGGCTGCTATCCTGCAGGAAGCTGATCTGCCTCCCGGTGTGGTCAACATTCTTACCGGAGCCGGAGCCACCGGCGCTGCTATAGTCAATCATCCGGATATCAATAAAATTGCATTTACCGGTTCAACGGAAGTAGGCAAACTCATACAGCGGGCTATTGCCGGAACTCCTAAAAAGGCTACGCTGGAACTGGGAGGTAAAGCCGCCAATATCATTTTTGAAGATGCTCCCATAGACCAGGCCGTAGAAGGTGTGATCAATGGCATTTTCTTTAATCAGGGGCATGTATGTTGTGCCGGTTCACGCCTGTATGTGCAGGAATCAGTTGCGGCCGAAGTGATCCGCAAACTCAAAAACCGTATTGAAACACTGATTGTAGGCGACCCGCTGGATAAGAATACAGATATCGGTGCCATCAACTCCCGTCAGCAACTGGATACTATCCACCGCTATCTCGCCATTGGCAAAAAAGAAGGTGCTGAAATGTATGAAAGCTCCTGCGCTCTGCCACGTAAGGGATTCTTTTGCCGTCCTACTATTTTTACCAATGTTGCGCAAAGCAACCGGATAGCACAGGAAGAAATCTTTGGACCTGTACTCGCTATCCTTACATTCCGTACGGATGACGAAGTAATCGAAAAAGCAAACAATACTCCATACGGACTTAGTGCAGGTGTATGGACCGATAAAGGTTCCAAGATATTTAATATGACCAAACGCCTGCGTGCAGGTGTGGTATGGGCCAATACCTTCAACAAATTTGACCCGACTGCTCCTTTTGGCGGTTATAAAGAAAGTGGTTATGGACGTGAAGGAGGCCTGCATGGACTTCTGCCCTATTTATCGCTTCGCTAACCTACTATCCGGCAACCAAACTTTGTTCAGCAAAAACGAATTGTAATGGCAACTTCTTCAAAAAATACAACTACTGTCGCCTCCAATGGTACAGGCACTGCTCCTGCCCGTCTGGAAGTGTTGAAGACCTATAAAATCTATATTGGTGGACAGTTTCCCCGTACCGAATCGGGACGTTACTATATTCCCGTAAATGCGGCAGGCAGGCAACTGGCTAATGTATGCCTGAGTTCACGAAAAGATTTTCGCGAAGCTGTCATCGCTGCCAGAGCTGCATTTGGCGGATGGAGCAGCCGGGCTGCCTTTAACCGCGGGCAAATCCTGTACCGCATGGCCGAAATGCTTGAAGGACGAAAAACACAATTCATTGAAGAACTGCTATTGCAGGACAGTAACCGGCGTGCAGCAGAAAAAGAAGTGAACCTGGCAATCGACCGGCTTATTTATTATGCAGGCTGGACAGATAAATACCAGCAACTCTTCAGTGCCGTCAACCCGGTAGCCAGTTCTCATTTCAATTTTTCTGCACCCGAGCCAATGGGTGTAGTGGCTATCCTGACGCCACAGAACAGTTCATTGCTGGGTCTTGTTTCAGTAATGGCTCCTGTTATTGCCGGCGGCAACACTTGTATAATTGTAGCGGCTGAGAAAAAACCGCTTTGTGCCGTTACTTTTGCCGAAGTACTTAACTCGTCTGACCTGCCTGGTGGAGTAGTTAATATCCTTACTGGTCAGGCAACTGAACTGGCTCCCTGGATGGCTGATCATATGGATGTAAATGCAGTGATCTATTGCGGACAGGATGCTGCACTGCAGCAGCAACTTCGCGAACGCTCTGCCAGTAATCTTAAAAGAATCACCATCCATGATAATACAGACTGGGAAGAGAATGAAGGCCAGTCGCCCTATTTTATTATGGATACCCAGGAAATTAAAACTACCTGGCACCCGGTAGAGAATATTGCCGGCGCGGGGGGAGGATATTGAAAGAGGAGAAAGGTATAAGGCAAAAGGTATAAGGAACCGTTAACTATTGAGCCTGACCACTGACGACCAGCCACTGATCACTATTTTTGGTAAGATTTTTGAACCCTGATAGCTATGAATAAGTTTTTTTTCTCTCTTTTCTTTTTGGCCGTAACGATCAGTCTGCAGGCACAGGAAACGGTGCCGGATACTACCCGGCAATCTGTACTGGTGCATAAAGACCCCCGGATAGACCTGCTGGTAGCCAAACAAGCTCAGATAAATGAAGAAACCAGCCGCGATGCACGGCGTACCGTCAAGGGGTTCCGCCTGATGATTATCAGTACCAACAGCCGCGATGAAGCGCTTGCCGCGAAGACCAAGGTATATACCTATTTTCCTGAACTGAAGGCCTACCTGTGGCATCAAAGCCCTTTCTATAAGTTAAAAGCCGGCAATTTTAAAGACCGCAAAGAAGCTGAGCAATATCAGAAAAGATTAAATGATTATTTTCCCAAAGGTGTATATATAATGAATGACATGGTAGAACTCTCGGGCGACAGCCTCCGGGATGATACCCCCTGATTTTTGTTAATCCCCTTTTAAAAGCCGGTCCGGTTTATCCTGTTTCTGTGATTTCAGTACAGGATGTCCGGGCCGGTTTGCATTGACAGCAGTGCAATCGTTATTTTTGTAACATGATAACTACCATTAAGCAGTTGGCTGCCCGCTATGCCCCTGATTATATTTCTGTACGGCACCATCTGCATGCACATCCTGAACTGAGCTACCAGGAATTTGAAACCTCCCGTTTTGTGCAATCCCAACTAAATGAGCTGGGTATTCCATTTACGGTAATGGCCGAAACCGGTGTGGTAGGCATCATTGAAGGTCGTAATCCGCAAAGCCGTGTTGTGGCCTTGCGGGCCGATATGGATGCGCTGCCTATTCAGGAAGAAAACGATATTCCCTATAAATCAAAAAATAATGGTGTAATGCATGCCTGCGGGCACGATGTACACACCACCTGCCTGCTGGGTGCTGCCCGCATTCTACAGGAATTAAGAGAAAAATGGGAGGGTACGGTAAAACTGATCTTTCAGCCGGGTGAAGAAAAAAATCCGGGCGGAGCCAGTCTGCTGATCCGTGATGGTGTGTTGCAAAACCCTGCCCCCTCGGCCATCTTTGGGTTACATGTGCATCCTGGATTAACCACCGGCCAGGTGAGTTTCCGCCCTGGTAAAGTAATGGCCAGCGCAGATGAGCTTTATATTACCGTAAAAGGGAAAGGCGGTCATGCTGCTTCGCCGCACCTTTGTATTGATCCCATACTCATGGCATCGCAACTGATCATTCAGCTGCAGCAGTTGATAAGCAGGTATAACAATCCTTTTAATCCAACGGTATTATCCATTACCGCTTTCAATGGCGGCTCCACCACCAATGTAATTCCCAATGAAGTAAAGCTGAAAGGTACTTTCCGTGCCATGGATGAGGCCTGGCGTTTCAAAGCGCATGAGCTTATCCGCCGCACTGTATCCGGTGTGGCCCAAAGTGCAGGCGGAGAAATTGATCTTCATATTGATGTAGGTTATCCATCAGTTTACAATAATGAGAAATTACATCCTATTGCGGTAGAACAGGCCATTGCGTATATGGGCTCAGCTCATGTGGAAGAAACCGAAATGCGGATGGGGGCAGAAGATTTTGGCTACTACTCACAACTCATACCGGGTTGCTTTTTCCGGCTCGGTGTCATGAATACTGAAAAAGGAATTGTATCGGGTGTGCATACCCCTACCTTCAATATCGACGAAAATGCGATTGAGATCGGTATTGGTATGATGGCCTGGATGGGTGCCGGTGCAGATGTGAGCAAGCTGTAATAGCCCGCCTGTTCTTAACATTTCTTTAGTAGTATACACTAAACGCTACCGTACAGACAGCGTCTTACTGCTAAATATTATTATCATGAAAAAGCAGTTCTTTTTTTTCGCTTTTCTGATCATACTGGCAACTACCGCTGGCGCTCAGCAAGCTCCGGTGAGGGAGCCTATCCGTAAAGCGCTGACCGCCCCCGGAGCTCCTGCCGCAGCGGCCAAAGCCGATTCGCTGCTGATCAACCGCCGGATCATTATGGATAGCAGCAGTGTAAAAAAAGAAGCGATCACTACCTGCAAAAAAAGATCCTGTAAAAAGAAAAAGCATACGCATTAAAAAAGGTCCGCCATATGGCGGACCTTTCTTTTATCCGGTGTATTGTCTAAAATTTTCTTGACACCACCATGCCTTTAAATGAATGGTCACTAATGCGCTTATTGGCAGCTGTTACGGCAGGCGATTCTGTATAAGTCGGTTCTTCAGGCAATGCCATACGAAATGCACCTGTTCCGATATACTTTATCACACTGGCCAGGCAGGTCTCTGTAATATCTCCCCAATCCTTATCCAGTCCATCGGCCGCTGTATTATTGAGCGCAAAGCCATCAAAATAATTTCCTTCCTGATTTTTATTGGTAGTACGGGATGATACGGGGAATATGTACCAGTCGCCTACGGGAATATTGAAATATCCTACAGGTTTGCCATAGGTACGGGAAGGACCGACCAGTATCACCTGTGCATACGGTTTCAGGTTATTGATCAGCAATTCACTGGCAGAAGCCGTATTGCTGCTCACGATAAAGAATACACGAGGCAGGTTGAGCGTCCCTTTTTTAGTATAATTGGTGGAAGTATTGAACTGTGTGTACTTGTCATTGTACTGCTGGCGCATCATGAGTTGTCCATTACCGGCAGTTGGCACCAGGTAATTGGCGAGCTCATTCTGATAGGTTACATAACCACCTCCATTGTAGCGGAGATCTACTACCACATCATTTACCCCCTGAGCTATGAAACGGTTCATTACCCGTGCAAATTCATTCACTGTTTGTGATGAGTCGCCGAGGAAGGAATTGTACACCATATAGCCGGCCTTACCCGCACCCACAGTGTACACTGAATCGAGTAACACGATCTTTTCCTGGTAGGTACCTGCATTGAGCGATATATCCACACTGTTGCCATCTGGTTTCAGGAAAGTAAGTGCTACCGAACTGCTATAATAAATAGCATCTACAATCGCGTTGGCATTGCTGGTAGCAATATTGGTGCTGCCATTGATCTTTGTAATACGCCAACCCCGGCGGATGCCTGCCTGACCAGCTGGTGAGTTGGGCTCTGCTATACGTACACGCAGATCGCCTTCGGTCCGGAAAAATACATTTAAGCCAAAATCCTGTGCAATACCACCGCTTACATTATCCCACTCGGCCTGCTTGATAGCAAAGCTCCAGCGGTCGACCGGATTGGTAAAGCCGGGCTCCTGGCTATATGCGCGGATGGCTTCCATAATGGCGTTGGGATCTGCATAACTGCGTGCATTAAAATTGCCGGGTATCTGGGAATACCAGAGATAAATATCACGCGTATAGGAGATCGTGGTATCTTTTATCTTATCAGCTGCAGATGTGCCACTGCCGGAACTGTCATTCTTGCGGCAGGATGTAAAAAATAAAAGGCCCCCTGCCAGCAGGATGCCTCCGATCGTTTTCATTTGCTTCATACCGTCCTGGATTTTGTTGTTTGTTGTAAACGCATATTTACGAAAAAAGTTGCTTCTGCGTTTGCAGCATGACACAACACTGACAATCAATCAGGTATGCATACTACCCCCGCTCCTTGCGAAACCGCAGATCCAGAAATGCAAGCAAAGTAAATACCAGAAAATAAGCGATCGAGTTGAGTTCATGATTAAAGAAAAACGAACTGCCGGATGTTTTGCCTTCAAAGCTATGCATCAGTGTGAGTAAGGGAAATGCATAAGGGAGTTTATCGGAATGCTCCCAGTTTAGCGCTACCATACATATAATCAGCAAACCCAGCCCGATGCCAATAGGTACTATAAAATTCCGGAAACGCAGGCTTAACCAGTATTGAAGAGAAATAATACCCAGCAACGATATAAAAGTTTTTGTATTCAATTTTAGTAACGCCCCCCAGTCGATAGCATGTTTCAGAAAGCCGTATTTGGGGTAAAACAGGTTAGGTACAATCGCCGCAAGAATATCAAAGACATTAAACATGAGCATCAGCAGCAATGTCATGAGAACGATAGACACCAGTTTGCTGAAGAATATCTGGCCGATAGACAATGGGGATGCAAACACCTGTTTCCAGGTATTGTTCTTATACTCGATCTGTAATACCAGGCTGCAGATCAGGACCACAAACATGGGCAGCAGAAAGGAGGCAAAGCTTTCCCAGGAACGGGCAATATGGCTGGCCCAGCCCATTTGCTGGCTACCGGCATAAAACCTGGTGGGTTTGACTATATACATAAGGAAAAAAACCAGTGGAATCACACCGGCACCCAATATACTGAGCCATACCGCAGCGCTGCGGCGCGTTTTCATTAAATTGATTCTGACCGTACTGAGAAAGTTCATTAGTTATTGCTTGTGATGTCGATGAATAATTGTTCCAGGTCGTTTTGACGCGCATGAATAGAATACACATCAATGCCTGCCTGCACCAGTTGCCGGTTAATAGCAGCCGTTTCTTCTTTGCTCTGATAAGGCAATACCAGTTGCGTTTCCGTTTCCTGAACGGCATACCGGGAAACGAGCAGGCCTGCCGCGCGTGCATTATCGGCCGTTTCTATTTCCAGCGCAGCTTGCTTGGATTTCATTTGCTGCAGCTCGGGTAATGTACCCTGAAACAGCATTTTTCCTTTATGAATAATCCCTACATGTGTAGCCATGCGTTCCACTTCATTGAGGATATGGCTTGACACCAGCACGGTTGTATTATGCTCCCGGTTAAGTTTCTTGATCAGTTCACGGGTTTCAATAATTCCGTTGGGATCGAGACCGTTGGTAGGTTCGTCGAGGATCAGGAGTTCCGGTTGATGCAGCAATGCAATGGCAATGGATAAGCGCTGTTTCATACCCAATGAAAACTGCCGCGCCTTTTTGCGTCCGGTATCCTGCAATCCCACCAGTTGCAATACGGTAGTGATTCGCGATTTATCGACCTGATAGATGCGCCGGTAAATTTCCAGGTTTTCTGTAGCGGTAAGATGCCCATATAGTGATGGCTGCTCAATAAGCGAGCCTATACGATGCAGGATATTGAGACGTTGTCCGGGAAATTTCTGGCCGAAGATCTCCAGGGATCCCTGCTGATTTTTAAGCAGGCCGAGCAGCAGGCGCAGCGTGGTTGTTTTACCGGCGCCATTGGGCCCCAGGAAGCCGTAGATACTGCCTTTGGGTACCACCAGGTTTACTTGTTGCAGGGTGGGTATACCGGCCGCATAAGAATAATTCAGATCCTGTGTGCGGACAATGGGTTCATTCACCATTTATTTTATTGCATTTATATTTGATAACAAGATGATCAAAAGCAGGGGAATTGCAAAATCCGGGCTTACCGCTCATAAAAAAGCGCCCAAATTTGAATTTTGTACCTTGCGCCCGTTTTCTTAGACTGCATCTGCTTAGACAGGTTACAGTTATAAACAGAATTATTATGAAGAACGAAATGCGCCGTCAACAGGCTCTTGAATATCACGCCAAAGGAAGACCCGGAAAAATCGAAGTGATCCCAACCAAAGATGCAAAGACCCAGCGGGATCTGTCGCTGGCCTACTCACCCGGAGTGGCCGAACCCTGTAAAGAAATTGCTGCCAATAAAGAGAATGTATATAAATATACGGCCAAAGGCAACCTGGTAGCTGTAATCAGTAATGGTACGGCTGTGCTGGGCCTCGGCGATATTGGCCCCGAAGCCGGCAAACCGGTTATGGAAGGGAAAGGGGTATTGTTCAAGATCTTTGCAGATATTGATGTATTCGACATTGAGATCAATGAAAAAGATCCGGAAAAATTTGTACAGATCGTAAAAGCACTGGAACCCACTTTCGGGGGTATTAACCTGGAAGACATTAAAGCTCCGGAGTGTTTTTATATCGAACAAAAGCTGAAAGAAGAGCTGCACATTCCCGTAATGCATGATGACCAGCACGGCACTGCCATCATCAGTGCCGCAGCCCTGCTCAATGCCCTCGAGATTCAGAAGAAAAAGATCGAACGGGTACGTTTTGTAGTTAATGGTGCGGGTGCTGCCGCCATGGCCTGCGTGCAGTTGTATGTAGCACTGGGAGCCCGCTTTGAGAATTTTCTCATGTTTGACCGCAAAGGCGTTTTGCATAAAGACCGCAACGACCTCGATGAAGTGAAGGTGAAGTTTGCCAATGGTAAAGCAGAGCTGACCCTGGAGCAGGCAATGAAAGATGCAGATGTGTTTATTGGTCTTAGTGCCGGCAATACAGTAAGTACGGATATGGTAAAATCCATGGCCAAAAATCCGATCGTATTTGCCATGGCCAATCCCGATCCGGAGATCAGCTGGGAAGATGCCACTGCTGCCCGCAAAGACATTATCATGGCTACTGGTCGCAGCGATTATCCCAATCAGGTTAATAACGTACTGGGATTCCCTTATATCTTCCGCGGGGCGCTGGATGTACGTGCCACACAGATCAACGAAGCCATGAAGATGGCAGCTGTAAAGGCTCTGGCAGAAATGACAAAGACGCCTGTACCGGATATCGTAACCCTGGCCTATAATGAAAAGACCATGTCTTTTGGTCCGCATTATATTATTCCCAAACCCCTGGACCCGCGCCTGCTGGCTACCGTGGCTCCTGCTGTAGCCCGTGCTGCTATGGAAAGCGGAGTAGCACAGTTCCCCATCACCGACTGGGACGCTTATGTAACCGATCTCAATAAACGACTTGGACTCGACAACCAGGTGATGCGTGTGATGGGCAACAAAGCCCGGCGCGATCCCAAACGGATCGTATTTGCAGAAGCCGATAATGTCAAGATCCTCAAAGCAGCCAATATCGTTTTTGATGAAGGTATTGCCTACCCGATTTTGCTGGGCGATGAAACGAAGATCAAGAATATTGCTGCGGCAAATGGCATTGATATCAGCGAATTTCCCATACATGATCCACGGCATGAAAACACCGAAGAAAAGCGGGTTCAGTACGCCGAAATATTTTTCAAGAAAAGAAGCCGCCGTGGTTTCAATGCCTATGAGGCTAAAAAGATCATGCGCGACCGCAACTATTTTGGCTGTATGATGGTGGAATGCGGAGATGCAGATGCCATGATCTCCGGCCTCACCAAAAACTATCCTGATACAATCCGGCCTGCCCTGCACACAATTGGTACGGAAGAGGGTGTTAAGAAAATTGCGGGCATGTATATCATGCTTACCAAAAAAGGACCACTCTTCCTCGCCGACACTACGGTAAACTTCAACCCAACAGCCGAAGAACTGGCAGAGATCACCCTGCAGGTGGCCAAAGAAGTGCGTCATTTCAATATTGTGCCACGGATTGCCATGCTCAGCTATTCCAACTTTGGCAGCAGCAACAGTGCCGAAGCAAGGCTGGTGTCGGAAGCCCGCCGCATAGTAAAGGAAAAAATGCCTTCACTGATCGTGGATGGAGAGATGCAGGCCAACGTGGCATTCAACAAGGAATTGCTGAAAGAAAATTATCCATTCTCCGAACTGGTGGATAAAGACGTAAATACATTGATCTTTCCGAACCTGGCTTCGGGCAATATTGCTTACAACATCCTGAAAGAGCTGAGTGATGCGGATGCTATCGGACCAATCCTGCTGGGACTCAAAAAGCCGGTGCATGTACTGCAATTGGGCAGTTCTGTACGCAGCATTGTCAATATGGCTCTCATCACTGTGGTGGATGCACAGATCAAATGCAAAAACCAGCAGACCGAAGAAATTGTAAAACGTTCATCGTGGTGGAAAAGGTTTAAGAAAGTCAGCAGAGATATGTAACAGGAGTGACCGGTGACCAGTGATCGGCAATTTAGGTTGGTCTGTCGCTCTCCGACAAATTCGGTTTACTCAACCATTTGAGCTTTTTTATCTGATCACCGACCACTGGCTACAGGCCACTAATCACTGTTTCTTCGTATTTTACATTCAAATCTGTCCATGACCATAATTCGTGATATAGGCCGGTACCTGTTGATGCTGAAGGGCATGTTCTCGCGTCCGGAAAACGGAAAGATGTACTGGAAAGAGTTCATGCACCAATGTTCGGAAATAGGTATCGGTTCGTTAGGGATCGTTACCATTATTTCTGTATTCATCGGTGCGGTATCCACCCTGCAGACAGCATATCAGTTGCTGACCCCACTCATTCCCAAAAGCACTATTGCCCAGATAGTACGTGATACGGTAATCCTTGAATTTGCTCCCACCCTTAGCTGTATTGTACTGGCGGGTGTGGTTGGTAGTAAAATAGCCAGCGAACTGGGCAATATGCGGGTAAGTGAGCAGATTGATGCCCTCGAGATCATGGGCATCAATACCAAATCGTACCTGATCATGCCCAAAATTGTGGCCGGTCTGCTGATGATCCCCCTCTTGGTGATCATTGCCATGGTACTCGGCATATGGGGGGGGAGACTGGCTGGCAGCGCTGCCGGTATTCTTTCCACTGATATGTTTGATAAAGGGCTTCATGAAGCCTTTATTCCCTATAATGTCACTTTTGCCCTGGCCAAGTCCTATACATTTGCCTTTATTATCTGCAGCATACCTGCCTTTTACGGTTATTATGTACAGGGAGGTGCGCTTGAAATTGGCCGGGCCAGTACAAAAGCGGTGGTAGTAAGCTGTATCATGCTGCTGTTTGCCGATTACCTCTTATCTGCATTACTCCTGTAACCATGATTGAAGTAAAGAATATACGAAAGAGCTTTGGCGACAAGACTGTGATCCAGGATGTATCGGCTGTAATGAAAGCCGGTCAGTGCAATCTCATCATTGGCAGCAGTGGCAGCGGTAAAACCGTACTGATGAAATGTATAGTCGGTCTGTTTGCTCCCGACAGTGGCAGTATCCTTTATGACGGACAGGAGTTTACCAATATGAGTGCTGCCGAAATGGCCAATATCCGCAAAGAGATTGGTATGCTTTTTCAGGGCTCGGCTCTGTTTGACAGTCTTACCGTGGAGCAGAATGTGATGTTTCCCCTCGATATGTTTACCCGTGACAACTATGCCCAGAAACTGCATCGGGTAAATGAGGTTCTGGCAAGGGTCAACCTCGTAGAGGCGAATAAAAAATTTCCTTCGGAGCTGAGTGGGGGTATGAAAAAACGTGTGGCGCTGGCGCGTGCCATTGTGCTTAATCCCAAATATCTCTTTTGTGATGAGCCTAATTCTGGGCTCGATCCGCAGACCTCACTGGTTATTGACCGTCTGATCCAGGAGATCACTGTAGAGTATAATATCACTACTGTTATCAATACGCATGATATGAACAGTCTGATGGAGATCGGCAATTATATCCTGTATATGTACAAAGGCAATAAGGAGTGGGAAGGCAGTAATAAAGAGATTATTTTCAGCGATAATAAACGGCTTAATGACTTCATTTTTGCCTCTGAATTTTTGCGCGATGCCAAACAGATGCGGATGATGCAGGAAAGCGGCCGCCGTTCCGGCAGCTCCTCCGGCAAGGATTAATCGGATCTTAATGTGCGGGGAATGAATTAGCTCTTTTGCAGTCGCCATTTTCCCCTATTTTTGCCGGACTTTTCACCGAAAAAGCATTCTACATGAGTATTCTTGTTAATAAGAATTCCAAAGTGCTGGTGCAGGGATTTACCGGCACGGAGGGCACTTTTCACGCTTCACAGATGATCGAGTTTGGCACCAATATAGTGGGTGGTGTAACCCCCGGCAAGGGCGGTGGCACCCATCTGGACCGGCCGATTTTCAATACAGTGTCTGATTGTGTAAAAACAACCGGCGCCAATGTCAGCATCATATTTGTACCGCCTGCCTTTGCTGCCGATGCCATTATGGAAGCGGCCGAAGCTGGTGTAGCACTCGTGGTTTGTATTACCGAAGGCATTCCCGTACAGGATATGGTGAGAGTTAAAAATTACCTGCAGGGCAAAAATACCCGTCTTATCGGCCCCAACTGTCCGGGCGTAATTACTGCCGGCGAAGCCAAAGTGGGCATTATGCCAGGTTTTGTATTCAAACAGGGCCGTATCGGTATCGTTTCCAAATCAGGAACACTTACCTACGAAGCTGCCGACCAGGTAGCAAAGGCTGGCCTGGGCATTTCCACGGCTGTGGGCATTGGTGGCGACCCCATCATTGGTACCACAACCCGCGAAGCTGTTGAACTCTTTATGAATGATCCGGAAACCGACGCCATTGTTATGATCGGTGAAATTGGTGGTGGCATGGAGGCCGAAGCCGCCCGCTGGATCAAAGCCGATGGCAACAGAAAACCTGTTGTCGGTTTTATCGCTGGCCAAACCGCTCCTCCCGGCCGCCGTATGGGTCATGCCGGTGCGATCGTAGGCGGAGCAGATGATACAGCCGCTGCCAAAATGAAAATTATGAGCGAATGCGGTATCCATGTAGTAAGCAGTCCCGCTGATATCGGCAAAAAAATGGCCGAAGTAATCGGGAAGAAATAGTTGACAGATGACGGTTGACAGTTAACCGTCTTATAAATAGTAAGGGCCTCTTAAGAGGCCCTTACTATTTATACTAATAACCTGTTACTTTCACTTACACCCCCTACCCCCCACCTTTTACCTCACTTACTACTTATCACTTAAAACTTATAACTGAAAAGCCCCCTTTCGGAGGCTTTTCTACCCTTATATAAAACCCTAACGTTGACTGCGGATATAACGGTCCAGTTCTGTTTTGCTGGCCTGGAAACTAAACAGTGTATTTACTTCTGAGTAGTTCCATTTGTCGACGGTATTGACATAGGCCTGCTTGGCTACTTCGAGACGATAGTTTTCGAATGTGAAAAGACGCATCAGCTCTTTAACCTGATCGGTAGTAAACCGGTTGGTTTTTGTAACCTGGGTAACAGATTTGATCTTGTTGCTCTCCAGCCATTCGCGGCTGATCGACTGCAGCATACGGTCAAATTCTGCTTTATTCATACCGGTGGCATAACGGTCATTTTCATAATAATCGTCGTAGTCATAATCGTCGTCATATTCAAAACCACGGCCGTTTTTCAGTTTATTCTCCTGCATGGAGATAAAACCATTGCGTTCGATAGTGATTAACAGATGTGTCCGTTTTTTCAGGCTCACAGTACTGTTGTATACCACTTCGTAACGTCTGCCAAGAATGTTGAACACGCCGTTGTTGCGCAGACGATATACTTTTACACTGTGCTGACCGGCATCGAGATTGCTGATCATAATGGAATTGTCATTAGCATCAAAACGTTTGCCATCCAATACCACCATGATGTTTTGGTTATCTACAGATTTAATAGTAACCATACTCTTCTGTTTGGCATCGGCAGCTAATACCGAAGCACTGATGAACAAAGAAGATAAAAGGGTAAAAATTGTTTTCATATACTTTAGTTTTAAAAGCCGATTCAATAACGAATCTGTACTATCATTTTCAAAGCCTGTGCCATCGTGCCAAAAAAGGAGAAAGGAAACGTTAAAGGGATTTCAGACAGCTTCTTTTCACGACAACAAGCATCCTCAAACCAAGTACAGTAAAGGGTTTCAGCGAATCGTTATTTAATGTTAATGATGCAGAAAAAGATTACATCAAACTTTATAAAAAAATAAAAAAGAAGCCGCTGTAGTTAAGAAAAAACAATCTTTTTATACCGATTAAACTTTCGAAAAAAGGGCATATCTATAGGGGCGCAAAGAACGCGAAGCGGACAAAGAGCGCAAAGCGGGTAAAGGACGCAAAGATTTCATTAGCATATTGGCACATCAGCATATTCTCCCCATCTTCAAATCCTCAAATCTTCAAATCATCTCATTAATATTTCCCCGGCCATGCAACGCTTCCACCTCCTGCCCGGTCATTGGCAGAAAAAAAACTCCATGCACCAGGTCGCAAAGAACGTAGAAGCAGACATTAGCACACTGGCACATCAGCACATTCATCACCCATCTTCAAATCCTCAAATTTTCAAATCACCATTAGCACTTTAGCACATTAACACACCAGCACATTATTTCACACCAGCACATTATTTTGTGCATTTTTCCCATTTTATGCATCTAATTGGCGATAACTGAAATTAAGTACCTTGTACTACCATTAATCTCACATTACTATGAAACAGTTCCTGTTCAGTCTTTTAACAGTTACCTTATTCTTTATGAGCAGCAAAGATTCCATGGGGCAGTCTTCCCGCCCACCTTATGAAAAGGAATGGAAGAAAGTGGAAGAATTTGTTAAAAAGCAACTTCCTCAGTCGGCCCTGGCCGAAGTAAAAAAGATCAAAGCACTGGCAATAAAGGACCGCGCGGAAGCACAGCAACTCAAGTGCCTGATCTTTATGGCTGGTCTGCAAACCGAATTGCAGGAAGATAATAAACAACAGGCTATTCTTGACCTGGAAAAGGAATTGCCGGGTGCCTCACCCACAGCTAAAGCCATCCTGCAAAGCCTGCAGGCAGAGCTTTACTGGCAAAAATTCCTAGAGTTGCGCTGGCGATTGTATGATCGCAGCAATACAGTTGATTTCAAAAAAGATGATATCAATACCTGGACAACAGACGATTTTCATAAAAAGATAAGTGCGCTTTACCTGCAATCGCTAAGTCAGGAAAAATTACTGCAGGGCACAAAGCTGGAGCCGTATGATGCCATACTGGTCAAAGGCAACAGCCGCCACCTCCGCCCTACGTTATGGGATCTGCTGGCACACCGGGCCCTGGAGTACTTTAAGAATGACGAACGCAATATCAGCAAGCCTGCTTACGCATTTGAGATTAACCAGGCTGCTGCCATGGATCCGGCCGCAGATTTTGTACACAGAAAGTTTACTACCACCGATAGCCTTTCGCTACAGCACAAGGCGCTGCTGCTGTACCAAAAGCTGATTGCATTCCATCTGAATGATGCAAAACCTGATGCACTGATTGACGCAGACCTTGACCGGCTGCTGTATGTACGCAGCCATTCCGTACATGAAGACAAAGACGAACAATATTTTCTGGCCGTTAATCATATAGCTCATCAATACAATAATCTGCCTGCTGCCGCACAGGCCTGGTACCTGGTTGCCGCCTATTATCAGGATCAGGGAAACAGCTATGAACCTTTTGGCGACACCACTCATCGTTACAGCCTGATCAAGGCTAAAGAAATTTGTCAGCAGGTACTTAATAATCCGCTGGAGAAAGCCAGTAAAGACAGCAGCGAAGGGTTTGTCAACGCCTATAATCTATTACAGCAATTGAATCTGCCCTCACTTCAATTGAAACTGGAAGGTGTAAATGTGCCGGGGCAGCCTTTCCGTTCGCTTATCTCTTATAAAAATCTTTCAACCCTGCATCTGCGACTGGTAAAAGCTACAAAGACGCTGAGAGATCAGTTTGAAAACAGCTATGATGAAAAATACTGGACCGTACTGCTCGGTGCGCCTGCGGTGCGTAGCTGGTCTCAGTCAATGCCCGCTACCAACGATCTTCAGGAACATAGTGCAGAAATAAAGGTAGATGCACTTGAACCTGGTCAGTATTTCCTGCTGGCCGGCTCTGCTGCTGATTTTACCAGCAAGAAAACGCTGATAGGCGCTGCCCTGTTCAATGTATCTGCCATCAGCTATGTGAACCGCGACCGTGATTATTTTGTGCTGGATCGCGAAACCGGACAACCACTCAAAGGCGCCAGCATCACCAGTTATACACGTGCTTATGATTATAAACAATCAAAGTACGTGCTGGAAAAAGGACAAACCTATACCAGCAACGATAAAGGTTTTTTTCAACTGCCACAACCTGCTGTTGATAAACAAAACCGGTATAGCTACAACATCTTGCTGGATATTACTTACCAGAAAGATCGTCTGTTTCTCGAAAATGAAGCAGCCACCTATTATTATCGTCAGCCGCAGGAACCGGCAAAACCTGTGCCTTCACTGTTTCTGTTTACAGATCGTAGCCTGTACCGGCCCGGGCAACAGCTTTTTGTAAAAGGCATCCTGCTGATCCGCCAACCGGGCAGCATGGGATCTGACATACTGATCAATTACAGTACCACGCTTTACCTGCGCGATATGAATGGCCAGGATATCGACTCGGTAAAGGTTACCAGCAATGATTATGGGTCTTTCCAGGCACGCTTCCAATTGCCGGCCAGTGGTCTTACCGGACATTTCACGCTTTATACCAAAAAAGAACAGGGCTCAGCCGGTATTAATGTGGAAGAATACAAACGCCCCAAGTTTTCAGTAGAATATGAAGCACTCAAAGGCGCTTACCAGGTAGGCGACACTATTGAAGTGACTGGTCAGGCACGCGCTTATGCAGGCAACAATATTGATGGTGCAAAAGTCAGCTACCGCGTGGTACGTCAGGCACGTTTTCCTTACCCTATCTGGGGCCGTAAAATATGGTTGCCTCCCGTACAGCCCATGGAAATAACACATGGTGAAACGGTAACGGATGCACAGGGACGTTTCCGCGTCAGGTTTGAAGCTATTCCTGACAAAAACCTGGACAAAAAAACAGACCCGGCCTTTGACTATGTGGTGTATGCCGATGTAACAGACATCAATGGAGAAACCCGCAGTGCAGAAAAAACCGTTACGGCCAGTTATAAGTCGCTGATGATACGCACCAGCTATGCAGAGCAGTTACCTGCTGATAGCCTGCACAACATCCGCATTTTCACCGAAAACAACAATAGTGAATGGCAGGCGGCCAAAATACAGGTACGCCTGATCAGGCTGAAAGAAGAAAAAAGGCTGATCCGTCAGCGGCTCTGGAATCAACCAGATCAGTTTACCTTAAGCAAAGAAGAATACATCCGCCTGTTTCCGAATGACGAATATGCAGATGAGACCAATTACAAATCCTGGGAAAAGGGGGCCACTGCATTGGAAAAAACGGATAGCAGCAAAGCCACTGGCAATTGGATCACCAAAGGCGCCAAACAGACTCCCGGTCACTATATACTGGAAGTCACCACCTGGGATAAAAATGGTGCAGAAGTGAAAAGCATGTCGTACCTGCATCTTTATGATGAGAAAAATGCACTGGCTGATCTGTCGGCCTATAGCTGGACAAATACGCTGCAACCGATAGAGCCCGGCCAAAAAGCAACACTGGAAGTGGCGACAGCAGCCGACAACCTGTTTATCATCCAGGCAACCCAGCGTGGAATATCGGATGACAACAACACTGTTTCTTACAATTATTTCCCATTAAACAAGGAAGCCAAGAAAATCGATTTCAACGTTTCCGAATCCGATCGTGGAGGAATAAACTACTCGTTGCTCTTTGTCAAACACAACCGCGTTCATCAGCAAGGAGAACTCATCAGGGTGCCCTGGAGTAATAAAGAACTCAGCATTGAATATCTGACCTACCGCGACAAAACCCTTCCGGGCAGTGAAGAGAAATGGAAAGTGAGGATTAAAGGGGAAAAGACCGATAAACTGGCCGCCGAGTTACTCGTCAGCATGTACGATGCATCGCTTGATCAGTTTTATCCGCACAACTGGAATAAACCGGATATCTGGCTTGAAAATTACAGCCGGATCAACTGGAACAGCCGGGCCGGGTTTGGTGTAGCAAATAGCAATATCAGGCAGGTCGATTTCGATAGATGGTTGTCATTTGAAAAGCAATATGACTATATCAGTCATGCTCCGGGACTTGAATACTCATATGCATTGGGGGGGGCTGCTGCGCCTAAAATCGCCAGAGAGATGAAGATGTCTGCTCCAGCGCCTGTTGCGGAAATGTTACGTAATGCTCCGGGTATACAGGTCGATGCGGCCAATGGTTATATGAATGAGTCAGCAGACACAGTCGCTTTTGCGCAGGGCGATGGCATGGTTGATAAATCGGATGCATCGAATTCCAACGCTGCCAATTTCACCCGTAAGAGCTTCAATGAAACAGCTTTCTTTTTCCCTCAGTTGCGGACAGACAGCACAGGCGCTGTGGAATTTTCATTTACCATGCCCGAAGCGCTGACCACCTGGAAGCTGCAGGCGCTGGCCCATACCAAAGACCTGGCATTGGGGTACAGCACCCGCAACCTGATCACGCAAAAGCAGTTGATGGTACAACCCAATATGCCCCGCTTCCTGCGCGAAGGCGATAAGATGGAGTGGAGCGCCAAGATCGTCAACCTCAGTGAAGGCGAACTGACCGGACAGGCACAGGTAGAAGTACTGGATGCCGCCACCAATCAACCGCTCGACAGCCGTTTCCATGTCATAGAATCACAGCAATATTTTACCGTAGCTGCTGGTCAGAGTGAAGTAGTGAAGTTTGCGGTAGAAATACCCTTTCAGTTTGACCGTGCGGTAACCTACCGCATTGTAGCCAAAGCCGGTCAGTACAGCGATGGTGAGGAAGCTTCATTGCCTGTACTCAGCAACCGTATGCTGGTCACCGAGTCATTGCCCATTTATGTAAATGGTGCCGGCACCCGGCAGTTTAGTTTTGATAAGCTGAAACAATCCGGCAATTCGGAAACACTCCAGTCCCATGCACTTACTGTTGAATACAGCAGCAATCCTGCCTGGTATGCCGTACAGGCCCTGCCTTACCTCATGGAGTATCCTTATGAATGTGCAGAGCAAACCTGGAACCGTTATTATGCCAATGCACTGGCTACTTCGGTTGCCAACAGTTCGCCCAAACTCCGCCAGGTATTTGAGCAATGGAAAAATACCGATACTGCTGCCTTGCTGAGCAACCTGCAAAAAAACCAGGAACTGAAAGCAATCCTGCTCGAAGAAACACCCTGGGTATTGCAGGCCAAAACTGAAGCGGAGCAAAAAAGGAATATCGCCCTGCTTTTTGACCTCAATCGTATGGCTGGTGAATTGTCTGCCAATCTCGAAAAGCTGAAACAGATGCAAAGCAGCAATGGCGGTTTTGTATGGTTCAAAGGCGGACCCGATGATCGCTATATCACTCAATACATCCTTACCGGCATTGGTCACCTGCGCAAGCTGAATGTGCTGAGTGCTGCGGAAGACAAAAACCTGAAGGCTATTGCAGACAAAGCGATTCCTTATCTCGATCAGCAGATCAAAAAATATTATGATCAGCTGGTGAAAAGTAAAACCAACCTCAGTACCTATACGCTGGATTATTCCACTATCCAGTATTTCTACATGCGTAGCTTTTTTTCTGAATATAAAACAGCTACTGCTGCGCAAAAAGCCGTTACCTATTTCAAAGGCCGGTTGCCGCTGAGCTGGACCAAACAGAACAAATATATGCAAGGGATGCTGGCATTGATCCTGCACCGCCAGGGCGACAGTAAAACAAGCACGGCTATTCTGAAATCGCTGAAAGAAACATCCATTGTGTCGGAAGAACTGGGTCGCTACTGGAAAATAAATACCCGGAGCTGGTGGTGGTATGAAGCCCCCATCGAGCGTCAGGCACTCTTAATAGAAGCCTTTATGGAAGCAGGTAAGGATGTGAAAACAGCGGATGAGCTCCGTACCTGGCTGCTGCGCAACAAACAAACCAATAGCTGGGAGTCAACAAGAGCAACAGCGGAAGCCTGTTACGCCCTGTTGCTGCAGGGAACAAAATGGCTGGAGCAGCAACCCGCTGTGGTTATCCGTGCCGGCAGTGTGCAATTTGACAATTCCAAATCGGAAGCAGGTACCGGCTACTTCAAACAATCCATACAGGGTGAAAAGATCAAACCCGATATGGGTAATATCAGCCTGTCTGTGACTCAGGCGCCCGGCAGCACTACTACTGCTCCCTCCTGGGGTGCCGTATACTGGCAGTACTTTGAAGATCTGGATAAGATCAGCAGTGCAGCCACTCCCCTGCAATTGAAAAAGAAACTGTTTGTAGAACAAAAAACTGATCGCGGTCCTGTATTGAAACCTGTTGCCGATGGCGATTATGTAAAAGTGGGCGACAAAATTGTAGTGCGTATCGAACTGCGTGCAGACCGCGATATGGAATATGTGCATATGAAAGATATGCGTGCATCTGCCCTGGAGCCTGTCAATGTGTTAAGCAGTTACAAATGGCAGGGCGGCCTGGGTTATTATGAAAGTACCCGCGATGCAGGTACACATTTCTTCTTCAGTTATCTGCCCAAAGGCACTTATGTTTTCGAATACTCCCTGTTTGTAACACATACCGGTGATTTCAGCAATGGCGTGACCAGTATACAGTGTATGTATGCACCCGAGTTCAATGCGCATAGTGAAGGCGTGCGCATACTCGTTGACTAAAACGGATCATCCATTATACAATAAAGTGGGTAAGCTATGGCTTATCCACTTTTTGTTTATAATACCGGGGACCGCTTATTCCCATTTTCACTTACCTTCAATATTGTCAACTGTTTTGCTGCATGCCGATTGCGATCCTCTGCTGGTTATTGCTCCTGGTTAGCTCCTGCACACTTGCACCCCGTACTTTGCAGGGTAGCTGGCGCCCTGATTCCAAAAGCAGCAGTCGCCTGTATCTTGACAGTACCGGACGCTTTGACTGGGCTTTACTGGATCTGCATAAAGACAGCCTGCTCTTTCCGGGTCTTAACCGGCATGGCAGGATTACAGGTACCTGGGAGCTGCGCAGACCTAATACAATCTGGTTTTTTGCCGACAGCATACAGCATTCCTCTTCCTTTGTATTTGCAACAGATTCGATTGCACGATTCACCAGTATCAGTTCTTTTCAATTCATTAACCGGTTTGGCGACCCGGTATCCATACGCCAGGTAGTGATACCTCCGGCCCGTCCGAAGCCACATTATGGCAACAGTCTTTATTATTTTGCGCAGGATATTCCGCAGTATGATACGCTTCGCTTTTTGTTTGACGGCTTCCCTCCCGTTTCCTATCCTGGCACCATCGCAGCAGCTATTGGCAACAACCTGCACAAGGTCACTCTTCATGAGCCCTATTTAACTATGCCGGTGCCGGTATTGAAAATGAAAGCTCATAAGAATAGATTGGTTGAGAAAAGGAAGAAAATACTCTATAAGAAAGTTGACAAATAACAGTATTAAGTTCTAAGTAATAAGTTTTAAGTATTAAGGGGCAGATGCCCCTTTAAACCCTTTATACTCTTTATACGCTTTAAACACTGTCAACTATCAGCTATTTTTGCAAAATGCAAACCGATTATCTTATCATTGGCCAGGGCGTATGCGGAACATTTTTATCGCATTACTTATTAAAAGAAGGAAAGAGTGTGCATGTGATAGATGACCATGCTCCTACCAGCCCATCGAGACTGGCAGCGGGTATTATCAATCCCGTCACCGGTCGCCGGCTGGTCACGGTGTGGATGGTGGATGAGGTATTGCCATTTGCCTGGCAGGCTTATCAGGAGATAGGACATGACCTGAATATTACAGCTATTTCGCCACGTAATATCATCGATTTTTTTCCCGACCCGTTTATACAGGATAGCTTTCTGAAAAAAATGGAAACGGGGGATAAATATGTACACAGCTATCCCGATCAAAACCGGTTCAATGCCCATTTCAACTTTGATTTTGGCTGCGGTGAAATAAGACCGGTATATACAGCACATCTCGAAACCCTGTTGCCAGCCTGGCGCAGCTATCTGCACCAGGAAAAATTGTTGACAGAAGACAAATTTGAACTTGAACATTTACAGTTGCACGAAGAAGGTATTGCCTATAAAAACCGGACCGCACAAAAGATCATTTTCTGCGATGGCACTTCCTCTTTTACAAACCCCTATTTTACCGCACTGCCTTTTGCACCTAATAAAGGAGAGGCGCTCGTAGTAAAGATCGACCATTTGCCTGCTGACCATATTTATAAAAAATCAATGATGCTGGTACCTCTCGCTGAACCAGGGCTTTTTTGGGTTGGTGCCAGCTATGTATGGGACTTTGATGATCCGGGTCCTACCGCTGCATTCCGCGAAAAAACGGAGGAGGTACTGCGGGGATGGTTAAAACATCCCTTTGAAGTAATTGAACACCGCTCGGGTATGCGGCCGGCTACACTGGAGCGCCGGCCATTTGTGGGTTTACATCCGATGCAGCAGCAGATCGGTATTCTCAATGGCATGGGTACCAAAGGCTGCTCATTGGGGCCATTCTTTGCGCGGCAGCTTACAGATCACCTGGTATATGGTTCTCCTATTGCGCCCGATGCAGATGTAAAGCGGTTTACGCGCATCCTTTCAAAAAAATGATCAGGCCAGTGCCAGCCTTTGACGGCGATATTTGAGGATGAGTTTGCGGCAATGATAAATGAGTAGAAGTGTTAACATAGTTACGGTTTAACGGTTATGGTTCAAAGAAGTTTATCGGGTGAGGATGGATCCTGATTCAATACACGGCAAAGTGCTTCAAAAAGCTCCGGCATATGTTTGCGCAGCTCCGCCGGATTTTCAAAAAAAGCTTCCACGCTTACAGCCCAGAACTCATGCATATTGGTAAATGCATAACTACGCAGATAGCTTTGCCTGCGTGTAATTACATCTGCAAATATTTTTCCCGTCTTGCTTGAAAACTTTTCATAATTGAGACGGAAATGAGCATCGCTCTGAAAATGTGACAAATAATTGTTGTGCAATAAGGCATGTGCCATTTCATGTACAGCCACATTCACATTATCGTGCCTGTATGCATAGCCATATAAGAAATGTTTCCACGAAAGATAGATACCATCAGGCGCCACATGACCAATATACAGTTCATCATCTGTATCCATGTGATAGGCATCGGCGAGTATATAGATATCTTTAAACGAATGGAGATAATAATCCTTTAATCCGAATGTGATCTGTACAGCAGAAGCACTTACCAGTATAGCAATGTCTTCTGTATTTTCCAGTCCTATGAAATGAAACTTTTTGAGTTGACGGAAATGATGAACCCGGTTGACAAATTTTCGCTTACTCCCGGAAGAAAGATCGTTGAAATAAGAGATCACACTACCAATAATGAAGGCGTATTTTTCATACGTGCGCTCATCCACGGCTGCCTCTGATGGTGGCAACTGGCTGGGAGATTTTGTGCCCTGCACAAAAAACCTGTTCAGTTTTCTGAGGAATGCTTGCATAGCGTACGGTTCGGGTATAAATGTAAAAAACGCCTGTGTGATTTGCAAGCATGCAATAGAACTACACCTTAGTAAAACTACGATGAGCTACAGAAAAATACTTACAAATCAATACAGTATCATTTTCATAAAACTGGTGGCAGTTCCAATATTTTTTTCAGAAAATGAAAAACCACGTCCAGCCAGCCTGCAGTACTGATTACAACGGGTGGAGTTGCAGCAGTACGCGGTCTGCATTTTGTTAAACGAAATTGCTACTGTAATTCTTATACTTCTGCCGTAAGTTCATCGGCGTACAGCATCATGTGGAGGAAGTATCTGACCCGTGAGCGGATCCTGGTTGAGGACATCGCGCAGCAATTGATAAAGACCGGGCATATGGGTATTCAATGCAGCGGGATTTTCAAAAAAAGCTTCCACGCTCACCGCCCAGAATTCGCGGGCATTGGTGTAGGCATACTGACGCAGGTAGCTGGGGCGCCCCATGCCTGCCAGGAGAAATGCCGGGCCGGTTGCCTGCATAAAACGTTCAAAATCGGCTCTGAATTCCCAGTCCACCCCTTTTTGCGGAATAAAATTTTCGAATTGCACGGCATGCGCCATTTCATGAATAGCCACATTCACATTATCCGTAGCATCTGCATAGCCTTCCAGGAAATGCTTCCAGGACAGGCAAATCTGCTGGCGATCCACATGCCCGATAAATAGTCCCTGGTGATCCTGCAGCGGGTAGGCATCGGCCAGTATATGAATATGCCGGAAATAGGGAAGTTGATAACGGCGCAGACCGAAAGTAAGCTGCACGGCTGCCGCACTGACCAGTACCGGAATTTCCGGAAGTGGTTCTACTCCATGAAAATGAAACTGTTTTCGTTGCCGGAAATAGTATACACGCCTGATAAAGCGTTCTTTCTCTGTGACTGATAACCGGTTGAAGTAAGGAATATGAGCGCTTATCCAGCCTGCATAGGCTCTTATCTCACCTGTCAGTGCGGCGGTTTCGGGCTCAGATTCCATATCAGTGGTCGTTGCACTGGTACGGATAAGTATACGGATAATCCGTTTGATGGTGGCTACAGGCATGGCAAAACCAAATATAAGCAAGCTCTTGCCCTGAGCAAAACCCTTCTCTTTCTTATCTTTGCGACTCCCCGGCCACCTTTAACCGGCCGGTCTGTCAAACCAATCAGCTAAGATTTATTTATATGTTCAGATCCCATACTTGTGGAGAATTGAGATTGCCCCAGGCAAATACAGAAGTGACCCTGGCCGGCTGGGTACAAACCGTTCGGAAATTTGGCGCTATCACTTTTGTTGATCTGCGTGACCGTTATGGTATTACCCAACTGGTCTTTGATGAAGAACTCAATACCCAGTTGGAAAATACACCACTGGGGCGCGAGTTTGTACTGCAGGCCAGCGGACTGGTAAGGGAGCGGACCAATAAGAATCCCAATATCCCTACCGGTGATGTGGAAGTGGCTGTTAGCTCCTTCAGCATTCTCAACAAATCTGCCGTACCTCCATTTACTATACAGGACGATACCGATGGCGGCGATGACCTGCGTATGAAGTACCGTTTCCTCGATCTGCGCCGCAATGCGGTGAAAAAAAACCTGGAACTGCGCTATGCTGTTAACAGGGCTGCACGCAATTACCTGCACCAACAGGGGTTTATGGATATTGAAACCCCCTTCCTTATCAAATCCACCCCCGAAGGTGCACGCGATTTTGTGGTGCCTTCCCGGATGAACCCGGGTCAGTTTTATGCTCTGCCCCAGTCGCCACAGACTTTCAAACAACTCCTGATGGTAAGTGGCTATGACCGTTACTATCAAATCGTAAAATGTTTCCGCGACGAAGATCTGCGTGCTGACCGTCAACCCGAATTTACCCAGATCGATTGCGAAATGGCTTTTGTAGAGCAGGAAGACATCCTTCATATGTTTGAAGGCATGGTGCGCTCTGTCTTCAAAGAAGTAAAAGACATCGATTATACAGAGACTATTACCCGTATGACCTGGGAAGAGGCTATGTGGACCTATGGGAATGATAAGCCTGATATCCGTTTTGGCATGCCATTGCTTACGATAAAAAAACCGGATTCCGTTTATACTAACCGTACAGTTGAGCCAGCCCTCGTCAATGATGCCGGGTTTGTTGTATTTGATAGCGTGGAAACTGTACTGGCCATTGCTGTGCCCGGTTGCAGTGAATATACCCGTAAACAAACCGATGAACTGACAGAATGGGTGAAACGTCCGCAGATCGGCATGAAAGGGCTGGTATTTATTAAAGTAAATACCGATGGCACTTATAAAAGTAGTGTAGACAAGTTTTACTCCGAGGAGCGGCTGAAAGCCATTGCCGATGCGGCAGGCGCCAAAGCCGGTGACCTGGTACTGCTGCTGGCCGGTACCGAAGAGCGCACCCGTAAAGCCATGAGTGAACTGCGTCTCGAAATGGGCAAACGACTGGGACTGCGCAAAGACAATGAATACAAACTCCTGTGGGTACTCGATTTCCCGCTTTTTGAATACGATGAGGAGGGCAATCGCTGGGTAGCCCGGCACCATCCGTTTACCTCGCCCAAACCGAGCGATATCAATACGATGATCGAGCATAATCCGGTGATCGAAAATGCTGCGGAATACCTCAATCATCCCTATGCCGGCATCAAAGCCAACGCTTATGACATGGTGCTGAATGGAAACGAGATCGGCGGAGGTTCTATCCGTATTTATCAGCGCGGGCTACAGGAAAAAATGTTTGCCGCACTGGGCATGGATGAAGAGGAACAACAACACAAATTCGGCTTTCTGCTGGGAGCATTTGAATATGGCGCCCCACCCCATGGTGGTATTGCCTTTGGGTTTGACCGCCTTTGCGCTATCCTGGGTGGCAGCGAAAGCATCCGTGACTTTATTGCATTTCCCAAAAACAACAGCGGACGCGATGTGATGCTGGATGCCCCGGCCACTATCGACCAGAAGCAGTTTGAGGAATTGCATATACAGCTTAACCTGAAATAACAAACAATGAAGCTGAAATGGGCGCTCGCTATGGGTACGCACATACTGGCTGCTGTGGTGGAGCTTTTCATGATCACGGTATTATTCGGCACCTACGATGAAGTAAAAAATGATCCTTATGCATGGGTGCTTATTGCAATGATCGTTGCACTTTCATTAGCTTCCATTAACAATGTTTTTACAACCTACTGTATTGTCAGATACAACAATGCTGAACAAACATTTAGTAAGTCAATCAATTACGTTTACACGGGTTTTATTATTTTCTCAATACTGTTTCTTATAGCTCTTTCCTATGCAATTTTCAGTGCCTGGTCCACTGGATTTGGCACTTACAGGGAATTATCTTCTCAGGACAGGCTGGGCCTCAGTGTGATTATATTTTTTTCCCTTCTTTGTTTATGGAATCTGATTGCTCAGATTCAGTTCCGGAGATATCTTAAAAATAAGCAAATGGCCACTCTAAATGAACTCATTCATAATATTGGACAAACCCTGCCTTAAAGCGATATTATTTATGGAATTTTAAGGTTCATTCATCTACCATCAAATCACTGCTTATGCCCCTGCAATGGAAACTTTTCAGAATACTCTGCGCACTACAGGTGGTGGGTGCACTGGTAATGGCAATGGCCGCACTGGTAGATATGCTGAAAACCTTTTCATTCTTATCTATCCTGAGCCTGACACACTGGCTGCTGGTGATTGGGCTGGCCGGGCTGGCCATCAGCATTCTTCAGCGAAACTATCCTCACACGCCGGTAAGCGGAGCGCAGAAATCAAATTTCAACCGGCTTTACCTGCTCAATTTCCTCTTTCTCGCTGTCTTCTTCAGCATCATTGTATCGGAATATAAAACGCTCAGCACACTGGCCTCCTATGCCGGCACAGAAGCATGGAAGCTGGATATCAAATTTACCTGGCCATTGCTGGTCACAACATTACTGCTGATTGGTCAATTTACCGTATTGTATGGCTTATTTGTACTACGCAGAGAACTGTATGTGCAGGGAAGCAGGAAGCAGTTTGAGTTTGAGGAGGCGAAATAAAAGTATAACGGTTTAAAAGTATAAAGGTTAAAAGGAAAATTCGTATCCTGCAGTTTATACTTTTATACTTTTAAACCGTTATACTTTTTTGCTCTTCCACCTATAAAAAACAATCACCCCTCCCGCAATCAACAACATGGCCAGCATGCGAAACATGGTTTTGCGGTTCATAGCTTCCTTATCCTGTCCCGCATCAATACGATTGTGGCATTCGCGCAGATAATAACCCAGTTCCGGGTAATGCTCATTCAACTTTCTGACCACCTCAAACCGGCGGAGTGCTTTATTATAAAATCCACGGAAAAAATAATCCAGGCCGCGATTAAAGGACCGGGTGGCATCGCTCATTACCGGCTGTACCCCTACTGAGTCAAGGTACTGGCGGATCATAAAAGAGGGAATAGAAAAATTAAATCCGCTGGCGAGATTGCTGGCTGCCTGATCAATACTGCCGAAAGTAGCGAGGCCAATCACCTGACCGCGGTTATTGCAGACCGGGCTGCCGCTGCTGCCATGCGTGATCACGGCATCCATCTGAATGACCGGCCAGCCGCCTATTGATTTTTTAATGGCACTTACCACGCCTGCTGTGAGAGAGGGTTCAACACTGGTTTCCCTGGCCAGATAAGTATTGGACGTAACAGGTTCGGGATAACCGTATACCAGTACCGGCTCGCCGATGCGTACGAGAGAATCCCTGGCCAACCCCAGCGTGGGCATCTGCTGCACACTATCTACTTTGAGAATGGCTACATCCTTGCCAGGCATAGGTCGCCCTTTGATAATTACAGCGGCAGGCATACGCCGTGTCACCACCTTACCTTCTTCATCTACCCTGAACTGAGCATATATCTCCCGCTTAAGATCAAAGATGATCATGGATGATACCTGCGAGTAAATAACGCTGTAGGCATTGGCAAGCTGTGTGCGCTGGTCTTCTGTCAACGTCATTTGCCAGGAGTTTTCCAGCGACCTGATATTGGCTTCGGTTACTTCCTGAAAAGTTGATTGAATAAATTTTCTCCGTACAAACTGGCTATCGCGGTCAATAATATGGCAATTGGTAACGAGATAGCCGTCGCCGGTTACAAAAAAACCGGTACCGGAGGCATAAATCCGGTGTTTCTGACGATAATATTCGGTAGTGGCAGAAAAATACCGGGTCGGGTTATTATACAATGCTTTTACTACCAGGTCAAGTTTGGCTGCTGCCGAAAGCATTTCGCCACTACTGTCGAGGCGCTTCACAGAATCCACCAGTTGCTCAAACCTCCGCTCATTCATGGCTACCTTGTTTACATACACCGTAGCAGAAAAGACGGTTTGCACCATGGCCACACCTGGTGAGTTGGAGGCATAGTTCTGCTCTGCTGAAACTGCCTGTGCGGTCATTTCAGACACTATTCCCAGCCACAACAGCAGCCATCCTATTCTTCGTCCGGTCTTATACAACATCAATGCTCAGATATTAGAGGCAAAATACTAAAACCTTTTCATACCCCTGTTCGCAAATCCAGTGCCTGATATGGTTAGCAGTATTCTATAATAATTATCCGATCGGATAAAATGTGAATCAGAATCGTTATATTCGAATATACGGTTGCTTTCACCTGACAGTGTGAAGCAACCTTTTATTTTTTCAATCAGTAACTATGACCGGTCAGCAACTATTTGAGAACTATCAGAAATATCCCGGCATCTGGGACGAAATGTGTCTGCAGGAGCATGTGCGCGAGCAATACAGCAAAGTGTTTGAAGAGCTTAGCAAGATGCCTGTAGACCTGTTGCGCCAGAAAGACCGGCTGGCCAGTGAACTATTTATGAACCAGGGCATCACTTTTACCGTGTACAGTGATGATGCCGGTATTGAAAAAATATTTCCCTTCGATATCATTCCCCGTATTCTGACTGGCCAGGAATGGGATCATATACAACATGGCATCACACAGCGGCTCAAGGCCCTGAACCTTTTTTTAAAAGATATTTATTCGGATCAGCAGATTCTCCGCGATGGTATCATTCCCGCTGAACTGATCGCTTCCTGCCCTCATTTTACCCGCGAGGTCTTTGGCATCAAAGTACCGCATGACCTCTATGTACATATTTCGGGGATTGATCTGATACGCGGACAGGATGGCACTTTCTATATTCTGGAAGATAACCTGCGTACCCCTTCCGGCGTATCCTATATGCTGGAAAACAGGGAGGTCACCAAACGTATTTTCCCAGGCATGCTTACCAGCAGCAAAGCACGCATGATCAATAACTATCCGTTGCTGCTGCATGATATCCTGGGCAGCCTGGCACCACAACAGTTATCCAATCCTGTGGTTGTACTGCTCACGCCGGGCGTATACAACTCTGCTTATTTTGAACATACTTTCCTGGCCCGCCAAATGGGTATACCACTGGTAGAAGGGCGCGACCTGCTCGTAGATAATCATAAAGTGTATATGAAAACAACGGCCGGTCTGCAGCAGGTGCATGTGATCTATCGCCGGCTCGATGATGACTATCTCGACCCGCTTGTTTTCCGTCCCGACAGCGCACTCGGAGTGCCCGGCCTCATGAGCGCCTATCGCAAGGGCAATGTAGCCATTGTAAATGCAGTGGGCAATGGTGTCGCCGATGATAAGGCTGTATATGCCTACGTGCCGGATATGATCCGTTACTATCTCAACGAAGAAACCATTTTGCCAAATGTACCTACCTATGGGCTGGAAGACATCGATGCCCGGCAATATGTATTTGATAATATTGGCGACATGGTCATCAAGCGAACCAATCAATCGGGCGGTTACGGCATGGTTATGGGCAATAAGGCTTCTGAAAAAGAACTGGAAGAAGTAATGATTGCTATCAATGAAACACCGCGTGAGTTTATTGCGCAGCCAATTATCCGCCTGTCTACCGTGCCCTGCTTTATTGACGGAAAACTGCAGCCACGGCATGTTGATCTGCGTCCCTATGCACTCTGCGGGCCCAATGGCATCCGCATAGTACCCGGTGGGCTTACACGTGTAGCCCTGCGTGAGGGATCGCTGGTAGTAAATTCCTCACAGGGAGGGGGCAGCAAAGATACCTGGGTCGTAGACCTTTAATTACTTTAGAAAAGAATACCTAAAACAACTGCATGCTTAGTAGGATTGCTGATTCATTATTCTGGCTGTCGCGTTATATGGAACGCAGCGATTGCCTCGTCAGAATGGTTCGTACCAACTATATTCTGTCGTTCGATGCGGGCTCACACTCCAGTTTCGACTGGCGCGACCTGATCATGCTGGCTTCGCCCACCAACGACGAGCGTATCTTATCCAAAGGCAATGAGCTGCCATCGGCACTTACCTGGCTGCTGGCAGATACACAAAACCTCAACTCGGCCCGCGTACTCATAACCCGCGCCCGCGAAAATGCACGCGGCGTACAGGATAATATCACCAAGGAAGTATGGGAAGAGGTAAATCAGCTTTACCATATCGTGAATCAACCTGACCTGATTGAACAGGTGACCGGTTCGCGTGCACTGGATCTGATTGACCTGCTCGACCAGAACAATACGCTTTTTTATGGTGTCACCGACAGCACCATGCCACGCGGACTGGGATGGAACTTTATGAGCCTCGGTAAATTTATTGAACGGGCATTGCTCACGATCGATACCACACTTGCCCATTTCAGCAAAATTGATCACCGGCTCGATATACAGCAGGATGTACTGTTCTGGAAAAATCTGCTGCTCTCCCTCTCCGGCTATGAACTCTATCTTAAAACCTATACGCGGGGCCAGCACAATCTGAATGTGGTGGATCATGTGGTTTTTAATAAAGATTTTCCCCGCTCTCTTCTTTATTCATTGCGGCGGGTACGGCGTTACCTCGATGAAGTGGCGGCTGATACACGCATGGAAGGCAGCGACCAATTGCTCAAGTCATTCGGCCGGCTCTGCAGTCAGCTGGAATTTACTGACCTGAGCTACGTACAACAGGTGAGTCTGCCACATTTTCTATATTCGCTGCGCAAAGACCTGGTGGAATGTTCGGATCAACTCACCCGGATCTATTTTTCATACGCCTAACAAAGCCCAATGCCCGTTTTCAACATACATCACATTACCCGTTATCAGTATGATCGTCCGGTAAAGGAAAGTGTAAATGAAGTCCGGATCTATCCCCTCCCCTGCAAAGAACAGGAAGCACTGTATCATGAGATCAATATTACCGGTTCTCCTGAAATACTGCTGATAAACGATTACTGGGGCAATCGCACCGGCATGTTCAACCTGCTTGATTCGCACAAGGAGCTGACCATCGAAAGCAAACTGATTGTGCGTACCCTGGGCAGCAACAGCGATGCCATTACTGCACCGGGTACACTGGAGCAACTGCAGGCGGAAATGAAACAAAACCTGTCTTTGCTCGAGCTGCGCCAGGTCACCGAAATTGATCTGCGTGAACAACTGAGCAAACTGGCTGCCCGTTTTTCCACTCCCGAAATGCCCGTCTCCATGATCGTGGAGCGCTGCGCCAATTATATTTTCTCTCAGTTCAAATACATCAAAGGCATCACCAACGTAGAAACCACCGTAGCAGAAATACTGGAGCTGGAGTCGGGCGTGTGCCAGGACTTTGCCCACCTGATGCTCGAGTTGCTTCGTAATACGGGTATCCCCTGCCGTTATGTGAGCGGTTATATCTGTCCTAATAAAAATGGTATGCGGGGCGAAGGCGCCACACATGCCTGGATAGAGGCCTGGATACCGGGTTATGGCTGGACGGGTATTGATCCTACCAACAATGTATGGGTCAACAATCATCATGTAAAGCTGGCTGTAGGCCGCGACTTCAGGGATTGTTCGCCTATTAAAGGCACCTTCAAGGGACCGGCACGTCAGTCTCTTTCCGTATACGTATCAGTAGGCTATGAAGACGGTGCTACGTTTGAAGAGATCAATAATGTACGTATGGAAACCCTCGAAGCCGATGCACCCGTACCGGATTACCTGGAGAGCTTTTCGGGGCAGCAACAACAATAATTTGAAGATGTGAGGATTTGAAAATTTGAGGATTGATTTTTATTTCCAGCCATCTTCAAATTCTCAAATCTTCAAATCAACACATCATTTCTCTCATCTCCGAATCCCTATATTTTCCGACCTTTGCCTGCTATGGTTCCTTTGGCAGAACGGATAAGACCGCAAACACTCAATGACCTGGCCGGGCAGCAACACCTTACCGGCAGGGGAAGCGTATTACGGAAAGCCAAGATGTGAGGATTTGAAAATCTGAGGATTGATTTTTATTTCCAGCCATCTTCAAATTCTCAAATCTTCAAATCAACACATCATTTCTCTCATCTCCGAATCCCTATATTTTCCGACCTTTGCCTGCTATGGTTCCTTTGGCAGAACGGATAAGACCGCAAACACTCGATGACCTGGCCGGGCAGCAACACCTTACCGGCAGGGGAAGCGTATTACGGAAAGCCATTGAAAAAGGACGTATCCCCTCTATGATCCTGTGGGGGCCGCCGGGTACCGGCAAGACCACCATTGCACATATCATCGCACATACGCTGCAGGTTCCTTTCTATACATTAAGCGCTATCAGCTCTGGTGTAAAAGAAGTACGTGAAGTCATTCAGGAAGCCAAAGACCAGACGGGCGCTGTCCTGTTTATAGATGAGATACATCGTTTTAATAAAGGTCAGCAGGATGCGCTGCTCGGAGCCGTTGAAAAAGGGACCGTAACTCTCATTGGTGCCACTACAGAAAACCCCAGCTTTGAAGTCAACAGTGCCTTGCTGAGCCGCTGCCAGGTATATGTATTGAAGTCACTTGATGAATCCGATCTCATCAAGTTGCTGCATATGGCCATGGCCAAAGATGAGGCGTTGCAGCAATTCAACATTACGCTGGCCGAAACGGCTGCGCTAATCCGCATATCAGGTGGTGATGCCCGCAAACTCCTCAACCTTTTTGAGATAGTGGTAGATGCCGGCCGCGATGGCGGGCAGGATGTCACCGTCACCGATGCCCTTGTGATGGAAATTGCACAAAGCAAGATTGCCCTGTACGATAAAAGCGGCGAGCAGCACTATGATATTATCTCTGCCTTTATTAAATCGATACGCGGCAGCGATCCCAATGCAGCCGTATACTGGCTGGCCCGTATGATAGAAGGCGGCGAAGATGTCAAATTCATTGCCCGCAGATTAGTTATACTGGCCAGTGAAGACATCGGCAATGCCAACCCTACGGCTCTTGTTTTGGCCAATACCTGTTTTGAAGCCGTTAATAAGATCGGCTATCCCGAGTCAAGGATCATTCTTTCGCAATGTGCTATTTACCTGGCTTCCTCACCCAAGAGCAATGCTTCATATGTTGCCATTGATGCAGCATTGAATGTAGTACGCCAGGCCGGAGATCTGCCGGTTCCCCTGCATATCCGTAACGCACCTACCAAACTCATGAAGAACCTGGGGTATGGCAAGAACTATGAGTACTCACATAGCTACGAAAACAATTTCTCACCGCAGGAATACCTGCCACCCGAAATCGCCGGTTCCAAATTTTATGACCCCGGCAAAAATGCGCGCGAAGAAGAATTGAGGAAGTATTTGAAGGGGCTGTGGAAGGAGAAATACAAATATTGATTTGAGGATTTGAAAATTTGTGGATTTGAAGATGGACAGGGAGTCTCCGAAATTTCAAAAGAATCGAGGAAATACTTGAAGGAGTTGTGGAAAGAAAAGTATACGTTTTGATTTGAGGATTTGAAAATCTGGAGATTTGAAGATGAATAATAGGTCTTCGAAAATTTAGACCAGTTACAATTCCCGCCATTCATTCTCAAATCTTCAAATCCTCAAATTTTCAAATCCGTTTAGGTTATATTCGTCTTCCGAAACCTACGCACATGAGAAAATCATTTTTCCTTGCATTATCTCTCGTACTGGCAGTGACTGCTATGGGACAAACCATTATTCAGCGTGATCCCCAGATTGCGGCTATGGTAAGCCAGGTTTCTGCTGATTCTCTTTCCTCCTATGTACGCAGCCTGGTAAGTATGGGCACACGCAATACGCTCAGCACGCAAACCGATCCCAAACGGGGTATTGGGGCAGCACGCAACTGGGTATTGCAACGTTTTCTCAGTTATGTATCACAGTCCGGTGGCCGGCTTTCGGCTTTTATTGATACCACTACCCTGGCTGCAGATGGCCGCCGTGTAGATAAACCTACTGTGCTGGGCAATGTAGTGGCCACTTTAAAAGGCACTGACCCCGATGACAAACGAATCTTCATCATCAGCGCGCACCTCGACAATATGCGTACCAGCGTGATGGATCGTACAGGCGATGCCCCCGGGGCCAATGACGATGCCAGCGGAGTGGCAGCCGTACTGGAGTCAGCCCGCATACTCAGCCGTCAGTCCTTTCCGGCTACGATCATTTTTGTGGCCTTCAGTGGCGAAGAGCAGGGATTGCTCGGAGCTAATTTTATGGCAGAAAAAGCGCGTCGCGAATCCTGGTCAATCGAAGCCGTACTCAACAACGATATTGTTGGCAGCAACAACAGCAGCGAAACAGGCATTATAAACAACACACAGATACGGGTATTCAGCGAGGCATTCTCTGTATTGGATACCGGGCGTCTGGCTGCACAGATCCGCAACCTGGGTCTAGAAAACGATGGCCGGTCACGTCAGCTGGCCCGGTATGTAAAGGAAATCGGCGAACGATATGTAGATAATCTGCAGGTGGTAATGATCTACCGCAATGACCGTTTTCTGCGGGGAGGCGATCACAGTCCGTTTGTACAACGCGGGTTTACGGCTGTACGCATTACCGAAATGAATGAAAATTATCTGCACCAGCACCAGGATGTGCGGATAGAAAATGGTGTGCAGTATGGCGACCTGCCCGAGTTTATGGATTTTGAATACCTCCGTAAAAACACTGCTATGAACCTGGCCAATCTGGCTAACCTGGCCAAAGCGCCGGGCATGCCTGCAGATGTACGCATAGAGACCCGCCGGCTCACCAATCATTCCGTTTTAAAATGGAAAGCACCGTTACAGGGAAAAATAAATGGTTATTATGTACTGGTACGTGAAACCACCAGTGCAGTTTGGCAGAAAAAATACTTCACGACTGATAATGCGATTGACCTGCCTCTTTCCAAAGACAATTATTTTTTTGCTGTGCAGGCTGTCAGTAATACCGGAAACGAAAGCCTGCCTGTCGTACCTTTGCCGGAAGGCCGCTAATCTCCTCCATGGAAATAACCTGGAACATAAAACATTTTGATCAGCTCAGTCCATACGAACTGTACGCAATCCTGCAATTGCGCAGTGCGGTGTTTGTGGTCGAGCAGACCTGTGTGTTTCAGGATATGGATGATAAAGACCAGGTATGTCATCACCTGATGGGTTTTGCCAATGGCCGGCTTATCGCAGTTACCCGGCTGGTGCCTCCGGGTATTTCCTATCCACAGCCTTCTATTGGCCGTGTAGCTACCGCCTCACTTGCCCGCGGTCTGGGCCTGGGCCGCAGCCTGATGCAACAGAGCATCCGGGCTGTAGAAGAGTTATATGGCATGCAGCCTATACGTATTGGTGCACAACTGTATCTCAAGCAGTTTTATGAATCACTTGGCTTTGTACAAACCAGTGATATATATGATGAAGACGGCATTGATCATATTGAAATGACGCGTCCCTGAGCCGGATACGTATTTTCACTAGGTAAAAAAAGCAGAGAAGGGCGCACAATAAAAAAAACTCGCGTAATCATTTCACTTCTACATTTTTCTTTCTCTATTTTGGCCCTGAAATCCAATAGCAGAATTTAACCAGAAATCTGAATCTATGAGAAACTTGTTTCGTGCTGCAGTACTATGTGCTGCGACTTTTTCAATGCACATGGTCCCGTTCAGCTCCTCCGCGCAATCTCTTTCAGCGGGCAACAGCAAATATGAAGTCAGTTTTGGCATTGGCCCCATGTTCTTTTTAGGTGATCTGGGTGGATCAGCCGGTATCGGCCGCCCGTTCATTAAGGACCTGGATTTTCCTATGACAAAATTTGGCATCAGCGTTTATGGAACCTATTACCCGTCTGAATGGCTGGGTTTTCGCGTAGCCCTCAACCAGGGTACTATTGCCGCGAACGATGCCGAAGCGCCCAATAAAGGGGGTGATGAAGTGGATCGCCTGCAACGCAACCTCAGCTTTAAATCATCTGTCACAGAAGCTTATGTGGCTGCGGAAATTTATCCGACTGTGTTCTTTGAACAATATGATGGGCTTCTTGGAAAATTTCGTCCTTATGGCGTGATTGGTGCCGGTATGTTCCGCTTCAATCCCAAAGCACAGGACGTAAATGGCGAGTGGGTAAAACTGAAACCACTTCGTCTCGAAGGTCAGGGTATGGCCGAATATCCGACCCGTAAGGAATATAAACTGATACAGGCTGAAATCCCGATGGGTTTTGGTTTCAAATACTACCTGAAGGAGAATATGTATGTAGGGCTTGAAATTCTGCACCGTCAGACTTTCACCGACTACATTGATGATGTGAGCACCGGTTATATTGATCCTGTACATTTCAACCAGTACCTTTCTGCAGGTGATGCGGCTAAAGCGCGTCGGTTGTATTACAGAGGTACTTATCAGTCCGCGGTGAGTAACCCCGGCAACATTCAGACATTCCAGCGTGGAGATCCCACAGAGAATGATGCGTTCTTTTCAACTTTTGTCCGCTTTGGCTGGCGCCTCAACAGCGCAGAAGACAAGTGGAGCCGCCGTCAAATGCGTTGCCCGGTGTTCTATTAATAGAGTAGATTATCAGGCCCAACCCATACAACCGAACCCTAATGAAACTGAATCTTAAAAAACCGCTGATCGCGGGCGTCTGCTTCAGCCTGCTGTCTGTAGCCCCTGGCACCACCCTTATTGCCAGTGCAGGTAAACGGCCAGCTTACGGTGATTCAACCGATGGAAGCAAGACCGCTTCTGCTGAAAAAAGCAGGAACAACCGCTCATCGCGCAACAACCATGCGGTAAAAATCTACCCCGATGTGTTGAAAAGGGTCATGCATGTGGTGGCCAAAGAGAACAATACCAAAGAAATCGACTTCTTTGTCTTTGATCTCCAGGGCACCCTGATCCAGCATTACAAAATGGAAGCAGGCGACCATGAACGTCTGGTAAGCCTGAAACGCGGCAAATATGTATACCATGTATTTGCCGGTGATGAAGAAACGGCCTCCGGCCAGTTTGAAGTTCGCTAAACAGTTCTTTCGAATAGCTTAAAATAGTTCCGGTAAGCGACAGAGAGCTTAATAGGATCTGATACCCTGGTTGATCAAACCTGATCCGTTCTCTATTGGTACTCTCATTTAGTAATCATCTTATTAAACACTATCTGTCAATGCTTACCGGACTTTTTTTATATCCTCTGTTCCGAGCTCTTTTTATTACCATAACTAAGATCCCGTAAGGCAGGGAAATTGATCTGATCCGGTATCCGGTGTGAAAAACCCGCTCTGATTCCACATCTTTTCAATCACTTCCTGCCCTACATTACGGGCTATCCTTTGTGCTGAAAAAGTACATAATTCACCTCCCCGGCGATATAATTTCCCAAAAAAGAAGATTAAATTAGTTTCCTGTCAATACATGAGCGGGAACCTGTATCCCTTATCTACAGGGGTGTATGCCGAAAAACCTACGAGTAGGCTTTACCAAAACCAACATTTTTTTATGGAACAAATGAATTTTCACAAGCAAAAGCTATTTGCCCTTATTGCAGCGGGGGTGGGTATTATTGCTATGTTCTTGCCCTGGTGGAAAATTTCGATTTTGGGATTTGGACAAAGTGTGAACGGAGTAAGGGATCTTGGTATTATTTCTTTCCTGGGCTTTATTGCTGCCGGAGTAGTAACATTCCTTGATAAAGAGAAATCAAAACCCTACTCAGATCAATTCAAACTGATAGCAGCTGCCTGTTTTGCAGGAGCGGGCCTCTTTGCTTTGATCCAGTTTTTGCGTCAAACACATTTTGCATCCTACGGCATCTGGCTGGCTATTATTGCTGGTGTGGCAGGTGCGGTAATTGTATATGTACTTAAACCCGAACAACTGGAAGGTACCAAACCTCCTTCGCCACCCGGACCAACCGGTAACTGATTAAAAGCCTCCAAACCGGAGGCTTTTTTTATCCTTGTATCCCCGGTCTGACTTTGTCAGACCGCAAATAACCCTGCTTTTCGTATCCCCGGTCTGACAGAGTCAGACCGGGGATACATCAAATTATGTATTGAGCAAGCCTGATCAGGAGAATAATATTGTGCCATCAACATCTGAGCAAACCTGTTTTTTCATTCATCAAACTCCTGATCATGGAACAACAACCAACATCTTCCACAGGCATTAACCTGCACAGGCAGAAATTGTATTCGCTGATCCTTGGTGCATTAGCCCTGGTAGGCATGATCCTGCCCTGGGCTACACAAAGTCTCGGCGGCTTCGGGTCCAATACCCTCGGCAATGGCTTTCAGGGCTGGGGTATCCTGAGTCTTTTTGGTCTCATAGCCGTACTCGTGTCCTCACTGGCCGGCGACAAAACAAAAGATTATGACCAGAACATGCGTTACCTCGCTATTGGCGCCTTTGGCGCTATTGCACTCGGCGCACTCATTTCTTTCATGCAGCTCTCCGGGGGAGGCCGCATGGGCATGGGTATCAAATCGGGCATCGGTGTATGGTTCTGCATTATTGCCGGCATCCTGGGTCTGCTATGGGTCACCGGCGTCATTAAACTACAGCCGCCGCCCTCATCCGGTAACCAATCATCCAACTAACCCTTACCCCCATATCCGGCCATGCCGGGGCCCTTTGCCGAAAAGCCTTACGAGTAGGCGCCACACTTAATAAACCAACAGATGCAAAATTTCAACCTTCACAGAGTAAAACTATTTGCCCTGGCCGAAGCAGGCATTGCCCTTATTGGCCTTTTTCTTACCTGGACCATCGAAAAAGTAGGCGGCCAGGCTATGAACCAGATGGGAGGCGGCGGACTTGGTCAAATGGGTCAAATGGGACAGATGGGCCAAATGGGACAAATGCAGATGATGAATGCCATGCCCGCCAGCACACAAAATGGGTTCAACAGCTGGGGATGGTTATCGCTGGTAGGCGTTATTGTTGTTGTACTTGCCACCCTGATGACCGGCGATAAAACGAAGGATTATGACCGTAACAGTAAAAATATTGTACTGGCAGCATTCCTGGCTATTGCAGCCGGCGCCCTGATCTATTACTTCCGCCTGAGCTCGGTAGGCAAAGATGCCGCCCTGCTCTATCAGCAGCAGTATGGCATCAGCTACTCTGCATCGGCCGGCATTGGCCTCTGGTCTACGCTGGCTGCAGGCGCCATTGGCCTGGCCTGGGTATCGGGATTGCTGAATAAACTGAATACGCCACCACCTCCATCTACTCCTGCAGCAACTACCGGCAATGCTTCGGCCAATCCGATAGTGTAAGTTGTAAGTAATAAGTTTTAGGTTATAAGTTTTAAGTAATGATATAACCACACATACCTTTAACCATTTACCTCATCCATACTTAAAACTTACTACTTATAACTTATAACTACAATCTTACATTTCTGATGTTGGTTTTTGCTCATGTAAGAAAGCCTGGCCAGAAATGGCTGGGCTTGTTTTTTCAGGTATAAAGAGTATAAAGGGTATAAAGAGTTTAAAGTGACAAGCTGTTATTTCCTTTTAAACTCTTTATACCCTTTATACTCTTTATACTGCCTTACAATTCAGCTTTCAGAAACTGCGCTGTATGACTTTCTTTATTCTTCACTAACTCTTCAGGCGTGCCTTCAAAAAGTATACGGCCACCACCATCACCTCCCTCAGGTCCCAGGTCAATCACATGATCGGCCACTTTGATCACATCCATATTATGTTCGATCACCAGTACGGTGTTGCCCCGGTCCACGAGTTTATTCAATACATCGAGCAGATGACGTATATCTTCAAAATGTAAACCGGTAGTAGGCTCATCGAGGATGTAAAACGTTTTACCGGTATCCCTTTTACCTAATTCGGTCGAGAGTTTCACGCGTTGCGCCTCTCCTCCGCTTAATGTTACGGCCGATTGGCCCAGTGTGATATATCCCAATCCTACCTCTTCCAGCACTTTGATCTTACGATAGATATAAGGTACGGTCTGGAAAAACTCCACGGCTTCTTCTACCGTCATAGCCAGCACATCGGCAATTGATTTGCCTTTGTAACGGATCTCCAGTGTTTCGCGGTTATATCGTTTGCCATTGCATTTTTCGCAATGCACATATACGTCGGGCAGAAAATTCATTTCAATCACCCGCATACCCCCACCCTCACATACTTCACAACGCCCGCTTTTTACATTGAATGAAAAACGGCCCGCATTATATCCTCTTATCTTGGCCTCAGGCACAGAAGCAAACAATGTTCTTATTTCTGTGAAAAAACCACAATAGGTGGCAGGATTACTGCGTGGCGTGCGGCCAATCGGCGACTGGTCGATCTCAATCACTTTATCGATCTGATCCAGGCCTTTGATATTTTTATATTCCAGCGGACTCACCCGCGAGCCATATGCATGGGTTGATAAAATCGGGTACAGTGTTTCGTTGATCAGCGTCGACTTACCACTTCCGCTTACGCCCGACACCACAATAAATTTTCCGAGCGGAAACTTCGCATCCACATTGCGCAGATTATTGCCTTTGGCTCCTTTCAACTCAAGAAATTTCCCATTACCCTTACGCCGCTCTGCAGGTACCTCAATACGGCGATGGCCATTGAGGTAACCGGAAGTAAGTGTATCAAGACGCAGCAGATCATTGGGAGCACCCTGTGCCACTATACGACCGCCATGATAACCTGCCCGTGGACCAATGTCGATCAGGTGATCGGCGGCCATCATGATATCTTTATCATGCTCCACCACCAGTACACTGTTGCCGATATCACGCAGGTGCTTCAATGCTTCAATCAGCCGGTGGTTATCCCGCTGATGCAAACCGATAGAAGGCTCATCGAGGATATAGGTAATACCCTGCAATTGCGAACCGATCTGTGTAGCCAGCCTGATACGCTGCGACTCTCCTCCACTCAGGCTTTTAGAAGAACGGTTAAGCGTAAGGTAGGTCAGACCCACATCGAGCAAAAACTGCAGTCGCTCCCGGATCTCTTTCAGGATATCGCGCGAGATTGTTTTTCGTTTATTGTCAATGCGCAGTTCCAGCCCATCGAGCCAGGCTGCCAGGTTGTCGAGATTCATGTTGCTGAGCTCAGCGATATTGCGGTCATCTATTTTAAACCAGAGGCTTTCTTTTTTCAGCCGCATACCGCCGCAGCTATCGCAGGGCTGCAGTTGCATATATCCCTCGGCCCAGTCGCGCAATCCTTCGCTGTAGCCGTTGTTGAACCAGCGTTTCAGCATATTCACAATGCCTTCGTAAGGCGCCTGCGGATCAAACTTCATATTCTCAAAATCAATCTCTGTCTCTATTCCTTCTTCGTTGCCATATAAAAGGATATTGAGTGATTTTTCGGGAATATCCTTTATTGGTTTGGTAAGTGAAATCTTATGCTTGCGCGCCAGCTCCTGTGCCTGCCGGAATACATAGGCTTCCCGTTCTTCTCCGAGCGGAGCAATACCACCTTCGCTGATGCTGAGTTCAGCATCGGGCAATACGGCTTCCATATTTACATGGAAGGTAGTACCCAGACCACGGCATACCGGGCAGGCTCCATAAGGAGAGTTGAAAGAGAATGCATTGGGGGAAGGTTCTTCATAACTGATACCGGTATCTTCACACATCAGCAATTTGGAATACTGTACCAGCAGGGGTTTACCGGAATGAAACATATCTGCCTGTCCGGCTGCTTTTTTTCCTGTAGCAGTTTTGCCTGTTTTCTTTTCAGTAGTCGCCGTAGCGGGCTCCACCAGCACAAACATGAGATCTTTTCCCAGGCGGAGCGTTTGCTGCACACTCTGACTAAGGCGGGCACGCATATCATCTGTGACCTGCAGGCGGTCTACCACCAGCTCAATATCATGGATCTTGTAACGGTCAACCTGCATCTTGGCAGTTATATCCAGCACTTCTCCATCCACCCTTACTTTCAGAAATCCTTTTTTCCGCACATCTTCAAACAACTCCCGGTAATGCCCTTTGCGTCCCCGTACCAGGGGAGCCAGTACGCTGAGACGTTGTCCCTGAAACCGCTGATATATATTGGCCACAATTTCATCTTCACTCCATTTCACCATCTTTTTGCCTGTGTTGTACGAATACGCTTCGCCGATACGTGCATACAGCAGCCGGAAGAAATCATATACCTCGGTAATAGTGCCCACAGTAGAGCGGGGGTTCTTATTGGTGGTCTTCTGCTCAATGGATATGACGGGAGAAAGTCCGGTGATCTTATCTACATCGGGTCGTTCCATATCCCCGATAAATTGCCGGGCGTAGGCGCCAAATGTTTCCATATAGCGCCGTTGTCCTTCGGCATAGATGGTATCGAAGGCCAGGCTTGACTTGCCACTACCACTGATGCCGGTGATCACCACCAGTTGGTTTTTGGGTATGGAGATATCAATATCCTTCAGATTGTGTACGCGGGCTCCAAATACATCAATCGCTTCTGTTTGCTGATCAGCCATTTGTCCGGTTCTGCTTTTAGAATAAAAAATGCGGGGCAACGAAGATAAAACAAGCAGGTTAGCAAAAAGTTAGGCTCCGGTCAGAATCGGGTCTTAAAATCTGTATTGCCGGGTCCGGAGGGCCGGGAACCGGCTTTTTTTCGCCTTTTTTCCACCAAAACCCGTTTTTGGCACAATATTTAAATAGGTAGGAGCAAAACACCAGGTATCAACTTATTAAACTCAAACTTTATGAAAAAGACCACATTGATAGCCAGCGCAGCGTTTTTGCTGATTGCTGCTTCCGCTAACGCACAAACAGAACCTACCCCCGCTCAGGCTCCCAAAACAGAAGCCAGCCAAACAAAAGACAAGTACAACAACTGGACACCCGAGACTTATAAAATGCAGCCCATGCCTGAGGCCCTGAGCCAGGAAAAAATCTTCCCTGCTATTGGCAAGTATGAGCTGACTGGTAAGGACGGCGCTTCCAGCACCGTTACGGTTACACTCGACGAAACCAGCAAAGGTATAGTATGGGTGGATGGTTTGCCCGAAGGCCGTTTCAAAGCTATTCTGCGCAAATCTCCCGCTGTCTATAAAATTCCTGCTCAGAAGCTGGGTGAAGAAGAAAATGCCAAGAAACTGGCAGAAGGTGTGCTGATCTATGACCGCGACGCCAATACACTCAGTGTTTGTATCGGCTGTACATACAATGCAGAAGATCCTGCAATAGCCTTTACGCCTGATGCCGTAGCAGCAGAAGAAAAAGCAGCTGAAGAAGCAGCGAAACCTGCCAAAACAGCTAAAGCCAAGACAGCTAAAAAAACAGCCGTAGCTAAAGTGGAAAAAATCAAAGCTGTACGTTATACTGGCAGCAAAGTGATTGAAACCACTGCAGCAGTACCTGTACAACAGTAATCTCAACATAGTGTATCACCAATGATCATTGGAGAGGCTGCAATTGCAGCCTCTTTTTTGTATCCGTCCGCAGACCCAAACACCTGTTAGGGTAAAATATTTTTTGCGTACTTTATTCGTTTCCCATTACCTTTGCAACAGTTCTTTGGATAACTTATCAAGAAAGGCTGAGGGTTATGGCCCGTTGAAGCCTTGACAACCTCCCTGCTGGCGCAGCCACAGGAAAGGTGCCAATTCCATCCCATTTGTATCAGGTATTCCTGAGTAATGGGGCAGATAAGTCAGATTCACGCTCTGTATATTGTACATCAAACATATTCAACAGCTCATCTGATTTATCGGATGAGCTGTTTTGTTTTATACCATTCCGGTAAACAATACACTCTCCGGTAATCCTGCTCTCTCCCCTTCTTGATCAGCATTCCTACTGTCTATTCAATTTTTAACCGCTATTGTCTGCAATAGCACCAAACTGTTTATTCAAATGAGTACAAATGCAACACAGCTTCTTCACAGCATACCTGTGGATCCGCTGACCGGCGCTATCGCCGTTCCTATTTATCAAACCAGCACTTTTGTGCAGGAAGCTCCCGGTATCAACAAGGGCTATGACTATGCCCGCACCGCCAACCCTACCCGCTCCACGCTGGAACAACTGATTGCCCAACTGGAAGCTGGCAAAACCGGCATCGCCTTTGGCAGTGGTCTCGCCGCTATTGATGCGGTGGTAAAACTGCTGCAGCAGGGCGATGAGATCCTGGCCTGCCGTGATATTTATGGCGGCGCTTTCCGGCTTTTTTCTACCATTTATGAAAAGTTCGGGGTTACTGTCCGCTATGTAGATACTACCGATATCAATGAAGTCATCAGCGCGCTTACACCCCGCACCAAACTGATCTGGATCGAAACACCCAGCAATCCCACACTCCGCATTTCCGATATCCGCGCTATCGCTGCCATTGCCCGCGATAACCGGTGTTGGCTTTGCGTGGATAACACTTTTGCTACACCCGTCTTACAACAACCTATTTCGCTGGGAGCTGATATTGTAGTGCATTCTGCTACCAAATACCTGGGCGGGCATAGCGATCTGATTGCCGGACTGGTGGTGACACGCACCGAAGAGCTGGGTCAGCGTATCAAATACATTCAGAACGCTTCAGGCGCCATACTGGGCCCCTTTGACAGCTGGCTGGTGATACGTGGTATTGAAACCCTGCACCTGCGTGTGCGTCAGCATAGTGCCAACGCCGCCGCTATTGCAGCGTTTCTGCAGCAGCATCCTGCTGTAGATCAGGTTTATTATCCCGGTCTTAAACAACACCCCAACCATGAAATTGCCCGGCAGCAATCGACTGGTTTCGGAGGTGTTGTGTCTTTCACTCTGCGCGATGACCGCTCAGAAGCCGCCAGTGAAGTTGTTACACATACACAACTTTTCAAGCTGGCCGAAAGCCTGGGTGGCGTAAAAAGCCTGCTCTGTCACCCGGCCAGCATGACACATAAATCCATTCCTACCCCCACCCGCCAGGCATCAGGGGTTGCCGACAGCCTTATTCGCCTGTCGGTAGGACTGGAAGAGGTTGCCGATCTGGTCGCTGATCTGGAACAGGCACTGGACCTGGTAGTTATTCAACCAAAACGCAAACAGGCGGCTGGAAAGCTGGCTGTCATCTAAACAAACAAACGCCCGCTTGGGGCTTAAAATAAATTAACAAATGGGTTTACCGGAAAATAAACAAAAGTCTACTACCTTTATAGGGTACCTACAATCGTTATGGAAGGACACGCTCCCAACCTCTTCTGTTGTTGTCCCTGTTTTGCGGGAAGCTGTTGTTGATACTATTCACCAGCAACAGCCCCTCCGTAGTACTTCTGGCTCTGTTTTCAGCATCGTAAACTTCATTTAACCGTTAAAAAAAATTGAGTATGAGCAAGACGCATCGCTTTGAGACCCTGCAGCTGCATGCAGGTCAGCAAATTGACCCCACAACAAAATCACGCGCAGTTCCCATCTATCAAACCACCTCTTATGGATTTGACAGCAGTGAGCATGCCGCCAACCTGTTTGGGTTGAAACAATTCGGCAATATCTATACACGTATCATGAATCCCACTACCGATGTGTTTGAGCAACGTATCGCTGCGCTCGAAGGCGGTGTGGCAGCGCTGGCAACAGCTTCCGGACAGGCTGCACAGTTTCTGGCGTTGAACAACATTCTGCAGGCGGGTGACAATTTCGTAACCACTACCTATCTCTATGGTGGCACGTACAACCAGTTTAAAGTGTCGTTCAAGCGTCTGGGCATTGAAGCGCGCTTTGCCGATGGAGATAATGTGGAAAGCTTTGTAAAGCATATCGACAAAAACACAAAAGCCATTTATCTCGAAACCATTGGCAATCCGCGGCTGAATATTCCTGATTTCAAAAAATTTGCCGATCTGGCCAAAGAATATGACCTCCCGCTGATCGTTGACAATACTTTTGGTGCAGGCGGTTACCTGTTTCGCCCGATCGAACATGGTGCCAACGTGGTGGTATCATCTGCCACGAAATGGATTGGTGGTCATGGCACCAGTATTGGCGGCGTGATTGTAGACGCCGGCAACTACAACTGGGGCAATGGTAAATTTCCGCAGTTTACCGAACCCAGCGAAGGATATCACGGATTGAAATTCTGGGATGTTTTTGGCGACAACAATCCGCTTGGATTACCCAATATCGCCTTCATCATCCGTGCACGGGTAGAAGGCCTGCGCGACTTCGGTGCAGCACTCAGCCCTTTCAATTCTTTCCTGCTGTTGCAGGGCATTGAAACGCTTAGCCTGCGGGTGCAACGACACGTGGATAATACACTGGCCCTGGCACAATGGCTCGAGCAGCATCCTTCTGTTGAGTTTGTACAATATCCCGGTCTCCAAAGCAGCCCTTATCATACACTGGCCAAAGAGTATCTGCAAAACGGATTTGGCGGTATACTCAACTTCGGTGTAAAAGGTGATAAGGAAAATGCCCGCAAGTTTATTGACGCACTCAAACTGGTGAGCCATCTGGCCAATGTGGGAGATGCCAAGACACTGGCTATTCACCCCGCTTCCACCACACATGAGCAATTGAGTGCTGAAGAGCAGGTTGCAGCCGGTGTACAACCCAACCAGGTGCGTATCAGCGTGGGTATTGAACATATAGAAGATATCAAAGCAGATTTTGAACAGGCATTCGAAAAAGTTTTCGCCAAAGAACTGGTAGGATAAGATGACATCGTTATTTCAATCAAATAAACCATTTGTATTAGAGTCAGGGGTAACTCTTCCGGGTTACCACCTGGCCTATACAACACATGGTCAGCTCAATGCTGCTGCCGACAATGTGATCTGGATCTTTCATGCACTGACAGCCAATAGTAACCCGGCCGAATGGTGGCCCGGCCTGGTTGGCGATGGAAAATTCTTTGATCCGGCACAGCATTTCATCATTTGTGTCAACAAACCCGGCAGTCCCTATGGCAGCATTTCTCCACTGAGCAATAATCCGGATACGGGGCAGCCATACTACGACGATTTTCCCGTATTCACCATCCGTGATATGGTACGCATGTATCAGCAGCTAAAAGAGCACCTGGGCATTCGCAGAATATGGGTAGGCCTTGGTGGCAGCACCGGTGGTATGCAACTGCTGGAGTGGGCCATTGAAGAACCCGAATTGTTTGAATACATTGTACCCATTGTAACCAATGCTGCACTTTCCCCCTGGGGTATTGCTTTCAATGCTTCACAACGCATGGCTATTGAGGCAGACAGCACCTGGCGCCAGCGCCGGCCCGATGCAGGTCAGAAAGGACTGGCCGCCGCCCGCTCCATTGCCCTGCTGTCTTACCGGCACTACAACGGATACAGCATTACCCAACCACGGGATAAAGCCTTTGTATCACTGCAGCCGGAAAGCATTTTTGCCGCAGATAACTATCAACGCTACCAGGGGCTCAAACTGGTAAACCGTTTTAATGTAGTGAGCTATTATCGGCTTACCCAAACTATGGACAGTCATGATGTGGGCCGCGGACGTGGCAGCACCGAAGCTGCACTTAATAAAATCACAGCACACAGCCTGGTGATCGGCATCACCTCTGATGTGCTGTATCCTTTTGCTGAACAGGAATACCTGCACCGGCATATTCCCGGTTCACGCCTGCTGAGCATTGCCAGCGATTTTGGTCACGATGGTTTTCTGCTGGAATATGATAAAATAGAATCGGCCCTGCGCGCCTTCATCCAGGAGCATAAAACCAATCACCTGAAAGTGGCAACACGCAGTTAAGCATATATCAACCCAACAAGCATATTACTCTAAAACAACTATATACACAGAAAAATGGAAACACATAAGCAGTTAACGATCGGATTATTTGGTTTTGGTGTGGTGGGAGAAGGCCTCTACAAAGTGCTGCAACAAACCCCTTCCCTGAAAGCTGAGCTGAAAAAAGTATGTATCCGTCATCCGGAGAAAAAAAGAAATGCACCCGCTGAGCTCTTTACTACCAGTAAAGAAGAATTGCTGGAAGACCCTTCCATCAATGTGATCGTGGAAGTAATTGACGATGCAGATGCTGCATTCACCATCGTATCTACAGCCCTCCGCAATGGAAAGGATGTAGTAAGTGCCAGCAAAAAAATGATCGCCGAGCACCTGGAAGCACTTCTGCAGTTGCAACAGGAAACAGGACGTTCGCTGTTGTACGAATCGGCCGCCTGCGCTTCCATCCCTGTCATCCGCAACCTGGAAGAATATTATGATAATGATCTGCTGCATTCCATCAAGGCCATTGTAAACGGATCAACCAATTTCATTCTTACCAAAATGTTTGAAGAAGGCCTTGATTTCAAACAGGCACTTATACTGGCGCAGCAACTGGGCTTTGCAGAAAGTAATCCCAAACTGGATGTGGAAGGTTACGATGCTGTCAATAAATGGACCTTCCTGCTCACACATGCCTATGGTATCAAAGCAGCGCCCGAAGAAATTCTTTTCAACGGCATCCAGAACATCCAGGCTGGTGATGCTGCCGTGGCCCGTGCCCGCAACCAGCAGATCAAACTGGTAGCCCAGGCTCAGAAACTGCAGGACGGAAAAGTAGCCGCCTTTGTATTGCCCCAGTTTGTGAACCACGATGATCACCTGGCTTTTGTAAAAAATGAATACAATGGCGTAGTTATTGAAAGCGGATTTGCCGACAAACAATTCTTTTATGGCAAAGGGGCCGGCAGTTTCCCCACGGCTTCTGCTGTACTGAGCGATATCTCAGCCCTGCGTTATCAATACAAATACGAATACAAAAAATTATATCACCATACCCCTCATCAGTTGAGCAACGACCTGTACCTGCGGGTATATGTAAGTTTCGACAACCTGGACCTCATCCCCCGCGACCAGTTTGCCTGGATCGAGGAGTGGCATGCACAGGAAGAACGCAAATACCTGGTAGGTGTGATTGCCTTCAGCGAACTCAAAAAAAGCAACTGGTGGCGCGAAGGAAACACCTCACTCATTCTCACTCCCAACCCGGTAATTGAAGATGTAGAAGATCAGGAAGCTGAAGAAAAGAAGCCTGGAGTTGGCAGGGTTGGTGTAAAAAGTATAAAGGTTTAAAAGTTAAAAAAAAGAGGCAATAGGGTGAAAGGTAGAAGGTAAAGGCAAAGACCTTTATCCTTCTACCTTTCACCTTTTAAACCTTTATACTTTTATACCTTTTATACTCGTAATTTTGCGCCACAATTCATTCTATGCGGGAATTATCTGTCATCATTACGGTGATGAATGAGGAAGACAATATTAAGCCCCTGCTGGCAACTGTAAGAGCAGCACTGGCAGACATTGATTATGAGGTGATACTGGTTGATGATGGTTCTACCGATAAAACCATTCCGGAAATACTCGCCAATGCCGATGATCGGATAAAACTGGTAGAGCTCCGCAAAAATTATGGCCAGAGCACTGCTATGACTGCCGGTATCGATTATTCAACCGGGCGCTATGTAGCCCTGCTCGATGGTGATCTGCAAAATGATCCTACAGATATCCCTTCCATGCTGGAACTACTGAAAAAAGAGGATTGGGATGTGGTAGCCGGTAACCGCAAAAACCGGAAAGATGGTTTCATCCTGCGCAAAATACCCAGCCGTATTGCCAATGCACTTATCCGTCGTATGACCGGCGTATACATCAAAGATTATGGATGTACACTGAAGGTTTTCAAACGCGAAATTGCCGAAGAACTGGGCCTGTATGGCGAGTTGCACCGTTTTATTCCTGTACTGGCGAAATTGCAGGGTGCCCGCATTACCCAGGTAGATGTAAAACATCACGCCCGCCAGTTTGGTAAAAGCAAGTATGGCATCAACCGCACGTTTAAAGTAATGGCCGACCTGATACTAATGGTCTTTTTCAGAAAATACCTGCAAAAGCCCATGCACCTGTTTGGTACGATCGGCTTTATCAGTTTTGGTCTCGGTCTGCTCATTAACCTTTATTTGCTGGTCATCAAACTGATGGGGCATAATATCTGGAATCGCCCCCTGCTGATACTGGGCATGATCCTGCTGCTCGGTGGCATTCAACTCATCACCATCGGTATCATTGCAGACATCAACGTACGTACCTATTTTGAATCGCAAAACAAAAAGACCTATAACGTTCGGCGTTTATATCACAATAAAGAAGAAATACCTGTTGTAAAAGCCTGATTTTTTATTCCAGTACAGCCTGGTTGATTTTGTACCAGTCATAAAAAGACCGGAGGCCCTGCTCAAGACGTGTAGATGGATTATAACCCAGCAATTGCCGGGCTTTGCCGATGTCCGCAAAAGTGCGCGGTACATCGCCCGGCTGATCGGGTTGCCAGTCTATTATTGCTTTTTTACCAATTACATTTTCTATTGCTGCAATGAGCTCGAGCAATGTTACCGTATAATGATTGCCCAGGTTAATGATCTCAAAACCGGAACCTTTATACTGCATAGCTCCGAGTATTCCCTGTACCGTATCTCCCACAAAAGTGTAATCGCGGCTGGTACTGCCATTGCCAAAAACAGGAATGGGTTTGTCTGCCAGAATAGACCGGGTAAATTTATGAATGGCCAGATCCGGACGCTGGCCCGGACCGTATACGGTAAAGAAACGAAGTGCAATAAAGCGCATGCCATATAACTGGTGGTATACATGACCCATCATTTCTCCGGCCAGCTTGGTCATGGCATAGGGACTGATCGGCAGTAACTGTTCGTCTTCTTTCCAGGGAAAATGATCATTGACACCATATACACTGCTGCTGGAAGCGAATACAAACTGGTTGCAATTCTTCTGACGTGCAAAATCGAGTGTATGCTGCAACCCTATGATATTGGCCTCCTGGTAAGCTTCGGGGTTCTGAATGCTGGGTCGCACGCCGGCCTTACCTGCCAGGTGCACGATCACATCAATTGATTCAGGTACCAGTTCGGTCAGCCTCGTCACCGGGGTTTTGGCCAGATCAATGCTCAGGAAACGGAAATTAGGAAGGGATTTGAATTCCCGGATATTAAAATCCTTGATCGCAGGTGAATAAAACGGATCAAAATTATCGAATACAGGTAATGAACACATCTGGTTCCCTGCGTAATATTTCCGCAATAAGGTTGCTGCCAATAAATCCAGCTCCACCGGTGATAAAATAATGCATGAAGGCGAAATTGGCTGCAAGTTAAGAAGGTTTATGCAGTGTCCGGAAAATGCATGCCAGCCCCTTATCAGTCAAAAAGGGCAGCCCTGGAAAAGGCCACCCATTGAGATATACCTAATTGACGCTTACGAACTAAAACTGATCAATATCCTGCCAGGGTGTACCGGCATTCTGAACAGCCGGCCAGAGTAACCCATCCAGCGCTCCATCAAAGCTGGAAGAGTAGCTGCGGGAATTGCAAAGTATCACCCAGCTGAATCCTGAACTGGCCCGGATAATTTCTGAAGCCGTGCCCGGCAGAGATCCTGTATGCCACCAGTGATTGGCACTATTCACGCCCCAGCCGGCCGCATAATTGGAAGAAGGTACGGATGGCGTGGTCATGGCAGTAATAGTAGCCGGTTTCAAAATATCCGGTTTATTGCTGAATCCATCTACCCGGATCATAAACCTGGCCAGGTCTTTGGCACTGGCTATCCAGCCGCCATGCGAATCCATACGTGGTATATTGTACGAGTACGGAGAATACCCGCTTTGCCCCGTATACAAGACTTCATTGGGCTTACGATCGCTAATGGTATTTCCGGCTATTGACATATTGCTGATGCCACAGGGCGTAAGCACTTCATCTTTAATAAACTGCTCATAGGTTTTGCCGGAGAGTTTTTCGATGATACGGCCCAGCAGGCAGTAACCAAAATTGGAATACCGGTAGGTACCACGGCCGGTAGTAGCGGGGTAATTATCCAGTGTCCATTTTATCAGTTGCGCATGATCCATGGCCGGGTTTTTAAACATGGGATCATTGCCATCATTTCCCCATACACCTACCGTATGATGCAGCAGGTGCCGCACGGTTATATCCGTCAGGTTGGCCATTTGAGTGGTTGGATAATCATTGCCCAAAATGCTGCCGGTACCGAATACTTTGGAATCGAGTGTGAGTTTATTGACCTCCAGCAATTTCATGATTCCTACCGCTGTTATAGGTTTTGACACACTGGCGATCCGGTAGAGACTATTATCCGTAACCGGCGTATTATCTGTGGCGCTCATCTTACCATACGATTTCAGATAAACCAGTTTACCGTTTTTGGTAATGGCAATAGATACACCGGGAATCTGATAAGTAGTCATAAAAGCGGTAACGGCATTATCAATAGCAGGAATAGCTACCTGTGTGTCCGGCCCGGCAGGATCAGGATCATCCTTGCTTTTTGAACAATTTACCAACGATACGATTGCCAGCAGGCCAATCGTGAATAAATAAGCTCTTTTTTTCATAAATGCGTGGTTTAAGCGGGTACTCTGTGGGAGTCAGTTAGTCCCCTGTACCGTTCTCTTCAGTTATATCGGGGTGGGGAGTCAATGGTCATCAGTTTTTTCAAAAAAAATCTTCTGCGTCACTACTTACGCCGCACATCTTATATTTGCCTCCTTTTTTGATCCGGTATGATTTTGTTGCTGACCCCCCATCGACTCAACGCTGATTTTCTTTTTATAGAATCCCTGCATGTAGAAAAAACTGCAAAGGGAATCATGCTCGACAACCGGGAGCTGGATGCCTCCGAGATCAGAAAACATTTTGCCGACCTGCCCAAGCCCGCCCGCGACAGCCTGTCGCACTTCAGCAAGGCTTCACTCCTTGTCATACGTCAGGCCATCAGTAAGGCTGAGGCCGTCGGGGCAGCAGAAGAAGAGAAACTGGCATTCCGTAAAAAAGCCATCCTGCGCAAACTGCATGAGCAGCTCCTGCAACTGAAGCCTTTTTTTGAGCTGGTAAAATGGCACCATAAAGTGAAACAGGAGAATGGCAACTTCAAAACATCTCCCTGTGTTTTCAGTACGTTTCGCCCTTCCCTGCGTTTTGAAGCAGTGATGGAAGATGGCCACCCCCTGTTGCACTGCCAGATTGATCTCAATGGCAGCATCTATCCACTCAGCAGTTTTCAGCGCACCCAGTTTCTGCTCGAAAGCCGCAATGAATATTTTCTGCTCACCTGGAAAGATGTGCAAACGCTGGAATGGCTCAGTCAACAACATTTCCCCGCAGACCGCGAAGCATTTTCTGCAGAAATCCTGGCGCGCCTTCAGGGCGATTACCCGGTCGACACCCGGCAGTTCATGGACAATGAACAGCTGCAAAGCAAACCCATACCACGGGTCATGCTGAGTGAGATCAGCAACAGCTTCCTCGTACTCACACCCCAATGGTCATACGATGGTTTTATCATTGATGGCAATTATCAACCGAGTGCTGAAATACAACAGCAGGGAAAGACCTATACCCTGCTGCGCGACGAAGAGGCTGAAAATATGCTGCGCCAGCACCTCGAATCGTTACATCCCAATTTTCCACGACAGCTCAACGGTTATTTTTATCTGTCCTTTGCCGATGCGCAAAAGAAACAATGGTTTGCCCGTGTATACCATCAGTTGCTCGATATGGGTATTGAAGTGGCCGGTATGGATATGCTGCAGCATTTCCGGTACACCTCCGAAAAAATAGTGACCGAGGTAGAAGTGCTGGAAGAACAGCAGGACCTGCTCGTCCTCACGGTGAATGTAAGTTTCGGTAAGGAAAAAGTTTTGCTCAACGAACTGCAGAAGATATTATGGGCCGGTCAGAAAGCCGTATTACTTAAAGATGGCAGCCTGGGTATCATTCCGGATGACTGGATGGCGCAGTATGGACCATTGATCAAACATGGTAAGATCCAGAAGCAACAGGTACGTATTGGCAAATGGATCATGCTGGGTGGTGAACTCGATCAGCGGCAGCAGGTATTGAAAGACGACTGGTGGAAACGCTGGAAGAAATGGCAGCAACCCGATGGCGGCTCACTTTATTCACTGCCCGCCGGTATTAAAGTAGAAGCACTTCGTCCTTATCAGCAAAAAGGATATGAATGGATGCGCCTGCTGGCCGAAGCCGGTGCAGGCGGTTGCCTCGCAGATGATATGGGACTGGGCAAAACACTGCAGACCATTTGTTTCCTGGCCAGCCGTATGGATGCCGTGCCTGAGGCGCGTCACCTCGTAGTATGCCCTTCTTCTCTTTTATATAACTGGCAACAGGAGCTTAATCGTTTTGCGCCTACCCTGCCTGTATTGATCTACCATGGTCCTACCCGCCAGCCCGAGTTGCTCCATGAGCCGGGTGGCCGTATCCTCATCACCAGCTATGGCACCCTGCGCAGTGATATGGGACCGCTCAGCCAGATTCACTTTGATACCATCGTGGCCGACGAAAGCCATACTATCAAAAATCCGGCATCGCTTACCGCCAAAGCTATCTATTCCTTATCGGCTGCCACACGTATTGCATTGAGTGGTACGCCGGTGATGAATAATACATTCGATCTTTATGGCCAGTTTGAATTCATGCTGCCCGAAATGCTGGGCAGCCGCGAGTTTTTCAAACGTGAATATGCCGATCCCATTGACCGGAATAACGATCCGGAAAAAATAAAATCACTGCAACAGCTAACTGCTCCGTTTATTCTGCGACGTACCAAGGAACAGGTCGCTCCCGATCTACCAGAAAAAATGGAATCGATTCTCTGGTGCGAAATGGGTGGCGATCAGCGGGAAGCTTATGAATCCATCAAAGAAAATATCCGTTCCAATCTTTTTATCGAAATCGGCGCAAAAGGTCTGGCTTCAGGAAAATTGTCTGTATTGCATGGTATCATGAAACTGAGGCAGGCCTGTAATTCCTGTGAACTGGTAAAAGGTGAAGATCTGTTTACCTACGAGTCGGTAAAGACACAGGTACTGATCGAAGAACTGAAAAATATTACGCTCACCACCCGTGCGCTCGTTTTTTCTCAGTTCACTTCCATGCTCGATCTGCTGGAGCGCGACCTTACCCAGGCTGGTATCCGCAGCTTCCGGCTCGATGGCAGCACCGCACCTGAGCTGCGTCAGCAATACGTAAACGAGTTTAATACTGATCCCCACTCCCCACGTGTATTTCTGTTAAGTCTCAAGGCTGGTAATGCAGGTCTCAACCTTACGGCGGCAGATTATGTATTTCTGTTTGACCCCTGGTGGAACCGTGCTGTGGAGCAGCAAGCCATTGACCGTACACATCGCATCGGGCAGACCAGAAATGTATTTGCTTACCGCATGCTTTGCCGGAATAGTATTGAAGAAAAAATTCTCACGCTGCAGGAACGTAAAGCACAACTGTCGCATGAACTCATTACGGGCGACGACGCGGGTTTTGTACAGAACCTGACTGAAGAAGATCTGGCGTTTCTGTTTAGCTAAATTTCATACAACTCCAGCGGCAGACCATCCGGATCAGTAAAAAAACTAAAGCGGCGGCCACTGTATTCGTCTACACGTACGGCTTCTGCCTGTACTCCATTTTTTTGGAGCCACTCAATAGCAACCTGTACGTTTTCCACAGCAAATGCCAGGTGACGCAATCCGCATGCTTCGGGATAAGAAGGACGCGCCGGCGGATCGGGAAAAGAAAACAACTCAATCGTATAATGCCCCTGTAGTGCCAGGTCCAGTTTATATGACTGCCTCGCCGCCCGATACACTTCCTGCACTATTTCAAAACCCAGTATACGGGTATAAAAATCTTTTGACCGCTCATAATCTGAACAAATAACAGCGACGTGGTGAATTGCTTTTAATAAAATAGCCATGGTAAAAAATTAAACAAAAGTCTCCGCTGGTGGCGGAGGCCGGTAAATTACAAAATCACTGTTATTCGAGGAAAGTCAATATGGCAAAAAGAAGCTTGCTAATTAAATCTGTTCAGATATTTTTATTGGCGTAAAAAAATATAAGTCCCCGGCAACATCGTTGGGTATATCCGTATCGGAGGGTATTATTTTACCAGCATTCTCCTGCCTTATTCTCTTATTTTTTTCTTGTGGTTCACAAGGTGCCTTGTGAACCACATCGGCCTGCCGGCCGTGGAGGCAAAAAGGTCAATTGACGGGATCATGCAAACACTTATTCCAGTACAACATAAAAGCAGAACATTTTCCACTATTCCCCAGACTACAATAATTACAAAACCCGCAACCGCTCACCTTCTTTTCCGACAGTTTATGTCAGGCATTGATCAACGCCTGGATATTGAATTTCTTCATCTTCATAAACGCATCCATCACACGGGGAGCACGGCTCCGATCCATCATCAGCTGCCCCAGCACCGAAGGCACAACCTGCCACCATACACCAAACTGATCCCTGCACCAGCCACACATACTTTCCTGCCCATTGATTGTTAGTTTATTCCAGTAATGATCGATTTCTTCCTGTGTGTCGCAGGTCACAACCATTGACACTCCTTCACTGAAAGTAAATGGCTGTGCCACGGCGCTATCCATTGCCATCAGCAACGAGTCATTGATCCGAAAACGTGCATGAACCACACGGGCATCCACCCTGGCCATCCCTTCTTCATAATGTGCTGCCATTTCAATACGTCCGTTATCAAATAATGATGTATAATAATTCATCGCTGCTTCTGCTTTGCCCTGGTTCTCACCGCAAAACATGAACAGAGGCACCACCGCCTGGCCTACATCACCCACTTTTCCATAGGTGAGCTGCCAGTTTACCCCATATTTATCCTGCAGCCAGCCATATTGTTCACTCCATTGATATTTATCCAACGGCATTAATACCGATCCGCCCTGCAGCAAGGTATCCCAGGCTTTGAGCAGGGCTGCCTTATCTTCAAATATGGCATAAAAAGAAATGGCAGGATTGGGTTTAAACATGGGACCTGCATTGAGTCCCATAATATGCTGCCCTCCTATTTCAAAGTTGACCACCATATGTGTACATTCTTTCAGTCCGGACTGGGCGAAGAGTGAACAATACAGTTCAGCCGCTTCTTTGGCTGTACCATCAAACCAGATGCAGGGATAAACAGGCTTACTCATATCAATCGTTGTTTATTGTTAATAAAGGCAGGTAAAGCGCCAACTATCAACGGCAGTACCTTCTACAAATATACCAAGCTCATTGCGCCTCCGTCGGGTGTTTTTAAGCCATTCTGAGTGGGGGAATGCGACAGGAAAATTAGCAGATATCAGTTTAAAGAGTATAAAGGGTTTAAGGAGTTATGCCTATATTCTTTATTCGTGTTAAACACTTTATACTCTTTAAACCCTTTATACTTAATAATTTTTTCCGTATCTTAATAATCTCCCTCATGACCCCTCTTCTCCAAAAAGCCTCTGGGCCGCCACTGGAGCGGCTTCGTTCCCGGTTTCTGGAAGAATTTCATTTTCAGTTTGTCCACGACAAATGTCATTTATACGGATGGGCAGACTCATATATTTTCCGGTTGCAGAACGAGGATATAGGTTATGGCTCCATCTGGGGGCTTAATGACCGGAGGGAGCGCGATACTATTTTTGAGTTTTACCTGTTACCGGCATACCAGAAACTGGCCGAAAACTGCTTCTCCCTGCTCTGTCAGCTGCCGGGTGTGCAACATATCGAAAGCCAGACCAATGATCCGCTACTTACGCGTATGTTGTACCAGTCTGCTGTTAATATTTATGCCGAAGCCCATTTATTTGAAGATAGCAACACAACCTTTTTCCCTTCCAGGAATACATTGTTCCGCAAAGCAGCATCATCTACTCATCAGCAGGAGCTTCCTTATGAGCTGGTTCTGGGTGAAAATGTGCTGGCCACCGGTGGGCTGATGCTCAACTACAACTACCCCTATGCGGATATCTATATGGAAGTAAAAGAACCTTACCGGCGCCAGGGATACGGAGCACTTGTCGTACAGGAATTAAAAAAAGCAGCTTATGTAGCAGGCAGGGTCCCTGCTGCCCGTTGCAATATTTCCAATCGCATCTCCTATGCCACCCTTACCAAGGCAGGGTTCCGGCAATGCGGATTTATCCTCATTGGCTCCGTACTTCATCCTTCCTGATCTTATTACACTGCATAAAATACCCGGAGCAGGGTATAAATCAGTTACCTTTTTCTTTTCATTTTTAATAAAAATTCAGGTCCGGTTTACGCCCGGCTATCCTCTTCCACCAGGCACCATCTGAAAGATGATATGGGCTGCCGGATCTGTTTTTTCGCTGTAAGACAGCACACCTCATATCAGGTTATTTACTGTGACAATATTCATTTCATTCCTTCGTATATGCGATTTACGCTCCTTCCTGTGCTGTTACTGACCGGCACTACCCTATACGCTCAACCCGGATTTACCGACAGCCTGAGTAAAATACTGAACTATAGCCACACTGGTTTTTTACAGCAACGCTACAACGAAAAGCAGAATGCCAATAATGACCGCACGTATCACACTACATTGAGCCTTCCCGGTCTTGTCCGTTGCTACGTGCAAACATCCGCCATCCGGCTATATAAGCAACCGGCGCAGGTGCATAAAGCTTTTTTTGCCGCCCTGTCTGAAGAAAAAACCGACGCGGCAGCAAGAGCATTGTTATCCCGTTTATATAATACTATTTTTTCTGCCCTGCGGCCTGCAGGCATAGACTCTTCTGCTACACCCGGTTTCAAAAAACATTACTCGCTGCTGATAAAAAGAAAAAATGAAGCCGATATCACAATCGAAGCCGGCCTGGTAAGCGAACCGGGCTTTATAGTACTGCTGCGCGTTGTAAGCGCCGGCGCCACTGATGCAGCCGGTATTATGACGGCCCCGCCTGCTTTGCCCGACGGTTATGCTTACACCGAACTGCTTCCTTTCCTGAAGGCCATGCTTAATTATTCAAAAATCAATTTCACTTCTATTACAAAAGACGTTATTCCCAACAGCAAGTGGGATCCTACGTTTGAAAGCAAAGTGAAATTCAGGGATTATCAGTCGCCCAAAGTACAGTACGTCACACATTGGTTATGGAATGAGTATGTGACCCGCAAACCCTTTTCCGGTAAAGAGGATGCCAAAAGAGAATTTGAGAAATTATGCAGCGAAATAGATCAGAGCCAGTCTGTTATTGCAAATATGACAAAAGAAAGCAGCAGCAATGAAAAAGCTCAATGGTGGTACATCCATCACGGCTGGGCAGACAATTCACAGGAAGAATATCATTGCAATATTAAAGTATCGCTGGAAGAAGAATACGGAACATTCTATGTAGCGTTTTATTTTATAAAAATGACCGGCAAGTAAACATACTCTTTAAATGAAAAGAATACAGCTACTCATAACAGGATTAATTTTTTCTCTGACCGTAATGGCCCAGGCCGAATTACCGCTGCCGAAAGGCAGTTGCGGCACCAAGGCCATGCAAAAAAGATATTCTACCAAAGCGCAGATTGCCGGATCGGGAGGCGATGGTAAAATAATTGCCGTAAGCAGCCTGAACCTCTTTACCGATGCCGTACGGGTATTGTCGTTCAGAATGCTGCCCGGTGTTGACTATTCGATCAATATCATTATGGACAGGGAACTCAAAAAGGGCCTGGCTCCGCATCAGCGTGTGGCTGGTGAGCTCAGCTCCAACGGCAAATACTGGAAAGAACTGGGGCTCCAGGAAGGCAGCGATATTTTCTATGACCTGGGCACCGCATCCGAAGCGCAGTTTATCGACGTATCGCTTGCCGGTACTAATTATTACGACCTGAGAGATGCAGATGATCCTGTTGCGGCCTGCGCCATCGTATACGTGGTGGAACGCCGGCCTGCGGGTTACACCGAACCAGCCAGCTATGTAAAGCCTACTGTTGTCCCTTCTCAAAAACCTAAAGACAAAACAGAACTGATCAATAACTGGGCAGATGCACAGCAAAAACTAGTCTGGTCAAAACTTATCACTGCGCAGGACAACGAAGACGATTACCGTTATTTCCAGGATAACAGCTACCTGGTAGTACAGAAAAAAAACAATTATACCTGGACCACTGCAACACTGCCGGGTCTTAACCCCTTTCCCGCCTACTGGGAATACAAAGCCACTTTTAATACAGCTGGCGTAACCAATGGTATCGGCAACAGTGGTTTGGCACTCCCGGCCATGTTATACAACGATAAAGTAATTGTCTTTTTCCTGGTATCCGCTGTCGAACAAACTTATTTCTTTGGATACTACAATACCAACAAAAATGAATGGGTGAAAATCTATCAGTCACCACCGGGTGAAAACAAGTCTTCCGGTCATATTAATAAACTCAACGAAAAAGGTGAAGCTACCAATACGCTCGCTCTCTACCGCAATGGCAATACGATCGGACTCTATGTCAATGATAAGCTGCTGGAAGAGCTTCCCATTCCCTTCCGCTCCTGCCTCAATACCATCCAGGGTATTGGCCTCGCCGGCGTGGGCAGGCAGGCGTATTTTGTTAACAGGATTAGTTTTTGGCACCTGCAATAAGAGAAGTATAAAGGTTTAAAAGTATAAAAGTGTAAAGAATAGATGGACAAGTCACATCTCCCTTTTAAACATTTATACTTTTAAACCTTTATACTTTTTTACAACCTGATCTTCACCCCTCCATTCACCACAAACCCATCCACTGGTGCATAGATATCTCTGAATACCGGGTTATTGATAGTACCGGTAAAAATCGTATCGAAACGTGTCTGACGGGTATTGGAAAAATTTTCAAAATTTACAAATACCGAAAATTTTTCCCAGAGTTTTTCGGCCATCAGACCGGTGATCCAGTAAGACTTACCCTTACTACCATCACTCAGCTTTTGCGGGCTGTAATAATACGCTTCCAGGCCTATTTTCAGTTTATCTTCTATTTCATACATCAATACATTATTTAACCGGTGGCGGGCTGTCAGCGGCAGCCATTGCTTACCGGAAAAATGTGTATTCGCATCGGTGTAGGTATATCCGACAAACAGTTTGAAATGATCATAGGAGAAGCGGATATTTGTTTCCATCCCTTTTGTATCCAGATAGCCGGTTGAGTTTTCAAACTGCACAGTTCCTCCAGCCGCAGCTGTCATTACCAATGGCCTGTTGAGGCGTGTATAAAAAAAGAGATGATTGAAAGCAAACCCTACCTCTCCAAACTGCGTTCGATAATTGATATCCCAGTTGCCGCCTGCTGATCTTTCGTTGCGGGTAGCATTGATATCTACGGGCAGGATATGCTGAAACTGGCGGCGCTCGGCTTCTTCCGTAAAAATGGTAGGTGATTTATACCCAAATCCGCCGCCCAGCCGCGTGGTTATCCGGGGTGATATTTTAAACATACCTGAAATCCGGGGCAGCAATTCAAACCCATACTCGTTCACATAATCACCCCTGAGTCCCGTCTCGAGTGTAAACAATGGAGAAATGGTCCAGGTATTTTGTACAAACAAGCCAACCGTATTGTAGTTGTAATTCCGTAATGGATCGCTGCTAAGTTGTTTTTCCCGAAGCTGATCGGTAAGCAGGTTAGCCCCCACGATCCAATCGGCCGCTTCACCCTGATGATTCCAGGTAAATTCTGAAAAAGAAGACTGCTGCAATGCATCAAACCGGTAAGACGGAATAGCTATCGAGCGGTCAAACCGGCTATAGCTGTTTTTGAACTGCAGATAACTATGCTCATTCAGATGGTGAGTAATGCCCAGTTGTGTGGTAATACGATCAGTATTATTCTTTTCAAAAAAACCGGCGCCGCCATTTTTTATATAATCCATACTGCCTCCGGTACGGTCTTCTGTCACATAACTGATACCGATATCGGCAGTGGTATTTTTCCCATAAAAAAACAGCCTTGGGTTGATACTGTATCGCTCAAATTTGGGAATAGCCGTAAGACCGATATCGGCAGGGTCAAATGCCTTATTGCTGTTGCGCGATGCAAATACGGTCAGACCAAGCTTTCCGTATTTTTCGCTGTAAAAACCACTCAGATCCAGCCCACCTGCAGACGTACCATTGATCAGGAAGTCTAGTGTTCTTTCTTCCCCCGGAGTTTTGGATACCAGGTTCACCAGTCCGGCAATGGCTCCACCGCTGTATAAAGTAGAAGCAGATCCTTTAACGACTTCTACCTGTTTCAGATCCAGCGGTGCTATCTGCAGCAATGACAACCCTCCCGAAAAGCCGGCATAAAGCGGATAACCATCACGCAGTATCTGGGTATACCGGCCATCCAGCCCCTGTATGCGGATACCCGAATTGTAAGAGGTGGCAGAAGTTTGCTGGGTTTGAATACCGGTACTTTCATTGAGCAGCATCCGGATATCACCCGGTTTCATGTTCCCCTTCTCAGTCAGCTCTTCACCGGATATTACTTCTGTACGGGTGGGCGTATTGGCGATTGTCCGGCTGCTGCGCGTAGCTGTTACTATGACCTCTTCTTCATCTTCATGCTCACCGGCATGTTCCAGTTCAATAACAATATCGCCCTGTATTAATGGAAAGGCAAGGCTCAGGTTTTTTTCTTCGAATCCTACATAAGTGATCAGAAAATCCTGTTTTCCGCCGGCGATTTCGTGCATACTAACCACGCCTGCCGAATCGGCCACGGCCGACCTGTTTCCCTGCAACCACTTTACGGTAGCCCCCGCCAGTGGCTCGCGGGATCCTTTATTGATTATCCTGGCTGTAAAAATATGCTGCGCCTGCAGGGCACAGGTGCATACACACAGGATTAGTCCTGTAATCAGGTATTTCATCTTTATCAGAAAAATTTAGATTAATAAATGTGATAGCGAAAAGTGACGATCATTGCCGGGGAGGCTGAAAAAAAGATGGGTGATACTGAGATAATCCGTCATCTGTAACAAACCGGTAACTTTCTTTTTTCAAAGAAGGCAGTTCACTAACCGGTACTGGTGTATGTACAACAATGGCTGGCGCACAGGTGCCACAGGCAAAAAAAGGAGAGCAGCCTGTTCCATCATCATCGCTGTGCCCTCCAGCATCTGTCGCAGCCGAAACTTCTGTTGCACAGTCGTCTTTGGCACAGCAGGGTATAAAATTACCCGTAGCTACCAGCAACAGAAGAAATATGGATACCCATTTTTTCACGCGCCCAAAGATAGGTCATAAACAGAAAATAGGTAATAAGTTGTGGGGTTTGAGTTGTAAGTTGTAAGCTTTAAGTTAATAACAAATATCCTGCAATATGACACAGCCCGGATTTAGCGGAGGCATCAACATCGCCATAAAAATACCGCGTAGCAAATACGAGCAGACAGTAGATTTTTATAAAAATGTACTTAAGCTGCCCACAGAAGAAAAACCGATCAGCAATCCCACCGTCTCCAGAACACACCAGGTGCAGTTTGGCCCCAGTACACTCTGGCTTGATTGTGTAGACAGCTGTACCCATGCAGAAACCTGGCTCGAGCTAAGAACTGACGATGTGGAAAAAGCAACCTCCTACCTTGCCGGTCATGGTATAAATACCTGCGATGAACTGGAGCAGATACCGGCGCACATGCATTGGGTCATGGATCCGGCCGGCACAGTATTTATTCTGAAAAAGTAAATTATATCAGGCCATTACAGCAATCATGGAGAGGGCTGCTTTTCCTAAAACCGTATTCCCGGTTATGGAAGAGGTATGAGCGGCCTCCTGTGAAGTAAGCCCCTTCGTAAACAATTTCCAGGCCGTAGCCGGGGGAATACTCACTACCGCATCGGGGCTTACCGCATTTCCTTCCTGCAACAACCACTGCTGATCGTCTCTGATAAGATGCCAGCTTCCGCCTGCATCACCTGTAATACTTACCTGCACAATGGTGCCTGCAGGCGCTTCCGTATTTCGGTAAGCGTGTGGAAGGCCACGCATCAGCGTATTGATAAACGGATAAAAAAGCGCTGGCGTCATCAACGCATCCGTCTGCCCTACTGCTTCCCGTATCTGAAGCTGATGATGAAATTTTTCGGTGTATTCGCGCGCTATATGAAACCAGTTGGAAGAGATTTCTTCGCCTGCCCATGCCACGGAAAATAAAGCATTTTCCCAGGGGTCCAGGCGCTGCATTTGTTCGGCATATGCTGCACCTGTATGTGCCAGCAGGTCTGTCAGCACGGGCGGACTCATTCTTTTCAGCGCCTTCACCCATATTCCATTCAATTCATTCAAAAAAGCAACCAGGTCTCCATACCCGTTAATAACCGGAGGCGCTTCACCAAAATGCTGATCCCGATAAATAGAAATAACCCGGATATTGCCATCGAGCAAATGAGCCGCAATGTCTTTTACCGTCCACTGGCGCGCCAGTGTGGGCCGGTTCCAGTCATCTGGCTGCAGACTACGCAAAAGATCAATAAGATGCCGGTCCAGTACCGGAAAGAGATGAGCCGTGGGAATAGGAACAGGTTGCATGGTAAAAAATTATAGAAGGTCTTTACATGAAAGATACCGACAAAATCCCACTTTCTGCAACCGATGTTCTATAAGACAAGCAATGTTCAGTATTAAAACGTCCCGGGCATTTCCGTTTCTTTGTCACCTGTATGATAATATTTTTCTGACTATTGCCCGAATAAATACTAAAAAACGGGCTGTTTAGATGGCACCTCAATAAATATTTGCATCTGCTGGTAAATCGGCCTTTTCCCCTCCACGGCCGGCAGGCCGATGTGGTTCACCAGTGCTCATATCTAATAAGATCTGCTTAAAAAACAAAATCACCTGTAAATAGAACATTAAACGATGATCTTTTTTAAAGATGAGTTTTCGCCGGACAACCGCCATATTTTATTCAGGAGATTGACACACTATGCCTTCGTACAGCTGATATCGAAAGGGGAAAACTGTTCGGCACCAACCGATATGAGCTTACTCTTTGTTTCCCAAAGACCGAAATAAGGATACCGGCAGGTGCATTATTACTCCACCTGCCGGCATCACTTTTTAGAAGACCACCACTGGTGCAGCAGCAGAAATCGAGCCAGCACTGTTAGCCGTTGCCGGAGTAGAAGACACCTGACTACCTCCCCGCTTAACCACAATCGAAATTGCCTGTCCGGCAGTACCGCCGCTACCACCTATACCAAAACCTGCGGCTGTTACATTGCCCGCATATGTTATTTCTTTGCTCCAGGGAAGTGTTGTAATCTCTTCATTCACGGAACCGCCTGATGCAGTTGTATAGTTAATTACCAGAAAGCCACTGAAAGTTCCACTCACTTCAAATTTTACCGTACGGGACGAACTTCCCTTTTCTTTATCTTTTTCACATGACATGCTCACAACAGATAGCCCCAGGGCCAGCAGAAGAAATAATCTTACTTTTTGCATACTATAAGTTTTATAGATGCAAATAAAATGAGTGGCTAAAATCAACAGATCACCCTTCTATTCAGGAAAAGTAATACGAATCTCTTCTGTTCTGCTTATTGTGATGCTGATCCGTATTTTCCTGCAACTGATAGATGCTTTACAGATTTTTTCTGATTTCCGGGAATGTATCAAAGGCCGTTTTTTCATATAAACGGTGTCAGATAATGCAGCTTTCCGCCCTTTTCACCGATTCTTTATCTCTCTCTTTCCGTCTTTTTTCTTACCAGCTCGTTTTTTCCGCAATTCACTTAAATATTCGGGCGTGAAGCCCAGAAAGGATGCAAGCATTTTCTGCGGAACGCGCTGAATAAAATCAGGATGTTTGGTACAAAAATGATCGTAAAACTCTTCCTTCGACAAATTGAATATCCAGCTCACCCGAAAGAGGCTGGCCGCATAAGCACGTTCATAAACCTGCCGGAAATAGCCCTCCATGACTGGAAACTCCTGTAGCAAGGCTTCCTGCTGCCTCACTGTAATAGCCAGCACTTCGCAGTCTTCGATTGCCTGCACAGAGAAAGAAGCAGTACGGGACGATCTGAATGCATCCACATCCGTAATCCACCAGTTTTCGATGGCAAACTGAATAGTTTGCTCATTGCCTTTCTTATCTGTCAACAGCAGCCGCATGCACCCTTTTACAACAAAGAGATTATACCGGCACACCCGGCCCTCTTCAACAATACATTTTTTCTTCGGCACAGACAGGTATTCGAAAAAAGACAATATCCTGTCTTCAGCCAATTCATCCAGGTCTGTAAACCGACGGGCATGAGCAATGAAGGGGTGAGACATGGAGTAAAGATACGGAAGCATGGGCAGTGGCAGAGGATAATGGACAGTCAACAGTTGACAGTGGATGGTGGACAGAAAGTTTTAAGTAACAGGTAAGTAAATCCTTTTGCCGGAAAACAGAGCACCCACTACACTTATTACTTAAAACTTAGAACTCACTACTTATAACTCACTTACAAAAAGTGGCTGCCATTGGAAACAGGATATGGTTTTCGAGATGCACATGCCGGTGAAGATCCTCCTCAAACCCCTTCAGTTCGGCCAGGCTAAGGCGAAATGTATTGCAGGCATCAGCCGGTGGCTGGTAGCTGTCTGTCAGCTGACGAATAGCAGCCATTAATTCACCCGCTTCATCATGTTCTTTTTCCATGACCATCACTGCTCCACCAATAACCGAACAGGCCATGCCGGCGTTTTCTCCATTGATAAAAGCCTGCTCTGCCTTAATAATGGCAGGAAATAAAATACGTTCCTCTTTTTGCATATGCAGGCTCATTTCTTCCTGTACGCGGGCAAATAAGTTAAATACCTCTATCATGAAGGGGAAACGGTTACCATGTTTGACAGCAACCTTCTGCAAGTGCATAAGCAATTGCGGCATGATCTGTTTTACATAGTAATGATGATGAGTGACTATGAAAGAGACCAGTTGCTCGGCCGACATTTCCGTAAAAGGCAGATGTTTTTGTGCGGGCATTTCCAGTACTGGCTGCAGTTCAGCCAGTATATTATCTACATCTAATCCTTTTTCGGTACAGGCATCTGTGAGCGTGCGTTTGCCTTTGCAGCAAAAATCAAGACTGTATTTTTCGAGTACGGTAGCGGTACGATGATCGTTTGTCACTATCTCCGCCAGGGTTTGCTGACTCAGATTTGTCATAAAAAATAATTTACAGCAAATATGAAATCAGTATTTGATTCTATTTATGCGCGGGATCATAGTTCTGCTGCCGCAATCCCCAATTGATGAATCCTATTCCTAAAAACAACAACAGCGCAGCTATTAATAAAAATTGATTCAGGTAAGCAACCGGTGTGTAGTTCATATCTGCCACACCCTGTATCATCAATAATAATTCATTGGCGATAACGCCAGCCACGAATACCATGATGCCCCATTTCACATACCCAATCGGCCGAATGATTCCGATAGCGGTTGTATAAGCGATGATGAATAATGTGATAATACCCAGCAGTACCAGGTGCAGATAACCGATAATAATAGGGCGAAAGCCGAAAGCCAGTTGACTCAGCGAAGGGATCACCGATCCGGCCTGCAGTAATAATTTAATAGTAAGTGCAATAGCCGATAAAATAAATATGGATCTGGCAAAGGAAGGAATGTGCTTATTGATAAGTGCCCTGTGACGCCGGATGATAAGGCATAAGCTATACCAGCCACCCAACTGAAACAATACGGATATCACTACAAGAATATACACCAGCCGGCCGATCGGCAGCCAGAGGGCCGATAAAAAATAGGCCGGTATACAGGCTACCGCAAAACACAGAAATACTTTTTTCAATTCTTTATCATGAATACCTGCCCGGCTCAATTGCCAGCACAAAAGCCCCATACAGGAAAAGAAAAACCAGCCATTGTACTGAAAGTGAAGGAAAAAATAAATAGAAGCGAGGTAATTATGCTGATCAAAGTTTCGTGTAGCCAGCATATAGGCCAGCGAAAACGCACCAAAAGAAGAGAGGGCATTAAACACAACAGCGGCTTTGAACCAGGAAGCACAGGTACCCTTCAACCGAAGCCGGTTTAAGTCCTTCCAGTACTGTATAGCAAACCAGTAAGCTGTCAGGATATTTAAGGTAGAAAAAAGAATGGAAGGAAACTTGTATCCCATAAAAGGGAAAGTAAACAGCATGCCATAGGCGGTAACCAGGTTTGCATATAATACAGGACGATACCTGTCAAAAGCATTCTGCCGGCCATTTTGGTGTAAGTAAACGACCAACAAACTCATGAGCGCCTGCGACAACCAGCCTGCAAAGGCAAAATGGGAATGGGCGTGAAGAAGATTCTTCTGATCGACCCAGGGCAATGGATATACAATCTTATATCGCATTACCACCCCTATCAGTGCTACCAGCAAAAAATTAAAAAAGGAAATCCGTAGCCATTTCCGCAGGGACTGATCCATTCGTTTTTATTTACACAAAATAACTATCGGCCCCGGTTACCGGTTATGACTGCAATCATAAAGTCAGCAATACACTTTGCCTTTATCAATTACGAGCGAACCTTTATGCTGCAGGTTTTTGATAACCCTGATAACGGTTTCGACCCGTAGTCCGGTCATATCAGCAATTTGCTGACGGGTCAGCATCAACCGGTTGCAATCCTTGCAGATATATTTTTTCGACTCCTTGAAGTAAGAAAACAGGGTGGATATCCGGTGTTCCGGATCGCCGCAGGCCAGCTCTTTCAGCAGTAAGAATTTAAACCGCATCCGCAATGCCATCATCTTGCTGAAACGAAAATGCAACTCTGGCTCCTCCTTGAGCAGTTCCCGGAAAGTGTTTTTATGTAATCGTAATACAACAGACTCCTTACCGGCAATTGCCGTAGCCGCGTAAGGATTATCATCAAATAATGGTAACTCACCAAAAGGCTCACCGGGCTCTATCATTGCCTGGATAAATTCCCGCCCATCGTCTGTAATGCTGATCCAGCGCACCGAACCGCTCACCAGCTGGTGATAGAAATGGCACTCGACTCCTTCGCGGAAAATGATTTCTTCCGGCGCCAGTTTTTTATAGGTAGCTCCCCAGGCAAGAAGGGTTTCGACAGGAATGATCATAACAAATGCTTGATTGAAAGAAGGCACCAAACTATCTGTATGAGCAAAATAAAATCATGACAATCTACCCAAAAAAAACTGATCTACATCATGACAGGTCGTGAGAAAAACACTTATCCGGTGTGAGGAAAACACCCTTCCTTCGGAAAAAAATTAATAAGCAACTCCGGCATCTCACATAAACCTGATTTTCCCCCATTTATGACCATACGCATAAAATGCCGTTTGACCCCGGCGTAATCTTGTATCCAACGTAAAATTTTCAGACATGAAAAAACTACTCACTCTCGGCATCATCACTTTCTGCCTGGCCGCCTGTGGCGGCAATAACACAGAAAACAAAAAGACAACAGCTTCTGAACCACCCAAATCGGAATCAGCCAATCCCAGCTATGATCCCAATCGCGGAGAGGGCAAATTTACCAAAGTAGACGTAAGCCCTGCTCTCGAAACAACCAAAGCTGAAGCCGGCGAAAAAGTATACTCTGTCAAATGCAGCTCCTGCCACAAACTGAGCGAAGAAAAACTGGTAGGTCCGGGCTGGAAAGGAGTTACCAGTCGCCATACAGCAGAATGGATCATGAACTTTTCTACCAATACAGATGAAATGCTCAACAAAGACCCCAAAGCACAGGCCATGCTGGAAATATGTCTGGTGCGTATGCCCAATCAAAACCTGTCTGACGAGGAGGCCCGGAACATCTATGAATTCATGCGCAAAAATGATGGTGTTAAATAATACCTGAGATCACTAAAACTACGAATATGAAAAAAATTACTCCCTGGAGCCTGGCAGTATTACTTACCTGCGTGCTGGCAACAAACTACTCCTGCAAACCCAACAATGCCAAAAGCGCGGTAAGTGGCGACGCGGCTGCCAAAGCCTATGTGGCTCCGGGCAAATACGATGAATTCTACAATTTTGTATCGGGCGGCTTCAGCGGTCAGCTGAGTGTATATGGCCTGCCTTCGGGTCGCCTACTTCGGGTAATCCCCGTCTTTTCGGTGGATCCCGAAAAAGGATATGGTTATAGCGAAGAGACAAAGGCCATGCTCAATACCACCAGGGGATTTGTACCCTGGGATGATCTGCACCATACTGAACTATCACAGACCAACGGTGAAGTAGACGGCAGATGGGTATTTGGCAACGGTAATAATACACCTCGCGTGGCCCGTATCGACCTTACCACCTTCAGAACCGCCGAAATCATTGAACTGCCCAACAGCGCCGGCAACCACTCCTCTCCTTTTATCACAGAAAACACAGAATATGTAGTGGCTGGTACACGCTTCAGTGTTCCCCCCGACAATGCCAATGGCGATGTGCCGATCAACACCTACAAAAAGAATTTTAAAGCATATATCAGCTTCATTGGTGTTGATAAAAATACCGGCAGTATGGATATTTCCTTTCAACTGGAATGCCCCGGTGTCAATTTTGACCTGAGCCATGCCGGTAAAGGCAAATCACATGGTTGGTTCTTTTTCTCCTGCTATAACTCAGAACAGGCCAATACGCTGCTGGAAGTAAATGCGTCACAAAAAGACAAAGACTTCATTATGGCCGTAAACTGGAAAAAAGCAGAAGAATATCTTAAAGCCGGAAAAGGAAAACGGATGCCAGCCAAATATGTACGCAATGTCTATGACGAAAAAACACATACAGCCAAATCCGAAACAAAAAATGAGGTAATCGTGCTGGATGTAAAAGAACTGAAAGATATCTGCTACATGATACCCTGCCCCAAATCTCCTCACGGTTGCGATGTAGATCCCACCGGCGAATACATTGTGGGAAGTGGCAAACTGGCTGCATTGATTCCTGTATTCAGTTTCGATAAACTGCAGAAAGCGATCGCTGCCAAAGATTTTGCCGGCGAATACGATGGCATACCTGTGGTAAAATATGAATCAGCCCTGTATGGCGAAGTACAAAAACCCGGTCTCGGCCCCTTGCACACCGAGTTTGACGGAAATGGTAATGCGTATACCTCCTTCTTTGTATCCAGTGAAGTGGTGAAATGGAATATCAAAGACCTTAAAGTACTTGACCGTGCTCCTACTTATTATTCCGTTGGTCACCTGTCTGTACCCGGCGGTGATACCCGGAAACCATACGGCAAATACCTGGTAGCTTATAATAAAATTACCAAAGACCGTTTCCTGCCTACCGGACCTGAACTGGCCCAGAGTGCACAGATCTATGATATCAGTGGAGACAAAATGCAGCTCATACTTGACTTCCCCACCATCGGAGAGCCGCACTATGCACAATCAGTACCGGCAGATCTGATCAGTAAAAATTCAAAGAAATTTTACAACATCAATGAGAATGCCCACCCTTATGTGACCAAAGGAGAAGGTGAAAGTAAAGTGGTCAGGGAAGGCAACAAGGTGCATATTTATATGACATCTATCCGCTCACACTTTGCCCCCGACAATATTGAAGGCATCAGGCTTGGCGATGAAGTATACTTCCACGTCACTAACCTGGAGCAGGACTGGGATGTACCACATGGCTTTGCCATCAAAGGCGCTAACAATGCAGAATTGCTGATCATGCCGGGCGAAACATCTACCCTCAAATGGGTGCCGGATCGTACAGGTATGTATCCTTTCTACTGTACCGATTTCTGCAGTGCCTTACACCAGGAAATGCAGGGCTATTTACGCGTATCACCAGCCGGCAGCAACATACCGCTGACCTTCAGCACAGGCAAAAACCTTCCTGCTGACAGTATTGGCGGCGGAGCTAAATAATATGCCGGCTGTTCCATTGATCCGAAACCCGGAATAACAGAAATAACCGATCCTTTTAATAAAAGATCATGAAAAACAAAATTGGTATTATCAGCAGGGTGTTGCTAGCAGTATGTGCTGTGGCACTGACAGCAGTCCTTTTTGTTCCCTTGTGGAAAATAGACCTTATAGCGCCGCAATATCCTGAAGGCTTATCCCTGCTGATATATCCCAATAAGCTGGGAGGCAATGTTGATATCATTAATGGATTAAACCATTATATCGGTATGAAAACATTGCACACCAGCGATTTTATAGAATTTACCATTCTTCCCTGGCTTATTGGCCTGTTTGCGGTGCTGTTTCTGGCTGCAGCAATAGCAGGGCGAAAAAAAATACTGTACATCGTTTTTATTCTTTTCCTGGTTTTTGGTATAGTGGCCATGATCGATTTCTATAAATGGGAATACAACTATGGACACAACCTTAATCCGGATGCCGCTATCCAGGTACCCGGCATGAGCTATCAGCCCCCACTTATTGGCTACAAGCAATTGCTCAACTTCAGTGCCTACTCTTTCCCCCATACAGGTGGCTGGATATTCATAGGCGTCGGTGCGCTGGCACTGCTCTGTGTAGTGCTCTCCTGGAAAAGAAAAAAAGGAAGCATAAAAAAACCAGCGCTTGTCAATATAATTGCTATTGGCCTGCTGACCGTTTTGCTAAATAGCTGCTCTACTGCTCCCGAGCCCATCAAACCGGGTACAGATGGCTGCACTTTTTGTAAAATGACCATCAGCGATGTACGTTACGGTGCAGAGATCATTAGTAAAAAAGGAAAAATATTCAAGTTTGACGATGCCCACTGCGTGCTGGCTTATCTCAAAAAGGATATTGCTGATAAGGATATAGCGGCCATTTACTTTACCGACTTTTCCGGCAATCATTCCCTGGTCAATGTCAATGAAGCGTTTTTTCTACAGAGCGCCGATCTCAAATCGCCCATGGGAGGCAATATTGCAGCATTCAGCAATAAAGATTCGCTGCAGCAGGTAGCCGGCCAGTTCAAAGGAGATATACTATCGTGGGCAGAAGTGGGTAAACAATGAAAGTCGCCATTACCATAGCATTCATCCTTTTTTGTACTACACTCGTATCAGCGAAGGTAATACGGGTGGGGAAAAAGGAAACTATCACGAGCATCCGGCCTGCGCTGGATCTGGCCCAGGCGGGCGACTCCATACTGGTTGGTGCGGGAACGTACACCGAAGGCTCCCTTATAGTCAGCAAACCGGTTTCCCTCATCGGTCTTAACTACCCCGTACTTGATGGGCAGCAAAAAAACCAGGTTCTTACTATCCGCGCCAGCAATGTGCTGGTAGAAGGTTTCCGGATCATCAACTCCGGTTATTCCAGCCTCGAAGACCTCGCTGGTATCAAGATCATTCAGGCGCGCGACGTCAGCATCCGCAATAACATCCTCGATAATAACTTTTTTGGCATTTACTCCCTCCAGGGAACTAACTGTACAATCGAAAAAAACAGGATCACTTCCTACAACAAAGCCGAGGTAGAAAGCGGTAACGGTATACACTGCTGGAAAAGCGATAGCATGAAGATCATCGCCAATACCATTACCGGCCATCGCGATGGTATCTATTTCGAATTTGTGACACATTCGGTAATCTGGCGAAATAATTCACATCACAATGTGCGCTATGGTCTGCATTTTATGTTTTCGCATAATGATGCCTATATCTCCAATATTTTCAAAGCCAATGGCGCCGGCGTGGCCGTCATGTATTCGCATGGCGTGAAAATGTTTCACAATTTTTTTGAAGAAAACTGGGGCGATGCAGCTTATGGCCTGCTGCTGAAAGAAATATCAGACAGTTATATCAACGGCAATCGCTTTACTAAAAACACCAGCGGTATTTATATGGAAGGTGCCAGCCGCATACAGGTCGAAAAAAATACATTCAGCAGCAATGGATGGGGTCTGAAAATACAGGCCAGTTGCATGGACAATAGTATCAGCCGCAATAATTTCTTTCTGAACAGTTTTGATGTAGGCACGAATGGTTCACTCGTATTAAACAGTTTTGATCACAACTACTGGGACAAATACCAGGGTTATGATCTTAACAGAGACAATACAGGCGATGTGCCCTACCGGCCGGTAAGCCTGTATTCGATGATTGTAGAAAAAAATCCGGCTGCCATGATGCTCTACAGAAGCTTTATGACATCGCTGCTGGATCAGTCAGAAAAAGTATTGCCCTCATTAACCCCGGAAAACCTGAAAGATAATTTTCCGGCCATGAAACCGCTAGCATTATGATCATCGCAAATAATGTAACCAAGCATTTTGGCAAGCTGAAAGCACTTAACAATGTGTCGGTCAACTGTACACGCGGAGAGTGTATCGCGCTGATCGGCCCAAATGGCAGCGGCAAAACCACTTTTATCAAATGTATCCTGGGAATGGTAGTTCCCGATAGCGGTTTTATCACCTTTAATGGAAAAAATATCCTGCACGACTGGCAATACCGGAAAAATATCGGTTATATGCCTCAGATCGGCCGGTACCCTGATAATATGACCATTGGACAGGTATTTAATATGATGAAAGATATCCGGAAGGGGGCGGGCAATCAGCCACTGGATGAATCGCTGCTGGAAGAGTTTGGCCTTCCTCAGTTGCTGGGTAAACGCATGCGTACACTTTCTGGTGGCACCCGTCAGAAAGTAAGTGCCTCGCTGGCCTTTTTATTCAACCCCGATATCCTGATCCTCGACGAACCTACTGCCGGCCTTCGACCCGGTTTCGGCCGAAAAGCTGAAAGAAAAGATCATACTGGAAAAATCGAAAGGAAAACTGATCCTGATCACCTCACACATACTCAGCGAACTCGATGACCTGATCACGCAGATCATATACCTGCAGGAAGGGCAACTTGTCTTTCACAAAAAGCTCGATGAACTAAAGCATGATACCGGTGAGCAAAAATTATCGAAAGCTATTGCCGCCGTGATGAAAAAATGAACACATGAAAAAGATCCTGAAATATGTTTTCACCGATATACTGCGCAATAAAATTGTGATAGGATACACCCTGTTCCTGTTCATTTTATCTATGAGTGTATTCAACCTCGAAGATAATAGTGCCAAAGGATTGCTCAGCCTGCTCAATATTGTACTCATCATTGTGCCGCTGGTATCAATCATTTTTTCAACCATTTATATATACAACAGTCTTGAGTTTATTGAATTGCTGGTAAGTCAGCCATTGCGGCGAAAACATATCTGGACCAGCCTTTTTGCCGGGCTTGCCGGTTCATTATGCACCTCTTTCCTGATCGGCACAGGTATTCCGGCCCTTCTTTATGCCCCGGCAGACATTGCCCTGGTGATGACTGGTATGGGCCTCCTCCTCACCACCATCTTTGTGGCCATTGCGATGCTTGCAGCCGTCATCACACGCGACAAGGCCAAGGGCATTGGTATTGCAATTTTCCTCTGGCTGTATTTTTCGCTTTTATTTGATGGACTGGTATTATTTATCCTGTTTCAGTTTCAGGACTACCCGCTCGAAAAATTTATGGTAACCGCTGCCATGTTCAACCCTATTGACCTGGGTCGGATACTGATACTGCTTAAAATGGACATGTCGGCCCTTATGGGATATACCGGCGCCGTTTTCAGGGAATTGTTTGGCACAGGTACCGGATTTCTGATTGCCATCTTTGTATTACTCACCTGGGCCACACTCACGTTTTGGTTATCGCTTCGAAGATTCAATCGAAAAGATTTGTAAACGTGTTGTATTATGAAAAAGGATATTAAGACACATAGTGATGTGCAGTTGCTGGTAGACACCTTTTATGAAAAGGTGAAGAACGACCCCATAATCGGGCCGGTTTTCACAGAGCAATTCAATGTAAACTGGGACCGTCATCTGCAGATCATGTATGATTTCTGGGAGAATGCCCTTTTTTTTACCGGAAATTACGCCGGCAATCCTATTGCCTCTCACAGGCGCATGCATAAAAAATATCCCTTTCAGCCAGAATATTTCCAGGCCTGGCTTTCTCTCTTTACAGCAACAGTAGACGAGTTGTTTGAGGGAGAAAAAGCATTGCTGGCCAAGCAGCGGGCGCTCAGCATTTCCACTGTGATGCGCATCAAAATTCTGGATGCCTCAAAATCAATACAATAGGCTCTTTACCGGCTTTTTCTGTATTCTTTGAAAAAAAATCACGCCCCTCTTGTGATTTTTACAGCCCCGCTGCGAATAATTAAGGAAATATCTCTTAATTATACGTTTACTATGCCACTTTGCTTCATCTGCCGGTCTTCTTGCTCGCAGCCATTGCCTGGACTAAAATTTTCCGTCAATGGTCAATGAAGAAGATTTTCTTTCTGTTCTGGATGACCACAAGGGGATTCTGTACAAAGTGGCCAATAGTTATTGCCACCATGCAGAAGACCGAAAAGATCTGATACAGGAAATCATCTTTCAGCTCTGGAAGTCATTTGATAAATATGACAGCCGTTTCCGGTACAGCACCTGGATATACAGGATTGCCCTTAATGTGGCCATCTCATTTTACCGGAGAGAGAAAGTTGCCGGCCCTGCTTCGCTGGAAATAACGGAAACCATATTGAGCATCGGCGACGATACAGGCAACGAAGAAAAAGAAACCGACCTGGCTATTCTGCAACAATTCATTTCCGGTCTGAAAGAACTGGACCGGGCACTTATGCTGCTTTATCTTGAAGAAAAGACCTACCGCGAAATAGCAGACATAATGGGTATATCCGAAACCAATGTGGCTACTAAGATCGCACGAATAAAAAACAAACTCAAACAACAATTTGCAGAGGCAAAAAAAGAATAATATGGAAGAGTCGAACTTTGTTCTTTTATGGAAAGAACATTACCAGAAAATTGATCAGTCGCTGGCTATCAACCGCCTGATAATAAAAGAGCTTATAAACCAAAAGGCCTCCAACACCCTAAAAGGCTTGATACGGCTGAAACAGAGCGGTATCATCGCTTTTGTAATTTATCTGCTGTTGCTGGGCTTTTTGCTGACCTATGCCATCCGGCATTATTCACCGGCCAGCAACTACTTTATTATTTCCATTGGTATTATTTTCCTGATCAATGTAAAGGGGTTTGCCGATTATATCCGTCATCTTATCTGGACAAACAACATCAACTACAACGGCACTGTTGTGGAGATACAGAACCAGTTACTGAAGCTCCAGTTATCCATCATCCGGCACGGGCGTATCATGTGCCTGCAGTTTCCTTTCTTTACTACGTTTTTCCTGAGCAGTAAATGGTTTCCGCAGGATGTAGGTACGGGGTATGTTATTCTCCAGGTAGTATTGACCGGCTCATTTACCTTCCTCTCTTACTGGCTATACAAACAGCATAAGCCGGAAAACCTGCGCAAAAAATGGTTCAGAAAGCTGATTGCCGGCTCCGGAGCCGGATATGTCATGAGGGCCCAGGAGTTTTACAGGGAGATAGAAGAGTTCAGACAGGAATGATCCTGCTTTTCGTACTGATTATTTTCTAACGACTCTTATTGTCCGGGTTTCCCTATCTGTTGTAAGGCGTAGCAAATACACACCATTGGCCATGCCGGATAAATCAAGCGAGGCCTCTGTGCCTGACCATTTTCCATTCAGAAGCGATGTTCCCGACATTGATACTAATGAATACTGCACTACCGTGGCGTTGCCAGGCAAAAACTTCAGGTAGGTAACCGAACCTGCCGGATTGGGAGCAAGTATTACGTTCATTAATCCGGCTTTATTGGCCTGACAGGAATTGACAATAACAGTACTGTAATATGCCTTTCCATCGAAATCCATCTGTCTGAGCCGGTAGTATACAGTACCTGAGGAGCCTGTTTTATCTGCGTACTGATAATATCTGGTTTGACTGCTGTTGCCCGCACCTTCTACAAACCCGATCTCCTGCCAGGTTATGCCATCTGTACTTTTCTCCGGATAAAATCCATCATTGTTCTGTTCACTGGCAGTAGCCCAGTTAAGTTGTACAACTCCTGATTGACAAGTAGCTGAAAAACGGGTAAGGCCGACCGGCAGTACAACACTGACCTCCCGGTACAACGCATAAATACCAGCTCCCAGTGCCGGAGAAAATGCAGGCGTAAAGGCATCAACATTTGCGCGGACATTGGCAGAACTTCCCACAAGACTCAGCAAACCGGTACTGCCCGATGAACTTCCCGTATAAAGTGAGGCGCGGCCTCCTGCGCCCGTAGTAACAGATGGACTGCCGCTTATAATAATATTTCCGCCCGTAGCATCGCCAGCCAGCTTATTGGCATCCGCATACAGACGGATAGCGGCGGGCCCGGTATTATCCGAATGAATATTATTCGTCACTGTTAAATCACCGCTGAGCGTCTCCACCTGCAACCCTCCTGCGATATTTATGTTTTCCAGTTGTAATGCGGTACTATTAATAAAATGTAAAGCACCTGTTTGTGCCGAAAGAGACTGAACCTGGTTACCGGCATTGGTAAAAGCAAATGAACCTGCTGTACCGGCCAGATGCAGTCGCTGACCGCTTGCTGTTATAGCCCCGGTTTGTGTTACGAGGCCGTTTGATTCCAGCGTAGTATTGTCGCGAAAAGTAATCGCTGCCAGTTGTATATTGCCTGTCTGGCTACCATTTCCGATATGAATATTATTGAATCCATCTGCAGCATTGCTGGTAAAAAAAGTAGCCGGCAGCGATAGCCCGCCTGTACCGGCAATATTGATTGCTCGTGTTGAAGTAACCGGATACACCTGCAAGTTACCAGTTGACCTCAGTTGCACTGCCGCGGCCAGTGTAATCTGATCTGCTATCAGGGTTATATTACCGCTATAGGCGTTTGTACCATCATACCCGATCTGGCTGTCTGAGTTGGCATTGATCCCTGGATAGCTGGTACTGGCCGAATTGCCGCTGAGTGTAATATTACCGGTTTGTGATATGATCTGTTCATTTCCGGTACCGGTAAGAAAGATTCCGCCATAAGAAGGATTGCTGGTATTTTGTGTGCTACCGGTGATATCTATATTGCCGGATACACTTTTTATCCGGGCTACTGCAGTCGCGTTCTGGGTGAATAAGGCAATCCCTGCATTATGGTTGGCATTCTGGTTCTGACTGGCGCTGCCTTCGATTGTAATATTTCCCGAAGTAGATTCTATAGAGGCAATTCCGTATGCATTATTGGTATTGTTGGTGGGGATCATCAGTAAACCATAAAACCATCCTGCAGCTATTGCAGAAGTAGCGCCAGCGGTTGAGGCATCAATATTGATGTTGCCGGCAGCACTGTTAACAGTAGCATTGTACCCCATGTAAAGACCCATATATCCATAAGAAACCGTCAGCGCCGCTCCCCGCCCTTTTAATAAAATATGACCGCCTTCGCTCTGAACCGTATTATTGTAAAAACTTATTCCATTCCGAAAGCCTGATGCATTGGCGCCCGATTGAAGTTCTGAACTGGGAATTACCACAGTGGTGCTGCCTGCAGCATACCCATCGCCAACTGTCAGACCATTCCAGGTAGCCGAACCACTGCCTCCTCCCATCCAGATATGTCCGCCTTTACTATTGACCACCGAGCCCGATTTGGCATAAATAAATCCTCCGCCGGCTGCATCCGCATCTGAACAGAAAATAAGGTTCAAAGAGCCGCTTGCACAACTTACCGTATAACCTGCTTCAACTACAATATTTCCACCCGCCCTGATTACCAGATTGCGGGTAACACCCGTTCCCAGTGCCGGATTGATACTGCCCTGGATAACAACATTTGTTCCCGCTGTGATAGTAAGGTCGCCTGATACCAGGTAACTGTTAATCGACCCGTTATTGATCGTCACATTAGCAGACGCAGTGATCACTCCACCGCTGATACTCCAGCCACTGCCACTGCTGGCTGCGGTAGAAATTGTGATGGTATTGGCAACACTAACGATGGGAAGAAAAAGTAAGAGCAGGAAGGAAAAAAATCTATTGCTGGTCATGGATTGGATTTTTGTAAAAATACCAGACGCCTTTTTCTCCATCAATATGAATGAGTTAAATATTGATAATTATCAACAAGAATTAATTCCAGAAATAAACTGCTTTTGTTTTTTATTCAATCTGAGCAAATCACTAAGTGTAAAGGCTTAGTCCGGAAAAATGACGTAATATTAAAATTGATTCATTGCTGCAACAGCAACTAAATTTAGAGGCACATTGAACTGCAACTACTATCCGAAATGCAATCGTTAAAAAAATACCTGGATCAGCTGGCTCCTGTTTCTCCCAAAGCGTGGAAAAAAGTACAATCCCTTTTTACAGAAAGAACCCTCGGCAAATCAGCGTTCTTTATTCAGCATAATCAAAAAGCCAGAGAGATTGGTTTCCTGACAGAAGGTCTCCTCCGGGCTTACTATACCAGTCCCGGAGGAGTTGAATACAATAAACATTTTTTTGTTGGCCCCTGCTTTGTGGGAGGCTATGCTTCTTTAATCACCGGGCTGCCAAACCAGATCAATCAGCAGGCGCTTACCCCATGCCGGATACTGGTGGCCAGCTATGCCGCATTTCAAGAATTATATGCACAGCATCATGAGCTGGAGCGGGCAGCCCGCATGCTGGCCGAGCGTTTCTTTGCCCAAAAAGAACAACGGGAGATTGAACTTGTGTTGCTGGATGCGGAGCAGCGGTACAGTATTTTTAAACGCGATTTTTCCAAACTGGAGCAGGTGATTCCCCAATACCATATTGCATCCTACCTGGGAGTCAGCGCCACGCAGCTCAGTCGTATCAGACGCAAACTCGCCGGCCGTTGATTTATTTACCTATGTAAAGGGAATTGGGGAAATAGCTTTTCATTTTTGCGGAGCAATATTCTAAAAATATTGCCGGAGAAATGAAGCCTTATACCATTCTTGTATTACTTAATGCCACACCAAAATGGCTGGCCTTATCACGAAGTGAACGGGCGCATTTTTATGAAAAAAATGTACTCCCCATTTTCCTCAAAAAAACATCTTCTCTTTCAGTAAGGTTCTTTGATAGCGAATATTTCAACGCAGGGGTTTCCGACTTCCTGATTATCTCCACCAGCGATCTGGATCAATATAAACTACTGATTGAGCTACTGCGTGATTCAGCCGTTTACTCGGTACCGTACTTTACTGTAAAAGACATTATCGTTGGTCAGGAGAATCTCTTCCAGGACTTCGATCAGCAACTAAATACTCCATAAGCATGAATACCTCTGGCAATACCATCCTGATCACCGGTGGTTCTTCGGGCATTGGCCTGTCGATGGCTCAAAAACTACTCGCATTAAACAATAAAGTGATCATAACAGGACGCGATAAAAACAAACTGGCAGCAATACAGCAAAAAATGCCGGGCCTGTATATCTATGCCGGTGACCTGGCGTGGAACGACGGTATTCATGACCTGGTTGAGCATATCCGGCAACAGCATCCCGAACTGAATATCCTTATCAATAACGCAGGTGTACAGTTTAACTATACATTTTTATCTGAACCTGATCTAACAGACAAAATAGATTATGAGATACTCAGCAACCTGGCTGCTCCCATCAAACTGACGGCTCAGCTTATTCCGACACTGCTTACTAACAGGGCTGCGGCCATCATAAATATCAGCAGTGCTTTATGGCTGGCACCTAAAAAATCCGCCGCCGTCTATTGTGCTACCAAAGCAGGCATACACAGCTATACCAAAGCGCTACGATTTCAACTGGAAGGCACCCCGCTAAAGGTTTTTGAGATCATTCCCCCACTGGTAGATACACCCATGACAGCCGGCCGGGGAAAATCGAAGATGAGCAGCGATGAACTGGCCGGATATATTATCCGCTCACTGGCTGCCAACAGATATGAAGCATACATTGGCAAATCCAGGTTGCTGAAAATCATAAACCAGCTCATACCATCGCTGGCCGAACGGATCATGAAAAACGGATAACTCCTGATGCGATATGTTACGCTAATGTTACCAGAATGTTTAGAAGCAATGAACGCGCACATTGCAGCGCTGGTTATTCACATATACCCACTCATTTTCCCCTAAAAAATGCACACTCCTCCCTGCCTGCAACGAATAGTCCGGTTTGTGTGTCAGGGGAGCTTATGAGAAATATATTATTACTTCTGTTGCTGCTGAGCCTCTTCAGCAGTTGTCGCAAAGACATCGACCTGGAAGAAGGTCAGCGTTTTGTTCTGCCGGTAGTGGCCAATGAGGAGGAGTGCCAGCGAATCCAGCAGAATTCCATTGTCTTCAATTGTTTTCAGGCAATAGAATTCCTCGACAAAAACCGCGTAAGCGTAATGGTGACCGATATTCTTAATATGGGTCGGTACAAACATCGTGGTAAATATATTATCATTGAATTTGACCAGGCTTATGACGTGGAAAAGAAGATGAAACTGGAAATTGTAGACAACAACACCCTTCGTTATAAAGGGCATGATTTCAAACGCTGGAAAGGCCCGGGAGGCTGGGACTTTTATTAGGATATATGGTGGTCGGTGATCAGTCGGAAGTAAAATGGAAACTTCGTTTATCATATTTATATTACAAACCGACCACTGACCACCGACCGCCAGCCACTGACCACCAGCCACCGACCACCAATTATGTTATTCAGTCCAGGTGTATTATATTCAATCTCTAAATTGAGTATACTACATCATGCACCTGATAAAAACAGTGTTGGCAGTGCTGACATCGCTTGCCCTCACCCCTGCCTTTGCACAATCCGGTACTGCCGGTTGCCTGTCCGAAAAGTTAACCACCGGCTCGGCAGACCAGCTCCAAACGCTGACCGACCAGCTGATCAACCGGCTGCCTCAGAAAGACTTTTACCTGATCGGCGAGGCACATACCTTCCTGGCCAATAATGACTTTCAATTTTCATTGATAAAGGCTTTGCACGAAAAGGGAGTCTACAACGTTGCCAACGAACTGCCCCATAGCACCTGCTTCCTGTACAATGAATACCTGGAAACGGGCAACGACAGCATACTTACCTGGCTGGCTCCAAAAGCCAGTTACGCGGTGCTGAAAAAAGTGCGGGAATTCAATCTTACTCAACCCGCTGACAGGCAGGTCCGTTATTATGGTATCAATTACCTCGATGCTGATTATGATTTTAGTAACACCTACCATACCTTGAGCTGGATACGCCGGCAAATAGCCTCCAGGAATCTGCCGCTCGACACTCTTATCGACGGGTATCTACGGAAAGAGCGCCTCCTGCAACCGGATATTGCTGTACTCAACACCCAACTGGATAAACAATTAAGAGACCAGGAAGCTGTCTACCGCGCTCACTTTGGCCGCTATTATGACGATCTGCTGCTGATGTCCGGCAATATCATCGGTAACCGGACCAACCGTGACCCGCTGGTCTTTAAAAGTTTTCTGACGCTTTATTCTATCCTGGAAAAAAAATATCCGCACAAACCCCGTTTCCTGGCTTTCTATGGCATGGGACACCTCGGCAACCTGGGTGATATGCTGAACATAAATGCCCGGTCGCCGGTAAAAGCAAGCGTTAATAAAATTGGTATTCAGTATGTAAACTGCCTGGGTGGATGGCATGAAGCCCGCCGGCGTGATGATGGGTTATATCAATTAAAAAAGAAAGATCTCGCCGAACTTATTAAGTACAGCAAATCGCAGTCCTGGAAAGCAGCTTTCCTTACCGATTTATCCTGTCTCGCCTTTAAAAATGATAGAAGCGTGGATGCCATCTTTGTTTTTAATAGCTATGGCGAGCGGAAAATGACTTCGTGGAAATTCGATTAAGCATTTTCAATGCCCGGTTACACCCTGCACTATATTATTAAAGGAGCCCTAACGGGCTCCTTTTCTCCACTAAACCGAAACCCTATCTATATTAACACCCAAAGCTTCTTTTAATCAGCCTGTGTTTACTTCGCCGGGGCTATTTTCTTACCCGGCGCACGTTTTGTATCGTTTACTCGATGAATCATACTCAGCAAAAAACCGCTCATAAGGATAGCCACTCCTATCCACAGAAAGGATATAAAAGGAAAACGGTACACCTTAAGGGTTAAAAATTCAATTGCATCAGTCGCTTCTCTCACGGCTATTTCTCCACCATCTGGCGCTGTACTTAACAGTCTCAACTGCATGCGGCTGTTATGAGTGCTGTCATCCAGGTATATTTCATCACTGCCTCTTTTGATCAGCACTGGCTTGACTATTTTGATATTTTTCAGAGTGTCGCCAACAGAAATAGTCGCCACATAAACACTGTCCGAAATTTCAAACCCTGCCAACGGGATATTTGTCTTCATCTGCATATCCAGCAGTTGCAGAGAATATCCCTTATACAACACCGGTTGCCCTTTTTTAATTATCCGTGATCTGAATTCAATAGTGTCTCTGTCTGCCAGTGGGTCAGCCAGAGAAGTGATATACGCAAACAGATCATGATTCCAGTAATGCCTCGCTGCAGGATTAGACATGAGCCCCTCTCTGTTTTTGTAATTCACAAAAGCTGTTGGCGCAAGTTCAAATGAGTCTGTTTTGTCCATGGCATTAAATCCTATTTTGTAATACCAGAGCGGCTTTTGCGTATGTACGGAATCTGCCCGATAAGTTACCCAATAATCATCCATGCGGGTTTTAATGTTTTTAAATAGGGTAAGGTTTTCTCCTTGTTTCTCCATTCCAGCTTCAGGCAACACCGCAGGCAACCCTGTTTGATTGAGTGAGAGCACTTCTTTGCCCACAGAGGAAAGCAGGATACCTGCAATCATTAATCCAAAACCACCATGCGCCAATACGGAGCCCAGGATATGGGAATTCATCCTGCCGTTTCTGAAAAAGAAAAAAACACTTGCTATAAAAACATATACAGCCATAATAAATGCCAGCCAGATAGCTATTTGAAACCCGATTCCTTTGTCAGGAAAATCCAGGGGAATGAATTGCAGTAATAATATGCCCGATCCGATTGAAAAAAGCAGTGGCTGCCAGCTTCGTTTTAATACCTGTTGCCAACGCGTAATCCTGTAATTCAGAAATTGGGAAAGCCCTGCCAAAAAGCTAAGTCCAATAACTACCCATACCTGTATCCGGTTATAACTATACAGGGCATCGGCTCCTGGCGCCATGGGCTTAAATATATCCGGGTCACCGGTACTGAACAAGCGCATTACCTGATTAAATACCGGCAATGATGTCATATAGATAATGCTGCCTGCAGATATCGAAAAGATCAATGCTCCCATAAACATCCACCACTCCCGTGAAAGCATCCGTTCTTCTGATTGAACAGCCGGAATACTACGCCGGCGTATAATGTATAATAGCAACACAGGCAAGCTGAAGAGACCCAGAAAAATTAAGATCTGAAAACTTACCCCTCCTGCACCAAAAGCATGCACAGACGTGTCGCCCAATATGCCGCTTCGGGTCAGATAGGTTGAGTATAGTACCAATAAAAAAGACGAAATAATCAATAAGAAACAAGACTTCAGCGAAAACCCGGTACGTTTATAAATAATAAGCGCATGTATTGCTGCAACCAGTAAAAGCCAGGGGACCAGCGAAGCATTCTCTACAGGATCCCAGGCCCAGTACCCACCAAAGCTCAATGATTCGTAGGCCCAGAGGCCGCCCAGGGCAATGCCTGTACCCAACGCAGCTGCTGCAAAAAGCGTCCAGGGCAATACAGGCTTTATCCATTCCTGAGTTTTTCGTGTCCATAATGCTGCCACTGCATAGGCAAAAGGGACTATACAGGCTGCAAACCCCAGGAATAGAACGGGCGGATGAATGACCATCCAGTAATTTTGTAATAAAGGATTCAGGTCATTTCCGTCTTTGATAAAGGATAGATAATTTGCCTGACTAAAAACGGGATCTGTCATTACCTCACGCAACAACACAAAAGGATTACTCCCCACCTGCACTCCCGACAAAGTAATACCTGAAACCAATGCAGCCAGACAAACCTGAGCCAGGCTGATCACAGCCATAACAGGCCCTTCCCACTGCCTGGAAAACCTGATCACTACTAATCCTAATAAACACTGCCAGAAACTCCAGAGCAGAAAACTCCCTTCCTGACCCTCCCAAAGCGCAGCAAACAGATACTTTCGCTCCAGCGAAAGACTGCTGTGCTGCCAGGCATATTTATACTCAAACAGATGATTATTGAGAATAAAAAAAAGTAATCCAAGTATTGCCATTACCGCTACTGACGCTGTAATAAACGCTACCCTCGCAATACGCAGCCACTTGAGTTTCTGAGACAACATCGGCGCCTGCACATTTTTAAAATACGCCACGGTGGCTATCAACGACATCACCAGGGAAAGGATACCAAACAACTTCCCTAACTGACCAGGCAAAAGGCTTTCTCCCGAATATTCCATTACTTCATTTGTTTGGCAGGTTCAGGCCCGCCTGTGATCATCCCCCTTTCATCTTTATACTTCGATGGGCATTTCATAAGAATTTCACGGCATTCAAAATGATCTTTGCTCATTACCCCTTTCAGTACCAATCGGTCACTCACCTCCAGATTATCGGGCTTTGCATTGTGATAAATCACTTTGACATTATCACCTAACGAATCAATAGCTGTAAATGCCAGATAATTAGGATTAATCCGGGGATCATACTCTACTGGCCTGGAATGATCCAGTCGTGCTATCAAATGCAGGTATTTTCCGGGTTTGGATTTTGCCGTACGAATCGTATCATAAGTAGTCAGTGATCCTATAAAACTCACCAGTATGGCTATACAGACTGCAATGCAAATAAGCAGCACAATAGATGCTTTTTTCATAGCACAGTTTTAGATGACTTCCCGTTTAATTGTTATGAAATTCCTTTTCCACTCTGATCAGCCTTTGTTCAACCCTGAGCAGGTAATAGAATAGCCCCAGCAGGATGGTCAGCATTACAGCCACCACTACATAGATACGTCCGCTGCTTCGCATAAAGCTTTCGCTGGCGGTCTGCGTCACCACCTTCTGACGGGCATATGTTGAAATAACGAAGCAGGCAAAAATGAATAAAGTCAGTATTTTTTTCATACCCTATTAGTTAAGAAGTTTGTATTCCCTCAGCAGTTCAATCCTGATCTTAATACCTGCTATCCATACTCCCAATAGCGTCCAGCCGGCTACAGCCGGGTAAAACACTACACGCATTCCGGCATCAATATCATTTGTATTAAGTGCAGGGTTTCCTTCTCTGCCTGGATGCAGACTCGGCAGCAAACGCGGAATAATCCAGATGGTAGGAAAAAGCAGGGAGAACGCCAGTATGTTATACACCGCTGAGATGCGCGCTCTTTTATCGAGGTCTTCCACGGCTCCCCTCAACACAAAATAGGCCAGGTAAATCAGCAGTGCTATGGCCGTTCCTATCAGTTTGGGCTCCCGCGCCACAGCGCTATACGAAATAAATGTAGAATTGTTGGGATCAGCCCATGTATAACTCATCCAGATAATTCCTGTAAGATAACCAAGCACACCAAAAAAAATTCCAACTGCTGCAAACACCCGTGAATAAATATCATATTTCAGGTTATACCCTCTCAGATATTTGATAGCATACGCTACTGAAACAATAAAAAATATCATCATCGCAAACCACATACAAACATGGAAATACAGATTACGGATAGTTTCTCCCAACTGAGGAAGGTCAGGGACATCTGTCAGCAAGCCCGTTATAAAGGTGTAGATGAGTAAACTAACACAACAATTTTTCCACCAGCTGATAGCCATATTAAATCATTTTTCTTTTAGAATTGATAAACCTCAGATTATCTACAAAAAGGACAGTAATGCAACTGGCATCAGTTAATACAGGCTGTAGTGGCTGATTTTTCTTCTCTAATAGTATTAATAAGGGCCTTAACCTCTTTATCAGCATCAGTTAATAACTGTTGGGCCATAGGAACAGAAATACCCAGCGAAATGGATAACTCCTCGGGATGCATGTCATATTTCTGATGTAGCTCCATCACAATCCGGCAGGAGGCAGTGATCTTTTTGTATTGTTGCAGGAAATCAGCAGGCTGAATCGCCGGATACTCTTTTTTAAATTCGCTGATGATTAATAATGCTGTCGTATCTGTTTCCAAAAACTCTGTCAACTCCAACAGTTGTCTGAAGTGAGATACGACAGCACAAAAAACCATCTTATCAAGCCAAATAGAAAAAGAACCATAAACATCACCGTTTGTAATGCTAAACCGGTGAATATACCTATACACATTTAAAAAGCCTTCATTAATCACTGTTATCAACTCCTGACTGTCGGAAATATAATCATCGCAAATTCTCCTGGCCCGGTCAAAGAATTCATCATAGATCAGTTTCTGTGCCTTTCTTCTGTTGAGCCCACACAGCCTTATTTGCGTAACTAATTGCTGATCATTTAGCATATCCTTTGTTTATTGTCTCAGAAGGCAATTCTGATCATTGGCTACTGATTCTACGAAAGAGACTTCAAAGCGATTTCAGATATTCGGCCAGGTCTTGCTTCTCTGTAGTCAAAAGATTAAGTTTCAAATGATCATTATAGTGGTTTACCACATCCGGTAAAGCGGGGAAACGTCCATCGTGATAAAAACCTCCCTTTGCCCTTGCAAATAGACCTTCCAGAGGTGGAGTCCGGTATTTGCCTGTCGGAGACCTCTTTGCTTCAAAATCATCAATCCCGATCTCTGAAGCGGTATGTAAGATGGTGGACTCACTTTTGTAGAGATTAGCAGAATGACAGGTGGCACATTTTGCCTTGCCCATGAAAATACCTTTCCCCCGTCCGGCTGCTGTTTTGTCAAAGCTACCGGCTGGCGGTACAGGCGCTTTTAGTGAATGCTGATAAGCTCTTAATGGTGCTAGTTTTGAGGTAATCAGATCAGGGGAGTTTACCACGTTGGCAAATCCGTTCTCTACTGCTATGGGGTACCTGGCAGGATCGGCCAGCCGCTGATCCTTAAACGTACCCTTCCCATGCATTTCAAGATTAGCCACAAAGGCATTCCAGTAACTGATATCACCCCAGCCGGTATAGGTAGTAAGCGCCACATCTTTCAGTCCAAAAGCAGGAGGGATCAGGTTTGCAGCAGCTGAACCATCAGGCTTCAGCGCCTTACCATCCATAAACAGTACTGCAGCGAATTTACCTGGCCCCCACATACCCAGAACCGTGCGGAGTGTTGTCTCATCAACATGCAGCATATCTGCAACTGGTTTTGCATTATCAGTAAGCGATACAATTGCTCCTACATTCAGATCCCTGTTGGGCCATCCGTCCAGCCTTTTTCCGATACCCGGAGCGAAAGAATCATCTACGGTGGAGTGACACACTGCACAGGTGATCCCAATAGATTTGAGGGTTCCTTCTGTTGTAAATGTTCCTTTTACGCCTACCACAGCATTTAACTTCAGCAAGGCCAGTGTCGTAGCCGGATCATCCAAATCAACGGCTCCTGATTGTATAGCCGATACTACTGCAGAGGGCAACGCTTCCGCATCAACCTTCAAGCCTACCGCCAGCGCAGTTTTGGGACTTACCCCTGTGCCGTAGCCCCCGTTGGCAGACCCGGCAATAGCTTTATTGATATGCAGCAGACCAGACCAGAAGTCTTCATCTCCAAAAGTGTCAAATCTGAAAATATTTTTTCCTTCATTTATCACCACCGGATCCGGCGGCTTATTGTCTTTCTGATCGTTCTTCTCGCATTGGGTAAATGCTGTCAGGGAGGCAATGAGAATGCCTGCTATGATCCCTTTTTTCCTTATCATAAAAAATAGTTTAGCAATTGGCAGAGGGAGTCATTTCCCCCTGATAAGAAAGATTATTAGGTTGATTCAAAAAGAGCATCTGCGGGGAGCATGGAGCTATCGAATGATGATCTTTCCTTTCATTACCGGATGAATAGTGCAGTAATAATCAGCGCTGGATGTTGGTACAAAAGACCATTCCTGGCCGGGTTGTAAAACAGAAGAGCTCCAGGCCTTTGATCCTTCTTCGGTAACATCGTGTGCTACCAGGTCGTTATTTACAAAAACAATTTTGTCACCTTTATTGATTGTTATTTCGGCAGGAGAAAAAGCCATTTGTGCTATATTGACGTACCTGGTAACTACTACCGGCTCCCCGGACATACTTTCTGTTGAAACTTGTGATGATGGAGAGGTACAGCTAAAAAAGGCTATCCCACTAAACATTAGTACCGCTAAACAGCTCTTTTGTAAAAGATTTTTCATTTATTTAGCTTTTGCTGCAGCATCTCTGCATGTGAAAGATGTGTCTTAAGTGCCGGCAGCACATTCTGGAGAAGCGCCTTCAACTCTTGATTATCCGTTGCAGGTATCAATACGGTCTCCACCGCACCGATGACCGCCTTATGATAGGCTACTTCATTATCAATATAAGCTTTGTCAAAGGCTATTCCTTTCTTTGCCTTTAATGTTTTCTTCGTTTTCCCTGCATCTGCCAGTAACTGTTGGGTGACCTTATTGGTTTTGGGAGTAACCTTCAATTTTGTCACCAGTACTACGGCCTGATCAATCACTGCCTTATGATCATTGGCCATAGTCCTGGCAAAATTCAATACATCAGGGTTTTTCGATTTCAGTGTAGCAATCTGTGCATACTCAATATCAATCTGGTTAGCGGTAACGGCTACAGACGCCACTTCGGCATCTGTGAGGTCTGGTTTTTGCTGTGCCGTTGCGATAGTTGAAAGCAACAGAAACAGGAGCGCAAATGTAACAGGAGCACCTTTTGCGAAAAAAGTTTTTTTCATCTTGTATTATTTATTTGAAAACTTCATTTAATAATTAGAGTGAGATATGACAGGAAGGTTACAAAACAATTTTATATTTCTGTCACTACAGCCTGATCGGCAATATGAAGATCGGACAGGCCTCGCAACACCAGATCCATCATCGGAGGCGGGCCACATACATAAAACACGGCATTTTTGTCGCAACAATATTCCCGCAAAACATCTCTGGTAATAAACCCGGATAAACAACCTACTCCATTTTCTTCAGACAGAATATTTATCATTTTATTTCCAAGCAATTTGTGCAGCTCATTTTCAAGTATAATATCAGCCTTCCGTCTATTCGCAAACAATAACTTGTTTTGGCCAAGCCTGTTTGTTTTATTCAAATCCCTAAAAATTGAAATAAAAGGAGTGATCCCCGCACCTCCTGCAATAAAGACACCCTCTCCCTGGTATGTAATGGCTCCCCATGGATCGCCAATGATAAGCTCATCTTCCGGTTTAATATGCAGCAACTGATTGGTTACCCCCTGATGAGACGGATAGGTTTTAATAATAAATTCCAGGTGATCGTCTTCCGGCAGGCTGGTGAATGTAAAAGGCCTCTTTTCGGTGGCCCAGTATTCTTTGTTGATGGAAACCTCGGTGGCCTGTCCCGGAGTAAACGAATAGCCGTCAGGCTTTGAAATAATAATCCTGACCACATCGGGTGTCAGTTTATCGACCGACAATACCTTTTCTGTATACATTGGCATGTTAATACTTTTAGGTCTGAAAAAAATTATTTAAGAAAAGAGAGAAATTCGTTTTTTATCTCTTCTCTTTTGAAACGTCCTCCGTACCAGGCAGTGACCGTACTGCTTTCGGTATCTTTCACTCCACGTGAAGAAACACATAAATGGGCAGCATCAATAACCACTGCTACGTCTGTGGTTTGCAATACATCGGACATTTCCCGGGCTATCTGAACAGTAAGTCGTTCCTGCACCTGCGGACGGCTGGCGAGATAATGAACAATCCGGTTGATCTTTGACAGGCCAATGATCTTACCGGAAGACATGTAGGCCACATGGGCTTTCCCGATTATTGGTACAAAATGATGCTCACAGTAGGAATGAAATTGTATATCTTTTTCTATCAGCATCTGATCGTATGAAAACTTATTCTCAAATAAGGTGATGGATGGCTTGTTTTGCGGATCCAGGCCACTGAATATTTCGTTTACATACATGTATGCCAGCCTGTATGGTGTTCCCTGCAGACTGTCATCTGTAAGATCGAGCCCCAGTGCCAGCATTATCTCCCGGAAATGACCTGCAATTGTCCGGATCTTTTCTTCCGCCGTTTTTTCAAATGCATCGACCCTGAGTGGGGTATCGTAAGCGGCTCCGGTATGCTGCTCTCCCAGAAGCAGGGCGAGTTCTCCTATAGAACGGATTTCATCGGTGTATGTACTAAACTGACCTTTTTTATTCATAGACAACATATTATTTTACAGCACCGATATTCTTTCTGCACCGATATAATTCTGCAGAAAGGGGTGATTGATAATTGGATAGAAAGCGGGTCAAAAGGTTACAAAAAATAAAGCGGTATTTTTGTAACCTTCAGCAGAGTTATTACTCTAATCTTCTATAAGCTGCGAAATGAATAAACAGGAGACATCTCCGGAAGCTGTCATTTCTGACAAAGAAGTGATTGATCGCATTCTGAAAGGCGAGAAAGAGCTTTATGCCATTATCGTGCGCAGGTATAATCAGCGCTTATACCGCGTAGGAATGTCCATACTCAATAATGATGCGGAAGTAGAAGACGCCATGCAGGTTGCCTATATCAACGCTTTCCAGAGTCTTGAAAAGTTCGCTTTCAAATCCGCTTTTCCCACCTGGATCACACGAATACTTATCAACGAATGCCTTTTACAATTGAAAAAAAAGGGCAGGTCTGTCTCCCTCAATGATGACCATATTGAAAACCTATTCCATTATCAACATTCCGTAGAATCACAAACTCCAATGACAAGGATACTCAATTCTGAACTAAACACCCTGTTGGAAGAAGCTATCGGGAGGTTGCCTGAAAAGTACCGGACTGTATTTATTATGCGGGAAATTGAAAACATGAACACTGCAGAAACACAGGCCTGCCTGGATATAAGTGAGGAAAACGTAAAGGTCAGGCTAAACAGGGCAAAAGCGATGTTGCGATCAGATCTGAATGGGCTCTTTAAGAAAGAAGAGATTCTCCACTTCCATCTTAGCCGGTGTGACAGGATGATTGACGGCGTCATGCGCATCATCTATGCACATTATTAATGATGTGCTGTCCCTTATCGTGTCTTCTTCAGTTTCACTGATATTTTTTCGCCCGGTTTATCAATCGAAACGACTTTTTTTATACTGGCCGAAGCGTTGGTATTATAACTATACGAGGTTGTGTTGGCCGTTGAGCCCTGAAACATGCCATTGATATAGGTATCTGTATAGCCTATCACTTCTGTACGGCTCGCCGTATGTATGTACCCAAATTCTGTATACAACAGGTATTTGCCGGGCATCAGATTTACAAACTCAAAATGGCCGTCTTCATCATACACGGTCGCTACTTTTATACATTCGGCGGCTTCTTTGTGAAGGGGAAATGATTTACCGCTTTTCCTGCCCGCTTCATTCAGTTCGATCCATTCTCTGAAGTAATCAGTATATGGTATCAATACAATGCTGGTGCCGGCCCGGGCATACTGTCTTTTATTAATATTCAAAATTCCTATGCCTTTTATACTAGCCTGATTATCGCGCGCAAAAGCCTGTCCGCTGATCACTCCAGTGCCTTCTGTAACAAGTCTGAACGTTTCAGCCTTATTGAACCTTGTGGTAAAAGGGTCATAATCCAGCTCTTTATCTATTAAAACAATACGTTGTCCTTTGGCAAATACCTCTACTTTCCATATCCTTCTGTTTTCCTTGTCAATAAAATACTGGTATTTGTCGCCAGTCTCTTCTTCCAGCACACTCACCAGCCATACTTTATGATCATCTGTGTGCGGGCTTTTATATATCCCGTTTTTTACTTCCAGGATTTTTACACGTTTGGTATTCGAATTTCGTGCAGGCAGGTAATCGTAAACGGTCAGGTCAGTCTTATAGCCCAGTTCGAGCGGCAGCGCGCCCAGCAGGTACGGATAGATATAGCTATCGACATAAAATCCGCTTACAGGTTCCTGAACGGGAGTGCGTTTACCGGTTTTATAATTATTATAATACCCCGTTACAGTCTTGCCATATTTCAGTGCATACGACCGGTCTTTGTTATGAGAGGACCGGTAGAGGGGTTTAAGCGTACCGGCTTCTGCAATACTTGTATCTGTCCAGCGTTCATCAGAATGCAGGAATTTCAGGCTGGTATACAGGTTGAGTGACTGGGTTGTTGATTGTACCGTTATCGAAAAAGAACAGATCTCCACCATTTGTCCATTACTGACTACATAGTAAGCCATCTCAGACTGCCCGGTCCTTATCCATTTTTTATCAAAGGCCTCTCCACTGACCAGCGAGCTGGTTTGGGCCTGTATAAGACCTGCAAACAGAAAAATGAGTATACTTAAGACGAGAAATTGTTTCATAACCGGCTTCTATTTGTATGAACGCTACGGATGTATCGTCAAAGACTGTATAATGAGCCCACCACCAAAACTGATTATTCTCCCGATCCTGAACAAAATCGTCTGTTGACGGAGATGGTCAACAAAATCCTTTTATTGACACTACTTATCCATTTATTGACTCCCCCTGTACATTCGATCAATACTAATGGAGTCTGCCCTGGCAAACCGGAGTTTTTTTAGTGCCAGGACCCGCCTGCCCGGTGCTGCCCACAGCATCACGCCGTTTTCCGGACCAGGTGCTACCGAAAATTGGAGGTAGAATAGCGTTGAAACCTTCCGCCTGCATCTATTTTCTACACTTTTGGAATCCGTCGGGAAATTTGTATCTTAATCCCGTAGTCATCCGGCTGACTTTTGACAGTTTTTTTTCAACATACCCGACTAAGTGTTTTCGCTTATTTTTTATTACCCGTCAAAAGATCATCCTCAGCCGGCCGCTCTGAGAGTTAGCAGATTACATTCATGTATGTTGTTTTACTAAATAGTTCCGGTGGCATTGGAAGATAACAGAGGCATCTGATCACCTGTTTAGTCTGTAAACCATAATTATTGTTTATGAGTAACGGAAAATGGTGGGGACCTCCGGTCCGCGTGTTTTCACGAACCTCCAACTCGATCCAGTGGCGATTGACACTACTGATATGTCTCCTGTTGCTGACAGTAGTACTTGCGTACAGTTGGGTATCTTATACCAAAATAAAACAGGCTTCTATTGATGTCAGCAAAACACGACTTGAATCGCTGAGCACTCAACTGGGCAGTATATTCGGACAATCGGCACAATCTGTAGTATCGGCAACACGTGTAGCAGCCGCCCAGCCAGCTATAAAACAATTTCTGCAATCACGGGGAAAGGACTCCGTTTCGGCCGCCAGAAAGGGACTACAATTGCTGCTTCAGGATACGACATGGACAATGGCGCTGCTGACAACAGCAAACGGAGAGGTTCTGCTGTCCAGCGACTCCACGAAAACAGCTCCTGCAACTGCCGATATTGTACTCAACCTCAGTGGCACCCGGCCCGATACCGGTATAATCGGAAAAATATACCACGCAGACACCTTAATGTATTATCCGGTAGCAGCTACAGTTTTTAATGGCAGGGAAAGAGTGGGATACCTCGTTCGCTGGAGAAGAATGCAGACTTCACCGCAGGCTGTACTCCAGTTTTCTCAACTGCTGGGAGAAGATGTAAAACTTTTTATCGGCAATGCAGACGGAAGTCTCTGGACCGATATGCAGAAGCCGGTTGGTTTTATTCCAGCCGATCTGCAACAGTCCAGTAAAGAACTCCCCGTATATAAACGATCAGATGGCCAGCAATTGCTGGCTTCCGTTAAGCCGGTAAATCATACCAAATGGAGAGTAATGACAGAGCGGCCCTACAAAAAGATCATTGCTCCAGCTTCGGCTTTTTTGCAGATGGCTCTTTCTACCGGTATTGTCATCATTGCCATTGGGGCTCTGCTGGCATGGATGATCAGCCGCAGCATAACACGTCCGCTGCAAAGACTGGCCGTTGCCACTACTGCAATTGAGGGAGGTAATTACGCCACAGCTGTGTCGGTAGAAAGCCGCGATGAGTTGGGGCAGCTCGCCCGTATGTTTAATGCAATGACTGAAAAAGTACAGCTATCACAAAAAAATCTCGAAGAAAAAGTGCAACGCCGTACCGCACAGCTCGAAGCCACTAACCAGGAGCTGGAAGCTTTTTCCTATTCCGTATCACATGACCTGCGGGCTCCGTTGCGGGCTGTGAGCGGATACGCCATGATACTGAAAGAAGACTATACGGAAAAACTGGATGAAGAAGGCAACCGGATACTCCACATGATCGTCAGCAATGCCCGTATGATGGGACTTCTTATTGACGACCTTATTACTTTCTCAAAAATCGGTCGGAAAGAATCACAATACCGTCCTGTGGATATGAAACTCCTGGTCGAATCCTGCATACAGGAACTGCAACCGATAAGAGGAAATCATAGCCTGAATATTAAGACCGGCGATATTGCCCCCTGCTATGGTGATGGCAACCTGTTGAAGCAGGTATGGATGAATCTTATTTCAAACGCCATCAAATATTCTTCCAAAGAGCAGAATCCTGTTATTGAAATAGGATCCAGAACGGAAAGCGACCGGATAATCTATTTTGTACGGGATAATGGCGTGGGCTTTGATATGAAATATGCGGATAAACTTTTTGGCGTATTTGAACGGCTGCATTCACAGGATGAGTTTGAAGGTACCGGCATCGGGCTGGCCCTTTCCAAAAGAATAATCCATAAACAGGGAGGAGAAATCTGGGCTGAAGCCACAAAGGGCTTCGGTGCAACTTTTTATTTTAGTATCCCCGCCACAGGCAATACACAAAATAATACTCAATTATCCTGATAAAACACCTCAACATGATTCACGAAGTAGAAATATTGCTGGTAGAAGACAATGCTGCAGATGCAGAAATGACTATCCGTGCACTCCGGAAAGCACACCTCTCCAATAAACTGGTACATCTCAAAGACGGCGTTGAAGCCCTTGATTTCCTTTTTGGAAACGGAGCTTATACTGCACGCGATGTAAGCCAGCATCCCAAGGTCATACTGCTTGATATAAAAATGCCCAAAATGGATGGTATCGAAGTATTGCGCAATATCAGGGCCAATGAAAGCACCCGCACCATCCCTGTCGTGATCATGACCTCATCAAACGAAGACAAGGATATACTGGCCAGCTACGAGTTGGGAGTAAACAGCTATGTAGTCAAACCCGTGGAATTTGAAGAATTTGTAAAAGCCGTTGGCAATCTTGGGTTATACTGGCTGCTAACTAACCGGGCCATCGGTTCCACCAAGCCCCTTAATCCATAAGTATCGCTGTCAATCTGTCTTCCGCAACCTGAGCTGATCCAGCATGGCCTGATTGACCAGGATATTCATATTCTCATCAGCAGGCTGGTAATCCAGTACAAGAGAATGCGTGCCAGCCTGCAATTGCACCCTTACGGCATTGGACCATCCCCATTCGCTCCATTCATCTTTTCCGCGCTGCGGAAAGACTATGGCCGATAACGGCTTCCCATCCACCGACAGGTTACGTACTGCGCATTTATTGTCTGTATTTACCGGTCCGTTGCCATTGGCGTAGCGAAAATTGATCAGGTATTCACCCGTCTCGCTCACCGTCACCGGTAAGCTGATCTTCGCATTTACGGTTGTACTCGTCTCTACAAAACCTTTTCCCGAATAACCTTTGTAGGAATAACCGGCCGGCTGCAGCAAATCTTCCATTTCATAAATAATCCGGGCAGAAGGATCATAAAGAGTTACCGGCTCGCTGGCAAATGACTCTACTCCATTCTTATCAATTGCTACCAGTTGATACTCGCTGAATCCTTTGGGGGTGATGCGAAACTGAAGTGCTTTCGTCTCCGTCTGCAGTTTTCCATTTGTAAATAACCGGTATCGTACTGCTCCCGGTACCGCTTTCCAGGAGAGCAGATTGTTTTTATATACCATTTCAGGGGTAGCCGGTGAAAATACAAGGGGCAGGGAGTTAATTGATTCCGAATCAGCACCTGATTTCCTAAGTACAATATGAATGGCATGCTGGCCTGTTAAGCTGGCCGGAAAGATATATTCGCCGGAGGGTTTGCCATCCAGGAGAAAAGAGGCGATCTCGTCACCATATCCCTCCATAGAGATATTCAGTACTGCATTTCGGTAGCGGAAATTCTGCAGCTTTCTGTTTCCTTTGAATGCCTCGGGTACAAAAGGACTGAAACGAAGCTGATCGTTCTCAAACCGGATTCCAAACAATACGTGATGTATGATACTGATATTGCCCGAAAGGCTCCACAGCATATTACTGGAGTTGATCTGTGTGCCTGCATAGTCCCCATTTTCGGCCACAAAATTTTCTTTATTGGTGACAAAAAGGGCTGCAGGCCGGTAAATGGCCGCGATACTTTCCATTACAGACTTTTCATTTCCGGCTTTCACCCCAGCCCACATCCAGAATGACTGTACAAAAGGCCAGATACCATTATTATGATAAGGTGGTATGCCGGGTATCTGTGGATAAATGCAGGTAATACCGTAAGTGGAAAGCGGCATCGACTGCACCAGTTGCTTGGCCTGCTCTCCGGTAGCAATGCCAAATATTACGCATAGCGCTGCACCCAATGCTTCGGCGCGGGGCGATAACAATTTGTGTGCCCGTCCATAGAGATACTGCGCATAATAATTTTTTCCGGACAGCCAGAATTTTTCATTTATTGATTGCCTGATGCGGACTGCATTTTTTTCAAAAATACCGGCTGATTCATCCTGCAGCAAAGCTGCCATGGCAGCAGCCACTTTATTGGCTTCATAGTGAACGGCATTGGTACCCAGGTTTTCTGACTCAAAAATATCGGACGGCTGCATCCACAGCGGATAGGTCTGCTCACGCCAGTCTAGAAAAGAGGATTCACCTTTTACCAGCCCGGTCTCTGCATCGTATACGGTTTGCATATCGGCCAGGATAGAGTTTTTGATCACCTCATATGCTTCTTTCAGCCAGTCTTTATCACCTGTCACCTTATATACTTCCCAGGCGGCCACGGCCCAGATCAGCCGATCGGTGCTTACCGGCCATGCGCCACCCGTGCCTGTATCCTGTATGATCTTTTTCTTTTTGTCTACTTTACGAAGCAGGCTGTAGCGCGCTGCCTGTGGTTGCAGGTGCGCCATGGAAAGAATAATACTGTAACTCACATCGCGTGTCCATACACCTGCCCACTCTTTGCCCGTACGGAGCGTACTGTCGGGTTCTACCGCACGTATCATTTCCTCCAGGGCCATATTGTATAAGGCATCTGTCAAAAGATAAGGCGACTCATACCGGGGAAATGCGGAAAGATCTTTTTCGAGTTGCCAGTGCGACAGTGTACGTTTTTCTTCTTCCTTTACATTAAGGTTGAGTATTATTTCATAAATGCCGTCACCATTTTCATCTTCGAGCCTGAGCTGCGGATGATGCACCAGGTTATCAAAATCCCAGATAAGCGGCGCGGAACTGCCTGCTATATACACTCCTTTAAAATCTTCCTTGTAAATCTTACCTCCATCAAAACAGGTATAATATCCTTTTGTTTTGAATTCATTCAACACAGCACGCATATCCAGCTTTACTTTCAACCGGGTGCCGGGTTTCAGGTAACCGGCCTTCTCTCCTTTCTTCAGTTTCAGCTGATGGCCAAATCTGATCACTGGTGTTTCGCTGCTGAGGTTTTTCGTATCCACATTAAAATGATGATCTGTGCCACTCACCATTTCATTATCCTTGCCATTAATACTGAACTTGAAGGATATCACAGATGTCTTAAACTCGTTGGCCGGACTCTGGTAGTTGGATGATATCTCTTTGCGGGAGATCGCTTTTGCCACGTATTTATTCTGCACAACACTATCTGCGTACAACGCATAGGCAGCCGATTTCCACAAAGGCTGCTGAGCAAGAGCCGTACCGGTCGGCAGTACTGGCAAGGCAATAAGGATAAGGGCGCCCTGCCTGATCAGACGGCGCAAATCAAAATGGATCATAACTGCAGGATTAATTCATTGAACGTTTACTTGAAAATTTCTACCTGGCTTTCTTTGCCGCCGGGTATACGGATATAACAAATGCCTGTTTTGGCATCCCATGTCCAGGCTGTTTGTTGTGTCACTTTGCCAGCCGTGGTGTTGAATACATTCAACGACTGTACGGCAACGGGCTTCCCTCCTGCCACTACTTTCGTGGGCCTGGCCGGGATATACATTTTCAATATATAATCACGCTTGCCGGGCGCAGCATATCCTTTCTCTTCGGGCCTGCCCGCTTTGAATACATATTTATTACCGAGTGTCTGGCAGGTAAACTTCGTTGTACTGAATATGTTTTTAAGATAATCGGTACTCTCACCATCATCTTCATAAAGCTGGAATGCCGCCTGTTGACCTTCACTGGCAGGATAAATCTGCAGCGTAAGCGGATAATCGCACCGCTCATGCACATACTGCATTACGGGCATCAGAGGAATGATAGAACCCTTTTTTACAAACAGGGGAATACGGCTAAGCGTTGTTTTAACAGACAACTGCTGCTCCCCTTCATACACTGTTTTGCCATCATAAAAATCAATCCATTCGCCTTCAGGAAAATATACCCGGCGGTTAACAGCGCCTTTCTTTACAACAGGTGCAACCAGCAGTTCTTTACCAAAAAGAAACTGGTCATTGATGTAAAAAGTCTCTGGGTCCTGCGGATATTCCAGCAGCAATGCACGCATCAATGGCCATCCTTTATCATGTGCTTCACGTGCATAGGTATAGATGTAAGGGAATAACTGATATTTCAACTCAATTGCAGTCCGGCTATTTTTTTCTGCTTCTTCCCCAAACAGCCATGGTTCCACCGCATTGTCTCCTTCGTGATGTGCCCGGCTGAGCGGGTTAAATACGCCAAACTGCATCCAGCGGGTATACAACTCCGCCATGGCAGGATAATCTTTGATATCGCCACAATAACCAGATATATCGGTTGCCCAGAAAGGAATACCGCCCATACCGGCCGAAAGCCCCATCGGTATCTGGTTAGCGAGGCGGTTCCAGCCATCCAGCACATCATCGCCATTGCCGCTATCGCCTGACCAGCCAAAGGTATAACGCTGTAGTCCGGCAAAAGCTGAACGTGTCATCTGGAAAATGCGTTTACCGGGATTTCTCTTTTCAAATTGCTCCTTTACTACTTTATCCCAGCTAAGACCATATACATTATGAATTTCATCGTGCATGCCCGAATAGTGCTTCATCAGCAGACGCTCGGTAGCATCCTCATTGCTCCAGGCCGGCTCACCCATATCTGTCCAGAAACCACGCACACCGTCATCAATTGGTTTTTGCTGATACGCGCCCCACCAGTCAGCTACTGCGGGTTTGGTAAAATCAACCACTCCGCAATTACCACCCCAGGGCCAGGGCATATCATACGACTTACCGGTTCGTACATCGGTAGCAAAGTAGCCCAGCGAATCTGCTTCCTTCCACTGCCGGGAAGTTGCCTGCGAGATAACGGGGTCCTGCGATACAATCATTTTGAAACCGAGCGAATCAAGATAACGCAGCATGCCCCTGGGATTACTATATCTGTCTTTACGCCATTGAAAATCCTGTAACCCTTCTGTCCAGCCAATATCCTGGTAAATGATATCGCAGGGAATGCGGCGCTTGCGAAACTCTGCTGCGACCTTCCGGGCCAGTGGCTCATTGGTATACATGCCCCGTGACTGCGAAAAACCAAGTGCCCATTCCGGCGGCATAATCGGCTGACCGGTTAGCTGTATATATTGTTCAATGATCTGTTTGTAATCATTGCCATGAATAAAATAATAGATCATTTCGCCACCGGGCGCTTCAAAACTGTAATAATCGTCTGAAGCGGTACCAAAGCGAAAAACCGTTTTGTACGTATTGTCGAAAAAAACACCATAGCGGTAACTGCTCAGAAAAAATGGTATACTCTTGTAAAGCGGGTCTTCTGTAGCCGTATAGCAGGGCTTATCACTATTCCACATGGTATAGGTGCGCCCCCGGCGGCTGAGTGGTCCCGATTTTTCTCCCAGACCAAAAAAATGTTCATCATTCCGGAGTGTCTTATAGGCAATCAGCCTGTTACTGTCTTTCAGCAATCCTTTACTTTGATAATCGCCCAGCAGCAGCTTTTGATACTTATCAAAAATCTGTAGCCGGAAAGGAGATTTGTCGACACGTATGCGCAGACGTGAAGTAAATATTTCATACGATTCCGGTCTTTCTTCCACCTGTATCTTTCCCACATCTTCCAGGTCTTCTTTAATAACAGCAAACGATTCATTCTTCCGTTTAAATTCTCCTGTGGGAGAGTACCATATTTTCAGTAGTGAGCCCGAACATATCTTCACCAGCACTTTTGCATTATCACAACTGAATATTACGCTGGAGCCTTCCACGGCATACGAGCGGCAATTACCCGGCGATTGCACCTGTGCCTTCGTTACAGAAGCAACCATTAAAACAGCAAAAACAATAAATAAATTCTTCATAAGAAAACAGCGCCTTAACTTTTTAATATTCAAACACCACCATATCCCAGTATTGCAGGGAAGGAAGCGTAAAAGAAACCGTATTACCGGTTTGTGTGAACGTTAAAGGTATGGCAACACCATTATTACTGTCTGGTGAAGCCACCCAGGCTTTCTTTACGGTGCCTGAAGCAGTAAACTGCATAGCGGCATTTTCAATTACCGCAGGTTTGACCTGAGTGCCATCGGTATCGCGCCAGTTGAGTGAATTGGCGTTGGAAAAATTGAACAGGTGAACCACCTGGCGGCTACCCACTGTTTTACCCTGTACCGCGACTCTGCCGGTAGCACCGGGCCATGCAGCCAGCGAAAGGCTGATACTGGTGAGCGCTGGTTGATTAAAGTTTCCGCCATCTCGCAACAGGTTTTCGTAGGCTACCAGGAAATCATAGTACCGAAGCAGGGCCGCTTTCAACTCATCGCTCATCTGCAGGTTATTGTTCGGAAAATATTCTTTTCCCAGCATATGCTCACCCAACTCGAGGTGTGAACCGCCAAATGCAAAAATCACCGCATCGGCCAGCAACACAGCCGGTGTATTGAAATAGCCGGGATTATCAGCCTTTGCATAATTGATATAAGCAGCCAATACCGTCTTTTTTGTGTTACTGCTGTAAAAATCATTGTTGGCAATAATATTGGCCAGGTCTTCAAACCGTTCGTTGGGTCCCCATACTTCTGTGTATAGAAAATCGACCGGTGATTTCGAAATACTGGTTTGCTGTCCGTACTGATTCACCGCATTCATCACCAGCTTCTTTGACGGTGCAGCATTCTTCATCGCTTCCAGAAATGGCTTAAATGTGGCAGCCTGGTTTATTGCCTGTCCACTGAAGGTATACAGACTACCCCGGTCGCCCAGTGCATCTACATGATACCCGTCAAAATCGAGGGTGGCGTACACATCTGCATTCTTTGCAGCAATATAGTTTTGCCAGCCGGTATTAGCGGCATCCAGTACATAGATATCGCTTTTAAAAAATGGCTCGGGCAGATCGTGTTTGTCTTTTGTGCCATGGCTGGCATCCTTATAGGCGTACCATTCCTCCGCTACACCATCTGCTGCTGCATCCTTCAATGCGCCGAAAGCCAGGTTATAAAACATAGAGCGCATATTCTGTGCATGTCCTGCGCTGATATACTCTTTCAGCGTGGAGAGATACACATCCTTATTAGCTATCTCCTTCCAGCTGCTTTGCGGAGCTGCAGCAGTACCGGCCATTGGCCAGTGATGTTTGTATAACCAGTCATAATATTGCAATCCATTGATATGATGACGGGCCAGGTTTTTGATCACCTTGTTTATCTCATCAGTACTCAGTTTATCAAAATTGGTTAAAAATCCATACCGTGGAAACCGGGCCCAGTCTGAAGACACATCTACCCCAATGCTGGCATGTATTTTTTCCTTACCATCTACCTGCTCATACAGATCTACCAGGTAACCGGTATAATCTGCTGCCGGCGCTGTCCAGCTCCAGCTGTTGCCGGAAAGACTGGCTTCTGTGATCGTTTCTCCCAGGTGCCGGTAACGAATCTTAATATTTCCTGCCAATGGTTTATTGAGCGAAAATTGGATGGCATCACCCGGTTTATACATGGCTTTATCTGTATAGATCGTGAGTGCAAAGGAATTACCGTAAGTGATAGGATCATTCTTGGGTCTGTCTTTACGGCAGCCTGTTATCAATAGACCAATACATAATAAATAACAGGTTATTTTCATCGGGGTATGTAATGTCGTCGTCATCGTCGGGTTTTACTAATACACTTATTGCTTAACGATTGAAATTGTTTCTGTGAGCTGATTGATAGTAACCTTGTAGTTGCCGGCTTCTGTGATCCTCCATTTAAAGTCGGGGCTGCCCGATGCCACAAATTTCATTTGTGTGCTTCCGGGACCAGATCCATTCACCACCGGCATAAAGTAATCACAACCCCAGTCGCCTGTAGCAAGCGGAAACTTAAATTCGCCCGCACTTAAGGGCCCTGTATAGCTGAATTCATACGGGTTACCTGCTGTGGGTGTCATTGCCTGCGGACTATTGATGTTCCAACCAGCAGGCGAAGCATCGCCAACCATCCATATTTCTGTATAAGGAACAAATGGCTTGATACTTATCGTCATGTTTTGCAGATCAAGTTTAATCTTATACGGACCTGCTGTCGCAATCTGCCATTTGTTATCCGGGTTTCCATTCGGTACCAGTTGCACACCGGTTTCAGTAATAGCCGGATGATTGGTCAGTGGCATGTAATAATCGGTACCAAAATCGCCGGTAGATACAGGTATTTTAAATTCCCCTGCAGTCAGCATACCACCATAGGTAAATACAAACAGGTTGGATGAATCTACTCTCATTTCCGTGGGATTGTCAATATTCCAGCCGGTTGGAGTCGCATCGCCCAGCATCCACAGACGATCATAAGGCGGGGTACTGGCGGCTGTAACCGAAATAGTCAGGTTGAGCAGATTTACCGATATATCGTACATGCCCTGCGAAGCATTCATAAACTTATCATCGGGCTGACTGTCTTCTGTGCGGTATACCAGCCGGTTATTATCGGCACCTTTATTATAAGATGGAAGGAACTGCCCCAGCGTCGTGATGAATTTGAATTCACCGGCCCTGAGCTGGCCACGCCAGGTAAACACACCGGCATCGCTCAGGCTCAACGAAAGTGCAGTGGCCTGACTGTTGTCCCAGCCATTGGGTGCTGCATCTCCTATGAGGTAAAGGGTGGTGGTAACCGCCTGATAGGTTTTGACTGTCCAGACAAGCACACTTGATGAGTCGGCCAGTTTGGGGTTGTTGGCTACTTCAATGACCACTTTGGCCTCCAGTGTCACTTCAGCGCCCGGTGTTACTCCCCATTTATTTATAACCAGCTCATTCAGATCTTTGACCGTATATTTTTTTGAGAACACCGCTTTACCCATACTCTCAGATACAGCGTTGCTGAAGTTATTTCCCTGCTTATTGATCAGAAGCGTATAGGAAATAGCCGAATTGGTTCCTTTATTGGAGCCGCTGGTCCAGTTGAGTATAACTGCATCGGCATTGCGGTTCTTTTCTTCCAGCACTACGGCACTCTTATCAGCCGTCAGCGAAAGAGGGTTATCGCCTTTATTCAATTCCATTTTGTCTGTCTTGGTACAAGACACAAGCAGCAGCAGGCAGGTGGCCAGAAGACTGCAGGCAAGCGACAGTTTCTGTTTGGTGATATATGGCATAAAATATTTTTTGAAGTTCATAGTAATAGCAATCAGTAACCTGTATTCTGAGACAGGTTGGGATTGGCTTCAATTTCTTTTTGCGGAATCGGCAGCAACAGGTGTTTGCTGGTAGCGTTTGTTTTGCCAATGCTATGCAGGAAATTGATACCATACTGGCCATTGTTGATACGGATCAGATCAAACCACCAGTGACCCTCAAATGCCAGTTCCATTCTGCGCTCATGCAATATTTTCTCCCGCAATGTTGCCTGCGACAATCCCTGTACATCGTCAAGACCGGCTCTTCTTCTTACCCGATTGAGTGGTCCACCCTGATTGATGGAGGTCGACACGGCCTGTGCATCGGCCGTACGGCCCAGTTCATTCAGCGCTTCTGCCTGCATCAGCAACACATCAGCATAACGCAGTACGGGAAAATCTGCAGGATTTGTATCGTAATCGGGAGAAATGGTTTTAGGCACCAGGAATTTTCGCAGGTTAAAACCGGTAGTGGAGTAAGATGATAAATATGCTTTGCCATCAAAGTCAGGACAGCCGGGATACAGTACCGTCTGATCTTTCCGGTTATCTCCCTGCTCATATGCATTCACAAACTCCTGTGTGGGCTGATCCCAGCCATATCCACCGCCTACAAAATCACTGTTGCGCGGGCCGGTAAAAGTGCTTACCCAGGATGCCTGGTTTTCGTTGTCCCAAAAACTGTAGCTCGTTTTACCCTGGTATTGTACTTCAAATAATGACTCGGGTGAGTTTTTGGTCAGCGGGCTGAAGTTATCACTGTAGTTGGCATTCAGCGTATAGCCCAGGCTTGCCACCTGCTCGCACAGAGCCAGCGTTTTCTCATACTGTCCCAGGGTAAGGTATACCTTGGCCAGCATACCGGCTGCTGCTCCTTTTGATGCACGGCCAATATCTTTTCCGGAATAGCTGCTGCGTGCAGGAAGCAGGTTGATCGCTTCTGTAAAATCGTCGATGATGAGATTATAGATTTCGGTTTTGCTGCTGCGCGAAGGGCGCAGATTATCTGCCGGCGTTTGCGGGATGGTGATCAAAGGCACATCGCCAAACAAACGCACCAGGATAAAATAATAAGAAGCACGCAGAAATCTTGCTTCTCCCAGTATACGGTTTTTCAATTCTTCTTTGATAGACATGCCGGGTACATTCTGTAATATCAGGTTGGCACGCAAAATGCCCGGAGCAGGACCACGCCAGATGTCGAGCGCCGCGGCATTATCGGTCGATGTCACAAAATTGGCAATGTCCTGCGTTTCGATGCCATCAGTGCCGCCACCGGCGCCTACAATCGAGTTACCGCCCCAGATATCTGTTGTCCACATACGCAGATTGTACAGCTTGGGCCATTGCAATGGCTGATAGGCGCCGTTGATAGCAGAGATAGCATCATCTTCTGTGAGCCAGAAATTAGACGTATTCACAGAGTCGAGCGGAGCTTTATCAAGAAATTTACTGCAACTACTGACCAGTATTACAGTAAGAATGATCACAGTATTTTTGATTGTTTTCATACAGAAACAATTTGGCTGTTAAAAAGTGATGTTGATACCTGCACTGATGGTGCGTGTAACGGGATATACATTCAGGTCAATGCCATTGGCAGGTACTTCCGGATCAAACCCTGAATACCTGGTAAACGTAACCAGGTTCTGACCCGAGAGGTAGATCCGCGCAGAAGACATCTTCAGACGGTCCGCAATTGATTTGGGCAGTGTATACCCCAGCGTAACATTCTTAATACGCAGATAGGATCCATCTTCAATAAACCGGTCAGACACACGCGTATTTTTATTGGGATCATTGAAAACCGCACGGGGCATGCTATTGCTGGTGTTAGGACCCGTCCAGCGGTCAAGTACTGCCGTAGTCTGATTTACTGCCACAGCCATGCCTTCCTGGTAAATACGGTTGGCATTATAAATTTTGTTTCCGGCAATACCCTGCAGGAAAACAGAAAGGTCAAATCCTTTCCAGCTGAATGTATTATTGAGTGCAAAGATGAAGGAAGGATTCGGATTGCCGAGGAATGTGCGGTCATTGTCATCTATTTTACCGTCATTATTCAGGTCGCGGAAACGGATATCGCCCGGCGAAGTACGGTTATAGGGATCGGAACCGGGTACCTGCACGGCGTATTCATCCACTTCTTTCTGCGTCTGGAAAATCCCATTGGTCACAAACCCGTAAAACTCATTGATCGGATAGCCGCCGGGATGCTGGATAGACAGATTCTGATTAAGGCCGATACTACCCGTATACATGGGGATGGTATCATTCAGTTTCAGTATCCTGTTTTGATTATAGGAAATATTGAAGCTGGTATTCCATACAAAAGCGCCTTTTGTATTCTGCGAGTTGATTGTCAGCTCCACACCCCTGTTTTGCACCTTACCCAGGTTGATGCTGGGTACAACAATATCTGAATAGCCGGTTGAGATGGGTACCGACATAGGTACCAGCATATCGTTGGTATTTTTGATATAGGCATCAAGTGTTACATTAATACGGTTATTGAGCAGGGTGGCATCCAGACCAAAATTGGCTTGTTCTACTTTTTCCCATCTGATACCGGGATTGGGGATCATCAGGGGCACAATAGCTGTCACTGCATTTCCATTAAAATTATACTGCACAGTTTGCAGTACCGACGCAAATGAATAGTTACCGATATTCTGATTACCGGTCAGGCCGTATCCTACGCGCAGCTTCAGATCATTGATCACATCTGTTTTACGGAAAAAATCTTCTTCCGATATTCTCCAGGCAGCTGAAGCCGAGGGGAATGTGCCATAGCGGTTGTCTTTACCAAAACGGGATGATCCATCGCGGCGTACAGTAGCCGTAAGCAGGTATTTATTCTTATATCCATAATTTACGCGGCCCATAAACGAAAGCAGGGCCCATTCATTGGCACCACCACCTACAGTTGGCAGCAGGGTTCCATTGCTCAATTGCTGTGTTACATCGCTGGCAAATTGCTGGATCGATCCATTCATACCATCGTAGCGGTTGGCCTGGGCACTACTGCCGGCCAGTACGGTCAGGTTATGATCACCAAAACGGGTATCGTAGGTAAAATAGTTATCCCAAAGCCAGGTGAGTGATTTGTTATAAGCCTGCGCCAGGTATGAATTCGGTTGCGGTATGGGAGCCCAGTTGTACTTGGGAGCCCAACTGCGGCTATCCCAGAATGCAGCCTGAATGCCTGCCGTGGTTTTAAACTTTAATCCCTGCATGAGGGTCAGCTCACCATATATATTACCCAGGATATTGTATCCCTTTGTCGTGTTCTTATTAATAGTGGCTTTTCCGATCGGATTAGCCACATCGCCTACCCAGGAAGGTTGCCCGACAGGTCCGGCATACGTGCCGTCTGCATTGTAGATATTCTGTGTCGGAAGGGCCGACATGGCATTGCGGATATCATAGGAGCCACTTGATTTGATATCGTGGCTGAGCGAAAGATTGTTGCCGAATTTCAACCAGTCGAATACGCGTGACTCACTATTGAACTGTACTGTATAACGGCGATAACGGGTATTGATCACGATACCCTGCTGATCGAATACGTTGCCCGATACATAATACGTGCTTTTGGCATTGCCTCCTGAGTAAGACATTGTGTAGCTCTGCATGGGTGCAGAGCGAAACAGGGCGCCCAGCCAGTCCGTTCCGTTGCTCAGAGCAGTAGGATCGGCAAATGCCGGATTCTGAGCCTGTCCATTATTCGCCATCATTTCGTTGTGTAGTGAGGCAAACTGGCGGGCCGTCAGCATAGGTACCATATCCGTTGCCTTCTGCGCACCAGCAAATGTTTTAAACTCAAGCGTATTTCTTCCACTTGCCCCTCTTTTAGTGGTGACCAGTACCACACCATTGGCTCCCCTTGATCCGTAAATGGCGGCCGATGAGGCATCTTTTAATACTTCTATCGAAGCCACATCATCCATATTTAGATTATTGAGTGGCATATCGGAAGGCACGCCATCGATAACCAGTAGCGGGTCACTGTTATTGATAGTGCCGGTACCGCGCACACGAATAGTGACATTACTACCCGGAGCGCCCGAAGACAGTATCTGTACACCGGCAGCACGGCCCTGCAACGCCTCGCCTACATTGGGAACCGGTAAGGATTTAAGATCCTTCCCACTTATGGAACTCAGCGAACCAGTCAGATCTTTTCTGCGCTGCGTACCATACCCCACTACTACCACATCCTGCATGGCAGTAGTAACCGGACGAAGCAATACATTGATAGTACCGCCATTGATGGAAGAAAAAGGAATCTCCTGGTCTTCGTAACCTACGTACGAAAATACCAGGGTGTCGCCTGCCTGTGCAGAAACGGAAAAAGACCCCGCCTCATCGGTGGTAGCGCCTGCCGAACGGCCTTTGAGCTGAACCGACACGCCGGTCAGCGGTTTGTTATCATCCAGGGAAAAGACCCTGCCTGCAATACGGCTGGTTTGCGCAACCGCGCCCAATGCAAAAGACAGGAAAAGCAGTAGAACGGAAAAATACCGTGCAAATCCGGAAATGCTGTTAAGCATAAAGCAATCGTTTGGTAAAAAATTAATATCTGAATCAGTCTATTCTGCCTGGCGGCAGGATAGTACACGAAAAAAGTACTATTTCCTCAACTGGGGCAATCGTGGCGTACCAATTTGTTTTCAAAACGTACCAAACCATACAATAGCCCGTTTGTCTCACCCCCATCCATTAACTTTGATTTGCTGCCATAATCATGTATTTGGGAAAACGGATATCCATATTATTGCTTTTATATCTCCTTCCATTTTTTCCGGATGCCCAGGACTATTATTTTAAAAATTACCAGGTTTACAACGGGCTTTCGAGTAATACGATCACCAGTATTTTACAGGACAAAAAAGGGTTTATGTGGTTTGGTACGCGCAATGGGCTAAACCGCTTTGATGGATCTACTTTCAAAATATTCAGAAACGATCCGGAGGACAGCCTCAGCCTGGGCAGCAACTCCATCCTCAGCCTTTGTGAAGATGACGCCGAAAAACTCTGGATTGGCACTTATAAAGGCATTTATATTTATGACCCAGTAGCAGAAAAATTCACAGCGTTCAAACAACTTCCGCCCGGGGAGACCAGGTATATCAACCGCGACAGCTCGGGCAATATCTGGATTGTAAACAACTTTACTCTGTCGCGGTATGATTTCCGCCATCAGCAATTGCAGACATTTTCGACAGACAGCACCCGTGTCATTGCCCTTACCATGGATGGGAGAGGTAATCCCTGGATAGCCACCAATTATGGTACATTAAAAAAATACCTGCCTCTTAGCAATGAATTTGCCGCTTTCGATCTGAATGCCCTCAGCGCCAGGCCGCTCAGCTTCATCCAGGATATGCACCCGGTAAGTGACAGCACCGTACTGGTAGGCACTATGAATCAGGCCCTTCTTTTTAACTGGAAAAAAAATACACTGACCAATATTTTACCACAGGCCGGCAGCGTGCAGACACACAAGATCATCCGGCAGCAGGGAGACGAGTACTGGTTGGGAACAGAGACCGGCATTTATATTATCAATCTGCGCACAGGACAGCATCAGTTGCTGCAGAAAGAATACAGTAATCCCTACTCTATTACCGACAATGTGATCTATTCATTTTGTAAAGACCGGGAAGGCGGTACCTGGGTGGGCAGTTTCTTTGGAGGTATCAACTACTACTCTTCACAACTCAACCGCTTCCGGAAATATTTTCCTTATAAAGGTGAAAACAGCATCAGTGGCAACCTGGTACACGAAATCTGTGAGGATGACTCCGGCAATATGTGGATTGGCACGGAAGATGCAGGGCTCAATAAACTGGAGTTGCGTACCGGCCGCATTACACGTTATTTACCCGGCAGTGGCCCCGGCTCTATCGCCTATCAAAACCTGCATGGTCTGGTTGCCGACGGCAATTATCTCTGGATTGGCACGTATGAACATGGCCTCGACCGGATGGATACACGGACCGGAAAAGTAGTACGCCACTACTCCACCGAAAACAGTTCACTACAGGGCAATTTCATTGTAAGCCTGTACAAAACTGCTGCCGGCGAAATACTCGTAGGTACCTGGAACGGGCTGTTTCGTTACAACCGGCAAAATGATAGCTTCACCCGCGACTCTTTTTTCACCATGCAGATCCAAAGCATACATGAAGACAGTGATGGCACATTGTGGGTGGGCAGTTATGGAAATGGAGTTTATTACCATAATCCTCATACCAGCCTGAGCGGCCGGATCAGGTACGATGCCGCCAACAACAATAGCCTTCCCAATAACTACGTCAACAATGTATATGAAGACCGCAACCACGATCTGTGGTTCAGTACCGAAGCCGGTCTCTGCAAGTATGACCGGAAGAAAGGCCTGGTCATCCGCTTCACCCGCAACGGGCTGACAGATAAACAGGTCTTCCGCGTGCTGGAAGACAGCCGGGGGTTGATGTGGATCTCCACCTCCAAAGGACTGCTGTGCCTTGATCCTGTAAGCGGAAATACCAAAACCTACACAACGGTCAATGGATTGCTGAGTGAGCAGTTCAACTACAACTCCGGTTATAAAAGCCACGACGGCACTCTTTATTTTGGCACTGTAAAGGGTATGATCAGTTTCAACCCTGCCGCATTCCGCAAGGAAGAATTTGTCCCCTCCGTATTCATTACCGGATTACAGGTCAACAATAAAGACATGGGTGCGGGTAAGCCAGGGTCACCCTTGCATGAATCCATTTTATATGCAGATAAAATAGTTCTGCCCCACGACAGTTCTTCGCTGAATTTTGAAATTGCAGCGTTAAGCTATATCACTCCTGAAGCCAATGAGTATGCCTATATCATGGAAGGGCTGGATAAGGAATGGACCTACCTGAAAAATAACCGTAAGATATTTTATACCAAACTGCCTCCGGGTTCTTACACGTTCCGGGTAAAGGGAAGTGGCAGCGGCGAAGTATGGAATCAACAGGAAACAGTACTGCATATCCGGGTACTACCTCCCTGGTGGGGCAGCCCCTGGGCTTATGGATTATACGCACTGGTCATTGCCGGCATTCTCTGGACTATTTTCCGCTATTATCATATGGCGATGAAAGAAAAGAACAAACGAAAGATCGAAACACTGGAAATAGAAAAAGAACGGGAGATATATAATGCCAAGATCGAATTTTTCACGAATATAGCACATGAGATAAGAACGCCCCTTACCCTTATCAAGTTGCCGCTTGATAAGTTGCTTAATAAAGAAAAAGACAATCCATCACTTTCAGAAAGTCTGTCAATGATGAAAAAAAATACCAACCGCCTGATCGACCTTACTGATCAGTTGCTTGACTTTCGCAAGGCAGAAGCCAACAATTTCAGCCTGAGCTTTATCCGTACCGACATATCCGACCTGCTGAAAGAGCTGTTTGCCGCTTTTAAACCCGTAGCAGAGCAGAAAAAACTGGCTTTGCGTATGGAATTGCCACGCATGCCGCTATATGCTTCCGTAGATCCTGAGGCATTTAGAAAAATCGTGAGTAATCTTTTTAACAATGCCATCAAATATGCTGACAGTACGGTGGTAGTACGCCTGCTGGCATTTAATAGCGAAGACAAAGTATTTCATATCGAGTTTCGCAACGATGGTTTTATTATTCCTTACGAATTAAAGGAAAAAATATTTGAACCCTTCTACCGGCTCAAAGAGACCTCCCGGCAGGCAGGTACCGGTATTGGCCTGCCACTGGCCCGTTCGCTTGCCGAATTGCACAAGGGTGTGCTGGACCTGAAGGAGCCGCAGAACAATATGAATATTTTCCAGTTATCCATTCCCATTCACCAGGAAAACGAGATTACCCTGCAGGAATATGAAACGATTGAAACCTTTGGCGATGAAGAACAGCCCGCCCCGGAAGAAACGGATCCTGCAAAACTGTCCCTGCTTCTTGTAGAAGACAATAAGGAAATACTGCAATTCATTCAGCGCGAGCTGCACAGTCATTATACTATTTTCAGGGCTCATAATGGTGAAGAAGCACTGCAGATATTATCTGCCGAAAATATTGAACTGGTGATCAGCGATATCATGATGCCCGTAATGGATGGAATCGAATTATGCCGTCGTATGAAAAATGATATTCAGTACAGCCATATTCCCATTATCCTGCTCACCGCGAAAAATACCCTTCATTCTAAAATTGAAGGACTGGAAGTAGGTGCCGATGCCTATATCGAAAAACCCTTTTCGCTGGAGCATTTACAGGCACAGATTAATAACCTGCTGGCCAACCGCAACATTATCCGGGAATATTTTGCCAAATCTCCCCTGGCCCATATTAAGGGAATAGCCAGTTCAAAAGCCGATAAGAGTTTCCTGGAAGAACTCGACCGGGTGATACAGGAAAATATTACTGATACCGATCTGGATGTAGACCGTCTCTCCCGCATGATGAACATGAGCCGGACCAGCTTTTACAGAAAGATCAAAGGACTGTCTGACCTTACTCCTAATGAACTGATCAATATTTCGCGACTCAAGAAAGCTGCCGGACTACTGGCCAGCGGCGAACATAAGATCAATGAAGTGGCCGGTATGGTAGGGTACAGTCTCAACAGCAATTTTTCGCGCGATTTTCATAAACAGTTTGGCGAATCCCCATCTTCGTATGTGGCTAATCTGAAGAAAAACCCGTCGGCATAAGATTTAGTTATTCATACGTCTGTTTCGGGTGCTGACACTAAATCTGTCTTTTTATTATGATACAGGTAAGCCGGCATCCTTCCACGCCTTTATTCCTCCATCGAGATGCGCTACGTTTGTATACCCCATTTGCTGAAGGGTTTTGACAGCCAATGCCGACCTTCCTCCTGCAGCGCAATGTAGTATGATACGTTTGTCTTTATCAAAGGCAGGTTTATGATACGGCAATGAAGGATCTGCATAGAATTCAAGCATACCGCGCGGCGCATGTACAGACCCCGCAATAACACCGGACTCTGCCAGTTCCTCGCTTTCGCGGATATCAATTAAAACTGTATTGGGAGAAGACAATTCCTGCTGAACCTGCTGGGCTGTAAGATTCTCAATTCCCTGTTTGGCTTCTTTTACCAGGTCAAGAGCTGATTTCGCTGACATATTGATTGTTTTAATTTTTACGCTACCAATCAAAACCAAAACCCTGTCCTGTATGTTGGAACTACGAATGAATAAAGGGAAGTTACAATTTCTTAAGTTTATAGCCACAAAAGGCCCCACAGCCGCTTGTATTCCCTTATTTAACTGATACTTATATGAAAAAGAAAATACAACATATTTTACTGGGCCGTGAAAAACAGATATCCGCAGAAGAGACCGTAAAACAGCCCCTGCCCCACAAGGATTTCAGGTTTGCCAATCCGATTATTGTGTTGCATCACCTGGGCCCACGGACAATTGCCCCGGGCTCGAAAGAGCGGATACATCCTCATCCACACCGCGGATTTAGTCCTTATACTTTTATGTTGCAGGGAGAAGGTTTTCACCGCGACAATGCCGGCAACGATCACACGGTAAGCGCCGGTGGAGTACAATGGATGTTTGCAGGAAAAGGAATCCTGCATAGCGAAGGTCCTACCGATGCATTATTGAAAAATGGCGGTATCCAGGAATCCATTCAGCTCTGGATCAATGCACCCAGATCCCAGAAATGGAATCAACCTTTTTATCAATCTGCTTCAGAAGAGGAGCAACCCGTGGCCATTGAGCAGGACGGTGTGTCTTTCCGGCTGGCGAGTGGCAGTTATAATGGTCAGGACGGACCAGTTCAGCAATTCACCCCGGTCATTTCGATGCTGGGCAGCATAGCTGCTGGTAAAGAAGTGCTGCTGAATGCCGAACCCGGTTACTGGACCCTGCTCTATGTTATCAGTGGCGATGTGATGGTGAATGATGAGCCCGTAACGCCTTATCATCTTGTGATCTTCGAAAAGGAAAACACTTCTGTTGCTCTAATGGCAAGTACAGATGCCCGTGTGCTGTTTCTATCAGCCGAACCGCTCGATGAACCGGTAGCAGCTAAAGACAATTTTGTAATGAATACCTCCGAAGAGGTGGAGCAGGCAATAGACGATTACAAACAGGGAAAATTCGGTGATCTGAGTTATTAATCTGTAATAGGAAAAAGCTGCCGCGTCTGTGTTACTAATACAGTAAAAAACGCGACAGCTTTTTTATTCAATCACTTCTATTCGGTCAGGCTCGGTTTTACGCGCCAGATATCATAGTTATCAAACTTCCGGTTTTTGTCTGTATTGCCGGCGTTGGAAGAAAAATAGATATACCCATCGGTTCCAAACTCAGGAAGCGAATTCCAGGTATTGCCGGTAGTAAGCTGTTTTACATTGCCGCCTGTTACATTCATCAGGAAAATATGACAAGCGTATACTTCGGTGCTTTTCAGATCAGTCTTACGGGGATACTTCTGAAACACAATCCACTTGCCATCGGGTGAATAGCGTGGATTTACATAATTATAATCACCGCTGGACAATTGAGTCTGCTGACCGGTTGTCATATCATAGGTGAATACCTGGATATAGTTACCCACCCATTTATTGAATACAAAACTACTGGCTTTGGGATGTGGGTATGTACCAAAACCTGCTCCCAGTATGGTAAAGTTGAGACCCGAAGGATCCATGGTAGCGATCTGGTAAGAATCTCCAATCTTTGTATCAAACAAAACCTTATTCTGTCCTTTAAACAGATGTGGGCGCTCATCGTTCTCACCATTTGAGTTAGGAGATACATAGTTGATACCGCCCTGGTCAATCTTCGACTTAGCAATAACGGGCTTGCCCGGTACTACATACTTAAAGAAAAAACCTTTACTATCGGGCATCCAGGAGCCATCAATACATCCTTCGGTAAGTAAGGGAGTAGTGCCCTGCTCACCCAGCACTTTTACATTCAGATGATAACGTTTGGAACCTGTCTGCATCGGATCTTCCGAATAATACAGAATCCGCTTACCATCGGGGCTGATAGCCGGATAGAGTTCCTGCAGGTTATCATTGGTAATACGGGTAAGCTCTTTGGCATCAGGCGTAATGGCAGGTGCCAGATCGGTGCTCGTATAAGTGGGTGTAATCGTTTTCAGGGACTTGCTTGTTGAGCTGGCCCAGAACATAACGGCAAATGTCAGCATTACCACGCCACTTAGCAGCCATTTTACAAACTTCATAAACTTCTCTTTATTTTTTGGGTGAATAGGATACAATGATTGCTATTGCATAAGCAAAAACATCCAGCCAGTCGCCGGTACCGGCGATCAATTGCCTATACTGGAGTAATTCACTTAAAACAGGAAACAGAAACAGACAGGTCAATAACGGTAATGGCACATTACGGATACCGCCCCATATAAAAGCCTGCAATTGAAGTAATGCGTACAGCCAGCAAAAATCCGGCAACATTCCTGTTATAGCTTTCCAAATGAAAGACGATTGAATCAGCCCATCAGCAAAAAAATTCCATCCGATAGCCACTTCGGCTATTGTATTACCGGGTCTCAGAAACAGGTAAGTGCCTGTGCCGGCAAGCAGTGGAAGTAAGACATGCAGGAATAACAAAGTTATTCTCCGGGCAGGAGTTGCAGCCGTTTTCCCGAAAGGGTACTGAAATGTATACACGAATGGTTTTCCGGTTTGGTTAAAAGCTCTAAAAGAAGGCGAAACTATAAGAGGCTTAAAAGAAGTGCAATACCGAAAAAGAGGGACAGTCGTTTAGTAAAAGAAAAACACTTAAATCAAAAAATAACTACTGTTACAGCAGACAATTGTACCTATTTTGGCGTATTCCCTATCGCCGGTACGTTGTGTATGTTGCAATATTTTTATCTGATCGTCCGTTTAATTATTCCACCAAAAGCGGATAGCCCATAAACCTGTCTCAAAATGAAACAGTCCAAATACAGCCTGCTACTTATTCTATTGTTCTCCTGTTTTATTTCCTTCTCGCAGCAAACAGAAATTGTAAAAATTCTCAATAAGGAATTGGAAAAAGAAGGCCGGTTGCGGCTTAAAGATCCTGATCTTTCCGGAGACACCTTATGGATGGTTACTCCCTACCGGATCGACAGCAATGTACTGAGTGTGACGATCAGAAAGAAAAACTATTATAATGAAAAATATTATACCGAAAGACAGGAAATAGCGCTGGATAAAATCAGGGCTATTGTAAAAGATATTAATATCATTTTCGAGACCGATACGGATGCCGTACGTATTACCGAGACAACAGAAAATACTGACGGGCCGCCATTGACGGAAAGCCGTTATTACAACCTGTTCTTTCTTCATCTGTCAGCTCAAAAGCAAAATGAGGCGCTTGCCGATAAACTGGTAAAAGCATTTAAGAAAACAGGTCTTGCTATCGAAAAAGGGTTCTGGTACGACTAAACGGGTATCGGTCTCACTTTAACTGCAATTCATACAGCCAATACCGTTTTCCGAGGCGGGAAGGTAGTTCCCGGATGATTTGAAATCCCAGCTTCTCATATACATGCCTCGCTTTATCCATAAACTCAGATGTATGTAAGGCAATGACTGATTCATTGGTTTCCTTCGCCCTTTCAATACATTTTTCCGTCAGTTTTTGTCCCAATTGCTGACCTCCATAGGCTGAAGAAACGGTTACAAACCGGATATAACACTGATCGCTGCTATAAATTTCGGTAGGATTGCCGCTGGGTACAAGAAAGCTCATACCGATAATCTCCTTTTCATCATTCTCACAAACAAAACTGCTGGAATTACTGAGCAGTTCAAAAAAGGTATGATCATCGGCAAGCGTGTTGTACAACCTGGTCCAGTTTTCTGCTGTCAGTGCCTCCTGGTACTGCTGCCAGGTATCCAAAGCCAGTTTTTTCAGCTGAGGCAGATCGCTGCTATTCCCTTCCCGTATATGCATATGGTAACTTTAGGTCCGTATAAAACAAATTTATCCATTCTGAAAAAAACTGTAAAATCAGATTTTTTTAAAAAAGAAAAACCCACCCCGGTTGTTCTGTCACCAGGGTGGGTATGATTGAATAGTTTTGATCAGGCCGACTGATCATCTACTGTAGCATCGGGTGCATTTGATTTAACAGAGGCGATACCGTTGTCTCTGCTGGCAGCCGACTCATACATTTCGCTGGTGCCAATGATCTGGCCATTGCTGGCTTTCAGGTTAAAATAATATTTTTCATTGGCAGAAGTTTTCGATTCATATTTACTGTCGTCCTGTGAATTTTTACGAACCGATTCAATGCCGTTTTCACAACTGGCTTTAGCAGAATAGCCTTCGCTGGAAAGAATGGTCTGCCCATTTCCTGCTTTCAGATTGAACTGAAACTCGCCATTTTTGCGTGTGGTGATTACAAATTTGCCCATTGCTATGAATTTTATGTTTGTATCAAAGTATTATTTTTTTTCCAATTAGCCAGTGTGTATTATAAAAATATAACCATTTCATCTTAATAACTTACCTCAATCCTGTGTTACTTTAAACAGCCGGTTAGCGGCATGCCCATCTTACGCATACGATTGCATTTATATTGCTCCGGATTCTGCCTATCTTAGATATATATCTTCGTACAGATGCTTTACGGGTATAGCTGTAAGGTGTCATTTGTCACAGTCAATAAACTGGCCGGAGCCTTTTGTCAATGAAGAAAGTTATTGCTGGTAAATGGTATCTCCTGGTACTATGGATGCTTCTCGTGTCATCTCCCATTGACGCGCGGCAGCGACACCAAACAATTTCACCTAACCGCCCCAATGTCGTTTTCATTTATACAGACGATCTGGGATATGGCGATTTGAGTTGTTATGGAGCCACTAAGATCAGTACTCCCAACCTCGACAGGCTGGCCAGCCAGGGTATCCGTTTTACCAACGCTCACTCTACCTCGGCCACCTGCACCCCATCGCGCTATGCATTGATGACCGGGCGTTATCCGTGGCGGCAAAAGGGCACCGGTGTACTGCCTGGTGATGCCGCATTGATTGTTCCAACCAATAAAACAACGCTCCCCGGCATTTTCAAACAATCCGGCTACCAGACCGGCATTGTCGGGAAATGGCATCTGGGATTGGGCAACGCAGTAGAAAAAAACTGGAACGCAGACATCAGCCCCGGGCCTAATGAGACCGGATTCGATTATTCATTTATTTTTCCCGCTACAGCCGATCGGGTACCCACTGTCTTTATCGAAAACCACCGGGTTGTGGCATTGACTGATGCAGACACCATACGGGTAGATTATGCAAAAAAGATCGGCAATGAGCCCACCGGAAAAGAAAACCCTGAACTACTGAAACTGCAGGCCACACCCAACCACGGTCACAACGGCACCATTGTAAATGGAATTGGCCGCATCGGATTCATGACCGGTGGCCTTCAGGCCAGATGGACAGATGAAGAAATGCCCCTCAGCTTCCTCGAAAAGGCAAAAGAGTTTATCAGCGACAATAAAAGCAAACCGTTCTTTCTTTACTATGCACTCACCGAGCCACATGTACCCCGTATGCCTTCCACTATGTTTAAAGGCAAAAGCGGGTTGGGGTTAAGGGGCGATGCCATCCTGCAAATGGACTGGACAGTGGGTGAGATCATGAATCATTTAAAGGCATTGGGAATTGATCAAAATACTATTATCATTTTCAGCAGCGACAATGGTCCTGTACTGGATGATGGATACCTTGACGGCGCCGTTATACAATTAAATGGGCATACTCCATGGGGACCGTTACGCGGCGGCAAGTATAGTGCATTTGAAGCCGGCACCAGAATTCCCTTTATTATCAGCTGGCCCGGCAAAATACGGCAGCGATCTGCCCAACCCAGGGTCTCGGATGCACTGGTATGCCAGATCGATTTGCTGGCCTCATTTGCTAAATTCCTGCACCTGTCAATTCCTGCCGGTGATGCTGCAGACAGCGAAAACATCCTGGATGCCCTGTCAGGCAAGTCAGGCCAGGGCAGAAATATACTTGTAAAACAAGGTGGAGCTATGTCAGTGATAAAAGACAACTGGAAATACATATCGCCCAATAATGGGCCTGCCAATACCGATCCCCTGCTCACAAATATTGAAACAGGCAACCTGTCTGCACCACAATTGTATAATCTGAAGGAAGATGTGGGAGAAAAAAACAATCTGGCCAGCAAATACCCGGAGAAAGTAAATGAACTGGCAGCATTGCTTGAATTGATAAAAAAGAAGAACTAAACCCAATAAGTAAATCATTGATGCAAACCAGGTATCATTTTTCATGCATGTTGCTGATCACTGTACTCTTTGTGGCGTGCAAAGACCAGGCGCGGGATGCTACTGCCGCAACTGAAGCAAAAGATGACGCCAGTTGCTCGTCCAGTTTACCCAAACGGTTTGCGGCATCACCTGATACCATCAGTGGTCCCGCTCAACCAGCATCACATGGAGGTATGGTGTGGGTAGCAGGCGGCAGGTTCAGTATGGGGGCTGCCGATGAAGAAGGCCGGCAAAATGAATATCCGCAGCATGAAGTAAACATATCCGGTTTCTGGATAGATGCCACGGAGGTGACCAATGCCCAGTTCAGGAAATTTACAGCAGCTACAGGATATGTTACCACTGCTGAAAAAAAACCGGACTGGAACGAGATCAAAAAACAATTACCGCCCGATACCCCCAAACCGGCGGATAGTCTACTTGTAGCTTCATCGCTGGTATTCACTCCCCCCGACAGACCGGTTTCACTGACAGATATATCGCAATGGTGGTCCTGGAAAAAAGGTGCAGACTGGAAACATCCGCAGGGTCCGGGTAGCAGTATTGACGGAAAAGACAATTACCCGGTTGTACACGTTTCCTGGGATGATGCCATGGCCTATGCAAAATGGGCCGGCAAGTCGTTGCCCACGGAAGCCGAATGGGAATTTGCAGCCCGGGGAGGATTAAAAAACCAGGCTTATCCATGGGGAAATGAAGAAGTGGAAAAAGGAAAACCAAAAGCCAATACCTGGCAGGGGAATTTTCCCAATCAGAATACCGGATGGGATCACTTTAGCCGGCTGGCCCCGGTAAAATCATTTGCTGCCAATGGTTATGGCCTCTATGATATGGCCGGTAATGTATGGGAATGGACAGCCGACTGGTACGATGCCCGGTACTACTCACAACTGAAAGACGGAGTTGCCGACAATCCGGCAGGACCGGCGTCTTCCTACGACCCTATGGAGCCGACAGTACCGAAAAAAACGGTACGCGGCGGATCATTTATGTGCAATGCATCTTATTGCAAAGGCTACAGGGTTTCATCACGCATGAGCTCATCTGCCGATACAGGTCTGGAACATACCGGTTTCAGATGTGTGACCCGATAAAAACAACCAATGAAAAGCAGAGTCAAAAATCATATTATACGAAAGCAAAAAAAGAACCGGCTCATAAGCGCGGGGCTTATGCTGGCCCTTTTCATTTGTCTTTCGCTAACGGCAAACACACAACAAGCCGGAAAAACGAATACAAAACGTCTTCCCAATATTATCTATATCTATGCAGATGACCTCGGCTATGGAGAACTGGGTTGCTATGGTCAGCAGAAAATAAAGACGCCTAACCTCTGACCGCATGGCTGGCGAAGGCATGCGCTTTACCCAGCACTATAGCAGCACTCCTGTATGTGCACCGGCCCGGGCCATGCTCCTGACGGGTAAACACGGCGGCCACGCTGTAATAAGAGGCAATTATGAACTGGGGGGATTTCAGGATACGGCCGAAAGAGGTCAGATGCCTTTACCCCTAGATCAGTTTACTATTGCCGATCTGCTAAAACAAAAAGGTTATGCAACAGCCCTGGCAGGCAAATGGGGATTGGGTATGAATAATACAGAAGGCAGCCCCTTACAACATGGTTTTGATTATTACTACGGCTACCTCGATCAGAAGCAAGCCCACAACTTTTATCCCTCCCATCTTTGGGAAAATGATAAATGGGATACACTGCATCAGCCATGGCTAAACGTGCACAGGCGGTTAAATCCTTCAACGGCTACTGCAGACAGCTTCAATTACTTCAAAGGCAGAGAATATGCTCCCGCAAAGATGACGGAAAAAGCACTTGCCTTTATTGACCGGTCAAAAGACCGCCCTTTCTTTCTGTACCTGCCCTATACCATCCCGCATGTGTCACTGCAGGCGCCTGATGAATATGTAAAGAAGTATATTGGTCAGTTTGCTGAAAAACCTTACTACGGACAGAACGGATATGCTTCGACCCAATACCCATTAAGCACTTATGCCGCGATGATCACATTCCTGGATGATCAGGTGGGCATTGTTATGAAGAAAATAAAAGAACTGGGACTCGATGAGAATACAATTATTATGTTCAGCAGCGACAATGGTCCTTCATTTGCCGGAGGTGTCGATACAAAATTTTTTAACAGTACCGGTGGTTTAAGGGGTTTCAAGATGGACCTGTATGAAGGAGGTATTCGCATGCCATTCATAGCCCGATGGCCGGGAAAGATAAAAGCGGGTGGCACAAGTGACCTGGTATCTGCACAGTATGACCTGTTTGCCACCCTTGCAGATCTGACCAATCAAAAAGTATCTGCTACAGATGGTATTTCTTTTTTGCCCGAGTTGCTGGGCAATAAGCGAAAACAGGCAACTCATGCGTTTCTCTATTTTGAATTTTCGGAAAAGGGTGGACAGGTCGCTATACGTATGGGCGACTGGAAAGGGGTAAAATCCAATTTAAAAAAGAACCCGGCGGCCCCCTGGGAATTGTATAACCTGAAAACCGACCGCAACGAAACAACAAATGTGGCAGCACAACATCCTGCAATACTGAAAAAGCTCGACACTATCGTCTTCCGTGAACATCAGCATACACCAGTAAAAAGCTGGCAGTTTGTCGAAAAAATAATTCCGCAACCACAACAGTGATTCTGTATGACAATTCTGCAAAAGAAATTTCTTAATAAAAAAGCAGCCCTTCCGGGTTGCTTTTTTTGTGCCGAACCCTTCCATAATTCCTCTCCTCCGGGATATTTTACTCTTCAATTGATTTAATAAATTAATTATTCATATTTAATTGATTTAAAGTAAATATTAAATAAAAAACATACATCATTTGCAGAAACCGAAAAGATTTTCTCAGAAATGGGTGAAAAAACGGATGGTAGCTCAAACCGAATCAGTCAATTATGTGACTTTTTTAGAATATCCCGTCTAATGGAAGAGTTAAGGATAGAAACCATGCCGAATTATTCCGAAATGCCGGACTTAGTATTAGTGGAGCAAATAAGAAAAACGAATGATCCCTACTGGTTTGGAATATTATATGACCGGTATTCCAAACCGGTGTACAATAAATGTCTCATGTTTATTAAAAAGCCGGAAGATGCAAAAGATCTGACCCATGACATTTTTTTACGTGTATTTATCAGTTTGAACCAGTTTAAGGGAAATGCGCTCTTTTCGACCTGGCTTTATTCGATCACCTACAACTTCTGTATGTCCTTTCTCCGGAAAAAAAATACAGTGGTCGAGCTTTTTGATAATCACGATGCGTCTGATGATACCGAAATAGACGATCATGAGTTTCTGCAGATCCGCACCAAACAACTGGAATGGGCCCTTTTTGAAATCAATCCGGAGGAACGAATGATCCTGCTGATGAAATACCAGGATGACATGAGTATAAAAGATATCCAGGAAACACTAAGCCTGGGTGAAAGCGCTGTAAAAATGCGTTTGAAAAGAGCAAAAAACAGGGTTGTTGCCTTGTGCAAATAATAACCGAAATGATATTGTAATGACTGAAAACAGAAACCCTTTTAAAAGATTACGACAGGAAAAAGAAGTTCCGGCAGATCTGCGGGAAAAGCTCATGCGCGACATCGGCTACATCCGCATTTTTTCGGATATCGCTGAATTATTTTCTTTGAAATACTTTGAAACAGTTCAGACACTCTTTAAGACAGAAGCCGGCCGGGAAACGGGCGGGATTGGCGGAAATAAGGACTTCTCTATATAAAAACTATTACAGCACCATCAACCAGGACACACCATGGATAAAATTCAAACAGCCGGACAGAATTTCTGGGACGCTTTCAATGTAATGTGGCATAAAATATTTGAAGCGTTGCCCGGCATACTCATTGCGCTGGTAATAATGCTGATCGGGGTACTAGTGGCCCGTAGTCTTTCTTACCTCCTGTCAAAAGCCGTGCAGTTAAGCAGGTTCGAAAAATTTACCAGCAAGGCATTGGGCAGAGATGTTTCACAGAAAACTGAAACAGGCTGGAGTATGGAAATGATAGTAAAGAAAGCAACCTACTGGACAGTCATCCTGTTATTTGCCGTATTTGCATCCGAAACCCTGGGATGGGAAGTCGTGACCCAGGAGATCAGTAACCTCATCGCTTACCTGCCCAGGCTTTTCAGTGCACTCGTCATTTTCATTATCGGGCTCTATGTAGCCGGTTTTGTACGCAAAGCCATTAACACCGGCATCCACTCTGTGGGCGTACAGGCCTCTGGTCTTATCAGCACTATTGCCTATTACGTGATCATGATACTCGTTTCTATCACATCTCTAAACCAGGCTGGTATCGAAACGGGAGCCATCACGTCAAACATTATAATCATTATTGGCTCCATCTTCCTCGCTTTTGCGCTGGCATTTGGACTCGGGGCAAAAGATGTACTGGGAAATATGCTGGCCGGCTTTTATACAAAAAGAAGTTTTCATGTAGGTCAGAAAATCCGCATAGAAAATACAGAAGGCAGAATCGAACGCATGGACTCTGTAAATTTTATGCTCCGCACTGATAATGGCCGGATATCTATTCCTATCAAAAAACTCATGGAAGAAAAAGTGGAGATCATTGACGAACTGTAGAACGGCCCGAAGTTCCCGGGTCGTGGTCATGAAAAAACAAAGCCGTCAAAACTGTGGCGTCCTATACAGCTTATATTGCTATTAATGACAGGTATATCCTGATGAATGTGGAATCGTTTCTGAAAGGAAAAGGGTTTCACGTAATTACTCCGCCTGATGAGCTTTACAGCATCAGTAATCCAGGACCTGTTCATATACTAATATTTGATACGGAGACTTTCTTTAGCAGCAGTACGGCCATTTTTGATCTGTGTAAACGACACAATAATCTGCCGGGGTTTCCGCTGGTTTTTGTTTCAGATAATTATGAGTTGCGCGAATCTGCATGCGATGAGCCACCTCACGAATCGCTGCACAAGCCATTCCGGCTTTATGAAATCGACTGTATCCTGTCAGAACTTTCCGCAGGTAATACTACAGAAAACGGCAGCTAAGGTTATGAATGAATAAAAAAAGCGACCAGATTACTGGTCGCTTTTTTTATTCATTCATTTTATTCAGATCAGTTTGCCTTGAGTACTTTGATATCTGCCTTACGGCCTCCTCCACGACTGAGGGTGATGATATACATACCAGGCAGTTTTCCTGTCAGGTCTACTTCAAATACATTCCAGCCCTTACGCAAGGGGATATCTTTGCGCCATACCTGGCGTCCTACAAGATCATTTGCCCCAATGCTCCAGGTTCCTTCCATTGTTATCAGTGCCTTCACGGTCACTTTTCCGTCAGTGGGGTTCGGATATGCCTGCAATTCCAGCACACTGCGGAAGCTCTCGCAAAACCGAAGGCTGATTACCTTGCTGGCAGTTGCAACACAACCATTGCCATCAGTATATGTATAACTGATAGTGTGGTTACCCGCTGCCGGTATTTCCAGATTCCAGCTGTTACCAGCAACACCCGGTCCGCTGAATGCTCCACCGGCAGGCGTTGCCTGCAACTGTATGCTGCGGTCTTCGAGGCACGCTTCTGCAGAAGTAAGAATCACCGGCTGTGGCAGTTGGTTTACGGTCAGCATAGCAGGGTCAGAATAAATAGTAGTACAATGTCCTACCAGCATGACCCGATACCTGTTGCCGCTTACTGCCTGTCCTGTATTGGCCACCGTATAGGTGTTGCTGTTGGCTCCATTGATATTTATCCAGTTGCCTCCCAGCAATTGCTGCCATTGATAGCTCACTACATTTGATGCCGTCACATTAAAGCTGGCATTCTCCTGTGCGCAAATAACCTGATTGGCTGGTTGAGCAGTAATGACCGGCAACTGACCATCTGTTACAGTTACCGTAAATGTGCACACTGCACTATTACCGCAGGCATCTGTAGCGGTAGCAGTAACGGTAGTTGTACCCATGGGGAATACTGACCCTGAAGCAGGGAGTGTGGTAATGGTAACCGGTCCACCGCAATTGTCAGTAGCTGTCACTGTAAAGTTGACCACTGCATTGCAGGAGCCGACAGGAGTGGCTGTTGTGATATTAGCCGGGCAACTGATTACCGGTGCCGTCTGATCATTTACTGTAATGATCTGTGTGCAGGTAACGGCATTTCCAGCCGCATCAGTTGCACGATAGGTCCTTTCGATCGTATATCTGCCTGCGCAGGTTTGATTGCTGATAACATCACCTACATGAGTTACTGTCACACCCGAGCAGTTGTCTGTCGCTGTTACACTGGCAATATCCGGTGCAGGTACCTCACCTGCACAACTTACCGTTACCGGAGCAGGACAGGAAATAGTGGGATTCTGCGTATCAAGCACTGTCACAGTAAACGAACAGGTATTGGTACCACAACTATTGGTAGCAGTGAGGGTAACAGTTGTCACACCGACATTAAAGGTAGAACCACTGCCGGTACCACTTCCGCTGCCCGTAGTTGCGCCTGAAAAACTATAGCTGATACCGGGAGCAGGAATACCTGTTGCGGTCGCTGTATATGTAACCGGAGCTCCGCAGGTATTCGCGACGTTGCCAATACTGATATTGGCCGGGCAACTGACGACAGGAGCTGCACCAACTGTAACAGCAGCCGTTATCGGCGTACCGGGACATCCGTTGGCGCCTGGTGTAATGGTAAAGGTCACCGTTACAGGATTGCTGGTTGTATTGGTCAGTGTACCGGAAATATCACCTGATCCGCTAGCAGGAATACCGGTGGCCGCAGAGGTATTATCTCTCGTCCAGCTAAAAGTAGTACCGGTTACATTTCCGCTAAGGATAATGGGAGTAATAGCGCCAGAGCAAACCGTTTGTGACGTAATGGAAGCCGTGGCAGTTGGGATTGGGTTCACGGTTACGTTGAAGCTAACCGGAGTACCGGTACAACCATTTGCCGAAGGCGTAACGGTAAAGGTTACTACGACCGGAGCATTGGTGGTATTGACCAGCGAGCCGCTGATCGTTCCGCTACCGCTTGCAGCAATACCCGTTACAGCAGTTGTATTATTTCTGGCCCAGGCAAATGTGGTATTGGCCACGGCACCGGCGGGGTTAACAGTGGTAATAGCTGAACCAGCGCAAATAGTTTCGGAGGCAATAGCATTTACAACCGGTCTGGGGTTTACGATTACGGTAGACACCTGGGGAGCGTCGGAGCAACCATTGGCCGTACCGGTAATATTAAACGTAACTGTCACAGGAGCGTTGGTTGTATTCGTCAGGGCGCCGGCGATCGTATTGCCATTTCCTGAAGCGGCTATGCCTGTAACGGACGCAGTATTATCCCGTGTCCAGGTGAAAGTAGCACCGGCTACCGTATTGGAAGCTACTATATTCGTAATAGCATCGCCGCTGCAAATTGTTTGAGTGGCCAGTGAAACCGATGTAACGCCTCCCTGTGCCACTGTAAAGACAGTAGAGGAATTAAAGCTGCATCCATATGGATCGGTATAGTCATAAGTAATCGTTTGTGTGCCCACCGATGGATCAAATACTCCGCCGCTTACACCTGTACCGGAGAAAGTGCCTCCTGCAGGGCTTGCGGTGAGCGTTACCGGGTTATTGCTGCAAATCAGCGAAGGAGCAGTAAACACAATGGGATTGGCGGGGCAGACAACGGTTATTGAATAGGCTTTTGAACCTGCGCAGCCGCTGGCATCTGAAACAGTAACGGTAAAATTAAATGTTCCCGTTGCAGTTGGTGTACCGCTTATTGTACCTCCGGCACTAAGCGTAAGACCCGGAGGCAGAGCGCCGGCAGTAATCGCATAACCCGGTGCTCCAAGCGCACCTGTCTGGGTCAGCGACTGACTGTATGCCGTACCCGCTGCACCACCAGGAAGTGTTGTCGGACTCACAGTAAGTACCGGACATACATATGGTGTATAGACAACATCATCAATACCTATATAATCACTATTGCTTCCTAAAGATCCGGCCCCTGTTACAAAGTACCGGAATGCAATGCGTCCCGACGTGGGAGCCGGAAGACCAGAAATAGTAATAGTGTATTGTGTCCAGTTTTGTGGATAGACATTCGCGACCAGTGTTGGATTGATAGACAGCAATAAGGTGGAAAAGTCTCCAAAGGTCGCGGCATTGCTTCCTGCGTTCGTACTGGCACCATTCGTGCTCATGCGCACTTCCAGCCGGTCCGGATAATCGGTCATTCCTGCCCCAATGGTCGGCTTACGGGTATAAAAAGTAAAGACATCTCCATTCCGCAGCGTCCTGTTGGGAGTGATCAGCCAGTTACTGATGGTACCTGTGCTGCCGGTGCTGTTAAAATTAGCAGCTATATAGGCATTGGCAGCTCCCGTGTGGGAATTAAAGGGACCAGGGGTTGGTGAGGCAGTAGTCGCGGTACCCTGAAACCAGCTGAGGGCTCCATTCGGGGTACTATTGTTCTGCATGACCCATCCGGAACCTGACAGGGTACTGATATTATCAAAACTTTCTGTATAAGCCTGTGCATAGCTCACAGAGAATTTTGCTGATAACGACAGCAGAAAAGAAAAAAGTAAAAATAATCGGGTAAATTTTCGGCTCATAAGTGGTGTGGATTTGGCTTTTTATGGGACTGGTTGCTTTGTGACTGTTATGCTTTATTTATTACACTTCACTGTCGCGCCAATGCGCAAAATGCCGCAGGCCATTTCTGTTAGTTGCAATAAATAAAAAGGGAATCAGTGGTACACGGTGTGAATGGGGGCAGTTTTCATGTTTTGGATTAAAATTCAATTCAAGCTATAAATATATTGTATAAAAAAAGAGCATGCAAGCTTTCAGCCTCTTTATTACAATTATTGTTTTATTCTTTCTGTCAATATCTATACGACCTGCCTTAACGTCACATTGTTTAGTTTTATTATGCCGGTAACTCCTTTTAATACTCTTTGCCTATCACATACTACATATTTCCCATTAGAGAAAGTCTTTTTCCGTTAATGCAAAGGCAGTATTATCCGGTTTTCACAGGTTGCTTTTTACAACATTTAGCTCATTATTGCTTTCTACGACACCTTTTCCGGAGTACCTTAAAAAATCCCGGAAAATATTCAGGTATCCGGTTTCCGGCATCCTGCTGAACCCCTTAATACCGGTTTTTCATCTATCTGACCACAATCTGCAAGCGGCTTATGAATCCGCCTGCCGGCGACCTGTAAGATTCCCGCCGCCTGGTGGTTATCCGGAATACTCAGGATGCAGTTGTTCTGTTTCATGTTAGTCCAGGTAAGCTGGAAGTAATCCACTACCGGATTGGGATAGATGGAGATTCCTTTACCATTGACCTGTGCCGACACACGTACAATAGCTGAATAAGTAAACCGGTATCAATACCATCGTTATCGGTGCCGAGGCCCGTCAGGGTCACATTATCATCAGGAAGGCCATTCAGATTAAAATCTGCGTCTTCTATCCCGCCAATACAGCCATCATCCTAAAAGAGTAGCCGTCGCAAATATTTTCAAAAAGGGAGTATAAACTTGCCGGTATTATTTTTTACCAGGCCCTGCTATCCTGATTCGATCATTCTTTCCTAAAAAATAATCCATCCGCTCTTTGAAAGCAGATGATTCCTACATTTGAGCAAACAGCCACTTATTACCATGCTAAAGAAAGGCGAACATATAGAAGGCGTGCCTGCCGAATTGCAGGAATTGCTGGCCAAAGACAAACAGGCAAATGATTTTTTTGAAACGCTCAGTAAGTCATATAAACAGGGGTATTGTGACTGGGTAGGCTCTGCCAAACAGGAACAAACAAGAAGAACAAGGGCTGAAAAGGCCATCCTAATGCTGCGAAATAACCAGAAAACACTGAAAACGGTTTAAGCTCCTCCGCAATTATAATCAGGATGCAGCTGAAATTAACAAAATACCGTTTTGGCTACGGGGTATAGCTGTGACGAAACGACTCAAGCATGCTTAATAAGACGTTCCTCATCCTCTCCTTTTCTTTCCTGCCTGATATTATTTAAAGATAGTGACCCTGCTACCGATTTCCTGTATCATCTGTACAGAAAACGACCAGATTATGGCCAGCCCGGTATAGTCAGCAGGAGTTTTAAATCATTGCAATTGCCTCGAAACGGTACCGGGCTGGTATAGCGTCAAATACTGAATGAGCGACTCTAAGGTTTTAAAAGAAAATAGAAAGTCTATAAAAGGAAATAAGTGTTTTTTCATCTATTTTATAAGAAAACGAAAAAAATATTTCTTATAAATCATTTTTATTTATTTTTATAATACGACGCTTGTAAACCCCATCATATGAAAAAAACATATTTCCGAAACTCCATTTCTCCATAAGACAGAACACCGATGAAGGCAGGCTAATACCCTGAGCCGGGCAACTATGAAACAGTTGCCTAAAGGACAGCTATTGCCTTTATTACTGAGCGCTACGAGCTGGTTACGCCATTTCTTTTGTGCCTGATCATTGAGCAGGGCACCCAGGTTTTTTTTGCCAATACAATCGCCATTATCCGGCTGTAGCTGAGATTCCATAGTTTTTTACAACATAGTGTTAACCCCATTCCAAACAATAATCATTTAAAATCAAGACAATGAAAATCAGCTTAATTAAGAAAAATTCCCTCCTGGTTCTTTTTTTTGCAGTGATTGGTTTTTCATCCTGTAAAAAATCTCTTGTAGAAACAACTGTAGGAAACCAGCCTGTTAAAACAGAAGGGGAACCTCCTGTAGCTCATTTAGACACAAGAGAACTTCTCTTTACAGAAACGTTCGACAGTGGCACCCTGGCGTCAAAACCATGGATTGGCCTGCAAAGTGGCAATCAGAATTACTCGGCCATTGTAAATGGAGTACTCCGGCATAACCTGCGAACTGCCCTGGGGGGCAATGACCCAATCACAGGCAAGAAGAGAAGCGGATTACAAACTCATACATTCAAAGCATCCAACTTCTATAGTGCGGATACTATCGGATCCATTACCGTTGAAATGAAGTTCCGCTTCGACCAGAGTTTCTGGAGTACTTCGGCAGGAGATGCCTATCCAATAGCAGCAGGCAAACTATTTCTTTCCGATACAGATTTTGATTCCAATGGCCCCTACTTAGGTCTGACCAACTATGGCACTATCACCCTTGTAGCACAAAATGGCACTTCCGATTTCAACACCTGGACCAGCCGTACTTATGGTTGGAAGAATGCTAGCGGTACAGCAAGAAATAATATCTATTTACGTACTGATACCGCCGTATTCAAAACAGACGGTGAGTGGAGAACTTTAACTTTCGAAATCCGGTACAATCCCGATAGTATTGGCTATCACAAAGGGCGTTTAAAGTCTGATGGAGTAGTACTGGTAGACAATGCAGGATTAAATACAGATGCACAGGGCTGGTTTAACCTTCCTATCGAATATGTATTCAAAGGCTTCAGAATGTATGCTTCCAGTGTTGATATCACATCCGGTGCACAGGATTATTCAACGGATCCAACAACCTATGCCGGTTATGCCGGAGGCTTCGAAGTAGACAGCTATACCATTTACAGAGGGTATAAGGATTAAGTCATCCCAGCTTTTCTTATGCTTTAAACCCGGATGAATGCAGAAAATAAAGCCCTGTAGAGTCAATGCCCCTGCAGGGCTTTTATTATTTCACCGATCAGCAAACCAGAAGAAAACCCGGCATTAAGGCAGCACGTTCTCATATTACTGACAAAACCAATATAGCATTACTTCTCTCCATCCTTCTCCCCTTATATTCTTCTGAACGAACTTTAGTAACTTCGCGTTTCAAAATTTCAAATAAAATGAAATGCCCGAATTGCAACGAGACGCTTGTCATGACAGAAAGATCGAATGTAGAAATTGATTATTGCCCGCAATGCAGGGGCGTATGGCTGGATAAGGGAGAACTTGACAAAATCATCGAACAGTCTAAACGCTACGATTCAGATTCCACGGGCTATGCTGAAAGGGAAAATAAACGCACTGAAGAAGATTACAGGGATCGCAACCACCCCAAAAAAAAGAGGGGCGGATTTCTGGGTGATTTATTCGACTTCGACTAAGGGATTATTAATAATCCCTTTTTACCGGCTGCTTTATTCTCCGCTTTCTATTGCAGACTCTCTGTATACTTTATGAAGAAATAATTCTTATCAGTTATTATTCCCTTCATTTTTTCTGATATATCATCCTTTGAGTTATATACTTCAATCAGGTCAGCGATTAACTCCCGTGCCTGTTGATCTTCCAACCTTCCTTCACGGATAAACCCCAGCAGGGAAGCTCCAATACCAAACAGTTCATACCCATACCTTTCTTGCAAATGCTTTGCTAATGCATAATTCTCAAAAGGGTTCAGGTCACTGGAAAAATAGCCATTCGGAAAGCCACAAATTGCTTCATATGCCTTTTCTACAGGAATTATACATAGCATCAGCTGTTTATCCAGGTATTGCAGGGGAAACTCATTTATTTTTTCCAAAAGCTGGATTTCTTTACCCTCAATCGTTAACCCTCGCTCACCTACCTCTGAAAAATCAACTCCGCCAGCCTGCTTAATAAAGTTCTCTTTCCGGATAAAGAATTCAGAGGGCGTTGAAAGATAACCAATATGCTCCCCTTCTTCAAAGGCTACTGCATCGACTCCTGATAAATCATATCCTTCTGTATTATCCAGATCATAGGTCAACGTCGCATGCGTACTTGTATATTCCGCCTGGTTCAAATCATCTAATGATAAAATAACCGACTTGCCCCTGTTACTTTCCCTGAAACTATTATACAGTTTCAGCAACTCATCAAAAGAAGTACACTCCTCAATTATATATTTTTCAAATAAATTTTCGACGCTGGATTGACCAGCCATCAAAGGTCTTAGTTTCATATGTTTTCAGAAAAAGGTTCTTTTATGTTCTAATCTCTTTTAAAAGAGGTCAATTCTTTTTTAAAAGATGCCCCGATTGAAATTTTTTTCCCATTAATCTCTACATACTCTTTATTGTAAGAATCTATTTTATCAATAGCCACGATAAAAGAACGCTGTATGCGCCGGAATCGTTGCGGAGGAAGCATCTTCTCCAACTCAGAGGTGCCGATCCTGGAAGTATAGCTGGTTTTTGAAGTGAATATCTTCACATATTCGCGACTGCTTTCGATATACAAAATTTCATCTAACAGAACTTTAACCTTCCGGCGATCAATGGTTAAAAAAAGAAAATCGTCCGCAGCAACAGGGCGTCTCGCCAGTGCCTGACTTGCGTTTATTTGTTTGACGGCTTTGTTAACAGACAATAAAAAGCGGTCAAAAGAAAAAGGTTTCAACAGGTAATCGGTCACACTTAATTCAAACCCATCTATAGCGTACTGATGATAGGCCGTAGTGAGAATAACTGCCGACGTATTAGTCAGCGTTCGTAAAAAATCCAGTCCTTTGATCTCGGGCAGGTGAATATCAAGAAACATGATATCAGTTTCCTGCTGCTGAAGTTTCTGGCTGGCACTGATAGCCTCCCTGAACTCAGCTTTGAGTTCGAGGTAAGGTATACGCTGAATATAACTTTTAAGCACATTAGTGGCCAGCGGCTCATCTTCTACTATAATACATTTATACTTTTGCATAACTGTCCAGATTAATATACAAACTTATCCGGAAACTGTTTTCAGCATCCCTGATTTCCAGTTTATAGTCAGAAAACAAAAGGTCCAGTTGTCTTCGCAGGTTGCCCAGACCAATCCGCTCTTTTAACTGATCCGGAGTGCCTTTCCGGCTTTTTGAATTCCCGACTTCAAAATGCAATTTCCGCTGGCTGACCCGCAGTTGCAGGGCAATAAACGGGTTGCTGATAGTCTCTGAAACTCCATGCTTAAAAGCATTCTCTACGAGGGGAATAAGCAGTAAAGGGGGAACAAGCTGATTATTGTCATCGACCTGCTCATTAATAGTTATGGCAAGCGAATCATCATATCTCATTTTCTCAAGTTCGATATATTCCCTGATGATCTGTATTTCCTTACCAATAGAGATATTTGTTGCAGTTGATTCATACAGCATAAACCGCAAAATATCAGAAAGCCGCAAAATTGCCCCGGCTGTCAGTGCTGATCTTTCTTCTGCAAGCGAATAGAGATTATTGAGGGTATTAAAAAGAAAATGCGGGTTCGTTTGCGATTTTAAATAACTCAACTCTGCTGTTTTCTTCTCCAACAGGAGGCGATTATTTCTGTTTTTAAGATGTACAACATGCAGCAGCAACTTTATACTGGTAAAATAAGCCACTCCGTATAACAGGTAAATAATACTCCTGATCATATAACCACTGGTCATCATTCCTTTTTCTAAGGGGGGATAAGCGCCAATCCGCGTTCCCAGTTTGAGCCATTGCTGCTGACCGATTGACAAAAGAAGTATCACAATTGCACCCGTCAGGATAATCCATGGGATTTTAGTTTCCCTTTTGCTGATAAACCTGACAAATACATGAAAGATCAGCAGGCTGATCAGCAGGCCGTATGCATTTTGCCAGCAGGAATACTTATAGGACACACTGAATTCCGCGATACTATAATCCACGGAGATAATTATGGCCAACGCCCAAAGCAGAAAATAAGAAGCTCCGATTAAAAAGCTAACTACCAGCTCTCGCTTAAAAAAACCCTTCATACAATGTCATTACCGCAGGTAAATTACTGGTTTTTCATACGATCCCGGTCATTTTGTCTACAGATAAGGCTGGACGGCTATGAAAAGGCATTTATTGTCTACCAAACAGGATATTCAAAAACAACGGCAGTATAAAACCGGCCGGCACGACAAAAAAGTTTGGGCACCTTTAGATCAACTATTAAATAACATCATAAAATGAAAAGAAAATCACTTCTGCTGTTGACCGCGCTGCTCGTTTATTCGGCAATATTGATGGGACAGCAAAAAGACACCATCCGGATCTCACCCAAAGATATCAATACCAAGGTGTTAAAAGAAGGTACACACCGGTACCTGGTTTATTTTAAAATGAAAAAAGATTCAGTCCGTACCCAGACCCAGTTCTGGACCCGGATTATAAAACGAACAAATTATAATGGCGTACCGGCCATTGAAATCACCCAGGAATGGGAAGACAAGGACAGTATTCTGCATATCGTAAAATCGTATTCCGATGCCAGGACAATGGCGCCCCTTTATCACAATACCTGGTGGAAGTTTGCTGTGGCAAGAAATTCAACTGTAAAAACAGTCACTTCTACTATTGTAGATATGGCCAAAAATACGGTTCTGTATAACGATAGATTGCTGAGCGATGCGGATACGGCAAGGCAGGCAAAAAAAATATGGAACTCCTATAAAACATCTGTGGGCAAATATTATTTAAACTGGCATCTCGATTTAGAAACCTTTCCTTTATTACCCTATAAAAAAGGTGTCACATTCGTGATCCCGTTTTATGATCCGGGCACGGCTTCTGATTTTCAGACAGTAGCTTATACTGTAACAGGAGAGGCCGAACTGGAAGGATATGACGAACAGAAGGTCCCCTGCTGGTTACTGGTTCATGAATCGCCGGGCAATAAAGAAGTTTTCTGGATCAGTAAAAAAACCAGGGAGGTGCTGAAACTGGAGCAGGAATTCGGCCCCGGCGCATCCCGGTATAAAATAAAACTCGGCTTCAGTAATTAATTACTGACCGGGTTGCCGACAATTTTTAGTGCCGGATCTCTGCAGCATCTGTGGAAAGTTTTTGTCCGCAGATGCTGCAGATTGCCGGAAATACCCCTTTCAGGTATTTCATCTTTTCTGCCAGCTTCTTATTTTTCCCGCCATTTTTTGAGACAAAATAAATACGGAAGCACTATCTTTCCCGCTACGCTCCATGTCCCGTATGTATGCCAGAATAAGGCTCTAAATTTACAGGCTGGATTTATTATTAATAATGAAGAAAATGAAAAGACACCTGCTCTTTTTGCTGCTTTTTTGTAGCTCTAACTTGTTTGCCCAGCAGGACAATTATACATTTTTCAAACTGATCGTATCCAATAAGGAAAATAAGATAATGCTCGTGAAATGGAACGGATACTGGGAGATCCCCGGAACGCGGTATAACATACCTTCAACGGTCGCCACGTTTGTAGACACACTTGCCATGGAACATGGAATAATGGTGGACCATAAAAAACTCAACGGCCTGTTCACATTCAAGTATGAGACCCGCCCGGCACTGACGATCATGCAATACTATACTGCTCAATACAAGAGCGGAAAGCTTAAGACACCCGAAAGCTGCGAAGATATTGGCTGGTTTACCGTAAAGGAGGCACTGGCTATCATCCCATACCAGGAAATGAAACGGATTGTTGAAAAAATCACCAGTAATCCCAAAATTCTGTGGGGAGCCGCTGTTAAAAAATCAGGTAATAATGAAGTTGATTTTACAGAGGATTTTTATGAGCTGAATTAAATATTAAACTCAATCCCCTGTGCCAATGGTAAATCTTTCCCGTAATTGATCGTATTCGTTTGTCTCCGCATATATACTTTCCATGCGTCTGACCCGCTCTCACGTCCGCCGCCTGTTTCCTTCTCTCCTCCAAACGCTCCCCCAATCTCTGCACCGGAAGTGCCGATATTGACATTCGCGATACCGCAGTCTGAGCCTGCAGCAGACAGGAATAATTCTGCCTCGCGGAGGTTTAAGGTCATAATAGCGGAGGACAGGCCTTGTGGTACATCGTTTTGAATAGCGATAGCCTCTTCTATATCCTTATATTTCATCACATATAAAATGGGGGCAAAAGTTTCGGCCTGCACAATAGCAAAATGATTTTCTACTACTGCTATGCAGGGTTTTACATAACAACCCGAAGCGTATTCACTTCCTTCCAGTACGCCGCCATCAACGATAAACCGGCCTCCTTCCTTCTTTATGGCATCCAGCGCTTTCATATAAGCGGCGACAGCATCTCTATCGATCAAAGGGCCAACATGATTTTTCGGCTCTAATGGATTACCGATTTGCAGTTGTCCATAAGCAGCTTTCAATTTTTCGGTAACACTGTCAAAAACATTTTCGTGAATGATCAGCCTCCTGGTTGAAGTACACCGTTGACCAGCCGTACCTACTGCACCAAATACAGCGCCGATAAGTGTCATGTCCAGATCGGCATCTCTGGAAATGATGATGGCATTGTTTCCACCCAACTCCAACAGGCATTTGCCCAGCCTGGCAGCAACGGTTATATTAACAGCTTTCCCCATTCTTGTAGAACCCGTTGCCGAAACCAATGCTACGCGCTGATCCTGAGCAATCCATTCTCCTAAACCCCTGTCACCCTGCACCAAATTGCAAAGGCCCGCCGGTAAGTTATTTTTTTTGAATACTCCGGAGATAATGTGAAAACAGGCCTGTGCCGATAACGGTGTTTTCTCCGATGGTTTCCATACACAAACATCGCCGCAAACCAATGCCAGCATAGCATTCCAGCTCCATACGGCTACAGGGAAATTGAATGCGGAAATGATCCCTACAATGCCTAATGGATGCCACTGCTCATACATCCTATGATTGGACCTTTCTGAATGCATGGTCAAGCCATGCAGTTGACGCGATAATCCTACAGCAAAGTCGCAGATATCAATCATTTCCTGTACCTCTCCCCTGCCTTCCTGCAGGCTCTTTCCCATTTCGTAAGAGACAAGTTTTCCGAGGTCATCTTTATGTACCCGCAGCGCCTCTCCTATCTGACGAACGATCTCGCCACGCCTGGGTGCCGGTACAGTTTTCCAATACCGGAAAGCAGTTTCTGCTTTGGAAACTATATTGTCATACTCTTCTTTTGTAACGGTTTGTACTTCCGCTATTTTATTGCCATCAACGGGAGACCAGGAAGTAATGATATCTCCCGAAGAAGGAATAAACTGAATGCCATCGGATGCCCCTGCATTTTGCCCGTCAATAGAAAATGTTTTTAAAATAGCTGCTATCATAATTGGGGAAATATTTTTCTGCAGGCCTGTTTACAGGCCCGTCACCATTATTATAAAATCTTTAATTACCCTTTGTTTGTGAGGTATAAGTACTTTCAAATATTTTGTCGGCATTACCCGTTTCAAAACCTTCACGCCGGTGTTCACGTTGTATTTGCTCCTTGGGCAGGTGGCTGAACTGATCCAGTACTTTTCTTTCGGCAAACTCCACATAAGAGCCTGCAATCATCTTCTTTTTGCCGCCTGCAAAGGAGGCCTCGATCATTTCGGCAACGGTAGAACTCTGCAGCAGTTTACCATCAGGGCTTTTTTTAATCTCGCTTCCGGCTGTATTCAGCTTAAAGCCATTGCGCTTCAGAAACACATTAAATTCTTCGAGGGTATTGAAGCCATCGGGAAGATTGTGAACACTGACTGTGAAATGATTGAGGTAATAATGATTGAATATCACCCACGCGGCATACTCCGTTTCTGCAAGCAACGTGTTATAATCTTCCAGTGTGGGAGTACGCCACAGACCGCTATGCAGGTATTGATCTACTGCAGCTGCATCATCGAGATTGATCCGGGAAACAGGATCGGTCTGCACTTCGTCGGTATAACTGCGGATGATCTTTTGTGTATTTTCACTCAGATCGCCTACCCGCAATTCGCTGATGAAGATACGCGGATAGTTATTTGCCGGCGGTGCATACCAGTAAGCATCCAGTTTTTTCTCTTTAAAATAAAGATGTTCCCTCTTCTGATATCCATAATGCAGGAATACTTTTTCTAAAGATTGAATACCCAGTTTCTCTACTCCCATGGTACGGAAAGCTATATGATCGTTCTCAATCTCACTGGCATTTTTAATAACGCCCTCCTTTATCATCGCACTGATGATCGCGTTTACATCCGGTACACGCTCCTTATAGCGCTGCATAAGTCCATCTAATATTCTATCCAGCATAATTGATCAGTTTATATGATTTTCGCTCATTACCTCATCCAGCGCCGCCACCATATCCATGGCGTTTTGTTCATTAAAAACCAATGGTGGTTTTATTTTCAGAACATTATACAAAGGCCCGTCTGTACTGAGCAGAAAACCCCTTTCTTTCATTTTTTCTACTACAAGATTAATTTCTGCCACGGCAGGTTCCTTTGTAAGCCTGTTTTTCACAAACTCTGCTCCTGCAAAAAGCCCATGACCGCGCACATCGCCAATAATGGCATATTTGTCCATCAGTTTTTTAAGCCCTTCCAGCAAAACTGCTCCGGTTTGCCGGGCATGATTTTGCATGGCTTCCTCTTCTATTACTTTCAATACGGTATTGCCTGTAACCATCGACACGGGATTTCCTCCATAGGTATTAAAATATTCCATGCCATTGTTAAACGCATTCGCTATTTCGTCCGTTACGACCACTGCTGCCAGCGGATGGCCATTGCCTATAGGTTTGCCCAGTACGACTATATCCGGCTCCACATCTTGCAATTCAAATCCCCAGAATGCCTCCCCAACACGGCCAAACCCTACCTGTACCTCATCGGCTATGCATAAGCCCCCAAATGTACGAACATGCTCATATACCTTTTTCAGATAGCCATCCGGCAAAGGAATCTGTCCGCCCACTCCCAGTAAGGTTTCGCAGATAAATGCCGCGGCACCTTTATTGTCTTGCTGTAGTGTGTTTAAAATATGCCGTACACTTTCAGCGTATTTCTCGCCGGCATTGGCATCACCATACTGATAATCGCCACGGTACATATCCGGCGAAACAGCTTTGTGAATATAGGGTTGCTGCCCGCCGCCACCTTTGCCATCAAACTTGTAAGGGCTCATTTCAATCGCTAATGTGGAGGTGCCATGATAGGCATGGTCCAATACGATCACGTCTTTTTTACGGGTAAAATGTCTTGCCATTCTTATCGCCAGGTCATTGGCCTCACTGCCCGAATTGGTGAAATAACAAACCGAAAGCCGGGCGGGAAGCTTAGCTGTGAGCGCTTTTGCGTAATCCATCATCGCATCGTTCAGATAGCGTGTATTGGTATTGAGCGTAGCTATTTGCTTCTGCATGGCTTTTACCAGCACCGGATGGCAATGTCCCACATGACTTACGTTGTTTACACAATCAATAAAGGTATTACCCCTGTCATCGTACAAATACTGAAGCGCCCCTTTAATAATCTTTAAAGGCTTATTATAGCTGATACTCAGGTTGCGGCCAACATGCTCTTTCCTTTCTGCCAATAATAATGCATGATCCTCGGCTTCCCCGATAAGTGAAGCAAAGTCACAGACCCTCCGAAAACTATCAGAAGCTTTTACAGGATTGGCTTGCAGTAGTTGAAATAACAGTCTCCAGGCAGGTTGCTCGGTAATAAAATGATGTTCGTTGTCGCTGTTGTGTGATGCTTTTTCTGCCGACTGCGTTACACTGATACAAAGCCTTGCAGCAATCAGGTAGTACAAAAGATCCGTTTCCTGTACTGTCAACGGGTATTGCTGGTGATAAGCCCTTACCACATGCGATGCCACGGAAAGAGGATCATCCGTATGCAACATGGCGTAGGTGCAGGCGACGGCCAGGTTATTGATCAATACAGACCATACCATATCGCCGAAATCGATCAGGCCGCTTACCCGTCCGTTTTGTATCAATACGTTATAATCATTCGCATCATTATGAATACAGGCTTTCCGTAATGAGGAGAGATGCGGCACCACTTCTGTTTGAAACTGCAGCAGGAAATAGGAGGCCACTCTTCTTTTTTCATGATCCCGGATATGATGCAGATCTTTCTCCGCGTCGGATGCCCGGCTGATATCCCATTCATAAGAGCGCTCTACTGCTTCCTGATACAACCCATTCAGCGCTTTGTCCATTGAACCAAGGAATGTACCCAGGCTTTCATACAAACCGGTGTTTTTCTCTTTTCATCCACCCAGAAAGTTCCTTCCAGGAACGTCAGTATGCGTACATAATACACTTCACTCTCCTGTATGCAAAACGAGACAACAGCGCCGTCCCTATTCAACAGATATTCCTGAAAAAAAGACTGCACGGGTGTTTGCGCCAGATGCTGTGTTACCGCTATCTGCGCATTAATGAATGCCAGGTTGATATTACCAGCTGCAGCTTTGAAAATGTACTTTTTTCCGTCAGCAGCCTTTAATAAAAAATTCTGTTCTTCATAACCATTCAGCGCGGTGGCTACGGCATCTATATTATAATACGTTTTAGCAATTTGCTGTACTGATTCCTGGTGAAGCGGCATAAATTATTTCGATTGTAAAAGCATTAAAATATGGGCGGCTGACCAGCTGAAATTAGCAGAATTCAGAGGTTCACCGGTCATAGGGTGATAATTTTCGTGTATAGGCTGGTCTGCTGACAATCCTTTTGCATTCTTTAAAAGTTTTTCTGTAAACGCATTCGCCTGTGAATTGTACCCGTACTTTTTCAATCCATTTATCCCAAAATAAAACTGGTCCAGCCATACCGGTCCGCGCCAGTACCCTCTTTTTGGATTAAACTCCGGGTGATCGGCTGTAAGTGTAGGCAATGGAAGGTGGGTATCAAATTTACGCTCATCGCCCATTATCTTACTAACGGCCATTGCCTGCTGCTTACCGGAAATACCTGCCCACAAAGGTATCCAGCCTTCGGGTCCTTCAATAGTAATTAATTCATCTTTCCCCACAAATTTATCGTAATAATATCCCCTGGCAGGGTCGTAAAATGCCTGATTGATCTTTTGTTTTAATGCTGCGGCTTCTTTTGTCCAGTTGCCGGCCTCCTTTGATCTTCCCAGGCTCATTGCCAGTTTTGCGAGGTACAATTTCTCTGCATACAGATAGGCGTTCAGGTCAACACTTTCCTGGTTAAGTGACCAGGCAGCAGCATTATTCTGCAGCATAACCGCTTTATCAAACCGCACCGCATTGTCCATACCGCTTTCCCATGCAGCAGCTATACGTGTACCATCAGTGGATCCGTATTCGCATAATCCATTCTGATCATGATCCCTGTTCTTATACCACCATTTATGGTAAGCTACCAGTTTGGGGTACATTTCCCTGATAAAATTTTTATCTGCAGATTTACCAAAGACCTCCCATACGGCCCATGCTGCCAATGGGGCTTTGGTGTCGCGCCAGTTATTTTCTGATTTATCTGCATAGATACAATCGGCCACCATTCCGTGTTCGTCCTGGTAGTCAAACATGCTGCGAATATTTTCCTGTGCCAGCGTTGTGTTAAAATACGCCAGCCCTACAGCCTGTTTCCAGCTATCCCAACTCCATACACCATAAAATCCCTGGTAGCTGACAGACGGGAAAACACCATCGTGCAGGATATCTTTGAATGCACTGCGCCAGTTGGTCATTAATGTGACGATACTTTTTACAGCAAGCCTTTTTTTAGCAGCGCTTAACCCCGGAGTCCTGGAAAAATATTTTGACAGGTATTGATTCCAGCGGGTTTCATTCCTTTTTAATTCAGTTGAGAAATTAAACCCTGCAGCACGTTCCTGTTCACCGGCTCCATAAAACGATTGCTCCTGCAGCAACTCCATGCTCTGTTGTTTCTTCAACAGTACCGGCCTGTATGTTGCGGTGTATTCTTTCCCGTTCGTACTGATCGTGGGGCTCTCCTTCCCTGCATACTGAATAAGGAAATAGTTCTGGCTTTTACCAAAATTTACTTTTACTGCATGATCATTATCTGCTATGCCTGCATCTTTATTCAATAATTTCCCCTGGAAGGCTATTACCAGGGTTTGCTCAACGGCTCCGGTATTGGTGATCTTTGTATTGATCAATGCCTGCCGGCCTGATACAAAGATCAGTTGCATTACAATTTTTACATTATCCAGCGTCAGTGTTTGCTGCAACATGCCGGGAAAATAATCGGCCGACGTCCTGGCATTGGATAAATCTACAGTCTTCCCATCTACAGTAATTTGCAATTGTGCAAAATCCTTCGCCAGCCAGGTCCCCCGCATATCCATCAGCAGCGGGCCCGTAAACCCACCATAACTTTCTTTTGTCGCCGGCAGGGCATATGCATGCCATGCGCCCATATCGCTAAATACCGAGGGTGTAATAAACTGCCTGTTGCTGAGCGTATCTGTCAGGTCCAGCACATTTGCAAAACCACTGCGTGGCTGCGCCTGAACTTTGGTCATGGTCAATGCCAGCAGGCTCACTGCCAGAAGGACACCATTCCTTCTTACATATTTTGTTACCATCATCTTCCCTATTTTGCTTTGTTTATCATCACGTCATTTTTCAAAACAGGACGTAAAGTGAATTTATATTCATAATCCTTATAGGGCAGCTGGTATTCCGCATGGGGTTTGGCTCCCCAGGCATTATCGCCGGCTACACCGGATTGTCCGTAGTCGATATTCCACCAGATCAGGTCTTCGTTGCTCATGGAGCCTCCGTGATTGTTTTGTGCTGCATGCCGGTCGAAATCCAGCCTGTTCATATTAAAGTGAAGTACTCCGCTACTTATAAGCGATTGCCCAATAGCCATCAATCCAGCCCCTGACTGATTTGTAAGGCCTATCCAGCGCACATCCGTTCTGTAGCCGCTTTCCTGCGCCCGTGCATAGGGATGAAACAATGAATCGGCAGACATTGTATACAGATCTACGCGGGCAGCATATTTACGATCGCTATAATTATCAAAAGGACCACGCCCTAACCAGGTAACTTTATTATAGTCGCTGTTTAAGATCATCCGCATACCAAATCTTGGCAATTCAGGCTGATAGTTACTACCGGCAATCATTTTTACTGACACCTGCACATCTCCGGCAGCATTGACAACATACACTACCTGATACTTTGCATCTACATCCGGAAAATAATGTTGTGTTGTAATACGCCATTGACCAGCGTTTTGTTGTTCCGCCACAAAAGAATCGAGGCGTGCATTGCGCAGTACATTTTCCCATACGGCACACCGCATCTGCTGGCTGTTGCCGATATCGTTATCCGTAGCTGCCCGCCAGAAATGCGGCTGCAATGCCTGTTGTACCAGTTCCGTGCCTTGCAACTGATAGCTGTAAAGCCAACCGTCTTTTTTACTGAAGCCAACGGAGAAATTATCAGTACTAAATGAGACCAGCCCGCCGGCTTCGTTCTTTTTCAAAAGAGCCTGATCATTATTTCGTACCGGCTCTTCTGTGCTGAAGTAAGGAAGCTGGAATTGTTCGGTAGCTACGCAATAACCTGCCGGTAACAATGGTTGGGCAGATTTTAAAATTGCTTCAATGTCCAGGAAATACTCCGTCTGGGGCTGTATAGTAAAGGCGGGAATGTCAATCTTATAGTTACCGGAAGCGCCGGGTTGTAAATCTACAGTGGGCAATTTTCCTTTAGCCACCACTTTTCCATCGGCTTTTACTGTCCAGTAAAAATCGAATTGGTCGAGTTTGGTAAAATCGTACCGGTTGGTGATCTTTATTAGTCCTGCGCTAAAATCCACTGGTTGAAAATGGATATACTGGTACACCTTTTTTAACTCAAATGCCTGTGGATGCGGCGTATGGTCAGCAGCGAATAAGCCGTCGGCACAAAAACTCGTATCGCTGGTGGCACCTACATTGCCCATGTCGCGTCCATACCCCCAGATAGCACGTCCCTTATCATCCTTTATCTTAAATGTCTGATCCGCAAAATCCCAGATAAAACCACCCTGCAACTGATCATACTTATATATTAAATCCCAGTAGTCTTTGAGATCACCGCCGCTATTGCCCATCATGTGCGCATATTCACATTGAATATAGGGTTTGGCACGCCATTCTTTTACATATTCCATCATTACATTCAATGAGCGGTACATGGGAGCTACGATATCTGAATAGGGAGTGCGCTGCGCCGGCTCATATTGTACCGGGCGTGTATTATCTTTCGATTTCAAATACTGGTAAGTGGCAATAAAATTGTCGCCAAATTCGCTTTCATTACCCAAAGACCAGGTAATGATGCTGCAAAAGTTTTTATCCCTTTCAAACATGCGCATGGTACGGTGCAGGTAAGCATTTTTCCATTCCGGCTTATCTGATAATGTTTTTATCGGCGACATGCTCATTCCATCACATTCAATATTGGCTTCATCCACGAGGTAAATGCCGTACTGATCACAGAGTTTATACCAGGTCTCGCTATTGGGATAATGACTGGTCCGAACGGCATTGATATTAAACTGCTTCATGACCCTTATCTCCTCAACCATCTGATCGGGCGTAATAATCTTGGCAGTATACATATTATGCTCATGCCTGTTTACCCCTTTCAACTTGATGGCTTTGCCATTAATAAGAAACAATCCATGCTTTATCTCCGTTGTCCGGAAACCTGTTTTGTGCACAATCGATTCAATTATATTTCCTTTATTGTCTAACTGCGTAATATAAAGCGAGTACAGGTTTGGAGTTTCTGCACTCCATTTTCTTACAGAAGAAATGATGCCGGCAAGTTGAAAATCCTTTTTATTAAGCGGGACCTGCTGGTTATAGACCATCTTTCCCGAGGCATCATCTATTAATTTGATACGTAAGGATTGCCTGGCAGATGTGACCGGATCCCGGCTCATGGAAATATGAATATCCAGCAACCCGTTCTCATAATTATTATCCAATCCGGCTTTTACAAAAAAATCCTGGATAGCCGTTTTGGGGCGGGCTATCAGGTCTATATCTCTTTCAATTCCGCTCAGCTTCCACATATCCTGACCTTCGAGATAAGTGCCATCGCTGAAGCGAAACACCTGTAAGGCTACGGAATTCTTACCGGGAACGATATAGGGTGTGATGTCAAATTCTGCAGGTGTTTTACTGTCTTTGCTGAGGCCAGCATATTTTCCGTTGATCCATAAATAGAAAAATGAATTGACCGCGCCCAGACGGATGAAAATATTTTTCCCTTTCCAGTCACGCGGCAGATCGAATGTTCTTTTGTAGGAGCCTACCGGATTAAAATCTTTGGGTACAAAGGGGGGATTCACAGGAATGGGATATTCCACATCTGTAAAAATATAGCTATCCTTACCTTCTGTCTGCCAGTTGGCGGGGACTTTTATTTTTTCCCAGGTACTTACATCATAGTTCGCTTCATAAAAATTCAACGGGCGTTCGGCAGGTGTTTTCACTATTTTGAACGACCAAAGACCGTTTAATGAGCGTACGAAGGGAGAAGCTGTTTCTTTTATTGCAGCATCTTCTGTTGCATAAGGTACAAAGTATGCATGCGGTGTTACAGTATTCAGAGATTGGATCGAAGGATTTTCCCAATCATTGACTGCCGTTTGCGCCATAGCACAGGTACCTGTAAGCAATACAAAGCCTGCTATGGCAATAGTTCTTTTTATTGTCATAAGAGTAAAAGATCCGGTAATGAGCAATGAGCGAGATGCGTAACCGATAGCCTCGCATTCCCATAATATTTCTTTCGATGATACAGATCATCGTCAAAAGAAATAATGTTACCCGGAACGATGGGTTCCGGGCAACATTATTCCAGTTTATTTAGTGCACCAGGGGGTTATTCAGTGTTTCTTTCAACGGAAGCGGGTAGTATGCCTTGTCGGCACTGAAGCTTCTGCCGGCTGTCTGCATATTTTGCGCCAGGAGTCCCCATCTTTTCAGATCATAGAAGCGGCTGCTTTCCAGTGTAAACTCCATTACACGCTCGTGCATGATCGCATTAAACACATCCTGCTTGCTGCTGATATTCAAAGCAGGCATGTTGCCTCTTTTATTTCTAAGATCGTTAATGACAGGTACAGCATCTGCAGATTTACCACTTTCATTCAGGGCTTCGGCGTACAGCAATAATACATCGGCATAGCGCATCAGCGGTACATTGATCGCATTGGAACGACCAATACGATCGGGAGTTGCCGGTATCCATTTTCTGAATGCGATGGTATTGCTGCCGTTACCAAACACATCGTCATACGTGTCGCCATATACTTTGGGATCGACAACATCATTGAAATAGCTGTCTTCAAAGTAAACAGTACCATAAATGCGGGGATCATACATACCTCCGTTGGCGACTTTACCTTCTTTTTTCATTTCGGTAAGCAGACGTTGTGTGCCATAGATTTCGCCGTAGCCACCCAGTTCTGCAGCCGCTACCCAATCAGACAGGTAAGACCTGTAATTGGCCCCGTTCGATGCATCCGCTGTTTGCTGCAGCTCGAATACAGATTCCACACCATTTTTGGTAGTGCCATTGAACATGGAAAGAAAGTCAGGGTCTACCTGGTATTGGTTTGAATTGATCACATTTTTCAGGCTATTCACTGCATTGGTATAATAAGCGGCAGCATTTGCCTGATCTTCTGCTGCACGGTACAGGTTTATTTTCCCGATATAGGCCTGTGCGGCCCCTTTGGTGATCCTGCCTGTTTCAGACGATGGTCTTTCGCTTTTCAGTGGCAGATCTGTTTCTGCAGCAGCAAGGTCGGCCAGGATCATATCATAAGCATCTTTTCTCTCCGAAAGACCTTTGGTAAGATCGGCTTCTGATACAGGCACTTTATCGCGCAGGATTATTTTTTCAAAATTGGTCAGCAATTTGAAATGATAGTAGGCCCGCAAAAATTTTGCTTCCGCAATGATTTGTTTTTTGCTGGCTTCATCAATGCGGTCGGCAGGGATCTTCTCAATGCCTTCCAGTACCTGGTTTGAAAAGTTCAGCCCTTTATAATTATCTCTCCATAAAAGATCAATGGCATAGTTGCCCGATGTAAAGGCGAAATTATAATGATCCAGCCACCAGGAATAGTTGTATGCATCTGCGCCGGGTACCACATAATCTTCGCGGTAAAATTCACGTACCGATCTTGCTTCCACATAATTGTCCCAGCCTACAAAGCTTTCCAGTTGTGAATAGGCAGCGGCAAGGCCTGACAATGCTTTTTCTTTGGATGTCCAGAAATTATCGGTGGTCAACTGGTCCGGTGCCAGTTGGTTGAGTTTGTCTTTACTGCATGACAACAGCGAGGTTGCCAGTGCCAAAGCCAATACCGGAATTATATTCTTTTTCATTTGAGTATTTTTTGTTTCCCCGTTTGGGTTGATTTTTAACAATGAATTGCCCTGGTTTACAAACCAATCTGAAGGCCAACCAGCCATCTTTTATTCTGCGGATACAGTGCGCGGTCTACGCCTGTGTTGAGCGGGTTGAACGTACCAACTTCAGGATCCAGGCCACTGTATTTGGTAATGGTAAACAGGTTTTGAGCCGCCACATACAGGCGCACCCTGTTCAGTTTAGCAAAACGGGTAGCTGTAGCGGGAAGTGAGTATCCCAGTTGCAGCAATTTCATTCTTAAATAACTGCCATTTTCCAGGAAGCGGGTTGACTCACGGTTGTTGCCATTAGGATCGGCCAGTATGGCCCGGGGAACATCGGTATTGGTATTTTGCGGAGTCCAGGCATTTAAAGTGGATGTAAGGAAGTTGCGTCCGGCATCCATGCCTTCCAGTTCGAAGCGGTAACCGTTGTAAATCTTGCTGCCGCCCACACCCTGGAAGAATGCAGTGAAGTCAAAATTTTTATAGCTGACGGATATATTCAATCCATACTCCAGTTTGGGGAAAGCGGATCCTTTATAGGTTTTATCATTTTCATCAATTACACCATCGCCATTGGAATCAAGGAACCTGACATCACCCGCTTTTGCATCCGGCTGCAGTCTGTCTCCATCTTTATTTACATAAGCCGCTGCTTCTGCATCCGACTGAAAAATACCGTTGGCGGTGTACAGATAAAAAGCACCTATTTCAGTTCCTTCTTTGGTTTGCGTAGGTATATGATCTGTTCCGAATTTCAATCCCGTACCGTACAATGTCTGGTCGGCTTGTGCCAGTTTAACTACCTTGTTTTTGATATGAGTTACGGAACCGGTAATACCCACATTCCAGTCATTCTTTGTGTAGTTGTACGTCAGCTCCAGTTCGATACCCTTATTGGTGATCGTACCCACGTTGAGGATCGGGTTACTCACGCCTGCAGAGGGCGGCACTTCTTTGGTGATCAATAATCCTTCGGTCTTGTTATTAAAATAGTTAACAGAGCCGGTGAGTTTATTGCGGAATAAAGCAAAATCAGCCCCGATATTGGTTGATTTGTTGGTTTCCCATTTGAGGTCACGGTTTTGCAGGGCATAGCTGGCTGAACCGGGCCAGGGTGTAGCTCCTGAACCCTGCACATAGCCACCTGACCAGGTATTCCTCGTAGTGATCAGGGCCTGATGGTCGTAATAGCCCAATGCTCCTTCATTACCCAATTCGCCATAGCTGGCTCTGAGCTTCAATACATTCAGCCAGCTGATATTTTCCATAAAGGTTTCTCTGTGCATATTCCAGCCCAGCGAAACAGAAGGGAATGTACCAAACTGATTGTTTTGTCCGAAAACAGAAGAACCATCACGTCTTACACTTACCTGTACCAGGTATTTTCCGGCATAGTCATAATTGATTCTTCCGAAAGTAGAAAGGCGTACATATTTATTTTTTGAACCTGCTGCACCAAATGTGCCACCCAGGCCGGCGCTGATCGTATTAAAGTCAGGGTTGGAAAAACCGCCTGCTACTTCTTTTTCCACGATGGAACCATTCACCACCGATCTTACAACCGTTTTACCATCTGCCGTTACGCTCAGGTATTCGTTTGTTTTCTGCTGGGCAGAATAGCCAGCCAGCACTTTGATATTGTGATCGCCTTTTTTCCAGTCATAATTGAGCAAATGTTCAATCTGCTGCTCTTTATAATTGGAACGGCTGTTATAAACATAGGGATAGGAAACAGCAGGGTCATTGGCATTGGCTCTGAACGGCGGATTGTGTGAATAGTCAAAGCTGTTGGCACTGATATAATTCAGCTGGGCCGTATAGCTAAGTCCTTTGAATAATTGCAATCTGATCTTGAGGTTATCCGCCAGGTACTGCGTTTTGGTGTATCCGTCTACATAGTGCGCATAACCAACCGGGTTTTGAAACCTGGGCAATCCATTTACAGTTAAAGCATATCCATACTGTTCATTCGGATCGAATACCGGCAGCAACGGGGATTGGAAATAAGCATCCCGTATATCAAACTTATAGGCTTCGGATTTGGTGAAGGAATAAAGCAGGTTGTTTTCTACTGTCAGTATCCCTTTTTTGATCTCATTTGTAGAGCGGATTGTCTTTTTGCTGAAGCTGGAACCGATGAGCGTTCCTTTTTCGTCTGTGAGATCACCGCTGATCCCGTATTTTATATATTCTCCGCCGCCTCTTATACCCAGATTATAATTTTGGGCAGCGCCGGTCTGGTTGATCTGGTCCTGCCAGTTGGTATTAATACCGGTATTATTGGTAATGTAAGCGGGAAGCTGTGTATTACCGGCATTCTCATACATCATGCGGTGTACCTTTTTGTAGCCTTCCGCATCCAGGAGATCATACTTATTGGTAGGTTTTACCCGGCCGTAATAGCTGCTGAAGTCGATGACCGGGTCGCCTTTCTTCCCTTTTTTAGTAGTGATCAGGATCACCCCGTTGGCACTGTTTGAACCGTAAATAGATGCGGCCGCACCGTCTTTCAACACTTCTATGGATTCGATATCATTGTTGCCCAAATAATAAGGATCGCCGACTACTCCGTCAATGATATACAGGGGCTGGTGACCGCCAAACGTACCGATACCTCTCAGGCGCACGTCAGACATTTGCCCCGGATTTCCACCCGGACTGGAGATAGACAAGCCGGCCACTCTTCCCTGCAGGGCATTAATGGGGTTATTGGTCGCCATTTTGCTGACCACATCTCCTTTTACGGAAGAAACGGCACTGGTCAGGTTGCTTCGCTTTTGGGTGCCATAACCCACCACTACTACCTCCTCCATTTGTTTGGTGGTAGCCTGCAGGGTGATTTCCACATTGGTTTTTCCCTCAGTTGCCACTTCTTTGGTGGCATATCCGGTAGCTGTCACCACCAAAACCGGATTGGGGATAGGAGTATTGATGGTAAAGCGTCCACCGTCATTGGCAATGGCGGAACCAGAACCATTTTTGACGGTAATGGTGGCTCCGGCAACCGGCGTACCGGACGCATCCAGTACAATACCCGACACGGAAACAGACTGGGCATAGGTTGTGGTATATAAGAAGGAGCATAGGAAGAAGAGAAAACAAAAGGCTAAGGGCCTTTTGCGCCAGGCAATCAATCGAGTCATAAGCATAAAAAATAGTTTTCTAAAATGATTTTAAAAAACGCGGCTATGCATTTTGCTTCTTGCGCTGAGTACAAAAACGCATGCATTTTAGCGTAGCCTAAACTTATGACTTACATATACCTGGCCTTATTTCTGGCACCTACACGACCCTCTATCTACCCCTACATTACCTCTACATCATTTTAATAAATTGATTATCAAATATTAAAACGACTTAATAAAGGCGTTTAAGTCCTCATTTTTCTGTAATCCAAAATGTTTTCTGAGCCGGTAGCGGGCCATTTCCACTGATTTTACGGAGATATTATTCAGCGCAGCGATCTCTTTGGAGGATAAATTCAGCCTGATCTGTGCGCAGAGCTTTCGCTCATTTTCTGTAAGATGGGGGTATTTCTGTAGCAGGTTGAAGAAGAAATCTGCATGGGCATCTTCAGAAGCCAAATGAAGATTTTTATCGTTGGCATGCTGTTCCAGATCCTGTAAAAACTTTTTTACCAGCTTATTATAGGCATGGGGCATGTTTTTGATATCTGCATCTTCGGCGGTCATCAGGCGGTTTGTCTCCTGGATGAAGTTCTTCAGCAACTCGTCGTTATGGGTAAGGAGCAGGGCGTATTCTTTTATATTCTGGTCTTTAAACCCCAGTTTGTCGGTGAGGGCCTCTTTTTCGTGCAGGGTTTCGTCCAGTTCTTTTTCGATCAGCAATCTTTTCATGGCTTCCATTTCCTTGTCGCGCTGCTGTTTACGCCGCAGCCGGCTATACAATAAAAAGCCAATGATGCCCAAAAGAACCAGGCCGGCTGCCAGGGCATTGCGCTGGAAAGACCGCAGTTCTTTCTGTGCATTCAACTCATTGATCTGTTTTTCGCGGCTTTGCGTCTCCCGCCTCAGGTGCAGGGCATCCACCATTTCCGTTTTGTTCCGGGACACGATCTCATTGTTGACGGCAATATATTGCTGCAGGCAGTCAAAAGCCCGCTGGTAATTGCCGGTTGCCTGATACAGCAGGGCGTAAGTATGCAGATTGTCTAATAACTTTTCTTTGCGGGTATTGGAGGTGGATGCATCGATAATGTTGCGGGCACTCATTAAGAGTGAGTCCGTCTTTTTGTAATTATTCAGCTTCAGAAAAGAGTAGGCCAGCTGATTCTGTATTTCGGCCTGTGACAGGCTATTATGCACCGCATCACCCCGTTCCAGGCTCATCGCTTTTTCAAAATGAGCGATGGCCCGCTGGTATTGCCCCAGTGCATTTTCGCAGATACCCAGATTGTTCAGTGCGGCACCCAGAATGGTATTTATCTTATACTCTTCGGCAATGACTATAGCTTTTTGAAAATAGGTTTTGGCAGAATCGCTATTGTTCATCATTTGGAAGACGAGTCCAATAGCATTGAGTGCGGTTGCCTTCTTTTTGTTGTCGGTCCCGGCGGCTATCAGTTTCCCGGCTTTCTGGTGATAGTCCATTGACAAAATGGGGTTCTCGGTATCATAAAAGAGCCATCCCAGCAATGTATATGCATTGGCAATACCGGCCTGGTCTTTCAAGGCCTGGAAGATGTCCAGCGCATCATACGCATATTGCAAAGCCATATCGTAACTATCGTCGTACAGGTATCCTTCAGAAAGCGTGAGCATGGTTTGCGCCTGTAAAAGCCGGTCATTTTCCTTAACTGCGAGGAGGTAAGCTTCGTGGCCCAGGATCAGTGCCTGGGCGGTAGAGTCACTGTTGAGTTTTTTAGCGGTTTGATTTAATTCATTGATTTTTTCCCGGGCTGCTTTGTCTTTTTCTGATGATTGAGCCAAAAGGGTACTGGCACTGCATAGCAGGATCAGCAAGGGCAAAAGAGCCTGTTTATAGTAAGTGGTATATCGTTTCAGCGGTACAATGGTCATTGTACTGTTCTATTTTTTGGAAAAATACAGAAAGAATCTATCCGAATGTCGCTTTCAGGGCGAACGCCCCGGGAATGGGGAAGAGTTTGATAAATAAAAGCGGGTAAATTGACCAATGCTACATCACCACTACCCAGTCAATAACAGGAAAATCGCCCACCTCAACCAAATCAGGCATCCGTCAGTGGCAGGCCTGCCCAGGCGGTAAAAAGTGCGAAAAAGTTACTCAACCATTAAACTATCCATTTAAAGGCCGGTCTTTTATCCATATTTACTACCCTATGTCGTTTAAAAAGTTTTCTACTGCCCTGCTTCTCTGTACCTATCTGATCAGTTGCAGTAAAAAAGATACCCCTGCTACTACACTGCCTCCTTCTGGTAATGAAACTATCCAGGGCCCGATCCAGCAACCAGTTTCCGGTTATGGTTCTGACGGGACTTATGAAGTGGCCGAAATAAACTTTATCAATCCCCAGTATGCCAGTACCCAGGTTTCCATCTTTTACCCCAAAGGAATTACCACACCACGGCCTGCGATCTTCTTTTCCCATCCTTATGGCGGTGAAGACAAATCATATAATACAGGATTATACAATTTTGTTGCAAAAAAGGGCTATGTGATTGTATTCGTTCCCTACAAAACACTTGACTCTACGATCAATCACCGCTATCAGACCTTATGGGAAGGTTTTGTGAAAGCTGCTCACGATCATCCGAATATAATTGACACAAAGAAAGTCGGTTTTATGGGTCATTCTTTTGGCGGCGGTGCAAGTATTGATCTGGGATATAAGGCTTTTACCGAAAAAGGATGGGGAGAAAACGGTCGTTTTATATTTACGATGGCGCCCTGGTATAGCTACAACTGGAGTAGCGCGCTTACAACGGAACAGCAGTTGCAGAATTTTCCTGCCAACACCAAAATGATCACGCAGGTGTATGATGAAGATGATGTCAATGATCATCGTCTGGCCATTGACGTCTTTAAGCATATCAACATTGCTGATAGTGAAAAAGATTTCATTTATTTCAGATCATCGGTTATTGCCGGGTATAAGTATGTGACCGATCATGTAGTGCCCACTTCGCGCAAAGCCTATGATGCACTGGATTATTATGGTGTATACCGTTTGCTGGACGCCATGATCGATTACAGTTTCAATAGCAATGCTTCCGCAAAAAATACAGCTTTGGGTAATGGTTCTGCAGCCCAGGTTACCATGCCGTCATATAATGGTCAGGCAATGGCGCCTCTGGAAGTTACAGATGACCCTTCGGCAAAATATTCTCAGAGTAAGTATCAGTTTCCGTGTAATAGTTTGTCTAATCCACGGATTGGATATTGTGAATAGGGATACTGCTTCATTGTCCGCTGCATTGCGTAAACGCAGGCTGCGTAGTAAAGCCGATACAGCAGCGGTAATCTTTCATGCTTTTCGATACATACACATAATCCCCGTTCTCCGTAGTATGCTTACTCTAAAAAAATGTTATGCTTCGTTTGCAACGAAGCATCTGTTCAAACTACCAGGCACTTCATCAGATAAAAACCAAATCCAATAAACCACATTTTTTTGTAAAAAAGTAATCTTTGGCACTACTATACATATAATGCTCCGGTTTCTCCACTATACCAGCTTCTACCGGATTATTATGAATATAATTCATTTTTTGAAAAATAAATGCACTGCTATACAATTCCTGTGGTTGATTATCCTGTCGCCTGAATTGATAATTTTTGTTACGACTATTTTTCTGACCTGCATCCCGAAATATCGAAAGCATCCAGTTTCTTCCGCTTTCCCGCTGATTGGCTTCTATTGCAGCTACAATTTCCTTACTCGTAAATTTCTTGAAATCGCGCAATAAGTTACTTAGATCATTATTTTTTGCAGAAAGAATAAGATGAAGATGATTGCTCATTATGCACCAGCAATGCAACAAGAGTCCTTTGTTTTCCTGGCAGAACTTAATACTATCCAATACAATATCCCGATACATCTTTCGGGTAAAACATCTACCCATTCTACCACCGAAAAAGTTACAAAAATGAATAGCTGCCTGGCTTCGTATCTGATATCCACCCTTATCCATGCTTTTTACACAAAGAACTAGCATTCATTAGACAAACAATTCGTTTTCTCACTACGAAAAAATGCTTTTTTAAAGGTAGGATTCCAGTAAAAACACCTTTTAGACTAACAGACCTTCAAATGAAATTATGCTTAGCTATAAGCTAAGCATAACAGTATTAAAAGGTAAAAATAAAAAACTAAGGAGAACTGGGGAATCCATTCACCTGCTTCATTTAGACGTAAGGAAACAACTTATCACTAATCATATACTTATACTTAGTTTTTAGCAGCCAATCACATTCTTCGAGAATATTTTTATTTAACTCATTGTTATCCGCTAGTGTATATACATTTTGTACAGCATCAATAAATATAATCTCAAAACAAAGCTCCTTTAACCCTAAAGGAAGTATTTCGAGGGCCTCATGAATAGTTTTTCCCTTAACTATAACATTTGCCCAAGCACCTTTATATTCCCTAGCATCACCGTCTTCTATTTCAATTAAATTAGTAAATCAATGCCCTTTTTCCGGACCCAGGTGTAAAAAAACCACCCAAAGCCCTAAGTAAGCTTTCTTTTTCATAGATTCTTTTTAGAAGATTCGTTCGTATAATGAATATTATCTTTCGCCTTTAATTTTTCACCACCTTTTGTAGAATGGAAATGCGTTTTTTGGCCTTTATCACTTGAATGCTTAATGGGTGCAGAATTTGATTTCTTATTATTTCGTGCTGCATCTTTTGCTCGTTTTAAATTTGATTTTTTTACAGTATGTATTTTCGGCTTCCCACTTGGGTCTAACTGAGATTGAGGTATCCCTTTCGCTTCAGCCTCCTTTAAATTTTTCGCTTTAATGGGGTTTAAGGTAGATATTCGCTTTTTCTTAACTACTGTTTTCAGGATTCTATCCACAAACTCCTTCCGGGCGCCCATGGCAAAAAAAGCGACAGATGCCTTTTTAACTCCTCCAATCGGAAGCCAATCCAGAAGGCCCAGTCCATCGTCTTCAAGAGCCTGATTTTGATAGTTCCCATTATGGTATAAATTATAGGCCCCTTTTAAAACATTTATAATACTACTTCCCTTTAAGTCATTACCCGTATACAAAGTTTCTGATGCGAATACATCTATAAATACTCCGTTTTCGTCTAACTCATCAAAGGCGTATGTGATTGGACCTGATGAACGAACAGTTGCATTCAATCTTACTGTTGTTTCATCATCCACAGAGATATTTCCCCATTGCAGACTTCCAGTATTTATTGATGAAAATGTATACTTATATTCCCCGTCAACTATTCCCCCCCCCATTAACTGTATTTGCTTGTGGAGCACCCTTAGCATCAAATCCTGCCCACGTATAACCCACTATATTCCCATTTGCACCATGCACAGGCTTCCATTCCATACCATCCATATCGATCCCGTCTATAGGTCTATTACTTGCAAATTGATACGGAGTAAACATAGGATATTCTTCTAACAACGGATCCACACTCAAAAACTTACCCAACCTTGGGTCATAGATCCGCATGCCATAATCCTGCTGGTTGCCTTCGTCTTTTACATCATTGTCATTCTCCTTGCCATTAAATCCATACCGATATAAATCATCCTCCGCAAACTTCCTTCCCGGCATCACCATCACAAACGGATAATAGTCTTTCTTTTACTAAAAATCATTGTACCAGGACGACACGTTTAGTTGTCCCCTGACTCCAACTATCAATAACAGGCAACCACTCTTTTAATTTATCAGATGTAAGATTATCGAATCTAAACTCGCAAACAGTTCTCCAACCTTTCGGAATTTCTTCAAACAGCCTGTCGAATTGTTGAGTAATCTTCACTAACGTAACAGCACCGGAATATTTAACTTCTCCCTCCACAGTAAGTCGCGTGAACATTTTCCCTAGTTTAATATCATAGGCACTGAATTGACAAAAAAGAACTATTCCCGAAACATTCTTTATTCCCCCAGGGAAAGAATTCTTTAGCTCAGTGACAACTCTGTTTGAAGCTATTCCATCAATAGTAATTTCGACCATAAAAAAATTATTTTTTAGAGCCACTTTGTTCTTTAAAAAAAACAAAAGAACACTCAAGCTAAACCAGTTATGCTTCGTTTGAAACGAAGCGTCGAGATTATGCTTAGCCTCAAGGTATGTAACAGTATTAAAGAATAAAAATACAGGCTACAAACAATTGGGGATTTCCTATAAAGTTATTCGCTCTAATTGACCGCTATATAAATAAAAAAATATCCTGGCACCAGATTCTAAATCTATAACAAGATAATCATGCATGGACTCCTCGTACTTAACAAACCATTTAATCTGTTTTGCATTAAGGTATTGAATGATTAGTCCGACACTAATATCCCTATTCAATAATACGGGCTTACTGTCTATAGAAGTGATTTTATATTCATTCTCAAAATTTAAGAAGTAAATTACAACTCTTTCAAGTTTCGAATCCCTAAACCCTAATTTAATATTATCATAATGATAGAAAATGTTCCCGTCATCATAAAACTCAATATCATTCGGTTTCCCAAATTCATTTGTCACTCCCTCGATCGTATCAGTGGAAGAAAACCATTTTATTCCTTGTTGCAGAATTACATCAAAATCAAAAATATTTATCATGCCTTTTATTACTCACTACCACAATTATTAAAATATACGCCAACTATTTTGATCCGTTACCGGTTTTCCTTAATAAACAAATAAGCCGATTTTCTCAATTTCAGGTATTAAAATCTCCCACTTCTTTGGTGAATTAAAATACATATAAAAATCATACCCGAACCTAATCGCAACAGATTCTTCTGTTTTACAGACTAATTCTGCCCAGACAACTTCCCGTAAAATCAATCTAATGATATTATCAATATCATCTCCTGACACAAACGCGCCTTCTTTGATTTCAGTAAATGTTTTTATGTGGCCTGTTTCATCATTTGGAAAATAAACGGAAAAATCATCAATTTCCCGTTTCTCCAGGTTGACAATCATTATATCTGAGCAATTATTAAACGTCAAAAAGAGTTTCGCGGCCAAAACATACCTATTTTCAACTTTCACATACTCGTCATAGGTAAGAAGTTCTCCGCTCACTACTCTTCCTAATTGAAAGAATCCGATCCATTCTTCCTTCTCATAATGTCCTTGCTCATCCCGATAAACCGGATTATACTTAGTCACTGATTTTGCAGAAAATTCCCAGTCCTGATTCATTTTTATATTTAATTATTATACACCCAGCCGCGAGCTGCCGTATAAAGGTACTTCAATCTGCGAGAGTAAACCACCATTGGCGGTGCCTCCTTTTCATAGATCGCCATCACATTGCCGCTGGCATCCCGCACATAGGCCGTTTGCTTGGGTGTGCCGCTGCCCACCTGCAACCATTTGCTGATCCGGTTGCCGGTGGTGGCCACCCCGCCATTGGTCTTGGTGATCTGGCTGATCTTAATATCTTCGCGTTCAAAAGCTCCTTACCGTACATTTTAATAGGATACGGGAGGCTTTTCAAACCTCCCGTATCCTATTTTTTAAACGCTTTAATATACTCCAGCCGTTTCGATACATTACCAATTTATACCCTTTCCTATCTCTTTAAAATCTCGAAATGATGAGCGACCATAACGAACAACTCAAAAAAATCATGGTATAATCCCTTCAGTTACATAAACATTTTTTGCAAGTTTCTTAATATGTCTTCTAGTATTATCTATTGTATCCCTATCTATTACAATTCCATATTTTGAATTGCCGTCAAAACTATTTTTATACCCGAAAAAAATTTCTGTGCTATCTGCAATGAGGCTTGTGTATTTACTTTTTTTAAACAATTTAATTATCTCAATTGGCACTTTAATTTCTGATGTATACTCCGGATATTTATCATGTCTTCGTAAGGAATCATCAAACTCAATTGGAATCCTATTATTCTTAAAAGTTTGCCTGAAAACAATTTCGTCTTTTCCATCAAGTCTCCTGCGCATTGTAACCTCTGTATGGTACTTACTTGTAAACTTAAATAAACTATCTGCTAAAGATTGATGCAGTTTCTCGTTTCGTTTGTAGTATGCCCTCAAATTCCCGACAGTGGAATTGCAAGAAGAAAGAAATATGATTACGGTCGTAAGAGTAAGCAAAAATTTCATACAAATTATTTAGTTGTTGTTATGCCGTACAGGCAGGCTTCTAATTGCAGTCTGCTTATCCTATGCCCAGGTGTCCATCCGCCATAATCCCAAAAATCCATAGTATAAATCCCATCTGCATATGTTACATTCCTAACCTGTATAAAATGGCTGCCCGTAGGGCCAGAAGGATATCTGCCATCAGACATCGCAGGTTTCGGCTCTTTAAAATGGGCACTATAAATAAATAAAAATATCTTCTCGTTTGCATCCTGAGCATCAGTTAAAGCGGTAGCAGGAATTGTTCTTGAGACAGCATCATTCCCTTTTGATGTCACTATGGTATTTCCATATAATTTCAACAATTCATTAAACTTCCCAAGGGAACCTGACGCCCATGTTTTATCTTCATCTTCGGGGGCATATGTTTTATTAAAAATATTTACATACCGTTTCATACTACCTGCAAGTCCTAAAAACAACAATTGATCTATCTGACTCTGCTTTAATCCTCCATCGTTATTAAAAGTATTTGACCCTACTGCGTCTGCAAGAGCTGCCGAAAGACCAATTGTAATACCTCCCAGATTAGCTTTGCCTGTGGAGAACAAATCAATTAACATATTCGTCATTTGCAAAGGATCCCGTTCATACTGACGGCTTGAAGCCGCAGCAGCCCAACAAAAATTAGTTCCTCCACCTGGCCCAGATTTATGTCCCTGGTCCATTGCGTAAGGATTATTAATTCGGTCAGCTAACTGTTTTTTAAATTCGCCTACCGTGAACCTATTGCCAAAATCTACATATCTGCTAGGGTTGAAGGCTGCCACTTTATTAAGAGCCGCTTGCTTTTTACTTATTTTTGCTGTTACAGTTACACCAGGTAAGTTTGTCCCCTTAGTTGTAACTGGTTTGTCCGGATCCTGAGCATCCGCCCCGCTTGGATCTGATAACAATATCGGGTTATTTGAAAAGGCAACGTATGGACTCTCCCAAATTTTTACAATTGGGTCCACATTCCATCTCCTTCCCAGCCTCGCATCATACTGCCAAAACTCAGCAGTCATACTATTGCCAGTCGGATCAATCTCTGTACTCTTTTCTTGTCCATTAAACCCATACCGATATTCCCCATCCGAATATTTCCTTCCCGGCATCAACATCCCGAACGGATAATAATCATTGGCCGTCAGCACCTGCGGCAGGTAATAATCCACGATATCATCGGGTGTGGAGTTTTGTTTGACGTAGACATGATAACAGGGCAGGCAGGGGAAGCCCGGCAGACAGGTAGGGCAGGCCGTGAGTACCTGGTAGGTACCATCATCTACCGCAGTACGCGCATCGCTGATCGTCACTAAAATCCCGCCGCTGGCGGGACAAGCTGTTCCCCAGATGGTTGCTCAGCTCAAACTGTACCCGTCCGCGTTCCCAGCCACCCACGATACCACCGCCGGTGCCCGTCAGGGGGTCAGTGTCAAAGAGCTCCCAGCCCGTCGTCTCCACTTCACGATCCGGCCGCCATACACCCAGCCGCGAGCTGCCGTATAAAGGTACTTCAATCTGCGAGAGTAAGCCATCATTGGCGGTGCCCCACTTTTCATAATCGCCATCACATTGCCGCTGGCATCCCGCACATAGGCCGTTTGCCTGGGTGTGCCGGCACCCACCTGTACCCATTTGCCGATCCGGTTGCCGGTGGCATCATAGGTGTATTTGATCACGGTGGTCACACCGCTGTTGACCCTGGCGATCTGGTTGAAGATCAATAAAGAAAATAATACAAATTGATTCTCAAAGTCACGCTTAGCTACAAGCTAAACATAACAATACTAAAGTGTAAAAAACAAACTATGGAGAGCAGGGAGTGCAGAGAGGATAAAGGTTTATCACAGCAGGAACTGGCAAAGATTTTAAAAACCTCCGGACGCTTACTTCTCTCCTATATTTTATATACTACCAACTATAGCCTTCCTTACTTTCAAATACCTTTTGGTTGTATTTTTATCATTCAATGACTGGATAACTGAATCATAACTATTAACCAAACTATGTAAACCTTTTCCTCCTAATATTCCGGAAATAATAAGTCCTTTCATGCACTTATCAGCCAGTGTTCCACAAACTAAAACAGGAATTTGATCAGCAGAAGATTCATTAACAAGCCTATTAAGCATTGTAATTTCACTATATTTTTCAAAAAAAGGGATACATCTATTATAGTAGCTCACTAATAAATCAATTGCTTTTAAGCAATCAGCTTCGGTTTCAATATCGATGTGATAAAATTTTCTTGCCTGTTGAACTCCATCAATATCACTATCTATTTCACCTACGTTGCCTCCAACAGTCCAATTACCACTCCAATCCTCACCAAGAATATCGCCATATTTTTTTTCTATTACTTTATTTCTTATGTACCCATACGGAGAAATGGATATAAATGCCCCCCACTTAACATACATCAAATAGAATATTTTATCGTTTTCTTTCTCTATTAGGGTAAATTCGTTTTTCGACTTAAAGCATTTTATCTCACCGATACCTAATCGATTATACAAGCCCTCGTTTATTATTCTTTTAGCGCTACTTATGTTTAACATAATAAAAAATTGGTTATTTCGTACTCGAAGCTATTTTTTTTAACAGTTCTATTCTTATTATATTTTATGCCATATCGACCTGATTGATGCAATATGCCCCCTTTCTCATTTAACAATTTTTGATTATTACTCATCTCCGCATTCCCATTTTTGGCATCAACAACACGAGATATTTTATCTATCCTTCTATTATATATAACAAAATCAGGATTTGCCCATTTCCCCTTTTCTCCTTTAATATATATTCTGGACTTTTCAAGGATAATCGCTGATCGTCACCAGTATCCCGCCGCTGGCGGGACAAGCTATTGCCTAAATGATTGCTCAGATCAAACTGTACCCGTCCACGTTCCCAGCCACCGGCTATACCTCCGCCGGTGCCCGTCATGGGGTCGGTGTCAAAGAGCTCCCAGCCCGCCGTTTCCACCTCCCGGTCTGCACGCCACATACCCAGCCGCGAGCTGCCGTATAAAGGTACTTCAATCTGTGAGAGTAAGCCACCATTGGTTGTACCGCCTTTTTCATAGATCGCCATCACATTGCCGCTGGCATCCCGCACATAGGCCGTTTGCCTGGGTGTGCCGGCACCCACCTGCACCCATTTGCCGATCCGGTTACCGGTGGTTGATCTAGTATTATGGTGATAAGCAAATGCCCAGCTGTAGTGCTACTAGCATCGGCTGTTACAGCCTGCCCCGCTCTGCGGGGACGCTCCGTTCAACTGCAGGATCACGGATGAGCAATATTGAAGATCAATAAAGAAAATAATACAACTTGATTTTTATTCGGTCCATCAAAAACATGGTTTTTGACAGTAGGTTTACAGTAAAACACCTTTTATACCAACAGCCCATAAAACGAAGTTATGCTTAGCTATAAGCTAAGCATAACAATACTAAAGTGTAAAAAAACTACGAACAACAGGGGTAAGTTGAGTTAATTAATCTCCTAATTGTCGCTCATTTTTAAGAAATTCAAAAATAGCATTCTTGTTAATTTGAAAAGGAAGGTTTGACTCTCTTAATGATAAATCGTTCTCAATAATACTAAATGAAAGTCTCTCATCCTCGTTGAAATGAATATCATCTTTTACCAGATTATAGAATTTCACTAAAAGCCCTTCTAAAACAACCACATCCGTAGATTTTTCAAACATCTCAATAAATAAGGAATAAAAATACTCCTTCACTTCAGTCTCATCAATTTTTTGAAAATTCGCAATTTTAGACAACTTTTCAATAATCCTAGAATTATCGTCTTCTCTCAAAGACAGCATCTCTAATAATTCACTATTTGTATCTCCCTGTTCAACTTGTTGAAACGCCCAGTCAAAAATTTCTTTTGAGCTGGATACCCTCAACAAAAATTTTATTTTAAGTAAATAAGGAATATTCATAACTAAACCTATTTTATGGCGCCCGGACCTTCATGGAAAATTTTTCTTGGCCAAGGATTAACCCCTATCGAAAAAGGTCTACCGCCTATTGAGTGATTAAAAAATATTGTGGACGGACCTCTAAACCCAATTGTCCCTTTTCGAAGAACCTCATCTCTTACAAAGGCGGCCCCCGTTCTCCGTAGTATGCTTACTCTAAAAAATGTTATGCTTCGTTTGCAACGAAGCATCTGTTCAAACTACCAGACACTTCATCAGATAAAAACCAAATCCAATAAACCACATTTTTTTGTAAAATAGTAATCTTTGGCACTACTATACATATAATGCTCCGGTTTCTCCACTATACCAGCTTCTACCGGATCATTATGAATATAATTCATTTTTTGAAAAATAAATGCACTGCTATACAATTCCTGTGGTTGATTATCCTGTCGCCTGAATTGATAATTTTTGTTACGACTATTTCTCTGACCTGCATCCCGAAATATCGAAAGCATCCAGTTTCTCCGGCTTTCCCGTTGATTAGCTTCTATTGCCGATAAGATTTCCTTACTCGTAAATTTCTTGAAATCGCGCAATAAGTTACTTAGATCATTATTTTTTGCAGAAAGAATAAGATGAAGATGATTGCTCATTATGCACCAGCAATGTAACAAGAGTCCTTTGTTTTCCTGGCAGGACTTAATACTATCCAATACAATATCCCGATACATCTTTTGGGTAAAAACATCCACCCATTCTACCACCGAAAAAGTTACAAAATGAATAGCTGCCTGGCTTCGTATCTGATATCCACCCTTATCCATGCTTTTTACACAAAGAACTAGCATTCATTAGACAAACAATTCGTTTTCTCACTACGAAAAAATGCTTTTTTAAAGGTAGGATTCCAGTAAAAACACCTTTTAGACTAACAGACCTTCAAATGAAATTATGCTTAGCTATAAGCTAAGCATAACAATACTAAAGTGTAAAAAACAAACTACGAACAACAGCGGTTGATCTTGTATTATGGCAACAAGCAGATGCCCAGCTACAGTACTACTAGCATCGGCTGTTGCAGCCTGCCCCGCTCTGCGGGGACGCTCCGTTCAACTACAGGATCACAGATCAGCATACGTATCAACTATCTTGACACATTGCTCAGTATATTAAGTCATAATACAAAATAAACACAGGCATTAATATGTAAAGACAAAACCAATATCTTTTCAATCTTAAATAAAACACCAGCGATTTCATTGTATTTGTTTTCCTCCATCAGTTTCCTGGTATCGTTTAATATTCCTGAAACAATCTTGCTTTCGCACACAACCTGTTCTTCATACAGATCAATAGATAATCCATATTTGTTGTTCAACAGATCAAAGTACTCAATGGAAAAGAGAAGATTAATTTCTTCATCACTGAATACTACTTTTTCATAGTTACCCTGTTCAGAGATAACATCGTAAATACTTTGCTCGTCTTGTCCATTTAATCCGATCAAAATTTTTTTTCTCATCGTTTTATTTTGGTGGTAAAATTGTTACTGGCAATGTTGTATTATCAGAATTCAAGAAGTGAGTATTCGCCTGTATTTGATTATTGTTTCCACTTACGGGTTTCCCATCAATCCCCAGCGGGTTTCCGCTTTTATCAAAAATTCTAAAATAGTTTGAGGGGATATCATGTACAATTTTCACACCAGTCTGGCTATTTAAATACTCCATTTTCCCTCCTGCTGCATTAAACAGGCCTGGCGCAAGAGGGGTATACTTGTTTATCGCAGTATTCAAACTAGCATTTTTCCAATTAAACCCATACTTTAACAATCTAAGATATACGCTCCCATAAATTTTGTTGCCAGGTATTTGAGAAGTTAAATTCTCATAATCAGCAGCCAAAGGTATTCCACTTCGAAACTTTTCCATAACTTTTAGCCGCTAAACAAACCACGCATATTTCTTCACCAAAGTATAGTTAATCACAGGGATACATTTTATTTTGGTTATTAGCTTATCTAACAAATTACAAATATCTACTGATTTCTAGGTAATATATTCATTGTGATAACATTCCATTTCCCACAAATGTCACAAATTAAATATCTATCCATTTTGTTTAATGGCTGTACAATCTCATCCTTAATAGTCAAGAAACCTTTTTCACATTCGGGGCATTTTACTTTTTTATTGGGGTTTTCTGCCAAAATTTTGGCTGCTTCTATCCACCTTTTTGCTTGTTCTGTCATAATTAATTTATTTTTAAATACGAGGCGGCCCTTTCTGCAAATTGAAAAGCAGCATTTGTTTCTGTCGAAGATTGGGCTCCTGTCAATCCAAATTTAGGAACAGCACTATTTTTTAACCGATACAATTCTTGCAATAACGTTTTCCCTAGTTCACCACTTGATTGAAATGCTTCGTTACCTAAAACGAATCCATTCTCCCCCATTAGTGTAAACCCAGAAGAAGGCAAATCTGGCTCAAACAAAACCCTTCTACCCCCAATTGTAACTTCAGCAAACGTACCTGATTGATGAGCATTCTTTAGTACTTGTAGTTCAGAAGCTGCTAATATTTTATTTGCTTCATTAACAATACCTCTCTCCGCTGCTGTTAGTGTACTGGCTGTCTTTAAACCGACAATTGGAGATACATTTAACGCCAATCCTAAAGTATTACCGGCAATTTTCCAACCGTTTCCATCTTGTATACCCTCATATATTCCCACACCATGAGACACAGTTTGTTTTACATATTCACTTCCTGCATGTGCAGTGTTCATTACTATGGCTCCTGCAAGCGGATCAATTGTTGCTCCTCTAAGCCTGTTTGTTGTTTCTGCCTGCCTAGCATACGCTGCACTTACGCTTTTTTCATATTCATTTCTGTTATCTGCAGAAACACTAACTACTCGTGGAGAATTAGCAATTTGTCTTGGCTTCTTAATAGAAGTTCGTGCTATATTAGTAGATTGTACTGCTGCTAAATTATCTGATCCTTTAGAAAGTTGCGGTTGATATGCAGACACTTGCTGATAGATAGTCGGAGCTTTAGGTTTAACCATCGGATTATATAAAATCCAGCCATTCGAATTTCTAGACCCAACCGGAAGGCTTACCGGGCCTGCTGGTACAACTTCGCCTGTCACTGGATTACGCCAGGACATTTCCTGCCCATCCAAATCAATAAACGTAATTGGACTATTCCCAGCAAATTGATACGGCGAGAACCATGGGAATGACTCACTAAGCGGGTCCACACTCAAAAACCTCCCAATTGCCGGATTGTATATCCTGAACCCATAATCATAAGCCGTCAGGCTGTTGATATCGCTATCCTTTTCTTTGCCATTAAAACCATACCGATATTCTCCTTCCGCAAACTTCCGCCCCGGCATCCCCATCCCGAAAGGATAATAGTCATTAGCCGTCAGTACCTGGGGCAGGTAATAATCAATCGGACGGTAGCAGGCCGGGTGAACCGGGTCATCGCATACCTCAATACCCTCCGGTACGAGCACTGGTATGCGTATATCGCTGATCGTCATCAGTACATTGCCCAAATGATTGCTCAGCTCAAACTGCACCCGTCCGCGTTCCCAGCCACCCACTATACCTCCGCCGGTGCCCGTCAGGGGGTCGGTGTCAAAGAGCTCCCAGCCCGTCGTCTCCACTTCCCGATCCGGTCGCCATACACCCAGCCGCGAGCTGCCGTATAAAGGTAGTTCTCAATCGACCTCCAGTCCGAAATAGAAACAGAAGGTTATCTAATCCTCCTGAAGTTCCTATTTTTTGTACACTAACTATTTTGATATACTACCTAATAATCCATATACAAAATAAATAACTTTAATTTCATCTGGCTATTTTAAAAACTCAATGAGATCGCGATACGTGGTCATTTTATCAATCCGCTTTTCGATATCTATAATTGAATCTCTCATACTCCAATACCTAGAGTGATTTTTAAAATGAATTTTTATTTCGTCCTTAAATTTATCTAGAGAAACATTCTGAACAAACCTAATATCTAGCAAGACCTTTTTCATTGGTTGAAAATATCTAACCGAATCAACAAATGGCGCCTTCTCTACCCCAAGAATCTTCTTCACTTCAAAAACGTTTCCCCTCCCATCATAAATCTTGCAGCCATTGTAAAACCGCTCCCCTTTAATAGAAACCAGTGCGAAGTTCTTTTGAGAGAAATAATATATAGGACTTTCATTTGGCTTTATGATTATAACCGGAAAATCCAATTCGCTAATTGAAATTTGAAGACTCATATAAAGATTTATTCTCGTGTTTATGGTTGTGACAAAAATCTTCCACCAACTGAAAAATTGAAAGTTTTAAACCAAGTCGGAGTTGAAGTTATAGGGTATAAATACCTTGCAAATGGATAACGTACGCCTCCATAAGTCTGGAAATGCCCCCAACGCATATGATTTGCTTGCGAATTAAATCGGGTGAGATTCCATTGTTGATTTCCAATAGACTTTAATAATGGATATTTCTCCATCAATTCTTGTGAAATCAACCAGTGGTGTTTATATCCACTTACATTTAATCCCAATCCTCTCCATCTTGCTACTGACGCCCCATATTCATGTGACATACCAACTCCAAAATATCTCTTTAATCCGCCAGAAAGCCCTTTTTCCAATACAGCCTTAGCAGGGGCTCCAACAATGGATTTAACCAAAAAAAAATCGCTCGCTCCCAGCACGGTATTAAACACACCTGATTTCCATTTTCCAACAGAAAAATCAAGATATGCCTGCTTCCAACTACCCCAAATCGGAATCCACCTTTCCAAACCTTCAACGGTAGGATTTTCCTTAATAAACGTAGCCGTTTGTCCTACGATTTTTTCATACATACTTGCTATTTCATAACTATTGCCTCCCGATCCCGCCACCTCCTTATATAATTTTCTGGAAGTAGCAAATTCCCACGCTTCCTTATACGACTCACTATATTTTTTGGCCATAGGTTTAAGAACATCCTCAAAATAGTCTTCCTGCTTCATATAACCCGCCTTCGAACCATTAACGCCCCCCTCGTGATAAACCCAGGTTTGAGAAAATGTAACAATTCTTGACTCAACTCCCTGTATTTTCTGTTCTGTTGTTACTTTAGTTTCTCCCTCATATTCTTTACCCGTGGGGGATGGCTCTGCTCCATCCAGATCAATATTTCGCAAAACGTCATTCCCTGCAAATTGATATGGAGTATACCATGGATAATCTTCCGTTAGCGGATCCACACTCAAAAACCTTCCCAATCTCGGATCATAGATCCGCATACCATAATCCTGCTGGTTGCCTTCGCCTTTTACATCATTATCATTCTCCTTGCCATTAAAGCCGTAACGATATAAATCATCCTCCGCAAACTTCCTTCCCGGCATCAACATCCCGAAAGGATAATAATCATTGGCCGTGAGCACCTGCGGCAGGTAATAATCCACCACATCGTCGGGTGTGGAGTTTTGTTTGATATAGACATCATAACAGGGCAGGCAGGCAAAACCTGGCAGACAGGTGGGACAGGCCGTGAGTACCTGGTAGGTACCATCATCCACTGCCGTACGCGCATCGCTGATCGTCACCAGTATCCCGCCGCTGGCGGGACAAGCTATTGCCCAGGTGATTGCTCAGCTCAAACTGTACCCGTCCGCGTTCCCAGCCACCGGCTATACCACCACCGGTGCCCGTCAGGGGATCGGTGTCAAAGAGCTCCCAGCCCGTCGTCTCCACTTCACGATCCGGCCGCCATACACCCAGCCGCGAGCTGCCGTATAAAGGTACTTCAATCTGCGAGAGTAAGCCGCCATTGGCGATGCCCCCCTTTTCATAGATCGCCATCACATTGCCGCTGGCATCCCGCACATAGGCCGTTTGCCTGGGCGTGCCTGCACCCACCTGTACCCATTTGCCGATCCGGTTACCCGTGGCATCATAGGTATATTTGATCACGGTGGTCACCCCACCATTGGTCTTCGTGATCTGGCTGATCTTGCCATAGACATTCCATCTTAGAGCTCCTTATCGCAGCCTAAATAAAAACAGGAGGTTTTCCAAACCTCCTGTAACTCCGCTTCTAAAGCATCTAAGATATATACCAACTATTTTGATAGATTACCAAATGTTTGGCAGCTTAAATCATCCATATTAAGATCCGCATTTTTACCATTCAAAATTCAGATATTCATCGGGGACATATCCTTTCACCAAAGGTCTACCTCGAATTGGTTCTGGAATATCTTTATATTGAGGAATAACTCGTTGACAATTGAACTCGGTTAGCCAATTATTATCAATGGTCTGTTTTTGAAAAAAAACCTCCACATCAATGCTTTTCGTTCTTAAAAAAGCCATCGCTATTCGTCTTTCAATTGTAACCGTACTTCTAAGGTACAATTCTTCTAAATGCCGTACTCCCTTAAATGGCAAAGGTCCTAGCTCCTCTTTATAGTTAATTAACGCATACCATTTTTCGCTCTCATATGATTCAATTGTATCAAAAGCAAATCCTTCTCTTTGGCAAATTTTATATGCGGGAATAAAAGCGTCTTTTTCTTCCTTTAAAACCCCAATACGTTCCCATTTATGCTTCCCCTTTAAAGTCGGCATTCGAAACATTGGAATTTCATTCAATAATAATGGTAGTTCCTTAAAAAAATCAACCGATTTTATACTCTCTTCGGAGAAAAAGTCATACACCTTCACTAAAACTCCATTATATATCGAAAGTGCAGAAAAATCAATCACTTTACAATATGCATACCCTAGGTTGAAAGGGATTTTAATTTTAAAAATTGTACCGGATACGATTGAGCTCATATTATTTTTTAATTAAAAAAACATTACGCCAATTGGGAATATTATCATTCAACCATTTTTCCCCTTCCTTTACATATACATCTTTTACAGCAGCATTTATTTTATTGGCAAGACGAATCCCTCTATTTGCCTTTGTTATATTCTCTCCAGCATTATTTAATTTTATAACTGCCTGTTCTACTCCTATCGCAATGCCGTTATTGGGCATTCTCAAATTAGGATTATTTTGAAAGACTTTAAAAATCGTTGCATTAAGATCATCAATTGCGTCAGCACTATACCTCTTTAATAATTCCTCTGTTTTACCTATATAAAGTTTGCTTTCTTTAAAACCAAAGTAAAGTACATATTTCCCCTCCTTGAGTAGCTGTCGACCGGCTTTTGCTAAATCTAACAGTTTAGGAGCTTTTTTAGCAACCCCTCCCCATTGAAAAAGATCCGTAATATCCACTTTTGCCTCATAAAAAGGCTGCCCAGTCAAATACCCTTTCTCATCAACTAGCCAGCCATTCCAATCTCTCCCGCCCGATCCGAATATTTTATGATCGTCAAGTTGCACTTGTAAGGGGGTAAATTTCTTAATAGGATACCCTGCATCGGGCAACATTACTTGTCCATGTTCCCAATCCTGAACTATCAAATCATAATCTCCTTTAGAATACCAGTCAGCCTTTGCTGCCCGATTAAGATCGCCTGAATACCAATACCATGTATGTTCTCTTTGAATACCATTAGAAGGATCGCCATCTGGACATTCTGCACAGTAAGCCGATGAAGGCACATGTGATGATGGCAAAATTTCTTTTGTCTTTTCCTTCTGCCCATTATAGCTTCCCTTTCCCGCAGGCTTGGGTTCACCTCCATCAAGATCTATATTTGCAACGGGTGTATTCCCAGCAAACTGATACGGAGTGTACCAAGGGAAAGAATATGTCAGCGGATCCACACTCAAAAACTTACCCAATCTCGGATCATAGATCCGCATGCCATAATCCTGCTGGTTGCCTTCGCCTTTTACATCATTGTCATTTTCCTTGCCATTAAAACCGTAACGATATAAATCATCCTCCGCAAACTTCCTTCCCGGCATCCCCATCCCGAACGGATAATAATCATTGGCCGTCAGCACCTGCGGCAGGTAGTAATCCACGATACCATCGGGTGTGGAGTTTTGTTTGACGTATTCATTGAAGCAGGGTATACAGGGAATACCAGGCAAACAGGTATGACAGATGGTGAATACCTCGTAAGTACCATCATCCACCGCGGTTCGTGCATCGCTGATCGTCACCAGTATCCCGCCGCTGGCGGGACAAGCTATTGCCTAAATGATTGCTCAGCTCAAACTGTACCCGTCCACGTTCCCAGCCACCCACAATACCTCCATTGGTGCCCGTCATGGGGTCGGTGTCAAAGAGCTCCCAGCCCGTCATTTCCACTTCCCGATCCGGTTACCTGTGGTTGCTCTGATTTTGTGATAATAAGAAGGCCACTTTGATTCAGACTTAACAACAGGCCTTACTAGTTTCCCCTTGTTATCACAAATTGTATCCTCGCCTTTGTAGTCACTTTCCGATCCAGTATAGAAATGCTCAATTGTCGCCTCTTCGCCTTATAGATGAATTTAATAATAACAATTCAATTTTGCATGCTCGACACTTTCAGCTCAGAACTACCTACATTTGATATACATACAACGTAGGACCATAATCCATATCACCGCTTACATACTCCACATTAATTTGTTTGTCGGGATACAATGATCGAAAATAATATATCCAGGATTTTTGTAACAGCCTTGCGACCTCCTCAAATATGGATTCAGATATAGTATCAGAACAATGATCAAAAACATCGTATATATGAACATGATTCACCATTCTTTCAATTGCTTTACTATCATTATTAAACTTATTTTTCCAAATTAAATAACTGTCAGGGTTGTAATGACTCTTAAAAAATATACAGCTATCCACTTCAATCATACTTGGAAAAAAAAGTGAACTAAGAATTAAAACATCCTCAGGATGAATATTAAAACTTATATAATCCTTTAGCTCAATACTTGACGAATCTTCCCATTTTTCTTTCCAGTCTTCGAATCTCTTAGTATAATATTCCATAGTAAATATGTTTCTCTCTTCCATCTGAATCAATAGCTTCAATTGGGTTGTTTCCGGCAAAGTGAAAGGTAATGTACTACGGATACTTTTTGCTTAACAGATACTCACCCAAACATTTACCTGATCCTGGATCATAAATCCGCATACCATCCTCCTGTTGATCCCTTTTTCCTTATACATCATTATCCTTTCCCTTCTATTAACCCCTGGCAATATAAATCATCTTCCGCAAACTTTCTTACCGGCATTCCCATTCCGAAGTATCGGAACAAAGGGATAATAATTATTGGCTGTCAGCACCTGCGGCATGTAATAATCAATCGGACGGTAGCAGGCGGGGTGAAACAGGCCTTAACGGGTGAGCTATTTTCCATTGATTTTTGGCTGAAATAAAATATAGTTCTTCCGATTGTAAAAGATGTGCTTGCCCGAGAAATTACCGAAAACCCGGGATATATGTTTTTTGCCGAAAAATGTTTCCCTCCCATTTATAATTCACTAAATCATTCTTCCTTGCTTTGTTTAATCTTGTGAAAGCCTCTGTAAAAAGTCCCATCTGACAACATACAATTGATGGATGATGTAATAACTGAAATATCTATCCTCCTCACAACTATCATATCCGAGTACCAAAAAAAAAATATCCATTATTATTTTCTCCAGAATAATGCTTACAATAATCCATCAGGTAAAGAATATTAAGAGGAGTAAAAAAAGTAGCCACGTACTTGCTATTATCATCAAGTGTGACAATTACATCATGGTTTGAGTTTAGGCTATCCTCGATTAGACCAATTATTTCAATCTCTTTAATTGATACTTCCATATAATGATTTTAATCTATTGATTACCTGAAGTGATTATTTTTATTGGAATACCCAAAATCCATATCCCTCCACCAATCCGGCGATAATAACCTGTCTGTGCAAAGGAAACTTACATGAGCATGCCCGTAATAAAAAATAACACTTCAGAAAACAGGTACCCTCTTATTTTAAATTATTGATAAAATCCGTAAAAGAATAAGCAACAAAATAGCAATTGTCAACATAATGCCCATCCTGGTATTCTGTCTCCCCCTCATGATCCCAAAAATAGATATAACCAAAGCCGTCGGGATGAACGCTCATCAGAAATAAATTACCATAGGGATCGGTTGCAATGGGAAAAGAACTAAGCGGCTACCTCCCTATAAACATATCAATATTCTTATATATACTACCATAATAATCGCCATCATGCATTCCTAAAATGTACGTAATAATGTAAGCATCCGGCCAAGTGCATCTTTTCCAACCTGCCGGGCTATGATATCTTCCGGTGAAAAAGCAATGGAAGTTAGTTCGTCTCACAAGCGCCGTTTTTTCCGCAGTAAGGCGGCGATTCTGGAGTTACTGGAACAGCAGCAGCAAAGCGGCCTGAGTATCCAGGCATTCTGTGCACAGCATTGCATCCCGCCCGGAAGCTTCCATAACTGGAAGAAAAAGTATGGTGCAGGCGATGGCGGGTCATCCGCCTTTACGCCGGTTCAGATTAGCGCATCCGCAGCACTGTTTGCAGAAGTGAATGGCATCAGGCTCTATCAGCCGGTGAGTGCGGGGTATCTTAAAGAACTGGTATCATGAGCGGTCTGTTATCACTGAGCGCCCACCGCTCGTATCATCTTTACCGCAAAGAGACGGATATGCGCAAAGGGTTTAATCAACTCTGCGGGATCGTGACCAACGAACTGGAGCGCAGCGTACTGCAGGGCGATGCCTTCATCTTCATCAACCGGCCGCGTACGCATCTGAAGTTGCTGGTGTATGAGCAGGGTGGATTTACGATCTTTTACCGCCGGCTGGAGAAAGGCGCTTTTGAAGTACCGGTGTTTGACCTGGATGCAAAGAGTTTACAACTCACCACCGATCAGCTGCACTTTATCTTGCAGGGCATCTCCCTGCAAACGATCCGGTATCGTAAAAGATATCAACACCCTGCTCATACCGGTTGAAAATAAAATTATTGGCATGACGGATCATGACTGATCTTTATACCAATGTCAACCGAAGTAGATTATAAAGCACTGTATGAACAAAGCCAGTTACGTTTACTGGCATTGGAGCAACAGTTGGCGCAGTTACAGAAAATGATCTTCGGTTCCAGACAGGAGCGCTTTATTCCTGCTGATCCATCTTCTCCTCAACTGTCATTAGGCATCCTGACTGAACCGGTTGTCACAGCGATGATCACGTCCAGTAAACTGGTCAGCTATATCCGTAATACGATCGCTGTTGATGCAAATCCGGTACAGCATCCCGGCAGAATGAGCTGCCGGAAAGCCTTCGCCGCGAAGAGATCATCATAGCGCCCACTGTTGATACAACTGACTGTAAAAAGATCGGCGAAGAGATCACTGAAGTGCTGGAATACGCGCCAGGCGAGCTGTATGTAAAGCAATACCGCCGCGCTAAATATGCGAAGAAGGATAACAGCGGGGTGGTGATCGGCCAACTACCTTCCCGTCCATTGGAGAAAGCCATGGCCGGTGAAGGACTGCTGGCGCAGATCATCATCGACAAATATGTTGATCACCCCCCCCTGTATCGCCAGATGCAGCGCTTTGAAAGAGCGGGGGTAAAACTGGCTTATTCCACCCTTACCGATTGGGTAAGCGGCACCTGCCACCTGATTACCCCTTTATTTTAAGCGCTCCGGGCAGAGGTACTGCAAAGCAATTATCTCCACGTTGATGAGACCCCGATCAAAGTTATGGATAAAGACAAGAAAGGAGAAACGCATCGGGGATATTACTGGGTGTATCAAAATAGTCTGAGTAAGCTCGTGCTGTTTGATTACCGGGATGGTCGTAGCCGCGAAGGACCGGAAGATATTTTACAGGGGTTCCAGGGTTATCTGCAGACCGATGGGTATGCGGGCTATGGCGCGTTTGCAGAACAGAAAGGTGTCACCCTTATTCATTGTATGGCGCATGCGCGGCGTAAGTTCCATGATGCCTTAAGCAATGATGAACAACGGGCCTCCCATGCTTTACAGGAAATACAGAAGTTATATGCTATTGAACGGATCTGTAAGGATGCGCAGCTTGACTTTGCCCCGACCAAAGAAGTTCGCCAGCGTGATGCTGTTCCCATTCTGAAAGAGCTGGGGCTTTGGTTGCAGCAGCAGTATGTGCAGGTACTACCTAAAAGCTTAATCGGAGAAGCTATTGCTTACAGTCTCAAGCGCTGGGAAAGACTATCCACCTACGTGAATGATGGCAGGCTCAGCATTGATAACAACCCGGTAGAGAACAGTATCCGACCAGTGGCCCTGGGCAGAAAAAACTATCTATTTGCCGGCAGTCATGAAGCAGCCAAACGAAGCGGCATGCTTTACTCCCTGCTCGGCACAGCGAAGATGCATGGCATAGATCCATATAGCTGGCTCACAGAGGTATTGCACCGCATCGCCGATCGTCCGGTTAATAAAGTGGCTGAACTACTACCGCATTGATACAAAAAGTAGCCGACCCTGCAAAGGTGCAGTTCGCCGGACGCTTACATAACAATTCAAAATAATTCCACCCTAAGGAGAATAGAGATTTAGCACAGAAAAAAGATCATCATTTTGCTCTTTCACAAATAGTTGAACACGTTCCAAATCATACCAATTAACGTCTTTTTTCAAAAAATTAATGAAATCCGATAAAGGAAAATGATTGTAAACACCAACAAAAATAATGCATTCAAGCCTTTTGGTCCCCCAACTAGAATCATCTAAAGATGTAATCTTGAATTCTTTACCGCCATATTTAAAATTCGAAAATTGTTTAATCAATTCACCTTCATCTTCACCTACACTGCAGGTTAATATCAAATTTGTGACTTTACTCATTTGTTAAGCTTTATTCATTCTAGGATTAATTTTGAGCTTTATGTTCCCATGTAAAATCAAACCCAGCTCCAATAACTCGAATATTCATATCTTTATCAGATTTATTACCTCTTAATCTATCCAAAGTAAACCGCATATAAGCCTCTGTCACAGGCCCATCTCCAACTTGTTGTTTCGAAACATCAATAATTATATTACTATACTTACTCTGCTTAAGCCCTTCTTCAATTCTATCTTTAATCCCTTTTGCAACATCTTTTTTAGTTATGTTAGATATTTCTTTAAACTCTGTAATAACGCCGTTAACTAAAAAATCTGGTGTTGGTTTTCCATGCTCCCTTGATTCAGCGAGCACTTTAACTGATTTGCCTTCAGACAATAGTTTTTGAGTAATTTTCTTTTCGGAATTGTTAGCAAACTTAGCACCTTCCTCCATCGCGAGTTCTGCTGTAGCAACTAATTCTTCAGAAATTATCTTCCCATTTTGTCTCACTATCTTGACTTCACTCCAAGTTCTTTTAAAACCTGCTTCCACTGCCATACCAGGGCTAGGAATATCAGGTCCTTCATAACCTGTTAAGGCTGCTAACGTACCAACTATTTCTGTTTGGACTACAGGATTATACAAGACTTGTGGAAACCATCGCCAGACAGTAGCTAATCCCCAACCAACAGTTAGCGCTCCTCCTACAAACAAAAATGCATTTACATTTTTATGAAAGATTATTTGTTCTGCATTTTTAGGGTCCTTTAGCCATAGCTCTCTTTCATACTCTCGTATTTTTTGAGGAACAGTCGTTGCCCAGTAAGGTTCAAATTCTCTCCCATCTCTATCAATTGCAAATATTGGCATATTGCTTGCAAACTGATAGGGTGTTAAATATGGATACTCTTTAATGAGAGGGTCCACCGATAAGAATCTTCCAATCGCCGGATTATATATCCTGAACCCATAATCATAAGCCGTCAGACTGTTGATATCGCTATCCTTTTCCTTGCCATTAAACCCATACCGGTATTCATCTTCCGAATATTTCCTTCCCGGCATCCCCATCCCAAACGGATAATAATCATTGGCCGTCAGCACATCTGCTGTATAATGTGTAACAGGGCTATAGCAGTAAAAATAATAGGCATCATCGCAAATCGTCACACTTTCATCTACTACAGGCAGCTTACGATCGCTGATCGTCACCAGTACATTACCCAGATGATTGGTCAGTTCAAACTGTGTACGCCCGCGACTCCATTGTTCCAGTCGCAGTCCGTTACCTGTACCCATCATTGCTTCTGTCTCAAAGAGCTCCCAGCCCGTCGTCTCCACTTCCCGATCCGGCCGCCATACACCCAGCCGCGAGCTGCCGTATAAAGGTACTTCAATCTGCGACAGCAGCCCGCCATTTACTTCCGAATTCCCTTTTTCATAGATCGCCATCACATTGCCACTCGCATCCCGTACATAAGCTGTTTGCTTCGGTGTGCCGGCACCCACCTGTACCCATTTGCCAATCCGGTTGCCGGTTGCATCATAGGTGTATTTGATCACAGTGGTTACTCCGCCATTGGTCTTGGTGATCTGGCTGATCTTACCATACACATTCCACTCGATACCGCCACTGGCAATGCCTTCCGATTCGTCTTTAGTCAGATTGCCGATAGCATCATAGCCATAGTTATCATTTGCCTGGCCATTCTTCAGATCACCATAACCACCGGGTGTAGTGGTCACGGCATCGGTGACATGCCGAAGTTTATTGTTTACCAAACGTCCGCCTGAAAGGTTATAGGCATACGACAGGTTATCCATGTCTATATTGCTGCCTTCGCCCTGCCGCAGGTAAGTCAATATATTGCCATTGCCATCATAGCTTATACGCTCCTTATATGATTCATCTCCGGCAGGCGTAAAACCATTTGTACTGCTGTTTAGCCCCGTATAGGCGTTCATGCCAGTGAGGCGGTTGAGCTGGTCATAGCTATACCCATACAGCTGTGCCTCGCCCAGCTTCGGGATATTCACCAGCATCGAGGAGATATTGCCATTGTACAAGCCGCGGCCTGTTTTTTTACCATCCAGCAGACCTGGCAGATAATCAATCGCAGCAAAAGGGTTGACACTTGTTTTAATTGCCTTATAATCACCCGCAAAGTAATTGAGGCTGAATCCGTACACATCACGCGCCACTCCCATATACTCAGGTTCATGATTCCCCATGTCAAAATCCGGACCTATCGTACTGCTGTTTATGCCTTTAAGCCATCCCTGCAGTGTGTAAGCATAATCGATACCCTGCACAGATAGTTCACCAAGTTTTACCCTGGCCAGCGGTCCGTGTTTATAATAATTATACTGAGCCTGGCGCTCCCAGTAAAGGGCATCGTGACTGGTATAGGCGCCGGTCAGCCGGTTTTCGGCATCATACTCATACCGATGATAAAATTGATCTGCCAGGCCGGGTTGATAAGCAACCTGGTTTACCTTACCACTGATAAGGTCATACTTATACTCTATCCGTTTAAAAGCATGCCCATCTATATCGTGTAATACGCCTTTGATATAATGCTGCAGCAATACGTCTACATTACCATGAATATCGTAGCTGTAATAAGTAGCGCTGGCATAGCTGGCGTCAGCAATAGCGTCCGTAAATGTTGAATAGCTAACCCGGTTGCGTAGGTTGGTCTGGCACAAAACAGCAGGCGGATCACATAAATCTGCTGATGCCAGGTCATAATATGTACGGGTAATCTGCTCGCGGGTAGCCGCCGCCGCAGTAAGCCAGGCAGCCAGGTCATCCGGATCCTGGGTAATGGCCTGCGTTAGCCCATCCCCTTCTAACTGGCCAACTTCTGTGATTCGTCCGAGCGCATCGTAAAGCGTATAACTGTATTTATCGTCCCCTTGCTGTTTTTCGTTTTGGCTTAGTACTAACCTTCCAATCCTGTCGTACCAGAAGCGGCTGCTGCCTCCATCAGGACTTTTTTGTGCCACTACCTGGTTAAGCGAATTATACCTGTATTCGGTAGCCATTAAATGATCAGGCACAAGTGCTGTACCAGCATCACGAGCAGTTTTTACCAGAGCACTCCAGGTATCAATACCTGCTTCATCCAGTTTACTTACATCCACACCCTCGGGTGGCACGGTTTTTACGAGATTGCCGGCCTGGTCGTAATAGTAAAGAGTATAATGATACTCAGCAACCTGGCTTCGTACCCAAAACTCTTCCTGCGGAGCTACACTCAGGCAGCGGCTGGCATAACTGCTGTCAAAATTGTTGAGCTGAATCTGCACATAGGCATTGTATTGCTCAGTAGCAGCATTTAATGCCAGTTGAATATTAAAATCACAAGGCTCCCCATCTTCTACCAATGGCGGAAACAGAGCTCCACTACCGCAAAGGCGTGGAGGCTGCAGTACACTGGTGGCTGTGCTTGACCTTCTCAATGCTACACTGACCGGCTGTGCTGGTTCGTTACACACATTGAAACTGGTAAAGCAGTTATCCGTCGCCCATTGCTGCAACTGCCTGAAATCGGTAAAGCTTGTGCCAAAATTTACGTTGATGTATTCTGTAAACTGCTGATCACAATCATCAGGAAGCATCCGCCTGTTAAGTGCATAATAAGCCTGCCTTCCCGCTTCCAATCGCGTGCAATTGAATACAATGCCGCTATCTGGCGGACAATCCGGGAGCGCAATGCCGCAACGCAGATACATTTTACTGATATCAGCCCAGGTATGCGGCTCCAGCGGTTGAAACTGCCGGTTAAATAATTGTGTAAATAAATTACGACATACCTGCTGCGACATGTTTGTGCTTCCATACAGGCTGTTGAAACTGGTTACAAAGTCCTGCAAGGGAGCGCAGGTGTCTGGTGTACAGATGTCAAGTACTCTGCCACAGACATTCAGATAGTATACCTGGATATCTGCGTAAGTCAGTGTATCTCCAAAAGCCTGGTTGAAATACCGGGTAAAGGCAGTCTGACAGCTATCCGCAAGATAACTGATCGGATAAATTTTCTGGAACATGAAGTATACATAATCCAGCTGCTGACAGGTCACTACTTCCTGCTTGACGCAAACAGCAGGCTCGCTACCACAATAAAGCCGATATAGCGCCATAATACGATCATAATCATAGTCTGTCCCAAATTGCAGATTAAACTGAACGGAAAACAAGCTATCACAACGTCCTCCTGATGTATCTAACTCGTACCAGGCAAGGTACTGCTTGGTAAAGGCCATCAGTTTCTTACAATCGAAAGCGGTACTGCATATTTGTAAATCTACGCCACAGTTCTTTTTATATAAAAGCTCCAGCTGTGTATAACTATAATTGGTGCCAAGACGGTCATTTACATACCAGAGGAAGCAATCTGAGCAATGATTAACGGCCGCCGTATCAAGACCGGAACCAGCACAGGCCTGATTATTCATATTCTGATAGCTGCGCAATAACTCCTGTAGAGCTGAACAGACAGATGGCGGCTGACAGGGATCCAGTTGTATACCACAACGCCGGTACAAACTATCTATTTGCCAGGAAGCCAGGCTGGTGCCCATAAGCGCATTGAAATAGGTAACCCATTGTGTTGCACACGCCGTATCAAGCAATATGCTTCGGTTACAGGTTTTCCAGCTCTCCAGTACTTCTCCCAGTCTTGAACAGCTAAAATGTCCGCATACATCCAGTACTTTACCGCATACACTGTCATACATATTCTGAAGCTCAGAATATGTATAATCGGTATCGAACCACTGATTAAAATGCGCTGCGAATAAACTATCACAACTAAATGAGAGGGAAATAGCAGCTCCGTAAGCAGTATAAAAACTATTGATGACTGATGTGAAAACATTACAGTTAATCACCGGCTCGCAAATATCGGGAAGTCGCCCGCAATAGGTCAAAAACAAAGACTGTATCTGACTGAACGTATAACTGGTTCCAAAAGTTGAATTAAAAAAGCTTACAAAAGCTGATTGACACGCTGAGCCATATACAGAGCTGCCATATGCCGTAAAATAGGCAGCAACAACTGAGTCAAGCTGCATACAGGTCCAGGGAGTACTATAATTCTTACAGGCCTCTTCAAAGGCTAGATAATCGGCCCAGCTTTTATTCAATCCTGTTTTACTGTTGAGGAAACGTTCAAAGAGCTTATTCTGATTGAACTGATCCTCCGTAGCCGGAGCCTCATACCAAACGCCGGTAAAAGAAGGAAATGAAGTTTTAAAATCTGCTTTCAGGCGTGTATACGTAGCACAATCAATACACGTATTAAGAGGCGTTTTACAACTCAATACTGCCGGAATGACCAGGGGTGGATCATAAAGATTGCAATCAGTAACCCCTGCACATCCGCTGAGCAAAGTGGTTAATAGATCTTCGCTTACCGTCACACCATGCTGATAGGCTATAAAGTCCCGTAAAGTACCCTGGTATCCTGTTTGGCGCTGTTCAGCTTTAAGTTCATCTAATCTTTTACATACGCATTCATCCTTTGTTTCTACCACAACATCTTCAGCGCTAACGGGAGTCTGCTGGTTGTATGGCTCAGGATAATCGATCAGATAGGGATGACAAACAGCTGAAAGCGGAATAGTGTATTCTGAAAGTACGCTGGCAATTACCGCCTCAAATGACTGCGGCGTGCGAGGATCGCCTGGCTTTACCGTAGAAGAACCATTAGGGTGATCTACATCACTGCCGCTGATACATACCGCCTTTAATCCAGCTATTATTTTTTCGATAATCAAATTCCTGTTGGGAGACGACGTAATTGCGTCGCAGGTTTCAAGACGGTATTTCCAGTTGTCAATATACCCGCTACAGGTAGCTTCAAATTGTTTCAGCAATTGACCATCGGTATATGAACCCGCCGCTGCTGAGGGGTTATTTGAATTTTCCCAGCTTTCAATAGTAGTTACATCCAGTCCCAGTGTATTCCTGTAACCTGTAAATCGTTTTATGTATCCCAACTGGCTACTACCCAGGATGGCGTCGCGCATCTTATCCTGGCATTCCATATCCAGCAGCATATTGATCATCCTGTCTTTTTCTGCGAGGTATACGGACCGGAAAATTTTCCATATAATATTCCAGTCTCCATCACAACCACCTTCTGTGTATGGCGGATAAGCTGCAGGTACGCAGGAGCTATTATTCGGTTCTTTACACTTCACCGTCATCCAGGCAAGTTGCCAGATTGTCTTGCCAGTCTTATAATTACTGGAAAGATATTGTTGCATTTTCGCCTTATAGGTCACATAAGGATTAAAGAGATCACCTGTTGGTATGGGATACTTTTTTCCTGCTCCTATACCATTAAAAAAAGGATCAAGGTTCACTATGTTATTGGAAATAAAACCAGCAGCAAGAGCTTCGTCCCATGTATCAATTTCTTCCAGTGCAGCATCCCAGGCGTAGCTGGCTGCCAGATTTTGTTCGGCATATTTCAACTTTGTATACTCCGGATGATAAATAAGCAGGGATTGTGCCCATTTTTCCTTGAACTGATTGGAAAAAGTGGAGGGAGGATAGGCCGCACTGAAATTATTAGTATACAAATCTTCATCCCGTTGATTGGCTTCATTTTTATAGTAGCTGGTATTATCACTTTCGTCTTTCGGATATGCAAATACAGGTACCTGATAAGGATAATTAGAAAAGCCAAAGAAAACCTGCCATGTCCAGCTAACCTCGTATGGTTTTTTCTTATTAAAAATATTATATGGCTTTTGGGTTTCGAGTACAATAGCTCCAGGATTACCGTTTCCATCGGGATCCGCTTCAGTATCGAGTCTGGCATACTGGCCCTGATCTGGAATCATGTCTTCCAGCATCATTTTGCGAATCATCTCCAGCTTATTCTCTGTAGCGGGCTCACAGAACTCCTCACAAGCGGCAAGAGCATCGTTATAAGCCACAAGAATCTCTGCTTCAAATGCTACCGATGTTCCGGGGTCAATATTCATTTCTTCCAGGAAACGCGATCTGAAACTGGTATACGTACCAACCTGTGTACGGCACGTATCGCAGTTGGTATTACAATTGTTGGCAGATATCAGTATAGCATAGTTTTCATCATAAAAATCTTCCAGTGTTTTGCATATATTTTTAATCGCAAAAACATTAGTCCTATACCAATCCTGAGCATCTTTACTTAAAGTCAGCTTCTTGGTAATATTGTATTCTCCCTCCGGTAAAGTAAAAGTCTCATCCACCTCCAGAGCTGGCATTTCTTCACAAGAAGGATCGTAATCGCCAAACGTAAAATTTTTACGCGTGATCACAATCGGCTCCTGTCCGCAATCTCCTGTTATCCGTATTTCCAGGTCATAAAAGCAGGAATAGCAAACCGGCTCTCCTGGCGGATTGCATGCCTCAATCTCCACACTTTGAGGAGTAAGCTTATAATAAAACTGGTGCAACCCTGCCTTTGTGACCAGCAGGCTGCTGCTGGATTCTACCGACCTCCCTTTGATCAGATTATTACCTTCGTTGAGCAAATCTCTTTTCACATGCCTTGCCCGGTAACTGTTTAGCTGATCCAGGCTGTCCGGACTTACTCCAGCCAGGGCCGTAGCGACCGTTCGGCCGTGCATATCAACATAACTTACACTATACTGTCCATTAGCGTCTCTAACCATATTCTTGAAGTAGTGCATGCTTGCCCCCACTTCGGTTCCGAAAAGGCCATCCAGTTCTTTTTGATCAGCAACACCATAATAATATTTCGTTTCTCTGCCTGTTCCGAGCTGAAATTGCGGACCAACGCCGCCCTGCGCTGCAATACGCCCGGTTGCATCGGGGGTATATCTGGTTTCTGAATAAGGATAACCAAAAGCGGATGGAATATATTTATGAAATCCGGTATTCAGATAAGACGGCACCGGATTAATCAGCGCATTATCGGAAGAGTAATAAAGAGAGGCTCCTGTACTGCTATCCATTGGGGGCGTGATCGCATCGCATATATTTCCTTCCTCGGGGAGCAAATCATATACATCTTTAGGGAGAGAAGATGAATTAAATACATTAAAGTTTTTCGCAAATTCAATTACGTTGTTCAATGTAGGTACTGGTAATATATTAATTGCAGGTCTGCCCTGATAATCATACAGCGTTTCTGCAACAATCGTTGTTTGTGTCACATTATCCTTGGTTACGGTTTGCCGGCTGCGTAAAGTCCCGTCATAATACTGAATTACAGTCTTCCGCTTACCATCTTCCGCATAAACGGTACTTGCCTGCCAGTTAAGTTCCGGTTCGTGCCCTTCTGCCACGGTATAATAAGTAATACCACTACCTCCAGTCACAGTACTCCAATAACCTTCTCTAACCTGCCCCGTAGTCCTTTGCTGAAGCGGGCGTACCCGATAAAATAAAAGCCCTGCTCCATCATATAAAAGCGGGATACGATACGTGCCCAAACCTGCCGGAATTGTAATCCTGCTGGAATTGTTCTTAAATACTTTGTCGGCCACGAAATTTGCTCCATTCTTATATCGCTCCTGAGCCTCCGCATCTGCCCAGGCCCACTCGATATCATAATGTGTAATGCCATGATTCGGTACCTCTTCCCATTCCACAATCAATTCATCAATATTACCCTCAGCGGATGCAGCAGGCAGGCTATGCGTTAAAACTGAAACTTTTTCTTCGCAGTCAAAAATGTAATCCCGCGATACTTTCATTCGGTTTTCCAACTGAATCAGTCGTATGACCCATTCCGGGCCACTGGAATATATGCTGTCAACACGCACGTTTACTTCCCGTGCATTATCGAAAATAAAATAGCTTCGGGGGTTAAATCGGTTACCATCTGCTGCTTTAAAATCTATGACCAATTCTTTCCCTGTAATAGTATGAGAAGCTCCGGTCTTGTCCGTCCAGGTAATATCTATAAATACTTTAAAGACAAAATCAGTTGGCATAGGCACCTGTGCATCTTCCAGCAAACGCAGTACAATTGTATTTGTATATTTATCGTTTGCCGGGTTCTCGATATTACTCACCAGTCCTGAATAATAGACAGGATCCCTCGTTTCACGGACAGAGTCGGGCGCAAGTTCTCCCAGTCGGCCACGAAATACAGTAAATACTTCCGGGTCATCTGTAGCGAATACAGTTGTACCGCCTAAGCAATACTGGATGGCAATCAGCAGAAAAACCCTACTGAAAAACCCCAACCCGGATATTTTAAATCGGCTATTCATCGATAAGCATATTTAGTATTGACGAACTTCTTTGTGCTGACTATAAAATGGAATTCTTAATTCACTATTTCTTCTTCCGGCGGGGCTTTCTCCTCAACAGTTTCATCATCAGTCACTCCTTCCAAACCATTTAAAAGAAGCCTGTACCCCCTGTATTTCCTGGCCGGACTGTATTGTTTCCTGAATCTGTCATAAATCAGATAACTCCGATCCTGAAATACATCCACATTCTGCACATACTGATAGCTACTAAAATTCATCACTATCCTGCGTTGAAGTGGTTTTGTCTTGATCTTTAATACCAACGAGTCCTCCAGCATCCCCTTTTCAAATGGGCTCTCCATAGACATTTCGATACGCAGCAAGAAATATGAATCTGGCAGATAAAAAATAGAAAACGTCTTATATGGAAGTGTGTCATATTTGGCAGTAAACCGAATAAGTTTTGCGCTAAGCGTATCCACATCCTGCAGATCAATATAATAGGACGTATCATACCATGTTATTACAGAGTCTACAAATTCCCGTAAAGGGAAAAAACTACTCTTAAACTCATTCAACTCTTTGGTAACGAGCATGGTCTTATCTTCATGAAAAATGGAATAACTGAAAGAGTCATTCTGAATATATTCGTCATTCCCAGATTTATAATAAATATTATTCCCATTTAGAATATACTCCACCCAGGTCTCGTCATTATTAAAACTCCCCAGTAAAGAATCAGTACTGTATTGAATTCCTACTGCAAAGCCCAGATAACGTGCGCTGTCATAAACCTTATTTATCCTGTATAGCTCTGTTTTTACGGAATCCAAAACAGGTGATTGTGCCTGAAGATGCCAGAAGCAAACTGTAAGCAGAGCTGTTAAAAAAAATATTCGCATAATCTTTTTATTAAAATCCAGTAATTGTTTTTTGAATAGCACTTCTCGTCTCCTTAATAGTTTTTATCCCCTGCCTCGACTCCTTTTTTACCCGAATTAAACCACCTTCATCATCGTATTCGTAGAAAGTTGAAAAGTTGTTTTCATCCAACTCTGCAACCAACCGAAGAGTTTCGGGATGGTACACAAACGATTTCATATTTGCATTAAACGGATGCATCCGGAAATCATCAAAGTTTACAGCTGCTTCTGCTGGTGTGGCCCAATGCATAGTGATATAATTTCCGGTTTCAGGAACGGTAAACTGAGCCTCAAAGAGTTGCCATCCTTCAATGATACTTTCCTTGGGTTGAAAATCTGCAATGGACGTACCTGAACTGTTTTTCACAGAAAGTGATAAAACATACCCATTGGCATTACACAAGAGATCGCTTCTCTTTACCCATACACTCGCCACCATTTTTTTACCTGGTACGAGGTTGAAGGAATCGATCAAAGCATATTTGATAGCCTGAACAGTATCTACTTTCTCGCAATACACCGTAGTAGTAACAGAAGTATTTTCTGCTAACGCATCCTGCCCGACGGGATAAAAATGTTTTTTATCAACTGGGGTAAATTTTCCCGTGCCGGCAGTTCCATCCGGATTGGGTGTTCTCCATAAAAGATGTGCTCTTCCTTCAGATGTATACTGTTTATACTTAACCTCAAATTCATAAAGAACGCCAGCAGATAATGTAATAGGTGTAATCGTTTTTGAACCATGCACCCATCCATAAAAAGCCTGTACCCAGGGCTGTCCGGGAGCCTTTATGTTGACCCAGGCGTAATCATCCATGTCAACCTGAAACTCATATTGTCCAGTCGTAATTACCTGCAACTTCCCTTTCCATATAACAGACATATTATTACACCTGATTCCATCAGGAAGGTTACCCTGTGAGTTTGGATTAGTAAATGGACTGGGAGGCGGGCAGGCATTCTGATCCGGCTTCTTCGAGCCAAAAAACAACAGGTTAACATTTTCATCTACTTCCTCATAGACAGGACTTCCTCCAAAATCAGGGTCATTGTAGTAATAAGCTGTCAGACCAATACCTTTAGGCGTAACATGGGTATGATTCTCAACAGGTATTTTATCGAGTTTGATTCGGATATCAGGCGTATACTCCGTTTCGTCTGCGCCTATCGGTATCTGAAACTGATGATTGCTGGCACTGGCAACAAGCAGGCTATATTTTCCTGTATGTGCCTGGGTATCTAACATGCTTGTTTGGATAGCAGGATCGAAATGTCTTTTAAAAGGCTTACAGTACGGCTCACATGGATCATCTTTATAGAAGTAATCCTCAAAGCCATCAAACGCCGACAGGCGCAGTCTTGAGTTGTTAATTACAGCAATAGGAAGACTTTCCTGGTAACCGTAAATACCTGCATTATATCTATCCAGCGGATCATGGTTTTCAAGCTCAGCACCTTTCCTGTTATACTGCGTAATCTCAGAATTCCATACCCATTTAGCATTGGTAGTTTTCGTAACACCACCAGCCTGCAGGTTCCAAAAAGCAGCGAAATCCTTAATGACACCATCCGTAGCTATCGCCGTACTCACAGTTGGCGAGCTCTGCATACGTTCCCCATAGAAAACATAACTACGAAGGGGTCTCCAATTACCCAACACACCCTGTATGTAAGGGTTCATTTGCTTTTTGTCGAATACAGAAAGACAACCATTTACAAAACTTCGCGTAACACAATCAACCAGTTCCTGACCGGGAGGAGGCTCGGCAGGATTTCCCGGCAGACCATATGCTTCCTGGCAGTCGTAATATTTAATAGTCAATGTTGGTGCATCTTCTGTCTCTCCATGGATACTATACATACCACTGTTAAAACAAACCCTATTGCCGTTTACGAGATTCTTTTTCAGCATTTCCAACTGCAACCCCGTTGCGTATCCTTTTGCAGGATCATCCCTATCGCGTATCATGGCTTTTACCATACCCAGCAGATCGATTTGATTGGACTGAGATCCCGTACCACAATTATCACAATAAGAAAGATCATTGATCGGGGAATAAAACTGGGGATCGGTAACATTCTTAATAACTGCCGTGGAATTATCCGCGTATATATCTTTTTCCAGCAACACCGTAAAAGCAGGCTTATTATTTCCCGGCCACGAAGTCAGCATTCTCTTCAATACAAAAGCATTATCACCATAGTGAGGATTTTTATCTGTATGACTCGATTGCCCATTCGTCCAGTAAGGATCCATAAAGTGAGCTTTTCGGCCCGGTGGTGTGTAATTAATCTTTTTGTGCGAATAAAGAGACAATTTTGCTGAAAGAATCGTTTTTGTTGCTGTAATAGAAGATAAATCAAATAAGATAAACGCCTTCGCTTTAATCTCCTCCCGTTTCCTATCCATATTCTTTGCCAGTAAATGATCTTCATCATACTTTAAATAATATTCCTGATTCCAATTCCCCTGACGCCAGCGCCATTTAAGTACAGAAGCAGTATTTACAGGCCGCGCATTAAATGTCCGTAAAGGTGCTTTTTTGACTTCATCTACAAATCCTGAAAACAAATAAAACTGATCGTTAGTCCTCCATTTTTCCTTATATTCAACAGAGCCGGCTGCCAGAACCTTTGTTGCGTCATCAATCATCAGCCGCTCAATACCTTCCGCCAGCCGTATTGGGTTTTCCAACGAAGTAATAGTTCCGATACTGGCAGTTGCCAGATTACGCTTACCTGACCGGATAACTCGAATACGTGCCCCTTCGGCTGTAAAGGGAACGCCTTTTCTGTCGAGAAAAATAAATCCAGGTTCAACATTCCGCTCGTCTTTCCTCAATTCGACCGCCCAGATAAGTCTTTCCCCGCTGGGGGTTAAGGTGGCGGGATATCCTCCTGAGATACAGGCTGAACTTTCCTCAGGAGCAGTGCCGGCTGTTGACATTACCATGATCTCATCGCCGCTTTCGAAATAGCTCATATTTACGTGGGGACTTTCCTCTATACGGCCATTCCGGAACAGCACATTATCATATACCAGATCTATATTTTTATAAGCAGGTTCCATACCGGTATTGGCCCACCATGCCGGATAGGTAAAATTATAAACCGGTTTACGGAATTCATTGGTTGTTCGGCTAAGTATGACATCACCTGTCTCCGCATCATACACCATATTCTTAGTCCCTACAACACTCCCTTTATCAAGGTTTACTACACTATCTAGTATCCCATACTCGTTTACTATTTTCATGGTGGTTGCCGAACGGTAACGAGTCTCATCCCTGAATAGCATCCTAAATACAGAAGGGAGCAACATAGGTAGTCCACCAGCTGTAAAAAAGTCAGCATTGATAGGAATTCTTCTGGTATAAGTAAGCGAAGTATGCTGCCTGAAATCATTCATTACCTCCACATCTTTCCCGATTAGTTTATGACTAACAAGTCCGTCAGGGCCATTTATTACAGGAACAGTATTATCCAGGCTGAATTTGCCATTTGCCTCTTCTTTCAAACGATAATGATAAAAAGTATAATTTATAGGATTAACCAGGTCGTTTTCAGCAAAACTACTCGTCGACTTCATCTTCCCATTCATATCATTCAGCACCACTCTGAATCCCTGTGTTAATGTCAGATAGTTTTTCTGATCAAATTTGAATACCTGATTTAATGGCGGGGGCTTATGTTGATGCCGGCTATCCTTGTCAAAATATGTGTAATCGCTGACAATTGGAAACTCCCTGTTTGTATAGAACTCCACCTGCTCCATTCCAACACCGGATTTAATTCTTTTATTAGTCTTGTTATGGATACTTCTTACAGTGACTTTACTATAACCAACCACGGGAGAAGGAAAAAACATTTCACCAACCGGCAATTCAATATTATTTGCATCTGTAGGTCCTAAAAATTGACGCTCATTATATTTAATCACTTCTTTAAAAGGGTTTTCCTCATTTCCAACAGAAGGCTCATACGTGGCGACTCCGCTACTGATTATCTTCATTTCTCCTCTTATTTCCTGGGTAGTCGTATAGTCATACTCCTGACCGTAATAAGAGTTTGCCATTCCGGTTAGTTCACCCCGTTTAGTCATCTTCTCCCAATTATCATTTATCACTATTTTCTTAACGCGATACCCTCCGCCGATTTTTTTAAGTGAAGGGTTATTTAATCGGGCAAAAGCCATTTCACCATCTACTAACCGACAACCTCCGGAAGCTTTCAGGTCCCGTTCAAAGCCCAAAACACCCTGAAACAACGATTTAGCAACACCATACAATGCATTAACTACCTGAATCAATGCTCCATTTCCGGTAACATCACTGCCAGGATAAGCTCTTTGCGGCAAATGATCTTTAAGAAATTGCATCGCAGTTTCCATAATCGGGCTTCCTTCAGTCCTTGTCTCTTCCAGTTCTATATAAAATTTATAATGATTGAAACCAGATTCACCGGAAGGCACTAATCCGTAATCCTTAATCGTTCCATAAACAACCATCTGCTCAAAAGCCGCAGGAACCCCTACTCCACCGCTGGGCATTTTCACCCAGAGCTTCAGTAAAAGTTGTTTAAAATCCTGCAGGTACTTTTCCGCTACATCTCGCTTATCGGCCAGGTACTCTTCAGAGTCAAAAAAGACAAACCGATAATCCGCTTTTGAAACACTTTCTTTCTGTTCCGGATAAAGCACCGGATTGTACTCATAGAGTTGATAGGCCGGAGTGCTGCTTTTCGTCATACCGAAGCCCGTAATATGCGTCATTTGTGAGGCACGTTTATCCTGAACATAAGCATAGTCATCAGCTTCATATTGTACATGAAGACTCCCCCCACCAGGCAATAGTATATCAGTAAGATTCCAGGCTGCTGCATATGCATCGCTTTTTACCTTATCCTGTTGTGTATACGGGTAATTAGCATTGCTGATGCCGCTTTTCGGATTCTGATTATGCGGCTTATAATTTCCCCACCTGTCAGACTCCTCTGCATTGTATGCCGGGTTAGCATTGATTGTCTCTCCTTCACCTACGCTAATCTGACCTGCATACCGAAACACATATCGGTTCTTCTTCTGTCGGTTGTTACCATTAAAAGTAAACCATAGCGAATCGAGTGTGAGCTTTCCTCTTTCTACTGACCCGCCTGAATTAAGAATATAATCAGGGCACAACTTGTAACTATACTTCAGATACACTGATTTAATAGGTTTTGCAGCTATCCCATGTTTCAGGTATTCTGCCTTGGAATAAAGATGGATACTGTCTAATTTTCGCTGCCGGTGATCTGATGCTGATAGTCCTCCGTTTTCCCCTTTCACTTGTGTACCATCCTGCCGTGCGCTTGTATAAAAATTAGCCACCATATTCTTTGACTCTATGGAGTGTAAATACCACAATTCTTTTTCGCCATAAGTATACATCCCCTTATCGTCTTTAGCATCTGCTTTTAATCCTTCGTTATAGCGGGCTTTATTCTCGTCCACGGGCATACGCCATCTGAAAGGATACCAAAATTGTTTACCAGCAAACGAAAACCGTTTATCTACCCTACTGTAATTAAATTTAACAGCAGTCCCCAGATCGTCGTCTGTAATGCCGTCACCCGTTACATCTACATAATCAGGAGATAAAATTCCTGTTAAAAGAAATGAATGAGCATAGCCATTTATTTCTTCCCGCTGATAAAACCCATCCCTACCTTTGGTATTCCGTGTTGAATTGTCAGCCTTCGCTGCATTAGGGTCATATCCAATCAATTCTCCTGTAGGTGTAGATTCTGTACTGAATGTGACCTCCTTTTGTAATACCTGGTATACCGGAATGCCATAAACGTATCGTTGCCCAGTCGATTCCAATACATTGATTTGAGAGATATGATGTCCTTTCCTGTAAAAGGTTGGATCTAGTGGGTTATAACGCTTGATTGAAGTTCTGTAAAGCGGATTCGAACAACTTCCAGGGAGAAAAGTATTTTCTGTAACAGAATAAATGTATCTGTCTAATCCGACCATATCGGCCTCCTCAGCTGTTAGCATCGAAATAACCTGCGAGCGTTTATCACGCACATTCCTTTTTGACTGAGCGGATATCGAAATAATCTCATCAATCTTTTTTTCTTCATTGAATGCCTGAAACCCTCCTGCCAATATTGGTGAAATAGTACCCGTAGCATTCAGATATGGCCGGATCAATCTATCTCCTCCTACACCATTATAAAAAGCCTCATCTATTATGGCTCTTTCACCCGGATTCTTAAAATAAACTCCCTGATAAATTCCTTTTGATTCTTCAAATGCAACATTTTTACGCAGAACGTTTCCAATTGTCCAATCCTCAACATATGATGGAGAAAAAACACCTCCCACTGCCGTTCCGCCATGAAAGATACCGCCAGGCCCCAAATCGAGTGTAAAACTGAAACTGCCTGATTTATTATGAGTATAGGGATCCCGCATAAATCCCATATTTCCGCGATATCCTCTGAAACTTCCTCCAGTACCTTCCCCGTTTATACTAAAAACATCATAAGTATAGGCCGGTAAAGAGATTACAGGTGTCTTATATGTATATACACCATCATTGGTTCTGTTAAAATCAAGTAACGCGTCTTTTTTATCATCTGCCTGTTCATAATAAATGTATCCGTATGCAGGCTTTGATTGCACCGTATCATCGTTTGCAATACGGCTCTCATTGACATAGCCGCTTATTACTGAATTATTAAATAAGATCTTTTTTGACTTACCAAGCTTTACCTGGTACAACTGATTGCGTGTTGTAACAGGCATTCGAATAGAGGGGGTAAAACTGGAACGGGCAAAACTGATACTCACGGTAGGGTGAGTAGGATTGGAGTAAAGCCCTTCCGTCAATCGGCTTTTCATTTTAGCGTACCAACGGGATTCGCCAGCAATGTTAATATCCGTAAGTCCCTGCCTGGATTGATAGCTAACACCTGTCCCCATGCCAAATAATACTTGATCGCGTATATTCGACTTTGTGATATGAAATCCTCCATTCAGCGTCATACCATTTTGGGAATTCACCTTAATCCCTGCTGATAATGTTGTTGTTAAGCCCCCAACAGTATCCATCCTTGTCTTATCGTCCTGGTTTTTACGAGTAATCATTGTGTGTATACTCATATCTCCGGCAACCCCTGCTTCTATGCCAAGTCCTCGCCGGTTATTATAAAACACTCCCCCACTTGCACTCGTAGAAGCGAGGCCAATCACTTCTTTACCCCAGGCTCCAGAAGCGCCAACAGTTATATCTGGCTTCATTGATTGAATCTTTTTTACCGAATCAGAAACGCCATCATAATCATCTGGAAGCCCCCTCATGTTTCGAGAAATCGTTCCAGGATTAAGATTCCAACCTAATCCAACCCAGGTAGCCTCTTGATCCATGCTGACCCCTGCACTATAAAACAGGTTTACCGGGTACCCCCCAACATCAAGCAGAGGTATATTATACGAAAAATCGCCCGTAAAAAGGTTTACCATATTATCCGCTCCAACGGATCTGAAAGAAGACATTTCTGGCTGGGCTGGTCCTCCTATGAACAAACCCTGACTGCTTTGAGGCAAACCTTCCAGTTCACCACTACTCTTTGAGGGTGAATCTAAATAGACAGAATCTGGGCGAAACAGCTTTTTTTCTCTATCCGCACTTCTTACATGCGTCCTGTTAGATATTGAAACTTCAGATACAGGAGTATACTCTACAATCATTTTTCTTCCTAAAGAAGAATAATTTACTTTACCCGCGTAAAGGGTACCTGCCAATTCAGCATAAAATAACAGAAAGAGAATTATCGCTATTCGCTTTTGTGATTTTCCAGCCAGATAATTTATCATAAAACTTCTCGTTGCAAATGAAAAAAATCTATAAATAGTTTTGTATATGCATCTTTTGCTTATACAAACGACCTGACAATTCCTGTATTTGAACTTCAACTGTTGCCTGATCCGGTAGCTTAAGCCTTCCGTTTAGGTTTTGTTCTATTAAGTTTAATCCCTGTTTTATTTTGAGCGATACGGTAAATGATGTATTCTTCTTTTTCGTTCCAGATTCAAGAGAAAAAACCTTTAGCACGGCAACTGAATCTGGCGTATCATTAAAATACTCCAACTTCAAAAACCCCTGATGCATTGTAGTTGTAACATCACTAACTTCTTTTACTTTTACAAACGGAGCCGCCGATACGATCTTCACAACCGAATCGGGTATGACGGTAAACGTCCACACTTCGCTTTGTCCGGCCGGCCTGCATCCGTTGCCTGCACCTGCCAGGCATATGTTTTACCAGCCTCCAGATTGGTAAATGACCCCGGATAAGCCAATGCATTCTGGGTGACCGGTTGCACCAGCACCGGGATATTGCGTTGTATAGCTTCCTGTGGCGATTGCCCCTGATACAATGGCGCTACTTTCACTTCATACCCCAGTGCCGTAAACATGTGTACGGGTGCAGGTGGTGTCCAGGTCAGCAAGGGCCGCGGCTCCAGTATCACTGTTTTATCTTCCGGCTGTATCAATTGCGGAGGCGATAATGGTTCTGCCTGTATTTTCACACACTCAAAAGCCAGCAGCAGGTTTTTGGCACTTCTGTCAAGCAACCGGTAACAGACCTGGTATTCGCCTACTGGTAATGGCTGGTTCATGGGCCGGTCGGCAGCAAATCCAAGTGATACAATGCCATAATTAAGCGGCGACTGCTCCTGGTAGGTGATTCGTTTGGTCCCTGATGGCAGTAGCAACACACCGGAGCTGGTCTCCACCAGAATTTGTCCGCTTTGCCTGTCGGTGACGGTGATCTGTGCAGTGGCCTGCATAGATGCTCCTGTAAGATTGTTGACCACAAAGGACCATAGCTGCTGTTTCATGATCACACCGCCAGCCTGTACTTCCGGCACCAGCACTACCTGTGCGGCAGCAGTTATTGTAAACAACATCACCGTCAGCCATATACCGGCCAATCGTTTCATTAGCGCCATACTGAAAAGTTTAATGGTTTCGTATATTGAATCTGGCCCATACGCACCGGAATGAACTGCCCGGTACGGTCTGGCAGAAAAGAGCGATCGGTCAGAATACTGATGGTACCCAGTTTGCCCAGCAACAATCCCGCTGAAAAAGAATATCCCCAACGCACTTCTCCCGGTACCTGGTTCCATTTGGCAGCTGCACTCAGCCTGATCAGGCGAGTGGCATAACTGCTGCCGCCTTCCAGTGTGATCAATCGCTTTACCAATGTTTCCTGGCGTGATGCATTGACCGAAAAACTAAATCGCCCTTTCCAGGTTGTATAAAACAAGCTGTAAAACGATTGAGCGGCCGTCACCACTGAATCGGTATACCGGTTCGAAAAGCGGTTGTAGCTTGCGGTCAGTTGCATCGGTGTGGTGCCCACAGTGAAATAATGACTGGCCGTTGCATTCAGAATATAATAATGATACTCATACAGCCGCTTATCTTCCAGCCAGTAAAGCTGACTGCCGGGGTAATAGCCCAAACTGATGACTGGCAGCTTACGCAAACGCAATACAGTACTCAATGATGCAAACAGCGTATTACTTTTCAGATTGCTGGCAATGCCTGCTGTTTTAAAATTGGTATACTTTAAACCGGTGTTCACCTGCAGCCGGCGGTTCCAGAATGCTTTACCCACCCGCAGTTGAGCTACATTCTGAGGATTGAACTGTTGTGCTGCATTGAATGACTCAAACTGAACACCCCAGTAACGATAACTCGCTTCTACATCAAGCCGATGCTCAGGAAACGAAGCCTGCACATTACCATAAGCTCCAAGTGTTTTCCCGGAAAAGCGGGTGAACAGATCTTTGATCCCTTTATTATCTTCTTCGGTCACGAGCAACGCCCTGGGTGTTGACTTGGCCACTTCCATTGTCAGCCGAAGATTGGGCGACCATTCTATTCTTTTTTCCAGCGACACACCAGCAATATTTTTAAATGCCGGTCCATTTACTGAACCGGTCAGATTGCGCCTTGTACCGTAATAAAATGAAAAGGCATCCATATTGGTACCATTATCACGCCCTACTCGCATAGCCAGTAAATAAGGCCGGTTTTTCAATTGCGTATCTGGTCTGAACGAAAACAGGCGATTAAAGGCGAAATCATATGCCCCGCCGGTAATCTCCATAAAATAACGATCCCCATACCGGATACCTGCACCATGCAGAAATATATTCGATACAGTAAGCTCCGACATCTGAACCAGGTATTTACCCAGTCTTATCGAAGTGCGGGTCCAGAACGGTGCCGGCGCATCGGGCATATCCGTTGAATCGTTTTGGATATCTTTCCTTTTTTTACGCAACCAGTCCATCGGTTTACGGCTGGCCATTTCGCGACCAAGCGAATCGATACGCCGTGACTGTTCTGTTTTTAAGGAGCCGATCTTCTTTTCCAATCCTGCTATCACCTGCTTCATTGAGTCAAGTTGCAACGGATCGTTCAGCAACTGTTCGCGTAATGCAGGTATTCCGGCTTTTTGCAACAGGGTATCCTGCAGCATTCCGTTCCAGCCCTGTACATCCAGTGATGGCAGTTCGGGTAATCCCTGTTGTGACAATGATGGTTTCCTGATATCCAAACCCGACAAGACTCCCTCTGCCCTTGCACGCTGCCTGATCTTTTCTTCTACTGCCCGCTGTGTATGCGCCAGACCCGATATGCGCTGACGCATTTGCTGGTACTGTTTAAATGCATTGACATATTGCTGGCGTAGCTCTTCATACCGATTCTTTATATCGTTTTTTACAGTATGCTGCATTTTTTCATACATCTTCCGGCGAAACGCATCGCGGTCAAAACCCAGGCCCAGTTCATACTGATTGTCCAGTTGGAAAGGAGTAGTATGGTTGTACCGAAACTGTACTGTATAGGGGTATGTCTCTTTGTAAACAATCTGCAATCGCGCCCACACCTGGTGACTGGTTGATTGTATCAGCATTACCTCATTGCTGGCACCATCGCGATTGAAATACTGGTAACCCAGTTCGCCGTTAACATCCAGCAGTTTTTTTCTTTCCTTTTTATCTGATTGTGAAGAAGGTACTATTTCTGTTGCCCCACGTATGTAACCCGGAGGAAGTTTGCACATACGCAGAAAGAAAAGATCATCCAGAGAGTCAACCGCCACAACCTGCTGTGCATTGCCTGTATACATGCAGCAGCAGACGAGTGCAAGAGCTATTAAGCGGGTGGTAACGCTCATAAGCAATTGGATAAGATTTGGTGGTTTGGTTGACTTTCCGAACATATCGGATATTTGAAAGTAATATTTTGACTGCAAACTAAAGTTGCTGTTTGCAATAATTCTTTTTGCACAAGTTTATCAACATAGTTGTTAACTCTTAATTCGAAAATAATATATACACCTTACCTTTAGATCAGCCGAACCTTTGTTGACTAATAGATATTTATATTTAGCAACCCCATCTTCAATACCAAAACTTTCTTATGAAAATTGTCTTATCGCTGACACTGTTGCTGTGTGTAATACAGCAAGCCAATGCCCAGTTTACCTACAAGATCAAAGCAGACAGTGTAAAAATCACCAATGATTCCTGTACTGCCGAGCTGATCCTCGAAAACAGTACAAAACATATCAACGGCTATCTCTACAACAGAGGCAATGGCCGCACTGAGTTCAAATCTATTCTCACAAAGATCAACGACAGTGTGTACACCGTTGGCGGCGATACACTGCTTCTCTTGTCAGGCAGTTTGTTTAATGCCTGGCGGCTGAATGGAAACAGCGGTACCACTCCTTCTACTCATTTTATTGGTACGACAGACAGTACGCGGCTTGTTTTCCGCACCAACAACACCGAGCGAGCAACATTACTTGGCAATGGTAACTTCCTTATTGGCAGCACTGCCAATGCCAATTACAAGCTGGATGTAAATGGGTCAATCCGGGCAGTGAGCGATATACGCGTAAATGATGTGCTGATTGGGAAAGGTACTGGTTCGCAGCCTTCAAACACTATCGTAGGAAACAGCTCGCTAATCAATAATACTACCGGAATTTACAATACTGCTCTGGGCACAGCCGCTTTGGAAAAAAATACCAGCGGACGTATTAACACCGCTATTGGTTATGCTTCATTGCGGGCTAATACTACCGGTGAAAACAATACTGCAGTTGGAGCAAATTCTCTTTATGTAAATACAACAGGGTCTAATAATGTTGCTATAGGATATCTTTCTCTTAATTCCAACTCGTCGGGATCCAATAACACGACTGTGGGATATAATGCTATGGCAGCTAACACAACCGGATATCAAAATACTGCAGTGGGAAGAAATGCTATGGCCAATAATACTACCGCATTTGCCAATACAGCTGTTGGTTATGTAGCAATGGCATCCAATACTACAGGCCAGGGCAATAGCGCCGTAGGACATGAATCCTTATATTATAATACAACGGGGAATTCGAATTCAGCACTGGGCGTACAGGCGATGCAATTTAACACCTCAGGAGTCGCTAACACAAGTATGGGTGTAAATTCCTTACGATATAATACCACGGGCAATAATAATGCGGGCTTTGGCGGAAATTCACTCAACGCCAATACTACCGGCAACTATAACGCCGCACTGGGGCATTCATCGCTGACCAACAACACGGTTGGAGAATACAATACAGCTGCAGGTTACTTTGCTCTACCAAGTAACGATAGTGGTTCCTATAACGTCTCTGTAGGTTATCGTTCTCTTCGTTACTCCAAAACCGGTTCGCAGAATATTGCAATCGGAGTAGACGCAGGCAGCGGAGTTACAAGCGGCAGCAGCAACATTCTGATCGGCTATAATGTACAAGCCCCCATTTCCAATACTGCATCCAACCAGCTCAACATCGGCAACTGGATCTATGGCAATGGCGGAAAGATCGGCATCGGTGTCACCAGCCCGGCAGCGGTACTGCAACTGGCAGCCGGTACAGCTACAGCCAGTACGGCGCCATTAAAATTTACTTCCGGCACCCATCTAACTACGCCGGAAAATGGCGCAGTTGAATACAACGGCACCAACTACTTTGTAACCTCCGGCTCTACCCGCTATACGCTGGCAAAAACACTGACCAATACAGCTACACTCAATTTTGGCAGTACTGCAGCTGGCAGCAGCGCCGACCTCACCATTACAGTTACAGGGGCTGCCGACGGAGATGCTGTATCACTGGCTGTTCCCAATGCGGCTGTACTCAGCAACAGTTCTTATACGGCCTGGGTCAGTGCTGCCGATACTGTGACAGTTCGGTTCAACAATTATTCATCCGGTTCCCAAGACCCGGCAAGCGGTACATTCCGTGTGAGCATCATGAAGTATTAATATCCGCCGTCAATTTTAATACGGGATACAGGATTACTCCTGCATCCCGTTTTTATTTTGATTGGATAAGACAATATTTCAAAGAACAAAAGGGATACCTCTACAACCTTATTGCTGTATCTGTATCTGCTGTACGCTACGCACCACTATCTGTGGCTTCTGGCGATATAGCTCCACTTTACCTGTTACACAAATAGTTTTACCGACCCAGTCAGTTTCAGGCGTACCTTCAAAAAGTGAGCGGTGCTCTCCAAAGATCACTACCGTCAGCAACTGATCCGGATACGCAGCTCCGAAATTGATCAGTGTAGGCGCATTATTGGCATTGGGCAGATAGGTCCCACCTTCGACCTTGCCGCATACGCGCACACTGTCTCCCACATAGGTTTTTAAATGTCCGAGTTTTACATTGATCTGGCTCCTGGATTGTAATCCTGCTCCAATAAAGAGCAATAAAAAGATATATTTCATATAATCGTTTTATGGTTCATTCCCTCTGATTTCAATAATACAGGTACCTGCTGACTGACCAGTCGGTGCAGATAATCCTGTTGTATAAGAAGAGATGGTAGGCGCGAGATAGTAATAGTGGTAACCAGTCATATCGCCCAATCCATACGAGTAGTTGGTTTCCGTTGCACTATTTCGGTATGTCCGCGATGAACCATTGATGGCATTCCAGTCGCTGGACACTCCTATCAGCAGGCTTTTGGCACGTGTAGTGGTAATAGACACATTGGGTGCGGCCTGTCCTTCGCCAATAGCCGTGGCTCCTCCCAGGCTGCCTTCCTGATTGAGGATTACATAACATGTACTTGACTGCAGATAGGAAAACCCTACCCAGGTACTGGTCACCGATATATTCCCTCCTGTAGTGAATACTGCCGTATAGATTTCTGCGTCGCCGCTTTCGTCTTCCGAAGCTTCAGCTCTTCTTGTCCATGTCAGTGAAGGGGAACTGGTAATAGTAGCATTTTCCAAGTGTGTACCATGTGATGTTGTCAGCACCAATAATGCTCCCGGTGGCACATTAGTAAGGCTGTGGGTATTGGCCCCTGTGCCTACCCGTGCATCATAGGTATGAATGGCTACGGCTGCCGGGCCTTCCAGAAATTTATTGCGAATCCATCCGTAATAATTGGCTCCGTCATAATACAGACTTACCAGATCAATACTGTTTGGTAAAGAAGTAAAAACAGGCGCCACTCCATTTACCCAGCGTGTACCGGCAGGCCATTGACTTATATTCCTGCCACCGGTTGAGTCTTGTTCTACTTTTAATTGGTACGTATAACCGGTTATGGGATTCTGAATGGAAAGCTCGCGGTTTGCACCTCTCAATTTGACACTTCCGTTGATACCATTATTGATGTTCCAGACTACTGTAGAAGAATCTTTCAACGATTGCACCGTGGCATTCACACCCAGTTGGCCGGATGCTTTCAGGCTGATGTTACCCACAGAATCTACAGTAAGCACAGAATCCTTTGCCGCAGTATTGCGGTATTTACCAAAACGTACCGGTCCCATGACCAACACAGAATCTTCATTGCCGGCTGTATAAATAGCGTAAGCTTTAGATGTATTGGGCTTTTTCAATGCTGCAATCTGTAGACCATATATCCTGTCTACCTCTGCATCACCGCTATATACATACTGAGCCTGGAAGTGTGTCAACTCACCATACTTGTGATTTTCTTTGAGTTCAAACATACTTCTGAAGCCAAACAATCTGGCATTTCTTAAGTCTACATTATAAGGATTTGAACTTTTATGCCGTGACACGTAGTTAGCAAAAACACCAGTATTAAAAACCTCACTCGTCTGATACCACGTTTCCGCATAGATCGAGCCTACTCCGGCATCGCCTGTCATACGCCCTCCTTTCTGAAAATGCATTACATACAGATTGTTATAATCAGTAATAGTGTCTCTGTTGGCTCTGATCCTAACATCACCTCCTTTATAGGGCAGCGTATCATCTGTTATATTAAACTGGATACTTTTTTTATTCATATTAATCTTGGTCAATTCGGTCAATGTACCGCCAAGTTTGACAGAGTCTCCAACTCTGACAAGGCCATTGCCAGTCAGTAACCTCGATACACCCGGACCAATCTTTACCGTATCATCTCCTAATGTGAAATAAAATACGGAGTCATTGATCTTTGTTATGGGGCTTCTGAATTCGGTTCGTCCGTTGCCCCTGTTGTACAGATAGCCGTTGATATGTTTGGTACTGTTTTCTAGAATTAATTCGGCTGTACAGGAATCGTTAGTGACTTTCAGACTATCTGTCTTGATTTTGTACACACGCTGGGCATGGGCAGCTGTAAAGCAAAGGCAAAAGACTGCCATTGCGAGAATGGTTCGCATAATCATGGATGGGGCTTGGTGGATGTATAATTGGCTTATATCAATATCTAACTGGTACAACTCGTTTTGCAAACATTTGTGTTGCAAAACGCAGTTATTTACCTGGCTCAATATTATACTAATAAAAAATCGGGGAGTGAAGCAATAAAGTCAAACATCCTCAAATTCTGTCTATTGACTCCTCTACCAATATGTAGCTTCCAGCAGAACGGATATTTAAAATTGTAACTTTTTTTTCTAAGATCAAAGTAGAAAAAGAAAAAAATCAGGCGTTTTTTAAAATCCATAGATTTTCTCTCAGTAATTACAACAAACACCCGTTATGTTGTTCCCGATATCTTTATGTTACGAAGAAAAACGTAGTTTCTGCAAGTAAGAAAGCCAGCCGGCTTTGCCTATACTTATCAATTCAGCCATAAGATGCAGGTAATGTTTTTTTGCATAACGAAACCTTTACTTTCTGTAATTCTCTCCCTGTTACTTAAGCCACGACGGACATTGAAGGTATCCTGGCCCAGTTGTACCCCGAAAGGCTGATTAAGGATACTTTATCCTTTTTTGATTAGTTGTGCGATCCGGATCAGGTCCCCTGACACTCCTTTATTGGTCATTTTTTTCGCCAGCATCCCCCCAAAAAAATGTCAGCGCTGATAATGCTGTCATTGGAAGCACCAAACCGGACTGCTGAAGGTATTGAAACTAGAATATAATCTGCTTCCCGAATCATGATTTACTCCAGGCCCGGCATTCTATTGAAAGTACTTTGAAAAATCGTTCTTTTACGCTGCTGCAACTCCAGGATAGTATTGACAACTTTTCACAAAATTGATCATTCTGATTTATTTCCTTTACTAAGGAATGGGGCGTAGAAACCTGCAGCACCTGATAACCGTTTCTACTAGTGCAGCACGCACAACTTCTGTGATTAAAGAATGCCTGTAAGATCAATGATTCTACAGGGCCGCATGACAACTGATGTGTCAAAAACCCGGGAAGATATCCCGCTGATGGCAGGGGTTACCGTCCGGTATCTTGCGGATAAAATTTTATCGAATAAAAAAGGTCCTAAGTTCTTAGAGCGTTTTATCATTTTATCGGAATAGCTGAATAAATATCAAACCTGTTTATCAAAGAATTAAAGTCTATTGACGAGTTTTACAAACAGGTAGACTGTCTGTAAAACCGGAAACACCAAACTTCGTAAATTAGCCTAACGAAAGCGTATCTTCGGAAGTACATGCTTATGATTTCGTAAATACAATCGGTAGAGAATTTAAAGATGTATTCAATTTCTAATCTCAGATTTTGATAAACAGGAAAAACTTACACCTAACTATTTCGGCGATCCTTATTACAATTATTTCATTGGCATACGGTTTATTTCCCAATAGCATTCTTCCAAAACTGTTTGACTTCAATGTGGGGTCTACTGATTTAAAAAACGTTTTTAGAGCGACGATGGGATTGTACCTGGGGATGGTTGTGCTTTGGGTGATTGGTATCCTCAAACCACTTCATTGGAAAATCGCAACAACTTCAAATGTGTTTTTTATGATTGGTTTGGCAGCAGGCAGAATTATCAGTTTGGTGATAGACGGGCTGCCATCGGTTTTATTTTCAGTTGGTCTTGTAGCAGAGTTAATACTTGCTCTTTGGGGAATAAGGAACTTAAACAAATATAAAGCGGAGTAGATCAATAAACCTTCCGCTAACATTGCGTTGCCATATGCCGCTTAATAAGATATAAACGGAAAACATAAAGGCCCCTAATTGCTTAGAGCCACTTTAACTTTTCGTCGGGAAGACAGGATTCGAACCTGCGCCCCCTGGTCCCAAACCAGGTGCCCCGCCGATGGCGGGGCTACTTCCCGGCTATCAGTTGCTGAAAGGCAACACCGCCTTTCCAGGATTTAATTTGCTGCTCTCTTTTTAACGCTTCCTCCTTTGTGGCAAACTTCAAATAACACCAGTCGGAAAGGAATACGATGGCGCGTGGAGCGTTGCAACCCGCCGTTATGAAAACGAAGACGCGCTTCCACATCCGTAGTAAAGCCAATATAGTAACGCTGATCTTTCAGACTTTGCAAAACATATACGTAATACCCCATAAAAAAAGTGGCCCTAATTGCTTAGAGCCACTTTAACTTTTCGTCGGGAAGACAGGATTCGAACCTGCGCCCCCCTGGTCCCAAACCAGGTGCCCCGCCGATGGCGGGGCTACTTCCCGGCTATCAGTTGCTGAAAGGCAACACCGCCTTTCCAGGATTTAATTTGCTGCTCTCTTTTTAACGCTTCCTCCTTTGTGGCAAACTCTTCAAATAACACCAGTCGGAAAGGAATACGATGACGCGTGGAGCGTTGTAACCCGCCGTTATGAAAACGAAGACGCGCTTCCATATCCGTAGTAAAGCCAATATAGTAACGCTGATCTTTCAGACTTTGCAAAACATATACGTAATACCCCATAAAAAAAGTGGCCCTAATTGCTTAGAGCCACTTTAACTTTTCGTCGGGAAGACAGGATTCGAACCTGCGACCCCCTGGTCCCAAACCAGGTGCCCCGCCGATGGCGGGGCTACTTCCCGGCTATCAGTTGCTGAAAGGCAACACCGCCTTTCCAGGATTTAATTTGCTGCTCTCTTTTTAACGCTTCCTCCTTTGTGGCAAACTCTTCAAATAACACCAGTCGGAAAGGAATACGATGACGCGTGGAGCGTTGCAACCCGCCGTTATGAAAACGAAGACGCGCTTCCACATCCGTAGTAAAGCCAATATAGTAACGCTGATCTTTCAGACTTTGCAAAACATATACGTAATACCCCATAAAAAAAGTGGCCCTAATTGCTTAGAGCCACTTTAACTTTTCGTCGGGAAGACAGGATTCGAACCTGCGACCCCCTGGTCCCAAACCAGGTGCCCCGCCGATGGCGGGGCTACTTCCCGGCTATCAGTTGCTGAAAGGCAACACCGCCTTTCCAGGATTTAATTTGCTGCTCTCTTTTTAACGCTTCCTCCTTTGTGGCAAACTCTTCAAATAACACCAGTCGGAAAGGAATACGATGACGCGTGGAGCGTTGCAACCCGCCGTTATGAAAACGAAGACGCGCTTCCATATCCGTAGTAAAGCCAATATAGTAACGCTGATCTTTCAGACTTTGCAAAACATATACGTAATACCCCATAAAAAAAGTGGCCCTAATTGCTTAGAGCCACTTTAACTTTTCGTCGGGAAGACAGGATTCGAACCTGCGACCCCCTGGTCCCAAACCAGGTGCCCCGCCGATGGCGGGGCTACTTCCCGGCTATCAGTTGCTGAAAGGCAACACCGCCTTTCCAGGATTTAATTTGCTGCTCTCTTTTTAACGCTTCCTCCTTTGTGGCAAACTCTTCAAATAACACCAGTCGGAAAGGAATACGATGACGCGTGGAGCGTTGCAACCCGCCGTTATGAAAACGAAGACGCGCTTCCACATCCGTAGTAAAGCCAATATAGTAACGCTGATCTTTCAGACTTTGCAAAACATATACGTAATACCCCATAAAAAAAGTGGCCCTAATTGCTTAGAGCCACTTTAACTTTTCGTCGGGAAGACAGGATTCGAACCTGCGACCCCCTGGTCCCAAACCAGGTGCCCCGCCGATGGCGGGGCTACTTCCCGGCTATCAGTTGCTGAAAGGCAACACCGCCTTTCCAGGATTTAATTTGCTGCTCTCTTTTTAACGCTTCCTCCTTTGTGGCAAACTCTTCAAATAACACCAGTCGGAAAGGAATACGATGACGCGTGGAGCGTTGCAACCCGCCGTTATGAAAACGAAGACGCGCTTCCATATCCGTAGTAAAGCCAATATAGTAACGCTGATCTTTCAGACTTTGCAAAACATATACGTAATACCCCATAAAAAAAGTGGCCCTAATTGCTTAGAGCCACTTTAACTTTTCGTCGGGAAGACAGGATTCGAACCTGCGACCCCCTGGTCCCAAACCAGGTGCCCCGCCGATGGCGGGGCTACTTCCCGGCTATCAGTTGCTGAAAGGCAACACCGCCTTTCCAGGATTTAATTTGCTGCTCTCTTTTTAACGCTTCCTCCTTTGTGGCAAACTCTTCAAATAACACCAGTCGGAAAGGAATACGATGACGCGTGGAGCGTTGCAACCCGCCGTTATGAAAACGAAGACGCGCTTCCACATCCGTAGTAAAGCCAATATAGTAACGCTGATCTTTCAGACTTTGCAAAACATATACGTAATACCCCATAAAAAAAGTGGCCCTAATTGCTTAGAGCCACTTTAACTTTTCGTCGGGAAGACAGGATTCGAACCTGCGACCCCCTGGTCCCAAACCAGGTGCGCTACCGGCCTGCGCTACTTCCCGAACTTACCAGGTGCCCCGCCGATGGCGGGGCTACTTCCCGATTATTCCGGAATCTCCGGAACCGATAAATAAAAACCGCCTTCACAAAGCTACGGCGGTTATCGCGGTGAGGGAGGGATTCGAACCCTCGGTACAACTTTAAGGTCGTACGACGGTTTAGCAAACCGTTGATTTCAGCCACTCATCCACCTCACCGGCCGAAATCCTGCTATTGTGTAGCAAGAGCTATAATCCCTTCTTTCTCATTTGCTTTAGCCTCAGGTCTTTCTGAAGGGGTGGCAAAAATAAGCTATTGAGAAAGAATTGCCAAACATATTGAGCGGGGAGATAAAAAAAATCCCGGATGCTGATAACAGTATCCGGGTATAATGAGTTGGGCGTGATATATACTTACATGGATGCCAACTGTACCTTCTGCTGCAGCTCCAGTACATTTTCACGGAAAATGGCATCGGTATCCATCAGATCCTTTACCGTCTGGCAGGAGTGGATAACCGTGGTATGATCACGGCCACCAAAATGCTCACCAATTGTCTTGAGTGAATTTTTGGTAAATGCCTTGGCCAGGTACATCGTAATCTGGCGTGCCTGCACGATCTCGCGTTTGCGGGTCTTTTGCAGGAGCTTATCATACGACACATCGAAGTATTCACATACCATACGCTGAATGGTGTCGATGGTAATCTCTTTACTGGATGATTTCACAAAGTTTCGCAACACTTTCTTAGCTAAATCTAGGTCTATTTCCCTACGATTAAGCGAAGATTGTGCCAACAGTGAAATCAATGCTCCTTCCAGTTCGCGCACATTGCTGTTAATATTATAGGCAATATACTTTACCACTTCACGGGGCATCTCCAGACCGTCATTTTTCATTTTCTTCTCCAGGATGTCGATCCGGGTATCGTAATCCGGTATCTGCAGATCGGCACTTAATCCCCAGCGGAAGCGGCTCAGGAGCCGCTCCTGTACCCCATCCAGATCCTTGGGCGACTTATCTGAAGTGAGAATCAACTGCTTATGCGACTGGTGGAGGTGGTTAAAGATAGCAAAGAAAGCATCCTGCGATTTTTCAGCCTTGGCAAAAAACTGCACGTCATCAATGATCAATACATCTATCAGTTGATAAAAATGGATAAAATCGTTGATAGCGTTATTGCGGCTATGGTCCATAAACTGGTTGATGAACTTCTCAGAGCTCACATACAATACCACTTTATTGGGATGAAGCCGTTTTACTTCATTGCCTATAGCCTGTGCCAGGTGGGTTTTACCCAACCCTACACCACCATAAATAACGAGGGGATTGAAAGAATTGGCACCGGGTTTTTCGGCTACTGTTTTACCGGCACGGCGGGCTACCCGGTTACAGTCTCCTTCTATAAAGGCGTCAAATGTGTAAATATGATTCAGCTGCGGATCGATCTGCATCTTCTTCAAGCCCGGAATCACAAACGGATTCTTGACAGGATTGTTGATGATTAGCGGAAAGTCCATTTCGTTATTTGAAAAAGTTTTGTAACCCTGTCCTGTAACATCCATGGTCAGGGGTTTGTTCTTACTATTGCCGCTGTCTACCATGATCCGGTATTCCAGCCGCGCTTCCTTACCCAATTCTCTCTTCAAAGTCTTTGCCAATAAATTGACATAATGCTCTTCGAGGTATTCAAAAAAGAACTGACTGGGCACCTGGATCACTAACACGTTATTTTTTAATGATACCGGCCTGATGGGTTCAAACCATGTTTTGAAATGCTGCCACTCAACAATATCCTTGATGATCTTTAAGCAATTGGACCAGACTTTTTCAGCGTTCTTCTCCATCAGTAACGTAGCAGTTTATATATCGTGTTAATTATAGTCTCTGAAAAATGTCCTGAAAACTTCTACACAAAATGTCAGTAAAAAAACTTGGACAGGACGGCGAATATCACCAATTCTTTTATAAAAAAAAATTTTTATTCCCCATTTTTTCCCCTTCGATAAATCAATCCTAAAAAGCGATTTTTTTATTCAAAAAAAAGACCTATTTCTCCTGTTTTTTAAACAAAAAAAACTTTATCATCCGCCTGCAAAATGCCGCAAATTTCTCAGGTGTCGGATTCCCCCCTTTTGACAGATGAACAGGTAATACACCTCCTGGCAATACGGAAAAAATCTGTTTCGCAATTGCTCCACAGACTGTACGAAATACAAATGGTGATTTAACCCGGAATTGGAATGATACCTTTTGAAGGTAATGAGTTTTTAGTATTACTACAAGAAAAAAATGACCACTTGCATGAATTGTCAGTACATGTCTTTTTGGCGTCTGATAGTACGGTAAAAACCCTGCTTATTCATGCTTGTTTTATGTTCCACTGTATCATGTTCCACGCAACTGGTTTCGCCATTGCAATAAGAGTACTTAAATTTGCGGTTCAATTTGTTTCAGGATAAATACCTGGCCAATGCAAAAAGAAATTACGTTACGTCTCCTTCCTGCCGAGGCCGCTAACGAACAATCGGTCAAAGCCCTGGTGGCACAGGTGCTGGCAGTTTCACCCACTGTCATTACAGGCTATACTCCTATCCGGCAATCTATTGATGCCCGGGGTAAACAGGCCTGGGTTAATATGACTGTACAGGCTTACTGGGGAGAGCCGTATAAACCCCGTACAGTTTTTCCTTTTTCATTTCGCGATGTAACGCATGCCACTTCACAGGTTATTATTGTAGGCGCCGGACCAGCAGGTCTCTTTGCTGCATTGAAACTGCTGGAAGCGGGTATCCGCCCGGTGATCCTGGAGCGGGGCAAAGACGTACGTGCACGCCGCCGGGATCTGGCGGCCATGAACAAGGAAGGCATTGTAAACCCCGAAAGCAATTACTGTTTTGGAGAAGGAGGAGCCGGCACCTACAGCGATGGCAAGTTATATACCCGCAGCTCCAAAAGAGGTGATATAAACCGTATCCTGAGTCTCTTTGTGCATTTTGGAGCAGAAGAAAAAATTCTTTACCAGTCGCACCCGCATATCGGCACCAACAAACTCCCGCATATCATCACTGCCATGCGCCAGCAGATACTGGACTGTGGCGGCCAGATTCATTTTGAACATAAGGTAACTGACCTGATACTGGAAAGTGATCATATAAAAGGAGTGGTGACGGCCAATGGTCAGCAATGGACCGGCGATGCAGTGATACTGGCCACCGGCCACTCTGCCCGTGATATATTCGAGCTATTGCACCGCCGGCAACTATTGCTGGAAGCCAAACCCTTTGCCCTGGGCGTACGCGTGGAACACCCCCAATCCATTATCGATGGAGCCCAGTATCATTGCGCCGTACGCGATCCTTTCCTACCCCCCGCCTCTTACAGCCTGGTACAACAGGTAGAAGGCAAAGGAGTATTTTCTTTCTGTATGTGCCCGGGAGGCATCATTGCTCCTGCTGCCACCTCACCTGGCGAACTGGTGGTAAACGGCTGGAGCCCCTCCAAACGGAATAATCCTTTTGCCAATAGCGGCATGGTAGTGACCGTAGACCAGGCCGATGCCAGCCGTTTTCTAAAACGCCATGGAAACCAGCCCAGGCCAGACCTGCAGGATCCGCTGCTGCTAATGCGTTTTCAGCAGGCCGTAGAGCAGGCCGCTTTTGCAGCCGGTGGCGGACGGCTGGTAGCACCCGCTCAACGACTGGTTGACTTTACCCGCCGGCAGACATCATCTACCCTGCCCGACTGCTCTTACCTGCCGGGTATCAGCAGTGTGCCTTTAAATGAGGTGTTGCCTTCTTTTGTAGCACGCAGTCTGCAGGAAGCATTGCAGGCTTTCGGAAAAAAAATGAAAGGTTACTATACCAACGAAGCTGTGCTGGTGGCAACCGAATCGCGCACTTCATCGCCTGTACGCATACCCCGCAATGAGTATTTACAACATCCCCAAATAAAAGGTCTTTATCCCTGTGCAGAAGGGGCCGGCTATGCAGGGGGTATTGTAAGCGCTGCCATGGATGGAGAAAAAATTGCTGACTACATTGCCCGGCTTATTACTGTCTGAAATCTCCTCCCACATTACTCTTTTATCTCCGCAATTGCTGCAATTGAAAAACAATACAACTTTCTTTTCCCTTTAATAGAAGAAGTTGATACTAATGGTTTTTCTGAATACCCTTTATTGTCTGTATTAAACGGATATATGCATGCCTGCAGCCCTGTCGCGCATAGTGCTGCATAACAGGTGTTTAATAAAGCAGGCTCGCCCCACTCAAAATTTGGCACCCCAAATCAAACCGTTTGCGCCGGCATTCGTACAGTTTGCCTGATAATTCGTAACGGTAGCTCATAACGGCTATTTTTGCCTTACAAACTAACCGACATGCCTATACTGGAACTACAACACCTGAGAAAGTATTTTGCAACGCAAAAAGCTGTGGACGATATCAGTCTCAGCATTGAGCAAGGCCAGATATTCGGATTGCTTGGCCCCAATGGTGCCGGCAAAACCACGCTGATCCGTATGATCACCGGAATCTTTTATCCCGACCAGGGAGAGATCATCTTTGATGGAAAGAAATTTGATCCGGTCAACGATATTGGAAAAATCGGTTATATGCCGGAAGAGCGCGGTCTTTACAAAAAGATGAAAATCGGTGAGCAGGCCCTTTATCTCGCACAGCTCAAAGGTCTTAATAAACTGGAAGCCACCCGCAAGATCCGTGAATGGTTTGGCCGTTTTGATATGGATAGCTGGTGGAATAAAAAAGTAGAAGACCTTTCAAAAGGTATGAGTCAGAAACTGCAGTTTGTAACGACTGTACTGCATGAGCCCAAACTTATCATCCTCGATGAACCCTTCAGTGGTCTTGACCCGGTAAATGCCAATCTTATCAAAGACGAAATCTATAACCTGGCGCAGCGCGGTGCTACGATTATTTTCAGTACACACCGTATGGAGCAGGTTGAAGAAATCTGCGATCATATTGCACTCGTCAACAAAGGTACCAAAATACTGGATGGCACCGTAAAACAGGTCAAACAGGATTTTAAAGACAACCTCTTTAAGATCACTTTCAATAATCCCATATTGCCCGAGCATCTGGCCATCGACCTGTTTGAACTGAAGGATAAGAAAGAAAAAGAAGTAACACTCAAACTTCATTCTTATGCCTCCAACAATGAAGTACTCCAGTATTTTATCAATAAAGGATTGAGTATAGAATCGTTCAACGAACAGCTTCCTTCACTCAATGATATATTCATCAAACTGGTAGGCAATACACCCGCAGCCCGCCAATTTCAGGAAGTAAAATAAGACAGCACTCAACCTCAAACCAGCAACACCATGAATAAGACATTAATAATTATACAACGCGAATACCTCACAAGGGTACGCAAGAAGACATTTATCATCAGCACCATCCTTTTCCCGATCATGTATCTGCTGCTGATATTTGGTACCGGCTATATTGCATCCAGCAGCGACAGGAAGCTAACCATTGCCATAGTAGATCAGTCAGGTTATTTCGATGAAGGCCGTATACAAAGAGAGAATCTGCGCGACAGCTCTTCGCTGCTCATTCTTTCCAAAGACAACCCGGATAGCCTGCGGCAGCATTTTGCCGAAAGAGGCTTTGATGCTTTTGTACTGATCCCCGACAGTCTTAACTGGGAAACCGGCAACCAGAAGTCTTACCCGCTTTTTACCAGCCGCACTATGGGCATTCAGGGTATTGAACCCGTGCAGGCCAAACTCAATAATATCTGGACCGGTGTAAAAAATGAAAAACTGGGTATTGACGATGCCAAAAAGAATATTCTCGAAAACAGCAAGCTCCGTATTACGCCTGTTAATATTAATGACGAACGTTCCAACTCAGGCATCGCTACAGTGATTGGTTATACGAGTGGTTTCCTGATGTACATCATCCTGCTGCTGTATGGCACACAGGTAATGATGGGTGTACTGGAAGAAAAGACCAACCGTATTGCAGAAGTGATCGTATCGTCTGTAAAACCGTTTCAACTGATGCTCGGCAAGATCATTGGTATAGGCCTGGTAGCGCTTACCCAGTTCTTTCTGTGGGTACTACTGGTATTTGTCATATACAATGTGACCAAAACATCGGGTGGCGTCGCCGGCATGGGTGGTATGCTTGATACCGTACAACAGGTATTTACCAGCACCAATATTCCCCTGTTCGTTTTCTGTTTTGCATTCTATCTGCTGGGCGGTTTCTTCTTCTATGCTTCACTCTATGCTGCTATCGGCAGTGCAGTAAATGAAGATATGCGCGAAGCACAATCACTCAGTTTCCCGATCACCATGCTGGTTATTATCTCCATCGCCATCATGACTGCGGCGATTAAAGACCCAACCAGTCCTATAGCTGTATGGGGCAGTATCATTCCTTTCAGCTCGCCGATCATCATGCTGGCCCGCATACCATTTGGCGTACCCGGTACTGTGCCCTGGTGGCAACTGGGTGCATCCATGGCAGCCCTTGTGGCAGGTTTTGTATTCACTACCTGGTTTGCCGGCAAGATCTACCGTACCGGTATCCTTATGTACGGTAAAAAGCCTACCTGGAAAGAATTGATTAAGTGGGCTATGCGCAAAAACTAATTTCCCGGCATCTTCCTCTGCTCAGGAAAAAGCCTCCGGCCATACGGTCGGGGGCTTTTTGTTAAATAAAAATAAAACCCGGAAAAGCTGTAACTTAATACGAAACCGATCGTATATTTGATACGAAATGCTTCGTGCATAGAAAAAACACAAAACTGAAATTATGAAACCAACAACCATCGCAACAGGTAAAGTAGTGGCTATTGCCGCCCTGGCCCTGATAAGCCTCGCACTCGTATCCTGGGATTTTCGTCAGCAACCCTCCCGTTTAACAACATCTGAAGTAACCACAGACACCATTCCCGGCAAATCGCCTGACAAACGCGAACGCCAGGTACGTGACCTCGATGAAGCCATTGAGCAACTCGACAAAGTGGATATTGACCGCGAAATGAGCCGTGCCATGAAAGAGGTGGAACAGGCTATGAAGAATCTCGATTTTTCGAAGATCCAGAAAGACGTCAGTGAATCGCTGGCTGCCATCAATGTAGAAAAAATGCAGAAAGACCTGACCATGGCTTTGAAAGAAATAGACATGGAAAAAATCAAAGCTGATATACAGCGGGAAATGTCGAAAGTGGATATGGCAAAAATCCAGGAAGAAGTGAAAGCTGCACTGAAAGATATAGATGTACAGAAAATTCAGGCCGAACTGAGTAAAGAAGACCTGCAGGAACTGAAAAAAGACCTGGCAGAACTAAAGGATATGAAGTTTGACCTGAAAATGAAAGAAGTACAGGAAGAATTGAAAAAGATGGAGCCCGAACTCCGCAAAAACCTCGAAGAAGCAAAGGTGAGTATCGAAAAAGCCAAAGCCGAGCTAAAACTGTACAAGGAACTGGTAGATGGTCTTGACAACGATGGCCTCCTGAATAAAAAAGAGCCTTATACCATCCAGCACAAAAACGGCAAACTGCTGATCAATGATAAAGAAGCTTCTGCCGAAACCTACAAGAAATACAAAAACATCCTCGACAAGAAGAAAGAATTTCTGATCAAGAAAACAGCCGACAACTTCGACATCGACGATGACAACATAGACTGATCCATATAGTAAAGCCATGAACACAAAGAAGTCCGCCTCTGGCGGACTTCTTTGTGTTATAAGTTGTAAGTTTTAAGTAATAAGTAAGGTAAAGGATTGAAAGGCGGAAGGTGTTTATACATACTCATTCCTGATCACCGGTCAACAGGTACTGACCACTAGAAATCGACAAAGTGCATGGGTGATGGCACCAGTTCAAAATCCTTCGCTTCGATCATTTCAATATTGATCTGAAATGCATCATCGGCTTTTACAATTACTTTTTCCTTGGTAACTTTTTTATAGCCTGCTTTTTCAAACACAAATTTGTATGAACCGGGTTTGAGTTCTTCAAAAGCATAGTTGCCTACCTCATCGGTGATCACCGATTTTTCTTTTTTTGAAGACAGGTAAGCGGTAACGTTTACATCCTTTAACGGCTTGCGTGTATCAGCATGTACAACCATGCCGATGAGGTCATCTTTTTTTCCTTTATTGTCGCAGGCAGCAGGACCAGGGTCGGGGTTATTATCTGCATGCGCCATGCCGAAACCCAGCAGGCCCATGGAGAGAAGAAGCAGTTTGATTTTCATGTGACCGTTTTTGATGGTAAATAATGGTTAGGTCTAATACATATACACCGGTCGCCACGGGATAAAGTTACTGCAAACCCAGTGGATTTTCCAAAGCAGCCAGCATTTCTGTCTGTACTTTTTTTACGATCTCCGCGGCCGGTAAAATACTATCGAGTATACTGCTTACCTGCCCGATCTCCAGTTCTCCTTCCTGCAGGTTGCCTTCAAACATGCCTTTCTTGGCACGTCCCCGCCCCAGCAGGGTTTTCAGTTCATCGGCAGAAGCACACCTGGCTTCGGCATCGAGTACCTGTTCATAAAACTGGTTGCGGATCAGCCGCACGGGGGTCAGCTGTTTGAGAGTCAACACGGTATCTCCTTCATTGGTATTGATCACCGCTTCTTTGAAGGCCTGGTGCGAACTGGCTTCCTCACTGGCTACAAAGCGGCTGCCCATCTGCACGCCTTCTGCCCCCAGGATCATTGCTGCCAGCATTTGACGGCCGGTTGCAATCCCTCCCGCACTGATCACAGGGATTTTTACGGCCGCAGCCACGGCGGGTGTCAGGACCAGGCTGGTCGTTTCCTCGCGCCCGTTATGTCCGCCGGCTTCGAACCCTTCGGCTACCACCGCGTCACAACCGGCTTCTTCTGCCTTGCGGGCAAATTTGCTGCTGCTGACCACGTGCACTACTGTAATGCCTTTTTCTTTGAGGAGAGATGTCCAGGTACGTGGATTACCAGCCGAGGTGAATACAATCTTTACACCTTCCTCGACGATGATCTGAATATGCTGATCAATATCCGGATACAGTAATGGTACATTTACTGCAAAGGGCCGTGAGGTCGCTGCCCTGCACTTGCGGATATGTTCCCGCAATACATCGGGATACATGCTGCCACTGCCCAGCATACCCAGGCCGCCTGCATTGCTGACAGCACTGGCCAGTCGCCAGCCACTTGCCCAGATCATGCCGGCCTGGATGAGCGGGAAATCAATACCAAAAAGCCCGGTTATACGATTGTGGATCTTTCCTTCGCGGATAAATGCTGTCATAGTACACTTGTTGTGTACAAAGATAACAGGCAGGAACCAATGAGGTTCACCCGAGGTCGATGCTGGTATTGTCGCCAATACTCAATCGCCGTGTTTCTCCCTTGAGCGCAGTATCGCTGCCTATGATGGAGTTTTCGAGCACGATATCATACAGGGTGGAATAAGACCCGATGATGGAGTTGCGGATAATCGAATAATTGATGCGGGTGTTTTCGCCAATGGTCACATTGGGCCCTATAATAGAATTGCGGATATCGCATCCGTCCCCAATACTGACAGGCGGAATGATGACGGTATTCTCAAACTTATATTCTGTCTCATCCCTGCGCTCAAACTTCTTTAGTAAGGTGGCATTCGACTCCAGCAATGTTTCCTTGCGGCCGCAGTCAAACCAACTGTCTACCTTAAATGGTTTGAATTTTATACCCTGACGCAGCATACAGTCGAGGGCGTCAGTGAGGCTGTATTCACCATGAGAGCGCAGCCCCTGCAGATAATTACTTTCCAGGCAGTCAAACAGCTGATTACTTTCCTTGATCTTATAAATACCAACCAGTGCCAGATTTGATTTGGGTATCTGTGGTTTCTCCACCACATGTTCTATAAAACCATCTTCGCCCAGCTCGGCTACTCCAAACTCACGGGGATCATCCACCTTACGTACGCCCAGCATGGAGTCGGGGCTATTTACTACTTCCTGTACATTGTATTCGCAGATGGTATCACCCAGTACGACTATCACCTCATCGTTGTTTACAACATTTTTGGTGATCTGGATGGCATGGCCTACACCCTGCCGGTCTATCTGCTGTACATAGTGTGCCTGCAGATCAGGATATTTTGCTTTCACATAATCCCTGATCTTATCGCCCAGGTACCCTACGATAAATACAAATTCCTGGATACCGGCCTCACGCATCTGGTCGACGATGATGCTAAGCACGGTTTTACCGGCCAGTGGTATGAGCGCCTTGGGTTGAGTATAACTGTGTGGGCGCAATTTGGTGCCTGCGCCTGCTACTGGTATGATTGCCTTCATGTAATAACCCGTCCGCCGGGCGGATGCTGTTAAAAAAATGATTCGGTAACTGCTCGGGGTCCCTTACCATTGCTTTGTGCCGTTGTTGCAGCAACAAAAGCCAACGAAAGTAATACTTTTTAACACAAACAAAAAGTTATCCGCATACCGGTCTTTTCAAAGCTGGGGCCACGTACTTTTGCGGCGGATTGCCAACTGATTGGGTCTGGCAATTATATAATTCCGGCCGTTTTTCAACAACTGGCCCTCACCGCTCAAAACAGCATCTGCTATTATGCAAAAAGATCAACAGATTTTCGATCTCATCCGTCAGGAACTTGACCGTCAGCGTTATGGTATCGAACTTATCGCTTCAGAAAACTTTACTTCCCTGCAGGTTATGCAGGCGATGGGTACAGTAGCCACTAATAAGTATGCAGAGGGCTATCCCGGCAAGCGTTATTATGGTGGTTGCGAGATAGTAGATGAAATTGAAACACTTGCTATCAACCGGCTGAAGCAGATCTTCAACCTGAGCTGGGCCAATGTGCAACCCCACAGCGGCGCCCAGGCCAATGCAGCCGTTTTCCTGGCCTGCGTAAAACCGGGCGATAAAGTACTTGGCCTCGATCTGAGCATGGGTGGCCACCTTACACATGGCAGCCCGGCCAACTTCAGCGGCAAACACTATCAGGCCATCTTTTATGGTGTAAAAAAAGAAACCGGACTGGTAGATTATGAGCAACTGGAGGCAAAAGCGCTGGCCGAAAAACCTAAAATGATCATCTGTGGTGCTTCAGCCTATAGCCGCAACTGGGATTATAAACGGATCCGTGAAGTAGCCGACAGAATCGGCGCCATTTTACTCGCTGATATTGCTCACCCCGCTGGTCTCATTGCCAAAGGACTCCTCAACGATCCCTTTGAATATTGCCATATAGTCACTTCAACCACCCACAAAACCCTGCGTGGTCCGCGTGGCGGGGTGATCATGCTGCGTCATGATTTTGAAAATCCCTGGGGCATCAAAGATCCCAAGGGCAATACCCGTACCATGAGCCAGTTGCTTGACCTGGCCGTTTTCCCCGGTACACAGGGTGGTCCGCTGGAACACGTGATTGCAGCCAAGGCTGTGTCATTTGGTGAGATCCTTTCCGACGATTTTGCCGTATATGCCAAACAGGTCATCAGCAATGCGCAGGCTATGGCAAAAGCCCTGGTAAGCCGTGGTTATGATCTGATCAGCAACGGTACAGACAACCATCTCATGCTGATCGACCTCCGCAACAAAAATCTGACTGGTAAAAAAGCGCAGGAAACGCTGGACAAAGCGCATATCACACTTAATAAAAACGCCGTTCCTTTCGACGATAAGTCACCTTTTGTAACATCGGGTATCCGCGTGGGTGTACCAGCTATCACTACCCGAGGTCTTAAGGAAGCCGATATGGAAACGGTGGTGAGCCTGATTGACGGAGTACTGGTAAGCCCGGATGATGAAAAGGTGATCGCCCATACCAAAGCCCAGGTAAAAGAACTGATGCAACGGTTCCCGCTTTACCCCGAACTGGGTTAAGCAATAAGGCATGGCTTTTACATTAGTTATATTATTTTTGGTAAAAATCGTAGCATGATCCAACGTCAGCAAAGCCTTTGGCTGCTTTTAGCAGCTGTTGCCTCTTTTCTTAGTTTCCGGTTTCCTTTTTATACCGGCAACAGGCTGATCAGTAATATATCGACCTATGATGAGCTGGATGCAGGCAGCAATTTCTTTATCCTGGTGCTGACTGGTTTTTCGGTATTGCTCGCAGGTATCACCATCTTCCTGTTCAAGGACCGGAAGACGCAGTTCAAACTCAGCATTGGCGGTATCGCCCTGTCGGTCATTCTGCTGATTCTTTATTTTATCCAGATCGGTAAATTTGAAAAAGGCCATTTCTCCCTTACAGCTGTCATCGTTTTTGCTATCGTTGCCGGTTATATTATGGCTACCCGTGGTATCTGGAAAGATGAGAAACTGGTGAAGAGCCTGGACAAGCTGAGATAAGTTATGAGTTTTAAGTGATAAGTTGTAAGTAAGGTGAGAGGGAAAACGTTAAGGGAGTACACCAGCCGCATATTATTAAAAGGCCGTTGCGTTATGCAGCGGCCTTTTGAGTTGTAAGTTTTAAGTGATAAGTTTTAAGTAAGGTGGAAGGGAGAAGGCAGATGGGCGGGTGCGAAGAAGAAAAAGGAAATAAACTAGTACAGCTGATGTACTAACTAATATGCTAATGTGCAATAGTCAGGATTTGATCTTACAGACAGTGTCAGATAAGCTTAAACTAATCGTACAGTTTTGAACCCTCAATATTTTCCTGGCAATGTACTCCCACATTGAAAAGAGGACTTGCCAGGAAAATAGTTGACCCGACTGGATCAATCTTTGTCAATCAAGATTACCTGTCAGATCAAATACCGAGTTTTACACTTTATACCCTTTAAACCTTTATACCCTTTATACTTTTATACCCTTTACCTTACTTATTACTTAAAACTTACCGCTTATAACGAAAAAAAGGCTGACCTTACGGCCAGCCCTTTTTGTTCTCTATTGGTTCTCTCTCTTATCGAACGATGAATTGTTGTGTCTCACGATAGTTGTCGCCGTTGACAATCATCATATACATGCCTGTTTTAACATTGGCAGGCAGTTCGATCATTTGTGTTACACCAGTACCTACATTAGACAGGTTGGTAGTAAACACGCGCTGACCAGCTGCGTCAATGATCTGGACATTGTATTTACCTTGCTTCACACCATTCAGGCTTACAGTCAGCTGCTTACCTGTTACAGGGTTGGGATACAGGCTGAAGCTGTATTTGGTGCTGCCCATTTCCACACGCAGGATCTTGCTGTAAATCACTTTGCCAGTTTGCTCCTGCACTCGTACACGGTAGTAGTTGGCACCGTTTACAGGACTTGCATCAAAGAAGGTATAAGAAGCCTTGTCGTCACGGTTGCTCTTGGGCAGCTGCTGATTAACAGCATAGAAGTCGATACCATTGGCAGAACGTTCTACTTCATAATTTAAAATCTCACGCTCAGTCAGGTTGCTCCATTCTACCTGTACGCCATTGTTTTTGCTGTAAGCTTTTACATCGGCAAACATTACAGGGAGTGGGTTCTCAGCCGCATTGCTGGTAGCCAGCGCGAAGGGGCTGAAATTGTTTACTACATCTGAAGTGATAAATCCTGAAGTCAGTGAACTTCCAAGATCAGCACCGTTTATAGAGCCTGCGTTGGTCCAGGCAGTGCCATCATGACGAGCTACGCGCAATGTACCCAGACTGGTTACATAAGGAGCTGTGCCACAATTGCTGTTTGCATTCCATGAAAGGGTAACCCGGCCTATTCTATTACCACCAGCATTCCGGTTCAATGTCCAATATTCGCACTGACTTACGCGGCTAATTCCAGATCCATATACAGAACCAACAGTGGCCCCTGAAGTTCTGAGGAATTCTGCCACGAATGTGGAAGTACCAGTACCTGATGTGGGAGTGAACCCGATTGAACGTAAGCCACCTGATACTTTACCAACATAAAAAGTAAATCCAGTAGCGTTATTGAATTGTTTGCTCAGTTGACCATTTACATAAGCACCATTGCTGCTTGTAGAAGTACCGGCAGTACCTACCAACAGGGTATTGGCTCCGGGCGTAACATAACCGTTGGTCAGTGTCAGTGCGCGGGTTATAGTAAAGTTTTTAGCCATAGATACCTGACCACTTGTATTGTTAATGATCAGATCACGCACATCATTAGCAGAAGCACCACCTGTAGTATTAAATACACCTGTAGAAGCACCACGGAATTCGTAATCTGCTCCAGCATTGAAAGTTCGTGTATTGGTCTGAATTGATCCGTTACTACCAGTAGAGTTAACTCCATTTGCATGAGAAGTAATCAGTTTACCACCTGCATTCACATTGAAAGTAGTGCCTGTTCCTGTAATGACTCCTGTTGAACCAAAATCAACCGCAGCTCCGTTTGTAATGTTATATGTTAATGTATTGCTGTTAGTGCCACTGGTGCGGGAATACGTCTGTACGCTTGTTCCATTAAAATTAATTACACCATTACTACTTCCATTTCCCGTTTCAGTAAATGTGCCGGCTGAATGGGTAAAATTACCACCGACATTTAATGTGCCGGTCTGATTATTAAGGTTGCTGAAATTCATTGTCCCGGCAGTCATCAGGACATTACCAGTAACATTGGCTGTAGAAGTACCTGAAGTAGCATCACGCAGATAAAAAGTTCCTCCTGACTGACTATAATTTCCAGCAACATTAAAGCCTGCCACTGTACCATTATCATCCCGCATCATAAAATTACCTCCAGACAGACTGAAATCACCTGCAACATTTAAATTACCACCACCATTACCATCATTACTGGTTATAATAAAATTGCCGGCAGATTGAATATAATTTCCTACTGATAAAGTATAGGCAGTATTGCTTGAACCGTTATTAATACGCAGATCAGCATTAGCCGTATAGGCGACTGTAAAATCACCAGTGCACGTAAAATTGGAACCGATTGTTGTATTACCTGTTATGTCTGCAACGCGCACATTTACAAATGTCTGACCGGTCCCAGCAGGCCAGCTGTTGGTTACACCCGCCATATCCAGTGTAGAACCGGCATTCCAAGCTGCAGTAGGGATCGTACCACCATTAATATCATGCACATAGGTACCGCCATTAAAAATAAGTTTGATAGCAGAAGCACTATTAATCGCACCATTTGAATTAATAATGGTACCAGTTACAGTGGCTACTGCACCACTATTAGTCAGATAAAACCCCACGCCATTTTCAATAGTGTAAGTGCCGGCAATGTTTGCAGTTGCATTAACAGCTAGCCTTATCTCGTTCATACTTTGATCCTGAGTAAAAAAGGAGCCAGCTTCAATGATAAAATCATCTCCAGAGCCATCGCCAATAGTCAGCGTTTGTGTGAAAGTGGGCGCTTGAAGACGGATGTTAGTGTTGTTGCTAACGTGAATACGACCAACAGTTTGTGTTGTTGGAAAGTTTGTTATCGTGCGGGTATTACCAGCATTGAACAACAGAATGTCAGTGGCTGCCGGCGTAGTACGGGCAGGGCTCCAACTGGCTGCTGTCTGCCAGCTTGCGTTGTTGTTTCCAATCCATGTATAGGTTGCCTGTGACCATCCCGTCACAGCTGCCAGCAGGATTAGTGTTAAAAAGTAGATCTTTTTCATCGCTCAGAGTTTTAGATTATAGGTACAAGTGTTAAATGACTACTACGTTGAGTGATCATTCAAAGGAGAACGGATTCCGAGCTTTCGAAGGAGTTGGAAATTAGATGGGGTTTCCAGGAATAGTCAAACGAATACCAGGCACATCAGATGCACTACACACAATGTTTGCTGCAATAAAGGATTTAGTGGTACGGATTTCAGAAGATTTGGAAGGAAATGGATACAGACAATTGTAAAGGGCCGTATCCAGAAGCTGTCACAAATCTATATGCGGGTTTTGGATTATGCAAGTATTCCTCCGAAATTTTTCTTGCCCGGGGGTAGCAAATATACGATCGACACGTATTGAAACTACGTTGAGGTGATATAAAAAAAGGCCGACTATCATGATAGTCAGCCTTTTCACTCTATTCTTTGATTTTTGTCAATAATCCGGCTTCCAGGGATTTCTTTTTTACAAAAAACGGCCGGTATGGCTTTGTTTGACCTTTTTGGCACCGGCCGGCACCCCGGCATAAACCAGCTCTCCCCCTTCATCGCCGGCTTCGGGACCCAGGTCGATCAGCCAGTCTGCCGCTCTGATCACATCCATATTGTGCTCAATCACCACTATGGAATGCCCCTGCTCAATCAACGCCTGAAAACTGGCCAGCAGTTTACCAATATCATGAAAATGAAGCCCTGTGGTAGGCTCATCAAATATGAACAGCACTTTGTGATTTACCCTGCCCTTGCCCAGGAAAGAAGCCAGCTTTACCCGCTGTGCCTCACCACCAGAGAGCGTGTCAGATGATTGGCCCAGTTTGATATAACCCAGTCCCACATCGCTCAGTGGCTGCAGAGCACGCGACAGGTTTTTCTCTTCATAAAAAAAGTCGATGGCCTCATCCACGCCCATTTCCAGCACATCAAAAATGCTTTTGTCCCTGTACTTTACTTCCAGCACTTCTTCCTTGAAACGTTTGCCGCCACAGGATTCACAGACCAGGTGCACATCGGCCAGAAATTGCATTTCCACCACCTGTTCGCCTTCACCCTTGCAGGTATCGCAGCGACCACCATCTACATTAAATGAAAAATGTTTGGGTTGGAAACCACGCATCTTGCTCAATGGCTGGCGGGCAAACAAATCGCGTATTTCATCATAGGCCTTGATATAGGTTACCGGGTTACTGCGCGATGATTTGCCGATCGGGTTCTGATCTACCAGCTCTATCTGGGCAACAGACTCCACATCACCTTCAATCGATTTATGAAAACCTACCTTATCTGCCGGCTCGCCTTTCAGCTTGCGCAATGCCGGATAGAGTATTTGCTTAACCAGTGTGGTCTTACCACTACCACTTACCCCGCTTACCACACACAGTACATTGAGCGGAAAGGTCACATCAATATCCTTAAGATTATGCTGCCGGGCTCCCTTCACAGTTAGCGACCGGTTCCACTTACGCGGCGTTGCCGGCATGTCTATTTTCAGTTTACCAGAAAGATATTTACCGGTCAGACTTTCCGGATTTTTCAATATCTCTTTATAGGTACCTGTGGCAATTACCTGTCCGCCGAGATGTGAAGCCAGTGGCCCCATATCAATAATATAATCGGCTTCCTGCATCATCATTTCATCATGCTCTACCACCACCACGGTATTACCAAGATCACGCAGTTCTTTGAGCACACGAATGAGGTTGCTGGTATCGCGCGAGTGCAGGCCTATGGAAGGTTCATCGAGTATGTATAATGAATCGGTGAGATTACTACCCAGGCTTCGTGTAAGCTGTATGCGCTGGCTTTCGCCGCCACTCAGCGTATTGGCCAGCCGGTTGACGGTAAGGTAGCCAAGCCCTACATCCAGCAATGTTTTGAGCCGGTGCTGGATCTCCAGTAAAATACGCCGGGCTATCTGCTCTTCATGTTCGGTGAGTGCTTTGGGCAACTCATCAAACCATTGTTTCAGGTCACGCACCGGCCATTCACTCAATTCTCCGATATGTTTTCCATTTACCTGCACATAGAGCGCTTCTTTACGCAGCCGGTAGCCATGGCAATCGGGGCAAAGTGTACGTCCGCGATAGCGGCTCAATAATACACGATACTGAACCTTATACAGGTTTTGTTCTACTTCTTTAAAAAAGGCATTGATACCAAGCGCATGCTCATGTCCTTCCCACAACTGCTGCAGCTGTTTTTTGGTAAGATCAGCAATAGGTTTATGAACAGGAAAATCGATTTTTTTCGCGCCTTTGATAAATTGTTCACGCCACCAGCCCAGCTTTTCTCCTTTCCAGGGAGCTACGGCGCCATCATATACGCTCAACCGGCGATCGGGTATTACCAGTTCGCTGTCGATCCCCAGCACCTGGCTAAATCCTTCGCAGGTGGGGCAGGCTCCAAAGGGATTATTAAAGGAAAAAAGATTGGGAACCGGCTCTTCAAACTGCAATCCATCCAGTTCGAAGCGGTTATTGAAATGCAGAAGCTTGGCCTTTGTGCCATCCTGCACTTCTATATATATGTCTCCTTCTCCTTCATAAAAGGCTGTGCCTACTGAATCAGATATACGGTGCAGATCATCTTCGTCAAACTCTTTGGTAATCAATCGATCAACAAGAATATACCAGTCCCCTCCCGGCTTTATGGCATCTTTGATGGCCTTATCGGTCTGCTCCAGCAATCCTTCTATGTCATGCACTTCACCAGTAGCCGATTTGCCTTTGGCGGGTTGATAGATACGCGTAAATCCTTTCTGTATCAATATATTAAGCTCTTCGCGGAGATCCCGGTTTTTATGCTGGCGCAGCAAGGCCAGGATAAATACCTTTTGCCCTGCCGGCAGCTCTCCAATGCTGCGGACCACATCGGTCACATCATCTTTTTTGACCTGGCGGCCTGAAACAGGAGAAAAAGTACGGCCTGCACGGGCATAAAGCAGGCGGAGGTAGTCGTAAATCTCCGTCATACTGCCTACCGTACTGCGGGGTGTGCGCGTAATTACCTTCTGTTCAATGGCTATGGCCGGACAAAGCCCCTTAATATAGTCCACATCCGGTTTGTTCATCCGGTTCAGAAACTGGCGGGCATAGGCGCTCAGGCTTTCTGCATAACGGCGCTGCCCTTCTGCATAGAGGGTATCGATAGTCAGTGACGATTTGCCGGAACCCGACACACCGGTCACTACTACGAGTTGATTTCGTGGAATATCCACGGAAATATTCCTGAGATTATGCACCCGGGCACCCCGGATCTGGATATTTTCTGCGGAATTTACGGTCCTGACTGCTGCGGGATTTTTCCCTTTTATTGTCTTCTCCATTTTTCGATAAACAAATGTAAAGCCTTATCCCTCTTAAACTTCAGGCGATATCCTTAACATTTTTTTGACAAGAATATTAACCACTCCGGTCAGCGATTGTTTGGTGGTATCGTCAAAAGGTTTATTTTTATTGCACAATATCCAATTAAAAATGATTAACCAAAAAACCACCCCGCCTATCGCATAATACCTCTACACTTTTTACCGATTTCTTTTTCGTATTTACTGTAACCAATATCCATTCAACCACCTAAACTGTAGGAGTATTATGAAAGCTTTTGTCAAAAAAACCGACCATGAATTAATTCATCTTTTCATGGATGGCAACCTCGAGGCTTTGGAAGCCCTCGTACTTCGCCATAAAGACAAATTGTACACATCCATTCTTTTTCTGGTCAAGGACAAATACCTGGCCGAAGACATTTTCCAGGATGTTTTTATTCGCATCATCGACACTATGCGTAGTGGCCGCTACACCGAGGAAGGAAAATTTCTCCCCTGGGCTATGCGTATTGCACACAATCTGTGTGTAGACCATTTCCGCAAAGTAAAACGCACACCCACCATCCGCAACAGCGAAGACAAAGACATTTTTGAAGTACTCAATTTTGCCGAAGACAGTGCTGAAGTGAGTATGATGAAACGTCAAAGCCATAGCCGCGTACGTGAGATGCTCGATCGTCTGCCCGAAGATCAGCGGGAAGTGATCATTCTGCGTCATTATGCCGACATGAGCTTTAAAGAGATTGCTGCCGCCACCAACTGCAGTATTAACACCGCTTTAGGACGCATGCGTTACGGATTGATTAATTTGCGCAAGCTGATGGTGCAAAAACAAATTGCACTTTAAACTAACAATCGTTTATATTTGCGCCCGGTAATGAAGATATTGTCATTCTGTATCTCCATCCGCGTCTGAAAGTTCTGTTATATCAAAGAATTTTCCATGCTTGCCCCATCAGACTCTGCTCCGGTGGAATTAGGCGGAAGGCTTTTACAGAATGACACCTAACTGGCCGTTCTCATATTGAGGCGGCCTTTTTTTGATTTGAAGATTTGGGGATTTGAAAATTTGAAGATGGATTTGATTCAGTAAGACTAAGGCTTAAGTAATAATTCTCCTTTCAGTAAGAAGAATATTAAGCACATTCTCACCGATCTTCAAATTTTCAAATCCCCAAATCTTCAAATCACCGAATCATCTCCCCTTATGCGCCTTCAGCCCACACTCCAGCCAGGCGGCAAATTCCTTGGGATTATCTGTGTAGAATTTTGTTTTGGTAAGCGCTTTTTCGTCAGGGCTTACAATAGCATATTGCGGTTGTGCCGTAGCTTCAAAATTTTCGAGCTGGAAAGCTGTCCAGCGATCACCAACAGTAATGATTGATTTTTCACTTCCGTTTTTCATGGTATGTACCGTGCGCTGGCTGGGCGGCAACTTGGTTCGCTCATCCACATACAATGATACCAACACAAATTCCTCCTTCATGAGCCGCTCCACTTCGGGGTTAGTCCATACATTTTCTTCCATCCGCCGGCAGTTGACACAGGCCCATCCGGTAAAATCAATCAATACCGGTTTATTGGTTTTACGTGCCAGCGCAAGCGCTTCTTCATAATCCAGCAGAGGCTTTTCGCAGTTAACCGGATTGGCATACAGGCTGTAGCAGGTTGGCGGCGGAAAACCACTGATCAGGCCCAGTTTAGCCCAACGGGTATTGGTCACACCCGGTATGAGATATAGTGTAATGGCCGAAAACAGTACGATAAAGAATAAACGGATGCCGCCAATCTTTTTGGGTTTGCTGCTATGCCCGATACGCAGCCAGCCCAGCAGGTAGGCGACTATCGCAAAACCAATGATGATCCAGGCCGCAAAGAAAACCTCACGTTTGAGGATACCCCATTGCTGTACGTTATCGGCATTGGCGAGAAACTTGACAGCAAGGGCCAGTTCTACAAAGCCCAGCACTACTTTCAAATCTGTCATCCATCCGCCCGATTTGGGGATAGCCTGCAGCCAGCGGGGAAATAAAGCAAACAGGGCAAAAGGCAGACCCAGTGCCAGGCCAAACCCGGCAGCTCCGATGGTAAGCGGCCATGCTCCGCCATCGGCCACACTGGCCAGTAAGGTTCCGAGGATTGGACCGGTACAGGAAAAAGAAACGATCGCCAGGGTAAGAGCCATAAAGAATATACCGGCCACATTACCCAGTCCAGACCGTGAATCGGCTTTGTTGGCAATACCCGATGGCAGACTCAACTCATACAGACCAAAGAAAGAAAGTGCAAATGCCACAAAGATCACAAAGAAGAGCAGGTTGAGCCATACATTGGTAGATATATTGTTGAATATATCCGCATCCGTCTTACCGGCAATATGAAAGGGTATCGTGATCAGGATATAGATCAGGAAAATAAAGAAGCCATACATCAATGCACTGCCCACTCCTTTGGAAGCGCCTCCGTTTTTCTTGGTAAAAAATGAAACGGTCAGCGGGATCATGGGAAACACGCAGGGAGTAAAGAGCGCTATCAACCCACCCAGGAAACCGAGTATGAATATGGTTAAATAAGAACTGTCTTTGCTTACGGTATCGCCACAGTCGGCTACCGGATTATTGATATCAATGGTGGGTATGTGAATACGAATGCCCGATGCCACACCTCCTTCCAGCTCAACAGTAAACGGAAGACGGGCTGTATAAAATTCATCTTTTTTGCCATAACTGTAACTCATGCTGCCTTTGAGCCGCTGCGGTACCGTATTACGAAACTGAAGATTGACTTTCCACAAAGCATCTTTTTCGTATACGGTAACCTGGCTGCCAAACAATTCACTCCTGAAGCTGTGCGACTGTCCCTGGTTGACGAAGGGTAACTGTACCTGCACACTGCTGTCTTCGAGCTGCAGTTCGGTGGTATTCAGATCAGGCACAGACTGCACGGGAGCATATACCTGCCAGCCCTGTGTAGCCGGCAGAGAAAACTGCAGTTCATACACTCCTTCACCGGTCTTCTGTGCTTTTACCACCCAGCCGGGTAATGCACCTGTACTATCCTGTGCGTTAACACTCGTCAGACCAATTGCAAACATGCAAATAACAACGAAGAGCCGATGGAAGAGAGCCATGATGCTAAGGGTATTTATAAAAAACGAGTTCCCGTATAAAGAACTCGCTTTTCTGATAACAGATAATTACTTGCTTAGTTGAGCGCTACACTGAAGTTTACTTTCTTAACCGGCAGACAGCGTTCATCATTACAGGTCTGATACTCTACAACGCCGCTGATATTGGTCTTACCGGTTCCTTTTAGTTTTACTACCTGCACAAAATCTACTTTACCGGAATACTGGTGAGCAGATATCTGCAGTTTTTTATCATGAAATTTTTCCATTTTACCCACTTCTTTCACTTTTCCTTCGAGTGTGTAAAGCGGGTTATTGGTAATTGAAAAACCGGTGGGTTCAATAATAGCATCTTCAGGTTGGGTTTGTGAATACAGGTGCCAGCCTGATTGCATGGTGGCTGTCATATGCAGCTCATAGGTCTTGTCTCCGGTTTTTTTGGCGGTAAATGTCCATTTTACGGGGTCTACCTGTGCTTGCACAGTCAATACGCTTACTAAAATGAGAGCCAGTACAGTTATTTTCTTCATAGTCGATTCCTTTATTGATAGCAGACGCAAAAAAAATCAATTTAGTCGGCATCTGACTGTTAAAATTAATCGGTTGGCGCAACCGGCAAACAGCTAAGTGATGAATGGCTGAATAAGACCGGCTGACCGGTCTTATTACAATTTAAACAGGCGCTAATTCACTGGCCATCAGCATTGATTCGATGATGGCGCGGCCATCTGTGTTACCCAGCACACCAGAGCAGGCACGCTCGGGATGCGGCATCATACCAAATACGTTGCGGTTTGCATTGCAGATTCCTGCAATATGTCTGATCGTTCCGTTTGGATTTGAATCGGCGGTAAGAAGACCATTTTCATCGCAATACCGGAAAATGACCTGCCCATTGGCTTCCAGCTGGTCAAGAGTAGCTTCATCGGCATAGTAACGGCCTTCACCATGTGCCACAGGGATCATGAAGACCTGGTCCTGCTGATTTTTAATATAGACGTTTTTGCAGACAAACTGTTGATTGGCATTGCGCAACAGAGCTCCCGGCAGCAGGCCGGCTTCACAAAGGATTTGGAATCCGTTGCATACTCCCAGTACTTTGCCGCCCGCATGGGCAAACTCAATCACACTCTGCATCATGGGGCTGAAACGGGCAATAGCACCACAGCGCAGGTAGTCGCCATAAGAGAATCCGCCTGGCAGTATAATACAATCGCTGGTGCTGAACTGGCTCAGATCCCGGTCTTTATGCCAGAGCATGCTGACGTCCTGACCCAGGTCATATTTAAGCGCATCATACATGTCACGATCGCAGTTGGAACCCGGAAAAACGACTACGCCAAATTTCATATTATGTAGAGTGTTTGAATGGAAAAAGCAAAGATAGTAAAGAGAGTTATAAGTTTTGGGATCTAATGCGCTAATGTGCTAATAGGCTAATGTGCCAGTGTGCTAATGATTTGAGAATTTGAGGATTTGAAAATTTGAGAATTTGAGAATTTGAGGATTTGAGGAAGGGGGAGAAAATGTGCTAATAGGTTAATATGCCAGTGTGCTAATGATTTGAAAATTTGAAGATTTGAGGATTTGAAGAGGGGAGAGAAAATGTGCTAATAGGTTAATGTGCCAGTGTGCTAATGAGATCTTTACGTCCTTCGCTACGACCCTTTAAACTCTTTATACCCCTTATACACTTTAAACCTTTATACTTTTATACCTTTTTACTTTTATACTTTTCACCACCCCGGCCCTACCTGCTGATAGGCAATTACAAAAGCAACGGTACCCCAAAAAAGCAAGGTGGGATAAAAACGCCAGTTTGAATAAAAATAGGTGCAGCTATGAAAGGCCGCCATCGGTACGATGGCCATGATCCAGTTTTCAAAGGTTTCGCTGGTATTTACAAATGGCAACAGCAGGGCTGCCAGCAGGTAAAGCAGCAGCAGGCTCCAGCCCTTGCGTACATTGATCAGCATCCGGCGCAGGTTTTCCTGCACATAATAACCACCGCTCAGAAAAGGTATCAGAATCAGCGAGAGGCTGCCTGCCAGCCATACGGATTGCTTAAGCGAAGGTAATCCCAGGGTGATATGCGGTACAAACTCCTGCCAGTTCCATACGCCATCCATCACGGTATAGATTGCATAAAAATAAAAGGGCGTGGTAATACCCAGCAGACAGATCATCCATTCATTGAGCCGGAAGGGACGCATAACAGCCAGGGCCAGCAGAATCCAGACAATAAAGGTCAGTGAGGATATCAGCAGGAAGCTGGCCAGGCCCAGCGCCACACCAATATTAAAAATGGCTCCCTTGGCATTCGGCTGATTATATATGGAAAACAGATTGGACAGAATAAAAAGCAAAATGCTGTTGACAAGCAGGGGGGCTGAGAATACATTCCACTCCGGCATCAGCGAAGTAAGCAGCAGGTAAGCCATACCAGGCAGGTAGCTGGGCTTGCTCATCATACGCTGGTTATTGATAAACCGGGTAAGTACAATGGCCTGAATAAATAAAAAAGCAAAGCAGAGAATTGGGAAAAACAGAGGCATAGCCTTACCTGCCGGCTCCAGCACATGCAGGATGCCCCGGTATAAAATGCCATCCGCATCCCTGGCTGCCGGCTGCCTGGGCTCCGTAAACATCGGAAGCTTCAGCAGAATGCCGCCAAGCAGCAGGAAAAGCAGGTTGGCCGGATTTTTTTGTTTGAAAATCCCTGTCACGGATAATGGATGTTGATGGTGTTGGTTTTAATTGTATTCCAGTTTTGCGAAGCAAATATAATTCCTGTACAAACACGGAATGATCATTTGGCGGGCGCCTACCTGTTTGGCATAGCGGGGCATGAATTCGTAACCGCGCTCCAGGTTCTTCATGGTAGGGTTTCGGTTGATCTTGCCATCCGGCTCGAGCGAAAAATCGTTTAACAGGAGCACTCCCTTCCGCTCGGGATTATTGAAGATAAAATGGATCTCCCCCCCGGTATTCATGATCTGGTAAGACAGGCGGTCCTCGCCCTGATCATCATATTGCTCTTTGGTGATCACGCTGTTCCATTCTTTTTTACCATTGGGATTAAAAGAAGTGATCACAATGTTATCGGCCTGGTAACGCACATTCTGGTTATTATCGTACCAACTGCGTGGGCCCAGTCCATTATAATAAGGTGAGTAGTAATAATAATCTCCCGGACGCATCATAAATGGTGAGCCATACATATAATTCCAGCGGTTCCAGCCCACACCACGCGAAGTGGTGTAGAATGATTCGCTGGCAATCACAAATCCACCATCTCTCCGCATAATCAGGTTGCGGATAAACTGATCGTTGAAAGCGGTTTTGATCGTGGCATTTCCCCTGGCTTCGCGACGCAGGTTTTCGGAAAAGGCAACTGTATCCTCAATAACCGGTTCTCCTTTTATCTTATCCCAGATATAAAAATAGTAGCCTTCTGTATTGCCTCTTTTCTGTTTGTAATAAAAGGAAGTAATGAAATACCGTTTATTATAATTGTCTGGTTTTATCTTGAATTCATCAAAATATATTTTTTCCGACCGCAGTTGCCGCATGGCAAAGGAATCGGCCTGGGCATATTTTACCACAAAAAATGCGTTGGAGACGGTCTCATTATTGATCCGTTCGAATTTGGAAAAAACCAGGTCACCGTCATTATCCAGCTGAAATTCGCCCAGGTGATCGTCGCGGTCCTCCATTTCAAGGGCCAGCCGGCTTTTTTTGATCAGGTTGAGCTGCTGATCCATGAGCATGGTGGTGATCATATACAGCTTCTTGTTCTTACTGTTGATCTTAAACACCATGATCTTGCTTTTATCCTCGCTCGATACCACGGAGTATATCCGGTTGTCGGCGCCAAAATTGAGTTGGGTCGTATCCAGTTCTATCAGTTCTCCGATCTTATTGCCATTGGCATCGATCCTGGCAGCGGCGCAATGGATGACATTCTTTTTGCGGTACTGGTAGATCATGTACACAAAATCGGGATAGGCAAAAAAGTCAACATTCAGCACTTTATCATTATCCGGCAGATAATCCTGCTCAGCCCGGCCTATCTGCTTCATATCGTTGTCGAGAATAGCTATCCAGTTTCTGTTGCGCACGCTTTTATAGATCAGGAAATTACCATTCATTTTCCCGATGATCTCGAAGTTGAGCCGGCGGGAGTCATCTTTTTCGGGCTCAGAATAGACTACCTTCTGTCCCGATGCAGATAAGCCGCAAAAAAGCAAACCGATCATCGCTATTAATCCCCTGCCTGATAACATAATTATTTGATTTTTTACTCTTTAAAGTTACCGAATGCCCTGCAAACGATACAAATTTGTTTAGTAAAGATGCAGCATTCTGCCCGATTACATGAACGGCTGGTTGTATTAAAAAGTTGCCCCCGGCAAGCCGGTTCGCAATCTTTTAACAGCCTGCTCTTTGTATTGTAGTTTTGCCTATACCTTTGCAGGCGTGCGGCCAGGCGTTTTTAAATGCCTGTATCCGGGACACCTTAACATAAGCTAGTGAAAGCATCGACCAATAAAGTCACCGCAGCAGGACTTATCATTGCCTTAGGGATCATTTTCGGAGACATCGGTACCTCCCCCCTCTACGTATTCAATGCCATTATCAATAACCGTGTGGTCAGTGAAGAGCTGATCCTGGGAAGCCTGTCCTGTATCATCTGGACGCTCACCCTGCAGACCACCATTAAGTATGTGATCCTCATCCTGCGCGCAGATAACAAGGGTGAGGGTGGCACATTTGCCCTGTATGCCCTGGTAAGGCGACGAAAGAAATGGCTGGTCCTGCCCGCCATGATTGGCGGGGCCGCCTTGCTGGCCGATGGCATCATCACCCCTCCTATCTCTATTACATCGGCTATCGAAGGTCTGGAAGAGTTGCCTGCCCTGCGTGGCATGCCCACCCAGACCGTGGTGATCATTGTACTGTGTATTTTGTCGGTGTTCTTTTTTCTGCAGCAGTTTGGTACGGCCTCTATCGGCAGGATGTTTGGTCCGGTCATGTTTATCTGGTTTACCATGCTGGCTGTACTGGGAGCTGTGCACGTATTCGACGACCTCGCTATCTTCAAGGCACTCAGTCCGCATTATGCGATTGAATTTCTGCGGCATTACCCCGAAGGATTCTGGTTGCTGGGAGCCGTGTTTCTTTGTACCACGGGTGCCGAAGCGCTGTATAGCGACCTGGGACACTGCGGTCGTGGCAATATCCGCATGAGCTGGATTTATGTAAAGACCTGTCTGCTCATCAACTATTTTGGCCAGGGCGCCTACCTGCTTTCTCACCGCTCAGGCCTGCAGATTACTGCCGAAGTAAAACGAAGCATGGGCGTCAATGCCTTTTATGACCTGATGCCGGAATGGTTTATTATCATCGGCGTGGTCATTGCCACCACTGCGGCCGTAATTGCGAGCCAGGCCATGATCTCCGGTGCCTTTACCCTTATCAGCGAAGCCATGCGCCTCAACCTCTGGCCCAAACTGAAGATCCGCTATCCATCTGAAGAAAAAGGCCAGCTGTTTATACCTGCTATCAATGCACTGCTTTATGTAGGTTGTGTGGGTGTGGTACTTTACTTCCAAAAATCATCCAATATGGAGGCGGCCTATGGTCTGGCCATTATTGTGACCATGCTTACCACCACCATATTGTTTGCCAATTACATGGTGCTGCATCGCGTACGATCAATCTGGATCTACATTTTCCTGATCGGGTATTTTGCTGTTGAGGCCGGTTATTTTGTAGCCCTGATGGACAAATTTGTGCATGGCGGTTATATCACCCTGCTGGTTGGCGGTCTTATGTTCCTGGTCATGTATGTATGGTACCGTGCCCGCAAGATCAAAAACCGCTATGTGGAGTTTGTGCGCATGGAGCATTACATTCCCAAAATACAGGAGCTCAGCAACGATAAGGCTGTGCCCAAATATGCCACTCACCTGATCTATCTTACCAGTGCCAATAATCCCAAGGAAATTGAGCATAAGATCATTTACTCCATTCTCAATAAAAAACCCAAGCGGGCCGATATTTACTGGTTTGTGCACGTAGATACGATGGATGATCCTTATACCTGCGAGTATAAAGTAGACCATATCATCCCCAATGATATTATCCGGATCAATTTCCGGCTCGGGTTCCGCATGGAGCCGCGCATCAACCTGATGTTCCGCAAAGTGGTGGAAGACCTGGTTGCCAATAAGGAAGTAAATATCATCAGCCGGTATGAAAGTCTGGCCAGCAGCAATACGGTGGGCGACTTCCAGTTTATGGTAATGGAGAAATACCTGAGCCAGGACAATGAGCTTCCTTTTATTGAGCGGGTGATCATGAAATTCCATTTCTGGCTCAAGGAGCACAGTCTTTCGGAAGAACGTGGCTTTGGCCTGGATCAGGCCAATGTGACGGTCGAAAAATTCCCGTTGATTGTATCGCCGGTTACCAACCTGAAACTGCGCCGGATAGAAGATTAGGGTTTGTGCCCGCCAGTTTGTAGTTTGGCAGCCGAAACTTCCTGTACGAAACCAACCGCATTTGCCCGCATTTGTTTACTATATTCTGGGTGGTATTGCTCTCCTGTCTGTGATTGCCTACTTTCTGCAGGAGCGCTTTATTTTTAAACCGGAAAAGCTCAAACCCGATTTTCAGTTCAAATATGATATCCCTTTCAGGGAATATTTTTTTGATATAGAGCCGGGGGTACGTATCAACGGGCTTCATTTTTTTCGCGAAAACCCGGCCGGACTTATCCTGTATTTTCATGGCAACTCGCGTAGTATAAAAGGCTGGGCCAAATATGCCCGCGATTTTTACCGCTATAACTACGACGTGGTGCTCGTAGACTATCGCGGCTTTGGAAAAAGTACCGGCAAACGAAGTGAAAAAGAAATGCTCAGCGATATGCAGTTTGTATATGATGAGCTGAAAAAGATCTGCCGCGAGGACCATATTATCGTATATGGGCGCAGTATCGGCAGCGGTTTCGCCACCCGCGTTGCCTCCGACAATAATCCGCAGTTTCTGATCCTCGATGCACCTTATTACAATTTCCGGAAAGTGGTGGAGCGGTTTCTTCCGATCCTGCCGGTGCGGTATGTATTACGTTATCACCTGCGTACCGATCAGTGGATAAGAAAGGTGAAATGCCATACCTACATCCTGCATGGTACCCGCGACTGGCTGATCCCTATCCGGCACAGCGAGCGGCTGCAGCAGACCAATCCACAGAAGATCACACTGATCCGTATTCATGGCGGCGGTCACAATAACCTGCCTAAATTTGACGAGTATCACAGTTTTATCCGCGATATCCTGAAGACGTAGGCGGATGGCTGTTAACAAATATGTAATTCAATAGAACACAATTAACTAAAGATGCGTTGTCTCCGTCAAACGCTAAAACGGAGGTGTTTATGAAACTAAAACTATACACTTTACTGATCGGTGCTATTTTTCTTTTTTCCTGCAAAAGCGCTCAAAAGCTTTACCAGCGCGGCCAGTATGATGCAGCCGTGGAGCTGGCGGCCAAAAAGCTGGGCAAAAAGCCAAACGACATAGGCCTGCTGACCGTACTGCAGGATGCCTACCGTTATGCCGTACAGGATCATGAAAGCCGTATCCGCAATCTGTCAAACAGCAGCAATGACCTTCGCTGGGAGCAGATCTATCAGGAATACAGCAGCCTGCAACGCCTGTATGATGCCATCCGCCGCTCACCTTCGGTATATGATATTGTACAGCCCACCGATTATGCATCTTATCTTACTACGTATAAAGAGCAGGCCGGTAATGCCCGCGAAGATCGTGGCGATGAGCTGATGAATCAGAATACCAAGAGTAGTTTCCGGCAGGCTTATTATGAATACCAGAAAGCGCTGTCGCTGAAACCCGGCGATCTTACTATTAAACAAAAAATGGATGATGCCTATGCCAATGCTGTTACCAACATAGCCATCATGCCGCTTACCCGCTTCGGATTCCAGTACAGTCAGTACCGGTACGACTATGCAGACTTCAATTATCAGCTGCTCCGTTATCTCAACGATCACCGCAGTGGTCCCTTTGTACGCTTCCTCAATGAAAATGACCGCAGCCAGCCTATTGATATTGGCGTAGAAATGCGTTTTAGCGATGTAAACATTGGCCGCTATCGTGATGAGCGCAGTGTACGTGAGGTAAGCAAACAGGTAGTGTCCAAAGAAATTGTACACAAACCCGACTCCGTAACCCGTGAGTATATAACGGTAAAAGCCCGTATCACTACTACTACCCGTACATTGAAGGCCAATGCCATTTTGCAGACGATTGCCCGGGACATGGACAACCGGCATATCTGGAGCGATACCTACCGTGGCGATTACAGCTGGATATACAGCTTTGCCACTTTCACCGGCGATGAGCGGGCACTTAGTGATGAAGATAAAAAATTGCTGGCGCAGCGGGAGCAATGGCCTCCTTCCAATGATGAAATCATCCGGATCATTATGGAAGAGATTCGTCAGAAAGCGCAGTGCGGGATAAGTGATTTTTTTAATAGATACAATTAACGGGTTTAAAGGGTATAAAGGATTTAACGCGTTTAAAGGGTGTCATAAAATCTGAAGAGGGATATGTCCTGTTTTTCACACCATCCCTTTAAACCCTTTATACTCTTTATACTCTTTATACTCTTTATACTTTTCCCTAATTTCACGGCAAATTTCAGCCTATGTCTTCCATGAGCCGGCGTTCCTTTATTGGCACTGCAGCTGCCATGGCAGTCATACCATCTGTTATCATACCTTCTGCATCATCAAAACCTGCACAAGTGGTCGTACATCATGTATTTTTCTGGCTTCGCAATGCCGGCTCTGCTGCTGACCGCGCTCAGCTGATGGAAGGATTGCGCACACTCAAAGGCATCAGCCAGATAAAGCAATTGCTGATTGGTGTGCCTGCATCAACAGAGAAAAGAGAAGTAGTAGACAATAGTTATGATGTATCTGAGTTGATGTATTTTGACAATGCAGCCGATCAGGATGCTTACCAGGTGCATCCCATCCACAAAGCGTTTGTAGAAAAATACAGCCACCTCTGGCAAAAAGTAGTGGTATACGATATGCTGGTTCAGGATTAAATTATTCCGGCATGCCTTCTTTTAATCGCCGCAAACTGAAAAAGTGGTTCAAACTGGCACTCATCATCTATGTGCTGCTTGGATTGCTCCTTTATTTTTTCCAGGAAAAATTTCTTTTCCATCCTACCGCATTAAAGGCTGACCACAAGTTTGCTTTCGATCAGCCCTTTGAAGAGATCAATATTCCTGTCTCTCCCGAGAAAGATATTAATATCATCCGGTTCACAGTGCCGGATTCACTACGCCGCGGAGTGGTATTATATCTTCATGGCAACCGGCAGAATGTGGAACGCTATGCTCCTTTTGCCCGGTTCTTTACCCGCCATCAGTACGAAGTATGGATGCCCGATTATCCGGGATTTGGAAAAACGACGGGGCCACGTTCTGAAAAAACCATGAATGCCGATGCTACTGAAGTATATAAGATGATCAGGGCCCGTTTTGCCCCGGAGCAGATCATCATTTATGGAAAATCGCTGGGCACAGGACCTGCTACCTACCTCGCCTCGCGCATTGATTGCTCGCGGCTGATACTGGAGACTCCCTATACCAGTATACCTGACCTGTTTGGTCATTATGCTTTTTTGTATCCAACCAGCAGGATGTCGAAGTATGAGTTTCCTTCCATTGACCGCATGTCTGCCGTTCAGGCTCCCGTAACCATTTTTCATGGTACCAGCGATGGCGTAATCCCTTATAAACAGGCCGTACGCCTGCAACGAAAAGCAGGTGCAAAAGCACAACTGATCACGATCAAAGGAGGAGAGCATAATAACCTGGCCGATTTCCCGCTGTATCAGTCCAGTCTTGATTCATTACTGAGCCATTAAGCCGGTGGGCTGGTTACCGGTACGACATTGGGCGTTTTATTTTTTCTTACTTTTTCGGGAACGGTATCGAGTATCTGTTGTTTCAGTACCCTGATAAGACGTTGTTTTACCAGGTTGCGATGTACCACCAGGCTTACTTCACGCATAGGCGCCGGCTTGCGGAAATGTCTTATCAACTGCTGCTGACGCGCCGGCATATCCAAAGTGGCCAGCTCGGGAATGATCGTAATGCCGTCATTCATTTCCACCATTCGACGCAGCGTTTCGATACTACCGGCTTCATAATCAAAATGACTGTTTTCGCGGCTCATCTTTTTCAGTTCGCAGAGATTGACAATCTGCGAGCGGAAACAATGACCTTCTTCCAGCAACCAGAGTTTATTGGGATCTATATCCTGTGGCAGCACATAGGTTTTTTCATAGACTGCATTCTGTTTTGACACATATGCCATCAGCTCTTCATAAAACAATACATGCTCGCTGATACCGGGCTCCTGTAAAGGTGTGACCAGTATACCCGCATCAATTTTTCCTTCGCGCAGCCGGGTGATGATCAGGTCTGTCATCATCTCATGCACCACCAGTCGCACCGAAGGATATTTTTTGGTAAATGGCTGAATAAACAGCGGTAAGAGATAAGGGGCAAGGGTTGGAATAATGCCGATACGCAATTCGCCTGTAAGCACCCCTTTTCTGAGTTGTACGGTCTCAAGCAGATTGTTTCGCTCCTGCAAAACGCGGCGGGCATGTTCGATCACCTCCTGCCCCGCCTCTGTGGGCACTACCGGCTGTTTGCTGCGATCAAATATTTTAAAACCCAGCTCTTCTTCCAACTTCTGGATCTGCATACTGAGCGTAGGCTGTGTTACAAAACACTGACTGGCTGCTGTGGCAAAATGCCGCCAGGTATCGACTGCTACAATGTATTCGAGCTGAACAAAAGTCATATAGCCTCTGTCTATTGATAGTACAAAACTAATCAATCTGGACTATATGAGGGATTTGATGATTTGAAAATTTGAGGATTTGAAGGGGGGGAGAATGTGCTAATATGCTGATGTGCCAGTGTGCTAATGATTTGAAAATTTGAAGATTTGAGGATTTGAAGAGGGGGGGAGAATGTGCTAATATGCTGATGTGCCAGTGTGCTAATGAGATCTTTACGTCCTTCGCTACGACTCTTTAAACTCTTTATACCCCTTATACCCTTTAAACCTTTTAATCCCCTCCACAACCACCACAACCTCCTCCACAACTGCTGCCGCCATCGCCGCTGCAACTGCTGCCACAGCCTGACCCGGAGCCATCCAGGCTGCCATTTTCCTTATACCGGCCCAGGTTGCGCTGAAGATAAAGCTGATTGACGTAGCCTATTGATGCCACGCCGGCAATACCGGCAAAAATATAATTAATCGCATCATTACTACTGCTGTCATCTACCGGCAATTGTCCGATTGTATGCAGGTCTTTGAACGCCCGTTTCAATGCAGCCGCTTCGCGACAGCGTTGCCAGAGTACCACCACCCCAAATGCAGCCACAATCATTAAGATCAGCAGATAACCCACAGGTTTGCCATGACTGAGGCCCTGCAGTATGCGTGTAAAACCCAGTATACCTATCGCAGCAGCCAGTACCCAGATGAAGAGCGTGCTGATCCAACTAAACCGCTGCCGGATCTGCTGCAGATCTGCATCAAAAGTACCCAGTTCATTATAGCAGGAATTTATCTGTTGCATCATCAGCCCTTCATGATTACTGTATCTCTTTGCCATTTCAATTGCTACCGGGTTGTTCTCGCCAGAAGCAATAGCCTTCTCGCCCATCCATTCAAACCGGTAACCCGGTGCAGGCAAAAGCAGTTTCCTGGACGCCAGGTCAACCACAGCTGTTTCGATGGCTTTACGCTGGGAGTGAACATACCTTGCCAGCTGAAAAGCCGTCCATCTCCGCTCTCCAAACAATTGGATCAGGGATTCTGCAAACTCCGTTCTCCACCCCGCGACCAACTGAAAAAAACATAACAGCACTACAATACAGGTTCCATAAAACCAGACAAACTGCGGTCCATCGAGTCGATAGGGATTGAATTGTCCATGTATCAGCAATACAGCTACCGGTAGCAACAACAGCCCCAGCCAGTAGGCCTGGTGCAGTGGATAAGCAGGTTCTGCTGGCAAAGGCGGTACAGCTTCTGGCTTTTCTGTTGCCGGTGGTGGCCAGATATCGGCCGGCGGTTTTTCAGAAAAAGTTTGTTCATACAACGCAAGTGTGTCTGCATACCATTGCTGGTGCTTTTCTTTTTCCTGGCTGCCACCACGCGATGGATGATGATGAATATCCCGGCCCAGAGTATCTGCACAAAATTTTTTCCAGTAATTCTCGGTGTAGGTCAAATGCAAATGCCATACATCATCTACCTCTTCGGAAGGGCTTGCTCCATTGGGAGATATGCAGCAAAGAAAAATAAATCGTTTGTATTCGGCAATTACCCGTTCTGTGTATGCAACCGACCACCCCTGCTGCTGAGCCAGTTTTTGAGAAAAAGGAAAAGAAGCGGAAGGCTCGTCGATAGAAAACGTATTAATCCGGCTCCACAAATCCTGATGGGCAGCATCCATATTAATTGATTTGAAGATTTGGGGATTTGAGGATTTGAAAATTGATTGGAGAGTAGTAGTTCATCATATCGGGAAACTTAAAACTTATTACTTAGTACTTACAACTTTTTATTCATCTTCAAATCCTCAAATCACCAAATCTTCAAATCACTGCCTCATTCCTCCAGCACCACCCTTCCTTTCGTCACTTTTAATTTATATCCTGCTCCGATTTTCAGGGCATAGTTTTCTTTGCCATGACTCACGGGGAAGTTGAAGCACACGGGATAATCATATTCCTGTACAGCATCGCGGATGATCTCGTATACTTCTTTACCAAAGGGACGTTCGGTGTCTTTCATATCGGTAAACCCGCCTACAATAAGACCAGCCAGTTTATCCAGCTTGCCGGCTCTTTTCAATTGCAGCCACATGCGGTCTATATTATACAGATATTCCCCCACATCTTCCACAAAGAGTATCCTTCCTTTTGTTTTGAGCTCTGAATCGGAGCCTGTCAGATGAGCCAGCAGGGCCAGGTTGCCGCCTACCAGTTCGCCGATTGCTTCACCTGTACGGTTAAACGGATGCGGGTCGATCGTGTACCGCGCCCACTCGCCTTCCAGCGCCTGGCGCAGTGACTGTACATAACGATTGATATAACCGGCATCATTAAAAGCCGATCCCATGGGCGCATGAAGGGTTGATATATAATAATGCCGGTAAATATGGCAATGCAGTACCGTGATATCACTGAACCCAATGATCCATTTGGGGTTTTCGGTAAAAGCTTTGAAGTCGACCGCATCAATGATACGGCTGGTACCATAACCGCCACGGCCACACAAAACGGCTTTAATATCCGGATCATCCAGCATGGCCTGCAGGTCGGCCAGGCGTTCTGCATCGGTGCCGGAAAAATAAGTGGCGGAAGGTCCGCCCACCGTTTGCCCCAGTTTCACCTGGTAACCCCATTCTTCTGTCAGCACGCGTACACATTCTGCCAGTTTTTCGGCAGGCATATAACCCGCCGGGCACACAATACCAATCGTATCACCTTTGCTGAGATAGGGAGGAGTTTTTATCATACTGTCTGTATTAAAGTGGTACCGCCGGCATTCACTGTTAAACGATGCCGGAAGCCGCATTTCAGTGCAAAGTTATTCTTCTGATGGCCTACCGGAAAATCAAAACATACAGGGTATTTAAACGGCTTTACGCGATCCAGTACAATGTCTTCCAGTGTGCGGCCAAATTCTTCGCCGGGGTCATCTGCTTTGACTCGAAAACCACCGATGATAAGTCCGGCCAGTTTATCCAGTTTGCCCGAACGCTGCAGATTCCAGAACATTCGATCAATGCTGTACAGGTACTCGCCGGTATCTTCCACAAAAAGAATTTTGCCGGCCGTATTGAGTTCAGACCGGGAGCCGGCTATTGATTCCAGGCATTTAAGATTACCTCCCACCAGTGGGCCTGTAGCCACGCCCACACGGTTGCGCAGATTGGCGGGTGCATCATAACTCATTACATCACCCCGCAGGGCATTGCGAATAGATAGTATGGTTGCTGCCTGCACCGTATCGGCCTGCGACCAGTTGTCGGGAAAACTGTTGCACATTTTTGAATGCAGAGAGGCTACCTGCAGTTGACGGTTAAGGTGCGCGTGCAATACAGTGATATCACTAAACCCGATAATCCATTTGGGGTGCAGCTTAAACTGATCCCATTTAAGCCGGTCTACAATCCTAACAGATCCGTAGCCACCCCGGGCACACAAAATAGCCTTGATATGCCGGTCATCCAGCATTTGCTGAAAGTCGGCAGCACGCTCTGCATCTGTGCCACCAAATGTATTGTCGCGCCGGCCAATGGTATTGCCGGTTTTCACCGTATACCCCCAGCTTTTGATCAGCTGTATCGCCGGCTCCAGCTCCGGTTGCGTCATAAATCCTGCCGGCGAGGTTATGCCGATACAATCACCGGGTTTGAGATAGGGCGGCCTAACCAGCATACCGGTTTCTTCACCTTCCGCTTCTCCCCAACTGGTCAGTGTAAGCAAACCGCCGGCACCGAGCAAAAAATCTTTTCTGTCCATGTTTAAATTTAGGGAAATTGGTTGTTGGAAGTAAGAAGTATAAAAGTTTAAAGGTTTAAAGGGTATAAGGAGTATAAAGAGTTTAAAGGGTCGTAGCGAATGACATAAAGATCTCACTAGCACACTGGCACATCAGCATATTAGCGCATTCTCCCTCCCTCTTCAAATCCTCAAATCATCAAATTTTCAAATCATTAGCATATTAGCACATTTCCTCCCCCATCTTCAAATCAGCAAATTTTCAAATCCTTACCCAACCCTTTCGTCTCAACCAGCAGTTATGTATATTGAATGATCGCAGCAACGGGCCAGACCATATTATCCTCAGATGCGCTAATGCAGGTTATAACAGGTTGCCAGCAACAGCACATGACCAGCCAGGAGCAATTGTATAAATATTGCTACCCGGTCATGATACGGATTTGCCTGCGTTATGCAACCGATATGGATACGGCCGGGCTCATTTACAACAATGCAATGCTGCGGGTATTCAAACATATCGGCCGGTATGAAGAAGAAGGTAAACTGATGGCCTGGATCAAAACCATTGTGGTCAACTGTTGCCTGGATCATGTAAAGCAGCGGCAGCGTTTTCCCGACATGGTTCCGCTCGATACAACAGAAGAATCGGCCAGTGTACCTGTTCAGGCATTGAGCGGACTAAGTGCACAGGATGTACACAGGCTCATTCAATCTTTACCGAAGGCCACCGCTGTAGTTTTTAATTTATATGTGTATGAAGGATTTAATCACCGTGAAATAGGACAGGCCCTGGGCATTGCCGAAGGAAGTTCGAAATGGCACCTCAGTGAGGCCCGGAGACTTTTGAAAGAAAAACTGATGCATTTATCACCATCCAAAAAGTGACATGAGTAATGAAACTGCCAATATGGACCAACTTTTCCGTCAGCTGGAAGCAGGTGATCAGCCCGATCTTTCGGCCATGGATCAGCACTGGCAACAGCTGAAAGAGCTCGCGGCTGTACCTGCAGCGCCCCCTGCCGGCTCCACTGGTTCTTCCCTGTTCAGACCGGGGTTATGGATTGGTGCAGGCCTCGTTGGTGTGGCTGCATTGGTGGCCGTATTTATTCATCAATCCGGAGAGGTGTCTGTACCATCCGATTTCACAGCAATAAAGCCAGTACAAAAAACAACCGATACATTGCCGGCAATCAAGCCTGCTGACACAAAAATACCCCGTACCGGCAGAAGAAGGGCAACATCGGGCACAGCATCTGTAGCAGAAAACACAGAAAAATCACTGCCTGCACCATCTGTACCGACCACCCTGCCACGGGCGAATGCCGTACAGGATTATCCGGTAAAAAAGAAGGAATCATCCAACCCTACTCTCCGAGTAAACGGGAATGCAGGAAAAGCCAGTGACAGTATAGTTTTAAAACCCATTCATAAAAGAACCCGGACAACACCTGTCGATATCCTCAGCTATCCGGTAAAGGTTGAACCGTCCGGAAGGGTTCAGTTTGATACGGCCAGATCAGTTATTCCGGCCAAACCGACAAACCTGGTACTTTATTCACTATCCCCATTTCAAAAAAAATGGCTGCGTACTCTACCGCACAGTCTGACTCCATTTATTAATCCTTAAAAATACAACAACATGAAACTTCTCTTTCTTTCCTGCCTCCTGGCAGGATGCCAGATCGCTTTTGCCCAGACTTTATCCTTTACTCAACTGACGCAGTTGATACAGACCAAAGAGGCCGGCATTAAACCCCAACTCAGTAGCCGCGGGTATGTGTTATCCAGTCCCCTGCTCATAGCAGATGAGAATATACTGTATCCTGTTGCTGACTGGAAGTTTTCCCCGGCAGATGCCAGCCTGCTGAGCAGGGTCATGCTCTGGCAGGATTCGAGCAGTACCTGCTACCGGTTACGTTTTGAAACCAGCAACCCTTATCTCTTTACGCAGATGCTGACCGAAATGCAGGGGTCCGGTTTTTCCTTAAGCGCATTTCTTCCCGGTAAAGACAATATGAAGATAGAATTTGAAAGTAAAAAAGTACAGCTGAAGGTAATTATCCTGCAGCAGCCGGATGATAAAAAATATCAGCTCGAAATACAGTCCATCCCGGCTTTTGCGAGCAATAAAAACAATCATATATGAAGTCGCTCTTACTGCTTATTCTTGCTTTGATTGCTTTTGAATCGAGGTCAGCAACCCTTTTAATAAAAGGTGATCAGATCACTTCCGACAGCATCCAGGTTTTCATAACCCTCGATGAAGCTACCAGCCTCCGGGAGAAAAAATTACTCGTGCGGGCGGGTGCCGGCTTTTTGCTGCAGACGCAATACGCCGAAGCCTGCTGGATCAGCCTCAAAGAAGGGAATAATTTCATAATAGGCTTACTATCTCCCACCGATTCTGTTACAATCTATTTTCAGTCAAGCAGTATTACCAGCAGCTTCACTGCCAGTGGTCGTGGCGCCTGTAATTATTCCCCCCGTGCAGCATGGCCCGCAGGCAACCAGCTGCTGAAAAAATATCCTGCTGTTAGCGTCAGCAACATCACTGCCATTCTGCAGACAATCGACAGCCTCGATCATCACTACCAGGATAGTCTGCAGTCGCTGTTATGTACCGGCGTATCCGGTCGCAATCAATGGCTGGGCCTGCTTACTACTGAATTCAACTGGCTGCGGCGCCGTCTGCTGGGCAGGGCTTTTCCCGACCAGGGACTCAGTATTCTTATGCAAAACAATACGGTGCCTGCAGCGGTCAGGCAGGTTGCCGGAAGATTACTATTATTTGATCAGGAATATGCGGTAAGTCCCTCTTATATCAACGATGTGTACTACACCTTGCTGCAGGAGTATATGATTTTGAAACTAAACAACCAGGCCGATGGTACAACCGCCAGCAAGTATCGCTTTTATCTCGATCACCTGCCTTCCGGTTCATTGCGCGACCGCGTACTTTGTTTGTTGCTGGAAACCGATTTCAAGTCGGCAGCCGATACAGATGCGCTGAACAGTATCATTGAGACCTGTTATCCGGCCAGTCGTACCGATACCTATGCCGTATTTGCCCGTCATTTGCCGCAACAGTACAACCGGCAGTATCGCAAGGGAGAAGCCGCACCCGATTTTGTGCTCACAGATACGGCCGGGCATTCGGTGCAGCTCGCTGATCTCCGCGGCAAGGTGCTGATTCTTGATTTCTGGTACGAAGCCTGTGTGCCCTGTCATTCACTTTTTGAAGCCATGAAACCGCTGAAACGCAAATATGCCAGGCCGGCCGGATGTCCTTTTTATCAATATTTCTACCGATAAAACAGCAGTCTGGCAGGCGGCATTGCGTAAGCGGGCCATTGAGGGCCTGCACCTGTATACCGGAAACCAGGGCAGCAGCCATCCCATTCTTACTGCCTACGGAGTTCAGTCCTATCCTACCGTATTTATCATTGATCAGCAGGGGCGTTTTCACAGCGTTTCGCCACCGGTGGGGAATATGGGTGCTTTTGAAAAGGAAATAAAGGCCCTGATCGGTCAGTAAACGTGCTGGTTTAAAAGTTTAAAGGTATAAAGGGAGAATAGCTTCGTTAAGCAAATCCCTTACGTCTTTTGACCTTTATACTTTTAAACCTTTAAACTTCCAAACCTTCCACCTTTTACCTGTTTTTGCCATTCCTCCTGTTTGCGGTAAATTTGCAGGCTAATCAATGAAGGTTTTACATGACGCAACCCAAGCGATACCTGGTCACCTCGGCCCTGCCTTATGCCAATGGTTTGAAGCATATCGGGCACCTGGCCGGGGCCTATATACCGGCTGATATCTATGCACGTTATCTGAGAGCGCAGAAAAGAGACGTTGTTTTTGTATGTGGCAGCGATGAGCATGGTACAGCCATCCCTATCCAGGCCATGAAAGAAGGCTCTACTCCCCGGGCTATTATTGACAAGTATCATGAGGCCATGAAGCAGGACTTTGAAGACCTCTCTATTTCCTTTGATATCTACCACCGTACCAGCGAACCGCTGCATCATGAAACAGCACAGGAGTTTTTCACCTACCTGCATGAGCGCAATGAGCTGGAAACCCATGAAAGCGAGCAGTATTTTGACGAGCAGGCCAATACTTTCCTGGCCGATCGCTATATCAAAGGCACCTGCCCCAACTGCGGCAGCGATCGTGCCTTTGGCGACCAGTGCGAAAACTGTGGCACATCACTCAGCCCGGATGAGCTGATCAACCCGGTGAGTACACTGAGTGGTAATCCACCCGTCAAGAAAAAGACTACTCATTGGTATCTGCCCCTGGGTAAACATGAAGCGTTTTTGCGTGAATGGATATTGCAGCAACATAAAGATGACTGGCGTGCGACCGTAGTGGGTCAGTGCAAAAGCTGGATCGACGGCGGCCTGCAGTCAAGAGCCGTAACTCGTGATCTTGACTGGGGTATCAAAGTGCCTTTACCTGATGCAAACGGCAAAGTACTGTACGTATGGTTTGATGCACCTATTGGTTATATCAGTGCTACCAAACAATGGAGCCTCAACACCGGCAAAGACTGGAAGCCTTACTGGTATGACCAAGACACCAAACTGGTACATTTTATCGGCAAAGACAATATTGTTTTCCACTGCATCATTTTCCCCGTCATGCTCAAGCTGCATGGCAATATTTTACCCGAAAATGTGCCTGCCAATGAGTTTCTGAATCTCGAAGGCGACAAGATGAGTACCAGTCGCGGATGGAAGCTGGATATGCGCGAGTATATTGAGGATTTTGTAAAAAAGGAAAATGGTGGTGGGCAGTGTGTGGATATGCTGCGTTATTATCTTACGCAGATCGCGCCTGAAACCAAAGACAGTGATTTTACCTGGAAAGGTTTCCAGGATGCGGTAAACAGTGAACTGGGATCTATTTTCGGAAATTTTGTGAACCGCAGCTTTGTGCTTATGCACAAACTCTGCAAAGGCAAAGTGCCGCCCCTGCATACATCCATTATGGATGATACCGACCGCGAGATGCTGGCCGCTGCTGCACATACCAAACAGACGGTTAAGTCGCTGCTGGAACAATATAAGTTCCGCGATGCACTTTACGAAGTCATTGATCTTTCGCGCAAGGGTAATCAATACCTGCAAAAGAAAGAACCCTGGATTGTAGCCCGGCAAACCGGCGCAGATGGTAATCCTACCGAAGAAGCACAACAGAAGATCGACAACTGTCTGCATATTTCGCTGCAACTGACAGCCAACCTGGCGATTCTTATCAATCCCTTCCTTCCTGAAACGGCACGCAAGATGCTGCACATGATGAAGGTGGTAGAAAAAATGCTGGACTGGGAGAATGCAGGTCAGGCCAAATTGCTGAGTGTGGGTTACAGCCTGCGCGAACCGCAGATACTGTTTCGCAAAATAGAAGATGATGAAGTAACAGCACAGGTAGAGAAGCTGAATACACGATTGGCCGCCGCTAAAGCAGCTATGGAAGCGCAGACTCCTCCACCCGCCAAACCTGCAGCCCCGGTAAAGACAGAAATTCAATACGATGACTTCGCCAAACTGGATCTGCGTGTAGGTACAATCACTGCAGCGGAGAAAGTGCCCAAAGCAGACAAATTGCTTAAACTGGAAGTAGACCTGGGTAGTGAAAAAAGAACAATTGTATCCGGCATTGCCCTGCACTTTGCTGCCGACAGCATTGTTGGCAAACAAGTGGTAGTTGTTATGAACCTGGCTCCCCGCAAAATGCGCGGTATTGAGAGCAATGGCATGATCCTGATGGCAGAGGATAACGATGGTAAACTCAAATTCATCAACCCCGATGGAGGCTCTGCCAATGGCTCTGCTGTGAGTTGATCGGATTTTTTGAACTATATGCCAAAAGCCGGTTATAACTTTAACCGGCTTTTGTTTTTTAGGCCACGTATTTGTGGTAAATTCATAGTTAATTCTTCCGCACCTTGACGGCAAAACGCAGCATTTCCAGAAAAATCATAAAAATAGCCGCCTATACACTGGGTGGGCTACTGGTATTGCTGCTCAGTTTCCATTTCTGGTTTATCAATCATGCCGAAAGCCTGGTCGAAGACATGGTGCGCACCCAATCAAACGGAAAACTCAATCTGAAGGTAAAACGGTTCAAGTTTAACTGGTTTAGCCATAAGATGGAAATGGATCAGGCCATTTTCACCACTACCGATACCACTTCTCCGGCATCTTACCGCTTTGCCGTAAAACGGCTGAAGATGGAAGTAAAAGCCGTATGGCCTATCGTTTTTGAAAAACGTTTCCTGATCAATTCACTGCAATTGTTTGAGCCGGATATTACCGTCACCAAACTACGCAAAACCCAACGCGATGACAATGACAGTACACTCTCACTTCCCCAGGAAATGGGACGTGTATATCACTCTATCCAGGATGCGCTGAAAGTATTGCGTGTAGAACAATTTAAAATTCATGAAGGAAAATTTTCGCTGGTCGACAAAACAAGGCCCGATGATATACCTGTACGCATTACCCATCTGGACTTTCATCTCGACAACCTGCATGTAGACAGAGACAGTGCAGCTACTGCCGATGCGGGACAAAAAATCTTTTTCAGCGACAATGTGGCGTTGCAAACGCGGCAGCAGGATATTCTTTTTCCCGATGGCCGGCACCGGCTTACCTTCAGCAATTTCCGTATCAATACCCGCAACCGCCTGGCCGAGTTTGACAGCTGTACCATACGGGCATCCAAGGGAGATAGTGCCAACAGCTCCTTCCGCATTTTTTTTGACAAACTGCGCATGACCAATATAGATTTTGATACCCTGTATCATGCAGAAGTGATCAAGGCCGACTCAGTTTATTGTATCAATCCGCAGTTCAGGCTGGATGTGGATCTTAAAAAACCATCAGGTCCCGTGGCTCCGCCAAAACTCAATGAACTGATACAGCAGTTGACAGGCGATCTGGAAGTAGCTTTTGTAGTAGTGGAAAACGGGTCGTTTGACATCAATACCATGCGCGAAGGGCGGCCGAGTTCTTTCACTTCCGATCATAATAATTTTTCATTGCAGGGACTTCGCATCCGTAAAGATGCTCCCCGCCCATTGATCGTCGACCGATTTGCAATGGCCATCAGGAATTATGAAAATTTCATTCGCGACAGTGCCTTCTCTATTCAGTTCGACAGTATTCTGATCAATAATAACCGGATCAGCCTGAGCAGCTTTGCCTACAAAGACCTGCGCGACAACAAACCAGACAATAAAGTGAGCATGCATCAACTGGAATTGTATGGCCTTTCCTGGGATGATCTCATTTTTCAGCAACAACTCAGAGCGGAGCGGGTGACACTGTATCACCCTGTTATCAATTATGAACCAGCCACCGGAAAAGATGGTGACCTGTTTGCGGCTTTGGCGGGTATTGGCAAAGTGCTGCAACTAAACAATCTTCAGATCATAGATGGACAGATTACAATACGCTTTCCCAACCAGGGACTTCTGAAATTGCATGATGCCAGCCTGTTGATCCAGGCGGGACAGTTAGTTCAGGCCAAACAACCTGCACAGGTAAAAGAAACCGTAGACTGGCTGCGCTTCCGGGAGGGTTCACTTCAACTTGCCAGGCACAAAGGCCCGTTTTACCGGAGCCTCTTACCAGGGTAGTAATGGAGAGATACTGGCCGATGGCATTGATCTGGAGCAGGTCAATGGCACAAAGATCAATGCAAAAGGAGTAAGGATCTCTTCACTGCTGTTTGATGAACAACTGAAGTTTTTATCAATTCATAACCTGCAATGGCAACAGGCCAGTGTGAGGTACAGGAAAGGGCATGCATCAGCAACTGCAGCGCGGCCATTACTGATCAATGGTATCAATGGCGCCAATACCGACCTCGACATTATGCTGGGTCATAAACAGCTTACAGCCAAACTGCAACAGTTTACCAGCTCCCGCCTGCGTATGAGCGACAAGCCTGAAATAAGAGACGTGAATCTTCAGGCTGCTGCACTCTTATTGCGTGACAGTTCTTCTGTGCTGCAGGCCGATGATATAATCCTCACCGATGGTAAACCTTCACAAATCACCCAGCTTCTTTATAAACAACAGACGGCTACGGATAGTATAGTTGTGCAGTTGCCTGCTATCAGTTTCATCACTACAGTGCAACAACTGATAGACGGTAATATCTATATGGATTACCTGAAACTGAAGCAACCGCAATTTGCTTTCCATTTCACACATACTGACCAAAAAAGTAATCCAGCTCTGAAAATCCCTGTTGTACAGATCGGTCAACTGCTGCTCCAGGATCCTTCTATCACCTATAGCAGACAAACCGGGCAGGGACTATCAAAACTGCAATGGAATAGTCCCACGGGCAATTTTATTCAACTCGACAGCATTCATATCAGTAATAATGGTACTCAACTGGCAGCAGCTCAATTGCAGTTCCTGATAGAGCAACTGGTACATAACAGCCCTAAAGGGAAAAAATTTGATACCGGTAAGGGACGTGTAAACGGTCAACTACAGCAACTTCGTTTTATTCGCAACGAAGCGGGTGAGTGGGACTGGCAGGGCGAAGTGAATGACCTCAGCTTTTACAATTTTATAATAGACCGTGCAGGCAGACATGCAGGTGCATGGAAAATCAACAGCGCTCGTATCAGCGATCTTGCCGTGCAGTCGGCCTGGCTCCTCAACCTGCGTGAACTGGTAAAACAAAACCGCTCCTTCCGGTTGAGTGAAGTAAATGGCAGTTATGAAGACAGTATAAACCGATATGCCTGGCATAATGCAGGCTATCATAAAGGCACCCGGTTTTTTACGGTTGATTCCTTTTCCTATCTGCCTGCCGTAGATCTGGCTACTTTCACTGCGCGCCAACGATACCAGGCCGATTATTTTACAGCACATACCGGTCGTTTGCAAATAGGACCACTCGATCTTGAAAAATTTATTACTGATACTATCCTGTCTGCCGGTACCATACAGGTAGAAAATGGTTTCCTCACCGATTACCGCGACAAACGTATACCACGCGAGCCGGGTATTGTGCGCCCGCTGCTGGGCACGCAGCTGAAACACCTGCCATTTAAACTGGAAGCCGACAGCATACGGGTCATCAATGCCCTGGTGGAGTATGAAGAAGTAAATGAAAAAACCAACAAGGGCGGCCGGATCCGCGTAGAGCAGCTTAATGGCAACATCACCCATGTACGTAATTACAACCTGCAGCCCGGCGATAGCTTATATCTCACCGCTACTGCATTGCTGGCTGGCACCATTCCCACTGCCCTGCAGGTAAAAGAAGATTATACCGATAGCCTGGGTGGTTTTCATATGCATCTTGACATGGGAGCCGGTGACCTTACTATCCTTAATCCTATCCTGAGTGCCCTTGCATCAGCAGAACTGAAATCGGGTGTACTGGATACCCTGGTCATGGAAGTAGTAGGCCGTGAAGAAATGGCTTATGGACAAATGAAAATGCTTTACCGCAATCTGAAAATAAAACTGGTGCAGGTGGAACCCGGCAAACGAAAAGCATTTAAGCGGGCCATTCTCAACTTTTTTGCCAATACGCTTATTAAAAATAAAAACAGCCGGAAATCCGGTACCGTATATTTCCGCCGCCTGCGCGATCGCTCAGCGATCAACTATCTTGTCAAGATCACCCTTAGCGGCGTAATGAGCAATGTGGGTATCCGGAAAGCCGAACGAATATCACGACGTGAAGCAAAAGACCTGCGGGCCAGGCCGCTGCCGGCCGTATTACCGGCTAAATAATCTTTCTCTATTTCCTTAATAATGAATCAGTCAGAGGCATCGTCTCCTGCCCCGGTCCTACCTGGTCTATTTCCCTTCTTACTTTTTATACCCTTTACACACTTTATACTATTTGATCAGTTTGAACTACTTGAACTATTCTATTTTTCTCTTACCTTCACAGTAAATAGTTGTTTAACTAACTAATTTTAATCTATTGCTGTATGAAGCGGAATATTAAGAAAGTAGCAGTTTTAGGAAGCGGTGTAATGGGTTCACGTATTGCCTGTCATTTTGCAGGCGTGGGGGTACAGGTACTTTTGCTCGATATGGTGCCAAAGGAAGCGGTGGATAGCAAAAAGCCGGCAGAGCGCAATAAGCTGGTCAACGATGCTCTTACAGCAGCTATAAAAAGCAATCCTTCTCCGGTATATTATAAAGACGTGGTGAAAAAGATCAGCACGGGCAACTTTGATGACAATATGAAAGACATTGCCGGCTGCGACTGGGTGATAGAAGTGGTAGTGGAGCGGTTGGATATCAAACAACTGATCTATGAAAAGGTAGAGCAATACCGCAAACCCGGTACCCTGGTCACTTCCAATACTTCGGGTATTCCCATTCACCTGATGGCAGAGGGCCGCAGTGAAGATTTTAAAAAACATTTCTGCGGTACACACTTTTTTAATCCGCCCCGCTATCTGCGTTTGCTGGAGATCATTCCCACTCCACATACCGATCCTGCCGTGATTGATTTCCTGATGAACTATGGCGACCTGATACTGGGTAAAACGACGGTTTTGTGTAAAGACACACCTGCTTTCATTGCCAACCGCATTGGCGTCTACGGCATCATGGCCATTTTTGGACTGGTAGATAAACTGGGCCTCTCTATTGATGAAGTGGATGCCCTTACCGGACCATTGATCGGTCGTCCCAAATCGGCCACTTTCCGCACGGCAGATGTAGTGGGTATTGACACGCTGGTAAAAGTTGCCAAGGGTGTTTATGATAATTGTCCTGGCGATGAAGCACGTGCCAGTTTCGAAATACCTGGTTGGCTCAATAAAATGGTAGAGAATAACTGGCTGGGCGATAAAACAGGTCAGGGCTTTTTTGCCAAAAAGAAAGGTCCCAATGGAGAAAAGGAAATTTTCACGCTTGACCTGAAAACTTTTGAATACAAACCCCGTACAAAAGCAAAGTTTGCCTCACTGGAAGCGGCCAAACCAATAGATGACCTGCAGCAACGCATCAAAATGCTGCTGGCCTCACCTGATAAAGCCGGCGAGTTTTACCGCCATTTTCATTATGGCCTCTTTAGTTATATCTCTCATCGCATACCAGAGATCAGCGATGAATTGTATCGGGTAGATGATGCGATGATGGCGGGCTTTGGCTGGGAAATAGGTGCTTTCGAAACCTGGGATCTGCTGGGTATGGAGCGAACGGTAAAAGCCATGAAGGAAGCGGGCTATACCGTTGCTGCCTGGGTAGAAGCCATGCTGGCTGCCGGCAACAAACAGTTCTATAAAGTAGAAGCCGGTAAAAAGTATTGTTATGATCCCGCTTCGCAAAGCTATAAACCATTACCCGGAGCAGAGGCCTTCCTTGTGCTCAGCAATTACCAGGATAAAATAGTCTGGAAAAATGGCAGTTGCCGTCTCTACGATATCGGCGATGATGTGCTGGGATTACAATGGTCAACCAAGATGGGCAGCATCGGTGGCGATGTATTGTCTGGCATCCAGACAGCTATTGATAAAGCAGAAAAAAATTACAAAGGGCTGGTCATTGCCAATGAAGGCACCAATTTTTCTGCCGGTGCCAATGTGGGCATGATCTTCATGCTGGCTATTGAGCAGGAATATGACGAACTGGATATGGCCATCCGTCTTTTCCAGAATACCATGATGCGTGCCCGTTATTCTTCAGTACCCGTAGTGGTAGCCCCACATGGACTGGCACTGGGTGGAGCCTGTGAACTGAGCCTGCATGCAGACAAGGTTTGCCCTGCTGCCGAAACCTATACCGGCCTGGTAGAATTGGGTGTGGGACTGATACCCGGAGGAGGAGGCACCAAGGAATTTGTATTGCGTGCAGCAGATGAAATGCACGAGGATGAACCCGATACCATCACCCTCAAAAACCGTTTCCTCACTATTGCCACAGCAAAAGTGGCCACTTCGGCAGCAGAAGGTTTCCAGATCGGTGTATATCGCAAAGGGCTTGACGAAGTAGTGATGAATCAGGGTCGTCGTATTGCTGAAGCCAAACGTTCGGTGATCGAGTTTTCTGACAGCGGCTATACCGCACCTGTACAACGTAAGGATGTAAAGGTACTGGGGCAATCAGCGCTGGGTGCTTTATATGCCGGTATTCATGCCATGCGCACTGCCAACTATGCCACAGAGCATGATGCACTGGTGGCGCGCAAGCTGGCTTACGTAATGTGTGGCGGCGATCTGAGCGAACCTACCCTGGTGAGCGAGCAATACCTGCTGGACCTGGAGCGGGAAGCCTTTCTCTCCCTGTGTGGTGAAAAGAAAACACTGGAGCGTATTCAAAGCGTATTGAAAAGCGGAAAACCCGTTCGTAACTAAATACAGTGATTATGGGAACGGCCGAAGCTGATCTGTCAAACGGGCTCATTCTCATTCGTTCACATGTTGTGACCTATGGTCATGCTGCTGATGCAATCATTACAGAACGTATACGTGCTGAAATAGAAAGTATGTGGAATGCTCCGCGGGCAACTGTTGTGCGTCACGGACATTCGCTGCAGGTACGTTTTGTGATCACAGCTGCGCATACTCCGGCCCTGCAACCGGAAGAAGTGTACTACAATACTGATCCACGCAATAATTATTTCCGCATAGAAAAGACAGCTGCAGGCAACATTTCATCGGTAGATGGCCTCGGCAGCAACACCGGATTTTTTTTATTAGACAATCTGTATGAAGGATCAACCACCGCGGCCCACGAGTATGGTCATACCCTGGGGCTGCCCCATCCTTCGCAAATTGATTTCAGGGGTAAGGGTGCTCCGCCAATCATGTGTCCGCGTGGCACACTGGTGGATGCCGCATTTCAGTACAATTCAACTGCTGTTGCCGGCGACAACCAAAACGGCGGCACCATGCATCCGCGATTTCGGGAGGTAAAGGATGCAGACATACAGGCCCTGAAACTGCATCGCAAAATATCATTTCATGAGCCTGTGATCATCGGGGATTTTTCGAGTATCTGGCATGACGATTAAGCCACTCTTTAAGATGAAGGTTTGCCAAGCAACTCCGTGAGGGCAGGTTGCAGCTCCGGATACAGAAACTGAAATCCTTCTACATGCAGGCGGCTGCAACTGACCGTAGTGCTCTTCAATACTTCCACACTCATTTCGCCCAGTATCCAGCGCAATAAAAAAGCGGGTATATATACAGGAATAAAAAAACGACCGCGCAACTGACGACCCAACTGCTCTGTCAATTGCTGATTGGAAACAGGTGTGGGTGCTACTGCATTGTAACTTCCGCTGCAGCCGGTGTGATCCAGCGCAAAGAGATAAATACGTACCAGGTCATCGATATGTATCCAACTGATATACTGACGGCCACTTCCCATGATAGCGGCAATACCCCAGCGAAGTGGCCGGCTGAATTCCTTTAAAGCGCCTCCTTCATTGCTCAATACAATAGCGGTACGCAATTTCACCAGACGTATATTCAACACCTCCAGTGGCTGCAGGCTTTGCTCCCATGCCAGGCAGGTTTGTCCGAGGAAGCCATCTGCTGCAGGTGCCTCTTCCCTGAAGGGATCTGGATTGGGTATCTGCGGATCCTGGTCATACCAGCCAATACCCGATGCACTGATCACCGTATGCACCTGGTGTGGTTGAGCAGATAAGGCTTGCACAATCGTCTCGCCTCCCTGTACACGGCTATCTCTTATTTCTTTTTTACGTGCTTTTGTCCATCGTTTATCTGCCACACCGGCACCTGCCAGATGTATCATTGCCACAGCATGGGACCATACTTGCGGATCAATCCACCGACGATCTGGGTCCCACCCGGCATAAGTGATACCAGGCTTTGCGGCATACTTTTCCGGATGGCGGGTAAGGATCACCACTTCATCGCCCCGGGCGATGAGTGCCCTGGTAATTGCCCGGCCTATGAGGCCGGTGCCTCCGGTAATGATGATTTTTGCCATGGACGTGAATATACTTTTTAATAACAGGTCATTAAAAGCTTTGTTCTGCAAAAAAGTACAAGTAACTTATCTTTATCAGAAGGCCTTTCAGAACGCCTTCGCCGCAATATGAAAAAAATCATTTCAACCAGCCTGGTTGCGCTGACCACACTGGTCCTTCATGCACAAAACCCATCCAATGACCCCAAAGCTACCGAAGTATGGGAACCAAAACCTCCGGTTGTAAAACCCGGCGCCACTCCACAGGACGCCCCTTCTGATGCAATCGTTTTGTTTGGCGGAAAGGATCTGAACGAGTGGGTTTCTGGTCGCGATACCAGCAAGACAGCTCCCTGGCCTGTAGCCGATGGCGCTTTTACCGTTAAAAAAGGAACCGGCAGCATTCAGACGCGACGCAGTTTCCTGGATTATCAGTTACACCTCGAATGGAAAATCCCTGCCGTAATCAGTGGCAGCGGGCAGGCCCGTGGCAACAGCGGTGTATTCCTGGCTTCTACCGGAGCCGGCGATCAGGGATATGAAATACAGGTACTCGACAATTACAAAAATGAAACCTATGTAAACGGGCAGGTCGGCAGTATCTACAAACAATATATTCCACTGGCCAATGCCTGTAAGGAGCCGGGCCAATGGCAGACATTTGATATCGTATGGACCGCTCCTCGTTTTAATGCCGATGGCAGTCTGCTTTCTCCTGCCCGTGTTACGGCCTTTCATAATGGCGTACTGGTACAGAATAATGTATCGCTGAAAGGCGCTACCGTTTATATCGGTCAACCCAACTACAATAAAGCACATGGAGCCAGTCCTGTCAAATTACAGGATCATGGCGATCCCAGTGAACCGATCAGTTTCCGTAATATTTGGATACGTCCGCTGTAACCAGCATTCCATTTAATGCGTCTATACCTTACACAACAATGAAAAGAATCAATCTGCTTATAGTAACCATCTGCATCGCCGGTCTGCTGCATGCGCAGGTAAGCCCACCCAGGGGCGGCAACCCTGTTTTTCCCGGCTGGTATGCAGATCCGGAAGCTGCCATATTCAACAATCAGTACTGGATATTTCCCACTTATTCGGCCCCCTATGGTAAACAGGTTTTTCTCGACGCTTTCTCGTCCACCGATCTTATAGCGTGGCTAAAACATCCGCGTATTGTAGATACCAGTGCCATTAAATGGGCACGGCGTGCTATGTGGGCGCCGGCAGTAGTGGAGAAAAAAGGGAAATATTATTTATTCTTTGCTGCCAACGATATTCAAAGCGACCAGGAATATGGCGGCATCGGTGTAGCTGTAGCCGATCAGCCACAGGGACCGTACAAAGATCATTTGGGTAAACCGCTGATCAATAAATTCCATAATGGCGCACAGCCTATTGATCAGTTTGTATTCCAGGATACCGATGGGAAATACTATATCATCTATGGCGGATGGCGTCACTGCAATATAGCCCAGCTCAACGACGATTTCAGTGGTTTTATTCCTTTTGCCGATGGCACTACATTCAAAGAGGTCACTCCCGAAAGTTATGTGGAAGGTCCCTTTATGTTTCGCAAGGATGGTAAATATTATTTTATGTGGTCAGAAGGCGGGTGGACCGGTCCGGATTACAGTGTGGCCTATGCCATTGCCGACTCTCCTTTTGGTCCATTCAAACGTATAGGAAAAATATTGCAGCAGGATCCAAAGATTGCTAACGGAGCGGGACATCATTCCGTGATTCATGAACCTAAAAGCGATCGCTGGTTTATTGTTTATCACCGGCGTCCGATTACGGAGACTGATGGCAACTCGCGCGAGACCTGTATCGATGAAATGTTTTTTGACAGCAAAGGATTCATTAAACCCGTTGTGATCACCAAAAAGGGAGTCGACGTATTACCTCTTCAATAATTAATAAAAAATAAGCCCTGGCTATGACCCCGGTATTATCTATACAGCAGCTCAGCAAATATTACAACACGGTACGTGCCCTGCAGGATGTATCTTTTGATGTGCCCAAAGGAAGTGTGTTTGGCATCCTGGGCCCCAATGGCAGTGGCAAAACCACCTTGCTGGGTATAATCATGGATGTGCTAAAAGCTACCAGAGGCAGTTTTAGCTGGAATGGCAATCCCGGCTCGCCTGAGCTGCGCCGGCAGATTGGCACACTACTCGAAACGCCCAACTTCTATCCATACCTCAGCGGCGAACGCAACCTGCAGATAGCAGCTGCTATCAAACAAAGAGGAGAAGAAGATATTGCTACTGTACTGCAGAAAGTAAATCTGCTGCAACGCAAAGATTCCAAATTCAGTACTTATTCGCTGGGGATGAAGCAACGCCTGGCCATTGCCTCTGCCCTGCTGGGTAATCCGGACATTCTCGTGTTTGACGAACCGACCAATGGCCTTGACCCCGCGGGTATTGCTGAGATCAGGGAACTGATCCGCCAGCTCAACCGCGAAGGCAAGACGATCATAATGGCCAGTCATATCCTCGACGAAGTAGAAAAGGTATGTACGCATGTGGCCATTATTCAGAAAGGCGTATTAAAAACAGTAGGCACTGTAGCCAGTGTGCTCAATCATGCACCCGAAGCTGAAAACGGAATAGCTGCTTTTGAAATTGCCGCCGATGACCTGGCAGCGCTGCAAAATATCCTGGATAGCTTACCCGGTATCAAAGGCAATGAAAAAACAGATGCCGGACTGCTTATCACCTGCGAAGGTGGTATGACCGCTGCCCGGCTTAACCGTTATTGTTTCGACAATGGCGTAACGCTGAGTCATCTCAATCAAAAGAAAAAAACACTGGAAACACGCTTCCTGGAAATCACCGGTACTACGAGCGACCGTTAATAGTATTCCCAAAATATTACAACCAAATAATCATGTTGCAATTGTTTCGTATTGAGTGGATGAAAGTAAAGAACTACCGCACGTTCTGGATCCTGTTTGGGGGTTTCTTAGTATTATTTCCGATAACGGTTCTGTTTGCGGCAGACAGAGTAAATGCCCAATCGGAAAACCAGCAGCAGGAAATGATCCGCGAGCTAATGGGCAACCCATTTTCTTTCCCCAAAGTGTGGCATACAAGCGCCTGGTTTGCCGGCCTCTACTTTATCATGATCGGCATGTTGTTTATTTTGCTTATCACCAATGAGGTGCAATACCGTACTCACCGGCAAAATATCATTGACGGCTGGAGCCGGATGGATTTCCTCAAAGCAAAACTATCTATGCTGATCTTTTTTGTGGTCAGCGCAACCATACTGGTAATTCTCACAGCCCTCCTTACCGGCAGCATATACTCACCCGGTGGAATGAGCGACATAACGGCCGGCTTTAAGTATGTGTTTTATTTTGTACTGATGGCTACCATGTACCTCCTTGCCGGATATGTAATTGCTATTCTGATTAAACGAACAGGGCTTGCCATCGTTATTTATTTTGCAGTAGTGTGCATTGTAGATAATATTCTCTGGTTGATAATGACCATGAAAAAAAGCCAGGCTGGTTATTTATTACCACTCGAAAGCACGGACTCTCTGGTTCCCAACCCTTTTAAACCAGCCATGCTCGAAAACCGTACATTGACTGATCAAACACTTATGATAACTGCAGTAGTCTATCTTGTTTTATTTGCCTACCTGATCCAACAGCATTTCCGCAGAATTGATTTACGCAATTAACTCATAGCTATATCATAGGTAATCAATAATTTATTATAAAAAATGGCAGCCTTCCCGGCTGCCATTTTCATTTATTTGAAATAAAGTTTATTTTAAAGGTCTTAAACAAACTTATCACCATGAGCTTTTTTGAACGTTTGTCAAATGGCTGGAAGATAGCCATGAACAGTTTCAAAGTACTTAATGCCAACAAACAACTGGTACTATTCCCCATTCTTTCAAGCATATCGCTGATACTGGTTATCGGTTCATTTGTAGTAGGTGCACTGGCCATTAATGGCTGGAATACAGATTTTCTGGATGAGAATCAAAACCCGGTCCTTCAATACGCGATCCTCTTTGTCTTTTATGTGATCAACTATTTTATCATCGTATTCTTCAATATGGCACTCATTCATTGCACCCGCCTTTATTTCCGGGGTGAGCAGGTGTCGCTGAGTGAAGGTATCCGTTTTAGCATGAGCCGTATTGGAGTTATTTTTTCCTGGGCTGTGTTTGCGGGTATCGTAGGTACCATTCTCAAAGCCATCCAGGAAAACTCTGGTATTGTGGGTAAGATCATTACAGGCATTATTGGTATTGTGTGGGGTGTGGCCACATTCTTTGTAGTGCCGGTGATTGCGTATGAAAATAAAGGGCCACTGGAAGCATTCAAACGTTCTTCCCAACTGATGCGCGAAAAATGGGGCGAAAGCCTGGCCGGTAATTTCAGCCTGGGACTGATTCAGTTTATCGGTGTACTGGTGGTGGGCGTTGTATTTTTTATGGTGGGTTATATCATTCATCCGATGGTGGGCGTCGCACTGGCCGTGCTTGGTTGCTTTATCGTAACAGCCATCATCAGTGCCGCGCAGACCATCTTCGTTTCTGCCGTATATCATAATATCACCAATGAGCCGACCGTACATTTCAGCCAGCAGTTGATTGATGGGTTGTTTCAGGAAAAGCCGAAGGATTAAACAGGTATAAAAGTATAAAGGTTTAAAGGGTGTAAAGAGAAATGTGCTGGTGTGCTGATGTGAGAAGGCACGTACACCCAATTGTCCACTGACCACCGCCCACTGACCACAGGCCACTATTTACAAAAAAACCCCGGTGAAAGCACCGGGGAACAACTAAAAACACGGCCGTTTAGAGGCTTCATTGGAACGAATGCTTCTCCTGTAAAATACCGGAGAATAATCATTAGGTCCCCGGTCTGACACCGGGGACCTGTAATTTAATCGGGTTTTTTTCCGTCAAGAAATGTATTGATCGTGCTGATCTGTGTTTGATTCTTGTCGTCTTTACGCACTTCGTAATTGCTGTAAAACTGCTCTACGTGATTGGAATTGTTATGTAATTCCATATTGCGGCGGATATATGCCGGCACTGTCTCAAACTCATTGTTAGGATCTGCGCCATTAACGTTAAATGACAAGTTGCGCAACTTGTTAAGTCGTTCGGCCGCCCTTCGTTTCTGCTCCTCGGCTTCGTCCAGCAATGCTGGATCCTCTGCTTTGTTGCCGGATGGTTGTTGAGCTTGATGGGCCAACGGCATATCCGCCGCAGGAATGTCATCCCGTTCTACCAGTTGCATTTGCAGATCGCTGATGTCTTCATCGGCTTTTGCGGCAACGATTGGTGAAGGGACCGGCTCTTCGGCAGTGGGCTTTGAGGGGATAACCTCTGTTTTTGACTCTGCGTAGATATTGGATGGTCTGGCCAGGTAACCTCCTGCAGCCGCTGGCTGCTGAGGGTTACTATTTTTAGCATCTGCGACTGGCGCAGGTGCGGGTCTGCTTACAAAAGGAGAAGTTGATTGCTGCTGTACTGGCTTTTCAACCACAGGTTCCGGTTCCGACAGAAAGGGCATCAGCTGCTGGGTCTTTTCTTCCTCTATCGCCAGCTCTGCTTTCGACTCTGTTGTTTCCTTATTATTATTACCCGGTACACCTATAATAGTTGCATCACCAGGCATATTCAGTTCAAACAACAGCAAGGGCTCCTGCTCGCGCTGGTAAGACTGTTCTACATATTCATTTGCCTGCGGCATGGGTACTTCAGCTACCGGTGATTCTTCTACCAGTCGTGGTGCCAGAGCCTGCGGAGCTGGCCCGGCAGGTTTGTTAACCACGGCCACGGGCGTAGCAGTTGCCGGTGCTGCAGTTGCAGGAGGCGGTGTTGGCTTGGGTGTATCGCCCAGTACCATCACAATTTTTTCTTCCTGTTGCGGCAGGGGTTGTTTCTTTTCTTTCATCGTAAACGGATCACGGTATTCAAAACCTGTAGCAATAAGGGTGATACCCAGTTTATCGCCCAGTGTATTGTCGTAACCCAGACCCAGTATCACATCTGTGCCTTCACCAGCCTGGCTGAGCAGGTGGCTTTGAATGATTTCCACCTCATCCATTGTAAATTCATGCTCCCCTTCGCAAGAGTTGATATTGATAAGGATCCATTTGGCACCACGGATATCGCTGTCGTTGAGCAGGGGACTGTTTAATGCCTCTTCAATAGCTTTATTGGCACGGTTCTCACCTGCTACAGCAGCACTACCCAGTATAGCCACACCACCATTGCGCATAACGGTACATACATCCGCAAAGTCAACGTTGATCTGGCCCGTACTGTTGATCACATCGGTGATACATTTGGCAGCAGTAGCCAGTACATTATCAGCACGTTCAAATGCTTCACGCATTTTGAGGTTGCCGTACTGATGGCGCAGCTTGTCGTTGCTGATCACCAGTAGTGTGTCTACATAGTTTTTCAGGTTCTTGATACCGTCCTCTGCCTGCAACTGACGTTTGCGGCCTTCGTAGGTAAAAGGCGTAGTCACAATGCCTACCGTAAGGATGCCGAGATCCTTACATATCTTGGCAATGATAGGTGCGCCTCCGGTACCGGTACCGCCACCCATACCGGCTGTGATAAAGGCCATCTTGGTATTTACTTCCAGAATACGCTTGATCTCCTCGAGCGATTCTTCCGTAGCCTGGCGGCCAATTTCCGGATTGGCACCTGCACCCAGGCCCTGGGTAAGGTGTGGTCCCAGTTGCACCCTGTTGGGAATACCACTGTTGGCCAGCGCCTGCGCATCTGTATTACAAATAATGAAGTTCACCCCTTCAATGTTCTGACCGAACATGTGATTGACCGCATTACCGCCACCACCACCTACACCAATTACTTTGATGATAGATGATTTTTCCTTGGGCAAATCAAAATGTATCATATTGTCTCCGTTTAAAACCCTCTTTGCCTGTGCTCATAGGATGAAGGCGAGGGTAGTTTAGAATTTGGGTTGTTGGGTTAGTATGCAAGCATGGTTGGTTAGTCCGTGCTTATAAATGTTTATCTTCCTCTTCTTTGAAAAGATCAATGATCCCGTCTTTGAACTTGCCCCAGAAATTGTTGAGGCTTTTGCGTTGTTTTACCCGTTGAGGCACTTCCATTTCTTCTTCCTCTTCTTCAATAGCCACTTCCGGTTCAACCTCCCGCTGTTTCAGTCCCTGCGGCACTTCCACTTTTTTGTATTCTGTTTCAAACTGCTTGCGGTTATGCTCATAATCATCATATCCTTTAAGGATAAGACCAATACAGGTTGAATACGTCGGCCGGGCCAGCTCTTCGATATGCCCTGCTGCGAGATGCTCATTGGGGAAGCCAATGCGCGCAGGCAGCCCTGTCACATATTCTGTGAGCTGAATAAGATGACGCAGTTGTGAACCACCACCGGTGAGCACGATACCACCGTTGAGCGATTTATTATCCAATCCTACCTGTTTGAGATGGTAGGTTACAAAATCCATGATCTCGCTCATACGGGCCTGGATAATGTTGGCCAGGTTTTTAACGCTGATCTCTTTGGCGGGCATACCACGCAGACCGGGAATAGTGATGTAGGCATTGGCTTTGGCCTCATTGGCCAGTGCGCTGCCAAACTGCACTTTCATTTGCTCGGCCTGGGTTTTCAATACACCCAATCCGGTTTTGATATCATTGGTAATGTTTTCGCCGGCAAACGGGATCACGGCTGTGTGCTTCAGAATACCTTCATAAAAAACAGCCAGGTCAGTTGTACCGCCACCGATATCGACGATGGCCACACCTGCTTCCAGATCTTCCTGCGCCATTACCGCCGAAGAACTGGCCAGGGGCTGCAGTACCAGGTCCTTGGTATGCAATCCTGATTTCTCCACACTGCGGTTGATGTTGCGGATGGCATTTTTATCACCAGTGATGATATGGAAATTAGCCCCCACTTTCACGCCGCTGTAACCAATGGGATTGGGAATATTCTGAAAATTATCTACCGTAAACTCCTGTGGTATCACATCAATGATCTGATCACCGGCAGGAATATAGGTCTTATACTGATCTGCAATCAGCTGATCAATTTCCTTCTGTGAAATTTCGTTTTCTGTAGCCTGTCGTACGATATCGCCCCGTGTCTGCAGGCTCTTGATATGATGACCGGCAATACCTACATATACTTCATTGATATCGAGATTAGGATTGGAAGCAAAGCAATTGTCGAGTGCAGTACGGATGGCTTTGATGGTTTCATCAATATTCAGTACCTGGCCATGCTTCACGCCATTTGAGTTGGCTTTACCGAATCCCAGTATCTCCAGTTTACCATATTCATTTTTGCGGCCGGCAATCACAGCAATTTTGGTAGTGCCTATGTCGAGGCCCACAATGATGGGTTGTTCTGTTCCATTAGCCAGCCCGGGCCTGTATCTGCGCCAGTCAGCATGGGTTGTTCCTTGATCATGTTATGTTGTTTTTAGTTGTTGTTCGTATTTGGTTTTGGCTGGTCGCGGCGCGCTGGCATCACATTTCTGGGTTGCCGGTTACCATTATCAGCCGGTTTGGCATCTGCCTGTCTTGCATCTGCGGCCGGTCTCGCTGCATTGTCTGCAGGAGCGGCGGCTACTGTTCGCTGCTGTTCTGCTGCATCTGCCTCGGCAGCTTTCTCTGCTTCCTTGATCTGCCGCAGCAATGCATCTACATTCCGTTTCAGTTGCGCCTGATCTACTTTCGGATTCTCACTACGGGCTGCCACCACCTGACCGGCAAAGCGTACGTCCACTGTTTTATATTTACCAAATCCTGATTTGCTCAATACTTCTTTATAAAAAGTAAACAGGCGGCCAAACTTCTGTTCTATATTCTTTCCATTACCCAGCTTCACGGTATGCGAACCAATCAATGGAACCATATCCATTTCCCAACTGCGTGGTCCGGCCGGTACGATGTCTATCTGGCTTACCTGTGCTGTCCAGAATGGCTGGCTATTTATATAAGTTGCTGTATGCACGATATCGCTGAGTAACACACTGTCTGCAGCTGTCATTTTCTTTTTATCCGTATACCCTGTAAATACCGGCAGGCGTGTACTCATACGGTCAGACAGTGGCAGTTTTTGTCCGTTCTCATCCAGGTAAAAAGACTGACCGCTACCGGTAAACAACCGGGCTACTGGTGTGCGCTCCTGCACTTTTACATGCAGTACTTCTTTATTATCTATATACAACTGCGCATCTTTTACCCATTGGTTGTCTTCAAGCAATTGTTCCATCTTCCACAGATCCAGGGCAGCAATGGGTTGTCCTTTTATCTTTCCTTTTGCTGCGGCCTTCAGCAGGGCAGCAATATCTTTTTTCTGTAAAAACAATTCCTGGTTGGCCGCTCCGCTGATGCTGATCACATAATCCTTGCAGGTTTCTTTCTTTTGCCTGCCGATAGCTGCAATCAGTAACATGAGCATGCCGGTGCCGATGGCCAACCAAATGGCCACTATCACAATTCTTCTTATGGTTTTCTTTGTACCCACTATTTATTTTACTAACAATCTTTCTTTAATAACCGGCAGCAATGCATCAATATCGCCTGCTCCTGCTGCAATCAGCAATCCAGGTGTGCGTTCACTCAGCCTGGGCACATATACATCGCTCACCCATTTCAGCATCGCTTCCTTACTCAGCACCTGCACATTCGTCCGTTTCATCAATGCCTGTATCATCTCACTGTTCACTCCTTCTATAGGCAGCTCGCGCGCCGGGTAAATCGGCAACAGTATCACTTCATCAGCTTCATCAAGCGCAGCGGCAAAGCCTTCGGCAAAGTCGCGTGTGCGTGTAAACAGGTGTGGTTGAAAAATGATCGTCGTTTTGCGGTCTGTAAACAGATGACGCGCTCCACCGATCAACGCTTCCAGTTCCTGCGGGTGATGTGCGTAATCATCGACAAAAAACACCTGCTCGTTTTTCAGCACATACTCAAACCGCCGCTTCACCCCTCTGAATGCTTCCACAGCCACACGGATCTTCGCTGGTTCTATCCCTACCCGGTCAGCTACTGCAATGGCGGCCATCACATTCTCCACATTATGCATACCACCCATGTGCAATGTCACATCTGCAATGGTTTTATCCGGCAGTACTGCATCAAACGTATAACTACCCTGATGTGTTCGCACGTTGGCAGCATAGACACCTCCTTCTGATGCTTTCAGCCCATAAGGAAGTTTGTAACTCCCTTCCAGTTCTGCTGCCCGTGTTAGCCCACCCTTCATGATCAGTGTGCCGCCGGGTTTAATACATTTACTGAAATCAATAAATGCCTGCTCCACTGCATCGGCTGTGCCATAGATATCCAGGTGATCTGCATCCATTGCTGATATCACTGCTATATCGGGACTCAATTTCAAAAAACTACGATCAAACTCATCGGCTTCGATCACGCATACATTCCGGGGATCGCTCCAGAAATTGGTATCATAGTTTACCGAGATACCACCCAGAAATGCATTGCAGCCAAATCCGCTATGACGCAGCAAATGCGCGATCATGGTTGTAATGGTTGTCTTACCATGCGTGCCTGCCACACATATATTAAAAGAACTTTCCGTTATCAACTGCAGCACATCACTCCGCTTTACCACTTTGACGCCCGACTGCCGGTAATGCACCAGTTCCTGGTGAGCAACCGGTATAGCTGGAGTATATACCACCAGGTCGGGTTTTTCCGGTATCAGCTGAAGATTTTCTTCATAATGAATAATAATACCCAGCTGCTCCAGTGATCGGGTTAGTGGTGTGGGTGTTTTATCATACCCACTCACTTTTACACCTTTTGCTACAAAGAACCTGGCGAGTGCGCTCATGCCAATGCCTCCGATGCCGATGAAATACACTTCCTGCACTCCATTAAGCCCCCTGAAAGGGGAGTTCATAAGGACAGTATTGACTGGTACGGTCTGACCACCTGCTCTGTCAGCAGCATCAGCGGTCATAAGTTTTCTTATCGGGTTGGGTTCAATCACGTACAATCATTTTTTTAATATGGACAATACATCCCTGGCCACTTGCACATCTGCATCCACCCGGGCCAGGCCAGCCATATTATTTCTCATGTCTGTCTGCTTTCTTTCATCCCCGGCCAGTTCCAGTAAGGCAGGTATCAGCCTTTCTTTTGCTTCACTGTCTTTTACCAGCAGGGCCGCACCTTTCGACACCAGCTGTTGGGCGTTAACAGTCTGGTGGTCTTCAGCGGCATAGGGATAGGGTACGAACAAAACGGGCTTTTTCACTACAGTCAGTTCAGCCACAGTCATGGCTCCCGAACGGGCCACTACTATATCAGCTGCTGCATACGCTTTCTCCATCTGGGTTATAAAATCACTGGCCCAGACAAACGACCGGCCACTGGCACGCTGCCTCGCCTGGTCTGCATAGGGTTTTCCGGTTTGCCAGATCAGTTGTAAGCCGGCCGCTTCCAGCTGATCCAGTCCTTTATCAATTGCTTCATTAATTGTTTTTGCACCCAGGCTACCTCCTACCACCAGCACTGTTTTCTTATTGCCCTGCAGCGAAAAGAAACCAAGTGCTTCTGCCTGATCCACCTTTGCATTCACGATAGCTGCACGCACCGGGTTGCCGGTGATCCGGATCTTGTCTGCCGGAAAAAACTTTTCCATTCCTTCTGAAGCTACATATACACGGGTCGCTTTTTTGCCCAGCATGATATTGCTCTTACCGGCAAATGAATTGGACTCGTGGATGAATGTGGGTATTCCTTTTGCCTGCGCATAACGCAATACAGGAAAACTGGAATATCCGCCCACACCAATAGCTGCATCCGGACGAAACGTGTTGAAAATCTTTCTTACCTGGAAAAAGCTTTTAATGAGCTTAAACGGCAATCCCAGATTTTTTATCAAAGAGCTTCTGTTGAATCCGGCAATATCCAACCCTTCTATATGATAGCCGGCCTGCGGCACTTTTTCCATTTCCATTTTCCCTTTGGCTCCCACAAACAACAACTCCACCTCACTATCCTGCTGACGCAATGCATTGGCAATGGCAATGGCCGGAAAAATATGTCCTCCTGTTCCTCCTCCTGCTATTATTATCCTCTTTTTCATTAATTCTGCTATGATGTAAGGTTGAAGGTTAAGGGTGAAAGGATAAAGGTGCTCTTTATACCTTCTACCTTCATGCTTCTGCCTTTTGCCCTTCACCGCCTTCCAACTTCTCCACATTACGCGCCACACTCAATATGATCCCGATCGCCAGGCAGGTAAAGATGAAACTGGATCCTCCCATACTCACCAATGGCAGCGTAACACCTGTAACCGGAAACAGATTTACCGTGACCGCCATATTGGCGATAGCCTGAATAGCCAGTGTAAAGCTGAGACCAAGTGCCAGGAATGCACCAAATGCATAAGGGCACCTTTTAAAAATCCGTATACACCTGTATAGAAATACCAGATATATAAACACTATAAACATTCCTCCTGCAAACCCATACTCTTCAATAATGATGGCGAAAATAAAATCGTTATATGCCTGGGGCAGGTAATCGCGCATGGTACTGTGTCCCGGTCCAACGCCCAGGAAACCGCCTTTGGCAATCGCCATCTTGGCCTGGTTTACCTGGTACATATCGTCATCATCTGCTTCTTTGCCTCCATAGATAAAATTCTCTACCCGCCCGATCCAGGTATCTACCCGGCCAAATAAGCCGGATGATGATTTGGCGACTGCAGCGGTTTCCTGCTCACCTCCTTTGTGCCTGCTAACGGCAGCGATAACCAGGAACATGATCGGAATGAGCGCCACACCTGCCACCAGCAGGATATGCTTGGTCCTGGCCCTTCCGATAAACATCAACATCATACAACTGGCTCCCAGCAGTAATGCCGTCGACAGGTTGGCCGGTGCAATCAGCATACAGGTAATAGCCACGGGAGCCATTACCGGCAAAAAACCTTTTTTGAAATCCTTAATCACATCCTGCTTACGGCTGAGCAGACGTGCCAGGTACATAAACAGCGCCAGCTTGGCCAGATCAGATGTCTGCATGGTCATATTGATCAGCGGCAAACGGATCCAGCGGCTGCCCTCATTCATCCGCACACCAAAAAACAGGGTATAGATCAACAGTGGAATACAAAGCAAAAACAGGATAGTCGCTACCCGGGCATATACCGTATAATTGACCAGGTGAGCAAAGTATACCACCAGCACACCAACGATGATAAACGCCACCTGTTTAAACAGGTATATCTCTGTATTGCCTTTATAATTTTTGTACGCAAGTGAACCGGTCGCACTGTATACGGCCAGCAAAGACACGAGTGCAAGCAGGATCACCAGCGCCCATATCACTTTATCGCCCCTGGTCTTGCTGAGCAGGTTGCGGGGCTGCAGGCTGTTGCCCAATTCAGTAAATCGTATGTCTTTTATTGCGTCCAATTACAAAAGTTCAATTCATTCAAGTGATCGGTGGTCAGTGTCTCTGTCTGGCCACTGGCCACCAGCCACTGACCACTCAAGATTCACAGTTCCTTCACTGCTTTCTTAAACTGATTCCCCCTGTCCTCATAATTTTTGAACAGATCAAAAGAGGCGCAGGCGGGGCTCAGCAGTACTACATCGCCCTTATTGGCAAAATGAAAAGCGGCCTGTACGGCATCTTGTGCATTTTCTGTATTCACAATGGGATTGACGATGGAAGAAAATGCTTCATGTATCTTCCGGTTATCGGTACCCATGCAAATGATTGCACGTACTTTTTCTTTTACCAGATCAGCAATCAGTGAATAATCATTTCCTTTATCCACACCACCCAGGATCAGGATAGTGGGTTTGGTCATACTTTCCAGTGCATACCAGGTAGAGTTTACATTGGTAGCCTTGCTGTCATTGATAAATTCCACGCCCCGTACTGTAGCCACTGGTTCCATCCGGTGCTCCAGGCTCTGAAAATCCTGTACGGCTTCCCTGATCTTTTCCTTCCGGATATCCATTGTGGATCCGGCCACACATGCTGCCATGGTATTATATTGGTTATGTTTCCCTTTCAGGGCAAAATCATATACACTCATACTGGTAAATTCTTCTCCTGTCCGTACGTACATATCCCCGTCTTTGATAAAAGCTCCTTTAGTTTCTGTTTTCATACTGATTGGCAGTTGGTTTGCGTGTATATCGAATTGTTTTATATACTTCATGGTTACTTCATCATCTGCATTATATATGAAGTAATCACTGGGTTGCTGATTGTCTGTGATCCTGAATTTGCTACGGATATAGTTTTCGAACTTATAATCGTAGCGATCCAGGTGATCTTCTGTAATGTTGGTCAGAATCGCAATGTCAGGCCGGAACGTATGGATATCGTCGAGCTGAAAACTGCTGATCTCTGCCACATACACCGGCTTCGGATCTTCTGCCACCTGCCTTGCAAATGAATAGCCGATGTTGCCCACCAGGGCTGCATCGAGGCCACCTTTTTTACAGATATGCCAGGTAAGTGCAGTAGTTGTGGTCTTGCCATTGCTGCCGGTGATAGCGATGATGCGGCTGTTGCCTTTGTGCCGGTAAGCCAGTTCTATTTCACTGATCACCGGAATGCCTTTTGCACGAATCTTTTTCACCCATTCATTTTTCTCCGGTATGCCCGGGCTTTTCATCACTTCATCGGCAGCCAGCAACAGATCGGCCAATACTTTTCCTTCATCAAAATGTATGGCTGCCTGCTGCAGTGTTTGCCGGTATTCATCTTTCAAAGAACCTTCGTCGGCCAGGTATACATTGTATCCCTGCTGTTGCGCCAGGAGGGCGGCTCCTACTCCGCTCTCTCCCCCTCCTAATATGACGAGACGTTTACCCATAGCTTTTCAATGAGCGTACGGAAAAATGGTTCTTCACAAGCATTGATTTGGTAATGCACCACAATTCATTCATCAGAGACAACCATCACGGGGTTCGGATCCGTGGAATAGGGTGGGTGGTTTTTCAATAAGTCCGTTCGTACTATCTTATCCTTTCTGTTATCTTAATTTCAACGTAGCTATGCTCAGCAACACAAATAATACCGTCATAATCCAGAAGCGTGTCACAATCTTTGCCTCATGATATCCTTTCTTCTGAAAGTGATGGTGTAATGGGCTCATCAGGAAAACCCTGCGGCCAGTACCATATTTGCGTTTGGTATATTTGAAATAAGTCACCTGTATTACCACACTCAGATTTTCTACCAGGAATACGCCGCAGAAAATCGGTATCAGCAACTCCTTATGCACAATGATGGCAATAGCTGCAATAATGCCGCCGAGTGTAAGGCTCCCCGTATCGCCCATGAATACCTGGGCAGGATAAGAGTTGTACCACAAAAAGCCGACACAGGCCCCGATCATGGCCGCCAGGAATATGGATAGCTCACCCAACTCGGGTATGTACATGATATTGAGATAATCGGCAAACACGAAACTGCCGCTCGCATAGGCAAAAATGCCCAGACATACGCCGATCAGTGCCGAAGTGCCCGTAGCCAGCCCATCGAGCCCATCTGTTATGTTGGCACCGTTAGATACTGCGGTAATAATGAAGATCACTACCAGTATATACAGCACCCATGAGTATTTTCTCAGGCCTTCGGGCAGCAGCTTGGTATAATTGAATTCATGATTTTTTACAAACGGGATGGTAGTGACCGGTTCTTTTGTTTCTACAAAATGTTTTTCTTTACCGTTTACAACCTTGGTGATCACTTCAGCTTTTGGTACACCATGATACTCCCGCCAGATCTTTACATCGGGGTGAAAAATCAGCACCGCTCCTACAGTAATACCCAATCCGACCTGACCCAGGATCTTGAACCAACCCGCCAGTCCGTCTTTATCTCCTTTTTTATAGGCTACACCCTGCTCCTGTGCCAATCGTTTGGCCCTGAGTTTAAGATAATCATCTACAAAACCGATAATACCCAGCCATACCGTCGCTACCAGCATGAGTTGAATGTATACCGTGTCAAGCCGTGCAAAGAGAAGAGTCGGCAATACAATACCCAGAATGATGATGATACCACCCATGGTAGGCGTACCCTTCTTCTGCTGCTCACCGGCCAGGCCCAGATCACGCACCGACTCACCAACCTGTTTTCTTTGCAGGAGGCGGATGAGCCTTTTTCCATATATCAGTGTAATCAGCAATGACAACAGCACAGCCAGCAACACCCTGAAGGAAATGAAGCGGTAAAGCTCACTCCCGGGGAAGTCGATGTTTTGTTTGTTGAGCCAATCAAATAAATGATAAAGCATATTGCTGGTTAATGGTTTGTTGTCGTTTTTCTGATTCGTTTACTTTCCTAATTGTTCAAATACCTGCTGCACTATTTCCTTATCGTCGAAATGATGTTTTACACCTTTTATCTCCTGGTACTTTTCATGCCCTTTGCCTGCTATGAGTACAATGTCATCCGGCCGGGCCAGGCTGATCGCAGTACGGATAGCCTCCTGTCTGTCGGTAATGGCGATATACTTGCGTCTTGCTGCAGCCGGCAATCCTTCTTCCATGTCCTTAATGATCTGAGCCGGATCTTCTGACCGCGGATTATCGCTGGTAAAAATGGCCTTATCACTATGCTCAACTGCAGCGGCTGCCATCACAGGCCTTTTTGTCTTATCGCGATCACCACCGCAGCCCACAACTGCTATCACCTGCTCATATCCTTTTTTAAGCTTATTGATCGTAGCCAGCACATTCAGCAGAGCATCTGGTGTATGTGCATAATCCACAATGGCAATGATGCGTTCCTTTGCTGATACGATATAATCAAACCGTCCCTCAGCTCCCGTCAGCACACTCAGATGGCGCAGTACTTCATTCTTCTCTTCACCCAGGCAGGTAGCAGCTGCATATACAGCCAGCAGATTATATGCATTAAACTCTCCTATCAGCCTGAAATGCACTTCCTGGTCGTTAATGGTCATGGCCAGTCCGGAAAGACTGTTTTCGATGATCTTTCCTTTAAACTCGGCCAGCGTGCGCAGGCTGTAGAGATACTTGTGAGCTGCTGTATTCTGCAACATCACCACTCCGCGTTTATCATCTGCATTGCTGATGGCAAATGCGGATGAAGCAAGACCATCAAAGAAGCTTTTCTTAACCCTGATATATTCATCAAAGGTTTTATGATAATCCAGGTGGTCGTGTGTGATATTGCTGAATATGCCGCCGGCAAACTGTAACCCTGTAACGCGGTGCTGGTGCAGTGCATGTGAGCTTACTTCCATGAAAACATGTGAGCAGCCAGCTTGCAACATTTGTGCCAGCAGTTGGTTAAGGCTTACGGCATCAGGTGTGGTATGTGTGGCCGGTACTATATCGTTACCGATCCGGTTTTCTACCGTACTGATAAGTCCGCAGGTATATCCCAATGATGTAAAGAGCTTATATAGCAACGTGGCAATCGTTGTCTTTCCATTTGTACCTGTCACACCAACCAGTTTCAGTTTTTCTGATGGTTGCCCATACAGGTTGTGTGCCATCCAGGCTGCGGCTGCGCCACTGTTCTGTACCTGCAGGTAAACCACTCCTTCCTTTTGCTCTGCAGGCAATTGTTCACACACAATGGCTATCGCACCTGCTTCTACTGCTTTTCCGATAAAAGCATGCCCATCTGCCGCTACTCCTTTTACTGCTACAAATGCGGTACCCTCCTTCACTTTACGGGAATCGATCTGCACATCGGTTACGTCCACTTCGGTTGAACCCGATACCGACCTGATGGCTACTTTATATAATACATCCCGTAATAACACTTCGCTCCGCTATAGTTGGTTGATCAATTCAATTCCAGTTGCACAGACGTTCCCTTTGCAAGTGCAGCACCTGCTGGTAATGATTGTGCATTTACTTTTCCTTTCCCTTTCACACTCACTTTTGCCCCCATACTCTCCAGCAGGTAAAGTGCATCCTTCAATCCCATACCCCGTACATTGGGCATCACCTGCTTTCCTATATTCTGCGATTTCAGCACCGGCTGATAGTTTACTGCATAGGCTGTAGCCCAGTTGTTGTTCTCTGCAGCCGAGTCCGTATAGTTTACCTGCAGGGTTTTGTACACCTGTTTCATGTCTGCGGCATTGCCGGCATAAAGAAACACGGTACTGTCTTTGGGTGCTGTATACTGCATCGGAGCTTTGGGCTGCACATACATGGCATACAGCTTGGTGGCCACTTCGCGAAATACCGGCCCTGCCAGTGAGCCGCCATAGTGTACTGCCGCATGTGGTTTGGAGCGGATCACTACAATACAGCTATACTGCGGATCGTTGACAGGAAAATATCCTACAAACGATGCCTGGTATACACCATCATTGTATTTTATATTACCATCGGCTACGTGTGCTGTACCGGTTTTGCCTGCAATAGCAAAAGGCATACCCTTAAATGCTGGCCGGCCTGTACCTTCAGTGATCACGGCTTCCATACTTTCCTGAGCGGCCTTTATTATTTTTTCGCTGGCAATATTCTCTTCCAGCACAGCGGGTTCAAACTGTTTGAGCACTACCCCATCTCTGCGAATGCTGTTTACGAGGTAGGGCTTCATCATGCGACCATTGTTGGCAACTGCATTATAGAGCGTAAGCGTATGCACAGGGCTTACCTGCACGGCATAGCCAAAACTCATGGTGATCATATTCATCACACCACCATTCTTTTTATCCAGTGGCGCCACACGTGGTTTGGGAACATTGGCAAGATCAATCGGCGATACACGGTCCATATGATACTTATGCAGGTATTCCCTGAACTCCTGCGGTCTATCCTGAAAAGCTTTATAGGCTATTTTGCTCATGCCTACATTGGAGCTGTGTGCAAAACATTCTTTTACCGTTTGTACGGCTTTGGGCTGACGCTCTGCATCGTTTACATTACGCGGTCCCACCATCATATGACCGGCACTCCCTACTTCTACCAGATCGTCGAGGCGTGAAGTACCTTTTTCGAGTACAGCCAGCAGGGTCACCAGTTTGATGGTAGAGCCCGGCTCTGTCACGCGGAGTGCATAATTGTCATCTTCCCAGTAGCTGCCATCGGGCCGGCGGCCCAGGTTTGCAATAGCTTTAATCTTACCTGTTTTTGTTTCCATCACAATACAGGTACCGTAGATCGACTCGGTAGATTCCATCTGACGCAGCAGCGCATTCTCTGCGATGTCCTGGATGTTTACATCCAGTGTGGTATATACATCTTTACCGTTTTCGGGTTCTACCTGCGAGCCTTCGACGGGAATGGCCCCGGCGGCTGCAAAACGAACCACCCGTTGTCCTTTTTCGCCGGTAAGCAGCGAATCGTACGACATTTCGAGACCTACATTCTGCTTTTTTGCTTTCCCGTTGCTGGCGATATGCTCACGGGATAATCCGATGGTACGATTGGCGAGGAGTCCAAATGGTGACAGGCGTTTACTGCTCTCTTCCACGATCACCCCGCTTCTGTTGCGCCCCAGGCGTACAAGCGGAAACTGCCGAAAGGCTTTGTAGTCTTCAAAGGAAATTTTTTTCTTCAGCGGAAAGTAACGGCGACGTTTGTTATAACCTTCCCTGAGCATGGTCTTGTACTCAGCAGCTGATTTGTCGGCAAAGTGCTTAGACAAAGCCAGCGAGAAGGAATCCAGGTTTTCCCGGAAAACTTTTCCGTTTTTATCGCGAAGGCCATCGGCCATAAAATCGAGGTAGATATCAAACTGAGGCAGGGACGTACTCAGCATTTGCCCATCTTCACTATAAATGGTACCACGGTCGGCATCCAGCTCTACAATATGCTGATGCAGACTGTCGCTCATCGTGCGCCAGTGAGCACCTTCCACCCGCTGGATATAGAAAGCCTTGCCCAGGATCAGTACACTCAGCACTACCATGCCGAGAAAACTGACATACACACGCCATAATATATCACGTCTTACTTCCAATGTCTCCGTTCTGATGGTCTGCCAGGGTCCAGTCTGGCAGTTGGTTTATTATATTAATCAGTTTCGGCGTAGGCCCCGCTGGTAAAGCCGGGGCCATACCGAAACACCGTCCAAGTCATTTTTACTGTTCTTTCTTCTGTGCTGCTCCCAGTACAATGGGCGAAGCGGTCAGTTCTTTCAATCCCAGTGGCTCCACCGCTTTAGCCAGTTCACTCTGCTTGCTCCGAAACATCACCTCACCTTTCAGTGTTTTGTATTCATACTGCAGTTCCTTCACTTCTTTGGCAGTGCGGCTTATCAGGCGCACTGTTTTATCAGCATGGTGTCCATTATAGATATAGATTACGGCCAGCAGTGTGAGGAAAAGAAAAAAAGGAACCTGGCGCACTACAGATTGATAGTTGAGCCATCTTTTCCAGCCAGCATCCATGCCGTTCTTATTTTCTTTCACTTTTTCTTCTGCTTCCTGCATGCCGCAAGTTTTTCTGGTTTTCACGTGGTTTCGCCGATGGTCAACTCACAGGATATAGACTTTACACTATATTGATGCCTTCTATTTTCCGGAGAAAATGATATGGCTTTTATTTCTTTTCTGCTACCCGAAGCCTGGCGCTTCTGGAGCGTGGATTTCGTTTCAGTTCTTCCGAAGCAGCGCTGATCGGTTTGCGGGTGATAACCAGCAATTCATTCTCCGGTTGGGTATTGAAAAAAGGATTCTCTTCGGGTTCCTCAAATGAACCTCGTCTGAAGAAATTCTTTACCAGTCTGTCTTCGAGAGAATGAAAGGTGATGATAGCGGCCCGGCCACCGGGCTTCAGCAGTTTTGGGATTTGTTGCAGCAGTTCTGTCAATACGACCAACTCTTCATTTACTTCTATGCGCAACGCCTGAAACACCTGGGCAAAGTACTTATTCGGGTTTCCTTTCACCACTCCCCGAAGTGCATTCTTGAATCCATTGATGGTTTGCAGCGACACCTGACCACGTATCTGAACGATGGTTTTGGCCAGCGTTTTTGAATTGGTGACTTCGCCATACTGTTCAAACAGCTTGTGCAGCTGTTGTTCAGTATATGTCTGCACCACATCGTAGGCCGTTCGTGTCTGCCGCTGATCCATACGCATATCGAGCGGCGCATCGAAGCGGGTGGAAAAACCACGATCCGCTTCATCAAACTGGTGACTGCTTACGCCCAGATCGGCCAGGATTCCATCCACAACTGTCACCTGGTGCAGGCGCAAAAAACGCTGCAGGTGTCTGAAGTTCTGTGGTATGAAAAGCAACCGGTCGTCGGCAGGCAGGTTGCGTTGCGCATCTGCATCCTGATCAAAAGCGATCAGGCGCCCCTGTGGTCCCAGTCGCTGCAGTATCGCCCGTGCATGACCTCCGCCGCCAAATGTGCAATCCACATAGATGCCATCTGGCTTTATAGCCAGACCATCAATAGCTTCATGCAGCAGTACCGGCACATGATAATCGTTGCCACCTGCATCCGGCATACCTGATGCTATGTCATGGGTATTACTCATGACAAACCAGGAATACCCGGATTCTTATTCATCACTTCATTGGCCAGATCACTGAATGCTTCCGGTGAGAATGAATCAAAGAACTGTTTGTACTTATTACTATCCCAGATTTCAATTTTGTCGCCCACGGCCACCAGCACGATGTCTTTTGTCAGATCCGCATGGCCCTTCAGGTTTGGCGGTACCAGCAGTCGTCCTGCAGTATCCGGCTCCAGATAAGTGGCCCCATTCAGAAACCAGCGCTTAAACTCACGTGCACGGGGATCAAACTCATTCAGCGCTTTTACTCGTGCAAAAAGTGGCTCCCAGCTCTTCAAAGGGTACAGGGTCAGACACTTTTCAAACCCCCTGTTGATAACAAAGCGAAGACTTTCCTCTTCCGGCAACTGCTTTTTAAAGCCTGCCGGGAGAAGGAAGCGACCCTTTAAGTCCAGAGTTGCCTCGTATTCTCCAAGAAAGTCCATCAGTATCAGGGAATTGAATCAAAATTTATTCTACTAGACACAAAGTAACACTTTTTACCACTTTGATATCAAAAATTGATGTTTTTATTTTTTCCACACCTGTTGAGTAGCCTGAAAGACAGTCTGGTGGCTACTTTTAGGCTGTGGGAGATCAGGTCAAACCAAAAACTACTGTACAACCTGTGAATTGCAGTGGATAACCGGTGAGTAAACGTGGAAAACTGTGTGGGAACAGCAGCACGATCATGCGCGGCAGCATCGGCTGGTATAATCAAAATGGCAGATATTTACTAAAAAATGGCTGGTTATTCAGGCACTCCGCTGGCCCGTAAACTGGGTCTTACCACTGATACCCGGTTGCTGCTTTTCAACGCTCCTACCGGGTATATGAACTGGCTGCAGCCAGATGGGCCTTCTGCCCCCTGCAGCACCCGTACTCTGCCCGATGTAGTTCACCTGTTTGTTGAAAAACAAACGGAACTGAAAAAACATCTCTCCCGGCTTCAGCCGCTATTTGACAGAAATCCCAAACTGGTACTCTGGGTATCATGGTATAAAAAAGCAGCGCGTATGCCCACCGATATCACAGAAGACAGTATTCGTGCACTTGCTTTGCCCATGGGTCTTGTTGATATAAAAGTGTGTGCGGTAAATGAACAGTGGAGCGGACTCAAACTGGTACGCAGACTGGCTAACCGGTAGTATCTTTGCCGCTCACCAAAAGACGACAGTTAGTCGCCCGTTATGCATCCCCGTCAACTTTCTATTGCCGATTTCACCTACGATCTTCCTGCTGACCGAATAGCACATTTTCCCCTGGAGCAGCGCGATGCATCGCGCCTGCTGGTTTACAAAAAAGGAATTACCGGTGAAGATCAGTACCGCAATATCGCCACGCATCTTCCGGCAAACTCATTGCTCGTATTCAATGATACACGTGTCATCGAAGCCCGTCTGCTCTTTCAAAAGCCTACCGGTGGTGTCATCGAAATATTTTGTCTCGAACCAGGCGATCAGTATCGTGATATTAACAGCGCTATGCAACAGTCGCAGCGCGTGGTATGGAAATGTATGGTAGGTGGTGCTTCGAAATGGAAACCGGGACAGGTTTTGCAACGCACGCTGAGCGGATCGGCAGGTGGTGTACTGGAAGCCGTTTATCTCGATAAAAAACCGGGCTACTTTTTGATCGGTCTTAGCTGGACGCCCGCACATCTCAGCTTTGCTGAACTTCTTCACCAGGCGGGCGCTATTCCATTGCCTCCGTATATCAAACGCAAACCTGAAGCAACGGATGCAGAACGTTATCAAACTGTATATGCCCGGCAGGAAGGTTCCGTTGCTGCACCAACAGCAGGCCTTCATTTTACACCGGATGTATTTCAACAACTGCGAAAAAAAGAAATTGAAAGTGCTTATCTCACATTGCATGTGGGCGCTGGTACTTTTCAACCGGTGAAAGCGGCACAAATGGCCGGGCATGATATGCACGCAGAATTCATTGATATTACCAGGCAGTTGCTTCAGCAATTGATTGATAAAAAAAATGATCCCATAGTAGCAGTCGGCACCACTTCATTGCGCACGCTGGAATCGTTGTACTGGCTGGGTGTAAACTGGAAATTGCATCAGGCATCGCCAGAGCAGGGACTCACTCAATGGGAAGTATATGACAATGCCGAGCCGGGACTCACTGCAGAAGAAGCGTTAACAGCGTTATTGGAGTGGATGCAGCAAAAGGGAACCGACCGTCTGATTACCAGGACCCGGATACTGATTGCACCAGGTTATAAGCCCCGTGTGATCAGCGGACTCATTACTAATTTTCATCAGCCTCAATCCACACTCCTGTTGCTGGTAGCGGCACTGGCTGGCCGCAACTGGCGCGACCTGTACGATTATGCGCTGGAAAATGGATTCCGGTTTCTGAGCTATGGAGATGGGTGTTTGATATGGGTGGGGGTTCGTTAATCAGAGATATCCGTTGATAAGCAAAAACAGTTGCAGTCTAATGGTATAAAAGTTTAAAAGTATAAAGGTTTAAACCGGTCAGGAAAATTCATACACTTTTATACTTTTAAACCTTTATACTTTCTTTTATTTCTTCAACGGAAATTCTACTGTAAACACACTGCCTTTACCGAGCGTGCTGTCAACATGGATCTCGCCACCATGAGCCTGCACCATGGTCTTTACATAACTAAGTCCCAGACCAAATCCTTTCACATTGTGCAGGTTGCCGGTATGTGCGCGGTAAAAACGTTCAAACACTCTTTTCACCGTTTCCTTACTCATACCAATACCATTATCCTGTACCCGCATAATGAATGCTTTACTGGTTGACTCAGTTGAGATACGGATATTCAACGGCACATTGTCTTTGGAGTATTTAACGGCATTATCAATAAGATTATTCACCAGGTTGGAAAAGTGTACTTCATCTGCAGAGATAAGATCATTGGTAGCCCCAAGTGATACCTCTGCTTCGCCATTCCTTTCCTGCAGCTGCAGTTGAAAAGTATCGACAACTGCAGAAATGATATCATGTACATGAAGTGGCTGAAGGCTCAGGTTTACTTCCTGTCTTTCCAGTTGCGAAGCCTTCAGGATGGTTTCTACCTGGCGGTTCATTCGCTGGTTTTCTTCCTTGATAATAGAACTGAAGTAATTGATCTTTTGCCGGTCCTGCAATACTTTTTCGTTGCGCATGGCATCTACAGCCAGCGATATGGTGGCAATAGGTGTTTTAAACTCATGCGTCATATTATTGATAAAGTCATTCTTGATTTCGCCCAGTTTTTTCTGCCGCAGCATGGTGCGAACGGTCAGATAAAAGGCCACTACGATAATAATGGAAAAAAGCAGGGCGATGGCAATACGCCAGCGGAGCGACTTAATTGCAGTTTTTTTCACATTCTTGGCGACAATAAAAATAGATTCATCGGGTGCCAGGTTTTCAGTAGCTGATCCGGTGGGTGCCGGCAACTGATACCCGCGGTAAAAATTATTGACTGAATCTTCTACTGCTTCCAGAAATCCCTGCGACTGGCGTTCTATCACATCCCACATACGCGTACGGGGATTGATAGTGGTAAGTGCAAACTCAAACTCTACCTTATCCAGATCTACTGAGCGAAACGCATTTTTTATCTTTTCATAGAGTTCGGCTGCCGAAAACCGGCGACCCAGTGTAGTGGGGCGGGTAAATTCCAGCGAAAAATCGTCTGGCAGAATGCTGTTATTAAGCTTATGAGTAGCGGTAGTGTAATTGCCTTTGTATTGCATGAGGTCATCACCCACCTTTACTATTGCCTGCTGCACCTTTTCCTTGATCTGCTCCTGGGTAAGTAATATCATATTCTGCAGCCACGACAGCTGGATCAGAATGATACCGATCAGAGAAGTGGTTATCAGGATGGTAATGACTGTAAACGTTCTTTTCACCTGGCCAATGGATTAGTTAACGGAAAGATAATAGCTTTTTCTATATCGGAGCCATCGGGCAAAAATAGTTTAAGATACCTGCACTGGCTACATCAGCAGAGTGAGTACCCAATTTTTAACTTGTCTTTAGACCATCGCAGCACCCGCAGGCTTATTTTTTCCGGGTATGATGCAAAGACAATAATTTTATGCCTTAAATTGAAGCATGATTGACCCTGGTCCCGGTATATTACTGATTGCGGATCCCTTTTTGAAGGATCCCAATTTCCTTCGTACGGTCGTATTCCTTTGCGAAAGCAACGATGAGGGCAGTTTTGGCTTTGTGATCAACCGGCCGTATGAAAATACGCTGGATGAACTGATCCCCGATGCCGCCGGTTTTCGGATACCGGTCTATTATGGCGGCCCTGTACAGCTTGATACCATCCATTTTCTGCATCAGTACCCCGATGATATTCCGGGTGGGCAGGAGATCATGAAAGGCGTATACTGGGGCGGTTCTTTTGAAAAAGCCGTGGAAATGATCAAGAGCGGGCAGATTGACCTGAACCGTATCCGTTTTTATATCGGCTACTCCGGCTGGGATGCCGGCCAGTTGCAATCGGAGCTGCAGGAAAAAACATGGCTTACCGTAAATGCTAACCGCCAGCTGGTCTTTCATGCACAACCGGGCGATATCTGGAAAGACGCCTTACGGCAACTGGGTGGCGAATACGAAATGATGATCCATTATCCTATTGATCCGCAGCTTAACTGATTTGTGCCTGTATCTGTACGCAACCCCAACGCTTCTTTTCGCATCCTGTTAAAAAATATAATCATTACAGACTATGAAACGTCTCCTACTTGGCCTCTGCCTCAGCGGTACTATGCTGCTCAGCTCCTGTGACACACTTCAAAAAATTGCTTCTGCTATTGCACCTTCCGAATTTGAAATGGCCGGCGGCTTACGCGAGGCCCTGACCCAGGGTCTGTATACCGGTTTCGACGCCTTTGCCAATCCCAACAGTGGTAATCCTCTACTCCGTTTTGCACTGCCGGGTGATGCTGCCAAAATTGAAAAAACACTGAAAGATATCGGAATGAGCAGCCTGCTCAACCAGGTGACTGCCAAATTCACCAATGCCATGACTGCCTCTGTAAAAGCGGCCAAACCCATTTTTCTGAATTCTGTAAAGCAGATGAATCTCCGTGATGTGACCAGCCTGCTTATTACGGATAATACCCGCGCCGCTACTGACTATTTCAAAACAGCCATGTCGCCCGAACTGATGACTGCTTTCCGCCCCATTGTAGATAGTACTGCCAACCTCAATGGAGCCAATAAAGAATGGGCCAATATTGCCAACGCCTACAATAAAATTCCTTTTATCAATAAACCGCTCGAAAACAGCCTGACCGATTTTATTGCTGCCCGTGCTATCGACGGCATGTTCAATGAAGTAGCCCAGGAAGAAGAAAAGATCCGTACCAAACTCGAATTCCGCAAAACAGACCTGATGAAGAAAGTGTTTGGATATGCGGATGAGCAGTTGAAGAAAAAGAATCAAACAGGCAGTTAATTAATTTGACGATTTGAGGATTTGAAAATTTGAAAATACGTTATAGGTAATAAGTTTTAAGTACCCTTCTGACCGGACACTCATCTTCAAATTTCCAAATCCTCAAATCACCAAATCTGCTTTAGTCGCGCAGCGGAAACACCACTCCCAGCTTCGCTCCCATATAACTCAGGTCTTTTATTCCATAGTTGTTATACGACAAATAATTGTAGTACACACCCAATTGAACCCCGCTGGCCGATTGTGGTTTGAATGGGAAGTATACACCTACCTCGGGGCGGGCCGCAAAACCAAACTTATTGGCCGAACTGGGATACTCACCCAGGTACTGTTTGTAAAAAGATAATCCTCCTCCCAGACCAGCCGCTACATAAGGACGCAGACGGGCATCGGGCGTGAGTTCATACCGTATTGTGGCCAGTATGGGTATTACCTGCACGCTATTGGTAATGACAGCCGAAATATCACTGCCATCATCCAGCTTGTAAATAGCCCGGGGAAATTTTTCATAAAAATCCTGGTACGCCACCTGCAGGCCAACAGACAATTTATCACTCACACCATATAGCAAACCCATTTCTCCGCCACGCAGGCTTGCATTATTGGTAAGATCTTTCAATGATGAGCCGGGGATAGCGCCATTGATGTTTATCTGCATCTTCAGCTCACCCTGCTGGGCATACAGCCCGGCAAACAGTAATACTGCTACCGCTAAAAAAATACTCTTTTTCATAGTCGTTTCGTTTAAGGGGTGGTGATATAAGGTGACTGGGCAAACAATGCATGCACATGACCTGCCGCCCGATTGACACCAAACGTGCCGGAGCCGCGTACCAATCCATTCCAGATCAGTTTGAGCTGGCTGCTGGCACTGGCATTTTTCAGATCAATCATATCCACCATTACGCCACCATCTGTAATGGTATAGATGCCGAAAAATCCCGGATAATAACTGTAGCCGGGATAACCCCAGTAATAAGGATCCCAGTAACCACCATAGTAGTTCCAGTAATCGTAATAATCAATCACACCGGAGTAGTCATTATAAATACGGTTAACGGTAAGTCCGAGGTCGGGATTATTGTCGTGACTCACGCGGGTGTAGCCGCGTGCGGTCATCTGTGCGGCCAGTGCATTGATAAAGGCCGCATCAAAATCTGTTCTCACCTTTTCGATCAGTTCATTGTTGCGGATGACAACGGCAGAATCGGAAAGCGCAAATGTCTGGTAGCTGGAAAAACTGACCGCTTCATCTTTATTGGTAATGTAGAGATTGGTCTCATCGGGGTCGAGGTTGCGGACCGCATCTTTGGAACAACTGCTGAGCAGGGCCAGTCCCAGCAGGGCAAATAGCATTCTTTTCATGGCACTGTAGTTTATCTATTTTATACAAACACAGTGCCCGAATGTTCGCAACCGGCTGTTTAACCCTATTCCTTTCTCCTTCTGCCTATCACCCTTTAAACCCTTTAAACCTTTTTGTCTTATCCCGCCTCCGGCGGGATAAGACAAAAAGAAAGCCCCCCTGAGCAAATCAGGAGGGCTACATAACAGTTTTCACAATCCGGATAGGCTGGTTTTTCGCCAGTCTTTTAGAGTACCCTGGGTTAGTTTACATCAAGCCTTTGTTTGACGGAGGGACTCTTTTCCGGACATCAGTCGTTTTCAACGGACTTTGCTCCTTCGGCCAGGATAGTAACACGGTTGTTCAGTACTTCCACAAAACCGCCCTGGATATCGAAGTATACGAAATGATTATTTTTATCCTTTAAGACCTTGATACGACCGGCAGTGAGCGCACTCACCAGCGGAGCGTGTTTGTCCAGCACACCCAGTGAACCACTGATGCCGGGCATTTGCACGCCATACACTTCGCCGCTGTACAGTTTCTTTTCAGGAGTCAGTATCTCTAAATTCATGCTTTGAAAATTTGTGAATTGAAAATGATTCGTTGATGTGTTTCATAACACATCTTCAAATTTTCAAATTATCCCTGTGCCTGCGCCAGCAGTTTTTTACCTTTTTCGATAGCATCGTCGATCGTACCTACCAGGTTGAAAGCTGCTTCAGGATATTCATCTACTTCACCATCCATGATCATGTTAAAACCACGGATTGTTTCTTCGATGGGAACCAGTACACCTTTCAGACCGGTAAAGGCTTCAGCCACGTGGAAAGGCTGAGACAGGAAGCGCTGTACTTTACGGGCGCGGGATACTGTCTGTTTATCTTCGTCACTCAGCTCATCCAGACCAAGGATGGCGATGATATCCTGCAGTTCTTTATAGCGCTGAAGGATACCTTTTACACGGTTAGCACAGTTGTAGTGTGCATCTCCCACAACCTGTGGCATCAGGATACGTGATGTGGAATCGAGGGGATCCACAGCAGGATAGATACCAAGGTCAGCAATTTTACGGCTCAATACCGTAGTGGCATCGAGGTGGGCAAACGTTGTGGCCGGAGCGGGGTCAGTCAGGTCATCCGCAGGTACATATACCGCCTGTACGGAGGTAATTGAACCGTTTTTGGTAGAAGTGATACGCTCCTGCATGATACCCATCTCAGTAGCCAGTGTAGGCTGATAACCTACCGCAGAAGGCATACGTCCCAGCAGGGCCGATACTTCGGAACCAGCCTGGGTAAAACGGAAGATATTATCTACGAAAAACAGGATATCACGTCCTTTACCCTGACCATCTCCATCACGATAGTATTCGGCAATGGTAAGACCGGAAAGGGCTACACGGGCACGGGCACCAGGGGGCTCATTCATCTGACCAAACACGAATGTGGCTTTAGAGTCAGCCAGCTCTTTCATGTCTACTTTGCTCAGATCCCAGCCACCTTCTTCCATGCTGTGTTTGAAAGCGTCGCCATATTTCATAATGCCGGCTTCAATCATCTCACGCATCAGGTCATTACCTTCACGTGTACGCTCACCCACACCAGCAAATACAGACAGACCAGAATAGGCCTTGGCGATATTGTTGATCAGCTCCTGAATCAATACTGTTTTACCCACACCGGCACCACCAAACAGACCGATCTTACCACCTTTTGCATAAGGCTCGATCAGGTCGATTACCTTGATACCTGTAAACAATACCTCACTGGCAGTGCTCAGATCTTCGAAGGCCGGGGGTTTGGCGTGAATGGGACGACCACCCTCTTTACTTACGGCAGGCAGACCATCAATAGGATCGCCGGTTACATTGAACAGGCGGCCTTTGATGCTCTCACCGGTTGGCATGGCAATAGCCTTGCCGGTATCTACTACTTTGGTACCACGCACCAGACCTTCGGTACCATCCATTGCGATAGTACGTACACTGTCTTCGCCCAGGTGCTGCTGCACTTCCAGGACCAGTTTTTCACCATTTTCCTTGGTAAGTTCCAATGCGTTGTAAATGTCAGGAAGGGTGCCATCAAACTGCACGTCGATTACGGCGCCGATGACCTGCTTTACTTTACCTACGTTTGCCATATATAAAGGAGGGTATTTATTTTGGCCGCAAAGGTAAGGGGGCAGGGGGAAAAGCAGAAATCGAAATTGGGAAATTAAAAACTTGTGGATAAGCCCTTGATTTTGCCACCCCACCCGGCTTTAATCCGCTGGCCAAAAGACTTTTGTCAGCTCAACTCCAAATCCCTATCTTTTTGCAACCATTCTCCATATTAATCCCTTTTTTACACATGAAAAAGATCCTTGCCGCCAGCTTGCTGGCTTTGACTTTTGCCGCCTGTAACCAACAGGACAGCAATGAATCGCGCGAAGTAAAAAGCTACACGATTGAGCAGTTTTACAAGAGTCCCAGCATTTTTGGCGGCTCACTGACCACTGATGATAACCAGCTCCTGATCAGCAGTAATGAAACAGGTATTTTTAATGTATTTAAAATCAATTTATTAGACAATAAAAAGGAGCAGCTCACCTTTTCTGCCAAAGAATCCATGTTTGCCAGCAGCTTTGTGCCCGGCACCCGCGATGTAATCTATAATGCCGACAAGGGAGGCAATGAAAATACACACCTCTTCCTGCTAAGAGCCAATGGCCAGGTACGTGAACTCACCCCCGACTCGCTCGAAAAAGCCAATTTTTACGGTTGGGCACGCGATGGACGCTCCTTATATTATAGCTCCAATAAACGGGACCCCCGCTTTTTTGACCTGTATAAAATGGACACCAGTACCTGGACCGGCCTTCTTATGTACAAAAACGACAATGGTTTTGATGTAAGTGACATCTCCAGCGACGAACGCTACCTGGCCCTGGGGCAGACCATCACCACCAGTTCATCCAACCTTTTTGTACTCGACCAGCAAACCCACCAGCAGAAAAAGGTAAATGCCGACAGCACCGAAAGCAGTAACTCAGCCGTACGGTTCTCGCTCGATGGCAAATACCTCTATTATCTTACCGATGAAGGCAGCGAGTTTGTGTATGCCGCCCGCTACGAAATTGCTACCGGCCGCAAAGAAAAAGTATATGAAGACAAATGGGATGTGAGCGGCATGAGCATCAGCTATAATGAAAAGTACCGGGTCGTCTATGTCAACGAAGATGGCGCCAACAAACTGCACCTCTTTGATCACCAGACCGGCAAGGAACTGGCCTTCCCCGCTATTGCCGGTGGCAGCATCATGAGCGTCAGCATTTCCCGCTCAGAACGCAAAATGATCCTGTATGTGGGCAGTTCAAAAGCTCCGGGCAATCTTTACAGCTACGATTTTGAAAGCAAGGAGCTGAAACAACTTACCAATACCCTCAACCCCGATATAAATGCAGATGACCTGGTATCGGCACAGGTAGTACGCTACAAATCATTTGATGGACTGGAAATACCTGCCATCTATTATAAACCTCACCAGGCCTCCGAAAAAAATAAGGTCCCCGCCGTTGTATTTGTGCATGGCGGCCCCGGCGGACAGGCTGGTCAGTATTATTTCTCACTGATCCAGTACCTCGTCAATCATGGCTATGCCGTACTCGATGTCAACAACCGCGGCAGCAGTGGTTACGGTAAAACATTCTATAAAATGGATAACCGCAATCATGGCGATAAAGATCTTAAAGACGTGGTATGGGGTAAAAAATACCTGACAACCCTTCCCTACATTGACTTTACCAAAATCGGTATCCTGGGCGGATCTTATGGTGGCTATATGACACTGGCGGCATTATGTTTCCATCCCAATGAATTCAAAACCGGCGTGGATCTCTTTGGTGTAGCCAACTGGCTGCGTACGCTGCGTGAGATACCTCCTTACTGGGAGTCATTCCGCAAAGCCCTGTACGAAGAGATCGGCGATCCTAATACGGCCGACACCGTTCGCCTTAAGCAATACTCTCCCCTGCTCAATGCTGATAAGATCAACAAACCGCTGATGGTACTGCAGGGCGCCAATGATCCCCGCGTATTGAAAATTGAAAGCGATGAGGTGGTGGCAGCCGTTAAAAAGAATGGTGTGCCTGTTGACTATATCGTATTCCCCGACGAAGGCCACGGGTTTGTGAAAAAGGAAAATGAGATAAAAGGTTATGGTGAGATCCTCAAATTCCTCGATCAGCATCTGAAGGGAGAAAAGGTGAAGAGCGGAAAGGATTAAAGAGGGTTGAATCTCCTCAAATTTATTGTAGTTAACTATAGGGGTGCGTGGATAAAATATTCTATCCACGCACCCCTTTGTATCTTATTGTATTTTTGCAGATAACCTTACCTATGGCTATTGGAGTAAAAATTGACTTTGAAAACATCTACGAGTTGGAATCTATCAGTGATGATTTACGGATTGCAACCTTTCAATCTCCTTTAAAAGATGGGACTATATCTTCCCTAACCGTTAAAATTAATTCGCAGGAGCATGCGGTACTACCAAATGTTTACAACCTCGCCTTCGGACCACTGAACGCCAAAGCCCAAATTGACGATAAGGCCGAACTGGCTCATGTGGATTATTCCAAAGTATTTTCCACTATCCTGCTTAGTTCGCTCAATTATCTGACTGTTAACACTAAACATTATCTGGGTATTGATGGCTCAGACAATTATCGCGCTTACTATTACTGGCGATTTCTTCAGCGGAACTTTGACTATCTCAATCATTCTTTTTCGATGTATGGAGTCAAATATTATGTCCGTATCACACGTTATGGAAAGAATCAGTATGATAACCCTTTTGACTTCGATGATATTCAGCCATTTCCAGAACGAATTGTTAAAACAAATGACTGGCCCGAGCACATGTATAACTATTACATTTTCAAACTCAAATAACCTTTATTCCTCCACCAGGTCAAACACTTCTACTAATCCTTTACCATTATTCTTTTAAAATTGTGTACATTTATGCTATGAATGAAACCCTGAAAAGACAACTTGAGGCATTGACAAAAAAAGCCAGGAAGTATACGGGAGAACGTCCAGGTTCCCGTACAAGGTCTTCATTGCATCAGATCATTAAAACAAAAAAGCAGGCTGAGCGTTTTATGAAGATGATGGAATCTGCTTGAATTGTTTATCATATATCGTTCTTACAGAAGCCTGCCGTTAACAGCAGGCTTTTATTATACCTCCTCGCCAAAGAAAATAGCCCTCATTTCTTATAGCGTGAACCAGCCGGACGACGACTCTCCCTAAAAAAGATCATAGAAAAATACCACTGGAATCGGTTTTACGCAACTGTTTAACCGAACCATTCATTTTCATAAAGGCATTCACTGCTGTCCGGAGAAAACTCATCTTCGAAAAAAGGTCATTTCTGATCAGCTACTATAGAGGTTTTTTTCGCTCTTTAAAAGGCCCTGACATTATTGCCAGATACAATCGCACACTATCAGGTTCAATAGATCCCCTTTCCCCTGCCCTGTTCTCTTATTTTTTTCTTGTGGTTCGCCAGCCGTGGAGGCAAAAAAGATCGAATCAAATGAATCTACTAAACGAAAAAGCAATCAGTTCTGGAAATATTCTATTAGATCATTTACCAAAGAACGGCGCCCATTCTGCTCTATGGTCGCAGCTAACCTTATTAATTCAAACTTAACAAATCATTCATTAAATTTTTTGTCGCTTAAACTGCAACGTCATTCCTTCGTACCTTCACCCTCATACCTTACACCTTTTCAACAGCTATCCTCATGAAACAAATTCTCTTTGCCCTTAGTGTAGTATTGCTGGCCGTAGCCTGTCAGAATGCTGATCCGCAGAAGAACACAGTGATTGTGCCGCGTGATACCACTATCAACGTTACCAACTCCTACACTGAACTGTTTTTTGACAGCACACGGATGGAAAATTATGTGCAGACAGAAAAGCTGCCCGACAGCCTGGCCCTGCAGGTCCGTAATTTTTATAATGGCCGCAACTACCAGATGGCCTGGTTCGACAGCAGCGGACTTACGGAGTATGCCTATAGTTTTCTGCAAATGCAGAATCAGTATATCAGCTATGCAAAAGACAGTTCCATTTACAATCCGGACCTGCATCGTTTGCTCGATACCATGGAAGCCGATAGCGGACGTTATCAACCTCTGCAGGAAGATCGCACAAAACTGGAACTGCTGCTCACCAGCAGCTTTTTCCGCTATGCAGCCAAAGCCTATCAGGGCGATGGCAATATCAATGCACGCGACCTCGGCTGGTATATTCCCCGCAAAAAACTAGACCTCACGGGCGTACTCGATTCGCTTATCAGCAATAAGGGAAAGGACATTGATAAATATGATCCTGTATACATACAGTACAATCTACTGCGTCAGCAATTGCTGCGGTATTATGAGCTCGAAAAAGAAGGCGCCTGGCAACCTGTTAACCTTACGCAAAAATCATATAAGCCGGGCGATAGTTCAGTATCCATCGGTGCCATCCGCAAGCGGCTGCAACTGCTGGGCGATCTCAAAACCACCGACAGCCTGCAGGTTTTCGACAGTGTGCTGGTAAAAGCGGTCAAACAGTTTCAGCGTCGTTATGGCATCAAAGAAGATGGTGTCATTGGCGCTTCCATGATCAAAGAACTTAACCGTCCGCTCGACGACCGCATTCGTCAACTGCTGGTCAACATGGAACGTATGCGCTGGGTACCTGCCAACCCACCGGCCGATTACCTGCTGGTGAATATTCCCGCTTACCAGCTCTTTGTGTACAAAGACGGTAAGCTTAACTGGAAAATGAATGTGGTGGTAGGCAGTGCTGCGCACAACACCGTTATTTTCCGGGGTGATATGAAGTATATTGTTTTCAGCCCCTACTGGAATGTACCCAACAGCATTGTACAGAAGGAAATTTTGCCGGGTATCCGGAAAAATAAGAACTACCTGGCCCGTCACAATATGGAAATGATCAATGGATCGGTACGGCAAAAACCGGGGCCGGGCAATTCACTGGGTCTGGTAAAATTTCTTTTCCCCAACAGCTATAATATTTACCTGCACGACACACCGTCAAAAGGCCTGTTTAATGAAACCAGCCGGGCTTTCAGCCATGGCTGTATTCGCCTCGCCGAGCCCCGCAAGCTGGCGCTTTACCTGCTCGAAGGCAATAAGGACTGGCCCGTTGATAAAATCGATAAGACCATGAAAGGCGGAAAGGAAACCTGGGTTACCCTGCCTCAGACGATACCCGTATTTATCGGTTATTTCACTGCCTGGGTAGACAGTGATGGACTGCTCAACTTCCGCGACGATATTTATGGACACGATAAAAAAATGGCAGAGCAGTTGTTTGGGAAGTAATGAATTAGGTTGTGAAATACTAACTCATGGATTTGAAAATTTGAGGATTTGAAAATTTGAAGATGGACAAAAACAGCGTATTAGTGTGCTAATTGAATAATTTGCGATTATCGTATGCTAAGTGTTAATTCTTACACAGACAGGTCTCCCTCTCATCTTCAAATCCTCAAATTTTCAAATCTCCTGTCCGAATCCTTTCCGCTCATTCGTCATAGCTATGACAATTTCTTTTCAACCCAAAAAATTAAACGTATGGAAAAATTTATGCTGATCTTTCATGGTGGTCAGGCCGATCACCTAAGCCCCGATGAAATGCAGGCTCATATGGGCAAATGGCTGGCCTGGGTACAGCAACTGAGCCAGGAAGGCCGCTATGATTCCGGTGAGCCGCTGCTGCCCGGTGGTAAACTGCTGAGTGGCACGGGTGGCAAAGTAGTCACCGATGGACCTTACACCGAAGGCAAGGAAGTAGTAGGCGGTTATTTTATTGTCAACGCAAAAGACATGGACGAAGCCATCGCCATTGCCAAAGCCTGTCCCGATTTTGAACTGGGCGGTACCGTGCAGGTACGCCAGGTGATGAAGATGGATATGTAAAAAATTATCCCTGGCCTGTCTGAGACAGGCCAGGGATTTTATTAAATGCGCACAGCTCTGCTACCCCAAGAACCCGTCAATCAACTGGTCGATCACCTTTTTCGCACGGAAGCCGGTCACCTGGTCGCTGTGCTTACCCGCGTATTGGGTATGCAGCAACTGGAACTGGCACATGACCTGGTACAGGACACGCTGCTGCAGGCCATGAACTCCTGGGGCTATGGCGGCATTCCCGATTCGCCGGTTGCCTGGCTGCACCGGGTAGCGCGCAATAAAGCCATTGATCAGCTGCGACGTCAGCAACGGTTTCAACACACTCATCTTCCCGCTTATCAGCAACAGCAACAAGCCGAGTTGCTCAACGGCGGCGATAGCTTTACTACCTTCCTCGATGCAGAGATTGAGGACAGCCAGCTACGCATGATGTTTGCCTGCTGCCATCCCAGTATTCCGGAAGAAGCACAGATGGCACTGGTCTTAAAAACGCTTTGCGGACTCAGCAATGCCGAGATAGCACGGGCCTTTCTGAGCAATGAAGAAACTATTGCCAAACGCATCTATCGCGCCCGCGAACGCATACGACAGGAAAATATAGAACTCGAAGTACCACAGGCCCGCGAGCTGCAGGTACGTACAGACGTGATCCTGCATTGCATTTACCTTTTATTCAACGAAGGCTACCTCTCTGCACATCCTGATCAGACTATTCGTGAAGATCTTTGCCGTGAGGCCATGCGGCTTTGTCTTATCCTTTGCCGGCATCACTATACTTCGCTGCCCCGTACAAAGGCATTGATGGCATTGCTCTGCTTTCAGGCTGCACGCCTGCCGGCACGTATCAATGAGCGACAGCAACTCATATTATTAAGCCACCAGGATCGCAGCCTGTGGCATAAAGGACTCTTGCAACAGGGCTTTTATTTTCTCGAAGAAGCATCCCTGCCTTTTGAAGTATCACGTTATCACCTCGAAGCATCTATTGCCTCCCTGCATGCATCTGCACCTGATTTTGCATCTACCGACTGGAAGACCATTTACGGACTATATGATCATTTGTATCAGCACTGGCCCGGCACCATCGTAGCCATGAATAAAGCCATTGCCGCTGCCTGGGCAGAAAGCCCCGATCAGGCACTGCTCGAACTGAAAGCTATCAGGGGTCTTGAACATTATTATCTCTACCATGCATCGCTCGGCCAGGTTTATCAGTTGCTGGGCCGGCCCGACCAGGCCCGTATCTGCTATCTGGAAGCACTGGCACTGGACCCCTCGCCGGCCGAAGCTGCTTTGTTAAAAGAAAAGATGAAAGACTGCTAGTTTGCCGACTTCATTACTTTTGCGCATGCAATTGACAGAAGTTAAGGATACCGCCACCGCCAAAGCTTTTTTACAGGTTAATACAATCGTAAACGGGAAAGACCCCAACTATATTCAACCACTTCATAAAGATGTGGAAGAGGTTTTCGATCCTGCCAAAAACAAAACCTTTCGCCAGGGACAGGCTATTCGCTGGATCTTGCGCGATAAGAATGGTAAACTGATTGGCCGTATAGCCGCTTTTATCAACAAGAAATATAAAAACAAAAATGACGAAGGTCCTGTAGGCGGCATCGGTTTCTTCGATTGCATCGATGACCAGGATGCCGCCGATATGCTGTTTGATATGGCCAAACACTGGCTGATGCAGCACGGTATGGTAGCTATGGACGGTCCTATCAATTTTGGCGAGCGTGACCGCTGGTGGGGATTGCTGGTAAATGGATTTGAACCGCCTGTATATTGCCTCAATTACAATCAGCCTTATTACCAGGAGCTGTTTGAGCGCTACGGTTTTCGTAATTATTATAACCAGGTCTGCTTTGCATTGAAAGCCAAAGACCGGCTGCAGCAGAAATTCTATGACCGCCACGCTGATGTGGCGCGGAATCCCGCATTCAGTGCTGCACATATACGGAAAAATGAGCTGGACAAATTTGCCCGCGATTTTACGATCGTTTACAACAAAGCCTGGGCCGGACACGGTGGCATGAAACAACTGGAAGAAAAAGTAGTGCGTAAGATGTTTGCAGCCATGAAACCGGTAATGGATGAAAAGATCAACTGGTTTGTTTACTACAACAACGAACCTATTGGCATCTGGATCAATCTGCCGGATCTTAATCAGTGGTTCAAACACCTGCATGGCCGCTTTGGACTACTCCAAAAACTGAAGTTTCTCTGGGTCAAAAAAACAAAACCCTGCAAAAAATTTGTGGGCCTGGTATTTGGGATAGTTCCCGAATGGCAGGGAAAAGGGGTAGACAGTTATATGATCGTAGAAGGCTGCAAACACATTCAGCGTCTTCATATCGAAAATGGAGAATACACTATTGGACAACCCATCTATGATGATTATGAAATGCAATGGATCGGTGAGTTCAATCCTAAAATGATCAATGTAGCCGAAAACCTGGGCACCTACCGCAGCCGTATTCTCACCACCTATCGTTATCTCTTCGACCGCAGCAGGAAATTTGAACCACATCCAAAACTCTAAATATGATTTGAGGATTTGGTGATTTGAAAATTTGAAGAGGAGAGAACAATGTGCTAATGTGCCAGTGTGCCAGTGTGCTAATGAGTGATCGGAGTTTAGGACTGCAATTTTTTAAACCCTTTAAGCTCCTTATACTCTTTAAACCTTTATTATTCTCCCAGCCGCAGTACTACTATCATCGTCTGTTGCCACGCTCGGTTCAGGGTTCCGAACGCTGATCGGCAATTCAGAGCACTCTAAATATGATTTGGTGATTTGAAAATTTGAAGAGGAGAGAACAATGTGCTAATGTGCCAGTGTGCTAATGAGTGATCGGAGTTTAGGACTGCAACTTTTTAAACCCTTTAAACTCCTTATACTCTTTAAACCCTTATTATTCTCCCAGCCGCAGTACTACTATCATCGCCTGTTGCCACGCTCGGTTCAGGGTTCCGAACGCTGATCGGCAATTCAGGGCACTCTAAATATGATTTGGTGATTTGAAAATTTGAAGAGGAGAGAACAATGTGCTAATGTGCCAGTGTGCTAATGAGTGATCGGAGTTTAGGACTGCAACTTTTTAAACCCTTTAAACTCCTTATACTCTTTAAACCTTTATTATTCTCCCAACCGCAGTACCACTATCATCGCCTGTTGCCACATGAACCCTCTAATCGTCCATCTTCAAATTTTCAAATCACCAACTCCTCAAATCAAAAACTCACTCCCATCTGCGCCATAAAATATCTGACCGGTGCCCGGCCTACCTGGTATTCCAGCCGGTTGGCAACCGGGTTATAGGTAAGTGAATTGCGGACTACATAGCGGATATCAGAACCCATATTGTAGGAAAGACGGATAGTCAGCCGGGGCGCACGGTAAAGATCAGGATCACCAAAACTGAATCCTGCTGCAATGCCTTTATTGAATCCCACACTGGCATAGCTATCGATCTCAAATCCCTGGATGCCCAGCGCCGACTCAATGGCATTGAGATTTTCTTTGATGCGGGATAAGTAAAAATTTCCCCCGGCAATCACATCTACAAACGGGCTGATGCGCTGCAGCTGTGGCGGCCGCACCTGTATCACCGCATTGAGCTGAGCCAGGCCATAACTGGTCTTGTAACTGCCCTCATATCCGTTGATGTTTACATCTGACAGAAACCGGCCATAATAACTGTAGCCCAGTTCGCCACCCAGCCTGAATGAACTGCTGCGCTTATGCGCTCCCCACGAACCCGGGTCACTGAGCACCATCACTCCCAGCCCAAACCCCAGGTTGCCCATATGATTGCGGATGGCCCGTTGCATTTCGGCCGAAGGAATGCCTACCTGCAGTCCTGTAAATCCGTTTACCGCCTGTACATCCGGGTTGGATTTTTCCTGTTGTCTTGCCTCTGCAGGCGACAGCAGGAAAAGCCCCGTTAAGGCCAGCAGTATATGCAGATAGCTGCGCATTGTATCTGCAAATTGACATAATTAGTTAATAAAACGTCTTAATATTTGAAGCAGGGCGGACATAGTACAGGCCGGCCCAATTGTGCATTGCCGAATATTGGCTAATTTGCCGCCGGATATGGATAAGTTTATAGTTTCTGCCCGAAAATACCGGCCCCAGACCTTCGATACTGTAGTAGGTCAGGCCCATATTACGACCACGCTTAAAAATGCCATTAAAAGTGGCCACCTGGCACATGCTTTTCTGTTTTGTGGTCCACGTGGCGTGGGCAAAACAACCTGTGCGCGTATCCTGGCCAAAACTATCAACTGCCAGAATCAGACACCTGAAGGTGAGGCCTGCAATACCTGCCCTTCCTGTGTGGCATTCAATGATGGCATATCCATGAATATCCATGAGCTCGATGCGGCCAGCAACAACTCGGTAGACGATATCCGTACGCTGGTAGAGCAGGTGCGGTTTGCACCACAGGCGGGCAAATACAAGGTATATATCATCGATGAGGTGCACATGCTCAGCTCATCGGCCTTCAATGCCTTCCTGAAAACGCTGGAAGAACCTCCGCCCTATGCTATTTTTATCCTGGCCACTACTGAAAAGCACAAGATCCTTCCCACGATCCTGAGCCGTTGCCAGATATTTGACTTCAAGCGTATCACTACCAATGATACCGTAGAACATCTGCAGGATATCTGCAACAAGGAAGAAGTAACCGCCGAAAAAGCAGCGCTGCAGGTAATTGCCCAGAAAAGCGAAGGCTGTATGCGTGATGCACTCAGCATCATGGATAAGATCGTAAGCTTTACTGGCGGCGAGCTGAACTATACCAATACACTCGAGCATCTTAATATACTGGACGCCGACTATTATTTCAAGATGCTGGATGCCATGCTCAAACAGGATCTGGCCGGCGCCATGTTGCTGTATGACGATATCAACCGCAAAGGCTTCGAAGGTGACCTCGTCATCAATGGTTTTGCCGAATTCATGCGCAACCTGCTGGTGTGTAAAGATGAAAAAGCTGCTGCCCTCCTCGATGTAGTAGAGAGCTTTAAGGAAAAATATACCGCCACTGCACGCGATGTATCGGCTGCTGTGCTCATCAGCGCTCTTAATATTCTGAATGAGGCCGAAATCAATTATAAAGGAGCCCGCAATAAGCGTCTGCATGTAGAACTGGCGCTCATCAAGCTATGCTATCTGCAGCAAGCTATCGAAATCACTGCCGATGGAAGTGGTTTAAGTAAAAAAAAACTAGTTGACGGTCCGCGGGCCGTTCCATTTCGTCAGCTGCGTCCGGTAGTAAGTGAGCCGCGCAGTACCGGCACTGTCAAAACAGCTGCTGCACCGGCAGATCAGGCCCGTCTCACGATCGACACACCGCCGGCATCCGGTGCAAAGGCTCCTGTTGCGGCAAAGCAACCGATAGCGCCGGCAACAACAGCTTCTGCCAATACTCCGGCTGCAACTTCTGCAGAAGGTAAAAAGATATCGGCGCTTGATAAGATCCGCCGTCAGTACAAAGACAATGCACTGCAGGGGCGCGATCAGGTAAATCAGCCACTCGAAGCCGAAAGCCTGCAACTGGCCTGGAATGATTATATCGACGTATTGCGTGAAGGCCGCAACCCGGCGGTACAGCCGTTCTCGCTGGCTCAACTGCAGATCAGAGATGAAAATTCGTTTGAAGTCATTACAGCCAATAATATTGAACAGAAGTTTATTGAGCAGGAGCGTAACCGGCTTTTCAGTTTTTTGCAGCAAAAGCTTCAAAACCGCGTCATTCAGTTCAATGTTTCGGTGTCAGAAACACAGGTACAACGGGAGCCCATTGAAATGCCCCTGTCTTCCAAAGATCAGTTTGTGAAAATGGTCGCACAATACCCGCATGTACTGGAATTGAAAGAGCGGCTGCGGCTGGAACTTGATTTTTAAGTCAGACCCGGGCGGTATAACAAGAACGACTGTTCGCAACCTCTTTTCTCCCAATGTGATAAGAATGGTCTGCCGGATTATCTCCAAAGACGAAGTTGCGATCCATTCCCCCTTCCAATTCATCATTTTACCTTAATTTCGGCGAAAATTTAGAGGTAATGGCTGAATTAATATTAATGCCCCGTTTGAGTGACACGATGACCGAAGGCGTAATAGCTGCCTGGCATAAGAAAGTGGGCGACCCTGTGAAAAAGGGTGATCTCCTGGCCGAGGTTGAGACAGACAAGGCTACCATGGAACTGGAAAGCTATAAAGATGGTACACTATTACATATTGGTACAGAAAAGGGAGGCAAGCTGCAGGTAAATGATCTGCTGGCCATTATCGGCAATCCCGGTGAAGATATTTCTGCCCTGGTCAAAGGCTCTGTAGCAGGTACAACTGCCGCCCCAAAAGCTGCTGAACCTGCTGCTCAGGCAGCGCCTGCAAAGGAAGCTGCTCCGGCCAGCGCTCCGGCAAAAGCTGAAATGGATCTTTCCAAAATGGAAGAGGTAGTGCTCATGCCCCGCCTCAGCGATACCATGACAGAAGGTGTAATTGCTTCCTGGAATAAAAATGTAGGTGATGCGATAAAAAAAGGCGATGTGCTGGCTGAGATCGAAACCGATAAAGCCACCATGGAGCTGGAAAGCTATAAAAACGGAACACTCCTGTATCAGGGTGCGGCCAAAGGTGAAAAAATTGCGGTGAATGATCTGCTTTGCATTATCGGTGATGCCGGCAAAGTGAATGTAGAAGCGATTGTAGCCGCTGCTAAAGGAGGCGTTCCGACCAGTGGCAATGCCGCTGCAGGTGCCCCGGCCCCCGCAGCCCCGCAGGCTGATGACTCAGCTGCCGAAGTATCAGCAGAAACTGCCGGCACAGCCAATGGCCGCATAAAAGCCTCTCCCCTGGCCCGTCGTCTGGCGGCAGAAAAAGGTATCGACATCAATAAAGTAAGCGGCTCCGGCGATGGTGGCCGTATTGTAAAATCGGATATAGACAATTATAAAGCTGCTGCTCCTGCAGCCGCTGCAAGTGCTGCGCCGGCAGCATCTGCCAAGGCTCCGGCTGCACCAGCGGGACAGGTAAGCTTCGATGAAGTACCTGTATCGCAAATGCGCAAGGTAATTGCCAAACGCCTGGCCGAAAGCAAATTCACTGCCCCGCATTTCTATCTTACCATGAGCATTGATATGGATGCTGCTGTAGCCAGCCGTGCCCGTCTCAACGAAGTGAGCAAGGTGAAAATATCCTTCAACGACATGGTGCTCAAAGCCTGCGCAGTTGCCCTCAAGCAACACCCCGCTGTAAACAGCAGCTGGCTGGGCGATAAGATCCGCATCAATCACCATGTAAATATTGGTGTAGCAGTAGCTGTAGAAGATGGTCTGCTGGTTCCCGTAGTTCGTTTTGCTGATACCAAATCGCTCTCGCAGATTGCCGGCGAAGTCAAAGATTACGCACAAAAAGCAAAAGATAAAAAACTGCAACCTTCCGACTGGGAAGGCAACACATTCACCATCTCCAACCTGGGTATGTTTGGCATTGAGGAATTCACAGCCATCATCAACCCGCCCGATGCCTGTATACTTGCGATTGGCGGCATCAGCCAGGTACCCGTAGTGAAAAATGGTGCTATTGTACCCGGCAACGTAATGAAAGTAACACTCAGCTGTGACCACCGCGTAGTAGATGGAGCTACCGGATCAGCCTTCCTGCAGACGCTGAAAAGCCTGCTGGAAGAACCGCTCCGTATGCTGGTCTAACAGGTAAATAGCTATAAGGCAAAAGGTGGAAGGTAAAAGGGTAATATCCCGGAGCTTTCCACCTTTTACTTTACCCCCTTTGCCTTTCTGTTACCTATATTTTCAGTAAGTTTTGAAAATTCAAAACTAGTGTGTAGCTTCGTATCATGAAACTGACAGAAGCAAGGCAGCAATTTATCAGCAGTTGGGGCGCATTTGGTACCCATTGGGGTATCAACCGCACCATGGCCCAGATACATGCATTGCTGCTGGTGAGTCCCGATCCCCTTACACAGGATGATATGATGGCCGAACTCAATATCAGCCGTGGCAATGTGAATATGAATATCCGTGAACTGATCAACTGGGGACTTGTAGAACGGGTGCTGCTGCCTGGTGAGCGCAAAGAATATTTCACGGCAGAAAAAGATATCTGGAAAGTGGTAAAGCAGATCGTGAAGGAACGGAAGAAAAGAGAACTGGAACCCATGCTGCAACTGCTCGACAAGTTGGAAACCGTGGAAGGCGATAAGAAGGATAAAGATGTAAAAGCTTTCCTCGACACAGTTGGCGGCATCAAAAAACTGGGGAAACAGGCAGACCGTACACTCGATACCATGATCAAAGCAGAAGAAAACTGGTTTGTAAGTAACCTGGTTAAGCTCTTTAAGTAATTAATTATCCCGTCCCGTCAACCGGCAATGCCGGTTTTTTAAGATCTTTTATTTTCATTTTTTTCTGAAAATTTAAAAGTTTTAAAAATGATATTGTTTAAGAAAATAGACATCCTTGGTCAGGCCATTCTCATACTGGCAGGCCTGTTGAGTGTTTTCCTTTGCGACAATTTTGAGTTCCTGATCTTCTACCTGCTGGTCGGTGGCTGGCAACTGCTGAGTTGCGGAATCCATGTACTGTACCGCCATTCCTGGTACCTGCTCAAACAACGCCGCTCCTATTACTGGTGGCTGCTGGTCTCGCTGATGCTGCTCGTCACACTGGCAATGGGTTCGATCATATCGGGTTTTGCCATGCTGGTACTCGGTGTCGTTCTCGCCATCTGGTATACAAGTATCTGCATACGGGAACTGAACCTCCTTTTATTTAAAAATGCCGTTCATCTAAAACGCTGATCATGTCACAACTGCTGCTTATCTACGACGACAACTGTCCACTCTGCCAATGGTATACCGGGGTATTTGTCAAAACAGGTCTGTTACCTGCCGGTGGACGAATCCCCTATTCTACCATATCTCCCCAGTTACAGACACGTATTGATGCAGATAAGGGACGCAACCAGATTCCATTGATAGATCTGCAGACCGGGCAAACATGGTACGGGCTCGATGCATTGCTCGAAGTGCTGGGACGCCGGTTTCACCTCATAAAACGTATCGGTCATTTACAACCTGTCTACTGGTTTCTGACGCGGTTGTACCGGCTCATCTCCTATAACCGGAAAATAGTGGTAGCCAGCCGATGCAGGCAGGGAAGTTTTGATTGTGCACCGGATTTCAATCAGCGGTATCGTTTCCTTTTTTTGTTTATCACCTTGCTGATCAATACAGGCTTACTAGCTGTGGTATATAACAGGCTGCTACAGTATTTGCCTGGCAATACGCTCAGCCTGGCACAGGTGCAGACCGCCCATTTTCTACTGGTGGGTATCAACCTCACCCTTGCCTGCATACTCCGGAAAGAACGGGCGCTTGAATACCTGGGTCAGGTTACCATGCTGGCATTGATCGCCTTGTTGCTGCAAACGCCAATACTGCTGTTATCCGTTTTTATTACACCTCCTGCCTGGCTGCTGGTAGCTTATTTCGGATGCTCTTCATTGGTGGTATTTCGTGAATACCTGCGTCGTATGGACTATGCCGGTTTGCTGACCCGTCATCGGTGGATGGCGGCCTTCAACCTGGCATGTATGACCGCCTTTCTTTTATTCGTATTTAAAGCTTAACCATGCCGCGTCCAAAAATTGTTATCGCCGGTGGTACCGGTTTCATCGGAAAATTTCTGGTCAATGCCTGGTCATCCCGCCACGATATTGTTGTATTGACACGCCAGCAAAAAAAATATGCTGTACAGGATTCCGTTCACTACGTGTCGTGGGATCCGCAACACGATGGCGACTGGATGCAGGTGGTTGATGGAGCAGACCTCTTGATAAACCTGACCGGCAAATCAGTCAATTGCCGGTATACGGCCAGCAATAAACAGGCTATTCTGCAAAGCCGTATACAGGCTACCGCAGCGCTTGGCCGCGCAGTAAACAAGGCTATCAACCCTCCCGCCTGCTGGATCAATGCCTCGTCGGCTACTATCTATCGTCATGCAGAAGACCGTTCACAGGATGAATATACCGGTGAAACCGGACACGACTTTTCCATGGATGTATGCCACGCATGGGAGCGATGCTTCTTTAAACAGGAGACACCGCAGACACGCAAAGTGGCACTCCGTATTGGCATTACGCTGGGAGCCGGTTCGGCGCTTAATACATTACTACGCTTCGTCAGAATTGGATTGGGAGGCCGCCAGGGCAGCGGAAAACAAAAAGTAACCTGGATTCATTATCTCGACCTTTGCGGTATCATGTACTGGATATGGAAACACCCCGCAATGGAAGGCGTATTTAATTGTTGCAGCCCAAATGTTGTTAGCAACAACAACTTCATGCAAACGCTTAGAAAGACAGCCGGGATCCCCTTCGGCATGCCCATGCCTGAGCCGCTCATACGCATGGGTGCCTTACTGATCGGCACGTCGCCCGAGCTGGTGCTTAAAAGCCGCTGGGTAGCACCCACCCGCCTGTTGCAGGCAGGTTTCACCTTTCGTTATCCGCAACTGCAGCAGGCGCTGGAAGATATTATTGACACGATGCCCTTGCAACAAAACAAGGATACCGGTTGTTATATTAATTAATTTAGCCGCATGACAACTGGTACTAAAAGCACGCTGATCCTGGGAGCCTCTGATAATCCTGAACGTTACAGTTACCTGGCCCTGACCAGGCTTCGTCAGCATGGCCATCCGGTAACAGCTATTGGCCGCAAAGCCAGCCGCGTGCAGGATGTGACGATAGAAACCGTACCTCACCCCATTGACCATCTTGATACGGTTACTTTATACCTCAATCCAGACCATCAGCGGGGGTATTATGACTATATCCTCTCCTTAAAACCGCGCCGCGTAATCTTTAATCCCGGTGCCGAAAACCCCGAGCTCGAGGCCCTGGTCAGCGCTCAGGGTATACAGGCCATGGAGGCCTGCACACTCGTGCTATTAAGTACAGGACAGTATTGATAAACCCTTACCTGTCGCAGATTTACGAAACGTCTCATCGTAGTACCCCCCGATTTTACAGATTTGCAGGTACCAATTCTTGGGTAGGATAGAAAATTTCAGGAATCTTGTATCACCGTCCCCCCTGAAAACTGCAACAGCATGCCTGTTGCCGATTATATCCTATTATCCAAATATCTATCCAATGAATTACCGTGCGTATGCAGGCCTCGTCCTGGTTGCTCTCCTGTTTACTACGCTGGCTACAGCCCAGTATAAGGAACACGCTCCTCTTAATGAGCCTGATTTCAACAGACCCCGTCTGTTTGATAAATTACCTGCCGAAATTCCCGTCAGCACTGCAGAACTGAACCGCCTGCTCAGCGGAGAAATTACCATTGGTAAACAAGCTGATACAGGGGGTGCTGATGCTCAATTGTCACCTTTCAAAGGCACAGTGGTATCTGCTGCCAAAGAAAATAAGGTACGCAGTGTGGTGATCCGTTCAGAAGCATTCAATGGAGCCACGCTGACCCTATCCTCATTCACCAACCCTGATGGTACGGTAACCTTTCGTGGCCGTATCATCAGTTTTAAGCATGGTGATGCCTATGAGTTGCAGCAGCGTGATAGTCAGTATGTACTTGTAAAAAAGAGTTTTTATGAACTGGTATATGAGTAGTTGTTGACTCATTATCAGTTGTTGTCCTATATCCAATCAGATCCGTTCCTTGTTCATCCAATCCGTGTGTTATGAAAAATCTTTTCCGTTTCATCGCCTTGCTGGTAGCCTGGAATATCCAGGTAAGCCTCCATGCACAGGTGCCCGTCATGAGCAGCTATCCCTCTGCACAGGCGGTTATTTTCCTCGATTTTGACGGTCATACCGTACAGGGTACCAGCTGGAATTATGCGGGCCCTATTGTGTGTGGCGCCTCTGGTCTTACTTCAGCCAAAATCATTGAAGTATTCAATCGTGTGGCTGAAGACTACCGTCCCTTCAATATCAATATTACTACCGATTCTACGCTTTACTGGTCGGCTCCCGTCATGCAACGTACCCGGGTGATCATTACCATAAGTTCCAGTTGGTATGGTACTGCCGGCGGTGTGGCCTTTACTGGTTCGTTCTCGTGGGGCGACAATACACCCGCATTTGTTTTTTCGGCCCTGCATGGCTACCGGGTAAAAGACATTGCAGAAGCTACTTCGCACGAAGCAGGTCATACGCTGGGTTTATCGCATCAGTCGAAGTATGATGCCGATTGTTATAAGGTATCTGAATATAACAGCGGTCAGGGCAGTGGTGAGATAGGTTGGGCGCCTATTATGGGCGTTGGTTATTCCAAAAACTTTACGCTGTGGAATTACGGTCCCAATACATTTGGCTGTACCAATATGCAGAGTGACCTTGATATCATTACTGCTGCAGGCAACGGCTTTGGCTACCGTGTAGACGATCACGGCACCGATTTTACTACTGCAACAGTACCTGTATTTACCGTCAATGAGTTTGAAATGGAAGGCATCATTGAACGTAATACCGACAAGGATTTCTTTCGTTTTATCATGCCCGGTGCAGGACGTTTTGAACTCAATGCCACTCCCTACAATGTAGGTACGGGGAATGCCGGTTCTGACCTGGATCTGCAGGTTTCTCTCTACGATGGAAGCCAGCAGTTGCTAAGCATATATAATCCCGGTACACTTCTTAATTCAGTAGCCGATACCAACCTGAGTGCCGGTACATATTATCTCAAAGTGGAGGGCAAGGGTAATCAATATGCACCTGCCTATGCCAGTCTTGGCTCCTATTCCCTGCTTGGCCGGATCGATGTGGGTGGTGGTGAGGTATTGCCTTTACGCAAATTTCAGCTGCGCGGCAGCAAGAATGGCGATAAACACCAGCTCGACTGGACCTTTGAAGCCGATGAGGCGGTAAAAGGCCAGGTCATAGAAAGATCGGTAGATGGGCGTCGTTTTGAAGCGCTGGCCGAAACAGGTATTGAAAGCCGCAACTATATCTATCGTCCGCAGGAAACAGGTAATCCTATTTACTATCGTGTGCGTGCAGACCTCGCCGATGGACGTCGCTATTATTCCAATACTGTCAATATCCGTGAGTATGAGACGGGCGAACGTCCCCGGCTTATTGTCAATCCTGCCATTGCAGGTACGGTACAGGTAAGCAGTCCGGCGGCATTTACCTACCGGATCATGGATCTGAATGGTCGCGTCATATCGCGTGGTCAGCTCAGCCAGGGTGCTCATACCATAAATTCAACTCAACTGGTACATGGTCTCTATATGATTCAATTTACCATAAACGATCAGCAATGGACTGATAAATTGCTGGTCAGATAAACGTTTTCCCGGTTCTGTTAACAGAACAATAATCCGTTCCCTTATTGCAGATTGGAGGTTTTTCTATAACTTAGGAAAACCTCTTTTTTTATGCGTTGGAGAAGATTTAATGGCGACCCTATTGATCTGCCGATCAAAAACGCCGTCGAAAATGCGATCAGGAGAGAGACCGCAGCCGGCTTTCGCCTCAAAGTATGCATCGGCACCGATTCACAGGTAAAAGGAAAAGAAACAGAATTTGCCACTGTCATCGTGTTTCTGCGCGAAGGACATGGCGGGTTTATGTTCATCCACAATGAGAAAACACGTCAGCCTTTTACCATCAAGGAACGTATGCTTATGGAAGTAGCTAAAAGCATTGAGATCGCTTATGAGCTATGTAACCTTTTTACCGTGTATCATGTAGACATGGAAGTGCATGCAGACATCAACACCAACCCGCACTTCAAAAGCAATGATGCACTGAAAGAAGCCATGGGCTATATCCTGGGTATGGGATTTGCATTTAAGGCAAAGCCGGAAGCCTTTGCCAGCAGCAGTTGCGCCAATAAAGTGGTCAACTGATCCCCTGCCGCCCGCACTTTGCATCCTGCAGGCGCTCCCTGCAGAAGGCTTTGTTACCCCTGTTTTTTCTTACGTTTCCTTAGCATCCCCCAGATAAATACGATCAAAAAGAAAATGCCGATGCCCAGCCGGAGCATGGCTCTTTTCCATTCCCTGTTTTCCCGTGCCTTTTGCTCTTTTACAAACGAATCGAGGTTACGGCTCATGCTTTCCATTGACCGGACCCGGTCTACACTATCCTGGTAGGCCATTTGGGCAGCCAGTACCTGTTTCATTGAATCGGCTGAGCTGGTAATGGAATCTTTGGCGGGAATTTGAGCAGGTGTATTACTGATAAGGAGACAACTGATAAATAAACAAAGGGAAAAACGAAACATCTTTTTTTCTGCAACCTAATACGGTTGCTCCGCGACGGCAATACCCGCCAGATGGTATTTATTGATTGGCCGCTGTACCGCTGGTGCGGCTGCTGTCAGCTGCAGGTATGGAAGCAGAAGTATTTCCTCCCTGGTGTACCCTGATGTCCAACTCACGCGTTGCAGTCTGTGCCAGTTGATACATGCCTACTGTAATGGCAAACAAAAAAGCAACCAGGTATTGTTCTTTCTTTCTTTTCTTCATAAAGTCAGTGGCCCGAAATTACAGTATTCTTTACGAACAGGTTTCATAAAAGTTCCAGCCGGTCAGGACTTGTTGCCGGCGACAAACTGTTTATTGAGATCCTGCAGATAATCGAGTATCAGATCGCGTCCTTCCCGGGTGAGGGCAGAGGTCACAAAAAAAGGCGGCATTTCCTCCCATTGCTGCAGCAGTACCTCCACAAAGGCTTTCACATTGCGCTGGGTAGCACCTGGTTTATTCTTATCTGCTTTGGTGAAAATAATAGCAAAAGGAATTTCCCATTTGCCCAGATCACTGATAAATTCAATATCAATACGCTGGGGCTCATGCCGGCTGTCGATCAGTACAAAAAGACATTGCAGGTTTTCCCGCTTACGTATATAATGTGTGATCATTTCTTCCCATCGGCGCCGGCTGCTTTGCGACACTTTTGCATAACCATAGCCGGGAAGATCCACTATATACCAGTGTTTTTTTGTACTGTCTGTAATTTCAAAATGGTTGATCAGTTGTGTTTTTCCGGGCGTTGCCGAAATTTTTGCCAGCGCGGTTTTATTGCAAAGCATATTGATCAAAGACGACTTACCCACATTGCTCCGGCCAATAAATGCATACTCCGGCCGATCCGGTTTCGGGCATTTGGTATAGTCTGCATTACTAATAAGGTATTTGGCGTCTTTGATTTCCATAGATGCAAAAATACGAGGGATGATTTGAAGATTTGAAAATTTGGTGATTTGAAGATGGCGAATGGGAGTATGTTGATATGCAGGTGTGCTTAGGGTTTATTACATACAACCCTGTACTCATCTTCAAATCACCAAATTTTCAAATCAGCTCAGCTCATCCCTTCCCTTTCTTCAGAATTCTAAATCGCCGAATCGCCTCATTTTTATCGTATCTTCCCCCAAATTCAACTGCTATGCGTCTTTGTTTATTCCTTCTTCTCCTGCTGGCAGGCATTGGTCCTGCTGCTGCCCAGAACCTGAAATCGGGTGGTAAACTGATACCCGAGCAGGCTATTATGGACATCCGTCATTATACGGTCGCTTTAACGGTCGACCCTACACAAAAATCAATTGATGGTTATACAGAAATAGACCTTATACTGTCGCAGCAGGCAGAAAAACTGGTATTCGACCTGGTACATCTGCTGCAGGTAAAAAAAGTATGGGTAGATGGGAAAGAAATGAAACATGAAGCCGTGGGAGACCGTATCAATATCACCGGCCCCAAACCTTTTCCTGCCGCACGCATCCGGGTCAAAATTGCTTATGGCGGTGTACCCGGTGTAGCCGAACGCGCACCCTGGGTCGGCGGTTTTCAATGGGAAAAAGACAGCCAGGGCAATCCCTGGATCTCCATCACCTGCCAGGGCGAGGGAGCAAAAATATATTTCCCCTGCAAAGACCACCCCAGCGATGAACCCAACGAAGGCGCAGACCTTATCATCACGGTACCCAAAGGCCTTACGGTAGCCGGTCCCGGATTATTGAAAAGTGTAAAGAACTCAAAGAACCAATCCACCTTTCACTGGAAAACAAATTATACCATCAGCAATTATTGCATACTGTTTAATGTAGGCAAATACAAACTGGTGACACGTGAATACACCAGCATTGATGGCAACAAAATTCCCATGCATTTTTATGTACTGGAAGAGCATGCCGATAAAGCGCCTTATCACCTCGAACTGCTGGAACGTTCCTGCCGTGTACTGGAAAAATATTTTGGTGAATACCCCTGGGCAAAAGAAAAAATAGGTCTGGCCGAAACGCCTCACCTGGGTATGGAACACCAGACCATGAATGCCTACGGCAACAAATTCAATTATTCCAAACTGGCTGGCAAAGACTTTGACTGGCTGATGCATCATGAATTCGGACATGAGTGGTGGGCTAATAAAGTAACCAACCGCGACTGGGGGCATATGTGGATACAGGAAGGCATCTGTACTTATGGCGATGCACTTATTGTACGCGATATGGAAGGAGAAGAAGCGTATAACCAGCGGATGCGTCAGACGGCCCGCCGCGCCGGCAACAAACTCCCCATCGTGCAGGGCGACGAAGTGGATTCAGACCAGGCTTATTATGGAGATATCTATGGCAAAGGCGCTTATTTCATGCATACACTTCGCTATGTGATCGGCGATGACATCTTCTTCCCCACACTCAAAAAGCTGGCTACCGACCCGGCCTATACCTACGACAATACTGTCGTAACCAAAGATGTGGAGCAGCTTTTCTCCGGCGCCTATGGCAAAAGCCTGGATCCACTGTTCCATTTATTCCTGTATACGACCGATAAACTGGAAGTCGGAGTAAAACAGCTTACCGATACCACCTACCAGGTGCAACTGCGCAACCTCAATATGAGCATCCCGCTGGAGTTGATCACCAGCCAGGGAAGCAAACGGCAAATGGTTGACGCCAAAGGCATTACTGTTACCAGCACTTCGGGCGTACGGGTTGATCCCCAGGGCTTTTATTTGAAAAAAGTAACCCAGGAATAATCCCCGAATTCCAAACAAATCTATATACACACTGTTGAGGTAAGGACTGATAACCGTTTTTCAGTCCTTACCTTTGCAGCCCATGTCTACACCCCTACCTCACGATCATATCACTCCTTTCAAAGGCTCTGATAAAGGCAAAAAAGAGCAGGTGGCCGAAATGTTTGACAATATTGCCGGCCGCTACGACTTTATGAACCGTTTCCTGAGTGCGCGTACCGACGTAAGCTGGCGTCGCAAGGGCATTCGTCTTTTAGCCAAAAAAAATCCTAAAAAGATACTGGATGTGGCTACCGGCACTGCCGATATGGCCATCATGGCCTGCAAATTGCTTAATCCCGATCAGGTAACCGGTATCGACATATCTGCCCAAATGCTGGAAGTTGGTAGAAAAAAAGTTGAAAAAGAGGGGTTTGCAGGGAAAATCCAGTTACAACTGGGAGATTCCGAAACAATAAACTTTGGGGAAAATACGTTTGATGCCGGGATGGTGGCTTTTGGCGTACGCAATTTCGAAAACCTGGAAAAAGGACTCTCCGAAATGCTGCGTGTACTAAAGCCGGGCGGACAATTGCTGATCCTTGAATTTGCGAAACCACGGCAACCTATACGCAGTTTTTATAACCTGTATATGGGCCTGATGGCGCCGCAACTGGCTCGCTGGTTCAAACAGAATAAGGATGCTTATAAATACCTGAATGAATCAGCCAATGCATTTCCTGACCGCGACCGTCTGGTGAATATTTTAAACAAAGTAGGTTTTTCCGATACCCGCTACAAATCGCTAAGCTTAGGAATATGTTGCATTTACACCGGTCTAAAACCGTCATGATTCGAATCACATCCGTAGTACTTCTATTGGTGACCCTTGTATCCGTATCCCATGCCCAGCAACGTGAGATCAATCTCTACGATCACGACAGCAAACCTTATTATTTCGGTATCACACTGGGGATAAACTCTTCCCGTTTTCATCCGCAAATGCATTCGAAGTTTCTGCAAAATGACAGCGTTTATATTGCCGAACCAAAAAATTCGGGAGGCTTTGCACTGGGCCTTTCTGCAACAGCACGCCTGTCTGATCGTTTTCAGCTGCGCTTCAATCCCCAACTGGCATTCGTAGAGCGCAGTATTTTCTATAAACTGAAATATCCCGATGCCGGCGAAACAGATGTCACCAAAACGGTTGAATCCGTTATCGTATCATTTCCCCTGCAGGTAAAACTGCAATCGGACCGTATCGGCAACTTCCGTGTATATATGATGGCAGGTATCCGTGGAGATATTGACCTCGCCAGCAATGCCCGCGCCAAAAAAGCAGAAGAGCTGGTAAAGATCAAAAGCTTTGACTATGGTCCTGAATTGGGTATTGGCTTCAACTTTTTCTTCCCTAACTTTATCTTAAGTCCCGAGATTAAGATCAGCAATGGCATTCCCAACATCCACAGCCGCGATGCCGGCCTCAAATACTCCAGCGTATTTGATAAGATTCAATCCAGAACAATTTCGTTTTCGATACACATTGAAGGATGATTTGAAGATTTGATGATTTGAAAATTTGAAGATTGGTTTACTATGTGATGAGGGTTTAAGACTTATTACTTAAAACCAATTACCTACAACTCATTTTCAAATTTTCAAATCACCAAATCTTCAAATTAAAAATCAAACTCTCTCCTATACATATTCCACCTCACTCCCAGTGATACTACAGATGTATTGGTAGAATACAGTGGTGCGGTTTTGCCCTGTTGCCGGCGGTAAATGGCATTGAGGTCAATAAAGAGGTTTTCTTTTAATTCGTACGATAACTGCAGGGAGCCATAGAGCACCTGTGTTTTCCAGCCTGAGCCAATATCAAATCCGTAATCTTTGGTACGGAAAGGGGCCTGATTGGGATAAAAGATATTGCTGCCAAAACTGGCGGCACTGCTGTCGCGGCCCTGCGTGTAATAGATGAGTTTGCCGACCAGCAGCCAGCGGGGCGCCGGCTGATAACGCGCCACTCCTATCCATTCCGAAAAATTAGCCATCAGCGGATGTGCCAGCGGTTGATTATAATGAGTATAATTAGCTACAGAATCATTATGCGAATAGGTGAAAGGACGCACGCGGTTATGCTCAAGCTGCAGATCCAGGTTACGCACATTAAATGCATCAATGTATTTGGCTCCTAACTGAAAGCCATATTTATTGGCCCACCAGCCATTGCCTGCCTTTACCTCACTCAACTTAAATTCATCAAGTAATAGCTGTCCATATACCTGGAACTTATGCGCCAGGTTGGCCTTGAAATCAAGTCCCGCCAGTGCATTATCAAAACTCCCGTTTTGCTGCTCGGCTGAGCGGTAAAATATAATTGGATTGAGATAAGCAAAATCAAATCTGTTGGGACGGCCAAATACGATACCCTCAAAAAGACCAATATTCAGCCATTTGGTCACATTAATATCGAGGTGATGGACGGCTGCATATTTTTTCCCGATAAGTTTATCACCACCTGTTCGGTGTGCATTCTGCAATTCCATAAACAGGTTCTGATAGTTAAACCGCCAGATACGTGTATTCAGCTTCAGAAACAGGGCATTGGCGCCAAAATCGCTCAGGAATAAACTTCGGTAACCGTTACCGATAAATTGTTTATCGTATCCAAAAGTGATGTCTATAAACCGTGTGGCGCTGACAGAAAAATATCCTCTGCCTTCAAAATAATCTACGCCGCCGGGATCTTTAAAATCTTTATAAAAACCATTTCCGGGTACAGCATCCCGCTGGGTGATAAACTGCTGTGCCCAGGATGGATCACGCTCCTGGTTGTCGGTCAGATAAGCGGCAAAGCCAATTTTCTTTCCGATCATACCATGGAGGGTCAGCCCGCGTGTATTCTGGAACAAGTGCTGATCGTTATCTTTTTCCTTTGATACTACGTATTGAAAAACGGGATTAACCACCAGGTCAAAGTCGCCCGTATGTACTTCATATAGATTGGCTGGTGTTTTATAGAAATTTTTCCAGATCGGTTTTTTGCTTTGTATGCCAGCCCGCTCTGCCTCGGTCAGGAAAGAAGCATTACTCATCCAGGCACTTCGTACATTCCAGGCATCTACCCGCGAAAGAGAGCTTTCACCAAACCTGCTGATATAATTTTTAATACCGGGAACTGCATATTTATTGCGGCTGAAAGGGCGGGTTTTGGAAAAATTGAGTACAGAATCGTTTTGTGCTTTTATTTCAAGTCGTTCCAGCAGTATCTGCTGTTTATCGCCCTGGGGCAGAAATACGGATTGACCGGCCGCCAGCAAAGGCATACATATTATGGCTAAAGCTGCCGCAGCCCCCCTCACCATCATCTGAACACAAAGAAATCCGGGCTTGCTTACGCGGGTTTTTATAAATTGCATGTTGAGCATTTAGCTATATAATAGACAACAAATTATGCAAATATATCTGATAAAAAACATCCAGATCGTCAATGAAGGCTCCATTCAGGCAGCCGATGTGCTGATCCGTAATGGGCGTATTGATAAGATCGGACAAAACCTGGATGTTGCAGGCAAAGCCTGTACCGAAATTAATGGCGAGGGACTACATCTGTTGCCCGGTGTAATTGATGATCAGGTCCATTTTCGCGAACCTGGCCTTACGCATAAGGCGACGATCTATACAGAAGCAAAAGCGGCCGTGGCAGGTGGTGTCACCAGCTTTATGGAAATGCCCAATACTGTACCGCCTGCATTCACGCTCGATTTGCTGGAACAGAAATATGCCATTGCTGCGCAAAACTCACTGGCCAACTACTCGTTTTATATCGGTACATCCAACGAAAATGCCGAAGAGGCATTGCGCGCCAATGAGCACCGTCAGTCTATTTGCGGGATAAAAATCTTTATGGGCTCCTCTACCGGCAACCTGCTGGTGGATAATCCGCTTACGCTGGAAAAGGTATTCAGCGAAAGTGAGCTGCTTATTGCCACCCATTGCGAAGATGAACGCATCATCCGCGAAAACCTGGCCCGTCTCAAACAGGAAGGCCGCGAACTTACAGCGGCAGACCATCCCATTATCCGCAATGAAGAGGCCTGCTTTGAATCTTCTTTCTATGCCATACAACTGGCTAAAAAATATAATACGCGGCTGCATATTCTCCATATCAGTACAGAAAAGGAATTACAGCTTTTTGGTAATATGCTCCCGCTGAAAGAAAAAAGGATCACAGCAGAGGTTTGTGTACACCATCTTCACTTCACGGCCAATGATTATGAACGGCTGGGTAATCGTATCAAATGTAATCCTGCTATAAAGGCTGCGCATAACCGCGATGCACTGTGGACAGCCCTGCTCGATGACCGGCTCGATGTAATTGCCACCGACCATGCGCCACATACCTGGGAAGAAAAAATGGAACCCTACGAAAAAGCGCATGCCGGTCTGCCACTGGTGCAGCATTCGCTTCCGCTGATGTTATACTACGTAAAACAGGGAAAGATCACCCTCGAAAAAGTGGTGGAGAAAATGAGTCATGCCGTAGCCGACTGTTACCAGATACAGAACCGGGGTTATATCCGCGAGGGCTACCAGGCCGACCTGGTGATCGCTGATCTCAACACCGGCCGCACTGTTGAAAAAGAAAATATCCTGTACAAATGCGGCTGGAGTCCGCTTGAAGGGTTTCATATGCCTTCTACTGTTACGCATACTTTTGTAAACGGGCAGTTGGTTTATGGAAATGGGGTATGGGATGAATCTCAGAAGGGTCAACGCCTGTTATTCAACCGCTAATGCCGGCATTATTCAGTAACGCAGCCACATAACCATGCAGATAGATCATATTTCCTTCAACGATATTGCGATCTTTCATCCGGAAGAAGAGTTTTCCGTTTTTCATAAACTCAACTTTACCCGCACAGTTGGTGGCAAAGAGTGGCTACGCCGTTTTTTTACCGAACCTCATCATGATCTCGAAAAGATACGCGGCACCCAGCGGGTCATCCGTACACTCATGGAGCGGGTACAGGACTGGCCCACCGATATCAGCAATGGCACCATACTGGTGATGGATAAGTTTCTCGATTATGCCCTGGACCCCATCAGCCAGAATCAGAATGCCGTCAACAGCACCATTTACCGGTGGCTGCATAGCGAAGACTACTCCATGGTCAAATACAGTGTAGGACATTTTGCTGATTTCTTCCGCGGTCTCTCCCGTATTGCCGATCTGCTCGAAGGACTCAACCTGCCACCGCATATCCGCATTTATATTGAGCGTATCATTCAACTGTTGAAAGAGGCGCCCCTGGGCGAATTGGCCACCCTGCCACAGGGACACCGGTTCAGCCCACGTCAAAACCTGTATTTTGGTTTTCATCTGCGCGGCCGCTACCGCAGCAGCATCCTGGAGCTGATCGATATTTTCTGTCGCCTCGATGCATGGTATTCCATGGCCGTAGCCGTAAAGACCTATAACCTTTCCTTTCCTGAATTTGTGGAGCAGGACACTCCGCTTGTAGAGGCGCAGGGCCTCTATCATATCCTGATACCCCAGCCCGTACCATATGATCTGCTGATGAGTCCATCACACAATTTTCTTTTTCTCACCGGCGCCAACATGGCCGGCAAAAGCACACTCATCAAATCGGTAGGCGCCGCTGTCTTCCTGGCACATATCGGTATGGGCGTACCAGCCAGAAACATGCGGCTCACCCTGTTTGACGGTCTGCTCAGTAATATCAATGTGATGGACAATATTGCCCGGGGTGAAAGTTATTTCTTCAACGAAGTGCAGCGCATCAAGCACACTATCGAAACCATTAATAACGGACAAAAATGGCTGGTGCTCATTGATGAGCTTTTCAAAGGCACCAATGTACAGGATGCGATGAAATGTTCACTCACAGTTATCAAAGGACTTATCAAGATCAAAAATTCTCTCTTTATCCTGTCGACCCACCTCTACGAAATCGGCGAGGAGCTGAAAGCTTATCCCAATATCTCTTTCCGCTTTTTTGAAACCCATGTCAACAATGAGCAGCTCGAATTTTCTTATCAACTCAAAGAAGGCATCAGCAATGACCGCCTGGGTTATGTGATCCTGAAAAGAGAGAAGGTAGTGGAAATGCTGGAAAAGTTATAAGTTGTAAGTTTTAAGTAATAAGTAAGGGGGAAAGTAAACCGTTTAAAAGTTTAAAGGTATAATAGTGTAAATAGCAAAACATTCACATAAGCCTCTCTATCCTTTCATGGGTTATACGCTGAGACAGCTCGGCCAATAACCTGCGCGTCCCCATCAAAATCTCGGACGGATATACGCACATTCCAACTTTCTCACTTTTATACCTTTAAACTTTTAAACCTTATACTCTTTACACCCTATCCACTATTTTCCCTACTTTCATAGCTTATTAGCTTTTATTATGAACCGGATATTCTTTTTCTGCCTCGCATTGTTCAGTTCCGTTTTGTTGCATGCCCAGCGTAAGATCGATGTACTGCATTATACTTTCAGGATCGGGCTCAGCGACAGTTCAGACAATGTTACCGGCGAAGCCCTCATCCGTTTTCGTATGCTGGAAACAACACCCAACCTGCTGATCGACCTTGCCGCAGTAAATCCCGCCACATCAAAAGGAATGAAAGCAGGAAAGATCATGATGAAAGGTCTTCCCCTCACTTATACTCAATCCGAACAGCAACTGAATATCAGCCTCGGCGCCACCGTATCTGTAGGCGATACGGCCGAAGTACAGATACAGTACAATGGTGTGCCTTCAGATGGATTGATCATTTCCAAGAACAAATACGGCCATCGCACTTTCTTTGCCGACAACTGGCCCAACCGCGGACACAACTGGTTGCCCTGCGTGGATGATCCGGGAGATAAGGCTTCCGTTGATTTCATTGTCACCGCACCACAGCATTACCAGGTAGTATCAAATGGTCTGCTGGTTGAAGAAACCAATTTATCTGCCGATAAAAAACTTACGCACTGGCGCGAAGATGTGCCAATCAATACCAAGGTAATGGTAATAGGTGTAGCAGAGTTTGCGGTGCAGCGATCAGGTACTGTAGCCGGCTGTATTCCTGTATACAGCTGGGTATATCCGGAAGATCGCGATAAAGGCTTTTATGATTACGAACAGGCCAATGAGATACTCCCTTTCTTTATCCGTGAAGTCGGCCCCTATGGCTATCGCAAACTGGCCAATGTACAATCCAAAACCATCTTTGGCGGATTGGAAAATGCCAATACCATCTTTTATGCAGAAAGCAGTGTGCGCGGCAATCGCCGGTCAGAAGGATTGCTGACACATGAAATCGCTCACCAGTGGTTTGGTAATATGGCTACCGAAAAAAGCTTTGCTCATCTCTGGCTCAGCGAAGGCTTTGCCACCTATATGACCATTTACTACCTGGAAAGCAAGTACGGAAGAGATACTGCTGTAAAAATGCTGGAAGAAGACCGTCGCCAGGTAGCGGCTTTTGCCCGCAAAAGCAATCGCTCTGTAGTAGATGAAGATCCCGACTTTATGCAACTCCTCAATACCAACAGTTATCAGAAAGGCGGCTGGGTACTGCATATGCTGCGGCAGCAACTGGGGCATGAAGTATTCATGAAAGCCATCAAAAAATATTATGCAGAGTATGCCGGCTCCAATGCAGACACCCGCGATCTGCAACGGGTATTTGAGCAGGTAAGCGGTAAGTCGCTTAAAGCTTTTTTTGACCAGTGGCTCTATCAGCCCGGCATACCCCGGCTGGATATCAAATGGAATTATGCCCCACGCACAAAAAAGATCACAGTAACCGTACAGCAACTGCAGGCACAGGCCTTCAGCTTTCCCCTCAAAATATCCATTCAATGCAGCGGCGGTAAAACACAGCAGCAAATACTGCAGATAAAAAACAGTACGGAGACCTTCAGCTTTTCCATGCCCGGTACCGCAACCGGTCTTATCCCCGATCCTGATACAGAACTGCTGTATGAAGGAACCGTAACGGGTAAATAATACGGCCGCTTTGCGACAAATTTGTATTTTGGCAGCGATAATAACCGGGTATGACTCAGCAAAAGAAATGGGCCGATGAAACCAAATCCGCCGCCAAGCGTATCGGCATTGGTGTTGCCACTGCTGTAGTCACCTCTGCCACAATCTATTTTCTGGGCTTCAACCGGTCAAAGCCAAAAGCCAGTACAGTAGAAATTAAAAAAAATACGATCCAGGTCTGGAAGCAGTATGTAAAAGCAGAGAACGCCCTGCAGCCCAGACATGATACGGTATTTGCCCGCACGGTACGGGGCGACCTGACTATGGAAGAAAGCCGGAGCCAGGACAGCCTGACTGCTGAAAATTTTATCAAAGAAATCAACGCCCTGCGGGAAACGCCGAATATTGATAAAGACCTCAGCATCCTCCTCACCGATCGTATTGAGTACAAAAAACAGGAAATGGATTTTGCGCAGTACTATATCAACCGCTTTATTGTATTTCGCGATAGCCTGATGACAAATGACTACCGCAATTACCTGATCAAAGAGCTCAATGACCTGAACAACGGCCGGCGCTCCAGTGCTACTGAACGACTGGGCCGGAATATCGAAGAGCAGGCCGCTGCCCTGGAAAAAAAATATAAATATCCTTTCCGCATCAAAGACTTTCATTTCAATGATCTCTACCAGTCTATCAAAGCAGCGCGCCAGGCCGAAATAGGCCCCAAGAGCGACCTGCCCGATCTGAACTGACACGACCTTTCTACATCAAATAGAGTATTGGCACAGGCGCAGGCTCACGGTATTTTGCCATTGCAAAAACCAACAAGTCATGGCCAAAATCATGGGTTCAGAGAGTAAAAACATTCTCAAAAACATGGTCATCAGCGTTACTACCACAGTAGTAGGCGCTCTTGCCATTTATTTCCTGGGCTTTTCCAATAAATCTTCCGGTCCTTCCAAACTGGAAATGGAAGAACACACCATTGACGCCTGGAAAACACTGGTGACCGTAGAAAACATCTACACAAAAAACGGCGTGTCGCTGATGCGCGATGCCAAAAACTTCGGCAGTTATAAAGCAGTGGGTGATGAAAGTGAAAAAGAATCAGCCAAGTTTGTCAACAGCCTGCAGAAACTTCTCGAAACAGAAGGTATTGACAAAGACCTGCGCGCCATGCTGGAGCGCCGTATCGAAAATGAAAAAGTACAGATAAAAGCCACCACTAAATTTTTCAATGAACTGGACGCCTACATCAACCGCGGTGTTGACAACAACTGGACAGAGCAACAGGTCACCGATAGCGTACTGGCATTTATGGTTCGCTTTGGCAAAGAAAGTCAGGGGCTGGTAGACCGCTCTATCAACGACGTGGAAGGTCTGGCCAAAATGCTGTCGGAGCGATATGATCACGATTTTAATGTAGAAGACTTCCTGAGCGTCCAGATCGCCCGCAAAAAACTGGACCCCATCGCCATGCTCGACGAAAGCAAGGGCACCAAACCACCCGACGATCCCAACAGCAAACTGGGAGGAGCCGGCAGCGGACCACTGGGCAGTACCTGGGGCAACTATCTCAATGGTAAATGGGATGCCAGCGGAGCCACCATCCAGTTTACCACAGACGGTAAAGCATCGTGGCTGGTACCCGCCCAGAATACCGAAGCCAAAGGCAGCTGGAAAATAATCAATGAAAAGCTGGTGCTGAATATGACCAATCCGCAAAACGGTAAGAATGCAATATGGGAATTCAATCTTTCAAATGCAGAAGAAAAAAGCTTTTCGATGGTACTGACGAAAGAGCCGTACAATTATTATAAGCTGGTGCGGAAATGATAGTTCGCGAATTTGAAGATTTGATGGTTTGAAAATTTGAAGATAGATGGAGCTTTGTCAAAATACTGTAGCCCCGCGATGCATCGCGGGGCTACAAGTTAAAGGCTTGCTCTCTGTCAGAATGCCTTTTCAGATGTCGTCAAATGAATCATTAGAATAAGGAATAAATAAATCCCATGACCAATCATCTTCAAATCCTCAAATCTTCAAATCATTCACCCTGCCCAGGTCTCCCGATCAAGACTTCTGTATTGTATGGCTTCTGCGAGATGTTCAGGTTTGATCTCATCGCTGGCAGCAAGGTCGGCAATGGTGCGGGCCACTTTTAATATACGATCATAGGCACGTGCCGACAGATTGAGCTTTTGCATGGCAATACGCAACAGATTTTGTCCCACCTGGCTAATGGCACACACTTCCTTCAATTGCTTACTGCTCATTTGCGCATTACAATAAACACCTTCAGCAGCACCATAACGTGCGGCCTGACGCTCACGGGCCAGTATCACGCGCTCACGTATAGCGGCCGAGTCTTCCTGCTTTCTCGTTGCAGACAGTTCATTAAAAGATACAGGCGTCACCTCCACATGCAGATCGATCCGGTCGAGCAATGGCCCCGATACTTTATTGAGATATTTCTGAACTGCACCGGGAGGGCAGGTGCATTCCCGTTCGGGATGATTATAATAACCACAGGGGCATGGATTCATCGAAGCAATCAGCATAAATGAGGCAGGGAAATCAACAGCTACTTTTGCCCGGCTGATGGTAACCCGCCGCTCCTCCATGGGTTGTCGCATTACTTCAAGAACCGTGCGTTTAAACTCCGGCAACTCATCGAGAAATAAGACCCCATTATGCGCCAGCGAAATTTCTCCGGGCTGCGGCATGCCACCCCCACCTACGAGAGCTACATCGCTGATGGTGTGATGCGGACTGCGGAAAGGGCGACGCGCCAGCAAAGTGGCGTGCTCCGGCAATTTACCCGCTACACTATGAATCTTGGTCGTTTCCAGTGCTTCCTGCAAACTAAGTGGCGGTAAAATAGTCGGTAATCGTTTCGCCAGCATTGTTTTGCCGGCTCCCGGCGGACCAATCAACACTGCATTGTGACCACCGGCCGCTGCGATTTCGAGTGCCCTTTTGATTGTATCCTGCCCTTTTACATCGGCAAAGTCTATCTCAAAATCATATTGCGAATGAAAAAATTCTTCCCGCGTATTTATCTGCACAGGCGATAAACCCTGTTCGCCTGATTCAAAAAAACTGATCACCTGACTGATATGATCCACACCATATACCTGCAGGTTATTAACCATACCGGCTTCACGCGCATTTGCCGAAGGCACAATAAGCCCTTTAAAACCTTCTTTGCGCGCCTGTATGGCAATCGGCAACGCTCCTTTTATAGGTCGTACGATACCATCGAGGCTCAGCTCACCCATGATCACATACTGCGCCAGCGTTTCGGAATTATTCATCTGCTCTGATGCACCCAGGATGCCGATGGCTATAGGCAGGTCAAATGCGGTACCGCTTTTTTTCAGATCGGCCGGCGCCAGATTGACTACCAGTTTGGTCCGGGGCATCTGAAAGCCATTGGTCTTAAAAGTACTTTCCACCCGCTGCAGACTTTCCTTTACGGCCCCATCAGGCAAACCCACAATGACCGTATCCTTGCCCGAAGACGAAATCCAGTTTACCTCAATCGTAATGGTGATGGCCTCTACTCCATATACAGCGCTACCAAAAGTTTTTACAAGCATGGGGCAAATTAAGGGAAAGCACAATGATGGCCGTGGTGAAAAAACGCCCCGAAAATGTTTTTTTCCCGTTCGGTGGTCAGTGACCGGTGGTCGGTAGCAGAAAACACAATTGGTTCGATTAATTTCCCATTCCGTCCACTGACCACCAGCAACCGACCACTACCCACTGCTATCTTGTCATTTTTCCCGAACTTGTATGGAATTTGATTGTTCTACTGCTTCACGCCTTTTTTCTTTTCATTTATGAAGACATTATTCCGCTACTTAAAACCATATAAATGGCTGGTTGCCCTTGTGTTGGCCCTGGCTGGCATCAATATCGGCTTCTCGCTTTTTGACCCTATTATCTTTGGAGAGCTGGTAGAGCTGGCCACTTATCACCAGGACAAGAGCCATGCTCCGCTAGGCTGGCATGACTACCTGTTTGCCAATATTTCATACACCAACTCGGTCAATAAACCCGACATCGTGCATGGGGTAATGTGGCTGCTGCTGGCTTCCATTACGGTGGCTATGATCAGCCGGATCGCCAAAGCCTTTCAGGATTATTTTCTGAATAAGGTGACACAAAAATTTGGAGCCACCGTATTTACCGATGGCCTGCAGCATGCCATGAAGCTTCCTTATTCGGATTTTGAAGATCAGCGCAGTGGCGAAACACTCGGTATTCTTCAAAAAGTGCGTACCGATACGGAGAAGTTCATTGCCATGTTCATCAACGTGCTGTTTCCCGTTATCGTGGGTATCGTGTTTGTGGCGGTATATGCTTTTGCCAAAGACTGGCGGTTACCCTTTATTTATTTCGGTGGCATCTTCCTGCTCACCGTTATCAGCAACCTGCTCAGCAAAAAGGTAAAGGTCATTCAGAAAAAAATTGTGTCGCAAACCACCTCGCTGGCCGGTGCTACGACCGAATCACTTCGCAATATTGAGCTGGTCAAAAGCCTGGGGCTTACCCACCAGGAAGTAGATCGTCTCAATAAAAATACTTTCAAAATCCTGGGACTGGAACTGACTAAGGTAAAACGCATCCGCAGCATCAGTTTCATACAGGGTACATTTGTAAATACCCTGCGTCAGGTGATCCTGTTTATGCTCATGTGGCTGGTGTTTAAAGGTCAATTGCAACCCGGCGAGATCGTGACCATGCAGATCTTCTCCTTCTTTGTATTTGGTCCCCTGCAGGAGATTGGTAATATCATTCTCTCTTATCGGGAAGCAGAGGCCTCACTCAATAATTTTGAGGCACTGATGCAGAAGAAACATGAGCCACAGGCCAGCAATCCCAAACATCTGGGTCCTATTGCCACCCTGGAATTTGATCATGTAGGTTTCAAACACCAATCGGCCCAGCAAAGTGCTATCAACGACATCAGCTTTAAGGTGAAAACAGGCGAGACCATCGCTTTTGTAGGCCCATCCGGCTCTGGTAAAACCACACTCATGAAGCTACTGGTAGGACTTTACCGACCACAACAGGGCACCATATTATATAACCAGCTCAATGAAAATGAGATCAGCTTTGATGACCTGCGCAGTCAGATCGGTTTCGTAACACAGGATACCCAACTGTTTTCCGGTACCATCCGCGAAAACCTGTTGTTTGTAAACCCATCGGCTACTGAAGAAGAAATCTACGCCGCCTTAAATAAAGCATCCTGCCAAAATCTGCTTACACGTGCCGAAAAAGGCCTGGATACGACCATTGGTGAAGGCGGCCTCAAACTCTCGGGTGGAGAAAAGCAGCGTCTGTCTATTGCACGCGCACTCGTGCGCCAACCCAAATTGCTCTTGTTTGATGAAGCCACTTCGGCACTCGACTCACTGACAGAAGAAGAAATTACCGATACGATCCGTGAGATTTCACTGCAGGGCAACCAGATCACGATCCTGATTGCTCACCGCCTGTCGACCATCATGCATGCCGACCGGATTTATGTACTCGAAAAAGGAGATGTAGTGGAAACAGGCAGTCATGAAAACCTGCTCGAAGAGAAAGGTCTTTACTACGCCATGTGGCGTCAGCAGATCGGTGAACGTAAAAATAAACTGGTGGCCAGCTAAGGCCATCAGTCTTCTTTGCGGCGTAGCCAGTCGGTGAAAATATTTCCTTTCTCCAACTCTTCCATATCGCTGAGCTCCCATTCAAGTGCCTTGGTACTCTGGGATATTTCTATCAGTGAAAGCACCAGCGAAGCCAGGAGGCTCAGCAGGCTGATTGCAAAAATATATTCTACCACTGCTGTCCATTGCTGGTATACGCCATACATGGTCACCACGCAGCATACAAAACTGAATACACCAAGCGCCTGCATCGACCGCACCAGGTTGATCCGCGTACGCAGGATCTTGATCTGCTTGAGCAGCAGGTGATTTTTTTCGCCACGCATATATTCATCATGCAGTTTGCGGATGAGGTTGGCCAGTGCCAGGTAGCGGTTGGTATAGGCCAGCAGCAACAAACTGATAGCGGGAAATAATAAGGCCGGCGTATTGAAAGTGATCTCCATTGGGGTTGTACGTTATAAGTTCTAAGTTATAAGTTTTAGGTGAAAGAAGAGGTAGAAGATAACAGGACATTTGCTTTTACCTTTTACCTTCTACCTTCCACCCTACTTATAACTTAAAACTTACCACTTAAAACTCAAGAGGTACATTGATTTTTATCCCAAAATTTCTTCCCACATTAAATACGCCCTGGCGACCGGTTACATTATTAACAGCGGCATACTTGAGACGGCTCAGGTGGTTTTGATAAGCCACATCGCCGAGGTTGGCAGCACTGAGGTGGATGCTGAACAATGTTTTTCCCTTATTCACAACATCTGTACCGGCATTCACATTTACGAGCCAGTAGCCAGACGTAGCTGTTTCGGTATTGTATCCCAAAAATGCATTCTTCTGACGGAATGTATAATCACTTTCCAGGCTTACATAAAAGTTGCGCACCTGTTTGCCATTGGGCAGAAAGTTTCCTTTCAGCTGTGCTATGTACCGCGCAGCTGGTATGGATGGCACATTGCGTGAGCCATCAATTGCCTGCGTGAAGCGTGCACGTGTAAATGAAAAGGTATTTTCGAAGTGCAGCCAGTCAAGGGGATGCGGATGAATATCCATATTGAATTCAGCACCGTACAGGTTGGCGTCCTGCTGATCAAATCGAAATACATTCAGCTCATCGCCCGACTCCGGATCAGTGATCAGTGAGTCTGCTCCACCTGCTGTCAACACTTTTTCATAAAAAATAAAACGATTTACCCGGTTGTAAAAAACACCGGCACCGAGTGTCACGTGTTCTGTATTCAGTTCCACACCACCATCTACCTGCAGGCTGGTCTCCGATTTGAGGGTATTATTACCTACTTCATACCGGATGGTTCCTTCATGCGCACCATTGCTGGCCAGCTCGGCCAGCGTGGGCGCCCGGAAACCACGGGCCATATTCAGCTTCAGCGTAAGCGCACTGGTCGCTTCATAACTCAACCCGGCACTACCGGATATATTGGAAAAATCTTTCGAGAAAGACGCAAACTTCACCTCATTATCCTCCAGCATCTCCTTTCCATTTACATGGCGGTTATCGAAACGTAATCCACCACTCACCGATAGTTTATTGCGATGATACTGGGTAAAGAAAAAACCACCAAAGTCAAACAGGTTGTAGTCCGGTATAAGCGCTTCATCTGCGCGATTGGTATTGGATTGAACCATGCCGGTAACACCCACACTGCTGCGCCACGCTCCCCGATACGGGAGATTCAGTTTTGCCGTATAGTTCACCGTTTCCAGGTCAAAAAAAGCTTCCGGTTCTTTGATATTATCGGGGTTACCAAACTCACGGCGTTTATTGCGCTGATAACCCACTGTCACATCCAGTTTGCTGCGTCCGAGATTAAAACTGTTTTCGCTTGTCAGTTTATAATGTTGTATATGCTGGAAGGGTACAAATGGTTTTATTTTTCTGAAATCGGCCGAAGTGGCAATTTCCTCATCACCTCCGGGTACAGGTCTCAGAAATTCGCCGGTAGTTTCATCGCGTTCACCTTCAACCATACCGGTATGCTGATCAAATATAGTTGCGCGGAGATAAGAGCGTCCCCAGCCACCACCATAACCCAGCATGAGGCCGGCATTCTTATTATAGAATTTTGAATTGAAGACATAGCCATCATACTTATTCTTATAGTCTTCTGCACCTTTATAAGAACCGTAGGCACCGAATGAAAATCCATTTTTAGTGCCGGCCACATCTGCATAAAAACCACGCAGACGGCTATTGGTCTGATATTCGCTCAGCACATTGGCCTTTATCTTTCCATCAGGTGCGGGCACCAGCGATTGAATATTGATGACCCCGGCCAGCGCATCTGAACCATACATCAATGAAGCGGGACCTTTCAATACTTCGATGCGTTGTGCACTGTAGTCGTCGATCTCGATACCATGCTCATCGCCCCACTGCTGACCTTCCTGGCGAATACCATCATTCACCACCACCACACGATTGTACCCGAGACCACGGATAAAAGGCTTGGCTATAGCCGGACCAGTTGATAAAGCCGACACACCGGGGATATGTGAAAGACTGTTGATGATATTGGTAGAGCTGGTACGGGTGAGATCAGCTTTCTTAATAATCGTTACCGGCTGTGGCGACTGACGCAGCCGTGTAGCGGCCGATACGCCCGTCACAGTCACTCCATCCTGCTCTACTACCGCAGTAGCCAGTGAAAAATTAAACGTGGTATTTCCACTCACCTCTACCAGTTCCACACGGCTTTCAAAACCGACATATGACACCTCTACCAGGTATTTACCTGCCGCCAGTGAAACGGTTTTGTATTGTCCTTCTGCATCGGTGACCAACTCGCGGTTTGCATCATGTATATGTACAGTGGCGCCAACCAGCGGCATGCCGTTGGTACCATTGGTCACTTTACCGGAAAGGGTGAATTTATTCTGTGCAAAAACGTTTTGAATCGCCAGTATAAACAGGAATAGCAGCGAAGTATGAATTCGTTTCATAAATAATAATAGGTTGACAGGCACAGGGCACCTGATTTCAATAAATTAAAATAGAAGGAACAGCTGACCGGGTATATCCGGCTCAGGCAAATAATGAAACGAATGCTGCGGGTGGGCCGCGCAGTGAAGTATGGGCCTCTTCTGCAAGCGGCAGTTCGAAATTATAACGAGCAACAGCCGCAACGTGTACAAGCGGCAATGGAGAAAGAATTTCTACATCGGATGGAAGAAAAGGAACCTGCAGATCGTCAAGACAGCTACACGCATAGCTGATCTCCTTTCCTTTTTCATCCGGCACCTGCGTCTTACCGGCAATAGACTGGGTATGAAGCAGGTTGTGAAGAAAGAGACCGGCCCCGGTCTTTTGCATAAAGACCAGGATCAGCAGAAAAGCTGCAAAACGCAGTATGCCAGCCCTAACTTTCATCAGACACGCAAGTTAGGAAAAAATGCAACAACAGTTCAAATTCTTTTTTAGTGATCAGTATTAAGTTCTGAGTTATACGTTTTAAATAATAAGAAAAGGCCCTTTAAACTCTTTATACTTTTAAACCCTTAAACTTTTATACCTATCTCACTTTAAGCATCGCCCTTACCTGCTGCGTTGGTCCGTTTTGAAGCCGGGCATAATACACGCCCGTTGGCAGTGTGCCACTATCCCAGGAAACGGTATAGGTGCCCAGGGCTATTTCACGGTCTACGGGTGTACGCAATACGCGACCCAGCATATCAATAATCTGTACCAGCGTATGTCCGCCGCGTGTGGTATACCGGATAGTTGTACTCTGAGTAAATGGATTGGGATAATTGCTGATCAGTTCCGTACCGGCATTCTGATTGGGATTTTCCGGATTGACCCCTGTACAATCTTTATCATTAATAACAGGCAGGCTCTGAAAATTGCGGAACAGAATAGTTTGTAAAGTAGCGGGCGGGATACAAAACCATTTTTCCAGAATGCTGGCATAGATGCTTCTGAAATCGTACTGGAAAGGAATGTTATCCTGTACCGAAGCCCCACCGGGAATGGTGGGGTTGTTGCCGGTGACACCAGGTATCACCTGTCCGCCAAAAAGGAATAAAGGTGCAGCCGCGCCATGATCGGTCCCCATGCTGGAGTTTGATTTGATACGACGGCCAAATTCAGAAAAGGTCATTCCCAGTACACGATCCTGAATCTGCAAAAAACTACAATCGTCCATAAACGCTTTAATACCATCCGACAATGTTTTCAACAGATTGGCATGTGTACCGGTACTGGTATCGGCAGCTTCTACCTGCGAGGAGTGATTATCAAATCCGCCCATACCCACCATATAGATGCGTGTTTTCAATCCGCCCTTGATAAGCCTTGCCACGATCTTTAATTGTGCTGCGAGATAATTATCGGCCGGATAGGCTGCCTGCTGTGGTACTGCCCGGGCGGCTTCCACAATGCGCGTGGCAAATTTATTGGTCTGATTGGCAATGGTACGTATATAAGTCAGCTCATGACCCATCGGTGTATCAGGTGCCGGATCCATTATATTATCGATCAGGTTATAAAAGCTGGTAGGGTTGGTGATGCTCATTCCCATATTAATCGACGGCCCCTGCAGCGTCAGCGAAGTGATAGAACCGATCTGAATAGCGAGCGGGTCAGGCATGGTTGCATTGGGATATCCATCGGGATAATTGGGATACTCCGTGTTGAGATAACGTCCTGTCCATCCCGTGTTGATCACTTCGTCGCTGGCAGAACCACTCATCCAGATATCGGTAGCACGAAAATGGGAGAAGTTAGGTGTAGGATAACCCACCGCCTGCACGATATTGAGCTGTTCGTTATTGTAGAGTGTTTGTAAACCCGTCATAGCCGGGTGCAAACCGGTTTTTTCATATCCGTTGAGGCGAAGTATCCGGTTCTCAGCAATCGCCACATTGCTGCGCGCATTGTAATAATTGCTGTAGTCTGCCAGGGGGATCACCATGTTGAGTCCATCATTGCCTCCGCTCAGTTGAATGATCACCAGTACATGATCTGTCTCTACAGGTGGATTCATCAACGCCTGCAATAAAGGCGAATTGGCATGAAATGCCTTGACGGAATAACCATCCACTACCGCAGGCAGTAATGCTGCGGCCGGCAGGCTATTGCGTAAAAAATCTCTCCTCCGCATAACGTAGTTTTTTAGGATAATTGGTATTCGGATAAATTCATCAGGTATTGATACAGGCTTTTCAACCGGTTGGCAATAATAGCTGCAGCCGCCATATTGGTTGGATCAGCGATATAGCCATTCCAGGCGTTGGTCCAGTAGTAATCCTGGGTTTGTCCGCTCAGCAAAATGGATTGTTTGATCTGCTGCCTTGCTGTTTCCGATAACGGCACGCGATACAACACACTCAGCGCATCATTGATCAGTGCATTGGGATCTGCCGGGGCAGGCAATGTTTTGGTAAATGCGATCACATCGATCTGAATGGTAAAGTCATCCCTGGTATATCCATTCCACACCATTATGTCAGTAAACTGATTGCGCTTGGGCAACGTATCGTGATTGATCCACATTTCATGAAAAGCAGGTTCCTGGTAAAAGGCAGGCCAGCCCGATACATCAGGTGGGTCTCCTACATTTTGCCCCATTGCAGTTGACCAGTTGCCCAGATAGCCCCACATGCTGTATGCATTTTCATAGTCACTTACTGCATCCGGAAAGCTGACGCCAAACTCGCGCATAGTACCTATCACATGATCCACCGGTGGCTTGATCAGGCACCCCTGGTTGAGCACATCAAAGAAATGTTCGCTTTTGAAAAGCGTTTCCAGTACCGGGCGGATATCATAATTGCTCGTACGCAAGATGGCCGCCAGCGGTTCAATCACATCCTCTTCTTCGCCATCATCAATTTTATAGTATACAAACCAGCGATAAAGGCAACGTACAATATAACGGGCCGTTTCTTCTTTTTCCAGCAGCATGTTAATCAATGCATCGGTCTCCGCAGCACCGGCAGCACCCGCCTGACCATTTATGACTGTATTATTATAATAAGCCGAAAACTGCTTGTTGTTTGTATCGTGCTGTGCCGGTTCAAAATATACCTGGCCGGTGGTCAGATCAATCCGCCACCCGGTAAGTATACGTGCCGCGGTACGCACATCGGGTTCAGTATAGGCCACTGTAGGTCCTTTGCCCAACGTATACAATTCCATCAGCTCACGCGCATAGTTTTCGTCGGGGGCCGAGGCAGCATTAAGATAGCCATTGAGGTAAATAAGCATGCCCGCATCAATCGTTACTCCTTTGATGAGGGCTCGGAAATTGCCGAGCGCATTGCGACGCAACAGGTCATTGTGCCGGTATACAAAATTGGCAATACCGATGGTATTGGTCTCTGTACCGAAATGATCGGCCCAGAAAAGTGTTAGCTTTTCCCGTATACTGCGGTCCTGCCGCAACATCACACCCGTCCACCATTTTTTGAATGACAGGCGACGAGCCGCATTCAAATCCTCATCGGCCGACAAATCGTTGACCCAGGTATTGCCTGCCGGTACATTAGGATCAGGCATATCCATTGCATAATCATTGACCGGCGGAGTGGGAAACGGAGCCACAGGAGCCAGCAGTTCATCCACTGCCTGGTCAAGGGTGCGCGCGGCAAAATAATCAAGGTCAGCACGGCGTGAACCAAATAAGGTACGCTTGAGCAGGTGCTGCACTTCATTGCGGGTCCATGGGCCAGTGTAGGGAGCTATGCCGGTATAGGTACGGCGACCGGAAGAAACGACGAGATGTTCTTTTCTTTTTCGCTTCAGCGTCAGGAAAGCACGGCGATCCATAGGCATTGTTTTGGTTCAGGTTTTTCGGAATCGGGGGATACCGGAACTATTCTGCCCTTACTTGCAAATATTAAGCCCTTCTTTTATTTATCGGGAAAATTCATGGCGATACAGGTAAATATCCGGTGAGTTTTGCGGGTCCTGCCCCTGCCAATAAATTGTGAAGATTGCCTTTAAACCTGTTATGCGGGACTGTACCACTCGAAACTTGCCTATCTTCCTTATCACAACCATTACCATTATTACCACTGCCATGAAAAAAAACGTATTTTTCATCTATTGCCTGCTGGCTGGCCTGCTGCCTTATGCCCAGCAACCAGCTATCAACTGGACATCGCTGATCTGCAGCGACAGCACCAACTTCACCCTCACCCGGTTCTTTGGCGACAGTATGCCCTCCGCTTATTTTTTCCTTGATTCAACCCAGACCTGGAACCTTAACCGGTTTAAACTAAAAGAAGATGTACATGATCCGGCTATTTTGAAAAAAATAGCACGCGATGAGCATCATCCTTATCATCACAGTTATATTTTCAGAGATAGCATACTCGACAGAACATTTACCGCCACAGTAAAAGAACAGCTTTACCAAAGCGCCCGGCAGCAAAAAGCTGAAAGATTATCGGCAGACAATAAGGTCTTTTCGCTAATGAAAAAATATGAAGACATGCCTGCCGGTTTTTTCTTTGTCTGTTCAACCCCGCTCTTCACACCCGATCAGCAATACTGTTTTATTGATCTGGGTATTTTGCACAAAACAGCAGAAACCACTGGTATCAATGATGCCTATTTTGGCACCATCCTGCTGATCTATCGGAAAGACTATACCGGTCAGTGGAAACGATGGAGAAAAATGGAACACCTCATTTTATAAACCTTCTCATATGCATACACTTCTCAAAGCAACTGCAGCAGCAAGTGTACTATTTCTGCTATCAAGCATACTTACCTCCTGTACTATCCTGTACATACCTTACATCCGTAATAGCAGGAATGAAACCACGATAGTGCGGTTTTCGCTACAAAATCCCCCGGAGACAGAACCCGGCTATTTCCCACTGGCGCATAATGCTGTTGAATTCCGTAAAAAATTCGCTGAAGAATTTACGGATTCACTTGCAACGGTACGGATCAATGCCACTACCTGGGAAATCGCCATTCCTGCCCGCAGCACAGTTAAAGTCCCTTCAAATTTTTATAGCTATGCCGGGTTAAAAGCATATCATACTGTTGTAAGTATTATAAAAGGGAATACAGCAGATACCGTATATGATTACAGCCGCACAAGACCAATCGACAGGTTCCACTATAAATCGTACGGTGCACGTATCTCACCGAAGATTTGTTATTATGACCTCAGTGATTAGTTGACAGTGGCCGGTGGTCAGTATTAAGTTCTGAGTTATAAGTTTTAAGTAATAAGAAAAGGTACTTTAAACCCTTTAAACTTTTAAACCTTTATACTTTTAAACTCCGACCCATTAAAGATTCTCTATAATACCTGCAATTCCCTGTCCCCCGCCGACACATGCTGTGACCATGCCATATTTCTTCTGCAGGCGTTTCATATCATTCAGCACCTGGATGGTGAGTTTGCAGCCGGTACAGCCCAGGGGGTGACCAAGTGCAATAGCACCGCCATTAATATTTACTTTTTCGGGATCCAACCCTGCTTCGCGGATCACCGCCAGCGACTGGGAAGCAAAAGCTTCATTGAGCTCTATCAGGTCTATATCGCCCAGGCTCATGCCTGATTGTTTCAGCACTTTGGGAATAGCTGCTACCGGACCAATGCCCATGAGGCGTGGGTGCACACCTGCTGAGGCGCAGGCTACGAGACGACCAATGGGTTTCAGTCCCAGTTCATTTACCATCTTTTCACTCATCACTATTACAAAAGCAGCACCGTCAGAAGTCTGTGAAGAGTTGCCGGCAGTGACCACACCTCCTGCAGCGAATACCGGTTTTAGTTTACCCAGGGCTTCTACTGAAGTATCGGCACGGGGTCCCTCATCGGTTTCCATTACATAATTGCGTTTCTGCTTTTTCCCTTTTTCGTCGAGATATATTTCTTCAACAGTAATGGGTAGAATGCCTGATTTGAAATAACCTTCGCTGATTGCCTTCAGCGCTTTTTGGTGCGACTGATAGGAAAACATATCCTGATCCTCGCGGCTCACTTTATAATCTTTGGCTACAGCCTCGGCTGTAAGCCCCATGCTCAGGTAATAATCGGGGTCATCTTTGGCAATCGACCAGGCAGGCACGGTTTTCCAGCCGGCTGTAGGTACCAGGCTCATACTTTCCGTACCGCCTGCAATGATACAGTCTGCCTGACCCGTGCGGATCTTGGCCGTGGCCATGGCAATGGTCTCCAGCCCGGAAGCACAATAGCGATTTACCGTCACACCAGGCACTTCGTAGCCCAATGCACGGGCAGCGATGATACGTCCTACCTGCAGTCCCTGCTCCGCCTCCGGTACTGCATTGCCTACAATCACATCATCCACACGCGAAGGGTCGAGTGCAGGCACACTGGCCATTACCCCCCTGATCACTTCTATAGCCAGATCGTCGGGGCGATAAAAACGGAATCCTCCTTTTTTGGACTTTCCTACTGCGGTGCGGTATCCTGCAACGATATATGCTTCCTGCATAAAATTCGGTTTTTGATGAAAGGGTTTTAAATGGTAACAATCAAAACGCTACTTAGTTGTTTATGCAACTTTCTGTACCAAAATTAACAGTTATATCTTTGTCGAAAAATTTTTTTGTAGGCTTTCACGGAAGCCAATTTCTTTGCCACCTATGTTGAAGAAAATCATTGCTTTTGCAGTACTGGGAGTCTTTCTCGGACCGGTTTTTGCACAAACCGACACGTCACTTGCCGCCCGGCTGGCAACAATGCTGGAGCTGACCCGAAAAAAAGACTGGGATGGGGTTATGGATTATACCTATCCCAAAGTATTTGATGTGGTGGCAAGAGAAGAGTTCAAATTTGATCTTGAAAACAGCTTTGATAATGAAGAGACCCCGCTGCAGTTCGTCGAAATAAAGCTTAAAAAAATAGCCCCCGTTTTTACCCATGGAAACGCTTTGTACGCGAAAGTTTTTTGCTCCATGTTTTTATCTATTAAGCTGGAGTATAAAAAAGGAGAGGCGAAAGAAAACTTCGACCCCAAACAGGTAACCAAATTACTGAAGGAACAATATGGGGAGGAAAATGTGCAATATGATAAGATTGCTGAAAAATATCTCGTACAGTCCGGTTGTCAGATGGTTGCTATTCGTGACCAGCTTTCGCCCAACTGGACATTTATGATGTATGACGACAAGGGGCTTGCAAATGAAGATTTATTAAGCAAAGAGGTAGTGAAAAAACTGGTAAGCTATAAATAATCCAAAACATTACATGTATACACTGATCCGTAAAATCCTTTTCCGTTTTTCGCCCGAATGGGTGCATTATTTCTCCATGAACTGCCTGCGCCTGGCCTGCAGCATTCCTCCGCTCAGGTGGTTGCTCGCAGGCAGCTTTGCCCCCAGGGGAAAAAACAGTTTTTTCCTGGGTATTGATTTTAAAAACAAGGTAGGACTCGGCGCGGGATTTGATAAAAACGCCCGTTACCTGCGCGAACTCGAAACACTGGGTTTTGGATTTGTCGAAATCGGAACGGTAACTCCTCTGGCCCAGGCCGGCAACGAAAAGCCCCGCCTGTTCAGGTTACCACAGGATCAGGCACTCATCAACCGTATGGGATTTAATAATGATGGGGTGAAAAGCATCACTTAACGCCTGCAGAGCTGGAAAGAAAAACAGTCAGACCGAAAAGGACGACTGATCATTGGAGGCAATATTGGCAAAAACAAACAAACTCCCAACGAAGATGCCTGGAAGGATTATGAGATCTGTTTCAAAGAGCTCCATCCCTATGTAGACTATTTTGTAGTAAATGTAAGTTCACCCAATACACCCGGCCTTCGCGAGCTGCAGGAAAAAGAATCGCTGCGCAAGATCCTGATGCACCTGCAAATGATCAATAATGGTAAGGCGCAGGCCAAACCAATCTTACTGAAAATAGCTCCTGATCTTAGTCCCGAACAGGTAGATGATGTGGTGGATCTGGCCCTCGAGATTAAACTCGACGGACTGGTTGTAAGCAACACTACCATCAGCCGGTCAGGCCTGGTGACTCCTGCAGCTGAAGTGGAAGCCATCGGAGCCGGCGGCCTCAGTGGCAAACCGGTACGTGAACGCAGTACAGCACTGGTGAGTTATATCTCGGAAAAAACCAATGGAGAAATTCCTGTAATCGCTTCCGGTGGCATTTTTACAGCCGACGATGCGCGCGAAAAATTGCAGGCAGGTGCCAGCCTCGTGCAGGTATGGACCGGCTTCATTTATGTAGGGCCCTCTATCGTTAAAAAAATCTGTAATCAACTGTAAATAACCTTCTGCAAACAGCAATGGAACATCTTTTTACCAGCGAAAGCATTATCAGTTTTCTCATCCTTGTTATTCTCGAAGTCGTTTTAGGGATCGACAATGTGATCTTTGTAAGTATTATTCTCAACCGGCTCAACAAGATGAAGGATCAGCGCCGTGCCAGGCGCATCTGGATGATCACCGGTATCATTTCCCGCAGCCTGATGCTGCTTGGCCTCAGTTGGTTACTGGAGCAAAAAGGGAAAGCTATATTTTATGCTTTCGGAAAAGGATTCGATCTGGCCAGTATCGTGATGCTGGCAGGCGGGCTGTTTCTCATCTATAAATCGGTGATGGAGATTCACCACAAACTTGAGGGAGAAGACCCCTCAGAACAGGCAGGGCAGAAAAAATCGATCGGCTTCGGACAGGCTGTTGGCCAGATCATGCTGATCGATGCGGTATTTTCTTTCGATAGCATTATCACTGCAGGCGGTACGGCCAAACATGTGGAGATCATGATTGCGGCGGTTGTTATCGCAATGTTTATCATGTTTACATTCAGTCCCGCTATTTCTGCCTTTATTCATAAACATCCCACGCTCAAAATGCTGGCCCTCTCCTTCCTGGTGATGATTGGCCTGAGCCTCGTGATAGAAGGATGGGATGCAGAGCAGGCACATGAACTGCATCTGAAGAATTATATTTACTTCGGTATGGCATTCTCTTTTATAGTAGAAGTGCTGAATATGGTAATGCGAAAAAAAACGGGTAAACAGCGTGTCGTAAAACTCAACGAACCCCGCCTCGAAGAAGATCAGGATAAAGAAAAAGAATAACAGTTACTGTAATCGTTGCGTACAGATTGCTGCTACCAGTCCGGCAGTTTCTGTACGCAGGCGGTTATTGCCCAGGCTCACTGCGACAAACCGCTTACTGAGCGCCATTTCTATTTCCTCTTCTGTAAAATCACCTTCCGGCCCGATCAGTACTACAGCATTATCCGACACAGGTAAAGGAGTACGTTGCTTTTCAGACAGGCAGTGAGCGATGAACATATCGGTATACCCGGCACAGGCATCTTTGCTCAGCAACTGGTCCAGTTCTGCCGGCTCATGCAATACGGGCAGCCAGCATTGCTGCGATTGCAGGATGGCGCTTACCAGTATCCCCTTCATACGATCAAACCGGAAACGTTCTTTTTCTGTGCGTGCGCAGATAAGCGGAAATATTTCCGTGATGCCGATCTCGGTGGCTTTTTCGAGAAACCATTCAAAGCGGCTGGCATTTTTGAGTAATGAAATACCAATAGCCAGCTTTTGTATAGGAGCAGGTTGCAGTTCGCGGTGCAGTATCTGCACGCGGGCATGCTTTTTATGTGCGTGAATAATTGTCGCTTTCAGCAGGCTGCCCCGCCCATCGGTAAGCTGCAGTTGCTCGCCTTCCTGCATACGCAATACCTGCACAACATGGCGTGAAGTATCTTCATCCAGCTCAAGCTGGTCGGAAGCAGGAAGATAGGTTTCTACGTAAAAAAAGGGGAGAGACAAAATGAAGAGAGCTTTATTTACTAAAAATCAATGTGCTAATGGGGTAATGTGCTAGTGTGCTAATGAATTTTTGTTTGAAATGTCTTTACAGGATTTAATCAATCATTCCTTTAATGATTTTCATTAGTTCTAAGCTCATTAAATAACCAGCCACATAATCATTAGCACATTAACACACTAGCACATTATCTTAAAACGGGTCTTCATCATCCGCAATATCATTCATGCGGCTGCCTGTCTGGATATAGAGCTTTTCACCGCCGCCCTCATCTACCGGGCGCCAGCCACCCGCGGGGAGGCCAATACCGCTATAAGGATCTTCATCCCAGTTGGTAAACTTCTGGATATGCAGCAGTGCTTTCAGCTTGATCGTTTCCAATGAACCGTTACGGTGCTTGGCGATCTTTACTTCGGTAAGGCCTTTCACACTCTCGCCTTCGGCGTTTTGCGACATCTCATAGTACTCGGGACGATACAGGAACATAACCATGTCCGCATCCTGTTCGATGGCACCCGATTCCCGCAGGTCACTCAGTTGCGGCACACGGCTTCCTTCCTTGGCACCCCGCTGCTCAACCGCCCGGCTCAACTGAGAAAGGGCGATGATGGGGATACTCAATTCCTTGGCCAGGCCTTTAAGGTTCCGGGAAATATTACTGATCTCCTGCTCACGGTTAGTCTGGCGGTTTTCATTGCTGCCACTCATGAGCTGCAGGTAGTCAATGATCACCATGCCGATATTGTGTTTGTTTTTCAGGCGACGGCATTTGGCACGCAGCTCAAAGATGTTGAGGGCCGGTGTGTCGTCTATAAACAGAGGTGCCTGAGCCAGACGCTGAATACCGCGGGCGTAGAGCTGTTTCATTTCATGCTCTTCGAGTTTACCACGGGCAATTTTTTCAAGCCATATTTCGCTTTCTGCAGATAGAATACGTTGTACAAGCTGGCCGGCACTCATCTCAAGCGAAAACACAGCCACACCGGTTGGTTTGGAAGGGTTCATCGCTGCATTGCGGGCCAGGTTAAGGGCAAAAGCCGTTTTACCCACCGCAGGACGGGCAGCCAGGATGATAAGATCCGTATTCTGCCAGCCATAGGTCACTTTATCGAGTTGTGAAAATCCACTGGGAACGCCGGTTACGTCTTCGTTCTTATGACGCATATCCTCGATACGCTGAATGGTTTTTACCAGTACAGAATTGATCGTATCGAAGTTTTTGCGCAGGTGATTGTTGGTGATCTCAAAGAGTTTTCCTTCGGCATCATCCAGCAGATCAAAAACGTCTGTGGAGTCTTCGTAAGCATCACTGATGATCTCACCGCTGATACGTATCAGTTCACGCTGAATGAATTTTTGCAGGATGATACGTGCGTGTGCTTCAATATTGGCCGCCGATACCACCGCATTGGTCAGCTTGGTTACATAATAGGCACCTCCTACTACATCCAGCTCTTCGCGGCTGCGCAGTTCTTCTGCTACGGTGAGGATATTGATCGGCTGACTCTTATTAGCCAGCCCCTGCATAGCACGGAAAATGCGCTGATGTGCTTCCACATAAAAACACTCCGGTTTCAATATTTCAATGACCGTATCAAAAGCCGTTTTTTCCAGCATTACGGCACCCAATACGGCTTCTTCCAGATCCTTGGCCTGTGGCGGTATTTTGCCATATACCATTGTACTCAGGTCTATCGAAGCGCCTCGTCTCTTCTGCTTCCGGTCTTTACTATTCAGATTCGTCAGATCCATTTGTTAAGGTTCGGTTAGGGCGATAAAAAACCTGTCATCAAAGCCTGCCAGCGCTGCCCGGTATTATCCGTTGCTGCTCTATCCGGTAAAGATGCTGTATCCGGCAGTCCTCGACTTCAGGGTCCTTATTCCAGTCTTATATTAAGAAAATATTACTTCTATGTTATCGGAATGTTCCTGTAGTCAGACGGCGAAAATAAAGGTCTGTACCCAATCACTGTTCCCTTTACCGGATTTTTTCTTTGTTAACCACTTTTCTACCGGGTTATGCGGGGTTATCCACATTATGGCCTTTACAGGCCCTCCGCCGCTCCCGTTCTTTGATAAACAATTTAGCAAAAATACACCGCTTTTCCCGATATTTTTTATACCCTCCTGTTAACAATTTGAATACGGGAAAATGACGGTTTTCTGCACAATAAACCAGGGCCTGGATCAGTTATTGACTTAACTAACCCACCTTACCATCCGCCTGCTATTTTGATTATTAAAAAAAGTGGACTATGAAACATGACAATTCCGGCGGTATTTCTCTGCAAAAACAAACATCGCCACACGCTGATGCCGTCATCAGACCTGTATTAACCCAAACTGCCAGCAACACTACGCTATGGGTTGGGCATTCACAAACAGATCCTGCCGATCATTATGGTGGACAGACTTTTATTTGTCCCACGCAAGGTCAGCTCGATAATATCCAGCTGTTTGCCACTGCTGTACCGGTAGCAGGCGAACTGTTGCTGACGCTTCATGCATTTGATGCCGGCCAGCGTAGTTGGGGTCCTGTACTCGCCCAGGTAAGCCGTATTGTGGATGCAGATGACCGCAACAACTGGTTATCTTTTTCTATGCCGGCCATAGCTCTCGAAAAAGGATATTGCTATGGATTCAGGATACAGGCGCGCAAAGGGCTTATTGCCCTGGCAGAAGCCGCCTGCGACAATAAACATCCTTTCAGCTTTGGACAGGAATGGAATGCCGACTCGCTCAATCAGCAGGGACATTACTACTCCTTCTTCAGTCTGGCATTTAAAGTAGAGATGCGGGCATAAATACTCGCCGAACAAGATTAACGTATTCCTTATTCCTCTTCAGAAGATGGTTTTATTAACTTCAAAATAGAATCTAACTGAAGGTTAAGTCCGATATATGCAGCATACTGTGGGGCATAAAGAGGAAGCAACCCTCGTATATCTGTTCCAACGATAATGGTGGCATCATCATTCACCTTCTGCGTATAATATGCTCTGACTAAATAAAAAGAATGCCATGTGCGTTCTTTCTGTCCCCTTGTAGTCACTGATGATTGTAATGGATTGTCTATATCTACGGAAGAGGGAGAAGGCTTGTTAGAAGTAAACCCAATAGTTGGCTGAAAGAAAAAGCTTGCCTTTTTCCAGGGCTGCAAATCAAATGTGGGTCCCAATCCAAAATAGCCCGACAATGCGTTGACACTATATGTACTCTTATCCCAAACCCGTGATCTTAATACAAGCCCCCTGTTTCCGTCAAATATCGCAGTATCCTGTGCAATGGTTTTAATGGAAGTAACAGCAGTAAATTTACTGGCAACTAATTCCATATGTAAGTGTAAAAAAACATGCTGACTTTTGTTTTTCCGGGTCAGTTCAAAAAAAGGCTGTACATAAAAACTCCAGATTGTATTTTTCTTTACAGTTGTGTGAGCATTTAACTGACGTAAATACTTCATACCATTATAAAGGGTATCAAGTGGATTAATTAAAATATTTTCTTTCCGTAAAATTCCTTCACCACTAGCTGTATCTTTTTGCCCATAAGATATTTTCATGATCCCTGTATTGAATCCCCATTGTCGTTTATTATCCAGTGAAGGAGCAAATAGGTTGAGATGCCCCACATAATTTGATGCTAATTTATTTTCTCCAAAATCAAAATTATATGCGTTCAGCAACATGATCCGTTGATCCTGAGGTTCTGTAAAATCAGACTTCTGTTTTTCGGAAGCCTCCTTTTCTTTTGATGCTACTATCTCTTTTGATTCCTGAACAGGTCTAGCCTGTCTTTTTCTTTGTGAGTTTGCCGTCAACTGAGCCAGTAAGCTCACGATTAATAAGATGAGGATGGTGCGCATTTTTTTTCTAAAATTGTTTACGTATACCGTATCCGACAACCGCTTTTTCACTTAAACACGCACCGTTTTTTCACGGTATTGTATATTTTGTACCTTTCGTCCAAACCTTTTCCATGGCCACCTTTTCGCAACCCAACTCCTTCATAGACGCCAGCGGCGTCGACCAGCTGATTCTCGATTTTAAAGACGAGTTAAAAAAAGAAAACCGGGTATTGCAGGTATCTGATGTCACAGACGACAATGAGCATCAGTATGTAGACCTGGTACAGGAAGGTGGCGGAGTGCTGGGTATAGCACTGGTCGGTTATACCTATGTGCTTGAAAAAATGGGGATCCGTTTCTTCAGCATGGCCGGTACCAGCGCCGGTTCTATCAACGCCATGCTGCTGGCCTGCTGCGGTAAAAGAGAAGAAGAAAAATCGCCCGTCATTGTCCATCATCTCTCGCAGCTTGATATGTTCAGTTTTGTAGATGGCAAACCCGGCAATAACCGCTTTACCCGCTGGATCAAAAAAACGGTGCAGCAATTTATACTGGGTACTGGTGCCATGCGTCGTTTATTCCGTTTCCTGCTTATACTCATGGGCGGCCTGCTGCTTACCAGCTTCGCCTGTTTTATTATTAATTTTTTCAGACCGGGTATTGCCCGCTGGCTGGGATTGGGTGCTGGTGTATTGCTGCTCGTACTCGCAGCATTACTGCTATTTGCCATTAACCGGTTTAAACAGTTTGCCCGAAATGGTTATGGGCTCAATTGCGGACAGGCATTTCATAACTGGATCAAATCCGTGATCAGTCAATGTGCTGTCAACAACGATCCGGCCTGCGGCCATATCACCGATCTGGCTGGTTTCTCACGCCATTTTATGCGGGTGCCTCCGCTGCAGGTAAAACCCGATCCGCGCCGGGAAAATAACCTGCCTCCGCATATGCCAATGCTTACCATTATTACCTGCGATATACTGGCAGGTGTAAAGGTGGAATTTCCCCGTATGTGGGATCTGTACTGGAAAAATCAGGAAGATGTACATCCCGGCGATTTTGTAAGAGCCAGTATGTCGATCCCTGTTTTCTTTGAATCCTATGCCCAGACCGGTTTACGCAACAAAAGCAGTTTCGATATCTGGAGCCGCCATCTCAACTGGCAAAATGCGCTGTCGCGTATACCCGACAACAGCCAGTTTATTGATGGTGGCGTATTGTCCAATTTCCCCATCAGCATTTTTTATAATCCGCGTTACCCGGTACCCCGTATGCCCACTTTTGGTATCCGTCTGCAGGATGGTGTACTGGACTCGGCCAGTCGCAGCAATAACAACCTTTACAAATACATTTTCTCCCTCTTCTCCACCATTCGTTTCAATTTTGACCGCGACTTCATTGCCAAGAACCGGGCTTTTAATAAAGCCGTTTGTTCGATTGATGTACGTGCGCACAGCTGGCTTAATTTTTTTATGAAGGATGAAGAAAAACTGGCCCTGTTTCGCAAAGGCGCCGAAGCGGCTATTGGTTTTCTGCGTGGTTTCAACTGGGACGAATACAAAACAGCCCGTTGGGAAAATTTCCAGCAGACGGCCGAAGACTTTGAAAACCCCAACAACCTGCAGGAATTTCCGTTCTCCACAATCAGTGCAGCCACACAAAAACCGGTATAAGGTACAGGAAGCCTGAGCTTTGGGCAGGGGGATTCCGCTATCTTTGCGGCAGAACCCGAATACCACATGACTATATCGTATAAATGGCTGAGTGAATACCTGCCTGTAGTTGTAGATCCCGAGCGGTTGAGCCGCATCCTTACCTCCATTGGCCTTGAAGTAGAAAGTATGAGCCGCTATGAAGAAGCAAAAGGCGGCCTGAAAGGACTGGTGATCGGCCATGTCATTCATACCGAAAAACATCCCAATGCCGATAAGCTGACCCTCACCCGCGTAGATGTGGGGGGTGCTGAGCCATTACAGATCGTTTGCGGCGCTCCCAATGTGGCTGCCGGACAGAAAGTAGTGGTTGCCCCCGTAGGTACTACTATTTATCCCGCTGCAGGTGATCCGCTGACTATGCGGGTGGCAAAGATCCGTGGTGTGGAAAGTCAGGGTATGATCTGTGCCGAAGATGAAATAGGCCTGGGCACTTCACATGCCGGCATTATGGTGTTGCCCGATGACCTCGTTCCCGGTACACCTGCCGCTGATTATTTTCAGCCTTATGAAGATACCATCTACGAAATAGGACTTACGCCCAACCGTATGGACGCCATGAGCCACTGGGGAGTAGCGCGCGATGTATGTGCATACCTTTCTCATCACGATAAAAAAGAACTACGTCCCAGGCTGCCCAATACAAATGGATTTAAGGCAGAGCAGAACACTCTCGCCATAGAAGTGATCATTGAAAATGAAAAAGGATGCCCGCGTTATTCCGGCGTCAGCATTGCCGGTGTGACAGTGGGTGAATCGCCCAAATGGCTGAAAGAAAAACTGAAAGCCATTGGTCTGCGCCCCATCAATAATATTGTAGACATCACCAACTATATTCAGCATGAGACCGGGCAACCACTGCATGCTTTTGATGCCGATAAAATAAAAGGTAAAAAGATCATCATTAAGAATCTGCCCGAAGGCACTCCTTTTATTACGCTCGATGAAAAGGAAAGAAAACTGAGTGCCGAAGACCTCATGATCTGCGATGAAGAAGGTGGCTTGTGTATAGCCGGTGTATTTGGCGGCATCAACAGCGGTGTAACGGACAAAACCAAAAACCTGTTTCTCGAAAGTGCCTGCTTTGACGGGATTAGCATTCGCAAAACAAGTTTTCGGCATGGTCTGAGAACCGATGCTGCTACCCGTTTCGAAAAGGGAACAGATATCTCAGCCACGGTAACGGTGCTGAAACGTGCAGCCAGCCTGATCCGCGAACTGGCAGGTGGTGAAATCGCTTCACCGGTTACCGACGTATATCCCGATCCCCGCGAAAAAGTACAGGTAGCCATCAAATATCATTATCTCAAAAAGCTGAGTGGCAAAAATTATCATCCCGATGCCGTCAGGAATATTCTGACCAGCCTGGGATTTGAAATTGCCAAAGAAGGCATTGATGAATTGCGCGTAGCCGTTCCTTTTCACAAACCCGATATCAGTCTGCCGGCCGACCTGGTAGAAGAAGTGCTGCGCATAGATGGGCTGGATAATGTAGACATTCCCCATGCTATCACCATCACTCCTGCCATCGAAGAAGATTATGCCCCCTGGGCTCATAAAGAAAAAATTGCCGGTTACCTGGTTGGACTCGGGTTTCATGAAATCATGACCAACTCCATTACCAACTCGGCCTTTTTCAGCGAAGCAGAACTGGAAAATGCAGTAAAGATGCTCAATAGCCTGAGTGCGGAGCTTAATATCATGCGTCCTTCCATGCTTGAAACAGGTTTACGTTCTGTAGCACATAATCTCAATCGCAAAAACAATGACCTGCGTTTCTTCGAGTTTGGTAAAACATACAGTACCTCCGGTCCCGGACAGTATACAGAAACAGAACATCTCTGCCTCTATACCACCGGCAAAACGCAGGAAGACAGCTGGCGTATTAAAGCAGCCAACACCGACTTTTATGTGCTGAAGGGAATAGCGGCCCGCATATTGCAGTTGCTGGGCGTGACCGCAGACAGTTTTGAGGCATGGCAACATCCCAAATATGAAAGTGGTCTGCAGGGATTGCTCAACGGCAAGGTAGTATTACAGGTAGGTTCTGTAGCCAAAACCACATTGCAGCAGTTTGAGATCAAACAACCGGTTTATTTTGCAGATTTTGACTGGCAGACTTTATCAGCTGCTGCCGCTGCACAAAAACCAGCTTTCACAGAAATTCCCCGCTTCCCTGCTGTGCAGCGCGACCTGGCGGTGGTTGTACCTGTACAGCTGGCTTATGAAGAACTGGAAAAAACGGTGAAAAAAATCCGCCTGAGCAATCTGACAGATATTCAGCTTTTCGACATCTTTGAAAGCGATAAACTGGGTGCAGGCAAAAAATCAATGGCGGTGAGCTTTACTTTCCTTGATACAGAAAAAACATTAACCGATAAGGAAATAGACAGCTGGATGAATAAGATCATGAGTACGCTGGAAAAAGAATTGTCTGCCGAAATAAGAAAATAATACCGACTGTCACCAAGAAACAGCAGGGCCATGGACGAAACCCAACTGAAACGCATACAGGACAAACTTCAATTACTGCTAAGGCAGCAGCAACAGTTGCAGAAAGATAATCAGCTGTTGAGAGAGGAATTGTCGCTTTTGCAGAAAAGCAATGCACAGTATGAGGAGCAGGCAGAAAAACTGAAGCAGCAACTGGATATTCTGAAATTCAGCAATACGGCCATGAGTGATGCGGAAAAAGCCCAGTTTGAAAAAAGAATCAATGCTTACCTGAAAGAGATAGACCGCTGTATTGCCTTGTTGAGCGAGTAAGGTGCGTTGCCGTGCTTTCAGATTCTTTTTACCAGCCGCATTTCCATTTGCTCTTCGCCACGCGATAGCTCGAGTGTGTACTGGCCATAAGGAAGGTCATTTAATCCCGACCAGGTAAAATTTTCCCGCTCTGTCAGCATCGTTTTTTCAAGCGTACTGCATACGCTTCCTTTTTCATCGCGCAAAATACCTTTGAGCCGGTCTCCCTTGTGCGATGTTAGTTCAAACTGCAGAGCATCAATAAAAATTGATGGCTTAATTTTGGCGAACATGATGAGGCGTTTAGTTTTGGTTAAAAGCGCTTTCAACAGGTAGAATATGACAGCCAGCGCTGTCCGGATCAGCGCTTTTTCAAACAGGGATGCCTAAATTAGGAAGCATTTTTCAAATCAGCAAGTTATGGATGAGTTAATTGCAGCAACAATCGTGATCGGCGACCGCAACTACCGGATCAAAATGAATGCCCGCGATGAGGAGGTGGTTCGCCGTACGGTAAAAACCATCAACGAAAAAATCGTGGAGTATAAAACCAGTTTTGCCGGCAAAGACATGCAGGACTATATCGCCATGGTACTGATATGGCTGGCAACCGAGCAAACCGTCAAAGAGGATGCTTCGCAGCAGCAGGATTGGGCTGCAAAACTGACGGCAATTGAAAAAATAATTGACAGTCAATTGAATACGACTGAAAAATAGCCTTCCGCCTGTCCATTCTGGTCCGAAACCCTGTCTATCTACAGCCCACGGGTTGTTTCACGAGTTTCACGCCCGTTTTGTATCTTCGCCTATTCTCCCTAAAAAACGGGGAATCAGCTGATCAAATGCTGATATACAAGAACCATATCATTTTGGAACACATTAAACAACAAATTCATGGACTCGAATATATTATTGTTGGTAATCGGAGCAGCGGCCCTGATCCTGGGCCTTATTGCGGGTAAATTTATTTTCTCCAAAAACACCCAGCGAAAAGTAGAAGAAGCAGAACTCCAATCCCAAAACATTATCAAGGAAGCCGAACTCAGAGCAGAAACCGTACGCAAGGAAAAAGAACTGGAAGCAAAAGAAAAATTTGTACAGCTCAAATCGGTACATGAGAAGGAAGTGAACGAACGCAACCGCAAGATCAACGATGCGGAAAACCGTATTCGTCAGAAGGAGCAGAGTATCAATCAGAAAGAGACCAATCTGGAAAAACAGATCAAGGAAAACGATGCGATTAAGGACAACCTTAACCGGCAAATTGACCTCGTCAATATCAAACGTACCGAACTGGAAAAACACCAGGAAGAGCATATCCGCCGTCTTGAAAAGATTGCCGGCCTTTCTGCCGATGAAGCCAAATCGCAACTGGTAGAGAGCCTGAAAAATGAAGCGCAGACCCAGGCCCTGGCCCTGCAGCAGGAAATTATTGATGACGCCAAGCAAAAGGCCAATAAAGAAGCCCGCAAGATCATTATTCAGACCATTCAGCGTACTGCTGCCGAGCAGGCGATCGAAAACTCGATCACGGTTTTCAATCTCGAAAGTGATGAGATCAAGGGACAGATCATTGGTCGCGAAGGCCGTAATATCCGTGCCATCGAAGCCGCTACGGGCGTAGACCTGATTGTAGATGACACCCCTGAAGCGATCCTGTTGTCGAGTTTTGACCCGTTACGCCGTGAGATAGCCCGCCTCAGCCTCCAGCGCCTGGTGGCAGATGGCCGTATTCACCCGGCCCGTATTGAGGAGGTTGTGGAAAAGACCCGCAAACAGATCGAAGAGCAGGTAATGGAAATTGGCGAACGTACCGTTATTGAGCTCGGTATACATGGCCTGCACAAAGAGCTGGTACGGATGGTAGGCCGTATGCGCTTCCGCAGCTCTTACGGACAAAATCTGCTGATGCACAGCCGCGAAACAGCCAATCTTTGTGCGACTATGGCTGCCGAACTGGGTCTTAATCCCAAACTGGCCAAACGCGCCGGTCTGCTGCACGATATTGGCAAAGTGCCCGATGAAGAGAGTGAACTGAGCCACGCCCTGCTGGGAGCCAAGCTGGCGGAGAAATATGGTGAAAATCCTGCCGTGGTCAATGCCATTGCCGCCCACCACGATGAGGCAGAAATGCAGTATGTGATCTCTCCCATCGTACAGGCCTGCGATGCCATCAGCGGTGCCCGTCCCGGCGCCCGCCGTGAAATCATGCAACAATACCTGCAGCGCATCAAAGACCTGGAAAACCTGGCTATGGGTTATACCGGTGTAGAAAAAGCTTATGCCATTCAGGCTGGCCGCGAACTGCGTGTGATTGTGGAAGCCGATAAAGTAACCGACGGCGATTCAGAAAAACTGTCGTTTGAAATAGCCCAGAAAATTCAAACCGAAATGACCTTCCCCGGACAGATCAAAGTAACCGTGATCAGGGAGAAGAGGACGGTGAATGTGGCAAGGTAAAAAGTTTAAAAGTATAAAGGTTTAAAAAGTATCACAAACAGGAGTAACAAATTGATTTTTATATAATAACTCATTAAGTCCTTTATACTTTTATACCTTTAAACCTTTATACTTTTAAATAGTTTTGGATATTCTCATTTAGGGCATTACCTTTGCCCTCCCTAAAAATACGAGTCATGAACGCGATCGCATATGTACATGAGCAGCTGACCAAAAAGAAAGAGTTCCCTGCTTTCAAACCCGGTGATAATATCACTGTGAATTACAAGATTATTGAAGGAAACAAGGAGCGTATCCAGTCGTTCAAAGGCGATGTGATCAAGACTCAGGGTTCCGGCTTTACTGCCAGCTTTACCGTTCGTAAGATTTCTGACGGTGTGGGCGTAGAGCGCGTATTTCCTTACGCTTCTCCCAACATTGACTCTATCGTGCTGAACAAAACCGGTCAGGTACGTCGTGCCAAACTGTTTTACCAGCGCAAACGCAGCGGTAAAAGTGCACGTATCCGTGAAAAACGTATTGCTACAATTACAGAAGCTGCAAAATAAGCTGATAATTTATCTTATATATAAAAGCCCCGCATCAGCGGGGTTTTTTATTATCTGTTTTACTGTTATTTTTATACCCTTGTTATGAAGGAGTTCTTATTATCTTTGTAGTCTAATTTTCTATTACCATGTTACAAACAAATTTATTAGGCGTGCTGGGCACCAATGAGATCATCATCATCCTGGTAATTGTGCTGTTGCTGTTTGGTGGCCGCAAAATTCCTGAGCTGATGCGCGGTCTGGGTAAAGGTGTGCGTGAGTTCAATGACGCCAAGAACAACGTGAAGAAAGAAATTGAAGAGAACGCATCAGACATTAAGAACGCTTAAGAATACTGGCTCTGAATCCGGGTAAATCTGCCTGCGTTTTTTTCATCGATTAAAGCATACCTGCTTTTGTTTTCTTTCTCTTCCATTGATCAATACCATTCTTCCTTACAGGATGGAACGGCTACCTGTTTGCAGGCAGTTGACCACTATCTCCAACAGATAAATGCACAAAAGCACCTCAATGCCTTTGTGGATATATATGCCGATGAGGCACGTACAAGGGCCGTCGCTCTGGATCAGCAACGCCAGAGCGGCCGGCCAATGGAAGTGCTGCATGGTGTGGTCATCGGCATCAAGGATGTCATTGCCTACAACGGTCATAAACTCACGGCTGCTTCGCGCATCCTGGAAGGTTTTCATTCCATATATTCAGCCACTGCCGTGGAGCGTCTGCTCGAGGCTGGCGTCATCATCATCGGCTCGCTCAACTGCGATGAGTTTGCCATGGGTTCGACCAACGAGAATTCGGCTTATGGCAAAGTGCTTAATGCACTGGATGAAACACGTATTCCCGGAGGCTCATCCGGTGGATCGGCTGTAGCAGTGCAGGCAGGTCTTTGCATGGTCAGCCTGGGAAGTGATACCGGCGGCTCTGTACGGCAACCTGCCGATCTCTGTGGCATCATTGGGCTTAAACCCACCTATGGCCGCATTTCCCGCTACGGTCTTATCGCCTACGCTTCTTCTTTTGACCAGATCGGCATCTTCGGCAGTACAGTGGCCGATGTAGCCCTTACCCTCCAGGTCATGGCCGGAGCAGACGATTTTGACAGTACCGTTTCTACACGGCCTGTTCCCGACTACAGCAAAGAGCTAAAAGAAAAACAGGAAGTCCCTCTACGAATTGCCTATTTCCCCGAAGCACTGGATCACCCCAGCCTGGATCCTGAAATAAGCCAGGCCATCCATAACCTGCTCAAAAATCTGCAGGACGAAGGCCACCAGGTAAGCCCGGTTTCTTTTTCGCTGCTCGATCATATTGTACCGGCTTATTATGTGCTGACCACAGCCGAAGCTTCTTCCAACCTGTCGCGGTATGATGGTGTACGCTATGGCCACCGCACGGACAAACAAGGTTTGGATATCAATGAGCTGTATGAAACCAGCCGTTCAGAAGCCTTTGGTACTGAAGTAAAACGCCGTATTATGCTGGGTACTTTCGTACTGAGTGCCGGCTACTACGATGCCTATTATACACGGGCGCAAAAAGTTAGAAAATTGTTATTTGAACAAACTCAACTGATTTTCAAGGAGTTTGATCATATTTTCCTTCCCACAACCCCTTCCACGGCGTTCCGGATCGGTGAAAAAACAACCGACCCAATTGCTATGTATCTAGCTGATATATATACAGTTATGGCCAACCTGGTGGGAATCCCGGCCATTTCCCTTCCCTTGTTCCGTCACAGTAATGGCATGCCTTTTGGCTTGCAGGTGATGTCAAACCGGTTTGAGGAGTTATCTTTGCTGCGCATTTCAGATCTCTTGATAGACCGCCAGCTAAAACACTGATCGCTGCTCAACAACCGGATCTTGTTCCTGCCCTGCAGGACTACGTCTCTAAATTTTGCTGTGATGATTAAAAAAATCGTGGTTTCGGGTGCATTTTTCTGTTCATTTCTGGGCACAACCCTGGCTGCAACAGATTACCTGGCTACTGACACCACTGATCTGCTCAAAAAAGATTCTGTTCCCGCAGCCCGCCCCTTACCGACCGATCCCAAAGCTGGTTTTAAAGAACTCTTTGTACCTGCTGAGCTCAGCAATGGCATGCGCGTGGAGCAACTCAATCCCCTGGCTGTCGGTTTCGTAAAGGACTACATGGAAAAGAACAGTAGCAGCCTGGAGGAGATGAAGGATTGGGCCAGACCTTATTTTGATATGATCGATGCTATCCTGCTGCAGCACAAGCTGCCCACAGAACTCAAGTATCTGGCGGTGATAGAATCCAAACTGCAAAGCAATGCCCGCTCCTGGGCTGGTGCTGTAGGGCCCTGGCAATTTATGCCCACTACGGCCCGGACTATGGGACTTACGGTCAACCGCAAACGCGACGACCGCCGGGATCTGTCTAAAAGTACTCATGCCGCTTCCAAATATCTCAGCAACCTGTATGCGCTTTATGAAGACTGGCTGCTGGTCATTGCGGCTTACAATGGCGGCCCCGGAGCCGTTAATAATGCCATCCGTAAAAGTGGCTCACGCGATTTCTGGACCCTGCAGAAATACCTGCCGGCCGAATCACGCAATCATGTGAAGAAATTCATTGCCACCCATTATATCATGGAAGGAGAAGGGGGTATCACCACACTTACCAAAGATGAGGTTGCCTACTGGATGACCAGCGGCCCCACTCCTGCCGCGGACGTACCCGACGGACAAATCATGCGTCCTATCAGCGGACGTTATCAGGCTGCCGTAATGGCCAGTTATCTCCAAATGCCGGTAACAGATTTCAATCAGCTCAATCCTGATTTTGATAAGCTGGTAGCCGTAAATGGTAAATATGATCTGCGTTTGCCTTCCGATAAAATGGAACTGTTTCAGTCACGCAAGCCCGAAATTCTGGCCACTTCCCTGCAGTATATCCTGAATCCGGGTATGCCGTTACCGGCGGGAGCCGATGGAAAATAACCAGGCTGATATTATTTTTTTAAGCATGCCCGACCACAAAAAATCAGGCATGCTTTTTCGTTATACCTGATATAGAAAAATGAAGCTTATGATTAAAAACACGATTCGTCTGGCAGGCCTCGCCTGTGCAACTGCCATATTGCTGGCCAGTTGCAGCTCCGGCAAAAAAGCAAGTGAAACAACCAAAGCGCCCGAGCGCAGTGATCTCAAAGGCGACTGGGTATTGAACCAGATCAATTATGAAGGCCTCAGTGCGGGCGAAAAGCTCCGCTTCACCCTGCTCGATGAAGGCACTGAAGATTGTCTCAAAGGCAGCACCTGGCATTTACCAAACAATGGAAATGGCTATTATACCATCAGCAACAATGGATCTGCCTGTGCCCCCGGCCAAAAGAATATTGTATGGTCATACCGTGAAGAAAATAAACAACCCATCTTTCAATACAAGCGTGTGATCAGCGGTGTAAAACCCAAAGATGTAGCCGATGGATATAAATTCCGCATTGTATCTGCAAGCGATGCTACGCTGACCCTGCAGTCGGAAATTACTTACCAGGGCAGTCCTATCCGTATCAACTACTCTTTCAGCAAGGCGGGCAAATAATCAAACTCATAAAAAAGTGTATTAAAAAAGGTGCTGCAGTTATCAACTGCAGCACCTTTTTTCTATCAGTGATGAACTTATACTCCGTAATCAGAACCGATAGCCTACCGAAAGGCCGAATCCTGTATTCTTAAGCGAAGATTTATTGTCGTTGGCAACACGGTTGTGAAGGTTTACCAGGCCCAGTGCGGCATTGAGCTGCACAGATACTTTATTTGACCATTCATAACCCGCCAGCATATTAGCTCCTGCATCCAGACGTTTTACCTGGCCGGTCTCATTGCCAAATTCAACATCGGCTTCCACATTGCCTACTTTATACTGACCGCCCACTCCTATGCCGAGATATGGACCAAAGCCGAGCAATACACGGCCGGTACCCAGATCGGGTTTGTACACGAAGTTTACAGGCACTTCAATATAGGAAAGCGATGTTTCCACAATATCCTTTGCTTTGGCACCCTTGGTACTGAACAATACGCCGGGTTGCAGATAAAAATCAATTCCCACAGGTATCTCTGCATTGGCTCCGATATGAAAACCGGTACGCAGTTTCCCATCTACACGATCACCATCCTGATTTTTACCATTCAGATTCTGAAAGTTTACACCACCTCTGATTCCGAAAGTGGTTTTGGTTTGTGCCATAGCAGCCTGACCACAGATAAGTGCCAGCGCTGCAATCATAATAATTCTTGTTTTCATATCAGTCGATTTAACTTATAACTTATTACCTGCTACTTATAACTTCTCACTTATTGCCCTGCTTCTTTTTTTGCATCTGCCTTCATCTTCTCATTGGCAGTGATCAGAAAATCAACACGGCGGTTCAGTGAGCGGTTTTCTTCTGAATCATTGGCATACTTGGGCGCCGACTCACCAAAACCTTTGGTAGTGATGCGGCCCGAGCTGATGCCTTTTGTACGCAGATAAGCCGATACTGCACTGGCTCTGCGCTCAGACAGTCCCTGATTGTAGGTATCAGTACCGGTATCATCGGTATGTCCCTGCACTTCGATATCGGTATCAGGATATTTGTTGAGGATTGTTACCAGCTCATTCAGGCTGGCTTTTGCATTATCGCCGAGGTCAGACTTATCAAAGCCGAAAAGAATCTTATTGTTGAATTCTACTACAATACCCTCGCCAACACGTTCTACTTTGGCACCCGGTACTTCATTTTTGATTTCTTCTGCCTGTTTGTCCATTTTACGGCCGATTACTGCGCCGGTTACACCGCCAACAGTAGCACCGAGGATCGCACCCAGCGCCGTATTGCCTGTAGCTTTACCGATTACGGCCCCGATTGCACCACCACCTGCAGCACCTATCGCGGCGCCTTTCTGTGAACGGTTCATGTTTTTACAACTACTGGCCAGAATTGAAATAGCAATTAGCCCCACAAGGGTAAATTTCATTTGTCTCATACGTTGATATTTTAGCTTCAGCACCACCCAGTCAAACATCATACCATAACCACATGACCTGTCATTATTGATTGCCTTTCAATGAAATATATTCGCGAAATACATTTCACAGGCCTTATCCGGCTATATATAAAATGACTTACTATGGGCTGAAAATCTGTTTGATGGCGGCTGCTTTGAGCTGACATTCTTCCCATTCTGCCTGAGGCTGGCTGTAATAGGTTATTCCTGATCCGGTAGGAAATGATACATAATGGGTGGTATCATTATATAGAATGCTCCGGATCACTACATTAAAATCGAAGTCACCTTCCGGTGTAATATATCCTACTGCTCCGGAAAATAATCCGCGGTGCTGTGTTTCGTACTGATCAATTAATTGGATCACTCTTTTTTTGGGCGCACCGGTCATTGATCCCATGGGAAAAGTAGCACGGATAATACTACTGAAATTTTGTCCGTCTGCCACTTCGCCACTAATGGTTGAAATCATCTGGTGCACCTGCGGAAAAGAATAGATGCCATACAACTCATCGACCTGCACACTTCCTTCTCTGCACACTTTCGACATATCGTTTCTTACCAGGTCTACTACCATCACGTTTTCTGAACGGTCTTTGGCACTATGATACAGGTCTCCCTTATTCTTACTGTCCAGCTCCTGGTTATTTTGAACGCGGGGCGATGTGCCTTTAATGGGTTGTGACAATAACCGGTCGCCCTGTTTTTTTAGAAATCGTTCAGGACTGGCGCATATCAGCCATTTATTCTCCAGCCGGTAAAGTGCCGAAAAAGGATTGGGCGATACGAGACTCAGCTGCTCATATACCTGCAGCGGATCAATACGGGCATTTTCTGCAAAAAACTCCTGGCAGAAATTAATCTCATAACAATCGCCCCGCAGAATATGACGCTGCAGGTTCCCGATCGTATCGAGATATTGCTGCCGGCTCATACGGCTTTCAAAACTGACGGGCTGCAGGGGCATCGACCAGCGGGGAAGTGTCGCTTCGATCTGTTGCCTCACAGTGGCAGGTGATTCGGCTGTAATGATCAGTTCATGAGGTAAAAGACGGATCAGGATCTCCGGTTCAAAAAAACAAAGGTCCGGAAATCCCAGGCGGTCAGGCAGCAGACTGGTCGTGCCTTCCGTTTCGCTATGAAGATCGTAGGCCAGGTGGCCAAAAAACCAGCCAGGCTGCTCATCGAGTGTTGCCTGCAGTTGCTGCAAGGCTGTGCCGGCATTGGCTTTCACCAGACGGCGTATGCCGGCTGCCAGCATACATTCCTGCGTATGCGGGTGCAACTGATACTGGTGATTGTCCAGAAAACAAAAGGTGTTGAACTGTTGTACCCAGCTCAACACCTTTGCTTTTACTTCTTTGAAGTCAGTAACGGGGAATATTGAAGTATACTGCTCGATGTGTTTTAACGAAAATCCTGAGGTGATCAGGCGCAGGCCTGTTTAATAGTCGTCATCTTCCTCTTCAAAATCATCACTGTCATTAAACATATCCTTGAACTCGTCATCCATTTTGAAATCATCTTCCTCTTCTCCACCGCTTTTCTTGCTGCCGCCGGTAGCTTTTTTGCCTTTCGATTTCGGAATGTCGAATTCATCAAAGTCGGGATCCCAATTATCTTCTTCCTCTACTTTATCCCAGTCGTCTACTTCATCTTCATCTACTTCATCGTCGTCATCGTCCTCTTCGTCACTGCTTTTTTTGGCAGCGCCAGCCTTACCGCCTTTTTTGGCAGCAGGTGCGTCATCCATATCCTCTTCCAGCTCGTCTTCATCAGTCTCATCTTCTTCCTGTGACTTTTTGGCTTTGGAAGAAGCTTTCTTGGATGAATCCTTGTCTGCAGCAGGATTAGCTTTGCCAGTAATTTTTTTGTCCTTATCGGATTTTGATGCCATGGTCTGATAGGGTTATAGCTGTAAAATTTCAGCGAAGTTTTTAATTGACCAAATTTTTTAAAATCTTTTTTTCGCCCTGATTTCAGTCAATATGTATGATCTGATCCCGGCCCGGTCCATTGGAAATATAATGAATTTTTACACCCAGATATTCATTGATAAAATCAACATAACTATTCATGGTTGCAGGCAGTTCTGCGCTGGATTTTGCCTGGCTGCTGGGAGTACTCCAACCGGGGAAGCTGCGATACACGGGTTCTACCGCCACTTTATCCAGTCTGAATGGAATTTCCTGTGTTTCCACACCATTTATCTTATAAGCCGTACAAACGTCCAGTTCTTTAAATGCATCAAGTACATCGGCCTTGGTCATCACCACTTTGGTAACGCCGTTGATCATACAGGCAAAACGCAGGGCCACGAGGTCAATCCATCCGCAACGGCGGGGGCGCCCGGTAGTAGCACCAAATTCATTCCCGATTTTGCGGAGTTCTTCCCCGGTAGCATTATCCAGCTCTGTAGGGAAGGGGCCACCGCCCACACGGGTGCAATAGGCTTTTGTAACACCGATCACATCCCTGATTTTTTGCGGAGCTACACCCAGACCGCTGCATACACCGGCTGATACGGTATTGGAAGAAGTCACAAAGGGGAATGTGCCAAAATCAATATCCAGCATGCTTCCCTGCGCTCCTTCGGCCAGTACCCGCTTGCCGGCAGACAGTTGCTGATTGATGAAATATTCACCATTTACAATATTCAGCTCACGCAAAAATTCCACTGCTTCAAAAAACTCTTCTTCCCATTGTGAGATATCCTCGGCAAAAGCATAGTTGTCGAGCAGGCGCTGATGTTTGAGGCGCAGTTTGATATAGGCTGTGGTAAAATTCTTATCCAGCAGGTCGCCTACACGCAGACCGTTACGGCCGGTCTTATCCATATAGGTAGGTCCGATCCCTTTCAGGGTAGAACCGATCTTCTGATTTCCTTTCGATGACTCAGACGCTTTATCGAGTGCCCGGTGTGTGGGCAATATGAGGTGAGTACGCTCTGAGATAAACAGGTTTTTTTTGAGGTCAACTCCAAATCCTGCCACTGTATCACACTCACGTTTGAGCGTGACGGGATCCAGTACCACCCCATTGCCGATCAGGTTGAGTTTGGCCGGGTGAAACACTCCGGAAGGGATCTGGTGAAGTACCACTTTTTTGTCGCCGATATACAGGGTATGGCCGGCATTGGGTCCGCCCTGAAAACGGGCTACCAGGTCATAGTCCTTTGCGAAATAGTCTACAATCTTTCCTTTTCCTTCATCGCCCCACTGGAGGCCAAGTAATACATCTACCATAATCGGGTTGAGTTATTTATTTGCTTTTGGCGGTTCAAGGCCGCAAAAATACGCCCCCAACAAAAAGCCACCGAATAAATCAGGCGGCTTTATTAATATTTATTTAATTAAAAACAATTTATCAACGTATCAGCGTCACGGTACCCTGCCGGCTTACCAATTTACCGTCATCTGTAATGCCCTGGCACTGCCATACATATACCCCGGCCGGCTGATCCTGCCCCTGAAAACGCCCATCCCAGCCCGCTCCCAGCTGGCTGCTGCTGTAAATAAGCCGGCCGGCCCGGTTATAGACCCGGAGGTACTTCAGCTCACGTACGCCTACGGGCTGCACCATAAACCGGTCATTGAGCCCGTCGCCATTGGGTGTAAAGGCCGTAGGAATGTAGATATCCGGTCCCTGATATACCCGGATGGTCACATATGCCTGACCACGACAGTCGGCCGCAGTGCTTCCCTCTACCTGCAGCGTAAGCGTTTGTCCAACCGATGGGGCTGTCAGCACGGGGTTGGCTACATAGGGATTATTGAGTCCGGTCGCAGGACTCCAGGTATACTGTGTGGCCTCGCTCCTGGCCAGCAGCGGCACCTGGGCCCCGGCATATACGATCGTATCGGCAGGCGATACATTTATTTTAATAGGAGGTGTCACGGTTACCGTAACAGCATCCGGCCGCAGCGAAACACAATTACTGGCATCCGTTACCGATAACTGGTAGGTGCTGGTTTGCGCCGGACTTGTCACTACAGGATCACTTACCGAAGTGCTGCTGAGTGAAGTCGCCGGAGTCCAGGTATATATTATACCGCCCGACCCCTGCAGCTGCGTGCTCTGGCCAAAACAGATAGTTACATCCGCACCGGCATTGGCTATGGGTGCCGGCAATACAGTGACCAGCACATCATCGGTCGCCGAGCAGCGCCCCAAAGTAGCCTGCACCGTATACAGTGTAGTACTGCCCGGCCCGGCTATTGGATTACTTATCGCAGCATTACTGAGTGAAGCCGCGGGAGTCCATGCAAATACGGTGGCATTGGTCTGTACCTGCAGCTGCACAGACCGGCCTTCACAGATCGCTGCCGGATCTGTCATCGGTGTCAGTGTCAGGTTATTGGTCAACCCGACTGTGGCAGTACCTGCAGATACCGTACATCCGTTTGCATCGCGCACCGTTACCGTATAGGTACCCGGACCAGCCAGCAGTATATTATTGCCCTGGAAATTATTTCCATCGAGTGAATAGGTATAGGAGCCCGCTCCGCCGTTTGCATTTACAGTTATTTGTCCGTCATTACCACCATCACAGCTGGCATTGCCCGCTGATGCAACAGAAGCCTGCAATACCGCCGGTTCACTGACCACTATATTATTTACGGTAAATAAACAGCCGCTGGCATCCTGCACCCTCACGCTATGTGTACCTGCAGCTACTGTAAAACTGCTGCCGGATTGGTAGGCCCCATTGTTGAGCGAGTAGCTGTAGGCACCAGTGCCACCGGCAGCTGTGATAACAATCTGACCATCTGTACCGGCATTGCAACGCACATCCGTCGCAGCGGCTGTAGCCTGCAGCGCGGCAGGTTCACTTACGACAATGGCAGGAATAGTATACGAACAGCCGACGGCATCAGTTACCAGCACAGTATAAGCAGTACTGGCAGTAAGGCCGTTGAATACGGTGCCGGCAGCACCCGTTTGAGTAACTGTATTATTCAATACAAACGTATAAGGGGCTACACCTGCATTCGCGATATTGACAGCTATACTACCGTTGTTGCCTCCTGCACAGGTCACGGCAGTGGCACTGGCTGTAGCTGTGATGCCTGCTGCTGTACCTATTGTGGTGGTAACTGCTACTGGTGTAGTACAGCCATTGGCATCTGTTACCATCACTGTGTAACTGCCCGGAGTCAGATTATTGAAAGTAGTCGTATTGGTGACGCTGTTTTGAGTAATGCTGCCATTGAGCAAAAATGTGAAGGGTGCGGTGCCATTGGTGTTTACGACAATTCTTCCATTGTTTACACCAGTACAGGAAGCAGGTATTGCCGTAAGCGTGGCAACCAGCCCCGCGCCCGCATTTACGACCTGATTGGCTACTGTATACCGGCATCCGTTGGCATCAGTGATCTGCACACTGTAAGTGCCGGGGGCCAGCCCGCTGAAAGTAGCCGGTGCCGACAGGGTCTGAGTGGCTCCTCCGGGCATTAATACATAGGTGAATGGAGAAACAGCCGGAGCTGCAGGGCTTACCATAACAGAGCCGTCAGATAATCCGTTGCAGGAAGTGGGTGTTACTGAAGCAGTGGCCGTAAAGCCTGTACCCGCTGCTATTGTAACGGATACTGGTGATGCGGTAGTACACCCCGTATTATCGGTTACAGTTACAGAATGCGTTCCCGCGGTCAGCCCGTTTATGATAGCCGGAGAAACTGAAGTTGTATAAGTATTGCCGTCTACAACAATGGTGTAAGGAGCTGTTGTACCCGTAGGTATTGTTATGCTGAGTCTTCCGTCGTTTACTCCCTGGCAGGAAGTGGCGGCAGATGTGATAACAGGCACCAGCCCGCTGCCGGCCGTCACCGTCACGGGTATGGCAGCCGACACACATACGCCGGCCTCCCTGATGGTCATATTATAATTGCCGGGAGCAAGGTTAGAAAATGTATTGCTGGTTTGCCAGGCGCCGCCATTGATAGCATATTGAAAAGGCCCGGTACCAGTAGCCGTTACGGTAATACTGCCATTATTAAGCCCCGCACAGGATGTAGGGGTTGCTGTGGCAGTACCGGTAACCGTGCTGGTACCTGCTGTCACAGTAGCCGTAAGCCCATTGGCAACACATCCTGATACCTGATCACGTACATTAATAAAAAATGTACCTCCCGGCAGACCGGTAAATACATTACTGCTTTGCCAGGGGCCGAAGTTGATCTGGTATTGCGTATTGGCTGTACCATTTGCATTGACCGTGATAGTACCGTTATATGCACCGGGGCAGGTAGTGGGAGTTGTGGTGAATGTAACGGGCCAGTTGCCGGATGCACTCACATTGACCGGTATCGTACTGGTACAACCTGCTCCATCACGTACATATACGGTATAGTTGCCACCTGCGAGGTTCTGAAACTGGTTGTTGGTTTGCCAGGGGCCTCCTGCACTGGTGAGTGAATATTCAAAATTTCCGCTGCCACTACCTGCAGGTACCTGCACGGTAATACTTCCCGTACCCACGCTGCCACAACCCGAAGGAGTGGATGCAGCCGTGGCACCCAGATCCGTGAGCGCACCTCTTACTACACGAACTGTATCGAAGCCGGCTATCTCGACAGCTGCATTATCAAATTTTTGGTACACTGATTTGACGATATAGGAAGTAGTGGCTCCTGCTGGCGGACAAATATTGGCAAAAGAGACTTCGCGGGTACCGTCTGTCAGCGCATTCACAACCGGTGTTGCCCCTGGTATGGGATTGCCTGCCAGGTCCAGCAGCTCCACCCGTTTAAAGAGAGAAGCGCCGGAAGCGGGCACAAAACGCCAGGTTTCGTTGAGCGGTGTACCACTCCAGGGCATATCGGAAGCCCTGCGGCCGGAAGGCATATAAGCACTGGTACGTGTACCATCCTGGATACCGATCATGGCCCGGCCAAAGTTCCAGGTAGCACAGCTCTCTTTTTCAAATACACTTATTTCAATAATACCGGTTCCTTCATTGAGAATGATCTGGTTCGTATTATGGAAACTGGAGGGACAATTATACAATGGGATCTCAAAAAAAGTAAGAATCCATTTGCGGTTGGGAGCTGCTCCCACAGTAGTATACTCAATACGCCGGTTTGGCGAACTGTTGATCGTCACATCAATATCCTGATAGACACCCATGATGGTAAGCGGATCGTACAAAACGCTGGGCAGATTCTCCGGGGTACCTGCCTGGGTGACCAGTACGCCGCCATTGTTGAATAATCCGTAGTGAGACGATTGATTGGCTCTTGTCAGATCAAATGAGATCAACCCATTGGTGCTGATGACAAGAGAAGAATAGGTATTTCCAAAAAACGGAAAGTTGAAGCCGATGGGGACTACGCCGCTATAAATATCATCATCCACCAGGTTTGTGGCAGTACCCGACGAAGCAGGAGAAAAATAAACCGGTGTGCAGGATGAAGCCGAACTGGGTGAGGCCTTGCTGACCGTATAGGTAGCCGAAGAAGAAAAAATATCGGGAACAACACTGCGCAACGTAAAGCAGGGATTGGCTGTACAGCCCGGAATGATCGTATCGCGTGTGCAGTTGAAAGAAAAATTCTGCGCACTGGCAACGCAGCTCAGAAGTACGGATAAAAATAGAAACAGTATACCCCGTGTGTGTGCCAGGTGCAACTTCATAGCAGTGTCAGGTTAATATGCGCTGTGTGCCAGCGAGACTCGCTGAAGTTAAGCAAAATATTCTTACAAAGATGTCACCCGCTACCCGTTGCAGCGGCCCTATCAGGCCGCCGTATCTTCTGTATCAAACCGTTCTACTGATTCAATACCGGAAAGGGATTTGAGCCGCTGCACCAGTTCATCCAGCTCTTCGCGGTCATGCACATACACTTTGATATTCCCTTCAAACAACCCCTCTTTTGCCTCTACACTTAACGCACTGATATTGATGCGCATTTCGCCCGATATGAGGTTGGTTATCTTATGTATCACACCCACATCGTCCATACCTACGATCTTAAGACCTGTAAGGAAGGATATCTCTTTATTTTTGGCCCACTTCGTTTTCACCACGCGATGTCCGTAGTTGGCCAGCAATTTGGCCGCATTAGGACAGTTGGTCCGGTGAATAGTCAGTCCTTTGCCGGTAGTTACAAAACCAAATACATCATCGCCGGGAATGGGTTTGCAGCAATTGGCCAGTGTGTACACGATCTTATCGCTGCTTTCACCAAAAATGATCAGCTCTGCATCTTTTTTGGCAGTACTGTGATGATGCGTGGGGCTGAATTCCTGCTTGAATTCCTGCACTGTTTTTACCGGACGCGGAGGTTCTATGTTTTCTCCAAGGGCTTTAAAATCCTTCAGATCCTTGAGATCAATGTTCTTTACAGCAACCTGGTAAAAAAGGTCCAGTTGTGAAGGCAACTTGTACCATTGTACCAGCTGTTCGATATTATGCTGATTCAACTGAGCACCCATACCTTCCAGCTTGCGCTGCACGGTATATTTTCCTTCATCGGCTATTTTACGTTTTTCTTCCTTCAGTGCATCTTTGATACGGCCGCGTGCTTTGGCGGTAACAACAAAGGTGAGCCAGTCTTCGCTTGGCTTTTGTTTATTGCTGGTGATGATCTCTACCTGATCGCCACTACGCAGTTTATGGCTGATGGGTACCAGCTTGTGATTCACTTTGGCGCCGATGGTCTTGCTGCCCACAGCACTGTGGATCGCAAAGGCAAAATCGAGTGCTGTAGATCCTACAGGCAGCATTTTTACATCGCCCTTGGGTGTGTATACATATATTTCTTCTGCCAGGAAACTGGTTTTGAAATCCTGCAGAAAATCAATGCTGTCTGTATCCTGGCTGCTGATGACCTCACGTATCTGCTGAAACCATTTATCGAAGCGGCTTTCATCCGATGCGCCTTCTTTGTACTTCCAGTGAGCTGCCAGACCTTTTTCTGCAATCTCATTCATCCGTTTGGTACGTATCTGCACTTCCACCCATTTGCCCTGCGGGCCCATTACTGTAGTGTGCAGGGCTTCATAACCATTCGACTTGGGATTGCTGAGCCAGTCGCGCAGCCGCTCAGGCGAGGGTGTATACTCATCGGTGATCATGGAATATACTTTCCAGCAATCTTCTTTCTCCCGCTCAGGCGGTGAGTCAAGAATGACGCGGATAGCAAACAGGTCGTATACCTCTTCAAAGCTCACCCCTTTTTTCTTCATCTTATTGCTGATGGAGTGAATGCTTTTGGGGCGGCCATATATTTCGAATTTGAAATTGCCTTTTTCCAGCTTTTCCCTGATCGGGCGAATGAATTCATTAATATACTTGGAACGCTCCCGTTTGGTTTCGGCCAGTTTCTGGGCAATATCCCTGTATACATCCGGCTCCATGTATTTCATGGCCAGATCTTCCATTTCCGTTTTAATATTATAAAGCCCCATGCGGTGAGCCAGGGGGGCATAAACATAAACGGTTTCCGAAGCGATCTTCAGCTGTTTTTCCCGTTTCATGCTTTCGAGCGTCCGCATATTATGCAGGCGATCGGCCAGTTTGATGAGGATCACGCGGGGATCGTCGGTAAGTGTGAGCAGTATTTTCTTAAAATTCTCTGCCTGCTGTGAGGCATTGATGTCTATGACATTCGATATTTTGGTAAGCCCGTCTACAATGCGGGTTATTTCCTGTCCAAATTCGCGCTCCACATCTTCGAGGGTAATATCGGTGTCTTCTACTGTATCATGCAGGAGGGCACAGATGCTGGAGCGGACACCCAGGCCAATCTCTTCCACACAGATCTTGGCCACTGCCAGCGGATGCAGGATATAAGGTTCACCACTTTTCCGGCGCATGGTCTTGTGTGCGTCGGCAGCCATTTCAAAAGCTGTACGCAACAGGTCCTTATCACCGGGCTTAAGCTTTGTTTTCAGCGATCGTAACAGTGAGCGGTATTCCCTGAGAATCAATTTCCTTTCCTGCTCCTCGTTGAGGTTATATTTGGGCGTTTGCGCGATTGTCTCCATGTATGCGAAATGACTACGAATTTACAAAAAAACCAGCCTTCTTTTTCATCCAAATGCGCTACATTTGCAGCCCAAATCCAAATTCCCTGATAAAGATGATCCCCTCGGCGGTAGATTGGCTAAAATAAGCCAAATACCTGATAATGAGGGAGATTTGGATTCCCGGATGTGGTGAAATTGGTAGACACGTCAGACTTAGGATCTGATGCCGCAAGGTGTGGGGGTTCGAGTCCCTCCATCCGGACCAACAACGTTTAAAGGTTTAAAAGTTTAAGGGTTTAATGTTTCAAACTTTTAGGCTCTTAAACTTTTAAACTTTTTAAACCACGATTATGGCTACAGTTACCAAAGAAAACATCGGCTTACTTCATGAGAAGCTGACGGTGAAGCTGGAAAAACAGGACTATCTCCCCTCTTTCGAAAAAGCACTGAAAGAATATAGCAAAAAGGCCAATATACCCGGCTTCCGTAAAGGAATGGTACCGGCCGGCCTTATCAAAAAAATGTATGGCCCTTCCCTGTTTACAGACGAAGTACTACGCTCTGTTGACCGCGAATTGATCGGTTACCTGCAAAATGATAAACTGGAAATTTTTGCCCAGCCCCTTCCTCTTGAGGCCGATTTCCGTCAGTTGGATGTAAACAATCCCACCGACTATTCATTCCATTTCGAAATCGGTATGAAACCCGAATTTGATCTGGCTGACCTGGCCAAGGGCCCTACCACCCGTTACGTAGTGACTGTAACCGATGAAATGGTAGACAATGAGATCACCCGCCTGCAAAACCGCTATGGCAATATGCAGGATAAGGAAACTGTGGAGAATGAAGAATATGTGGTGAATGTACTGTTTACCGAAACCAACGAAGCAGGCGAAGCCGTTGAAGGTGGTATCACCAAAGACAATTCACTGCTGGTTAAATATTTCACCGATGCCGTACGCAGTCAGCTGATGGGCAAAAAGGTGACTGATTCTGTACAGGTACAGCTCAGCAAGGCTTTTGACGAAAAAGAACTGGAATTCATCATGAGCGACCTGGGTCTGGATAAAGACGACACAGCCGCTGCTCAGAAGTTCTTCAAAATAGCCATCACCAAAGTAGGTCTGCTGGAGAAAAAAGAACTGAATGAAGATTTTTTCAATCAGCTTTATCCGGGTGGTGAAATAAAAACAGAAGCCGATTTCCGCAATAAGATCAAAGAAGAGATCCAGGCTTACTGGAACAGCCAGGCCCGCAACCAGATTCATGACCAGGTATTTCACCTGTTGGTTGACAAAACAAAGATCGACTTCCCCGAAACATTCCTGAAACGCTGGATAAAAACACAGGGAGAGCAGGCGCAGGAAGGTGAGCAGCCGGCTGCCAAATCAGATGAGCAGGTAGAACAGGAGTTTCCCGGTTTTATCAATCAGCTGAAATGGACCCTGATCACCGATAAGATCGTACAGGAAAATGCCATTCAGGTAAATCCTGATGAGATCCGCGAATTTGCCAAACAACAGCTGTTTGGTTACATGAGCAATATGGGCGCCGCTGCCAGCGATCAGCCATGGGTGAATGATTATGTAGAAAAGATGATGAAAGACCGCAAATATGTGGAAGATGCATACAACCGCATTCAGACACAAAAAGTATTTGAATGGTCAGAAAGCCAGGTAAAACCTGCAGATACTGCTATCTCTGCCGAAGATTTCACCAAAATGGTGGAAGAGCATCAGCACCATCACCATTGATCGCAGATCAGGTAAAGAAATAAAAGTGAAGCCGGCTATATGCCGGCTTTTTTATTCATTCGAATTTCGCTTCTTCTTTTTTCCCTTTGCCCGCGTATAAATGGTACGGGCCTGCTGCACCATGCCGATAAATTCCTGCTCCAGCTTATCTCCGGCGCGTGCATTGGAAATAGCCATAGCAAGCAATTCATTCCAGCCCACATGCTTCGTATAAACAGATTCTTTCAGCATAGATCCAAACAGGGCCACGGTAGCAGAAAAACTAAATGCAGAATCGAGTTTGCTCAGCGGCTGATAATTGTAAAAGCTATTATGGGTGAAATAACGGACCACGGTATCGCCGGGCTGTTTATACCGTAAACTCAGGTCAGCAAATTTTTCCAGCACTACCGTATCAGTCATAGCAGGTTCTATCTCAAATATACCCGTCATCGAATAGCCCGACCCTATTTCGCCTCCTTCCACTTCTGCCGTACTGTCAATGAGTGCCCCCATCTTATTGTCAAAGCCCAACAGGCGATATTGTTTTACATACTGTGGATTGAAATTTACATTGAGATAGGCATCATCTGCTACGGCATAGAGTGTCTGTGTAAATTCTTTCAACAATACCTTTTCTGCCTCATTGTAGTTGTCGAGATAAGCAAAATTGCCGTTACCTTTCCTGGCCAGTGTCTGTATCTTGGAATCCTTGTAGTTGCCCATACCCACTCCCAGGCAGGTAAGATATATACCGGATTCGCGGTGTCGGGTGATCAGTTCATCCAGTTCATCCTCTGTACGCAAGCCCACATTAAAATCGCCATCTGTAGCCAGTATCACACGGTTATTCCCGTTTTTAATAAAATGATTGCGGGCTATACTGTATGCCAGCTTAACACCCGACTCTCCCGGCGTACTGCCGCCCGGCGTCAGCGCATCAATAGCCTTGAGTATCGAATCTTTTTCGGCACCACTTGTTGTATGCAGCATCACACCGGTCACTCCGCCATATACTACAATAGACACGGAGTCTTTTGCCCGAAGGTTGTTGACCAGCAGGCGGAAGGCCGACTGCAGCAAAGGCAGCCGGTTGGGCATATCCATAGAGCCTGATACATCTATCAGAAATACCAGGTTGCTGGGAGGCAATGCATCCAGGTCAAGCTTGCGCGCAGAAAGGTTGATGTAAAACAGGCGGTTCTGCTGATTCCAGGGGCAACTGCTGATCTGTGTCTGCATGCCAAAACATTCACCCGGTTTGGGTGGCACATAGTTCAGATTAAAATAGTTGAGCATTTCCTCCACACGCACTGCATCGGGTGGCACCATGGAGTTCATATTCAGGAAGCGGCGGATATTGCTGTACGAGGCCCGGTCTACATTCAGCGAAAGTCCTGTGAGCGGAAAGCTGCGGGCCGGAATGAACTTATTTTCTACAATAGAAGAATAGGTCTCATCGCCGGCTAACCATTTGCGCCGTTCTTCCCGCACCAGTCCCCGGGTCAGCGAAAGCAACCGGTTGGGCTTATGCAGGTTGCCATTGGCAAGTGGTTGTAATTTGAGGCGAACGGTGATGTAATTGTCTGCAGTAATGCTCAATACCTCCTTGCGATAACCATCGAGTGAGAAACTGAATGTATCTGTTTTTTGAGTGCTGATGATGCCAAAAGAGCCTCCTCCTCCCGAACGGTATAAATAGCCTGTACGCAGGCTGAGGATATTAACGTTCTGAAGCGGGGTTCCTGACTCATCCTTTACTTCTCCACGCAGATAAAACTGCTGAGCCGGAAGATAGGTGGACAGAAACAGGCATAGCAATATTTGGCAAATGGTCTTCAATCGGATATATAATAGGCAAAATTGGTAAAAAAGGCTGAGACCTCATAATACCCCTACTGCACCAACTGGTAAATCTCTTTCAGATTACGACCCAGACCGTCATAATCGAGTCCATAGCCCAGCACAAACTTATTGGGAATAGAGAACCCTATATAGTCAAGCTCCAGGGGGTATTCGGTAGCGTCTGGTTTGTGCAGCAATGTAGCGAGCCGAAGGCTGCGTGGTTGCTGATGCTCCAGGCGGGGGAGAAAGTTGTGCAATGTCTTGCCGGTATCCACTATATCTTCCAGCAGTATCACATCGCGGCCAAAGAGATCATCATCCAGTCCGATAGTAGTTACTACCCGGCCGGTCGACTGCATGCCTTTGTAAGAGGAGATTTTGATAAAGCTGATCTCTGCTTCTATTTCCAGGTATTTGAAAAGGTCAGCAGCAAACATGAATGATCCGTTGAGAATAGCAATAAAAAGCGGACGCTTACCGGCATAATCCTCACCAATCTGCTGAGCCAGTTCCTTTACCCGATGCTGGATCGTTCCTTCGGCCAGATAGGTTTCAAATGTCTTGTCGTGAACCGTTATAAGCGCCATAACAGGATTTAGTTGGTGGTTGATCTCTTGTGCACAGCCGGCTGAATGGTGGTGACATCGCCTGCAGCCAGCCGGGGCCGTGAAGGCGCTTTACGTTTCAGATACAATTGCTCACCGGTAGCCGGTTGCATACCTGCCATCAGGAAGTTTAACTCAAGCAATGCCTCCATACGGATACCTTCTGTCTGTGCAATATCATACAGCGTTTCGCCGGTTTTTACGAAATGGAAATCGTGTGCACCTGTTTTGCGTTTGCGCTGCAGAAAGATCAGTTGATCGCGCTCCAGGCTTTCCAGTTCATCCAGCTCATTAAACTCCAGCAATCTTTTCAGAGGTATCTCGTGCTGCTGTGCTATAGCCAGCAACGATGTGCCGGCAGGCAAATGCGTTACACGCGTATCATTGATGTGAAATATGCCACTGGGATAGTCAACAGCCACTTTTTCTGCTGCAGGTATCACTATTGCAGGAGCCGCAGCCGTTTCGGTACCGGCCGCAACAGCCACCACGGCTATCTCTTCTCCTTCGGGACGCTGCATTTTACCCAATGCTATGAGGGTATAATCCTGCAAATGATAATCTTCGATGAGTTTGATAATAACCTGCGGATAGCGGGGATTGGTCGCATATCCGGCTTTCTTCAATCCATTGGCCCATGCTTTATAATCTTCCGGATCCAGTTTAAACAGGCCGGCATAACGCGGACTGTTTTTCAGAAAATCGGAATGATCGCGGTATGACTGGGACGCTTCGGGATATTTGCGGAAACATTCATTGGGCGCATCATCCGTATGTGAAACAGACTCACCCGTCCAGTTTGACTTGCACTTTATGCCAAAGTGATTATTAGATTTTTTTACCAGCTCGCTGGTACCGGCCGAAGTTTCGTGAATACCCTGGGCCAGTTTGATAGAAGCCGGCACGCCGGTTCGTAGCATTTCTTCAATAGCCAGCTCTTTGTAGGTAGCTATGTATGTTTCTATGGTTTCTTTCCCCTGTGCATTGGCAGTAAAGGCTGTCGCCAGTACGAGGGTAAATAAGATAAATGATACGCGCATCTGCAGCTGTCTTATTACTTTTTACGGATCAGGAACAAGCCATCTCTGATGGTTATGATCATTTTATCAATATCATTTTGTTCCCGGATAAAATCATTAAAGGCCTGTATCCCCCTGGCACTCTTGCCTTTGACCTCCTGTTCCAGCACCTGGCCGTGAAAAAAAATATTATCCGCTAAGATAAACCCGTTTGTGCGCAATTGGGGTAAAATCAGCTTAAAATATTCAATATAAGCGGGTTTATCAGCATCTATAAACACCAGGTCCCAGGTTTCGCGAAGGCCGGGGATGATCTCTAACGCATTTCCTGTATGTAAAATTATCTGGCTGGCACGATCTGAGCGGGCAAAAAAGCCACGGGCTGTAGCAGCATCTGCTTCCCGCAGTTCAATCGTATGCAGTTCTCCATCGGCCGTCAGGCCTTTGGCGAGACAAAGAGCGCTATATCCGGTAAAAGTGCCGATCTCCAGAATGCGCCGCGGAGCTACCATGCGGCTGATCATTTCAAGCAATTTGCCCTGCACATGACCACTCAGCATATGCTGCTCGGGATGATGCGCGCGGGTAAATGCTCCTACTGCTGCGATCAGCTCATCTTCAGAACTGGTATATCGTTCCGCATAAGCTTCTGCCAGGGGATGTATCAGATCCATACCATTTGCTTTAAACCGCAAAGGTACTATGACTTAGGATTAGCCGCTACAGGATTATCTGCTTTACGTGATATGAGCAGGAGACCGATGAAAGTAAGTAATCCGTTAATGATCAGAAGCTCAAGTCCTATTTCAAAGGACCCCAGCAGCATTTTCTGATATTTTTCCAGTTCAAAGCAGATTATCGGCGCCAGCACACATACTACAGGCACCCATTTGTCGATTACAGCGCGGCGGGTAAGAATACCAAAGCTGAATAATCCCAGTAAAGGCCCATACGTATAAGCAGCCACTTTCAATATTACACCGATCATACTGGGGTCATTCACCCATTTAAATATCATTACAAAAAGCAGAAAGATAGCAGCAAATCCCAGGTGTACCCGTTGCCTGATACGTTTCCTCTTTTCATCTGTCCACTCAGGCCGGCGCTGTATACCCAGTATGTCTATGCAAAAAGAAGAAGTGAGCGCCGTAATGGCACCATCTGCACTCGGGAATAAAGCAGAGATCAACGCAATGATGAAAATAACAGACACGATAGGCGGCATATAATTGAGTGCCACTACCGGAAACAGCCGGTCTGCCGTAGCATCGTGCCCTTCCAGCATCCATTTGGTCACCTCTTTTCCATTTTCCACAACAGTAGTGTAATGTGCTCCCAGACTTTCGCTGTACATATACAGCAGCCCGCCCAGTACAAGGAACAGCAGGATCACAAAAAGCATGATCACGCTGAGGGTGATCACATTTTTCTGTGAATCCTTCAGCGTACGCACCGAAATATTTTTCTGCATCATCTCCTGGTCCATGCCCGTCATGGTAATAGTAATAAATGCTCCTGCCAGTATCTGTTTTAGAAAAAACATTTTACTGTTAGGGTCAGAAAAGAATATCTGCGAATACCCTTTTTCGCTCATACCGGACAAAGCCGAGCCCAGGCTCATATCCATCTGGCTAAGGATATATACCACACATACCACCAGCCCCGTAAGCATAAAAGTTGTCTGCAAAGTATCTGTAAACACGATAGTTTTTACCCCGCCTTCGTAGGTATACACCAGTATCATGATAAGAATAATGAGCGTAGTGACCCAAAAGGGAATAACAAAACTGAAGGAAGAGAAAATACTGTCCTGCAGGATCTTTACCACCAGATATAACCTGGCTGTGGCCCCAAGGGTACGTGACAGGATAAAAAACGAGGCGCCGGTTTTATAGGAAAGAAACCCAAACCGGGTACTCAGGTAGTTGTAAATAGAGGTCAGGTTGAGCCGGTAATACAACGGCAGCAATACAAATGCAATGACCAGGTAACCGATGAGATAACCCAGCGTGATCTGAAAATAGGCAAACCCTTCGCGCCCTACGCCACCGGGCACACTTACAAATGTGACACCAGACAGCGAAGTACCGATCATGCCGAAAGCCACCAGCATCCAGTTGCTGTTTCGGTTGCCGATAAAGAAAGAGTCGTTGTTGGAATTGCGCGATGTATACCAGGCTACAACAAGCAACAGTAAAAAGTAACCTACTACAAAAGAAACCAGGAGGCCTGCAGACATAATTATTTTTTTATAAAGAAATAAAAGGGCTACAGCATTTTTTTGAAGGTAGCCAATTTTATATTCCCTTTGCAGCAAAAATACACGCTATGGCTATACAATCGCTTGCGGTTTTTTGCGGGTCCAAAGACGGTAATAACCCGGTTTATCTTCAGCATACACTGGTACTGGGACAATTGCTGGCCAATGCCGGCATTACTGTCATATATGGTGGTGGCAGTGTAGGTATCATGGGAAAAATTGCCGACGAAGTGATGCACCATGGCGGAAAAGTGATAGGGGTCATACCTCAGGTACTGGTAGACTGGGAGCGGCAGCACAATGCCATCTCTGAGTTGCTGGTAGTGGATAATATGCATACCCGCAAAAAGAAAATGTATGAACTGAGCGATGCAGCCATCATCCTCCCCGGCGGTTTTGGTACACTGGATGAATTATTTGAAATGGTAACCTGGAATCAGTTATCAATCCACGACAAGAATATTTTCATCCTTAACTCCGATGGTTTTTACAATCATCTGCTGGCACATATTGAACAAATGCGTGCAGCAGGTTTCCTTTACGAAACCGCGTATAAGCGGCTGATCGTGCTCAATACTCCCGATGAGTTGCTTCCGCACCTGGCCGGTTAACGCCGTCCCTGAAAAAGCGGCACCTGTATACCTGCGCGTATGATGGGGATCGAACGGCCATAGGCATCTGTGTAGGGTGAATACTGATCATTGAGCACATCAAACAAAACAGCGAGATAGAAAAAAGGCTGACCACTGCCGGGATAACGGTTAGTGGAATAACCCGCACCTAACAGCAGGCTATTGGCTCCCTGAGTATCGGAGGTGGAAGAACCTCCTCCATTGGGAATATATTTCAGCTTGATAAAATTGTGCTCGAACTGTGCCTGGGCAAACAGAAACCGTACGGGATACAGGCGTGTAAAAGCGCCACCTCCGTACATTGACTGACGCAGGCGGTCATTGAACTCATAGACGTCGCGATAAGATGTATAGATATAATTGACTACCACCCCGGCATCGACCCAGTCGGCAATACTGTAACCCAATACAGGATTGGCACCCATCTGAAAAGTGTTATTGGAAAAACCAAGGGAGATACTACCGCCGGAAAATAAGCGCTCTTTACTGAAGCCGCCTTTCTCACTATCATCCTGCGCCTGCACCAGTTGCGTCAGCAACAAACAACCAGCCAGGGTCAATGCAGTTATACGGGTCATTTTGTTTCTCATGATTCTATTTTTCGATTTCTATTAATTCTCCTTCATTCAATTGCAATGCTTCCCCAATACGCCGTTTCAGTGGCAGCTGCGCCAGCATATTCCCGATCATAACAGCCGAGAATGCCATAAAGACAAACTCACCGGTAAGCAGAAACAAAATACATCCAATTGCTACGGGCAATTCACAAGCTGCCAGGTATTTTGTCAGTCCCTGCACATACAATTGTAATCTCGATGCCAGGCTTCCTCCTTCATTTATTGCCCGGGTTGTTTTCTGCAACATTCCTTTTTTTCCCATGATCAATGCGCCGCCGCAAAGCAGAAAAAAACCAATCCCCAGCCAGGTACGGTATTCTTTCCACTCGGGTTTGAACGGACCATATACCTGATTGATCACCAAAGCTACCAGCACAAACACAGTAGCGCCTGCCACGATGGCGATAGCCAGTACTTTAGCACCCTTCCAGATATCTTTTGCCCGGGCAGGACGTTGTACTTCTTCCATATCAGTGTGGGTTGGTTTTATGAGGGTAAAAATCGGCAAAAAAATGAGTTATTCCTCCTTTGCCTTTTATTAATGGCTTTTTTAACTTTCCCTCAATAACTGCGGTAGTAGCGTAAAATTATCTGTTTATCAGTACAGTTTAAACGTAGGACAACGGGCTTCACGCGGTGTGCCTCTGTATGCATCAATCACACCCGTTTTTACCAGCGAAAACTCCAGCGCTCCGCGTGAATTATTATAATTACGCAGTGTAGACACGGTGGCATCGTAAGTAAATGTAAATACATAATCCTTCAATCCGAGCCCGACCATGGGGATCACGGCATCCGAACTACGGTAATACAAGCCTGCTATCAATATATTCTGTCCGTCGCCGGAAAGATTATAATGCACGTTGGTACCTATCAGCCATTCATACGATTTGGCCTGCAGGCTGAAGTAAGTATTGGGGTTAATGATCACCTGGTCATTCAACTTGAAACTGCCGTTGATAAATGCAGTATGCCGTACAGGAATACGGTTATCGATCCCGTTTTTTTCGCTGAAAAAAGATTCGCGCGGGCGGTTGATATGCATGGTAGAGAACCCTGCATTGAAATAAGTATTCTCGTCGGGGAAATAAGCATAGTTGAGCCCGGCCTGGAGATCGAGGTAGCTGATGCTGGTACGATCCAGCTGAGGAGCCTGGCCAATATTATGTGAGTCAAAAAATTCGCCATTCCACTGACTGGGAAAAGTGAGGTTGGTCGTATTGATCCGTTTATTGGCCCAACCGGCATTAAAACCCAGTGTGACCAGGCTGCCAAGACCAAGCATCTGGTGATAAGCTACTGATCCGTATACCTTGGTCGATGTAAGATTGCCGCTGCCGGCGACATCGCGCAGCAATACACCTCCCACGCCCAGCCAGCTATTTTCCCGTTGAGCCACCTGCACATCACCATAGGCGCTCATGGTTTTGTAGGGCACCTGCATTACAGACGACCATTGATTGCGATAATTTACACCAAGACGGTAATCACCTTCCGGCATAAAACCTGTATTGGCCGGATTGGTCAGAAGAGGCGAATTCATGAATTGAGAAAAGTGCAGGTCTTGTGAAAAAGCCACAGGCATGCCCACCCACATTATTGCGGTCAGTATGAAGATCTCTCTAAGCTGTTTCATAAATCCTCCTTTCACTTTTAGGCGCCGGCAGTTTACCTGATCAAAGTAATATCCCCTTTCTTCGTTGCCTTCGTTCCGTCAAAAAATTCAACATCCAGTGTATACGCATATACATCCATAGGTTGTACCACACCCTTCACTCTTCCATCCCAGCCCTGCAACTGATTATTTGTTTCAAATACTTTCTGTCCCCAGCGGTTCCAGATGATAAAACGCATCTTGGCAATGCCAAATCCTTTTACCAGTATGCGGCTGTTAATATCGCCGCTATTGGGTGTAAACGCATTGGGCACATCCAGCGCAGGCACTACAATGGCACTGACCGGTTCGCACAACGTATCGCTGCATCCGCTTTCGTTAAAAGCAATAAGACATACGTTGAATTTACCGGTTGCGTTGAACTGGTGCGTTATATTATTGCGGGTCGTCGTTTCCAGGACGGTGCCGTCACCAAAATCCCATTTGAAACGGGTTGCATTGACCGAGGAGGTATTGGTAAATACGTGCGGGGTATTCACTACAGGTGTTGTAGGACTGTACACAAAGTTGGCCGTTGGCTTTTCAAAAACGTTGATCGTTGCAAACACGGTATCTCTTACATTACAGGTATTGGGATCGATCACGATAAGGCGTACGGTATAAATGCCGGGTAATTGATACAAATGGGTAGGGTTGGCCAGGGCAGAGGTATTGGCTGATCCGGATGCGGGATCTCCAAAATCCCATTCAAAGGTCTGACCGCCTGTGCCGGTATAGGTAAACGCAACTTCATCGGGCGCACAACCAACCGGGGGCGCATCAAAACTGGCATCTACATTGGCCGATACACGTACTACTACCTGTATAGAGTCCGGGTTATTACAATAACTGGTATCGTTCAGAATCAGCCAGCCATTATAGGTACCGGGTGCTGCATAAGAATGGGTGACCGGCGTCAGCCCTGCGCGCACACGCGGTGAGCCATCGCCAAAATCCCAGGTAAAGGAGGTATCTGTAAATGGTCGTGAAGGCAGTGTGGTGGAAAGATTTTCGAACCGGTAATTAAATGCATCGCAGGGATCAAGTTTAACTACATTGGCTCTGAGGTTGGCTTCGAGATCACCAACACGGATATTCATATACACGGTATCGCGTTCATTACAACTGGCAGGATCAATGGCAATCAGCATCACGCGGAATGTGCCGGTCGACATATAGGTATGATTTTGCTGGTAACCTCCGGCAGTAGCTGCAATAGGCCCAACCTGCGGAGTCCCATCACCAAAATCCCAGATATATTCCCGGGCATTGCGTACCAGGTCGGTAAAACTAACGGTAAGCGGCACGCAGCCTGCGGTGTCATTGATCACACCACCGATCTCTGAACGGAGAGTAGCCCCCACACCAGCAAGATTAAATGCGATCTTGATCATACCCAGGTTACAGACAGCTGAAGCGGGTTTGACAGGTCCCCATACCCCGGGAGTGGTGGGGAAGATGGCATTGCCTCCGCAATTGGCACATACACCCTGATAGATCACTCCATTGCGGTCGAAACGGCTGGTGCCTCCATCTACGTGATCGGTAAACCCGCCAGCCTGCCCAAAGAAGCTGGCATACAGCGGGCCTGAAGCATCTTTTCTTAATACGAAGAAATAAAAATCACGTCCATCTGTATTAGGTTGCAATGCATCGGGGGTGACTGGCAGCCCCTGCGTGCCGGCACTCAGATAAGGATTACTCTGTGTGGAGATAGCTCCACCCCATCCGGATACATACACATTTTCGCAACGGTCAACCAGGAAGGCGGTTGGCGAAATATTAGGCCGCGCAGCACCGGTGCCAAAACGCGTCCGGTATATGTAGGCCGAAAGATCGGGCCGCAGCTTGGCAATAAATTGTTTGCCGCCAGCTGGATTGTATGTTGAGTTGATCGCCGGCATGTCACCCGTAGTTTGTCCCATTACATACGGAAATCCATTGCGATCAAACTGTATACCGAAGATCTGATCATCATTGGCTGTGCCAATGTATGTTGAACGGATGAGCGTAGCGCCATCATTGCTTATCTGTGCCACAAAGCCATCAATGCCTCCATTGCTTCCTGTGCCTATAGTGCCGACATGATTGCCGGGAAAATTACCACTCTCGGTACCGCCTGCTACAAAAATATCGCCATTGGGAGCCAGCGATAAAACATAGCCGGCATCTGCACGATCGCCGCCGAGATATGTGCTGAATAAAGGATCACCGGTGAGGCTGGCGTTCATCTTAATGACTACAGCATCCTGATTGCCGCCAGAGGTTGCCTGAAAACCATTAAAGACAGGGAAATTAGTTGACTGTGTACAGGAGGCCACATAGATATTATTAGATCCATCGAGTATAACCTCACTGCGCCCATCATCACCATAGTTCTGTTGCAGGGAGATAGTGCCATTACGGCCTTCTCTGATATTTACACCATCCACATTTGAACCGCCGATAAGGCGTGAACCCAGCAGGGTACTGCCATTAGCGCTCAGTTTCACAATAGCGATGTCGTAATCACCACCAGTTCCTATCGTGGGTCCGGTAGTTGGAAAAAGTCCACCGGGTCCGCCCATAGTAGAATTGGTACGTCCGGCTATGATCACATTACCCGATGGGTCTACAATAAGGCTATGCGGTTGCTCATCCCGTGCACCACCGATATAAGTGGCAAAAAGACGGGTGCTGCCATTTGCTGAAAGGCGGATGATACCCATATCCGTTCCCTGCTCTCCTACCCCGCCCTGAAACACGGTCTGGAAAGCGCCTGGTGATACGGGGAAAGAATTTCCTTCAAATACTATACCCCCACCATAAAAACTTCCGTCGGGGCCATAGGTAGCTGTAAAACCCCAGTTGGATGCAGTACTGTTGGAAAGCGAACAGAAGATCAGGGTGGGATCAATCACCAGGGTACTGTTGCGGTCATAGCCTTTTATATCAAATGTAACCAGGTCGCCTTTAATCACATATTTACAGCTTACTTCTTTGCGTTCTTTTCCATCTGCCTGATATGTATAAGGTGATGATTCCTTCCGCTCACCCAGGGAGGTCTTCAGCACCAGCTCCTTATTCTTCACTTCCATTTTATCAATGCCGTCATAACGCAGGGCGATCTTACTGATATCTGATCCGGGTTTGGCCACGATATCATACTTCAGCATACCATTGTAGGTATAGTAGCGTACATCCACATTGGGATATACATCTTCGAGTGTCATGGCCTGGTATATCTTACATTCGGAAGCCCATTTGGAAGGGTCATTTCCCAGGAAATAATTATTGTGCGACGGCAGGGCTTTATCGGGAACCACGCGCATTTTGGGAGAAGCTCCTACAAAATCTACATTCCAGGCATGTGAGTTGACCGTCAGTTTTCCATCTGCCCTGCGCATTGCATCCAGACCTTTCTGATCATGATGCTGGATCATATTCTGAATAAGCGCAAATTCATCGGGCTGATGCTGCAATACGGTAAAACCGGTGGAGCGGATAAAAATGGCGCCGGAGTTGATTTCGCCTTTATAGCGCACACGACTGTCCCACTGACCTTTGTTCTCAATAAACTCAATATTGCTATAATCCTGGGCTCCTGCAGCAAAGGCAAAGGCAAGCAGGACTACGGAAAATATGGAAGATTTCAGGGTAGCCATTCTATTATTAAAATACGTAAATAATCCTGGATGGATTGCGAAAACTTATGTTAAGATATTTTGCTCCAGCCGGTTTGTCTTTTCTGTGCCTGCAGGAAATTCTTTAACCGCAAATTTTCTGCCGAATCCAGGTCCGGATCTTTTTCCAAAATATCCATTACCAACGTTTTGGCAGCGTCTACCAACGGGCGGTCCCGCACAATATCTGCCAGCTTGAAATCAAGCATGCCACTTTGCCGGGTACCGGCAATATCGCCCGGTCCCCGCAGTTCCAGATCCTTCTCTGCTATCTCAAACCCATTGCCCGTTTGTGTCATGATCTGCAGCCGTTCCCGCGCATCTTTGCCCAGCTTGGTTGAGGACAACAGGATGCAGTAACTTTTTTCTGCTCCCCGGCCTACCCGTCCTCTCAGCTGATGCAACTGAGCCAGTCCGAATTTTTCAGCGCTTTCAATGACCATCACACTGGCATTAGGCACATTCACCCCTACTTCAATCACCGTAGTCGACACCATGATCTGCGTATCCCCTTCAACAAACCGTCGCATATTTTGTTCTTTCTGGTCGGTTGGTTGACGCCCATGCACCATACTGATCCAGTATTTGGGTTCAGGAAAATATCCTTTCACCGTTTCATAGCCCCGCATCAGGTTTTCATAATCCAGTTTATCGCTTTCTTCGATGAGCGGGAAAATGATATATGCCTGCCTTCCTTTCAGGATTTCTGCCCCGATAAAACTCATCACACGGCTTCGCTGTGATTCATAGCGATGAACGGTGGTCACAGGTTGCCTGCCGGGCGGTAATTCATCAATTACACTATAATCGAGATCGCCATAAGCCGTCATTGCCAGTGTGCGGGGTATAGGCGTTGCCGTCATCACCAGCACATGAGGCGGGATGTCGGCCTTTCCCCATAACCGTGCCCGCTGTGCCACACCAAACCGGTGCTGCTCATCAATGATCACGATGCCTAATTTTTGAAATTGCACAACTTCCTCTATCACGGCATGCGTGCCAATCAGGATCTGTATTTCACCGTTTACCAGCCTTTGCAGTATTTTCTTTCGCTCGCCTGCACGCGTTGTACCTGTAAGAATGGCTACCTGTACCGGCAAATGTTCCAGTTGTTTACTGATTGTTTCGTAATGCTGGCGGGCCAGTATTTCTGTGGGAGCCATGAGGCAGGCCTGGTAACCGTTATCGGCTGCCAGCAGCATGATCAGCAGGGCCACCATTGTTTTGCCGCTGCCCACATCTCCCTGTAGCAGGCGATTCATTTGGCGGCCACTGCCCATATCGGTCCTTATTTCACGGATCACCCGCTTTTGTGCATTGGTTAGCTCAAAAGGCATATGGTCCCGGTAAAAGGAGTGAAAGAGCTCGCCCACTTTATCAAAAATGACACCCCGCGAGAACCGGTGCCGGGCTGTACGCAAAAGATTCATGCGTAGCTGTGCGAAAAATATTTCTTCAAATTTCAGCCGTCTCACCGCTGCCTGATATTGCTCAGGGGTGGCCGGGAAATGGATTTGCCGGAAGGCCGTATAACGTCCCGGCAACTTTAAACGGGTAAGCAGCTCTTCGGGTAAGTTTTCGGGAAGGTCCCGTTCATGTACCTGCGCCAGCAGCGTTTCTGTGAGTCGTGCCAGTTGCCGCCCTCCCAGGTTGCGCGCTTTTAGCTTTTCAGTACTGGGGTAGACGGGCTCCAGGAAAGCACGTCCCGACTTTTTCTCCGGTGTCCATACTTCAATTTCGGGATGTACGATCTGCGGTTTTCCCTGAAAAAAACCAGGGCGTCCATATACCAGGTAGGTCTGCCCCGGCTGCAGCATTTTCTGCACCCAGGTGACTCCCTGAAACCAAACCAGCTCGAGAAAACCGGTCTGATCACGAGCCTGAGCCACCAGACGCCGCCCTCTTTTCTCTCCTATCACTTCCATATGCAGCAGTCGTACAGCTACCTGCACCATATCGCTCTCGGGTGTAATGCTGGTAACCGGTTCTACTTTCGTTTTATCCACATGCCGGTAGGGGTATAGCTCCAGCAGGTCTCCAAACACATAGATACCCAACTCTTTCTTCAGCAGGTCGGCCCGCTGCGGTCCTACCCCTTTGAGGTACTCTATAGGCTGACTCAGTATGGAAGGCGTGTTGGAGATAGGCGTATTTTATCCGCAAAAATACAGGAATGAATGATCCCTCGGGGCCTGATATCTATTTGATATCCTGCATGTTGAGAATCAATAACCCATTCTACCCTCATACCCCGGTCCAGATCGCAGTATTATCTTTGGCTGAAATCAGACCTGTTACACAATAAAAAACAGCTATATGAGGTTTTAGTGTAGGCCACCGGCCTGCTTGAAAGAACCAATAACCTAGAAACCGGGATTCGGAATGAAAAACCACCTCTACCTGCTTCAGATAGATTTGCCCTTTCATCTATATAAGTATGCCCTTCTTTGTTTTGCCACTGCTTTTGTGGTAACACTTATCAGTATACCTCCGCAAATAAGCCTTATGCGCCGGTTTCATTTACTGGATGTACCGACTGCCCGAAAAGAACATCAGCTGCCAATCCCTACCATGGGAGGTCTGTCTATTGCCGGCGGCATGCTGATCGCCTTATTGCTATGGCTCCCTTTCAGCTATGAACCCGCACAGGTCGCTTTTTTCTTTTCGGTAATCATGCTGCTTGGCCTGGGTATTATGGATGATATGCGTGATCTGTCTGCCAAATACAAATTCATTATCCAGATTGCACTGGCTATCATAATCGCACTTGCCGGTATCCGGGTCACCTCTTTTGATGGACTCTTTGGCATCTATGAATTACCGCTTCTTTCACAGTATACCTTTACTATCCTGGCGATTGTTGGTATTGTAAATGCATTTAATCTCATCGATGGCATCGATGGTCTGGCAGGTGGACTTGGTTTTATGAGCCTGATCACCCTCGGATTATTTTTAATTCTCAGCGGCGACAATCATACCGCACTCATTGCCTTTGCGCTGGCCGGCGGCTTGTTTGCCTTTTTATATTTCAATTTCAACCCCGCCCGCATTTTTATGGGCGATACGGGGTCACTGGTACTGGGTTTTGTCGTTGCCGTACTTTCCATTCGCTTATTGCAGCTCAATGTAACACAGCATAATCCGGTGATCCGTCATGCCCCATTATTTGTACTGGGTATTGTACTCATTCCTGTTTTTGATACACTTCGGGTATTTGCCATGCGTATCTGGCGCGGACGTTCTCCTTTTGTAGCAGACCGTACACATTTGCACCACCTGCTTACCAACCAGGGGTTCGGACACGCATTTACAACAAGGGTCATCTGCAGCATTCACGCTTTTGTGCTACTGGAGTCATACCTGCTAAATGGAGTACGACAGGAGTGGTTGTTGATCTTCCTTATTTTGTTTATGGTTGTGGTGAGTCTCGTACTCCGGAAACTGCGGAGCATACTACCCAATCGTAATTCATTAGTCGGTGCCACATCCACATCAGGCAGACGTGACACCGATCTGAATGACTGATTTTACCAGGTTCGTTTTGCCCTGAACTTTCCCTGGATCCCCATTTTCTGTTTCAGATCAGGGCCATAGCCTGCCGGAGAAATGGAAAAAGTTCCTTTTACAAAGCCGTCATCTTCACCCATGCTGGTAATCGTAACACCACCGCCACTCTTTACCAGCTGGTCCTGATCATTTACATAATAACATACATAATTGTTTCCGCCTGTGACGAGGTAATGAGCATGTGTGCCCTTGTTTTCTGTTGGAGATTTAAATGGGTGTGTTCCCACTCCTCCTTCCCAGGTTATAAATACGTAGCTGCCTTCCGTATCACCATCATAGTCTGCAATAGCATAGTAATTATCACTTAATACGTTTGCCCCGGAAGCAATCTTCTTTTTCCAGCCACCATCACCCACTTTGATCTCTATTTCTCCATAATCATCGGTGATCTCAATCTGACACACCAGCATAAACACACCCCGCTGCCTGAGATCAAGCTTTACACTCACCGCTACAGGGTTGGGTGATGCCGGTACTGTTGCCGGCGCCGTATACACGGCTTTGGGACCGGTTGGACGCAGGTTTCCCGCACCTGCCAGCTTCCATTCCTTCACGGCAGATGCTGCTATACTTACTTTTTTACCGATGGGTGTTTCCTTATCAGGTGTCAGTGGTACAAAAAGATCTTCTGCTGTAAATACTTCCAGGTCAACGGTGCTTTTAACCGGAGCTACCGCACTGGAAAAATAGAGATAAAAACTCTCAAACAGGCTCCAGTCACTGAAATGCGTGGCAGTAGCTGTCACTGTGCTATTGACCTTGTCGAGCACAACACCTCCTCTCGCCTGCCATATACCTGCATTGTCCTGGTAGGCTATAGCCAGTGCTTCTGCAAGGGTGTTTTGGAGATCCGATTCCTCAAAGGAAAACTGGATACTTACCGGTTTGCTGAATTGTATGCCGTGTGGCTCAAACCGGTATGCCATGTTTTTGCCCAATGGGTTCTGATTGCTGATGCGTTGAATACGTATCGCCTGATCGGCGGCCAGTGCTCCGGCCGGAATAATTACTTTCACGCTGCCATCATCGCTCAGCAGAGAGCCGCCGGCTGTGCCGATTGTCTTGCTGGCAATGGGTGTACCGTCAGGTGTACCCACAGGTGTTACAATACCCACCGGCACCTGATTGTCTGGGGTGTCTGTTTCCTTTTTGTCTTTTTTGCAGGAAAAAAAACTTCCCGACAGCAGTGCTGTACAAAGCACTGCATAAAAAATTTTCATGATAAGGTTTTATAATTTAATGAAATAGCTATTGATAGCCAGACAAAACTATCATACAGGGATTCAAACCCGAAAGGAGGTTGTATGAATTGCGGAATGTGGGGAATGAAAAGGAAGCGGACAGTTGACAGTGGACAGAAATACCACTATCATTAGCACATTATCACATCAGCATACTGATTTTCGTGTCTAAAATCAATTTCAAGAATGACTGCTGTCATTATTCTCACTCCGGCGCGATACTAGTTTTGTGTTATCAATAAAATCTGTCAGTTATGAAACATACTGCAATACATCCCCGCCAGCATGGTCTTTCTTTACCAACTGTACATAAAACTTCTGTATTCGAAAATTTCCGTGCCTGGATCAAAAGAAACGGACCTGTTTGGGAAGAGAACCGCATTGGCATTACTGCAACCGGTATTTTTATCCAGGTTACAGTTGCGGCAATTATGATTGGTATAGCAGGCGCTACCGGAGGTTCACCAATCGCATTTGGAACAGGTATACTCTTTGCTTTTATGGCCGATAGCCTGGTACTGGCACAGGCACCTATGCGTTGGGTAATTGCTGTAATTGCCGCAAGTATACTGGTGAATATAGGATTGACAATTGCGTTTGCGATGCATCTGCTGTAATCAATATGCTAATGTGCTGATTGATTTGAGGATTTGATAATGACAAGTGAATAATGTGCTAATGATAGTGGTATTTCTGTCAACTGCCCACTGTCAACTGTCCTCCATCCATTGTCATCTGTCCACTGATCAAAAAGCGCAGCTTTTCTGATGATTCTTTTTCTGTATTGACCAGGTCGTGCAGGGTAACCTGATTGAGCAGCTGATCTACTGTGACCTGTATCATTTGCCAGAGCGAGCGGGCAGAGCAATCGACTGAATTGGTGCAAAGACGCATGGAGCCTGCATGCAGACCGCAGAAACGTTTATCAAACATAACTCCACCCAGCGCTTTCAGTACATCATTGATCACGATCTCCTGCGCAGGACGCGCCAGTATATAACCACCTTTATAGCCAGGTGTGCTATTAATAAGTTTAGCCATCCGCAATACACGGGTCAGTTTGGCCACATAATGGCTGCTTAACCCCTCGGCTTCACTCAACCGGGGAATACTCATCCCTTCCTTATCCTTACATCCGGCAATGCGGATCAAAATGCGAAGGCCATATTCTTCCTGTGCGGTTATTTTCATGTTGCTTGATATTGATAATTTCAGAGCATTCCTAATTCCAGTTGTGCGGCCTCTGACATCCGGCTTTTATCCCATGGTGGGGTCCAGGTCACGGCCACATGCACATCATTAATACCTTCCAGCTCACGTACCTTCTGATCTACCTCTACAGGCAGGGACTGTGCGGCCGGGCAGGCAGGTGAAGTAAGGGTCATCACAATCTGCACATTGTTGAGCGGCAGAATAGAAACTTCATAGATCAAACCCAGCTCATAAATATTTACGGGTATTTCGGGATCATAAATGCCCTGCAAAACCGCAATCACCCGCTGCTTCAGTTCTTCTGTATCTACTATCATGGCTGTGGTGTTTTAATTTTAAAGGCCAGTGCATAATTTTTCATCTGCTTCACCATCGACAACAAACCATTTGAACGGGTTTGTGCCAGGTGCGTCGTCATACCTATCTCCCTGATAAAATCAAGAGGTGCTTCCAGGATTTCATCGGGTGTGCGGCCAGACAGTACACGGATAAGCATACTGATCAGTCCTTTTACAATCACCGCATCACTATCTGCTTCAAAGTATACCCGTCCATCACGATAACTGGCTGCCAGCCATACGGTCGACTGACATCCCCGCACTTTGTTATCATCTATTTTATGCGCTGCTGCCAACGGAGGCAGTTTTTTGCCCAGGTCAATGATGTATTCATATTTATCATCCCACGAATCAAAAAGCGCAAACTCATCTATGATCTCCAACTCCGTATCGCGGATGCTTTTCTCGTTACTCATAATTTCAGCTTAAGAGGCTAATGGCTTTTTTCAAAGCCTTTGCCAGTTGATCCACTTCTTCACGGGTATTGTACAATGCAAAAGAAGCACGTACCGTACCCGGAATACAAAACCGGTCCATCAATGGCTGTGCACAATGATGGCCAGTACGCACAGCAATACCCTTATTGTCCAGCAAAATACCCAGGTCCTGCGGATGTGCATTTTTTACTATGAATGACAACACGCTGGTCTTCTCCTTTGCCTGACCAATGATCTGCACTCCATCCAGATCGCTGATTAATCCGGTGGCATACTGCAGCAGATCATCTTCATGCTCACGTATACGTGCACGTCCCAGTTCTGTCACATAATTGATCGCCGCTTTAAAGGCAATAGTGTCTGCAATATTGGGAGTACCTGCCTCGAACTTATAAGGTAATTCATTATAAGTGGTTTTTTCGAAAGTCACCTCACGGATCATTTCACCACCACCCTGAAATACCGGCATTGCCTCGAGCAGGGCTTTTTTACCATACAACACGCCTACCCCTGTAGGACCATATACTTTATGCGAAGAGCAGGCAAAGAAATCACAATCCAGTGCCTGCACATCTATATCCAGGTGTACGGTCGACTGGGCTCCGTCCAGCATTACAAGCGCACCTGCCTTATGAGCCGCTGCTATTACTTCCTCCACGGGGTTGATGGTACCCAGCGCATTCGACACATGTACCAGCGATACCAGTCTGGTCTTTTCGCTGAGCAGGCTGTGAAATGCATCCATATCGAGATCACCCTGTTCGTTGACGGGGATCACACGCAGCTTTGCGCCTTTACGCTCGCATACCAGTTGCCAGGGCACCGTATTGGAATGATGCTCCATACCGGAAACGATGATCTCATCACCGGCCTGTACATTGGCCATACCCCAGGTATAAGCCACGAGGTTGATGCTTTCCGTAGTCCCGCGGGTAAAAATAATTTCTTCGCGGGTGGCTGCATTGATAAAGGTCCGCACTGCATCGCGGGTGGCTTCGTAAGCTGCAGTAGCTTCCTCGGCCAGCGTATGAATACCGCGGTGTATGTTGGCATTATAATATGTGTAGTAATGCAACAGCGAATCCACTACAGCCTGCGGCTTCTGCGTGGTGGCTGCATTATCCAGGTAAATAAGCGGGTGCCCTTTTACCTGCCTGCCCAGTATGGGAAACTGTTCCCGTACAGCCTGTATATCATATACTACCGGTATGCCTGTTGTTAATTCCATATCACAACAATTCTAAGCGCTGAGAAATCAGTTGATCTGCATAATCGCGGATCACATCCAGTTTTATTTTTTCCAGTATATCGCTGGTGAAGCCATGCAGCAACAGCGATTGTGCCAGCTTTTCGGGTATACCACGCGACTGCAGATAGAAGAGTCCTTCTTCATCGAGCCGCCCGATAGTACAACCGTGCGAGCATTTTACATCATCAGCAAAGATCTCCAGCTGTGGTTTTGTATTTACACTGGCCGCATCGGAAAGAAGAATATTCTTGTTTGACTGATAGGCATTGATCTTCTGTGCGTCCTGGCGTACAAATATTTTACCATTGAATACGCCGGTGGCACTGTCGCCGACCACGCCTTTGTACAACTCATTGCTGTAGCAATGCGGTCTCGCATTGTCGACAATAGTATGATTATCTACATGGGTATTTCCGCTGAGGAAATAAAGACCATACAGATGCGCTTCACCATGATCAGACTCCATTACCACGTGTGTGTTGTTGCGCACAATATGTCCGTCGAGCGAAATGGTGACGGCATATGTGTAACACTGACCGATCTGGCGGATATGGGTTGTACTTACCAGGTTGGTATGCGGCGCATCGTGTTGTATTTTATAATAAAACAGCCGGGCGTCTTTTTCCGCAACCATTTCCACTACCTGATTGGTAAAGCTTTCCTGTGTACCCAGGGTATGAAAGGTCTCTACCCAGTGCAGCTCGGCTGCCTGGCTTACATAGACCAGGCTGCGGGGAAGTGACAGTGAGTTGGCAGCGCGTGCATCGGTAATATGATAGGCATATACCGGCTCGGCGATGCTTTTATTCTTTGCCACATGTACAAAAACAGCGCCCTGCATAAACGCGGTGTTCATGGCATGGATGCCGTCTTTGAGATAATCGCTGCTGTGGCCCAGGTGGGCTGTAACAAGAGGCTCAAATTCACCGGCGGCAGCTTCTTCGAGCGGCAGCACTGTCAGCTCTTTAGAGCGGATCACCGAAAGCTCTTTTGAAAAGCGGCCGTTTACAAATACCAGTTCGTTGGCTTTTTCTGATCCGGGCAGGCGCAGCGCCTGCATCTGCTCTTCACCTACGGCAGTGCCGGATTGATTGACGGGCCATTCAAACCCTTTATTAAACAAACTGCTAATGCGGGTATATTTCCATTCTTCGTGACGGGTAGCCGGTATGCCCTGTTGCACAAACGCATCTGCAGCTTCCTGCCTTATACGGGCCAGGGCAGCCGGTTGTGTTTGCGGCAACTGATTCAATTGTTCTTTAAAATAACTGATCGTATCCATTATTCCGTTTGTTGAAGTATGACTGAGCATCAGGCTTCTTCGCCGATGTTCACTTCATTTTTAATAAAATCATATCCTCTTTCTTCCAGCTCAAGTGCCAGCTCTTTGGTACCTGACTTTACAATACGGCCTTTGTACAGCACGTGCACAAAATCAGGAACGATATAATCGAGCAGGCGCTGGTAGTGAGTAATCACCAGTACAGCATTTTCTTTGCCACGGATTTTATTTACACCATTGGATACGATACGGATGGCATCGATATCCAGGCCGGAGTCTGTTTCATCCAGGATGGCCAGGCGGGGTTCCAGCATCGCCATTTGAAAGATCTCATTCCGTTTTTTCTCACCGCCGGAAAAACCTTCGTTGAGCGGACGGCTCAGCAGTGACTGATCAATATTCATCAGCCCCATTTTCTCTTTCATCAGCTTCAGGAAACCTACTGCATCCAGTGCATCCTGGCCACGGTATTTACGTACTTCGTTTACGGCTGTCTTAATGAAATTGGTAGTACTCAGACCTGGGATTTCAACAGGGTATTGAAACGCCAGAAACAGACCTTCTCCGGCACGCGCTTCGGGTGCCAGATCCAGCAGGTCTTTACCATAAAATTCAACAGAGCCTTCTGTTACTTCAAAGTTTTCTCTTCCTGCCAGCACAGATGCCAGCGTGCTTTTTCCCGATCCGTTGGGCCCCATGATAGCATGCACCTCTCCCGGCTTAACCTCAAGGTTGATCCCTTTCAGGATTTTCTTTTCCTCAATGCCGGCATGTAAGTTCTGAATCTTCAGCATAATGATTGTCTATTTAATGTCACTTCTGTTTACAAATAATGATTGAATTAACCCACGCTTCCTTCCAGGCTGATGGCCAGTAATTTTTGGGCTTCCACTGCAAATTCCATCGGCAACTGGTTCATTACCTCTTTGGCAAAACCGTTGATGATGAGTGCCACAGCTGTTTCGGTATCAATACCACGCTGGTTGCAATAGAATATCTGGTCTTCCCCAATCTTGGAGGTAGTGGCCTCATGCTCTACTACAGCAGTATTGTTTTTTACTTCTATATAAGGGAAGGTATGCGCACCGCATTTATCACCCAGCAGCAATGAATCGCACTGAGAGAAGTTGCGCGCCTTACCGGCATTGCGGCCTACCTGCACCAGTCCGCGGTAGCTGTTGTTGCTGCGACCGGCAGAGATACCTTTCGATACAATGCGGCTGCGGGTATTCTTACCCACATGCATCATCTTGGTACCGGTATCTGCCTGCTGATGGTGATTGGTCACTGCCACAGAATAGAATTCACCAACCGAATGATCACCTTTCAGGATCACACTGGGATATTTCCAGGTGATGGCTGAGCCGGTTTCTACCTGTGTCCAGGATATTTTTGAATGGTCACCCTTGCAGATGCCACGCTTGGTTACAAAATTGTAAATACCGCCTTTACCGTCCTTATCACCCGGGTACCAGTTCTGCACGGTACTGTACTTGATCTCTGCATGATCAAGCGCCACCAGTTCCACTACAGCCGCATGCAGCTGATTTTCGTCGCGCATAGGAGCCGTACAACCCTCGAGGTAGCTCACATAACTGTTATCTTCCGCAACAATAAGGGTACGCTCAAACTGACCGGTATTCTCTGCATTGATCCGGAAATAAGTAGAAAGTTCCATCGGGCAGCGAACTCCCTTTGGAATAAAACAGAAAGAACCATCGCTGAATACGGCAGAGTTGAGTGCCGCAAAATAATTGTCCGTTACAGGTACTACCGATCCCAGATACTGACGGATCAGCTCAGGATGCTCCTGTATAGCTTCACTCATTGAGCAGAAGATAATACCCATCTCGGCCAGCTGTTTCTTAAACGTAGTACCGATAGATACGCTGTCAATCACCGCATCTACAGCCACACCAGTGAGACGTTTTTGCTCTTCGAGCGAAATACCCAGCTTTTCAAAAGTGCGGCGCAACTCGGGATCGATCTCGTCGAGGCTATTGGGTTTTATTTTTTGCTTGGGGGCAGAATAATAAATGATATCCTGATAGTTTACCGGGGGAAAAGTGACATTGGCCCAGTTGGGTTCAGTCATTTTTTGCCACTGGCGAAAGGCTTTCAGACGCCAGTCAAGCATCCATTCCGGTTCATTTTTTTTGGCAGAAATAAAGCGAACAATGTCTTCACTCAGTCCTTTAGGGGCCTCATCGGCTTCGATATCTGTGACAAACCCATATTTGTACTCATTAAGCACCGTTTGCTCCAGGATGTCGAGATCCTCCTTCCTGTCGGTCTTCTCCGGTTGGTATATCTCTGTTTTCATCCCGCAAAGGTACGGAGGGATTTATACAAAAAAGTATAAACAGAGAAAAAGCTTTGCTTTATTTGCGCGGGATCAGGTACAAAAAACCGGCCTGTGGTACAGTACCGGTTTCTATTTATTAAGAGTCTAAAAATCAACAATTTAACGCAGTTAAAAGACTGCATTGGCTATGTTATCCGGCTGTAACTGGTTCCAGTTTCAGCAGCTGCAGATCGCAATGGATAGCTACTTCATCAGACAGAAGCACTCCCTGTTTGTCAAAATATTGATTCCAGTTGATATTGAATGCTTTACGATCAAAAACCGTATTCATTTCAAAACCTGCTTTGGTGTTGCCCATGGGATCCTGCACGGTACCCAGGTACCGGGCCAGAAAACGGATACCCTGGCTGGCATCTTTGATACTCAGCCGCCCTTGTACCTCAATACCATCAGGTTGCACTTTTACCGAGGTAGACCTGAACTCGATCGTGGGATATTTCAGCGTATCAAAAAAATCGGGCGAACGCAGATGGTTATCCCGCTCTTCAATACCGGTATAGAGCGAACTGGTATATATGGTAAGCGCAATCTGACATTCGTCAAAATTGTCATGTTCTGTACTTACTGTACCCTCCAGTTCGCGAAACCAGCCCGAAACCGATGTGATAAGAAGGTATTTTGCCTCAAACCGAATGCGGGTATGCACAGGATCGATGACCCAACTGCTTTGTTCACCTCTTTTTGTCATAATAATATATACAACTGATAAAAGTGACTCTTTACCGCAGATGTGCCCGCAGCATCCAGGCCATTTTTTCATGCGTTTCCATCAGACCGGTTATAAAATCACTGGTACCCAGGTCCTGGTATTCGTTGGCAAACTGGTTGATATGCTCCCGCATCCGCTCGATGATACTTTCATGGTCATCCAGCAATTCGTTGATAAAACCAATGCTGCTGTTGGGTGAGCCTGACTTTTCAGACAAATGAGTCAGTTCCAGATAGGCTTTCAGTGTTGCGGGTGCATAATGACCCAGTACACGGATACGTTCGGCCACATCATCCACTATATCTTCAAGTTGCTCATACTGTCCTTCAAAAAACTTGTGTTTGTCGTGAAAGTCGGGACCTTCCACATTCCAGTGCGCGTTGCGGGTTTTGGTATAGAGTACAAACTCATCTGCCAGAATACCACTCAGGATATGCGCCACCTGTTTAAGATTCTCTGCTTTGATGCCAATACGTGGTTCCATATTAAACTATTTAATGGTTTAAAATCTGAACGGTGTGATAAGGCCTGTAAAGACCAGGCTTCCTGCCAGCTGCCCGCTGATAAATTTATTGAAATATTGTTTGCCTTCATAAAATAAAGCGCCATTGGGCTATACAATCCATCATGCCGGCCGGGTCAGTTAGGCCCGTCAGCACAAATTAAGTACCAGAAAGAAAAGACTTTTCGCGCACCTCAGAATTTGCGGATCAGCACCACGCCTCCCACAATCATCAGCATTCCCAGCACACGCCAGATATTGATGGGGTGTGGATTGGCCACCATCACATTGAAATGATCCAGCATTAAGGCAATGATCATTTGCCCGGCTACCACAAGGCCAAAAGTGAGTGCAGGGCCAATTTGCGGAAAAGCGAGTATGATTGCCGTTACATAAAATGCACCAAGTAGTCCACCCAGCCATACATATGCGGGAGCTTCCCGCAGCCCCTGCCACGAAACAGATTGCCGCGAAAAGATTACATACAGCGACAACGCCAGTGTGCCGATTAGAAAAGAAATGAGTGACGCATAAACAGGATTTGCGGCTGCACGGCCAAGGCGTGCATTCAATCCCGCCTGCAGCGGCAATACAGCTCCCGACAGAAGGGCTACAATGATCCAGGTCAGTTTCATAAATGTGTTTTTTGATATACCCGGTAGTCTATTTGAATACTTACCCCCGGCACAGCTATCAGTAAACTAATCACACTGTATATAAATGGGGGCTCTTACCAGCAGCGGGCCATACCAATGTAATACAAAATATCCGGTGAAGATAATGACCGGCCCCTTGAATGTTTTAAAGGTAAAAGTCATCCGGCTTTCATGATTGACTGGATTCTGCAATTCCGGCAAAGGTTTCTGCACATCGGCAGAAAATACAGTAAGAGTGGCTATAAACATAGCCATCATTTTTTGAGAGCGTATTTTCGTTGCCCTGATATTTTATTCCTGGTTGATCAATTCGACAGGGCAAAACTATCCACTCAGCTACCCTGCGTCAATTGACGGATTGGGATTAGTGTAGTACATATCATGGTATCTGTAAAAAAGACGTCAGCTGGTCTGCGCTTTCCGGAAGTCAGTAAAGCTCTGACCTGATACGTTCTTGAAGAATTTGCTGAAATGGGCCAGGTCATCGAAACCCAGGCTATAAGCTATTTCTTTCAGGCTGGCACTGCTGTAGGTAGCCTGCCGCTTTGCTTCCAGTATGATCCGTTGCTGTATGTGGTGGCTGGCGGGGAAACCGGATATTTTTTTTACCACTTCATTCAGATAGTTGGGGGTTACAACCAGTTCGGCTGCATAGTCGGCCACCATACGTTTACTGATATAATTCTTTTCTACCAGCGCCAGAAAACGTTTTACCAGGTCCACTCCTTTGCTCTGAGCTTCTGTAACAGCAGGACGTTCAATGCCCCGGGTAAGATAGATCAGGAAAATGCGCAGAAAGCCACGCAATATTTCCGCGCGCAGCAAATAGAAGTTCGCATATTCTTTCATCATCTTGACAGCCATTTCTTCCAGTTCTTCCTGCAGCTCTGCCGGCAAATGCAGGTAGGGCTTTTCAGCAAATGCATAAAAAAGACCGGTGTTGAACAGCAGATCAAAATCGCCCTGGGCGCTGCCCAGAAAATCGGCGGTAAAGGAGATCACATAGCCCTCTGCACTGCCTTCCTGTGTGAGCAGGTGCACCTGACCGGGGGTGATGCAGTAAACGGTCTGCTCTTCGAGAGGTATGGTATCCATATCTATCAGGTGTGTGCCCCGGCCTTTTTTGAACCAGATAATTACAAAATAATTATGCCGGTGAGGTAGCTCATTTTGCCGGCGGCGATTCTGATCAATCCAGTCCATACTATGGATCTCAAAAGGTACCTGCACCGGTGCATGCGGCAGTTCCAGTAAAGGGGCTGTAGCAGTCATATAGGAAAGCCAATAATAGCCCTTTTTTCCCAATCGGTGTTTTACCAATTACGCCTCTTTTCTCTTAAAAGAAATAGCCGTCAGGAATCTGTAGTTTAGTGCAACATTATAGCCGCAGTCACGTCAAATTATGCAGTGAAACCAAGCGACCTTCATTTACTTTCTGATTTACAACTGGTTGACAGGATTCTGGGCGGCGACGCCCAGGCTTTTCGGCTGGTTGTGCAACGTACAGAAAGGCTGGTGGCACAGATTGTAGGCAAAATGATCACCCGCACTGAAGATCATCCTGATCTGGCGCAGGAGATTTATCTGAAAGCCTATCGCAGCCTGTCGGGATTCCGGTTTCAGGCACGTCTTTCTACCTGGATCGCCCAGATCAGCTACAATACCTGTTTTGATTACCTGCGTAAGAAAAAACTGGTACTGGCAGGCGACCTGCTGGAAACACAGGAAGAAGAACACACTGCATTGACCAATGCAACTGATGAAGGAAGTATTGATAAACTGATGATACAAAAAGACCGCGCCGCACTACTGGAAACCTGTATGGAGGAATTGCCTCCTGTACAACGTACCCTGGTTAGCCTGTACCATCAGCAGGAGCTGAGCTATGCTGAGATCTGTACCATTACCAATTTGCCCGAAGGCACCGTAAAAAATTACCTGTTTCGTGCCCGCCGGCAATTACAAACCCGATTACTTCACCTGTATAAAAAGGGGGATTTATGAATCAGCCGCATCTTTCCGATCAGACATTGCAGCTACTGGCCAGCCAGTCAGTGACACTGCAACCTGAAGAAGAAGCCCATCTGCAAAGCTGCGCACAATGTGCTGCACAACTGACAGCCTATACCGCATTGTTTGGAGAACTGAAACAATTACCTGAATCCTATTTTTCATTCAATGTCGAAGCACTGGTAATGGAAAAAATACCGGTGGTAAAAGAGCGGAGTGCGGACAAATGGTGGCTGTGGTTGCCTTTGCTGGTCATCTTGCCTGCCGGTGCACTGATGGGTTATATTTTCCGCAGTCAGATAAACGAACTGTTTTCCGGATTGCCCGGTCTCGAAATGGCACTCGGCATCACAGCCAGTGTTTGCCTGCTGATGCTGGGCGGATATGACCTTATCCGTAATTATAATCATCGTTTAAAAAATATAGAAAACAATTTTCCATCTGCAACATGAACATTAGTTAATCGTCCTATACATTATAATCATTACAGAATATGAAAAAAACAATTTTAGCCATCAGTGCTGCAGTGTTGTGCTTCTCAGCAAATGCACAGGGAGATAATTACTCGCACGAAATCAATATGGAGATTTTCAAAGCCGTCTCCATTCTTATAACCCTGTTATTTTTTATGATCTTTATTTTCAGTATCCTGAAACTGGTACTGGACAACCGCCTCAAAAACCGCATTGTCGATAAAGGCATTGCCGAACAGATGGCCAGTTCATTACTGCAGCCAAAGGGAGTAGACAGCCGCCAGCAGGTGATCAAATGGGTGGCATTGCTGGCAGGCCTGGGTGCAGGATTCGCTATCATTAATTACACACAGCCTGTAGGCTACCATTCGTTGGCGATAATGGCATTCTCTATTTCTATCAGTTTCCTGGGGTATTACTTTTTTTTGAAGCAGTCGGAAAAGTGAACGTTTAAAAGTTTAAAGGTATAAAGGTTTAAATGTGAGTTATCAGATTTAGCAACCTTTATACTTTTATACCTTTAAACTTTTAAACGTCAGAAAAACACCGCTACACTCACCCGGGCAAAAAACGGCGTGCCGGGTGTAAAATGAATTTCGCTCACGGGTTGTGGTTCGTTTTGCAGGCGGCTTTCGGTATCAAATTGTGTTTCTTTCCACTTGCGGTTAAAGATGTTTTGTACAGCAATACCGCATTCCCATTTGGGTCGGGTATAATTAATTGCTGCATCACAGATAAAATAACCTGCCGCCATTACGCTCTTCGTTTCATTGGCCTGGCGCTTCCCATATAGCGATAACGCAGACTGCCGTTCAGTCCCTGTAGTTTGCGGTAAGTAATGCCACCTGAGCTGGTCATGCGCGGCGCCAGTGGCAGATAACTTTCTTCTTTGGCTACACCCAGGGCGCGCGGATGGGCAATGGCCAGGTCGGCATCGGCAAATAACCCCTTCAGCAGTTCATATCGCAATGACAGATCCACACCCATTCGTTGCGTACGCCCTCCCGCTTCAACCACTCCTTCATCGCCTACATATACAAATTCCTGTTTGAGCCAGAGGTACCAGATTGCCGATTGCAGGATCGCCTTGCGGCCCAGTTTAATGATCGCTCCAAAATCTGAACCCCAGGCCGGCGTCACCACCTCCCGGCCATTTTGCTGCACTGCCACACGGGTATCATTGCTGTGCAGTCCCTGTCCGTTGTACCAGTACAACTGTACACTGCGGCTGGCCCTCCAGTTGATATTCAGTTTGGGACTTACTATAGCAGAATGAGCGCGCAGATCAGTAGCAGCCAACTGATCGCGATAACGGTTATGAAAATAATCGCCCCGCAATCCCGCTGTAATATTCAGGTCGGGATGCAATGTGAGCTGCTCCTGCAGATACACACCGGCATTAAACTCGTTGATATCGCCATACATGAGTGCATCCGTGACTGTGTTACGGTCTTTTGTACGGCTGAGTTCAGAATTATCAGTAGCATCGTAACGCAACTGCAGACCTGTTTTAAACTGCGCTTTATATTTCCCGATTGTATGATCGAGACTGTATTCAGAAAGATATCCGGCCAGGTTGCGTTTTTCGTGCTGCCGTATCTGATCGCCATTGACAGGATCATTCAGGAAAAAAGTAAAATTGGAATAGAGTGTAAAAAGATAACGGGAATAATAGAACTGGTTGCGCCATTGCGCGCCATTATCCAGCCGTGTCAGCAGTTCCCCTGTAGCATTGTAACGGCTGGTGCGGCCACCTTCTTTATCATCAATAGCGCCATACCAGCCAATGCTGCCCGACTTTACCGCGCGGTCGGGTACCTGTCCGCTTGCATTCCATTTGCTGGTAAAGGCAGATATATAGCTGGTAAGTACCGAACGATTGCCGACAGGTGCGTGGTACTTTACTATACCATTGATCCGGTTAAAGGCCTGCGGGCTGTCAAAGTAGCCATCGGTATACGATAATTCACCAGCAGCATACAAACTCCTTAAGCGGGGCTTATTCTTTGCTACGCGCAAAAGATTTACCCCCATCACGGTTCTGAATGTATTGAACTGTCCGGCTTCTGCTTTTACAAAATTCTGATCCAGGAAATCCTTTGTGCGGAAGTCTACATAACCGGCTGTGGCAAAATTGCCTTTATCGGCAAAATAGGGTCCTTTATTAAAATTGACTTTATCAATCAGTTCGGGTATCACAAAATGCAGATCGGCATAACCCTGTCCATGTGCATGACTTACCATATTGACCGGCAATCCATCTACTGTAATATTGATATCGGTACCGTGATCGATATCAAAGCCGCGCAGAAATATCTGCTCGGCCTTGCCACCACCTGCATGCTGACCAATAAATAATCCGGGTACCATACGCAGCACCTCCTGCGAGTTGGCAATAGGCCGCACATGAATATCCAGGTCACTGATGGTGTGAAAGATGCCTTTGCGTGACAGGCCACTTACCATTACTTCGCTGAGCGAACTGATCTGCGACTCCAGGCGTATACGGCCATCGGCAGGAATATCTGCTATTTTAATTTCCTGCCGGGCAAATCCTATACAGGATATAACCAGGATGGTTTCACCCGCAGGTAGCCCCTCCAGTTTCACCTGTCCGGTCTCATCGCTCAATGCAACAAAATTGTGTGCGGGAGTGAATACACTGGCATCGGTAACAGGTACGCCAGATGCTTTGTTTACAAGATATAACCGGGCAGGCGGGGTACCGCTTTGGGCCAACAGCGAATTTGTAGCAATAAACAGCAAGACGGTTATCAGGCAAAATAGTCTCATCGCAGCAATTGTAAGAATGGTTCAATAGTTCCGGCAATAATAAGGCTATAATAACTAAACCGGATTCGTACCGGGATGAATGTACTTAACTATTGACAAAAGGCATATTTGCAGGATCGGCAGGCGAAAAAACAGCTGTTTTTGTTTTTATACAGTAAAAGAGGAAAGCCCCTTCCTCTTTACTGTATTCATATGCAAGAAGCCTATCCGGCTTTTTCGACAAAACGCGGCAGGTAGGTGCCAATAAGTTCTGTCCAGCCCTGAGCAAAGCTGCCGGGCGCAAAATCGGGATTACCGGTCGGAAAGCTATCCAGGCCTTCATGGGTCAGTTTTACCCGTGTGCGATCTCCCTCCTGCTGCAATTCAAAAGTAACAACAGAATATCCCGGAAGGTCTTTGTACTGCCAGCTATAGCTGAGTTTCTTCAGCGGTTCTGCTACCAGCACTTTGCACAAATGCAGGTATTGCTCTCCTTTGCTCCCCTGGCCATAAAAGCTGAATTCAAAACCCGGCTCGGCACTGAATTCACTCAGGTCAAAATACCATTCTTTCATCTGCGCTTTATCGGTAAGCGCCTGCCAGACTTTTTGTACCGGCGCATTGATGAGCCGTTCAATCGTAAATGGAACAGTATTCATATCTGTTGTTTTTAATGACAATATTTATCTCACTACCATCATGCCCTCTTGCCGGCTCAGCGTTTACGGCCTTTCTTTTTCTGATCTTTTTCCAGGAATAATTCCAGTGCATCCAGTTTGCTGTTCCAGAAAAGGCGGTATTGCTCAATCCAGGCGGCCACTTCTTTCAACTGATCCAGGCGGGCTTCGCAAATCCGCTCTCTACCCTGTTGCCGCACTATCACGAGGCCACATTCACTCAGTATTTTAATATGTTGCGAAATAGCAGATCTGCTAACGTCAAAATGTGCGGCGATGGCGTTGAGATTACGGCCTTCGCGTGCCAACAGGCCGATGATATGCCGCCGGGTGGGGTCAGCTATTGCCTGGAAAACGTCTCTGCGGGCAGTCTGTATCATATTGTGTAAGTGAATGCTTACATGAAACTAAGCGTAAGCATTCACTTACACAAATTTTCTTTTTACAGATAAAGACCCGGATGGGTAAATTTGTTCCCCTGGCCATAGCGGCCCGGTCTTTGATTCACATTCTGCAACCTAACCATACTATTTATGAAACATTTCTTTCTTGCCGGCCGTATGCTGCTGCTGAGTGCAGCAACACTTTACCTGGCATCCTGCTCCAATGAACCGGCAGCAGACAAAACAGCTACCGGCAAAGACACCCTGCTCAAACTTCCGGAAGGTTTTACTGCCACCATAGTAGCCGACAGCCTGGGCTCTGCCCGTCACCTGGCCGTAACTCCTGCCGGTGATATTTATGTAAAAATGGGTGATACCAAAAAAGGCAGTGGCCTGGTTTACCTGCACGACAGCAACGGAGATGGTTTACTCGATCAGAAGACCGGCTTTGGCAATTATGGCGGCACGGGCATTTACCTCGCCGATAGTTTTTTGTACACTTCCTCTAATGAAGCTGTATACCGGTATCGTCTCGATGCGGCCGGGAAAGTAATAGATCAAAATAATCCGGCTACTATTGTAAGTGGCCTGATTGACCGCGATCAGCACAACAGCAAATCAATTGTACTCGACAGGCAGGGAAATATTTATGTGAATATTGGCGCTTACAGCAACGCCTGCCAGCAGCAGGATCGCACTGAAGGCTCACCGGGTATGCAACCCTGCCCGATCCTTGATTCTGCCGGTGGTATCTGGCAGTTCAGAGCCGACAAACCCGATCAGCATTTTGCAGACGGTATCCGTTATGCCACCGGCCTTCGCAATGTGGTAGGACTTGACTGGAACCAGCAGGCCAATCAGCTTTTTGTCATGCAGCATGGCCGCGATCAGTTGAATTCGATGTTCCCCAAACTATTTACAGAACAACAAAGCGCTGACCTGCCTGCCGAAACCATGTATGCCCTCAATAAAGGCGATGATGCCGGCTGGCCATATATTTATTATGATCAGAACCAGGGCAAAAAAATACTTGCTCCGGAGTATGGTGGTGATGGCAAGAAGACCGGTGGCGAAAAAGCCATTGATCCCATAGTGGCATTCCCTGCTCACCTGGCGCCGAATGGCCTGTTATTTTATACCGGCAACCAGTTTCCGGAAAAATACCGCAATGGAGCATTTATAGCTTTTCATGGATCCTGGAACCGTTCGCCCGAAATGCAACAGGGATTTTTTGTAGCATTCGTTCCTTTTGCCAATGGCAAACCCAGTGGTAAATGGGAAATATTTGCCAACAATTTTGCAGGAACCGATCAGCTCAAATCACCCGGCGATGCCAAACACCGCCCCTGCGGGCTGGCCCAGGGCCCCGATGGTTCATTGTATGTGTCTGATGATATGCAGGGAACGATATTTAAGATCAGCTATAAGAAGTAGTGGCTGGTAATAAGTATTAAGTTCTAAGTAATAAGTTCTAAGTAATAAGTTTTAAGTAAAAGAAAACATTTTAACTTTTTACTCTTCTGATCACCGACCACTGACCACTCACCCCTACCCACTAAAAAAAGCCCGGTCGCTTACGCGCCGGGCTTTTGCTTGCTTATTGCCTGACAACTGCTAACGAATCTCTACAGGCCTGCGGAAGGCTGTAGAAAAAATGTCTACATAGTATTCGTTGGTCTGGTTTTCCATAATCTGTACTTCCATTTTACGGGTGCCTGGTGTGGGATTGTTCAGCATCTTTACATAAATAGTATCGGTACGTTTCTCTGCTTTCTGAAACGTGATGGAATACTTCCCATCCACCGGCTGAATAGTAGCTCCATTCTTATCTACGATATCAAAATCCTGTCCCGGCACTGCGGGATTGGCAATACCCGTTGTCACAATCTGATAATATCCTACGGCATCGTAGCTGCGGCTGAACGAGGAATAGAACTGTACGGGAAATTTTAACAGGGTCGTTTGCGTACGCTGCACATTCACCTGTGTATTATTATTGGGCACATAGACCAGGTAATAATGGTGCTCGTATTCAGGCAGACCTGCCGGGTAATCTTTCTTTTCACAGGAAGCCAGCAGCAAAACCGCTGCAGCAGCACCTGTGATATATTTAAAGAGTTTGAATTGCATATGCTTGTTTTTATTCATTATTGCCAGTTAGGATTCTGTGTTACGCTGCCTCCGCTGAGCGTGATCTCATTAAACGGAACAGGATAGAGATAATCGCGATTGGCCTGAAAGTGACGGGTAGATGCTGGCTCTATGATCAGTACACGATCCGCATTCAGGTTAAGACTGTTGGCATTTGTACCGGGCCAGTCGGCTTCAACATATTTTGCACCAAGCAATTCCTGGGGCAATACAGTCTCGGCTTTCTTCCAGCGCATGAGATCATCGTACCGGAAACCTTCGAGTGCCAGCTCTACTGTACGTTCACGGCGGATCTCTTCGCGCATGCTCAGGTTATTGGTATTTACAAAAGCATTCGTCAGCTTTACGGAAAAACCTACCCGTGTACGCAGCAGATTGATTGATCTGTCGAGGTCCGCATCTGAAATAGATTCATTGAGTTCAAATTTTGCCTCCGCAAAAGTGAGCAACACTTCTGCATAGCGGATCAGGATACGGTCAACCGTACCGGCGTTATTAATAGTCTGATCTTCTACATTGAATCCTTTTTTGGCAGCGAAAGCCGAGCGTGCTCCCAGCGATGTGGTAGGCACCCAGGGGCCTTTATAAGCCTCCTCGCCGGCCAGGAATACAGTAAGGCCCAGGCGGGGATCACGGTTTTGCAATACAGTGTTATATGCCGTTTCACTTCCTTCCGTTATAAACAGCGGGGACACTACAGCTGAAGCTGTATTATCTGTATTGAAAGCAGGCAACCCGTCTGTATACAGAAACTGGCGGATCAGGTTGCGTGTGGGAGCCATGCGACCATTTTCCAGGTCACGTGAATTATTATGCCCCAGGATCAGGTTGGTATTGCTTACACCGAATATCTTCACGAGGATATTTTCCGTATTGGCTGATCCTTCGCCCGGCTGGGTAAAGAGCGTACGGAAATTGCTGAAAAGAGTATGCCCCTGCGTCATTACATTTTCAGCTGCTGCTACTGCCACCTGCAGGTGCTCTTGCCAGTTACCATCATTGTGAAACTTGGCACGGGTGCCTTCATATAAAGCAGCACGGGCTTTCAATGCCCAGGCAGCACTTTTTGTTACGCGTCCAAACTGAGCAGCTGGTAAAGCACTGCGGGCAGGCAACCATTGTGCAGCATAATCCAGGTCATCATAGATCGCCTGCATCACTTCTGCACGGGGCGTGCGGGCCATCAGCAATTCAGGTGAAGTGATATCGAGTGTTTTTAATAACAGCGGTACATCACCATATTTCTGTACAAGACTCAGGTAAGCATAGGCACGAAAGAAACGGGCCTCGCCAAAATAACGGTTCCTGATCGCATCGGTAACCTGTGCACGTCCTCCTTTTTCGAGGATATTATTCGCTGTGAATATTTCATCATACCGGTCATTCCAGTCTCCGCTTGTATTGGGGATAATGCGGTTTCCATTGCTGATAGTATTGGGGCCAGACTGATTGACGGCATCATCTGCACGGTTATCGATCCAGTTGGCATCCAGTTGCTGATACATGCGGTTTGCCGCATTGATCAGATCTGTTTCCGTATTCCAGAAATCAGCATCGCTGAATTCCGACTCGGGAAAACGATCGATGCTACAGGCCGGCAACAGCAACACAGCAGCAAGTAAGGGATAAATAAACTTTATTGACTTTTTCATATTGCCTGCATTGATTAGAGTGAAAGATTAAGACCAAAAGAAATAGTACGGTAAAAAGGATAGGTAGTGGCACTTACATCATTGCCTACTTCGGGATCAAATACCTTCATCACCTTGGTCGTTTCCCACAGATCCTGACCGCTTACATACAAGCGCAGTTCACGTACATATCTTCTGTTGACAGGTATCTTATAACCGATCTGAAGATTTTTCAGCCGCAGGTAGTTGCCATTCTGCGCCCATTTGTCAGAAGGGCGATAATTATGTGCACTCGTCTGGTACATGCGGGGGAAATAGGCATTGGGATTCTCGGGCGTCCAGCGATCCATGTGAACGGTCCAGGGCATATCTGCTGTACCCAGCATTGGCGACAGGGTACCTTCATTGACCAGAAACTTGCGTACCAGTGCGCCCTGCAGGAACATGCCAAAATCAAAGCCTTTCCAGGAAAATCCGAGGTCGAATCCGTATGTATACCGTGCGTTGATCGTACCGAGGTATACCAGGTCGCCGGGGTTGCCGGGTGTACCATCACCCGCAGAGATCACCCCATCTTTATTAAGATCCAGGTATTTTACATCACCTGCACTGGGATTAAGAAAGAATGGGTAAGACACCACAGCTTTGTAATCATTAGCCTCCTGCTGCGACTGGAAGTAACCAGCCGTCTTATATCCCCACACACTGTTGAGCGGATAACCTTCGAGCAGATTTATCATACCACCATTACCAATGGAATTCCGGCCATCATACTTAACCAGTTTATTCTGGTTATCGGAAATATTAAAACCAACATGATAATCAACCTTACCAATACGGTCACGCCATTTCACATCCAGCTCAGCACCCCAGCTTTTGAGCTCGCCGATATTCACGCTCGATACGGCGATACCAATAATATTAGGCACATTGAGTGTGGCCAGCATGTCTTTATTACGTTTTACATAATAATCTGCCGTGATAGTAAGCCTGTTCTTAAAGAAGCCCATATCCACCCCTATGTTTGACTGCTCCACGGTTTCCCATGTTTTTTGCGGAGAAGCCAGTGTGCCCTGGTAGAAGTATTGCGTACGCACACCATTAAACACGAGGTTATTGGTGGTGGTAAGACCACTGGTGAGCAGCGGAATATAATCATACAGGCCCAGCACGGAACCGTTGCCCAATTGTCCCCACGATACACGCAGTTTCAGATCAGACAGAAATGGCAGATGCTCCATAAAGCGCTCCTGGCTCACGCGCCATGCAGCAGAGAAGGAAGGAAACAATTGCCACCTGTTTTCAGGGGCCAGGCGTGAGCTGCCATCGTAGCGATACGATGCTTCAAACAGATAACGGTTTTTGAAGCTATAGTTCAAACGGCCAAACATGGAGCCGAGTGCCCAGGTCTGCACCACTTCGCTGTTTGTTTTTGTTAGCGGATCACCAAAGTTGAGGCTGAAGAAATCATTGGTGATCATATTCTGTGCAGAAGCAGAGAATTCGTCTTTGCGATACTCTTCATAAGAAGCGCCCTGCAGCACGGTAAAATTATGATCTTCTCCCAGCTTGAAATTGTAAGTCAGGAACCCCTGCAGGTTGTTTTGATAAGCCCTATTTTTTGTAAGTGAAATGGAATTGGGCACGTTTACACTGAAGCGCACTGTATTGGTAGTGCGTCCATACCAGTACAGGCTGCGACGATTGTTTTCCATATTGTAATAGTTCTGGTTACGCCAGCCTATCACATCCAGTGTCAGTCCCTTGATCACATTCTTGACCTGGAAATTGATGCGACCGGTAAAGGTCTCATACTTGCGTGTTTCCAGGCCGCCATTTTTTTCAATATCCACTGCATTGATCTGCAGGTCGCCATTATAAGGCTGTCCGGTAATGTCTTCGGGAGGTGTGTACAGCGACTGGCGGGCCCGGCTTCTATACAGCCGGTTGATGATCTGTTCTGTGCCAAATGCATTTTCCCGGGTAATAGAACCAATATAACCGGCAGTGACTTTCACACTCATATAGCGATTGAGCTCTGCATTCAGATTAAGCTTGAGATTATACCGTGAGTTGTCATCAGGACCATAACGCAGCACACCATCACGTTTGTAATAGCTGCCCGATACCAGGTAATTGAGCCGCTGCTCGCCGCCACCCACCGAAACCGAGTGATTCTGCATGTGATTGATTTTATCCATGCCTTCCTTTACCCAGTTGTTGTTGCCAAAATACTCCCAGCGATCCTGTGTGGGGTTGGGACGGTAACTGAAGTTGGGATTTTTGAGCCATTCCATTTGTTCAGCATTAAACTCTGCTGCGCCTGTGGCATTGAAACGCGCTTCGTCGATCAGTGTCTGTTCATCCCATGAGTTCAGACGTTGCGGCTGACGGGCGGTGATATTGATACCATAATAGGTATTGTAGTTAATCCTTGTTTTACCGGCAGTACCCTGTTTGGTAGTCACCAGTATTACACCTGCGGCAGCGCGGGCTCCATAGATCGCCGAGGCAGAAGCATCTTTCAAAACAGAAATGCTTTCGATATCGTTTGGATCAAGCAGGTTAAGATCCTGTTCGATACCATCTACCAGTACCAGGGCATTGGCAGAGTTGGACGATGAAAAACCACGGATACGTACTCCATAGCCTTCATCACCCGGTTTACCGCTTCCTCTGAGCACGGTCACACCAGGCAATACGCCCTGCAGCGCGCTGGTAACGTTGGGCACTGGTCTGTTCACCAGGTCTTTGCCCTGTACCTGGGCTACTGCACCACTAAGGTTTACTTTTTTCTGGCTGCCATAACCAATTACTACCACACTTTCCAGTGTCTGCGCTGTTTCAACCATGGTCACGTCAATAACAGTGCGTGCTCCTACCAGTTCTTCGCGTGTACCATAACCGGTAAAGGAAAACTGCAGCACAGCACCCGCAGATGCCTGAATGGAGTAACGCCCTTCTGCATCGGTGATCACACCTGATACAGAACCCTGGACCATAACGGTTACATCAGACAAGGACTGGCCCTGGGCGTTTTTTACAACGCCTTTGACCGTTTTGTCCTGTGCCTGCAGCAACAGCGTTGCCAGTAGCATTGGCAAAAAGAGAAGGAATGACAGCGTCCTTTCCCGCGAGGGAAACAGCTGCCGGAAAGAAACAGATTGAGCTTTCATACAGCAATCGTTGTTTTTTACGGTTTCAGTACTATGTTTATTAAGGGCAAAAAGATGACCAGCAGGATGTAAATCGTATTTTTTTACACCTGTCAGCAGCAGCACTTTTGTGTACACTGCTACATAAGCTGATTACTGGGCTATCTTATTTTCCGTAACTGTTTTTTGGAAAGCCGGGCAGAAAATGCTGCGGAGGGTAACCTGTGGTGTCAGGAGTTTTCTCTTGGAGAAAATGATCGTTTCATTAAGCAGCAGTTTTCAGCAAAGCAATCCTTTCTAATCGGATGTTAAATTGTTTAATTTTTACCAACCGTGGAACAATTGCCAGTTCTTTATTTACGAAAACGATTTCGAAAACTGCTGTATAGAGTATAATAATGGCCGGATGCAGACAAGTTCTGCCTGTATTTACCCAATGAAAAGAGACAAATCAGATGTTGATTTGTCTCTTGCGTAATTGCTTGACTTATGCAAAATGATATACAGATACTGCCTGATTGTATCAGTCAGTATAATGAACGTGCAATACCCATCTCCAGACCCCGCAGTTCTGCCAGGCCGCGCAGACGTCCGATAGCCGAATAACCCGGATTCGTGCTCTTGTTCAGATCGTCGAGCATCTGGTGTCCGTGATCGGGCCGCATGGGCAGATTTACTTCCCGTTGCTGCATGACGGTGAGCAGTTCTTTTATCACGGCATACATATCCACGTCTCCTTCGAGATGATTGGCTTCAAAAAAATTTCCGGCCTCATCCCGTTTGGTACTGCGCAGGTGTACAAAATGAATACGACTGCCCCATTGCCTCACCATTGCCGGCAAATCATTATCGGCACGTACACCAAATGACCCTGTACAGAAACAGAGTCCATTAGCCGGGTAATCTGCTGCATCAAAAAAACGGTTGAGTTGTTCGGTCGTACTTACAATACGCGGCAGCCCGAATATGGGATAAGGCGGGTCATCGGGGTGTATGGCCATGCGAATACCTGTTTCCTGTGCTACAGGCATCACCTGTTGCTGAAAATAAATCAGGTTGTCGAGCAACGCTGCTTCATCTATGCCTGCATATGCATCCAGTGCCTCCTGGAATTTTGCGAGTGTAAAACTTTCTTCACTCCCTGGTAAACCCGCAATAATGTTACGCTGCAATTGTTTCTGCTCCTCTTCTGTCATACTCAGCAGGCGTAACTCTGCCGCCGACAATTGCTCCGGAGTATATTCCTCTGCTGCACCCGGGCGTTTCAATACAAATACATCAAATGCAATGAGTGCCGATTGCTCAAACCGCAAAGCCTTACTGCCATCAGCGCAGGTATAACTCAGGTCGGTGCGGGTCCAGTCCAGTACGGGCATAAAATTGTAAGTCACCACCGGAATATCCAACGCAGCCAGGTTGCGCAATGTTTCTGCATAGTTGCGGATATACTGCTGATACTGCCCGCGTCTCGTCTTTATATCTTCGTGTATGGGCACACTCTCTACTACAGACCAGCGCATGCCGGCTTCTTCGATTTGTTGTTTGCGCCGGGCAATCTCCGATTCGGTCCATACTTCGCCATTCGGGATATGATGCAATGCGGTGACCACTCCTGTACATCCTGCCTGGCGCAGATCGCTCAGGCTTACCGGATCGGCTGGTCCAAACCACCGCATGGTCTGCTCAAAACAAAACATTTCTTTATTCATTATTACACACCGCTGTTTACCAGAAAACCTCCATCCACTACAATAGAGGTTCCATTCACAAATACGGATTCATTACTTAATAACCATACCAACGCGCCGGTCAGTTCCTCGGGGCGGCCAAAGCGTTTGAAAGGTGTATTACGCACTACATCCTGTCCGCGCTCCGTGTAGCCGCCATCTTCACGGGTAAGAAGGGCTTTGTTTTGTTCTGTCAGAAAAAAACCGGGCACCAGTGCGTTCATACGCAGTTTATCGGCATAGCGATTGGCCATTTCCACCGCAAACCATTTCGTATATCCTTCAATCGCAGCTTTGGCCATGCTATACCCCAGCACCTTGCTTAATGCCTGATGAGCGGCTACCGAAGAAATATTGACAATGCTGCCTTCACCTGCACTTTCCACCATGGCCTTGCCAAATACCTGCGTGGGCAGTACCGTACCAAATACATTCAGCTCCATCACTTCGCGCAATGCAGCCAGGTTGAGGTGAAAAATATCATTGCCATTTTGCACTACAGCATCAACCATATTACCTCCGGCTGCATTGACCAGGCCATCAATACGGCCAAATTCATCCAGCATTTGTCCCGAAGCGTTCTTTAACTGGCTTTCGTCCAGTACGTCTGCCTGCAGCGCCAGGGCCTTGCCGCCTGCCTTATTGATTGCGCAGGCACGTGCCTCGGCTACTTCTTTATTACGGCCCAGAATACCCAGGCAGGCCCCTTCGCGGGCGAGAGCTTCATTAAAGGCGTGACCCAGTATACCTGTGCCACCTGTTACAATTATTACTTTACCAGCTAATCGTTTTGAATCCATACGGCATACCAGCAACCTGGTAGTATTGTTTTAGTTAAATGTGATAAGGATAGAGAGAAAGTTTGTAACCTATGAAGTTGACTAAAATAGTTGAAATCCACAAGCAATAGCGGAACCAAACCGGCCAAATGACCATTTCGGGCATGACTGAACTCTATGTTCAACTTTACTCCTATCTTTCGGTAATTTTACTGCCTTTTTTTGAGTGAAAAGCAGCTTACAATGATTTTTCCACGCAATCGTTTACGAATAACGTTTGCGTAACACCAAAAAAACAGGAGAAGGAGGATCTGATATGGATAATGTAAATCTGAAACGGCTGGCCAAAGAATTAAATCTTTCGGCCTCCACGGTGTCGAGGGCGCTGCGTGGCAGTCATGAGATAAGCCAGGAGACAAAGGATCGTGTAAAAGCGCTGGCACAGTCACTGGGTTTCCAGCCCAATCCCCATGCCAGCAGCCTGCGGCAAAGCAAAAGCAAGACCATTGCTGTGATCCTTCCTGAAATTGAAAACAATTTTTTCTCCAAGGTCATGAACGGTGTTGAGGATGTGGCGCAGAAGAAAGGATACCATGTGCTCATTTACCTGAGCCACGAAGATCATGTACGTGAGTCAGACATTCTGCAGGTATTACGCAATGGACGTGTAGATGGCATTATGATCTCTGTATCCAACACCACCACCCAGTTTGATCATTTGCAGGGCATTGCCGATACAGGTCTGCCTCTTGTATTCTTTGATCGCATTGCCGAAGGCATTGCTGCCCCCAATGTGACCACCGATGATGCAGATGCCGCCTCAAAAGCTACTGAGCTGCTGCTGGCAAAAGGATGCCGGCAGATCGCGTTCCTGTCTATGTCTGACCGTCTTTCTATCAGCAGCCGCCGCAAAGAAGGTTATCTGCAGGCACTGGAAAAAAATGGCATGGCACAAAATGCCCGTCTGCTGGCCTGTAGTCACAATGATGAAGAAAACAGGCAGCTGATCCGCGAATTGCTGTTAGGCCCCGACCGGCCCGATGCCATCTTTACAGCTGTAGAGAAACTCGCAATCAATACCTATGAAGTATGCCGTGAACTGCAGATTAAAATCCCCCAACAACTTAAAGTGATCAGTTTCTCCAATCTGGCGGCTACAGCACTTTTCGATCCGCCATTATCTACCATTGTGCAGCCTGCCTATGAAATAGGCAATGAAGCCGCCACGGTATTGTTTAAACTGGTAGAAAAGAAAGTACTGCTTCCCAAAGAGAAAAAGGCCATTTTCCCTTCTGTGATCGTGGAGCGGCAATCTACTGCCTGATACGGTTACCTGCCGCGGCTTCGCAGCAGTGCTTCGAGATAATAGTAATCGGCATAGATCAGTGGCACGTCCACTTCGCTTTTGGCAGGTTTGGATCCGGTGCTGTGCAGCAGGATAAAACCATCGGCAGTACCTAAAGGTGCCCGGTATCTCTGTGTCAGCGACCGCATGATATGATCCGCCTGTTTGCGATAATATTTTCCGTTTGCCACGTATCCGCTCAACTCGTACAGGCCTGAAGCCAGCACAGCTGCTGCAGAAGCATCACGCTCTTCGTTGGGGATATCTGGCGCATCATAATCCCAGTAAGGCACTCCATCGGCCGGCATATGCGGATGTTTCAGCATAAAATCGGCAATATGCTGCGCCAGCCGCAGATAAGCCGTATCCTTCGTAAAACGATAACACATGGTATATCCATAAATACCCCAGGCCTGTCCACGCGCCCAGGCAGACGCATCTGCGTAACCCTGGTGTGTATTCTTTTTCACAGGTGCACCGGTAGTCGTATCATAACTCACCACATGGTAAGAACTGTAATCGGGTCTGAAATGATTGCGCATTGTGGTATTGGCATGACCTACTGCTATGCGGTAAAAACTGGAATCGCCGCTGAGCTGTGTAGCTGCAAACAATAACTCGAGGTTCAGCATATTGTCGATGATAACCGGATAATCCCATTTATCCCGGTTATGATCCCACGAGCGAATGACGCCGGCAGCAGGGTTGAATCGTGTGCTCAATGTACGCGCAGCCTGCAGGAGTACGGCACGCATCTGTGTGTCGCCGGTAAGGCGGTATCCCTGTCCATAACTGCAGTATAATTTAAATCCCATGTCATGTGTGCCGCGATTCCACTTCTCCTGTTCCAGTTGTTTTGTATAATGAATAGCCTGTTCCTTCCAGGTATCTTTGCCTGTATACTCATACAGCATCCATAATATGCCGGGAAAAAAGCCACTTGTCCAGTCGCGTGAGGGCACCATACGCAGGCTCCCTTTTTCAATCGTGCGGGGCGATACCCAATCAGCATGACCTGCACGTGCAGCAGGTATTTCTGCCAGCATCAGTGTCATTTGTTTTCCTGCATCTGCAAATACTTTTTTGATCTTTACCGGTTGCGCATTACCGGCAAAAACAATTGCAGCCATAGCTGCCGTCAGTAAATATTTTTTATTCATCGTTCTTCTTTTCATCTGTCCAGAGTAAAGGGTTTCGTACCGGCAGGTTGCGGATCACTTCTTCTACGGCGGGGGCATGTTCCAGTCTCTTCCATGTCTGCAACCAGGCGGATTGCCGCAGTGCCAGTCCGCCAAAGATCAGCAATGGATGTGCCACGGGCCATTGATCCCAGTACATCACATCTTTTGCATAAGGCCAGTTATTTTTATTTTCTATCCAGGGATATAAAAACTGAATAGCCTTTTCCATTGAGCGTCCATCAGACAATTTAAACTGCCAGAGATTATCCTTTGCAGTACTCAGTTCCTGGCAGATGGTCGCCATTGCATCGAGATTAAACAGTGAGTAGCCATATGGTTTGGTGCGCTTCAGCTCAAGCGGAAAACTGCCATCGGCAGCCATCTGTGCCGGCATCAGTACTTCTTTGAATCGCTGACTACACATGGCACGCAATGAATCGTTGCCGGTATATCCGGCAAATACTGCTACCTGCATCACCCAGCAGGTGCCGTGATTATTGGCTGCTTTCATTTCATCCAGGCCGTAAGTATGGGTGGTCACCCACTGCAGGTATTGTGCAAACCATTGCCGGTATCCCTGCCGGCGTTTAGATGATATCCGGGGCATTCGTTTTTCCATTACCTCCAGTCCTTTCACTACTTCCATCAGGTGGATTGCATCGATGATACCGATACCTCTGCCCGTGACACGACCCTGAATGGCCTGCGCATACAAAAGATGCGGGGTCATGCGCGTGGCAGTATCAATAAACCAGGCATCGCAATGCTGCAAGGCCTTTGCTGCATACTTCTTTTTTCCGGTGATCTTATATGCGGCCGCCAGGCTTCCTACTATTTCGCTAAAGCGGATCATAGCCTGCCTATGCGCTACAAAGTTCCCGGGATTCGTCATCCCATCCCGTTGTATATAAGGGCCAGTGGGATTGGCAGGATCGGGCCACCAGTAATCTCCTTCGCTGAAAAAATCATGTATCCCGCCGGCACTACGCTGCGCGCGGCTGGCTGTCACCGTTACCGGTGCCTGCTGCAATGCCCAGTCAGCTTTTGTCAAAATACTTTTGCGCAGTGTCTGACTGATCTCTTTCAACTCATTGCCTGCATTCTGCGCCTGCAGCACAAAACTGAGCAGGCAACTTATCAATACACTTATTATTCCTTTTTTAACACAGCGCATATGCAAACTGTCTATTGAAGATTTATGAATGCAGTAGGCAGGTCTTTTATCTGAGCACTCATCACCGAACGGCCGCCCTTTAACTGCACACGTATAATCGCACGGCCATTATAGAGCTGTACCTTGCGCGAACCGGAAGATGTACCCAGATTATCCATCAACTGACCATCGCCGGTCAAATCAAAACTGATAAGTTGTACGGCATCGAGACATTGTACCCCTTTGGCATCCATCAGCAGGGCCTCAATGGTGGCAATGCCATTGCTGAGTGCGGTTTGTTTCAACTGAACGACAGCAGGCTTACCCCATTTTACCGTTTCATAATTAAAACGGATAGAATCCTGTACCTGCTTTTTCCCTTTCCATGCTTTTACCTGTACTGTATATGTTCCTTTATGCAGAGGCGCTATCCAGCGCAGACCGGCTGCCGGGAAGTCCTGACTATTGCGTTTCTTTTTTCCCTGGCTTATTCCGTTAATGAATAATTCCGCTTCATCACAATTGGAATAAACCTTAATCATTTTCTGCTCCCCTTCCTCACCCCAGCGTACCGGCCAGGTATGCCCGTAAATATGGGCCATGGGTTTGCTCGTCCAGTATGACTGGTATACATAGTAAGACTCTTTAGGAGTAAGATCGCGCTCCACCACTCCCTTCTGATTCACATATGGCACGGGGTTCTCGGGACGAAGCGGCGTGGAAAAATCTTTAAAGGGCCACTGTGCAGTGCCCGTAAGCCAGGGCATTGTTTCCTGCTCCTTCAGATGCCAGTCAACGAGGTTACAGATGTAAGATTCGCTCCAGTCACCATCTTTTGATACGCGGGCAGCGCCACCATACAGGCTGGCATCACCTGCACGTTCATCGGCCGACCCGCTGCTCCTGATTGCCTGTAATACTTTATCGGGGTTTTCGGCATGGCGGCCGGCATGGCTGTCTCCTCCCCATTCTACATGCAGAAAATGTTTTACCTTTTTCATTTCGGCTTCCGACGCCGATTTATATTCTGTGTAAATACCACGATACCAGCCGGCCCATATCGAAGGAGAATATACATCTACAATATCGCTGCAGAAATCGCAGCGGCGGATAGCTGTTTTGCGGGCCGGGTCCAGCGTATGACTCAGGTCATTCAACTCTTTCATGAAGACCCTTATTTTCTCCTTATCAAATTCTTCAAAATCGCCGGGCCAGTCATTCTCATTACCCAGGCCCCAGATGATCACCGAAGGGTGATTGTAATGTTGCTCAATCATATTGCGCAGCATACGGCGGGCCTGTTCTTTATATATTTCCCCACCCAGGCCTCCGCGGCACCAGGGTATTTCTTCCCATACCAGTATACCCAGACTATCGCAAAGATTAAGAATGATGGACGATTGCTGATAATGTCCCAGCCTGATGAAGTTGACACCCATTTCTTTCATAAGTATCATTTCTTCACGCATCTGTTCTTCTGTCATAGCAGCACCAACCCCTGCATGATCTTCGTGGCGGTGTGTACCACGCAGCAGCAGTCTTTTACCATTGAGCAGAAAGGGGCCTTTTTCTATAAATTCTGTATGCCGGAACGCAACTTTTTCTGTTAGTTGCGTTTCGCCAAGCACTGCTTCCAGTGTATATAATTGCGGCTGATCGGGCGACCACAGTGCAGGCTTCTTTAACCGAAACTGTGCCAGTTGCAGCTGGTCTGATCCGGGTTGCACAGTTTGTTGCTGTATCATTTTTCCGGCGGGATCAATCAAACGCAGCGTCATTGGAACAGTTGCCGATGAAGAAGGATTATACAGTCGTGCCCGTACCTGCACTGTTCCCTGCTTTCCGTCTTTGTCAACATGTACATCAGCAAAAATTTTATCAATAGAAACAGCAGGCTGATATACCAGGTTAAGATACCGGTAAACGCCTCCGTATATATTAAAATCGGAAAGAGAGGAAGGAATCATTTCCAGATCACGCGAGTTGTCTGTGCGGATAGAAATGGGAATACGGCCTGCAAAGCGTTCCCTGCATACCGCTGTTTTGCTGAATGCCGCAACAGCATCGGTGATATCAACAGTGAATTCATCATATCCGCCGGTATGTGACCCTACTAAAGTGGTATACACATATACCTGTGTTTTCTGACCGGCTCCTTCAAAATGCAATAATGTTCTTCCCTGCTGATACGGATTTTCGATTTTCAGTTGCGTGCGATACCATGCCGGGCCCTGGTAATAATTCAGATCGGGGTCAACTGCATCTGTTGCATTCACACAATGCGGCAGGGACACCGGCTGCCAGACAGGTACACTTTCAGCACCTCCTTTGGGTACGGGTCTTACAGCTTCCCAGATACCACCCAGGTCCTGACGTAAAAATTCCCATCCATTATTAAGCCGCATGGATTTTTGCGCCTGCAGCAGGGGCAGGCAAATGCAAATGGCTACCAGAAAGGAGGCAAGCTTTTTCGTTATCATCAGAGATATAGCCTTTGAAACGAAAATAGGATGACCTGGCCTTACAAAAGTATATTAATACGCAAACGATTTCGAATAGTTATCCGGCATTCAATGTCTCATCGGCCAGGTACAGTATGGACTCGTAGTCGCGTTGTGTGGCGGCCGAAAGAGCCATTTCGCAGGTTTTGGTAGAAGAATAATAGCCGTCATATTGCTCTGCCATTACTTCTTTTGCCTCTGCCCGGGTTGCCGATGTGGTAAGTTCGGGAAAAAGAAATCCCCGGTCACCCGCCATGCCGCAGCAACCGGCACTCATAGGCACCTGCACATCATAAGCCAGTTGCCGGGCCAGCCGGATAAATTTCTGACGACCGCCTGTTTTTTCCAGCGCACATACCGGATGCAAGACAATACGGTCCTTCTTTTTTACAGAAGTGGTTCGTGGCAATACCATCTCCTCCAAATAGTCAATGCTATCCAGTATACGCAACTGTTCATATTGTCTTCGCTGCTCCGGCTCCAGTACCTGGCCCAACTGCAGCAGGGTGAATGTGCAGGAGCTCACATCCATCACAACAGGAATACGTCCCTGGTCAGATGCCTCCCACAATTGAGCGGCTACACGCGCTGCGGTATACCGGTAAGCCTGTGCATATCCTTTCGAAGAAAATATCTGGCCGCAACACCCCGAGAGCAGCGGCTTACTTACCACTACTGTAATACCGGCCTTTGCTGAAACGGCCAGAAAAGTATCCAGTATATTTTTTTTATCCCCCTGTCCGGCTCCCATCATCCGGGATATACAGCTGGGAAAATAAACAACAGCTGATGCATCTGCCGGCAATGCCTCTACCGGTTGTTTGCGCAGCGCTTTTAATGCCGGCGGAGCTGTCAGTTCATTTGTCCAGAGTGGAAATGACGGTATAATCCGTTTGAATAAACCCGTCATTCGCGGCATTGTTTTTTTTCCGAATATTTTATTGAGCGTATTTCCTGCAGTCAATGCACTGCGTGCAGCCCATTGCAATTTTCCAAAATGACGGGCCGCCTGTAATGCCAGCTTATTGGCGCGGGCAGAATGATTTTCGCGACGCAATCTTTTGACCAGGTCGCCTGTATTGATATCAACGGGGCAGGCGCCTGCACACAATCCATCTACAGCACAGGTCTCTAGGCCATCATACTGGTACTGATTCAGTAATTCGCGGTATTCTTTCTGTTGCCCCGCTGCCTGCATGCCGGTCAGTGCGCGACGGACTACGATCCTCTGTCGCGGAGTGAGTGTAAGGTCGCGGCTGGGGCAACGGTGTTCGCAATAACCGCATTCAATACATTTATCTACTTCCTCTTCTACTGCAGGCAATGGTTTCAGGTTCCGGATATGCACTTCGGGATCGTCGTTGATGATCACCCCGGGATTGAGCAGCGATTGCGGATCGGCCGCCTGTTTGATCCGCTTCATGATCGCATAAGCTGCGCCACCCCATTCTGTTTCTACAAAAGGAGCCATATTACGTCCCGTGCCATGCTCCGCTTTCAGTGTACCGTCATACTTGCTCACCACCAGGCTCACCACATCGCGCAGGAAACGATCATAACGTTCTACTTCGGCCGGTGTGTCAAAAGCCTGCGTTACTACAAAATGAATATTACCGTCTTTGGCATGACCAAAAATGATGGCATTATCATATTCATATTGTGCAAATAGTTGTTGCAGATCTAGTATAGCATGTCCGAGATGATGGAGTGGAAATGCCACATCCTCGAGTATCACGGTAGTGCCGCTTGCGCGAACGGCTCCTACGGCTGGAAATAATCCTTTTCTCACTTTCCATAAAAACTCCCGCTCCTCTGCATCCCTGGTAAACACGGGCGGATTGAGCAGGGCAAGTTGCGCTGCCGAAGCCAGGAACTGATCCACCCGCTGATCAATGGCTGTATCTGTAGCTTCCTGAAATTCGATAAGCAATGCAGCAGCGCCCCCCGGCAGTGTGGCAATAAAAGAATCTATTCCTTTCATATGCTCAATGGAGCGGAGAGAGGCTCTGTCCATCAGCTCCACCATTTCGGCGCCGGCATCGATCAACGGAGCTATGGCACTGCAGGCTGCAAATATGTTGGGGAAATAAAGAAGGGCCGTGGCTTTGCAGGGCTGATCCGGAATGGTTTCCAGCACGGCAGAAGCAATAAAGGCCAGTGTACCTTCAGCACCTATGAGCAGGTGAGCAAAAATATCAAGCGGGTGTTCATAATCCAGCAGCGCATTGAGCGAATAGCCTACTGTATTTTTGGTTCTGTATTTGCTGCGGATCTTCTCCTGAAGTACAGCATCGTTCAGTATTTCTTTTCTTAAATTTCTCAATTCAGCAGCCAATGGTGCACAGTCGCTGACAAAGCGTTCATAATCGGCCGGATCTTCTGTAGAAAAACTTTGACCATCAGACAGTATAAACCGGATAGCACGGGTAGTGTGATAGGAGTTGTATCGCACGCCGCAGCACATACCACTTGCATTGTTGGAAAGGATACCACCCATCATGGCGGCGCTGATGCTGGAGGGGTCGGGGCCTATTTTGCGTTTATAACGGCGGAGGTGTGCATTGACCATAGCGCCTGTAATGCCGGGTTGCACCCGTACCCGCTCTCCTTCCTGCTCTACCGTCACCCGGCGCCAGTACTGACTGAGATCAACGAGTATGCCATCGGTAATGCTTTGTCCCGACAGGCTGGTGCCTCCGGTACGAAATACGATCGGTACCCGCTGTTGCTGAGAAATCCGGAAGAGTTGTATTATTTCCGTTTCACTCTCCGGCTGCACCACTACCTGCGGTACCAGGTGATAAAATCCGGCATCGGAGGCAAAGGCAATCCGGTCAATCAGGCGTGATTTGATCCTTTCTGCCGGCAGCAGTTTTCCCAGCTCATTCAGCAAACTCATAATTGTTCCGCATTTAGCAATGCACAAAGATAATTTTGCCAGCGGGGCTTATGAGCAAAAAAATGCCCGATATCTGTGATTTTATGCTTTCTGCAAAAGAATAGCCGGTTTTGCGCTAATAAGCACCGGTCAGTTGCTCTATTTTGACCGATACCGGCAGGGCAATAGATACGCGGGTGCCACGATCTGGTTTGCTCTTAATAGACAGGCGGGCATTAATGGAGACCGCTCTTTCGCGCATAATGATGAGTCCGGGACCCGCAGTGATGGTATCGGAATCAAATCCGATCCCGTTATCGCAGATAGAAAGCGTAATCAGGTCTTCGGTCGACTCAATAATAATCCGAACGGCCGAAGCTTTGGCATGCACAATTACATTATCCATTGCTTCCTGGCAGATACGGAAAAAATCGATCTGTACTTCTTTGCTCAGTTTCGTTTCGTCATACTCTGCTTCAAAAAAGCAGGCGATATTGTTGAGCAGCGAAAATTCGCGGCAATGCCACTCCAGTGTAGCTCTTAATCCCAGGTCGTCGATCATATGCGGGCTGATGGCAAAGGAAATACGCCGGATGGCCTGTATCAGCAGATCAGTGATCACAGCAGCCTGGCCAAGCCGCTCACGCGATTGCGGTGGCAGCTCGGGTGTATAGCGATTGATCCAGTCTACGTTTATCTTGGCGGCAATCGCCAGCTGTGCCAGCTCTTCATGCAGCTCTGTAGCCAGAAACTTGCGGCCTTCTTCAAGGGTTGACTTGAAATGGGTAGCCAGGCTTTTATATTTTAAATACTCTTCTTTTACCTGCAACTCTATCTGTTTGCGAGCAGTAATATCCTTTGCAATAGCAAAAACGAGTTGTTGCTCGGCAAAAAAGATGGAACTCCACTCCAGCCACAATTCCTCACCGGTATACGTGATATAACGGTTCTGAAAATCTATAAGCCGGTTGCCTTTGAAAAGCGCTTCACGACGTGCACGTGTACGCTCCAGGTCATCTGGGTGTACAAAGAAATCAATGGGGTGAGCCAACAATTCTTTTTCAGAATATCCCAGTTTATCTACTACCGATTGATTGACGGCTTTCCAGTAACCATCTGTCCCCGCTATACAAACGAGGTCAGGGGTCAGATTGAAAAAATCAAGTAGATGAAGACTGGTAATGCGGTTTTGGTCGATGGTCATGCAGGATAGGCGATGGTTCTTTTGGATAAATAGGTTTAATGAACCTGAAGGTACAAAAGCCCGGCCAGATTCTAGTCCATTAAAAAGAAAAACCCTCTGCAAAGGTTTGCAGAAATATCTCCCGGGACAATTACAGTGAATACCCGTATCCTGCTATATAAATAAAAGAGAGGGTTATCTCTTATTGACCTGTATCTTCCTGCTCATCGTCTGCCTGATCTATGCCGATGCCCGGCAACAGTTGCTGTGCTTCTGTAGCCGGTAGTGCCTCCACGCCCTTCAGTCTGCGGCTGATTGCCCTGCTGCGTTTGCCCAATAGTTCGTCGACCGTATCGCTGGCTGTATGCAGATTTTTCTGTGCTTTTTCAAGCAAGCCTCCGAATTTTTCGAATTCTGTTTTCACCGCACCCAGTACTTTCCACACTTCGCTGCTGCGCTTTTGCAGCGCCAGTGTACGGAACCCCATCTGCAGGCTGTTGAGGATCGCCGCAAAAGTAGTCGGCCCGGCAATGGTGATCTTAAATTCATCCCGCAGCTGATCTACCAGGGTGTTGCGCCTGATCACTTCGGCATAGATACTCTCGAAGGGAAGAAACAGGATAGCAAAATCCGTGGTAAAGGGCGGATCAATATATTTATCCCTGATATCGCGGGCCATTTTACGAATCGTAGACTCCAGCGCTTTTGATGCTGTTTCTATTTCATCGGGCAGTCCCGTATCATAAGCTGTCAGCAATTGCTCATATACATCTTTGGGAAACTTGGCATCTACCGGCAGGAATACGACATTCTGCTCATCTTCACTTCTGCCGGGCAGCTTAATCGCAAACTCCACCGCATCAGCACTTCCCGCTTTGGTACGTACATTGGCTTCGTACTGACCTGGAGCCAGCACCTGCTCCAGCAGCATACCGAGTTGCACCTCACCTACCCCACCCCGCAGTTTCACATTACTTAATACTCTTTTCAGCCCACCCACATCGCTGGCGATTGTCTGCATCTCGCCCAGTCCTTTCTGCACACTTTCCAACTGGCGTCCTACCAGTTCAAATGATTGTCCCAAACGTTCATTCAGGGTTTTCTGCAATTTCTCATCGACGGTGATCCGCATTTCCTCCAGTCTTTTTTCTGTACTTTCTATCAACCGTGCCTGCTTCTCTTCCAGTTGTCCGAATTTTTCCCGTTGCAGTGTATTAAAAGCTTCAACATTGCGGTCAAAATTGGCCTGAAACCCTTTGAATGCCTGCTCCAGTTGCTGCACCGTTTGCTGCCGCAATTCACGTTGCTCCTGTTTCAGCTCTTCCATACGGGTACGTTGGTCGAATGAAAAATCTTTTAAAGCAGTTGTTTGAGCTTCACGGCTGAGACGGTTCAGTTCATCGGTACGATTCAGCAGGATGTCCATCTTTTCGGTAAAAAGACGCGTATTCTCTTTGAGCGCTTCCTGCTGTTGATTGGTAAAATGCCGGAACATAGTGCCAACCTCTTCCTGTAGTATCCGCAGTTGCTGTGCCAGTTCAGCACGATTATCTCTGGCCGTGCCGGCTGTCTCCTGGCGCAATATCCGGAAGTCGTCTTTAAAACCCGATTCTACCCGGGCCAGCAAGCCATGTAACTCTGCTATACGCGCTGCCTCTGCATTATTGCCTGTACGTGTACGAAGCAGTAATAATAATAGCAGCACGAGCAGCAATCCAATGATGACAACAAAATAAATGGTTTCCATTTTCAGTCTTTTATAGGTAAGGGAAGGTAAAAAGAATGTGCTGATGTGCTGATGTGTTAATGTGCTAATATGCCTGTATGCGATTAATAATATACATATTAGCTCATCAGCACATTAAGTTTGCCTTTCTTCTTATTCCTTCGCCAATCTGCCCAATGTAACAAGGGCTTTCCTGGTTTTTTCATTCCATACCAGCCCATAGTTGAGCCGCAGGCAATTGTTGTATTGTTTTTGCAGGGTGAATATCTTGCCCGGAGCAATACTGATCTTATGTCGCATGGCGCGTTCATACAATTCTAACGTATCGGCCTGCTTATTCAACTCCACCCACAACACAAACCCTCCCTGTGGCCGGCTCAATCGTGTATCGGCCGGAAAATGCTCCTGTATACAACGTACATAATGCAGGTAATTGGTATAAAGTGTTTGTCTTAGTTTTCTGAGATGAATTTCATAACGGCCGGTTTCCAGAAAATCGGCCACCACTTCCTGCATGATGCTGACAGATGAAATGGAATGATACAGTTTCATCCTTAACAGTTTTTCCCGGAAGCGACCGGCTTCTACCCAGCCCACACGGTACCCGGGGGCCAGGCTTTTAGAGACTGACCCGCACCAGATCACCAGACCGCTTTCATCATAGGTCTTACACGATTTGGGGCGTTTGGACCCAAAAAACACATCGCCATTCAGATCATTCTCTATCAGAGGTGTCTGAAATTTTTCCAATAGCTGTACCAGTTCCTTTTTTTGCTCATCGGGCATACAGCTTCCCAATGGGTTACTGAAATTGGTGATGAGCAGACACAGTTTTATTTTTCTTTTCTGTAAATGTTTTTTCAGCGTATCCAGGTCAATTCCCATCAACGGATCGGCCGGCAATTCAAGAATGCGCAGATGCAGACTCTGTGCCACCTGCAGCATACCAAAAGATACCGGGCTCTCCATGGCAATGGTGTCGCCAGGTTCAGTAAGCGCCATCAGGGCATACGAGATTGCGTTGAGGCAACCGGCTGTGGTGATAATATTATCCGGATCCAGCCTGGCCTCCATCGCAAATGACCAGCGGGTTATCTGTTTGCGCAACCGTTCATTTCCTAATGGATGTTCCATATTCACACCACTGCCATCCATGCTACGCATGGCTTTTACCAGGCTTTTATTCAGCCGGGCAACCGGAAGCAATTCGGGTGCCGGCACACCTAACGATAAGGGGAGGCTGCGGGCCGGCTGCCCTATATTATTATATACCCTGTCTACCAGCGCTTCGAGACTGCCATCGCCACTCGAGGTGAGTGCTGCCGATGGACGGGCAACAGCCAGCGTATAAACCGGTGATGGAGATACATAATATCCCGATTGTGGTCTCGCTTCAATGAGCGCGCGGCTTTCGAGATAGTGATAGGCCTGTATGGCAGTAGCCTGACTCACTCCATACTCCTGGCAGACGGTACGTAACGAGGGCACTTTATCGCCCACCTGCCATACACGGTTACGTATCTGCTGCTCCAGCATACTGGCAATACGCATATACAATAGCGAAGGAAGTTCGTTCTTTTTCATAACTGCTATGGTCAAAAATAATAAAACTGTATCTGTTATGGTCAACGTGTTTTATTGATTTTTGTTGGCCGTTGATCCACAACCAAACATACACGGCACCTCATATGGCCACACTTTCTTCTCACATCTATATCATAGGCGCCGGCGCCATTGGCCGCAGCCTCGCAGTGATCCTTCAAAACCAGCGCAAAGAGGTCACACTGGTAAAAGTGAGACCGCATGCGCCTGCCAGCCACAAAGAAATCATTTCGCTTACACTGCCCGATGCAAGTGAGATGACAGCCGGTGTTTCCATTGCCGGTATTGCAGATATACCAGCTTATGCCGGTATCATCCTGCTTACGACAAAGTCATATGTCAATCCCGATATTGCCCATTTACTGAAAAACAAAACAGGCAGCTCCCCTCTCATCATTCTTCAAAATGGATTGGGAGTGGAAAATATATTTCTGGAAAATAATTTCCCGGCAGTATACCGCTGCGTCTTATTTGCGACAGCGCAGGAAACAGGCGCAAATACAGTTCGTTTCAGGCCGGTGACCAGCTCGCCGATTGGGACCTGCAAGGGACAGCCGGAAGAGCTTGAGCAGCTCATCGCTCAACTGAATAATCCGATTTTCCCTTTCCGGGCAGAGTATGAACTCGAAAAGGTCATCTGGAAAAAGACAATCACCAACTGTGTATTCAATTCCATTTGTCCATTACTGGAAACAGATAATGGCATTTTTCACCGTAACCCCGCTGTCCTTTCACTCGCCACCCGTCTTATTGAAGAATGCCTGAGCATTGCCCGGTTAAAAAACATTCCACTTACTCTTTCGGAAATCATTGACAGTCTGCTGCTGATCAGCCGGCAGGCCGATGGTCAACTGATCTCCACCTATCAGGATATTCAAAACGGGCGGCCAACAGAGATAGAAACATTAAATTTGGAGATAGCCCGCCAGGCCAAAGCGATGGGCCAGGAAGCCTGCATCTCCCGTACCCAATTGCTGGGTGAGCTGATCCAATTAAAATCATCTATTACCCGAACAGGTAAATAATACCGGCCCTAATAAATGCTTACACTCCGTATTCATTTTAATAAATACGCCAAAAATGACAAAACCAATACTGCTGGATCAATTTGAACAGGCGCATATCGAACTGATCAATTATATACAAACGCTGCCGGCGGCCGCTTACCTGTACAGCTATGAAGATAAGTGGACAGCAGGTCAGCAGCTCACGCATGTCATACTCTGCCTGCAGGTGACCAGCAAGGCACTCCTGCCACCGGAGGTTATCGAACAGCGGTTTGGAAAAATCGACCGGCCGGAAATGACTTTTGATGAACTGGTCCGGCATTACCTGGCTGGGTTACAGGCCGGCGGAAAAGCACCCGAACGCTTTTTACCCGGCACAACAGATATTGATCAACGGGAACGACTGAATACCGAACTGCTAAACCTGCTGGCCACTATCCGGCAGCAACTGACGACATACAGTGAAGCAGAAATGAGCAGTCTGTCATTGCCTCATCCTTTTTTAGGAAAGCTTAGCATTCGTGAATTGTTTTACCTGATGACCTATCATGCGGGGCATCATCAGCGGCAGATAGTTGACCATTTACAACATTCACCCGTCGTTTTCCCATAATAATTCCAAGAAACAAGCATATATGAGTCTCCAGAAATTTTTCCGCACCAAACCTCTTTCTGCATATGAAGAGGATATACGCAATAACCAGCTCCGGCGTGTATTGGGCAAATGGGAGCTAACCGCCATTGGTGTTGGTGCTGTTATTGGCGGCGGCATCTTTGTGCTCACCGGAGTAGCAGCCAATATTCACGCAGGGCCTGCTCTTGCCCTGTCGTTTGTGCTGGCAGGTGTGGGATGTCTCTTTGCTGCCCTTTGTTATGCCGAGTTTGCCGGTATATTGCCGGTATCGGGCTCGGCCTATGCCTATTCCTATGGCACCATCGGTGAGTTTTTTGCCTGGTTTATTGGCTGGAACCTGATACTGGAGTATATGATGGGGGCCACTACTGTAGCAGTAAGCTGGTCAAAATATTTCGTGAAGCTTTTACACCTGCTGGGTATTGATCAAATTCCTCTCTGGCTGCTCAACGACCCGATCTCCGCAAAGGAAGAGGCATTGAAAATGGGGATTGAACCACCAGCTTTTGCCATTAATCTTCCGGCTGGTCTCATCGTATGGGGAGTAACCTATATCCTCATTCGCGGTATACGTGAGTCTGCAAAGACCAACAATATTATCGTGACCATAAAAGTGGCCGCTGTCCTTTTCGTGATCATTGCAGGTGCTTTTTTTGTGGACAGCAGCAACTGGCATCCGTTTATCCCTGATCAGATAACCAATGCAGCGGGCGACAAACAATATGGATTGCCGGGCGTCATCACTGCGGCTGGCATTGTTTTCTTTGCCTTCATAGGCTTTGATGCCGTATCTACACAATCACAGGAAGCCAAACATCCCACCCGTGATATTCCTTTTGCTATAATAGCCTCGCTGATTATTTGTACCACGCTGTATCTGCTGGTTTCGCTCGTGCTGACCGGCATGGTAAAGTATACAGATATTGAACTGGGTGCACCGGTCGCTTCTGCCTTCAGCAATGTGGGATTACGCTGGGCCACCTGGCTTATCACCGTAGCGGCTGTAATCGGTTTGTTTTCTGTAATGCTCGTAATGATGTTGTCGCAGACACGTATATTTCTTAATATGGCCAAAGATGGATTATTGCCATCCAGGCCTTTTGCAACCATACATCCCCGGTTTCAGACACCCTGGAAAAGCACACTGGTCGTAGGCGGAATTGCCTCGCTGATTGCCGCTGTCACTCCCATCGAAAAGGCCACGAAGATGACGAGTATCGGCACTCTCTTTGCCTTTGCCATGATCTGCGGAGCAGTATGGCTGCTCCGGAAAAGGAGACCCGATCTGCAACGGCCTTATAAAGTAAAGGCTCTTCCGTTAGTTGCCATACTGGGTATTGGCTTCAACCTGTTTCTCATGCTGAGCCTCGACAAAGCCACCTGGCTTCGTTTCCTGATCTGGAGTGTACTGGGCATAATCGTTTATTTTGCCTATGGCGCCCGGCATAGCAAACTGGCCCGGCCGCAATCACCCACCCCTTAAAAGGATCAAATACTGATTGTGGACTATACTTTTTGTATCTTACGAATCAACCAAAAGTATAGCCCATGTATGAATTTTTCCTCACCAGGGTAGCTGCCATGCTGCTGGCCGCTATGTGCCTGGGTTGCGGCAATTCCTCTTCGCAGGCAGGTACTGAAAAAAAGCAGGATACTCTTGTACCACCTCCGGTGGCAGTATGGAGAGACACTACTTACGACCGTTTTGTTCCTGACACCAGCATGAAGTTTGATTCCATGCGACAATTGCAGCAGTACAAAATGAAACTTGATCAGAGTTTTTTTGATTACACTAAACAAAAACTCAAAGAAGACCCCGAAAACGGCGCACTGGAATACACACTGGATTCTCTGAAATGGCTGATCCAGGATAAGTTTACTTACCTGATATATCAGCAATTGTGGAAGACGGAGAAGACTGACAAAAACATCATAATGGTAAGCTATGGTACCGGTCTCACCGGCTATGTTACCATGGAAGATCGTATGCGGTTATTTGAAGCATTTCCCAAATCTGCACAAACAGGCCCGGCGGGTAAGGCTACCTTAAAGCGGATGGAAAGTTCTATGGCCGATGGCAATATGGGCCGTGACATGAATACTGTAGGCAAACTCACCATGCAGGATAGCAGTGGCCGTACGGTATCTTTTGGCCAGGCTATTAATAACGGCGCTGAATACACCCTATTGATCTTTACCGCTTCCTGGTGCAGCCCCTGCCGGTATGAAGCCGCTTTTCTCAATCGCGAATTGGATAAAATGAATACCGCCAAAGTAAAACTGATCAGTATTTCCATCGAAAACAAAAGGGAAAAATGGCTCCGTTTTATCCGCAAGGATGCCAACCCCTGGCCACAATATTTCCATCCCGGCGAAATGGAATCGCCGTTGGCTAAATCAATTGATTTTTCCAGCCTGCCACTCAACCTGCTGCTCGACCGTGACAAAAAAGTGGTCGCTCAAAACTTAAACGTAAAAGTCATTCTTGCCAAATGGCCACAATTGTATAAAGGGTAATCCCGTTCTTAACCCACAAAAGCTTATCGGTGATACTATAGGTACATTCGATAAGCTTTTTTATATGCCTTAACGCTATTTATTATCTTTAATGACACTATGCCAGCCATCAGACCAATTCATCCTGACTTCCAGCTGCTGCTGAGCCTTAAGAGCGGTCCGCTTATTGACCTCTTTACCGACGCACGCGCTTTTATTCTGGAACTATATCCGGAGAGTATTGAGCTTGTCTATCATACCCATGCACTCACCTCAGTTTTTTCCACTTCCGAAAAACTGGCCGATGCATTTTGTATGTTACCTATTTACAGTAATCATTTCAACCTTGGTTTCAACAGAGGCACCTTGTTGAAAGACCCGCATAAGCTACTCACCGGTACCGGCAACCTGATCCGTCATATTGATATTACCGGCAAAACGGATTATCGTAATCCAAAAGTGAAGGCACTGGTAAAGGAAGCGATCGCTTTCGCTTTAAAGGATATGGAAAAGCCTGCAGCCAAAACCGGTATTACTATTTCAAAAATTAAGAAGAAATAACAACGGTAGAGATTTCTAAACTGCTACCAGGTCATTTAAAATGACTGAGAATACGTTTCCTGTCTTCATTTTCCTTTTCACCCTTGTGATATAACTCGGCAAAAACGATTTTTTTGTCCTGTTCAAAAAAAGCATACACAAGCCTCAGGCCTGAATTCACTCCTTTTCCCTTCAACGATCTGCAAGCTATTTTTTTCACCTTGATCACACAGGTCTCCACACCCAGGTTACTGATCCGATAGCTAAAAGGCGGTCGTTCATCGGGCGAAAAAGCAAGTACCTTCTTCACCACATCCATATCTGCTTCCAATGTCCGGTATTTTTTTAAAAGGTCCTTAAGATCCTTTTTATACTCCGGTAACTCCTCAAAAATCATGGCTCTTCAATTTCATTACCGTAATTTCTTACCGAAAAAGGTGCCTCGCGATAAAACGCCAGTTCATAGTCGATGAACTCTCCTTCCTTAGAAGCCAGCCAGGGCATATCTTTGTGAGAATAACTACTGATAGAAGAAGCAGACCAGTCAGCGTACTGGGCTATTACTTTGTCTATGATCTCTTTTTCGCTGGCCTTCAGTTTTGTAAGGTCTGGCTTTATGAGAGGAATGTAACGGGTTTGCGGAAAACCGTGGTACTCCGTCTTGATGCGCTGCAGTTCATTTTTTTCCAACATCTGTGCGACTATGGTATCCAGCTTTTGAGGAACAGGGCCAAAAGGAAGCTTTCTGTATCGGGCACCAGTCAGGTGCTCTTCATACAATTCATAATAATTGAAATCGGCAAAGTAAAGCAGTTTGTATAATACCGTTTCTCCTACATTGGCTTTACCGGCACAACGCTCCAGTATATAAAGCAATACGTTCTTGAACTTTTGCAACTGCAATGCCGGAACAGAAATGCGCACCTCCGGCTCTGCCGGCTCTTCTTCGGTCATATCTGCGACAAAATCTTCGACCGCAAATTCTTTAGAGAGAAATTCATCAAGAGAAAACTCCAGTATTTCTGCCAACCATTGCAACTCCAGCACATCTATACCTCTGTTGCCCAATTCTATCTGGGCAACAGAAGACCGTGACAGCTGCAGCAGGCCAGCCAAATCCTCCTGAGAGAAACCTTTCAGCTTCCTCAACTCCATAATACGTTTGCCGATCTGCTGTTGTGATAACTTTGTTTTCATAATTACCACAAAATTACAAAAGTTCGATAAAGAAACAATAAACTGTTCTAAATAAGAACAATCTATAATCCGGCAAAAACTAAATAACTAAGAACCATCTCGTTGAAAAACGGCTGCGCCTGTTTTATCACTACACGTTCATCTCTTATCGTGCTATCCCCAATGGAGAAAAGTATACAAACACTGCCACAATAATAACCACTACAATCAGCGAAAGGATTACATCCTTACTATTCCAGCTGGCACGGCTGGCTGCACGGTCTTCTGCTACTGTAGTAGCAAAAGTAAGTCCGCGAATATGCTCATCGTCGGGCCGGCGCGTAAGCAGGCTGACCACTACCATCCATACGATAGAAAACAGGAAGAGATAAATACAGAAATAAAGGAAATTGATGGTCGCAAAATCATAGAGTATTCCACTCAGATCATTTTTAAACAACTCGAGCGTGAGCTTGAGCAATCCCAGTACAAAACCTGCGATCATCGCACTGTAAGCACCGCGTGCATTGATACGCTTGAAGAATATACCCAGCAGGAATACGGCAGCAATGGGTGGTGCCAGGTATGATTGTACACTTTGCAGGTATTCGTACAACGTATCGGATATCTGACCCATCATGGGTATCCAGAGCATACCCAGTATTACCACTACAGCAGTTGCTACACGGCCTACCCTCACCAGTTCTTTATCATCAGCAGCCGGTTTCATTTTTTTATAAATATCCATAGTAAATAATGTAGAGCATGCATTGTATACAGAAGCCAGCGATGCCATGAGCGCGGCCAGCAGGCCACCAGCCAGCAAACCACGGAGGCCCATGGGCATGATCTGCTCTACCATGGCCGGAAAGGCTGCATTAAAATCAGGTTGCCCTTTGGCATTGAGAGGGAGTATCAATTCTCCGCGCTGATGCAGCACCAGGGCGATCAATCCCGGTATCAGGAAAATAAAGAAGGGAAGTAATTTGAGGTAGGCGGCAAAGATGGTTCCCCGTCTCGCTTCCCGTTCATTCCTGGCTGCCAGGCAGCGCTGCACAATATGCTGGTCGGTACACCAGTACCAGATGCCCACAATAGGAGAAGCAATGAGAATGCCCAGCCACGGAAATTCAGGATCACTCAGCGGGCGAAACATATTCAGTTTTTCGGCAGGTATAGCAGCTATCAGGCCGTTCCATCCACCTACTTTATCCAAACCCAGGTATAATAATACAGCCGAGCCAAAAAGCAACACAAATGCCTGGATGGCTTCTGTATACATGACCGCATGCAATCCACCAAAGACAGTATATACACCCGTTACGATCACCAGTATGATAGCGCCTGTCCAAAACTCAACACCCAGTATCTGGTTAAAGACCAGTGCACCGGCAAAAATGGTCACTGACGCTTTGGCTATTACATAGCTCAGCAGTTGAATGATTGACAGTAATCGCCGTGCCTGCGGATTGAACCTTCGTTCGAGAAACTCCGGCATAGTATATACCTGGCTGCGCATATAAAACGGTACAAATACCCAGCCCAGTACCAGCACAATCCAGGAATGCAATTCATAATGTCCCATGGCTGTGCCTGTTTTGGCAGCAACACCCGCCAGGCCAACAATATGCTCCGACCCTACATTGGATGCAAGAATAGAAGCCCCGATCACCCACCAGCCAAGATTACGGTTGGCCAGGAAGTAATCCGTTGGAGAATCTTTGCTTTTCCGGATACTCCAGATGGAGATACCGGCAATCACAAGCATGTATAAGACCAGGAAAATCCAGTCAAGTGTACCCAGCAGGTTCATAATAGCAGGTTTGTAGTTGTTCTGTAATTATCAGAGATGATGATTCAGGATATTTTCCAGCAATTCCTGTTTGCCACTGCGTATGGCGGGTTCTCCGTTTGAGATTGCATAGTGACGTAAGTCTTCCAGTGTTAGTTTTCCGTTTTCAAAATCCCAACCGGCACCTTTGTCAAAAGATGCATAACGTGCACTCCGTATGTTGCGGTATTCAGATCGCTGAAGCACGGCATCTGCTACAAGCAAGGCGCGGGCAAAAGCATCCATGCCGCCGATATGTGCATAGAAAAGGTCTTCGGGGTCTGTGGAGTTGCGGCGCACTTTTGCATCAAAGTTGATGCCTCCGCCACCAAAGCCACCAGCTTCGATGATCACGAGCATGGCTTCGGTCAGTTCGGTCACATTGTTGGGAAACTGATCGGTATCCCAGCCATTCTGATAATCGCCGCGATTGGCATCGATACTGCCCAGTATACCTGCATCAGCAGCTACCTGCAGTTCATGCTGAAATGTATGCCCGGCCAGTGTGGCATGATTCACTTCGATATTCAGGCTAAAGTCATTCAGCAGATCATACTGACGTAAAAAACCAATGACCGTCTCGCTGTCATAGTCATACTGGTGTTTGGACGGCTCACAGGGTTTGGGTTCGATGAAAAATTTCCCGCCGAATCCCTGCCCTCTTGCATAATCCTTTGCCATATGAAGAAAGCGGGCCAGGTGATCTTTTTCGCGTTTCATGTCTGTATTGAGGAGACTCATGTACCCTTCGCGTCCACCCCAGAACACATAGTTTTCGCCGCCCAGTTTTATTGTAGCATCCAGTGCGGCTTTTACCTGTGCACCCGCATGTGCCAGTACATGAAAGTCGGGATTGGTAGCAGCCCCGTTCATATATCTTCTGTTGGAAAAAAGATTGGCTGTTCCCCACAGCAGCTTAACTGAACTGTACTTCTGCTTTTGTAAAAGATAATCCGTAACAGTCTGCAGGCGTCGCTCATTTTCCGTCACATCGTTGGTATAATCAACCACATCTACGTCATGAAAGCAGTAATAAGGAAGGCCCAGCTTGGTAATAAATTCGAAAGCCGCATCGGCTTTATCACGGGCACGCTCTACTGCATCGGCCTGTTCGTCCCAGGGGAAAAGATGTGTCGGTTCCCCAAACGGATCGGCGCCGCTGCCACAGAAGCTATGCCAGTAAGCACAGGCAAACCGCAACCAGTCCTTCATACTTTTTCCGGCAACCTGTTTTCCTGCATCATACCAGCGAAATGCAAGCGGGTTATCCGACTGAGGCCCTTCATACTGAATAGCAGCGATACCTTTGAAATACTCTCTTTGTCCTAATGTGATAGCCATTATTGTACAATTATTATTAATAAAATCAGGATAAGCTCATCCCCGCCTCTCCTGCGTATATACTTTTTTCCAGGAAATACTTCCACTGCTGATAAGTCTCTTCCAACTGAGCAGACGGATCCGGCTCCAGCAGTGCAGCCGGTTTCCGGTATTGCCCTGCCTCATTCGTATCTTTATAATAACCTGCTCCTATACCCGCACCAAGCGCAGCTCCATAGCTGCCATCTCCTTCATAAAATTCTACTGCCGTATTATTGATATTGCTGAAGCTGGCAGAAAACACATCACTTAAAAACAAGTTGGCCTTTGCCGCACGTACCAGTTTTATCTCCATTCCATTTTCCCGCATAATATCCATTCCATATCTGAAGGCGAAAGCAATGCCTTCCTGTACAGCGCGGATCAGGTGTGGCAGACCATGTTTATTAAGATCAATACCAGCAAAGCCTGCACCCGGCAACTTATTTTCCAGCATCCGCTCTGCTCCATTACCAAAAGGCAATGCCAGTAAACCTTCGGCTCCGGCAGGTGCGGATACGGCCAGTTGATTGAGCGCTGCATAATCAGCAGGATGGCCGGCAATTTGTTTTATCCATCGGTTGAAAATGCCTGCACCGTTAATGCACAACAGTACTCCTATACGGGGTTGTTGCGAAGTATAGTTTACATGCGCAAAACTGTTGACGCGCGAAAGCGGGTCATAGTCAGGTGTGCCGGACACTGCATAAATCACTCCGGAAGTGCCGGCTGTAGCCGCTACCTCGCCCGGCTGCAGTACATGCAATGCGAGTGCATTGTTAAGCTGATCGCCGGCTTTATACGTGACCGGAATACCCTCCTTCAGCGAGAGTGCTGCTGCTACTTCTTTTTTCACCCGCCCATGCACGCCAAACAGGCGCTGCACGGGTGGGATCATTTGCTGATCCAATCCGTAATGATCCAGCAGTTCTGTTGATATACGTTGTTGCTGAAAATCCCAGCATATGCCTTCTGATAAGCCGGAAACAGTAACAGAAGATTCGCCGGTAAGCTGCAACGCAATAAAATCACCCGGCAGCATAAACTGATTGATACGGCTATACGTCTCTGGTTCGTTTTCTTTCACCCAGGCCAGTTTGGCAATAGTAAAATTTCCGGGTGAATTAAGCAGGTGCTGCAGGCAATATTGCTGCCCCAGTTCCTGAAATGCCCTGTCGCCTGTGGAAACAGCCCGGCTATCGCACCAGATAATCGCCGGGCGAATGACCTGTTGTTGCCGGTCAGTCAGTACGAGACCATGCATCTGATACGAAATACCAATCGCACCAATATCCTTTGGATCATATTTTCCTCTGGTATGGCATTGGGCAATTGCCTGTTTTACTGCTGTCCACCATTGATCAGGATGCTGTTCGGCCCAGCCAGGCTGTGGTGTAGAAATGTCCGCTTCTGTCTCGGGCCATGTTGCACTTACCAGCAACAGTTGCGAAGCAGCATCCACCACAGAAACTTTGATAAATGACGTACCCAGATCAATTCCTAATAACAACATGCCTTTTATCCTTTCTCATGAGAGTAAAAAGGGAGAGTGAGGAATCAACCCTCCCTGTTGACGATTGCTTGAGAACTGCTTGCTTGTGCAATGACTGAAAATTGGCTCTTATCTAAACTATCATTTGGCCTGCAGTGCCTGCAAGATGGCCGTGTAGGCAGGTTTTCTTCTATATTCGTTATCATAGAGCAGGGGAAACTCTGCACCACCGCTATATAACCAGCTGTTGGCATCATTTACGCCCCAGATGGTAATGCCTCCCCGCTGCGCGGCAGGTACATGTTTCAGGTATGATTCAATCGCATACTTATAAATAGCCGCCTGGTAACCTGCAAAGAGCGGAGTCATTCCACCCGAAGCGCTGTTTTGAACCACACGCACATCCAGTTCTGATATACGGATCTTTAATCCGGTAGCAGCCAGTTTTTCCATCATGCGATCAATACCCGCATAACTGATGGTAGTACGGGCCAGGTGCATTTGAGTGCCGATGCCATCAATTTTGGCACCCTTGCTTTTCAGTTCGTTTACAAAGGCAATGAGTGAATCTGTTTTTGCAGCACTTGACTCCAGACCAAAATCATTGATATAAAGATCTGCCGTAGCGTCGGCGGCAGCAGCATGCTGAAACGCTTTGAGCGCATAGTCCCTGCCCATATAATCGGACCACATCAGGAAATTGGGTTTGGTAGCAATACCGCTGATATCTGTACTATTGAGCGAGGTGCGATAGGCCCCACTCGGACTCATCGGTTCATTCACCACATCCCAGGCGCGTACCTTTCCTTTGTACCTGTTGACCGTATTGGTAATAAAATTGTCTAATGCTTCGTCGAGCTTGGCGGCTATCTGCGGACCAGATGCGGCCGGTATCACTTCTTTCACACTCACATCGTCTATAAAATAAGTATTCACGGCTCCACCCATATCAAACAGGATACGTGTTTGCGGAGAGTTGGCAGTAACCGTCCATACGATCTGCGTGAATGTGCCGGATGGAATGGGCTGATCGCCCTGGTACTGGGCTGAACCTCCTCCGCTGGTTTGTGTACTCATACGGATGCTTCCTGTTCCTGATGCTGCTCTCACCCAGTAGGCAACACGATATTGTTTACCAGCTTCTGTTGTAAACAGATCACTCGCTACCTGTACCTTCCATTGCCCGGTAGGGTCACCCACGTTTGCCTGCACTTTCATGGCACCAGATCCTGTTCTTACTTCTGAAGAAACAGTGGTAACGGCTACGGTGCTGCCGCTTTGTGCATTGTAGGTAGCCCAGTTGGAAAGCGAGCCCCCACCTGCTTCAAACCCTCCATTGGTTATCGATTCCGGTGCGTCGGGTGTGATGATACCTGCAAAACTTTTGAGGTAATTGGAGTTTACATTATCATGCCAGGCCAGCGTATGGCCGAATATCTCCTGCGTGCCTACTGCATTTACCAATGCATCGGTGTTGGTATAATTCAGTGAGCCATTATCCTGTACAATTGCTCCGTGCTTCATCAGGTATTCAAAGGTCACTCCATCAAAATCACGTTTTACCGCGCCACTATAACCGGCATCGCCCAGGAATGGTGTGCCCGAAATGGCGGCACCAATAGGAAAGTCAGCCGCATCGCGAAGCGGTGTTTCTGTAGTACCATAGTTGCCATCATTAAGGATGTTTGAATCAGGCCCCTTTTCACAAGCCGCAAAGCACAGAGGGGCAATCATGATCCACAGTCCTCTTTTCAGTAATTGTATTTTCATAATTCAATTCTTTAAAAGTTCTGGTTTAGTTATCAATACCCCGGGTTCTGGTACTGTGCCTTATTGGGGTCAATAATCCGCTGCAACTGCTCGTTGGGTATCGGCCGCAACTCATGCTTGTTGGCTGTGATGTTGGCTGCGGCATCGGTATTATACAGTTTTACGCGTTCAACCAATTTACCGCGCACAGCCAGGTCGGGCCAGCGCATACTTTCGCCACAAAGTTCACGCGTACGTTCATCGAGTATAAAATCAAGTGTTACCTGTGCAGGAGCTGTAAGCTTTATGGCATCATAGCGCTGATCAATCTGCGGCTGGCTCAGTCCCGCACGCGCAGCAGCACGTTTTTTAACCACGTTGATCAGATTCATTGCTTCGGGAGCATTGCCTGATTTAAAAGCAGCTTCTGCTGCCAGCAGATACGTTTCCCCCAGCTTACATACCGGGAAAGGACGGGCACCGGGGTAATTGGGCACACCCCGCAGCGGGTCTTCATATTTTCTCAGACTGGGATACATATTTGCGGTAGCAGTAGCTGCGCCATTGGTGGTGCCACCCACAAAATAAAATTCACGGGGTGCAATAACCCGATAGGGTTTCAGGCGCGGACCTACCGGCATGATGCCGTTGAGAGAGTCTGCAATGCGATCGGTAAGCGCCATGATAAATGCAGTATCCACACTGGCCGTAAAACCACCGCCGGTGGTAGAAGCGATATATACAGTACGGAATGATCCTTCATAACGGCTATCATTTACTTTATCGGCAAAAGCCGTATGAAATAACCAGGGAGTGGGGCAAAAACGACGGATCGGACGACCATACTGAACGGTACGCGTACTTGTAGGTGCCGTAGATGATGTATTCAATGGTGAGCGAACGGCTGTATAATCGCCACAGAAGTCGTTGGAAGCATCCATCCCTTTTGTACCGCTGATGCCCTGCGGATTGGGTACTTCGCTGGCGGCATAGTTGCCTGGCACGCGCTCAATAGCAAACAATATTTCCTTATTATAATCATTGCCGGGGCGATGCACATCTTCATAAAAAGGCTCTAGCGCCACCGCATATTTTGCCTGATTGTTGATCACTTCCATGGCAGCTGTATAGGCATTCTGAAAATCGTTGGGCTGTGCTGCTGCCGAGTACCCGCGATAAATGTAGGTTTTGGCCAGCAAATGAAAAGCTGCCGCTTTAGCCAGTTTAAAAGAAGCTGCTGCAGGTGGCTGCGGACGCTGATCGGGCAGGTTTTGTGAAGCAAAGATCAGATCATCAATAATGGCCTGATAATTCTTTACAAATACTTCCTGAACAGGCAGGCGATTGAATCCCTGGAAAGGAATCTGGTTAAATTTCAACTCGCCGCTACCGAGATCTAGTGGCACCGCTCCGAAATACTGCACCAGGTTGAGATAATACAGGGCACGCAGAAAACGGATCTCACCCAATGCCACGTTGCGGGCAGCTTCGCTGATATTCGATCTGTGGAGCAAAATCTACCAGTGCATTGGCCAGGTTGATGTTGTTGAAACTCCGGTTCCAGGGAGTGAGTATCGAACCGCCGGTATTATCGAGTGTATAATTACAAAACGAAGTAAGATCACCGGCCGCACCGGCACGGGCCTGGTCACCCATGGCCCATTCATCTGTGCCGGCCACACCCATGGCAATTGCTCCTTCGGGGCCAAACAGGAAACGCATTCCAGAATAAAGTGAGTTAATACCATTCTGGAAGCCAGTGGGTGTTTTAAAATAGTCTACAGAGAATACAGTATATGGTTTTTCTTCAAGTCGTTTACTGCAACCGGGCGCCACTAATACAGTTAAAGCGCAAATGCAGATGAATAATTTTGTTGACAATTTCATATGTGCACGCTTTTAGTGGTTTAAAGAGTTAGATTCAGTCCGAATGTAAATGTGCGGCGTGGAGGCGTTCCCAGACCTACGACCAGGGCGCCATTGCCGCGGTCATTGGTTCGGAGATTGTTGAATGAGCTGCCTACACCACGGTCGCCGGCAACAGTAGCCTGCGGATCCACACCGGTCTTTTTGTAAAATGGTGAATACAACAACGCCACATTATCTATCGTGAAATACACGCGCATACTCTGTGCATTCAGTTTTCTTAACACATTGCGCTGAAATGTATAACCCAGGTTGATGCTGCGGATGCGGATAAAGCTGGCATCATAATAACCGAGCGTACGCCATCCCACATTCACCGTACTGATATTGGGCTGCGGCATAGGAAACCAGTTGCTGGGATTGGTTGGTGTCCAGTAATCGACCTTGATCGCATTTCTTCTTCCATCAAGTACGCTGATATAAGAAGCAAAAGGCGCATGCACCTGGCTTACCAGCAGGCCACCAAAGCGGGCATGAAAGACAGCCGACAGATCAAAGCCTTTAAATGAAATACGCTGTGTCATGCCGCCCTGCAGGTTGGCATCCATATCGCCGATGATGGTCTGATCATAATCGGCACTCACCACACCATCGGGTCTTCCATCGGGGCCACTGATATCAAGCAGTTTGATCTGGCCCGGCACTGCACCCAGCGCAGCTGCCTGCGCCGCTTCATTCAGCTGCCATACACCGCCGCTTTTAAAATCATACAGCGCCGTCATGGAATGACCTACAAACAACTGGCTGCCCACTTCGCGGTCAACATTACTGCTCAGACGCAGCAGTTTGTTTTTATTGGTAAAGAGATTGAGGTCTGTGCTCCAGGTAAACCCGGAAGCAGAAGTATAGTTGACAGAGGAAATAGAGAGTTCAAATCCCTTGTTTTCCATTTTACCCACATTCGTGGCAAATGCACCGGCCACACCGGATGTCACGGGAAGGTTTACATTATACAAAACCTTGTCGGTCCTGGAATGATAATACTCCAGTGAACCCGTAATCCTGTTTTTAAGCAATCCGAAATCGAGGCCAATATTGGTTGTACCCGTAAATTCCCAGGAGAGGTTGGGATTGGGAAGCGTAACCACATTATAACCGGTAACAATGGTAGGGCCATAATTATAACGGATAATACCACCGGCTGCACCGATATCGCCATTGGTAGGCAATCCATTTGAGTTATTGACCAGGCCTTTTGACTGATAGGGATTAATGGCCTGATTGGAAGTGCGTCCCCAGCCAGCACGCAGCTTTAATGTAGACAGCCATTCTGTCTTTTTCATAAAATCTTCGTCTGATATCATCCAGCCGGCAGAAATGGCGGGATAGTCAAACCACTGGTTGCCGGGAGCAAGACGTGAAGAACCATCCCGACGATAGGTAAGTGTGAGCAGGTATTTGTCGCGGAATGTATAGTTTAACCGCGCCATATAAGAAATGAGTGATGATTTTGTTTCGCCGCCACCCAGACCGGTATTGCCGGAGTTGACAGGGGTGGAAAGGGCCAGGTTATAGAACTGTACAAAATCTTCGGTGATAGAATCTTTCTGCACAAAGTTGTTGAACGATTGTGTCTCCTGTATACTGTACATGCCCGTAAAGCTGAGCTTATGATCGCGGCCGATCTGTTTGTCGTAGAACAACAGGTTCTCCAACGTATAGCCCCACGTTTCACCATTGTCTACACGGGCTATATTACCGAGGCCGGCACGGAAGAAACTCGGATTACCTGGGCGGTCGGCTCCGCGAAACTGGCCTCCCTGCTCCTGCGAATAGGTCAATCCAAGATTCACACGATAACGTAATCCTTTCATGAATTCATATTCACCATACAATGCATTGAATGTGCGCAGACGGCGTACCCGGTCATTCCAAGTTTTAGGGCCATCTTTTAATAATAAAGGAGAATAGCGGCCATCACCATTATTATCATCCAGGTTACCGTTGGGAATCAGGTAAAGGCTTCCGTCAGGATTATAAGCCGGCATCAGCGGACTGAGCGCCAGCGTGCGGAACATGGCTGCGCCTGAAACAAATTGTGAACCCTCTGCGATGCTTAATGTATTCTGTGTGGTCAATCCCAGTTTTATTCTTTTTCCGATGCGCGTATCAATAGTGCCACGCACAGTAAAACGTTTGTATTCTTCGCCGGGCATTACCGTTGTTTCATTATAATAACCACCACCCAGTGAGAAGGTGCTGCCTCCCGCTCCGCCAGACACACTCAGGTTATGATCGGTACGCATAGCGGTTCCATACATCAGATCCTGCCAGTCTGTATTACGCCCTTCAGCAATGCCATTCAGTTCTTCCGGCATGTAGCCATTGGTCCAGGGAGAGAGGTTGCGCATGGCCTGATATTCTTCTGCATTGAACAGCGGATAGTGATAAGCCGGTTTACCCAATCCATAGTAGCCATTATAGGAAAGACGTGTATCGCCGCTGCGGCCTTTTTTCGTTGTGATAAGTACTACACCGTTGGCGCCACGTGAACCATAGATAGCCGTGGCAGATGCATCTTTCAGTACATCAATAGAAGCTACATCATCGGGGTTAATATCATTGAGGTTTCCATCGTAAGGAATACCATCGAGTACAAAGAGAGGTTCGTTGCTGCCGCTGATAGAGCGCACGCCACGAATACGTATCTGTCCGCCGGCACCAGGCTGATTACCTACTGTCTGAATTTCAAGACCTGCCGCACGGCCCAGCAAGGCCTGCTGCAGGTTGGGCACTGGCACTTCACGCAATGCCTGCTCACTCACCGAAACCACTGCACCGGTTACATCGCGTTTACGTTGCGATCCATAACCAACGATCACAACTTCACTCATATCACGTACCAGCGCACTGAGGCGGATGGTCAGTTGAGTGTCATCACCCACCATATATTCTGTGTCCGAGAATCCCACATTCGAAACCGTGAGTATGGCTCCTTTTGCAGCGCTTATGGTGAAATTACCTTTATCATCGGTGGCGGTACCCGTATTGGTACCTTTTACCTGCACCGATGCGCCTTTTACCGGAGCCCCTGTGGCATCCAGTACTTTACCAGTCACAGTTTGCTGGGCAAATACCCCGGCGGGTAACAGGAATATTGTCGCCAGCAACAATATTCCCAACAACACCGGCTTTTTTCCGACCGGCCGGAATGTTGACCTTCGAATTTCGTTAGCAGTCATTTTCATAATGTTTTGTTTGGCAAGAATCAGGTTATAAGTTGTTTTTGTGGAGGAAGAAGTGTGTAAATGCTCAGCCACCTTCATGCCGGCCCGGGGGCCATAGCCAGTTGCCGATGGTGAACAGGATGGGGAAACTATTGGTAAGGCTACGCGGGTAGCTTTTGTATCGGCAGGGAGGAAATGAATACCAAAATAAGACGGGGGAACGCTGCCGGGCAACAGCAAGATATAGCCATGAGCAAGCAGTATTGTGGTTACTTTTTCTCATATAGCGGCTGCCGGAAGCAGGCTGGTTTAGGTAATTATCAATCGTTAGATGGTGGTTGACCAGAACGAATATAGGATAAATTTTAAAAATTGCAACCGATTGCAATTTTTTTTTCCAAAAATCCTCTTTTTATTTGTGCTATGCCGAACGAAAAGGAAGTGACCATATATGATATAGCCCGCCATCTTTCCATTTCGGCTACCACCGTCAGCCGCGGCCTGAAGAATCACCCTGCTATTAATAAGAATACCCGGAAGAAAATTTTTGAGGCAGCCCGTGAACTTGGCTACCGCTCAAACCTGTTTGCCAGCAGCCTTCGCAGCAAGCGCACACAGACCCTGGGCGTCATTGTTCCCCGCCTCAACAGTTATTTCGTATCCAGTGTACTGGCCGGCATGGAAGACGCTGCCAACCGCGAAGGTTATAACCTGATCATCAGCCAGTCGCTCGAAAGTGCCGAGAAAGAAATGGCCAATGCACATATCATGTTCAACAAGCGGGTCGATGGCCTGCTCATTTCCCTGGCTTATGACACAGTCGATATCCAGCACCTGGATCCTTTCTTCAAAAAGAAAATACCAGTTGTATTCTTTGACCGGGTATTTAATCATCCCGATAGCACATCTATTGTCATAGATAATTATCAGGCCGCCTACAAAATCACACAACATCTTATAGATCAGGGATGTACAAAGATCATGCATCTCTGTGGCAACACCCTTCGTAATGTATATGCCGACCGGTTGCGGGGCTATCAGCAGGCGCTGAAAGACAAAGGCATCGCATTGAATGATAAATGGGTTATCAGTTCCAAACTGAGCGAAGAAGCCGGCACGGAGGCTGCAGAGTATATATTAAAGATGAAGCCGAAAGACCGCCCCGATGCGGTATTCTCTGCCAACGATACAGCTGCTGTGCATTGCATGATGCGGCTCAAAGCCGAGGGTATCCGCATACCCCAGGACATTGCCTTTGCCGGTTTCAACAATGATCCCACCAGTAAAGTAGTAGAGCCCAACCTCACCACCGTCGACTATTCCGGCTATCATGTAGGCGAAACAGCCGTAGCCAGCCTCATCAATCACCTCAATGGCCTTTCCAATATCCGCAATACGAATTCCATCATCCTCCGCTCTGAGCTCATAATCCGTGAGTCATCCCTCAAAAACAAATCTTTGTAATTCGTTTTTTTTTCCGAATTTCATGCAACCGATTGCAACATGAAGCCCAAAAAAGAGGTTACCATATATGATATTGCCCAAAAACTCTCCCTTTCCTCGGCTACGGTAAGCCGCGGATTGAAGAACCATCCTGCCATTAATAAACATACCCGCAAAAAGATCCAGGATGCCGCCCGCGAACTGGGCTATCGTCATAATAATTTTGCCAGCAACCTGCGCAAACAGAAGACCAATACCATTGGCGTGATCCTTCATGAGCTCAACAGTAACTTTATCACCTCTGTACTGGCCGGTATCGAAAAAGTAACTACGGAAGCCGGTTACGATCTCATCATTGCCCACTCATCCGAAAGCGCCAAAAAAGAACAGACCAACGCACTCAACCTCTTTCATAAACGTGTAGACGGACTCATCGCCTCTCTTGCCTTCGATACTACCGGGCTTGACCATTTTCGCCCCTTCGAAGACAAAGGCATACCGGTTGTATTCTTTGACCGGGTAGAAGAAGACAGTGATAGTACCAAGGTCATCATCGACAACTATAAATGCGGCTACCAGGCCACCCAGCATCTTATTGAACAGGGATGCAAACGCATCGTGCTGGTAACTGCTAACCTGAAACGTAACGTATATGCCCAGCGTCACCAGGGGTACCTGGATGCCCTGTACGACAATGGTATTGCTTACAACAAAAGCTATGTACTCATAAAAGATCTGAGTGAGCAATGCGGCGTGGAAGCTGCCATGCAGATCATGCAGATGAAGCCGCTGCCCGATGGCGCTTTTATCACCAACGATTTCTCGGCCGCTGTATGTATGCGCATATTAAAAGAACATGGCATCCGCATTCCCGAAGACATAGCAGTGGTCGGGTTCAACAACGATGCGGTGGGAAAGATCATCGAGCCACAACTCAGCACAATCGATTACCCGGGTATAGAAATGGGAGAAATAGCTGCCCGCAACCTGATCAATCACCTGCAGGGCATTTCAAATATTAAACAAACCAATACAATTGTAGTAAGGTCAGGCCTGATCGTACGACAGTCGTCGATGCGTAAAGGCAAAACCTCCCGATCCTGACATACCATGAGAAAATGGATCCTGCTTACAGTATTAGCTGGGCTGCTGTATCAACACGGCGCTGCAGAAAATGGCTACGAGCTCTGGCTACGCTATGCTCCTGTACATCCTGCCAAAACAGCTACCTACCGTCAGCTTATCCGATCCATTGTACTACCCGACACCAGCGCCACACAACAGATCATCCGCGAAGAATGGAGCAGGGCCTGCGAAAGCCTGTTGGGTAAATCGCCCTTTTTTTCCACCACCACTACTACCGGTAACAGCATTGTATACCTGCGTCCGGAAAGTGTATCACTCCATCAGTTTCCCGGTATCCGTGATGCGGACAGCTTATTAAAAAAAGAAGGCTATCTCATCCGCAGCATCCGCAACAAACAGCAAACCCGGATAGCGCTTATCGCCAATACCGATATCGGCTGGCTCTATGCCAGCTTTCACTTGTTGCGGCTGATGCAGACAGAACAATCCATTACGGATCTCAATATCCGTTCCCTGCCGCGTATTCAACTGCGATTACTAAACCACTGGGATAATCTCGACCGCTCAGTAGAAAGAGGCTATGCCGGACAATCTATCTGGAACTGGCATACCCTGCCCTTATACGCCGATCAGCGCTACACAGATTATGCCCGCGCCAATGCCTCTGTGGGCATCAACGGTACGGTGCTCACCAATGTGAACGCCAATGCGACAGTGCTTACAACAGCGTATCTGCAGAAAGTAAAAAAGCTGGCCGATATATTTCGCCCCTATGGTATTCGTGTATATCTCACCGCCCGCTTCAGCGCACCGGTTGAAACAGGAGGATTACCCACAGCCGACCCGCTCGATCATGGCGTACAAAACTGGTGGAAAGAGAAATGCCGCGAGATATATACGCTCATCCCAGACTTTGGCGGGTTCCTGGTAAAAGCCAATTCAGAAGGCCAGCCCGGGCCGCAGAACTATGGCCGCACACATGCGGACGGCGCCAATATGCTGGCCGATGCAGTTCAGCCCTTTGGCGGTATCATTATGTGGCGGGCCTTTGTTTATAATAACGAACTGCCGGAAGACCGTCACAAGCAGGCCAATCTTGAATTTGAGCCACTGGATGGTGCTTTTCGCAACAACGTGATGGTGCAGGTAAAAAACGGGGCTATCGACTTTCAGCCGCGTGAGCCCTTTCATCCATTATTTGGTACTATGCCGCGCACGCCCCTGCTGCTTGAATTGCAGATCACCCAGGAATACCTGGGTCAGGCTACCAATCTCGTATACCTCGCACCCCTTTTCAAAGAATGCCTCGATAGTGATACTTACCGTCCGGCAAAAGGTAATACAGTAGCGCAGATCATTGATGGCAGCAATCATACGCAACAACTCACCGGCATTGCCGGAGTATCAAATATCGGCGCAGATCTCAACTGGACCGGTCACCCCATGGCGCAAAGCAACTGGTATGCATTTGGCCGCCTCGCCTGGGACCATCAGTTGAGTGCTGCTGCTATTGCCGAAGAATGGTTACGCATGACTTTCACCAATGATGACGCATTTGTACAAACCGCCGGCAACATCTTACTGCAAAGCCGCGAAGCCTGTGTGAATTATATGACGCCACTGGGGCTGCATCACCTGATGGGCACCGGGCATCACTACGGCCCTGCTCCCTGGGTCAACGACCTGCCCCGCGCCGACTGGACACCTGTTTATTATCATAAAGCAGATAAACAGGGCATCGGGTTCAATCGCAGCAGTACAGGCAGCCGCGCCGTGGAGCAATATGCTCCCTACTGGCAACAACAATGGAATGCAGCATCCACCACAGATGAACGGTTGCTGCTGTGGTTTCATCACCTGCCCTGGAATTATACAATGAAATCGGGGCGTAAGCTATGGGCTGAGCTATGCTATGCGTATGATACAGGGGTGAAGCAGGTAAGAACAATGCAGCAGCAATGGCATTCACTCGCATCCAGGACAGATGCCGAACGTCACAGGCAGATCAGCATGCTGCTGAGTATACAGGAGGCCGAAGCGTGCTGGTGGCGCAACGCCTGCCTGCTTTATTTTCAGCAATATTCCGGAATGGACTTTCCGGCAGATATAGAACAACCCGAAGGCACACTGGATTATTACAAATCCCTGCAGTTTCCCTATGCCCCGGGACATTGATCACTAATTGCAACGCACGACATGAAAACAGCTATTGTAACAGGAGGAGCATCAGGAATTGGTCTCGCCATTGCCGAAAAGTTTTGTCAACAGGAGGTACAGACCGTTCTGATAGGAAGAAATATGGAAAAGCTGCAACAGGCAGCAGACAGGCTTGGCCCCTTTGCACATCCGGTATCGGCCGATCTTACACAATTACCTGCACTGCCAGCGCTGGCCGATGCAATTCATCGCCGCTTCGGACATATTGATATACTCGTCAACAATGCAGGCATCAATATGAAAAAACCTGTACAGGAAGTGACAGACGAAGACTTTCAACAGGTAATTGGCACCAACCTCACAGCAGTATTTGCATTTACCCGTGAGGTAACACGACATATGCTACCGCAGAAAAGTGGTGTTGTTATCAACATCAGTTCAATGGCAGCACAGTACGGAATGCCCAAAGTAATTGCCTACAGCGCCAGCAAAGCAGCTATTGAAGGCATGACAAGGGCATTCGCAGCAGAGCTTTCCCCAGAAGGTATCCGGGTAAATGCGATCGCTCCGGGATTCATTATTACCGAAATGACAGACAGGGCCTTTAATACAGATCCGGAACGCAAAGCCCGTGCACTGGCACGCACACCTATGGGGCATATGGGACAACCGGCCGATATTGCAGAAGCGGCCTGGTTTCTGAGCAGCGAAGCAGCTCGTTTTATCACAGGCGTGGTACTGCCGGTCGATGGAGGCAACCTGATCGGTTTCTGATTAAACAATTGTGTCTTATCAGCCATATGAAAAAGATACTCTTATTCATTCTTATCGGTCAATTGATACATCTGCCCACCTTCGCACAGTGGGTGCGGCAGGATCATGCGGGCAATGCAGTACCTCTTTCTGTATTCGAAATTGTTGCAGACAGCAACGATCATCCTGCAGTGCTTACCGCTGCCCGTTTGCTGCAGCAGGATATAGAGGCCGTAACAGGTAACCGTTTGTCAATAGTACACACAGCTACCGGCAATCCTCACTGCATACTCATAGGCAGCATTTCCGGCTCACCGGTCATTCAGCGTTTTTTAACTACTGCACAGCTCGGCGTCAAACACATAAAAGATACCTGGGAAGCCGGTTGGATACATACCGTTACCAGTTCGGGTTCTACCACGGTACTGGTAACCGGTGCCGATGGCCGCGGCACAGCCTATGCTGCGCTGGAGCTAAGCCGCCAGCTGGGTGTTTCTCCCTGGTATTGGTGGGCCGACGTACCCATCGCCAAACAAAAAAACTTATACGTACAACCCGGTTTTGACTACCACGATGCACCGCTCGTTAAATACCGCGGTATTTTTATCAATGATGAAGCACCTGCTCTGAGTGGTTGGGTACGTGAAAAAATGGGCGGCTTCAATCACCTTTTTTATGAAAAAGTATTTGAGCTCTTACTCCGCCTCAAAGCCAACTATATCTGGCCGGCCATGTGGGGAAATGCATTTTATGATGACGATACGGAAAATATCCGCGTGGCCCGGGAGTACGGTATCGTAATCGGTACTTCACATCACGAGCCCATGATGCGGGCACATGATGAATGGCGTCGTTATCACCAGGGACAACCCTGGAACTATGATCTCAGTCGCGACACCCTGCGCCGCTTCTGGCGCGAAGGATTGCAGAGAGCCCGTAATGAAAAAATAGTAACAGTCGGCATGCGTGGCGATGGAGATGAGCCCATGAGTAAAGAAACCGCCACGGCTTTGCTGGAGAAAATAGTACAGGATCAGCGGCAGATCATCGAAGAAGTCACCGCACAACCAGCTACGCACACTCCCCAGCTTTGGGCGCTATACAAAGAAGTACAGGACTATTATGATAAAGGCATGCGTGTACCCGACGATGTGACTCTATTGCTCTGCGATGATAACTGGGGCAATATCCGCCGGCTGCCTATGCTCCATGAAAAACCCCGTAAAGGTGGTTATGGTATCTATTATCATTTCGACTATGTGGGTGGTCCACGCAATTACAAATGGATCAACACCAATCCCCTGCCCCGCATCTGGGAACAAATGCACCTGGCCTGGCAATACAATGCCCGGCAGATATGGATCGTAAATGTAGGTGACATTAAACCTATGGAATTCCCTATCAGTTTCTTTCTTGACTATGCCTGGAATCCGCAACGTATAGGCCCCACCGACCTGCAATCCTATACGGAGCAATGGTGTGCGTCTCAATGGGGATCCCGGCAGGCTGCCGCCATCGCTTCATTGCTCAGCTCCTATGCCAAGTACAATGCAAGAAGAAAACCTGAGTTACTCGATCAGAATACATACAACCTCCGCAACTACAACGAATGGGAAACGGTGGTAAATGAATACCAGACACTCCGAACAAAAGCTGCCGCCATCCGGCAACAACTGGATACGATCTATCGCAATGCCTATTTTCAATTGATAGAACACCCCATACTGGCCATGAGCAACCTGTATGAGTTGTATTACTATACGGCATTGAATCATGATGCATGGCAGAGAAAAGACAGCGCTGCCAATAAATATGCGCGGTTGGCCGAAGCGGCTTATCGTACCGACTCACTTATCACCTTGCAATACCACCAGCTCAACGGCGGCAAATGGAATCATTTTATGAGCCAGACACATATTGGCTATACGAACTGGCAGCAACCGGAAAAAAACAAAATACCGGAGCTAAAATGGCTGGACCCGGTTGACGCACGCGCACAGCCTCCATTGATAGATTCCGCGATCAGCTTCTACAAAAGCTCTTTACCGGCCAAAAAGAACAATCCGGTATTTTATGAATACGACCGTGTTGTATCAATCGAAGCAGCACATTATAGCCGCGCCGTCAATAAAAAAGAATTTACCTGGCAGGTATTACCCGACCATGGTCGTACGGGCGATGCCGTTACCCTTTTTCCGGTGACAGTTATACCGCCCACTCCCGGCAAGAAAGCCCCCTGCCTGGAGTATCAGTTCTATACGGTGGGCAGCGGCCCCGTCAGCCTGCAGGTTAGTTTTTCACCCACGCTCAATTTCCAGAACAATCCTGATGGGCTGCGATATGCCATTGCTATTGACAAAGAGGCACCACAGATCATCAGCATCAATGCAGCAGACAAAACCAGCATCAGCGGAGTTTGGAATACATGGGTAGCCGAAAATATTATTCATACATCATCAGCTCATCAGTTACAAAAACCAGGCAAACATGTGATCCGGTTCTGGGTTATAGACCCCGGCATCGTTTTACAGAAACTGGTAGTAGACCTGGGCGGATTGAAACAAAGTTATCTGGGACCACCGGAGACAGGGATGAAAAGGTAGAGGGTGAAAGGTAGAAGGATCATTTTCCAACCTTCTACTTTCCGCCTTATTCCCTTCACCTCCTTCCTTTAACCTTAAAATAAAACCATGAAAGGATTAAACTCACTACTGGCTACCGGCATTCTTTTGGGGATCACGGCCTGCAACAACGAAAGCACGGATAAAGCTGAAGTAAAAAATGCAGACAATAGCACACCCACGTATGCAGCACAACCGCTGGTAAGCCATATTTACACCGCCGACCCGTCTGCGCATGTATTTGATGGACGTATTTATATTTATCCCTCGCATGACACAGCGACCAATGTGCCCGAAGATGACCTGGGCAGCCATTTCGATATGAAGGATTATCACATCCTGAGTATGGACAGTGTGGGCGGTGCAGTTACCGATCATGGCGTAGCACTGCAGTTGAGCGATATTCCCTGGGCTGGCAAACAACTATGGGCGCCAGATGCCGCCTATGCCAATGGAAAATATTTCCTCTATTTCCCTGCAAAGGATAAAAAAGGTATTTTTCGCATAGGTGTTGCTGTGAGCGATAAACCACAGGGCCCTTTTATAGCAGCCAAAAATCCTATTGTCAATAGCTATAGCATTGACCCCAGCGTATTCAAAGATGATGATGGTAATTTTTATATGTATTTTGGTGGCATCTGGGGCGGACAATTGCAACGCTGGAGCAATAATAAATATGACTCCACGGCAGGTAACCGCAAACCGGAAGAAGCGGCTATTCTCCCCCGCATCGCGAAACTGAGTGCTGATATGAAAAGCTTTGCTGAGCCCGTCAGGGAAATTCAGCTACTGGGCAAAGACGGCAAACCATTTCTGGAAAAAGATAACGATAAACGTTTTTTTGAAGCCGCCTGGATGCATAAGTATAACGGCAAATATTATTTTTCTTATTCCACTGGCGATACTCATTTTATCAACTATGCCACCGGTGATAGTCCTTATGGCCCTTTCACCTACCAGGGTGTGGTGCTCAATCAGGTAAAAGGCTGGACCAACCATCACTCTATTGTTTCGATAAACGGCAAATGGTATCTTTTTTATCATGATGTACAGCTAAGCGGAAAAACCTGGTTGCGCAATGTAAAAGTAACTGAGCTGCAGTATGCAGCAGACGGAAGCATTAAACCCATTAATCCCTGATACCAGATCCCGGTTCACCTGTTCATACATCCTTATTTATTAATTATGAAAAGGGTTATTCTACTGCTCCTCCTATTCTATGCCGGTATTGTTACATTGCAGGCACAGCTGAGGCTGCCGCGTCTTATCAGTTCAGGTATGATACTGCAGCGGAATACGCCATTGCATATCTGGGGCTGGGCAAGTGCTGGCGATACCGTCTCTCTTACAGGCGACATAGTAAAAAGCAGGACCTACACAACGGTAGCCGACAGGAATGGCAACTGGAAAATACAATTGCCCGCGCTAAAGAGCGGCGGACCATTTTCGATGCAGGTAAAAGCAGACAGGGCCATCAATATAAATGATATTCTGGTAGGCGATGTATGGCTATGCAGCGGGCAAAGCAACATGGAACTTCCCATGGAGCGGGTAAAATACCGCTATCCGGAAGAAATGAAAGGGCCGGGGCATGAGCAGATCCGGCAGTTTCTGGTACCGGACCGGTATGACTTTACATCACCGCAACCCGACGTAGCCGATGGTGACTGGAAAACAGCCAGTGCACAAAACATCGGGCAATTCAGTGCGGTAGGCTATTTCTTTGCCCGCGAGCTTTATACCCGTTATAAAATACCTGTGGGGCTTATCAATTCTGCACTGGGCGGTTCACCGGCTGATTGCTGGATGAGTGAAGAAGCATTAAAATCTTTTCCTGCATCCTACAATGAAATGCTCCGGTTTCGCGACGATTCACTGATCCGTTCCGTCGAGTCAAAAGATAATCGTCTGCAGACACTCTGGAGCCAGTTTCTCAATACATGGGATCGTGGCATTGCCGAAAACTGGAAATCAGCCGATCTCGATGATACGGCCTGGCCAGAAATACTACTGCCCGGTTACTGGGCCGATATAGAAGGAAAGGTTAGTAACGGTGCTTACTGGTTTCGTAAAACGATAGATGTACCAGCTTCGCTTACACAGGGCAGCATACGGCTTGAGTTGGGGCGTATTGTAGATGCCGATTCCGTTTTTATCAATGGACAATATGTGGGCTGGACCAGTTATCAATATCCGCCTCGTCATTATACCATTCCCTCCGGCTTACTGAAGCCGGGAAGAAATACCATCGCCATTAAAGTCGTTAATCAATCAGGGCGTGGCGGCTTTGTGCACGATAAATTATATGCGCTCATTGGAAGCAGCGATACACTTAGCCTGCGGGGGCTATGGAAATACCAGTGCGGCATAAGCATGCCGCCGCTGCCTGGTCAGACTTTTGTGCGCTGGAAGCCTGGCGGGCTTTATAATGCCATGATTGCTCCGTTGACCAACTATGCTATCAAAGGTGTATGCTGGTACCAGGGGGAAGCTGATACCTGGCGGCCGCAACAGTATACGTCGCTCCTGCAGTCACTGATTGCCGATTGGCGTCATCAATGGCAGCAACCTGATCTGCCTTTTCTCTATGTACAATTATGCAATTTTATGGAAGCCCTCAGCGGACCTTCAGAAAGCAACTGGGCTGCTTTACGCCAGGCGCAATTGAACCTGCTCAGCACACCGCATACGGCCATGGCCGTCACAATTGATCTCGGTGAGTGGAATGATATTCACCCGGAGAACAAAAAGGATGTAGGAATCCGGTTGGCCCTCGCTGCCCGCAACCAGGTATATGGCGAAAAAAAACTCACCTGGTCCGGCCCCATCTTTCGTAGAATGGAGCGCAAAGGCAATAAACTCATTCTGCAGTTTGACCACATTGGCAGTGGCCTGGTCAGCCGGGATGGACAGCCCCTGAAACACTTCACTATTGCCGGAAACGACAATACTTATTTCTACGCACAGGCCCGGATTATTGGCGATCAGGTAGAGATCTGGAGTCCGGAATTGGACGAGCCGGTACGGGTACGTTATGCCTGGGCGAATAATCCGGCCCGGGTTAATTTTTACAATAAAGAAGGGCTACCCGCTTCGCCTTTTGAAGGTGCGTTGCCATAAATCGTTGTATTGATGAAAAACATATGCCGCAAATATTCCGCCATCAGTCTCCTGCTGTTTATTTCTTTACTGGCAGACTACACCCTTTATGCGCAGGCAGATACAAAAGGATTAAAAGACTGGTACCGGAATTATTTCGACGTAGGGGTATCCGTCACTCCCTGGTCAGTAAAGAACGATGAAGCCGCGTTGCTGCTGACAGAATTCAATAGCCTGACTGCAGAAAATGCCATGAAGATGGGTCCCATTCATCCACGCTCCAATTATTATAACTGGTCGCCAGCCGATTCGATTGCCGCCTTTGCCCGCAGAAATGGATTAAAAATGCGGGGGCATGCCCTGGTATGGCATCAGCAAACACCTGCCTGGTTGTTTACCGACGAAAAAGGCGATACAGTAAGCCGGGAAATATTACTGGCAAGAATGAAGGAACATATTCAGACCGTTGTAACGAGGTACAAAGATGTGGTATACGCCTGGGATGTGGTAAATGAAGCCATTTCAGATTCACGGGCAGAGTTTTATCGTTCATCTCCATTTTATCGCATCATCGGAGAAGAATTTATTGAAAAGGCTTTTGAATGGGCACATGCGGCAGATACCAGCGCCCTGCTCTTTTACAATGATTACAACGAAATAGATTCTGTAAAACGCGGCAAGATCATTCAACTAATCAGCCGGCTGACACAAAAGGGCATCCCGGTTCATGGTATTGGGCTGCAAGCTCACTGGGCTATCAATGAGCCTACGGCCGAACAACTGGAAAAGACCCTGGCTGATTTTTCTGCAACCGGGCTGGCATTGCATATTACAGAGCTTGATGTATCGGTTTATCCCAAAGAACACCAGGCCCGTAACAAAAAGCCCGCCGATGCAGACACGGCCTTTACCCCTGAAAAAGAACAAAAGCAACTGGCCTTATATAAAATGATATTTGAGAAATTCAGGAAATACCAGGCCTCTATTCACTCTGTTACTTTCTGGAATATCTCAGACCGGCATAGCTGGCTCGACAATTTTCCCGTGACAGGAAGAAAAGACTATCCGCTTTTGTTTGATAAAGACCTGAAGCGAAAGAAAGCCTATTATATGGTAAGCAAATGGTGAAAGGCTAAGGGCAAAAGGCGGAAGTCGTAAGAGATATGTAACCTAAAATAGTATGTTATAAGTATAATAAAACACTTTAAACCTTTACACTCTTTATACCCTTTAAATTTTTATTTCTGTCAATAACACTATGAGATTAAAACAAACATGGCGCTGGTTTGGCCCCAACGATCCGGTAACGCTGGCAGATATCCGCCAGACCGGTGCCACAGGTATTGTATCTGCGCTGCATCACATTGCCCATGGCGATGTGTGGCCGGTAGAAGAAATTATGAAACGCAAACGGGAAATTGAAGCTGCTGGGTTAAACTGGGATGTGGTAGAGAGTGTAACCGTACATGAAACCATTAAAACCCGTACCGGTGCCTATCAGCAGTATATTGAACAGTACAAACAAACATTGCGTAACCTGGCCGCCTGTAGCGTCAGACTGGTTACATACAATTTCATGCCGGTCAATGACTGGACACGCACAGAGCTGAACTATCGCATGCCAGATGGTTCACTTGCCCTTTATTTTAACTGGACAGACCTCGCTGTATTTGATATCTATATCCTGCAACGTGCAAATGCCAGTACTTCTTATCCTTTGCCTATTGCAGAGAAGGCGGGAGTCCGCTATCACGAAATGACTACCGATCAGTTAAAACAACTGGCTGCTACTATTATGTTTGGTATACCCGGTGAAGAAAAACAATCGGTCGCACAGATGCAGGCAAAGCTCGACACCTACAAAAACATCGGAAAAAAAGAATTGCGCGAACACCTGCGGCTCTTTCTGCAGGAGATCTGTCCGGTGGCAGATGAAATGGGTATCAAACTGGCTATTCACCCCGACGATCCGCCTTTCGACATCCTGGGTCTGCCCCGCATTGTAAGCACCGCCGACGATCTGCAGTATATCCTGAATGCTGTTGACAATACCAGCAACGGACTTTGTTTCTGTACCGGTTCACTGGGCGCTCATCCGCACAACGATCTGCCGGCGATGATCCGGGAGGCCGGGCAACGTATTCACTTTGTACATCTGCGCAATACCCGACGCGACGAAGAGGGCAATTTTTACGAAGCCGACCATCTCGATGGAGATACGGATATGTATGCCATTATGAAAGAACTGGTGCATATACAGCAATCTGTATCTGCACCTATCCCCTTCCGGCCAGACCACGGCCACCAGATGCTCGACGATCGCGGTAAAGTGACCAACCCGGGTTACTCCTGTATCGGACGTATGCGCGGACTGGCAGAACTGCGTGGACTCGAACTGGGTGTGTATCGCTCCATGAAAAAGTAAATAACACCGGTATACGCTCTATCCGTCAATCAGCCACCGGTGATAATTTACCTGGCCGATGTGGTTCACAAGAAAAATAAGAGAATATAGTGAAGAAATGGGATAAAGAGCCCCTGACACCCTGTGGCCATATCTAACAATGTTATAAGCTGATTAGAAGATCCCCCTTTCTTTTAATACGAATTTTCCCGGAACAACAGTGATATTTATTTCATCCCTGTACTTGTCCTACTCCCCAGGAAACCTTGTCATTAAAAATACCGCTTCCACGGTATTGAGGATTAATGGACAGGCAGTTATTTTAGAACGATAAAACCGTTCATCATGAAATTAGTTGCGCTTTTCATCTCCCTGGTATTCCTGACCTTGACTGCTTCTTCGCAGCAGTTGCATAAAATAAAGGAATGTGTGATTGAAAAAGGAGTGCTGAAAATAGTTGAAGTCGACTATAACCCCGCCAGCGGCGAACGTACCATTACCGTCAATGGAGTAACCAAAAAGTTTTACGATGTTTATCCGCAGGAGGGTAAAGAATATGCATCCAAAGCGGGCTGGTACATCAACAATGAAGAAGTGCCTTATAAAACTGCAAAGTTTGTAAAATATGGACTCCCGCGGGTACTGGGTTCTACCGAAGTAGAACGTACCGGAGAATACGGAGGAGTGGGTATTTATACCGAGGCGGGTCTGCCGGCAAATGAAGTGGAGGTGATATACATTCCTGTTCGTTCCGGTTGCGAATTTCAGCCCTATCAACGTAAAGCAGAGCCGTGCATCAAAAAAGTGATCCTCAAGGCCAGCAAGGCTCAGGCCAGGGAAGGCGACATCATCACTTTCACAGCTACAGCAAGTGAACCCGGCGGTACGCCTGCTTACAAATGGTACCTGAGTGGTGGTGAGATTGTAGGTAGCGATAACACGCGCATCATAAAAGTGTCTACGAAAGGTTTTACGGGAAAGCTGGAAGTTGAGGTCGCTGTGTCGGTAAGTGGTAAGCTCTGTGATCCTGCTCACGAGTTTGTTGTCATAGACGTAAAGAAGAAATAATCGTCGGTAATTGTATTTGATACTAACCCATTCAAAAAAACAGGGGCCGGTCTCCAGTCCGGCCCCCCAGCTATGAGAACAAATTGCTACAAACTGCTTAATGAAAGTAGCGTTCCCATGATCTTTACAACCGCGATTTTTCTTCGCTGTCGTTATTATCCAGTCTTTTCCTTGTAAATTTTTTTCCTGCATTAAATGCATAACTGAACGACAATGCAAATGTGCGTGTGGGTCTTTTCTGGTAAAAGTCGATACGTGTTTGATTAAACTCGGTCAGGTCCTTTTCGCGAAACGTATTGAACACATCTGAAACAGCAAAACGAAGACGTCCCTTGTCCTGAAAAAATTTACGTGCCAGTCCGATATCCGTATAAAACAACCAGGCTGTCTGCTGGTTGGCCTGCAATGATGCAGAAGTGTATTGTGTCACCAGGTCAATTTCCATGATCTTCTTTAGTGAAATAACCTGGATGGTCTGAAATGAAAAAGACTCGCGGCGGTATTTATTCCCTTCAATATCGTTTGATAGCCGGTATACCGAAATACTGCTGCGGCTATTCCAGATCTTAGCCACGGTAAAATTGCCCTCTATAAAAACACCATAATCCGTACTGTTTGGATAATTCTTTGACCGGTATTCGATGATATTGCTGTCGATAGTGGAAGCTGTCTGAGCAATATAATTCTTCACCGTCTGCAGATAGGCTCCTGCCGAAAACCACCGTGATGCCACCCAGGTGGTACGAAAGCTGTGTGCAAATTGGGGAAGCAGGTTGGGGTTGCCCGTCAAAACGGTAAAATCATGTACCTGCAGGCGATAGGGGTTCAGGTCATTATACCCGGGGCGGCGTACGCGACGCGCGTAGTTGATATTGATCGCCGTACCCTTCTTTTCATTCAGAACATGCGAAATAAACAGCGAAGGGAACCAGCCAAAATACCTGCGGCGGATCGATTCATTCAGCGTCAATGAACAACCATTGGCAACAGTCTGCTCACCCCGCAATCCTGTCTTTATACTTGTCTTACCAACCGTTATTTCATATGCAGCATAAAACATAAAGAGTTTCTCCGTATACCGAAACCGGTCGCTCGCCGCCGTATCCTTTTTCCATTCATATACCTGTAACCGTTCGGCCAGTACTTCATTATCGCGATCGGTATGTACGAATTTTATACCGGCTTTAAGTACCGATCTTTTGTTTAGCCGCTGCGTATGATCAGCCTGCCCGCTATTGATATAAGTATCACTGGGAGTAAGTGTGCGGTAAGACCGGTCGCGCGTGTTGTCGCTGTATTCGGAGATCAGTTCATTCAACTCTGTTTTTAAGCTATAAGTATGATCAAGGATAACACGAAGCCCCGAACCCAGGCTATCTGTTTTCCAGTTATAATTGAGTGTATAGCTGCCCTGCCGGGGTTTACGGCGCCAGGCAGAAACAGCCTCACCGGTTACGTTGCCCGCGGAAAGACGATAAAGAAGATCGGAACGGAAATACTGGATCAGTTTGCTGCCTGTAGTAAGCGTCTGAAGGAATATCGAATGGCGCGGATGAAAATCATAGACCATGCCTGCCCTGAAAAAATAGCGGCGATTGTCATTATCGCGCCGGGTAAAATTGTACAGTCCTGTTTTGTCCGGATAAGTCACATCGGTATAACCGGTATACATACTACGGTCGATAGCGCCATTGATACCGGCTGTAACGTAGATGCGGTTTAGTTTGTAATCTACCGAAGTACCAGCCCATCTGTATCCTTTGCTGCCCTGTATACGATAACCGGCATTGGCCGTTCCCGTAAGACCATTCTTACGTGTTTTTTTGAGAATGATATGGATGATCCCTCCCGATGAGGAGGCTTCAAACTCGGCGGGCGGGTTAGGGATCACTTCGATACGGCTGATATCTTCTGAGCGCAATGAACGGAGAAAATTGGCAAGATCAGCAGCCGGCATCCGCTGCACTACATCGTTGATCATAACCGTGACCGTCTGCCCACCTATAATGCGGATATCGCCGGTGGGCGATACCCACAATCCCGGCGAATGTTGTAATACTTCCAGCCCGGTGCGACCACCCGACAGATAACTGTCTTCCACATTCACTGTATAACGGTCTGCCTGTCGCGTGACCAGCGGCTTTTTGGACGTCACCACCACTTCTCCCAGCATTTGCCGCACAGGCTGCAGCCGCAGATCAGTCAGGGCGGATATATCAGGAAAAACAAATGAGTGAACGACCGGCTCATAGCCTATCAGGGATAACCGCAGGGTGTAGGTGATACCTGCAGTAAGCGGTGCATTCAGCTGAAACCGGCCATCGTTGCCCGTAACGCTTCCTGCCACAAATGAAGTGTCGCGCAAAAGGGATACTGAAACAAGTGCAAGCGGCTGACCCGCTATGCCCATGACCCGGCCCACTAAAGACTGAGCCGCCAGTTTACAGGGCAGTAAAAAGCAGATGAGCAATGAGAGCAGCACTATCCTCATACCCGTAAAACTACCCCGGTAATAAAGGCGTCTGAATACCAACGAGCAGTCTGCGGGTATGAACGAGTAACCTGCGGGCCTTAGCGGCGCGCCTGCAGGGTCTTCAGAAGTGTTTCCTTCCGGGAGCGCGAAACATCCAGTTCGGTGCCATCCATCATGAGGACAGCCCCCCCTTCGCCCCGGATATATTTTTCGATGGCATTGACATTCGCCATGTGCGAATGGTGAATGCGGAGAAATCCATGCTCTTCGAGCATTTCCTCAATTTCCTTAAGGGTGCGGGATACAACCAGTTTCTTCCTGTCCTTCATTACCAGCGTGGTATAATTACTGCTGGCCGTACAGTACAGAATGGTATCGATAGCTACCATCTGCAAACCTTCCTGGGTAGGCAGGGCAATCCGGTTGCCGGCAGCAGGCTCACGATATGATTGCAACAGCAGCTGCAATTGCTGCGCAAGCAGCTCGTTGGGTCTGCTTACTTTGGCAACAGCCGCCTGCAACTCCAGTGGATCTACAGGCTTGAGTAGGTAATCAAGCGCACTGAAACGGATGGCTTTTATAGCATACTGATCATAGCTCGTAGTAAAAATAACCTGGAAACCCGCAGGCATAAAACGTTCCAGCAGTTCAAAGCCATTGCGATGCGGCATTTCAATGTCGAGAAAAACAAGTTGGGGTTTCAGTTCACTAATGAATTGCTCCGCCTCCATAGCCGAATGGCAGGCCGCTATCACCGACACATCCGGACAATGTTTTTTCAGCAATGTCTGCAGTGCCTGCGAAGCATAGGGCTCATCGTCTACTACTATGGCTCTTATCATGAAGCTAATGGCGTTTGGATAAATAAAATTACTTCGGTACCCGCAACTTCCCCGTTGATGTCAACCAGGTCATTAATCTTCATGGAAGTACGTTTATCTCTTTCGCGGTTGAACAATGTCAGCCGGGATTCGGTCAATTGCTGCCCCATGGAGGAATGAGGTTTCTTGCTAAGTTCAGCCGCTTTTTTGCGACCGATACCATTGTCGCGGATGACCACCCGCAGTGTTCCTTTCTTATAATCCAGTATGACTTCCAGCCGGCCTTCTCCTTCCTTATGCAATAGACCATGCCAGATGGCATTTTCACAGAATGGCTGCAGAATAAAACAGGGCACCTGCAGTTGAGACAGGGGCAACTCTTTGCGGATATCAATGGTGTAGGTAAAGGCTTGCTTAAAGCGGAGTTGTTCCATCTCCAGGTAAAGCCGCAGCATATCCAGCTCTTCGTCGAGTGGTATCGCATCTTTACCGGCATTGACCAGTACCATCCGTACCAATCGCGAAAACCGCGTAAGATAATCGGAAGCCCTGTCGTTTTGATTGTCGAGAATAAAATGGTTGATGGCACTCAGGCAATTGAAGATGAAATGCGGATTCATCTGTGCCCGCAGCGCCTGCATCTCCAGTTCAGATGCACGTTGTTTTAACCGCAGGCGAATATGCTGGTAGCGAAAAATAATAACGGCAATGGCCAGCGCTGCTGCCAGGCAAACAATAATGACCGTACGCTCAGCAATCTTTTTTTCATCACGCAATGCCTGCAAGTCTGCGGCATGTGTTTTTTGCCAGAGGGCAAACAACTGCCCTTTGTATATATCCGAAGTGCCGGCATCTTTCAGGCTGTCGTACAATTTACGATAGTGTAATGCCGGCCCCACATCGCCCAGTTTTTCTTTTATGGCAGCCAGTAGTCCCGAAGCCTCCTTATAAAAGCGAAATATCCCTTTTTGTGATGCGACTGCAAACCCCTCACTGGCCAGGCGTTCTGCCAGTTTGAATTCGCCCCGCGCATAGGCAATCTTTGCCAGGCCAATGCTCGTACCCGATACAAGGTTCACATCCTGAACGGCCAGCATTTCTTCATACAAAGGCTGCAGATAGTAATACGCACTGTCATATTGCTTCTTTAGCAGATACAGATCGCCCAGGCGTAACCGGATGAGACGGCTATTAGGGTTTCCTTTGAACGACAACCGGTAAAAGTAATCGGCTGAGTCAAGCTGGTTGCGGGCTACATACAGATTGCCCAGGTTATGATTCAATTCACGAAACGGATAATCGCCCACGCGTGGATTTTCATTGCGGGCCAGTTCATAGTAATGATAGGCCGACTCCAGGTCGCCAATATTCTGATACAATTTTCCCAGCTGTATTAAGGGAAGTACACGGTTGTGTTCACCTGCATTTTCATTCATGCTCAGCGCTGCCTGCACAGCCCTGAAGGCGTTTTCATATTCACCCAGGTCGTCATAAATGTTACTAAGTATACGATACGCCCCAATGATATCATACTTATACTTTTTGGGGAAATAGCGGATAGCCAGTTCTACCGTATCGGCGGCATTTCTGAAATTGCCCGCATACCAGGTAGCCTGTCCGGCACCAAACAAAGCCGCTGCATAATAAAAATTACTTTTCAATTGACCGGCTTCCCGTATGGCCTTTCCAAAATGCAGCATGGACTCATATGCCCTGAAATTGTTCAGGTAAAAATATCCGCTGTCCATGGTCTTTTTAAATAGCACAGCCTCCGGCGAGGACTGAGTACTTGCCCGCAGGGAAACAATCAGGAAAACAAATGAAAGTATTATCCGGACCATAGCCAAAACTGGCCACTAAAATAGGATAAGATTCCGTTTAGCGTGCGCAGCGGCTGAAGTATGCTATAGGACGACAGGGAAAATTACTCAAAAAACATACCCCAATCCCACCTGAAAGCTACCCTGTTTAATATAGCCACTTCCATTCTTGAGAATATTGGTTGATTTCATATCGCTGGAGAGATAGCATTCAAACTTATGGGCAAACTCCCATTTGGCCATCCAGCGCGGACCAAATTCGGTGCGCCTGGCATTGGAAAATTTGGCTTTCTGGTTTGTACCATCCTCATAACTGATCTTTCCGCTCACTGCATAACTTAGATAGGTGCCCAGACCTATACTGAAACGAAAAGGAATTTCTTCCGGATAATCGAGGATATGTACCAACGCTATCACCGGCACAGAAACACCCTGTATTTTGGTGTATTGCTTCTGTGCAAATGCGTTACCAAAATCGACATAGGAATATCCGCGGGTCACTTTCTGTATACCCGTTTCCAGCTCTACCCTTTTGACAAGAGGAAAATTAAAGTGAATACCATAATGCGCACTCATTCCTCCTTCAGAAAGAGGCAGGGTGCTGATCTGCAAATAATCTGATTTTTGGCTGGCAAAACCCACTCCCGCATAGATACCTGTTCTGATCTTTTGGGCATTTATACCGGTCATCAGTAATATTAATATGATAACGGCAATTACATTCTTTTTCATCGATTCATTTTGCCACAAATGAATCATTCAGGCTTCACATATAAAATCCGTGCTGGACGGTATTTTCATCAGAGCTTAGCCCGCTCATACTGTTTGGGCCAGGTAATAGTTGCTTTCAGCTCATGCGCTGCTTTGAGAGGAAAATAAGGATCACGCAGTAGTTCCCGCGCCATCATGATGAGATCGGCGTCGCCATTCACGAGTATGGATTCTGCCTGCACCGCATTGGTGATCATACCTACGGTAGAGGTGAGTATGCCGGTTTCTTTTTTTACACGCGAAGCAAATGGTAGCTGATAGGCCGGTCCGGCACTGATTTTCTGATGTGAGACCAGACCTCCTGATGTCACATCCAGCACATCCACTCCTTTTTCTTTCAGCAGGCGTGCCAGTGCCACCGCATCATCCGGATTCCAGCCGCCATCGGCCCAGTCACTACCCGGTATCCGGATAAAAAGAGGCAGTTGTGCTGGTAATACTTTTTTCACTGCATCTACCACTTCGAGCAGCAGTCTTGTTCTGTTTTCGAAACTTCCGCCATAGGCATCGGTGCGCAGATTAGTAAGTGGTGAAAGAAACTGGTGGAGCAGGTAACCATGCGAAGCATGGATTTCGATCACTTCAAAACCTGCCTGCAGCGCCCGTTCGGTTGCCGCACTGAAATCGCTGATCACTTTTTGAATTCCCTTTTTATCCAGCTCCGCCGGGTGAGGATAGCCGGAAGAATAAGCAACAGCCGAAGGTGCCACGGTTTGCCAGCCGCCTTCTTCCGGGCTCACCTTATCGCGTCCAAGCCAGGGTGCTTTGGTGCTGGCTTTTCGTCCGGCATGCGCCAGCTGAATACCGGCTATTGCACCCTGCTCTTTCAAAAAACCGGTAATCCGGCTCAGCTTTTCGATATGCTCTTCTTTCCATAGGCCCAGGTCCTGCGGCGAAATACGTGCTTCGGCTGACACTCCTGTAGCTTCGAGTATGATCAGCGATGCGCCGCCTACGGCACGACTTCCCAAATGAACAAGATGCCAGTCAGTTGCAAAACCATCGACAGAAGAATACTGGCACATGGGAGAAACCACAATACGGTTTTTGAGGGTTATACCTTTTATGGCCAGTGGGCTGAAGAGCAGTGACATGAGATGATTATTTCAGCATATTACAAATGAGGCGGTCAATTGTTGACAGCAGGCGGTCAGCGAGGTAAATTCCTTTCCCGGAATCTCTACACCAGGTTATGCTTTGCCGCCAGTTTTATCAGACCCGCTGTATTATTTACATTAAACTTGCCCAGCAGGCTTTTTCGGTGTGTATTGACGGTAGGGATACTGATAAAAAGTTTTTCCGCTATTTCTGCATTGGTAAACCCATCGGCAACCAGTAGTAAGACTTCTTTTTCGCGCCGGGTTATTAAAGGCAATTCATTACCCGGTTCGCGCAGGGCCTGCGCAGCCTCTATGCTCAGATAGGTTTTGCCGGTCATCACGGCCTGAATGGCATCCTGCAGTTCTTCCTGGGTTGCATTCTTCAATACATAACCCGAAGCGCCATTGTCCATCATATTGCGGATAACCGGTTGCTGATTAAAGGTGCTCAATCCCAGCACAAATACATCCGGATACAGTTCCTTTACCTGCTTGCAAAGATCGATACCACTCATATCCGGCAGGTTTACATCCATCAGTATTACATCTGGCCGCTGCTGTTTAAGAAAAGCCAGGCAGGAAGCCGCATTAGTAGCATGCCCCACCCAGTCAATATCCTTTTCATACTGCAACAATGAGCGGATGCCTTCTATTACCATATAATGATCATCCACTATAAATACACTCGCTTTCACTAAATGGTTATTTCTATCAAAACAGATGTTCCCTTTCCTTTGTCCGAATTTATGTCAATTTTGCCTTTCAAAAATTCAACACGATGCTGAATATTACTCCAGCCCATACCCGATGATTTTTTCAGCATGGCGGTATCAAGCCCTTTACCATCGTCTTCTACAGTGAGCATCAGTAGTTTTTCCTGTGCTGATACATGCGTCTGAACCAGCACATTTTCTGCCCCGGCATGCCTGATAGCATTATTTACCAGTTCCTGCACTATACGATAAATGGTAACGGCTGTGGTTTGTTCAATTTCGGCCTTATCCATATCAATCGACTGATAGGCCACACGCAGTACACCGCTCCGGTCTATTTCACCGCAAAACTCCCTGAATGCAGCGTCCAACCCATATTTCACCAGTATCTCCGGCATCATATTATGCGCCACACGACGCATTTCCCTGATAGAGCTGTCGAGCATATCTATATTACGTTCAAATGTGTGCATGTTCTCGGGCGTCATCAGCAGGTTGGTCTTCATACTGCTCAGCGAGTATTTAATACCGCTCAGCATGCCACCCAGGCCATCATGAAGGTCCTTGGCCAGGCGGGTCCGTTCCCGCTCCTCTCCTTTCAACACTGCTTCGGTAGCAGTTAGCTGTCTTTCTGTTTCCAGTTCATCAATTCTCGCCTGCTGCCATCTCTGCCGGTTCCTGTAGTTGCGGTAGGTAAGCAGGGAGATGATCAGCAATGCAGCAGCGCCTGCAATGAGGAAATAATTAAGTGTGGTCTTCTGCCGGAGCTGCGTCTGCTGCAATTTTATCTGTGCTTCTTTCTTCTGTGTTTCAAATTTTTTCTCAGTGATAATCGTATTCTTTGTTACGGATTCGTTCAGGATACTATCACCCAGTGATTCGCTGAGATTGGCATAATGGCTTCCCAGTTTGGTGTCCTGCATGCCATAGGCAATACTGGAAAGCAACTTCAGCTGTTTGAGTCTTTGGTCTCTGAAATTGTGCCGGTTGGCGATCGCCAGGCCCGTGTCCGCACATTCCTTTGCCGAAGCATAATTCTTCTTATATAAATAATAATGCCCCAGCCCCCACAAGGCAAAGCCTTCATATTCTGGCATTCCATGCTTTCGGGAGAACTGCAGTGCTTTGTCTGCATATACTTTCAGGCTGTCATAGTTTTCCTGTTTCCAGTACACGAATCCCATATTGAGGCTATTGGTAGCCGGTATTAATATGTCAGAATCGGGAGGCAGCATCGCTGCCGATTTTTCAAGATAATATTTTGCCGAATCATACATATTCAGATGAATATAGTTGAGCCCGACATTATTATAAGCATAAGCCAGCAAGGCGCGGTTACCGAATCTTTTTAATTTATCTACAGCTGCCAGTCCATAATTCACCGCTTTACGATACTGATGCATGGCCCTTGCCAGGTTTTGCAGCATATCGTCTATTTGTCCCTCATACTGCATGTTGCCTATAAGTGAATAGATGCTTTTCCCTTCCTCAAAATAATTGACCGCATTCTCAAAGTCATCCAGCCGCCAGTAAGATACACCTGTATTGACCAGGGTCAGTGCCTGGTGCAATGAGTCACGCATCTTTTTACTCCACTCTACCGATTCCAGATTTTGTACAAGCGACGAATCAAAAAAACCCTGCCGGGCCAGTGCATCAGAAAAGGCAGCATAATAGCGGAATACACCCTCCCTATAACTGGCTTTTTTACTAAGCTCTCCGCCCAGCCGGTAATACTGTTTAGCCAGTGGAATATCGGTAAGCATATACTGATCGCCGATACCCAGGTACAGATCCACCTTTTCCGTATCGCTTTTGACCAGTGACAACTGACGGAGCAGGCTGTCTTTATTTAAAGGCCCCTGAGCCGGTACCCTGAGGCCGGCAGTCAGCGCATACAGTATAAGTACTATTTTTTTCATTTTTAAACACTCAGCTTGGGAGCTTTACAAAAATAGGCGGCCCCACCAGCGATTTCCTCATCCTTTTTAATGATATCCGCTACCTGAAAATCATGCTTTTTAACGATATGAATGCCGGAATGAGGAGCGCATTTTTGAGTTGGTAAAAATTACCACAAATACTTCATTCGAAGAACCGGTCGCCATGAATAAAAGTATACTCACCATATCGCTGATACTGTCCTGTCTCTTTCTCTTTGCACGGGAAAAATCAGGCCCCCTGCCGCAAAATAAAAAACCAGCGTCGTCAACCACTACTGCAGTTCAGAAAGCAGACGCTGCCATAGCGATCGACAGTGTGCGGCCGGGCACTTATTACTATACCATTAAAAATACGGGAAGCGCCGTCATTGATCTGAAAACAAATGACTATACGATACAGGTATATGTAAACGGTGTGCCTGCCAGTGAATATGCGTTGAGTAGCTATGGAGGCAACCTGGTCATAAAACCGGGAGAACAATTTCATGGCACCCCCGATGTACCTTTTGGCGCCAACCTGCTGCCTGGTCAGCACCGGCTAAAACTGGTATTGAAAGGAAGGATTGCCGATACCAATATTGCCAACAACGTTGCCGAAATGGTTTTTTATAAAAGCAAATAATACACAAAATGAAAAAGGCAGGACTCGTTATTCTCTTCAGTATACTGATAGTCGGCGCTTTTGCCCAAAAGCCTTCCAAAGAGGAAATGGAAGCCAATAAAAAAAAGCTGGCTGAAGCACAGAAAAAACTGAATGATCAGTTATCCAAAATGAGTCCCGAAGCCCGGAGGCTTTATGATAGCACACTGAACGCTATGGGAATGGGGCAAAAAATGGATAATGCCATCAACGCCGTCAATAACAATACTACTACCAGTTCACCCAAAGGCGCCACCGGGCTTGCCAAAAGCCAGAGTACCGATATTCCCAAAAAACAGTTTACGTTGTTAAACGCGCTTCCTAAAATAACTACCACCACACAGTACGACGCTTATTTGACACGATTAAAAGCCGAAGTGTCAGCAAAGGTTCCTGCTGCAATAAAAAACAATATCGACCTGCTGGTCGATAAAAATAAGGGCAATGCCACACAGCTCAACAATTTGCCTGTTTTGTTTTTTATGGAGCAGTATATAGATGCATCGGTATATGCAGCACTTTGCGTGGCTATTATTAATAAAAATGTGGCTGTATCCCAGGAAAACATAACTGCCATCCTGCATCAATCCGGTTATCCGCAACACGCCATTCCGCTGCTCGAATACCTGAATACGCGGTTTAAGTCAGACCTGTTACTAAGCAACATGGGGCAATCCTATCTTTCATTAGGAGAAAAAGACAAGGCAAAGGCCTGCTTTATGCGCGCACTTGCTGCAAATCCGGGAAATGTGTCGGCCAACTGCGGTATGGGCTTCATTGAAGCGAATGGGAGCAATCCCGCTGCTGCCGCCCCTTATATTGAAAAAGTAATGAGAGACGGCTATTCCGAAACACTGGAAAAACTCGTCACAAAGAAAAATATCAAACTCAACTATGCTTCCATGAGAGTGAAAGTGCCGGAGATTTTTTCACCGGAAAAATACAAGGTCCGCCCCTGCGCTTTCAGTTTTGAAGAAGTAGAAGAATCCATTGAAAAAAGATTACAGATACACCGCGTTGAAGAAGACTGGGTAAGAAAACTGCAAAAAGCCAACAGCGACTTTGAAGCACAAACCGCCAGGATGACCAGCACCGAAAAACTGGCTTTATGGGGCGGCTATACCAGCAACACCTTCCTGGCCAAAAAAGCAAGGTTTATGACCATGCAGGCCGACTTATATTTTAATGACTTCGCCATGCGTATCGCCCCGCAGTATAACTCGCTTCGTATGAAGATTGCAAAAATGCAGGACGATCTGAAGGCTGTAACAAAGCAAATACGCTCCGACATTCCGGATCCCTACGAAGCCTGCAAAGCACAAAAAGAGGAGCTGAATAAATACCTTAAAAAAACAACAGAACTGGTAGATGAGTTTGTAAGCAGGAATATCTATGATTTCTACGATTATACCAATCAGCAGTTGTACTGGAACAGGTTTTTGGTAACACAAACCATGTATAACCAAAAGTTTTACCAGATCGCTCATAGCCTGCTTAAAACCGTAGATGATTATGGCAACCTCCAGGCACTGGATGTAGCGCATACGATCGTTTATCAATGCGAAAAACAGACCGCTGCCCAAAAGCCGGCTATCAACGCCGATGAAAATCCGGGCAACTGTCCATTCTCTGTAAAAATTCCGTTTGGAGTAGGCAGTTTTAAATCCAACTGTAATGGCTGGACCCTTGAAGCGGGTGAAGCCGTCATCGGCAGCATTTCACAGAATTTCAAAACAGGTGAGTTTACGATCGGTGCCGGAGTGGGTGGCAATATCGAAGCTCCTTTTTTAGGAGGCAGCATCGGAGCCCAGATGTTCATCACGGTGGGGAGTGACTTTATTCCTTCCGATATGGGTGTAGTAGGATCTGCCGGCATCGAAGCCACAGCCGGTCCGCTCGTGATTGGTGAAGAAGGCGCAACAGCCACTATGACCATTGCAAGCGGGTTGAATATAGATGCGGTACATGCCGGCCAGCAGATAAATCTATTGTCCTTAAACCCTACTAAATAACCTTCAAAAAATCCGGGGATACCGGTTATACGGGTACACAGAAAGTACAGGCAACAAAATTGATGCGGACTTTTGAAAATGTTTGTAAGAAAAAAATATCCCAGTTGACCGGAGAGCAGGCAAAAGCAGCTTCTTTGGTCTAAGCCCCAGAATGTTTTACGATTCGCAGTTAACATATGAGCGCCTAAATCCATCATTATAGAAGTAAGGTACCGCTATAGAACGTTAAATAAGTTTATGCTGAACGTGCGGGATAATTATATCAATAACCCCGGCTTCCAAGGATTCAGGAAATTGCTGTAAAAATGGCTGGCTGGCGCTTTCCTGTTGTCATGGGGAACATTGAAAAATAATAACTCCGTTTTTATATTGCAATTCAACAATTGTTTGCACAGTCATGTTAACTGACCTTTTTACCTCCACGGCCGGCAGGCCGATGTGGTTCACAAGAAAAGAATGGGGGAATAAGGCAGGGAAAGGGCGGTAAAATAGTTGTAGGTCCGCGATGCCTCGCGGACCTACAAAATAAACTGCACGAATCTGATTATCAGACCTCCTTTTCTCAGATTTATTTTCCCGGGGCAGAGCCTGATTATTGCCAAAAATCCTCTTTTATAATGATTGACGCGGATGTCTTATACGATCATCTTTGACCCATAGAGCGTTGCTAAAAAACACTTATCATGAAGCTATTCATCCCTGCACTTATTTTACTCTGTTTGATCAGTGCCTGCAAAAAAAATGCAACAAAGCAAGCAGGCACCGATTACTCCCTGTACAAAATTAAAAAAGCCACGAGCAAACGAACCACTTACTTTACCGGTGGGAGCAGTCAATCGTTCGATACCGCTCTTTACACCTATTCAGGCACTGCTATCAGCTATGAATTACGCAAGTCTTCCGGCATTGTATCTGTGTACAATTATAAACTATCTGATAATACGTATACCCAGGAGCAGTTTAATAACGGTGTAATCTCCCCCACTAAAGGCTATTACAGACGCACAAACAAAGTCTATATTGATACCTTCTGGCTGGCGACAAATTCTACGGTAATCCAATCCGGAAAATATGAGCATAACCCCGATGGTACATTTGACCGGGAAATAATCCATTATTCCGGCTATGATAACGACAACAAATATGTGTATCAAAACGGGAATACACTCTATGGCATATACATCCGTAATTCATTCAATCCGTCTATCGCACCTGCCAGAGATTCGGTAGTGATGGAGTATTACTCCAACCTCACTTACCGTGCAGACTATTACAATTCCGGCCTGCCCACTTCTTATCTCAGCAAGCCTGCTGTCAATCTGCTGAAAAAGGCCACCTATTACGACCTGCTGAATAACAAAAATATACGCCAAACCGCTGAGTATAGTTATCAAACGGATGAACTGGGCCTGGTAACGAGGCGCACCTTTGCTATTTATACGCAACCCGGCAGCATTCTCGGATTAAGCGATACAACTTACTATACCTATTATAACCGGTAATAGTAAATCCGGTAACCCCGGTCAAAATATTCTTATTGAGGTTTTAAAACCAGCACATGAAAACAATAAAACATCATTTTGCCCTCCTGACATTCATCTTCCTGGCCGATGCTGCTTTTGCACAGAAAAAAAATTTTGATGTAGTCTCTTTTGCAGTGCCAAAAGGCTGGCAGCAAGAGCAAAGCGAGGGTGGTGTGCAATTATCAGTTTCCGACAAAAAATCAGGAGGCTATGCCATTGCCATCATCACGAAGGCGACAGCAGCAGGTGGAACAGCGGCTGAAAATTTTACTACCGATTGGACCAGGCTTATAAAAAGTACCGTACAGGTAAACGAAGCGCCCAGTATGCTGGCGCCGCAGCAGGAAAATGGCTGGGATATTGTATCGGGCAGTGCAAATTATTCCGATGGCGCTACGAAGGGTGTGGCCACATTGATGACGGCTACCGGCGGTGGACAAATGGTCAGCGTGGTGTTGATCACCAATACCCAGCAATATCAAAACGAGCTGCTTTCACTGATCAATTCATTGGAACTGACAGCTGTTACGAAAAAACAGGCCGACAGCCCGGGTACGCGTTCAGGCCAGCCTGGCAAATCATCTGTCGTAGGTTTATGGACCGACTACATCCTCGAAACAACCGGGTATGTTGTCGGCGGCATGCCCCAATACACAGCCGGGTACCTGAGAAAGGAATATGCCTTTTACCCCGATGGCACCTATTTGTTTCGTAATAAGCAATGGCTCACTAAGACAAAAGATATTTTATTCATTTTCGAATCCGGTACGTATGAGATCAATGGAAACCAGCTAACCCTTACACCCAAAAACGGGAAGGGTGGTTTTTGGGCAAAGACAAGCAGTACCAAAGAATGGGGTAAGCCAATAAAAGCCTACGAATTCAAACCGGAGAAAATAACCTACTCTTTTGACATAAAATATTTCTCAGGATCTGACGACTACCGGCTTGATCTTAATACAGGCAAGTCTACTGAAAGAGATGGCGGGGAACTTAACAGCGCCAGCAAAGTATATGTATCCCATTACTCTTTCCGCAAATCGGAATCAATCATTGATAACCCTCCCGGGGTTAAAACAGGTTTCGAAAATAAATCCCTGGCCGCTTCCGCATCAAATACAAGCATACAGCAGTCCGCAGTTGCCGGAGAAGAATCCGCCAACCAAAGTACCGGCAACAACGATGCTGCAGCCAGTTCAACTGCCAGCCAGCTTCGGGGTATTTGGGGGCAATATCAGAGTGAGCCCAATACGGCAGGGTACGACTGGCGCGAATATTATTTCAACGAAGATGGGAGCTACCAGTTTCTGCAAAAAAACATTAGTTATCTTGCTCAGAACGAGATCGTTTTTGCCTACGAAAGGGGGACCTATAAACTTAACGGTAACCAACTCACCATTTCACCCCAAAGCGGCACCATAGAAAGCTGGAGTAAAGCGGGTAGTGACAAGGCAGGCAAGCTGCTTAAAACAGAAAAGCGTACACTGGAGAAGGTTATTTACACGATGAGTTTTCATTATTTCTCCGGCATTCAAAAAACAAATCTCGTATTGCAATACAGCAAACACACATTCAGAGACGGCGCATTCAGCAATAATGCTTCCTTTAAAAACTCCTGGTTGTATGGAAGGCCCTATACTCCCGACAAGCCATCGATTGAGTTACCGGCAGGTACTAAAATAGCTTTCAGCTATAAACCAATTACAACAGGTGCTGTGGCGGATACCAAAGAAGTTACGCCAGGCACCCCTATCAATTTACCTATTTCTGGAAAAATATGGGAAGCCCAGACAATGGAAAAGTATGGGGCTGCCTATGGAAATAGTAGTGGATTTTATACTGGTGGCTTCTGGAAGTATCAATACAAATTCAATGCAGATGGTACTTACTACTTTGTTTATAGTGCGGCATCGGGCATTGCCACCAATCCTGTGAATGTATTGCAATATGAAACCGGTACTTATATGGTAAATGGAGGCCAGCTTACTATCACACCCCAGAAAGGGGTAAATGAAGAATGGAGTGTGGGCAAAATCAATAACGGTATGAGTGCAGAGCATATAAGAGAGGTGCTGGAAACAAGGATAAAACGGTTGAAGACAACGACAAGAAAATTAGAAAAGATAACCTACGCATTTACGGTTGAATACTGGCAGGGCAATAAGGCCACTGCGCTCTGCCTGAAGCACACACAAAATACTGTGCGCGAAGGAAGCCCCGGGCAAAATGATCAAAGCTGTTTCTTTGAAACAACCACTGCTAAAGCAGAAAATTTTACTGGCTTATTTAAATAAGCAGGCGATTATTTCCCGATATAGAAAATACTTTCACTTGAAGTTCATATCTGCAGCGGTATAAATGACCATGCAGATGTTGAACACCTTTTACGGCCAGCAGCATGACAAAAACACTATCAGGCACAGCACTTTACATCAGCGCTTCAGATTCTTTTCATACACTTCGATCCATTCATCGGGAGTGATCTTCGCTGCCAGTTCGCCAATCAGCTCATACGGTATATCTTCCGGCTTTTTATATCGAAGACAACTCTTACCCATATCCAGTTTCTTCGATGATGCCCGGGCATGCTCTGCAACAAACCATTTGTGCAGGGAGGGTATGGCATAAATACCCATATGGTATATCGCGATGAAGTTTTTCTGCGAGGCAATTCCCATAAATGGCAAAGGATCTTCCGGCTTGCAATGATAACCCGCAGGATATTTGGAATGCGGTACCGACCACCCCATCATACCATAACCAACGCCTTCTTTGAATCCTTTGGGAAGATTCTTCTTAATCACTGTCCGCAGTTTTTTCATCGCCGCCTGTCTTTCCGTGGGGAGCTGGGAGATATAATCGTCTGCATTTACAGCCTTATACTGCATAGGCATTTGTTTTCACTAAGATAATCATTTCATTTTTCGTATACTCCGCACAGATGATCGGAGAAAACGACCTGGTAAGAAATGTGTAGGCCCGCGATGCATCGCGGGCCTACAATTGACAGAGGACAGGCCTGACTACTTCCGCTTCCTTACCACCTGCCTTGAATATACCATCCATCTTTTTGTCCGGGCCGGGGCACTGAATTTCTGTTCGGCGTCTTTGCGGTCGGTATAATATTTAATAATATCCATTGCCGTTACTTTTCCTTTAATAAGGGTGTCATCATTGGCGGAAGTGACCGATAAAGCAGACACATTCAGTTTTCCCATTACCTGTACACAAATATCGAGTGTCTCATTTTCATTAATGATCGGATAGGTCTCTGCATCCGGCTTTGGTTTTGTAAGACTTTTGACACGGGCATGTGTCAACAGATCAGGCTGATAGGAATCCGGAGTACTGATACCCCGCCTCCGGATCTTTTCGGTCATGATGCTTCCTTCCATCAGGAAGAAGGATACAAAGTATGCTGCCACGCAGGCTCCGACCAGTGGCAACAATCCATTTGGCTGACCAGTGGTCTCCAGTGCAAAAACGATTGATGTCAGCAGAGCCCGCGATGCACCTGCAAACATGGCGGCCATACCTACCAGTGCAGCAGTTGAGAGAGTAATGCCGAGTGAGGGAAAAAAATAAAGCAAACACATGCCCAGCAGGGAACCCAGCGCACCACCAATAGTAAATAATGGCGCAAGCGTACCACCGGATGTTCCACTACCCAGGGCAATGACCCAGGAAATATATTTAAGGACGCAAAGTGAGAAAAGAATCAGCAGAGGCAGGCTACCGCCGAGCAAGTGCTGTATATTGTCGTAGCCAACACCCATGGTAAAAGGTGCGAAATATCCCACCACTCCCACGGCTATCGCTCCTATTGCAGGCCACCACATCCAGTGAACCGGTAGTTTCTCAAACAGATCTTCCACCGCATAGACTGATTTGGATATCAGCGAGGCAAGGACACCGATGATTAAACCGATGCACATGTATATGACCAGGTCGGTACCTGATGGCACAGGAATAACACCCATGGCAAAAACAGGTTCGCTGCCAAATAACCAAAGATGCATACCTGCACCCGTGACACAGGCAATGGCCACAGGTATTATGGAGCGGGCCGAAAATTCGAAAAGAAGCAGCTCAATAGCCAGTAAGACTGCCGCCAGGGGTGTTCCGAAGATCGCCGCCATACCCGCACAGGCGCCCGCACTCAGCATGATCTTACGTTCTGATGCCGAGATGTGCATGACCTGGCCGGTAAAAGAGCCAAATGCACCCCCAGTGGCAATGATCGGTCCTTCGGCACCGAAGGGGCCGCCCGTACCAATAGAGATTGCGGCCGATAAAGGTTTGAGCAGGGTGATGAGCGGAGGTATCCTGCTTTCATCCAGGATAATTTTTTCCATCGCCTCCGGAATGCCATGACCCCGTATTGCTTTTGAACCGAAGCGTGCAATTAGTCCTACCAGTATGCTGCCGATAACTGGGATGGCAATGACCGCTACTCCCAGTTGGTTCCCCGCGGGACCGGAAGGAGCCAGTGAGAACTTTCCATAAAATGCCAGGTTGGTGATAAAGTCGATCAAAAAGACCAGGCCTTTGGCAATTAACCCGATTACTATTGCATTGACGACAGCCTGGAGGCTGAGAAAAAATATACGCCGGTCTACACCCGAAGGGCGTGAATATCTCCCATTTTTAGGGTAAATGGGTGTCATGGAAGGCGCTAAAGGAATACTTTCGTCGGGTCTTTTCATGATCGGGGGAAGAATTTTGCGCAAAAATATTGCAAAAACAATATTTTTATCGCCTAAATCAATGAAAAATATAAATATTTTGTTGCATAAACAATATAAAATAAATGCAAAAGACTGATTGTGACCTCTCCACCTGTTTCTTTTGCCAGGGTTGCCAGCCGGCCTGGCTGGAACTCACCCGTCTCAAAAAGCAAACTTTTTCTTTCAAAAAAGGGGAGCAATTGTTTGCAGAAGGCGACCCGGCCACCGGCATGTACTTTATGCAAAGCGGCATCATAAAAGTGCATAAACAATGGGGGGGCGACAAGGAATTGGTCATCCGCTTCGCCACAGCTCACGACATCCTTGGCATCCGCGGATTTGGCGACACCGCCTTCCGGGTTTCGGCTACCGTACTGGAACCGGCCATAGCTTGCTTTATCCCTAACGACCACCTGCAGGCAAGCCTGCAGACCAATCCAGGCTTATCTTATAAGCTCATGCAGTTTTATGCGACAGAACTGCAGAATGCAGAGCAACGCATGAATGACCTCGCACACCGTGATGTAAAAGGACGGATAGCCACTGCCTTGTTGTTATTACTGGATCAGTTTGGCGAAGACGATCAACAGTTTCTCAAAATCTCCATCTCCCGTCAGGACATAGCCTCTTACGTAGGCACTACCTATGAAACCCTGTTTAAGATATTCTCCGAATGGACGGCGATGGAATGGATAAAAACGGAAGGGAAACGGATTCGGATTGTTGAGAGGGTGAGGTTGGAGGGGTGTATTGGCTAAGCGGAAGAATTAATAGTGGAGTACACACCACTTTATCCGCGTCTTCATTTCGATCCGCTAACTAATAGTTCAGTAGATTTTGTGAACCAGACAATTTATTCAACAGTTGCCGATTTATCCAGTTTACCAACTGTGAATATTTCTTTCAGGCCTCTGGTAATAATAACCTTTCTGCAGCAAAAAGCTCTTCTATTCACTTTTAAATAAACTGAGAGGCTTCGCTATCAAAAAAAATCAATTTTTGCATCTCCTGCTGCAAAGACACCGTAAAACGATATCTGTCTTCTTTTCTTTCCACTCCATATATCATGGAAATAGGGTGTTTAAACGGTGGTAAATTTTATTTGGTTTTGCATATGTTTGATTTCCCCACTCCTATTTCCCATTGAATCCTAAAGAACAGCCTTCCTGTATCTTAATATAATCAAAATTCTGTATGCGAAACTTACTTATATTCTTAATAGTCTGTGGATTTGTGGTTGTTCTATGTTTTCTAAACTACTATTTTTTATACCAATACATGGCTGATCCGAATGACCGAGCCAATTTTGGAAGCATGTTTGGGGCGGCCAGTGCTCTTTTTTCCGGTCTTGGCTATGCTGGTTTAATTTATACTATACTCCTGCAGAGTAAAAGCATGAAAGCGCAGCAGGAAGAATATTCAAAAAACTCAACTCATCAGCATGAAGAACAGGTTGCCTTTAACAGACAACTGGTCTCAATGAATCAAACCAATAAAATATCCGCTCTCTCGGCGTTGATTTCTGTCTATTCTGAAGATGAATCACGCTATCAGGATACCAACCGGGCAAAATCTGACTCTGCGAGGCTAAAAAAAGAAGAACTTCTGAAACTAATCGACTCTGAATTAAAAAGCCATGGCCAATAAATTAGACTACAGTTATAAAGCTTTTGAAGCTCTCGTTACCTATGCCGTAGATGAAATATCTGACGGACAGGAATTCAATATCCTGAAGGATTTTGGATTCAATGAAGAGTCATTTTTCAAAGAGGTGTATATAAGCCGGGAAAAAAAAGAAAGAGAAATCGAAATAGAACTCCGAAAACATCAGGCTGCAATAATCGTTAAAGGATATCCGGGAACAGGAAAAACAACCATTATACGAAAAATATTATCCAAACTTAAGGGGGAAGAGAACGCCTATATTGTATACATAGACTTCAAAGTAATAAACAAGGCAAATGGATTAAACGGAAGCTACAACAGTATTGCCCAAATAGTCAAAGATTTAATAAAAGCGAATATAACCTCCTACTTATCTAATGAGAGTATTTCTGACTATGCTGTAATCGACGCTTTAATAAAATCACCAGACTATCTAAAATCCTCCATCTTCAATAATCCGGCATTTAGTCGTCTTTACAGGCAATTAATCAACATGCATGATTTTGGAAAATCCAACGACCAGGAAACTTTTGCTGAATGGTACCAGTATCAGAGGAATCATGCTAAGTCTGGTAAATTTATTAAAGTGCTTGAGGAGATGACATTACTAATCGAATCTCACAATTATCTCTATTATATTTCACACCTTTCAAAACATGGTAAGCGGCTTGTAGTATTGTGCTTCGACAATGTTGACAGCATTATTGACAATAAGACGCGTGACGCATTCAGAGAATTTGCAAGGCAATATCCCAGTGAAATCAAGGAATCTACCAAGGTTATGCTGGCGATACGGACCTCTAATCCAACATTTCAGGGATGGACAGATACAGGCGCATATATCGTTACTCCAATAGAATTAGGATATGATGAATTCATCGACGAGTCAAAGTTCGAAGTGGAGATCAAAAAAATACAGGAAGAAAAAGGGTTTGTATCGCAAGAAGACAAGGCTCATAAGAGAAGAGAATTGCTTAGGGAAGCTATTGAAAAGTTTGCCAGTGAGATCTGCGAAAGACGTATTGGTTATTTTAACAGGCCGGATAAAAGGACACTTCTCAAACAAGCGTTTGATGCCGAAGGGAAAAGCGAAGTTGACGACAATAAGATGCAGTTGATCCAAAATTGCTTTTACTTATTATTAGATACTAACCGAATCCGTCCCGCTTTTTTTGAATTGTGCAATTACAGCAGGAGGGAGATGCTGATTGCTGTAAATAATTTTACTCTTTACCTAATTGACGAAATTGGGGTTGAAGTAGAAGAATTTAAAGAAAAACAGTTCCAAAAATTTCATCATTGAGTCTTATTTCTATGGATGGATATTTAACAACAGGTTATATCTGCAACCTGAGTTTTATAATTTCGCCCTGGATCTTGCAAAGTTCAAAGATGCGCATAATATGATCGGGTGCTCCATAGACCATTTGATCCTTATTTCCATATTTAATCTAAGTTCTCAGCAACGATTGGAGTTCAGCTACGATAAAACTGTAAGAATAAAAAGAGTGGTAAGTTCCCTTCTGGAATTAGGTTTTGAACGGGATGATATCCTTTCTTCAATTTTCAACCTGTATAAAGATAAAATATCTGGAATGCCGAAAGGGATATTGGAATTATCCAGGTTTTGGGAAATACAGGACTTCTCGGATATAATGGATGAAGATGAAATTGGACTCACTCCTAAGTCATTCTTCATGATTTGCCATGGCTGTATGAAATTCATTAATATTCTTACCTCTCTAAGATTTGCAAAATACGAAACAAAAGGGGTTGTATTTATTTACGAGGACAAAACACCTGTTACAAAATATAATATCCGAACAGTATTTGAATTCCTTCATGAATTAGGAAATATGCATTTAAGTGGTCTCGAAAAGGTCAAATCGGCTCTTAAATCAAAGCTGGGTGCAACATGGCTCATTTATTATAAAAAAATCTTCTGCCTGCCTTCATCGCAAAGAAGGCAAAAAGGTGAAAAATACTCAGAAGGATTATTATTCGCTAATATCATGAATAGTATTATATTATTCCTGGACCATCAGAAATCATTTGATTCAACAATCATTACTTCCGCCATTATTGATGCTTTCAAAAAACTCGATGAGCGATATGAAGAAGAAGTAATAAAAATTGTCAACGAAAACGGTGAAAGAAAAGATTTAAATATCAGTTCAAAAACGTTAAGCATTTTTGCCTGACAGGCAGTTGGCATGACCAGAATGTCCACTTTTTAAGTTTCTTAAGAAAATCGGTCTCATTTCCCAACACAATAATATACAGTTCTTAATTATCAATAACTTAGACATTAAGGGCAACACTTGGGCAACAAAAATGTACTAAAAAAGACAAGTACATGATAAAGAAATGTATGGCTTAGTTGTTAATACTGCTACCAATTGTAAGTATTCTATCGAACGTTAAATGTTTTTTCCATTTTTACACCTTATAATTTTGCCTTAAGTAGGAGCCTGTATGTGCCAGACAGATTGAAAACGAAGCTCTATTAAAAATTATTCAATAGTGCAGAAAATGGATCGTTATCTATTAGTTTTCCATTTTTATCAATCACGCTTATAAAAGCTAGTGAACAATGATTGAAAAACTTGCTTTCTACATCTACCTGATTTTTAAGAGATAAATTGAAATGCATGTACGAACCGTGGCAGTTTTCCTGATTGCCCGGATAAAGCAAAATCAATTGATCCGCGTCCCATAATAGATTATAGACGAACATTTGTTTCAGGTCATCATCTCCTGGTCGATTATCTGCTATTATCTTCCATTTGGTATCAATGATAAATGTCTTGTCATTTTTGTTTATAACAATATCGGGGCGAACTCTTTTATGAAAGCCATCTTTGACATTATACCAAAAGTCTTTCCCGTTTTGTCTTGATATTGTTACTCCTTCTTTCGCTGATTTATGTAAACGACGATAAACAAATTCTTCCCACAATTCATTCATGTCAAAAAGAATAGCTATTACATTCTCTGAACCGCCAGTTATGTCAGGACGATAATTCAGCAACAACATTTTGCTTATCAGCAACGCTTCTTTGTATCGTTCTGTTTTTCTATCGAAGACGAGTCTTTCAAATGTGGCTGGGGTGACTGTGCAATCGGGCATTCCGGGGAAATCCAGTAGCAGCCTGTTTACTTTATCAGACAGGCGTGGACTCTTGCTGATGGAGGGGATAAAACAAAGGGTTTTATACAACAACTGGTTGAAGATATTTGTACGATTGTATTCAGTATGCCGTACAAAGAACCTTTCTTTATGCACAATATTGTGTGCAATGTTTTTGGCATAGAGCAACTGCCCTTTCATGACCAGTTTGTTGTCCTCCTCCTTGCGGTATTTCTTTGTGAGGCCTTCATGGAGCAGCTTTTCAGTTTCTGCCAGAAAGAGCTCAAGATATAATTCTAAGAGTGAGTTGCTTTTTAAGTTGAGGCTGGCATAGTCCACATGGTTTACCTGAAGCAGCCTGCACTCTTTCAACATTTGCAGCAATACATTATGCCAGCATTGTTTTTTGTCGGCTATATCTTTATCGGCCCTTTCAAGATCTTGTACAGACAGATTTTCGGCAGCTGTATTCTGTTTATCTGTTTTGGGTAATACCTCAATCGTTAGATTGCCTGCCTGTATCACTCCTACATAATTGGTGAACTGTATGCCTTTGTTGAGTATTTTGAAATATTCTGTTTGCTTATTACTAAAACTATTCTGCTGCCCCTGATAGCGGCACAAGGCTTCCCAATGTTTTTGCTTAAAAGGTTTGATATCGTCATAATAGAGCTTTTCAAACTCAGCGACCCGTATCGTGTTTTTGTTGCCCATAATTATTCATACACTGATTTAAAATCATCCACGGTCAGTTCATTACAATCTTTCAATGTATAGATCAATTTATCTTCGTATTCTGCCACCAGTTCATTATCATCTTTGAATTTTGCAAATAAGAACTTACCTGCTTTATTTTGCTTTACAAACTTATCCCCCAATACCAATCCCATTTTTGCGTAATCATTGTAAAAGAACTCTTGCAACAGGGGAAGTATCTTGCTTTTGAAAATTACTTTCAATTTTTCCAAGGTATCAATCTTCATTAACCAGGCATGTCCAATTGTATGGTCCTTAGAAAGCAATGCTTCCAGCCTGTCATTAATTGTGTCTAATAATTTTACCAAGTCAATTCCTTCCGGACTTTCTTCAATTTTTGAACTATCCGGCTCCATTAACTCAAAAGTGAACCTTCTTCTTAATGCCGTATCTAGCGCCTCCACGCTTCTGTCTGCCGTGTTCATAGTGCCAATAACGTATAGATTGGCCGGCACACCAAACATCGATTTCGAATAGGGTAATTTGATATTTGTTATTTCATTCTCTGCTCCAAGCCTCTTATCATCTTCAAGCAGTGTAATCAATTCTCCCAAAACAGATGAAACATTTGCCCGGTTGATCTCATCAATAAATAAGGCATAGGGAGGAGCTGCTTTCATTTTTGCAGCCCTGCTTTCCTTTGTGTCAGTTATACAGTCAAACAGATTATCATAACCGGCTAATTTAGCGGCTCCGATACAACACTGATAAAAAACACCTTTTTGAATTTCGTACTTTAATTCGTCTGAATCAAATACACTAAAAACTGGTTTAATCCCTTCAACAAAATCTTCATAAGAAAAATTCTGATGAAAGGTTACCATCTGGTAATTTTTTACTTCAAGCTGTTGCTCTGCTTTGAAATTATTTATCTTATTCAAGAAATCCATTATCTCCGGACCATTTTTCTCCACTTCTTCAGCATGAACTTTCCAAACCGAATCTTCCAGCTTTTCAAAAATATAGGGCTCAATACGATTGGCAGTCTGCACATTGGGATATTTAGGATCGGTATGTCCTTGCAGACTCCCCCAAAGTATTTGCTTTACATGCCTGGTTCCCGATTGCTTTGCCTTTACTTTTAAAAACGCGTGCTTTTCCAATTCCGGCACCGTTGCTGTTTTTACATCCATCAGCGTTGCTGCAACAGTTTCCCACCAGGTGAGCTGTGGTATTAAGCTTTCTAAAAACTCTTCCTTTGTCTGAACTTCTTTTCTTAGTGTAAACTGATTGCACAGCGACTGCAACTTATATGTTTTACCTGTTCCTGGAGGGCCGTAAAGTATTGTATTAAGTGCCATGATTGTTTTGTTGTGTGGCTCATTAGTAAGTGGTGCCGATGGTTCTGTACGTTGTAATAATCGCATCAGCTTATCAAAATCAGACTGGAGGCTTATAACAATGTTAGCTGACAAGTCTATTAAATATTTCCAGCCTTTATCCAGCACCTGTTCTTTAGGAAGGATCTTTACAATTGTTGAATTTTTGAAATCTCCCCGGTAATTAAAATAGGTTTGTCTTCGTTCGTCGTTATCAGCCAGCCCCACGGTATCAATCTTTATTACAAACTGCTTATCGGTATCTATGTGTACAGTATAAGCAAGTTCTTCAAAATCATAACTTGCTTTATCAGGATATATTTTTGCCCACTGATAAAACTCAAACTTGCTTGCCTGGTTTGTTGGCCTTTTGCGAAGCTGTACCGCACCATCGGGAAATAATTTTTGTTTTATTCCTTTGGCCCAATACTCCACTTTATTATAGGTGGTTTTTAATAACTCATAGGTATTACTATGACCTTCATTTTCATCATTCATTTTCTGTTTACTGAATCTTGTCAGTTCTTCAAAATCCTGTTCGGTAAAAAAATCAGGAGTGTTGGGCTCTAAAATTTCCATTTTTAAAATAAGGTCTTTGGTGATGGTCACTTGTATGGTGGTATCAGCTAGATGCTCTTGAAAATATTCACTGGCTATCAGCACCTGGTGCAAATCCCTGCCCTGTGCATAGGCATTGTTTGAAATTTCAAGCTTGCTATTTACAATTCTGAACTTAGCGTAGTAACCTTTTGTCCTGTCTCCATAATTAGCTAATTCCTTTACTTCCACTTGCACAGTTTGGTTACCAGCTTTAAATTGTTCAATAATTTCTGGTAAAACAGATTGCCAGTATACTATATATAGATCGTCGCCCATAATTGTTAATCAGAACGTCTTTAAATCTAGTAGCTTTTCCCCATCCTCATTGGAAATCCATTCATACATTAAATCAGGATTTACATCTTTAGGGTATTTACACATTCTACAAACAGACTTGAAAACATTTCTCAGATTTAAGTCATTGTGATCAAAATAGTACCAGTTGGTTGAAGTTTCTAAATGGTAAAGATTACATCTAGGATTTGTGATAACGGAAGGATTGTTATCAAATTGAATTGCATATAAATTGTCCAAACAGGAAATTTCATAGTGTTGGGTTTGCCATGTTAAATTATGACGAGTATCCAAGCTTAGTACACCATAGGACTCTGGGAAAACGCTCACTATTTTTTTTACTTTTAGTTTTCTCAACTCCTTTGCAAAGTCAAGAGCTGCTGATATTTCCTGTCTGTAGTGTGGAACAGTTATATCACTATGTGAAAGTGGATTAAATATATTTTTCTGAAAAAAACGGAACTTCTTTATAAATTCAGCATTAATATTATTAGCTTCTAGAAATTTTATGAGGTTACTATAGAGGGTTTCCAGTTGAATGATTTCGAACGTTTGACCTGTAGCAGCATCTGATGAAAACCTCAATTCATCTGGCAAACATTTCTTAATAACATTTTCGCATTCTCTCCGTAATGCGTTCGCAGCAGCGGGATAATCTTTTTTTAGAAAATATTTTCCGGCTAGTTTTATATTATCGCTATCTGAAATAATTAATGGAATTTCAAAACTATGGCTTTGTGAGTCAACAAATATTTCCAGTGATTTCCACTTCTTTGTTGAATTAAACTCCATCCAATGCTTGGCTGTTTCAAACCAGTTTCTATCATAGGTGGTCATGAATATCTGAAAATCAGAAAACTCCTTTTTGAGAATTTCAAGTAAAGGCAAACGATTCGATGTATCCAGACCAACAAAAATGTCGTCTAAAAAAAGTAATTTATAATTTGTTCCAGACGGATTTAGCTTTATTCCAGCCAAGTAAATACAAATGGCAATAGCTGATAGCCTCGCTTCATTCAAAAAATTTTGATACTGTTGATACGTGTGTCCAAAGTGATTTATATTAAAATATAATTGCTTTACAGGCACGTAAGCATGCCCAAGAGACAACTGAGGCGGCATCGCTTGCAATGAAACATTAACCGTATATCTAAAATAGATAAATAGCCATTGGTTGACAATGGGGAGGATGGTATTTATTAATCCCTGTAAATCTGCGTTGAAGGCTGGTAACTGATTTCGAGCTGCTATAAATTCGCTTCTCCTTCCATCAGCCACATCAAGCCCTGGTTTTAATTCATTCCAGAAAGTTTCTATGGTTTTTTGGCTCGCAGGTAGTTCATGACCCCAAAGTAAATCTTCAATAATAAGTTCGTATAAATTAGGGTTATTTGCACCAGTTGTTTGCAGTGCATAGGTTTTAACCAACTGCTGATAGCTTAAGAAACCTCTAAGCTTATTAGATTGACGAATAAAATTTTCCGCATTTGTAGAAGCACCGGCTGAATTGAATTTATAAATATCTGACTGCATTGGCTGCCAAACTCCTGTGCCTCCATCATCTAGTAATGTAAAAGCAATTTCAACAAGTCCTGGCTGACCCGGTAGTTGTTGATTAAGATTAAAAGTTACTGGATTAACCGACGATTCAAAAAACTGACTGAATGCCTTATATATCGAACTTTTGCCGCTGCCATTTTCCCCATAAACCAATAGGTTTTCGCCATTGGGTAAATCTATGCGGGGATAGCCACCGTTATAAAAGGCTCCGAAATTTTCTAATCGAAAAGAACTGATATAACGACGGGTACTCATTTCTTTTTACCTTCTATTATTGCTATTTCTTCTATGGTATCCATATTGAACATAGCAATACGAACCGGATGATCTTTGTGACTTAGAGTTTTGTATTGAATGTCAATGATTTTCAATTTTAATTCGTCATTTACAAGATTAATAATATCAGGAAAGTCGTTCAAATGTTCAAGTATCTCACAATTTGCAGATTTAACTTCCTCGGAAAAGTACAGTTCATAAACAATGGAATTTATTAGTTGCTCATAAAAAACTGAATCTTTCTCATGCCTCTTTAATGTTAAAACACATTCAACTAAACCTACTAAGATATTGTGATATTTCTCTATGGTAGATGGGATAGGAAAGTTTTCAATATATCTTGGCATATACCTATAATATCCGTTAGCCAAGACCACACTAACATTCTTCATGAAATACCAGAGTATTGATGAATTTAAGACCCCGAGGAAAAATCTATAATCTTCCTCCGTTTCAGGGCTCTTCAAATACCCATACAAAGTTGTTGTTGCATAGTACTTCCCCTCAAAATCGAATGCAAACTCACTTCTTGCACAAATATCTGGACAGAAAAGTTTAGGTTTTTCAAAAAGAGTTAAATTTTTAGGATACAAGTATCTATACCAGTCCGTACTTTCAGCAATCTTACCATTTTCTCTTTCATTTATGAGTTCCTTATTTTTATTCAGATAATTCCACCCTTTTGGAAAGTTACTTTGTATATATTCAGGCTTCATTGGAACCGCATTTTCGCTATCCTCCTTTCGATTTATATGATAAGGTAGTAAAACATATACATCAGTTTTCAGTTTTTTATATCTATGGACATGTTCTCCTTTTAAAATTGGCTTCATTAAGCCTTCTTCAATTGTAACTATGCTATTTAAAGTCTTGCTTTTTCCTATAATATAACCATTTTCATTTTTGCAATTGAACAAGAAATAAACATCGTCTAGACTTGTTTGTAATCCTGTAAAGACTCGTTCAAATATTTCTTTTACATTTCTAGTTTGTTTATTTAATTTTTCAATAATTACTCTTGCTTCATTCCTTGTAAAAGTCCAAGCATCTTGATTTAATCCATCATTCTTATAAATTGAAGCCAAATGGGGTGCAAGATCTTTAAGCCATAATTGCAAACTTGATTCATTGGGCAAATCTCTATCAAGCTCATAATATTCAAAACTTGATTGTGGTCTTTTTGAAAGCATTATTAACGAACTGTATGTAGTTGCATTGAAAACTTGGTATTCTTTAAAACTAATTAAGCGTTTAATGTGTCTTCCTATTAGCTTCCTCAATCCTTTCCCTAAAGCCCCATTTACCCATTTATCAGGTTCGATAAAATGTAAAATGCCTTCATTATTCAGCAAATTGAACCCTCGTTCTGTAAATAATACATATAAATCGTATGCACCGGTAGCCGAGATATATTTTGCACTATAGTATTTTTTTTCATTCTTTCCTAAACCCTGAACTCGCAAATAGGGAGGGTTCCCAATCACGGTATCAAACCCTTCTATAATTCCAAACATCCATTCATTATCAAAAAAATCTGCGGTAGAATTCTGATCATAAGGATTCCAGTTGGCTATTTGTTCTGCCGTGGTATTATCCCATCCATCGTATTTCAGCAATTTACCTACTTGCTCCCTCAGCTCATGGTCACGATTTCTCCATTTACGTTTTGTGGCCGATGTTCTGGCGCTAAAGTGCTTGTGTCGCACTACCCTCAGTTCTGTTTCTAGTTCTTCAATCTTCGGATTGCGCAACAGCAATTGCTTTGGTTTATTTAGCCCAATTAACGTGTTGGCAGCCACAAACTTTGTTTCAAGATTAGGCAATGGCCTTACACCCCGGTTTTTTTTCTTTTCATTTACTTCCTGGTCACAAATGAGTGAGATAAAAAAACGTAGCTTGGCAATTTGTACGGCAATGGGTTGTATATCCACCCCGTAAATGCAGTTCTCTATCAGGTAGAGCTTCCTGCCGTAATCATCGCTATTGTCCTCAAAAGCTTCGCTTATGTTTTTCAGCCGTTCATCCCTGTCTTCTTTATTGCCCAGCTTAAAGGCTTCTTCGGTTTCTTCAATGGCTTTTTTCCGCTGTATTGCTTTCCAGTTATCATTTTGGGGGTCTAGTTTGGTAAGCAGCCACACCATTTTGTGCAGCACCCCCATGGGAAAGGCGCCGGAGCCACAGGCAGGGTCCAGTATGGTGGCCTTATCCAATGCCTGTACCAGTTTTTCTTTTTCTTCTTCTTCCAGCTCCGGCATTTCACTGCGGTAAGAAAATAACTGGTTTAATTTTTCTTCGGGCAGGCCGGGTAACATGTTACTGAGATAAGCTTTTAAGCTTTCATCCACCATATAGTCCACTATCTCCCTGGGTGTATAAAAAGAGCCGGTCATTTTCCTGGCGGTAGTTTCCGTTTCCGGGTTGTAGCTGGCCAGCAGGTTTTCAAATACTTTACCCAGTAGTTCAGGGTCTAATGCTATTTCTATTTCAAAAGGTGTATTTTCTTCAATCGTAAAATTATAGCTCTGTAAAATATTGATAAGCCCTCTTACTTTCTGGCTTTTCTTTTTCTTGTCGCCATAGTCAGTACTCAGGTCCACGGTTTCTTCATTAAAGAACAAACTGTCGGGTACGGTTAGCCGTCCTTCATTTTTCACTGCATTGCTGAAACAATCAATGCGTATCTTATTATCCTCTTCGGTATCCTCAATATTCTTATCCAGGTTCTCAAAAAGGCCACCGTTTAAAAAGGGAATGTCGCGGGTAAGCTCCAGGAAACGGCCGGTGTTTTTAAAAAAACGTTTATACCGATAAAACGTTTGCACTCCATATTGCCTCTCAATAAACTTGCGGTTTTCATCACCCATTTCTGTATTGAGTGTGGCAAAAAAAAGGTTTTGCAAAATGGCTTTGTAATAAGTGCTACCGGTTTTGTCTTTATAGTTGATAATGCTGTCTATCTCCTTTTTATCAAAGAGTTCATCTGGCACCAGGCCTTTTTGCTTCAGGAACCATACAAAGATAATACGGGTAATGAGGCGGATGGTGCTGGTGGCATTTCTTGTTTTTTCTTCTTTTTCTAATTCTTCTTTCTGTAGCTTAGGATGGACGGCCCTTTCGGCATCATCGGGAAACTTTACTTCTTTCAAAGCCCGGAAATACCAGTCGCTCAGCTCCCGGTAGAAATCTTTGGTGAGTGCATCCACCGAGAAGGCTTTCTCTATATCCTCCAGTTTGACGGCGCCGCCTAAAAGATTATACTGTTGTTGTATTTTGGTAAAACGGTCTGCTGCAGTACGACATTTTTGTCCTTTGCCAAAAATATAGGTGTAACGTTTAGGGTCGGTGGCTTTTTTTTCCCGCCGGTTGGTTTCTTTATTGCGAACACTTATTTGACTTACATAACTGAACCGCCATTTGCTGCCCTGGTTAAATACGATCAATGCAGCATCTACATCGGTATCATAAATTGGTTTCAGCAGGTTGCGAAGCCCTACTTTATTTCGTTCCAGTTTTACGCTTTCACTGATCTGCACTTCATACACCCCTACAAGGCGACCTTCGAGGGTTTCAAAATTTCCCAGTTCAAATCCCTTTGCATCCCATCTATTACTACTGGTATCAACTGCCTGTGGTTTAATGTGTACCGTTTTAATACCAAATATTTCCCGCAGCACGGTAATCCACTGTTGCTGGTTATATGTATTCTCGAATATATCTTTTAACTGTTCAGCAGTCATGGTAAATTTTTGTCAGCTGTTATTCCTTAATATTTTTTAGTTCTTTTTCTATCTGCTTTATTGTAGGCAGTTTGCCTTTTAGTTTGGCGGGTATGGACTCGGTGAGCTGGTATTCGCTAACACCGATGGGCTTGCTGATATTCTTCAGCGAATACTCTACGATAAGCTTCCCGGCTTTTTTGCAAAGCAGCAAACCGATAGAAGGTTGATCATCTTCTGTTTTCAACTGCGCATCTACTGCCGACAAGTAAAAATTGAGCTTGCCGGCATACTCCGGTTTAAAGTTATCAATCTTTAGCTCTACGACTACATAGCAGTGCAGTTGTGTATGATAAAATAATAAGTCCAAAAAGAAATCTTCATGATCTACTACCAGCAATCGCTGGCGGCCCATGAATGCAAAGCCGGAGCCCAGCTCTAAAAGAAACTTTATCAATTGCTCTATCAATGCATCTTCCAGGCCCCTTTCGCTGGCTTCTTCTCCCAGTTGCAGAAAATCAAAGTTGTAAGGGCTTTTTAATAATTCGTTGGCCAGGTCACTTTGTGGTTTGGGCAGGGTGTATTCAAAATTGGTGAATGCTTTACCTTTTCGTTTGTACAGGCCGCTTTCCATCTGGTGCACCAGCACCGAGCGGCTCCAATTGTGCTGCGTGGTTTGGGCTATGTAAAACAAGGCCTCGTCAATGTCCTTGCATTTGGTGATGATTTGCAAATGATGGCCCCAGGGAATTTGTCCAACAAGTTGCGGAATAATTGGTGCAACAGGTTGTTGTATTTTTTTATTTTGGGCAACAAGTTGTTGCCTTTTTGTCTTTTGTGCTAATTGGGCAACAGGCTGTTGCCCAATTAAGTTATTGCTATAAAACGTAACCCATCGGCGGATATACTTGAGATTAGTATGTGAAAACCCTTTGATATCGGGAAACTCAGCAGACAGATCGCCTGCTAATTGATACAACCATCCATCGCCCCATTTTGCCGATGTTTCTTTATACAGGATTTCTGTTCCCAAATCCCAATATAAAGACAGCAACTCTGCATTTACTTTTAATGCAGCTTTTACCTGTGCTGACCGAACCCTGTCTTTCAGTTGCTTAAGCCATGCAGTATATTCTTTGGTTAGTTTGGCCATTATGGAACAAAAGTTTCAGAGATAATAATATCGGGTTCGTCTGCTATTTCAATTGGCAATTCACTCACCAAAGCAGCTGTCTCGTCGTCGTCATCCGCAGGTGTTTCGGCAAACTTAACGGCTAATGTAAGAATGAGATTATGGGCTTTGGCTTCGGTAAGCTGGTTCTTATCAAACTTCAACCGTATTTTATTTACCTCGGTAGCAAGGTTGGTATAGGTGCCTTTGTCCAGTAAGTCGAGCAACCTTTCACAGGCCTGTCTGAATTTTTCATCGGTGCTACTGGCATATTCGCCTCTTATAAATTTCTTAGACCGATTGGTGAGAGCATCAGCCTGCTCACCCGAGGCAGTATCCGTATTTTGAGCCAGCAGTTCTTCTTCAAACTTCAAAACGGCACGGTACACCTGTTCATGATGATAGTCGGGCAGCTTTTCGGCTGTTTCATGCACGGTGGCTTCAAACAATTCTGCCGCTTCGACAAAACTCAGCGGCTCGGTTTGTTTGGTAGCTACTTTATAGAACTCCATCTTGTAATCTGACTTCAGGAATACAAGAGAGCTTTCTTTTACTCCTTTTTTCTTTGCTTCTTCGGAATCCCTGGCCGTTCTTGCCCGCATGGGTAACCTGGCAATTCGCTTAAACTCCTTTTCATTTTTTTCTTTAAACTGTCTGATGAACTCGAGGTACCTCAATCGTCTGTCTTCATCCTCAGGCAATCCCTTTTCATGCAGCTTTACCTGCTCCAGTACTTCCTCAGGTGTATAGATCTTTGAATCCTCACCATAAGCAGAATGAAAGCTTTGCAGTTTGATAAAAGCATTGTTGTATAAATTGATGAGATCATCGCTTTGCCTGCTGGGATAGAATGAGTAATTAAAAATAGTGTGCGTGCTGCCAATACGATTGACCCGACCTATGCGCTGCATGAGTTTAGTAGCATTCCACGGCGTATCGTAATTGACCAACATATTGGCCCGGTGCAAGTTGATACCTTCGGCCAATACTTCTGTGGTAATGATAAAGTCGATATCATTAGCGAACTCCCCGGCGAAGTTGGCATCAAAGTTTTGCAGGATGGTATCATGCATGGACTTCCTGTTATCAGCAGAAACGGTCAGCAGTTTCTCATATCCTTCTTTCTGCATTTTCTGCTGCAGATATTTTACAGTCTCTTTTGATTCGGAAAAGATAACCAACTTGCCGGAGGGGTTGATATCAGTGCGCAACAATTCGTTCTTCAACAGTTTTGCAAAACGTTCCCATTTAGGATCATCATGCACCGGCTCCCACTTATGGCATATGTCAGTGATATAGACAAAATCTTCCTCTAGTTTATTAATAAAAGAAGGATTGAAATTTTCCGCAGTAAATATCTGGTTGCGTGGATTATCCTCCGATAGCTCCATGATATAACTATCGATATCTTCTTCATCCCAGCCTTTATCAATCATGTCATTGATATTGGCATCTGGTGCCACATACACTTTGTTATTGGCAAACATTTCAATCATTCTCTCTGTGGATATCCTGAACCTATTAAGCGATATTTTGAAAGCATGAAAAGAACTCTCTAGCCGCTTTACCAACTGGGTCATCATAATGAAGGCTAGATTGCGGGAAGCTCTTTCGCCTTGTGTATAGTATAGGTCCTGAATATCAGGATGCAAAAACTCAATAGCCCGATAGCGGTAATACCCAATTTCATTTACCAATAATCCTATGGTGTGATAAAATAAGGACTCGAGATCTTTATCCATTTTATACTCGATAGACCGGGGCGGGGCAATTTCAGGAAATGAAATTCCTTGCTCAATCAAATCCTTTTTGTAGTCTTTGTAACTATCCACATCTTTTCTTGTTCTGCGAACAGTTATCGGCATTAATATCTTTTCCCGGATGAGAGAATATATCTTTCGGAGGCCCTCTGTATCGGGTTTGCTTGAAACCCTCGAAGCAGCCATTATTTCTTTATATCGCCTGATAAGTGGAGCAAAGAAAGCTTGAAGATTGGTTACAGTAAGTGTCGATTTTCTTGCATCGGTAAAGAGCTGAAGCTGGTAGTAAATATCTTCCGGACGATTGTTTAACGGTGTAGCGGAAATAAGAATTATTTTCTTACGAAGTCCGAACACATTTCCTTCTACAGAACGATTAGTCTTGCAAATAGTCTGCAGGTCATTAAACATCCTGGATTTGTGATTACGGAATTTATGGGCTTCGTCAACCAGTATCAGGTCATAATCTTCTTTTCGCCAATAGTCCTCATTTGTTGTATCAAGTATTTTATGCAAACTACCATTACTTACAAACCTTGCATGTTTGTCAATACCAAACTGTCTGAATGTGCTTTTCCAGTTTCGCTCCAGGTGTGGTGGATAGACAACAAGGATCTTTGTATTTAAAGTCCCATTACTGATCAGGAACCGTTTAGCAATCATCGTTGCAATAATTGTTTTTCCCAGACCCACTACATCCGCCAGCATAAAGCCGTTATGATCCAACAGCATCTGGTAACCCTGGTTCACTGCATCAACCTGGTAGCTTAGTTTTTTAAAATTCTTGGGGAGGTCACCTACTGAATCAGGATCATAATCAATATTCTTTCCAAAATACTCAATGAGTAGTTTAATATAAATCTCAAAGGGAGTATATAGCTGACCTATATGAGAGTTCTTTTTAATTCTTTCAACATCGAATGGTAATACTTCTTCGCCTTGTTCCCACAGTTTTTGAAATTCCTTTTCAGCAAAGTTTACCTCTTCATAATCCCGAAGGCAAACATTGAACTCATAGTTTGCATCTTCTTTAATTCCCAAACCTGATTCCGTAAGATTAGAAGAACCAGTTATTACTTCTCCTCCCGAATATTCATTAAATTTTTCAGGCAAGAATATATATATCTTGGCATGTAGTTTTTTTGTACGGTGTATACGAATTTCAACTCTCTTATTAATAATATCATCCATAAAAAGCAAAATACCGTTCTCTATCTCCTTGTCATATTTTGCTTCCTGTATGTCTTGTCGCATCCACTTTACAAATTCATCCCTGCTTCTTTCGGGATCTCCGAAAAACAGCAACCCTCTTTTCTTCGCCTCAGCACTTACTTTATCAACATCTATCCCTACCAATATTTTAACTTCCGGAACTTTTAATAAATGATTTCTGATAGGAAAATAACCTGATGCCCGGAAATAACCCACAACCGCATGAAAAGCATGCATATTGGCGATATGCTCAAAAGCTCCGGTGAATTTTTTGAAAAGCGAGTTACCACCTTCGTTAGTGAAAAACTTAGTTGACATTCAGTTGGTTACTTAAATTACCACAAAATAAGAAAAGGTCAACAATCAACAACTCCAGAAATATCGTCCAAAGAAATTATCAGCAGAATAGACTTCGGTAAATAATAATGGGCAAATTGAACGTTAGTTGCGTGATCTAATAATTACAAAAGCTGCATACGCCGTCCCAAAAGGGTACAGAATTCTGAGAAAAGTGCGTACTTAAAATGCGTTTAGTAATGGCGTTCTGAAATTATGAGATTCCAGTTTCACGTCTTTTAGATGTCGTTGCCTATTCATTTGGGCAACAAATGGGCAACAAAACGAATCTACAAAGCGGCCCTTAAAATGTAACTAATATTGAATTTCAGATAGTTATGCCACTTTTGCATCCCAGGATAATACATGTTATGAATTGAAAATCAACATATTACACAACTTACTTCCCAATACAAAACTTACTAAATATATAATCCAGCATCTCCTCATTATTCACTTCGCCGGTGATCTCGCCCAGGAAGTGCAGGCAGCGGCGGATGTCGAGAGCCAGCAGGTCGCCGGGCAGGCGGGCATCGAGACCCTGGCGGATGTCGGTGAGTGATTTTTGTACCTGTTGCAGCGCATGGTAGTGGCGGGCATTGGTCACGATGCTGCTTTCGGATTGTACCTGGCCGGCGAGTACGGCATCAACCATTTTTTCGCGGAGCAATTCGAGGTGCAGATGGCTGCGGGCGCTGATGAAGAGGAGTTGCTCTTCCTGGCTGTATTTGTCGCGGGTGGCGGCCTCACCGGCTTTGTCGAGTTTGTTGCCTACCAGCAGGTAACTGCGACCGGCTGCTATGAGTTGCTGGCGCCAGTAGTGCAGGTCTTCGAGCGGGTCGGCTACATCGAAGAGGTAGATGACCAGGTCGGCCTGTTTCATTTTGTCGAGGCTGCGTTCCATGCCGGCACTTTCGATCACATCGCTCGTATGCTGGCGGATGCCGGCGGTGTCGATGAGGCGAAAGAGGATGCCGTCTATGTTGAGCACCTCCTCGATGGTGTCGCGCGTGGTGCCGGGTATATCGCTTACAATGGCGCGGTCTTCCTGCAGCAGGGCATTGAGCAGGGTGCTTTTACCGGCATTGGGTTTGCCGATGATGGCTACACTCACGCCATTGCGTATTACGTTGCCCAGGCGAAACGAATCGAGCAGGGCACGGGTATTATGATCCAGCTCATGGATGAGCTCATAAAAGGCTTTACGATCGGCAAATTCCACATCTTCCTGCGAGAAGTCGAGCTCCAGCTCTATGAGGGCGGAGAAGCGGATCATACGGTCACGCAGGTCGCGCAGCCGGGCAGAGAAGCCACCACGCATGGCATGCAGGGCTGTCTGTTGCGCCGCTTCGGTATTGCTGGCTATCAGGTCGGCTACTGCCTCGGCCTGTGCAAGGTCCATTTTGCCATGCAGGAAGGCACGCTGGGTAAACTCGCCGGGACGGGCTACTCGTGCTCCCAGGGCGGCACAGGCCTGCATGACCTGTTGCTGTATATATGGCGAACCGTGACAACTGATCTCTACTACATCTTCACCGGTATAAGAACGCGGACCGCAAAAGAGTGACACCACTACTTCATCGAGCCACGTCTCCCCCTGCCGCAGCATACCTACATGCAGGGTATGGCTGGGCTGCGCCTCCAGGTCTTTGGAAGGAAACAGCTGATTGATGATGGAAAAAGCCTGTGGACCACTCAGTCTGATCACTCCGATGGCTCCGATGCCGGGAGGTGTGGCCAGTGCGATGATGGTGTCATCCCAGGTATAGCGCTGCGTCATCGGGCAAAAGTACGCAAATAGTGGGCTGTGGTCGGTATAAAGGGTTTAAGGCGTATAAAGTGTTTAAAGGGCATCCACTCAGGTTTTCACTTTTGAACGCCTCAAAATATATAATCCACTCTTTAAACTCTTTATACGCCTTAAACTCTTTATACCCTATCTGTATCTGCCAACTAAAAAAAGTCCCGGCAAGGAAAACTCCTGCCGGGAGGCTGAATGACGGATTACGACAAAACAGAGAAAAGGCGGGAGGTGGAGGGTAGAAGGTGAAAGGAAAGCGTTGGGAAATAAGTTTTACGTAATAAGTAGCTCCATTAAACTCAATAGCATAACTTATCTCCCTCCTTCTTTTCACCTTCTACCTTCTACCCTCTACCTTCCACCCTAACCCTTTAAACCCTTTATACTCTTTATACTTTTTTACTCCGCCTGCACCTGAAACGTAATAGGCTGCGTACGCCAGGCTTTTACATGGCGGTTGTTTTGAAAGGCAGGTGTCCATTTCATTTTAGCGGCTTTCTGCAGTACGCGAATGGCTTCCTGCTCCATGCCATAGCCATGATTGGTGAGGGCCTGGATGTCGCTCACAGTACCTGATTCATCCACGACGAATTTGAGCAGTACGCGGTAGTCACCGGTGGGCGCCCCATTGTCGGATGCGATCTGACCATTACAGTTACGCTCGAGAAACTGCAGCCATTTTTTGATACCACCGGGAAACTCGGCATCTACTTCCACCTTGGTCCATATCTCTGGCTCTGCTTCTTTTTTTACTTCGATGATACCGGTGTTGCCGTCGATATCGCTGGGCTTGGCTACGTTGTTGAAATCAACACCTTCCTGTTTTACGACATCGATCTTGGCATTGGCCAGTTCTTCCTGTGTGGGTGGGGGTTCTTTTACTTCTTCATCGGGCACCAGTTTGGGGGGGGTGAGTTTTTCTGTACGGATGGGTTCGGGCTCGGGCATTTTCTCGGGGGGCGGAATGGGTTTGGGCTCTTCTTCCTGCGGCTTTATTTCTTCTATGGTCACGGTGGTGGCTTTCCACTGATCATCTTTTTTGCCGCCGCTGTTGCGGGCCCAGATGGTGCCGCCGACAACCAGCAGCACGAAAGCGCCGGCACTAATGAGGGCAGTCGAAATACGTTTGTTGTAGGTTTTGCGGAGTTGGTAGGCTCCGTAGTCTTTGTTCCTGGTATCAAATACCAGGTCAAGCAGACTGGATGTGAGGATCTTGTTTGCTTCCATGGCTATACTTTCCTCTAAGATGTACAGACAGAAAGATTCCATACGGGTTGTTGTCTTCAACAAGATATTTTCTACATGATTATTGTCCGGGGGAAATAGCAGACAGCAGGCGTTTCCATGCATCGCGTGCTACAGCTTACGGATGTTCCTGTGTGATGGCATGATCATCATCATTATTCTTTCTGAAAACAAAAATCCCTGTGGCAAGCCACAGGGATTTACTATACGTTTAAAAGTAGTACGATTATTCAGCCTGTACCTGGAAGGTAATGGGCTGTTTGCGGTAAGCGTTTACAGCACGGCCATTCTGAACAGCGGGTGTCCAGGCTGGACCTTTTTTGATAACGCGTACAGCTTCCTGCTCCATTCCGTAACCGTGGTTGGTAAGCGCGCGAACGTCACTGATAGAGCCGTCCTTGCTTACTACAAACTGTACGTATACGGTGTAGACACCTTCGGGTGCGCCATTGTCGATAGGCACGTTACCGTTGAGGTTTCTTTCGAGGAACTTTCTCCAGGCGCTTTCGCCACCCTTGAAGGAAGCTTCGATCTCTACTTTTTCAAAGATCCTGTTTTCGTCTTCTTCTTTCTTTTCTTCCACCACACCTTTACCGTCATTGATAACGGCAGGGGCTACGATACCTTCATCCTTGATACCTTCCTGATTCTTCAGGTCGATCTTAACGTCTTTCAGTTCTTCCTGTGCAGGAGGTGGCTCCTGTACTTCCTCATCTTTTACGATTTTGGGAGGAGTGAACTGTTTCATTTCGATCTTGGGGGGATCTGGTGGCTTGGGTGGAGGGGGTGGTGGGGGTTCCACAGGCTTCTCCTCCTGTTTCAGATCCGCAATGGTCACTTCTTTGAATTCGATCTTCTTTTCGCCATTGCCTTTGAAGCTGTTAGCCAGGACGGTACCCAGCAGGGCCAGCAGGGCTACAGAGGCGGTGATGATCAAAGCCACAGTGATCCGCTTATTATAGGTTTTACGCAGCGCGTAAGCCCCATAATCCTTATTCCGGCCCTCAAAAACGAGGTCCAGAAGGTCGGCTGATAATATCTTGTTGGCTTCCATTCTTTAATTTGTTTAAAATTAGATGCTTTTCCTGAAATTTTCCATACCGGAAATTATTTGCCTTCGGTGGCTTCTACCAAATCCTTCTCCGAATCGGCGATCTTAACCATGGCAAAACGACGTACATTGTTGATTGTCATTTCGTCCAGGATATCTACCGTATTCTTGTAGGTAGCGTTGGCCGTAGGCTTGATCACCACGATAAAGTCCTCATCTTCACAGGATTTACGGGGATCTTTGCCTTTTTCGCGGGCTTTTTCCTCGCAGGCGGCATTACCGGTATAGGCAGCTATCACGGCTTTCTTTTTCCGGATAATCTCATCGCGGATGCCTTTGAAGGTGGTTTGTTTGAAATTGGAGCCATCAGGCGCCAGTTCACCTTCATAGTAATAGACATTATTGTCTTTACCCAGCATCACGGTAAGGGCACCGGATTGTTTGGCCTTGGTCTGCTCGTCATCCTTATTGGTATCTTTCGGCATGTTGAGATCCATCCCTACGGGTGAGCTCATGGTAGCCGTGAAGATGAAGAAGGTGATCAGCAGGAACCCAAGATCCACCATGGGAGTCATATCCACGCGCGTAGAAAGCTTTTTGGCTTTTTTTACGCCCGGGCCTTTTTTATGACTATCGCCGCCTCCGCTATCTATACTTGCCATACTAAAATGGTTTTAATAATTCTGAATCAGTTTACTTGTTCCGCTCTTTGTAGAGCTCCGTTCCTTCGGGAGCACCTTCCTGTGCTGTAATGAGGTTGTATTTAAACTCCTCATTGCGGCGAAGGGCATTTACTACTGCTTCAAAAGTGGGATACTTTGAATCGTTGTCCCCTTTAATGAAGTACAGCAGTTTGCTTGTGCCATCAGCAAAGGCCTTCTTGGTTTCATCAACCCACCAGATCAGCTCATTGTTGAGCGTATCCAGTACCGGTATACCGGGTTGGGTTACTTTGCCCATTTCTTCGGGAGAATAGCTCAGCAGCTGTTTCAACCCGTTGAATGGTACACCAATGATGGGCGCAAATCTGAATTTGGCCATTTCCTGCTCAGTGAGACCCAGATTACGGCTGGTATTGATACCATGGATAATCTTATTGAGCTTTTCGCCATTAGGGTCTTTCACTGCATTCACATTGATATATACTTTACTGTCTTTACCAATCGTGATGAGCAGCGCATTTTCTTCCTTCAGGATCGCAGATGAAACGGAACTGGGCGTTTCAACCTGTACCGGCTCGGCAGGCTTGAATTTGGTCGCCATGATGAAGAATGACAGGATCAGGAACGCGATGTCCACGAAGGGCGTCATGTCCGTATCCGTACTCTTCTTCGGTATTTTTACACTTGGCATGTCTGCTTCTATTTAATAATTGAGATGAAAGGATTCACATTTTCCATACAAGAGGATGTTAAAATGACCACTCTTGCCTTAACCCTCTATAAGGGCTGATTTTCAATTATTTGTACAGAGAAGCAAAGCTTTGAGTCAGGGTAAAGCCAGACTCATCGATACCATAAGTGATAGAGTCGATCTTAGTAGTGAACACGTTGTACATGATCAGGGCCAGGGCTGAAGTACCGATACCAAGGGCTGTGTTATACAGGGCCTCAGAGATACCTACCGCCAGAGCGCTTGAATCAGAACCACCACCTGAATCACCAAGAGCAGCAAATGATTTGATCATACCAATTACCGTACCGAGCAGGGCTACCAGGGTACCTACTGAAGTGATGGTAGAAAGGAATACCAGGTTTTTCTGCAGCATAGGCAGTTCCAGTGCAGTAGCTTCTTCTACTTCTTTCTGGATAGACAATACTTTCTGATCAGTATCCAGACCAGTTTCATTGATCATTTCTTTGTAACGGCGCAGACCGGCTTTCATTACGTTGGCAACAGAACCACGTTGTTTGTCGCACTCAGCCAGGGCAGCGTCAACATTACGGTTAGCCAGGTGATACTGTACTTTACGGATAAAGTCAGAGATAGAACCATTACCCAGCGCCTTACGGATAGTCAGGAAACGCTCAATAGAGAACACGATAACCATCAGCAGCATACCGATCAGCAGGGGTACGATGATACCACCTTCATAAATACGGTGCAGGGCGTCTTTGGGCTCTTTGTGCTCAGGCCAGAACCAACCTTCAGAAGATGGAGCCTTAAATCCATTCGGGTCACCTAATACGAAACGCCAGATACAGTAACCGGCAATCACACAAACGATCGGAGCAATCCACGAAATGGCATTGCCGCTTTTTTTGGGTTGAACAGAAGTAGCCTTAACCGATGCGGTTGCAGTTGGTTTAGTCTCAGCCATGATCTTAGTTTTTAGTTTTTAAATTTTAAGGAGCCTTTTTTTTGAGGCTACAATTCTACTGAAAAAGTTTATACAAAAATCCCTGTGTTCATATTTTTTATAACAGGGGCTTCAAGGTAAGGATTTTTTCAAACGCAGCCATTTTCCCAATGAAAAAATGAGGATAACCTGTTCATTTGTCGATTAAAGCTTATTCGTACCGCAACGCCTCAATGGGGTTCAGTCGCCCCGCCTTGTATGCAGGATATACACCAGCAGCCAGCCCTACAATACTGCATATGAGAATACCGCCCAGTACCCAGTCCCAGGGCACTACAAAACCGGTAGCCAGTACCAGTGAGAATACATTGCCGACAAATACTCCCAGTATAATGCCAAACAGGGCGCCCATTACACTGATCAGCACGGCTTCGAGCAGAAACTGACGGCGTACCATATTGCTTTTACCCCCTATGGCTTTTACCAGACCCACCTCCTTGGTACGCTCCGAGACCGATACCAGCATGATATTCATCAGACCGATAGCTGCTCCTATGAGCGTAATAAACCCGATCACGGTTGCCGAAATGGTCAGAAAGCCCAGACTGTTCATGGCCTTCTCTGCCACACTATCGCTGCGATCCAGCACAAAGTTGCTTTCCTCCGTAGTCGTAAGCCGACGGATAGGGCGAAAAGCCGCCTCCGCCTCTCCCATCGCCACATTCATCTGGCGGATATCATCTATCAGCACCGCCATCACATAGGAATTGCTGGTGGTGAAATTGCGCTCTATGTTGGTGTAACTGGTGATCACGAGATTATCGCGGCTGAACCCAAGGGTAGACCCCCGGCTGCCGAGCACGCCCAGCACACGGTAAGGAATATTGTTGACCCGTACAAACTTGTTGGTAGCCATATTGGGATCCTGTTTGAACAGGCGGCTGGCCACATCATACCCTAGCAGACATACATTGCCTCCATTGAGTACCTCCCCTCTGGTGATATTGCGCCCATCTGCCAGTTTGAATCCATTCATGAGCATATAATTCTCATCGCCTCCCATGATCATCACATTGGGACTGGTCTTCCTGTCTTCATAAGACACGATGGTATTACGATTGCCAAAAATGGAAATACTGGTAGTGGCGGGATATTTGTAATGCTGAATAAACAGCTCGGCCTCGTCTTTGGAGATAGGCTTGTCGAGATTGGATTTCTTCTCACGGCGATTACTGCGTTTAGTAAGTTTTACTTCGCCATTGCCGCCACCGCCAAAACGGATATTGCGGGATTTATAGCGTATGGTAAACGCATTGGCCCCCATGGTAGAAAAGCTCTCGGAAAACTTTTGATTCATGGCCTTGATGGCTGTAATGATACCCACCAGCGCCATAATGCCGAATGCGATAATGGCAACAGTAAGGCCGGTGCGCAATTTGTTTGCACGCACGGTACGCCAGGCCAGCAGAAAAACATCACTGAACTTCATTACGTCCCCAAATTAGCGAAAGTATCGGGAACACAAATATTCTGTGGATGAACGGCAGGTTAAAAATAAAGCCAGTAGAGGATAAACTCCGGTGCAATACCCAGTACGATGATCAGCGCTGCCAGCACAACCAGGGCTGTTTTGAACCCGGTAGAAACAGTTACATTGGCTTCGCCATCCTTGAAATACATGGCCTGGATGACACGGAAATAGTAATATACACTCACTGCCGCCATCAATACAGCAAAGATCACCAGCCAGAACTGGGTGCCGGCAGCCATTGCCGCCTTCAGCATATAGAATTTGGCCAGGAACCCTGCCGTAAGCGGTATGCCTGCCAGCGACAGCAGGCAGATAGTCAGCACAGCAGCCACAAGCGGCTGACGACGGGCCAGACCATTGAATCCTTCGAATGTATAATCGTTCATACGGGCCAGCACAGCAAAAATGCCGATAGTGGCCAGGCTATAAGCTACGGAATACAACAGGATACCCTCGCGCGCATCCTGGTTCATGGCAAACAGGGCCAGCAGCATGAAACCGGCCTGCGCAATACTGGAGTAGGCCAGCATACGTTTTACGCTCTGCTGGAATACTGCTGTAATATTTCCAATAAATAGTGTTGCTGCCGCCAGCACCGCCACCCAGAATTGCCATTTGGGTGCCATGCCACCAAATGTATCGCCAAACAAACGGATAAACCCTATAAATACAGCCGCCTTTACAATAGTGGCCATAAAGGAAGTAAATACAGTGGGCGCTCCATCATACACATCGGGTGTCCAGAAATGGAAAGGAGCTGCCGATACCTTAAACGACATGGAGAACAACAACAACAGCATACCGGCTATAGCCAGCAACTCGGGCTGATCACTCAAACCCAGTTTCATTTTGGCCACATCAAATGTACCGGTGGCTCCGTAGATCAGCGCAATACCCATCAGCATGAGGCCGGTGGAAAAAGAACCGGTGAGCAGGTATTTCAGCGAAGCCTCATTGCTTTTCAGATTACGTTTATCGCTACCGGTGAGAATATACAACGGAATAGAAATGATCTCAATACCCAGGAAGAGGATGAGCAGTGATTTGAAAGAGGTCACCAGCACAATACCACAAAGAATAAAGAACAGCAAGGCAAAATACTCGGCATAATACCCTCCTACTTTTTCCATATCGCGCGCTGCCAGGATAAAATAAAACAGCATGGCGCCGATGATCACGGATACAAAGAGCAATGAGAAGCGATCAAACTCCATCATACCATGAAGGTTCACATTAAAGAAATGTGTGCCATTCATCTCCAGCACATTGGACAACAGCACCAGGATCAGTCCACCGATGGCGATACCCCTCACTCCACTCTTTTGTTTCAGCAGGATACCGCTGAACATCATGATCACACCTAAAATTGCCGATATTATTAATGCGTTCATATTGCTATTCGCTTACTTATTTAGGAGAAACAGAGTTCATTACTGCTTTAATGATAGAAGCACTTACATCCTGTGTGAGGTCCAGCATAGGCTGGGGATTCACACCAAACCAGAAGATGAGTGCCACTATTACTATCAGTGCCAGTTTTTCGTTGAGTTGCAGATCGATCGCTGCGGTTACACGCGGACCGGGCTCACCATAAAATGTCTTGCGCATGAGGTTGAGCGTATACACGGCTGCAAAAATGATACAGAGACCAGCAGCTACAGTAAACCAGGCTGCAAACCGTGTATTGGTACTATTGAAAATACCAGTAAACATCAGGAACTCACCCACAAATGCGTTGGTCAGTGGTAATGCAATATTGGCAAGCGCAACGATCAGGAAAAGTATGGCCATAGCCGGTGCTTTTTGCGCCAGCCCGCCCAGCTCCGATATTTTACGGGTGCCGTATTGACGTTCTATCACTTCCACCACCATCCACATACCAATGATGTTGATACCGTGGCTGAACATCTGGATCATCACCCCCTGCATAGCCGTCTCATTGATTGCGAAAATAGCTGCCGCCATCAGGCCAATGTGAGCAATAGAACTATAAGCCACCAGGCGTTTGATGTCATCCTGCCGGATCGCTATCAGCGATGCATAGATCATACCGATGATAGCCAGGGTCATTACGTTATCCCCAAGTTGATAAGCAGAAAAAGGAATGACGGGCAACAACCAGCGCAGCAATCCAAATACACCCATCTTTACCATTACGCCACTCAGCACCATGGTCACGGCAGTAGGTGACTGCTCATAGGTATCGGGCTGCCAGGTATGGAAAGGAAATATCGGCATCTTGATACCAAACGCTACCACAAAGGCAACAAACAACCAGAGCTGCTCATTGGGTTTAAGCAATACATGGGTGAAAGAGGCCAGTGCAAAACTTCTGTCTGCTGTCTGGGAATAAATATAAAGGATGGCCACCAGCATGAGCAGTGAGCCAACAAATGTGTAAATGAAAAATTTGAAGGTAACCGGGATTCTTTTTTCGCCACCCCATTGGGAGCAAAGGAAGTAAACAGGAATAAGTGCAAGCTCCCAGAAAAAATAGAACAGCAATGCATCTGCAGCAAGGAATACGCCCATGAGGCCGGCCTGTGAGAGCAGCATCAACGCAAAAAAACTGGCCGCTCTGCGGTAACTGGCCTTCCAGGTAGAAAGCAATATCAGCGGAAATGCAACAGCGGTGAGCAGGCAGAGCAACTGGCCCATACCATCGAGCTTCAGCGAAAAGCTGCTACCCAGTGAGCCCAGCCATTGTGACTGATGTGCCAGGTACTCCGGCTTATTCAAAACGGTCAGTCCCAGCAGGGATACCGCCAGCGTGACTACGGAGGAGAACAAAGCCCAGGCGCGCACCGTTTTTTCGTCGCGGAAAAAGAATGCAGCCAATCCTGTAAGCAGCGGGATCAATATCAATAATAAAGTGATCATAATAATTGCCGACTACCTGTTTATTTTCTCAGGAAAAATTGAATTACAAATACCAGCAGTATGCTCAGCACCATCAACAGCACATAGCTGCCTACCTGACCGCTCTGCAGCAGGCGCAGCTGACGGCTACCATAGCTCACCAGGCGACCCACTCCGTTGACCAGACCATCTACCACCAGTTTTTCAAATATATTATTGAAGAAACCGCCCAGCTTTGCCAGCGGGTTCACAATTGCCTTTTCATACAATTCGTCTACATACCATTTATTGGCCAGCACTTTTCCAAAACCGGTGGCCTCTTCGGTATCGGGTTTACGGCTGAATTTGTTCCAGGCAAAGAAGACTACTCCAATAATGAGTGCAGATGACACGCCAGTCAGTATCCACTCTGTGCTGTGACTTATTTCATGTGCCGGCAGCAGTTTGGCAGAAGGCTCCACTATTGGTTGCAGAAACTCCGCCAGCTTATGACCACCATGCATGATAAATTCCGGAATGCCGATAAAGCCACCGATGACCGACAATACAGCCAGTACGATCAGCGGGATCGTAATAGCTGAAGGACTTTCGTGCAAATGATGCTCCTGCTCATGTGTACCGCGGAAACTGCCGCGGAAGGTAGTGGCATATAAACGGAACATATAGAAAGCTGTCAGCAATGCGGTGAAGAGTCCCACCGCATAGATCACCGGGCTTTTTCCAAATGCACTGGCCAGGATCTCGTCTTTGGAGAAGAAGCCGGAGAAGAGGGGAATACCTGCAATGGCCAGACAGCCCAGCAGGAAGGTGATATGTGTGACCTTCATGTATTTGTTCAGGCCACCCATCTTGCGGATATCCTGCTCACCGCCCATGGCATGGATCACACTACCGCTACCCAGGAAGAGCAGGGCTTTGAAGAATGCGTGTGTCATGACATGAAATACAGCTGCTACATAAGCACCTGTACCCAGGGCCAGGAACATATAACCCAGTTGGCTCACTGTTGAATAGGCCAGTACTTTCTTAATATCATTTTGTTTGAGCGCTATTGTTGCTGCCAGCAATGCTGTAGCCAGACCCACATAGGTAATAATATTGAGCGTAAGCGGCGACATGCTGTACAGCACATTGCTGCGGGCAATCATATAGATACCAGCGGTCACCATCGTAGCCGCGTGGATCAGGGCCGACACGGGTGTGGGACCGGCCATGGCATCGGGCAACCAGGTATACAAGGGTATCTGCGCACTCTTACCGGTAGCACCAATAAAGAGTAAAATCGTGATGCCGGTAATATCGGCAGTAGAGAACTTATTTCCTTCGGCCGCGGCTATCACTTCATGATACCCTACTGTACCCACTTTACCAATGATCCAGAAAATAGCGATCAGGAAAGCCAGGTCACCAATACGGTTCATGATGAAAGCCTTATTGGCCGCCTTGTTGTACTCGGGATTTTTGAACCAGAAACCGATGAGCAGGTAAGAGCAGAGGCCCACACCTTCCCAGCCGATGAACATGATCACATAGTTGGCGCCCATGACCAGCAGCAGCATCGAAAACACGAAGAGGTTGAGATAGGCAAAGTAGCGGCCAAAATGTTCTGTCTTCTCCTCATGCATGTAAGAGGTAGAATATACGTGGATCAGGAATCCCACACCCGTAATGATAAGCAGGAAGATAGAAGACAACTGGTCTATCTGGAAGGCAAAAGGAATATTGTCGGCACCCGCGCGGATGAAGCTGAAATAATTTACCACATCGGTGTTGCCACCCTTTACCTGGAAAAAGATCAGCAGACTCACGACAAAGGAAGCCAGGATGGCTCCGCTGCCAATGATGCCGATCATTGATTTTGACAAGGATTTTCTTCCCAGGCCATTGATCAGAAAACCGATCAGCGGGAAAAGCGGTACCAGGTAAGCCAGTTCTAAAATGTTCTTCATAAATCCCCTCCAAACCCGATCAAGACAGGTTTTTGAAGTTTTTTATTAATTAATGTTTTAAGCGATTCAGGAAATTGACATCTACTGAATGAATATTCCTGTACATCATCACGATGATAGCCAATCCCACACTTACTTCCGCTGCCGCCACTACCATGATGAAGAATACGAACAACTGTCCATCTGTACCTGCTGTAGCTGCATCGGGCAGGGCTGCTGCCGCAGCACTATGCATTTTGGAAAAAGCTACCAGCAGCAGGTTCACCGCATTCAGCATAAGCTCGATGCACATAAAAATGATGATGGCATTGCGGCGGGTCAGTACCCCGGCAATACCGATGCAAAACAGCGCGATGGACAGAAATATGTAATAATTTATTGGCATTTGCAGATAATGATTTCAGTTATCAATTGATTTTGCCGTTTCTGAATTAATCTTTTTTACCAATCACCACAGCACCGATCATGGCACTCAGAAACAGGATACTGCTGATCTCAAAGGGTACTACATAATTGGTAAACAGTTCACGGCCCAGGTTCTTGATCAGTCCGATCTCACCCACACCTACCTGCACCGACTTGCTGCTCACTTCCGTGCTGCGCAAAGCCGCTACAAGCACCAGCAATAAACATCCTCCGGAAATAGCTCCCGCAAATTTGATCCAGCGGCCACGGGTTGGTTCTGCGCCTTTATTCAGATTCATGAGCATGATCACAAACAGAAACAATACCATGATAGCACCCGCATATACGATGATATTCACGATTGCCAGAAACTGTGCATTCAGCAGGATATAGTGACCAGAAATGGAAAAGAAAGTGAGGATCAGCCACAGCACACTGTAAACGGGATTTCTGCTGGTTACGACCATCATGGCACCAAACAGTGCTGTTACCGAAAGCAGCCAGAATAGTATTTGTGTAATATTCATTTCTCTTAAGCTGTTGAACAATGCTACCGGCTATTACCGGATATATCTGTCAATTCAATATTTTATTATTACTCTCTCTTAACCTTCTACCTTTCCCCTTCCACCTTATCTCACGCTTCTCCTTTCGCCTTCCTGTATCCTTCCGGATCTGTTTTGGGATCGGGGATCAGCAGGTCTGTTTTCTTATAAATAAAACCCTCACGTCCATAGTTGGACGGGGCAAAAGTCTGTGACAGATAGATCGCATCTTTGGGACAGGCCTCTTCGCAATAGCCGCAGAAGATGCAGCGCAGCATGTTGATCTCATATTTGGCTGCATATTTTTCTTCGCGGTACAGGTTCTCTTCTCCGGGCTGACGCTCGGCAGCTTCCATGGTAATAGCCTCTGCAGGGCAGGCTACGGCACAAAGACCGCAGGCCGTACAGCGCTCACGTCCTTCCTCATCGCGGTTGAGGATATGCAGCCCCCGGAACACTTTTGAAAAGCTGCGTTTTTCTTCGGGATATTTGATAGTGGCCTTACGCTTGAAAAGGTGCGAAAGGGTGATCATCATTCCCTTGAAAATATTCCACAGATAGATACGCTCCAGCCAGGTCATTGGCTTACGATCTACCGGTTTTGCTCTCGATGTCAGTTGCATATTCTTATCCGCTTACGCGTTTTTTTAATTTTCGCAAATATATACCCTCTGTACTCATTTAGCAGGGTAAACCTGCATGATAATCACAAAGGTCAGCTCATCTTTCACTTCTATTTTTTCAACCACAGTATCACTGCAGCCGTAATCACCATGTTGAACAGGGCCAGTGGTATCAGTCGGGCCCAACCCAGTTTCATCAGCTGATCATACCGGAAACGCGGGATGGTCCAGCGAATCCACATAAACACAAATACAAAGAAGAACGCCTTGGCCAGCAGCACGGCAAAGCCGATCAATGCCAGCAGGTTCTGATCAATATTCCAGTTGGCTTCATTTACAAAAGGAATATCATACCCTCCGAAATAGAGTGTGGCCATTACCACACCACTGATAAACATGTTGATATATTCCGCAAAAAGATAGAAGCCGAGTTTCATGGATGAATACTCCTGGTGATAACCAAAGTTGAGCTCATTCTCTGCTTCGGGCAGGTCAAACGGTGTACGGTTACACTCTGCCAGTGCGCAAATAAAGAAGATCAGGAAGCCCAGTGGCTGATACCAGATATGCCAGTTGAAAAACCCATCGCCTACCTGGTTAGCCACAATGGAGCTCATTTTCAGATCGCCCACCAGCATCAGTACCGCCAGCAGGGAAAGCCCCATGGGCAGCTCATACGATACCATCTGTGAAGCGCCACGTACAGCAGCCAGCAGGGAAAATTTATTATTGGAAGCCCAACCGCCGATCATGATGCCGTAAACACCAATACTCACCACTCCAAATATGTAAAGGATACCGATGTTGATATCGGCTACCTGCAGCGGTACATCACGTCCGGCAATATGCAGTGGGCGCCCCCAGGGTATTACAGCGCTGGTAAGCAGTGCGGTAACCATCGCCAGTATCGGCCCCAGGATAAAAAGGAATTTGGAAGATATCAGCGGAATGATCTCTTCTTTAAAAAACAGTTTACCGCCATCGGCAAGTGGTTGCAGCAAACCGAAAGGGCCGGCACGGTTGGGACCGATACGGTCCTGCAGCCAGGCGGCTACTTTTCGCTCGCCGTATGTGGCATACATCGCTACCACCATAGAAAGGGAAACGATGAACCCCACCAGCAGGAATTTTTCCAAAATATATGTCCAGTCTATCGCTAATAAATACATACCGCTGTTATTATTTCTTGGTAAAAGTAGCTCCGGTAGCCGGGCCATTGATCTTGCTCAGGTCTACATCCGGATCATTTACGTCGCTCACATCATGAATATCCATCAGCAGTTTGGGATTACGTCCACCCATCACCTCCGGCACAGTTTCCTGTGGCTTGATCGCTTTTTCGTAATGGTTGGCTGATATCACTGAATGACGGCTTACCTGTGCAGGACCTTCAATAACCCAATCGTTCAGATCCTTTTTATCGAAGCGACAGGTATTGCAGATCCAGCCGGGTTTGCCATCATAACTTTCTACTTCACCCCATTGATCCTTACGTGCCGTCACACGCAGTACCTCATCACCACGATTCCACAGTGTGACCTTGCCACAGCAGGTAGGACAGTCGCGGTGTGCACTTACAGGCTTAGTAAACCATACCCGGTTTTTGAAACGGAAGGTCTTATCGGTCAGTGCACCTACAGGACACACATCGATCATATTGCCGCTGAAATCGTTGTCGATGGCTTTGGAGATGTAGGTAGAAATCTCCGCATGATCGCCGCGATCCAGTACACCATGTACACGCGTATTGGTGAGCTGATCGGCCACATATGTACAGCGGTAGCAAAGAATGCAACGCGTCATGTGCAGCTGTATATAAGGACCAATATTTTCTTTTTCGAATGTGCGGCGTGAAAACTCGTAGCGGGTGCCTTCCTTACCATGTTCGTAGCTCAGATCCTGCAGGTGGCATTCGCCGGCCTGATCGCAGATAGGGCAATCGAGCGGGTGGTTAAGCAGCAGGAACTCCGTGACACCAGCGCGGGCATCCAGTACACGATCGCTGGTAATATTTTTCACTTCCATGCCGTCCATGACGGTAGTGCGGCAGCTGGCCACCAGCTTGGGCATGGGACGCGGGTCTTTTTCGGAGCCTTTGCTAACTTCTACCAGGCATGTACGGCATTTACCACCACTACCCTGCAGCTTGCTGTAAAAGCACATTGCAGGCGGGGTCACATCGCCACCAATCTGACGGGCTGCCATCAGGATGGTGGTGCCGGGAGCTACCTCCACCGTGATGTTGTCGATGGTTACTTTAAAGAGTTGTTGTTCGTCAGCCATTGATATAGTTCAATATTCTTGTTTCTGAATCGTGCGGTCACGCCGCTTTCTGCTTATGCTGTTGCCAGCAACGGATCGGCATAATGCGCCAGTCCGTAATTTTTGGTTATTGCCTCACTGGCATTGGTCACATGCCATTCAAATTCATCGCGGAAATGACGGATGGCCGCAGCCACCGGCCAGGCAGCCGCATCGCCCAGCGGGCAAATGGTATTGCCTTCGATCTTGCGTTGAATATCCCACAACAGGTCGATATCACTCATTTTACCCTGACCCTTCTCCAGACGCAGCAGCAGTTTTTCCATCCAGCCGGTTCCTTCGCGGCAGGGTGAACACTGTCCACAGCTTTCGTGACGGTAAAAACGGGCCAGTGTATAGGTATGCTTTACCACACACTGGTCTTCATCGAGTACAATAAAACCACCGGAGCCCATCATAGAGCCGGTAGCAAAGCCGCCATCGCTCAGGCTTTCGTAGTTCATATAGCGGGTTTCACCTTTTGCTGTTTTCAACAACAGGTTTGCCGGCAGAATGGGTACTGACGACCCACCCGGGATACAGGCCTTAAGGCGTTTGCCATTGGCAATACCGCCGCAATATTCATCGCTGAAAATAAATTCTTCTACAGAGATGGTCATGTCGATCTCAAATACGCCGGGCTTGTTGAGATTGCCGCAGGCAGAGATGAGTTTAGTACCGGTAGATTTGCCCACTCCTATTTTGGCGTATTCCTCACCACCTTCGTTGATGATGGGTACTACGGCTGCAATTGTCTCCACGTTGTTGACCACCGTGGGGCAATCCCACAGGCCTTTTACGGCAGGGAAAGGAGGTTTGATACGGGGATTACCGCGTTTGCCTTCGAGTGACTCGATCAGTGCAGTTTCTTCGCCACAGATATAGGCGCCTGCACCACGTTGTACAAAGATGTCGCATTCAAAACCGGTGCCCAGGATATTTTTGCCCAGCCAGCCATTGTTGCGCGCTTCCTGTATCGCCTGTTCGAGTATATCAACAATCCACCAGTATTCGCCACGGATATAAATATAGGAGCGGCTGGATCCGAGTGCAAAGGAAGAAACGATCATTCCTTCGATAAGCAGGTGGGGAATAAACTCCATCAGGTAGCGGTCCTTAAACGTACCGGGCTCTGATTCATCGGCATTGACCACGAGGTAGCGGGGTACTCCTTCGGGTTTGGCCAGGAAGCTCCACTTCATGCCGGTAGGAAAGCCTGCACCACCACGTCCACGCAATCCGCTTTTCTTCACCTCTTCGGTCACGGCATCGGGACTAAGGGTCTTGAGTGCCTTCTCGACGCTGCGGTATCCTCCTTCGCGGCGGTACACTTCGTAACTCCGGATATTCTCTACGTGTGCTTTTTCCAGTAATAATTTTCTAGCCATTGTCGATTCATCTTTTAAGGTCGAAGGTGAAAGGTAGAAGGTAAAGGGTCTGCTGACTTCCTTTTGCCTTACGCCTTATACCTTTTACCTACAGTTTGGCGCTTTGCCGGGCCAGCAATTGCCAGCCTTTTTTATCTTTTTTCCAGACCTGCATCACGTGCAGGTTCATTGAAAAATCTTTTCCGTTCAGTTGTCCGGCCACCTGCAGTTTTAGTACCAGGGTGGCTCCATCTTTATCCTCTGTCAGCAGTCTGATATCACTGCTTTGCAGATTGCTGTAAACCACTTTGCCCGACACAAAATCGCTCCATACTTCACTTTTGCTTTGCACCCAGCCATTGGAATGTCCGTAGCTGAGCCGTTTATCGAGCAGCAGTGCCAGCTGACTGCTGTCTTTGGTCACCAGTGCCTTATCCAGTGCAGTCACTGCTTTGAGCAGTGAGATGCTGTCTGTTTGGGCTGCTGCTCCCTGTGTGATCACAACTAGCAGCAGGACAGGCAACCATTTCATATTATTCCTTTTAACCAATATTTTCTTCTCATCAATTGTTGACCCGGGCAGCTTCGCGGCGGCATTCCTCAACGATCTGATCCACTTTTTCTTTGGTGAGGTGCTCCTTATAATATTTACCCATTTGCATCATCGGCGCGTACCCACAGGCACCCAGGCACTCTACCGTTTTGAGGGTAAAGAGTCCGTCACTGGAGGTTTCGCCCGGTTTAATGCCCAATTTTTCACCGATATAGGCTATGATATCATCACAGCCACTTACCATGCAGGGGCCGGTCTGGCATACTTCAAACATGTATTTACCTACTGGTTTGAGGTTAAACATGCTATAGAAGGTAGCCACTTCATATACTTCAATCGGCTTGAGCTGCAACAGTGAAGCCACATAATCCATTACGGGCACATCGAGCCAGCCGCCAAATTCCTGCTGAGCCAGGTGCAGTACCGGTATAAGGGCACTTTTCTGCTTTCCTGCAGGATAACGGGCAACAATCTGCTCCACTTCTTTCTGCTTGCTCTCTGAAAACTGTATCATACCAAAAAAATATCGAATTAAGATTAAAGGTATAAGGCCGAAGGTTAAGGGTTTAAGGTAAAGGGGGACTTAATCTCCTTTCTCCTTCTACCTTTTCCCTTCCTCCTTTTACCATACTTACCACTTAAAACTTACCACTCCTATATGCATCCTTTCCTCCTTCTACCTTTTGCCTTCCGCCATTTACCTTACTTGTCACTTACCACTTAAAACTTACAACTCCTTTACGCGTCCATTTCGCCTGCAATCAGATTGAGGCTACTCATCACAATAATCGCATCACTCAGCATCGCTCCTTTTACCAGCTCTTCATAAGCCTGGTAATAAATGAAACAGGGGCGGCGGAAATGCAGGCGGTACGGTGTACGTCCGCCATCGCTGACCAAATAAAAGCCCAGTTCACCATTGGCACCTTCCACACTATTGTATACTTCACCGGCTGGCATATCAATTTCACCCATGATGATTTTGAAGTGCCAGATCAGTGCTTCCATCTTGGTATAAACGTCTTTTTTCTCCGGCAGGTAATACTCGGGTACATCTGCATGATATACATCCGCATCAGCACCTTTAAATTCCTGTACTTTCTGGAATGCCTGGCGGATAATGCCGAGCGATTCCCACATTTCCTGGTTACGCACCAGGAACCGGTCATAACAATCGCCGGTAGTGCCTACAGGAATATTGAACTGAAAATCTTCGTAGCTGCTATAAGGTGTTGCCACGCGTACATCATAATCCACACCGGCTGCACGCAGGTTAGGACCTGTGAAACCGTAGTTGAGTGCCCGCTCTGCAGAGATGGCGCCGGCACCGATAGTGCGTTCCATAAAGATGCGGTTGCGGGTAAACAGGTTCTCAAATTCTTTCAGTACGCGGGGATATTCATCCAGGAACTTCTGGATTTTCTGAAAAGCGATATCGTTGAAATTGCGTTCAAAACCACCGATACGACCGATATTGGTCGTGAGGCGTGAGCCACATATTTCTTCATAAATTTCATAGATCAGCTCACGGTACTGCATCACATACAGGAAGCCGGTATAGGCGCCGCTATCCACACCCACGATAGAGTTGCAGATAAGATGGTCGGAAATACGGGCCAGTTCCATGATGATAACGCGGAGGTAGTCTACGCGTTTGGGTGTTTTTACTCCCAGCAGTTTCTCGCAGGTAAGATGCCATCCCATGTTATTGATGGGAGAAGAGCAGTAATTGAGCCGGTCGGTCAGCGGAGTGATCTGGTAAAGCGGTCTCCGTTCGGCAATTTTTTCAAAGGCGCGGTGGATATAACCGATGGTCTGTTCGGCAGACACGATACGTTCACCATCCAGTTCCAGGATATTCTGCATCACACCATGCGTGGCTGGGTGCGTAGGTCCCAGGTTAAGCGTGGTGGTTGTTTTTTCGATGCTGCCTTCGGGCAATTTGATATGCTGCTCAGCCATAAATCAGTTTGTTCGCGAGACGGGCACCGGGCCAGCCTCAGTATCGTCAATTCGTTTATACAATCGGGTGACCTTCTTCGTGTTTTCCGGCTTCGGTCACAGTGCCATGATCTGTTTTTTCGGTACCAAATCCGATAGCGCCACCGCGACCAAACATCTCATCGTCTTTGTCTACGCGGGTCTGATCTTCGAGCGGATACTGTTTGCGCAGGGGGAAATAATCCATTTCGTCTACGTTGAGGATCCGTTTGAGATTGGGGTGACCAATAAAGTTGATACCATAGAAATCGTAGGTTTCCCGCTCCATCCAGTTGGCCGCAGAAAACAATGCAGAAGCGGTATATACATCCGGTTTACCGGCAGGTACATAAACTTTAAACCGAAGGCGCACATTGGCTTCCATGCTATGCAGCTGGTATACTACTCCTATTTCTTTTCCAGCTTTATCAGGATAATGCACTCCACACAGATCGGTGAGGAATCTGAACCGGAGATTTTCATCATCGTACAGGAAATTCATCACCTTGAGGTTAAGCTCTGCAGGAGCTGTCACACTCAGGAGTCCGTATGACTCTTCAAAAGAGAGAACAGCTTCGCCAAATTGCGTGGTGAGCTGTTGTTGTATGTATTCGTTAGTCAGTTGCATGAAATCTGTTTCTACTGAAGTAACATCTTACTGGATACCGTAGCTTTCGAGCAGGGCTTTATATTGTTCACTGTTCCGGCGGCGCAGGCTTTCTTTGCCTACCAGGTCCTGGATACGCATTACGCCATCGAGGATTGCCTCGGGGCGTGGCGGACAACCGGGTACATATACGTCTACCGGCACTACCTGGTCAATACCCTGCAATACGCTGTATGTATCAAAAATGCCACCACTGGAAGCGCAGGCTCCTACAGCTATTACCCAGCGGGGTTCGGCCATTTGCAGGTATACCTGTTTTACCACGGGGCCCATTTTTTTGGCGATTGTACCCATTACCATCAGCAGATCGCACTGGCGGGGGGAGAAGCCCACGCGTTCGCTACCAAAACGGGCCAGGTCATAGTGTGCACCCATAGTGGCCATAAATTCGATACCGCAGCAACTGGTAGCAAAGGGAAGAGGCCAGATTGAGTTTTTGCGGGCAAGACCAATCACGCTATTCAGTGAAGTAGCAAAAAAACCTTCTCCCTGGTGACCTTCCGGCATATCAGCCATACTGATATCTTTAACCAGTGGCTTTTGCTTGATATTGAATGATACGGGACGTGACATATTACACAATTTGAAAATTTAAGGAGGCAGAGCTGAGTCTGTATTACCTGGTTATAACAAGCGGGAAAACCGGATAGTTTCCGCCTGCAGTCCCTGTTTATGCACACCCTGCACTACCTAATCTTCCCACTTCAACGCCCCTTTGCGGATGATGTAGATAAAACCACAGAGGAAGAAACCTACAAACATCAGGACGGCCCAGAAACCACTCCAGCCCAGGTCTTTGAAATTGACCGCATAGGGATAGAAAAAGATCACTTCCACGTCAAATAACACAAAGAGGATAGCGGTGAGAAAGTATTTGATAGCCATTGGCTGACGCGCATCTCCATGCGTATCAATACCACTGGTGAAATTTTGCAACTTATCGGCTGTCTTTCGCCGGGGCCCCAGCAGGTGGGTCGCTATTGTAAGAACAACGATCAGGCCTACGGCAAAAATAAACTGGATGGCGACCGGCAGGTAAGAACTGGCGGTATCTGTTGGATTTATCTGGAGTAAATGGATCATAATTTTTACCCTAACGGCAAAAATAAGGTAGCAACATCAATTATCCTTAGAATATTATGACAATCCGGAAACACTGTAGTCCGGCTAAAGCTTTTATGATCGGCGAGGTGGTTTTAGAAAGGTAAAAGGCGGAGATTAGAAGGTAAAATATGGCAGCTGCTGCTTATATGAAAAGCCCCGGACGTTGCCGGGGCTTTGAAGATGTTGCGGGTTGCGGTTATTTACCGCTACCGGATGTTTTAGGGGCGGAGCCTCCTGCCGATGGTTTTTGTTTTTGTCCCTGGGCAGAGAGTGCCTGAATATTTTTTTCAATGCTTTCGCGACGGGCGGGGTCAGTAGTAGCCGACTTCATGAGTTTAAGATATTCAACGGCTTTGTCTGTTTCACCTTTTTCATTGTAGTACATAGCCAGCGGATAAGTAGCCAGGCTTATCTGAGGCCCGTACTTCACGGTATCGCCTTTTACAAACTCAAGCAGACCCAGAGCATCTGGTACAGCAATACTGTCTCTTTTTACCGTATCGATCACCAGCGAGTTGCGCAGCTTCCATTCCCAGCCATAGATCTGGTCAGGGAATTTGTCCGCTACTGTGGAGAATATTTCGCGTGAACGGGCATATTGCTCAGCACGGTAATTGGCCAGACCCGCACCAAAATAATCGTTGATGGTGAGGTTAGGTTTTGTCACCAACAACAACTCCTGCAGGGCAGTTTCGTTGGCAAACTGCTTATTCTTATTAAAGAAAGCAATTCCTTTTCTCAGCAAATCGACTTTGTTTTCCAGTACTGTATCTGCTTTTACACCGTCTACATAACTCTGCATGACCACATCGCCCTCGCCGGGGATACCTGAATAGATATCCGCTTTCAGCTTGTAGTCGTTGGCAATAACCTCATCGGGTTTTACTTTGGCAAAATACTCATCAATAAAAGGACGGGCTGCTGCAGTATCTTTTTTCTGCAGGTAAGCGTCAGCAAGCAGCTTGTATACTTTTGCCTTGGTGTCTGCACCTGCTTTGGCGATGATTTCCTTTGCGCCGGCAATGGCCACATCAAAGTCTTTCTTAACCCATTGTGTCTGTACTTTCAGGAAGTCATTGGACGGATCGGGATCAGAGTTCTCGATATATTTCTGCGCATAATGCTCGGCATTGTTGTAATCCTGGCGCAGCAGTTTGAAATAATACAGCTGATAATAGGCAGGCGCAAATTTGGGATCTTTTTCAATGGCCTGCTCCAGATACTGCTGAAACAGGTCCCAACTGCGCTGGCTGCTAAACAGCATGGCGATGCGGTAGTAAGGAACAGGAAATTTAGGATTGGCTTCGATTGCTTTCTGATAGTTCTGAAAAGCGACACCACCAGCCTCACCGGGTTTGGCTTTACGATAAGCGTTGCCCAGGTTCAGGAATATTTCGGCATTTTTAGGATCACGCTGAGCAGCTGCTTCGAGCTTCTCGATCGCGTAATTGATATCGCCTTTTTTCTCTTTATCATTATATACGCTGGTAATAGCGCGACCTACTGCATTAAGGATAGCCGGGTCATCGCCTTTTTTACCGCGTGTCATGGCCAGCGCTGCTTCAAAACGCTGACGGGCTTCGCTGGGCTTGTTTTGGATCAACTCTACCTGGCCCATACCCACCAGCACCAGTGGTGCATTGGCACTAGCCAGCAATGCTTTTTCATATACGCCTTTGGCACCTGCCACATCGTCCATTTCAAGATAAGTTTGTCCCAACCAGTAAATTGCGTCCAGATTATTGGGATTACCGGCCAGCAATTTCTCAAAAGTGGCCTTTGCGCTCTTGTAGCGCTCTGCATACAGATCATTCACTCCATCCTGGAGGGATTGAGCCTTCAGACTACCGACCATCAACAGAGTCGCAACCAGGAAGGAAACAGAAACTTTCTTCATTGTTAATTTCACATTTTAAGAGTTGTAAATATAACCACTTTGTTTATTCATTGAGCCTTATGGGGCGCAACGTATATTTTTTTTGTGTTGGTACCAGGTAAGCCCGCTTGAAAATCAGTTGTCCGATATGTCCAGACATGAATTGAGCAAAGCCATAACCCAGTCCCTTGTGTTTCTCTTTACGGATATATACCAAATCGCGTACCATTGGGTACCTGTGCAGGTAAATATTATTCTGTACCGGCAGCACATATCCTCCTGGTACATCCGTGCTCTCCAACTGAGCGATTTTAACTTTTTTCAAAAAGCCAACCTGTGCCGTATCTTCTTTATTTCCAATCCAGCTTACTCCTATAAATCCTATTGTGCCCGGATTTTTCGCCACAAAATCAACTACTGCTTCGCTGCTCCGGGCTGCCATTGCCTTGCTGGTGATCGTATCGCCATGCAATACTGAATCGATGATAAAACGTACCGTACTGGTTGCTTTTACTCCGTCAAAAACAGGGATTAAATTTTTCTTAAATTTTCCCTGCAGGATTTCCCTGATTTCGCCCATGGTAAAAATGGAATCCTGTGCTGCCGGATTGACAATAACGGCAATCGCATCGCGGGCTACCACCATACTCTCCGGCCCCAGTTTGAGCGAGTCAACAATAAAATTCTCTTCGGGAGGCAGTAACCCCCTTGTTGCAATCACCATACGGATACTGTCTACCAGCAGATCGGTCAGACATTCTGCTTCGGGTTTGTACAGTACTTTAATTTCAGTTCCGGAATTATTGGACTCATACACTTTTACCAACTCATCCACAATTGGTTTAAACGATTCATCGGCACTCACATAAATGCGTCCACGCTCGGGAGTATCAGGCATAGCGTCTTCACGCGCCTGATCAGACTGGCAGGCATACAGCGTAAGTAATAAAATAAAAACAAAGATCCCGCCAGATATGCCTTTGTTTACAGAGCCTAACCCCCTTTTCATTTAAAATAATTTTTCCTGTACCCGCGATAGCATCGCCAGGCACCATACAGGATACAAACAGCGCCAAACAGCTTATCGGTATAGCTGGGCGGGTATGCTTCATTAAATTCGAGCTTGAGCCTGTCACGGATAATCAGGAATACACCTGCCGTAATAATGGCTATCCCTAACCCATAATCCAATAACGAACGCATGGTAGCGATCTGTTTTCGTTTCTTCCGTTCGTATTCTTCTATTTCATTCATCGTACTAATCATCATTTCAGGACGGGCAAATTATTGATTTTTTATTGTTCTACCCCCACAAATGTTACTGGCAGCACATAACTTCTTGATACGGGTACGCCGTTTTGTATGGCAGGCTTCCACCTGGGCATTTTTTTACACACCCTGATCACCTCCCTGTCAAAGACGTTGCCCCCGGTTTCTGTAATTTCTACCAGCGACACCACTCCCTGTGCGTCCACCATAAACCGGGCTCTCACCATTTTCTTCTCACCCGCCTCCAGCTGATCGGGAATGATAAGGTATTTCTGTAAAAAACGGACAAGGGCCGACTGCCCGCCGGGAAATTCCGGCTCCTGCTGATCGGGCACAAAAGGTTTTTCTACAGGAGCTGCGGCAGCAACCTGTGCTTCGCCGCCAGGGACTCCACCTATGATGGGTTGTCCACTCACGGGCTGACCGGGGCTGTTGAAATTGCCTGGTTGTTTGTCTGCCAGATCCTCTACCGCAGGAATAATATTGTCGACTAAATGATCAGGCACGAGTTGGATGGTATTATATTTTACCTGTGCGGGAGCTGCTGCCTGCTGCGACCTGGGAGGAGTTGAAACTGGTGGCGGAGGCGGTGGCTTAGGCTGGGTAATTCCCGGATCAATAATAACTATTACTGTATCTTTTTGCCCACTGGGACGAATTGTGTCTGAGGGCTCATACAACAATGCAGCTATTACAAAAAAACCGGCTACAGATAAGGCAGCTCCCAGCGACAGCCATAAACGATTTGCGTAGTTTATCCGGAGCGCATACGCTCCGTAAGCCTTATTGCGGTTGGCAAATAAGATATCTAAAAAAGATGGCGGAATGGTGTTGGATGGCAGCATGGCAATACTTTAGAAATGAGACACCAATCTTTCCAAAATCCATAAGTCATGCGGCAATGGCAACTGCTGCGCTTGATCTATATTTGCAGTTATGAAGATCCTGATGGTTTGTTTGGGCAATATTTGCCGTAGCCCCCTTGCAGAAGGCATTTTACAGCAAAAAGCTGCCGAAGCAGGCCTTGACTGGGAAATAGACAGTGCCGGCACCAATGGTTACCATGTGGGCGAAGCTCCCCACCGGTTGTCACAAAAAGTGGCCCTGATCAATGGTATTGATATCCGTGCACAACGTGCCCGGCGCTTTGTAGCTGCTGATTTTGAGCGGTTTGACAGGATTTATGCGTTGGCAGGAGATGTCTATTCCGAAATGCGCTCGATTGCCGGTTCCCGCTTTGACAGCAGCCGGGCCGACCTGCTGATGAATGAGCTGACACCCGGCGCCAACCAGGATGTGCCTGATCCCTGGTATGGACCCGAACCCGGCTATCATGAAGTATTTGCGATGATCAGCCAGGCCTGCGACCAGATCATTGCGCGCTTTGCCGCTCAGTCCAGTGAAACACTCAGCAGCAGCGCCATCTAAACAATTCATACTGCAATCAACTCCTAATATAATTTCATGGCAAAAGTTACCGTGAGTGTGCCACAGGGTACACGTGATTTTGGTCCCGAGGTGGTCCGTAAACGCTCCTATATTTTTTCAACCATCCGCCTGGTATTTGAGCGATATGGCTTTCAGCCACTCGAAACGCCTGCAATGGAAAACCTCGAAACCCTTATGGGTAAGTATGGCGACGAGGGAGATAAACTCATTTTCAAAATACTCAACAACGGACTGGAACGCCCCGAAAAAAGAGAAAAGACACTCGCCGCTTTTGAACAAGTGCTTGCCGGGCGCAACAACAAGGACATTACGGAGCGTGCGCTTCGCTACGACCTTACCATTCCCTTTGCCCGCTACGTGGCCATGAATCATGCCCAACTCAACTTCCCTTTCAAACGGTACCAGATGCAACCGGTATGGCGGGCTGATAAGCCTCAGAAAGGACGTTACCGGGAGTTTTATCAATGTGATGCCGATGTGGTAGGTAGTCATTCGTTGTTAAATGAAGTGGAACTGACCGCTATTTACGCACAGGTCTTCCAGGCGCTGGGCATACCCGTCAGCATTCGTATCAACAGCCGCAAACTGCTGGCTTCACTGGCCAACCGCTGCGGTGGTCCGGAGAAACTCATTGATATAACAGTAGCCATTGACAAGCTGGACAAGATCGGGCTGGAAAAGGTGAAGGAGGAACTGGCACAAAAAGGGCTCACCAATGACCAGATTGCCACTATTGAAGCCTACCTGCAGATAGGTGGCAGCAATACAGAAAAACTGCAGCAGTTGCGGGCTATTACGGGCGATGAAGCTACCGGCCTGGCCGGCATTGCTGAGCTGGAATATGTACTCGGCTGGAGCGATGCCGATACTGCGGCAAAAGTGGAGATAGACCTGACCCTGGCCCGCGGTCTCAATTATTATACAGGTATCATATTTGAGGTAAAAGCACTGGGCGTAAGTATGGGCAGCATCGGTGGTGGTGGCCGCTACGATGACCTTACTGGCCTGTTTGGTGTAACCGGTATACCGGGTGTAGGCGTCTCATTTGGTATTGACCGTATTTACGATGTAATGGAAGAATTGCAATTGTTTCCCGCCACGGTACATACCGGCACCGAAGTGCTTTTCTTTAACCTGGGCGAAGCGGAGTCAAAAAAGGCATTGGACCTGGCTCAGCGGCTGCGGCATAAGGGAATCCGTTGCGAACTCTATCATGAAGTTGCTAAGTTTGATAAACAATTCAAATATGCCGAACGGAAACAGGTTCCTTATATCGTGATCATTGGCAGCCAGGAACTGGAAAACGGCTCCTGCAATGTAAAGGATATCCGCGCCGGCGTACAGCAAACCCTTTCCTTTGATGAACTGATATTGTTTTCATTTTCCTGATCTAATAAATAAATTAACCTAACAACAACCATAAACCTTCATCATGAAACTACGATCACTGGTTCTGCTGGCTGCAGCCTCTCTGCTGCTGTTTACCGCCTGTAAGAACTCAAAATCGCCCGATCTGCTTGTACCTAAAGAAGCATTGATGGCCATCCATATCAACCTCGAATCACTTTCTGCCAAGCTCAGCTGGGATGAGGTGAGTAAAACCAGCTGGTTTCAGGATATTGCCAAAGAAGCTTCTACAGACAGTGTAGCGAAACAACTGCTGGCCCAGCCTGCCAAATCAGGTGTGGATACCCGCAAAAGCCAGATACTTTTTATTGCCAGCAGCAAACCCCGCTCCTTTTATACCGGCTGGCAGGGATCGCTGACGGATGCCGCAGCTTTTGAAAAATTTCTGCACCAGGTCGATAAAGATCAAAAGGTCATTTTTACCAAAGAAGGTGATCTCAGCCTGGCTTCCAGTAATGCAGATGCTGTTATTGCCTGGAACAATAGCAAGTTTGTTATGCTCGGAAATTTTGGTGCTGACAAATATATGGTTCCCGGAAATGATGGTCCTTTCAATAGCGGCAATCCATTGAGTATTGACTCGCTGAAGCAGATTGCAGTCAGCCTCTTCAAACGCAAAGGAGATGAATTGCTGGGTAGCGATAAACGTTTTGCCGAGTTGGTTACAGACGGAGGCGACCTGCACTGGTGGGGCAATTATGCGTCCACTATTTTTAATGAATATTCCGGCGGTATGCTTTCGATGATGAAAGTAAACCTGCTGGTAGAAAATACTGCCACTGCAGCCACTATCAGCTTCGATAATGGCAAAATAACCGCCCGCTCACGCCAGTACCTGGGCAAAGAAGTGACCAACCTGTTTAAAGAGTATGAGCCCAAACCTATCTCGGAGGCCACACTCAGCCGACTGCCTGCCAACGAAGTACTGGCGGCCGGCGCCTTTAGCTACAAACCCGAAGGCATCAAAGCCCTGTTGCAATTAATAGGTATGGATGGCATGGCCAATGGATTCCTTGGCAGAGCCGGCGACAGCATAGATGAGTTTGTAAAAGCCAATAAAGGCGAAATCCTTTTTGCCATCAGTGATTTTGATCTCAAAAGAGACTCTACTCCTTACGAGGATTTTGACGGCAAAAAAGCATACATCTACCGCAATGAACCCAAAATCAATTTTGTGGCTGGTACTTCCGTAAACGATAAGGAAGCTTTTAATAAACTGATCGGCATATTACTGAAGGAAACAGATAAAATCGATCAGGCAAGCCCCAGTGTGAATTACAAACTCGGTGACAGCTGGTTTGCTACAGGTACCAGCATGGGCGAGGTAGATGCCTTCCTGGCTGGCGGTACCAAACCTGCCTATGCCTCCAAAATTGCCGGTCATCATGCAGGCTTCTATCTCAACTTCAATCGCCTGTTCAGCATTATGCAGACCATCAAGGATTATGAAAAAGCTGATATGCCTTCGGATAAATGGCAGACCGAAAAAGCCATGCTCGACGCATCTGCAGCATTCTGGGATGAGGTAGTAGCCAGTGGTGATGTGAAAAATGGCGTACTGACCAGCTATGCAGAAGTTGTTTTAAAAGACAAAAACACCAATAGCCTGGTTCAGCTCAACAAATACGTTGACAAAATGTATACGCTTCGTCCCAAGGAAAATACCTGGGATGTAAACGATGGAGAACCTGCACCGGTACCTGCTCCTGTCAACTAATCACAGAAATGATCTCATAAAGCCGTAGTCTGCTACGGCTTTTTATTTTTATCTATGCAATTGTCGATCTACTCATTGCTGCCCACCTACTTTGATCAGTCCCGTACAGCAGATTCTGAAATATGGGGCAAGGACCTTGTGTTTTCTCCGGGACAACTGGTGAAAATAGTAGCGCCTTCCGGCACTGGCAAGTCATCGCTGATCAATTTTCTGTATGGCATGCGCAACGATTATAATGGACAGATACAGTACGACGGTCAGGAACTACGTACACTGAACCTTGAAAAACTTGCCCTGCTGCGTCAGTCGGCTATCAGCGTGGTATTTCAGGATCTGCGCTTGTTTCCCGAACAGACCGTGCGGCAAAACCTGGAAATAAAACGCCAGTTGCAGCCTCATCATCCTTCCGAAAAAATTGATGAAATGGCTGCACGGCTCGGCATTGCTTCACGGCTTGATACACCGGCTGGCCGCTGCTCCTATGGTGAGCAGCAGCGTACGGCTATCATTCGCGCCCTGTTGCAGCCATTTGACCTGCTGCTGCTGGATGAACCATTCAGTCATCTCGACAACAACAATACGAGTAAGGCTATTGAACTGATCCTGGAAGAAGCCTCCAGCCGTAAAGCCTGTGTATTGCTGGCCGACCTGGAGCGTATAGATATTTATCCGTTTACCCAATTGTACCACCTTTAACCCGTTTAGCAGTGGCTGCATCATTTAAACCCATTCGCCCCCTGTTACAAACCGGTACGAATACCGCTTCCCGCTGGTTTTCCTATATCGGATTGGGCATTGGCGTACTGTTGCTATTAAGCGCTGTGCAGATGTACATCAACCTGCAACAACTGCTGCATACGAGTCCGGTGCGTAAAAACGGGTTTGACTATCTCTCCATCACCCGACAGGTGACCAATGAAAATATGGGACAGAAAGACAAACTTTTTTTCTCAGCGCCGGAAATAGATGATCTCAAAAAACAACCCTTTATTGCCGATGCGGCCCCGCTCGAAGCCAACCAGTTTCAGGTGGAGTTAAGTGCCGGCAATCTGCTTCCATTCAGCACTAACCTGTTTCTGGAAAGTATTGATGATGCTTTTCTCGACACCCTGCCTGCAGGGTTTACCTGGCAGGAGGGGCAGACACGCATACCGATTATTGTATCTTCTGACTTTCTCGAAATATTCAATGTATTTGGTCCCAGCTATGGTTTGCCACAGGTCTCAGCAGAAACCGCATCGGGCATTCCGGTAGTGATCACCTGCCATGGTGATGGTAACCTGGAGCAGGATTTTCAGGGACAGATCGTTGCTTTCAGCGATCGGATCAATTCCGTACTCGTACCACAATCATTTCTGCAATGGGCCAATCTTCATTTCAAAGGGAAACAGGCAGAGCGTGCTTCGCGGGTATATGTTAAAACAACTGATGCCAACAATCCGGACCTGCTCCGGTACCTGGATGATCATGCCTATAAAGTGAATAAAGACAAAACCAAATTTGGCCGGGTAAAACAGGTATTTGAAGGCATCTTCACCGGGCTGGCAGTATTTGGTGTACTGGTGGTTGTGCTGGCCTTGCTTTTGTTTTCTTTTTATCTGCAACTGGTCATTGCACGCAGCCGCGACAGTCTGCGCTTATTACTCACACTGGGCTATTCGCCCCGTTGGCTGAGTCGTCATGTATCCCGGCGATTTATTCCCGTATATTTTTTCATAATCGTTGCTGCACTGGCTGCTGTGCAGGTCATGCAATGGGCCTTTCATCAACAGGTCATGTATAACCGGCCTGAACTGCAGACCATGGTGCATGTGGCTGTCATAGTGTTGGCGGTAGTTTTAGTACTCCTGTCTGCCTGGGCCAATTTCAGACTGGTTGACCGCCTGATCAAAAAAGAAACAGGCCATCGTTCTTAAATGATGACCTGTATATTTCTGGTTTATAAAACGCTTATCTCCATGCGAGGCAACTACTGGCTTTTAATTCGTTAAGCGCGCTGATAGTGTCTTCCGCTTTTGGCCCTTCGAGCAGCAGGTCATCTACTTCTATACGAATACCATTTACCTTTCCTTCTGCATTACGTTTGAAGGTAGCGGTACCATCATAGGCAATGAGGTCAAATACATCGCCCGAAGAATGTTTTAATTCAGAGCTTCCAATATCAGAATCGGCATAGAGTACTCCATTCGTAATGGCCACCCTCACCTCTGCTACCACACTACCTTCAGGAAACTTGTATTTGCCGGTATAAATCTTGAGCGAGTCGCCCGATGGTGCAGGCGTCTGAGCGCTCACCGCACCGGCATAGAAGGAAATCAGCAGGAAGAAAATTATTCTTTTCATAATTGTCTTGATTTAAGATAAATGCTTCCTGAAAATACAGATTTTCCCGTCCATTTAAACACGCTCATATATAACAGCAGCCCCCTGTCCGACCCCGATACACATGGTGGCGAGACCATAACGATTCTGCCGGCGGCTCATCTCATGCAATAAGGTAGCTGAAATACGTACCCCACTGCAGCCGAGTGGATGCCCGATAGCAATGGCTCCGCCGTTTACATTCACTTTGGCAGGATCCAACTCCAGTTCGCGCATACAGGCGATGGATTGTGAAGCAAATGCCTCATTCAATTCTACCAGGTCGAGCTGACTGGCAGTAAGTCCGGCGCGCAGCAGGGCTTTTTGTGTGGCAGGCACAGGGCCAATGCCCATAATAGCGGGATCAACACCGGCTACAGCCATTGATACAATCCGTGCCATGGGTTGCAGTCCGTATTTTTTTACGGCAGCTTCACTGGCCAGCAGCATGGCAGCAGCACCGTCATTGATACCAGCAGCATTGCCGGCCGTGACCGTACCATTTTCTATAAAAGCAGGTTTGAGGCGTGCGAGTTTTTCGAGGGAGGTTTGTCGCGGGTGTTCATCTTCGAGAAACCAGGTAATAAGACCGTCCTTTTGTATTTCCACTGCGGCAATCTCATCCTGCCAGCGTCCGGCTTCACGGGCGGCAAAATATTTCTCCTGCGATGCCAGTGCAAAAGCATCCTGTTCTTCGCGGCTTATTTCCCATTGCCGGGCCACATTTTCTGCCGTCTCACCCATGCTGAAAGGAGGATACATGGCTGCCAGACGCCGGTTGATAAATCGCCAGCCCAGGGTGGTATCAAACGTTTCTACAGAACGCTGAAATGGCGAACTGGCCTTGGCTGTCACAAATGGTGCGCGGGTCATGCTTTCTACTCCACAGGCCAGTACCAGCTCTGCATCCCCACAACGGATCTGCCGGGCAGCATCCATAATGGCCTGCAGACCGGATGCGCAAAGACGGTTGACCGTATTGCCGGCTACTGTTACAGGCAGGCCCGCCAGCAAAGCAGCCATGCGGGCTACATTGCGGTTGTCTTCTCCAGCCTGATTGGCTGCACCGGCGATCACATCTTCAATAGCCTCAATTTCAATATTCTCATTTGCCATGAGGACAGCCCTGATCACGCCTGCCAGCAAATCATCGGGCCGGGTATGAGCCAGCGTACCGCCAAATTTTCCCACCGGCGTACGCATTACATCAATTACATAAGCGTCAAGCATTTAATCGTTTTTTGCAAATATCAGTAAAGTTTTAAGTTATAAGCAATAAGTTATAAGTTCATTACTATCAAACACTTACAACTTATAACTTAAAACTTACTACTTCTAAACTATCTTTGCAAAATGGTAAAATCAGCCCCGCAGAATATACGTACACTGAGCCTGAGCGATTTGGAGCAGTATTTTGAGGAATTGGGAGAGAAAAAATTCCGGGCCAAACAGGTGTATGAATGGATATGGCAGAAATCTGCCCTGTCGGTGGACGCCATGACCAACCTGAGCAAGGAACTGCGTCAGCGGCTGAAAGATGATTTTACTTTACCCGCCCTCAGCATTGATGCCACGCAGTATTCGGCTGATGGTACCGTCAAATCCCGTTTCAAGACACATGACGGACACCTCGTAGAAGGTGTACTGATCCCTACCGATGAACGCAAAACCGCCTGTGTATCATCGCAGATCGGTTGCTCATTGAGCTGCAAGTTCTGCGCCACCGGCTACATACCCCGCAAACGCAACCTTGAGTTTGACGAGATCTATGACGAAGTGGTGCTGATCAATCAGCAGAGTGAACGCATTTACGGGAAAAAATTAACCAATATCGTTTTCATGGGTATGGGTGAACCCCTGCTCAATTATAAAAACGTATTACGGGCTATCGACCGCATCACCTCTCCCGATGGTCTGGGCATGAGCCCACGCCGTATAACGGTGAGCACTGCCGGCGTGGCCAAGCAGATCAGGCAACTGGGCGACAATAAGGTGAAGTTTAAGCTGGCTCTGAGCCTTCATGCCGCCAACGACATCAAACGTCATGAGATCATGCCGATCAATGATACCAACAATATCAAATCGCTGATCAATGCCCTCAATTATTTCTATAAGCATACCAAAAACGAGATCACCTTTGAATACATCCTGTTCAAAAACTTCAATGATTCGCTTAAGGATGCCGATGAGCTGATCAAGATCTATCGCCAGGTGCCCGCCGACCTGGTAAATATTATTGAATACAACCCGATCGAGTTTGCCCGCTTCGAAAAACCTGAAGAAGAAAAGGTAGAAGCCTTTATGCAATACCTTGAAAAGAACCGGGTAAATGCACGTCTGCGCCGCAGTCGTGGTAAAGATATTGATGCTGCCTGCGGACAACTGGCCAATAAAGACCAGTAAGCTGCAGCTCCTTTTATATTTATTTTTTTACTGTTGAAAAACAGCAATTCTATTATGAAAAAAAAGACCCCCGCCTCCCCTTTCGACAAGTTTTCCCGGAAGCGCAGCAACGCTGCCATCAAGGAAAGTTTCAAACAGGAAAAACGTAAACACAAAAAAGAACGTGAAGCTTTTTTTGAGCAAAAGAAAGCAGAAAAGCAGGCCCAGGGCCGTGCCGACCTCGAAGCAAAAGCAACCGCTATCAAAGCTCCCGTAAACAACGCTTCGATGCCGCTCAACAAGTTCATTGCCCATTGCGGAGTGACAGCCCGCCGCGAAGCGGCTGACCTGGTCAGAAAGGGACTGGTAAAAGTAAATAATGAAGTGGTGCTGGAACCCGGACATCGTGTGTCTGCCAAAGATGAAGTGAAGGTTAATGGTAAAAAAGTGTTCCTGGCCCGCAACCTGGTTTATATCCTTCTCAATAAGCCCAAAGATTATATTACCACTACCGACGATCCGCAAAAAAGGAAAACGGTGTTGGACCTTATTACCAATGCCACCCGTGAACGTATTTATCCCGTAGGCCGCCTTGACCGCAATACTTCTGGCGTTCTGCTGCTGACCAACGATGGCGAACTGGCCCAAAAACTTACTCACCCCAGCAACGAGATCAAAAAAATATATGCTGTAACGCTGGACAAGGAACTGGAGCGGGCTGATTTTGATAAGATACTGGCCGGTATTACACTCGAAGATGGTCCTGCCAGTGTCGATGTACTGGCTTATGCCGACATGAAGGATAAACGCCAGATAGGTGTGGAGATCCATAGCGGGCGCAACCGCATTGTACGCCGCATATTTGAATCACTGGGTTACGATGTAAAAAACCTCGACCGCGTGATGTTTGCCGGCCTTACCAAAAAGAATATTGAACGTGGCAAGTATCGTTTTCTTTCCGAAAAGGAAGTCCGCGATCTGAAACACTTTGGCAGAGGCCGCTAACCGTTTACCAGGCATTTTTTTACTTTTTCATGAAACTGACCGAACTCATCATACAGGAAACGGCCAACTGGGTTGCCATCAACAAACCATCGGGCCTGCTTTCTATCCCTGACCGCGAAGGCAAGGAAATTTCGCTCAAGCAAATGCTGATTGAGCAGTATGGAAACATTTTTACCGTACATCGTATTGACCGCGATACCAGTGGTCTCATCATTTTTGCCCGCAACGAAGCAGCGCATAAACACCTCTCCCAACAGTTTGAATCAAGACAAACAGAAAAGTATTATCAGGGGTTGGTGATCGGTAGTGTCGTACAGACCAGCGGTAGCATTGATGCAGCCATTGCTGAACATCCGGTACAAAAAGGATTAATGGTCATTCACCGGCAGGGAAAGGAAGCGTTGACCGACTATGAAGTACTGCGCGATTTCCGGCTTTATACCTGGATGCAATTCCGGATTCATACCGGCCGCACCCACCAGATACGGGTGCATATGAAGCAACTGGGGCACCCATTGGTAGCCGATGAACTGTATGGCGATGGCAAACCCTTCCTGCTTTCCAGTATCAAACCCAAATTCAAACTATCTAAATACGAACTGGAAGAGCGACCGATTCTGTCGCGGCTGGCCCTTCATGCTTTTTCACTACGCTTTACAGATGTAGATGGAAGTACAGTCAGTATCGAGGCCCCGCTGCCCAAAGATATGCGGGCCACTCTGCAGCAACTGGAAAAAAGAGCGGTAAAGAAATAAATATGACGCCGGTTATTATCAGCAGAAAGAAATACATGGGCTATTATCAGCTAGTGATAGCCGCAATCACCCTTTCTTTTGTTTGCTGGATTGTTCTGGGCAAAACGGTTGACGATGGCGGACTGCTCCTGATAAAAGGCAGTGGCAGAATCACGGCACTTATTATACCAGGCATCCTGTTTATTATTTCCTGCTATTACGCCCTCTCCTATTTTTTTCAATACAGAAAACCGGGTCTGGTGATAGACGGTACTGGCATAACCGATCAATCTAATTACAATGCGCTTGGCTTCATTCCCTGGAGTGATATTAAGGGAATTGAAAAACGCACTTTATTAAGGCGCGACTTTCTGCTCATCCGGTTAAGTGATCCGGAAAAATATATCAGCCGGGTAAAAAATCCTTTCAGCCGCAAGAGCCTTTCTACCAGCAACAGGCTACTCGGTACGCCACTGGCACTCTCTGTAAGAGAATTGAACTGTACGTTTTCCAGTCTGGAGAATTCGGTTAAACAGGCATACGAGACTTACAGCGTTGCTTAATCAACAATTGATCAGCGCCTGTTCAATATCGGCAATCAGGTCATCAATATGTTCCAGACCGGCTGAGATACGCATGAGACCGGGTGTGATGCCTACGGCCAGTCTTTCTGCCTCGCTGAGTTTGGAATGTGTGGTACTGGCCGGATGAGCGGCAATGGTACGGCTATCGCCCAGGTTGTTGGTCATGCTGATCATTTTGAGACCATTCAGGAAAGCACGACCGGCTTCGATACCGCCTTTCAGTTCAAAGGTGAGAATACCGCCACCATTGCTCATTTGTTTCTGCGCAATGGCATATTGCGGATGCGAAGGCAGGAATGGATATTTTACAGCCGACAGTTTGGGATGATTTTCGAAATGACGGGCCAGAGCCAGAGCATTGGCTGCATGACGATCCATCCGGATATGCAATGTCTCCAGGCTTTTACTAAGCACCCATGCATTGAAAGGGCTCAGTGAAGGACCGGTATTGCGGATAAACAGGTAAAGCGGCTTGATCAATTCTTCGCGGCCTACAATCACACCACCCAGTACACGACCCTGACCATTGATAAACTTCGTGGCTGAATGCAACACGAGGTCAGCCCCGAAGCGGATGGGTTGTTGCACAGCAGGTGTGGCAAAACAGTTATCAACCACGAACAGTATATTTTTTGCCTTGCAGATGGCGGCAACTCTTTCCAGGTCGATGATATCGAGACCAGGGTTCGAAGGTGTCTCCAGGTAAACCATTTTGGTTTTATCGGTAATGAGTGTCGCCACATCATCGGGCCGGCTCATATCAAAATAGCTGTGGCTGATACCCCATTTGGGAAGGTATTTGGTGAGAATGGTATGAGTAGAACCAAATACGGCAGAAGCAGATACTATATGATCGCCCTGACTTAGAAAGGTCATGAATGTAGCAAAAATGGCGGCCATACCGGTACCGGTAGCCACTCCATCTTCTGCACCCTCGAGGTCAGCAATCTTACGGATAAACTCATCTACCGTGGGATTCGAAAAACGTGAATAGATATTTATATCCAGGCTGTCGTCGGCAAATGCTGCAGCCATGTCCTCAGCAGAATCGTAGGTAAAACTGCTGGTAAGGAATAAGGGCGTGGCATGTTCCTTTTGTTCAGTACGCGGAGTCTGAATACGTACGGCACGTGTTTCGGGATGTTGTGACATGAGGGCTTAACGTTTAATGAGCCGCAAAGATACGGGCTGCAGCATGGAATGTGTCAATAATTCGTAATAAGGCCCCTTTACGGGGCCTCTTACGCTAACGATTGCATGCACTATTCAATGGGTTATTGCTGCCTTAGATAAATAGTAACCGTCTGACGTGCGTCTTTTACCACTACAGAGTTGTTCTGATATCCCTTTGCTGCGGCATATACCCGTAATGGCAGTTTTTGCCAGGAGTCAATAGCAAACTGTCCCCGGGTATTGGTCAGCGCCTCTTCTTCACCATGTATAATATAGACATGGGCGTTGGCTATTTCCTTACCTGTATCTGCTTCCAGCACTTTGCCCTGGATACGGTAACTGGCCGGCGTCTTTGCAGGTGTCTGCGCCTGTATGAGGGTATGCAGCGCCAGCAGTACCAGCAGGTATTTCATTCTTTTCATAGCATTGCGTTTGAATCTTTACAACACATTTATTCTTCGCCGGTATGATGATGGCGTGGCTCCGGCTTTTGAGTACCGGCTTTTGCCGTGGCATACAGGTCATACCAGTCCTGTGGATCAAGATCTATGCTGAATGCATCTACGATATGCCTGATGCGGGATTCCTGTCGGGTGCCTATTAGCGGCAATGCACCCAACTTAATCAACCAGGCCACCGCTACCGATTCTACATTGGCTCCATAACGCGCACCGATCTCTGTCAGTTTCAGATTAAGCCGGATAGCCAGTTCATCTGTACCATTCTCAATACGTCCACCGGCCAGTGGTGCCGATGCCAGTGGGCGCATGTAGCGTTGCTTGATATAATCAAACTGGCCATTGTCAAGTGCGGTGGTGTTGAGCAGGTTTAATTCAATATGATGGGTGACGATAGGGATGCGGAGATAAGACGCCAGCAACTGATGCTGAAAAACGGAGAAATTGGCGACACCAATATTGCGGATCTTACCGGATATACGCAGGCGCTCCAGTGCCAGTGCTGCTTCCTCGAGATTGGCCAGCACATCGAGCCCATCGAGCAGAAAAATATCAATATAATCGGTTTGCAGATTGCGTAGCGAATTGTCGACACTCTGGGTGATATGTGCTGCAGACGTATCCTGATAACGAACCCTTACAGCGGGTCTCGAAGTATGTGGCAGCAATACGCCGCACTTCGTAAACAACACCACATCTTCGCGACGGAAAGAGCGCTGACGTATAGCTTTACCGAAAAGCGTTTCACACTGATAACCGCCGTATACATCTGAATGATCAAAGGTATTGATACCCAGTTCCAGGCAGGTTTGAATGATACGTTCCATCTCTGTAGTACTGGTACTGGCCGACTCATCCCAACGCCAGAAACCATAAATGGCAGGCGATACCTTGGGACCTGCATCACTTAAGTAGATCTTATCCATTTTTTGAAGTTGACGGTAGTTAGTAGTTATTATTTAAACAAAAATTATCTTAATTGATAAAGGGGTGGTCGAAATGGCAGAAGCTGTTCATCCATTTCTGTTTCGATTACATTGTTAAATACACTGGCCGCCATTATCATGCCGGCAAATGCTACCAGTGTGATAATTTCTTCATCTGTTAACATTTCCCTGACAGGATTAAAGATGTGATCGGCAATGTTTCCCCGATGACGGGCAATGGAGTTGGCAAAATCAAGCAAGGGTTTTTCAACTATTCCCTGATGAGTCAGCAGACTGCTTTCATCTGTAAGCGCTATTCTTTTGCGGAAATAAGCGGCACAAAGCGGGCAGTCTGAACCAACTGCAACCGTACAGGCAAACAGATTAGCCAATCTTTCGCCCAGTATCTTTTCTACCTCTGCTGCCAGCTGATGTCCCTGCAGATAGGCAGTGAATGCCGCCTGACTATAAGCCAGTGTTGCACTCATATTGGGAATAGGGTCAATGGGTTCAATACCATTGGTCTGTTGATAGAGAGCTGAACAGCGTGAGGATGTAACGGGAGATATTCTTGGCATAACCAGTTTTTTTTGGAAATGGTTTGATGATAGCAGTATATTTGTCTACAAATTTAGTAGACTAAAAAGATACGACAAAGAAATGAGGCATCAATTAATGAAATTTTTGGTTTTGGGCTCCTTACTTCCCTTGCTCGCCAGCAGTCAGCCGGCCGGTCAAACCATTAGTGGGGTGGTCACCAGTGATGCAGCCGACGAATGGCTGGAGGGAGTGCAGGTAACTGCACCGGTTTCGGGCCACATATCGGGTACGCAGGCCGATGGCGTTTTTTATATTACTGTATCAGACAAAGATTCTGTATTAAAATTTACTCTGGCTGGTTATGAACCTATCCAACTGAAGCTGACCGGTCGTACAGATTATACAGTCAAACTCCGCAAGGCCGTCAAAAGCAGTCTGCTTACGGAAGCTCCGGCAGGTAAATGGCGGGGTAGTTTTACTGTACAGGACGGACAGGAAGTGCCCTTTAATTTTGAGATTGCCCGTACCAATGCAGGTACACAACGGGTTTATTTTCTGAATGGCGACGAACGCTTTGATGGCGGCGGTGTGCTGATGAAAAATGATACCCTCTTCTTATTACTCGAGCCATTTGAAAAGGAACTGTACCTGACAGAGACAGCCCGGGGTTGGGAGGGCGTGTTGAGAAACGGAAATAACCCGACCGGTGGTTTACCGGTAAATGCTCAATTTGGCAATACCCGGCGTTTCGCATTACCGACAGGCACTCCAGCAGCTGACATCAGCGGCACATATGCTATAGAATTTACAGGAGTCAATGGCAAAACCGAACAGGCAGTCGGTCTGTTTAGCCAGGAAGGCAGCAGGCTGAAAGCAACCTTTCTACGTATTACCGGTGACTCCCGCTATCTCGAAGGAGTGATTGACGGCAACAATTTTGTGCTCAGTTCATTTATCGGAAATGGTCCCGCTTATTACAAAGGTAGTTTTGATAAAAATAAAAATATTACGGGGGCAATAATCGGACAACGTGGCTCACAGCCTTTCACCGGCAAATACGATGAGCAGGCAGCATTACCCGATCCATATGGGCTTACTACACTCAAGCAGGGCTATTCTTCGCTCGCTTTCTCATTTCCTTCTGCAGATGGCAAACAAATAAGCCTTGACGATGCGTCGTTTAAGAACAAGGTTGTTGTTCTCAGCATCACAGGCAGCTGGTGTCCCAACTGTATGGACGAATCAGCCTTTCTCGCCCCCTGGTACAAAGCCAACAAGGATCGCGGTGTGGAGATCATTGCCATTCATTACGAACGGCGCACGGATACTGCGTATGCCTGGCCTGCCTTAAAGCGTTTCCGCAACAAATTTGATATCGGTTATACGCAGGTGCTCGGCGGCCGTGCCGATAAACAGGAAGTGGCCGCTTCTCTTCCTGCCCTCAACACTTTTCTCTCCTTTCCTACCCTGATCTTCATTGACAAAAAGGGTAAAGTAGACAAGATTCATACAGGATTTTCCGGGCCTGCTACAGGAAAGCACTACACAAAATTTATTGAAGAATTTAATACGGAGATTAATAAGCTGGTAAGCAGGTGAGAGGTTTACTCCCATCATCTATCACCCTTTAAACATATTAAACTCTTTATACTTTTTTTTGACGCCGCGGTTGGACTCGAACCAACGTAAAAGGTGTTGCAGACCTGTACCTATCCTCTCGGCCACGCGGCTGTTGTGTTTTTAGGTAGGGGGTCGAAGGAGAAAGGTAATGTAGCCGCTGCTACGCCAGGTAACCTTCAGGGTTTTATCGTTCACCCTCCACCTTTCGCCTTTCACCCTTTTCCTTTCTCCCTTTATCTTTCTTCCGTTTTCGCTGGCCCGCCATGCCTGGCGGGCCTACAGTATCTTTCACTCTTTCTCCCCCTTTACCCTCTACCTTCTACCCTACTTATAACTTAAAACCTAAAACTATAAACTTAAAAAGGGCATCCTGAAGAATCAGGATGCCGTCTCTAAAACAACTGCCTGTCAGAAATTAATCAGACAAACGAGCTTCTTGATCATCATCATTTCAGTAATCCGTCTACGGTAATAGCTGCATAGTAAAGAGCTCCGATGGTAGGCCCTCCGGCATATTGAATATGCCTGTAATTAAGCAGGTTGGTTCCACCCAGCTTTACGGTCGACTTCAGGTTGGGCACCCGTACGGTAATCTGTGCATCCAGTGTATGGATGGCTGCCACACGACCGGTAACCAATGGGCTTTCCCAAAGGAAATTGTCCTGCCATTTCCACACTACGTTGAAGCCAAGCGTGCGGGTGAGCGCCCGATTTCCGATAGAAAGATTGCTCGTCCACCGGGGTGTATTGAACCCGGTCACAAAAAGATCCGGGGTGCTATTGCCTTTTATACTATTGTAATTGACATTACCTGATATGGTAAAGGCTTTATAAAAGGCATAGGTCACGCCCAGTGAAGATCCATAAGTGGTATAGGTATTAATGGCATTGGTATATACACGGTAGCGATCCTGTCCCTTGCTGGCAGCATTACCGTTGCTGGCAGCGGTAGCATCGCGGTTGCGGTCAACCATGGCTATCACTGCTGCATCGGAACCTACCGTTTCGCCTTTGGGTACATATACCTGCACCTGGCCCAGGAAACCATCATAAATGTTGACATATGCATCAAAATCAATGATCAACCGGTTGTCGAGCACAACACTCTTGTAGCCTACTTCAAATGCATTGATACGTTCGGGCCGGCCATCGGGCAGGTTAGCCACCTGCAGCAGGTTGCGATTGGCCAGTGCAGCGGCATCGCTGTTGCCTGCCGCACGTACTGCTGCATTAAAGGCTGCTACTGAGGCCTGGGTATAGCTGTTGTCGCGGAAACCAAGTCCTTCGTTGATAATAGGCAGGATACCCACCCGTTTTACACGGCCATTGTTAACATACGACAGCGCTTCAAACAGAGCAGGAAAGCGATAGCCCTGTTGAAATGTGATCCTGAAATTATGTTTTTCGCGGTGCGTATATACCGCAGCTACGCGTGGCGTGAACTGCAGATTGAACTCCGGGTTATAGTCTGCGCGTACAGAAGCCGTGAGTTTAAGACGATCGTCGAGAAAACTTTTGCTGCCCTGCACAAAGCCTCCCAGTTTTTTATAATACGTTTTCTTTCCATAAGAACCATCTTTATCGGGTACATTACGCTCGTCGATAGGACGTGAAAAGTCCACGAAGTTATTGCCATCGGGTATCAGCTCATATACACGAAAGTCGGCGCCCACCAGCACATTGGCCCATTTAATCTTATCCTGAAAATCCCACTGACCTTCTACATGATACAAATTACTTTTCTGAACCAGCGCCGCACCGCCGGTAACTGGTGCATTGGGGATCAGGCTTGAGCGGATGTCCCAGTTATTGATACTGGTAATAGTATCCATAATGCGTTTGAAACGTTCGGTGCCGGGTTCAGCACGGCCTTCATCGGCTTTTGCACGCGCATAGGCCGTAGCAGCCGCCAGGTTAGCAGAAGTAAGCGACCCGCCGTTTGCAGTAGCGTATTCATTGAGTGCCGTCTTGAATTTGGCTCCCCATACAGAGCCGCTGCCTCCCGTATACAAGTCCATATTATCGGCCAGCGGTTTTACATTGTATGAATCTCCGGATCTCTCACGCGATGTATAGGCTTTGAAAATATAATTCTTCCCCTTCAGCTCTACCTGATGATTCTGCACAACGATATTATCCAGTTTTACCTTATTGCCCCGCTGAAATACACCATCCATTTTACCAATGCGGTAGCTGTAGGAAAGCTCCGTACCAGGTCTGATACGCCAGTGTACAGCAGCATCGGCTTTCAGGTTATCAACCCTGGGATCAACCAGGTCCTTTTCCCAATAGCCGGTACGGGCTACGGTAAGCGTACGGTTATCCACACCGTCGATAGAAAGCCCGGTGATAGACACCGTATTGCTTAACTGTAAAGCATCATCACCATATTTATTCCAGCCATCGAAAGCGATATTGCTGGCCCCATTGAGGGCCGGGTAAGCAGGGTTAGCTGTATTGCGGCTATTGGGATTCTGATCGAGCCGGGTATCCGATATCCAGTCTGTTGCCTGCAGATAGCTGGCATTAACTTTAAAAGCTATCCGGTCATTAAATGCATGCGCATAGCGAATGGCTGTTTCTGTAAGAATGCTGGCATCATGATCCTTTCCGTCTATATGATTTACGCCGGTACGCTGAAATACGCTAAGTCCCTGGGTATTGAACGGATTTTTGGTAATGAGGTTAGCCATTCCATTTATGGCATTCATGCCATAAAGCGCAGAAGCAGCTCCCGGAGTGATTTCGATACTCTGCACATCCAGCTCAGTCGGGCCAATGGCATTTCCCAACGGCACTCCCAATGTGGCGGCCTGCATATCAATACCATCTACCAGCTGCATAAAGCGAAAATTGTTGGGAATATTAAACCCCCGGGTATTGGGGACTTTGAAGGTTATGGAAGAAGTGGTAAGCTGTACCCCCTTGGCATACCCGATAGCATCGTAGAATGAAGCGGCAGGAGTTTCTTTCAGCGTTCTGATATTCAGTTTTTCGATAGCCACCGGTGATTTTAAAATATTTTCTTCCACACGCGATGCTGTTACCACTACCTCACTGCCCAGGATGGTTTGTGTAACCAATGCAATCTGAATGCTGCTACCGAGGCTGGTCACTTCAAACTCCTGCTCCTTAAAACCCACTGATGTAAACACCAGGGTAAAAGGTATACGTGAGCGTGTTCTTAATTTAAACTCACCGGATGTGCTGGTTACCGCACCCGAGACCGCCCCTTTTACCTGCACACTTACATCTGCCAGTGGCTGGCGGGAAGTCTGATCGGTGACACGACCCGATATTTCGATAAGCGAATTTTCCTGTGCCACGGCCTGTCCTTGTAAAAGCAGCAGCAGCACAACTGTTATTATACGTTGTTGCATGATTTATTTGTCGGTTATGGTTAAGTTCTACACACAGGTAGCGAAGCAATCAATTGACATTACTTCCGGTACAACATCGCCCGGCAGTGCAACTACGCATACACAACAAACAGCAATAAGATGATTGGGAGAACATAAATTTATTAGTCTACTGTTTAAGTAGACAAATATAAGAGAGAAACTATTATCCTACTATTTTTGTAGACTATTTTTTTGAAAAAACATTGTGCCTATTCAAACAGTAGTTAGAATGCCCTGACCAGGATGCGCACGCTCCAGATGACCACGATAGTACCCAGCAGAATGAAGGAGGCCTTACGCGGCAGCTTTCCGGAAAGGCGGGCAGCGATAGGTGCAGCCAGCACACCGCCTACAATCAGGGCTACGATTACCTGCCAGTGCTGCACTCCGATCAGCGTAAAAAATGTAAATGCACTGGCCAGTGTCACAAAAAATTCAGTCAGGCTTACAGAACCCACTACATAGCGGGGTGTGCGCCCTTTAGTGATCAGCGTGGAGGTAACGATAGGTCCCCAGCCACCGCCTCCGAAACTATCGAGAAAACCACCCGCTCCTGCCAGCAGTCCATAGCGGCGGAATTTTTTTCGGGCCTGTATAGTTTTGAATGCAGAGATAAAGATTTTTATACCCAGCACCAGCGTATAGGCAGCCATGATGGGGCGTATATAACGGATATGTGTTTCTCCGAATTTTACCAACAGAATGGCGCCCAGTATGGCCCCGACAACGCCCGGTATGAGAAGGGCTTTAAATAGTTTCTTATTGACATTGCCAAACCGGTAATGACTATATCCCGAAGCTCCGCTGGCAAACATTTCGGCGGTGTGTATACTCCCACTGATGGCTGCCGGTGGCACATTGGCCGACATCAGCACAATAGCACTGGTAACTCCATAGCCCATGCTGGTGGCACCATCCACCATCTGCGCCAGGAAACCTGCCAGTACCATCCAGTGAAAATTCTTATCGAGTGTGCCATACCATTCCACAGCCGAGTTACCGATCTCGCGCAATGGGAGATAGGAAAAAATAAAATGACCGATCAGCATCAGTGCAAACCCAATCAGCGAATAACTGGCAATACGTCTCCATTTCTGCTCACTGCCGGCATTTTCCTTTTCTACCAGTACGCGGGTAATATCATTGAGCTTTTTTACTTTTTGCTGAAAATTTCCATTCAGTTTATTCCTGACCTGGTGCAGGTTGTCTATTACCGTATCCAACTCTCCCGGCAAAGCATCCTGCAATACTTCTTTAATACGCCTGGCAGCGGTGGGCGACTTACCATTGGTCGATATAGCGATCTTGAGATTTCCCTTCTGTACAATACTTCCCAGGTAAAAATCACACAGATCAGGCGTATCGGCTACATTGATCAGGATCCCTTTTTCCTTTGCCGCTGTATATATCTCTTCATGAAGAGATCGGTTATCTGTAGCCAGTATCAGCAACTCTTTTTCCTGAAGATCTGTTTCGGTAAAAGGCCGTTGCTCCAGCCGGCAACCGGGATGGCGGTATACCAGGCGGCGTATCTCTTCTTTTATTTCCGGCGCCACAATCGTAACGCGGGCCTCCGGTGCATTGGCGAGTAAGGCATGCAGTTTTTCCAGGCCCACATTACCGGCGCCTACCAGCAGCGTATTTACCTGATCCAGCTTCAGAAAAACGGGAAAGAGTGGATTTTTGTTTCCTTCTGTACTGGCAGTAGCCGATTGTGCTATTTCCTGTGTGTTATCCATCCGGGGTAATTGGTTTTAATAAATGGCTTGTTCAATCCATTGCCGGGCATTGCGTGCGGCATAGGAAATAATGATATCTGCACCGCTTCTGTGCAGGGCTGCCCATACTTCGATATGTGCATCGGCCCGCTTCAATAATCCCTGTGCTGCCAGGCTCTCCACGGCAGCATATTCGCCGCTCACGTGATAGGCCGCTATCGGGCTGCTGGTCTGTTGCCGCAGCCGGCTGATGACATCGAGGTAAAGTGTGGCGGGTTTTACCATGAGTATATCAGCACCTTCCGCTTCATCGCGCAGGGCAGTAGCCAGTGCATCATTACTATTGAAAGGCGAGAGCTGATATGATTTCCGGTCTTTGAGCCCACCTGCAGCAGGTGCTGAATGGCAGGCATCGCGGAATGGGCCATAAAACTGTGAACTGAATTTGGCAGAATAACTCAGCAGGCTTACCTGTTCCTGCCCCATAGCATCCAGTTGAGTACGTATAGCACCAATGCGTCCATCCATCATGTCGCTGGGAGCAATACAGTCAGCACCTGCAGCAGCCAGTTGCAGCGCATAACGTGTGAGCACTTCTATGCTGGCATGGTTCAGCACCTGCTGCCGGTCTTCACTCAAAATACCGCAATGCCCATGCGTGGTATAGCTGCAGAGACACAGATCGGTTGCCAGCCAGATATCATTCCCAAAATTTTCTTTAATACGATCCACTACGGAAGCGGCAAAGGAAAAATCGCGGGGGTGCTCCTGTTTCTTTTCGGGTACGGGAAACAACAAAAACTTATGAATACCTGCCGATATATCTGTTTCTATCCGTTTTAGAATAGTGTCGGCCGTATCTACTTCCACCTGTGCCAGGCCATTTACCGCCCGTGGGTGATCGATCGATTCATCCACAAACAGGGGTTGAATGAATGCCCGGTGCGACAGCCGTATGCCTGCCGTCAGTTCGCGCATGTGCGGGCCGGTGCGTAGTCGTCTCCTGTTTATGGGATATATGTTTTTCTCCATTGCTGAAATGCTTTGATATGCGGAAATACAACGGGCTTCAACCCATGCTGTTTCAGTTGTACAGCGGTTTCTCCTGCCGGACAGGCATGTTGCGCTCCTGATTTTATTATATGCCGGTAAAAACGATATTGCTCTGCACTTGTCCAGAAAAAGACATCGGCTTCGCTGATGATCTGCTCCAGTTCCGGTTGATATTGTTTTTTTAATGCATAGCTGGCCTGCGCATGCCATCCTTTTTGCGACCAGTTAGCAGCTGCTTCCTGGTGAGTGAGCACACATATCTCTTCCTTCCTGATCTTCACCAATGGGCTCTGCCAGGTGCCTTGCAGCCATTCCAGTCCAAACGCATCTGCACATCCTTCTACCCATATGCCCTGTTTTGCCAGCTGCAGCCAGGTACGTGTACCTGCTGCCCATACTCTTTTGTTTCTAAGTATATCAATCAGCGCCGGATCAAATACGGCTTTATAATTCGCTACATATACCAGGGGTTGTGTTAACAAATCTGTATTGAGAGGCACAGAATTGTAGGCAAAAAAACTACCCATATAATCGGTACTGCTGAAGAGTTTCAATCCGCCCCACTCCGGCGACGGAATGCCGGTCCATTCTTCAAATACCCGACCGTCCTGATCAGTTCCTGCTGCATAAAGTATGGGGGCATGACCCTGATCAAAACTGGTCACACCAAAACGTTGCTCACAACCTGAGCCATACTGCAGTGCCTGTTTCTTTTCTGCAACACAGGATTCCCATAAAAGCGGGTCACTGATCGCATTTACGATCTCTGCAGCCCTTTTGCTGGCAGGTATTGCTTCTGCCACAATCGCTCCCTGGCAGGGTGCGGGCACACAGTCGATCAGTGGCAGGAAAAGCGTGGTTGTTTCCTGCAACAACATGGTTACTTCCGTAGCGGTTTCTGGTGCATTCAGTAACCGGTGCAGGCCGGCTGCTGCCAGTATGATCGCATCATATTCCCCATTCTTCAGTTTACGCAGGCGCGTATCTACATTTCCCCTGATAGAAGCTGTGTTGATTTCGCGTGGCGAGCCTGTATGTGGCAGAGCTTTTTGCAAAAAGACAGTAGCCATGGTTTCGCGCCTGGGTGAGCAAGTGCCTATCAGCAGGGATTTGCCGGCAAGTGCTTTTTCTTTACCTGCTTCACTAAAAATGACCACATCATGTGTGTCCTCCCTGTCTGGTATGCCAAAGCAACGGTCGCTGAAAAAATGGGCGCTGCTCATATCCTTGAGTGAATGAACCGCAATATCAGCCTCTCCTCTCTCAAGCGCCTGAAAGATATCTGCCGTAAAAAAATCTGTTCCTTCTACGGTCTGCAGGGGAATATCTGCCAGGGCATCGCCCCGGCTGGAACGTGCCAGTATATCTACCTGCAGCAGCGGAAAAGCTGCCTGTATATGCTTACGCACCTGCTCCAGCTGCAGCAACGACAGCGGAGAGTTGCGCCCTATCAGACGAATCTTTTCCATATAAAATTTTATTTAAGCTATGTGCCAGGTACTGTATATGTTTAGGTAAGTGGCGGGTAGTAATAATAATACGCAGGCATTCTTCTCCTTTTGGTACAGTCGGGTAATTAATGGGCTGTGCATAGATTCCCTGCTCGTGTAGCAGGCGACTGGCCACTTCGCGGCAATGCACGGCGCCGCTTACCGGTACCGGTGTGATATGCGAAGGGTTATCTGAAAAATTTATTCCAGCCTGTCTCAACACGTTGCGCAGATCAGCAACATTCTGATGAAACTGCTGCCGCCATTCTGCATTTTGCCGGATGAGTGTTATACTGCGTGCGGCGGCGGCGCAAACAGCAGGTGGAAGAGATGTGGTAAAAATGAACCCGCTGCCATAGCTGCGAATAAGATCAATAAGTGTAGCCTCGCCGGTTATATACCCACCAAATACGCCAATGGCTTTTGATAAAGTGCCATTCAGCAGATCGACTTGTTGCTGCAGTCCCTCCTGCTCAAGTATACCTGCACCCTGCGCACCATACAAGCCCACGGCATGCACTTCATCTACATAGGTGAGTGCGCCGTATTGTTTTGCCAGAGTCAGCAATTCATGTACCGGCGCAATCGTGCCTGAGATAGAATATACGGATTCAAAGACGATGATACGGGGCTGATCCGCGGGCAGCTGTTGCAGTATCTGACCGAGGTGCTGCATATCATTGTGCCGGAAGATATGTCGCGGATTTCCTGCAGCACGCATGCCTTCAATCAATGAAGCATGATTGCGCTCATCTGAAATAAATACGAGTTGCGGCAGCAAACGACCGAGTGTCTGTAAGCTGGTCACATTGGCCTGATACGCTCCATTAAAGAGCAATGCTACTTCTTTGCCGTGCCAGCCGGCCAGTAATTCTTCCAGCTCGCGATGATGCACCGTAGTGCCTGAAATATTGCGGGTGCCGCTGCTGCCCGTACCACTGCGATGTGTTACGAATCCCAGCTTGGCTATCACCTCCTCCTGCGTACTCATACACAGATAATCATTACTGCACCAGTTAATGGCTGACCGTTGCGTACCATCGGCCTGCTGATAATAAAATTTGGGGAAATGCTGTGCGCTTTTGTTGACCTCCAGAAAATAACGGTAACTGCCGCTATCGCGCAACTGTTGTAACCGTTCATTGAAATAAGATGAGTAGTCAAACATATTAAACCAGTTTTTCTCTCGTCACAAAATCGCCAAAGGTTTCGCCTGTCCCGCGACCCTTGCTATAGCGGCCAAACAGCTGATCCAGTTCTGCCAGTATTCCTGATTCATCGAGGCTGTCTTTGTATTTTTTATTAAGGCGTTCACCTGTTCTGTCACCGCCGATATGCAGGTTATACAGACCATAAGCTGTACCTATCAATCCGATCTCTGCGGCGGGTGATCGTCCACAGCCATTGGGGCAACCGGTCATACGAAGGATGATCTCTTCTTTTTCGAGTTCATACTTATGCAGCAGCGGTTCTATTTTATCAATCAGCGAAGGGAGATAACGCTGCGCTTCGGCCAGGGCGAGGGGGCAGGTGTTAAAAGCCACACAGGCAATGGCATTTTTACGTAAAGTGCCTGCTGCATCCGTATGGGTTATCAATCCGTATTGCTGCAGCAGTGCTTCCACGGCTGGCTTATCTGTCTCACTGATATCAGCCAGTATAAGATTCTGATTGCCGGTAAACCGGAAATTGGCCTTACCGGATTCTGCAATGGCCAGCAATCCCGTTTTCATAGACAGCTCCGGTGTGTCGAGCACCCGTCCGTTTTCTACAAAAAGAGTGAAGTACCATTTTCCTTCATCATTCTGTCTCCAGCCATAATGATCGCGACGCGAAGTAAAGTCAGCCGGGTGCGCAGGTTGTAAAGCAAATCCGCATCTTTTTTCCAGTTCCTGTATAAATGCAGGCACACCCATATTATCGAGTGTGTATTTGAGCCGGGCCAGTTTGCGGTCTGAGCGGTTGCCATAATCGCGCTGAATGGTCATTATCTCGTATACCGCTTTCAACACCTGGTCTCCTTCGGGTACAAAACCAAGAGTGGTAGCCAGGCGCGGGTAGGTCTGTTCATTACCATGTGTAGCACTTAATCCGCCACCTGCAGCTATATTAAAACCCAGTAACCTGTTGTTTTCGATAATAGCAACAAGGCCAATATCGTTGGTATATACATCCACATCGTTGTTGGGAGGTATGGCAATGCCTATCTTGAATTTGCGGGGCAGATAATGTTCTTTATAAAGCGGATCTTCTTCGCTGCGCTCTGCCAGCTTTTCCTCATCGAGCCATATTTCATAATAAGCACGTGTTTTGGGAAGAGCGAGTGTGCTGATCTTATCGGCATAGGCAAATACCTGTGCATGCAGCGGCGATTCATCGGGGTGAGCGCTGCAGGTCACATTGCGGTTCACATCACCGCAGGCGGCAATACTATCGAGGTGCAGGGTATTGAATGACTGAATAGTTGGTCTGATATGCGATTTCAGGATGCCATGCAACTGCACGGTTTGCCGGGTGGTGATCTTGATCGTACCCGTGCTATGCTCACCGGCAATATGATGAAGCCCCACCCATTGTTGGGGGGTAAGAAACCCACCGGGCAGACGCAACCGGATCATATAGGAATATAACCATTCCAGTTTTTTGGCGCTGCGCTCTTCGCGACGATCACGATCATCCTGCTGGTACATGCCATGAAACTTGATAAGCGACTGATCATCTTCGCGCAGGGCGCCGGTAAGGCCATCGCGTACACTTTCGCCCAGTGTGCCTCTCAACCCCTGACTGGCTCCTTTGATACGCTCAACCGGTGATGGATTATTTTTCTGACTCATGATAATTAGCTGGTTTGATATTACTTTCCTGTTTCTTAATACACGTCTTTTGCGAAACGTCCTTCCTTACGCATTTGCTCGAGGTACTGTGCGGCAGCCGCCGGCTCCCGGCTACTCTGCCGGGCAATAATGTCTATCAAGGTCTGCTCCACGTCCTTACTCATCGGGTCTTTGGTACCGCTGATATAAACTGATGCCCCGTTATTTATCCATTCAAATAAATCGACTTCCTGCTGCAGCATGCGATGCTGTACATATACTTTATGCTCCTGGTCGCGCGAAAAAGCCAGATCGATGCGCGAGAGTACACCTGTTTGCACATGATTCTGCATTTCTACCTGGTATAGGAAATCAGAAACAAAATGCTGCTCACCGAAGAAAAACCAGTTACGTCCGGTAGCTCCCGTCACTTCGCGATGCGCCAGGAACGCCCGGAAGGGAGCCACACCTGTACCGGGACCAATCATAATTACATCCTTATCAGCTGCCGGCAGTTTAAAATGTTTGTCCTTATGCACATAAAATGTAAGTACAGAATCAAGCGGCAGATCGCCCAGAAATTCGCTGCACAAACCAAAGCGTTGCTCGTCCTGTGCCAAAAACTGGTCTTTGGCCACGGTTATATGTACTTCCTGGTTGCCATGTGCCTCTGGCGAAGATGCAATGGAATACAGCCGCGGTGCTATAGGCATTAAGATACCCGCCACTTCCGCAAACTGGCCAGCATCTTTTACCGGATAAATGCGTAACAAATCAACCAGGTCCATCCGTGTATCCGGAATATCCTGCCCGGTAATAGCTGCATACTTCTTTATGGTAGAAGAAAGCAGGTAACAGATGCTCAAGTGCTCGGTCAGCAGCTCCGCCAGTGGCGCACTGGCTTTGGCTGTAGTCAACACCTGTGATCCATCTGCGCCTGTAAGTTCAAGAATCCGCTTTACCACTTCCTGCCGGTTGCGTGGCAGTATGCCAATGGTATCGCCGGGTTCATACTCGATCGGTTCATCGGTACCCAGTTCAATATGAAAGGTCCGCTTATTGGAACCCCTATCGTTGAGGTTGATGTTGGCCAGAATACGGCCCTGGTAATATTTTTTACCGGCGGGCTTACGTGCAGGAGATGCGGTTGCTGCTGAGGGAGCTGCTGTTGTTTCATTTCCCTGTTGCTGCAACCAATTCAGTACATCGGTAAACCAGGCTTTGGCATCTTCTTCATAATCCACATCACATTTGCGAAGCGGTATTACCCGCTGAGCTCCCGCCTGCATCAGTTGTGCATCCACATCTTCTGCAGTTTTACAAAACTGCGGATAAGCAGTATCGCCCAGGCCCAGCACACTGAACTTCATATTCTTCAACTGCAGCTTTTGCTGATGCAGATGATCATAAAATTTCTTTGCTGGTATGGGTGGCTCTCCTTCTCCCTGGGTGCTGATCACCACAAAGAAATATTCTTCTTTATCGAGTTCATTTACCCGGTATTGATCCAGTCCCTGCAGGCGGGCAATTACGCCCTGTTGCCGGGCAATAGTTGCCAGCTGTGTGGCGAGGCGTTTGGCATTGCCGGTCTCTGTGCCATATACCAGGCTGATCTTGCGGGTAGCTGTTGCCGGCTTTGTAATTGTACCGTCCACCGCAGCCGGCTTATCGGCCGTGCCTACCAGGCCGGAGAGATAGCCATTGATCCAGATAAGTTCTTCGCGGGAATAGCCATTCATAAAATCCTGCAATTGTTTCAGTCTTTCCTTTGCCAGCATAGCTATGATTTAAGTTCTAATGGTGAAAAAACAGTACCACTCTGTCCGGCATACTCATGCCATTTATAGGACGCATGAAGGTCTACCACGCCACCGATAACAACGAGTGAAGGAGATGCAAACTGAATGCCTGCAAAATCTGTCATACAATCACGAAGCGTACTCACATGCACTTGCTGATAAGGAGTGGTAGCCTGCTCAACAACAGCGAGTGGCGTATGTGGGTTTCGCGTATAGCGGAGCAGCAACTCTGCCAAGTCGCCCAGCTTCCGGCCCGACATATAGAATACGAGTGTATCATTTGTATTAGCCAGCGACTTCCATTTTTCTGAACTGAAGTACGCGCTGTTGTGCAGGCTCAGAAATTGTACGCCCTGGGCATATCCTCTTGCAGTAAGTGGTATACCGGCATAGGCCGAGGCCCCGGATGCTGCTGTGATACCGGGAATTATTTCAAAGGGTATCTGGTGTTCGCGCAGTACCTGCAGCTCATCGAGGGCATTGCTGAAAAAAGCTACATCGCCGCCTTTTAACCGAAGCACTTTTTTGCCCTGCAGGGCATATTGAACCAGCCAGTTATTGATATCACGCTGCGAAACAGAAGCATCATTGTACCCTTGCTTGGCTGCACTCAGGATCACGGCACCGGCAGATGCATGGGTTGTAATGATATCCGGATTCACCAACCTGTCTACGATAATTACATCGGCTGCTGCCAGACGTTTCTGTAGTTTGAGGGTAATGAGTTCCGCATCACCGGGGCCGGCACCTGCCAGGGTCACTGTTTCTATCTGTTGCGTCAATAACACGTTATTTCTTTTATTGTATAAGCACTGCCCCAACTGTGCTGTTGCTGGTTTCGTCAACCAGTATCGCACTGCCGTTGGCACGCAGGGCCGAAAATGAATCGTAATAAATCGGTGCAGCCGTTTTAATAGTAGCTTTTACCACTTCATTGAGTTTTACCCCACCTTCCACTGGCTGTTGCTGCAGAGAATTTACATCCAGTTTATAAGCTACATTACGCACAATAGCACGTACCAGCCGGCTATTGTGCTGCAGGTAATATTTATTACCGGTAACCAGTGGCTTATCGTCGAGCCAGCATAGCAACACTTCCAGTTCATTGCCCGACTGCGGCTGATTGGCAGCATGTACGATCAGATCACCCCGACTCACATCAATATCATCTTCCAGTCGTATCACAGCCGATTGCGGAGCAAAAACTTCCTCTACCTCCTGTCCACCCAATTCCAGGCTACTGATCTTTGTTTCGATACCAGCCGGCAGTACCACTACTGTATCGCCTTTTTTATAAACGCCCGCCATTACTTTGCCGGCATAGCCCCGGTAATCATGCAATTCTTCCGTCTGTGGCCGGATGACAAACTGTACCTGAAAACGCGGATCGGAATAATTCTGATCGCTGCTCACTTCCACTTCTTCGAGGAATTGCAATAAAGGTTTGCCTTCATACCAGTCAATACGTTCGGAACGATCCACGATGTTGTCGCCTTCCAGCGCACTGATAGGGATATAGGTCACTTCGGGCAGGCCAAGTTGGGTGGCTACCCTGGCATATTCGATGACTATATTATTATACACATCCTGCGAATAATCAACCAGGTCCATTTTATTAATAGCCACTACTACATGCGGTATACGCAGCAATGAAGCAATAATGGAGTGGCGGCGGGTTTGCTCCACTACACCCTGCCGTGCATCTACCAGTACAATGATCAGGTTGGCATTGGAAGCACCGGTGATCATGTTGCGGGTGTATTGCACATGTCCGGGAGCATCGGCAATGATGAATTTGCGGCGGGGCGTGGAAAAATAGCGGTAGGCCACATCAATGGTAATACCCTGCTCACGTTCGGCACGCAATCCGTCTGTAAGCAGCGCCAGGTCAATGGTGCCGGCTGTGGCATTGCGTGTTTGTTTTTCCAGTGCTTCCAGCTGGTCTACCAGTATGTTTTTGCTGTCATACAGCAGACGACCGATGAGTGTGCTTTTGCCATCATCCACACTGCCGGCTGTGATAAAACGTAAAATGTCCATGCTCGTTTGTTTCGTTGTTTTAGAGTGCAGGAAAAAATCCTGTTTTGCAATTGCCGGTTGCGGGTTTAGAAATAACCATTCTTCTTACGGTCTTCCATGGCTGCTTCCGTCACCCGATCGTCGATACGGGTTTCGCCGCGCTCGCTGATACGGGTGCTGATAATTTCATTGATCACTTCATCGAGTGTGCTGGCAGTTGATTCTACGGCAGCTGTGCAGGTCATATCGCCTACTGTACGATACCTGACCTGTTTACTGACCACCACATCAGCTGCATTGATCTGTACAAATGGCGATACTGCCACCAGTTGCCCTTCGTGTATGATCACTTCGCGGTCATGCGCGAAATAGATCGAAGGCAACCCGATCTTTTCCTTCCGGATATAATTCCAGATATCCAGCTCTGTCCAGTTGCTGATGGGAAATACCCGCACATTTTCACCTTTATGAATCCGGCCATTATAGATATTCCAGAGTTCAGGACGCTGCAGTTTGGGATTCCACTGGCCAAACTCATCGCGTACGGAGAAGATGCGTTCTTTGGCACGGGCCTTTTCTTCATCACGGCGTGCACCACCGATACAGGCATCAAAACCAAACTCCTCAATAGTATCGAGTAGTGTGTAGGTCTGCAGCCAGTTGCGGCTGGCAAATTTGCCTTTGGGTTCTGTGAGGCCGCGCGTACGAATGGTATCTTCTACCTGACGCACCACCAGCGTGGCGCCGACTTTTGCAGCCAGTTCATCGCGAAAGCTCAATGCTTCGGGAAAATTGTGACCGGTATTGATATGCACCAGTGGAAAAGGAATTTTTCCGGGTGCAAAAGCCTTTTGGGCCAGGTGCACCATTGTTATAGAATCTTTACCACCACTAAACAGCAGGGCCGGCTTTTCAAATTGTGCCGCCACCTCGCGAAAAATATGAATGCTTTCCGCTTCCAGCTGTTCGAGGTAATCCAATTTGTATTGACTCATTTGACCATTTTATTAGTCTACAAAGTCGGTAGACTAGTGTTGTAAAAAAATAGGTGCTCAGCGTGTTGCTACATGAAGGCCGCATTCTTTATGCGATGCCTCCCACCACCATCGTCCGGCTCTTGGCTCCTCACCCGGCTCAATAGCGCGGGTACAGGGTGCACAGCCGATACTGATAAACCCTTTGTCATGAAGCCTGTTGTACGGTACATTATTATCCTTAATGTACGTTATCATTTCTTCATAAGTCCAGCGGATCAGCGGGTTAAACTTGTACAATTGCTTTTCGGGCATCCATTCAATGACCGGCATGTCTTTCCGGTTATCTGACTGATCGGCCCTTAACCCGGTAACCCATACTTTTGCTCCCTGCAGTGCGCGGTTGAGCGGTAGTACCTTGCGCACATGACAACAGCCTTTGCGCAGATCCACTGATTCATAAAATCCATTGATACCATTGGCTGCCACCCATGCTTCCGTTTCGGTTGCCGGCGGAAAGAAAACAGCTATTGGTTTTCTGTAACGCGCCACCGTACGATCGAGCAGTTCATAGGTTTCATTAAATAAACGCCCGGTATCAATGGTGAATATGCGGATATTGATATCATTTCTGAAAATAACATCCGTCAGAACCTGGTCTTCCTGCCCCAGGGAACTGGAAAAAACCACTTCGCCCGGAAACAGGTCTGCCACCAGTGACAGCGCCTGTTGCAACGAGCTCTGCTCTATCTGTTGTATGGTTGTTTGATCCAGCAACGATCAGAGATTGGGCTGTGGTGTATAACGCAGATAGGGTTTTACCACTTTTACTCCTTTGGGGAATTTCCGAATGGCATCTTCTGTTGATACAGCCGGTACTACAATTACATCTTCACCTGCTTTCCAGTCGGCCGGTGTAGCCACACTGTAGTTAGCCGTCAATTGCAATGAATTGATCACACGCAGTACTTCAGTGAAGTTGCGGCCTGTAGAGGCGGGATACGTGATAATAAGCTTGATGGCTTTATCGGGACCGATGATAAACAAAGACCGTACAGTTGCTGTAGCCGAGGCATTGGGATGGATCATATCATAGAGTGTAGCTACGTTACGATCAGGGTCGGCGATCAGTGGGAAATTAACTGTAGTGTGCTGGGTTTCGTTAATGTCTTTGATCCAGCCTTCATGTTTGTCGAGCGGGTCAACGCTTACGGCCAGTACCTTTACATTGCGTTTGGCAAATTCTTCCTGCAGCAGTGCGGTTTTACCGAGTTCGGTAGTACATACCGGGGTATAATCGGCAGGGTGGCTAAACAATACTCCCCAACCATTTCCCAGGTATTCATGAAAATCGATGTCTCCGGCAGAGGTCTGTGCCTTGAAATTGGGAGCTGCGTCCCCAAGACGTAGTGACATAATAGAATGTTTTAGAGGATCAAAAGTAAGGGATAAAAAAAAGCCCACCAAGTTGGTGGACTATTAATTTTCAATTTATTACTAACAGTTGTTTTCGAAAATCAATCCATCAGGTCCCGGAGGGTACGGTTTTCAACAATGCCGAGTGTAGCATCACGTACCTCCACCATCATATCATGCAGGGCGCAGTGTTTTTCATTACAATTCTTACAACGCTCATAAAAATAGAGACTTACGCATGGTAACATGGAGATGGGTCCATTCACCAGGCGGATGACGGTGGCCACTTTGATCTTATCCGGGCTTTTCTTCAGGAAGTAGCCGCCTCCTTTCCCTTTTTTGCTGTCGAGGATATCTGCTTTTTTAAGTTCGAGCAGGATATTTTCGAGAAACTTTAACGGAATCTTCTTCTTTTTGGCAATCTCGGATATGAGTACCGGCCCGGCGTTATATTTTTCGCTGAGATAGCCCAATGCCTTGAATGCGTACTGTGATTTTTTGGAAAGCATATCGTTACTTCAGTATTTCCAGTTTGTAGTGGATCGGCGAATTCTTGCGCAGCATGGCAGAAACGCCGCAATATTTATCCAGCGAAAGATCAATCGCCTTTCGCACTTTATCCTCGTTCTCTGCTGCTGTTTTGATCTTATAGGTAATATAAATATCAAGAAAAACCTTTGGATGTTCCGTTGTCTGTTCTGCTTCCACATCAATGGTAAGATCGGAGAAGGGAACCCTCATTTTTTCCAGGATATCCACTACGTCGATACCAGAGCAGCCGGCGATAGCTGAGAGCAGCAGCGATTTTGGATTGGGGCCTTCTTTCCGGTTGCCATCAATATAAAAAACATTGTCTTCCTGCCGGCTTTCGAAAGCATGATCGTGTTTCCAGGTTGTGCTCGTTTTCATGTTGTTTTATTGCTCAGATTGCGGAGGCTGGCCATGTTTACTGTTGCGCGAAATATTTTCCAGCGTCCAGGTTATTTTATGTGCAAAGTTATGCTTTCGCACCGGACAATCGGGTTTATCGCAAATGGAACACTGAAAGGGCATACAGCCATCTGAATGTACAAACAGCTCCACGTACTCTCCAAATTCGCTGCGAACCAGACCCGCCAGGGTATCAATTTCGCGATGTGCTTCATGTACATTGAGGTACCAGGGCACGGTAAGATGACAGTCAATATGGAGAATGCTGCCATATTTAATCACCCGCAGATTGTGCAGGTCTACCCAGTTGATAGCCCGGTTGGCATTTAGCAGTTGTACCAGGCGGGTGAGTATCTGCTGATCGGCCTCATCCATTATACCTGCAATAGAGCCGCGCAGTATACCATACGCGGTCCAGATGATGATAAGCCCAAACAGGATGGCTACCGCACCATCAATCCAGCTGTATCCGGTAAAGTAAAGCAATAAGAGCCCTATAATAATACCACCTGTAGAAAGCGTATCGCTGAGTAAATGCCGTCCGCTGGCTGCCAGGGCCAGCGATTGATTGCGCTTGCCGACCCTCACACAATAATAACCGACTGCACCATTCACAATTGCGGTAGCTGCCACGAGCCAGATACCAGTATCCAGTTTATGAATTGGCGCCGGTCTGATCAGCGTTTCAATTGCTTTATATAATATAATCACGCCAGCCACGGCAATCATGGTGCCTTCTACAGCAGCAGAAAGAAATTCGGCCTTACCATGTCCGTAGGGATGATCCGCATCGCGCGGCTTGGCTGCAACATATAAACTGTAAAGACCAATGAATCCGGCTGCTACATTGACAATACTTTCGAGCGCATCGGTAAGTATGGAGACCGAATGAGTAGAATAATAGGCAAAAAATTTCACCAGTAGCAGTACCACAGAAATAGTAGCTACCCATTTTTGTACGCGTAGATTTTGCCCTGCCTTTTCCAAGGCCGGAAATTAGTCAAAACTGGTAATATAACGCAGCCAGAGCTTGCGGGCATGAGGTAAAAAAGTGGGTGGGGCGCCGGCGAAATCTTTTTCGGACTCATACCGGCCGAAAGAACGCAGCATAGCGGCCCATTCATCAGCAAGCGGAGGCATCTTTTCCAGGTTGAGGCTATCGGCCGGTGCACAGGGTTGAGTAGCCGGGCCGTTGCCGGGGTCGCACATCAATCCCCGCAAAGCATATTTCTGCCCGCCTTCACGCATGATCAGTTTCATATAGTCAGGCGATACATCGCTGCGGCAGCTCATCTTATAAATGAGTGTGACTTCGGCCACGCTGTCGGCATCCAGGTCGGTGATCTGTGTGCTCTTCTTAAAAAAACCGAGTGTTACATCAAACGGACATTCAGTAATATAATCGGTAAGCTTCCATACAATCTGGTAGCCGGTATCGGCTTTTACCCATTGATAGGCGTAGATCTGTGCGGCCCGGGTCTGTTCGCCGTCCACTATTTTATCATTAAATACATCGCGTCCGGAAAGCACCAGGATGTTATCACCGGTACGGTCTTTCCATTGCCATACCTCACTGATATGGCCGGGCATCTTAACAGCAGCAGGGATTTTGGCCGCGGCTATCTGCCGGGCGGGTGTAAAGGTCTGCGCATTGCTCTCCTGAAGCAACACTAAAAGTACCAACGCTGTAAAAAACGATTTAAACATATTAAGCCTGCGATTCGTAGCGGCCCTGAACGTATTTCCAGTTTACCACATTCCACCAGGCATTGATATAATCGGGGCGTTTATTCTGATAGCGCAGGTAATAGGCGTGTTCCCATACATCGAGCCCCATTACCGGAAATCCTTTGATGTCGCTGATATCCATGAGTGGATTGTCCTGGTTGGGAGTAGAGCCTATGCGTAGTTTTTTATCTCCATCAATAAATAACCAGGCCCAGCCACTGCCAAAGCGGTTTTTACCAGCGTCTGTAAACTGGGTCTTAAAACTATCAAATGAATTGAAGCTACTCTCGATGGCCTTCAGGAGTTTTCCTGTAGGAGCACCGCCACCATCAGGGGCCATTGTTTTCCAAAACAACTCATGGTTATAGTGACCGCCGCCATTGTTGCGCATTTTGGCTGAATAACGTGAGATGGAACCCAGCACTTTTTCGAGCGGTTGATTGGTATCCACCTTTTCATCCTTAGCAGCTGCCTGCAGATTGCTGGCATAAGCAGAAGCATGTTTGGTATAATGGATCTCCATCGTAAGTGCATCAATGGATTTCTCCAGTGCATTGTACGCGTACGGCAATGGTTCCTGTATGAATCCGGTTCTGAAAACTCCGTCGGCAGAAGGACTGCTTACGCAAGCTGCCTGCAGCAGTGAACCTGCACCGGCCAAACCGGCACTGATACCAAAAATTGTTTTGGCAGAATCAGCAATAAATATGCGCCGCGATGTGAAGTTCTTTTCCATATTCATCCATTTTAAGGACTATAAAGTTACGGGTAATACCAACCCATTGCCGGGAATATTTTTATGCAGATCGTCTGAACATTGTCAAAAAACCGGGCCTTATATCCCGTAAAGACACAAAAACGATACCGTTTCCGGCTGTATTATTCCTTTCTGTAGGCCCGCAATGTATTGCGGCTCTGCGCCGAAAAAACGGTAAAAAACGGTGAAAAAACGTTTGACAGGAAAAAGACATGTTTTAGTTTTGTGACAGATACGGCAGGTAATTCTTGGGACAAGCGTGACGACCATCTGGGTTATCATAAATGTACTGTAAGTGCATCGCCCCCAAGGTCTGCCATTTTTATTTTTGTATGTACCGATTTGTGCGATGGAAAGTGAGGTGTTTTTGGACGAAAGCGGTGATCTTGGCTGGAAATTTTCCCATCCTTATCGACAAGGTGGCTCCAGCAGATTTATTACCATTGGTTTCCTTTGTTGCCCCGTTTCACTTTCCCCGGTTTCCAAAAGACTGGTTCGCGATTTCTATAAACGGTTTGACCTACCAACGGAAAAAGAAATAAAGGCCACGCAACTTAAAGCACATCACAAGGATTTTATTTGCGAAGAAACTGTCTCCACGATGACCGAATATCCGCAGTTTCACCTGGGCGCCATTACTACCAGTAAAGAAAATGTGCCCTTGCCTGTCCGAAGTGATCCCAATACACTATACAATTACGTGATCGGACAATCTGTACGTCCCCGGGTTCAGGATCATAAAGCATCTCTTATAACCCGCGATAACCGAACGGTCAAACCAGCCAGCGATAATAGCTGTATTGATTACCTGAAAACACTGGCATTCCTGCATTTTCAAAAATCAGTAATACTTATTGACAACCCGGTCCATAGTCATACCAATAGCAGTATTATTTTTATAGATTGGATTACTCACTTTATCTGGGCAGCCTATGAAGATGAACAAAATATCTGGCATAACCGGTTAAAGCCCAGCCTGAAAGAGCATTGTCTCTATTTCTGAAATAAAACGTATTCGGCAAACAGCCATGGTATAGTAACGCCGCAATGCATTGCGGGCCTACAGGTATTTAACCCTCCTTATTTTTTCTTCGGGACATGTTTCGCCAACGGGCCGCCATGCGGTGATACCATTCTTTATTGAACAGTTGTGAATCGCGCATGGCTTTATAGGTAAGAAATATACCGATAGGTACCAGTATGAAAGCTGAGAGCCACATACCCGAAAAGGGAGTAAGCGTATTTTCCTTAGCCATCTTTTCGCCCATGGTAGTAGAAAAATAGAAGACCATGAAAAAGCTGATCGCGGCAATGAGCGGCGTACCCAATCCTCCCTTCCGTATAATTGACCCCAGCGGTGCACCAATCAGGAAGAGAATAAGACAGGCTGCCGACAGCACAATCTTACGATGCCATTCAATATTATGTTTGCGGTAAGATCTTTCTTTTTCTTTTAGCAGGCTCTGTGTACTGCTGATTGAGCTCAGGATACTGCTGACCGAAACGACAGCACGTTCCCGCGCTACTGTTTGTGCCGAATCGGGGATCAGTTGCTTGAGATTTTTTGCAGCGGCAAAAATACTGTCGGCTTTATGCTTACGGGCCAGCAACACACTATCCTTAACTGGCGGACGGGCCGCTATTTTTTCACGGACAGCTGCCGGCAGTGTGCTGTCAAATGTGGTGGAGAACTGCCAGGAATTATACTGGCCCGTCTGCAGCAGGCTGCGGATACGATCATTATCTCGCCTGATAGAATCGATCGCTTTATTCAACTGCCGCATACTATATACCCGCTCATTGTTGCGGTTATTGCTGTCAGACGACATATTGAGCTGAAATGAACTCAGGTCAAACTGCTTGGTATATTCCTTAAATCCCAGGCGTATATAATCTGTTTCGGTAGTTGTTGTGTTGTATGTATTATCCCCACGCTCCTGGTAATGCCAGCCATCGAAGAGGTGGAACTCGAGTATCCGTTTATTTCCTGTTACCCGCATGACACCGCTTTTGGCCATAATGAAATTATCCTGTAGCAGGTTATTCTGCTCATATACGATCACATCGCGGATCACACTGTCATTGGCTTCTTTTTTGCCGATCTTGATCACAAAGTCATTGATCTTGTCGTAAAAAACACCTTCTTTCAGATCAAAGGCTGGCTTGGCATATACAATGTCAGACAACATAGTACGCGACTTGAGCCAGGCCACGGGAATGATAAAATTGGAAAAAAGGAAAGCGGCTGCACTCAGAAAAGTAGCTACGATCAGCAACGGACGCATAAACCGCAGCAGCGATATACCGGCCGATTTGATCGCAACCAGTTCAAAGCTTTCGCCAAGGTTACCAAATGTCATGAGCGATGATAAAAGGATCGCCAGCGGCAGCGCGAGGGGTACCAGTACTGCACTCTGATACCAGATAAAGCGGAATACGATATCGGGACCCAGGCCCTTGCCTACAAAATCGTCAATATACAGCCAGAAGAACTGCATCACCAGTACAACCAGGGTAATGAAGAATGTAGCAATAAAAGGGCCGATGAAGGCCTTGATGATGAGTATATCTAACTTCTTGAACACGTAACTTTATCAATATGAGTCCGGCAAAAATAAGGCTTTCGGCACAGGAGTTGGAACTGGTGGCCAATGCAGATTTGATTTTAACAAAGAACAGGATCATGGAAAAAGCCCTGCACTTGCTGGGGCAGGTACAGCAGCGCCAGGAGGTATGTCTCAGAAACTATGCAGGCAAACTGCCGGAAGAAGTGATGCGCTCTACTCCCAAGATCAGCCGTGGTGAACAATTGCAGGGATTACCTTACCTGGTACTGGACTATCCCCGCGTTTTTACCCTGGATCATTTTTTTGCTATCCGTTCGCTGTTCTGGTGGGGAAAGTTTTTTAGCATCACCCTTCATCTGAGCGGCCGGAATCAGGCGCTTTTCCAGGAAGCCATTATTGCTGCCTATCCGCACTGGGCTGAAAAAGGCTGGCAACTGGCCGGCGAGGGAGATGCCTGGCAGCACGATTTTTCGGATAATTATTACCGGCCTGTAAGCACACTTAAGCAGACACAAATGGATCTGTATCTCTCGGGGCCTTTTCTTAAACTGGCTTTATACTGGCCATTGAGTGAATGGGATAATGCCGTTGACCATTTTGATAATGCTTTCCGGGATCTGCTGGCGGGGCTTACAGGCAGCAGATTTGATGTTTAACCAATAAAAAAGGAACCTCACAGAGGTTCCTGCTACATTTTGTACCGGAGCGGATAACACTAGTTACCCAACCGGTGAAAAAGGTCTTTTACCTGATGATCCCACAAAAGGCTCTGGTCCTTTATATCTTTCTTTTCGGCAAAGTCTTTTACCACCAGGATTGTCTGGTTGGTGATTTCGGACTTTTCAATGCCGAATTCAAAATATTCTCCTTTGGGGGCTTCGAGCCAGCGAAAGCGAATAAATTTATCCTCTTCACTTTCCAGTACTTCAGCTTTGTCAGCTGTACCGTTCCAGCTAAAATAAAAGACATTGTCACGCTCGTCTACTTTATCTGCAAACCACTCACCCAGACCGGCTGGGGTAGATAAGAATTCATAAAGGATAGAAGGGGAACATCTCACCGGGAACTCCAACGTATATAATTGCCTGCTCATCGTTAATGGTTAAAACACTCAATAGCTGCAATTATAGAAAATAAATTGAGGTCGCAAAATTATTTGGGGGTTATTTTTCCCCTTTTTTGCGTTAAAAAACAGTCTTTTAAAATAAAACGTATATAAATGCGTTAGAATATTCGCCAGTTTAATTTGGGATATATTAAGTTAACCCTTAAATTGCTATGAAATCCAATATGTTCTGAAGAGCCAGAAACCGTAGATGATGGGTCATTTTAAAGGCTAACCTAACCAAAGCTTAATTCTCAACCCTTAAAATAACCGTCTAAAACCAAACCTATGAGCATGCGTCAGCTGAAGATCACGAAGTCTATTACGAATCGTGAATCTCAAAGCCTGGAGAAATATCTTCAGGAGATCGGAAAGGTGGAGCTTATCTCTCCCGAAGAGGAAGTTCGCCTGGCCGCATTAATCAGGCAGGGCGACCAGCGGGCGCTGGATCGTCTCACAAAAGCCAACCTGCGTTTTGTTGTATCTGTTGCCAAGCAGTATCAGAATCAGGGTTTATCTCTTCCCGACCTCATCAATGAAGGAAATCTGGGTTTGATAAAAGCCGCCCAGCGTTTTGATGAAACCCGTGGTTTCAAATTTATTTCCTATGCCGTATGGTGGATTCGCCAGAGCATTTTGCAGGCATTGGCCGAACAGTCGCGGATTGTACGTCTGCCGCTGAATAAGGTAGGTCTTACCAACCGTATCCAGAAAGCATTCTCCTCGCTCGAGCAGCAATTTGAGCGTGAGCCTTCTGCCGAGGAACTGGCCGAAATGCTGGAAATGGACCTCGAGGAAGTATCTGCCACCCTGGGCATTTCATCGCGTCATGTAAGTATGGATACTCCCCTCGCAGAAGGTGAAGACAATACCCTGCTGGATGTGCTGGAAAATCCCAATGCCGAAAAGACAGATGGTGACCTGGATCACCGCGAATCGCTCAAAACCGAGATCGACCGTTCACTTAAAACATTGACTGAAAGGCAGAAAGAAGTGATCTGTTATTTCTTCGGCATCGGCGTTGACCATCCCATGAGCCTGGAAGATATTGGTGAAAAATTCAATCTCACCCGTGAACGTGTACGCCAGATCAAAGACAAAGCCATCACCAAACTCCGCACTACAAATCGTTGTAAACTTTTAAGAACCTATTTAGGCTAATGAAATAAACTATACACTACTTAATTTATATTTGCAATCCGTTAAAAAGTGAACATTATACATGTTCACTTTTTGTTTTAACTGCTGGTACGGCCGGCGCCAGAAAATAAGCAACACATGTTTAATTCATTACAGGAGAAACTGGAATCAGCCTTTAAGAACCTCAAAGGCCAGGGGCGCATCACTGAATTGAATATCGCCACAACCGTGAAGGATATCCGCCGTGCACTGGTGGATGCGGATGTGAACTATAAAATAGCCAAGGAATTCACCGACAAGATCAAGGATAAGGCACTGGGTGAAAAAGTGCTGACAGCTATCAGCCCGGGCCAGCTGATGGTAAAAATCGTCAAGGATGAACTGACCGAACTGATGGGTGGTGAGGAAGCCGTATTCCAAAGCAAGGGTAATCCAGCTGTAATACTGGTAGCCGGTCTGCAGGGTAGCGGTAAAACCACTTTCAGCGGTAAACTGGCCAATTATCTCAAATCGAAAAAAGGTCTCTCGCCCCTGCTGGTAGCAGCCGATATCTATCGCCCTGCAGCCATGGAACAACTGCGTGTGCTGGGTGAGCAGATCGGTGTGGACGTTCATGTTGAACCCGACAGCAAAGATGCGGTAGCCATTGCTCAGCAGGCTGTGAAGGAAGCCCGCGCGCGCAACAAAAATGTGGTGATCATAGATACTGCGGGCCGCCTGGCTATCGATGAGGCTATGATGACCGAAGTAGCCAATATCAAAGCTGCCGTAAATCCGCAGGAGATATTGTTTGTTGTAGACAGCATGACCGGCCAGGATGCGGTAAACACGGCCAAAGCCTTTAATGACCGTCTCGATTTTACCGGTGTGGTACTCACCAAACTCGATGGCGATACCCGTGGTGGCGCGGCCCTTTCTATCCGCTATACCGTCAACAAACCCATCAAGTTTACCAGCAATGGTGAAAAAATGGATACGCTTGATGTGTTTTATCCCGAGCGTATGGCCCAGCGTATCCTGGGTATGGGCGATATCACCTCACTGGTAGAAAAGGCACAGGAGCAGTTTGATGAAGAGCAGGCTAAAAAGCTGGAAAGCAAGATCCGGAAGAATAAGTTCGACTTTGCCGACTTCAAAATGCAGCTGGAGCAGATCAAGAAGATGGGAAATATGAAAGATCTGCTGGGCATGATACCTGGCGTAGGCTCCAAAGTCAAAGATCTCGACATCAATGAAGATGCTTTCAAAGGCATCGAAGCCATGATCAATTCAATGACTCCCGAAGAAAGAAATAACCCGGATATTATTGACCTCAACCGCCGCAAACGTATTGCCAAAGGTGCCGGCAAGGAGATTGCCGATGTAAATGCTTTTATGAAGCAGTTTGAGCAAATGCGCGACATGATGAAAAACATGAATAAAATGAACATGTTTGGACGCATGATGCCCGGCATGCGCCGCTAAGGCGGTTTTTTGTATCAGCGGAAAATGTGCTGATGGATTTGAGGGTTTGAAAATTTGAGGATTTGAAGATGGGAAAGGAAACTTCAAATCATCAAATTTTCAAATTTTCAAATCTTCCTCCCACGGGCCACATTGTCAGCGATTTGCAACAGTTTATCCTTCCGCCGGGCCATTCCTAAAATCCCTTTGGGATTTCAGTTGCCACATCTTACTTTTGCAGCACGGTGTCAACCGTTGTTAACAATTATTATTTAACGCCTTTAAATGTCTATTTAAAATGGCAGCAAAAATCCGACTGCAACGCCACGGGTCTAAGAAAAGACCTTTCTACTTCATTGTAGTGGCAGATTCACGCAGCCCGCGTGATGGTAAATTCATCCAGAAATTAGGTACTTACAATCCCCTGACTGTTCCTGCTACTATTCAGCTGGATCGTCAGAAAGCTTTGGAATGGCTCAGCAAAGGTGCTACACCTACTGATACTGTTCGCCGTATCCTGAGCTTCAAAGGTGTGTTGTATCTGAAGCATCTGCTGCGTGGTGTAAAACTGGGCCTGTTTGATGACGCGACCGCTATGGAAAAATTCACCAAGTGGAGTGCTGAGCATGATGCCCAGATTAAGAAACGCCAGGAAGAAGCTAGCCGCGCCCGTCGTAGCCGTCGTCCGGTTCCGGGCCGTCGTCCCGAAAGAAGGGCCGACAGCGGAAGTGAAGGATAAATGCAGTTCCCTGCTTTAATGGCAGTGGACCTGGTCCAAATCCTGAAAGTTCTGAAATCCCGGTTCAGCTGAACCGGGATTTTTTATTACACCTTATCATACCAATCATCATTTATCGTCTTGGCAGAATATATTAAGATAGGAAAACTGGTAGCCGTATTTGGTCTTAAAGGCGAACTCATCCTGCAACATACACTGGGAAAAAAAACCACCCTCAAAGGACTGGATGTGGTATTTGTGGAAGACAAAAAAAGCTCTTTCCTCCCCTGGTTTATTCAGGAAGCCCGTGCCAAGAGTGATACGGAGGTCTATCTCAAACTGGAAAACATAGATAGCCGCGAAGCCGCCATGAAGCTGGCGCAGAAAGAACTCTGGCTGCCCGAAGAAGTATTTCGCCAGTACGCAGCCAAATCATCGCCTGTAAGCCTGCTGGGTTATACCGTAATGCAGGAAAAGGACCCGCTGGGCCCTATTCTTGAATTGATCGAGCAACCTCACCAGCTACTCTGCCGCCTCGATATCCGCGGGCATGAAGTATTGATTCCCCTGCATGAAGGCACCCTGCAGCGTATTGATCACCGCAAACGCCAGGTACTGGTCACGCTACCTGATGGATTACTGGATATCTATCTGCATGGATCCTGACCAGTTGCAGCGTACGCTCAATCTGAATAAAATGACGCTCCTGGTGTGCCGCCAGAAAACGCAATGTATCTCCCAGCCGCAACCTGATAAATGACGCAATGGAAATAGGGGTCTTAATGCCCGACAGATCTTTTGTGCGTGCTTTTTCCAGCAACTCCAGCAATGCGTACTGCTGCTCAAGAAAAAGGCCGATCACGGGTTGCGCATCTGCATGAAAAGAAGGGCAATGACGGGGCGCGGCCTTCATTTTTTTACCAATGTTGCCCACAGCATCGGGGCTGATCATTTTGGTAAAATAATTTCCTAACCAGCCGGGTTTAAAATAAAGACGTGCGGGGGCAGACTTTTGCATAGCCTTACGTATAGCAGGCAAATAAAATTCGCCATAGGTATTCAGGTGCTGTACCACCTGTATCACACTCCACCGGCCAGCAGCCGGCTGCTCCAGCAAAAGAGCCGGATCTTCCTGTTTTAACCGCGTAGCGGCAGCAATATGACTTCTGACTGTTGACTGCAACTGCAGCAGCAATTCTTCGCTCTTAAACTTTTGCATCTTTCTTTTTTTTATCAAAGCTAGATGGAGCAATGAGCGTAAATCTTGGTGCAGACCAAGATTTCTGTCCGGTAAAGGCATTAAATACGGATAGAACCCAGCAGTTTGCTGAACGTAGTAGGGTCAATGCCCAGGTAGGAAGCGAGGTATTTGTGGGGAATGATCTGCAAGACATGAGGGCTGCGCCTGAGCAGGGTACGGAATTTTTGTTCTGCACTGAAGCATTGTAACTCCAGTTGACGCTCCAGCACTCCTTTCAACGCAAAAGCAGTAGCCCGCAATACCAGGTCGCGGATGCCGGTATGCACCTGCATCATCTGCTGCAGTTGCTGATAACTGATACGCAGCAATTGGCTGCTGGTGAGTGTTTCAAAAAAATAGGAGGACGGAGTCTGGGTCAGAAAGGAATCGGCCACGCCGGCAAAAGAATAGGGATAGGTGAAAACAAGGGTGGCTTCCTGGCGGTCATCTCCAATATGAAAAACGCGTTGCACACCTTCCAGTACAAAATAAAGATACCGCTCTGTTTCACCCGCAGCAGTAAGCAGCGTCTTACGCCTGCCTGACACGGGACTCCACCCTTCTGCAAAAGCAGCCCATTCTTCCTCCCGAAGGGGAGCAATGCTGCTGGCAAATTTCTGAAGATGCTGTAATCCTTCCATGTATTGACAGGTTACCGGTAAAGATAAGCCAGCACAGGCTCATTCAATCGTCCATGCGGGCATTCGTTACCTTTGCGGGGTGAGTACAGCACTCCCCTATATTGCCCATTTTGACCTTGATTCATTTTTTGTATCAGTGGAGATACTGAATAATCCTTCACTCAAGGGAAAACCTGTGCTGGTAGGGGGCTATGAACGGGGTGTGGTAGCCGCCTGCAGTTATGAAGCCCGCAAGTATGGCATTCACTCCGCCATGCCCATGAAAAAAGCCATGCAGCTATGTCCGCATGCCATTGTCACCAACAGCAGCCGCGCTGATTACAGCAGGTATTCCCGTTGGGTGACCGAGATCATTGCCTCCAAAGTACCATTGTTTGAAAAGGCTTCTATTGATGAGTTCTATATTGATCTCACCGGCATGGATAAGTTTTTTGGTGTAAGCCGCTATGCGCGTGAGCTGCGGGAGCTAATCATCAAAGAAACCGGTCTGCCCATATCAGCCGGTCTTTCCTCGGCCAAATTCATCAGCAAGATGGCTACCAATGAAGCCAAGCCCAATGGTTTTCTCGAAATACCCCATGGCCGCGAAAAGGATTTTCTCTGGCCGCTCGGTATCGAAAAGATCAATGGTGTGGGGCAACAGACAGAACAAACGTTGAAAAACTTTGGCATCTATACCATCGAAGATATGGCCCGTACACCACTCGAATTACTGCAGCGGTATGTAGGCAAATGGGGCGAGTCGCTTTGGGAAAAGGCGCAGGGTATCGGCCGCTCCCGGATCGAAACGGAATGGGAACAAAAAAGCATCAGTCACGAAAACACTTTTGATCACGACTACACTGACCTGCAGTTTCTCAACCAGGAACTGGTAAGACTTACCGAAAAAACAGCCTATGCACTGCGCGAAGATGAAAAACTGGCGGGTTGTATAACGGTCAAAATAAGGTATAGTGATTTTGAAACAACCTCGCGACAGGAAACCATCGATTATACCGCACTCGATGATCAGCTTATTGCCAAAGCGAAAGACCTGTTTCGTAAATCGTACCAGGCCGGTCGGCCGGTACGCCTGCTGGGTATACGGCTCAGCCAGTTCATCCCCTTTACAGTACAGATGAGTTTGTTTGACAATAATGTGGAGAAGCTCAATCTCTATAAGGCTGTGGATGAAATCAAAAACCAGTTTGGCAGCAAACTGGTAGCCAAGGCCAGCGCCATGCGCCGCAAAGAATCTCCGGGTGATAAGGAGGAAGGGAAAAAGTAGAATTCACCTGTTTTAGAATATTATTCTTTTATTTAGTAAATTAGCCGAATAATATTCTATAAAATGTCTTTTTCGCTGGACGAAACTGATCTGAAGATCCTGGCCCTCAAACAGGCGGATGCTTCGGTCTCCAATGCCGATCTGGCCCGCCAGATCGGGATGGCTCCTTCTGCCGCACTGGAGCGGGTGAAGAAACTGGAACAGAAAGGAGTCATAGAGCAATACACTGCCCGTCTCAACGCAGACCTGCTGGGCCTTCGGTTGCTGGCTTTCATTTTTATTAAAAGCAGTGAGGGACCTGGCAATGCTACGGTGGCCAAACAACTGGCCAAAATACCCGACGTCCTCGAACTGCATCATATTGCCGGCGATGATTGTTATTTACTGAAAGTAAGAGCCAGTGATCCGCAATCACTGATCCGTCTCATGCGCGAAAAAATGGGAAAGATACCCGGCATCCTTTCTACCAAGACCACCATTGTACTTGAAACGCTGAAAGAAACCAATCAACTTCCTGTACCCAGGACCTTATAACCTATGTCTGCGCCTACTACTCAGAAACAACCTTCTCCTGCGCTGGTAATTGCGGCCTTTGCTGCATTGTACATCATCTGGGGCTCTACCTATACAGCTATTCTTATAGCGATACGTGAAGTGCCGCCCCTGCTTATGGCCGGCATCCGTTTTACTGTCGCCGGTCTCTTACTTTATCTGTACTTACGTCTCATAAGGGGTGAATCCACACCGGGAGCTGCCACTATCGGTAAGATATCAATAGGTGGTTTCCTGATGTTATTTATCGGCACCGGCTCTGTAGCCTGGGTAGAGCAATATATTTCCAGCGGTCTTGCAGCTATCATTGTGGCAAGTACTCCCCTCTGGTTTGTGCTGCTCGATAAACGCGAGTGGAAGAATAATTTTTCCAATAAATGGATACTCCTGGGCTTGCTGATCGGTTTTGCCGGCATACTCACCCTGTTTTCAGATAAGGATGCTTTCAGCTTCAAAGGCAACCAGATGAAGCTGATCAGTTTTTTTGTATTGCTGGTCGGCACCATCAGCTGGGCTGTTGGTTCACTTTATTCTAAATACAAACCGATAAACACCTCCACGGGTATGAAAGCTGCCGTGCAGATGATGGCTGCCGGTTGCTTTGCTATGATAGCCAGTGCAGCCAGTGGCGAATTTGATAGGGTTTCGCTTTCACATATCACGCATGCTTCGGTACTGGCCATCAGCTATCTTATCGTCATGGGTTCGCTGGTAGGCTATATGGCTTATATCTGGTTGCTGAGTGTACGCTCCGCCACACTGGTGGGCACATATGCTTATGTCAATCCTGTAGTGGCATTGTTTCTGGGTTGGTTGATTGCAGGCGAGCAGATCAATGCGCAGCAGATTACTGCACTTACGGTAATACTGGGCGGTGTTATACTCATAGCGCTGGCAAAATCGAAGAAAAATAAATGATTCCGCTCAGCTTTGCTGCAGACTGTGCCGGTATCGGTATACGGCAATATATTCTTCGAGGTCAACCTTTATCAGCGCCTTGCTGAGATCAAGCACCACATTATCACCCGTCAGCAATTCCATCTTCAATAACCTGTGCGTATTCACTACATAATTGGATTGTGCCGGAGAACCATGCCAGGAATGCCTTACTTCAAACTGTATATCACCCAGCTCATCCCATGACCAGCTTCGTTCTTTGTGGGTAAGGCCTGCGGTCGTAAGTGTAAGCAGGCATACCTTACTGTTGCGGCGCGGGAGCAGCACGAGGCCACCAATCAGCAAGGGAGCAAACCCTGTTATCTGCCACCATTGATCCGATGGCAGAAATCCTATTAATACTGCTACCGAAGCGGCAAACAGAAAAACAGCGATCCATCCAAGCAACCGGTAATAAGCGATCTGATAAATATGCAGCTGCATGGGTACAGCCGGGTTATCCTGCATTGCCTTACGATGATCCACCGTCTGCAACTGTTTCTTTACCTCATCCGGTAGCCAGTTTGAGCGGCTCATATGCACCAGCAAACCTTCTGGTAACAGGCGATTGGCGTGCATCTTCCGTCTGAGTGCCGGAAGATCGGCAGCATGCCCTACAGCCCATTTCACCCAGCGTGGCGCAATTGTCCGGTAATAAAGAAATGCAAACAGCAAGCCTGCAGCCATTGCTCCGAATAAACGAAGCGGGTTTCGCAGAGCCTGCTGTATATCGGGAAAAATAATATATAACAGGGGGCTAAACAGGAGCAGTACGGTAGGAAGGATTACCAGCAGGTATCCGCACATGATCAGCCAGCTGGTATGATAGCGTTGGGTGGTGTTCATTGGTACAAAAGATTCCTGTTTCAAAATAGCCGGCTCCGGCTACATATACATACCCTGCCATGGGTATTTTGCAGATAACCGGCTTGTAATTAACATTCGTACAAAGCCGCATTTTCCTACCTTTACCGCCTCTTAATCAAGCAAAGAATTTTATTATGGAGGCCTGGAAAAATTACCTGGAAAAAAACAAGGACCGCTTTCTGAATGAAATGATGGACCTGCTTCGCATTCCTTCTGTGAGCGCCAAATCTGAACACAAGAATGATATGCTTGCCTGCGCAGAAGCTGTTAAAAAAAGTCTGCTGGCAGCAGGTTGTGATAAAGCCGAAGTAATGGCTACTGCAGGCCATCCGGTAGTATATGGCGAAAAAATAGTGGACCCTTCCAAACCAACCGTACTGGTATATGGCCATTACGATGTGCAGCCACCAGAGCCACTGGAACTCTGGCATAGCGGCCCCTTCGATCCGGTAATCAAAGACGGAAAAGTATTTGCCCGCGGGTCAGCCGATGATAAAGGCCAGTTTTTTATGCACGTAAAGGCACTGGAAATATTAACACAGACCAATACCCTTGCTTCCAATATCAAATTCCTGATAGAAGGTGAAGAAGAAGTAGGCTCTCCCAACCTGGGTGCTTTTGTAGCCGCCAATAAAGAGTTACTGAAAGCGGATGTGATCCTGATCAGCGACAGCAGCATGCTGAGCATGGAAAATCCTTCGCTCGATACCGGCGTACGTGGTCTCAGTTATATTGAAGTAGAAGTGACCGGCGCCAACCGTGATCTGCACAGTGGCACCTATGGTGGCGCTGTAGCCAATCCCATTACTATACTGGCACAAATGATTGCTTCCTGCCACGATGAAAATAATCATATCACCATCCCCGGTTTTTATGATGATGTGGCTGTAGCTACAGCAGAAGAGCGTGCCCTGCTTAATAAAGCGCCCTATGATGAAGCCGAATACAAGGCCGATCTGGGTGTAAACGAACTGTGGGGAGAAAAAGGTTATACTACTTATGAGCGTACCGGCATTCGTCCCACACTCGAGGTAAACGGTATCTGGGGTGGCTATACCGGCGAAGGTGCTAAAACCGTACTGCCTTCAAAAGCCTATGCCAAGATCTCTGCCCGCCTGGTGCCCAATCAGTCATCCGACAAGATCACTGAAATACTGTTGAAATATTTCCACTCCATAGCTCCTGCTTCTGTAACAGTGAAAGCATCACTGCATCATGGCGGTGAGCCCTACATGACGCCTATTGACAGCAAAGGATACCAGTCGGCTTCCCGTGCAGTGGAAGCTACATTTGGTAAAGCACCCATTCCTGTACGTGGTGGTGGCAGCATTCCTATCTGTTCAATCCTGGAAAAAGAGCTGGGCATTAAGATCGTATTCATGGGCTTTGGTCTCGACAACGACAACCTGCATAGCCCCAATGAGAAATACAATATTGAGAATTATTACAAAGGGATAGAGACGATTCCGTATTTCCATAAGTTCTTCTCAGAGTAATAAGTTATAAGTATTAAGTTATAGGTTATATGATACTGTAACTTATAACTTAATACTTACCACTTATAACTTAGTATATGGCGGAAAAATTACGACTCGATAAATACCTGTGGGCTATTCGCCTTTTTAAGACGCGTACCCTGGCTGCTGCAGCCTGCGATGGCGGTAAAGTAAAAATGGAAGGTGTGCAGGTGAAAGCAGCGCGTCCTGTGCATCTCGGAGATGAATACGAGATCAGGACAGAAGCCAGGCGCTGGCGTATTAAAGTGACCGGCTTACTCGAAAAAAGAGTAGCGCATACAGAAGCTATCAAAAACTATCTCGACATCACTCCGGCAGAAGAGCTGGAAAGACTGCAATACCAGGCCGCCAGTTTTCATACCGGCAAACGCCCCAGCAAGATCGGGCGACCAACCAAAAAGGAACGAAGGGATCTGGATGACTTTATGGAAAGCTAGTAGTCTGTGGCCGGGCTTAAGCTCCGGTCGGCAGAAGAGAACTTTTATACTTTAAAACCCTTACAGCCTTAACCTATTGTAAGAGCCTGGGCGATCTAATGCCGGTCACTGACCACCAGTCACTCAATACAGCAGATTCTTCAGCTTATCCAGATTACTGATACTGATCTTCCCTTCTTTTATCTCAATCAGTTTTTCCGATTTAAAATCGCTCAGTGTGCGGATCAGTGATTCGGTAGCAGTGCCTACATAATGGGCAATATCTTCCCGGCTGATCTCGATAGGGTTGTTCTGACCGGGATCATTGAATTTGCCATGTATATCCACCAGCGCTTTTGCCACACGTTTGCGCAATGAACTATAGGCAAGGCTCAGTAGCCGCTCTTCTTTCTCTTTTACGTTTTGTGTAATGATGCGGATAAACTTGGAGGCGATATTAATATCGCTGTACACAATATTCTGAAAATCTTCCCGCGGTACCTGTATGATCTCTGTCTCTTCGAGTGCCACCGCTGTATCATCATAATTTTTTTCTTCAATCAATGCGGGGTAGCCGATATAATCTCCGTCGCTGTACAGATCGGTAATATATTCTTTACCGTCTTCGTGCGTTTTAAACCCTTTTACTTTCCCTTTCACAATATAATAGAGGAAACGGGGGCGTTTGCCTTCTCCATAGATCACCTGCTTTTTGGAATACAATTCCGTATTATAATCCTCCAGCCGGAATTGCAGCATACCGGAAGTCCGCAGGTCGTTGGTCAGTTCGGTAAGACCTTTACTGTTGCTCGCATATTTTTTATGCAATACATCGTATTTCTGTAGTCTCGATTCAATGGCATTCATGAGTTCTACCTCTTCAAAAGGTTTGGTCACGTAGTCATCGGCGCCCATTTCCATTCCTTTGCGCAGATCACTACGCTCGGCCTTGGCGGTCAGAAAGATAAGAGGGATATCTTCTGTTTCGGGGTTTTTTCGCAGCAGGTGCAGTACACCGTAGCCATCCAGCTCGGGCATCATGATATCACACACGATCAGGTCGGGTTTTTCGCGGACCGCTACTTCTATTCCTTTCTTACCGTTTTCGGCCGTAATAGTGCGATAGCCTCCAAAAGAAAGGATCTCAGCTGTATTTTCCCGGATATCGTCGTTGTCGTCAATGATAAGGATTGTGCGTTGAGACATAAGCGTGCAGGTGGGGGGTTAACCAATAATAGGCCGCAATTTACAAAATAGCCGGGGTGATCATAATCATTCTTTTTCCTGAATTTGCTCAATTGCTGCCGGATGGCTCGGGGCTACTTTAGCCGCATTAATTGGGAATCCTATGCCTGTTTCATCCACTGCCAGCCCTGTCGCCACCGTTTGCTACCATTGCGGAGAGCCTTGCGTGACCACGCGTTTCAAGCTGGAGGAGAAACCTTTTTGCTGTGAAGGCTGCCGGATGGTTTATCAGTTGCTTCAGCAAAATGACCTGTGTACCTATTACGACCTGAATGCCAACCCGGGTATCAATCAACGCATACAGGTACGGCGCGATAAGTTTGCCTTTCTGGAAGAAGATAAGGTGAAGGCCGCACTGGTGAGCTATCTGGATGATCAGCAGCTACATACTACATTTTACCTGCCCCAGATGCATTGCAGCTCCTGCCTTTACCTGCTCGAAAACCTGCATCGCATCAACCCTGGCGTGATCTCGACCAGGGTAAATTTTGCCCGCAAGGAAATTGACCTGGTACTCAATCCGCGTCTGTGCTCACTGCGTGAGGGCGCAGAGTTGCTGACCAGCATAGGCTATGAGCCCTATATCAGCCTTAATGACCTGAAACAAAAGCGCCCATCGATCGATAAAAGTCTTGTTTATCAATTGGGTATTGCCGGTTTCTGCTTCGGCAATATTATGCTGCTCAGTTTTCCGGAGTACCTGGGCGTGGATGCCTCAGAAGAGGCACTGCGGGGTATTTTCCGCTGGATCAACTTTGCCCTCGCCCTGCCTGTGTTGCTGTACTCTGCATTGCCTTTTTATGAATCGTCCTGGAAAAGCCTGCGGCACCGCTACCTCAATATAGATGCTCCTATTGCCCTGGCTGTTATTATCACATTTGTACGCAGTGCTCATGAAGTGATCAGCGGTACCGGCGGCGGTTATTTTGACAGTATGACCGGTATTGTATTCTTTATGCTGGCAGGACGCATTTTACAGGATAAAACCTATCGTCAGTTATCGTTTGAACGGGATTATACCTCTTATTTCCCTGTTGCCGTGTCTGTGCGCAAAGACGGGGCAGAAGTACCCACTACCCTGCCCGATATCCGTAACGGCGATACCCTCGTCATACATAATGAAGAGCTCATACCCGCCGATGGGATTCTTACCCGCGGCAAGGCTTTTATTGATTACAGCTTTGTAACCGGTGAGTCGGTACCGGTGGCCCGCGAGATGGGCGAACTGGTATATGCCGGCGGTAAACAGACGGGGGGCAGCATTGAAGTACTGGTAGTAAAAGAAGTGGCACAGAGTTATCTGACCCGGCTCTGGAACCGCGATACTTTTACCAAAGAACCCAAAAAAGAAACACATTCTTTTGTAGATCTGCTGAGTCGTTATTTCACCTATATCGTTTTCAGCATTGCAGCCGCAACGGCTACTTACTGGTATTTTGCCGACAGCAGTCGCGTATGGCCGGCCGTTACTTCCATTTTTATCATTGCCTGTCCCTGCGCCCTGTTGCTGTCCAACACATTTACCAATGGGAATGTGCTCCGTATCCTGAGCCGCAACGGGCTTTATCTGCGCAATGCGGCCACCATTGAAACCATTGCCGATATTGATCAGATCGTTTTTGATAAAACAGGTACGCTTACTTCTCCGCATGAGCAGGATATCATTTTTGAAGGGATTGCACTGACCGACAATGAGCGCGGCCTGGTGGCAGCCCTGGCGTCCAACTCCACTCACCCGCTTAGCCGTTCGCTGGCGCAGACCAATAATAGTATGCCGGCATATGCCGAAACTTTCCGGGAATTACCGGGTCGGGGTATTTCCGGTATCGTTAATGGCAAACGGCTGAAACTGGGTTCGGCCCGTTTTGTGACCGGGCTGGATGTGCCCGGTAGCGGTACCCGGGTATACCTGAGTATTGATGAAGAAGTAAAAGGCTATTTCCTGTTTCGCAACCACTACCGCGCTTCTGTGCCGGCACTCGCAAAAGAGCTGAAGCCACATTACCGGCTGTCTGTTCTCTCCGGCGACAATGATGCTGAACGCGGCAATCTGCGTCAACTCCTGGGAACCGACACCCAATTGCTGTTTGGTCAGCAGCCGGAAGATAAACTGCATTATATAGAGCAGTTGCAAAAAGCAGGACGCCAGGTAATGATGATCGGAGACGGGCTGAATGATGCCGGTGCATTGAAGCAAAGCGATGTAGGACTGGCGGTTTCTGAACAGACCAACAATTTTACCCCGGCCAGTGATGCCATTATTGAGGCCCGCAGCCTGCCGTTGCTTCACCGGTTTATGCGTCTGTGCAGGGCCAATAAGCGCATCGTGATCGCCAGTTTTGTGCTTTCTATCGTCTATAACATTATCGGCTTATACTTTGCCGTGCAGGGCAATCTGTCGCCCCTGATAGCGGCCATTCTGATGCCCAGCAGTTCCCTTAGTATTGTGCTCCTCACTTTTGGCAGCAGCAACCTGCTGGCCCGCTGGTTCAAGCTCTGATCATACCGATGGGCAAAGCTCATGACGTAAATCTGACAAAAATCAGGTACCGGGCTGACAGGGGTTAGAACCTTCCCGTTGACGCACAGATAATTTTACCGCCGATTCCAATACTTCCATTTATGAGTGTGATTATCATACTGCTGATCGCCAGCTTATCCGTAGCCGCCCTGTTTCTGGTCGCCTTTTTATGGGGCGTACGTTCCGGCCAGTTCGAAGATGATTATTCCCCCTCTTCGCGAATCCTGTTTGACGACAAACCGTCTTCCACCAAAACAATATAATGTTTAAACAATCCAGCTTATGCAAGTAGAGAAATTTTATTATGATAACAAGATCGTGCGTGCGTTTGCCTATGCCACCCTTGTATTTGGCATAGTGGGTATGCTGGCAGGGCTTTGGGCGGCCATTCAGATCTATTATCCGGCCAGCAGTTTCAACCTGGCTGCTACCACTTTTGGCCGGCTTAGACCTGTGCATACCAATGCCATTATTTTTGCCTTTGTAGGCAACTGTATTTTTACGGGGGTCTATTATTCATTGCAGCGCCTCTGTAAGACACGTATGTTCAGTGATAAGCTGAGCTGGATTCACTTCTGGGGCTGGCAGCTTATTATTGCCTCTGCAGCCATCACGCTGCTTATGGGTTTCACTACCGGTAAAGAATATGCGGAGCTGGAGTGGCCGATCAATATTGCCATTACACTGATCTGGGTTGTTTTTGGTATCAATATGTTTGGTACTATCATCAAACGCCGCGAACGTCACCTGTATGTGGCTATCTGGTTTTATATTGCTACCTGGGTTACGGTAGCCATGCTGCATATCGTAAACTCGATTGAGATCCCTGTGTCTTTCATGAAAAGCTACAGCTGGTATGCGGGTGTGCAGGATGCGCTGGTACAGTGGTGGTATGGTCACAATGCGGTGGCCTTCTTCCTTACCACCCCAATCCTGGGTCTGATGTATTACTTCCTGCCCAAGGCAGCTAACCGTCCTGTTTATTCCTATCGCCTTTCCATCATTCACTTCTGGGCGCTTATATTTATTTATATCTGGGCCGGACCTCACCACCTGCTTTATACTTCATTGCCCGACTGGGCTCAGTCACTGGGCACTGTATTCAGCCTGATGCTGATCTTCCCCTCCTGGGGCGGTATGCTCAATGGCCTGTTTACCTTACGCGGCGCATGGGATAAAGTACGTGAAGATCCTGTACTGAAATTTATGGTGGTTGCCATTACCTGTTATGGTATGGCCACACTGGAGGGACCACTGCTGAGCCTGAAAAATATCAATGCTATCTCGCACTTCAGCGACTGGACCATTGCACACGTGCATATTGGCGGGCTGGGCTGGAACGGTTTTATGGCATTTGCCATGATCTACTACCTGGTACCACGTATGTGGGGTACAACCCTGTATTCAAAGAAACTGGCCACCAATCACTTCTGGCTGGGTACAATCGGTATCATTCTGTATGCAGTACCCCTGTACTGGGCCGGTTTTACACAAAGCCTGATGTGGAAGTCATTTACAGAAGAAGGTCAGCTCAAATTCCAGTTCCTGGAAACTGTGACCAATATCATCCCGATGTACATTACCCGCAGCGTGGGTGGCGCCCTTTACCTGGTGGGAGCCCTGCTGATGGCTTATAATATCTATAAAACTGTACGCCAGGGTAAATTTATTTCCAACGAAGAAGCAGAAGCTGCTCCGCTGGCCAAAGTAAAAAGCCATGGTAAAGAATACTGGCACCGTATTATAGAAAGAAAGCCCGTGACCATGCTCGTCCTGAGCCTGATCGTAGTGGGTATCGGTGGTGTAATAGAAATGATTCCCACTTTCCTGGTCAAATCAAATATTCCCACCATTGCCAGTGTAAAGCCTTATACACCGCTTGAACTGCATGGCCGCGATATCTATGTACGGGAAGGTTGTTATACCTGTCACTCACAAATGGTGCGTCCTTTCCGCGATGAGGTGGCACGGTATGGTGAATACTCCAAAGCCGGTGAGTTTGTATATGATCACCCGTTTCAGTGGGGTAGTAAGCGTACCGGTCCCGATCTGGCCCGCGAAGGGGGTAAACAAACCGATAGCTGGCATTACAATCACATGTATGATCCACGCTCTATGTCGCCCGGATCTATCATGCCGGCCTATCCCTGGCTGCTTGACCGCAAGATCAATACAGCCAGCACTGGCCCTAAAATACGGGCCATGCAGACACTGGGTGTGCCTTATCCCGAAGGGTACGACAAACAGGCCAACCGCGATCTGATGCAGCAGGCCGATGCTATTGCCAACAACCTTCAAAAAGACAAGATAGAAACCATCAGCAATGTGGAGATCATTGCACTCATTGCCTATCTGCAGCGGATCGGTACCGATATTAAACTGGCCCCCAAACCTGCTCCTGTAGCGGAACTTAAATAACCCCAAAAGCAGCAATCATGAAATTCATTAATTATCTCGAAAAGACCAGTGGTGTAGATATCTATGCACTCACCTCATTTGCCGTATTTGGCCTGTTCTTTCTCGTTGTGCTGACCTGGGTCATCAGGGCCGATAAAAAGACCATCAATGAGATCAGCCGTATACCATTAGACAAAGAAGAAATCTAAAAAAGACTCTTATGCGTACAATTCATAAACTGCTACTGAGAAATAAAAAAGCCGGACGGGTGTTGCTGCTGCTCACCACATTCGGCATACTGGCAAAGCCGGCCCTGGCAGCCGGTCCACCCGAGCCTTCCATTTTTTCCAATCCGCTTGCATTGATCCTGCTCAGCCTGATGGCTTTGCTGCTGATCGTAATTGCCGTACTGGCTAACCTGCTGATTGGCTCTGCCGACTGGAAAATGCAGCGGAAAGAAAAAAAATCAACCAGCAGTAATATCAATACAGTGCTCGTTATCGGGTTTATGTTGCTCAGCCCTTCGCTGTTTGCACAGGATGCTGCGGGCGGCAACACAGCCAATACCGTGCAGTCTATTGGAGGCCTCTCTGTAAGTACTTTTTACATCATGGCTTCTGTTATTTTCCTGGAACTGTTTGTCATACTGGCCCTGCTGATCAATACCCGTTTCCTGATCAAGTCTGTAAAACAACAGGACGCCCCTGCCGACGCAGTAGCTGAAGCTGCGGTGAAAAAACCAACTTTCACGTGGTGGAGTAAAATCAACCGGTTCAAACCTGTGGAGCAGGAAGCCGACATTGACCTGGGACATGACTATGATGGTATCCGTGAGCTCGACAACCGTCTGCCACCCTGGTGGCTGTGGGGATTTTACATTACTATCATCTTCTCTGCCGTATACCTGTGGCGCTACCATGTAAGCGAAACTGCTCCCTTGAGCCAACAGGAATATGAGCAATCGGTAGCACGCGCCGAATCCAAAATACAGGAGTTCCTTAAAGAAAAAGGTGAGGCGGTAAATGAAAACAATGTAACCTATCTCTCAGATGCTGCTGATCTGGCCGAAGGCAAAAAACATTTTATCAATTCCTGCGCGGCCTGTCACAAACCAGATGGTGCCGGTGAGGTAGGTCCCAACCTGGCCGACGAATACTGGATTCATGGCGGAGATATGAAAAGTATTTTCAGAACTATTAAATATGGTGTGGATGGCAAGGGTATGGCAAGCTGGCAAAGCGTGTATTCACCCAAAGAGATCGCACAGCTCGCCAGCTTTGTAAAATCGCTGCATGGCACCAATCCTCCTAACGGAAAAGCTGCGCAAGGCACACTTTACAAAGAAGAAGCCGCACCTGCTGCACCTGTAGCAGACAGCGCCGATAAGAAAGTGGCGGTAAAATAGACAGCTGTTCCGCCCATTGGCTCAGACCTAGAAACGACCAACGATGGATACTACTAACACAACAACAAAAGCAGCCGGTCCCGGCGACGAATCTTTCCGGGACCGGATCGCTACTGTAGATGCTAAAGGAAAACGCAAATGGATCTTTGCGCAAAAGCCTAAAGGAAAGTTTTACCGCATCCGCACCTGGGTAAGCTGGGGATTCTTTATCCTCTTCTTTGCCCTCCCCTTCATTAAAGTGAAAGGAAGGCCCCTGCTCCTTTTCAATATTCCGGAAGCAAAGTTTATCATCTTCAGTAAAGTGTTCTGGCCGCAGGATTTTTTCATCTTCGGTCTTACCATGATCACTTTTATTGTTTTCATCATTCTGTTTACTGCCGCATTTGGCCGTTTATTCTGCGGATGGGTTTGTCCCCAAACTATTTTCATGGAAATGCTTTTCCGGAAAGTAGAGTACCTGATCGAAGGCGATGCGCCTGCACAGAAGATGCTCAAGGCTGCTCCCTGGACGGGTAATAAGATCTTCAAAAAAACATTCAAACATGTGGTGTTTTTTGCAATGGCATTTGTGATTGCCAATTTTTTTCTGGCCTATATCATTGGTATGGATCAGTTGCTGCAGATCATTTCCGAACCAGTCACTAAGCATTTTGGCGGCTTTGTAGCCATTCTTGCATTTGCCGGTGTATTCTATGGGGTATATGCTTACTTCCGCGAGCAGGCCTGCACAGTAGTATGTCCGTACGGGCGCCTGCAGAGCGTATTACTCGACCGTAACTCCATGCTGGTCGCCTACGATTACAAACGCGGCGAGCCCCGTGGTAAATACAAAAAGAACAAAACTGCTGAACTGAACCTGGGCGATTGTATCAATTGTTTCCAGTGTGTGAAAGTATGTCCTACCGGCATTGATATCCGCAATGGTACGCAAATGGAATGCGTGGGCTGTACTGCCTGTATTGATGCCTGCGATCATATGATGGAAGCAACCGGTCGTCCCAAAGGGCTTATCCGTTATGCTTCAGAAAATGGTATTGCCGAAGGCAAAAAACTGCGCTATACCGGCCGTATGAAATTTTATACGATCATGCTGATAGTACTCACAGGGTTGCTTGGTCTCCTGCTGGCTACCCGCAAGGATGTGGATGGCACTATCATCCGTGCTGCCGGTATTACGTATCAGGAGCGTGGTACCGACAGTATTTCAAACCTGTACAATATCAAGGTCGTCAACAAAACAGTAAATGAAATACCGCTTACACTCCGCCTCGAAGAGGCTCCCGGCCGTATTATAGAAGCAGAAGGACGCGACATAGTGGTACAGAAAGAAGGACAGGGAAAAGGATCTTTCTTCATTGTGCTGCCCAACAGTTTTATCAAAGACCGCAAGACTCCGCTGAAAATCGGACTGTATGATGGCGATAAAAAGATCACCTCACTCAGCACCAATTTTATGGGGCCTTTCCGCAAACGTCAACAATAACTGATTAAAACGATACAACTATGAACTGGGGATATAAATTACTTTTTACTTTCATCGTCTTCATCGGTGGTATGGGTTACCTGGTATACCGCTCTATGAACACTGATTTTGAACTGGTGGAAAAAGAATATTATAAAAGTGAATTGAAATACCAGGATGTAATTAATGGCTCACACCAGGCCAGCCTGCTTACACAGCAGGTAGAATTGCAGCAGTCAGGCGATTCCCTGCAATTGCGTTTCCCCGCAGGATTTCAGTCAGGTGATATTTCAGGCACTGCCTGGTTTTATTGCGCTTACGATGCCAAAAGAGATCAGCAACTGCAACTCGCACCCGATGCCAATGGCGTGCAGCATGTTGATCTGCGCCGCCTGGCCCGGGGCAATTATACGGTAAAGCTGCAATGGAAAGGCAATAACATCTCTTTTTATAACGAACTGCCCCTAACCATCAACTGATGCACTGGCCAGTACTCATAGCGGGATTAACACTGGGACTCATCAGCAGTCTGCATTGTGTGGGCATGTGTGGTCCGCTGGCACTGGCATTGCCTGTACATCACCTGCCCCGTGCGGGCCGCTTTTTTGCACTGCTGTTTTACCAGTTGGGCAGAGTGCTTACTTATTCTTTTCTGGGATTGCTGGTTGGTGAGGCGGGGCGCAAAATTTATCTGGCCGGATTTCAGCAAACATTCTCACTGGTAATGGGAGCGATTGTCTTGCTGCTGCTGGTCCTTTATTATGGTTACAAATATGTCATACAACCACCACTGCTGAATCGTTTTTTCAATTACCTGCAAAAAATCATGATGCGGTTGCTGCGGTCCGATAAAAACATTGCCAGTTTTCTGCTCCTCGGCATTGCCAATGGTTTTTTGCCTTGCGGGATGGTGTATGTGGCAATCGCCACTGCGCTTACGACCTCTTCCGCCACTCACAGTGTATTGTTTATGGCTTTTTTTGGACTGGGTACCATTCCTGCTATGCTGGCATTGGGCTATTTCGGACAAATGATCAGCCTGCAGGTACGATTGCGCCTGCGCAGACTGGTACCGGTATTTATGGGCGTGGTAGGACTGGCCCTGGTACTTCGTGGCCTTAACCTTGACATACCTTACCTAAGCCCGGAGTTGCCTACAGCCACAGGCATAAATGCTGTGCACTGCCACCGTTAAAAAGTGCCCAGCTGCTCCGGCTTTTTATCTCCATATCCCCATTCTTCATCCGTCTTCAGTTCCGGTCCCTTATATTCATCATACCTGATCACGGCTATTACCATCCAGATCAGCAGTATGGGGAAAACAGATACGATAAAAAGTAGAATGGGCAATGGCGCTTCCACCAATTGCAGCAGTACATAGACCAGTACTACTGCGGTATTGACCACAACGGGTATGCGGGCACGTGTTTTCATAAGCCCTCCTTTTCCTGTATAACCCGCGGGTTATTTATTTTGTTTTCACTTAATCACGTGCCAATTCAAGCCGTGGCAGCCAAACGGTGAAAGTGGTACCCTCCTGCAGGCGGCTTTCAAAACTGATCTCCCCGCGCAACAGATCCACATACCGTTTTACAATGGGCAGTCCCAGACCCGTGCCCTGTATATTGGATACATTTTTGCCACGAAAGAATGTGCCAAACAAATGAGGCTGATCCTCTTCCGGAATACCCAGGCCCTGATCCCTCACTATGATCTGCATACGGTCTTTATCCAGCCCGATATGCATCCAAATGGGTTTTCCGGCCGGAGAAAACTTGATGGCATTGCCCAGGAGATTAAGCACAATATTTTTCAGCATTCGCTTATCGGTAGCAAACGAAAACGGAGCCTGGCAATCCAGGTCGATCTGCTGGCCATCTTTGAGGTGGGCCTTCATTTCATCCATCAGGTCTTCTACAAAATCGCGTACGGCAAATTCTGAAACAGTAATGCCCACTTTACCTTCTTCGAGTTTGCCGAGTGAAAGAAAGTCTTCCAGCAATTCATTCATATGATTGACCGAGTCTCGTATGCGGCTGATATGCTTTTCCCGTTTCACCTGATCTTCTACGGTGGGATATTTTGCCACCAGCGTGGCCGAAGAAAGAATTGTACTGAGTGGTGTACGAAATTCGTGTGAGGCCATGGATACAAAACGGCTCTTGATCTCATTGAGCTGTTTTTCCTTATCCAGCGACTCACTCAGTTCCTGCTGCGATTGCTCCAGTTTTTGCAGAGCCTCTTTCAGGATCAATGTCCGCTCTTCTACTTTTTCTTCCAGCACAGCATTGAGTTTACGGATATCGTTGCTGATCTTTTCCAGTTCCATTTTCTGACGCAGCAGATTGCCTTCAATTTCCTTGCGGGTGGTGATATCCACAATAAAGGCAATTACAAAAGGCTCATTCTTTTGGTTGTAATGACTAAGACTTACCTCTACCGGAAACTCCGACCTGTCTTTGCGGCGGGCATAGAGATCGCGACCGGAGCCCATTGTCCTGTTTTGCGGAGCTTTATAAAAACCTGCCCGCATTTTTTCATGTCCGCCATGAAACCGCTGCGGAATCAGTAATTCAATCTTCTGCCCTGTAAGTTCATTGGCTGTATACCCAAACATTTTTTCTGCTGCCGGGTTGACCAGCACGATCTCACCGGACCGGTTTGTCAATAAAATACCTTCGGTGGCGTTTTCAAACAACGAAGTCATGTGTGTACGGCCATAAGCCAGGCTTTGCTCCAGCTTTTTGAGGTAAAACACAATAGCAATAGCGAAGATGATGACCAGCAGGGAATATAATTGTGCAAAAAGTGACCGGAAAATATCTCCCTCTTCACGGAAATAGACCACCAAAGCAGTCATAGCAATCATGCTGAGCAATCCCGCAATAAGCGTAGACTGCCAGCCCGATATAAATACCGTAAGCACGATCGTGATCAGCAACCCGCCCACGGCCAGTTCATAGGTCTTGAATAAATAACTGAAAGTAACGGCCAGTAAAAAGACAAAGACAGATACACTTGTAGCCAGCCGGCTATTGATCTTGAGCATGAAGGCTGATTTTGGAGCTCAAGTTAAAGATTCTCATCAACACAATGGATCATTGCAGGATATCACCGTTTCAGCAATTCCTTTTCCATGGCGATAGCTTTGGGGAAAAGCACCTGATTTTCGAGATACAGATGCTGTACCAGGTCGTTGTCAAGCTCCTGTAGTAAGGAATAAGCTACTGCATGGCTCACGCAGGCATTCTCTGGTGGTGTGTAGCTCTGGGTGAGCTGACGCATACGTGTCAGGAACTGCATTACTTTTTCGTGTTCCTGGTTCATTACAGACTCAACAGGCTTGCGCAAGGTGCGAACCAGCAGACCTGCATAAGGCTCACTGTCATCGTATGCATGGGCAATCTGCCGCACGTAGGGAAACAGTACTTCTTCTTCCTGGCGCAGATGTGGCTGAATATCGGCCCGCAACTCCCTGAACAACTTCTGTAACTCTTCCAGGTAGGGATATTTTTTGGAATGCCCGGCTACGAAGCGTTCGAGGTGGGTTTCCATAAATGGCAGGTTGTCCCGCAGATACTGATGATGTACGTGCAGAATATAATCTGTCAGGAAATCCACGCTCCACTCTTCAAATGGCAGGCCGGTGGATACCTGCAGAGGCCGCATGACGGTTTCCAGTTCACTGCGCAGATCTTCCAGTTCGATGCCTTTATTTTCACAAATGACTGACAACGGCCAACGGCCGCCGCAACAGTATTCAATACCATGCCGCTGAAATACAGCTGCCGTTCTGTAATCTTCTTTCACAATATCGGCTACGAAAGAATCACGTCCTATCTGAGTCGGTTTCAAAAACATTGTTCGCTACTCCTGCTGGTTTAATATCAATAAGCAAGATAGTTTCCGGTATAGGTGAAAAACCTGATTTTAGTCAGTAGCCTGCCTGAATACCAGCTACTGACAATCTAATGACCAATATCAGCCGGTTGCTTGAGCCAGGTCAGTTGTCTGCTCTGGTCAAACGCTAGCTTTGACATAGAATATAGTATAGTTGAGACTTTCCTCCGTGGAAGTCGTTGGTTTTCGTTTCAATCTCGACCCCTGGTTCTCCAGGGGTTTCTTATTGAATGAAGGAGTTGTTAATAAATCCGGAAAATTGTTATACAGCCTGATGAATAGACAGGCTATGAATAAACTGAAGCTTATCCGTCTGTAACAGATCTGCAATGGTAGTTTGCCTGTAAAACGCCCGCACCTCTGCTTTAAAGCCATAAAGCCGGTTGTGCAGCGGACAGGGATCAGCGGCATTACAGGGACGCATACTAAGCATGCAGGTGGTGAAATAGGCTTCTCCTTCTGTCATCAGGATGATTTTTTCGAGCGGTGTCTGCAATGTCTTTTCATTGATATAAAAACCTCCCTGCTGTCCGCGTGTGGAGCTGATGATACCTTCCTTGACGACCTGCTTCATGATTTTTCCGAGGAAGTGGCGGGGCACGCCCAATGCAGCTGCGATTTCTTCAATGCGTATTTTACGCCGCTCATCGTTCATAAGCGATACATACAAGATGCCCCTTAGTGCATAGCCAAATGATTTGGATAATACCATGAGAAAAATTAAGAACAACAAATCTATCGGCTCTGCCACTTGAAGTAGCTGATGAATCTCAGTGACAAAAGTGATGCACATCAGTCCGGTGGCGTACAGGATTGCCTCTTTCTAAAAAGACATGGTTATCTTTTTACATGGATGCTCCGGGACCGAACGCGTGATTCTTCGTAGATTTAACAGGTGAAAAAAATCTTCTGTATACTGCTGATTGCTGCTACACTCACGGGCTGTTCTAAAGACAATGGAGGCAGCAATGACCGGGTAGCTCCTGCGGTCACCCTCAGCAGCCCGGTAGCTGACCAGGCATTTGCCAGTGGCCAGGCTATTGCCATCACCGGTACTATTACCGACAGTCAAAAAATTGCAGAAGTACATATACATATCTCCAACTCTGATAATGGCAGCCTGCTGGTGGATATACACCGGTATCCCGGCACCGGCAGCTATTCCCTCAATGAAACATTTATGATACCCGGCCCCGGTACGTACCGGATCCAGGTTATTGCCAAAGACAATAGTGCCAATGAAGGCAGAGCTACGGTCAATATAACAGGCAACTGATCACGCCTGACGGGTACGATTGTTTTCCTGGTAATGCAACTGATACAGATCGAGGCGTCTGTCTGACCAGGGCTGCACACTTCCATATTCGCGGTTGCGTTTGAGAAGATTCATATCCAACTCCTGTACAATAGCAGTTTCTACATTGGGTGGCGCCTCTGCTGCCAGCCCTTCGCGATGAAATTCTATATCGCTGGGCGTAAGAATGGCAGACTGGGCAAAATGAATATCGAGGTTATCTACGTTGGGAAGATTGCCCACACAACCCGTGATCACCACATATACCTGGTTTTCGATAGCCCTCGCCTGTGCGCAATAACGTACCCGCAGATAAGAGCGTCTTTCATCGGTATTGAATGGCACAAACATGATACGGGCACCTTTGGATGCTGCTATACGGGCCAGTTCAGGAAACTCAATATCATAACAGATCGCAATAGCGATCTTTCCGCAATCCGTATCAAATACGCGGATATCGTTGCCCGGCTGCACACCCCACCATTTCCGCTCATGCGGAGTAATATGCACTTTATATTGTTTCACGTGCGTACCATCGCGTTTGAACAGGAAGGAAACATTATACAGGTTATCATTCTCAACCATGAAATGAGAACCCGCTACAATGTTGGTATTGTATTTAATCGCCAGTTGTGTAAACAATTCAATATACTGACCGGTGAATGCATCGAGCCTTCGTACTGCTGCTGCCGGGTGTGTTTTGGGCAGGAAAGTGAGTAACTGCATAGTGAGCATCTCCGGAAATGCCACGAAATCTGCCCGGTAATCGGATGCCACATCTACAAAATACTCGCAATTGGCGGCAAACTCGTCAAAGCTGCTGATATCGCGCATCTGATATTGAATACAGGCTACCCGCACATAAGGATCATTGCCAGCCTGGCGGCTTTTACGCTCTTCATAAAGCAGGTTATTCCATTCCAGGAAAGTACCATATCCTACAGATTCCTTATCATTTGGCAGGTAGTTGGGCAGGAGACGCTGCAATACAAATCCGTTGGAAAGTTGTGCAGTCAGCACAGGGTCATATATTTTTCTGTCGATCACTCCCTGTACATACTGTTCTACTTTCATACGGCTGGCATGCTTATGATAATTGGGCAGACGGCCCCCTATCAGCATACACATCAGGTTGCGGTCCTTTACCAGCTTCTTGCGCATATCATAGAGGCGACGGGCCAGTTTCATTTGCCTGAAATCGGGATGCACCATTATCTCCATTCCATAGAGCGTATCACCTTCGGGGTCGTGATTGCGGATGTATCCATTATCGGTAAGTTGATTCCAGCTGGCTGTAGCCGAATACTGATTGCGGCGGATGATCAGGCTGCAACTCGATGCTACAATCTGCTTATCATATTCGACACAGAACTGCCCCTCCGGAAAAATTTTCAAAATACTTTCAAACTGTTCTTTTTTCCAGGGCAGCATGCCGGGAAAACAGATCAGCTGCAGGGCGCAGATGGCTTCATAATCCTTGAGCCGAATGGCGCGCGTACGTATACGTTTTGCCGGAATCTTTTCAGTAGTCATGATAATCCGTTTGCGTTTAACTAAATATAATACTCTGTAACGGCAAATTGAGGCAAATGTTTGCCAAATCATCCTTAGCAGGACGGTCACACACGTACAAACAGCTTCATCCTATATCTTTGCGGCATGCGTATCGACATTCTTTCTGTATTGCCCGAGCTGTTGAAGAGCCCTTTTGAACACAGTATTATGAAACGTGCCCAGGATAAGGGACTGCTCGAAGTGGTGACCCATCACCTGCGTGACTGGGCAGTGAATGAATACGGACAGATAGATGACTACCAGTATGGAGGTGGAGCCGGTATGGTCATGATGTGCGAACCGCTGGCCAATGCAATTGATCAGTTGTCTGCGCAACGTACGTATGACGAGATCATTTACCTCACGCCCGATGGCGAACGCCTTAACCAGTCAATAGCCAACCAGCTTTCCTTAAAGAATAACCTGTTGCTGATCTGTGGTCACTACAAAGGTATTGATGAGCGTATACGTGAGCATTACGTCACCCGCGAACTCTCTATCGGCGACTATGTACTGAGTGGAGGTGAGTTGCCAGCGGCGATACTCGTAGACGCTATCGGTCGTTTGCTGCCGGGTGTACTCAACGATGAAACTTCCGCCCTTTTCGACTCTTTCCAGGACAATCTGCTGGCGCCTCCTGTATATACAAGACCGGTTGATTTCCGGGGCTGGCGGGTACCAGATATACTCATGAGTGGCGATCACCGCAAAATAGAGGACTGGCGTCATGACCAGTCTGTTGCACGCACAAAAGAACGCCGGCCCGATCTGCTCGACGAATAATACATTAAGCTGATCCGGATCAGTGTTGCCGGGCAAAGATTGGAAGATTCTCTGCTTTAATAATGTGCTTAAGTCAATGTTTGCATAATCAGGTTAATCGACTTTTTTGCCTCCACGGCCGGCAGGCCGATGTAGTTCGCCAGTACTGTGTTTTCTCCGGCTTCTGGCAGTTGTATTATCCTTAAAGATTCAACCGGAGAAAAACAAGGCCCCTTGCGAACCACAAGAAAAAAAGGAATAAGCCAGGGAATCGGGCTAAAATAATCCTCTCCTGGTACAGGAGTATCCAACAATATTGTTTGGGCTTACATTGTTAAAAGCCTCCAAAGACATCCGTACGAATCTGATTATCAAACTCCTTTTGTCACATTTATTTTTTCCGAACAACAGTGGGCCTGAATCAATAAATCGCTCATTTATTCTGCAATATGCCCCTGTTTATCTAAAACATATTTCTGATCAATACCGGCTTGTCATTAAAGACACCCCGGTTTGTTTTGTCATCATTATTTTAGCTTTTTATCAGGGATTTAGCACATTTGTCATACAATAAAAAAAAGAAGGCCGTTATAGGGGGAAAAGAGTAATTTCACGGCGTTTCTGCCAATATCCGGTATATAGAAATAATTGATTTTCCGGTGGTTGGCAATAAAAGAAATAAGACCACTGCATGAAGGCCCTGACCACCATAACAGATCCGGTATACGTAGCCAAAGATGAATTCACCGCATACGAAAAATTCTGGCTTCGTTATATTAACGATAAACGTGACCTCCCGTTTATCCATTTGCTGACGGCCATACACCTGCTGGTCATTCCTTCGGCCATTGTTTTATACACTCCGCTACTGCAGGGATGGTACTGGTGGTTGCTGTACATTCCCTACTTCTATATTTCACAGCTTTATTTTAAAGGACGTTTTGGTCTCATGCTGCATTGCATCAGCCATCGCAAACTTTTCAAAAAAGGGTATACCTGGATTTATCATTGGGTGATCTGGGGTATCTGCCCCTTCTTTGGCCATACGCCGGAAACTTATTTTGTACATCACATGGCCATGCACCATGTGGAGAACAATATGCACGATGATGCCAGCAGCACACTCAACTATCGCCGCGACAGTCTCCGCGGATTTATTGCCTATGTAACCCGTTTTCTGTTTCTCGGCTTCCGCGATACTTTTATGTACCTGTTTTCGCGCAAACGTAAAAAGTTTTACATGCGCCTTACTTACGGTGAAATGTCTTTTTATGCTTTTTGCGTGCTTATGTGTTTTGTGAACCTTAAAGCCACTCTTTTTATTTTTATTATCCCGTTTGTATTTGCACGTATCGTGATGATGCTGGGCAACTGGGCGCAGCACGCTTTTGTTGACCCCAGCGATCCCGAAGAAAATACAATCAACTGTATCAATACCAAATACAACCAGACCTGCTGGAACGATGGCTATCATGCCGTACACCATCTGCGCCCCGCCCTTCACTACACAGAGATTCCTGTGGAGTTTATGAAGAATAAAGACAAATTTGCCGAAAGGAAAATCCTGGTATTTGACGGCATTCATTATCTCCACATTTTTGTCTGGCTAATGGGCAAACGCTACGACAAGCTCGCCGACAATCTCGTCAACATCAACAACATGTTCTCCAGCCGCGAAGAAGCGATAGCGGTGATGAAAGAGCGGACGAGACCAATGAGAAGAGTTTCATGATTTAATGATTTGACAATTTGAAGATTTGAAAATGAATAACTGGCTCTAAGTTCAGTTAGCTTAGCCTGTCTGTCGCTACCGGTACCTTCCTACCGTTAAATTCCCAAATCTTCAAATTAGCCAACCAGTTGATCTAATCTGTCTGCCACCATCAGCGCCTCCCACATCCTCAAATTCCCAAATCTTCAAATTAGCCAATCAGTTGATCTAATCTGTCTGCCACCATCAGCGCCTCCCACATCCTCAAATTCCCAAATCTTCAAATTATCAAATCAGTTAACTTAACCTGTCTGCCAATACCGATACCTGCCATCTTCAAATCATCAAATCTTCAAATTGGCAAATCTGTTAACTTGCAGTATGGTATCTTTCTCCCTTTCCGGTCGCCTGGCCGATATTCATCAGCAGCGTATTTATCCTGCGCGTGTGGAAGTGAGCGATGGACGTATTGTCCGTATCACTGAAATTGATAGCAGTGAGCTTGATAATACGGATTACATTCTGCCGGGTTTTATCGACAGCCATGTACATATAGAAAGCTCCATGCTCGTGCCGGCTGAGTTTGCACGGCTGGCTGTGGTTCATGGTACGGTTGCGACCGTAAGTGATCCGCATGAAATTGCCAATGTATGCGGACTGGAAGGTGTGCAGTACATGATTGAAAATGGCAAAACCGTTCCTTTCAAATTCAACTTTGGTGCTCCCAGTTGTGTACCTGCCACTGTTTTCGAAACAGCAGGTGCCACGCTCGATGCAGCAGCCGTGACGCAACTGCTGGAAAGTGAAGATATCCGCTACCTCAGTGAGATGATGAACTTTCCCGGTGTGCTGCATGGAGATCCCGAAGTGATGGCCAAGATCGCGGCCGCACATCGCCTGGGCAAACCGGTTGACGGACATGCACCCGGCCTGCGTGGCGATACGGCCCGCCAGTATATTGCTGCAGGCATCAGCACCGATCATGAATGCTTTACTGCCGAAGAGGCCCTTGATAAGCTGGCTGCCGGCATGAAGATCATCATCCGCGAAGGAAGCGCTGCCAAAAATTTTGAAGCGCTCATCGATCTTTTACGCGATTACCCGGATATGATCCTTTTCTGCAGTGATGACAAACATCCGGACAGCCTCGTACTGGGACATATCAACCAGCTTTGTGCACGTGCTGTGGCCAAAGGCATTGACCTGTTTCATATCCTGAAGGCGGCCTGCAGCAACCCGGTTGATCATTATAAACTGGATGTGGGTCTCCTGCGTGCCGGCGATCCGGCTGACTTTATCTGTGTAAAGAACCTGGAAGATTTCATCGTCACCCAAACCTATATCAATGGCCGGCTGGTTGCCAGAGATGGACAATCGCTGATAAAAACAACAGCGGCAGGTATTGTCAATAATTTCTCCTGCTCGCATAAAACGGCTGCCGACTTTGCAATAAAAACTACCGGCACCGAACCAGTGGTCATTCCTGTCATAGAAGCCCTCGATGGGCAACTGATCACCAACCGGCTGAATGAAACCGCATTGACAGAAAATGGGCTCCTGCTATCCGACATCAGGCGGGATATACTGAAGATTGTAGTTGTCAACCGCTACCAGGATGCACCCATTTCCAAAGCGTTTATCCGCAATTTCGGATTGCGCCGGGGTGCCATTGCTTCTTCGGTGGCGCATGACAGCCATAATATTGTAGCGGTGGGTGCAGATGACGAAAGCATCTGCGCAGCTGTGAATGCGATCATCGATGCCAAAGGCGGGGTATCTATTGCACAAACTGCAGCAGATGGAATGCAGACAGATGTACTGGCACTGCCGGTAGCCGGCCTCATGAGTCAGGCAGATGGTTATAAAGTGGCAGAAGCCTATGCACAGATTGACCGGGCAGCTAAAGAAGCAGGTTCAACACTTGGCTCACCGTTCATGACCCTTTCATTTATGGCACTGCTGGTGATCCCTCACCTCAAACTGAGTGATAAGGGATTATTTGATGGCGACAGTTTTTCCTTTGTTTCTTAAAATAAACGTTATGCGGAGATATGTACCGGTATTGTTGTTAACAGCATTTGTTACCTGGTCCTGCAATCAGGGCGATCAGAAAAAGACGCCAGAAACCCCTGGTGCCGATACAAGCAATACTATAAAGCCTGACAGCAACGGACACACTGCCGCTGACAGTATTCATTTATTTGAACTTTCGGAACATATACTGACCCTGCTGAAAAGCAGGCAATATGATTCGCTCAGCTCGTTTATTCATCCGCAAATGGGTATCCGATTCAGTCCTACTGCATATGTAGACACCGTAGATCAGCCACTTCTGAGTGTGACTGCATTCAGACAGGCCATCCGAGAGCCCAGGGCCGGCACCTGGGGTGTATATAACGCTGAAACAGATGAGCCCCGCCAGTTAACCTTACCGGAATACCTGGGCCGGTATGCCTATGACAAGGACTATCTGCAGGCACCCCAAAAAGCCTGTAACCGTTTTCTGGGTGGCGGTAACTCGCTTAACAATCTGAAAACAATTTATCCGCAGGCAGATTTTACAGAATACTATTTCCCTGGTTTTGAACCCAAATATGAAGGCCTGGACTGGAAAACCCTTCGTCTCGTATTCCGTATGCGGGACGGGAAGACCTGGCTCATTGCCGTGATCAGGGATGAATGGACCATCTAAACAGCTTTCACATTTCGTTAGTAATATTCGGGGGCATTGCTGCATCTAAGAAGTAAGGTTGCAGGCAAAACCAACCTCCCCGGTATATGAAAAAGTTACTCTCCGTCAGCACAAGCATCGATCAGCCCGGCCTGCTCCAGAATCTGGTAGAAAAGCTGGCCACCAGGCGTATCAGTTATTCGCCACTCCACCGCCGCATCACTAAAGACCTGCGCTCGGTCGAGACAGCCACTACAGAAACATTTATGGCAGGCACACTCAGCCTCAACGAAGCTGCAGATGCGGGCGATCAGGTAGCGCGTACACCTTTTATCACCCAGTTTCTTTTTACCTGTGTTCAGGAAAATGAAGACAGCTACCGTCTTACCTGGTGCAGTAGTTTGTCATAATATGTTGTTGATCCTGTAAAATAAGGTGACAGCAACTAATTCATTCCGCATGGGTTATAAAAAGCGGCGACTTCTCACCATACTCCTCTGGCGGGTTGATTCAACTCATACAGAACTCCGATCAAGATCAGGTGTAAAGCAGATCAGCCAGCTATCTTTGTGATACTGTGCAAAAAATGCTGGCTGCAATATTACTCATTGCCTTTATGGGCCAATCCTTCAACCAGGGATGGTATTATATCGGCTACCTGATCCAAAAAAAGGAGTATGTAAAACGTTGTGCCAACAAAGCCAGACCTATGATGCATTGCAATGGCAAGTGTCAATTGATGAAAAAAATACAGGCACAGGAAAAAAAGGAGCAGGGGCAACCCCCTGAAATGAAATTCGCTTCGAGGGTTGAAGTACTCTCTTCCCGCTCTTCCTTTTTACTACAGCTGAATATACCCGTCATCAGTACCCCATCGCATTTCATTTTATTTACCACCGGTATTCCTGTCGATCAATCCTCCGCTATCTTTCATCCGCCTCCCGCAAGCTGCTGAGGCATTTTCTCTTTAAAATCAGAATAACATTTTCATTCTTCTTGCATGGCCTGAGGCTATGTATGCAGGTATAGGAATGCTGTAAAGCAAATGATAGCTGCCGCATACCCCCGGTTCGTGTATAATCCTCATACAAATGAAACAAATCTATATACTGTTTCTTTGTATCCTTTCTTCATCATTGCTTTTCGGTCAGTCCCGTAAAGGGAAGGTATTTGATGCGGATACAAAGGAGCCTTTGGCGGGAGCCACTATTAAAATGCTGCAAAGTATTTCCCAGTCAGCTGCAGATGGCTCATTTCTTATTCCCCAGGGAACCAGCGAAGTTGAAATCAGCTTTACCGGCTACTTTACCCAAAAGATAAACGCCGATCAGTTAAACGTTGCGCTAATAAAAAACAGTAATGATATGCAGGAGGTGGTCGTAAGCGCCAACAGAACCCTGCAGAAAAGAACAGAAGCACCCATTGCCATTGCCACTATTAACAAACAAACCATTCAGGACACCCGGGCCCAGCGTCTCGATTTCCTGCTCAACAAGGTGAGCGGCGTATTCATGGTAAACCTGGGCAATGAACAGCATGAAATGAGCATTCGCCAACCCATGACCACAAAAAGCCTGTTTTTATATCTCGAAGATGGTATTCCCGTACGCACCACCGGCGTGTATAATCATAATGCCCTGCTGGAAATGAATCTTCCTGCAGCCAGCTCTATCGAGGTTATTAAAGGGCCTTCATCAGCACTATATGGCTCTGAAGCAATTGGAGGAGCTGTAAACATTCTTACACAGGCAGCACCTGCCTTTACCAGCGGTCAGGTGAGTGTGCAGCTAAACGATAATGGGTATAAACGTGCCGATCTGCAGGCAGGCACTTCTTTCGGGAAATGGGGTGTAATCATCAGCGGTTATTATGCAGATAAACGTAATGCGCAGATCGAGTACAGCGACTTTAGTAAAAAGGCCATTACCATAAGAAGCGATTACCGGGCAACAGACAGGACTACCTGGACAAATACGTTTGCTCTTGTGGATTATTACAGTAATATGTCCGGCTCTATCGACAGTATCAAGTTTGCCAGGAAAGATTATACATCGCTGCAGACTTTTACCTACAGAAAAGTATATGCATTGCGGTACAAATCCATGCTCAGCCACAAATGGAACGACAATAGCTCTACCAGTGCCGCTTTATTGTATCGCAACAATGCAGTGGGGCAAAATCCAGCTTATTCCATTGCCAGTACGGTCAATCCGGCAAAATTCAAAGGACAGATCAATAACAATTCTTTCAGCACCTATGCGCTGTTTGTCACCCATACACAAAAGATCAACTGGCTGCAAAGTAAACTCATAGCCGGAGCCAGCGTGGATTATAGTCCCCAGGCTTATCACGCTAAATTTATTTCCGTTAATAAAGACCTGGCTGGTGGAAAATTCGTCAGCTATGATACCCCTGCCGTTGATTCATTTCTGAGTAAGTATAAAACAGGAATTATCAATCTGGCCAGCTATCTCGACTATGAACTTAGCCCTGCCAGAAACCTGAAGCTGGTTCTGGCAATACGATATGATGCGTTTCAGTATTACTTTATCAACAACGTACCCTCCTCTGCAAGCGTAAGCACTGCATCTACGGTCAATAAATTTGGAAGGGTCACACCAAAAGTTGGTCTGACATATAATTTCAGGTATATCGGTTTTTATGCCAACTACAGCCAGGGTTATGTACCACCACAGCTAACCGAGCTATACAGCAGCGCAAAAGTGGCTCCCTATTTATTACCTCAAACTTTTTCCAATTATGAAATTGGCGGATGGATAACCGTAAAAGGCAACAAAGTGTTTATCGACTGGAGCCTATACCGGATGAATGGCACCAATGAAATCATCTCCGTAAAACAGCCCGACAATTCTTATGTCAACGAAAATGCTGGTTCTACCAAACATACAGGCGTTGAATATGGTATCACCTATAAACCGGTTAATGACCTTTCGATACGCTTTAGCGGAACCAATGCCCGGCACAGTTTTGTCAACAACATTGTAAAAGGGGTAGATTATAATGGTAAAGAAATGAGTGGAGCTCCGCGCTTCACATCCAATGCTGAAATAATTTATAAACCTTCTTTCTTTAAAGGGTTTCGTATTGGTGCAGAATGGCAGCACCAGGGCAAGTATTTTATGGACGACCTCAATCAATATACATACAGAGGATTCGATATAGTGAACTTTCGCATGGGCTACCAATGGCAGGGTCTGGACATATGGATAAATGCATTAAATGCAACCAATCTTTATTATTCCGTCTTTTCTTCTAAAAATTCAACCAGTAGCGGCAGTGCGTCCTATTCTTATAGCCTGGGCGACCCGCGCGAAATTACCGTGGGAGTTGGTTACCGGTTTGGGAAAAAAGCAACATCCCGTAAATAACTAATTATGAAACCGTCTCTTTTTTTTATACTCATCATTGGGCTGCTATCAGCCTGTAATTTATCCACGGGCAAAAAACAGGGGGCGCTGCTGCCTGTACTTTTGTCTGACTCAACCCGCCAGGCAACCTGTGTTTCCCTGACATCGGACGAAAAGAACCAGCCGGTAATAAGCTGGTGCGAAACAGACAGAAATACCAAAGAGAAAAAGTTCTACCTGGCTTTTTTTGATGAAAGCAGGAAAACCTTCACAGACCGCATCAGCATTCCTATTGAGCAGAATGTAAACCTGCACGAAGAAGGCATGCCCAAGATCGCAGTCAGGGGCAATGGAGCTATTCTGGCGGTATATGAAACCTCCGCTCCTACCGACAGTAATAATTTTGCAGGATTCGTACGTTATATCGTATCAACCGACAAGGGCAGAACCTGGACACAGCCAGCCTCCCTCCATGCCAATACTACAGCGGGAACGAGTCATTCATTTGCCGTGATCACAAGGTTAAGCGACGGAGAAATAGGCGCCTGCTGGCTCGACCAATCGGTTGACCGGAAAGTCGCCGGAAGACCGGTAAAATTTGCAAAAACCAATCAGGAAAACAGGTTTACCAATGAGCTGACTATAGATTCAATTGCCTGCCAGTGTTGCAGGATTGCCATGGGTAGCAATGCAAACGGCAAAATATATGTAGCATTCCGGGATATTCTTAATGGATCTATCCGTGACATGTCTGTCAGCATTTCGGATGATAATGGAAAATCTTTCCGGCCTGCTCTGCCCTTTAGCCATGATGGTTGGGAGATCAATGGCTGTCCCCACAACGGTCCTTCTGTTGCGGCGGGAGATAATGCTGCTTATGCAGCGTGGTTTACGGGAGGACGTACACAGGGTGTTTATTACTGCGAACTGAATAAAGACAACCTGGCCATCAATAAACAACTGGTGAGCGAACAGGGCCGTTTTGTTCAATTATGCCTGTTATCGAATGGTACTCCTGCACTCGCCTATAGTGAAAGTATACAGGATGGCAACGAAGTATACAGTCGTATAGTATTGAACAAGATGGAACAGGGAAAGGTCTTTGAACGCGCTATCGAAACAGGAAAAACCATGGCCGCCTATCCGGTTATCCGGTCTTTTGGGGAGAGGGGCCTCCTGGTAGCCTGGAAGAGCGACGAAAAAATTTACTACACCATTGCGAGCGCAGCAGATATCAGCACAGCGATCCAGCGGCCTTCTCCCAAAGAGCTGCCGGTAGCGAAGGGTCTTTCTTCTATTAAACTGGCCGGGTCAACCGATTTGGTTTGCGGAATGCCTTTATCATTATCTCCGGGCGATACCACATTGTTTCAGCAACGGGTTCATGGGTTTTGCTCACAAACATGTAAAGAGAAATTTTTACAAAATCCCGAAGCCTATCTATCAAAAAGAAAATAAACTGAAGAAGGGGCTGGAAAACACAGACAGGTATCATTGCTTTTAAATAATAAGGGACTGCTAAAAACAGTCCCTTATTATTATTTAATGTCGCTTCTTAATGTTGTCCGCAGCTACAGCTTTCTTCCTGTGTGGCATCGTGCCAGGGGAAGCTCGTCGCGTTTTTATTGGTTTCCCAGAAGAATAATCCGCGCGGGCGGGGGTTGTTGCCTACTTCGTTCATGGTTTCGGCATCATAGAGGCGTCCGTTTACCATGGTATAGCGGATACTTTCTGTATTACGGATATTATCAAGCGGGTTCTTATCCATCACCAGCAGATCGGCCAGTTTACCTGGCTCCAGTGAACCAATAGAGCGGTCAAGTCCCAGGCTGGTGGCAGAGTTCAATGTAGCTGTGCGTAAAGCCTGCAGGTTGCTCATACCACCCTGCTGCATCATCCATATCTCCCAGTGTGCGCCAATACCCTGTATCTGTCCATGCGCGCCCATATTCACCAGCACACCCGCATCCATCAGTTTTTTCAGGCTCTGTGAGATCAGGATATGTCCGTTTACATATTCTTCTTCGGGCAGCATGGTACGATGACGGCTGCGTGTATCAATGACCGAGCGGGGAGTGAATCGCAGCAGCCGTTCTTTTTCCCATACATTGGTATGCTGATACCAGTAGTACTCACCACTTACCGATGCATAGCTTACAATCAATGTGGGGGTATATCCCGTTTTGGCATTTTTCCATAACTGAATCACATCATTGAAGAGCGGGGCTACCGGCAGATTGTGTTCAACAGTAGTATGCCCATCAAGGATCATACTCAGGTTATGGTAAAAGAAAGAGCCTCCTTCGGGCACTACTTCCATATTCAGCTCGCGGGCAGCCTGAATGATCTGCTGCCTTTGTTCGCGGCGCGGCTGGTTATAACTTTTTACGGAAAAAGCTCCCAGCGCCTGTGTCCGCCGCAATGCGCTGCGCGCATCATCAATGGAATTGACCACTGCTTTAAAGTTTCCATCTGCGCCATACAACACAGTACCGGTAGAGAATACTCTCGGTCCTGTCATGCGGCCGGCTTTGATCAGTTCACTTTGCGCAAACACCATCTCGCTATTGGCAGAAGGATCGTGCATGGTTGTAACGCCATAGGCCAGGTTGGCATAGTAGGCCCAGTGTTTTTGCGGAGTAATGCCACTGCGGAAATGGTTGCCATGCGCATGCGCATCTATAAAACCGGGTGTGATGGTTTTACCCTGGCAATCGATTTTCAATGCTCCGGCAGGTATGCTTACAGATGAGGATGCCCCCACAGCTTTGATCAGGTTTCCTTCTACCAGCACGGTACCGTTTTCAATCACTTCATCACCTTTCATGGTAATGATACGCGCATTCACAAAAGCTATACTACCCTGTGGTTTATCGGCGGGCACAGACAGGCCAACTTCAATACCTTTTTCAGGAATCTTGAAGAGTGAGTCAGGCTTGTTGGCAATAAATTCAAAACGCTCATCGAGATTGATAGTGTAATACTGACTGCCCAGTGTATAATGCAACTGGCGGCTATCGGCACTCCAGTGCAGATTAAAGCCGGCATCGCGCGACACGAGCTTAACCGGAAAATCACTGGTGCCGCTGCCAATATCAAGTGTTTTGCCTGTCTGCGGAAAGGCGGCTACATATGCTTTGTGCAGGTCCACGAAAGCGATCCAGTTGCCGTCGGGTGAAACGGTAAACTGATTGCCATAAGTGCTTTTCAGATGCTGACGTACATCTTCGCCATCGGGGCGGCAACTGCTGAGGCCGCTGCCTGTCTGAAAATAGATCCGATCGCCCTGGGGAGTGAATACCGGCGCATCACCACCTGCACGTACAAAGTTTTCCTGGCGTCCTTCTGCATCCATGATGTAAATACCGGGACGGGCCGTATAGGCCTCACCCAGCGCATCGCTGCCACCTTCTTTACGGAATACGATCTGTTTCCCATCGGGAGAAAAAGCCGGCTGACGATAAATGCCTTTGGCAGCAGTAAGTTTCACGGGTTTGGCTGCGCCAGCCAGGTTTACTTTGTAAATAGCACCGCTGGCTGAGTCGCTCCAGGTAATATAGATAAGTGATTTGCCATCGGGCGAAAAAGAAGGCTCCATTTCAAATCCGGCGTTACGATAAGCCACAGGCGCAGCAGCCGTGATCTGTTGAGGCTGACCCGATGGTAATTCTTTTTTCCAGAGATAACCTACTGCATTAAACACCATCCATTTTCCGTCGGGCGATGTAACCGCCTCACGAATCATTTTCACAGCAACCGAAGGCTGATTGATGTCCTGCTGAAAACGTACTGCATCGTATACACGCTGTTTTACCTGGCAGGTAAAGGGAATAGCAGTGGCCTTATTCACGCCATCCACATCAATCTTCAATATTTTACCATCACTCCATATGATGATCTGTTTGTCGTCGGGTGTCCAGGCATATCCGGTATAGCTTCCGAAAACAGTCCAGGCTTCCTGCTGGTCTTTGGAGAGTTTATCGTAGATGGGCCATTCTTCGGCTGTTTCGAGGTTGCGCAGATACAGCACGGTGCTGGTACGTACACGTTTGATAAAGGAGAGAAATTTCCCGTTGTGCGAAAGCTGCGGACGTACAGCGCCGCCAGGACCACCGGTTATATTCTCCAGCGTTCCTTTTTGCCGGTCGTAACGACGGATAGCAAATATCTGGTTATTGGGATCTTTATTGTATTGAAAATAGCCGCCGGGATACATATCCTCGCTGAAATAAACATATCGTCCATCCGGCGACACCACTGGTTCATTCACATCCTGCTGATCATTCTTACGGGCAGTAAGCTGCAGGCCATTGCCACCTGTGAGGTGATACAGCCACATTTCTCCTGCACCCAGCGAACGGGATGAGGTAAAGTGTTTGCGGGCTACAATATACTGACCATCGGGAGTCCAGCAGGCATTATTGAGCAAACGGAAATTTTCTTTGGTTACCTGGCGGGCCTCGCTACCATCGCGATTCATGACCCAGATATTATCACCACCGCCGGCATCGGATGTAAAAAGGATCTTCTTTCCATCGGGACTGTAGCGGGGTTGCACTTCAAATGCATGTCCGCCGCGCAGCAGGGCTGCCTGGCCACCGGTGGCAGGAATAGTGTAGATATCACCCAGCAGATCGAATACGATCTCTTTTCCGTCAGGTGATATATCCACATTCATCCAGGTACCTTCGGAGGTGCTGAAGCTTACATCCTGATAAGGACCACCGGGATTGCTGACATCCCACTTTTTACTGTCTTTTTTATCCTGACCCGAAGCCATCAATATGCAAAGGCTGGCCGATACGGTCATGAATGATCGGAAAAATTTCATGTGATTGATTTTGGGGGCAGGAAGGTAAAGAAAACAATGGGATTACGACGGAAGCCGGGTTGAGCGGTTTGATGGCCAGATAAACTGTAGAAATAACCTGTTCATTCCGGACCCGACGAAAATCAGTTGCAGAAAAGTACAAAATGAATAGCTTGCACTTCTTTTATATAAGATTATGGCTATTAAAGTAATTGCATTTGATGCTGATGATACATTGTGGGTAAATGAACCTTATTTCCAGGAAACGGAAAAAAAGTTTTGCGCCCTGCTGGAAGATTATGTGCCACACCACACCGCTGCACAGGAATTGTTTAAAACAGAAATCCAGAACCTGGCGCTATACGGTTATGGCGTAAAAGGCTTTATGCTGTCAATGATTGAAACGGCCCTGCGCGTGTCGCGCAATACGGTGAGCATGGAAGTAATCGAAAAAGCTATTCAGTACGGAAAGGACCTGCTTGACAAGCCTATTGAGTTGCTGGATGGTGTGGAAAGTGTATTAAAACAATTGCAGGGGAAATACCGGCTCGTAGTTGCCACAAAAGGAGACCTGCTGGACCAGGAACGCAAGCTGCGCAAGTCGGGTATTTCCCATTACTTTCATCATATTGAGATCATGTCTGAAAAAATGGAGAGCGATTATCAGGCATTGATCAAACACCTGGATATTGCTCCCGATGAGTTTCTGATGCTGGGCAATTCACTCAAATCAGACGTACTGCCGGTGCTGGCCATTGGCGGTCATGCTGTTCATATACCTTATCATACCACCTGGGCACATGAAAAGGTAGAACACCGGATTGAGCATGAGCGTTTCCGTGAAATAACCCAGATGAGCGAAGTGCTTGCCTTTCTGTAAATGCCCTGCGGGCTTTAACCACACAACCCATGAATAATAAAGTGGCACCCGGATTAAAACGTACTGCTGTACTCTGTGTACTGCGGCACGCTGACCGTTTTTTGTTGTTGCGCCGGCTGAAAGAGCCTAACCGCGATAAGTATACGCCGGTAGGTGGTAAACTGGACCCTCATGAGAGTCCACTGGATGCAGCTCTGCGCGAAACCTGGGAAGAAACCGGCATCCGGGTAGAGCAGATGCGTTATGCCGGTGTACTCGTAGAGACTTCGCCTACTGATTATAACTGGACGGGGTTTGTATATGTGGCTTCTATTGATGATATGCCGCCACCGCCCTGCAACGAAGGCACACTGGAATGGATTGCCCTGGACCAGGTACTGAATGTACCAACCCCTCCCACAGACTGGTTCATTTATCAGTACATCGTGGCTGGACGCCCATTTGCCTTTCATGCAGACTATGATGCGGAGTTGCAGCTGGTCCGGATGACGGAAGAACTGGAAGGCATTAACCTGGTCCGGCCCCTCTGCAATAGGGCCGTCATTCACCGCCCACATACGGCCATTTACCGAGAAAGTCCCGAAAATGGCCCATCTGCGCTTGCTCAAAGCAAAGGCTCACTATAGTTTTACATAAAAATCAGAAATATAGTATATGAGTACTTTCAGAGAATATAGGCGTGAGCGGCGCAGGCAGCGTTGGGAAAGCGGGGGCCGTCAGGGTGACAACAACAGCCATGTGTGGACTGGTATTTTCCTGCTTATCGTGGGCGGCCTGGCCCTGACCAGAAGTTTCGACATACCCATGCCCCGCTGGTTGTTTTCATGGCAGATGCTGCTGATCGGCATTGGTCTGTTTATTGGCCTTCGCCGGGGCTTCCGCGATGGCGGCTGGTTTGTTCCCATCATCATTGGTGGAGCTTTCCTGGTCAATGATTATTTCCTGTTTGGCGATATGCGGCGCCATATCTGGCCGGTCATCATCATTACGATTGGTCTTTTATTCCTGATACGCCCACGCGGAAGACGCGGTTTTATCCGCAATCAGTCTTTTCAGAACGACAGCAGCAATCCGGGAAATACAACAGATATTCCTGCCGACCCGCTCAATATTCACAATAGCGGATTTGAACCCACCTCCGACGATTATGTAAGCAGTACCTGCATTTTCAGCGGTGCCAAAAAGGTAATCCTTTCCAAAAATTTCAAGGGCGGAGAGCTCGTAAATGTTTTTGGCGGATGCGAAATAGATCTTACCCAGGCAGATATGACATCTCCTGCCGTACTCGAAGTAACTGCCATTTTTGGCGGAGCCACTTTACTCGTGCCTTCCAACTGGGCAATCAAATCGGAAGCCGTTACCATCTTTGGTGGCATTGACGACAAACGGAAAATAATGCACATGCAGGAGTCTCCGTCGCGTACGCTGGTACTGAAAGGCACCATGATTTTTGGCGGCATGGAGATCAAGAGCTACTAAATACAATTCAGATACATTCCTACCACCCAACCACCACTATCCAATCTGTGATCAACCGCTTGTTAACTACCTAAACGAATGACTATGAATTGGTATCTCGCAAAAATCGTATTCCAGATTGTGTGTGGCGAAGGGCTTCACACCCCACAATTTGATGAGCAACTGCGCCTCGTATCGGGTCGCAGCAAAGAAGAAGCCTTTCTGCGCGCTCAGGAGATGGGCAAACGGGAAGAAGATACTTTCTACAACCGCAAAGACCAATTGGTACAGTGGCAGTTTATCAATGTGAGTGAGTTGTACCGGCTCAGCGAGCTGATTGATGGTGCCGAACTTTACTCGCGTATTGAAGAGAAAGAAAATGCCGATGCCTATATCTATTCCATTAATCAAAAGGCAAAAAATCTTTTTTATACCCAAACACCCCAGTTGCTGAAACTGGCCTGATAAATTCATGACTGCTTCACCCTTTTCAGCACGCCGCTTCCTGGTCATATTCAGTATCGCCTGGCTGGTCCTGATGATGGATCATGCCCTGCTGTTTTACTGGTTTGACTTTACCCTGCACGTGGCGGTGGTAGATAGTGTCATCAGCAACCTGCTGCTGCTGGGAATCTGCCTGCTTATCATGAATACGATCCGGTATTATCTGCCGGGGCGGGAGCAGTTTATGAATATACTCATGATGTGCGTGGCGCTTACACTTATCTGGCTTTTTGTGGTGAAATGGCTGTTAAGCATCAGCATTACCGGTATCGACGACTACAATTCATTTCTTAACAAATCACTTATCATACGTTTCAGCATTGGCATACTGGTAGTAGGCATTGTGACCATGATGTCTATCAACTGGTTTACCTGGCAGGAACAAAAGGCTACTGAACAACGCAAGACCGATGCAGAAAAGCTGGCCCGCGAGGCGGAGCTCTTCAAACTGCGTCAGCAACTTCAACCCCATTTTTTATTTAACAGCCTCAATTCGATCAATGCGCTGATTGGCTCACGACCGGCAGAAGCCCGTAAAATGGTACAGCAATTGTCTGATTTTTTACGTGGTACCATCCGCAAGGAAGAGACACAATGGGTAACGCTCGAAGAGGAACTGCAATATCTGCAGCTATACCTGGAAATCGAAAAAGTGCGGTTTGGCAACCGATTGTCGACCGAAGTCAATATTGAGCCTGCCACACTGACCCTGCGGCTGCCGGCATTACTATTACAACCTATTGTAGAAAATGCCATCAAATTCGGTCTTTATGATACGGTAGGCGAAACAGTGATCAGACTTCATACGCGTGTAGTGGATCAGGAACTGCTGGTAGAAGTAAGCAATCCATTTGATCCCGAAACATCTTCGCCTCAGAAAGGCACAGGTTTTGGGCTTAAATCAGTACAACGCAGACTCTACCTGCTTTTTGCGCGTGCAGATCTGCTGCAGACAGAAGCAGTGGATCATACTTTTATCACCCGGGTCAAAGTGCCACAGCCATCGGCCACTCCCGACAAATAAATATAAAACTGCCGGCTTACCGGCTATCTGAACCAATATGAGTAAAGTAATTATTATAGACGATGAACCGCTGGCCCGCAGCATCGTAAAAGAATATCTGCAGCAGCATCCGCAACTGGAGCTGGTGGCAGAATGCGGCGATGGATTTGAAGGTGTAAAAGCGATTCAGCAATTTCATCCTGATCTGATATTTCTGGATATCCAGATGCCCAAGATCAATGGCTTTGAAATGCTGGAGCTCATAGAGCAACCGCCATCAGTTATCTTCACCACGGCCTTTGATGAATATGCGATCCGTGCCTTTGAAGCACATGCGGTCGACTATCTGCTCAAGCCTTTTAACCAGGAGCGTTTTGACAGGGCACTGGCTAAATGGCTCGACAATAAAGCGCCTGCACCGGAAGCAGTTACTAAAGAACTGCTGGCTACTGCTGCACAGTCACCCACGCAAAACAATCGCATTGTCGTGAAGAATGGCAGCAAGATCAAGATCATTCCTGCCCATGATGTATTTTATCTCGAAGCAGCAGATGATTATGTGAAAATTCATACCCAGGAAGGATACTTTCTGAAGAATAAGACCATGTCTTATTTTGAACAGGTGCTGGATACGCAGCAGTTTGTGCGTTCACACCGGTCTTATATTGTCAATGTGCAGCAGATCACGCGTATTGACCCGTATGAAAAAGATAATCATGTTGCTATTCTCCGCACCGGCGCCAAAGTACCGGTGAGCAGAGGGGGGTATGCCAAATTGAAGCTGGTGCTTGGACTTTAAAAAGTATAAAAGTTTAAAGGTATAAAGGTGTGAGGTCAACCAGAATATCCGGTCTTTCACTTTTATACCTTTATACTTTTAAACCTGACTCATGATTTCCCAATCCACAACGCTCCTCCAATACTATCTCTCCCAGCTCCTGTCACGGAGGCAAATACATTGTTGTCTTCGCGCCAGCGCAGTACACCGGCGAGGGCCATGATCAGCGCTTCCTTGTATTCTATCAATCGCGCGTCTGGCAATACTACTTCCACATCAAGCGGCTGCAGCAATGCACTGATGCGTTGTATCAGGAAAGTATTGAATGCACCGCCACCTGTCACCAGCAGTTTTTGTGTGGCCGATTCCCTGGTTTGCAAAGCTGCTACAGACTGGCAGATTTGCAGGGCAATATGCTCTGTATAGGTTCGCAATGAATCTGCTACTGAAAGTTTTGCTTCGCAGACAAGCGGAAAAACAATATCGGTTCCAAAGTCATTGGCCAGCGAGCGAGGCCAGGGCTGCTGATAAAAAGGCAGGGCATTGAGTTTTTGCAACAGTGGCTGATCTGTATGACCCGTGGCTGCCAGCGCTCCTCCTGCATCATATTCCTGTCCGGTGAGCTGACTTAACAGGTTCAGTACCCGGTTGGCCGGACAGCAGTCGAATGCGATATACGGATCGCGGTTGGCAGAAAGATTGGCAATGCCGCCGAGGTTGAGGAAATAATCATAGTTGCCCAGCAGCAGCCGCTCTCCTACAGGTACAATAGGTGCACCCTGGCCGCCCAGCGCCACATCCATTGCCCGCAGATCGGTAACCACGGGCAACTGTGTCTCAGCAGCCAGTGCTGCCCCATCACCCAACTGAGCGGTCATACCCCGGGCAGGTACATGAAAGGTCGTGTGCCCATGCGAAGAAATCAGGGCTACTTTAAAATGCAGGTCATGTTCTTCTATAAAGCGGTTCACCGCATGTCCCAGGTAATGGCCATACTCGCTATGCAGAAGCTGGTAGTCGAATGCAGAAAGCTTAACAGCATCCCGCAGGCGGCTTACCCATTCCTGCGGATATGGATAACAGGCTGCTTCCTGGATTTCGTAGGTCCATTTTCCCCCACTTTCGTGAAATTCAGCAAAGGCAATATCAAGCCCATCCAGCGAGCTTCCACTCATTAATCCAATTGCACGGTACAGCATGAAACTGATTTTGGTTTAGATTTGCCAAAATTAGTTGTTTCAGTTGGTACTGATAGGACCATAACCGGAACAATGGTCTTTAAACAACAGATTTTCAAACTTTTCTACCTACCAAAACAGCGGCATTATGGTTATTAATCTGAGTGAACAACACAGCCTGATCAGCAACTGGGTCAGCGAATTGCGGGATGTAGACGTACAGAATGACCGTATGCGGTTTCGCCGCAACCTGGAGCGTATCGGTGAGATCGCTGCTTACGAAATCAGCAAAGTGCTGCCTTTTGTAGAAAAAGAAGTGCAGACCCCGTTGGGTATTGCCAATTCCAAAGTGCTGGAAAGTCAGCCTGTGCTGGCTACTATCCTGAGAGCAGGACTCCCCCTGCACCAGGGCATGCTCAACTATTTTGACAAAGCGGATAATGCTTTTATCTCAGCCTATCGGAAACACAATAAGGACGGCAGTTTTGAGATCAGCCTCGATTATATTTCATGCCCCGAGCTCGAAAACCGAACCATTATTGTGAGTGATCCTATGCTCGCTACGGGATCTTCCCTCGTAAAAACCATCCATTTTCTGAAAGAAGAAGGAAATCCGAAAGAAATTCATATTGTGGCTGCTATCGCCTGCACGGTTGGCATTGAATATGTGAAAAGAGAAGAGCCCTCTGTTACCATATGGTGCGGCGATATTGATGATGAACTTACCGCCAAAGGGTATATCGTTCCGGGCCTGGGCGATGCCGGTGACCTGGCTTTTGGCACCAAGGTGCAGATGTAAGCCGTCATCTGTCAAATACCGCCGGTTTTACCCGTTTTTTAAGAAAGTTGCAAGCAGCGGGTCAACATTTTTGCGGGTCTTTATTTTGTTGTATTTTCCCTTTTCGTATCCGGACATACCGGCCGGTTTTTCTGATGAACAATTTGCCGCAGGCTGCAACGTTTATAGGAAGTCTGCATGTCAATCCCGACCGGTGGCTGACCAGTGAAAAAACTTAATTGCTGAAATGAAGAAATTACTATCCATCCTGACTGTTTGTGCCCTGCTGACAACCACCGCAAAGGCTCAGGATCCTAATTTTTCACAATTCTTCGCTTCTCCGCTTACCCTCAATCCGGCACTTACGGGCAAGTTTGATGGCGTAATGCGTTTTGCTGCCAACTACCGCAATCAATGGCCCTCTATCAATAATGCCTATACCACCATGACCGCTTCGCTCGACATGGGCATCATGAAAAATCGCGTTCCCGAATATGATCAGTTCGGGATCGGTATCATGGCCTATAGCGACAAAGCCGGCAATGGTGCTCTTAACAGCAATTATCTTGGATTATCTGTAGCCTACCACAAAGCACTTGATGAAAACGGTTATCACCAGTTGGGAGCCGGCTTTCAGGGCACCTATATGAATAAACGGCTTAATACCGAAAAACTCACTTTCCAGGATCAGCTCACTCCTATGGGTTTTACCGGGGTGACCCGCGAAAGTTTTTCGAGTCAGCAGGTCAATCTTCATTATTTTGACCTCAATGCCGGCATCATCTATAATGGTTCTACCAACGGTTACAACAATTTTTACCTGGGTGCTTCCATGTATCATATCAACCGCCCCAAGGAAACCTTTCAGAAAGGAGATTTCCTGCTCAACTCACGCGTAACCATCCAGGGCGGAGCCAAAATCCCTGTCGGTACCTACAACTCGCTGCATGTAGCCGCCAATCACAGCATTCAGGCCAAAGCGCGCAATACCATGCTGGGTGGTGCTTTTTGTCTTAACGTAAATAATGATGAAGACAATCCCACCAATTTTTATATCGGCAGCTGGTACCGTTTTCAGGATGCCCTTATCCCCTATGTAGGTCTTGAATTCGGAGAATGGCATTTTGGAACTTCCTACGATGTAAATACCTCTGCACTCAAAGCTGCGTCCAATTCACGTGGCGGAGTGGAAGTATCACTCATCTATGTGAAGAAATATACAGATCCTAATATGAAGAAGCTGAACTGTCCCAAGTTCTAATCTCCCTCCTGTTCTCTTTGTACAATTGCCTTATCTTACAGATCAATCATGACACTGCTAAAAAGGCTCTTCCGCAACCTTACCTTCTGGGTATTGCTGGCAATAACAACAGGCATTCTTATTGGCCATTATTATCCGCAACTGGCATTGATGCGGGTTCTCGATCAGCCACTCAAAACCCGTTTTCTGGGCCAGGACCTCAGCCTGGGTGTCACATTGAGCGAAATGCTGGGTACAGGTTTTATCAGCATTGTAAAACTCTTTATCAACCCAATCATTTTTCTTACCATCACCCTGGGTATTGTAAGCATGGGCAACCTGCGCAAGGTAGGCCGGGTGGGCGCCAAGGCCCTGCTTTATTTTGAAGTGGTGACCACCCTGGCCCTTATCATCGGTGTGGTGGTGGCACTCATCATCAGACCCGGCTCCGGTGTCGATACCAGTCATATTAAGCAGGCCGACATATCGGCTTATACCCGGCAAAGTGACCACTTCAGCTGGTGGCAGTTCTTTAAAGACAATTCCACCCTGCAGGTATTGTTGCTGGCGCTCTGCTTTGGCATAGGCCTGAGTTTTTATTCGGGACGAAATAATATAATAGCTCCATTGCAGCGTATCTCAAAAGTAATATTCAAAGCACTGCATAAGGTGATGCTGCTGGCACCACTGGGGGCGCTGGGAGGTATGGCCTATACTATCAGTAAATACGGAATCAATACGCTGCGTCCGTTGGCTATGCTCATGGGTACCGTATATGCCACGATGGCCATTTTCATTTTCGTGGTGCTTTATTTTATCCTGCGTATGTACCGTATCCGCATATCGCGTTTTCTACGGTATATCCGCGAAGAGTTGCTGGTGGTACTGGGTACTTCTTCTTCAGAAGCGGCACTGCCATCACTGATGGAGAAGCTGGAGCGTATGGGGTGTTCCAAATCAATTGTAGGCCTGGTGGTGCCCACTGGTTATTCCTTCAACCTCGATGGCACTACCATCTACCTTTCCATGTGTATGATCTTTCTGGCACAGGTATTTCATGTGGATCTGTCGCTGGCACAGATCGCCAGTATTATCGGTATACTCATGCTCACTTCCAAAGGAGCCGCTGGCGTTACGGGCAGTGGCTTTGTAGTGCTGGCTTCCACACTCAGTACCATCAAGGTAATCCCGATCGAAGGACTGGCCCTGCTGCTGGGCGTGGATCGCTTCATGTCAGAAGCCAGAGCTATCACCAATTTCATCGGCAACGGCGTGGCTACCGTATGGATCGCTAATAATGAAAAGGAATTTGACCGGCAGAAAATGTCGGTTGCTTTTTCGGAAGTAGCTGTTACGGAAGATATTGTTGACGACAATATCAGGGCTAGTACCATCAATCCGCCGGAACGTCGCAGCGACCGTTCTTAACGCGGGCGGCCGCTTACATACGCATTTCCCTTTACATATAACCGGTAAGGCAATAAGGCATCTTCGCCGGCATAATCCACGCCAATACGCGGAGACCATGCTAACTGACCAGGCTGTAGCCGGAAACCATCATCGGCAATAAAGAGTTCCGTACTTTTTAATGAAATATTCGTATGCCCTGTTGCGATTCCCAATGCCTTGCTGAGATTGCCCGGGCCACGTGTAAGTGAAACATCCAGCCGGGGTTTGCCCACGCGCTTCAGCATTTCTTCCACTCCTTTTACCGGTTCCAGTGCCCGTATCAGTACCGCATGTGGAGTCTCTGCTTCGTTGGTCACTACGTTAAACAAATGATGAATACCATAACACAGATATACATAGGATCTGCCGCCGGCAGCATACATGGGTTCATTGCGCGCAGTGCGTCGGCCACCAAAAGCATGCGAAGCACGATCGCCTGCTCCTGCATACGCTTCACATTCCACAATACGTCCCGAAGTGGTCACACCATTCCACCGCGTCACCAGCAGCTTGCCCATCAGGTCTGCTGCTACTTCCAGCACATCGGAGCGGCGGTAAAAAGTGAATGGAAGTATTGTCATAATAGTTTAAATGTTTAAAAGTATAAAGAGTTTAAAGGGGTTTCTTCCGTCCACTGACAACTGACCACTATTCCCTATATTTACCCACTCAAAAATAACCCTTGCTAAAGGAAATAGTTATAGCGATCCAATCCTGGGGAGAAGCCCATCAGTTTATTCTGAAGCATAAGCTTTGGAAATGGGTGCTGATACCCGGTCTTATCTATACCATTCTTTTTGTAATCGGCATTTATTTCTTTGGCCGTTCTGCCACCGATGTAGTGGGCTATATCACACATATCCTTCACCTGGGCGACTGGAGCCAGCGTTTTCATAACAGTTTTCTGGGCTTCCTGTTCACATTTGCCGGAATTACGATCTGGCTCACCTTATTATTATTTTATTTTTCTTTTCTCAAATATCTCTGTCTTATCATCGGTGCGCCCGTCTTCGCTTATCTGAGCCGCAAAACCGAGTCTATTATTGAAAACAATGAAACCAATCCCGGCTGGGATGCGATCTGGCCCGAGGCCGTACGGGGTATGAAAATGGCCCTGCGCAATTGTGGCTGGCAGACCGTATACCTGGTGGCGCTTTTATTCCTGGCCCTCATTCCCCTGATTGGCTGGATCACTCCGCTTATTGTACTGTTTATGGAGTGTTACTATTATGGTTTTTCGATGGTCGATTACGGACTTGCACGTAAACAATTCAGTGCCTCGCAAAGCACACATTATATAGGCCGGCATAAGGGTCTGGCCATTGGCAATGGCATCCTGTTTTACCTGATGCACGTGGTCGTGATCTTTGCACCTGCCTATGCTATCGTAGCCGGTACTCTTACAGCGCATAAAGTAAAAAGCAATTAGTATGCATACAGGTCAGGTATATCTTATTCCTTCTCTGTTGCACGACGATGGCCTGGCCGCCCTGCCTGCTCCCTACCTGGTTGAGGCGGTAAAACAATGCCAGGTATTTTTTGTGGAAAATGAACGTACTGCCCGCCGTTTTCTGAAGCGTATATGGAAAGAAATGCCCATTGATGATTTTGGCTGGTATACGATTCATAAAGCCGAGCCGGAAGTGATCAGCTCATTCCGGCAGGAGCTGAAAGCCGGCAAAAACATTGGCATTCTGAGTGAGGCCGGTTGCCCCGGTGTTGCTGATCCCGGTCAGTTGCTGGTAGGTGCGGCACAGGATATGGGAGCACGGGTAAACCCGCTGGTGGGGCCCAGTTCACTCCTGCTCGCCCTGATGGCCAGCGGCATGAATGGTCAACGGTTTCAGTTTATTGGTTACCTGCCAATTGATTCTCTGGAACGGGGCAAAGCCATCCGTGAACTGGAGGCATATTCGGCCCGTTATCAGTGCACACAACTTTTTATAGAGACGCCTTACCGCAATCAGCAATTGCTGGAAACCCTGCTCAAAACCTGTCAGCCTCAAACCCGTCTTTGTATTGCCGTAAATCTTACCGGTCCCGATGAATGGGTGCGCACCTGTACGATTGCCCAGTGGAAAAACCAGCAGCCTGGTTTTCATAAACAGCCCGCGATCTTCCTGCTGCTGGCTGGTAAATAAGAAAAGAGGTCAGCGATCCGGATCACGCATGGAAATGATGCTGTCAACCATATAACGTGTATATCCGCGCCAGGGAAGAGCTCCGTTATATTCTTTATAATGCAGATCAAAAATCTTTCCACTGTTGAGTGAGAGTGTATCATAGACGCGCTTGTTGCTGATAGAAAATTCAAACTCATTTGACTGAATAGATCCTACCACCTTACTGCGTAACCCTTCCTGGATCAGTTTGCCTTCATAGGTCTTAAAGAGCTGACCTTTTCGCACAGCAAAATTGAGGTAACCCGATTTTACCCCATCACCAATTACATAGTAATATTTCCAATATATAAACAATCCCAACAGGAGGATCAGGATTATAACAAACGTTCGGAGAAACTTTCGCATGCCTGTAAATGCCGGCCGGGGATTGAGGTTTCCGCTGGTCATGGATTCTGTTTTATAACAAAAAATTTTGTGGATATAACCCGATTATTATTATACATTTGTAATCCAATTTAAGAAACCTTTCAGAGGTGAGCAATATTTTGACACATACAAAACAATTTGCCTTCCATGCACCCATTACCAGTGGTGTGTATGCTGTAGGATTTGATGTGTTTACCTTCTCCCGTCCGCGACGCCGTCCTGAATGCTGACAGGACGAACCCCTAACCACGGTCCCTGTCAGTGAACTTTCTCCGGCAACAACTTCAGGACTGGTCATCCGCGCACAATTTTAATCTTTCAGAGTGGACAATCAAGAGATCATCGTAAGGGTAGCAACCCCTGATGATAAAAAATATTCAACCCTCATCACCGAGGAAATGGAGTCGTCGGCTAAAGCCCGTGGTACCGGCATTGCCAAGCGAAGCCCTTCTTATATTGACGAAAAGATCGATGAAGGAAAAGCGGTGATCGCCCTTACCCGTGGAGGCGAATGGGTGGGTTTTTGCTATATCGAAACCTGGAGCCATGGCGAATATGTGGCCAACTCTGGCCTTATTGTCGCCCCTGCCTTCCGCAAAAGCGGTGTGGCTAAATCCATTAAACAAAAGATTTTCAATCTTTCACGTCAGAAATATCCCGAAGCCAAGATCTTTGGCCTCACTACCGGGCTGGCCGTGATGAAAATCAACTCCGATTTGGGCTATGAACCCGTAACTTATTCCGAACTTACGCAGGATGACGCGTTCTGGGCCGGCTGCAAAAGCTGTGTGAACTATGAAATCCTGATGAGCAAGGACCGGAAAAACTGCATGTGCACTGCCATGCTGTTTGATCCTAAAGATCATTATCAGCCTGAAGAAACAAAGAAATACTTCAAGGAAAACGCCAAAGGCTTTGAACGATTGCTTCGCTTTAAACAATGGAAACTGCTGCGCCCCTTCCTCAAGCGCGACTCAAATGGCCAGGGTAACGGAGGTGGCAGTAAACCAAAATCACTATTGCACCATTTATTTCATTTATAAATCTGTTGAATAAAACGATGGCAAAAAAAGTTGTACTGGGTTTCAGTGGCGGATTAGATACTTCCTTCTGTGTTAAATACCTGACCGATGACCTGGGCTACGAAGTGCACAGCATCATCGTGAATACCGGCGGCTTTTCTGACGAAGAGCTCCGCCAGATAGAAGCACATGCCTATAAACTGGGCGTCAAAACACACAAGACCGTCAATGCTGTAAAAAGCTATTATGACAGCATCATCCGCTTTCTGATCTACGGTAATGTGCTTAAGAATAATACCTACCCCCTCAGTGTATCTGCCGAACGTCTTAGCCAGGCCCTCCATATTGCCGATCATGCCAAAGAACTGAAGGCCGACGCAGTGGCACATGGCAGCACCGGCGCAGGAAATGACCAGGTTCGTTTCGACATGGTCTTTCATATCATGATCCCTGGCGTGGAGATCATCACTCCCATCCGTGACCTCAAGCTGAGCCGCGAAGCAGAGATCGAATACCTGCAGGGCAAAAAAGTGGATATGAATTTTGCCAAAGCTGCTTATTCTATTAATAAAGGGCTCTGGGGTACGAGCGTAGGTGGCCGCGAAACACTCTCTTCCAAAGGAATACTGCCCGAAGAAGCCTGGCCTACCCAGGTCACCAAAACCGGCAGTGAAGAAGTAGTGCTTCATTTTGAAAAAGGCGAACTGCGCAAAGTGAATGGTCAAAACTTCAACCATCCTGCCGAAGCCATCCAGCACCTGCAGCAGATTGCCGGTCCTTATGGCCTCGGGCGCGACATTCATGTGGGCGATACCATCATCGGCATCAAAGGCCGCGTGGGTTTTGAAGCCGCTGCTCCCATGGTGATACTCAAGGCACACCACGCACTCGAAAAACATGTGCTCACCAAGTGGCAGCTCAACTGGAAAGATCAGCTGGCCCAGTTTTATGGCAACTGGCTGCATGAAGGTCAGATCCTGGATCCTGTAATGCGTGATATTGAAGCCTTCCTGCAAAACAGTCAGCGCAATGTAACCGGCGATGTATTTGTGCAACTGCAGCCTTATCGCTTCCAGGTCATCGGTATCGAAAGCAAATTTGATCTCATGAACAGCAAGTTTGGTAAATATGGTGAAATGAATACCGGTTTCACCGGCGAAGATGTTCGTGGCTTCAGCCGCATCTTCGGCAACCAGACGATGATGTATCATCTGGTGAAAACAGACAACGAATAATGATTGGGTGATTTGGAAATTCGAGGATTTGAAGATGAAAGAAAATGTGCTGATATGCTAATGAATTAGAAAGTGCCGATTCGATTGCATCTTCAAATTTTCAAATCCTCAAATCTTCAAATCCGAAATATAAGCTATGAGTACAAGCAATATAAAAGTGGGAATCATTGGTGGTGCTGGTTATACCGGCGGGGAGTTGATCCGTCTGCTGGTACAGCATCCTCAGGTCACACTCTCTTTTATCCATAGCCGCAGCAATGCAGGCAAACCTGTTTCACATATTCATCAGGATCTGCTGGGCGATACTGGTTTACTTTTTACTGATACACTCAGCAGCGATATTGATGTATTATTCCTTTGCCTGGGTCATGGGGAGTCGCGCAATTTTCTCACCGAACATAAAATTGCTGCACACACCCGCATTATTGATCTGGCCAATGACTTCAGACTGGCACCGCAATCCAAAATCGGTGACCGGCAGTTTGTATATGGTCTGCCCGAACTCAACCGCGATGCTATCCGTACTGCGCAGAATATTGCCAATCCCGGTTGTTTTGCCACAGCATTACAACTCGGATTACTGCCTCTTGCAGAAGCGGGTTTGCTGAGCGATATCTATACTACCGGTATCACCGGTTCAACCGGCGCTGGTCAGTCACTGAGCACTACCTCTCATTTCAGCTGGCGGGCCAATAACATACAGGCTTATAAAACACTTACGCATCAGCACCTGGGCGAGATCGGCCAGTCGCTGCTGCAACTGCAGCCCAATACTGATATCGACATCAGCTTTGTGCCATGGCGGGGCGATTTTACCCGTGGTATTTTTGTAAGCTCTACCATTCATTGCGATCTGAGCATTGGAGAACTGTATACATTATTTACCAATTTTTATAAAGATCACCCCTTCACGAAAGTGAGCCGCGATGCCATATTCCTGAAGCAGGTAGTGAATACGAATAAAGGGGTGGTACAACTGGAAAAGGCCGGCACCAAACTGGTTGTGCATTCAGCACTCGACAACCTGCTCAAAGGCGCCAGCGGCCAGGCAGTACAGAATATGAATTTGATGTTTGGACTCAATGAGGAGGCGGGATTGAAATTGAAAGCCTCATATTTTTGACAGTAATAAGTTATAAGTTTTAAGTGATAAGTGAAAAATGAAGAGTGATGCAGGATTACAAAAAGCTAAAAGTGTGGCAGCACGCACACCGATTCGTTCTTGCCATTTATAAGATATCCGGCAGCTTTCCGGATTCTGAACGGTACGGATTGCAAAACCAGCTGCGCCGGTCTGCATACTCCATACCGGCCAATATTGCTGAAGGTTGTGGGAAAAATTCCGGTGCAGAGCTCGCACATTTTCTTAATACGAGCCTTGGATCGACAAATGAGGTGGAGTATTACCTGCTTTTGATTAATGACCTGGGATATATCAATACTGAAGAATACATAAACTTAAATACAGGAATCAGTGAAATAAAAGCAATGCTGATTGCGCTGATCCAAAAAGTACGCTCAAACAAGAAAACTTAAAACTTAGAACTCAACACTTATAACTCATGAATTTATTCGACGTTTACCCAATCAACGAGATCACGATCGTTAAAGCCAAAGGCTCCTATGTGTGGGACGACAAAGGCGAGCAGTATCTGGATATGTATGGCGGCCATGCAGTGATCAGCATTGGCCACACTCACCCGCATTGGGTAAAACGTATCGAGGATCAACTCGAAAAGCTGGCTTTTTATTCCAACTCCATTCGTATTCCCATCCAGCAGCAGCTGGCCCAGAAGTTGGGCAAACTTTCCGGCAAGGAAGATTATCAGCTTTTCCTGTGCAATAGCGGGGCAGAAGCCAATGAAAATGCCCTCAAGCTGGCATCCTTCCATACCGGGCGCAAAAAAGTGGTGGCCTTCTCCAAATCATTCCACGGCCGTACCTCACTGGCTGTAGCGGTGACGGATAATAAAAATTATGTGGCGCCGGTCAATGAGACCGACAATGTGATCTTTTTGCCTTTCAATGACACAAAAGCACTCAAAGCCTGCTTTGCCAGCGAGGGTAAAGAAATTGCTGCCGTAATCGTTGAAGGCATACAGGGTGTGGGTGGTATTAATGTAGCAGATGAAAGTTTTCTGAAAACCATCCGTACACTGTGCGATGAATATGGTGCAGTATATGTGGCAGATAGCGTACAATGCGGATATGGCCGCAGCGGCAAATTCTTCAGTCATGATTTTGCCGGCGTAAATGCAGATATCTATACCATGGCCAAGGGTATGGGCAATGGCTTTCCCGTGGCAGGCATCATCGTGGCACCGCATATCAAGCCAAAACACTTTCAACTGGGTACTACATTTGGCGGCAATCATCTGGCCTGTGCTGCCGCACTGGCTGTGCTGGAGATCATCGAAGAAGAAAAACTGATGGGCAATGCAGTGATGGTAGGCAAATACCTGCGCGATGCACTGGAAGAAATTCCCCAGATCAGCAATGTGCGTGGCCGCGGTCTGATGATCGGCTTTGATGTGCCCGAAGAACTGAAAGACCTGAAGCGCAACATGCTCTGGAACCAGAAGATATTTACCGGCGAAGCCAAACCCAATGTTATCCGTTTGCTGCCTTCGCTGGCATTGAAGAAAAGAGATGCCGAAGATTTTATTGAGGCATTGAAAGAAGAGATTGCTTTGCTGACCGAAGCTGCAACAGCTAACGCATAAACTTGACGGAGGAAAGCAATAATAAAAGCAGCGCAGGCCCACTGGTGGTGTTGACCATCCTGGTAGTTCTGCCATTATTGCTTGACCTTATCACCGGTTTAGTAGTACCCTCTGCCAACAGAGTATATAAATTAAGCAGAATTGTTATTGTATATGAGTTATTGATATTGCCGGCTTATCTGTACTACCTGGTCAAAAAGTATTTTTTAAGCGAAGTAAAAAAAGAGATCAACAAGCTCAAACCGAAGTAAGAATGAAGCAATTTATTTCCGTTGATGATGTGCCCGATATTGACGGGCTCGTACAAAAGGCACTGGCCTACAAATCTTCAACCGCTGATTCGATAAGGCCCTGGGTGCCAATAAACGTATCGGTTGCTTATTTCTTAACCCCAGTATGCGTACAAGGCTCAGCACACAGATTGCAGCACATAACCTGGGCATGGAGTCAATTGTATTTAATGTAGGTAGTGAAGGCTGGGCACTTGAGTTTGAAGAAGAAGCCATCATGAGTGGCAATACAGTGGAGCATGTAAAGGATGCAGCTCCTATTTTCGGAAAATATTTCGACATCCTGGCTATCCGCACATTCCCTTCGCTCAAAAACCGCGAAGACGATTACAGCGAGCTTTATATCAAACAATTTATCAAATATGCCGGCATTCCGGTTGTAAGCCTCGAAAGTGCCACACTCCATCCGCTACAAAGTCTCACTGATGTGATCACCATCACCGAAAATTATCCGCAGCTGGCCAGTGGGCGCAAACCCAAAATCGTACTCACCTGGGCACCTCATGTAAAACCATTGCCGCAGTGTGTAGCCAATAGTTTTTCTCAGTGGATCACAGCCTGGGGAAAAGCAGATTTTGTGATCACTCATCCGGAAGATTATGAGCTGAGCGAACAATTTACCAAAGGTGCTACTATCACCACCAACCAGGACGAAGCATTGCGTAATGCAGATTTTGTATACGTGAAAAACTGGAGTACGTTCAATGATTACGGTCGTATTTACTCCAATGATCCTGACTGGATGCTGACACAGGAAAAACTGGCTGCCACCAATAATGCCAAAGTCATGCATTGCCTGCCTGTGCGGCGCAATGTGGAACTGAGCGACGAAGTGCTCGATGGCCCCAATAGCCTCGTAACACAGGAAGCCGGTAACCGGGTATGGGCAGCACAGGCCGTACTATCCACCATTTTACAGTCAAATGGATAAATTATATATCGTTAAGATAGGGGGCAATATCATTGATGATGAAGCCAAGCTCAGTCAGTTTCTGACACATTTTGCAGCCATCAATGGCCGCAAAATACTGGTGCATGGCGGTGGTAAACTGGCGACCCGGCTGGCTGAGCAGATGGGCGTGGAGCAGCAGCTTATTGATGGGCGCCGTATTACCGATGCGGAGACCCTTAAGATCGTAACGATGGTATATGCCGGTTATGTAAATAAGAATATCGTGGCGCAGCTGCAGGCCAATCAGTGTAATGCGATCGGTCTTTGCGGAGCCGATGGAGATGCTATCCTGGCCCATAAGCGCAAACATCCCGTGCTGGATTATGGATTTGTGGGCGATGTAGATGCCATCAATCAGCCGCTGATCAGTCTGCTGCTCGATCAGCAGATCAGCATTGTATTTGCTCCTATCACGCACGATCAGCAGGGGCAATTGCTCAATACCAATGCAGACACCATTGCACAGGAGCTTGCAAAAGGGCTGAGCCACCAATACGATGTATCGCTGATCTATAGTTTCGAGAAAAGCGGCGTACTGCTCGATGCCGCAGACGACAATACTGTCATCGCTGTATTGAACCGTGAATATTACCAGCAACTGAAGGCGAAACAAAAAATATTTGCCGGCATGCTGCCCAAACTCGACAACGCATTTGCGGCGCTTGACAGCGGAGTGGGCAAGGTGATCATTGGCAAGGCAGAAAATCTGCCCAGCCTTATCGAGGGGCAATCCGGTACTACCATTATCAATGAATAATTCCTTACATACACTGCAGCAGGATGCTCTTTCGTTGCTGAAAGAGCTGATCAGCATCCCTTCTTTCAGCAAAGAGGAGGATGGTACTGCATCGGCTATCGCCAAATTTCTGGCGGTGCGCCAGATAGAAGCCTCACGGGTAGGCAATAATGTATTTGCAAAGAATAAACATTTTGACCCCGCCAAACCCAGCATCCTGCTCAACTCACATCATGATACGGTAAAACCCAACCCGCAATATAGCCGCAATCCCTTTTCTCCCGATGAGAACGATGGCCGCCTGTACGGATTGGGCAGTAATGATGCAGGCGGCTGCCTGGTATCACTGATTGCCACTTTCCTTCATTATTATACGGCCAAAGATCTCCAGTATAATCTCGTACTAGCGGCTACTGCAGAAGAAGAAATATCAGGTACCGGAGGTATCGAATATGCCCTGCAATACCTGCCACCTATTGATTGTGCCATTGTAGGGGAACCCACACTGATGCAGATGGCGGTGGCAGAGCGGGGATTGATGGTACTGGATTGTGTGAGCCACGGCAAAGCCGGCCACGCCGCACGCAATGAAGGCGATAATGCGCTTTATAAAGCACTGCAGGATATTGAATGGTTCAGGACAGCTACGCTCGATAAAATATCACCGCTGCTGGGGCCATCCAAAATGAGTGTAACCGTTATCGAAACAGAGAATAAGGCACATAATGTAGTGCCGGCTACCTGCCGCTTTGTGGTTGATACACGTATCAACGAGCTGTACAGGTTTGAAGAAGTGGTGGAATGGATACGCAACCATGTAAAATGTGATGTAACACCACGCAGCATGCGTATGCGCTCTACCTCTATTGCCCTGGATCACCCACTGGTAGCTGCGGGCCTCAAACTGGAACGCAGTTATTATGGCTCCCCCACCACATCAGATAAAGCACTCATGCCTTTTCCTGCCCTTAAAATGGGGCCCGGCGATTCTGCCCGCAGCCATACAGCAGATGAATTCATTTATGTTGATGAAATAAATGCAGGGATTGAGCTTTATATAAAATTGCTGGATCGGGTAGTATTGCCGCCAGCAGCAGAATGACTTTTATTAAACCCGGTATAAATTATACGCCATGAAACTCTGGCAAAAAGATAAGGCATCACTTAAGGAAGTAGAAATCTTTACTGTGGGCAAAGACCGCGAAATGGATCTCTACCTGGCAGCCTTCGATGTGCTGGGCTCACTGGCACATATTCAGATGCTGGAAACCGTGGGACTGCTGACCGCCGGGGAACTGAAAACCCTGCAGGCTGCCTTACGCGATATTTACAACCGCATCAGTACCGGCGATTTTCAATTGCAGGATGATGTGGAGGATATCCATTCGCAGGTAGAATTGCTGCTGACTCAAAAACTGGGAGATGCCGGAAAAAAGATTCATAGTGCCCGCAGCCGCAATGACCAGGTGCTGGTAGATATAAAATTATACCTGCGTCATGAACTCGAACTTACGGTTAAAGCCATTCAGCCACTCTTTGAATTACTGCAATCACGCAGTGAGGAGTTGAAAGATCATTTGCTGCCCGGCTATACCCACCTGCAACTGGCCATGCCCTCCTCTGCCGGTCTTTGGCTGGGTGCTTTTGCCGAAAGCCTGGTCGACGACTGCATTACGCTGCATGCTGCTTTTGATGTCGTAAACAAAAACCCATTAGGTTCTGCTGCCGGATATGGTTCTTCGTTTCCGATCAATCGCACGCTCACGACTCAGCTGCTGGGCTTTGCCGATCTCAACTACAATGTAGTATATGCTCAAATGGGGCGTGGCAAGGCAGAGCGTGTGGTAGCACAGGCACTGGCCAATGTAGCCGATACCCTGGCACGGCTGAGCATGGATGCCTGCCTTTATCTCAATCAGAACTTTGACTTTATCAGTTTTCCTGCAGAACTTACAACGGGCAGCAGCATCATGCCGCATAAAAAGAATCCCGATGTATTTGAGCTGATCCGTTCACATTGCAACCGTATCAAGGCATTGCCCAACGAGATCATGCTCATGACCACCAACCTGCCTTCTGGTTATCACCGTGATCTGCAATTGCTGAAAGAACATCTTTTTCCTGCATTTACCACTTTGCGTAATTGTATTGAAATGGCCGGCCTGATGTTGTCGCATATGCAGGTAAAACAAAATCTGCTGAATGACGAAAAGTATAAATATCTCTTCAGCGTGGAAGAAGTAAATAAACTGGTCTTGCAGGGCGTGCCTTTTCGTGATGCGTATAAGCAAATCGGACTGGCCATTGAAAACGGGCAGTTTACTTATCAGACCGCTATTCATCATACACACGAAGGCTCTGTCGGCAACCTGTGTACGGACGTTATCCGTCAGCGTATGCAAACCGTTTACCAGTCATTTCCTTTCGATGCAATAGAAAAAGCGCTGCAAAGCCTGGTACTACCCGGGTAAGCAGCGCTTGGCTGTTATTATCAGTATTGGTTATTACAATCCGTATTTATCTACCAGGTAAATAAGTGCTGCCATATTCACCGCACCTAATTCCAGTTCTCTTTTATTTACTGCCTCAAAGGTATCGTTGCGGGCGTGATGAATATCGAAATAGCGTTGCGAATCGGGCGAGAGACCAGCCAGTGGGGTACCGAACGCCCTGTTGAGGGGGCCAATATCAGCACCGCCTCCGCCTTTGCTGAATTCACTCGCGCCATAAGGTGCCAGCAGCGGTTGCCAGATCATTACTTTACCAAACTGTACATCGCTGAGTGTGAATCCGAATCCGCGTGGTGTAAATCCGCCGGCATCGCTTTCCAGCGCGAATACATGTTTCTCCTTTTTGGCTTTTGCCTCTTCAGCATATTTGCTACCTCCGCGTAAACCATTTTCTTCATTGGCAAACAGTACAAAGCGAATGGTGCGGCGGGGTTTGTACCCAATGGCTTTAAATGCCCGCAATATCTCTACTGTTTGCACACAGCCGGCGCCGTCATCGTGTGCGCCTTCGCAATTGTCCCAGCTATCGAGGTGGCCGCCTACAGTAATGATCTCGTCGGGGAAGTCGGTGCCTTTTATTTCACCTATTACATTATTGCCAATCGTGTCGGGCAGAAAATAACCATGTGTGGTGAGTTTTACTTTTACAGTACCTGCTGATGCCACCTGGCTGAGACGATCTGCATCGCGCAGACCAATCGCTACGGCGGGTATCTGCGGGTATGTGGTGTCGTACCGGGTACCGCCGGTATGCGGGTTGTTGTCGGTGCTGTGACTCATGCTGCGCACAATAACGCCGACTGCTCCGTATCTGGCTGCTGCACTGGGACCCTGACCCCGGTATTTTCCTGCATCGTTATACGCAGCAAAGGTTTTAACAAACCGGGGATCAAATTTGTAGTTATAAAAAACTATTTTCCCTTTTGCCTGTTCCTTCTTTGCATCCAGCTCTTCGAATGAGTTAACCAGCAATACTTCGGCTGTTACACCTGCTTTGCCGCTGCCTTTCGAATTACCCAGCGCCACTACATCGAGGGGTGCCCATTTCGACGGGCCTTTTGTTTGCATCAGTACTTCATCTTTGCCACCTCTTACCCAGTGAGGCACCATGCATTCCTGCAGCCAGGCACGGTCGGCTCCGGTTGTTTTCATCAGTTCAAGTCCCCATTTTTCGGCTTTCACCATACCCGATGATCCGGCCAGGCGCGGACCAATCTTTTTGGTCAGGTAATGCAGGTTATCGTACGCTTTGCCATTTACCAGTATCTCATCGGCAATGCGACGGATCATCAGTGAGTCTTCTGTCTGAGCGCCGGCAAAGCTGGCCAGCAGCAACAGAACTGGTAAGAACTGTACCCTTCTCATGTAGTTATTTTTTCTATAAATGATTGGAATGGATGGTGAAAATAAAGAATTCAGTTGAACGGTAAACCTTCCTCCGTCAAAACTGTTACCTTAGGGTTGCTCTAACAGCAGCTTACTATTATGAATATCGGAATTGTATGTTATCCCACTTTTGGCGGTAGTGGTGTATTGGCAACTGAACTGGGAAAAGCACTCGCACAAAAGGGACATCAGGTTCATTTTATTACCTACCAGCAGCCTGTAAGGCTCAATGGGTTTATCCCCAATATATTCTATCACGAGGTACAGGTTCCCACCTATCCGCTTTTCGACTATCCCCCTTATGAAACGGCCCTGGCCAGTACGATGGTGGATGTGATCAAAAACAATCACCTCGATCTGCTGCATGTGCATTATGCCATCCCGCATGCCTCAGCAGCCTATATGGCCAAGCAGATCCTGCAAAAAGAAGGTAAAAATATTCCGGTCATCACAACGCTGCATGGCACCGACATCACACTGGTAGGGCGTGATAAAACATATGCGCCGGTAGTTGCTTTTTCCATCAATCAGAGTGATGCCATTACAGCCGTATCACAAAATCTGCGTGATGAGACTTTCAAGATATTTCCGATCGAAAAAGAAATAGAGGTCATCTACAACTTCGTAGATGTGGAGCGCTTCAGCCGTAAACCTATTGATGCTTTCCGCAAGGTAATTGCCCCGCATGGCGAGCGGATCCTGCTGCATGCATCCAACTTCAGAAAGATCAAACGGGTGCAGGATGTGGTGAAAATTTTCTATAACGTACAAAAAGAAGTACCTGCCAAGCTGCTGTTTGTAGGTGATGGACCCGAACGCAGCACAGCCGAAGACCTGGCACGTGAGCTGGGTGTGTGTGATGAAGTACGTTTTGTAGGTAAACAGGAACAGATGGAAGACATCCTGGCAATTGCCGATCTGTTTTTGCTAACCTCCGATTATGAAAGTTTTGGACTCGCAGCACTCGAAGCTATGGCATCGGGCGTACCGGTGGTCTCTACCAATGCCGGTGGTCTGCGCGAGATCAATATCGACGGTGTTACAGGATTCATGTCAAACATTGGCGATGTAGCCTCTATGAGCCGCCAGGCACTTGAGATCATCCGCAAAGACGATGTGCTGCAGGGATTCAAACAGAGGGCCGCCGCACATGCGAAGCAATACGATATTCACAATATCGTGCCGCAGTATGAAGAATTATACAGTCGTTTCCTTTAAAATGATTTTAGCGACGCAGCCACACGGCGGGGTTCACGTTGTTGGTTTCAATCATGAGCATGAAATCAACCTGGCCGCCTGAACCATCATCTGATTCGCCGGCACGGCCAATAGCCTGGCCACGCTTCACCATAGTGCCTTTCGTCACACTAACCGATGAGAGGTTGCTATAGGAAGTAAAGTATTTACCATGACGGATCACCACGGCAGCACCATCTCCGTAATTGTGAATAGCTGAAATTTCGCCATCAAAAATGGCTTTCACCGAAGCGCCTACCTGTGTACCGATGGTGAGACCTGGATTATCTCCCACGAGATCCGTCTTCTCAATTGTATATCGGCCAAAAGGCACTTTTACAAAACCATTATCTACCGGCCAGGGCAGTTTGCCCCTGTTTTCTGCAAAGTTTTTACCCAGTGCCACATCCGTTGCATTCAACTCCAGGTAACTGGCCGGTTTACTGGCCGGCGGCGTGGCAGCAGGAGTAGTGGGTGCCGAATTGGTATTGGAGTTGGGTGATGTACGTGTGACGGGGGTATTGTTGGCCGCCAGCGCTTTTCGTTCGGCTTCCTTCCGGGCTTCTTCTTTCTTAGCTGTTTCTATCTCTCTGCGGATAATCGCAGCAATCGCATTCTGAATATCACGGTCGCGTTTCTTCTTGGTAGCGATCTGCTTTTTCAGGTCATTTTCCTGCGACTTCAGTTTGGATACCACTGCATCCTTTTCCTTTTTCTGATCAGCCAGTTCGGTCCGTTGTTTATTCTGCGATTCCAGGGTCTGGCTTTTTTGCTCTTTACGGGCCAGTTGCTGTTGCTGCCGTTTGGCAATGAGCGCCTGTGTTTCATTGATCGTACTTACCTGCTTTTCGCGGTAAGAGCGATAACTCTTCAGATAAGCCACCCGGCGCAGCGCATCGTTGAAACTGGTGGCAGAAAAAATGAAGTTTACATAGTCAAAACTGCTACGGTTCTTGTAAGCATATACCACCGTGCGCGCATACTGCGACTTGAGTGTATCCAGCTGTTTTTGAAGGCGATATATTTCGAGGTTGCTCAGGTAGATATCATCATCAATAAATTTCAGCTCTTTATTTATGTTGCTGATATAGCGCTCCTGTAAGGCAATTTTTCGTTTGACCATATTGAGCTGGCTGAGCGACTGACGGGTTTCTCCTTTCACTTTATCATATACCTGTTGGATCTCTCTCAGCTCATCCTGAATTTCCTTTTTTTCTCTTTCCAGTTCTGCGCGCTCATTGGAAGGAGGTTGCGCACTGGCCATTGTGCCCAGGCATATTAAAAGAATCAGGAACTGCTTTTTCATACGTCCATTTTTGTATTGGGTTCAAAAATCGGGGCCGGATCAGGAAAAAGAATAACGGGCAATTGCGCGTTAAATTTTATCGGATCACTCCGTTTTATAGTTGCGTGGCACTGAAAACGGGAAACTTAACGTTTCATTAAAATCATATGATTTGAAATCGAGCTTGATATCCAGTTTCGATTTCTCGGCCACCGTGATACGCCGGCGTGTAGAGAAATTGACGCCTTTCTTTGTTTCATAATCGCCATAACTCAGGTTGCAGGTACGGCTGCGGTTGCGGTCAATATCATCAAGCTTACTATTCTCCAGATTGCCGTTGCCATTAATGGTAAGCAGGTTTTTGAACCAGTCGCCAATACTGAGCAGCGATATAGAATTATTATCCCCGCGTGCATATGATACGGTGTTGCTGTCTACAAATACCGGGTTACCCAGCAATACATCCTGAAGTGAATGGAGAGTGAGTGGCAGGGCTGTCACTTCCTGCAGGTAACTTACGCTGCGGGCAGTGTAGATCTTGTCCTGTTTGTTAAGTATTTTGACAGAATCTTTGGTGATATAAGCCCGCAGTCCTTCTATCCCGAAAATGGCAGTAATGGATATCCAGATCACACTATCCTTATACATACGCAGGTTGGCATTCACATCATATTTTTTTCCGTCACCTCCCTGGTAGTCTACATTGATCTTTGCAGAAAAGGTAGTGAAGTTGATACGCTGGGTACTCAGCCGGTTCATAGCCTGGCCAATAAACTGCATGGTATCTTCGTGGGTTGGTCCAACGGATGCCACAGGTGCTATAACTGTATCTTTTTTGGCAATAGCTGTCTGTATCTTACGCGTAGAACGGCAGGAGGCCATCAGCAAGCCGGCAACTAATGTGAGCAAAACAATAGTACGCATCATCTTCATGTAGGCTTCTAATTTATTGTTTACCTGTATGGCCAAAACCGCCGGCATTTCTTTCTGTCACTTCCAGTTCTTCTACCTGCAGCCAGCTGATCTGTGTTATTTGCTGAATCACCATCTGGGCAATGCGGTCGCCCGGTTGTATGACCTGTTCGTCCTGCGAAAGGTTGATTAAGATTACCTTAATTTCTCCCCGATAATCTGCATCAATGGTGCCAGGCGTGTTGAGACAGGTAATTCCCTGTTTTACAGCCAGTCCGCTACGTGGACGGATCTGGGCTTCATATCCTTCGGGCAATTCTATAAACAAACCGGTTGGCACCAGCGCACGTTCTAATGGTCTTAGCGCCTGTGGTTCATTAATATTAGCTCTGATATCCATGCCCGAAGAACCGGTAGTGGCATAAGAGGGCAATGCGTGTACTGACCGGTTGATGATCTTGATCTGAAGTGCTGCCATTGATGCAAATATAAAAGTATAACGGGTATTATGAGTATAAAGAGTTTAAAGGGATGGGGAGATATTGATAGTGCCTCCATTCCCGCTTTAAACTCGTTAAACCCTTTATACCCTTTAAACTCGTTTCTTCAACAACACTGTCGCATAAGCAACCAACCCTTCCCCTCTTCCTACAAAACCCATTTTTTCTGCAGTAGTCGCTTTTACAGATACATCTCCGGTGTCTATTCCTATTATTCCGGCGATGGCTTCGAGCATCGCCGGCACCCAGGGTTTTATTTTGGGAGCTTCGAGGCAAAGGGAAGAGTCGATATTAACCACTTCATATCCTTTTTCCCCGATCAGCTGTACTGTACGACGCAGCAATATTTTGCTGTCAATTCCCTTGTAGGCATCGTCTGTATCAGGAAAATGCAGACCTATATCACCCAGCGAAAGGGCTCCCAGCATGGCATCACAAATGGCATGCAGCAGCACATCCGCATCACTATGACCCACCCCTCCCTTGTGATACGGTATCTGTACGCCACCAATCCATAACTCGCGGCCTTCGGCCAGCTGATGAAAATCTATACCTGAACCAATGCGAAACGACATAAGAATAAATTGATATAGTAAAAACTGCAAAAATAACAAAGCCGGTGCAATAGCTGTTACCACAAAGCAGAAGGCCTTCCGTGATTGCGGAAGGCCTTCTGCTTTTATTGATAAAGTGCCGGAGCACTATAGCTTATTCGCCATCAATATCAAACAACACAGAGAAACGCAGTGTGTTTGACAGCGGGTTGCGGGTAACTCCTGAACCTGAAGGAGCCAGGTAAGAGAAGTTGAGGCCAAATACATTGTATTTAAGACCTACACCAGCCGTGAAGTAACGACGATTGCCACGTGACTTATCTTCCCAGAAATAACCGCCGCGCAGGGCAAACTGGTTGTTGTACCAGTATTCAGCACCAATTGATACGTTGGCCTGACCGGGGAAATCGCTGAAAGAGCTGAACCAGCTGCTAACCAGACCTTTGTTGCGGTAATCAGCAACACCTGCAGGAGAAGCATCTTTCAATGCAGGCACCAGCAGCTTGTTGAAATCAGCACCGATCATGAGCTTGTTTGACTCATCAAAGGCTTTGTTCCAAGTAACACCCAGGCCAATATTGGCGGGGATGAAATCTTTCTGATCAGCATTATCTGTATAAGCGATCTTGGCACCCAGGTTAGTCAGCGTAGCGCCAAAAGTGAATCCATCACCAGCAGTGTTCTTATTGTCATAATAGAAACCGATATCGCCGGCTACAGAAGTACCTACTTTGTAGGTATTGCCGCTATTGACAGTACCGGAAGCCAGGTCAGAGTTGATATAACGCAGCGCAACACCCAGGCCTACTTTGCTGGAAAGTTTGCGTGAGTAGCCTACATCGATACCAAATTCGCGCGGCTTACCATTACCAACAGAGTTACCATTCATATCGGTAAACTGGATCTGACCGAGATTGAAATAACGCAGATTGGCGCTGATCGCCTGCTCGTCATCTATCTTATAATAACCCGACAGAGCAGCCAGGTATACATCATTTACTACGTCTTTCAGCCAGGGGGTATAAGTGGCAGCAATGCCTCCTTTAGATTGATTAAAAGCTACTTTACCCATATTCCAAAATCCAGCGCTGGCATCAGGAGATGTGGCTATTCCCAGGTCACCCATACCACCGGCACGGGCATCAGGAGAAATGCGAAGGAAAGGAACGGCGGTGGTCACCACATTGATAGGATCCACCTGTGCTTTTGCTACCGGAGCAAGGCCGCAAAAAAACAGGATTCCCGCAGTTAGTTTTAAAGCAGTTGGTCTCATTAGATAGTGTGTTTTATAGTGTAATTAGTGTAAAAGTATAAGTTTTGGTTAAAAAGCCATTCCAAAATATTGAATTTTAGCCGAAACTAAAAGACTACGAGCTTTTCAATCCGTTCTTTTCTTTGTTTACCCGGAGCTGTTACAGAAAGCTTGTAAAGGTATACCCCTCTGGCCACTTTTTGACCGTATTCATCCCTTCCATCCCATTCCAGATCACATGAACGGTTGCCCGGAGTGTTTATTGTTTGCTGCAACATTTTTATTACCCGTCCGGACACTGTAAATATCTGTAAACGAACCTGCAAGTCCTGCCCGGGCTTGTTATGTTCGAACCAAAAACTGGTGCGTGTGGTGAATGGATTAGGGTAATTCAAAACATGGCTAAGGGTTAACCCCTGATCATCTGCCACCACAAAGTCGAGCAGGGCTTCACTTGAGTTATTGACCGCATCCCAGGCCCTGATCCGGAGCTGGTGGGGACCGGGGCTCAGCTGGGGTAGCTGAAACCTTACCACCCCCTCCTGGTACCGGTCCTTACTGGCCTGATACCACTCATTCAGCACAAAATACTGGTTTGGATCACCATCCAGCACCGCCAGCAGGTCATGCCCGATTGCCGTACCCATCGTATTGATCCCCGATGAGTCGGTCAGTTTCAGCAATAAAACCGGCCGCTCATTGGTGATACTGCCGCTCACAAATTTTTCGTCATTCAGGTAGGCCCGTATTACCGGTCCCTCTTTATCATCATCGGCCCCGGCAGATGAGCCCCCCACCTGTAGCTGACTCACCAAACCGCCTGCATCGGTACTGGTGCCCGCTGCATACAGACTCACCGGCCCGGACCATAGGTGTATTTAATATCCTTCGGAACCTTGAAACTGAAGCTGAACCGGCCCTGCTTCACGGTAGCACTTCCCTTGAAAATAATATGCTGCCAGGCATTGAACTGGGTGACCTGGCTACCGGGATCATTGCCCCGTGTAGACACCTGATTTTGTTTGTCATAAAATACAGGATAAACCGTACCATCAAAATCAGGAAGCAGTTGCCCCTGCGTATCGGTCACCTGGCCTTCGAGTGTTATTTTTTCACCGGCACGTACGGTATCGGTCACACCCAGTGGCTGTCCGTTAAGCCGGGTCATATGCACCTGCATAGCCGGGAAAGCCAGTGTCAATCCCGGATCTCCCAGCAAGGTGAACTTGCGGTTGTTGGCAACATCACCGGAGGTCTGGTAGGTATAATTCTTTGCCTCCCGTACAGCATCGCCCAGGCGGCGTGGCCGGCCATCTGCATCAGGTGTAAGGGCATACCGCAGATAATTATTATTCATCACCCGGTTGCTGTAGGAAAATACAATACGTGTGGTCGTCATAAGAGCAATAGCACCTGTATGCTTACGCAGCAACAGGTTTTCACCGAGCGATGGCAGTAGCGGGTTGTCGTAAGGAGCAAAGTCGCAGGTGGCAGTTATCACCAGTGGCAATTGCTGCGGATTATTCCAGCCATTGATAATATCCTGATCGAGTATACTTTCTTCTGCCAGCCTCCGCGCACCGCCATGTCCCGAATAATTGAGTATAAGGGTACCGCTCATAACCTGGTTATCCAGTGCCTGCACCACCAGCGGATAACGGCTACCGGAAGCATTGCTTTCCTGCGGATATGCATCGAGGTAAATTTTCTGCTGATCGAGCCGGGGCATAGCCGATGTTGCTGTTGCCGACACCGACTCAGCATCCTGCAGGTGCAGGTTGTCGTCTTCGTCATCTGCCACCAGTGTCAGTTGTGTGCGCCAGGGTCCGCGTGAACCGGCGCTTACATAGGCTTCCAGTTTATCAATAAACTGTGCCGCTTCCACGGCATTACCTGCGGGCACACGGCCTATGCCGATATCGAGATCATTAAGTACCACCCCGGCATTGATATCTTCATCATCTTCGAGGAATCCATAAAAATCATCGGTGGCATAGGAAGAAAGAATCTGCAGCGAAAAATTGTTCTGATAGGCCGGCACCAGGTTGGTATTGACCGCTAAACGATCCAGGTAATCATAGCTGGCATCACCCAGCAGCAACAGATACCGCAGCCGGTCATCGGCCGACTGATAGTATTTATCAAAATACATTTTTGCAAAATCACGGATCGCTACGGGGTCGGGGCTGCCACTGGCAAACTCATTATAAATGGCTTCCGTACTCACCGCCAGTGAACGCAGACCAGTTTGACGACGGTGAAAATCCACCAGTCGCTGTGCCTCTGCCGCCAGTGAAGGATGATATATTATTATATGATCGGCCGGTGGGGCGGCATGCAGGTCCTGGTTGGCGATACGACCCAGCGGCTGCGGCTGCATGGCCCGGGCGGGTTCAAAAGCAATATACTCCCGCAGGCGGTTACCCTCCTGCCTGAACCGCCAGTCGCTGCCAGTCAGCACACCCGGCATATTGACCGGTGTGGCAGCATCCGTAATCTCCCATACTCGGGTAGTAGCAGCAGACTGCCCGATCACAAACTCGGCTACTGGCTGACTTACCGACTCCCAACTGCGAAAAGCCAGTTGTCCATTATTTCCCAGTATCAGCTGTTGTGGCCCCAGCCATTCGATCCAGTTGAGCCAGCCCTGGGCATTAAAGCTACCCGGTACAAACCGATAATTGACCGGGGAAATGGACGCAGCAGGCATAAATGTATAACTCCCAGCTCCTTCCTGGGCAAAAGCATCATACTGGCTGGCACCGGTAGGAAGTATCGTCAGCGCCGGAACCTGCTGATTATTAACTGCTATTTCAAAACGGCTGGCACTACCTACTGAGCGGGCGATGCAGGCTGTACGAAGGGTCCACGACGAGCCGTTTACTGCCTGCGGAGTGGCCAGGTTAAAGTTGCGGCTGGTCAGTTTGCCCGGAGCATCAGCAAATTCTTCGCCATACCACTCTTTGCCGCTGGCCAGGAAATTGAATGTATCGAGTTCATAAAAATAACGGGCCTGCGACCGGTCAATGCTTACGGATGCTGCCGGCAGCGCAGGTGCAGTAGTGATCCGCCGGCCAGCGCCTCCGATTGTCAGAAAATAGTATGACTGTTTAGAATATAAATTACGTTGATGATGAAATGTTTGATTAGCAGAATCTTTGATCCAGGTATGTGGCCCTGTTGCATAAAAAAGAATATAATCACCGGCATTCAGGACTCCGTCGCCCCCATCTTCAATCCATGTAGCCAGCTCCTGCAGATCATCGGACCGGTAAGCACTGTTGGCCTCGGGCAGCATCTGTCCGCCATTTCCAAACACGCGTACGGCTCCGGAAGGTATGGATCCGCTCCCCGCCCCCAGTGCCTGTAGTAAAGGAATGTCGATCTTGTAAATGCCCGATTCGGTCACGCCCAGCCTGTACCAGGCTCCGGTAGCCAGTACTGAATGGTCACGATATGGCCGTTGCGCCTGTGCAGGCAGCAGTGCCAGTACCAGTAAGCAGGTCAGCCAGGTTCGGTGGTTCAGCAGCATAGCAAATCAACGATCGGTTTACCGGAGAATCACTTAGCAAAAAAGGTATTTATGCTAAAATGTAATTTTCTGAAAGTCACTATATTCGCATTTGCGGCAGTAAAATCTTTTATCCAGACAATAATAATACCTAAACCGCCGTTAAAAATATTCCAATTCATAGGTTTATGCAAAAAACAATGAGCGTGAAAAACTTATTAATCCTTTTATCCTGTGTGATGCTGCTCGCATCCTGTAAAAACGGAGGACTGTTCAAGAAAAAAGAGCGCCCAGTCCGATGTAACCGGCTGGAATTACAATGACAAAAAGATGGGTGGCTTCCAGGTTGCCAAAGCCAAAGACCAGGAAACTGGTCCCGGCCTCGTGTTTGTTCAGGGTGGTACCTTCACCATGGGCCAGACAGATGAGGACGTTATGGGCGACTGGAACAATATCCCCCGCCGTGTTTCTGTGCCGTCTTTTTATATTGACCGCACGGAAGTAGCCAACGTTCACTATCGTGAATATCTGTACTGGCTGCAGCGTGTATTCGATCCTTCTGATCCCGTGAATGTACCTATTATTGAAGGTGCATTACCCGATACACTGGTTTGGCGTAGCGAGCTTAGCTACAACGAGCCCATGGTAGAATATTATTTCCGTCACCCCGGCTTTAACTACTATCCTGTAGTTGGTGTAAGCTGGAAACAAGCAAGCGATTTCTGTCTCTGGCGCAGTGACCGGGTAAACGAAGGTATCCTGATGAAAAAAGGATACATCAACGCCCAGGGCCTGCAAGGTCAGCAGGGTAGCAACAACTTCACTACCAAGTCTTATTTGCTGGATCTGTATCAGACAGCTCCCGGCAAAACAGCTACTTCAAAAAAGAATCCGCTTAAAACAGCACAGGGTCAGCCCCGTACCAAGGTTTCATTCGAAGACGGTCTGCTGATGCCTGATTACCGTCTGCCTTCAGAAGCAGAATGGGAATATGCAGCTTATGGTCTGATCGATCAGAACCCCCGCCCCAGCAAAAAAGAAGGCAAGCGTGGTGAAGAGTTGCAATCGAACAAACAAATCTATCCCTGGTCGGTTAACGTGAATGGTCTGCGCGACACACGTCATGGCAGCTGGCAGGGTCAGTTCCTCGCTAACTTCAAACGCGGTTCTGGTGATAACGCCGGTGTGGCTGGTGGTTTGAACGACCGTGCTTTCTATACTGCTGAAGTAAAATCTTTCTATCCCAACGGTTTCGGTCTGTATAACATGGCCGGTAACGTAAGCGAATGGGTACAGGACGTTTATCGTCCTATGACGAGCCTCGATTTTGATGATCTTCCCGCTCCTATGCGCGGTAACAAATACACCAAAATCTATAAAGACCCTGCTACCGGTGAAGCGCAGATCAATGACACTACCGGTCGCATACGCATGGTGGATGTTACAGATGAAGAAAGCAAAAGCCGCCGCAACTATCAGCGCGGTAATGTGATCAACTATCTGGATGGTGACTCTTCTTCACTCGTTTCTTATGGTTATGGTAAAACTACCCTGATCAGCGACAAGTCACGAGTATTTAAAGGTGGTAGCTGGAATGACCGCGCTTACTGGCTGAGCCCGGGAGCACGCCGCTTCCTCGAAGAAGATCAGTCACTCAGCACCCTCGGTTTCCGTTGCGCTATGGATCGCATGGGAAGTCCCGAAGGTAATGGTCGCAAAGTGGGTCAGCAATTCCCCACCAAACGTCAGAAAAGGTAAATACGAGTTCATAAACCTACAGTAAGCTCTTGCCCCGCCCACAAGCGGGGCAACGCTTTTATAGCTGATTTGATGATTTGACAATTTGAAGATGACAGATCTCTTACTTACTATCATCCTCAAATCAACTCATCGTATTCCCATCCTCAAATTCTCAAATCATCAAATCTTCAAATCAACTTCCTACATTTGTTTCATGCCAATAGAAGAACTATACGCTCTTTATCTGCAGCATCCTGCTGTAGAAACGGATACACGCAAACTGAGGCCCGGCACTATTTTCTTTGCACTCAAAGGCGGCAATTTTGATGGTAACGCATTTGCACAACAGGCGATTGATGCCGGTGCCGTAGCTGCTGTGATAGATGATCCGGCTTATGCCATCAGCGGCAAAACCATCCTGGTAAAAGATGTACTCCGCACGCTGCAGGAGCTGGCGCGTCATCACCGCAATCAGTTCAGCATTCCTTTTATTGCCATCACCGGCAGCAACGGGAAGACCACTACCAAAGAACTGATACATGCTGTACTCTCCGCTCACTACCGCACTTATACCACAGAAGGCAATCTCAACAATCATATCGGAGTCCCCCTCACCCTACTCAAAGTACGCCCCGATGCCGAAATGGCTGTTATTGAAATGGGCGCCAATCATCAGCAGGAAATAGCCGGCTATTGCCGCTATGCCTTGCCTACACATGGTCTTATCACCAATGTTGGCAAAGCCCATCTCGAAGGTTTTGGAGGTGAAGAAGGTGTACGCAAAGGCAAAGGTGAACTGTTTGACTACCTGCGAACAATTGCGGATGGTGCCGTGTTTGTTAACTGGGACTATGATTACCTGCATGACATGAGCAAAGGGATCGGTACAATTGTAAAATATGGTACGCAGACCGGTGTACAGGTGCAGGGAAACATGCTGCAAAGCGACCCCTTTCTGATCGTAAATATGCAAACCGGGTTTGCCATACCAACGATCCGGACGCAATTGGTAGGCGCCTACAACCTGCCCAATGTACTGGCGGCCGTAGCTGTGGGCAAACATTTTAATGTGCCTGAAAAAACAATTGCAGCTGCTATCGAGCAGTATACACCTTCCAATAGCCGTTCGCAACTGATCAGGCGGGGAACAAACACGATCATCCTGGATGCCTATAATGCCAACCCCAGCAGTATGAAACTGGCCATCGAAAACTTTGCACGCCTGCAGGCTACTGATAAGGTGTTGCTGTTGGGAGCAATGGCCGAACTGGGCCCTGGCAGTATTGACGAACATAAAGCCATCGCTGATCTTATCGCGCAGCATCAATGGAAAGACGTGGCCCTGGTAGGAGGCGATTTTCTTCGCTTTGAACATCCCTATCATCGCTTTGCCAACGTGGCCGAAGCCCGCAGCTGGTGGCAGGCGCAGCAGTTTGCCAATACCAGCTTTCTGATCAAAGGAAGCCGTAGTATGCAGATGGAAAAGATACTGGAGCCCTAATGGTATAATATGAACTGGAAAGAATTATTCCCCCAATTTGAACCCGCACTGCTGGAACAGATAGAAAAAGAAGCAGTGGAGCGCAGTTTTACAGCGGGCGATGTGATCATGCGTACCGGTCAGTATATCAAGTCAACCGTGCTCGTATTAAAAGGACGTATCAAGATATACCGTGAAAATGAGGAAGGCAGCGAGTTTCTGATGTATTACCTCGGTCCCGGCGAAGCATGCGCCGTATCAATGATCTGTACACTGCAATCACAGACAAGTGAGGTGATGGCACAGGCCGAAGAAGATACGGAAGTACTGATGCTGCCCGTGCAGCTGATGGACCAGTTGATGAATGACTATAAAAGCTGGTACCAGTTTGTGATCCGTACCTACAGGAGCCGTTTTGATGAACTGCTCACAGTGGTCGACAATATTGCTTTCCGTAATATGGATGAGCGGCTGGAGTTTTACCTGACCCGCTATGTAAAGAATACCGGTACTAAACAAATAGAGCTTTCGCATCAGCAGATTGCCGATGACCTCAACAGTTCGCGCGAGGTCATATCACGATTGCTGAAAAAAATGGAACAGCGGGGACGGGTAAAGCTGCAGCGTAACATGATAGAATGGCTGAACTGATCTGCAGCCAGTGTGATACAGGTCACCATACATATTTCTCAGATCGGGTAGTTTTGATTTCAAATCAATAAAAAGTGAGCAATGAAAATTGAACAAATCTATACAGGATGCCTGGCACAGGGCGCTTATTATATCGAAAGTGATGGAGAAGCTGCCGTGATCGATCCGTTGCGTGAAGTGCAGCCCTATATTGATCGCGCTGCCAGAAACAATGCCCGTATCAAATACGTACTGGAAACTCATTTTCATGCCGATTTTGTAAGCGGCCATCTCGACCTCAGTAAAAAAACCGGTGCCCCTATTGTATACGGCCCTCTGGCTGCGCCGGCTTTTGAAGCATATATTGCCCAGGACGGTGAAGAACTGAAACTCGGTAGCGTAACACTGAAAGTACTGCACACACCGGGCCACACAATGGAAAGCACCTGCTATCTCCTCCGCGATGAGCAGGGCAAAGATGTAGCGCTGTTCTCAGGCGATACCCTGTTTATAGGTGATGTAGGCCGGCCCGACCTGGCACAAAAAGTAGTCGCCGATCTTACACAGGATAAACTGGCTGCAAACCTGTACGATTCATTGCGCAATAAGATTATGCCACTGGCCGATGATATCATTGTGTACCCTGCCCATGGCGCCGGCAGTGCCTGCGGTAAAAACATGAGTAAGGAAACCTCCGACACACTCGGTCATCAGAAAGCCGTAAACTATGCGTTGCGGGCAGATATGACACGCGAAGAATTTATTAAAGAAGTAACAACGGGTCTCGTAGCACCACCGGCATATTTTCCGCTCAATGTGATGATGAATATTCAGGGATATGAAAGTATTGACCAGGTATTGCAACGTGGGCAGCACGCACTGAACCCTGAGGCATTTGAAGCTGCCGCCAATGAAACCGGTGCACTGATCCTCGACACACGTGATCCGCAGACATTTGCCAAAGGATTTGTACCTAACTCCATCAATATTGGTATTGATGGCAGCTTTGCCCCCTGGGTAGGCACACTGATCCCGGATATCAAACAGGAACTACTGATCGTAGCTGAAAATGGCCGCGAAGAAGAAGTAATTACCCGCCTGGCCCGGGTAGGCTATGATTATACGATCGGTTACCTCGCCGGTGGATTTGAAGCCTGGAAAGAAGCGGGCAAGGAAACAGACCAGATCGAATTGATCAGTGCCGGAGAACTGGCACAACGAATGAAAGCCGGTGATCTTCACATTCTTGATGTAAGAAAAAACAGCGAGTTTGTAAGCGAACATATGGTGGATGCAGAAAACGCACCACTCGATTTTATCAATGAAAGCATGCTGCAGGTCGACAAAAATAAAACCTACTATGTGCATTGTGCCGGTGGCTACCGGTCTATGATATTCAACTCGGTATTGCGCGCGAGAGGATACGACAACCTGATTGATGTAAAAGGCGGCTTTAAATCTATCAAAGAAGCAGGCCAGTTTACACTCACTGATTACGTATGCCCTTCTACCCTGCTTTGAACTGATTTATTCTGCCGGAAGACGATCCGGTACTCCGGCAGCTTTTCACCTCTTCAATTCTTATTATCATGTTATCATTCTTCAAGAAAATACTGGGGCAGCCCGCTGCTGCTCCCAACATGGCGGCTGTTCTGCAACAGGGTGCCGTAATCATAGATGTTCGCACACCCGGCGAATTTCAATCAGGACATATCAAAGACTCCATCAATTACCCGCTTGATATGCTTCCCGGGAAAATGGCAGAACTAAAGAAAATAAAACAACCGATCATTGTGGTATGCCGGAGTGGCATGCGCAGCAGCCTGGCTCATAGACAGTTGCGCAATGCTGGGTTGGAGGCCTATAATGGCGGGGCATGGACACAACTACAGCAACAGATTCAGGCAAATTCCCGGTGACCAATATCACATTGCAGAATTAGGACTCGTTGTACCTTTGCAGGTCAAAAAAACGAGACCCAACTATGCTGGATTTTCTGAGGCAGCCCTGGCCCTGGTATGTGGCAGGTCCGCTGATTGGACTTACTGTACCTGCGCTTCTTTTATTAGGCAATAAAACATTTGGGATATCTTCCTCCCTGCGCCATATCTGTGCGGCCTGCATACCTGCCAAAATCCCTTTCTTTCGTTATGACTGGAAAAAAGAGGTTTGGAATCTTTTCTTTGTGGGAGGCATCCTCGTCGGTGGCATCATTGCTTCGGTGTTGTTAAACAACCCCGAACCAGTGGTCGTTAATCCACAACTCGCAACTGAGCTGGGTTCATATGGCATTCATAATTACAACAGCATTGTACCTGCCGATCTTTTTTCATGGCCATCATTACTCACCCTGCGTGGTTTCTTGCTGATGGTAGTGGGTGGTTTCCTGGTAGGTTTTGGTACACGTTATGCCGGTGGTTGTACTTCCGGGCATGCCATCATGGGCCTCAGCAATCTGCAATGGCCCAGCCTGATTGCCACCTGTTGTTTTATGGCCGGTGGTTTCATCATGGCCAATCTGATCCTTCCTTTTATTCTGCAACTTTAAATGAATCCAGGTATGTCTGTTTCATCTATAAAAAACGAAAACACCGACTACGAAATACGTGCCGATCATTCAATGTGTGTCAATGAAAGCACACTTGACCGGCCGCTTTATACCAATATCAAATATGCCCTGTTAGGTATATTGTTTGGAATAGTGTTCGTGAAAGCAGAGATCGTCAGCTGGTTTCGTATCCAGGAAATGTTTCGGCTGCAAAGTTTTCACATGTACGGTGTGATAGGCTCTGCCGTCGTAGTGGGTATGCTCAGTGTTTTCTTGATTAAGAAATTCGGTGCCCGCTCTATAGAAGGTGAACCCATCCGGATTGAAACCAAAAAATTCAATAAAGGACAGATCTATGGCGGTATCCTCTTTGGACTTGGCTGGGCCATGACAGGTGCATGCCCTGGTCCGCTCTTTGCCCAGATCGGCAACGGTGCGCTGGTGATTACAGTAACCTTACTGAGCGCTATTGCCGGTACATGGGTGTATGGAAAATTCAGAGAATATCTGCCTCATTAATACAAGGTATAAAAGTATAAAGGTTTAAAAGAGGCTTTCTCTTTCCTTTAAACCTTTATACTTTTATACCTTTATACTCCTTATAGATTTTAAACTTTTTATTCTTCTTATGCGCCTGCCATTAGTTCTCCTTACTCTTATTTTTATTTCTGCCTGCAACAATGCAGAAGAATCTGCTCCTGCCGAAACCCAGCCAGCCAGTTTTAAACCGGTAGTTCCTACCATCCCTGATCTGACACTGACGTCGGCAAGCGGGCAAAGCCTGTCGCTGGCCAGCTTTCGGGGTAAGAAAGTATTTGTCAATCTCTGGGCCACCTGGTGCGGTCCCTGTCGCGAAGAAATTCCTTCTATCCAACGTCTGCAGGCAAAAATTGATAGCAGCAAAACTGCTTTTGTCATGCTATCGCTCGATGACAATTTTGAGCAGGCCATCAAATATGCCACTAACAACAAGATGACGCTTCCAGTATATGCACCTGCAACAGCATTGCCTTCACTTTTTCAGGTACAGGGTATACCTGTTACTTATGTGTTTAATGAAGCCGGCGAACTCATCTATCGTAAAGACGGCGCTTTTGATTACGATACGCCTTATTTCACCGGTCTGCTGGAGCAAAAAGATACCGCCACCGTCCGTTAAGAGCCGATGACGGTAGGTGTGTAATGGACGGTTCAGAGTTGTGTGGCCGGTGTTTTGTAATGCGACCGCCGCAGACTGGTCTCGCTTAGCGCCTTAAAGCCACCTTTTATATTCACCAGCTTTTCAAATCCTCTTGCCTTGAGAATCGAAGCGAGAATTACAGAGCGGTATCCACCGGCGCAATGTATGTAATAACGTTTATGACGATCCAGTTCAGCCATTTGCTGATTCACAAAGTCGAGCGGGAAATTAATCGCACCCACAATATGTTCTGATTCAAATTCGCTGTGCCTGCGCGCATCCAGCAGATTGATCTTATCGCCCGATGACTGATACAGGCTGGCAAAATCTGCAGCACTGATCTCTTCCAGTCGCGCTGTATCATATCCTGCTTCCTTCCAGGTAGTAATGCCTCCGGTCAGATATCCGATAGAGTTATCATATCCTACACGGGCCAGGCGGGTCACCACTTCGGCTTCCCTTCCTTCCGCTGCTATGAATAATATGGGTTGCTTCAGATCGGTAACAAGGGTGCCGACCCAGGGTGCAAAATTGTCGTCAAGACCAATAAAGACCGAATCAGGTATATGTTCACGCGCAAAATCTTCTTTACTCCTGGTATCAATCACCAGTGCATCGAGGCTTTCGCGGGCTGCCTGAAACTCACGTGCATTCCAACCTCTATTTCCTTTCTTCAGAATATCATCCACACTTTCAATGCCACCACGCAGATTCATGAGCACATTGGCAGGAAAATACTGTGGCGGCTCAACCAGTCCCTCCAGCACCTCTTTAATAAATTCTTCGCGTGTCATATCTGCCCGCAGAGCATAATTAGTATGTTTCTGATGGCCCAGGGTGTCGGTTGTTTCTTTACTCATATTCTTACCGCAGGCACTGCCGGCACCATGTCCGGGATAAACAATCACTCCGTCAGGCAGAGGCATGATCTTATTCCGTAAAGAATCATACAGGTACCCCGCCAGCAACTCCGGAGTGATCTCTGCTTTTACTTTCTGTACCAGGTCGGGGCGTCCCACATCACCAATTAATAAGGTGTCGCCTGTGAAGATGGCCTTTTCCTGCCCTTCTTCATCCAGCAGCAGGTAGGTCGAACTTTCAAGTGTATGACCGGGCGTATGCAATACTTTAATACGTATATCTCCCAATTGCAATTCTTCCCCATCAGTTGCAATATGTGCAGCAAAGGCCGGCGAAGCGGTAGGCCCATATACAATTGTTGCACCGGTTTTGCGGGCCAGGTCAAGGTGACCACTCACAAAATCGGCGTGAAAATGGGTTTCCAGGATGTATTTGATCTTTGCTCCGTTGCGGGCTGCTTTTTCGAGGTAAGGCCCTGTCTCGCGCAAAGGATCTATAATAGCAGCTTCGCCATTACTTTCAATATAATAAGCTGCCTCAGCCAGGCAACCGGTATAAATTTGTTCTATTCTCATTACTGATCAGTTTTTATAGTAAAAAATTTAATACAGCTATCAATGTCTTTTTACAGATAGCTGATCAGGGGCAACGTCCTGGGCAAATTCTTTTCATCTGCTGTTTTTTTTTAAGTAACGGTTTATATACAAATGTGCAATGCATCTGAACCGTGCTGTATGACAATTGTCACCATTCCTATTGAGTATGATCAGGCCACACAGCTGATTGTTTTCTTTCCCATTGTTTTATCCGCTCACTTGTGACTTTGATCACAAGCGTCGTTACTGTCATAGCCTACCTTGCTATCCTAAATAAATACCAGTTATGTCAGCCCATCATCAAATTGTAATAGTCGGAGGTGGCAATGCGGGGATTTCTGTAGCAGCGCAATTGCTGCGTAAAGACAAACGATTGGACATTGCCATTATCGAGCCATCCACCCAACATTATTATCAACCTGCCTGGACACTTGTAGGAGCTGGAGTGTTTGATGTTCATAAAACAGTAAGATCCGAAGCCAGTGTGATCCCTGAAGGTGCACACTGGATCAGGCATGCGGTGATTGCTTTTGAACCGGAAAAAAATAGTGTGCAATTGGATGATCTAACCGCTATTAGTTATGATTACCTGATAGTAGCACCCGGCATACAACTCAACTGGCACGAGATCAAAGGCCTGAAGGAAACGTTAGGCAGAAACGGAGTCTGTTCCAATTACAAATTTGACCAGGCCCCTTATACCTGGGAGTGTATCCGGAATTTCAAAGGAGGCACAGCACTTTTTACCAATCCTCCTACTGTGGTGAAATGTGGGGGTGCCCCGCAGAAAATCATGTGGCTGGCCGCTGATTATTTCCAGCGTCACGGATTGCTTGATAAAACCAGTATCCAGTACTGGAGTGGAGGCACCCGGCTTTTTGGAGTGGACAAGTATGAACGCACGCTTAAAAAGGTAGCCGTGCGTAGTCATACAGATTTGCATTTCTATACAAACCTGGTAGAAGTTGATGGTGCCGGCAAAAGAGCAAAGTTTGTGGGCATTGGCGCCGACAATAAAGATCAGGAATATTGGGTTTCATTTGATATGATCCATGTCACCCCGCCGCAAAGCGCTCCGGATTGCGTTCGAAACAGCCCATTGGTCAACTCCGCAGGCTGGGTAGATGTAGACAGGCATACACTGCAGCACACACGTTACCCAAATATATTCTCTCTGGGAGATGCTTCATCGTTGCCCACATCACGTACGGGGGCTGCCGTTCGCAAACAGGCTCCGGTACTGGTAAATAACCTCTTCAGCCTGATGAATAACCAGCCATTGACGGCCTCCTACAACGGCTATACCAGTTGCCCGGTGATAACAGGATATGGCAAACTGGTGCTCTGTGAGTTTGATTATTCTAATCAGCCCGTGGAGACCTTCCCGTTTGACCAGAGCCGCGAGCGCTGGAGCATGTACCAGTTGAAAAAGCGGGTACTCCCCTGGCTTTACTGGAATAAAATATTACCGGGTAAAATGTAAATCAATTATTACGAACAGGTTCTTATCTAACCTTTTTATATGATACATAAGCTTCTGAAGGGATGGGGAGTCATAAAATTTATGCGGGTTGCGGCAGGTTTGGTAATTTTGTGGGGTGCTGTCACTACTGCTCAATGGGTGCTGATGGTACTGGGAATTACGTTTCTGTTGCTGGCTCTGTTTGCCGATAGTTCCTGTTGCTTCACAGGGACCTGTTCGGTACCCAGACCGCTTAAGAAAGATCAATCAACCGATATTCGCTATGAAGAGCTGGATACTAAATAATAAGCTGGTCGTTGCGGGGTTTGTGCTGGGAGGACTTGCCGGTTTTCTGTACTGGCAGCAAATTGGCTGTAAAGACGGCACCTGCATGATCACTTCGCGCTGGCTCAACAGTACAGCTTATGGAGCGTTGATGGGTATTCTTTTATTTGGTTTGTTTAAACGTACAAAAAATGGAAACAGCGAATCCTAAAAGAGAAACATTTGCAGAGATCATTCAGGGTGATACACCCGTACTGGTCGATTTTTTTGCAGAATGGTGTGGCCCCTGCAAAATGATGAAGCCCGTACTGGAAGAACTGCACCAGCGGATGGGGTCGGCTGTACGTATTCTCAAAATAGATATCGACAAAAGCCCTGCTGCCGCAGCACAATTGCAAATACAAAGCGTACCGACCCTTATGCTTTTCAAAAAAGGAAAAGCATTGTGGCGTCAGTCAGGTGTAGTGCCGGCTGCACAACTGCAACAAATCATTCAACAACACGCATACTAACTGTACAATGGCTCAATCTTCAACTTCACGTGGCTATCTCGCTTCTTCTATCGGCTGTTATTGTCCCCGCTGCCGCGAAGGCAAACTGTTTAAGAACCGTGTCACGTTTCGTTTCAAAAAAAATATGGAAATGAACAAAAACTGTCCTGTATGCGGACAGCCTACTGAGATTGAAGTTGGGTTTTACTATGGTACCAGCTATGTAAGCTATGCACTCACGGTAGCATTGAGTATAGCCAGCCTGGTAGTATGGTGGGCCATTATCGGTCTCTCTACGACCGACAACCGTTTTTTTTACTGGATGGGCTTCAACGCCGTTTTCCTGTTATTACTCCAGCCCTGGCTCATGCGTCTCAGCCGCAGCCTCTGGATTTCCTGGTTTGTAAAATATGATCCCCACTGGCGCGAAACCGGCCCGGTAGATGTGTCGGAAAGAATGAATACGGATCAGGCAAACAACTGGTAAAAGTTTGAAAATTTGGCGATTTGAGAATTTGGAAATGATAGAACAATTACATTAGTACATTGAAGACTTTTACATTCCTTTCATTTTCAAATTTTCAAATCAACTCATCGTATTCCCACCTTCAAGTTTTCAAATCATCAAATCCTCAAATCAGATCAATAGCTCATCTCATCCAGCTTCACCTTTCCTTTAAAAGTCCAGAATACAAAACTAGTATAAATAGCTACCAGCGGTGTACCTATTAATGCAATGGTCAGCAGGATCTTCATGGTTTTGGGTGAAGAAGATGCATTATGCACCGTAATACTGTTGGCTGGATCATTTACTGCATATAAAAGATTGGGGAATATCTCCACCGCTACCATGATCAGCAGTGCGGCAATAGTAATAGAAGAGCTTACAAAGGCATACCGGTACTTTCCTTTATTGAGCAGGCGTGGAATGTTGGCAATAGCCAGCATCATAATGAGCGGAAAGACAAAAAATACTGGTGTGCTTTTGATACGATCGCTCAGGTGAGGTATATACAGCAAGGTATAGACGGTTGTAATAGCAAAGGTCATCACAAAAAAGATGGTAAAGTTCTTGGCCAGGATAGTGAGTTTGGTATACAACCGGTTCTCCGTTTTCATAGCCAGGAAAATGGCTCCATGCATCATAAACAAAGCCAGCGTGGTTACAGCCACCATGATAGAAAAGGGATTAAAAAAGCTCGTCCAGCTACCGGTATAATCATGTGCCTGGTTAAGTGGCAGCCCCAATGCTACATTGCCCAGCATAAGACCCAATGAAAGCGATATGACAATACAGGAAAACGAATAGATAAAATCCCAGGTAAGCCGCCAGATCCTGCCCGGCTCCTTACTGCGGAATTCAATCGCCACACCCCGCCAGATAAGACCTACCAGGAATACAAAGAAGGGTACATAAAAAGCAGAAAAGATCGCAGCATAGGCCACAGGAAAACCGGCAAACAATGCGCCACCGCCAATGACCAGCCATACTTCATTGCCATCCCATACCGGGCCTATTGCATTTAAAGCGATACGACGGCTTTGTTCTTTTTTCAGAAAAAGGTGAAGTGCTCCTGCACCGAGATCGAACCCATCCAGGATGGCATATCCGGAGATAACACCCCCAAATACCAGAAACCACCATACATTATGATCTATTCCGAGAAAACTTTCCATAGTCAGGTATTAATGTGATAAAATGGGGTTATCGCGTTTTGACCCTTCATCGATCGGTTCAGGAGAGCCGACATCTACCGGACCGTGTTTGATCTTTTTATTGAGCAGGTACAGAAAAAGAACTAAGAGTGTGGCATACACCAGCAGAAAGAGTATCAGTGAAAAAAGCACCTGCTCTGCTTTGACAGTTGCAGATAATGCATCTGAAGTACGGAGTAGCCCATACACCACCCAGGGCTGGCGTCCCATTTCGGCAGCAAACCAACCGGCCTGGTTTGCAATCTGGGGCAATAATACCCCCCAGGCAAATACCAGCATCAGCCAGCGCATTTCAAACAGTTTCCCCCTTTTCCATTGCAGGCAGGCAAAAAGTGTGAGGCCTATCATGAGCATGCCAATAGCTACCATGATATGATAAAACTGAAAAACGGCGTTTACCTGTCCCGGTCTGTCGGCCGGCGCAATGGCATTCAATCCCTGTACGGGCGCTTTAAAATCCTGGTGCAGCAAGAAACTGAGTCCCCCGGGTATTTTGATACCACTTGTTGTTTGCGTTTTGTCATTCACCCACCCCAGCAAAAACATATCAGCAGCTGCACTGGAATCATAATGTCCTTCCATGGCCGCCAGCTTGGCAGGCTGATATTTGGCTACCCCTTCAGCACTGCGATGGCCAACAAATAATTGTGCCAGCGAAAAAAAAGTAGCTACCAGCAATGCTATCTTAAACGAAGGGCGGGCTATCTCCAGATGTTTTTTCTTAAGGATATAATAGGCATTCACACTCATGACGAGAAAGGCACCAGCGAGGAATGCGCCTATCCACACATGCAGTAGGCGATCTACACTCGAGGGGTTAAAGACCATGGCCCAGAAATCGGTGATCTCAGCCCGCGCATTCATCCCTTCGCCCACAATATGATAACCAGCCGGTGTTTGTTGCCAGCTATTGGCTACCACTATCCATACAGCACTGAAGAGTGAACCAAAGAAAACCATCACGGTCGAAAAGAAATGTACTTTGGGCCCTACCCGGTTCCAGCCAAACAGCAGTATGCCCAGGAAACCACTTTCGAGTGCAAATGCAAAGATGCCTTCCGCTGCCAGTGCACTACCGAAAATATCGCCTACATAACGGGAATAGGTGGCCCAGTTGGTACCGAATTCAAACTCCATAATTATTCCCGTAGCCACACCAATACCAAAGATCAGTGCGAAAATGCGGATCCAAAACCGCGTCATCCGTTCATACATCTTATTGCCGGTACGCAGATACATTCCTTCCATGATCACCAGTATCAGTCCCAGGCCGATACTCAATGGCGGATAGATATAATGGAATGCGATGGTGAAGGCAAACTGAACGCGGGAAAGTATTTCAACGTCCATAGTTTCTTTATTAAAATAAAAAAGGCGGACATACAGCCCGCCTTCGTTAAATAAACAAAATGATATCGTAAGAAGAAAGTATCATAACATTGATGCTGCAAAGGTAACACTGCCCTGCAAAAAGCTATGGTACTATTTCAACTATTTTCTGAGATGATAAGCTTTGGGATGAGTAAATGCCCGTAAACCTGCATGCGATAGCGTAGCGCCGAATCCTGAATGACCACGCCCGCTCCAGGGCAATGCAGCACTTACACGGTCGCAGCAATTCCAATAGCCGGTGCCAGTATTCAGCTGGGCCAGGATCCGCTGTGCACGTTCTGCCGAACTGCTGTATACGGCTGCCGTAAGCCCATACGGCGTGTCGGCCATTTGCCGTATTGCTTCTGCATCATCTTTCACTTTCATAATACCAATGACAGGTCCAAATGATTCTTCCTTCATCAGCTCCATGCTATGATTCACATTGACCAATACAGTTGGTTCAAAATAATTACCAGGCCCACTCACCTCTTCACCACCAGTAAGCACAATGGCTCCCTTTGCCTGTGCATCTGCTATCTGGCGGTTCAGCACTTCAATCTGTGCCGGTCGCGTAAGTGCTCCTATGTATACGCCCGGCTCAGTAGGCAGACCTGTTTTCCAGGATTTCACTTCCTTTACAAAAGCTTCTACATAGGCATCATATACTTTTTCCTGCACATAAATACGCTCAACAGCGCAGCAGCTCTGACCATTGTTGTAAAAAGCACCATCTGCCGTACCAGCAGCTACTGCCGCTACATCTGTTACATCATCTGCTACATATAGCGGGTCCTTCCCTCCCAGTTCGCACTGGCAGGGTACCATTTTGGAAGCCACCTTTTCATAGATATACTTGCCGGTTTTGTAACTCCCCGTAAAGAAATAACCATTCAGTGGCAACTCCAGCATCAGCTGACCTGCAGCAGCCCCGCCAATCGCCGCCTGAAAAACCTCCTGCGGCACTCCTGCCTCATACAGCAACTGCTGTACCTGCAAACCTGTAAGTGTGGCAAACTCGGATGGCTTATATAAAACGGCATTGCCCGCCAGCAGAGCTGGTACAAACACATTCACACCCACCAGGTAGGGATAATTCCAAGCAGATATATTCCCAATCACACCCAGCGGTTCGTATACGATACGTTCTTCGAGTGTGCCGGTATGCGTCATTATTTCTGGTTGCAGATAAGCAGCTGCGTTGGCGGTAAGCCATTGAATGCGGGTGCGGGCGCCATTGATCTCGTTGACAGATTGCTGCAATGGCTTTCCTACCTCACTGGTAAGGACTGCAGCCAGCTTTTCGGTATGCTGCTGAAGCAATTGTTCGAAGCGCTGTAATACAGCAATACGTTGCTCCAGAGTCTGTATGGCCCACTGTGGCTGCCCTTTTTTCAATAGTTCATATTTCTGTGCCAGCGTAGCCGCTGTATCGTCCTGCAGGGTGGTAATGAGCACACCTGTAGCCGGGTTGATGACGTTCATTTCTTCTTTGATTGAATGATTGCTTCGATAAAATGCTGCCGCAAAGCCATGGCGGGTGCTGTGGCTTCCAGTCCAAAACGGAACATACGTTCGGGATGCCACTGTACGCCCAGAAAAAAAGACCTGCCGGCCGGGCGCTCCCATTCCCATCCTTCGGGAGTGCCATCGTCAGCTATACAATTGATCTTTAATCCTTCTCCTGCATGACGTACGCACTGATGGTGTGCACTGTTGACAACAATTCGTGTTACACCCAGGATAGCTGCCAGCTGTGTACCGGGCTGCACAGTAGCACCATGTGCCTTATCGCCTGCATCTGTAGCCCGGTGAATGGCATTTCCCCTGTTGCCCAGGTCCTGTACCAGGTCGCCACCCAGTATACAATTGATCAGTTGCATACCCCGGCATACAGCCAGCAGTGGAATCTGTCGTTCCTGGCTTTGCAGAAAAGCTGCTGACTCAAACCTGTCGCGTTTCTTATTGAATTTTTGAGGTGCATGTGCATACTCCTTTTTCTTATCATAAAAAGAAGGATGTACATCCACACCGCCTGATATGACCAGTGCATCACAGCCCGACAGATCATCGAGATTGGCAGCTTCTTCACTTAACGTGATCACTTCTGCCTCATCGGCTCCGCGCAGCCAGCGCATATAATTAAGATGCTTTTCTTCCGATCCGGTATAGGTTAATGCAATTTTCATAACGCTTCCGCATAAAGGTCTCTGAACTGTTGACGGTTTACTGGTTTTGGATTATTGGGATGGGCAAAATCTGCTATGGCCAGATCAGCCAGTGTATCCACATGTTTTTCTTCTACACCTATCGCACGCAGCTGATGAGGAATATCGATGCGATTATTCAATTCAAACAAATAATTTACCACCGCCTCTCCGTTTGAATCTGGCAGGTCAAATACCTGTGCCATACGTCTGAACTTTTCCTCACAGCCTGCTATATTAAACCGCATGCCATAAGGAAGGTTCACTGCATTGGCCAGTCCGTGATGGGTATCCAGCAGGGAAGAAAGCGGATGCGCCAGGGAGTGCACCACTCCCAATCCTTTCTGAAAAGCTACCGCTCCCATCAGTGAAGCTATCAGCATCTGGCTGCGCGACTGCAGATCGGGGCGCAGCACAGCATTTTCTATCGACTGATGAATCAGCGACATGCCTTCCAGCGCAATACCTTCACATAGTGGGTGCGGCATTCTGGCCAGGTATGCTTCCATATTATGGGTAAGTGCATCCATACCGGTTGCCGCCGTAACGGAAGCCGGCAGGTCCATCGTAAGTAATGGATCTGCAAATACAATTTTTGCCAGCAGTTTGGGTGAGAAGAGGATTTTCTTCTGATGGGTTTCATCGTCGGCAATAATGGCACTCCGGCCTACCTCACTGCCCGTACCGGCAGTAGTAGGAATAGTGATGAAATGTGGTACTTCATTGGTTACATACACATCACCACCGATCAGGTCATCGTATACAAAAAGATCTTCGCGATGATGAATACGTAAGGCTATGGCCCTGGCCACATCCAGTGCAGCACCGCCGCCAATACCAATGATACTGTCACGTTGCGTACCATCATAAGCATCGCCGCCTTTATATACATCCGATTTAACGGGGTTTTTATGAATATCGTAAAACACTTCTGCCGATATACCTGCCGCCCGGATAGCAGACACCAGCGTCTTAAAAAAAGGCAGCTGTGCCACTACCGGGTCTGTAACGATCAGGGGGCGGCTTAATCCCTGTTTTTTTAAATAAGCCGGCAGCTCACTGCCCGATCCTGCACCAAAGCGGATAGTAGTAGGAAAATTGTACTGATAAACCTGATCAAATGACATGTAGGTCAATTTTTACAATTGAATAATAATGGCTGTTGGCAATCGGCAGAGAAGGATCAGATGATCTCAAAATAGCGGCGCATTTCCCAGTCTGTCACCGGCTTCAGGTGCTGGCGCCACTCCCATTCGCGGGTAGCAATAAAATGTTCGGCAAAATTTTTTCCAAACAATTCTGTCGCCAGTCCCGACTCTTTCATCTGGCGGGTGGCAGCATCGAGTGTGGATGGCAATCGGCCATTCCGCTCATCCCGGTATCCGTTGCCGGTTACAGGCGCCTGGCTCAATCTGAGTTTATTTTTGATGCCATATAAACCGGAGGCAAGTGCTGCAGCCATTGCCAGGTAAGGATTGACATCGGCACCTGTCACTCTTGTTTCGATACGGCAGCTATTGGCCCCTCCATTCAGCACCCGGATAGCCACGGTGCGATTGTCGATGCCCCAGGTAAGGGTGGTAGGTGCCCAGGCCCCTTCTACCAGTCGTTTGTAACTATTGATAGTAGGCGCATACATGGGCAGCAGGTAAGGCAGACAGTACAGCTGACCGGCCAGGTATTGTTTCATGACGGTACTCATCCGCCACTTGTCTTTGCCATCAAAGAACAGGTTACGTTTACCGTCTTTATCCCAGAGACTCTGGTGTACATGACCACCACAACCTGGCAATTGTTCATTTACTTTAGCCATAAATGTGGCCATAATACCATGCCGGTAGGCAATTTCTTTAACAGCTGTTTTAAACAGTACAGCCCTGTCACCCGCCTCGGGCAGGGAAGCATAATTGATCGCCGCCTCAAAAGTACCGGGACCGGTTTCTGTATGCAATCCTTCGAGCGGTACTCCAAAACTTTTCAACCCGTCAAACAGATCATTGAAAAAAGGCTGCTCCAATGTGGTGCGCAGGATAGAATATCCAAACATTCCCGGTGTGATCGGTGTAAGGTTACGGTATTGTTTTTCCTGCGCCGACTGCGGTGTTTCGGCAAAATTGTACCATTCAAATTCCTGCGAAAAATAAGGTCGGTAGCCTTGGCCGTCCGCCTCCTTCATCACCTGTTTCAATAACTGGCGCGGACATACTGCTGCGGCGCGTCCACGAGCATCCGTTATCTCGCCCAGGAAAAAGGGCAGATCGTTTTCCCAGGGTATTTTGCGGAAAGTGCTGAGGTCAATACGCGTTGGCGCATCGGGATAACCGGTATGCCATCCGGTATACCCGGTATTGTCGTATGCAACATCTGCCATATCCCAGCCAAATATCACATCGCAGAAATTGGTGGAGCCTTCGGCTACGGTAAGAAATTTTTCCGCAGAAATATATTTCCCCCGCAATACGCCATCTATATCTGCATAGGCAATTTTAACTCTGCCCGAAGGATGTTCTTTTACATACTGCAAAATTTCACGGGAAGTCATATCGAAAATTTCTTTTTATAAAATAGTTTAAACAACACATAACTCACCGCCAGGAAGCCCATATAGATAAGTGCTAAATTAAAATTATAGATCGTCATGGCAATAAATGAGATGCAGGCAATGACCAGTGCCACTACCGGAGCTGCGGGATAAAACGGAGTCTTGAATGGCCGGTGCAGCTCTGGCTCCTGCTTTCTTAACCTTATCAGGGCCCACATCGAGAGAATATATAAGGTAAGTGCCCCGAATACAGACAGCTTGATGATCTCTTGTGTATTACCGAAATATAATGCCAGGATTCCGATACCCATATTCAGCAGCAATGCATTGGCAGGTGTACGAAAACGGGGATGGATACGGCCCAGCACGAGAGGAGCAAACCCTACACGGCCAAACTCAAAACTGGCCCGGCCTGCAGCCAGTATCAATCCATGAAAGGATGCAACCAATCCCAGCAACCCAATGGTCACCAGCAGGTGATAAAGAATATTATTTTCCGGTACGATATACCCCAATGCCAGCGGCAAGGGTGAGTCAGAAGTGCTTCCATCGGGCGCATATACAATCGCTTCCCATCCGGCCACTCCTACCGCACTGCCAAACGTAAGAATACAAAGCAGCACCAGCGTGAGTATGGCAGAGCCAAACCCTTTGATGATCGTACGTTGCGGATTAATGGTTTCTTCCGCCACATTGGCCACACCTTCTATACCCAGAAAAAACCAGATAGCAAATGGAATGGCGGCCAGCACGCCTGCCCAGCCATGCGGAAAGGCATTTTGCTGCATATGCTGCCAGCTGAAATGCGGAAGGCTTACTCCGGCAAAAAGGAGCAGTTCACCTACAGCCAGTATCGTAATGACGAGTTCAAAAGTGGCCGCAGCCTTTACTCCATAAATATTAAGCGCTGTAAAGATCACGTATACCAGCACAGCAATGGTCTCTATTCCCAACTGCGGAAAGAAAATATGAAAGTATGCTCCTATCGCAAATGCAATGGCTGGCGGCGCAAAAATGAATTCAATATTCTGCGCCATGCCCGCCACAAAGCCGATATCTTTTCCGAGTGCCCGGCCTGCATAATCAAATGCACCACCGGCTTTGGGAATGGCGCAGGCCAGTTCTGTATAGCTAAAGGTAAATGCCACATACATGAGTATCACAAACCCTGTGGCAATGGCAAGTCCCAGTGTACCGCCTTTTTCCAGACCCAGGTTCCAGCCAAAATACATGCCCGAAATCACATAACCGACCCCCAGACCCCAGAGCATGCTGGCATTGAGCGTTCGCTTGAGTGCAGTTTCAGATTGAGCCAATCAAGTAGTTTAGCCCAATATAATCAATTAAATGCGTTAACGGAAAGTGCTGGCAGTGAAATCTGCCGGTACTGGTATTCTTTACAATAAATTAATCTAACGGCCGGCAGCACGGTCAAGATGTACATAACCTCCATCTACATGTATCAGCTGACCGGTAGTATGACTCGAGCGGGCAGACAACAGAAAGCAGGCCATAGCCGCTATTTCGGCTGTAGTGGTCATTCGTTTCTCCAGTGGTATATGCGATACGATCGCACGGAGCATTTCTTCACTATTGGGTTGCTGACTGATCCAGCTTTCATACAGTGGCGTCCAGCACTCTGCCACCACAATGGCATTGACACGAATACTATAAGGCAAGAGTTCCACGGCCCATTCACGCGTGAGCGCATTACGCCCTCCATTGGCTGCTGCATAAGCCGATGTACCACCCTGACCGGTTTCGGCCGTTTTGGAACTGATATTTACAATGGCACCGCCACTTGCTTTCAAAGCAGGCAATGCATGATGCGCCATCAGGTAATAATGTACCACATTGCGATGCAGTGAAGCCATAAATGCCTCATAACTTCCGCTGGCGAGTCCCACACCATCATTAGCTCCTGCATTATTGACAAGGCCATCTATACGGCCATATTTCTCCATTACAATCTGTACCGCCATCGGCGATGCAGCAGGGTCAGAAAGCTCTGCCGTCACCTGCAGGCCCTTTCCCTCAATACTGATCAGCGCATTTTCATTATCCTGCTGATTGCGTCCTACTATCACCGGCACAGCACCTTCAGCAGCCAGTTGCTGTACAATTCCCAGTCCGATACCTTTGGCGCCCCCGGTCACAATCACGATCTTATCTTTTAGCTGCAGATCCATTATTCGCTCTTTTATAAATGATAAAAGTCAATGGCGTTGCCACCCATTATGGCAGCCTTACTTTCGTCGGGCAGGTCTTCCATGTATTTTTCAATCAGGCTTTTCCACTGCACATAAATACCCGACAACAGCATCACCGGCCAGTCGCTGCCAAACATCAGGCGCTGCTCACCAAATGCATCCATCACCACATCAAGGCAGGGATAAAAATCGGCAGCACTCCATTCTTTCCAGTTTGCCTCTGTAAGCAGGCCGGAGAGTTTACAGTACACATTAGGCAAAGCCGCGAGTGAGCGAATACCTTTTTCCCATGCGGCAAATTCTTTTTTACGAATAGCCGGCTTGGCCATATGATCCACCACCATCGGTTGCTCCGGCAACTGACGGGCAAAATTCACGGCCTCTGTAAGCTGATGTTCGCGAATAAGCAGATCATACGTATATCCATATTGCTGCAATAGCTTCATGCCCTGCAAAAACGCAGGGTCGGTCAGAAAACCATCGGGTTCAGCCTGCACGATATGTCTCCACCCTTTGATGACAGGATACTGGGAAAAATAAGTCAGCCGTTTTTCTATATCTGCGCCCCGCAAATTGATCCAGCCAACCACACCTTTAATAAATCCATGTGTTTTGGCCATTTCTACCAGGAAATGCGTTTCCAGCTCACTCTGGTCGGCCTGCACAGCCACCACCCCATTGATTTCATTACGCTTCAATACCGGCAGCAGGTGTTCCGGTAAATAATCCTGCTGCAGGGTTCTCATATCATTGGTGATCCAGGCATCGCGCTGCGGGTCATATTTCCAGAAATGTACATGTGCATCAATGATCATGATCGTATCATTTAGTGAATGCTTTGGCTTCCTGGCGACTGCTTCCCAGACCATCAATACCCAGTTCAATCACATCGCCCGGTTTAATATATATAGGTTCGGGTTTTTGTCCCAGCCCTACACCTGCGGGTGTACCGGTAGAAATAATGTCTCCCGGCAGCAATGTCATAAACTGGCTGAGGTAGGATACCAGGAAAGGTATTTTGAAAACAAGATTATGTGTATTGCCATCCTGATACATTTTTCCATTGACACTTAACCAAAGACGCAGGTTATTGATATCGCCCATTTCATCAGATGTAGCCAGCCAGGGGCCAATAGGCGCAAAGCTGTCGCAGCTTTTTCCTTTTACCCACTGACCACCCCGCTCCAGTTGAAAAGCTCTTTCACTATAATCGTTATGCAGGGTATAACCCGCTATATAATTCAGGGCATCTGCCTCCTCTATATAGGAAGCCCGTTTCCCTATTACTACTGCCAGTTCTACTTCCCAGTCTGTTTTGATACTGTTGCGGGGAATGATCAGCTCATCGTTGGGACCGGTAATAGCTGTGGTGGCCTTGAAAAAAACAACGGGCTCTTTAGGCAGCTCCATATTGCTTTCGGCTGCATGATCGGCATAGTTGAGCCCGATACAAATGATCTTGGAAGGCCGGCTCACAGGGCAACCCAATCGTACGGCAGCGTCCACCACCGGCAGATGCTCAACAGATTTGCCCACGAGCTCCTGCAAACGGGTCAAACCGCCGCTGGCAAAAAACTGCTCATCGTAATCTGCAGTCAGCGATGATACATCATAACGGGTTTCGTTAACAATAATGCCTGGCTTTTCCTGTCCGGCAGCGCCAAATCTGATCAGTTTCATATTCGCTGTATATAAATAAAGGTTAGTTATTCAATTTAATAAATCCGCCATCAATCGGGTAATCACATCCGGTAATGAAAGAAGCTTCATTGCTGGCGAGATAAAGCGCCAGTGCAGCAATTTCTTCCGGTTTACCCATACGGCCAATGGGTTGGGTTTTGGCCAGTTTCTCAAACATTTCCTGTTCCCGTCCCGGGTAATTTTTTGCCAGAAAATTATCTACAAAAGGAGTATGCACACGACCGGGAGAAATGCAGTTGCAGCGTATGTTGGCAGCGAGATAGTCTTTCGCCACCGAAAGAGTCATACCGATCACAGCACCTTTGCTCATACTGTAGGCAAACCGGTCGGGCAGTCCCACATTGCCCGCTACCGAAGCGAGGTTGATGATAGAGCCACCCGATTTCATCATAGCCGGCAATGCGGCCTGAATACAGTTATATACGCCTTTTACATTTACCTGATAGATGCGGTCAAAATCTTCTTCGGTAGTATTATCTGCACGGCCAATATGTGAGATACCGGCACTGTTGACCAGTATATCAATTTGCACTGTCACGGCAAAGGCCTCTTTTACTGCCGACTGACTGGATACATCACAAAGCAACGACGATGCCTGCCCGCCTTCATCTTTAATAGATGCCACTACCGCATCGGCCTGTTGCTTCCCGATATCGGCTACATAGACGAATGCACCCTGTGCAGCAAAAAGTTTTGCTATGGCGCGACCTATACCACTACCCGCACCGGTTACAATTGCTTTTTTGCCCGTCAGTTTAAAAATCTCCATTGCTTTCAAGAGTTGATGATTAGCAAACCTGTTAGAGATCTGCAGTTTCTGCCAGATCAAATATTTTATCCATCAGCATCCATTTTTCTCCGGGTCGTGCTGCAGGTATCGCCTGCTGATAATTCCACATCAGTTTTTCCCAATCCTGTACATCGGAGCTGGCTGCATCGGCTGCGGCCTTTTCTTCAAAACTGAATGTATCATTTACTTCCATGATCATAAACAGGCGGTTGCCGGCCCGGTATATCTGCAATTGTTCAATACCCGACTGCCGGATACTTTGTAATATAGCCGGCCACACGCGGCGATGATGCGCTTCATATTCTGCAATGAGCCGGGCATCATCTTTCAGATCAAGGGCAAGGCAAAATCGTGTCATGACAGCAAGGTACTGATTATACGATTAGAAGCTGCACGGTATACCGGATCAAATGAGATGGGGCTAATTATGAACAATTGATTGCAGAAAAAAGCACGACACCTGGTGCCGTGCTTTCCTGAATTTTTGTGCAATTTTTTTATTCTGTTAACCCCGAATAGAAATCAGGCGTGGGATTGAGCGTCTTATTCTTCCACTGATGCCAGTAGGGATAAATAGAGGGCACATCACTGGCTGCATCCAGTTTTTGTACCTGCGACCGGTTGAGATTCCAGCCTACGGCTTCCAGGTTTTGTTTTAATTGTTCTTCATTGCGCGCTCCTATGATAATGCTGGAAACCGTAGGTCTTTGCAACAGCCAGTTGAGCGCCACCTGGGCAACTGTCTTTCCGGTTTCAGCAGCCACCTCATTGAGTGCATCAATGATAGTATAAAGCGCCTTTTCTTTTACCACCATTTCTGGCATGGGACTGCCTCCCTGCGCTACACGCCCATCCTGCGGCACTGGCTTATTACGTCCATACCGCCCACCCAGGCGCCCTGCAGCCAGCGGAGACCATACAATAGCGCCTATCCGCTGATCAAGCCCCAGCGGCATCAGCTCCCATTCATACTCCCGGTTGGCCAGGGAATAATATACCTGGTGAGCTACATAACGACTCCAGCCGTATTTATCCGATATACCCAGTGACTTCATCAGGTGCCACCCCGAAAAATTGGAGGCTGCTATATAACGCACTTTACCACTCTGAACCAGGTCGTCCAGTGTACGTAATGTTTCTTCCACAGGTGTATTACCATCAAACCCATGCATGTGATAAATATCAATATAGTCTGTTCCCAGTCGTTTCAGACTACTTTCTATCTGTCGCAGGATATGAAAACGGGAAGAGCCCTGATTATTGGGTGCCTGACCAAACGTAAAGGTGCTTTTGGTAGAAAGCAATAGCTTGTCCCGCTGAATGCCGCGGATAGCTTCACCCAGTATCTCCTCGGCCATACCGTCTGAATAAATATCTGCCGTGTCAAAAAGATTTACACCTGCATCCAGACAAAGATTTACCAGTCTGCGGGCTTCATCTGCCTGTGTACTTCCCCATGCTTTAAAGAACTCACTGCCTCCTCCAAATGTGGCTGTGCCAAAACTCAGCACCGGTACCTGCAGACCCGATCCGCCTAAAAATCTGTATTCCATTCTATTTGATTTTTATTAATAATAATTGACCTGTTTGTGTACTCAATATAGCAGCAGTAATCCACCAAAATAAGCGGCGTGTATCAGCTGCGGTTCGATCGCGGGGGATACGCACCAGCCTGTGATCCGGGACCAATAAGGCAAGCGGAAGACCTGAAAAGAAAAATACCCGGAAAAACTGCTTCCTGTTCAGCGAATATGTAATAAGGACTACAAATTTCCATCCTTAATTCCGGCTGCTTTGGTATAATTCTGACTAATCCCGGTAGATAGCTGCCTGCCATATTAACCAGATAATAACGAAATGATCCATCGAAAGTTTTCCCTTTTTGGCCGACACTTTTCCCTCAACCGGCTTATTAACCCGATAAGCCTCCGGCCGCCGCCTTAGCTTTATTGAGCAACTATCTCCGGCACGGGTATGCCTCTTTCATTCGGCTCCCCAAAAAACCCAGAATGCGTTGCCTATTATTTATTAAACAAAAAAAAATCATGAAAAAGATCCTCATCGCTTGCTCCATGCTGCTCGGAATCAGCCTCGCTGCTTCTGCCCAAACGCAAACACCCGCCGCAGCCCCTGCAAAAAAACAGGTGACCGCAAAACATGCCGTTGCAGCCACGGAGTCTGCCAAACAAAAAACACAGCACACCACAGCTGCTGTAAAACAAGCTGAAAAGAAAACAGAAACAGCGGCTGTTCAGGCAAAAACTACAGGCCCGCTCAAGAAAGATGGCACGCCCGATAAGCGTTATAAAGAAAACAAACAAATGGTACATGTAAAGAAAGATGGTACCGCCGACAAACGATTCAAGGAAAATAAGGCAGCCGCCAAAAAGCCCGGTACTGAAAAATAGCCGTCTTTTTTAAAAGCAGTTGGTAACACCTTCTCACGTGTGAAATAATATCACATGCAAACCTTGTCTAAAAAGAAAGTCAAACGATTTTCCGCCAGCGCTCACTGGCGGGAAATCCTTGCTTTGCTGATGTTGCTGCTGGCAGTAGTATTCTTCAGAAGCGAACGGAAAGAATTACATACCATTGGTCCGCAACTCAGCCAGGCCAGCAGCTGGTGGCTCATTGCGGGCTTTGCAGTTACAGGCCTTTACATTTTTTTCCAGGCCGCCATGTACAAAAAAGCATTTGATGCCATTGGCCTGCGCTTAAGATGGAAAGATGCCACTGCTCTTTTTCTGAAGCGAAACTTCATCAGTGTCTTTCTCCCGGCAGGAGGAGTAAGTTCACTGGCCTATTCTCCATCGCAGATCAGACGTCAGCGCTTTAATCAATCACAGGTACACCAGGCCAGCGCCCTGTATGGATTTGCCGGATTGCTCACCGTTTTTCTCGCCGGCCTGCCCGTGGTTGTCTATGCAGTGATCAGTCACAGCCAGTTTCGTAATGCCTGGATAGGTTTGCTGACACTGGTAGCAGTAATGGTTTTGCTCTACCTGGCAGTCAGGTCCATTCAGCAAAAAAAACGCCTGTATCTATGGATCGAGAAGAAATTTCCATCCCTGGCTCCTTCTCTCGATGAATTGTTTGCCGCCAATGTACATCCCCGTCATTTCATATCTGTCATACTTTATTCGCTGGGAGTAGAGCTTTGTGGTATGGTACATATCTATATTGCCATGCTGGCCCTGGGAGCTACGCCTTCCTTTGGAGCCGCTGCAGCAGCCTATATCATTGTAGTGCTGCTGATGATCGTCTCCCCTTTCCTTCGAGGACTGGGTGCCGTAGAGTTGTCGATGGTGTATGTGCTGGAACAGTTTGGTTATAATAGTTTCCAGGCTTTATCCATAACCGTTTTATATCGGGTATTTGAATTCTGGGTTCCTCTCCTGCTGGGTTTACTCGCCTTTGCCTGGAAAGGTCGTAAAATATTTTTCAGACTCGCTCCGGCCCTACTTACTCTGAGCTTGGGAATTATTAATATTATTTCAGTTGTAACACCTCCTATCCATCATCGAATCACCATCCTGAAAGAGTATCTGCCACTTGGCGCCATTCATGCATCGAACCTGTTGATATTATTTGTAGGTCTGGGCTTGCTGATCACATCTGCTTTTCTGATAAAAGGATTACGCAGCGCCTGGGTCATCGCCATTATTCTTAGTGTGGTATCACTCATCGGCCACCTGAGCAAGGCACTTGACTATGAAGAAGCGACTATTGCTGTTATCTCCCTGATCATGCTGCTCAGCACTGCCCAGCAATACCGGATAAGAAGTAGTATCAAATGGATCCGTACCGGCGTCACTACCTGTCTCACGGCTCTTATAGGAGTGTTATTATTTGGATTTATCAGCTTTTACTTTATAGATAAGAAACATTTCGGCATCGATTTTACCTGGCAGCAATCATTGCTTCACACTTTCAAAAGTTTCCTGCTGATTGAAGACAGTTCTCTGCATCCGATCACACGATTTGGCCACGAGTTTATATGGCTGATCCGTATTGTCGGGTTTCTGACCTGGGGATTGTTGTTATATAGCCTGGTTCGCCCGCAGCGCCTGCTGCATAGCACTAATGAAAGCCACAGGGAAAAGGCACGATTCATACTGGAGCAATACGGCAACTCATCTGTCGATTATTTTAAACTGTACAAAGACAAATTATTTTTTCTGTCTGACCGGCACGACGCGTTCATTGCTTACCGGATTGCCGGTGGATTTGCTATTGTTCTGGAAGAACCTGTTTGCTCTGCTGAACATAAAGTAGAGGTGCTGCGGGAATTTGACCAGCATTGTCGTAAGATGGGGCTCAAACCCGCTTATTATCGTGTCGACGAAAACAGCATGCCCTGGTTTGCCCAGCTTCGCAAAAGCAAACTCATGATCGGACAGGAAGCTATTCTCGATGTAAACCAGTTTAGCCTGGAAGGAAAAGATAAAAAATCGCTGCGGAACGGACTCAATAGTCTTGAGAAAAAAAATTATCAAACACGTGTATACGAGCCCCCGCACAGCCCCCAATTGATGAGCGGATTGAAACGGGTATCAGATAACTGGCTGCGGGAGTTTGAAAAAGAAGAAACCGTTTTTTCACAGGGAATGTTTGATGAAAAGGAGCTTTCACGACAACCGGTCATCACCGTCGAAAATGATGCAGGCGAAATTGAAGCATTTCTCAATATTATACCTGATTATGCAGAAGATGATTGCACGTACGATCTTATCCGCAAAACAACTGATGCACCCGGTGCGGCTATGGATGCCCTGATTGTACGGCTGATTCAATATGCCCGCGATCATCAAAAACAATTTTTAAACCTTGGCATGGCGCCTATGACCGGAATTTCTCAACCTGACAATACGGCTGAGCAACTGATCAGGCTGGCGGCTGCCAGAATCCGGCGCTTTCAGCATTACAAAGGCCTGCGCGAGTTCAAGGAAAAATACGCAACCATCTGGGAAAATAAATACCTCGTTTACGACAATGACTACGACCTGCTACAGTTGCCCATTGCCCTTAATACCGTCATGAAACCATGAGATCAAAATCCTTTAATATCATCATATACATATTGCTGCTCCTGCCTTTTAAGTTGCTGGCAGCAGGACTGCCGGTGCAGGAGTGGGCTGGAGCAAATGATAAACCGCTCGTATTATATATTAGCGGCGATGGCGGATTGAACGATTTTTCGAAAAGTCTGTGTGCCGGCATCAATGGTAAAGGGTACAATGTTACAGCCATTAACTCCCGCTCCTATTTCTGGGATAAAAAAACACCCGGGCAAACAGCTTCGGATATCAATAATTATATAACTGGCAAATTAAAAGGCCGTGTCAGTCAGCAGATAATCCTGATCGGTTATTCTTTCGGAGCTGATGTTGCGCCATTTGTTGCAAACAGGCTTGACAGCAATCTTTCAGGAAAACTGAAAAGTGTTATCCTGCTCTCTCCTTCAGGTTCTACAGATTTTGAGATCCACTGGAGCGACCTCCTGGGTGGTGACAGAAAAAGAAGCAGTGATGTGGTTGCTGAAATAAATAAAATGAAAGTAAACCGGCTGGCTACTGTTTTTGGCAGCAATGAAACCGATTTCCCAGTCAGCAATATCAAGGTTAGTCATTATTACAACTACAGACTTACAGGGGGGCATCACTACGCCGGCAATATAGAAGACCTTGTCAGGCTGCTGGAAACCAATTTCGGTTAAAGCATCTGATTATCGCGCGGTATCATTAATTGATCGCGTATACTGCTCCCTGATATCCTTGTCTGCAGAGTCCGCTTTGAAAGCAGCTGTAAACTGCTGGTGTGCATTGATCAGCAATCCCTGCTCCTGGTACAATAGCCCAAGATTATAGTGGGCCCGGGCATTTTCCGCATCCAGTGCAATAGCCTGTTGATAGTATTTTACTGCTGCCTGTTTTTTCCCCTGCTGATCATATAAATTGCCCAGGTTTATATAGGCCCTGGCATCCGTTGAATCTGTCTTAATAGCCTCAAAAAAAGTTTCTTCCGATTTCTGTGGCCGATGCGTCGCTGCCAGAAATATGCCATAGCTATTCAATGTTGCAACCCGTGCCTTATCATTCTCTTTACCTTTCTGCAAATGCAGCACATACTGAAAATCGATCTCTTCCAGGTCTTCGGGAGGAGCCCCACCCCACTTTGGATCAATGTCGATGCGGTTGATCTTTGACTGCAGCCGTTTTATTTCAATATCCAGTCGTTTGTTGTCAGACAACTCAAATGCCTTCTGATAGGCTTGTTCAGCCATGTCATACTTCTCTTCTTCAAAAAAAGCATTGCCCAGGTTTTCATACTGACCAATTACTTTTCTCGACTGATAACGATCGTACTGATCCTGTAACGATGGAATAAAAAAAGCCAGTACCATCACCAGGGCACTGCCCATACCAGCCAGAAAAGGCCAGATTTTTTCTTTTATATAGGTCTTCCATGCCATAGTAGTGAGTTAAATTTATTTATACTTATTTCAGATCAAGCCCCTGATTCATCATCTTCTTCACTTTCTTCACCGGCATCCTCTTCATATTCGTCAATGGTCTCTTCAGCTTCTTCTTCAGCTTTCCCGCTCTCTGCTGTCTCCTCTTCTTCGCCAGCAGCAGCAAAATCGGCAAACCATCCTCCTTTATCAATTAATGCAGCCGGCGTACCCTGTTCCAGCACCTGCCCCTCATCCAGTACTATTACCAGGTCTGCATCTTTAACCATCGAGTACCGATGTGCGATAATAATCACCGTATTTTCCCGGCGTATTTCGTCAATAGTCTTTTTCACCTCGGCTTCTGTAGCATAATCAAGATTGGCGGTAGCCTCATCCATGATCAATATGCGGGGTTTGTCAATAATCACACGGGCTATTTGCAAGCGCTGCCTCTCGCCCACCGAAAGTCCAAAGCCGCTTTCTCCTACTGCAGTAGCCAGCCCATCGGGCAGGCGCTGTAAGGTGGCCTGCATGCCGGCGGCTATGGCCGCAGCTTCCACTTCATCATCAGTTGCACCGGGTTTTTTGTAACGGATATTATCTGCCAGCGTACCCCTGAATACAGCTCCATCTGCTGTTACCATCCCTACATTGCGCCGCAACGATGATTCATCTGTGCCTGAGATATTTTGTCCGTCAATTAAAACAGCGCCCTGCTGCGGTTCAAATAATTTCAGGATCAGATCTACAGTAGTGGTCTTACCGGCGCCTGATGGTCCAACAAGTGCTGTCACCTGACCAGGCCTTGCGGTGAATGAAAGGCCTTTTAATACTTTTCTGTCTGCCGAATAACCGAATACTACATTATTGAATTCTACTTTTCCATGACTCACCTGCAGCTCTGCACCACCCGGTCCCGGGGCTTCTGTATCCAGCAATTTAAACGCGCGTGCTACCGAAGTTATATTCTGTTGTACATCTGACCAGATTTCTGCCAGGTTGTCGATTGGTGAATAAAGCATATCCAGGTAAGCTACAAACATCACCACATCGCCTGGTGTAAGTTTATGCTGCAGCGCCAGGTAACCTCCATAACTCAACACCATAGCCGTAGCCAGATGTGTCAATAGTATTTGCCAGAAAGAGTATTTATTAGATAAAAAAGACCTTTTCATGTAATCGTCGTATGCAGCCGTAGCCCGCTCCTTCAACCGGGCTACTTCACGGGCCTCTGCGCCTGATAGCTTTACTGTTTTAATACCTGCCAGCGCATCCTGCATACGTGCTGAGACCTCTTCCCATTTTTCATAATACCCTGACAGGGTCATCTCCAGCCGTCGCGTAGAGCGAATAGTGATCCATATATAAAATGGTACAATCAGCAATGACAAAAGTGCCAGCACATAATTTTGCCAGAACATAATAATAAGAATACCTACGAGGCTCACGATCTCCGGAAAAATATCTTTGGTGAAATAGGTAACGGTAGCCGAGATCTCTTCACTTTGATCAATCTGTTTGTGTAATGCTGCACTGGATCGGCGGGCAAAAAATGAAAGCGGTAATTTCAGTACATGCCCGAATGTGCGTTGAATAAAATTTCGCTCAATGGTACAGGACAGCTTTACGTTGAGGTTTTCGCCAATAAGCCAGAAAATAAGGCCCACTAAATTTATCAGAAACAGCAGGATCACTGCCCATAATAAAGTGTTAAACGCCTGATATGGTGTGCGGGGGGCTACATGCGTACGCGTATGCGGTTCACGTACCACCTTTGTTTCCGATACCTTTTGCTTTTGTTTAAGAGTTACAATCTTTTGCCGGTGATGCCTGCCATGTATACCCTGTTTCAGGGTTTTTACAATGATTGTGTCTTTCAGGTAATGAATCGTGTCATAGGTATAGCTGGTATCTGCTACAATTGGTGCGGCCGGCTTTCCGATCAGTTTATCCAGTATAGGCAGATCCGGCCCTTCATTGTCCTGCTGCGTATCTCCATACTGGGCAGCAGCATCGTCTCTGGCCTGCTGTACAAAAAGGCCTGCAATATCATTAACCGCTTCACGGTATATAAGAGGCTCAAATAAAGTAACTCCTGTAGCAAGCAGGCTGATCACAAATACAAGCAAAAGCCTTTTTTTGTATGGCTTTACCAGACGGTAGATGTGAATCCATACATTCTTTTTAGCATCGGCATTGCCGGACATAGAAAACAGGTTTGCTTACTAAATATACAAAACTGCTTAAGAGTCTTCAAGGCTTTTGTTAATATTCAAACCGGCTGATAGCCGGGTCCTGTAAAAGTCCATGAATCAGTTGCTGATGATTACGTGCCGAACCATGTACCGTCCAGTAAAGAGTAAGATTATCATTTGCTTTTATCTGCCGGGTCAATTTGTACTTAAGATTGGCCTGCCGGAACTGTTGCTCAATTCCATTAACCATATCTCTCGAAAAAGGTACCGTGATAACATATCGTCTTGTTTGATTTATGCGGTCAATCCTGGTCTCAACGTAAGGCAACAGAGCAAGGATAATAAGAATAAAAATACAGGCAAACGCGGCAGGAAGATAATATCCTGCGCCAATACCCATACCCACAGCAGCCACGGCCCAGATAGTCGCCGCTGTAGTAATTCCGTTTACCTGGTTCTCACCTCTGAAAATAACGCCCGCGCCTAAAAAACCGATACCGGTAACAATATTGGAAGCAATTCTGTCCGGGCTGGAAGGGTTGCCAATTCCCAAAGACATCACAGTAAAAAAACAGGCCCCGATAGAGATCAGGGTCATGGTACGGAAACCAGCAGATTTGCTCCGGTACTCCCGTTCAATTCCCACAATTCCACCCCACAGGGATGCCAGCAGGAAACGCAATAAGATTTCGTATTCCATAACAGCAGATTTGATTAAACCAACTCCATAAACTTACAAATCTCCGCGCAGTTAACAAATTCTAAACAAAGTGATGAGTCCATAGATACAGCATTCAGCGACTGGTTTTGCCTGCCGGCCGATTACGTCTTTAACCACCTGTAACCTCGATCTAATTTTAATACAGTTAATAACATTTTTTAAAACCGAAAGTCATGAAACGCACATTCAGAATCTCCGTGTCACTGGTAGCGCTGACGGCACTGACTTTCGCCGGTTGTAGTGTTACCAGTCATACAGAAACAGCAAAAGGTGTTGACTTCAGCCAGTACAGGACTTACGCCTGGAGCAGTACACCCACCGAAAAATCAGATAAATGGAACAATGATATTATCGACAACAATATTAAAAACGCAGTAGCCGCCGAACTCAATAAAAAGGGATGGAAGGAAGCCGACAACACTCCGGATGTACTGCTCGATTATACCATAGCAGTAGAACGTTCCGTAAAACGTGAATCAGATCCGGTATACAGTTATCCTTTCACACAATACCTGTATGGTGGTCATGGCCGCATCTACCGTATCTGGAGCCCTTCCATGCTCATGGGATACCGCAGCTACAATGTACCCTTCCGCGAAGGTCAGCTTACCATCAACATGGTAGATGCGCGTAATAATAACCTGATCTGGCAGGGCTGGGCCAAAGGTGAGATATCCTCACCCCGTGTCAGGTCCAAAGATGTAAATGCCGAAGTAAAATCCATTTTTAAAAAATTCAAATTCCCCGACCATTCCTAAAGGATGTTATTCCGGGAAACCCGATCAATTTTCTCACTCATTAAAAAGTAAACAATGAAAAGCAATGTGAAAATCCTACTGGCTCTTGCGGCAGGCATGTTTCTGACAAGCAGCTACTTTATGTTTAGTCATAGCCGCGAAACAGTAAACAGTGCCATACAAGGCGAACAGATGCCATTGGTAAAAACCAGGTATACAGAGAATGCCGCTCCTCCTGCCGATTTTGAAAAGGCAGCCGAAGGAAGTGTGGCATCGGTAGTGCATATACGAACTGTCATAAAATTCAACCAGACATCGTCCCGCAAACAGCAACAGCAACAAAATCCCTTCGGTGATTTGTTTGGCAATGATGAGCTCTTTAAAAGATTCTTTGGCGATGGTGGTGGTTTTGTACAACCCGATCAGAAAGCGTCCGGATCCGGCGTTATCATCAGCAGCGATGGCTATATCGTCACCAACAATCACGTGGTGGATGGCGCCACCGAGATCACCGTTACCTGCAACGATCGTAAAAATTACACTGCCAAAGTAGTCGGCACTGATCCCAATACAGATCTGGCGCTTCTTAAAATAGATGCACATGATCTGCCCGTGCTGCCTGTAGGCAACTCAGACAATGTACACCTCGGACAATGGGTATTAGCCATCGGCTATCCCCTCAATCTCGACGTGACCGTTACCCAGGGTATAGTAAGCGCTAAAAGCCGTAACATAGGTATCAACCGTATGGGCGCAGCACCTGTCGAAGCATTTATTCAGACAGACGCTGCTGTCAATCCCGGCAGTAGTGGCGGCGCGTTGATTAATACAGATGGTGAATTGATTGGTATTAATGCCGCCATTGCCTCGCCTACCGGCTCATATGCAGGTTATGCATATTCCATTCCTTCCAATCTCATGAAGAAGGTTATTGGCGACATTATGAAATTTGGTTCAGTGCAACGGGGTTACCTCGGCATCAGCATGGCCCCCGAAGATCTGGATGATGCACATAAAAAAGAACTGGGTATTACCGATGATATCAATGGTGTCTGGGTAATGGAAACCGATCCTTCGGGCGCTGCCGCTCAGGCCGGTATCCGTAAAGGTGATATCATTACCAGTATCGACGGCCAGCCTGTCAGCACCAGTGCAGAACTTTCAGAAAAAGTAGCCCGTTACAAACCCGGTGATAAAATCACTATTGGTTACCTGCGCGGTAAAGATCAGAAAACCGCCACAGCTGTCCTGAAAAATAAAATGGGCACATTTGCCAGTCAGCAGGACGCTGTCCTGGACGAACTGGGTGCTAAATTCGAATCGCTCAGTAAGGCAGATGCAGCAAAAGCCGGCATCAGTGGCGGAGTACGTGTGGCAGATATCAATAATGAAGGGCTTATCAATGATCAGACCAACATGAAATCCGGATTTATCATCACCAGGGTCAATGGACAAGCTGTCCGCTCTGTTGATGAGCTGAAACAAGTGCTAAGCAAACAAGACAGTAATCTGCAACTGGAAGGTGTTTACCCCGGTAGCTCCAATGTTTACTATTATGGTATTAACGATTTCAGAAAATAACCAGTAAACAAAATAAGGCTTTGATCAAAAAAGGGCGCCCATGGCGCCCTTTTAAATTAAGGACGAAGGATAAAGCATAATTTAACCTCCGGCAAAAACACCTCGCTGTTAACAACAATCAGGATCTGGCAAACTTCAGCAGTGGTTGTATATCGCCTGCATCCGCTGCTTTTAATGCAGTCAGGTAAGTACGGCGTGCCTCACCTTTCCGGGTAAGACCAACTGCTCCCCAACTGAATACAGGCTGTGTATACAACTTGCTGACAATAATATCTGCCATTAACCGGCTATGCCGGCCATTCCCATTCGGAAAACAATGTACACTCACCAGCCTGTGTTTGAAACGCAAAGCCAGTTCATCGGGCGGATAAGTTGTATGCTCATGCCAGAATACAGCATCATCAATAAGATGTCTGAGCCCGGTAGCAATCTGCCATTTATCCACCCCAATGTTTTTATTGGTTCTTCTGAACTCACCCGCCCACTTCCAAACCAATCCATACATCTGTTGATGCACCGTTTGAATAAACTTTTCCGTAAAAATCATCTCCGGTTTAAAAGAGCGACCCATTGACCATAATATGGCCTGCTCTATATTATACTGCTCAAATTCATCCAACTCACCACGTGTGGCAATAGTAGGCACAAGAAGGCCTTCTTTTTCTTCGTCTTCCAGCAACGTTTGCCCTTCGTCATATTTGAGTTCTAATCCCATAAAGTTTTGGGCATATCCCGCTTCAATTCGTTGGTGCGGTCTTCGATGGCTTTTTTCAGACGTTCTTCTGTATTGGCCTGCTCTTCCAGCAACATAGTTTGTGATGTACGCATCACAATCTGCATAGCCAGTTCTTTTGCCTTTCTTTCGATCAGCGCATCAAGGCTGCCATCCTTGGGCACAAAACCATAAACCAGTTTCATATCCAGGGCAACTGCAGCATCCTGAAGAGACTTAAGTGTAATAGTGCCTTCCACTTCCCTTTTCTCCATATCTACTACAGCCTGGCGGGTTATGGCCAGCTTTTTTCCCAACTGCTGCGCCCGTATACCTAACGCAAGGCGAACGGCCCTGATCCAGCCTGTGGGTAAGGGTGTCACAGCTTTGGGATTAGCTAATGTGCGCATCCGTCCTTCCAATTGCTCATGTAATAAAATGGTCTTTATCATATTTGTCAAGTTATACCTTTACAAAGATACAAATTTGTCAAGTTATACCTTTACAATATTATTTTTTTGTCAATCTATAACTTGACAATATTAAAATATTTCAATACTTATTCTCTTAATTTATTGATTTTCAGAGCCATTAAATTAAGATGGGCCATTGCTGGCGCCCTTGTCGTCTGTATTCTATTAAAATTCAGGTAGTTAAAGAATGTCGGTATTGTTCACGAAATTTCCTGGGAGAATAGCCAGACTGGGATTTGAAGAATTTGGTAAAATGGCTTTCGTCAGTAAAATTGAATTCAGCAGCAATTTCGCTGATCCTTTTTTCGCTATGCTGCAGACGGTGTATGATCAGGCGCGTTTTATAGCCGGCAATATACTGTTGCATGGTTTCACCGGTATGGTGTTTGAAATAACGGCTCAGATAAGTCGGTGAGATATTAAACTGACGGCTTAGCTGCTCCGCCCGGAGTTTTTCTGGTTCATATATATGCGTCTGGATATACTGCAGCATGTCAAGCACGCGTGTGTCTGTCTGTTCAGAAACCTCCAGTTCCTGGTACTTCGCAATGTTGCGCGCCACCACTACAATCAATGTGTTGACCAGTTGCTGAATAAGTTCCTGATTATAAATATCCCCATTTATGTACTCCCGCACCATGGCTTCGATCAGCGGCTTTACCAGTTGCTTATCTGCCTGATTCTTCAGTATACATCCCGGACGATGATTGGCGTTTTGCAGAATAAACTCGAGTCGCTGCACATTCTCCACAGGAAGGCGGCCATCTTTTAGATAAATATTATTGAATCGTAAAAAGAAAAATGTAGTGGTGCTTTGCACATCGAAAGAATGATAATCATCCGGAGTGATCAGAAATAAATGTCCGGTATGATAGGCAAACCTGTTTTTATTGATGCTCTGCCAGCCTGTACCGTTTATTATATAAACCAGTTCAAAAAAATTGTGCCGGTGTACCTGCTTAAAGCATTCCTCAATTGTTTTGTATGTAATGGAATAAGGCTCGTGCAGATTTTCCCGTTTCATAGTATCATCCTTTTGAGTACTGAAATACCATTTAAGGACAAAATTATACAATTAGAAACTGCCATATCCGGTATAGTTTTGTCTTACTAATACTTAAAAATGAAAGCAATCATATTGACAGAGCCGGGAGGCATAGAAAATTTACAGCTTAGAGATGTTAGTAAGCCCACCCCTCGGGATGGCGAGGTACTGATAGCCGTAAAGGCAATCAGCATCAACCCCGTAGATATCAAGAGCCGTACCGGCAAAGGGGTCTATGGCCGTATCAAAGATGAAAGTCCGCTGATCCTTGGCTGGGATATTTCAGGAGTAATAACCGAATCGAAAGCATCCGGATTTAATAGCGGCGATGAAGTTTTTGGTATGGTCAACTTTCCGGGTCATGGCAGAGGCTATGCAGAATATGTAGCGGCTCCGGCCTCACAACTCGCCCATAAACCTGCTTCCATATCACATGCAGAAGCCGCTGCGGCCAGTCTTGCTGCATTGACAGCTTATCAGGGATTGGTGCATAAAGCAAAATTGCAGACAGGGATGCAGGCATTGATCCATGCCGCTGCTGGTGGTGTAGGACATTATGCTGTACAGATAGCCAAACATCTTGGGGCAATTGTCACAGGCACTTCATCCGCGCGCAACAGGGATTTTGTATGGAGTCTCGGAGCCGATGCACATATTGATTACACTACATTCAACTGGAGTGGAGCGACACCTGTTTTTGACTTTGTACTCGATACAATCGGCGGTTCCAATATCGACAACTCGCTGTATGTAACCAGGGCAGGTGGTACATTGATCAGTATTCCCTCCGGGTTGAATGAAGCAGTTGCAGAAAAAGCAAAAGCCAGAAATGTAGAGGGTTATTTTTTTCTCGTCAGCTCCAATGGCGAGGATATGCGGGTAATTGCTGACTGGCTCGGCAAAGGCATATTGAAATCACATGTATCGGCCATCTATCCGTTTGACGCATTATCCAAAGCACACGAACAGGTAGAATCGGGAAGGACTGTGGGCAAGGTTGTAGTTGCCCTGTAATTGAATGCGATACTAACCTATCCTGTTCATTGGCCGGTATCCTGAAGCATAGCAGTATCCAACGGTATAGTATGTCCTTTGGCTTGTGTAGTGAAAATAATTTTGTCAAAAAAAGACAAATGAAAATACTGCACATTATCTCCAGTCCGAGAGGCAACGCATCATTCAGTATAAAACTGGGCAATGAAATTGTAGCACACCTGCAATCCAAATATCCCGGCAGTACTGTAAAAACACATGATCTTACACAAACGCCTTTCCCTCATCTCGAAGAAATGCACCTGAGTTCGTTTCTGACCGAAACGGAAAAAAGAACAACAGAACAGGCAGCAGCTGCCAGTCATTCTGATGCAGCCATAGCAGAAATAATGGAAGCCGACACTATCGTGATTGGCGCACCCATGTACAATTTTGGCATTCACTCAAGCCTTAAGGCCTGGCTGGATCATGTATTACGTGCCGGTGTCACTTTCCGTTATACCGAAAAAGGTCCGGAGGGATTGCTGATAAATAAAAAAGTGTACCTGGCTATTTCTTCCGGTGGTGTATACAGTGATGGTCCTATGAAATCATACGATTTTACAGAACCTTATCTGCTCAAAACATTGGGGTTTGTAGGTCTCAACGATATTACCACCTATCGCGTGGAAGGCGTGGCTATCCCGGGTATACAGGAAACCGCGTTTGAAAAGGCCGTAGAGAAAATTGCCGTGTGAAAGGCGCAGAATGCAAGGTAGAAGGCAAAATATATAGGGCTACCCTTTGACCTTCTATCTTTTACTCTCTGCCTTTCTGGCTCATTCTACCCTTACGGATGCAGATACTCCGGTTATCTGTCGGTATGGATTTGCCAAAAACATTTTCAGGTAGTCTGTACCATCAATCACAAATCCAGGTGCATGACCTGCGTGACGTCTGATAAGTATTTGGGTATTGGGCATGGTTCTCTTTATAAGCCGGTTGTAGAACAAACTGCACCAGGGATCGATATCACCCGCAGCAATAAGTACCGGTATGTTGGAATATACCGGTGTTTTCACCAGTGCCGGCTCCTTCTTTACATTCCAGCAACTGCAGATAGCATGAGTAACATTATTGTAGCGAAAATCTTTTAACCAGGGAAGTATTTTCGCCTGTTGTTTTTCCAGCAATTCATCAGACCAGTTTACCTGCTCACTGCAAAAAATGGAATACCGCATTCCCGCCGTATAATTAAGGTCACCTGCAAAATACTGATCCAGTTGTGCGGGTAGATATTTTTTATGTTCTCCGTTAATAATATCGGTAATAACTCCGGGCACGGTGTTTACCTGCCTCGTATTGAGCCGGTCTACAATCATATCCAGCAATTCATGTTTGCCATAATAAACGAGTACACTATCCTGTTTTTCTTTTGGTTTATAATACAGGGTAAACTTTTTGTTTTCCAGTCCGGTGAAATAATCATGAAATTTCTTTCGCAGCCCTTTGTATTTTCCCTCATAGGCAGTGTCATTATCCACATTGGTAAACACCTGTTCCAGCGCTTCATTGATGTTAAACAACGCCTGCTCTTCATAATTGGTAAACACCGGCAAGGGTGATTGAAGTATCAGCGACTGTATGCCCTCCGGGTGATTTCTTGCCACAGTAAGCATCAGCCCTCCGCTATAGGAAACACCCAGCAGGTGCAGTGAATCAATTTGTAAGGCTATGCGCAGGTCATTGATATCGGCCGCACTTTCTGTAGTGTTGTAGGCAGACAGATCAATACCGGTTGCGACAAATCTATTGCGGCATTGCTGTACGGCCAGTTGCACCAGGCTATCCCGCGAAAGATTTTCGATATAACTCCGTTTGATGGCCTCATTCACTTCCGGGCAATCCAATGCAGGTTTTGCGCGCCTGGTACCCCGCTGATCAAACAGGATAAATGCTCCGAGGTTAAGCATTCCAAAATCGGCTTTGATGCTGTCTAGATTACCGATACTGCTGTATCCCGGTCCACCAGTAGTATACAGAAATACATTGCGGGTAGCGCTCTGCTCAGGTCGCCGCACAAAAACGAAAGGAATCTTTATTACTTTCCCATTCTGCTTTTTCCGGTTTTCGGGCACTACCAGGTAGCCCTGTTTCACAATCAGTCCGGGGGCTGCTTTTACAATTGCAGCGGGCTCAATGCTGGCCTTTTTCTGGCTATATAATGGGGTAGGTATACTAAGCATTATCAGTACCAGCAAACGCAATGCGGTCGTCGTCTTTCTTTTCATGTATACGAAGTACGCACAAAGGCCTTCCCGGGAAAAGTAAAAAAAGGACAGTTTTACTGTTGCTTCAGTCGCTTGCCCGTAAACTGCAGCACTTCGCGGCTGAAGTGACTATGATCATAATAGCCATAATCAAAAGGATGGAATGTGTGCCGGCTATGCAGATAGGCGTACAATGCCTTGCGGAAGCGAAGTACGGAGAAATACTTTTTGGGGGAAACGCCCAGTTCTTTTACAAAATACCGGTTGAGCGTTTTGGATGATATATGCAGGTTAGCTGCTATTTCAGCTACCGGTGTCTGCCCCGCCAGCCACTGCGGATCATGTAAGGCACCGCCCACTGTTTGCCAGTTAAAATCAGCAGAGCAGCCATGTGTTTTTTCAAGCAGGTAATTGCTCATTAACGTTACACGATCACTAAAACCATCAGCCTTTTTAATTGCCTGCAATAAGGCTTTCGGCAGCAGGGTGTCGAGTGCCAGCAGGCTACCAGCAAGCTGTGCCGGCTCCACATCAAAAAGCTGGCGCAGGATGCCCGGATGAAATTTGACCGTGAAAATATTATCGGCAGATGAATTGAATCGCTGCACGGAAGTATCTCTTAAAAGCAGCACATCCTGCTTTGCCGGTATATGAAAACGCTGCTGATCCAGTTGTAACCGGTAATCGCCGGTGAGGTTGATAAAAAAAGTAGGTGTATAGCTGGGAAACATTCTGCAGGCAAACACGTTGGTGCTGTCGCCAGCCTCTTTTTGGACCGCTGATGATTCTGCAAAAAACTCCACATACTCCTGCAGCGCCAATGATGGTTCTGCAAAAACAAAAAAACGTTTGAGGTTTTCGAATATTTCTGTGACCGGGGCTTGTAGCATGGCATTCCTCATTAAATCTATTCCTGATTGTCCAGGACTGTAATTTACCAGACGAAACTGTTAACCTACGGAGCATTTACACCCCGGTTCAAAATGCAGGATAAACGGTCAATATTTTCAGAAACCAGGTTGCCGGTAGCAGTCTGACCAGGTCAGCATCATTGCATAAGGCAAACAGGATCAATAAAAAACAATAACTTTTAGCAAAATACAATCAATATTTATTGTTTTTCGATAAATATTTATACCTTTGTCTCCTGTCAAACTGAACTACTATGCAAATCAACATTAGCAGCAAACAGATCTTAAAGATCCTGTATATCCTGGCCTGGATCATATTTGTAGGCTTATGTGTGAAGGCCGGCGGCTTTTTCGTGAATGCTTTTACCACGATGCTGTTTAATCCCGAAGGAGCACGGCATTTCTGGAAACAGGTTGACCTGGATGCGCTCTATCGTTTCGACAAAGGCTATTTCTTTGTAATAAGCTTTTTTATCGTTTTGGTAGCCGTGTTGAAAGCCTGTATGTTTTACCATATTATTAAAATACTGCACGATAAAAAACTGGATATGGCTTTGCCTTTCAGTAAGGCGGTGGGGCGTTTTGTTTTTATCTTATCTTACTTCTCGCTGCTCACCGGAGCGTTTTGCCTCTGGGGCAGCCGGTACAGTGAGTGGCTGGAACAAAAAGGGGTGGCCATGCCCGATACGGATAGTATGGGCCTCGAAGGTCCAACGATATGGCTGTTTATGGGCATTATACTTTTTGTAATTGGCCATATCTTTAAAAGAGGAATTGAAATGCAAACAGAAAATGAATTAACCGTTTAGTATATGCCTATTATTGTCAATCTCGATGTGATGATGGCTAAACGGAAAATGTCGCTCAACGAACTCTCCGAAAAAGTTGGCCTTACACTCTCTAATCTCTCCATTCTCAAAACCGGTAAGGCCAAAGCCATCCGCTTCAGCACACTCGAAGCTATTTGTAAGGTGCTGGATTGTCAGCCAGCGGATATACTGGAGTATCGGGAGGAAGAGTAATCATGAAAACACCTCTTAACATATCAAAATACAAACCAGAAACAGCTAAGGCCGTTTCCTGGCCAGAAATTGAGCGCAACTACATAGATCTGGCCAATACCCATTCCGGGTTTAATCCAATGCTTCAACTTGTAAAGCATATAATCTCCACCAAACTCTCTGACAGGTTGTTTGCTTACACATCAATGCACAAACTGGTAGTAAGTATATATAAACCTATTGAATGGAATAGAGAAGCATTACATATAGAATTTGATGTATTAGATAACAAGTGGCACCTTAAATATTACTCAAAGCCAAAAGAACCTGTTGAATTTGAACGAAACTATGCTCCAGAAAAAGGCATAGAAAAGTTTGATGCTTTTATCAAACTGATCAAATGGTAAAATCCTCAAAAAGCGTCCAGGCTTTATCAAAAAAGAGGAGGGGATGAGAAAATAATGCTTCTTATCGTTCTTCAATACTCTTTATTGACTGCGGCAAGTTTATACAATTGTTTACCTGAGGACAGGTCTATGATTTACGCATACGCTGGCCGACGGGCACTCCTGCAAACTTGCATGGTGCTTAAAACAAAAAGCCACGGTTGTCAGAGCTATGACGGGTGAAAGCGGGGAGTGCCCCAATCAGGCACATGACATTTTTGAGCGGCTTAAATAAACAACCCTTACAAAAGAGCTTGATGCAGTAGCATAGCCTTTTATACCCCCTTTCATTTTTTATTTATCCATTACAAAGCATCAGGAACCCAAATAAGTGTATCTGTCGGAATCCACCCCTAAAGTTGTCGTTTTTCCTACAGGTAGAAACTCAAAAAGCCTCCGATCTTTGTATGGCTACTACCAACTAAAACTGGACAACTTTATGAAAAATATACTCAACGTAAGAAATCTTACTAAATTACTCTTAATCGAAATCATTATGGCCACAGCTTCTATATCCAATGCTCAACAAATCAAACCAAACGACAGCGGCTACGCTCCTGTCAATGGTATCAGGGTTTGGTACGAAGTATATGGCGACGGTAAGCCTATCGTTTTGCTACACGGTGCTTACTATACTATCGGTATGAATTGGGGCCAATTAATACCTGAATTGGCAAAAACAAGAAAAGTAATTGCCATCGAACTGCAGGGACATGGGCATACCCCCTTTTCGGATAGAAAATTATCACGGGCAACCTTAGCCAGCGACGTGGAGAAGGTAATGGATTATCTGAAAATTGACAGCGCAGATATAGCGGGATATAGTTTTGGTGGTCAGATAGCCTACCAGTTTGCGATACAAAGCCCGAAACGATTGAAAAAATTAGTCATCATTTCCAGTGTTTATAAAAGTGAAGGCTGGGTAGCCGAAGTAGCCAGTGTTTTCAAACTAATGAAGCCGGAACATTTTGCTAATTCGCCTCTACAAGCCGCCTACGATGCGGTAGCACCAGACAAAACAAAATGGACCAAATTCGTGGAGCAGATGATTGCATCGGCTGGAGAGCCATTTAATTTGGGCGACGAAAATATTGCCAAAATCATTGCACCCGTATTAATTATATCCGGTGACAATGATGGTATGGATAAAATCGAATTGGCAAAAACATATAAGTTGCTGGGAGGGGGTATTGCTGCCGGTATGCAACCAATGCCTGCCTCACACCTGGCCATAGTTCCCAATCAGGACCATGTGAGCCTGATGATGCAAACCAAAACAATATTCGATTATTTGGATAGTTTTTTGGAATAAGCCGTGCAAGCTGACATATGCTGCACGAGGTATAACAAGGTGCTCTTCAATCTTAGCGCTTAGTAAGTCAGTCTTTGCACGCTCCTCAAAACAAAAATGCCCTGACTATTCGCCGGGGCTTTGTTTGTTTTGCGGAGACGGCGAGATTCGAACTCGCGATACGGTTTCCCGTATACACACTTTCCAGGCGTGCTCCTTCAACCACTCGGACACGTCTCCGTTTTGAGGGCTGCAAAAATACGGTTTACTTGCTTAGAGGCCGAATAATTTTTCGGCATTCGCAGTGCTGACCTGCGCTATTTCCTGCAGGCTCATGCCTTTGAGTTCAGCCAGCCTGCCCACTACATAACTGAGATAGGATGGTTCATTGCGCTTACCACGGTAAGGTACCGGCGCCAGATAAGGCGCGTCTGTTTCGAGTACGATATGTTCCATACCGATGTCTGCCAGCGCTACATCGAGTCCTCCGTTCTTAAATGTAATCACTCCCCCAATACCCAGATAAAATCCCGTATCCACCGCCGCCCTCGCCTGCGCGGGTGTGCCGGAGAAACAATGGAATACACCCCGTAATCCACGGGGTACATATTCCTTTACTACGGCAATGGCCTCATCGGTGGCATTGCGGGAATGAATGGAAACAGGCAGCTTATAATGCAGAGCCAGCTCTATCTGGTGTCGGAATGCGCTAAACTGCTGCTCGGTATAGGTACGATCCCAGTAAAAATCAAGGCCAATTTCGCCGACCGCATAAAAAGGCCGGTTAGCCAGGTATGCTTCGATCTGAGCCAGTTCCGGGCCCGGGTCAGCTGTAACGGAACAGGGGTGCAACCCCATCATTGCCAGGCATTTGCCAGGGTATTGTGCTGCCAGTGCCAGCAACTGTTCATGTGTCTCTGCATCAATGGCGGGTAGCAGGATCTGCTCGACTCCGGCAGCTGCCGCCCGGGCCAGCATAGCCTCCCGGTCGGCGGCAAATTTGTCGAGATAAATGTGTGAATGTGTGTCTACGATCTTCATTTTAATAAATCAGTAAGCGGCCCGGAAACGCCTAAATTCCCGAAAACGCTGCACAAACAATTAGAAAAATGTTTGCATAAATGAAAAAATATTATACCTTTAAACCAGTTTTCATAGGGTACGGATTAAAAACGGGCCAGGGTTTCTACCCAGGCCCTAACTTTTTAGATGAGTTTCAGGGTCTTACAATCAATCTTCTATAGATAGTCATTTTTCCTCTTTTGTTTCTTCTCTTTCTTTCCATTGAAGGCTTTTCATTTCAAAGCCATTTTTTTTAAAAAATTCTAATACCAGTGGCAGACAGTATTGCAATCGTGGCAGTGCCTTTTGACTGTCGTGAAAAACAATGATAGATCCGGGTGCTGTATTCAATACAACATGCTGCAAACATTGTTCGCCGGTAAGACTTTCATCAAAATCTGCACTCAATACATCCCACATCACTACTTCAGCATCGGGCCGGTGCAATACTTTGGCAATCTGGCTGGCCTGAAAACGGGTAATACGTCCATAGGGAGGACGAAAAAAAGGTGAATCAATATGCTGCGCCGCTGCAGCTACGTCTTCGAGATACGTTTTGCTGGGTGTTTTCCATCCATTGAGATGATGCTGGGTATGGTTGCCGGTAGCATGGCCTTCATCGAGTATGCGCCGATACAATCCGGGTTCTGCCTGCACATTTTTACCAATACAAAAAAATGTCGCCTGTGCATTATGCTTCTTCAACTCGTCGAGCACAAAGGGAGTGGCTATGGCATGCGGCCCGTCATCAAATGTGAGATATACAACCTTGCCTTTTACCGGCATATTCCACCGGTAAGCCGGATAAACCCGCTTGAGCCACCAGGGAGTTTTGATGAAGTAGCTTTTCATTGAATACAAAGATAGGAATGGTTGATTTGAAGATTTGTCGATTTGATAATTTGAAGATTATTCGCCCATTTTCAAATCATCAAATCTTCAAATCTTCCTTCTTTATCTTTGCCGCATGACAAAAAGAGTTCGTGTTCGTTTTGCTCCGAGCCCTACGGGTGGATTGCACCTGGGTGGTGTGCGTACTGTTTTATACAATTACCTCTTTGCCCGCCAGCATGGCGGCGACTTTGTACTTCGTATCGAGGATACGGATCAAAGCCGTTATGTGCCGGGTGCGGAAGAATATATTTTCAAATGTCTGGAGTGGGCCGGGCTTACGCCGGATGAGAGCCCTCTCAAACCCGGCAACTTTGGCCCTTATCGCCAGAGTGAGCGTAAACCACTTTACCGGCAATATGCAGAAAAACTGGTGCAACAGGGCCATGCATATTATGCTTTTGACACACCAGCCGAACTCGATAAGATGCGGGCCGGCTTTGCTACTGAGCAAAACCCCTCACCACAGTATGACCGGCAGATACGCGGTCATATGCGCAACTCACTCACCCTATCTGCCAGCGAAGTACAATCACTGCTCGATGCAGGTACACCACATGTAGTGCGCATCAAAATGCCGGAGAACGAAACACTCTCTTTTACGGATATGATCCGCGGCGAAGTGAGTTTCGAAACAGCTACCGTAGATGATAAGGTATTGCTGAAAGCCGATGGCATGCCCACCTATCACCTCGCTGTTGTAGTGGACGATTACCTGATGCAGATCACACATGCTTTCAGAGGAGAGGAATGGCTGCCTAGTGCACCCGTACATGTATTGTTATGGAAATATCTTTTCGGACTGGAGGCCATGCCGCAATGGGCACACCTGCCACTCATACTGGGGCCCAACGGTAAACTCAGCAAACGGGATGGTTCCAAATATGGCTTCCCGGTATTTGCTATGAACTGGACCGATCCAAAGACCAATGAACTCACAGAAGGATTTCGCGAAAGAGGTTTTCTGCCCGAAGCCTTCATCAACCTGCTGGCCCTGCTGGGCTGGAATGATGGTACCGAGCAGGAGCTGTTTACCATAGAAGAACTGATCAGCAAATTCTCTATGGAACGGGTACATAGCGGAGGCGCCCGCTTTGATTTTGAAAAAGCCAAATGGTTCAACCATGAATGGATCAAACGCCTGCCAGCTGATCGCCTGGCTGCAGAAGCGGCCTCCGTACTGGCTGCACAGGGCATTGATACCAGCAACAATCCTGTTTTACCTGCAGTAGCAGAACTGGTAAAAGACCGCTGCACGCTGCTTACTGATTTTACCGAACAGGCAGGCTTTTTCTTCCAGGCTCCTGCCAATCCCGATATCAGCCCCATTCAGCCTAAGTGGAATGAAGCCAAACAGCTCTTCTTTGCAGAACTAATCCGCCAACTGCAACTGACCACACTGTGGCAGGCTGCTGATCTGGAAGCGCTTTTTAAAGAAGTGGCTGCTGTCAATGAGTTGAAGCCCGGCGAACTGATGCTGCCTTTCCGCATTATGCTGGTAGGAGGTAAATTTGGACCACATGTATTTACAATTGCTGAATTGCTGGGTCGCCAGGAAACTATCGATCGTATGCAAAAGACTTTATCTTTACTGCGCGGATAACCTATCGCCGTTTGCAATATGAAGAGACCCGTTCGTGTTCTAGTAGCTAAAGTTGGCCTTGATGGTCATGATCGTGGAGCAAAAGTGATTGCTACCGCCCTGCGCGATGCGGGTATGGAAGTGATCTATACGGGCCTGCGCCAGACACCAGAAATGGTGGTCAATGCCGCACTGCAGGAGGATGTAGATGCTATTGGCATCAGCATCCTCTCCGGCGCCCACATGACGGTTTTTCCCAAGATCATTGCCCTGCTGCGCGAAAAGGGGATGACCGATGTACTGCTTACCGGTGGTGGCATCATTCCAGAAGATGATATGAAACAATTGCAGGAAATGGGAGTCGGCCGCCTGTTTCCTCCGGGCACACCTACCACCGAAATAGCCGTCTATATTACCGATTGGGTAAAGGGCAACCGCAGTTTCTAGCCTCTCCTTCCGCCTTTTACCCCATACCTTTTACCATATCTCCGGCATTTCACTAAGCCTTTTGTACCATTCATTGCCCAAAAGGGGCTTTTCAATGAATCTCGTTTTGACGGCAGCCTTAGGCGTCGCAACTTTGCGCTCGCAATAAAAACCTTATACCTGAAAATTCCTGAATATGAACCTTATTCATAACCCTCGCCTGCGCCGGTTTCTGAAAGAAACCTTCCTGGTGAGCCTGCTGATATCACTTCCTGTATTTGCCTGGGTACGGCTGATCTTTTTTGAAGTTCCCTTTTCTTTATCAGAAGACCTGTCTACACTCCTCCGCGTCGTCCTGACCGGCTGGCTGCTGATCATGGGGCTTAAAGCCAGTTTTATCGGATTACTGACACTGGGATACAAACTGCGTCACCGCCGCGTGACCATACGCCGCTGGCGTTTGACTGCTGTAGCAGTAGTACTTCTTTGCAGCCTGCTGTATGCCTGCCAGGCTCAACCCGTAGCCGGTATCAATAAAGATCTCACAACCGGGCTCAGCACAACGTATAAAGGATTGGCACCCGAACGCAGCTTCCTGCTCATGAACGAAGAAGAGCTGAATCATACAGATATTCCTATCGGCGAAAAATTTTTGCTGATCAACAAAGGCGTAAAAGGATTCAAAGAAAAAAATGGCAAAATTGCCATTGGCTGCTCACTCAGCATTAAAGACAAGAAAGGCAACCCGGTCCTGAGCGAGGCAGACCTTTTTAAAGGACATGACCAGTACGATCCCAAAGATGCAGAATACCTCAAATGCACCGTCAACACGGGCGAGCCAATGCAATGGGAAGAAAAATATGATGTGGAAGTCGTGTTCTGGGACAAAAATGGTACGGGCCGCATCACCAATAAAGTGACCATTCGTATGATCGACATACCCTGACCTCATTTAACAGTGGACGGTTAAATCAGCTGCGCCCCTTCGGACGCAGCTTTTCCTTTTTACCCCTTTGCCGGCTTTGCAGATAACCCTACTTTTGATATACTAACGTTTATTCATTTAATCCAGCCAGTATGTATCAGAGTCTGCTTGTAAATACAGAAAATCTTGTTTGTACAATTACCATCAACCGACCCGATAAACTCAATGCCCTTAACCGCACTGTGATCGAAGAACTGAGTCAGGCGGTAGATGCGGCTCTTGCCGATGCAGCCACAGGCGCTGTGATCATCACAGGCGCAGGTCCGAAAGCATTTGTTGCCGGAGCCGACATCAGCGAATTTCTTTCTCTCGATGCCAGCGGGGGAGCTGCACTTGCTCAAAAAGGGCAGGATATGGTATTCAGTAAAATAGAAAACGCTTCCAAACCATTTGTTGCTGCGGTAAATGGATTTGCCCTGGGTGGTGGTTGCGAGCTGGCTATGGCCTGCCATCTGCGTGTGGCAGCCGAGCAGGCACGTTTCGGTCAGCCTGAAGTAAATCTGGGTCTCATACCCGGATATGGCGGCACACAACGTCTCACACAACTGATCGGAAAAGGCAAGGCGCTGGAACTGATGATGACCGGGCTGATGATCGACGCCCAGGAAGCCAAACAACTGGGCCTCGTTAACCACGTTACAACCGCTGAAGATCTTTTACCGGCTACTCATAAACTGCTGGAGCCAATACTGGGCAAAGGACCGCAGGCTATCAGCAAAGTGATTGCTGCGGTAAATGCTTTTTATGATGCAGACCGCAATGGTTTTGCCGAAGAGATCCGTCTCTTTGGAGAATGCTTTGGTACTGCTGAAATGAAAGAGGGCGTGACAGCCTTCCTGGAAAAAAGAAAAGCGGCCTTCCGTTCTTAGTTGGCTTTGGGTGGCAGTTCAAGATACCAGGCCTTATACCGGTGCAGCGCTTCCAGAAAATAGTAATCAGCATAAGTAAGCGGCACATCCACTTCTGATTTGTACGGAATGGCGCCTACACTATGCTTTAAAATGAAGCCGCCGTTTTCGCCGGGCTTGTTGCGATAACGTGAGCCAGACAGGTTTTGCAAAATGGTCCGTGCCGTTTTTACATATTCTTCCTTCTCTGCCCCTTCTACATAACGGCTCAGGTCAAGCAAGGCAGAAGCCATAATAGATGCCGCCGATACATCGCGATAAGTATTGGGAATATCGGGTGCATTATAATCCCAGTAAGGGATTTTGTCTTTGGGCAGATTGGGATGCTTCAACAAAAACTGTGCAATCCCCCTTGCCTGACGCAGATAATTGGTGTCTTCTGTGCAGCGGTACATCATGGTAAATCCATACAGACCCCAGGATTGTCCGCGGGCCCAGGCAGACTCCGGTGCGTATCCCTGTGCAGTCTTCTTAGCAGCTACTTTGCCCGTAACCGGATCGTAATCTATAACATGATAAGCGCTGAAATCGGGGCGGTAATGATTGCGCATGGTCGTATTGGCATGATCAATGGCAATGACCTTATATTTTGGCTCACGTGTTTCATCACTCACCCAGCACAGCATTTCGAGGTTCATCAGGTTATCAATGATGACAGGACTGCGAAAAGCTGCGCTTGAATCCCACGACTGGATACTGCGCATGGCAGGCCGATAGCGTTTGATAAGTGTCTCTGCCGCTGTAAAAATGGTTTCTTTATATTTTTCATCGCCTGTCACCCGCAAGGCATTACCAAAGCTGCAAAAGATCATAAAACCAAGATCATGATCCCTGGTATGATATTTTTCTTTTTCCAGTATTGCCAGTCTGCGTTCGGCTTCAGCGCGAATAGCGGTATCGCCAGTAGCTTCATAGATATACCAGAGTGAGCCGGGGAAGAAACCACTGGTCCACCAGCTGGTATTGCTGGTAATGAGTTTTTTTTCTGCAGCTACATAAGAGCGGGGCATCACATCAGCAGGGGTTTGCGCACCCAGCAGTTTATATTGCTTTGCTGCAAGTTCAAAATTGGAACGGACCAGCTTTCGCATGGCCCGGTCGCTATGCTGTGCCTGCATTGATACAGGCAGGGATAATAGCAAAAGAGTAGTAAAACGAAGGATATGGATTTTCAATTTTGATAAGGTCATTTCTCAATAAGATTTTCGTTGATAAGATAGGCCCCTACCTCACTCAATACCGGTGTGCCTTTGGCATCCTGGATCAGCAGGCGTACAGCAGTGACTTGCTGTGTGGGAAAAGTGAGTATACGTTTACGGCCAATAGTAGTAAAAGGAATTTCTTTTACTTCCTGTGCACCATTTACCAATACGATCTTTCCTTTGGCAACCTGCTGCCCCTGCTCAAGGTTTTCGCTGAGTACAATACAATTGAGGCGGGTTTCGGCCCCGAATTTAAGCCAAAAGCTCGCGCTTTTATACTCATTCACACTTTCGGTGGTCTTTGGATCGCCATCGGCAAAGTTGTCGCGTTTATAGACAACCATTTTATAATGCAATTCCTTACGCGCCTTCAGTGCCAGGTTATCGGCAAAATTTTCCCGCAACAGTTTTTCAAAACCAATCAATGCCGCACTATCCGCTTCGTGAATAAGTCCGCGGCGGTCGGGTGGTACATTCAGCAGAAAATTGGCGCCGCGGCCTACCGATTTCAAATAAAGATCAAATAGCTGCGTCGATGTTTTCACTTTCCCATCTTCTTCCTTATGGTAAAACCAACCGGGTCGTATACTTACGTCACATTCGGCCGGTATCCAGTTACGTCCATACATGTTGCCCCTGTTGAGCGTATCGGTTGGCGGAGATCCGGCTCCTCTTTTAAAACCGGCTGTATCGAGATAATTCCAGTTGGTGGTACCCGCAATACCGCTTTCGTTACCAACCCAACGCACATCAGGGCCGATGTCGCTAAAAACAACTGTATTGGGAGCCAGCTCGCGCATGGTGCGTTCGAACCGGTGAAAGTCATATTCCTGTCTCTTCCCGTTTGGACCTTCACCATTGGCACCATCCCACCAGAATTCGAAGAAGGGGCCATATTTTGAAATCAACTCCTTCATAGTATTTACATATACGTCATTATAGGACGGGGTACCATACTGAGGATGATTTCTGTCCCAGGGAGAAAGGTATATGCCAAACTTTAACCCATTTTCTTTGCAGGCCTGCATCAGTTCCTTCACTATATCTCCCTGGCCGTCGCGCCATTTGCTTTCGCGTACTGTGTGGGTAGAGTACTGGCTGGGCCAGAGGCAAAAACCATCGTGATGTTTGGCGGTAAGAATGATTCCTTTGGCGCCGGATTGTTTGGCAACACGGGCCCACTGTTTACAATCCAGCGCAGTGGGATTGAAGATATCTACCGATTCATCGCCATGTCCCCATTCCTTATCTGTAAATGTATTGGGGCCAAAATGAATGAACCAGTAAAACTCGAGTTCATGCCAGTCGAGTTGCTGTTTGGTAGGCAGTGCCTGCTTCTGGGCACAGAGAGCCGTCGATAACAGCAAGAGGGCCAGCAAACCTGTTCCATACTTCCTCCTTGTTTTTTTCTTATCCATAACATCAATTTAATATCAGCTGTGCGCAACGCGCGCCAGTGTTGATTCTCCGGTTTTTTTATCAGGGTCCATGAGGTAACTGCGTACCGACCCGTCTTTCATCAATTCCACTATCCTGAATCCATGATAGGAAGTACCCCAACTGCCTCCAAAATGACCATCAAATACAAAGGGTATTCCATTTTTCACTTTCACGTCGGCTATATCATGATCATGGCCATTAAATACAGCACGTACATTCTTATGTCCAGCCATCAGCTCCAGCGCCGGGTCGCAGTTTACCGCATATTTGGTCTGGCCGGCAGGATTAATATGCATGAAAATAAAGACATTATCCTGATGACGCGTTTCGTCGAGTTTCTGTTGCAACCATTTCAGGTCGGGACACAAATATTCTCCTTTGGCATTGGAAGTGGTAAGCAATAAAAAGCTTTGCCGGCCTATGTGAAAATGATGATTGACCGGTAAGCCCCAGATGGCTTCCCAGCCTGCAGCGTCAATATGATCGTGGTTGCCCTGGGTCACATAGTACGATGGAACCAGGCCATCGAGTTTCTTTTTTGCCGGGGCAAAAAAACGTGACTCGTTATGTATTATATCGCCATTGATGACAAAAAAAGAGAGCGGATGCTGTTCGTGAAAATGATTCACTTTATCGACCAGTGCGGTAAAATAATTTTCGTATGGTGTATTTGGTTCACCATAATGTCCATCAGATGCCACACCAAAACGCAAAACCATATTTTCTGCATCCGCGTCGGGACTGGCAGGTCCGGCCATCCGCAACACTTTGCCTCCGGCCAGGAGCCAGAGTATGGGAGTTGCAGAAGCGATAAATTCTTTTCGGTTCATGAAGAAGGTATTGGCTTTACCTGTTGAATATACGACAGATACTCCTGCCTGCATGGCCGTTTTTTAATCCGGTCAATACTTCAGTTCAGTAGTGTCAGCTTCAAACGTGGGCACCTTATAGCGGCCGGAGTCCAGTTGTATACCAGGCAGTTGCTTCAGCAGCATCGGCCAATCGGCAGGTGCCACAGCTGTCTGATACAGATACAGGTAACGAAGTTGCTTTAATGGGGCCAGCGAATGAAGCCCTGCCGCTGTCACTTTCGTTCCTACCAGGTTGAGTGAATGCAGTTTCGTAAGCTGCTGCAATGCCGGCAGGCCGGCATCTGATACGGCTGTATTGCTCAGCTGCAGCCTCGTGAGCTGGGTCAGTTCTCCGATCTGCTTCAGTGAAGCATCGCTGATGCCCGTATTGTCGAGCCGCAGCCATATCAACTGCTTTTTAAGTGTTGTCAGCAACGACAATAGCGAATCCGGCGGGGCTGTAGCTGTAAAGAAGCTGGCCGAAAGGTAATTGCTGTTGGCAGCCACTGGCAGGATCATGACACCGGCCTGGCGCAGCCGGTGAATGGAAGCCGTATCTCCCGGAGGCACCGCCTCTCCGGGAATATCTGCGGGTGCTGCAGTGGCTCCTGCTGCCTGTTGCTGACCGGTAGCAATTCGTTGCAATACCTGATTTATACTGGCCGGCTGTTTCAATTCATTTACTTTTTTATCGAAAGCGGCTCCGCTATTGACCCACCAGTGCAAAACAGCAATTTCGTCGGCAGTAAGCTGAGGTTTTTCACGTGGAGGCATATGCTCTTTATCATCCAGTGGCAGCATGAGCCGTTCTATCAGCAAACTCTTTTCAGCATCTCCTGGTTTGATAGCCTTTCCATCTTCTCCTCCTTTGAGTAGCCAGTCGGGACTATCGAGCCGCAGTTTTCCTTTTTGTTTATTAGGACCATGACAGCTGTAGCAACGGGCCTCCAGCAATGGCTGCACCAGGCTGGCATACACCTGTGCCTGCTGCACATTGGGTATTGCTTTCCATACCGGCTCATCTTTTTTTCCTGCACCTAATCCTTCCTGCAAAAAACCCTCTCCATGTGTAAGGCTTCCACCCAGGTGGCCGGTGATAAAAAGAAGTATCATTACACCCAATGAGATCCACCGGGCGATCCATTCGCTGATAAAAAACTGATGAGCTATCCACAAGACCAGCGCCAGGGCGGCAGTATAAATTCCCATCCACTGATGCCTTTGTACCAGTTCTCCTTCATAATCACCTCCCGAGGCCAGCAGATAACCACTAATGCAGGAAGCGATGGCAGAAAGCATGCCCCAGAAGAGCATGGCAGGAATAGCCGGTTTCAAAAAAGCATACCGGTTATGCAGTATCAGCCATTGAAAAAAACAGGCCAGCAGTAAAATACCGATAGGTAAGTGCACCAGCAGCGGATGCAAACGGCCAATAAATTCTGGAAGTGATAAGAGCATCAGGTTCTTTTCAAATGTTTCACTGGTAACGTTTACGCAGCATTTGCATCATATGTACGTTGATAGCCCATTGATCGGCCACGGCTTGGCGTGTATACGGCAATGCAGGCATATAGTCGACGGGTCCAAACTCGGTAAGGATCGTCATACGTTCGCCTTTTTTCTTTTTTGAAGCGATGACGGTATCCCACCAGCCCAGGTGGGCATTGAGAGCAGGCTCCCACTCCGGTGCACGCGGATCACCTACCTGTGGTCCTTCTGCATGTCCCACGCGTGAGTGAATATGATCAGTACGCTCCAGTGCCAGTGCCACCGTTTCCAGCTGATCAGCCAGCAGGCTCTCGTGCACATTGCACCAGTGTGAGATATCGAGCGTGATACGCAGCGAAGGGAACTGCTTCATGTATTGCCGGCTGATGTGTGCGGCAAAAAGAATACGGCCCCGGTGCGTTTCATGGTAAATAGACACGCCCGATTTCTGACTCAGTTTTTCTGTATGGTTAATAAAAGCACTGTTTTGCTCTACCGTAAAATGATCGCGGCCCGAATGACAGTTGATATACAGCGGAGTTTGCTTTTTATTGGCAGTTGCCTGTTCGGTATGCCGCACAAATACATCCAGGTGCTCTTTATAATCGGCCTGCCAGCCCCCGCAGAGAAATCCCACTTTCAGTCCGTGTTTATGCAATGCGTTAAAGAGTTCGTCCTGTGCTTTCGCATCATCGCTCCACCATACTTCAATACCATCGTATCCTTCTTTTTTTGCAGCAGCACACAGAGCATCACGATTGCCTTTAAATCCCCAGTCTGTTGCCATAAACAACAACTCAAAACCTGGTGCGGCGGGTACTGCAGGCAGAGGCTGAGCCCAGCTCTGCGACACGGAAGTAAAAAAGGCTCCTGTGGAGGCTGCTGCCGTTCGTTTAATAAAAGCCCGTCTGTTATGCTTCATATATTGATATAACAATTAGTAGTGTGTTACGCCAGGATATCGCGGATCACTTTACCCGCCACGTCGGTAAGGCGGAAAGGACGGCCCTGGAAAGGATAAGTAAACTGTTCGTGATCAAATCCCAGTTGATTCAGAATGGTCGCCTGAATATCAAAAGCCTCTACTTTACCGCTTATTGCGCTATAACCTATCTCATCTGTTTCGCCATAGCTAAATCCTTTTTTAATACCGCCGCCGGCCATCCAGATAGTAAATGCTTCTGTATGATGGTCGCGGCCTTTGTATGGATTCTGTGCACCATTCCGGTTTTCCATCATAGGTGTACGGCCAAATTCACCACCCCACACCACAAGGGTTTCTTCCAGTAATCCCCGCTGTTTCAGATCAAGCAGCAATGCAGTCATGGCCTTATCTATACTGCGGTATTTGTTAATGATACCCAGATTCAACGCATTATATGCACCATCGCCGTGGGCATCCCAGCCCCAGTCAAATAACTGCACATAACGTACTCCTTTTTCAACCAGCTTACGTGCCAGTAGTACATTATTGGCAAAGCATGATTTGCCGGGCTTTGTTCCATACATTTCATGGATATAAGCCGGCTCATCGTTAATATTCATAACCTCCGGCGCAGTGATCTGCATCCGGTAAGCCATTTCATACTGAGAAATTCGCGACAGGATTTCGGGATCATTATATGATTCGTACTCCTGCCTGTTGGCATCATTGATCGCTTCGATAGAGGCTTTGCGCAGATCGCGGTTCATGCCTTTGGGATCATTGATAAATAAGACAGGGTCACCTTCACTGCGGCACTGTACTCCCTGGTATACGGAAGGTAGAAAGCCACTGCCCCAGGCACTCTTCCCTGCATCGGGGAAATTGCCGCCACTGGTAAGTACAACAAATGCAGGCAGGTTCTGATTTTCGGTACCCAGACCGTAAGTAACCCAGCTACCCATACTGGGCCGGCCAAGGCGCGGGCTGCCGGTATGCATCAGTAACTGTGCTGGAGCATGGTTAAACTGATCGGTCGTCACCGCTTTCAGAAAAGTAACTTCATCGGCCAGCGTGGAGAAATGCGGCAGATGCTCACTGATCCAGGCTCCGCTTTGTCCATGCTGTGCAAATTTTGCCTGAGGCCCCAGCATTTTGGGTACACCGGTGATAAAGGCAAATTGTTTACCTGCCAGCAGTGATTGCGGACAATCCTGTCCATCCATCTTTGCCAGCTCCGGTTTATAATCAAATAACTCCAGCTGCGAAGGTGCACCGGCCATATGCAGATAGATCACACTCTTTGCCCTGCCGGGAAAAGGTGGTGCTTTGGGCAACAACGGATGCACGGGATCAAAGTTGCTGACTGCCGATGAAAGAGCCGGTTCAGAACGGCCACAACCACCCAGCAGCGAACCGAAGGCCAGCGCTCCCAGCCCCATAGCACTTTCCTTCAGAAAATGCCGGCGCGTATGCATACGCCGTACGGCATCTTCGGCCTCTTTCAGCAATCGCTGATTATGCAATTCCTGTTGTGTCATAAAATAGATTGGCAACAGGGCAGTTTGAACATCCGGAGATTTGAAGAAGACTTTTCCGGATTTCTGTCTGTTCAATTTTAATGCGCCCCCAGCACATTAGCATCCCAGCATAGTCTCACATTAGCACAGTTAGCTTCAAATCTCCAGATGTTCAAACCATCCTGCCGGTATTACATTTTTCTGATCTTAATATTTTTGAACCATACACCACTGCCATGATCCTGCAGGCAGATATTGCCGGCTTTTTCCATACCATACTCGGGCGTATCTTTCCACTTGCCTTCCGATTTTCTTTTTTTCCAGTCATCGCTCCATGCTTCAAACTCCAGTACTTTCACTCCATTAAGCCAGTGTTCCCGGTGTGCACCATTCACCACAATGCGTGTGGTATTGAATTCGCCAACGGGTTTGACCGGACGGCTGCTGGTTGTATACATCGCATAGTCTGCAGCTGTCTTTTGCCACTCTTCGAGTTTCTCGGGAAAATTATTGTCATCAATCAGCTGGTATTCCGGTCCGCTCAGGTAGGCTGCGGGATATTTTTCGCTCACATGGTACATGATACCACTGTTGCCCTGCGGTGCTATTTTCCAGTCGATCGATAATTCAAAGTTTTCAAACTGATCGGTGGTGATCAGATCGGCACGCAGATCGCTTTTATCGGTGCTGCTTCCTTTGCAATAGATATTGCCATCCTGCACACCCCAGCAATCGGCGGGTTTGCTTTGATACATGCGCCAGCCATTGAGTGTTTTGCCATCAAAGAGCAATTGCCAGCCTTCTTTTTGTTCGGCTTCCGTGAGTGTATTGTCACTGGCAGGGCTGCTCATCGCAGCAGGCCCCAGGCCGCCATTCTTTGAAGTATCTTTCGGCTCATCGCCCTCGCCTTCGTTGTTGCAGGCACTGAATAAAAGGCTGCCGGCAAGAAGCAAGACGGCACCGGATAGTTTTGTGTTCATAATAGCTTTTTGATTATTGGTAAGAAATATGGTTTTGATGATTATCAGCTTACTACTTTCAGTTTTATGGGATCCCAGAGCACCGGCTTATTGGTAAAATAACTGTCGTTGCAAAGCAGGGCAGGTGCTGCGGCACGGTATCCAAACACGGCATCTTCTACGGACAGTTTCTTTTCGCGGATAGCGGTAAAGAAATTAAAGAAGTGATCAAAGTGAGCGCCTTTGTATCCTTTTTCTACATTGAATACAGTTGTGTCGGGAGGCAGCATTTTTTTGCGCTCATAATTAAGCGGATTGTCTTTGTTGAGCTTGGTTGCCAGCAGTGGGTCGTCGGTTGCGGCATAGGCTTTATTGCGGGTAAGTGTAACCCGATCCCATTCCACATTCATACTGCCTTCGTTACCTACCAGACGCAGATAAGTACTGTCTGCTGTGCCATCAACAAAATTGACACGAAGCGACAGGTTGAATGCAGGGTGCTCGGGTGTCTCTGCATAGTCAAACATACCCATAAGCACATCAGGTACTTCGCGGCCATCTTTCCAGAAACGCAGGCCACCCATGGCCATGATCTTCTGCGGACCTTTTGAATTGGTAATAAAATGCAGGCTCGAAAACAGGTGTACAAACAGATCGCCTGATACACCGGTACCGTAATCCTTATAACATCTCCAGCGGAAGAAGCGCTTTGCATCAAAAGGCATCTGCGGGTATTTGTTCAGAAAGCGTTTCCAGTCAACTGTTTTTTCACTGCCATCCTCGGGGATGCGATATTGCCAGGCACCTTCAGGAGAGTTGCGGGCCCAGAAGCCTTCGGCATAGTTGAGTTTACCGATAGCACCTGCTGCCAGCAGTTCTTTTGCCTTCTCATTTCCCAGTGAACTTAATCCCTGGCTTCCTACCTGAAACACTACTTTATTCCTGTTTTGCGCTTCTACCACAGCAGCTCCTTCAGTCACATCATGCACCATGGGTTTTTCGCAATACACAGCTTTACCGGCATTCATGGCATTCGATCGAAATGTCTTTATGCCAGTGATCGGGTGTAGCCACGATTACCGCATCGATGTCTTTGCGCTGAAGTATTTCTTTATAATCGCGAGTGGTAAAAATATCGTTGCCATATATCTTGCGTGCATCTGCCAGGCGACCATCGTACAGATCGCATACAGCTACCAGTTTCACACCGGGTACTGTAATCGCTGTGTTGGCATCAGCCAGTCCCATGCCTCCTGCACCGATAAGGGCCAGCCTGATTGTATCAGCAGGACCATATTTGTTATTGCGGCTTAGTTCTTCGATACGATTGTTGCCGCCGGCCGCACCTATTACTTCGGGGGTCAGCGCCATGCCGGCTACCCCGGTTGCCATTTTCCGGATAAAATTTCTGCGTGTGGATTGATTACTCATTTCCGTTGGTTTTAATGTCTGATAATTCAGCCTATCGTGATTAGCTATTCGTTACTTAATTTTTCATGACGACTTCATCCAGGTTTAGCATAGCATTTGCCACCACCACCAGGGCTGCGGCTTCCGGTGTTTTTTCTTTCAGCTCCTCTCCCAGCATTTCTTTCCGGGCTTCTGTATCTTTCTGGTAAATGGCCAATGCCTTATTGTATAGATTTTTGAGTGTTTGTAACTTGGGTGCAGCAATAGATTTGTACAGCATACGCTCATACCCCGCGCTTATTTGCTGATCTATCGGGCCGGGTGATGTTTCCATCATCCAACCGGCAAAGTGCCGGGCCAGGTTTATATATACGGAATCATTGAGTGTGACCAATGCCTGAAGTGGTGTATTGGTACGGATACGCCGGGCGCTGCATACAACACGCTGTGCTCCATCAAATGTTATCATTGACGGGTAAGGACTCGACCGCTTCCAGTAGGTATAAACCGCACGCCTGTACTGATCTTCACCCTTACTATTTTGCCAGCGAGCCCCGTTGTAAGGAGAAAGCCAGATGCCATCGGGCTGCCAGGGCATCACCCCTTTTCCATACATTTTGGTACTAAGTGCTGCGCTGATGCACAGGTGCTGGTCACGTAATTGCTCTGCGGTAAGACGCACGCGCGGACCACGGGCATACCATTTATTAAAAAGATCTTTTTGCTTCTGCTCCTCGGTGATGCGTGAGTCCTGGCGATAGGTAGCACTCATCACCATTTCTTTCAGCATTTTCTTGAGGCTCCAGTTGTACGTATACATGAGCTTCCATGACAGGTGATCGAGCAATTGCCGGTGTGAGGGCGGCAATCCCTGCGTGCCCATATCTTCGAGCGTTTCGATTATACCGGTACCAAACAATTGCTCCCATAACCGGTTGATGATGGTACGCGATACCAGCGGATGTTTTTTATTCGTCAGCCATTGCGAAAGTCCTACCCGGCTGGCAGGAGCTCCTTCTGGCCAGGCATAAGCCAGTGATGCAGGCACGGCAGGCTGTACTTCTTTGCCCAGGCTGCGCCAGTTGCCGCGTTCAAACACATGTGTACTGCGCCACATGCCGGCAGGATTTTCTACCATTACCGGTGTGGTGGGTACCTGTGCAGTCAGTAATTTCCAGAAATTCTTTTGCTGCAGTTCATATCCGGGTTTGCCTTCTCCCGGCAATGCAGGACGAAATGCCAGCCAGTCAAAGATGACTACAAAATCTTCTGCTTCTTTAGTTCCGAGTGAGGGGTTTTCATAACTCAGCCACACATCATGCACACCGGTTTGCCGGGCAAAAGCAGCAGATTCAATACGCCACTTCTCATTTGCCTTAATCGGTATGCTGGTAAGCAGGGGGCCATCGGGCCGGTCAAGCCGCAGATGCAGGATGCCATTTTTTTTATTCGAATAAAAATTCCAGATCAACTGACTGGCATTGGTCAGATCTACCTTATGCAACCTGGCCTGGCTGTGGTTGCGGAAAAATAAAGCGGTGTTTCCATTACCTATTGCCGACACGGCATTGAGGCTGTCTGCATTCACAGAATTGATAGCAGGTTGCCAGGTGCGTAAAAACAAACTGGTTTGTCTGGCTTCATCTGCACTGCCATGCTGCTTTACCCAGTTTACTACTGCATCCAGTTCGCCTTTGAGGGTATCATTAAACTCGCGCAGCAATGGATACTCTGCAGGCACATCTTCGTCGCGGGTGTTGTTGAAAAAAGCAAAGAATTTATAATATTCATCGTGCCGGAAGGGATCGTATGGATGACTATGGCATTGCACGCAGGCAAATGTGGTGCCCATCAGTGCTTCCCAGGTGGTATTGACGCGATCCATAACCGCTGCGTTCCTGAATTCTTCATTGCTTGTACCGCCTTCGTCATTGGTCATTGAATTGCGGCTGAATGCCGTAGCTATATAATCTGCATCGGAAGGATTGGGTAGCAGATCGCCGGCCAGTTGCTGTGTGAGAAACTGATCATACGGCATGTCTTTATTAAATGCGTCGATGACCCAGTCGCGGTATTTCCATATATCCCTTCCACCATCTGACTCATATCCTTTGGTATCTGCATAGCGTGACAGGTCAAGCCACATAGATGCCCAGCGCTCACCATAACGCGAAGATGCCAGCAGGCTATCTACCAGCTGTTCATAAGAAAGACTGTCTGCACCGGAAGAAAGGAAACGCTGTGCCAGTGTGTCGGAAGGATAAAGCCCGATAAGGTCAAGACTTACACGACGCAGCAAAGTTGGTTTGTCTGCCGCTGCCGAAGGAGTCAGCTTTTCCTGTTTGAGTGCCTGTAGTATAAAACGGTCTATATCGTTGCGTACCCAGGCCTCATTTTCGGCTGGTGCGGGTGTTTCCTGTACAGGCAGGTATGCCCAGTGATCGCCCCATTGAGCGCCCTGCCGGATCCATCGTGTAAGAATGCTGATCTCATCTTTCGAAAGTGGTTCATGCTTATACGGCATGCGCTCTTCCGGATCCTTACTCGTGAGCCGGCGAATCATCTCGCTGCCTGCCGGATCGCCGGGTATGATGGCTGGCCGGCCAGATTCTGTTACAGCCACTGCCTCTTCACGAAATAATACACTGAACCCTCCCTTGGCTTTTACACCACCATGGCAGGAGATACATTTTTTATTGAGAATGGGTTTTACCTGTGTGCTGAAGTCAATCTTATCATCGGGCCATAGCAAACGCCAGGCTGCAGCAATGGCAACCAGTCCTGCCAGTACCAGCAGTACTTTTTTCTGAAAAATAAACTTCATCATGGCAATGCAGAGGGCTTCGTCATTTGAGCAGTTGCTTAACCCGTCTAAAGTTAAGCTATTATTACCCTAAATGGTCATTCAAGCAGTTCTGTTTTATCGTTTATCTATTTCTTATTGCAATACAATATGCAGTATTGTGCTCTTACCTGACATCTGCAGGCAGCACATTACTGAGTTTATAAACCCATGCATGCTGACAGGGCATATTGCCCGGGTTTACATTCGGCGCTTTGATCGTGAGCTTACCGGCTTTATAACCGGTCTTCGGTTTTTCTGCCATGCCCAGCATCTTTACTTCTGTGGGGCGTGCAGGCAAAGGCAGGCTGATCTCATTTTGCCAGCTGGTGCAGATCACGTATATATCGCGGCCTTTACGTGTAAACCGAATGGCCGGCACGGTGGCAGGTGCTTCTTTCCAGGCCTGGGTTTCATAAATAGCTTCTCCGTTTACAGTAAGCCAGTCACCTATATCACGCAGGCGTTGCTGCATGATCACGGGTATGGTGCCATCAGCAGCCGGACCGATATTAAGCAGCAGGTTACCTCCACGTGATACCACGTCAATCAAGGTATGCACCAGTTTCTGACTGCTTGCATACTGATCCAGATTTTCGTTGCGGTTAAAACCAAATGATTCACCAATGCCCCGGCATTCTTCCCAGGGACGTTCCAGTGTAGCCTTACCACTACCATATTCAGTTGTATTAAATCCGCCTCTGTCTCTGCCTGCACCCCAACGATCATTCGTAACTACAGTAGCACTTACCGGCGATTTAGTATACAGCCATTGCAGAAACTCCCTGCTGCGCCATACGGTATCAGAATGATCCCATTCCCCATCGGGCCATATAATATCCGGCTGGTAACGGTTTACCAGGTCGCGCAACTGCGGCAGCATATGCTGATCCACATATTTATTTACATCCTGCCGGTACAAGGGGTTATACCATTCATACAGCGAATAATAAAAACCCATGTGCAGACCTTCTTTTTTTACAGCGGCACTAAGCTCGCCTGCCAGATCGCGGTGGGGCCCCGCATCCATCGCATTCCAGTTCCACGACTCGCGGCTGGGCCAGAGTGCAAACCCATCATGATGTTTGCTTGTGAGCACCACATAACGCGCGCCCGACTGTTTGAATAACTGCGCCCACTGCGCAGGGTCAAATAACTCGCAGGTAAAGCGTGGTGCAAAATCGGTGTACTTTGCCTGAGGCCCATACACCCGATTATGAAAATCAACAAACTCTTTGTGAATTTTCAATTTTGTATTATTCAATCGCTCCCAGTACCACTCTGCATAATTGCTGCCAAAGCCATCGGCATTCGAATTGGTGGCCCAGGCCGGACACTGTAGAGCCCCCAGTGAATGAATATGCCGAAACGGGCCTGTGTAAACCAGGCCGGTATGGGACGTTTTTGCAACTCTTCCCAGGAAGCGGTCTGGGCATTTACCACAACAGGACTGGTCAATCCGGCCAGTAGTAAAATATGAAACAGGTGAAGCAGTTTTCTTTTCATGCGTTCAAGATGTGGATCAGTAATAATACCAGACAGGAAAATAAAAGTAATTTGGCCGCCACACTTATTTTAGACGGAGATTTTTTAAGACAAACGATTGCAGAAAAATTGTTTGTGCTGAAACGGGTAAAAAAAGACAGTTTCCGCTTCATTCCTTTAATCACTGAGTTATTTGCAGATATTATGAAAAAAATGCTGACCCTCCTGGCTGGCCACTTCATTGCGGTCGCCGTATTTGCACAGACACATAAAGCGCTGTTTGTAATCGTTGACGGCATTCCGGCCGACCTGATTGAGAAATTATCTACACCCGCCCTCGATGCCATTGCAAAGGAAGGCGGCTATACCCGTGCGCTTGTGGGTGGTGAAAAAGGTGGGTACAGTCAGACCCCCACTATATCGGCCGTGGGATATAATACCGTACTCACCGGCACCTGGGTCAATAAGCATAATGTATGGGACAATGATATTGCAGCACCCAATTATAACTATCCCACCATTTTCCGGCTTTATAAAAATCAGTACCCCGATGGAAAGATCGCCGTATTCAGCAGCTGGCTCGATAATCGTACCAGGCTGGTAGGCGATGGGCTTCCGCAAACCGGATACATCAAAGTAGATCATCACTTCGATGGGCTGGAACTGGATACGGTACAGTTTCCGCATGATAAACAGGCGCAGTATATGCACCGGATCGACGAAGCAGTGGTGAATCATGCAGCAGCTTACATTCGCTCAGATGCTCCCGATCTGTCATGGGTTTACCTGGAGTTTACAGATGATATGGGCCACCGCCATGGCGACAGCAAAGAGTATTATGACGCTATCGGCAAAATGGATGACCAGATGCGCCGCCTGTGGGAAGCTATTCAGTACAGGCAACAGCAATTTGGTGAAGAGTGGCAGATTTATATTACTACCGATCATGGCCGTGATTCTGCAACAGGTCGTGGTCATGGCGGCCAGTCTGCCCGCGAAAAAAGTGGCTGGATCGTTACCAATGCCAAAGGGCTGAATGATCAGTTTAAAAAAGGATATGCTTCTATTGCCGACATCATGCCCAGCCTGGCGCGCTTTATGAATATTTCTATCCCCAATGCACAGGCATATGAAGTAGATGGCACTCCGCTCATCGGCGCCATTGATGCGGTACAGGCGCAGGCCACTCTTCAAAATGATCAGCTCAACATCAGCTGGAAGCCATTACGAAAAAAAGGGAATGTACGCATCTGGCTTGCTGCAGCCAACCAGGTCAAAACCGGCGGAAAAGATGATTATCAATTGGTAAAAACGGTAAAACTAAAGTCAGGTAAGGTAAGTATCCCTGTATCTGCACCTGCACAACCGCTATACAAAATTGTGATCGAAACACCTCATAACCTGCTCACACGCTGGGCAGTAACTACAACCAAACCATAATTGTATTTATCATAAGAAATCAAACGTTTGCCTGAAATTAAATAACACAATCGTTTGTCGCTTGGCAGAAGATCATAATTAGATAACTTTAGTAAAGAGGTTATACCAATAACTTTGATTCAGTGAATCATTTCCTGATAACCTCCTGAGCAATGAAAACAGCTGCTGAACTGACACAACGATTGCGCCACGGAAACCAGGAAGCCCTCTTCTCCCTGATGGGCCTGTATTATAATGACCTCTACAGGTACGGTATGAAATTCACTGCTGACAGGGATCTTACCAAAGATATCATTGGCCAGTTTTTTCTTCACATCTGGGATCACCGGCAACGCATCAGTTCGGCTGAAAATATTCAGGCCTATCTGCTTGTATCGTTCCGTCATTTTATGATTCAGCATTTGCGTCGCATTGTGCGCCAGCTCGATATTGTGGAAAACGAAAATGAAGCGCTTGAGTATTCATACGAAGACTACCTGATTGCGGCACAGGAAAATGAAGCGGTGCGGCAGATACTGCAGGAAGCGATCGCTTCGCTGCCCGCCCGTCAGAAACAATTGATCCAGCTGCGATTCTATGACCAGCTGAGCTGTGAAGAAATAGCTATCCGTACTTCGCTCTCTATTCGCACTGTGTATAATAAACTGCATGAGGCTGTCAAAAATCTGCGTGCACATGCCCGGGTAGAAACCCTGCGCAATCGTCTGTTTGGATTGCTCCTGCCACTTACCGCTACTATCGCCCATTATTTTTTTGCATCTGCCTGAAAAAACTTCCCTGCAAACGGGTAAATAAACGGCTCCTCCGCTTCATTTAAGAAAAGGTTTTTGGGAATGAAGCTGAATTATACGGTAGAAGAATTGCTGCTGGATGAATCATTTGTTGATTATTGTCTGCATGAAGATTCTGTACACAAAAGCAAATGGGAACAGATCGGACGTGAATACCCTGGTGCTGTGCCGGTGATGAATGAAGCACGCAACTGGCTCCTGCTATTAACACCCGGATTGCCGGCCGATGAAATAAAGGCCGAAATAAACAAGCTGCAGCAGGCGCTGCAGCAAAGAATGGCGCCAGAGCAGACTGTGCAGCCAGCCGGATATGAATCGGCCACTCCAGTACGCCGTTTGCCCAGACGCAGGTTGTGGCTGGCGGCTGCTTCCATAGCCTTGCTCATACTGGCTGGCACATGGTGGTGGTCAGGCAGCTCAGCTCAAAACTATGCTGCTGATTTTGCAGCCACCGAAACATGGCAAAGCCCTACTGGCCAACGCCGGCAGATAGTGCTGCCCGATGGGTCTGAAGTAATTCTGAATTCGAACAGCCGTCTTGAAGTGGGTGAAGGTTTCAATAAAAAGAACCGGTTGCTGCGTCTGCAGGGACAGGCTTTTTTCAAAGTGGCACACGATGCCAGCCGGCCCTTTATTGTGCATAGCGGCAGCTTTTCGACTACAGCCCTGGGCACGTCATTTTATGTAAATGCACGGAACCTGCAGCAGGGTTACAGTGTAAACCTGCTGGAAGGAAAAGTGAAACTGCAAACTACCGATGGGGCAGGTGATATGCTATTGCCCGGGCAGCAGGGCACCTGGAAGAACACAGATAAGCAGTTTGAAAAAAGCAGTTTCGACACCAGCTACCTGCATCAATGGGTAAGCGGTGTGCTGGCTTTTCAGCGAATAGAATCAGGACAGGCATTTGTACTGCTGGAGCAGTGGTATGGATTGCAGATCATTGACCGCCGCACCAATCCGCGGCATGTGATCATCACAGGCGATTATACAGGTCAGCCACTGCAGGATATTCTGAAAGCTATTTGCTTTTCACTCTCCTGCCGGTTCAAACAGGAAAACGATACCATCATTATAGAATAACCAATCATTAGCCAAACCCTCATTTATGTATAAAAAACAAACCAAACTGCTGTTGCACTATGGCCTGGTCACGATGGCCTTCTGGTTGCTTTGCTCTTTCAGTGCCATTGCCAGGCGCTGAAAAAGCTGTGATCGGTTTCAATAAGGCACCCATACAAAAGGTGCTGGAAACAATTGGTGATGTCTACAAAGTAGCATTCACTTACGACCCGCAGGAACTGAAAGGGTCACAAACTATTAATCTTGACCGCAAAGAACGTAGCCTCGATGAGGTGCTGAAGCAGGTGGGTGATATCGGCCTGCGTTTCATGCAGGTAGGCCGTGTTATCGGTGTACAGAAAATCGGTAGCCAGCTCACCAATTCCACACCCCGCATGCGTCGCGAAGAGGTACTCATCAGCGGACGTGTACTGGATGCGGCCGGACAGCCCATGAGCGGAGTATCTGTTTCAGTAAAAGGAAGTTCCCGCGGTACGACCACGAATACCAACGGTGAATTTTCGATTACTGTTCAGAAAGGCGATGTATTGGTATTTTCTTCTGTCGATTATGCGGCACAGGAAATGGTGGCAGAAAAAACAACAACTGTCACTATCACACTGCAGTCAAACGAAAAGGCACTTCAGGAAGTGGTGGTAACCGCCCTGGGTGTAAAAAAGGAAAAAGCCAAAGTGGCTTATGCTATCCAGGATGTAAAAGGCGAATTGCTGCAAAAAGCGCCAGAGACAAACGTAGCCAACAACCTGGTAGGTAAGGTTGCCGGTCTTTCTATCTACACCAAATCTACTCTCTATGAAAATCCGGAAATCTATATCCGCGGGCAAAGCACCCTGGTAGTAATTGATGGTGTGCCCACCCAAACTGATTTCTGGAATATCAATCCCAATGATATTGAAAATGTAAACATCCTGAAAGGAACTGCTGCTGCCGCACTGTATGGTTCACTGGGTATCAACGGCGCTATTATGATCACTACCAAAAAAGGTAAAGCAGGTGGCAATGGTGTGGAAGTATCTTACAACACCACTACCCAGTTTCAGGCCGGTTTCCTGCGCGTTCCCAAAACCCAGAAAGAATATGGGATGGGATGGAACGGCTACTACGCCTTTATTGATGGTAAAGGTGGTGGTGGCTGGTACGATGACTATGGTTATGTATGGGGTCCCAAACTCAATCAACCCGATCCCAGTACAGCCAGTGGCTTCATGGAAGTACCGCAATACAATAGTCCGTATGATCCCAATCAGCTGTTTGAATTTCAGCAAAACGGCTACACGGATTACAGCCACTACAAACCCACTCCCTGGATCACACGCGGACAGAACAATCTGAAAAATTTTCTTCAGAATGAACTGTCAACGACACATAACATAAGCGTTGCCGGTAAAACCGACCGGAGCGATTACCGCATTTCGGTTTCGCATACCTATCAGAAAGGGCAGGTACCCAATACGCATCTTAACTCTACCAACCTGAGCCTGGCCGGCAGTCTTAAAGTCACTGATAAGCTGCGGGTAGAATCAAGCATCGGCTACAATAAACAATACACACCCAACTATCCCGAAACAGGATATGGTCCCAACAATTTCTTCTACAATATCCTGCTCTGGATGGGTCCCGATGTCGACATCCGCAATCTGCGCAACTACTGGCAGCCTTCCGGTGGGCGCTCAACCAGCGGCGGCAGTTTCATTCCCTATGGTGTGAAAGACATTCAGCAAATGAACTATAACTACAGTTGGTACAACAATCCTTATTATCTGGCTTACGAGTTTCAGAAAGGATATACCAACGATGTGATAGTAGCCCAGTTGAATGCCACATATGATTTTACCAGGGATCTGCAGTTGCTGGTGCGTACCGGGCTTACCGGCAATAATGCTACTTCCGAGATCAAGACTCCTTACAGTTACATCAACTACGGAACCAGCGCTGCCCCCAAGGGCAACTACCGGGTGAGCAATGCCAGCAATCTGCTGCTGGTATCGGATGTACTGCTTACGTATAAGAAAACCTTCCTGCGCGATTTCAGTGCGACGGTTTCTGCCGGTGCCAGCAATCGCTTTACACAGGCCAAATCAGATTTTGCACAGACCAATGGCGGGCTTACTGTACCGCTTGCCTATAACCTGAGAAGCTCCATCAACCCGTTGAGTGTAGGTGGCAGCAATCCTGATGCCGGCAATAGCCGCGTGGAAAGCCAGGTAGGTAGTGTATTTGGTTATACCGATCTGGGATATAAGAATATGGTATACCTCAACTTTTCGGCGCGCAACGACTGGACCTCTACCCTTCAGAAGCCATACAATTCTTTCTTCTATCCTTCTGTATCACTCAGCGTGATCGGGTCAGAGATCATTCATATGCCTTCTTTTATCAGTTACTTTAAGCTGAGAGGTTCTTATGCCAATATCTCTTCCGATGTATCAGCCTATTATACCATACCGGTTTATAACTCCGGCACAAGCTGGAATGGTACGCCTTCTCTCAATCTGCCAGGTACCATTATCAGTCCGAACATTAAGCCCCGCAAAACCATTTCGCAGGAGTATGGCACAGAACTGCGGTTTCTCAAAAACCGTCTCGGACTGGATGTCACTTATTTCAAATACCTGGAAAAGAACTTTCCGAAAGATGTTCCAATCTCACAGGCTTCCGGTTTCAATTCCATTCGCCTGAATGCAGATGAAATCTATCGTAAAGGTCTCGAGATAATCCTGTCTGGCTCTCCCATACGCACCAAAGACCTGCGCTGGGATGTAACACTCAACTACAGCCGTCTGCGCAGAACTGTGAAATCATATTATGGTGGCGAAGACATCAGAGATGGCGTGAAAGTGGGTCAGCGTACCGATGTATACCGCACCTGGGCATGGGAACGCTCTCCTGACGGACAGATCGTATATGGCAGCAATGGTTTTCCCAAATACATAGACCATGTAGTAAATCTTGGTTACTATAATCCTGACTGGGAGTTTGGAGCGCTCAATACAATTGCCTACAAGAATTTTGCACTCAGCTTCTCCTTCGACGGACGTATTGGTGGCCTGCTGTATAATGGTGTGGAGCAAAAACTCTATGAAGGCGGCATGCACCCTGCTACCTCTAATCAGTATCGCGACGACAGCTATGCCGGCAATGCAACCTATGTAGGCCAGGGAGTAGTGGTTACCAGTGGCGATGTACAATACGATGTACAGGGCAATATCGTGAGCGACACCCGCAAGTTTGCGCCCAATACACAGGCAGTAAAATATATTGACTGGGTATTTGCCACTTATGTAAATGGTATTCCTGATGCCAATATGTACAAACGCACTTTTGTGAAACTGCGTGAGGTGACGCTGACCTACAATGCGCCCCAATCGCTGATCAAAAAGACGCCGTTCAAGGGTGCCAGTTTCTCCATCACCGGCCGCAACCTGGCCCTGTGGAGCGATGCTCCTTTCATGGATCCTGATGGATATGAGGGTACATCGCTGGCCGACCCCTCCTATCGCAATATTGGCTTTAATCTTAACCTCAAATTCTGATCCGGTAAAACCTTATTTCATTAAATCATGCAGATTATGAAAAAGCATATAATAAATAAATGTCTGGCCGGGTTGCTGCTGATGATTGTGCTGGCTCCTGCCTGTCGCAAACACGATTATTACCAGGAGAATCCCAACCAGCCTTCGGCTGCCACACCGGCGCTGTTGCTCACAGATATCTGTGTCAGCATATTCAACTACGATCCGCAGTCGTCTGCCTATGCGGCACGTCATCTTACCTATTACGAGCGCGGCAACTCTGCTGTTGATTATAGCTGGACGAGCAGTAGTTTTGGCAATTTTGATGACCTGCGCCAGGTAAAAAAGATGGATGAGCTGGCACAGTTGTCAGGAGAAGAAAATTATCGCGGACTTGCCAAATTTTTCCGGGCTGTACTGTTTGCACAGATGACCGAAACTTTTGGCGACATCCCGTATTCCGAATCGCTAGGTGCACTGGACGGCAATACCAAACCCAAATATGATACCCAGGAAGATGTGTATGCAGGTATTTTACAGGAACTGGATGAAGCCAACAGCATCCTGAGCGACAGCAAGGGAAATATCGGCGGCGACATCATTTATGCCGGCAAAGCATCTCAATGGAAAAAGCTGGTCAATGCCTACCGCCTGCGGCTGCTTATTCACCTCAGTAAAAAAGAAAGTAATACGCGGCTCAATATCAAACAGCAGTTTCAGAGCATTATCAGCAATGCGGCCACCTACCCGCTTATGACCAGCCGGCAGGATAATGGTCAGATTGTGTACAACTCTTCGGCTACTTCCAATTATTATCCTACTGCGGGCAGTCTTTCGCTGGGTACTGCAGTATCGCTGGAAGAAGGTATGGCCAACATACTTAAAAACAGGAATGATCCACGGCTGTTCTCATTTGCTGAACCTATTACCGGTCTCGCACCAAATATATATGCCAACTATGCCGGTGTGAATGCCGGTCTTACCGTTGCCGATCAGCAAAGTACATCGGCTAATGCTTCGCGTGTAAGCCGCCGGTTTTCGGATATCACCAATCCTGCCAATGAACCCATGATCCTGCTGGGCTATGCCGAACAGGAATTTCTGATTGCAGAAGCGATCACCCGCAGCTGGATTACCGGTGCCGGTACAGCAGAAGAGCATTACAATAATGGCATCCGTGCTTCTATGGAATTTTATGGCATCGGAAGTGCTGCCATCAATACCTACCTGGGTGGCCCAAATGTAGTATTCAATCCGGCCAACGCTTTACAGATGATCATTACACAGAAATACATTGCCCTGTTTATGCAGTCTGGCTGGGAAGCATTTTTTGAGCAACGCCGTACCGGTATCCCTACCCTGAATGTGGGACCCGGCACCTACAACAACCGCCAGGTTCCCAAACGCTGGCTTTATCCACAGAGTGAATATGATTACAATAAAGACAATGTGGAAGCAGCAGTTACAAGACAGTATAGTGGTAATGATAACGTAAACGGAGTGATGTGGTTATTGCAGTAAATTAAGCCGTACATATACCAACAACCGTAGGGCTGCCTGATGGCGGCCCTACTTTTTTTCTGAATTTAAAAAGTCACCTCTCTTATTATCCACAAAATGCTTTCCCATACTATTGAATTGTGTTACCTTTCTGGTTGATTCACCTCACTATGAGCTTACGATTAGTCGCTTGCCTGTTTTCATTGATTACACTGGTAGGTCTTGGACTTTCCTGTATGGGAGATTCTGCTGCTGCCGGTCAGGAAAAATTACCTGAAAAAGTCAGTTATAACTTTCACATCAGACCTATTCTTTCTGATAAGTGTTTCAAATGTCATGGCCCCGATGGAGGGCATCGCGAAGCCGGTCTGCGACTTGATATTGCAGACAGCGCCTATGCTCCATTGAAAGAAACCAAAGGTGGTTTTGCGCTGGTGCCCGGCAAACCGAATGCTTCTGAATTATATAAACGTATTACCAGTACAGATACCGCATATGTGATGCCTACCCCTGAATCGCATCTCGGTGCTCTGACTGCTTTTGAACAACGGCTTTTTAAAAAATGGATCGAGCAGGGCGCCCGCTATGAATCACACTGGGCTTTTATTGCTCCTGTAAAAAGCAAACCACCTGCGGTATCAGATACCAAATGGCCACGCAATGAAATCGATCACTTCGTACTGGCCCAAATGGATGAGAAAGGATTAAGTCCAAACGAAGAGGCAGATAAAGAACGCCTGCTGAAACGTATTTCACTTGATATTACCGGGCTGCTTCCCACCGAAGAAATGATGGACCGCTTCCTCGCCGATAACAGTGAGCAGGCTTATGAAAAAATGGTGGATGAACTACTTCAAAAACCGCAATATGGTGAACGCATGGCTGTACACTGGATGGATGTAGCCCGCTATGCAGACAGCTATGGATACCAGGACGATAATATCCGCACCCAATGGCCCTGGCGCGACTGGGTGATACATGCTTTCAACAACAACCTGCCTTATGACCAGTTCATCACCTGGCAACTGGCCGGCGATATGCTGCCCGACGCAGATAAGGAAAAAATACTGGCTACCGGCTTTCTGCGCAATCATAAATACACCGAAGAAGGTGGTGTGGTGCCGGAAGAATATCGTATCGAATACCTGCTTGATAAAACCAAGACCTATTCAAAAGGCATACTGGGTATTACCATGGAGTGCGCCCAATGCCACGATCACAAGTATGATCCTTTTTCGCAAAAAGATTATTTCTCCCTGCTGGCCTTCTTTAACAATACCAAAGAGGTCGGCTATGAAGGAGATGTAAGTGTTTCAAAACCTGCCAAAAATCCGCTTCTTAGTATTACAAACGATGAGCGGGAAAAAATGCTGCAGTTTATCCAGGCTCGTGATACCGGTATGCTTACCGTATCAGTAATGGGTGAGCTGGAAAAACCGCGCAAAACTTTTGTGCTTAACCGTGGTGTATACGATCAGCCCGGCGAAGAAGTACAACCGGCCGCTGTACGTGCTGTAATGAAGTTTGATACCACTCATTATGATCGCAACAGGCTGGGGCTTGCCCGCTGGACGATGGCTAAAGAAAATCCGCTGACCGCACGGGTATTTGTAAACCAGCTATGGCAGGAAATATTTGGCCGGGGCCTGGTAAAGACATCGGGCGACTTTGGTATGCAGGGTGAGCTACCCTCGCATCCCGAACTGCTCGACTGGCTGGCGGTTGATTTCATGGAAAACGGATGGAACATCAAACGGCTGTTCAAACAGATTCTGCTGTCTGCCACCTATCGCCAATCGGCAAAGGCTTCGGACAAAAAGATCCGGATCGATCCTGAAAATATTTATATCTCCCGTGGTCCGCGTACCCGGCTGGGTGCGGAATTTATCCGCGACATGTACCTGGCCAGCAGTGGATTGCTGGCACCTGAGATTGGAGGTCCCAGTGTGAAGCCCTACCAACCCAAAGGCATTTGGGAAGCAACTACCTCCGGCCGCGGAGTACTGGCCGTATACCGGCAGGACCATGGCGATGACCTGTATCGTCGCGGTCTCTATACATTTATTAAACTCACCGTGCCGCCACCCGGCATGATCATGTTTGATGCCAGCAACCGCGACCAGTGTGAAGTAAAACGACTGAAGACCAATACCCCCCTGCAGGCACTTATTATGATGAACGAACCGGGTGTGCTGGAAGCATCGCGTGTACTCGCACAACGTCTGCTGCACGACCAGAAAGAAGCTACGGCCAATATCCGTACTGCATTCAGGCGTATTATCTGCCGCAAGCCTACGGCTACGGAAGAAAAAATACTGCTGGAATATTACCAGGAGCAGGTTGCGCTCTTCAATGCAAAAAAGCTGGATGCCGCCAAGACTGTTAAGGCGGGTGAATATCCGGCCGACGCTGCTGTTGACACCATACAACTGGCTGCGCTCATGAAAACTATCAGTACTATTTATAATCTCGAAGAGGCCATTACCAAAACCTGATAACAGGAAACGGTAATAAATTCTTTTATAACTGAATGATCATTGTATGGAAAAGGAACATCTGGAATCCCACCTCAATATTAACCGGCGTCGTTTTCTGACTTCGCTGGGTATGGGACTTGGTGGTGTGGCACTGGGTTCATTGCTGGTGCCGGATATGTTTAGCGGTGGTGTGGATGAAGAAGCAGTGATGGCCGGTTTGCCGCATTTTGCACCAAGGGCCAAACGCATCATTTATCTTTTCCAGAACGGAGCTCCGTCGCAACTGGATCTGTTTGACTATAAACCTATGCTCGAGACCATGCATGGACAGGATCTGCCTGCCTCCATCCGCATGGGTCAGCGCCTCACGGGCATGACAGCCAACCAGGCTCGTTTTCCGCTTGCCGGCTCCTATTTCAAATTCAATCAATATGGGCAGGCGCGTGCCTGGATCAGTGAACTGATGCCGCATACCTCACGTGTGGTGGATGATCTCTGCTTTGTAAAAAGTATGTACACAGAGGCTATCAATCACGATCCGGCGCTTACCTTTTTCCAGACAGGTGCACAGGTAGGCAATCGCCCCAGCATGGGCGCCTGGCTCAGCTATGGACTGGGCAGTGAAAATAAAAACCTGCCTGCATTCTGTGTACTGCTCTCTAAAGGAAAAGGAAATGGGCAGGGTGTTTATTCCAAACTATGGACCAATGGTTTTCTCGATAGTGTGCACCAGGGTGTGCAATTCAGCAGCGGCGATAATCCGGTATTGTATCTCAACAACCCGGAAGCGATCGAATAAGACAGACCGCCGCCGTATGCTCGATAAGTTAGCAGCGCTCAACCAGGAATCGTATAAAGAATTTGGCGATCCCGAGATTGCGGCCAAAATTCAGCAATACGAAATGGCGTATCGTATGCAAACGGCCGTACCTGAAGTAACAGATCTGAGCCGTGAGCCGGAAGACATTGTGAAACTATACGGCCCCGACTGTCTTACACCTGGTACCTACGCCGCCAATTGCCTGCTGGCACGTAAGCTCTCCGAAAATGGTGTGCGTTTTGTACAGCTTTATCACCAGGGATGGGATGGACATGATAGCCTGCCCGGCCAGATCAAAGGTCAGTGCCTCGATACCGATCAGGCATCTGCAGCTCTTATCACCGATCTCAAACAACGGGGTTTGCTCGATGAGACACTCGTTATATGGGGCGGTGAATTTGGCCGCACCAATTATTGCCAGGGTGTGCTCACCCGCGACAATTATGGACGCGATCATCATCCCCGTTGCTTTACTATCTGGATGGCAGGTGGCGGTATTAAACCGGGCGTATACGGCGAAACCGATGACTTTGGTTACAACATCGTGAACAACCCCGTGCATGTACACGATTTTCACGCCACTGTTCTGCACCTGATGGGATTAAATCATGAGCAACTTACCTATAAACATCTTGGACGCCGCTACCGGCTTACAGATGTAGCCGGTACTGTGGTTAAAGACCTGATAGCCTGATCATCTTTTGCGGAATGTAATACATGAACAGAAAACAATTTATCCAACAAAGCAGTTTTGCCGGCAGTGCCCTGTTTATCCCCGGCCTGCTGCGTGGCCTGTCGCCCGACCAGACCATTCTGGGTCATGGTCAAAAGCAATATACAATTGATACACGCTGGAGCAAAGCAGATGCAGCCACTCATCCTGTCAAAGACTGTCATGAAATGGTACAGGATAGTAAGGGGCGCATTCTACTACTGACCAACGATACGCATAATAATGTACTTATTTATGATAAGTCGGGAAGGTTACTGGACAGTTGGGGAAAAGAATATCCCGGTGCCCATGGCCTCACCCTGTTTAACGAAAATGGTACCGATGTTTTATTCATTTGCGATAACGACCGGCATCAGGTAATCAAAACCACAACCAGCGGAAAAGTATTATTAACACTTGACTATCCCCGCGAAACGGGTCAGTACAAAGAAGCCAAAGAATATATTCCTACCGAAACCTGCATTGCTCCCAACGGAGACATCTATGTGGTAGATGGATATGGTAAAGATTTTGTAATTCAGTATAATCACAAGGGAGAGTATATCCGGCATTTTGCAGGTCGTGGCGAAGGTGATGCCTATGTTATTAATGCACATGGTATCTGCATTGATACGCGGCAGGCACAACCCTGCCTCATCGTTACCTCACGTGTACAAAATGCTTTCAAACGTTATACACTTGAAGGGAAATATATTGATACCATACCATTGCCGGGTGCATGGGTCTGTCGTCCGGTCATCAAAGGCAATTACCTGTATGCAGCCGTACTGCAAACCAATAAGCGGCTTGACGAAAAATCGGGCTTTGTACTGATCCTCGACAAAAACTATAAAGTGGTGTCTAACCTGGGTGGCAACCTGCCTATATACACAAATGGTACACCGGAAGAGATGTATCAAACCCTTCGGGTGTTTCAGTACCCGCACGATGTATGTATTGATGACGAAGAAAACCTGTATGTCGCTCAGTGGAACTCAGGCCATGTATATCCTTATAAACTGAAACCGGCATGAGGATACGACTGATCTGCCTCCTTCTGTCTTATGCTTTTTGTGTGCAGGCACAGGATCATTATCAATTGGCTCCTCCGCTCATCAGCTACTCTTCTGCTTTCTTTAAAGACAGCATGATGGTGCAGATCCGTTTCAACCAGCCTGGTGCCGAAGTACGTTATACACTTACCGGTGAAGAGCCGGATCAACGATCACAATTATATAAAGCACCTGTCATCATACGGCAACCAGGTACCTTAAAAGTAAAAAGCATGGGCAATGGTTTCACTGCTTCTGAAACCATTAGTATCGGTTTTACCAAAATGGGATTACCCGTAAAAGAGATCAGCTATAGTCGTCCCAATGAATACTATGCCGGTATGCCCAAAAATGCATTGTTTGATGGTGTGGGCGGCAACAGCAACTTTCGCTCAGGCAACTGGCTGGGTTATGATGCAGATACTGTATCTATTCGTATAGAACTGGAAAAGCCATCGCTGGTAAGTGATGTTTTACTCAACCTGCTACAGGACGAAAACAGCTGGATCTTTTTACCGGAGCAAATACTGGCTTACTACCAGGACAGTGTTACCGGAAAGTTTTTGCCCTTTGCAAAAGAAACATTTCAACACGAAGGACCGGCTACGAGGGCCTGCTCCTTGCGGCACCTCGAAGCAACTGCTCTGGTTGTAACCCGGCAGATATTACTGGAAATACAGGTTTTGAAAAAAATGCCCGACTGGCATGCCTCCAAAGGCAGCCATGCCTGGTTATTCATAGATGAAATCATTATACGCTAACAAATTACTATAACCGAAAAGCAGCTCACTACTCATGTCGCGCTGGAAGTCATTTTTATTCAATATTACCATTACACTGAATGTGCTGCTGGTATTCCTTTTGTTTTTCGAAAACCGTATTGCCATTCCGGCCTGGCTGCAGGTGGCAGGACGTATGCATCCGATGATCCTGCATTTCCCATTGGTACTGGTCGTAGTGTATGCTCTATTAAGTCTGCGCAGGGATAAAAAAGAAACAGCGGACAATTACCAGTTGCTGCTACTGCTTGCTGCATTCTCTGCAGCACTGGCAGCCGCAATGGGTTTTTTCCTCTCGCGCGAAGAAGGGTATGAAGCCGAAGCCCTGGCCTGGCACAAATGGCCGGGACTGATCCTTTCCTGGTTTTTACTGATCTGGTATATACTGAGCCCGCGTATAAATACATCGGGGGTGGCTCGCTGGACTGTTTCAATTGCGAGCCTGGTTCTCATTTTCATTACAGGTCATGAAGGCGCTGGCCTCACGCATGGCAGCGATTACCTGTTGGCTCCTATCCGTCAGCAAAAGAGCGCTCCTTCCGTTTCGGAAGAAGAAGCAGTTGTATATGCTCACCTGGTACAACCCATCCTGGAAAGTAAATGTATCTCCTGTCACAACAGCAGTAAAGCAAAAGGTGAACTGATCATGGAGACTGAGGCACAACTCCGCAAAGGGGGCAAGAGCGGTGCCTTGTGGGACAGCACAGCCGCCGATCTTGGCTTACTGTTGCGCCGCATACATCTGCCACTGGAAGATAAAAAACATATGGCGCCAAAGGGCAAGACTCAGCTTACGGATGAAGAAATGGCAATCCTTGAGCAATGGATCCGCAAAGGCGCCGACTTCAATCTGCGTGTGGCGAGCCTTGACCCTTCCGATACGCTGCGTATACTGGCCCGCACGCGGCTTGGTGGGCAGCAAAATGAAGCATATACTTTTGCAGCTGCAGATGCTTCTGTAATAAAAGAACTCAATACAGTAAACCGTGTGGTGACCGAAGAAGCTCTTTTCTCTCCCGCACTTTCAGTAAGTTTTTTCAACAGCCAGTTATATAAACCGGAACAATTACAGGAACTTTCGAAGATAAAAGAACAGATCGTATCACTCGATCTGGCACATATGCCTATTACAGATCAGGATCTGGGTACTATCAGTAGTCTCAGCAACCTGCGCAAGCTTAATCTCAGTTTCACAACGGTGACCGGGCAAACGCTGTCGGAGCTGAAGAAGCTGAAACATCTGCAAAATCTCTCCCTATCGGGCACACAGGTAAAAGCCGATCAGCTAAACACGCTGGAAAGCTTCCCCAAACTACAGACGGTTTATATCTGGAATACGCCTGCTGCAGGTGGTTCTCTTTCACTAAAAAATATTCGTGTCGAAACCGGCTTCCGCGATGATACCACTCGTCTCAAATTGTCTCTGCCGGTATTACTCAACGAAGAAACAGTGATCACACAGGCGACAACACTGCAATTGAAACATTATATTAAAGGGGTAAGCATTCGTTATACACTCGATGGTACCGAGCCGGATAGCATCCGCTCGTCTGAGTATAAGGGCAATGAAGTCATTGATGGCAATGTGTTGCTGCGCGCAAGGGCCTATAAACCCGGATGGATCAGTAGTGATCTGCTACAAGCCAGTTTCTACAAAAGCGGTTACCGACCCGATACCGTTATCTTTCAGCAATTGCCTGATCCCAGTTACCCACCCAGCCCCACATTGCTGACAGACCTCATAAAAGGTGAAACAAATTTCAAAAACGGCAATTGGCTGGGTTGGCGAACCACCGAAGTAGACCTGTTGCTTCCGCTGCAAAAACCTTCGCTTATCAGTTCTGTAACCCTGAGTACACTTATAGACCTGGGTAGTTATATTTTTCCTCCCGGCGTACTACAGGTATGGGGAGGTGATGAACCCGGCAAATTGAGGTTATTGGGAGAAACAAAACCTGAACAACCGAAACAGTTGCAACCGGTTTACCTGCGGGGGTATACCTGCAGTTTCAGTCCGGTCACTGTTAAATATTTGCGTGTAAAAGCCATTCCCGTCAGCAAACTTCCTTCCTGGCATCCGGGCAAAGGTGATAAAGGATGGATATTTGCAGATGAGATACTGATCAACTGAGTTTTAACCCAAATTATGCCGTCATGATTTGCTCATGACTGATCTTGCATCATGAAATCAATTAAGCTGATTGCCCTTTGTCTTGTATGGGGTCAAGTCGTCTATGCGCAGGAAACGCTGCCGTATAAGAATCCACAGTTGCCTATCGAAGCCCGTGTGCAGGATCTGTTGAAGCGGATGACGCCCGAAGAAAAGTTCTGGCAGCTTTTTATGATACCGGGCGACCTGGGAGCAAATCCCGGTAATTATAAACACGGCATATTTGGATTTCAGGTAAACACAACCCAACAGCAGGCAGGTGCGGCGGCACAATTACTGCAATACCAGGCCGGGGCTTCTGCCCGCGAGACGCTGGAGAAAATCAATGCCATTCAACGATATTTTGTGGAACAAACCCGGCTGGGTATTCCAATCATCGCATTTGATGAATCATTACATGGCCTCATCCGGCAGGGAGCCACTGCTTTTCCACAGGCGATCGCTCTGGCTGCCACCTGGGATACCTTGCTCATGCAAAAAGTAGCTGCTGCTATTGCTCTTGAAACAAAGGCACGGGGTATTCGTCATATACTCTCACCCGTAGTCAACCTGGCTACCGATGTGCGCTGGGGTCGTGTGGAAGAAACCTATGGCGAAGATCCTTATCTCACTACGCAGATGGGACTGGCTTTTGTGCGTGCGTTTGAACAGCGTGGTGTAGTGACGACTCCCAAACATTTTGCTGTAAACCATGGAGAGGGTGGCCGCGACAGCTATCCTGTTCATTACAATGAACGGCTGCTCGAAGAAACTTATCTGGTCCCTTTCAAAGCCCTGGTACAGCAAGGCGGGGCACGGAGTATTATGACGGCTTACAATTCGCTGGATGGCTCGCCCTGCAGTGCCAATGACTGGCTGCTGAATAAAAAATTGCGGCAGGAATGGGGCTTTCGCGGTTTTGCCTTATCCGATGCAGGTGCCACAGGGGGAGCCAATGTGCTGCATTTTACCGCTGCCAACTACGCGCAGGCGGGCAAACAGTCTGTAGAAAATGGGCAGGATGTGATATTTCAGACAGCATACGAGCATCATTCACTTTTCATACCACCTTACCTCGATGGAAGTATTTCACCGCAGGCTATTGACAGTGCTGTAGCAAGAGTACTGCGGGCGAAATTTGAGCTTGGCCTCTTTGAACAGCCCTATATGGGCGACGAACTGCTGCGTAGCCTTAACCTCAACGATCACCGTGTGCTGGCACGTGAGGCAGCTGCCCGGTCTATTGTTTTATTAAAGAATAAAAAAAATATACTCCCGCTTACAACTGCATCATCGCGTATTGCCCTGATTGGTACCGATGCTATCGAAGCAAGGCTGGGTGGATACAGTGGCCCCGGCAATGATAAAATATCCATACTGGATGGTTTGCAGAAAATTGCCGGCACGGCATCACGTGTACAGTACGCTCCCGGTCCAGGCAGGCATCATCAACCCTGGATGTTCGTGCCTTCATCTGCATTTCATACTACCATTAGCGGAGAAAAGAAACAGGGTCTGCTCGGAGAATATTATAATAATGCTTCATTGACCGGCAAACCGGCGCTCATACGGGTGGATGCAGATATTCGTTTTCAGTGGACCTTATTCTCTCCCGATCCGGAAAAGATCAATTATGATTTCTTTTCTGCCCGCTGGTCCGGTACAATCACTGCACCACTGACCGGCCGCTTCAATATTGGTGTAGATGGCAATGATGGCTATCGCCTGTATATCAACAACCGCCTGCTCATCGACAACTGGCAGAAACAATCCTACCATACGCGTCTTGTTCCTTTTTATTTTGAAAAAGGAAAAGCATATGATATACGTGTCGAATACTATGAACCCAATGGCAATGCCTGGTTCAGGCTTATCTGGGATGTAAATGTAAAAGACAGCAGCGAACAGAAGATCGCTGAAGCGGTAGCACTCACCCGGCGCAGCGATATAGCCATAGTAGTAGCCGGCATTGAAGAAGGCGAATTTAATGACCGGGCATCCCTACAGCTACCCGGCAAGCAGGAAAAACTGATTCGCGCTGTTGCTGCTACCGGCAAGCCGGTCATTGTCGTTCTCGTTGGGGGCAGCGCCATTACCATGGCCAACTGGATAGATAATGTTGATGCTGTAATCGACGTATGGTATCCCGGTGAAACAGGAGGTGATGCTGTAGCCGGCATCATTGGCGGAAAATATAATCCGGCGGGACGATTGCCGGTCACCTTTCCGCTGGCAGAAGCCCAACTGCCACTTGTATACAACCACAAACCTACCGGACGAGGCGATGATTATACCAATCTGAGCGGGCAGCCGCTTTTTCCGTTTGGATTTGGCCTTAGCTATACAACGTTCTCCTACAGCAATCTTCGCTTTAACAGTACTTCACTCGACAGCAATGGCACATTGCTCGCGAGTTGTGACATAACCAATACCGGCAGCCGGCCGGGCGATGAAGTAGTACAACTGTACACACGCGATGAACTGGCCTCCGTGTCAAGGCCTGTAAAGGAGTTAAAGGCGTTTGAACGTATCACATTAGCCCCTGGTGAAACAACAACAGTACAGTTTACATTGCCCGCTGCTGATTTCCGCCTGCTCAATAAAGACATGAAATGGGCCTGGGAACCCGGCGCCATTCGCATAATGATCGGGGCCTCCAGTGCCGATATCCGGCTGCGTGATCATATTTATTTAAAATAGCAGGTTTTCCTGTTGACTCATTTGCGGACTGCATCTGTATCAAAAGCGAACAATAAGCTGTACGCAATTAATACAATTCAGACTGATAGTCAGAGCATTGAGATTATGGTATTGTTTTCGTTAAAACTGATCGCAAGGTTTTTAACCAAATCATCACCACCAAAATCAACCGCATGTTCAGTAACTATTTCCGTATTGCGTGGCGAAATATTGTACGCGACAAGCTGTATGCTTTTCTTTCTATCAGCGGATTGGCTATAGGATTGGCTGTCTTTATTACTGTATTGGTATTTGTCAATCATGAAAGAAGTTATGATCGCTGGGATGCTTCACTTGGCCAGGTCTATCGTGTAGGTATCAGCAAAACGGATGGTGGTGAAAAAAGTGATTTGTTCTGGACACCCTATTCCCTGGGTACGGAAATAGACCAGGAATTAAGCAATATTGAAGGCGTGACCCGTATCGTTGAGCAGGGTGAGCAGTTGGTTGAAACGGATGGCAGCCGCTTTTATGAAAAAAAGGTCATTTTTGCCGACAGCAGTTTCTTTGCTGTTTTTCCCTATTCATTTGCATGGGGGCATGCGGGTAGTGCGCTTAATAAACCCCAGCAGGCAGCTATCAGCGCAGATATCAGTCAAAAATATTTCGGGAAAGAAAACCCTGTTGGCAAAACGATCAGTATCAGCACCGGCTATCAGCAGGCGCGCACCTATACCATTACCGGCGTTTTCCGCAAAACCGGGCCTTCACATCTCAACTTCGATATCTGTCTGTCTTATTTCAACAGTGATCCGCAGCGCTGGGGACGCAGAATATTTCAGACTTATGTAAAAACAAAAACAGGTGCCCCATTAAACGCAATTGAGCAAAAAGCAGGTCAGTTATTTCTGGAGCGCGAAGCTGCTTACCAGTTTTCGAATCGTAGCAGGGATAATAAAAACATTCCTGCTCCCGGTAAGGACATTGCCGGTTGGCTCAACCAGTATGCAGGTCTATCGAATACCGCCGTTTTCCTGGAGCCTGTTGCATCTATCCACCTCGATCCGCGTGCCAGTGGCTGGCGCGATGATGCGGCCAATCATCCCGTTTATGACGCCAAAAAAGGCAACGACAAACCACTCTATTATTTTTCGCTGGCTGCTGGTCTTATCCTGGTACTCGCCGCTATCAATTATACCAATTTTTGTGTGGCACGTGCCGGCAGAAGAGCAAAGGAAACCGGGGTACGGAAAGTGATGGGTGCCACCCGTCGCCAGCTTATCATTCAGTTTATGGCCGAGGCTGTGGTACAAACCCTGGCAGCTCTTTTGCTGGCCATAGGGCTTTGCTCCTGGTTACTACAGGTCATCAACACCCAATTTGCAATGGATCTGCAGCTTTGGGACCTGCAAAACAACAAAGCCAGTCAGGCATTGCTCTGGCAAATACCATTGATCATTCTGTCCGTTGCGCTTATAGCAGGTATCTATCCTGCATTTATCCTTTCTTCTTTCCAGCCTGCATCTGTACTCAAAGGCAATATCACACGTACCATAAAGGGCCGATTGCTGCGTCATGCATTGCTGGTGATTCAGTTTACGATCTCTGCTGCATTTATGACCATACTGGCCGTAGTGACTTTGCAGCTTCGTTTTATGCAGCAGCATGACCGTGGTTTTGATGGCGACCAGGTACTGGTGCTTACTCCTGCCAACAAAGAAATGCTCAGTATCGGTGAGCCTGGTTATCGCTGGCCGGAGCTGAAAAAACAAATATTACAGGTGCCGGGTGTGGAGAAGGCTACCGCTACGGTTTTTTATCCCGGTCAGCCATCTGTAGCCGAGCAGGAAGCCGGTTTTATGGGGCGTGAGTTGTCGTGGTACTTCGACTATGTGCATTTTGATTACTTTGAAACGCTGGGTATGAAGCTGGTCGCCGGACGAAGTTTCTCAGAACAGTATGGGCTCGATACCGTAAATGCTGCTGTTATCAACGAAACAGCTGCCCGTCAGTTGGGAGCCGTTAATCCCATTGGTCAGCGGGTCAATTACCTGTTAAGGGATTATACCGTGATAGGTGTTGTAAAAGACAACCTTGCCGCAGGTTATACCCGTACCATATCTCCTGGTATTTTTATTGCAGGTGCCGAAGAAGGAATGCTGGGCGGTTATGATCACATCCTGGTCAAGGTAAAAGCAGCCGGCGCAGCACATACGGTTGATCAGCTGAATGCATTATGGAAAAAAACAGAACCCGCATTTCCGCTGCGATACAAATGGCTGGATGAGGAATTTGGCCGCATGCTGATTCAATACAAGCGGTTTGGTGCCATCACCCTGTGCCTGGCCGTAATCTCAACACTCATTGCATTGCTGGGCATTTATGCACTCAGTGCATTTGCTGCAGCCCAGCGCACACGCGAAGTGGGTATACGCAAAGTATTCGGCGCTTCCGTAATGCGTATCACTACAATGTTATCGAAAGATTTTGCCTGGATGCTGCTGATATCCCTTCTCATCGGTATGCCGGTAGCTTATATGGCCAGTAGTCGCTGGCTCACTGATTTTGCCTATCGCATACCCCTGCACTGGAGCATCTTCCTGTTATCAGGACTTGCTGTCACCATCATCGCCCTATTTACAGTGAGCATACAGGCCGTACGCACCGCACGCAAAAACCCGGTGACAAATATCAGAACGGAATAAAAGATTGTTTAACCCAATTTGGCGGCAACACGCTGCAGCAGAGCCTTGGTGGCGCGGATACCTTCCTCCTCACCCAGCTTGCTGCCTTCGTACTCAATGCCAACGTACCCTTTGAAACCGCTGTCTTTTACAATTTTGAGGATCTTCATATAATCCGTCTCTATGCAATTGCCGGCTTCGTCAAAGTTGTATGATTTGGCACTCACCCCTTTTGCATAGGGCATGAGTTCTTTTGTACCCTGATAGCGATCGTAGCTTTCGATGCAGTTTTCCCAGTTGCCCGGCTCACGTTTAATACAGAAATTACCAAAGTCGGGCAGGGTGCCTACATTCTTTTTATTTACCTGTTTCATTACCCCAGACAGCCATCCGCCATCGGAAGAATAACCGCCATGGTTTTCGACGATCACATTAATACCGGCTTTTTCACCATACTCTCCCAGGCGACCCAATCCGTCAACTGCTGCTGCGGCTACCTCTTCGCGGGTACCATTGCCGGCAGCATTGACGCGGATCGTGGCACAACCCAGGTGGTGCGCTGCATCTACCCACTGATAATGATTTTCGACCGCTTTATTGCGGGCTGCTTTATCCGTAGAGCCCAGATCGCCCTCGCCATCAATCATAATAAGGTGATTGCGCACTCCATTATCCTTACAGCGTTTAAGCAATTCATTGAGATAGCCCGTATCCTTTGCTTTGTCCTTGAAAAACTGGTTTACATATTCCACTACTGAAATATCAAAATCCTTACGGGCTTTTGCCGGAAAATCGAGGTTATCGAGTTTTTTTGCAAACAACGCTTTATGCAATGACCATTGCGCCAGCGATATTTCAAAAAAAGGTTTGGCAGCAGGCGCACCTGCCATGGCTGATGTGCCGAAAGCAGAAAGACCGGCCGCTCCTATTGCAAGGCCTGATAACTGTTGAAGAAACTCACGACGATTGGTACTCATTTGTTATGGATTAAGTGATCAAGTATACTAAATAATTGGCAATTGCAGTTTGATTAATAATCAGGGCTTCTCCAGCACAAACCAGCTATAACCACTGGCCGGTAATTGTACGGTGAGACTGACCTCATAGTTTCGGTCCAGTTTCATTAACCTGGCCACACCTTCTTTTTCCCGTATTCGGACCTGATCTGTAAGACCGGTATAATACAGTGGCACTTTGATAGTACGTGTAATGGCAACCGGCAGGGGATTATACAGCATCATTAAGCCGCGTTGCGCTCTTGCCGGATCCACATGCAGTATTCCATCCCAGTCGCGGCCATCGGCACGGCGCAGGTGAATGATATCTGCATTCAGGATCGTCCGGTATTTTTTGTACCAGCCGATCACGCCCTGCACAGCCTGCTTCGTTTTTTCTGAATCATATAACCGTGGGCCGCGGTAGCAAGCCTGCACACCAGCTCCATAGTATTGCATCATCAATTGTACATAATCGGCCAGGTGATCCTGCAGCGGCTCGAGGATGGCTTCAGGCCCGCCCCCCTGATAGCGGGTGAGTGGCACGAATCCCCAACCCATAGAAGGCGTTTTTTCCCAGGTGCCATCGTAGATATTCTGCCGGTTGAGTAGTTTTTGATTTTCTCTTGGCAAAGAAAAGTTTACTTCACGATAGCCAATGGCAATCTTGTGTGTGCCATCCAGGAAGTACCAGTCGGGCGCATTGATATATACACCCCGCTCATTGAGCCAGCGATACAATTCTTTCTGTATCTCCATCTGCCGCCATTGTGAATCATCCAGTCCTTTATGTCCCGGATGTTGGGTAGAGGCACATACATCGCCGGGATAAGGACCGTCATTTTCCCATATATCAAATCCGGTAGTTGTAAAAAAATGTTTGATCTTATCGCGGAAGCCCAGTCCCCACTGGCTACCAAAGCAGGGCGCATTGCCAAAAAACGCTCCTCCCGGTTTTCCTGTTACAGGGCTGATCACGTCATCGGCATCACTGATACGTCTTGAACTGAACAATGCATAGCCTCCTATTTTTATCCCTTTGCCGTGTGCATACGCAGTCAGTTGCTTCCAACGCTGCAGATTTGCTGTCGTTGTATCTTCCATATTGCAGTGGCTGCCAAAACTCAGGATCAGCGCCTCATAACCTGTAGCAGCACACTGATCAATTGCGGTTCTTACTTCCTCATCATTCTTACTCACCAGGTGCATAAAGATGGGATTCGCCATGATCCAGGGCGCCACTGCACGATACATCTTACGTACCGCCAGCCCCCGCCGCTCGCGATCATAACTATCCATCAGCAATTCATAGCTGCGTACCGAAGTGAATGTCTCACCGGGCTGCAGCCATACTCCTGGTGCCTTATCAGGATATACTTCGAGTATACAGGGCGTTTCATAATTGTAATTGACCTGAGATGTATAGGAGGAGTCGGTAAACCAGTGTGTAGTTTGATCGCTGATGCTGTAGCGCATGGCATTGTTGAACGCATAGTTGGTTTCTACATAAATACCCTGCGGTTTTTTCATTTGTGCCGGGCTACCCACTACCGCACTCTCTTCTTCCACCAAAGCCAGCACTTCATTTTTTACGCGATCCAGTTTTATCGGCTCCCCGGTGTCATTGATTACGCTTACCCATTTACACAACAAGGGTATGCCCTCGTACACAGCATAATGCACACGCACCTGCAAGGCCTGCCATTGAGGCAATGAACTGCGAAAGAGAAACCGCACTTCAATGCCCTGTGCGGGTGATGCCGGTGGCATCCACCAGCCCTGTTGTTTCCATTGTACCGTATTCGTCAGCGGGAAGGTCTCCGTCTTTTCATACACAAAATCTGATGGACCTTTTTGCAATGAATCTATCCATTGCGGCAGCAGATAGGCCTTCTCTTTTTGCCCACGCAAACCGCCCACTGCATAGGGCTGTCCATTAATGGTCAGTTCGGCTTCCGGCGATACGGCTCGCAATAACTGTTGACCATTCCGCATATTGCGATACTCTGTGCAAACAAGATTCTGCCGAAGGGAGAATTTTCGTTTCAGCAAACCATTATACAGGATCACCTCATCGCCGGCGGCATTTGTATATACCCCTGCTTTGGTGCTAACCGGTTGTATTAACCAGTCTGTGTACTGCAACTGATCTGCTGCCGCAGGTGCTACAGGAAATTGGGCCTGCGCAATACCAGTCGTCTGCAGCATGCAAAATATCCCTGCTGCAATTATTGTTTTGTACAACATCATTGCCATATTAAGAAAATATCAACGCAGATCCAGCGCTATCACTGTGTCGGGCCCAGTAAGCTGTATATTCCCTGTTTCGATCAATACACCTTCTTTGATGACCTTAAATTTTACGGCGGTATCCTGTCCCAGTACACGTGCCTGTTTTACTTTCAGTTTACCGTCAGGTATAAACAGAGTGCCCTCGGCAGGTGATTTAAAAAGATGGATATAAATAATTCCTTCTTTTTGTGTTGTTACTCCCCATGGCTGCGGTGTCAGCGGGCCTCCACGGGTACCATAGATACTTTCACCATATTTTTCCAGCCATTTGCCTGCGGCTGCCAGCGTATCAACAAACTCAGCCTGGATCACACCACTGGCCATGGGCCCCACATTGAGTAGGAGGTTGGCATTACGTCCTGCCGCACCTGCCAGCAATTGTACAACCTGTGTTACGGTTTTATAATGACGATCGGTGATATTATATCCCCAGGATCCGTTGATGGTTTCGCAGGTCTCCAGCGGCAGTTCATCAGAAGCTGTCTGAAAACTGAGTCCGGACTTATTCTCTCCCGGCAGATCGCGTTCAAACATTTGAAAATCTTCGCCGGCAAAAGGAGTCAGGTGATGGTTGTTGCCAATCATACACTGCGGTTGCAGCTTGTGGATCAGTGAATATATTTCGTCGTACTTCCAGTCTACACGGGAGCTGCGATCGGCATAACCTTCAGGATTGGTCTGGTCCCAATGCCCGTCAAACCAGATCGACATGATATCACCGTAATTGGTGAGCAACTCTGTAAGCTGATTTTTCATGAATTTCAGATACGAGGCATAATTACTTTTCTGTGTGCGGCCTGTCCCCTTGCCGGTGCGCCCGGTTTCGTAGGGATAATCATTCCGGAACCAGTCGAGTGTAGAGTAATAAAGTCCCAGTTTTATTCCCTGCTTTTTGCATTCATCAGCCAGCATTTTCAATACGTCTTTTCCATAATGCGTATTGGTAATCTTCCAGTCAGATTGTTTGGTGTCCCAGTTGGAAAAGCCATCGTGGTGGCGGGTAATGAATACGATGTATTTCATACCCGCGGCTTTTGCTGCGCCGACCCATTTGGCGGCATCAAAATCAAGCGGGTTAAATACATTGAGCAGGCGTTTATAATCCTCCACTTTAATGTTGCGGTTGTTCATGACCCATTCACCATCACCGAGTGTACTGGATAATCCCCAATGAATAAACATGCCATATTTTATATCCTGAAAATCGCGGCGGGCTGCTATGTTGGAGGGAGCAGGTGTATAGCTTTGCGCCCGGCTGCTAATGGCCAGTTGCACCAGGAGCAGGCACAGGACAATTTTTTTAATCATACGCTGATTGATTTTGGGGGTTATAATAATTGGTAGTTATTTTTTGCTGTTGATCAGGACTATACCGGGAGCAATAGGATGCCTGGCCTCGTATGTATAGCCCAGTAAACCGGCCATAGTCTGTGCCAGCTGTTGCTGATACAATGGTTCACCGGCTTTCACTTCTCCTTTCGTCGTCATACCTGGCGCCAGTACAGCAAACCATATCTGCGATGCTCCGGCAATGCTGTTGCCATGACTGGTCCATTGTGTTTTGACGGAATCACCACGTCCATGATCGGTAGTAATGAAGATAGCTGTTTTGTCTTTGTACTGGGGGTCTGACTGTACATAATTCCAGATATCACTGACCCATTTATCCACCTGGTGGGTTGCATCGAGGTAAGAACGATAGCGGCCGGCATGTGCCCACTCATCCGTTTCGCCATAAGCAATATACAGCAGGCGGGGTTTGCGGGTCTGCAGGTATTCGCGGGCGCCATAGTGCGTAAATACATCAAAGCACTCGTGATCATGCCAGGGCTTATAGGCATCCTGATGCAGGCGATTGAGTAGTTGCTCTGCCGCTGTGGGTTGTTTGCCTCCAAATGTATCGAGAGCACTCGCTACCGGAATGCCGCTTCGTTTTTCGTTGATGATGCGGTCAAATGCCTGCCAGGCACCAAATGCGGCCACCCGGTCTTCCCAGCCTTTCTGCTGGTTAAAGAATTCCAGCAATGTCACATGCGGATTGACCGGATAATCGTTGCTGTTGATGGCCGTATCGGCATAGCCCGTGAGCAGTTCGCTGTAGCCCGGATAAGAAAACCAGTACGGATTGGCATTATCAACCCTGCTGCCGAGCCAGCGGTTGCCATACAACTGACCCTGACTGGCAATGGTTGACCAGAAGAAGGGCATCAGGCGTTGCCGGCGGTTTTCTGTTGTTTTGCCGCCATATTTATTTACAATGTAGCTGCTATCGCCTTCATTGAACCGGCTATCGCTGGTAAGGCTCGAATCCAGGCCTCCAAAGACCTCCTGCCAGCGCAACCCATCTGTAGTGATCAGGATCAGGTTTTCGATAGCACCGGGTTGCGGGTCATTTTTGGGCGAAGTGGCGCAACCAGCCAGTAAAGCCAGCATAACGATACTGATAATTATCTTCATATGGCAGCTATTTTTTGCCCGTTAAAAATAAGCCATGATACCCGCCGGGCGTGCTATTGGGGTAAAATCAAACAAACGATTGCAGCCTGCAGGTTCTTCCCTTCTGCGTAAACCATGAAAGAGGCAATTGCTGTACCTTTGCCCCGCCAATTTATTTATTCATCCTTCTGTCAACCCTTCCATATGGATTTCAGAATTGAAAAAGACACCATGGGCGAGGTGAAAGTGCCCGCTGATGCTTATTATGGTGCCCAGACCCAGCGTAGTATCGAAAACTTTCAGATTGCTCAGGACATCAATAAAATGCCGAAAGAGATCATTCGTGCATTTGCTTATCTCAAAAAAGCTGCAGCCCTCACCAACCAGGATGCAGGTGTATTACCTGCCGAAAAAGCAGCCCTTATCGGACAGGTGTGTGATGAAATACTGGAAGGAAAACTGGATGCCTATTTTCCCCTGGTAGTTTGGCAAACCGGCAGCGGTACCCAAAGTAATATGAATGTAAATGAAGTGGTGGCTTATCGTGGTCATGTGCTGAAAGGTGGTCAGCTCACTGACAAGGAAAAATTCCTGCATCCCAATGATGATGTAAATAAGTCGCAGTCATCAAACGATACTTTCCCTACTGCCATGCATATTGCGGCATATAAAATACTGGTTGAAATCACTATTCCCGGTATTGAGAAGCTGCGTGATACACTGGCTGCCAAGAGCAAACAATTCATGAATGTGGTGAAAATAGGCCGTACGCATTTCATGGATGCCACTCCACTCACGCTGGGCCAGGAGTTCAGCGGTTATGTATCACAACTGGATCATGGTCTCAGGGCTCTCCGCAATACGTTGCCCCATCTGAGTGAGCTGGCACTGGGCGGTACTGCGGTCGGTACCGGCATCAACACACCCGAAGGATATGCAGAAAATGTAGCTGCGCATATTGCGCAGCTTACCGGGCTTCCTTTTGTGACTGCCGAAAATAAATTTGAAGCGCTCGCAGCACACGATGCTATTGTAGAATCACATGGAGCCCTCAAAACAGTGGCCGTTAGTCTCATGAAAATCGCCAACGACATCCGTATGCTTTCCAGTGGTCCCCGCAGCGGCATTGGTGAAATCTTCATTCCAGACAACGAACCCGGTTCTTCTATTATGCCCGGCAAGGTAAACCCCACTCAATGTGAAGCGCTCACCATGATTGCTGCACAGGTGATGGGAAATGATGTGACTATCGGTATAGGCGGCGCCAATGGCCATTTTGAGCTCAACGTATTTAAACCAGTAATGATCTACAATTTCCTGCATAGTGCACGTCTCATTGGTGATGGCTGTGTATCATTCACAGAACGTTGTGCTGCAGGCATTGAACCTATTGAGGCCAATATCCGCAAGCATGTAGAAAATTCGCTTATGCTGGTTACTTCGCTCAATACCAAAATCGGTTATTATAAAGCCGCAGAGATCGCACAAAAAGCGCATAAAGAAGGTACAACCCTCAAAGAAATGGCGGTAAAACTGGGCTATGTTACTCCCGAAGAATTTGATCAATGGGTGATACCTGCCAACATGGTAGGCAAACTCAGCTGATCGGGTTTTTACCATACACCTCAAAGGGAGATCTACGATCTCCCTTTTCTTTTTGCCGGGGGTATCTTGTAAATACGGTCACTCCTGCTCTATCTTGGCAATCAGAAAGTCCACTATCCTTCTACAAAATCCGTGTCTATGAAGAATACCGTCAAATCATCTGCCTACTTTGCTGCCTATCCTCTCAAAGCCGTGGAAAAAGCCATGAGGCAACCCGATCTTTCGCAGCAGTCTCCCTATCTGCAATCATTGCTCACAGGGCAACGAAAAACTGATACAGAGCTGCGCGTATATCCCATGCGTCATCCCTACCAGGAGCCGACCCAGCCGCTGACAGAGCGCCCCCGGCCACTGGATCAGAAAGATCCGCAGGGCAATGACTGGTTCAACCATTATGAATAATGATATCCCTGAGCATTCTCTAATACTGAAAAAGTCCGCTTCTGCGGACTTTTTCAGTATTATTCGTACTTATTTACAGTTGTTGTATACAACACTTAAAGCACCTGCGTATTGTCTGATACCTGTGCACTGGTTTCTGCTGTAGGATGTACTTCGTTCTGATCCTGCTTTTTGAAAAACCGTTTCTGGAAAATAAAAAGCGTGATCACACCAACAGAAATGGATGCATCGGCGATATTGAAAATCGGGCTGAAAAACTCGAACTCCTCCCCACCAATAAATGGAAGCCAGGAAGGGAAATGTGATTTTACAATGGGGAAATAAAGCATGTCTACCACCCGGCCATGCAAAAATCCTGCATAACCGCCTTCTTTGGGAAAAGCACTGGCTACAACACCATAATCGCTTTCAGAAAAGATCATTCCGTAAAACATACTGTCGATCAGGTTGCCCAGAGCTCCGGCATAGATCAGTGCAGCACAAATGATAAAGCCGCGGCTGTATTTCTGTTTTACAATCCGGCCCAGGTACCAGGTACCGAATAAGACGGCAGCGAGTCGGAAAAGGGTCAGCAGCATTTTGCCCCAGTCACCGCCAAACTCCCAGCCCCAGGCCATCCCTTTATTTTCGATGAAATAAAGCTTGAACCAGGACAATCCCATCACATTGGTCACATGGCCAAAGCCATAGCTGGTTTTGATCCATATTTTCAGTATCTGGTCTCCCAGAATGATCAACGCAATGATCAGGATTACATTTCTAAGCTTCACCTACTTTCGTTTAGTCAGCAAATATAGGCCAGAACTCCATTGCTAGCTGACTACCGGGCAACATTTGCAACAGTCCAAAAGGCCCGAAAAGCATGATCAGGAAGCAATTACAGTTGATTTAACGAATCATTAAACCTTCCTATTCTTCGAAATAAACACGTTTTACGCGCTGGGAAATACCTGTCATGATCTCATACGGAATGGTACCAGCCCAGGCAGCCATATCCTGGATGGGCAGACCCGGGCCAAATACAATCACCTCATCTCCTTCCTGCACATCCGCAATGCCGGTAATATCCACCATGGTCATATCCATACAGATAGACCCGATCACAGGAGCGAGCCGCCCATTTACCAGCATCTTACCCACTCCATTGCCGAGACGACGCGAATAGCCATCAGCATACCCGATACGTACAGTGGCAATAGTGGAAGCCTGTTGTAAACCTCCGCGGCGGCCATAGCCCACTGTTTCTTCGGCCGAAAGCTGTTTGATCTGGGCAATAGTCGTCTTGAGTGAAGCCGCAGGATGTAACCATGCCTGGTGCGTCTGCGCACTATCAATGCCGTAGAGGCCAATTCCCAGACGTACCATGTCCAGTTGCAGTTGTGGCAATCGGAAAATGGCTGCCGAGTTGGAGATATGCCGGATAAAATCAGTGCCTGTCTTTTCTGTCAGAATTGCAACAGCCTGCTGATATCGTTCAAACTGCTGCAAGGTATATGCATCTTCGGCAGGATCTTCGCTGGCAGCAAGGTGCGAAAAAACGGATTGCACGCGCAGCCGTTTACTTTGCTGCAGACGGTCTGCAAGTGCCGGCACATCAGACAGGGCAAAGCCCAGCCGGTTCATGCCCGTTTCTATTTCGATATGTACCGGATAATCCTGCCGCCCTTCATGATCCAGAAATTTTTCAAATGCATTGAGCATGGCAGGCGAATACAGATCCGGTTCCAGGTTGTACTCAACGATCGATTCAAAGGCTGTCTCTTCGGGATTCATTACCATGATGGGTAATAATATACCGGAACGCCTTAACTCAACCCCTTCGTCGGCATAGGCCACACCCAGGTAATCTACTTTATGATACTGCAGAATGCCGGCAATTTCTGCGCCGCCACTGCCATAGGCAAATGCTTTCACCATTGCCATCATGCGCGTGGATGGTTTCAATTGCCGCTGGTATACGCGTACATTATGCGCTATGGCGTTGAGATTTATTTCCAGTACTGTCTGATGTACCTTCTGCTCCAGCAAGGCCACGATCTGCTCAAAGCCAAACACACGTGCTCCTTTGATGAGGATCGTTTCTTCTTTGTATTGTGTGGAAAGGAATTGCTGTATAAAATCGCCCGTGCTTTCAAACAGGTCAATCTGCATACCCTGTGTTGTTGCGTCCTGCAACGCCAGCGTAATATGCGGACCGATACCAATCAATCGTGCCACATTATGCTGCTTCAGATAACTCAGGATATCGGCATACAGGTTTTTATCGGTGCGGGCACTCTGCAACAGGTCAGACAGGATCACCGTTTTGCGTGTGCCCCCCGATTGCTGATCCAGGAAATTAAGTGCTATCTGCAGCGAATTAATATCTGCGCTGTAACTGTCGTTGATCAGTGTACACTGATTGATACCTTTTTTGAGTTCGAGACGCATGTCGACCGGCTGCAGTGTCAGCAATCGCTGTGCTATGACATCGGGCTGCATCTCCAGCTGCAGTAAAACAAAAATGCTGATAATGGCATTCTCCACCGAAGCATCATCTGTAAATGGGATGACATACTCCATTTCGCGTGCGCCGGTGCAAAGCAGCAGCCAGGTTTGATCATTTCTTTGCTCACGTGCTTTCAACTGCAGATCGCAACGGGCGGTATCGCCCCAGGTGAGCACAACAGGAGGATTGGCCTGATCTTTCAGGCTGTCTTTATAGAAAGCCAGGTCTTTTTCGCGACCCAGCACTATACTGCAGTTTGCAAAGAGTTTTAATTTTTCTTCCAGCTTTTGCTGCTGGCTGGCAAAGCCTTCGCTATGTGCTTCACCAATATTGGTAAGTACTCCCAGAGTGGGCCTGATCACCGGCTCCAGTTTCTCCATCTCACCCGGTTCAGAAATACCGGCTTCAAAAATGGCCAGCTGGTGCCAGCTATCCATTTGCCATACACTCAACGGCACACCAATCTGCGAGTTATAGCTTTTGGGACTGCGTACTACGGTATAATCCGGCTGCAGACATTGGTAAAGCCATTCTTTTACAATGGTCTTTCCATTGCTGCCGGTAATACCAATAACCGGAATATCAAACAGGCTTCTGTGATAAGCAGCCAGTTGCTGCAGAGCCTTTATCACATCTGGTACTTCAATAAAAGCCGCTTCAGGAAAAGCAGTTGTATCTATCGTCTGACTAACGACAAAGCTGCGCACACCGGCTTTATATAATTCAGGAATGAACTGATGGCCATCGCGGCGGGGGCCATGTATGGCAAAAAAAAGCGCAAGCCCGGGCACCTGTACCTTTCGGCTATCCAATAGCAGATAGTCTACCGGATGAACTGGAATAGCTGTGGCAACACCCAGTATGCGGGCAATATGGTCTGTAGTATACCGCACAATCCGCCATTTAGTATGATCAGTGATTAATAAACACCTTTTTCATCTGTATCTGCTGCATCGGGTGGCACTCCTTTCTTTTTCATAAAAATGGAATAAAAGATGGAACCCGAAATACAGACCAAGATCACGCCCAGTGAAATGAACACCTGCGTGGGCTTGTCAACCCAGTCATTGATCCAGTGCTCGGCCAGCATTTTTATACCAATAAACACCAGCACGATGGCAATGCCCTGCTGCAGATAATCAAATTTGCTGACAGCGCCACGCAACAGGAAAAAGAGTGAACGCAACCCCAGTACAGCAAAAATATTGGACGTATAGATCACAAGCTTATCACGTGAGATACCCATTACCGCAGGTATGGAATCAAGTGCAAATACCAGGTCGATGGCTGCCAGCATCAGGATTACCACAAAGAGGATAGTATACTTGCGTTTCCCGTTTTCCCGGACCCAGTATTTACCATTGCCATCATGCGGCACCAGTGGCAACACTCTTTTCAGAAAACGGTAGACCTTGGTATCGTGCGGGTCAAACTCTTCGTCGTGGTTGGCCGTAAACATCTTGTATCCGGTATATACCAGGAAGACGCCAAAGATGTACAATATCCAGTGAAACTCGTTGACCAGTGCCACGCCAACAGTAATGAAGAGTATACGGAATATAATGGCCGCCAGGATGCCGATGAGCAGAGCGCGGCCATAATGTTTTTCCTTGACTCCAAACGAAGCAAAGATGAGAATGAACACAAAGATATTATCAATGCTAAGGCTCCATTCCATGAGATAGGCACTCAGGTATTCGAGTGCCAGTGTCTGACCCTTTTCGATCCACATGAATACAAAAAAAGCCAGTGCCAGGCCTACCCAGAAAAAGGTCTGCATCAAAGCCTGCCGGATAGTTACTTTTTGATTTTTTTTACTCATCAGGCCCAGATCGAACGCGAGGGCAAACAGCAGCACAATGCCGAAAACGAGATAGGTAATCTGATCAGGTGTCATGAGGGGGAATAAGGTACAAAGATAAGGGAGCCGCGTCAACTGCCGGTAAAGGCAGGGTTTATCTTTTATCCGTTATACAGATTTAGGAAATATCCTATCTCCCTGTGATGCTGTTGCGCTGTTTTAGTGTTGAAAGGAAAATCAGCAGACTTTTTGAAGGCTTGGGGAGAGGAGCAGAGTGTTCTGACTGAACAGTTAGGCTGGAAATGAACCAATAGGTTACTATAAGGAAGCTGCTGATCGCTTTTTCTGTTTAGTATACTCATTTAATTCCATCTTTTTGCCTCCACGGCAGGCAGGCCGATGTGGTTCACCGGTGCTGTGTTTTTCTCCGGCTTATGCTTAATCTATATTCTTTAAAGTTTCAATCGGAGAAAAACACAGCACCTTGCGAACCGCAAGAAAAAATAAGAGAATAAGGTAAGTGAGCTTACATTTCTAAACACTCTCAAGTTCGCCTGTAAAGTCTGGCTTTTCCAGACAACAGTGGGTTAATAATCTGTATTGGAGTAAATAAATCAGGAACGCGTATACCGGCGCTTGCGAATGGTCTGATAAGCCATCGCACTCAGCAATACCAGCAAAATGGGAACAGCGATATTGATCAGCTGCCAGAAAGTTTTCTGATCACGTGTCTTAACGGGATCGAGCAGGCGCAGGGTAAAGTTTTTGGCCCTTGTTTCGAGAATACCGGAAGGGTTTAGCAGGTATTCAAGTGAGTTGGTATAAAACTCTTTATTGGCATAGGTATAATGGGTAAACAGGTTTTCACCCATCGCCAGCGGCCCGTTGATCTGGCTGAACTGATTCATGGCAATATCACCATCTGCCACTACTATCATTTGTGTTTGCTGGCAGGCCTGCTCGAGATAGGGTTGCCCGGCAGCTGCCAGAGCTTCACGCTGTGTACCGGATACCCGGTTTTTAAAAGCAGAGGTAAAACGTCCTTCCAGCAATACTGCCACGCCGGTATCACGCACGGTAAACTGACGGATATCGGGTGCTATGTTGAGAAACTCAAAATCGATAATGGCCGGTGCCGGCAACACGCGCGCATTGGGTGAGGAGCGCAGCAAAAATGTTTTCTGAATACCCGGCGTAGCAATAGTATCGAGTGTGTTGGGAAACATGGCCCTTACACCGTCGAGGTTTTTGCTGATAGGATGACTGGTGCCGTTCAGAATAGGAAAGAAGGGCCAGTCTACGAGGCGGCGTTGCTGACCGCTCTCCTGTGTGCCCGACAACTGTGGCAACTTATCGCACTGCATATCCTGCAGCAGATTGTGATTGAGGCGGGCACCGTATTTAAACAACTGATCTTCGAGGTTAAGTGCCCGGTCGTATGCGGTAAACCCGCCCGACTTGTACAGGCTGTCAAACTCGGCATACATATTATCGATCATCCAGAACACTTTACCGCCATGCATGATATACTGATCGATCTTCAGTTTCTCATCGTCGGTAAATGGAACCGTTGGTTTCAGGATCACCAACGCATTGAATGCCGAAGGAATAACCGGGCTTGTTTTGACATTTACTGTATCAAACCTGTATTCGCTGAATAGGGTAGTGACTGCATCATTTACATTGTATCCCCATCCTTCTCCATGACCCAATGCATAGCCTACCAGTGGCTTTTCCTTTGTAGTCACCTTCTCTACTGCACTGGCAAACTTATACTCCAGCGTGGCTTCTACATCATTGTATAAGGCCGCCATCTGCTCTGGCTCGGTACCATAGGCACGCATGCCTTTGAGAAAATTCACTGCTATGCTGGTATCTCCGTAATGTATGATAGCACCAGGCAATACGAGTTTCTGCTTCAGTTCATCTCCAACCTTGCTGGGAGCCTGCAGGGTAAAAGGCGAGATGCCATAAAAATAGGCAATAGAGTCAAGCGTATATTTAGCCGTGGAGTCATCAAGTCCGGCAAGCGGGTCGCTATAACTTACTTTCACTTTGCCCCGGCCCAGGTCGCGGCATTCATCCAGAAATTCTTCCACACTGTTGACCAGTTTACGGAATCCGGCCGGAAACTGTCCTTTCAGCAATACATCAATCTTTACTTCTCCGTCAAGATTTTCGAACAACTGACGGGTAGGTTTGCTTAAGGTATATCTCTTTTCCTCGGTAAGGTCAATACGGGTGTGTACAAATGAGGCAGCAAAATTCACCATCACCAGCAGGGCCAGCAATACCAGCCATCCGGCCTTAGCGTCCAGTATTTTTCCCAATGCTTTCATATCAACGCTTTACCAGGTTACGGTGAGTGATCAGTAAAAAGAGCAATATTATACTCAGGAAATAAATGATATCGCGCGTATCAATAACTCCACGGCTGATACTACGGTAATGAAAATCAATACCCAGCAGCTCCAGGTAATAATCGAGGCCTCCGGCACCCGTTGCCAGCAGGCTGAGGGCATGAAAGCCATAATACAGTAATGCGCAGGCAATCAGACTTACAATAAAAGCAACTACCGCATTGCTGGTAAAGCTGCTGGTGCATACACCAATGGCGGTAAATACAGCTGCCAGGAAAAACAGCCCGATATAAGAGCCAATGGTGGCGCCGGTATCCATGCCTTCGCTGGTGGAGAGCGATTGAACGGAAAAAAAGTATACGATAGTAGGCAACAGGGCAATCAATACTACAATAAGGCTGCCCAGGTATTTGCCGGTTACGATCTGCCAGCGGCTAAGGGGGCGTGTCTGTAAAATCTCAAAGGTGCCGGTGCGCAACTCGTCTGATATACTACGCATCGTAATTGCAGGTATCAGCAATAACAGGATCCAGGGAGCCAGCTCAAAAAAGCGATCCAGGGTGGCATAGCCGAAATCCAGGATATTGTCCTGGAAAACAAACAGCATCAACCCGTTTACCAACAGGAAAACGATGATAGCAATATAGCCGGTAAGACTGCTGAAAAACTGGCGGAGTTCTTTTTTACAAACAGACCACATAAACGGGTGCTAATATACACTAATGCGTTCATACTTAAGAAAGCAGGCCGATTAAGACGCTTGTAACAGATTTTTTTTACAGAAACTTATGGAATCAGTCGCACCCGGTGTCTATAAGCTAAAATGCTTTATGAAAAAGACCTTTGGCATACTAAGCCTGTTGCTGACTGCCTCGCTGGCTGTTCATGCGCAGAAAGAAGTAAGTCCTCCTCCCCCGCCTCCGCCGCCCGCACCCCCCAAGGTAGAAGTAACAAAATTTACCCCGCCGGTGATCGTAAAAGAGAATGACCCGTTTTTTACCCGTAATCCATCCGTGAGTGCGCTGCGCTGGCAGAAAACCGTTGCTGTTGTAATCAAAAAAGATAATACCCAGGAAAGGTATGATCTGTCAAAGACAGCAGAGAAAAAAGCGTTCAATGATAAATATGGAGAAGCACCTGCCATTCCTCCCCCGCCGCCGCCCAGGCCGCCGAAGGTAAAGCAGCCCCCTCCTCCCCCTCCAGCTCTTCCGAAAGAAGTATAGCCATATATAAACAACGAACCCCCGCGTTATGCAGGGGTTCTTTATTTTTATTCAGTTTGTAATTGTACTTACACAGCAAAGCTTTCGCCGCAACCGCAGGTACGGCTGGCATTGGGATTATTAAAATAAAAGCCTTTGCCATTGAGACCATCTGAGTATTCCAGCGTGGTATTGACGAGATAGAGCAGGCTCTTGAGATCGGTCACTACTTTCAGGCCATTGTGCTCAAATACCTGGTCGGAGGGCTTTTGCTCCTTATCAAAATCCATTTTATAACTGAGACCGGAGCAGCCGCCACCTACCACACTCACGCGCAGAAAATAGGCCGGATCATCACCATAACCCTGTTCTTTCATGAGTTCGTAGACTTTTTCTTTGGCCTTTTCGCTCACATATATACCGTTATCGACTGTAAAATCCATCATACGTATCTGTATTAACGCCGGCAGGGCCGGAATGTTTACAAAATTAATTTCTTTTCAGTATCCTCAGGCATCATTGCCTGTATTGACTGCCAGAGACCCCGATCTTAACGCCCTGACGGCTTCGGTAATCTGATCAATGGCATATTTAATTTCTCCGGACGTGGTGGAATTGCCAAGGGCCATTCGTAAAGCACTGTGTGCCAGCTCGTCGGAACGTCCGATTGCTTTCAGCACATAAGATGGTTCTGGGGTGGCGGAGGTACAGGCCGATCCTGAAGAAAGGGCAATATGACGGGTGAGCCGGGTAAGCAATGCATTGCCGTCTACTCCGGCAAAGGATATATTGGTCATATGTGGCAGCCGCTGCACGGGGTGACCATTCAGCACACAACCTTCCATGGCCAGCAGGGCCTGCTCCAGCTCATCGCGTAAGGGCTGCAGGCGGGCTATATCTGCCTCGCGGTTGGCCGCGACCAGACGACAGGCTTCTCCGAGACCAACAATACCGGGCACATTGAGTGTACCGCTTCTCATACCACGCTCATGACCACCCCCATCTATCTGCGGTGTGAGACTAACGCGGGGCCCACGCCTCCGCACATATAATGCTCCCACGCCTTTGGGGCCATAAAACTTATGTGCACTCAGTGCCAGCAGGTCGATATGATCCTCTTCTACATGCAAGGGTGTTTTACCAATAGCCTGTGAGGCATCTGTAAAAAATAAGACTCCTTTGGAACGGGCCAGGGTTCCTATGTCGCGTATTGGTTGTAACGTGCCGATTTCGTTATTGGCAGCCATGATACAAATCAGGATCGTATCTGTGCCGATCGCCTGCTCCATTGCCTGTATATCTACCAGACCATTTGTATCTACCGGCAGGTAAGTGACCCTGGCTCCTTTCTTTTCGAGATGGGCGCAGGTATCCAGTACGGCATGATGTTCGGTCACACAGGTAATGATATGGTTGCCCTTGCCTGCATACCGTTCGTATACGCCTTTGATGGCAAGATTAACCGCCTCTGTAGCTCCTGACGTAAAAATGATTTCCTGCTCATGCGCCCCCAGCAGGCCAGCCACCTGCTCCCTCGCTATATCAACCGCTTCGCGGGCCTGCCAGCCAAATGAATGTGTATGACTCGCCGCATTGCCAAACCACTGGCTAAAAAAAGGCAGCATACGCTCTACTACCTGCGGGTGGCAGGGTGTGGTAGCATTATGATCAAGATATACCGGCAATTGCAGCATACTGCAGTGATTATATAAAAAGCAGAACGCTAAATTACCCAAAAGGTTCTATTTTGCTGAAGGCGTTTACCTGCGCTGGCATTATTATTATGGAAAAAATTGAACATATCGGCATTGCTGTCAGAGACCTGTCCGTCGCGATACCATTGTTTGAGCAACTGCTGCATACTTCCTGTTATAAAACGGAAGAGGTGACTGGTGAAAATGTAAAAACCGCTTTTTTCAAAACGGGCGAATCGAAAATTGAATTACTGGAAAGTACCGATCCCGAAGGTGTCATTGCCCGTTTTATAGAAAAAAAGGGAGAAGGCATTCATCATATCGCTTTTGCTGTAAAAGATATATATGCGGAAGTGGCGAGGCTGAAAGCGTCAGGTATGGTTTTTATAAATGAGACGCCAAAAGAAGGGGCAGATAATAAGTGGGTCTGTTTTCTGCACCCGCGCCACACCAATGGCGTGCTGATTGAGCTCTGCATGGAGCGGCCACCTGCTGAGTTGCCGAAATAAATTATTTATCCGAATTGTTGTTGTCAAATACAACCTGTGTATCGGCATTGGTGATACCGAGTTTTTCGACAGCTGCCTGGGCGGCAATCTGCGAAGCGTCTTTTTTGTTGAATGCCCGGCCTTCGGCAATGGTTTTGCCATCAATTACTGCCGCAATGGTAAACAGGCGGCGGCCATTTTCGAGTTTCTCATTGAGTGTTTCAAACTCCAGCACCTTACCATTCTTATTGGCCCAGCCATAAAGTTTGTTCTTATGATTGATCTCAAGGATCTCCAGATCGTCCATGAACATATGGGGCTGGATGATACTTTTAAGCACCCACTTTGATGTTTTTTTGTAGCCGCTATCGAGATAAATAGCTCCTACAAGTGCTTCCAGTGTATTTCCGAATATCTGGCTTACTTTAAGTGAGCTGTCCATCTTATTGTAAAGGGTGATCTTTTTGAGCCCCATGCGTACAGCGATATCGTTTAGTTGCTGCCGGTTGACCATTTTGCTGCGCATTTCGGTCAGAAAGCCTTCTTCGCGATAGGGGTAGCGTTTGAACAGATAGTCTGCTATCAATGCGCTCAGCACGGCATCGCCGAGATATTCGAGCCGCTCATTATTCTCATCTGCTCCTTCTCTTACAGAGCGATGGGTAAGTGCAGTCCGATACAGCGAGATATTTTTGGGTTGAAATCCCAGGATATTTTTGAGCTCATTACGGAAGCTGGAGCCCTCGTGCTTTTTGAAAAGGTTAGTTAGAAAATCCACAATAATCAAGCTACGAAAAAAATTCCAATATTCATTTAAATCGTTTTACAGGGTAACGTTTTAAATAACGGTATACGGTTGTTTGCCGGATTATCTGTCTGTTTCGACGGAAATGATCAGCTTAGGCGGAAGATTATCAGGCTTTAAACTTTTTTACAATCACACAGGCATTATGGCCGCCAAATCCGAAGGTATTGCTAAGGGCAGCATTGACTGTACGTTGTTGTGCTTTATTGAAAGTAAAATTGAGCCGGGAATCAAGATCCGGATCGTCGGTAAAATGATTGATAGTGGGAGGTACAAGGTCATGTATCACTGCTTTGATACAGGCGATTGCTTCGATCACACCGGCAGCACCCAGGCAATGGCCCGTCATACTTTTGGTTGCGCTGATGTTGAGATTATAGGCGTGCTCACCAAATACATCCACAATGGCTTTTACTTCTGCCACATCGCCGAGTGGGGTAGATGTACCATGGGTATTGATATAATCAATATCGGATGGCTGCATACCGGCATCCTGCAATGCGCAGAGCATAACGTTTTTGGCTCCCAGCCCTTCGGGATGGGGGGCGGTGATATGATGAGCATCGGCAGTGGCTCCACCACCTACTACTTCGCAATAGATTTTGGCTCCACGGGCCAGTGCATGTTCCAGTTCTTCCAAAACAAGTACGCCGGCTGCTTCACCCATTACAAATCCATCACGGTCCTTATCGTAAGGACGGCTGGCTGTTTTGGGATCATCATTGCGTTCGCTCATTGCCTTCATGGCATTAAAGCCGCCTACACCAGCTTCGCTGATCACAGCCTCACTGCCACCGGTTACAATGATATCTGCTTTACCCAGACGCAGCAGGGTAAGTGCATCAATAATGGCATTGGTACTGCTGGCGCAGGCGCTGACCACTGCATAGTTGGGACCACGCAGATTATGACGCATGCTGACCTGACCCGCTGCAATGTCGAGAATCATTTTGGGAATAAAGAATGGATTGAAACGGGGAGTACCGTCTCCTTTGGCAAACTCAGTTACTTCCTGTTGAAAGGTGATCAGTCCACCAATACCGCTGCCAAAAACCACTCCTACCCGATCGGGATTAATATTTTCCTTATTAAGACCGGCATCGGCCATGGCCTGATCGCTGGCCACCAGTGCAAACTGGGTAAAGCGATCGATTTTGCGGGCTTCTTTCCTGTCAAGGTATTGAACAGGATCAAAGTTTTTGACCTCGCAAGCAAATTTGGTACGAAACTTACTGGCATCAAATAAGGTGATCATGTCAGCACCTGATACGCCATTGATCAATCCATTCCAGTATTCCTCGATTGAATTGCCCAATGGGGTAAGTGCCCCCATGCCCGTTACTACTACCCTTTTCAGTTCCATATAGCCTGTGTCTTAGATTAGTCGATAGTCAACCCGGTCAGAAGCAAGCGGTGCTCAAGACCAGCAAGTAAAAAAACGCCTTCGCTGTACAAGGTAACAGGCTGAAGGCGGAGTTCTATATTTCCATTCCATGGAAATGCGCCCCGGATTGTCCGGGACACATTGATATTGCATTATTTAGCATGCTCTTCCAGGTAAGCAACAGCCTGACCTACTGTAGTGATGGTCTCAGCTTGCTCATCGGGAATGGAGATGTTGAATTCTTTTTCAAATTCCATGATCAGTTCTACCGTGTCCAAAGAATCGGCACCCAGATCATTGGTGAAGGAAGCCTCATTGGTTACTTCTGCTTCGTCAACACCCAGTTTGTCAACGATGATCTTTTTAACTCTTGATGCAATGTCTGACATGTCGTATAAGTTTAGTTTATAGGCTGCAAAAATATACTTTTTGGGTAAACCAACAGCGCAAAGCGCATTTTTTCCAATTTTGATTCAAAATACTGTAAACGAAGCGATAACGAGCTTAAGGACCTCCCCTGAGGTCTGGTCAGCCATTATACCCGTAGTCAGTTATTTTTCATCGCCCGTTTTACTGGCGTTCGTTTTCATCACCCCGTTGCTGACCTGTTGTTGCCCGTTCCGGCAATTCCTGCTTATAGAATATATACAACAGTCTCCTCCCCTAACTGTTGGCTGTATAGCAAGTTATTTGTAATTTGACCTCCTTCAACCGATACACAAATATCAGATGGCACTGAAAATCATTGATCACGGCACTGTCGAATACCGGCAGATGGTTAAGCTACGGGATGATATCCTGCGTAAACCGCTGGGTCTTGGTTTTACACCCGACGAGCTGGATGCAGAACGGGATAACCTGTTGATCGCCGCTTTTGAAGATGAGCGTATGCTGGGGTGCTGTATGCTGGTGGAAGAAAAGTCCGGTGTTGCCCGCCTGCGGCAAATGGCTGTTTTGAATGACCTGCAGGGGAAGGGTATTGGCCGTGCTCTTATGAACTTTGCTGAAAATATTGCCCGCGACAGGGGATTCAGGATAATCTGCATGCATGCCCGGGCCAATGCAGTAGGCTTTTATGAAAAGGTCGGTTACCGTGTAAGGGGCGACCAGTTTATGGAAGTCACCATTCCTCACTTCCTGATGGAAAAGCAACTCTAACAGAAACCTATTTCCCTCTTCTCTTTACTTTTGATTTCAGTAATGCACGTAGTTCCTGCAGGGATGCAAGGTCTGTAAATCCCGATTTGGGTACCAGCAGAAATGAACGGCTATCGTAATACAGATGAAAGAAATGCGGGCTCTCCATAAAAAAGCTTAATGCCGTCCATGGCCAGGACCGGCGTCCATTTTCATGAATAAGTGAAAAATTTTCGTCCCCAAAATTCATACTGAATGCATGCCGGAAGGTTTCAGCACGCCGGTATACGAGAGAGGGTAATATAAACCAGAAGCTGATCATTAATACGATCCACAATAGTGACCCTACCAGGAAGGCATAGGCCGTAATCTTACCCAGTGCATACAATACGATCGATAAAAGGGCAAATACATTTACAAGAATGATCATGATCCTGATCTCCGGCTTGCTGATAAAGTGGTAGCGCAAAGCCTGCATCACCTGGCCTTTCTCATATTCAAAATGTATTGTCATACTGGTTGGTATTACCCGTGCTTATTATGGATAAAAAACGGTGATCAATCCGATTACTGCCATCCGTTTGCGGCAAACCTACATCAAATAACTATGTGATCAGGGAAACATGCGTAAAAAAAACCGGCCTGCAATGCAGGCCGGAATATATCAGATAAGATAATATCTCTTACTGGATGTTGGTTCCGTTTTCAGGAATGTTGAAACGGCTGGCTACTTCTTCATAAGACATCGCTTTCAACTCTTCTGCAGTCAGTCCTTCATAAGTGGTTTGACCATTCACACCGCGACCACCAGATATGCTGCCGGCAATAATGACATAACGGTAAGCGATGGGAGTCAGTTGTGACACCGGTCTTGGGCCTGGTGCAGTATTACCTATATCGTAAGTAAATACTACTTTGCCGACATCAAGGACAAAACCATAACTCTGGTCGTTGAACTGCTCGATCCATGGCAACTGGACCACATTAGGCATCACTGTAGAAGCGCCAATGGTTATATTTTTAGCATAACAAAGCACAATGCCGTTATCAAGGATGGCTTGCGTAACACCGGGGGCAGTTCTGTTGGCCACCAATTCTACGTTATAATTATTCGGAGCAGCATAGCCTATAACCCAATCAGCAGCAACAGTTGTTGCCCATGCCGAATAAATTGTTTGTCCGGCACCAGGAGCGCCAGGAGCACCAGTTGCGCCTGTGGTACCGGGAGGGCCTTGCGCGCCGGTTGCGCCTACGGGACCTTCAGGACCTTCTTTTGTACAACTGGCGGCTATAAACGTAAATGCCAGTAGAAGGAGGGGAAGAGAGTTGAACTTTCTCATAACGTTTGTTTTGGCAGTTAAATAGTTTCTTTTTTAAAAGTAAACGGAAAAGTTCACTTTTCCAAAAGTGCTTAAAGTTACCGGAAAATACAGCTTTCAGGCCTTCCTCCAAAATAATTTCACCTTCCGGGGAAGCAAAAACCTGCAGCTATCTGTTACATTTGTCCGTCACTTAATTTTATAGCATGCATAGATTTACCCTTCTTATTTTGGCTTTAATACTGCTTACCGGCACTGCTGTCAACGCACAGTTTAAAAAAGGGCAGCTCATGCCAGGCATAACAGTTGGGAGTATCTTTTTTAATTCTGGTAAAACGGAATACAGCGCTCCTTCTCCTACTACAGGTTATACCTCCAATACCAATTCAGCAGGTATTAATCTCAGCCCATCCATGGGCTGGTTTATCACCGATCGTACAGTGATAGGCGGCCGCGTGAGTGGCAATTACCGGTACGACAAATATGTTGATGCAAGCAACAATGTGACTTTTCGTAAAAAAGAAGACCGCATCATGCAATGGGGCCTGGGTGCATTTGTACGTAATTATTTCGGGCAGGCAGGGCGATTTATTCCTTTTGGACAGGTAGCGGTTGACGGTGGGCTTGGCAGTGCACGCACGGAAGGATTCAGTTATACTTCTACTTACCGCGAAACTTATAAAGGGAAATCCGGCAACAGTTCATTTATCAATGCCGGTGCATCGGTGGGTGTAACCCGCCTGCTGGGAGATCAGGCAGGACTTGATCTGGCCATAGGCTATACATTTTCGCATACACAACAAAAGTTTACAACAGACACCTATCGCGATGCAGGTATTGACGGCACTATTGATGAGACTCTTAAAAGTGATATCACCACACGTATGAATAATCATGGGGTTACACTTTCTGTGGGAATACAGGTGTTTATCGGAAAGCGGAAATGATCAGCAGAGAGTACTGATTTGAAAATTTGAAGATTTGGGGATTGGAAGATGCAAGAACTGTTTCGGATATCTGCCAATTCATCAACTTGAAACAAAATTCAAGTCATTATTATCAGAAGATTCCACAATCTTTAAATTTTCAAATCCTCAAATCTTCAAATTCTACGCAGAGAGAGGTCATTATTTGTTCATCATCTGCTTGGCCTCGATGCTCAATGTGGCATGAGGTACGGCGCGCAGGCGTGCTTTATCGATCAGCTTGCCGGTTACGCGGCAAACACCATAGGTTTTATTTTCGATACGCATCAGCGCTTTTTCCAAGTGATCTATAAACGTGATCTGACGGCTGGCCATTTGGCTCAGTTGCTCACGTTCCATACTCACGCTGCCATCTTCCATGGTCATATAACGCGCTTCATCCATATCGCCACCTTCATCGCGACGGGTGATCAGTCCCTGCAGATAAGCCAGCTCTTTTTTAGCGGCATCCAGTTTCTTATTAATGATCTCTCTGAACTCGGCCAGGTCGGCATCTGAATATCTCATGGTGGGTCCGGTTTGTTCGTTAACGGGTGTGTCCAAAACTGATTTAGTGAATTCGGGTTCGTATTTAACCACCGTTTTAATGGTCGTCTTGGGGATGACCACTTTCGACGGTTTGGGTGGTTCTTTTTTAATAATGGGCTTGGGTGCAGGCTTAATACTTACCAGCGATTTTGTCTCGGGCTCAGCTGTTTTTTTAGCTACTGGCTGGGGCGCGGGTGCCGGAGCAACCGGTTTCGCCACCGGAGCCTTGGGCGCTGGTTTAGCAGGCTCGGGCTTGCGGGCAGGTACTACAGCCTTTTTAGGGGCGGGTTTGACCACTGCTTTAGGTGCTGGCTTGGCTTTGGGGGCAGCTTTTTTAGGAGCAGCCTTTTTAGGCGCTACTTTTTTAGCTGCAGGTTTGGCCGCCGGCTTAACAGCTTTTTTGGGAGCTGCTTTTTTAGGAGCTGGTTTAGCCGCCTTTTTGGGAGCAGGTTTCTTATTAGCCATAGAATTAGCCTTTTTTTGAAACAATCGCTTTTAATTGAATATCATTCACTTCAATATCAATGCCATCCTTTATTTCTGCCACAATGTCCAGCTTGTCAGCCAGAATTTCGGCGCAAATATAGTCTTTAAACCTTGCCAGTGAATCTTTCATCCCATCAGCAGCTGTTACCTGTACCTCAATCCGGTCTGTCAGCTCAAAACCACTATCCTTACGAATTTTCTGAATCCGGTTTACAAATTCCCGTGCATTGCCTTCGGCTTCCAGCTCAGGGGTTACCGTTACATCCAGGGCCACCGTCAACCGGCCCTTAGCGGCTACTGTCCAGCCCGGAATGTCCTCACTGCTCAGTTCCACTTCGGTAATCTGTAATATTACGTGTTCGCCATCAATTAGCAAACTATATTGACCTTCTTTTTCGAAACGGGCAATGTCGTCCTGTGTGAATTGTGCTAAAGCTGTGGAAACCGCTTTCATTTTTGATCCCAGCTTTTTGCCCAATGCCACAAAATTGGGTTTGATCTTTTTGTGAATAAACGTATTGTTGGCATCCAGGTATTCGATCACCTTTACATTAACCTCTGCTTTTATCAGCTCTTCTACCTGCTGCAACTGCTCCTGCATATTTTTATCCAGTACCGGTATCAATACCTTCTGCAAAGGCTGCCGCACTTTTATATTGACTTTTTTGCGGAGTGAAAGTACCAGCGATGAAGCATCCTGCGCCAACTGCATACGCTCTTCGAGCCGCGCATCTATAGCCGATTCATTGGCTACAGGAAAATCGGCATGATGTACAGACTCTACTGTAAAGCGGCCTGTCACTTCATTGAGCTGTTGAAACAGGGCATCGCTGAAGAAAGGTGATATGGGCGCTATGAGGCGGGTCACTGTTTCGATACATTCATAAAGTGTCTGGTAAGCACATATCTTATCCTGCTCATATTCGCCTTTCCAGAAACGACGGCGGCAAAGACGCACATACCAGTTACTGAGATGTTCGTCTACAAAATCTTCTACCAGACGGCCTGCCTGTGTAGGTTCATAGTCATCCATATACTCATTTACCTGCTTCACGAGCGTATTGAGTGATGACAGTATCCAACGGTCAATTTCCGGTCTTTGTTCGAGTGGTACATAAGCTTCGCGAAAAGCAAAACCATCCACATTGGCGTAGAGTGCAAAAAACTGATAGGTATTGTACAGTGTACCAAAGAACTTACGCTGCACTTCCCTTATACCTTCTATATCAAACTTGAGATTATCCCAGGGCGATGCGTTGGTGATGAGGTACCAGCGTGTGGCATCTGCACCATATTTTTCAATGGTCTCAAACGGGTTTACCACATTGCCGTGGCGCTTACTCATCTTATTACCGTTTTTATCCAGCACCAGGCCATTACTCACTACGGTCTTGTACGCTACTGAATCAAACAACAGACAGGCTATGGCATGCAGGGTATAAAACCAGCCGCGGGTCTGGTCTACACCCTCGGCAATAAAGTCTGCGGGAAAATTCTGACGGAATGTTTCCTTGTTTTCGAAAGGGAAATGCAATTGTGCATAGGGCATGGCCCCGCTATCAAACCATACATCGATCAGGTCCGGTACACGCTTCATGGGTTTGCCGGAGGGGCTTACCAGTACAATATCATCCACATAGGGTTTGTGCAGATCCAGAATACCCTCGTGCAGGTAATGTTTGTTTACATCGCCACCCAGTACGTTGCTGGCTTTGCGAATACCTTCATTCAATTCAGCAATAGAACCAATGCAAACCATTTCACCGCCTTCTTCCTCACTTATAAACTGGCCTTCGGCATCCACTGTTTTCCAGATAGGAAGTGGAGTACCCCAGTAGCGGCTGCGACTCAGGTTCCAGTCCACCATATTCTCGAGCCAGCTTCCGAAACGTCCCTCGCCGGTACTGCGTGGTTTCCAGTTGATGGTTTTATTCAACTCTACCATCCGGTCCTTGATAGCGGTGGTGCGGATAAACCAGGCATCCAGCGGATAATACAATACTGGTTTATCGGTACGCCAGCAATGGGGGTAGCTGTGTTCGTATTTCTCTACTTTAAAGGCACGGTTCTCTTTTTTCAGTTTCACACTGATATCTACATTCACATCCACATAACCGGGCTCATCTTTATAATCCTTTACATAGCGATTGCTGAACTCACCCATTCCGTCTACAAATTTTCCCTGGCGGTCAACCATGGTCAGGATGCCAATATTGTAGCGCTTTCCTACTTTGTAGTCATCGGCACCAAATGCAGGCGCCGTATGCACGATACCGGTACCATCTTCAGTAGTTACAAAACTGTCGACCAACACGCGAAAAGGATCTGCATCGGGAGTGATCTTACGAATCTCTTCCAGCGAGTTGGCAGCATAAGGAAGCAGTTGTTCGTAACGGCAACCTTCCAGCTTCGAACCTTTGAAGCGTGCCAGAATATGCCAGGGCAGCAGTTTTACTTTTTCATCATAATTTTCAAAATCACCATCCCTCCCTTCTTCTTTAAAATACTTGTTCAGCAATGCTTCTGCCAGTACTACATTGACTGGCTCATGTGTATAGGGATTAAATGTTTTTACCAGCACATAATCTATCTGACCACCCACGGTAAGGCCCAGGTTGGAAGGAAGCGTCCAGGGTGTGGTGGTCCAGGCCATGAAGAACAGGCCCTGGTTTTGTGTGGCGTCAAAAAGAAATTGAGAACGTTCATCTTTGATGGCCCGGAACATAGCGACTGCGCTGGTGTCCTTCACATCCTTGTAAGTACCCGGCTGGTTCAGTTCATGTGAACTGAGTCCGGTACCTGCCGCGGGTGAATAGGGCTGGATGCTTACACTTTCATAAAGCAATCCTTTTTTATACAGTTCACTCAATAACCACCAGAGTGTTTCAATATATTCATTTTTAAAAGTGATATAAGGATCATTCAAATCAACCCAGTAGCCCATTTTCAGCGTGATCTCATCCCACTTATCCTTGTATCGTAATACCGCCTCGCGGCATTTCTGATTATACTCTTCTACAGAGATTTTGGTCCCTATATCTTCCTTGCGGATACCCAGTTCTTTTTCCACTCCCAGTTCGATAGGCAGACCATGCGTATCCCAGCCGCCTTTACGACGTACCTGATATCCTTTCATGGTTTTGTAACGGCAAACCAGGTCTTTGAGGGTGCGCGATATTACGTGGTGAATACCGGGCATACCATTGGCACTGGGCGGACCTTCATAAAACACAAAGGGAGTCGCTCCTTCGCGAATGGTCACGCTCTTTTCAAAGGCCTGAGAGTCAGACCATTTAGCCAGTACATCGGCCTCTATAGCTGGTAAATTAAGCCCTGTAAATTCCCGGTATTTTGCTGCCATAATATAGTTCCTGCCTGATTTTTTAGGTGTGCAAAGTTACGGAAATGCAGGCTAACCCGCTTATACAAAACCCGTGCAGAACGGGCGTTTGGGCCAACCCAGACAGGATTTTCGGGAAAACAATATAGCTTATCTCAAACCATCTGTAACCGTTCGATCAACGCCAGATCGCCTTGGTCAATAATTGAAAAAGCAAACCATTTGCGACCCAGATCTTTGAGCGAGGCGCCTATATGATACACTTTCTGACCATCTATGATCAGAAAGCGGTCATGTGCCTTATCGAATTGCCTGATTTCAATGGGTTCATATTGCTGGTTGTGACGTTCCAGATCCTGAAGCAGGGTCGCCGGAATACGCCGGGTATAGATAGTGGCCGCTACCCCAGGTTTCCGTTTGGTGAATAATAACAGGACTGAATCATCTATATAATTATCAATCAGCTCAATAGATTTATCTGCCGATCGTATTACATCCGACACAAAGCTGTAGGCGTCAAAAGTCTGGCCATCAAAAAACACTCCCTGCCGGTTCTTTATCTGCCGGGAATCCAGGGCTGAAAACAGTTTTTCAAAGGCCTGGTCATGTTCAGACTGCTTCAATTCAAGCTGGTCAACCCTGCCCGATAATCCTGAGTGCAATTCGACTGCCCGCCTCAATTCTACAAAAGCATCCATAATACGAATACTTACCTGCACCGCTACGGGGCTTTTCAAAACAGCCGATAACATAGCTACACCCTGCTCTGTGAAAGCGTAGGGTAAAACAGAAGAATGTTTAAGAGTTTCGAACCGGTCACAATTTGTGACCAGTTCATTTCTTTCTTTTTCATTGAGTTGGAAACGGAAATGATTCGGAAACCGCTCCTGGTTGCGGCGCACAGCCTGGTTCAGCACTTTGGTTTCTACCTGGTACATACCTGCCAGATCGCGATCGATCATTGCCGGGCACCCACGGATCATATAAATCAGGTTTTGTATATCGCCGCCGGCATATTTAATCACAGATTCATTCATACGCACAACTTACCCGGCAAAACAAAAGAATGTACACCGAATGGCATGGTTGTTTTCAACGGCAAAAAATGTTTTTTTCACCGGCTTTCGCTGTTGTTTACACGGCTATAAATAAAAATGGCGGAATAGAATTTCTATTCCGCCATTCGCTATGATTGAAATTGCCTGTAATCAGTTTCCGGCTACAGAACGATCATTGCCTACAAACTGATTGAGGATTGCTTTCACTTTAGTATCTACATCGGCTGGTTTCAACTTGCCACTGGTATATTCCTTGGCCAGGGCAAAAAGATGGTCATGCATTACTTTGCCATCAACCGTCTTTTTGAGCTCTACTGTTTTATGCTCCTTCATATAGGCTTCCCAGGCGTGACGAACTGCAGTCCAGTAGTCTTTGGTCTTTTCCCAGTAAGCAAGACCTGCAGCGCATTCTGAAGCGTCTTTACGCACATAGGTATTCCAGCCTTTTTCTTCTACCAGTACTTCATCTTTACCGTTGGCACGAATCACTTTCTGATTGTCCTGCTCATGGGCATAACCATCTTCGCGAAGAATAAGGCGATTGCTGCGGCGCAGGATATTGTAGTCGCTGCGCACAGAGTATTCGCGACGGGGCAATGGCGCATCTACCGTATTTTGCCAAAAGGTTTTACCATCTACAGTAACCCACTGGCTGGCACCCTGGTAACGGGGTGCATCACTTACTTCCCATACAGTTTGCGTCCATTTGCCTTTTACTTCTTCGGGTTTCAGTTGTACTTTTTTCCATACATTCTCACCGGTATAAATCCACTGCTCTGTATTCTCATAAGTCCACTCCTCGCGCCAGTGTTTTATGATCATGGAATCAGTAATGATGAGCAGGTGCTGCATGACAATACGTTTATCAGATGACTCAACCGGAAATACCAGTTCTGTACCTCCCGATATCTCTTCGCGGTCATGATACTTATATCCTTCTTTGGGAGAAAAGGTCTCCGCATATTTGAACTCTACTTCAAAACAACCGCAGAGTTTATCTACATTTTGTTTATCACGCGGTGCCTGGGCGGTAGCTATGCCTCCTGCCAGCATAAGTGCTGACAGCCATATAGTTGCTTTAGTCATGTTTTACAATTTGCTGACAAAGCAACGATACTGTCATAAAAATGTCTTGCGGAAAAGGAAATAATGGCTTACGCAAAAAGGAAAAAGGCGGCCGAAGCCGCCTTTAGGTCCTGTATTACGAAAAATTATTATCCTTCTTTAATAAGAGCGATCTCATATGACGGATAGCCGCGTACGTTATTTCGTGTCATGCCGGTAAAGCGGAGTTTGTAATAATTATTTTCTCCGTCTTTCACTATATAAAACCGGTCAGTACGTACAGCAGGATCTGTATTAGGACCGCCACCACTGCGCCAGTCGGAACCAATAGCGATCTGGGAAGATGACCAGGTAAGACCGGCCAGATCAGCCTCTGCAAACGCTTCAAAGGTTTTGGTAGTAGTCATCACTTTAGCAACCTGCACATTGCGGTTCTGTAATATCACATCCTGGAACAGGTAAGGGATCTCACCTCCGCCAAAATTGGTTGAATTAGAGAAGTAAGTCCAGGCAATATCCCATTTGGTGGCAGCGGGTTCTACATTCACCGCACCGTTTTCAAAAGAAACATATTTAAAGAAGTAATTGACGTCTTTGGCAATATTGATCTCCTGGTAGCTGGTAGCAGCAATATCTGCATACTGAAGCGTATAGCCGCCAGATGCATTACGGATCACGCGGATTTTTTTCCAGCCACGGCCGGGAGCTGGTGAACCCACGCCCAAACCACGGTTTACAATATATACTTTATTGTCGGCCGCATTCGCAGCTATCTCAGCGATTGCGGTACGCGTAAGGTCACCGGAAGGATAATCGATGTAGGCCATTGCAGATGTTTCCAGTGTGAATGTCACTACAGAAGAGAATCCAACTGTATCTGCGCTGGTTACCTGATTCAGATCAGTCTTATTGATCTGTTTGGCCATCATAGCGGTAGATGAGTTGAGGATTACACGGAAATCGGCGCCGCCATAAAAACCAAGATCCCATGCAGTACGCACAACACCCGTGTGGCGGTTGGCGCTAAGGTCAATAAATACTTTATTGGGGTAAGTGAGCCCTCCTCCTTCGATGGTTGCAGTAGCAGTGGCGGCTACAAGCTCAGAGAAACTCAGTGTGAGCTGCTTGGTCGCACCGATGATCACGGGTGCAGACGTACTGTATACATCCAGTACCAGTTTTTCGTCACCATCAAAAAGAGCACCGGCTACTTTACTGATTGTAACGCTGCCTTCACTGTTGCCCGAAGGAATTGTAAGTGTAATGCTGTTTGCACCTGCTGCAGAAGTTGCTACTGGTGTGGTTGTATAATCTGTTCCGTATTGTACCCCCTGTTCGGCTACATTGAGTACTACTGTTACATTGCTTGTAACGGCACGTGATAACTTAACTTTTACTACTATGCTGTTTTCAGCGGCACCAATACCCTGTGCCGTTGCTTCAAAATTGGCGAGATTATCCGGCTCCTGCAGTACTGCATCTTTTTTGCGGCATGCACCTATCAAAAGTGCCGTCATCAAGAGCAGCGCACTGATTTTTCCTACGTTCAACTTAACCATGTCAGATCGTTTTGTGTATGATAAAAGATTATTGTTTTGCCCAGTTAAATACCAGGCCGGCAAAGTATGACCGGCCATAACCTATATTCTGCGCACCGGCTGTATGTACGCCTCCTGCAGCAACAGAACTGTTTACCCGGTCTACATCAAAGAGGTTGCGGATACCTGCATTGAGTGTGAAATAGCGGAAGAGCTTTTTGTTAACTGTAAAATCTGCCCAGTTATAACTATCCACTTTTGACAATACAATATCAGATCCGGAAGCCACGTAACGGGGACGTTTGCCGGTAAACTTGTAAAACAGGTTTACATCCAGACCGATTTTAGGAAATACATAACCGAGGTTGGTAGTAGCTTCGGGCGACCACTGCAACTCAGGCAATTCCTTATCGGTTTCTGAATAATCGTTGTAGAAACCGGTATAGCTGAAGCCTACTGAAACATTCCAGCGCTGATACTTGGCTACAGAAGTAAGTGTAACCCCTGCTGTACGGCTGTTAGATACATTGGTGAGTTCAAATAAATTGGGATTGCTGGCAGAGACTGCGTAATCGATGAGGTTTTTCACGCTGTTGTAAAAGCCACCCAGCACTGTGCTGTACACAACCTGCTGCGGGGTTATTTTTTTCCAGGTAAATGAACCATTAAAACTGTTTGAAGTTTCTGCTTTCAGGTCAGGATTACCAATGATCTGGTGATTGGCATCAAAGAAATTGAAATAAAGTTCACGCAGTGATGGTGAGCGAAAGCCCCTGGCATAAGAAGCCCTGAAATCAAGATTTTTGCCCAATACAAACTTGGTATTGATACTGGGTATTACAGGAGGTGCATCATACACGGAATTGTGGATGAACCGCAGACCCGGGCGAATGCTCACAGCCGCAGTGGGAGTGATTTCGGAGGTCACAAAAAAGGCATAGTCATTTACCTTATTGTTACCTGACTTCATACGCTCTCCTTCTCCGGTTTCGAGATTCATATCCACACCGGGTTGCAGCGATACTTTGTCTGATATTTTGTACAATACGGTACCCCGCAGACTGAATCCGGTAAAATCCACCACACTCTGCGAACCGGGAGAGGTATTCAGGAATCGCTTACCTGAGTTGTACCCGAGCAGTGTAGAATATACCTGACGGCTGTAATCGGAATAGGCTGTCTGCAACTGCGCAGAAAGACGGCTGTTGAAAAAAGCACCGGCCTGCAGTTGATGCATTACCCGTTGTGACAGATATTCCTGATCAGCTGCAAAGCGATCAAGTGCGCCGGGTTGCGGAGCTGATTCAAAGTTTCCGGGATTGGTAATGATCTCATCGAGGCCATCGATCCGGTAACGGACATTGAACCGGCCTGTCTGATAACCAACATAACCATTGGCCTGGCGCTGATCTTTTTTATGCCAGATCAGTTCACGGCCCACAGCAGTGTCTTTCCATCCGCCAAAATAGTTGTGTGCAAATCCTCCGCCCAATTCCCAGTTTTTGTACCGGTAATTGAATCCGGCCGACTGGTTATGAACACCCTGTTTGATACCGTATTCATTACCCACTGTTTCTTCATGAAGACGGGCGGTTACATTCAGTCGGGCCGCAGTGGCTTTTTTGGTAATGATATTGATCACCCCCGCCAGTGCATCGGCTCCGTATACCACAGACATAGGGCCTTCCACGATTTCAATGCGCTCAATAGAATTAATATCTATCTGGTTGATATTGATTTCATTGCTGGTACCCTGCCGGCCTACCAGGGGCATCCCATCGAGCAGGATCTTTACATTCTGCCCTTTCATGCCCATCATGGTAATATCTGATCCGCCGGTAGCGGGATCCTGGGTAAAGCGCATATTCAACTCATTGTTGAAGACATCCTGCAACTTCGTTGCTCCCTGCTTCTCAATACGCTCACGCGTGATGACTTTTACCTGATAAACGGAGTTTTTTACGGATTGAGGCTTGTACTGTCCTGTTACCACTACTTCTTTGAGTTCTGCGGCTTTGGTGGTATCCTGTGCCAGCAGTGCACTGGTGGTAAGTAATAAAAGAGAGGGTATTAAAAAATGTTTCATTTTGGTTCGATTGACTGCAAAGATTCTACACACTGCAGCGAGTTTTATCATACAATTGTCAAGACAGAATAGTCTGTTATTGTTTTACAATGAAATGACAGGCTTCGTGATTGAATCAGCTTTTTGTTTGATGCATATCATACTCCCATTCCTGTCCTGTTTATAAATCCGGCTGCAAAGTTGATGTGCCGTTGCCGCTGTTGGCTGCCGCATCAGGAAAAGGGATTTTCGCAAAAAGGAAACTGACTTTATTATGACAATTGAGGAACAGGTATACGCACCGCTCTGGGGGCAGCTGGTGTTGATTTTTTCTTTTTCCTTCGTCCCCACCAGATACAAAAACCCGTGACAGGCAGGCTGGCTGTCACCAGGCTGGCAAAAAAAGCAAGCAATTTGCCCGGCAGGCCCAAAACCGCTCCGACATGAATATCATAATTCATACGTACAATTTTGTCGGCCACTGTGGCGTCGGTAAACCGACCGGCATAACTACCCGTCGCAGGTAATTCTTTACCGGAATACTGGTCATAATGATAAAAATCAGAGTTGTAGTAGGTGCCGGGGCGGTGATTGACCACCACTTCGACCGGGTCAGCAGGCAATGAAGCGAAATAAATACCCAGGCTTTCATTTTCCTTTATTTCCGACCGGTGTTGCTGCCAGAGATGATCGGCCATATTGACGACTCCGGGTGTTTTTGTACTATCAGATACGGGATGGCGATGTTCTTCCATCACTTTGCCGCCACTGCTTACCCAATACAGAGAACGGGCAAACCATTCAAAGCCAAAGACCAGACCGGTGATGGCAATAAATAGGGCGATCCATGTCATATAAAAGCCCAGCACATTATGCAGATCATAATTCTTGCGACGCCAGCGTGCGCTCCATTTAACAGTAAAGCGTTGTTTGCGGGCTGCCTTATTGCGCGGCCACCAAAGCACGATACCGGTAATCATTAATATCAAAAAGATCAATGTGGCGCTGGCCACTATTGGCTGGCCAATATGATGGGGTAACCAGAGATAAAAATGTCCATCAAGTACAATCCGGAAAAAGTCATCCGGCATATTCTTATGCTTCAGGATTGCGCCGGTATACGGATTCAGATATACCAGCTCATAGTTTTTTTCATCATAGTAGGCAGCTATGGCAGCTTTCCCTTTGCCGGGATAGGTAATACCGAGTGTTTTACCATACCGCATTGCCGAGTCTGCCGATGCCTTCAATACCGAAGGCGGCAGATAAGCTTTATTTTCCTCTTTTACATGTTGAAAGGGTTCAGTCCAGGAGCGTATCTCTACTTCGAAAGCCAGTATGCATCCGGTAATACCCAGAAAAAGCACAATGAGCCCCGAGGCCAGTCCCAGCCATAAATGGATCTTTCCTACCAGTTTTTTAATCGACGGCATACAATTTTACAAATTCTCATTCATCATTACCAGCGATAGGACACTGAAAAACGGACATTAGTACCGGGTTCTGCCTGCCAGTAATAATAGTTGTCGTAAGGAGCACCAGAGTACAGGTATTTATTGAAAATATTATTTACCATTACATTGAATCCGATCTTCTCTTTCTGATAAGACAGGCTGCCGTCCATTCTGAAATAATCAGGCAGGCTGTTTTCTGACCCGTCAAATACATACCACGGCGAGCGCTTTGCCTGGTACTGATAGCCGAGCGAAATACCGAAACCGGCCAGTGCACCGCGGTCGACCTTATAGTTAAGCCAGGCATTCTGCACGTGCTTGCTGGAGCCGGCAACCTGCACCCCTACGTTCTCAGGCTTACTGTCTTTTGTCACTTTTGCTTCGGTAAAAGCATAGTTGATGATCACATCAAGATTGCGCAGCAACTGGCCACGGATGTCTACTTCTACACCACGGGTCTGTTGCTGACCTGACTGGCGGTTGAAATAGCCGCCGGCAGGATTGGGATGATCCAGGTCAGCAGTGAGTACATTGTTGCGGGTAATCTGGTAAACGGATACGGTAGAGTTCCATTTTCCATTGAGCCAGTCGCGTTTTACGCCCATTTCTATATTGGAGCCGGTAATGGGGGCAAAACTTTTTCCCTGCCAGTCGGCACCATAATTTTCCAGAAAAGCCTGGTCACTCACTGCATATACTGCGGTGTTTTTATCAATTGAAAAACTTGCACCGAGGCGGGGAGTCAGACGGCTCGATTTGAATGAACCGGTATAAGGTGTACCTGTTTTGAGTGTGGTGTAACGTCCGGCCACTGTCACCCGCAGGCGATCATCCAGAAACCCTACTTCATCCTGCACATACAGGCCTGTATACGCGTTGTAATAGTGCACACCGCGCTCACGGATATTCTTGCTGCGATCAAATACGGGTGGAGTCGCCTGTCCGTATACAGGTGCATAGATATTGAAATCCGGACCACCGAGAGCAGCTCCCTGATTCCAATCGTGGTAATAATCCTTATTGCCCAGATCCACTCCCGCCAGGAGTTTATGTACCAGTGTACCGGTATGGAATTCGCCGTTCACAAAAGCCTGTCCCATTTTACTGATACCGCTTACATCCCAAATCGAAATGCCTCTTTGCAGTAAGCTGTCGTTTGTCGCATCAAAACCCCAGGGCCAGAGAGAAGCACCTACCTGTTTGTAATTGAAATAAGCCATCTGGGCGGTAAACTTCCAGTTGCTGTTTATCTTATGCTCTACCACTGCCAGCAGGCTGCGGTCATTCATGGTGGTAGGATCGAGGTTATCTTCTGCTGTGGTAAAATTGCGGGGCAGGTCAGCATACCCGCGTTTGGAAAATACGTAGTTGGAACCGATCACATTCACTTCTGAATATTGCTGGGTGTACTCAAGTGTAAGAGTTGTCTTATCATCTACGAGGTAGCGGATTACGGGGGCAATGGTGTAACGGTTGTTGAAATCAAATTGCCGGTGTGATCCTTTCATCTGTCCCATCACATTGAGACGGTAAAGCAGTTTTCCATCTTCTGAAAGTTTACCATCCAGGTCTACTGTAGCACGATACAGATCAAAGCTACCCATTGACAGGCTGGCTTCGCCTTTGGTGCGGCCGGTTGGCTTTTTAGTCACTACATTATAAAAACCGCTGGGGTCGCCATTGGCCAGCATAAAGCCTGCTGGCCCTTTTACAAATTCAATACGCTCTACCATACTCATATCTTCGGTAAGCGGACCCCATTGTGTAGATACATTCATACCATTGCGGAAAGCGGCAATATTGCTGCCACGCATGGTAATACGTGCATAGTTGTCCCAATGCTCGATACGGGTGGCGCCACTTACATTACGTGTCACGCCTTCAAGCATATCATATATCTGCTGATCGTTGATCAGTTTGCCGGTCACTACCTGAATATTTTGCGGCAGTTCAAGTATAGGTGTCTGCAAGCGCAGTGAAGATGAAATACGGTTTGTTTTAAAACTACTGCGGTTGCCGGTGATGACCACCTCATTAAGTTGCTTATCCGAAAGCTCCAGTTGAATATTGATTTCCTGTGTGGCGCCTTCCAGTACCTGCACGTCCTTCTCCACATCCTGATGACCAATGAGGGTAATGAGCAGATGATAATTGCCGGGTTTTAATCCGCGTATTTCAAAATGTCCGTCATTATCGGCAATGGCCTGACGGTTGATGGCGGGTATGGTCACCGTCACGCCTTCTGCGGGCTTTTTATCGGCGGTGATCACAGTACCTCTGATAAGACCTGTAGCGGTCTGGGCATTTACTATCATGATCAGTGAAAGCATGCCTAGTAATAGCAGGGAAATCTTCTTCATATTGAGTTTATTGTCAGCTGTATAATTGGCGGGCTCGATCCCGAAAAAACTTCCCAACTGCTACGGAAGAAAAAACAGGACCGGCCCTATGGTGAATTTTTTTAGCCGGGCAGAACGGTTTTAACACTCCTTTTCTGCAAACGGATGCAAAGCTACCCCTGCCCCGAGCCGGTGCAGATAGCAAGCGGGAAAAACGGTTTACGCAAAAAGGAAACTGACTGTATGCTGACAATAAAAAAGGGCTGCTCCATCAGGAACAGCCCTTTACAGTAAAAATGTAATTACAATGTTATTCTACGACCACAATTCCTTTAGCCGTCACACGAATCTCTTTCTCTGGTTTGGTAATAGCAGCGATTTCTTCTTTTGATTTTTTAGCATCTTCTGCATAGTGCTGCAACTCTGCAACAGAAATTGTTTTCATTTTCACTTCACCGTCAATGACAACGGTTTTACCCTTGGCGGCTACCGGCAGGAAAAATGCATAATCTTTCATTTTCACCATGGCAGTAGTGCTGTCATTCACCTGCAGCTTGAGCCAGCATCCTTTTTTGGGGCATACGTCAAGGATCTTGGCTTTTATCTTGGTATCAATAGCATCTTTCCTTTCCAGTTGGGCGGGTAGTTCCGAAAGAGCAACAGCTCCATCAGCAGTGATCTTTTCTCCATACCATTCACCGGGTTTGGCATCTCCGGCAGGCGGTTGTGCCTGAGCCAGGATGGCAGTCATTACTACCAGTGCGGTCAGCATGATTCTTTTCATGTACGATAAGTTTTTAGGTGACAAAATTAATCTTCTATGGCCATATTTTCATATCTATTCCTGAACTGCTTACTGAGGCATGGCCGGGGCCCTGATACGCAGTGGTTCCGCCGTAATGGCGTTCAGAAAAGCAATGATATCTTGTTTTTCTCCGCTGGTCAGGTCCAGTTTGCGGAGTAGTTTGTCTGTTTTGGGAAAAAGCGGATCATTTTCCTGATCTGCTTTGGGTTTTGGCTGGGGCATACCCGCATTATACATATTCAGTATGCCTTCTATGTTGTCAAAAAGCCCGTTGTGCATCCATGGCCGCGTGCGGATCACATCGCGAAGAGAGGGTGTTTTAAATCGTCCCACATCTTCGGGCAGATGTGTTACTGCATAGCGGCCCAGGTCCTCATTCTCCCTTTTATAATAAGTAAGCCCGATGTTATGAAAGTCATTATCAGTAAACAACGGACCAAAATGACAATTCATACAGCGCGCCTTTGTACGGAAAAGATGTAAGCCCCTTACGGCGGCATCACTCATAGCAGTTTTTTTACCCTGCAAAAAATCGTCAAAGTCTGCCTTGCGGCTGACCAGGGTACGTTGAAATACGGCCAGGGCTTGCGTCACAGTTTCGGGTGTGATGCCTTCGCCGTGAAAAGCTGAATCAAAGAGCGGCTTATACCCATCAATGCGACGCAGCTTACGCATCAATTCGGGCATGTCGCTGTGCATTTCTGTTTCGCTGTTGATCGGACCAAAAGCCTGATCTTCCAGCGATGGACTGCGGCCATCCCAAAAAAGACGTTCATATCCCCAAACATTCAGCAGGCCCGGTGAGTTGCGTTTATTCAATCGCTGATCATGGCCCACTGACTTGCCACGGCCATCCGTCCAGGAAAGATCCGGTACATGACAACTGGCACAGGATATCTGGTTGCTGCCGCTCAGGCGGGGGTCAAAGAACAATATTTTACCCAACTCGATCAGGTGACGCAATGAATCTTTTTTATTCTGCAACGGGCTTTCCGGTATTATACCCAGCTCCTTCCACACAATACCTGAGTCGATAAAAGGTGCCGGCCACTGATCGGCCGGGAGTGAGTATAAAAATCGCAGGGTGTCTTCATAGGTTCCTGCCGGTATTACATAAGCAGGCTGTTTGCCCGTTGTCTTTACAGACACCGAGCAGGCAAAAACGAGGGTGGCGAGCGCACCAAATACAAGCAACTTTTTCATCATCGCAAAGTTATGCCTATACCGGCTTCGCAGTACAGCCGCTGCTTACCTGGTTTCCACAAAGCCGGTAAAATCTGATTGCTTAACTGAGCCTGATCATAATTCAGCTTCAGCCGGATGAAACCATCATTTTCCCCCACACTACGGTTATACAGCAGATCCAGTCCTGCTTTAAAGACAGTAGCATCGTAATAATAGTAATCAGCAATTATCACCTGCTGTACAAAGACGGAAAGTTGCGAAGGCAGTGTCAGTATGGGAGAAACTGCTGTACGTATACCTGCATTCAACCCGGTTCTCAGCCAGCTTTTTTTATCCATCCGGAAATACCAGGCTCCCTGAAGAGCTGCCTCCGCATACTGATAATCGGTAACCACACCGGCATTGCCATCAGCTCTAAACAGATCCGTGAGTGCGAGGTCAAGCCCCAACTCGTACTGCAGCACAGAGTCGCGGTAATGATGATACGATGGCCGGAGCTGTATGGTCTCGAAAGCGTATACATAATTATTGGTCCGCAAAAATTCGTTGAAATCACGACCCAAATGATGTATGTATACTACCTCTGCCATATACGTGTGTTGCTGCCGGCGATACTGCCATAATAGTTGTGCATTCCAGCGGTCTTCATAAAATGAACCGTAGCGGCCTTTGGGAAAATAACGGGTAGAGTCACCTTTATAATCAGATTTGAGGTATATATAACCACCCCGGGCTGTAATCTGACCAATGTTGAATTTTCCCTGGTAAACAGCCTGCCAGCCATAACCTTTTCCGGCACCTTTCAGTTCCGAATTGGAAGCCCTGTCTTCAAAACCATATCCATACTGCATGCGCTTTACATACTCCGGATAAGCCAGACTTAATTGATAGTCCTTATTGCGGTATTGAATCGTACTTTCTTTTTTCCTGCTGGTAATACTGCCACCCAGACCCAGGCTATGGCGGGGCAGAAAACGATAATGCAGACTCGCTTCCAGGTCTGTATGATAATTGAACTGCTCCGGGCGGGGATCATTGCTACGCCAGGCGTTGACTGTCTGGTAACGCACGCCGGCACCTGCGAGCAATTTATCATTCAGGAAAGGCCGGCTTACCTGTGCCTGCAGGCGGTATTGCCCCACCTGCCAGTTACCCTTTTTATATGCATAGAAATAATAGGGATCCGCATCATTGATACCATAACGCAGGGTATATCCCACACTGTCCTGCAGCGTATGTGTATAGCCAAAATAGCCACTCAGCAGATAGCGGCCCAGTTGCCGCGTACCTGCTGTTTTAAAAAATATATCCTGCTGTACGGGAGCCGCCTGTGCCAAACGATAGCTGCCATTGCTGCGGCCATACCCCAATGTCAGCTGCGCATGATTGGTAACGGTGTTCAATGGCTGTATGGCCGCATCAGCCGTATAAAATGTATACAACCGCTGAAACTGCTCTGACTGCAACAAACGACCGCTGCTATCCTGCGCGTTTACACCCGCAACAAAAGACAGACCGAATGATAAAAAAATTATCCTGACTTGCATGAAACTATCTTAATGCCCTTTTACTCTTTATACGTTTAATACCCTTTATACTACTTAAACTCACCCGGTGCCGCCCGGTCAAAATAATCGAAGTCTTCGGTAGAGTTATTGGTATCCCGCAGCACTTTGCGGGTACCTACAGTAGTAGCCGTCTTACGGATCATCGACTGTGAAGAATACTGTCCTGCAGGCACATTGTAGGCACCGGCATCGAGTGAACCGACCAGTCTGCGTGGTACGCGGCTGGCTGGAGTAGCGTGCTGAATCTGTACAGCATCAATAATAACTGAATTAGGCAGCTGGAGGTAGCGGTCACGTCCTACCGTATCAGCAGCAGTTTTATAGTTAGGTGTTGCAAGGCGGCTGAATTCTGTAGTAAGACTGGCCTTTGATTTAAAAATAATAATGGCTTCACGACCCGGATTGTCCAGTATCAGGTCGCGATTTACAATGCGATCCACTACCACCAGGTTGGGTACACCGGGATTGTCAACATCTGAGTCAAGCGGATTGGGAATAGCATCGCGCAGGTAAAACTCAAAATTGGCAGCAGAAAGATCTACGGTCAGTGAAGGATCATTTATATTCACAGATGTACCGCCTGCGTTGGTATAGGGAGCCTTGTGATTTACGGCAGTTGCCGCCAGCACTATCCCTTCGCCGGGCTGTACGGGATACTGTGTACCGGTACCGGGAATACGGAAAATAGTACGGGGATATACATATTTGGTCGCAGCATCTGCCCCTGCAGTATTGCCATACGATTTACTCCAGTCCCACTGCCCCTGCAGCAATCCGCCATCATTGATGAAATTGCCTGTACTCTGATCGGGACTTACCGTATTGCTGCCAAAAAGCTGCGCTATATACATACTGTCGGCATACAGTACTTTATTGGAATTGTTGTAAATCTCGATAAACTGGTCTCGGAAGCTGGCCCCATTCGTAGTATGACTGCCGGCATAATAGATCTGTTTGATCACCCAGTCGCCGATAACGCCAAACTCCAGCTTCATTTCTATTGTATTGTTGGTGGTGGTGTTAAGCACCTGACCGGATTTGGAAGCATTGAAAGTAACGTCATCTGTTTGTAGCGGCAATCCGGTAATTGACTCATAGTCGGCTTTGCTGATAGTAATGCTGGCATCAATATTATACGAGCCGGAACTAATGCTATTGAATATTGCGAGACCCGTGGCATCCGTTTGCTGCTCCAGTACCACATTATTCATCTGGTTGGTCAGCTTTACTTTAATGCCCGTAAGCGGAAAAGCATAAGTACCACCACTATTATCGTAGCTCATTTTTGCGATCACATTAATAGGTGGTGCAGATGGCGTCAGGTCTTTTTTCTTACAACCCGCCACCAGTAGTACTAACAGCAGTGCCAGGGCCGATAACCGATTCATTGTTCTCATACGCGTGATTTTATTTTATGGAAAATGCCATGGCAACACTATACGAAGGCTGCCCGTTGAAATAATAATAACCTGTACCGCCCCATAATCTCGGGCGGATATTGAATACATTAAATGCATTGAACGATAGCCGCAGCGCTTCGCCAATCTCTTTGCTCAACCGCAGATGCATATTGGAATAAATAGAAGCCGGTACGCTGCGCACGCCGCCTTCCACTCCTTTGCGGCGTAAATGAATAAATGCATCCGACTGCGCCTGTTCCGGTGCGAGCGGATATGCCTTACCATTCTTATCGAGATAGCCGGCAGGATAAATTGAAGAGGTATAAGTATTCGTTCGCGACATCCAGAATACTTCGCCTGTAAGCACTACCGTCATACCCAATGCGGGAATATGTGTATTAGCAGAAACAGTTGACTTAATATTGGTAGAAGAGGCCTCCTGCTGATTATAAATACCAAACACCGCTTCTTTGGAATAATCAACCGTTGACTGCCCCGTAGTCCCCAGGTCAACCGTGGGTGCACTATTGCGGTAATAAGTATGATAATAAGACGTGTTCAGGTCGAAAGAAGTCTGCAGAAAACGGATCTTATTGGTGCGCAGGATCAATTCCACGCTATTGCTGCGACTATAACTGCCATTGTGCATACCGCTATAGGTAAGATAATAGGTAGTCGAGCTGCCATCTTTGTAATAGTTGATACGCTCACCGGGCACAGGTGTGTCGTATGCGTAGTTTTCAACAGTCACCGGCACCAGTGTATTGGTAGATATAAATCCGTTTTTCATAATCCGGTTGCTGTAAAACAATGACCCTTTGATGGGTTTTGTATTCCAGCTGATGCCGGCTTCTGCTGTATAGCTGCTATATGGACGCAGACTCAGTTGCTCCTGTTTTATCACTTCTGTGTGTACCAGGTAGAGCTGATGCTCTGGCCGGGTGCTGCTGTATAATTCCAATAATGGGATATCGAAATAAACATTCCCCGGATTCATTTGCGACAGGCCCGGCGCTTTTGTGGCTATTCCATAGGCCAATGATACCGACCATCCTTTTATGGGTTGCCAACTGGTATTGATACGTGGCGCGGCCGTGAAGAATCCATTTTGCATATCTGCCCGCACACCCAGGTTGGCATGCAACGGCTTTTGCAAAAAGCGGGTAATAAAAACATTCTCCACATAAAAACCCATATTACTCATGGCCGACAGATCGTCGAATGAGCGGGGCCGGTCATTCTTGTATCCCTGGTCATCAAAACGCGGCCGTGCAGGATCATTCAGCACACCAGGGCCTTTATTGGCGCTATACCGGTAATTGATACCCAGTGAAAGCTTATACGTATTACCGGCAGCTAACTTGAAAATGCTGTTGGTTTGCAACCGTGCCGAGGCATTTACCGGTTTTCCGATGATATGATGAAATGCCAGGTAGTAGCCAGGGCCGTAACGCCCTTCGTAGGTGCGGGTCTCTGTAGCTTCTGCAATTTTGATCAGCGAGCTGCTGTTCAGAAACCATTGATCATACGATTCGCTGCGTGTCACACCATAACTGCCTCTGAACTCGATATCATAAATCCAGCTTTTACGCAGTGTCCAGTTGCTGCGATTGGAGAGATTAACGGACCGGTTACTGAATCTGGCCATTCGCTGGTTACCTTCATCGGGATCCAGTTTGGTACGGTCAAGCGTAGTGTTGTAGTTAACACTGAATGTGTTTTTAAATACACTCACTTTGCGTTTCTGATAAGTCCAGATCAGTCCGGCTCCGATGCGTTCAAACCCTTTAAGTTTGTCGCGCGGGTCATCATTGCTATGGAGGTAATCCATGCTCACATTGATATTGCCCAGTGCCGGACTCAGTTTCATTCCTTTTGACAGCGAAATAAGCTGTGTACCATCATTATGCTGCAGACTCATGCGGAGCGGGGTTATCCCGGCCTGCCGGTCAATGTTTACAATACCAGTGGTATAATCGCCATAGCGTGCCGAAGCCACGCCGGAGATCACTTCTATCTGCTCAATGCTTTCTACGCCTATAGAGCGGAGATCCAGTCCGGTGTTGGCCTGTGCGCCGCCGTACAAACCTCCATAGCCCGAATACAGGGTCCCGTTTCGCTGTGAGCGATCGGCCAGTATCGCATCCGGGTTGGTAATATTGTTGGAAGAAAACATGCCCATAAAACTGGTATTACTGAACTGCATGTTGGCATTATTCGATAAGGGTGCTCCGTCTACCATCACCGTGAGTCCAAAGGTTTCATTCAGATTCTGCATTTCCATGATAGAGCGGGCCTGCGAAGAGCCACCTCCAAGTAGTGTGGCCGGATTGGTGGCCGAGCGGAGGTTAAGTGTTTGTATACCCTGTACAGATACACCCTGGCGCAGGATAGTTTGTCCCGGCAGATAATTAAGCACATTGGCCACACTCAATGGCTGTACCTGTTCAATAGCTTCGCGGTCAAACAGGATAGATGAATTGGATGAGGCGGTATTACGTCTGACTGCATTGACTTCCACTTCTGTCAGTTTCAGACTTTGTGTAAGCAGGCGTATTAGTTGAAACTGCCCGTATTGCCCAGCAGTAAGTGAGCGACTCACTGGTTCCTTTCCTACATGAGATATCAGTAGACTGATCTCGCGCAGGTGCCCGGGAATACGGATAGAAAATGAGCCGTCTGACTGGCTTTGCGTGGCCAGATCGGCCGGCATTACCCGAATAGTGGCCAGCGAAAGTGGTTTATTTTCTTCGTCGATGATTTTGCCCTGAAGGGTATAAAAAGACTGAGCCTGCAGCATCACTGTCAGTGACAGGAAGCTGCAGGCTGTAAACAGTAGTTTGGTCCAACGCGTCATGGATGATTTCAAAATTGGATTGCAAAATTGCCTGACTGTTTTTGCAGCCATTTTTGAAATCAGAAAAAAAACAATCTCAATCAGGAAAAACTGACTGACGCTATAGGTTAATTGATCAGCTCACCCATGTCACCTTAGTGTCAAGATCGGCTCTGGTAGCGGCTCCTGAGGGCAATGCAACATGCCCTATGTAGAAAAAGCCTAATAATTTGTCCTCTTCGCCCAATCCGAAAAATGGTTTGGCCTGCTCGCGATAAGTGACTCCGCCCGTAGTCCAGTAGCCTCCCAGGCCATATGCTGTTACCGACAAGTAGATATTCTGAACGGCACAGGATACGGCTTCCACATCTTCAATTTCAGGAATATTTTTATTGGGTGTACGCTTCATACCGATAGCAATGATATGCGAAGCCTTCAGCGGATTTTGCTGCAGTTTGGTATAGGTGATTTCCTTAAATCCGGGGCCAGACAATTCTTTGTACAGGTTGCTTTGAAAATCGGCAAGCTTTTTCAATCCTTCACCACTGAATACGGTAAATTGCCAGGGTTCGGCCCGGCCATGATTGGGCGCCCAGGTGGCATTGGTCAGGATTTCACGGATAATGGCATCATCAACCAGCCTGCCGGCTTCCAGCTGATCAGGGAATACAGAACGGCGGGTACGGGCCAGGTTGTTAAAAACTTCTATTTGATTCATCGTTTCAACTTTTTTGCAAAAATAAGAGTGCCATCTGAAGAGATGGCACTTTCATTTTTTTTACTGCCGTCATAAGAATAAGACCGCAGCATGATCCACATTTTATATCGCTTGTTGACAGTTGGCGGTCCGGTCAGGACTCACCAAAGAGTTGTATGAGCTGGAGGGTTCTTAATTCGTTATCGGCTATTTCCATCATATTGATCAGCGATTCCAGTTCCTTCAGGTTAAGCAGCAGGCTAACGCCCTCGCAGGGTGAAGGAATCACAATACTGCGCACAATCGAGTTGAGGCCCGGCTGCTGCTCATCGCGGATGCGGTTTACCCAGCGTAAAAAGGGAGCCAGGTCCTCTTCCTTGAAAGTGAGCAGCAAATTGGCAAATCCAACCTGTATGCGGTCGCAGGCTGTGCAGCGGATCACATAACCGGTATCTGCGTGATGAAATAAGGTCTGGTATTGGCACATGCCCGTACATTTTAGTTCTGTAAAAATGAGGGACAGCAGCCCCATGAGCCTTACGATATCGGCAAAGTCTGGTTGCGCAAAAAGGAAACTGACAACCCGGTGACAGGTCCCCGACATACCCGGCCTGGTGACCTCCCGGTGCTGGTCATGGTATTTTTTTATTATATATAGAGAGAAGGTTATTCGCCCCATTCGGGCTCAAAAATATATCCACATGCTGTGCAGAATTACGGACGTCATTTCTTCCGTTTGATTTTACATTCGTTGCCAGTTCTTCAAAATAATTTGTTGCGGAGCAGAAAACACCATTTCTGCATAAACAGGGGAACCATGTGAAAATCATGGGCTGACAGGCAACTGTGACCCGGAGGGAGTGATGAGCTATAAGTTTTATGTAAGGTGAACACTTACTAATTAGAACTTAAAACTTATAACTCGCTCAGGCTAGCCAGGCTACCGCCGTGACAATTATTGTTTGGAACCTTCCCGGATCATAAGGTACCGGCAAAGATTGATCTCTGTTACTTTTTTTTCTTCAAAAAAGTGTTGGGTTTTCCGTCTCTTGTCGTGCCGCTATTATATAACGGTTCAAATTTTTTGTTATGCAGCATGAAGACGAAGTTTTGCTAAGAGAAAACAAGGATCGCTTTGTTATCCTTCCCATCAATTATCCAAAACTGTGGGAGCATTATAAGAGGCATGAGGCCAGCTTTTGGACCGCTGAGGAAATTGACCTGAGCGCCGATGCAAAAGACTGGGCTGGCATGACCGATGGTGAAAGACATTTCATTTCACATGTACTGGCTTTTTTTGCTGCCAGCGACGGTATTGTGAATGAGAACCTGGCTGTCAATTTCATGAGTGAGGTGCAACTGCCGGAAGCCCGCTGTTTTTATGGCTTCCAGATCATGATGGAAAATATTCACTCCGAGACCTATGCCCTGCTCATTGACACTTACATCAAGGATGCCAAAGAAAAGGATCGCCTTTTCCATGCCATTGATACAGTTCCTGCTGTGAAGAAAAAAGCAGAATGGGCACTGCGCTGGATCGAAAACGGTTCATTTGCCGAACGCCTGGTAGCGTTTGCCGCAGTAGAGGGTATCTTCTTTAGCGGTAGCTTCTGTTCTATTTTCTGGCTTAAAAAAAGGGGCCTTATGCCCGGACTCACTTTCAGCAATGAGTTGATCAGTCGTGATGAAGGTTTGCACTGTGAGTTTGCCTGCGTGCTTTACAGTATGCTTACCAACAAGCTTACCCAGGAGCAGGTTTATTCCATCATTGGTAATGCCGTAGAAATCGAAAAAGAATTTATCACTGATGCCCTGCCCGTAAAACTGATCGGCATGAATGCAGACCTGATGCAGCAATACATCGAGTTTGTAGCCGACCGCTGGCTGGCCGAACTGGGTTATCCCAAAATGTTCAATGCTACCAATCCCTTCGACTTCATGGAAATGATTTCGCTGGAAGGTAAAACCAACTTCTTCGAAAAACGTGTAGGCGATTATCAGAAAGCCGGTGTAATGGCCGGAAAAGAAACCCAATCGTTTTCAACCGAAGAAGATTTTTAGTGTTATAACTATTCTTATTCAGACCGGCCAATTTGCTGTAACCGGTTTGAATAATTTCTATCTCCGATCCAATCCCCTGAGAACCGTTAAACTGAATGAGAGAAAAAACGGAAACTATTAACCCATATAAATCCTGCAGCCATGTACGTCATTAAAAGGAACAATAAAACAGAGAGTGTCAAGTTTGACAAGATCACCGCACGGATTGAAAAACTTTGCTATGGCCTGGACCGTCGCTTTGTAAATTCCATTGATGTAGCCAAAAAGGTAATCGAAGGCCTGTACGATGGTGTTACCACCACGGAACTGGATAACCTGGCCGCCGAAACAGCCGCATCACTTACTGTAAAGCACCCCGACTATGCACTGCTGGCAAGCCGTATTGCCGTCAGCAACCTCCATAAGAATACCACCAAGAGCTTCTCCGGCACAATGGAGCTGCTCTATAATTGTCACGATACCAAGACAGGCAAACACCTGCCTCTGCTCGCCGATGATGTATGGCAGATCATTCAGGACAATGCTGAACTGCTCGACTCTACCATTATCTACGACCGCGATTACGGATTTGACTATTTCGGTTTCAAGACACTCGAAAAATCATACCTCCTCAAACTGGATGGCAAGGTATCGGAGCGCCCGCAGCATATGTTTATGCGCGTAGCTATCGGTATTCATAAAGAAGATATCGACAGCGCTATCAAAACCTACCATCTCATGAGTGAGCGCTGGTTCACACATGCCACTCCCACCCTGTTCAATGCCGGTACACCCAAACCGCAGATGAGCTCCTGCTTCCTCCTTACTATGAAGGACGACAGCATTGATGGCATTTATGACACGCTCAAACAAACGGCCAAGATCTCACAAAGTGCCGGTGGTATCGGTCTCGCTATTCATGGCATCCGTGCTACGGGCAGCTATATCGGTGGTACCAACGGCACCAGCAATGGCATCATTCCCATGCTGCGTGTATACAACGATACAGCCCGCTATGTAGATCAGGGGGGCGGTAAACGCAAAGGCGCTTTCGCTATCTACCTCGAACCCTGGCATGCCGATGTCTACGAATTTCTGGACCTGCGCAAAAACCACGGTAAAGAAGAAATGCGCGCCCGCGACCTCTTTTATGCCCTCTGGATACCAGACCTGTTTATGAAACGGGTAGAAGAAAATGGCGACTGGAGCCTGTTTTGCCCCAATGAAGCACCGGGCCTGCACGAATGCTGGGGTGAAGAATTTGAAAAACTGTATGCCGAATACGAACAGGAAGGGCGTGCACGCAAAACAGTAAAAGCACAGGAGTTGTGGTTTTCTATCCTGGATGCACAGATTGAAACCGGCACACCTTACCTGCTGTACAAAGATGCTGCTAACCGCAAGAGCAATCAGCAGAACCTGGGTACGATCAAGAGCTCAAACCTGTGTACAGAGATTATTGAATATACCAGCCCCGATGAAGTAGCGGTGTGTAACCTGGCCTCACTGGCACTGCCCCGCTATGTGATCAACGGCAAATTTGATCACGATAAACTGTATGAAGTGACTTACCAGGTAACCAAAAACCTGAATAAGATCATCGACAATAATTATTATCCTGTACCTGAGGCGGAAAAATCAAACCTCCGTCACCGCCCCATCGGTTTGGGTGTACAGGGCCTGGCCGATGTATTTATCCTGCTGCGTCTTCCGTTTGAAAGCGATGAGGCCCGCCAGTTGAATAAAGAGATCTTTGAAACAATTTATTTTGCTGCCATGACCGCCAGTAAAGATCTGGCCAAAGTGGAAGGCCCCTATGAGACATTTGCCGGCTCACCGGTATCAAAGGGCATTTTCCAGTTTGACATGTGGGATGTAGAGCCTACCCTCCGCTGGGACTGGTATACACTCAAAGCAGAAGTATTAAAACATGGTGTTCGCAACTCCTTGCTGGTAGCGCCCATGCCTACTGCTTCCACATCACAGATCCTGGGCAACAACGAATGCTTTGAACCCTACACCTCCAACATCTATGTACGTCGTGTACTGAGTGGTGAATTTGTAGTGGTAAACAAACACCTCCTTAAAGACCTGGTAGAACTGAACCTCTGGAACGACGAAATGAAGAACGCCATCATGTCGCACAATGGTTCAATCCAGAAGATCACTAATATCCCGGATCATATCAAGGAAGTCTATAAAACAGTTTGGGAGATCAAACAGCGTGCTATCATTGATATGGCTGCCGACCGTGGCGCTTATATCTGCCAGTCGCAATCACTCAACCTGTTTGTAGATACACCTACTACCGGTAAACTCACTTCCATGCATTTTTATGGCTGGAAAAGAGGCCTGAAAACCGGCATGTACTACCTGCGCACCAAAGCGGCTTCACAGGCGGTACAGTTTACTGTCGAAAAACAGGGTGGACGTGCTGTTGAGCCACTGATCGATACTCATAACCTGACAGTAATCGAGGGTAAAAATGAACCCGAAGCACAAATTGTGGAGGGTGCCGTTTGTACCATGCAGGATGGCTGCATCAGCTGCGGATCATAATTAGATTTACCACACAATTCATAAAGAGGGTGTGCCGGCTGGCATACCCTCTTTTATTTTAACCCGATTTTTCCCGAATACGTAAGCGCGGCGTCCTTTTTTTCCTCAATCCGTAAGCCAGGCCCCGGGGGTGGAAATAAATTTACCCCTTTAAATATTGCCGATCCACACCATGTCTCAATCCGCCAAAAGCCGCTGGCCCCGCATACGTAAATTTTTCAACGACGTCCACCTCTGGCTGGGTCTTGCCAGCGGACTTATCGTAATAGCCGTTTGCTTCAGTGGCACTGCCTATGTATACAGCACCGAACTTACCGAAGCATCTTTATCTCATTTATACAAAGTAGCTCCATCACAGGGACAAACCGCCCTGCCTGTCGATACGCTGGTTGCCCGTCTTAAAAGCGAGCAGGAAGGCACGCTGACGGGTGCCTCCATACCCGCCAGTCCGACCCGCTCCTATCAGTTTACGCTGAAAAAGGAAGGCAGCGAACGCGGAACCACCTATATGGTCAACCCTTATACCGGCGATGTTCTGGGCAATAACACGGAAAAGAGCCGTACCAAAGAATTCATGAGCAAAATGTTTAGTCTGCACCGCTGGCTCCTGCTCGATAAAGTGGAAAAGCCGATTGTTAGCGGCATGAGCAATCGTGAACTGGGCAGCACTATCACCGGCTGGGCAACCATCATTTTTACCCTGGGTTGTATCACCGGTTTAATCATCTGGTTTCCGCAAAAAGTAAAACACTGGCGCCAGGGGCTGAAAGTAAAATGGCGTGCCGGCTGGAAAAGAGTCAATCATGATCTGCATAATACACTGGCTTTTTATGCACTCTTCTTCCTGCTGCTGATGGGACTCACCGGACCACAATGGTCATTTGACTGGTATCGTACCGGCCTTCAGAAAACGCTGGGTACCTATCAACCCAAAGATGCGCCCAAAGAAAAACCGCTGCGTTCCACATTGCCTGAAAATGGCGATACGACTGCTACACTGAGCCTGCAGGCTTACCTGGATGCAGCTCAGACAGCACTTCCCTGGTCCGGCGACTATCAGATCAGCCTGCCCGCGCAGGCCAAAAGCACTGTCAACATCAGTAAGTATCATACCGGTTTTTTTGCTCCCGCAGCAGCTGACAGATTACAACTGGATCAGTTCAGCGGGCAACTGCTGAAGAAAGATATTTTCACTGAAAAACCATTCAATCAACGGGTGGCCGGCTCCATCAAGGCCATCCACGTAGGTAATGTATACGGCAAATTCACTAAACTCATTTATTTCCTCGCCTGCCTCATCGCTACGAGCCTGCCCATCACCGGCACACTTATCTGGATCAATAAGATGAAGAAGAAAGGGAAGATGGATAAAGGCAAAAAAGCGAAGGTGGCTGCAAAGGAAATACCGGTGGTTGAGGAAGCCTGATAGATGGTGGAAGGTAAAGGGTAGAAGGTGAAAGGCAGAAAACAGGTTTTAAGTTAACGTGGGTCAATCAAAAACTGATCGGGTAAAATTGAAGCGATGGTGGCTTTTGTTTTCGAAGAGACCGGATAAACGAAAAGAAGAGACTTGGATTACCGCTCGGTCAGGGCGCTGCGCGTCCCGATCGGTGTACTTCCCCACCGACTACGCCCATCCTTAATCTGTCTAAAATACAAAACCACTATGCAGTCCAATCGGTCTTCTGTAGTTATCAACGTTTCCTGAAACTCTTTACACCCTTTATACTTTTAAACCTTTATATATTAAAGAAGAAGGCCGGTGATATCACCGGCCTTCTTCTTTAATATGTCTTTTACTCTTTTTTCCAGGTATTATTGTCTGGGTTCATATCAGGCAGGCGTTTGTCGGGATCAATCACTACAGAGCTCAGTTCTTCGTCCGTATCAAGGCCGAATTTCCAGGTACCTGTGCTTTGCCAGATCTCAACCGGCAGTACTTTGCGATCTTTTTTACCACTCACCGTTGTATATTCTACGGTTACAGGCATGGCCATTTGCTCGAGGTTGCTAATCGTGATGAGTGCGCCATTTTTGGCGTTGTTATCACGGTACTCTACTTTGGTAATAGCCTGATCAAGCTGCCAGGTTTCAAAGAATACACTTTTCCAGAACCAGGCCAGGTCTTCACCTGCACCGTTTTCGATGCTGCGGAAAAAATCCCAGGGTGTGGGATGCTTGTATGACCAGTCACGGATATATTTCTTAAAGGCATAATCGAAGCGGTCCTGGCCCAGTACTACATCGCGCAGCAGACCAAGGGCAAACCCGGGTTTGGCATAGAGCAGTGCGCCGATATTGCGCTCCAGCATTCCATCGGGTGTGCTGTATACCGATTCGATTTTGTTAGTGAAAAGACGACTCTTATGTGCGCTTTGACGGGGATGGCTGTATTCGCCATTATTAAAGTCTGCAGCGGCAATATCATTGATAAATGTATTGAAGCCTTCATCCATCCATCCATAGCGGCGTTCGTTGCTGCCAACGATCATAGGGAACCAGGTATGACCAAACTCGTGGTCGGTTACTCCCCAGAGACCTTCTGTACGTGCACGGTAACTACAGAATACGATACCGGGATATTCCATACCACCAATATTGCAGGCTACGTTTACCGCAGAATAGTAAGGATAAGGGAACCAGCGTTTGCTGTAATTCTCAATAGAGCCTTTGGTATATTCTGTAGCGCGGCTCCAGGCTTTGACACCATTTGACTCTACCGGGTAAGCAGACATCGCCAGTCCTTTTTTGCCTTCTGGCAGATTCATACGTGCTGCATCCCAGATAAAGGCACGGGAAGCTGACCATGAAAAATCGCGGGCATTGCTCAGCTTGTATTTCCAGGTCAGTGTGGGTTTAGATGGGCGTGAAGCAGGATCGGTTACTTCGGCGCTATCGCGGATCATAACGGTTGCATCACTTTGTTTAGCCTGATTGTAGCGTTGCAGTTGTTTTGCAGTAAGTACATCCTGGGGATTTTGCAATTCACCCGATGCTACCACGATCATGGCTGACGGAGCAGTGATGCTTACATCAAAATTGCCATACTCGAGATAAAATTCACTGGCGCCGAGGTAAGGGTCGGTATTCCATCCGCGTACATCATCAAACACGCAAAGACGGGGGTACCATTGTGCAATCGCGAAGATGTTTCCGTTTTTGGTATTCAGGATACCGGTGCGGTCTGCGCCATAGTCCGGTACTGTGTAAGAATATTCAATCTTTAATTTGAGGTTACCGCCTTTTGCAGCCAGGGCATTGGCCAGGCGAACCTGCATGCGCGTATCATTTACCAGGTAATTGGCATCTGTTTGAGCGGCACCACTAATAACCTTTACAGATTTGATCTTATAGCCTCCTTCAAATTTTGAAGCGGCATCACCATAACGGCTGCGACCGGTAGCAGGCATTTTGGCCTGTCCGCGTGAATTGTTGCTGAAAAGATTTTCATCCAGTTGCAACCAGATATAGGGAAGGCGCTGCGGACTATTATTGGTATAAGTGATGGTAACGGTGGCGGTTACTTCTTTTTTGGCTTCATCCAGTTGGGCAGCAATCTGGTAATCTGCTTTGTTTTGCCAGTAGGCCGGGCCTGGCTCGCCCGTGGCGGCACGGTATTCATTACCGTTCTGTGTATAGAACAGGGGAGAAAACAGTGCATGCGGATCATACTTGGACTCCGTCTGCTGGGCCAGGGAGGTGGTACTGGCTACTAACAGTGCCAATGCCCATGAAAGCTTTTTTTTGATCATGATGATTGTTTTAAACCCGGGCTAATCCCGGTGAGGTGAGCTAAGAAGCGATGAAATTAAGTAAAAAGGGACAAATATGCCCGCTTCCGCCAGCCAGAAAATCAACAATACCCTGACAATATATCTTAGGGTACTATCCTCGAAATAGTAGTAATTTGTAACATCAAAAACCATTGTTATGTTATCGAAAGCTATACAAGAAGCACTCAACAAGCAGGTACAAATGGAAGCAGAATCGTCGCAGGCTTATCTGGCCATGGCCTCCTGGTCAGAGATACAGCCCGGCCTGGAAGGAGTGAGCAATTTTTTTTACAAACAGTCTGACGAAGAACGAATCCATATGCTCAAACTGGTACGCTTTATCAATGAGCGTGGCGGCTTTGCTGTGGTACCCCGGCTGGATCAGCCTACCCTCACTTTTACCTCGCTCAAGAAACTGTTTGAAGAGTTTCTGAAACATGAGCTGAAAGTGAGCGATAGCATCAATGACCTCGTGCATCTGTCGCTCACCGAAAAGGATTATGCCACACACAACTTCCTGCAGTGGTATGTCAACGAGCAGATAGAGGAAGAACGTACTGCCCGCACACTCAATGATAAGCTGGAACTGATTGGCGATGACAAGAGCGGTCTCTATCTCTTTGATCGCGACATTATGAATTACCGCGGTACAGAAGGGAAGAAATAATTTTTTAAAAAAGCCCGGATTATATCCGTAACAATCCGGGCTTCTGCTTATTTCACTTTTTGCTTTTTCAATTGAAATACCCGCGATAGGTTAAAGCCAAACCTGATTTCACCCTTTCCCCACCGACCAGTTGTTTCGGTAATAACAGCTCGTTCATTCATGCCTGTTGAGTTCGTAAAATGAAGCTGAAATACGTGGCCGCCCGTTTCAATATCCACACCGACAGATAATGGGTCATGATAATTGTTATCGGTTAATGGATTGAATACATGAAAGTAGTCGCAGGTCAACGCAACCCGCCTGCTCAGGCGTAAGCGGCCGCCTACTCCTGCCGCCAGTATATCATTTCCATCCCCGGCCATCTGTACCAGGTTCTTATGAATCAACGTTGGCATCACCTGTAGTGTTAATGCATCCGATATTTTACGACCAATTATGCCCTGAAAATAATAAGCCAGCCGGGAGGTAAAATAGTTTTTCCGAGCAGGATCGGCCCAACTGGTACCATCCATGGTAATTCCTGTCACTACTGCTATGGTAACAGGAAAAGAGGCCGGTCCGGTAGATTGCAGAAACGGGGCGTATTTTATATAGCCATCGAGTTCTTTTTTATAGGTACTCCTGCCTACTCCCGCCATCAGGTTGCGTTTTATGCCAAAATCAAAACCCATCCGCATACTCGCCTGGTCTAATCCGAAAAAATTTTTATACCCCTGATCAAGCTGGCCAAAACGGTGAAGGATCCGGAAGTCCATGGTGCCCGGCCGCAGAAACTCGATAGACTGGTTTTGAATAACCCGCGGCGACTTGAAGGCATTTTTTACATATTCTTTGCGCGGCTTCCCTTCATTTACCAGTTTAAGGAGATCCGTCTCCTGTGCCTGCACACAATTGATGACCACAAGCGTGAGCACCATTAATGATGCATATTTTACTGTTTTCATCGTCTTATCATCCATATAATTTATTTTAAGGGTTCGAGCTTACAGTCAACATTAATACGGGCTGTTTTGGCTACTTTATCAGCCACGAGTGATGGAACGGAAATTTTGTAATCAGCCAGCGCTATTTGAAATGATGCGGTAGCCTGAATCAGGGCTCCCTTAATCTCCAGTTTGCCAGTCGTCTCTATATCACGCGATTCTCCGTGCAACGTTAGCTTTCCTTTTACCTTTACATTATAGGCTCCATCTTTGGCAAAATCGCCGCCAGCCAGGTTCATTACATTGCCTTTGAATTCTGCTTTCGGATATTTGTCACTTTCCATATAGTTTTCGTTAAAATGCTCCTCCATTAATGCGCGTTCAAAAACGAAGCTCTTAATGAGTATAGAAAACTGAAGTTGGCCATTTCGTGTATCCAACACAGCAGTTGCGGTATGTGTAACCGCTTCTATTCGCTCCGGAGAGGAAACCGCTGTTGCATCAAATTGAACCTTGCCGGTCTTGGTAAATGATACCTGCGCATACGCAGAGGAAGAAAACAGGCAAAAAAGTATTGCCATTATTCTTATACTTTTCATGCTATTAATTTTTATTTGCGGTAAATGAATCTGCTGTCAGTGCACAACGGATCAGTATCACATCGGAGCCAAGTAACTGATCCCGGTTGTAGCCTGAGCAAACTCCCTTTACGGTTGCTGTTTGCCCGGCCCGGATCCGCATAGCCTCTGATTGATGTATACTGTCGGGATTGCATCGTACGGCTGATCGGTCAGTTGAATCACCCAATACTATCACTACGTTTTTGTCGTCGATGCTGTCAATCTGTTTAATTACTCCCGATACCTGCAGCAGCCTGTCCATATATTTCTGCGATGACGATGCTGAGTCATGAGCAAATTGATTGAGCAGCGCTGTAGCAGAAAGCACATAATCCGGATGGAGCGTTGCCGTATCGGCATGTTTTCTATTGTATTCCTTATAGATATAAGCTGCTGCAATTAACACAGCCAGTAAAACAATACTTATTCCAATCAGTATTTTTCTTTTCTTCATAAATAGATTTATTAGTTATTCTGAGTGCCTTCATCTATCCACTTCTTTACCGTAGCTATCTGGCAGTCGGTAAGCTTGGATAATCCCTGCGGCATAGGAGAATAGCCAGAAGCATGTGTAATACTTCCATACAGCTTCCCGTTTAATGCAATGGCTTTATCAGCCGTGTAGTTTCCCATCAGAATACCTCCCGAAGGAAAACTTCCGGTATGGCAGCTATAACAATATTGCTTCAGCAGCGGACTCACTTTCTGAACATAGGAAGCCACACCCGATGTGTCGCAGGTTGCGTTTGAGTTGCTATACAACAGTTGCTCTTTATCGTAGTAGCAGGAGTGCAGTGCCAGCAATGCCAGGCAGCACAGGATTACTATTGATATTATTCGCATTTTATTGAGTTTATCAGTTATTTAACGCCCCCGCATCTACCCATTTTTGTATCTGCGATATTTCACAGTCACTCAGCCGGCTGGCATTCTGCGGCATGAGTACATATCCGGCTTTGCCGGCTACTGCACCCGCCAGTTCGCCGGACAGTGCCACGTTTTTTACCGCATTGTAAGTTGACAGGTCAATTCCTCCGTCCAGTGAAGAGGGATTATGACAACCCACACAACGTGCAGATAGAATAGGCTTTACCGCGCTGCTATATGTAAATACTGCATCACTGCAACTCCCTGTACAGTTATTATTCAATGCGCCCTGGTTAATCCATTGTTGAATTAATAATTGCTGAGCGCTGCTGAAAGGTGCATTGGGAGGCATTCGTTCGTCGCCTGTTCTTACTATTACTTTATACAGTTTGCTCGATCCGGCATTGCCCGGCACAACATAACGCATGATATTGTTGTACGATGTAAGGTTGACACCATGTGCATGAGACGCATTGTCGTGACAGCCGCTCATGGTACAATTAGAGGAAATAACCGGTTGTACCTGGGTCACGAAATAAACAGAGTCTGGTGAACAGGTTGCTGAGGGCGTTGGCGGATTAAGATTGCCCGTATCCGTTGCGCTTACATAGTCATGGCGACAGGCCACTACCAGCAGGAAGGCAATAGCCAGCAGGGCCATCAGATATACTAATCGCTTATACATAAAATGAATCTGAGTCTGGTTAAAAAAGACAATAAAGAGTTCTCTATGTATTTGTAAGTACATAGCCTTGCACCTGTATATAGCATATACAGGTATTATTGATGCAGAAATAGTCAGCTTAAAAAGCGGGGAGGCTGAAAAGGCGGAAAACCCGCACTGTTGAGTAGTGTTTCGTTTTTATCTGCGAAGGGTACTGCTGCATGGGGAAAGGAAACCGGCATACCAGAAGCCGGCTCTGTAGCACAGGAAGGTACACGTTGAAGACGCTGACGAAGTTTCCGATGTTTATGTCCGGCTTTACCTGTAGTCGATTGTGGTGTCTGAGAAGAAACGGTTAATACTTTTACAACAGACTGCCTGCCTGCCGGCAGTTCATTCCCAATAGTGGTATGAAAAGTATTGCGTTGATCCACAGATGCAGCGCTCTGAATATAGCATTGTTCCTTTGCCGGCAAAGTGTGGCCAGCAATACTTAGAAACAGCAATATCAATATCAGGATGCCCGTTTTCATAAGCGCTCCAACAAGGTCAGCCTTTTGGGTGAAAACAAATATGACAAAAGTCACACAAACCTGATCTTGATCTTCGTCAAGCTGCAGCCTTACTTGCCATAATGAAAGAACGCTGATTCATTATAAGGCGTATACAGAAAAAATGGTTTTGAATTTCTTTAACGCAAAAGCAGTTCACAGGGCTTGAGGCCGGTATGCTTTTTAAAGGCAGTGGAGAAATGAGAAATGGATGAATAGCCCAGCATCATGGATACATCCGTAACACTAAGCCCTTTTTCATACAACAGGTATTTGGCATGCTCCATACGCTGGCTCTGGTAAAAGTCAAAGATGGTAGTACCAAACATTTCCTTGAACCCTTTTTTCAGGTAGCATTCGTTCATCGCTACTTTTCGGCTCAGTTCCTTAATGGTGATGGGTTCACCAATATGCTGGATCAGCACTTCCCGGGCACGATTGATCTTTTCGCGATCAGCTTCATTGGCCAGGAATTTACATTGAATGACATTGATCTCTTTTTCACCCACCATACAATCCAGGCTATAAAGCAGCAGCATCTGGATCTGTGCGTTGATAAAGATATTTTCGAGTGAGCCGGTATGCTGGTTATTGAGTATCGCCTCCAGTACCATTCTCGATTTGCCGCAAAGCGGAAGTATCTTGGTAAAGGATGAGATACGTTCAAATGAAAGGACTTCGTCTGTAAGCAGGCTATTGCCCGACTTGCGGGGTTTAACAAACTGCGAAAGCTGGGCCGGTGAAAAGCGGAAGCTCAGCATATCGACACTTTCCACCCGTTCTGAGCAGTTTTTGGTGGCATGAAGCTGGCAGGTATCACACTCCGCATTCTTCTGACGACAATAGATGTTGCCGCTGATGCAAAATTTCAGCTCCAGGTAACTTTCCTGTGCAGCCTGTTTCTCGTAATGATACACCAGCATGCCGGTATCCTCCATATTCATGTTCACATTGCGCTGGTAGCGGCGGATGGAATACTGGACAGTCCCGGGAACCTGTTGTTCCTTCTCCAGCAACAGCATTTGCTGCTCCTGCAGGGGTGCCTGTTTATAGGCCAGCGCCCAGATATCGGGGGGGGTATGCATCAGGCTGCAAATTTACAGGTTAACCATTGATTTTTGACCTAATTGCCTTAAAATGACAATACTTAACGTCTGTCTAAAATTTGTCTGGTTTTAGGCGGTAACTGCTACCTTTGCACCGTCACGTAAAAAAACGTGGCTTTTTTGTAGCTGTATGATCCATCCGCATACATATATACACCCCAATGCCCGGCTGGCAACTAACGTAAAGATTGACCCTTTTACCGTTATACATCAGGACGTTGAGATAGGCGAGGGCACCTGGATCGGGTCCAATGTGACTATTATGGAGGGCACCCGCATTGGCCGCAACTGCCGGATCTTTCCCGGAGCGGTGATTGGCGCTATCCCTCAGGATCGTAAATATGCAGAAGAAAAGACAACTGTTGAGATTGGCGATAACTGTACCATCCGTGAATTTGTAACCATTCACCGGGGTACCAGCGACCGATTGAAAACTGTGGTGGGTAATAACTGCTGGATACTGGCTTACAGCCATATAGGCCATGACTGTATTATCGGCAATAACTGTACACTCAGCAATAGCAGCCAGCTGGCAGGTCATGTGGTACTGGGTGATTGGGTGGGCCTGGGCGGTGTTTGTGCCGTACACCAGTTTGTAAAAGTAGGCGCCCATGCCTTCATTTCCGGTGGTGCCCTGGTAGGCAAAGATGTGCCCCCTTATATCAAGGCCGGTCGCCAGCCGCTGAGCTATGCCGGTGTCAACTCCGTTGGTCTCAAGCGCCGTGGGTTCACGGTAGAAAAGATCAACCATATCCTCGATATCTATCGCATTATTTATAATAAAGGCCTTAATACCTCACAGGCACTTGAATTCCTGGAAGAAGAATTTCCGGCCACCGATGAGCGGGATGAGATTGTAACGTTTATCCGTGAGAGCGGACGTGGCATTATCAAACGCTTCACCAAAGGCAATGGCGATGACGATCTCCCTATCTGATGCGGGCAAACGATACAACCGTGAATGGATCTTCCGTCACCTGAACTTTACCTTTCATAGTGGTAACGCCTATGCTATAACAGGATCCAATGGTTCTGGCAAAAGTACTTTACTGCAGGTAGTCGCCGCCGCTGTGCATCACAATGAAGGAAAGATCACCTATCAGTTAAATGGCCGCCCGCTTGCCACAGAAGCCGTATTCAGCCATACCAGCCTCTGCGCTCCCTACCTCGAGGTAATAGAGGAAATGACACTCACCGAGTTTTTTGATTTCCACCATTCATTCAAACCATTCCTGTCCGGACTGAATACAGCGGCCATCATCGAGCGGCTGGGACTACAGGCGGCTGCCCACAAACAAATCCGGCTTTTCAGCTCAGGTATGAAACAACGGGTAAAACTGGCACAATGTATTTTATCAGACAGCGCCCTGGTGCTGCTCGATGAGCCCTGTACCAATCTTGACGAAGATGGTATACATCTCTATCATGAACTGATAAACACATATACCACCCAAAGGCTTGTTATTGTCAGCAGCAACGACCCGATAGAATATTCTTTCTGTAAAGAAAAGATACGACTGGCAGATTATAAGCAGTGAGCCGCTAGTGCATATGCTCACTCGCACTCGCTCCCCCTCCTTTATCCTTTTTACCTTTTACTACCAGTACAAACGGGATACAGAGCAGGAATAAAATGCCGATATACAGGAATACATCCATATACGACAATACAGCAGCCTGCTTACTTACAGAATAGTCGATTGATTTGTACGCATCCAGTAATGCAACATTTTCGGGTATCCCCTTATTAATAAATCCCTGTTGCATCTGCGCAACCCGGGTCTGCACGGCACGATCATGATAGTCGAGCTTTTCAACAAGTGCTGCCCGGTGATTGATAGTCTGATGCGCCATGAATGTAGTGATCACCGCTATACCAAATGATCCACCCAACTGTCGCATCATGCCGGTAAAGGCGGCCCCATCTCCGATCTGTCTTCCTTTCAGCGTGCTCAGGGAGAGGGCGGTAATAGGAATAAACAGCATACCCATTCCCACTCCACGCCATATCAGCATCCAGAAGAAGTTATCGGAGCTGGTATCGGGCGTGATGATCTTATATCCCCAGAAGCAGAATAAAAAGAATATCAGCATACCGCCTGCCACCAGGTATTGCTGGGGCACTCCCCGCTGCAGGAGGCGTCCGATAAACGGCATCATAAAGGCGGTAGTGAGTGCAGCCGGTATCATAAGCAGACCTGCCTGTGTGGCTGTCCAGCCCAAAGTGGCCTGTACATATAATGGTATGATAAACGTAGAACCGTACAGACCAAAGCCCATAATAAATGATAATATTGTACCTACACGGAGATTTCCATTCTTCAATACGTTTAGTCTTACTGCCGGATTACGGAATGTGAGCTCTCTCCATACAAAGAAAAATGCGGCGAATACTGCCACCACTGTGAGCAGAGTAATCGTTGAGCTGTTGAACCAGTCATCCTCCTGTCCCTTCTCCAGAATATACTGAAGTGATCCTACAAAAGCAGCCAGCAATCCGATACCCAGCCAGTCAATATCACGGGGAGCACTTTTTTCGGCGTATTTGGGGCTGCGTACAAACTGCAGTGTGAGCAGTGCAGCAATTATACCCAGGGGAATATTGATGTAAAAAATATAGGGCCAGCCTGCATTATCGGTAATATAACCACCCAGTGGCGGACCCAATGTGGGACCAATAATAACACCCATACCGTAGATGGCCTGTGCCATACTTCTTTTTTCGGGCGGATAACTTTCTGTAATGATGGTTTGTGAAGTTACCAGCAGTGCGCCACCCCCTAAGCCCTGAAGAAAACGGAAAGCTACCAGTTCCCATATACCACTGGCATTACCACAGAGAAAAGAACAAATGGTAAAAAGAATAATACTGGCAGCAAAATAATTGCGCCGGCCAAACTGTGCGGCAAAAAATCCGGTGAGGGGTATTACTATCACGTTACCGATAGCATAGGAAGTAATTACCCAACCCACTTCACTCGTAGTAGCGCCCAGGTTTCCTTTCATATCATTGAGCGCCACATTCACAATTGTAGTATCCACAATTTCGAGCAACGCACATACGATACACGTGAGCGTAATGATCACCCGCCGTGAGCCATACTCCACCAACGATGCCTGTTGTACCATAATCGCTATATCAGCAGATGCTGTTACACATCTGTATTCATTAATTTATAATAGATCAGTCGAGGTGCACATCCACAATCACATTCATACCAGGACGCAGTTGCTGCACGAGGCTGTCTTTTGCGTCTGTAAACTCAATACGAACCGGAAGGCGCTGTACCACTTTCACAAAGTTGCCACTGGCATTATCTGCGGGCAGCAAAGCAAAAGTGGAACCTGTAGCCGGTGAAAAAGAAGCCAGCTTTGCTTCAAACTCATGTTTGGGATAAGCATCGGCTGTAATGATCACCCGCTGACCCACACGCATTTTATTGACCTGTGTCTCTTTGAAATTGGCTGTTACCCATACTTCGTTGCTGTGTACAATGCTGAACAATGCCTGACCAGGTTGTACATACTGACCGGGATGTACCGGCACCTTGCTTAATTTTCCATCCTGTGCAGCCGTAACCACTGTATAGGAAAGATTCAACCGCGCCGCATCCAGTTCTACCTGTTTTTGGCGGATAGTAGCTTCTGCCGAAGCAATCTGAGTGGCCGTGGCATCACTCTGTACACTTACAGCATGTGTTTGCTGCGAAGCCTGTTTCTTCTGCTCCTGCAGAATACCAAGCTGGCGTTCGGCCGACTGACGGGCAGCCAACGCCTGCTCATATTGCTGTTGGGTAATTGAGTGATCCTTGATGAGGTTGTCATAACGCTCATAATCCTGCTGCGCACGCCACAAAGTGACCTTAGCCGCTTCGATCTGCGCATCAACTGTACCGATAGATGCTGCCGATGTGGCAATATTGGCTTTGGCGGCCTGCGTTACTGCCCGGGCTCCCGACAGATTGGTCTGGGCCAGTGCCAGCGCCGCTTCGGCCTGCTCTACCTTTATCACAAAATCGCGGTTGTCGAGCACGAGCAGGGTATCACCTTGTTTTACAAACTCGTTATCCTTTACCCTCACCTCTGCAATGTAACCCGACACACGTGGTATAACCGGGTTAATGTCTGCGCTCACCTGCGCATCATCCGTATCTTCATGATGCTGGCTGTGTATATATTTTGAAATACCAAACCAGGCACCACCCGCTATCAGTACCAGCAGGATGATAATAAATACCGGGCTTCTTTTTTTGCCTTTGGTTTCGTTAGTAGTTGTTTCCATATCTCGGTTGTATTGATCTTTATTTTTATTTACTTGAAGTTGTTTGCCGACTGGCCGGTCACTTTCAGCAACTGGTAGTAAGTAACCAGTGCATCGGCTTTGGCAAAAGCATAATTGAGCTTCGCCTGCAGTTGTGCCACATCTGCATCGAGCAGATCGGTTGTACTGGCCAGGCTGTTGTCATATTTGTTGCGGGTAATACGGTAATTCTCGCTGGCCTGATCTACCGACCGCTCATACACATCTATTTTCTTTTTGCTGCTCAGACAATCGAGATACGCTTTATTGACCTGCAGGCGTACTTTTTCGTCGAGACCCAGCTCCTGTGCTGCCAGTTGTGCAGACTGAGCTTCGGCTTGTTTGATACTGGCTCTGCCCTTCCAGAGAGAACCAATGTTGTAGGAAACACCCACTCCGATATTTACTGCATTGGTGATAGTAACAAAATGCGGAATATCGGCAGCTATATAACCACCCGTAAGAGCCAGTGAAGGATAGCGACCGCTTTTGGTCTGCTTTACTTCTACATCGGCAGCCTTGCGCTGCAGACCTAAAGAAGCCTTGTCATAACGACCAGATCCTGCTGCCTGTATATAATCATTCAGTGCGTTAAGCTGCGCCGGTACAGTTTGCAGCACACTGTCTGTTTTTAACGCTGTCTGTTCAGGAAGTCCGAGCATCAGGCTCATATTAACCTGTGCCAGCTGGTAACTGTTCTGCGCATCGAGCAACGCCAGTTCAGTGGTGGAGGCCTGCAACTCTGCTTTCATCAGATCATTGCGCGCCAGTAAGCCATTTTTCTCGAGGTTGGCAAAATCTTTTACACGTTGCTGGGCCTGCTTCAGGTTATCTTCTACCAGCGATACTGCTGCAGCTGCTTTATACAGGTTGATATATGCCTCTATAGTATTTTGGATTACTTCATCTTTTTGTGTGCCGGCATCAAGCCGGGCGGCTTCTGCCAGGTAGCGGGCCGATTCGATTCCAAATTTGATACGGCCCCCTGTATAAATAGGCAGTGATACATTGACCAATCCATACAGCGCCTGGTTTACTTTAGGAGATTCGCCTCCGCTTCCACTGCCTGAAGAAGATTTGAGATCAATATTGGCACTGTTTAACCGCATATAAGAGCCGGTTATTTTGAGATCAGGCAGACGTTCATCCTGCGCCTTCTGCAATGCAGCCTGTCTTTCTGTGATCTGCGCCTGCTTTGCTTTCAGGGCCGGGCTGTGTGCCAGCGACAGGCTTACCGCTTCATCGAGTGTGATGGTGCGGGTTTGCGCCTGCACGGCGGCCAGCGGCCATAGCATCATCAACGCTACTGCCAGGCGTCTAAACATGTTCCTCATTTTTAAGTATTGCTTTGAAAATTTGCTTTATGTGTTTGCTCAGTTTGGGACGGATGTAGGCTACAAATTCCTCATCGGTCAGCGACTGCAGGTTGTTCATCTCCCGGTAAAAATGCTGGGTTGTCACGAGCTGGCTTACAGTACCCACGAGCGTGCTCATCAACAGGGGAACATCCACATCTGCCTTAAACATCTTTTTCTGCTGTCCTTCTTCGATCAACTGGCGTATCAATGCCTGATTACGCATTTTCAGTTGCTGAATCTGCTCACCGATAAATCTGTTGTGATGCACCATTTGCTCGCGCACCATTATCCGGTGGAAACATTGCTGACCCAGCAATTTGTCGATATACTGGTCTGCCAGCATTTCCACTTTCTGCATCGGGTCGAAGTCTTTATTCTGCAGCATGTTTTCGAGCTGCAGGCGAAAAGAACTACTGCGATGCACAAACATGGCTTCCATCAGTTTTTCCTTTGAACCGAAATAGTAGGATATCATGGCCAGGTTGACTCCGGCTGCTTCTGCAATATCCCGGACAGAAGTGCCATCAAAACCCTTATCGGCAAACAACCCCTCGGCAGCCTGCATGATCTGGATTTGCTTCTCACTGTACGTAGACATATTAGACATTTTAATAAATAAGCCCCGCAAAGTTAAACAAATGTTTGATTTAAACAAACGTTTAAGCCCAGATTTGAGGATTTGTCGATTTGAGGATTTGAAAATGAATAGACAGATTCAGTCAACCGAATTATTCATAAATAATTGAATATTAATTTTATATACGCCAATCTTCAAATCCTCAAATCGACAAATCGACAAATCTTCAAATCTTCCAATCGTGTTTTTCGGATAAAAAAAATGGAGCCGCAATGGCTCCATCTCCAAATTTTCAAATCATCCAATCTTCAAATTATCATCCAATCGTCTCCAACAGCTTCTTCTCTCCCACTATCCACACTACATCATCGGATTGAAGAATCGTATCTGATTCGGGATTAAGGATACGCTGGCCATTGCGTTCAATGCCTACGACCAGGCCATTGGTACTGCTGCGGATGCCTGATTCACGAATGGATTTATTAATAAACGGGGAATCGTCGTCGAGTGTGAATTTGTCGAGCTGCACTTCTACTTCCTGCTGGTTTTCAATCACTTTTTTATCAGGACGCAGCACTGCATTCATTTTTTTCTCCTGGGCATCGGTACAAATGATAAAGAGCTTATCTCCCGGATAAATGCGATCGGACCGTTGCGGGCTTACGATGGTGAGATGCCCCCGTTTGATCATAGCTATATTCACACCAATCTGTTCACGCCATTTCAGTTCTTCGAGGGTTTTGCCAATGATCGCCACTTCAGGTTCTACATCAAAAGTGGTCATGTGTGCATCCCATGGTGCCAGCGCCACATTACGTTTGCTGGCTTCCTGCTCTGCCTGGCGCAGTTCTTCCTGCAGTTCACGGTCATTGAGGTTGCGGATAAACCGGTTCTCAATCCGGTCATAGAGCCGTTGTATCTTTTTCTGAAATACAATGAAAAGTATGATCAGGATCACCGCTGCATATACTGCAATAGCCAGTGAGAAAAAGCGGTTGAGCAGAAATACGATGGAGAAAATAGAAAGTCCCAGTTTCAGTCCACGCATCATCCAGATAGGGCCACGATAGCGCTGCTGTGCATAGATGCGGGCAAAGGCTTCATTGCGTTCATTACGTATTACCAACCCCCATACCATGGGAGCCATTACAAGCAGGGTGATAAAAGCCGCCGTAATACCGCCAAAGGCATAATCTGTATTGGCATCAACCCAGGGCAATACATACGACGAAGAGAGATACACGATAGCACCAATCAATACGGAAAACAGTATCACATTAACAATAAATGATTTCAGTACCTGGTGAAAATCGCTTACGGAGGTCATTGTCGTTGCTTCCGAACTATAGCGATCCAGCGACTTGCGCCATTTCTCCGGCAGTTGCCGGTCAATCCATTCATAAAAAGGAGCACTGGCCCTGATGAGATACGGGGTCGTAAACGTGGTCACACCGGATACAGCTACGATGATAGGGTACAGAAAACTGCTGGTAGCGTCCAGGCTCACACCGAGTGCAGCAATGATGAAAGAGAACTCGCCGATCTGCGCCAGGCTCATCCCCGTTTGCAAAGAAACTTTCAATGAGTTGCCGGAGATATATGCACCAATACCGGTGGTAATCACTTTACCAACGATACAGGCCAGTGTGATGATCAGAATGGGAACTGCATATTCACCCATCATACGCAGATCGATCATCATACCCACCGATACAAAGAAGATGGCTCCAAACAGATCTTTTACGGGTTTTACCAGGTGTTCGATACGCTCGGCCTTGGTGGTTTCGGCCAGCAATGAACCCATTACAAAAGCGCCCAGCGCATAAGAGAACCCAACCTTTGCAGCCAGGTATACCATCAGCAGACACATGGCAATCGATACGATCAGCAGGGTCTCATCATTCATGAGTTTCCTGGCTTTTTTAAGTATGGTGGGAATAAAAAATATACCTACTACAAACCAGAGAATAAGGAAGAAGATCAGCTTGAGTACAGAGAGGAGCATCTCCATCCCATCAAATTGCTGTGTGACAGAAATGGTGGTGAGCAATACCAGTATGGCAATGGTGATCAGATCCTCTACTATTAATATGCCGAATACCAGCGTCGCAAACTTCTTTTTCTTTAAACCCAGTTCCTCTACTGCTTTAATGATAATAGTGGTACTGGATACCGCCAGCGCAGCACCGAGATAAATGGCATCCATGGTGGTCCAGCCCAGCATTTTACCTATACCATAGCCCAGTGCCGACATCCCAATGGCTTCTACAAATGCCGATACAGAAGATGAGCCCCCTACTTTTGCCAGTTTTTTGAAACTGAATTCCAGGCCCAGGCTAAACAGCAGAAAGATCACACCAATCTCGGCCATGACGGTCACGTTTTCTGAATCTTCCTTACTGATAGAAGGAAACCACTCAAAATGCGAACTCACCAGTACACCGGCAATAATATAACCCAATACCAGCGGCTGCTTCAGCAACTTAAAAATCAGGGTCATGATAGCAGCGGCACCCAATATCAGCGCCAGGTCAACAATAAGATTAGGTAAATGACTCATACTTCTTGCTTCGGTTTTGTCCCGGGAAAAAGAATGCCCAGGTGTGTTACGGATAATGTAGCAGGCACGCAACCGGAATCAGCCTTCAACTCCGGCCAATGATTAACAAAAACCTTATTACCAGAAATAGTGAAACGGAAACAGATGTTGCAATCTGTTTTCAGGTACAGCACTCGTGCCACGGGCTGTCATATCCTGCATATAAAAAGAAGTGGATGGTACCGGCAATTCAAATTCACCCGGAATGATAGAAGGCGTTACCGGAAACAGGGATAAAAACCTGGCCGGACATCTGTAAGAGTCAGGCACGGGAAAAGAAGTGCCCTTGCCCGCAGAAAATACGCTGTGCCTGAAATGAGCGGATGAGGTACCGATAAATGTTTCCCGTTGGGTACGGGCAGCATAACCAACCTGGCCTATACAAATAGCCATCACAATCAGTATGAATGTGGTTATGCATTTTTTCATCGCTGCAAAGGTACAAAAAAGAAGGCAGACGCCCTGAATGTCAATGGGCTGTATACACTTCTTACGGTTGAGATGAATAGATAAAAAGTATTTAGCAACTGATAATCAGTTGCCTTATCCCTGATAACAGACAAACAATCTTTTTGTTAAATGATCTGCCTGTTTCTTTCTCTGTCAACGCTGACTTGCTATCAGCAGATTGAGATCGGTGTACTTGAGATCAAACCGCTCACTGAGATAAAAATTGGTAAGGGCTCCTTTAAAGAGATAAATGCCGCTGCGCAGGTGCACACGGTGCCATACGAGATTTTCAAAGCCGCCTTCTTCACCGGCTTCCAGCAGCAATGGCATCAATACATTGCTAATAGCCTGCGAAGCAGTGCGTGAAAACCCGGATGGAATATTGGGTACACAATAATGTATCACACCATACTTCATAAATATGGGATGCTCGTGCGAAGTGATCTCTGAGGTTTCAAAACACCCGCCGCGATCAATGCTTACATCGATCACTACCGATCCGGGGCGCATATTGCTCACCATCTCTTCTGTCACCACCATGGGTGTACGGCCGGTTTGCGATCCCAATGCACCCACAGCCACTTCACAGGTTTTAAGTTGTTTGGCCAGCATGCGCGGTTCTATTACAGAAGTCCACAACCGGTGACCAATATTATTCTGTAACCGCTTAAGGCGGTAAACACTATTATCAAATACTTTTACAGATGCGCCGAGCGCCAGTGCTGCACGGGCTGCATACTCACCCACAATACCCGCACCGATAATAATTACCTTGGTAGGTGCTATGCCCGAGATACCACCCAGCAATACCCCTTTGCCATGATTGGCTGAGCCGAGATATTGTGCAGCGATAAGCATGACGGCACTTCCAGCTATCTCACTCATGCTGCGTACAATGGGATAGGAGTCGCTATCATCTTTCAGATTCTCAAATGAAATAGCCGTAATCTTTTTTTCCATCATCGTTTCCAGAATCTCGGCTTTGAGTACGGAGAGATGAATGGGTGAAATGATCACCTGGTTGAGCTGCAGCAGGGGCAAATCCTCTTCTATAACAGGGGCGCTCTTTACTAAGATGGGTGCTTTGAATACTTCCGGCCGGTCATATACAATGCGGGCGCCGGCTTCGCTGTAATCCTTATCACGGTAATGTGACGCATCGCCGGCATTGTGTTCGATCATGACCTGGTGGCCATTACTTACCAGCACACTTACCGCATCGGGTGTCAGTGCTATCCGGTTTTCCTGAAAGGCAATCTCTTTCGGAATGCCGATCATCATCCCTTCCGATTTGGGTTTTATATCAAGCGTTTCCTCTAATGTTTCGTAGCTGAAAGAGGTGCTGATTTTAGGTTTTTGCTGGCTCATGAGTTAGGTTCACCGAAACCAAATGGACGGTTCTCAAAAGTACTTAATTCCGGGCGATTCTGAGCCTTCTCCGGCCGCCTTCCGCAAGCGATAGTTCTACCTGCACGGTATGAGGAGGAAATATACCCGGTGCCCGTTCGGGCCATTCTACCAGGCAGATATGACCGCTATACAGGCAGTCTTCCACCCCGGCCTGTATAGCTTCATCCTCATCCTTAAGCCGGTAAAGATCCATATGAAAAATGGTCTGCTCTTTTCCTTCCTCCACATAGATATATTGATTGATAATAGAAAAAGTGGGGCTGCCTACTGTATCCTTCACCCCCCTGGCCATACAAAGTGCATGGATCAATGTGGTCTTGCCGGCTCCCATTTCACCGGCAAAGGCAAATACCCTGTCTGTTGCACACTGTTTCCAAAACCATGTTGCAATTTCATTGATCTCATCCAGCAAAAATTCGCGCTCCATGTTACAAAAATAACCGAATAGCAACCTTGTTGCCAATATATTGGCCCAAATGGTTGGCAGTAGTCCATCCCGGCTGGTAATTTTGCAACCAGCGAGCCTTGCCTTTGTTATTAATGAGATACACCTATTATGGAAAAGATTCAATGGAAGGTAGATGGCATGGATTGCAATAACTGTGCACTTACCATCCGCCGCTACCTCGAAAAAGAAGGCCGGACCGACGTACGGGTCAACTTTGCTACCGGCGATGTCAGCTTTGATCAGAATCCGGGCCTGAAAACAGATAGTCTTGTGCAGGGCATACAGGACCTGGGATATACTATTACCGGAAGCGCCATTGCCAAACCCGTTCACACATCCAAACCCTGGTTGTCTACTCATCTGCAGCGGTTCTGGTTTTGTCTTCCTTTTACTGCCATCCTGATGCTGCATATGATTCCGGGCCTGCACATTCACTGGCTCATGAATCCCTGGCTGCAACTGGCATTTACATTGCCTGTCTATATAGTAGGCATGCAGTTTTTTGGGCGCAGCGCCTGGAAGAGCCTGCGCAATGGCCTTCCCAATATGAATGTGCTGATAGCAATCGGTGCTACGGCATCATTTGTCTACAGCCTGTATGGTACGCTTACCAATCAGGTGGCGGATTATATGTTTTATGAAACAACCGCTACCATTCTCACCCTGGTATTCCTGGGCAACTATCTCGAAGAAGCTTCTGTGGCCAGCACACAACGTGCATTGAAAAAACTGGTGAGCACACAAAAGGTGATGGCCAATATGATCGCCTACGATGATCAGCACCAGGAGCAGGTATTTGCGGTGGAAAGCGAACAACTGCGCTCGGGCGATCTCATCCTTATCCGCACCGGTGAGCAGGTACCTGCCGATTGTAAAATATTATGGGGTGAGGCCGAAGTAAATGAATCAATCCTGACCGGCGAGAGTGAGCCATTGCATAAAAAAGGGAAGGATCTGCTTATTGGAGGCAGCGTGCTGGTCGGCGGCACGGTGAAAGCCTATGTAACTGCAGCCGGAAAAGATACGGTGCTGGCAGGTATCGTCAACCTGGTAAAACAGGCGCAGGGAGAGAAACCTCCCGTGCAGCAACTGGCCGATAAGATCAGCGCCATTTTTGTACCGGTAGTATTGGGAATCGCAGCCGTTACACTCGCCGTAAACTGGATAGTGCTGAAAGAGTTTACGCCATCACTCATGCGCAGTATTGCCGTACTGGTGATCGCCTGCCCCTGTGCTATGGGCATTGCCACCCCTGCAGCTATTGCAGTAGGGCTGGGTCGTGCAGCACGTTCGGGTATTTTATTCCGCAATGCCACGAGTCTCGAACTTTTCAAAAACATCAACCAGGTGGTATTCGATAAAACCGGTACACTCACCACAGGTCAGTTTGAAATTGCCCAATGGAAATTGCTGGCCGGTGGCATGACTGAATCCGAATTTCAACGAATCACTTACTCGCTCGAAAAATATTCCAGTCACCCGATAGCCCGCAGCATTGTACGCAGTTGGAAAACGGCTGATGACATTCGCTGGCAATCCATAGAAGAGATAAAGGGGAAGGGTATGAAAGGAACAGATAAAGAAGGTAATGTGTACTGGGCCGGCTCTTATGAAACAGCCAAGGCCTATACCAGCGATGACACACACAATGTCTATATCGTACGGAACAGTGAGTTGATTGGCTGGATCGATGTAAAGGATGAAATACGACCCGAAGCGCGGGCCGTGGTTCATTACCTGCATTCTAAAAATATTAAGACCATCCTGCTCAGCGGTGACCGTCACCATAAAGTAAAAGCCCTCGCCGATGAGTTAGGCATTGAAGAAGTGCTGGCGCAGCAAACACCGGAGCAGAAACTGGAAGTAATCTCGCGTTTAAGTGCGGCACAGCCAACCGTGATGGTGGGCGATGGTATCAACGATGCACCGGCGCTGGCAAGGGCCACTATCGGCATTTCGCTGAGCGATGCTTCACAACTGGCCATGCAGACAGCACAGGTGGTTCTGATGAATAATGGGTTGAAACATTTACCCCTGGCTTTGGGCCTGGGCAAACATACCTATATCACCATTCGGCAGAATCTTTTCTGGGCTTTTGCCTATAATATTGTCGCTATTCCCATTGCGGCACTGGGTCTGCTCAAGCCTGGTTTTGCAGCTCTGGTAATGGGCCTCAGCGATGTGGTGCTGGCTATTAACTCCGGCCGCCTTTATGTAAAAAAAGTAGATAAATAGCAGGTGGACCGTTTAAAAAAACGGAATTGCAGTGAATATTCCCCGGGTTAAACAATCCGGAATAAATAGCTTGCACTTGTATAATTTGGCCTTTATAAAGCTAAGGCACCCGTAAAATTGATGGATCCATTGCACGCTTCTGATCAGGCCCACGCTGTCTTACAGCAATACTGGGGTTACGACGCTTTCCGGCCTATGCAGGAAGACGTGGTGCTTTCTGTAATGAAGGGAAAAGACACGCTGGCACTCATGCCTACCGGCGGTGGCAAATCGCTTTGCTACCAGGTACCCGCCCTTTGCCAGGAAGGTACCTGCCTTGTCATTTCCCCGCTTATTGCGCTGATGAAAGACCAGGTAGAAGGCCTGCGCAAACGTAATATCACTGCATTCGCCATTTACTCGGGTATGAGCCGGCGCGAAGTGATCAATACACTTACCGTTGTTGCCGAAAGCAACTGCAAATTTTTATACGTATCGCCGGAGCGGCTGGAGACATCCTTGTTCAGAGAATACCTGCCGGCGCTCGGCATCAGCCTGATAGCAGTAGATGAGGCTCATTGTATTTCACAATGGGGTTACGACTTCAGGCCGCCTTATCTGCGCATTGCCCGGTTGCGCGAAGAATTGCCCGGCGTGCCGGTACTGGCTCTCACCGCATCGGCCACGCCAGAAGTACAAACCGATATCTGCCGCAGGCTTGACACGGACCCTTCAGCAGATGTTGGTAATACCTGGGCTGTATTCCGGCAATCATTTGAGCGGCCTAATCTTTCTTACAGTGTTTTCAGCGTTGAGTCGAAGATCAACAAGATCCTCGACATCTTTCAAAAAGTACCGGGTACCGGCATTGTCTACTGTAAAAGCCGGAGGCGAACAAAAGAGATCAGCGATCTGCTGCGTATGCACCAGGTAGCTGCTGACTATTATCATGCCGGTTTGCCACAGGAAGAACGCAACCGCAAGCAGGAAGCGTGGATAAAAAATGAGATCCGTGTTATCGTCTGCACCAACGCCTTTGGTATGGGTATCGACAAACCCGATGTGCGTACCGTGGTCCATGCAGATGTACCTGACTGTCTTGAAAACTATTACCAGGAAGCCGGACGCGCCGGACGCGACAGGCAACGCGCCTATGCAGTACTGCTATATGACCAGGCTGCCCTGCGTGAACTGGAAAAACTTCCCGATCTGCGGTTTCCGGATATTGACACGATCCGGCAGGTATATGAGGCCCTGTGCAATCATCTGCAACTTCCCGTGAGTGGTGGCGCCGGCGAAAGCCATGATTTCGATATGAGCGCATTTGCCCGTCATTTTACGCTGGAACCCTCCACAGCACTTCATGCGCTCAAGGCACTGGAACAGGAAGGCTGGTTCACTTTCAACGAGCAGGTATTTTTACCCGCCACGGTACAATTCAATTGCACCAAACAGCATCTCTACCAGTTTGAACTGGATTATCCGCATCTCGATCCGCTGATCAAAACGCTGCTACGGACCTATGAAGGTATTTTTGATTTCAGTTGTTTTATTTCAGAGTCATTACTTGCCCGGCTGCTCCGTATCGAAGAACAAAAGGTGGCACAGTTGCTGACAGAGCTGCATCACCGGCATATCCTTATCTATACACCCCGCAAAGACAAACCCCAGCTGTATGTATTGCGTAACCGTATCCCGATCCGCGAATTTTCTATCAACAAAAAAAATTATGAAGAGCGTAAAGAACGATTACGTCTGCGGGTACAGCAAATGATCGGTTATGTAGAAGACCGCAGCACCTGCCGCAGCCAGATCACCGCGGGTTATTTTGGAGATAATACCACGAGGCCCTGTGGTATATGCGATAACTGCCTGCAGCAAAAACAACAACATTTCAACGCCGGAGAGTTTGACCGGCTGAAAGAGCAGATACTGCAACGGCTGACCAGTCAGCAACCCCTGCCGGTCAAATTGCTGCTCGATGCCTATACGGGACAACAACGTGATAAAGCCTGGAAAATAACTGAGTTTTTGCTCGATGAAGAAATCCTGCAGCAGGACGATCAGGGACGCCTGTTGCTGGGCAGATCATCACCAGCCAGTGGGAAGTAAACGGGTAGCAGCCTGCATACCGCAACGCTGATAGGTGGAATAGGCTTTTGCCGCGGCTTGTTGTATCTGCTTTGCCGGCTTTCGTGCTATCCAGGCGTCAATAGCATCGTGCAAAGTATATGCTTCCGGAGCCATCAGGCCACTTGTCCATAATAATGGTTGTGCTCCTGTGGATTGCAAATGAGGGCCAAAGAATCTTTTACTGTAGCAGGCCAGTATCATCGTTTCGCGTTTATTTACAGTATCACCTTTGAATTGCTGATCGAGTGAAAAGTCCATCAGTCCATCGTGTCCCACAAAGGCCAGCAGGTCAGCATTGCCGCCAAAATACAGGCTATCCCTGCCTTCCGGTTTTACAACACGTGGCAACTGGCCGGCCGCAGCCCCCAAAAATTCTGTAATGGTTTCTTTCATATTTCGTCCGTCAAATGCTTCTGCAAGCAGGTACACGCCCTGTCTGCGATGCCGGAGCAGCAAACGGTCAAGCACCACGCTGTCTTTACGAACAGAAATGCTGTAAGTTTCTCTTGCTATCACCTGCCAGTCTTTGCTGCGCGAAAAATAAGTATGTACGCCATATCCTGCTCCCCAGTAAAGATTGCTGCGTGGCTGCTGGCCATTGCCGATACCGGCAGGCACGGGTACAATACCCTGGTATTTATTGTCGCAAAGAGCAACGAAGACATGAATGAGGCGAATACTGTCCGGGCGTGACCGGGCTGGCTCTGCCGTTATCTTAACTGCTGGCGAAATTTTTACGGCATGGTCATTGCCAGCCTGGCTACAGCCGGCTGCTACCAGGAAATACAGAGCTAATAAAACGGGGCGCATGCCCTATGGATGATCACTATGCATTATTCCATAAAATAACCGCCAGTGCCTGGAAAAACCGGGTTCATTTTTTCTGTTTCGTACATTCATTTAGCCTCCTCCTTTTGCTTCCACGACCGGTGGGTTAAAAGAAATAAGAAAGAAAATAAAGGGGGGGGAAAGTAGATAAAAGTGATCCAGCCATCTCACTGTCGCATCTACCAGTTGTAGGCCCGCGATGCATCGCGGGCCTACCTGCCTGTCAAAAGCAACTTTCTGATGGTCAACCGCGATAAAACAATCAGAAAAGAGAACGCTTGCGGCTACGCCCACCCAGTCCGAGTGCACCCAGCAGTGAGCGAACGATGGTATTGCCGGCAGTACGCGTCATACTTTTTACAATCGGATCATCAAAAATTCCTTTTTCCTGCTTCTCTGTATTGCGGGTTGTTTTCTTCTCTTCCTTACGCTGAGCTTCTTCCTGCTTTTGCGTTTCTGCTTTTTCAGCAGCCTCTTGCAGTTTGTCTGTCAATATTTCGTAGGCACTTTGACTGTCTATTACCTCATTATACTTCGTAGCTATGCGCGAAGTGGCAACCAGTTGATCGATCTCCGCATCGCTGAGTATATCCATACGGCTGCGGGGCGAGCAAAGCATACAGTGTACCAGCGGGGTGGGTATACCTTTTTCATTAAGCGCTGTAATCAGTGCTTCGCCAATACCCAGTTGGGTGATCAGGTCTTCTGTTTTATAAAAAGTGGTTTCGGGATAGTTCTCAGCTGTCTGTTTGATCACTTTACGGTCTGCAGCGGTAAAGGCCCGCAGCGCATGCTGCATTTTGAGGCCCAGCTGTGCCAGTACCGATGCCGGTACGTCCATAGGGTTTTGGGTGCAAAAGAAAATGCCAATCCCCTTTGAGCGTATCAGCTTGATAATGGTTTCAATCTGCTGCAGCAATGCATCATTGGCCTCCTGAAAGATCAGGTGAGCTTCGTCAATGAACATCACCAGTTTGGGTTTGTCTATATCGCCTTCTTCGGGACAGCTCGCATAAAGTTCTGCGAGCAGTTGCAGCATAAACGTAGAAAACAGTTTGGGGCGATCCTGCAGATCGGTAACCCGTACTATCGACACCATGCCACGGCCATCGGGACTAATGCGCATGAGATCATCGACTTCGAAACTCTTTTCTCCAAAAAACTGGTCGGCTCCCTGCTGTTGCAGTTCAATTACTTTGCGTAATATGGTACCGGTAGACGTGGTGGATATTTTGCCATAGGTCTTTTCCAGTTCTGCCTTGCCCTCATCGCTTACAAACTGCAGTACTTTAATAAAATCCTTCAAATCGAGCAGGGGCAGCTTATTGTCATCACAGTATTTGAAGATCATGGCTACGAAACCGCCCTGTGTATCATTCAGCCCCAGGATCTTGGAGAGCAGCACGGGGCCAAATTCACTCACTGTAGCGCGGAGCCGGGCTCCTTTTTGCTGGCTGAGTGTAAGTAATTCTACCGGATAAGCTGCTGGTTTGTACTCAAGCTCCAGTTTCTGATAACGGTCTTTGATCTTATCATTGGCGGTACCTGCTGCGGCAATACCACTCAGGTCGCCCTTTATGTCCATCAGCAATACGGGTACACTGGCATCGCTCAGCGCTTCTGCCAGCACCTGCAGGGTTTTGGTCTTACCCGTACCTGTGGCACCGGCAATAAGACCATGACGATTCATGGTTTTGAATGGTATATTGATCTCTGTACCTGGCACTACTTCTCCGTCGAGCAGGGCACTGCCAATACGAAAGTGTTCGCCTTTGAAAGCATAGCCGGCCTGTACCAGCTCCACAAATTTTTCTTTATCAGCCATGAGAAGTTATTTAATGGAAAGGTAGAGAAAAGAGGGGGAGATTTGAGGATTTGAAGATTTGAAAATTTGAAGAGGACCTCCAGGGTTATACATTTCGGATTACTTAAAACTTACTACTTAGAACTTTATTACCATCTTCAAATCCCCAAATTTTCAAATCATCACATTATCTACAGTTCTTCCTCCCTTTCAAGCATCAGGATCGCGCCCTGTGGTACGATGAAATATTTTTCATTTTCATACATCACTTCTGTGGCGCCACTGAGCAGGAAAATGGCCAGGTCACCTTCTCTGGCCTGCAGAGGCACATATTTTACCCTTTCCTCTTCTGTTTTCCAGGGTTCATCTTCTACAGGCATGGGAATGGCATAGCCTGGTCCGGCCTTGATCACATATCCCTGCTGCACTTTCTCTTTTTCCTGAACGCCTGGCGGCAGATAGAGGCCGCTGGCAGTCTGTTCATTGAGTTGGGTAGGCTTTATAAGGAGGCGGTCGCCGATTACGATCAGTTTCTTAAGACGGTTATCTGGCGTGAGATGCATGGCCATATCAGCAAAATTTTGGGTACAAATTTAGAAAAAGCGGGCAAAATGCTTTTCCCCGCCTTCTTAACAAAAAATTAGACGCCTGAACATATGTTTGGCAAATGATTTACTTTTATTTGTCCTCATATAAGGATATGAATTAAACTTTACAAACATGGACAGCAAGAAACCCAAGATTTTATTGTGTGAAGATGATCCCAACCTGGGCAGCGTATTGAAAAACTACCTGGAGCTTAATGAGTATGATGTGACGCTGGAGCGTGATGGCCGTCTGGGCCTGGCCGCCTTTCAGCGCGAAAAATTTGAACTGTGTCTCCTTGATGTGATGATGCCAAATATGGATGGCTTTACCCTGGCAGAAGAAATCCGCGATGTGGATCCGGATATTCCCCTGTTTTTCCTGAGTGCCAAAACCATGAAGGAAGATATCATTCAGGGTTATAAGCTGGGAGCCGATGACTATATCACCAAACCTTTCGACAGCGAAGTATTGCTGTTGAAAATAAAGGCTATCCTGAAACGCAATGATGAAATCAACAAGGAAACAGAAAACAAAGAGTTTGATCTGGCCAGCTATCATTTCAATCCCAAACTGCGTCAGCTTACCCATAATGGTGTGACACAAACGCTTTCTCCCAAAGAAAATGAGTTGCTGAAAATGCTGGCTGAACATCTGAATGATCTGCTGCCGCGCGATCAGGCGCTTAAAAAAATATGGGGCAGCGATACCTATTTCAATGGCCGCAGTATGGACGTTTATATTGCCAAACTACGCAAGTACCTCAAAGATGATCCCAAAATCGAGATCGTGAATATTCATGGAAATGGGTTCAGGCTTGTAGTACAGTAAAAGTATAAGGAGTTTAAAATGTTTAAAGGGTATAAAGAGTGATAAACCAGCACTCTTTATACCCTTTAAACGTATTATACTTTTTATACTTCCTAAAAAAAGTGAAGCGGTCCCCACCACGAGACCGCTTCTTATTTATCCTACTTACACACCATTCATCGGGGCCAGGCATTGAGCACTTTTGCCTGTGGATACCAGGGACCGATTGCCAGGCAGGCAAATGCTTCATTCAATTCGAGAGCAGCTAATTCCACATTGATCTGTTTATCAGCTACCGCCAGATCGTTTGGCAGGCCAACTACTGCATAGAGTAGTCCGTCTTTTCCAGTAATCTTTTTTAAATGGGGCTCTGCTTCTGCCGGAAATTCCAGCACAGGCTTGCCACAGGACATATCGTTGGCTATTTTTACGGTTGCCTTAAATACATTTCCGGGTACCGGGTCACAGGCACATAGTTTCTTGGAACAGCTGAAGGCTGACAGGAAAATAACCAATGCTGTAACGACTACATATTTCATCGGCTGCATTTAGGAAGGTTGACAACCCCTTTAATGCAAACGTTGCGTCACCACAGCTGAGTTTGTCCGGGTAGCTGGCCAGGGGCCTGGCGGTTAAGGTGTTCGTAGGCTTTGGTGGTCACTTCACGGCCACGCGGAGTGCGTTGCAGAAAGCCTTCCTGTATCAGGAATGGCTCATAGACTTCCTCAAGGGTGCCCGGCTCTTCACCCACAGCAGTGGCAATGGTGCCAATGCCTACAGGACCTCCCTTGAATTTTTCAATAATGGTAAGTAAAATCCGGTTGTCCATGTCATCGAGGCCATGCTCATCTACATTGAGCGCCTTTAGTGCATGCTGGGTAATGCCCAGGTCAATCTGTCCATCATTCAGTACCTGTGCAAAATCCCGGACACGACGAAGCAAACCATTGGCAATACGGGGAGTGGCCCGACTGCGACGTGCTATTTCCCGTACCGCATCGGCACTGATCTCCACACCAAGGATACCCGCGGCACGCAGCACGATCTTTTGCAGTGTTTCTATATTGTAATACTCCAGCCGCGATTTAATACCGAAGCGGGACAACAATGGTGCCGTCAGCAGACCGCTGCGGGTAGTGGCACCGATAAGCGTAAACGGATTCAGATTGATCTGTATACTGCGGGCATTGGGTCCCGAATCGATCATGATATCTATCCGGTAGTCTTCCATAGCAGCATATAAATACTCCTCTACTACCGTACTAAGCCGATGGATCTCATCAATAAAAAGTACATCATTGGGCTCAAGACTTGTGAGCAGGCCGGCCAGATCACCGGGCTTTTCGATCACAGGTCCGGATGTTTCCTTGATCTGTACACCCAACTCATTGGCCACAATACGCGACAGGGTGGTTTTGCCCAAACCGGGAGGACCATGAAAAAGAATATGATCCAGGGCTTCTCCCCTGATGCGGGCAGCCTTGATAAAAACCCGCAGGTTTTCGATCAGCTGGGCCTGTCCGGCAAAATCGCTGATCTGCGCCGGCCGGATATTGTTCTCAAACTCCTTTTCCGCCGCTGTCAGCCGTTGTTTTTCACCGCTTAGATTGGGATTAGCCATGCTGTAAAATTAGGCAACAGGCTGGCTTATTGCCTAAAAAAATCAAACCTGCCCTCAACCTGACACAGGAGTTCACAAAATTTTGGGAAAACAATATTTGTATATACAAATAAAATACATTTATCTTTGCAGCATGAGTACGGCCAACAGTCGTTTTGCACAATGTCTATATTTTACGTCTAATGCCCTGGCGCGTAAGACGGAAAAGCTGGCACAGGAAAGCTGGAGCCGCGTGGGTATTTCGCCCAGTCATGGTTATCTGCTGTTGCTGACTCTGGAAGAGCCCGGTATTCAGGCTGGCGCCCTGGCCCGTCAACTACAGTTGCAACCCAGTACGATTACCCGTCTCCTGGAAAAACTGGAAAGTATGAAACTGGTACAACGGATCACAGAAGGTAAGACTACCGCTGTTTTCCCAACAAATAAGGCCAAAACACTGCTTCCTAAAATGCAAGAGAGTGTAGCCGAATTTTCTGCCAGGTGTATGGAACTACTTGGCAAAGAAGAAAACACCAAACTGGTATTCGGTATGGCAAAAATTGCCGATAAACTTACTCCTTGATTTTTTTATCCATTCATTTGTATATACAAATATTAAAACAACAAGACATGAAATATGTAATTACCGGTGGCGCTGGCCACATCTCGAAACCGCTTGCTTTAACACTGCTTAAAGCAGGTCACCAGGTAACCGTAGTGGGCCGTAATGCCCAAAACCTGACGGCACTGACCGGTGCCGGCGCTACAGCGGCAATCGGCTCATTGGAGGATGAAGCATTTTTGCAGGAGACATTTAAAGGTGCCGATGCCGTCTACACGATGGTTCCCCCGATGCATAACCCAAACAACTGGAAAGCCGAGATTGGTGTTATTGGTGAAAAATATGCCCGGGCTATAAAAGCGGCAGGTATTAAATATGTGGTAAACCTGTCGAGTATTGGCGCTCACCTGCCCGATGGTGTAGGTCCGGTAAGTGGATTATACCTGGTCGAAAATGCGCTCAACAAACTGACCGACGTCAACATCCTTCACCTGCGTCCTGCTTATTTTTATCATAACCTGCTCGCCAATATTTCACTCATCAGGCAGGCTGGTATTATCGGGGCGAATTTTTCATTGCCAGACGGCCGTTTCCCCATCGTACATCCGGCTGATATTGCGGCGGTGGCTGCAGAGGAACTGCTGAAGCTTTCCTTTACAGGACACGGTATCCGCTATATTGCCAGTGACGAAACGGGTACACAGCAGATTGCGAGCACTATTGGTCAGGCAATAGGTAAACCCGACCTGCCCTGGGTTGCCTTCACGACCGATCAGGCGGTGCAGGGCATGACAGGTGCGGGATTGCCTCTTGAAATTGCCCGCAACTATGCTGAAATGAACGAAGCACTGGGCAGTGGTAAGATGACGGAAGACTATTGGATCAACCGCCCCGCACTCGCTCCTACCCGGCTGGGCAGCTTTGTAAAAGAATTTGCAGCTGCCTATCGGGCAGAATAGGTTTGATACTTATGGAAGACTATTAATTTTACGGCGGAGCCAGATTTGGCTCCGCCCTTTTGTTATGACCTATACTGATTTTATTAATTCATTGCAGCAGCACACTGTCCCGGCAGGGCTTGCCCTGCATCTTCAATCACTTTGGCACGACGCACAGGGTCACTGGGAAGAGGCACATGCCCTGATCCAGGATGAAGAGGATCGTTTTTCTGCACGCCTTCATGCCTATCTGCACCGGAAAGAAGGAGATCGTTTCAATGCCGATTACTGGTACCAGCGTGCCGGCACCCGCCGGCCCGACATCAGTCTTGAAGAGGAATGGCAATTGCTGGTAAAAATATTACTACCGGAGTAGGTATTGTTTACGACAACAACGGTGTCAGCAGCGGGGCCGGGTCGGGGCAGTTGAGCAGCCATTTATCCCTTTCCGAAAACCTGCATACTCCGGGATAATCTCCTTTAGATCCCTGCATATCGTGTATGACCTGAAAATGCAGGTGTGGTGGCCAGTCGCCGTTCTCGGCCGGAGACCCCAGCTCACCGATCATTTCTCCGGCTACCACGGATTGCCCATCATATTTATTTTCTGCACTGGCTGTACTCAGATGGCCATAGAGTGTATAAAATTCAAAAGCGCCGAGCTTATGCTGCAATATCAGTACGGCGCCGTAGTTGCCGCGATCGTTGTGAATACCTCTGCTATGCACCTTACCAGGCAGCGGTGCCATTACCGGCGTAAGTGCCGGCCCCATATATCAACACCCAGATGTAACCGCCGGGGCTCTTCAATGGCAATAGCGCTGTCAAATAACTGGCTCCGTACATAGATTGTACGATGCTCGTTGTAACCACCAATACCATACCGTGCACCAGCCTTATTCAATTCAGACTGCACATACTGGCTAAACAGACCGGTATCTTCCAGGATGGTTGTATGCAGTGATGCATTATCGGCTGTAAAATTCATTTCCACCAGCCGGTCTTTGTCTGTATCAAAAGGCATTACCGCAGCCGGTACTATTTTACAGGCATGGAGCAATTCGGTCAGATGCAGCACTTCCATCTGCCGAAGGTAGGGGGAAAAGGTAAAGGGTAGAAGGCGAAAGGCTAAGGGACTTTTAATTTCAGCATACCTTTTACCTTTTACCTTCTACCCTTTACCTTTTATCTCATACCTTAATAAAAAACTCCGGCTGCCAGTGACAGCCGGAGTAATATCAACTGAAGATAAAATGCTTACCTGCCTACGACAACAGTAAAGGTCTTCTCGGAGGTTCGCGGTCCACCTTCATAATAGAACTGTACCATGTATGTTCCGCCGGGCAGAGAGGTAAGATCTATATTCAGTTCACGGCCATAGTTGAGTCCGGTAAACTGCTGCTTGCGGGCTACGTGACCACCTGTTGTATACACTGTCATCACGAGCTTATTGTACAAAGTACTGTTAACCCGGATTCTGAACTGACCGTTGTTGGGATTGGGATACAGCAGTACTGCATCATCGCGCAACAGACGGCGGCGTTCCGGACAGTCTTCGATCTTAGCCAGTGTGCTGGCAGTGCTGGTACAACCAGCGGCATTGGTATAGCTATACGTAAGCGGATAAGTACCTATTGATGCTGCAGGTGGTACCAGGTTGCTGCCTGATACACCGATACCTGACCATGTACCTCCCACCGGTGTAGCTGACAGCGGTACCAGTGTATCGCTGAGGCAGATTCGGCTGGGCAATGTTGCCAGGTTAATAACAGGATTGGCATTAACCGTTACGGTTACGTTGCTGGTAGTTGTACAGCCAAACTGGCTGGTGCTGGTCACTGTATAGGTAGAGGTACCTGCTGGCTTCACGTATACAGAAGCTGCATTGGCATTGGGCTGATAAGCTGTAGTTGCCGCCGCATTGGTATAAAGTCCTGTTACAGGCGACCAGGTAACAACCGGGTTGGGTTGGCCATACGTGAGTGTAATAGACCATCCGGTAAGTGCGCCTGCATCACCAAGTGCGCCATCGCGTACAGCGAGTGTCCAGTTGCCATTGCCTACATTGTACAAATCAGCAAAGCTGCTGGCATTTGATACAAAGCCTGTGGCGCCTGCACCTAATGCTGCATCAGCGGCAAATGTGCCGGTAACAGGTGTTGTTGCGGCTGTGGGCAGTGATGCTGTGCCTGTAGAACTGATAATTGCATTAGTGAATCCATCGCCACTGCCACCTTTACCATTCACCAGATTAAGGATTTTACCATTGGGTGCACGCAGGTTGAATGACAGATCGGAGTTCCAGGTATGTGTCGCATTCAATGTAACACTGATGCCCGTGAGTACTGCAGTAGCAGGCACACCTGATACGCTCAGTGTATTGGTAACACCTGCCGGAGTATTATCGGGAATGCTTACGCTGATAGTACCGGTAGTAACAGCCGGCATGGTTGTGGGTGCTGGTGCAGCAGCGGTGAACTGCGTACTTACCTGCACTGTACCACCTGCGCACACCTGCGGATTGGCTGGTGTGAATATGGGTGCTGCGGGGCTGCCATTCACCACCTGCAATTGAGTGATCTTATCATTGCTGGCTACACCGTCATCGGGTGAGCTGGTTGTTACTTCAAGTGTATATACGCCCTGGGCAAAGGTGAATGCGGGAAGACTAACGGCAAGGTTACCACCGGCAGCCAGCGTACCGCTATTTACCGTAGTGCTAACGGTACCTGCTGCTGTACCAGATACAGTAGCCGTAACGGTCACAGGAGTTGCAGCAAAATCGATGGGCACCAGGTTATAGTTATGCAGCGTGGTATTCAGTGCATAGTTGCTGGCAGGACAGCTGGGCGCATTGGTCACGTTGGTGATACCAACGTCCACAACCGGCACTTCACGTACTACAATGCTATCCAGATACAATGTAAACTGATCAGGCTGTGAATAAGCCTGGAAGCCTACATAATAGGCACCATTGGCCGGTACGGTAAACAGGATGCGATCCAGTTTGGCAAACGGAGCCTGCGCATTGGCAACGATGTTTGGATAATCTGCGAGGGTCGTTGTCATTGAACCTGCTTCGGCCGCTGTACCGATTGCTACTTTCATGCTTTCGGGATAAAGCGGATCTGTAGGTCCATATTTATACGACAGTTCATATTGCTTACCTGCCTGCAGATTTACACCCTGGATGTAAAACCAGTCATTGCCGGGTTTGGCGGCATCATACAGGTAGCGCAGGGTAGTACCATTGAAGCCCCAGGCCGGATTGGGCGTAAAGGTGCTCCAGGTAGGCGTACCATTTATGTCCTGAACAGAAGTACAGGCCGGTATGTCTGGTACGAATACACCGGTAAAGTCCTGCAGATATGGCACGTTCACCGGATTACATTGTGTACGTACGGTCACTTTTGCATTCATGCTGAATTCGGAGGCAGCAGAACAGTTTTGACGTACATATATATCATACAGTGTATTGGCAGTAAGGCCTGAAATACTGATAGGTGATGCCGTACCGGTTACTACTGTACCGCCACCTGCTGTAGCGCCGGTACCTGGTACAAATCCCACAGGTCCGTATTCCACTACAAAGTTGCTGCCGGCAGAGGTAAAGAACACCTGTGCTGTAGTAGGCAGCGAGCTCAATGCGGTTACGTTGGTAGGCGTGGGGCATGATTCCACGCTGATATCATCAATCAGCAGGAAGGCCTGATCTGCATCCGAGAATGCGTGGAAACCGAAATAATATACCCCATTTGCCGGTACGGTAAATGAAACAGACGCCTGTGTAAACGGACCATCTATATTGGTAGCAATAGCCGTTTCGCGGAAGAGAGGTGCACTGGTCATGGAAGCTGCATTGGGAGCCGCTCCATATTTTACTTCCAGGTTCTCTACAAAATCAGGACCATCCGATGCTTTGTATACAAAGTTGAGTGTGTATGTTTTTCCTGCTACGAGGTTAAGTCCACGCAGGAAGAACCAGTCATCACCCGGCACACTCGCATCGTATGCGTAATAAATACTGTTGGGTTGTGTAGATGCAGGCACATCACCGTCATAATACATATTCCATTTGCCACCTCCATTCATATCCTGTGTCACTATACAATCAGGGAAATTGGGGCTTACAGCTGCATCAAAGTTTTCTGCATATGGTACATTGGTAGGTGTACATATAGTAGTAAACGTTTTAGCCAGTGTCCATTCACTATACAGACCTACACTGCAATAAGATCTTACATACAGGCTGTATGAGGTAGCTGCACTGAGGCCCGTGGCACTAGCAGTAACCACGCCGGCAGCTGTTGCGCCATTGGCAGCTCTGCCTGTAGCGCCACTGCCAGCGGCGCCGGAAGTGCGCACTTCCCATTCATACCCATTGCCCGGGTTACTTGTAGAAGCCGTCCAGCTCAGAGCTTCTGAAGTGGGGGTTACAGGAATAGCTACCAGATCTGTGGGAGGCAGACAGGGCGGTGTTTCCGCTATCTTAATATTATCTACATACAGGTTATTACCAAATGCGGATATACCCCTGAACATAAGGCGGTTTGTACCTACAGGAAGTGCCAGCGCCTTACTGTTCCATTGCGCCGCTGTGGGTGTAAATGCACTGGTAGTGCCACCAGCAGTATTAAGAGGACCAGAACTACCACCGGCATAGGTTGTAAGAGCAATGAAGGTAACCCCGCCATCGGTTGAGTACAAAATTCTCAACTGATCATTTTCTCCCAGATAGGTAGCATAGGCATGATCAAAGGTGAGCCGGTAGTCGGCTGGCACTGCAGCAAAAAGCGGTGTTACAAAATCCATCGTTGCAGAAGTACTGTAAAAATCGAATTTAACCGAGCCCAGGCCAGTACCATATCCACTTACCCCACTGCGGTAAGTATAGGTATTATTGCTGGTAACCCAGCAGGATGGCGGGAATGTGGTGCTGGTAAAATCTTCTGTAACGGGTAACGTGAGTGCAGGAATTGCAGTTACCTGTACTTCGGTTGAGAAAGCATCTGTACCGGCACAGGTCATTTTGCGACGATAGTATGTATTTGCATTTTGTGTTGTGGTGAAAGTCATGCCTGTTGCAGACGGGATATCTGTCCAGGTACTGTTGTCAGGCGATGATTGCCATTGATAGGTGAGACCATCACCTACACTGGCACCATTTATACTAAGCGTAAAACTGGCTCCTGCGCAGGAGGCGAGTGTGGTGGATTGAATGGTACCGCCACTAAGTGACCCGGGCACGCAAGGTGGCTCCTGAATGGTCAGCTGAATATTTGGACGAAAGGTCAGCAATGTACCTGCCGTTGTTGGAGCGGAGTTGTCTGCTGCCCAGTATTGCGAATATTGATTGCTGGGTTGAGTAGTAGCACGAATTGCTTTAGCCGTTTCCCCCTCGTTACCAGTTCCTCCGGCATTTGTTTCTACTATCACTTCCAGATTATCGGTGCCGCTATAGGTAAACGGTGTACTGAGTGTGATCGTATTCCACTGCCCTGCAGTAAGTGTTGATGCATTCAATGTGGCAGGTCCATATACGATCGTAGCACCGGTTGTCTCTGTGGCATAGGTGGAAGTAGCTGTAAACAACGTGCTGCGGGTTTTCATGTAGATGGTCAGGTTCACCATATTACCGGCAGACGTAAGACCATCAAAATAAAAAGCCACACGCTGTATCTGTCCTACTGCAGCAACTTCTGCAGGAGTAAAGATCATGGCAGCACGCTCATACCCCCAATAAGTACCAAGCGGTACCCGGGAACTTCCTGAATTGGTATTGGCTGGAGGTATCGTAATTGTGGTCTGAGCCAGCGTACCCAAACATGTCAATAAGGAAAATGCGAGAAGAAATGGAAAGTAGATCTTTCTCATAAGCAGTATTTGTGTGATAGTTCTAGTGTGTTTTGGTTGTCCAGAGGAGAATCGGTAGTGGAAGATATTTAATTTTTCTTTTACCACAATTTTTAAAAGCTTTTTTTCTTGCCCTCTAAGTGTAAGTATATCAATGCAAAGCCACTTCGCAGACTTGCGTTTTTTTGCGGGGTGATGCCATCGGTCACATACTATCAATTCACCCAATCCGTTTTATTGTCACAAGGTCACTTCTAACTTAAAATCAATCTGTTGAAATTATTTTCCCGCATCCCTGCCCTCCTGCTTTTGCTGCTTATGCATCCATTGACCCAACAGGCACAAATGATCACGGGAGTATGGAAGGGCCGCATCAACCGGCAAAAGGTAGAGGTCCGTATCATTCAGAAAGGCGACAGCCTGCTGGGCACTTCTTATTATTATGAATCGGCCGGCAGATTCCGTAAGTACAGTATCAAAGGATATTATGCTGCCGGCAGCAATCAGGCGGTGTGGTGGGATGACCAGCTACTCGAAGAAAAACCTGCCCGTACCTCGCCCGCACAATCAAACCTGCTGGCCAGCGCAGATTTTAACTGTCCGGGCGGCTCAAAAATGTTTCTTGATGGCAAGGCCACCGACCGCAGCACGGAACGTCCACGTGGCGATGTGGCCCTTGAAAAAACAGATGACCGCATATTTGAAGACGACTGGGATTTTGTGATCGACAATTATACCGCCGGGGCCAATGATCCTTATATAATTGACAGTATTTCGAACCTGACAGGCACTCCGCCCATAAGCCCGGTAGTCGTCAGCCATCCCGCTCCTCTACCTGTACAACCTGCTCCCGTCATTTCATTACCCGGCAAGGAGCAGGTTGCCATTGTCGTTCCCAACAAACAACCCACTATCGAAGAAAAATTCAGCAGCCGCAGCAAAAAACTGGTAACAGAAATTCCGCTCATGGGTGATTCTATTGAGCTGCGTTTTTATGATAATGCGGAAATTGACGGCGATTCTATTTCTCTCTTTCTGAATGGTAAGCTGTTATTCAGTCATATCCGCCTTACAGGAAGTGCTTACAAGGTAAAACTGGCTATTGCCGGACTTGAAAACAGCAATGAACTTATCATGGTAGCAGAAAACCTGGGCACCATTCCTCCCAATACATCTTACATGGTAGCGGAAGCAGGCGGAAAACGCTTCGAAGCGAGCCTCGAAAGTACGGAAGGCAGCAGCGCCATGATCCGTCTTTACAAACCGGAAACAGGCAGTAAACCGCTTAAAGAGTAAGCACAGCCATCACGGCAAAGTGATCGGAGGCAAAACGGCCTCCCCATGTCTGCGATATACTGGCGTGCTGTTTTACTTTCCATTTCCCTTTCAGGAAAATGTAATCAATCGGTTCATCATTCACCTCTTTGGCACGAAAGGCATTGAAAGTGCCGGTGGGACCGTAATGAGGTGTTTGTGAAATGGCTTTTGAATCTGTCAGACGCAGCGGGTCATCCGGGTTTAGGATCACCTGTACCGGCTCATCGGATGGCTGAGCATTAAAGTCGCCGGTAAATACGACAGGAGTATTGCCTGCAATTTCCTTTGCTTTTTTCAGTACCAGGTGTGCACTTTCTCTGCGCGCAACTCTGCCGATATGATCAAAGTGCGTATTGAATGCATAAAATATCTTTTTGGTACGGCGGTCTTTGAAGCGGGCCCAGGTCACCATGCGCGTAATGGCGGCATCCCAGCTTTTGCTGCCTGGTACGGCAGGTGTTTCCGAAAGCCAGAACATGCCCGTCTGTAATGCCTGCAGGCGGGTGGTATCATAAAAAATAGCAGAGTACTCGCCTTTTTCCTTTCCATCGTCGCGGCCTCCGCCAATGGATTTGAACCGGGGCAACCGCTCACGCAGGTCGGTCATCTGATCATGCAGGGCTTCCTGCACGCCCAGCAGTTCAATACCATGAAACAATATCTGCGATGCTACTTTATCTTTCCGGTACGGCCATGCATTCAGGCTGTCGGAGGCTGTATGCAGCCGTATATTAAACGTCATAACACGAATATCCTGTGCTGATGTAAAAGTGACTGTTGATACCAGCAATACGGCCAGCAGTGCAAAACGGATTGTTTTCATTCGGCTAAAGTAAAACGACTGAGTTTAGTATGGAAAAAATAATTGCCCTGCGGCAATCAGGCATTTACCAGTATGCTTCCTTCTTTTATTGTATCAGCAGGGTTCAGCGCTGCAATGATCACTGTCTTTTGCCATTGCCGCTCCAGCATGCCGGCAAAGGTTTCAAAATAAAGAATCACATCTTCGCGCACATTACGCCTGAGCCAGCGAAAACCTCCGGGCAACTGCTTTAATACTTCTTTATTGGAAAGATATTCCAGCTCATGAATATCTGTGGGGCTCAGCCCGGCTTCCTGCAACCGCTGCAAAATAAGATCTACCGGTGCTTTTGTATCAGGACAATAGGCGGCTGCCAGTTCTGTCCATTCGCCCCGGCTTTGCTGCGCAAATCTTCGTATCTCTGATTCGGTAAATGGGGTAAGTACCTGGGCCAGCTGACCGCAATTACAGGCCCCATGATTTCCCCAGGCATAATGCACGCCTTCGCGCAAACGCCGGGCTGTATGGCGCAATGCTTCGATGAGTACGGGTGTAGACATGTATAAAAGTTTAAAAGTATTAAGGGTTCTTAAACTCAGCTTCTGTTGCAGTCAACCGCCCACTCTTCACTGTCCGCTATTAAACTACCACATTCACCATCTTGCCTTTCACAAAAACAAGGCGCCTGGGTGTTTTGCCTTCCAGCCATTTTTGAACTACTTCATTGGCCAGCACCGCCTGCTGCACTTCCTGCTCAGTAGCATCAAGCGGCAAAGTAAGTGTAGTGCGCAATTTACCATTTACTGATATAGGATATTCTTTGCTGCTTTCTACGAGGTAAGAAGCTTCAAATACCGGATAGGCTGCATCGAGTACACTGGTCTCATTGCCCAGCAAGTGCCAGAGTTCTTCTGCCACATGGGGTGCATACGGAGTCAGTAATACAAGCAACGGCTGCAGAATATCTTTCTTATGACAGTGCAGTTCAGTCAATTCATTTACCGCAATCATAAATCCGCTTACTGCGGTATTAAAGCTGAAGCGTTCCGTATCTTCTTCAATCTTGCGGATGCTGCGGTGCAGCACTTTCAGTTCTTCGATAGTGGGCGCTTCGGTGTTCCATACCTTTCCCTTCGCTTCATCGTAAAAAAGACGCCAGAGTTTTTTAAGGAAGCGATGCACGCCTTCGATACCCTTGGTGTCCCAGGGTTTGCTCATCTCTACCGGGCCCAGAAACATTTCATACATACGGAAGGTATCGGCACCGTATTTTGCCACAAGGTCATCGGGATTGACGGTATTGAATTTTGATTTGGACATCTTCTCCACCTCTGCCCCGCATATATATTTATCATTTTCCAGGATAAAGGTTGCATCGGCAAATTCATCGCGCCATTTCTTAAATGCTTCCATATCCAATTCAAGTCCATCCACCATATTCACATCCACATGAATGGCATCGGTAGTGTACTGATCTTTCAATCCGGCAGATACGTACTGACTGGTGCCATGCACCCGGTAAACAAACCGGCTGCTACCCTGGATCATTCCCTGGTTGACGAGTTTTTTGAAGGGTTCGTCGTGACCGATATAACCGAGGTCATACAGTGCTTTGGTCCACATACGACTGTACAACAGGTGTCCCACTGCATGTTCGGTACCACCGATGTATATATCCACCTGTCCCCAGTAGTCAGAGGCCCCGCGGCTGCAGAACTCCTGCTGATTGTGCGGATCCATATACCGCAGAAAATACCAGCTCGATCCGGCATAGCCGGGCATGGTATTGGTCTCGAGTTTCTGCTCTACCCAGCTTTCAATATTGGCAAGGGGGCCCTGCCCGTCGGGGCCCGGGCGATAACTGTCTACCTGAGGCAGTTGCAGCGGCAGTTTTACCTCGGGCAGAGGCAATGCTATGCTGCCGCTCCAGATAATGGGAAATGGCTCCCCCCAATAGCGCTGGCGACTGAAAGCCGCATCACGCATCTTATAATTTACTTTACGATGGCCGATCCCCTTTTCTTCTATCGCCTTAATCAATGCCTCAATAGCATCGCGCATACGCATACCTGTAAGAAATCCGGAATTTTCGAGCACGGCATCTTTGGTGGCATTGGCTTCTTCGCCATCAAACTCCTTACCAATGATATTGGTAATTTCTATTCCGAAATGGCGGGCAAATTTGAAGTCACGCTCATCGCCACAGGGTACCGCCATGATAGCTCCGGTACCATAACCTGCCAGTACATATTCTGATATCCAGATGGGGATGAGGCGACCATCGAAAGGATTGACAGCATAGCTGCCGGTAAACGTGCCAGTGATCTTTTTTTCGGCCATCCTTTCCCGCTCACTCCTGCTTTTTACATAGGCGACATAGCTATCGACGGCCTCCTTCTGCCCTGGCGTGGACAGTTGCGGCACCAGCTCATGCTCCGGTGCTATTACCATAAAGTCTACGCCAAAAATAGTATCGGGACGTGTGGTATATACGCGCAGGGTCGCTGCATCCAGTCCATTGACAGCAAAATCAATTTCGGCGCCGGATGATTTACCGATCCAGTTAGTCTGCATTTCCTTCATGGCCTCGCTGAAATCAATACGTTCCAGTCCCTCCAGTAATCTGTCGGCATATTCGGTAATACGCAGATACCATTGACGCAGTTTCTTTTTTTCTACCGGGTGACCACCACGCTCGCTTACGCCGTTGACCACTTCATCATTGGCCAGTACGGTACCGAGTGCCTCGCACCAGTTCACCTCACCCAGTCCGCAATAAGCCAGGCGGTATTGCATCAGCAGGTCCTGCTGTTGTGCCTGCGACAGGGTTCTCCATTCATCAGCAGTAAACCGCTGCAGGTGATATTGTGCATTGGGTACAGGATGGGAGCGGTTTCCTTCCTGTGCAAAAGCAGCCTGCAATACAGCTATACGTTCCGCCTTGCCACTTTGGCGATTAAAGAAGCTGTCAAACAATTGCAGGAATATCCACTGTGTCCATTTATAATAAGGTGCATCGCTGGTACGCACTTCCCGCTCCCAGTCGTAGCAGAAGCCGATGTTGTCGAGCTGCTGTTTGAATGTAGCAATATTCTTTTCGGTGGTGACAGCGGGATGCTGTCCTGTATCCAGTGCATATTGCTCGGCAGGCAGACCAAAACTGTCGAAGCCCATTGGGTGAAGTACATTGAACCCTTTGAGACGTTTGTAGCGGCTGTAAATATCGGAAGCGATATAGCCCAGCGGATGGCCTACATGCAGCCCTGCCCCGCTGGGGTAGGGAAACATGTCGAGCACATAATACTTGGGGCGGGTGCTATTGTTGACGACACGATAAGCATGTGTCTTTTTCCATTCTCCCTGCCATTTCTTTTCGATATCCCTGAATTGATACTCCATTCCTGCCTGTAATTTGTATATGTTATGATTAACTGATTCTGAATAGGTCCCTGCATCCCTTTTTTAACAAAACTCTTATCCACAATGTGACAATATCGTTTTTGCGGGAGCGTTTAAATGGGGCAGCAAAAATACTGATTGTAGGCGTAAAGCGCTATTTTTGCCCGTCTGCGGCCCCGGCCCGGACCCCATTAAATTTCAAAACAGATTGTTATGGCCCGTTCAGGAAAAGCCTCTATCAAAAGAGGAAAGCCTTCCTATTTCATGTCTATCCTGGGTGTGACCCTGGTGCTTTTTTTACTGGGCATCATCGGCTGGCTGGTGATCAATGCCAATAAACTGGGCAACTATTTCAAAGAAAATGTGGAAGTGATCGCCTCCTTGCGCGGAGATCTGAATCCCAAGGACAGTGTGGCGCTCATGGACTATGTGAGTACCAAGCCCTATGTGCGCAATATCCAGTTTGTGACCAAAGAAGAGGCCAAAAAGCGCTACCTCAGCGATGGCAATGAAAGCTGGGACAAGGTACTTGACTATAACCCTCTGCCCAACAGTATCAACTTCAAGGTAAAAAAGGAATACATGAATAAGGACTCGCTGCAGGCTATCCGCGCCGACCTGGAGCAGCAGACTTATGTAAGTGATGTAAAATATCCCGAGGCCCTGGTAGATAATCTGAATAAAAACATCCAGAAAATCAGTGTGATACTGCTGGCCGTGGCCATCATTCTCTCGCTGGTGGTGATTATCCTGATCGACAACACGATCCGCCTGGCCATGTTCAGCAACCGTTTCCTGATCAAAACCATGCAGATGGTGGGCGCCACCCGTTGGTTTATAGCCAAACCCATGAATGTGCGGGCTATCATAAATGGCGCTATCAGCGGCGTTATTGCTATTGCAGCCGTGATCCTGGTGATCATGGTAGCTGAGCGGGTATTGCCTGAAATGAAGGCTATTCATGACAATGCCACACTGGCAATCCTGTTTGGCGGGCTCATTGTACTGGGTATTGGCATCACCCTTATCAGCACCCATCGCAGTGTGCTTAAGTATCTGCGTATGAAGCTCGATGACCTTTATTAACCGCGGCATTTATACCAATTCCTCTTTTTTCCTATATTGCATCTCCAAAATGCCTAAAAATGACTGAGACAAAACAGCCCGCCTTATTTTCCCGCGATAATTATATGTGGATGCTGATTGGCGTGGCCATGATCGCAGTGGGCATGCTGCTGATGGCCGGTGGCAAAAGCAGTGATCCCAATGTATTTGATGCAAATGAAGTCTACAGTGCACGCCGTATTACAGTAGCTCCGCTGCTGATACTGGCCGGCCTGGTAGTGGAGATCTATGCCATCTTCAAGAGTCCAAAAACAAAGGAGAGCTGATTCAGCTTTTTCTTTAAAAATATCTTATTATCAAAAGCGGCCTCCGGCCGCTTTTGTGTTTTATCCTTTTACCGGGAGAATTGCTGACGGTAAAAGAAGGAAGATGCCGGTTTTTCGTATTATCTTTCGCGCAGCAAACCCCTTTCATGAGTTTAGTTGAAGCCCTTATCATCGCCTTTGTTGAAGGCCTCACGGAATTTATTCCCATCTCCTCTACTGCCCACATGATCTTTGCCAGTACTGCCATGGGCATACAGGAAGATGAATTTGTGAAAATGTTCCAGGTATCTATTCAGTTTGGTGCTATACTGGCCGTGGTGGTACTATACTGGCGAAAGTTTTTTGATTTCAAAAACCCTTCGTTCTACTTCAAACTGGCGCTGGCTGTACTGCCTGCGCTGATATTGGGCTATCTGCTCAACGACAAAATTGAAGCACTACTTTCCAGTCCCCTGCCCATTGCTATTGTAATGATAGCAGGCGGTGTGATCCTCCTTTTTATTGACCGGGTATTTCGCCATCCGGAGGTCACCGATGAAAGCAGGATCAGTATTCCCAAAGCTATCATCATAGGTTTCTGGCAATGCCTGGCCATGATGCCCGGCGTAAGCCGTTCTGCTGCTTCCATCATTGGGGGCATGCAGCAAAAACTGAGTCGCGGTGCTGCTGCTGAATTTTCTTTTTTCCTGGCTGTGCCTACCATGCTGGCCGTTACGGTCTACTCCATTTTTCTGAAAGACTGGGGTATTGCCGGCGATACACATAAAGGATATCAACTGATCACCCAAAACCGGGAGACAATGATTGCGTTCCTGCTGGGCAATGTGACTGCTTTTATCGTAGCCCTGCTGGCTATCCGCTTCTTTATCGGCTTCCTGAAAAAATATGGCTTCCGTGTATGGGGTATCTATCGCATCATTGCTGGGCTGATACTGCTGGTGTTGCTGCTGACGAAGACAATCGGGTAATGATTTGAAAATTTGAAGATTTGATAATTTGAAGATGATCTTTAGGATTGTAACTATTTGTGTACTCCGGAAAATTTAAACCTTACTACTTAGAACTTATTACTTAAACCTCATCTTCAAATTCTCAAATCTTCAAATCTGCTCATTTCTTTCTCTTTTCTCTATATTCACACCCACAAACACCGTCTTCAATATGCAAACGGCTCCTAAAAAAGTAGTGAACGCCTGGGCTATGTATGACTGGGCCAACTCTGCTTATAACCTGGTGATCACCTCCACCATTTTCCCAGCTTATTATGTGGGCATTACTGCTGCCAGCGATCCGTCGCAACCTTCTTATGTCAACTTCTTTGGTCGTCAGTTTGTCAATACCGCTCTGCAGAATTATGTGCTCGCTCTTGTATTTTTTCTGGTCGCCATCTCGTCTCCTATTCTCAGCTCTATTGCCGACTACCGGAGAAATAAAAAAGTATGGTTGCGCTGGTTCTGTTATGTAGGCTCTTCGGCCTGCGTGGCTTTGTTCTGGTTTACAAAAGACAATATCGAATACGGCATGATCGCGTTTGCGATAGCTGCTGTCGGGTTCTGGAGCAGCCTCGTATTTTACAATTCTTATTTACCTGATATTGCTGCCCCTGCAGACCAGGACCGCATCAGTGCCAAGGGCTTTGCCATGGGCTATATCGGCAGCGTACTGCTGCAGATCATCTGCTTTGTTGTGATCCTGAAGCCGGAGTTGTTTGGCCTTAGTAAAGAAGATGGCACCATTGGTGCGCGGGTTTCATTTCTGCTCACCGGTATCTGGTGGTTTGGTTTTGCACAGATCACCCTGCGGGCCATGCCACTGAGCAGTAAAGCAGAACGCCAGTCAAAAAAGAATGTACTGATCAATGGCTTTCATGAACTCGGCATTGTATGGCGGCAACTTTCGCATATGCCTTCACTCAAACGTTTTTTGTTCAGCTTTTTCCTGTACAGTATGGGCGTACAAACCGTGATGCTCGTAGCCGCTGGTTTTGCCAAAAAGGAAATTTTTCCCAATCCCGATGACGAACCCAAACTGCTTATCACCATCATCCTGATACAACTGGTAGCCATACCCGGCGCTATTGGTATGAGCAGGCTGAGTAAACGGATCGGCAACTGGTGGGTGATCACGCTGGCCGTACTGGTATGGATCGGCGTATAGGTGCTGTTCGGATTCTATCGTGTTTCCCTATTGTTAATCCCGCTGGCGCGCCATTACATATTGTTCAGGCCGTAGGAAACACAATAGAATCCGAACAGCACATACGCCGATCCATACCAGTACGGCCAGCGTGATCACCCACCAGTTGCCGATCCGTTTACTCAGCCTGCTCATACCAATAGCGCCGGGTATGGCTACCAGTTGTATCAGGATGATGGTGATAAGCAGTTTGGGTTCGTCATCGGGATTGGGGAAAAATTTCCTTTTTGGCAAAACCAGCGGCTACGAGCATCACGGTTTGTACGCCCATACTGTACAGGAAAAAGCTGAACAAAAAACGTTTGAGTGAAGGCATATGCGAGAGTTACAGCCATACAATGCCGAACATCATGAAAACACATTGATCAGTACATTCTTTTTTGACTGGCGTTCTGCTTTACTGCTCAGTGGCATGGCCCGCAGGGTCGATCCCCTGTGCAAAACCAAACCACCAGATACCAGTGAGCAGAAATGAAACCCGCGCACCAATGGTGCCATCTTCTTTACTAAGGCCAAACAACTCCGGCTTCAGGATCACCAACAAAGCAGATGATCTGCAGCAGTACGCTGCCGATATAGCCCATGGCAAAGCCCTTGGCACTAAAGTACGTGCCTGGTCTGCAGGGGCAGCAATATCAGGTAGATAGAAATCGGAAATCCGAGGTACTCCAGAACCCGACAAGCAGCTATCGCAAACGCGATCATGCCGTATTCGATATTGTCTTTTGTAAACCAGAACAAAGCCACGCAGGCCGAAGAGCCTACATAACAGAACCAGCGCAACCATACTTTTTTATTTCTCCGGTAGTCGGCAATAGAGCTGAGAATAGGAGACGAGATGGCGACCAGAAAAAATACAAGAGCGAGCACATAATTCTGCAGAGCGGTATTGACAAACTGACGACCAAAGAAGTTGACATAAGAAGGTTGCGACGGATCGCTGGCAGCAGTAATGCCCACATAATAAGCTGGGAAAATGGTGGAGGTGATCACCAGGTTATAAGCAGAGTTGGCCCAGTCATACATAGCCCAGGCGTTCACTACTTTTTTAGGAGCCGTTTGCATATTGAAGACGGTGTTTGTGGGTGTGAATATAGAGAAAAGAGAAAGAAATGAGCAGATTTGAAGATTTGAGAATTTGAAGATGAGGTTTAAGTAATAAGTTCTAAGTAGTAAGGTTTAAATTTTCCGGAGTACACAAATAGTTACAATCCTAAAGATCATCTTCAAATTATCAAATCTTCAAATTTTCAAATCATTACCCGATTGTCTTCGTCAGCAGCAACACCAGCAGTATCAGCCCAGCAATGATGCGATAGATACCCCATACACGGAAGCCATATTTTTTCAGGAAGCCGATAAAGAAGCGGATAGCCAGCAGGGCTACGATAAAAGCAGTCACATTGCCCAGCAGGAACGCAATCATTGTCTCCCGGTTTTGGGTGATCAGTTGATATCCTTTATGTGTATCGCCGGCAATACCCCAGTCTTTCAGAAAAATGGAGTAGACCGTAACGGCCAGCATGGTAGGCACAGCCAGGAAAAAAGAAAATTCAGCAGCAGCACCGCGACTCAGTTTTTGCTGCATGCCCCCAATGATGGAAGCAGCAGAACGGCTTACGCCGGGCATCATGGCCAGGCATTGCCAGAAACCTATGATGATAGCTTTGGGAATACTGATCCTGCTTTCATCGGTGACCTCCGGATGGCGAAATACCCGGTCAATAAAAAGGAGGATCACACCGCCTGCTATCATTACAATAGCAATGGGCAGGGGACTGGAAAGTAGTGCTTCAATTTTGTCGTTGAGCAGATAGCCCAATATCAGCGCAGGCAGTACAGCCAGCGCCAGTTTGAAGTAGAACGAAGGGTTTTTGAAATCAAAAAACTTTCGCCAGTATAGTACCACCACGGCCAGTATAGCACCAAACTGAATAGATACCTGGAACATTTTCACAAATTCATCTTCCTGTATGCCCATGGCAGTACTGGCAAAGATCATGTGGGCAGTAGAGGAGATGGGAATAAATTCCGTGAGGCCTTCAACAAAGGCGATGATAAGGGCTTCAACTAAACTCATGAAAGGGGTTTGCTGCGCGAAAGATAATACGAAAAACCGGCATCTTCCTTCTTTTACCGTCAGCAATTCTCCCGGTAAAAGGATAAAACACAAAAGCGGCCGGAGGCCGCTTTTGATAATAAGATATTTTTAAAGAAAAAGCTGAATCAGCTCTCCTTTGTTTTTGGACTCTTGAAGATGGCATAGATCTCCACTACCAGGCCAGGCCAGTATCAGCAGCGGAGCTACTGTAATACGGCGTGCACTGTAGACTTCATTTGCATCAAATACATTGGGATCACTGCTTTTGCCACCGGCCATCAGCAGCATGCCCACTGCGATCATGGCCACGCCAATCAGCATCCACATATAATTATCGCGGGAAAATAAGGCGGGCTGTTTTGTCTCAGTCATTTTTAGGCATTTTGGAGATGCAATATAGGAAAAAAGAGGAATTGGTATAAATGCCGCGGTTAATAAAGGTCATCGAGCTTCATACGCAGATACTTAAGCACACTGCGATGGGTGCTGATAAGGGTGATGCCAATACCCAGTACAATGAGCCCGCCAAACAGGATTGCCAGTGTGGCATTGTCATGAATAGCCTTCATTTCAGGCAATACCCGCTCAGCTACCATGATCACCAGGATCACGGCTGCAATAGCAATAACGCCGCTGATAGCGCCATTTATGATAGCCCGCACATTCATGGGTTTGGCTATAAACCAACGGGTGGCGCCCACCATCTGCATGGTTTTGATCAGGAAACGGTTGCTGAACATGGCCAGGCGGATCGTGTTGTCGATCAGGATAATCACCACCAGCGAGAGAATGATGGCCACGGCCAGCAGTATCACACTGATTTTCTGGATGTTTTTATTCAGATTATCTACCAGGGCCTCGGGATATTTTACATCACTTACATAAGTCTGCTGCTCCAGGTCGGCGCGGATAGCCTGCAGCGAGTCCTTATTCATGTATTCCTTTTTTACCTTGAAGTTGATACTGTTGGGCAGAGGGTTATAGTCAAGTACCTTGTCCCAGCTTTCATTGCCATCGCTGAGGTAGCGCTTTTTGGCCTCTTCTTTGGTCACAAACTGGATATTGCGCACATAGGGCTTGGTACTCACATAGTCCATGAGCGCCACACTGTCCTTGGGATTCAGATCTCCGCGCAAGGAGGCGATCACTTCCACATTTTCTTTGAAATAGTTGCCCAGTTTATTGGCATTGATCACCAGCCAGCCGATGATGCCCAGTAAAAAAAGCACCAGGGTCACACCCAGGATAGACATGAAATAGGAAGGCTTTCCTCTTTTGATAGAGGCTTTTCCTGAACGGGCCATAACAATCTGTTTTGAAATTTAATGGGGTCCGGGCCGGGGCCGCAGACGGGCAAAAATAGCGCTTTACGCCTACAATCAGTATTTTTGCTGCCCCATTTAAACGCTCCCGCAAAAACGATATTGTCACATTGTGGATAAGAGTTTTGTTAAAAAAGGGATGCAGGGACCTATTCAGAATCAGTTAATCATAACATATACAAATTACAGGCAGGAATGGAGTATCAATTCAGGGATATCGAAAAGAAATGGCAGGGAGAATGGAAAAAGACACATGCTTATCGTGTCGTCAACAATAGCACCCGCCCCAAGTATTATGTGCTCGACATGTTTCCCTACCCCAGCGGGGCAGGGCTGCATGTAGGCCATCCGCTGGGCTATATCGCTTCCGATATTTACAGCCGCTACAAACGTCTCAAAGGGTTCAATGTACTTCACCCAATGGGCTTCGACAGTTTTGGTCTGCCTGCCGAGCAATATGCACTGGATACAGGACAGCATCCCGCTGTCACCACCGAAAAGAATATTGCTACATTCAAACAGCAGCTCGACAACATCGGCTTCTGCTACGACTGGGAGCGGGAAGTGCGTACCAGCGATGCACCTTATTATAAATGGACACAGTGGATATTCCTGCAATTGTTTGACAGCTTCTTTAATCGCCAAAGTGGCAAGGCGGAACGTATAGCTGTATTGCAGGCTGCTTTTGCACAGGAAGGAAACCGCTCCCATCCTGTACCCAATGCACAATATCACCTGCAGCGGTTTACTGCTGATGAATGGAGAACCCTGTCGCAGGCACAACAGCAGGACCTGCTGATGCAATACCGCCTGGCTTATTGCGGACTGGGTGAGGTGAACTGGTGCGAGGCACTCGGTACCGTACTGGCCAATGATGAAGTGGTCAACGGCGTAAGCGAGCGTGGTGGTCACCCGGTAGAAAAAAAGAAACTGCGTCAATGGTATCTGCGTATTACCGAATATGCCGACAGATTACTGGAGGGACTGGAACGTATCGATTTCAGCGAGGCCATGAAGGAAATGCAGACTAACTGGATCGGTAAATCATCCGGCGCCGAAATTGATTTTGCTGTCAATGGACTGGATGCAGCGACCCTGCGCGTATATACCACACGTCCCGATACTATTTTTGGCGTAGACTTTATGGTAATAGCACCGGAGCATGAGCTGGTGCCGCAACTGTCCACGCCAGGGCAGAAGGAGGCCGTCGATAGCTATGTCGCCTATGTAAAAAGCAGGAGTGAGCGGGAAAGGATGGCCGAAAAAAAGATCACTGGCACGTTTACCGGCAGCTATGCTGTCAATCCTTTCGATGGTCGCCTCATCCCCATCTGGATATCAGAATATGTACTGGCAGGTTATGGTACCGGAGCTATCATGGCGGTACCCTGTGGCGATGAGCGTGACTTCAAATTTGCCCGCCATTTCGGAATAGAAATTACCAATATCATTGGTAAGGAGTTTGATGGCGAAGAAGCCAATGCCACCAAAGATGCCGTGCTCGAAAATTCCGGATTTCTTACAGGTATGCGTATGCGCGATGCTATTGAGGCATCAATTAAGGCGATAGAAGAAAAGGGGATCGGCCATCGTAAAGTAAATTATAAGATGCGTGATGCGGCTTTCAGTCGCCAGCGCTATTGGGGGGAGCCATTTCCCATTATCTGGAGCGGCAGCATAGCATTGCCTCTGCCCGAGGTAAAACTGCCGCTGCAACTGCCTCAGGTAGACAGTTATCGCCCGGGCCCCGACGGGCAGGGCCCCCTTGCCAATATTGAAAGCTGGGTAGAGCAGAAACTCGAGACCAATACCATGCCCGGCTATGCCGGATCGAGCTGGTATTTTCTGCGGTATATGGATCCGCACAATCAGCAGGAGTTCTGCAGCCGCGGGGCCTCTGACTACTGGGGACAGGTGGATATATACATCGGTGGTACCGAACATGCAGTGGGACACCTGTTGTACAGTCGTATGTGGACCAAAGCACTGTATGACCTCGGTTATATCGGTCACGACGAACCCTTCAAAAAACTCGTCAACCAGGGAATGATCCAGGGTAGCAGCCGGTTTGTTTACCGGGTGCATGGCACCAGTCAGTACGTATCTGCCGGATTGAAAGATCAGTACACTACCGATGCCATTCATGTGGATGTGAATATGGTGGATGGACTTGAATTGGATATGGAAGCATTTAAGAAATGGCGCGATGAATTTGCCGATGCAACCTTTATCCTGGAAAATGATAAATATATATGCGGGGCAGAGGTGGAGAAGATGTCCAAATCAAAATTCAATACCGTCAATCCCGATGACCTTGTGGCAAAATACGGTGCCGATACCTTCCGTATGTATGAAATGTTTCTGGGCCCGGTCAAGATGAGCAAACCCTGGGACACCAAGGGTATCGAAGGCGTGCATCGCTTCCTTAAAAAACTCTGGCGTCTTTTTTACGATGAAGCGAAGGGAAAGGTATGGAACACCGAAGCGCCCACTATCGAAGAACTGAAAGTGCTGCACCGCAGCATCCGCAAGATTGAAGAAGATACGGAACGCTTCAGCTTTAATACCGCAGTAAGCGGATTTATGATTGCGGTAAATGAATTGACTGAACTGCACTGTCATAAGAAAGATATTCTGCAGCCGTTGCTTGTATTACTGACTCCGTATGCACCCCATGTGGCAGAAGAACTCTGGCACTTGCTGGGCAATGAGACCAGTGTACTCGATGCAGCCTATCCGGTATTTGAAGCTTCTTACCTCGTAGAAAGCAGCAAAGAATATCCTATATCAGTAAATGGTAAATTGCGCACTACACTTACTTTGCCGCTTGATGCTACTGAGCAGGAAGTGCAGCAGGCGGTGCTGGCCAATGAAGTAGTTCAAAAATGGCTGGAAGGCAAAACACCCAGGCGCCTTGTTTTTGTGAAAGGCAAGATGGTGAATGTGGTAGTTTAATAGCGGACAGTGAAGAGTGGGCGGTTGACTGCAACAGAAGCTGAGTTTAAGAACCCTTAATACTTTTAAACTTTTATACATGTCTACACCCGTACTCATCGAAGCATTGCGCCATACAGCCCGGCGTTTGCGCGAAGGCGTGCATTATGCCTGGGGAAATCATGGGGCCTGTAATTGCGGTCAGCTGGCCCAGGTACTTACCCCATTTACCGAATCAGAGATACGAAGATTTGCGCAGCAAAGCCGGGGCGAATGGACAGAACTGGCAGCCGCCTATTGTCCTGATACAAAAGCACCGGTAGATCTTATTTTGCAGCGGTTGCAGGAAGCCGGGCTGAGCCCCACAGATATTCATGAGCTGGAATATCTTTCCAATAAAGAAGTATTAAAGCAGTTGCCCGGAGGTTTTCGCTGGCTCAGGCGTAATGTGCGCGAAGATGTGATTCTTTATTTTGAAACCTTTGCCGGCATGCTGGAGCGGCAATGGCAAAAGACAGTGATCATTGCAGCGCTGAACCCTGCTGATACAATAAAAGAAGGAAGCATACTGGTAAATGCCTGATTGCCGCAGGGCAATTATTTTTTCCATACTAAACTCAGTCGTTTTACTTTAGCCGAATGAAAACAATCCGTTTTGCACTGCTGGCCGTATTGCTGGTATCAACAGTCACTTTTACATCAGCACAGGATATTCGTGTTATGACGTTTAATATACGGCTGCATACAGCCTCCGACAGCCTGAATGCATGGCCGTACCGGAAAGATAAAGTAGCATCGCAGATATTGTTTCATGGTATTGAACTGCTGGGCGTGCAGGAAGCCCTGCATGATCAGATGACCGACCTGCGTGAGCGGTTGCCCCGGTTCAAATCCATTGGCGGAGGCCGCGACGATGGAAAGGAAAAAGGCGAGTACTCTGCTATTTTTTATGATACCACCCGCCTGCAGGCATTACAGACGGGCATGTTCTGGCTTTCGGAAACACCTGCCGTACCAGGCAGCAAAAGCTGGGATGCCGCCATTACGCGCATGGTGACCTGGGCCCGCTTCAAAGACCGCCGTACCAAAAAGATATTTTATGCATTCAATACGCACTTTGATCATATCGGCAGAGTTGCGCGCAGAGAAAGTGCACACCTGGTACTGAAAAAAGCAAAGGAAATTGCAGGCAATACTCCTGTCGTATTTACCGGCGACTTTAATGCTCAGCCATCCGATGAGCCGGTACAGGTGATCCTAAACCCGGATGACCCGCTGCGTCTGACAGATTCAAAAGCCATTTCACAAACACCTCATTACGGTCCCACCGGCACTTTCAATGCCTTTCGTGCCAAAGAGGTGAATGATGAACCGATTGATTACATTTTCCTGAAAGGGAAATGGAAAGTAAAACAGCACGCCAGTATATCGCAGACATGGGGAGGCCGTTTTGCCTCCGATCACTTTGCCGTGATGGCTGTGCTTACTCTTTAAGCGGTTTACTGCCTGTTTCCGGTTTGTAAAGACGGATCATGGCGCTGCTGCCTTCCGTACTTTCGAGGCTCGCTTCGAAGCGTTTTCCGCCTGCTTCCGCTACCATGTAAGATGTATTGGGAGGAATGGTGCCCAGGTTTTCTGCTACCATGATAAGTTCATTGCTGTTTTCAAGTCCGGCAATAGCCAGTTTTACCTTGTAAGCACTTCCTGTAAGGCGGATATGACTGAATAACAGCTTACCATTCAGAAAGAGAGAAATAGAATCGCCGTCAATTTCCGCATTATCATAAAAACGCAGCTCAATAGAATCACCCATGAGCGGAATTTCTGTTACCAGTTTTTTGCTGCGGCTGCTGAATTTTTCTTCGATAGTGGGTTGTTTGTTGGGAACGACAATGGCAACCTGCTCCTTGCCGGGTAATGAAATGACGGGAGCAGGTTGTACAGGTAAAGGACGGGATGGCTGACGACTACCGGGCTTATGGGCGGAGTGCCTGTCAGGTTCGAAATACTGTCAATTATATAAGGATCATTGGCCCCGGCGGTATAATTGTCGATCACAAAATCCCAGTCGTCTTCAAATATGCGGTCATCTGTTTTTTCAAGGGCCACATCGCCACGTGGACGTTCCGTGCTGCGGTCGGTGGCCTTGCCATCAAGAAACATTTTTGAGCCGCCCGGACAGTTAAAATCTGCGCTGGCCAGCAGGTTTGATTGTGCGGGCGAGGTACGGGCAGGTTTTTCTTCGAGTAGCTGGTCATCCCACCACACCGCCTGATTGCTGCCGGCAGCATAATATCCTTGATACTGTACTTACGGAATCTCCGGCCGATTCATAATAATAAGAAGTGCCCAGCAGGCTGTCGCCTTTCTGAATGATACGGACCTCTACCTTTTGCCGGTTGATGCGGCCCTTCCATACTCCCGTGATCATTTGTGCCTGTTGGGTCAATGGATGCATAAGCAGCAAAAGCAGGAGGGCAGGGATGCGGGAAAATAATTTCAACAGATTGATTTTAAGTTAGAAGTGACCTTGTGACAATAAAACGGATTGGGTGAATTGATAGTATGTGACCGATGGCATCACCCCGCAAAAAAACGCAAGTCTGCGAAGTGGCTTTGCATTGATATACTTACACTTAGAGGGCAAGAAAAAAAGCTTTTAAAAATTGTGGTAAAAGAAAAATTAAATATCTTCCACTACCGATTCTCCTCTGGACAACCAAAACACACTAGAACTATCACACAAATACTGCTTATGAGAAAGATCTACTTTCCATTTCTTCTCGCATTTTCCTTATTGACATGTTTGGGTACGCTGGCTCAGACCACAATTACGATACCTCCAGCCAATACCAATTCAGGAAGTTCCCGGGTACCGCTTGGTACTTATTGGGGGTATGAGCGTGCTGCCATGATCTTTACTCCTGCAGAAGTTGCTGCAGTAGGACAGATACAGCGTGTGGCTTTTTATTTTGATGGTCTTACGTCTGCCGGTAATATGGTGAACCTGACCATCTACATGAAAACCCGCAGCACGTTGTTTACAGCTACTTCCACCTATGCCACAGAGACAACCGGTGCTACGATCGTATATGGACCTGCCACATTGAATGCATCAACACTTACTGCAGGGCAGTGGAATACGATCACACTCAGTACACCGTTTACCTATAGCGGCACCGATAATCTGGAAGTGATAGTAGAAACAAATGCCGGAGGAACTGGTAACGAGGGGGAAACGGCTAAAGCAATTCGTGCTACTACTCAACCCAGCAATCAATATTCGCAATACTGGGCAGCAGACAACTCCGCTCCAACAACGGCAGGTACATTGCTGACCTTTCGTCCAAATATTCAGCTGACCATTCAGGAGCCACCTTGCGTGCCCGGGTCACTTAGTGGCGGTACCATTCAATCCACCACACTCGCCTCCTGCGCAGGAGCCAGTTTTACGCTTAGTATAAATGGTGCCAGTGTAGGTGATGGTCTCACCTATCAATGGCAATCATCGCCTGACAACAGTACCTGGACAGATATCCCGTCTGCAACAGGCATGACTTTCACCACAACACAAAATGCAAATACATACTATCGTCGCAAAATGACCTGTGCCGGTACAGATGCTTTCTCAACCGAAGTACAGGTAACTGCAATTCCTGCACTCACGTTACCCGTTACAGAAGATTTTACCAGCACCACATTCCCGCCATCCTGCTGGGTTACCAGCAATAATACCTATACTTACCGCAGTGGGGTAAGTGGATATGGTACTGGCCTGGGCTCGGTTAAATTCGATTTTTACAGTACTTCTGCAACGATGGATTTTGTAACACCGCTTTTTGCTGCAGTGCCAGCCGACTACCGGCTCACCTTTGATCATGCCTATGCTACCTATCTGGGAGAAAATGATCAGTTTAGAATTTTGTACTCAACCGATGGCGGGGTTACCTTCATTGCTCTTACAACCTATGCCGGTGGTAGTTGTCGTCCTCTTAATACTGCTGGTGGCACTACCAGTGCATTTACACCCACAGCGGCGCAATGGAACAGTAAGGCGCTGGCACTTCCTGTAGGTACAAACCGCCTTATGTTCAGGGGTATATCCGCATTTGGTAATAACCTGTATGTAGATAATATTCTAGATAAGCGGAAACACCGCCCTGTCTGCCTCCCACAGATCTGGTAGCTATTCCTGTAACCCCCACTTCAGAAGCTCTGAGCTGGACGGCTTCTACAAGTAACCCGGGCAATGGGTATGAATGGGAAGTGCACACTTCCGGCGCCGCTGGCAGTGGCGCTACAGGCAGAGCTGCCAATCGCGCAACAGCTACCGGCGTGGTCACTGCTAGTGCCACGGGCCTCAGTGCAGCTACCTCATACAGCCTGTATGTAAGATCTTATTGCAGTGTAGGTCTGTATAGTGAATGGACACTGGCTAAAACGTTTACTACTATATGTACACCTACCAATGTACCATATGCAGAAAACTTTGATGCAGCTGTAAGCCCCAATTTCCCTGATTGTATAGTGACACAGGATATGAATGGAGGTGGCAAATGGAATATGTATTATGACGGTGATGTGCCTGCATCTACACAACCCAACAGTATTTATTACGCATACGATGCGAGTGTGCCGGGTGATGACTGGTTCTTCCTGCGTGGACTTAACCTCGTAGCAGGAAAAACATACACACTCAACTTTGTATACAAAGCATCGGATGGTCCTGATTTTGTAGAAGAACCTGGAAGTAAAATCTGGAGCGGTCCCAATGCAGCTTCCATGACCAGTGCACCTCTCTTCCGCGAAACGGCTATTGCTACCAATATAGATGGTCCGTTTACACAGGCGTCTGTTTCATTTACCGTACCGGCAAATGGGGTATATTATTTCGGTTTCCACGCATTCTCGGATGCAGATCAGGCCTTCCTGCTGATTGATGATATCAGCGTGGAATCATGCCCCACGCCTACCAACGTAACCGCATTGAGCTCGCTTCCTACTACAGCACAGGTGTTCTTTACCTCTTCCGGCAGCAACTTTGTAGTGGAATACGGACCTGTGGGATTTGTACCAGGTACCGGCGCTACAGCAGGTGGCGGTACAGTAGTAACCGGTACGGCATCACCTATCAGTATTTCAGGCCTTACTGCCAATACACTGTATGATATATATGTACGTCAAAACTGTTCTGCTGCCTCCGAATTCAGCATGAATGCAAAAGTGACCGTACGTACACAATGTAATCCGGTGAACGTGCCATATCTGCAGGACTTTACCGGTGTATTCGTACCAGACATACCGGCCTGTACTTCTGTTCAGGACATAAATGGTACGCCTACCTGGAGCACCTTTACGCCCAATCCGGCCTGGGGCTTCAATGGTACTACCCTGCGCTACCTGTATGATGCCGCCAAACCCGGCAATGACTGGTTTTACATCCAGGGTGTAAATCTGCAGGCAGGTAAGCAATATGAACTGTCGTATAAATATCGACCTACAGATCCGCTTTATCCCGAAAGCATGAAAGTAGCAATCGGTACAGCGGCCGAAGCAGGTTCAATGACAACGACCCTCGCAGATTATCCAAACATCGTTGCCAATGCGCAGGCTCCGTTTGCCAAACTGGATCGCATCCTGTTTACCGTACCGGCCAATGGTGCCTATTATGTAGGCTTCCGGCTTATTCACAGCCTGATCAGTTTACATTGTATCTGGATAGCATTGTAGTACGTGAAGTGCCGGTTGTGGACGTTGGTATCACCAACGTGACCAATGCGCCCAGCTGTCCTGCCAGCAACTATGCACTGAATACCACGCTGCATAACTATAACCTGGTGCCCATCAATTTTGCTGCAACTCCTGTGACCGTTACGGCTACTGTATCTGGTACAGCAGCAGGTACCGTTAGCACTACGGTAAATAGCGGTACGCTGGCTGCCGGTGGTAACCTTGCCGTTAGTCTTCCCGCATTCACCTTTGCCCAGGGCGTATATACACTTGAAGTAACAACCAGCTCACCCGATGACGGTGTAGCCAGCAATGATAAGATCACTCAATTGCAGGTGGTGAATGGCAGCCCCGCAGCACCCATATTCACACCAGCCAATCCGCAGGTGTGCGCAGGTGGTACAGTGCAGGTAAGTACGCAGTTCACCGCTGCTGCACCAGCACCCACAACCATGCCTGCTGTTACTACCGGTACTATCAGCGTAAGCATTCCCGATAATACTCCGGCAGGTGTTACCAATACACTGAGCGTATCAGGTGTGCCTGCTACTGCAGTACTCACGGGCATCAGTGTTACATTGAATGCGACACATACCTGGAACTCCGATCTGTCATTCAACCTGCGTGCACCCAATGGTAAAATCCTTAATCTGGTGAATGGTAAAGGTGGCAGTGGCGATGGATTCACTAATGCAATTATCAGTTCTACAGGCACAGCATCACTGCCCACAGCCGCAACAACACCTGTTACCGGCACATTTGCCGCTGATGCAGCATTAGGTGCAGGCGCCACAGGCTTTGTATCAAATGCCAGCAGCTTTGCTGATTTGTACAATGTAGGCAATGGCAACTGGACACTCGCTGTACGCGATGGCGCACTTGGTGATGCAGGCGCACTTACCGGATGGTCTATTACACTCACGTATGGCCAACCCAACCCGGTTGTTACCTGGTCGCCTGTAACAGGAC
>JASGKK010000001.1:0-2413870 GCA_047600605.1 Chitinophagaceae bacterium | reverse complement strand
CCTGTACTTCGTTCAGTTACGTATTGCTAAGGTTAATAGGGAAACACGATAGAATCCGAACAGCACCTCGGATTCCTTTCAGCTTAACCTCAGGCGCTTTGTAACAGAAGTGCGGGCCCGCCAGGCATTACCTGTTTTATTTACCCCGGTATCGCGACGTAAGTTTGACAAGTCTGGCCAGGCAATGGAAACACACAGTATCTATTCTCCGCTGGTACAAGCAGTGGCGGCCGATATGAAAGTGCCATTGATTGATCTTGATGCACGTAGCAGGGCCTTGTACCAGGAGTTGGGTGAAGCCGGATCACGTCTTCTGTTTCTGCAGCTCAAACCCGGCGAGCATCCCAATTACCCGCAGGGAAAAGAAGACAACACACATTTCAACGAACTGGGGGCACGGCTGATAGCGCAACTGGTGCTGGCCGATATCCGGAAAGAATTGCCCGCTTTGGCTGATCATATCCTAAAAACAGAGTGACGATGAAGCGCCTGATCCCTGCATATATGCTGCTAATGCTGCTGACTGGCAATATTACTTTTGGTCAGCAAAAACTGGTGGTGGCGGCAGATGGATCGGCAGCATTTACCAGTGTGCAGGCTGCACTCGATGCAATAAGCCCGGGGACTGTACAGCCCGTAGAGATATTTATTAAAAAAGGTGTGTATCGCGAAGTAGTGATCGTGGATGCACGTAAACCGCCTATCCGGCTGATCGGCGAGCAAAAAGATTCAACTCTTCTCATTTTTAATAATCATGCCGGTACCCGTTTACCCAATGGCGATACATTGAATACCTGGACCTGTGCCAGCTTCTTTGTATATGCCAGTGATTTCAGTGCAGAGAATATCAGTTTTGTCAACGATGCGGGTTTTACTGCCGGCCAGGCCGTAGCACTTCGGGTAGAAGGCAACCGGGCTTCCTTTATCAATTGCCGCATGACAGGCTTCCAGGATGTTTTATTCCTGAGCGGCAGCGGTGTGAAACATTATTTCCGTGACTGCTATATAGAAGGCACAACCGATTTCATTTTTGGAGCAGCTACTGCAGTGTTCCGCAATTGCCATATTCATAGCAAAAAGAATTCGCACGTTACGGCGGCATCAACCAATAGCATCATTCCTTATGGATTTGTATTTATGGACTGCAGGCTCACCGCAGACAGTAATATCAATAAAGTATCGTTGGGAAGACCCTGGTCGCCCACCGCCAGTGTAACCTATATACGCTGCCGGATGGACCATCATATTACTGCAGCCGGGTGGGACAACTGGCGCAATGCAGCCAATGAGGCTACGGCCCGTTATGCAGAATATAAAAGCACTGGTCCCGGCGGACAGCCGGGTGGACGTGTGACCTGGGCAAAACAATTAACAGAAAAGGATCTGGAGAATTTTACCATACAAAAGATACTGGGTAGCTGGCAACCTGACCCGTCATTACCCGGTCTATGATGAAAGCTAAACAACATACCATGAAGCAATTTTTTTTAGTGATCATGAGCACACTATTTTTTTCGGCCAGCCAGGCACAATCAAAAGCGGAAACAGCAGTGGCCAATGCCGTTGAGCAATTGCGCCAGGCTATGATCGACCCGACAGAAGCCAAACTAAGCAAGCTGGTAATGCCTGAACTTACTTATGGCCATAGTGGCGGTAAGCTCGAAGACAAAGCCACATTTATTCAAACGCTTGTTAGCGGTAAGTCAGATTTTGTAACTATTGATCTGCTTGAGCAAACGATTGCAGTAGTTGGCAAAACAGCTATTGTGCGTCATCTGTTAAAAGCGAGTACCAACGATGGCGGTAACCCCGGCCAGGTACAGTTGCGCATATTGCTGGTCTGGCAAAAAACAAAAGCCGGATGGCAACTGCTGGCAAGGCAGGCGGTGAAGGCTGGTTAAGCTTTTGCAACGCTACCGTTCCCGGTAACGATTGCGTAAATAAAACAAATAGAAATGATTGATTATGACCGTGTTTGGGGGTAAACTTGTAACTGCAAACCGGTGAAAAAAACGATTTCCTGCAATGAAAAAGAATTTTTTTTCTGTGGTATTGGCCCTGGCGGCCGGACTGCTCGTACACGCGCAGCATACGGTGCGACAGCCAGTGATCAAGCAGCCGGTTTTCAAAAAAGATACCAGCAATATTCTGCGTGCAGGAGCGATAGGAGATGGTAATACACTCAACACAAAAGCTATTCAGCAAACCATTGATGCACAGCACCGCAAAGGCGGCGGTGTGGTACTGATACCATCCGGTTTATGGCTTACAGGCCCTATTGTTCTAAAAAACAACATCAATCTTCACCTGGCACAGGGCGCTACCCTGCTTTTTACAGCCGACTTTGATCAGTATCCGTTATTGGAAACAAACTGGGAAGGACTACAGCAGATGCGCAATCAGTCACCCATTTCAGCTACTGGTGCAACCAATATCGGCATTACCGGCAGAGGTGTTGTAGACGGCAATGGCGATGCGTGGCGTATGGTAAAGAAAGATAAGCTTACTGGTAGTCAATGGAAGCGATTGCAGGAGCGGGGAGGTGTATTGAGCGAAGATGGTAAGACATGGTATCCTTCACAGAAATCACTGGCGGGTTCCAAACTCACCAATCCCGGAGTGCTTTCTCCGGAAAAAGATGCCGCCTTTTTCAATAGTGTTAAGGATTTTTTGCGGCCCAACATGGTACTGTTATCTGAATGCAAAAATGTTTTACTCGAAGGAGTTACTTTTCAGAATTCTCCTGCCTGGTGTATTCATCCACTCATGTGCGAGGATCTGACGGTACGGAATATTACAGTCAAAAACCCCTGGTATGCGCAAAACGGCGATGGCATTGACGTGGAAAGCTGTAAAAATGTACTGATCGAAAAAAGCGTATTTGATGTGGGCGACGATGCGCTGTGTATGAAAAGCGGCCGTGATGCCGAGGGACGCAAGCGGGGCAAACCTACCGAGTCGGTGATCGTACGTGATTGTATTGTATATGCCTCTCACGGAGGTTTTGTAGTAGGGAGCGAAATGAGTGGAGGCGTACGCAATGTATTTGTCAGCAACTGCACATTTATTGGCTCAGATATCGGCCTGCGGTTTAAAACAACCCGCGGTCGTGGAGGCATAGTGGAGAATATTTTCATCCGTAATATCTATATGAAGGATATACCGGGTGAGGCAATCCTGTTTGACATGTATTATGCGGCAAAGGACCCCATAGCGCTGGCGGGCGAAAAACGGGAATTGCCAAAAGTAGAATTTAAGCCGGTAGACGAGACCACTCCTATATTCCGCAACATTCATATCAGCGATGTGTATTGCAATGGAGCAGAAAAAGGTGTTTTCATAAGAGGCTTACCTGAAATGCATATCAGCGGTATTGTGATGGAAAATATGGTGATCAGCGCACGAAAAGGGATTGATATACAGGAAGCCAGTGATATCACCTTCCGTAATGTACGTATTGAGTCGCCGGCAGCCGAACCACTGGTAGATATCCTGCAAAGTGACCGTATTCATTTTGATGGATTAAAATATGCACCCGGTACCCCATTGCTTTTTCGTGTGAGCGGCGAACGGAGTGGCCAGGTGAACTGGAAAAATATTGACACAAAAGCTGCACAGCAACTCATCAGTTATGAACTGGGAGCAGTGGCAGCCAATGATCAGAAAAACTGACCGGATATGAAGTATTTGTTTTGGATAGGACTTTCGATGACTGTGCTGACGGGTACTGCGCAGCAGACATCACCCGCACCACTTTCGCAGCAGATGGCCCGCACCGCTATGCAACTCTGGCCCGATTCGTTTTTGTTGCAAAACGATAAAGTGGCCAAATGGCGATACGACCAGGGAGTGATATTAAAAGGAGTGGAAGCCATCTGGAAACAGACAGGCGAAGGACAGTGGTTTGATTACATTCAGCGCAGCATGGATTTTTATGTGCAGAATGACGGCAGTATCAAAGGATATAAAAGCGAAGAATATAATATTGATCATATCAACAATGGCAAATTGCTGTTGCTTTTGTTTCAGGTAACAGGAAAAGAGAAATACCGCAAGGCAGCCACATTGCTGCGTGATCAGTTGCGTACACATCCGCGCACATCGGCCGGTGGTTTCTGGCATAAAAAAGTGTACCCATACCAGATGTGGCTCGATGGGCTTTATATGGGGCAGCCGTTTTATGCAGAGTATGCCAGCATCTTTCATGACGATACTGCTTTTGCCGATATCGTTCGTCAGTTTTCATTAATGGAGCGTTATGCGCGCGATCCCAAAACCGGATTGTTGTATCATGGCTGGGATGAAAGCCGGACACAACAATGGGCCGATAAGCAAACCGGCCGTTCTCCTCACGTATGGGGGCGTGCACTGGGCTGGTATGGCATGGCGCTGGTAGATGCACTTGATTATTTTCCCGATAACTATCCGGGCCGCGATACAGTGAAGGCCATTCTGCAACGTTTTGCAAAAGCGGTGGCAAATGTACAGGACCCTGCTTCCGGGCTCTGGTATGATATACCCGATAAGCCGCGTGAAGCGGGCAACTATCGCGAAGCATCAGCTTCCGCAATGCTTGTTTATACCCTGGCCAGGGGAGTGCGCAAAGGATACCTGCCTGCATCGTATCTGGCCAAAGCACGCAAAGGATATGAAGGAATAAAAAAAGAATTTCTTCAGCGCAATGGTGATCGGCTCGATCTCAAAGGCACGGTAAGTGTATCTGGTCTTGGCGGTACTCCTTATCGGGATGGAAGTTTTTCTTATTATATGAGCGAACCGGTGGTAGTGAATGATCCCAAAGGAATGGGCGCATTCATTTTGTGTGCTACTGAAATGGAATTGCTCGAAGGGCCTAAATTGGGTACGGGTAAGACAGTATTGCTCGATCGCTACTTCAATAGCGAAAAGAGAAAAGATGCCGGTGGTAAAAATGATTACTGGCACTACACCTGGACAGAATGGTCGCATCCCGGCTTTGCTTTCTTTGGTAACAAGTTCACCAAATATGGTGCACAGCTGGCCAACCTCGATGTAGCTCCCACAGCAGCGAACCTCCGTAAAGCCAGCGTTTACATCATTGTAGATCCGGACCATGTAAAAGATAATCCACAACCCAATTATATGACTCCGGAGTACGCCACCGTGATCAGCAATTGGGTAAAAGCGGGCGGAGTATTACTGTTGATGGGTAATGACAGTGCCAACTGTGAGTTGAAACAGTTTAACCAGCTGGCCGGAAAATTCGGTATCAGTTTTACCGATGTAAGCCGCAATATGGTAAAAGATGATGTGTTCCCGATGGGTGAGGTAAATGTGCCAGCACACAATGCTGTATTTAAACAGCGCCGCATGTTTTTGAAAGAGATCAGTGCCTTGTCGGTAAAAGCACCGGCCAAAGCACTGATTGAAGATAAGGAAGGAGTGATCATAGCGGTGGCAGCTTATGGAAAAGGTAAGGTGCTGGTGGTAGGTGATCCCTGGCTGTATAATGAATATGTGGATGGCCGCAGGCTGCCTGCCAGTTTTGACAACCTCGGCGCAGCAGATGATCTGGCTTACTGGCTGCTGAAGCAGGCGAAGAAATGAGGAAATGGGTATTCATATCAGTACTGACTATTGCTATGTTGCCGGTTGCGGCACAGCAACGGATAATAGTAGCAGCCGATGGGTCAGGTGATTTCAAGACAGTGCAGGGAGCGCTCAACAGCCTGCCGGCAGAAGCATCATCACCGCGAACCATCTATATCCGTAAAGGAATGTATCGCGAAAAGATTTATATCGAAAAAACACAGGTGATACTGGAGGGAGAGAGCCCGGAAGAAACTATACTGCAGGCAGCCATAGCAAGAGACGAATGGCGTTGCAGTCACCTCGATGACTGGGGTGTGGCCACGGTCAATGTAGGAGCCAATGATGTGACTTTGAAAAACCTGACCATCGCCAATACGTATGCAATGGATAATCCCGATGCCAGGACAGTGAATTGTCCGTTGGATACGGCAGGTGGAAAACGTGTTATCCGTGCCGATGGTCATCAAATGGCTTTACGTACGCTGAATGTTACACGATTGAAAGCAATCAACTGCCACTTTATTTCCAGAGGTGGTGATACAGTGAGTCCCTGGGAGGTGAAGAGTGGGCAATGGTATTTTAAGGATTGCATTATGGAAGGAGGAGTGGATCTTGACTGTCCCCGTGGATGGGCCTGGGCCGAAAACTGTCATTTCATCGCACATGGTGGCACTGCTGCCATCTGGCATGATGGCTCTGCAGTGGCTGATGCGAAAACGGTATTGAAAAACTGCCGGTTCAGCGGATATGACAATTTCCTGCTGGGCCGTTATCATCGCGATGCGCAGTTTTACCTCGTTGACTGTGTATTTGCGGCCAACATGCGCGATTCGGCTATTTACCGGGTCAATAATGCGGCGGCATTCAACTGGGGGCACCGGGTTTATTATGCCGGATGCCATCGCGAAGGAGGAAAAGATTTTAGCTGGTACAAAGACAACCTGCCAGCCGGCCTTACGGCTGCTGATATTACTGTAAAATGGGTATTCGGCAATAGCTGGAATCCCGAAGAAAACTGAAGGAGGAGTGATGCGATTAAATAAAGAGAATCTTGTACAGATACCTGCACAGGCGGCTTTGGAGCTGCCGGAGACCGGAGCATTTGATCTGCCGGAACGGGTGCTGCAATTCGGTACCGGTGTACTGCTGCGGGGCCTGCCCGATTATTTTATCAATAAGGCTAATAATCAGGGCATTTTTAATGGACGTATAGTAGTCGTGAAATCAACCAGCCAGGGTGATGCAGATGCATTTGCAGAGCAGGATGGCTTGTATACCACCTGTATCCGTGGTATTGAGAATGATCATAAAGTAGAAATATTTGTGGTCAATGCCGCCATAAGCCGTGTATTGTCGGCCAATCAGCAATGGCAGGATGTACTTGCCTGTGCCGCATCGCCGCATATGCAGGTGGTTGTATCCAATACAACAGAAGTAGGTATTGTGCTGGTGCAGGAACAGGTCGTGGATCGTGTGCCGGAATCATTTCCCGGTAAACTGCTGGCATTTCTTTATGAGCGTTTTCGCGTGCTGGGTGGCTCGGCCGACAGCGGCATGGTGATCGTGCCTACAGAACTGCTGGCAGATAATGGCAGCCGCCTGCGGGCTATCGTACTGGAACTGGCCGTTTTCAATAAACTGGATACCGGTTTTATACAATGGCTGACCGATGCCAATCATTTCTGTAATACGCTGGTAGATCGCATCGTGCCGGGCAAACTGCCTGCGGCCGAACAGGCCCAGTTGGAGCAACGCCTCGGCTATACCGACGAGCTCATGATCACTGCTGAGCCATTTGCACTTTGGGCAATCGAATCGGGTGCTCCGCGTGTACAGGAACTGTTGTCGTTTGCCGCAGCAGATAAGCGTATAGTGATTGCACCGGATATTGAAAAATTCCGCGAACTAAAACTGCGCCTGCTAAACGGGGCTCATACGTTTGCCTGCGCACTGGCACATCTTAATGAGTTTATTTCTGTGAAAGAAGCCATGCAGGATGAAGCTATGGCCGGGTTTGTAAGGCGGCTGCTCATTTTGGAGATCGCCGAGTCGATAGACAGTACACTGGCCAGCTATAATGAAGCCTGTGCATTTGCCAACTCGGTCCTCGACCGTTTCCGCAATCCTTTCCTGGAACACCGCTGGCTGAGTATTGCGCTGAACTATACGGCCAAAATGCGGATGAGAAATATACCTTTGTTGCTGCGCTATTATCAATTGCATAATAAAATACCGGTCTGCATGACCCTGGGTTTTGCCGCTTACATCCGGTTAATGTGCGTACAGGAGCAGCCGGATGGAAGCTTTACCGGCAAATGGAATGGCCGTAGCTATACCATCCAGGATGAACACGCGGCTTTCTTTGCAGAGAAATGGGCGCTGACAAACGGACGCGATCTGGTACATGCTGTATTGAGTCATGCCGAATTGTGGGACACAGATCTGACAGTTTTGCCCGGTTTTGAAGCGCAGGTGACAGAAGACCTGTTGCAGTTGCAAGAGGGTGATCCAGCCGCATTACTGACTATTGAATATCTTAATAAATCACTTGTATAGATGAAACATATAGTGTTGAAAGTGCATGAGACCGATAATGTGCTGGTGGCACTGCAGCCGCTGACAAAAGGAAGCACGGTGGAGTACGGTGGCCATGCATATGTGCTTGCAGACGATATACCGGCCAAACATAAGTTTTTCACTACATTGATGAAACAGGGAGACCGCGTGATTATGTATGGTGTAACGGTGGGTCGTATGCAAAATGATGTACCCGAAGGCGGATTGATGACTACGGCCAATACCAAACACGAAGCAGACCCCTTTGTATACCGTCCCTTTCAGTATCATTGGCAGGCGCCGGATGTATCAGCATTCAAAGGACGTACATTTAATGGCTACCACCGTTCAGACGGACGGGTAGGTACGGCCAATTACTGGCTGTTTATTCCTACCGTTTTCTGTGAAAACAGAAATCTTGATGTGATCCGTGAAGCGTTGCATAATGAACTGGGTTATGCTGTAACAGATAAGTATAAGCAAAAGACAAAAGAACTGCTTCGCCTGTATCAGCAGGGAGAAGATGTGACCGCAGCGCCACTCGATATCCGCGAGGCCGTAATACCCGCCAACCGTATTTTTAAAAATGTTGATGGTATCAAATTTCTCAATCACCAGGGCGGATGTGGTGGTACACGTCAGGATGCAGAAGTGCTGGGCAAACTGCTGGCGGCATATGCAGATCATCCCAATGTGGCTGGTGTTACTATTATGAGTCTTGGCTGTCAGCACCTGCAGACTCGCGAACTGCTGGATGCACTCAAAGAGCGCAATCCGCATTTTGACAAACCCATGCTCATATTTGAGCAGCAGCAATCACAAAGCGAAGAGCAACTGATCACCGAAGCGATTCGCAAAACGTTTCTGGGTCTCATTGAAATAAATAAGATTGAACGCAAACCTGCCTCTCTCGACAAACTGGTAATAGGAGTGAAATGCGGAGGCAGCGATGGCTTCAGCGGTATCTCGGCCAATCCGGCTGTAGGTTATTGCAGCGATCTGGTAGTAGCACTCGGCGGTAAGATACTGCTGGCAGAATTTCCCGAGCTCTGTGGTGCCGAGCAGGAACTGATCGACCGCACACGCAATGAAATAGCAGCGCATAAGTTTATTCATCTTATGACCACTTACAACGATGCAGCTCACCGGGCAGGTTCAGGGTTTCATATGAATCCCTCACCCGGCAACATCCGCGATGGTCTTATTACCGATGCCATTAAAAGTACCGGCGCTGCCAAAAAAGGCGGCACCTCACCAGTAGAAGATGTATTGGATTATACAGAACCGGTCACACACGCCGGCCTCAACCTGGTATGCACACCAGGTAATGATGTAGAAGCTACCACCGGTAAAGCTGCCAGCGGAGCCACCCTCATCTTATTTACGACCGGCCTGGGTACGCCCACGGGCAACCCGGTTTGCCCCACTATCAAAGTTGCTACCAATACAGCACTGGCGACACGTATGGCCGATATCATTGACATTAATACAGGCCCAATTATTGATGGGGAGAAAACCATTGCAGAAATGGGTGCAGAAATACTGGAGTATTGTATAAAAGCAGCCAGTGGCGAAGTGATTCCCAAAGCTGTGCAGTTAAACCAGGATGATTTTATTCCCTGGAAACGCGGCGTATCACTTTAATACAGCATTTGTCAGAACCTAAACAGGTGTTATGAAAAATTTTTTAGATGAAAATTTCCTGCTGCGCACCAAAACTGCTCAGCAGCTCTACCATGAATATGCCAAACAGATGCCGGTGATCGATTATCACAATCACCTGCCTCCTCAGCAGATTGCTGAAGACAAACAGTTTGGCAATCTTACCCAGGCCTGGTTGTATGGCGACCACTACAAGTGGAGAGCTATGCGCACCAATGGTGTGGATGAGAGCTATTGCACCGGCGGCCAGCCCGATCGTGACAAATTTCAGCGCTGGGCCGAAACCGTTCCTTACACGCTGCGCAATCCTCTGTATCACTGGACACACCTGGAACTGCAGCGATATTTTGGTATAACGGAAACACTGAATCCTGAAACTGCCGGTCGTATCTATGATCAGTGTACAGAAATGCTGCAATCGCCCTCACATTCTGTGCGCCAGTTGCTGCGTATGATGAATGTGAAACTTGTCTGTACCACGGATGACCCCGTTGATACACTCGAATTTCATAAGCAGATCCGGGAAGATGGTTTTGAAATACCGGTACTGCCAGCCTTCCGGCCCGATATGGCCATGCAGGTGAGTCAGCCAACTGTATTTAATAATTATGTACGCAGGCTGGAAGCCGCCACCAACATTGCGATTTCCTCCTTCGACGACTTTTTATATGCGCTGCAAAACCGCCACGACTTTTTTGCATCTATGGGTTGTATGGTATCTGATCATGGACTCGAAGAGCTCTATGCAGATGATTTTACCGGCTCAGAAATAGACGCTATTTTTCATAAGGTACATGGTGGTAAAGAACTCAATGAGGCAGAGCAACGCAAATTCCGTTCAGCCATGCTCATTCATTTCGCTGAGTGGGATTGGGAAAAGGGATGGGTACAGCAGTTTCATCTCGGCGCTATGCGCAACAACAATTCCCGTATGATGCAGGAACTGGGACCTGATACAGGTTGGGATTCAATGGGTGATTTCAGGCAGGGACGTAGCCTGGCACGCTTTCTTGATAAACTGGATGCCAACAACAAACTGGCCCGCACGATCATTTATAATCTTAATCCATCTGACAATGCTCTGTTTGCCACTATGATCGGCAACTTCAACGACGGCTCTGTAGCAGGCAAAATACAATGGGGGTCGGGCTGGTGGTTTCTCGATCAGAAAGACGGCATGATCAAACAGATCAATACCCTGTCAAATATGGGCCTGCTGAGCCGCTTTGTGGGAATGCTCACCGATTCGCGCAGCTTTCTTTCATTTCCCCGTCACGAATATTTCCGCCGTATTTTGTGTGATCTGTTTGGCGAAGAGATTGAACAGGGCGAATTGCCCAATGATCTGCCATGGGTAGGTAAAGTGATCCAGGATATTTGCTACAATAACAATAAAAATTATTTCAACTGGCAACTCAATAGCCAGGCGGCAGGCCTGAGTCAGGCAACCGTTTAATTCAGGAATTATGGGAATACTTCAGCAATTTGATCTCACCGGAAAACAGGCATTGGTTACCGGATGCAACAAAGGAATTGGTAAGGCAATGGCTATTGGCCTGGCAGAAGCCGGTGCTGATATCATTGGTGTATCGGCCTCACTCGAAAGCAGTGGCAGCGAAATAGAAAAAGCGGTACAGGCACTCGGCCGCCAATTCACCGCTTACCAGGCAGATTTCTCCAATCGCGACAGCCTCTATGCATTTATCGAAAAAGTAAAAAAAGCACATGACCGCATAGATATCCTGGTGAATAACGCAGGTACTATCAAACGCGCTCCGGCTGCCGAACATCCTGATGCAGATTGGGATCAGGTGCTTTCTATCAATCTCGATACTCCTTTTATACTGGCCCGTGAAATAGGCAAACGAATGCTCGAGCACGGAGAAGGCAAGATTATCTTTACCTGCTCACTACTCAGTTTTCAGGGAGGTATAAATGTACCCGGTTATGCTGCCAGTAAAGGCGCGATAGCCAGCCTGGTAAAAGCGTTGGCCAATGAATGGGCCGGAAAAGGTATTAATGTAAATGGCATCGCACCCGGTTATATTGCCACCGATAATACACAGGCACTTCGTAATGATGCAGTGCGAAGCAAATCGATCCTCGATCGTATACCCGCCGGCCGCTGGGGCGAAGCAGATGACCTGAAAGGCGCCACCGTATTTCTGGCCTCCCCGGCAGCCAGCTATATACAGGGAACGATAGTGACGGTAGATGGAGGATGGATGGGGAGATAATGTGCTAGTGTGCTGATGTGAAAATGTGCTAACGAAAGGATGATTTGAAGATTTGGTGATTTGAGGATTTGAAGATCGGAGAAGTAATGTGCTAGTGTGCTGATGTGAAAATGTGCTAATGAAGAGAGGATTTGAAGATTTGGTGATTTGAGGATTTGAAGATGGGAGAGGCGATGTGCTAGTGGCTGATGTGAAAATGTGCTGATGTGGCGGTTAAGTTCTTTGCCTGCTTTGTACTCTTTGCGATCTATCCCGTTAAACCCTTTAAACTCTTTAAACACTTTATACACTTTATACCCTTTATACCCTTTATACTTTTAAACTTTTAAACACTCATGGATATACGATTTGGCAACAGTCCTTCGGAAGTGAAGGGAATGACAACAGAACAGTTGCGTGAACATTTTTTGATCCAGGGGCTTATTGGCCAGGGAGAGGTGCGTCTGACTTACTCACACTATGACCGTATGATCGTCGGCGGTGTGCAGCCGGGTACTGCAGCAATTGAGCTGCCCAATCATCCCGAATTGCGTGCCGATTATTTTCTGCAACGACGGGAGCTCGGCGTGATCAATGTTGGCGGTACAGGCACTGTAATAGCAGATGGAGTGAGCTATGAATTAAATAAGCTGGATGCCGTATATATTGGCAAAGGCACCCGTGCTGTCAGTTTTGCAAGCAGTGATGCTGCGGCTCCTGCTGTATTTTATCTGCTGTCGGCTCCAGCTCATCATGAGTATCCCAATAAGCGCTGCACCAAAGAAGAAGCATCACCTGTATCACTGGGCGATATTTCCACTTCCAATAAGCGGACTATCTATAAATATATTCATGACGATGGTTTGCAAAGCTGCCAGCTGGTGATGGGACTTACTATCCTGGAAGCCGGCAGTGTATGGAATTCGGTACCGCCGCATACGCATACACGCCGTATGGAGGTATATTTCTATTTCGACGTACATCCTGATCACCGCGTATTTCATTTTATGGGCGAGCCACAGCAAACACGGCATATCGCTATGGGCAATCATGATGCTGTGATCTCTCCTCCCTGGAGTGTACATTTTGGTTGCGGTACAGCCAACTATGGTTTTATCTGGGGTATGGCAGGCGAAAACAAAACATTTACAGACATGGACCCTGCTCCGGTAGCCACGCTGCAATAGTAACTAGTAATGAGTAACACAGAACAATATAATGGAGTAAAACCGGGCAGCATATGCTGCTTTGGTGAGTTGCTGCTACGATACTCTCCTGCTCTCGAAGGTAAATGGATACAGGATGCTGCCATGGCTGTATATATTGGCGGCGCAGAGCTGAATGCCGCAACGGCACTGGCAGGCTGGGGACTACCGGTCAAATATATCACCGCACTGCCCGGCAATTACCTGAGCGAGGAAATTGTAGCAGAACTGCAGCAGAAAAGAATCGAATACCAGCACTCTTGTCAAACGGGGCGAACGTATTGGCGCTTATTATTTGCCGCAGGGCGCCGACCTTAAGCATGCCGGTGTTATTTATGACAGAGCCTATTCTGCATTTGCCGGATTAATGCCGGGCATGATCAACTGGAAAGAAGTCTTGAAGGATTGCAGCTGGTTTCACTTCAGCGCTATCAGCCCTGCGTTGAATGCCGATGTGGCAGCCGTATGCCTGGAGGCCGTGCAGGTCGCCCGCTCTATGGGGTTGACTATTTCTGTAGACCTGAATTATCGCGCAAAGTTGTGGCAATATGGAGTGAGCCCGGTGGAAGTAATGCCCGCGCTGGTGAGTTATTGTGATGTAGTGATGGGTAATTGCTGGGCTGCCGAGAGTTTATTGGGAGTGAGCTCTCCTATTAAAGAAAGCGCGGGCCTCTCTGAAGAGGAACTGGTACATGCAGCCATGAACAGCATGCGCGATCTGAAACTGAGGTTTCCGCAGGTAAAACAAATGGCCTATACCTTCCGGCTCGCAGATACATACTGGGCGGTTTACCAGGAAGAAGGGCGGTTCAGGCGGTCACTCACTTTTCCTATCGGCAAAGTAGTGGATAAAGTGGGTAGTGGCGATTGTTTTATGGCCGGTATTATTTATGGTATGCAGCAACAGCTATTGCCACAACACCTGATCAACTTTGCAGCAGCAGCAGCTGTAGGCAAGTTGCATGAGGTAGGTGATGCCACGCGCCAGACAGTGGCCTCCATTGAAAAACGATTAGCAGAAATGCAAACGGCTTCGGCCCAATAAATGAATATGGAAAGTAATCAGCAATTGATCCGGCAGATAAGTGAACAGGGCCTGTTGCCTTTGTTTTATCATGCAGATGCGGAGGTATGTACAAATGTAGTAAGAGCGTTGTATACAGCAGGGGTGCGTGTTGTTGAATTCACCAACAGGGGCGTACAGGCACTCGAAAATCTGAAGCGACTGCATCAGCTGCGGCTACAGGAGCTGCCTGACCTGATTATTGGCGCAGGTACTATTACCACTGCCGATCAGGCTAATCGCTTTCTGGATGCCGGTGCCGATTTCCTGGTCAGTCCGGTATTTGATAATGATGTATGTGATGTGGCCTATCTGCGCAAGGTGCTGTGGATACCGGGCTGTATGACGCCAACAGAGATTCATGTGGCGACACAGGCTGGTATACAACTGATCAAACTTTTCCCCGGCTCTGTGCTGGGTCCCGGATTTGTACAGGCTATCCGCGAACTGTTTCCGCAAACACAATTTATGCCGACAGGTGGTGTGGATGCAACCGTAGAAAACCTGGGAGCCTGGTTTAAGGCCGGAGTGATAGCCGTAGGTATGGGGAGCCAGTTGATCACCAAAGAAGCACTGGCAGCAGATGATTTTGCACGGGTGAGCAGCAAGACTGCCGAAGCTATTCAATTGATCCAGGCCATCAGGCAATCAAAAAAATAAAGCTCTAATTAGTTCACCATTGTTGCCTGCGGCAACGAAAACCAACGATCATGCAGCCAAAAATCGGAAATTACAGATGGACCATTTGCGCCCTGTTATTTTTTGCCACCACCGTCAACTATCTTGACAGGCAGGTGCTCAGCCTGCTTTCGACAGACCTGAGCGAACGGTTTAACTGGACTAACACTGACTATGCAAATATTACTGCCGCATTTCAGTTTGTGTATGCCGTATCACTCTTATTTGCCGGAAGGATCATTGACCGGCTTGGTACAAGATCGGGTTATACGTGGGCAATTATTATCTGGTCTATAGGCGCCATTTTACACGCGGTTGCTGTTCCTATGGGTGATTTCTTTTCAAACGCGTTAGCTTCTGCCGGACTCGTGGCTGTACCTGCCTCAGTTCTTGGGTTTATGATTGCGCGGGCAGTACTTGCATTTGGTGAGGCGGGCAACTTCCCGGCAGCTATTAAAGCCACTGCTGAATATTTCCCGAAAAAGGAACGCTCATTTGCTACCGGTATTTTCAACTCCGGTGCTAATGTGGGCGCTATTCTGGCTCCGGTGACGGTGCCTTTTATCGCGGCTAACTGGGGTTGGCAAACAGCATTCATCCTGGTGGGAGCTGTTGGTTTCATCTGGTTGTTTTTCTGGAACATCTATTATGACCGTCCTGAAAAACAGAAACGCCTTTCGGCCACAGAAATGCAGTACATCCTCAGCGATAATGCAACGGAGCAACCTGTTGCTGATAATAAAGGAGCGGAAGAAAAAGTGCGTTGGGTTAAGCTGCTCGGTTATCGTCAGACATGGGCATTTACAGTTGGCAAGTTTCTGACAGACGGCGTATGGTGGTTTTTTCTTTTCTGGCTGCCCAAGTATCTCGAGGCACAATATGGCATGGTAAAAACAGATATTGCGTTCCCCTTGTTTGTATTATACAGCATGACGATGATTGGTAGCATTGGCGGTGGCTGGTTTCCCGTGTACTTTATGAAAAAAGGGTACGAGGCTTATGACGGGCGGATGCGCGCCATGTTTATTATAGCTTTATTCCCATTGGTAGTACTGGCAGCACAACCATTGGGAGATATTTCATACTGGGTGCCCGTGATCCTGATAGGAGTCGGCGCATCGGCGCACCAGGCCTGGAGCGCCAATATTTTCACCACTGTATCAGACATGTTTCCCAAAAAAGCCATCGGTTCAGTAGTAGGTATCGGCGGTATGGCCGGCGGACTGGGCGGTGTACTCATTACGAAACTCAGTGGAGCCCTGACCGATCATTATAAGGAACTGGGACATATTGAAACGGCCTATACCATCATGTTTGTGCTCTGCGCTGTACTGTATCTTGTAGCATGGGTCATTATGAAGTCGCTTGTGCCGAAGTATAAGCCGATTACCGATCTGTGAGTAATGGGTTTTAAGTTATAAGTTTTAAGTAAGGTGGAGGGTAAAAAATAGATGGTAAAGTGAAAGAAGGAACTATAGGACACCGATCGGCGCGCGAAGTATCCTGATCGGCTAACTGATTACTTATAACTTAACACTTAAAACTTACTACTCACTCATAGATACGCTCGATCGCATCCTTATATTTCTCCGTGATCACTTTCCGTTTCATAGAAAGTTTGGGTGTGAGCTCGCCGGTATCGATACTCCATTCATTAGGCAGCAGTTCAAATTTTTTGATCTGCTCTACATGATTGAAGTATTTATTAAAACTTTCAACAAGGTCCTTATAAAAACCGATGACCTGTGGATTGCGGATCAGCTCTTCATTGCTGCCATCAGGTACCTGGTGCTGACGGGCCCACTCGCGCAGGTTGGGGAAAGAAGGAATGATAAGAGCGCCTACAAACTTGCGTTCAGGCCCTACGATCATTACCTGCTCTATATAAGGAGATTCTTTTAATTTATTTTCTACCGGCAGCGGTGCTACATATTTGCCGCCACTGGTTTTGAAGAGCTCTTTTTTGCGGTCGGTGATCTTCAGGAAACGGCCTTCTACCATAGTGCCGATATCGCCGGTATGAAACCAGCCATCTGTCACGGCTTCTTCGGTCAGGTCGGGACGTTTGTAATAACCCAGCATGATATGCGGCCCTTTGCTCAGGATCTCGCCATCTTCGGCAATCTTTACTTCCACACCATCAATGAGCGGACCTACGGTGCCAAATTTCCGGTCCTGCTCCTGAAAGCGGTTTACTGCGATAACGGGTGATGTTTCGGTAAGGCCATAACCTTCCATGATCACAATACGTGCGGCAGTAAAGATGCGGATCAGGCGTACCTGGCAGGCGGCGCCGCCAGTCACAATACAGCGTACACGATTGCCCAGGCCTTCGCGCCACTTGCTAAAAATTAATTTATTGGCAATACCCAGTTGCAGGTTGTACCAGAATCCCTGGTTGCGGTTGATCTCATAACGTTCTGCCAGGCCATGCGCCCAGAAAAACAGTTTTTTCTTGATACCGGTAAGCTCCGCGCCTTTTTGCATGATGCGGTCATATACCTTTTCGAGCAATCGCGGTACCGTGGTAAACATTTCCGGCTGCACCTCTTTGAGGTTGTCGCCAATCGTGTCCAGGCTTTCGGCATAATAAATGGAAGTGCCTCTGAACAGGTAGAGATAGCTCACCATTTTTTCAAAAATATGATTGAGCGGCAGAAAGCTTAATGCAGTCTGGTTATCGCCCGGGGGGAAACAGGGCAGGCAGGCCACTACGTTGGAAAGGATATTGCTATGGGTGAGCATTACCCCTTTGGGTGTGCCGGTAGTGCCTGATGTATACAGTATGGTGGCCACATCTTCGTAGCGTACTTTATCGGAGAGTTTTTTTATTTCTGCCAGATGTGCGGATGTGCTGAGAGCCTGTACTTCTTTCCAGTGACGGGCATTGGCCACATGTTCAAAGGTAAAGATGTGCTGCAGGCTGGGTACCTTATCGCGTAGGCTTAATACTTTGTGGTAGAGGTCTTCATCGTTGACAAAAACAACCTTCACCTGTGCATCGCGCAGGATAAATTCCAGTTCGTTGACATTGATAGTTGGATATACCGGGGTAAGGATGGCGCCGATCTGCTGTACTGCCAGGTCTACCATGAGCCATTCGGGCCTGTTTTTGCAGAGGATGGCTACTTTATCGCGGCCTTCCACGCTCATATCGTGGGGTCCGATACCGAGTGCCAGCAGTCCGGCACTCAACTCATTTACAATACCGGCCACCTGTTGGGTGCTGTATTTTTTCCATTGACCGCCTTCTTTGCCGGCCAGCATCACGTCAAGTGGTTTTCTTTCGAGGTGCCAGTTGATGCAATCAAATAATCTGCGGGGTTCAGTCATCATACAATCGTTATTAGTAAATAAGAGGCAGGTGACAGGAAATTGATATGGCTAATGGACGGACAAATTAGGCAAAAAAGGATATATAAAAAAGCCCTGCATCGCGTGGCTGCAGGGCTTTGTTGGATAGAAAAAAGTTAATTAACCTTATAGTACTGGCCGGGTGGCATCCGGAATACCCGGTTGCGTTGAAATTTGTCAAGCGCTTCAAATTGCTCAGCGTGTGTTTTGGTCCAGTTGTCGTACGCAGCCAGGTCATTGGCCGGGCCAAACAACCACTGGTTATATGCTTCAAACATGCCACTCTGCAGCAGTTGACGCTGGTAGTCAAACAGGCGGAAAGGAAATTTAGCCGCATATTTCGCATCCCAGTCGAGGATAAAACGCGTGCGGATCTGTGTGAGCGTTTCAACGGTGAGTCCTTTGTTGGCAACAGTGCTCTGGCGACCCATTGTTTCGAGAAAGGCTTTGGCAAATTCGCTCTTGTTTTTTTCTTCCCCTTTCAGGAGGTCTGCTTCTGCAAACAATTTCTCTTTATAAGACTGCAACAGCAGGCCTTTCATCGCAGAGCCCCGCTCTGAAAGGCTTTCCATATTCACATATATTTCTCCATAGATCACACTCCAAACCTTGTCTTTGGTATAAAAATAATAGAGAGCTGCATTATAATAGTTGCCTCCATAAGCGGGATCGGCCTGTATACCCTTTTCCCATTGGTCAATAGCGGAGAAATTTCTGCCGGCCCACAACAGTTCACCATATTCACTGTAGAGCGGACCGCTTTTAGGGAATTTCTTCAGCGCCTTTTTATACATTTTCTCGCAATCCTTTACTTCTTCCAGTGCCTTGTATACGTTGCCGGCGATCTGGTAAGTAACTTCATCGGCATCATCGCGGTCTACCAATACCTTCACACCTTCGAGAGCACGCACATAATCGCGCTTGAGATAATAGCTCATGACCAGGTCCTTCTGCATTTCCAGGTTGTCTTTGTCCTGGCTGAGTGCTCTTTTGAGTACTACTACTGCATTGTCAAAATCACCTGACCGCATGAATGATTTGGCCGTTTCGTGCAGGGTTTTGGGATCATCGCCCTGAGCCAGGCTGGCCAGTGCTGTAAAACCTGCAATGAAAAGAAGTGCATATTTTTTCATGGTCGCAAATTAATCAGATCAATTCAGCCCGGAAGCCGGGCCATTTTTTATAACATTTATTTGAGCATTTCGCCGGCCGATCAGATCAGGTGGGTCAGCAACCCATCGCGCAGTTTGGGCTCAAACCAGGTACTTTTGGGCGGCATCACCTGTCCGCTGTCGGCAATATCAAATAATTGCTGAATAGTCACGGGATACAGGCTGAATGCTATTTTCATTTCACCGCTGTTGACTCTCTTTTCCAGCTCACCCAGCCCACGGATACCACCCACAAAGTCGATACGCTTGTCGGTACGCTGATCTTTTATATCGAGCAGTTTATCCAGCACATTGTTCGAAAGGATGGTCACGTCCAGTACACCGATAGGGTCTTCTGTATACGTGTCTTTCCGGGAGGTGAGGATATACCACTGTTTATCCAGATACATGCCAAACTCATGCAGTTGACCGGGTTTTACCGCTTCAGGGCTTTGCGTGATCATAAAATCATCCTGCAGGGCGCTGATGAAATCGTCGCTGTCCTTGCCGTCCAGGTCTTTTACCACACGGTTGTAATCCATAATCGCCAGCTCGCTGGCAGGAAATATAGTGGTCAGGAAATAACGGGCATCGGCACTGTCGGGAAGCGCTTTGCTTACTTTGGCAGCAGAGGCAGCACGATGGTGCCCATCGGCGATATAAGTGGCCGGTACCTGCTGTGCAAAGATGGAAGTGATGCGGTTGACCGTAGTCTCATCAGAGACTGCCCATACCGTATGCTGCACGCTGTCTGCGGCTGTAAAATCATAGAGAGGGGCATGGCTCGTCTTCCAGTTATTGACCAGCTCATCCATTTCGCTCACATTATTATAGGCCAGGAATACATTGCCCGTTTGCGCACGGATGGTTTGCATATGATCGATCCGGTCCTTTTCCTTTTCGGGCCGGGTAAATTCGTGTTTTTTGATCACATCATTAAAATAATCATCTACAGATGATACGCATACCAGGCCGGTTTGACTGCGGCCATTCATGATAAGACGATAAATATAGTAACAGGGCACTTCTTCCTGTATCAATGTGCCATTGTTGCGAAAGTCATTGAGGTTTGTTCTGGCCTGATCATATACGGCCTGACTGTGAATATCGGTATCTGCAGGCAGATCGATTTCTGCTTTGGTAATATGCAGAAAGGAAAGGGGATTGCCGGCAGCTTCAGTACGGGCTTCTTCACTGTTAAGTACATCATAGGGACGCGAGGCTACCTGTGCAGCTACATTTTGCTGAGGTCTCAGGGCTTTGAAAGGTTTAATGTTTGCCATCAGTTGGTTATTGACTCTTTTATCCTTTTTTGTAAAAAACGTTTTATCCTTTTTGCTGAGCAAAATCCTTCATGAGATCGGTGAGTGTAATGACGCTTTCGATCGGCAATGCGTTGTACATCGAGATACGAAATCCGCCCACACTGCGGTGCCCTTTTACGCCATACAGGCCTTCCTGCTTGCAGCGTTCGCCAAATTCCTTTTCCAGCTCGGGGTTGTCGATCACAAATACACCATTCATGTGGCTACGGTCTTCTTTCGCCACAGTGCCGCGAAACAGGGGCAACTGGTCCAGTGTATTATAGAACAGGTCGGCTTTTGCCTGATTTTTTTGCTCCATCACTTTTACACCACCCTGGCGATGCAGCCAGCGCAGCGTGAGCATACAGATATATACGGCAAATACAGGAGGCGTGTTAAGCATGGATCCGTTCGCAATATGATTGCGGTAATCCATCATTGTGGGAATAGCGCGATTGGTCTTTCCCAGAATTTCTTTATTGACTACTACCAGGTTTACGCCCGCGGCTCCCACATTTTTCTGTGCGCCTGCATAAATAAGATCGAACCGGTTGAAATCGATGCTGCGGCTCAGGATGTCGCTGCTCATATCGGCTACCAGGGGTACTTTGTACTGGTAAAATGCATCCAGATCCTGCCATTGGGTGCCATAGATAGTGTTGTTGGTAGTAATATGAAGGTACCGTGCGGTAGCAGGCACGTGAAAGCCTTTGGGCAGGTAAGTATAATTTTTATCTTTTGAGCTGCATACTACTTCAACGTGACCAAACAGTTTGGCTTCCTTAATGGCTTTGGTGCCCCATACATCTGTGTCGGTATAGGCGGCCATTTCATTTTCGTTGAGCAGGTTCATAGGCACCTGCATAAACTGTGTGGAGGCTCCGCCATGCAGAAATAGTACTTCATGCTGCTCATCCAGTTGCATCAGTTCCTTTACCAGCGATACAGCTTCGTTGAGAACTCCTTCAAACAGGGGTGTACGATGGCCGATCTCCAGAATGGAAAGGCCGGTGCCGTTAAAATCGAGAATAGCCTGGCTGGCTTCTTCAAATACTTCACGGGGCAGGATAGAAGGGCCTGCATTGAAGTTATGCATCCGCTTTTTTTCAGTTGTAGTCACGCTTGACCGGGTTTTAATTGAGTGGGCAAAGATAAGCTTCAATCATTGGTTTGCAGTATACAAACAGGGAAAGAAGCGGGTGGCAGCAAAGCTTTTGAATAACAATTATTCGTGTGTGCGGCCTTTGATAGAAGCTGCTTTCCAGGCCTGCTGCAGGGCTTCGAAACCAACTTCATCAGCCGGATCCCATTTTACCGGACCCAACTGCCGCAGATCGGGCTGGCCGGCATTGATCCAGGCTGTATACCAGAAGCTGGCCACGGCAAAAATGGATTGCCGCATACGCCGCTCCACCATACCTCCCATGATGCGGTTGTAAGCCAGTGTATAAGCAGTGGAGTACTGGCGTACCAGGCGGCCATTTCTTTCTTCAAAAGCATACCGCTGATCGGGCGGGAAACGCCGGGAGAGCTCTTTTTCCATTTTTAATACGGAATCGGTGGCCAGAGCGCTTTCCAGGATGCGGTCCCAGGTGAAGCGGAGTGGGTCCTGCAGATAAACAGCTCTTTGCATCAGAAAATCCCAGTGCTGGTCTGCGAGCAGTTCCGGAATACGACTTTCCCAGAAACCATGAATGCCCCGCTGATTGGTAAACTGACCATTGTGGTTGCTGCTGGTATGCAGGGGTACATGGGCATCTGCTATATAATGCCCCAGTTCAGCCGATAATTTAAGGATACGTTTGGCATCTCCGGCCCCAAAGGCTCCGGTCAGCCGGTGCAGCATGGTTTGTATCCACCAGGGCACAATGCCATGGGTTTGCAGGCTGTCGACCGTGAAACGATCGCGGGCTGCATTCCAGGTACGGGGTAATGAATCGAAGGGATAGGAACCATACCGATCCATATCAATGTAGTGGCGGGGGCCTTCTTCTGCTACGGCATACCGGCGCTTATCGGGGTCTACGGCATGCTCTTCGAGAAAGGAAATATGGGGTTTATACAATACCAGCATCTCCGGAGGCAATAGAAATACAGCCAGGAAATTGATGCGTTTGTGCCCATAAAAGCCCCAGGCATGGCACTGCGAAAGGCAGAAGGTGAATGGTAAAAGGAGGGATAAGCGCAAAAATGTACGCATGAGTTTACGGTTTGATCAGTGAAAAAATGGACCAAACCGTAAGGGAGCTTAATCCTTAACGATCAAAGATCGCAAAGGGAGTTCGTCTAAAAACCCGTTTTTTTCACGGTATAGCTTTCAATAACTTGGCACCGCCCGACTATCAATGCCTATGCGGCATATATCTAAACCTAATTCAAGCGTCAATGAATAAGTTATTCTTATTAATAGCTGCGACCCTTATCGGATTTTCAGTGTTATTGTCATTTAAAAGCTATGATAAGTCGTCCGGGGCTCAAAGCCCGGGTTTGACAGGCCTGGAGATGCGATCAAAAATTCCTTTGCCGGGTTTAGATACTATAGGTTATTTTGAAGGCATCCGTAGGTACTATCAAAAAGATAGCATAATTGTATTTGTACATCCTGTCGAAAGGTACCGCACAGAAAGGGACTTATCCTCAAATGATGGATCAAAAGATAGCGTAATTAAGATCGGTGAAACAAACAGATACTTCGTTTACCGGGTCAACGCCTCTCAGGGGATCAGGTATGATTCACTTTCGGTAAAGGGAGAAGCTTTTTTTTCGGTAGATTCTCTTCTTAAGCATGAGACGATCACAGATTTTGACCCATTCTATACTCGGGTTATGGCCAACGATTCTTTAGTCGAGGGTAAATGGTCAGAAGACAGGCGGAATTATACTGAAAAGTACATCAGTAAAACAAAGAAAGATGAGACATACGGCGACAGTACCATACTTGCCTACTCTTCTGCATTCGATAAATACTTTTTTTCGCTTTCTCCCTGCCTTGAAAAGGCAAAGGGTATTAAATTAAAGTCATTTAAGCTCATATATAATGGCACACCCGGCTCATCAATACGTTCTTTCAGGATTCCTCGGCAGGTATTAATAGAAATAAATGAAATGGAGAGAATAGATGATCCTGATATAGAAGAGATATTCTCACGATTCGCAAAAGAGGAACACAAAATCAGGTAAGAAGTTTTAATCCTTGTCTGTGCTAAGTTCCGGTTTTTTCCGCTCTTCTTCCAAATCTACCACACCGCCGGTGACGGCATATTTCATAGCTTCGCCTGAAGTGATGGCGTCGATCTTGCGTACTTTTTCGCGGGGTAAAATATATAACTGACCGGCAAAGTTGTAGGCCTGTGGTACATATACAGCCACTTTATCAGACCCCATTTCAAACTTGCCCATTTCCTCATCGGTAAGGAAACCTACTATCCATACATCAGTAGAAAATACGTTGGCCAGTACAGCTTTGTTGAATTTTTTCTTGTCGCCGGCAAACGCTTCAAAGAAATCTTTTGTCGAAGTGTAGATGAATTTGATGACCGGGGTACGCTCCAGCCAGTGATCAAAGATGTTGATCACACCGCCCATCAGGAAGTTGCTGCTGACCCAGCCTACCAGTATGATAAGGGCGATCATGATCACAAAGCCCAGACCGGGGATTTTTTTGGGGTAGCCCCGCTCATCGACATCAATCAGGGAGGGGAAAAGATTGTGGATCAGGTTGGGTAGCAGGCCGTCCACAAAATTGAAGGCAGCTACCACAGCCCAGACGGTGATGGCAATAGGAGCCAGGATGATCATACCCTGCACAAAATAGCGCAGCAGTTTTCTGAGCTGCAAGCGGTTAGAGGTCCTTGTAGGCTTTTGCAAAGGGGGCATTTGCTGGCAAAGGTAGGGAAATAGATTACCCGCAGAGACCAACAATCGTTCGCAAAACCGATTGGGATAAACGGATAAAAAAAAGGATGGAAACTTTCGTAACGAAAAAAGTTTCCATAGTTTTGTTGCCGATTTTGTGACTATGGATCATCAGGAAAGAATAATAGAAAAGGCTCACGAGCTCTTTTTGCGGTATGGCATCCGCAGTATCAGTATGGACGAGATAGCCCACCATCTCGGCATGAGCAAAAAAACCATTTACCAATTTTTTACCGATAAGGATGCGCTGGTAGAAGCGGTGGTGGATATGGAGCTGAACAGTAATGAGAATGAATGCCTCATCTGTACACAGCGTAGTGAAAACCCGGTACACGAAATGTACCTGGGTATGGAAATGATGGATGATATGCTGCGGCTGACCAATCCATCGCTCATATATGATATGCAGAAATATCATCCCTCTTCGTACAAGAAACTGGAAAATCATCAGCAGGGTTTTTTGTTTGGAGTGATCCGGGATAACCTGCTGCGGGGAGTGGATCAGGGATTGTACCGGCCGGAGATCAATATTAATATCCTGGCCAAATACCGCCTCGTAAGCGCATTCCTGGTATTTAATCCCGAAGTGTTTCCTGCCGGCAAATCGGATCTGGGAGCAATAGTGCGCGAGATCACACTCAATTTTTTATATGGAATCTGTACCCCCAAAGGACAGAAGCTGATACAGAAATACAATCAAGAAAGAAACAAAAACCATAACCATGACGAAAGGAAGTAAGCGGGGAAGATGGATACTGATACTGGCCCTGTTGCCGGTGATCAGCATGGCGCAGACAAAGCATGAAATGAGTCTGCAACAGGCGATCGATTATGCCCGCAAAAATAATGTGCAGGTGAAGAATGCACTGCTGGATGTACAGATACAGCAGCAAACCAACCGCGAAGTGACGGGTAGTGCCTATCCGCAGATCAGCGCCAGCGGTTCCATGACCTATAATGCCAAACTGCCCGTAAGCCTGGTACCTGCCGAGTTCTTTGGCGGCACGCCCGGTACATTTGAAGAACTGGCCTTTGGTGTGAAATGGAACGCAACAGGCGGCGTCACCCTGAATCAGCTGTTGTTTGACGGGCAGGTGTTTACCGGCCTGCAGGCGCGCAAAACCCTCATCGAGTTTCAGCAGAAAAATGTGGAGATCACGGAAGAGACTATCCGGGTCAATATTCATAAAATATATTATCAGCTGGTAGTAAGTAAAACACAGCTCGACCTGATCGATGCCAACCTCGACCGACTCGAAAAACTGAAGAAGGATACCCGTATCATGTACGATAACGGATTTGCCGAAAAACTGGATCTCGACAAACTTGATGTGCAACTGGTGAACCTGAATACGGAAAAAACCAATGCACTAAATCAAATCAGCAATGGCTATCTGGGTCTCAAGGTGCTGATGGGTATGCCTATCAGGGATGAAGTGGTGCTGACCGATACACTGTCGAACGAAATGATACGTGATGGCGTGCTGGATGCCTCACAGTTTGACTATGCCCAGCGCCGCGATTTTCAGTATCTCAATATGGGTGTAAAACTGCGCCAGTATGATGTGCAGCGGTACAAAATGAGCAAGATACCCACGCTGTCGCTCAGCGCTTATTACAACAAAAATGCGCAGCGCAATGAATTCGACTTTTTCAAATCGGGCGGTAGCTGGTTCGATATCTCTGCCATCACATTGAACCTCAACATTCCGATCTTTACCGGTTTTGCCACCAACGCCCGCATTTCAAAAGCACGCCTGTCGATGCAGCAAAGCATCAATCAGCGCGAAGCATTGAAACTGCAAATAGATAATGAAGTACAGGCAGCCCGTAATAACTATACAGCAGCGGTATCCAATCTTGATTATCAGAAGAAAAATATGGACCTGGCCGAACTGGTGTATGAGCAAACCAAAAAGAAATTTGAAGTAGGCACAGGCTCACAGACAGAGATCAATACAGCCCAGACAGATCTCAAACTGGCGCAGACCAACTATATCAACGCACTTTATAATGCAATCATCGCCAAAGTGGATTTCCTCAAAGCCACCGGCAAACTTTAAAAAGCAAAACCCAACCCAAACACAGAAAAATAACCGATATGCAAAAGTTACTGAACATAATCATGGGTGCTACGGTGGTGCTGCTACTGGTATCATGCGGCGCAACGGAAGCCAATAAAGACCTGGCCAAGAAAAAGACCGAGCTGGAAAAGCTGAAAAAAGAACAGGACGATCTGGCCGTAAAAATTACAGCCCTGGAAAAAGAAATTGCCAAACTGGATACATCTGTAGTGATAGCAAAACCCAAGCTCATTGCAGTAGAAACAATCGGCAATGATTCATTCAGCCATTATATTGACCTGCAGGGTAAAATAGATGCGCAGAATGTAGCCATGGTTTCTCCGCGTGGTACAGGCGGAGTGGTACGCAGCATCAGTGTAAAGCAGGGACAACGCGTGAGCAAAGGTCAGCTGATCCTGCGTCTCGATAATGCCATAGCCCAGCAGCAGGTAGACGCTGCACTGGCTCAGATACCCGGCATAGAATCACAGGTAAAACTGGCACAGAGTGTATATGAGCGCCAGCAGAATCTCTGGAAAAACAATATTGGTACAGAAGTACAGGTACTGCAGGCCAAGACCAATGCAGAGAATGCGGCAGCGCAGCTCAAAGCGGCCCAGGCCAACCTGCGTATGGCACAGGAAAGTGCCGCACTGGCCAATGTGTATGCAGAGATTGGCGGTACTATTGATGTGGTAAATGTGCGGATAGGTGAGTTCTTTTCTCCTCAGTCAGCAGCCATGCCGTCTACCGGTATCCGTATCGTGAATACAGGCAACCTGAAAGTACAGGTGCAGGTACCCGAAAATTATCTCGGAAGAATAAAGCAGGGCACCAGCATTCGTGTGACACTGCCTGAACTGAATAATAAAGTGATCACTACCAAAGTAAGTGTGGTGAGCCCGCTGATCGATGCCGTAAGCCGGACGTTTACTATTGAAGCACCAGTGCCGCAGGATAAAGATTTCCGCCCCAACCAACTGGCTAAAGTACAGTTGCTGGATTATACCAATAATGCAGCCATTACTATTCCTGTAAACGTATTGCAGAATGATGAAGCCGGCAAATATGTGATGGTGGCTTCTCAGGAAAACGGAAAAATGCTGGCACGCAAGAAACCCGTGACCATTGGTGAACTGTATGGCGAGCGCCTGGAAATAAAATCGGGACTTTCTGGTGGCGAAAAACTGATCGTGGGAGGCTTTCAGGGTCTGTACGACGGACAATTGATCACCACTGCGCAATAAGCGAAGGAATGTACCAGACCAAACCAACAATATTTGAAAGAACAGCAGTAGGTGAGTTGCCGGAAAACGGACGGCTCAGTACTGCCACAGATAAACTAACAGTATGTCTGCATTAGAAAACTATAGCGGGAAGTTTAAGGAGTTTAAACCTACTTCCTGGGCTATCAGGAACAAGACTTCGATGTATCTCTTCATGCTCATTGTAACGCTGTGGGGAGTATATCAATTTGTGGCATTGCCCAAGGAGCAGTATCCTGATATCGTTATTCCGACGGTTTATGTGCAAACCGTCTATGTGGGGAACTCTCCCAGGGATATTGAAAACCTGGTAACCCAGCCCATTGAAAAACAGATCAAGGGTATAACCGGCGTAAAGGTTAATAAAGTAACCAGCACCAGTGTAAACGACTTTTCGGCGATCACCGTAGAGTTTGGTACTGATGTAAAAGTCGATATAGCGGTCCAGAAGGTCAAGGACGCCATTGATAAAGCCAAACAGGACCTGCCCACCGATCTTACCCAGGAGCCAACCGCACTCGAGGTAAGCTTTTCGGAAATGCCGATCATGTATGTGAACCTGAGCGGCGATTTTGATCCGGTGCAACTGAAAAGATATGCAGATGATTTGAAGGATCAGCTTGAAAGTCTGTCGCAGATAAACCGGGTAGACCTGGTAGGTGCTCCCGAACGCGAGTTTCAGATCAATGTAGATAATTACCGGATGCAGGCTTCTGGTATCACCTTCAACGATATCTCTACCGCAGTAGCCAACGAAAATATGGATATCAGCGGTGGTCAGTTGCAGGTAGGTAATATGCAGCGTACCATGCAGCTCAAAGGCCAGTTCAAAACAGCCGGCGATATTGAGCAGATCGTAGTGCGCAATTCAAAGGGTAATCCAATATACCTGCGTGATGTGGCGGTGATCAAAGACACGATTAAGGAGCGCGACAGCTATGCACGCCTCGATGGAAAGAATGTGATCACACTCAATATCATCAAACGGGCGGGTGAAAACCTGATTGAAACCAGTGATAAAGTAAAAGAGATTACCGCACAGCTGAAGGAAGCACAGTTTCCTCCCAACCTGGATGTACGCATTACCGGCGACAGCAGTAACTCTACCCGTACTTCTTTTAATGACCTGGTAAACTCAATTGTGATCGGCTTTATACTTGTATTGCTGATCCTGATGTTTTTCATGGGTGTGACCAATGCCTTCTTTGTGGCATTGAGTGTGCCCCTGAGTATGTTTGTGGCGTTTATGTTCCTGCCACTAGGCAATATGGTGGTGGGTACCGCTATTACGCTCAACTTTATCGTACTGTTTGCCCTGCTTTTCGGATTGGGTATTATTGTGGACGATGCCATTGTGGTAATTGAAAATACCCACCGCATCTTTATGGAAGCAAAAGGAAAAGTGTCTTCCACCAAAGCGGCTATGATGGCAGCAGGTGAAGTATTTATCCCGGTACTGGCGGGTACGCTGACCACCCTGGCACCTTTCTTTCCGCTGCTGCTCTGGCCGGGTATCATTGGTAAGTTTATGATCTATCTGCCATTGATGCTCATATTCACTCTGGCGGCCTCGTTGATTGTAGCCTTCCTGATGAACCCTGTGTTTGCGGTTGACTTTATGAATCATCCGGAAAAAGATCACACTGCCAGTAAATGGGCCATGTTTAAGAAATGGGGATTCTGGATACCACTGGCACTGGGCATACTGCTCGATGTACTGGGGGCACCGTTTCTCGGCAACCTGATCATCTTTATCATGATCTGTATTGTGCTGAATCATTTCTTTATTGACAGATGGATTCATTCTTTCCAGAACAGGGTATTGCCATGGATCATGAGCCATTACGAAAACCTGCTGCGTTGGGTACTGAAAGGGTGGCGTCCCGTTTGGATGCTGCTGGGAGCAATTGGGCTTTTCTTCTTCTCTGTTGCGGCATTTGTATTCAGAGGCGCTCCTGTGGTAACGTTCCCCAGTGCAGACCCCAACCAGATCTATGTATATCTCAAGCTACCTACGGGCACACGTGTGGAGTATACGGATAGTGTGACCCGCCTGCTCGAAGACCGGGTGTATAAGGTGCTGGAAATGGATCCGGCAAAAAATGTGACCAATCCCATTGTAGAAAGTGTGATCACCAACGTAGCCGTAGGTGCGGCAGATCCCAATAGCGGCGATCGCAGTACCCGCAGTGAACTGGGCCGTATCCAGGTGTCATTTGTAGAATTTGAAAAACGTCATGGCAAATCATCGGCGCCTTACCTGGATAGTATCCGTGCAGCGATGAAAGGGATACCGGGTGCAGAAATCTCGGTGGATAAAGAAGCTAATGGTCCGCCCACGGAACCTCCGGTTAATATAGAAGTGGCCAGCGAGGATTTCGATAACCTTATTCAATCTGCTGTATCACTCAAAAATTATCTCGATAGCATCCAGACACCTGGTGTGGAGGAGCTGAAGATGAATACAGACCTGCAAAGCCCTGAAGTATCACTCCGCGTAAACCGCGAGCGTGCCATGGCCGAAGGTGTTTCCTCTGCGCAGATCGGTATGCAGATCAGGACAGCCCTGTTTGGCTTTGAAGCCAGCAAGATCAAAGACGGTGAAGATGAGTACAAGATACAGGTACGCAACAACGAACTGCAGCGTCATAATCTGGTAGACCTGCTCAATATGAAAGTATCCTTTATGGATATGAGTTCAGGACAGTTCAAGAGTGTGCCTATTTCATCGCTGGTTACCTATGACCTTACCAGTACACTGGGTAGTGTAAACCGCAAGAACAATAAACGGGTAATCACACTGCGCTCCAATGTGCTGTTGTCTCAGGGCTTTACACCTCAGGGTGTGAATGCAGAACTGGCCAAGCATATTACCAATTTCAGCCGCTCACTGCCTCCGGGTGTTACTATCAAACAAACCGGTGAGGAAGAGCAAATGCAGGAGACGTCGGCGTTTCTGGGTAAAGCCCTGTTGGGTGCGCTGCTGATCATTCTGCTCATTCTTGTATTGCAGTTCAACTCAGTGAGCAAATCGGTGATCATCCTTACGGAAATTATCTTTAGTGTGATTGGTGTGATGCTGGGTTATGCGATTACCGGTATGACGGTGAGTGTGGTAATGACTGGTGTGGGTATTCTGGGTCTGGCGGGTATCGTGATCAAGAACGGTATCCTGGTTATTGAATTTGCCGATGAGTTGCGGACACGTGGATTAAAAACACGCGAAGCGGTGGTACAGGCGGGTAAAACCCGTATCATCCCGGTATTGCTGACAGCACTGGCGGCTATCCTGGCCCTTATACCGCTGGCGGTTGGTTTCAATATCAACTTCGTGACCCTGTTTGCTGAGCTGAATCCACGTATTTTCTTCGGTGGCGACAATGCGGCTTTCTGGAAACCGCTGTCGTGGACTATCATCTTTGGTCTGGCATTCGCCTTCTTTATGACCCTGATCATGGTGCCCAGTATGTACCTGATTGCAGAAAGGCTGCGCCGGCCTATGCGGAATATGTTTGGTGGCAAATGGATTTCCTTTATGGGGATACCGCCGCTTACACTTCTGTTTATCCCGCTTATGATCATTGCGGCAATCGTTCATCGCCGGAAAGTACGCCGCCGTGCAGCCCGATTGAGAGGTGCACGGGTAAATGAAAGTTTTGTCGGTAGCTGGTTTTAATATGTTATAAATCAATAAACTGTAATGGGCGGGTGGTAAAAGACCTGCCCATTTTTTTAGATTTTTTAATTTTTTTTTAATCTCACGCAGCATATAAAAGCAGCTGCTTGTCTCTTTAGTGTGCCTTTCTGCTTGAGGCACCTGATTGACTGCTATTGAACTTGTCGTATTAAAAGTTGGTTTTGTATCCGCCTATCTAACTGCTTAGCGGACGAAGCGGCCCCGATTGAGGGCCGCTTTTCTTTTATGCAATGGTCAAAGGTTTAAAAGTTTAAAGGGTTTAAGGAGTATAAAGAGTTTAAAGGGATAAATCGCAAAGCGAACAAAGGACGCAAAGATCACATTAGCACACTAGCACATTGCTTCTCCCATCTTCAAATCCTCAAATCACCACATCTTCAAATCATCATTAGCACATCAGCACATTAACCCATTAGCACATTGCTCTAATCGTATTTCCTTCCTTTACTAAGAAAGAAATCCCGGTACGAAAGACTGATCGTAAGCTGACCATAGTTTTCGCGGATCAGGTTTTGCTGCGTAGTGCCGCGCTGACCGGCCTCGAGTGCCAGCGTGTAGATGAGATTGCGGCCCAATACGCCGCCCATGCCTGCGGTGATTCCAAATTCGTTGATGGTCTGATTGCTGATCTGTAATGGTGACCTGGCCACAAATCCCCCTACCTGAAAATATCTTTTTTCCAGCAGCATATTGCCTATTACAGCCTGCCGGGCAAATTCGATACCACCCGATAATTTATGACTGCTCACCATCTGCCAGCCCTGTTTACGAATACCCACACTGCTCCAGTCTTCGTAGGTATAATCGAGCGCATAAGTAGTGCGGTTGTTATGTTTTAAAGCAAGGCCTGTGCCCCATGAGCGGGGCAGATCAAATCGTCCATTGCCTACAAAATTGTCTGAGATCAGGCTGGTGCTGCCCTCTACAACAGTGAGTGATCGCTCGGCCACCATTTTTACACGTGGGCTGTAACGCGCGCCCAATGCCAGGTTCCATCGCTTTCCGAGATCATGTGAATAAATGCCACCGGCCTGAAAACGGGCCGAGCCATAATAATCCTGCACTTTGGTAAGGATCGGTTGCGAAAGACCTGCATCGGTGATCGTTTCATTGCGGTTGATGCCACCTGCAATGATCGAAGAACGCAGACCCAGCGAAAGATGTTTGCCCAATGCTACCGAGTTGAGCCAGTAATATTCATTGAGTCCTCCATCGCCTGTTTGAGTGGTAGTATACCTGGCAGAAGAACCTTCTACCGCTTTGCTGCCGGTATAGGCATAGTTGACATTGCTGAACTGACCAAATCCGAAACTGCTGGCCCAAAATCCATTGATCTTTACAGCGAATGAGAGGCGTTTGATCCAGAAATCTTTGTTGTTGCTGTTGTTGGCATCAATAGCCGAGCCGCGGTAACGGATGGTTTTGCCGGTGGCTGCGGCATTGATCAGGTAAAAGCTCCGCGTAAGGCCGGTAAGGGCGGCAGGGTTATTATCAATCAGGTAAAAAGAGGACAGGCGGGCCAGGCCGGCACCACCCATGCCACTTGTACGATTGTATACATGATGATCAATATCGCCCAGGCCATAAATGGAATAGGGGGTATTCATATTCTGTGCCTGTGCCGAATGAACAAAGCCAGCCAGTCCCGTTGCTAACAATAAACGGAATGTATAAGTGGTCATACGATTAATCTTTTTTGTTGTTGATGATGAGCATGGAAAGGATCAGTTGCGAGGAGCGATTGCCACGCCATCTGTCATTGAGCACCAGCCGGCCAAGATTGGAAGTGCTGTCTTCATGATTCAGGAAAAAACCGCTTTGTTCCGTACCGGCTGTAGTAAGCAATGAGTTTATGTAAGGGGTGATATTAAAGCGGTAATGAGTGTTTTCGCCATAGATGGCATCAATTACAGGATCTGCCTGAAGCAGATAAGAGCCAGATGAATCATAGACCTGCTGCCCCTCTACATTGGTGGCATCAGTAGTGGTAAGATATACCTGCGAGGGAAGCCGGTAGGTATCATTTGTATAGGAAAGCGGCTCGGGTCGGAGGATCAGTTCGGCCTTTAATAGTTTTACGAGACTGTTGTTGTACAGCAACGAACGCAGTGTGGGAAAAGTGAGCTTTATCCGCATCCGCATACCTACCTGCATAAATGCCAGGTGATCGGTTTGTGCACTCGGTATTTCGGTCACATAACCACCGGTTGAGTTAAGCCCTGTACCGCTCCGGTCGGGTATGAGCTGGTTAAACGCCAGATCGTTGGCAAGCGAGGCGAAATCTACGTAATGATCTTCCGCGTAGGGAAATGTGTGATGATAATGTAAGCGGATAACTATATCGCCAGCCGCTCCTCTGAAGCCAAACACGGCGCCCAGGTCGGCATCATCCACATCAATACGTAGCCCCTGCATATAGTTCAGGAAGCTGGCCTGATCGCTCAGCTCTGTGGCTTGTTGCTGTAGTTTGGCCAGCAACTCGCGGCCTTTGGCGTCATCGAGGCGGATATAAAATGAATCGGTGACAGAAGGCCGGATGCGTATCTGTTTTTGTCCCAGTACAGCCGGTTTTACCGCTACCTGGCTGGTGTTGTACAGCAGAGAGCTGTAGGTGTGTAAAATAGGCACCGCCAGTTCATGCACGCGAAAGTTGAGCGGCTGCGTAGTATCGCCATAATAATATTTGTTGAGACGCACCAGCAGGGTAAGCGAATCAAATACTGCAGAAGCGGGGATATCCGGTTTTTCTGACGGAATAGTAAACTGTGTATACACTTTGCCGCTTACTGTACCGAGGTAAGGGTCCTTATATCGGCCCATGAGATACGAAGTGATATTGTTGGTTTCAAAAGAGTCTCTGAAAACGGTTGACATTTCAATACCGACCGAGTCGACAGAGATCAGTTGAGTATAACCTTCATCAGGCACGGAGCCAAACAATACCTCATTGCGGGTGCAGCTCTCGATGATTAATAGGCTGGTAAGAATAGCTGGGAATAAAAAAAGCCTGGTCAGCTTCCGGTTCATGCGCAAATGCTTTTATGATCAAATGCTGCAATTTATTGGGGCGCTTAGCTCCTGAATTGTTATAGTATATCAATGGTGCAGATAAATCGGTGAACAGGATGTCTGCACCGACCATACCGGGATTGCCATGGAAATGCCCTGTATTGCTGTTTAAAAGGTCATTGTATATACCCACCGGTACTTCGTCTATATGTTGGGCCGGTTCATCTATTTTAAGATAATGTTCCCGACCCACGCCGATACTTTTATCGAAAATCTTCTGTACACAGGCCAATGGCCTTTATAAAAACTACTAAACTAATACTAGATGAAAAGGACGTATGCTTATTGGGTAGGGGCTTCACTGATAATAACCTCCCTGGTTGCTGCACCCAGCTGTACCAAGTCTACCGATGATGATAGTGAGCTGGTCGGCAACTGGAAGCGGAGCGATGATTTTGAAGGCAATGCACGAAGCGAGGCCGTGAGTTTCGTGATCGGTGATAATGCTTATGTGGGCACAGGTTCTACTAATACAGAACGCTTTAAAGATCTGTGGGAGTATAATGTGACACGCCGTTACTGGGTGCAAAAGGCCGACCTGCCGGGTGCTGCCCGCAGTTCGGCTATAGGGTTTGCCATCGGAACCAAAGGTTATGTGGGAACGGGGTATGATGGCGCCCAGCGACTGGCCGACTTCTGGGAGTATGACCCATCGGGCGATACCTGGACCCAGAAAGCCAGCTTTGGCGGCAGTGCGCGTACAGACGCATCGGCATTTGCGATAGGTGGTAATGGATATGTGGCCTGCGGCTATGATGGCAACTATTTGAAAGACCTCTGGGAGTATACACCGGGAGCAGGGAGTGCTGATCCGGGTACCTGGACCAAAAAAGCCAGTGTGGGGGGCAGTAAACGTTCCGCAGCCATGGCATTCACTTTTGGTAACAATGCCTACATATGTGCCGGTACCAATAATGGAGAAGTGCAGCAGGATCTCTGGCAGTATGATCCGGTGGCCGATACCTGGGTGGAGAAAACGAAGATCTATAACTATTCAGACGATAGTTATGACGACGACTGGGGGACCATTGCCCGTCACAACGGAGTTGTGTTTACCATTGGCAATTATGTATACCTGGCTACCGGCGAAAATGGCTCTATCAACTCCACTACCTGGCGCTATGATCCGGCCAATGATACCTGGGCCGAAAAAACCGGGTTTGAACAAACCGGCCGTACCGGAGCGGTGGCTTTTACCATCAGCAACCGCGGTTTTGTACTCACCGGCCGCAGCGGCACGCTCATGATGGATAACATGTATGAATTTCTGCCCGATGACGAGCAAGTGGATAATGACTAATAATAAAAAGAGCCGGTCATTCCGGATACTAGTGGCAGCGCTACTGATCTCGGCTGCTATATGGGGACTGGCCTGGCGGATCAATCAACCCGCCCGGCCAGCTCTTTCGGCACACGTATTTCAGACCACAATGGGCTGGGGTTATGATATACTTATCAATGACAGCCTGTTCATTCACCAGGAGACGATGCCGGTAATAGGTGGTGGTCAGGGCTTTGCACGTAAGGAGTGGGCCCAAAAGGCGGCACGTTTAATAATTAACAAAATGGAAAATGGCCGGCACCCAAGGCTCACTAGTTTTGACATCGCTCAGATTTGTGAAACAGATATCCCCTCATATGGTAAACAGGGAACGCCTGAATAGTTTTTTGCTTTCCCTTTTCGGGATGAAGAAGACCATTAACAGGGGGCACCTGCTATTGATTATACTGATACATGTGGCAGGCTGGTGTCTTCTCTTCTTTCTCCCGGTATTGCTTTACCCGGTACGGATCAACGACAACTGGTTCTATACGCGTGAGATCGCGGATAAGTCGATACTGATCATTCTCTTTTATGCGAACTACTACTTACTGATACCCCGGCTTTTTGAACAAAAAAAATATCTCGCCTATACAGGTATTATTGTGCTGGCATTTATACTGTATATCGGATCGCATATGGCATTGCGGTTTTATTTTATGGGAGGCCCCGATGGACCTATGGTACGTATTTTCAACAGGGCGCCGGTTGCCGGTGATACATTGATGCCTCCGGTTGTATTCCGCGATTTTGTTGAAAACGGGGTGCAGAAGATCAAAATGGACACGCAGATACCTTTGCGTCAGATGTTGAGCGACAGAGGTGTGGCGGTGATGGGGCAGCCAACCATACATATGGGAATGTTGTCTGGCGAAACCATGTTGTTTGGTATCCCGAAACCCATGGTCATGCTTTCGTTTAACCGTACTCTCAGTTCCTTTGTCCTTATGTTGCTGATGGGTGGTTTTATCAGGCTGGCTTATTCATTTATCCGTAACCAGAATGAGAAGAAAGCTCTGGAGAATGCGAACCTGAATGCAGAGGTCAATTTTCTGAAATCGCAGATCAATCCACATTTTCTCTTCAATACACTCAACAGTATCTATGCGCAGGCGCATTCCCGTTCAGAAAATACAGAGTTTTCTATACTGAAGCTATCTGAACTGCTCCGTTATGTATTGTATGACTCCGGCGCAGAGAAAGTAGAACTGACGCGCGACATACAGTATATCAACAATTATATAGACCTGCAACGGCTGCGGCTCAGCAACCGTATTCAACTGGATTATGCTGTGGAAGGAAACCTGGATGGGCTCAGCATCGCCCCCATGCTGCTGATCAGCTTTATTGAAAATGCCTTTAAACATGGCATCAGCTATACCCAGCCCGGATCTATCCTGATCCATATCAAAACAGAAGACCAGCAATTACACCTGCTGGTGCATAATCCGCTTGTAGAAAAAGATGGGTTCGCTCCCGGCGGACTGGGATTAAAAAATGTAACACGCCGTCTGGCATTGTTATATCCGGGACGGCACACGCTGGATATTATCCGTACACCCGATACACATATTGTAAACTTAAAACTGGATCTGTCACATGCTTAACTGCTTAATTATCGATGATGAACCGCTGGCGCTGCAGCTACTGGAAGATTTTGTAAGCAAAACACCTTACCTCAGGCTGGCAGGCAAGTTTGAAGAGCCGTTGCAGGCTCTGCAGGTGCTGAAAGAGCAGCCGATTGATTTATTGTTTCTGGATATCCGGATGCCCGATATTTCCGGAATCGATTTTTACCGGTCGCTCCCCTATAAACCGGAAGTGATCTTTACCACAGCCTATAGCGAGTTTGCGATCAATGGCTTTGAATTAAAGGCCATGGATTACCTGCTCAAACCTATTTCGTATGAAAAATTCCTGACAGCCTGCAACCGGGTCAACGACTTTCTGGCGGCGAGACAGTTGAAGGAAAAAAAGGAAAAGGATTATTTCTTCATCAATGTATCGCATAAGATGCACAAGATATTTTTTGATGATATCCTGTATCTCGAAGGGTATAAGGATTATACAAAAGTACATCTCGCCGGCAGCCCCAACCCGCTGCTGATCCTGCATAACCTGAAATATTTTGAGGATTTGCTCGAAGACAAGGAGTTTATCCGCATTCACCGCTCCTATATCGTGTCACTCCGAAAGCTTAATACCATATCGCGCAAAGCCGTAAGTATTGGCAACCTGCAATTGCCGGTGAGCGATAATTACCGGGATGGCTTTTTTGCCCTGATAGGGGAGCATGCGAAGTGAGAATAGCTTAAAGAGTATAAAAAGTTTAAAGGGTATAAAGGGAGAAATTCTCATTAAACCCTTTATACCCTTTAAACACTTTAAACTTCTGACACTACAAGTGTTTTTTTATCTCTTCCACCAACTCCGTCTTCGTAATCGGCACTCCCATAATCTTATTATATCCTTTGGCATCTATCAGGAATACATCGCGGATGATCTTGATGAGCTGACCGTTATTGATCTCAGGAATAAGAACTGTGTCAAAATTTGACAGGATAGTACCCAGGTTGGAAGGGAAGGGGCGCAGGTAACGCAGGTGTGCATGGCTTACGGCATGACCACCGGCCTGCAACTCGGCTACAGCCGATTTGATAGCGCCGTAGGTAGATCCCCAGCCCAGTACCAGCACCTTGCCTTTATCTGCACCACTGTCGATCTTTTGCTCAGGTACGTATTCGGCTATTTTGTCCACCTTCTGCTGACGGATCTTTACCATCAGCTGGTGATTGTCGGGGTCGTAGCTAATGTTGCCAGTGATGTTTTGTTTCTCCAGCCCACCGATGCGGTGCTCCAGTCCCGGAGTACCCGGCACAGCCCAGGGGCGTACCAGTTTTTCGTCGCGCAGGTAAGGCTGCAGTTTTTCTTCGCCATGCCCCAGCTCTGTTTTGAATTTGACATGAATGGGAGGCAGGTCGGCCGTCTGCGGAAAGCGCCAGGGCTCAGCACCGTTGGCAATATATCCATCACTCAGGAAGATAACGGGTGTCATGTGCTGCACAGAAATACGTACGGCTTCATATACCGCATCGAAGCAGTCGGCAGGAGTAGAGGCGGAGATGACCGGCATGGGACATTCGCCATTGCGTCCATAATAAGCCTGCAGCAGATCAGATTGCTCGGTTTTGGTAGGCAATCCCGTAGATGGACCGCCACGTTGCACGTCTACAATCACCAGTGGTATCTCCAGCATCACTGCCAGTCCCATGGCTTCGGCTTTGAGTGCCATGCCGGGGCCGGAGGTGGTGGTCACACCCAGTGAGCCACCATAGGCAGCGCCGATGGCCGATGTGATAGCGGCGATCTCGTCTTCTGCCTGGAAAGTGCGGATACCAAAATTTTTATGGCGGCTTAATTCATGTAAGATGTCTGAAGCAGGTGTAATAGGATACGTGCCGAGAAACAATTGCAGCCCGCTGGTCTGTGCGGCCGCAATGAGGCCATAAGCCAGTGCCTGATTGCCCATTACAGAACGGTAGTTGCCGGGTTGCATCCGTGCTTTTTCCACTTTATAGGTAGTGGTAAAGGCTTCGGTGGTTTCGCCATAGTTGTAACCAGCCTGCAATACTTTGAGGTTGCTGTCGAAAATATCTGGCTTTTTACCAAACTTATCTTTCAGGAAGCCAACGGTGCTTTCCATATCACGGCCATAGAGCCAGTAAAGGAAGCCCAGTACAAACATGTTTTTGGCCCGGTCCTTTTCTTTCATGCCCATGGTAAATTCCTTAAGGGCTTCGCGGGTCATCTTGGTCACGTCCATGCGGATCACATCATATCCTTCGAGGCTGCCATTTTCGAGCGGGTTTTCTCCCTCGGGATAATTGGCCAGGCGCAGATTCTTGGCATCAAAGCCATCTGTATTGACAATGATCCGGCCTCCCTTTTTGAGCGCGCCCAGGTTGGTCTTTAATGCGGCGGCATTCATGGCTACCAGCACGTCGCAGGCATCGCCGGGTGTATATACACGCTCACTCGAAAAGTGGAGCTGAAAACCGCTCACACCGGGCAATGTACCCTGTGGGGCACGTATCTCGGCCGGGAAGTCGGGGAAAGTAGATAGGTCAATACCCAGAAGGGCTGTGTTATTGGTAAACTGTGTACCTGTCAACTGCATACCATCGCCACTGTCACCGGCAAATTTGATAACTACATCATGAAGAATTTCCTGCTTACGAACCATGCTAAAAAATTGTTCCGCAAAATTAGGATAGTTTCTTCTACCAGCGGGATCGGATTTGCTGCTGCTTTTATAAAATCTTTAACCAGGCCGATTTGCAAAACGGTATATACGTGATGTAGTTTCATAGTGGCATTTTAACCACCGCCACCTCCCATGTATTCCCCCAGATTATCGGGCCTCCTGGCCCTGCTGCTGCCAGCAACGCTGCTGGTACTTGCTGCCTGCAACCAGCCGGCGGCCCCCAGTCCTGAAGTCAAAAAACACAAGCTGGCCGATGCACGGCAGTATACCAGTGCTCCGCCGCCGGCAAAACCCAAACCGGTTTCGAAGAAAAAGAAGATCTATCTCACCTTTGATGATGGCCCCAACCATGGTACACGTAATGTGTTGGACATTGTGCAACAGGAAGATGTGCCAGTCAGCTTCTTCATTGTGGGCGAACATGTGTTTGCCAGTAAGGCCCAGGCCCAGTTGTGGGACAGCCTGCGTACTGCCCGCAATATTGAAATCTGCAACCACAGTTACACACATGCCCATAACCGCTACGATAAGTTCTATACCAATCCCGGTACGGTAGTCGATGATATGAAACGTACGCAGGAAAAGCTGCTGCCACAGACCTCGATTGTGCGCGCACCCGGCCGCAACAGCTGGCGTATCGACAGCATTCAGTTTACGGATATCCGCAAAAGCGCACTGGCAATGGATTCCCTGCAAAAAGCCGGCTTTATAGTACTGGGGTGGGATCTGGAGTGGCATTACAATCCCGTGACCTTCCAGGTCAAAAATACCGCAGATGAGTTGCTGATGCAGGTCGATAGCCTGTTTAGCAAAGGCAAAACCCGCATCCCCGATAACCTGGTATTGCTGGCACATGACCAGGTATACCGCCGGTCGGAAGATTCGGCCCAGTTGCGGACATTTATCCAGAAACTGAAAGCCAGAGATGATTATGAATTATCGCTGGTGTCTGCCTATCCGGCCATCGCTGCACGCAAACCGGTTTCTGCCGGCGATAAACCGGTACAGGCTGTAAGCTCAGCAATAGATACCAATCAGTCGCGCCGATACGATACCCTGCCTGCAGATACGCAACCAGACAGTATTAACCGTGACACACAGAAAACAAAAGAAAAAGCAGGGTGGTAGCCCTGATTTTTGAGAAAGTTCTAAGTATTAAGTTTTAGGTAAAAGGAAAAGTTCCGGTCTTTTGCAACTACTTAAAACTTATTACTTAATACTTATCACTTAAAACTTAATACTGTATATCTGATAGTGATGATTAAAAATTATTCGCGGCCATCGAAAAGATTACCCAGTCCGCCCAGTATGCTTCCTTCTTCTTTCCTGTTGTAAGTGCCATAGGCCATGATGCGGCCTGCCAGCCGGCTGATGGGGAGTGATTGCAGCCATACATGACCCGGGCCCTGCAACCGCGCAAAGAAAAGTCCTTCGCCACCAAACATCCAGTTTTTTACACCGCGTACAAATTCGATGTCAAAATCGATTGTGGGTGTATAGGCAACGACACAGCCGGTATCTACTTTCAACACTTCGCCGGGTTGCAATTGCTTCTCGATGACATAACCGCCGGCATGCATAAATGCAAGACCATCACCTTCCAGTTTTTCCATAATAAAACCTTCACCGCCAAAAATACCTGTACCCAGCCGACGCTGAAAATGGATACCCACGCTTACGCCTTTGGCTGCGCAGAGAAAGGCATCTTTTTGAGCAATGATGGTGCCGCCCAACTGTTGCAGGTCAATAGGTATGATCTTTCCGGTATAGGGAGCGGCAAAGCTTACTTTTTTAGATACCAATCAGTCGCGCCGATACGATACCCTGCCTGCAGATACGCAACCAGACAGTATTAACCGTGACACACAGAAAACAAAAGAAAAAGCAGGGTGGTAGCCCTGATTTTTGAGAAAGTTCTAAGTATTAAGTTTTAGGTAAAAGGAAAAGTTCCGGTCTTTTGCAACTACTTAAAACTTATTACTTAATACTTATCACTTAAAACTTAATACTGTATATCTGATAGTGATGATTAAAAATTATTCGCGGCCATCGAAAAGATTACCCAGTCCGCCCAGTATGCTTCCTTCTTCTTTCCTGTTGTAAGTGCCATAGGCCATGATGCGGCCTGCCAGCCGGCTGATGGGGAGTGATTGCAGCCATACATGACCCGGGCCCTGCAACCGCGCAAAGAAAAGTCCTTCGCCACCAAACATCCAGTTTTTTACACCGCGTACAAATTCGATGTCAAAATCGATTGTGGGTGTATAGGCAACGACACAGCCGGTATCTACTTTCAACACTTCGCCGGGTTGCAATTGCTTCTCGATGACATAACCGCCGGCATGCATAAATGCAAGACCATCACCTTCCAGTTTTTCCATAATAAAACCTTCACCGCCAAAAATACCTGTACCCAGCCGACGCTGAAAATGGATACCCACGCTTACGCCTTTGGCTGCGCAGAGAAAGGCATCTTTTTGAGCAATGATGGTGCCGCCCAACTGTTGCAGGTCAATAGGTATGATCTTTCCGGTATAGGGAGCGGCAAAGCTTACTTTTTTCTTGCCCTGTGCCACATTGGTAAAAGTGGTCATAAACAGACTTTCTCCGGTCAGCACCCGCTTGCCGGCACTCATGAGTTTGCCCAGCAAACCGGTAGGCTGCTGTGAGGAGCCATCGCCAAAAATGGTTTGCATCTGAATGCCATCGTCCATCATCATCATGGCGCCGCTTTCGGCAATAGCCGTTTCGGAAGGGTCCAGTTCGATCTCTACAAACTGTAATTCCTCACCGTAAATCTTATAGTCAATATCATGGTTTACACGCAATGCCATAGTATAAAATTTTATCCAAAGTTATAAGAGCGCGTGTTATCTGCCCTTTCATTCACCGGTTTTAAAGAGGCTGTTTACCGATTTGCAGGCATTCTTCCACAATCGGTAAAATAACCGGAGAAAACTGTCTTTTAATTGATAAATGGCGTCGTAAAAAGCCGGCTTTTCCTTACTTTGCTGGCCTCTCCAAAAACAATCCTTTATGAGAAAAAAAGTCTTTTTGCTTGGCGCCCTGGCCTTGCTTGCCGGCTCAACTGCCTTTTCGCAGGCAAAGCTGGTTGAGAAAGTAACCCGCCAGGGAGATGAACTGGTGATCCCTTACGAAAAATATGTTTTCCCCAATGGCCTCACCGTCGTTATCCATGAAGATCATAGTGATCCGGTGGTGCATGTGGATGTTACCTATCACGTAGGCTCGGCCCGTGAAGAGATCGGTAAATCCGGCTTTGCCCACTTCTTTGAGCACATGATGTTTCAGGGTAGTGACAACGTAGGTGATGAGCAGCATTTCAAAATAGTCACAGAGGCCGGCGGTACCCTCAATGGTACTACCAACCTCGACCGTACCAACTATTTTGAAACAGTACCCAGCAACCAACTGGAAAAAATGCTCTGGCTGGAAGCCGACCGTATGGGCTTTCTGCTCGATGCGGTAACGCAACAGAAATTTGAGATCCAGCGCGAAACGGTTAAAAACGAACGTGGCCAGCGTGTCGACAATGTACCTTATGGTCTTGCCGGCGAGCTGTTGTCTAAAACAATGTATCCTTACGGCCACCCCTATAGCTGGCTGACAATTGGTTACATAGAAGACCTGAACCGTGTAGGTGTAAACGACCTGAAAAACTTTTTCCTGCGCTGGTATGGTCCCAACAATGCTACCCTTACCATCGGTGGTGATGTAAACCCCCAGGAAGTGCTGAAAATGGTAGGCAAGTATTTTGGTCCAATCCCTTCCGGTCCTAAGGTAGAAAATATGGCACCCATGGTGCCGGATATCAACAAGCACCGCTTTGTGTCTTATACAGACAACTATGCACGCCTGCCTCTGATGATCCGTTCATATGCTACTGTGCCCAACTATCATAAGGATATGGCTGCACTGGCCTGTCTGGCGCAAGTGCTGGGTCAGGGTAATAACTCTGTACTGTATCAGCAACTGACCAAAAAACAACTGGCCCTGCAGGCCAGCTGCTTCAGTGGTCTGAATGAGCTGTCTGGCGCCTTCACTTTCCAGGTGATCCCTTATCCCGGCAAATCGCTGGCCAGCATGTATCACCTGCTCGAAAATGCCCTCGACAGTTTTGAGGTACGTGGCGTAACAGATGATGACATCGCCAAATTCAAAGGCGGATATGAATCACAGCTGATCAATGGCCTGCAAAGCGTAGCCGGTAAGGTATCGCAGCTGGCAGCATTCCAGACTTTCACCGGCAACCCCAACATGATTGGTCAGTTGCTTAAGCAATACCAGTCTGTGACCAAAGAAGATGTGATGCGGGTATATAATCAGTATATCAAATTCAAACACCCCGTTACTGTAAGTGTGCTGCCCAAAAATCAGGACAGCAAAATGCTGGTAGGCAACGACAACTTCACTATTGATCAGAGCAATTACCAGGCACCTCATTACGGTTATGAAGGATTGAAATATACCAAGGCAAAAGACAACTTTGACCGTACCAAAATGCCGCCCAATGGCGCCAACCCTACTGTAAAAGTGCCTGCCTTCTGGAAAAAAGACTGGGCAAATGGTGTAAAAATCATCGGTGCTGAAAATGCTGAAGTGCCCACTGTTACGCTTTCTATCAAAATACCCGGTGGTCACCTGCTCAACACCAACGATCTGTCAAAAGCAGGCCTGGCATCATTCTTCACCACTATGATGAATGATGATACCAAAAACTATACAGCTGAGCAGATGAGCCGTGAGTTGCAGAAACTGGGCAGCTCAGTAAGCGTATTCAGCGGTATGGAAGACATCACTTTCCAGGTACAGAGCCAGAAGAAAAATCTGGATGCAACACTGCGCCTGCTCGAAGAAAGAATGTTCCGCCCCAAGTTTACACAGGATGCCTTTAACCGCTTTATGAAGCAGACCATGGAAAGCTTCAAAGTGGCCAAGACACAACCTGCTGCTGTAGCAAGCGATGTTTTTGCCAAACTCAACTATGGCAAAAATCATATCATGGGTGTTTCAGCCGATGGAAGCGAAGAGACGGTTAAGTCATTTACACTGGCCGACATTCAGTCGTACTACGACAACTACATGACTTCTCAGGGTACCGAGGTGGTAGTGGTGGGTGATATTTCTGAAAATGAAATTCTGCCCAAACTGTCTTTCCTCAATAACCTGCCCAATAAGAAGGTGACTATCCCGGCTGTACCTGCTGCACCAGCCGTTGAGAAAACAAAGATTTATCTGGTAGACGTTCCCAAATCGGCTCAGACGGAATTCCGTGTTGGTTATGTAACGGGCCTCAAGTATGACGCTACCGGCGAATACTATCGCACCGGTCTGATGAACTATGCACTGGGTGGTGCGTTCAACAGCCGTCTCAACCTCAACCTGCGTGAAGACAAAGGCTGGACCTATGGTGCACGCAGCGGTTTTTCTGGTGGTAAGCAAACCGGCGATTTTGAATTCAGTGCTGGCATACGCGCCAATGCTACAGACAGTGCGCTGATCGAAGTAATGAAAGAACTGAAAAATTATAGCGAAGGTGGCATTACAGCAGAAGAGCTGAGCTTCCTGAAAAGCGCTATCGGTCAGCGCGATGCCCTGCGTTATGAAACAGGCTTCCAGAAAGCCGGTTTCATTGGCAATATCCTCGATTATGATCTGCCCGGTGATTATGTAGATCAGCAAAACAAAATCGTGGCGGGTATCAGCAAAGCAGAAATTGATGCACTGGCCAAAAAATGGGTCAATGCCAACAAAATGAATATCCTGCTGGTAGGCGATAAAGAGAAGATCCTGCCAGGTCTGCAAAAACTCGGATACGAAATCATTTTCCTCGACGCAGACGGAAACCCGGTAGAGAAGAAAGCCTTCTAAGAAAGGTGAGAAATTGTTATAATAAAGAGGAATGCGCCCAACCGGGCGCATTCCTCTTTATTATAACAGGTGGAGGGTAAAAGGTAGAAGGTTAGGCGCGACTAATACCCTTAACCTTCTACCTTTTACCCTCCACCTTCTTAAAGTATACACATACTTCCCGCAATCCACACTGTTCACAATGCGGGTTACGCGCCAGGCAGGTATAGCGGCCATGCAGTATAAGCCAGTGATGCGCTTTATGTACGAGTTCGCGCGGAATATGTTTAAGCAATTCTTTTTCTACAGCCAGTGGGGTGGAGGCGCTCTGCGGTACCAGCCCCAGTCTTTTACTCACACGAAATACATGTGTATCTACGGCCATATTGGGTTGGCCATCTATTACCGAGGTGATCACATTGGCCGTTTTGCGGCCCACACCCGGCAGTTGTACCAGCTCTTCCACAGTCATCGGTATTTGTCCATGAAAATCGCTGGTCACTTTTTGCGCCATGCCAATCAGGTGCTTTGTTTTATTGTTGGGATAGGATATGCTGCGTATCAATGGAAAGAGCTCATCAAAAGTGGCCTTACTCAACGCATATACATCAGGGTATTGTTCAAAGATAGCGGGGGTGGTCAGGTTGACACGTTTGTCAGTACACTGGGCAGAGAGGATCACTGCTACGAGCAGCTGATAGGGGGAGTCGTAGATAAGCTCCGTTTCTGCATCGGGACTGTGTTGCTGAAAAAAATTGATTACAAACTGATAGCGTTGCTGCCGGGTCATAAGAAGAAATATAAGCTGACGCGAAATTAAGCGGCTTAAAATAAAATATCCCGTAGTACCGGAGTACTACGGGATAAAAAGTTGTAATCAGGCCTGTGTTAGTTAAACGGTTTCAACTGAGTTTTCGCGGGCGTAGTTCAGTACATTCAGGATAACTTCGGTACGGGGTGACTGGATGAGTGCATCCAACCGATGATGAGAAGCTTTGAGTACTTCGAATTTTTCCCGCAGTGTCCAATCTCTCAGCAGCGCCTCCTCGATGGCAGCCGCTTGCGCAGGCGAGGATTCCTTATACAAATACCGTATAAGCTCCTCCGGAGTAAAATTTGTCATGGGCAAACCATTAATGTCCTAAAAATCAGTGTCCAGTTAAGTAAAGTCCGGTATAAAAACGGGTATAAAGCGGTGTTATTGTGCTAACAGTCTCAATTATTCTCGTTTACGGGGTTTTCCGGTATCAGAAACAGGTCTTCATTATCCCTTTTCATCAGGTGTTTTTCCCGGGCATATTGCTCGAGGGCGGCGGGATTGGACTTCAGTTGCTCCAGGATGGCGCGTTCTTCTTCTATTTCTTTGGTATAGAAGGCTTTGCTTTCCTCCAGTTCACGTAGTTGGCGGTTTCGGGCCGACTTGGTAAACACATCATTCTTGTCAAAAAAAAGCATGATAACGGCAAAGGCTGCTACCGCAATAAAGTACTTGTTTTTGACCCAGGAAGGAATGTGTTGAAGGAGTTTCAAAGCGGATAATTTTAAAAGAGGATGGTTTGCCGGTATCAGGCAACCGGCAAACCATCCGGTATCTTATTTACCAAATTTAATCTTTCCTTTTGGATAAATAGCACTCAGACCCAGTTGTTCTTCGATCCGGATCAGTTGATTGTATTTGGCAATCCGGTCGGTACGGCTGGCAGAGCCGGTTTTGATCTGACCGCAGTTAAGTGCCACAGCCAGGTCGGCAATGGTCGTATCTTCTGTTTCACCGCTGCGATGGCTCATAATGGTATTGTAGCCATTGTGCTGTGCCAGGGTAACGGCATTGATGGTTTCGGTAATGGTACCGATCTGGTTTACTTTTACCAGCAGACCGTTGGCAATGCTTTTATCGATGCCCTGCTGCAGACGGGTTACATTGGTAACAAACAGGTCGTCGCCTACCAGCTGGCATTTATCACCCACCGCTTCTGTCAGATTTTTCCAGCCATCCCAATCGTCTTCGGCCATACCATCTTCGATAGATACAATGGGGTATTGTTTTACCCAGCTGGCCCAGTATTTAACCAGCTGATCGCTGCTCATTTCCTTACCAGAACTTTTGTGGAATACATATTTTTTCTTTTTGCTGTCCCACAGTTCGCTATTGGCTGCATCCATAGCGATCACAATCTGCGAGCCGGTTTTGTAGCCTGCTGCCTGGATGGCGTTCAGTACTGTTTCAATAGCTTCTTCATTGCTTTGGATGTTGGGGGCAAAGCCGCCTTCATCGCCTACGTTGGTGCTGTATCCTTTTTTCTTCAGCACGCTTTTGAGTGCGTGGAATATTTCAACACCCCAGCGCAGCCCTTCACTGAAGGTAGGAGCGCCTACAGGCATGATCATGAATTCCTGGAAATCGATTTTATTATCGGCATGCGCACCACCATTCAGGATATTCATCATGGGAATGGGAAGAGTACGGGCATTGGTGCCACCGATGTAGCGGTAAAGAGGAAGTGAAACTTCTTCCGCAGCAGCCTTGGCGGCAGCCATACTTACAGCCAGCAGCGCATTGGCGCCCAGTTTGCCTTTATTGGGTGTGCCATCCAGTTCAATCATGAGCTGGTCAATACCAGACTGATCAGCCACATCAAAACCCAGCAGTTCAGGAGCAATGATGTCATTTACATTCTTCACCGCTTTCAACACCCCTTTGCCCAGATATTTTTTCTTATCACCATCGCGCAGTTCCACCGCTTCGTGAATGCCCGTGCTGGCTCCGCTGGGTACAGCAGCGCGGCCCAGCGCGCCTTCATCGGTCAATACATCCACTTCTACGGTAGGGTTACCGCGACTGTCCAATATCTGTCTGGCAAAAATCTCGGAAATGTAACTCATGATTGATTTATTGATTTTGTTTTATAGGGCAAATATAACAATCCTGTATGGATACAGCCCGCCTCTTCACAGATGTTAATACAAGTTCCTGTGTTAACTAACAACTGTGCGTGATCCGGAAAACAACGAAAGAATAAACTTATTTGTCCGAAGAACCGCCTGTGAGTTGCCTGAACACATCTTCCAGTCTATGACTCTCACTCTGAAGTGATACTATGTTGAGGCCTTTTTCTATTGCCAGCGATAATAATTGTTTACGAATAATTTCTGCATCGGCAGTCTCAATGCGGAATTGAGTGCCGCCTGCCATGTTCACTGATTCGATATGCTTTACCGGTTGTAGATTTATCAGAGTATCTGCGCTTACAGTTTCTTTAAACTGAACGATCACGGCTTCAAAACCAGTTTGCTTGTTTTGCAGATTTTGCAGAGACTCATCTGCTGCCAGTTGTCCTTTATTGATAATAATAACCCGGTCACAGATAGCTTCTACTTCCTGCAGGATATGTGATGAAAAAAGAATGGTTTTTTGTTGCCCCTGACGGCGTATCACTTCGCGTATTTCGATGATCTGGTTGGGGTCGAGGCCGGAGGTTGGCTCATCGAGGATCAGTACTTCAGGATCATGGATCAATGCAGCAGCCAGTCCCACACGTTGTTTATAACCTTTGGAGAGCTGCCCGATCTTCTTATTGGCTTCAGGTTTCAGCCCTACTGTTTCAATAGCTTTTTCCACGGCCTGTTTGCGGTGGGTAAGCCCATGTACCTCGGCAATAAAGCCCAGGTATTCGCGCACGTACATGTCGTAATAGAGTGCGTTGAGTTCGGGCAGGTAGCCGATCTTTTTCTTGGCATCAAGTGGTTGAGCGTTTACATCAATGTCGCATACCCGGGCTTCGCCACTGGTGGCAGTAAGGTAACCTGTCAGAATTTTCATCGTGGTTGATTTGCCGGCGCCATTAGGCCCCAGAAAACCCACGATCTCTCCTTTATTTACCCGAAATGAAATATTGTTGACAGCTTTCTGCTCGCCATATTGCTTCAGCAGGTTCTTGACTTCTATTGACATACTACAAACCTACATCATTCATCTTTTAAAATAAAAAAACCGCCCCGCAGCAATGCGGGACGGTTTCATGGCATTTATGCAAATGTGTCAGAGGTCGTCCAGGCTATAGATATCATCCACAGGTGAGCCTGCCGGCAACTCAAACACCGGATTGATAAGTCCGTCTTTGAGGCCATATACCCAGCCATGCAGATGCGGGCGTTGCTCATTTCTCCAGGCCCGCTGAATGCTTGATTTACGGGCCAGGTTCTTTACCTGCTCAATCACATTCAGTTCTACAAGACGGTTTACCCGCTGCTCTTCGTCTGCAATGCTATCGAGCTCGGCGTTATGAATGCGGATCACGTCCTTGATGTTGCGGAGCCACATATTGAGCACAGGTTTATAATCCTTGCGCGTCATAGCAGCCTGCACACCGCCACAACCATAATGCCCGCATACGATCACGTGATTTACCTTCAGGTGGTTTACAGCATAGTCCAGCACACTCAGAAAATTGACATCCGTATTCACTACCAGGTTGGCCACATTGCGGTGTACAAATATCTCGCCTGGCTGGGTGCCGGTGATCTCGTTGGCGGGGACACGGCTATCGCTGCAGCCTATCCAGAGAAAATCCGGTGTCTGGATCTTGGCCAACCGGCTGAAGAAGTCGGGATCATCCGCTGTTTTTTCAGCTGCCCAGGCTTTGTTTTCCAGTAAGAGTCTTTCGTATGAGTGCATATAAGGTATGTGCTTTATTGTTTTTGCAATTCTACAGCTTTTATCTGTTTATCGTGTGAGCGGGTATAATGACCATCTGTGCTATACGACTCGATCAGCTTTTTCGAAAAACCCTGCTCCTTGCTCACACTCAGCTTCAGCTCTACACGGATATCCTTTAACGGCGCATGGATCATAAAATCCTCAATGGTCTCTACAATGTCCTTATCAATAAAGTCTGCACGAGATGCATCAATCAGCACATAAGACCCTTCGGGCACTTTTTCCAGTTTGTGTTTGATGATGGGTTTATTGAGAAATGATACGTCTTTGCGCAGACGGAACAGAAACTTGTTGGCATCATTTACCACAAATACCGCTGAGCGGAAATTGCTTCTGATCACAAAGAACAGACCCACGCCAATACCAATGATCACGCCTTTGAGCAGATCGGTAGCCAGGATGGCTGCGATGGTGATTACAAAAGGAATGAACTGGTCCATGCCTTTTTTGTAAAAAGCCATAAACAGAGCTGGTTTGGCCAGTTTATAACCGGTAAAGATCAGGATAGCAGCCAGGGCTGCTTTGGGTATCAGGTTGAGGAGACCGGGTATCAGGGCTACGCAAAGCAACAATAATGCACCATGATAGATGGTTGACATTTTGGTACGTGCACCGGCATTTACGTTGGCCGATGAGCGTACGATCACACTGGTGACAGGCAGACCACCCAGCAGACCAGACAGCAGGTTGCCCAATCCCTGCGCTTTCAACTCACGATTGGTGGGCGTTACACGCTGATAGGGATCAAGGTCATCGATGGCTTCAATGCTCAGCAGACTTTCGAGACTGGCCACCAGGGCTATGGTAATACCTGTGACCCAAACCTGGGGCGTCAGTAACTGACTCCAGTCGGGTTGGGAGAAGAAGGAGAAAAATTCGCCTGCAGACTGCGCCTGAGGTATAATAACCAGGTGCTCTCCTTTCAGTGCATTGTCGCCTGAATTGACAAAGAAAAAATTGAGACCCACACCGATGAATACAACCAGCAGTGGAGCCGGTACAAGGCGGATGAATCCCTTACGGCCCGCCACCAGCTTCTCCCATATAAAATGGAAGGCCAGACACACCCCACCGATCAGCAGGGCCACCGGGGTAATGTGGGCAAAGGCATTGATAAAATTGGAGAAAATATTTCCTTTATCCTGTACCACGCCTTCATCTGTTTCGAAATGTGAATCATCACCGAGCAGGTGAGGAAACTGGTTCAGAATCAGGATCAGGCCAATGGCTGCCAGCATGCCCTTGATCACGGCATTGGGCACATAATCGCCAACGATGCCTGCCTTCAGAAAGCCGAACAGTATTTGCAATACACCGGCAATCACCACGGCTACCAGGAAGGCCTCGAAAGAAGGCAGGGTAAGCAGGGCAGCAGCAACGATAGCAGTAAGGCCGGCGGCCGGACCACTTACACTGAGATGCGAACGGCTGGCAAGACCCACCACAATACCACCTACCACACCGGCAATGATACCGCTAAACAGAGGGGCATTAGAGGCCAGGGCCACACCCAGACACAGGGGCAGCGCCACCAGAAATACCACAATGGATGCAGGCAAATCGCTGGAGAGGCTTTTCAGGTAATCTTTTGCACTTGGACGTGCTGACATAGAATAATTATTTTGAAGTGAATGAATATGTTATTTATATAAAAGGGATTTGGATAATGGAATGGCTGTTTATACAGCCATTTCTTTCAGCTGAGCTGCTTTCTCAAACATTTTGCTGATAAAATTCACCCGGCCATTTTCGATATTATACATACCGCCTACAATGCCGATCTTACCTTCTTCAAACAGCCCGCGCAGGATGGAGCTGCGTTCCAGTATTTCTTCCATACTGTGCAACACATTGGCCTGAGCTACTACCTCTGCATATTCATGCGCGGGCAGATGCTCGCGTGCAGCAGTGGTTTTCTCAATAGCAGGTTCGATCTTATTGAGCAGTGAAGTCAGCTTGCCCAGTTTTACATGCTCGCAGGCACCCTTTACAGCACCACAGCGTGTATGACCCAGCACTACAATCAGTTTGGAGCCCGCAGCTGCGCAGGCATATTCCATGCTGCCAATAATGTCGTCATTTACCACATTGCCGGCAATGCGGATACTGAAAATGTCGCCAATGCCCTGGTCAAAAATGAGCTCAACGGAAGTGCGGCTGTCCATACAGCTGAGCGCTACGGCAAAAGGATACTGTCCGGTAGCAGTTTCGTCCATCTGGCGCAGCAGGTCGCGGTTTACTTTCAGATTGCCGGTAAACCGCTTGTTGCCGTCTACTAAAACATCGAAGGCCTGCTCAGGAGTCAGATTTTCCTGAAATTCTTTGGTATGTGTTCTCATTGTCTATATAATATTATAGGGTTAATAATTGCAGATCAGTCACCAGCTCTATACAGCCGGCGCGGCCATCACCATTGCCTTTGCGACATGGATAGACCCACGAATGCACTCAAAAAAGGTGTACTAAAAAATCAGATCAGAAAAAGAGATAACAGATTCCCGGCCAGACATACAGGCGGGATCAACATCATCAGGAGATGATATTGGGGGGAGGGCATAACATTTCTCCATGAAAAGCCACGTATTCCTTTACTGTGTGGCAGCGGGAATGCTGGCTGGCCAGTTCGGCCGCATGAAACTGCTCATCGGTGTGATGCAGGTACTCTTCCGAAAAAGAAGTGGAAGGAGAAGATGCTTTTTCTTCTGTGTTGTTGCCAAAAGGATTGCAGGACTGCTCATCATTGTCAGACAGGTCATTCCAGTGTACCTGCCGCTCCTGCGCCAGCATATGATTGGCAGCGACCACAAAAGGGGCGCTTACCGTCATCCACAGCAGTGTCATTATCATGAACAGGCTGCTGAAGATCTGCCGGAGCTTATATGATGAATTCCGTTTTTTCACGTGTTGCAAAAGTACACTATAACAGCGAATACTGAAAGTTGTTCATACAAACTTTACATAAATCAGACAGGAGCTAAAATATTCAGTATTAATAATTTGCCTAACACCTGTTTGTTAAAGTTTTTATTTCATATTCAATCAACCCGATCTTTTTTTTCATTAACCGGATCAATAGAACTGGCATATTCCCCCCGCAAGCAATAATAGCCAAACACCCCAAGACCGCCCACAATGATAGGAGTGAGGATAAACGCATAGATAATGGCTGGTATCCTGTCTTCGGGTTTATCACTTTCAAATTTGGGAATAGCCTGCGAAATGATCAGGTAATAACCAGCAGCAGCAGCCAGCGCCAGCCATACAAAACCCAGGTATTTTTTTATTGAATTCATATAAAAATGAGTTTATTAAATGAATAATGGTTTAATCATCAATCCGCCGGTCCTTACCATTGATGTACAGAGCGCCTATTACAAAACACACGGCCGCTAATAGTATAGGATACCATAACCCTTCGAGATATGGTTTATCATAAGGCAGCTCTTTGCCCAGCTTAGCCGCCGCCTCATTGGCTTGTGTGGCCTTGGTGGTCAGAAACAAAGCAATGGCCGGCAACAGGCCTCCGAAAATGCCATTGCCGATATGATAAGGCAGCGACATGGATGTATAACGGATGCGCGTAGGAAACATCTCCACGAGAAAAGCCGCAATAGGTCCATATACCATCGTCACAAAAATGACCTGGATAAAAACAAGGAATGCCAGTTTGCGGAATGAGCCCTCATCAAGTGTGACCACACGGCTGCGGACAATATCCTTTTTGCTATCAGCCTTGCTCATGTCGGCATGAATTTTTTCTTTCACCGTTTCTTCCATCGCAGTGCCATCTGCATACTGATAGACAGTGACCGTACTGCGTATGCTGTCGCCGGCATGATGTGTATCTGCCAGTGTATGGCTGCTGCTGGTACGGTTTGTCTCCTGCTTTTGTGTGACGCTGCCGGCATTGAACATAGCCGAATAGATAGGACGATAACAAATAACCGCTATCAGCATACCCAGCAGCATGATCCATTTGCGGCCGATGCGGTCAGACAACCAGCCAAAGAATACAAAGAAAGGTGTACCAAACAGCAACGCCCACATGATGAGACGGCTGGCCTGCGACACATCGACCGACAAAGTATTTTGTACAAAACTCAATGCATAAAACTGGCCTGTATACCAAATCACCCCCTGTCCCATGGTGGCGCCAAAAAGGGCGAGTAATACAAACTTGAAGTTGAAACGGTGCCCGAAGCTTTCTTTCAGCGGATTGGTCGATATTTTCCCTTCAGCCTTGGCGCGTGCAAACAAAGGAGATTCATGCATGCGCATACGAATCACGACCGAAATGCCTACCATGATAATAGATACCCAGAATGGAATACGCCAGCCCCAGTCGGCAAACGCATTTTCGTTCATCATGCCTTTTACCGTAATGATCACCAGCAGCGAAAGAAAGAGGCCCGCCGTGGCAGTAGTCTGTATCCAGGAAGTCCAGAAGCCACGCTGGTGAGCAGGTGAGTGCTCTGCCACATAAGTAGCCGCGCCGCCATATTCGCCTCCCAGGGCAAGCCCCTGCAGCAGACGCAAGACAAGTACCAGCACAGGAGCCAGGTAACCGATTGTTTCGAATGACGGAATACAACCTATCAGAAAAGTGGAAAGACCCATTAAAACGAGGGTCAGCAGAAATGTGTATTTGCGTCCTACCAGGTCTCCCAGCCGGCCAAATACCAATGCCCCAAAAGGCCTTACCACAAAGCCCGCTGCAAAAGTGGCGAGTGTAGAAAGTAAGGCCAGTGTGGGATTGCCTTCCGGAAAAAATTTTGTGGCAATAACCGGTGCGAGGCTGCCAAAGATGTAAAAGTCATACCATTCTATGAGTGTACCTACCGATGAAGCGGCAATGACACCCGCCAGTCCTTTCTTGTTGTTTACTGAATTCATAAATCGTTTGGTTGTTCCAGCCAGAGGTTATTAATGGGTGGTGAAAAATAAATTTTCATCATTGTATTCAATGCGGGTAAACAGAAATATGTTTTGAATAAATGCTGCATATCATTTGAGAAAGCGTCTGTCCGTTTTTTTATTAATAACAGGATGAATAAGATGACTGATATCCGCACCGGTCATACGATCTGTAAAAATCCTGTGCAGGCATATAAGCCGGACAGTGGCAACGGGCAATCGGTAATGTGGCTTGCATAGATAAAATCAGCGCAGCTTTGGTTAGCATAAATATACTTATTTAAGGATATAATTTTTTCTCGAGCGTTAGCATTCAGTACATTTAGGACCCAAAAAAAGATTGTATGTCATATCCATACCAGATACGTAGTCTAGAGCAGTACAAACAAGCGTACGCATCAAGCATAGAAGATCCTGAAAAATTCTGGGGCGATGTGGCAGAGCATTTTCACTGGCACAGTAAGTGGAACAAAGTGCTTGACTGGAATTTTAAGGAACCAAAGATTGAATGGTTTAAAGGGGCAAAACTCAATATCACCGAAAACTGTATTGACAGGCACCTGCCTTCGCAGGGCGATAAGCCCGCGATTATATGGGAGCCCAATAATCCGGAAGAGCGTGTGCGGGTAGTGACCTATAACCGGCTGCATAAGCGGGTATGTCAGGTGGCGCAGATGCTGATCAATAACGGCGTTAAAAAAGGAGACCGCGTCTGTATTTACATGGGCATGGTGCCCGAACTGGTGTATGCCGTATTGGGTTGCGCCCGTATCGGAGCCATTCACAGTGTGGTCTTTGGCGGATTTAGTGCGCAGAGTATTGCCGATCGCCTGCACGATGCGCAGGCTGAATTTATCATCACCTGCGATGGAGCTTACAGGGGAGCAAAAGATATTCCGCTCAAAAATGTAATTGATGATGCACTCATCGGCAATCGCACCGTAAAACGGGTGATTGTGTATACCCGCACCCGCACACCCGTGTCAATGATCAAAGGGCGCGATGTGTGGTGGGAAGATGAAATGGAGCATGCCGAAACACAGATCGAAAAAGATGGCATAGTATCTTTTCCCGCCGTGCCGGTAGATGCAGAAGATCCCCTGTTTATTCTCTACACATCCGGTAGTACAGGCAAACCCAAAGGAGTGGTGCATACCTGCGGAGGATATATGGTATGGACCAACTATACATTTGTCAACGTATTTCAATATCGTCCGGGAGATGTACATTTCTGCACAGCCGATATTGGCTGGATCACGGGACATAGCTATATCGTATACGGTCCGCTGAGTGCTGGTGGTACTTCGCTGATGTTTGAAGGGGTGCCTACCTGGCCCGATGCCGGTCGTTTCTGGGATATTGTCGATAAGCATAAAGTAAATATTCTCTATACCGCACCTACTGCTATCCGCAGTCTCATGGGCTTTGGCCTGGAACCACTGGCCGGTAAAGACCTGTCATCACTGAAGGTGCTGGGTACGGTGGGAGAGCCTATCAACGAAGAAGCCTGGCACTGGTACGATGAGCATATTGGTAAAAAGAAATGTCCCATTGTAGATACCTGGTGGCAAACCGAAACAGCCGGTGTATTGATATCCAACATGGCAGGTATTACGCCGGGAGTACCTTCCTGGGCTACGCTGCCAATGCCCGGTGTGCAGCCTGTACTGGTGGATGAAAACGGCAAAGAGATCACAGAAGCGGATGAGCAGGGTATTTATAAAGGAAATCTCTGTATCAAAGGTCCCTGGCCCGGTATATTGCGTACCACCTATGGTGATCATGAGCGCTGCCGGCAAAACTATTTTGCCACATATGAAAACCTCTACTTCACGGGCGATGGCGCCTTACGTGATGCAGCAGGTAATTATCGCATTACCGGCCGCGTAGACGATGTGCTCAATGTGAGCGGTCACCGAATTGGCACAGCAGAAGTAGAAAATGCTATCAATATGCACGCCGGCGTGGTAGAAAGTGCTGTAGTAGGCTATCCGCATGATGTAAAGGGGCAGGGTATCTATGCCTATGTGATCTACGGCAATCTGCATGGCGATGAAAGCCTGACGCGTCAGGATATTCTGCAAACCGTCAGCCGTATTATTGGCCCGATTGCCAAACCCGATAAGATTCAATTCGTATCAGGTCTTCCCAAAACCCGTAGCGGAAAGATCATGCGTCGTATACTTCGCAAAATAGCAGAAGGCGAAACGCAGAACCTGGGCGATATATCCACGTTGCTTGATCCGGGAGTGGTGGATCAGATTAAGGAAGGAAGGCTGTAAGTAAGTATTAAGTTTTGAGTTATAAGTAATAAGTTCCAGGCGCTCTCACTTAAAACTTATTACTTATAACTTATCATTCAAAATAGCAAAGCAGCCCGGATAAGCTGCTTTGCAAGGTTTTTCCAAAATTCAGTTGCGATGTGTTTTTTTCTGCAAAAACTGTACCCCTTTCTGATTTTGGGGAAAACCAATCTGGTTATTTCCTGATCACTACCTTGGTGCCTACAGGAGTAAAATTGTAGATTTCCTCTACATGTGAATTCTTCATGGAGATGCAGCCCAGGGTCCAGTTCTTATATTTATCAATCACAAAATCTTCATTTGGCCAGGTGCCATGAATGCCGATTGAACCACCAATACCGGCAGAGGAAGGGATCTCTCCCCGTTCTTTTCGTTTTTTGAATTTGTCCCAACTTTCTGCAGTCGGGTAATCAATGGCCAGAAAACGATCCCATTTTTCATGCACACGTTTGGAAACGATCCGGAAGCTGCCTTCGGGAGTATTCTTATCGCCTTCCATTTTCTTATCCTCCAGGCTGTTGTTGCCAAAAACCACCGGATAGGTGGCATACCATCCTTTTGCATCATATACACTCAGCTCATAATCAGATTTATCGATGATAATAGACACATTGCCTTCTGGTTCGGCAGTGTGACTGCGCTTCATCGGCGCTGGCGTAGTGCTGCGGTTATGCGATGAGGGGGGCGTGACAACAAGTAGCCCGCTGCCCAATAAAAAGGATCCGAGTATTAATGTATTCTTCATGGATGTACCTTACCGTCTACAGAGAAACGGCTGACAGGTTTGGATTATTTTTTTCAACGATTGCTTTAACGATAGTTTTACAAGTTGGCCTTGCTGCAAAAATGGTGCAAAAAAATCCCTGCAACAGGTTCGTTGCAGGGATTGATATATGAAAAAAAATAGTTGTCGTAGTTTTTAGCCGTAGTAAATCGGCCAGGTCCGTATTTTTTCTGTTACCAGTTGCTGAAACGGAAGCCTACAGTATAAGGAGTATGATCGAGTCCTTTTTCGTACATACTCTTGAATGCATAGCTGCCATACAGTTTTACAATACCCAGCGATACTTCACCTACATAAGACAGTTTCCATTTACGCAGGTCAAAGTCGCTTTTTACCTTTTCCACATCGCCATCAATTTTTGTCTTTTGACGGGCACTGTACAGGTAGCCCACGCTGATACCGGCACTCAGGCCATAGTTGCGGGCGCGGTCAGGTGTAAAGTTGAAATTGATCATCACCGGCATGGTCAGGTAGTCGGCAGCCAGCTTGTTTTTGCCGGTACCCGGATTGTCGAGATCAATAAGCGTGGGAGTTTTGCTGTAGCGGATATGTTTGTTTTCGAAGTGATAATTGTTGAGTTCGAGTCCCAATCCGTATTTCAGGTTCACCACATGTTTGATCATATTGATACGCTGCATAAAGAACCAGATATTGACGCTTCTTGACTTGCCGCCGCGCAGTTTAAACCAGTCTTCATTACTGCCGGGAGCAATGGCCTGCGCTTCTGCACTGGCGTAATTTGTCTGGTCGCTGTAGTTGGCAAAACCCAGATCAAGTATCCACCAGTTGGTGCTGATATTGGATGGCTTGTCGCGGTAACGTTTGGTAAAGCGGAATACGCGGTTGCCTCTGCGCGTGGTATCTCCGCCGCCACCGCCTGGTTCGCGGATAATGACCATACCGCCAATTTTGATCGTGTCAGGTTTTTGTTTGCTGCTGGTGTCTTGCTGAGCAAAGCCGGTGATCAGTGTGCATAAAGCTATGCACAGGGTAAAAATCCTTTTCATAAAAATCTTTTGATTCTGTTTGTAAAATTACAGGCGGATGGCCACCCCACCAATCAATAACCGGTCATCGCTGTCCGTTGCCTTGATATTGGTGGTTCGTTCAAAGGTCCGTGTTACTTTCCGGAAAAATCCACGGAGCTTGTTCTTTTTGGCGGGCTCTGCATCTTCTTCATCAGCTGCATAGCCGTCCGCTATTCTATTGTCTAACGGCTGAATGTTGGCAGGAGTTACAGCCGCTACAGGTTTTATTTCCTTTGAAAATGTTAAGGGTGTGCTTTCAGGAGCAACCGGACGAATAAAAATATCTTCTGCAGTTTCATTTGTATTGCTGGCTGCTATTACCGCATTGTCGTTTGTATTGACAGGCGTTTCGTTGGCCTTTGTGTTGTCGGCATTGACAGCGCTGCGATGCGTGTCTGTGGCGACAGACGGCTGATACAAACCAGTGGAAGAATTATTGTGTTTTAGGGGGTCATTGCTGTCAGTATTGACCGGACCTTCGGGTTGAATGGTATTTTCTGTTCCTGTGCTGTGTTGTATTGAACCGGCATTTGCAGTACCGCTGTTTGGCTGAGTGGTTTTAGACTGCTCAATAGCGGGATTACTGGAGGCCATGCCGCTTCCGGCCTGTTGATCGGCTTCGTCACGTATCAGCATCCAGGTGCCGGTGCCAATGGCCAGGATCAGTGATGCGGCAATAGCAATACGACGCCATACAATGGCGCGCACCCGGGTTTCTGTCCGATACAGGCTTTGTTTGTCGGGAAATACGATGCTGGTATCGGGTTGCAGACGTGTATGCTGTAACACCCGCAACTCGGCCGCATAGCCAGGCTGATCAGCTACCCAGGTTTCCACTTCCTGACGTTGCCGGGGAGTAAGCTCATTATCGATATACAGGAAAAACCATTCTTCATAATTGCCGGCATTGATCTCACCTGTTGCAGGGCTATGGAGCAGACTTTCTTTTCCGTCAAAGGAAATATCCATGTCGGGTTGCAGGCGGGTTTGAAGTAAGAGGTCCAGCTCGGCCTGCAGGTCGGGATGCTGGGCAGCAAAAGCCTCTACCTCACGGCAGGTAGCCGCATCCAGTTCCCTGTCGAGATAAAGGATGAAATATTCTTCGTAATTATGACGTGTGATCATCTTTACTTGTTTTACTGGCAGCTAGCCATCATTTTCTTAAATCACATTCTCAATTTTCACCAGGTATTCTTTCAACTGTACACGGGCGCGATGCAGGTATACTTTTACCTGGCTTTCGCTCAATCCCGTTATCTGGCCGATTTCATCATAGCTATACCCTTCATAGTCCTTCAGCAGAACCAGCGACCGCTGGGTCTCACTCAACCGGTCGAGCGCTTTTTCCAGCACCTTTCGCAGGTTGGAGACAGGACGGTCCTGTACGCGGCTATCCTCACTAAACTCTTCCCGCAGGCTGATCCGCTTCACTTTGCGGATATGATCAATCATCTGGTGATAAGCCACGGTAAATAAATAAGACTTGGAGCGGGCGGCATCGACCTCTGCCCGGTTGCGCCATAACTTCTCAAATGCGGTCTGCACCACATCGCGCGCATCCTCTTCATGTCTTAAGTTCTTGAGAATGAACCTGTACACATTGTCAGACCAGGTGCTGACACATTCGTTATATTCCCTTTCAGTCATAAACAGCCGGAGTAGTGGGCAGGCAATAAAGTTAATCAACCCGCCCGGGATTTATGATTAATACGGTATGGAGAACAGAAAAGTTACAATCAGCAGAAAAAAGCCTGAAAATCAGAAAGCGGAGAAAAACTGGTTGGGGAGGTTCTCCCAGATCATTTTCCCGCCTTTTTCTTCCTTTTTGCAGGACTCTTCCAGCGATTCCTGGTCAGACCCTGCACCTGTAGCTGCCGGCTGAGACGCCCACAGTACCAGCGTCATACCTGTCAGCAGCAAGGCAAAAAGGAGGACATGTATATTCAATTTCAATCTCATGTGTTGGCGGGTTACTATCATTTGACGACAGCTCTCCAAAAAATGTTACAGCAAAAATAGAATCTCTTCAGGCTGCGGAAAAGGGCAAATTGACAGACAGTTGATTTTTGCCAATGAACTGCGGAAAAATGGGGGCGAACGAAGAAAGTTTAAAGGGTCTAAGGAGTATAAAGAGTATAAAGGGGTAAAGCACAAAGATTTCATCAGCACATTGTCTCTCCCATCTTCAAATCCTCAAATTGCCAAATCTTCAAATCAATTAGCGCATTAGCACATTAATCTCATCAGCACATTAACATATTATATTTGCATTCCAAATCAATCATATGAATCAGAAATTTGCCCAGCGTATTGCCGGTGAAACAGAAGAGATAAAAGCGGCAGGCCTGTATAAAACCGAACGGATAATTGCCAGTCCACAGGGCGCCGAGATCACCGTAAATGGAAAAACCGTACTGAATTTTTGCGCCAATAATTACCTGGGTCTTTCCAGTCACCCCAAGGTGATTGAGGCTGCCCACAAAGCTATTGACGAGCGTGGGTATGGCATGAGCAGTGTGCGTTTTATCTGCGGCACGCAGGATATACATAAAGAACTGGAGGAAAAAATATCTGCCTTTCTGGGTACAGAAGATACGATCCTGTATGCGGCCGCTTTTGATGCCAATGGTGGGGTGTTTGAACCTCTCTTTAATGAGCAGGATGCCATTATCTCCGATGCCCTCAATCACGCTTCCATAATTGATGGCGTGCGTCTTTGCAAAGCACAGCGTTTCCGTTATGAACACAACAATATGGCCGATCTGGAAGCCAAACTGCAGGAAGCTGCCGGCTGCCGCAGCCGTATCATCGTCACCGATGGTTCATTTAGCATGGATGGCACCATTGCTCAGTTGGATAAGATCGTAGAACTCGCCGAAAAATATGATGCCGTGATCATGATCGATGAATGCCACTCTTCCGGTTTCCTCGGTAAAACAGGCAGGGGTACACACGAGTACCGTGGCGTAATGGGCAAGATCAATATTATCACCGGCACACTCGGCAAAGCCCTGGGTGGTGCTTCGGGTGGGTTTACTTCCGGCAAAAAAGAAGTGATTGATATGCTGCGTCAGAAATCAAGACCTTACCTGTTCAGCAATACACTGGCTCCCTCCATTGTAGGGGCTTCCATTGCTGTACTCGACATGCTTACCGAAACCACCGAGTTGCGCGACCGGCTCGAATATAATACCCGTTATTTCCGTGAAAAAATGACGCAGGCGGGTTTTGATATCAAACCAGGCGATCATCCTATTGTGCCCATCATGCTGTATGATGCTGTACTCGCTCAGAAGTTTGCTGCACAATTGCTGGAAGAAGGAATTTATGTAATTGGATTCTTCTTCCCGGTAGTTGCCAAAGGACAGGCACGCATCAGGGTACAGCTGTCTGCCGCACATGAACAAAAACACCTCGATCAGGCAATTACTGCATTTACCAAAGTGGGCAGAGCACTGGGTGTAATGAAAGCATAATGGAACAACAACGATAAACAGATGCGTAAGGCCGGTAATTTGCCGGCCTTATTTTATTATCACTGGTGAGTATAAAGTTGTTACGAATAACATTTTAATAAAAATCGGAATTTTACGATAGCCGGTCTCTTCAGTCAGTCTGGATTATATGCAAAAAACCGGGGCATGATATGTGCAATAACAATAATAAAACAGTACATTCGTTTCTCTTACGATGATCTAACTCTACCGAATACTCCTCTGGAATTCCTCCAAATTTTATTGTTCAAAAGTTTAAATCGTTTTCATGAAAAGAACGTGGCTGTTCCTTATGGCTGTTGTGGTAGTGGTATTTACCCTGTCGTCCTGCGCGGCTACCAAACGCGATTGCCAGGGAGTAAAGCATTATAAGCAAAAAGGCGGTTTCTATTTGTAAAAACCGCAGCACAGAAGATACGTAACTATCCCGCCCATTACAGGCGGGATTTTTTTGTTCTGCATCAATACTACGTCATAATGGAAACAAATCGGTTACTTGCGGACATGTATCGTTCAGTATGTTTAAAAGCGTTCCTGTTAATCCTGCTGCTGGCAGGCGGTATGCTGCTGCAGGCACAGAAAAATACTTTTCCTGATAGCTGGCAGGGCAGTTGGAAGGGTACGCTGGCATGGTACCGGCCAGGTACGGAAACTCCTCAGTTGGTGCCGATGCAATTGCGCATAGCGAAAGCCGATACGGGGTATAGCTGGCAGCTTACGTATGGTGAGCAGACGGCCGATTACAGACCATACAGGCTCCTGGCACGCGATAGCGCCCGCGGACATTGGGTCATTGATGAAAGAAATGGTATTGTGCTGGATCAGTTCTGGACAGCGGGCAGGCTCTCCGGTGCTTTTACTGTGCAGACATCCACGCTTGTAAACAGTTACTACCTGCAGGGCGACAGCCTGGTTGTAGAGTTTTATTCAATTGCTGCTGTACCCATAAACACCAGCGGAGAAGGTACGGCGTCCTCACCGCGGGTCGACAGCTATCGTCTGCAGGGATATCAAAAAGCTGTATTGCGAAGAGACCCCTGATGGTTACCTTTGCGCAAATATGTTTTCACACATGCGTTTGATTTTTTCCTGTTGCGCAGTCCTGCTGATCTGGCTGGCTGGCTGCTCACCCAATAATGTGAAAGTAGATGACAGCCTGGGTAAATATTTTACAGAAAACAAAGTGACCGGTTGCTTTGGTTTGATGAATAATGGTACGGGCAAATTCACTATTTATAACCTGGCCCGCTATCGCGACAGCAGCTACCTGCCGGCTTCCACATTCAAGATTGTCAACTCACTCATTGGCCTGCAGACAGGCGTTATCAGCAGCGACAGCATGGTCATTCCATGGGATGGGGTCACCAGGCCAGTTGCTGCCTGGAACAGGGATCTTAACATGTATGACGCATTTCGTGTATCGGCAGTACCCTATTACCAGGAGGTAGCGCGCCGCATCGGAAAAGACAGTATGGAGCACTGGCTCAACAGAATCCATTATGGCGCACGTACAGATACGGATGTAGTACATATTCAAACAGCAGTGGATACGTTCTGGCTCGACAATTCGCTGCGTGTCACTCCCGATCAGCAACTGGGATTGGTGAAAATGCTGTATTTCGATCAGCTTGATTTCTTTAAAATACACCAGGAAGCGGTCAAAAGAGCAATGCTGTTTGAAGATACCCCCGACTACCGCCTGGGTTATAAGACCGGCTGGAGTGGCTGGGATCCGGTACGCCAGCGGCATATTGGCTGGATAATAGGCTGGATCGAGGAAAATAAACACCCCTATTTTTTCGTACTTAATATAGAATCGCACCAGCAGGATTTTGATATGCCGGCTGTGCGCATAAAAATGCTGAAAGAAATCCTGGGTGATATGGGCTTTATGAAAGGAAAAATGTAGGCGGTTTGGTAGGATTATTGCAGTAGGCAGGAGCGCCCCGGCGGCCTGTATTCATTTATAACTCTTGTCTTTACATTTTCAATACCGAGAACTGGTTTGGCTTTTTGCCGGACTACTGCTGGCAGGCGGTCTGTTTTTTATGGCTATGCGCTGGCGTAGCCGGGCTATTCGCCGCATGGGTGACCCCGTGCTGGTCAGGAAACTGTTTTCCCATTTTGCTCCTTATAGTGCCGGCATTCGTTTCGGTTTACTGAGCCTGGCTTTTGCAGCAGGCGTAGTGGCAGTCATGCATTTACGCAAACCCGGCGACTCCGGCGCAGTAAGCCGCAAGGGTATCGACGTGGTTATTGCGCTGGACGTAAGCAAAAGCATGCTGGCTACAGATATTGCTCCCAGCCGCCTGGACCGTGCACGCCAGCTTATCAGCAAGCTAATGGATGCCATGCCCAACGACCGCATAGGCTTAGTGCTTTTTGCTGGTCAGGCTTATCTGCAGATGCCACTCACCACAGATCATGGAGCAGCGGCTCTTTTTGTGTCAGCAGCCTCACCCGATGCAGTTCCGTCGCAGGGTACTGTTATCAGCGAAGCATTGAAGCGCAGTGCGGGGGCTTTTAATGCTGCCGAGCGACGCTTCAAGGCCGTAGTGCTCATCTCTGATGGCGAAGATCAGGACCAGGATGCAGTAGCCACTGCCCGCGACCTGGCAGAACAGGGCATGATGATCAATACCGTGGGTGTGGGTTCCACGCAGGGCAGCTATATCCCGGACCCGTCAACGGGGGGCAACAAGAAAGATGAAATGGGCAATGATGTACTTTCCCGGCTCAATGAAACAACACTGAAAGAGATCGCCAATGTTACCAATGGTACGTATGTGCATCTCGAAAACAGCGATGATGCAATCAGCCAGTTGACCGGTCAGTTGGGTCAGATAGAAAAGAAAGCCTATGGTGATGTGTCGCTGGTCAATTTTAAAAGTTTCTACTGGATTTTTGCCGGACTGATGCTTTTATTGCTGCTGGCAGAATTGTTTGTTCCGGAAATCAAAAAGAAAAAAGCATGATTCGGCGCTGCTATACCATACTGATCCTGTCTCTTGTGTCTGGTCTTTATGTCAGCGCACAGGACCCCGATCAATTGCTGCGCGAAGGCAATGCGCAATACAGCCGGCAGGAATACCGCGAAGCAGAAGCAACATATGCGCGTGCGCTGGAATTGCAGCCGGCCAATATGAAAGCGCGTTTCAACCGGGCCAATACCCTGGTACGTCTGTCGCGTATGGATGAAGCCGTTAAGGAGTTTGATGAAGTGACTTTCCGCAGCACAGATAATGCTATTAAAGCCCAGGCCTACTACAACAAAGGTGTCGTGTATTCCGGGCAAAATAAACTGGAAGAAAGTATAACGGCTTACAAAAAAGCCCTCATGATGAATCCTGCAGACAGTCAGGCGAGAGAAAACCTGCAGAAGGCCCTGCTGGAGCAAAAGAAAAAGCAACCTCAGAAAAAACAGGAAAATAAACCTCAGCCGCAACAGAAAAAGCAGCAACAGCAACCGCGTATGAATGAAAAAGAGGCCCGCCAGCGCCTGCGCCTGCTTGAGCAAAAAGAGAAAAACGTACAGGAACGTCTTCAGAAAGAACGATCTAAAAACAGCAGTGGCAGCGGCCGCGACTGGTAAATCTGCTTTCGACCGCCTTCAGCAATGTTTGCTATTTTTGCAGACGCATACCGGCTTCCGGATACGCTTTAATTTTCTGCTTACATGCAATTGTATACTGAATCAATTCAACATTATCAGCGCCTTGCCACACGCGAGGTACGTGTAGGAGATCTGCTATTGGGCAATTATCATCCTGTGCGTATCCAGACCATGACCACTACCGATACTATGGATACACTGGCTACCGTTGAGCAAAGTATACGTTGTATTGAAGCCGGAGCAGAGCTGGTGCGTATCACCGCCCCATCGCGCAAGGAAGCAGAGAACCTGCTGCTGATCCGCGATGAGCTGCGCAAAAGGGGATACCGTACCCCGCTGGTTGCCGACATTCATTTTACACCCAATGCAGCCGAAATTGCCGCACGCATTGTAGAAAAAGTAAGGGTGAACCCCGGCAACTATGTAGACAAAAAGAAATTTGAGCTTATCGAATACTCTGATGCCGATTATGCAGAGGAAATAGAACGTATCCGCGAGCGGTTTACTCCGCTGGTGCGTATCTGCCGGGAATATGGTACCGCCATGCGCATAGGCACCAATCATGGCTCACTCAGCGATCGTATCATGAGCCGCTACGGAGATACGCCGGTAGGTATGGTAGAAAGTGCTATGGAGTTTTTGCGTATTGCCCGCAGCGAATCGTATCATAATATCGTACTCAGTATGAAAAGCAGCAATCCGCAGGTAATGGTACAGGCCTACCGGCTGCTGATTCAGACCATGCATACTGAATTTGGTGAATGTTATCCCCTGCACCTGGGCGTGACCGAAGCAGGTGATGGAGAAGATGGCCGTATAAAAAGCGCTATTGGTATCGGCAGCCTGCTCGAAGATGGTATTGGCGATACTATCCGCGTATCGCTCACCGAGGATCCCGAATTTGAAATACCGGTATGCAGGGATCTTGTAAAACGATATCCTCTTCAGGAGCAGCAACCGGCTCATGCAGCGCCTCAGGAAAAAATAAAACTGCCGTATGACCCGTTTGCCTATCGCCGCAGGCAAAGTTTTGAAACAGGTAATATAGGCGGTAAACAGGTTCCTGTGGTGGTGGCTGATTTGAGTAAACAGGAAACAATCACTCCGGCCAGCCTGAAAAGTATTGGCTATACCTATCATGAAGACACAGACAAATGGTCGATTGCCGATGGGGCCGCCGATTATTTTTTTACCGGCCATCAGGTGCCTGCATTTGCATTGCCCGGCACATTGCGGGTTATTGTTTATCCGGCCACCTGGCAGGAAGTACAATTGCGAACGGATATCGAGCCCACATCTTTTTATCCTATTTATGAAGATAGCGGCTTTGTACAGGCCGAACACAGGCATCCTGCACTCAACTTCGTGATGCTGGATGCAGATGCTGCCAGCCAGCCCTGGTTGCCACAACTCGCCAATGACCCCTCCGTAGTACTCTGCTTCAGCAGCCAGGCACAAAATGCCATGCAGGCAGTCCGCTCTCTTTTTATTCATGTAGAAGAACAGGGCATACATAATCCGGTCATCCTGATCACCGATAGTGCCGGCCATTCACCCGACGAACACCTCATTCATTTCGCAACCGAAACAGGCGCCCTGCTGCTCGATGGTATGGGAGATGGCATCTGCCTGGGTTATTCTTCCGGTGCTACTATGGACAACCTACAAACCTCCGGACGCACTTATTTGCCTGTAAATGATATTTACCAGTTTACCAATAATACCGCCTTTTCGATATTGCAGGCAACCCGCACCCGTATTTCAAAAACAGAGTATATCAGCTGCCCCAGCTGCGGCCGTACACTGTTTGACCTGCAGGAAACAACAGCTCGTATCCGCGCGGTTACACATCACCTCAAAGGTGTTAAGATCGCTATAATGGGTTGTATTGTAAATGGGCCCGGCGAAATGGCCGATGCCGATTTTGGCTATGTAGGCAGTGGCCCCGGCAAAATCACCCTTTATAAAGGAAAAGAAGTGGTGAAAAGGAATGTAAACAGTGAAGTAGCCGTCGATGAGCTGATCGCATTGCTGAAAGAAAATGATGCGTGGGTGGAGAAATGATTTGAAGATTTGGTGATTTGAAAATTTGAAGATAGGGGAAATGGAATGTGCTAATGTGATTAATGTGCCAGTGTGCTAATGGATTTGAGGATGGGGAGGAAATGCACTCTTTGCGTCACTTTGCGCTCTTTGCGCCTTCCTGATTATCTTTGGAAACCATACCAACTTTATTATGCGAAAAATTCTTGCCTGCTGCCTGCTGATGATCATGATGCTTATCGGCTGTATTGAAACAGAAACGACTACTACTATTGAAAAAGACGGATCCGGACAGCTCGAGGCTGTCGTAGACATGGGACAAATGATCCAGGCGCTTAAATCCATGAAACAAAGCGAGTCGGATGAAAAGGAAAAGGTAAACCTGGATTCCACTATCCGCTTCAGCAGCTTTACCGATACAAGCAGCAGTCTCACTGCACGTCAAAAGGAATTGTTGCGTAATATCACATTGGGGCTTAAGATAAACTCAGATGATAATGTATTTCGGATGAGAGTGCTGGCTCCTTTCAAAAACACAGATGAGTTGCAGGAGATCAACCGGATCATGTCTTCAAAAGAATTTGATCAGGTGTTTGATAAGGCGATGTCAAAGACGGAATTGGGAAAACCGGATGAAGAGCAGCCGGAATCAAAAAGAGAGAACGATAATATTTTCGGATCCATTTTCCCGAACTATTTTACCTGCAACTATAGTAAAGGCCTCATAAGCTGTGTGCTTGATAAAGAGAAATATGATGCAGCCATGGCAGATATGAAAAAGACACTTGACCTCGAAGATGAGATGGCGCAAAGTATGTTTGGATCAGCCAGTTTTGTGAATCGTATCAAATTGCCCAATAAAGCAAAAGAAGTAAAAGGTTCCAGCCTCACCACTTCGGCAGACGGATTGGTATTGGAGCAGAAAGGCAGCCTTCTTGATATTTACCAACATCCCGAAAAATATGTCTATACCGTCCGCTACTAAACAAGACAGACAGGGAGAATGGCTGCCGTTATTATTTCTTTTTATACTGGCAGTTGATATCCTGCTGGGCTGGCTGCGGCTCGACGAATGGCGTTATATCAGCAAGCCGCTCCTGATGCCGGTATTGCTGGCCTGGTTTCTGATGCAGGCAGGAGCGATGCGCCCCCTGCTGAAAGGACTGGTGGCAGCGGCACTGATTTTTTCCTGGATGGGAGATGTATTACTGATGCTGGAAAGTAAAAACAGCCTGTTCTTTATGCTGGGACTGGGTGCTTTTTTGCTGGCGCATGTATGTTATATCTTTTTCTTTTACCGGCTCATGCATCATCTGGGCACACAGATCAAAAGCTGGATCGCTATCCTGCTGCTGGCCTACTATGGCAGCCTTCTGTATATGCTGACTCCCCATCTGGATACATTGCTGTGGCCGGTACGGGTATATGGGTTGGTGATCAGTGTGATGCTGCTGGTGGCTGCACAGTTTGCGTTTGCAGGTATGGGCAGGGCCGGCCGGGAGATTGCGATTGGCGCATTGCTTTTCGTATTATCGGATTCGGTGCTGGCAATTAATAAATTTTATTATTCATTTAATGCTGCCGGTGCAATTGTTATGCTTACTTACGGGTTGGCGCAATTGCTCATTATTGGTGGTATTCTCCGCTATCTCCGCCAGGCTGCGCCGAGAGAATAATGAGTCTGTATCTTCGTTCTCAAATTACTTCAACAGTGAATCGGGTAGACAGGCTACATGCCATATTGGTGCATCTCCAGAGCAAGAAAAGAGTGACGGCCCAGGAACTGGCTGATCGCTTTGGGCTTAGCCTGCGTACGGTATACCGCGATATCAAGGCACTGGACGAAAGCGGTGTGCCCGTGATTGGTGAAGCCGGTATTGGTTATTCTGTAATGGAAGGCTATCGGTTGCCGCCGGTCATGTTCACACAGGACGAAGCTGCTGCACTGATACTGATCAGCAAATTTGCGGAGAAGTTTGCCGACCAGCAGGATAAGCGGAATTTTGAATCAGCTCTTTTCAAAATAAAGGCTGTACTGCGGTCTACCGATAAGGAATTTGTGGAAGAACTGGACAGCCGTGTAGCTGTACAAACAGGTCCGGTGCCTGTTGACGATAGCATGGAACTTCATCTTTCGGCTATGCGTAAGGCTATCGTTGAAAAAAGAGTTATTACCATCCAGTATTATTCAGCTTATAAAGAAGAAACTACTGAACGACAGGCCGAGCCTATCGGGCTTTTACATTATAGCCAGGCCTGGCATTTTATAGGCTGGTGCAGACTGCGACAGGATTACCGCGATTTCAGGATGGATCGTATCAGGCGGCTACAGATTATGGATACCCGGTTTGATGATTCGGCACATCCTTCGCTGCAGGAGTATATGGGACAGCTGAAACGTGAACGGGAGCTTACGGAAGTCGTCATTAGTTTTGATAAGGAGATGGCTCGTTATATGTTTTCCCAGAAATATTATTACGGCTATGTGTCTGAAGAAGAGCGTGACGGACGTATTTTCATGCGGTTTCTTTCCGCTCACATCGATTCGCTTGCCCGGTGGTTGCTCATGTATACGAATGCCGCCCGCATTGAGCATCCTGAATCACTGCAGCAACATGTACAGACCCTGCTGCAGGAGCTAAACCTACATTATAAATAATTTTTTATCGCCGCAATAGATGCTGACATAAGGCTGTCACTATTGCCCATTTGCTTTGCATTGTAACAAACAACAAAGCAACATGAAAAAGACAATGCCTTCTCTTACTGCTCTTGTTTTCAGCACGCAGACTACGCTGTCAGATCTGGGAAAACATGTCATTACGGTAGCCCGCGATCTTTACCAGGAGGCAGCCCGCCAGGGGCTGATGCCTGCAGCTCCGATGCAGTGGATTTATACCGGAGCCGACGGTAAACCCGATACCGTTTTTACATTGGAAATAGCCCTGCCTGTAATGGGAAAACTCACTCAGCCTTCTGTATTCGATTTCAGAAAACTGCCGGAGTTTACCGGGTTTGCAACAATGCATCAGGGCCCCTGGGAACATCTCTACGAAACCTATGACCGGCTGATCGATGAAATAAAAAGTACCGGGCAGCAGATGAGTGGTGTATGCAGGGAACAGTATCTGCTGATCGATATGGAATATCCCGCTCATAACGTTACCGAGGTACAGATAGGTATCGTACAATAATTGTTTCACCTTTTATTTCCCTGGGGCTATGAATCGTTATTCCATGTGGTCGCTGCTGGTAGTGGTATTGCTGGCGGGCACCACCAAAGAACCGATCATTAAAAAGTCAATTACTATGAAACTGAATGCAGGCATTATTACTCCTCATTTGGAGGAGAGCCGTGATTTTTATAGCCGGGTACTTGGTTTTGGGATTGTATTTGAGTCAGACTGGTATATATTGATGCATAGCCCCGGTGGCGAATCGCAACTGGCCTTTCTGCAACCGGAGCATCCTTCGCAGGATACCCTGTTCAGGCCCGCTTTTGCAGGGCAGGGCATGTTTCTGACCATTGAAGTACCCGATGTGGATGTCGTATATGAGCGTATCCGGAAAATGGGTGTGCCCGTGCGTATACCGATCAGGGATGAGGCCTGGGGTGACCGGCATTTTGCCATCGTGGATCCCAACGGTGTGGGAATTGATATAGTGACCTATACGGCGCCGGCAAATTAACGGGCAACCTGATTGCCTTCCGGGATGCTTCCATTAAATTTGATGCCTCAATGAATGCTATGCAGACAGATTTTTTGGTGGTAGGCTCCGGAATAGCCGGATTGACATATGCGCTGAAAGTAGCTAACCGTTTTCCCGACAAACAGGTATTGGTGATGACCAAGGCTGCAGCCGATGAAACCAATACAAAATATGCTCAGGGTGGTGTGGCAGTGGTCAACGACCTGGAAAAAGACAGTTTTGAAAAACATATTGAGGATACGCTCATAGCGGGTGATGGCCTTTGCAACAAACAGGTGGTGGAGATCGTGGTAAAAGAAGGCCCCGACCGGGTGAGGGAAATTATTGAATGGGGTGCCCGTTTCGATAAAGAAAAAGATGGTGATTATAAACTGGGCAAAGAAGGAGGACACTCCGAATTCAGGATCATTCATCATAAAGATATAACCGGTTGGGAAATGGAGCGTGCCCTGCTGGAAGCGGTATACAGCCAGCCCAATATTAAGATCATCAAACACTTTTTTGTCATTGATATCATCACCCAGCATCACCTGGGTTATCTGATCACCAAGGCATCGCCGGATATTACCTGCTACGGCGTATATGCACTTAATCTCGAAACCAACCAGATTGAGAAGATACTGGCCCGCACCACCCTGCTGGCTACAGGAGGCAATGGACAGGTATACCGCACCACAACCAACCCTTCCATTGCTACGGGCGATGGTGTAGCCATGGTATACCGGGCCAAGGGACGGATTGAGAATATGGAATTCATCCAGTTTCATCCCACAGCTTTATATGAACCGGGCCTCCGCGGACAGGCTTTTCTGATCACGGAAGCCGTACGGGGCGATGGAGGTATCCTGCGCAATAAAGAAGGTGAAGCATTTATGGAGCGCTACGATGAACGGAAGGATCTGGCACCACGTGATATTGTCGCCCGTGCCATCGATAGCGAAATGAAACGTACCGGTACCGAACATGTATGGCTGGATTGCCGGCATTTTGACCGGGAAAAATTTGTAGAACATTTCCCCAACATTTATCAGAAGTGCTTGAGTATTGGCATCGACATTAGTCAGCAGATGATCCCCGTGGCACCGGCAGCACACTATAGCTGCGGAGGTATTAAGACCGATGAATGGGGCCGTACGTCTATCCGTCATCTGCATGCCTGCGGAGAATGTGCCAGTACCGGTCTGCACGGGGCCAACCGGCTGGCCAGCAATTCGTTGCTGGAAGCCATGGTATTTGCTCACCGCTGCTTCCTGGACGTAACCGAAAACCTGCCACAGGGTCATTGGGAAACCAGTGTACCCGACTGGAGTGCCAAAGGCACATCCAATCCGCGCGAAATGATCCTTATCACACAAAGCCTCAAAGAGCTGCAACAGGTTATGAGTGACTATGTGGGTATTGTGCGCAACACCATCCGCCTGCAACGGGCCATGAAACGGCTCGACCTTCTTTTTGAAGAAACCGAGCAATTGTATCAGCAGGCCACCCTTTCGCCACAGCTACTGGAATTGCGTAATCAGATCACCGTTGGCTATCTGATCGTGAAAGGTGCTTCGTTCCGCAAAGAAAGCCGCGGATTGCATTTTACTACCGATTATCCCACAAAAGCAGAATTGGTGCAAAACATCGTGCTCTGAGTTTATCTTTGCACGATTATGTATTATGTAGTGTATGGACTGCTTTACCTGGTATCATTGCTCCCGCTGGGGGTGCTTTACCTGTTATCTGATTTTGCCTGGTTTATCCTGTACAGGGTAAAAGGATACCGGAAAAAGGTGGTGATGCATAACCTGTCTATTGCATTTCCTGAAAAAACGGAGGAAGAGCGGGAAAAAATTGCCCGCCAGTTTTACCGTCAGTTTACAGATACATTTATTGAATTCGATCAAGCTCATCTCCATGAGCGAAAAGCAGGCTGCACGGCGTAGTCAGATCGATATTGATTATATCAATCAGCTGATCGAAAAAGGATATAACATTCATATAATGGTGGGGCACCAGTTTAACTGGGAGTTTGCCAATATCGTATATGCCCGTCGTATGAAGATCCCCTTTGTAGGGGTGTATGCGCCAATCGGCAACAAGATATTTGACCGGATCTTTTATAAAACCCGCAGCCGCTACGGTACTATTCTAATATCGACCCGCCAGTTTACAGGACGTATGCACCACGTTTTTTCACAGCAGTATGTACTGGGATTGGCAGCAGATCAGAATCCTTCCAATGCTTCACGCGGCTACTGGCTGCGTTATTTTGGGCAGCCGGCGCCTTTTGTAACAGGTCCTGCAAAAGGTGCTGTAAAAAACAACACAGCTGTGGTCTTTGTGGGTTTTGAACGGATAAAGAGAGGATATTACGCATACCGGACCATTCCTATCACCGAAGAGGGTAGTGCCTACACCCCGGAGCAACTGACCGTACTTTACAAGCAGGCGCTGGAAAAATTTATCCGGCAAAACCCGTCTAATTACCTCTGGACACACCGGCGCTGGCGCCACGAGTGGCAGCCCGAATATGGGCCTGTAATTGAAGACGATATAGTCGCCCAGAGCAGCAAGTAGCTGTTTAACACAATTTTATACTTTCAGCTTTCCAGTGTTTTTCACGTCTGTTCGACGAGATCAATGAGCTATTATTGCTATATGAAAGTAATCCGTTCACAGAGAGAACTTCTGTTGCAGAACCGGATGTTATCTTCCAGGCAGGCCATTCTGGATCATTGCATCGAAGAGGTGATAAAGGAAGTGTATGAGAATACGGCACAACTGCTTAGTCTGGCCCGTATTCAATTATTACAGCCGGGCGCGCCTCAGGATGAAAAGTCGGGCGAGCTTATCGGCCAGGCCATACGGGATCTGCGCCGGCATTGCCAGCAATTGCAATGGCCACTGGCCGTGCAGGAGGGGCAGGGCTTCCGGGATTTGTTGCAACAGGAGTTACATTGATATTTCCCAACTGCAAATTTTCAGGAACACCCTGCACAGGCGGTCCACTGCAAAGGAAGCAAAGAGCTTCGTTTGTTTTTATTCAGTATATTATTGAAAATTTTCAGACAGCTTCACCGGGGCCGCAAAAACGTCATTGATTCATTGCAGGTAGAAGAAGATAACACAGGTATACATGTACAACTGCTTTACAGTGGCAAGCCGCTGACCTGGGGGCATCTTTCTGCTTCCTCTTCACTGCCGGGGTTAATAAAACAGGCCGGAGGGCAATGGCTGCAGGAGTCAGCCAGCGAGGGAAAAAATCAGATATTGATTCATCTTAATTATAACAGGTTTGTATGAAAAGTATTACAGTAGCACTGGTAGATGATCATGTATTGCTTCGTAACGGATTGGCCGGGCTGGTGACTAACCTGGGTTATGAAGTATTATTTGAATGCAGCAATGGAGTGGAGTTAAAGCAAAAGCTGAAAATATCGCCGGAGCCGCAGATTATTTTAATGGATATCAATATGCCCGAAATGGACGGCTATGCCGCCACATTGTGGGTAAGAGACAACTATCCAAAAGTATCTGTACTGGCATTGAGCATGTACGATGATGAGCAGGCTATCATCCGCATGTTACACAATGGCGCCAAAGGATATGTTATGAAAGATGCCGACCCGCGTGAGCTGAAAGCTGCCATCGACGATGTATTGAGAAAAGGAGTGCATTATTCAGAGATTGTGACCGGTCGCCTGCTGCATTCTATTTATCAGGTAGAAGAACCCGATAATACACCCTCGATGCATGCACCGCAGCTCAATGAGCGGGAAATAGAATTTCTGAAACTGGCCAGTACAGAACTTACCTATAAAGAAATTGCAGAGAAAATGCATCTGAGTCCACGTACTATTGATGGCTACAGGGATACATTGTTTGAAAAACTGAATACCAAAAATCGTGTGGGACTTGTGTTATATGCGATACGCAGCGGATTGGTGCAGGTACGTTAGGTTTTCCGTAATACGATAGAGGTGCCTTCTCCAATAGCAGATTGGATAAACAGCTGATAACGTAATTGCCGGGCACGCCGCTGCATATTGAGCAGCCCGTTTCCTGAATGAGTTGCGGTATTCTCAAACCCTTTTCCATTATCGGCGCAACTGATTTCCGGATGCCGGTGCCCCGTTATCCCGATGCTTATTTTTATTTCCGAAGCTTCGGCATACTTAAGGGCATTGTTGATCGCTTCTTTCAGGATCATGTACAGATTACGTTTCTCTTCGCTGCCGAGCCGGTACGCTCTCGCTTCATTATCGAGGTCTTCCATATAACGTATTCCGGAAGCTTCACAAAGCGGTGCGGCAAACTGTCGGATACGTCCCGTTAGGTCCTCAAGGGTATCCTTCCGGTCGTCGAGTACCCATATCATATCCCGCAGACCGGTAATAGCCTCCTGGATACTCTCTTTTATCTTACCTGCATGTTTGTTGCTGTCTTTTTCCATCAACGCCAGGTTAGCGTATACTTTTACACTATTTAGCGTACTGCCCAGGTCATCATGCAGATCGCTGGCCAGTTTGGTCCGGATAGCCTGTGCCTGTTTCAGCTGATTGATGCGCACACGATAGATAATGTAGATACAGCCGAGCGCCAGTGTCAGCAGCAGGAGTTTAAACCACCAGGTCTGATGCCATTTGGGCAGTATGGATACCGATAGCGCCTTTGGCTCCTGCCAGTTGCCCTGATCATCGGTCGATCGTACATGCACCGCATAGTTGCCTGGTGGAATGCCAATCAGGTTCAGGAAATTCTGATTTCCCAGATCAATCCAGTCTTCATTAATGCCATCAATTTTATAGGCATACCGGATGCGGCTATTGCCGGGATACAGTATGTTTTGAAAGTAAAGCGTGGTCTGCGTCACATTCTTTTCTATAGACGCAGCCGGCTTATCCAGCAAAGAATATGTATACAACCTGTTGCGGTTATCGACCGTTGTATATTTTGTAAAAACAAAGTATCCCTTGTTGGGGCGAAAATCCAGGAGTGGCGGATTAATAAGAGTAAGCCCGCCTTTGCCACCAAAATAGAGCAGCTTATTTGCCCAAAGACCACTGAACTCTTCAAAGAGATTACCATGCAGGCCATCATCGGACGTCAGGGTTTCTACTTTTAATTCAGGAAGATGAATGACGTTGATGCCATGATTGCTGCTTACAAAAATGGTATTGCTGTCGGTGGTAAAAAGTTTATAGGTTCCATTGTCTGTAAGCCCTTTTTTTTCATTGATTGTCTGTAGTACACGAAACTGCTGATCTGTTTCTATTACTCCGCTTCCATAACTGGTAATATAAAAACGATTGTTGAGGGCGATCATGTCAAAAAACAATGCATAATACTCAGACCGGCCCGGTTGCTGAATACGAAAACTGGTCAGTTGTTCTCTGGCAGGGTCATATCGGTAAATAAAATTGTCGGTAAGTATGTACACCTGGCCTCCATACTGAAACAAGCTGTTGACCTGCGATAGCGGCGGGTTAGCCTGTGCAGACAATTGCTTCGCCACCCCTTTTTTATAATTCCAGATCACTACACCTTTGTAGTTTTCTGTACTTAATATCAGGCAGGAGTCGCCGATTGCTTCTACATCGTTGAATGAAAATTTTCCGAAAGGCAGCAGTTCAGGAAAACGTTTGCCACAGGGAATCAGTTGTTGCCCGTCCAGGATATATGTATTGTTTCGGTCAGATACGAATAACTGATTGCCGGGGCCTTCAAAAGAAAGAAAGAATGTTTCGTTTTCGAAAAGAGTGGTCACCTGCAGTTGTTTGTCCGCTATGCTTAAACCATTGCTGGCGGATATGACAAGGTTGCCATCTTTTTTACGGAGTATATGATAGGCCTGGCCTATCCTGTATTTACCATCATAGCTGCCGGTAAGTTTGATAAAAGGATCCGGTTTTTGTTTCAGGAGCGCCAGCCCGTTTTGACTTCCGAGCCACAGGTTGTCTGCCTGATCGGCAAATAATGTATAGGTGGAGTTAAACCAATGATTGTTTTCAGGAGAATACGGAGACGATATTTTTTCAAAGATTCCACCAGGCTGGCTGATATATAACCCTCTGCTACTGGCTATGGCAATACCGTTGGGAGCAATTGGGGTAATAGCATGGATAATAGTATCTGAAAACCTTTTTTCTACAAAGACGCCGTTGGTGCCTGTATGAAAGATGAGTAGTCCACGGTTGGTACCTACATAAAAAGCCGAATCGCAGGACACAAAATCAAATATCTCATCACTGGCATCAAAAGGTTTTTGCTTATAGGATGACGGCAGGGAATGTACAGACCACTGTCCGGATGCTGATCGGGTCAGCGTATCTATTGTGCCATCTGCTGTGAGCCCGCAAATTTTGGCAGGAGAACAGCTGGTAATGCTTATATAGGGTCTGTTGATAGCGTGGAGTATAGTTACCTGCCTGGCCTGATAGGGGTTGATGTTGATGATAAATAATCCCTGGTCGGTCAACAGGCCAAAATCATTTCCAGCCTTTGTGAGGCTTTTGATGTCTTTCGCTTCTATGCTGGCAGGCAGATGTATTTCCTTGAAGTGGAGGCTGTCTGCTTCCCGCATCAGTACGGCCAGTCCTTTGTCGGGCGACATGACAACCAGGCGGTTTGATGCCGGCTGATAACAGATAGAGCCTACTGCGGTCCATTCAGCATTTTCACCTGTAGTTTGCTTAACAGGTATTTTTTCAAAAGAACGGCTGTCGAACCGAAAGATGCCGTTTTGTGTGGCCAGCCAGATGAAATGCTGATTATCCATTTCAATGGCATATACATTGGCTATTGCATCGTCTTCAAATTTCTTTATTTGTATCTTTGGAAAGGTTTGGGCTATGCCGGAGAAATGGCAACTGATTAGCAGTAAAACAAGCAATAGCGGATGAATCTTGCTTTCGTTTTTCTTTTTGATACAACAGGCCATATTTCTACTATTCAGCGCCTGGAAGCAGAGATGCATGCATCCCGGGCAGGTGATCGGTTCCGTTTGTTTTACTTAAAAATGAATAGCGAAAGTCCATTCGAATATAAAGATTTTCTATATGAATTAAGGGATACAAACGTAGGACGATCCTTTTACAATGTCGGAGAAAGAGTTTACAATTTCAAGTTTGAAGATGATCTGGAAGCCTGTTTTGAAAAAATAGCTTCCCTGTGTGCACCTGAAACAAGATTTTGTTTCTGTACTTCCGGACACGGCAGTGCTTATGGATTAGGCTCTATCCAGTATACACCGGTTGAAATGACCGCTCAGGGAGGCGTTGATACAGCTGGCTTGTTCTCCAATCCTCCTCATCCATACTATTCTTCTCTTATCTGGAATAAAAGTCTTACCCGGGCTCTTGCTCATCTGCGCCCTGTATTTCTTTACTTTAATAACTGTCATGTAAATTATTTTGATTCTCTCTGCTTTTATGCCAGCACCTCGCGCTATATCATCGCTACAGAAAATTATGTAAATACCAGTATGTTGCAGCTGGATGTCCTGATCGACAGGCTGGCAATAAGCGATCCGGATGCGGATGACAAGACCATTGCCACTATTGCTTTTGAGATAGCCAGGGCTGGCTTTTTATATGGAAGCAAGGCTCCTGGCATGACCGGCGCGTCTCTTTTTCTGATTGATATGCAGGAAATGCCCCGTTTGCTGTATGTGTTTAATGAACTGGCCGATATGCTGATCCGGCAGTTCTGTTATCAGCAGGATTGGTACTTCGCCTTACTACAGGAAATGCGCATGCATTATATCACCTCCTTTGATTTAATAGATATGGCGTTTGTTTTGCAAAGAATAAATGAACGGCTGGCTGCTTTCCCCGAGATAACAAAACGCATTCAGGTGATAGTACAGCTTACTGAACAAATGGTACAGGACCAAATAGCCATAGCGGGAGATCCTTACAGCAATTGCACTGGCATATCCATCTATTTACCCAAGGGCAAAAGGATGTACTATACCAGAATATTTACTGATTATACCAAACGTTATACAGCAGATGAACTGCCGTTTACCTGGTATCAATTAATAGATATTGTGAGAAAGAAAATTGGCGCTACATCCTGAACCCGGAAGGTCAGAGGTTTTATCCGTTACGTGGAGGAACCTTTCCATTGATATCCCAATCGGGATCCGGTGGATCCATTGCGAGGAGAGAGCCGGAAACTGGTTCTATTTTCAGTGTATGAGTAGCCGGGTTGGTGCTGTCATCGCGAACGATATAAATAACAGGATCGGCATTTACATTGATGGGCCTGATAGGATCACCGACCAGTGATATGGCAAAAAGACTGACGGTATCGTTGTCATATGGATTCCCCTGGTTAATAATAGCGGCAATTTCGTTGGTGGGCACATTGTTGTTCTGCAAAAGCGTTGTAAGCTGCGTTACGGTGTACATTACTACTTCTTCCATAGCTGGCGGTAAGTTTGGTGACTTCTAAAGCCAAAGCTATTATGTGCAAATCGCGACACAACCGTTTTTTAACGGTATTTGGATAAAAGAAGAAGCGACTCATTTGAGTCGCTTCTTCTTTTTAATTCAGCATGCTGGTTTCTTTTATGATCTCAACTTTTTCCTGTGCTTTGATCTGTGACCATCCTCCTTCTACATTGCGAAGGTTGTGAATTCCCTGCCGCTTAAGCAGGGAAGCTGCAATGACACTACGATAGCCGCCTGCGCAATGAATGTAGATATTGTGATGATCTTCAAAATTGGAAAGCTTACCCGGATCTGTCATATCACTCAGTGGCAGGTTTAAAGCATCTTTGAGATGACCTTCTGCAAATTCAGCCGGCTTGCGTACATCCACTACAACGAGGTTATCGTCAAAACGCTGATCCATCAGCAGTTCATCTGCTTCCACATCGATGATCAGGTCAATGGGTTCGGCTGCTTTTTGCCAGGCTTCAAATCCACCTTCGAGATAACCCTGCACCTGGTCAAGCCCTACACGAGCCAGCCGGATAATACTCTCTCTTTCCTGTCCGGCTTCAGCTATCAATAAGATGGGTACATTAAAAGGAAGCAGACTGCCTGCCCATTCGGCAAAACGCCCGTTGAGGCCAATGCTGATAGAGTCAGGAATAAAACCGCGGGTAAAAATATCGGAAGGACGTGTATCAAGAATAATGGTGTTGTCTTTTGAAGACAGTTCTTTAAACCGGTCAATACTCAGCGGCTGCAGGGCTTTTTCGAGCACCGCATCGAGGCTGTCATATCCTTCGCGGTTGATGCGCGCGTTGATAGGGAAATAGGCGGGTGGCGGAGGTATGCCATCTGTAACGGCAGCAATAAAAGCCTGCCGGTCTGTGGCCTGCAATGCATAATTACTGCGCTTTTCTTCTCCAATGGTACTGTGTGTATCGGGGCCGAGGTTTTTGCCACAGGAGCTGCCGGGACCATGGGCAGGATAGACCAGTACATCATCGGCCAGGGGCATCAATTTGGTTTGCAGGCTGTCATAAAGCATACCGGCAAGATCGGCCGTAGTGATTTCTGCATCTTTCTGTGCAAGGTCGGGTCTGCCTACATCACCTACAAACAGTGTATCGCCCGTAAACAGGCAATAATCTTTTCCGTTTTCGTCTTTGAGCAGATAGCAGGATGATTCGAGTGTATGGCCGGGTGTGTGCAGTACAATCAATTTAAGGCGGCCAATAGAAAACTCAGCACCATCGCTGGCAATCTGTGCCGGAAAAGAAGTAACTGTACCAGGGCCATAAACAATCGGAGCCTGGGTGGCTTTGGCCAGATCAAGATGGCCACTCACAAAATCGGCGTGAAAATGGGTTTCAAAAATGTACTTGATACGGGCTTTGCGCTCGGCAGCCAGTTGCAGGTAAACTTCAATATCACGTAAAGGGTCTATAATGGCTGCTTCGCCATCACTTTCAATGTAATAAGCTGCTTCACTGAGGCAGCCGGTATATAATTGCTGGATATACATACGAATGAATGATTAGATAACAAAATTACTCCATATTACAATAAAAAAAGGAAGCCGCCGGCTTCCTTTAAATCAGTGATCAGATTGCCTTAATTCAACAATGATTCTACAAAATTGTTGAGTTCTTCGATCCGGCCCGTATTTACCGTATAGTAAATGAATTTGCCATCCCTTTCGGTATTCACGAAGCCTGCTTTACGCAGGATTGATAAATGCTGAGAGGCTACTGACTGCTCCAACCGGAGTTTTACATAAATTTCAGTAACGGTGATCCTGCCATTTTCATCAATGAGTTTGAGGATCTGTTGTCTGAGTTTGTGATTGATTGCCCGCAGTACTAATGACGCCTTCTTTACATTTAGCAGGTCCACTTTCAGGGAGTTGCTATTATCCGGAGCCGCATTGAGCGTTAACGTGTAGTTGTTCATAGTAATGACCGGTTAAATATAAATTGCAAAAATAACTATGTATGACTGCTTTTTAAAAAGAAAAATGTTAATACCTGACTCAGTACAAACCATTAATTAACGGCCTGTATGATAGAATTCCTTTAGGTAATAAGGTTCAATGTAGGCCAGGTCGGCCCAATCCTTACGGATAAAAGCAGATTCTGCTAATCCGCTCATATTGATAGCGCTAGCTTTGATGTTGCTGAACAGAACATTTTCACCAGGTAGAATACGGCTGGCTTTTTCCATGCCACTGCCACTCACAATTATCTTTCCTTTATCTGTCCATTTTGACAGGCTGTTTTCTTCCAGAATTACTGCTGACGGCTCCTGCAGTAACCTGTATTCCTGATCATAAATGGCCATAAAAACTTCCATTCTTCTGGCATCGATCATTGGACAAATGAAATCAACTGATTCATCCTTATGAACTTCTGCCATTACACGCAGTGTCGATAGCGCGATCAGCGGAATATTAAGGGCATAGCAATAGCCTTTGGCAGCTGCCAGCCCTACCCGCAGACCGGTGTAGGACCCAGGCCCATTGCTCACGGCTATAGCCTCAATGTCATGGAATTGTAAGCCCGTTTGTTGTAAAAGGCCTTCAATAGCTCCATGCATCCAGGCTGCATGATCCTGCTGCTGTGGATTTTCTGCCACAGCAACCGGCACAGCCTCTTTTGCCACACACACCGATGCAGTATTACCTGCCGTATCTATATTAAGAATAATTGCCATTATTGTGCCAAAGCTCTTTGTTGCAGTAATGCAGCAGGTTGATAACGTGGATGCTCTGCAGCCAGTTTTCCTAAAAGAGTATAAACATTGCGAATACCTAAAAGTTTACACCATTCAAACGGACCCCAGGGATAATTGGTTCCCAGTTTCAGTGCTGTATCTATTTCCTGTTCGGTACTTATTTCTTCGGATAGTGTAAAAAAAGCCTCATTAATGATCATACACACCACACGCGGGGTGAGCATTCCACTAACATCCGGTACCCATTCTGCCTCACGTCCCAGTAGCTGCATAACATCAGCGGCCTGCTCCCGTGAGCCGGCATCGCCGCCAGTCATTTCGCTCACCGTCCGGCGAAGAAAACCCGGCCAGCCATTGAAGCGAATAACATGTGGCGGCCATCCCGCGCATGTTTCTATTACCTCATTGATGAGTATCAGGCTTGCGCCGGTATGAAGTAAGGCCTGCAGCCGATCGGAATTCTGATAGTCAAACAGCAGATCTATTACCACGAAATCCTTTTCCTGCTCATCAATCTGATCGGGTTTGTTTATTCGTTTTACACTGATTTCAGGAGAAACAGTTGCAGCCATCATTTCCTGGTACAATGCTTCATCTGTAATCACCCATACGTTCATATCCGTTTTTTTGCAAAGAAAGCGCATAAAGCTATATTCGCTTCATCAAATTTATAAGTATGTCAGGCAAGATCATTATCAGAACAGCAGACGCCCCGCCGCCTATTGGCCCTTATAACCAGGCCATACTGGCCGGCGAAACACTTTATATTTCAGGGCAAATATGTATTAATCCGCAAACGGGTGATCTGGAGAATAAAGATGTGCAACAGGAAACAAAACGCTGCATGACCAATCTGGATGCCATTCTGAAGGCAGCAGGTATGACTTTTTCAAATGTGGTGAAGACAACCATTTTCATTACAGATATGAAACGGTTTGCTGAGATCAATGAAGTATACGGGTCTTTTTTCAGCGGCGATTTTCCGGCACGCGAGACCGTACAGGTATCTGCTCTTCCCAAATTTGTGAATGTGGAAATAAGTATGATTGCCGTAAAATAAAATAACACAGTGTATAGAAAACAGAAAAGGTCCGCTATGCGGACCTTTTCTGTTTTCTATAGCAAAACGATTAGTGAGCTACCACCATTTTGATTATTTCACTCTTTCCATCCAGGGTCACAGAAACCAGGTAGAGGCCATTGCTCAGTTTAGAAGCATCAATGGCCTGGATCAGTTGACCCGCCTGCATACTTTGCCTGTTCAATACCTGGCGTACCAGTTTTCCGGCATCATCATATATGACAACACTCAGCGAGGTGGCAGATGACGTAATGATCTCAAGACGGGCTTCGCTGTTTACCGGATTGGGAAACAGCCGGATATAGCGTCCATTGACCAGGCTGGTTGTCTGTATATTCTGATTGGCAGAAGGCACATACACAGTAGAGGTAGTACAGATGGGGATCAGGTTGTACTCATAACTGGCACCCGGCTGCAATCCGGTAAGCTCATATTGCTCGCCTGTTACAAATACACGTGTCCATGTAGTAGTGCCTGCAATGCGATACTGCAATGTATCGGTAGTGACGCCAGTTGGATTAGTCCATTTCAGTAATACGCGTGAAGGACTGTAGGCGGTGGCGCTGAAATTAGTGACATCGCCGCAGCCAATCACATTGATGATTGCTGCAGCCGTATTACGGCATCCATTGCTGGCAGTACCTTCTACAGTATAAGTCGTTGTAGATAATGGGCGATAGGTGCCTGTAGTGGTAGTACTGCTAACCATATCAGGCAGTGAAGACCAGTTATACTGGCTGGCTCCGCTGGCTGTCAGTGTCTGCGTCTGAAATTTCTCAATTGTTGAGGTAGTGGGCGTGACCACCACTGTAGGTCGTTGCAAAACGGTCACAGTTTTAAATTCAGAAGAAGAGTGGCAGCTACCCAGGCTTACCTGTACATTATAGGTGCCGGAAGTGGTGGCAGAATAAGTGCTTTGTGTGGCATTATCGATAGGGTCTCCGTCCTGATACCACTGATAGGTATAACCTGTGCCGGTGCTTACATCAAACTTGACATTGCTGCCGCTACAGAAATTAAGACTGCCTGTAGTAGTAAGTGTGGTAGAAGGCGATGGATTAACGGTGATATTTACCGGTGAAGAAGTAGACTGGCAGGTGGCACCAGCAGATACTTTCACGGTATAACCGCCAGACGCGGTAGCGGTATAAGTGGCGCCGGTTGCACCAGCAATAATGCCATTGTCTTTATACCATTGATAAGTATATCCGCTGCCGGCGGTCGCATCGAGAACGAGACTGCTGCCGCTGCAGAATGTGGTACTGCCTGCCGGTGTAATACTAGCTGTTGGAGGGGCTACCTGTACCACCTGTACATTTTGTGTACCGTTACAGGCTCCGGAAACAGCACGTACTGAATAGTTGCCGGCGGCTGTAGCGTTGTACGAACTGCTGGTAGCGCCACCGATAGGATTGCTGCCCAGATACCATTGGTAAGTGTAACCAGGATTGCTGGTGGCATTGAGTGTCACATTACCCCCTGCGCATATAGCTGCCACTGGCGATGGGGTGACTGCAAATGTGAGCGTAGTACCAGAGTTGCCGATCACCACATCTTTGGTGATCTTACAGCCAGCGGCATCGGTAACAACTACATGGTAGGTGCCGGGAGCAGCATTGGAAAGTGTGGCTGTAGTCTGGCCATTGCTCCAAAGATAACTGAGTGCTCCTGTTGAATTTTGAGTAGTAACCGTAGCGAAACCGTTGCTCTGGTTGCAGGAGGCGTCTACTTTATTGATCTCAACGGTCATACGGCAGGTGCCAAAACAGGTCGCGCCGCCAATAACTTCACGAATACGGTTGCCGGGTTGTGTGCCAAAGCCATTATTGAAATTAATACCGTAGCCAGTCAGATGGCAGTAGCTCATAATTGTACCGCCATTGGTAGGAACAGGACCGGGTGAGCAGGCATTTGTGCCAGATGGCTCGGTGGGATAACAGTTGTCAAGCGCACCGCCAACCCATCCGCACCATTGTGTGTGATTGGAACCGAAATTGTGGCCCAGCTCATGGGTTACCACCTGTACGGTCCAGGAGTAAGTGGGGAAATTGGAGTAAGTATTATTGATGGCACTTACAGCTGTGCGATAACGTTTTTCAGTATTACAGGGACTACCCAGTACATAGGCAATACCACCACCCAGGTTGCGGGTAGAAAGAAAGTGTGCATAATCCCCTACATAATTCGTGTTGGCCATACGATCTCTGAAAGCAGGTAAAACGTTGCCTGTAGTAGTCAGTCCGGCAGCGGCTTCTGGGTCGAGTGAAGTCCAGACAGTTACCTGCGATACCTGCACTTTGATATCTTCATTGGCATAAAGAAGGGCAACATTATTAAAAAAACCCAGCACATAATTGATCACATCAATTGTGTTGTTGCCTTTGTCCTGGTAAAATTTATAATCACACTCAAAATAAATCTCAACAGGCTCGCCTACAACCTGTCCGCGTGCCTGCGGTGTACTGGCCGTGGTTGAGTGGGTACCTGCATAAATATCAGCATCCGGCGTGGCACATACCATGGGGTTCTTTACTTTCAGGTCGGTCTCACGGTACAGGGTATACTCAGAGGTAGCCTTGCCATTGGCTTCGATGGTGCCCAATACAATATTGCCCTGCTGGTCAGCGATAACGCCCATTACACGATCATTGATAATGCTGATAGTGGCAAAGCCGGTACCGTCTTCCAGAGTGCCCTGGTAAAATGCTCCGGTGTTGTCAAACTGAACAGCATGCTTTCCACCGGCGTTTGCTTCCATTACACTGAAGTTATCCGTAGTCAGTTTAACCTTCTTCAATTTCATTTTCAGCTCACGGTTTTCGAACGGAAGCTTCAGGTCAAATGATTCAGGACGGTTACGTTGCAGACTGGTAAATTGCTCTGTTTTCAATTCGAGCGCTTCATATTTTGATGCTACAGCTGAAAAGTTGCGCGATAATGCAGACCGCTTCTCAAAAAGGTCGGTGACCCGCTGTGCATGCAGGATAATAGTGCTACCCAGCAGCACTGTCAGTAGTAGGATTGCTTTTCTCATAAGTAAGTAAAAATAAGCACTAAATCTATATGATTATAATTGGGGTGGTCAGTAAATAAGCTTTCATTATCAGTAGATTGTGTCTTAATTTGTTATATTTACGGTATTCTTATGTTCCGAGATTGGATAAGGTCTTTTTTGCTCCGGCCGGTAAGCTGGGCCAGCCGTAAACTGGCATCTAAACCCCGCCGTACACGCATCTTCAAAGCGTTGGATACGCTATATACACAGATACAAACGAATTCCGGTAAACGTGGGCCGGTTATTCCCTTTGCAGAAACGGAAGGCCGGTTCATTATTTTTTCGGACCAGCACAAAGGAACTCGTGACGGAGCAGATGATTTTACCAATGCTGAGCCTGTATACCTGGAGGCATTGAGCTATTACAATAAACAAGGGTATCATTTGATATGTCTGGGTGATAGTGAAGAGTTGTGGGAAAATGGACTGGGCCGGGTAAAAAAAATGAACACCAGGAACTTTGATCTCGAAAAAGCTTTTCTCGATCGCAAAGCCTTTGTAAAAATTTTCGGTAATCACGATCTGTACTGGGATAATGATCCTTTTGCCTGGTGGCAGTTGAAAGATATTTACAAGCAACCGCTTAAAGTATATGAAGGGGTTATACTCACCACCCTGATCGAAGGCCGCCCGTTGAGAATTTTTTGCACGCATGGACATCAGGGAGATGCACAAAGCGATGGCAACTGGTTTAGCAAATGGTTTGTGGCACAGGTTTGGGCTCCGCTTCAGGGTTATCTGCGGATTAATCCCAATACACCCGCCTACGATAGCGAGAAGAAAACCCTGCACAACGAAATCATGTATGAATGGTCTGCCAGCCAGCCCGACACGCTTCTTATCACAGGGCACACTCATCAACCCGTGTTTGCTTCTCTTACTCACCTGGAGCGTTTATACAAACAATTACAAAAAGCAACAGCGGCAGGCGATGATGAAAAAAAGAAAGAACTGGAGGCGGAGATCCGGCTCAGAGAACGGGAATATACCGCGGTATCGGTAGATTATCTGCAAATGAAACCTTCTTATTTCAACACCGGCTGCTGCTGCTTTGCCGATGGCGATATTACCGGCATTGAGATCGAAAACGGTTATATAAGACTTGTCAAGTGGAGCCGCAGGCAACCAGGATTCCGGGTTGTACTGGAAGAAAGAGGGTTAAGAAGTTTAAAGGTTTAAAAGTATAAGGGTATAAAAACACCTTTTGACTTTTAAACCTTTAAACTTTTAGAAGGCTCTCTTCCACCGGTTATTCTCCCTGTTCCAATCGGGTAATTTTTTGTCGGGATCAATAATGATCTCTTTGATCTCACTGGTGGCTTGCAGATGAATAGTCCAGGTGGCGCCACGCTGCCAGATTTCTACCGGCAATAACAGCCGGTGTTCCTTACCATTACTTTCCTTAATAAGCAGGTCAACCGGCATGGGCATTTTCTCCCTGTTTTCGATAGTTATCTCTGCGCCATTACCCGGATTATTCTTTACGTATTTCACCTCTTTTACCGCCTGATCGAGTTTCCAGGAGTTGAATATCCAGCTACGCCAGAACCAGGCAAGATCTTCGCCACCCACATTTTCCATCGTATGAAAAAAGTCCCACGGGGTAGGATGTTTAAACGCCCAGCGACGGATATATTCTTTGAATGCAGCATCGAAGCGCTCAGGACCTAATACCACATCGCGCAGGGCGTGCAGCATCTGGGCAGGTTTCATATAGGCAGCAATGCCCAGGTTTTGTTGCTGTATTACATCGGGTGTGGTAAACATGCCATCCATTTCATCGCCAAAAGTGGCCTGTATCATAAATGGCAGCGAAGGATTACTGAAAAGATTGGCGTTGCTGTAAGCGCCATTGCGAAAAGCTTCTGTAGAAAGGTCATTAATAAAAGTATTGAAGCCTTCATCCATCCAGGCATATTTGCGTTCGTTACTTCCTACAATCATAGGAAACCAGGTATGCCCCAATTCGTGATCGGTTACATTCCAGAGACTGCTGCCGGTAGAAGAATAACTGCAAAACACAATACCCGGATATTCCATGCCACCTACTGAGCCGGCTACATTTACAGCCGTCGTATAGGGATATTCATACCATTTGCCCGAATAGTGTTCTATAGAACCTTTGATCATTTCGGTAGATTTCCGCCAGTCCTCTTCTTTCTTTTCACGCATACTTTCTGCCGGGTAGGCGCTTAAGGCAAGTGCTTTTTTCCCGCTTGGCAGATTGATACGGGCCCCATCCAGAACAAAAGCGCCGGAAGCAGCCCAGGCCACATCGCGGGCATTGTCGATACTGAACTTCCAGGTAATTGTCCCCTTGCGGGCATTGCGCTGCTGACCTGTCACCTCCTTAAGGCTGCGAATGAGCACCGTTTTTTCGCTTTCGCGCGCCTGATTGTAACGGGCCAGTTCTTCGGTATTAAAACATTCGGCCGGATTAAGTAAAGTGCCTGATCCGACTACCAACAGGTTGGCCGGAGCAGTTACGGCGTACTCAATATGACCATATTCAAGAAAAAATTCTCCGGCACCCAGATAAGGGTCTGCATTCCATCCCTGAATATCATCATATACACATAAGCGGGGAAACCACTGGGCTATCTGATAAATCTGGCCATACTGTGTATTAAGCAATCCCATACGATCGGTACCGTATTCCGGTATAGTGAAGGCAAACGGGATACTTAATTTTATTTTCCCGCCTTTGGCAGAGAGAGGGTCCTGCAGCCATACCTGCATACGTGTGTCATTGATGAGGTAACGGGCCTGGTATTTCCCCTGTGTGCCTTCGGCTTCTACAGTAGTAATAGCATAACCGCTGGTATAGCCGTCATTGGCCCAGCGGCCACCTGCCTCTGTAGTGGTTGCTGACCCGCGCGAATCTTTTTTGTAAATATTCTGATCAAGCTGCAGCCACAGAAACCGGAGGTTGTCCGGACTGTTATTGATATACTCGATGTCAACAGTGCCGGTAATACGTTTCTGTCCCGTATCAAGTGTACAGTTGATACGATAACTGGCCTGGTTCTGCCAGTAGGCTGGTCCCGGCTCACCACTGGCGCTACGCATCTCGTTGCCGGGATAGGGATAAAATTGGGGATTAAAGGCTTCTTTGGCATCGAATGCGCTCTGGCCGGAAGCCAGCAGCGTAATGATGCTGGCAGCCATGGCTACAGCAATACGCTTCATCATGAGACGGAACTAATTTAATGTCAACGAAGTTAAGCGAAAACGATTCGTATTAAATGCGCTGCTGCCGTGGCATGGAATATGGGTTATCAGGAAAACAGTGATTCTGCAACGGCAATGCTTTCAGGCTTGCCCACATCTACCCAGTTGTCATTCTGATGTAAAAAACCCATTATCCGTTGGGAGGGTGCCAGGTCGAGGTAAGCATCCACCAGTGAAAATTTTCCCTGCAGTTGTAATTTTTCAAATATCTGATGGTTGAACAGGCTTATACCGCTGAAGGCGTAGGGTCTGGCATCGGTCGAGGGAATGGCAATACGTTCAGCTCCGGTTTGAAGATTTTTCCACCCAGTAAGGCGCATGCCGGTATCAAACAAAAAACAACGGCTGCTGCTGCGACCGCTTATTGCAAGCGATACTAGCGGGCTGTGCTGCCGGTGAAAATCCAGGAAAGCATTCAGGTCAAGCGTAGTCAGGATATCTACGTTGATAGTCAGAAAATCTTCGCCCGGAGTAAAGAGAGAGGCTGCTTTGAGCAGGCCACCTCCTGTTTCCAGTACTTCCTTTCGTTCATCACTGATTTGGATACGACTGCCCCATCCGTGGTGCTGTTGTATGGTATCTTCAATTTGTTCGGCAAAATGGTGCACATTCACTATCACATCATAAATACCATACTTCTGCAGGTATTCCACATTCCGCTGCAGCAGGCTTTTGCCATTGACGGGAGCCAGTGCTTTGGGGTGATGCTCTGTCCATGGTTTGAAACGGGTGCCCAGTCCGGCACTGAAGATCATTGCTTTCATGATGCTTTACCAGGTAAAGGGTTTTGCCAGTTGCAGGCATCCTGTACCAGGTGACGTAGCTCTATTTTAACCTTGAACTTATTGCGCAAATGACGGGCCAGCGCATCGGCAGCGTATACGCTCCGGTGTTGCCCTCCGGTACAGCCAAAGCTTACCATCAGGCTGGCGAATCCCCGCTTGATATAATCTTCTACAGTAATGTCTACAATGTCAAACACACTGTTGAGAAAGTCGGGCATGCGTGTTTGCTGTTCGAGGTAATCCTTCACTTCCTTATCGCGTCCTGTCTTTGTTTTCATGCTTTCGATACGTCCGGGATTAAGAATACCCCGGCAGTCGAAAACGAACCCGCCGCCATTGTCTGAACTATCTTCCGGCATTGATTTTTTAAAAGAAAAACTGGCAATATGCACAACCAGTGGGGTGTCTGCTGTAGCCTGTACGGGTGTAAAGTGCCCGATGATCTCGTCCGCGACGCAGATGTTGAGTACTCTTCTGAATTCCGGCACGGCAATACCCAGGCTTTGATTTTCGAAAAATGATCTGAGATTGCGCAATGCCAGGGGAATACTGGTCAGAAACTGAGCTTTCCGTTCAAACAATCCCCTGAATCCATAAGCGCCCAGCACCTGCAGCAATCGAATCAGGACATATCCATTATACTGGCTGCGGAATATGCCCCGGTCAAGAGAGGAGGGAATGAGTTTTTCAAACGCATTCATATAATCCTCCAGCAGATTTTGTTTCCAGTCTTCGGGAAGATTGGCACGCGCCTGCCAGATCATACTCGCTACATCATACTGGGGGGCGCCTTTCATACCTCCCTGGTAGTCGATAAAATGTACTTCGTTGTCAGGTGTGACCATAATGTTTCGGCTTTGAAAGTCGCGAAACATGAAGTATTTATATTCGGTATGTGTGAGATAGTTGCTCAATGCCTCAAAGTCATCAATCAGTTTTTGTTTATCATAGGGTTTGCGCAACGCATCCAGGAAATAATATTTGAAATACAAGAGGTCGGCCATGATTGCCTGTTTGCCAAATTCGCGGTTCGTCAGGCATTTACTGTAGTCAAGGCCTTTATCTCCTTTTACCTGCAATTCTGCCAGGGCGGCGAGGCTTTGCCGGAAAAGGGCATATACCTCTGGCACGAAACCTTTTGTCTCCAGGTGATTCAACAGGGAAATGTCTCCGAAGTCTTCCTGCAGGTAATACATCCCGTCTTCGCTCACAGCCAGCAATTGCGGTACCGGTAATTGCTTTGATGCGAAATCGCGGGAAAAATAAGTGAAGGTTTCATTTTCCCTGGTATTGGCACCGTAGGTTCCGATGACCGATTGACTGCCATCATAGAGACGGAAATAACGGCGTTCGCTGCCAGATTGCTGCAGCACATCGAGACTGACAGGATCACTGCCTTTCCATTTCCGGTAAAGAGATTTTATATTTTCAATGACTTCCTGCATGTATCAAATGTAAAAATAAAATGAGCGATGGGTTAACAATGAGCCAGCCATTCGGCCAGTACGGTCAGTTCTTTTTGTTCCACTATGCCAGCCTTGTGCAGGGCTTCATAAGCCTCGCGCAGGTTGTCGCTTACGCTGGAAGCAGATAAAGAATCGGCGACCAGTTTCAGTGCTTTTTCGCTATGCAGATACATGGGTACTTCGCTTTCATAATCTTTGAAATAATCGTGCTCATTACGCTTTTGTACCACGGTAGCCTTAGTGAAGCCCAGTTGGTAGCCGTGTTTCCAGAGTATGGGCTGGGCTACTATACCCCGCAGTATATCTGTAAAACGGAATGTTACAAATGAAGGAAGAAACAGCAGGGGGAACAATTCACGGCGTATCGCGGTGTTTTGCGAATTGAAGGGGCATACTGTACCCTTTGCCAGTACCACGGGCTCCCGGTCATCAAATATGCACGGAGTGTTGTCGGTAAGACGATAGATCGCATCCACATCAGGATCCTCGTCGGCAAGGCCCTGCCAGATGCCTACTTTTTGCGCGCTTTTGCCGGCAGACCATTGCAGTTTTTCACGGCTATCGCGGATATGACGCAGGGGTAGCCCTCTTGGCCAGATAAACTGGCTGGTGTAATGCTGATAGATATTTATCCAGCCCAGATCGGGTTTGGATACGGTGAAGCTGCTTTCAAATGAAGGAAACTCCCAGCCAGCGTAGGGAATATTGTCATCGTCCGTGTCGATGATGATCTCAGCACCCTGTTGCATGGCATACACATAACCCAGCATTTTCCGGCCATAGTGGTTAAAGGGAATGCTTTGTGCAAAAGCAGGAGCCAGCTTCAGTTGTTGTTCTACACTCAGGTATATGCAGCCATCCTGTTGCCAGTGAGCGGGTGTTTTTTTATCTCCCACCACTATCAGCTGGTAACCTTCCTGACGGGCAAAAGATCTGACGGCTTCGGTAGGTTCAAAAATGCTGGTGATGACGATATATTTTTTTACAGATCGTTGTTCCATTTAGATAATTTGACTGGATGATAATAAAGTTGATTGGCCGGAAAACCTTCCATTAATGCTTTCAGTGAGCGGTCAAACTGTTTTTCTACTGCCTGGATATCTTCCGGAGTCCACAATGCTTTTCCCTGCAGGCGCAACTGATCCTCCAGCATGATCTGCCGGGCGCTCAGGAGCAAAGCAGTGGGAATGGCTATTTCTACAAATAATCCGGCCGCCGCCATTATGCCGCAATAGCGGCAAAAATCAGTGACCGTATCACTGGTTATGATCAGTATGTCGGAATAAGAACCGGCAATAGGATAAGGAAGTTCAATATGTGGGCCCTTCCGGAATTTTTTCCATTTGTAACGGAAATGATATTGTTTAAACAACCAGTATTCCAGGGCTTTTTTGCCCGGAGGTGTTTTTGTGCCAAAGATATTGGCCATGCTAAGCGGTACCGTATCAAAGCCGTGCTTCTTAAAAAGTGCAATTGCTTCATCACGAGTTGGCAATTCCCGCGCAATTTCAGCACCTTTCCGGTTATGAAAAAAATCAATGCCTTTGAAAGTATGCCACCAAGTGATCCCCGAAGTGCTTTGAAACCTGTTTAACTGTGGCAAGAAATCTGCTCCGGCGGCAAGCCCCGTCTGTTCCAGCACATTGTGCTCATTGATGGAGGGATGCAGCAGGCAATCGTCGCCAATAAAAATATAATGGGTAAAAGAGGGATCAAAAAAGCGGAAAAACCCCTGGGCAAAGTAAGACTGAAAATAATTGGAGCTTTCATAGACGGGTATCACATTGGGATTTGACCCGTTGTAAAAGGGCACCAGGAAACGGATATGCCGGAAACGGCCGGCATATATTTTTTCCAGAACCGGGATGTTTTTATCATACCGGTGATTAAAGACGATGACCAGACAGGTATTGACCATAAAAGTGGCCAAAAGTAGAAAGAAACCGGCTAATAGGCGTGTAGTAAATTATTGTTTGATTTTTTGCGGTTTGGTCAGCTCACACATTCCATGTACGGTGCCTCCTGAACTGTCCAGCTTGCTGGAAAACAGTTCAAAAAATTGGGGGTCATTGTATTCAAATTTTCTGAAAACAGCATAAGCGACCAGATCAGCCAGCTGAATTAAACGGGAAGCCTTGGAATCCAGGAAAAGCGGCACTTCCGCAAAATTTTTAATGATTCCCCAACTATGCCCCACATTTCTGAAATCGGTTGTCAGCTTTTGAATTGTTGACTCATACGTGGATTTGTCAAAAATGATCAGTCCCCGCTGAGTATTCCCTTTATTATGTGAGCGTGTGAGAAAATAATCAAACCGGCTGGCAAGCTGTTCAAAGGCGGCTTCTACGGGGTTGCGCGGTGCGATCATAGCTTTTTTAACCACGCATGCAAAAACCGTAAGGTTGAGATGAGGTTGTGAGAGCAGGCAAAGAGAGTCTCTGATCGCATTCATACGATCTTCCTGTGAAATTTTTCTCCAGAACCCACGGCCACTAAACATAGCGCTTCCATGTAATTCAACTGATGCCGGGTCCGTAGTATTGAAACGGGACGCTATCCGATTAAGTTCTTCACTTAGCCAGTAACCCTGGCGTTCAAAAACGGAAACTCCTGTAAGGGCGAAATAAACCTGCTTTAGATCATGCGGGCTACCTGCTTCGTCTACATACAGCAGGTTCATAACGAAAGGTCTAAAAAATGAAAAGACAGTCAGGTAGAATTAGGTTCTAACGGACCTCATAAAAAGGAAGTCCTCCCAACTGTGATATAAAACTACACAGTTTATCAAAGCTAATCATCCGTTTTTTCACCCTTTTTTGACGTTTTTTTCGGAGAGGTTGAAAATTAGCTTTAGCAGGAAAAAAAATCGGAGAAAGTGTTTCAGAGGCTGGTTAATATTAGCCGGGACAGGGAATTTCAGAAATGTATGACTAACATCTGTTTGTAGAAGGCCTATTTTATTATTTTTGCCTTTGCGAATAAGAAATTCATGACATATATACCTTCTAATAAGATCCGTATTGTAACGGCTGCCTCATTATTTGATGGACACGATGCTGCGATCAATATCATGCGGCGCATATTACAAAGCAAGGGAGCAGAGATCATTCACCTGGGGCACAACCGCTCCGTAAAGGAAATTGTGGAAGCAGCTATAGAAGAGGATGTGCACGGGATCGCCATTACCAGTTACCAGGGCGGGCACGTTGAATTTTTCAAGTATATGAAAGACCTGCTGGAAGAAAATGGTTGCGGCCATATCCGCATTTTTGGCGGGGGTGGCGGCACTATTCTGCCCGAAGAAGCGGATGAGCTGCATGCATATGGCATTACCCGCATTTATTCACCCGACGATGGTCGCAAAATGGGCCTCGAGGGGATGATAGAAGATGTGATCCGTCAGTGTGATAGATCACTCAACGGTACCGGTGTATATACAAAGCCGTTGCAACTGGGTGAGGCTCATGATATTCGTCAGGTGGCCCGTCGCATTACCAACGCAGAAAACGGTCAGGAGCAGGCGCATGGGCAACCGGCTGTGCGTATACCTGTGCTGGGCATTACTGGTACAGGCGGCGCAGGTAAATCATCGGTTACCGACGAGATCGTGCGCCGTTATCTGAACAGTTTTACCGATAAGACCATTGCGGTAATTTCTGTTGACCCATCCAAGAAAAAAACGGGTGGGGCACTCCTCGGCGACCGTATCCGTATGAATGCCATCTCACATCCCCGTGCCTATATGCGTAGCCTCGCCACGCGCGACGATAATACGGCTCTCAGTGCGCATGTGGAAGAAGCGATCGAAATATGCAGGGAAGCCGGCTACGACCTGGTCATACTCGAATCCGCAGGTGTGGGACAGAGCGATGCTTCTATTCTCGACTACTGCGATGTGAGCATGTATGTAATGACACCGGAGTATGGTGCAGCATCCCAACTGGAGAAGATCAATATGCTGGATTATGCTGACCTGGTTTGCATCAATAAATTTGATAAAGCCGGTGCCCTGGACGCTCTTGCCGATGTGCGCAAACAATATAAACGCAATCATGGTCTCTGGACGGCAACCGACGCCGACCTGCCCATTATAGGTACAATGGCCAGCCGTTTTAATGATGATGGCGTAAACCGCTTGTTTACCATGCTGCTTGACAAATTGCAGGCAAAGACTGGTGTACATTTTGGTGAATTCAGTTTTCCCGAAACAGCATCGGTGACGCAGGCGGTGATTCCGGCCAGTCGGGCAAGATACCTGAGTGAGATCAGCGAAACCAACCGGGGATATGACCAACTGGTAAAAGAACAGGCTGCTATCGCCAGCCGCCTTTACCAGTTGCAGGGAGCAATTGATACCCTGCAGCAAACAGCCGCTCCGGCCGAATTGATACAGGCGCTCCAAAAGCAGGCAGACACTCTGCGTGATGAGCTTACCCCTGTAAGCCGTCAGTTGATTCAGCATTGGCCGGATAAATGGAATGAATACCAGAAAGATTATTACGAGTACACTGTACGGGATAAGGTTATCAGTCAACCTATGTTTACGACAAGCCTGAGCGGCACACGCATCCCCAAAGTATTATTACCTCGTTATAAAGACTGGGGAGATCTGCTGCAATGGCAGGCACAGGAGAATGTACCCGGGCATTTTCCCTTTACTGCCGGAGTGTTTCCGTTGAAAAGGGATGGTGAAGATCCCACACGCATGTTTGCCGGTGAAGGCGGACCCGAACGTACCAACAAACGGTTCCACTATGTAAGTGCGGGTCAGCCGGCCAAACGTCTTTCTACAGCTTTTGACAGCGTCACGCTCTACGGCGAAGACCCTGATTATCGCCCCGATATATATGGCAAGATCGGCAATAGCGGCGTGAGTATTGCCACCGTCGATGATGCCAAAAAACTATACAGCGGCTTTGACCTCTGCGATCCGCGCACTTCTGTATCCATGACCATCAATGGTCCGGCGCCCATGCTCCTGGCCTTCTTTATGAATGCAGCCATTGATCAGCAATGTGAAAAAAAGATAACTGAGCTTGGCCTGTGGGACCGGGTGGAAGAACTGAGGCGAAATAAGTTTGGCGATAATCCGCCGCGCTATTATAACCCCTCCTTTCCGGACCAGTTGCCCGAAGGAAATGATGGCCTGGGCCTTCGGCTGCTGGGGATGAGCGGCGAAGAAATATTACCTGCAGATGTATACGAGCATTGCCGGCAAACGGCCCTGCAGCAGGTAAGAGGTACTGTGCAGGCAGATATCCTGAAAGAAGATCAGGCGCAGAATACCTGTATTTTCTCTACCGAATTTGCCCTGAAACTGATGGGCGATGTACAGGAATATTTTATTGAACAGAAAGTCCGCAACTTTTATAGTGTCAGCATCAGTGGCTATCATATTGCAGAGGCAGGCGCCAATCCCATTACACAGCTGGCATTTACTCTTGCCAATGGATTTACCTACGTGGAATATTATCTGAGCCGTGGAATGAATATTGATGATTTTGCACCCAATCTCTCCTTCTTTTTCAGCAATGGTATGGATCCGGAATACAGCGTGATCGGCCGGGTGGCCAGACGGATCTGGGCCAAAGCCATGAAGTATAAATACAAGGCTAATAAGCGGAGCCAGATGCTTAAATATCATATTCAGACCTCTGGCCGCAGCCTGCATGCGCAGGAGATTGATTTCAACGACATTCGCACGACACTGCAGGCGTTGTATGCTATTTACGACAACTGCAACTCGCTGCACACAAATGCTTACGATGAGGCAATCACCACTCCGACCGAAGAGAGTGTGCGCCGGGCCATGGCCATACAGCTTATCATTAACCGGGAAATGGGAACGGCGCGTACCGAAAATTTTATACAGGGAAGTTTTGCCATCGAAGAACTGACCAGCCTGGTGGAAGAGGCCGTTCTTGCCGAATTTGACCGCATTACTGAACGGGGTGGTGTACTGGGCGCCATGGAGCGGATGTACCAGCGCAATAAGATCCAGGAAGAAAGCCTGCATTATGAACATCTCAAACATACCGGTGAATTGCCACTGGTAGGTGTAAATACATTCCTTAACAGCAAAGGCAGCCCCACGATTGTGCCAAGAGAGGTGATACGCAGCACAGTCGAAGAAAAAGAATTACAGATCACTAACCTGCAGGCCTTCAAAGAACGGCATGCAAAGCAGGCAGAAGCCAGCCTCGGGCATCTCAGAAAAGTAGCCATAGAGAACGGTAACCTGTTTGCTGCTCTTATGGATGCAGTCCGGTATTGCACATTGGGACAGATCACGCATGCACTGTATGAAGTAGGGGGACAGTACAGGAGGAATATGTGAGCAGGGTTATAAGTTTTAAGTAATAAGTGGTAAGTAATCTTAACAATCTTTTATCTTTTCGCTCTCTGACAACTTATTATTCAAAACTCACAACTTATAACTTGCTTTACTTAATTTACAGGGCCATTTCTTTCCTGTCCGTAAATCTGATTATTGATGATCCGTCTGAGTTGTACGTTGCTGTTTTTATTCCTGACTGTTGCCGGACTGCAGGCACAGAGTTTTGAATCCACGCTGGAGCGTTACAGCACAGAATTTTCACAGGAGCGGGCTTATCTGCACTATGACAAGGCCGCCTATTCACCCGGCGAAACCATTTGGTTTAAAGTATACCTTATGGAAGGGCCTTTTCCGGCCGATGCCAGTAAGAATTTTTATATAGACTGGACCGACGAAACCGGCAAACTTATCGGCCGTACCACAAGTCCCCTCTACGAAGGAACCACCAATGGACAGTTTGAGTTGCCGCGGCTATAGTGGAAAATTCATCCATGCCCGTGGATATACCCGCTGGATGCTCAATTTTGATTCCGCCTTTTTATATAATAAGGACATACGTGTGCTGCAGATGCCTGGTGTTGCCAAAAACAAGCCAGCTCCGGCCAGTTATCTCGAATTTTTTCCCGAAGGAGGAGATATGATACAGGGGTTGGTAAATAAAGTAGCGTTTAAAGCCCATGACGAATACGGCATCCCCGTAAATGTAAAAGGAGTAGTGACCAACGCTGCTGGGAAAGTGATAGACAGCCTGCGCGTGCAGCATGATGGTATGGGCGTTGTTTTCATTACCCCCAATGCTGGGGATGTATTTACAGCAATATGGAAAGATGCACGCGGTGCAGAGAAAAAAACAGCATTGCCGGCGGCAAAAGCCACCGGGATAACGCTGCAGGTATCTCCCATCAAAGACAAAAGATATTTTGCTGTATCGGTAGAGCGGGGTGGTTCATTTGACCCCGGACAGATTTACCTGGTGGGGACGATGGGCCAGGTGATGGTATTTAAACTGGCAAAAGATTCCAAAGCAGGAGAGATAAAAGGCGTTATTCCTACTCAGGACCTGCCGTCGGGTATTCTGACCATTACGGCTTTTGATGATAAATGGCGCCCGCTTGCCGAACGTATCACTTATATCAATAACCAGGAGTATGTGTTTACGCCCAGTGTGGAAGTAAAACACTGGGGGATGAATAAAAGAGCACGTAATGATATTGAGGTAACTATTCCTGGCGATCTCACCGCCAATCTTTCGGTATCAATAACAGATGCCAGTATAGAAACAGATAGCAGCGATAATATTATCACCCGCTTGCTCCTCACCGGAGATCTGAAAGGACAGGTATATAAACCCGGCTATTATTTTTCCGGTATCAGTGACACCATTGCCCGCCATCTTCGACCTTGTAATGCTGACGCATGGCTGGCGCCGGTTTAAGTGGGAGGATGTAGCCAGCGGCAAACTGCCTGCGATCAGCTATCCCCGCGACACCACTTATCTCACAATCTCAGGACGGATATATGGGGCCACGCCTGCAGAATTGAAGGAGGCGCAATCGATCATCTTAATGAGCAAACCCAAGAATGCAGAAGGAAACGTGATGGTAGTACCACTGCAGCCGGACGGACAGTTTGTAGAGCCTACGCTGATTCTTTTTGATTCTACCACGATCTATTACCAGTTTTCGAAAGGCAAGAAGATGAGTAGTGCCAGCGTACGTTTTCTGGAAAATAAACTTCCGGCACTCACGTCAAACCTTACAGCAAGCGGACGTTTTGCCAATCCATCACCGGATACAACCGGCTTTTACCGTCATATGCAACTGGCAAAACAGGAACAGGATCTGTTAAAACTCTATGAGGGCAAGTTGCTGGAAAATGTGGTGGTAAAATCAAGAACAAAAACGCCCGAGCAGCTGATGGATGAAAAGTATGCTTCCGGGCTTTTTACCGGAGGTGATGGGTATTCGTTTAACCTGCTGAGTGATCCCCTGGCATCGGCTAATCTCAATATTTTTACTTACCTGCAAGGCAAGGTTGCCGGATTACAAATATTCAATGCAACAGGCGGCGGTACTCCTTCGATGCAATGGAGAGGAGGCTCTCCCCAGCTTTTCCTTAACGAAATTCCGACAGATGCGGATATGATCTCTTCGCTGGCTGTAAATGACGTGGCTTATGTAAAAGTGATCCGCCCCCCATTTATGGGTTCCATAAACGGAGCCAATGGCGCTATCGCCATTTATACACGCAAGGGTGATGATGTAAAATCTGAACCTGGAAAAGGATTGCCCAGTAATGTCGTTACCGGTTATACAGCTATACGTCAGTTTTATTCACCCAACTACAGCTCATTTAAGCAGGACCAGGAAAAGAAAGATATGCGCACCACGCTTTACTGGAATCCGCAACTGATGGCTGGTCCTGGTAAGGGAAAGATCAGCTTCAGTTTTTATAACAACGATTTTACGCAGGCATTCCGCGTTGTAATAGAAGGAATGACACGCGATGGAAAACTCACCCGGATAGAGCAGATACTGGAATAGAAGGATGGGCGGTCCTGAAAATTAAGCTCAATTACTTACCTTTCAGGCTATGCTCAACCATTACTTGCGCCGCTGGACCTTTCTGGCAGGTCTTGCGTGCATTCACACTGCGATAACAGCTCAATCCACAGCTCCGGTTTCCTTTACTGTTTCCCTGGAGCGGCCAGCGTCTCAGCAAATTAATGTGTCGATGCAGGTGCCGCGTGGCAACGAGGCATTTCTCCTGCTCCGTATGCCAGTATGGTCGCCTGGTTATTATCAGCGGCTTGATTATGCCAGGCAGGTCAGCAACTTTGCAGCTACCGATGCCACTGGCCGATCGCTTAACTGGGAAAAAACAGACAGCAATAGCTGGAAGATCAGCTGGCCCCGTACGGGATCAGTAAAGGTAAGTTATGATGTAAAGGCTGCGCGCGCTTTTGTAGCCAATTCCTATTTGGATACTACCCGCGGTTATATAGTTCCCACATCTGTATGCATGTATCCCGAAGGCAGAATACAAAAGCCTGTAAAAATTACTGTAAAACCCTATAAAGGCTGGAAGCAGGTAGTAACCGGACTCGATAAGGTACCTGGCCAGACGCATAGCTTTACTGCTCCGGATTATGATGTGCTTTATGACAGCCCGTTGCTGGCAGGTAACCTTGATTCTCTGCCGCCTTTTTCGGTAAAAGGAGTTCCTCATTATTTTGCCGGATTTAGAATGGGTGAATTCGACGGACAGTCGCTGATGGATGATCTGAAAAAGGTCACTACTGCTGCAGTTGACCTAATAGGAGATATCCCTTTCAGCCATTATACGATTATTGGTATTGGCCCCGGACAGGGCGGTATTGAGCACCTTAACTCCACTACCATCAGTTTTAGTGGCAATGCATTGCGCGAACGTGGTGCCCGTATACGCACGCTCAACTTTATTGCGCATGAATATTTTCATCATTATAATGCAAAACGTATACGTCCTTTCGAACTCGGGCCTTTTGATTACCTGAATGGAAACCGCACTAACCTGCTCTGGATTGCAGAAGGACTGACCGTATATTACGAATACCTGATCCTGCGCCGGGCGGGTATTACCACGGAAGAAGAAATGATAGGCAATCTCCGGGGCAATATCCTCGCATTTGAAGGCAAACCCGGCCGTTTGTATCAGTCGCTGGTGCAGGCGAGTTATGATACATGGTCTGATGGACCGTTTGGCCGTACCGCCGATGAAGTGAATAAGACCATTTCCTATTACGACAAAGGCCCCGTGGTAGGTATGCTGCTAGATTTTACCATTCGCCATCATAGCCAAAATAAGAAATCGCTCGATGATGTAATGCGTACCATGTATTATAAATATTATAAAGAAAAAGGCCGGGGTTATACAGATGCCGAATTTCAGATAGCCTGTGAAGCAGCGGCTGGTGTGTCGCTGGCATCCTTTTTTGAGTATACACACACTACGAAGGAACTCGATTACCCGACCATATTGTCTTATGCAGGGCTTGGCATCAATACAGTGGCTTATGCCCAGCCCGGAGCATGGCTGGGATTTACCACACAAACACGTAACGACAGCCTGTATGTGGGTCAGGTAGACTGGCAATCGCCAGCCTGGGAGGCGGGTATCAGGGGCCGTCATGTGATAACAGAAATCAATGGACAGAAAGCCACACGTACTATACTGGACAACCTGCTGAAGAGCAGCGAACCCGGAACGGAAATAAAACTGAAAACCATTCAGGGGGGGATAACAAAGGAACTGAATATCCGCTCGGCTGTACAACGTAAGGCTTCTTTTGAGATCAGGAAGCTTACTGATGCCAATGCATTGCAACGGGCTATCCTGGCCGATTGGTCACGAGGGGCTGCTACAGAAAAATGATGCGTATATGAAACACCCGATCCGGTATTTTTCCCAGTGGCCGGTACTGGCACCACTGCTGGCATTTGTAATTTTTTCTGCCTGCAAGCAAAGCCAGTATGCTGCGACCAACCGGGATTATAAAAAACAGACAAAGAAGATGGCCCGCCTGTTGCGCGAATATCCGCTGCGTGACTCAACAGGTTTATCCTATGCAGCCGATTGGGTAGGAACCACGAATTTCAGCATGCGGCGTCCCAATATTGTCGTGATCCATCACACAGCTCAAAACAGTTGTGATCAGACTTTACGCACTTTTACCCTGCCGCGTACGCAGGTAAGTGCGCATTATGTAATCTGTCGCGACGGCACAGTGTATCATATGCTCAATGATCTGCTGCGCGCACATCATGCCGGTGTGAGCAAATGGGGAAATGCAACTGATATCAACAGCAGCAGCATTGGTATTGAACTGGACAACAATGGTTCCGAACCTTTTTCGGAAGCACAGATTGGGAGTCTGGTACAATTGCTGGGCAGACTGAAAAGAGCATACAATATACCCATCGCTAATTTTGTAGGCCATGCCGATGTAGCGCCCGGCAGGAAAGTGGATCCCAACCGCCATTTCCCCTGGCAACGCCTGGCAATGGAAGGTTATGGGCTCTGGTATGATACAACCGCTGTGCAGGTGCCGGTCGGATTCGATCCCATGCAGGCGCTGCGTATTATCGGGTATAATGTAAAACAACCTGCTGCGGCCATTCAATCATTTAAGCTTCATTTTTTTCCCGTTGACTCTTCTGCACAATTGGGAGAAGCTGAAAAAAAGATACTGGTAAGCCTGCAGCAGCGTTATCAGTAAATCATTAACGGTACTTTTTTTGTATCTTATACTTTATAACGATTGGCCCCGCTGGTTTTGCGTACCGGCCGGGCCTGCTGTATTTGTAGGGCCGGTGTATAGGCTCGTAAGCATTATTTTTGCGATTTGATCATTTTTGGACGGCGTGTGTATATTTTATTATGACTGCAGAACATCAACGACTGGCTGTTAATGCCACTAAAGAAATACCATTGGCCCAATGGGGACCATACCTGAGTGAACGGCAGTGGGGAACCGTGCGCGAAGATTATAGTCCCAATGGAGATGCCTGGCATTATTTCCCCTTCGAGCATGCCCATTGCAGATCTTACCTGTGGGGCGAAGATGGCCTGGCGGGGATATCTGATTATTTTGGGAATCTTTGTTTTTGTGTCGCTTTGTGGAACGGACAGGATCCGATCCTGAAGGAAAGGCTTTTTGGTCTGGGCAACCCCCAGGGCAATCATGGTGAGGATGTGAAGGAACTGTATTATTACCTCGACAATCTGCCTACTCATTACTATATGGAATACCTGTATAAGTATCCGCAGCAGGCGTTTCCATATGACCAGTTGCGTACAAAGAATGCAGGCCTTAGTAAAGAGGACCCGGAATATGAAATTCTGGATACCGGTGTTTTTAACAACAATCAGTATTTTGATGTGCTGGTCACTTATGCCAAGCAGGGGTCGCAGGATGTTTTTATTAAAATAGATGTTACCAACCGGTATCATAAGGCTGCCGAACTTACTTTATTGCCCACGCTCTGGTTTTACAATCGGTGGGATCAGGGAAGTTTTAAGGAAAAGCCGGCTATTTCCTATGTCAACAAAACAACTGTAAAGGCGGTACATGAACGGTTGGGCGAATACTATTTTTACTTTCAGCCAGCCGATAAGCTTTTCTTTACGGAAAATGAAACCAATACAGAAATAGTTACCGGCACGCCCAATGCCAGCATCTTTACCAAAGATGCTTTTCATGACGCTATAATCCACGGAAAAAATGTAGCAGAGCTGACCAAACGAAAGGCGGGTACCAAGTTTTCTCCGGCCTATAAAATGAAAGTGGCCGGTGGCGCCACGCGCACTTTTTATTGCCGACTCAATAATAAATGGGTAGATAATCCTTTTGCTAATGGGTTTAAGGACGTATTTACCGTACGCAAACGGGAAGCGGATGATTTTTATGCAGCTATCCTGCCCCGGGGTATGAGCAGGGATATGGCGCAGATCCAGCGTCAGGCGCTGGCAGGTGTATTGTGGAGCAAACAATACTACCATTTTGATGTAGAAGAATGGCTGAGTACCAGCGATGGTATTACGCCAGTAAGTGCTTCCAAACAGCATGGAAGAAACAGTGACTGGAAGCATCTCAAGAATCAGGATATTATAATGATGCCTGATAAGTGGGAGTATCCCTGGTATGCTGCCTGGGATCTGGCGTTTCAGTGTATATCAATGGCCGTGGTGGATCCCACATTTGCCAAACACCAGCTATTGCTGGTCATGCGGGAATGGTATATGAAACCCGATGGCCAGCTACCTTCCTATGAATGGAATTTCAGTGATGTGAACCCGCCGGTGCAGGCATGGGCAGCCATGCAGGTCTATAATATTGAAAAAAGGCAAAAGGGAACAGGTGATGTAGCTTTTCTGAAAAAGGTTTTCCATAAACTGCTGATCAATTTTACCTGGTGGATCAACCGGAAGGACGTAAATGGCAACAACATCTTTGAAGGCGGATTTCTGGGCTTGGATAATATAGGGGTGTTTAACCGCAGCTTTCACTTTCCTGGTGAGATTCAACTGGAGCAGGCAGATGGCACCAGCTGGATGGGAACCTATGCACTGGATATGATGGAGATGGCGCTTGAAATAGCCATGCACGATCAGTCTTTCGAAGATACCGCCACCAAATTTTTTGAACATTTTGTATTGATTGCTGAATCGCTCAATGAGCATGGCCTTTGGAATGAAGAAGACAATTTCTTTTATGATGTGCTGTGTATCACCGGAGCAGATCCGGTGCCACTCCGTATACAGTCGGTAGTGGGCATAACGCCGCTGTATGCTGTTTCCAGCATCAGTCAGAAGGTGCTTGACCGCCTTACCGATTTCCATAAGCGTATTACCTGGTTTGAGAATTACCGGAAAAAGAATAACAAGTTCTGGCCCAATGAAGAACGTAGTGATGATGGGGAACTGCTGTTGTCGCTGGTGCCAAAGGAAAAACTGGTAAAAATGCTGCAGCGATTGCTCGACGAGGAAGGTTTTCTTTCTACAGGAGGCATCAGGGCGCTGTCCAAATACCATGATCAGCATCCTTATTCGGTAGTCGTGCAGGGCAATATGTACAGCATACGGTATGATCCGGGCGATTCCACTTCAGATATGTTTGGCGGCAACAGCAACTGGCGCGGGCCGGTATGGATGCCGATTAATTTCCTGATCATCCAGTCGCTCCGCAAGTACGGAGAGTTTTATGGTGATAGCCTCCGGGTTGAATATCCATCCGGATCGGGTGTTATGATGAACCTCACACAGGTATCGCAGGGGCTTACCAAAAGGATCATCAGCCTGTTTGAGCAGGATATGGAAGGAAGGAGAAAACTGTATGGTGATTACAGCTGGTTTTATCAGCAACCGGGCAATGAGCAACTTGTATCATTTTATGAATACTTCCATGGAAATTCGGGCCGGGGACTCGGTGCCAGTCACCAGACCGGCTGGACGGCACTGGTGGCTGAACTGATCAGTGAATATGGGGAAGGGGACAGCGTTTCTTCCATAAATCAGGTAACTGGCGCAGATAAATAGGCGATCGGCCAGGAAATATCGACCGAAGCGATTGTTATAAAAAAGAAAGACCGTATTTTCGGAAACCTGCCAGGGCTCTGGACGGAATGGCTAACAATTGTTTCCGGGAACTGTTGTTGTTTGAACCATTGCAACGGTTTGTAGGATTTCGTTGTCACCATCGGGTTCGTATTAATAAAATGCTTTACATGAGAAAATTGCAGGGGCTATGCATCATGCTGGCCCTAACCTTTACTGCTGCTGCACAGCCTGTTGCCATGAACAATGGATCGGCCAACCCAGCCGAAGACAGCACTATTGCCCGCTACCTGTCAAACCGCGGCGAGCTTTTACCGATTTATAATGGACGTCAGTTTTCAAGCGGATACGCTGCTATCAAAGGTAGTGCATTCTATGCTGTAAAGGACTGGACAATGGGTTCTGTATGTTATGAAGGCGTCTGGTACCATCAGTTACCTCTTTTGTATGATATATACAGGGATGAGCTCCTGCTCCGCCACCCCAGTGGTATACCGCTGGTGCTCTATGGAGACCGTGTGCAGGCATTTGAGTTTAATGACCTGAAGTTTGTCAGGTTGTCGGCCGAGCAAACAGGCATGCCGAGAACCGGTTATTATGAAGTGCTGGAACAGGGACCGCTTACCATCTATGCCTATCGTTTCCGTTTGCTGGAAGAGCGGATTGTGGACCAGCATGTAGAGAAAGAGTTTATGGATAAATCAAGGTATTATGCTGTCTGGAAGAATGAAGTGATTTCGGTGAGTAGTCAAAAACAGCTTTCAGGTATTACCCGCGATAAACGTCAGGAAATACAACAGGCGCTCAAAGCAGCCGGAGTCCGTTTCAAAAAGAACCCGGCCGAAGCCCTTAAAATCATTGCCCACACTTTCAACCAATCTAATCACTAGCATGCGAATTATATATTCCTTCCTACTGCTTGTATTAATGCTGGGCACACAGGCTCATGCCCGTCAGAAAACAGAGATCCGCATCACTGGTGTGTTTGAAAAAATGCAATTGCCGGAATTTTTTGAAAAACTGGAAACTCTGGCGCCGGTTCATTTTTTCTACGATAGCAAGAAACTTGATTCTGTTGAGATAAACCTGCGGGCCGAAAATGAATTGCTTTCAAGTGTGCTGGAAAAAGCCCTGAAAGGAACGTTGCTTCAGTTTGCGGTTGATGCAGACAACAACGTGTATGTTACAAGAGGAGCCCGCATCGCAACTGCATTGCCTGCCGGATTTTTCCCAGCCCCTGGCCGCCCGGCAGCTGTGCCTGCTGCCGACTCACTGGTTGATTACGACCTGGCGCAGAAAAGGAGCCGCGTAGTTACATCTGAAAACAAGCTCTATGAAATCGGAATAAAAACCAATACGGCACGCGGCAATGCAATTGTAACCGGTACTGTCCGTAATGCCAAGACTGGTGAGCCTGTTGTAAATGCTTCCGTGTTTATAGATTCACGTTATTATACCGTTACAGACAGCTACGGCAACTATTCACTTACTGTACCAGCTGGGAAATATACACTCAATATCCTGGGCCTGGGTATGCGCGATACCAAACTGCAATTGGCCATTTATTCAGATGGTAAACTGGATGTAGAGCTGGCCGAACAGATTACCACATTGAAAGAAGTAGTGGTATCGTCACGCAAAACATTGAATGTTACCAATGTGAATATGGGCGTGGCCCGGTTGGATATTCAAACCATCCGTAAAGTACCTTCTGTATTTGGCGAAGCTGATATCCTGCGCGTAATCACGAGCCTGCCTGGTGTAAAAACGGTGGGTGAGGCCAGCACCGGGTTTAACGTACGGGGCGGCTCTGCGGATCAGAACCTGATCCTCTATAATGAGTCTACCATATATAACCCGTCTCACTTCTTCGGTATTTTCTCCGCATTTAATCCAGAAGTAGTCAACGAGATCGAATTGTATAAAAGCAGTATTCCTGCCAAGTTTGGCGGCCGCCTGGCTTCTGTACTGGATATCAACAGCCGCGAAGGAAATAAGAAAAAGATTACCGGCTCTGCCGGCGTGGGACCCGTTACCAGTCGTGTGCATCTTGAAGGCCCCATTGCCAAGGATAAAACTTCTTTCATCCTCGGTGCCCGCAGCACCTATGCCAACTGGCTGCTGAAAATCCTTCCGGATGAGTATAAAAACAGTAAGGCGGCATTCCAGGATGTAAACCTGGGCATCAGTCATCGCATAGACAGTACCAATAATATCTATTTCTCCGGATACTTCAGTAATGACCGGTTCTCGCTCAACAGCGATACCGTATATGGCTACTCAAATCGCAATTTCTCCCTGAAATGGAAGCGCAATTTCAGTCGCCGCCTCACAGCAGAATTTATTGGCGGCTATGATAACTATCAGTATAAAGTAACCAGCGATGCCAATGAGGCCAATGCATTTGTATTGAAATTTGCTATCCAGCAACTGTACCTGCGTACCAATTTCGTGTATTACCTCAATCAGCAACATGGTTTCGATTTTGGCCTCAGCACACTGCGATACAAACTCGACCCGGGCACTTATGAGCCAAATGGTAAAGGCTCTCTGGTGCAAAAAGAAAAAGTAGAGACGGAACAGGCGCAGGAGTCTGCAGCTTATATCACACACCGGTTTAATCCCAACAATAAGTTGTCGATTAATACAGGCTTGCGCTTCTCGTTCTATCAGTATCTTGGTCCGCAGTCAGTAGATTATTATGCACCCGGTCTGCCTATAACAGAAGGCAACCGTACGGAAACACGGACATATGGAAAGGGTAAGACAATCAATAGCTATTCGGGACCTGAATTCAGGTTTTCAATCCGCTATTCGGTTGCACCGTCTTTCTCCGTAAAAGCAGGTTACAACTCTCAGCGTCAGTATATTCACATGTTGTCTAATACAACAGCAATTGCGCCTACTGATATATGGAAGCTGAGTGATCCGAATATCAAACCACAACGTGGCGACCAGGTTTCCCTCGGTTTTTATAAAAACCTGAAACAAAATACGATTGAAACATCGGTAGAGCTTTATTATAAGCGTATACATGATTACCTGGATTATAAGCCGGGTGCAACCCTGCTGCTTAATCAGAACATTGAAACCGACGTGATCAATACCAAGGGTAAAGCCTATGGTGTGGAAGTACTGGTGAAAAAACCAGGTGGTAAATTAAATGGCTGGATCAGCTATACCTATTCCCGTGTGCTGCTGCGCTCCGATGACCCGGATCTGGGTATCCTGGTAAACAATGGTAAATTTTACCCGGCTAACTATGATAAGCCGCATGATGTGACACTTACAGGTAACTTCAGGGTGAGTCACCGCTTTAGCGTATCGTTAAACGGCTCCTACAGCACCGGCCGGCCCATCACGTTGCCTATTGGCCGTTATTACTATGCAGGCTCACAGCGTGTACTGTACTCAGAACGTAATGCATATCGTATACCTGATTATTTCCGGATGGACTTCTCTATGAATATAGATGGCAATCACAAGGTGCACCAGCGTACACATGGCTCGTGGACAATCGGGTTATATAATCTGCTAGGTCGTAAGAATCCATACTCAGTTTACTTCGTTTCTGAAAACGGATTGGTTAATGGATATAAGCTTTCAATTTTTGGCAGTGTAATACCATTCGTCAACTATAATATCAGGTTTTAATCATGCGTAAAACCTTTATTCCGATAGCAGGGTTTATACTGGTACTGGCAACAGGTTGCCAGAGCCGGTATATGCCTGATATTGTAACCAATGCTCCCGATTATTTGGTGGTAGAAGGGTTGCTTAATACCGGGGAAGGGGGAACACGTATACGTCTTAGTCGTACAACAAAGGTAGACCGGGGCAATAATATTATTGGTGACGCCTCTGCAACGGTATCTGTAGAGGGAAGAGATAATTCTTCTGTTATGCTAGCGCATCAGGGATCTGGAATATACACACATCCGGACCTCGGTCTTATTATCGGCAATGAGTACAGGATAAGAATACATACGAACGACGGAAAAGAATATCTTTCTGCCTATGTTATGGCCAAATTAACTCCTGCCATAGATAGTATAACATGGAAGAGAACCCCTGACCTCGGGGTGGGCCTGTTTATAAACAGCCATGACAATACAAATAATACCTGGTATTACCGGTGGGAGTATGACGAGACCTGGGAGATCCATTCTTTTTATTACTCAAAATATATTTTCGAAAATAATATTGTACGCCCGCGTGTTTTTCCAGAAGAGGATGTATCGGTATGCTGGCGTCATGTTGCTTCTACAAGTATATTGTTGGGCACTACCGCCAAATTAACCTCTGATGTTATTTCACAAATACCAGTATTGAATTTTAGATTTGGAGACGAGCGCTTAAGTGTGCGCTATAGCTTGCTGGTCCGGCAGTATGCGCTGGATAAGGCTGCTTTTGAATATTATGACCTGCTGAAGAAAAATACAGAAAGTATAGGAACTGTTTTTGATCCGATGCCTTCGGAAGTAAAAGGGAATATTTTCTGTATGACAAATCCTGCTGAGCCTGTGCTGGGTTTTATTTCTGCATCTGATGTTCAGGAGAAAAGAATTTTTATATCGGCGAGCGAGGTGCCCGGGTGGCGTTTTTACCAGGATTGTGATTCTACCACTGTTTCTTACCAGGAGGCAGCTAAGTTTTTTGAAATAACCTGGAATAAGCCGTATGGCGATTGGATTGATCCAGTTACAAATGACAGGCTGGGTTACCTGGCTGGATACGATTTTTGTGTGGATTGTACTTTACGAAAAGGGGTTACTACCCGTCCTTCTTTCTGGTAAGCAACAACAGGAGAAGGCAGAACAGTATTAGGTCGATTATGCGTAGAATATTTTTTTCTATTATCTCGCTTGAATTGCTGGTCACCGCCGGCTGCCGGGATCAATATCTGCCTGATATTGTTGCCGAGGCACCCAATTATTTGGTGATAGAGGCAGTGCTCAATGCGGGAGAAGGAGAAACAAATGTTCACATTACCCGAACGACACAGATAGCCCGGACCAGTGCAATTACAGGCGAAGACAATGCACTGGTAACGGTAGAAGGGAAAGATAACTCAAGCGTTTCACTCTCATATGCAGGAAATGGAGTATACTTTCATCCAAACCTGGACCTGATAATTGGCAACGAATACCGTCTGCGCGTACGTACCAGCAATGGAAAAGAATACCTGTCGGCCTTTGTAGTGGCCAAAACCACACCGCCAATTGACAGTATTACCCTGGGACGAAGAATTGATAAAGGAATGAATGTTGAGGTAAACAGTCATGATAACACCGGCAATACCAGGTATTACCGATGGGAATATGAAGAGACCTGGGAGATACATAGTCATTATTATTCAAGATATATATACGAAAACAAAAAAGTGCGCAAGCGCGTGTTGCCACAAGAAGATGTATCTGTATGCTGGAGGCATAATAACTCAACAAGGATCGCGCTGGGGTCAACGGCCAAACTGGCGGCAGACGTGATCTCGAAAATTCCAATCCTCAGTTTTCCGTTTGGGGATGACCGGCTGAGCGTGCGGTATAGTATCCTGGTACGGCAATATGCTCTCGAAAAAGAAGCGTATGAATATTATGATCTGCTGCGCAAGAATACGGAAAGCCTTGGAACCATCTTTGATGCGCAGCCATCCGAAAACAAAGGGAATATCACTTGTGTAAATGATCCTAAAGAGCCAGTTATTGGATTTGTTACAGCCTCCACGATTGAGAAAAAACGCTTCTTCGTTTTGGCAAGTGAGGTGCCGGACTGGCGTTTCCAGGAATATTGTTATTCGCAGCTTGTGACGTTGAGACCGGATAGTACAGAGTTTTATTTTGGGACAGGTGGATATAAGCCGTATGATACCATTGAAATCGATCCGGTTAGATCAAATCCTCCGGCTTATTTGGGAGCGTTTGATTATTGTGTGGACTGCACGGATCGCGGTGGATCAACCATCCGTCCGTCTTTCTGGTAAATAAATATTATTAGTTATAATGTAGAAGCTGAATTATGTATAAATCTTTTCTTTTGTTCGTTTCACTTGTTTTGTTGCTGGGCACGGGTTGCCGGGAACAATATCTGCCAGACATTGTAGCAGATGCGCCAAATTACCTGGTGATAGAAGGCGTACTTAATGCCGGACAGGGTGGAACCAATGTGCGTATTACCCGTACTACCAAGATAGACAAAGCCAGCTCGATCACCGGCGAGGCAAATGCATTGGTGACCGTTGAAGGAAAAGATAATTCCACTGTTTCCCTATCTTACCAGGGCAATGGAGTATATGCTCATCCGAATCTGAACCTGGTAATAGACAACGAGTATCGCTTGCGTGTACGGACAAGCAATGGAAAGGAATATTTATCGGAGTATGTAATAGCAAAAACCACCCCCCCGATTGATAGTATAAGTTGGCGACGTTCTGATGACCGGGGAATAAGCTTTTTTGTGAATAGCCATGATGATGCCGGCAAAACCAGGTATTACCGTTGGGAATATGATGAAACCTGGGAGATACGGTCCACATTTTTTTCAACATATGTATACGAGAACGGAAACGTGCGCAGGCGTGTATTGCCGGCAGAAGATGTATCCGTGTGCTGGAGAACAAATGCTTCCACCCGCATTATGCTGGGCTCAACGGCCCGTCTGGCATCTGATGTGGTCTCTATGTTTCCGCTTACCGGATTCCCGTTTGGTGATGATAAGTTAAGTTTCCGGTACAGCATTCTCGTTCGTCAGTTTGCTCTGACAAAGGAAGCATACGAGTTTTATGACCTGCTACGGAAGAATACGGAAAGCATCGGAACTATTTTTGATGCCCAGCCTTCTGAGGTCAGGGGGAATATTACCTGCGTGAGCGACCCGGAAGAACCTGTTCTTGGATTTGTAACGATTTCTTCACTCGAAGAGAAACGCCTCTTTGTTTCCTCCAGCGAAGTACCTGACTGGCGTTTTTTCCAGGATTGTGACAATAAGACCGTTACACTGGACAGCGTGTCTTATTATTTTGGAATAGGCGGCTATAAGCCATTTGATGCAAATATAAATCCGCTCACAGACCGGGTAGAAAGTTATAAGGGATCGTATGATTATTGTGTGGATTGCAGAGACCGAAAAGGATCAACGACCCGGCCATCTTTCTGGTAAATCAGTCTTATTAATTAGTATATCGGGACCTGAATATGTATAAATCTTTTTTCCTGTTTGCTGCATTTCTTTTGCTGCTGACCACCAGCTGCCGGGATCCCTATCTGCCTGATGTAGTGGCGAAGGCGCCCAATTACCTCGTGATCGAAGCAGTGCTCAATGCCGGACAGGGAGCCACTAATGTACGTGTTACCCGTACCACACAGGTAGACAGAACCAGTGCCATCACAGGTGAGGCCAATGCAATGGTGACAGTGGAGGGCAAAGACAATTCTTCTGTTTCATTGTCATACCAGGGGAATGGCCAGTATGTACATCCCAATCTCAATCTCGTTATTGATAATGAATACCGCTTAAGAGTAAAGACAAGTGACGGCAAAGAGTACCTTTCTGCATATGTAGTGGCCAAAACAACACCACCTATCAATAGTGTTACCTGGAAGCGCTCGGGGACAGGAGGCGTGGAGATTATGGTAAACAGCCATGACAATGCCAACAAAACAAAATATTACCGCTGGGAATACGATGAGACCTGGGAAATACATACATATTACTTTTCTAAGTATCTCTATGTAAATCAGAACAGGCGCGTGCGGGATCGTGTAATGCCAGCGGAGGATGTGTCCACCTGCTGGCGCAGCCGGAGTTCTACCAATATCCTGGTTGGATCTACCACCCGTTTGCAATCAGATGTAGTTTCGCAGATGCCTGTAACAGGCTTTTCAAACGGAGATGATCGGCTGAGTGTACGCTACAGCATCCTGGTGCGCCAGTATGCACTTGATAAAGCAGCCTATGAATTTTACGATCTGCTGCGCAAGAATACGGAAAGCATCGGGACCATCTTTGATGCGCAGCCCTCCGAGATCAGAGGAAATATTACCTGTGTGACCGATCCGGCAGAGCCGGTAATAGGATATGTAACAGCATCGTCGCTGGAAGAAAAGAGAATTTTTATTAATTCAAGCCAGGTACCTGATTGGCGGTTTCCCCAGATTTGTGAAGTACAGAAGGTTGTTCCGGACAGCGTATTCTATTATTTTGAAATACTCGGCTATGCGCCTTATGAAGCAGAGCTTAATCCGATAACACAGGCTCCGGTTCTTTATTTTGGCGCTCAGGCCGATTGTGTGGATTGTACCAAAAGAAATGGAACTACCATCCGTCCGTCTTTCTGGTAAATTAAAAAATACTGACAAAAACGACTTATTACACATTCCAAAACCAAGTATACATGTTCAAGTGTGTTGCAATGAATAAGAAAAAACTGATTGGCGGATTGATCCTGATAACGCTCACAGGAGCGACGAGAGAAATACAGGCTCAAAACACAGCCGAAGCCAGAATCAATACACAGGCTGCGACTGCTGCACGTACCGACTATCAGGAACGGGTATATGTACGTACCGATAAACCCCAGTATCTGGCGGGTGAAATCATCTGGTTTCAGGTATATGGAATGGATGCATCAACATACCAGCCATCCGGAGTGAGCAAGGTCGCATATATAGAGCTGCTCGATCGTAACACTAAACCGGTATTGCAGGCCAAAATATCATTGTCGAAAAGAGGGGGAGAAGGTTCGTTTTACCTGCCTACCAACCTCCGCACAGATCATTACCTGCTACGTGCCTATACCAGCCTGATGCGTAATGAGAAAACGCCTCATTTTTATGAAACAACAATTGCTGTTACAAATACAGTTAGTATAACTCCTACTGCAGAACGAGTCGATAGTCTGTCTACGGCCATTGATTTTTATCCGGAAGGCGGGCAGTTGCTGCAAGGACATCAGTCAACAGTCGCTTTTAAAATAACAGGTAAAGATGGACGTGGGGCGGGTGCAACCGGTATTTTGCTGAATGCAAAAGGTGATACCCTGACCCAGTTTCAAACACACCGGTTTGGCATTGGCCGTTTCAGTTTCACGCCACAGGCAAATGAGACTTATCGTGTGCGTGTACAATTGGAGAACGGACGGGTGCTGACGCAAAATGTTCCTGCCGCAGAAACCGCAGGTTATTTACTGAATGTAACTACAACTGGTGCAGGCGCACTACAGGTGCGGGCAGCCACTGCGGGCCAAAGCGAAACGCTGACTGTAGTAGCCCATACCCGTACAGGAGTTCGCCAGGCTGTACAGATACAGGTAAGTAGCAGCGCAGAAGGTGCAGCTCAGATAGAACGCGCGCGGTTGGCTCCCGGCATTAATTTTCTTACACTGTTTAACAGCCAGCAGCAACCTGTTGCGGAACGGCTCATTTTTGTACGTCCCGATCATAAACTGAATGCAGATATTTCGCTCAGCAAAAATCAGTTTACCAAAAGAGATAAGGTGACCCTGGGCATAGCTGCAACAGGCCAGCAGTCAACAGACAGTATTAATTACTCAATCGCGGTATACCAGGCTCCGGCAAGTGGCGGGTTGGATGCGGCCAGTATTCAGACTTATCGCTGGCTGCAGGAAGAACTGCTGGGTACAATTGAATCTCCCGGGTATTATTTTTCCGCTGATGCCGGAGTGGAAGAAGCCACAGATAACCTGCTCCTGACACATGGCTGGCGTCGTTTTGCCTGGGCCGCTGGTGGCAATACTTCCTGGAAACATACACCAGAAGTAGGAGGTCATTTGATGGGTGGAAGAGTGATAAACAAAAACACCGGCCAGCCCGGAGCAAATATTCTTTGTTACCTGTCTGCCCCGGCAGTACCGTATAGTTTCCAGACTGCGAGAAGCAACAGCGAGGGGTATATCTCTTTCGAGGTAAATAATTACTATGGACCGGGTGAGATCGTAATGAAAGTAGTGAGCGATTCGATGAGCAAGTATCGGATTGATGTAGCCAGCCCTTTTGCCGAAAACCGGTTGAATCAGCAATTACCGTTGGTTGTGCTGGATAAAAAGCAGGAAGAGGTATTGATACAGCGGAGTATTGCCATGCAGGCGCAAAACCTGTTCCTGGCAGATAGCCTGCGTCATTTCCTTTCGCCTGCTCTTCGCGATACATTACCTTTTTATGGCAAGGCGGAGTACATATATAAAATGGATGATTATAAGCGATTCAGCACGGTAGAAGAAACTTTCAGGGAATATGTATTTCCCACTACTATAGCAATGCGTAATGGCAAGCCAAATATAGTAGTGCATGATGGTCTGTATGGGCAGGCTTATGATGAAAACGTACTGGTACTGCTGGATGGCATACCATTGGCAGATCATAATAAGATATTTGGATATGACCCAATCAAACTGAAACGGCTGGATGTAGTGACAAGGCGTTACGTACTGGGCGCTGCTGCATTTGCCGGCATCATAAGTTTTGAAACATATAAAGGCAAATTTGATGCGTTTGACCTGGATCCTTCTGTGATCATGGTGGATTATGAAGGGCTGCAATTACGCCGCGAATTTTATGCGCCCGATTATGCCAAAGCCGGTGCTACAGGTAATCGCCTGCCGGATATGCGTACCACGCTTCAATGGATACCCAGCCAGGTGATACCGGCAAGCGGTAAATCGGAAATACAGTTCTACACATCTGATCAGAAAGGACGTTTTGTGGCTGTGCTCGAAGGGCTTTCGGATAGTGGCCAGGTTATAATGGCAGCCCGCGAGTTTGTGGTAGAATAAATACAGGAAAGATAAAGGCAGGAGAGCCGGGGAGCTATTCGCTTTCCGGCTCTCCTGTTATACAATGACGGTAAGTGCCGGGTGTAATGCCTTCCTGCTTCTTGAAAAGACGTACAAAATAATTGACGTCTGTAAAGCCGCACTGCAGGCTCACTGCAGTAATAGTTTGCCGCGGATCTTCCAGCAACTGTTTAGCCAGCTTTATACGTTCGCGATTGATATACTCCAGTGGCGTAATGCCAAACTGCTCTTTAAACCATTTAAAAAACATGTTGCGGCTGAGGTAGGCTTTCCGGCTTAATTTATCGACAGCTATTTTTTCGGTAAGATGCTCATGGATGTAATGCAGTACATAATGCAACCGGCTGTGATTGGTGCTATCCTGTTTTTCTACTTCTATCTGTTGTAAATGCTGGCTTTGCACGAGGCGTATCAGCAATTCCTTAATGTTGAGGTCTGCAAAAATATTCTTTGCGCGGTCTCCGCTGCTGCATACACGAATGAGTTTATTGATAAGTCCCGTGACCTCGGTGTCGTTGTCAAAATGATATTTGTTGAATTGAAGCTTCCAGTCATGCTGCTCCAGCGGATCACTGTTGTAATAGTTGTTGAGATACTGCAGGGTCTGATTGACATACTGCGCATCTACAGCAAGGGCAATGCATTGAGTAGGATTTCCCTTTTGTGCTTCGGGAAAATCAATTACCATTGTTTCATTGGCTGGTACAATGACGGACTCGCCGGGAAAGTATTCGAATGAAGGCCTGTCAAACAGGTGCATCACTTTTTTGCCACGTACCATACTGGTAATCACAAAGTCGTGAAATGTAAGGGGAACCCGGTATGCCTCCTGGTAACTTTCAAAAACATTCAGTTCACAATTTTCCAGGTTGAAAATGCGCCGGTTTTCAACCAGCGTCTGCAGGTATCTGGGTTGCGTGAGGTCTATTTTATTTAAAAAACTCTTTACTGACACAGCACCGTTTTTCACTATTCAAGTTAGTGCATCTCCGGCTTCCGGACTTTATTCGGGGTACAATTATGCTAAAAGAAAGTACAAAATTGTCGTGGAGTAAAAAGCAAAAGTTGAAAATTGACGTATTGTTTAACGATTAAAAAGCTTGCAATGAGTACAACTACAGTAGCCGCTCCTAAGAGTAATCTGGCGGCACGTCCCAAATTCAAATCACGGTATGATCATTATATTGGCGGTGAGTGGGTAGCTCCGTCAAGTGGACAATATTTTGATAATGTGTCTCCTATAGATGGCAAAGTGTTTACCCAGGCTGCACGCGGAAACGCCAGGGATATTGAAAAAGCGATCGAGGCCGCTCACCAGGCTTTTAAAACCTGGGGCAAAACTGCAGCAGCCCAGCGTAGCAATATCCTGCTCAAAGTGGCACAGATTATTGAAGACAATCTTGAATACCTGGCTACCGTCGAAACTATTGACAATGGCAAAGCCATCCGCGAGACCCGGGCAGCTGACCTCCCCCTCGTGGTAGACCATTTCCGGTATTTTGCCGGCGTGATCCGTAGCGAAGAAGGTACCATCAGCGAACATGATGAAACTACCGTAAGTATCAATCTGCATGAGCCAATTGGCGTGGTGGGACAGATCATTCCCTGGAATTTCCCTCTGCTGATGGCTACTTGGAAAATAGCCCCTGCCCTGGCTGCAGGATGCACGGTTATTGTAAAACCAGCCGAGCAGACCCCCACTTCCATTATGTGCCTGATGGAACTGATAGGCGAGGTGATACCAGCCGGGGTATTGAATATTGTAACCGGCTTTGGTCCGGAAGCAGGTAAACCCCTGGCCACTTCACCCCGTGTAAATAAAGTGGCATTTACCGGCGAAACAACCACCGGCCGCCTGATCATGCAGTATGCTTCTGAAAACCTGATACCTGTAACTATGGAGCTGGGAGGTAAGAGTCCTAATATCTTCTTTGAATCAGTGGCTGATGCTGATGATGCCTTTTTTGATAAGGCGGTAGAAGGAGCGGTGATGTTTGCGCTCAACCAGGGTGAAGTATGTACCTGCCCTTCACGCATATTGGTACAGGAAAATATTTACGACCGGTTTATGGATCGGGTGATCCAGCGTACCAAGGCCATTAAAATGGGTAACCCGCTCGACTCTACCGTAATGATGGGTGCGCAGGCCAGTGAAGATCAGTATAAAAAAATCCTCAGCTATCTCGATATTGGTAAACAGGAAGGCGCCCAGGTGCTTTGCGGCGGAGAAGCATTTCATCAAAACAGCGGGCTGGAGCATGGTTATTATATCAAACCCACGATTTTTAAAGGGCATAACAAAATGCGCATCTTCCAGGAAGAAATCTTTGGTCCGGTAACCTCTGTTGCCACATTCAGGACGATGGAAGAAGTCATTGATATCGCCAACGACACCCTCTATGGTTTGGGCGCCGGTGTATGGACACGTGATGCGCATGAACTATACCAGGTGCCAAGAGCCATTCAGGCGGGTCGTGTATGGGTAAACTGTTATCATCATTATCCTGCCCATGCTCCGTTTGGAGGGTACAAAAAATCAGGATTTGGACGGGAAACACATAAGATGATGCTGCAACATTATCGGCAAACCAAAAACATGCTGATATCCTACAGCAAAGACAAACTGGGCTTTTTTTAGGCAAGCAATGTTTATAGGCAAAGAAAAACGGTGGCCCGTAAGCCACTGTTTTTTATTTCATCAGTAAATGTTTAGATCATGGCTATACCAAGAGTGCTGGCCAATGATGCCGCTGCTAACCTGATTGCAGTGCTTAAAGAAATGCATGGCCCGCTGATGTTTCATCAGAGTGGTGGCTGTTGTGATGGCAGTCAGCCAATGTGCTTTCCGGATGGAGAACTCAAACTGGGCAGCAGCGATGTGCGGCTGGGTTATGTAGAGGGCTGCCCATTTTATATGAATGCCGATCAGTTTGCTTACTGGCAACATACACAATTGATACTGGATGTAACACCAGGGCGTGGTAGTAGTTTTTCACTCGAAATACCGCTGGGGGTCCGCTTTCTTATACAATCACGTGTGTTTACTGAAGACGAGCTTGGAGATCTTGAACCCGTACAACGGATTACGGATGGTGAAGAAGTGTCCTGACTTTTCTTATATTAGATAAAATATTGTCTGTATGAAAAAAACAGGATTGGTTGTTTCATTGCTGATGTTGCTCCTGGCCTGTAATCAACAGGACTCGCCGGCAACCGGCACGCCTTCTGATACTACATCCAAATCGGGTAAACTGAGTGAGATGCCGGCAAAAGATTGTTATACCTGGGTATCCGGTAAAGATAGTATTTACTTCAGCCTGGACCTTGGGACCGGAATCAGGCATGGCCGGTTGGTATATGACTGGGCCGAAAAAGACCGGAATGAAGGAATATGGAAAGGTACTGTTGATGAAAATATTCTGGCCGGTTGGTATACATTCAATTCGGAAGGACGCCAGTCTGTACGCCAGGTGGCCTGGAAGGTGGTTGGTAACACTTTATGGCCAGCGTATGGCCCGGTAAAACAACAGCAGGATACATTTTATTTTTCAGATCCGGTGCACCTGCAATTTGACAGTACGCATGCCTGGCAGCAGACGCCTTGTGATCAGTAAAGAACTCCTGTTAAAAACAAATGGCAGCCACCTCAGCTGATTTTATATAACTCATCCCAGCGGGTGGTATAACGCGGGCTGCGTAATTCCTGTCGCATTTTCCAGTTGCGTGTGGTGCCACTGCTTGCAAACTTGAGGATGTCATCGCGCTGACTGAAATTGATGTTATCGATCATATCCATTAACAACCGGTTATTGTGGTGAACCGGATCGGCAAACAGGTTGCCCTGTATAGACTGATCGGGTACAATACCGCTAAGCATAACGCCGGCTTTTTTATATAATTTCCCTTTTTCAAAAAGAGATTCTGCGAGAGCCACTGCGGGTTTAATCAGTTCATTGGTGGCAGAGGTGGCAACAGGGAGCCTGGTTTGATTGCTATGCGTGGCTCCTCTGAAACTCACCGAATGATCCTCGCCCTTGCTCACGATAAATACATGAATGATGCTGGCTGCTCCATACTGACGTCTTAGTTTCTCTGCGGCGCGCGAAGTATAGGTGGCCACCGCTTCGCGGATGGCATTGAGTTCGCTTACCGGGCTGCCAAACATGCGGGTGGTGGCGATCATTTTTTTGGCGACGAGTTCATCTTCCATATCATGACCGGTCTGTCCTTTTAATTCACGCAGAAGGCGTATGCCGCTAACTCCACCAAGATGCACACGTCCAAAATCTTCGCGTAGCTGACTTAATTGCCAGGCATCATATATTCCCCACTGATTACGCAGTTTATCTGCATACTGATAACCTACTCCCCAGATATCTTCTACCGGCGTACGACGCAGAGCACTGACCAGTGATTCGGAGTCGTTGAGTACGAGTACACAACCGGTTGTTTTTTTATCTTTTTTGGCCAGACGGTTGGCTACTTTGGCCAGCACCTTGGTGGGTGCAATGCCTACCGACACCTGGATGCCTGTCCATTGCCAGACTGTATCACATATACGGCTGCCCAGTTTATGCCATTCTTCTTCAGAAAACCCTTCCAGATCAAGAAATGCTTCATCTACCGAATAGACCTCTACCCGGCTGGCGCCTACCAATACACGCAGGGTTTCCATAACACGCCAGCTGAGATCACCATAGAGATTATAATTGGAAGAAAATACGGTGATACCGTGTTTTTGTATCAGCGGTTTGGCCTGGAAGTAAGGCCCTGCCATTTCAATACCCAGTTTTTTGGCTTCATCGCTTCGGGATACTATACAGCCATCATTATTACTAAGCACTACCACAGGCTTATGCTGCAGCGCCGGCCTGAACAATCGCTCGCAACTGCAGTAGAAATTATTACAATCCACAATGGCTTTCATACACAACTGGTTTAGACAAATACTAGACCCTGCTGAGGTCATGGATTACAAAAGTGACCACCCCCCACACCGTAAAATCGCTGAACTCTGCCAGGTTGATGGGTTTATACCGGTTATTTTCGGGTATCAGAAATGCAGAGGAAAAATTTTTATGAAAACGGCGTACCAGCAATTCCCCATTGAGTACAGCAACAATGATCCTGCCTTCGGCAAGACGGATTGACCGGTCCACAACAAGTATATCATTATCAAAAATGCCGGCCTCCCGCATGGCATCACCCTTCATGCGAAAGAAATAGGTAGCCGGCTTGTTTCTGACCAGCTCTTCATTGAGGTCAATTCCTCTTTCCATATAATCGTCTGCCGCAGCACCAAAACCAGTTGCATTGGCCGTCTTGATTTCCTGCTGGGTAAACTGCTTGCTGCCCGTGTAGGCAGACCCAAAAAAATAATCTTCGTTCATATAGAATCATTTAAGTGTTTGACATGAAAGGCAGCTGAAAAATTTACTTAAAGGTGGGAAATATTTTTGGAAAAACTAAAAAAGTTAGTAAATTTATGCTAATGAAAGTAGTTGATAACGGACATTAAAAAAACCACGGTTATGGAAGTAACAGGGTTAACAATTCCCGGATACCGGGTCTTTGAATATCAGTTGGTGATTCCGCTCCCGGATGTGTTGCGGGATAAGGTGCGTCAGCTGCGCCAGGAGTTTAATACAGCATACCAGATAGAAGGGAAGGGGCTTGGGCGATCGAGTTTATTGCTGGTTAATTTCTTGCAGTATGAAATGATGGAAGAACGCATCAGTAACCGGCTGCGGCAGTTAGCAATGGGGGTGACACCTTTTAAAGTGGAGTTGAAAGATTTCGGCAGTTTCCCCACACATAGTGTGTATGTGCAGGTAGCATCCCGCTTGCCGGTACAGAAACTGGTAAAAGAAGTGAGACAGGAAACCCAACGGATCATGAAGCTGAATGATGATAATAAACCTCATTTTATCCTGGAGCCTCATATCACACTGGCGGCCCGTCTCAAGCCCTGGCAATATGAAAAGAGCTGGCCCGAATACAGTCAGAAAGCATTCAGCGGGCGTTTTATTGCCGACCGGATGTTGTTGCTGAAAAGGCTGGCCGGAGAGTGGCCGTTTCGTGTGGCCGGAACCTATTCCTTTGAGAATATGCCGGTCGCTACACGTCAGGGACAATTTTTATTTACCTGAGTTCTGCTAAACGTTTTGTGAACATCAGAAGACTGAACCGCTATGCGGGATTCAGAACCGTACCCTATGTTTATTATAGTATTGATATATCGAATAACCATTGCCATTAACCCTTACCTATGTCAAAGTTGAAACAGGATCATTACAAAGTAAAACCTGCCAGCCAGGAGGAGGTTACCCAATATCTCCAGGGGCGGGGTGCTCAGATCAACACGCCTAACCGGTTTTTAAAAGATCAACGAACGCGGGAGCATGTCGAAGGTATTGATGACTGGTCAGAAGAAAATATCTCTACCCAGTACCTGGAGCAGGAAGCAAAAAGTATTGTCAATAAAGTAGACAGCCCGGATGTGGGTATGGGCTATAGTATGAATCCTTATGCAGGCTGTGAACATGGCTGCATATACTGCTATGCACGTAACGTCCACGAGTATTGGGGTTATAGTGCAGGCCTGGATTTTGAACGGAAAATCATTGTCAAAAAGAATGCACCGGCTCTGCTACGCAAATTCCTGATGAATCCGAAATGGCAGTCGATTCCGATTATGCTGAGTGGCAATACAGACTGTTATCAGCCAGCTGAGCAGCAATACCGGCTTACCCGGCGCCTGCTGGAGGTTTGCAATGAGTTTAATCAGCCTGTAGGTATCCTTACCAAAAACAGCTGGATACTGAAAGACAAAGACATACTGCAGCAGATGGCTGCTAAAAACATAGTATCTGCTATGGTTTCGATCACTTCATTTAATGAAGATCTGCGTCGCGTTATGGAACCCCGCACGACCACGGCACAACAAAAACTGAAGGTTATCCGCGAACTCAGCGAAGCCGGGGTGAGAATGGGAATTATGATGGGACCAATGATACCCGGTCTGAATGAACATGAAATGCAACGGATCATGAAAGAAGCCCGTGACAATGGAGCCACCTTTACTGCATATACATTTATCCGGCTCAATGGGGCTATTAAGCTTCTTTTTCATGACTGGTTGTATAAAAACTTTCCGGAACGGGCAGATAAGGTCTGGCACCTGGTGGAACAATCACACAATGGCAAGGTGAATGACAGCCGCTGGGGAGTGCGAATGCGTGGCGAAGGAAGTATTGCAGAACTGGTAGCGCAGCAATACAAAAAATACGGAAAACTGTATGGCATGAATGCAGAAGAATGGAGCCTGGATACATCTCAGTTCAGACGTCCGGGTGAGCAGGGACGGCTATTTTAAACAAGGTGTCGTAATGGTTTATGTATCTGGATATTTGAAAATTTGAACCGGGGGTAGTTGGCAGTAGCCAGCAGGTTCGCCTTCTCAAATATCCAGATGCACAACCCATGCCTAATAATATCTTATTAATCTGATCTGGCCGCCGTTTTTTTCCCATCTTTTTTCTGTTTTTTTCACATGGTACTTGCCGGGGAGCTATTTATTTTCATGTCCTAAACTTTTTCCTATGCAAGAAAATTCTGAACAACTTCCGCCAGAAGAACGGAATCTCAACCCGGATGAGGCCAGTAACTGTCCATCCGAAAAATCGCTTAAAGTCCTGTTTATTGATGATGAATACTGGGAAGGGCTTTCCCCGGGTTCCTGCGAAGGGTTTATCCATCGGGTAATGGAGTTTGAGCGCCAGTATGCTCTTAAGAAATATATTAAAGTGGGTAAACGACTCGGCCATCCCGTTCATTTCAAACCGGTCAGTGAAATTCCTGAAAATGAAATGGACCAGGCCTGGGATGAACTGCATAATTATATGCGGCAACATGGCATAAGCCTTTCAGCCTGCAGCCCCAGCGTATCCAGCCGTGACCTGTACCGGTTTGCCCTCGGCGAAATGCTGGACCTGGATGTGAGCGATATAGACATCCCAGACCTGATCCACTGTTTTGTTTATGATGAGTTTTTTCCGGACCCTGTTTATGAAGCCACACAAACGGCCTGTCACTTTGCAGTGAAAGCTCTTTTGGAAAATCAACCCATCAATATCCCCTTTCACTTTTGGGAAGATAACCTCCGGCTAAACCAATATGCAGGTCTTACCCGTGACGAATTAAAAAACATCGTCAACAGATTCAAACGCTATTATACTGATCTGATACCTAACGAAATTGTATGTACGGATTGCCAGATCATGCATCCTTTCTGCTATACGGAAGGTTTTTATTCGATACTGGCCAGCCTTAACGGAAAGACCTGGCTGACCAAGGCAAACTGGCGCGTACTGCTGGAGTTTGATACAACCAACGGATACTGGAATATCCGTGAAGTAGAAATTGATGAGCTCGAGTTTTGAACCTATGATTTCTTCTCAAACAGCAGCAATTCTGCAGACCCGGCAAACAAGCGTAACTGATTATTGCTGATCACTATCTTATCAGCCCGCTGCAGCGCGTCCAAAAGGGCAGACTCGGTGGGCTGACTTTCGTGGCAATACATTTGTGTAGAAAAAAGGGGCGAAAAACGGATACTGTCACCTGCCTGCGTATAACTACCGCCAAAACGATTACATCCGCCAAAGCCACTAACCCTGCTTTTCTCACTGTCAAAATTGATGGAAGGAATCCTGTCCGGAAGATGACTCCACGAAGTATCACCGGCAATAGATACCAGTGTCCATTCATGGCTGCCGACAGCTAATTGTTGTTGACTTGTTTTTACACTGTTTTCAAATTGAGTTGACCCGATCATCCAGAAAGAGACGAAAGAGAATAAAATCCATTTCATGTTTAATACGTTTACAACCAGATGCAGGAAGAAACCTGTTTACACATCATCCATGTCCCGCTTTAAGATGATCTTAACAACACCTGCATGAGTAATGCATTAAAATTTTTTTCACAAAAATTTGGCAACATCAAAAAAAAGGTTTCATCTTTGCAACGCAAATAAAACAAACATGTATCTGGCAATAACACATATTAATCAATCACGCATGTTTCCCCGGAAAGGAAATCAATGCTGGTGCGGTGGTATTGCCACGAATTGAATAAAACGATTCACAGATGCAACGAAATATAAGCCCCGCAAGAGTTTGCGGGGTTTTTTATTTTCAATGGGTTACCTTTTATTGAATAAGAGAATAAACAAACCTGACAGAATTATGAAAGAAGAAAAAGCATGATCGTAAACAGATCGGAAACATATACACAATTGGCGGAGCTATGTTGTAAGCGGACATGGAGCCGGGCTGCCAGTAAAAGAAAACAATCTTTTGCGGCTACGGGCCATTCTATGTACAAATATAATCCTGCAATTAAAAACATACTTTTTAACCGGATAAGCAATTGACGTTATACGATAACGCCATCTAAGCCCGGTTGTATGATGCAGCCGGGCTTTTTTTTGCTCATTGCACTAAACCGGAAGGAGGTAATTATGATACTGATAGCAGGAATGCTGGGATTGCGTTTGCTGTTTATCATTTTCGAATGGCGGCAAATTGAAAAAGAAGAAATAACAACCGTGGGAAAAGGAAGGGTAATACATCCTGCAGAATTTCCTATGCGATAATATTATGTGCAGAAGGAGGGAAATAAGCGCGCTCCTTGAGATGCAACGGAGCCGCTTTCCTTAAGATGAAGAGATTCCATTAAGCCTTAACTATGAAAATGTGGCAGGTGATAATGACCTGCCACTCTTTAAAAATAAAAACGAAAGCCATGGAAAAAGTACAGGACTGGAGGCGTCTCAACGGTGAGCGCATTGCTGGTGGAATTGAAGAAGAACTGATCCGCAGACTGGAGCAGGAAAACAGGGAAGGCCATTTGCTGAAAGCCTGTATTGGCACTGACAGCCAGGTGAAAGGACGCACTATTCATTTCGCAACGGTGATCGTACTGATCCGAAAAGGCAAAGGAGGTTTTATGTATGTACTGCATGACACCACCCGCCAAAAGATGACTGTTAAGGAACGCATGCTTTTTGAAGTGGCCAAAAGCATTGAAGTGGCTTACCGGGTTTGCAATATCTGTTCAAGGTTTGCTGTGGATATGGAAGTTCACGCAGATATCAATACCAATCCGGCATTTAAAAGTAATGAAGCATTGCGCGAAGCGATGGGCTATATACGTGGTATGGGCTTCAGCTTTCGCGCCAAACCGCACGCATTTGCCAGTTCTGCGTGCGCCAATAAAATGGTACAATGACACTGGTGTAACAATAAACTACCAATAAAATGGATACGATAAGTCAGCAAAAAACGCTGACATTAAATGGATTGATCGGTGAAGATTACCTGGATGCCCGCCAACTGTATCTCTATCATTTTGGGAGGCTCCCCAATATACAGGAGCTTTTTCGGATTGACAGCGAAAAAGCCAGCGAAACGGCCCGGAAGCAACTGGCCGATGAAGTGGTAGATGTCTATCAAATGCAATGGCGTACAGCAGGAACTAAAACAAATTACCTGGATAAATCGGTAATGATCCTGCATCGGCGTGTGATCCTGAGTTTTGATGGCAGCTGCTGTGAGATACTGCATGACGGCCAACAACAGAAACGGGTAGAGGAGCTGATGAAACTGCTGTTCAAGCACCGTCAAAGGCAAAAAAGACAACCACTGGAAATAAATCTTGTAGTGCAGACCAGAGGAGGCGTAGAATTGCGCTCAATGGATATAAGGCGTACACGACTCGATATTGACCTGTTTTATGAAGATGATTTTAAATCGGTGGATGAAACTATCCGCACCCGGCTCAACCAGAAAAACGATAAAGGCATCGTGCTGCTGCATGGATTACCGGGCACAGGAAAAACAACTTATCTGCGATACCTGGTGGGAAGATTAAAGAAGAGAGTGCTTTTTCTTTCACCATCTGTTGCAGAACACCTGATGGATCCATCTTTTGTGCAGTTGCTCATCAGTCACCCTAATACTGTGCTGATCATCGAAGATGCTGAAAATATCCTGACAGACCGTAGATACGGATCGGGCTCGGCTGTATCAAACCTGCTGAATATTTCGGATGGTCTGCTGGCCGATTTCCTGAATGTACAGTTGATCTGCACATTTAATAACGCCCTTACCATGGTAGACCAGGCACTCACCCGCCAGGGAAGACTGATAGCACGTTATGAGTTTGGCCGTCTGAGTGTGGTCAAAGCACAGCGCCTGGCGACACACCTGGGCCTGAATACAACGATTGACGCTCCTGCAACTATTGCAGAGATCGCTCATCCCAACGAAAAATCAGGACAGGCACGGGAAAAACAGGTAATAGGGTTTCGGCGTACACAAGAAATAATGAATTGATGGAAAGTTAAAGGCAGAGGATATATGGTGAAAAGAAAGAACAGCTTATACTCTTTGCCTTTTATCTCCAACCTTACTTAAAACGTAAAAAATGGGACGATTAAAATTAATAGCAAAAGAACTGCGGGCCATTGGCTTTCCGGAAGGACCGGCAATCAGCGTGGCCATGCAGGTTATGGAAAAGAATTACAGATTTGAAAAAAAGGAGGTGGTTATGAATTTATTGAAGAGAGTACTGGCAGCTCCGGTTGAATACAGTCAGGATGCGATACTCGCCGTCATTGCGGAAAAGCTTATGCCACCTGCGGAAAAAGAATCAATTGATACATCACTTAATAAAAGTGGCATTCAGTTTAATGTATTTGGGAGCGAACATATCGAAGAAGCAGCTATGCATCAGATGTACACGGCGGCCAAACTGCCTGTATCAGTAGCAGGAGCATTGATGCCGGATGCACATGCAGGCTATGGGCTGCCAATTGGCGGCGTGCTGGCTACCCGCCAGTCTGTTATACCTTATGGTGTGGGTGTTGATATCGGTTGTCGTATGTGTTTGAGCATTTTTGATATTGCTCCGAAAGAACTTACACAACGTGAGCATCAGTTTGCACGCATACTCGATGAGTCAACGCTGTTTGGTAGTGGCGCACAATTCAAACAGGCAAGCAATCACGCTGTGATGGAGCACCCATTGTTTCTACAACTGCCACTGTTGAAGAATATGCATGGGCGTACCTGGAAACAACTGGGCACTTCCGGATCAGGAAATCACTTTGTAGAGTTTGGTGCAGTTACGATTGAAGAAAAAGATGAAGTGCTGGGTGTGGAAGCGGGACAGTACCTGGGTTTGTTATCGCACTCCGGTTCACGTGCTCTTGGGGCAAAGATTGCCAATCATTATACCAGTATTGCTATCAGTAAACGCCGTCTGCCGGCAGATGCCAAAAACCTGGCCTGGCTTATGCTTGATGAGGAAGAAGGTATGGAGTACTGGCTGTCGATGAACCTTGCAGGTGAATATGCCAAAGCCTGTCATGATGTGATTCATGCCAGAATTGCCCGTGAACTCGGACGTAAGCCGTTAAAAGTGGTAGAGAATCATCACAATTTTGCCTGGAAGGAACAGTGGGAAGGCCAGGAGGTAATTGTGCATCGCAAGGGTGCAACTCCGGCTGGCCGTGATGTACTCGGTATTATACCAGGTTCCATGACAGCCGATGGCTTTATTGTGAAAGGGAAGGGCGAATCGGCTGCTGTCAATTCTGCATCACATGGTGCCGGACGTCGCATGAGCCGCGGGGCAGCGATGCAATCGATCACACATGCGGCAATGAAAGAAGAATTGAAACGTACCGGTGTGAAACTGCTGGGTGGAGGTCTTGATGAGGCGCCGTTTGCCTACAAGAATATTTATGAAGTCATGAACTCCCAAAAGCAACTGGTAACAACCATTGGGCGGTTTACACCAAGAATAGTGAAGATGGATGGGTGATGATTTGAAGATTTGGTGATTTGAGAATTTGAAGATGAAGGTATGTTGGACTGGCCGATTTAATAAAAAATAGCGCCCATGGATCGTTACATGTAACTCATTCTCAAATTTTCAAATCACCAAATCTTCAAATCATTCTTACACTTTAATATAAATCTTCTTTTTGTCCATCCAGTAGCAGATCATCCACATAAAAGTGATTACGCAAAGTGCATATAATAATGAAGGCAGGCGGGGATCGCCGGGAATAAATTTAAATACCCGTGTATAGAGCCAGTTCCATGGATTTACGCCATCTCCCAACCGGATCAATGAAAGCCCCTTTGGTAAAAAAGCGCTCAGTGCAAAAACGAAAAGTGCATTTTTCCCAAATACATCGAAGAAGCGGGCCGCCGCACCTTTATAACCACGAAATTCGATGAGGTAGATCATAGTGGCAATTGTAATAGTTGCCAGACCCGATGTATAGACTGTAAAGGAACTGGTCCATATCTTTTTATTGATAGGGAATACCATATCCCACATAAATCCCGTGATCAGCAGTGCAACACCTGCCACGAAAAGGCCAGTGACCATTTCAAAATTCTTTCCTTTTTTCTGAATATAATCCCCCACCATGTAGCCCAATAGTACCTGCACAATGGCAGCGGCCGTACTGGCCAGACCTTCGGGGTCAAAAGGCATTCCTTCGCCTCTGTATAAATGTGCAGTGCCCAGTATTTTTTTGTCGATGGCATCTGTTCCAAACCAGCCGGCCAGGCTAAAAGGGTCAGCGGGATTGCCTGCATAGCAGATCGCCCAGTAGGCCAGGAGGGTCACAAGACCTACGTAAAAAGCTTTACGTGGTTTCAGATAATATAAAAGTACAGCGGCAAAGAAATAACAGAGTGCAATACGTTGAAGTACGCCCAGTATCCGCACCCCCCGGCTGCCCTCTTCATTTACCCAGGGAATGAAGCGAAGACTGTCTTCCTGCCACCTTACAAATGGCCACCAGTTGAGGAAAAGCCCGATCAGGAAAATGAGCGCGGTTCGTTTAATCACTTTTTTCCAGAAAATAGCAGCACCGGCCGATTCCAGACGGGGCATTACAAATGACAGAGCATTCCCTACGGCGAATAAAAAGAAGGGAAATACCAGGTCTGTAGGGGTGAGACCATGCCAGGGGGCATGTTTCAATGGAGGGTATATATGCGACCAGGAGCCGGGGTTATTTACCAGAATCATGAGGCAGACAGTAGCCCCCCGAAAAACGTCGAGCGAATAGAAACGCTGATTCACTGCAATTGGTTTTGTATAAATGTAGGAAAAAGCGACCATTGAGCTCTTTGTCTGAGAATTGATATATGAGACCTTATTTTAAACTAACAATCGTTAGTCAATAGCAAACCATTCAATATCTGCCTTTTTTATTCCTTTGCCAGTCACATTTAGGCGACTATATTTGCACCTGTGCGACAATAGACGAGGCTATTTTTCGTTCATAGATCGCTTTAATTAACCGGTCCTGTAAAAAACAATTTATGTGACCGAGGTGGCGAAGCCATCTAAATAAATAAGTTGTGTCGCGTAAATGGTTAGCATTATATAGTCGCCCCCGATGGGAAAAAAAAGTCAACCAGCTGTTGACTGACAAGGGATTAGAGAGTTACTGCCCGCTTAATAAAGTCCGGCGTAAATGGAGTGATCGTGTAAAGCTGGTGGAAGAGCCACTTTTTAAATCCTATGTATTTGTAAAAGTAGATGATGAAGACCGTACTGTGGTGCGTATGACACCCGGTGTGGTCAATTTTGTTTACTGGAATGGCAAACCGGCCGTAATCCGGGAAAAAGAGATTCAGGCTATTAAAAGATTCCTGGATGAGCATGAAAATGTGGAGGTAGAACCTCTCAGCATTCAAAAATATGAGCGGGTGAAAATAACCAGTGGGCCTTTGATGGATCAGGAAGGGGAGGTAGTGGATATACGCCATAAAACGGTGAAGGTTGCCATTGACAGCCTGGGTTATGTACTGATTGCCCATATTGAGAGAACTAAACTAACTTCGGCCCGTACAGAGATAAATGGTAAGAGGAAGGACCGAAATCCTTAAAGAAGTATTCATGAAACTATTCCGCGCATTTTTGCTCCTTGCATTTCCTTTTTATTTTATTTCCTGCGGTACGCAGAAGCGTATTCCCAATTATTTGCAACAGGTATCTGATACGACCCGTACAGCGGCCGTTATGTATCCGGAATTGAGGATACAGAAAAATGACATGTTGTCTATCCAGGTATACAGTGCCAGTACAAAACGTGAAATATCTGATGTGGCCTATAATCTGCCGGGAGGCACAGCTTCGACAGGTACGGAGAGCGGAACTTCTTCTTCCGGTTTTTTGGTAGATGCCCGGGGAGACATTTATTATCCCATGATAGGAAAAGTACATGCCGAAGGGTTGACACGCCAGGAGCTGGGAGAAACGATTCTTAGAAAGATCAATGAAAAGGACTCGGTACTTGCCAGCCCTTCAATAATAATAAGATTCCAGAATCTCCGGATTACGGTACTGGGTGAAGTAGGACGTCAGGGAGTGATACAGATACCCGGAGAGAGGGTTAATATTCTTGAAGCGATCGGCCTCGCTGGCGGAGTTACTGATTTTGGATTAAAACAATCTGTAAAAGTAATCAGGGAATCAGATGGAAAGCGGGAAGTAGGTATTGTGGATTTGTCGTCAAGTGATCTGTTCGCTTCTCCTTATTATAATCTGCAGCAAAACGATATGGTTCTGGTAGACCCTACCATACGGAAAGCCAAGAAAGTAGAACAGGAGGCATTTTTCCGGCAGGCGGGTTTTGTAGTTAGTATTATTACCGCTATGGCAGTAGTGGTAAGGCTATTCCAGTAATCCAATCGACGCTAAAAAAATATTAATGGAAGATCAGTTAATTGCTAAGAAATCGGGCGAGAGGCCGGAAGCGGCTTCTTTGAGCTTTAAGGAGCTCTTTTATAAATATATCCGCTTTTTACCTTATTTCATTTTATCTGTGGCGCTGGCATTGCTGGTTGCATTTGCCTATTTGCGTTATACGGAAAGAATCTATTCGGCTAGCGGAAGCCTCCAGATAAAAAATCAGCAGAATAATCAGCGTTCAGATAAGGTCGAAGATCTGCTTTCAGGTAATAACCGTACTCAGAATATTCAAAGTGAAATGGAGGTAATTAAATCCCGTCCGGTAATGGCACGGGTGGTTAATCGTTTGGGACTGCAGTATGATGTTATAGCAATAGGACGCATTCGTGATCGAAATGTATATGGACAGCCTCCCTTTTCGATCATAACATACAGTATCACCGATTCTTCCCGGGCATTTCAGATCAAAGTGAAATACCTGGGAAAAGGCAGATTCCGGATCAATAACAATGAAAACGCTGTAAATAGCGGAGAAGAATTTGCATTGCCTTCGGGCCGGTTTGCCTTACTGGAAATAGCAGCTCCTCTAAACGGTGCAGAATTTGAGATAAACTGGCGACCTACCGAATGGGTAGCCCGTAGTTTTGCCGGGCAGATAAGAGTGCAACCAAAATCAAGCGGAACCGGCATCTTGACTATAAACATGGAAGCCAATAATCCCAAACTGGCTGCTGATATCGTCAATTCACTGATGGTTCAGTATGACTCCCTGACAATTGAACAAAAGAACTACTCGACTGATCAGAAATTGAAATTTATCGATGATCGTTTGGCCCGCCTCAAAACAGAACTGGATAGCCTTCAGGAAATTGCACTCTCTTATAAGGAACGTAATGAGCTGATTGATGTACCTATTCAATCAGAATCATTCCTTGCACGGATCGATGAAGCAGATAAAACCGTTCAGGGCCAGGAACTGCGAATTGGGCTGGTTGACTATATAAACGATTACCTGCAGGACAAAAAGAATCTGTTTAATCAGGCAGTTGTACCATCGTCACTCGGACTGGAAGACGTTGTGTTGAATGAACTGGTAGCTGGTTATAATAGAGCTCAGCTGGAACGAAAAGTGATGCTGGAAGCAAATATACCCGCTGCCAACCCGGCAATAAAAGAACTGGAAGCTGCTATAGAGCAGCAGCGACAGAGCCTGATTGAAAATCTCCGTAACCTCAAGCTGTCTTACCTTGAAGCACTGGGTAAAATCAGACTCAGCATTACCAAACAAAAAAACTCCTTAAAGGATTTACCTTTTAAAGCAAAAGAACTGGTAGATCTGGAACGTCAGATAAGTACCAAACTGGCCCTGTATACATTGCTGGAAGGTAAAAGGGAGGAGGCAGGGATTGAGCGGGCCGCAACCACATCCAATACAGCCATTGTGGATCAGGCGGGTGTAAGCAGTGTACCGATAAGACCTAATAAGCGAATGATTCAGCTGATTGCCATTCTGGTAGGGCTGGCTATTCCTGCTGTTATTCTTTTCATTATTGAACTGCTGAATGATAAAATCACTACCCGCTATGATATTGAAAAAGTTACCGCCGTTCCGATTATCGGTGAGGTAGGACATTCTTATTCTGCCAATACATTGGTTGTTACCAAGACGAGCAGGACCATGGTGGCAGAACAGTTTCGGACCATCAGGTCAAACCTGGAATACATCATTTCTAAAATCAAACGCCCCATAATTCTGGTTACCTCTTCGTTTAGCGGGGAAGGCAAATCATTTGTAAGTACGAATATGGGAGCAGTGATGGGCCTTGCCGGAAAGAAAACCATTATACTTGAGTTTGATATCCGCAAACCGAGAGTACTGGCCGGACTTAAGATGGGTAAATATAAAGGTGTGATCAATTACCTGGCAGGTAACAGCGAACTGAATGATCTGATCTTAAAAGTGCCCGATGCAGAAAATCTATATGTTCTGCCCTGTGGTCCCGTTCCCCCCAATCCATCCGAATTGCTGCTTGATCCCAAAGTAGAGGCTTTATTTGAAATACTCAGAGAGCAATATGAGGTGATCATAATAGATACTGCGCCTGTAGGAATGGTTAGTGATGCGATGACTCTGGGCAAATTTGCCGACTGCACGCTTTACCTGGCCAGGCAGGGGCATACATATAAGAAGCAGATAGCCCTGATAGATGAAGTGTACAGGGAAAATAAACTGCCGAAAGTGTCTGTTGTGATAAATGATGTGAAACTCAAACCGGGATACGGGTATTACGGCTATGGCCGCTATGGTTACGGCTATGGCTATATATACGGAGAAAAGGATTCTTACTACGAACAGGATACGCCATCACAGCACAGTGTTGGTAAAAGAATTTTCGGCTGGTTGAATCCGGCAAACTGGTTTAGCAGAAAAAAATAATCAGTTTCGGCAGTATCAAATATCTATACTATGAAAATATTAGTAACAGGAGGGGCTGGTTTTATCGGATCCAACCTGGTGGGAGCGTTGTTGCGCCGTCAGGAAATTACCGGAGTACGGGTGTTGGACAATCTCGCTACTGGATCAATGGATAATCTGAAGGAATATGAAGATGATCCGCGTTTTGAATTTGTGCTGGGTGATATACGCGATTATGAAACCTGCTTTAAAGCTTGCGAAGACATTACAGCGGTTTCGCATCAGGCTGCTTTGGGATCAGTGCCTCGGTCGATAAATGATCCTGTAACCAGCAATAATGTTAACATCACAGGCACGCTTCATGTATTTACTGCTGCGAAAGAAAGGGGGATCAGACGTGTGGTGTATGCTGCCAGCTCGTCTACTTACGGAGATCATCCGGGATTGCCTAAGATTGAGGATGCAATTGGTAATCCGTTATCTCCATATGCAGTCACAAAGTATGTAAATGAACTATACGCTCAGGTATATGCGCGTCTTTATGGCCTGGAACCGATAGGCTTGCGATATTTTAATATTTTTGGCCCCCGCCAGAACCCCAAAGGGCCCTATGCTGCAGTAATCCCCTTATTTGTGCAGGCGCTTATGCTCAATCAACCACCCCGGATAAATGGTGATGGCAGTCATAGCCGGGATTTTACCTTTGTAGACAATGCAGTAAATGCCAATATCCTTGCATTACTGACAACTTCCACGGCAGCAGTAAATCAGGTGTATAATATTGCCTGCGGACATCAGACCTCATTACTCGAACTTTTTGAAAAGCTAAAGGAAGAAGCCGGAACGGAGCTGGAGCCGGAATTTGGGCCAGAACGCAAAGGTGACGTTAAGCATAGTCTGGCTTCTATTGATAAGGCGGAGTCCTTGCTTGGATATAAACCGCTGGTAAATATCAATGAAGGTTTGCGGCAAACCTATGCATGGTATCAGCAGCATGCAGAAATATTTGAAACCATTTAACCTCAATAACCTTCCTCCCTCATGAAGAAAACAGTAATCATCACTGGCGGAGCCGGATTTATCGGCTCACATGTAGTACGCCTGTTTGTCAACAAATATTCAGATTACAGAATCATCAACCTGGATGCGCTTACTTATGCGGGTAATCTGGAAAATCTCCGGGATATAGAATCGGCAGCCAATTACCAGTTTGAAAAAGTAAATATTCAGGATCCCGTAGAACTGAAACGTGTATTTGATCAATACCAACCTGATGGAGTTATTCACCTGGCTGCAGAATCTCATGTAGACCGGTCAATTCATTCCCCGCTTGATTTTGTTTATACCAACGTAATTGGTACAGTAAATCTTCTGAATGCGGCAAAAGAAGCCTGGCTGGGACAATATGAGGGTAAACGTTTTTATCATGTGTCGACTGATGAAGTATACGGGGCTTTGGGTGAAACCGGTTTTTTTACGGAAGAGACACGCTATGACCCGCACTCTCCCTATAGCGCTTCCAAAGCATCCTCCGATCATTTTGTAAGAGCGTATGGCGACACTTACGGATTGCCCGCTGTGATCAGTAACTGCTCCAATAATTATGGTCCTAATCATTTTCCCGAAAAACTGATCCCGCTTTTTATCAATAATATTATCCAGAAAAAACCTTTACCGGTATATGGCGATGGTTTGTATACCCGGGATTGGCTTTTTGTAAAAGATCATGCCACCGCCATTGATCTCGTTTACCACAAAGGAGCAAATCACAGTACTTATAATATTGGTGGATTTAATGAGTGGAAAAACATTGATTTGGTTAAGCTGTTGTGTTCGTTGATGGACAAAAAACTGAACAATGCCCCTGGCACCAGCGATCAACTGATCACCTACATAAAAGACCGCCCCGGTCATGATCGGCGTTATGCGATCGATGCCACGAAGATCAATAAAGAACTGGGATGGAAGCCCTCCGTTACCTTCGAAGAAGGGTTGCGGTTGACTATTGACTGGTATTTTGAAAACCAGGAATGGCTAAAGCATGTAACCAGCGGTGAGTACCTGAAATACTACGAAACACAGTACCAGCCATAGAAGTAAAGAAGTCGCCGTCAGTATTTTTTATGTCTTTATCTTCTTCTTATTGACATATTCTGAACTGTTATACATTTAAAACCTTTATACCCTATACCTAATCTATATGAAAGGAATTATACTCGCAGGCGGATCCGGTACAAGATTGTATCCTATCACAAAAGCGATTTCCAAACAGCTAATGCCCATTTATGATAAGCCAATGATCTATTACCCACTGTCAACATTGATGATGGCGGGTATACAGGAGATATTAATTATTACGACTCCAGAAGACAATCCTTCTTTCAAACGTCTTTTGGGCGATGGCAGCCAGGTCGGATGTCATTTTGAATATGCTATTCAGGAGGTGCCCAACGGCCTTGCACAGGCATTTGTGATTGGTGAATCATTTGTAGGAAAGGACAAAGTCGCTCTTGTGCTGGGGGATAATATTTTTTATGGGGCAGGACTGGGGAGTCAGTTAAAGAAACTGAGTGGAGTTGAAGGAGGATATGTTTTTGCTTACCAGGTATCTGATCCGGAAAGATATGGCGTTGTGGAATTTGATATGGAAATGCGGGCAGTAAGCATTGAAGAAAAACCAACTGCACCCAAGTCGAATTATGCAGTACCAGGACTTTATTTTTATGATAATGAAGTTGTATCTATTGCAAAATCGCTAAAGCCTTCTCCTAGAGGCGAATATGAAATTACAGACGTCAATAGAGAGTATCTGCGCCAGGGGCAGTTAAAAGTGGCAGTACTTGACCGGGGTACAGCCTGGCTTGATACGGGTACCTTCGATTCGCTGAGTGATGCAAGTGAATTTGTGCGGGTAATCGAAAAGAGGCAGGGAAACAAGATTGGCTGTATAGAAGAAGTGGCATACAGAAACGGGTTTATTAATAAAGTACAATTGGAAGCCCAGGCCCAATTATTGCTAAAAAGCGGCTATGGTCAGTATCTAAAAAAAATAGCTAATGAAAATAGCTGATGTCTCCATAATCGAATTTCCCAAAATATGTGATCCAAGAGGCAAATTATCCTTTTTTGAGAGTAATGCGCTGATACCATTCAATATAAAAAGGGCTTACTGGATTTATGATGTACCTGGTGGTGAGTCCCGGGGAAGTCATGCTTTTCAGGAAAGTCAGGAAGTAATAATAAGCCTGTCGGGCAGTTTTGATGTAGTACTGCATGACGGAACAGAGGAACGGACTTACTCACTCAATCGTTCATATTATGGCTTATATGTGCCCCGGTTGATCTGGCGGACCCTGCAGAATTTTTCCACCAACTCCCTTGCACTCGTGATATCGGATCATGTCTACAATAAAGAAGAATATATCCGTGATTTCAACTCTTTTACCACGTTAAAAACCGGCAAATGAAGGATAGTACAGTAAATGAATGCCGGTTGATACAGTTGCCCAAAATATCCAATCCGGCCGGTAATCTGACCTCCATCAATGAAATGACCGATATTGGTTTTTCGATAAAACGTGTATATTATTTATATGATATACCCGGGGGAGAGGCAAGAGGGGGGCATGCCCACAAAGATTTGCATCAGCTTATAGTTGCAGCAAGCGGCTCTTTTACCGTAATGCTCGATGATGGGTATGCGAAAAGAAATGTAGTACTCAATCAACCTTATCAGGGGTTGTTGATCATTCCGGGTATCTGGCGGGAACTGCTTGATTTTTCTTCCGGATCAATTTGTCTTGTACTGGCATCCGACAAGTATGACGAACGGGATTATATCCGCGATTACGATCATTTCCTGAGTATAAAAAAAGCCTGATGTTTATACATACCCTGGCAGATGTTCAAAGTAAAAATATTGGTGAAGGCACCAGTATCTGGCAATACGCTATTGTACTGTCGGGTGCAAAAATTGGCCGTAATTGTAATATCAATAGCCACACTTTTATAGAAAATGATGTGGAAATCGGTGATAATGTAACTGTTAAATGCGGAGTATACGTATGGGATGCCATACGTATTGAAGATGACGTTTTTTTGGGACCAAATGTGGTATTTACAAATGACCTGCGCCCGAGAAGCAAGCAGCGTACACCGTATGCCGCAACGAAAATCTGCAAAGGGGCTTCGCTGGGAGCCAATACCACGGTACTGGCAGGCGTAACGATCGGACGGTATGCAATGACCGGTATTGGTTCAGTGGTTACCCGCAACATTCCGGATCATGCCCTTGCTTATGGCGTTCCGGCTAAAGTGGTGGGCTGGGTTGATGAGAAAGGCGAAAAACTGGTTCAACGGGATGATGAGACCTGGATAAGCCAGGAAGGAAATGTATATAAGAAAACACAAAACGGTTTGACTCGTATATGAAGATCCCTTTTTTATCCTTTGATGAGACAAATGCTCAAATCAGAGACGAAATAATGAAGTCTTTTGAGGAGGTGTATGATGGAAAATGGTATATCCTCGGCCAGAAGCTGGAGAAGTTTGAAGAGGAGTATGCACGATTTAATGAGGTGGGCCACTGCGCAGGTATCAGTAATGGACTGGATGCCCTGTTCCTGTCATTGAAGGTGTTGGGAATTGGTGAAGGTGATGAGGTGATTGTGCCTTCAAACACGTTTATCGCTACCGCTCTTGCTGTCAGTTATACAGGCGCTATCCCTGTTCCGGTAGAGCCATGCGCACACACATATAACCTCGATCCACAACTCATAGAAGCTGCCATAACCTCAAAAACCAAAGCCATCATGCCTGTCCATTTATATGGTCAGGCGGCACAAATGGATGAGATCATGGCTGTAGCGCGGAAACACAATCTATATGTGATAGAAGATAATGCCCAGGCGCAGAAGGCAGAATATAACGGAAAAAAAACCGGAAGCTTTGGACAGATCAGCGGAACCAGCTTTTATCCCGGAAAAAACCTGGGCGCACTGGGCGATGCGGGAGCTATAACCACTAATGACGCGAAACTGTCTGAAACAATCAGGGCACTGCGCAATTATGGCTCCGAAAAGAAGTATTACAATGCGCGTATCGGGTATAATATGCGCCTCGATGAAATGCAGGCTGCTTTTCTTTTGGTCAAGCTGAAATATCTGGATACCTGGATTGCCGCAAGACAGCAGGTGGCTGGCTGGTACAACGAAGGACTTAAAGGCGCAGGGGATATTGTCCTGCCACAGGTAGCCCAGGGTGCCACTCACGTATATCATTTATATGTTATTCAGACAGCGCATCGTGAAAAATTGGTGGAACATCTCGGTAAGGCTGAGATTGGTACAATGATTCACTATCCTGTACCGTGGCATTTGCAGGGGGCCTATGCTGATCTGGGCTATTCCAAAGGAGATTTTCCTGTTGCGGAATCAATGGCAAGTCGTGTGATGAGCCTTCCTGTATGGCCGGGTATGACCGAATCGGATGTGCAATATGTAGTCGATAAAGTCAAAGCCTTTTTTTGAAACAAAAGATAACGAAACTTATTTCCGCTTTTCGTTCTACTTCCAGAACGGATTTTATCAAAGTAACCTTGTGGGCAGGCGTCACCACAATCGTTAAAGTGCTTTCCGGAATCGTTTCTACCAAATTTGTAGCATGGACGGTAGGGACAAGCGGAATCGCGCTGGTGGGTAATTTTCTGAACTCGGTCAATATCTTTTCGGCTTTAAGCACCGGAGGTATTGGGCAGGGAGTCACCAAACTGCTTGCAGAAAATTATGATAAACCCGAAAGACAAAAAGAGATAATCGGCAATGCGGTTCGCATCACCCTGGTAAGTACGCTGTTTTTCAGTATAGGGATTATCCTGTTCAATTCAGTATATGCCCGGTTCGTATTCCAGGGCACTCAGTACAACAGCGTTATTATCCTGTTTGGAATCTCCATTGTCCTGTACTCGTATAATAGCTTGCTTATCTATATTATCAATGGGTTTAAGCAGTACAAAACTTTTGTAAGGGTTAACGCAACTTCAAGCGTGGCATCCCTGCTGGTGACGGTAGTGCTGGTTTATTTCTGGAATGTATATGGGGCTTTGCTTGCAACGATAGCCTCTCAATCACTGATTATTGGCTTCGCTCTGTATTATGTGCGGAAAGAACATTGGGTGTCCTATCTTTTTTCACCTTCGCCCGCTTCCCGTAAATGGATTAAAACGCTGTTGGGCTTTACCGTGATGGCGATTGTTACTGCCATCTGCATGCCGGTGGCTCAACTACTTGTGCGCACACACCTGCTCAAAGAGTTTTCAGGTTACACAGCCGGTATCTGGGAATCGGTCAATCGTATTTCTGCCATGTACCTGCTGGTGCTCACGACTGCCATCAGCACCTATTATCTTCCCCGGCTTTCGGAAATCAGGCTGACGGACGATTTACGGAAAGAGATTTTTAAAACAATGAAAATCCTCTACCCGGCACTCCTGGTTATTTGTGTCACGATTTACTTCTGCCGCCATTTTATTATTACTACCTTTTTATCGCCCGAGTTCAAACCCGCCGAAGAGCTTTTCTTTTTTCAGGTGATCGGAGACTTTTTCAGGGTAGCCAGCTTATGCGTTGCTTTTCTGTTCTGGGCAAAAAACCTGACAATTCCTTTTATCATAACAGAAATTTTTGCCGCCATTTGCTTCGCTGTAGGGGCTCATCTTTTGACAGAAAAGTATGAGGCTGAAGGTGTGGTGATTGCCTATGCGGGTACCTATCTGTTGTATTTTATAGTTGTTAACCTCATTTTCAGAAAACTGCTGTACCGGCGATAATGAATTACACTTGAAAGAAACCCAGTCCATATTATTTTTCAGAGCATACCCGGGCATAGATGGCACAATCACGCTCATTATACGGTTGGGAAAGGAGTTGAAGAAGCGTGGATGGACCGTATACTTTTTACTTCATAATCGCTCCTTTGGCACTGATTTGGTTCAGCTGATGGAAGAGTTTTCGCAAGTCATATACAGCGATGAACTGGATCAGTTGCAACAGCAAAACAGGCTGCCTGAGTTTGATTATATCCATGCGATGGCCGGCGGTGATGCGCTCATCTGGATATATGGAAAAGCGAAAAAGAAGTATTTTTCAAAAGCTGCCATTGTATTCGGTATTTACCATCCCAGGGCGTATGTGACACTTACATACCTGGGCAGAACACCGGATACACGGATGATGAAACATTTTCTAAAATCACTTCCGGCATCAAACCTGACTTTTATGAATAATGCAGTCAGGGAAGCTGTGTCGGGATATTTCGGGATTGATTTCAGCAAAAGCCGCATCATCCCCATTCCGATATCGGTGCCCGATCAATACCGTCAGCGGGAATCTGTAGACCATTATAAGATCGTGAGTATAGGCAGGCTGGTGGAGTTTAAAGATTATATCAATCCGGTCATCGGGGTTATAAAAAAACTCAGGGAAAAAGGAAGCCTGCTGGAATATCATGTATATGGGGGTGGTCCGTTGCTGCAGCAGATACAAAGAAATGTTGCTGATCTGGAGGCTGGTGATTATGTGCACATTCATGGAGAGTTGCCGTATTCTCAATTCACCAAAGTTGTAGAAGACGCACACCTGTTTATAGGGATGGGTACTGCCATACTGGAAGCAAGTGCCTTAGGTATCCCTTCTTTGCTTGCTATCGAATCAAACGGCAGCAAAACCTATGGCTGGTTCTTTGATCAGCAAGGTTATGAAGTAGGAGAGGTGAAGGCCGGAGAGACTGCCCATGAATATGACCGGTTTATTGAAGGCTCGTTGAAAGAAAATGTGAATGAATATGCCGCGAACTGTATTAAGAGCTGGCAAAAGGCCCGCTCCTTTTCTATTGAATCAATCGTAGACGAATACATTCATTTTCTGGAAAGCGCCGATAAAGACTATGTTTACGAGTATTCACAGACGAAGCAAATGCTGTTAAAACTGAAACGGCAGTTGTATAAATGGGATTTTCTTATAAAAAATAATTATAAACACAGATAATGTGCGGAATAGCCGGATTTATAGATGAGCGCAGCAATCTGCAGGACCTGCAGGATATGACACGCAGGCTGTCTAACCGCGGCCCTGATGATGAAGGATATTTTTTTCAGGCACCGGTAGGCCTGGGTCACAGGCGGCTGTCGATTATCGACCTTAGCGAAGGCGGGCATCAGCCTATGCATTTCGAAAATCTCATTATCGTATTTAATGGTGAGATATATAATTATAAAGAGATCAGGAAAGAGCTGGAAACACTTGGGTACAGTTTTCTCTCCTCGTCTGATACAGAGGTAGTATTAAAGTCTTTTCATCGCTGGAAAGAAAAAGCGGTAGAACGGTTTATCGGCATGTTTGCCTTTGCCATTTTTGACAAGGAAGAACAGGAGTTGTGGTTGTTTCGGGACAGGATAGGCGTAAAACCGTTGTATTATATGAATGCCGGCAATCGTTTTGCTTTTGCAAGCGAATTAAAGGCTTTTCGTTCTTATTTGTCTTCCGATGAACGCAGTCAGCTCGATACGGAAGCTACATCAGCTTTCTTCAGGTTGGGATATGTCAGCAATAACCGGAGTATATTAAAAAGTGTCCGGAAACTGCCGGCCGGTCATTACCTCAGATTCCGGAATGGAGTTGCGACTATATCTCCATACTGGACGGTACATTTTGAGGAAGATAAAAGTATGCTCAGCCGGAAAGAAGACGATATACTTGATGAGCTGGAGGAGCTGGTAATATCTGCCTTCCGTTACCGGATGGTAGCCGATGTGCCGGTGGGAGTATTCCTGAGTGCAGGTATAGACAGCTCGCTGGTAGCCGCAGTACTGAGCCGTCATCATGGCACTATCCACACATTTACAGTTGGATTCAGAGAAAAAGGATTTGATGAATCTGCCGATGCGAAACGGATTGCTGAATTTCTGAAAACTCAGCATACCGATGCCATCCTGGAGGCCGATAAAGGGCAGGAGATATTGAGCAGGTTTTATGATATATACGACGAACCGCATGGCGACAATTCCTGCGTACCGACCACTTTTGTTTCACAACTGGCCCGGTCTGCAGGAGTAAAAGTAGTGTTGAGTGCAGACGGAGGCGACGAGTTGTTTGGTGGGTACACCCGGTACCTCAACTATTTTCAGCAATGGAATAGACTGCAGCAGCGCGGCTCCCTGATTAATAAATCTGCAGCAGCAGGCCTGGCTTTTGCCCGGCATCTGATGCCTTCTGACCGGTCTTACCGGTTTGATCGTTTCCGGATGATACTTCAGCAAAAAAGGTTCAGCGATTTTTATCAGAGCATTCTGCGTCCAAACTCCGACCTGGAACTGCAGCACCTGGTGCAGGGATATCAGCCGGAATATGATTCTGTAAGCAGCATTGAACCGTATAATCAAATGATGGAGTGGGATTTTCATCGTTATATGGTCGACAATAACCTGGTAAAGGTCGACAGGGCCACCATGTACAATAGTATTGAAGGCCGTGAACCTTTTCTGGATCATCGTCTGATTGAGTTTGCTGCCAGGCTGCCATTGCAGTATAAGATCAATGGAAATACCACAAAATATCTGTTGAAGAAACTGCTGGGACGCTATTTGCCCGGCGAGTTGTATAATCTTCCCAAAAGAGGATTTTCTGCGCCGCTTAAAACCTGGATGAGAAATAACTATGAAAAAGATATTGCCAGAATCTTTCACCCGGATAATTTCAATAACCCCTATCTGCAAAGAGATGCAGTATTGAAGTTTATTAAAAGGTATCAGGAGAAAAAAGCTGTCAATATGGTTACGTTGTGGTATTTGTATAGTTTCCAGAAATGGACAAACAAGTGGCTTAACGACTAAGGAGATAGCTACGGATAATCCCTACTATGCGCACAATTGTTCATATAATAGATAGTCTTGGCCGTGGCGGTACTGAAACATTGCTAACGGACCTGTTGCCTTACCTGGCACAGCGTTACAGGATTATACTGGTCACACTTTCTCCGGTAAATGAATTTGGTGATCATGTTTTTTCCTTCTGTGAGCGGCATTATTGCTTAAACCACAAAGGCCCCGTCAGTCTTCCCGCATCGGTCAGTAAACTGCGCCGTATCATCCGGAAACATCAGCCGGCTCTGGTGCGATCGCAACTGGTATTGAGTACCGTGCTTGCCCGGCTGGCTACGCCCCGGCACGTACCGCTTGTTTTTAGTATTCATAATACACTGTCTTCTCTTATTCCCAGGAATTTATCTGGGAATATTGTACGATGGATTGAAAAAAATGTCAGAAAGAAAAATGTACTACTCGTAGGTGTGACGCAGGCAATCATTGATGATTATCGCAAGCATTTCGGATACAAAGGGGAGAGTATAGTATTATATAATTATGTGCGCGATGATTTTTTCAGAATTCCATTGACAACCTTACCTGCTTCCGGTACATTACGGTTACTGGCTGTGGGCAACTTACGACCTCAGAAGAATTATCCGTTTATGGTTGAGGCCTTCAGATATCTGAAAGATTTCCCGGTTTCGCTTGATATATATGGAGAAGGGTCGCTGCGGCCGGCTTTGGAGAAGATAATCCAGGAGGAGCAACTGAATGTAACACTTAAAGGGAAAGTATCGGATGTGGCAGCAGTAATGCCTGCGTATGACGCCTTTCTCATGTTATCCTCATTTGAAGGATTTGGCATAGCTGTGGCAGAAGCCATGGCAGCCAAGAAGCCATTAATTCTGTCAGACATTCCGGTATTCAGAGAGATTACGCGGTCCACTGCTGTTTTTGTTTCACTTGCTTCCGCAACGGATTTTGCAGAACAACTGAAACAACTGAGTAAGGACAACTCTTCGTTACAATCAATGATTCAGCCAAACAACCAACAGGCAGTACAGTATTACAGCAGAAATGCTTACCTGAAGCAACTGGATGCTATTTATGAAAAAGCATTGAGTGGTCTCTGAACAGGGCATGAAAAACAGAGAGTATTTGAAAATGATAAAAAGCAAAACTATAACCGGCTTGCTGCTGCTTTTACTGGTTTCTTATGGATGCAAAAGCAGTGGGCGAAGTACGGGCTTACCCACTCCTCCAACTGTATCCACACCAGTATCGGCGAACGATACCATGCGTAGTGTGGTTGAAGATAAAAAGACGGATCAGCAGCCGGCTATTCTGCCAGACAGTATACAGGGAGCGGCCGATCTGTTCCGTAAGCAGCTACAGAGAGGTGGTGTTGATAATGTATTTATTGGAACAGCTGCTGATTTTGGGCGTGCCGGCTCTATTCTGCTGCTTACAAGATCCGGGCTGACCGGTCAGCTTCAGTCTCTTTCCCGCCCTCTCGAAAAAATGAATCCCGAAGCTTATTTGATTGATGCGAACGGGAAACAAGTAATAATAATCGGAAACTCAGCTGCTGCTTTGCGACATGCGGTATACGATTATCTGGAGCAGCTCGGTTTTCGGTTTTTTCAACCTGGCGCAGAATGGCAGATTGTTCCGAGGCTGAGAAATATACAACTGGTATATAAGAAGCTGACTCAACCGGCTTTTCATACCCGTGTGCTGGCAAATGGACATGGTTTTCTGAAGAACGAGGCCCTGGCCCTCCGGTTTAATGAATGGGCCGAAGCCAACCGGATGGGTGGCTTTTTTGAAGTTAATATCGGCCATAGTTACCAGCTGATTGTAGCTAATAATAAAAAGCAGTTTCAGGAGCACCCGGAATATTTTGCGACTTCAGTAAAGAAAGGCGAGATTCCGCCGACACCGAAATTTAATGTGACAAATCCCGCCCTGGTAAACCTGGTAAAGGAAGATGCCATCAGCCGTATCAAAGAATCTATACGTATTGGCAGACCTCTTAAAATGCTGTCAATGGAACCGTCGGATGGCAGCGGTTTCTGCGATAATCCTGGCTGCATGAAACTTGGAGGTATATCCGATCAGGTATTTTATCTGGCCAACGAAGTAGCAAAATATGTGAAGAAGTCTTATCCTGATATATGGGTCGGATCGCTGGCTTACAATGAACATATTTTACCAACAAAGATCCCGCTGGAGAAAAATGTCTTTGTAATGGTCACAAACGGCTTCAACAGAAGCAAATTTAATACCAACGAGTTGCTTCAGCAATGGAGCAGACTTGCAAGCAGGGTGGGAGTGTATGACTACCTGAGTGTCTATGAATGGGATTATGATCTGCCGGGCAAGTCAAATGCGAGCCAGATTGCCTATCTCAGAAAAGCGATACCCGCTTTTTATCAAAGCGGAGCTACATCTTATCTGGCGGAAACGAATATCGGATGGATAAGCAAAGGCCTTGGCCAGTATATTACTGGTAAACTGTTATGGGATCTGAACGCAAACGTAGACTCACTCAAAAACGATTACTTTAATCAGTGTTTTGGGAATGTGTCGGCACAGTTAAAAAAACTGTATGCTTCCTGGGAAAGTGCTCCTAAAGGATTTATAAGCGATAACCTGTTGGGCGATTGGATAAACATGGTACTGGAGGCTGACCGACAGAACAAAGACGAAGCGGTTGCACGTCGGCTGGACCACATAAAAATTTACCTGCATTACCTGGCCCTTTACAAGAGACTGAAAGCGGCTCCTACACCCCAGTTAATGACAGAAATGCTGGTGCTGGCTAACCGAACCATGACAATATCAGCTTTTTCCACCGTTGCCGTGATGGCGTCGTTGCCCAAATATGTGGGCTTCCCTCAAATGAGTTATTATGCCAATCCTCAGCAGGCATGGACAAGGGAGACTACACCGGTAAGCCGCACGGAAATCAATCAATGGCTTTCGCAGGACTTTAAAGGGCTTACCCGTGCAGAAGGATTAAGGTCGTATGCAGAAATGGATCAGTTCAAAAATGCTACAGTAGCAGCCAGTTCACCGGCGGCAGCCATCAAAGCCCCGGCAGTTACCTTTACGGGTACTACCCGTTTTCTGGTGCGGATCGATAAGCAATCTGCAGGAAACCTGATCGAACTGACCAGTGGACTATCTGCAAAGGTAAATCCCGGAGTACCAGTTGTAGTGAAGGTATTTGACTATAAGCTGTTCCGGCAAATCAAGACGGAAGCAGATGTTGTTCTTTTACATGAACAGCATAAGATGGGAATAAAAGAACAGTTTTCACTGGCCTCACTTAAAGCAGGTGACTACGTAATAGAAGTTGACGATTCACAGCGTGCATTTAATATCCGCATAACCGGGCAGTTACATTTTAATGTAATGATATCACCCGACCTTGTAATGCAAACCAGCAGTGTAAAAGGACTTAATAATTTTATAGTAAGGGTACCACCCGGCACAAAAACAATGGTGGTCAATAAAACGAAAAGCCTTAGGATACAAACACCCACTGGCAGGATACTGAGCTTCAGCGACAACAAAACATCCAGCATTGTAGTAGAGGTTAAAGCAGGTGAGGAAGGAGACTGGTTATTCTTTTATCAGGTGGGGATTCTTGGCATAGATGGAGTGCCTCCCTATCTTGGGATGGATCCAACACGTTTTTTGGCACCAGTAGAGCCCTGAGTCATGCTTCGCGTCTAAAGGAGTAACGATCGTTTACTAAGACGAATGAATTTTTGTTAACAGATAAAAGCGGACATAACACGAAGAAATAAGTTGAAAAAGATTCTTTATATCACATACGATGGGCTTACAGACCCTTTGGGACAATCACAGATATTGCCCTATATTCTGGGCCTGTCTAAAGAAGGATACCGGTTTACCATACTTAGTTTCGAAAAAGAAGCAGCTTACCGGGCCAATCAGTCTGCTATTAAAGAAATAACAGAGCAGCACCACATCAGTTGGGTGCCGTTGTCGTTTACTGTAAAGCCTCCTGTCCTGGCAAAGTTTTATGATGCGATAAGGATGAAGCGTACAGCCTTACGACTGCACAGGCAAGAGCATTTTGATATGGTACACTGCCGTAGTTATCCTGCTTCTGAGATAGGTTTATTGCTTAAGCGAAAGACTGGGGTCAGATTCCTGTTTGATATGCGTGGCTTTTGGGCTGATGAAAAAAGAGATGGTGGGGCCTGGCCAGATAGTCATCCTGTATTCAAACGGGTGTATCGGCATTACAAAAAGAAAGAAAGCGAGTTTGTGAGCGAGGCGGACGCAATAATATCGCTTACTGAAAACGGGCGGTCAGAGCTGATGACATGGAAGGCGTATGATAAAAATATTCCGGTAAGCGTGATTCCCTGTTGCGCGGATACAGATTTGTTTACGTCTACCAGCTCAGGTCAGAAGCAGGAAGCAAGAAAAATATTGGGGATTGACCAGGATCGTCTGGTGGTCAGTTATCTGGGCTCTGTCGGAAGTTGGTATATGCTTGATGAAATGCTGGCTCTTTTTAAAACTGTACGAAAAGAGTATCCCGACGCACTATTCCTGTTTATCAGCCATTCTGATCCCTCTTATATACGGGCGCAGGCAACAGAAGCGGGTCTTGAACCGGAAGCAATAATAATCAGGAAAGCCACCCGGCAGGAGGTGCCTGTTTTGGCTAAAGCCTCCGATATCAATATTTCATTTATTCGTCCTGTGTATTCAAAAAAATCCAGTTCGCCTACAAAGCTGGGCGAAATTCTGAGTATGGGAATACCGGCTATTGTAAATGCAGGAGTTGGAGATGTAGATGCTATTGTTCAGCGAGTGGAAGGTGGCCTTATTCTTGAAGACATGTCAGAAATGTCTTTTGCAAAAGCCGTAGCTTCCATACCCCGGCTTTTGCAAACTGATCCGCAGTTATTGCGTACGAAGGCAATGGAGATTTATGATCTGAAACGGGGTGTTGAGCTTTATTCAAGTGTATATAAAACTGTATTAGCTAAAAGGTCATGATTTTATGAATCGCAAGAAGATATTGATTCTTTGTCCTTATCCTGAAGATGTAGCTCCCAGCCAACGGCTCAAGTTTGAGCAATATTATCAATATTTCAGGGAGGCAGGATACGATCTGACGGTCAGCCCTTTTGTATCCAGCTCTTTCTGGAAGATTATTTATAAGCGGGGGCATCTTTTTCAAAAAGCTTTTTATACGATTGCTGGTTACTGCAGGAGAATAGCAGATCTGTTTCGTGTGAGAAAGTATGATCTGGTATACGTGCATTTGTGGGTAACTCCGTTCGGGTTACCTTTTTTTGAAAGAATGGTTACAGCATTAAGCCGGAAAATGGTTTTTGATATAGACGATCTTGTGTATTTAAAAGATCTTAAATCAAAGGCAACACCTTTTATCAGTAAGTTTAAAGGCGCTCAGAAGCCGTTGTATCTGATGAAAAAGGCCGATCATGTGATCACCTGCACACCATATCTCGACAGTTTTGTTCGTCAGTATAATTCCAATACTACTGATATATCCTCTACAGTAGATACTCAGGCATATAAAGAAAGAACTGATTACGCTCTTAAGGAAAATAAATTGATTATTGGCTGGAGTGGCAGTTTAAGTACTGCTAAGTATCTGCACCTGCTTGATGATGTTTTGAAAGAGCTAAAAAATCATGTTGATTTTAATCTTCTGGTACTGGGGGATAAAAGTTTTGCAATTGAAGGTGTGGAAGTAGAAGCGTATGACTGGAGTAAAACAATGGAATTGCCAACAATTAGTCGTTTTGATATCGGATTATATCCATTGCCTGACGAAGAATGGGTTTATGGGAAAAGCAGCCTAAAGGCTATTCAGTATATGGCAATGGGAATTCCGACAGTAGCAACTGCCATTGCTACAAACTTTCGGGTAATTGAAGATGGGGAAAGCGGCGTTTTGGTAAATACAAAGGAAGAATGGGTGGCAAGACTGACCGAACTGGCCAGTGATAAGGCACTTCGTCAACGCATCGGGAAAAAGGCACGGGAAAAAGTGGTGACCCATTTTTCTATTGAGGCTAATAAGCCGGCCTATTTGAAAATTCTTGATCAGCTAACTAGTTAACGGCTTTCATTATTACTCCGGAGAAAAGTGTCATGTCAGAAAAAAAACTTTCAAACAAAGATTTCGAGATTTTAGACTCGATTAGAGGCATAGCTTCTTTGTATGTAGCCATCGCTCATTGCCGAGGTACATTGTGGATGGGAGGGAATTTTTTTCAGCAACTGCATCCTTCCGGTACCTGGTCTGTATGGGACTATGTGATATTTGGAAGCAGTATGCTTACCCGCCTGGCGGTCGAATTTGTTATTGTTTTTTTCCTGCTTTCAGGCTTTTCAATTGCTCATAGTCTTTCGGGCAATAAAGAGCCATTGTCGTTTTACAAAAGAAGGTTGGTCAGGATATACCCGCCATACCTGGTAGCACTGTTATGGGCTGGGGGTGTTTTCCTGTTTACCAGATTTCTGTTTCCGCAATGGTATGATGGTTCGTATATTGATTTTTCTTTTATCCGAACCATGCAGATGAATGATTTCTGGCAGCCAACTGTAGTTGTCAAAAATTTATTTTATATGCCCGGTGAGGGGTTTATTACCCCATTCTGGTCGCTCACCTATGAAGTGATTTTTTATTTACTGGCTCCCTTTCTTTTACGCAGAATTCAGCTTTACCTTATTGTATCGCTGATATTATATGCAGCTCACTGGCTATTTCCTGAAACAACAGCTTCATTGCCAATCGGCAAATACTTTCATGAGTTTATCTTTATTTATAATATTTATTTCGCACTGGGGGTTGCTCTCTATACCTATTATAGGCAGGTAGAACAGTTGTTTTCAAAAATCTCGAAATCGCAACACATTCTTGCAATTTTGCTGGCATTGGGAGGAACATACCTGGTAAATTTTGTAATGAAAACAGAATCGGAATACTCATTTATTACAGCAGCTATACTGGCCGTATTACTGATTATTTTCTTTCTCCGCTACAAGGTCAGGATCAGGCCGCTTATGCAAATAGGAAAATACAGTTACACGCTCTACATAACACATGTCGCCTCAATATACCTGTATCTGGCGGCATACTGGATGATATCCGGATACAGGGGGGCTTATATTGAAAACTACCTGGTATGGATGGGAGCCATTCCTGTATGCCTGCTGATAGCTTATGTTCAGTATCTGCTGGTAGAAAGCAGATCAAAAGGGTTATTAAACAGAATGCGTCAACAAAAATTAGTGGTAGACACAAAGACGAGTTGATAGTATATGCTTGGTCCAATAGATATTTTTGCCGGATTATTTGTATTCATTTTGCTGGATCGTATCCTTGTATGGCGTTTAAAACGTTACGACCAGGCAAGTAAACGGCTTATCCGGATGTCGTTTAGGTTCAGGATATTTCTGGCCATTATTTATTCTTTGATCTCAGCCTATTATTACAAAGGAGGGGATACCGAAATGTTTCTGTATGGTCTGAAGGATATGCAGGAGGCGGTAAAATCAGGAAGTGTAAGTGTTTTGGATGTGCTATTAATGAATAATTCCACCGATAGTGATATACTTTCTTATTATTTCGCGATTGACGAGTCTATTTATCCTGTTGATGGTTTCATGAAGCATGCGTCAAATTTTATGGTACCCAAGATCGGGTTGATTCCATATCTGCTGACAAACAGTTACATCGTTTTATGTTTTCTCTATAGTTTTTTTGCGTTGGCGGGAGCCGTGAGGATATATAAACTTTTCGTGAGTTATTTCCCTTCAATGAAAGCCGAGATAGCAATTGCTGTATTATTTCTCCCCAGTGTGTGTTATTGGAGTTCCGGATTTCTTAAGGATTCATTGTGTTTTGGAGCACTGGGATTTATGTTATACGCCGTCTACCAGATATTTATCGCCAAAAGAAAAATAATCGGTTCATTGATATGGCTGGTTATTAGTGTTTATATTATTTATACCATCAAAGCGTATATTCTGCTTGCACTGATTCCGGGAATTGGGTTCTGGCTTTTCGGAGCTCTTGGTGGAAGCATTAAAAATAAAGTCAAGAGACGTGTTATTATTGTTATTTCGCTGGGCGTAGCAGCAGTAGCTACTGTCTATTTTATCGGCTTTTTGACGTCAGAGGAGTCTCTTGCCAAATTCAGTATGGATAATCTGCTGGAATCAAGTGAGAACAGCAGGGAGATATTTGAGAGAAGAAGCGGCGAAGGGTCAAGCTTTCAGATTAATACGAGTAACCCTGTGTTAATGTTCATAAATGGACTTGGGGCTACTTTTTTCAGACCCTTTCCCTGGGAAATCACTTCTTTTATTGTTTTGTTCTCGGCAATGGAAGCACTCGTGTTTCTGACTTTGATATTGGGGTTGCTATTTAAGATAGGCGTGATAAAGTTCCTACGAACTATCTTTGATTCGCCACTCCTTATTCTTTGTTTTACATTTTCAATAGTTTTTGCAGTAGCAGTAGGTATTTCTACCACCAATTTTGGATCACTGTCACGATACAAGATACCCTGTTTACCTTTTTATATAATGACAATCTTTGCAGTATACCGGATACAAAAAATCGCTTACCCGCCCTGGATGCAGTGGATATTACGGAGAATAAATGTCTGAACTCCAATTTGTTTATGATAAAAAAAACTGCGTTACCTCCTGACAGCGGTTCTCCAGGCAGATAACGGAGATATTTAAACTACAAACTTCCTTCCATGTGTGGAATAGCTGGGGCATATAGAATCCCTTTCGACATAAAAAAACTGACAGGCGATCTCTGGCACAGAGGGCCTGATGAGCAGTCTACGGAACAATTTGATCATCTGGTATTTCATCATCACCGGTTAGCAATCCTGGATATTGCTGGAGGCAAACAGCCAATGCATCTGGGAGCCTTGTCGATTATTTTCAATGGGGAGATTTACAATCATCTGGAGGTTCGCAAAAAACATAGCCTGGAATGTCATACTAATTCCGACACAGAGACGATCCTTCATGCATACAGAAAGCTGGGAGCGGCATGTCTGGCAGATTTTGACGGCATGTTTGCCTTTGCCATTTTTAATCAGGAGAACCAGGAACTTTTCCTGGCAAGAGACCGGGCTGGAAAAAAGCCTCTGTATTATTACAGGGAAGGGGATCGGTTTGCTTTTGCCAGCGAACTGAATGCATTGAAAGGTCAGCTTTCGCTTAGTATTGACGAAGCAGCCCTGCATCAGTACTTGCGGCTGGGTTATTTTTACAAGGATCAAACAGCTTACCGGGAAATAAAAGAGATTCCGGCCGGGCATTACGCCAGCCTCCGGCTTGGAACAACCGGCTTTTCGGTAAAAAGGTGGTGGAATATACACGACTATTATCAGCAGAAAAACAGTATAGGCTTCGATGAAGCGCTGAAGCAAACGGATGAATATCTTCATGCAGCGGTAAGACGTCGTGTGGAATCATCTGACCTCGAAGTCGGTTCATTTCTCAGTGGCGGCATCGACAGTGGTTTGGTTACTGCCATTGCCACAGAATATAACCGATCCCTCAAAACCTTTACCGTTTCATTTGATGGAGAATATGATGAAGCCCCCCTGGCAAAACTGGTAGCCGATAAATATGGTACCAGCCATCATGAGATCCGGATCAGTTTTGATAACCTTGTCAACGAAGTAGAAACCATACTGGGCAATTACGGTGAGCCTTTCTTTGACAGCTCTGCCATACCGAGCTATTATGTAAGCCGGGAGGCACGCAAACATCTTACTGTGATCCTGAATGGTGACGGTGGAGATGAGCTTTTTGGCGGATACAGACGCTATGTGCCTTTTGCCAAATACGATTTTTTCAATCCGGGCTTCCTGGTGCGTTCAGCAGCAGCTGCTGCCCACGCCCTGCTGCCCGTACCGCACAATAAGAAAAGCAAGTACAATTATCTCTATCGCCTTGCAGACCTGGCCCGCAAAAACGGGTTGGATACGTACCTCTCTGCAACCATCGACAGCTTTGAGGGCATGGAAAAATATCTTACTGCACCTTCGCATAATCTCGATGCTATCCGCGCCGATTTTGAACGAATGAATAAATCGCCGCTCACCGGTTTGCAGAAACTAATGAATCTCGATTTTGACAATATCCTTGCCGGTAACCTGCTGGTAAAAATGGATATTGCCACAATGGCTCATTCACTTGAAGGAAGAAGCCCCCTGCTGAGTAAAGAATTGCTCGAATTTGTGCCCGGCCTGCCGGACAACTATAAGATAAAGGGTAAACAAACCAAATACCTGTTGCGTACACTGGCAGAAAAATATTTACCAGCAGATTTGATACATCAACCCAAACGGGGGTTTGAGATCCCGCTCAAAAAGTGGATCGATACACAGCTGAAAGATATTATTGCCGATCATATACTCCCGGCAAATGCCTATGGCCGCCAGTTTGTGCAACCAGGCTTTGTAGAAAAACTCTGGAACAGAGAGTTGAACACAAGCGATGAAAAACGCGCTAAAATGATCTGGTCTCTGTTTGCGCTGGAAGTGTGGAAGAGAAGGGTATAAGAGTATAAACGTTTAAAAGTATAAAGGCAGTTTTTAAACCTTTATACCTTTAAACTTTCTGATTAATTGAGAACCGACCGTTGAAATGAAATTGATCCGTGTTACTACTGTTCCTATGGCCCTGAAGGTTTTGCTGAGAGGACAGATGAAATATATGGCCAGCCAGGGTTTTGATGTGGTGATGGTGAGTGCAGATGGTATCGAGCTGGAGGATGTAAAGAAGTATGAAGGTGTGCGTCATGAATGTATTCATATGACCCGGCAGATCACACCACTGGCTGATCTTCGTTCTTTGTGGAAACTTTACCGGTTCTTTAAAAAGGAAAAACCGGATATCGTTCACTCCCATACACCCAAGGCAGGACTGCTGGCCATGATGGCAGGGCGAATGGCAGGTGTACCGGTTCGCATTCACACAATTGCCGGTCTCCGTTTTATGACATCGGCCGGACTTACCCGACGCATACTGGTGGCAATGGAGAAGATTACAGGACGTATGGCAACACACGTGTGGCCCAACAGCAACTCGCTCCGGAATTATATACTGGAACAGCAACTAGTGGCATCGCGTAAATTGGATATGGTGGGCAGAGGGTCCAGCAATGGAATTGATCTGGATCGGTTTTCGCGCAGGGCATTAAAGCCGGAGCGAATAGAGGAAGTAAAAAAAATAACGCAGTATGATCCTGCCTGTAAGTATATAACAGCTGTGGGGCGTATTGTAAAAGACAAAGGTATTGCCGAACTCACACAAGCGTTTATCCGTATATACGAGCAGGATAAAACCGTTCGGCTGGTACTGGTAGGTAGTTTTGAAGAGCATCTCGATCCCCTGGATGCAGCTACCATGCAACTGATCAAAACACATCCGGCTGTTGTGCTGGCTGGCTGGCATGATGATGTGGAATATTTCATGGCCCAGGCCGATCTGTTTATTCATCCTTCTTACCGCGAAGGGTTTCCAAACGTGGTTTTGCAGGCAGGTGCTATGGAATGCGGTGTACTTGTATCGCGGATACCTGGTAGCGTGGATATAGTGGATGATCAGGAAAATGGCTTCATCTTTGCCGTGCAGGATGCAGAAGATCTGTATCAGAAGCTGAATCAGGCGCTTCAGGAACCCGAAAGAATGAAGGAACTGGGGCAGCAGCTCCGTAAAAAAATAGAAGCTAACTTTGACCGACGGTATGTGCAGGACCAGTTAAAACAGAAGTATGAGGCATTGCTGGGCGCATCCGGAAAATTGAATAAGTGAAAGAATGGATGAACTAAAAAAACTTCGCATTTTATTTATAGGCAAACAGGATGATTATTGCTCCAGAATGGCTGCTGATTTTATTGGCAGGCACTTTACCGGAGCAAAAATCGTTTTTTCCAAACGTACACAATCCATTCCTCCCGGCGTACTGGAATGGGAGGGAGACCTGTTGATCTCTTATCTCGCTCAATGGATTATACCCGGTGAGTTGTTGAGTAAGGCCCGTTATGCAGCTATTAACTTTCATACAGGCCCACCGGCTTATCCCGGTATTGGTTGTACCAACTTTGCCATTTATAACGGAGAAAAGGAATTTGGGATTACCTGCCACCATATGCTGGCACGGGTCGATTCCGGATCAATTATAGGGGTGCGTTATTTCCCCGTGTTATCTGCCGATACTGTCTTTACCATCACTCAACGCTGTTATGCAGAGATCTGGCACCTGTTTTATGAGCTCATGACCGGGTTGCTGCAGGGTCGGGAACTGCCACAGAGCTCCGAAAAATGGCTTCGGAAGCCATATACCCGTAAAGAGCTGAATGCGCTTTGTGAACTGCATCCGGAAATGCCGGAGGCTGAAATTCAGCGACGTATAAAGGCCACCACCTATGGAGACAAAGTGTGGGCCTATATGGTCAGAGGCGAAGAGCGGATTCCGTATTTTCCACAGGCTAAATCAGAGTAAATCTACTCTTTCTGGATTCAGGGATTTTTAGAACTTTATAGTCGAAATCCAAATCTAAATGAAATCCAAGCTCAAAAAGCCTGTAGCCGTTGTTGGCTATTCCGGTCATTCCTATGTCATCATTGACATCCTCCTGAATGCCGGCAGAATTGTGACCGCATACTGCGATTCTTCCGAAAAAGAAAAAAATCCCTATCATCTCAGTTACCTGGGCACAGAAATGGCTGTGGTGGATACACTTCGCTCATACGATTATTTTATTGGAGTGGGGCATAATGGTATCCGCCGCAAAGTGCAGGAAGCCCTGATAAGCATATTGGGTCAGCCAATCAATGCTATTCATCCCAGTGCCGTTGTATCTGCGTCGGTAGAGATGAAACATGGTGTAATGATCTCGGCCAATGCCACCCTTAACCCGCTGGTTACCCTGGGGCAGGGTGTTATCTGTAATACTTCCTGCAGCATTGATCATGAGTGCGCAATCGACGATTTTGCACATGTGGGTCCGGGTGCTGTACTCTGTGGAAATGTGAGGATAGGAGCCGGCACTTTTGTAGGAGCCAATGCGGTAGTAAAACAGGGTGTCAGTATTGGTAGTAATGTCACTATCGGTGCCGGTACCGTAGTGATCCGGGATATTCCTGACAACACAATCGTAGTGGGTAATCCTCAGCGTGTGCTGGTAAAGCCGGAAGTTCAAAAACTGGCTGCAGCCTGATTGGAACCTCTTCCTTATCTTTGTCCCCATTAATAGCTTTAAGTGATTAGTAGCATGTGTTAAATTCACATGCTACTCCTTTATTTGTATGATACCAACCCGCAATGAGCAATATGCAACATTGATTGCACCGCTTTATTTCTATTTTAAACTTTCAGACCGGGCCTATAAAAAATACATGGCCAATAAGATTTTGCTGCATGCGCTTAATATCTACGAAGCAAACAACCGGATAAAAGAACTGCTGATCAACCATCCCACCCATATCCCGCAGGAACTGCAGGATGATGCTATCGAACTTATTAATCACTACAGCATCTGGATGAATCAGTTTGAGGAGTTCAGAAGCAGGCAGGTGTTTGAGCTCAAAGACAGTTTTATATTTTATCATATAGATGATCAGTCGGCTTTTCCCCGGCAGGCTGAGCAGCATTTTACAGACTATTACAACAAACAAAATAAAATACCGGAAAATGGTTAAAAGAGTTTTGGTGACCGGCGGAGCCGGCTATATCGGATCAGTACTGGTGCGTATCCTGCTGCGTCAGGGATTTGAAGTAGTGGTAATGGATTCGCTCAAGTTTGGAGGCGAAGCCCTTTATGATGTGGCACAGGATCCCAACTTTGAATTTTTCAAGGGAGATGTTCGTAACGAAGCAGATATTGATGCAGTGCTGAAAAAAAATATTGATGGCATCGCTCACCTGGCGGCCATTGTAGGTGACCCGGCCTGCTCCAAGTTTTCAGACGAGGCACGTGAAGTAAACTGGGATGGCTCTGTATCCCTGTTTGAAAAAGCAGAAAAAGCCGGCGTCAAACGCTTTGTATTTGCGTCTACCTGCAGCAACTACGGAAAGATGGCAGATCCTGATGCCTTTGTTGACGAAACATCCGAATTGCGTCCTGTATCGCTCTATGCCGAGTTGAAAGTAAAGTTTGAAAATTACCTGCTTCAGGAGCGTAAAGATGCAGCTATCTGCGCCACGGCACTCCGTTTTTCTACCGTATACGGATTCTCTCCCCGCATTCGCTTTGACCTTACGGTAAACGAATTTACCCGCAATGTCTGCCTTACCGGCGAGCAGGAGATCTGGGGACCACAGTTTAACCGGCCCTATTGCCATGTAGATGACCTGGCACGTGCTGTGGTACTGGCGCTGCAGGCTCCCGAGGCAAAAGTGAAATCAAATGTGTTTAATGTGGGCGATACTTCTGAAAACTATAGCAAGCGTATGCTGATGGAAGAAATTCAGAAACAACTGCCCAACGCAAAAGCCATTTATGTAGACCGCACAGAAGATCCCCGCGATTACCGGGTCAACTGTGACAAAATAAACCAGGAGCTGGGTTTCTCTATTACCAAACGTGTACCCGATGGTATCCGGGAGATCATTAAGCTGATGGATAGCCGTATCATTGAAGATCCGCGTTCCAAAAAATTCAGCAACATCTAAGATCGTTTTCCCAACCCTTGTCACCCATTAATTTTTATCCGTTATGCTTCTGCTGTCAGGCCCCAATATTGCCGGTAATGAATGGAAATATGTTAAAGATTGCCTCGATACCGGCTGGGTATCTTCTGTAGGCGCTTATGTGACCCAGTTTGAAAATATGGTAGCCGAATTTGCCGGTTGCCGTTATGGAGTAGCTACCAGCAATGGTACTTCTGCATTGCATATTGCGCTTATGCTGGCTGGTGTACAGGCCAATGATCTGGTGATCACTCCCAATATCACGTTTATTGCCACTGTCAATTCCATCAAATATACCGGTGCGGATCCTGTGCTGATTGATGTAGACCCAAAAACCTGGCAAATGGATCTGGCGGTGCTGGAAAACTGGCTGCAGCAGCAAACACGTGCCAATGATAAAGGAGAACTGATCCATACCGGCTCCGGCCGTGTAGTACGTGCCATCATGCCGGTACACGTACTCGGTAATATGTGTGATATGGATCAGTTGCTTGCTATTGCAAACAACTATCAGTTGCCGATTGTGGAAGACGCCACAGAAGCACTGGGGTCTTATTACAAAGGGAAACACAGCGGCGGTTTTGGAAAAATGAGTTGCTTTAGCTTCAATGGCAATAAAATCATTACTACCGGTGGCGGTGGTGTAATCGTGACAGACGATGAAGTACTGGCCAAAAAGGCAAAACACCTGACGACACAGGCAAAAAGTGATGCCTTTGAATATATTCACGATGAGGTTGGCTACAACTACCGCCTCGTAAATGTGCTGGCTGCAATGGGAGTGGCTCAAATGGAACTGCTGCCTTCCTTTATCAAACGAAAAAAAGAAATCGACCAGTTTTACCGTCAGCAACTGAGTGGCGTGGGCGATATCCGTTTTCAGGATGTACCGGATACGGTTGATGCCAACTGCTGGTTGTTTACTTTCAGCACCAGCCGTCAGAAAGAGGTATTACGCGTACTGAATGAAAGCCAGATGCAGTCCCGTCCGTTCTGGGTGCCCATGAATCAACTGCGCATGTTTGCCGGTGATATTTATGTGAGCAACAATGATCAGTCAAACGAGGTGTATCAGCAATGCCTGAGTATTCCCTGCTCTACCTACATAAAAGATGAAGAGCTGCAGGCGGTGGCTGATAAGATCAAATCGGTATTCTGATAAGGTAATACACTTTTATTCCGGTCTATGTATCCTGTAATCAAGCGTTTTTTTGATATCCTGTTTTCATTGATTGCTCTGGTGATTCTGTCGCCGGTACTCATTCCGATTATTATTCTGCTAAAACTTACCGGCGAGCATGAGGTGTTTTATCTGCAGAAGCGGATCGGGTATAAGAACCGGGAGTTTTATATCTGGAAGTTTGCCACTATGCTCAAAAATAGCCCTAACATGGGCAGTGGCGATGTAACTACACGCAACGATCCGCGGGTGACAGCAGTGGGGCGTTTTTTGCGTATCAGTAAGATCAATGAGCTGCCTCAACTGATCAATATCCTGAAAGGTGATATGTCTTTTGTAGGCCCCCGGCCATTGGTGCGGGCAGGCTTTGAGCGATATAGCCCTGAACTGCAGGAGCGGGTATACCAGGTTAAACCCGGCCTTACCGGTATCGGCTCGATTGTATTCAGAGACGAAGAACTGATCATCACACAAAGTTCACTGCCACCGCATGAATGTTATCGTCAGGTGATCCTGCCCTACAAAGGAGCGGTGGAGATGTGGTACCAGCAGCATTATTCTTTTTATACTGATTTTATGGTGCTGTTTTTGACAGCCTGGTATATTGTTTTTTCGAAGAGTAACCTGGTGCATAAAGTATTTCCCTCGCTGCCTTCCCGTAATTTTTAGTATACAGACAGGGAAATAATTAAGTAATTTCATTCTGCAGAACTCTACGCTGTTATGTTTGGATTGTTTGGAAAATCAAAGGCCCGGACTGCCAGCTTCGATTTTTCGTTGCTGGGCACAGATATGCACTCGCATATTCTGCCCGGTATTGATGATGGAGCGCCGGAACTGGCGGCTTCAGTCGAGCTTATCCGTGGTCTGAATGAGTTAGGCTATACCAGGCTGGTGGCCACGCCCCATGTAATGTGGGATATGTATCGCAATACTCCTGAAATCATTCAGGCACGCCTGGAGCAGGTGAAGGCGGCAGTAAAGGAGGCCGGTATAAAAGTAGAGTTGAGCGCAGCTGCTGAATATTTCCTTGATGAGCATGTGGAAGAATTGCTTAAAAACAAAGAGCCGTTACTGACGATCAGTGGAAATAAAGTGCTGGCTGAATTTTCGATGGCTTTCCCGTCGCTCAATATAAAAGAGCTTTTATTTGAAATGGTGCTGCAGGGTTATCAGCCGGTGATTGCGCATCCCGAGCGGTATGCTTACCTGCAGCGTAACAAAGAGTTTTATGACGAATTACGCGATGCCGGCTGTTTGTTTCAATTGAATATTCTTTCTATAAAAGGCTATTATGGCCGTACGGTGGCTGAACTGGCTCAGTATCTGCTGAAGCAGGGATATTATGACCTGGTAGGCACAGACCTGCATCACGCCCGCCACCTGAACGAACTCAAATCGGTACCTGCACATCCTTTATTGATGGAGTTGATTGAGCAGGGACGGATATTGAATAAGGAGTTGTAAGTTTTAAGTTATAAGTTGTAAGTAAACAACGAATTGTCCCTAAAATCAGAATACAGGACTTAAAACTTATCACTCAAAACTTATTACTCAACCAACCATTTCAGACTTAGTTTGTATTTAATAGTACTATGAGCGCTTTTACCATTAAGGACCTGGAGAATCTCTCCGGTATTAAGGCCCACACAATACGTATGTGGGAGCAGCGCTATAACTTTCTCAAGCCACAGCGGAGTTGTACCAATATCCGCTATTATACCAATGAACAGCTGAAGACCATACTGAACATTGCCCTACTCAATAAGTATGGTTATAAGATATCGCATATTGACCGGATGCAGCCCGATGAGATCTGCGCCCGGATACTGGAGTTAAGAGAAGCTGAAGCGGCACAGGAGCGGATAGTAAATGAGCTGCTGCGTGAAATGGTTGATCTCTGTACCGATGCGTTTGAATGTACAGTGAATAAATACATTGCCGAACACGGCATGGAACGTACTGTACGCGATATCATTTTCCCTTTCCTGGAAAAGATCGGCATACTCTGGCAAACCGGTCATATACTGCCAGCACAGGAACATTTTGTGAGCAATATCATCCGGCAGAAACTCATTGTAGCGATTGATGGATTGAAATGTAATCCCGAAGGAAAACGGTGTATGTTGTATCTGCCATCAGGAGAGTATCATGAACTGGGATTACTTTTCCTCGCCTATATTATCAAGAGCCGTGGCGGCAGGGTTATTTATCTTGGTGCCAATGTGCCGATCAATGATGTGACCAGTGTGGCCAAAAGCCTGCAGCCGGATATGGCCTTTATACATCTGACCAGTACTTCACCACAGTTTAATTTTGAAAAATTGCTGCGCCAGATCGAGCAGCATATGCCGGCCCTCCCTACCTATATTTCCGGTACTCTAGTACAGCATTACAGGCGTAACCTGCCTCCCAAAGTGACTTTCAAACACAGCCTGCCCGAAATGATGGAATTTATTGAAACTATTGAAAATCAATAACCTATCTCTTCTTTCTCCTCTTCACATTTCCCTAACAAAATTAAGTTGGACAGGGTATTTATTTTGTTTAACTTTAGGCCCTATAAAATTAAACAAAAGAAATGCCCACTACAGATTTTAATGAGGTTTTGCTTGAGAACGCTGACTTTCTCAAGCCCTTTGCCATTAATCTGACAAGGGATAGTGAAGCAGCCAACGACCTGTATCAGGAAACATTGTATAAAGCTCTTGCGAATAAAGAGAAGTACAATGTCGGTACCAATATCAAAGCATGGTTATTTACAATCATGCGCAACATATTTATCAATGATTATCGCCGCAAGGCCAAGCAGCGCACTATTTTTGACAGCACACCCAATGATTACCTGATCAACCTCAAACAGGCATCAGTTAACAATGGAGCTGAAACTGATTTGCGCATGAAGGAGATCTATGCGGCTATTCATCAGTTGCCTGAAATATTCAAAATTCCCTTTCAGCTTTATTTTGATGGATATAAGTATCAGGAGATCGCAGATCTGCTGGATGAACCCTTAGGTACGGTAAAAAGCCGTATACACTTCGCACGCAAACTTTTAAAAGAACGGATCAGTCGCCATTGATTTGATTTGCATTTATGGCAGCGCGCAGAAAAGTTATTGTAACAGGCAGTGGCTTTGCAGGACTTTCTGCGGCATCTTTTATGGCCCGGGAGGGCTGGGAGGTGACCGTATTTGAAAAAAACAATACACCCGGCGGGCGTGCAGCCTGTTGGATACAGGATGATTTTGTATTTGATAAAGGCCCCAGTTTTTACTGGATGCCCGATGTCTTTGAAAGATACTTTGCCCAGTTTGGCCGTCAGGTAAATGATTATTACAAACTGCACAGGTTAGACCCGTCTTACCGGGTGTACTGGAATGATGATTATACCGATATACCTGCTCAACTGGAGCCATTGAAAGAGTTGTTTGAAAGTTGGGAACCGGGAAGTGCAAAAAAACTGGACCGTTATCTGAAAGGCGCTGCTTACAAGTATGCTGTGGGTATGAACAGGCTGGTGTATAAGCCCGGCCGATCGCTGACGGAGTTTATGGACTGGCCTACTATCAGCGGTGTATTCCGGCTTGATGTCTTTACTTCGATACGCCGGCATATTGCCCGTTACTTCAAAGATCCCCGTATCAGACAGCTCATGGAATTTCCTGTGTTGTTTCTGGGGGCATTGCCGCAGGATACACCGGCACTCTACAGCCTGATGAACTATGCAGATATCAAAGGAGGTACCTGGCACCCGGAAGGAGGTATGTATACAGTGGTCAGAGCTATGGTACAACTGGCTGGTGAACTGGGTGTGCAACTGAGATACGCCGAGGAAGTGAAAGAAATAACTGTGGTAAACGGCCGTGCAACTGGTGTAGTAACGGATAAAGGAAGTTATCAGGCAGATGCAGTGATCAGCGGAGCAGATTATCATTTTACAGAAACCAATCTGTTGCAGCCACAGCATCGTACCTATTCAGAAAAATACTGGAATTCGCGGGTCATGGCTCCATCCTGTCTGTTGTATTATGTAGGAGTGAAAAAAAGACTGACCCGCTTGTGTCATCATAACTTGTTCTTTGATGTGCCTTTTGAACCACATGGATATGCCATTTATAAAAAACCGGCATGGCCATCGAGTCCATTGTTTTATGTAAGTGTACCATCGCTTACCGACCGAACCATGGCTCCTGCTGATGGTGAAACACTCGTTTTTCTTGTGCCGGTTGCTTCGGGTCTGGAAGGAGATACAATGGATTTGCGGAAAGAATATTTCGATCACATTGCGACACGGCTGGAAGAGCTGAGCGGAGAAACGTTCAGAGAGGCGATAACCTGCTGGCAATCGTATTCGGTAAGTGATTTTGTGAAGGATTATCACTCATTCAGAGGCAATGCGTATGGGCTGGCCAATACGCTTCGGCAGACAGCCATATTGCGCCCTTCCTGTCAAAGCAAAAAAGTAAAAAATCTTTTTTTCACCGGTCAGCTTACTGTACCAGGCCCCGGTGTGCCTCCCAGCCTTATCAGCGGAGAGGTGGTGGCAAAAGAACTTATCAAAGCAAATCGCTGATATTTTCGTCAGACCAACAAAACTGCCTGCATGATACAATTGTTTCATACTGCCAGCGAAGAATGTAGCAGCACGGTAACCCGGCGCTACAGTACTTCTTTTTCTTCGGCTATTCGTATGCTGCATAAAGATCTTCGTGCACCTGTTTGCAACATTTATGGTTTCGTACGCATGGCCGACGAAATTGTCGACAGCTTTCACGATTTCAATAAAGCAGAGCTGCTACAGGAGTTTAAGTACGAAACATACCAGGCCATAGAGCGTGGTATCAGCCTCAATCCCATTTTACATAGTTTCCAGCTTACAGTCAATCAGTATGATATCGATCATACGCTGATAGACGCTTTTTTTAAAAGCATGGAGATGGATCTTACACGTCAAAGCTATGATCAGAAGGGATATGAAGAATATATCTATGGCTCTGCTGAAGTAGTCGGGCTGATGTGCCTGACTGTTTTTTGTGAAGGAGACAGGCTGCGGTATGAAGAACTGAAGAAATCTGCCAGGGCCCTGGGTGCGGCTTTTCAAAAAGTCAATTTTCTCCGCGATATCCGTGCTGATCATTCCGGTCTTTCGCGAGTCTATTTTCCCCGTTGTGATTTTAATAATTTCACTTGTGCCGACAAGAAACAAATTGAAACCGATATACAAAGCGATTTCAAGGAAGCGTATGCAGGTATTTTACGTCTGCCGATCAAAGCCCGTTTTGGGGTATATGTGGCTTATAAATATTATTCCTCATTGTTCCGCAAAATAAAAAGAATGCAGGCATCCTGTATTCTCAACAAACGGGTGCGTATTCCGAATCATTACAAATGGATGATTGTGTTGCGTGCTGCTGTAAAAAATCAGTTACGGCTGATCAATGCAGAAAGCCCGGTTACTGTTACGGGCTAAATAAGTCAGTATAAGTAAAGCCGTTAATGAGGCATTTGGTAAATTTGCAGTTGAATTGAAAAATAGTTGATCATGGAAGAGCAGGTAGTGCTGGTTAATGAAAGAAACGAACAGGTTGGACTGGCAGGGAAACTGCAGGCTCATCAGCAGGGGTTGCTGCACAGGGCATTTAGTGTGTTTGTTTTTAACCCGGAAGGTCAATTGCTGCTGCAGCGCCGGGCAATGGAAAAATATCATAGTGCGGGGTTGTGGACCAATACCTGCTGCAGTCATCCGCGAGAAGGGGAGCCGGTAGCACAGGCTGCTGTCAGACGTTTGCAGGAAGAAATGGGATTTTCAGTATCGCTTACCGCGATCTTTGATTTTATCTACCGGGCAGATTGTGGCAATGGATTGCAGGAGCATGAGTTTGATCATGTATTTGCCGGAGAATACACCGGTATTGTACCATTTAATCCTGTCGAAGTGATGGATAGCCGCTTTATGAATATGACCGCCATTCAGCAATGGCTGGAAAGAGAACCCGAAGCCTTCACCGTTTGGTTCAGACTTGCTTTTCCGCGTATCCAGGAATGGTGGGCTTCCAAATATGCATCAATAGCTGCCTGATGACAGTTTTGTTCTACATACTTGTTTTGCTGGGTACTTTTATAGCCATGGAAGGGGTTACCTGGCTTACGCACCGTTATGTAATGCACGGCTTTCTCTGGTATCTTCACAAAGATCATCATCAGACAGAACCCGGTTTTTTTGAAAAGAATGATGCCTTCTTTATCATATTTGCAATACCCAGTTTTTTACTGATCCTTTTTGGTACACTTAACCATGTCTGGTGGATGCAGGCGATTGGTTTTGGAATCATGGCATATGGGGCAGCCTACTTTCTCGTACATGATGTGATCATTCATCAGCGTTTCAAATGGTTTACCCGCAGCAACAGTACATATGTACGCGCCATCCGCTGGGCACATAAAATGCATCATAAACACCTCGACAGACATGATGGGGAAAGTTTTGGAATGCTGTTGGTAGCCCGTAAATACTGGGAAAAAATACGCCGGGACAAACAACTGATGGCCGGCAGCAAAAAAGTAGAATATGCACCGGAGCAATCAGCTGAGTGATCTGCCGGTTATTTACCAATGAACAATCAGTCGACTTCCTATCAACTCATTATTGCCGGCGCAGGAGCAGCAGGTCTCAGCCTGCTCATGCGTCTGATCGGGAATGGTTATCTCGAAAAGAATCGGGTATTGCTGATCGATAAGGACGAGAAAATCCGTAATGACCGCACCTGGTGTTTCTGGGAAACAGATCCCGGTTTTTTTGAAGATATCATATACCGGCGCTGGTCGCAACTTGATTTTTTCAGCAGCTATTTTTCAGGTCCGCTTACTATTCATCCGTATCAGTATAAACTGATAAGGGGCATTGATTTTTATACGTATTGTTTTGACACCATACGCTGCCATCCGAATATTACCTGGTGGAAAGCCAGTGTGCAATCTATTACTGAAACAGCGCAGGGGGTAAGTGTAAAAGCAGAAGGTGAAGAAGAAAGATTGTATCCAGGTGCACAGGCATTCAGTTCCATACCGATGCCTGTGACTGACCAGCCCAATGCCATTCAACTGTTGCAGCATTTTAAAGGGTGGGTGATCCGTACCGAACAACCCTGTTTTGATCCTGCCCGTGCTACCTTAATGGATTTTCGCATCAGTCAGCAGAAAGGGACCGCTTTTGTTTATGTATTACCTTTTTCTGCGCACGAAGCACTTGTAGAATATACCCTTTTCACGTCTTCGCTACTGGAACCGCAACAATACGAGGATGGTTTAAGAGATTACCTGAAACAATACCTGCAACTGGATAACTATACCGTGACAGAAGAAGAATTTGGCGTGATACCCATGACCAACACGCGGTTTCCACGCCGGGTCAATGGTGTATTTCAACTTGGTACTGCAGGTGGCCAAACCAAACCATCCAGCGGGTATACGTTCCGGTTTATTCAAAAGCAGTCAGATCTGCTCGCGGCAGCATTATTGCAGGGCAGGCCCATTGACGAAACGGCAACCAGTGCTGCACGTTTCCGTTTTTATGATGAAGTGCTGCTACAGGTATTGTACCGGCGACTCTATCCCGGCCACGCAGTATTTGCCCGGCTGTTTCGCCGTAATACTGCAACGCAGGTATTCCGGTTTCTGGATAATGAAAGTAAACTACCGGCCGAGCTCAGGCTGATCAGCAGCCTGCCTGTATGGCCTTTTCTGAAAGCAGCCCTGCAGAAGAAATCTCCTTACTGATCAGGGTCCAACTGCATAAATTCCCTTTTCACCGCTTTAAGCATACTGAACAACTGTGCAACCTGTATCAGCAGCATCACTACGAGCGCCAGCAATACATACCAGGGCAGCTTCACTTTGTCAATACCGGTAATATTCTGGAATTTTTCCAGTTGCCAGCCAGCCAGTGCTGCACCAAAGGCCATGCCTACCAGCAGAAATGAAAGCAGTGAGTACAGCACTTTCATAAACATGATACGCATAGTGGAGTAGCCCACTTTAAAATTTTCCAAAATAGCTGCAGGAATGATCAGCACCAGGGTGATCCAACTCCAGTTTTTTCCAAACCAGCTGTCGCTGAGTGTCAGGTTAAGAATAAGGATCAGCAGAATGGAAAGCAATCCCCAGGGAAAAAGAAGAAAGGAAGATGGTTTAGCCGAAGTGGGCATAGCGGTTTGAGTTTTTGTAGGAGGAAGTTACTCATATTTCGGCAGATGGCCCTAAGCGTTATGCCGAAAGATATTCCTGAACAAAGGCCCTGCAGTACTCCTTTATCTGGTCTCTGACCTGGATAAAGGCCGCGTCAATTTCAGCCTCTGTACCGGTAGCACGTGCGGGATCAGGAAAATTGTGATGGATAACAAGTGCAGTACCCGGCCATACGGGGCAGACAGTTTTTGCATGGTCGCAGACAGTGATGACTATATCAAAATGGAGATGGGTATACTCGGTAAGTACATTGGATGTATGCGCCGATATATCAATACCGTCCTGTTGCATAACCGCCACAGCGCGGGGATTAAGGCCATGTGCCTCGACCCCCGCACTGTATATGACGGCCTTGTTGCCAGCGTACCGGCGCAGATAACCTTCGGCTATCTGGCTCCGGCAACTGTTGCCGGTACATAATACCAGTATATTTTTCATGTAGTAAAAATAGAAGGTTTAATCGCAACAACCCGGTGCACAACAGCCCGCCGGTTTTTCGGCATACACGGTGATACTGAAAATTCCCTGTCCTGTGGAATTGAAAGCCGCTATTTCAGCAGGCGTGAAATAAGTACCCAGGATATCATCAGGGATATGAATAGCTTTTTCTTTTTGCACAGTAATACCGGTAAATCCTGTACCTGCAATAATGTCCATGTATGCATCTCGCCCGATGGCTCCGGCTACACAACCTGCATACATTTCTGCTGCATTGCGCAGGGCTGCGGGAAGCTCTCCCAGCAGCACCACATCTGAAATGCTGAAATGGCCGCCGGGCTTAAGTACCCGGAAGATATGTTCAAACACAGCTTTTTTATCAGGCACCAGGTTCAATACACAGTTGCTTACAACTACATCGGCTGAATTGTCGGCGAGAGGTAATTGCTCAATGTCGCCGAGTATGAATTCCACATTTTCATATCCAAGCCGGACCGCATTGGCGCGTGCCTTTTCGATCATGGCAGGTGTGAAATCAATTCCGATGACCTTTCCTTCTTTGCCAGTTTCTCTGCGGGCAACAAAGCAATCATTGCCGGCGCCCGCTCCCAGGTCCACTACCGTATCTCCCTGCTTTATATGGGCAAACTGGGTGGGTAATCCGCAGCCCAGGCCCAGATCGGCTGCAGGTACATACCCCTCTACCTCACTGTAGTCGTCGGTCATAATGTTGGCGATTTCGGTACTGCAACCGCCGGCACCACAACAGGATGCCTGATTGTCTTCTACCGGCTGGCCGGCAATGACGGTGTATTTTTCCTGTACGAGCTGTTTTAATGCAATGTCATTGTTCATGATTATTGTTGTTTAGTTTATTGTAATATTGCGATAGATGAATGCAAAAAAAATCAACAGCACTCATCGCGGTTAATATACTCTTCAAAGAACCCGGAAAAGACAGTGCGGTATTGATCCCACATTTTCTTGTCGATACAATAACATACACTGGTTCCTTCAATGGTGCCTTTAATAAGTCCTACATTTTTTAATTCTTTCAGATGCTGACTTATGGTGGCCTGGGCCAAACCCAACTCGTCTACCAGTTCGCCACAGATACAGGCTTTTGCTTTTAGCAGATGCTGGATGATGGCGATCCGGGCGGGATGTGCCAGCGCTTTCATCATACCAGCGAGGCGATTCTGTTGAGTGGTAAATATTTCGGACTTGGTAAGACCCATTTGTATCGCAATATTACGATAAATAATAAAACCGCGAAATTTTTTCTGAGAAAATCATTTTTCGCCAGCCTGCAGAGGAATATCCACCATCAGCGTAAAGCCCTGGCCAGGTGCTGTATGGATACTGATATTACCATTGTAAATACTGGCGCGGCCTTTCATATTGCGCAGGCCGATACCACCGCTGTTATTGTTGCTGTCCATGCCGCGGCCATCATCCGTAATACGCAGATGCAACAGTTCATGCCGTGTGATGATCTCTACTGTCACCAGGTGAGCCTGCGCGTATTTGACAATATTGGTACATTGCTCCTGTGCTATCCGGTAAATGGTGAGTTTAAGATCGTCGCTCAGCAATATTTCATTCAACTGGTGATGAATGATATCTACTTCCACGCCAGAGTTGCCGAGCATAGTCTGCGTAAGTTGTGCAATGAGTTCCGAAAGGCTTTGTTCAACAAAATCAGGCGTGGAGAGTTCATGGGCAATTTTCCGGTTCTCTTCTATTGCGTTCTGGATATGGCCGATACAGGTACTGACCATTTCCAGGTTCTTTTCGGGATTGTTTTTGATCATTGAGAGCAACAGCTTTGCACCTACCAGTATCTGGTTTACATTGTCGTGCAGTTCCTCGCCGATTGCATTTCGTTCTTTTTCCTGTGCTTCGAGGGCAATGGCGGTAAGCCGTTGCTGCTCGCGACGCTGCCGGTCAATCAGTTCTTCTTCCAGTTTTTTTCTTTCAGTAATATCTGTAATGGCACCAATGGCCCGGAGTGCTCTGCCATTATTGTCGCGGATAAAGATGGCATTATTGATGATGTTGAGTAACCGTGCTTCTTTATTATAAATACGGTACTCATCCTGCCAGTGCATACGTTGGGGATCGTTGCGGGCAGCCCTGAATCCTTCACGCACGCGCTCGCGGTCGGCAGGAAATACGAAATTGCCACTCTGCGCGATCTGCCAGTCGAGGTCCAGGTTGAGACCGTATAGTTTTTCCATTCCTTCATGCACCAGGGTTTCCCTGTTGTCGAAATTGAGCTCCCAGATAATATCGGATGCGGCCTGGGTGGCATACTTAAAACGTTCGTTACTTTCCTGCAGTTCTTCTTCTGCTTTTTTGCGGGCAGTTATATCTATACGGATAGAAAGATACTGATAGGGCTTTCCTTTTTCGTTGAGAAAAGGAATAATGGTGGTGTCGACCCAGTAGTAGGTGCCGTCTTTGGCGCGGTTGCGGAATTCGCCCCGCCAGATATTACCATTGGCGATAGTGACCCATAGCTCACGGATATATTCGGCGGGATGGAGTGAGGAGTTAATGATACGATGATCTTGGCCGAGCAATTCCTCTTTGTTGTATTTGGAAATGGTGCAGAAGTTGTCATTGGCATACAGGATAATTCCTTTCTGATCGGTAATGGCGACGATGGCGGAATGATCCAGGGCATACCGGTAATCGGCAATTTCTTTTTCGGCACGTCTTTGCTTAAGTGCTGCTTCGATCGCCGATGGCAGGCGGATGAGCCGGTCTTTGAGGATATAATCATCTGCTCCCTGTTTGATGATACTGGCCGCATACTCTTCCGAAACCGTACCGGTGATGAGGATAAAGGGAAGATGCGGGAATCTTGCCCGCACCAATTGCAATGCTTCGGTGGCATTGTACTGAGGTAGTGTATTGTCAGACAGGATGAGATCCGGGACTTCATCATCAAGCGCCTGCAGAAACTCCTCACGGTTACTGACATGCCTGAACTGGCATTCGATCGGACTTTTTTTAACGGCCCGTTGTATCAGTTCTGCATCCGCTATATTGTCTTCGAGCAATAATATTCGTAATAGCAGGTTCATCGCCTAAGCTGGAGGTTGGTTGAGCAATAGCCAGTAGAATCCCAGATTTTTAATAGCCTGGGCAAAACTTTCAAAATTCACCGGCTTTACAATATAACTGTTGGCACCGAGGTCGTAACAGCGCTGAATGTCGGGGTTCTCTTTCGAACTTGTCAGGATCACTACCGGCAATGAGCGTGTACGCGGATCATCTTTGATCTGCTGTAATACTTCGATGCCGTTTACTTTGGGCATCTGGATATCGAGCAAGACCATTTTGGGTGTGTATTGTACTTCGCGTGTACTGGCGTATTTACCTCTTGCAAAAATGAATTCAAGTGCTTCTTCGCCGTTTTTTACATGCACCAGGTGATTGGCCATATTGTGTTTGCGCAGCTCGCGGATGGTGAGCTCTGCATCGGCAACATTGTCTTCAACCAACAGTACTTCTACTGAGTTGGGGTTCATAGCTGTGGTTTTTGGTTTTCGTTTTTATTGATCGGGCAGTGAAAAATAGAATATAGCGCCTTCATTAACCCGGCCTTCGGCCCATACCCGGCCACCATGGCGGCTGATCACTTTTTCTACCAGGGCCAGGCCGACACCGGTCCCTTCAAATTCTTCGGGACTGTGCAGGCGTTGAAATACTTTGAACAGTTTGTTGCTATACTGCGCATCAAATCCCACACCATTGTCCTTTACCTGGAATATGGTGAAGTTATTTTCATGATAAGTATCAATGGATATAACCGGTTGTGGCCTTGTGCTGCTGTATTTAATTGCATTGGACAACAGATTGATCCAAACCTGACGAAGGGTATTTCTGTCGGCAAATACCGGAGGCAGGGAGCTAATGTTCCAGGTGATGCGTTCGGGAGTCTGCGATCTGTTTTGCGCGGTAAGTTCTGCAATGATCTCTGCCACCATTTTATCGGTCATCAGTTCGGTTTTCATGAGCTCCTGCTTACCCATTCGGGAGAAAGCCAGCAGATCGTCAATGAGATGCCCCATTTTTTCAGTATTATCCTTAATAATACCGGTAATGCGGCGGGCCTCATCATCCAGTTTGCTGGCATAGTCTTCTTCCAGTATGGTGGTAAAACCAATAATGCCTCTGAGGGGAGCGCGCAGATCATGTGATACGGAATATGTGAATGCTTCCAGCTCTGCATTGGTTTTTTTAAGTTCCGTCTCAAGGGTTTTGCGAGCGGTAATATCCCTTACAGAAGCAGATACCATCATGCCTTCCTGTGTACGGATGGGTGAAAGACTGATTTCTACCGGAAAGGACTGGCCATTTTTTTTGACGGCATTAAGTTCAAGTCCTTCACCCATGGACCTTACACGTGCGGCTTTCATATAATTACTCCGATGCATTTCATGTGCTGCCTTGAGACTGGTCGGCATAAGAATCTCGACCGGTTTATTGAGCAGTTCATTTCGCTTATAACCAAACAGGTTTTCGGTTTGGTGATTGACCATTTTGATGAGGCCTGATTCGTTAACGATAACGGTGGCATCCGGGGCAGCATCCAGGAGGGCGCGGAATTTTTCTTCGTTGAGTTGTTGCTGACGTATACCATTGCGTATGCGGTGAATGACCAGTATACTCAGCAGTACTCCTGCAGCCAGTATTGAATAGAGAATAGCATTGAGTGTAGTAATAGTGCGCTCGTTGGCTGACCGGCGCACTTGCAGCAGGCTGTGTTCGGTCGCTTTCATACTGGCAGCCAGGCTACGTACACTGTCTGTTTTAATCCTTCCCCTGAGGGTCATGACTGCCGCGTGACTGGTGTCATTTTCTGTTTTCGCGACAAGGACGGTAGACTGGCGGGAAAAGGCGATACGTTCCTGTGCCAGTATTTTCAGCGAATCGCAACGACTGGATTGAAGGGGGTTATCGCGGGTCAGGTGTTTTAACCGTTCGATCTGTTTTTCAATAAGTTCTTCGGAACGTCTGAGATCATCGAGGTAAAATTCCCTGCCGGTGATGAGGTATCCGCGGGAGGCGGATACATTGGCCATAACACCAATTTCAAAATCCTGGATATGCCGTAGTACCTCTTCTGTATGCAATACGGAGGCGGCGGTGTCTTTTACGCGCTGTGACTGACGAAAGGAGATAAAGAACACACTTGCAATGGCTACAATAACCAGTGCAAGGGTAAATGTCAAAACCTGCGAAATAGATGCTGTTCGGGCCATAACGAAAAAAATAGTTGATGCACGGAGCTTTTACCGCACACGATCAAGTATTGATTTCAGGATAAAACGGGCCCTTCCGGAGGCTTTTGCTTTTGCCGGCAATAGGTGGTAAACCGGGCCGGGGGTGGCATTAACTACAACAAGATAAATCTTTTTTGTTAATTGTAAAGCCGTGTTATAACGGTAGGGCCTTCAACAAATGTTGGCTCAAAAACCAACAAATTGAGCAGGATCAAGATACTGAATAAATAATTATGACAGAAAGATTGGAAATTCATTAGTAATATCACATATTGGTTCACACATACATTTATTTATGGCTGAAGAAGACGTAATTCTGAAGAAAATCGGGAAACGTATCCGCGCAAAGCGCCAGGAGCGTAACCTATCCCAGCAGGATCTGGCCGACAAATGCGGTATTGAAAAAGCAAACCTTTCCCGGATTGAATCGGGACAGGTAAACCTCAAAGTACTGACTTTGCGAAGAATTGCCCAGGCACTGCGCACACCTGTTCGTGACCTTTGGGCTTAAAAACAGGTGAACAAGCTAAAGCCTGGTTGCCGGATCCCTCATCGGTAACCAGGCTTTTACCTTTCTCCCCATTTGTGGGAAAAGCCCCCTTTTTTGCCGCTTCGAAATGTACTAAATTGTCACCGGCTCAAATCCTGTAGCGGATTATGCAGGAGTTTACCGGTTTTCTCAGGCCGGTTCAATAGCACTCCCTGTATGCCTTAAGGCTGGCACTGCTTGAAAACTCAATAATGCGACGATTAGTATTCCCTGCGCTGCTTCTGCTGGGCGCAACTTTACACTTTTTACCCCAGTCCGTACTGGCCCGACAGGCCGATGGGGATTCTATTTTATCCAATTTCGTATATCGCGGCTGGAACAATCAGACAGGTCTGCCCCAAAATACGGTATATGACCTCACACTCGATAAAGAAGGTTTTTTGTGGGGAGCTACCGAAGAAGGCCTTTTTCGTTTTGACGGAGGAGACTTTACCATTTATAATGAAGGCACTGCTCCGGGTATTGGCTCCAATACGTTTTATGCACTTGCTGCCAGCGGCAACAGCGTATGGGCCTGCAACCGCAATGCCCTGGTAAGAATCGGGAAAAAGGTGGAACAACTCATCGACCTCAGCCAGTACACACAGGGCGGCTGGATCAAATGTATGGAGATCGATGATGAAGGACGGATATGGATCGGTTCCAGCAACGGCAACTTGTTTTATTATTATAATGGCCAGGTAAAACAGGCTCCGATGTGGAAACAGGATCGGGTTGGTTCGGTAGATGTATTGCGCTGGTCGTCTCAGGGACTGCTTGTGGGATGTACGCGTGGGTTGTTTCTGGTACAGCCTGAGACGAATGCAGAAGCTGTGCCTGTTTCTTATTTCAGGAACATGACGATCACTGCGCTGGCTGTCGGGCATGATCAGCAGGTATGGGTAGGTACAGGCGGAAACGGATTGATACGAATAAGTGAAGACACGCTCGTACTTACAGAACAGAATGGTCTCAAAGAAAATTATGTCAGCAGCCTTTACTATGCACAGGACGGGCGCCTGTGGATTGGTTACCGCAGTGCCGGTTTTCAGATACATGAAAAAAAACTGTTGCATACGCCCGAGCAGGGACGATATGCGCATGATGGTGTGCGGGTCATCCTGGCTGCCGGAGGCGATGTGACCTGGATTGGTACCAACTCATCGGGACTCATCCAGATCAGGCCGGCCCTTATTCGTATACCACCCGCAAGCAGTACGCTCAACGGACGTATTACCTTACCTATTTATCAGCATCCGAACGGTGATATCTGGGTAGGATCGGCGGGAAGAGGAGTGACCCGTTTGCAACCCAATGGCAGGGTAGATACCTATCAGCAGAGTAATGGATTGTCTAATAACCTGGTACTTTCCATATATGGCCGTGATGATTATGTCTATATCGGAACATCTAATGGACTCGACCGGTTTCATATTCCGCGGGCGGCGTTTGACCGGCATTATACTACGTATCATGGCTTGCGCAACAACGGTATACTAAGTCTTTTTACCGATTCAGATAAGACGACCTGGATTACTACCCGCCAGGGCGGGCTACACCGCATGGATACGAATGACCGGATTGAAGTAGTTGCACTGCCCGGCAATGTCGCCAATGCCACATTGATCTGTGCGTTTGAAGACAGACAGGGCAACCGCTGGTTTGGCAGCCGGGGTGTGGGCATGATCCGTATCAGCCGGCAGGGACAGGTCACTTCTTATTACCACGCTCAGGGATTTCCAGCCGATATTGTTTATTCTTTTTTTGAAGACAGTGATGGTGATATCTGGATGGCGACAGAGAAAGGGCTGGTGGTATTCAGTAAAGACCGGTTTCGTGTATTCGGGCAGGAGTCGGGGTTGCGTTTCAATGAGACTTATCGCATACTGCAGGATCCGGATGGTTACATATGGCTGAGCGGTAATCAGGGATTGCAACGCATCGCCTTGCAGGACCTCCTGCTCGTAAAACATATGGTGGGAGAAACGGCACATATGCCTGTCAGACTGTTTAATGAATTTGACGGCATGCCCAATGCAGAAGCCAATGGCGGTTTTTTTCCCGCAGGCTGGCGTATGCAGGATGGTACATTATGGTTTCCGACTTCCGGTGGTGTGGCCATAGCCGACTCACGGCTGGTCAGGGAGCAAACCAATAAACTGAATATTCAGATACAATCACTCCGGTTTGGCGATGAGGAATTCTTTGGCGATAAACCTATCAGCCTGCCGCCCGGAGTATATAATTTTGAAATACGGTATACCAGTATTGATTTTGCCAAAGCATCTGATATCAAATTTCATTACCGGCTCAAAGGGCTGAGTGATAAATGGACTGCAGCCGGCAACCGGCATATTGCTTATTTCTCTGCCCTGCAACCCGGCAAATATGTGTTTGAAGTGAGAGCCGAGCGGTATGGCGAATGGTCGCCGACCGTGCTGATGGAGTTTACTGTAAAACCACAGTTTTATCAGACAATCTGGTTCAAAATAATAACAGGTCTGTTGCTGCTGGGGGTAGCCGCTGGTGTGGTACTCTATCTGCGGCAGACTGCCCGCCGCAAGATCCGTGAACAGCAGCTGATCAATAAGGCACAGATCGATGGGCAGGAGAAAGAACGGCAGTTGATCAGCATCGAGTTGCATGATGGAGTAAATCAGCAACTATCTACCGCCAAAATATATCTTGACTATGCCCGTACGCATGAGGCAGACCGCGCGGAACTAATTACCAAAAGTGCCGAAGTGGTGCATAAGGCTATAAATGATATCAGAGATCTGTGTCATTCCCTCACACCGCCGGGCTTAAAAGACATGGGTTTTAAAGAGGCCCTGCAGGATATGCTTTATTCCTATGAAAAAGTAGGAAAGTTTATGCCGCATCTGCGCTTCGATCTGCCAGACGATGTAATGGGAAAAGATCTGCAGTTTACTCTTTACCGGATCACACAGGAGCAACTCAATAATATCGGCCGTCATGCCGGAGCTACAAATGTATGGCTGGAGTTTAAAGCAGCGGGCTCCATGGTACAGGTTACTATTACCGACGATGGTAAAGGATTTGACCTGGCCGATTACAAAGGCGGATTGGGATTCTCCAATATGCGCAACCGCCTGTCGCTGTACCAGGGAAAAATGGATATCCGCAGTACACCGGGTAATGGCTGTACGCTGCAATTGCAGGTGCCGCTCAGGGCAAAACTATAAACTGGCTGATGCTGACTGCAGATCAATACGATCAGGGAGGTCTAAACATTTCTTTGGCTGCTGATTAATAAAACAGTCTTCTGCAGGTGTGGATCAAAAACGGGCTTTCCGTGCTATTCAGACAACATGCGGGATAGAAAGGTTGCAGAGGGGGGAAATCTTTTTGAGTAAAGCAGCAGGGATTGTTTATTTGTTGATTGCGATCAATCGGGCATGTATTCCAGTTTTTTCAAACGTGCTATGATGGCTCCTTTGGTGCGTTCAAAATATTCGGCCATTTCGCCAACGGAAGCGCCCCGGTCACAAAGATCTTTTAACTCTTCGTCCAGCGCTGGTGTCCAGGGTTGATAGGCCGATTTGTTGGTTTGCTGCCGTTCGGCGAGTGTTTTTCCTTTTGACTGAGGTGCATTTCCTGTGCTGCGCCAGCCGGCAATACCCTGACGACCTCCACGCAGAGAGCTTTTGGTTCGTTCTGTTTCGGAGATGTTTTTTTCAACAACAATATGCGGCGAAGATGCTACTCCATCCGGTAATAGCGATTCGGGAATATGCAACCGGTACCGTACCCGCGTCACGGCTACATACAACAGATTGATCTCTTCATTCCACTTAGCCAGGTCGGCGGACTGATTGTTTTTTGCATTTTCGGCCAGTATACGATCCAGCTTGCGGGCAGTTACAAAATCGTCTACCAGGTATACCACATCATATTCCATGCCTTTGGCCCGGTGTACGGTGGAAAAGATCATCTCGGCTTTGTCGCGATCCGCATCACCAGTATGCAGGTCCTTCAATTGCTGAATGATGCCGTGTATCTCGCTGCCGTATTCCTTTACGAGCTCCACCATCATGGCCAGTTGCTGGTCTTCCGTTTTTTCAATATACTCTTCAAGGTCTTCGATCGTCTGCATGGAACTCACCAGCTTGTCGCGTATACGGTCATGTTTGCCATTGAAAAGATTGAGTACATCGTACAGGGAAGCACCATCTTCAGCATAGGTATAGCTGTTGATGTTTCCTTCGAAGTAAATGTGTTTTACTTTCCGGTTGTCGGTGATATAGGCGATAGCGCGCAGCAACAATCCCAGGTTGGTGCGGGCTATGGTGGCTTTGGTTTTTTCGGTGCGCGGATGTCCTTTGCCGGTAATGGCTACGGGTGAAAACTCGCCCAGTTTGGTTTTCCAGTCCAGAACGGCCATTGCGAGATTGGCTGTATCCTGCCTGAAACGGAAACTGGCCGATAGTTGGAGAGTAGGAAAGGAAGCGAGGGCCAGCGAATTTACCGCATGCCTCCATCCATAGATCTGCTGATGTGTGTCGCCCACAATTACCTTGCAGGCAGGCTGGCTCATGAATATGTTCAGCATGGCAGCAGAAGCGTCCTGGCCTTCATCAAACAGGATATAGTCAAAAGGCAACTGAGGCCGGCTGAGCTGAAATTTTTTTAAATAAAAATCATGGGTGATCTCGATGGCCGCCTTATCCATACGGGCCAGAAACTGTCTTGTGCCCTGTTCGATATACGTATAAAACTGTTTTACAAAATTGCGCGCTTTCGCATCTGTAATGGTCGACAGGTAATCCAGCTCCTGCACGCGTGCCGCATCGCTATTACAGAAATACGTGATAAACCGGTTGATATGAGTGGCAATGATGTATTCTGCATGTTTTTCGCCGGTAGCGGTAAGGCCAAGCAGATCGGCTATTTCATGTGTTTTGTACGATTGGGTGCGTACTTTATAAGGGCTGCCCCGCATGATATGACGGAATGCCAGTGAATGGGCCGTTTCCACCTGCACATTCGAAAGGCCCCGTTCGGCAAACCGGCGGCTGGCTTCCTGTCGTACAGATTTATTAAATGCAAGATATAAAATGCGTGAACCGGCCGGCCTGCTGGCGGCGTATTCAATAATAGTAGTTGTTTTTCCGGAACCTGCTACTGCATTGATCCGTATATTACCGGAGGATGTCAGTATCAGTTTTTGCTCTTTTGTAAGCGAAGAATTTTCTGCTATTTCCTTTTTTATATGTAATGACGGACCATTCATGCCTGACTTATTTCAACAACAGGCACAAAGGTCGGCATAGGTCAGCAACCCATGAAGTGTTTTTTACAGAAAAAGGAAGTTGTTTTACACACGATTTTTTGTTTTTTCACCACAAAACAGGATAAGATCAGCATACTATCTGCCAATTAAATAGAATAATGTTCGTACGAATCCATCTATCTTGCGGAAACGCAACAAATTATTTTTTTGATTAAACCCGATTCAGTATGTCAGGTTGCCATACGTCAAAAGAAAGAACCCGCACAGGATTTTACCAACTGTTATCTGCCATCTGTCTGAGCCTGGCAGCTGTTGCCACGGGATCTGCACAGCAGTTCAGCACTCAATCGCAGTTTATTTACGATAGGGCTCCTTTCAAAAGCTGTCATGCCTCAACGCTGGCACAAACGAAAGAGGGGCTCGTGGCTGCCTGGTTTGGTGGTACCGAAGAAAAGAATCCGGATGTGGAAATATGGTTTAGCCGCGAAGTCAACGGTCAGTGGCTGCCCCCGGTATCGGTGGCAAATGGTATTCAGAAAAATGGTACCCGCTATCCGTGCTGGAATCCTGTATTATATCAATACCCCGGCGGCCCGCTTTTACTTTTTTATAAGGTAGGAGCCGATCCTGTAGCATGGTGGGGGGAACTGAAACGCTCTTACGATCAGGGACGTACCTGGTCGGTCGCCGAAAAACTGCCCGATGGCATACTGGGACCTGTTAAAAATAAACCGGTATTGTTGAAAGACGGCCGGCTTATTTGTCCCTCCAGTACCGAAAACAGGGAAGATGGCCGCTGGCAGATACACCTGGAGATCACCAAAGATCAGGGACGTACCTGGACCAAAACCGCACCGCTGAATGATGGTCTGCGTTATCACATTATTCAACCCAGCCTGCTTTTGTATGGAGGGGATTCATTGCAACTGGTTTGTCGCAGTATGGAAAACCGGGTGGTATCTGTCTGGTCGGCCGATGGCGGCAAACAATGGCAGGAGCCTGATACCTTATCTGTGCCCAATCCCAACTCGGGTACTGATGCGGTGACCATGAGCAACGGTATGCAGGTACTGGTATATAATCCCACAGAACGATATCCGGGCAAATGGGGCGGACCCAGATCTCCACTGGCGGTGGCAACATCAACGGATGGCCGCAACTGGCATCCGTTGCTGACACTCGAGACAGAGCCCGGCGAATATTCTTATCCGGCCATTATTGAAACGGCTCCCGGGCAACTGGTAATTTCCTATACGTGGAAGCGGGAAAAGATCAGGGTGTGGAAACTGGCGATAAAGTAGTAAGTAATAAGTTTTAAGTTCTAAGTTTTTTCTTTCACTTTATGCCTTTCATCACCTGATAAAACAGGTGCTGAAAAATATAAATAGAACTATTAAACTTAGAACTTAAAACTTATTACTTATAACTTTTTCCTACCGCTTCTCGATCTTACTGCTACTACCATTTGCAAACCGCAATACATAATATCCCGGCAGCAGTGAACTGATATTTTTCTTTTCGGTTCCTTTTGTTACTTTAAACTGTGTCATTACCTGTCCCTGCAGGTTATAGATGGTGCAAATAGTGTTGTGCAATACTGCATCCTGTATTTCTATGTACAGGTATTCGCTGGCAGGCGAAGGATACAGGCGTACAGTTGTCCCTGTGGTATTGTGGAAATTGACAGACCGTATGGGTGAATAGCTCTGGCTGCCATCCTTATCTGTAAGGCGAATACGGTAATAATTAGTACCGGCGGCAGGCTGATTGTCTGTAAAGTCATATTCCTTTTTTTCTACTGACTGACCGGCTGCTGTATGACGGCTCAGATCCGTGTACTGGACACCATCTGTACTACGCTGTACGGTGAAGTAATCGCTATTGATCTCCGTCTGTGTAATCCAGTTCAGGTTCACTCCCGTGCCTGCAGCAATAGCAGTAAATGCACCCCATTGTGCGGGTAAGGTGGTGCTGGGCACGGCGCTCACAGAGGCATAGGAGTTGGCACCCTGATTGGCCAGTGTTGTCTTATTGGCACGTACGCGATAATAATAAGTAGTGCCTGTAGTAAGACCGGTAACCGCATAATTGGTGGCGGTTCCCACATTGAGTGAGTTATAACCTGCCACAAAACTGCTGAAAGCGGGTGAGGTAGATACATCGAGCTGGTAATTATCCACGATGCCAACAGCAGGGGCTGTCCAGTTGGCGGTGAAGCCGGAAGGATTAATATGGCTGGCTGCTATGGGCATAGGTGCGACCAGGGCATAGCTTTCCACAAAGTTGGATGAGGTACCGGTGAGGGCAAAATTCATCAGGTTGGCCGTAAGGTTGCTGTTGCTGTAATCCTTTACCCGTGTTACAGCGGTGTTGCTGGCGCCGGCAACACCCTGATCCATGCGGAGGTAGGCCAGCAGGCCAGTTGTATTGCGAGGCAGCGTGTCATATGCATTGGCACGTAGTTCGGTCTCAGAGCGTAAACGGTCCCATACACGCACTTCATCGATGAGGCCGGAGAAATAACGGTTATCGTCATTCCAGTTGCCAACCATCAGTTTGCTGCCGGCACCCGGGTCAGATACTCCTACGGGACCTACATTGCCCACGTCTATGCGCGTACCTACCGATACACCATTTACATAAAGCCGCATGGTAGTACGGTCTGAACCGTTCCAGGTGGCTGCCAGGTGGTACCATCGGCCCGTTTGCAGATTGCTGACGGGATAATCGATATGGCTCACATTGGTGCCGGTATTCATACAAAAGAAAGCCAGATTATTATTGTAGATAAGCAGTTCGATACCATTGCTGGTGCGCGATTTGTTTACGATCTCCTGCGTACCGCTGAGGCTGTTGAACCTGACCCAGCACTCAAGTGTTTTGATGCTCTGTGCGGTGATGGAAGAACCTGCATCTATATAATCATTTACCCCATCAAAGTGCAGGGCAGTGGCAGGAGGCGCAGGTATGGTAGCCGTTACAGCAATGGCGGCAGAGGTGTCATTACAGCCATTGGTCACTACCAGTTTGTAATCGCCGCTGGTGGTAGCCACATAACTGTTGGTGGTGGCGCCACTGATAGCCACGCCATCGCGAAGCCACTGAAAGGCTGTACCTGTATTGCTGCTGCTCAGGGTTACAGAACGGCCATCGAGAAATGTGGTAGCTCCGCCAGCAGTGATGCTCACGGCCGAATAGGTCACTCCATATTTCTGGTTGAGATACCGGTTGACCTGTGTAATCTCGCAGAGGGTGAGCTTACGATTGTAAACGATCATTTCGGCCATATCGCCGTTGAAAAAATTATCATCACCATCCAGGCCAATGCGGATAGCGTTCAAAGCATCGGTGCCCATAGTGGTCTGGTCGGTAAATTTGGTCACCAACTGCCCATTGAAGTAGATAGCTGATCCATCAGTACCGCCAGCCTTGCTGTATACGGCGGTAAGACATTTCAACTGACCCAGCTGACCGGCTCCGGTTACATTAACCGTAAAGGGGCTGACGTTGCCAAATGATACGGAGCCCATATCAAAGTCTGTAGCACGACTGCTGAAGAAGAAACGATCCCAGCCTCCATTATCACATCCCCATACGGCCTGGTCTCCTGAACGGGTTCCCTGTTTGTATACAGTGAAGATGGTGATTTCAGGACTGGTCATAGCCCTGATGTCAAGTGGTGCTGAATAACCGGAGCCGATTACGCCCGATGTGCGCGTAAAGCGGATAATAGCTTTGCCATTGATCTGGTTGCCATAGTAAGAGGGTGAGGTATAACCCGACCCGGCATTGAGCAATGATGTATGACGGTTATTCCCCGATTTATCTTTCCAACTGCTGAGCACAGCTCCATTGGAAGGAGAACTGCCATTTCCATTGGGGTCGGAAGCATCGAGCCATAGTTGGAGATTCGTGATATCGGTCGGAATGGTTTGTGCCTGTACATGGGTCACGACGGCCCACAGGCATAAAGCCGCGAGCCCAAAACGGACTAACTGGTTCATAGATACTGGTGGTTTTTTACTTAAATATCAGGGGAAAATAAAGTGGTATACTGGAGGCTAATGAGGCGTACCGGCGGGGATATATGCCGGGAGCCGGAATAATTCTGGTGCATGCTACTCTGGTTTTTCTGTAAAGGATATTTGAAGTGCAAAATAGAAAAGGATATCCTTGATCCCAATTGATAAAAGTCAAATTTTTTTCATAACTATCTTTTAATCAATTAAATAGGTGTAAACCATTAGTCCTGTTTTTGCCTGGTACAGGAGGGAGTTGAAAGAAAAGCGGCTTTGTTTTGACTTAAATAACCCTCGATCTGTAGAAGAATCCGGAGAGTGAACAGGGCAGAAAGATTTTACAAAAACTGGTTATTTTTGAAGCTAACCACCATCAAGTACATGCATCTGCTGTCTGAGTATTATTATGTCATACTGATCATCCAGCTTATCTGTGTATGGCACTGTATGCGTAAGGGAAATGATAACAAATGGCTTTGGATTATCATTTTTCTTCCACTTATTGGTTGCCTGGTCTATTTGTATTCGGAAATACTGACCCGCCGCAACGTGAATGAACTCCGCTCAGGTGTGGCATCGGCTGTGGTGCCGGGACTTTCTGTACGCAAACTGGAAGAGCAGCTCCGTTTTTCTGATACCTTTCAAAACAGGATCGCGCTGGCCGATGCATTATTGCAGCGGGGTGATACCCAACGAGCCATCGAACTGTATGAAAGCAGCTATACCGGTGTATTTCAGGAAAACGAACACCTGCTTCAGCAGATGGTGCTGGCTTATGCCGCTGTAGGCCGGTATGAAGAGTTGATTCCGCTGGCACGTAAGGTTTATAAATCTCCGCAGTTTGCCCGTTCGGCGGCACATATTAAGTATACTCTCGCCCTTGAAAAGACCGGCCGTACGGAAGAAGCAGAAAAAGAGTTTCGCCAGATGAATGGCCGTTTTGCTAACTATGAACCCCGCAGTGAGTATGGGTCATTTCTCATCCGCCAGGGACGTGCCGATGAAGCGCGAACAATATTTACAGAAATGCTCGGCGAAGTCACCCATTTGTCGGGTCGCGAAAAAAGCCGTAACCGCGCATGGATCAGTAAGGCGAAAGATGAACTGGCCAGGCTTAGGAAATAAAGAGTTAGTGTGCTGAAGGTTTGAAGATGTGCGGGCAGTGTGCTAATGTGCTAATATGCCAATGTGCTGATGATTTGATGATTTGAAGATTTGATGATTTGAAAATTTGAAGAGGCCCTTTTACCTTCCCCCTTCTACCCTTTACCTCACTTACTACTTTCCAAAATACCCTGCTTAAGGTATACTGCAGGCGCTCACCACTTTTTAATTTGGCAGGCAAAACAGGTCTATGTTCAGGCAGGTATGTATTGTATTGTTGTTTCTCGGATTTACTATTCCGCTTGCAGCACAATTGCCGCTCCTGTACCCTTCGCGCGTGCAGGGTAAATATGGCTATGTGGATGCCAGTAATACAGAGCGGTTGAAATATATATTTGAATGGGCTACTCCTTTCAGTGAAGGGTATGCTTTTGTGATAAACGGGGTATGGGGAGGATATGTTCGGGAAAACGGTACCTGGGCATTTTATGATTCAACCCTCAAGTCGGGACAACCGATGAAACAGGGATTGGCAGAAGGCCGCAAGGAAACGGGCGCCGGGGTAATAGACAGCACGGGGAAAATAATCGTTCCCTTTGAGTATGCTTCTGTACACCGCTTTGACAACAATCGGGTATTCCTGGCCTTTAAGTATACAGAAAATGCAAGTGGCAGAAAAACAGTGGCGCATCTTTATAGTTATGCCGGTATGAAAGTGGCGGCAGATTTTGACGATGCACTCTGGCAACCCGGCGGCTGTGTGATAGGTATGAAACAGAATGGCCGATACTGGCTGTATGGGCGCGATGCCAAAGGCCTGCTCGGTTATCAGGTAGATGATCTGTATGCCGGCGTTTATGGCACACGCGTAAAGCTCAATAACCTTTATGGTGCTATCAACCGTTATGGACAGCTTGTTCTTCCCATCAGGTATAAAGAGTTATGGGTATCTGAATGGCAGCCCTATGCCAATTACCGTACTACAACCGATTCAACCGCTTATTTTGATATGGACAATGGCCGTATAGCTTTTCACTTCCGGGGCATACTACCCAATCCCGTCAGCGATGGTACGGCTATAATTACCTACATTAATAATGTACACAATGTGCTGGATGTAACAGGCCAGCGTATAGCACAACTGGTAAGCTTTGAGGATACCAGCCGTGCTGCTCAGGGCGCTTATGTGCGTACATTTTTTCAAATGCATTATTCAGATGGGATGGTCGCTATCCGCCACAAAGACAAGAAGTGGTACGCATACAACAAGCAGGGAAGCCTTGCTTTTCCGAAAGGATACGATTTTGAGTTTGAGTTTAAACAGGGAGCGGCCATTGTGCATACGGATGGCTATAGCTACCTGTATGGGCTGATTGATAAGACTGGCCGCGAAGTCCTGCCCCTGGAATACAAGAGTATTTACTTTACCGACGAGCCCGGCATACTGGAAGTAACAAAGGATGATAAATGCGGATTGATTAAGACGGACGGCACCGTGGTATTTCCGCTGCAACCGATCCGGTTCAGTTCCTATGGTAATGGATTCTTTCTGGTTACCGGCAATTACTCGCTTAACTATAAGGAGTATGGTTATTTTAATGCCCGTACCGGGTTTGTGTATTTCAATACAAAGGAGTGATCATAGCGTGCTTACATCCAGTACACGGAAAAAGTCACGATCGAAAATCCTGAAATAGATCCAGGACGGATACCAGTTGTAGTATGGCCAGATCTTTTTAATAGAGTTCTGCTCCGTGGTATAAGCCTGCATACATGTTTTCTTCTGACTTGCATAAGATGAAATGCTGATCTCTACTGTGGGTAGTGGCATACCTGTACACTGATATATTTTTTTGGCTTCATTATATACAGGCATTTTACCCAATACTCCTTCGGCAAGAGAAGGAGGGAATACCGCCTGGTAGATTTTTTTGACGGTAAAACCGGAATCGTTTTTATGCTGCCGGCAATAGTTGAGCACAAGCTGACTCATCAGCACATGATCAGGATTGCCGTATCCGCCGATTTTATCGTCAAGGGTGAACAATACAGATGGTTTATGCTCCCGGATATACCTGCCGATAATATGCGTGAGTGAATCGGTTTTATAGTTTTGGGTAAACATGTTGTAAGGCATAGGCATATAGGCAGCTTCTGTATTCATGTCGTTGCGGAAGTTGAAGTCGATCGGATCAATACCGGCCAGCCCCTGTATGCGGGCGACTTTCTGCAACGCGATCCTGCGCTGCGGATTTTTGATACTGTCTTTGCGGGCATACAATCCCCCTTGCTGAAAGAAACACATTTCACGGATACTCCACCCGTTTTCGCAAAGCATGGACATGGTGCCCGAGCTACCTACTGCATCATCGTCATGTGCCATGATGATAAGCGCCCGTTTATTGTCTTCCTGTAGCAGGTAGCTGTCTGCAGGATAACTTTCTTTGGGAGCCAGACTATTGAGATAGATCAGGTGTCCGGCAATGGCTATCACTGCCAGCAACAGGAGTATCAGAATCTTTTTTGCAATTTTTTTCATCTATTCTTTTTTGAAACGTTTTCAACCGCTGTAAATTTAGTGGGCAGCAGGAGCAGTCATGTAGTATTTATCGGACATTTTTGCCCTGCATTTTCCTCTTTAACAAAATTGACTATGTTGCCTCAGCATGATGTTGGTTATCCCTGTAACGTGCTACAGCCCTATATCCGCTGTTATCTGAATGTGCGTATGGGGGCTGCAGGTGAGTGGGTAAGCCGCCTCTTGCCGGCCAAACTGGAGCAATGCCTGTTTGTGACAACAGGGCCTGCCCCGGTGGTGACGCATGCGGGTGTTAGCGAAACAGGACAGGATATGCTTTCGCCTTCTTATCTGTGCAATGTCAGGGGAGCTGTGCGCAGCTCTCTGCTCCGGTTGGATATGCAGGGGGTACTGTCGATGTTTGTGATCGTATTCAGGCCCTTGGGTTTTTATCGTTTGTTTGGTATACCACCCACTCATTTTTCCGATGCTTTTATTCCGGCAGCTCTTTCGTTGGGTAATGAATGGGAAATAATGGGTCAGCAGGTTGCAGTTGCCAGCGGTATATCGGAACGACAGCCAATCGCAGAAAAGTTCTTACTGGCGCAGTGGCGGAAAAATACGGGCTACGAAAGAGATGGGCTGGAAGAAATACTGGCAGCGATTGATGCAGGCACATCGCCTGCCGTGACGCAGATGGCTCGCCAGTATTATCTGAGTGAGCGGCAGTTTCGCCGGGTATTTGTAATGCGTACCGGTCTTTCGCCGCAAGGCTATCTGCGGATTGCCCGCAGCCGGCATGCTTTGCGTCAGAAACAATTGCACCCCCAACGCAGCTGGCGTTCTATTGCGTTTGAACTGGGCTACACCGACCAGTCACATTTTAACCGCGAAATGAAAAGCCTGGCTGGTATTGATCAGGCAATAGAGCCGGCCGGTAAACAATTTTTATATGTAGAAGGCACGACTTTGCGGCTGCTGTAAAAAAAGTATAAAGGTATAACGTGATACGTAAAACTTATTACTTACAACTCAGTACTCATTAACGTACATTCCCTGTACCAAAAACGGACACTCTATTACATTTTTATTTAATTAATAGTTTGATTAGCAATTGTGTGTGTAATTGGCATTGCTTTAGACAGCAATGGATGGTCTTTCATCTGTTTCAGTAAAAAATAGGTATGATAAAGAGTTATATCCGGATCGCCTGGCGCAACCTTTTTCGCGACAAGTCTTCATCTTTTATCAATATCAGCGGACTGGCTGTTGGTATGGCGGTAGCCATGCTCATCGGGCTGTGGATCTATGACGAATTATCTTTTGACCGGTACCATGCTGATCATGACCGTATAGGCCGGGTCATGCAGCAGCAGACTTTCAATGGTGTTGTTTATACGGAAGAGTCGCTGCCATTTCCGCTTGGTGCTGCCCTGCAGGCACAATACGGAAATGATTTTGATGAAATAGTGATGGCCTCCTGGGAAGACGATCATATTTTGTCTGCGGGCGATAAGCATATCGGTCGCCGGGGAATATATATGGATAAAGGGGCGCCTGATCTGTTGTCGCTAAAGATGATACAGGGCGATTACAAGGCATTGCTGGAGCCTGGCAATATCATGCTGGCTGCTTCTACAGCAGAAGCTGTATTTGGTAAAAGCGATCCGATGGGTCAATTGATGAAGATTGATAATGCCCAAACGGTGAAAGTGGCTGCGGTGTATGAAGACCTGCCGTATAACACTACTTTTCGGAGAGTAAAATTTATTGCTTCCTGGGAGCTTTATGCGGTCACCGAGCGCTGGGTAACACAGGCCAGGGACCGGGCAGAGTGGGGCAACAATTCTTTTCAGGCATTTGTGAAACTGAAACCGCAGGCCAGTTTTGAAGGAGTGAATAAAAAGATCAGGTCTGTTAAGAAGGACCATTTATCGGAGGCCGAAAAATTGTACAACCCCGTTATATTAGTGCATCCCATGAACCAATGGCACTTGCGCTCCTACTGGGAAAATGGCGTGCAGCAGGGCGGACAGATAGAGTATGTGTGGTTGTTTGGTCTGGTGGGTGTGTTTGTACTGGTGCTGGCCTGTATCAACTTTATGAACCTGAGCACGGCACGCTCCGAAAAGCGCTCACGTGAGGTGGGCGTGCGAAAAGCGATTGGCTCCATGCGTCGTCAGCTGATCTTCCAGTTCTATACAGAATCACTGCTGATCGTACTTTTTGCTTTCTTGCTGGGCCTGTGCCTGGTACAGATGGTCCTGCCGGTGTTTAATACTATTGCCGATAAGCAAATGCTGATCCCCTGGGCACAACCCCTGTTTTGGTTTATTACATTCGCTTTTGCTTTACTCACCGCCGTACTGGCTGGAAGTTATCCGGCCCTTTATCTTTCTTCCTTCCAGCCAGTGAAGGTGCTGAAGGGTACATTTAAAATGGGTCGCCGGGCAGTGTTTTCGCGCAAGGTGCTGGTAGGTGTGCAGTTTGCTATTTCGCTTACGCTGATCATTGGCACAACGATCGTATACCGGCAGGTAGAGCATTCACGTGACCGGCCGGTAGGATATGACCGGAGTGGTATGGTGATGATCACGATGAAGTCAAATGATTTTTATGGCAAGTATGATCTGTTGCGTACTGAGCTGAAGCAGGCTGGGGTGATTTCAGAAATGGCGGAGTCATCGAGCCCGCTTACCAGTGTATGGTCAACCAATACAGAATTTGACTGGGCTGGTAAGGCTCCTGATTTCACCGGCGACTTCAATACCATTTTTGTTACCCATGAGTTTGGCAAAACAGTAGAATGGCAGATGAAAGCGGGACGTGACTTTTCGCGCGATTATCCTTCCGATGCCTCGGCCATTATCCTGAATGAAACGGCTGTAAAATTCATGGGACTCAAAGATCCGGTAGGCAGTGTGGTGCGCTGGCAGATAAATGATAAACAACGGGAATACCATGTGGTGGGTGTAGTGAAAGATCTGTTGATGGAGTCGCCCTTTGAGCCGGTAAAGCAGACCATGTATTTTATGCAGCCAGATAATGTCAATGTAATGCTGCTCCGGCTGCATACGGGGCAATCGGTCAGCAATGCACTTGCAGGTATTGAAAAGATTTTTAAAAAGATCATTCCTTCGGCTCCCTTCGAATATGAATTTGTGGACCAGTCTTATGCTGCCAAATTTGCACTGGAGGCCCGTGTAGGCCGACTGGCTGCGGCATTTGCCATACTGGCCATTTTTATCAGCTGTATGGGATTGTTTGGACTAACGGCTTATGTGGTCGAGCAGCGCACACGAGAGATCGGTATTCGCAAAGTGCTGGGAGCCTCGGTGACCCAGGTATGGGGTATGCTTTCTGCTGATTTTATAAAACTTGTGGCACTCTCCTGCCTCGTCACGATACCGGTTGCCTGGTATGCGATGCATCAATGGCTGCAGCAATACAATTATCGCACTTCTATTTCCTGGACCATATTCCTGTTTACTGCAGGCGGGGTTTTGCTGCTGACGCTGGCAACCGTAAGTATGCAGGCGGTAAAGGCAGCATTGACCAACCCGGCCAAAAGTCTGAAGTCGGAATAGTTGATGGGCGAAAGCGACTTTTTTTCAAAAATGCGTACTACCGGCCACACCCTACCTTTGCCGTATTATGCAGCAACCAGATCCTGCCGATCTGCTGATCAGGCATTTTGAAAAATATATCAGGGTAAGCCCGGAGTTAAGAACAGCACTCCTTGACCGGCTCAGTTATCGCGCATTCAAAAAAGGCGAACTGGTACATGATGCCAGTGTCGTATGCACCCGCAGTTATTTTATTCAGAAAGGATTGATGCGTACTTATTTCCTGAAAGACGGAAAGGAGATCAGCGAGTATTTCTGTTGCGAAGAAGAATGGGTCAATTCTCCGCGTAGCTTCATTCAGCGGCAGGTGGATATTTATTATATAGATGCCATTGAGGATACGGAAGCGTATGTGCTTCATGTCGGCGATCTGGTATACCTGTTTGAACATTTTCCGGAGATGGAGCGGTACTCGCGTCTGTCGATGGGTACAGTCTTTGGTCACCTCATGGAGCGTGTTACATCACTCCGGTTTACCACAGCACGGGAAAAGTATGATCATTTTCGTAACGCCTATCATGATATTTATCATCGGATTCCGCTGGGTATGGTAGCGACCTACCTGGGCATTACCCAGGAGACATTGAGCCGCATCAGGGCCGAGAAATAATTTTTTGATACAGGTCAAAAACTCTTTGCTGTCAATCCCGCATTTTTGAGGAAACAAAGTAATTATGACGACCACTCGTTGGGTGATTTTCCTGTTTTTGGGAATGTTTTTTTCGTGCCCCGCATTTTCGCAAGACACACTTAGGGCAGCCGGTGTAGAAGCTGTATTATATAAAGGAACGGGAAAAGAGCAGCCACTGGTCGTAGGACTGGGAGGCTCGGAGGGTGGTAACGCCTGGACGAGTACGCACTGGAAGAAAACGCGTGATGAATTTCTCCAGCGCGGATATGCCTTTCTGGCCATTGGCTATTTTGCCTGTAAGGGTACTCCTGATACACTTGACCGCATCGCCATCGACGGGGTTTATGCTGCTATCGCAGCTGCACACCGGCAACCGGGCGTTGCCGCAGGCCGCACTGCAGTCATTGGTGGTTCGCGTGGAGCAGACCTCGCATTGTTGCTGGCCAGTTATTATCCCGACATCAGTTGCGTGATCGGTCTGTCTGCCAGTCATGCCGTTTTTCCTGGCCATACCATGCATTTCACAACATCCTGCTGGACGTATGCCGGCCGCGAATTGCCTTTTGTGCCAGTCAATGAAGCAGCTGTTCCGTTTCTGATGAAGAACGACCTGCGTGGGGCTTTTGAAGCCATGCTGCAGGATACAGCAGCAGAGAAAAATGCGCTGATACCTGTGGAAAGAATAAAAGGAGCCATTTTGCTGATGTCTGGCAAAAGCGATGAGATATGTCCCTCTACTGCCATGTGTGATAAAATGATGAAACGGCTGCAGGCCTCCCGCTTTAAATATCCGTATGAACATGAAGCTTACGCAGGAGGCCATGGCGAGCCGCTTCGCCATTTTGATAAAGTGTTCTCGTTTCTGCAACAGCACTTTCCGGCATCAGGGCAGGGGGCACAGAATTAAACCTTTTCAGACCGGAAAGGATATCCGTATTTCTGTGCCCTCTCCGGCTGCAGGATGGAAGCTGATACGCCCGTTCATATACATGATATAATGATTCACATATAACCAGAGATTTTTTTGTGCACCACTCACCTGGGTGATATCAACGTTGCTTCTGATATCGGTCAGCATTAAATTGATCGACCGGCTCACGGGGTCTACACCTGTGCTGATTTTTTTGATACTGATCGGCGCATTGGTATTACTGAGCAGGGCTTCCGATATGCGGTAGATAGCAATAGAAACAGGATTGCTGATAAGCTCTGCAGCGATGCCGGCTGGCTGGTAACTGATGGTTTGCCTGCCTGGCTCATTATACTGCCGGCACAGGGCTTCCATAGCAGCATCCAGTCCCAGTTGCGCAAGCGGCTGTGGTGCCAGTGTGTAGCTCAATTTCTGTAATTCCAGCACAGCATGACCCAACTGGTGCAGGCTCTGGCCAAAACGGTGAGCCATATCGGCATTCATGATCAGATTGTCTTTCATAATTCAGCAGTGGTGATTAATCATCCGTCAGCAATTATTTTCTCCGTTGTCCGGATACAGATTGGTGGCAGGCAAAACAGGACATTGCTGTACTATATTTCACCTTTACAAATAAACAGCTGAAAATGCAGGTATTCTCTCCCGTTTTTGCGGGATTTTAGGGGCTTTTATATGTATATGGTCAAATCATCCTTTCGGGGGATTGGCGTGCAAGATGGATTCAGACAAATGAGATGGCCTTTCTTTTGTACGTGTTTCAGGCTATGGCTTCAGCGCCCTCACATATGCAAGGAAGGCTGTTGCATCAATACGGCGGAAAAGGTGCTGATCAGGCAGGGCGTGGCCGGCAAACCCGCCATAATAAGGAATAGGAGTTTCTGCATCTGCACCGATCTGTGCAGCTTTCAGCTGTAGTGGTTTGAAATAACTTCTGCTTACGTGAATGCTGAAATCTGACCAGCCAAACTGAAAGGTAGATCCGCATTTTTTACAGCTGTAGATGGCGCCTTCTCCCTGTTCATTCCCCTTATCATAGCAGGCAAGCGCATGTGCGATGAACATTTCTGTTTCGTACATGGAAAACGATTTTCCCCAATCCACACAATCTATACTGGTATATTGAATAAAGCGGGGAAATGCACAGGGGCAGGCTGCTTCCTGATACCCGGCAACGGTTTGCCTGATTAACTCCGAAAATTCTTCTTTACCGATGGGATGTGTGGGAGGGGTTTCCTGTTTTTGTTTTCCCAATAGCCGATCGAGCAGGCCCATGATGATTTTTTTAAAAGGTAGGGCATTTATTTGGAAATGCTCAAAAAGAACAAAAAGTTCAGGCGGCGAAGGTAAAGATGGGCTTAACAGGTGCCCTCCCTTCTCTGCCTGAACTGTTTTTACAGAGCAAAACCTTATTGGTTGCCTCCTGTGTATCCGGATATCCGAACGTTGACAGCAGGAGTGGATAGCGGATTAGTTTTGAGTTCTTTCTTAGGGCCGGCCATTTTTGAGGAAGCATCATTTGTATCACCTCTGTCAAGTTTTACTCCTTCAATAATAAGGAGGGTGTAGAGGAGGCCGAAGGTAATGACACAAATGACTTTTCTTGTTCTGGAAAACTGCAGGCTATTAGCCATCTTCAGCAGCATGGATACGGTAAGAATCAGCGTCAGCAGATCAGCACATACATAACGGCAATGACGTGGCAGCGGCGACAGATAGGAATAGAATGTAATCGGTATTACCGACAAAAAGGGAACAAGAGTGAGAACACTGCCAAAAATGTAGCAGCAGGCCACGAATGCCTGAAGAAAATCCAGTTGCGGGTTGAATAATACCAACCAGCAGATGATGGTTAGCGCAACAAGAGAAAGCAACAGGATGGATTTGGATACCTTATAAGCTACACCGATATCCCAATCCTGCGGAATTAATATGTACTGGCCAAATAACTGGAAAAAAACAACAGAGATAAGCAGGAAGGAAACAGGTTTATGAAACCTGTCATATCCCTTTGTTGTGAGTTCTTTCAGCGAATCTCCTGTATTGTTGACCCACTCATAAACGGTGAGCCGGTATTGCGGGCCCAGGTGTGTGAAGTAGTGAATGATCTCCTTCACGATTCTGTCCAAAAGATGGCGGCGTGTCCAGTTTGTGCCGCAATGGGGACATACTGGATTACCGGTCTCTATGGGCTTGCTGCATACGGGGCATTGGGTGGAATCCATAGCATTTTGTTTAGGAGTTCAGTAAATGTGGTTTGACAGATCGGTTGGGGGTGTTCGCCAGATAGGCATAGACTGGTTTTACAATGTCGTCTGCCACTTTTTAGGGCGAAAATGTCTCGGATGTACATAGTGTTTGTTTTTTGAGAATGTTTCATTTTAAAGCCTTGAAATTCAATAAATAATAATTGCGGGGAGCGGATTAGAAGGGTAGTAATTACTATGCTTAAAGTTAATGCGTACAAAATACACGTTCCAAATAAAGTATGAGCGTAATGAGCTAACTAGAAGTGTGTTATGGGTTAATCTGCTCAAAAGTGAAATAATATTAACAGATTGAGCAAATAGTGGTGTTCGTGAGCAAAAAAAAAGGCTCAAAAAGAATCTTGCATAAAATCTTCAATTAAATTTAGAGTGCTTAAGTACTGGTTGCCTTGTCATTAATAAACCTTGTCTATGAACCGCACCGAATTGAAGGAGCTGAGCCCTGCTGAGCTAAAAACTCTTTTCCTGGAATTTAAAAAAGAAGCGCAGACCTATGTCAGAAAAGAGTGCACAGGCAAATGGGATCAGGAAATTGCAGCCATTAAACCGCTCCCCAACGACAATAATGTCAGAAAATTTTCCCGGCCTACCATAGACAGGAACGTTGATAAACTCGATCAGGAGTTTGAAAGAATGTATATCGTTGAATTCATTGTTGCATTCTGCGAGCATTTTCAAATGGATCTTGACCGGAGAGGCAGTCTTAAAAAACGTGATTTTGCATTGAACTATGTTTGTTATTACTGGAAGCAGGACAATGCCGATAATAACGGGTTTTCGGGAATAAATGCAAGCTGCCTGTCTCTTTCCATACAGGGAGAGGATGATATACAATGGGCCCGGCTGCAGTTTTTTGCTTCTCCACGTACTACTGACTCCGCATCTGAGTCCGTGGATGTAAAACTGGAGTTGTTTGCTGCGAAAGAAGATATCACTGTGTCGGGAGAAATACTTTTTATTAGCCTTACTGCCAAAGGAAAGGAGCCACGCAGGAAATCGCAGCTCGCATTGCTTGTACGGTCTTCAGACAACAGACTTCGGTTTAGTGAAGAACTTATACTGGGGACTTATTCTTCATTTGATGTGCTGGATGGCGTGCCGTTTCCTATAGCCGGGTTTCTTTTACTACAACGCAAGGCTCATTACAGCGACGTGCAGAATGCAGTAAAAGAGCTGCGTTCTTCCTATCCCGACTGGGCCTATCATTTTCTTTTCAGAACAAGGCTGTCTATTCCCCGTTTGTTTCCGCGGGCATGGAAAGATCTGCCGGGCCTGCAGGAGGTAGAAGCATTAAAGTCGACTTATGAAGGGATATACAAAGGAGAAATAATAGGAGAACGGCGCCCCCGGCCTGTTATGGAAACCATGCTGATACAGGTATTTTCCTCCACTCATGTGAGAATCCATGTGCCGGACGCCAACAGTAACCCAAGACCCTACAACGGACGTATCAGGATTGTGAGCGGATTTAATGATAACCTGGTAGGATATTTTGATTTTGACCTCAATTCGCGGGTCAACCGGTTTACCATGTACATTCAGCGTAATTTTTTCCCCGATCAGCACAATAAAGAAACTATTTTATATGGAGTATACGCAGGAATAGAATTTAAGTCAACAGATATACTGGCCGGACCTATCCGGCTCACTAAACTCAGCGATAACCCGGAAGAATATCAGAAACATAAATCAATCATTAAGCGGGTACGTCTGCTTGACCGCTCACCATTGGATGCCGACCTGTGGCGGCTTTTTTTGAAAAAAGAACATGGGCAGAATTTTGTAAGACAGTTGCTGGCACAGGATGAGGAAGACCTGCAACCTGCAAAAGATACCAGCGATGTTTTCCCCTATGCAGGAGATTATTTTATTTACAGCCTGGCCAGCGATCTGGATGGGCTATGGAAATTTCCCATCCGGATTAAAGCGAATGGCTCTGTGGAAATAAAAGTCAATGTAGACAATCCTGCCAGTATTTTTGGAGGGAAGGCGCATTGCAGAAATTCATTTTGTCTTTCTATCACAATTACGGATCAGTTCGGAGCTCCATACAGCCATTATTTATTCAATGTAATAGCACCGGAAAGCGCAGGCGACATGCATCACTGTTTTGGTGCTTCAGCAGAATTCAGCGAGAAAGGGAAACCAACCGGCAAGGCGAATTTGCTGGTCCGTGAAGAAAAAGGATTTGATCAGGCAGGCATACGGGTCGAAAAACTGAAAATCAATACGCCTGCATTTAACCAGGAAGACACTGTATTGAAGGGACTCCTCTCCTGGCTTAGCGGCCGTTATAGCCGGCTCGCAGCCGTTTCGCGGCGACCAAACGAATACTTTTCCAGGCGTGCAGACGAATTTGTAGATGTACATTTTTATTCAGCCTGTCATCTGTCCAGCAGAGGAAGATGGAAAACAGCATTAATACACTTGTATCAGGCGTATCTGCATGGATTTTGCAAGATAGACCTCTTGAACGCGGAGGTGGCAGAAGGAGGGGCTCTCTATGGATTATTGCAGGAAGAAGTCAAAGCCGCTCCATTTGAAAATAAGTATAAAATTTTCCCCCCGCTTACCGGAAAAGAACTGGTAAAACTTATCAGGCAAAGGGCGACTCACATCCTGGGCTTATAGATTATTATACCAGCTCTGCAATGAAAGGGAAAAGTAAAAGACAGATTTTTTTGCAGTACCGTAATGCTATAGTGACATTAACATATTATTTTGTCTTTCATTTTTTGCTCCCGCCTTTTTCATGCAACATTTCTGCTCATTCGGCGACTTTATCAATAAGTATATAATACAGCTTCTGTAAGACGACAAATATGTCGTAGTCAACAGATATAATCTCTGGATATTAAACCGGATCATTCAACTAGCCGGGTCAGTTGTCATGACTGACCGGAGTGAGACATTATTGCATATGAGGAAGTTTTTTTTTATCACTGCCGTACTTTTTTCATTGAGCATACAGGCCCGGCAACCTGTTTCCTATACCGTTAACGGATATGTTGCTGATTCGGTCACGCAGCAACCCTTGGGTGTGGTGAGCCTGGAAATTAAAAGCAATGTAAATCGTAAACAACTGGCAGCAACCCTGAGTGCAACAGATGGCCGCTTTCAACTGCTGCAAATCCCGGCCGGCAATCATCAGTTGGAAGTGACATTGGTGGGATATCATAGTAAAACTGTTTTCCTGGCAGATACCTTGTTTGCCGGTAATAATACAATTAATATAGGGCAGATCTGGTTACAACCTGCAACAACCAGTATGAAAGAGGTGGTGGTCACTGCCATACGCCCGCTGATCAAACAGGAGATTGACCGTATCAGTTATGATGTGCAGGCTGACCCGGACAGTAAGGCCCAGACTGTAATGGAGCTATTACGTAAAGTTCCATTGCTGTCGGTTGACGGAGACGACAACATCCAGCTGCAGGGTAGTGGCAGCTATCGTATTTTTATCAACGGCAGACCATCTGCCCTGCTGGTCAATAGCCCGAAAGATGCGTTGCGTGCCATGCCGGCATCGAGTGTACAAAAGATAGAGGTGATTACAACACCTCCGGCCAAGTATGACAGTGAAGGGCTGGCGGGCATCATTAATATTGTTCTGAATAAACGGACCGATAATGGCTACAATGCAACCATCACCGCACGCAACAGTATTCCATTTGGCCCCGTTCTGACGGGTACTGGTACTTTCCGGCAAAACAAATGGGGGGCCAGTGCTTCTGTCAGCCGTAGCTACCGGCTCAAAACCGACGTTCACTCCAGCAACTACCGCCAGACCTATGATCCTGTATCGGTATTTGAGCAGCAAAACTCCAATAAGATATGGGGACGTTCGTTTTTCAGTAATGCAGAACTCAGTTTTGAAGCAGATAGTTTAAACCTGTTTACCGTTTCCGGGTATATCGGCTCTGGAATTTCGCGGAGAACAGCTACACTCAATTCGATCTTTGGAAACGATGAGCCAAATATGGGACAACAACTCTATACAATCACCAACGATCAGCGAACGCCCTGGCAGTCTGGTGATCTGGGGTTTAACTATCAGCGTGGATTCAGAAATAAAACGCAGCAGCTACTGACATTTTCTTATCGTTACAATGCGTTTGTGAATAATTACTCCGTATTGAGCCGCATCACGGATAAAACAAATTACAACAGCCCTGACAATGATCAATATAACCGGTCATCTGCAAAAGAAAACACCCTGCAACTGGATTATGTACATCCTTTTGGCAAGGCTACTATGGAAACAGGTGTAAAAATTATTCTCCGCAGCAACACCAGTCGTGCAACGGTATACAACTGGGAACAGCAGGAGCCTGTGGAAGATGTACGCCGTGCCAATGACTTCAACTACCAGCAGGATGTGCTGGGATTTTATAATTCCTGGAGCTGGAAAATAAATGCTGTAACGGCCAAACTGGGTATCAGGCTGGAGCATACGCTGGTGGATGCTGATTTTAAAACAACTGGTACCGGCATCAACAGGCAATACACCAATTTCACCCCGGTACTATCCCTGATGCGTACTTTGCCCGGTAATCAGACGATCACGGCTGGTTTTAGCAGTCGTATAGAACGGCCGGGCATCTGGTTGCTCAACCCTTTTGTAGATAAATCCAATCCGCAACTGATCTCTTCCGGCAATCCTGATCTGAAAGCTGTACAAAGCTACCAGGGCGAGCTGGGATATACCAAAACCGGTAAAGGAACGCTGAATCTGCGTGCCAGTTATCTCTATTCCGGCGGCACAATTACCAATGTAGTACGCATCCTGTCAGATACGCTTACGCAAACTACTTACGAGAATATTGGTACCAATTCTATTCTCCGGCTCAACATCACAGGCAATTATCCAATGGGTAAATTTTCCGTCAATTTCAGCACAGGTGCATTTTATGTATGGGTGAAAGGGCCATATAATGGCCGGTTTTTTAGTAATGAAGGCATCCGTACTAATAGCTTTGCGGCGCTTACCTACCGGCCGGGCGGGGATTGGTCACTTGGTGCCAATGTCGGTTTCAACCGGCGGTATATCACATTGCAGGGCAGTTCAGATGATTTTTACTATTATTCGCTGAGTGCAGGCAAATCGTGGTTTGATAAACGGTTATCGCTAAACCTTATTCTCGGTAATTTCGGGAAGAAGAATTATTCATTTAAACAATATTCTTCGACGCCCGATTTTTATCAGTCCAACACAGAAAACAGCATTTACCGCAATTTCAACTTCAGTCTTAGCTATAAGTTTGGCAAACTGGCGGCCGGTATTAAGAAGAATAAACGTGGTATCTCTAATGATGATGTAAATAATGGTGGTAAATAAGAGTGCAATCAATAGTTTACTCCTGTTGCAGTGACCGTGCGGGGTTTACCCGGCTGGCACGCAGGCATTGTGCTCTCATATTCTTCTCTTTCCGGCGACTCTTGATAATATACTTTGTGCGTAGCAAATATTTGTATTGCTTCAGTACATAAAGACCAATGAGGAGTGTAAAACAAAAATGCTTAGAGGTAGGTAAAGAATGTTGATGGCAGAAAAAAAGTATGCCGGAACAAATGCCGGATAGCTACGGCGACATGATCTCTGGGTATTGGGCTGCATTGAGAAGTTAGAAGAGGGGGCCATAAACGCACAGCGATTTAAGCTGCTCTCTCCAAATGCGTGTTAAGGAAAGCCGAGTAATTGTGAAAATCGCTGATCGGATTTATTTTAATCGGGAAGGATTGTAGCCATAAAACTTCTTAAAGGCGTAGGAAAAATGTGAGAGGTTTTCAAAACCTGCTTCCAGGTACGCATTGGCAGGGCTGATCTTTTTTTGTGAAATGAGAAAATGTGCCCGCTCCAGTCGTCTGGCCGACAGCCATTTTTCGGGTGTTTCGGTAAATGTCTTTTTAAAATCGCGCTTAAATGTTGCCAGGCTACGCCCGGTAAGCCGGGCAAACTGACTGAGTGGCACATTGTAGGTAAAGTTCTGGTTCATGAAAGCTTCAAGATCAATTTTGTGGGGCTCATTGAAGTCAAACAAAAAGGCCTGAAGGGCAGGGCGATTGCGCAACAATAATTCAATGGCTTCACGGGTTTTGAGAGCTGCGAGTGCAGGTGTAAGCTGGTCGGGCTCATCAAAATAAGGAAGCAGTGAATCGAAATAACTGCGGATAAAGCGATCATCGGTCAATTGAACCAGGGAGGGGCCGCTGTAGTGCTTTTGAGTGCCAATGCGTTGTTCTGCTGCATACCGCTGTAACGATTCCCGGTCAAGAAAAATATTGATTGATTTGAAAGGACGGCCGTCATCTGCAGGTACTTTCATGGTTTTGACCAACTGATTTTTCCGGATTAATCCAATCATGCCGCTTCCAAAAACCTGCAGGCTGTCATTAGTATGAAAATGCGTTTCTCCGCTGATAATACATCCTAATGCATGCTCAGGTACAAACTGTTCATTACCCCGTTTCCGGCCTTCCTCGCAGGAGTAAAGGAAGTTGTGTTGAAGAAGTCCGCTCATGACTGGCTCATTTGTTTTACCTGGCTCATGATAAGCTTATCCATTAGCCGGTCTGATAATAATTTTCGTAAAATTAAGGTAGGTTTAGCCAAATAGCCGGCAGAATAACGCGCCTTTGGCTTCCGTACTTCAATGGCTTTTTTGATTAGACTGGCAATGACAACCGGTGCAGTATTTTTACTTTTCGTTCCGCTAAAAGCTCCTGCAAAATCCCTGGCCATGGTTTTATATGCCGTGTGACCCGAAACTCTTTGGAGGCTTTCAACTGCAATACCTCCCCACTCAGAGGTAATACCACCTGGCTCAATCACTACCACATCGATTCCGAATTGTTTTACCTCATTGCGCAAACTGTCACTAAGTCCTTCGAGGGCAAACTTACTGGCATGATACCAGCCGCCAAAAGGAGTGGCTATTTTCCCACCGATGGAAGAAATATTGACAATCTTACCACTTTGTTGCAGGCGCATTTGAGGCAACACCAGTTGTATGAGCCTTGCTGCACCAAATACGTTTACTTCGAGTTGGTATTTAGCATCTTCGGGCGATACATCCTCAATGGCACCATAAGAACCAAAGCCGGCATTGTTGATCAGGACATCAATACGTCCTGCTTCACTTATTATCCGGTTTACGGCATCGGTCATGGATGATTCATCGGTTACATCGAGGCGAATGGTTTTTACGCCCAGGCCAGCCAGTTGCTCCATCCGTTCAATACGGCGGGCTGCACCATATACAATATACCCGGCCTGAGCCAGAAACCGGGCTGTTTCCAGGCCTATGCCTGCAGAGGCGCCTGTTACGAGTACTACTTTTTTCATGGTTTATTATTTATGTATAAGAGTACAAAGGTGCGCTTAACCGGATTTGCCGGCTTTGGTCAGCAGCTCAAATTGTTTTGCTGAACGGATCATTTATTCGTTTATCAAGCAGAAAAGACGGATCGTGTAAATATTTTCTGCTTGCTGCGGTGATCCGGCACTTTTGACTAAACAGCACTCATGAAAAGAAATACGTTTATCCGTATGCTGCCGGGTATACTGGCCATGCCGCTCTTGTTACCCGCGACATCCTGCAACCCTGGTTCTACCAATGTGCAGTCGGATTCATTATCGGCCGGTCTGGCCAATGATGAGGTGGTAGGTGATTATTGCGATGGTTGTGAAGCCATGTATGAAGGCATGCCACCGCTGCAGGACATTACCTCCGTCGCGAACATACCCGGCAAAGATGAACCCGGTGAGCAACTGATCATAAAAGGCAGCGTATATAAACCGGATGGAGTTACAGCAGCCCGCGACATTGTTCTTTATATCTGGCATACCGATGCAAAAGGATACTATTCGCCATCACCCGGTCAGCGGCATGGACGGAGGCACGGCCACCTGCGTGGATGGCTGAAGACAGATGCCGACGGTCATTTTCAGATCAATACGATACGTCCGGCACCTTATCCCGGAGAGAATATACCTGCGCACCTGCACATCCTGGTAAAAGAGCCCGGCAAAACGCTTTATTATATTGACGAAGTATGGTTTGATGATGATCCGTTGGTGACGCCCGCACTGCGTCAGAAAGCAGAGAAGCGGGGAGGTGATATGATCATTCATTTAAATAAGGATAAAAAAGCCGTGTGGCAGGCGGCGCTGGCAATCAATCTGGGGTTTCATATTCCGAACTATAAATAAAAATAATGGAGCAGCGAAAAACAGATATAGCATTACTGATCTTACGCATTGTACTGGGAGCTACCATGGCATTTATGCATGGCTGGCTCAAACTGACAGGAGGTGTGGAAGGCTGGGAAAGTCTCGGAAAGGTGATGCGGCATGTTGGAATTGGTTTTTTGCCGGTATTCTGGGGGTTTATGGCCATGCTGATCGAAGTAGGTGGTGGCATTTGCCTGATACTGGGAGTAGCTGTGAAGCCAGTTGCAGCAGCTATGTTGTCTGTCATGCTCATGGCCCTGATCGCTAACCTGGCCGAGGGCTATGGTTGGGAAGGATCGGTAGAGATACTGGAGGTAAGCGCTATACTGGTTTGCCTGCTGCTGTTAGGCCCGGGCAGAATGAAGGTGGGAGGTAGAAGGTAAAGGGCAGAGGGAATACTTAGATCCTTCCACCCTTTACCTTCTACCTCTTACCTTTTTATCGACGCCATATCAATTACAAAACGATAACGTACATCGCCTTTCAGCATACGCTCATACGCTTCATTGATCTGCTGGATACTGATCAGTTCAATATCTGCGGTGATATTGTGTTTGGCGCAGAAGTCCAGCATTTCCTGTGTCTCGGCAATACCGCCAATGGCAGAGCCGGTAAAGTTGCGGCGAGGCATCACCACATTAAATGGCATGACCGAAAGCGGAAACTCCGGCAGGCCTACCAGGGCCAGTGTGCCATCCAGTTTTAATAAACCGAGATAGGCATTGATATCATGAACGGCCGACACGGCATCCAGTACAAAGTCGAGTTTTTTGGAATACCGGCGCATCTGTTGCGGATCGGTAGAGATCACAACTTCATCGGCTCCCAGCCGTTTGGCATCCGCCGTTTTGGAAGCGGAGGTGGTGAAGACGATCACTTCTGCGCCCATGGCTTTGGCCAGTTTGATGCCCATGTGTCCGAGTCCGCCAATGCCCACAATACCTACTTTTTTTCCGGGACCGGCTTTCCAGTGTTTAAGTGGTGAGTAGGTGGTGATACCAGCGCAGAGCAGGGGTGCTGTAGCAGCCAGGTCGAGGTTAGCCGGTACACGCAGTACATAATTTTCATCGGCAACGATGCTCTCCGAATAGCCGCCATAGGTTTGTTTGCCGGTTTGTTTTTCCGGGCTGTTGTAAGTAAAGACCGGGCCCTGATCGCAATACTGCTCCAGGCCTTCTTTGCAATGATCACATTCCCGGCAGGAATCTACCAGGCAGCCAATGGCTGCCAGATCGCCGATCTTGAATTTGCTCACATGGTTGCCTATCGCCGCAATCCGGCCCACGATCTCATGGCCGGGTACGCAGGGATACACAGTGTTATGCCATTCGTTGCGCGCCTGGTGCAGATCGGAATGACATACACCACAGAAAAGAATTTCTATTTCCACATCGTGCGGGGAAAGGCCTCTGCGTGCAATGCTGAGTGCTTCCAGTGGTTTTTCGGCAGCATGCGTGCCGAATGCTTTCGCGTTTTTAGTTGCTGTCATGGTTGGTCGGTTGATGTAAACAGATGGGGTTTCGGGTGCGCCACACAACCACCGTCTGCCGGAGTACAGCGATCAGCCGGTGGGTTTGCAGACATATTGTGCAAGGCATAGCAAAGGTATGGGTGCCGGGATCATTTCCGATACCGAATTCAAACAGGAAATGAAATGAATCAAAGAATCCGTTACGTTATCCTATTCTGCACGCAGGATCTTTTCGCGCACCTTGAACTCTTCAATATCTACCAGCGACAGGTATTTGCGGATCAGCTCTTCATCAAACTCCGATGTATGATTCATAGCCGTCAGTTGAATACGCTGAGCTTCCAGCAGCTCAAGATAAATACGGTAAAAATCGGGGAGTCTGTTGTCGGCCGGATCCAGTTCGGCAGCAAGCGTTTTTTGCAGGTGGCTGGCATCGATCTGCAGGCGTTCAAACAGGTTGTTGAGATGCAGGTTGCGGCGTCTTTCCTCGCTATACTTTTCTTCCAGTGCCTGTAAAGAGGCCAGGGCTATTTTTTTCTGGATTATCAGTTCCTGCTGTTCTTCCGAAAGCGGGCTGAACCGGTCTTCCGGTTTAATAATACGGATCAGCACAGGCAGGGTAAGCCCCTGGAAAACCAGCGTTACCAGTATGACCACAAAAGTGATAAAGAGGATAAGGTTGCGGTAGGGAAATGGAGTACCACTATCAGTCAGCAGTGGGATCGACAGCGCTGCTGCGAGAGAAACCACACCACGCATACCTGCCCAACCGGCAATGAGCGGAGATTTCCAGCCGGGGTTGGCATCGGCTACAGTGATAAACCGGCTGGCGACACGGGTAAAGGCCGCGGCGCCAAATGCACACAGCAGCCTGATCACAATAAGGGCAAATGAAATAGCCAATCCATAGGCAATGGCACTGCCCAGGCTCACATCACCCAGGTCACGCGCAATAGAAGGCAATTGCAGACCGATGAGCAGAAACACCAGGCCATTGAGCACAAAAGCCAGGTTTGACCACACATTTACACTCTGGATCCGGCTCCGGAAATTGAGCATCTGCTGACGGCGTACAGCCAGGAAAAGCCCCCCGCTTACTACGGCCAGCACACCCGAAAAATGAAAGTACTCCGCAAAATAATACATGCAATAAGGCGCTACCAGCGTAAGCACGATCTCAATACTGGGAGTGACCGGCAGCCAACGGTGAATGGCATAGAATATCATGGCTACGGCCAGACCAATCAGCGTGCCCATAATGATTACCAGAAAAAAACTCAGCGCCGCATCCTGGAAATGAAACTGACCGGTCATTACAGCTGCCAGGGCAAACCGGAAAACGATCAGAGAAGAAGCATCATTGAGCAGGCTTTCGCCTTCGATGATACTGACCATCGATTTGGGCACCTTTACCGTGCGCATAATCGTAGTGGCAGAAACAGCATCGGGCGGAGAAATAATACCTCCCAGCAAAAAACCCATTGCCAGCGTAAAACCGGGTATCAGCGCATGCGATACGACTGCAATGGCACAGGAAGTAATGATCACGATAGGAAATGCCAGACTCATGATCACGCGCCGCCATTTCCAGAACTCTTTCCAGGATATCTGCCAGGCCGCTTCATACAGCAGGGGTGGCAGGAAAATGAAAAATACGATCTCGGGACTGATCGTGATGCGCGAAAACTCATTCACAAAACTGAGCAGAAGTCCGCCCAGCACCAATACAATAGGATAGGCAATCTTCAGTTTCTGAGCCAGCATCACAAGACCCAGAATGATCAGCACGAGGTAAATGTATTCAATGAAAGTATGCTGCATGCTACAGGGGTATATACACTAAAATAAGAAAAGTACAGGCAGTCAGATCAGGAAATTCGGCGAAGAGGCAGTACTGTCTTTCCGCTTATCCATATTTATACGACCGGATAGGCTCAGCCTATATCTTTGAAAATATTGTAAAAGTCATAGTCATGAGAAAACTTTGTTTAGCAGCATTGCTGCTGGCCCTGGTGCAATTAACCTACGCCCAGGCACTCACGCCTTCGGTTGATAAACGGATAGAAATACTCAGTATCGTTTCCCGCCTGGCTGGTTATGAAGAATACAGTTCGGGGGATGCAGAAAAATATGTGGCCGCTATTCACGCACATTTCGATACTTATAAAACAGATACACTTATCGGATATGCAGTGGCCGTAAGGGAACAACTGGGTATTGGCTTTGATGCCGTGATGTCTTTTGCAGTTAATCTGAAACAAAAAGGACAAAAATTTTCGCTGCAACCCAACTGGCAAAAGGGCCTGGATAAACGATGGACCCCTGAAGCTGTCCGTGAGTATGTACGATTGCTGAACCAGTTTTATAAGATAACGAAGGCAGAAACTTTCTTCAGCCAGCAGAAACCTTATTACGAAAAGGTCACCAGCGCATTTGGCCAGGTACTGGCACGGTTTAATCAGTCATGGTATCAGCAGTATTATGGCATTGCACCCAAAGATCAGTTTACGATAGTGGTAGGCTGTGGAAATGGAGGAGGCAACTATGGCCCGTCTGTTGAGCTGAAGAATAAAACACACCAGGTATATGCCATCATGGGCAGTTGGAGCTTTGATAAGGAAGGGAACCCGGTGTTTAAAGAGCAGAATTACCTGCCCACGGTTATTCATGAGTTTAACCATTCTTTTATCAATCCCCTGCTCACTAAACATGAGAATAATACGGACCTTCAAAAAAGTATGCAAACACTGCTCGATACCATGCGTACCGAGATGGAGCAGCAGGCATACCGCAACTGGCATACTGTATTGAATGAGTCGCTGGTAAGGGCATCGGTGGTCCGTTACCTGATGAAAAATAATGCAACGGATCAGTCTGTTGCCGACGAAGAGACCATCATTCAGCTCAATCGCGGCTTTTTGTGGATGAAAGACCTGGTAAACTTGCTGGGTCAGTATGAAAATAACCGGGGTCAATACCCGACTATAGATGCTTTTTATCCTGCGATCATTGATTTTTTTCATGCTGAAGCGCAAAAGATCTCACAGACGAAATCGGCATACGAGTCAAACCTGCCACGGATAGCAGCTATTGAACCATTTGTAAATGGAGCACAGACTGTAGATCCGTCTGCCAAAGAGATAATTATTCGGTTCGACCGGCCTATGCGTGGCAAAGGCTACTCTATTAATTACGGACCATTAGGCAGCCAGGCCTTTCCGGTGAAATCGGTGATCGGCTATACGGAAGACAATAAAGCCATCCGGCTGGAGTTGGATCTGAAGCCAAATACGGACTATGAAATGGTACTTACCGGTCTTTCTTTCCGCAGCAATACCGGTTTTCCCATCCGCAATTACCTGGTAAAGTTCAGAACAGGTAATTGATCAGCTCTTGTTGAGCACGATCGAAAAAACGTATAAGTGCTTTTACTTAAAATTTTAATCCGGTTTATTGACGAAGATTAACTTCTTTATTTTGCTATAATAATTTTATAGTGATTGCATGTGCTTTATGTTCAAATGATTGATGTATAAAAACAGGGGTGCAAACGGCTTCGGTTTGAATAAGGTGAAATACTAAAATGTAAAAAGCCCGCGTTTCATTTTAGTGATACGTTAAACAGTATCAACGAAAACCAATTCTTATGAAATTCAAATCTACGCAGCTCCTGCAGGGCTTGCTCCTGCTTGCAGGTTTTTTCCTGCTATCGACCAACGCAACAAAAGCTCAGCTAAAAGTAGGTGATAATCCTACCAGCATTCACAAATCTTCCATCCTGGAATTGGAAAGCAGCCGTCAGGGTTTATTATTGCCCCGGCTCACAGATACGGCGGCTATCAATGCGCTTACTCCCCCTGATGGTATGATTATTTATCTGAACTCAGACAACAGTTTGCGTCTGCGCAGCAATGGCCACTGGAAAAAGATTGCCGATCTGGGTGAAGCCGCTTCCAACTGGTCGCTTACCGGCAATAGTGGTACTGATTCTACACTCAACTTTTTGGGTACGGTAGACGGGCAGCCACTTGTTATGAAAACAAATAATGCAGAAAGGCTCCGCATTACCTCAGATGGTAAGATTGGTATTGGCACCAATACACCCTCTGCCACCCTGAATGTGAATGGTTCTGTAAAACTGGAAGGCCTGGCCAGCAATAATACCGAGCAGGAAGTACTCGTGCTGGCGGCAGATGGTTCGGTCTACAAACGCACTATCTCCTCCGCAGCTTTTGCCAATGCCATCAAGGCCATCAATGGTATTCAACGGCAGACGCTGAGTATTAATGCAAACGCCGATCTCTCAAAAGATACAGTCACTGTAGAAAACCGGGATGCAGACAGCACTATTGCTATCTATCTGCCGGTACAGAATGGTTCATCTGCCAATAAACCCTATGGCTTCCTGACCCGTGAAGACTGGCAGAAGATACAAAGCAGTATTCAAACCATTACTATCGGCGCAGTAGCTTCCACTCCCGATGTGAATGGCGCAACCATAACGGCCGACAGCACTTCGCGCACGATTGTGCTGCATCCTGCCGATGCTACCCACCCCGGTATTGTAACGGCAGGTGCGCAGACATTTGGCGGCGATAAAACATTTGCTAACAATGTTGCCGTAGATGGATCGCTTACGCTCAACAGCGTTGCCGATAACAGCAGTGCCGATTCCGTACTGGTAATTAATAACGGGGTAGTGCAGAAAAGACAGGTGAGTGCAGCTGCATTTGGTAATGCCATCCGAAGCATCAATGGAAATAGAGACACGGCCCAGGTCATTGCATTCCGCAATGCGGGAACCGATCTCAGTGTGTCTGCGAATAGTGCCGATTCTATTTTTCTCAATGTACCGGATGCCGGCACAGGTGCCCGCGGTGTGGTGACTACCCAAACACAGAGCTTTGGTGGTAACAAAACCTTTCAGGACAGCCTCGTCGCATCCAAAACAGTACTCGTAGGTGCATCGGGTAATGCCAATTCAACTGTGCAGGTAGATGGTTCGCTGTCGCTGGCTATTAAAACCGTTACGGCCAATTATACACTTAGCGGAACAGATAATACCGTGTTGGCTAATACAACAACTACCGCACTTACACTCACATTACCCGACCCGGTCAGTTTTGCCGGCCGTATTTACACCATCAAAAAGATAGGAAGTGGTGGTATCGACAATCAGCTTACCATCACACCTGCTTCCGGTACTATTGATGGCGGTTCGTCGTATGTGATCTACAATGACTGGACCTATGTGACCATGCAGACAGACGGCGCCAACTGGTATATCATTAAGAAATAATGCCGGCTGGCATCTTTAAATGTCGTGACCATGTGTACGCACCGGTACATTGGAATACTACTGCTGTGCCTGCTCTTTTCGGGGGTGGCGGCCGGTCAGCAATTGCGTCTGGGTAAACATGTGCTGGCTTTACAGAAGTCGGCCATCCTTGAGCTGGAGTCAGATAATCAGGGATTGTTGTTGCCCCGCATTGCTGATACAACATTGATCAATGCATTTTCACCACCCGATGGCATGGTGATCTTTTATCAGCCGTTGCGTAAGTTTATGGTACGGAGCAATAGCCGCTGGACACCATTGGGAGGCCGGCTGGCCGATCAGGAAGATGTTACCGTCAGTTCACCGTCTGCCGGACAATTGCTGCGATATGATGGTACCAAATGGGTAAACAGCACACCTACTTATCTCAGCAGTGTCGATACCAGCAATATTGCTTCTTTTTATCTGAAAGTCAGAGGTCTGCTGAGTGCCGGTACGGGGATTACCTACAATCAGAGCACAGGGGTCATATCATCGCAGGCCCCGGTATATTACAGTAATGGAATCGGTGGGTCGGCCAGCGTAAATACAGTTACCAAGATATGGGTGGCCGATGTGACCAATACAGCTACCGGTATACAAACTGTCAATATACCCGCCAATATCGGATTCAATAATATTTTATGTATCACGGCAACAGCCAAAGGCGGAACAGATGTGACCAACAGTCCGCTGGTGACTATCAGCAGCAGCAGTACCACCAGTATCGGCATTCGTGTGATAGAAAGCAAAAATACAGGCGTACTCATCGGAGGAAACGTTGAAGGACTTGAAATGCATACCAGTACTTCCACGCACATTTATCTGCGCGTGGAAGGTAATTAGACAGGTAAGAATGCAGTGCAATAGCAATACAATAAGAAACAGTGTAAGCTCCATAGCCATGTTGCTGGCAATCTGCTTTCAGCTGAATGCCCAGCAGGGATTTTATGTACCTGTTGCCGGCAAACTCTATTTCAGTGCAGATACAGCCACCATTTTTTCCAATGTCATCAATGAAGGACAGATTGGCCTGGGCAAAGCTGCCGTGATCAATTTTACCGGTCGCCGCTGGCAGAATGAAAGCGGTGCATTGATCACGGATGAAAGCAGCAATGGTCTTTCGGGTACCGGCGGATGGATCCGTTTTTTCGCCGATCAGTACAGGCAGCAGATCGCAGGCGGATATAATGCGGCCACTACTTCAGGCACCTCATTTACCCGCATACAGATTCAGAACCGCTGGGGAGTGGAACTGGAAGATGGAAGTATGAAAGTGCGGCAGGCCATCTCGTTCAAAGAAGGCCTTTTTTATTTAAACGGACAATCGCTGGTGCTGGGCAATGGTAAACCCGGCACTGTTGATGGCTACGGTCCGGATCGCTTTTTTGTAACAGGTGCAAAAGGAGAAGGATTACTGATCCGGGAAAATGCGCAACGGTCAGATGGGCAGATCGTATTTCCTATCGGTACAAGCGAAGGGGCGTATACTCCGGCAGCTATCCGCAGTCTTTCTGCAACCGGCGATGATTATTATGCCTCCGTATCAGATAGTGTTTGGTCTGCGCGGAATAGTGGACATAACCTGCATGCTGATGGAGTTAATAAAACCTGGGAGTTGGGAAAACGCTGGAGACCGGGTGAGGATGAAGTGGAAGTATGGCTTCAGCATAACTGGCTCGATGAGGGAATCGGCTATTTTCAGAACAGATCCAATAGTTATATATCCATGTATACCGGACAGCATTGGGATACCAGCCAGGCTCAGCGACCACAGGTCGGCCAGTTGGGAGGCATACTGCCGGTCAGCACATCGAGCATTCATACAAGAATGCTGAGCAGGCAAATGGCCAATGGCAGCTATTTTACAAAGTTTGCAGCCAGGTATCCGGTCAACGAGCATACACAGCTTTATTTCAATGCTACGCGGATTGATAAGGACCAGGTATACGTATTCTGGCGCACCAATCCCGAAGTAAACGTGCGTTATTTTGTAGTAGAAAGAAGGCTGGCCAGCGAAACACAGTTCAGCAGCCGTGATACGGTATTATCACGTGCTGTTAATGGTTATAGCCAGTTTGAGCTTTTCTATAACATGACCGACCCCAATTCCTTTGGAGGTATCAGTTTTTACCGGTTGAAAATGGTGGGATACAATGGTGAAATAAGTTATTCTGTTATTGTGCCGGTAGGGCCCATACGTGGATTGTATAATATTTACCTGTGGCCCAACCCCACTACAGATCAGTTCTACGTCGGGCTCTCGGTCGATGTGCCAGCCAGATCAATAGCGGTGTGGAATGTAATCGGCCAAAAAATAATGCAGGAAGAAGTCAATGGACGTACTGTGATACCAATGCGCGGTCTGCAGCCGGGTAGCTACCTGGTAGGAGTGATCTCGACTGCCAACCGGGTGATTGAAACGAAAAAACTGCTGGTGCTGGGCAAATAGCCGCAGGTACATTTAAAATTCGTTAAAGTGCGGTCAGGTTCAGGCCGAAGGTTTATTTTAGCTCCATTATCAAAGTGCAGTAGTATGAAAAAATGCCTTCTGTTGGTTCTGCCTGTTCTCATTACCATGTCCGCAATACAGGCACAGCAAAGACAGGCTGTGCCCGGTCGGTTTAAACAGGCAATCCCGCAATTGATGGAGCGTGATCGCATTCCGGGTATGAGTATTGCCTGGATCAATAAAGGAACAATAGAATGGATGGCTAATTATGGAGTGGCGAATGCCGGGCAAAACAACCCTGTCACCGACTCTACCCTGTTTGAAGCAGCTTCGCTCAGCAAGGTGGTCACCGCCTATGCGGCATTAAAGCTCGTGGAAATCGGGTCACTTGATCTCGATAAGCCATTAAATACTTATCTGGGGAATAATTATGATGCCGGCAGCGATCAGCGTATTAACCAGATAACGGCACGCATGGTATTGTCGCATTCGGCCGGCTTTCCCAATTGGCGCAGCCAGTCAGATACTATACTTCCTATCTTCTTCAATCCTGGTGAGCGGTTCAACTATTCGGGAGAAGGGTTTGTATACCTGGCCCGGGTAATGGAAAAGATAACAGGCATGTCTTACACCGAAGTAATTGCCAAGACTGTATTTGCCCCGTTGGGTATGAAACAAAGCAGTATGGTATTTCTGCCTGCACTTAAAGAAAGATATGCATGGAGACATAGCTGGGTGGGTAAACCATCGGGACTGGCAGATTATCCCGGTGCCAATGCGGCAGCCAGCCTTCGCACTACTGCACGCGACTATGCTGTTTTTCTTGCTGCTGTACTGACCGGAAAGGGATTGAAAACGGAAACCCATCAGGAAATGCTTCATGAACAGATAAGAGTCGATAAAAGTCAGCCTGCGCTGGCCTGGGGTCTGGGCATCGGCCTGGAGTTGAATAGGAAGAAGCAATATGGATGGCACTGGGGAGATCAGGGTGATGCCAAGGCATTTTTTATGGCCGATATCAAAACCGGCAATGCGCTGGTGTATTTTACCAATAGCGCCAATGGTCTGTCTATTGCTCCCGACCTGGTAGCGATTGCATTTGGCAATGGGGAACATGATATACTGAAATTTGTTGCTTACGGCAAATTCGATCCGGTAGCGGTTCGCTTGTATGAAAACGTCGAAAAGAGTGGAGCAGCGCCGGCTCTGGAGATATATAACCGGGAAAGGACACGCCCGATCGGCGAAGAAACGCTTAACAGCCTCGGATATGACCTGCTGCGCAATAAAAAAAATGCAGAGGCTATTTTAATATTTCTTCAAAACACAAAGGATTATCCCAACTCCGCCAATGTATGGGATAGCCTCGCCGAAGGCTATATGGAGAATGGCGATAAACAACAGGCTATTCAGTATTATGAAAAGTCACTGGTACTGAATCCGCAAAACAGCAATGCAAAAGATCAGCTGAAGAAACTCCGGCAGTAACTAATCAGTGACCGTCAGCAGGCAGGATCAGTTTTTTGGCAAATTCGAGTTCTGCATCATAGCCGCTAATAAATTCATTAAAGCCGGGTTGTACCTCATAGTCGGGGATCAGCCCCCGGCCAAACTGACCTTTCCGGGTATCTATTACAAACTGCAGGATGGGTATGTCAATCTTCAATCCGGTAGCAGGCAGAGTGAGTTCCAGCAGCATGCCACTGGTGTTGCCGGAGTAGCCTCCGCCACCTTCTTCTCCGATAAATACAGCATGGGTATGTTCTCTCATGAGAGTAGAAAATTCTGCACCTCCGGAATAGGTCCAGCCGCTTATCAATACATATACGGATCCTTTAAAAGCATCCGGACGCGGTGCGGCGGGTACATATAACCCGGCCTTGCGGTATAATTTTCCATCAGCCGCCCATTGGTTTTCTTCTGTCAGCTCCTGCGTCAGTTCCTGCCGGTCAGCTTCGGCAGCATAATCAGTGAAAGCTAAAAAAGAAAAGCTGGTATCGGATGCCTGCACATACCTGTATTTGGTATAAGGCTGATCCGTAAGGTGGGAAAACAGGATATCCTCATTTCCTTCGGAGCCACCTCCATTGTCGCGCATGTCGATAATAAGATGGCTGACCCTGTTTGCAGCGATCACCCTGAAAGAAGAATCGACAAAGCGCCCGAAATCCATATTGTATTTGCGGTATGCGCTATTGGAAAAGGTCCGGAAAGAAAGCAAGGCCGTATGGGCAGGCATAAGCTGTAGCAGCGCAGGCTTATCAATTTCCCGCCTGATAGCATTGTTTTTGAGAACTGCAGCGTGCAATGTTGCAAGCCCGCTTGCAGATACAGCGTGTATTTTGTGTATTTCTTTTTGCCGGGTAAGCGGATTCAATACTGTGATGGTGTTTTCTTCCTGCTGACCGATCACTTTGGCATACTCATGTGCAAACCCACGAAAGTCGAGATAGCGGTATTTGGAGGTCAGGATATATCCATCGGCACCAAAGCTGGCAAATAACCGTTCAGTGATTTCCCCGATGCCGAGATCATTCACCGCCAGCAGCTCAAATCCCTTGAGCGGTGTCCCATCGGCCGAGTCGCTCAGAATATACATTTTTTCGTGCAGGTTGATGACTACCAGGGGCAGAAACCGGCCATTGCCCACCATATATTTTTTGATCTCTTCCGACAGGCCTATATCACAATGATCTTCGCGGGTACTGGCCACAAGCGGAGCAACAATATTGTAAAAGGCAAGACCATTGAGTCCATCACGCAGCAATTGACGGCGTGCAGTGATCAAGCTGTCAAACTGTGTCCGGCTGGTATAGGCATAAATGCCGGTATGCGCTTCCTGCAGACTGCTTACAAGCAGATCAAAATCCTTTTCGAGTTGCTGACGCGTATAAACAGGAAGTGTAGTGTGCTCAAATGTCTGTATAGAGGCAGTGCGCTGCTGTGGCGTCTGGCAGCCGGATAAAAAACTGATCAGAATGAGCAGCCGAAAAATATACAGGGATAATTGTTTGTTCATAGTCGGTGAAGGACAAAATTAATGGAAACGCTCTTTTACTGCAGACTGATACGATGGCCAGATACGGTTAAATTATTTTTTTATACGCCTGAATGGTAAAAAGGCAGCTCTGCCCGGCTTTTTTTCTGTGCCCGGTCTTTACACTCCAATTTGCACAGCAAAAGACCTTATTATGAAAAAAATAGTAATGTTTTCGCTTATCGCATCCGTCGCAATCCTTGGATGCAAAAAGGATAAAGATATCCTGAGTCAGCAGGACACAGGGAGGAAACTGGTTCAATACGATTACACCTATTCAAACCAGGAACCCGTGGTTACAGAAATGACTTATAATGCAAATGGACGGATAGCAGCTATAAAAAGCGAGAACGGTACAGAGAATTTTGATTTCAAGTCGTCATCAAAACTGGTCATTACGCATCGTTTGCCATCCGATAATTCAGTTGCAGGAATAATGGAATGTACCAGAAATGCACAGGGCTATATTACGCATATTGACATGCACGATGCAGCCGGCAATCTGCTCAACACACTTGATTATACATACGATCAGGAGGGGTATATGATAAAATACAGATCAGATGGCTTCGGAAATGTTAATGTCACAGATTGTGTGGTAAAAGAGGGTAATCTGCTTTCGGCAAAAGAATACCAGGGAGGAGAACTGAAGTATACCTATACATTTATCCATTCTTCCATAGTCAATACACTGCCCGGCAGTTATTTTGGGCTCTTTCGTGTAGAAGGGTTATTTGGAAAGTCGTTCAAAAATACCACCAGTGAAATGAAACAACAGAATGCAGACGGCAGTCTTTATGCGCATATTCAGAATCTGTTTCAGATAGATGCAGAAGGATATATTGTAAAAGAGGTTCGCAAGTTTCCTATAGCAGGGAAGACGGGTGTATTAAACTACAAAATGCAGTAAGTAAAAACAGTGTTTGATTAAATGGAGACAGCTTTCTGCTGTATTGATATCCATGAAAAGCGGCCTGCCAATCGGCGGGCCGCTTTCTTTACAGCCGTTTCTGCAAATGGCTAAGCGGGCAATACTGCTGTCTTAACTCCGGATAGCTACGCTTCACTGAGTAAATTTTGACAGGCTGATGTATTGGGCGCAATTTTGAAAACGAACAATGGTTATGACACAAGAGGAAATCACTATCATTCGAAAAACCTGGAAAATATTCCGGAGCATTAATCCCGCTATAGTGGGCGATGCATTTTACAGTAAGCTGTTTGCCGATGCGCCAGCTGTGCGGAAAATGTTTCCTACAGAAATGGAAGTCCAGTATAAAAAGCTGGTGGATATGCTGAGCAGTATTGTAGCTAACCTGGACGATATGTCGGTTTTGTCGCAGGAAATAACGGCGATGGCCCGCCGCCATACGGAGTATGGAGTCAGGCCCGGACATTATAAAGTTGTTGGCAATGCATTGCTATGGACACTGCAACGGGGCCTGGGCGCCGACTGGAATGCAACAGTAGAAGCCGCCTGGCGAAAATGCTATGTGCAGCTGGCTGAGAGGATGATGACAGCGGGGGAAAAGGTAAAGGGTAGAAGGTAGAAGGAATTGGCCGGTCCTTTTTTCTTTACAGGATCATTTCGGCCCAGCTTAAAGACGCAGGCAACGTTTGACGGCTAAATTCGATATGAATAACCCGTCGCTGTTGGTCATTGGTGCTGCGGGCAGAGGAGTGTAGTAATAAAGGTTTCATCAGCATCATGCCTCCTGCCGGCACTTCGCATATGGCTTCATCTTCTGAAGACCAGTCTATACCCCCGTTTCTGCATATTCCTTTTCTATGTGAGCCGGGAATTACTTTTAATGCGCCATTTTCTGCCGTTGTATTATCCAGGTGCAGGCGTACAGTAAAATTATCTTCGAGAATTGACAATGGCGGCTGCACTGCAAATTGGCCTGGTTTTACGGTCCACGGACCAAAACCAGGAGTGTCAGTTTTTTCTTTTACGGAAATGGTTAGGTCCTGGTGCCAGGATACAAACCAATTAGATGCGGCGGGCTTATTGAAATAAATCGATTTTACGATAAAATAGTCTTTGTCAAAAGTATCTTCAAGCAGTTGAAACAAGCTCGTTTGTTTTAAGACAGGCAATGCCGCTGGTATTTCCAGTAAAAATTTCCGGATCGCAAAAAGGCCGGCAGAACGGCGAAAGCTGGCGTTTACAGATGCACTGTTTTCTATGAGATAAACCAGTTCGTCTATTTGATTTGCTGACAAAATATTTTCTTTGATAAAAAAGCCCTGTCGTTGAAGTATTTCTCTCATCAGCCGGTTTTATACTCCAAAAATAAGTATTGGCTATCTGTGCTTTTATTTTCTCCTTCATGGAACGTATCTTTTTGGCCGCCAAGGCCGAAAAATGTGATGTGCAGTTTAACCGGAAAGTTGCTGAAGCTTATTATTTCTCCCGCTTTTTAATTGAACAGAGCAACAATGGAGCTTTTTATCAGCAGATAGCTGTGATGAAATATAAAGAAGCTCAGCCGGCCTATGCATTCAGGAATAAAGATCCAGGTTTGGGCAAGTGGTACTATCGCCTCAGCCCGGCAACTGCACCCTGCAGTTGAATGGCAAGATGCGCAGGGGACTCTATGTTGTTCAGGTTCTTTTTGCAGACAGCGCCGTTCAATTCAGTAAACTGATAAAGGAATAAATTCTTCTCTTCAGCACAGGTTAAGGCAAGGTTAAGGGTAAAGTGCAAGGCCGCCAGAGAGATCGGGCGGCCTTTTTTTGTTGACGGGAGATGAGTAAATTGGCCTTTAAATTCTGCTGCATGAGCTTTCTGAAGAAGATTTTTTCGGGAAAAGAAGAGCCTGTCAGGTCCTATGCCGATTTCTGGGCATGGTTCAAAAAAGAGGAGAAAGGATTTCATCGCGTCATCAAAACAGGGGGCGATGTGGAGCAAAAATTCTTCTCGCGCCTTACTCCCAAACTGGATGAGCTGAGAGAAGGATTTTATTATGTAACGGGTATGTGTGATGCAGATACAGCGGAGCTGATCTTTACGGCCGAAGGAAATACCAGCAATATTGCTTTTGTGGAAGAGCTGGTAGCTGCAGCTCCGCATATAGCCGGATGGAAATTTGGAGCACATAAACCGGCACTTGATATTAAGGATGTGTCTATTGAAATGGAGGGGCTGGCATTTGCAGAAGATAAACTCAGTTTTTACAGTATTGATACTCCCGGCTATCCGGACGAAATCAATATTACGGTCGTATACGAAGATTTTACAGAAGATAGGAAAGTAACGGCGACCAACGGTGTTTTCCTTTTTCTGGACAATTATCTGGGCGAACTGGATTTTGTAAATACTATTGATAACCTGAATGTCATCGGCAAAGCAGAAGCTACGCAGCCATTGATCCCCATTGCCAAACTACGCGATTTCCTGATCTGGCGGCAAAAGGAATTTGTCGAAAAATATGAAGGAGAACGTTATGATACGGAAAATGACGGGCATTCTGTACTGGAGGCACAACTGGAAAACGGTGACCCGCTGCTTGCTGTAATTAATACTGAACTGCTCAACTGGGATCAGAAAGCATCACATCCATGGGTGGCGGTATTTACTGCCCGGTATGATGGGAGCAGCAATAAAGGGTTGCCGGAGACGGATGATTACAACCGCCTCGATGAACTGGAGCAGCAATTGCTGGCAGAGCTGAGAGATAAAGATGGCTACCTGTATATAGGCCGGCAAACGGCCAGCAATGAACGGGAAATCTATTTTGCCTGTAAAGACTTTCGCCTGCCTTCCAAAGTCTTTTATGCGATACAGCAGCAGTATGCTCCATTTTTCGAAACGGAGTATGTTATTTATAAGGATAAATACTGGAAGAGTTTTGAGCGGTTTATGGATAATGGATAAGACGACATAAAATGCTATTCACATCACAGTTGTAGCACGATTATGCATGACGGATTTACAGATTTCGTATCTTTTACCGGAAAAATTTAAACGCGCACATTATGCAGCAGATTGAAGCGGTCAACATCGCCGAAAAATTCTCTCTCTTCGACAAATTATGGACACCTCATATCATCGGTGAACTCAATGGACAATATGTGAAACTATGCAAACTCAAAGATGAGTTTGTCTGGCATAGCCATGAAAATGAAGATGAACTGTTCATGGTATTCAAAGGCACACTCATCATGGATTTCAGAGAGGGCCATACAGTACATGTCGGGGAAGGAGAGATACTGATTGTGCCCAAAGGGGTCGAGCATCGTCCCAGAACCAATGGCGAAGTAGTGTTTAACCTGCTGTTTGAGCCAAAAGGAACACAACATACCGGTGAAGTGGAAAGCGAACTCACCGTCAAAGCACAGGACTGGATATAAAATAACCGCTATGGATAAGCTCAGCATATGGGAAATACCGGAGGCCGATACTATCGTCACCACCCGCATGGTGAATGCGCCGCAGGCCACCGTTTTTAAAGCCTGGACCGATCCTGTACATCTGCAAAACTGGTGGGGGCCGGCAGGGTTTACCACTATCATTGACCAGTATGACCTACGGCGGGGAGGTAAATGGTTATTCGCAATACAGGCAGCTGATAAAACAAATTATCCCAATGAATGCACTTTTGTACTGATCAATCCGCCGGCACAACTGGTATGGAATCATGAAGGAGCACCGCATGAGTTTCAGGTAGAGGCCTTATTTGAACCACTCGCAGCAGATGAAACGAGGGTAGTGTTTAAAATGAAGTTCAGCTATCCGGAAGAATGCAGAAAACTACGGACTATCATTACCGAAAAGAATGAAGAAAATATGGATAAGCTGGAGGCCGAACTGGCCCGGATGCTATCCTGACATCATATTCCTGGTATACATGACAGCGCATCGGTCTTAACCGGTGCGCTTTTTTTATGGAAATACAGTCCCGAAAAAATGATTTGGTTATTTACGATATAATCGTAGCTTTACGAAGTTATCGTAACATAAAATAATGATTATGAAATATGTAAAATTATTTTTTCTGACTATTTTCCTGTTTTCAAAAGGACTGTCTGCCCAGGAGGCAGAGCCTGTACTGCTCAACGTCGTGTATAAGACCATCCATGTAAATGACACAAACCATCGCGATCAGCCGCTGGTCGAAGACATGCTTTTAATGCTCGGTCAGACCAGCAGCAAGTATATACGTGCGGCCAATAAGCCGCGGCCGGAGCCGGTTAATACCGGTGGAGGCCCGACGGTGGTGGCGGTTGGCCGGCCAATGGCCGTAGTGAATGGCCCCGGTATCACTGAAATCGAATTGTATCAGTATCCCGCCGCCAAAAAACTCGATGTTACCGCTTCACTGGGTATGCAGCGTTACCTCATGGAAGGAAAGCTGCCGCAGATAGACTGGAAGATAAAAGAAGAAACCCGTCAGATAGATGCGTATGCCTGTCAGAAAGCCACGGGCTATTATGCCGGACGTGTTTATACCGCCTGGTTTACGAGCGAACTTCCTTTTCAATGCGGGCCATGGAAGTTTTCCGGCTTGCCCGGTCTTATCCTGGAAGTGGAAGACGAAAAAAAAGAAGTACGGTTTCTGTTTAAGGAAATCTATAAAGACAGCCTGGGTACAGATCTGGGATACGGCCGCAAAAAACCAATTAAAGTAAGCGAGTCGGCTTTTGCCAAAGCAAAGGAAGCTTTTTATGAAAATCCGGTGGCCAGTATGCAGGCTCAGCTACCCCCCGGCACACCTACCGTTAAACTGGCTTATCGAGATGGATCGGGCATATCCAGTACAGGAGAAGAAGCAGCTCAGATGATTGAGAAAAAGAAAAAAGAAGCGGCATTCAGCAACAATAACCCCATTGAACTGAAGAAGTGATGAAAGGCTTTCTGCTAATTATTTCCCTCTTCCTGCTGCAAGCTGACCTGTTTGGGCAAAAGCAGATTACCGGTCGCCTGACCGATCAGGCCTGCCAGCCACTGGCGCATATTACGGTACTGCTTAAAAACAATCCGGGAAAGGTCATTGCATTTGCCTACAGCGATCAGCAGGGACAATACCGGCTCAGGTTGCCAGACAGCCTGGTGTCTAACCAACTTTACCTGGAGATCAGCAATCTCAGCTATCAGGCAGTAAAGCAGGCCCTGCAACCTGACCGGGATAACTATGATTTTTCGCTCGATCGGAAGATCGTATCTCTCCCGGAAGTAAAGACCAGGAACAAACCGGTCATCAACTCACGGGGCGATACACTGAGTTATAATGTCAGTTCATTTTCGCGCGAGGAAGATCGCAGCATTGGTGATGTGATCAGGAGACTGCCAGGCCTTACCGTGGGCGAAAACGGAATGATCTATTACAATGGCCGTCCCATTTTTAACCTGTATATAGATGGCGACAACCTGATGGATGGCCGTTATCAGCTGGCTACAAAGGCTGTCAGTAAAGACATGATCAAATCAATAGAGGTCATACAGAATCATCAGCCGGTAAAAGTATTACAGAATAGAGCCCCCTCCGATAATGTTGCGCTCAACCTGGTATTGAAGGATGAGAACAGTATTAAGCTGTCTGGCCAGGTCATGCTGGGAGCAGGATTGCCTGGTTTGTTTGATACGGGTACAGATCTGATACTGCTTAATAAGAAGATCAAAATGATCAATTCGCTCAAAGCCAATAATACCGGCATTGATTACGCAGGTGATATTGTTCAGTTTGGAGCTTCTTCTTTTCTGGAAGAAACGGGCAATGCCCGGCCCAGGGCATTACTTTCGGCAGGCACAGCAGGTAGCCCGGATATTCCCCGAAAGAATTATTATTTCAACCGGTCAGGCCTGATCAGTATCAACAATCTTTTCAATACAAAAAGACAGCTGCAATGGCGGATCAACATGCAGGTACTGGTTGACCGCAATCGGTTCAACTATGCCAGCATGGTTGATAACTACCTGGCAACAGACACTATCCGCTATTACGAAAATCAATCTGCCCTGCGAAAACCCTATCAGTTTAATACAGCCCTCAACCTGATGATCAATAAGCAAAAGTATTATCTGAACAATACCCTGCGCTTAAACTTTGGTGGCGAAAGAAATGCCAGCAATATGGATTTGAATGGTCATACATTCTATCAATACCTGCGCAGCCGGACTTTTGATATATCCAATCATTTTAACTGGACGCCGGCTGTGAAAAAAGGAATTGCAAGTTTTAACTGGTATATAAACCGCTACAATAACCCCCAACGACTACGCATCAATACCGGCCTGAATGCCGATCTGCTGAATGAGGGACTTGCGTTTGACGGTATTCTGCAAAAAGCGGCTACTCCTACATTATTCAGCCATGCTTATGTATCCTATATGCCCCGTAAAACCCTGATCAGTCAAACCTATGAAGTAGGCTATGTTCAGGAAGAGCAACATTTGAATTCTACGCTGCTGTTGCTGCAGTTAGATGCAAGGGAGACAGCTTATAAGGGAGATGTGGGAAATGCCTTGCGGTGGAGCCGGGCCCGCTTTTACCTGAACCCGGTTTACCGGTACGGCAATAACCGCTGGCAGCTTCGCCTCTCACTGCCACTTATTCAGCAGAGCATTCATTATCGCCAAAAAGAATACCTGCTTGATGAAAAACAGCACCAGTTTCTGTTTAATCCTTCGGCCGGTGCAAAACTTATGTTGGACGCAGAGAATTACATAGATCTGAGTTATAGTTATACCAACAATGTGGGAAATATTTCAGGTATTTACAGGGGAGCCGTTCTGACCAATTACCGTAGCCTCTTTGCCAACGATGCGGCTCTTCAGGAAAAATACAGTACCGGTCCGCGGTTGTTTTATAATTTTCAGCGCTCCATCAGTATGCTCTTCATTAATGCCGGCGTTAGTTATAGTAAGGTAAGGGCCAACTCCATTCTTTCCAGCATACTGACCGATAATATACAAAAAACGATTCTCCTGCCTTATGCCAATGATCAGAGTAGTTTTCAGGCTTCAGCAGGAATCAGTAAATATGTTTTTTCCTGGAAAACAACCGTGTCGGTAAAGGCCCTTTACAACAAGGGGCGTTATGAGCAGTATATCAATAATGAACTGCTTCCGTTTTATAATACCAGTCGTGAAGTGGCGGCTGGTATGGAAACAAAGCTGTTTAAAAAAATACTGGTGAGCTATAACGGAGCTACTGCCTGGAGCAATAGTAAACTACAACTTTCCCGTGGTCAGCATACTGGTAGTAGTAAGGTGCTGCGGTTGCAACAAACCCTGTCAACCGGTTATTCGGTCTTTACGGGATTTTTGCTGAATATGAAAGCTGCCCATATCTACAGCCGGCAACCGGGAGTGTCAACGGTTAATTATGTATTCCTCGACCTTAATGCACGTTACAGGCTGGCCAGATGGCGTACTGATCTGGAACTGGACATCTGTAATCTCGCCAATCAGAAAACCTATGAATTGTATACCCTTTCATCCGCAGTATTCTCAGTAAGCCGGTACGATATCCGGAAAAGATTTTTTGTACTCCGGGCCACCTTTAACCTTTAATAAGCATATTATGAAGAAGAAGTTATTGTTTGTTTTACTCGCAGGCTGTTTCTGTCAGCCGGTCCCGGCGCAAAGCACGGCTGAAGTGATCAGCTTTTCGAAATTTCCGGAAGAAACCGGTCTACAGCTTCACACAGTTTTCCGGATGAAAGAACCAGTAGCCCGCAGGATGTTTCTGGCCGACTCGTCTTTGTATATCTGGGAGGAAGGGAATATGAGCGGGTATGCTTTTTATCGTTATTCACTGAGCGGGCAGAAGCTATCGGGTGGTTTGATAGCGACTGGTCAGGGATATGGAGAGGTAGTAGGCGCTATGTCTGCCGGTGTTTTTGAAAAAAACAACATATGGGTACACGATATTGTATTGAATAAACTGGTAACGGCCGCCTTATTGAAAAATAAAGCCGGAAAGGATTCTATTGTGCTGAAAGAATATCAGCTGCCCCGCTTTTTTTATTCCACCCAGTTAGCAGCCGGTAATCGCTTGCTGGGTGCCGGTTCGCAGAATAGTCCATACAAGATAGAAGAGATTGACCTGACTTCCGGAAAAGATGTCCGACAGTATGGCGCATTTGGTAAAGAACCTGCAGGTGTGCCTTTTGGCTCCTGGAAGCATGCACAGGAAGGGTTTCTCTTTTTGCGGCCGCAGGGCGGAAAAATTGTACTGGCATCCCGTTTCAGCGATCGCATAGAGATCTTTGACCTGGCTGCGAAAACCAGTAAACTTATCAAAGGGCCGGAAAATTTTGATTTTGCTTTTGAACCCGTGGAGGTGGCTGGTATGGAGATGTCTATGAGGACAGATAAGACGCGTTTTGCCTTTACAAACGGAGCTGTAACCGACCGGTTTATTTATCTGTTGTATTCAGGCCGGCAACATGAAACCGAGATGCCAAATGATAATGAAATAATTTATGTATACAGTTGGGATGGCAAACCTGTAAAGAAACTGAAACTCGACAGACCTGTTATGAGTTTTACAGTTTCGGATAATGACACCATTATCTATGCCTACGACCGCAAAGCAGGTGCTGTGCTGAGTGTAGCCCTGCCTTAGAGACTGCAATTACTCTTTCCTGGGGATTTTATAACCCGTTACTACTCTTACCGGGGGTGTTGTACCATCATTAGTATTGGCTGCACTGGCAATGGAGTCTTTTGCTGAGCGTGGTGCATCATATATATTGCTGTAGCGTTTGGGCGAACTGCGATAACCCACTACTGTGATAACGTTCGTATCGTCTTCCTGTACTATCGGATTGCTATTGTTGTTTTCCGGTATCGGCACACCCTGTACTTTGGTCGTCTGCAAAGAAGAAGTGCTGGATGTTCTATTGGCGGCGCTTTCGTCTGGCTGGTTAGTGGATATGTTTTTGGCCGATCGTGTATGCTGGCGCCGGGGAGTAACCGGTGCTGATTTGCCGGTAGTTGTTGGTGAAGAAGACAATGGCCGACCGGTCAATACGGGAGTATTGACTGCCATAGCCGGAGTCACCGGTTCTGTTGCAGGTGCTTCTTTACTGGATTCTTTTTTGGTGACAGTAAATGCCAGTGAAATAAATAAAAGAACCGGCAAGATAAAAACATACCTGCCCAGGGTAAGCCGCGATGAACGTTTTACATTCATCATCCGGATCCTTTTTTTAAGATCAGAAAGATTAAAGCTACTGACGATAGGCAGCGTCTGTTTCATGCTGCCTACATCGAGCAGGCTGTACTGGTAGGTTTTTCTGTCAATACCCTTACGCAATACTTTTTCGTCTGTAATAAACTCAAGATTTTCTTTCACGGCTTTACGCATGAGCCATACACCCGGATTAAACCAGTAAAAGACCACACTCAGTTCAGCCAGGATGATGTCGAGCGTATGCCATTCTTTTACGTGTACGCTTTCATGTGTAAGAATATGGTTCAGCTCTTCTTCTCCATGCAGTGCAGGATTGATATAAATACTTTTTCCAAACGAAAAAGGGCTGAGCTTTTCGTCTACAATACGTACCGGGTGATCGCCAAGCATGGTTTTCTGTGAGCGGGTATGGAGGCTGTATAAAGCCATGAACTGGCGCAGCAGGCGAAACCCCATTACTACAACTCCAAGCCAGAATAACAGAATGATCCAGTTCCAGTACTGGTTGCTGTTTGCCAGTGTTACCATCTGCTGATTCATTTCCGGTACCAGTGTCAGGGCGTTGTTTGCATGGCGGTAAAAGAAATCAGTAAGGTCAATGAAGGGATAAATGCTGGAAAATAAAATACCAAAAACAAGGAAGGCCCGGTTGATTGTATAAAATGTAAGGCGGCGCAATACAAGGTAATAAGCGGCTGCAAATAAGAGAAGCGCTATATTGATCTTAAGTAATACAATAAACAGGGCGGGCATAACTTAGTTTTCGGGGTTTTCAATCAGCTTAATCACCTCTTTCAGTTCTTCCACACTTACTTTCTTCTCTTTGGCAAAATAGGTAACCACATCTTTATACGAGCTTTGGAAAAAATCGTTGACCACACCGGTCATGAATCTTTTCTTATACTCTGCTTCTTTCACTTTAGCGCTATAACGGATGGCAGGCCCCATCTTTTCACTTTTCAGGTATCCCTTCTTTTCCAGGTTTTTGATAGTGGAGGCAAAAGTGGTATAGACGGGTTTGGGCCGGGGAATATGGTCCAGGAAGTCCTTGATAAAACCAGGGCCGTTTTGCCAGACAGCCAGCATGGCTTTTTCTTCATGTTCGGTTAATTTCTCCATTGTTACGAAGTGTTCGTAAATGTATGAAGTTTTCGTAACAAGGTGAAATTTAATTCCGGTGTTGCTCTGCTGTTTGTTAGCATATTGTTACATACGGGACCATGTCTGTAAAAACACTTATTTTCGTCCCCTAACGAAAGTAGCGAGTGGATTTTGAAGGCTCTAAATATGAAGAGTATAAGCTGATATCATTGCTGGCTGAGGATAGCCACTATGCATTTCAGTTGCTCTATGACCGGCACCGTAACCGGGTTTACCAGACAGCTGTGCGTTATCTGAAATCGCCGCATCTGGGCCAGGAGGTAGTGCAGGATGTATTCATGAAACTTTGGTTTGAACGTCATGACCTGCAGCGTTTCTCCTCACTCGAAGCCTGGATCTATACAGTTGCCCGCAATAATATCATGAACCGTCTCAAAAGACTGGCGGTGGAATGGAAAGCCCTTCATCACCTGGGCAATCAATCAGTTTCTTCTGATCAGCATACGCTACAGCAACTCGACGACCGCGAATACAGCCGGGTATTGCAGGAGGTTGTAATGGATTTGCCGCAGCAGCAGCGCCAGGTATTTGAGCTGGCGCGCCAGGAAAAACTGACTTATGCAGAGATCGGGGAGCGTCTTCGTATCTCTCCTCTTACCGTTAAGACTCATATGGCACGGGCGCTTCAGCAGATCCGTACACAACTGGCGGGCCGGGGTATTGAGATTCCGCTGGTTATCCTTTTTCTGAAAAATTTTTTCTGAGCCTGTACTCCGGGCAGATGATCTGGTTGTTTTAAGTTAAAACAGCAGAACCACCCGTTCTATGAGCTCAAACGATCGCTTTGCCTATTTACTTGATTTGTATGTGTCTGGTAATGCCAGTCTGCAGGAAAGAGAAGAACTCTTTGATCTGCTGGCTTCCGGCCGGCATGATGCCCGGCTGGAGGATCATATCTCACAAAGCCTGGCTGGCAACGATGCCTCCGGAGCAGAACTTCCGCCTCATATCTCGCAGGAAATTGTACGCAATATCCTGAATGCCGAAAAAAATACAGCAGCTATTATACCTATGTCGCGCAACCGTTTTGGCTGGCGTAAGGTGGCTGCGGGTATATTGCTCATAGCGGGCCTGGCTACAGCCTACCTGCTTTGGCGTCCGCAACCGGCGGGCAACGAATTCAGCGCGCAGATAAAAGGAAAGACGCATGAACAAAAAAATCAGAGTGATACCCTGCAGCAGATAGCGCTGGAGGATGGCAGCCGGGTGACCCTGCATCCCGGCACCACGCTTTACTACCCGGCTCATTTTTCTGATACGGCCCGCGAAGTGTATATGGATGGCAGTGCATTTTTTGACATAGCCCCCAATGCACATAAGCCATTTCTCGTATACGGCCGGCATATTATTACAAGAGTACTGGGTACCAGTTTCCTGATCAGTACCGATCCGCAGACGGGCAATGAAGAAGTATCGGTGCGCACAGGCCGTGTGCAGGTATCGGAAAACACGCGGGTGGTCAAAGAAAGCACTGCGCTCTTGTCTCCCGTAATTATCACCCCCAATCAAAAAGCTGTATATGAACCGGGCAAACGTGCCCTGCTGACGACCCTGGTAGCACAGCCACAACTAGTGCATAAAGAAGTATCGCAGGAAAAAGTGCAGCCGGCGCCCAGCTTTCAGTATGAACAAAAAAGCCTGGACTATATTTTCTCCGACCTCGCCCGGGCCTATGGGGTAAAGATCATCACCGATAATGCCGCACTGGAAAAATGCCTGTTTACCGGCGATATCTCCGGCAATGATCTCTTTACACAGTTAAAGATCATTTGCCTGGCCACGCATTCATCTTATGAACTCAACGGTACCCGCATCCTGGTAAAGGGGCAGGGCTGTGAATAATAAATAATTGCTTAACCAAAACAATTGCCACATGAAAAAAAGATGTCCAACATAGTACAAAAGAGGAGCCGGCAGTGGTGACACACTGGCCGGCTCCGGGAAGCTGAATCAGCTCCGTTTTCGTTTTAAATCTATTCTCAAAAACAAAAACTGTTTAAATATATGAAAAATAAGCAACGACTTGTTGCTTCAATATGCTTTGCCATGAGAATAACGATTGCTCAAATAGCACTGATATTGATCTCGATAAGTTCTCTCTACGCAAATGAAGTTAACAGCCAGGAGGTACTTTCCCGCAAGTTTACACTGCACATGGAAAATAAGCCGCTCAGTACGGTCATTGCAGAAATACAGAAACAGACGGGTGTGGCTTTTACCTATAGCGTAAATGCAATTAATGCCAATCGCCAGTTCAGCGTTAACGCCAGCAACCAGCCCATTGGCTCTTTTCTGCGCGACAACCTGATGCCGCTGCAGATCAGCTACGAGGTAGTGGAGGATAAGATTGTACTGTTTAAACAAGCGCCTGCACGTACAGCTCCTGAGGCCGCCAACGAGTCGGCCGATTTCGAAAAAACGGTAAAAGGCAGGGTGGTAGACGATACCGGTGATCCCGTAGCAGGCGTGACCGTTACCGTAAAAGGAACACGCCAGTCGGTAGTGACTGCTGCCGATGGATCTTTTGCCATTGCTGTGCCCGACGACAATGCGGTGCTGGTATTCAGCAGCATTGCACACGATGCCGTGGAGATTGCCGCAGGAAGTGTAAGTAATAGTCCTGTTGTGCTCAAAAAAAGAATAGAAGACCTGCAAAACGTGGTGGTAACCGCGCTCGGTGTGCGCCGCCAGGAAAAAGCACTGGGTTATGCTACTCAATCAGTAAAAGGTAATACACTGCAAACCGTAAAAGGAGTGGATGTAGCTACTTCACTTACCGGCAAAGTAGCTGGTATGATCGTGAAGAACAGTTCCGAGTTCAGCGCGGAGCCCGAACTGACACTACGTGGCGAAACACCGCTCATCGTGATCAATGGTGTGCCTTATGGCAACATGACCCTGCGCGATGTACCGCCGGATGATATTGAAACGATCAACTTTCTGAAAGGAGCCACAGCCTCCGCATTGTATGGTGAGCGTGGCGGCAGTGGTGCTGTTATGATCACTACCCGCCGTGGCGCTGCCGGTAAAGGATTGGCTATTTCCTTTAACAGCAGCAGCATGTTTGAAGCCGGCTACCTGGCCATACCCGAAATGCAATCGCAATATGGCCGTGTGATAAATACGGCTACCAACACCTATGTTCGCTCTGGTGATGGCTCCTGGGGAGCGCCACTCGAAGGACAGGATGTGATACAGTGGGACCCTTTTTCCAAGACCATGCAATCAATGCCCTTTATTGCACGCGGAAAAAATAACTTCAAGAACTTCCTGCAACAAGGGTATATTCTCAACAACAACCTGAGTATAGCCCAGACCGGTGAGATGGGCGGATTCCGTGCTTCTGCCACCTGGGTACAAAACAAAGGCACCTATCCCAACTCGCTGTTTGATAAGATGACCTATAGTGTAGGCGGTGATATAAAACTGAAAAAATTCTCACTCAGCACCTCTCTCTCCTACAATAAACACGAATCACCCAACGTAGGTTTTAACGGATATACAGGTTATGACCCCATGTACAGCATGCTCATCTGGGGTTCTCCTGATTGGGATGTACGGGACTATAAAGACTACTGGATGATACCCAATGAGGTACAGAACAGCAGCTATACTGCCGGCAACAACAACCCTTATTTTGACCGTTACGAACGTACACGTTCCTATAACAAGGATATCTTCAATGGTCAGCTGACATTGAATTATGAATTTATTAAAGGTCTGAAAGCTACGGTGCGTACCGGTTACGATACCTATAGCAACAAACAGGAAGTAAATATCTCCAAAGGTTCATTCCAGGGGGGCGGCAGTTCCAAAGTGATGAATGCCGGTACAGAGATCTGGGGCGAATCACAAAGAGGTTCTTACAATATCGGCATCAGCCGTGGATTCAGCACCAACACAGAAGCCCTGCTGCTGGGCGAGACACAGTATAAAGACTGGCGTATTGATGGATTCGTTGGTGGTTCGGTGTTTTACCGCCAGGATGAAGGAATAGAAGCCCGCACACAGGGTGGTCTTTCCATTCCCGGCTATTACTCACTCAAAGCCTCTCTGAATCCTGTAGCGGTACAGTCGGTTATTTTCCGCAAACAAACCAACAGCGTATTTGGTCGTATTGGTTTTGGCTGGCGCAACCTGGCATTTCTGGAAGGTACTTTCCGCAATGACTGGGCTTCCACACTTTCGCGCTCTACCCGCTCTTATTTCTATCCTTCGGTGGCTGGTAGCCTGATTGCTTCCGACCTGCTGCCCCGTTATGAGTGGTTGTCGATCTGGAAACTCCGTGGCTCATGGACCATGTACAGAACGCCGGCATCTATTTATGCTATCAATAATGTGTATTCCATCGCCACCAATCAGTGGGCCGGATTGGGTACGGCTACTTATCCTACCACTATCCGCCCCGATGACGTGTTTCCCGAATCAGCCAATACCACGGAGATCGGTTCGCAGTTTGGATTCTTCGGCAACCGCCTGATGCTGGATGTGACCGGTTACTGGAAGCGTATGTATGACTTCCTGGTTACCTCTACCATCAGTCCTTCATCTGGCTATACCGGCGTATTTACCAATAGTGATGAAGAACGTACACGCCGTGGTCTTGAGATCACTCTCAATGCCACACCGGTAAAGAATAAAGACTTCCGCTGGGATGTAGGCTTCAACTGGTCAACCTATGCCACCTATTATACCAGGATGGATTCTGTCTATTCTGTAAAAGGAAGAGACTGGGTGCAAAAGGGGAAGCGTGCTGATTATTACACCATCAACGAATACCAGACAGACAACAATGGTAATATCGTTTTCAGCAACGGCGCACCTACTTACAAGCCTATTCTTTCGCTGGCGGGCTATTCTGATCCTGACTGGACATGGGGTTTCAATACTTCATTTAAGTATAAAAATCTTGCACTCAATATTTCGCTCGATGGCCGTGTGGGTGGCCTGGCACAATCAGTAACGGAAATGTATATGTGGCGCTCGGGAAATCACCCCAAATCGCTCACACAGGAACGTTATCTGGATGCAACCAATGCCGGTTCGAAAAATTACCTGGGCGAAGGAGTGAAAGTGGTATCGGGATCCATTGTATATGATGCTAATTACAAAGTGGTGAGCGACACCCGTGTATTTGCTCCCAACGATGTATACACAACGTATAAATCTTATATCGAAGCACAGCATAAAGGAACAGCCTGGGGTGGTTCTCCATCACCGGTTGATCTGTACTCTACCACGTTTATGAAGCTGCGCGAAGTATCTGTTTCTTATGCACTGCCGCAGGCCTGGTCAAAACGAGTATCTGCAAAGAATATCTCAGTATCAGCCGTAGGTCAAAACCTGATCTATTGGGCCAAACAGTTTAAGTATTCAGATATAGATGGCGGTACAGAAAATTTTATAGATCCTTCGCTCCGCTACATTGGTGTTAACATCCGGGTAGATTTCTAATGACCCCAAAACTTAAGACAATGAAACGTACTAAAATACTCACAGCTGTACTGGCCTTTAGTTTACTAGTGGGGCCGGGCTGTAATAAATTTGATGAGCTCAACGATAATCCTGATGCTACCAGCCAGGTCAATGCCAGTATGCTGGCTACCGGGATCGTCCTGAAAAACCTGCGGTTCAATGGGCGCGATGCTATGGCTTATCTGTCAGATAATGGTATGGCCAAGTATGTGGCTTATGCCAACCAGGGTATTATGCCATCGCAATACGGATATGTAGGTTCCACCGATTTTGGCAACATGACCATTTTGCCCAATATCGAAAACATGCTGAAGTATGCTACCGGCAGCGTAATGGAGAATTCCTATAAGGGACTCGCCAAATTCAACCGCGCTTATATGTTTTACCAGGCAACTATGAAAGTGGGCGATATTCCCTACTCACAAACAGGAAAAGGACAGGAAGGACTTATCACTGCCAAATACGATACACAGGAAGAAGTGTTTAAGGGAATACTGGCCGATCTCAAAGATGCGGATGAAGCATTTGCCAACGGCATCAGGTTTGACGGCGATCCAACTCCCTATGCGGGTGATCCGCAGAAATGGCGCCGTGCCAGCAATGCCTTCCGCCTGCGTGTATTACTTTCCTTAAGCAAAAAAACGGGTAGCTCTATTAATGTGGCCCAGCAGTTTGCCGACATCGTAAATGCGGGTAACCTCATGGAGGCCGGTACCGGCTACCTGGGATTGGCATATTCCAGCGTGAATATGCACCCCATGTCGGGTACCAATGATCTGTTTACCAGCCGTACGATTGTGAGTTCACTGCTGGTTGATCAGTTGAAATTATACAATGACCGCCGGTTATTTTATTATGCCGATCCTTCCAAAGCGCAACTGGCAGGTGGCAAAACAGAAAACGATCCTGCAGCCTATGTAGGTGCAAACGTATCGGATAATTATGACGATATCACCACCGCACATATTGCCAATACCTATTCGCTGATCAACTCCCGCTACCTTAAAGAAGTAGCCAGCGAACCCCGCATGATGATGACCTATGCCGAGCAGCAACTGATACTGGCCGAAGCGCGTGTACTGGGCTGGATCACCAGTGGTACTGCAGAGAGTTATTATCAGTCAGGTGTAAAGGCAGCTCTGGGTCATCTGATGGCAACCGCATCGTCTTATGCACATGGCATGGCTATCAATCAAACATATATTGATAACTATTTTACCGGCGAAGCTGCGTTTAAGGCAACTGCTGCCGATCAGCTGAAGCAGATATGGATGCAGCGTTATTTCCTGAATTTTATGCAGGACCCCATCCAGACCTATTATGAATACAGACGTACAGGCTATCCCGAATTTCCCATTAATCCTGCTACCTCGCTGAATGAGAATAAGAAAGATGCTATTCCCGTTCGCTGGTTGTATCCCGGAACAGAATCTACCTACAATCGCGACAACCTGCTTGAGGCGCTGAACCGCCAGTACGGAGGAGTCGATGAAGTGAATAAAGTCATGTGGTTACTTCAATAGCCCCCTATGCAGACCGGGAACCACTTTTTAAGGTTCCCGGTTTCTTCTGTAGATTGCGGTACGGATAGTGTTAAATAAAAATCATGAAAAAACTGGTTTTCTCTTTTACCCTGTTGCTGACAACAACAGCCCTGTTTGCTCAAAAAGAAGGATGGACTCTGCAGTGGTCTGACGAGTTTAGTAAGAACGGACTGCCCGATAGCACTATCTGGAGCTTTGATACAGCGGGGAATGCGTATGGCTGGGGCAATAATGAACTGCAACACTATACCGATAAAAAGCCGGCCAATGCCTGGGTAAAAGACGGGCTGCTGCGGATTACGGCACGTAAAGAAAAAGCCGGCGGTAAGAATTATACATCGGCCCGGCTGATCACCAAAGGAAAAGCCAGTTTCGTGTATGGTCGTATGGAAATACGTGCCAAACTTCCTCCAGGCAAAGGTACCTGGCCTGCCATCTGGATGCTGGGAGAAAATATTGGTGAAGTAGACTGGCCTACCTGCGGCGAAATTGATATCATGGAACATGTAGGTTATGAAAAGGACAGTATCTATGGCACGATCCATTCACAGACATACAATCACGTAAAAGGAACACAGAAGACAAGGGCTATTTTTATCAAAAACCCGTACACTGCCTTTCATGTATACTCAATAGAATGGACGCCAGACCGGATGGATTTTTATGTAGATGATCAGTTGTACAACAGTGTGCAGAATGAACACCTTACCGAAAAGGAATGGCCTTTCGATAAACCCTTTTTCTTCATCCTGAACCTGGCTGTAGGAGGCAACTGGGGAGGCAAGATGGGAGTAGATGAAAAAGTGTTTCCGGCTACGATGGAAGTAGATTATGTGCGGGTGTATAAGAAAAAATAAGTGCTGCGTGTTGGATTGTAAGTTTTAAGCAGGCAAAAAGACTAAAGAGTATATAATTTTTAATGGCCCCTGCCGGAATTGCTGACGCAATCAGGCAGGGGCCATTAATTTCAGGAGATATCTTTTTACCTGTTTCTTTAATAAGACGATACTTTAAAGAATGAGATATTCTCATTGATGATGATCCGTAGCAGGTAAATTCCTTTTACAGCAGGTTTTTTGAGTGTAAGGATGCTGCTGCTGCTACCCGATTGCAGTACATGTCCCTGCAGATCGGTTAAAGCATATTGCAATAGTGTGTTGTTTTGTATCTGCCAGGAGTGGCCTATGTCAGCCACCCGCAGGGCAGGTTGTGTGACCTGCACCGACCGTATAGGAGATATTTCCTGTTTTCCATCAATGTCTTCCATGATAAGACGATAGAATATGCGGCCTGCTCCTGCGGTTTCGTCATCAAAACTATAATTGCTGCCATTAGCCTGGCGGCTGGCGCCTACGGTGCCAATAGTTTCAAAAGCCGTGGGGCTGCCTGTTGCTGAACGCTGTACTATGAACTGGCGCAGGTTCTCTTCATAACTGGTTTTCCATTTCAATTGTATAATTGTGCCAGACTGCTGGGCGGTAAAGGATTCCAGTTTTACCGGCAGCGTAATGTAAGTGACCTGAACATAATTACTCATGGCTGCGGGTGCGGTGCGGCAGAGATAACTGGAAATCATTTTTAGTGAATATTGTTCACCTATTACAGCAGCGGAAGTGCTGTAGGTAGCAGACTGCGCTCCGGGAATGATTACGCCATTGCGATACCACTGATAAGCGGGAGTACTGCCTCCAAAGCTGCTGGTAGAAGTAAAGTTAATTGCCGGTGTGGAAGAGATTTCCACGGTGGGCTCGCCCACGGGCAATACCGTCATGGTAATAGTATTGGAAGTAGCCGGGTTATTGGTGGCACAACCAATGCTGCTGGTCAGGATGGTACTTACTATATCGCCCGAATTGAGTGAACTGCTGCTATAGGTAGCCGATGAAGTGGGAGCTCCTGCATTGTTGCCGTTGATACGCCACTGATACAAAGGGCTGGCGCCTCCATTAACCGGTGTGGCGGTGAAACTGATGGTGCTGCCATTGCACACCGTGTTGCTGGCGGTGGCAATGCTCACGCCGGCCGTTCTGGTAGCCTGGATCATGGTGACGCTAGCAGTGGCAGTGGTAGCTGCCAGGCAGCCTGTGCCGCTACCGCCTGCTGTGATCTGTACGCCGATTATATCATTGTTGGCAAGGGTATTGGTAGAAAATGTTGCAGCAGTGGCTCCGCTTACAGGTGAGCTGTTTCTATACCATTGATAAGTGGGGTTGCTGCCAGCGTTTAATGAACTGGCAGAGAAGATAACCGTTTGCCCGGCGCAGAACTGATTGCCTGGTGCATCGAGCTGGAGGCTGGCGGCAGGCGTTACATTTGAAGCAGGGCCATCGTTGATACGGATACCATAAGCAGTGCTGGTATATCCCGTAACGGCAAAAAGATTGATACGTGCATTGTCTGCACTGCCCCAGTCAAAATCAATACGATCCACCACACGTCCCTGGCTGCCTACTGGAATGGTGATAGGCGCCTCGAAAAGATTGAAGTCGGTACTGCCTGTAAAGGCGGATGCGCCTGAGGTGCGGGCTACGCGATCAAGATCGCCCAACGCGCGGTTTGCAGAAGCCGTGGCAGGTGTGAGATACCAATCGGGAAAATTAAGTGACCCCGTATAAGTAGAGCCGCCATCGGTAAAATGTACGGTATAGTTGACAACACCCGTACCATTACCCGTAGTGCCTACTACATACAGGCTGGAGTAAAGGCTTTTGTTTTGCGTGCCAAAAGTAAGTGTGCCGGATGTGCTGCCGGTACTAAGGTCGGGATTGGAAGATGACCGTAGCTGAAGAGTGTTGTTGCCTGCGTAAGAAGCCAGGTGGTATTCCCTGCTGTTGTCCTGTACGCTATTGAAAACACCCGATGCCGGAAGCCCGTTGCTGCCGGTGGTGGATCCGTTACTATAACCACTTGCATAAAAGGCATTGCCCGATGAGTTGTCAATAGCCCCCGTAGTGGAGGCATCGGCAGCACCGTTACCATTGGCGATTACATCGGTATTGAAACCGGTGAGGCTCACGGGCTTCATTTCGGAAGTGATTACCGGACTGGTGCTACAGCCATTGGCATCGGTGACCGTGAGCAGATAGTTGCCAGGTGAGAGGTTGCTGAGATTGGCGCTGGTAGCATATGGACTGCCATTGCGTGTCCAACTGTAGGAATAGGGTGTAGCACCTCCGGTGGTATGAATAGTAACAGAACCGTTATTGGCGCCCGAGCAGGAACCGTGCAGGGCTGTGTAGGTAGCCAGCAGTGCGTCTGGTTGCGTTACCGTTACATAAATTGTTTTGATACATCCCGAAGCATCTCTTACAGATACCGGGTACGTATTGGCGGTAAGTGCGGTAAACTGGTTGCCACTTTGCCAGGCTCCTGCACCAGCTTCGGCCAGTTGATAAGAAAAAGGACCTGTGCCACCCGCTACATTTACAGTAATGGTGCCCGTAGTGCCATTATAGCAATTGACATGTGTGGCGGTAGCGGTAACAGTAAAATTGCACTGAGCCAGCGATGGAATGGAAATAAACTGGGTGATGGCGAGCATGACAACAGCAATGCCTGCCCATTTCGTGTTGGTGAGGTATTTCATACAGGGAGATGGCTTGTAAAATAATTAGTGACACTGAGCTTTCGCCGGGCAGGATTAAGTATAACGGCGCAAATTTAATTCCGAGATAACGATCAGGCGATTAGAAAACTATTAACAACGGAGGAAAATTATTTTTTTTGACAATTGTTAATTTTTTGTCTTGACAATTATCAAGTATGTTGATTATTGTCAAGAGTGCAGTAGAATTAATTCTACGTTGTCTTTTGCGACATCGAATTAATTCTACATTATTTATCGCTTTTTGGAAAAGGATAAATAATGTAGAGAGGTGGTATTGATTATATATAGACGGGTGGGCAGAGCCAAAAACCCGGGTTACACGCAGTTGATTGCCGGAAGCGCAGTAAAAGATTAGGCGTAACTTGCAAAAAGCCGGCCAGCAGAAAAGCGGATGTATTTCCGGCAATATGATTAACCCTGAAATAATGATCTATGAAACATAGAAAATTGGGAAACAGCAGCCTTGATGTATCGGCTATCGGGCTGGGTTGTATGGGGCTGAGCTTTGCCTATGGTACAGCGCCCAGCCGGGAAGAGGCTACCAGCCTCCTTCACAAAGCGGTGGATATGGGCGTCACTTTTTTTGACAGTGCAGAGGCCTACGGCCCTTATACCAACGAAGAATTGCTGGGCCATGCCCTGGCACCTATCCGTGATCAGGTAGTGATTGCCACCAAGTTTGGTTTTGAGAAAGCCCAACCTGCGTTGGGTGTCAACAGTCGCCCGGAAAATATCCGGAGTGTGGCAGAAGCTGCACTTAAAAGACTGAAGACAGACCGGATTCGATCTTTTGTATCAGCATCGGGTAGACCCCGATGTACCTATCGAAGAGGTGGCAGGTACTGTAAAGGATCTGATCGGAGAAGGAAAAGTAAAATACTTTGGTATGTCGGAAGCAGGTGCAGATACTATTCGCCGTGCTCATGCGGTACAGCCCGTAGCTGCCTTGCAAAGTGAGTATTCTCTGTGGTGGAGAGAGCCGGAGGAAGAAATATTTCCTGTGCTGCAGGAGCTGGGTATCGGTTTTGTACCCTTCAGTCCGCTCGGAAGAGGTTTCCTCACGGGTGCCATTAATGCCAGCACACAATTTGATAAAGGAGATTTCCGCAACGTGCTGCCGCGGTTTGATGAGGAAAACAGGAAAGCCAACCAGGTACTGGTAGACCGGTTGAGCAGCTTTGCTAAACAGAAAGAAGCGACTCCCGCACAGATAGCCCTGGCCTGGGTGCTCGCGCAGCAACCATGGATTGTGCCCATACCCGGCACAACCAAGGTGCACCGGCTGCAGGAAAACCTGGGAGCAGTGTCACTACACCTGACGAAGGAAGATTTGCAGACTATCGACGAAATGTTTGCGGCCATACAGGTCAAAGGCGCGCGTTATCCGGCTGATTTGCAACAGCGCGTGAGCAAATAATTGGTCTGCACCAATTCATCAATGCCTGACCCATCGCGGATCAGGCATTATAATGAAAGAAGGTGCTACTAAAGATTATGTATTGCCCGGTCAGTCTCATAATAGGACTTTTAATATTCAAAATTGTTCATTATGAGATATACCTTAATCGCTTTACTGACGCTTATTTTCATCACCAGTTGCAGCAAGTCGGACGATAAGAAGCCGACCAGCTCTGAGGTGACCGCTCCGCCAGCATCGCTGGGATTAAATAGCTTTTACAAAAAATATGTGGATGCCGGTGGTATTCCCATTGTAAGCTCTGGCCAGGTGGCCGACGAAGCCCTGCTCAAAGCCAGGGTTATCATCAATGATATGGTAAGCAATATAGCTGCCGAAAAGCAAAAGATGATTCAGAACAAACTGCGTGTGGGCATTATTGGCATCAACGAGCGGCCTACCCAGATGCCTGAATACAGCGACCTGTATACGGCCTTCCCCGGCACCGATTGGGATGCCCGGGCCCGCGCCTATGGAGCCACATTGCAGCGACCGCTTACCGCAGCTCCGGAAGAAAGCATGCTTTGCAAACAGGCAATCGACTGGTACAAGGGCGAAGAGATACTGACACACGAGTTTGCACATGCCATACATGAGCTCGGTATCCGTTTTACCAATGCCAACTTTGACAGTCAACTGCAGGCAGTCTACAACCATGCTGTATCAACCAATCTCTGGGCCAATACCTATGCCCGTACCGATGTAAGAGAATACTGGGCAGAAGGTGTGCAGTGCTGGTTCAACTGCAATGCCGAAGCTATTCCCACCAATGGTGTGCATAACAATATCAATACCCGGGCAGAATTGCAGACCTATGATCCTCAGCTATATGCCCTTATCAGTCAGTATTTTTCATCGGAAAATAAGAAACATGGTTGCTACTGATCGGGTACATATATGAAGAAAGCCCTGCAGCGCGGCAGGGCTTCTCTTATATGCAACTGACGGGGGAGACGAATAAAGTCCGGAGGCTTATCGGTTACTCTGTCCGGAGGTTTTTGATAGGGTTGCTGAGGGCGGCCTTCATTGTCTGAAAACTCACGGTAATGAGAGTGACCAGCAGGGCACCCGAACCGGCGGAGGCAAATATCCACCATGACATACCGGCGCGGTATGAGTAGTGGGTCAGCCATTGGTTCATAAAGTAATAGGCCAGCGGTACGGCAGCCACAAAAGAGATAAGTACCATAAGTACAAATTCTTTGGAGAGCAGTTGCCAGAGACTGGTCAGGCTTGCACCGAGTATTTTCCGGACACCTATTTCTTTGGTTCGCTGTTCGGCTACAAAAGAAGCGAGGCCAAACAGACCCAGGCAGGAGATAAAGATGGCCAGCGCAGCAAAGAGAGTGACCAGGTTGCCGATCTTCATTTCGTTAGCAAATTTCTGTGCATATTCATCGTCCACAAAGCTGTAATCAAATGGCACTTCGGGATTATATTTTTTGAAAACCGTTTGCATTTTGCTGAGTGCGGCTGACATACTCTCCGTAGGCTTTACCCGTACATGAAACAGGCCTTTGAATCCTTTTGATAAAAAGATAGAAGGTTCCGGTGGATCATAAGGCGACTGAGTGATCATATCATTAACCACACCAATGATGCTGTATTTTTCGCCGTCAAAAGTCACCTGCTTACCAATCGGGTCTTTGAAGCCAATGACGCTGGCGGCCGCTTCGTTGATAATCATCCCTGATGAATCGAGACCAAAATCGCGCGAAAAATCACGCCCCTGCCGGATGCTCCAGCCCACGGTCTTTCCGAATTCGGGCGATATATTTACGTTTCTGAAAAAAGCGACCAGTCCGGGCGCTTTGCCTTCCCAGTCCAGGCTGTTATTGTTGTTGAAACGGGTTACGGATTGAGAGGATACCGCGATATTTTCGGTCACACCGGTCTGCAGCAGTTCCGTGCGGATCGCTTCCATGTGCTTCTGAATTTCAGGCGCCCAGGCGGGAATGGCTACCAACCCATCCCGGCTGTAACCCACCGGTCTGTCTTTGGCATATTGAATTTGCCGGAATACCATGATGGTACCGATGATAAGCGTAATAGAAATGGTGAATTGAAAAACAACCAGTATCCGGCGATGCGCGAAGGCAAAACGTCCGGCCCTGATAGTTCCTTTTAATACCTTAATAGGTTTGAAGGCAGACAGGTAAAGTGCCGGGTAACTGCCGGAGATGAGACCGGTTGCCAGCGTAAATGTGAGCACAACGATCCAGAACAGCGGATTGCCCCAGGGCAGTGACAGTTGTTTATCTGCCAGGGTATTGAAATAAGGGAGTGCGAGCTGGCAGAGGGCCAGGGCCAGTAACAGGGACAGAAAAGCCACAACGGTTGATTCTGTCAGAAATTGAAAGATCAACTGGCGGCGCATTGAGCCGATCGTTTTGCGGATACCTACTTCGCGGGCTCTTTTTTCGCTGCGTGCAGTGGAGAGGTTCATGAAGTTGATACAGGCCAGCAATAACACAAATACCCCCACCACGCCAAACAACCACACAAACTGAATATTGCCACCTATCGCTTTTCCGTTTCTGAAATTATTATAGAGATGTACATCACCCATAGACTGCAGCATCAGTTCTTCTTTCCATTCTTTTATATAGGGGGTAGGTACGTTTTTGATAAGGGCATTTACTTCGGCAAAATCAGCTTTGTCGGAAAGGCGTACAAACAACTGTCCACAATGATTGCCCCAGTCATTGGCTGTATTCAACCAGTTGACTTTGTTTTGCCACGGTAGCAGCACGGCAGTATTGTAGAAACTGGTATTGTAGGGAAGGTCTTCGTATACGCCTCCTATTTTCATGTCGGCGTCATTATCGAGGCGTACGGTTTTTCCCGTAGCATCTGCATCACCAAAAAGGCTTTTCGCAAAAGAGTGATTGATGAGGATAGTGGAAGGGTCGTTGAGACCATTGCCGCTACCTGAAAGAATCTTCAGATCAAACATATTCACAAAATCCGGTTGTACCCACAATCCCTGACGCTGGAGTTTCTTATCTGCTACCGATAACCAGTGACCTCCCGGCCAGCTGGTAAGCGATACATGGGTAAATATGTCTTTATAGCGGTCACGCAGTGCATCTCCCATCGGCATAGATACGGTTCGACCAGTATAGACCTCGCCATTATTGGTTTGGTTGATCATTACCTGCGCGGTTTTCTGATAATGCTTATGATAAGAATTGAAGGTTATTTCGTCCCATACCCACAACCCTATCAGAAATGCAATGGTGATACCACTGGCCAGGCCCATTATGTTGATAAATGAATAAACCTTGTTTTTGGTCAGATTGCGCCAGGCGATTTTTATATAATTTTTCAGCATATGATGGTGTTGGTTGGTAAAACGGCGAATGCTGTCGCGGTTCTTATTACCTAAAATATGCCATTGATCAAATGAGTTGAGACTCAGTTTTTTATTAAAGTCAGGCTGCGGCCGCCTTGTCCGGTTTTGATACAATGGATGGACTCTTTTGATACAAATGTCAGTGGCACGCGGTTTGAGCAGGAGGGCACAGAAGAAATCCTTATTAAAAGGATAGGTTGCACTTACAATGGGCCAGGCCATTACCCAGGGAAAAATTGACCCGGATGCTCCTTTCCCAGTTGCTGGATAAACATCTTTAGATAGTCTAACCTTACGTGATATTACCTATGCGCGTGGGAGCAACCGGAAGCGAACCTGCCATTTCTTTTCAGGAAATAGTATATTAGAGCTATTAATAAATCTATATGAAGATAAAAACAGCCCTGTCTCTTTTTGTATCTATGCTCATTTTTGGCAGCACCGTTTCTGCCCAGGATGCACAAACTATCGTAAAAAATCATAATGAGGCGATGGGTGGTCTGGAAAACTGGAATAAGGTAAAAACATTTGTACTGGAAGGTACCATGAGTATAATGGGGTTGGACATGCCGCTTAAAATGAGTTATATCCGCGACAAAGGAATGCGCCAGGATTTTTCTGTCATGGGATCCGATTGCTATGTGATCCTGACGACCAATGCCGGTTGGAAATTTATCCCCCCTCAGGGAGACACAGCACCTGTGGCAATGAATGCCGATGACTTGAAAAGTTCCGGCAATGAGTTGGGGTTTGAAGACAAACTGATGACCTCTTTCCGGAAAAATGCAACATTTGAGCTGCAGGGAAAAGAAGACGTGAATGGGGTGTCCTGTCACAAGCTGAAAGTGACCAACCCCGATAAAAAGGTATATACCTGCTATGTGGATCCCGCTACCTGGTACCTGGTAAAAACCACCGAGTCGGTAAAAGTTCAGGGACAGGAAGCAGAAGTGGTAACTATATACAGCAAGCATACCAAACAACCATCAGGTATTGTAGTGGCCTTGAGCGTAGATGCCGGAGAAGGTGGGGAAATAACGTACGCAAAGGTGAATGTGAATACAATTGAAGGGGAAAGTATACTGAAGCCTTAAACGGATTACAGATAGCCGGTACAGCATGTTGCTGAAAGCCACTCAATGTATCCTGACAATCAGTAAGTCAATAACATAATCAATAGTTAAAAACCGGCAAGCCGGTTTTTTTATTTTTTTTAGCAAAATTAAATTCTAGCTTTGTCCTGAAATGAAAAAGGTCCTCGCCTTCATACTCCTGTTTGTTTACCTCGGCACTTCTACGGGTGCTACAGTGCGTCTGCACTATTGCATGGGTGAACTGGCTGGCTGGGGACTGAAAGATACATCACCCGAGACCTGCGGCAGTTGTGGCATGGATAAGAAGGATGCCAAAGACAATGGTTGCTGCAAGGACGAGCACAAATTTGTAAAAGGAAAAGAAGATCAGAAAACCGCAGAAGCGGCTTTTCAACTGATGCAGGTGACTGCTGCGGCAGTTCCTGTTTCCTTCTTTGAACTGGCACAAACTGATCTTCCTTCCATTGCGGAAGAAAACCCCGTGAGCAATGCACCTCCCCGAAGTAGCTCCGTTGCGGTTTATATCCTCCATCGTACATTCCGTATTTAAAGACAGTTTTTTAGTGTTGGCCGGACAATGATATTGTCGGGCTAAAGGCATTTCCCCCATGCCTGCCCATTTCTTTTTCAACCAATAAAACAATCAATATGAAATCAGTTAAACTGCTCATGCTGGCAGCCTTTGCCATGCTATCTGTATCTGCGTTTGCCCAGGAAAAAACCGAATCTTTTAAAGTGTACGGCAACTGCGGAATGTGTAAAAAACGCATTGAAAAAACTGCTAAAGCCGATGGTGTAAGCGCCGCCAGCTGGGACGCAGAAACAAAAATACTCACCATTACCTACGATGCGGCCAAAATCAGCAATGACAGCATTCAGAAGAAAGTAGCCGCTGTGGGTCATGATACAGAAAAATTTGAGGCAGATGATAAAGTGTATGAGAAACTGCCCGGTTGCTGCCTGTATGAAAGAAAGAAAAAAGAAACAGGTAAAAAGACTGACACACCTAAAAATTGATCAACCCAAAAAATCAACCAATGAAAAAGATATTTTTCGCTCTTGCGGCAATTGCCGCCCTCGCCTTTACGGCCTGCAACAACAACACAGAGAAGACCGGGCACGAAGGTCACGATATGGGAGAAAAAAAGCAGGATACAACTGCACATAATACCGTTGCTGAAGAGACAGAAATAAAAAAAGTACAGGCGTCATTTACAAACGTTGATGCAAAAGCGGCTGCGGGAATAAAAGAGATTGTGGATCATTACCTGCATATTAAAAATGCACTGGCAAATGATAATGCAGCTGAAGCAGCAAGGGGTGGCGAGGCTATGACAACCGCAATCGGTAAACTGGATAAATCATTGCTGACAGCCGAACAGAAGAAAGTGTTTGATGCAGATCAGGATGATCTGAAAGAGCATGCGGAACATATCGGGAAAAACGGCAGCAATATCAAGCACCAGCGTGAGCATTTTGCTACGATGAGCGAAGAAATATACGCATTGGTTAAAGCATTTGGCGCCAGGCCATTGTATCACGACCATTGCCCGATGTATAACGACAATAAAGGCGGCATGTGGGTAAGCGAAATCAAAGAAGTAAAGAATCCCTACTTCGGGGCAGAAATGCTGACCTGTGGGAAAGTAGAAGAAGTGATTGAATAAAACAGATGATCAGGGAACCGGACGATGAAGTGTGCGAACCCGCAGAGCGGGGCAGACAGCAACGGAAGTTGAGTAGAATTACAGGTGCCGGTCCACAAAAAAAATAAATCATGGTTCAGAAGTTAATTGAACTATCCTTACGCAACAGGTTTATTGTGCTGTTTCTGGCAGCCGGCCTGTTTGCGTTCGGGATATATGCGGTGAAGAAAAATCCGATAGATGCGATTCCCGACCTGAGCGAAAATCAGGTGATCGTATTTACCGAATGGATGGGGCGCAGTCCCCAGGTAATAGAAGATCAGGTGACCTACCCGCTGGTGAGCAACCTGCAGGGTATTCCGAAAGTGAAGAACATCCGCGGCTCATCAATGTTTGGGATGAGTTTTGTGTATGTGATTTTTGAAGACAATACAGATATCTACTGGGCCAGAACACGGGTAATGGAACGATTGAATTTTGCCCAGCGCCTCCTGCCACAGGGTGTCACCCCAACGCTGGGGCCTGATGGCACCGGAGTGGGGCATATTTTCTGGTATCACCTCGAGGCGCCAAAGATGGACCTGGGTGAGCAGCGGGCACTACAGGACTGGTATATCAAGTTTGCTTTACAGACCGTGCCTGGTGTAGCAGAGGTAGCATCTTTTGGCGGTTTTGAAAAACAATATCAACTGGTGGTCGATCCTGTAAAGCTGCAGTTTTATAATATCTCCCTCATGGATGTGATGAATAAGGTGCAGGCCAACAACAACGATGTGGGTGGCCGGAAGTTTGAGATGGCCGATATGGCTTATATCATCCGCGGGCTTGGTTATATCAAAAGCAAAGAAGACGTGGAGAGTATTGCCCTGGGTAATTACAATGGAATACCGGTACGGGTAAAAGATATCGGAAGTGTACAAATGGGAGGTGACCTGCGGCTGGGCATTTTTGATGTTGATGGCAAAGGAGAGGTAGTAGGAGGAATAGTGGTAATGCGCTATGGCGAAAATGCGAGCAATGTGATAGAAGCACTCAAGGAAAAAATGAAAGAAGTACAGAAAGGCCTGCCCGAAGGTGTGACATTTCAGACATCCTATGACAGAAGTACATTGATAGGTGCCGCCATTGATAATATTAAAGGAAAGCTGATTGAGGAAATGATTGCGGTATCACTGATTGTGATCATATTTCTCTTTCACTGGCGTAGTGCATTAAGCATCATTATACAAATACCACTCACTATTGCTATCAGCTTCATCTTACTCAATGCCTTCGGGTTGTCGTCCAACATCATGTCGCTCACAGGTATTGCCCTTGCTATCGGGGTGATAGTAGACAATGGGATCATTATGGCCGAGAACTCTTACCGCAATCTGGCGGAGTGGCAGGAACAACATAAACCGGGTAAATCGTAAAGTATGAAATGGCTTAAGCAAATATTCCGAAAAACGAAGAATAAACTGGCTCCGGACTATTACCGGATACCGGAACTGGAACGGATGCGTATAATCGAACGTTCCTGCAAACAGGTTTCGCGTGGTGTATTTTTTTCCACGATCATTATTATCACTTCTTTTTTACCTGTGTTTTTATTGACAGGGCAGGAGGGAAAACTGTTTCATCCGCTGGCATATACCAAGACCTTCATTATGGTGGTCGATGCATTGCTGGTATTGACACTGGCTCCCGTGTTGATTTCCTTTTTTATGAAAGGACGCTTCCGGAGCGAACGGTCCAACCCGATCAACCGGGGACTGGAACGGGTCTATGAACCGGTGATCCGGTTTTGTATCAAATGGAAAAAATCGGTGATAGCGGTTAACCTCCTGGCGTTGCTGATCAGCATCCCGCTGATCATGCGGTTGGGCAGAGAATTTATGCCGCCACTCGATGAAGGTTCACTGCTTTTTATGCCGGTGACATTGCCCGACGTATCGAATGCTGAAGCCAAGAGGCTACTGCAGGTGCAGGATAAAATTATACGGACTGTGCCGGAGGTAGAGCATGTACTCGGCAAAGCCGGACGTGCCAATACCGCTACCGATAACTCGCCTATCAGTATGATCGAAACAATTATCCTGCTAAAACCGAAATCGGAATGGCGGAAAGGAATGACAAAAGAAGGTATCATCGGTGAGCTGAACTCGAAGATGCAGATACCGGGTGTGACGAATGGGTGGACCCAGCCGATCATCAACCGGATCAATATGCTTTCAACCGGTATCCGCACAGATGTAGGTGTAAAAGTATACGGACAGAACCTGGATAGCATTTATGCGTTTGCTCAGACGATCAAGAAGCAACTGGAAGGCATTGATGGTGTCAATGATCTGTATGTAGAACCAATTACAGGGGGTAAGTATATAGATATTGCGATCAGGCGCGAAGAGATTGGCCGTTATGGATTGAGTGTGGATGATGTGAATACGGTGGTGGAAAGTGCGTTGGGTGGTATGAAACTGACTACAACTATCGAAGGACGGCAACGGTTTTCGGTAAACGCACGGTATGGTCAGGACTTCCGGAATAACCTGGAAGCGCTCAAACGCCTGCAGGTACAGACGATGAGTTTTGGACCTATTCCGCTCGAAGCAGTAGCGGAAGTGAAGCTGAGTGAAGGTCCACCCATGATCAATTCCGAAAATGCCATGCTGCGTGGTACCGTACTCTTCAATGTAAGGGATCGCGATCTCGGCAGTACGGTAAAAGAAGCCAGGGAGAAACTCGATCAGATGATTGGCAAACTTCCGAAAGGATACTTCCTGGAGTGGAGCGGGCAGTATGAAAACCTGATCCGGGGAGAGAAGACTCTCATGACGATACTGCCCATCGTACTGGTGATTATTTTCTTCTCCATGTATTTTGCTTTTCACTCCATACGCGAAGCATTTTTCAGCCTTATCAGTATTCCTTTTGCGCTGATAGGCGGAGCCTATATGATTTATATCTGGGATGTAAACCTGTCTGTGGCGGTAGCCGTGGGGTTTATTGCCCTGTTTGGTCTGGCTGTGGAGACTGGTATTGTGATGGTGATCTATCTCAACGATGCCATGCAGCAACTGGTGGCCAAAAAAGGAAACTCACGTGAAACGATTACCCGAGCAGACCTGCGCGAATATGTCATAGCGGGTGCAGCCAAAAGGCTGCGACCGAAGCTGATGACAGTGGCAGTATCGTTATTTGGTCTTGTGCCCATACTCTGGAGCAGCGGCGTGGGTAGTGATGTAATGAAACCGATCGTACTGCCTATGATTGGTGGCGTATTCACTTCAGCCGTTCATATCCTGCTGGTCACCCCTATCATTTTCCTGATGACCAAGGAGTATGAATTGAGAAAACTGGGAAAAATAGAAGTGCTCGAAGCACATCATTAAATATATAAAGGATGAAAAAAGTAATATTTCTGCCGGTACTGTGCGCATTTCTGTTTCAATCCGCTTCTGCCCAGGAACTTAAGCTGGAGGCAATCGTAGACAGTGTGCGATCCTCACATCCCGTGGTGAGGATGTATGACAGCGAGATTCGCTCTATGGACGAAGCCGCTAAGGGAGCGCGAAGCTGGATGCCACCGCAGGTTGGTATCGGTCAGTTTATGACACCGTATAATGTACGACTCTGGCGTAAAGACGGCGATATGCTGGGTATGGGATCTGTAATGGTTTCCGGCGAACAGATGTTTCCTTCAAAAAAGAAACTGGATGCAGATGAACAATACATGAAAGCTATGTCGTCGGTTGAAAAAGAAAAGAAAGGGGCAACCATCAATGAGCTGGTAAATGATGCCCGGCAGTTGTACAACGAATGGGTGGTGCTGAAAAAGAAACTGACGGTGCTGGCCGAAAATGAGAAGGTGCTGGATTTTATGATTAAGAATGCTGAAATAAGGTATAAGAACGGCCTGGAGAAAATCAATGCCTACTACAAGGCCAAAGCCGCACTGGGCGATGTAAAAAATATGCAGCTCATGTATGCAAACGACATCCGCGAAAAAAGGATCAGGCTCAATGCCCTCATGGGACGCAATGCCATGATTTATTTCGATATAGATACTGTCTACCGGCTCAATGATTATAGTAGCCTGGTATTTGACAGTACTCTGTTCTATAATACCCGAAGTGATCTCAAAGCACTGGATCAGGAAATGAATCTGTCTGTATTGAAGCAGGAAACGGAAAAGGCCAGTCTGCGTCCGCAGTTTGGCGTACGCTATGAAAACATGTTTGGTTTTGGCGGCCAGCCAATGCAATACACCGTTATGGCGATGGTAAAGATACCGATGGCTAAATGGTCATCAAAGATGAACAAAGCCAATATTGAAAGTCTTAAATGGAAAGGAAATGCGCTGCAGGCACAAAAGGAGATGATGCTGAATGAATACAGCGGCATGGCTTATGGTATGCGCAATGAGCTGGAGTTGAAGAAGCAGCAATTGCAGCTGTATGAGAAGGAGATCATACCGGCCTTGAAAAATAACTACAGGACCATGCAGTTGGGATATGAGCAAAATACGGAAGAGTTGTATATGCTCTACGATGCCTGGGAGGCACTGAACATGAAGCAGCTGGAATATTTTGAAATACTGAATCAGGCATTGAGCATGCAGGTCAGTATCGAACGTTTAATTGAGCAAAAATGAAAATAAGTTATTTGCGATGGCTGCTGCCTGTATTGATTTTTGCAGTAGCCTGTAAGGATAAAAAAGAACAGCATACGGAACACACCGGGCCTGTGCCAAGGGAAATGTACACCTGTCCCATGCCGGAGGATTCTGTATTCAGCGAAAAGCCCGGTCTGTGTCCCAAATGCGGAATGGATCTGGTGAAAATGGAACATCCGGATCATGAAGCAGCCGCGGCTGTCTATACCTGCCCCATGCACCCGGAGATCGTACGCGATAAACCTGGTACCTGCCCCATTTGCGGAATGGACCTGGTAAAAAAGGAAACAGACAATAAGAAGTTGGGTGATACTGAACTGGCTTCTTTATTGAAGCCCGCCAATGAGTTTGTGGTGTCTTCGATTCCTGTAACAACGATCGAAAAAAGCGGTGAGCAGATTGAAATTGAAGCGTTGGGAAATATTACCTATGATACCCGGCAGGCCGGAAGTATTTCGGCCAGGGTATCGGGACGAATAGAAAAACTGTATGTGCGCTATCGCTATCAGAAAATTACCAAAGGGCAACACATTCTGGATATTTACAGCCCCGAATTGCTCACCGCCCAGCAAAACCTGTTGTTTTTACTGAAAAATGATGCAACCAATACCGCATTTATAGAGGCAGCGAAAGAAAAACTTGAGTTGTTGGGCATGAGCAATGCACAGTTGCAGCAGATCATAAAAACAGGCAAACCCTCGTTGACCATAGCCGTATATAGCGGGTATAGCGGACATATTCATGAAGCCGCTACAGCGACAAATATGAATACGCCTGCCGGACTCATGAAAGATATATCGCTGATTACCGAAGAGCTTTCGCTGAAGGAAGGGATGTATGTGCAAAAAGGACAATCTGTCTTTACCGTATTTAACCCAGGCCGGGCCTGGGCAGTGCTGAATATTTATGGCGACAATCAATCGCTGATCAGTACAGGCAATACGGTTCGTGTAGTTCCCGAAACAGCACCCGATAAGGATTTCAGAGCACGTATTGATTTTATAGAACCCTTCTACCGAAAGGAAAGCAAGACACTGACAGCGCGCGTTTATTTTGATAATACGTCTTTACGTATTCCGATTGGCAGTCAGGTACGTGCCACCGTTTTTGGGAATTCCAAAGAAGCATACTGGTTGCCTAAGGAAGCTGTTTTGTCGCTGGGTATGGATAAAGTCGTTTTCCGAAAATCAGGCAATGGTTTTGAAGCAGTCAGGGTTAACACTGGCATTATCCATCAGAAACACATCCAGGTGCTCAACGGACTGACCGGCACCGATTCTGTAGCAGTCAATGCCCAATACCTGATGGACAGTGAAAGTTTTATCAAAATAAAAAATTGAGAAATGAATAAAGGTGTTAACATAATAAAAGAAGGTCGGTATAAGCAGCAATCCGTATTCGGACGACTGGCATTATTGCTGGTGGGCGTATTGATCGTTTCGGTTTTTCTGTTATCCTGTAAAGGCAGAAAAGAAGTGCCGGCCGATCCGGACGTATATTATACCTGCTCCATGGACCCGCAGGTGATATCGCATAAACCCGGTACCTGCCCCATTTGTAAAATGGACCTTACGCCCGTAAAGAAGAATAATGGAGAGAATAAGGACGAATTGCAGTTGAGTGAGCAGCAGATACAATTGGGCAATATCCAGACAGATACCATCAGAAACGGATCAATAGGGGATCAGCTGGTGCTGACTGCTACACTCAATTTCGACCAGATGAAAACGGCTTCGGTAAGTTCAAGAGTAATGGGCAGGGTGGAAAAACTATATTACAAGGCACTTGGCGATTATGTGAAAAAAGGAGTACCGCTCTATGACCTGTACAGCGAAGAACTGAATAATGCCCGGCAGGAATACTTGCTGGCGCTCGATAGAAAAAAAACATTTTCAGGAGAAGCGGTGATCGACTTTGACCAGCTGATTCAAAGTGCGCACAATAAACTGTTGTTGTGGGGAATGACGGAGTCGCAGATAAATGAGCTGGCTAAAACAGGAAAAGCTTCTCCTGTAACGACGTTTTACAGTACAGCTGCTGGCTACCTCACCCAATTGGATATTCGTGAAGGGGATTATGTGATGGAAGGGGGGACTATTGTGAAGCTGGCTGATCTGTCTACACTCTGGGCAGAAGCACAGGTATATACTTCACAACTGGCACAGGTCAGCGCGGGTAGTATGGCGACAGTTCAGCTGCCAGATTTTGATGGGAAAGAAATTCAGGGAAGGATTGAATTTATGAATCCCGAAATAAGCCCTGATACCCGCATCAACCTCGTACGGGTGACTATCCCCAATACCGGCGGTCAGTTGAAACCGGGTATGCCAGCATATGTATTGCTTAAAAGCCCCGTCAGAAATTCATTGACTCTTCCCATCGATGCGGTGATACGTGATGCAAAAGGGGCCACAGTATGGACGAAAGTGGGCAGGAATACATTTAAGAGTGTGATGGTCGAAACCGGACTGGAGCGGGACGACCGCATAGAAATCAGGGCAGGGCTGAAACCCGGGGATGTGGTGGTATTAACAGGAGCTTATCTGCTCCATAGCGAATATGTGTTTAAGAAAGGATCAGACCCTATGGCCGGACATAATCATTAAATCAATTATATGCGGTTGATAAAACGCATTGTCGTGGCATTGCTGATACTCTTTTTTCTGATACAGTTTATCCGCCCCAAAAAGAATGCTGGCATGATATCAGGAGAGGCGGAGATAAGCAGGGTATACAAAATACCGCCAGCAGTTATGGATATCCTGCACAAGGCCTGCTATGATTGCCATAGTAATAATACCAGTTATCCCTGGTATGCGGAATTGCAACCAGTTGGGTGGTTTCTGGATAAGCATGTGAAGGAAGGGAAAAAGGAATTGAATTTTAGTGAATTTGATACTTATTCCGACAGAAGAAAGCTTAGTAAGCTTAAGGCAATTGTTGCCCAGGTAAGAGACGGAGAAATGCCGTTACGCTCTTACAAATGGCTGCATGCAGAAGCAAGGCTCGCCGATTCGGAAAAACAGTTGATAATACAATGGGTTGATACAGTAGTTGAATCACGTTGATAGAAAAGATATCAGATATTTTTTATTAAAACCAACAGTATGAAATATTATCGTTTACTGATTTTTATTATATCCTTTCAATTGCTGAATGGAGTAATCGCCTATGCTCAGAGTACCGGAGAGGTGTGTTATAACCCTAACCTGGTAAAAGATACTTCCAAAAAGAGTATTAAATCAATGGCGGTGGGTATAATAGGCAAAGACAGTGTGAAGATAAATTATCACTCCCCCGGTGTGCGCAAACGGGTGATCTGGGGCGGACTGGTGCCCTATGAGGAAGTTTGGGTGACGGGGGCACACGATGCCACTACCATTGAGGTGGCTAAAGCATTTTCTGTAGGAGGGAAGGAAGTGCCGGCAGGCAAATACGCTTTGTTTACCATTCCTGGCGAAAAAGAATGGATTGTTATCATTAATAAACACTGGAAACAACATCTGGCTTCAGAGTATGATGAAAAAGATGATGTGTTGCGGGTGAAAGTGAAACCTTCTGCTCATGCCCATACAGAACGGTTGCAATATTTTATTGAACCGGCGAAAGGAAATACTGGCAAAATCGCCATTGCCTGGGAGAAGATCAGGATTGAATTTCCGGTCACAATTAAAGATTAAACTATGAACCAACCTCTGCAGTACACCTGCCCCATGCATCCCGAAGTAAAGAAGAATACTCCGGGTAAATGCCCTAAATGCGGAATGGACCTGGTGCCGGTACAATCGGAATCCGGTAAAGCGAAAATGGATCATACACATATGCATAGAGGTCACGGAGGCAATAACCCTCCTATGGGACATGCCGGGCATAATCATCATGCCATGATGATTGCCGACTTCAGGAAACGCTTTTATATAGTGCTGGCATTGACGGTGCCGGTGATGCTTTTGTCTGAAATGATCCAGCACTGGATGGGTATTCATATCGGTTTTCCCGGAGCGCAGTATGTATTGCTGTTGCTTTCTTCGGTCATATTTTTTTATGGAGGCTGGCCGTTTCTGAATGGCTGGTGGAATGAAATGAGAAGCCGCACTCCGGGTATGATGACACTGATCGGGTTTGCTATAACGGTAGCCTATGTTTATAGTGTGGCAATTGTATTTGGATTAAAAGGGATGGATTTTTTCTGGGAACTGGCCACACTGATTCTGATTATGCTGCTGGGCCACTGGATAGAAATGAAATCGGTGGCCGGCGCATCACGCGAACTGGAACTGTTGGTGCAGTTGATGCCCGATGACGCACATCTCGTGCATGGGGATCATATAATGGATGTAAAAACAGACAGCCTGAAAGAGGGCGATATTATACTGATCAGACCCGGTGAGAAAATAGCAGCCGATGGAATGGTAGTTGATGGCGAAAGTTATTTGAATGAAAGCCTGCTGACGGGTGAGTCGAAGCCTGTGGAAAAAAGAAAGGGCGATAAGGTGATAGCGGGCTCCATTAATGGTAATGGAGCATTGCGGATATCTGTACTGCATGCAACAAAAGACTCTTATCTGTCGCAGGTTATCAAACTGGTACAGGATGCGCAGAAATCGAGATCAAAAACACAGCTACTGGCTGATAGTGCGGCACGATGGCTTACACTGATTGCAATTGTAGCAGGAGTTGCCACTTTCCTGATCTGGTATTTATCGGGCCGGGAGCTGGCATTTGCCATTGAAAGAATGGTAACGGTTATTGTTATCTGCTGTCCGCATGCACTGGGTCTGGCTGTTCCGCTGGTAGTGGCCAAATCAACAGCTCTTTCTGCACAAAACGGGTTACTTATCAAAAACAGAACAGCCTTTGAAAATTCCCGGAAAATTTCGACACTGGTATTTGATAAAACGGGCACACTGACTGTTGGTAGGTTTGAAGTGTCAACGCTGAAGACTCTTGCAACAGGGCTCACCAGCAATGAGCTATTGCGGCTTGCTGCAGCCCTGGAGCAAAACTCCGAGCATCCCATTGCCACAGGTATTATGCAAAAAGCAAAAGAGCTGTCAGTGAGCATACCTGCTGTGCAGAATTTTGCTGCTATCACTGGCAAGGGCGTAGAGGCTATCGTAGAAGGCAGATCAGTAAAAGTTGTCAGTCCTGGTTACCTTAAAGAGCATAGCCTGCTGTTTCCGGATGGATTTAATCAGGACGCTGCAGAAACGGTAGTATTTGTATTGGTAGACGGACAGGCGGCTGGTTATATTTCCCTGGCAGATACAATCAGGCCGGAATCAGCCGAAGCTATCCGCGACCTGCATAAAGCAGGTATTAAATCGGTATTGCTTACGGGAGATAACAAAAATGTAGCAGAAAGCGTGAGTAAAAAACTGGGCATTGACCAATACTATGCCGAAGTGTTACCGCATCAGAAACTGGAGAAGATCAAAGAACTGCAGGCCAGTGGAGAATTTGTAGCCATGACCGGAGACGGCGTAAATGACGCGCCTGCACTGGCACAGGCTGATATTGGAATTGCTGTAGGGTCAGGTTCTGATATAGCTGCTGAAACAGCGGCTATTGTTTTGGTCAACAGCAATCCGAAAGATGTGGTGAGCCTGATACAATTTGGCAAAGCGACTTATCGAAAAATGATTCAGAACCTGGTCTGGGCCACCGGGTATAATATTATAGCGCTGCCATTGGCTGCCGGAGTATTGTATAAATCAGGAATACTACTTAGCCCTGCAGCAGGTGCTGTGCTCATGAGCCTGAGTACGGTAATAGTGGCGATAAATGCCGGATTGCTGAAGATCAGAAAGTAAGCAAATGCCGGAACCCGGAGTTTGAGATATGCGGGTGATGATTTGACCTTGTAAAAGACGATCAAAGCCTGCAGAAGCCCCGTCTCGATAAACGGGATGAAGATGGCGAATTGCTGAATCAAAGAACTGGCTTCAATCGAAGGGGTCTTGACGTGCCCGGTAGTGAAGAAGCTGATGCAGGTGAAGCCATTGGGGAAGAGGAGGAAGCAAATAATTCTTTCAGTCTTGATGATGAGGATGACAGCGCCTCCAAACAATAATGAAAGCATAGCCTTACGTTTTCAGTAACAGAGCCCTTTCCTGTGGCGTAAGGTCTTATTGTTGCTGTTTTAAGTTTCCTCGATCAACACATATCTCCCGCCTTCGGGGGATGCTGACAGGTGCCAGAATGACCGGTTCGGGCGATTGCCCAGCCAGATAGAAATTTTCACTTTTGAGCAGTTATCTACTATTAAAATAGCTGCATCATGACAATTGTATACCCCTTGCTATTTCCGCTCAGGGCGATATCCGCCATTTCCCCGTTAAAAGTAAAACATACAGACACGCTATCTTATCAGTAAACCCCTGTAAATGATATCAGGGTCGGCTGAGTATGATCACTGGTCGGCACAATACTGGCTGTGTCGGAGAGCAGGCCTTGTAAAATTGTAGGCAGCATATTTTTTCAAAAAATAAAAATGAAAGATGAAGAATCTGTGGCTTCTATTGATGCTTTTTCCTGTTTTTCCGCATTGCACCCGGGCACAGGAGAAATATGATATGGTACAGTATGCGGCTCCCGGAGGCTGGAAAAAAGAAGATCAGAATTTTGTAAGAATATATTCGCGTATCGATGGAGGCAGCTGGGCGCAGATTGCCATTTATAAAAGCACTGCCAGTAAAGGAAGTATTGAATCCGATATGCAAAGTGAGTGGGAGAATATTGTGCTTTCACAGCATACAGTACAGGATGAAGAGAAGACTGCGCCACAGCAGGTTGATGGTTGGACCATCGCCAGTCGTAGCGGTACCTGGCAATATAATGGGGCTACCGTAGCTACGATACTTACAACATATAGCAATAATAAGCGCTGCGTAAGCATTTTGTGTAATGTCACTGCCCAGCCTTATTTCTCCAACTACCAGGATTTGCTTGGCTCTATAAAACTGGATATTGAAGGCGGCAATGTTCAAAACCCGGTCAGTCAGAATCCTATTGCAACAACTGCCATCAGTGATCGGTTTAAGTTTAATACAACCAATTTTGACGATGGGTGGGTGAGTACTATTCAGGCAGATTGGGTAGAAGTGAGTAAAGGGGCAGTGAAAGTGCTGCTGCATTATCCGAAAGAAGGGACTGTATTCCCGGCAGACCCTGCACCACTGACCAATGCTGCGTGGAATATCCTCGTAGCACCCCGTTATTCCAGTCTTGCTAATTACAGAACCGCCTATATATCGGATTATATCCGTCAGTATTATGGCATGGGAACATTGATTGATAACAATACGCAGCAACCCGTATTTGTGTTATTATTCAGAAGAGAAGGTGGCTGGATAGAGTGTATCGCATCCGATAAAAACACCTTTATACAGGAATTTAAGTTTGACCCTGAGACGGTTGATCATAATACCGAACCGGCTGTTTCCGGCCTTGTTGCGAAGATGGCCGGCTACAACCGATTTGCCGTTGCGGCCGAAGACATAAATAACACAGGGCAATGGAGTGATCATTTTTCCAGTAATACGTTTTATTCTAATTATTACACAGGTGCATATGAAGGCATGAGTACTTACACCTCTTCACAGAGCTTTGAGTTCAGCCACAATCAGTCCTATACATGGGAATTGGTGGCAGCCAATTCTGCCGGAGGACGAACCAGTTTTGCAAAGGCTACAGGAAAAGGAAATTTTAAACTGATCAATGAATGGAAGATCCGTTTTTCAGAAATGGAAGGCAAGCCCAAAACATATGACGCTTATTTTTCTGCAATACGAGGTGGCAGGGTTTTATGGTTGAATGATGCAGAATATCCGGGTAGTGGAATTTTTACCGGATTTACTCCATCGGGTAAACGCTAGCTAGTATTTAAACTTATCTGTTGGATTTAAAAACTTGAGGCACCAATTTAGCGCCTCAGGCTGAGAAGGTACAAGATGCCTGCTCCTGGCTTTTCCGGAAGCGGATTAGGCACTTCTCTCGGGTATTTGCAAAAAAGCAGAAATAATCTTACAAATATTAATTTACACCCGCGTACACTCCTGTGTCAATCCCCAGAAGCTGAAGATTGACCTTATCTATTCATATTTCTTGCCCTTAAAATCGATGTAATCAGACATCGTCTTAAAGGAGGAGCTTTGCTTCAAAGAAAATACTGCAATGCTGCCCTCAAAGACCTGGTTTGATTTATGTATATAGTCAATATGCAACTGGCCAGAAAATTCGTGTCAGCTATGACCTGGCTTTCACACCAAAAATATGGTAATAATATCTCCTAATGGGAGACCAGGGCAATAGTTTCTCTTGCTCCAGCTATTGAGGCCTGGGAGTATTACCATGCAAAGCGGCCGGTACAATGTGATTTAAAGAACCTTTGCTGGATGTGTTTTTTGAGAATACATAAAGTTTAATGGGTTTAGCCTGACCCGACTTCCATAAAAGCTTTCTTCCCTCTTTCTTTCTGTATAAATACCGCTTAAACGCCGTTAAAAAACCATTTTTTAATGGTGAAAAAACAGACGGTAAGTCTCCTGCGTGATAGTTCTTTGCATATAATTTCGGGTTCTTACCTTGGAAATTATGCCTGTAGTCAATTGTATAATAATAAAAATCTGTTTATGAAGAAGCAGGAGTTGCAGACGCTGGTAGCGGAGCAGAAGATATTGAACAGGATTTATGTGGTGAGGGGACAAAAAGTAATGCTGGATGAAGATCTGGCAGTTATGTATGGGGTGGAAACGAGGCGTCTGAACGAACAGGTAAAGCGCAATAGGAAAAGGTTTCCGAGGGATTTCATGTTTACGCTTACAACAAAAGAGTTCGAAAACTTGAAGTCGCAAAATGCGACTTCAAGTTGGGGTGGTAGAAGAAAGCTGCCAAATGCTTTTACAGAGCAGGGAGTTGCCATGCTATCAGGCGTTTTAAGCAGTGACATTGCTATTGCCGTAAATATCCAGATTATGCGGGTCTTTACAAAACTCCGTGAGTATGGGCTTACGCATAAAGAAATCCTGATTCAGTTAGGCAAGCTGGAAAAAGAAGTAAAAGGCAATACCAGAGATATTGAAAATATTTTCGTAGTTCTTAAGGACTTGATTGAAAAGCAGACAAAACCTGCAGTTCGCAATAAGATTGGCTTTAGGAGAAAAGATGAAAAAGAGTAAGCCGCACTTTTATATATCCGGTATCATCCTTTAACTTCTGATATATGATTACCTGTTCCCGCGTGTTTTCTTAAGAATTGTTTCTAACAGACACCATTTAGAGACGGAAGACTGCAAAAGGTTGAGCCCTACGAATGCAGTTAACCAAAGCCAGTTTTGACTGACGTAAATAGCGAGTAAGAGACTGGTCAGTACCAGTGTGCCTGCTACGGCGCGAATGATGTGTTCGTTTGTCATGATAAATTGTATTATGTCAGGTTGTTTGTTCTACAGGAAGAATCACCGCTCTTACTGGAAAAACGGGTTGCTCCTGCTGGTTGTATTGGGTAAGTTCCTGGAGCGTTTGCCGGGCAATGGGATCTGAAATGAAACTGAACAGCATAATGGAACTAAACAGGTCTTCGTGACGCGGACTACCAAACCAATTATACATTTCATTCGATTCTTTCTCATTGTCCACACCCCGTATTTGTGAAATACTGTATTTTTTTATGCCATTCCGGTCAAAGATGCCGGCTACAGCTTCCTGGCATTCCTGTATGGCGGTTACAATTAATAGTTTCATACAATAAGCTTTTATACTTTATATTTTTTTCGAAGCATTTTAAAGTAGAGTAATGGTACAACTACCAGCGTAAGGAAGGTGGAGGTAACAGTGCCACCCATCAGCGAGATGGCGAGACCCTGAAAAACCGGATCAGTGAGGATGATAACAGCACCCAGAACTACTGCGCCGGCAGTAAGCAGGATAGGCATAGTACGTACCGCACCTGCTTCGATAATGGCATTCTTCAGCGAAGCGCCTTCTTTCAAGCGGATATCAATAAAGTCAATCAGCAGGATGGAATTGCGCACCATCACGCCGGCCAGTGCAATAAAGCCAATCATCGAAGTCGCGGTAAAATAGGCCCCCATAGCCCAGTGACCCAGTATAATACCGATCAGCGACAGCGGAATGGCAGACAGCATCACCAACGGAACCTTGAAGTTCTGAAACCAGCCTACTATCAGAATATAAATTATGATGAGTACTGCACCAAACGCAGCACCCAGATCGCGAAATACTTCAAAGGTGATTTGCCATTCGCCATCCCATTTCACCGTATAATTATCTTCTGTTTCCGGCGCATGTGTATATTCTTCATTGAGCTGATAACCTGCCGGAAGTTGAATGCTTTTTAGTTTATCTGAAACGGCCGTGATGGCATAGATGGGGCTTTCCAGTTTACCAGCCATGTCTGCAGTCAGATAGATTACTCTTTTTTGATCCTTGCGATTGATGCTTTGGGCCACGGTGCTGCGTTGCCATTGTCCGAGCTGGCCCAGCAATACCTGGTTACCCATTTGTCCTTTTATCGGCAGATTATTGATGGCCTGTAAGCTGGTGAGACTGCTATCGGGAACTTTGAGCCGGATATTTTCCGGTTCAAAAGCTTCGGGTTTGTGCAGTATACCGGCATTAATTCCGGATAGCATGCCATGGGCCGCCATTGCCACCTGTGCAGGGGCAATACCATTGCGCATGGCTTTTTCGCGGTCTACAACAAACTGGTACTCGGGTTGCGGAGTTTCAATACTCCAGTCAAGGTCTACCACATCAGGGGTTTGAGCCAGCAGGTTCTTTACCTGCAGGGCAATCTTTTGTTGCTCTTTCTCATCCGGACCATAGATCTCGGCTACCAGGGTGGATCGTACCGGAGGACCGGGCGATACTTCTACCAATGAGATATTAGCCCCGTATTTGGCCGCTATATCCTGTATCGGCCCGCGCATGCTGCGCGTGATGGCATGGCTCTGGATAGAACGGTCTTTCTTATCAACCAGGTTAACCTGTATATCTGCAGTATGGCTACTCTGACGCATATCGTAATGGCGTACCAATCCGCTGAATGTAATGGGAGAGGATGTGCCTGTGTAGGTCTGGAAGTTGCGAACCATCGGTTGCGCAGACAGATAGGCTGCTATCTCCATCGTTACTGCCTGTGTACGTTCCAGTGTAGCGCCTTCGGGCATGTCGATCACCACCTGAAATTCATTTTTATTGTCGAAGGGCAGCATTTTTACACCCACTGATTTCGTATAAAACAATACGAAGCTGCCCAGCAGTATCACTGTGGTAGTGATCATAAAGCCCCAGCGGCGGGCGCGGTTGTTGAGCATAGGCTCAATAATCCTGCGGTAAAGTTTATAAATGATCGTCTCTTCAAGTACAGTCCCCTTTTTATGTTTTCCTCCGGCCTTCTCTTTTTCGCGCAGGAAGATATATCCCAGGTAAGGCGTAAGTGTAAGCGCTACTATCAGCGACAGCAGCATGGCCACTGCAGCCCCAATGGGCATTGGGCTCATATACGGCCCCATCATACCACTCACAAATGCCATGGGAAATACGGCTGCCATCACGGTAAATGTGGCCAGTATGGTTGGATTACCTACTTCGTTGATGGAAAATATAGCTGCCTGTAAAAAAGGTAGTTTTTTCAGTCTGAAGTGACGGTGCATGTTCTCCGCAATAATGATGGAATCGTCTACTACAATACCTACAATGAATACAAGGGCAAAAAGAGTGATACGGTTAAGTGTATATTCGAGGAAATAATAAGCGACCAGCGTAAGTGCAAAAGTGACGGGTACAGAAAGAAATACCACCATGCCTCCACGCCAGCCCATGGCCAGCATAACAAAAACCGTAACGGCTACAATGGCGATAGCCAGATGTAGCAGCAGTTCGGATACTTTTTCGGAAGCCGACTCGCCGCTGTTGCGGGTGATGGTGGTTTGCACTTCATCCGGAATTAAAGTTTTGTGCAGTCCATTCAGTCTTTTTTCGATCAGTTTGGTAAGAGCCATGGCATCGGCACCTGATTTTTTGCAAACCGAAAGAGTTACAGCCGGGTAGGCAGAAGGAAATTTTTGCTGCTCTATGTCAGATGCTTTTCCATAACCAAAGCTCACGTACTGACGCGGCGTTTCGTAGGCTTCTTTTACATGGGCAACCTGTTTTAGGAAAACCGGTTGCTGGCCATTGGTACCCACTACAAGGTTTTCCAGGTCCTCAACAGATTGTAAAAAATTGCCGGTCTTTACAACGAAGGAGGTATCCTGCATCAGCAACTCACCGGCAGGCATCTGTACATTCTGAGCCTGAATCTGCTGTTGTAATGAGCCCAGGTCAACCTGCAGTGCGCGCATCCTTTCCTTATCCAGGATTACCTGTAGTTCCAGGCTTTGACCGCCCGTCACATTTACTGTAGAAACGTCCTGAATTTTCTTCAGCTCGGCCCCGGTCTGCTGGGCGATCTTGCGCAGTTCCGCACCGGAGTACTGCTGGCTCCATAAGGTGAGCGCAAAAATAGGCACATCATCAATACCGCGTGATTTGATGAGCGGAGCGGTAGCTCCCTGTGGCATCTGATCGAGATGCTTCATGAGTTCCGTATACAGTTTTACCTGCGAGCGTTCAATGTCTTCGCCTACTTTAAACTGCACGATCAGCATGGCCTGCCCATTCATGGAAGTGGAGTATACATGCTCCACGCCCCTGATATTGGAAATGATCTTTTCCATGGGAGCGGCTATACGGTTTTCCACTTCTTTGGGAGAAGCGCCCGGGTAGCCGATAAAGATGTCAATCATGGGCACCTTGATCTGCGGCTCTTCTTCACGCGGGATCATGAAGATACTATAGGCGCCCAGCAACAGTCCCGCAATCATCAGCAGGATAGTGAGCCGGGAGCGGATAAATGCATTGGCTATTTTTCCTGAAAATCCATTTTCCATAAACTATTTCTTAAATACCTTTTCTGATTGATTAAAACAAACAGGGCAGAGTGATTAATATTTTACAGGGGCACCGTTATATAACCGGCTATCTGACTGACTGATATATGTTTCTCCATTGCTCAGTCCAGCCAGCACCTCCACCTGCCCATTGCTTACAGCACCTGTACGCAGCCAGCGTAGCAGGGCTTTGTTACCAGCTGCAATAGTATACACGCCAGTCAGGTCACCCTGTTTTACCAGGCTTTGTACTGGTATGCGAATAGGACCTGTTGTAGTTATATTTTTCCCATTTAATGGTATTTGTACATGTATATACATCCCAGACAGAAGACCTTCGTGGCTACTGAGGTCGATTTTTGCCAGGTACTGGCCACCGGTTCCTACCGATGACTGGCTTATCTCGGCAATCTTTCCCTGTACGGCTATATTGTTTTTTGAAGCATCATTTGGCGTGACCAGTACAGTTACAGCCATGCCTTTATGCACCAGTGCTACCTGCTCGTCGGTGAGCAGCATATTTGCCTGCAGAGCGCCGGAGCTTTCCAACATAAGTACAGGCATACCGGGACTCGCCATACTACCGGCTTCCATCATTTTTTGAGTGATAGTTCCATTAAAAGGAGCCGTTACATTGGCATATGCCAGGTTGGCGTTTACTTCGTTGCGCATTTGGTGGGCTGCCTGCACCTGGGCCTGGGCGGCCCTGTACTGCAGCGTTACGTTTTCCAGTTCCTTATCCGTGGCACTGTTTTGCTGACGGAGTATGATAAAGCGGTCATAGTCTTTTTTGGCATTTGCCAGAGCCGCTTCGGCCTGCGCTATGGAAGCCGCTACCTGTCCGTCTTTGGCTTGTATATCGGTTGATTTTACCGCAAACAGCAATTGACCGGCTTTCACATTGTCGCCAATCTTTACTGGTATTTGCGTGATATAACCCATCATACGGGTACTGATGGCGGCCGACTGGCTGGCAACTAATTGCCCGCTTACGTTCAGCAGGTTGTTGTCAGCACTAATACCGGCTTTTGCAATGCTGACAGCAATGACGTTTGTATGGTCAGCCTCTTTTTCTTTTTTAGATCCTCCGCAGGAGGCGAGTATGGCGGCCAGGGGTAAGGTATATGCAAGATGTCTGAGTTTCATGTCTTTAATATTTTTGCAGGTGGAGGATTTTATTCTGCTGTTAAGAAATGGATATAAGCGAGTGTGCTGTTGTGCATCATCATGGCCTGTTTATAATAGAGTTTTTGCTGGGCCAGCTGTGTTTGTGCCAAGAGGACATCAGTAGTACTCACCAATCCCTGGTTGTACCGGTTTTGCAGAATAGTGAGCGCTTCGGCAGCCTGCTCACTGGCCAGCTGATACTGGCTTAGTTGGAAGCCGGCATCCTTTAACTGCAGATAGGCTTTTGCAAGGGCTTTATCGTCCTGTTCTCTTTGTTGTGTGAGCTGAAGTCTGATTCGCTCCTGCTCCAGTACCTGGGCGGCTACTTTATTACGCACCTCATTTCCCTGGAATATATTCCATGACAAACGCAGGCCGGCGAGATAAGAGCCGTTGCCGAAGCCAAGGGCATTTTTATCATTAAGCTGGTACGATGCAAAGCCGTTGATCTTTGGAATGATGCTTCTGCGAGTACTTTTTATCAGGTCGTTGTAAGCAGCAATGGCTGTACGGAAGGCTTTGAAATCGGCACGGTTGTCGGGTAATGCCTTTTTTTCCTGTGTTGGATAGTTCAGTTGCAGCACATCCGTTTTGTAACGTGTACCGGCAGGTTGCCGCATAAGCAGGCCAAGGTTGTCTGAATGCTCCTGTATGGCCGATTCGGCCGCAGCCCTTTGTGTCTGGGCAGATTTTAGCTGCACTTCTACATTAAGCAGATCCGACTTTTGTACATACCCCTGGTCGTAGCGGTCTTTTGTCCATTTATAAATCGCCTGAAGCGTTGTGATAGCTTCGTCGCTTACGGTCGCTATTTCGTACGAAAGCTGTAATTGCAGGTATTCCATTTCTGTCATCAACTGCACATAGTCTCTTGTGCGCTGCCGCTGATATTGGACTGCTTCTATCTGTTTACGGGCAGCATCGCGCATCGCCAGCAGGTCAGCATTGTAGATAGGCTGCATAAGGGTAGCCATTGTAGAAAAGTTACCCGTGGCTTTGGGATTGTTGAGCAGGCTGGGCATGAAATCGTTTTGTGTGATACCACTCTGCTGCAGTTTGAATCCAAAAGCATTCAAAGGATTGTCAGTTACCAGGGCATTGTACTCCACGCCAACACGGGGAAGGAAAATGGCATCAGTTTGTTTGTAACGTGCTTTGGCCGTTTGCAGTTCATTGGCAGATAACTGCACCTGATGACTGCTATCCGTAGCTCTCTTAATGGCATCTTCCAGTTTGAGAGGTGTTTGAGCCAGTCCGAAGAAGAAGGCGAGGGTGCTGGCGCATAACAAGCTTAGTTTTTTCATCCTGTCTTTATTTGCAGGAGCAAAACTATTTTGGCGTCTGCTTTTTTTTAGTGACAGGAGTTACGCAAAAGGAGCGTATTGTGTGACTTTGATTACATAACTGCGTCGTTTAGCTTTCCTAAACGCGATTGATATATTAAATGTATACCAGGTTATGGTACACGTTTATTTAAGCCTGTTTTTTGGGTAAAGAACCGGATAGTCGTTGTATTCAGTTTAAGGCCTGGTAAAGCCGCCTTACTATTGTAAGGATCGGCGAAAATGGGACGCCCTCTCTTGCACTTTGCATGTATGGCGGCCTGTTTATCCGGGATAGCTGAGTATCTCTTTCCCGGCAAGTAAAGGTTTATGCCCCTCACCAGTATACAGATTTTATAGGCTATGGTCGACCAAAAAATTAGGATAAGAAAGATATTTATTTTAAATAGTAATGAAAAATAATATTATTTATCTTTCAAAATCTTATTTTTGGCAAAAAAATAATGAAAGCAGCGCATCAGGCTCTGTTTAACCGGTTATGGGAACAATACGCAGGTCTTGCACCTTCGGCCCACCGGATTCATGCCCTGTTCGGAGCCCGGGGCGAAAAGGTGGAAAATGATCATATTGCCTTTCGCACATTTAACGACCCCAGGATCGGTATTCCGGTGCTGGCGACTATTTTCCTGGAAATGGGTTATGAAGAAAAAGGGTCTTACCTCTTTCCTGAAAAGAAACTACTGGCCCGGCACTATGAACATCCGGAAACGGGATACCCGCGGATTTTCATCAGTGAGCTGAAAGTGGAAGAACTGGGGACTGCTACAGCTGAGCTGGTTCGCACATTCCTGCGTGAAATCGATTCAGACAATATTGTAGCAGGCCGGTTATCCTATGCCGGACGTTTGTGGAATACGCCTTCACATACCATATATCGTCGCCTGCAGGAAGAGTCGGAATATGCTGCATGGGTATATGCCTATGGTTTCTGTGCCAATCATTTTACAGTATACACCAATTCGCTTCAATATTTTCCTTCACTGGAAGCGGTAAATGATTTTCTGGTGCAGAACGGATTTGCCCTCAACCAGTCAGGTGGGGCCATCAAAGGCACACCAGCTCAGCTACTGGAGCAATCAAGTATTCTCGCAGATCGCATCGATGTACAATTTGCGGAAGGAATGTTTACAGTGCCCGGCTGTTATTATGAATTTGCCCGCCGCTATCCGGATGTCAACGGCAATATATACCAGGGGTTCATAGCCGCTTCGGCAGATAAAATTTTTGAGAGCACCGATGCTGCACTTGCAGCGCAGGATGCTAAGTAATCGTTGTGAAATAAAAAGTATGAATCAGCGTAAGCATTTTACCATATTGATTGCCGGTGCTGGTGGTATCGGCCGTGCAGTGGGATTATTATTGGCCGAGTGGAGCGATTTTGACTCCACCATTTATATTGGTGACCGCGAAACGGATGCCGCGCGTGAAGCAGCCCGTTGGTTGAATGATGCACATGGCAATGCGGTTGTGCGTCCTTTCGTACTCGATGCAGTTTCTCCATCGCCGGAGTTTCTATCCATTTGTGAAGAAGCAGATATTCTGCTCGACTGCCTGCCCGGAAGTCTTGCACCTGCTCTGGGCAGATTGGCCCGACATTACGAAATGCACTATGTTAACCTTACAGAATATGTGGCAGAAACAGAAGAGCTGCAGCGACTGGGAGCCGGTGCTTCAACGGGATTTGTACTGCAGACGGGTTTGGCGCCGGGATTCGTCAATGTGCTGGCCTGTCACCTGATCAATGAGTTTGAACGTAACTATCGTTTCGACAAACTTGAATATGTAGGCATGAAAGTGGGAGCCCTGTCAGACTACGCCAGCTGGCCCAGCTATTATGGTGTGACGTGGAGCCCTGTGGGCGTGGCTACAGAATATCTGAAACCAGCTGTCGTCGTTCGCGATTTTAGGAAAATAACTGTACCATCTTTGTCTGAGTCTCGTTCTATCTTAATAGATGGCCGGCTTTATGAAGAGAGTTTTACTTCCGGTGGTGCAGCAGATCTGCCCGACACACTTGCCGGTCGTGTGCGGCATCTTGACTACAAAACACTTCGGCATCCCGGACACTACGACTGGGTGAAGGACCGGTTGCGGGAATATACCGGCGAAAATAAAATTGCCTGGCTGCAGCAGCAACTCATGCAGCATGTGCCGGTAATGGAGCAGGATCGCGTTGTTGTGTATGTCACTGTACGCGGATTCGATAAGGGGGGTGTTTTGCGTTCGCTCGACAAATCGTATAATATCCCGCCGGTAAAGGTTGGTCGCTATACCCTGCGTGCCATCCAGGCAACGACTGCTGCCCCTATGGCAGAGTGCGCCTATATGTTATTGACCGGAAACCGTAAAGGTGTGATCCTGCAAAGTCACCTCGATGCAGAAGAATTCCTGAATGGCCGGTTTGTAAAAGCTGTGTATCAGCAGCAGGGTGCGGTAGTACAATCACTGGATCGTCCGGCATCTGCCAGCGCCCGTATTTTTTAACAGGTTTCATTTTCTTCATTACTTAGTTATGCAAACAACAATATTGGATCAGCTGCCAGGATTGCAACAGGATAATCCCGGTGTGAGTACCGGTATGCAATGGCATAGGCCTGCACATTTTATAGAAAGTTATTCACCGATCGATGGCCGCCTGTTGGGGCGGGTGGCAACAGCCAGTGAGGATGATTATACATGGGTAATGAATGAAGCCACGCATGCCTTTCGGAAATGGTGCCAGGTACCTGCTCCGCAGCGTGGTGAAATAGTACGCCAGATTGGGAACGCATTTCGGCAATACAAGGAATCATTGGGCGCATTGATCAGCTGGGAAATGGGCAAAAGTTTGCAGGAAGGTAAGGGTGAGGTGCAGGAGGTGATTGATATCTGCGACTTCGCCGTTGGGCTTTCACGCCAGCTCTATGGCCTGGTGATGCCATCGGAAAGACCGCTTCATCAATTGCGTGAGCAGTATCATCCGTTGGGCGTCGTGGGCATTATTACAGCGTTCAATTTCCCGGCTGCTGTGTGGGCCTGGAATAGCGCATTGGCCTGGGTCTGTGGCAATGTGTGCGTATGGAAACCCTCTTCTAAAACCCCGCTGACTGCAGTGGCCTGCCAGCAGATAGTGGCAGATGTTTTACACAGCAATAATGTTCCGGAAGGAGTGAGCAGTTTACTGGTTAGCAACCGCATAATTGCCCATCAGCTGGTAGAAGACAGACGGGTGCCGCTTATCTCCGCCACAGGCTCTGTACCTATGGGACGACAAATAGCAACGGCCGTTGCAAACAGGCTGGGCCGCTCGCTGCTGGAACTGGGTGGTAACAATGCTGTCATTCTTTCGCAGCACGCAGACATCGACCAGGCCATAGCAGCTATTGTATTTGGTGCAATTGGTACAGCAGGTCAGCGCTGCACCTCTACACGACGGTTGATCGTACACGAATCGATAGAAGCAGAAGTCAAAGCACGTCTGCAGACCGCTTATGCCCAATTGCGGATAGGTGACCCGCTCCAGAAATCCAATCACCTGGGACCGTTGATTGATCAGGCTGCAGTAAAAGATTATGAAAAGGCATTATGCAAAGCAACAGAGCAGGGTGCAGAAGTATGGGTTGAAGGCGGCATCTTATCGGGCGCCGGTTATGAAAGTGGTTGTTATGTAAAACCCTGCGTGCTGCGTATGGCAGAACAGGCACCTGTTGTACACGAAGAAACGTTTGCCCCTATTTTATATGTAATGACTTATCGCGATTTGCAGCAGGCGATTACACTGCAGAATGCGGTACCGCAGGGTTTGTCTTCTTCTATCATGTCGCTGCACCTGCGCGAAGTGGAAACCTTTCTGTCAGCCGCTGGCTCTGATTGTGGGATTGCCAATGTCAATACCGGCACATCGGGTGCAGAAATTGGTGGTGCCTTTGGGGGTGAAAAGGAAACCGGTGGAGGGCGTGAGTCAGGATCTGATGCCTGGAAGGCTTATATGCGCCGGCAAACCAATGCGATCAACTTTGGTACCGAACTGCCACTGGCTCAGGGTATCGTTTTTTCCGTTTCCTGAGCAAAATAAAAAACAGTCGTTTTCCGGATCGTTTTTCTTCAGCAGCAATAACCCTGTTTGCCTTCAATAGCACTCAGGGTTATTTTTTTTATTTCAACATACCCAATGCCAGCCAGGCCATTAAACCGGGCGAAAAATGCAGTACATCTTCATCCAGATCGAATTGAGGTGTATGCAGGCCGGCGGTGATCCCTTTTGTTTCATTTCTTACTCCCAGTAAATAAAAGCAACCCGGTATTTGTTGCGCATAGCTGGCAAAATCTTCTGCTGCCATCCAAACCGGGGCATCTTCTACCTGCCCTTTTCCTAAAAACTCACCTGCCAGCAATCTTACCTTGTTGGTTACAGCAATATCATTATTCAATACCGGATAGCCCAGCCGGATAATTGTTTCACAAGTGGCGCCACTGGCAGCGGCAATAGCCGTCGCCGTTTGCCTGATCCATTCATGTGCCTGCCGCCGCCAGTTTTCATCAAAGCAGCGTAAGGTGCCTTCCAATGTTACTTCGTGTGGTATGATGTTGATAGCGCCATCAGCTACTATACGGCCAATAGATAAAACGGTGGGCGAGGCTGGATTGGCTTTGCGGCTTACCACCTGCTGCAATGCAATGATAAGCTGGGCTGCCGTATATACAGGGTCAATAAGTGTATGCGGTTGTGCCGCATGTCCGCCTTTTCCCCGAATGATAAACCGAAGCTCATCCATTGATGCCATATGTGCGCCACCACGCAATGCAATACGGCCTGCCTGCAGTTGAGGTTGCACGTGCAGCGCGAGAATACAATCGGGTCTGGGGTTTTCCAGCACTCCTTCATTGATCAGCAGGCTGGCGCCCCCGGGTAATACTTCTTCGCCTGGTTGAAAAATGAGTTTAATCGTTCCGCCAAATTGCGACCGGCAATGCTGTAGTATGCGGGCGGCAGTCAGTAAAGAAGCCGTATGCGAATCATGGCCACAGGCATGCATGACACCGGGATGTTGTGAGACATAGGGTTGGCTGCTATCTTCCAGGATGGGCAGTGCATCTATATCTGCACGGAGTGCAATACAATTCTTGCTATTTCCTTCGCCCTGTATAAGCGCCACTACGCCTGTGCCGGCCATACTTTTCCAGGTTATACCCCAGCCGGTAAGGCGGGACTGTATAAATGCAGCTGTTTTCTTTTCCTGGAAGGACAATTCCGGAGCAGCATGCAGCTGCCTGCGCAGCCGGATAGTATCGCTGCTCCACTGCTGCGATAGATTTTGTAAATATTCTTTAGTAACGGATTGATCCATACCTGATGAGTGAGGGCTATTTACACTACAGGTTAGTGTCTGCCCCGATAAAAGTATGGACAAAATCGTCATCGATCCATTCAGGATATGCTTTTCTGACCCTGTTCAGCTCTTCCAGTTGGCCCGGAGAAAGTGTTTCGGCTGGGTTCAGGCACCTGATTGAGGGGAGTAAGCCCTGCTCATACAATACCTGATGAATACCGGCAATACAGCCATGAAACTGATGCGTAACATCAAACAGCGCTGCATTCATATCGGTGACAGTAATGCCCGTCTGTAACAGTTCCGTATAGTCTGCATTTTTTTTGCCACGAGTTTGTTGAATTCTTTCCAGCAGTGTAACAGCGGTTTTTGTCCATACAGCCCAGTGCCCCAATAACCCTCCCGTAAAATATTTTTCAATGGTCTGCCCGTTTACGTCAAAGCGGTAAGGCGTCAGCAGGTCGGCGACAATATTGTCATCATTGCCTGTATAAAGCGCAATTTCATTTCGGCGATCTGATTCGATTACGGCCCGCACCACATCGATTGTCTGATAACGGTTGAAGGCCGCTATTTTGATGGCGTATACCCCCGGAATGTCGGCCATCCTACGCCAGAAATCATAAGAAAGAAGACGACCACCGACTGCAGGCTGCAGATAAAATCCAAAGACAGGAATGATGCGTGCGATTGCTGCCACATGTAGCAGCAATTCAGCTTCTGTGTAATTACTGAGTCCGCCGAGACTCAACAGGCCCAGGTGATAACCTGTTTGTAATGCCAGTGCGGCCTCTTCAATAGCCTGCGTAGTGGGCCCGCAGATTCCGGCTATTTTGATAAAAAGCGGATTGCCGGCCTTATCAGCTTCTTCGGCGGCCAATTGCAGTACGCGTGCATAGAGATTATGCTGAGGCTGACGTATTTCAAATTGCGTGGTGTGTACACCTACGGCTACACCGCCAGCGCCTGCAGCCATATAATACCGCGTAAGGCGACGTTGCGCTGCTTCATTCATTGTTCCATCTGCATTGAGTGTCAGCGGATGTGCGGGAATGACAACGCCTTTGAGCAATTGCTGGTGAATGACGGGGGATAATTGAGCAAATGATGACATGGTATTAATATTTTCCTGAACGTTCCTGAAAATGTGTGGGTTTGTTTTTGAGGCGACCACCTTCCATGAGCCATCTTGCCTGCAACTCCATCATACGATGAAGTGGCGTAAGCGGATAGCCGAAGAGTTGGAAGCTATGCGCAGCATTGCTGAGCAGGGCAGTATCCTGTTCAACACCGGTAAATCGGGGTGCTTTGTTCATGATTCGGGCAAAGAAATCAGCCGCTTTTCGTACGGCAATTACTTCCGGACCAGTGATGTTGAGAATTTTGGCCGGGTAATCGCAATGCAGGAGACAACGTAAAGCCATCTCGTTGGCATCGCCCTGCCAGATGGCATTGATATGCCCCATGCTTAGATTGATTTCCCTTTCCTCCCATACCATGCGCGCAATTTCCAGCAGTACACCATAACCTGCATCGTTGGCATAGTTGAGCCGGTAGATCAATAACGGAGTCTGGTGCAATTCAGACATATACTGAAAAATGCGTTCGCGTCCCAGACAGGACTGAGCATATTCTCCCACAGGACCGGGCGTATCGTTTTCCGTCGCACCACCAGAGAATACAGGTACCAGCGGATAAACATTTCCCGTAGAGAAAGCCACGATACGGGAAGCATGGAATTTTTCTGCTACCAGACCCGGTAAAAAACTGTTCATGGCCCAGGTAAAATGTTCACGTCCTGTAGTGCCAAATTTTGTACCTGCCAGGTAGAGCAGGTTAGGGGCCAGTGGCAATGCATTTAATTGTTTGCGGTCGAGGAGGTCGGCCTGTATCACCGTTACACCTGCTGCTTCGAGGCGATTTACGACATCGCGATCCGTGAATCGGGACACGGCGAGTATGCGGCGATGTTTCCCCGTAAGCTGACTGGCCCGCTGAGCCAGTACAGCCAGATCCGGACCCATTTTGCCACCGGCACCCAGTATCATGATATCGCCATCCAGTGTATTCATGTCTTGCAGCAATGCATTGCTGGGTTCCAGTAATTGCTGATATAGTTTTTCCGTTTCTGTCATGATTTAAAGTAATTATGTGAAGAGTTGAAATGCGTTGATAACAGCCAGTGTTGCCAGCAGCAACAAGCCTGCAATGCCCATGATCTGTTGAAACCGGTTATTGCGGAGCGATCCCATTATGTTGCGGTCATTGGCCAGCAGAAAGAGTGCAGTGCCGATAACAGGAACGATGAAGATGGTTACGCTTTGTGCCAGCACGATGGCCTGTAGGGGTATTTTGCCAAAGCTGATAGCGATCACAGCACCAATAATCATTACCAGGGCAATAAGAATACGTGCTCGTGAATCGTCAAGACGGCTGCTGCGGTTCCATGCATCGTTCATCAGCGAACCGCCTACCGTTGCATTTCCGATCAGCGAGGAGAAGGAGGCGCCGAAAAGTCCCAGCAGAAATAACCAGGACGCACTTTTTCCAAAGAGAGGTTCCAGGGCGCGGGCCATATCCATGGCCGTCAGCACGGGCTGACCTGTACGATGTAAAACTGCCGCAGCCGCAATCATTACGATCAATACCAGCAATCCGAGCAGGATGATGCCTGGCCGGCTCTCACGTACAGATCGTGCAGCATTGCCCTGCTGGTTGCGTCGCCGTTCCTGTACCAGGTAGGTCTGATAAAAAGCAGCTACAATAGAAAAACAGCTGGCCATAAAGGCAATGATCAGGCCCAGTGAACCGGGAGATGCTGTGGGCAACAACCCTTTGGCAATAGATACCGGCGAAGGACGGCTGATAAAAAGAGTAACCAGGAAAGAAATCAGCATCAGTATCACTAACCCGATCATCCATTTTTCCAGGATACGGTAAAAGCCCCGGAAAAAAAGCATGCTGATAGCAACCGCTGTAAACAGCGCTATCCAGATCCAGGAAGGAGTATCGGTGAGCCCCCCAATAGCAATGCCTACGCCAATGGCATTGCCTGCCTGGAAGGAGGTGGTGACGAGAAAGATGCCGCTGCCAACAATAAGCGGAAGGGCGTTACCCCATTTGTTGCGCATCAGCTGTAGTGCCGATTCGTCGCGGGCATACGCAATACGGGTGGCCATTTCGGTAAAAACCAGCATGAAGGCAATAGCGATCACTACCAGCCAGATCAACTGATAGCCATAGCTGGCCCCCATCTTCGACGTGATGGTGATCTTGCTGGGACCAAATACGATGGCAGCCGTGATGATGCCGGGTCCTAACAGGTGCAACCAGTTGCCCCTGTCATTTTTCCTGGGAGGTGTAGACATGGTATTAATTAAGGGAGATGATGGTTAGAGATCGTATTCTTTTTTCCAGTACTGAATCTGTCCGGTTTCTGCAGCGATATTTCCCATATGAATAGCGATGGAACTGCTTCTGCCGTTGTCGATGCCCGATGCAGGTTTTTTGTTTTGCAGTATACAGTCGCGAAACTCGGTGAGTGCATAAGTGGTGGGCTCCAGCAGTGTTTCGCCCGGTTGCAGAAATTCGATTTTTTGTGCTTTGCCCTGTGTGGCTGTACTGATAGTAGCGCCCGTGACCCCATCTACTATACCACGTTCATTGGTGAGCGATTCGGCATAGATAAATGCTTCTTCACGCTGAATCTCTACTGTAGCCCGGTCGCCATATAGCTTAATATTATATCCATTATAAGCATTGCTCAGTACAGAGCTTACACTTGATTTGATGCCACCCGGATATTCGTATATCGTGCGGATGTGGTCATAGGTGGTACGGCCATCTTTCCAGTAATTAATACCTCCCATACCAACTACCGATTCCGGACGGGCATCGAGCAGAAACTGTATCATATCTATCTGGTGTGCACATAACTCAGAAAGCGGACCACCACAGAATTCCTTATACATCCGCCAGTTGATGATCTTTTCCTGATCTGGGCGTGTGACGGGATTGCGCCAGTCTGAGTTGCGGTTGTACTGACTTTCGATATGGGTGATCTTTCCCAGCCAGTTTTGCCGGATGATTTCTTTTACCTTTTTGTAAAGACCGTAATAACGATACTGAAAGCCCAGTTGAAAAATCAATGGACTATTACGCACCAGCCTGGTTAGTTCGAGGGCCTCCGGTATGTCATAGGTCATCGATTTTTCAAGATATATATGCTTTCCCGCCTGCAATGCTTCCTTTGCCATCGGAAAATGAAGGAAAAGAGGCGTAGCGATCAATACAGCGTCTACTTCTTTATTATCGAGTAGTTTCCGGTAATCTGTATAGGCCTTTGCTCCGGGTGCGCCGGTGCGAATACCTGTTTCGAGACGATCCGTGAGGATGTCGCAGCAGGCTACTACTTTCAGGCCTGGTATCTTTTTCATTAATACAGCCAGACCGGTACCCCGGCTACCCATTCCAATAATGCCCATCCGGATCTCATCACTACGGCTATTGTTGTAGCGGGTGATATAGGGGTACACCCAGGCAGCTGCAGTCAACTGGGCGGTTTGCCGGAGAAAACTTCTTCGGGTTTTGAGTTTCATGTTTATGGAGTAAGAGGTGATTAGGAAGAAAGGACTCTGAAGGGGCAGGGCCTCTTTTTATTCCTTATTATTGTAAAGATAATTATTATAAATACCTTTCGATAAATTTTGTTTAATCTTATTTTTACTCGTTTTATCCATACTAATCAATACTTTCCTAAGTGTAAATACGGTGAAATGTGGTGATCAGAACCTCTCTTATTGTCCCCTTTGGAGCTATTAACGGGAAACGAAAGCTTTTTTTTGCAATTGATTTCTACCATTTTCAGACCCCTCTGCATAGACATACACGCGAAATAAAGTGCGGTTGTATTTGTTTATAAATATATGATTAATAGTAGTTTATTAACTATTGTAACACTTCAGACTTTTGACCTGTTGCTCCCTGTCTGCCCAAGGCCCTGGTCATCACGGGGATCAGTAATGAGGCATTTTTAGAAAAAAATAATAAGGAAATGAAAATTTTATTGTTTTTAAATTCTTTTTATTTACTTTTAGTCCACGCTTGTTAAAAAAAGTAATCTAAAATGAAAAAACGACTGCTTACTAAATTCTTCTCGCTGGGTCTGGGGCTGCTTGCTTTTTGCCTCGGACTGGAGGCGCAATCTGTCGTGTCAGGAACAGTTGTGTCGGCCAGCGATGCCTCGCCCATTGCTGGCGTAACAGTTTCGCTGCAGGGAGCCGATAAGGCCACTGTAACCGATGAGGCGGGTAAATTTTCATTGCAGGTGCCCAGTCTCAATGGCACTCTGAGTTTCTCTCACTCATCCATGAAGCCTCAAACAGAAAATATTAATGGAAGGACGAGCCTCCGGGTAGTCATGACTGCCGACGATAAGGAACTGACCGAGGTAGTGGTGACTGCTTTCGGTATTGAACGGAAACGCAAAGCATTGGGATATTCGGCACAGGTGGTAAATGGCAGCGAGCTTACCCAGGCCCGCGAAACCAATGTGGCCAACGCGCTGAAAGGTAAAGTGGCGGGTGTGTTTGTGAGCGCTTCGGCTACAGGCCCGGGCGGATCCAGTTATGTAAATATTCGTGGAGCCAGCTCCTTTCAGGGCGACAATCAACCACTCTATGTAGTAGATGGTGTGCCTATCGACAACCAGACCGTTGGGGCACCCGACCTGGGCAATGCCCGCGGTACAAGCCGCGATTATGGCGATGGGATCGGCAATATTCTGCCAGACGATATAGATAATATCACCATACTGAAAGGGCCGAATGGTGCTGCATTGTATGGCGCGCGTGGTGCCAATGGGGTTGTGCTCATCACGACCAAAAAAGGCCGCGCCGGACAACGTGCTACCATAGATGTTAACTCCAATGCTACCTGGGAAAAACCCAACGTGCTGCCTCAACGTCAAAACTCTTATGGTCCCGGCTACAATGAATCGATCAATTCATGGGATCTGGTAACGGTAAATGGTCAGCAGGTACGCCGCCTGCCTGATTGGATTCCCGATCTGTGGGGAGCTAAATTTGATGGCCAGCCCATTTCGCTGCTTATGTGGCCCAGCCTGGGCGTTATTCCTTACACCGGACAGGGTAGCGATGAAGTGAGTAAATTTTATCAGACCGGCAGCACTTTCACCAATACAATCGGGATCAGCGGTGGCTCAGATAAAGTAAACTATCGTGTATCGGCATCTGACCTGCGTAATAGCAGCATTTTTCCTACTTCCACACTCAACCGTCAAACAGTAAATGCCCGGCTTGGGTTTCAGGCAAATAATAAACTGTATGTAGAAACCCGCATCAACTACATCCGCCAGGGGGGTAAAAACCGCCCGGGATATGGTACCGATATCAATACCATCGCCATGTCACTGAACCGTTTTCCGGCTTTTCTGACGATGGATATGCTGAAGGATTATAAAACTCCAGCCGGGCAGGCCAACAACTGGACAGATGGCCGTCCTTTTAACCCCTACTGGGTGCTGAATGAATTTTTAAGTTCCGACAGTCGCGATCGCGTGAATGGTTATTTACTGGCGAGGTATAAAATTGCGCCCTGGCTTACCTTCCAGGCAAGAGCGGGTACAGACTTTTACTTTGATGTGCGCGATTCACGAATTGGCGTGAATACACCTACAGGTTCCTTCAACCTGCGCCGCGGACAGGTAGATAATGCCCGCATCCGTGTGAAGGAAGAAAACGCAGATGTATTGCTGACAGCAACAAAAAATCTGAGCAGCAACCTGAGCAGCAGTTTCTCGGTGGGCGCCAACTATCTGAACCGCAACCAGCAGCAAATGACACTGCAGGGAAATAACCTGAACGTAGATGGTTTATACAACATCATCAATGCAGGTGTGGTAGTAGCCAACGACCGTCTTACGCGCAAACGCATGAACTCTGTTTACTTTACCGGCCAGTTGGGTTGGAAAAATTACTTTTTCCTCGATTTCTCCGGACGCAATGACTGGTCATCGACCCTTGGGGTAAATAATTATTCATTCTTCTATCCAAGTGTGAGCGGAAGTTTTGTATTTACAGATGCCTTCAAACTGGAAAATACGCCGCTTTCATTTGGTAAAGTGCGTCTCTCCTACGCACAGGCGGGTAAAGATGCCAGCCCATATCAGACGGAGATCGGTTATAACCTTTCCACTACTTCTTACAACGGTCAGCGGTTTGCTTCCATCCTCGGAACTATTCCGTTGGTGGATCTGAAAAACGAACTGACCACTTCAATAGAAGCAGGTGCTGAACTGCGTTTCCTGAAAAATCGCCTGGGTATTGATTTTACTTACTATAGTTCCGGTACCAAAAACCAGATTCTTCGTGTGGATATTCCTGCGGGAACCGGTTTCTCTTCCAAGCTGATCAATGCCGGCGAGATTACCAACAAGGGTATTGAATTGATGGTAAATGCCACACCGGTGCAAAGCAAAAACTTCACCTGGGATGCCACTATCAACTTCTCACGCAACCGTTCAAAAGTCGTTGAACTCTCTCCGGGCATAAATTCATTGAGCCTCTACAGTACTGCCGAAATGAGTATTGAAGCCCGCCCTGGCCAGCCTTATGGAAATATCGTGGGTTATGCCTACAAACGTACTCCTGATGGTGACAAATGGCTCACATCTGACGGACGCTATCAGCGTGAAACAACCACATCCGTTCTTGGAAATATTCAACCCAAGTTTTTGGGTGGTATCAATAACTCTTTTAACTACAAAAACTTCAACCTTTCTTTCCTGATCAATGCACGTGTAGGCGGTAAGATTTTCTCTTATTCCAAATTGCAGCAATGGTCTAATGGAACGGGTAAGGGTACCGAGAATGGCGATAACCTGATATCAGACGGTATGATCCAGGGCACTGATGGTAAATTCAGTCCCAGTACACTGGTACTTGGCCGGCAGGCTTATTATACAGCCATGAGCTATGGTAATATCGGGGAAGAATTTGTACTGGATGCTTCATATGTGGCATTACGGGAAATAGTGGTTGGCTATAATATCGGCAGACACCTGAAGAACCTGAAATTCCTGAAGAGTGCAAAACTGTCAGCAGTTTGCCGCAATGTGGCCTATCTCTATCAGAACAAAGAAATCAAACTGATGGGCGCAAATCCGGAAGGAGGCTTTGGTCCCTTTACCGTGGCACAGGGTTTTGAATCAACTGGTGTGCCCAATACCCGCAGCGTTGGGGTGAATCTTTCCTTTTCATTTTAACTGATCAGTAAAAATTAATTTATGCGAGTCAAACAGCTCATTCATACACTGGTGATAAGCGGTCTGCTGATGACCGGTGGGTGTACCAGGGATTTTAAGGAAATCAACACCAACCCCACACTAATCAACGGAGGCGTGGTTCAGCCGGGTCTGCTTTTTAGCCAGGCAATCAAAGGGGCCGTATTTGAAATACCAGCTCAGGGATTGATTGCCGATTATTCGGGTTATTACAAAAACCCGTCAGCAGGCAATATATTCCTGGAACGTGACTGGAGTAATCCATACAACTCCTTTTTCCGGAGCTATCTGATCAATATGGCCGAAGTGATCCGGTTGACGGCATCAGATCCGCTGAAAGCAAATCAGAATGCCATGGCGCGTATTTCAAGAGCCATGATCTACCAGATGCTCACAGATTGCTATGGCGATCTGCCCTACTCCGAAGCATTGAACAATGTTGATCAGGCCATTCTTCAACCTAAGTATGATACGCAGGAAGCCATCTATACAGATCTGTTAAAAGAACTGAAGGAAGCGGCTGCGCAACTGGATAATTCCAGTTCACAAATAGGCTTTGGAAATGCTGATCTTTTGTTGAAAGGAAATGTGGATGCCTGGAGAAGATTTGCAAACTCCCTGCGTCTGCGGATGGCCATGCGTATACGTTATGCCAATCCCACACTGGCAGCACAGCATATTTCTGAAGTAATCAGCCAGCCATTGATTACTACCAATTCTCAGAATGTAACACTGGCTACGCTCAATGATGGTAACTCTGCCAATAACAATCCTTTCTTTACCCGCAACTCTACCCAGCCCAATAATATGCTGGTGTCTTTTACGCTTACGGATAATCTGAAGAAGCTCAACGATCCCCGTATGTCTATCCTGGCGCGTCAGGCCAATTCACCTATTGCAGGCTATCGGGGTGCACCGCTTCAACTGGGTCAAAACCAGCAGGAGCGATATGCTACGGATTCGGTTTCTCGTATGGCAGTATCTTTTTTGCAGCCTGTTTATACCATCGTTGTTATGAATGCTGCAGAAGTTTATTTCCTCCGTGCAGAAGCAGCACTGGCAAATCTCAGCAATGAGGATGAACAGACAATGTTTACCGAAGGTATTAAAGCGGCCATGTCTCAATACGGAGTTGCCAGCGGCGATATTAATAACTATGTGGCTTCTGCATCAGGCACACTCGCCGGCACCGAAGAAGAGCAACTCGAGCAGATCATTGTGCAGAAATGGCTGGGTATTTATTATAACACCTATGAAGCCTGGGCAGAATTCCGCCGTACCGGTTACCCCCGGATCTGGACGGGAGAAACGCTGGGCGATACGGAAGGAAATATTCCCCGCCGCCTTACCTATCCGGTAGCGGAAATGCTGCGCAATGAGGTGAATGTAAAGGAAGCAATAAGCCGGTTGAGCAAGGGAAATACACTGATGAGTAAGGTATGGTGGGATAAAAAAGCAGGCCTTCCTGCACTGCACCCACGCCAGGGCATGTATCCTCCCGAGTTTTGATAAGCGTTTGTCAGTACTATCCGAATTCTTTCATACTAGCAATCCTTGCTGAGCGGTAGGTGTCTACCAACTGCTCAGCTTTTTTTATGCCTGTTGTAAAATTTGCTTATGTGCCGTTTTGTAAGCCCACTGTTAAAATATTTTTTTGTAGTGATAGTGCTGTTAACCACGCCCTGTCTGATCTACGGCCAGGTTGTGCAGGAGGGGAAAGATGAGGCATATCGTTCAACCAGGCATTTCTCATCAAACTACGCCATCGCAGAACGACGTTTTTCTTTTGAAAATAAAGGAACAGCGGGCTGGCAGCAATGGCAAAGTGATGCCAGGGCGGCACTGACAGCGCTTCTTGGCCTTGACCAAATGAAAAGACAGATGGCCGGTTTTCGTCCTTCCGGAAAACTGTTGCGGCAGGAAAATGCTGATGGCTTTGTTCGCCAGTTCTGGGTAGTAAATACAGAACCTACCGTACCGTTACCGCTTATTGTTTTACTGCCTTCCGGAAAAAAAGGTCCGTTACCATTGGTGCTGACACCGCACGGACATGGCCGTAGCACACAGGCGTATGCAGGTGTGTTTGCTGATAGTGCTGAGCAGGCTTCGATCCGGGCGGGCGAACGGGATGTGGCCGTACAGGCCGTTAAAGAAGGCTATATCGCCATTGCACCTGCCACGCGTGCTTTTGGAGAGACGCGTACGGAAGAAGATATAAAAGAGGATAAACCGTTTTCCTGCAGAATACAATTGATGCACGATCTGTTGTTGGGGAGAACACCTGTTGGTGATCGCGTGTGGGATATGCAGCGTATACTGGATTGGGCGATAGCCAACTTTGACATAGATACTTCACGGGTGGCTATAACCGGTAACAGTGCCGGGGGAACAGTTACCTTATTTACCGCAGCGGTCGATACCCGCTTTACCATTGCGGCTCCGGCTTCCTATTTTTCGACATTTGAAGGGAGTATTGGCAGTATCACTCATTGCGACTGTAATTATATTCCCGGTATTTTAAATTGGGGTCGTATGAGTGATGTGGCCGGGTTGATAGCTCCACGCCCGATCAGTGTGATACATGGTAAAAAAGACGAGATCTATCCGATTGCAGAAACGCGAAAAGCGTTTGATCAGCTAAGAAAAATTTATGAGGCTGCCGGTGCCGGTTCACATCTCCAGCTGTATGAAGGAGCGGAAGGGCATCGTTACTATCAGGCCGGAGCCTGGCCTTTTATCAGACACTATTTTTCATCTACAGATAAATGATATGACAGGAAGAATTTTACCGGCTCTTTTTTTTATCCTCGTTTACATACAACCCGTGCATTCGCAACGGAATCTGATCAGCAATGCGCTGCAGAAAAATCAACCGGCTCAGTGGCTAAAACCACAGTTGCTGCATTCGTCCTTTCCGGATCGCTCGCAAAGAAACGTTTGGGAAAAAGCAGATCGTCAGTCGGCGGTTTTTTTACTGGCAAATGGAGAAAAATATCTGGGACACACATGGACTACGCTTTCCGCTACTTTATTTCTGGATTTCGCAGAAACCGGTGTACGCGGCCGCTATCAGGATGCTTTTTTTGCCCGCCGCGAAGCATTAAGCAGCCTGGTAATGGCAGAATGTGTGGAGGGTAAAGGTCGCTTTGTACGTGATATTGCCAACGGCATCTGGGCTATTTGCGAGGATTCATACTGGGGGTTGCCGGCGCATTTGTATTTGCAGAAAAAAGGCTTCGGGTTACCCGATGTGCAGGAGCCAACAGTTGATTTTTCGGTGGCGGAAACAGCGTCACTACTGGCCTGGACCAGCTATCTGCTGAAGCCTGCATTGGATTCTGTATCGCCCTTGTTATGCGCCCGTATCAGTGAGGAGGTAGAGCGCCGCGTGCTGGCGCCTAACAGAGAGCGGGATGATTTTTGGTGGATGGGTTTTGGCGAACGTATTCCGAATAACTGGAACCCCTGGGTCGTATGTAACTGGATAGTGGCTTCTACATTGCTTGATACAAATGAAACCAGGCGTAATAATGATATGATGAGAATGGGAAGAGTGCTGGATAATTTCTTAAACCATTATCCGGAAGATGGCGGTTGCGATGAAGGACCCGGCTACTGGGACCGTGCAGGCGGCGCATTATTTGATTGCCTGGAGTTTCTGTATGTGGCCAGCAACGGACGCATTGACCTGTTTCAGCAACCACTCATCCGGCGGATTGGTTCTTATCTCCATTCGGCATGGATCGCCGATGATTACTTCGTCAATTTTGCTGATGCGTCAGCAAAGATCCGTTATAACCCCATGCTGACGTATCGGTTTGGCGTACGTACCGGTAATCCAACACTGCGGGCCTTTGGAGCCAGGATGGCCCGCCGTCAGGGCCTGGATAAGGGACGGCTTCGCGGTACCCTTTACCGCCAGATGGAAGCATTATGGTATGTGCAGGATATTCTGAAAGAAGATACCGTGTGTTATCCTGTACAGCAATTCAATCTGCCCGATCTGCAGGTGGCCGGTTACCGCAAAGGAGATTTTTATTTTGTTGCCAAAGGGGGACACAACGATGAAAGTCATAACCATAATGATGTAGGAAGTTTTATTCTCTATTATCAGAATACACCATTGCTGATTGACGCAGGAGTGGAAACCTATTCGGCCCGCACGTTTAGTGACCAACGGTATCAGATATGGACCATGCAATCGGCCTATCATAATCTGCCCGCTATTAATGGCGTTCAGCAAAAGGAGGGAAGGGCGTTTCATGCATCGTCATTCCGGGTAAATGAATCTGACGGCAAAGGCGTATCCGTGACTGTTGATATCACCGGGGCATATCCCAGCAATGCATTGGTCGGCTCCTGGATCCGCCGGTACTGGCTGGCTAATTCCGGTGAAAAATTTATGATCACTGACCAGTTTCAACTCACCCAGCGGAAAGACACTACCTGGCTGGGTTTTATGTGTGCCGTAAAGCCGGTTATCGGGAATGGTTATATCTCATTTAATATCGCCGGCAAAACGGTGCGTATGCAGTTTCCTGCTTTGCAGGTCACCGCCGTTAGCGAAGCGCTCACATTAACTGATGAAAAGCTCAGCAGTGTATGGGGTAATAAACTGTACCGTGTCAGGCTGTTGTTGAAAGGGGCAAAGATCAGGGAGCAGATACAAGTCACTCTTGCGGCAGAGTGATGGTGCAGGGCTGTTATGCGCGTATCATTTGCGGAGAATCGGCGTAAGCACCCGTATCAACTCGCTCGCCATTATTTCGTGTTCTTCGGGAGTTGGATGTTCGTTGCCTGCAATAGGCCGGAAAAAATGAGTACCGATCTTCCGGTCATTCAGAGAGGCTACGGCCTTGCGGATGTATTCCGGGAAAGGAGACGCTGCACGTACTGCACTCATACTGCCCAGGCAGCAAAGTATATAAGCGTCGGGATAATGCGTGCGGATCTTTGATATAAAACCGGCATACCGACTGATGATGGTATCCGCTGTAGGGGCTTCTGTGCCAAACCGGCGGATAAACTGGCTGTTGTTTTTTTGTTGCAACAAAGCATAATCGTTTTGCATGAGATTGACAACTACAACATCAGGTTGATATGCTGAAAAATCCCAACGGCTACTGCTGTCGGCAGGATTGCACCGGTCATATATCTCGGGCATGATAAGTGAACCCCAACTGACCATAAGCCCGATACCACTACTGGCAATAAACCGGGCAGAAGCGTTGAAATGACGCGCGGTAAGGGCGCCATAGCTCAGGTAGTTATTGGTGCTGCTGCCAGCGTAAAGGGGATGACTACGCGAAAGCATGCCGGCGCCCACGGTGATAGAGTTACCATAAAACTCAATCCGGTAGCGCGGCTTACTGGTTTCTGCAATAGCCTGTCCGTCGGGAAATTGAAAGCCGCGGAACACCGATCCGCCGTCAAACCAATCAGTCATTTTGTAAATGGCCACGCGGTGCCTGCCTTTCGGCAGCGCTGTCGCCAGCAGGTAATCTTTATTTCCTTTATCTGCACGAAAGCTATGGTGTAGCATATCGTCGATGATAACCGCAAAATGATTATGCCCGGCCTCGTCGTAAAGACGCATGCGTACTTCCGTTCCCTCAAAGCTGGACTGGATCTTTGTGCCGGGCCAGAAAATATGAATGCTGCCAGAATCGGAGGTAATGATTCTGCCTTCGGTATACAGTTGCGGTAAGGACTGCCGGAGTGATTGAGGAGAACGGCAACCGCTCATCGGTAATATAGCTGCTGCGCAAATCAACCATGTAGTAAAACAGCGTATTGGTCTCATTTTTTGTTTTGTCCTACTGTAATGGTAAACTGACCCCAGCTTACTTTCCGTTTGATGGTTTTCCATTCCTTTACTTCATAGCTGGCGAGAAACCGGATGGTATGGCCAGGCGGACAATCCGGTGAAATGCGGATCAGCGATGATAAGGCATATCCATCGCCCCACTTGTCTGGCTGTAATTCATCGTACAGGCGTTCACTGATAACATAGGGGTCATCATAATACAGTTTCGTTCGGTGGCTTTCCTGGTAGATCATGATCAGTTCACCGGGCTCTGCGATATTGTTTCCGTTACCACTACCAAAGATTTCGCTGTCGCCATCATCAATGCCGATCTCGGTAAACTCAGGTACATTGTAAAAAGGAAGAACGTCTGCTTCATCGTGCCAGGTATTGCCTTTAGCATCGCGAAACTCGAGCCGGAAATTAATATAAGGGCTGATGCCATCCGGAGGTGGAGACTTTAGTACGTGTATGCTAAAGCTGTCTGCCATCCAGTTGTTTTCGCCGGCACGAAGTTGTTTGATCCGGATAACCGGGTTGTCGATAACAACATCTTTTGATAAAGTAGTTATTTTTACGGTCAGCTGATCCAGCGGCTGATCACCTCTGTTCCAGAGGCGTAGATTAAGTGAGCCGTCGGTTGGTGACAAAAAGCGGCTTCCTTTCCATGATCTGAACTGCGTAATGACGGGCGATGCGTCCGATTTTTTTTCAGTAATGCCGATTACATGGGGCTGGTGATCGGTTTCAATTTTGAGACATCCCTGCGCATCTGCCTGAGCCGTCCATTTACTGCTTTGGCCGGTAAGTGGTGAGAAGTCGGTAATGGTATAGGCCTGGTTTGGTTTGTATTGAGCTGCGGTGCGTACAGCGATCTGTACACCGGGTATGCAGATGCCGTCTGGCAGCCACTTTCGTGTCTGGATTTTGAATCCGGCCTTGCTTACTCCTTTCAGCTCGATATAGCCCGGCTCTTTCAGATTTGATTCAACATCATAACCCCAGACAGTAAAGGAAGGGTAAATGTCGGCATGATACCAATCAGCAGGCGGGGCCGGAATGCGGCTCATATTGACCGCTGCATAATTTAGTCCGTCCCAAAATTGTTCTGAGGTAAGATTGTGTGTGCTGTTGTAGGGCTGGTAGTCATAAAGCAATCCAGCTGTAAGCTGGGTAGCCTGGTGTACTTCTGCATTGAGGTGATGAAGTTCTTCGCCCAGTGTCCCGTCCTGGAAACGGACAATAAGCCCCTGCAGATTTCTCATTAAATGCCGGTGCTGGATGAGTGTGTGATTAGCAGGCTTACCTACAAAAAATTCAGGTGACCCTTTTGAATTGATCACCAGTCCTACATGCTGCGGATACTTGCCGGCCAGGTAGTAGGCCATGAAACCGCCCATCGAGTGACCAAAGACCGCCCGGTGATTACGGTCGGCAATGGTCCGGTAGGAACTATCAATATGGCGCATGAACTCTATGAAGTATTCGTGAAACTGGTAAGGGTAGTTGATATTGGAATGGTATCCATTATTATAAGGTCTTTCGTCACTGTCGGCCGATCGGCCATTCCAGCATACAAGTATCAATTGGTGACGGTCTACCAGCGGTTGTACGCCCTCATAAGGTAAACGATGATCGCCTTTATTGCCATGAAAATAGTAAACGACCGGGTAGCGTTTTGCCGGATTGCTTTCATAGCCAGCAGGCAGGTACACCCGGTAAGGTTTTTCCCGCTGAAATACCCTGCTGTAATGAGCTGTATCTTTTTGAGCCAGAACTGTATTGAGCCAGCCGCCTGTAATTAACAATAACAAAAGCGATAGGCCTGTTTTTTTAAAACTAAAATGTTTCAAAACGTTATTTATTTTAATAATCTGGTATAAATATAAGCTAACGAAAGAAAAAATATTCCTTTTTATTTGTTATTTTCTTATTTTTGGTTCAGTCATTTGCTTTCTTATCTAAAATTACAGGCTTCCCATGATGAAAAAACAGCTATTCTTTTTTTCTTTCCTTTTCTTTTTTGGAATTGCGGAGGCGACCGAAAAGAATGGTCAGCCAGGCTCTGCCGTTGCGGAAGGCCGCGTTTTTGTGGTGAATATCCCGCTCAATGACCTTTCTGCATTTGAAAAGCTGGTTCGCCAGGCTGCAGCATTGAAGCCTTATGGTAAAGTACAGGTGTCAGTAAGTACCCTGGCCGATAAGAGTTGGCACGAGATCCCTGCACAGGGAAGCTCCTGGCATGAATATGCAAGCGCCAACCCAACACCCTATAAATTTTTTCCGCATAAAGATCTGGCACCCTTCGTGCCGGCTGATTTTGTAAAAAAGAATCGTCAGTTGCTGATGGATAAAATCCGCATACTGCGTAAATATGATATGGAGGCGGCTTTTCTGGGATATGAACCCAACTTTCTGCCGCTGGCATTTTTTGATGCACATCCCGACATGATGGGGCCACGGGTAGATCATCCGCGCCGCAGTACGGAAAAGGCATTTGCTCCTTGTATCAATGTGGCAGCCACGAGAGAAATGTACGCTTCCATGCTGGCCGAAATGCTGAAGCAGGCTCCCGAGATCACTTCCTTCTCATTTAAAACCAATGATGCCGGTGCAGGTATTTGCTGGTCAGAATGGCTTTATTCCGGCGCTAATGGTCCTACCCATTGCAAGGGCCTGTCGACAGGCGACCGTGTCAAACTCCTGCTCGAAACTTTTCAGGAAGGGGCAAAACGGGCCGGCCGCCCACTTGCCGTTTATCTCGATGAGGGCAATTCCAATTTTTCGGAAGAAGAGCGCCGGGATATAGAAGTAAAACTTCCGGCCAACTGTTATTTCAAAAGCCGGCCCGACCGGCAACTGATACAAATGGGTGGCACCCTGGGCAGCCTCTATCCGGTAACGGGTATTATTAACCCGCTATCACTGATCGAAAAGGCCAATCAGGTTAATGAAGCATCACAAAGCACAGTATTTATTGGATTCAGAGCCGCCTATGACCGGGGTGCTGAGCCGCTTTATATGACCGAGTTTATTCTTCAGACGCTGGCGGCACAGCTGAAACAAAAACCTTTTAAAGGTGCAGTAGAATCCAGGCAGCGGCTGGCGGAATCCTGCCGCCAGTGGGCGGGCGAGGGGGAAGCCGTGTTGCTGCAGGAAACGCTGGAGCGCCTCAACGAAGCGATGGATTACAAAGCGGCCACTTTCCCGCGGGTACATTCACTTTACTGGGGGGTGACCATGCGACTGATCAACCGGCCGCTGGTACTGGCGCCCCAGTTGCTGAAACCGGATGAGGAAAATTATTTCCTGCCAATGATCTTTAATACCTCTCTTACTGAAGCGCGTATGGATTATATGGATCTGCATGGAGGCAGGTCTTCGGTACAAACTGCCGTTGTAGAAAACTATGTAAACCGCATCCGAAAAGTGTCTTCTTCCCTGCTTCAGTTAAAAGCAAAAGGACCTGAGGCTGATCTGTTTCGGAAAATGGCTACGGGCCTGTTGATACATGCCAGCATCATGCGAAGCTGCGCCAACTTCTCAGCGGCGCAGGCCATTCGCGATAAAAACCGCGAACTGGTGTATGCCGCACCGGCAGGTAAAGTGGCAGGCAAGGAGTTTGACTGGTCAGGCCACCCCGATTACATCCCGTTCAATAATATTATGCGCGATGAACTGGATAACACGACCGAACTGATAAGCCTGCTTGAAAAAGGTGGGGCAGAGCAGCTGATCTTGGCAAAAGATCCCCGCTATGAAGATCATTTTATTCTCGGGCCGGAATTGCTGAAGCAACTCTATCAGAAACGCACGATCATGCTGCGTCACTGGCAGGATGTACAACTGTATTTTCATTCACCTCTTAAATAAAACCAACGCAGCTATATGAAATGGTTATCCCGCGCTCTGCTGGCACTGGGTGTGCTCTTACTGGGCATCAATATTTACGGTCTCTTTCGCAGCCTTCGCAATCCGGAGTTGTACACCCTTGAGCATGAAATCAAAAACCGGCTCAATGATGTGGTGATCCGTTACCCGGATATTAAAAAGGAGTTGCAGAAAAAATCCGGTGAGTCGGATCATGATTTTGCGGTGCGGGTAAATGGCCTTGTACACAATGGCTTTGCACATTACTGGAAGACAAAAGGTATTGAACGTTTCCATATGCGGGTGCCGGTTTGGGAAAATTATATGCTCTGGGCTGCGTCCTATATTAAGCCCTCCCGTTATGAACGATACGAGTTTACCAATTATAAGAAAAACCTGGAGCGTGGTGTGGGGCTTTGTTCTTCGCATTCCATAGTGGTAAAAGGAGTGTTGAAAGAATATGGGATAAAAGCAGAGTTGCTCGATGTGGGTGGTCACCATGTGGTGGTGCGGGCCGAAATACCCAATGACTCCGTACTGCTGCTCGATCCGGATTTTGGTATAGTGGTGCCACACGATACGGCGGCCCTGACAGCTAATCCTGAACTGGCACGCGAACCCTATAGTCGTATGGCCGATTTATACTATAAGGAAGCTGTCGATCCCTATACGACCGATCTTATGGTGGATATATTCGGCAAATACAAACATGTATATAATGTAAGCAACTGGTTCGAAGGTTTTTCTTACTGGGCCATCTGGATACTGCCCGTATTACTGATGTTGCCAGCCTTCGTTCAGTGGTACCGTAAACGTAAGGTGAATGCATAAGCCTGTATTCATATTGTTGTTGCTGCTCGGAACCTGTCCGGCATTGACCGGTCAGTACCGTACAACTCCGCATCGTACTCCGCAAGCGGGTGAGATTCCGGTATATAAAGCCGGCGGCTATGGCCAGGCGGGCGCACGTTATATCCTGATGAACAATATCATCGCAGATAGGTCGGCCCTGTTTCTGGGAGGAAATGTGGAACTTGATCTTAATGGTTATACAGTCTATTATGCCAAAGGCAAATACCGGCATATGCCCAACTCCGGATTTGAAGAAGGCAGCAAAGGTTGGGATCTGCGAGCCGCACCGGGAGCCCGGGTGCGTAATACAGCAGATGTGCATGTGTTTCTGGGCAAAAAACTGTTGAGTTTACAGGCTGGCGATGTAGTGCGTTCGCCGTGGGTGCAATTGCCGGTACAGGATCGTTCTTATTTCGCAATGGTAGGAATCACCGGTCGCCATTATCATGATTCGATAATGGCAGGCAATCTGGCCAATGAAATGCGCATCAGCGTGTATGTGGAAGATGAAAAAGGAAATGATGTTGTTTGCAATATCAACTACGGCGATAGCCTCTGGCAGGCCTGCCCGGTAGAGAACCGCTCACCGCGGCTGGGTGGAGGTTTTGTGTATGCACACCTTCACGGCCTGCCCGCTGGCCGTTACCGGGTTAGGGTAAAAGCCGATACCGACTGCCTGATAGATGAGGTAGATATACGGCCTGCTATGGATGTGGGGATCGGCATCATTGATAAGACCCAGCCACTGGCCCATTATGATCATCAGACACAGGAACGTTATGCAATCAATATCCCAGCTTTTTTTGATTATACAGCCGATTATGAAAAACGGTTGCCAGTAGCCGGCATTCCGCGTGCCGGCGGTGAAGGTGTGGTGCGCATCAAGAACGGCCGGATTGAAGGCGGCTTTGAAGGCATACATTCCTGGGCTATTCAATCCACAGCGAAAGGAATGAAACTGGAGTTGGATAATGTGGAGATAAAGGCGGGCGGCATCAGTGCTGGAGCAGCAGAACTGCAATGGGCCGATATCAGGAATTGCCGCTTTGAAGTAAAAATGCCCTTCCTGGTGCAACGGCATGTATCCATCTGTGCAGTAGCAGTGCGTGGTCCGCAACCATCTGAGGTGGCTCACAATGATTTTATAGGCGGACAGGGCTGTCTTACTATTCGGGGCAAACGATCGCTGGTGCATGATAACCTGTTTGTGAATGAGCAGACCGTGACCAATCATTACAGCATCATGGGTACGGGCGACAGTTCGCGGATTTATAACAATCGCTTTGAACCGCGGCAGGGCTCTGGTATCTATGTGTCGCGATACACCGAAGTATTTGATAATTATTTTTCCCTGCAGACCTCGCCACCAACCTGCGAGTATGGCCGGGAGGAGTATAGCGTAGCCGCCATACGCCTGGGCGATTACAATGCAGCACCCGGTTCGCCCAAAGCGTCACTGGGGAGTCGTATCTATCGCAACCGGATAGATCTGCAGGCAAAAGACTTTCCTGAGCCAAAAGAATATATTCCTATGCTTTATGGCATTTACTACAGCGCGAGTGGCGGAGAAAATGAGGTATTTGACAACGAAATTCATGTGCAGAAAGAAAATTCTGGCTCCAAAACAGAAACGGCTGCATTGTATGTCTGTGGAGGTCCGCGTTATTTCGGAGGCTTATTCTACCGTAACCGCTTTTTCTCCAATGTGCCGGCGGTTTGGATAGCCAGCCGCTATGGCGGCGCCGCCCATTCACAATTAATCAATAATTTGTTTGTTATGAAAAATACGACCGGCGCCGTATCGCCGGTACGAATGGGTTGGGAAGGCTGCACTACCTGCTATGCCAACGATGTTTCTTTTCGTTCAAACCAGCTAGAAGGAGCTTTATTTAGTATAGAAAAAACGAAACAGGATCATTCCTATCAGGTATATTGGAACTGCAGTGTACAGCTGAGCGATAAAAAGGGTACGCCTGTAGCCGGAGAACTGGTGCAACTGCTTGATGAGTCGGGACGCATACTGGAAGAAAAGCGGACAGACCCGGGCGGCTGGGTGCAATGGGAATTGCTGAGCGAAGAACAGAAACGGGGAGAGTCATCACGCCGGCTAAGCTATCAGGTAAAAACAGGTAGTCATACACGCAGGTTGGATATGAACAGGAATGAAATAATAAAAATAATCGTGGCAGAATGAAAAAACTGATTGATAAAAGCCGGATCAGGTCAGCCTGTAATCAGTGGTTGAAGGGAGGAGTGCTGTTGCCATCACTGATAATGGCGTTGACAACAGCAGCACAACAGGAGCCGGTTGCGCATCGGTCACTGGCGCCCGGGGAAATCCCTGTATCTAAACCAGGCTATTATGGTGAGCCGGGGCGAACCTATGTCCTCACAAACGATATCGTATCCGAAAGGAGTGCTATTTTTCTGGGCAGGGATGTAACCCTCGATCTGAACGGATACCGCATTGTATATGCAGCCGCCTCTTACGATACACTCGATAATGGTGGTTTTGAAAAAGGTAAACAAAGCTGGGATCTGACTCACGCACCCGGTGCACGTATCATGAATACGGCCGATGTACATGAATTTGTCGGAGATAAATTGCTGAGCCTCGAAGAAGGTGATGAAGTGCGCTCTGACTGGATTGAATTGCCGGTTGCCCAGCGGTCTTATATAGCAATGGTGGGCATTACCGGCCGCCATTTTCATGATCCCAAAATGAAAGGAGATCTGAAAAATGAAATGAAGCTGAGTGTGTTTGTAGAAGATGAGCAGGGGAGAACGGTAAGTTGTAAGACCCGTTATACCGACAGTATACAGGAAAGTGCCATGGTGGAAAAACGCTCACCCCGCCTGGGCGGAGGATTTATCTATGCTCACCTGCAGGGTTTGCCCGCCGGGAAATATCGGATACGTGTGAGAGCCGATACGGACTGCCTCATTGATGAGTTGAATATCTTACCTGCCATGGACGTAGGTATAGGTATCATTGGCCGCACTTACGCCAGGGGACATTTTGATCATCTGTATAATTCGGAACTAACCGCTTTTTTTGATTACACAGCCGATGCATCCAAAGGCACTCCTGTTGATTTTATTAAACCAGTCAAAGGCGCCGGCACCGTTACGATCCGGAATGGTTTTGTAGTGCAGGGAAGCAAGGGAGCAATTTCCTGGGGGTTGCAGTCAACCGCCAGCGATGTGCATATAGTTCTGGATCGCGTGCAGTTTCGCTCTCAGGGATATAATAGTACTTCGGTAGATGTACCTCAGGCTACCATCACACATTGCCGGTTTGAAGTATACAATCCGTTTCTGATTAATCGCCACGGCAGCAATTTTTATGCAGTCGACCTGCGTGGACGGGAAGCATCCGAAGTGGCTTATTCCACTTTTATCGGCGGACAGGGATGTCTCGTATTCAAAGCCAAACACTCGTCGATACACCATAACTTTTTTGCCAACAACCAGGCTGTTACCAATCATTACAGTATCATGGCCATGGGTGACAGTTCGCGTATTTTTGATAACCGGATCATACCTATACGGGGCTCTGGTATCGAGATATATACACATAAGTATATCGAGATTTTTAACAACGAGATCAGTGTACAGTCCTCAGCACCCACTTGCGAGTATGGCCGCGAGGAGTATAGTGCCAATGCGATTCGCATTGCCGACTATCGCGCCAAACCAGGTGCGGCTAATGGCGCATTTGGTAATCGGGTATACAATAACCGCATTACGGTAAAAGCGATCAATTTTCCACAACCGGAGCCATATGTACCACTATCCTGGGCGTTTTTCTATAGCGCCAGTGGCGGCGACAATGAGATTTTTGGAAATGATATAGAAATCATTCATACCGCACCGGCCAGTAAGGCGCTGGCTACTGCATTTTTCATAACCGGTGGCACAGAAGGTTTTGGAGGAAATTTTTATAATAACAGGATCCGTACCAATGTACCGGCATTCTGGATAGCCGGAAAGTATGGAGGAACCATACGTACCCGTATCGCCAACAATACTATCATCCGCACAGAAGGGGCTTTACCTTCTTTCCGTCCTTTCCGCATGGGCTTTGATTACTGCCGTGATTGTATTGCCCGCGAAGTGGTACTGGAGTCGAATACAATTGTCAATGACACCATGTCGATACAGGTAGAAGGTAAGGGGCATTCTTATCAGGAAAGATGGAAGCTGCAACTTCGCTTGCAGGATGCCAAAGGGCAGTTGCTCGCAGGCCGATCGGTGGTGCTGAAAAATGCCCAGGGCGAAGAAGTGGCTGCCGGCATCACCAATGAAGGAGGGGAATGGAGTGCAGTGGTTGTTTCCGGAATAGTAACTCCCGAAGCCGTTTCGGAGATGAATCCATTTACAGCAGAAGCAGAAGGCGGAAAAACGAAGATTGTAATCCGCAACGATGTACAACAGACAATTACCCTGGGTAAAAAGAAGAGAAAATGATAAAAAAAATCACCATCGGTTTGTCGGCATTCCTGCTCTTGTCAGCCATTGTCTCCTGCAGCAATAGCACAAAACAAAAGCTGGAGATACGGGAGGCCGCGCAGGGGGTGGAAGTACTGGAAGCCGGTATACCTGTACTTTACTTCAATAAGCAGCCTGCCACTATTGATGGTAAATATGAGCGGGCAGGTTTTATACACCCGTTATATGATTTGGAAGGAAAGGTATTGACAGAGAATGGACCGGCCGATCATCCGCATCATCGCGGGGTTTTCTGGGCCTGGCACCAGGTCTTTCTCAATGGTAAGCAGGTGGGTGATGGATGGGTATCTGAGCATATCCGGTTTATTCCGCAGCAATTGAAAACCCGGCAAAGCGGCGATGACATATTGCTTGACTGGAGTATGACCTGGCAGGCAGATAGTGTGAAAGGAAAATCGGTAGCGTTGATTGCTGAGCAAACACTGATCCGCGTGCAGCCGGCAAATGATTCAGTGCGGCTGATCAATTTCGATATTTACCTGCGTCCGCTGCAGGATAGTGTGGCTATCGGTGGTTCGAATGACATAAAAGGATATGGCGGTTTTTCAATGCGCTGGAAATTGCCTGCCGACCTCCGCTTCGAATCCCGCGACTCAATGGTGCAACCGCAGGAGCCTGCAGTAATGGGAGCTCCCTGGATGCAGTTTCGCGGACATTTTAACGGCGAAAAAGAAACAGCAGTGTCATTGTTGTGTGCGGCGCCATATCCGGGACCTGACCAAAGATGGATACTTCGCGGACCTGATGCAGTAAGTATGCAGAACGCAGTATATCCCGGTCGTGTGCCGGTTTTGTTGGCAAAAGAAGGTCTGCATCTCCGCTACCGGCTCGTAGTACAACGCCATCCACTCACCGCCGCTACTCTTGAAAATTTGTGGAAACAATACGAACAGGAGAAACCAGTCGCCAACTCAACCAACGCTTCACAGTAATCAATAAGTATAAAACGCTAATCGCATGTGTCGATTTCTTATTCTTCCTATTTTCCTTTTATCTGCTTTTTCAGCATTGCAGGCGCAGACGCTGGATGTAAAAAAACAACTGGATATGGCTCTTCAGCAGTATGAGCTGATGCTGAAGGAGCATCCCAATACCGATAAGATCCCGCATTCGATGTATGCCGATGGGTCATTGCGCGATATGCCTTCTGACTGGTGGTGCAGCGGCTTTTTTGGTGCCTCTCTCTGGTATTTGTATGAGTATAGCGGAGATGCCCGATGGAAAGATGCCGCACACCGCTGGACAATGGCCGTTCAAAAAGAACAGTACACCACTAATACGCATGACCTGGGATTTATGATTTATTACCCCTTTGGGCATGGGTACCGGCAGACCGGTAATGCAGAATACAAAAAGGTTTTGTTGCAGGGAGCTCAATCATTGGGTACCCGCTTCAATAAAAAAGTTGGATTGATGAAATCATGGGATGATTATCCGGGTTGCGATTTTCCGGTGATCATTGATAATATGATGAACCTGGAATACATGATCTGGGCAGCCCGCGAAACGGGCAACAGTTACCTCGAAGAAATGGCTGTTTCGCATGCAGATAAAACCATGGCCAATCATTTCCGGAAAGATAAGAGCAGCTACCATGTAGTATGTTACGACAGCCTGGGCAATGTGGTACTGAAAAAAACACACCAGGGTTATAGCAATAGCAGTGCCTGGGCCCGGGGACAGGCCTGGGGCCTGTATGGATACACGAGCATGTACCGGCTCACAAAAAAGAAACGTTATTTGAAACAGGCGCAGGCTATTGCCGATTTTTATTTATCTCATCCGCGGCTGCCGGCAGATAAAATACCTTACTGGGACTTTGATGCTCCCGGTATTCCCAACGAAGAACGTGATGTGTCTGCAGCCGCTATCGTTAGTAGTGCACTGCTGGAACTGAGCGACCTGGTGGGTAAGAAAAAAGCGACCCAATACCGCGCAGCCGCTGTGCAAATGCTTCAGTCGCTTTCTACCGATGCCTATCGCAATAAGCCCGGTGAGATGCATAATTTTTTACTGAAACATTCGGTAGGGCATAAGCCTGGCGGCATTGAAGTGGATGTGCCGCTGATCTATGCCGATTATTATTATATCGAAGCACTGCTTAGGTATAACCAATGGCAGGCTTCGTCAAAAAAATGATCTGCCGCCCCGATCATGTCTTAAACAACAAATAAAACGACTCGGTTATGATGAAAAGAAACCTGGTGCTGGGAGCCCTGTTGCTCCTGGCAGTATCGGCTTTTGCCCAAAAATTTGAAAAACTGGCGCAAACCCCTCCCATGGGATGGAATAGCTGGAACACATTCGGAACCCGCATCAGCGAGGAACTGGTAAAAAAAACAGCAGATCAAATGGTCGCATCAGGCATGCGCGATGCCGGCTATGTGTATCTGGTATTGGATGATGGCTGGATGATGCGCAAGCGGGATAGTATCACCGGCGACCTGGTGGCTGATCCGGTAAAATTTCCTTCCGGTATGAAAGCGGTAGCAGATTATGTACACAGCAAAGGGCTGAAATTTGGCCTGTACAATTGTGGTGGTACTATGACCTGTGCCAAATATCCCGGTTCGCATGGATATGAGGCGCAGGACGCGCGCCTGTATGCTTCCTGGGGAATCAATTATCTGAAATATGACTGGTGTTATAGCGAAGGCTTCGATGCGAAAGAATCCTATACCAAAATGAGCCAGGCATTAAAAGACGCAGGCCATCCTATCATCTTTAGCCTGTGTGAATGGGGTACAACCAAACCCTGGACCTGGGCCAAAGACGTAGGGCACTTGTGGCGCACCACTGGCGATATCGGTAATGTCTTTGATGGCATCAAACAATATGATACCTGGCATAGCCTGGGTGTAATGCGGATTGTAGATATGCATGCAGACCTGTATCCGTATGCCGGTCCGGGCTTTTGGAATGATCCAGATATGATGGAAGTAGGTAATGGACAAACAGAAACAGAAGATCGTACCCATTTTTCTGTCTGGTGTATGATGGCTTCGCCATTAATTGCAGGGAATGATCTTACAAAAATGAGTGACACGACCATTCGCATTCTCACCAATAAGGATGCCATTGCCATCAACCAGGATAAGCTGGGGCGCCAGGGTTTTCGTTATTCCAATAAAGACAGCCTCCAGGCCTGGTTTAAGCCACTGGCTGATGGCGACTGGGCAGTATGTTTTGTAAACAGGAGCAACCGGTCTCAAACGGTTCGCTTTGACTGGAAAAAGGAAAAGGTGATTTATTCTGTTAACCAACAGGCATTGAATGCCGGCAAGCAGGCGTACAAACTATTTGATGTATGGGAAAAGAAAGCTCGGGGCACAACGGCTCAGCCATTTATTCATAAACTGGCGCCGCACGAATCGGTGATGATGCGGATGAGGAAGTGATTTGAGGATTTTAAAATTTGAAAATTTGAAGATGAAGAAGAGAGGAAATGTGCTAATGTGCTAGTATGCTAATGTGTTAATATGCTAATAGGCAGATGAATATTTATCTGCGGTATTCTGCACGATTGGCTGGCAAAGTTTCCTGTATTAATACTCGCCTCTAACCTTTAGCCATCCTAAACTCGAAAGAAGACATTAACACATTAGTACATTTCCTGCTCATCCTCAAATTCATTAGCACACTAGCACATTAATCACATTAGCACATTTGTTCTCTGCCATTTTCAAATCCTCAAATCCTCAAATCATCTCATCTTCCTTTCACTACTTCCAACTTCTCTCTTACCAGTTCTTTTACTGCAGCGATTGCGGGTGGGAATGATTTGCGGAGGTCGATTTCTTCGGTGCCTTGCAGGCAGTTTTGTAAGGTGCGGGTGAAGATGTTTTTGATTTCGGTTGCGAGGTTGATTTTGCTGATACCGTTTTCGATGGCTTTTCGCAATATGGAGTGGGGGATGCCGGAGCCGCCATGGAGCACCAGGTTGGCAGGAGTAGCTTCATGAATAGCTTTCAGCAGGTCGAGATCAAGTCGGGGTTCTTCTTTATAAAAGCCATGTGCACTGCCAATTGCAACAGCCAGTGAGTGTACGCCTGTTGCTTCAACGAAACGACGGGCTTCTTCGGGTTGTGTAAATCCTTTTTTGGCAGTTGACTGTCCCAGTTTGGCCACATAACCCAGTTCGGCCTCTACCTGGGCATTATAGGTTGCGGCAAGTTGTACTACTTTTTGAGTGAGGGCAATGTTTTCGGAAAATGACTGTTCGCTGGCATCAATCATTACAGAATCAAATCCGGCATCGAGGCATTGCTGTGCCAGTTCGTAACTATCGCCATGATCGAGGTGGATCCAGGCTTCTACCTGGTAGTCGGCAGCAGCAGCGCGGGCCATTTTTATAGCAGGCTGAAGGCCCATGTATTCGATGGAACTGCGGGTAAGTTGAAGAATGACGGAGGAGTTACTTTCGGCTGCTGCGAGCAAAATTCCTTTTAGTGTCTCGTAGTTGTAGAAGTTGGTGGCCAGGAGGGCGCTGCCTTTTTTATTGATGTTGTGTAAAACATCACGGAGAGGACGCGCTGGCGTGTCGGAATTGATTGCGTACATATTGCACTGTATTTGTTAATCCGGAAAATGCGGTGGTGCCGCCAGGAGCTGTAGTACTCCAGGCGCCGGTCATATTGGCCAGGTTCTGACACTCTTCAAGACTGCCATTGCGCAGGTACTGGTGGATAAAGCCTGCATCAAAGCTGTCGCCGGCGCCAATGGCATCCACCAGTTTCGGACTTTTATAACCGGCATGATGAATTGTTTGATCGCCATGAATGGTGATGGATCCTTCACTGCCTCTTTTGACCGCCATAACGGCCACATGCGAACGTATGCGCTGAATAGCCTCAGAAATATCCGGCGTCTTCATAATGCGTGTCAGCTCCAGCTCATTCGGAAAGAACAGATCCACATGCTGCAAAACATCTGCATAGGGAATATCCCAGCGGTCGGTGGGATCTGATTGCATATCAAAAGAGGTGGTTAATCCCAGCTTTTGAGCAGCCGCAAACAGCAGATTGATATCGTCGCGCAAACGCGGCTGAAAGAAGTAGGCAGAGAAATGCAGGTGTCGGGCCTCTTTCAGTATATCGAGTGGCAATTCCGCAAACTGCAGGTGATCCATGGCGCCTGCATAGGTTACCATTGCCCGGTCATCCTGATGCTGCAGGCCAATGCTGGCACCTGTAGGAGTCAGCGGGTCGCGGATAATGTACTGGCTATCGACACCTGCGTCTTCGAGATGTTCGAGTACCAGTTGACCAAATGCATCCTGGCCAATTTTTCCAAGAAAGGCAACACGATTACCTAGACGGCTGAGGTTAGCAGCCAGTATACCGGCTGAGCTGCCCAGGGTTAGGTGCATACGCCGTGCAAAGATTTCGCGGCCAGCTTCGGGCAACTGCGGCATCTGGCTTAGGATCAGATCAACATTGAGTTCGCCAACGACTACTACATCATATTTTTTTTCGGTTACAGGCATAATGGCTGTTTTGCACTAAAGCTAACGTATTGTCGTGTTTGGATTTTGTCAATATTGAATGCAACAGGGATGAAAGGGCAGGTTTAACAGTTAATGAATTCGATCCATTGATATCACCGGGGTTCCGGATAAATATTTACACCCTGTACCACGCGCGAGATCGCACCATTGGCCGAAGGCTGATCCGGTTCCAGTGTAAGCTCAAGTGATTTGAAGAAACCCAGTAACTGTGCAGGTATTACGCTGCAAACAGCCAGCAGGTCTTCGTCGAGTGTCTGTGTATCATTGTCGGAAAGCTGTATGGATAATTCTGTATAGCCAGACTGGGTGCCGGCATTTTCACAGATTTCAATTTGATATAGTCCCGGCTCACTGCTCATCACATCTCTTACAAGGTCCAGTTCATACTGACGGACATAATGGTTGTTGGAAAGCAGGTAGATCACGACAGTATTGGGCGAGATCACCACTTTGGGACCGTGACGGAAACCCAGAAAGGAATCGAATTTGCAGATGATTTTACCATTGGTAAGTTCCTGCACTTTCAGGTGCGATTCCATGGCAGTACCAAACAGGGGACCCGAACCCAGGAATACGACCCGGTCAAACTGCATACCGGCCACTTTTCCGATTTCGGATGCATATTGATGAATGAGCCGTTCGCCATACTGACTCAGCAACTGGACTTGCGATTCGATGCTGTTGAGTTGATCAAGTCGTGCAATAAGCAGTCCTGCCAGTAGCATGGTAGTAAAGCTGCTGGTCATGGCCAGGGCCTGGTCGTTGGCTTGCTCCGGGAGGAGAAACAGGTAGTTGGGCGCCTGACCGGTGGTGAGTGCCAGTTTGCCGCTGGGGCTGCAGGTAATAATAAGGTGAAATGCCTCACGGCTGTAGCGGTTGGCCATTTCTACAGCGGCCACACTTTCGGGGCTGTTGCCGGAACGGGCAAAGGAAACGAGCAGTACCCGACGCTCATTACTGAAATAATGATGCGGGTGAGTGATGAGTTGGGTGCTGGCATAAGCCGAGGTCTTGCGGCCGGTGTATTGCTGAAAGGGGCCAGCCAGGATTTCGCCGATGAAGGCGGAACTACCGGCACCGGTCAGAATAATTTCCAGGTCTTCATGCCGGAAAGTGTTGTGGAGGAATTCGCGGAGGGCAGGTGCTTGTTGGCGGATGCAGGCATAGGTCTCGAGCCAGAGTTGTGGTTGCTGTTCGATTTCACGGGCGGTATGAATGGCGCCCTTTTCTTCCCATACGGCTGCTCGTTCTCCCAAAATAATACCAGCTGCGGTTCCAACGGCCTCTCCTGTCGTCATACTATTTTGTTTATCTTATTAAATATCTTTCGTTTCGTTATTTTGTAAAGATAATAATTGTAAATCCTTTTCCAAATTTTTGTTTAATCTTATTTTTTGATGTTTTTGCTTATATTTGTCTTGAATTTTGGAGGGGTTCTATTTCATTTCATTATAAAGTGCTACCATTGTCCTCTAATCCGGGTATTCCGCTAAAAGGACACCGGTATTAAGAACATTAAACCTTGAACCATTAGGAAATGAAAAATCCAGACAAAGTTTCAACCGTCAGCCGTAGAGCCCTTATCCTTGAAAAGTTGGACAAACACGGGCAGGTAGACGTACCCTCTCTTTCGCAGGAGCTGAAAGTGAGTGAAGTAACCATCCGTAACGACCTCATCAGGCTGGAGCAGAAGAATATGCTGATCCGGGCCAGGGGTGGGGCCATCAAGGTCGACAGGGTGGGAATTGATTTTAACCTGTCAGACAAGAATAAGCAACACCTCGAGGAAAAGAAAAGGATTGGAAAGGCCGCTGCAGCTCTGGTGGAAGATGGGGATACCATTATCCTTGACTCGGGAACCACTACCATGGAGATTGCGCGCAACCTGATCAATGTGAGCAACCTGACCGTGATTACCAACGCGCTGAACATTGCCAACCAGATGGCGGATCATCAGAAAGCCAATGTGATCATTCCTGGTGGATTTCTGCGCAAGAATTCACTGTCGCTGGTAGGTGGTGCCGCCGAAGAAAATTTCAAGAATTACTTCTGCGACAAACTGTTTCTGGCGGTTGACGGATTTAATACAACACATGGCATGTCGACCCCCAATGTAGAAGAGGCGCATCTGAATCGTGTGATGATAGAAATTGCCAAACAGGTAGTGGTGGTGGCCGACAGCAGCAAGTTTCACAAGCGGAGCTTTGCCTTTATTGCCCCGGTGACCGAAGTAGATGTAGTGGTAACGGATGCAGGAATACCGGTCGAAGACCGGAAGAAGCTGGAGAATGCGGGCGTAAAGGTGATCATCGTGTAGCGCATTGCTAAATCGCAACCAATTTGAATAAAAGGCCCTGGCAACTTTTTGCACTGATCACCACCCTTAGCTGGGGTATTTGGGGAGCATTTATAGAGCTTCCGGAGAAAAATGGATTTCCTGCCACACTGGGCTACACAGTGTGGGCGCTTACGATGATTCCCTGTGCACTGGTAGCACTGGCCCTGGTCAACTGGCGGCTGGATCGAGATGCACGGTCCATCTTCCTGGGCAGCGTGATCGGCTTCACGGGTGCAGGCGGTCAGCTTATTCTTTTTCAGGCTTTGCGCGAAGGCCCCGCCTATATTGTCTTTCCTGTTATTTCCCTGTATCCGGTAGTAACGATATTCCTTTCCCTGCTGCTGCTGCGCGAGCGGGCAAGCCGGCGGGGCGCCTGGGGTATCGGTATTGCCCTGGTAGCTATGCTGCTATTGTCGTATACAACACCTACCAACGGACAATCCAATGGGTACTGGTGGTTGTTGCTGGCCATAATCGTGTTTTTCTGCTGGGGTGTGCAGGCCTATTACATGAAAAGCGCCAACAATAGCATGCAGGCAGAGAGCATCTTCTTTTATATGACCATCACGGGTTTGCTGCTGATACCGGTGGCCTGGTTGATGACCGATTTTTCACAGCCCATCAACCGAGGGCTGAATGGTCCCTGGCTGGCTGCAGGCATACAGGTGCTCAATGCTATCGGAGCCCTCACACTGGTATACGCATTGCGGTATGGCAAAGCCATTATCGTTGTACCCGTTACCGCACTTGCACCAGTCATCACGATTATTATTTCCCTTATTCTCTATAGTGTAGTACCGCATCCCATCACCCTGGTTGGCCTCTTCCTGGCTGCTGTAGCTATTTATCTGATGGCGGAATAAAGCTCAACCCCTTGCCGCCGGAGATGTTACTTCACGGATTTTTTTAGAATTCTAATAAATTAAAATCCATTACATTAGAGTGACCGGGCTTGTTCGGTAGCCGGTATTTTAAAAAAATATTTGTCTGCAATTTCAAAACGCCTTTAACTTTGCTAACGGTGTTAGGTAAAATATAGGAGATATGGGAATCGCCGAAAGACGTCTGAGACAAAAGGATGAGGTGCGGTCCAGTATTCTGGATACCGCCTGGAAGATCGTCCGTGAAGAAGGATGGCAATCTCTTTCTATCCGGAAAATAGCCGATGCGATTGAATACAGTGTGCCGGTCATCTATGATCATTTTGCCAATAAGGAAGCTATCCTGCTGGAGTTTGGAAAGCAGGGCTTCGATCTGCTGGCAAGAAAAATGTGCGAAGCGAAGCAGACAACCGATGATCCCGGCAAACAGATTAAGGCAATGGCGGATGCTTACTGGAACTTTGCCTTTCGCAACAAGGAATATTACCAGCTGATGTTTGGCCTGGGTATTGCCAGTTGTGAAACGAATAAATGTTTACCCGAATCCATCACCTTCCGCGACCTGGTGATGGAACCAATCACCAGATTGCTGGAAGAAAACAATAACAATAAACGGATCAATGGTTGTCTCAAGTACCACACATTCTGGTCTGTGATACATGGATTAATATCAATAAAAATGACGGCAAATACGCCCGAAGTGGCCGATGAACTCAATAAACTGGTACTCGATGATGCCATAGAAGGTTTTATCAAAAATCTAAAGGGCTAAGGTCCTTTTTTTTGCTCTGAAAAGTTAACGATGTTAGGAAAGGTAGTAGTGTTATAACTGATTGCCAGCCAACCTGCAACCGCCCAGCCCCCGGGTGCAGCTTACTAATTTTTATTCAATCATTCAGTAACTGGAAAGTATGCCCGCTTTCCGTAACAACAGTGTTATGCAACAAACAATCAACAACCAAACCCACAAGTCAGTATTATTACAGACCTGGTACTTATCCTTCTTTATCTGGGTCCTCATAGTGATCACTGCCATGTACGGCTGCAACTCCTCGGCCGGAGCCCCCAGCATGCAACCCCAGGCCCCGCCTGCTTTACCTGTAGTAACCCTTCAGATGTCGCCAGCAACAACCTATCAGGAATTTAATGCTTCCCTGGAAGGAAGCCAGGATATTGAGATCCGTCCGCAGGTAGATGGCTATCTCGATCAGATACTGATCGATGAGGGCGCTTATGTGAAAAAAGGTCAGCCGCTTTTTAAGATCAATGCACGTCCTTACCAGGAACAACTGAATACAGCACGAGCCACACTGGCTACGGCCAAAGCAAACCTGGCCAATGCAGAGATCAATGTGTCGAAACTCACTCCGCTGGTTCAAAACAATGTGGTATCCGATGTACAACTGAAAACTGCCAGAGCTGCTTATGATGCAGCTGCTGCGCAGGTGGCACAGGCAGAAGCGCTGGTACAAACAGCTGCTATCAACCTGGGATATACCACGGTGTATGCACCTGTGGAAGGATATGTGGGCCGAATTCCTTTTCGTACCGGTAGCCTCGTGGGACTCAGCAATCCAACAGCGTTGACAGTCGTATCATCAGTACGCGAAGTGTATGCCTATTTTTCTTTCAGCGAAAAGGATTTTCTAGCCTTCACTCAGCAGTTTGCCGGTAAAACCATTGAGGAAAAACTCAAACAGTTTCCTGCAGTGGAACTGGTGATGGCCGATGAAAGCCTTTACCCGCTCAAAGGAAAAGTAGAGACGGTGACCGGTCAGTTCAACAACAACAGCGGTACCATCAGTTTTCGCGCTGCATTCGATAACAAAGATGGTCTGCTACGCTCCGGCAACACAGGCCGCATCCGTGTGCCGCATGCCATGGACAATGCACTGATGATTCCGCAGGAAAGCACCTACGAGCTGCAGGACAAGGTATTTGTCTTTACGGTGGCCGACAGCAACAAGGTGGTGAGTGTACCGCTGCAGATATCAGGTAAAACAACGAGTTACTACCTGGTCGAAAATGGCCTGCAGGCCAATCAGCGGATCGTGTATGCCGGATTTGACCGCCTGAGAGACGGTGCATTCATTCAGCCACAACCAGTATCGCTCGACAGCATTATTAAATCAAGACCCTTATAAGTAAAAACGTCTTTTTACTGATAACAAAAGGTGCCCCTGAGCCGTGCAGGGTCACCAACCAACTCATTCCCTTTACCAGTTAATTATTACGATGTTTAAAAGATTTATAGAACGGCCCGTTCTCTCGACCGTCGTGTCGATACTACTGGCGCTGTTAGGAATTCTGTCACTGTACACTCTGCCGGTGACACTGTTTCCGGACATTGCACCACCTACGGTGCAGGTGACAGCCACTTATCCAGGTGCAAATGCCGAGGTAGTGGCACGTGCTGTAGCCACTCCGTTGGAGGAAGCTATCAATGGTGTGGAAGACATGACCTATATGACTTCTACTGCCAGCAATGATGGCACACTGGCGATCAATGTATATTTCAAACTGGGTACTAATCCTGACCTGGCTGCAGTGAATGTACAGAACCGTGTTTCAAAAGCCACCAGCCAGATACCGCAGGAAGTAGTGCAGGCGGGCATATCCACACAAAAGCAGCAGAACAGTATGATCATGGTACCGCTGATTTATAGTAAAGACAGTGCGTATGATGAAACTTTCCTGCAGAATTATGCCAAGATCAATATCATTCCGGAGATACAACGTGTATCGGGCGTGGGTCAGGCGCAGGTATTTGGTGCCAAGGATTACTCCATGCGCGTCTGGCTGAAGCCCGATCGTCTCACAGCGTACAATCTTTCGGTACAGGATGTACTTAAATCGATCCAGGAGCAGAATATAGAAGCAGCTCCCGGACGCTTCGGACAAAGCAGTGCGGCTTCGTTTGAATATATCCTGAAATACAAGGGTAAACTGTCGAAGAATGAAGATTATGAGAATATCATTCTGCAGACAGCTCCGGATGCTGGTGTAATCCGCCTGCGTGATGTGGCCCGTGTGGAGTTTGGCTCATTCTCCTATAGTGCCAATACAAAGATCCTGGGTTATCCCGGCATTGGCATTGCCATTTTTCAAACAGCAGGATCCAATGCCAACGATATCCTGACTTCAGTAGATGAAGTGCTGAAGAAGGCGGCCACTTCTTTCCCTGCCGGTGTAGAGTACTTCAATATGTACAATGCCAAAGAATTCCTGGATTCGTCTATCAGCCAGGTATTGCATACACTGGTGGAAGCATTCATACTGGTATTTATTGTCGTGTTTATTTTCCTGCAGGATTTTCGTTCTACGCTTATACCGGCTATCGCCGTGCCGGTGGCTATACTGGGTACATTCTTCTTCATGCAGCTGTTTGGGTTTACCATCAACCTGCTTACCCTTTTTGCGCTGGTACTGGCAATCGGTATAGTAGTAGATGATGCCATCGTAGTAGTGGAAGCGGTGCACTCCAAAATGGAACGCACGAGGCTCAATGCACGCCAGGCTACGATCCAGTCGATGAATGAAATATCAGGAGCTATCATTTCTATTACGCTGGTGATGACGGCTGTGTTTGTACCTGTTGGTTTCATGCAGGGGCCAGCTGGTGTGTTTTATAAACAATTTGCGTTTACACTCGGCATTGCCATCCTGATCTCAGCGTTGAATGCGTTGACACTGAGTCCGGCACTTTCTGCTTTATTCCTGCGCAATACGCATGAAGAAGAGCATTCGCCGGAAGGAAAGAAAAAGAAACAGGGATTCGGAAAACGTTTTTTCAAAGCGTTTAATGCAGGATTTAATGCCACAACCAATAAATACCGTCAGAGTCTTCAGTTTCTTTTCCGCCGCAAATGGGTGGCAATAGGAGGTCTTGTAGCAGTATCGGTGGCAACCATATTCCTGATGCGCAAAACGCCTACTGGATTTATTCCTACAGAAGATCAGGGATTCATCATTTATTCACTGAACCTGCCTCCGGGTGCTTCACTGGATCGTACAGAAAAAGTGATGGCCAGGTTTGACAGCATTCTTACCACAGTAGAAGCTGTGGAGCGCCGCGGTGCCGTGGCCGGCCTCAATATTGTGGCCAATGCCAACAGCTCGGCCTACGGTGTGGGTTTTATTCGCATGAAACCACAGGAGAAACGGGGGGCAGTGAAGAATATTGATGGAGTGATGGCGCAGATCAATGAAAAATTTGCAGCGGTGAAAGATGCCAGCGTGTTTCTCTTTGTATTCCCCACGGTGCAGGGATTTGGTAATACCAGCGGTTTTGAATTTATCATGCAGGATCGCACCGGCGGTCCGCTCGATAAGATGGCCAATACGGCATATGGTTTTATTGGTGAGCTGATGAAACGGCCCGAGATCGCCTATGCCTTTACCACCTTCAATACCGGCAATCCGCAGTATATGCTGGATGTAAATGAAGAAAAAGCCAAACAACTGGGTATATCTGTGAATGAGCTGATGCAAACCCTGCAGGTGTATTATGGCAGCAGTTTCGCTTCCGACTTCAATCGCTTTGGTAAATTTTACCGGGTGATTGTGCAGGCAGATGTGCCTTACCGCTCAGAGGAGTCATCGCTCAATGCGGTGTATGTAAAAAATAATAAGGGTGAAATGGTACCGGCCACTTCTGTAGTAACACTGAAGCGGGTGTATGGCCCGGAGATCGTAAACCGCAACAACCTGTTCAATGCCGTTACCATCAATGGTATGCCCAAACCGGGTTATAGTTCCGGCGATGCAATCAAGGCTATTCAGGAAGTGGCGGCGAGCTATCTACCCCGCGGATATTCTTACGAATGGTCTGGTATGACACGTGAAGAAACAGGATCGAGTACAGAGACAAGCGTGATTTTTTTGCTGAGCCTGGTATTTGTATACTTCCTGCTGGCTGCACAGTATGAGAGTTATATCCTGCCGCTCGCGGTGATACTTTCTGTGCCGACGGGTATATTCGGTGTATTTGCTTTCATCAACCTCACGGGTATCGACAACAATATTTATGTGCAGGTAGGCCTGATCATGCTGGTAGGGCTGCTCGCCAAAAACGCTATCCTGATCATTGAATATGCGGTGCAAAGAAGACGCGCCGGTAAATCGCTGACTGCGTCGGCAATAGAAGCGGCGAAGCTCAGGCTCAGGCCCATCCTGATGACATCCTTTGCCTTTATTGTGGGACTGCTGCCGCTCACCTGGGCCAGTGGAGGTTCTGCACTCGGCAACCGCTCTATTGGTACAGGTGCCTTGGGCGGCATGCTCACTGGTGTGGTATTCGGTCTGTTCGTCATACCGGTACTGTTTATCATTTTCCAGGCTTTGCATGAACGGGTGAGCCGGAAAAGACCAGTTGCAGAGATCAGTCCTGCACTTGCATAAGATTGGATATTCTAAAAAATTACATGAGATGAAAATATTTATTACAGTTAAAAATCATGTTCTGCTGCTGGTTCGAAAATGGTCACAGCGCAGGAATAATAATAATGGCATACAAAAGGGGATAGCCCTGGCCGATTAAGCTAAAGAAATAAAGGATGAAACAATCGTGTGGCGAATGATAATCAGTTCTAAGAATTGCTGCACGGCTGATTTCTTTCATCAAAACAAAAAATAATAACAAGGATGAAAACATGGATAAAGCATTCCTTTCTGGCCGCAGTGGTGATCATACTGCTGTCTGCCTGCCGCGTGGGAAAGGAATACCAGCGGCCGGAGTTGCTATTGCCGGCGCAGTTTGATACGACCGCTGCTACCAGCTATGCCGATACCAGCAGTATGGCAGAGATACCCTGGACCGCATTTTTTGCTGATACTACATTGAAGGCATTGATCACAAAAGGAATTCAATATAACAATGATCTGCTGGTGGCGATGAAGCGGCTGGAGGCTGCACAACGGCAGGCGAAGCAGGCAAAACTGTTGCAACTGCCGGATGTAAACCTGCAAGTCACCGGTCAATACAATCGCCCTTCCGACAATAGTCTGAATGGATTGAGTGCGCAGGGTTTTTTGCAGAAAAGTTATATCGAAAACTATAATGCCACTGTCGCTCTTTCGTGGGAAGCAGATATCTGGGGCAAGATCAGGGGCAGAAAAGAAATTGCCCTTACACAATATCTGCAGACTGCGGAAGCGGTGAAGGCTGTACAGACACAACTCGTGTCGCAGATCGCCCAGGGATTTTACAACCTGCTGATGCTGGATAAACAATTACAGATTGCACATCAAAACCTCGTATTGAACGACAGTTTTGTACTGGCTACCCGATTGCTGAAAGATGCAGGCACGGTGACGTCACTGGCCGTCCAGCAGGCTGAATCGCAAAAACAGGCCACTGCCTTATTGATCCCGCAACTGGAGCAGGATATTGCTTTGCAGGAAAATGCACTGCAGCTCCTGACTGGTCAGTTGCCAGGCAAACTGGCACGCCAGACTTCGCTGACCGAATTGACGGTAAATGATAACCTGAACACAGGCCTGCCGGTGGGCATGGTAAGCCGCAGGCCCGATGTACGATCAGAGGAACTGGCCCTCGTGATTGCGAATGCGCGGGTCGGTGTAGCGCAGGCCGATATGTATCCTGCACTAACCATTACAGCCGGTGGTGGACTGGAATCATTTAAATCAAGCAACTGGTTTAATATTCCGGGATCGTTGTTTGGCCTGGCAGCCGGCTCGATCCTGCAACCTGTATTCCGTAAAGGAGCGTTGAAGACACAATTTGAAGTAGCTAAGATTGAGCGCGAGCAGGCCGTGATCCGTTTCCGTCAAAGTGTATTGCAGGCAACTACTGAAGTATCGAATGTGCTGGTGCAAACAGACAAGTTGAAACAACAGCAACTCATTGCTGTTTCACAAACAGATACACTAAAGAAAGCGGTGATGAATGCTCAATGGCTTTTCAAAAGCGATATGGCCAGTTACCTGGAAGTGCTTACTGCCCAGGGCAATGCCCTGCAGGCCGAGCTTAATCTCGCCATGATACAACGAAGCCGTCTCAATGCCCAGGTAGAACTCTACCGTGCACTGGGTGGTGGATGGAAATAAAAGGGAGGATTATTTTTTGCAGAGAAGGCCGTCCTGGATACAGGGCGGCTTTTGTTATGGATAGTGGCTAACCTGCTTCATGCATGCTTAATGGAGTACTTTCGGGTTATTTTTCTTTTCTCCCATACAACAACAGCCTTTTAAAAGCATAAATAGCCGGGAATCGGTCAAATTCTTTTTGTATCCGTTGTTTAAACTCGGTTGTAAACAATTCCTGCTGGCCGGGCGACATCCTTTCGAGATAGGGAATAAGTGAGGAGCCGGAAATGAAATCAAACAGATCTTCCCCACTATTTGCAATAATCGGGTAAACCTTTTGTATGATCTGCAACTCATTTAATCCGTTCTCAAACATTAGTTGTGCATATTCATCTATGCTGAGCAGGGGCGATTCTCTTTTCCATCCTTTCAGAAAACCGGCATAGGGTTCTTCCTGTACCAGGTCGAGCAAAAGTTTGTTCAACACATTTTCTTTCTGTACCGGCATTTGTATGGCGAATTGACCTTTGCTGCTTAGTAATGAGATCAGTTGAGGGAACAGGGTAGCATGACCACTGGACCACTGCAGGGCTGCATTACTGAAGATAAGATCCCAGTCCTGCCCTTCGCTGGCCGCAATAAATGCTTCGACGGTAGAATTTTTAAAATGAAGTGTGCTGCTTTTCAACTCCCTGCTTTTGGCCAGCATTTCAGGTGATGGATCAATACCCAGGAATGAAGCGGCCCCGAACTTTTCGGAAAGAATTTTTGTTTGCTCGCCGGTGCCGCATCCTATATCCACTGCATTTTTCAATCCATCTGCTGAGATCAATGCAGACAGATCAAAAAAAGGCTGGTAACGGATGCTTTTAAACTGATTGTATTTTTCGGGGTTCCAGGGCATGATCTTTTTTTGAAGTTATTGATTCAATTGTGCCAGCAATTCGGTAGGGGCGTAGCCAAAATGCTTTTTGAAGGCAAAGGAAAAATGTGAGAGATTCTCAAACCCCGTTTCATAACAGACATCAATCGGTTTCTTTTTCTTTTCCACAAACTGGTAATGGGCCAGTTCCAGTCTTTTTTGAGTGAGCCAGCGTTGTGGGGTAGTATTGAATACTTTTTTGAAATCACGTTTAAAGGTTGTGAGGCTCCGGCCAGTGAGGTAACCAAATTTTTCCAGCGGCAGGTTGAACATGAAGTTTTTTTCCATGTAGTCGGCCAGGTTGATTTTGCCGGGCTCTTCAAAGTTTGCCAGCACATTGTCAATATCCTTATCGAGCGTGCGCAGGATGCTGATGGCTTCGGTGATCTTGATAGAGGCGATATCGACAGGTATATCTTTCATATCAAAATAAGGAATCAGCGAGGCAAGGCAACTTTCGAGTAGCGGGTGACTACTGAAGCTGTAAATTCTGGAAGACTTCAATGGCTTCGGTTTGATGCTGCGACTGGCATAAAAATCCCTGAGCCTTTCGACTGATAAATGCATGACCACTGTTTTGTGTGGCTGCCCGTCTTTGGGATAGTTAATAATAGTAGCCAGTTGATTACGTGGAATTAAAAAGATATCTCCCCTTTTGAAGAAATAAGTGGCATCGGCCTGTATAATCTTTGTTTCACCGGAAATGAACCATACCAGCATATGATGGTCAAACATGATATCTGACTTGAAGAAATTGTCTTCGTAGCTGGAGAGTTTGATGTCTTCCGTGATATAACGGGCTTTATATTCCATACCTCCGTTTTTAAGATTTCTGAAAAGGGAATATATGAATGCAAAAATAGACAGTATCATATAATTCGCTTTGTTTAAAAAACCTGTTTGATAAAGCGGGGACAAATAGTGCATTTGCCCCGCCTGTATTGCTACTAAAAAATGCTTAAACAGATTGTCCGCCGTCTACCAGCAAATTGGATCCGGTAATAAAGGCGGCTTCTTCGCCAGCCAGGAAACCGATCATACTGGCGATTTCCTCTGCTTTGCCCATCCGGGAAAGAGGGATGCTGCTGATAAGTTGCGTTTCCAGCCTATCGTCGAGCCCGATCTTCTGCATGATCTCCGTAGCAATGGGACCCGGACTCACGGCATTGACCCGTATTTGCCGCGAGGCCAGTTCAAGTGCGGCTATTTTGGTCACTGCATTCAGTGCGGCTTTGCTGGCGGCATAAACCGAGGCGTTTTGTGGCGAGATGGTGGCTGATGTGGAAGAAAGTAGTATTACGGATGCGCCATCGCGAAGCAAGGGGATAAGTTTACTGAGAGTGAAATAAGCGCCTTTGAAATTTACATTCATCACTTCATCAAAAATGGTTTCTTCCATCTGCTCAATGCTGCCGAAGCGGGTAATGCCGGCATTGATAAGCAGGATGTCGATATGGCCATATTGTCCGGCTATGGTAGCGGCCAGTTTTTTACTATCACCGAGATTTGACTGGTCTGCTACCAGGCCGGTTACATTGAGCTCGAGTGCGGCTTTTTCCACCGCTTCTTTTCTCCTGCCGGTAATGATCACGGTAGCGCCGTTTTCGCGCAATTTTTTGGCCGCGGCATATCCAATGCCGCTGTTGCCGCCGGTAATGAGGGCTATTTTATTTGTAAGAGGTTTCATTGTTTGTTTAGTTGAAGACTGTGTTGATTAATCAAGTTTAAATGTGATACCCGTCGCCTCTTCACTCCATTTCCAGAGCTTCCTGGCAGAATCTTCATCCAGCGAATACGCTTTCACCCCTGGCGACATGCCTTCGTCAGCAGCCAGCGGAGCAATATCGCCGTCTTCGCAATAGACACCTCCGATGTCGTTGAGTAAGGGGCTGGTAGCACACCAGACCGTTGTTGCGGCACCCTGTGGTATGGTTTTCAGTGATGCAGCTACTTCCGGTAGCAGGTTACCGGCTGCATCTACAAATCCCATTTGCTGAAATAGCTCAAGCGGAGCTTCTCTGCCCAACTCTGTACCACCGATAGAACCCGGATGCAGCGAATAGGCTCTTATGTTGAATTGTTGTGCACGATTATCAAGTTCCAGCGAAAACAGGTTGACGGCTGTTTTTGACTGTCCGTATCCCTGCAGTGTTTCATAGTTGCGATGGAGAAAATTAGGATCTTCGAAATGAAAAGGGGCAAACTGGTGTCCATGCGAAGAGACATTTACGACCCTTGCGCCATGTGCCCTTACAAGAGCGGGCCAGAGGCGGGCAGTAAGTTGAAACTGGGCGAGGTAGTTCACGGCGAGTTGCGATTCGATTCCCCGGCTGTCTCTGCGCAGCGGTACCCACATAATACCCGCATTGTTGATCAGTAAATGAAGTGGCCGGCCCGATGCCAGGAACCGGTTTGCGAAAGCATCGATCGATGCCGGGTTGATCAGGTCCATCGACTCTACTTCCACTCCGGGTACCCCTTGCAGGTTGGTGAGCGCTTTTTCAATATCCCGGGCAGGTACTATTACTGTAGCCCCAGCCGCTGCCAGCACTTTGGTTGTCTCCAGCCCGATGCCGGTATTCCCGCCGGTTATGATGGCAATCCTGCCGGTGAGGTCGATGTCTTTGATGACATCCGCAGTGGTTGATTTTGCGTCGAAGCCAGAACCGGTTGGTTGTTGTAAGGCTCCCTGGCAATTGTTTGGTTTCATCTTTTTGTTGTTTTGTTGAAACAAAAGTAGAGAGCGATGAAACCGGCGGCTTTGTTTAAAAGGCCGAAGATGCTTTGTTGAAAAGACCGGTTTTGGCGTCAGGGCATAGCCAGACTGAGGTATAACGAATCTTTACCTGCCGTTTTGTTATATAGCATTGTTTAGTGGGTTTTGCTGATTATCAATAGTGATAAAAAGTACAGGATATTGAATAGTTGATTTTTTTATATATTTTTCAGTTATAAACCACCACATGAGAAAATTAATTGCCACCCTTCTGCTTTCGTTCTTTTTTATTACCACATTCTCTCAGAAAAACATGTTGCCCGGTTACATTGTTTTGCCTTCAAAGGATACCGTATGGGGCTCAATAGACTATCGCAACTGGGAGAAGAACCCAAAAGAAATTATGTTTTCGTCCTCATCTGCTGAATCACGTTCCTATACAACTAATGATATTGATGCTTTTGGTATAACAGGCCGGGATTATTACAGAAAGGCTACCGTGTCGGTAGATGATAATACGGTAAATGCCTGGGAGGTTTCGATCTATAATAAAGAGCTGATACATGAACAAACCGTGTTTCTGCGAATATTAAATGAGGGTAAAGAGCTTACGCTCTATGAGTTTGTAAACTTCAAACCACATTATTATATCGCAAAGCCAGGCGGTCCTGCTCAGGAACTCATTTACAGGCTTACAAAGAATAGTGAACTCAGCAGTAATGTTATCACATATGACGATTTCAAAATTCAGTTAAAAGAACTCTTGTCAAATAATGGGGCATTGAGTTATGAGCGGTCTTTAAAGATTGACCGGCTGAATTACAAAGAGAAGGATCTGGTAAAATTTGTTTCGCAGGTGAATGGTTCAACTTCTGATAAAATCAGTTTTGCCAATAATAAAAAAATGAAACCAAGGTTATTTGCCGGAGGAGGTGTTTTGCTCCCTAATTTCAGTTTTAACTCAGCAGATGCCAGGTTGCAGTCTATCAAGTTTAAAGGTAAGTTTTCGTATATCCTTACAGGAGGGGCTGATTTTTTTGCATCCAGAAATCTTCAGCATCTCTTTTTGCGGCTGGAGTTATCGCTTAGCAGCTTACAAACTGAAGGATCCGGTACATCGAATGATTATGCTACTTCCACTACGATGAAAAATGAGTTTTCACTCAAACAATTTAATATCACGCCTGCGATCTATGTGATGGATTATTTTTTGCGGACAGAAAAGGTTAAGGTATTTGCGGGAATTGGTGCGGGCTATAATTTCAGCACCTATTCCGAACATGAATTTACATCTACCAATAACCAGACGAGCTATGTAACTAAGGCGGATGATTATCCTGCATTCGAGAAGGGCTGGCTGGGGCTTTACGGCAGACTGGGTGCAGCAGTTTCGTCAAAGCTTGAAATTGGTGTAACAGCCAGATTTAGCGGCTCATTTGTTAATCGTATATACACCAAACAAAAAGGTGTTCCGTTTTCATTCCAGGTGCTTTACCTGTTTAACTGATTGAAGGCCGAATTGATTAATAGTTCTTCTGAAAATAGTGAAGAGGCTGTTCATGTTACTGAACAGCCTCTTTTCGTTATCTGCTATCCCTCTGAACTTTCTTATTGTACAACAATCTTTTCAGTGACCGGTACGTCTTTGTTTAATCGAAGTATATAGGTGCCCGTTTGCAGTCCGCTGATGACAATTGTTTGTCCGTTTGTTACGCTATATCGTTTTACCAGTTTGCCCTGCATATCTATCACCTGCAACTGCTCTGTTTTGTCGATACCGGTTACTTTCACATTCAGGTTGTCTGCAACCGGTACAGGCCAGGCTTTTACAATTACGGATTTTTCTGCCGTTCCTTCTACTATCCTGACAGGCGAATAGGTGAATTTCTGATCTATGTCGACCTGCCGGAGGCGATAATAGGTTTTGCCGGCATACTCGTTCATATCTGTGTAAGTATAAGATAACGGGCTGGGTGAATTGCCGCCGCTGGCTTTGGAGGGAATGAAGGTAAGGACAGTAAAGTCTGCTTCATCCGCTTTTTTTCGTTCTACATAAAAGCCGCTGTTGCTCATTTCCTGCAGTGTGCTCCAGTCGAGCTTTACCTGGCCGGCATTGATCCTTTTAGCGATAAACTGAAGGCCGGTCACAGGCAGGGGGCTTTGCGAGGCAGACAGCGGTTGTAGCAGGCCCTGGGTGATAATATTGTCATTTGTGATAGTGCTGCTAAAGACTTCGCCCAGGTTGAACTCAAAGTGGATAGTGTTTACAACTCCGCTGCTTCCTCCGCTGTTTACGACAGCCGGTAGTATCATCTGTGATCTGGACGTAATAGCAGTGAGCAATAATATGATAAGCGTGAAATTTTTTTTCATATAAAAAGTTTGTCAGTATTTATTTAATACGATAGCCACTGAAGTATGCCCGGGTAAGGGTCGGGTTGCTGCCATTGTCCGTTCTCGAAACCTGGCTGAGCCATACCTGGTCGCCCGGGTTCAGGTAGACCGTGTGATCCAGTTGTATGTCTGTAGAACCTACATTGCGGCCGCCGAATGTATAGGCTGTTTCTGTTTCTGTGTTATTCTTTTTTACAACCAGGAATAAATCTGCATAGCTCAAAAGTGTATTGGAAGTGGATATTTGAATTTTTGCCTGAAAACGGTGCATACCGGCAACGGTAGCCGTAAAGGTGCTGGCAGGTGATTGATTAGATAACGTGTAGTTGTTGCTGCCATCAAAATCCTCCACTGCGGCGTGCACCTTATATTTAACGCCATTAGGTAAATTCTGTAAACCTCCCTGTGCCGGATTATTAGCGATGAATCCGATCGTAGCTGTAGATGATGCTGAAGGCTGCCAGGTAGCGTTGCCTGATGCATCGCTGGTGAGAACTTTGCCTGCTCCGGGGCTGGTATTGCCGCCGTAGATACGTAAGTTACCATTTACGCCCAGCGCCAGGCCGCCGGAAGTATTTATTGCAGACACGCCTGTACCCGTTACACCATTACTGATCCCCATGATGCCTGTTTTATTGGGAGAGTAGGCATATAAGGCAGTGCCGTCATTCGATTGCAAATAAGCGGCAACACCCGAAGTAGCTGTTCCGTAAAATGCCCTGCCAGATGTAGCGGAGGCCCTTACTGCCGAGCTGCTGGGCGTATTGTCTGTATTCGATATACTGAAAAGATCTGCAAGGGAAACTCCGGTTTTGCTGAAAGGAAAAATCAGGTCTTTTGATTCTTTGCTATGCAGGGCGTAGGGTACACTCAGTATCTGCGTGGTGCCCAGGTTTACATAAGGCTGTGCGTTTATGCTGATCTCCGTCTGCAGGTATTTTATTCCCTGACTCCAGTTAATACCCGCAAAACTTCCTGAATTAACGGTGGCTCCTGCGCTGCCAATCTGAATATTAAACAGCCCGAATGCATTGGTAGTTACGGTGCGGGTTTCGCTGTATTCGACTGCTCCGCCAGGAGCACCGGTAATAACAGAAGCTTTTACACTGAGCTGTTGGCTGGCATAAGGCACTCCCGAGGCATTGCGGGCCACGCCCTGATAATTGAAAGACTGAGGTGCCTGCGCTGTCGCTGCCGAAAGGATTAAGAGATAACTGAAAATGAGTACAAACTGTTTCATAAAAAATCTTGTGTAATGGATAAGGTGTTTTAAGCGAAGAGAAATAATGTATCAGTGATAAGGATCGTTTCGGAGATGGTTTACCTGATCTGGTATCCGGCAAATTCGCAGGATTCCAGAATAGGATTCGAGCCGTCTTTTGTACTGGTTAATGTTTTTAACCAAACCTGGTCACCGGCTTTTAATACCAGTACTTTGTCGATCGACGAGGTAACAGAGTAGTACTCCGGCTCCCATTGGCCGGTGGCTTCTTTTACTGCTTCCACACCATTGCTCTTAACGGTAAGACGCAGGTAGCTGTAGGTGATATTTGTATTCGTGTTATTGGTTTTGATTGTCACCTTTGTTGTAAATCGGTATAGTCCTGCTACAGGAGCCGTGAAAGTGCTGGATGGGGTCAGGTTATACAGAGAAAAATTATTACTTCCGTCAAACTCTTCGGTAGAGGGGTGGATTTTGTACTCGACATTATTGGGGATGTTTTGTAAGCCACCCTGTGCGGCGCCACTTACCAGGAATCCAACCAGAGCCGAAGTGGTTGATGCAGGTGTTTTCCAGGTAGCATTTCCGTCTGCATCGCTGGTAAGCACTTTGCCTGCTCCGGGGCTTGTGTTGCCGGATTTGATTTGCAGGTTGCCGTCTACTATCAGGGCTTTACCATCTGTACTTGTCTGCGAAAATCTTCCTGCTATGCCGGTAGACTCAGTTGCTGTTGCATACAATGCATGGCCGGAACCGGTTAATGCATAGACTCCATAGCCATTGCCCGGTGCCTGTCCGTTTACACCCACGCCCGCACCACTGGCAATACCCAATACGCCATGTCCCGTTGCGGTTTCGCCTTTTACGCCTGCACCATTAAGTGCCTGTCCCAATACGCCTGCACCTGAATAATTGGCAGCCGAAGTATAGCCATGAACACCATAGCCACCCAGGGCGGGGTTGCTACCTGTTACACCACCTACCTGCGTCACAAAAGCAGAACCTGCCACACCACTTTTTGTTTCAGATGATCCTGTTATGGCAATTCCGTTTATACTTTCACCACTAATGGCATTGTTTGCCGATGCTGAGGTGTTTTTAATTTTAAGTACAGGGCTTGAATGAGCGTTAATGCTGGTGTCAAGCGGAAATACCAGTTGTTTGGCCTGTTGGCTGCTGATAGCAAAAGGCACGCTTACCATTTGTGTCGTGCCCAGGTTGCTGTATGCCTGACCACTTATGCTGATCTCCGTTTGAAGAAATTTATTGCCTTCACTCCAGCTGATGCCTGTAAAACTTCCCTGGATGCCGGAGGCACCCGCACTGCCTATTTGTACATTGAACAAGCCAAACTGATTGGTGGTAATGCTACGTGTTTCGCGGTATTCTACCGTGCCATCAGGCGTTCCTGTATGTATGGAAAAACGCACGTTTATTTGCTGGCTTGCATAAGCTGTACCATTTGCATTACGGGCCACGCCCTGGTAGCTGATGGCCAGGGGCGCCTGTGCTTTAGCAACAGCAACAGACAGGAGAAAAAAGAGTAAAGCGGAGAGCTGTTTCATAATAAAATTTTCAGTGATGAACATTTGATTGAGGACACAAAAATGAAAATCACCCGGACCGATAAGAAATTTCTTCGCTTATGACGTAGCAGATCTTTAATGAGTAGTAAGATATCGGCGATGAAGTGTAGATGATGCTGGCCGGTGAACCAGTCTCGTACTTGTTTTTCAAACAGCGCTCATTGTGCATTCGGCTCCACTGTCGGCAGGAAAATATGTGAATGTGCCAACCAGTTGTGTGCGGGGAGATACTGGAAAATGGAGCGTTCGTATGTTGTACCTGAATAAATGTTTGTCTAACCGGGTTAATCGATTTTTTGCCTCCACGGCCGGCGGGCCACAGGAAAAAATAAGAATAAAGGATTAAATGGCGATAAAATAGTTACGGCAAAGGACTCATTTTTCCGTGGATGACAGTTCCCCTCGCTTACACTTCGTATTCATTTTGCTACACTTCGTTTAAAATACTGCCCATTCAGGGGCTATTATTTTGGCATCAATAAAAGAGTAATAAATTTGAATATGTTGAAACCCCTTACTGGCCTGCTTCTGTTTCTCCTGATTTGTGGTGGTGTTATGGCCAGGCAAAATCAATATTTCTTCAGAAAGCTGGGAGTAGCCGATGGGTTAAATGATGGCAACATACTGGTCATTGCGCAGGATGCAAAAGGCTTTATGTGGTTTGCCACCCGCTCCGGCCTCAACCGGTATGATGGCTATTCGGTAAAAACATACAGTTATATTGCCGGCGACAGCACTTCATTGCCCACAGCACTTATTCGTAGTATGGCGGCCGACAGCATCGGCAACTTTTGGGTAGGCACAGAAAATGGCCTGTTGCAATACGATGCCGGTACAGATCGTTTCCTGCCGGTAAAGGCACTGGACAATATCTGGGTGGGGCAGATCATCGCAGCCGACAAGCATACGCTCTACCTGGGCACCAGCAAAGGCCTGATAGCATATGATATTGACAAGAGGCAGGCATTGCACTACATGCAAGGGGAAGAAAAACTGTTGCACACAAGAGTTTATGATGCCACGTGGCATCATAAACAACTTTACCTGGCTACTGCAAATGGACTGCTTCAGTTTAATCCCGCCACGCAGACAACCATAAAAATAACCATCCCTGCTATTGATAATGAGGTGGTGATTGCAGTGGCCGTTGATGATAAAGACAATTGCTGGCTCGCAACGAGGGGTGCCACAGCTTTATTGAAATACAACCTGGCGCGACATACAGCCGATTATTACGGGCGATACTTTGAATCGGGCCCTCATACCATTGCCAATTTTACTTCTTTAATGGCCGATGGCAAAGGCAGGATATGGGTCACTACTCAACTCAACGGTCTTCTTTATTACAATGAGACAGGCAACCGGTTTGATGCCTTTCTGCACAACCCATTGCAGGTGTGGACGCCCTCCACCAACCTGCACAGCGCGCTGTACCATAGCAATGATGGCACCATCTGGGTCGGCGGCAACAACGGTATAAATTATTTTCACCCCGATAAAAACCTGTTTCGGATCATCCCGGTTTTTGATAGGGAGCCGGATATCCGAAACCGGCGGGTGGCCCGCCTGGCAGTAGAGGATAAAAAAGGCATGCTGTGGTTTGGTACCATGGATGGATTGGTGCGATATAATCCCGTCACAGAGGAGTACCGCGAATGGAATAACCGGGAGGATAAGGCACCCACTCTTCATTACAACTCAGTGAGAGGCTTGCTGTGTGATGAGGACAATAATATATGGATCGCGACTGGTAAGGGCATCAACCTGTTCCGGCAGCATGAAAATAAAATGGTCTTCTTTAGCGAGAAGGATTCCATACCCGCTGTATTCTATTTTTCTGCCGATAAGGACCGTGCCGGCAATTACTGGTTTGGCAGCCGGGACCGCGATGGCTTTTATTATTATGATTCCAGGCAAAAAACCTTTCACAGCATCCGGCAGTTTCCCGGCTTGAGTGAATACAGTGGCATCGGGGGGCGTAAACTGCTGCACGACAGCAAAGGCCGCTACTGGCTTGGCTTTAATGGTGATGGTCTGGCTATGTATGATCCTGTCCATGGTAAGCATTACCGCTGGAAAGCAGATAATGATGCTGCAAAATCAATTGCGGGAAATATTGTGGTGGATATTAAAGAAGATAAAAACGGAGTGATATGGATAAGCACTTTTACCGGGTTAAGTGCTATTGACCCCGCATCGCTTAGTATCCGCAATTATAACAGCAATAACGGCCTTATTAATAATAATGTAAGTGCTTTGGCGATTGACAATGATAATCGCTTATGGATGGGTACCGGCAGCGGGCTGATGATGCTCGACAGTACCCGGACATATTTTACTGCTTTTGGTCTGAAAGATGGTCTGCCTTCCATTGAGTTTCCCGAGCACGCTTCATCTGTTCTTAGTAATGGTGACCTGCTATTTCCTACCCAGAATGGCTTTATCCGCTTTGCTCCGGGTGACTATAAAAGAGAGAATAATTCCCTGCAGCCTTATTTTACAACAATACATATCTCTGGCAGGAGGCCGCAGCTTGTTTTGGATAATGCCATCAAGCTGCGTCATAACGAAGGCTTTTTCAGTATCGGTTTCGGGGCAATTAATTTTGACAATGCTGCCGGCAACTGGTATGCCTACAAACTGGAAGGCATCGACAAAGAATGGAAATATACCCAAAACCGCTTTGCCGACTATACCCGGATCCCCGGCGGTGATTACGTATTTAAAGTGAAAGCTGCTGCCGGTCGGGAGCAGTGGAGTGGTTCGGAGCTGCAGTTGCGTATACAGATCGGCAGCATTTTTTATAACACACTCTGGTTTCGGGCACTCGCAGGGCTGTTGCTTTTAAGTGTAGCCTATGTTATTTATCGCTACCGCATCCGCCAGAAGGAAAAACTGATGCAGCTGCAAAGCAAGGCACAACTGCTGGAAAAGGAAAAAGCACTGGTGATGTATGAAAGCCTGAAGCAGCAGTTGAATCCTCACTTTTTGTTCAACTCGCTCAGCTCCTTATCCGGTCTTATTGAGGCCGACCAGAAAATGGCAGGTAATTTCCTGGAGCAGATGTCGAAGATATACCGGTATATTTTAAAAAGCCGTGATAGTGAACTGGTATCACTCAAAGAAGAAATTGATTTTGTGCAGACTTATATCAGCCTGCAAAAAACGCGGTTTGGCGATGGCCTGCAGGTGCAGATGCGTATTGCTGATGCAGACAAGCAGTTGAAAATAGTACCCGTGACCCTGCAGAACCTGCTGGAGAATGCGATTAAGCATAATGTAGTGGACATAGAAGCTCCGCTGATTGTGGAGATGACCACCGCAGACGGCTACCTGGAAGTGAAGAATAACCTGCAGCGAAAGAAAATGCTGGAAACATCGAATAAGCAGGGGCTGGCCAGCCTGCGCTCGCTATACAAATACCTCAGTAAAAAGCCCGTTGAGGTCAACGAGACAAAAACAACCTTTGTTGTTCGCATTCCTTTAATTGAAGCATAAAATGAATTGTATGAAGGCAGTTATTATAGAAGATGAATATTTTAATGCACAGGTGCTGCAGAACAAAATAAAGAGTATTGATCCTTCTGTGGAAATAGAAGCGGTCATTCCCAGTCTCAAGGTAGCCCGCAAATGGTTTTTGAATAATGCCGAGCCTGATCTGCTCTTTATGGACATACAGTTGAGTGATGGTGTGAGCTTTGAGTTGTTTGAAGAGTTTCAGTTAAGCTGCCCTATTATATTTACCACCGCTTATGATGAGTATGCCATCCGGGCATTTAAGGTAAACGGCGTGGATTATTTATTAAAACCCGTTGATGCGACCGAGTTGCAGAATGCCATTGATAAATGCCGCAACATCATTCAGCAGAAAAGCCGGCTACGCCCGATTTCTCCGCGCTGATGAAGGCGCTGAACATCAGCGGCAATATACCCGGCCAGTACAAAGAGCGTTTTATGGCCAATGTGCGAAACCAGTGGATGCCTGTTGCTGTAACCGATATTGCCTGCTTTGCCCGCGAAACGCTCAACTACCTGTACCTGTTTACCGGCGAAAGATACCTGCTCGATTTTGCCACTCTGGAGGAAGTGGAAAGCCTCCTTGACCCCCAGAAATTTTACCGGGCCAACCGGAAGTATATTATCCATATTGATGCCGTGCTCACGGTAAAGGCGGTTGAGAATTCAAAGCTTATTGTAAAACTCAAAGAGCCTAATCAGAAGCTGGAAATAGATATAAGCCGCGAGAAGGCGCCGGCATTTAAGAAGTGGCTGGACACCTAGGGAGGGTATATATCTCATACTTTAGCAAAATGTTAGTTTCCGTATCACTATAGCTCGGGGAAATACCGAAATATGCATTGTTTTATAGTGTACCTGAATAAATGGTTACATCGTCCGGTTAATCGACCTTTTGCCTCCACGGCCGGGCCGACCCCGCCGCGGCCTATCGTGTGGACACATTTTTATGGATTTCCCAGCCTTGCATGGCCGCTTTAAAGTGTTTTAGCCCGATGTATAAGGTAGTAATCCCAGGATGCCTGTTGGATTCATAACCTTTCCATCCACCTAACCGGGCAATCGCCCAGGTATACCTTTTCAGGTCTTTGTGTTTAAATGGATTTTTTTGCTTTTCTGTTTTTCCTTCCAGTACCTGGATTTGATGTTCTAAAAAGATCTGCTCTGTTTGGTTAAAGCAACTGTCAGCAGCTATCTCCAGTTCTGGCTCGGCGTAGGAGATACGCATTAAAAAAAGCTGGATAATCGCTTCCAGAATAAGCAAACACATTTTCCGTACCGAAGCGGCATATTCCAGTTCAGACGCTTCAATGTTATATCCTTCCTTCTTCAGTATCTTAAATACCTCTTCTATTGTCCAGCGCCAGCTATACCACTCTATACACAACTGAGCTACCTGCACCGATTCAACAGGAATACTTGTTAACAATCGCCAGCATATTTTATCCGCCCCGGTATACCCCACTTCCATTGCTTCGATCACATACACAGGGACGATGGCGGGCAATAATTTACCCGCATCACGCGGTCTTCTTAATGACACCGGTTTATACTTTATTTCTATTTGCGCACTTCTTTTTTTACGCCCATTTCGGGCCTCTACGGTTATTGTATAGCGCCCTTCCACAGGCGCATCCGCCAAACAGTCAAATAGCCGGCTACCATCCATCAACACCCTATTGGTCTTGGCGCGTATCAATAAATCAGTTGTTGCATCCGGAATACAGGCGAACTGATCGTAGATGTCTCCCTCACGATCTTGTATGATTACCAGGTTAGGAACGACATCCCGCAATAGTGCTTTAGTTTGATTCGACACTTCAATCCAACGATACGATTCCTTTTGTTCAATGGGCAACTGGGAATAGTCCCGCTCGTGTTTGGAACAAAAATGTTGCGATCGGTTCCAGACCTTGATGGCCGCATATCCATGCGGAACGCCCGTCTGCGCATCCAGCACTAAACTCGGATGCAGAAAAAAGCCCAGTCCTTGCGTGTTATTGGCATTGGTCGTACCGATTAAACGATCCTTTCTAAGCCGGTTACTGTGACTGCTCAGGTTGATCTCGGTGGTATCCTGAATGCAGACGACCGGATGACCCTTACAGGCGGCCATGCAGTTGGATGCCAGGTTGGTCACTAAGTCGTCTTCGCTGACCCGATCATTCTGTAAAAACCGGTAATAACCCTTTGCCGCAGCATCATCAACCGCCAGTTGGCGAATAGAATGCACGCTCTTAGAAAATAAATCACTCAACATCCTATTGCCCCGATACAATAACCGTAAGTCGTCTAGTTCCGTTAGTTTTCTGCCGCCCATAAAAGGTGAAAAGTAAACAAAAATGTGTCCACACGATAGGCCGCGGCGGGGCCGGTGCTGTGTTTTTCTCCGGTCTATGCTTCATGTATATTCTTTAAAGATTCAATCGGAGAAAAACAAGGCACCTTATGAACCACAAGAAAAAATAAGAGAATACGGTAACGAAAAGGTGATAATATGAACCTGACGTCCTGCGGCCGTACTAACACTGTTATAAGGAGGGCTTACTTTTTAAGAGCGTTCAAATTCATCTTGTCAGTAGCTGATTAGGAAATAGTGCTTTTGGGAGATCAGCTTTCCCTGGACAGCAGTGGTTTCCGTATCTTGCTAAAATGAAAGACAGGATCTTTGCAGCACTCCAATCTATTGCTCCATTAAGTAAAGAAACGATGGCCGATATCGACTCCTGTCTTGCCGCAGCGCATTACCCCGCGCATACGATCCTGGTCAGGGAAGGACAGGTTGCTGACAGAATGTTTTTCATTCTCAACGGTGCGTTACGGGCATATTATATGCATCAGGATAAGGAGTATACAGACTGGTTTATATTTGAAAATATGTTTGCCTGTTCACTTTCTGCTTTTTTTGGTGCGGTACCGAGTCCGCAGTGTATAGAAACCCTTGAGGAGACAGATGTGCTGATGCTTACCCGCCGGCAGTTGGACGACCTCTGCAGAAAACATCACGACATGAGCCTGCTTAATGGCCGCATACTTTCGCACAGCCTCGTCACCCTGCAAACGGGGTTTATTGACCAGCGTTTCAAGACAGCGCCAGAGCGATATGCGCTGCTGCTGGAGCATTATCCCGAAGCGCTGAGGCGGGTGCCCCTGAAGTATATTGCCTCTTACCTCGGCGTAAGCCAGGAAACGCTGAGCCGGATAAGGGCAAAGAAGTAAGCGTATGTTTCCATTATTTGACCTGAGATCAAATCAAGCTCCAGCCACCCATTATAGATTTGCCGCATGATACTACTGATATATGCCATTGTTATGCTGGTTGCCTGGGTGGGGGTAACGCTTCTGCTCATCGTCAATACGCGGAAGATCCGTTTTATGAAAGATCTTTCGCCACACCTGGCGCAAGCACCCGCTGTTGCCATCGTTATTGCCGTAAAGGATGAGGCGACAGAGGTGGAGGAAGCGCTGCAAAGTGTGTGCGGGCTGCAGTATCCCAATTTCCGGATTATTGTGATCAATGACCGGTCAACCGATGGTACGGCGGCCATTCTGCAACGCATGGCGGCAAAGGATACCCGGCTGACGGTGATCACCATCGATAAACTACCGGGCGGATGGCTGGGGAAAAATCATGCCTTATACAAAGGCTATTGCGCCAGCTCCGAAGAATGGCTGTTGTTTACCGATGCCGATGTAAAGTTTCAGCCACATGCCCTGCAGAAGGCCATGAACTATGTGCAGCAAAAGAGCCTTGACCATCTTACTGCACTGGCAGAGATCACTTCGCCCTCTTCGCTGTTTGTGGCAGTGATGAATGTATTTGCCATCATGCTGGACATAAAACTGAAACCCTGGACAATTGCTGATCCGAAATCTTCCTCGTCGATGGGAGTGGGGGCTTTCAACCTGGTAAAACGTACGATCTATGAAAAAGCCGGTACGCATGTCATGATCGCCTTACGTCCGGATGATGATCTGAAGCTGGGCGAGCGCATCAAAAGGGCGGGTGGCCGGCAGGATGTGCTGTATGGTGAAAAGGAGATCAGCCTGGCCTGGTACAGCAGTCTATCAGCGTTTGTGAATGGCCTCATGAAAAACATGTACTCCGTATACAATTACCGGTTTATTCCTGCCATGGGTACAGCGCTGGTTACGTTCCTGATCCTGGCATTGCCGGTACCCTTATTATTAGTTGCCGGTGCTCCTTATCACTGGATCGCCCTGGCCATTATTGCCAGCCAACTGGCTTTGCTGTTGGGCAAAAAGGGAATTCATGCCAAATGCTGGCATGCCCTCATCATTCCCTTTGCCGGACTGGTGATGGTGTATATCATTATCAGGTCTGCCATTGTTACCGAGCGGCAGGGCGGCATTTACTGGCGAAGCAGCTTTTATTCGCTGAAGGAGTTGCGGAGGCAGGTGTGGTGATCTATTCAACAACAGATATGAAAGTTTCTACCTCTGCATTTTCACCGTCGTAGTATTTTTTGCCGTGCACCGTAAAGTCGGTTTTGTAGGCGCGCCGCAGGGATTTACTGCCCCATATCTCCAGCCAGGTATTGTATACTGCTTCGGGCATTTTGCCTTTGGAAATAAATTTTTTGTAAGGGCCTGTTTCGATCGTCAGACCTACGAAACCGACAGGGATCTGTTGCAGTGAGGCTACCCTATAGCCGATGACTACCGTATAGGCTCCCGTGTAATCCGTTTCATAGTCTTTATAGACCGCGTAAATATCGTCGCTGACCTTTCCGGCTATTTTTTCCCCGATATGTTCATTCCAGAACCGGGTCCAGATGGTTTCGATGTCTTTTGCCGACTGACCGTTTTCGTTGGTGGTACGCATAGCAATGCCGATGATAGAAAAGCCGTGGATGGTTTCGCTGTTCATGTGGGGAGTTGTTGATTGTGAAAAAGCAGCCAGGCCGGATATAAGTAATAGTACTGCCATTGGCAGGCTACGTATGTGCTGCATCTGTAATTGTTTTGATACCGCACAAAACTAGCAGGGGCCTGTGACAGCCCTATGGCAGGGGTGGGGAACATTTTTTTCTGCACAGCTCAAAATAGTCTTCGAAGCTGAGCTGGTGGGGTGTGAACGTCTCTTCAAGTACAGACAGGTTCATAATCCGGTCGAGCCGGAAGGCGCGGTAGTCTTGTCTGATCCGGCAGAAGGCTACGAGTAGCCAGTTTTCCTGAAACGTATAAATGGCAAAGGGCTCTACGGTTCGTTTTGTGAGGGCATCGCCCTGCAGGCTGCGGTAGCTTATATCTACCAGCTTGAAATGGGTGAGTGCCAGCTGCAGTGTCGACAGATTGTTGCTGCTCCGGTCCTGCTGCGCATTTTGTCCGGACAGTACCCGCTCAGCCAGCAGGTTGGCCTTTGTCTGTGTATGGTCGCGCAAAACAGCCGTTATCTTGTCGATGGCCTGCGTATACTCTTTTACAAAGGAGGCGTCTTTGTTTTGGATCACCAGTTGCCGGGCCGTGATCAGGGCATTGGCCTCACTTTCCGAAAACATGATAGGCGGAATCTTATACCCCTCCATCAGGCTATAGCCCCGGCCTTCATCAGTCAGCACCGGTACGCCGGCCTGCTCCAGGGCTTTTATGTCGCGGTAGATCGTTCTTTTGCTGACATCAAACTTTTCGGCCAGCCACGCCGCAGTCAGCAGGCGTTTCGTCTGCAGCTGTGTGAGCAGGGCAATCAATCGCGAAAGACGTTTGGTGTCGGGTTGGGGCATGGGGGAGGCTGTTGCAGGACGAAATTAGGGGAATTGGGGGATGGGAGAGGGGGCGTTTGTTGTGCGGTTGTTTTGGCGCTTGCAGAATTATTAAATCTATCATTCATACCGGGCGCTGGGTAATTTTTATTTTATGGAGAATGGATGTACTCCTTTTCATACGGCTTGGTGAGTAGAGAGCTACAATAGCAAAGCCGAATCTGAATTGTTGGAAGAAAACATTCGTAAACGGGGTTATACGGAGATACAATCTCCGTATAACGATTGTTTGGGGAAAGTACTGGAAGCGGGGAGAGTTATCGTTCCTGTCTTGAATTAACCGGTTAAAAGCTTACTGACTTTGAAAAAAAATCACGAATACGCGTATTAAATTTGTATATGGTTGAACCAGCTTTGCTTCGTCCGGGTAACTGGCTGCTTGATCGCCAGGTCGGGTGTTACTGTGTCATCACTGAGGTACGAGGGGCTGGTCTGCGCGCGGAACGGTTTCAGGTTTCCATGTATAAGCCGACACAATTTGATCTTTTCGGGATAGGGATTATTCCATCGAATCTCTCGCTGATGGGGTTTACGCCGGGGAGTAGAGGATGGAGTGAAAGGTGGGTGAAAAGAGCGTCAGGGGCGAATGTGTTTGCTGAAGCGGGGAAGATTGCTTTGGGTACGGTGGATTGTGCAAGTCAGACTAGTGCGGGTGACGCTATACATCTGGTTGTGGCAGATAATAACGATGGCACTTTCGGATGGTGGGTTAATGAGGAATATGTATGTTCATTCCGATACGTACATGACCTGCAGAACGCATTTGAAGACGCTACCGGAGAGAAGTTGGAGATTAATATGTTTGGAGCGAAGATATAAGGGCGATAAGGCAAGCGAGTGGTTTTTGAAGTGGAGGGATATTTTAATGGGGAGTGCTCCGAATTTTTGTAATTGTGGTTGTAATCGGCCATAACCATGTGTGGTATGCACTCAAGATTCCCTTTTTCGGACTGGCAATGGTCTGTATCGTTATCAAAGCAACGATCCTTACCTAGTGGCGGGGAGGGGTTTACTGGCGGAGTAGTTTTTATTCGTTGGTAGAGTTGAGGAAGCAGGGGTGAGGGGAAAATATAAATCCGAACTTATTTATTGTAAAACAGGAGTTATAAACCGGATTATACGGAAATGAAATCTCCGTATAATAATTGGCTAGAAAAACTGCAAAAAAGAGTTCAGGCAACGACATGGCAAAAGAATTTAGTAAAGGTTAGTATTCCTCCTCCCCTCTTTCATTCGATTAATTATACATTACAAAATCTTAAAAAATTACTACATTGCATAACCTTATCCACCATTCCATGAAAGAAAGCGACTTCTTCGAATCGCAAACGAATTCCTCGCGAGTAAAAGCTAGCATTGTTTCGGAGTATTTTCCGAGCTATTGCAAAATCATTATTAAAAAACATACTCCAAAGGCTATCCGATACATCGACTTGTTTGCCGGACCTGGCCTTTATAAAGATGGAAGTGTGTCGACACCTATTCTTATTGGCCGTCAATGTAATAATGACCCGCTGTTAAAACAGAAGGTCAAAATGATTTTTAATGATAATGAATATCATAAAGAACTAAAAGAGAATTTTAATGCAGAATTCCCTGCTGGCACTTTTGCCAATCCTCCACATTTTGGTCATAGCACCGTTGGAGAAAACGGACAAATAACGTCATTCCTGATGACTAGTACGCATGAAGGCGATCACAATGAAAGTCCATCACTCTTATTTATTGATCCATTCGGTTACAAAGGCATACAAACCAAAGTACTCGCAGAGTTCTTAAAAAACTGGGGCAATGAAATATTTATTTTCTTGAATACCAAACGAATTCACCCCGCTTTGGAAAATGACAAATTTGATGATCTAATGAAAGATGTTTTCCCCGGCACGCTTGACCAATTAAGAGTTGATCGACGTTATAAGTCAACGGTACTTGATAGACTCAATCTAATTGTGGATAGTCTAGGAAAAGAATACGAAAAAATAACGGGGAGTAAAATCTTTTATACTGCTTTCAAGTTCCAGGAAGAGGATAGCGATGCGACCAGTCATTTCATCCTCCACCTAACTAAGGGAAAACGCGGGTTTGACTTGATCAAGACAATCTATAATGACTTTGCTAATGTCGGCACTATCTTCGATGGCAAAAACACATACACATTTGATGCTAAAATATTAGGCCGGGAGGAGAATGGATTATTTGATCTCAAGTCGCAAAACATTGATGTTTTAAAGGAAGAATTATACAAAACCTATTCTGGCAAAAAAATTACCGCGTTTCAACTTTACGAAGAACACCATATCGGCGGATTATATGGCCGATCCCACTACACATCAGCGCTGCGTAGGCTAGTAAGTGAAGGGAGGCTTACAGCAGTGTTCAATGACAACAAAGCCCATCAAGTTTCTGTTTTATTAATTCCCCAATGCTCCCTAAAATTTAAATAATGGCAAACTCATCTATTGAATGGACCGAAATGACATGGAATCCTACAACCGGATGTACAAAAATATCTGCTGGTTGCAAATTCTGTTACGCCGAGGTAATGACAAGACGTTTAAAAGGAATGGGACAAGAAAAGTACAAAGATGGCTTTAAGATTATCAAAATTCATCCAGATACTTTAGATATTCCATACAGCTGGAAATCGCCCAAAATTGTATTTGTAAATTCTATGAGCGATCTTTTCCATAAGGATGTTCCACTTGACTTCATCAAAAATGTATTCTCCGTGATGAACGATAATCCACAGCATGTATTCCAGGTCTTGACAAAACGCGCTGAAAGACTTGAGGAAGTACATAAGCAATTAAGATGGACGCATAATATCTGGATGGGAGTTTCAGTTGAGAATGAAAAAGTGAAGCCCCGTATTAATTGCCTGCGAAAGACGCGTGCCAAAGTAAAATTCTTATCCCTAGAACCTTTAATTGGCCCTCTGCCCAGCCTTAATTTAAAAAAAATAAACTGGGTTATCGTTGGAGGAGAGAGCGGTCATCGGCCTCGCCCCATGGATCCAGATTGGGTAATTGATATTCAGGACCAGTGCCAGAAAGCCAAGGTAGCGTTCTTCTTCAAGCAATGGGGAGGTCGAAACAAAAAAGCAGCTGGACGTCTATTAAATGGCCGCACCTATGACGAAATGCCCATTCTCCAAGAATTGGAACAGGGATCAAGATACTCTAAGTTGTAGAACTTAGTTGCTTATTGCTTTGTTTTCGATACTTTCGCCAGCCTACTGTTATGCGCAGATACAATCTTCTCATAATACGCCTACAATTGCACTCGGGAACCCTCCAGAAAGTATAATGAAAAGAACGCGCTTTCCGTCACATCTACCTCCTCTACTCTCATTATTTCATTAGTTTAATTCCCAATAAATATGAAACTAGACTCCCTAACAATAAGCAACATTCTTAGTTATCCTTTCATTGAAAATATTGAGAGCGCCGACCCTACAATCGAATTCACTCCTGATATAAGTATATTAGTTGGACCAAACGGATCTGGAAAGTCAAATCTATTGGAAATTATTAACGCATTATTCTATAAGCATTTCAATCTCCCTTACTTGTTTCATGAGGATATCTATTCAGAAGAACATCCTAGCACAAATACGATTCGACCAAGTGATAATATATCCAGTAGGTTAGCAGACACCACCCCGAAACATTTTCTATTTAAAGATCAGCCGTCAACATTACTAATTGTGCTCAGAGCCGATGATAATGACATAGCCAATCTTGAGTTGATCAGAATCCACTTGACAGATCTAAAAAGAATTAATGATACTTATGCAACCAATCAAGGAAACCTATTAAGGGGGGGATATGACTGGAAGTCTATTGAAACTCACAAGCAAGGCATTAAACTATTGATGCCTGTAAACTATCGAGATGGGAGAATTTCTATTGAGCGCCCAGAACTCCAGAGCCAATCTTTCGAACGATTATTTTATGATTACCTAACAGACTTCAGTTTTCTACAACGAATCTTTCAGGTTCTCGAAAAAACACACGCCGAGTCTAAGTTTGGACTAACCTCTCCATTCACACTGATCAGCTCCTTGCGCCAACATACGGGCTTCAACTCATATATTACGTTGGGATCAAGCGTTGCGAATCAAATGGCGGAAGTGATAAACTCCGACAGTGGTAACAGTACCAAAAACTATAGTCCCACAGACACCTCTTATAGGCTTGTAAACACAAAATTAGCACTTTCCTTAAATCATTTAATGCTGAATGACATGTTTAAAAGAAAGAAAGAATTGCTTATAGAAAATAAAGACGGGGTTTTATTTCAAATTAACAAATACCTAAAATCAACTCTAAATCTAGAATTGGATTTTAGCAGTGCAGACAGCAGACACTTCAACCTTCAACTCCTTATCAAGGAGGGTAATATTGAGCTCGCCTTTGAACAATTGAGTGCTGGGCAAAAAAGTATTTTCTTTCTACTTTTTTTAGTGTTTGGATCGAATTCGGGTGATGGGTTATTAATCATCGATGAACCAGAGCTACATCTACACACCTCTATGCAAGAAAAATACAAAAAGCTACTCCAAGATCTTCAGAAGGACTCCAATATTCAAGTTATTGTAGCCACCCACTCCCCTGTTTTTATAGACGAATCGACTATTGGAAATATTTTCAGGATATACAAAATAGATAACAAATCTGCCATCAAGAAGCCTGATAGAATCACCGCCTCGCAGAAGGAACTCGCTAAAATGTTGACATATACCAATAGCGCCAGGGTGTTTTTCGCTGATCGTGTCGTTTTGGTGGAGGGGGATAGCGATGAATACTTCTTCCGATATTTCTTTACCCAATATTATGTAAAGCACCAACAAGTAGATCACACAGTCGAAATCGTATATATTGGCGGAAAGGGGCAATACGCAAAGTGGAAGGAGTTGCTCTCAATCTATAAGATATCGGTAAGTTTCATCGGCGACCTTGACAATGTTAAAAATTTTAACCTTCCTCACTTAGCCGGAATTGACATGAGGCAGGTTGTTGAGGACGGGAAAAAAGAAGTACTAAAAAAAATACTTAGAAGTTCGATTAATGAAAAATCTCTCGATGGGGAGGCTTTATTGGAAATATTTGACAAACTAAGTGAAAAAGGGTTTGAAATCGAAGAGAAGGACAAACTCTTTCTTAAACAACTTTGGGCTTATCTTACAGAAAGACAAGGGCTCCGTCCCAAACATTTTTTAACATTTTTAGAAAAACCTGAAAATGAATCTAAAAAGAAAAAATTAGTTGAACAAATAGAAAAGAAGTATTTCGAAAACATATTCATACTTCAGAAAGGCGACTTGGAGTCCTATCTCGGACTTGCCAAAAAGGGTCTCCAAAACGTCATTGATTTTTGTTCAAATGATTTTGAGAGATGGATCCTCGCTCAATCAAACCTCACTGACAAAGATTCAAAATTATATGAAATTAATCGAATATTTGGGATAATAACGGGCAAGTAAAGATAGATGAAGCTAGCAGTTGATTAACAGAGCCCTAAACAATTTCGGCGTGGTTGGATGACAGTTGTTCTGAATCTGATTATTGTTTTTGCCATTGGCCGATGCTCATGTGTAGAAGTTACGAGTTGATCTGACATTTTGGGGTTATTAAATAAGTGTCGTTACTTAAATTTAATCCCAATTGTCAGATCAACTCGTAACTTCTACAAAGAAAAGCACAATTTTTAATCCAATTAGTTTCTATAAGATTATTGAAAGATCGTCATAACGAGCCAAATTTACTACGCCCAAAGCAGAGATTCTAACTTCTCCTTTACCTCGGAAACGGTCGCCGGAATCTTCCTTTTGCAGTATGCGATCCAGTTGCCTGCCGCAACAGGCGCATCAATAAAAATGCCCCACAATTGTGAGGCATCAATTTAATATTAATGTCGACTGTCTTATTCCAAGATATAATCGAATCGATTCATTTTGTAGTCAGACAAGTCTTTATTGTGACCAACTTGTTCATACGCCTTCAACGGAGGAGAGGCTAATCGTTTAGATCGTTGAAACTTCGTTGATTTTTTGTTCGTGATATTCTGTTTTACGGACAAGAAGAAATTATCAAAGCCCAGTAAAAAATTGAAAATATCAACCTGGTCAGTTTCATCGGTGAAGACATACAAGTCCTCATTCATTGCGGATCTCACATCAAGTAACGCCTTTGCATTTTTATCCCGGAGTTGATGATCCATGACAAATTGATCAGCCTTTTCCTGGTAAATCTCCAGGGTAGACCGGTAATCCAGATTTGCATCAAAATAATAGGTCAACAAATCTTTCCACAGCAAATCATTCACTTCAGCCCTTTCGGCATTAAGGGTTACATCTTTAAGCATAATCTGTAGACTTTAGAACACAAATAAGGTTTAATAAAACGCTTCCACAGGGAGGATATTCTACAAAAAGGTCACTTTTTTTGGGGAGGCAAAGATAGGACTTAGATTTCATCTGAAAAAACCACTTGTATAAAAGCATGGTTTCCAATTAAGTTTTGGCTCATTCAAGGTAAAATCAATTTTTGGATTGACAAAATATTGACTAAACTATTTTGGCCCCGCCTCCCTCGTAGTGCCAAAAGCCCTGCCAAAACTGCCCAAACTCATCGTAAAAATACTATTCGTACATATATGGATAAATGTCGAAATACGGGATAACATAATTTACGAATTTTAGATGCTGAAAGGATTTTAAGGTGTCAATTTCAGGCACCGGCAGCCCAGGTTTCGACGGTTCAAAACGCAAAAAAAATTCACTACGCATCCTATCGAATTTGACATCCGCGGCCTTGCTAATCAAATCGAATACTTCTGAACGTCGTCGATCGCCACTCTCATATAATTTCGTTAAACTTGCCTCAACATAAATATCGACGCAAACAAAAACAATTTCCTGGCCTGGTAAAACTTCTTTGGAAATATAAGCGTCCAGCATAGCAAAAAATTGCCGTTTTGCAACAGCCTTATAAAAATCCGAGCTTTGCGCAAACACAAAAATTCTTTGTGGCTCGTCTTTCTCAGTGAATTTAAATATTTTGAAAGCCTTGTTGGTGCGTAGCAATTTAAATATCCCGTCATTAGGGGTCCACTTGCGGTTCCTGAAATAACGTAAAAGCTTCTCCTGAGAAATTGCTGCTACAAATTGTTCAACTTCCGTTTTTCGATTAGTTGATAAGCCGATCAAATCTTTTTTCTTGGGGAATCTGATAAGCGACCGTTCCGGCAGGCATCTCCAATCCAAGTTTTCAGAAGATGTATCAAAGTAGTACTTCTCTTGCCAAATTTGCGGGCGGGCACTATCTAAAGAAAGAATCGAAAACCACGAATTCTTGAAATTGGAACCTCGGTGTTGGGAGTCATTTAAAAAACATCCCGCCTTTAAATGAGCGACCTTCCCCGGTAGCATTTCATCCATTGTGTTCAGAGGTACATGTTCATGACCCGTGATTAAGAGGTCACTTGCGCCTAAAATTTCTTTAAGTATATTAGGTTCTTCTTCTTTGTCCGTAGAGTGAGTGTATTTTACATCCCAGTTTAACCAGTTAAGAGGGTGATGCATGCACGAAACGATTGCGAAATCACTATAGCTTGCCAATAAGTGCTCCCATTCACGAAGTTTTAAAAGAAAACAACCTGCAACCTGACTACTATATTCTGAAACAGCATCTTTGGTCTTGAAAAGTTCGGAAAAATGCTCTACCAATTCTTCGGCAGCACTCATATCGTACTTTTCTGTAAGAAATGCTGGCTTATCGCCACCGCTCGAATGATAGGTACTCAATGCATCGTAATCTAGCTTTCTTTTGTCGCGCCAGGACGCAACATCTTCGGCCTTATTCAAAAGCGCTTTATCGAATACTTGTCGATAGGCGAGCATTTTATTAAAATTATCTCCCTGACTGTACCATGCGGAATTCATCAAAATGAAAATCAGCCTGTGGCGTTTGTCCACCACATAGCCGAACAAACCGTTCGATTTGTAATCTGCACTTATCACCAAAGATTCAGCATCATTCCTCCGAAAAAAGGCACGATATTTATTGTCTTTCCGAAGCCTTACAACAAAGTCCTTGTAATCTTCAAACAAATTGTCGAATGGCGTCGGATTGTCACGCAAATATTTGATTCTCTCAATGCGCTCGTCCGTGGCCCGCTCAATTTCATTTAAGTAAGAATTCAAAAATGCGGTGTTCGCCCATTTTACGTCATGATTTCCAGGAATTGTCAATAAAAGCGGGACACTTATTTTTTTGTCTTTTTGAATTTTTAGGAACCGATCAAGCAACGGATAGAGAAACATTTTCTCGAACACATTGTAATCAACTGTCCTGCCACTCTGCGCTAAATCGCCGCTTATTAAAATATAGTGTATGGGATCGTCTATTGAATGCCGTTTCTTCGACCACCTGAATAAATTTCAAGAGATAATCATCCAATTCTGATCTGTTCGCCATTGTATCGTAGGAAGCCGCGAAGTGGATGTCGCTAACCCATAGGATCTTTGCGATGCTATTTCTTTCCATTGCCGATTGGTTTACCTATGTGATATAATACAAACTTCTTCTTTGCAAGATTGGAAAAATGAAGTATGTCACTAATCAGTTTTGTGCTAATCCCATAATACCTGCTGAGCTCAGTCATGTTGTCGAAAAACAGGCCCCCCGTCTGATCAATGGAATAAATGTGCTTTCCAACATTAGCCTTGATAAATCCTTCCAGAGGTTCGCCCGTCTTCCAATTGCGCCGAATTAGATGAATCTTTCCATCGTTTTCGTCTTTAAAAGTCCTCAGAAATTCTAGCATGTAGAAATACAGATACTCAGCGTCGGAGAGCACCTTTGAACTCTCCCGGGAAGAACTATTGAATTCAGCTTGCCTTAGATCCTGTGCATAGAAGCTTTCTGCATGAAAATTACCTCCGTATTCTTTCTTGATGTTTCCTAACATCCGTAATTTGTCTTTGGTATTTTGAGAATACTGAAATTTTCCTTCTGGCAATTTTCCGAATATAGAGTAGAAGTCCGAAAACCGTTGCAGTAACCCATCAGCGACGTCCTGCACTAGATTTGCTTTATCCATAAACGTATGAAGCAATTCAACATACTTTTTGATCTTCAAGTAATGTCGGGCCCAGTAGGTCTGCATTTCCGGTAATGGGCAATGAAGCTTACTTTCCGGAATGTTGAAGAATATGGCTACGGAGAGTATCCTGAATAGCTCTTTTCGAAAGTGCCGCTCATTGATTAATCCACTTTTGTCGTACAGCATTGTATTCTGAAGGTTGTACGACCAGAACCAAAAATAAAAAAGGTCAAAATCAAAATCGAAGGATAATCCAAATCGTGTTGAATCGATTAGGAAATAATTCAAATCGACTAATCCTTCCTTTTTAAGCAAATAAAGGTGAGAATCGAACGCTTCTAACTCTGGCTCTAACTTTTCAAATGACTCATGAACCTTGAGCACAAACTCTGTGTCATACTGATCACAATTCAAAATCTCTTTCGTGATGGTAGAGAATACTATTTCAGGTGATGTTAAATGATGGACATAATAATTAATTGAGTTATAGGTGCTGACAGTGTCTTTCAAATTTAGTTGAACTACCGGACCGTACTGATATTTATTATCATAAAACTGGTTGGCAATTTCAAGCACCAAAGAGTTATAAGCTGAAAGTAGTTGTTGAATAGAACTGTTGAAGTCAAGATCAAAATCGGCCAGGTCTTCGTATTGATAACAGTTCAACATACGAATGTTATACCCTTCTTGAAAAATCCCAATCTTATTCATGAGTTTATTTTCAAGTACACTCAACGTTAGCCAGTCCTTTTCAGGGATATCCCAAACATTTTCTTTTTTACTGGCATCCTCCATATCGCTTGCATTCTTCTTTTTGGAAGAATCATCTGTTACTTGATTGTAGAACCACAAGTTGTATTCCTTCTCAATGAGATCCTGAACATCGTCGACAAATATTTTGAAATCCAGGAAATAGGTAAATAAGATAGCGTCTTGAATCCCGTTGTTATAATTGGTGAAGATCTTATGGACCTTATTTCGAATTTGCCTGGAAACTTTTAACGCTTTCAATTTTTTGTCCAGGCCATTTATGACATCCATAGTCTTTCCCAGCTTTTTCAACTGGCTATAAAGACTGATACTATTCTTTGGCACTACACCATTCGAATCATGGCTCACATCGAATAACATACGAGTTCTCATTTTTCGAACGTGGTCGTACATACCGCTGTTAGCGTCCATCGAGAGTCGAAGGAGGTGAACATTCGTTCGAATATCCGTCGCCACTTCTCTGAGCATATAGTCAGATTTCCCCGTGACCAAATAACTCTTGGTGAGATCCAAATGCAGTTTACTTGTTTTATTGACTTTTTTTAGCAAGCGCATAAGGAGGTGCATATGTCCAGGCTTCACTTGCAATTCGATTTCAGTCTTAAACTTGATGGAAGGCGCTTTCTTTAGAAACGACTTGAAAAATGGATCATTTTTTGGCCCTTCGATGAGCTTCGCATGCACGCCGAAATAAGTATGCGTATCAGCAAGCACGTTGGCACTTGCAATTTCCTTTATGCTTTTATTTTTAAAAATGCCTTTATATAGCGAGTTTTTTATTATCAGATCGGAATTTTCGAGCTGGCTGACATATAAGCGACGTAAAGTCCTGTTTATTTCCACTATACTCTCGGGATTGTCGGTGAGAAGTATTAATGATTGCTCGAACCAGGAAAATGGTTGAAATCCAAACCAATCTACTCGTCTTGCCTCACTTGCTTTCCGATTGAAATCTTCGATTACCTTTTCAACCATTTTCCACACGGAATTCTGAAAATTCGCTCCGTTGCCAATGAGGAAAGCATTGTTCAATTTTAAGTTGCAGATTCCTAAAAAGTAGCGTTGTTTTTCAGCAGGGCTTTTAAGACGTTCGTAAAAAAAAACCTTTAAATCTTCTGCAGCATGGAAAGATGTTCCTGTAAACCCTTGAAACGAGTAGGGAGCAATTACCTGACCACCCTTTGCCTTGTTTTTTAATTCAGGTTCGAATAATCGTTGCGAAAACTTGAAATTATCAATCAACGAAATACAGGCAATATCATAGTTTCCCAAAAGATGATACCGAAGTGGATTGTATAATACAGGAACTGACTTTGTTGTATCCAGCGGACAGTAGAGTTCGCTTGGTTTTTTCTTTCCGGTGGTACTGAATCGGACTAATGACTCCCGATATCTCTTATAATAGTTTCGATCAACACTCTCGATGAAGTCTTTTTCTTGGCGTTGTGGTACGGTGGCGAGGACTACGTGAATACCTAGTCCACTTTTTGAGGATGGGCGATCAAACATAGTTTTGGTTAAAGCAGGTTCGTTAGAATGTTAAGGTTTAAATGGTTATCGCCAAAGAAAACAAAAGTTTATCATTAAAACTACATTTTCAACCATTCTTACCTCAAGTTCATACAAATTTGTAGCTCTACGAACCTACAAGAACTAGGGAATTATACCCAGTTCTGAGTCTTTCAGGGAATTAAGGTGATCCGGATAGATGAATAGCGTCTATAAACGGTTACTCTTACCGTTAAAAAACGGTACAATCAAATCCTGCCGTAACGATAACCATCGAACTTTAATGAAGAAATCATTTCGGCAACCCGTACTTTTTTAGCTCAAAAAAAGATAGTATGGGCATCGGTCTACGTTTTAAAAAAACTGATGGCAGCACATGGCTTGACACAACGAGTGACATAACTTTATACCCTGGCTTCAACCCTAATTTGCCAACAACCTGCTCCATATTCTCACGAAGCTAGGCATCTCTACGAACATGTTTTTGAATCAACCCAGGTTTATTATCACGACCTAAATATTCAGTAACCTCTAGGTGAAATTCGTAAGCAACTTTCGATTCCTTTGTATCCTTGCATTCAACAGCATAAATGATTTGCAGCTCATGATCAATTGCCATGATGTCTATATCGCCTAAATCTGAAGGGCAAATAAAGAAACCTTTAGGCTTCATGGAAATTTCTGACTCGAAAACTCGAAGTGAAGTATTATCTCCCCACCAGCTTTGGACCTCATCCCGAAACTCGTAGCCTTTAATTTTATTTTTTCAGCGAGCAGTGTGCGAATAGCCTTGTTCTCTTGATCCAGCCGTAAAGTCCCATTATAAAATGAAGTCATTGTATATTCCTGCGCATGCTGACCACCCATTCCGATCATATTGACCACCCCCGGTGCTATTTTCTGTAATCGTTTTGCTTTGCAGTTTTTCATTTTTAAAGACTGCAAGGATGGCTGGAAAAACGATTATCATGGGCAAATTAAAACAGGTTATCAGGCTTCGGGGCGATGTCGTAGCACTGCAGACAATCGCAAAAGCGGTAGATATCTCGCGCAACACAGTAGAAAAAATACCTGCGGCTTATTGAGGTCAGGGAACTGAGCCCGGAGGATCTGCTGCAAATGATGAACTCGAATCTATGCTGGCTGATCCTGAGCCCGGCGATGAGCGGCACCTGGCAGCTTTATCAGCCATGTTTCCTTACATGGAAACCGAACTCGGGCGCACAGGTGTTACCCGCTGGATACTTTGGGGAGAATACAAGCAAAAGCATCCCGATGGATTTAGCTACTCCCGGTTCTGCGATCATTTTAAGCAATATAAGATCAGCCGTAGCGGTTCACTTCGCTTTGAATATAAACCGGCGGACAAGCTTTTTATTGACTTTACAGGCAAAAAACTGGCTGTTGTTGATTCTGTCAGCGGCGAGTTGACAGAAGTGGAGATTTATGTAGCTATACTTGGGTATAGCCAGCTGACCTACGTGCAGGCGGTAGCTTCCCGGCGTAAGGAAGATTTTATTGCAGCTACCGAAAATGCCCTTCATTTTTTTGGCGGTGTGCCGCAGGTCCTGATTCCTGATAATCTCAAAAGCGAAGGAGTGGGTATTTTTTATCCAGTTACCCTCTTTGCCCTGCCATTGTTCTTTCTTGATTTTTTGAGGAATGGGCACATTATAGTACCGGGCCGTATTACCGATTTTAGTACGGATATGAACAGGATACAGACCTGACAAGTGCGGTTCACCTCTCCAGTTCAACACGACTCCAATGCACGGCATTCGAACCACCATAACAAGATAGTTTTTGACTCGTTAAAAAAACCGTAAACAAAACCGTAAACGAATTAACTGGTGTCCACGGGAATTAAAAAAGAGTACTTAAACGCGGAAAGCCTTACTAGTCAACGACTTTGTAAGGCTTTCAATCTTTTTAATTCCCGTTAAATTTGTTGGGCAGTAGCCTCGACAGGAATCGAACCTGTATCTGGAGCTTCGGAAACTCTTATACTATCCATTGTACTACGAGGCCAAAGAAAGTTATAAGTACTACGTTTTAAGTTATAAGTATTTAAAAGATAGTGACTTATATCAGTCCGTGGGCATTGCTGGTAAAGATTTTTACGGCAATGGCCAGCAAAATTACGCCAAAAAACTTTCTGACAGCAATTAATCCGGCCGGACCGAGCAATTTTGCTATGGCTCCCAGGCTTTTAAGTACGATATACACCACTACCAGGTTGGCCAGGATGGCCAGCAGCAGGGTAGTAGAGCCATAGTTGGCCTTGAGCGACATAATAGTGGTCAGCGTACCACTGCCCGCAATCAGCGGAAAGGCGATCGGCACCACCGTGGCAGCCTTTAGATTCGGGTCGCTTTTAAAAAACTCCAGCCCCAGCACCATCTCCAGTCCCAGGATGAAGATCACGATAGAACCACCTACGGCAAAGGATTTCACATCAAGTCCCAGCAACTGCAGAAAGGGCTGCCCGGCATAGAGAAATACGATCATCAGCCCACCGCTGATGATCGTGGCGCGGGCCTCATTGATACCGCCCATCTTTTCCTTGAGCGAAATAAGAATAGGCACCGAACCTATAATATCTATAACGGCAAATAAGGTAAAACTCACCGTGATGATCTCCCGGATGTCGAGCATAGTAGTTGGTTTGAGGCAAAAATAGCACTACGGAGGGAGGATTTGAAGATTTGATAATTTGGTGATTTGAAGATGGAAACCTGATTACTTATAACTTACAATCCATTTCCAAATCTTCAAATCCTCAAATCACCAAATCGTTGTATGCAGGAAGATGTCTTATTGCGAATCAGTAATCGCCTGCGCGAGTTGCGTAAGGAAAAGAATATCACACTGCAGGAGCTGGCAGACCAGGCCGGCGTGTCGAAAGGATTGCTGTCGCAGATCGAAAACAGCCGCACCATTCCTTCCTTATTAGTTTTACTGAACCTGATCAAAGAACTGAAGATCGACCTCAATGAGTTCTTTAAAGATATCAACCTGCACCCGGCCAACAATAAACTCATCCTGCGCCCACAGGCCGACTACCAGCCCTTCGAAAAAGAAAATGCACAGGGCTTCCATTACCGCCGCATCCTCAGCACCACCCTGCAGGACTTTCACCTCGACTTTGTACTCCTCACCCTCAAACCCGGCGCTACCCGCGAGCCGGTACAAACCGAAGCCTTCGAATTCAAATTTCTTCTCTCCGGCACCGTCCACTATCGCATCGGCAACCAGGAACTCACCCTCCACCAGGGCGACTCTCTCTTCTTCGATGGCACCGAACTCCACAATCCCTACAACGAAACCAACCAGGAGGCAGTGATGCTGGTGATTTATTTCTTTGGAAAGAAAGAAGAGAAGGGGATTTGAAGATGATGGGGCGATTTGGAAATTTGATGATTTGAAAATTTGAAGATGATTGACGGATATGTACTTAATACTTAGAATTTATTACGTGCAACACATTTTCAAATCTTCAAATCATCAAATCCGGGTGTTTAGTATTTATAAACATTTATATACTAATTCATCTCTTTGTTTAGTTTTTATTAACCATCTGGTAATATGGGGAAAATTTTGGCTTAACACACTGCGGATAGTTTTGGCCCTCATTTCAAAACTAACGCCTCATTATGTTTCCTCAAATCATGCAACGCGCCGGGCAAGTGTTACTTACCTTCCTCTTGCTGGCAGCGTCAACCGTAGCGATGGCACAACGCACCATCAGCGGTAAGGTAAGCGACAGCAATGGCCAGCCTCTCTCCGGTGCCACTGTACTCGTTAAAGGCTCCAAAACAAGTGTAATGACCGGCAACGATGGCTCCTTCAGCATCCTGGCCGACGACAAAGCGGTACTGGTGATCAGCAGCATCGGCTTTCTTTCGCGCGAAGTAAATGCGACTGATGCAGCTTCCATCCAGTTGAGCACAGATACCAAAGACCTGGGCGAAGTGGTCGTAACAGCCCTGGGTATCCGCAAAGAAAAAAAGAAACTGGGCTATGCCCTGCAGGAAGTAAAAGGCGAAGACCTCACGGTAGCCCGCGAAAGCAACGTGGTGAACCAACTGGCTGGTAAAGTAGCTGGTGTGACTGTGGTGGGCAGCAACTCAGGCATTGGCGGCTCGGCCCGCGTATCTATCCGCGGTGAGCGCTCCGTTGATATCAATAAAAACCAACCGCTGTATGTGGTAGATGGTGTGCCTATCAGCAACTCCATCAGTGGTGGCTCTGGCCGCAACAACCAGGAAGTTGACTTTGGCAATGGCGCCAGCTTTATCAATCCGGATGATGTGGAAAGCATGAGCGTGTTAAAAGGCCCCGCAGCAGCAGCCCTCTATGGCTCACGTGCGGCCAACGGCGTTATTCTTATAAAAACAAAAAGCGGTAAACGTTCTAAAGGCATTGGCGTAGAAATAAACAGCAATTACACGATGGAGACCGCCCTGAAACTGCCTAAATACCAGACCGTATATGGTCAGGGTAACGGCAGCGGCGGCGACTTTGCTTTTGTAAACGGCGCTGGTGGCGGCCTGGCCGATGGTACAGACGAAGGCTGGGGTCCCTCTTTCAGAGGCCAGAGCTATCCACAGTTCAACTCTCCCCGTACACTCAATGGACAGGTGATTCCTTTTACCGGAGGTGATATGAATGCTCCTGCCGGCAGCGTGATCACGTCTACTCCCTGGGTTGCTGATAAAGACAACCTGAAAAATTTTCTGCAAACGGGCAACACATTTACCAACAATGTGGCACTCACCGGCAGCAATACCAATGGCGATTTCCGCCTCAGCTATACCAATCTCGATCAGAAAGGTATTGTACCCAATACGGATCTTAAACGCCACACAGCCTCTTTCTCCGGTGGCTATAACCTGACCGATAAACTGTCGGCCCGCGCTTTTGTAAGCTATATCAAAAGCGAAAGCGGTAACCGTCCTTCTATCAGCTATGGTACAGAAAGCCTCATGTATCTCTTCAACTGCTGGCTGCCTTCATCGGTGAAAGTAAGTGATATGAAGCGCCTCTGGCAAAATGGCCTCGATGGGCTGAAACAGTATGGCTGGAACTACAACTATCATGATAATCCTTACCTGACCACGTATGAAAATACCAACGGTCAGTACTACGATCGTATCATCGGCAACGTATCATTGAAATACGATTTCACCAACTGGCTGAGCCTGCAACTGCGCACAGCTACCGACTGGAGCAATGAGCGCCGCGAATACCGCCGTGCCTTCAGCACCCAACGTTTCCCTTTTGGTGAATACCGCGAAACAGGTATCGTAAATGAAGAACGCAACAGCGACTTCCTCTTTACATTCAACAAAGACATCAACAGCGACTTTTCGGTGAATGCCACCCTGGGGGGCAACCAGATGCGTCAGACATCACGCTGGAAAGAAGATGTGGCCGGACAACTCAACATCCCCGGTATCTATAGCCTCAACAACTCGCGTATTGCCCTGGTTGCTGAGCAAAGCAATGTGGCTAAGCGCATCAACAGTCTCTATGGCTCTGCCGGCGTATCCTGGAAAAATAAACTGTTCCTCGACTTCACTGGCCGCAACGACTGGAGCAGCGCCCTCACTCTGCCCGAAGAACTGAAAGCTTTCGGCAAAGAAGTGAACTCTTATTTCTACTCTTCGGTAGCACTGAGTGCTATAGTAAGTGATATGGTGAAATTGCCCGAACTGATCAGCTTCCTGAAACTGCGCGCCAGTCTGGCCCAGGTAGGGAACGATACGGATCCGTTCTCTTTCACACAAACGTATAACCGCAGCGATCCCTTCGGCGCTTACCAGATCTACAGCGAAACCAGCAGCCTGGCCAACCTGAATCTGAAACCGGAGATCAGCTCGGCCTATGAAGTAGGTGCCGACATCCGCCTGCTCAATAACCGCATCGGTATCGATGTGACTTATTACCAGAGCCGCACCAAAAACCAGATACTCAACCTGCCGCTGGATATTACTTCCGGTTACAGCACCCGCAAGATCAATGCTGGTCTGATCCGCAACAATGGTGTGGAAGTAATGCTCACGGGTTCTATCATCAAAAACAAATCACTTACCTGGGATGCGTTTGTTAACTTCTCTGCCAATCGCAGCAAAGTACTTGAGCTCACAGATGGTCTCACCAACTACGTAATGGCTTCACGCAGCGTAAGTGTGGAAGCGCGTGTGAATGAGCGCATGGGCAATATGTACGGCATCGGTTTTGCCCGCGTACAAAGCACCGACAAAAATGCTCCTTACTATGATGCCACCGGCCAGTATGCTGGTCAGATGGTATATGGCTCCAATGGTCGTCCCATTCCTACTACCAACCGCATTCTGCTGGGCAACTACAATCCCGACTGGCTGATGGGTGTGGGTAGCAGCCTTAACTACAAAGGCATTCGCTTCAGCTTCCTGTTCGACATTCGCCAGGGTGGTGAACTCTATTCGCAAACACAGACTGTAGGTCGCGAAGGAGGTATTATCGAAGAGACACTCGAAGGCCGTGCAGATGGTTATGATCTGTCAAAACCCGGCAACGGTGTAATTGGTCAGGGCGTGGTACAAAATCCGGATGGCAGCTTTAGCGCCAATACAAAAAAACTGACTGCCCGCGAATGGCATACTGCCTGGACCGCAGGCCGCAGCATTGCCGAAGGCGTCATGTATGATGCTTCTTTTGTAAAACTGCGCGAAGTACAACTGGGTTATACTATTCCCGATAAAGTGTTTGGTAAACTGCCTTTCCGCAGCGCCACCATCACACTGGTAGGCCGTAATCTCTTCCTGTGGGATAATGTACCCCATGTGGATCCCGAGACGATGTCTTACTCCGGTGGTACAGCCCTGCCCGGTATCGAATACATGGCGCTGCCCAGCACTCGCAGCTATGGCATCAACCTGAGCTTTAAATTCTAATCTCAATTATCAAAATCATACAGTCATGAAACTGTTCAGAATACTTACTCCCTTATTGCTTGCCGGCTCACTGGTGAGCTGTAAGAAGGATTTTGAGGAAGTGAATACCAATCGCAACAATCCCACTTCCGTATCGCCCGATCTGCTGCTCAGCGGCGTGATCAAGAGCATGATGGACCGCCAGGTCAACGAAGCCTGGGGTATTGGCAACATTGTGGTGCAGCACCACGCCAAGATCCAGTTTGTAAACGAAGACCGCTACCTGTGGGGTGAGCGCAACGATATCTGGAGCAGCGTATACAATAACTACCGCAACCTGCAGAATATCTTCATCAGCCTGAAGGGTGATGAGTCAAGCCCTTACTATGGCGTATCACTGATCATGAAAGCATGGATGTTTTCGCTGGCTACTGATGCCTATGGTGATGTACCCTATAGCGAAGCTGGCAAAGCCAAGTCAGATGCGGTGTATCAGCCTGCATACGATAAACAGGAAGATATCTACAATGGAATACTGGCCGATCTTAAAAAGGCCAATGAAGTACTGACTACAGCCGGTACCAGCCTGGCTGGCGATGTAATGTATGGTGGTGGTGCCGGTGCCATTATGAAATGGCGCAAACTGGCCAACTCACTGCGTGTGCGTTACCTCATGCGCATTTCCAAAAAGAAAGATGTGGCTGCAGACCTGCAGGCTATCGTGAGCAATCCTGGTGCCAACCCCGTATTTGAAAATAACGCGGATAATGCAGAAATGAAATACCTGGCCGCTGCGCCCAATCAATGGCCGCTGTACGGTACCCGCGTGGGTTCATTTGATGAATTTCGCGTGAGTAAAACGCTTACAGACCGTTTGACTGCTTTGGGTGATTCACGGATCAAGGTATTCGGTCGTCCTTCGCAGACATCGGTAACTAATGGCACACCTAAGATTGAAGGTGTACCCAATGGTCTGAGCGATGTGGATGCGCTGGCTTACAATGGCGGTGTGCAGGGTGTATCACGTGTGGGCTATACATTTGCCTGCCTTGTTTGTAACGACAACAATCAGGCTGCCCCTGATCCCGCAGCCCCCCGCGCATTGCTGATGACCTATGCCGAACTGCAGTTTCTGCTGGCCGAAGCCCGTCAGAAAGGATTGATCACTACCGGCACAGCCGAAACATACTATACCAATGGTATCAATGCCAACTTCAGCTACTGGCAATCAGTAGTGCCTGCAGCGTATGGACTGGATGTGAGCATGCCTGCCGGATATCTTACCCAGACAACCGTGGCCTACACCGGTACAGATGCAGAGAAGTTGGCAAAGATCGCCCTGCAAAAATGGATCGCCCTTTATTTCAATGGTCTCGAAGCCTGGTTTGACTGGCGCCGTACAGGTATGCCTGCCATCACTCCCGGACCTTCTAACCTCAACAACAATAAAGTACCCATCCGCTATATCTATCCGCTCGAAGCACAATCACTCAATGGCAAAAACCGCCAGGATGCGGTGGCCCGCCAGGGAGGTACCGATGACCTCAATACCAAAATGTGGTTGCTTCAGTAATCTCTATGCGTAACAGGCATTCAAAATAAGCAGTTGTAACAGGCGGGATATCTCCATATCCTGCCTTCTTTACTTAGAAAAAAGAATATGAACCATCGCTTCCTTTTCTTTATCGCAGTTATTTCATTCTTCTGTGAATCTGCTACAGCCCAGGTTGCCACGGTAGGAAAGCCATTGCCCGCCTGGCAAAAAGGGTACCTGGATATTTATCATATTAACACAGGGCGCGGCAATGCCGCTTACTTCCTGCTGCCCGATGGTACCAGTATGCTGATCGATGCCGGTGAATTATCGCCACTCGATGAGCGCACATTTACGGCGCGTAATGCGGTGATCAGACCTGATAGCACACAAAAACCTTTTGACTGGATTGCACGGTTTATCAGCCGGGTCACACCTGCCGGACAAACACCGGCTATTGATTACGCACTCATCACGCATTTTCACGATGATCATTTCGGCGCCTGGTATCCACAGGCACCGCGGTCAAAGTCGGGTGCTTATCAGCTGACCGGTATCACCGGCGTAGGCGAACGTATCCCTATCCGCACATTGATAGACCGTGCTTACCCTGCCTACAATTATCCTTTTGATTTTAAGCAAACGGCTGAACTGTACAAAGGAGGCGAAGTGGAGTTTGCCAACACCATCAATAACTACTTTGCCTTTATAAAAGAAAAACAGCAGCAGGGATTGATAATGGCTCCTTTCCGCGCGGGCAGTGACCGTCAATTGGTACTGTTACGTGATCCGGCTTCTTTTCCTGCTTTCTCCATTCGCAACCTGAAATCGAATGGAGAGATATGGACAGGAAAAGATTCTGCCACCTATCAGCATTTTCCTGGGTTTACTAAAACCGATCGCGCCACCTGGCCCGATGAAAATAGCCTGAGCCTTGCTTTGCTGTTGCGGTATGGAGCCTTCAGTTATTATACTGGTGGTGATAATGCCGGTAATGTATTTCTGGGAGATAATCCGCTGCGCGATGTGGAGTCGCCCATGGCCCGGGCTATTGGTGAGGTAGATATCGCCACGATGGATCATCATGGCAACCGCGATGCCATCAATGAAAATCAGATTAAACTATTAAAGCCGAGAGTATGGATCGGGCAAACCTGGTCATCTGATCATCCCGGCCATGAAGTACTGATCCGCCTGATGTCGCCCCATCTCTATAAAGAACCACGCGATCTGTTTGCGACGAATATGCTCGAAGCAAACCGCCTGGTAATCGGTCCGCTGATTGACAGGTCGTATAAAAGTCAGCAGGGCCATATCGTGGTACGTGTACTGCCCGGTGGCAATAGCTATTATGTGATCATCCTCGATGATACCACCACAGTCATGCCGGTAAAAGCCGTATTTGGCCCCTATACATCCAAAACATCTTCGACTGCTACTCAAACTCATTAATGACTTATGAAAAAGAAATTATTCATTACAGCACTTGCGCTTGCTTCAATAGTTGTCGTTCGTGCACAAAAAACGGAAAATATTGTTGTAGTGACGATGGATGGCCTGCGCTGGCAGGAAATATTTGGCGGCGCAGACAGTCTGCTAAGCTTTGCCAAAGAGGTACCCTACAGCACCAGTTATGTACAGCAGCACTTTTGGGCTCCCACTGCCAGTGAGCGCCGCCAGAAGCTGATGCCTTTTTTCTGGAATGTGATTGCGAAAAAAGGTATCCTGCTGGGTAACCGGAATTTTGGCAACTATTTTAATAATGCCAATCCTTACTGGTTCTCTTATCCCGGATACAATGAAATCTTTACCGGCTATCCCGACACGGCTGTCAATTCAAATGATAAGATTCCCAATAAAAACGAAAACGTTTTTGAATTCCTGAACAAACAACCGGCCTATCGTAATAAAGCCGCAGTAGTAGGCTCCTGGGATGTATTCTCTTTTATTTTTAATGAAAAGAGATCCGGGGTAATGGTGAATGATGGCTTTCGCGATATGCCTGCTCCACTCAATGAACGCCAGCGTGAGTTCAATCAACTGCAGCATGAAATGCCGCCCATCTTTCATGGTGGTGAACGGCTTGATGTGGCTACGTTTAATATCGGCTTCGAATACCTGAAAGCAAAACAACCACGTCTTTTCTTCCTGGGTCTCGGCGATACCGACGAGTTTGCTCATGGAGGTATTTACGATATGTACCTCGATGCGGCACAGAAAGCAGACGACTGGATCCGCCGTATCTGGGAATATATCCAATCTACTCCTGCCTATAAAGATAAAACCACGCTGATCATCACAACAGATCATGGCCGCGGGCTGGCCGAGGGCAGTAACTGGAAACATCATGGCAGCCGTATTGCCGAAGCCAGCGAAATGTGGATGGCCGCTATCGGCCCATCAATACCTGCTGTTGGTGAAAGTAAAAAACAGGCACAGGCTTACCAGGGACAGATTGCTGCTACTATAGCTCATTTACTGGGGCAGGAATTTAAACCTGCACACCCCGTGTTGCCGGTTATTGACTTTACAAAATTCTAATTACCCCAAATAATTCCGGATGCAAACGACTACTCAATCACCACAGGAAACAGCCCGCTATATTATCAGCCTGTACAATCAGTTTGGTGGCGAAGATTATATCGGCGAGCCTGTATCGCAACTGGAACATATGCAGCAGTGTGCACAACTGGCCGGACAGGAAGGATATGATGAAGAAGTGGTGCTGGCTGCTTTCTTTCACGATATCGGCCATTTCTGCGAACACCTGATGCCGGTGCAGCATATGGATGGATTTGGTATTGTGGATCATGAAAAACTGGGCGCAGATTTTTTGCGCAGTCAGGGTTTTTCGGAGAAAATAGCGCAACTGGTACAAAACCATGTAGAAGCTAAACGTTACCTCACCTTTCGCTACCAGGAGTATTATGAAAAACTCTCAGAGGCCAGTAAACGAACACTGGAGTTTCAGGGTGGGCGTATGACAGCCGGAGAAGCAGCTGCGTTTGAAGCTGATCCCTTATTTGATCTCCATATAAAACTGCGTCGCTGGGATGAGGCAGCCAAGCTGGAACATCAGCCCCTGCAGCCCATGCTGTACTATGAATCCATGATGGTTCGGCATTTGCAACAACCTGCTACACACTAAAACCAACTTATATGCCTATTCTACTTGCCGTATTCGATATTGCCGGCACTACTGTGGCCGATGATAATGCTGTGGCTGCAGCTTTTCAGAAAGCTTTTGAACAGCATGGAATTATCATAGCTGAAGAAGAAGCCAAACCCCTGATGGGATACAAAAAAACAGAAGCGGTACGTCTTATCCTCAACCGCCATCAGCAGGATGACAGCACGGAAAGAGTAAATGCCATTCACGATTCATTTGTGAATGAAATGAATGATTACTACGAATATTCTCCTGCAGTGCGCCCCATGCCCGATGCGGAGTCTGTGTTTTTGCAGTTAAAAGAAAAGGGGATACGCATCGCACTTAATACTGGTTTTCCGCGCGTTATTGCAGATACGATACTGGCGCGCCTGCAATGGAAAGAGCGGGGCCTGATCGATGATTATATCGCCAGTGATGAAGTAGCAGCCGGACGCCCCAGTCCCTTCATGATCCGCGAACTGATGCGACGGGCACAGATCGCCGATGCTGCGCAGGTAGTGAAGATAGGCGACACTGAAGTAGATGTGGAAGAAGGACGACAGGCGGGTTGCAGCCTGATAGTGGCTGTCACCACCGGAGCTTTCACACGCGAGCAACTGGTGCCATATGCTCCGGATGAAATCGTAGATAACCTTTCTGCTATCCCCAATCTCATCTTTAGCCGTGCCTGAGATCATTACCACGCGTCCGCGTATCCGGAGTAGTCGTCAGTTATTGGTGGCTACAGGTGCTGCACTGGTGGCCTTCCTGGCCTATAGTGCAGTATACGCTTATCGCAAACCTTTTACCACAGCCACATTTACGGGCATCAGTTTCTGGGGAGTGAGTTATCAGACCTGGCTCATCATCAGCCAGGTAATAGGGTACATGCTCAGCAAATTTGCCGGTATCCGTTTCATCGCAGAGTTAAAACGGAATGGCCGCTGGAAGACAAGTGTAATACTGGTAGGTATCGCCTGGATCAGCCTTTTCTTTTTTGCTATCACACCTGCGCCATATGGCATGATCTGTCTGCTCATCAACGGCTTTATGCTCGGCTTTATGTGGGGGATCATATTCAGTTATGTCGAAGGGGCGCAGAGCCACTGATTTTATAGGCACGGTAATGGCCATCAGTTTCATTTTTGCCGGAGGCTTTACCCGCTCAGTTGCCGGCTGGCTGATGACGGAGTGGGGTGTTACAGAAAAATGGATGCCCTTTGTAACCGGCCTCGTTTTTATCGGCCCCTATCTGCTGTTTATTTTTTTACTTGAACGTCTTCCGCCTCCGGATAAAGAAGATGTAAAAGAACGTACGGAACGCCAGCCAATGAATGCAGCAGAGCGACGTGCCTTTCTTAAAAAATTCGGGATAGGTATTGTCGTGATAAGTATTACGTATCTCTTTCTCACTATTGTAAGAGATATACGGGATAATTATATGGTCAATATCTGGAGCGAACTGGGCTATAAGGATGACTATTCTCTTTTTGCTCGCAGCGAAACACAGATATCGCTGATATTGCTCGGCACCATGGCCCTGCTGGCACTGATCCGGAGAAATATGGAAGCCTTCCGGGTGATTCATGTCGTAATTGCCATCGGGTTTATACTGGCAGGCGTCTCGTCCTGGTTTTTTATACAGGGATGGATCAATGGCCGCCTCTGGATGCAGCTGGTAGGCCTGGGACTGTACATGAGTTATATTCCTTTCAACTGTATATTTTTTGAACGCATGATTGCCGCATTCCGCATACAGGGGAATGTTGGTTTCCTGATCTATATAGCCGATGCGTTTGGATATCTGGGCAGTGTGGCTATAATGCTTACAAAAGAATTTATGGATATCGATCCGGGCTGGGCGGGCTTTTATTCGCATGCCGTGGTGATCGGAAGCCTCATCAGCTTGGCTGGTATCATGGCCTCCTGGGGCTATTTCAATAAAAAGTATTACATACAAAATAGCAGGTAATGTCGAAAACAGCAATTGTTATCGGAGCTGGTATTGTTGGATTGGCTACAGCGAGGGCATTGGCAGTGCGAGGATATGACGTACAGGTGATCGACCGCTCACCGCAATCGCTGGGAGCATCTATCCGCAATTTTGGAATGATATGGCCTATTGGCCAGCCGGATGGGCATTTGTATGAGCGGGCGATGCTCTCGCGCCGTATCTGGAAAGATGTATGCCGCGAAGCCGGTATCTGGTATGATAAGGTAGGTAGTCTGCACCTGGCCTATGAAACGGATGAGTGGCATGTGCTGCAGGAATTGCGTGAACGCTTTCAGCATCGCAATTACCTGCTGCTCGATGCGGCGGAAACTTCCAATGGCTCACCGGCAGTAGTGCGCGAAGGGCTCAGGGGTAGTTTATACAGCCCCGATGAAATGATCGTTGATCCGCGCGCAGCCATCGCACGTATACCGGCCTGGCTCACGGAACGCTGGGGCGTTAAATTTATCTGGGGACAGGCCGTAACAGATGTGGCTTATCCGGCCGTATATGCCGGTAGCAACGAATGGGAGGCGGATGAAATATATGTGTGCAGCGGCGCCGATTTCGAAACACTCTATCCCCATCTTTTTGTCAATGCCCCTATTACCAAATGCAAACTGCAGATGATGCGGCTTGCTCCACAACCGGGCAATTGGCGGATTGGCCCGGCTTTATGCGGCGGATTGTCCCTGTTACATTATAAAAGTTTTGAAGCGGCCAGTTCTTTGGCGCAGCTCCGCGAGCGGATCGAACAGCAATTGCCGCAATACCTGCAATGGGGCATACATGTAATGGTGTCGCAAAACCAGGAAGGTGCGCTCACGGTAGGAGACTCACACGAATATGGTGCAGGGCATGATCCTTTTGATAAACGCTTTATCAATGAATTGATTCTTGACTATCTGCGCGGATTTGCCCGTTTCCCTGACGAAACTGTACAGGAATCCTGGCATGGTGTGTATGCAAAAATGAAAAATGGCCATACGGAATGGGTAGTATCGCCAGAGTCGGGAGTGATAGTTATCAATGCGCTGGGCGGAGCAGGCATGACGCTTAGTTTTGGACTTTGTGAGCAGCTGATTGCTGCAAGAAACAAATAGATGCTGACAGGTGCTGAAGAGTTCCTGTCACCTCACTGATATTTCTTACTGTAGTAGGCCCGCGATGCATCGCGGGCCTACTTGCATGGTAAAGCGGTCATAAATTGGCTATAAAAAAATATCCCCCCGTTAAAGGGAGGATAAGCAAATTATAAGGAAACATAAAGGAGTCTCTTATTTAGGATAAGCGTTAGAGTTTTTCATGAATTCGAGAAGCTTAATTACTTCCGGCCTGGAAAAAAATACAGCTTTGTCAATATACAGATCGCCATTAAAGGAGCCACGCAACCCTGTGTCGGGTTTTTTTCCGGCTTTCTTTGTAGCCCTTTTGCCAAATATTTTTTTCCAAAAATTCATACTCAAATCTAGCATATTACTTATAGGTGTTCAAAAATTCTTTTGAACACCTATAAGTAATTGGTTTATAATAAATACAATCCTGAAATGTTATTTGTCTTAGAGTTGTACAGCCACACCCCCCATAAAATTGAATCCACGAGTGTTATACCCGCGTAATTCAATGTATTTGCTATCGGTGATATTTTTGAAATCGGCAAATACGCGAAGTTTTTTGGAAAAACGATATTCGCCAAACAGGTCGACCAGTGCATAAGCCTTCAGTTTTTCCGGTGAGCCGCCATAAATGAATTCTTCACGCGGACTTGCAGACCGGAGAGAAGCACGCACCAGCAATTGTTTGGTCACCCGGTAACTCACCTGCAGATTGATCAGGTGGCGGGGTATACGGTAAAGGTTGAAATAAGTAGTGTCTTTGCCAAGAGGTGCTCCAGTGCCATCGTAACGGGAGCGTGTTTCGCCATCAGTAAATGTGTAATTGGCATCAATATTCCAGCGACCGGTTTGATAGCTGGCTTCTGCTTCCACTCCATAATTATCCTGGCGGCTGATATTGGTATACTGGCTGATATAGTTGGCCGGATCGAGGGTAATATACTGGATGCTGTTGTTGGTACGGCGATAAAAACCAGTGACACGGGTACGGAGACCGGCTACAGGTTTCCATTCAAAACCGGCTTCACCTACCTTAGCTTTCTCCGGCTTCAGATCAGCATTGCCACTATAGGGATCAAATAGCTGATAGAGGGTAGGAGCTTTGAAAGCTGTATAAAGATTGATATAGGCTTTTACTGTTGGAGATAGCTGATAGGCCGGGTTGAAATTGAATGTGAAATTATTTCCGTATTCGGAATGGTGATTCCAGCGACCACCAGCTTCGAGATGCAGGCCGGGTACGGCTTTAAACACCAATGAAGCATAAGGACTCACCTGAGTCATGTCTTTGCGCAAAGGGTCTGCAGTGTAAGGACCTGTTGAACTTACGGAGAAATAATTCTGTAAGGTGTTTTGCAGGCGCCAGTCGGCTCCTGCCAGTAGTTCCCAGTTTTTCCAGATCCAGTTGTTATATACTTCGGCAAAATGTGTACGCCCGATATAATTACTTGTTGAAAAATCTACATAAGGGCTGCTTTTATAGGTAGAGTCATCTCTGTAATCGCGCTCTACATAATTAAAATTGTAATTGATGTGAAGCTGACCCCTGGCATGTGTAAAAGTAAAACCTGTTCCTAATTGCCCCTGGGTATTTTTAACTGTATAATCGCGTTCGTCTGTAAATGCAGCAGCATCGAGGTCGGCTTTATAGTAGTTGAGCCGCCCCATCACGCTGGCTTGCCAGCGTTTGCCGAGCTGCCAGCTCAGGCGCATATTGCCGCTGTGCTGGCTGATGCCATCTTTATCGAAATTGCCATTTCCGCTCTGATCATGTGCGGCAGAAAAACCTTTCGATTGCAGGTGACTATAGCCTGCATTGTAAGTAAATTTTCCGGATGTACCGTTGATGCCGGCGTCCTGACGGAATGTGCTATAACTGCCTCCGGCAAGGGTTGCCTGTATATTGCGGGTACCCGTAGCAGCGCGTTGGGTAATGATATTGATCACGCCGGCCACAGCGTCTGAACCGTACAGGGTGGATTGTCCGCCTTTGAGTACTTCAATACGTGCTACCTGGTCAAGTGCAATAAAATTGAGGTCAAAGTAGTTACTGATAACAGAGGGATCATTGACAGGAATACCGTCGATGAGGATTAGGACATTACCGGCGGCCGCACCACGGATGCTGGTAGTGAGATTAGTGCCCAGGTTGCTGTTTGCGCCAATGATATTGGTGCCGGGGACTGTGTTGAGTAGTTCCGCCAGTGTCTTACCGGCATTCTCTTCAATCTGCCGGCGTGTGATAACGGTGAGTACTTTGCCTGTCTCCGATTGCTTGCGTGGGTACTTGCTGGCAGTGATTACAACTTCATCGAGTGTACGCAAGGTGTCTTGTTGCGCACATAGCTGGCTGCTGATAGTGATAGCAGCCAACGCCAAAAAACTCTTTTTCATGAATACATGAAATTTTTGGGTGACTGCTTCCGGAACAAAAAAGAGAAGAAATATAAAAGCCGTAGCCGGGCTAATACATTTCATGCTTTTCACCCGAAAGCTGAATGTGGTTTAAATCAACCGGGCAGGTCTTCTGGCTTGGATGATTGTTGCCGCCTTCCCGATCCGGTATGCCGGAGCAGTGGCCGATTTGCAACAATGGTGGCATTTTAGCAACCGTTGGGTACACATTTAATAGCGTACTCCATCCTTACAGCTACGGGGATAGCGCCGGATTTGCACCGGACTTCCCTTTTAATCTCCACGAGGGAGAACCTGGTCGGCTGCAAATGTAGCATCTGCCGGGATGCAAACAATAAAGTATTTATACTGATATCTAAGGGTCGGACAATTAATAGATTACGGGAAGTCTGATGATTTTCGTCAATTTTAAGGGCTCTTACCCGGGAGAAAACCACTTAATTCAAATTACACGAAATACGTATCGCAAAGCTTTTTTACCTGTACGGCAATCAGCAATCTTCCTGAATGTGAAATAAAACTTGGTGGTTTATTTCACTTGTGCGGATGTTTTGATACAAATTTGTATTGATCATGCGGATCAGGTATACGCAGATCGACCAGGAAGCTGAGGGAATATAATCCAATCCGTACTATGAAAAAGAAACAAACCCGGCTCTATCTTATAGTGGTGTTGTGGCTGACTGCACAGGCAGCCATGGGCCAGTGTCCGGCTGGTACCTCACAGGCGGAATTAAACTGGGATCATATCGACTTTCTTCCATCCAGCAATACCCGTTATACCGATTATTATCCATCTGCTGCTTTCCCTTTTACCCAAAAGTTTGCTATTGGCACCCGCGCAGTGACACTTACCATGGCTCCGCAGGCCAATATCACGCTTAATGGCGAAAATGGAACCAATACAGCTCACGGGGGCAGTCCCGCTGTGACAGCAGGAGATGATGTACAGTTTACTACTACCGCTACATCGGCCACTACCATCACAATGACCTTTGATGCCGAAGTAAGCAACGTGCGGTTTTCTTTATTTGATGTGGACAATAGTCAGCGTGTACGCCTCGGTGCGACCAATGCGGCGGCTACTGCCCTGCCTGTGACCATTGCTCTTGCCAGCGGAACGTCTGGTATTACTCTTGGCGGCACAACCAATAACCCTACAGCTACTGCACCCGGCACCGGATATAACAATAGCGATACACGTGGTTCTATTAATATAACTGTAGCCGGTCCGGTAAAAGAAATAGTGATCACACTCGATAATGCTTCCGGAAATATCTGGCTGTCTGATATCAGCGCCTGTGTAACGGGCAGCTTCCCCAACAACTATCAACAGGTATCACGTCCATTTAACGGCCAGCCGCAATATGTACTGGCAGTGGTCAATAATAATATTTATTATGTCAACCCATTGAACGGGCAGGCTTATTTCCTCTTTAATGAGCCCGCTCATAATCGGCTTAATTCACTGGCATACGACCCTTACCGACGCGTAGTATATTATACCTTCAGTCTGTCTGGCGGTAATCTGCCGCAGAGTGACAAGACGGTGCGTCAGTATAATGTTGATACCAAAACGATTTCTATTCTTATTCCGAATGTCAACACATTCGGCATTCCCACCTATGAAACAGGTGTGGAATCAGGCGCGGCCAGCTTTTATAATGGTTCGCTTTACCTCGGTATCGAAGGATATACCGGAGCCGATTATGCGGCCAGCCGGAAGTCTACGATCTGGAAAATTGATTTTGATGCGTCGGGCAATGCCATTGCACCGGCTACCCAGGTATTTGGTATACTGGCTGACGATGGCTCCAACTCACAAAACATACACGACTGGAGCGATTTTGCAATCAGCAATGGCCGCCTTGTGGATTTTGATGGTTCAGGCAGTGGTGATATCAATTATTATCATTTTGATCTGATGACGGGTGTGCGTACCAATTATACGCCGGTAGGTCCGGTGCCTCGTCAGACCTCACTGGGCTGGGATGAAGTAATGTACAATGTAGATGCTACCATTGCAGCCTATAACGGAACCAATGGAGTGGGTACCGCCTATACTATTTCAGCACCGCTTGGTCCTACGATTCCTACGGGTAGCGGCGCCAGCTGGGGTGATGCAGCAGGCCCATATCGGCCGTTTCTGGATTTTGGTGATGCACCAGCCAGTTATGACCCCGACCCGTTATCGCCTGCATGTCATGATACACTGACACCGAATGTGGCAGGCCGCCGAACCCGCATGATCCTGGGAGCGGCAGAAGACGTGGAGTGGTTGAAAAAAGGTTTTACCACTACGGAAGATAACTATGAAGACGGCCTTTCTTTTATACCAATTTATTCCCCCATTACCAACAGCTATACTGCACGGGTAGATGTGCAGAATACCAGCGGCGTATCGGCTACGGTGATCGGCTGGCTGGATTATAATGGAAATGGCCTATTTGATGCCGCAGAGGCGAGCGCAGCTATGACGGTGCCTTCAGCTGCAGGCACACAGCAGGTGGATCTTAGCTGGTCATCGCTGCCCAATATTTTGCCCAGCGGTTCCTATACTTATCTGCGTATACGCATCACGCAGACTTCTGCAGGTATGGCTGCTGCCAATGCTACCGGTTATTATGCTATGGGTGAAGTGGAAGATTACCGGATAGTTGTTGAAAACTTCGTGTTGCCTGTTCGTTTAATATCATTTGAAGCAACGCTCACGGGTATTGACAAAGCAACGCTCAACTGGACAGCAGTGGAAGAACCTTCCCTGCAGGGATATGAAATTCAGCGGAGCATTGATGGTGTCAACTGGACCAATGCCGGATTTGTAACAGCGTCCGGTCAGTCTGCTACCAAACAGTATCAATGGACCGATCATCAATTGCCTGTTGGAAAAATCTGGTACAGGTTGCGCCTGACCGATGCCGGCGGCGATCACAACTACAGTGAAATACACTGGGTGCAGCGCAAGGTCAAAGAAGAGGTGATGATTCAGTTGTCGCCGAATCCGGCGAGCAGCCAGCTACAGTATAGCATAGCAGGTTGCAGACCCGGGTCAACGGTGACGATGCGGATCATATCGGTCAGTGGCCAGGTGCTGGATACACGTATGGTAAAAGCCGGTGCGGCACAGGTAAGCGGTATTTTACTGCTTTCACCATCCTGGCCGGTAGGTACATACTGGCTGCAGGTACAGACAGAGGACCGTGTGCAGCATCATTCTTTCGTACTCAGGCGTTGAGCAGATCTGTAGTCCTGCTATCATTTCTCGCATTCATCGGCACAATCGGCCTTTTTACCGTTATGACGATAGCCTTTATCTTTACCGCTATCGTCCTTTGCGGTAATGAAGCAACGCCATATTAATATAATAGCCCATTTGGCCGGTTGGGGACTTTTGCTCATACTGGTACTGGGTTTTGCCTATCGGGCTCCGGGAGGCAGCAACTGGATGCATAGCGTTTTCTCCTGGCCTTTTGCATTGTTTGCTGCAGTATATGTCAGCCTGTTTTACCTGAACATTCATGTGCTTATTCCCGCGTTTTACCTGCGCCGGCGTTTTCTGCTTTACTTTTCGATCATCCTGCTTTTGCTGGCGGGAGTGAGTATGCTGCGGCCTTTTGACCGGCTCATGAAACGGTTTCCACGTGTGGACCGTGTGGAGAATAACTTTAATGGCCCGCCCGGTATGCGACAGACATTCCGTCGCAACTTCCAGCCAGCTGACTCCATGGACAGACGTTTTTTTGCCGGACCTCCGGATAGGATGCCGGCTGATAGCAATCGTCCGTTTCCCGGTCCGCCAGATGGTGGCCGGTCACGGCGCTGGCAGACAGATATTGTCAGTATTATTCTTTTTATCACCGTCTGGTCGATGAGCACCGCCCTTTGTATCATCAGCCAGTGGCGCAAGACAGAAAAAAGGGCCATGCAGGCTGAAGCGGAAAAAGCCACCGCTGAACTCAGTTTTCTGAAGGCACAGATCAATCCGCATTTCCTTTTTAATACATTGAATAATATCTATTCGCTGGCGATTACCAGGAGTGAACATACGGCAGAGAGTATTATGAAACTGTCCAATATCATGCGGTATGTGACCGATGATATCCGCGAAGACTATGTGCTGCTGAGTCATGAACTGGAATGTATGCGGGATTACATAGATCTGCAGCGGCTGCGGCTGGGCCGGAAAATGAACGTCGAGTTTTCAGTAACCGGAGAAGTGGGGGAGAAAAAGATTGCTCCCCTGGTGCTGATGACCTTTATCGAAAACGTATTCAAATACGGCATCAGCAACCATGAGCCCTCCACTATACGCATACGCCTTGCGGTAGAAACGCATAGTATTACTTTTTTTTGCCAGAATAAACTGTATGAACATCAGCGCCTGGTCGAACGTACAGGAATTGGCATTGCCAATACCCGTCAACGCCTGGAGCATCTGTATAAAGGACGCTATTTCCTGGACATTAATACAGAAGGCGGACTCTATACAGTACAGTTAACCCTTCAGGCATAAAAGAGCAATTGGTTGAAAGGCTACCTTAAACAGATTTATTAATTTAGTGATTGCATGGTATTAAAATGTATTGCCATAGACGATGAACCGCCGGCGCTTGAATTGATGCGGGCTTATATCGAAAAGACACCGGGCCTGCAATTGCTGCAGACTTTTGACGATGCATTGAGCGGAGGGGAGTTTCTGCGCAGCAACGCAGTTGATTTACTGTTTGTAGATATCAATATGCCTGATATCACGGGGCTTGACCTGGTTCGTTCATTAAAAGAACGGCCTATGATCATTTTTACCACCGCATACAAAAAATTTGCACATGAAGGGTTTGAGCTGGATGCCATTGACTACCTCCTGAAGCCAATCGGGTTTGACCGTTTTTCAAAAGCGGTGACCAAAGCTGCAGAATATTTTGCCTATAAAAACAAGTCTGGTAATGCAGGACAGGATAATCTCTTTGTGTATTCGGAATACAGGATGATCAAAATACCCCTACAGCAGATTGAATATATCGAAAGCCTGGAAGATTATGTGAAAATACATCTTACCGAAGGTAAACCCGTTATGACACTGATGACGCTTAAAAGCACCCTCGAAAAACTGCCTTCCGAAAAATTCAGGCGCATACACCGGAGTTATATTGTGGCGGTAGACAGGGTATTGTCCGTTCAAAACAGAAAAGCCCGCCTGGGCTCCACTGAGCTACCCATCAGCGACAGCTATGCATCGTTTGTGCAGGAGTGGAAGCAGCGTTAGCAAAAGTTTAAAGGGTATAAGGAGTTTAAAGGGTTTAAAGCGATAGTTCAGGTAACTCAACTGTCATCTGTCCACTATCCACCGGCCACTGTCCACTATTTTAACATTTCCCATTCAATCTTTGGCGTCCTGCTTGCGTTAAAGAGCGACCAGCCCTCCTGCCTTTTCTTCCTATCCATTACCGCTAATTGCTTTCTGAGGTATTTATTCTTTTAATCGTATTGTACATGAGAAAGATCCTGATCGGTATGATTGCCGGGCAGCTTTTGGCTGTTGTGTCTGTGTATGGACAAAGTGTAAATGTGCCACGCTATCAGTTGGGGCTTGGCCTGGGTGGTTTTGTATACATGGGAGATCTTACACCCAACTCGGCCGGTTCTTACAGAACAATGCGGCCGGCACTAAATTTATACGGTGCCCGTCTCTTTTCCCGTTCCTTATCGCTAAGAGCCAATCTGGCATTGGGTTCGCTGCGGGCAGATGAGGCGGTGTATGATCATCCGGAGTACCGTGCACGCCGTGCCTTCGCATTCAAGACACCAGTGGCAGAGTTGTCGCTATTGCCCGAATGGAATATCCTGGGTAAAAATTATGAAAGCAAAGGACTCGCTCCCTATGTATTTGCCGGTGCAGGTGTCAGTTTTCTTTCGGTGAAACGGGACTGGAGCCGGTTCGATGCCACCTATTTTGGTGATGGCTCGCCGGTAATCACCGGGTTGGAAGCAGATATTCAGCAAAAACCGCCTAAAACAAAACTGGTAATTCCTCTTGGCCTGGGCCTGCGCTATTATTTTTCCGATAAATGGGGCATACAGGCCGAAACGAGTTACCGTATTACCGGAACGGATTACCTCGATGGATTCAGTAAATCCGTCAATCCCAATAAAGATGATGCCTATCATTCACACTTCCTGAGCGTGATTTACCGTATTGGTAAAAAAGATATGCTGGATTGCCCGCCGGTCAGGTATTAATTTAAAATGTATAAAGGTTTAAAGGTAGGAATGTACGTGTTGTTGTACATACTATTAACTGACCACTGACCACTGTCCACTGTCCACTGTTCTCTCTCATCGGCACAAATCTCCTGTTCATCTATGATAATTGCTCAGTGACAGATACCGGTAGAAATTTGGTTTAAACTATCGGGATATGGAAAGAAAACTTTTTTTACGAAAGGGAATGGCTGCACTGGGTGTGGCCTTTGTTGCACCACTGGCACTGGGTTGCCGCAAGAGCAATGAGGAAAGTACCGATTCGGGTTCTGAAAGTTCATCCGGGTCAGGCAGCAGCAGTAGTACCTGTACCGCATCGCCCACAGAAACGGAAGGTCCTTTTCCGACCAAAACACCATCGGGCCTGCAGCGTACCGATATCCGCGACGATCGTACCGGAGTGGCACTGGCTATTGAAATTGCTATCCGCAATCTCAACAATGGCTGTGCCGCACTGGCGGGTGCTATTGTCGATATCTGGCATTGCGATAAAGATGGATATTACTCAGAGTACGGTGGTACCGGTATGCAAAGTGTGAACTATACAGGTGTGCATTTCCTGCGCGGCCGCCAGGTGACGGATTCGAATGGCCTGGTAAAATTTACATCTGTTTTTCCGGGCTGGTATAGCGGACGGGCCACACATATCCATGTGCATGTCTATAATGCCAGCGGTACTTCCTTGCTGGTCACACAGATATCATTTCCTGAAGGCAGCAGCAGCGCCGTGGCTACGGTAAACAGTTCGGCTGGTACTACCTATGGATATACCAAAGGGATGACCGGCTATACCTACAATGCCAATGATAATATATTCAGTGATGACACAGCCAATATTGAAATGGCAACTATCTCAGGCAGCATATCAGCCGGATACGCGCTTACGCATAATATTCAGGTGAAAGGGTGAAAAGTATAAAAGTTTAAAGGTTTAAAAGTGCTTACAGGGAGGGTCACATTTATACTTTTAAACACCTTGTATTGAACTGCACTAAAGATGAAAACCATCTCATTCATTTATAAAAAAATCATCACAGCCCAGAGCGAAGGCGTCTGGGAAAAAATGATTTTTGCCGATAGTTACCGGGAGTTTTGTATGCAGGGTCAGTTGTTTAGCAACGAAGGCCAGTATATGAGCTTTGCGCAAATGCAGGCAGCCCTGCCACGTGCCTCACAGCTGCATCACCTGGTAAGCACATCTGTGATTGGTTATCTGCGTCAACTACAGGGTGTGATCCCCGACCTGCGGGATAGTGTGGGGCAATTGTTCCTGCCATTTGACCAATATCGTTTTGAGATAATGGCATCGCATCTGCAACAGCAGTCACAGCATCAGGTTGCGATCTTTTTTTATAGTCTTTCGCAACGCTGGCACGATACAATAGGAGACAGCCTGTTATTGTCGGCTGACGGTGTTGAAGCTGATAATGACCATTATCAGACACATTTATTTACACTGCCGCCTCATACGGGTATTTATTCACTTCAGACGGATCAGGAAAAATGACAGAATCAAAAGCAAAGATATTCCTGGCAAATGAGCGGGGGCTAACGGAATCAGATTGGTTCAGAACTTATAATATGTTCAATGCCGGCTGTTATATCAATCCGCATAAGGAATCTTTCGGGAACCTCTATCTGCTCAACGAAGAGACGCTTGCGCCGGGTCGCAGGCTGACCACCGAAGTGCGGGAGGATTCGTATTTGTTGCTGGTGCCGGTAGTAGGAGGCGTGCAATGCAGCGGAACCGGGCATCACACCCGACAGGCAGAAGCAGGTGAGCTGCTGGTATGGCCGGCAGAAAAAAAATCTATTCTGCGTATTCATAATCCTTACAGCGAATTGATCCAGTTTATTCAGATAGGTATAAAAGCGGAAAATGCACCGCTGCAGAATGAAGTACTGCAATACCCGCTTCAACTGTCCGGAGACCGGATAAACTGGATGGAAGAAAGACCGGAAAAAACATTGCCATTTGTAGCAGGACTGGGCAAATACAAAGGACGGTCAGAAGATTCCTGCCGGCTTTCTTCAGATCGTAGCCTGTTTGTATACGTGATACAGGGCGCGTTTGAAGTGCAGTCGCGTCTGCTGCATGCAGGTGATGGACTGGCTCTGTGGGATGCTACAGATGTGGAATGGGAAGCGCTTAGTAATGATGCAATAATCTTGCTTATTGAGATTCTGAATGAAAAGGTATAAAGAGTATAAGAGGTTTAAAGTGTATAAAGGGGGCACATTGTTTGTGCAAGTGGTTCAACAGGATAAAATGGCTTGTTGAAGTCATTAGCACATCAACACATTAGCACATTATTTTTTCCTGTCCCACTGAACTGCTACCCCGCCATAAAAATTTCTACGTGGCGCTGCATTGTAATAACGTCCACCGGCAGCGTTGATATCATTGCCCAGGCTGTATTTTTCATCAAGCAGGTTGTCGGCGCCGGCATAGAGGTTGAGACGTATACCTTTTGACAGGTTTTTGCGCCAGCCCAACCGCCAGCCCAGCAACTGATAGGCATCAGCTGTGGCAGTATTGGCATCGTTCAGGTAAATACGTGAAGCCATATACCAGGTGATCTGGCTGTACCAGCCGTGAGTGGATTGTACATCGGCCAGAACGGAAAGGGTGCTGGCGGGCACAGAAGGTACTTTTTTACCTGAAAAATCATCTGCGCCTTTTATGAAGCTGCCATAGCGGAAATGACTGTAAGTGTAATCGGTCTGTATTAATACATAACGAATGACACGCGATGAAGCAGGATTGTGTGTGTAATCGGCATGCAGCTCTATCCCCTTTTGACGTACATCACCGGCATTGATAAAATAATCGCCACCGGAAAGATCACGTCGTTGTACGAGGGCATTGTTTAATTTGAAGTAAAAGCCGGTGGCTTCCAGTTGCAGCTTGCGGTTAAACAGGCTGTAGCGTGCAGTAAGTTCATAATTCCACCCCTGCTCAGCTTCCAGGTCGGTGCTGATAACTCCGGTAGAAGGTAATACTTCGGCTGTGGTAGGGGGTGAAAAACCTTTGGATACGCTGGCGAGCAAATAGAGGTCAGCATTAAGCTGACGAAGGATGGCCAGGCGCGGTGTCAGTTCATTCCGGTAATTTCTTTTTTGCAAGGTAACAGGGTACTCGCTGAGGCGGCGAATGGCTACCTGTGCCCGGTTGAGGCTGAGTCCTGCAGTGATCAGCCATTTTTCGCTGAGGTTGATATCGGCCTGCGTAAATGCGGTAAATAAGGTATTGCGGATATCGTCATTGGTCTGGATGGTATCGGGGCTGCCATTGCGGTTGTTGGCAACCTGTGTGTTGAAATAGCCCTGTTGAAATTCTGCTCCGGCTACCCATTGCCAGCCATTCTTTTGTTGTTTCTGATCCAGTACAAATACAGTGCGCCCGCCCCATTGAGGTTCGCTTCGGCGCTCATAGTTGCGGATAGCTGAATTTTTTATCTGCGAAAAAGAACCGAAGAGGGTGGTTTGATTGCGCCAGTGGGTGCTTATCTGGTAATGATTGGAGAAGCCGGCTGTCAGGTTTTTTTGTGTGATGGCTGCCCGGGCATTTACCGCACTGGGAAAGCCACCGCCTGCCGGCCGGGCCGCTTTGGGATTGGTATTGTATTCATTCAGGGTGAGTGCTCCCGGTGTCTGATAATACATGTCTGTATAAAGGAGCGATGCAGTCAGTTCCTGTTTTTCGGATGTTTTGATACGGGAGCTCCAGCTTACATTGTCGCGGCGCATACGGGTTTGTACACGATAACCATCGCTTTGGTTGTGTGCATAGGTGACCTGGTTGGCGTGCTCACTATCACCAAACCGTGCCGATGCCAGTATATTATGAAGGCCATAGCTGCCTCCTACATATTCCAGGCTGGCGCCCGGCCGCCAGTTGTCAAAATTGTTCATCAGGATAAGGCCACCGGTGCCAGCACCATACAGGCTGGAAGCCGGGCCTTTGAATAGTTCGATACTGGAAAAATTGTTCCAGGCAAACTGGTTGAAGTAAGTATTGCCACCGGCATCGGTGACAGGTATGTCGTTCCAGTATATTTTAATGTTACGTACGCCAAACGGAGACCGCAGTGAACTGCCGCGGATGTTGATGCGGTAACTGCCGGGCGAACGCTCTTCCATACGCACACCGGCAATAGAGTTAAAGCTGTTGACCAGCGAGAGTTTATTATTGCGGTCGCTGTTGTTGAATTGAATGATGCGGACCGGAGCCGTGGTTTTATTGGGTGTACGGTATTGTTCAAATGCGCGAACGGTCACTGCGTCGAGGGTTACAAGACTGTCTTTTTCGGCTTGCTGAGCCAGGCCGTTGAGGCATAAAAAGAGAGGGGTAAGCAGTGGTAAAATTTTCTTCATAGTATTGGCTTGCTTGGCGATATGAAGGTAAAACGTTATTTCATTACCTTCATTGCATGAGAAACAAAAATAAGCTCGGACTTTTTTCGTTGACGATGATTGTGATAGGCCTGGTGATTGGCATGGGCATCTTCAGAACCTCTAAAGATGCTGCCCAGGCTGCACTTACGCCGGAGCTGTTTTTTGGTGCCTGGATCGTGGGCGGACTGGTTGCTTTCTGCGGCGCACTTACCTATGCTGAGATCGGCAGCCGCTATCCGGTTACAGGCGGCTACTACAAGATATTTTCCTACGCATATCACCCCTCCATTGCTTTTGCTATTAACTGTATCATTCTTATATCCAATGCGGCCAGTCTTTCGGGGGTGGCGCTTATAGGAAGTGAATATATTACACCTATCATTCTGCCGGGTGCCAGCAGTTTTGTACAGTCGCTGGTAGCGATGGCAGCCATCATTTTATTTTATGGAGTCAACCTGATGGGGTTGCGTATGAGCTCACAAACCCAGAATGTACTTATGCTCATCAAGATCGCCATGCTGGTGGTATTGATCGCAGCACTGTTTTTTCCCGTATTGTATAATACAGCACCACAACCCGTGCCGGATCTTGATACGGTTGGTTTTGGCACTATCCTGCTTTCGTTTGGCGTGGCGCTTAAAGCCACTTCATTTACCTACGGCGGTTATCAGCAGACCATCAATTTTGGCGATGAGATTGAACGGCCTCAGCGAAATATTCCCCGGGGCATCTTCATCGGCATCCTGGTGATCATTTCACTGTACATGACGGTAAGTTTTGCCTACTATAAAGTGATCGGCTTTAATGAGCTGAAAGAGACCTCCGGCATAGCAGCCATTATTGCCGAAAAGATGTTTGGCCCTACCGGCAAATATGTTTCTTCTATCCTGCTTTTTGTAGCGGTGCTGGCTTATGTGAATGTACTGCTACTTAGTAACCCCCGGGTTATGTATGCCATGAGTGAAGACGGAATATTGCCGGCGGCATTCCGCAAAAAAGATGAGAAAAGAGATGTGCTGACGGTTAGCCTTACTGCATTTGCAGCCATATGTATTGTGGTATTATTTTTTGCCGAACAGTTTAACCAGATCTTGAGTTTTACCATTTTCCTTGATTCTATCGGTATGGCTACCTCTGCTGCTACTATTTTTATCCTGCGCAAGCGTACCCGCCACCTCGATGGTACGGGTATTTATACCATGAAGCTGTATCCGGTAATGCCGGTCATTTTTATTATTGCTTACCTGTTTGTAGGTACGGTGATCGCTATTACTGATCCCATGTATGCGGTAATTGGTATTTCGGTATTTGCCGCTTTTCTGCTTTTGTATTTCGCTACACAATCATTCAGAAAGAAATCTGCTTAATTCATGGACCTGTCTTATATACTTAATGAACTGGGTGAAGAACGATCTCAGTATTTCAATGCGGTCGCGCCCCCGATTGTGCAGGCCAGCAACTTTGCCTTTAATACGGTAGACGAACTGGCCCGTGCCTTTGAAGACGAAATGGGCGGTTATCTGTACAGCCGTGGTCTTAACCCTACTGTAGATATTCTGCGACGTAAACTGGCTGCGCTGGATCAGGCAGAAGATTGCCTCGTATTCAATAGTGGTGCGGCCGCCATTTTTGCCGGCGTACTGGCCAATGTAAAAGCCGGTGATCATATTGTGTCGGTAAAAAATCCCTATACCTGGGCGGCTAAAATGTTTGATGTGATACTGCCTCGTTTTGGGGTAACAACTACTTATATTGATGGTGCCCTGCTCAGCAACTGGGAGAAAGCCACTCAGCCCAATACCAGTTTTTTTTACCTCGAATCGCCCAACAGCTGGAGTTTTGCACTGCAGCCGATAGAAGAAGTGTCCGGCTTTGCCCGCAGTCGCGGTATTGTGACCATGATCGACAACAGTTACTGTACGCCGCTGTATCAGCCAGTGATACCGATGGGTATTGACCTCGCTATGCAGACCGCTACTAAGTATATCAGTGGACATAGCGATACACTGGGAGGTGTGCTTAGTGGCACGCATGCCATGATGAAAAAAATATTCGACAGCGAGTACCTGAATATTGGCAGCGGCATACAGCCATTCAATGCCTGGTTACTGATCCGGGGGCTACGTACGCTGCCGGCACGGATGGAGCGGGTCTATCGCTCCACTCATCAGCTGGCGGCATTGCTGAAACAGCAACCGCAGGTGGAGCGGGTTATTTTCCCTTTTGATGAGAATTTTCCGCAATATGAGCTGGCTCGTCGTCAAATGAAAGATGCAGGAGGCCTGCTCACGCTGCAGTTGCGTGCAGGCAGCCGGGCGGCCATTGTCCGGTTTTGTGAATCATTGAAACATATCCTGATGGCAGTAAGCTGGGGCGGGCATGAGTCGCTGATCATTCCCAAGTGCGCCGGAATATCTGAGGCCGATTTTGATGCCGGCAATCCCGAGCATCAGTTTGTGCGGTTGTATGTGGGGCTGGAAGATCCGGATTACCTGGCGGCAGACCTGCTGCAGGCGCTCAAACACGTGCAGTAATTCCATTTGTCAAAAATAAGGGCGCTGGCAGCCCTTTTCTTTTATTTTTGTTATATGATGACCCGAATCCTGCTCCTGCCTGTTTGCCTGCTGCTGGTAATAGGTAGCATAGCCCAGCAGCCCTGGGATCTGCAGAAATGCGTGGACTATGCGCTGGCCAATAACATATCCGTAAGACAGGCCGATCTGCAATCACGTTTTTCGGCACTGGCCCTCAAACAGGGTAAGGCGGCCCAGTTACCCACACTCAGCTTTAGTAGCAATGCAGGTTACCGTTTTGGTCTTTCAGAAAACCCGACAACCGGTATTCTGGAAAACAACAAGTTTTTTAATGTGGGTCTGCAGATGCAATCTCAGGTTACACTCTTTAACTGGTTTGCTATCCGCAACAATATTGAAGCCAATCGCCTTACACTGGAAGCCGATAAAGAACAAACTAAAAAGGTACAGAACGATGTGGCATTGAATGTGGCGGTGGCTTATTTACAGATACTACTGGCCCACGAGCAGGTAAATGTGGCAGAGATCCAGGTAAAACAAACGAGCGCTCAACTGGAGAGTACACGCAAGCAGGTAGATGCCGGCAAACTGCCGGAACTGAATGCCGCTCAACTGGAATCGCAACTGGCCAACGACAGTTCCTCGCTTATTACAGCCCAGGCATCGGCCCAGCAATTTATTCTTCAATTGAAGGCCCTGCTTAACCTGGACGCAGGGGCTCCTTTTGCCGTAGTAACTCCGCCGGTAGCACAGATTCCCGTAAAGCCCCTTGCAGAACTGGAGCCGGAAGCAGTGTATGCTTCGGCTATGGCTAATCTGCCCCAGCAAAAAGTAAATCAGTTACGTATTGAGTCGGCAGAACAGTCTGTAAAAGTAGCCCGGGCAGGATTGCTGCCAACGATCGCAGCATTTGGCGGACTGGGGACAAGCTATGTAAACCTGAAAAGGCCCATTACTTCTGTTGGTCCCAAATCGCCTACCGGTGCAACAGTTACAGTTGGCGGAACAGATTATAGCGTGGATGCACCCCGTACCGTAATCATCGGCGAAGAAGTGACCCCTCTGGGCAGACAGTTCCGTACCAACTTTGGTCAGAACATTGGTATCGGGTTAAGCGTTCCGATCTTCAACGGCCGTCAGTCACGTACAGCCTGGGAGCGCTCCAAACTGACATTGCAAAATCTGCAGCTTACCAAAGAGCAGGGCGATATGCAGCTGAAACAGGATATCTACAAGGCACACGTAGATGCCTCAGCCGCCATACAAAAATTTTATGCCAATCAAAAGGCTACTGCAACAGCGCAAAAGGCCTATGATTTTGCACAGAAGAGATATGAGCAGGGACTGCTTTCTACCTATGATCTGCTCAACAGTCAGAATGCATTACTGACAGCAAAGACGCAATTGCTGTACGCACAATTTGATTACGTATTTAAAATGAAACTCCTGGAATTTTACAGAGGACAGGGGCTGAGCTTATAAAATCACTGAATTACCAAATCTGCTATTGGTCATGAGTAAAACAACAAAAAGGATTTTGATCGTCGTTGGGATCGGGGCTGTAATTTTTGCCGCACTGAAAATACTGGGCGGAAATAAAAACGACAGCGAAAAGGTAGCTGTTGAAAAAGTAGTTCGCCGTACGATCATAGAAACCGTTACTGCCAACGGGCAAATCTATCCCGAAGTAGAAGTAAAGATCAGTCCGGATATTTCCGGTGAGGTGACTGATCTTAAAGTAGCAGAAGGGGATAGTGTAAAGAGGGGGCAGGTGCTGGCACGCATCTTTGCCGATATCTATGCCCTGCAGCGTGATCAGGCTGCTTCGCAGGTAAACCAGTCGCAAGCCACCGTTGCCAATAGTGAGGCCGCACTGGAAGCGCTAAACGCCAATTTGAGCCAGGCGCAGCAGGCTTACGACCGCAATAAGGCACTGTATGATGATAAGGTAATATCGAAAGCCGAACTGGAACAGTTTGAGACCACACTTCGCTCTGCAAAGGCCAACTATAATGCCGCCAAACAAAATATTACCAGCCTGAAAGCCACGGTGCAATCTGCACAAACCGGTCTCACCCGTGCCAATAAGGATCTGGGCCGTACCACGCTCGTAGCACCGATGGATGGCGTAATCTCTTCCCTGCTGATCAAACAGGGTGAGCGCGTGGCAGGTAATAGTTTCAATGTGGGTACAGAAATGATGACAGTGGCAGATATGAGTGTACTGGAAGTACGGGTTGATGTTGGTGAAAACGACATCGTACGCGTCAACATTGGCGACAGTGCGGATATTGAGGTAGATGCTTACAACAACCGCAAGTTTAAAGGAGTGGTGACGCAGATAGCCAGCAGTACCAAAACTACTGCAGCCTCCGCTGTGAGTAATGAAGTGACTAATTATGAAGTGCGCATCCGGCTTGATCCGGCTTCGTACAAAGACCTGATCGACCCATCCAAACCACGCAAATGGCCATTCCGCCCCGGCATGAATGCCAGCGCCGATATTAAAACCAAGCGGGTAGAGAATGTATTGGCTGTGCCCAGTATTGCCGTTACCTCGCGTGTAAAAGGCAGCGATGAAAGCCTGGCCGACAAGAAAAAAGAGCAAAACGAACAAAATGATGATAAGGGCTCGCAGGAAGAAGGCACCGTGAGTTCTTCCGAACTTGAAGAAGTGGTTTTTGTAGTACAGAAAGACGGTACTGTCAAAAAAGTACTGGTCAAATCAGGTATCCAGGATATTACCTATATAGAGATTGTGAGTGGCCTCACCGGAAATGAGGATATAGTGGTATCGCCTTATGCTGCCATCAGCAAGACATTGAAAGATGGTGCGAAGGTGACAGTGGTGCCTAAGGAAAAATTATTTGAGAAGAAATAGTATGAAGAGCTATAGGTAATAGGTTATAAGTAATAAGTTCTTTTTTACTTAAAACTTATTACTTATAACTTACTACTTAAAATAGGCTAATGGAAAACTTCGGAATGCTGGGCAGCGGTAGCTGGGCTACTGCACTTACCAAGATACTTACCGATAAGCAGCAACGGGTCAACTGGTGGATTCGCAATGAAGCGAATGTGAAACATCTTCGTGCAAGACGACATAATCCGGCTCACCTTACCTCCGTAAATTTCGATCTTTCATTACTGCATCTCAGCACCGACCTGGAAGAAATAATCAGGTTGTCTGATGTACTGGTCATTGGCATACCCAGTGCTTTCATTGAAGAAACGCTGAGCCGCTTACCCGAAGATTCATTTAAAGGCAAAAAGGTATTGTCTGCTGTAAAGGGATTGTTGCCCGGCAGCAACATACTGCTGAACGAATATCTCAATCGCCGGTTTGGGCTGCCCGTGCAGGATTATTTTGCGGTGCTGGGTCCCTGCCATGCAGAAGAAGTGGCAGCCGAAAAGTTGTCTTACCTCACTTTTTCCGGCGTGGATGTGCCGGTAGCTTCCGAACTGGCCGCTTGTTTTACGACCGACTATATCAATACTGTTGTCAATCACGACATCCTGGGCGTGCAGTATGCCGCCGTACTTAAAAATATATACGCTATTGGAGCCGGCATGGCGCATGGGCTGGATTATGGCGATAACTTCTTAAGTGTATATATCGCCAATGCAGCCGATGAAATGGCTGAATTTCTGAGGCGGTTTGGTGCAGAGCGCATTGTGGTAGGAGAGCACCAGGGGCAGGATCCGGTCACCCACCGCAAAACACCCAACTATGCCGCTTCTGTATATCTCGGCGACCTGCTGGTGACCTGCTATTCATTGCACAGCCGCAATCGCAGCTTCGGAAATATGATTGGTAAAGGATATTCTGTTCGCACGGCACAACTGGAGATGAACATGGTGGCAGAAGGATATAATGCGGCCCGTTGTATTTATATGGTCAATCAGTCAGTACAGGCTCCAATGCCCATCGTTGATGCTATTTACCAGGTATTGTGGGAGCAGTTGCCTCCTTCGCAGGGTTTCTGGCAAATAGAGCAGGTGCTCGTTTAAATATCAGTCATTGTCTGACCGGAAGAGGTCAGCTGCAATACCATCGGCCAGCAGTTTGCCCTCGTCTGTAAGACGCAGATGGTTTTCTCCTTTTTGCATCAGTCCCCTTTGTATATAAGGCTGGCTTTGTTGTACCAGTTCATCTATCCAGGTGGCGGGTACCCGGTAAGTACCGGCTTGCAGATGCAGGCCTTCGCTGGTGCGAAGCCCGGTCATGATATGTTCATTCCAGCGTTGAGTGCGGGTGAGTTCTTCTTTTTCGAATGGCAGCGTGCCCTGCTCGATACTGTGGATGTATTGCGTATTGTTGGCTACATTCCACCAGCGGCTGCTGCCGTCGTAGGAATGTGCAGAAGGGCCCAGCCCCAGGTAAGGTTTGCCCTGCCAGTAAGAAGAATTGTGACGGCTGCGGAAACCGGGCCGGGCAAAGTTGGAGATTTCGTAATGCTCATAACCTGCTTCACGCATCCATTGCATCAGGAGCAGAAACTGGGCCGATTGCCGGTCAGGATCCACATCGGGCGATTTGTGTTGCCGGATCTGTTTGTGCAGGGGCGTTTGGGGCTCCACGGTGAGGGCATAACAGGAAAGATGCGGCACACCCATACCAATAAGCTGCTTCACATTACTTTCCCATTTTTCATCACTAAGGCCCGGACTGCCATAGATCAGATCGGCTGTGATATTGTTGAAAAAACGCAGTGCCAGCTCCAGTTGCTGACGTGCCTGTGTGGCATTGTGCGCCCGGTTCATCCATTGCAGATCTTCATCAAAAAAACTCTGAATGCCGATACTGAGCCGGTTAATACCACTTCGTTGCCAGCCTTCCAGCTTTTCGGTTGTAATATCATCGGGGTTGGCTTCCAGGGTTACTTCGGCATCAGGTTTTACAGGGAAATGCGTCCTGATTGCGGCGAGCAGCGAGCCGATATCGGCAATGTCGAACAGGCTGGGAGTGCCGCCGCCGATATAAATCGTTTCAATTTCGTAATCAGTCCTGGCCGTCAGCCTGATCTCTTTCAATAAAGCAGTGAGAAATTCGTTCTTGTACCGCAAAGAAGTGGTGAAGTGAAAGTTGCAATAGTGGCAGGCCTGCCTGCAAAAAGGGATGTGTATGTAAATGCCCGCCAATGATTTGTGTTTTAATGAATACTTTTATCGCCACATATACTAACTGATCTTATGGGCAACCAGCATAGCGACAATACCGCAAAATTAAGACGGGCATGGCTGCTTCCGTTTTTTTTATTGCTGACGAGCTGTCTCTATGCACAGCAAAAAGAAAAATACCGGCTGGAAATACGGGCTGCAGATTCGGCCACTGCTGCTGTATTACCTGCATTAAGCCTGCCGGCAGAATTCGATACCCGCAATGAATGTGTCACCTGGGTGACCAGGCTGCCGGGGTTGCTTCAGTCACGTGGGTATGTGACCGCCTCACTCGATACCGTACTCTTTGATACCATGCAAGCCCGGCTGGTAATTTATACCGGTGATAAATATACCTGGGCACAACTCGATACCCGCCAGACAGACAGAGACGTATTGCAGGCTATCGGCTGGCGGCAAAACAGTTTTGACGGTAAACCCATGGATTTTGCCGAATTGCGTAACTGGCAGGATAAAATAATCAGCTATCTCGAAAACAACGGATATCCTTTTGCCAAAACATGGCTCGATAGTGTGCAGGTAGAGACACCCGAGCAGGTTCGGGCACAACTGTATCTCGAAAAAGGCCCGTCCTATCACATTGACAGTATCCGTGTCAATGGTACAGCAAAGATCTCCAACGATTTTTTGCAGCGCTACCTGGAGCTGCCCAATGGCAGTGTATTCAGCAAGGAAAAACTGCTGCGGGTAAGCCGGCGAATAAGAGAACTCTCCTATGTAGAAGAAGAAAATCCGCCGCGTATTATCTGGCTCAACTCAGGCTCGGTGCTGGAATTGTTTCTGAAACAAAAACGCAGCAGCCAGGTAAATGTGCTGGTGGGATTCCTGCCCAACAATGACCAGTTGTCGTCAAAAAAAATACTGATAACCGGCGAGGCCAACCTCAATCTTAAAAATGCACTGGGCATGGGGGAGACGATCGGGCTTAACTGGCAGCAACTGCAGGTACGCTCACCACGGCTCAATATCATTTATCAGCATCCTTATTTGCTCAACAGCCCTGTTGGCCTCGATTTTTCGTTTGATATGTTCCGGAAAGACAGCACTTTTCTGAATATCAACTTTCAACTGGGCGGTCAGTATGTGGTAAATGCGCAGCAGTCGGGTAAGCTCTTTATTCAGCGGTTTCAAAGTATAGTAAACGGAGTAAATAAAAACTTTATCCTGCAGCAATACCGACTGCCCGATGCAGCAGACATGGGTACTACCAACCTTGGTATCAATTATGAGGTCAATACCACCAACTACCGGCTCAATCCTACACGGGGCAACGAGTTGAGGGTCATCACCACCGCAGGTATAAAGAAATTGAAGAAAAATAATGAGGTGCTTGAATTAAAAGATCCGGCTAACCCTTCTTTTGACTTCGGTACTCTCTACGACACGATTAAACTAAAGACTTATCAGTTCAGGGTAAGATTAACGGCTGCCCATTACTTTCCTCTCGGTGCTCAAAACCGCACCACGATTAAGGCCGGGCTTCAGGCAGGGTTTCTGCAGAGTGGGAATATTTTCCGTAATGAATTGTTTCAGATCGGCGGATACAAACTGCTCCGTGGTTTTGACGAGGAAAGCCAGTACCTTTCGCAATTTGCTGTTGGTACGGCCGAATTCAGGTACCTGATCGGGCAAAACTCCTATTTCTATGGATTTACGGATGGAGGCTGGGGGCGCAACAACAGTCAGAATACGCGGGTGAGTTATACCTATCTCGGTGTGGGTATGGGATTGGCTTTCGAATCAAAAGTAGGTATATTCAATCTGGCCTGGGCCATAGGTAAGCGCAGCGATCTCGAATTCAATCTGCGTCAGTCCAAAATCCATTTCGGGTTTGTCAATTATTTTTAAACCAGCAGGGCCACCGGTAAAGGAGATATGTTAACAGAAAAAAGGAAGCTGCTTATGTTTTTCATTCAACGAAAGTTATTTTTGCAGCTCAATCTGTCTTCCTTGTTGCGTTTTTCTTTCCTGTTGATTTGTCTATTCCTACTACAGCAGGCTGGCTTTACTCAGTCGCCGGCAGATACCCTGCGTGCGCCCGTTGATACGGCCCGGCTGCAAAAAGATACATCGGGATTGACCGTGGATACCAGTAGCAAGGTAGCGGCAGACACTGCAGTGAGTGTTGAACTATCACGCCGCCCGGCATTGTCTATATTACCCTGGCAGCTTACCTGGGATGCACAGCTTACCCAGCAGGTCATGGCACATCATCCTTTTTTTGATTTCGTGTCGCGTCCGGTAGCCGTGCCATCGCAATACAGGCGATTTGAGGGTAAGGAGCTGTTGTTTTATGTGGTGGTGTCGCTGGTATTACTTTTTGCTTTATTGCGTTTGGCTTTTGCCAAATATGTATATGACCTGTTTCGGGTGTTTTTCCGCACCACGCTTAAACAGCGGCAAATCAGGGAGCAGTTGATGCAGACGCCATTGCCATCGCTGGTGTTTAATATCTTCTTTATCGCTACTGCCGGATTATACAGCAGTTTCCTGCTCTTCCATTATTTTGAATACCGGCCGGTGGAAAATTTCTGGCTTTTGTATCTCTACTGCGCTGCCGCATTGTCTGCCATCTACCTGATCAAGTTTATCGGGCTTAAGATCATGGGCTGGATGTTTAACATCAGGCAGGCAGCGGACTCCTATATTTTTATCGTTTTTATTATCAATAAAGTGATCGGAATTTTCCTGTTACCTTTTCTCGTTTTACTGGCTTTTACGACAGATCCGATCTATTCAGTCGCCCTTGTACTCAGCTGGGCGGGGCTTGCCTGCCTGTTTCTTTACAGGTTCGTGCTGGGCCTCACAGCCGTTCGTAATGAGGTCAGGTTCAACCTATTTCACTTCATTTTATATATCGCTGCCGTAGAGGTTGCCCCCCTGTTCCTGATTTACAGAGTGTTGCTGTTAGTATTTTAAGTAGAAAAACGTAACTTCGCGTCCAATTTAGCCTACCTAACATGGTAAAAAACGGGGACAAAAAGGCCGATATGCAGAAGGTCAAATCGATTCAAAAAATCCTGATTACCCAGCCGCGACCGGAAAGTGATAAGTCGCCATACTTTGAGCTGACCCGCAAATACAACGTGGCGTTGGAGTTCCAGCCCTTCATCCGGCTGGAAGGTATACCAGCCCGGGAGTTTCGCAAGCAAAAGATCGAAATACCCAATTATACAGGAGTTGTTTTCACGAGTCGCAATGCCATTGACCATTTCTTCCGCACCTGTGAAGAAATGAAAGTGAGTGTTTCGCAAGACACCAAGTATTTCTGTATTACAGAAGCGGTGGCGCTCTATCTGCAAAAATTTATTCTGTATCGCAAGCGCAAAGTGTTTTATGGTGCCGATGGTACCAACAAAAGCATGTTTGATGTGATCAACAAACATAAAGGCAACGAAAAGTTCCTGTATGTGTGTTCTGAAAATCAGCAGGATAATGAGATCGTAAACTGGCTGAAGACAAACAATTGCGAATTTGCCCTGGCATTTATGTATCGTACGCAGAGCAATGATGTAAAAGAACTGCTGACCAATACTGAGTTTGACATTATCTGCTTCTTTACGCCCAGCGGTATTAAAAGCCTGTTTGACAATCTGCCGAAATTTAAACAGAATGGTACCGTTATCGGTGCTTTTGGCGGCAATACCTTTAAAGCTGCTGAAGAGGCCGGGCTGAAACTTGAGATCAAGGCTCCGCAACCACAGACCCCCAGCATGGTGGCCGCACTGGACCGGTTTCTGGCAGAAATACAGAAAAGCAAATAAACGAACGCTTCATAAAGAGAAAGGGATGACACTTATGTCATCCCTTTTTTGTTTTACCGGGCAGGCCGTTTGCACGAACTTTGGTGACTATGTCAAAACAAACCAATCACCTGGCCGGACAAACCAGTCCTTATTTATTGCAGCACGTGTATAATCCTGTGGAATGGTATCCCTGGGGCAACGAAGCGCTGGAACGGGCGCATCGGGAAAACAAACCCATCCTGGTCAGCATCGGGTATGCGGCCTGCCACTGGTGTCATGTGATGGAGCGGGAAAGTTTTGAACACACCGATACAGCAGCCTATATGAATGCCCATTTTGTGAATATAAAAATTGATCGCGAGGAGCGTCCCGACCTGGATCATATATATATGGATGCGGTACAGGCCATGACCGGAAGCGGAGGCTGGCCACTCAATGTATTTCTGACCCCCGATCTGAAACCTTTTTATGGAGGCACCTATTATCCTCCCCAACGTGTACATAACCGGCCATCATGGACGGAAGTATTGCAGGGAGTAGCCAGTGCTTATAAGGAACGCCGGGAGGAAATCGAAACACAGGCGTCCAATCTTACGACACACCTGCTCAACGCGAATAGTTTTGGATTAAAGACCGATAATAAACCGGCAGACCTTCTACAGTCTGCTCAGAATAAAACTGCTTGTGAAGCGCTGCTGCAGCAGGCAGACAGTGAATGGGGTGGTTTTGGACGGGCACCCAAATTTCCGCAGACCTTCTCGATTCAATACCTGCTGCGGTATTATCATCAGTCACGGATAGACGCAAAGGGAATGCAGGAGGATTTGCCTGAGGAGGCAAAAGCAGGTTTGCAGCAGGCTCTTTTGAGTCTCGATAAAATGATTGCAGGAGGTATCTATGATCAATTGGGCGGCGGATTTGCCCGCTACTCAACCGATACAGAATGGCTGGCCCCTCATTTTGAAAAAATGCTGTATGATAATGCGTTGCTGGTAAGTGTAATCAGCGAAGCGTATCAGCTTACCGGTAATGAAAAATACCGGCAGGTGCTGGCCGAGACTATCGGATTTGTTGAAAGAGAATTATATCACCCTGAAGGCGCTTTTCTGGCTGCGCTGGATGCAGACAGTGAAGGAGTGGAAGGTAAATTCTATGTATGGGATACCGTTGAGGTGGAGGAGTGCCTGGGTGCCGACGCACTGGCTTTTTGCAGGTATTATGATATTAGCCCGCAGGGCAATTGGGAAGGGCACTCCATATTAAGGGTGCAGGAATCGCTGGATACGGTGGCGGCAGAGTTACAGATATCTCCTGAGCAGCTCCGGGAAGTGATACAAAGCGGAAAAGAAAAGCTGCTGGACCGGCGGAGTGGCCGGGTGAGACCACAACTGGACGATAAGGTGCTGCTGGGCTGGAATGCATTGATGAATACGGCCTGTTGCAAAGCCTATGCTGCCACAGGCGAATCACATTACCGCGATCTGGCGGTGAAGAATATGGAGTTTTTGGAAAAATATCTGAAGGCGCAGCCGGGCGGATTTCATCATACGTGGAAGATGGGCCGGGCCACGGTACCGGCTTTTCTCGATGATTATGCCTACCTGATCCAGTCGCTGCTGCACTTGCAGGAGATTACCGGGCAGACGGGCTGGCTTGAGCAGGCTGCTGCGCTGACAGAATATGTGCTGGAGCATTTTGCAGAAGAAACGGGCCCTTTCTTTTATTATACACCAGCCAGACAGCCAGCTATAATTGTCCGGAAAAAAGAAGTGTATGATGGGGCTACCCCTTCCGGCAATGCGATAATGGCCGAAAATATGTACCGGTTGAGCATACTACTGGACCGTGCTGCCTGGCGTGAACAGGCAATTGCAATGGTTACAGCCCTGGGTCAGGCAATAGTCAGGTACCCCACATCGTTTGGATGCTGGAATAATTTGTTGCTGGAAATGGTGGCCGGGACGGCTGAAGTAGCCATTTTGGGGACCGGATATGAGGAGCTACGTGGAAAAATACTTAGGATTTTTTCACCATATAAAGTGCTCATGGCAACCGATAAGAGCAATGATACGTTCCCTTTACTGGCCGGAAAGACCGCCGGTGAACCGGCGCTGATTTATGTGTGCCGGGATTATGCCTGTCAACAGCCTGTAACTTCATCAGAAGCAGCTATATCGCTGATAAACAGGGGCGCAAAGCATAATTAATTTGCTGTCGCATACAATAAAACGGCCTTGTTACTCGTTAGAATATTTACGGCGTATAATCCGCTTTGGCTGCACAAATAAAAATTGTAACCTTGTGTATACGAATAAACCAAAATATTATATTTGCCCAATACCCTTTAAGTGTATGAAAATGAAAAACCCTACCTACGCACTCCTCGCGGTGGTGTGTCTGTCCATGCTGTCCAGCTGCGGGATCCTGGGAAAGAAGAACAAAGGCGGTGCTCTGCCCAATGATGGTCAGGTGCACGGTATCTCTCCCGGTGATCGTTATGTACTCCCCAAGCCTCCCGGCATGGTGTACATTCCGCAAGGAACCTTTCACATGGGCCCCAGCGACGAAGACCCTGCTTATGCGTTCAGTGCGCGTAACCGATCCGTATCTATCAGTGGCTTCTGGATGGATGCTACTGAAATCACTAACAATGAGTATCGTCAGTTCGTATACTGGGTACGTGACTCTGTAGCCGCCCGCAAGCTAGGTTATGTAAAATCTGATGCGGATGGTGTGGAGCGCGTAGACTGGCAAAAGATGAAAACGCTCAAATGGAATGATCCCAAGGTGGTAGAAGCGCTGGCTGGTACCAACCTGATCCTTGCTCCTGAAGACCGCGTTTTCGGTAAAAAAGAGATCGACGTAGCACAACTGATCTACCATTCAGAAGTCTTCGATCTGAAAGAAGCTGCCAAACGTGAAAACGCCGGCAAGCCCCGCTCCAAGTTTATCATCAAGAAAGACGAGCCTATTTATCCCGATACACTCGTGTGGATCCGTGACTTCACGTATTCTTACAACGAGCCTATGACCAAACGTTATTTCTCACATCCTGCATTTGGCAACTATCCTGTAGTAGGGGTAACCTGGAAACAGGCCACAGCCTTCTGCGAATGGCGTACACACTTCCTGAATGCCTGGCTGGATGGTAAGAAACGCGTACAGGAGTCTGATTTCCGTCTGCCCACAGAGGCACAATGGGAATATGCTGCACGCGGTGGCCGCTCTCAGTCAATGTTCCCCTGGGGTAACTATTATCCCCGCAATAAGAAAGGATGTCTGATGGCCAACTTCAAACCTGGTCGTGGCAACTATCCCGAAGACGGCGGTTTCTATACCGTACGTGCCGACGGTTACTGGCCCAACGATTACGGTCTGTATTGTATGTCAGGTAATGTGGCTGAGTGGACTTCTTCTATCTACTACGAAGGCCGCAACAACTTCCAGCACGATATGAACCCCGATGTACGCTGGAATGCCAAAAATGACGATCCTCCGCTGATGAAACGTAAGATCATCCGTGGCGGTAGCTGGAAAGACGTGGCTTACTACCTGCAAACCGGTACCAGCACGTATGAATATCAGGACTCTGCGAAGTCTTATATCGGCTTCCGCAGCGTGATCGACCTGCCCGCCGCTCCGCAGAAAGGTCGCCGCAGATAATAAAAGATTTTCCCATACAAAAGGGGTCGCCTGGCGACCTCTTTTTTTCCCTTGTGTACAACAATTTTCATATACGTCTCACCGTTTTAGTTAAAATTTAATAATCTATCAAAAACGAACCCTTTATGAATTTCTTCAAATCCCACAAAGGTCAAGTAGTACTGAACTTCCTTTTCAGTTTTTTCGCCGCCGTGGTAATCTTCGCGGCAATGATGAAAATTCTTCACTGGCCTGGCGCTGACTACGCCATCATGGTGGGTCTGATTGCAGAAGCCATTGTGTTCCTGGTAATGGCCTTCCTGGTGCCCCCGCCCGAAGAACCCCATTGGCAACGTTATTTTCCTGAAATCAACGTTCACCCTGACCTGGATCCCAATTTCAAACCTACACCCCTTTCACTGGGTGGTGGTAACTCCGGCAACCCTGCTCTCAGCAAAATGGAAGACATGCTGCGTGAAGCAGACATTACTCCAGCCAACCTGGGCCGCCTGAGTGATGGGTTCAAAAAATTTGGTGGTACTGTTGAGAAAATGGCTGATATCACTGATGTGGTAGCTGCTACCGGCGACTACACTGCCAAAACAAAAGAAGCTGCCAATGCACTGGGTTCAATGAAAGATGCTTACCTGGGCGCTGCTCAGAGCATCCAGCATTTCAACCAGGCTGCAGATGGTACCAAACAATTCCATGAGCAGGTACAGGTGCTGACCAAAAACCTGTCTTCACTCAATACAATCTATGAGCTGGAGTTGCAGGACACTAATAATCACCTGAAAGCCATGAATACCTTCTACAGCAACCTGACCAAAGCTTCTGAAGCTATGCAGGGCAGTGTGGAAGATGCACAAAAAACCAAAGAACAAATTTCTCTGCTGGCAAATAACCTGGGCCGCCTGAATAATATCTATGGCAATATGCTCAGCGCTATGCAGGGTCGCAACTAATTAACTAACGGAATAAAGGGTTTGTTCTTTTCGATTTAATCCATATCCCGTGATTTTTGAAGTGTCACCATTTCTTACTAATCAACAAAAACCAAAATAGTCATGGCTTTACCACGTGAGCCCCGGCAGAAAATGATCAACATGATGTACCTGGTGCTGACAGCTCTGCTGGCACTGAACATCTCTGCTGAGATTTTGAATGCCTTTAAAACGGTGAACCGGAGCCTGGAGACCACCAACGGTACTGTAAACGCTTCTACCGAAACGATCATGAAATCGTTGAAGGAAAAGACTACAGAAGATGCCACCAAAGAGCGCGCCAGTTACTGGCTGCCCAAGGCAGAACAGGTTGTAAGTCTCTCCGGATCTGTATATAATTATATCCAGGATCTGAAAGCCCGTATCGTTAAAGATGCAGGCGGCGATATTAAAGATCCCAGTAAAAAGTTCAAAGAAGATAATCAGGATATCACTACTCACCTGATGGTAGAAAAAGGTGAGGGTAAGAAACTCTACGCAATGCTGGCACAATACAAAAAAGATGTGCTGGAAGTAGATCCTGAAATCAAAACAAAATTTGAGGGCAACCTCCAGATCGATCTGGAAAAGCCCCCTACTACCAATAAAGGAAATAACACCTGGGAAGCTGCTTATTTCCGTATGGTACCTACTGTGGCTGCATTAACCATTCTGAGCAAATTCCAGAATGACATCCGCACTACAGAAAACAAAATTGTGGCTGAGTGCCATAATAAAGTAGGTGAAGTAAAAGTAGTATTCGACTCTTACGCTGCGATCGTAGGTCAGAATTCCAACTACCTGATGCCTGGCGAAGAGATTGAGATCAAAGCCGGTATCGGAGCCTTCAGTAAAGCTGCCAAACCCATTATCTCTATCGGTGGTTCAACTGTACCCCTGGGAGAAGAAGGTTTTGCAACACACAAAATTCCCGGTGGTGGAATCGGTAATCACATTGTGCCTGTAAAGATTTCCTATTTCAACCAGATCACCGGCAAGCAGGAAGAAGTGACCCGCAATATTGAGTATAAAGTAGGTCAGGCCAATGCTTCAATTGCCCTCGATGAAATGAACGTACTGTACGTAGGTTATCCCAATAAAGTAACCATTGCTGCAAGCGGTGGTGGTGATGACCGTGTAACAGCTACAATCACAGGTGGCGATGGTAATCTGCAGAAAGTAGGTCCCGGCAAATACGTTGCAAATGTTAAAAGCGTAACTGATGATTGTAAGATCACAGTGAGCGTAGATGGCAAAGTAGCTGGTGTATCTCAGTTCCGTGTTCGTACCATTCCTCAGCCTGTAGGTACTGTAGGTGCCTATGTGAGTGGTGCAAGCGTTCCCGCCGGTGCTTTCAAAGCTCAGGCAGGTGTGGGTGCTTATATCAAAGATTTCCCCCTCAACCTGAAGTATAGTGTTGTCAGCTTTGTGATCACTGCTGATGACCCCTCTTCCGGTGACATTATTGAAGAAAGATGTACAGGCAACTTCTGGAGCCCCGGAGCACAACGCCTCGTTAAAAACCTCAGCGCAGGCCGTACGGTTACTATCGACGACCTGAAAGCCCAGGGACCTGACGGACGCGTACAGTCGCTGCCTTCACTGGTATATTATATCAAATAAATTGAATGGAGATGAAAAGCCTTGTTGTTAAATCCTGTTTACTGATCGCTTTTGGTGCCCTGGTGGCTGCAGATGCGAATGCTCAGCGTGGAAGAACCCGCCGTACCACATCCGGTACACCCGTGCAGGAAACTCCACAGCAGCAAACGAATAATAATGCACCTGTAAATGCCAATCCCTACGGTAATATTCCCATTGTAGTGGATACAACATCTTCAGATGTGAAAGGAACACCATCGTTGAGAAACGATAATGCCTTTGACAAATCATTTGTCAATGACCGTACTCCGCTGCCTTATGAGCATCTCCGTGTAGATGATGCCCTTTTTGCAGAGAAAGTATGGCGCGAGCTCGACCTCCGTGAAAAAATGAACCAGTCATTCCGGTATGAAGCGATGGGTGATGGCGGTGGAAGTGAAATGTTTATCAATATCCTGATGGAAGCCGTTTCATCAGGGGCTGTAGTGGCCTTCGAAGACGAACGTTTCAGCACACCCAAAACCCTTCAGTCAATTCAGGAACAGACCCAGGGCTCAATGGATACTGTACCTCAGGTAGATCCGCTGGATCCCAGCAAGGTGCTTCGTTATGTGGTAACCCGCTCCAGCTTTGATCCCAAGACTGTCATGAAACTTCGTATCAAAGAAGAATGGGTATTTGACCGCGAGTCAAGCCGCATGTACTGCCGCATCCTGGGTATCGCTCCCCTCAAATCACAATTCTTCCCCAATGGTGAAGAAAGACCCGGCGCAACTCCGTTGTTTTGGGTATACTATCCCGATCTGCGTCCTATCCTTGCCAAACGCGAGGTATATAACCCCAAAAACATGGGCAATAGCCGTATGACCTGGGAAGAACTGTTTGAGAGCCGTATGTTCAGTAGCTACATCATTAAGTCTACTTTCGATAACGCCTCCAACCGCGCAATCCGCCAGTATATCAAAGATCCGATCCTGGCCCTGCTGGAAGGAGAAAATATCAAAGAGAAGATCTTCAACTTTGAACAGGATCTGTGGTCTTATTAAGGCCCGGAATCTCCTGATAAACGCATCGTAAAAATCCCCGCCTTAAGCGGGGATTTTTTTATTCAATAAACTCATCCAGAACTATTTAAAAAAAATAACAAAAAACAGGCGAAGGGTATAGGAATATGAGATAATTGTTGTATTTTCGTCTCGGTTTTTCATAGGATATTGGATTTTAAAAACGGGGCTGGATTTCTATCCTGGCCCCATTTTTTTTGACCTTACTCGTCTTTTTCCATGTCCGGATGGAAGTATCTGAAAACCAGTAATGCCTTCGCAGGTCCCAGTACAGCCTGCAGTTCTTCCAGGCTTTTTTCCTTCACATTTTTTACGGAGCGGAATGTTTTCAGCAGCTGATCAGCGGTGTTCTTACCAATACCTGAAATTTCTTCCAGCTCATTCTTAAAAGTGCCTTTACTTCTTTTCTGACGGTGAAACGTGATACCAAAACGGTGTACCTCATCCCTGATACGACGGATCAGTTTGAGACTCTCACTGTTATAGGGCAATTTCAGCGACTCCTGATCGCCTGCAAAGAATATTTCCTCTACATTTTTGGCCAGTCCCACCAGGGTAGATTCACCCTCCAGCCCCAGTTCCTGTATAGCTTCAAGAGCTGCGCCTAACTGTCCTTTACCACCATCAATAATGATGAGTTGGGGAAAATCCTGTCCCTCATCGCGCAGGCGCTTATAACGACGTGTGACAGCCTCTTTCATGGAAGCAAAATCATTGATGCCGGTGACACTTTTTACATTAAAGTGCCGGTAATCGGCCTTGCTGGCCTCTCCATTGCGAAAGCAGACCATTGCCGATACCGGATAGCTGCCATGAAAGTTGGAATTATCAAAACATTCAATATGTACGGGGAGTTCCTGCAGCTGCAGGTCTTTCTGCAATTGCTCCAGTACCGGTATCATATCTTTTTTTATGCCCAGCCTCAGCCGGGCCTTTTGTTTCAGCTCATCCAGAAAATACCCGGCATTTTTTTCTGATAATTCAAGCAGTTTCTTCTTATCGCCTGCTTTGGGGATCGTGAGGAGAATACCTTCTTCGGGATATTCTACCGGGAAAGGCACAACGATCTCGGGTGAGTCGCTGTTGAAAGTGCTGCGCAGACGGCCAATAGAAAAAGCCAGCACCTCATCGGCCGGCTCATCGAGGTGTGTTTCAACCCGGGTAGTATGTGTTTGCACAACGGTTCCATTCCTCACCTGCAGGAAATTTACAAAAGCAGCATCACCTTCTTTCAGGAGAGAAAACACATCCAGGTCGCCGGTGCGGGCGCCTACTACCACGCTGCGTGCCTGATAGTTTTCCAGGAATTCAATTTTCTTACGTATCAGCTCCGCTTTTTCGAAAGCGAGATCAGCTGCCAGCACTTTCATTTCGTCCCTGAAATGTTTGACAACAGGAGCCAGGTTGCCCCGAAGCAGATTTTTCAGCTGATCAAGATTTTCCTGGTAATCAGCCGCCGATTGATGCCCCTCGCAGGGCCCCTTGCAGTTTCCGAGATGATATTCGAGACAAACCTTGAATTTGCCGGCATTGATATTTTTATCGGTAAGATTAAGTGAGCAGTTGCGCAACGGAATTGTATGGCGGGTAAACTCGATCAGCTCACGAACCTTCTTTACTGAGGTATAGGGGCCCAGGTATTCGGAGCCGTCTGCCTCGCGGTGGCGGGTCAGAAATACCCGGGGGAAAGGCTCTTTTTTAATAACGATATAAGGGTAGGTCTTATCGTCTTTGAGGTTAATGTTGAAGATGGGCTGAAACTCTTTGATGAGCGAGTTCTCCAGCAGAAAAGCATCCTGTTCGGAATTTACAATGGTGAATTCAATACGCCTGATACGGCGAACCAGTTCATGTGTTTTGTAATTGGCCAGGGTCTTATTGAAATAGGAACTGACCCTTTTGCGGATATTCTTGGCCTTACCAACATACACCAGCTCATTGGCTTCATCAAAATACTTGTAGATGCCGGGCTGTTGCGGAAGGCCTGATGCAATATGTTGAAATTCGGCAGCTGTCATAGACTGTGTTACAGTCCCCAGTCGACCTTTACAGTAGTTACTGTTTCCGGTTTTCCGCTCTCCTGCGTGATGGTAGTGATCAGGAAGCCCTGATCGGCATTCCAAAGCATACGTTTCTGGACAGAACTGTTTTTCTTATTGAGCTGTGTATTAATAATAATGTTTTTGACCTTATCTCCTTCCGGCGAAGGTCTGATCAGGATTTCCTGGCTTTGAATCAATTCATCTTCCTTATCTACCGGCTCCTGTCGTATAATAGCCAGATCGAGGGTTTCGTCGTAGTTGGATGTCTCCCGGAAACGGGAAGCGTATTTCGGTAATGAGATATCGGGCAGAGCGAGGAAATCAGCCACGAGTGTCTTAAACTCCTGACGGTTGATAAAAATAGTGTCGGTATGTGTGCTATCCCGCTGCTCATAACGACGGATGGGGATCACACTGCTGTCAACAGCTGCAATCTGGCTTTGCAGAATAGGAAGAACAGGAAACAGCTTTTCTTCGTTTACCGGTTTCTTTTCTTTGCAGCCGGGCATAAATGCCAGGATAGCCAGCAGACTTAACAGACTCAGTATGCGCATAAGGGGATAATCTTTGTCAGACAGAAGGCAAAAATAAATCAATTACGATGATTTTACCGGGTACGTGTTGCGACCCGGATCAGGGATTGATCGACATACCGATCTTGAGACCAAAATCAAAAAGGTTTTCTTTAACCGGGTATTTGTTTTGGAAACTGGAGAGCCACTGGTAGCGCACCTGCGGACCAATCTGCCATTTAGTGTGTCCCTTGCCGTAGTTGACAAATGCTTCAAATCCGGTACTCACATTGACGTGGCGGATCAGCCAGGGCACTTTTGCGTAATTTTTGTAATCTGTGGAAATGAGGTAAGCGCGATCGCTCAGCACATAGGTCGGCTGCACAGTGCCGGCCACTCCCACACTGGTTTTCTTTTTATTGCCAAACAGGATCACTTCTGCGCCAATAGGAACAGAGACAGAGAAATAATAATTCTTCAACCAGTCTGAGCGGTAGCCATTCTGACTGCGGTAGCGGGTCCAGGTAGCCACGGTTGTGCTGGCGGGATCATCCAGGCTGATCACAGCCACTTCTGCGGGATAGGCAAATGCTTTGATATCGTAACGGTTTACGTTAAACTGCAGACCTGCACGCAGGTTGATAGTACGTGTCAGCGGGTAACGGGCCATTACACCCAGCTGGAAGCCAAAATCGGGTTTGTGAGTAACGGCTTTATTGACATCCTTTGTCTGGGCGAAAGGATAAGGAAGGCCGGGCGAAGGTGTACCATTAAACGATTTATTCTGTGTAAGACGGCGATAGCTGGTAGTGGGTGTCAGGAACAATTGCCATTGAACACGTGCGGGACGTGGTTTATAGCTATTGGTGATATTTTCGACACTGAATAAGAGAGGCACATTCCTTTGAGCTGCATCTGTATTTTTAATAACAGCATTGGCAAGATGAAAATCGGTCTGCCGGGCAGCAGGATCTTCTTCCTGTCTGATGACCAGTGATTCGTTCAGCGATGATATTACCCGTTCTTCATTGCCCGGGTTCTGCACGTTCTTACGCCCGGCGGCAGCAAGTTGCGGAGCAGGCAATCGTACCGGTTCGTTGTCAGTCAGCGCAGCCGGATCAATTACCGGAGTGGTATTTTCTTCAAAACTATTCAGGAATGGAGCGCGCAGGCTGGAATTAGGGGGTGTTGCCGTATTGCCGGCCGACAGATTTTCGTCTGCCGGTGACTGATCAAAGCGAAGTAAATCGCGGAGGCCATCACCTTCTTTTTCTTTTGCATTATCAGCAATAGGACCAGATGCGTCAGGCGAAGCACTGATTTGTGTAAATGAAGGAGCTGTGGCAATATTTTGTTTTTTGGAAGTAGGGTAGCTGCGCATTACCAGGGTAACTGCTCCACCTGTCATCAGCAGTAAAAAGGCGAGACCAAAGCCATACCATCTTCTGCGTTTATGCAAGGAATTATGTACCCCCTTCCATACCTTTTCGGAAGGGAACATCCGGTACTGATCAGCATATTCCTGCACATACCGCTCAAAGTCCCTGTTACTAAAATTCCTCTCCATAACCAGTTACTAATTTAGGATACGAACTACCGGTGGCTTACTGCTGCCAGCCAATGAATATCTTGTTTTGGTTTCTGCATGATCTTTTTCCGTACCAGAATATCTTCCAGCATTGCCTTGGCCCTGGTGTACTGGCTGCGGCTGGTGCTTTCTTCAATATCCAGCATACCTGCAATTTCCCGGTGACTGTATCCTTCAACCGCATAGAGGTTGAGTACGGTCCTGTAACCTATCGGGAGTAATCGTATACATTCTACCACCTGTTTGGCCTGAATAATGGCCGATACACTCTCTTCACGGATCTGCATGCTGGTGGCATGAATGATATCCACACTTTCATTGAACTTTTTATTCTTCTTCAGGATATTGATACAGGTGTGTACGATGATACGCCTGATCCATCCTTCAAATGCGCCTCTGTTTTCGAATGTATGCACCTGCAGAAATACTTTAATGAATCCTTCCTGCAGCATGTCTTCCGCGTCCTCTCTGCTATGTGCATAGCGGTAACATACCGCCAGCATTTTGGAACTGTACCTGTTGTACAACTCCCGCTGAGCAGCCGAATCATTGTTCATGCATCCTTTCAGAAGGGCTTCTTCGGTCATATTTCCCGTTTGGCTGCCTGTAATTTAGACAATTTTAGCTTACAAAAGCTGCACGGGCGGTAAAAAAACAGGCCCTCAGGGGGCCTGTTTTGGTCGAATAAGACTGTCAATGGGGTAATGTGCTTTCATGGTATCGCGCAGGGCGTCTGCCCAGGAAATGAGTGTATTTTTCTCAGCCTCTGTGAGTTTGGCGTCTTTATGCATCCAGGTATAGGAGTCCAGGGGCATTTCGCCGCCTTTTACCTGCTCCGCAATTTCCTCCAGTTTATGGTATTGATAACGAAGGCTGCGATTGCTGTATTCATCGAGATTGAGATGCTTTTTTCCATCGTTTACATGATCTGTCATCCACCAGTCGACTGGCTGCAGTTTTGCATACCAGGGATAACGGGTATTGTTGCTGTGGCAATCATTGCAGGCTTTCTGCAACAACTGCTTCACATTGTCCGGAACAGGAAATGCGGTAGCAATGCTATTGGGCTGCGCGCCTTCCGATTGATTCTTTTTGGGATGAATAAACTGGATGATGAGCAGCACTGCCAGCAGTACAAGAAGGATTTTTTTGATCATGGTGGTACTTATTTTCTCCTGAATTTAAGCATTCTCTGTGAGGATTTGGCCCGTCATTGCTGCAGGAACCGGCAGTTGCATCATATGCAGTATGGTGGGAGCGATATCGCCCAGCTTGCCGGGTTTCAATGTGCCTTTCCATTCATTATCGATCACAAAGAAGGGTACCAGGTTCAGTGTATGAGCCGTATTCGGTGATCCGTCTTCGTTGATCATATAATCTGAATTGCCATGGTCGGCTGTCAGAAAAATGGTATACCCATTGGCCAGCCCGGTAGTCACTACTTTTTCTACACATTTATCAACCGTTTCCACGGCTTTGATAGCAGCTTCCCAGATGCCGGTATGACCCACCATATCGGCATTGGCATAGTTGATACACACAAAATCGGCGGTCTTTTGCTCCAGTTGCGGCAGCAGGGCATCGGTGAGCTCGTAGGCACTCATTTCCGGTTTCAGATCATAAGTGGCTACCTTGGGTGAAGGTACCATGATGCGGTTTTCACCTTCAAAAGGCACTTCGCGTCCGCCGCTGAAGAAAAAGGTCACATGCGGATACTTTTCGGTCTCGGCCATACGGATCTGTTTTTTCCCGTTATCCTGCAATACCTCGCCCAGGGTCTGACGCAGATCATCGTTTTCAAAAATTACGTGCACGTTCTTAAACTTGTGATCATACTGGGTCATGGTTGTATAATCCAGTTTGAGTTTGTGCATATTGTATTCAGGGAAATCGGTTTGTGTCAGTACTTCGGTGATCTCGCGGCAACGGTCTGTACGGAAGTTGAAACAGATCACCGCATCGTCTTCACGGATTAATCCCAGTGGCTGTTGGGCTTCGTTGACGATAACAGTGGGTTTGATAAACTCATCGGTGATACCGGCTGCATAGGATTTTTCAACCGCGTCAATGGCGTCTGTTGCCTTTTCGCCGGCGCCGTTTACCAGGGCATCGTAGGCCAGTTTTACACGCTCCCAGCGTTTGTCGCGATCCATGGCATAATAACGGCCGCTTACACTGGCAATACGCCCTACCGAGCTGTTTAAATGGGCCTGCAACTGGGTGATAAACCCGAGTCCGCTTTTGGGGTCGCAGTCACGGCCATCGGTGAAGGCATGAATATAAACTTCTGAGAGTCCCTGATTTTTACATACATCAATTATGGCTTTGAGGTGATTGATGTGAGAATGCACGCCGCCATCGCTCACCAGGCCCAGCAGGTGCAGCGCTTTGCCATTGTCTTTGGCATATTGAACAGAGCGCAGCAGTTGGGGATTACGGGCAAATTCGCCTTCACGGATAGCCACATTGATACGTTGCAATTCCTGATATACAATGCGTCCGGCACCGAGGTTGAGATGACCTACTTCCGAATTGCCCATTTGTCCATCGGGCAGTCCTACGGCTTCGCCGCAGGTTACAAGGGTGGTATGCGGGTAACGGCCATAGAGTGAGCGGGTAAAAGGGGCATTGGCATGCTGGATGGCGTCGGCAGATGCAACTTTCCCGAGTCCCCAACCGTCCATTATGATCAGAATTACTTTTTTGGGTTCCATGAATTTAAAACATTGATTTTTAATAAAAATAATGGGATCAGACAGGTTTTAACCGGCTTAACAGGCAGGCTATTCAGATGGCAGGCGCAATTGGCAAAGGAAGACAATGAGTATAAATTCACTCATTATCAGGTAACAATGCGCTGTAAAACTACAGATCATTCCTATATTTCAGCGCGAAAGGTTTAAAACAGGGTGATTTTGTTATTTTAGTATCGGTTTTAACTACTTTATAAAAAACAGGCACGATTATTTGCCTAATAACCTATGAAAAAAAGATTATGAAAGCACTTATAACTTCTTTTTTACTGGTTGCCTTTGTCGGTTTTTCGTCTTTTACAGACCAGAACGCGATCGACAATGTTATCAGCGCACTGCGCGCAGGTAATGCGACCGAACTCTCCAAATATTTTGACGATAACGTAGAACTGACCCTTCCTGTTAAAAGTGATAGCTATAGCAAGGCCCAGGCACAGGTGATCGTAAAAGACTTTTTTGCGACAAACGGAGTAAAGGGTTTTGATCTGAAACATAAGGGCGACTCACCCGGCGGTCATTACTGCATTGGTACATTGCAAACCAAGTCAGGCAGTTTCCGTGCACACGTATTTCTGAAGACGCGTGGCAATAAAGAAGTCGTGAAAGAAATCCGTTTTCAGTCTATTCAGTAAAATCAATTCCCCCCATTAATTGATAACGATACGGTTGCTCCCTTTATGCAGCGTACGTGTGATCAGTTTATCCCTGTATCGTATTTTGACGGGTCCGGCTTCTGCAGCGAGTATACTAAGCGTCTGCAATGCTCCTTTATTCCACTTCATGTCAATACTGTATCCGCCACGGGCGCATAGTCCTGTGATGCTCCCCGAAGACCATGTGTCGGGAAGAGCCGGAAGCAGGTGAATTTCGTTATTCTGTGATTGCAACAGCATTTCTGCAATGCCCGCAGCACCTCCAAAGTTGCCGTCGATCTGAAAAGGAGGGTGGGTGCTCAGCAGGCTGCTCAGCGTGCTTTTTGCGAGCAGCGATTGTACCTGCCGCCCTGCTTCATTGCCATTCAACAGACGCGCATAAAAGTTAATGATCCAGGCTTTACTCCAGCCGGTATGCCCTCCCCCATTGGAGAGACGCCGCTCGATAGTTTTTTGCGCAGCTGTAAATAATTCCGGTGTATGCAAAGAGATCAGGTTGAGTGGGTATAAACCCAGCAAATGAGACATATGCCGGTGCCCCGGCTCTACCTCTTCAAAATCTTCGATCCACTCCTGTACTGTTCCATTGGCGGCTATTTTTATGGGAGGCAATTGCCGGGTGGCACTGTCTACTTTTGCCAGCAGGTCTGCATCGGTATGCAGGATACGGGCCGCTTCTGTAAAATTGGCAAATAACCCCCTGATGATTTCAATGTCGATCGTAGCCGCATACGATAACTGGGATTTTTCTTTCCGGTTACTGCCGGGTACGAAGAATGCATTTTCGGGTGAATGCGATGGATTAGTGACGAGATAACCCTGCGGTGAACGGATCAGGAAGTCGAGTACAAACAAAACCGAGCCTTTCATGACCGGGTAAGCTATTTCTTCCAGGTATTTTTTATCGCGGGTAAATTCATAATGACGGTAAACCGGAAAAGTCATCCAGGGGCCGGCCATTGGAGAAACACCCCATACGCCATCTGCCACTCCCGTGCGGCCAAACGGATCAGTCAGGTGATGAAGTGTCCAGCCCCGGGCATTATACATTTCTCTGGCTGTTGCTGCGCCCGGCACCATCAGTTTTTGTACAAAACGGGCCAGGGGCAAAACGGTTTCTGGCAGGTGACCTGTTTCTGCAGGCCAGTAGTTCATCTGCAGGTTAATGTTTGTATGAAAATCCGCATTCCAGGGAGCTTTATATAGATCATTCCAAATGCCCTGCAGGTTGGCCGGCAGGCGGCCGGGACTACGCGATGAACCCATTAACAGGTACCGTCCAAACTGATAGTACAATACAATCAGTCCACGGTCGGTAGCGCCTGCTTTTACCCGTTCCAGTCTTTTGTCGGTGGGTATACTGTCATTTGCAGGGTCACCCAAGTCAAATTGTACCCGGTCAAAATAGCTGCGATGATCTTTTACATGTTCCCTGCGTAGTGTGGCCGGGGAAAGGGTGGAAATTTTGTTCAGCTTATCGCTGCAAACAGCAAGCGGATCAATGGTCGGATCTGTATCCAGCAGATCGGCATTGTAGTCGGTCGCACCTGTAATGGCAATGGTAATGTTTTTGGCAGATTGTATGTGACAGATAGCAGACGTATCGCTGATGGCAGTCATCGTTTTGCCATCTGTGAAGAGTATTTTCATAGCGCCGGCAAAACGCATATGTCTTCCTCCGGGGCCTGCGAGTGAATCTGCTGCATCGCTGATCTGCCCTGTGTAACACAATAAATTGTTTGCTGATGCCCTGTAAGTATCCACATCGTATTGCCGCTGAAGTTCCAGCGACAGGTTCAACGGTCTGCCCGCACTGATGGTGACAATAATGACATCTTTTGGAGCTGAAGCATATACTTCCTGTTTTACGGAGTTGTCTGCCACGACAAACGATGTAGTGGCAATACCGGTATTCAGATGGAGTGATCTTTCATACCGGGCAGGAGCGTCTTTGTGTTCATAATGGATATAAAGGTTTCCCAATGGTTGGTAAGAGCGCACCCGAGGTGGAGTTCCTACCAGGTATTGGCTGCTGAGGTCAAGTGCCCGGGTATATTCTCCGGTAAAGATGGCGGTCTGGATCTCCGGCAGATGCTGTGCTGCTTTTTTATTGTTGTTATTGATCTTGCTGCCTGCCCATACGCTTTCTTCATTTAACTGGATCAGCTCATCGGCAGGCCGGCCAAATACCATGGCTCCCATCCGTCCATTGCCGACCGGCATGGCATCTGTCCATTTTGATGCAGGCTGGGTATACCATAACCGGAGATCTTTTGGCTGCGCCAGTACAGATAATGATAGTAAAAGAACAGGAATGATAAGAAACGACCGCATATTAAGGGAATTTAATCGCCATCCTGAAATTAAAGGTTCTGCTTCAAAAACCGGTACAGGCAGAGCCGGTCTGCCGGAACAGGTTTTTCGGACGTCTGTAACCGGAATACTTATTTTTGTAACTATGAGTTTTGACAGCCAATTACAACACCTGATTGATGAAGCTCTGCGCGAAGATGTGGGCGATGGGGATCATTCTACCCTGGCCAGCATTCCGCCCAGCGCACGTGGCAAAGCCGTATTAAAGATCAAGGAAGCGGGCATACTGGCCGGTGTGGCTGTTGCCGAAAAGATATTCCGGTATAAGGATCCGGCCACCGCATTTCAGTTGCTGAAAGATGACGGTGAGCCTATGCAGCCGGGCGATCGGGCTTTTGAGGTGGAGGCTTCCGTGCATACTATTCTGCAATGCGAGCGGCTTGTACTTAACTGTATGCAGCGCATGAGTGGCATTGCCACCCTTACTCATCAGTATACAGAAAAATTGCATGGCTATCGTACCCGCCTGCTGGATACACGCAAGACCACTCCCAATTTCAGGCTGCTCGAAAAGGAAGCCGTACGTATAGGCGGTGGTGTCAATCACCGGTTTGGTCTTTACGACATGATCATGCTGAAGGATAATCATATCGATTACTGCGGAGGTATTACCAGGGCTATCGAACGCAGCTGGGCCTATGTACAGGAGAAGAAGCCGGGATTGAAAATTGAGATAGAAACCCGCAGCCTCAGCGATGTGAAAGAAGTGCTGGCGCATGGCAGAGGAAAAGTATTCCGTATCATGCTGGATAACTTCACGCCCGCCCAGATCACCGAAGCGCTGGCATTGATCAATGGTGAGTTTGAAACAGAGGCAAGCGGCGGTATCAACCTGGATAATATTGAAGAGTATGCCCGTACCGGTGTTGATTATGTATCTGTAGGGGCATTGATACACCAGGCGCGAAGCCTTGATCTCAGCCTGAAGGCCATCCCGTCTTAATGTGTATACCAACAGGCGTTTATCATTATTAATTGCAGTAACTTAACTGGCATGAGTAAAAAGAATAAGCCCGACAACAGGGGCTTTGTATATAGCACCGATCCCAATTTCAGTTTTGAACCGGAGCAGGAGGCGCAGGAAACCTTACCGCCTGCCCAGCAGCGACTGCGGGTGCGGCTGGATACCAAACAGCGGGCAGGCAAAGCAGTCACGCTGGTAGAAGGTTTTGTAGGCTCCAAAGAAGATCTGGAAGCATTGGGGAAGAAACTGAAGAATCTTTGCGGCAGTGGTGGCTCTGCCAAGGATGGTGAAATAATTGTACAGGGCGATCACCGGCCCAAAGTGCTGCAATGGCTGATCAGCAATGGCTATAAGCAGACAAAACAGGCGGGAGGATAAGGAGTATAAAAGTATAAAGGTTTAAAGGTGCCTGTTAAAAGATCAACGATACCTGTTGTACTGTTTATTATCTTAAAATTTATATGGGCTGGATATTAATAGGAGCAGGAGTATTTGTTTGCCTGCTGGGTCTCCTGGTTTTCTTCCGCAATATTCATGAAGAAGGCCGTGACTGGCGCTGGTCAGTTCCCGTTTTTATTGCAGGAGTGATGCTGGTAAGCTGGCCGTCCTGCAATATGGCATAAAGAGTTTAAAGCGGGTAGTAAAAACACCCTTTAAACTCTTTATACCCTTTATACTTTTTAAACTCGTTTACTGCCCCTGCGCTAAGCTATAGGCTTTTTTATCTCCCCACATATTGAGCAGCTCGAGTGAGCATACCTTGAAGTTGCCACTGAGGCTTACATAAAGTCCGATCACATCCTGCTGGTTGAGCGGTGAGCCGTCAATGCTTTCGAAACGCACATTATACTGGTTGACGAGGTTGGTATATACAGAGCCCGTTGGCCATACCTGTGTGCCCCGGTTGCTGATGCTCACCAGGTTAAATTTCACACCGGCATGACGCTGGCATTTATGAGCAATGGCCACAGGCTGTTCATCACTTTCGATAAACAGGTCAACACCCACAATACTCTCGGGAGCCGATTCCTTGGATACCATCATGGAGTTTTGCTCCAGTTTGAAAGGAGTGGGAGTGCCGGGTTTATTGGGAATAATAGGTTTGGCGCCTACCTCGGGCAATTTACCAAAGTTGGCGATGATAGCATCGGCAAATCCGGTGGTGTTGACAGCAGGTATATTGCGGTCGCCAAAATCGCCGGTATGTATGCCACTTTCAAGTGTATACAGCAGGGCGTTTTCTATAACCGCTGCATTTTCGGTAAGCCCCACATGGCGCAGCATGGCGATACCACTCAGCAACAGGGCCGTGGGGTTGGCGATGTTTTTGCCGGCAATATCCGGTGCAGTACCGTGTACGGCTTCGAAGATGGAAATGTGATCGCCGATATTGGCAGAAGGGGCAAAACCAAGGCCGCCTACCAGGCCGGCACAAAGGTCGCTCACGATATCGCCCTGCAGGTTGGTGAGTACCACCACATCAAAAGTGTCAGGACGGGTGACGAGTTTCATACACAGGTCATCAACAATGATATCATCTGCTTTCAGTTCCGGAAACTCTTTGGCCACTTCATAAAAGCACTCCAGGAAGAGACCGTCTGTCAGCTTCATGATATTGGCTTTGTGGCCACAGGTGATGCGGCGGGCTTTTTTCTGACGGGCCATTTCAAATGCATAGCGGATCACCTGCATGCTACCGGGACGGGTGATAAAACGACGGCTCAGGGCCACATCGTGAGTAAGCATATGTTCAATACCGCCATAGGTGTCTTCAATATTTTCGCGTACCACAGTGACATCGATCGGAATGCCAGCCTTGCTGAATACAGTGTCTACACCATGCAGGCTTTGGAAAGCACGTTTGTTGGCAAAAGTATTCCATGTTTTGCGTGCAGTTACGTTGATGCTTTTTACGCCTTTACCCTTGGGGGTTTCCATGGGGCCTTTGAAAAGCAGACCCAGCGATTCGATGGTCTGACGGGCTTCGGGGGTCATACCGTTATTGAACCCTTTGTCGAATACCCATTTTCCCATATCCACAAACTCATATTCGAGGGGTGTCTGGTTGGCAGCGAATATCTTAAGTACCGCATCCATGATCTCTGGACCGATACCATCTCCTTTGGCTACAGCTATTTTCATATTGAAATAAAAATTAAGAGGTGCTTTGAAGGCGCAAAGTTAAGTCATGTAGTTGTAAGTAGTAAGTTATAAGTTTTAAGTTATTGATTACCTGATCACTGCCCACTGTTAACCGTCCACTGTCCACTATACTATAACTCTGATCACTTTTTCTTATTTTTACTAAAACTGATTGGTATGAATAGCATCATCTCCGAAGGAGTACAGGTGAGTGTGGAGACCTTTTATCAGCCGGATTACAGCAATCCGATCCAGTCAGAATTTATGTTTGCGTATCGCATTACGCTCGAAAATCACAATGTATTTCCTGTACAGCTTCATCGCCGCCACTGGTTTATTTTCGACAGCAATGGCAGTCATCGCGAAGTGGAAGGCGAAGGGGTGGTTGGTAAGCAACCCGTGATAGAACCAGGGGAGTCATATCAGTATATCAGCGGTTGCAACCTGCGTACCGAAATGGGTAAAATGAAAGGTTCATACCAGATGGAAAACCTTCATACCCGCCAGATGTTTCAGGTAGACATCCCGCCATTTGAGATGATTGTACCGATGAAAAACAATTAACAAGTGATCAGTGGCTGGTGGTCAGTGATCAGCCGACAACTTAACTCTTATAACCTTCCGCCCTCCGCCTTCAACCTTATCTCGGTTTGTATTTCGCCCCTTCTAATATCTGCTCGGCAGGCATTTTCATTATTTCATCGATGGTTTTTTGGGGATTGGCTTCTGCGTATTTGCGGATGATCTGACGGCCAAACCAGGGACCGATATTGCCGGGAGAATATTCCTGTGAAAGGCTCTGGGTAAAGGGGCTCTCGCCAATATAATTCTGGATCACGCTGGGCTCGAGCGAATACAATTCTTCGTTGCGGGTGATGAGGCTCCAGCTATCGCCTTCATTGGCCTGGCACCAGGCCAGTTGTTTGCCTGTATAACCGGTGATGATGGAGTCAGGGGTTTCGGGTAAGAATTTACCGGTCAGCCACCAGCGTTTGCCCTTTTCGATCATTTGTACAATAAGCGGCTGCGTACGGCTTCTGTCGGGGAAAATATCATCTGCAATCTGCTTCATGATATCGGGAAGTATATATTCTTTGGAAAAACGGCGGCTGCGATAGAGAGGAGCTACACGGGTTACAAACTCTTCGCTCTGGTAAACGGAGTACTGCGATCCCATGTAGAACTGCATAAAGAATCCGACCATATCAGGCCCCATAAAGGCAGCAGTATATTCGCCATTATCCATACGTGCCAGATCCTGCATGGATTCAAGCCGGCCAAGTATGGGAATCAGCTGATGGGGAAGTTCATAAGCCGGGAAATAATATTTCACATAACGAAAGGCTTTTTCGAGGTCGGCCTTTATCCGTTTCATATCACCAAAAACCTGCTGGGCAGAGTCATATACAAACCGGTAGTGCTGCAAAAAAAGTTTGATCTCTTCCGGCTCTGCAGAGCCGATCACCGCCTGAAAGTACATAGGCAAAAACTGCGGGTAGCCGGCCTGAAGCTGCTGCAATCCCTGCATGAGCTGATTCGTATCCAGGGAAAAGAAGTCGCGGTCAAATCTTTTTTCGGTAACAGAAACCTGTATACCGGATACATCGGGTGCTTTTTCCTTTTGCTTGCAGGAAAAAATCAGGGTGACTGCTATCAGCAAGGACAGGTAAATGGTTCGGTTGATACGCATGGTGACTAAACGTGCCGGTTATCAAATTGTTGTAGTTGCGAATGTAGGCAAGAAAACATTAGCGTAATTTTGATACTATGAAGATCGCCCTCGCTCAGCAAAACTATCATATCGGCAATTTTGACGCAAACACCAGCAAAATAATAGCGTCCATCAGGCAGGCAAAGCAGGATGGTGCCGACCTGGTTGTTTTTTCGGAACTGGCTGTATGCGGATATCCTCCGCGTGACTTCCTGGAGTTTGAAGATTTTGTGCAGCAATGTTATGCAGCTATTGACCGCATCAGGCAGGAAGCAGATACGATCGGTGTACTGGTTGGTTCTCCTGCACGCAATCCGCGCAGAGAAGGCAAAGACCTGTATAATGCCGCTTTCCTGCTATACGAAAAAGAGATTAAAGCCGAAGTGCACAAGACCCTGCTGCCTAACTATGATGTGTTTGATGAATACCGGTACTTTGAACCGGCCGATAGCTGGAATGTAGTAATATTCAAAGGCCATCGTATCGCAGTCACCATCTGTGAAGACATCTGGAATATGGGCGAAAATCCTTTATACAGGATCACACCCATGGAAGAGCTTGTCCGGTTTTCTCCTGACCTGATGATCAATCTTTCGGCATCGCCCTATAACTATGCGCAGGATATAGTGCGCAACAGTCTCGTAAAAGCGCATACGCTGAAGTATGGATTGCCGATGTTTTATTGTAATACGGTAGGTTCACAGACAGAGATTGTCTTCGATGGTGGCAGCCTCGTATACGACAGTAAAGGCAATTGTCACGCCGAGATGAAGTACTTCAGTGAAGACTATCGCGTATTTGATCTGGAGGCGATGGAGCAGGCTGCCCATGGAGAAGCGGTTGCCGGCGGACCGGTATATTTCTCTGCAATGGATGTAGGTGCCGGCGACGACACCATCAGCTATCTCACCGGCGAAAAAAATATCGAAGAAATATACCAGGCGCTCATACTGGGCATCAGGGATTATTTTGGAAAAATGGGTTTCAAAAAAGCCATACTGGGCTCTTCGGGTGGTATTGACAGCGCTGTCACGCTGGCCCTGGCGGTAGCAGCGCTGGGCAAGGAGAATGTGCGTGCCATACTCATGCCCTCGCCTTACTCCACCGATCATTCCGTGAATGATGCTGTGGCACTCAGCCGCAACCTGGATAGCCCTTACGATATCCTGCCCATACGTACTATTTATGAATCGTTTTTGTCAGAACTCAAACCCATCTTTGGCGATCTGCCTTTCAGTATTGCCGAAGAAAATATACAGAGCCGCACCCGTGGCAACCTGTTGATGGCTATTGCCAATAAGTTTGGATATATATTGCTTAATACATCCAATAAAAGTGAGCTGGCTACCGGATATGGTACTTTGTATGGCGATATGGCCGGTGGTTTGGGCGTGCTCGGCGACCTGTACAAAATGCAGGTATATGCCCTGGCACGGTATATCAATCGGGAAAAAGAGATCATTCCCCTCAACATCATTGAAAAAGCACCCTCCGCAGAGCTGCGGCCCAATCAGAAAGACAGCGACAGTCTGCCGGAGTACGATCTGCTTGACAGGGTGCTGTTTGCCTATATTGAATTGCGCAAAGGCCCCCGGGAAATAGAAGCGCTGGGGTTTGATGCAGCCGTGGTAGCCCGGATATTGCGTCTGGTGAATACCAATGAATATAAACGAAACCAGTTTTGTCCCATTATCCGCATCAGCTTTAAGGCATTTGGTGTGGGCCGTCGGGTGCCGATCGTGGGCAAATACCTGTCCTGATACCGTATTTATTTGTTTTCAATGGGTTGAATAGGAGGGTTTCTGCAAATAAATGCCGAAAAACTTCGTTTTATCCGGTACAAATTCACATATCGGCAAATATTTTGCTAATTGGCAGTACGTATTTTGTGTCACCATAAAACCAACCGATGTTAAAAACCGCAGAAGACATCAGGCAGCTCAATGAGCGCATCAGCCATGCTGCCCAGTTTACCGACAAGTTGCGTGAAGAAGTAGGTCATGTGATCGTGGGCCAGAGTCATATGCTCGACAGGCTGCTGATAGGCCTGCTCAGCAACGGACACGTGCTGCTGGAAGGGGTGCCGGGTCTGGCCAAAACGCTTACGATTAAGTCGCTGGCACAGGCTATACATGCCAAATTCAGTCGTATTCAGTTTACACCCGATCTGTTGCCTGCAGATGTGATCGGTACGATGATCTACAATCAGCAGCGAAATGAATTTGTCGTACGCAAAGGACCCATCTTTGCCAACTTTATACTGGCCGATGAGATCAACCGTGCTCCGGCCAAAGTACAATCGGCCCTGCTTGAAGCCATGCAGGAACGCCAGGTAACTATTGGTGATTCTACCTATAAGCTGGATGCTCCTTTCCTGGTACTGGCTACGCAGAACCCACTCGAGCAGGAAGGCACCTATCCATTGCCGGAGGCACAGGTAGACCGTTTTATCATGAAAGTGGTGGTAGGCTATCCGAAAATGCATGAAGAGCAAATGATCATTCGGCAAAATGTGCAGGGAGTAGAAACACCTGCCGTAAAACAGGTGGTGTCTGTACAGGAAGTAATGAATGCCCGCGATCTTACCCGCCAGATATATATGGACGAAAAGATCGAGCAGTATATTCTCGATATTGTATTTGCCACACGTACACCGGGGCAATATAACCTGGAGCGTTTGCGCCCACTGATCAGTTATGGCGGCTCGCCTCGTGCCAGTATCAATCTCGCACTGGCAGCCAAGGCGCAGGCATTTTTGAACAAACGCGGATTTGTAATACCCGAAGATGTCCGCAGTATTTCACTCGACGTACTCCGCCATCGCATCGGCCTCACCTATGAAGCCGAAGCAGAAAATGTGAAAGTGGAAGATGTCGTGGAGGATATTTTGAAAGCGATCAATGTTCCGTAAGAGAGTTGACAGATGACAGTTAACAGTTGACAGCAAAGAGTAGTAATTTAGTAAGATGAATCTGTGTGTTTTGCCTGAATAGACAATGTGTATTGGCCAAGCAGAGTGAATGAAAATGTCTTATTGTGACTAATTACAGAAACCTTGATGCCTGGAAACAGGGAATGGCTCTTGTGGAGTTGATTTATGGGATTACTAAAGGTTATCCGATAGATGAACGATATGGGCTGATTGCACAAACCAGGAGGGCTGCAGTATCTGTGCCAAGCAACATTGCGGAAGGATTAGGGAGAAATCATAAAAAAGATACTATTCAATTTCTGCATATCTCCCGCGGTTCTTTATATGAATTGGAAACTTTACTGGAAATCGCAGTAATGACTAATTATATTGAGGAGCCTGCCGCGATACCCGTACGGAAACAACTGAATGATTGCATACGATTAATGAATGGGTTAATTAGATATTTTGAAAATATGGTTGAAAAGCAAGATAATTCCGGGACTTCTAAATCATAAGGTAAATGACAGCCTAAAGGAAGTACTGCCAACTGTCATCTGTCATCTGTCAACTAAACTATGCTGACAACCGCTGAAATACTGAAAAAGGTTCGCGCACTGGAGATACGAAGCAAAAAACTGGCTTCGGATCTTTTTACTGGCGAATATCATAGTGCTTTTAAGGGCAAGGGGATGTCGTTTAAGGAAGTACGGGAGTATGCGGCAGGTGATGATATCCGGTTTATTGACTGGAATGTGTCGGCCCGGTTTGGGCATCCTTACAGTAAGGTCTTTGAAGAAGAGCGGGAGTTGACGGTCATGCTGCTGGTCGATATCAGTGCAAGTTCTTTGTTTGGCACACAACAGGCCACCAAGCGCGATATGATCACCGAGATAGGAGCGGTGCTCAGTTTCTCGGCCGTTAATAACGGCGATAAGGTGGGCGTGATCTTTTATAGTGACCAGGTGGAAGCCTATATCCCGCCCAAGAAAGGCAGACAACATGCTTTATATATTGTGCGTGAATTGCTGAGTAAGGAGCCAAAAGGAAAAGGTACCCGGGTGGCTTCTGCGCTGCGCTATTTCACCAATATCACCCGTCAGAAAAGTATTGCATTCATATTAAGTGATTTTCTGGATGCCCAGTATGAAGATGCGTTGCGGGTGGGTTCAAGAAAGCATGATCTGATAGGCATCAAACTATATGATAAAATGGATATGGAGCTGCCCGATGCCGGTCTGCTGCGGGTGCAGGATGCAGAGACGGGTGACCGGAGATGGGTAGACAGCAGTAATGCATTTGTGCGTAAGAGGTATCAGGAAGAGTTTTTCAGGGTTACGGCATACAGTACGCAGGCCTTTAAGCAGGCCGGGGCCGATCTCCTGCATGTGCGTACAGATGAGGATTATGTAAAAGTGCTGCAGCGATTCTTCTTAAGCAGAAATAAATAAACCACCAGTTCTCCGCTTTCTGTAAGCGGGATATGATTGAATGAGCAGACAGATATTTCATAGAGCCGCCGGTATATTGGTTTTATTGCTGGGTGTATTGTATGGCCAGTCGCAACATGATATGCGTATCAGCGTTGTGGCCGACAAAGACCGGATACTGATAGGAGAGCACATAAAGCTGACACTGGAAGCAGAGATTCCTGAGACGGAACCGATCCGGTTTTTCCGACTCGATTCGCTGGGGGCGTTTGAAATAGTGAATGCAGGCAGGATCGATACCAGCAATACCGGCAATGGTACCCGTTTGCGGCAAATACTTACCATCACCAGCTTCGACTCCGGCAGCCTGGTCATACCGGCGTTGCCACTGGGCGATAGTTTACGGTCAGATACACTGCCGGTAGAGGTAAGCTATACTCCTTTTGATCCCAGTCAGCCTTATCATGATATCAAAGACATATTGCCGGCCGAAGAGCCCAAAAACGAACCACAGCGCTGGTGGTGGTGGGTAGCTGCCGGTTCTGTGCTGGTACTGGTGATCATCTATTTTATTGTGAGGGGTAAAAAAACACCGCCGCCAGCAGCACCGGCCATACCGCCCGACCCATTCAAAACAGCCATGGCACAGCTGGATGAACTGGAAGCACAGCGACCTTCGAAAAAAGAGTACTACTCAAGAGCCGTTGATATATTCCGTGTATATGCCGATCAGCGCAAAGGTATCCATTCGCAGCAGCAGACCACAGATGATGTGGTCAGACAACTCAGGTCAATCGGTCTGCCTGAAACTTTGTATACTAACCTGGCCAAAAGTCTGCGGCTGACTGATTTTGTAAAATTTGCCCGCTTTGAACCTACTATACAGGATGATCAGGAGTTGATGCAGGTCATCCGCGAAACCATAAGAACCCTGGAGGGAATGAACTGATGCTGGTAGACTGGATCAAACATATGAGTTTTTTATGGCCGGAAAATTTCATGCTTTTCGGACTTATTCCCCTGCTTATCTGGTGGAAGAGTAGTCGTGCTGACCGGTTGACCGGAACAGTGCGGGTCTCCAGCAGTCAGCCTTTTCGGGAGAAAAGCTGGAAGACCCGGTTGATTCATTTCCCCTTTGTATTACGCCTGCTGGCTATCAGCGCACTTATTATGGCACTGGCCAGACCACAGCAGCGCAATGATCAGCAACAGACGCTGGGAGAGGGGATCGATATCGTATTGTGTATGGATGTGAGCGGGAGTATGAATTCTACCGATATCAAACCGTCGCGTATGGAAGTGGCCAAGGAGATGGCACAGCAATTTGTGCAGGGGCGGCCGGTAGACAGAATCGGCCTGGTGATATTTTCAGGTGAAAGTTTTACGCAATGTCCAATCACTACAGACCGGGCTACACTCATACGACAGATACAGGCGCTGGAAAGCCGGCGTTTTTTGAAAGATGGTACGGTGATAGGAGAAGGGCTGGCCACAGCTGTTGACCGCCTTTCGCAGAGTAAGGCGCGCAGTAAGGTGATCATTCTGATGACAGACGGAAAGGAAGATGCGCCCGATACCCGGCTTATTGACCCGCTGACGGCGCTGGATATAGCCCGTTCGCAGGGAGTGAAAGTATATACCATCGGCATGGGAGTGGAGCCCAGTACCATTACAGAGCGGCCGGATGCAGCAGTACCCAGCCGTACTGCCGCCGTTGATTTTCTGGATGTACAATTGCTGCAACGGATCGCCAGCGAAACCGGGGGGCGTTACTTCCGCGCACGCGATAAAGAAGGACTGCAACAGATCTATGCACAGATCGATCAGCTGGAGAAATCAAAAATTGATGTGACCTCTTATAAAAAATACCAGGAGCTGTTTCTGCCTTTTGTGCTGGCAGCATTGTTTTTTTTACTTCTGGAAATGATCCTGCGTTATACCGTATTCCGCAAAATTCCCTGATCACTGGCGATATGCAGGCAAATCATGATCTTTGATCTTCATGAAAGCGACCGTATATAAATCTACCGGCAGTTGGTATGTTGTAAAAAGCGAACAGGGCCAATGGTTCAATGCCCGCATCCGCGGTGTATTGAAGATGGATGATATTACCAGTACCAATCCTGTAGCTGTTGGCGATATAGTGGATATGGATATAGAGGAAGAGGAAGCCGGCACGGCCATTATCAATTCCATTGCAGACCGGCGCAACTATATCAACCGGCAATCTCCCAAATCGAAGTACCAGCATCATATAGTAGCAGCCAATCTCGACCAGTCGGTGCTGGTTGCTACCTTACGGGAGCCACGCACTTCACAGGGATTTATTGACCGGTTTCTTGTGGCTTCCGAGATGTATCATGTGCCGGCTGTGATTGTCTTTAATAAATGGGACCTGTATCGCGAAAAGGAGAAACTGCAGTATGAAGAATGGGCGGCCATGTATGGAGATGCCGGCTATCCGGTGATTGTCTGCAGCACGGTTACGGGTGAAGGGCTGGAAGAATTGAAGCAAAAGCTGACCGGTAAAATCTCTTTATTCAGCGGGCATTCGGGGGTGGGTAAGTCAACCCTGCTGAATGCCATATTGCCTGAATTGAAACTGCGTACGCAGGATGTAAGCGGCTGGAGCGGAAAGGGTATGCATACAACCACCTTTGCGGAGATGTTTGATCTGCCGGGAGGCGGCAGCCTGATCGATACGCCGGGAGTGCGGGAGTTTGGGCTCGTGAATGTTACCAAACAGGAATTGTCGCATTATTTTCCCGAAATGCGCAGTCGTCTTGTCGATTGTCAGTTCAATAATTGCCAGCATCTCAACGAGCCGGGCTGTGCCATCAAACAGGCAGTGGAAGACGGAGTAATCACCGCAGAGCGGTACGAAAGCTATATATCGCTATTGCTTACTATTGATGAACGATCCTATTGACTCAGGCAATATTGCGTTGCAGCAGGGGCAGTCTGTCCTGCAAAACGGTAGCGAGCTCCACAACCGCTTTGTTATCCTTATGTAAAGCATCTTTGGTACGGGTTGGGAATACAGAAATACCGTTGTAGATGTTGTAATGGAGCGTGAGATAATGTCCTTTGAAACGGAAATCCCAGCTGATAGAATCAAACTCATCTTCTTTCTGAAGAACACGGAGGCGCAGATCGTCCTGCAAAATACCGGCTACCTGGTAAAAGAGGTTCAGGCTGCCATCGTCAGTAATGATGGCTTCGGTGCATCCGAGAGTGGTTCGTAGGGCAAGGCTCATAGTATGCGATTTAAGGTTTAGTGGTTTTACTATAAGACCTGGAAATTCCCCGAATCGCTGCCTGTTAATCTAAAATTAACTTCTGAATTTCTTTGCTTTTCGGGCTGCTTTTTCAGCCTTGGGGTCGCCGCTCAGGAGTTTCTCAGCGCCCACATTCTTCCCGTTGGTAGGACAGCCATATTTTGGCTTGAAGAGGTTGCAGGAGACCATCATGGTCAGGAAACAGATGAGTACGGATAATAACAAGGCGTTCTTCATAATTACTGAGGTATATTGGTAGAACGAATTTAACCCGTAAAAATTGCAATTGCTATAGTAAAACTACGGCCGTTTTGACAGGAGTGATCAGCCGGTTGAAGGTCAGTTGCTTACCGCACAGGAAAATTTATACCTGGTGACGGAACCAGTCTGCGTAGCGGATATAATTGCCGGCAATGCGGTTGATCTCGCCGTTGATAAGCTCCTGCGAAATGTCTTTCACTTTTTTGGCGGGTACACCGGCATAGATGCTGCCTGCTTCGCAAATAGTATTTTCAAGTACCACAGCACCGGCGGCAATGATAGTATTGCTGTGAACCACGGCCTGATCCATTACAATAGCACCCATACCGATCAGCACATTGTCGTGCAGTGTACATCCATGTACAATGGCATGGTGACCGATGGATACATTATTGCCAATAGTTGTACCGCATTTCTGATAGGTAGCATGAATGCAGGCGCCATCCTGGATATTTACACGGTTGCCCATGCGGATAAAATTCACATCGCCACGCACCACCGCATTGAACCATACACTGCAGTCATCTCCCATCACCACATCGCCCACCACGGTGGCATTGGGTGCAAGAAAACAGTTATTGCCAAAAACAGGATGTTTGTCTTCTACAGGGAGTATGAGTGCCATAAGCAAATTTAAGTATAAAGGTATAAAAGTATAAAGGTTTAAAAGCGATAACGATTAGTTCAATACTCCTCCGATTCATAACCACAATACGCTTATACCTTTAAACCTTTATACTTTTATACCTTTGTTTCCATGAATCAACGTGAACTTTTTTTGCGGCATGTGGGACAGACATCACCTGCTCCGCTGGCACTGGAAATTGTAAAAGCGGAAAAAAACAGTTTGTGGGATGCATCGGGGCGGGAGTATATTGATCTGATAGGAGGCATCAGCGTTGCCAATACCGGGCACCGGCATCCAAAAGTACTGGCTGCCATACAGGCGCAACTGGATGCTTATATGCATATAATGGTGTATGGCGAATTTGTCGAAAGCCCGCAGGTTCAGTACGCGCATCTGCTCACGCAGCAACTGCCCGCCTCACTCAACATGGTTTATTTTACCAATTCCGGAGCAGAAGCGGTGGAAGGTGCCATGAAGCTGGCTAAACGTGCTACCGGACGTACTGAGATCATTGCCTTCAACAATTCCTATCATGGCTCCACTCAGGGAGCATTGAGTATAATCGGCGACGAATACTGGCGGCAGGCTTACCGGCCATTACTGCCTGATATACGTCATCTCATCTATAATTCTGCTGAAGCCATAGAAGCGATCACCCGACGCGCGGCTTGTGTAATAGTGGAAACGGTGCAGGCAGAGGCCGGAGTAAAGGCTCCATCGGCAGAATGGATGAAGGCATTGCGGCAGCGTTGTACTGATACCGGCACATTGCTGGTGATGGACGAAATACAAACCGGATTTGGCCGCACTGGCCGTCTCTGGGGGTTTGGTCATTTCGGTATTGTACCGGATATCGTATTGTTGGGAAAAGCGCTCGGTGGCGGCATGCCCCTGGGTGCATTCGTGGCTGATCGTGAGCTGATGATGACGCTGACTGATCAGCCGGTGCTGGGACACATTACAACATTTGGTGGCCACCCCGTGAGCTGTGCTGCGGGTCGTGCAGCCCTGCAAATACTACTCGATGAACAGCTCATGAATGGCATTGCTGAAAAGGAACAATTGTTTCGCAGATTATTGAATCATACCGCTATTAAAAGTATTACTTCCTTTGGTCTTTGGCTGGCCGTCAGCTTCGACTCTTTTGAAACAAATAAGCGGGTGATCGATGCATGCATCGCCCATGGAGTGCTGACAGACTGGTTTCTTTTTTCTGCCGAAAGCCTGCGCATATCTCCTCCGCTTACTATAACCAATGCAGAAATACAGAAGGCCTGTACAATAATCCTGGAAGCAATTGAGTCTCCCGGTGCCGTATGACCCATGCCAGGGTATAAATATTTTCTGAAAATCTATTGATACATAAAGGGCCGTGTCATTTGATAACAACCGAATAAACTGCTGCGGCCAGTAATGCGCCTGCAATAGGGCCGGCTATGGGTATCCAGGCATAACCCCAGTCGCTGTTGCGTTTGCCGGCAATGGGTAAAATAAAGTGAACAATGCGGGGACCAAGATCGCGTGCCGGGTTGATGGCATAGCCGGTAGGTCCGCCCAGTGACAGGCCAATAGCCAGTACCAGGAAAGCAACGGGCAAAGCATCCAGCGCACCCATAGAGCCACTGGGTTTGGAAATACACAGGGCGCCGAATAAGAGTACAAATGCACCGATACACTCGCTGAGAAAATTAAAAACAGGTTTACGAATAGCCGGTGCTGTGCAAAACACCGCCATTTTTCCATCGGCATCTGTGCTGGCATCGAAATGAGGTTTGTAAACCAGCCAGACCAGGAGGGCTCCTGTAATGGCTCCCGCCAGTTGTGCGCCGATATAGGTAGTCAGCAGCCCGGCATCGAACCGATCAAACGCAGCAAGTGCAATGCTTACTGCAGGGTTAAGGTGGCCACTTCCTCCGAGATGTGTAGATGCATACACCCCTACAAATACCGCCATGCCCCAGCCAAATGTAATGACGATCCACCCGCTATTATTGCCTTTTGTTTCTTTTAAAACCACATTGCCCACTACTCCGCCACCCAATAATATTAATAATGCAGTGCCGATAAATTCTCCGAGGAAAGCTGACATAATCGTTGATTTTTTGCAGTTTAGTTCAGAATGTATTGTTGTGCTATTTGTGTGAAGGCATTGACTTGTTTCTGTTCCCACTCCCTGTCATAATGAAGTATGCGGGCCATGCTGGCAGCCACACGGCCAGCCTCCTGTACTGCTTTGCGGGCATCGAGCAGCAGCATACGGCTGCGCCGGGCCAGCATGTCTTCTACGGTAAGACAGGCTTCTGTTCGGATACTTTTTTCAATTGTATGATCATCCAGTGCCAGTACATCAGGAGGAGGGTCATTGTAACCGGCCAGTTGCAGGGTGCGTGTGGGCGTGGGCGGCACTGTAAGACCAGCCTGCTGTGCAGCGGTGTCAATTACCTGCTCTGCCATATGCCGGTAGGTGGTCCATTTACCGCCAATGATACTGATAAGACCGGATTCTGCGGTGCTGATCTGGTGATCGCGTGAAAGCGCGGAAGTTGTTTTGCCTTTTGCTTTTACCAGCGGCCGCAAACCTGCAAATACGCTGCGTACATCGCTGCGTTGCGGATCGCGGGTAAGGTATCGTCCGATATGAGTGAGAATGAAATCAATTTCTGCCGGCTGGGCAATGGGTTCAGGCAGGGCTTCGGTTACCGGTGTATCAGTAGTACCCAGTACCACTTTGTTGTGCCAGGGCACAGCAAACAATACACGGCCGTCATCGGTGCGGGGGATCATGATGGCTGTATCGCCCGCCAGAAATTCGCGGTCTACTACCAGGTGAATACCCTGGCTCAGTGCAAGCTGGTTTTCATGATCCGGATTGTCGAGCCGGAGCAGTGCATCGGAAAAAACACCGGTGGCGTTTATGACAACACGGCTGTTTATTTCGTAGGTATGTCCTGTAATAGAATCGCGTACGGCTACGCCTGTTACCTGTTCTCCTGTTTTTAACAGGGAGACTACCGGGCAGTAATTAAATACCACAGCCTGTTGCTGTCGTGCGGTTTGGGCGAGGCTAATAGCGAGACGGGCATCGTCAAACTGGCCGTCATGATATACAACAGAGCCACGCAATCCCTCCGGATCGAGTGTGGGTGTAAGTTCGAGTGTCTTTTCGCGTGACAGAAATACAGAAGGCCCCAGGCCGAGGCGGCCGGCCATCCAGTCATACATCTTAAGACCTATGCCATAAAACGGTCCTTCCCACCATTTGTAGTTGGGAACAACAAATTTCTGATTGTGTACAAGGTGCGGAGCATTGCGCAGCAGGAGCCCGCGTTCTTTGAGGGCTTCCATTACAAGCCGGATATTGCCTTGCTGCAGGTAACGGACACCTCCATGTACAAGCTTGGTGCTGCGCGATGAAGTGCCTTTTGCAAAATCGTATTGTTCAAACAGGATAGTGCGTAATCCGCGTGAGGCAGCGTCTACAGCAGCGCCGAGTCCGGTAGCGCCGCCGCCAATGATGCATACATCCCATTGTGGTTGTACCTGCATTTCCTGGATCATTGTGGCCCGGTCCATCATGGGCATTCAGAGGGTTTAGATGTTTTTAAAAATTATTGGTTATTGGCCCATACGATCGATGCCCGTACTGCCCGTTGCCATCCGCTTACCAGCTCATTTCTTTTATCGGCTGCGATACCCGGTGTAAACGTCTGATCGGCCTGCCACTGGTTCGTAATATCTTCCATATTTTTCCAGTAACCTACTGCCAGCCCTGCGAGGTAAGCGGCACCCAGCGCGGTGGTTTCGGTGACGGTGGGTCGTATGACGGTTGTATCGAGTATGTCGCTCTGGAATTGCATAAGCTGATTGTTGACGGTAGCGCCACCATCTACCCGCAATTCTTTTATACGAATGCCTGCATCGGCCTCCATCGATTTCAATACGTCGAGGGTTTGATAGGCTATGCTGTCTAGTGCTGCCCGTGCAATATGTGCACGGCTGCTGCCGCGTGTGAGGCCAAACAGGCTGCCTTTGGCATACGGATTCCAGTGCGGAGCACCCAGGCCAGCAAAAGCGGGAACCATATACACGCCATCTGAGTCGGGTACCTGTGCTGCCAGTGCTTCTATTTCGGAGGAGTTACGGATAATCTTTAACTCATCTCTCAGCCATTGTACTACAGCACCTGCAATAAATACGCTCCCTTCGAGTGCATAATGTACCTGGTCGTCGATCTTCCAGGCAACAGTCGTCAGCAGATTGTTTTTTGATGAAATGGCGTTTGTACCAGTGTTCATGAGCATGAAGCACCCTGTGCCATATGTATTTTTCACCATACCGGGCTGGGTACACAACTGACCAAAGAGTGCCGCCTGCTGGTCGCCGGCAATGCCGGCCAGTGGTATACGGGAGTCCGGTACAAAGCTGCCGGTCACTCCATATATCTTACTGCTTGGTTTTACCTCCGGCAATAGCTGACGCGGAATATCAAATAACCGGAGCAGGTCATCGTCCCACTGGCAGGTATGAATATTGAGCAGCATAGTACGTGAGGCATTCGATACATCCGTTACATGCAGTTCGCCGCCCGAAAGTTTCCAGGCCAGCCAGGTATCTATCGTGCCAAAGGCAAGTTCACCCCGCTCTGCCTTTTGCCGTGCACCACCTACGTTGTCAAGTATCCATTTTAGTTTAGTAGCTGAAAAATAGGCATCGATGATAAGACCGGTCTTTTCACGTACCGGCTCAGCCAGGTTGGCGCGTTTCAATTCATCGCAATAGGCAGCGGTGCGCCGGTCCTGCCATACGATGGCATTATAAACAGGCTTACCTGTCTTGCGGTCCCAAACCAGTGTGGTCTCGCGCTGATTGGTAATGCCAATACCTACTACCTGCCGCATGGTGATCCCGGCCTTGGCCACAGCTTCGGCAAGAGTGCCATATTGTGTACTCCAGATTTCTTCGCCATCATGCTCAACCCAGCCGGGCTGCGGGAAGATCTGTCTGAATTCTTTCTGTGCCACACTGATGATTTTGCCCTGATGGTCAAATATCATGCTGCGGCTGCTGGTAGTACCCTGATCCAGGGCAAGAATGTACTGCGAAGGCATGGGAAGCAATGTTTGAATTAGTTGTGGTAAGGTAAGCAAAACTTTGCTTGACAGCTACAAACATGACTAATTAACAGCTTGTGGCAATAGGGTATTTCCGTACCCGTATTTCTTTTCTATCTTGTGCCCAACCACCAGAAATTATTCATGAAACGTACCTTTTTATTTTGCATACTGTGTCAGTTGTTCGCATGGCCTCTTGTGCTTAACGCCCAGAAAAGCAGTACTCCCAAAACATTGCTCTGGCGTATTTCAGGCAATGGCCTGAAAAAAGACTCTTACCTGTATGGTACTATGCACCTGCAGGACAAACGGGTATTTAATTTCAGTGACTCATTATATTATTATCTTGAAAAAGCGGATGGCTATGCTATGGAGATCGATCTGCGCGATTTCCTGGATTCCATGATCCAACGGGGAGTGGCTGCCCGCGAGTCGGCATTATTTGATGACGAGGATGAAGAGGCTACAATAACAAGACCTGCTGGTAAAAAAAATGCCACTATTGATTCGTTGATGAAGGAAGTAAAGAACAACAACGACCCGGCAAGCAGAAAGAAGCTGATCCGGATACGTGAGGCATTGGTACGCATGAGTCTTAAGAAAAGAGAAGAAATGCCCACCATTATGGATGCCTGGTTTTATGGAATAGCCCGGCGCCAGGGCAAATGGCTGGGTAGTGTGGAAGATGTAAGCGACCAGTTGTCGCTGGTAGATGAAGTCGGACGTGAAATGAATCATGATGCATTGAAGTCATCACCAGATGAAGTTGGCCGATCGCTGGAAAAACTTATCCAGATATATCTTTCCCGTGACCTGGATGAATTGTACAGGTATGCGTTGCCGGGAGCAGGTCAGCGGCAGGAAGACCGGGTTTTTGTCAGGCGCAATCACAAGATGGTGCAGAGTATGGATAGCCTGGCGCCACTTAGGAGTGTTTTTTTTGCCGTAGGTGCCGCCCATCTGCCCGGAGACTCCGGGGTTATTCAATTGCTGCGAAATAAAGGATACATCCTTTCGCCTGTGTTGTCTTCCAAAACAAAAAACCCTGAACAGTACCTGGCAAAACTGGATGCAGCGCCGTGGACTGCGGTGGAGGATAAGGATAAATCGCTTTGGGTGGATATGCCTACCACCGCTTCTGACATCAATATGTTTGGAGATGCCTTATCTATGAAATACAGTATGGATATTACCACCATGACTTTTTTTATGGCTACTTCGATAGAGGTGCCTGCCGGTACGGAAAAGGAAAGGAGTAATGAAGCGCTGAATAAAAATAAAAATGCCGTTGTTCTTAATCAGAAAGAAATAGAGAATGGCGGTTTGAAAGGATTTCAGGGAGATGTACGTTTGTATAATGCCTATTACCGGGTACAGTATCTGGCCAGTGAGGGACGTATATATATGCTGATGGCTGGCGGCCAACGACGCGAAAAGCTGAACTCTCCGGATGTGACACGTTTCTTGAAATCATTTAAACCACGGCAGGCAGTTGCCAAACCGGCAGAAGCATGGTATTCCCAGCTGATACCTGATAAAGGAGTATCTCTTGAATTTCCCCGCAAGCCGCGCCGTAATAAACAACTGGAAGCTGAGATGGATGAGGATAATGACAGCAGGCATCTGATATTTGACCTGCTGGACATTAAGGCAGACGTGTATATGATGCTGCGTATTGCTGACCTGAAGGAAGCGAAAGTAGTTGTCAATGATTCTTCTTACTTTGATATTTACCGCAAATCCTTTGCAGGTACCATCGACAGTGTCACCCGCGATGAAATGGGGACCTGGCAGGGGTTCCCTGTTTTTTACCTCGAAGGATATTCGGCCGAGCGCGATGCCCTCCTGCGGGTAATGACCATGAGCAGAGGCAACCGCAATTATACACTCTATGCAGGAGGTAGTCCGGAGAAAAGATCACAAAATATGCTGGACCGTTATTTTCAGTCATTCCGGCTATTGCCCTATCAGACTTTGACCCGGCAGAAGCAGGAATCTGCTGAAGGAAATTTCTCTTCTACTGCTCCGGCTCCATTTCGTTTATATCAGGACGATGAAGATGAAGAAACATCTTCGCAGTTTACACATTATGTAAGTATTGACTCCATTGAGTCAGTATGGTATGAAGTGGTAAAGGAGCGTATCAGTAAGTATATGTGGGCGAATAGTGACAGTGCCGGTTTTGCGGGTGCTCTGAAAGGATATGTGTCCTGGAACGATTCCGTGTTGCGTCAGCAGCCGGTTGTCAGCAATGGAGTAAAAGGCAGGGAATGGATAATCGGGATGGGAGATAGTCATATCCAGAAACGTATCCGTATTTTTTTTGGCGGCGATTCTATTTACCGGCTTATCTCTTATATACCGGCCCTGTATATGAATGAACCCCGGCACAATGCTTTCTTTGAAGATTTTCGTATTACAAGGCCGGAGAAGAAGATTGATATGCTCAAGAGCAAAGCAGTGCTCCTGCTGCGTGATCTGCAGTCGGCGGATTCGGCTACTGCAGCAGAGGCACTCGAAGCAGTGGGAGAGGCCCCCTTTGTGGCGACCGAACTTCCCCTGTTGTATGAGGCTTATATGAAACAGTATGCAGATGACTCGCTCGACAGGTATTACAGTACGCGTACTCAACTGCACCGGGCCATAGAAAAACTGGCTGATAAAAGTACCCTGCAGTTTGTGAAGAATAACTACAAATCCTTTACCGGGCAGCGTGAGCCCCTAAAGGTGTCTATGCTTAACCTGCTGGCTGCTATTAAAACAAAGGAATCCTATGCATTACTGAAAGAATTACTACTGAAATCACCTCCTGCCGTTGTTGGCGACCGGGAGCTTTCTTCGGAGATTACTGATTCGCTGCAACTGGCAGCAACACTTTATCCCGAGCTCTTGCAATTGGCCGCCAATCCCGGTTTTAGCGACAGGGTACTGCAGGTCACGATCGAACTGGCTGATAGCAGTACGATACCGGTATCGATGATTCTGCCTTATGCACCTTCCATTTACCGGTATACCGATTCGCTGATAAATACCCTGCAGAAAACAGATTCGGCCGATATAGAGGGTTATCTGCAGCGCAACCGCTTACGACTACTGGCAAAGCTGAAACAGCCGGAAGCCTATCAGTTGTTGCAAAAGTATCTCTCCGTTAATCAGACCTACGTGCGCATGGAGGCAGCCATATTGCTGCTGAAAGGCGGGCAAAGCGTAGCGCCTGCTGCGCTGGAAAAAATTGCGGCTGATAAATGGTTTCGGCGCGATCTGCACGATAGTCTGCTGGTGCTCGGAAAGGAAAAACTGTTTCCGGAAAAATACCTGACACAGGCGCTCATGGCAGAATCTGATATGTATAACGAGGCCTATGACGAAATACCGGTGGAGGTACTGGAACTTGTTGGTGAACGGCAACTACAGTACAAAGGCGGATTGAAACGGTTTTATCTGTTCAGGGTTCAGTTTGAAACGGTAGACGATGAAGAGCCGGAAGTCTACCTGGGTATAGCAGGGCCATTTTCGGCAGACCGAAAAGATGTAAGCCGGATAAACAGTATCACCGGTTTGTTCACTTCAGAAGGGTTTGATCCCGAAAAGCTGGATGAACACCTGAAGGCATACCTCGATGAAATTGCTTCTTACGAGCGGGATAGTGAAGAGCAGGATGATTGATCAGAATGCAAGCCGGAAGCTGCCAAATACACCAAATCGTCGGGTACTTTCTGATAGCTTGCTGGGGAGCACACGCCAGATAAAGTCGATACGGAATACCCGCAGAATATTATCAACGCCTGTACCTAACTCCATATAGGTATTGCCGTTGAGGGTTTGGAAGGTATTACCCTGTTTGAAATTGTAAAGCCGGTTGGCCTGAGACAAACTGCCCCAGAGTGTTTTGGCAGTCCAGAACTGGCGGAATTTCAGTTTGGGAAAAAAACGGAAGATGCCGTTGCCGATAATGTGCTCCACGTTCAGTCCAAGATATTTGTCGTGGATAAACTCATATCGGTTCATCATGTTGAATGCATATTTATTATAATAATGCAGTTCATTGCCCGGAGCAATATCCAGCAATACATAAGGCAGGGTGCCAAATGTACGTCCTGCATAAACCTGGTAAGAAATGCTTCCAAAAGGAGGGATCTTGATGTAATCAGATACGCTGCCTGATATCTTGGTGTAGTTGTAACTGCTGTTGAAAACACCGGCAATGCCACGTGAAATATAGAATTCTCCGATCGGATAGGGGCTGCCCAGGCTGGTGCGAAGGAAAGTGGCTTCCAGAAATTTTTCCAGGTAGGCAAAGCGCAGGCGCAGCGATACTTCAAAATTAGTAAGTGGTGAACCACCATTCGAAGTCGGGAATGAATCCTTAACCGGTATGTTGCGCAGCGGAGTAAAGTTCTTATGTGTAAGTGCGATGAGTTCTGACAGGCCAAGGCGGTGCTCATTGAAAAACTCAAAACGTTTTTCATTCACCTTCATAAACTTGATAGGTACATTGGGTTTACGGATTGCCAGGGCAAAGATGTTGTCGGCAGTAACTTCGCCATAGTAGTTCTGACCAAAATCCATGTCGTTGGTGTAGGAACCATACCAGTAGCGACGGGGATGTTTGCGGGGCAGGTAAAACAGCTCGGCTTTTCCTTTTAGTTTGCGATCTCCAAAACCATAGGCCAGGTAACCATGATACCACCAGTGTTTGTCAAATTTTTTGTTGCTGCCAATATCAAACCGCATGCGAAAGCCTTCATATGAATTGGCGGTCATCCAGTTGAACCAGGGGCCGATTTCAATATTTCCAATGTCCATATAACCGGTGCCGATAAATTTGAGACGTTTGGCAAGTTTCTGAAATACGGGTGCATTGGTAAGTGTATTGATCATGCGGATGATACCTGCTTCTGTTTTGGTAAGCTCTTCGTGGCGCGACAGACTCCAAAAATCCTTGTCTTTGTCGGCAGCTCCGGGCAGGGTAATAATTTCTTCCAGTAAGGAGTTCTTATTGAGTTCGGCTACAACCGAGCTGTCGTTGACCCGTACATTACGATATGTAGTGGTTTTGCGGCCTATGAGCCCCGGGCTGTTTTTGCCAATGGGAGACAGGTCGGCTACGAATTTATCTTTTGATAAAAACCAGGTAGAGTCGTCTATCATCCGGTATTCCTGGATGAGGCTGAGTGTTTCCAGAAAATTGACATTGGCATCTTTGCCCAGACGCAGGTTCATTTTCTGAATGGCGAAACTGCCGGCGTGTACCCAGCAATCACCCTCAAATGTATTAGTGCCTTTGCGGCGTGGTGTAAATACCAGGTGATAAAAGCGCTGATTATTGACTACCTGTGTATCCAGTACGCGATAATTATAATACAGATCACCGTTGTCGGAGGCAGGGCTTACAAACTGTTTATCGAATACAGCAATGAAATTGTTGTAGATATTGACGTTTTGATCCATGCCTCCCAGAAATTTCAGGATGCTTTCATTTTTTACGCCGTTGGTATTGGCCGCCCGGATCACTTCCCGGCGTTTCAATGGCTTTTTCTGGTAGTAATAATCAGAGAGCGCTTCGGTAAGATAGGTAGGCAGGTACTTTATGCCTTCAGAACTGTCAATATTCTGGTTGATGACTTCACCCAGCGGACGCAGGGGTTTGAAACGTGTGATCTTTTTGAAGTTGACGTTTTTGATATCCAGTTCCAGTTTGTTGTAGAGTTCATAGGAGAAATTACTGAACCGGTACCGGTCATTTTTGGGTTTGTGCTGAACGATCTTTCGCCAGACCAGCAGGCCTTTATTGACTTTAGCTTTTACCCGTACGGTTTCAATAAACGTACCTCTTTCGAGAGGTATGCGTATCTGGAGTGAATCGCTGGCGGCATCTATCCACAGGCTGTAATGCTGATATCCCACACAGGTAATGAGCAGGCTGTCTCCGGGCCATTTATCCAGATTCAAATAGAAGTGGCCAACCGAATCGGTTAGTGTGCCAATACTTGTGCCCGGAAAAGAAATAGAAGCAAAAGGAATAGGTTCGTCGCTGTGTGCATCAACAATGGTACCGCTGAGTTGCTTGCGCTGTGCCTGCACCAGTATGGTCAGCAGGCAGGAGACGATCAGAAAGGAAATACGGGGTAATTGGTTTTCACGGCCCATCGGGAGCAAATTTATTGACAAACCACGACTTCTGACGCAGGAGTCTCCCGGGAAAGTTTTTTTAATGGATTATTTGGAATTCTGCTGTCGGGCTAGTTACTTTGTATTTCAAAGTGCTTTTATATGGAAGAGCAAAACCAGGATCAATCCGGACTGCAGGATGTCAGGGATATCAGACGGCTGATGGAAAGGTCAAGCCGGTTTACCACTTTAAGTGGATTTAGTTGTGTGGCGGCAGGTGTGGCAGCCCTGCTGGGAGCCTGGCAGGCTTACCGGTATATCCGGAATTATTATGGTCCCAACCCGTCTGAGTGGCATTATACCGATGCTGCTTTTGTACAATTGAGAGATCAGTTGCTGTTACTGGCATTTACCGTATTTGGAGTAGCGCTGGCCACGGCCTTTTATTTCACCTGGAGCAAATCGAAGAAACAGGGTGTTTCATTGTGGGGGCATAGTTCGCGCCGCGTTTTCTGGAATATGGCCGTGCCGCTGGGTGCGGGCGGATTGTTTGTATTGGGTATGGTCTGGCAGGATGAATGGCGCTTCGTGGCTTCCGGCTGCCTGTTATTTTATGGACTGGCCCTCGTCAATGCGGGCAAATATACGCTGGCCGATATTCGCTATATGGGGTATTGCCAGATCGTACTGGGTTTGCTCAATTTGTTCCTGATTCCTTATTCTGTTGTGTACTGGTTGTATTTTTGGGCGATTGGCTTTGGCATCATCCATATCATATATGGATTGCTTATGTGGTATAAATATGACCGGAAATCAGCTGATTAATCTGTGGTGTTATGAAGAATCCGATAACTGGACTGAATAAAATTTTTGACAACCGGATACGCCTGGGTGTGATGAGCATCCTGGTGGTCAATGAAGAGGTCAGTTTTAATGACCTCAAGCAAATGCTGGAAGTCACCGACGGAAACCTGGCCACGCATCTGGTAAGCCTGGAAGAAAACGGGTATATTAAAGTGCACAAGGGGTTTATCGGGCGCAAGACCAATACGACCTATTCGGTGACCAGAAACGGAGAGAAAGCATTTTCTGATCATGTGCATGCACTGGAAAATATGATAAAGGGGCTGAAATAATTTTTTTTACCCCTATACTTTGAAATACAAAGTACTTTTTATGAAAGATTCAATACGTATTATCCGCCGCTGGTTACTTTTTTTTATGCTTAGTCTGCTGCTCAGTGGATTGACTGTATTACCACTTCAGACTGAGCTTGATATGCTTGCCCGCAGTTTTTCGCCCGATAGCGCCCTGGGGCAATGGTTCGAAGCCGTGCGCGATGCATGGAGTAATACTAACGGCCGTTATTCTTTTCTGGCCTATGGGTATGACTGGCTCGCCTTTGCTCACCTGGTGATCGCACTTCTTTTTATAGGTGTTTACCGCGACCCGGTACGTAACCGGTGGATCATCGAATGGGCTATGATCTGTTGCCTGCTCATCATACCGGTGGCTCTATTGGCCGGTTATTTCCGCAGTATCCCCTTTTGGTGGCGCCTCATCGACTGCAGCTTTGGGATACTGGGCCTGATACCACTCAGTATTTGTCATAGCTGCATCTGCGAACTGGAAGAAGCTGAAAAAACCAATGCACTGACCATAAATGAGCACGCTTATGATTTCCGCTAGGATTATGCGCCAGGGACCTGTATATGCAGGTGGTCTGGTACTTATCGGGCTTTCGGGAGCAGCCTATATTACTCAAAGCAGTATTGCGAATAAAGGAAGTGTTTTTCCCTATTTCATGTTTTGTTATAGCCTGGTGATTGCCTTTATGGTAATGCGCAGACTTATGAGAAATAGTGTGGAAGACGATCGGAAGATATTTCACAGAACCTTGTTGTTGACACTTTTCCTGATCAGTAGTTATTCTCTTAACGAAGGGATGGAGCTGTTTGCTCCTTCTGTAATCTGGTTCAGGATAGTATTAATTGGGGTCACGCTGAATCTTTTGCTGTATGCATACTGGCAATTTCTGCCACACTGGACAAAAAAGGGAATGAGTTTGATAAATGGAGTAGGAATCGTTGTTTTCCTTTATCTGAGTCTATACCTGTTACCTGGTTACCCGTTAGCCGGATTATTATTACCTGTACTTGGTGTTTCTTTCCACCTGTTTGTACCTCTTTTTCTATTGATTCATTCGTACAGGTTACAATCGCGGGTAGGAGGGTTGGATGGCCGGATGTTTTATTTCTTTTTGACGGGCCTCCTGTTAAGTCTTTCCATTTGCGTGGCATTTGCGCTGAAATGGAGTAGTGCGGTGAATCGGTTAAATACGGTATTTGAGTCGGCAGGTGCAAAAAAGGATGATCTGAACCAAATACTTAATGCGGCCCAGTACATTTCCCCTACTGCAGTCAATGTGAGTGTACTGGAAGATGCAAAAAATGAATGGGTGCGGCGCAATAGTAATTTTGATATTTTTAGCCTGGGCCTTTTTACAGACAGCGATGGTAATATCGTCAACCATGATCCGCTATTGCAAATAGCCTTGTTTATTGGCGGCCCGCTTCGGATATCTCCAACGGAAAGAATGGAGTTGTTGAGGCTGATTACAAATGGCAGACATGAACGACAGGAACGTTTATGGAGTGGCGATGATCTGAAGACTCTATCTGTCGATACACGTATTGATATCTGGCCTTCTTGTTTTCTGGCATACACCGATAAAGTCATAAGAGTTGGTGTAGACGAAAAGAGTGGACGATCTGGTTCCCGTGAAGCTATTTATACATTTGAGCTCCCCCAGGGTTCTGTTGTGACAAGTTTATCGCTTTGGGTAAACGGAAAAGAGGAAAAAGGAATACTATCAACAAAAGAAAAAGCCGATTCTGCTTATCAGCAGATCGTAGGACGCGAGCGCCGGGATCCTTCAATTGTTCACTGGCAGGAAGGTAATACGGTGCTGGTGCGTGTGTTTCCGGTGACAACAAAAGAGCCGCGGCAGTTTAGGCTGGGAATTACTTCTCCGCTTTCCGTAAAGGGCAGCAAAGCTGTTTATAATAGTATCTTCTTTAAAGGCCCCGATGCATCCCGGTCGCTCGAAACAATTTCTACTCAGCTACATGAAAGCGTTGGAGGGCTTGAGATTGATAAGGATTTTGTTAGTCATGCCAATCAGTCTTATATCCGTCGTGGTGATTGCAATCCTGTTTTTTTGTTGGGTTTTGATACAAGGCTGTCAGGAAATTGCACCTATACTTATGGGGGATATACATATAAAATGCTTCCTTATCATGAAGAACTCGAACCTGTACAGGTAACCAGTATTTATCTGGATGTCAATAGCGCATGGCAAAAAGAAGAATTCATGGCTCTGGCAGCGCTCGATGACCGGATGGATGTGTTCATATGGGATGGTGCGATAGAGCGGTTGACACGGGGAAATGCAGGTAAGTACTGGCAAAAATTGAGTCGGCGCCGTTTCGGATTATTCCCTTTTTATAAGATAGAAAAATCAGGTCAGTCATTGGTTGTTACTAAAAATGATCAGGGGTATATCGACATGGAGGGGTTAAAAGGAACCGATTTTTATCAAAATACCCATATCTATTTCAGGCAATCTGATCCGATCAGGCTGTTCAACCTGGGCGGTCCTTTACTGCCTTATCAGCAATCGCTGGTCGAGTACCGGAGACTGGTATATGAAGAAGGCGATCTGCAGATACTCCAAAACAGGATTGCAAAACACAATTACTCGCGAGTCATAGAAAATGATAACCTGATTGTAATACCACAGTCGGGACTGGCTATTTACCGGCTGCCGGAAACTACTGCTTCAGCCGGGCCTGATCACCTGATGCGGTTGTTTGCATATAACGCAGTAATGCGATTGTATGGAGAAAACATGCGCCCGGCCGAAACAGAACTGGATACCATTATGCAACTGGCTCGTGCAGCCAATATAGTAACACCTGTTTCAAGCCTGGTAGTACTGGAATCGCAGGATGATTATGACCGGTTTGATTTGAAACCAGATGCAACAGGATTGGGTAATGCGGCCCTGGTCAATCAGGGTGCTGTACCCGAACCACATGAATGGGTATTACTGATAGGAAGTGTTTCAATGGTGATATACTATGGGGTTTGGCGTAGAAGAAAAAAAGCAGTGATATGATAGCTGGAATGTTTTTCCATAAAAGCATGAATGCTTCTCATCGTGCGCCTGCAATGATCTTGTTGCTGGTTATCGTTGCTACAGCGTGGTTATTACATTCTTATATAGATACAGGCGCTGTTAACTTTTTACTGGGTATTTGTGTATTACCATTTCTGTCTCAGCCGGGCATTCGTAGAGTCAGGTTCGGCTGGTTTCTCCTTTTCGAACTGCTTTTGACTGCATGCATATTCTTTCTGCCAGTGGCCACTTTTCTGTATGTAGCAGGCATGGGATTGATCTTATATACCATAAATGCTGGCTGGGGCAATCGCATTGTGTACATTCTGCTGGTCATGCTGCTGATGTCACCGGTAGCAAGCTATCTGGCCAGTGTGTTTACATTCCCAATCCGTATCGCCATGACAGAAGTAGCCGGCAGTTTGTTGAAATGGCTTGGGGGTGATATTGTGACCCTGGGAAACACGTTGCGGTACAACGGAGTGGATTACACCGTGGATGCCGCCTGTATGGGTTTGAAAATGCTGGAAGTGTCGCTTATTACCGGTTTATTTCTTGCGGTTCATTTTGAGAAACGCAGTAATAGAAAATTGCCCTTATTCCCCGTGTTCGGATACCTGTTACTTGTTTTTTTTCTGAATATGGTGTGTAATCTCTTTCGGATACTGATCCTGGTACTTATGGGATGGATGCCGGGTACGCTGTTGCATGAAATAACCGGCATTGTATGTTTTGTTATGTATGTGGTCGCTCCTGCAGTATACCTTTCCCGTCGCATGACATCTGTGTTTGGAAAAGAGTACACAGTGCCTGTACAGATTAAAGCTATACCCTCTTCTCTTTTTTTGAAACAGGGCATTTTGCTTTTGCTGATATTTTTCGTTGGCGGTTTTCAACTAAAATATGGAAAAGCATTATATGATTCAACCAGTCAGTTGCGTACTGTCAACGGATACCAGTTAGAAGAATCTGCTCCCGGAATCTGGAAATACTTTAATGGCAGTACGCTGGTTTATGTGAAATCTGTTCGTGGTTTTTTTGATACAGACCATCAGCCAATGTTATGCTGGAAAGGGAGTGGATACGTCTTTTCACATGTACAAGCTGCAGCGTTAGGTGATAATCGGGTATACATGGCAGAATTGAAAAAAGAGAATAATTGCCTGTATTCTGCCTGGTGGTATTCGAATGGGAAACGATCTACGCTTAGTCAATGGAACTGGCGAAGTGAAATGCTAAAAGGGTCCGCACCTTATTACCTGGTTAATGTGACCAGCTTTAGCAGTGAGTCACTGAAAAAAGCCATTACGGAATGGCATGGAACCGATTGGTTGCCTCTTAACAATAGCTCAGCGTTCACTAAAACAAAGGGTAATCTGCCATTGATAAGTCTCTATTCACTGCCATTTCCGATACCTGTAATTAATAACCCATAAACGAAATAACAATGCTACGCTTCATCAAAAGTTTTCAATATGCCTTTGCAGGCTGGGTTTTTCTGTTGCGTACCCAGGTCAATGCATGGGTACACCTGCTGGCAACTATTGTCTTATTTATTCTATGCTGCTTCTTTCAGCTCAGCACTACTGAACTGATCCTGCTTCTGATCGCAACGGCGTCTGTATGGGCCGCCGAACTGTTTAATACGGCAATTGAACAGATAATTGATCTCCTGCATCCGCAGCACCATCCACGGGCGGGACGGATAAAAGACCTGGCAGCAGCAGCGGTACTGGTCACAGCGCTTTCGGCAATAGGTGTGGCTGCATTCATTTTCATCCCCAAAATCATTCAGTGATATGTTTTCGGCAAACTATTATTTCCTGCGCTCTTTTATGAGCAGATGGGTCTGGCTGAGCATCGCATTCAGCCTGATGCTGATGACTGTGCGTGTGGTCATCACGGGACAACAATCGTATCTTTTCCTGGCCTGGAACCTCTTTCTGGCTTTCATACCTTATTGCATTACCCGGTTGTGCATGCTCTGCCCGCAATACTGGGAGCGGTCGTGGTTGCGTATAGTTCTGGCAATGACCTGGCTGGGATTTTTACCCAACAGCTTTTATATTATCACCGATCTTTTTCACCTCGACATGAATAGTGCTGCACCTGCCTGGTTCGACCTGTTGCTCTTGTTCTCTTTTGCCTGGAATGGTGTGGTGCTGGGAATATTATCCATACGGCAAATGGAAATACTGGGCAGGCTGGTCTGGGGAGCCTTACCCGTTCGGTTACTTCTTTTGACGGTGATGTGGCTTTGTGCTGTGGGAGTATACATAGGCCGGTATCTGCGATACAATAGCTGGGATGTTTTGTGTCAGCCCTGGCAACTGGCGGCAGAAATGCTGCACCGTATGATACATGCCCGTGCGTATGCATTGATGTGGGGTATGACTGGCCTGTACGCCATTTTTATGCTGCTTCTTTACTATACCATTCAGGATTTGAGTAATCAGTTTATAATAAAAAATAAAACAGTATATGGAACAAACAACAAAGGAAAGCTTGTGGCAGAAAAGTAAATTATTATTAAAAGGGTTGCTTATCGGGGCTCTGTCACTGCTGTTATTGATACCGGCCTATTTTGTGCGGGATCTGATAGAAGAGCGGGAGACCCGGCAAAAAGAAGCCATTGCAGAGGTAAGCGGACGCTGGGCAGGTTCGCAGCAGGTGCTGGCACCCGTGCTGGTGGTACCGTACTGGGAAACGGTAGAATACAGCAACGGTTCAAATGAATCGGTTCGCCGGTTGGCGTATGTTTTACCGGATAAACTGCGTATCAATGGTCAGTTGAAGCCTGAGCAGAGGCATCGGGGTATTTATGATATTATGCTGTACAGCTCAGACCTGCAGATAGATGGGCGTTTCGATCCGCTGCCACTACAGCAATTGCAGTTAAGTGCCGATAAAGTGATTTGGAATGAAGCGTATGTAGCCATGGGAGTGACCGATGCCCGGGGACTGCGGGAAGAACTTCAGTTGAAATGGAATGATTCCGTTTACACGCTCAATCCCGCCCGGTTTGATACAGGTTTTCTGAAGGAAGGCTTTTCAACACCGGTTTCTCTTGCTCCCGGCCAGACAACCACATTTTCTGCGCAGGTGAAATTGCAGGGTTCAGGGCAGTTGCTGTTTTTGCCAACCGGCAAATCCACAGATGTAAAACTAAGTTCTGTATGGAAAGAGCCCAGTTTTTCCGGTGCATCGTTGCCCGACTATACGTTGAATGACGGTGGCTTTACAGCTCAGTGGAAAAGCCTGGCACATACACGAAACTTTCCGCAGGCCTGGAAAAATCAAACGTATCAGCTGCAATCAGCAGCGATGGGTGTAGATCTTTTTATACCGGTAAACGGGTATCAGAAAACCATGCGATCCGTCAAGTATGCATTGTTATGTATTGTGCTCACATTCGCAGCTTTCTTCCTGGTAGAGACTGCAGGTAAGCGGTCTGTGCATCCATTACATTACGGACTGGTAGGTGTAGCACTTATACTTTTTTACACACTGCTGCTTTCGGTGTCAGAGTATGCCGGTTTCGACATAGCATATATAGTGGCTGCTGCAGCCACCATCGGATTGATCACCCTGTTTCTGAAGTCTGTGTTGCAATCGGGTAAGCTGGCTGCTGTAATGGCGCTGGTGCTGGCTCTGCAGTATGGATACATATTCGTGGTATTGCAGTTGCAGGATAGCGCGTTGCTGGTTGGCAGTATAGGATTATTCGTGGTGCTGGCAGTGATCATGTATTTCTCACGCAGGATTAAATGGTAGGTTCGGGGCTGAGATATTTGACAGGAAATCGTCAAGGAAAAATAAGAGAATACGACAAGTGATCTTCAGATCTATTAGTACGCTAGCATATTTTCATCACATCTTCAAATCACTGAAACCCGGTTTCCGGGCAATAAAAAAAGCCGCTTGAAAGCGGCTTTTTTTATTGCGATAAAATATTATCAGAAGTCAAAACCCATGGCAAAATACCATTTGGGTTTATTACGGAATACGCCGTTCATTTCCCAGGCAGCATCTACACGTATGAAATAGCCCAACAATGTAGAGCGGGCGCCAAATCCATAACCACCGGCAAACGGTCCAAGGCCACCGGCTTTGAAACGTACACTGGGTGTATTGGGGTTATTGGGGTCGTTATAGATGTTTTGCGGACGTTGTATGTTTTTGAGATCGCCTGCCCAGGCGGTACCGAAGTCAACAAACTGAACCAACTGGAAGTTGCGCAAAAATGCATTGTTGATCGGCTTGTCAAAGAAGGTCGTGAAAACAGGCACACGGATTTCACTGTTCAGCACAACGGCATTGTTGCCATTCGCCACGTTCTGATTAAAGCCCCGCACATTTACAGCGAGTGACTGATAGGTGTAGGCATCTGTAGGCCGGTTGCCATTATTGAATTTGGGCGAGAACCAGTTGTCTACGCCACCCAGGTAATAAATCACTTTCTGATCACCGAAAGAGAAGTCACCGGCTGCGCGTACAGCCCAGATCAGGTTACGGTAAATAGGCAGGTAATGGCGGGCATCCACTCCGAGGTTAAACATGAATTTGCCATCTGTATTCCGCTTAGCCAGTTGTGTGAACCAGTCTGCAAAAATCTTATAACGCAGGCCGTGCCAGATATTGGTAGCGGGGTTGAGCGTGTTGTCGTGTACGTACTCGAGGCTAAACTGGCCATAGGTCAACTTATTATCCGGTACCTCGGCCGAGGCAGGATCAATGGCGCCCAGTACCTGACGGTCGAAACGGGGACCAATTGTAGCACGCAGGCTACGGATACGATCAAGCGGATAACGAAGCCGTGCGAGGTAATAGTTGGAAAACTCTTTGCCCGGGTAGCCGGCGCCACCTACATCGAAGGTTACAGAATTGCTGCTGCGGAAATAGGTGAATCCCCAGTCGAGCCGCTTACGCAGATTGTAGAATTCAAAAAGTACATCATTGTCGCGCAGATTGGGAGCAATACGGATACCGCCGGTAAATTTCAGGTCTTCCATAAGATCAGAAGTACCCACACGGATCAGGCCGTTGAAGTCGGAGCCATTGGAAAGATACACGGGCCCAACGCCGCCGCCATAGGGCTGAAATTTATTGACAGCCAGTACCGAGTTATTGAAACCGGTCACTGCATAATCGGCAAAGAATTTAGGCGGCCGGTATTCATATAATTTGGCTTTACGCAGCGGTGTTTCTTTTTCCACCGGCGTGGAACTTACCACTTCACCGACCTTGCTGTCCTTTTTTTCATCTTCAAATTCGCTCTGGAAGAAATTGTCTTTACGTTTGCTGCTGTCCGGCACATTGCCCGAAGGTGCTTCTATAACAGGTCTGAACGATTTTTTACGATCATTGTCCATTACCTGTTTCATATACTCGGTAGGACGGGCATTGATATTCCGGCGCCGCAGGGTATTTTCATCTACCCGCAGGCGATAGAGCAGTTTTACATCACCCAGCTTTACCACTTCGCTTACCTGCTGATTGTCGCCGGCAGTGCGGGTCTCCAACAGGCTGCTTTGATAGTTGGTGAGTGAAAATACATAGGCCGAATCGTTGGTGATGGAAACATAACCAACAGAGTCAATATCGGTCTTGCCCCATTCGTTGAGTACACTGTCTACTTCGGCAAGTGGGGGATTGCGCAGTACTTCGTCGCCAATAAAAATAAGTGTGTCCAGCCCGGCGCGTTCGGTACGGAAGAACCCTGCATAACGGTTATTGATACCGTTTTCATCACTTACAAAAGTGAAGTGAGAACTGTTGTATTGTGAAGGGAAACGGGCATTGCCGTATCTCAGGGAAGTAAGCTGTGAGATCTGTTTGAAATCCGATTTATTCCAGTTGTCAACGAGGAATATGTTGAAATGAGAACCAGGCAGCGAGTCTTCACTGCTGGCAGCCTGTGCTGTGGGACGGTTGCTGGAATAGATAATACCGGTTTTATTGGGAAATGCCACGAAAGCAGGGTCGAGGTCATCGTACACATCGTTCGTGATCTGGTCATAACTCTGCTTGTCGAGTTTATACACAAAAATATCTGTCTGCCCGCTGCGGATGGCGCTCAGGAGCAGTGTATTATTATCAAGCATGTATTTCATATCCTGCACCTGATCAAACATGGGCAGTTCCTGTTTCATGATGCGAACCCGGCGTACTGCATCGTATACAAACAGGTTGAGTTTGCCCTGATGGGAATACAATACAGCAATACGGGTGCCCTTGCCATCCCAGGCAATAATGGGGTAGTTGGGATTTTTTTCATCTTCCCGTGAGCGGCTTCCAAAGCGCAACAGTACTTTACGGTTTACAAAATTTTCATTGAGCACAACAGAGTAGATACCCTGTTTGAATTCCACCACTACGTATGTGAAACTTTTGGGATTTGGATTGGCATTGAAGCGGATAAAATCTTTTTTACCGATCACTTCGCTCACGCCCAGTTGTCCTTTGGGGGCATTGCGACGTCCGCGGATATCTTTGTAATACTGCTGGGGGATATCATTCATCAATTGTTTCAGCAGTTCCTTAAACTTCATTTTGGCAACCTTCTGAGAGGCATTGTTGAGATTGCGGTAAATACGTGCGAGGTAGAGGAAATAAGTAACCTTGTTTTTACCGTATTTGTCAGCTACGTATTTCCAGAAGGCATGACCGGCCAGATTGGGTTTGGCAAAGGCAAACTGGTAAAAGTTACGATAGGTGCCAGCCAGCATTACGCCACGGAGATCGTCGTCGAGTGCAGGGCTCCAGTTTTCGGCTGCATATTCCACATATCCATCGGTCAGCCATTTGGGAAGGTCGAGCAGGGCCTGGTTGGCGGCAAATTCGCCCAGATCATCGCCAAAAAGCTGATTATCCACGAGTACTTTGGCTAAACCCTGGCGGATCTGACGACGCAGATTGTCGTGGTTGCCATCGAAATAAACCAGCATTTTGTTATTGACCAGTTTGGTGACACCACCTGTGTTTTGCCAGTCAACCCCCAATCCGATATTAGACTGCCGCATTTCATCAAAATTGTTGTATACCACAATGTTGATGCGGCGTTGCAGGGCATATTCAACAAACTCTTCCAGGCTGGGTAGTTCTGTTTCTGCAATCTGGGCTACATATTTACCCAAGCCAAGGCCATCCTCACTGAAATAGGTATTGAAGTTTTCTGTCTGGTAATACCGCCATTTGAATTTTTGGTATTGCACCCGGTTTTTGCCAAACTCTACCGTACTCACCTGCGCACCGGCCATCATCCAGGTACCACACAGAAAGCAGCCAATCAGGCCTAATTTTATTTTCCTCATATAATCGTTTGCTGTTTCGTAATCAGTTTAAATCGTTGTTTTTGGATTCAGTGTTGCCGCAGTTGCCTGGTTGGTTTAAACTTTATCTTTGTCACTGCTGCCATGTGGGGCTGAGCAGCTTACAAATTTACCGGAAACAAGTCTATATTTAAAAATACGAAAAACCCATCATGTTAACTGTTAAGACATTCACTTTTAACCCCGTCCAGGAAAATACATACCTGCTATATAACGATAAAGGTGAATGCTGCATTATCGACCCGGGATGCTATTTTGATGAAGAAAAAACGGTACTTCGGCAGGCGGTCGAAAACGGCGGGTTAAAACCGGTATTGCTGCTTAACACGCATTGCCATCTGGATCACGTCTTTGGTAATCAGTTTGTATATGACACATGGGGCTTGCAACCGCATATTCATGAAAAGGAGCGGCCGGTCCTTGACCGCGCTGCCGAAGCCGGCCTGCGCTGGCAATTGCCTTTTGTCAACTATACCGGTCCGGTGCATTTGCTGGAAACTGGTGACCAGGTAAAACTGGACGACGATCATATGACCGTATTATTCACTCCCGGTCACTCACCCGGTAGTATTTCTTTTCATTGTTCTGCCCAGCATTTTGTAATAGGTGGCGATGTATTGTTTCAGGGTAGCATCGGTCGTACCGATCTGCCAGGCGGAGATTACGATACGCTTATCGAGAGTATAAAAACACAAATGCTGCCACTGCCTGACGATACGATCGTCTATTCCGGGCATGGTCCGGCCACTACCATTGGCCGCGAACGGCGAAATAACCCATTCTTACAGGATTAGCTTTAAGAGATTGGGTATTAATTTTTTGCAAAAAAAACTCTTATCGCAAAAACCGACCGATAAGGGGGAGTTTCTGAAACTCCTTTTTTTCTACGTTGAGAATAAACCAGGCAAACAGGCCCAGCAATACTGTGGCAAATCCGTAATTGAAGTAAGGGTTGCTGATCCAGTGAGTAAGGAGGAGATGAAACCAGTACAGCAGTAATACGATGACCATGTAGGCGACCAGTTTTTTCCAGGCATAAGGAATCCGGTATTCCCGCTGGCCCCATACAAAAGAGATGACCATCATGGAGCCATAGCAAAAGAAGGTAGCCCAGGCGCAGGCCATGTAGCCAAAGCGGGGTATGAAAAGATAGTTGATCAGTACCGTGATGCCCGCCCCAATGAGGGTGATGCTGGCGCCAGCCCGGGTTCTATTGGTGAGTTTATACCAGATGCTCAGGTTGTAATATATGCCCAGAAACATATTGGCCAAAAGCAGGATAGGCACCACTTTCAGGCCCTCCCAGTATATTTTTTTACCCAGGAAATGTTTCCAGATATCAAGGTACAGGGTGACGACGAGGAACATGCCGCAGACCGCAATTACAAAAAACTTCATGACCCGGGCATAGGTGCGCTGCGGGTTTTCACCATGTGCCTGTTTAAAGAAAAATGGTTCAGCTCCCAGCCTGAAAGCCTGTACAAATAGGGTGATCAGGATAGAAAGTTTATAACAACCGCTGTAGATACCCACTTCCGTTTTGGAATCGGCGGCAGTAGACCACCACTCCAGCATAAACCGATCGAGGGTTTCATTGATCATGCCGCCAAAACCCGCAATGACCAGTGGAAGAGAATAGATCATGATCTCTTTCCACAGGGCAGTGTTGAACTTCCATTTAAAGGAAGAAAATTCCTTCCACAGCAGGATAAAGGTGAAAATGGATTGAGCCAGGTTGGCGATCAGGATATAGGTGACGGCATTATCTTTTTTATAAAAAACGGAAATGGCCCCTTCGGGGTCTTTGGCCAGCAGTGCGGGACAAACGCTCAGAAAAAATATGGTGAGCCCGATATTGATGACAATACCGGCAATGCGCACAAAAGCATATTTAATGGGGCGGCCTTCCTGCCGCAGCCGGGCAAAAGAAATGGTAGTGAGTGCATCAAAGCCGATAATAAAAGCGGCCAGGGTAATATAGTTTGGATGGTCTTCGAGCGAAGTGATACTTGCCAGGCTGTCGCGGAAAAGCAGCATGGTGCCGGTAAAAGTGATCGTACTGACCAGCAGCGAAATGGTGATGGTGCTGTATACATCCGCTGCCTGGTCTTTGCGCTGAATATAGCGGAAATAGGCAGTTTCGAGGCCATAGGTAAAAAGGATATTGAGAAAGGAAACCAATGCGTAGATCAGGCTCATTTCCCCATAATCGCTGGTAAGCAATGTGCCGGTGAGATAGGGAGTGAGGAGATAATTGAGAAAACGGGCGGCAATGGAACTTGCCCCGTACCAAAACGTCTGTCCTGCCAGTTGTTTGATTCCGCTCAAAAGAATGCTGATTTCCTTACAAATGTAACGGCTACCTGCTCAAAAACCGAATTATTACCCGCTTCTTCCCGAATGAGAGTGGCATGCAACCGTTTTGACCTTTCTGCTATCTTTGATGAAAATTCACAATATGAGAGTCGTACTGTTTTTGCTGCTGGCAGCCTTTATGTGGCCCGCCAGTTCCTTTGCCCAGGCTTATGAAAGCCAGCTGACCTATGAAAAGAAGAAACAGAAAGCCATGAGCATGGATTATAACTTTTCGCAGGAGGCTGTGGAGAATGCGATTGTAAAAAAGATTGAAGATATGGGCACCCTGGGAAAAGTACAGAAGGGGCTTTTTAATAAGGATAAAGGATTTATTGTGTTTAAGGATGCGATAATCGCTGATGTGAGCGATGAGCGAATGGATTATATCATTAAAGTGGATCGTAAGAGCCGTAAAGAAAAAGATGCGTCTTCGCTTTCCATCATACTAAATAAAGACGGGCAGGATGCGCTCCCCGCCATGGATGCCCAGTCTATAGGTAAAGTGAAAGCATTTCTGAGCAATCTTTACCCGGATATTGAAGAAGCCAACCTCGAGCTTCAGATCAAATCACAGGACGATGTAGTGGTAAAAGCAGAAAAGAAATTCAAGGATCTGCAGGATGAAAAAGCCGACCTGGAGAAAAAACTGAAGAAAAATCAGGAAGATCTGGAGCGCCAGCAGAAGGAAATCGAAAATCAGCGTGCCTCCCTGGATCTGCTGAAAGGCAAACGCAAAGTGCCTGCAGCGTCCAATCCTTAATCTGTAATCAGGGCTTGCCCAGTGCAGGGTCTTTCAGAAAAGCAGAATCGGTAAGCGTCCGCAAAAAACGGATCAGCTGATTGGTTTCGGTGGTGCTGGTGGTAATGCCACCAGCTACCAGCGGATCAACGTTGGGCGAGAACTGCACACCGCTGCGATAATGACTGATGCACTGGGCAAGTGTATTAAAGCGGCCATCATGCATGTAATTGGCCGATACATCCACATTTCTTAAAGTTGGCACTTTGAACCGAAGCGAATCTTCGGCCAGACCAGTGATACGCATACGACCATAATCATTGAGCAACGGATCTACCGGCAGGCCGATATTGCGATAGCTGAAGTCGGTAAACAATGGTTCGGGATGACAGGTGGCACATTTGGCTTTGTAGATCTGGTAGCCCGCTTCTTCGTCGGAAGTAAAACTGAGCACTCCTTTTTTATAGCGGTCATAACGCGAGTTGCCCGATACCAGTGTACCGGTAAACTGCTCCAGTGCTTTCAGGATATGATCAGGAGCAATAAACTCTGTGCGAAACACTTTTTTAAACATCTTCCGGTATTCAGCATCGCTTTGCAGTTTATTGATAACGCCCTGGAAGCTTTCGGCCATTTCAATATGTCCGGTTATGGGTTGTGCCGCTTCGGTATACAGGGAATTGAATTCTCCGTCCCAGTGAAAGCGGTCCTGCCAGGCCAGGTTAAATAAAACCGGTGCATTGCGGAGTGTATGCGAGCCATTGTAGCCATGGCTGCGATCGTGCTCATAGGTGCCAAAGCCGGCAATCTGCTGATGGCAGGAGGCACAGGGATAAAGGCCATCTTTGGAAAGACGACCATCGTAAAAGAGTTTTCTGCCCAGGGCAATCCCTTCCTCACTGAGGGGATTATCGCCAAACCGGTTAAGCGGTTGCGGAAACCCATAGGGAACAGGCAGGGAAAGCAGCTGAAGGTTGTTGGGATTGTCATTTTTGCGGCAGGCTCCCAGCACACGTGCCAGCAGCACGAGGCCGCCAAAGGCAATGATCAGGATAGTGAGTTGTCGCTTCATAGGTTCAGCCTGTATTTATAAATCTCCCGGCCTCCATTTGCGACGGGAAGATTTGCGGTCAGCATTTTTTTGTTTTGACTCTTTTCGCCGCTCTTTCGTTGCCTTGCTGATATGGGTAGCGATCCGTATTTTTTTCTTCTTCAGTGCTCCCGTCACCAGCTGATTTATTTTTTCGACCACTTCTTCCTTGTTGCCCAGCTGAGTTCGCTCCGTTTGCGATTTTACCTGCAGCAATCCATCGGCCGAAATGCGGTTGGACAGGCGGATCAATACCAGTTGCTTCTGTTCATCTGTGAGCAGGGCAGAGGCCATTACCGGCCAACTGCCGATCACCGCCGTTTCAACCTTATTTACATTTTGTCCGCCTTTGCCGCCGCTACGGGTTGTTTGAAACTGTATTTCCTTTCTGAGATCAATCATATATATAACGCCAAAAACACTTTCCTATTTTTGCTGCTTAAAGGTACAACTTATGCGTGTTGTGATACAAAGAGTGAGCCGTGCCAGTGTAACCGTTGATGAAAAAGTGACGGGAGCAATCAATGGCGGACTGCTGGTTTTGGTAGGAATTGAGGATGCAGATGGTCCCGAAGACCTGGAGTGGCTGAGTGCCAAAATTGTGCAGATGCGGATATTTAATGATGCAGATGGTGTGATGAATCTTTCGTTGCAGGATGTAAACGGAGACCTGCTGCTGGTAAGCCAGTTTACCCTGCATGCGTCTACCAAAAAAGGCAATCGTCCGTCTTATATACAGGCCAGTAAGCCACCGGTGGCAATCCCGCTCTATGAACAATTTATTGCCCGGTTGGAAAAAGACCTCGGTAAGCCGATACAGACCGGTGTATTTGGGGCCGACATGAAGGTAGAATTGATCAACGATGGCCCGGTGACCATTTGGATGGATACCAAAAACAAATAAACCGGGGCAGGACCCGGTTTATTTGTTTTGTACAGGACGTTGTATGCAACACCCTACAGGGCGACCCCGATTTTTTCTGAATAGGATTTACCATCGGCCATTCGGATCATCATAAAATAGGCAGATGAATTGACGCTGATCCTGAACTGATAGGAGGATGCATTGATATCTTTTTGCTCCAGTACCCGGTGGCCTCCGCTTGTCCAGACCATAACAGAGAGTATATTGGTCGTATTGCTGCGGATAGTGATCTGCTTGCCTGCTGTGAGTACCTTATAGGGTTTAGCTTTGACAACACTGTCTTTTGCGGGTTTGTAGACAGGTTGTGCCACAATACTGCCAAGCGGCAATAGCAGGCAGGTGCAGAGAATAAAATAAAACCGGGCGGCTGGTGTCATAGAATAACTTGAATGATTCGGTAAAAGCTTAAGTCTTCAACAAACTCTTTCGAGTAAGGCAGTTAGCAGGGCGGATTGGGAATGGGAGTGGATAACGGCAAGAATCGTGCTATATTGCAAAAAAACTTCAAAAATATTTTTTATGACTATTCAGGATGCGCAGCAACAGGTCGATCATTGGATCAAAACAGTGGGGGTACGCTACTTTGGTGAGCTGACCAATATGGCCATCCTGACAGAAGAAGTGGGTGAACTGGCCCGTATTATGGCCCGCCAGTATGGGGAGCAGTCCTGGAAACCCACCGACCGCCAAAAAGATCTGGCCGATGAAATGGCCGATGTGTTATGGGTACTTATTTGCCTGGCCAATCAGACCGGGGTAGATCTTACACAGGCCCTGGAGCGCAATTTTGAAAAGAAAAATATCCGCGATGCGGACAGGCATAAGGATAATCCGAAGCTGAGGTGAAAGTTTAGCAGTTTACAAGTATAAAGGGGTTAAAGGATACTTTCTGCTTGCATGTCCACTGACCACTAGCCACTGACCACTAATTCTGGCATAGTTTTTTTCTGATACCCCATATGACTTTCAGAAAAGCGTGGTGTATTATCCGCGATTCGTTTGTTGATTTTTTTCAAAGCCGTGTACTTAAATTAAGTGCGGCGTTGGCTTATTATACCGTGTTTTCGCTGCCCGGGCTTATTATCATTGTAATATGGGTGAGTGATATCTTCTGGGGCGAGCAGGCTGTAGAAGGTACGGTATATGGACAAATCGCCGGATTGGTAGGGCAGGATGCTGCCCTGCAGATACAGGCTACCATCCGGAATGCTACGCTTTCACCGGAAAGCAGTTTTGCTACCGTAGTCGGTTTGAGCACACTGATCCTGGGTGCTACCAGTATTTTCAGTGAAATCCAGGACTCCATCAACCTGATCTGGCGATTAAGAGCCCGGCCACGCAAGGGCCGTGGCTGGCTCAAGATGATCCTTAACCGGCTGTTGTCTTTTTCCATCATAATATCGCTGGGCTTTCTGATGCTGGTATCACTTATTATCAACGGCGCCATGGATGCCTTCATCAACCGGCTCACGGAGATCTTTCCGCAAACAGAAGTGATACTGGCCTATGTGTTTAACCTGGTGCTGAATTTTGCAGTGACCACATTTTTATTCGGGCTTATTTTCAAAGTGCTGCCAGATGCGCGTATTGAGTGGAAGCATGTACGGGCCGGAGCCATTGCTACCGCTTTATTATTTATGGCCGGTAAATTTCTGATCGGCTATTACCTGGGGCATAGCCGCATGTCGTCGGCATATGGTGCAGCCGGTTCTGTGATCGTGATCCTGCTTTGGGTATATTATTCAGCCATCATACTTTATTTCGGCGCCTGTTTTACCAGGGCCTTTGCTATACATACCGGATCGCATATTTACCCCAATCAGTATGCGGTATGGATTGAGCAGGTCGAGGTGGAGTCGACAGCCACACTGCAGGACCAGCCGGCAGCAGTCGCTGCAGAGGGTCATACTGCAGCAGAGGAGGGTCAGGGTGCTACGAGACGGTAGCCAATACCGCGGATATTCATAATGGAAACAGATGGATCAGCAGACAGATATTTACGCAGTCGGGTGATGAATACATCAAGACTGCGGCCGGTAAAAAAATCATGTTGCCCCCATATTTTCAATAAAAGATGCTGTCGTTCCACGGTCTGGTTTTTATGTGTAGCCAGCAGGTGCAACAGGGCTGCTTCACGGGCAGTGAGTTGGGTCTGTTTCTGTCCGTTTTGCAGTAGCCCGCTATGGAGGGTAAGCCGGAAGCGGCCAAATTGCAATTCGTCCTCTGCAGGGGTAGCCTGTTCAAAAAGATTACGCTGCGGATGCAGCAATACTTTGATGCGTACTACCAGTTCTTCGAGGCTAAAGGGTTTGCGGAGATAATCGTTGCCACCGCTTTCAAATCCCTGCACGACATCCTGTGGCAGCGAACGGGAGGTAAGAAAAAGGATCGGTACCCGCATATCGTCTTTACGGATCTGCCGGGCAATTTCAAAACCATCGCCATCGGGCAGCATTACATCGAGGATGACCAATTGGGGGCGAACGGCAAAATACTGGGTGAGCCCGCTCGCTGCCCGGTTGCATAATGTTACTTCAAACCCACGCATGCCGAGGCTTTCCTGGATGATCATGCCCAGATTTTCTTCGTCTTCGACCAGTAATATGCGGGTGATAGCTGTACTCATGCGGGTATACTCAGGGTAAATGTGGTGCCTTGCTGTAACGAGCTATTGACACTGCAATAGCCCCGGTGTGCCTCAATAACCTGCTTCACATAATAAAGTCCCAGGCCATAACCCTTTACAGCATGGCGATTGCCCTGCGGCACACGAAAGAATTTTTCAAAAATATGGGGCAGATACTTTTCCGGAATGCCATTGCCGTTGTCGGCAACAGTGAGGGTGATGCGATCCTGTGAAGTTGCCAGGTCAATGTTTACCCGCACCTCGTCTCCGCCATATTTTACTGCATTATCAATCACATTGTTGAGGGCATTGTATAAGTGCAGGCGATCGCCATTGATCCATATGGGCTGCTCGGGAGCGTTAAAGGAAAGGATAAGCCGGCTACCGGCTGCCAGCTCCTGGGCGGCCATTATTTCCCGTATCAGCTGATGCAGATCAAAGCGCTCCTGCCGCAGCTGCAACCCCGACTGATCGTAGAGGCTGCTTTGAAGAACCTCCTGTATAAGGGAGGAGAGCCGGTCGAAGTTCCTGTCGGGCAATGCCAAGATAACGCTGTGTACGTGCAGGATCGGCCAGGCCGTCGAAATGCGTGAGTGATTCGATAGCGCCGGATACCGTGGCCACGGGTGTTTTTAGTTCGTGTGTGATATTACTGATAAAATCATTTTTGATTTCACTGAGTTTTTTCTCGCGTCGCAGCAGGGTAATGAGATAATAAAATGAGTAGCTGATGGCCAGCAGCAGTATCACGGCACCCAGCAGCATCCATTTCAGCCGGTTGAGGATAAAGGAAGGCGAAGTGTCAAAAACAGCACGAACATAATTTTTGCCTGCTTCGTTTTTAAAGGTGGTAAACGAGCGGCTGGCCAGTTGGTTTCTGCCCGTAATACCCGCAGGTAAGACAGATTGATCGAGCAGGCTGTCTTTATCTGCATAATAAAAATGAAACGATACAGCTGCATTTCTTTTCTCCAGCTCGGCCGCCAGCAGAGGACGCAGTCGGGCCGTATCAAAAGCCCAGTCTTTAACAAGGCTATTGGCATAATTGCCCAGGTGCTGGGTGTAATAATAAATGGTATGTTCTTCGAGGTTTTCTTTTCTGTAAGAATGGGCCAGGTGACGAGCCGTTTCGATATATACACTATCCAGTGGCTGTGAGATAGGCAGATCAATAGCCTGCAACGACAGCTCAAAACGATCTGTTGTATCAATCATGGACCGGATGCGATAGATCTGCCGGTTAAATTTTTCTGACCATCTGCTGCTGATCCGGATCTTGCTCGTGTCTGTAACATACCGGAACATTAATTTTTCGAGGGTATCGCAACGCAGCATAAATTCCCGCTTCACCGCATCTTCATATGCCAGGTTAAGGTCCTTGCGTAAACGCTCGCGGCTGGCATTATAAAACTGGTACAGCCAGAAGCCCTGTAGCAGGGTGAAACCAAACAGAATGGCTCCGCAGATCAGTACTATGATACGCCCCTGTTTTTTCATGTGTTCAAAAATAGGCGGCCGGTGCCGGATTGCTGGTATCGCTTAACATAAATTAACAGAGACTAACAGGTGCCTTAACCCATTAAGTGCGCATCAGCCGGTTTTTTTGTATAAAAAAAATATGCGTAGGATATTCTTTTCAATTGCCGGTGCACTGGCCATACTGACCAGCAGGGCTCAAACTATTGACCTGCAGGAAGCATTTCCGGATTTCATTATCCGCAACATTGTAAATGCCCCTGCAAAAGAAGTGGATGTCTATAAGCAGCCAGACCGCTTCATTATTCTTAATTTCTGGGGTACCTGGTGTGCGCCCTGTCTGCCGGAGATGGATTCGCTGCGTGAAATCCAGAAGCGTTTTGGAAAGGACTTGCGGATCATCGCACTGGCCAATGACAATGAAAAAAGGGTACAGAACTACCTGGCTAAGCGACCCACCGGGGTATGGATAGCGGCAGATACCAGTTTTCACCTGTACAGACAGTTTGGCTTTACCTATGTAGGACAGTCTGCTATCCTCGACCGCCAGCGCCGCGTGATCGGGCTGGTGCGAACAGATTCTATCAACATGGCATTTATTCAGAAAATGCTGAAGGGCGAAAAATTACCGGTCAGCGGAGAGCGTAGCAAAGGACAGACCGTCAATACAGATGAAAATGATTTTTTCAGACTGGACAGCACATTGCAGACGCATATTGCATTGATGTCATATGTGCCGGGGCAACGGGCTATGAGTCGTTATTATCCCACCGGACCATTTAAAAACCGGCGCAGGACCTTTTTCAATGTAAGTCCTACGGCCATCTATAAAACGGCTTATGAAATTACTTCTCAAAAACAGGTAGCATATGAGTTTGATGAAAAGGCAGAGCTTGATTACAGCAACAAGGGGAATCTGTATTGTTTCGATATACTGGTGGCTCCGGGTCAGGAAGACAGTCTCAATATCCTGATGCAGCAGCGGCTGAATATGCTGTTGCCGGTAAAAGCCCGGCTGGAGAAAAAAATGATGCCGGTATATGTATTGCGTAAGACGGATGCCGGCGCGTGGAGCAATTCCACTGTTACTGAAAGTTCCTGGGGTTTTAGCGGACGGGGATTTGAGGGAACTGCCATCCCACTCAAAAACTTTGTCGACTACCTGGCCAATGAATTGCCACTGCCTGTGGTGGATGAAACCGGTTTGGCAGGCAGGTATGATATACGGACAGAAAATGTATTGCGTACAGTAGAAGAAGTAAAGGCGGCTGTACAAAAGCTGGGGCTTAGCCTCGAAAAAGCCGAACGCGAAATAGACCTGTTGATACTCTATAAGCCATGATAACAGCTGTTAGTTCCTGCCGGACGGGTATTTTACAGAATAAGCCAGCCTTTCCATATCTGTAAAGTGCCCGTTTCGGCTTATTTTTGCCGCCACTATGGCAAACGATCCCAATAAGTTTCAGGCGATTATTTCGCACTGCAAAGAGTACGGTTTTATTTTTCCCAGCAGCGAGATCTATGACGGTCTGCAGGCGGTATACGATTACGGCCAGATGGGAAGTGAGTTGAAGAAAAATATCAAGGATTACTGGTGGAAAAGCATGACCCAGCTGCAGGATAATATTGTGGGGGTTGATGCGGCCATTTTTATGCATCCCACTACCTGGAAAGCATCCGGGCACGTTGATAACTTCAACGACCCCATGATCGATAATAAAGACAGCAAAAAGCGTTATCGTGTTGATCACCTGCTCGAAGCGCATGCCGAAGGTTTGAAAGCCGAAGGCAAAGAGGCAGAAGCAGAGGCGCTCTTATCGGCAATGGATGCTCTGCTGGCAAAAGATGATTTTGCAGCACTTAAAAAGCTGATTGAAGACAATAAGGTGAAGTGTGCGATCAGCGGTACCAGCAACTGGACAGATATCCGCCAGTTTAACCTCATGTTTGCTACCGAATTTGGTTCAACCGCTTCTTCTGACGAAGAAGATAATAAGGTATACCTGCGCCCCGAAACAGCTCAGGGTATCTTCGTGAATTTCCTGAATGTGCAGAAGACCGGCCGGATGAAAATACCTTTTGGTATTGCCCAGATCGGCAAGGCTTTCCGCAACGAGATTGTGGCCCGCCAGTTTATTTTCCGCATGCGTGAGTTTGAGCAGATGGAGATGCAGTTTTTTATCCGCCCTGGCACACAAAAGGAGTGGTATGAGTTCTGGAAAGCAGAGCGATTGAAATGGCACCTGAGCCTGGGCATTCCTGCAGACAAATACCGGTATCATGATCACATAAAACTGGCGCACTATGCGGATGCCGCCTGTGATATCGAATTCGAATTCCCTATTGGTTTCAAGGAGCTGGAGGGCATTCACAGCCGTACGGATTTTGACCTGCGTCAACACCAGGAGTACAGCAAAAAGAAACAACAGTATTTTGACAATGATGTGGATCCTGCTACCGGCAAGCCTTATGGCAATTATATTCCTTATGTGATTGAAACATCTATCGGTCTCGATCGCATGTTCCTGGCTGTGATCAGCCAGGCATATGAGGAGCAGGATCTGAGTACACCCGAGAAAGAAGACAGCCGCGTGGTGCTGAAACTGCCTGCGGGTCTGGCTCCTATTAAACTGGCGGTATTGCCATTGACCAAAAAAGATGGTTTACCAGAGATTGCAGAGGATATCATAAGTCAATGCAAACCTCATTTCCGCAGTTTTTATGAGGAAAAAGATTCTATCGGTAAACGTTACCGTCGTATGGATGCACTGGGTACACCTTTTTGTGTGACGGTCGATCATCAGACCAAAGAGGATAATACCGTGACTATCCGCTACCGCGACAGTATGGAGCAGGAAAGGATTCTCATTTCGCAGATACATGAGAAAGTGACAGCAGCCACTCAATTGTAAAATATTTTTCAGCAGAATGAGAAAGGCCCGCTTAGCGGGCCTTTCTGTTTTAACAGTATTTTATATCGTCGGCGCGGTTGTGGTTAGTTTGCAGAGAACTGCCGCAGGTGGTGGTCAAGATGCTTCCACATCATTTTGCCCCATTGCTCGGGAGTAAAATGACCAAAGGCGGGGTGGGGATATTTGCCGGCCACACCCGGACCAGCTTCCTGAAACTGCCTGATGAGGCTGATAAGCTGGGTGCGTTCCTGCTCAAACTGACGTTCATCTTTTATGATAAACTGCGGACTGGTAGGCATACCATGCCGCCACATTTTATTATTGTATAACATGGACTTGAAGGCCCAGGCAATCCAGCGGATGGGGATCATGGGTTTTAATGGCTTATCACTCAGGGGTACCTGAAAGGCCACACTGCAATGGGCCAGCATCTGCGATACATCCATTTTGCCCCATTGGCGGGCCGATTGTGCGCTCAGTGACTGTACACGTGCCAGGATGTTGTCGCAAACATCTTTTTCGAACAGATTTTTTACATCAATAGTCATGTGATAAGCTGGTTTTGAATCCGGGCGCTAAAGTCCGGATTAATTCGGGTTTAGGGGAATGATTTTCCACAAAACGTAATCAACTGTATTTAACCGGCAAATAAATGCACAAAATGCCGGATGAGTCGTTGACCTTTCTACTCTTCCCAGCGTTGCATTATATTAAAAAAATGTTACTATCCGTATAGCTCCTGGTGAATGGATTTGCGGTCATAGCCCAGAGCGATGATGCGCTGCTTGGCTTCATCGATCATGTTTTTCCATCCGCAGAGGAAAAAGTAGGCGGGTGGGGGTATCATCTGCTCGGGGTTTTCGGTGGAGCGTACACTTTTGGCGCGGCAGATATCCTCATATACCTGGTGTACGTAGCCTATACGCACGAGGTGGTCATAATTGCCCGGCTCTTCACGCGAATAGGTCGTGATATATTGAAAACTACCCACATTACGGGTCAGTTCCTTTAGTTCAGGTGCATAGAGTGCATCACCAAATTTTCGGCAGCCAAATATGAGATAGATATTCTGATGGGAGATGTTGTTGTTCAGAACATGATGCGCCATAGAGCGGAAAGGGGCTACTCCGGTTCCGGTGCAGATAAAAAAGAGATCGCGGTCGATCGGGTCTGGCAATGTAAAAACACCCTGCGGTCCACGCAAGGTTAATTCACTGCCAACCACTACATTATTAAACAGCCAGGTGGTTCCGGCGCCTCCTTCGAGTAGTACAATGACCAGTTCAAATACATTGGTTCCGTCGGGCCAGCTGGCAATGGAATAGCTGCGCCAGCGTCTTGCCGGTTTCTCATGGATGGGCAGATCCAGCGTTACGAACTGACCGGGTTGAAAATCAAAGGAGCTGAGTTCGGGTACTTCTATCCAATATCTTCTTGTACTGGGTGTTTCGTCAATAATGCGTATCACCTTTCCGGTACGCCATGGTTGAACGGGCATAGCAAGCGATTTAAAATGTGGTTAAAATTCCGCTCTCCTCTACAAGATACTTTATTAATGCTTTCTCTAATGTAAAATGAGTTTTCCACATAAAAAAGTGGCTGGCATGGTACTTGTTTTTTCATTCATGCTTTTGCACCGAATGCCCATCGCCCCAGGGTATATTTTTCTTAACTATAAAAATTTACACGATGAAAAAGAGAATGTTTACAACTGGCGTGGCTTTGGCAATGGTAGCAGGTTTGTTTGCTTTCACAACCACGCAGTCAGGAATTGTTGGTAAAGTGGCTCCCGCAGATGGCGCTTCTACCGTATGGGCCATTTCCGGTAGCGACTTTACCAAAAGTGCCGTTACCTCCGGAAGCTTTTCACTGGCAGTAAAAGCAGGTACCTACAAGGTGATTGTAGATGCGAAAGAGCCATACAAAGATGTAACGCTTGAAAATGTGGAAGTGAAAGACGGCCAGGCAACAGACCTGGGCGAGATTTCTCTTCAGCAATAAAAAAGCACAGTTCGGTTGATGCTACAAACGGAGACGTAGAAAATGCGGTGTCGGAATGATGCCGCATTTTCGTATGCAAAGCATAAAGTGTTTAAGGCGTATAAAGGGTTTAAAGGGTATTTCTCAGAATAATAAGCTGACAACTGTAAAACACTCTTTAAACCCTTTTATACTCTTTATACCCTTTATACCTTAATTTTGCCCCGCGGAACTATGATTCAGGAATTGCTGCAGCAGTATCAACAGACCCCCCGCCTGTTTCAACTGGTGGACAGGCTTTCTTTTGCCCAGCCGCAGCAATTGATTCTCACAGGGCTCCGCGGAAGCGCCCCCGCCCTGGTCACCGCTGCCACTTTCGCGCACGAAGCTGCCAGCCAGCTCAATCACCTGGTCATTCTGAACGATGCCGAAGAAGCCGCTTATTTCCACAACACGCTGGAAAACCTGACAGGTGCCCTGGATATTTTCTATTTCCCCTCCTCATTCAAAAACCGGAAAAACTATCGCCTGCTCAATTCTTCGCACGTAATGCTGCGTACAGAAGCACTGACAAAAATTGCAGCGGGTGGTAATAAAAAGGTGCTGGTAACCTATCCGGAAGCATTGATGGAGAAGGTTGTAGTGCCCGGCACACTGTCGTCCAATATTATTTATATCAAAAGCGGCGATACCCTGCAGGTGGATCAGCTACTGCTGAAGCTGGCTGATTATGGATTTGAACGAACTGACTTCGTATACGAACCCGGTCAATTTGCCATAAGAGGTGGTATCCTGGATATCTACTCTTTCGGAAATGAAAAACCCTATCGTGTAGAGCTGTTTGGCAACGAAGTAGATTCTATTCGTATAGTAGATCCCGAAACACAACTGAGTGAGCGTAAGCTGCTGCAGGTTAGTATTATACCCAATGTGGATACCCAGTTTGAAAATGAAGAACGGGTATCGTTATTTGAATTTCTCTCGGGAAACACGGTGGTATGGTTGCAGGACTATGAGCTGTGCCGCGAGCGGATTGCGGATGCAGAAGCGGATATAGCGGCTTTCCTGGAGTTAACCGGCAATGCGCTCCCGACCCGCTCTGCCGAAGAAGATGATAAGCTGTTGCGTACACAGGTAAAACCGGATGATTTTATTGGCCCCGAAAGTTTTGAGCGCTCATTATCGGCACATCACGTGGTCACTTTTGGCTTTGGCGCCACCCTGCCTCCGGCAGGAACTCCTTTTGATATCAGTTTCCATACGCGTGAGCAGCCGGCATTTAACCGGCAATTTGATCTGCTGATCACTGATCTTAAAAACTGGGAAGCGAAGGGGTTTACGCTTTATATTTTTGCCGATAATCCCCGTCAGCTGGAGCGATTGCAGACCATCTTTGATGATCTGAAGGCATCAATTGTATTCAACCCGGTTTCGACATCCATTCATGAAGGGTTTATTGACGAAGACCTGAAACTGCTTTGCTATACAGATCACCAGGTTTTTCAGCGATATCATAAGTACCGGGTAAAACAGGCCTATAATAAGAACAAGGCATTGACCCTACGCACGCTGCGCGAACTGCAGCCGGGCGATTATGTGACACATATTGATCACGGAGTGGGGGTATACAGCGGTCTTCAGAAAATGGAGGTCAATGGACGTATGCAGGAAGCCGTGCGGATCATTTATAAAGACAGCGATATCCTGTATGTAAATATCAACTCACTCCACAAGATTGCCAAGTACACCGGCAAAGAGGGCAGTGTACCCAAGATCAATAAGCTGGGTAGTGATGTATGGAGTAGGCTGAAAGACAAGACAAAGGCAAAGGTTAAGGAGATCGCATTTGATCTCATTAAATTATATGCGCAGCGAAAAGCACAGGAGGGATTTGCTCACTCGCCTGACAATTACATGCAGACAGAGCTGGAGGCCTCATTTATTTATGAAGATACTCCCGATCAGAGCAAGGCGACTGCCGATGTGAAAAAGGATATGGAATCGCCGTCACCGATGGACAGGCTGGTCTGTGGCGATGTTGGTTTTGGAAAAACAGAAGTAGCCGTGCGTGCGGCATTCAAAACCTGTGTGGATGGTAAACAGGCTGCGGTATTGGTACCTACGACCATCCTGGCATTTCAGCATTACAAAACGTTTAGCGAGCGGTTAAAGGATTTTCCGGTAACTGTTGACTATATCAACCGGTTTAAGTCGGCTAAAGAAAAGAAGGAAACACTGAAAAAACTGGAGGAAGGTAAGATTGATATACTGGTAGGTACACACGGTCTGCTGGGAAAAGAGGTTAAGTTTAAGGACCTGGGCCTGCTGGTAGTAGATGAAGAACAGAAGTTTGGGGTGGCGCATAAGGAAAAGATCAAAACACTGCGTACTACTGTAGATTGTCTTACGCTCACAGCAACACCTATTCCCCGTACGCTTCAGTTTAGCCTGATGGGAGCGCGCGATCTTAGTATCATGAATACGCCACCGCCCAACCGGCAGCCGATACAAACAGAGGTGCAGGTATATAATGAAGACTTCATCCGCGATGCTATCTATTTTGAAACAGAGCGGGGAGGCCAGGTATTCTTTATTTATAATCGTATCGCCGGACTGGCAGAGATGGCAGCAATCATCCAGGGGCTTTGCCCTGATCTCAGCATCAGCTATGCCCATGGACAAATGGAAGGACATGAGCTGGAAGAAAAGATCCTGAATTTTATTGACAGAAAATATGATGTGCTGGTATGTACCAATATCGTGGAGAGTGGGGTAGATATACCAAACGTAAATACGATCGTTGTAAACAATGCACATCAGTTTGGATTAAGCGATCTGCATCAGCTGCGCGGACGTGTGGGACGGAGCAATAAGAAAGCGTTTTGTTATCTGCTGGCACCACCCATGAGCACGCTGCCGGCCGACTCGCGCAAACGCCTGCAAACCCTGGAGCAGCATAGTGAACTGGGTAGTGGGTTTCAGATCGCCATGCGTGATTTGGATATCCGTGGTGCCGGTAACCTGCTGGGCGGTGAGCAAAGCGGTTTTATGGCCGAGATCGGTTTTGAAATGTATCAGAAGATACTGGATGAGGCCATCAGGGAACTCAAACGCACTGAGTTCAAGGATTTGTTTAAAGAAGAAATTGCCCGCCAGGATGATTTCGTGCAGGACTGTACCATTGATACCGATCTGGAAATATTGATACCAGACGATTATGTCGGTAATATTACCGAACGGTTGACGCTCTATCAGCGCCTTGATAATTGTGAAACGGAAGAAGATTTATTGCTCATGCGCGAAGAGCTGGCAGACCGGTTTGGACCAATCCCTCAGCAGGTAGAGGATTTGTTTGTGACAGTCAGATGCCGCAAGCTGGCTGTTGATCTTGGTTTTGAAAAGATGTCGCTCAAGGACGAAATACTTCGCTGTTTCTTTATCAACCGCCCGGATTCCCCCTATTTTGAATCATCGCTTTTTACCAATGTGCTGGCTTACCTGCAGACAGGGACCAATAAAGCAAAGTTAAAACAGACGGGCAGATTGTTCCTGCTGGTAGTGCAACCGGTAAAGAATATGGAAGATATGTACCGGTTTTTAAGCGGATTGCACCGCTATTGTTTTGAGGAGGTGGTTGTTAAATAATCAACACAGAGGTCGCGTATTTTCCCCTGATAAATAGCGCATTTTGTGCAAATACTGGATTTTTCTAAGTAATTATCCTATTTTAGCCACAGTCACCAAGTCACTATGAAACCCAATCCAATTTCCTTGTTGTGGCTTCTCCTGCTCTGGAGTGCTGCATCATTTGCACAAGTGCCTGCATCAGGCAATATTCCTGCGCGTCAGTATCCGCTCAAGTTAGCAAGCGGTGTTGTTTTTCCCGACAAGAATATTTCAGCCGAAAAAATAGCTGCTATTAATAAACGGCAACTGCGTGTACGCGGTCGTCAGTTACTCATTATTCAGTTTGAAGAGATGCCCTCTCTTTCCCGCCGGCAGGAGTTGGCGCAGGCAGGTATTACCCTGCTGGAGTACGTGCCCGACAATGCTTATATGGCAATTGTAAATGGTGATGTGAAGTGGGACGTTCTGTCGCGCAATAAAGGGCGATCTGTGGTCGAACTGAGTGCGGAGCAGAAAATGCAGCCGCAACTGGCCCGTGGTCTGTATCCGCAACGGATAGTGAAAGCGGGTGGAGCACTGGATATCTGGATCAGTTTTCCCCATGGATACAGTGAGCCGGAAGTAAGAGAAGAATTGCAGGCCCGTGGTTATGTAATCACTTCTGATCAGTATAAAGATTACCGGATAATGGCGCTTACAGTGACGGCAGAGCGGTTGAGAGATCTGGCTGTACTGCCCTTTGTTGAATATATACAGGCAGCACCTGGCATTGACGAAGCGCTGAATAATAAAAGTACGGTCAACGCGCTCGCCAATGTATTGCAATCTACTCTTCCGGGAGGTCGTCAATTGACCGGAGCGGGAGTAGTGGTAGGTGTGGGCGATGATGCCAACCCGATGCGCCACATTGATGTACAGGATCGCATTATTAATCGGTCTTCCGCTACAGCAGGCAGTCATGGATTGCATGTGATGGGCACGCTGGCTGGTGCGGGTATCCGCGATGAACGTTTCAAAGGATTTGCGCCAGAGGCCACGATAGTAGCACAGGTTTTTTCCGGCATACTCGCCAATGCTCCTGCTTATGTGCAGGATCACGGTATGGTCATAACAAATAATTCTTATGGTAATGTAGTAGATGATTGCTTAAGTTTCGGGGTTTATGATCTGTATTCACGTGTAATGGATCAGCAGCAATTGCAAATGCCCTCTTTGCAGCACGTTTTCGCAGCGGGTAATAGCGGAAACTATCTGTGTGGAAACTATGCAGCTGGTTTTGGAAATGTGCTGGGTGGATACCAGACGGCAAAGAACGTGATCAGTGTAGGTACGGCAACTGAATTGGAAGTAATATCGCCCGGCTCGAGCAAGGGGCCTGTAAAAGATGGACGTATTAAACCGGAGATCACAGCCCAGGGTGCCCGTGTATATTCTACCATACCGACAAACAACTATGGAGCAAACTCGGGAACCAGTATGGCGGCACCGGCTGTATCAGGGGGGCTTGCATTACTATATGAAAGATACCGTCAGTTACATGGCGGGGCCAATCCGCGTAATGGATTGATGAAGGCATTTGTCTGTAATGGAGCTACAGACCTCGGGCAACCCGGACCAGATTATAGCTACGGCTTTGGCTGGCTCAATCTGCTGCGTTCTGTAAGTATGCTGGAGAATAATAATTATTTCAATCAGCAGGTGAATGCAGGTGCCGTCAATACGCATAGTTTCAGTTTGCCGGCAGGCAGTAATGTGGCGCAGTTAAAAGTAATGTTGTACTGGAATGATGAGGCCGCCAATGCGCTTGCTGCAACTACGCTTATTAATGACCTCGATCTGCAGGTGACAGGCCCGGGTGGTACCTGGTTGCCACAGCTGTTGGATACAGTTCCGGGTATGGTTGATCGTCCTGCCACAACCGGTGAAGATCATATTAATAATATTGAACAGGTTGTTATTAATAATCCATTACCCGGCACCTATTCATTTCAGGTAAAAGGCACCCGTATTCCTGTAAGTAATCAGTATGAGTATTTTCTGGTTTATGACACTGTACCGGCCGGCACTAAACTTACTTATCCGCTGGGCGGGGAACGGTTTTCTGCCAATGACTCTGTATATGTATCATGGGAAAATGCAGGCACACAGGGGCAGCAGGCAACTGTTGAATTCAGTGCAGATAATGGTAATAACTGGACAACATTGGCTTCGGGGATAGATGCTGGTATACGCCAGTATAAATGGTTTGTTCCGGCTGTGGCTGCCACCAATCAGGCAAGGATCAGGCTTACCAACAACACTACGGGGATCGTAAGCCAAAGCGAAACTTTTGTGATTGCGGGAATACCCACTGTTACGCTCGCGTCTATACAATGTGAAGGGTATATTGCCTTAAACTGGACTGCCGTGGCTGGTGCTACAGATTATGAAGTAATGATATCTAGCGGAGGTGAAATGCGTAGGGTGGCAATAACCGCGGCTACTACTTATTCTATCAGCGGAGTGGCCAAAGACTCTGTTTATTACATATCAGTGAGGGCGCGTATAGATGGTATACCCGCACGCAGGTCGTTGGCAATAAACCGTGTTCCGTCTACCGGCAATTGTATCGGTACTATTTCTGATTATGACCTGAAAATGGATGCTATTGTAGCTCCCGTGTCGGGACGTTTGTATACTTCAAAAATGCTTACAAATGATACGAGAGTGGTTATCCGGATCAAGAATACAGATAATGTCACTACATCGGGTAATATCCCGGTGGCTTATCAGTTAAATGATAATGCTCCAGTGCAGGCAACAATAACCGCTCCTAATATACTAGCCAATAATCTTTACACATATACTTTTTCGGTACCGGTTGATCTTTCTGTACCCGGAACCTATCGTCTGAAGGCATATGTGGCTCATCCGTCTGATGTCGTAAGAGCTAATGATACGCTTTATACCATAATCCGGCAGCTTGATAATCCGCTGATTGACCTGTCTCAGTCATTAATAGAAGACATGGAGCAGTCAGTGGATACAGCTTTTACTACCCGGCAGACAGGTCTGCCCGGACTTGACCGGTTTGATTTTATCGGCTCTACAGCAACCGGTCGTATCCGTACGTTTGTAAATTCGGGAATAGCCTGGTCTGGAACAAGGGCACTGACCATGGATGTAGACCGGTATACGGCAGCCGGAAATGTGGACTCGCTTACGGGCACATTTAATCTGCAGGGGGTAGACCCATTGACAGAAGATGTGCGACTGGATTTTGTGTATAAGCACCATGGACAGCAGCCCAATGCTGCCAACCAGGTTTGGATCAGGGGCAACGATCAGCAACCCTGGCTGCCTGTATATGATCTATACGGGAATCAGGCCGATCCGGGCGATTTCAAGCGTTCTTTAAGTATTGAGTTGAGTGATCTGCTGGCGCAGGCAGGACAGTCTTTCTCCAGCAGCTTCCAGGTACGTTGGGGACAATGGGGGCAAATGCTTGTTGCAGACAACAAGAGTGCCGCAGGTTATACGTTTGATGATATCCGGATTTATAAAGTAATAAATGACCTGCAACTGATCAGCATTGATACACCTATCGTGGCCAGTTGCGGATTGGGAACGGCAGTACCGGTTCGTATTACGATACGCAACAGTGCTAACCAGACGATTACTTCTATCCCGGTCCGCTACCAGATCGATAATCAGCCTGCCGTTACGGAGATCGTCAACAGTATTGGAGGCAACAGCAGTATCAGCTACACATTCACTGCTACAGCCAATCTCTCTTCGCTTGATCTGCACCAGGTGAAAGTATGGGTCGACCTTGCAGGAGATACTTTTCGCGATAATGACACGGCCAGGGTCATCCTGAATAATTCACCCATCATCTCCAGCTTCCCGTATCTGCAGGACTTTGAAAATGGAGCTGGCAACTGGTATAGTGCCGGCAAGAACAATAGCTGGGAATTGGGCACTCCGTCTGCCATAAAGATCAACCGGGCGGCCAGCGGGCAGAATGCCTGGAAGACAGGCCTGCATGGCAATTACAATGATGGAGAACTGTCTTATCTCTATTCTCCCTGTTTTAATATTAGTGGAATGACTAAACCCACGCTTAGCCTGAGCATTGCTCTTGACCTGGAAGATTGCGGCACCTCACTTTGCGATGGCACCTATATTGAATATTCCGGAGACGGTAAGACATGGCAACGACTTGGCAATGCCATATCCGGTGTAAACTGGTATAATAAAAATATTTCGGGCAATGAGTTGTGGAGTGTGCAGGATTATACTCGCTGGCATGTGGCTACGGCAGACCTGCCTGCAGGCTATTCGCAATTGCGGTTGCGTATTGTAATGAGTTCGGATCCATATGTAAGTAAAGAGGGAATTGCCATTGATGATATTCATATCTACGATAACACGAATGGTATCTATGCAGGTCCTTCTTACCCCAGCCAGCTCATCACTCAGCCTTCTGTTTCGGGCAACGACTGGATACACTTTACAGAGGGGAACAAATTGCTGGCCTCTGTAAAGCCTAACGGCCAGCAAATGGGCAATACCAGTGTTCAGGCATATGTAAACGAAGATCTGGTACGTCATTACAACGACCAGTATTATCATGACCGCAACCTGGTAATCACTCCTGCGCAAAACCAATTGAATGATTCAGTACTGGTACGTTTCTATTTTACCGATGAGGAAACAGAGGCCTTACTGGCCGCTGCCGACTGCAGTACCTGTCCCAGGGTGGGTTCAGCTTATGAATTAGGGGTGGCCAAATACAGCGATGCAAAGAATGCGACCGAAAACGGAAGCCTCGATGATAATACGGCAACCAATTGGTTATTTACTGATCCGGCCAGTGTGCGCAAGGTGCCGTTTGATGTGGGATATTATGCAGAGTTTAAGACGAAACGATTTTCAGAATTCTGGCTGAGCAAAGGAAGACTCGATAATCAGCCTGCGCCTTCAGCTTCATTTCAGTCCTTTGATGTAGTAAAGTCCGGAACAAACGATGCATTGCTTACCTGGGTGATGGGTAATGAATTTAATATTGATCAATACAGTATAGAAGTGGCAAAAGGCAATGCCGCCTATGATCAGAATCAGTTTACGGTTATAAGCACCATGCCTTCAAAAGGCAATTCGGCTGCTGCGCAATCCTATACATTTACCGATACGGAACCGGGTAAGACGGGAGTAAGGTATTACCGGATACGGACAATTGGTATTGACGGCTCCGTGCAGTATTCGGCTGTGAAAGCCCTGTTGTTTACGGATGAGCTTAGCTGGCAGATATATCCCAACCCGACTACGGGCAGTAGCTGGCTGGTATACCAGATGAATGCCGATGAGCAGGCTCATCTTCGTATCTATAACCTGCAGGGAATAATAATCAAACAGCAAAAACTGACCGGCAACAGCTTTGTACAAAAACTGGAAATTGATCTGTCGGCCTACAGCAACGGCATGTATATGTTTGAGCTTGGCGGTACGCGTGGAAAAAAGGTATTTAAGGTGGTGAAAAGATGAGATAAGATATAAGATGAAAGGTAGAAGGTAAGGGGGGATGATACGGACTTTAAACGGTCTGACCGGTTTAAACTTATCTGGCGCTGTCTATAAGGTCAGGTACTGACTATTGCAGGCAAAGCAATTCCGCGGTTCTTCATTTGTTCGCCTTCTGCCCCCTGTCTTTTGCCTTCTGCCATAGCACCTATATTTTCCCTTCCCATTCCTTTTCCTCTTCCCTTTTTGCCCGTGCTATTTCATTGAGCAGGGCAGGGTATCCGCTTACATAAAGAAAACAGACGATGGCGGTAAAGTAAAGCATTAAGGCGATCAATGCCGCACTGAAAAGTCCTTGCAGCAATACCATTACATTGGCAAACATGAGCAATCCGGTGTTTACGGCAACGAGAACAGGAGAAAACTGTGATTTGACAGCCAGCATAATAAAACTCAGCAAGGAGAAAAGGTAGATGCCCAGCAGTACAAAAGTAAGCCAGTGCTGACGGGTGATGAGGATGTGCTGAATGAGTACAGTGGCCGTAAGCAGGCAGCCAAAGATGCCGGTATAGGTACAGGTATCTTCCTTACCCTGCGGAAGTTGCTTCATTGACAGTTGGTTTTGTGGCGTCCAATATTAATAGAATAAAACGATACCTGCAATGGGCCGACGCAGGTAATGACTAAATCTGCAGAATCCGCAAACTACCTGTTTTTTTCGCCCGTATTTTTCCCAGAATCGGTACAGAAAAAGGGATATGCAGCTATTTGGTAAGATTCTTGTTGACTATCAGCAGCCGTTGCAACCCGGTAAGCACCCTGTCCAATACTATGAAGCCGATCCTTTCCCTGCTAGCTGTTTTATTGCTGAGCTCTTCCGGAGTTCAGGCGCAGCCCTGCACTATTCCCAATGCTTTGTTTGCAGATGATACGATCGTGGTATGTCAGGGTACCAGTTACCAGTTGACAGTGCCATCAATAACGGGAGCCACCTACGTCTGGTCTACAACAGAGGCCAATCAATCAATCCAGGTACAGGTAAATGGCCGTTATTGGGTAGAGGTGACCGATGGAGCCTGCTCTGTGAGCGATACTGTCACGGTATTATTCAACTCATTCCTGCTTTCCCCTTCTGTGAGCGATATAAAACTTTGTAAAGGTCGTGCAGCTGCTCCCCTGCAGGTGGCGGGACAGCAGGTGCGCTGGTACTCCGACCCGATCGGAGGTACAGGCAACACAACCATGCCTGTGCCCTCTACGGCCGATACAGGACGTATGACTTATTGGGTTACACAGACGATCAGAGGTTGCGAAAGTCCCCGTGTGCCTTTACTGGTAAGGGTGATCGAATAAGCCACAGTTTGAGCTGGGCGAAGCATTTATTATTCCCTGTGGTGCGGCCGGCATTACGTTGCAGGTAGTGGCCGATGGCGAATCTGTATATCGCTGGAGCAATGGCAGCACGGATATCTCGATAGTAGCGCCTGCGCGGGGCAGGTACTGGCTTTATGCGGAAAATATGTGTGGTAGTCACAGAGATACTACGGTGGCAGTCGAATGCCAGGATAAATGTGTGCAGTTTCCCACTGCCTTTACGCCCAACAGCGATGGATTGAATGATAAATTTCAGGCTTCCTGTTTTTGTCCTGTACCGGCATATAAACTGATTATTTATAATCGTAACGGCGAGCAGGTGTTTCAGACCACTGATCCTGCTGCGGGGTGGGATGGATACTTCAGAGGTAAACTTCAGCCCAACGGAGCCTATGTGTACTACACAGAGTTTTTTGATTTTGTATTAAAGCAGAGCTTCCGGCAAAGGGGAAGCTTTGTATTGCTGCGATAAAAAGAAAAAACCGTACGTATTGCGCACGGTTTTATTAAATAGGTCAGTCTTTTCAGTTTACCATCCCTGTTTGGCAATACCCGCTTTGATAGCCGCCAGCGCTTTTTCTTCACCCAGAAGTGTAGTAAGCTTATTACCCTTGCCATCATGACCCTGAGCCATGTAAGCACCTTTGGCGGTTTTGGTAATAACGGCATCCTGGATAGGCACTCCTTTTTCTTTCGTTTTCACATTGTAAGCGGTAAGTGTTACTTCTGCCATGATTAGTGTTTTTTAGCGTTAGTAAACTGCTAAATTACTGATTTTGGGGTCTGTGGCTGGCAGGAGATCTTAAAATATAGCTAAATAGCCGGGCAAAAGCCCGGCTATTTAGCTGATTATCATTGAAATGGGGAAATATTTGAGTTTTCCACCATTTATGAAGAATGGGGGTTATACGTCCAGTTTGGCGTATTTGGCGTGAGATTCAATGAATTCGCGACGGGGAGCCACTTCGTCACCCATCAGCATGCTGAAGATGCGGTCTGCTTCCGCGGCGCTTTCGATAGTCACCTGTTTGAGGGTACGTGTATCAGGGTTCATGGTTGTCTCCCAGAGCTGGCTGGCGTTCATCTCACCGAGACCTTTGTATCGTTGGATGTTTACGCTGTCTTCTTTGCCTGCACCGAATTTCTCCACTAATCCTTTCCGTTGCTCTTCATTCCAGGCATAGGCCTGATCTTTTCCTTTTTTGACGAGATAAAGCGGCGGCTGGGCAATGTATACATATCCCTGCTCAACCAGTTCTTTCATATAGCGGTATACGAATGTAAGGATGAGGGTAGCGATATGTGAGCCGTCTACGTCGGCATCGGTCATGATAATGAGCTTGTGGTAGCGGAGTTTGACCAGGTTCAGCGCCTTGGGATCATCTGCTGTACCCACGGTTACGCCGAGAGCCGTATACATGTTGCGGATCTCCTCATTCTCGTAGATCTTATGCTCCATGGCTTTTTCTACGTTGAGGATCTTACCGCGGAGGGGAAGGATAGCCTGGAAACTGCGGTCGCGGCCCTGCTTGGCAGTACCACCGGCCGAGTCACCTTCGACGAGGAATAACTCACAACGATTGGGATCGCGGTCGGAGCAGTCGGCCAGTTTGCCGGGCAGACCGCCACCGGTAAGCACCGTTTTGCGCTGTACCAGTTCGCGTGCCTTACGGGCTGCTGCACGGGCCTGGGCTGCCAGGATCACTTTATTGATAATATTGCGGGCGTCTTTGGGGTTTTCCTCGAGGTAGGCATCCAGCACTTTAGAAACAGTACTATCTACCACGCCACTCACTTCACTGTTGCCCAGCTTTGTCTTGGTCTGACCTTCAAACTGAGGTTCCGGTACCTTTACTGATACAATTGCACTCAGTCCTTCACGGAAGTCATCGCCTTCGATTTCTACCTTGGCTTTTTCAAAGAGGCCGTTTTTGTCGCCATAACTTTTGAATACCCGTGTAAGGGCACGGCGGAAGCCAGCCACATGGGTACCTCCTTCGATTGTGTTGATATTATTGACGTAAGAGTAGATATGCTCACTGAAAGAGTCATTATAGTTGAGCGCTACTTCCACTGCCACATTACTGTTTTCATCATGCCCTTCTACATAGAGGATCTTTGGGATCAGGGCATTGCGGCCGCCGTTTTTGTCGAGCATTTCGACAAATTCCACGATACCGCCTTCGCTGTAAAACTCTTTGGAAACAGGCTGACTGTTTTCATCCAGCTCGCGGCGATCGGTGAGGGTGATGCGGATGCGGCGGTTGAGGTAAGCCAGCTCACGCAAACGACCTTCGAGGATGTCGCGGTTGTAGATGAGCGACATGAAGATGCTGCTATCGGGCCAGAAGTGAACCTTGGTGCCCGTGCGATCTGTAGTACCTATTTCACGTACGGCATACTGGGGTACGCCGATCTTATATTCCTGTTCAAATACTTTTCCTTCGCGGTTGACTGTTACATGCAGATGCGTACTGAGTGCGTTTACGCAGCTTACACCCACACCATGCAGACCACCGGATACTTTGTAGGAGCCTTTATCAAACTTACCACCGGCATGCAGTACGGTCATTACTACTTCCAGCGCACTTCTTTTCTCTTTGCTGTGCATGGCGGTGGGGATACCACGGCCATCATCTTCTACAGAAATAGAGTTGTCTTCATGAATAGTGACAAAAATGTTTTTGGCATAGCCGGCAAGTGCTTCGTCAATCGAGTTGTCTACTACTTCATAAACCAGGTGATGAAGACCTTTTACGCCGATATCACCGATGTACATGGCAGGTCTCTTACGCACAGCTTCCAGGCCTTCGAGAACCTGTATACTGTCTGCTCCGTAACTGGCGGGTGTAGCGGGTATTTTTTCTGTTGTTTCTGTGCTCATAAAAAGCGTAAATCCAAAGGATAAAAAAGTGAAAATTGGGTAACATACAAATGTACGGAAATAGCCCTTCCCGGCCCGGTTTGAGGGCTTGTTTTTTGCACAATTTTGACTTAAAAAGTGGGTAAAAAAAAGCCCCATTTTGGGGCTTTTTTTAAGTTATTTTTCCGATTGTAATAAAGAAGGTTTTTGCGTCAGGGACGTTTTACGATCTGGGCTACCAGATCGGCCTCTGTAGCTACTTTATTGCCTACATAAACGGTTCCTTTCATTTCGCAGATACCCCGTCGTATAGGAGCTGTCAGTTCCATTTTGAGCAGCATGGTATCGCCGGGGCGAACCATCTGTTTGAACTTACAATTGTCTATTTTCAGGAAATAGGTATCATAGCTGCCCTCGCCACTCAGGTTGATGGCCAGTATGCCACCACACTGGGCCAGTGCTTCAATTTGAAGTACTCCGGGCATGACAGGGTTATTGGGGAAATGTCCCTGGAAAAACCATTCGTTGAAGGTGACATTCTTCACCCCTACGATCTGTGAATCGCTCAGCTCAATGATTTTATCTACCAGCAGGAAGGGAAAGCGGTGCGGTAGTTTTTTTTCAATATAGCTCAGGTCATATACGGGAGGCTGTGTGGGATCATAGGTGGGTACTCCCTTGATGTGTTTGTTTTTTTTGATATACTGTTTGATGCGGCGTGCAAACTCCACGTTGGTGCTGTGTCCGGGGCGGTTGGCAATGATACGGGCCTTAATGGGGTAGCCGATTAAGGCGAGGTCACCTACTACATCGAGCAGTTTGTGGCGGGCGGGTTCGTTGGGAAAACGGAGTTCCAGGTTGTTGAGATAGCCTTCGCTTTTGACTTCGATCTTATCTTTTTTGAAGATCTTTTTCAAGCGATCCATTTCAGTGGCATCTACCGGTTTGTCGACTATCACGATGGCATTATTCACGTCACCGCCTTTGATCAGGTTATGCTCCAGCAGCATTTCCAGCTCGTGCAGGAAGCAGAATGTGCGGCAGGGAGCAATTTCTGAAGCAAAATCGCGCATTTGCTTCAGGCCCGCATGCTGCGTGCCCAGTACAGGTGAGTTGAAGTCAATGAGTGTGGTGATATTGTATTCCATGGCGGGCATGGCTACCATTTCCACTCTTTTGGCTTCGTCGTAGTAATAAATATTCTCGTCAATGCTGTACCATACTTTGGCGGCATCCTGCTCCAGTACGCCGACTTCTTCTATCAGTTCAACAAAAGGCTGGGAGCTGCCATCCATAATGGGCATCTCGGGACCATTGATCTCCAGCAGGCAGTTGTCGACGCCCATGCCTACCAGTGCTGCCAGTACATGCTCTACGGTACTTACTTTGGCACCATTGGCTTCCAGTGTGGTACCCCGGCTTACATCGGTCACCAGGTCGCAATCGGCCTTGATAATAGGCTGATTGGGCAGGTCGATACGCTGAAACTGCAGGCCAAAACCCGGACTGGCGGGTTTCATGGTCAGGTCGGCCATAATACCGGTATGCAGACCTGTGCCGGAAATGCTGATGGCCGATTTGAGCGTATGCTGTTTGTCGGGGTTAAACTGGTTGTTCATGATGCTTTAGTCCAATTGTTGAATGCGCAAAGATAAGGTGAAAGGGTATAGGGTAAAAGGTTGAAGCTGAAATGCCTTATGCGCTCATTATTGAGGCTGAAACAGCCCTTTCCGGCTCGTCTGCCTGAAAACTGGCGCAGGCAGACGGTTTTTGCCTTTTGTCGGCAATTATCTTTCGTATACAGGCGTTCTGCATTACCTTCCTTAAAAGCTACTGCATGCTCAACCAGACCACTGCCCGCCCTGCCCGCATCCAGTCTATTGACATACTTCGCGGAGCGATCATGATCATTATGGCCTTGGATCATGTGCGGGATTTTTTTCATGAATCGGCAATGACCGCCGACCCGCTGAATCTTTCAACCACCACCCCGCAGTTGTTTTTTACCCGTTGGATCACTCATTTCTGTGCACCCATATTTGTTTTCCTTTCCGGGGTATCTGCTTATATCAGTGGCATACGCAAGACGAAAGAAGAGCTGAGTCGTTTCCTGATCAAAAGGGGATGCTGGCTGATAGTGGTTGAACTGGTTGTGATCACCCTGGCCATTACATTTAATCCACTGTATAATATTCTGATCTTTCAGGTGATCTGGGCTATTGGCTGGAGTATGGTGATACTGGGTTTGTTGTTAAGGACATCATATACAGCGATATTGTGGGCAGGGATATTACTGGTAGCCGGACATAACCTGTTTGATTATTTCAGTGAGGGAGGTAGTTCTGCGACCATGCGAATTTTATTTACCTCTCCGGGTGCATTTATTCCTTATGCCCCGGGTCGTGATATACTGGTGGCTTATGCCATTTTACCCTGGACGGGTATTATGCTGCTTGGGTACTGTTTTGGCGTTTTGTATAAACCCGATACCAATATAAAATACCGTCACAAAAAACTGCTGCAATGGGGATTGGGTGTGCTTGTCCTGTTTGTGGTGCTACGGCTGATCAATCACTATGGCGATCCTGCTCCGTGGTCTGTACAGGACCGGCCATTGTACAGCCTGCTGTCGTTTGTGAATGTGACCAAGTATCCTGTTTCGCTGCAGTATACCTGTCTTACTGTCGGCACAGCCATTTTACTGCTACGGGTACTGGAGCGATCTGGTACTGCTGCAAGCCGGTTTTTAATGGTATACGGGAAAGTTCCTTTCTTTTATTATGTGTTGCATTTCTTCCTGGTTCATCTACTCTGTGTCATCTTCTTTTTTGCTTCGGGCAAAACCACTGCCGAAATTGTAGACATGAATTCTCCTTTTCTTTTCAGACCGGTGAATTTCGGGTTTGACCTCTGGATTGTATATGCGGTTTGGATCAGCGTGTTTTTATTGCTGTACTTTCCCTGCCGCTGGTTTGGGCGTATAAAACAGCAACGGAGGGATTGGTGGCTGAGTTACCTGTAAAAGGTTTAGTAAGTAGCCGTCATATCTTCATCCACACAGATGATGAAGTCTGCTTTTTGTTTGTTTTCTTTCAGCAGTTGCTGAATATTTTTCTGTGATACGGTACTGATGGTGGCGTATTTCAACTCGGGAGCCTGTTTGCGCAGATACCAGAGAATGCCTTCATAATTGTCTGAATGATAGGAGCCGTTGAAATGGATCAGCAATGAGCCGGGTTTATGGTATTGCAGAATGAAATGAGCCATGGTAGCATCCTTAATGGCCTGGGCTTTGGGCAGATTGTCACCTCCGTGGCCGGGCATCATCTCTTTCATTTTTTTATAACCGGGCAGTTCGGGGTCGTAAGCAATGGGCAGGGGAGCCATCCAGCTTTTGGCCATTGGCGGCAGTGTGTCAAGCGCTTCCAGGCCACCGGAAAAAACCAGGGAGGCATAACGGCGGGGCACATTGCTGGCAGCCACCGGTAACTTTTTTTCTTTGGCATAGTTGACCAGCGGAGCATAGTCGGTTGCATAATTGCGCCAGAGCCTCGCTGAGCTATCGAGCCCTTTGGCACTCAATTTACCCTGCAGGTAAGCATCAAGGGCAGATTGATTATCCTGTTCAAACATTTCAAATCCCAGTGCCAGCTGACGCGTTTCTCCGAGGTCTTTTGTTACCTCCAGTTGCAGCCAGTGACTGATGGGATTGTTATGAAACTCTCCGAAAAGCACAATATCCTGGCTTTTCAGCGTACGGATCATTTTTTTGTATGATACCTTTTTGCCTTTTGCATTATAAAGTACATAAGCAGGTTTCTTTTGTGCCACCACTGCAAGCATGCTGCACAAAAAGGCGGAGAGGAGCATCCATTTCTTCATGGAGGCAAAATAGTGAATAAAAAGCAGTTTGATGCAGGAATGCCTGGCAGCAGGTGGCTGGAAAAATCAGCTTACACCGGCTTTTTCTGCCAGCAATTGTTTCACCAGTGCTTCCAGTTCTTTGATACGTTTTTCGAGATCGGGAAGTTTGCGGGTGACTGCCTGGCTGCGCAGCGCAGCGGTATAATCAAAGGCTGGAGAGCCGGTGACGGCTTTGCCTGGTTCAATAGATTTGCTGACGCCACTCTGGGCATTTACTTTGGCGCCATCGCCCAGTTGAATATGGCCTACGATACCGGCCTGCCCGCCAATCATTACACCGTTACCGATTTTGGTGCTGCCACTGATACCGGCCTGAGCGGCGATCACGGTGCTATTGCCTATCTCCACATTGTGTGCAATCTGGATCAGGTTGTCAAGTTTGGCACCTTTGCGAATGAGCGTACTGCCAATGGTTGCGCGGTCAATGGTGGCATTGGCGCCGATCTCTACATGGTCTTCGATCACCACATTGCCGATCTGCGGTACTTTTTTGAAACTGCCATCGGCCTGGGGAGCAAAACCAAAACCATCGCTGCCGATGACGGTACCCGAGTGAATGGTTACATGATTGCCGATAATGCAGTCGTGATAAATACGCACACCGGGATGAATGATACAATTTTCACCGATCACGACATTATTTCCGAGGAAAACATTGGGATAGATCTTACTGTTGTTACCCACCTTTACCCGCTCACCCAGGTAGGCAAAAGCGCCAATAAACACCTGCTCGCCATAGCTGGCGGTAGGAGCAATATAACTGGGTTGCTGTACGCCCTGCAGTTGCTGTTGCATGATTTCCTGATACTTGCTAAGCAGGGTTGCAAAAGCGGTATAGGCATCCGGTACCCGAATAAGGGTGGCATTTACCGGTTGCCGCAGTTCATATCCTTCATTGATAATAATGACACTGGCTCCCGTAGTATATAAATGTTCTTCGTATTTGGGGTTGGCAAGAAAGCTTAGCTGACCGGCTACCGCTTCTTCAATTTTTCCAAATGCGGTAACCGCAGCGTTGGGGTCACCTTCCACACGGCCATTGATCAGTAAGGCTATCTGAGATGCAGGAAATGTCATGTTATAGTTTTCTAACTACCGGAGTAGCAATGATAAACCCGGGAATTGGATGCAGGTTACCACCGGTAACAGCAAATGTAATATTTTTTAACCGTGCGACTCAGGTTCTGTTGAATGAGTGCATTATCCACTGTCGAGATATCCTTTACCGTACCGTCCTTATAGAGGATATTGATCCGCTCATCGACCGGATTGTAAGTGGTATTGGCTGCCTCTCCGGTAAAAATGAAATAATCAAGCGCTTCATCGTCCAGATCCATACGCTGCCGCAGGTCCTCCTTAAGATTGATTACTAATTGTTCATCAATCGGTTCGGCCTGCAGCCGTACTTTATAAAGTCGCCGGTCTATTAGTGAACGGCAGAGCAGCGATAATATTTTGTCGGGATGCAAAGTCCAGTTTTTGATGGTGGCCATCACATCATGGTCGTCCAGCTGGCAAAATGTGTCCAGGTAGTGGTCAAACTGCTGCTGTGCCTGCAGGTGGAGGAAAAAATCAAATGCTGTGGATGCGGCAGGCACTGCTTCACCCCGGGCTATGAGCTGGCGGGCCCGCCGGATAATGCGTACCAGCATCATTTCGGCGCCTACAACTGTTTTGTGCAGGTATACCTGCCAGTACATAAGCCGGCGCGATACGAGGAATTTTTCAATAGAATAAATAGCTTTTTCTTCTACTACAAGATTGTCGTCTTTGACAGCCAGCATTTTAATAATACGATCGTATCCGATCACACCCTCTGCGACACCCGTGAAGAAACTATCTCTGTTGAGATAGTCCATCCGGTCTACATCCAACTGACCGGAAACCAGCTGATGAAGGAATTTTTTGGGATAATTATTAGTGAATATATCAATGGCCATATTGAGCTGACCATTCATCTCCCGGTTCAATTTATGTAGTATCAGGAGGCTGATGGTTTCATGATGCACACCCGGTATGAGCTCTTCTTCGAGGGCATGAGAAAACGGACCATGGCCTATATCGTGCAGCAGGATCGCCACTTTGGCTCCCAACTCTTCTGCTTCCGTCACGACAACGCCTTTGCTTTTTAGTTCTGTGAGGGCAATGCACATCAGGTGATAGGCTCCCAGCGAGTGGTGCAGCCGGGAATGCATGGCACCGGGGTATACCAGGTGAGCAAATGCCATCTGGTGGATATTGCGCAACCGTTGATAATAAGGATGCGATATGATCTGAAGGATCAGTGGGTGATCAATCGTAATAAATCCGTAAACGGGGTCGTTAATGATCTTTCTGACGGGTACCATTGTTGGTTTTTTGTTAAAGGCCAGTTGGCAAAAGTACTGAGGCTGGTCCGAAAAAGGTATTTTTGAAATCCTGCTAACACTTATTTATCAAATTTGTATATGCGCAGAAAATTTACGTTACTTACCGGTCTTTTTCTTGTCCTGTTGCAACCAGTGCTGGGACAGCAGCAGGAGCGGACCTTTGTACAGCAATTACGCTACCTGCTGTATTTGCCTGACGGGTATGAAAAAGATACTGCCCGGAAATGGCCGCTGATGATTTTTCTGCATGGATCCGGTGAGAGTGGTACAGATCTGGAAAAGGTAAAAGTACATGGCCCTCCCCGGCTGATCAAAGAAGGACGGCAGTTTCCATTTATAGTAGTGTCGCCTCAGGCTACCAATGGATGGCAAACATTTCAGCTGATTGGTTTGCTGAGAGAGCTGAAACAGACGCTGCGTGTAAATCCGGATAAGGTGTATCTCACCGGGCTGAGTATGGGCGGATATGGTACCTGGGATCTCGCAACCGAATATCCCAACGAGTTTGCTGCAATAGCTCCTGTATGCGGTGGTGGAGATACCAGCAAGGCCTGGATGCTGCGGCATGTGCCTGTATGGTGCTTTCATGGTGCGCTGGACAATGTAGTGCCGCCGATACTTTCAGAACAAATGGTTGCTGCAGTGAAGAAATATAATCCCGCGGTAAGGTTTACGCTTTATCCCGATGCCAATCATGACAGCTGGACGGCTACCTATAACAATGATAGTTTTTATACATGGCTGCTGACACAGAACAGGTATCATCCTGTAGCCAGGCCGGCTACTTCTGCAGAACTGGCTCCGTATGCAGGACGATATGTGAATGGCGCCGATACAGTGACACTGGCGTTAAAAGAAGGGCGGTTGCGCGGGTATAGCAACCCCGCCGCTGATTTTGAATTTGAGCTGCTGATGATGGCACCCAATCAGTTTTTTATACGCGAAGATGAAACCGGTGAGTTGTTTTTTTCTGCCGATAAGAAGGGGCAGACAAAAGGTTTTGAATTCAGGGGTACACAACGGCGGCTTTGGTTTAACCGGTTACCAACAGGCAGTAGATAAACAGCATCAATCAATCAAACACGTAAGGTATGGCAGTTGCAAAAATTATCTGGGTCGATGACGAAATAGAAAGTCTGCAGTCACAGAAATTGTTTCTGGAAAATAAAGGGTATGAAGTAAATACATTTACCAATGGCTTTGATGCTATTGATTATGTAAAAGAACATCCTGTGGATGTAGTGCTGATTGATGAAAGTATGCCTGGCATTACCGGGTTGGAAACGCTGGCAAAGATCAAGGAGATCAACCAGTCGCTGCCGGTGGTGCTGATTACCAAGAATGAAACCGAAAACCTGATGGATGAGGCAATCGGTTCGCAGATCAGTGATTACCTGATCAAGCCGGTCAATCCCAATCAGGTATGGCTGAGCCTGAAAAAGATCATTGATAATAAACGCCTGGTGGCAGAAAAAACCACTACCGCTTATCAGCAGCAGTTCAGGAACCTGTTTATGGCACTCAACAGCAATCCGGATTATAACGAATGGATGGATATTTACCGGAAGCTGGTGTACTGGGAACTGGAAATGCAGAAAAGTGACAGCCCAGAAATGCAGGAGGTACTGCAAAGTCAGAAGGGAGAAGCCAATACAGAATTTTTCAAATTCATTTCACGCAATTATTCCAAGTGGGTGGGGCCAAAGAGTACGGAAGGGCCTGTGATGAGTCATTCGCTGATGAAGTTTAAGGTATTGCCGCACCTCGAGAAAGGAACTCCGCTTTTTTTTGTATTGATCGACAATTTACGGTTTGATCAGTGGAAGGCAATTCAACCCATTTTCGCAGAGAGCTTCCGCATTCTCGAAGAAGATAGCTTTTACAGCATTTTACCGACGGCTACCCAGTATGCGCGCAACTCGATATTTGCCGGTTTAATGCCGGTGGAGATAGAAAAACAGTTTCCCCAGCAATGGAAAAATGATGATGAAGAAGGAGGGAAGAATCTGCATGAAGAAGAGTTTCTGCGGGCACAACTGAAACGGTTAGGTCATGGTGATCTCCGTGTTTCTTATACCAAAGTGCTCAATAACAATGCGGGGCTTGAACTGGTAAATAATGTACATAACCTTCTCAACAACGACCTGAATGTAATAGTGTACAATTTTGTGGATATGCTCAGTCATGCCCGTACAGAAATGGAGGTGCTGAAAGAGCTGGCAGGCGATGAAATGAGTTACCGGAGCATTACGACCAGTTGGTTTGAGCATTCACCGCTGCATCAGGCGCTGAAGCGAATTGCCGACAAAGGTATCAGACTGGTGCTGGCGACCGATCATGGCAGTGTGCGGGTAAAGACTCCCTGCAAAGTAGTGGGAGATAAGCAGACAACGACCAACCTCCGGTATAAGCATGGCCGCAATCTCAATTATGAACCGAAAGAAGTACTCGCATTCCGTGATCCCCGTGAGGTAGGCTTGCCGGTGCCTACGGTCAACTCTTCGTATATTTTTGCCAAGGAAGACGGTTTTCTGTGTTACCCCAACAATTACAATTATTATGTGAATTACTATCGCAATACTTTTCAGCATGGCGGAGTAAGTCTGGAGGAAATGATTGTGCCGGTGATCAAAATGCAGAGCCGGTAATGGCCTCAAACAGCCGGCAATAGTGTGGATAAGTAGAGGCTACCCCTTGGTAGCCCTATTGTAATTTTGCACTGGATTTATTATCAGGTAATCGAATACGTTTTAATCGGAATATGAAGTATACGCAATCCACCTTAGACAAACTGGAAGCCATTACAGAACAGGCCGGTTACATACTTCGGTATGAGCGGGGCACTTTTCAGAGTGGCTATTGCATTCTGGAGGCCAAGAAAGTGGTCGTGTTGAATAAATTCCTGCAAATTGAGGGCCGGATCAATACATTACTTGATCTGATACCCCAGTTGGATATTGCTCCCGATACACTTACAGACGATGCCCGGCGCCTTTATCTTGAAGTAATGGCCCGTCAGGCTGCCCAGCAGGAGACTGCAGAAGAATAAGCACAGCTGTTCCATTTTTCAAATCATTATCTTTACGGTGTGACCTGTCCGCCTCTCCAAATAACTTTTTTGGGAACGGGTACCAGCAGTGGTGTGCCCATGATAGCCTGCGATTGCCAGGTCTGCCAATCTCCCGATAAAAAAGATAAACGCCTTCGCTCAAGTATACTGGTGCAATCGGCTACTACAACGCTGGTTGTGGATACGGGCCCGGATTTTCGTTACCAGATGTTGCGTGCTCACGTAAAGCGGCTGGATGCTGTATTGTTTACCCATCCGCATAAAGATCACCTGGCAGGGCTCGACGATGTGCGGGCATTTAATTATCTGTTACAACGGCCGATTGATGTATATGCGGATTCACTGACAGAAGAGGCGGTCCGCCGTGATTTTTATTATGCCTTTACCGATACCAAATATCCCGGTATTCCTGAGCTGAATATGCATACTATCCATATGGAACCTTTTATGGTGGGTGATATTCCTGTGATACCTGTGCAGGTATGGCATTTGCGTATGCCGGTACTCGGTTTCCGTTTTGGAGACTTTACCTATATAACCGATGCCAACCGGATTGATGCACCAGAAAGAGAAAAGATCAGGGGTAGCCGTGTGCTGGTACTGAATGCGCTGCGGCGCGAAAAACACATCTCTCATTTTACGCTGGATGAAGCAGTTGAAGTGGTTCAGGAGCTCCATATTCCCACAGCGTATCTTACTCATATATCCCATCAGCTCGGGCTTCATGCAGAAGTGGAAGCTTCACTTCCGGCAGGTATTCATCTTGCTTACGATGGACTGCAGTTGCAGCTGTAATGTTTTTTTCTCTTTTTTTAATGGTGAAAAAACAGGAAAGAAAGGGTGAAAAAGCCTTTGAAAAGCGTGTGGGCAGGATGTAGCTTTGTGGGGTGGTTGTAAGAAATGTGATATGACATGAGTACTTCTGTTTCTGCAAATAAATCTTATTCGCTTACCGGTATAGAGAAAATAGTGAATCAAGCTATCCGGTGGGTCTTTTTTTATCGGATACTTTTTGTCGGAGTAGCAGTAATTTTTACAAGTGTGGCTGCCATACTGGTCTGGAAGCAGTCGCCTTTCGAGTATCGGGCAGCTAATCTTGTGGCTGTGCTGACCGGTGGGTCTATTGTCATTGCAATATTCTATGCAGTGCTCAATTATGAAATGAGCTACAGCCGTTATGCAATGGGTCAGCTGAATGCACGGAAACAGGCGGCATATGCTGCTGCTATCCAATGGTATCAGCCTTCGGTAGTTCATCACCTCAAGATCACCAAGAAGTTCTATGAAAAGTACAGGTACCTGATACAGGAAAACAGATCACGCGAGTTTTCTGAGATGCTGGATAGTCATGAACAAGCACGCGCGGCCTTATTATCCATATTTAATCATTTAGAGTGTATTGCCCTGGGAGTTGAAGAAGGGATACATGATGAGTGGTTCATTCGTCAGTTCTTTAGAGGCATATTTGTAGCGTATTTAAACGATTATGAGTTTTATATTGTATTCAGGCGAAAGTTGACAAATAATCCTTCTATTTGGGTTGGGTTTACCGATCTGGCTTATAGATGGAGGCATCAATAAAACATTCTTTTACCAATAAAACCTAAACTATGAATACTAAAATACTTTATGAAGCAAGTGGCTGGTGAGCCGGGCTTCCAGTAAATGGCTGGTGAGCCGGCTTCCAGTAAATTTCTAAAGCAGGGGTTACGCCCTGCTTTTTTTGTACAAGGAAGGGCTTAAAATAAATTTCAACTAACAACTGTTAGTTTCTGTTTTTTTGTTTTATCTTGCAGCAGCCTTTGACGATTGCCAAGCCATGATCTGAAGGCTTCGACTGTGCCACACTGGTTTGACCGGCGTGGCACAATTTGTATAATAGATTAAGCGAAAACCTATATGAACTTTGAAGAATCGGAAATAACGCGACAGGTAGCACAAACGGCGCGTGATTTTGCACAACAACAGATACGTCCTCATTTTATGTCGTGGGATGAAAGCCAGGATTTTCCGCGTCAGCTTTTTCGGGATATGGGACAACTGGGATTAATGGGGGTACTGGTTCCTGAACAATATGGTGGATCGGGCCTGAGTTACTTTGAATACAAGGCAGTGATAGAAGAGATTGCAAAAGTGTGTGGCTCCATCGGTCTTAGCCTCGCGGCACATAATTCTTTATGCACCGGGCATATCCTGCAATTTGGTAACGAGGAGCAGAAGAAAAAGTATCTGCCTTTGCTGGCCAGTGGCGAATGGCTGGGGGCATGGGGCCTGACAGAGGCTAATACAGGCAGCGATGCCGGTAATATGCGCTGCACAGCGGTAAAAGAAGGAGATGAGTGGGTGATCAATGGCACCAAGAACTGGATCACTCATGGCAAAAGCGGTGATGTAGCTGTAGTGGTCTGCCGTACCGGTGAGGCCCGTACACGCAATAATTCAACAACCTTTATAGTGGAGAGAAGCACTCCGGGATTTACAGGAGGTAAAAAGGAGAATAAACTGGGTATGCGTGCGAGTGAAACAGCAGAAATGATATTTGATAACTGCCGTATTCCGGACACACAAAGATTGGGTGAGGTGGGCGATGGTTTTCGCCAGGCCATGGTGGTGCTGGATGGGGGCAGGATTTCGATCGCATCATTGTCGTTGGGTATTGCCAAAGGTGCTTATGAAGCAGCTCTTCAATATTCGCAGGAGCGCCATCAGTTTGACAAACCCATCAGCAGTTTTCAGGGTATTTCCTTTAAGCTGGCTGATATGGCAACCGAAATTATGGCGGCCGATCTGCTTACTTCGCAGGCATGCTACCGCAAGCATCACAAGCTGCCTGTCACCAAAGAGGCAGCCATGGCAAAATATTATGCAAGCGAAGTTGCCGTAAAAGTAGCCAATGATGCTGTACAGGTATTTGGCGGATATGGATATACAAAGGATTTTCCTGTTGAAAAATTCTATCGCGATGCAAAGCTTTGCACCATCGGCGAAGGCACGAGTGAAATTCAAAAACTGGTTATATCAAGAGAAGTATTGCGTCAGTAACACGATCTTTTATTAAACTAATAAAGAAAGCCCCGTATGGGGCTTTCTTTATTTATATGAAATATATATTTAAAAACCGCGCTGGGTATTGCCGGTATTTTGCCAGAACTCTTGCGGCATAGGTTTTTGCAGCAGGTACTGGTAATAAAAGTTATAAGCCTCTGTACGGTTATGCAGGCCTTTGGCAGCATTGTTGCCGCCAATACCATGACGTTCGCCCGGGTAAAGCATAAATTCAAAATGCTTTTTCAGGTTCTGCAGTTTGTCAATCAGCATCAGGCTGTTTTGCATATGCACATTGTCGTCGGAAGTGCCGTGTACAATACGCAGCAGGCCTTTCAGTTTGTCGGCATAGGTCATAACAGATGTGTTTTTATAACCTTCGGGGTTTTCTTTGGGCGTGTCCATGTAGCGCTCTGTATAATGCGAGTCGTAAAACTGCCAGTCGGTAACAGAGGCATTGGCTACGCCGTGTGTGAATACATCGGCGCCATAGGTGAGGGCCATACAGGTCATGTAGCCGCCAAAGCTGCCACCGGTGATACCCAGACGGCTGCCATCAACGAATGGTTTTTCCCTGAGCCATTTACCACATTGCATATAATCTTCAATCTCATATTTGCCCATCTGGCGATGGATATAATTCATTCCTTTTTTTCCAAAATGACCACTGCTGCGGTTATCAAAGACCACCTGGATCATACCTTCTTTGGCCCACCAGAGTTCGGTGGCGCTGGTTTGCCAGGTGTCCATAACACGACCTGAGTTTGGCCCGCCATAGATACTGGCCAGAACGGGATATTTTTTGGAGGGGTCAAAGTTGATGGGATAGGTAATGAGTACGGGAAGATCAAAAAGACCGTCGGCAGATTTTACCCGAATCAGTTCTTTGCGTGGCAGGGCATATTCGGCAAAGGCACTGCCTTTCACATTTCCGATCTCACGTACCTGCTTTCCTTTCATATCCATCAGCACCATCGTGGTTGGGGTGGATATGTTGGAGTATGATGTGATGAAATATTTGTTGTTGGGCGAGATACTCATGCCTGAATAGGAGTAGTCGCCATTGGAAAGACGGATCATTTTTTTACCGTCAAAACTTGCACTATACAGATCCCAGCGGGCTGAATTTTCTTTGCGGGCGTTGAAATAAAGTGTTTTATTTTTTTCATCGACTTTAAAGACCGAACCTACGGTGTATTCTCCATTGGTGGGCTGGAAAAGGAGTTTGCCATCCATATCATGGATAGAAAGTTGTGCCCAGCCGCTTTTATCACTTTTGAGAATAAATCCTTTTCCACTGGGAAGAAATTCAACGCGGTCACCTTTATCCAGGTCGATCCAGGTAGTTTGTTGTTCTTCATAGATCGTCTTTTTGGCACCTGAGGCAAGATCCACCTGGTATAATTTCAACTGATCCTGTCCGCGGTTCATCCATTGTATCCACAGTTGACCATTGGGTGTCCAGTAAGGCTGGCCAAAATACTGATCATCTTTTTCGTTGAAGTCAGCCCAGGTGACGGCTCCGCTTCCTACTTCAGCCACGCCGATACGTACCTGAGGGTTGGGATCACCAGCTTTGGGATAATGTTCGTTTTCGAGATAGCCATGCTGATCTTTGATCACATAGATCGGGAAAGTGGGTACCTGCGAATCATCGAAGCGCATAAAGGCGATGCGCTTGCTATCGTTACTCCACCAGAAAGCACGGTAACGGCTGCCGCGACCCAGTATCTCTTCAAAATAAACCCAGGAAGCATAACCGTTTTTGATGTTTTCTGAGCCATCGCGGGTGAGCTGTGACGCCTGTCCGGTTTCTGTATTGTGTACATACAGATTGTTGTTGAGCGTGTACGCGGCCAGTTTGCCATCGGGGCTCCAGGTAAGGTTTTTGGCATCTTTCGGTGCAGCAAAATCTTTTACTGCAGTGGTGCTTTTGGGTTCTTCATAAGGTGCGGTGACGCCCGTTTTCACATTCACGACCACGGAAGTGGATTTGCCACCGGCATCGCGGCGGGTTTCCACATACTGGTTGTCATCAATCCACTTACTGATCTGGGGCAGTGTCTGGGTGATTTGAGTGGGCGTATTGCGGAAGGCCTGATCGTAGGTCACTTCCCTGTTTTGTGCAATGGCCCACAGGCTGCAGCCTGCAGTGAGCAGGCCAACTAAAGAGAGCTTTTTCATGTGAATGGCATTGGTGAATCCGGAAAATACGAAGGAATAAATGAAATCTGTTCAACGGAGGCCAAAACTCCCCGGATGGTCAAAAACAGGGATAACTGCAGTAATTTTATGTTGTTTGCAGCAAATGAACAGCAGGAAACGCAAAGAACGCGAAGCGGGCAAAGAGCGAGATTACTCTTAACCCCTTTATACCCTTTAAACTTTTTATACTCTTTATACTTTTTATCTCACTTCCTGCATATCTACCAGGCGTTTGTAGAATCCGTTGAGAGCGATCAACTGCTCATGTGTGCCACGCTCTACAATTTTTCCTTTCTGTAATACTACAATTTCATCTGCATGCCGGATGGTCGATAACCGGTGAGCAATGACGATGCTGGTTCGGTTTTGCATCATGTTGTTGATAGCATCCTGTACCAGGCGTTCGCTTTCGGTATCGAGCGAGGAAGTAGCCTCATCAAGAATCAGGATAGGCGGATTTTTGAGTACTGCACGGGCAATGGTAAGACGCTGACGTTCGCCACCACTGAGTTTGCTGCCGCGGTCACCGATATTGGTTTGATATCCATCTTCTTTACCCGAAATAAAATTATGCGCATTGGCAATGCGGGCAGCCTGTTCAATAGCGGCCAGATCTGTGTGAGACTGTCCCAGTGCAATGTTGTTGGCGATTGTATCGTTGAAAAGAATGGGCTCCTGTGTAACCACGCTCATCAGGCTGCGTACAGAGCGGAGCGAATAATCTTTGATATTGACACCATCTATCAGCACTTCGCCACTGGTTACATCATGAAAGCGGGGCACGAGGTCGGCGAGGGTTGACTTACCGGCACCAGACGAACCTACCAGGGCGACTGTCTGTCCTTTGCGGATAGTAAGGTTTATGTTGTCGAGTATCACGGCGTCGTCGTAGGCAAACACTACATTACGAAACTCGATGCTGTTGTTGAAAGTATCCAGCACTTTGCCATGGAGGTTTTCATCAACAGTGACAGGAGAGTTGAGTACTTCTTCCACACGCTGCAGGGCGCCTGCACCACGCTGGATATTAAAGAATGAGGTAGAAATGTTTTTGGCGGGGTTAATGAGCATGGCAAAGGCAGCGATATAGGTTACCAGTTCTTCGCCTTCCAGTGTGCCAGCCAGCAGTACGAGGCGGCCGCCAAAGTAGAGAATGGTACAGAGTACCATCACACCCAGTACTTCTGTGAGGGGAGATGCGAGGTCGCGTCGGGCACCCATTTTTTTCCGGATATTAAACAGATCGGTATTTACCTGGTGAAAACGGGTACTCAGGATCTTTTCGGCCAGAAAAGCCTTGATAACGCGCAGGCCGCTGAGCGTTTCATCGAGAATAGAGAGTCCTTCACCGAGTTTAATGGCTGCATCCTGCGACTGGCGTTTAAGCTTACGGCTGACCCGGCCGATGATAAGGCCTGTAATCGGCAACAGGATCAGCAGGAAAAGTGATAACTGAGGTGAAATGATAATCAGGAATATCAGGTAACCGACCACTGTAATGGGATCTTTCACCAGGCCATCAAGCATGCCCACTACGGAACCTTCAATCTCACCTATATCATTGGTCATACGTGAAATGATATCGCCCTTTTTCTTTTCGGTAAAGTAGCCGATTGGGAGCCTTAATATCTTATCGTATAACTCGCCGCGCAAATGTGTGATGATAGATGTACGGATGGGTACCGACAGCCGGTTAGACAGATACAGGAAAAGGTTTTTAAGGAAAGTGGCGCTGATAATGATGATACAAATGACGGTAAGACCAGCCAGCTTGTCGCGGCTGATGATGTCTGTCAGGAAATTGTTGAGATGGCTGCCCAGTGCATTGCCTTTGAATGGAACACCACCCGGAACGCCTGTTTCAAAGATGAGTCCGAAAAAGGGGATGAGCATTCCGATAGAAATAACTCCAAAAAGGGTGGCCAGCAAAACGCACAGAAAGTAAAGTCCCAGCTTGCCTTTTTGCCGTTTGAGATAGCTTAAAATCCGCGAATATTTTTTCATCAGGTCCTGTGTTCGCTTAAACGGGGCAAAGTAAGTAATTTTACCGCGTCTGCCAGCAGGTTTGTGATGGCAGGCAATAAAATGCTGTAAAATGGAAGAAGGAAAAAGACAGAAACAGATAGCCGGTTTGCTGAACGAAGAGATGAACCTCATCTTTCAGCGCCTTGGCCTTAATATGATTGATGGCGGCATGGTTTCCATATCGTCTGTGAAGGTGACACCTGACCTGCTCGAAGCCCGTTTTTATCTGAGTTTCTTTCAGGTAAAAGACGTGGAATCGGCACTGAAAAAGATTGAGGAACGCCATCATGAAATCAAGAAGGAACTGACTGGCCGGGTACGTCATCAATTGCGTAGTATGCCGGTGCTGAAATTCTTCCAGGACGATACGCTGGACCATGTGTTCAGGATGGAAGAACTGTTCAAAAAGATCAAGGGCGACGAGTAAAGTTGCACTTAGTTTTAACTTAATATTTGCATATTACCTTGCATTTCCTCTTTGCCTGGCGCTATTTCAAAGCCAAAAAATCAACGAATGCCATCAATGTGATTGCCTGGATCAGTATCGGGGCCATCATTATGGGTACGGTAGCGCTCATACTGGTATTGAGCGTTTTCAATGGTTTTGAAGACCTGGTAAAATCGCTGTATTCTTCTTTTTATACAGATCTTAAAATAAAACCGGCTTCGGGTAAGCATATTTCCGTTACAGCTGAGCAACTGAATCGTCTGCGGGCGATAAAAGAAATAGCCGGTTTTTCGAGAGTGATTGAGGAGAAAGCCCTGCTTCAGAACGAGGATTATCAATCGGTGGTGCACCTGATGGCAGTAGATGATGCGTATCGCCAGGTGACAGGTGTGGCAGATCATATCGTCAGCGGCCAGTATGACCTGGGCACGGCAGAAGCCCCCAAACTCATACTGGGTACAGGGGTAGAAGGGGCGCTGGGAATTGCAGCAGACCGGAATCTTTTTTATCTCAAGATCATCCTGCCCCGCAAGAGCAAAACCGAGCAGATAGATCCGCTGAATGATATCAGCAATGACAACATTCAAAGTTCTTCTTCATTTCAGATACAGCAGGATTTTGATACGAAGTATGCGATTACCAATCTGGATTATGCCCGCCAGGCATTGCGGCTCGACAGTAATCTGTATAGCGGCATTGAGATCAGGTTGCGCGACCCCAATACTGCGGATGATGTAAAGAAAACAGTGGAGAAAGTGATGGGTCCGGGTTACCTGGTGCAAACGCGTTATGAGCAGAATCAGAGCCTGTACTCGGTCATGAATATGGAGCGCTGGATTATTTACGGAGTATTGTCACTGATACTGGTTGTAGCGGCTTTCAATATGATCGGTGCGCTGACGATGCTGGTGCTTGAAAAGCAGAAGGATATTGGTGTGCTGCATGCCCTGGGCGGCAGCCGGCGGTTTATTCAACGTATTTTTTTGAGTGAAGGTTTATTGCTGGCGCTGGTAGGTACGGTTATCGGAATGCTGCTGGCTACCTTTATTGCATGGCTGCAGATTAATTTTCATCTGATACCCCTCGAAGGAGGGACCTTCCTGATCAATTATTTCCCGATAAAACTGCGGGTTGCCGACTTTTTGCTGGTAGGGGCTACCGTACTGGTTATTTCCTTACTGGCATCCTGGCTGCCTTCTACAAAGGCTGCCAGGCACCAGTTTAGTTTACGAAGCGAATAATTTTAAGGAGTAATTCTTAGTAATCGCCGAGTGTTTCGGGCAATTGAGCCAGTGCTTTGGCCAGTTGTTCATCATTGGGGGCGATGCCATGCCATTCGTGCGTGCCCTCCATAAAATCAACACCTTTACCCATTACTGTATGCATCAGGATGCAGACAGGTTTACCCTGTCCGGTAAGACCTTTAGCTTTGTCCAGTCCGGCGACTACCTCATCCATATCATTACCTTTCATTTCGAGGGTAGTCCAGCCAAACGCATCAAATTTGGCGCGAAGATTGCCAAGGTTCATAACCTTACTGGTAGGGCCATCAATTTGCTGGCCATTCCAGTCGATGGTGGAAATGAGATTATCCACTTTGTGGTGGGCGGCAAACATGGCGGCTTCCCAAACCTGGCCTTCATCGAGCTCGCCATCACCATGAAGTGAAAATACCAGATTGCTGTCGTTGTTCAGCTTTTTGGTGAGGGCTGCGCCAATAGCCACGCTCATACCCTGTCCCAGCGAACCGCTGGCTATGCGGATACCGGGCAGATGTTCATGCGTAGCGGGGTGGCCCTGCAGACGGGAGTTTATTTTTCGGAAAGTAGCAAGTTCTTTGATGTCGAAGTAGCCTGACCGTGCCAGGACTGAATAGAAGACGGGAGAAATATGACCATTTGATAAGACAAAGACGTCTTCATTGCGGGCATCCATATGAAATGCCGGGTCGTGTTTCATTATCTTGAAGTACAGGGCAGTAAGGAAGTCGGCACAACCCAGTGAACCACCGGGGTGTCCACTATTTGCTCCATGTACCATACGTACAATATCACGGCGTATTTGCGATGCAATGGCTTTCAGTTCAGGCATAAAAATTAGGTACTTTTTAAACTTTTTGTATCTTGCCCCCTCAAACAGGTTAGGGCGCTGCAAAAGTGCAATCTTTTTTCCGAAAAAATCCATCCGTTGATATTAATCTCCTCCAATTCCACCATACTGAGGGGGTATGACAATTAATATTGGCGAAGTATTAATTAGTTCAAACCCAATGACAAACTTAAAGGTTTAAGCCTATTTTTGTACCGTAAAACCCTGCTTGATGCTTGATGTATTGCTAACAGCTTCGGTGTCGTTCATTATATCATTCCTGGCTATACCGGTTGTGTTACAGATTGCAGATCAGAAGAAGCTTTATGACATTCCTGATGAAAGAAAAGTGCACACTCATGCGGTAGCTTCACTGGGAGGGGTAGGCATTTTCGGCGGATTTCTGCTGGCTTCACTTTTATCTATCCAGGGCTATTTAAACCCTGAGTTTCAATACTTTTTCGCGGCAGCGCTGGTTATTTTTTTCCTGGGCCTGAAAGATGATCTGATCGTTCTTTCAGCCAGTAAGAAATTTGCCGGCCAGGTAATAGCCGCTTCTATCCTGATTCATCTGGGAGGTATACGTCTCGATAGTATGCATGGATTATTTGGCTTTGAGACCCTGCCCGAGGCTTTCGGCCTTGCCCTAAGTTACCTGACTATCATTGTTGTTATCAATTCATTTAACCTGATTGACGGAGTTGATGGTCTGGCTGCCAGCCTGGGTATGCTTACCATGCTCATTTTTGGCACTTATTTCTTCATGATCGGCTATCAGGCTTATGCATTGCTGGCCTTTGCCCTGACAGGCAGTCTGGTTGCTTTTCTTATTTTCAACTACCATCCGGCCCGTATTTTCATGGGCGATTCCGGCTCACTTATGATTGGCCTGATCAACTCAATAATGGTGATCAAATTTATCAATGTGGCCAGTGATCCTTCAGTGGTGGTGCCGATCGGCGCTTCGGCCGCGGTGGGTATTTCTATTTTATTTATCCCCCTGCTTGATACGCTTCGGGTGTTTTCGATCCGCATTTTTAACGGACGTTCGCCATTTACCCCCGACCGCAATCATATTCATCATTTACTGCTTAGTAAAGGCCTTGGCCATGCTGCCGTCACCTTTACCTGTGTATGTGCCAATATCGGTTTTGTAGTGCTGGCTTATTCCCTGCGTTCGCTGGGTTCTACGACAGTGCTTTTGATCATGCTGGCGATCGGGTTTAGCGCTATCGGTATTCTGTATTATCAACGTAAACGTCGTAGTGCTATGGTGGTCTCCACCCGCCGCATACTGGAGCCGGCAGAGATCAAATCAACTTCCAAGGTAGTTACACTTACTCAGGAAGCTGCCACCGCCGACCATAATTAAATTTTCAACTGTTCTATCTCTCTGTCAGCCGGAGCTGCTGTCATTTGTATTGCCTGCGCGGGAGTTGAAGCGATGTTTTTTTTAAAGGCATGCTTTCGTTAGATTTGCGCTTGCTAAAATCTAAGAATAATGGAAGAAGTTTCAAGAATTGCCTCAGGCACTGAAGAGCAGATGAAGAAAGCGATAAACCACCTGGAAGCCGAACTGGTCAAGATCAGAGCGGGTAAAGCCAATCCGCAAATGCTGGATGGCCTGGTGGTTGATTATTACGGTTCTCCCATGCCTATAAACCAGGTGGCCAATATCAGTGTAATGGATGCCCGTACATTGAGTATTCAACCCTGGGAAAAAAATATGCTGCAGCCCATTGAACGCTCTATCATAGCGGCAAACCTGGGCGTTACACCTCAGAATGATGGTGTCATCATCCGGCTGTTTCTTCCTCCGCTTACAGAAGAGCGCCGTCGTGAACTGGTAAAACGTTGTCAGGGTGAAGGCGAACATTCAAAAGTGGCTATCCGCAATATCCGTCGCGATGCGATTGAGAATATCAAGAAACTTCAGAAAAATGGATTGAGCGAAGATGCTTCGAAAGATGCTGAAGCAGACATACAGCAATTGACCGACCGGTTTATTTCAACTGTTGAAAAACATCTCACAACAAAAGAGAAAGAGATCATGGCTGTATGATATATATTGCCGGAATAATAAAAGAAATGGTAAGGCAGCTCAGGCTGCCTTATTTTTTTCCGGTCTGTTGGCGAGAAAGACACCTGCCAGAATGATCAGCAGGCTCACGATGGTGATCCAGCCAATACGTTCACCATCAAGTGCTCCCCAGAAAAGTGCTACAAAAGGGATACCATAGGTGACCAGCGAAGCAAAGAGCCCGCCCCCGCGCTGCACAAGTACATAAAATATAGCGGTACCTATAGCGCTGCCCGCGATACCCAGTACAACAGCATTCACTACCGACCACTGGATAATGGTGTCACTGAAATTGAGTTGAAAGAAACCCTGAAACCAGAGTATAAGTCCTGCGGGAATAGCCATTAGTGTGATCGAAACAGTGGTAATATGCAGCGGATTATATCCTTTAAGGTTATGTCCTACCTGATTTACATTGAAACCATACGAAACAGTAGCCAGTAATACAAGTGCGGCATATCCCAGGTTGTAAAGACGAAGGCTGTCCTGACTTAAGGTAAGCAGGCACAACCCCGCAAAGCCTACCAGGATGCCAGCGAGCCTTGCAGCCCTGATCCGGTCTTTAAAAAAAACAATCCCAATTACGGCCACACAGATGGGGGTAAGCGAGTTGAGAATGCCGGTCAGTGAACTATCGATCCGGAAAATAGCGGTAGCAAACAGGAAAGCGGGCAACAGGTTGCCACAAAGACCGGTAAGGATCAGTATGGGAAGTTTGCTGAATGGGAAACTTCGGAAATGGAAAATGGCAAAAGGCAGGCAGGTGATGCCGGCGGAGAAAATACGTAGTGCAGCGATCTGGGAGGCGCTCAGGCCTTCGCGGCTAACTTTCATTAAAATAAATGAGCTACCCCATATCAGGCAGAGTAATATAAAGAGAGGCCATTTGATCCAGGTTGCGCGCATAAGGAGGGCAAAGGTCAGGAATTAGCAGCAAACCAGGTTTTGAAAGAAAATGGCATTTCATTTTATGTAAATAGATGATAATAAGGTTATTAGGGATTTTTTACAGGGCTAGGTCCGTGGCGATAAGGTTTATATATCACATTTTTTGTAATTTTATTATATATCATGACAGATATGTCACAGGATGTTACATACCCCAATAAGCTGGCATTGCTACCGCCGCCCGATATCAAACTCGATGATGAGGCCCGTGGGTGGTTGCTGAAAGCACGTGTGCAACTGGCGGAGTTAAAAGGATATTGTTCCGGACTTCCCAATGAGATGCTCCTTTTGAGTCCGGCTATCCTGAAGGAAGCCGTAGCCTCTTCCGAAATTGAGAATATTAATACTACGATAGAAAAGGTGCTGCAGCAGCAATTATTTACAGAGATGGAGCAACGCCCGGAGAATAAGGAAGTGCTCCGATACAGGGAAGCTGTTTTATACGGTTTTCAAAGCATGAAAGATCTTTCATTAAGCAGCCGGCTGATCCGTGAAATACATAAAGTATTGCTGGGGGACAGAAGTCATGGGTTTCGGAAATTTCAGAATCATATTGAAAATTCCGAAACAGGAAATATTATCTACACTCCGCCCGCAGCAACAGAAATTGATGATTTGATAGCCAACTGGGAAAAGTATATGCACACAGAAGATCATTATGGCGATAATCTTGATTGCCGGGATCCGCTGGTGAAATGTGCTGTTTCGCATTATCAGTTTGAGGCGATACACCCGTTTAATGATGGCAATGGAAGAACGGGAAGAATATTAATGGTACTATATCTGACCTATGCGAATGTCTTGAGTCATCCGGTGCTTTTTATAAGTGGCTATATAAATAAAAACAGGCCGGAGTATTACAAACTTTTGCAGGATATTACGCTTAAGAATGAATGGCTTCCTTTCATAAAGTACATGTTAAGGGCTTTTGGCTTTCAGGCCCTGGAGACCAAAAAACTTTTGTTCAGGTTGATGCTGCAATTTTATGAAACAAAAAGTGAGGTGAAAACTAAATGCAAAAGTATTTACAGCGCAGATCTGATAGATATCCTGTTTTCGACACCTATCATTACACCTGTCAGGCTTGGAACGTTGTTGGGGATTCATTATACTACTGCCACACGGTACCTGAAAGAATTGGCCAGTAAATCATTTCTGGAACACAAAAAAATCGGCAAGTATCAGTTGTATATTAATTCAAAACTCATTCAGCTGCTGAATAACAATGAGGCATAAATGCGTTGGCATTGCAGAAAGCCCTATTTTGGCAAAAGAAAAATAAAAGCTATGGCTAAAATAAAACTGGCGGAAACAGATACCCGTGCCCCCAAAGATCTGAACAAAGCTGAAACAAAAGAGAAAACAGCTGCCATACTGGAAGAGCTGGATGAACTGCAAAATCTCCTGTATGCAGAGGGGCGTCATAGTGTGCTGGTGGTAATACAGGGTATGGATGCCAGCGGTAAAGACGGGCTTATCCGCAATGTGCTGGGTAATATGAACCCGCAGGGGGTGCGTGTACAGTCGTTTAAGGCGCCTACAGCCGAAGAGCTGGCACATGATTTCCTCTGGCGTATTCACCGTTATTCGCCAGACCGGGGTATGATACAGGTATTTAACCGTTCGCATTATGAAGACATACTCGTAACCCGGGTACACAAGTGGTGTGATGATGAAACAGCCAGGAAACGGATGAAGGCTATCAATGATTTTGAACAGTTGCTGCAGGAGCATAATAACACCCACATTCTGAAATTTTATCTGCATATATCCAGAGATGAGCAGCTGAGCCGGCTTACCGAACGACTGAAGGATCCTGCCAAGATGTGGAAGTACAATCAGAAGGATTTTGACGAAGCCCAGTTATGGGATGTGTATATGGAAATGTATGAAGACTGCTTTGCCGAGTGCAATAAACCCGAATGGATCATTGTGCCAACGGATCAGAACTGGTATAAAGAATATATAGTAGCCAAAGCATTGCGCGATCTGCTGAAGGGATTAAAAATGCAGTATCCGGGTATCAAAAAATGATAACCTGTTGAAAAAACAATAAGCAGAAATAGTTATTAGTGCTGATTTTTATCTTACCTTTTTAATACGGAACAAAAACCAATCAATTACTTCACGTCAAAACTTACTTTTATGGGTATGCTTAAAGAATTCAGGGATTTTGCACTTAAAGGCAATGTGGTGGAACTGGCTGTAGCCGTGATCATCGGTGGGGCCTTTGGTGCAATAGTATCATCACTGGTTGATGATGTAATTACCCCCCTGCTGCTGGCTCCTGCCTTGAAAGCCATTAATGCCGAAAACCTGGATCAGTTGACCTGGGGAGGCACGGTCAAATATGGTAAATTCCTGTCAGCGATTATCAAATTTATTGTTATCGCATTTATCCTTTTCCTGATCATAAAAGCGATGAACAGTGTAAAGAAAAAAGAGGCTGCAGCGCCACCCCCGCCCACGCCTGAAGATATCCTGCTGCTGCGCGAAATCCGTGATAATTTAAAGAAATAAGGGCAAGCGATTTTCCCGTATTTTTGACACCCTGCCAGTGCCTCCGGCGCGGGCAGGGTTTATTTTTCAATAGTACTTCATGGTCAATTCATCGTCTTACCAGATACGTCTGCCTCAGTTTGAAGGCCCGTTTGATCTGCTCCTGTTCTTTATTGAGCGGGATGAATTGGATATTTATAATATCCCTATTACAAAGATTACCAACGATTTTCTGGACTATATTCATCAGCAGGAGCATCTCAATATTGAGTTGTCGAGCGAGTTTATCCTGTTTGTATCCACCCTTATGCGGATCAAGGCCAAAATGCTGCTACCCCGCAAAGAGCTCGATGCCCAGGGTAATGAGATAGACCCTCGCGAGGAGCTGGTCAATAAAATTCTGGAATACAAACGCTTTAAGGAAGCATCTGCTCAACTGGCCGAGATGGAAGCCATGCGTATGCTGATGGTAAAGCGTGGTAATATCCAGAAAGAGCTGTCAACTATTGGAGAAGAAGCAGGAGAAGGAACCGAAATCCAGAATATTACCCTGTTCAAACTCATGAAGGCCTTTGAGCGGGCGATGCAGAAATATTCTGACCGGGTCAATAAACCGGTGCATACCGTAGTGCAGTACCGCTACACGATGGAGGTCAGCCGGCAGGACATGCTGGAACTGGCACAGCGTGAAAAGACAGTTGCATTTGAACGGATTTTTGAACAAGCGGAAAACAGGGTGCATGCCATCTTCCTGTTTCTGTCATTGCTGGAACTGGTACAGCAGAAGTTCATGAAGATCATGATTGGTGAAGGAAAGAATAATTTCATCATCGAATACAATGAGCCGGAAGACCGGCTGGCAGAAATAGAAGAAGAAAACCAACCACAATAACCTAAAAAAGGAAGATTATGAAACGTTTTGGAAGCGCAAACTGGAAAGGGTCCGGTAAAGAAGGTACAGGCACCACCAGTACACAATCAGGCGTTCTTAACAATACGCAGTATTCATTCAATAGCCGTTTTGCCGAAGGTATTGGTACCAACCCCGAAGAGCTGATCGCTGCAGCTCATGCCGGCTGCTTTACCATGAAGCTGAGCTTTGTATTGAATGAAGCAGGTTTTACTGCCGATAATATTGATACCAAATGCACCATTACTTTCGAGAATGGATCGATCGTAGAAAGTCATTTGGATGTAACAGCTACAGTGCCCGGCATTGATGCGGCAAAATTTGAAACCTGTGCAGCAGATGCCAAAGCCAATTGCCCTATCAGCAAATTGCTGAATACGCAGATATTGATGACCGCAGCGCTGGCGTAAAGAGAGTTATAAGTTTTAGGTTATAAGTTTTAAGTATTATACTAATTGCATCACTTATAACCTAAAACTTACTACTTATAACTCTACTCATAGATCCACAACAACACCGGCTTCTTTGACCCGGTAATCATCTTTTTCAATTCTTGTAAAAAAGCTGGTGATACTGTCGGGCAGCCATCGCTCTGGCAAAGTTCTTCACCATCTGGTGCATTGGGCACACATTCGTGGCTGTGCAATACCACAAAACGCTGAAAGGCATTGCTGTTGGATTTATCAAGTCCATAGAGTTTGTAGGCCAGGCCGAATCTTCCATTGTAGGAATAGCCTACCTTATATTTTCCGAGTGATGTGCAACCACTTCCGATTTCATTGCTGTAACGCCGCCCCTCCAGCCAGTTTTCGTTGCAACGACCATGGGTGACCAGTCCCTGCAGGCGAGCACTGTCGCCATTGCTGTCATATACAAAGAAGCGGTTTTGAGACGAAGGCAGACTCATGTCGATCAGGAAAAAAAGCTGATCATGATAGCTGTGGCTTTTCGCATAAAGTCGAGCTTCGGCTGCTTTTTCCTGCAGCTTTTCGCGTAGTTTATTATCAAGAGCTGTGCGTGTACCGGGATCAGCCGGAGGGCGGTTTTTTTTGTTTAATAAACCGGAGGAAAATAACCAGGTGGTGCTGAGCAGCAGCACAAAAAGGATGAGCAGTGGCCGGGCGCGCATAAGGAGTGATTTAACCGTACTGTGATGCTGTGTAAACGGCATTCCACAACGGTGCATCTTCTTTGCGCTGTTAAATAAAACTGAAAATGAATCAGTGTTTATTGTAAAAGGACTGATACAGTCACTTTATCCTTCATCATTTCGCGGATGGCAGCTGCAATAGCGGCCGCGTCATAACCGCACTCGTGGTGCAGTTCGCGTGGTGTGCCATGCTCTACAATCCGGTCAGGAATGCCCAGTATACGGAGATCGTTTTTATAACCATGGCGGGCCATAAACTCCAGTACAGCACTGCCAAATCCACCTTCTACCGTACCGTCTTCAACGGTGATGAGTTTGGGATAACGCTGACAGGCTTCGTGCAGCAGGGCTTCGTCCAGCGGTTTTACAAAACGCATATCGTAATGGCCGGGCTGGATACCATCATTGCGGAGATCGCGGATAGCGGCAGCGGCAAAGTTGCCCGGATGACCGAGCGACAGAATAGCAATATCCTGTCCTTCGCGAAGGCGGCGGCCGGTACCGATCCGGATTTCGCTGAAAGGAGTTTTCCATTCAGGCATTACACCTTCGCCACGGGGGTAACGGATCACGAAGGGGTATTCATTGCTGTCGAGCTGCGCTGTGTACATGAGATTGCGCAATTCGCTTTCATTCATGGGGGCGCTGATAACCATGTCGGGGATACAACGCATGTAGGCAATATCGTAGGCGCCATGATGGGTAGGGCCATCGTCGCCTACCAGACCTGCACGGTCGAGGCAGAATACTACAGGTAATTTCTGGATAGCCACATCGTGGATCACCTGATCGTAGGCGCGTTGCATGAAAGATGAATAGATATTGCAGAAGACCCGCATGCCCTGTGTGGCCATACCGGCACTGAGCGTTACGGCATGCTGCTCACAGATGCCCACATCAAAGGCACGGTGCGGCATTTTCTCCATCATAAACTTGAGCGAAGAGCCGGAAGGCATTGCAGGGGTGATGCCAAATATTTTTTCATTGGCTTCCGCCAGCTCGATCATAGTATGACCAAATACATCCTGGTATTTGGGAGGCTGAGGAGTGTCATATTTTTTCCGGAAGATCTCGCCGGTCACTTTATCAAAGAGACCGGGGGCATGCCAGCGGGTCTGATCTTTTTCAGCCAGGGCGTAGCCTTTGCCTTTTACAGTGATCACATGCAGCAGCTTGGGGCCGGGTATTTCACGCAGGTCGCGGAGGGTGTCGACCAGTTTGGCTACATTATGACCGTCAATAGGACCAAAATAGCGCAGCTTCAATGCCTCAAACAGGTTGGCACTGCTGCTCACCATTCCCTTCAGACCTTCGGCCAGTTTGTGCCCCATGGCGCGACTGAAGTTTTTGCCTACGGGGAGCTTACCCAGCAGGTTCCATACGTCGTCTTTTACTTTATTGTAAGTAGGTGATGTGGTGATATCTGTCAGGTATTCCTTGAGGGCGCCCACATTGGGGTCAATGCCCATACAGTTGTCGTTGAGGATGATCAGCATATCCGTGTCGGCCACGCCTGCATGGTTCATGCCTTCGAAGGCCAGGCCGGCGGTCATGGCGCCATCGCCAATCACGGCTACACATTTGCGGTCGGTTTCGCCTTTATATTTTGCGGCCATTGCCATGCCCAAAGCGGCAGAAATGGAAGTGGAAGAATGGCCTACACCAAATGTATCGTATTCGCTTTCAGCACGTTTGGGGAAACCACTGATGCCATTGTATTTACGGTTGCTGGGAAACTCATCGCGGCGTCCGGTCAGAATCTTGTGGCCGTAGGCCTGGTGACCCACGTCCCATACAAGCTGATCATATGGCGTGTTGTACACATAATGGAGGGCTGTAGTGAGCTCAACAACACCCAGGCTGGCAGCAAAATGTCCGCCATGCACACTTACCACATCAATGATATACTGGCGCAGTTCATCGCAAATCTGGTGGAGCTTCTCTCTTGGCAGTTTCTTCAAATCGTCGGGCGAGTTGATAGTCTGAAGAAGCGGTCCGGGGGTGATTTCCATTATGTACAGTTTAACGGTGTAAAATTAGTACTTTCCGGTGAGCCTGTATCATACTGGATTTTAACGGAAAACCAGGCGGGATGTTGGATTCCGGACAGAAAAGACAGCTGATACAGAGCCCATTTGTAAAACTTATCTGCCACTGGTATATTTACGGGGGTACTGGCTCACAGGAATCATTAGCTTTGATACTTATGATATTAGGCAACGCTCGATATTGGTTATTTCAGTTTATTGGTTGGGGGTCATTTGCCCTGTTCAATATCCTGTTTGCATATTCCTTCGACAAATTATCGACCCCCACCGACCGTTACCTGGTGTTTGGCCGCCTGGGTTTGTTTGTGGCTCTCGGGGTGGTGCTGACCCATGTAATGCGGATACTGATATTGCAGCTCAATATTTTACAACAAAAACTGGAGCGTCAGCTCGTCGCTTTTATATTGGTGACACTGGCTTTTTCATTACTGGGCGCCTATCTTGATCTGACCCTGCTGGCCAGTTATGGTATGCTGAATAAAAATGAGAAGGAATACATGGATAATAAAGTATTGCTGATCCTTAATTCAGCATTCTACTTTTTTATCTATTTCTTTATCTGGAATCTTATCTACTTCGTTTATCACTACATCACCAAAAGCCGGAAACAACAGCTCGATACATTGAAACTGGAATCGCTGGTAAAGGAGCTGGAACTGAAAACCATTAAGGCGCATATCAACCCCCATTTTATTTTTAACTCGCTCAACAGCATCCGGGCACTGGTAGATGAAAACCCGGAAAGAGCCCGCAAGGCCATTACAGAGTTAAGTACCATATTGCGGAGCAGTATGCAGGCTGATAAATCTGAATCGGCTGTGATGGAGCGGGAGCTGGCCATAGTACGAGATTACCTGGCCCTGGAAAACATGCGTTTTGAGGACCGCCTGCAGATCGAATACGATATCGACAGCGATACATTGCCTCTGCCGGTGCCTCCCATGATGTTGCAGACACTGGTCGAAAACGCGATCAAACATGGCATCAGTAAACAGATACATGGCGGTGTGGTACGGATTAAATCTGTTATTAAAGATCATTTTCACGAACTTTCTGTACAGAATACGGGCTACCTGAATGGCTATGCCAGTGGTGGTGGATTTGGACTCAGCAGTACTACCAACCGGCTGAGTCTGCTCTACGGAAATAAAGCTAAATTTGAGATAAAGCAAGTTGCTCCCACCCTGGTGGAAGCAAAGGTTCTTATACCACTGGCATCTGATCATTAAAAACAAACACATGAGAGCAATAATTATTGATGACGAACGGCTGGCCAGAGCAGAGTTGAAAAAGCTGCTACAGGAATTCCCGGAAGTAGAGATTGTAGATGAAGCGGCAAATGCAGAAGAAGGGATTTCCAAAATTGAAAGCCTGCAGCCAGACCTGATCTTCCTGGATATCCAAATGCCCGGTAAAACAGGCTTTGATATGCTGGCACAACTGGAGCGGGCACCACAGGTAATCTTCACTACAGCTTATGATGAATTTGCCCTCCGGGCTTTTGAAGTCAATGCACTTGACTACCTGCTTAAGCCGGTCGAACCCAAACGCCTGGCAGATGCCATTCATAAGTTGCAACAGGCAGAAGCGCGTGAGCATAAGATCACCGGAGAGTTTACCAACAACAGTATACTGGGCGAGCACGACCAGGTATTTGTAAAGGATGGCGAACGCTGCTGGTTTGTGAAACTGAGTGAAATACGTCTTTTTGAAAGTGTGGGTAACTATGCCAAGGTATTCTTTGGTCCGCATAAGCCACTTATTCTTAAATCGCTCAATGCGCTGGAAGAAAGGCTGGATGAAAAATTCTTTTTCAGGGCCAATCGCAAGCACATCGTCAATCTCAGGCTGATCGAAAAAATTGAACCTTACTTCAATGGCGGTCTGCTGCTGGAACTCAAAGGCGGCGAAAAAATTGAAGTTAGCAGAAGACAGACGGTCAAGTTCAAGGAAATGATGAGCCTTTAATATTCAATTACTTACCATTTTTATTAAAAAAACAATTAATGAAGTCCCTTACTCTTGCAGCCCTGCTTTTGGCAGGCTCTTCTCTTTTTGCACAAAAAACGGATGGCATTATTACTGCTGCAGAAGCAGCACGTATAGAAAATGTGCTCGCCAGTGATGCCATGCGTGGACGTAAAACTTTTTCTCCGGAGATTGATAAAGCCGCCGATTTTATTGCTGATGAATTCAAAAAAGCGGGTTTGCAAACCTGGAATAAATCAAAATCATACAGGCAGGAGTTTGCGCTTACCTCAGCCAAACAAACAGATCTGAAAGCCAGTTTTGATGGCCGTCAGCTCGATCCCAAAGAAGTGGTACTGATCACTTTTCAGCCACAGGTTAGCATTGATCAGTCGCAGCAATATGAAAAAGTAAGTATCCCTGCCGGTAAATCTTTTTTCCAGGAAGCGATGGCCCTTACCCGCTCCGGCAAAAACCTGCTGGTAGCGGTTGATACCAGCTATAGCCGCAATTTTTCGCGCCTCAGCCGTCTTAAAAGCGGCGCTATGAGTGCGTCAACCAATAATGTGATCTTCTTTCTGGGTTCACAGCATCCGCAGAGCTACCAGATCACTGCCACACACGAGATTTCCAAACAGCAACTGGCCAATGTAGTGGGCGTATTGCCTGGCAAAAGCCGTAAGGATGAATATGTGATCTTTTCTGCACACTATGATCATATTGGTGTAGGTAAACCTGTAAATGGTGATTCTATTTATAATGGCGCCAATGATGATGCGGCGGGTACCACTGCCGTGATTCTGCTGGCCCGTTATTTCAAAGCACTGAAGGATAATGAGCGTACTATTGTATTCGCGGCATTTACTGCAGAAGAAGTAGGCGGATTCGGTTCGCAATATTTTTCTCAGCAGTTTGATCCGGCCAGGGTGGTAGCTATGTTCAATATCGAGATGATCGGTACCGACAGCAAATGGGGGCGCAACTCTGCCTATATCACCGGTTATGAAAAAACAGATATGGGCGCCATCCTGCAAAAAAATCTGGAAGGCACCGGTTTTACTTTTCATCCTGATCCCTATCCTGATCAGCAGTTGTTTTACCGCTCAGACAATGCCACGCTGGCCCGCCTGGGTGTACCCGCTCATACTATTTCAACCGCCAAGATGGACAGTGAGCCGCATTATCACAAAGTGAGCGATCATCCCGAAACGCTGGATATGGAGAATATGGCCATGATCATTAAATCCATTGCCCTGAGCTCGCGCTCTATTGTGGCAGGTAGGGAAACGCCATCGCGTGTGAATGTGAGTGAGCTTCGCTGAGATAAATGATTTTGTAATAAAGAAGGGAGGTAGCATGCTACCTCCCTTCTTTATTATTTATACCGGTAAATGTTATTGTTTAACCACGGCTACCGAATGCACGGCAGCGCTCATTTCGCGGATGAGTGCCGGATCCTTTTCGATGGCATTGCCTACTACGATCACATCGGCACCAGCCTTGCAATTGAGATATGCTTTTTCGGGGTCTGTAATGCCTCCGCCTACGATAAGCGGTGTATGAATACTGCGGGCAACCGATTCAATCATTGATTCCGTGATCGGGCGACGGGCTCCGCTACCGGCATCCATATAAATAAGTTTCATGCCCAGCATTTCGCCTGCCATAGCCGTGCACATGGCGATCTCATTTTTATCGGCAGGTACGGGTGCGGCATTGCTGATGTAGGAAACGGTAGTGGGGGCGCCTCCGTCGATCACAATGTAACCAGTCGACATGATTTCCAGGCCGCTCTGGCGCACGGCAGGAGCCGACACCACATGCTGACCTATCAGGAGTTCAGGATTACGGCCAGAGATGAGGGAGAGATACAGGAGCGCATCTGCATAGCGGCTTACCTGCGAAGGGCTGCCGGGAAAAAGGATGACCGGGATGCTGCACTTATTTTTCAAGTGTTGTACGCACTCATCCAGATGGTTAGAGATTACAAGACTGCCTCCGACCAGGAAATAGTCTACCTGTGAGGCAGTAGCCAGTGCCACCAGTTCATCCAGCACCGCGGTATTCACTTTGTCGGGATCGATCAGCACCGCAAAAGACTTGCGTCCCAGGCGTTTTTTTTCCGTAAGTGATTGATAGATTGTTGACTTCATCCGGTACCGGTTGATTAATGCAAAAATGCGAAAAAGTTTTGAGTTACACGGTGTTCTGCGCCTTTTGAGTGCATATTTCCGGCGATATAAAGGGCTGATCCGCGAATTTTCCCCTTAGAGCCGTATATAACTGGCCAATTGTACAATATGATTATTCGTAAATGCGCTGCCGCGGCCATTGATATACTGGTTCATATAGCCGGCTTCGAGGTCCAGTTTGGGGCTGAGCCGGTAGCCGCCGGCGAGGTACAACCGGTTCTGATCAAAAAATTCTCCATTTACATTGGCCTTATTACCAATATTCACAAATACTTCGTTTTGAAGTGCAGCAAAAGGTCCTTTTACAAAAGAGCCGCCGGTTGACTGAAGCGGAAGCACAGCGCGCATAAAATAACGGAAACGGCTGGCGAACACATGGCCATCATTTTTCAATTCACCGCCATTCACAACAGATCGTGAAATAAAGCGCTGCTCCAGCCGGAAGCGATGTGCGATCATCGCTTTTTTGATTTTGTGACTGATCACAAACTGTTCCCAGATACGATGCTCAGGAGCATAACCATTCACACCGGCTACTGTGCGACGGTTATGAATAAATGCATAACCTGCTGTGGCAACCATATTTTTTCGCAGCTGATAGTTGAGTCCCACACGAAAGAGAAAGGTCTGTGTGTGTTGAAATTCATCAGAACTGCGCCATTGAATGTCGTTGTGAATACTTGTTTTCTTTCCTGTTTTGTAAGCATTGAAAGTAGCTAACCAGCCAGAGAACTGTGTTTGTCCCTGTGCAAATAATAAATGAGATGTGCCGAACAGCAATATGGCCAGTAATAATTTTTTATGCATGCAGCGTGAATTAGTAAACGGCAAAAATAGGTTATATGTTTTAAGTAGTAAATAAGGTAGAGGGTAAAAGGTACGTTCTGAGTATTAAGTATTAGGTAATGATGGCACACTTTAAACCATTTAAACTCTTTATACCCTTTAAACATACGGCCCACTGTCCACAATAAATTATTACGCGAATGCGATGATTTTACCAAATAAAATTTACCCCTAAAAAACGGGGAAAAGTGCAAAAGTCCTGTAAGCCAGCGTGGTAAGGCGGTTAGGGAGTTTGGCACGCTCTTTTCCACAATATGGGGATATTAGATCGCTGGAAATTTGAGTAGCAAAAAATACTTTCGTTAAGGCCTGTCGCCAGACAGCATTTTCAAAACCACGAGACCCGTTAAATTCTTTTAGTTATGAGTAGTAAAAAGCAGTCATCTGCCAAAAGCGGATTACAGTTTCGTCGTCGTTTTACGAGCGATGCTGTAAATGTATTTGATATGTTCGAGTATGACTACCGTACCTCGGTGATCCGTAACCCCTCGGGTGAGGTAGTATTTGAAATGAATAATGTTGAAGTCCCCAAACAGTGGAGTCAGATTGCCACCGACATCCTTGCACAGAAATATTTCCGCAAGGCCGGTGTGCCACAGCCTGATGGCAGCCTGGGTCGTGAGACCTCGGCCAAACAGGTTGCTCACCGTATGGCCAATTGCTGGCGTGCGTGGGGTGAGCGGTACAATTATTTTGCCAGCAAGGAAGATGCACAGGTATTTTACGATGAGCTGGTCTATTCCATACTCAACCAGATGTGCGTGCCCAATTCTCCTCAATGGTTCAATACCGGCCTGCATGAGTCATATGGTATTACCGGTAAACCCCAGGGGCATTACTATGTTGACCCGGTTGATGGTGAACTGAAAAAATCACAAAATGCCTATGAGCGTCCCCAGCCTCATGCCTGCTTTATTCTGAGCGTGGATGATGATCTGGTAAACGAAGGCGGTATCATGGATCTGTGGGTACGTGAGGCGCGGATCTTCAAATATGGTTCAGGTGTAGGTACCAATTACTCCAACCTGCGTGGCGAAGGAGAAAAGCTGAGCGGTGGTGGTACTTCCAGCGGCCTGATGAGTTTCCTGAAGATCGGTGACCGTGCTGCAGGTGCCATCAAAAGCGGCGGCACTACCCGACGTGCGGCCAAGATGGTATGTCTTGACCTCGACCATCCGGAAATCGTAGAGTTCATCAACTGGAAAGTAGAAGAAGAGAAAAAAGTAGGGGCATTGATCAATGCCGGTTATGCTTCTGATTATGAAGGCGAAGCTTATCGTACAGTGAGCGGCCAGAACTCCAATAACTCTGTGCGTATTCCCAATAGCTTTTTCGAGAAACTGAAAAACGGTGAAGACTGGGAACTGACCGGCCGCATGGATGGCCGCGTAATGAAAAAAGTGCCTTCACGCGAACTCTGGAACCAGATCGCCTATGCTGCCTGGCGTTGTGCAGACCCCGGTACGCAGTACAATACTACGATCAATGAATGGCATACCTGCCCGGCTGGTGGCCCCATCCGCGCATCCAATCCCTGCTCGGAGTATATGTTTCTCGACAATACGGCCTGCAACCTGGCATCGGCCAACCTCATGAAGTTTTACGATGCAGAAAAAAATCTGTTTGACGTAGAAGGATATGAGTATAACTGCCGCCTGTGGACGGTAGTACTGGAAATATCTGTACTGATGGCGCAGTTCCCTTCCCGCGAAGTGGCACAACTGAGCTATGAATACCGCACATTGGGTCTGGGCTATGCCAACCTGGGTACACTCTTGATGGTAAGTGGTATTCCATACGACAGTGAAGAAGCCCGTGGCATTGCCGGAGCTATTACGGCTATCATGACAGGGGTGTCGTATAAGACATCGGCTGAAATGGCCGCTACACTGGGCGCATTCCCCCGTTACGAAGAAAATAAGGAAGCCATGCTGCGTGTGATGCGCAATCACCGCCTGGCTGCATACGATGCTGATGAATACGAAACCCTGAGCCTGAAACCGGTTGGATTGAAAGCGCAATACTGCCCCGATTATCTGCTGAAGGCAGCCTGCAAAGCGTGGGATGATGCAGTAGAGCTGGGCGAAAAACATGGTTATCGTAATGCGCAGTCTACCGTGATAGCACCTACGGGTACTATCGGCCTGGTAATGGATTGTGATACCACAGGAGTGGAGCCGGATTTTGCGCTGGTCAAATTCAAAAAACTGTCTGGTGGCGGATACTTCAAAATCATTAACCAGTCAGTGCCCGTAGCATTGAAAAACCTGGGCTACAGCCAGCGGGAATCAGATGCGATTATCAAGTATGCAGTTGGTAATGCTTCTTTTGCCGGCGCTCCTTTTGTAAATCATCAGGCATTGAGTGAAAAAGGATTTATTGCTGATGAGATCAAACGCCTGGATGCTGCGGTAGCAACAGCTTTCGATATTTCTTTTGTATTCAATAAGTATACCTTAGGTGAGGAGTGCTTACAGCGGCTCGGTTTTGTCCCTGAGCAATACAACAACTTTGAATGGAGTCTGCTGGAAGCACTTGGATTCACTGAAGAGCAGATTGAGGCTGCCAACGATTACGTTTGTGGCACCATGATGCTGGAGGGAGCCCCGTTCCTGAAAGAGGAACATCTGCCCGTTTTTGACTGTGCCAACAAATGCGGAAAAAAAGGCCAGCGCTACATTCATGCGCATGGCCATATCCGCATGATGGGAGCTACGCAGCCGTTTATCAGCGGTGCGATCTCCAAAACCATCAACCTGCCCCATGAAGCTTCGGTAGAAGAAATCGCCGATGCTTATTTGCTGAGCTGGGAGCTGGGTCTGAAAGCCTGCGCACTTTACCGCGATGGCTCCAAGCTTTCACAGCCCCTCAGCAATAAGACGGACAAGAAGAAAAAGAAGGAAGATGCTGCATCTGCTGCAGAAACAGTTGAAGAGACCACAACTTCGGCTGCACTGGCCAGCAATATTGTAGACATGAGCCGGCTGACTGTAGAAGAATTACTGGAAGAAGTACAGAAACGCGTACAGGCATCGCCCGACACGAAGCTGAAACGTAAACTGGCCAGCATCGTTGAGCGTCGCACGCTGCCCGCTAAACGCCGCGGTTTTACACAAAAAGCCAAGATCAATGGACAGGCTGTATTCCTGCGCACAGGCGAGTATGGTGATGGCACACTCGGTGAAATATTCATTGACATGGCTAAAGAAGGCGCTACCATGCGCAGCATGATGAACTGCTTTGCCATTTCTATTTCAATAGGTCTGCAGTATGGTGTGCCGCTGGAAGAGTTTGTCGATAAATTTGCGTTTACCAAATTTGACCCCTCTGGTTTTGTAGAGCACCCCAATATCAAATCAACCACCTCTATTGTTGACTTTATATTCCGCGTGCTGGGTTATGAATACCTGGGACGTACAGACCTGGTACATGTACTCGACAAACCCGAGGTAATGAATACCGGTGCCGATGACTGGGATGATATACCCTCGAGCCTGGAGTACGCCAAGGACCCTGAACTGTCAAGCATACGTATTACACCTTCTGCAGGCACAATAACACCACAGCCTGCCAAACAGCAGCGCACCCAGCAGGTAGTAAAAGCCGATGGCGGTATGGATGCTGTAAATGCAGCGGCTAAAAATATGCAGAGTGATGCACCGGCCTGTAATGTGTGTGGTCATATCATGATGCGTAGCGGTACCTGCTATAAATGCCTCAACTGCGGCAACCAGGGAGGATGCAGTTGATCTAAATGTTGTACGGACGGAAAACCACTATAGTCTCACAAGTGTTATCCAGATCCCGCTTCGAAAGGAGCGGGATTTTTTATTAGTGGGCGGTGGTCAGTAAAGCCGGCAGAGTATAAAAGTATAAAGGTAAAGGGCAGTAAACAGGTCGGGACGCTGCGTACCCTGACCGGGACGTCGGACCAGTTTACTCCTGACCACTGACCACCGACCACTGTCAACTATTTTACCAGTTCATTCTCTTCCTGATATACGCACTCAATTCAGCTGCCATGGCAGTGTGTTCCTGCAGGTTGGGATGATAGCTGCAACCACCTGTATATCTGTTCGGGAAAAAGTAATGACTTATACGTTTATCGCCAGGCTTGTGCAGGTTTTGTTCTACAGCAGTAATATAACGGCGAAGTGTGCTGTCGAGCAGCTTATCGGCCATTGGGCTGGTCAGCAGGATGATTTCGGCCCGAGGATACTGTCTGCGTATAGTCTGTACAAAACTGACATAAGCGCTGCAAAAAGCGGCGGAGTCCTGGATGCCGTCATTCTGCCCCAGGCATACAGTGACTACATCGGGCTGGTATTGTTTGAAATCCCAGGCCATTCCTTCTGTGGCAATATTTGTTTTGTCAAATATCTGCGGCATTACATTTTTCTTATCGCAACAGCTTTTGATCAACCCGATACCTGATTCAGAAGTGAGCTGCCATTGTGCATTGAGCAGACGGGCGGTTTGTGGTCCATAAGCCATATAGGCACTATGCTGATCGTACCATTCACCGGAGCCGCATTTAATGTCTGCGTCATAATTGCCCATACCGCAGGTGATGGAATTGCCAATGAATTCTATTTTTCGTTTAGGAGCTTTGCGGGCAGGCAATAGCTGCGGACAGATGACTGTTGCAGGCTGCAGGAAGCCAATACTGGCTTCGGTGTCTTTACAGACCACTATTTCATGTTCTTTATCAGATAAACCGCTGGCGAGTACAATTCTGTTGAAACTGCTTTTGGTCTGAATACGTACAGGCTTGCCGTTGTCGACAATGATGTGGAGGTAATTGTGTGATTTGCCCCATTTTTCTTCGTCCTTTATTTCCAGTACACAATAGCTCCCTTTGAAACGGATCGTCATATATACTCCTGAAGCCCAGAAACGGGGTTCGGCAGTATTGCTGCGATCTGTCCGGCCGATGATTTTTATGTACTCATGACCGGCAGGATAACGGGTACTGTCTGTGCTGCCATTGGCCAGCAAGACCTGGCAGAGCAATGACAGCAGGCATAAGAAGGAGAGGCGGGCAGACATATGGTTTGTTTAGTATTTTAATAAATGCGGTTCAATCAACGGTTTCCAGATCGCATAGCCTTTTGCGTTCATATGCAGATTGTCTGATTTGAAAATATCAGTCATTATGCTGCCATCCTTATTGAGCATATGATGGAATACATCGATGAAAACCGTATTCTTCTTTTTGCGTATAAACTTTTTGATGAGTTTATTGCCTTCTTTCATTGCCTTGAGGTTCTTTTCACGCGAGGGGCTGGGCTTCATGGAAATGTAGGCAATGGGGATTTTGGGATAACGGCTTCTGATAAGGCTGTACAATTCTTTAAAACGGTTCAGGATGGTCTGACCGGTTACATTGGCGCCGCCCAGATCATTTTCACCACAATAGATCACGATCTGTTTGGGGTTGTAGCGGAAGATGACATCATCGGCATACATGATCAGGTGAGGGAGCGATGATCCGCCAAAACCGCGGTTAAGAATGGGATAACCCGGAAAATAGTCTTTTACATCTTTCCATAAAGTAAAAGAGGAGCTGCCAATAAAAAGAATGGGATGCTCAGGAGGAGCATTCAGTGAATCCAGCTTTTTGAAATACCTGACCTCGTTGATAAATGGCTGTTCGGCATTCTGAGAAAAAGAAGCAAAACTGTTGATCAGCAGCAGCGCCGCTATCAGGAAACATACTTTCATTGGTGATTTATTTCAATGATTAAAATAATAATTAGATGAATACACGGCTGCCATAGGTATAGTTCTCGCGAAACTCTTTGGGTGTACAGCCTTTTTTCTTTTTAAAAATCCGGTTGAAGTTGGATATGTTATTGAAGCCGCAATTGTAAGCCACTTCTGATACAGATTGACTGGTGTCGATGAGCATACGGGAGGCATGTCCCAGCCTTATTTCGATAAGGCTGTCAATAAAGCTGATACCCGTATGCATTTTAAAAAACCGGCTGAAAGACACTTCGGTCATATTGGTGAGTCGGGCAGCATCGGCCAGCAATACGGTTTTGTCAAAATTCAGGTTGATGTACTCCATCACCTTTTCAATACGCCTGCTGTTGTAAGATGGTTGCAGGTTGCTGAAAGAAGCGTCTGAAAGGGTGCGCATATTGCGGGAGATGGACAGGTCATGAAAAATAGACATCAGTTCCAGCACGGAATCAAAGCCCTGTTTGGTCTTAAGTTGTTTGAGCCTTGGGGCCAGCTGCTCGGCGGTAGCTTCCGAAAACAGGATGCCTCTTTTTGATTTTTCAAACATTTCCCGCATAAAATGGAGCTGGTTGCGGCGCAGAAATCTTTCATCAAACAGGTCTTTATGAAACTGGATGGTGATCTCATGGATCTGTTTGCTTTTGCATTTATGCGTTTGCCATACATGGGGCAGGTTGGGGCCTACCAGCACCAGCTCATGATCGCCGATCTCTTCAATATGGTCGCCAACCATGCGCCGGGCGCCTGCTGCATGCTGAATAAGGTTGAGCTCAAACTCTTCGTGAAAGTGAAGGGGGAAATCAAATTCTGATTTTGTTCTGGAAAAAAGAGTAAAGCAATCGCTGCTGGTCAGAGGTGTGATCTCCTTAAGGATGTTTTGCATAATCAGGATAAAATAGTATCAGTGTCTTCTAAAAATAAGTTCCGGATTTTTTTCTTGTCAGAGCCCGGAAATACTTGATTTTCTAAGGAGTCAGGTGAATTAAAGCTAATACTATTTAATGCACGGGTCAAATTTGTATAAATAAAGTATTGGTAATGGATATAATAGTATTATACCTCGCTTTGGCTGGGTACCTATTTTTGGACAAATAATAATTGTTGCTATATGAGAAAAGAATTGCTGCTTGTTTTTCTACTGTCGTTGTTGTCTGTGACGGCAGTACTGGCACAGACCCGGGCCATCTCGGGTACGGTGCTCACCGAGCAGGGGTTGCCGCTATCGGGCGCCACTGTAGCCGTGAAAGGCGCTAAATTATCGGTGCTTACGGATAAGGATGGCAAATTTTCACTATCGGTACCGGATGATGCAAAATTGCTGGTGGTTAGCTATGTGAGCATGGAAACACTCGAAGTGGCGCTTACCCGGCAAACATCCTATGCCGTGCAACTGGTGCCTTCCGCCACCGCTACTTTATCAGATGTAGTGGTAGTGGGATATGGTACGGCCCGCAAAACAGATCTTACCGGTGCTATTCAGCGCATCAGCCGCGAAGACCTGGTAAAAGACATTCCTACCAATATCCTGCAGGCGATGCAGGGCAAACTCGCTGGTGTGAATGTGACTCAGAATGATGGTGCTCCCGGTGCAGGCCTTAGCATCCGCATCCGCGGCTCCAATTCTGTGCTGGGAGGTACAGAACCTCTTTATGTAATAGATGGTGTGCCTTTCAACAATAATAGCAGTGGCGCCACACCGCAGGCTATTGGTGGCGATGAAAAGCAAACCCTCAATGCACTGGCCTTTATTGACCCCAATGATATTGAGTCGATCAATATCCTGAAAGATGCCTCTGCTACGGCGATTTACGGTTCACGCGGTGCCAATGGCGTGGTACTTGTCACTACACGCAAAGGACGCTCCGGCCGCGACCGGGTAGAACTCAACGCCAGCGTGGGCATGGCGGAAGTATCAAAGAAACTGAATATGCTTTCTGCCTACGATTATGTGAACTATCAGAACCTGGCTTACGAAAATTCCAACCTCTACGAAGGAACCAACTATGTGATCCCGTTTCCCACTCCTGAAGATTATCAGAACAGAGATGTGAACTGGCAGGATGCTATTTTCAGAAAAGGGATGTATCAGAATTATACAGCCAACTTTTCTGGTGGCAATGAGCAGGGCAATCATCGCATTGGTTTCAGCTACCTCGATCAGGAAGGAACCGTAATCAATTCGAACTATAAAAAATTCGGTATTAGTCTTAATCTGAACCGCAACCTGGGTAAACGGATCAAACTGGGTACGAGTACCTCTATTTCCAAAACCATTACCAATGGGGTAAAAACGGGTACCGACAAGTCGGATGCGGCCAGTGCCGGCGTGATCCGCTCAGCCACTACTTATCCCACCAGCATTTCAGATGTGGAAGGATATGATGAGGCAGGGCAGGGATATTTTATTACCAATCCGGTTATTTACTCGCGCGATGTGCTCAACCGCGTGTCGGGTATCAATATCTTTTCATCAAACTATCTCGAAGTAGCGTTGATGAAAGGACTGAAGTTTCGCCAGAATCTGGGTGTAAACTATGGTACCAGCACACGCGATCAGTACTACCCCCGCACGGTGTATGAAGGATTCAGTGTGCGCGGCTGGGGACTCAAAGCCGACAATCTCTTTAACAGCCTGATCACAGAAAGTATCCTGAATTATAATACGACGATCAACGATCATAGCATCGGCGGTATGGCTGCTGCAACCTACGAACGCACAGATGGTCAGTGGAAAAGAGCTGAGGCCAAAACATTCCCCAACGATGTACTGAAAAACGAGAACCTGGCCGCCGGCGAAATGATCATGCCGGTTATCAACAGCCGGTATCAGTCTACACTCATTTCTTTCCTGGGTCGTGTAAACTATGCCTATAAGGACAAATACCTGGTCAATGCGTCTTATCGTCGCGATGGATCGAGCAAGTTTGGCCGCGAAAATAAATGGGCCGGATTCTCTTCCTTTGGCGTAGCCTGGAAGCTGTCTAAGGAAAACTTTATGTCGAATGTACGTGGCGTGAGCGACCTGAAGCTGCGTTTCAGCTACGGACAATCAGGCAACCAGGGCATTGGCTCTTATGCATCGCTGTCGAAACTGGCTGTATATAATTATGTATTTGACGGCGGTCTGCAGACTGGTCTTGCAGATGATGTGTATGCCGGTGCTGCCAACGAAAACCTGAAATGGGAGACCACATCAGCTTATAATGCCGGTCTTGACCTGGCGCTCTTTAAAAACCGTCTTACACTGAGTGTGGATGTGTATCAGAAGAAAACAGAGGACCTGCTGCAGTATATCACCACTCCGGCTTCTACCGGGTTTGAACGCCAGTTGCGCAACTCCGGCTCGGTACAGAACCGTGGTATCGAAGTACAGCTCGGTGGCGATATCATCAAAGGAAAAGATTTTGAATGGTCGGCCAATTTCAATATTGCTTTCAACCGCAACAAGATCCTTAGCCTGGGCAGCGATGTACTGGAGCAGTTTGCCGGCAATATTTCTACCGGCGATGCCCCTTTCATACAGGTGGCAGGTAAGCCCATCGGTGCGTTGTATGGATATGTAGAAGATGGGTATTATGACAACGAAGCAGAAGTACGCAGCGATCCCATGTACGCCAATCAGTCAGATGCGATTGTTAAACGGATGATCGGTGAGATCAAATACCGCAATTTCGACAATGATCCTACATCTATTTCAGTAACTGACCGTACGTTTATTGGCGATGTAAATCCCGATTATACATTTGGCTTTACCAACAATTTCAGATATGGCCGTTTTGATCTCAGTGTATTTGTAAACGGTGTGCAGGGAAATGATATCGTGAATATGAATACCCGCTTCAATGGCAACCTGGGATCGTTTAAGAATATTTCTTATGATATGTATGAAACAGCCTGGGCTGGCGGTAAGGACAACAGTCAGGCTACTGGTCCCAAAATCATGCGTCAGTTTTGGCGCAACATGCTCTTCTCGCGCCGGTTTATCGAAGATGGCAGCTTTGTACGGATCAAGAATGTGACACTGGGGTATAATGTGCCCGTTTCTTTCCTGAAAGGTGTTACCTCTATGCGTGTTGCATTTGGCGTAAATAACCTGTACACATTTACCAATTACTCAGGCTTTGATCCGGAAATGAACAGTTATGGTGACAATCCGGCCCTGTTTGGTGTGGATCTGGGTGGTTATCCCAATGCACGTACCTACAACCTGAGCATTCGTTGCAATTTTTAATGCCAAACCGAAAAAGAAGAAATGATCATGAAACATAGTATCAAATACCTGATTGCTTCCGGACTGCTTTTTACGATGCTTCTGGGAGTGTCGTGCAAAAAAGCACTGGAAGAGAAACCTTTTTCTTTCCTTTCTCCTGAAAATTTTTATCAGTCGGAAGGTGATGCCAAAACCGCTATCAATGGCGTGTACAATGTTCTTTATTCATGGGATATGTATATGCAGCCCTTCTGGAACCTGACCGTTTTGGATGATGATCACGTATCGGGAGCCGATTGGTACCTCGGTACATCTGGCGCCGGTAATCCGCAGGGGTACTGGGGCGTGGATGGTCCATGGGTGGGCTGTTACTCTATGATAGCACGTGCCAACACCGTGCTGGAAAATGTGGGTAAGATGGAAGAAAACATCGACCCTGATATGAAGAACCGTATAATGGGTGAAGCACATTTTCTGCGTGGCTGGGCTTACTTTCAACTGGTGCAGTTATATGGCGGAGTACCTGTCAGGCTGGAGTCGCTGGAGATAGACCAGGAGTCGAGTAAGCCACGTGCTTCGGTAGTAGAGACCTACGAAGTGGTGTTTGATGAATTTAAAAAAGCCGAAACCCTTTTATTCCCCAAAGGTCATGAGAAGGCTGGTGAACTGGGCCGTGCTACGCGCGGACTGGCCAAAGCATTTCTCGCCAAAGCCTATCTCACAATTGCGTCAGGAGCAGTAACAGGCGGAACTATCAGCGTGCGCGGTGGTCAGAATAATAATTATTATGATTTTCCTAAAAATGTAGTAGCAGGCCTGGAGGGTGTGGATGCGCAGGCTTATTTTGCTCTGGCACGCGATAAGGCACTGGAAGTAATTCAGAGTGGTGAGTACAGCCTGTTTACCAGCTGGAGAGAGCTGTGGAATAAAGGCAGCCGCAATAAACAGGAACATATGTGGGAGGTGCAATCGCTGGCGGGTACAGCATTTATCAACAACCTGCACAACTATTTTTCTGCTTATTCCAGCTTTGGCCGTGGTGCCGTGTGGATGACCAATAATCATTACATGGATTATGAAGATCAGGATAAACGAGTACTGGAGGGAGTAGCGCACAATTATCAGAGCAATACCAATTACCGCTATTTTTATCCATCCTGGCAGGCTAATCTTTACCAGAATGTAAATGGAGTGGCATATAACAATAATGGCAATACAGATAACCGGGCCTATATCATCAAGTATGCGTCTGTAGCCGATAGTACTGTTGCCAACAGTGATGCATTTTACCCGCTGATGCGTTATTCCGAAGTACTGCTGACGTATGCAGAGGCCGCCAATGAAGCGTCTAACGGGCCTACTACTGAGGCATATGAATATCTGAATGAAGTACGTGACCGTGCCAGTGCCACAGATGCACCTGCAGGTATGACGCGCGATCAGTTCCGCAATTTTGTCATTGCAGAGCGTGCACGCGAGTTTGCGCTGGAAGGCATACGCCGTTTTGATCTGATGCGTTGGGGTATTTATCTCGATGTAATGAATAAGATCCAGATTGGCCAGAATAATATCTCTAAAGTGAGGGCAACGCGCAACCTGTTGCTGCCTATTCCTCAGGGAGAGCTCAACAGTAACCGCGCCATTACTGCCAATAACCCGGGCTGGTAAATAAAATTTTCAAACTATAACCACTTGTTATATGAAACGAACACTCCAAACTTTTTGCTCACCCGCTGTAATGGCACTGCTGCTAATGACGGTGCTGGCAGTTGCCTGTAAAAAGGAAAAGAATGAGGATACCAATCCTCCTGTCATCACGGGTGTAACCGACTTGCTTGATCGCGCCAGTATGCTGGAGTCGGCAGATTTTGATCAATGGATCGTTATCAAAGGCCAGCACCTGGCTACTACTTTTAAAGTAGACTTTAATGGCGAGATCGCATTTGATTCACTGGTATATGCCAACGATACGATCATCACCGTTAAAATCCCCAAAACACTTCCTGATCCTGTTAATAATCCTATTACAGTGTATACGAAGTATGGAACGGCAACCTACAACTTCCGTATTCTGCAACCACCACCGGTTATTACCGGATTTGATCCGGTGGCCGGACCAGAAGGTACTGAGGTGAATATCCTGGGCGATTTCTTTAATGGTGTGACCAGCGTTAAGTTTAATGATGTGGAAGTCCCCATCATTTCAAGCAGCAAATCCATCATCAAGGTACAGGTGCCTGTAGGGCAAACATACGGATACGTGTATGTGACCACTCCCGTGGGAACTGCAAGATCTGAAAAAGTGTTTGGTTTTAAACTGACTGTATATGATGAGGCATTGGCAACGGGATGGTCCAATACCTCCTTTAGCTGTGCTACCAACTATGCACATACCGATACAGTAAAAAGAGGAACGAATGCACTGAGAGCGGAAACAACCGCTGCCTGGGGAGCTTTGCGCGTGAGCAAGGCAGCTCCTGCAATAGACCTGACCGGATATAGCGGAGTGAAGTTCTCTATTTACGGTGGCCCGACCTCAGAAGCAAAAAAAGTGAAACTGATGATCAATGGGGTTACAACCACTGGCTATACCGTTACCATCAAATCAGGCCAGTGGCTCGATTTCCAGATACCTCTTTCATCGCTGGGCAATCCTGCCACGGTAAGTACAATTACCTTCCAGGAGTTTAGTGGAATAAAGCAATTGCTCTACTTTGACGATATTGGGCTTTATTAAAAAAAGTTGTACTCATCAATGAGCATGATACAAGCAGAGAGTAAGCAATCAATCAGCAGTATGCCAACCGGTTCCGGCCTCCGTACAGGAGGACCGGAACTGTTGGGATATATGCATACCCCGCCGGTAAACCGTATCCGGGTTTTTATAGCAGCAGTGTTGTTGGTATGTGCCTTTTTTGTGAACGCACAAAAGCCTGCTGATCCTTTGGCCACGCCGGAAGCGCGGCATTTGTATGCCAGTCTTGACCGGCTGAGCAAAACACATACGCTCTTTGGGCACCAGGATGCACTGGCCTACGGAGTTGGTTGGATGGGAATCAACGGGAACAGTGATGTGAAAATTGTAACAGGCGATTATCCCGCTGTATATGGCTGGGACCTGGGGCATCTCGAACTGGACTCTTCCCGCAACCTGGATGGTATTCCATTTAGTAAGATGCGTGATTATATCCGCCAGGGATATGACCGCGAAGCCGTGATCACGATCAGCTGGCATTTACGTAACCCGGTTAATCTCCAATCTGCCTGGGATACTACTCACGGTAGTGTGCGGGCCATACTGCCCGGCGGAGCGAAGCATGAGGTATTCAAAAGCTGGCTGGATAAGGTAGCCGCATTTATGCAAAGCCTGAAAGGACGTGATGGCAAGGCTATCCCTGTTTTGTTTCGGCCTTTTCATGAGTTTACCGGCAACTGGTTTTGGTGGTGCCGCAATGTATGTACGCCCGAAGAATTTATTGCGCTCTGGCGTTTTACCGTACAATACCTGCGTGATGTAAAAGGATTGCATCAGTTGCTGTTTGTGTATAATACGGCGGAGTTTAAAGATGCAGCAGATTTTCTTCACCGCTATCCGGGCGATGATGTGGTAGATGTATTCAGTTTTGATATGTATCAGCATGGAGGAGGAGATAAGCGGATTGCTTTCAGAGAGGAGGCCAGGCGCCGGTTGACCATTATCTGTCAGCTGGCCAGCGAAAAAAAGAAGATCGCTGCTTTTGCAGAAACAGGTTATGAGGCCATACCCGATGCGGCCTGGTGGACGGGAACCCTGCTGCCCGCACTCCGTGGGCTGCCCGTGGCCTGGGTACTGGTATGGCGTAATCATGGATATAAATCATGGGAAAAGGCCATGCATCATTATGCACCGTATAAGGGGCATATTTCGTCGGCCGATTTTATAAAATTTTTCAACGATCCCCAGATGATGTTTGAACGTAAGCTGCGGGCTCAGCACATCTACAGGCAATGATATGAAGCTACAGTTGATTGACATTCTGATTATGCTCACTTACCTGGCCTCTATGGTAATGGTGGGTTTCTGGATGAGAAAAAGAGCCAGACTTAATAAAGAAAGTTACCTCATGGGAGGTAAGTCGCTGCCCTGGTATATGCTGGGATTAAGCGATGCCAGCGATATGTTTGATATCAGTGGCACCATGTGGATGGTGGCGCTCTGTTTTGTATATGGCATGAAGAGTATCTGGATACCCTGGCTATGGCCGGTATTTAATCAGGTATTCATGATGATGTTTCTGTCAAAATGGTTAAGGCGGTCCAATGCCAATACCGGAGCAGAGTGGTTGAAGACCCGCTTTGGTACTACCGGCAAAGGAGTACAGGGCTCGCATAGCGTGGTGGTAATATTTGCACTGATTGGTTGCTTCGGTTTCCTGGCCTATGGATTTATTGGCCTCGGCAAGTTCATTGAAATATTTGTGCCCTGGGATGCCGTGAGTGCCTATGTTCCTTTTGATGTGGCGCCTGCCTATGTTCCCCATTTTTATGGTATCGTGTTTACGTTGTTTGCCATGTTCTACTCGATCATTGGAGGCATGCACAGTATTGTACTGGGTGACTTTATCAAATATATGATCATGATCGTAGCCTGTGTATCAGTAGCTGTGATCGCCATGATGCATTTGCATCAGAATGGTGGACAACTGCAGGTGCCCGATGGCTGGCTCAATCCGTTTTTTGGCTGGGAGCTGGGGCTCGACTGGAGTACAACTGTACCCGAGGCCAATAAGAAAATTGCTGATGATGGATTCGGTCTGTTTGGAATATTCTTTATGATGATGCTGTTTAAAGGCATATTTGCGAGTCTTGCCGGCCCGGCGCCCAACTATGATATGCAAAAGATCCTGTCTACGCGTTCTCCCAAAGAAGCCAGTAAGATGACCGGTTTTGTATCAATCATATTGCTGCCGGTACGTTACTCGATGGTGATTGGCCTCACTGTACTGGCCCTGCTCTATTATAAACAAATGAATCTGACAGGTGCAGACGGCACCGACTTTGAACGCATATTGCCAGCCACCATCAATCAGTTTCTGCCCGCCGGTATTATGGGTTTGGTGCTGACCGGTCTGCTTGGTGCCTTTATGGGTACTTTCTCAGGCACACTCAATGCGGCGCAGGCTTATATCATCAATGATGTTTACCTCAAGTACATTAATCCCGCAGCCAGCAACAAAAAAGTAATCAGGGCCAATTACCTGGTGGGTGTGATTGTAGTGGCCATAGGTATTGTACTCGGTTTTTTTGCACGTGATGTAAATAGTGTGCTGCAATGGATCGTGGGCGGATTATACGGAGGTTATATCGCTGCCAATCTGTTTAAATGGTATTGGTGGCGGTTCAATGCGCATGGATTTTTCTGGGGCATGGCCAGCGGCATTGTTGGTGCACTGGTATTCCTCAAACTGTTTGACGGCCTGTTTCTCTACATCTGGCCATTGCTCTTTGTGATCTCCATTGCAGGCTGCCTCATAGGCACCTATACCGCACCGCCAACGGAAATGGAGACGCTGAAGTCATTTTACAAAACCGTAAAACCCTGGGGCTTCTGGAAGCCCGTGCATGAGCAGGTAGTAGCTGATGATCCTTCCTTTGAACCCAACCGCCGGTTTAAACTCGATATGTTCAATGTGGTGCTGGGTATCATTGCGCAGTGCTGCCTTACACTGTTGCCGATGTATGTAGTGTTGTGGATGAAATTGCCCCTGCTGATCACTATTGCCATACTTACTGTAATTGTTATTATTCTTAAGAAAACCTGGTGGAATAAACTCGAAAACTAAATAACCTTATTATATGGATAAGCAGTTTAAAGAAAGAATGCAGATGCTGGTGGGAGATTATGAACAGCTTCTGAAACGTGAAAACAAAAAACTTGAATCAATACATGGTCTTTATCACCGGTACCTTCATCCGGTATTGACTACAGCACACGTGCCGCTGACCTGGCAATACGATTTTAATCCCGATACCAATCCGCGTCTCCTGCTCCGCAATGGCATCAACTCGGTACTCAATGCAGGCGCTATCAAATGGAATGGCCGCTATCTGCTCATGGCCCGTGTGGAAGGGTATGACCGCAAATCGTTTTTCGGTATAGCAGAGAGTCCCAATGGAGTAGACAATTTTGTATTCTGGGATGCGCCGACCATCATTCCAGAAGCGGATGAGCCTGACACCAATGTGTATGATATCCGGCTCGTGGCACATGAAGATGGTTGGGTATATGGATTGTTTTGTACAGAGCGCCGTGCCAAAGATGTGCCCGAAACAGATCAGTCATCTGCCGTGGCACAATGCGGTATTGTACGCTCCCGTGATCTCATCAATTGGGAACGGCTGCCCGACCTGGTCACACCATCGCCACAGCAGCGTAACGTGGTACTGCATCCTGAGTTCGTAAATGGAAAATATGCCTTCTATACCCGTCCGCAGGATGGTTTTATTGAAGCAGGTAAAGGTGGAGGGATCGGATTCGGGCTGGCCGATGATATTACGCATGCGGTGATCAGCGAAGAATTTATTGTAGACCCGAAAGTATATCATACCGTGTACGAATTAAAAAACGGATCTGGCCCTGCGCCATTACGTACCCCGCATGGCTGGCTGCACCTGGCACATGGAGTGCGCAATACGGCTGCAGGACTACGTTATGTACTGTATATGTTTATGACGGATCTGCATGACCTGGCAAAAGTGATCTACAAACCCGCCGGTTATTTCCTGGCACCCGAAGGTGTGGAGCGGGTAGGAGATGTGTCGAATGTAGTATTCAGCAATGGCTGGATTCTTGACGACGATGGCACGGTGTTTATCTATTATGCATCTTCTGATACGCGCATGCATGTAGCTACCACTACACTGGATATACTCGTAGACTATGCAATGAATACGCCAGCCGATGAGTTTACCTCGGCTACTTCTGTAAAACGCATTCAGGCGCTGGTAGCAGGGAATAATGATTTTAAAGAATCGCTGGTGCCGGTGCCCATTCGTGAAGAGCCAGTATATAAATTATCAGAATGAGTATAGGCCTGCAGGTAGATACGGCAAAGAAAGGCTGGCTGACCGGTTATCAGCAACAGCTGGAGGAAGAGCTGGAGGCTATCCTTAGCTGGTGGATGCGGTATGCCAAAGACGATGAACGCGGAGGCTTCTATGGCAGTGTACATGATAATAATAAACCCAACCGCACTGCATCGAAAGGATTGGTATTGCATGCCCGGGTAGTATGGACGTTTGCAGCAGCTTATCGCTACACGGGCGAACATCAGTATCTGACAGAAGCGGAAAAAGCCTTCCGTTTTCTTGAGTCAGCCTTTCTTGATAAAATAAATGGTGGCTTTTACTGGTCGGTAGACGCTGAAGGACGTATGCTCGATGGGAAAAAACAGGTATATGGCCAGGCCTTTGCAATCTATGGACTATCGGAGCTATACCTGGCATGTGGCAATCAGTCCGCTCTTGATCAGGCAATACACCTTTATGAAAACCTCGAACAGGTAGCATGGGATAAACAATACGGTGGATATATTGAAGCGTTTGATCAGGATTGGTCACCACGGGCAGACTTCCGGCTGAGCGAAAAGGAAGAGAATCTGTGCAAGACCATGAACACACATTTGCATGTAATAGAGGCGTATGCCAATCTGTATAAAGCCTGGAAAAATCCGAGCCTCGCGGCACGCATCCGGGACCTGCTGGATCTGTTTTCTGATAAAATAATTGACCGCACATCATACCGGCAACGACTTTTTTTTACCGAAACCTGGCAGCCTGCCGGCAGTATCATTTCATTTGGGCATGATATTGAAGCTGCCTGGCTGCTACAGGAGTGTGCAGAGATAGTGGGTGATGCTGTGTACATAAAACGATTTTCAGCTATGGCCATTGCCATGGCCCGGGCGGCAACCGATGGGCTTGATGCCGATGGCGGCCTATGGTATGAGTATGAAGCGGCAACCGATCACTGGATCAGGGAGAAACACTGGTGGCCGCAGGCGGAAGCCATGGTAGGTTTTTTTACGGCCTGGCAACTGAGTGGCGAGGATCGTTTTTTGCAGCAGACCGCTGGTGTTTGGACGTTTATTAAACGATATATCAGAGATCAGGAAAATGGTGAATGGTACTGGGGAGTTACAGACCAGCTGCATAAAATGGAAGGACAGGATAAAGCAGGTTTCTGGAAATGCCCTTACCACAATTCGCGTGCCTGTATTGAACTTGGGTATCGTATCCGCCAATTGACCGTATCATCATCAGGCAAATCATAGCGCTGATTTTAATCTTTGTTTTCATCATGCTTCGTTTATTCAAGAATCTCACGTTCTGGGTGCTGATCGCCATTACAGCAGGTGTACTGGTCGGGCATTATTTTCCGGAGCTGGCGCTTCGCCAGGTGTTGGATAAAGGCTACAGTTTTCGCCTGCTGGGACAGGAGATGACTATCAAATCTACATTCAGTGAGCTGCTGGGGTCGGGTTTTATCAGTGTCGTAAAACTGTTTATCAACCCGATCATTTTTCTGACGATCACGCTGGGGATCGTCAGCATGGGCGACCTGAAAAAAGTAGGGCGCGTAGGGGCAAAGGCATTACTTTATTTTGAAGTGGTTACCACATTTGCGCTCATCATTGGCGTAGTAGTGGCCTTGCTGATTCAACCAGGCCACGGAGTGGATACTTCCGGTGTAAAAGGTGCAGATGTTTCTGCCTATACCAAACAGGGCAATGATTTCAGCTGGTGGCAATTCCTGAAAGAAAATTCTACCCTGCAGGTATTGCTGGTGGCGCTCATGCTGGGTGTGTCGCTGAGCCTGGTAAAGAAAAAAGACGGCCTTGTTCATATCATGCACAAGGCTTCCCGCTATGTATTTAAGGGATTGCACCGCGTAATGTTGCTGGCGCCGATCGGAGCTTTTGGTGGTATGGCATATACCATCAGCAAATTTGGTATCGACACCTTACTGCCCCTGGGCAAACTGATGATCACGGTATATATCACAATGGCCCTGTTTATTTTTCTGGTACTGTATTTTATCCTGCGGATGTATAAGGTAAGCCTGATCCGGTTTTTGAAATATATACGCGAAGAATTGCTGATCGTATTAGGCACTTCTTCATCGGAGGCGGCCCTGCCATCCCTGATGGAAAAGCTGGAAAGAATGGGATGCTCCAAGCCGGTAGTGGGGCTGGTAGTGCCTACCGGTTATTCTTTTAACCTGGATGGAACGACCATTTATCTGTCTATGTGTATGATCTTCCTGGGGCAGGTATTTAATGTAGAACTGGGCCTGGGGCAAATAGCGGCTATTGTTGGTATTCTAATGCTCACTTCCAAAGGAGCAGCAGGTGTTACGGGCAGCGGATTCGTGGTGCTGGCTTCCACGCTTACTGCTATCAAGGTTATTCCGGTAGAAGGGCTTGCCTTGTTACTGGGTGTTGACCGCTTTATGTCAGAAGCCAGGGCTATAACCAACTTTATTGGCAATGGAGTGGCGACTATCTGGCTGGCTAATAATGAAAAGGAATTTGACAGGGATAAAATGGAGAGAGCTTTTTCGCGCGTACATGAAACAGAAGATATTATTACCGATAACATTGAAGCAGATACGGTGGCAGATGATAATAGTCTACTAAAATAATCAGGATAAACCATTGTTCTGTGTTTTCATTTCCCTGCTGAATAAGTATATTTGGAAACAACGATGTGTAAAAGGTTTGCCATATGGCTGCTGGTTTTTTTTACTGCTGCACGGGCTTTTGCCCAGGCCGATCCGTATTCATTCTCCCGTCTTGATATCAGTAACGGACTTTCCAATAACCAGGTCAATTGTTTTTATCGCGATGCCAAAGGGTTTTTATGGGTGGGCACATTGTCGGGTCTTAACCGCTACGATGGCTATCAGTTTAAAGTATTCCGCCACGATCTGAAGGACACCAATTCGCTTGCAGAGAATTTTGTATCCCGCATACTGGAAGGCCCGCATGATAAGCTTTGGGTCGAAACAAAAACGTTGTTTAGCATACTTGATCTGCGAACCGAAAGAGTAACCCGCAATACACAGGCGGCTTTGGCGGAACTGGGTATCACGGGTACCGCCGTATCGGATATACGCAGGCGGGCCGGAGGTACTTATTGGTTTCTGATAGACCGGCAATACCTGTGGGAATATAACCCGGCCACGCGAAAGGCAAAAAGAGTATACTCGGCACCCGCCAGCGAACCGGTCGCTGCTTTTCAGTTTGATGCCAACGGTCTTTGTTACGTATTATTCCTCAACGGAAAATTGATATGGCTGGATATGGCAACGGGCAAAGAGGCTGGCAAAACCGATGTGCCCGGTCGCATATTCGACGGTACCCTGCTCACCTTCCAGATTTTTATAGACAGTGATAATGAGCTGTGGATATACTCGCAGGCTACAAATCCCAAAGGGGTACTGTGGATGAAACCACAGCAGGGTAAGTCAACACTGATCTGTAAAGACCAGGGATCTGCACGGCTCAATAATAATATTGTAGCGAGTGTGGTGGAAGCATCTAAAGGAGAAATATGGATTGGTACAGATCATGGAGGTGTTAATATTTACAATAAAAACACCCACACAATAAGATATGTACTGAATAAAGAGGATGAGGTAAAGTCGCTGGGGCAAAACAGTATCGTATCGGTCTACCGCGACGATAAAGGATATGTGTGGGTGGGTACCTACAAAAAAGGGATAAGCTATTACCATCCCGGGATTATTAACCTGCCGCTGTACCGCCATCATACTGCCGGCCGCAACAGTCTTTCCTATGATGATGTGAATCGGTTTGCCGAAGATGCAAAAGGGAATATATGGGTCGGCACCAATGGGGGAGGACTGAATTATTTTAACCGGGCCACCAACACTTTTACAGCCTATACACACGATCAGGCTAATCCCGGCTCACTGGGCAACAATGTGATCGTAAGTTTATTTATTGATAAGCAGGAGAAATTATGGATCGGATCCTATTATGGAGGACTGGATTGCTTTGATGGAAATAAGTTTACACATTATCGCCACGATCCCGCAGATAGTAACAGCCTGTCTGACGACAGGGTCTGGGAAATCTTTGAAGACAGCAGGGGACGTATGTGGATCGGTACCCTGGGTAATGGTCTTGATCTTTTTGACAGGCAAAAGAAAACATTCAAACATTATAAACCATACCTGCCCAATTCTATCCGGTCAAACTATGTAGCCGATTTTATGGAAGATCAGTCGGGTAATATCTGGATTGCCACGTCAGACGGTCTTAATATCCTGGATACCACGGGCAATTTTTCTTATTATCAGCATCAGTCGGGCAATCCGGAAAGCATCAGTAACAATAACCTGACAGCTATTGTGCAGGATAAGCGGGGATGGGTATGGATAGGCTCACATGATGGATTGAATATTTACACAGCACCCGGCAAGAAGATGATGACCCTGCATACCCGTGATGGGTTGCCGCACAATACCATCCTTACCCTCGTTGAAGATAAAAATGGCTGGATATGGGCGGGCACACCTAATGGCCTGGCCAGTATAATGCCGGATGAGAAAGGTGAGCTGAAAGATTTCCGTTTTATTAATTACGATGAAAGGGATGGATTGCAGGGAAGAGAGTTTAATGAGAATGCTGCGTTACGCACCAGCAAGGGTGAATTGCTGTTTGGCGGGGCAGGAGGGTTTAACTTGTTTATGCCACCGGCTGCCAGGCACCGCCGGTTTGATGCGCAGCTGGTACTTACCTCCTTCCAGGTTTTTAATAAGCCGGTAGATGTAGGTGAAAAAATTGACAAACAGGTAATACTGCCTGCGTCACTGGCCTATACCGATAAGGTTGTTTTAAAGCATAATCAAAATGTGTTTTCCGTAGAGTTTGCCGCACTCGACTTTGCCAGTACAGAAAAAACAAGATATGCGTATAAACTGGATGGATTTAATAATGACTGGTTGTATACCGACGCAGGCCAGCGGATGGCTACCTATACCAATCTTGATGCCGGTACGTATAAATTCCGGGTAAAAGCGATGAATAGTGAGGGCGTATGGAGCGAAGAATCTGCTCCATTAATAATAAAGGTGCGGCCGCCTTTCTGGAAAACGCCACTGGCTTATGCATTATATATACTGGTAGCAGCTTCTGTGCTGTATTTTGCCCGGAGAATGGAATTGCAACGGGCAAGACGCCGCTATGCAATTGAAGAAGAAAAGAAAGAAGCCCGCCGCAAACATGAGCTCGACCTGATGAAGATCAGGTTCTTTACCAATGTAAGCCATGAGTTCCGCACACCGCTGTCGCTCATACTGGCTCCTATTGATAAAATGCTGCAGCAAAATCCCGGTGCAGATACGCGTACACAGATAGAAATGCTGCAACGCAATGCAAAACGCTTACTTAACCTGGTAAACCAGTTGCTCGATTTCAGAAAGCTGGAAGAAAAAGAACTTACACTGAATGCAACCAGTGGCGACATTATTTCCTTTATTCATGACGTGAGCCATTCATTCACCGACATTGCGGACATCAAGCATATTACCTTTTCATTCCGGAGTAATGTCGAGTCGTTTTATACCCGGTTTGATCACGAAAAAGCCGAGCGTATTTTATTTAATCTGCTTTCGAATGCATTCAAATTCACCCTGCCCAATGGTCACGTGACGGTCGATGTGAAGCTGGAAGAAAGGGAAGGGGAGCATGAACTGGTACTGCGTATCACCGATACAGGTATAGGCATTGCAAAAGACAAGCAGGACAGGATATTTGAACGCTTCTTTCAGACAGATGTACCAGACAATATGGTCAACCAGGGCAGTGGCATCGGGCTGGCTATCACCCGCGAATTTGTACGCCTGCATGGGGGTGATATAGTGGTAGAAAGCGAACCGGATAAGGGAAGCAGTTTTATTGTGACCATGCCTGTGACGAGAGAAGAATCACCGTTGCCGACGGAGCCTCATCCGGCAGAAGAAAACCTGCTTGAGGAACAGGCAGATGAATTGCCTGTGGCAAAAGAAAATAAAAAGCTGACAAAGCAACCCATTGTGTTGCTGGTAGAAGATAATGAAGACTTCCGTTTCTATCTCAAAGACAACCTCAAAGAGTATTATCATATCATTGAAGCCGGCAATGGAAAGACCGGCTGGCAGAAGGCACTGGCGGCTCATCCGGATCTGGTGGTGAGTGATGTGAGTATGCCGGAAATGAATGGTATTGACCTTTGTAAGAAAATAAAAGCAGATAAACGTACTTCTCATATCCCTGTCATTCTGCTGACGGCGCTTACCGGGGAGGAGCAGCAGTTGCGTGGTCTGGAAACCGGGGCCAATGATTATATGACCAAGCCCTTCAATTTTGAGATCCTGCAAACCCGCATCCGCAATCAGCTGCAACAAAACCTGGTCCTGAAAAAGACATATCAGAAACAGGTAGAAGTAAAACAGGGTGAAATAACAGTAGTGCCGGCAGCAGATATTTTCCTGCAGCAGGTGATTGCCGAGGTCGAAAAAAATATGGCCGAGCCGGATTTTTCGGTCGAAGACCTGAGCCGGACCTTATGCATGAGCCGGGTGGCCTTGTACAAACGCATGTTGTCGGTTACGGGCAAGTCGCCCCTGGAGTTTATCCGCGATATGCGGATGCAAAAGGCGGCTATGCTGTTGGAGAAAACAGATATGACCATTGCAGAAGTGGCTTATGAAGTAGGCTTCAACAATCCCAAGAACTTCAGTAAGAGCTTTAAGGCCATTTTTCAGGTCCTTCCTTCGGCCTATCGCCTGCAAAAACAATAAAACAGGGTAATATTTTGTTAACCGCTTTTTTGCTAAATATCTGATTATTAAATATTTGATTTCTTTCATGTCGCTCATTTTTCACAGGTTAACATTTTGATACCTATATGTAAACGGTTGCATACCGTGCTCCGTAAAATCACATAGTATTTTGGGTTTGGAATTTTGCCGGGTCATCAACCTTGCGAAATCAGCCTGCCGCCTGGCAGGAAAAAATGATTGCTGTCTATATTGAAACTGGTCTTCTGCAGCCGGAACGTTCTGTTCTGCCTGTAAGGCATCCCTTCATATTTGCGGCATTTCATTCTTCATGACCGGGCAGCAGCCGATCTGAGCAGCGGTTCCTTGAGTATATGAACCGGCACTAAATCTTAACGATAACAAATTTGCCAAGACAATGAAAAAAACTAACTGCTTAACAGATGGTGCGCTGCTTGCTGGTCGCCTCTGTCTTTTTTTCTGCTGGAGCCTGGCGATTGCATGGATGCTGATGCCACAGCAACTAATGGCGCAGCAGAAAAGCGGTAAAACGATTTCTGGTACAGTGTATAACCAGGAAGGCGCGCCGCTGGCCGGAGCTTCCATAACCGTAAAGGGCGAAAAGGCTGCCCGCACTACAACGGATCTCAACGGAAATTTTACTATTTCTGTTGCGCCTGCCACAACCACATTGGTTATTTCCTTTGTGGGAGCCACTCCTAAAGAAGTATCTGTGGTCAATCAGACTGCAGTGACTGCCACACTCGAAGTAGCTGATGTTAAACTCAGTGAAGTAGTTGTGATTGGTTATGGTAAAATGAAGAAAACAGACCTGAGCAGTGCACAGGTCTCCATTTCCGAACAGGATATTAATAAGACAGTCAACTCTACGCTGGACCAGGCCATACAGGGCCGGGCAGCGGGTGTATATGTGACACAAAATAGTGGACAGCCCGGTGGAGGCATCTCTGTAAATATCAGGGGCGTGAGCACGCTCACTGGTACTACACAGCCTTTGTATGTAATAGATGGTGTACAGATACAACCAGATCTGTCGGGTAGCAGCAATGATGGCCGCTTTGGCTCATCCAACGCGCTGGCAGGTATCAATCCTTCCGATATTGAGTCGATAGAGATATTGCAGGGACCATCTGCAACCGCTATCTATGGTACGCGGGCTACAAATGGCGTGGTACTTATCACAACTAAAAAAGGCCGTAAAAACCAGCGGGTAAAACTCTCTTATGGTTTTCTCGGCACACTGCAGGCTAAACCCAAACAACTTTCCACACTCGATCTGCAGCAATGGGCTACTATGAAAAACGTTAGCGATTCCATTCTCGGTTTTACACCCAATGTATCCTTATCTGATCCATCTGTATTGGGCGATGGTACCAACTGGCAAACGGCGATGTTTAAACGTGCGCCTATGTTCAAGCACCAGTTGAGCGCCACAGGTGGTACAGAGCGGACAACTTTTTATGCTTCGGGCGAGTATTTCCAGCAGGATGGTGTGGCAGTAGGCTCTGATTTTAAGCGTTATTCTTTCCGGTTGAACATAGATAACCAGACTACCAGCTGGTTGAAGCTGGGAGCTTCGGTAAACCTATGGTCTACAAAAGAAAAATTGTCGACGACCAACGAAGATGTGATCCGCGATGCCCTCACCACTGCGCCCAACCTGCCCGTTAAAAATCCCGACGGTTCATGGGCCGGTGCAACTACGGTAGAGTTTGGCTCTAATGCGCAGTATGCACCCCGCAACCCTATTGCGATGGCCAGCATCATCAAAAACTATCTCGACAGGGATGGTTTGCTGGGTGGTGCATATGCCGAACTCAAACCAATGAAGCATCTCACATTGCGGGTGAGCTTTGATGGTAACAAAGATTCCAAACTCGCATACACCTATACCCCCGAGTTCTTCTTTGGCTTAAACAACAACAATCCTCAGGCGACTTTATTTACAGAGCCCGGGCGTAACTACTACTGGAACTTTAACCAGCTGGTACGTTATGAGCGCAATCTCGGAAAAACGGGCAGACACTGGGTTGGTGCAATGGTGAGCCACGAAGCGCAGGAGTGGAGTTATAAAGGCACACCCGCTATGTATAACATGGTGACCAAAAACCGCTCGGGTATTCCCTACAAAGGATCGGGCGCACTGGAATCCTATCTCGGTCGTGTCAATTATTCTTTTGATGATAAATATATCGTACAGGCGGCTATACGGGCAGACGGTTCAGCCAATTTCACCGAAGAAAACCGCTGGGGCTATTTTCCTTCCGCATCGGTGGCCTGGAGAGTATCCAAAGAAAAATTCCTGCAGGAGGTTGCCTGGCTTAATGAGTTGAAACTACGTGCAGAGTATGGTGCTACCGGCAATCCTTACCAGTCGGGTATTTATACAGCATATCGTCCCACCTGGACTGCATTTGATACTGCTTATCGTGTAGGCAACTTTGGTAATCCTGATCTTACCTGGGAACTGACCAAGACCGCCAATTTCGGTATCAACCTCAATATGTTCAAAAACCGGGTGCAGATAGAAGCCGATGTGTTTGACAGAACAACCGACAACCTCCTGTACCGCAACGATGGTCTGCCTGCTTACCTGGGTACAACCGGCTCAGGCGGTATTGGAGCGCCGATCGTCAACTTCGGTTCACTCAAGACAAAAGGCTTTGCTATTACAATCAATACTGTAAATATTGACAATCGGGCCGCTGACTTTATATGGCGTTCCAATTTCAATATCTCTCATTTCAAATCCACTATACAATCCACATTTGCCGGCAAGCCACTGTATTCTACAGCCTGGTGGATGAATGATTTCATGGGGCAATCTGCAGTGGGCCAGGCTCCCTGGGTGTTTTATGGCTACGTAGCAGAGAAATTATTTGAAAGTGTGGATGAGATCAACAAATCGGCTGTGCCGGTACAGTCTGATGGTGTGACCCGCCTGCCAGCCAACGAGACAACCGGAGTATGGGTAGGCGATATCAAATACAGGGATATCAATGGCGACGGACTCATCAATGAAAAAGATCAGACCGTGATCGGTAACCCCTGGCCCAAGTACACATTTGGTTTTACCAATAGTTTCAGCTACAAAAATTTTGACCTGAACATACTGGTGATTGGTACTGTAGGCAATGACGTGTACAACTACATGCGCTACAATATGGCCAATCCCAATGGTGTGAATATCGGCCGGAACCTGTTTTCAGAAGCATTTGATTTTGCCCGGATCAATACTTCCCGCACAGGCCTTGTCAACCCGGGCACCACAGTGCCCCGCATCACCGCCGCAGATGTAAATGGTAATGCCAAACGAATCAACAGCTTCTTTGTGGAAGACGGTTCTTTTGTGCGTATCAAAAACGTAACTCTGGGGTATGTGCTGCCAACCCGCTGGCTGCGTGAGACAGGATTTATCCGCGCAGTGCGCTTACAGGCCGGTGTGCAGAATCTCGCCACATTTACGAAGTATAAAGGATTTGATCCCGAGATCGGCACCTATGTAGGTAAAAACGTAGGTGGTGCGGACAGGATCTTCCAGGGTGTGGATGCAGGACGTTATCCGCTTACACGTACCTACACATTCAGCGTAAATGTTGACTTCTAAAACATTCATCCATTATTTATAAAAAATAAGGACAATGAAAAAAATAACGCCATATAAAACAGGTCTGCTGGTGCTGTCAATGCTGGTATTACTGGTGTCCTGTAAAAAAGATTTTTTAAACAGACCACCGGAAGATGCGATCACGGATGGCAACTATTATACAAGTACCGAACGTATGATGGCCGCAACGGCTGTATTGTATAACCTCGTCTGGTTTGAATACAACGATATGCCTTCGTATGGTATCGGCGATGGCCGCGCCGGTATGATGACCACAGGCGGAAGTTTCATTCCGGAAGATATTCGCTTTACCTCTACACCAGTCGATCGCTCTGTAGAGCAGGCCTGGCGCTCTTTCTTTAATATCATTGGTCAGAGCAATACGATCCGGTATGGTATCGAGACCTATGCTTCGGAAGCAATACCGGAAAATATGCGGACCTATGCCGTTGCAGAATGCCGGTTCATGCGGGGTATGGCCTATTATTACCTCGTACAGACTTTTGGTGCGGTGCCCGTTATCGAAAGCAATACAGCATTGCTTACAGATACTTCATTATCCAGGAACACCATTCCCAGTGTATGGCGATTTGCTATCCGCGATCTGCGGTTTGCTGCAGAAAACCTTCCTGCCACACCCTATAAACCCGGTCGTATCACCAAATGGTCTGCCGAAGGCATGCTGGCAAAGGCCTATCTCGCTTATGCCGGTGTAATGAGCAACAACAGCGGCACCCGGGTACAGCAATTCCTCGACAGTGCTGCCTATTTTTCCAAAGACGTAATACAGAACAGTGGTGCTGCACTCATGACAGATTATAAAGACCTGTTCCTGACGCGCAACAATAACAACAGTGAATCTCTTTTTGCATTGCAATGGCAATTCAATAATCCGGCACAATATGGTACGCAGAATGATATACAGGCATTCCTCGCTTTCGAAAGCAATACTATTACCGGATTTGGTGATGGCTGGGGTGGCGATGTGGGAGCAGCAAAGCATGTGCTGGAAATGTATGATCAGGGCGATAAGCGTCGTAAAGTGACCTGGTTTTATCCCGGAGAGTATTATGACTGGTTTCGCTGGAAACCCAATGGCGGCGACGTGCAGAATATGATCGTGCCCAACAGGGATGTAGATGGAACCGGCGGTAATAACCGCGCATGGGTAAAAAAATACATAGTAGGCGGCCCCTGGGACAATAATGGCCAGATCACTTTTATGGGTACAGGAATGAATACCTACATCCTTCGCCTGGCAGATGTATACCTCGTGTATGTCGATGCAGTACTGGGTAATAATGCCAGTACCAATGATGGACTGGCACTGAGCAGCTTCAATAGTATCAGGGCGAGAGCGGGATTGTCTTCCGTCTCGTCTATTACCTGGGATGCCCTGTTTAAAGAACGCTGGCTCGAACTGGCTATGGAAGGACAGGCCTGGTATGATCTCGTACGTCTTTATTATTATAATAAAACAAAGGCGTTTGATATTATCAAAGCGCAAAATCGTGGCGACTATTACCTGATACCCAATAGTAATACAAACGCTACAGCCTGGACGATCAACCCGAGAACCGATTATTATGTAACAGCTGTCAGTGATGCTAATTTCTGGTTGCCTATACCAGCCGAAGAGTTAACCAAGGCGCCTAACCTGAATAAACCTCCGGTTGAATATCCATGATGCTAAAACTTAAAACTGCAGGTCTTACTCAAAAATAATTTGATATGAAAAGTAAAATACTTCCTTATATCTCCGGTTTGTTGTGGCAACTGCTACTGCTGGCTGGTCTGCTGGCTTCCTGTAAAAAATCGGAAAACGATTATACAAAAGACAGCGGAAAAAATCCCCGTATCGCGAGTGTAAGAGCCATAGCACCGGCTCCCAATAACTTTACACTGCAGGAGGCATTCCTGGGGCAAACGATCGTATTGAGAGGTGAAGGTTTTGAAAGTTTACGGAAGCTGTATTTTAATGGCTTCGATACGTATTTCAATCCGGCTCTTTTCAGCGATACAACAGCCGTAGTGACCATACCGGCTGCCATGCCGCTGTCTGAGCTGGTCACTTCTCTCAATACTATCCGTATCGTCAATTCCAAAGGAGAATTCACGTATGAGTTTCCCATAAAACCCAATAACCCGGTTATCACATCCGGATCGTTGGAAAACACACCCGGCGGTGTATCCGTGACATTCAAGGGTAGTAACCTGTTTATGATTGACGGCTTTTATTTTATTGATAGTATAGTTTTCCCGAGCGGAAATAAAGTAGTGGAGTCGGCAATAACCGGCAATCCCGATGGCACAGAAGTGACATTGACTGTACCAACCGGTGGTTTGCAGCGGGGTGATTCACTGCGCATTTATACGAATCATGGCAATGGAACCTCGCTGTTTCGTTTCAATAACTGGTTATCACCAACAGTTGGTTATATCGCCAACTTTGATGCAGTCGGTGGGTCGGGTCAGTGGAACCCGCCTTCCAATGCAGAAAACCCGAACTATGGCTGGAGCCAGCAACAATGGGTAGGGGAGTGGGTGCAGGATCCTTCAGGTACTTATCCCAATGCAACCGGCACCTGTGTAGCGATACATCCCGCTGCCAATGTAACGCCGGGCGATGACTCGTGGTGGCAGGACAACCGTTGTATCATTACCAACACAGTATCTTCCTGGGCGGCCAATATGAATGATGCCATTATCAACTATGCCCTGAAGTTTGAAGTTTTTGTAAAAGACAACTGGACAGCCGGCAACCTGTGGGTGGCACCGGGATGGGCCAACTGGTCTTATATCGCAGAATATTCGCCCTGGAAAAAAACAGGTTCTTATCGTTCTTCCGGATGGGAAACCGTAAGTATTCCTTTGTCTGAATTCCATAAAGCAAAAAGCAATCGCTACGACAAGGGCGGCGATCCTCCTGCAAACATGAATGAGCTGATGAATGCAAACGGAAGTGGCGGTATGCTAATGTTTCGCCTTACTACAGCTGATGGGTTCAATGCAGCCGGCAATGAAGTGGCAACAGGGCCGATTGCTCCCGGAGCGCTGCGTATTGCTATTGATAATATCCGTATTGAAAAGATCAAATAGTTATTCTTAAAGGAGTTTCTCGTGCAAGCAGTTGTTATATAGACAAAATCCTTAGTCGTTCCTTTTCATATAGCAGCAATCGACCGACCTAAGGTGGTTGCGGGAAGATTTTTCTTCCTGCAACCTATTTAAAAAATACAGACAACACGTTCCATCTTATTTTATGGTGAAATGGGGTAGATATATATTAATCTGTACCGGATGCTGGGTACTGACGGGCAATTCCTGCAAAAAAAAGACAACACCAGGGCCTGAGCCGGAAGTACCGATAGTGGTAGAGCCGGCCGTTGATCCGCCGGTGGCTGCTACTGCGGGATTTTTCCTGGATGAGTGGAGACCTAAAAACTTTACCGCTCCTCCGGCTGTGGCTGCAACGCCACCGGCTTCTGCTATTTATACTATCAATATTGACCGGAGCAAGGTGATTTCGAAAATATCGCCGGCATTGTTTGGCAATAACGCCAATCTGTGGATGACACAGATAACCGATCAGCCGGTGCTAATGGATCATTTAAAAAAGCTTTCGCCATCTGTCATACGTTTTCCCGGTGGCAGCATCAGCGATGTGTTTTTCTGGAATGCTGATAAAAATATGCCACCTGCGGATGCACCATCCACATTTGTAAAAGCAGATGGTACAACAGAGAGCGCTGGTTTCTGGTATGGAAATAACAGCGATGGCTGGACTTTTTCTGTGAGTAACTATTATCAGTTGCTGCAGCAGACAAACAGTAAAGGTCTTATCACCATCAATTATGGGTATGCCCGTTACGGAACCGGAGCCGATCCCGTGGCAGCAGCGGCTCACCTGGCAGCCGAATGGGTACGTTACGACAACGGCCGGACATTGTACTGGGAGGTGGGCAATGAAAATTTTGGCGACTGGGAAGCCGGTTACCGGATTGCTACTGCCAACAATAGAGATGGTCAGCCGGAGTTTATTTCGGGACAGCTATATGGACAGCATTTTAAAATATTTGCAGACTCAATGCGGAAAGCGGCAACGGCTATTGGTAAACAAATCTACATAGGTGCTGTAATGGTCGAGGCGCAAAGTCAGCCCTGGGCTACAGCTACCCACCGCAATTGGAATACCGGCCTGCTTACATCTATTGGCAACAGTGCCGATTATTATGTACTGCATAATTATTATACAGCTTTTCAGACCAATGCCAGCGCAGCCGAAATACTGGCTACACCAGTTACTGAAACAGGTAAAATGCTTGATTTTGTAAAAACAGTATTTGCTACGAATGGAACCGCCATAAAACCACTGGTGCTGGATGAATGGAATATTTTTTCAACCGGATCTCAACAGCAGGTTTCACATATTAATGGGATGCATGCGGTACTGGTACTGGGCGAAGCAATGAAACAGCCACTTGGACTAACGGCCCGCTGGGATCTGGCCAACGGATGGGATAACGGAAATGACCACGGCATGTTCAGCCAGGGTGAGGCTGCTTCCGGCGAAACAAAATGGCTGCCGCGGCCGGCATTTTATCACATGTATTTTTTTCAGCAAACTGCCGGCGACAGATTGGTAGAGTCAACGCACTCCATACCAGGCACCATGGTCTACGCCACATCTTTTACCTCTGGCGAAACTGCACTGGCTATTGTAAATACTTCCACCGCATCCTATACAACAAAGATTGATATAAAGAATTTTATCAAAGGCGATAAATACTATTGGTACACATTGACCGGCGACAGTGATAACGGGGAGTTTTCGCGAAAAGTAATTGTCAATGGCAATAATCCTGCAGGAATTGCAGGCGGTCCTTCCGGTTATGCAACGCTCGCCGCGCGAAGCGCAGCAGCTACAGGCGAGGTAAAAATAGAAGTACCGGCCCGGTCCACTGTATTCGTTGTGGTTGATAACAAATGATGATCATAATGAAAAAACTACTCACTTTTTCTATACTGTTTTTCAGTACTTTTTTATCCTGGGCAGGCGAAGGGAGTTATAAAATTGTACCCGATGGAGTGATCATTTATCCCAGTGCACAGCTGAGCGGCGGAGCCGTACTTGTAAAGATCGAACTGATCAGCGAAGGCATTGCACACGTGATTGCTTCGCCTGACAAAGAAATAAAGCCATGGAGCAGTAGCCTTAGTGTGATCAGTCCCCCCAAAGCGTTTAATAGTGCTGCCAGCGAGAAGGAAGGAAAGCTGATCATTACAACCAGTAAGTTGATTATTACTGCCGACCTCTCAACAGGGGCTGTGTCCTTTTCCGATACAAAAGGTAATCTGCTGGTCAAAGAGCGGGCCATAACCGGTCGCCGGATCGTATCGGCAGTTTTTGAAGGCACTTCTTTGTATCGAACCCGCCAGGTATTTGAAACCACTCCCGATGATGCCTGGTACGGACTTGGTCAGCACCAGGAAGATGCGTTTAATTATAAGGGGCAGCAGGTGCTCCTGTTTCAGAATAATACTGAGGTGGCCATCCCTTATTTAGTATCGGTAAAAAATTATGGAATTCTCTGGGAAAACTATTCACTTACCCGTGTGGGCGATGTGCGGCCATATCAGCCATTGTCTTCGCTACGATTATTTGATGAAAAAGGAAATGAAGGATGGCTCACTGCGTCGTATGCCAATGATCACCGGCAGCCTGATAATATTTACCTGCGAAAAGCAGAGTCTGTAATCAATTATGCCTATCTGAATGACAGTAAGCTTCATTTGCCGGCTGATTTTGCGGTTGATAAGGGGTCGGTGACATGGACAGGTAAATTCAGCAGTGACGTAGCAGGTGAACATAAGCTTCGGTTCACCTACGCAGGTTATATCAAAGTATGGATAGATGGAAAATTGTTATTCGATAAGTGGCGACAGGCCTGGAATCCCGGGGCAGGTGTGATTAATATATCCCTGCAAAAAGATAGACAATATGATATACGCATTCAATGGATACCTGATGGCAGCGAGTCGTATCTCACCGCCAACTGCCTGCCACCGGTGCCACTGCAGGATCAGCAAAGTTTTGCCTTCGATTCCGAAGCTGGTCATCAGGTAGATTATTATTTTGTATACGGACAAAATATGGATGAAGTGGTAAGTGGTTATCGTGAACTGACCGGTAAGGCGCAAATCGTACCTAAATGGGCGATGGGTTTCTGGCAAAGCCGGGAGCGATATAAAACACAGGAAGAGCTGATGACGGCAATAGCCGAATTTCGCAAACGCAGGATCCCCATTGATAATATTGTACTTGACTGGAGCTACTGGCGCGAAAAAGAATGGGGCAGCCAGGATTTTGATGAAAAACGGTTTCCTGATCCTCAGCAAATGATTGATGATCTGCATAAAAAGTACCATGCAAAGATCATGATATCGGTATGGCCAAAATTTTATGAGGGCATACCGGCGTATAATTATTTCAATGAAAAGGGCTGGCTGTATAAACGCAATATTGCCGATCGCCAGCGTGACTGGATCGGTCAGGGATACACATCCACTTTTTATGATGCTTTTAATAAGGAAGCGCGTGAGGGTTTTTGGAAATTGATACACGATAAGCTGTATGCTAAAAAAATAGATGCCTGGTGGATGGATGCCAGCGAACCGGATATTCTGTCAAATGTGTCACCTGATCGAAGAAAGGACCAGATGTCGCCTACGGCAATTGGAACGGCTGCAGAATTTCTCAACGCCTATCCTTTGCAAAATGCAAAAGGCATCTATGAAGGCCAGCGGGGTACAGATAGCAACCGGCGGGTTTATCTGCTCACCCGCTCAGGTTACAGCGGATCGCAGCGGTATGCGGCTACCATCTGGAGTGGCGACATCGCTTCGCGCTGGGAAGACATGAAGGCACAGATCAGCGCAGGATTAAATTTCTCGCTGTCGGGGCTGCCTTACTGGACGATGGATGTAGGTGGGTTTTCAGTAGAGAAGCGATATGAAAAGCCCAGCACTGCAGACCTGGAAGAATGGCGCGAGCTGCTCACCCGCTGGCATCAGTTTGGCACATTCGTTCCCATTTTTCGTTCGCACGGTCAGTTTCCGGTAAGAGAAATGTACAATACTGCTCCCGAGGACCATGCGGCCTATAAGAGCATGGTGTATTATAACCAGCTGCGGTATCGTCTCCTGCCTTATATCTATACACTGGCAGGTGAAGCTTATCATGAGAATGGCACGATCATGCGTGCGCTGGTATTTGATTTTAACAGCGACAGCAAAGTGAAAAGTATAGGAGACCAGTATATGTTTGGCCCTTCTTTACTGATCAACCCCGTATATCAGTACAAAGCAGTGAATCGTATTGTTTACCTGCCGGCAGGGCAGGGCTGGTATGACCTGTATACAGGCGCCTACATGGAAGGCGGGCAAACGATCACTGCTGTGGCAGATTATGAAAGAATGCCGGTATTTGTAAAAGCCGGAGGTATTATACCTGCAGGGCCGATGCTTCAGTATACAGGCGAAAGACCCGCAGACCCCGTTACGTTGTATGTGTATGAAGGCAGGGATGGGCGGTTTTCTTTATATGAAGACGAAGGCACGAATTATGATTATGAAAAAGGGCAGTACACACAGATTGAAATGTCGTACGATGATGCGGCAAAGACACTGACTATAGAAGACCGGAAAGGAACATTTGCAGGCATGCTGAATCAACGGACTTTTTATATCCGGTATATCACCAGGCATAAACCTGCGGGTATCGATTTTGCCGAAAAGGCAGGAAAGAAAATAAATTATAAAGGGAAAAAAGTAGTGGTACGCCTGAATTAATTCCCTGATCTACATGAAACGATTCTATTGCATACTTCTTTATTGTTTTCTGCTGATGTCTTCCACGCAGGCACAGGAAACAGGCCGGGAATCATTTGACCGCAACTGGTTTTTCTACCTGGGCAATGATACTTCTTCAGCAGCACAATGGCGTTCCCTGCACCTGCCTCATGACTGGAGCATAGAGCTGCCATTTGATGAGCATAGTCCCACTGGCACAGGAGGTGGCGCTCTGCGGGGTGGCCCGGGGTGGTACCGGAAACAATTCATATTGCCAGAGACAGATAAGGGCAGAAAGGTCTTTATTGATTTTGATGGCGTGTATTGCCGGAGTGAGGTGTTTATCAATGGGCATTCCCTGGGCAAACGCCCCAACGGATATATTTCATTTCGCTACGAACTCACACCATATCTCAGATTTGGCGGAGCTGCCAATACTATCGTAGTGAAAGTCGATAATTCTCAGCAACCCAATAGCCGCTGGTATAGTGGCAGTGGTATTTATCGTCATGTATGGCTGGTAAAAAAGCAGCCGGTGCATATAGTAAAGGATGGGGTTTATATTACTACAGCAGGCATTTCCGGAAACCGGGCCGATTTGCAGATACAAACGGATTGGGAAGGAGCCGTGATGAGCGGGACGAAACTACAACTTCAGCACACCGTCTATGATCAAACAGGGAGGATGGTGAAAACGATTAAAGCATATGTGCCTCCAGCGGAAAAGGAGAATAATCAGACTGTTTCTGTAGCTAATCCCCGGCGTTGGTCGTTGGAGGATCCGTTTTGTTATTCTATTAAAACAAAGCTTCTGAGTAACGGAAAACTGCTGGACGAAAAAACAACCGTCATTGGTATTCGTTCATTTTATTTCGATGCGGCCAAAGGGTTTTTCTTAAATGATAAGCCGGTTAAGATAATCGGAGTATGTAATCATCATGACCTGGGCTGCCTGGGCACGGCAGTTAATAAGCGGGCTATAGAACGGCAACTGGAGATATTGAAAGGCATGGGTATTAACGGCATTCGTACCAGTCATAACCCTCCCGCTCCGGAGTTGCTGGATCTGGCAGACCGTATGGGTTTTATCGTAATGGATGAAGCATTTGATATGTGGAAGCGATCCAAGACGGCCTATGACTATAGCCAGGAATGGGATAACTGGTATCATCGCGATCTGGAAGACTTTATAAAGCGTGATCGGAATCATCCATCTGTATTTATGTGGAGTGTGGGCAATGAGATAGGAGAGCAATGGGGTGATGCCGCAAAAGGCGATACAGCCGGACGAACCATTATGCGCGATCTGGTTGCAATTGTAAAAAAACTGGACAATACCCGGCCCGTGTTGACAGCCAATAACGAACCCGGGGCCTGGAATAACCTGTTGGCCACAGGGGTAAATGATATCATCGGGTATAATTATAATCATCTTAAATGGGACTCGGTACAATATCAGTGGGGCAGGAAACCCTTCATTGTTACCGAATCAGTATCGGCATTGCAGACAAGAGGCAGCTACGACATGCCTTCCGATAGTATTCGCCGCTGGCCGGCAAGATGGGACCTGCCGGTCCAAAATGCCAATGCTGATCTGAGTTGTTCCGCATACGACAATTGCGCTACTCCCTGGGGCAGTACACATGAAGAAACGCTCAAAGAACTGTTGGGCTATGAGCATATCAGCGGCATGTATGTGTGGACCGGGTTCGATTACCTGGGTGAGCCTACTCCCTATCCATGGCCTGCGCGTAGTTCTTATTTTGGAATTGTTGACCTCGCCGGTTTCCCCAAAGATGTTTACTATCTCTATCAGAGCCTGTTTACCAGCAAAAATGTGTTGCATGTGTTCCCACACTGGAACTGGCAACCGGGGCAGCAGGTTGATGTATGGGCTTATTATAATAATGCAGATGAAGTAGAACTGTATTTGAACGGGCAATCGCTGGGAAAGAAAAGTAAAACCAGTGATGAATTACATGTGCAATGGCGAGTCAGTTATGAACCAGGTATATTAAAAGCTGTATCAAGGAAAAATGGCAAGCAGGTACTGGAAAAAGAAATCCATACTGCGGGGAGCTCATATAGTATCCGATTGACACCAGATAGAAGCAGATTGTCAGCAAATGGTGATGATCTGTCTTTTATTACAGTAGAGATAGTAGATAAAAAAGGAAATGTGGTGCCTGATGCAGCCAACCTGGTGAAGTTTACACTGAAAGGGCCGGCCAGCATAGCCGGGGTAGATAATGGCAGTCATACGAGTATGGAATCTTTCCAGGCTTCGCAGCGTTCTGCATTTAAAGGGAAATGCCTGGTCGTGATAAGAACAGGCAATCAGAAAGGAGCAATTACTGTTACGGCGTCGGCAGATGGATTGCTGTCTTCTGCTGTTTCGCTGCAGGTTCAATAATAAAGGAAAAAAGCTATGAAAAAGATATTATCACTTACAACTGGCTTGTTGCAGGTATGGTGGTTAGTGGCCCAGGCTCCGGTAGTAGGATTGAATCAGTTGGGTTATGAACCCACAGGCATCAGAGAAGCGATGATCATAAATGCTGGTACTGATAGTTTTTATATACTGACCGCCAATAAGCATGATATTGTTTACAGGGCACGGTTAAGCGATACCAGGAAATCTCCTGTATCGTCTCTCACGGCAAGATTTGCAGATCTTACCAGTATTAAACAACCGGGAAGTTATTGGTTGTCGCTGCCGGGTGTACAGGAATATTGGCCGGTTACTATCGGAAATGCGGTGTATGAACCGTTAAGTGTAGCTTCCATAAAAGCTTTTTACTTTCAGCGATCAGATATGGAACTACAACCGGCATATGCCGGCAAGTGGGCAAGGCCGGCTGGTCATAAGGATACAGAGGTATTGATACATGCATCAGCGGCGGATAAAAACAGGCCTGCCGGTGCTATCATCGCTTCGCCGGGTGGCTGGTATGATGCCGGAGACTACAACAAATACATCGTGAACTCCGGCGTGACTATGGGTACGCTGCTCAGTGCCTACGAAGATTTTTCTGTTTATTATAATTCATTAACACTGTCCATTCCGGAAAGTGGTAATGCCTTGCCCGACCTGCTTGATGAGATCCTTTATAACCTGCGCTGGATGATGACGATGCAGGATCCGGCAGATGGAGGCGTATATCATAAATGTACGAATGCAGCATTTGATGGTATGGTCATGCCGGGAGTGACCAGAGAACCACGTTATGTGGTCCAGAAATCAACGGCCGCTGCACTTGATTTTGCAGCTACCATGGCGCAGGCGTCAAGAGTATTCCGCTCATTTACATCGCAATTGCCGGGTCTGTCGGATAGTTGCATAAAAGCAGCCGTGAATGCCTGGAATTGGGCCGAAGAAAACCCAAACGTTTTGTATGAGCAGGAAGAAATGAATAAGCGGTTTCAACCAGCGATTACTACCGGTGGCTATGGCGACAGGCAATTGGATGATGAGCGTTTTTGGGCCGCCGCAGAGTTGCTGGTGACCACGGGACAGACTGCGCATATCCCTCAGTTAAGTAAAACAATATCTTCTATACGCTCTTTGCCCGGCTGGCCACAAGTGGGTATGCTGGGAATATTTACTTTACTGCGACATGCTGATCGTATCAGTGATCAGTCGCTGCTCTCGGCAGCACGCAGGCAGCTCCTGCAACTGGCCGATTCGCTCTTGAAGGCCCGCGATAAAAGTTTGTCGGCTACAGTAATGGGAGCACGGATAAGCGACTTTGTGTGGGGGAGCAGTGCCGTAGCGGCAAATCAGGGTATGGTGTTGATCAATGCATACCTGCGAACTAAACAACGGAAATACCTGGATGGTGCATTGTCTAACCTTGATTACTTATTAGGTAAAAATGCAACAGGGTATTCATTCGTTACCGGTGTTGGATTTAAAACACCCATGCATCCGCATCACCGGCCTTCTGATGCAGATAAGATCGAAGAACCGATACCGGGCTTGCTTGCCGGAGGGCCTAATGCCAATGCTTACCGGCAGGACAAATGCACCTACAGATACAGAGAAGCAGAGCGGCAATATAGCGATGAGCTGTGCTCCTTTGCCTCCAACGAAATAGCGATCAACTGGAATGCACCGCTGGTATACCTGAGTGGGGCGGTTTGCGCTAGTAATAAGTAAACGTTTTTCAGGGGAATACCATATTGATCAGTTTGCGGAATAAAGAAGATGTAACGGAGCCGGCATTGCCATGGCCAATCGTTGTATCGTCAACTTGTATTACCGGCAGCAGGTGTTTGGTAGTGCTGGTTACAAAAGCTTCTTTGGCTTCGCGCAGATCAGTTAATGTTACCGGCGCTTCTTTTACTGTCATACTTTTAGCCGCAAGTTCCAGCAGCTTTTTGCGGGTAATGCCCTGTAGTATATTCAGCTCCGGGGTAACGAGTTCGTCTTGCTTATTGATAATAAAAAAATTGGATCTGGGACACTCTGTAATCACTCCCTGCTGATGGTAGAGTACATCAGCGGCTTTTTGCTCCTGGATATGCGGCTGCAGCCATACCGCCATCAGGTAGTCGATCGACTTTACATGTGGCAATTGCCGTTGGTGCTCGTGCGTGATCAGTCGGATGCCCGGCTGTAGTTCCTTTGCCAGTTGCAAGGGTTGCTGTACCAGTAATAGATTTGGCTGATGAACGGAGTAACCATCTGCGGCATAGCCACCCGTAAGCGTGAGCCGCATACCGGATTGCGGCAGGTTGTTTTTTTGTATCAGTTCTTTGATGGCTTCTGCCAATGCTTCTCTTGAAAGAGGGCAAGGCAGTCGCATAGCCGCAGCCGAGGCAAAGAAACGATCCAGATGGTCTTCCAGGAATACCGGCCGGTTATGAACGATTTTGAAGAAATCAAAAATGCCATATCCACGCTGTACAGACATATCGCTGATATGAATATGCGCTTCCGCAGCAGGCAACAGCGTATCATTGATACGGGAAAAAACTATACTCACGGTATACGGTTGTATTTTTTCAGCAAAGAAATAACTTTGTTTAGCGGAATAGCCTCTATTTTCCGGTTCTGTTTTCCCGTCATATCCGCTGCCATGAACAGCGAATTGAGGATCGCTTCTTCGGTAGCTTCAATGGCGGCCAGAAATAACGGTGTTACAAGGTCATTGTGCAGTACGGCCTGTTGTTGCAGCGGCTGTTGGGCAGTATAAGGTATCCGCAGAGTGCTGTCTGTAGAAAAGGCAATTACATAATCACCACTGCCATTCGATGCAATACCTCCGGTGCGCGCCAGGCCCAGCATAGCCCTCTTTGCAAGTCGCTCGAGGTTGCGGCTGTCGAGAGGGGCATCGGTTGCCACTACTATCATACAGGAGCCATCTGCATTCTTAAGCAATTCCCGGCTGAAGGCAAATTTTTTCAGTTCTTCCCCCACCGGTACGCCATCGATCTGCAACACACCTCCAAAATTTGTCTGTACCAGTACTCCCACTGTATAACCACCCAGGCTGGCAGGCAGCTTGCGCGAAGAAGTACCGATACCGCCTTTAAAACCAAAACAGATGGTGCCGGTACCGGCACCTGTATTTCCCTCCTGTGTATTGTTTTCTTTTGCCTGCAGTATAGCCTGCAGCACATCCGTCTCCTGTACATGCATACCCCGTATATCGTTGAGCCAGCCATCGTTGGTCTCTCCGACAACGGCATTTACCGACTGCACGTTTTCATTGCCGGGTTGCTGTAAAGTGTATTGCACCACTGTTTTTATGGCAGTTGCTACGCTGAGTGTATTGGTGAGGATAATAGGCGTTTCTATATTGCCCAGTTCAGCTACCTGTGTGCTGCCCGTCAGTTTGCCAAATCCATTGCCGCTGTAAATGGCTGCGGGTACCTTTTGCTGAAAAATATTACCACCATGCGGCAGTATAGCTGTCACGCCCGTGCGTACCGAGTCTCCTTTTATTAAGGTAATATGACCGACCCTTACCCCGCTTACATCGGTGATGGCATTGAGCGTGCCTGTGGGGAGCACGCCGGGCTGAAGGCCGGTGTCGCGAACGCGCTGGGGCTTTTGGGCCATCGCCAGTTGCGATAGGGTCAGCGACAACAAAAGAAGGATACCTGATCGCATAAATAAAAAGTAGGTGTGAAATGAAGGTAGTGCATACTGTGTAAAAGGATACTTACATTTGAAATAAAAAGATGAGCTACCAGCCAGATCAGCGTCGGTACGATAAAATGATTTATAACCGCTGCGGCAAAAGCGGTTTATTGTTGCCGGCCATCTCACTCGGCCTGTGGCACAATTTCGGAGGTGTCGATTCATTCGAAAAAGGCCGCCAGATCATACGAACCGCATTTGATCATGGCATTACGCATATTGATCTGGCTAATAATTATGGACCGCCGCCGGGATCTGCCGAAGAAAACTTCGGCGCCATTCTGCAGGCCGATTTTCCGGGCTACCTGCGCGATGAGCTGATTATTTCCACAAAAGCCGGCTGGCGTATGTGGGAGGGGCCGTATGGTGAGTTTGGTTCACGCAAATATCTTATTGCGAGTCTTGACCAGAGTCTGAAGCGAATGGGGCTGGAGTATGTCGATATTTTCTATTCACATCGCCCCGATCCCGATACACCGATGGAGGAAACCATGATGGCGCTTGATCAGATCGTACGTAGTGGCAAAGCGCTGTATGTGGGCATATCCAGTTATGATGCGCAGCAATCGCGCGAAGCATTTGATATATTACGCAGTCTGGGCACACCCTGCCTTATCCATCAGCCCAAGTATTCTATGCTCGAACGCTGGGTAGAAAATGGATTGCTGAATGTGCTTGAAGAATATGGAGTGGGTTGTATTCCTTTTTCACCCCTGGCGCAGGGACTTCTGACAGATAAATACCTGAAAGGTATTCCCGCCGATTCGCGGGCCAGTAAGGCACATGGGTTTTTGCAGATAAACGAAGTGTCGGAGCAACGGGTTGCGCAAATGCGCGCATTAAATGAAATAGCTGCTCAGCGCAAACAATTACTTTCGCAAATGGCACTAGCCTGGTTGCTAAAGGATCGGCGCATTACTTCAGTACTGATAGGAGTGAGCTCGGCAGAGCAGTTGCAGAATAACCTTGGTAGTTTACAAAACCTGGATTTCACTGCCGATGAGCTGGCGGCTATTGAAGCGGTATTGGCGAATAAATAAAAAGAGATAATCCCGCTTACATGGCGGACATTAAAAAAGCCTTTGAAAATCAAAGGCTTTTTTAATGAGTTTCTGGCATTGAGTGGTAGATTTTCCGTAAGTCTTTGCGGAATTATCCCATGGCGGGTCGCGCGTATTTCAGGCTGGTTTTTTCCTCTGAATTCCGGCGATGCTGTTCTATCTTGCCGCCAAGTAATCCAATAATACATGAAACGTTCTACCGTACTCTGGGCTCTTATTATCATTATCTTTTTGCAATCCTGCAGCCGCGCCATCACGCCATATGAAGCGGCCAATAATCCACGCGGAAAAAAATGCCGCACTATCAGGTAAGTGAACAGTGGTCAGTTGACAGTGGTCAGATGACAGTTAACAGTTAACTGTTCATAGGCTTATGTCCTGGTTCTCCCGTTTAACTTTTATACTTTTAAACCTTTATACTGTTAGGCTTAATGCCCAAACAGGCTACCCACTGCTCCTTCCAGCATCGGGAATTTTTCCACTACATAATTCTTGATTGTTTCTACTGCTTTTTTCGCCTGCTCATCGGTGAGGCCGGCTTCTGCTTTCAGTTTTTCGATTAACTCCTGCATGGTAATAATTTGAGTAGTTGAGATAAAAAAGGGAAAGACTGGCTTTCCCTGTGTATTGATTCTGTAAGTTAAATAAAACGGTTGACTTGCTGCATCAGGCCACTTTGAGAAGGCTCAGCTTGCTCTTGTCAAACTTGCGTTTGGCATATTCGAGATCCAGCGTGAAGCTCTTTTCGCGCGAAGAAGGCAGTTCAAACATGGCATCGGTCAGAATGCCTTCGCAGATACTGCGCAGACCACGTGCCCCCAGTTTATATTCCACGGCTTTTTCTACCATGAAATCGAGTACATCGTTTTCTATTTCCAGGCTGATACCTTCCAGTTCGAAGAGGCGCTTATATTGTTTGATCAGCGCGTTTTTGGGCTGAGTCAGGATAGCACGGAGTGTTTCAGCATCGAGCGGGTCGAGGTGCGTAACTACGGGCAGACGGCCGAGCAGCTCAGGGATGAGACCAAAGGTTTTCAGATCCTGGGCGTTTACATAACGCAGCAGGTTTTTCTTCATGTTGTCCTGCAAATCCTTGTCTACATTGAAGCCAATGGTATTGGTCTGTACCCGGCGGGCAATGATCTTGTCGATGCCATCAAATGCACCACCGCAGATAAAGAGAATATTCTGCGTGTTGATCTTGATAAGCTTTTGTTCCGGGTGTTTACGACCTCCCTGTGGCGGTACCAGTACGTCTGTGCCTTCGAGCAGCTTGAGCATACCCTGTTGTACTCCTTCACCGCTTACATCGCGGGTGATAGATGGGTTATCGCCTTTGCGGGCAATCTTATCAATCTCGTCGATATATACAATACCGCGTTCCGCTGCGTGTACATCGTAATTGCAGACCTGCAGCAGGCGGGTAAGAATGCTTTCCACATCTTCACCCACATAACCGGCTTCTGTAAATACCGTGGCATCCACAATGGCAAAAGGCACATTGAGCATACGGGCGATACTTTTGGCCAGCAGGGTTTTGCCGGTACCGGTCTCGCCTACCATTACGATATTGCTTTTTTCAATTTCAATATCGCCATTGCTGCTGCCATCGGTTGATTTCTGCTGCAGACGTTTGTAGTGATTGTATACGGCTACGGCCAGTACTTTTTTTGCTTCATCCTGACCAATCACATACTCATCCAGGAACTTTTTGATTTCCACAGGTTTTTTGATGGTCAGCTTAAAAGAGGAGGGGGCAGATTTTTCATCACGCACCATCAGCTCCTGATCAATGATCTCACGGGCATGCTCCACGCAGTTTTCGCAGATATGCCCTTCCTGTCCCGCAATCAGGATCTTAACCTCGTCCCGGCTACGGCCACAAAAGGAGCAGTGTAAAATATTTTTTGCCATGTTTTTTACTTGGGTGACTGGGCTTTTCTAATCAGACGTCAGCAAAATTAAAAAACCGTCCGTGAAAAGACGGTTTTTTACTAAAACTTATTCAAGTATTTGATAAATATACGGTTACAGTTTCGTAATAATCTTATCTACAATGCCGTATTCTACTGCTTCCTGGGGGTTCATCCAGTAATCGCGGTCAAAATCTTTCAGGATCTGCTCCAGGGTTTTACCGCAATTTTCGGCCAGGATACGGGCACCCATCTCCTTGACCTTCTTGGTCTGGCGGGCCTGGATTTCCAGATCGGTGCTTACCCCCCGGATAAAACCGCCCAGGGAGGGCTGGTGGATCATTACCTCGCCACTGGGGTAGATAAAACGGCTGCCTTTTTTACCACCACTCAGCAGGATACTGCCCATAGAGGCGGCCAGACCCATACAAATGGTGCTTACGGGGCTCTTGATCATCTGCATGGTATCGTAGATCACCATACCGCTGGTGACCACGCCACCCGGGCTATTGATAAAGAATTTGATTTCTTCACCGGGTTTATCAGCATCCAGCAGCAGCAGTTTGGAAACCACATCTTTTGCGCTTTTGTCGTCAACTACACCCCAGAGATATACGCTGCGGGAGTCGAAGAAATATTTCTCCAGCTTCTTGCTGAACATCATGAGATCCGACTTGGGCTGCTCTTCTTTTTCTTCCTCTTCATCGTCAGACCGCCATCCTTTGTTGATATATTCTTTATTGAACATCATATGTTGCAATTTTTGAGATAAATGGTTGGGGTTAATGCTTACTTGTCTTTTTTATCTTTCCGGGGATTGATGAGCAGCACTTCGTCTACCAGCCCGTATTCTTTTGCTTCGGGAGCTGTCATCCATTTATCACGATCAAAATCTTTTTCGATCTGTTCAATGGGTTTGCCGGTATGATAATTTACTACTTCGTACAACTCAGTCTTGAGTTTGCGGATTTCATTCACGGTGATTTCGATATCACTCGCCTGGCCGCCGATGGCGCCGCTCGGCTGGTGCATCATGATGCGTGAATGTTTGAGCGCAGCTCTTTTACCTTTTGTACCGGCACCCAGCAATACGCAGGCCATAGAAGCCGCCATGCCTATACAAATAGTCGCCACATCGGGTGTTACATATTGCATGGTATCATACACACCCAGGCCGGAATAGACACTCCCGCCGGGACTATTGATGTACATATTGATATCGCGCGTGCGATCGGTAGAGTCAAGAAACAGCAATTGTGCTGTGATGATATTGGCTATTTCATCGTTGACAGGATAGCCGAGGAAAATGATCCGGTCCATCATGAGACGGCTGTATACATCCATCACAGCCACGTTCATAGGACGTTCTTCAATAATATTAGGTGTCATAGCCGTTACCAGGTGATTGCCATAGCTATGCAGGGTGCTGCTGGAGATACCCCGGTGCTTCACCGCATATTTCTCAAATTCCGAATTAAAACTCATGTTATTGAAATTAAGAAGTTAATTGACCGACAAGTTAATAATGTTAATCCATGAATGACAACGTGCCGGCTGATATTTTAGTTGTCCGTTCCTGCTGACCGCTGCCGGTAGCGGGATTGGGTTTATTAATAACAAATTTCTGTCCAACAGGTTTTGACCAGTCTGCCAGTGACAGTTTAGCATATTTTCCCGGTGAAAAATGGGAATGCAACAGGAAAATGAGTTCCATCCGGGCGAAATGACACATGGCAATGCAGTTCATCTACCTGCCGGTGCGGTTGCTCAGGAAAACATCTCCCTTATTTTATCAAAGAAACCTTTATCGTTTTTGTCAGGCTGTGGTTTGAAATTGGACGACTGGCCCAGTTTTTCCAGTGTGGCCTTTTCTTCGGGGGTCAGGTGCTGCGGGGTCCACACACTTACGTGGATGAGCTGGTCTCCCTTGTCATAGGAATTAACAGCCGGGAATCCCTTGCCTTTGAGCCGGAATATTTTTCCACTCTGCGTACCGGCGGGAATTTTGATCTTGGCGCGGCCATCAATGGTAGGCACTTCTACCTGTGTGCCGAATACGGCATCAGGGAAAGAAAGATGGAGATCATAAGCCACATTCAGTCCTTCACGCTGCAGTTCCTTATGCGGCTCTTCCTCTATCAGGATGATCAGATCACCGGGCGCACCGCCACGTTCACCGGCATTTCCTTTACCGGCAATGTTCAGTTGCATACCTTCCTGTACACCTGGCGGAATGTCGATGCTTACTGTTTCTTCGGCATATACCCGGCCTTCACCTTTGCAGGTACTGCATTTGGCAGTCACCGTTGTGCCTTCGCCATTGCAGGTAGGGCAGGTGGTCACCGTTTGCATCTGGCCCAGGAATGTGCTTTGTACTTTACGTACCTGACCACTACCACCACAGGTCTGACAGGTTTGAATGCTGCCTTTATCTTTTGCACCACTGCCACTGCAGGTACCGCAGGTCACATATTTTTTTACCTTGATATTTTTGGTCACACCGCGGGCAATCTCTTCATAGGTGAGCTTCAGTTTTACCCGAAGGTTGCTGCCTCTTACACCGCGACTGCGCTGAGCGCCGCGTCCGCGTTGCTGTCCGCCAAAGAAGCTGCCGAAAAGATCATCACCAAAGATGTCGCCAAACTGGCTGAAGATATCATCCATGTTCATGCCGCCACCGTATCCGCCACCGCGGGTATTGTTACCTACGCCGGCATGACCGTAACGGTCATATTGGGCACGTTTATCCGCGTCACTCAGTATCTCATAAGCTTCTGCCGCTTCTTTGAATTTTTCCTCAGCAGCCTTATCACCCGGATTACGATCGGGGTGATACTGCATGGCCACTTTACGGTAGGCTTTTTTTATTTCATCAGCACTGGCGCCTTTAGCTACACCCAGTATTTCGTAATAATCACGCTTCATAAATTGATTTGATATTGCAGGGCAGAAGAGTTGCTCAAATGATTCAAATAGTTCAGGTAATGATCAGGAATATTTATTTGCCCACCACTACCTTGGCGTGACGGATAATTTTATCGCTGAGATAATAGCCCTTTACCACTTCATCCACTACTTTTCCTTTCAGGTCGTCTGATGCGGCCGGAATCTCGGTAATGGCTTCATGCAGGTCTGCATCAAAATCCTTACCCACGGTTTCCATGGCTTTTACACCTTTTGATTGCAGCGTATTGCGCAGTTTCTGAAAGACCAGGTTTACCCCTTCTCTTATTGCCTGGACGTCGTCGGTGGTCTCGAGCTGTTTCTGAGCACGGTCACAGTCGTCCAGCACGGGCAGCAACTCAACGATCACATCGCGGCCGGCAGTCTGGATCAGTTCCATCCGTTCTTTGGCCGTACGACGCTTGTAGTTATCAAACTCAGCTGCCAGGCGGAGATAGCGGTCTTTCGCTTCCTGCAATTCTGTCTTTAATTTCTCTGTTTCAGGTTCATTTTCGACAGGGGCATTCAAATGCGTGCTTCCAGCCTGGTTCTCATCGGTATTGAGGGCCATTCCGGCTTGATTTTCAGCATTTTCATGTACCTGTTCGTTTACGTCTTTTTCTACCATTTTTTTACCAAATTGTTTGCAAAGGTAAGTTAGTCAAGAATATTGCCAAGGGAGGAGAAAGGACAAAATGGCTGATCAGAGAAAAGGTATAAAGGTTTAAAAGTATAAAGGCAGAAGGTGAAAGGTAAAAAGGAATGTCCTCCATCTGGGTACAAACACCTTTATACTTTTAAACCGTTAAACTTTTAACCCTTTCACGCTTTACTTATCTTGCGCCCAATTATGAGCAACGTATACCTGAAAAAACGCATATCACCCCGTGTGGCGAATGGGCATCCATGGATTTTTAGCAATGAGGTGGAGAAAGTAGAAGGAGAAGCTGTGGGTGGCGAGATCGTTGACGTTTTTTCGCATGACCGGAAATTTATCGGCCGGGGATATATCAACCCCAAGTCGCAGATACTGGTGCGTTTGCTCACCCGGCAGAAAGAAGAGATCAATGATGATTTCTTCCGCCAGCGTATTAAAGCCTGCTGGGAATATCGTCAGCGGCTTGGATATGTAGAAAACTGCCGCCTTGTATTTGGCGAAGCAGATTATTTACCCCAGCTGATTATCGACAAGTTCAATGATCATTTTGTGATCCAGACCCTGGCCCTGGGTATGGATCGCTGGAAGCCGGCCATCGTACAGGCATTGCAGGAAATATTTAATCCACGCGGTATCTATGAGCGCAATGATGTACCCGTGCGTGAACTGGAAGGACTGCCACAGGTGAAAGGGTTTCTCTCAGCCCCTTTCGATACACGGATCGTGATCAATGAAAACGGATTGAAATTTCATGTCGATATTGAGAACGGTCAAAAGACTGGTTACTTCCTGGATCAGCAGGATAACCGCCGCGCTATTCAGCATATTGTAAAAGGAGCCGATGTACTTGGTGCATTTACATATACCGGCACATTCGAAATACATGCCGCTTACTACGGCGCCAGGTCGGTACTGGGGCTGGATATTTCAGAAAATGCTGTAGAGCAGGCCAACCGAAATGCGGCACTCAACGGACTCGATAAAATATGCCGTTTTGAAGCAGCCAATGCATTTGATGTTTTAAAGCAATGGGGCAAGGATGGCCGTCAGTATGATGTGGTCATGCTCGATCCCCCCGCATTTACCAAGAGCCGTGAGACCATTCAGAAAGCAATCACCGGATATAAAGAAATCAATCTGCGGGGCATGAAGCTGATAAAACCGGGCGGGTTCCTGGTCACCAGTTCCTGTACCAATCTCGTAAACCCCGAACTATTTCTGCAAACAATTGATATGGCTGCTCGTGATGCGCGCCGTCGTATCAGGCAGGTCACCTTCCAGGCACAAGCCTCCGATCATCCTATCATCTGGGGTATGGATAATACGCAGTACCTGAAGTTTCTGATCGTGCAGGTTCTTTAGGAGTGGACGGTTGACCGGAAGTATAAAGAGTATAAAGGGTTTAAAGTGTACCTTCTTTCTTTACTTACAACTTATTACTTAAAACTTAGCACTTATTTCGACACCTGGAATTTGCCATTATCTACCAGCTTACCATTGGCATCGGTGATGTGGAAGATGTAGACACCCCGGTTGTAGTCGGTGACGGGGATGGTCGTCTTTTCCTGGATGTTTTGTGATTCGTACACTTTTTTACCCAGAAAACTATAGATGGAGAGTGTAAGACCTTTTTGATAGAGTTTCTGCAGGTCAAACGTGATATTGGCGGTAGCAGGGTTCGGGTAAAATTTAACCGATTTGTCCGCTTCCGGCCTGGATTCACGTGATACCTGTGCAGTAGCACTAAAGGTAATCAGGAGAATAAAGGATACTATGGGTAGAATTCGCTTCAACGAAACAAATTTACATTTATTATGACAATAATAGAACCAAAAATCAATTCATGCAACGTAGAACTACGATAAAATAAAAAAAGTTCTAAACCAATGATTTAGAACTTGTAAGCGAAGGGCTTTTAACAAATATTTAGTTCAGTTGCTTCAATACATCCTGGATGCTGTTAAAATTGGGAACATCGCCCGCATTGTCCAGCACCTCGGCATACCGTACGATACCTTCTTTGTCGATTACAAAGGCTGCTCTTTTCGATACACCCTTCATATCAAGTATCCAGTCGGTATAGATAGATCCATAAGCTGCGGAGGCTTCCTTATTAAAATCACTTAACAGGGGAAAATTGTATTGCTGTGCTTCTTTGAACTGGGCCAATGTGAACACAGAGTCAACAGAAATGCCAAATACAGCGGCATGGGCATTTTCATAAAGGGAGATATTATCGCGCACGCCGCAAAGTTCTTTGGTGCATACGCTGGTAAATGCCTGAGGAAAGAACAGGAGTAAAACATTTTTTCCTTTTTGATCGGAGAGTGTCACTTTGTTTTTGGCACTATCATAAAGGCTGAAATCGGGAGCCTGCTGGCCTACCTGAATTTGCATGATTATCGGGGATTAATGTTAAGAATAAAGAGTATGCGAAAGTAACAAATGCAGCTGCAAAAAGTTGAATATATCAGAACCGCGGGCACCGAACGGCATTGAGGCTGGAGTTATGCCGGTCAGGCAGTACGCCGATATAGGAGAGGCTGAGTTCGAATCCTCCGCGACCCAGGCTGGCCGGTCTTAGTTTGGAAATGTTTACATCGTAGCTGAAAGCAAAGGAAAATCCGCTGTAATCTACTTTGATAACAGGAATGAATGCATCGCTCCAGCGCAGGAATAACCCGCCATGAATGACATAGTCGGGATTGTCCAGTTCGGGTCCGAGTTTGAGACCATATAAAGCACCGGTCACTACCTCCTGGTATTTGTTCTGTAAAGAATAGTCGCCCTGCAGGGTGATATATGACCATTCGGTAACACCAAAACGGAATCCGGCTGAGGCCACCCATTTGGGATAAAGGGTGGTATTGGGGTCGCGGAAAAATGAGTTGCGGGGTTTGGTGAAATGATGATAAGCCAGGCCGAGGTAATAGTTGTCGGCGGGATCATCGGTGAGATTGGAGTTATAACTCATACCCACACTGCCATCGAGGTAGGTATAGTTGGTAGCAATGGCGGGTTCATTGTCGCCTCCCCCGGTATAGGTGCCATCGGTCGTGATTTTGCTTCGGTCAAAATGCCGGTTCACAACACCACCCATAAAACCCAGCGAGAGGTAACGGTTCTGATCGGCACTAAGGGCCTTGTGATAGTTGAGTGTGGGCAGTATGCTGGTTTGGGTAAGAGCGGCTGTGCCGGCACGGTCAAAGAATACCTGGCCACCCAGCGTAATGAAATCGTCCATTTTGCCAATGGGCATCTTGTATTCACCATTGAGCGAAACGGTTTTGTATCCTTCAGTCACACTGCGCCATTGATCGCGGTAAACGGTTTGAATGCGGTAATCGCCGGTGAAAATACCTGCCAGTCCGGGATTGCGCAGCAGGGGTGTTTCAAAAAACTGGGAAAAATGCAGGTCCTGAGCGCGCAAAGGCCCTCCTGCTGTCAGCAGACAGATACAACAGACAAGATATGTATACCATCGTTTCATAGGTAGTATCAGCGTAGCAGTGTTACGTTTCCTTTTACAGGTATAACAGAATTGTTTTCACAGACAATTTCCATGAGATATATGTATACATCTGCACTTGCTTTTTGTCCTTTGAATGTACCGTCCCATCCGGCATTGGCGTCGTTTGGATTAAAATCTTTTCTGTCAAATACCACCTGACCCCAACGGTTGAATACAGTGAATTTGCGGATCTTGAATAGTCCGGTGCCGCGCGGGAAGAAGGAATCGTTGCGGCCATCGCCATTGGGGGAGAAAGTATTGGGTACAAAGAAATTAAGGTTGTTGCACACGACATTCACCGTAACAGATCCGCTGTTGCGGCATCCATGTACCGTTTCCATGTTTACCCGATAGGTGGTAGTGGCCTGCGGATTGGCCACAGGTTGCGGACAGTCAAAGCAACTGAGCCGGTACTGCGGCGCCCAGGTATAACTGGCCATATTGCCGGTGTAAGTCATCAGCAATGGAGTACTGGCTCCGGAAATGATGGTGATAGGATCTTCCTGAGGTGTAGCAGTGGGCAGCGGGCTTACATACAATGGATGGAAAGCCGTATCGCTGCAACCGATCTTATTGGCAGTAATCAGCTGAACGGTGAAGTTGCCGGCAGTGTTATAAGTGGCTGCGCCATTCTGGCTGGCAGCACCCTGTCCATTCCCGAAATTCCATTGCCATTTGGTCAGCGTGTCGGGCACGGCAATGAGCCCGGCAAACTGTTCTGTTGCATTAATACAGATAGTATCCCTGGCCACTATCGAAGGCTGAGGAGTCCGGTAAACGAGTATGGTATCTAATGCAAAACTGCTGCAATTGCTTTGGGTGGTAATATCGAGGCGCACCACATAAGTACCGGGTTGGGTGTAACGGTGCGCAGGGCTTTGCAGTGAGGATGTACTGCCATCTCCGAATGACCATAATGTAGAAATGATCGGTTCATTTTTGGTAGTGAAATCGGTAAACGAAACAGTGCCCGTATCACAAAACTCTTTACGGTCTTTACCAAAAAGAGGAATCGCCCCCATTACCTCAATACGTGGATTGCCCGTAATGGTATTCTGGCATCCAGAAATACTATCCAGAATAACCAGGTATGGCCGGCTAAAACTCGGTTTGGAGTAAAGATGACTGAAACTGGTTCGCCGGGTAGAGTCAACCGTGCCGTCGCCAAAATAAAAATAGAATTTGTATCCGGAAGGTACTGTAAGGTTAAAGTCAACCTGCAGCGAATTACAGGCGCGGGTCTGCGGGCCATAGTTGATCCGGATATTTGCAGGATTATGTACAGTTACAGAAGACTGGGCCGAATCAATACATCCTCCATTGCCCATTAAATACAGCTTTGGCGTAAATGTGCCATAGTTGCCATAGAAATAACTGGGGTTTTGCAGTGTGGACATACCGCCATCACCAAAATCCCAGTAAAAGGAACTATAGTCCTGGCCCTGGAAAGTGAAGGTTGTGCGCAATGGCGGACAAAGTGTAGTTGTATCCTTGATGCTGAAAGCAGCTTTAGGTGACCTGATTTTTACATAGGCCGGTTTGCTAACCGAATCCTGACAGCCTGAGGCATCTGTTATCACCAGTTTCACTGTATAATCAGCATCCGGTGCCGGATAGCTGTGGAGTGGATTGTCTACAGCAGCAGTCCCCCCATCGCCAAAACTCCAGGCGTATGTGAGGCCTACCCCTGATGAAGTATCAATAAATTGTAAAGGAACCTCGGGGCAATAAACGGTGTAGGATCTGAAGCCTGCACGTGGATTGGATACAATGAGATTGGTGGGAAGTTGATAGCGGTCTGTACAGCCAGCCGCATCTGTAACAGTCATCTGTACGGGATAAGACCCTACCTGGTTATAAGTATGCGTGAAAGGCGGAGCAGTAAATGTCTGCGTAGCACCATCACCAAAATTAAATTGCCAGCTGCGGATTGAGCCCGCCGGCGTGGTCTGATCGGTAAAGCTGACTGTTTTGTCTAGACAGGCACCCGGGGTCGACGGTGTAAACTGAGCCACGGGTCCGTTTACCTGGATATAATCTGCTATAGTGCGGGTAGATATACAGCCATTTATATCAGTAAGCGTCAATGTTACATCGTAGGTGCCGGTATTGGGTAGGCTGTAAGAAACAGTCGGAGCGATATCAGGAAGAGGTACACCATCTACATACCACGCAAATGTTTTAATATTTTGTGTATTGACTCCCGCAGATGAAAGCGTAAATATTTCCCCTTTACATACCGGATTTTTATTGATGGAAAAAGCAGCTTGTTCATTTGTGATCGTGATGCCCTTGACCTGTGTATAGGAGCAGGTGCCATTGGTCACCGTTAGTTTTACAGTATATCTGCCTGGTCCCGGATAAGTAAAAGGAGGCGGTACCTGCGTTGTAAACTGAGTATTGGCAGGATCACCCATTTCCCATAAATAGGTCAGTGGGGTCAGTGTGGCGTCTACCTTACTTTCGTCAGTAAAGGTTACTTCGTGGTTGCTGCAATTGATTGCGTAGCGGAAATCTGCAACAGGTGGGCGCACATGTACGGTTTGAGTGGCAAATCGGATACACTTATTATTACTCACCTGCAATGTAATAACAAGATTACCCGTGTCCAGAAACTGATGTGTTGGGTTTTGAAGAGTGGAAGTGACACCGTCTCCAAAATTCCATAACCATTCCACCAGAGCGCCGGGAGTTGTTACAGACTGATCCGTAAAATTAAACAGCGTGCTGGCGCAATCGTCTACCGGTGTGACGCTGAATGCAACCGTAGGAGGTACCCCCGTACGCACACCATTGGGGATAGAGACTGTTTTTGTACATCCGCTTACAGTAGTAATGGTAAGGGAGATATTGTAGTTGCCGGGATTGTTATAGGTATAGGGTGGAGGGTTGCGTACATTGAAAATAGCTCCGGGTTCTCCGAGGTTCCAGCTGTAACTGGCTACAGTATCTATAGTAGTGATGCTTAAAGAAGGGGTATAACGAAAAGGAACACATCCGCCGGTAGGCGCATTGATTTCCACTTCCGGGATTTTAACTGCGATAAAATCGGGCTTCACCACGGTACGCTGGCAACCGGAAGCGGTGATAGCAGTAAGGGTCACCGTATAAGTACCTTCGTTTGTATACTGATGTGTCGGGTTTTGCTGGGTAGATGTGGTGCCATCGCCAAAATCCCATTGCCAGGACACAGCACCGGGAGTGAGATCAGTAAACTGAACATTGGCAGGTGTCTGACAAAAAGTGCTGTCATTGGACCTGAAATCAACAACCGGAAGGGCATTTACGGTTACTGATTTTGTAACAGAGTCTGTACAGGTGCTATACCGGTTAACAAGCCGCACACTGTATGTGCCGGGCGTGGTAAACGCCTTTACTGCATTGATCTGGCCACTTGAACTGCCATCTCCGAAGAACCATAATGAAGAACCAGGTGCCGGCGTAGAAGTGTTCTGGAAAGTAACCGGGACATTCAGGCAGATATCGGCAGGCACGGTAAAGTCGGTAGTGGCGCTGTTGATCGTAATCGTTTTCTGCAGAGATCCGGTACAGCCAAGGGTACTCCTCGTATTGAGGGTGACCGTATATGTACCGGGAGCATTATAAGTGGCTGTTGGATTAGCTGCTGTACTGGTCTGCCCGTTTCCGAAATTCCATGCATAACTTATCGTACCGGGACCATTCGATTGATTTCGAAAATTGACAGCATACGGAGGCCGGCAGGTAGCGGGTGGAGTAAAATCAAAATCAGTATCAATTGATCCTACAATACGGATATAACCGCTTCTTACCCGCGTTTGTTTGCATCCGGTACTGCTTGTGACAGTAAGCGTAACAGCATAGTAGCCTACATTAGTATAGGTATGACTGGGGTTTTGTTGTGTAGAGGTACCTCCATCACCAAAATCCCATTCCCAGCTCACAATAGTGCCGGTTGCTGTCGTAGAGGCATCCGTAAACTGGATAGAGGCCGGTACACAAGCCAGTGTCAGATTTGAAGTGAAATTGGCAGTGGGTGAGGGGTAGACAGTAATATAGTCAATACGTTCAGTCTGTGCGATACCCGTGCTGTTCTGAACAACGAGTCTGACGGAATAGGTGCCAGGGGTGCTGAAGGTGACAACCGGGTTTTTTACACTGGAGAGGGTCCCATTGCTGAACTCCCAGTTCCAACTGGTGGGGTTGCCTGTCGACTGATCGGTAAAACTCACGGTGAGCGGCGCACAACCCGAAGTGACGTTGGCAGTAAAACTGGCGACCGGATTTTGACTAATGGCAGGAAGGGCGACTACGCACATGAGCAGTACAGTCACCAAAGTCTTCGTTAGTGTATGGTACGATAAGGTTTTCAGGCACTTTATTTTTACTTGCGAATAGCGGCACATACAGGCTCTCAACAGGGCAGGCCTTTCCGTGAAACTGCCATTTCAAGTTCGATTCCAAATCCCGGTCTAAATCAATAGGTGGAATGGTTCCGTTCGTACAATGAAAGTAAATCAGTTTTGAAAATACCCCAAATTATAATTTATCCAGGCGCATGAATTTATTGTTGCCTGCATCTGCCTGGGTAAGAATTACATAGTTCAATGTATTGTTGGTGATTTGCCAGGTGCCATTGAGGTAGGAAACGGGAGGGGCAGCACCGGTAAAGAAAGCCCAGGTACTGCGTGTTGAAATATCGCCACTCCACTGACCCGTAGTTTCCACAGTGCCATTATGAATGGCATCTACGGTCATGTCGCGGTAATATTGAAAACGGTAGGAAGAAAAAGAAGGGGTTTGATCGGTGCCGTTCAGCGTAAATTTTGTAACGATCCACTGCCCGTCGACCATCACATCCAGAATTTTCTGTTCCTGGATATGTTCGATGGTTTTTTTGCAGCTAAGCAGGGGCAGCAGCAACAGCAGGCCATAGAATGGTTTTCTCATAGTCTGGATACTATTACAAAATACAGTTCGGTCTGCATAGCTGCAAGCGTAAAAATGCCCTTCAAAAATGGGGAAAGCTACTGTTTGGGAAAACCTGGATCTGCTTTTATCTCCTTGATTTGTAAGAGATGGCGCTGACTATGACCAGCCATAAACAGCATAAACTGGTAGGCGTCAACTTTGCCAAATGGAAGCTCGATTATATGATTGCGCAGATCTTCCGTTGTGGTTTTGGCATATTTCAGATGATTGTTACGGCTCAGTTTAAAAGCAGCCAGTGCTTCCTGTGTATTTTTCCAGGGGGCCTTATCGGGTCGTATTGTCTCCGGAGCCTGCCTCTTTTCTGAACGATCAGTAATGCCTTTCAGGAGCGCATCATCCGAAACAGTTACTTCTTTTCTTTTTTCGGGAGTCGGCGGGTTTTTCATGGCCGCCTCCAGGATATTCCAGAGATTACTTTCGGCCAGTGTAATATGATATACGCATTCGCGTATGCTCCAGCGGTCAGGGGCCGATTTATAATTAAGTTGCGCATCGGAGAGGCCCTTTACTGTAGATTGAATGGCCGATTTGGTATCTTTTAATTCGCTGACGAGAAATTTACGTTCTTTTGAAGTTATGGTGGTATCGGTCATTTTGCCGGCAAGCCCGGTAACAACCAGGAGTGTTAACAGCAAGCGGCCTTTGGTTCTTTTTAGCATGATCTGGTTGGTTAAATGTGTAAAAAACCTAAGTCGTTAGTATTAGCTGCCAAAGGGTCTGGTCTATTAAAGGTAGGAATCTTTTGAAACAAACAATTGTTGGCCATTTTATTTCAGTGGCCTTTTTTTGACCATACCGCCCCGTGTATCTTTAATGCTTTGCATGACAATGAATGCATTAGGGTCAATTTTTTCCACTTCGGTCGTAAGCCGGCTGATTTCCAGCCTGGTCACTACCGTAAAGAGGATATCGGTTGCCATCGTGTTTTCTCCTCTTTTTCCAAATCCACGTTTTCCCGCATAGATCGTCAACCCTCTGCCCATTTTTTGCTTGATGAATTCGCCGATCTCCGCGCTTTTGGGCGAAACGATGGTGACCCCGGTGAATTCTTCCACCCCTTCCAGTATAAAATCCACCGTTTTGGAAGCAGACAGATAGGTAAGTATGGCGTATAAAGCCACATTGGTCCCAAGCAGATACGCAGCTACAGAAAAAATGATAATATTAAATACCAGGATGAAGTCTCCCACACTCAGACTTCGTTTGCGGCTCAGAAAGATGGCCAGTATCTCGGTGCCATCAATGACGGCACCCCCGCGAATACTAAGTCCAATACCGGCCCCCAGGAAGAAACCACCAAAAACGGCTACCAGCAATTTATCTTCCGTGACCGGTTTAAAGGGGATAATGGCAACTGCGAAGGCCAGCAATGCTATGGCAGCTATACTTCTCAATCCAAATTCGTAGCTGATCGTACGCAGACCCAGCAGGATAAACGGAATATTGATCAGCACGATCAAAACGGAAAGACTGAATCCCGTTTTTGCATTGATGAGCAGTGAAGTACCGGTAACACCTCCGTCAATAAAATTGTTGGGCATCAGAAATCCCTTCAGCCCGAATGTAGCAGAAAGTACACCCAGCAAAATGAAAAGTATGCTGCGCAGGGCGCGGCGAAACATCAGCTTTTTTTGCCAGGTGGCTTTGGCTTTGCGATAGCCGGCCAGTGACTCGGTACGCGCCAAAGTAAGCCTGATCTTGCTGCGAAGGTTTTGGAAAAAGCGGATAGCCATGTTATGATTTATCAAAGATATTTATTCGTTGCCCAAATGAGGAGGAGCAGTCTTTAATTTGTCCATCTTTGAAACGTTGTTGTCCGGCGAACCACATGGGCTTGCCGGCCGTGGAGGCAAAAAAGTCAGTTAACCTGATTATGCAAACACTTATTCAAGTGCAATATAAAAGCAGAGAATTTTCCAATATTTCCCGGCACAACAGTGATCTTTGAAACAATAAATCAATCAGCGATATGCGTATCAATACCATCACTTCATTTCTGGAAAGTTTGGCTCCACCGGTATTGCAGGAGTCGTACGATAATGCAGGCCTCATCACCGGTTCGGGCGATTGGGAATGTACCGGTATCCTGTGTTCGCTGGACGCTACAGAACCTGTAATAGAAGAAGCCGTACGCCTGGGCTGCAACCTGGTAGTGGCACATCATCCGATTGTTTTTGGCGGACTTAAACGATTAAACGGAAAAAATTATGTGGAAAAGACGGTGATCGCCGCCATTAAAAAAGATATCGCCATTTACGCCATACATACCAACCTCGACAATATTATGACCGGCGTAAATGGCCGCATGGCCCAGGTATTGGGTCTGCAGAATCTGCAGATACTGTCGCCAAAACCCGGAACCATTCGCAAACTTTTCACCTTTGTACCAGTGGCGCATGCAGCAACTGTAAGGGAGGCTTTGTTTGCTGCAGGCGCAGGACAGATCGGGCGTTATGGAGAATGCAGCTTTAATGCAGCCGGTACTGGCACATTCACCGCTGGTCAGGGTACCCAACCTTTTGCAGGAGCAGAAGGCGTGCCACATGAAGAAGCAGAAATAAAGGTTGAAGTGATTTTTCCCGCTCACCTTGAACAGGCCGTAACAAAGGCGCTGCTGACAACCCATCCATACGAAGAAGTGGCTTATGACCTGGTAACCCTGGGCAATACCCACCCCCAGATAGGGGCAGGTATCGTGGGCCAGCTACCCGAAGCACTGCCGGCAAACGATTTCCTGCGCCTGCTTCGCCAGCGTTTCCACACCCCGCTCATCCGTCATACGGCCCCCGGTAACCGGCCGATCCAAAAGGTGGCACTTTGTGGCGGAGCAGGTAGTTTCCTGATTTCTAATGCATTAAGAGCTGGCGCAGATGCTTTTGTGACCGCTGATCTCAAGTATCATGAGTTTTTTGATGCCAATGACCGGCTGCTTTTGGCCGATATCGGGCATTATGAAAGTGAGCAATTCACAATAGACCTGCTACAGGAGGTTTTGGAGCAAAAATTTCCTAACTTTGCCGTCCTTAAAACAAAGGTGGAAACCAATCCCGTGCGTTATTATATTTGATCCGTTTAATAAAGCATTCCGGCATCACAGGCGCCACCATCAAATAAAATAGTAAGCAATACATGGCAAACGTTAAAGAATTTTCTGTTGAAGAAAAACTCACAGCGTTAATTAATCTTCAAAAGATTGAAAGCAAACTCGATGAGATTCATATTCTGAAAGGAGAGCTGCCGATGGAAGTAGCCGACCTGGAAGACGAAATCACCGGTCTGCATGCCCGCCAAACACGGATTGAAGAAGAGATCAACGGTGTAACTGATTTCATTCAGCAACGCAGAGATGCAATCAAGGAATCAGAGGCCCTGGTCAAAAAATACGAAAAGCAAAGTACCAACGTAAAAAACAACCGCGAGTTTGAAGCGATCAATAAGGAAATTGAAATGCAGCAGCTGGAGGTAAAACTGGCCGAAAAGCATATCAAGGACGCAACCGAAGAGATTGCCGAGAAAGCGGTCTTGCTGGAAAAAGCGAAAAAGAATATCGCTACCAAAGAAGGTATTCTGTCTACTAAAAAAGGGGAACTCGAAAAAATCATCGGCGCTACTGAAAAGGAAGAAAAACATTTCAGCAAACAGGCTGCCGAAGCCCGCGAAAGTGTTGATCCCCGCCTTATCACCAGCTACGAAAAAATCCGCAAAAGCTATCGCAATGGGCTGGCGGTGGTGCCGGTAGAGCGTGATGCCTGCGGTGGTTGTTTTTATTCTATCCCTCCGCAAAAACAAAGCGAGATCAAACAGCACAAAAAAGTAATGATCTGCGAAAACTGCGGTCGTATCCTGGTCGATGAAGACCTGGCTAACAGTATCGAGATCAAATAAGTAATTCATATAACAAATAGCTATCCCGGCCTGATCCATGCAGTGCCGGGATTTTTTTGTTATTCCATAAGCAGGCTGCTGCTTGTAAAACATACCCGGTTGTAAGAACTGTTTACAATGGTTTTATATCCGGCATTTGCCAATAACTACTAATTTGCAGCATAAGATGCTGTCTGTATTATCCATAAAGAATTACGCCATTATTGATGAGCTGGTCATTGATTTTTCCGGCCGTTTAAATGTGATTACCGGAGAGACCGGTGCCGGTAAATCGATCATTGTTGGCGCACTGGGATTGATCCTGGGCGAGCGGGCCGATTCATCAGTCCTGGTCAATAAAGACAAAAAGTGTGTAGTGGAAGGTGTGTTCAAAAATGATCAGAAAAGTGTACGCCGCTTTTTGAAAGAGCAGGAACTGGATATGGATGAGGAACTGGTGATCAGGCGCGAAATTGGCAGCAATGGCAAGTCGCGCGCATTTATCAACGACAGCCCTGTTAATCTCTCCCAGTTGCAGGAACTGAGCGGTCTGCTTGTAGATCTGCATCGTCAGTTTGATACGCTCGAAATAGGCGAAAGCGATTTTCAGCGCCAGGTACTCGATGCGCTGGCAGGCAATCAGTCGCGCCTGGAGTCATATCAGCAGTGTTATACGAACTGGCAGGAAGTAAAAAAAGAACTGGCTGCTTTAAAGGCGCAAAAGCAGCAGTTTGATAAGGAAGCTGATTATAACCGCTTTCAGTACAATGAGCTGGAAGAGGTTGCCCTGCGCGACAATGAGCTGGAAGAAATTGCCCTCGAACTCAAAACCCTTTCTCACGCAGAAGATATCAAAGGGGCTTTGGGGCGGGTATATGAAGTGCTGGAGGAAGCAGAGCAGCCGATGGTACAGCAGCTGAAAAGCCTCGTACAGCAGCTCAATCCCTATAGCGCTTATCATGCCGATCTGCCGGCACTTACACAACGGTTGCAGGCCGCACAGGTAGAACTGCAGGATATTGCAGATGAGCTGGATCGGATCAGTGGACATGTACAATATGACCCTGCCCGCATTGAACAATTAAACGAACGGCTTTCTGCCGGATATCGTCTGCAAAAGAAACATGGCGTGAGCAGTACAGCTGAATTGCTGCAGATACAGGCGGTGCTGGAACAAAAGCTACAGGCAGTACTTCATATCAATGACCAGATAACCGGAAAAGAAAAGGAAGTGCTGGTGCTCGAAAAACAGGCTATTCAACTGGCAGCGCAACTTACCGAAGCACGCATACGCCAGGTAAAACCACTCGAAGAAAAAGTGAATAAGCTGCTTGTGCAGGTTGGTATGCCCAATGCGCGGCTGCAGGTAGCTGTACAACCCGTGTCTTTGCAGGCAGACGGAGCTGATAATATCGAGTTTCTTTTTGATGCCAACCGCAGCGGACAGTTTCAGCCTGTACGTAAGGTAGCCAGTGGCGGTGAACTGAGTCGGTTGATGCTTTGCATCAAATCGCTGGTGGCACAGAAAATGGATCTGCCTACACTCATCTTTGATGAAATTGATACCGGCATATCCGGCGAGGCGGCCCGCCAGGTGGGACTGATCCTGAAAGAACTGGCAGCGAGCCGCCAGGTTATCTGCATCACACATCAGCCGCAGATAGCCGGCAAGGGGGATGCCCATTTTTATGTGTACAAGGAAGCAGAGAAGGATAAAGTGAAAACACATATCCGCCTGCTGAGTACGGATGAACGCATTACCAGCATTGCCCGTATGCTGAGCGGCGAAAAGCCCACAGCAGCGGCTATGGAAAATGCACGTGAAATGGTGAATGGATAATTTATCCGGATATACTGAACCATGAACCCGGTCTATAAACTTCTTTTTTTCTTTCTCATCTTTCTGCTGACAGCGCTGGCTGGCTACAGGATCTATATGTTCTTTGACCGCAAGATCAAATCGAGCCGTAATGGACGGGGAGTAGTGCTCTATGCAGTATTGTTGTTTGTGATCTGCGCCCTGCTGCTGCTGATTTCTACCCTGATGCTGGTATATGGTTATGAATGGCTCAAGTTAACCCCTGATCCCGCACCTGATAGCGTTACCCTATGAATACCCGGTCCATGCTGATATTATTGTTACTGCTGGCATTGCTGGTGCCTTTTTATTTTCTGCAAAAGGTTTTGCAACGCTGGTTGCAGCCACGGCTTTCGCTGGGCCGGCTGATGCTTTACCTGCTGGTGATGCTGGCCCTGGTCTTTGGCTATACTTTTTTGCTGGTATGGCTTACGGGTAAGCTATTTCCGCTTGCTTAAACAGAACTTCTTATTTTTACCGCCACAAAATCTACAGCAATGGCTAACAACTTACTGAAAGGTAAAAAGGGTATTATTTTCGGCGCTCTGGACGAAAAGTCCATTGCCTGGAAGACCGCATTGAAATGTTATGAAGAAGGTGCGCAGATCGTGCTCACCAACGCACCCGTAGCACTCCGCATGGGTGAGATCAATAAGCTGGCAGAAGCCTGTGGCAATGCGCCTGTAATAGGAGCAGATGTGACCAATATGGACGATCTCAAAAACCTGTTTGAAAAATCCATGGAGCACTTTGGCGGCAAGATCGACTTTGTACTGCATTCCATTGGCATGAGCCTTAATGTGCGTAAAGGAAAACATTATACAGACCTCAATTATGAGTGGAATCAAAAGACACTCGATATTTCGGCCATGAGCCTGCATCGTGTATTGCGTACGGCCTGGGATATGGATGCTATCAACGAATGGGGTAGCGTAGTGGCGCTCACGTATATTGCCGCTCAGCGGGTATTTCCTGACTACAATGAAATGGCGGATGCCAAATCACTGCTTGAGAGCGTAACCCGCAGTTTTGGCTATCATTATGGCGCTAAACGCAAAGTGCGTGTAAATACCATTTCCCAATCGCCCACCCGCACTACTGCCGGTAGCGGTGTGAAGGGATTTGATGGCTTTATCAACTATGCAGAAGCGATGAGCCCGCTGGGAAATGCCTCTGCGGAAGACTGTGCTTCCTATTGCGTAATGATGTTTAGTGATATGACACGTATGGTGACTATGCAGAATCTGTTTCACGACGGAGGATTCAGCTTTACCGGCGTAACACAGGAAGTGATTGACAAAATGAGCAGCTGATAAGCGCTTCACGATAAAGCAAAAGCCTCTGCACAGCAGAGGCTTTTGCTTTATCAGGGATTTTGTTGCCGTTGCCGGCTGGTGGTGTCAGTACTCGTCTTCGTTAAACAGGAAGTCGTCCTGCGTTGGATAATCGGGCCAGATGTCTTCAATAGTCTCGTACACATCGCCTTCATCTTCCAACTCCTGCAGGTTTTCGACTACTTCGATAGGTGCGCCGGAACGGATTGAATAGTCAATCAATTCGTCCTTGGTAGCCGGCCAGGGAGCATCTTCCAGATACGAAGCTAATTCTAAGGTCCAAAACATCTTCTCAGGGTTTTATTTTATTAAGAGAATCAGGCAAAAAAGCCGGGGTGGAATACCCCAAATTTTCCGCAAATGTAATTGTATTAACGAATTTTCCAAATCCTTAGTTGTATGACCGTTTTTGAAGATTTTCTTAAAGATTTTGGCCTTGAGGCTGAATGAGTTTTGCTGCCGGGCCGGTTTTATGGATATTTGAACAATTAAATCAATACCGCCGGCATGATTACAGGCAAGGATATTTATAAACGGTACGGCACTGTGGAGGTGCTCAAAGGCGTAGATATTTCGATCGGGAAAGCGGAGGTGGTGTCTATCGTGGGACCGTCAGGCTCCGGAAAAAGTACCTTGCTGCATATCCTGGGCACGCTTGATCAGGCAGATAAGGGGACGGTGACTATGAATGGTCAGCTGGTATCTGCCCTGAGTGGCAACAAACTGGCCGCTTTCCGCAACCGGCATATCGGCTTTGTATTCCAGTTTCACCATCTTTTGCCCGAATTTACGGCGCTGGAAAACGTATGTATTCCTGGCTGGCTGGCCTGCCGGCGCAAAGGCGAGGTGAGAACTGCCGCTACAGAATTGCTGGCAATGCTTGGATTACAACATCGCATTGACAATAAACCTAACCAGCTCAGCGGTGGCGAACAGCAGCGGGTGGCGGTGGCCAGGGCGCTGATCAATAAACCTTCTATTGTCTTTGCAGATGAGCCTACCGGAAACCTCGACTCAGCCAATGCCCGGGAACTGCATCAACTGTTTTTTGACCTCCGCAGCAAGTTTCAGCAGACTTTCCTCATTGTAACACACAACGAGGAACTGGCCCAACTCAGCGACCGCATCCTGCATATGCGCGATGGCCGGATTGTGGAAAATATAGCGGTGAGTTAAAGTTACATTCGTGGCCGCCAGGGAATTTCTTCGGCATTCAGCAACATACCGGCATAACGGCCCAGCACAAAGAGATAGTCACTCAGCCGGTTCAGGTATCTGATAATGATATTATCCACTTCCTGATCTTCCATCTCGAGCCGTACAACACATCTTTCTGCCCGGCGACACACGCAGCGGGCTATATGCAACTGCGATACGGTTACATGCCCTCCGGGTAAAATAAAATGTTTCATCTCCGGCAGCGCCTCATTCATCCGGTCTATTTCTTTTTCAAGCAGAGTGATATCTTCTTCTTTCAGATCGGGAATACGCATGCGCGGTTCCTTTACCGGATCACAGGCCAGCGATGAGCCAATGGTAAACAACCGGTCCTGTACCAGACGCAGCAATTGCCGGCTCGCTTCATCGGTCAGCATGTCAAGGCAAAGACCGATATGAGAGTTTAATTCATCGACTGTACCGTATGCTTCAATACGCAAGTGGCTCTTGGGTACCTTGGTGCCGCCAATAAGCGAAGTAGTACCCTTATCGCCGGTGCGGGTATATATTTTCATTGCCATAAAAGGCGGGTTTACATGATTACTCCTCAGGTTTGCTGTACCAGCGTCGTGCCAGCCAGGTAAAGCAGCAAATCATGTATAAAAATACGAACAATAAGTTGAGCTGCATGATCAGCTCGGAGTGAGTCGATATCCAGTAACCTACCGGGTATTTCGTTTTGCTTAAAAGAGCCACATCTACACTTTCGACGAAAAGGAGACGTTGACGCTCATAATTGCCGGCAATAAGAAAAGCAATAATGGGCAGGATAAAGGGAATACCATAGGCTTGCCAGCAAAGCAATACGCCCGAGATGGTTTTGGAGCCTGTTTTGCTAAATGTGAGCAGGCACCCCGTCATGGTAATAATCACGAAAGTGACCAGCATTGCAGGGCTCACACTATCTCCCTGATACGAGGAGGCAGCCAGTAGTGCAAATAAAATACACCATACTACGGTACCTACCACGCTGATCAGGAATACCCGGCGTGAGAAAAAACGGTACGAGATCAGCAGAAGGGCTGCCGAAAGAGCAAAGTACAGGAGTACTGTCAGTTGCTCCTGCCAGTCGCTGCTGTTTGAATTTTCGAGATAACATTCATCCGCCAGTGACAGCACACGTGTTATATCGCCAGCCGAAAAGAAAGGAAGCTCGGGCAATCCGCTACCTGCAAATGGCGACTGTCCCAGCAATTGGTTTATACTGAAAAGACTGTCAGCAAATACCCAGCTGACCATGGTATCAGGATGCATATCCTGTGGTACAGAATACTTTCGGGAAATAGCCAGTACCTGTTGCAAAATGGAAATAACCGAATCCTTTTTGACACCCGTCAGCCAGTTGTTGATAATGCCAGCCCGTTCTTTCGCTGTTAAAAAGGCCGGATAATTGCCTAAATCAAGTTCGGTATTGCAGAAATAACGGTAGCTGAACGCCCCGGGTTCACGTACGATTTTTAAAGCACGCGTATATAGAAGCGAATCCGCTGTTACATAATGATTGTAAATGGCATTGGTGTCGGGAGCTGCGAAAGACATACCGTTGCGCAGAGCCCGCTCATCGCAACTATTGATTTTGAAATAGTCATTTTTATCCTGGGGAATAAAAGCCAGTGCCAGGTTCAGCACATTGCTTTCATGCACCAGGGTTGCACGTGGTATGAGTTGCCGTACTTTGATGCGTGCTCCCTGATGATAGGAAAGAAAGAAGCTGCAGGCGCCCGTCAGTACCAGTACTACCAGTGCAAATTCAATGGCGAGGTGTTTTCGCCCGATAGCATAAAAACTTTTATAGGCGTTGTTGCGCAAATAGAAAAGCAGCCATCCTACGATGACCAGCAGGCTGAAAAGAATGGAAAGGGTGTATACCTGTCCGCCATTGATGCTGCTGACAGAATAATGTCTTTGTAATAATGAATAGTCGAGGCTCAGGTAGCCGGCCAGCCCAAAAAATAAATGGATCAGTAAAATGACAGACAGTATCCAGGGCAGGCGCAGGTTCCAGATCAGCGGATAATGGGTGAGCAGGTATTGATTGATTCGGTTTAGCATAGCAGGTGGTTAGGCGTCAAAAAAACGGCGTGAAGAAGTAGTGATATCGCGGAAATATTTTACTGGCAGCTGGTGGCTGGCCATCAATTGCAATACTTCGCTCAACGGGGTATTGCTGAAATAGAGGATGAAGCTCCCTCCGTTGTAGGAAAGCTGCTTCAGCGACAGGCCGGTGAAAATTTTCTGCAGGTCTTCCCGGCTGCAATCCGCTTCCAGTTCCAGGATCAGTTCGTCAGCAATGCTGTTGGGAGCAGGCACACTGGTGTAATCCTGCAGCCGGGCTTTTCCCTGTTTGAGAAAGATCACCAGCTGCGATACTTTTTCCACCTCATACAGTTGCTGGGAACTCAGTATAACGGCCATGGGTCTGCTGCTGGACTGAGCCAGGTAGCGCAGGTCTTCAAGAATGATCTGCTGGGCCAGCACATCGAGGTTGGCCAGGGGCTCATCAAGCAGCAGCAATTCTGGCTTTCGAAGCAGTGTGCGGGCCAGTTCAAAACGCATTTTATATCCCGACGAAATACGTTTCCAGCTATATTGTCGAAACGGACGCAGTCCCATGCGTGCACAGATCATTTCGGTACGTAACACATTTTCCTGTCCCTTAAATCCATAGTTGGCTGCTGCAAACTGCAGGTTATCCATCAGCGAGCCATACCAGCTGGCCGGACGCTGGGGTATAAAGGCCAGCCTTGTACGCCGGTCGTACTGATCGCGGATGCGGGTCATATTGCTGAACTGATAACTGATAGAGCCGCCATCCGGGTGCAGCTCACCATTGAGCAGGCGCAGCAGTGTGGTTTTGCCGTTGCCGTTCTCGCCAACCAGCCCGATGATCTGACCCGGATATACGGTGATATCGAGTGTAGAGAGGCTGAAAGAGCCATGTGCATAGGTTTTGCGGATCTGCTCGGCCTTCAGGGCGGGATTGCCCCGGTCGTGGATATGCGAAGACCCTGCATTGCCTATTTCCTGCAAAAGATCACTGGCTTTTTGAGGAAGATCCATTAGCTGCCCTTTATCGTACCAGTCGCAGAAGTCCAGTGTATGTGCATACACTTCCATATTTTCCGTGTCAAGCGAAGCATCGAGCAGTCGCCGGTAACCGAGGTGGCTGTCGCCATGGTCAAAATAAGCGCGGATATCGGCCAGTTGCCGGGCAAATGAAGGGTTGGTGGAATTGTTCATGGCAGGAATCAATGATTTAAAACCGCACAGGTGTATGCAGGGTTGAAGCAAATAGTTCCAACAAAGTATTACTTATTTCCCGAAACGGAAAATGCAGCTCAGGACTGTTTCTGCACTATGACATGTTCATTTCGCTTGTCGCTTTCGATAAGACCATCGCGCAGCCTTACTACCCGGCGGGCATGATTGGCAATATCTTCTTCATGCGTTACCAGTACCACCGTATTGCCGCCGGCATGGATATGCTCAAAGATGTCCATGATCTCGTAAGAGGTGCGGGTATCGAGGTTGCCGGTAGGCTCATCGGCCAGTATGAGAGATGGATCGTTGACGAGGGCACGGGCAATGGCTACCCGTTGCGACTGACCACCACTCAGCTCATTGGGTTTGTGATGAGAGCGGTCTGTGAGGCGTACCATATCCAGTACATGCAAGGCTTTTTCGGTGCGTTGCTTTTTAGGTACGCCGGCATATACGAGTGGCAGGGCCACATTTTCCAGGGCAGTGAGGCGGGGCAGGAGGTGAAACTGCTGAAATACGAAGCCGATTTCCTTGTTGCGGACATCGGCCAGCTCGTTAGGCTCCATTTTGCTCACATCCTTTCCATTGAGCATGTATTGGCCGGCACTGGGCGTATCGAGGCAACCCAGGATATTCATCAGTGTGCTCTTGCCTGAACCGGATGGGCCCATGAGGGCCACATAATCGTTTTTTAAAATATCGAGTGCCACACCTTTGAGCACTTCCAGCTCATTTTTCCCAATAAAATAGCTTTTGCGGATACCCTTGAGCTGAATGATAGCAGACATATCAGGTGTTTGGCTTTTGGTGAGGGGCAGGGCCCGCTATGATTATTTTTTGATCACTTTAGGAACAGTAAAAAAAGTATCGGTATGAGCCGGGGCATTACGCAATGCCTGTTCGCGGGACACAGAACCTTTCACCTCATCTTCCCGCAATACATTCACTTCGTCGGTCATAAAAATAAGCGGCTCTACCCCGTTCAGATCCAGTTCGTCGAGTTTTTCCACAAAATGGATCATCCGCTCCAGGTCACCCCTGATCTGTCCCTTTTCATCGTCTGTAAAACGAAGACGGGAGAGGTGGGCCAGCTTATCGATCATTGCTTTGGTCACTTCCATACAACAAATATAAACATCCTGACCTTTTTTGGCACCGGATTTAGGATGACCGGGCAGCGGCTAATTTGCCCCTTCGGCGGGAGACAAACAGCAACTTCTCAGTATCTTTGCGACCCTGTGCGAATAAACGGCACCGGAAATAGAAGTATGTCAACTAAGAAAGAAAGAGTAATGAGCGGGATCCGGCCTACCGGCTTCCTGCACCTGGGGAATTATTTTGGTGCATTGCGCAATTATGTGCGGATGCAGAATGACTACGATTGCTATTTCATGGTGGCCGATTGGCATAGCCTCACCACTCACCCCGATACGGCTCAACTGAGAGGAAGTGTGATGCGGGTGCTGGCAGAAAATATTGCGGCCGGCCTCGATCCGCACAAAGCCTGTCTGTATACACAAAGCTCCGTTCCGGAAATTGCTGAGTTGTACCTGTTGCTCAATATGCTGGCCTATAAGGGGGAACTGGAAAAAACTACTACATTCAAAGATAAAGTGCGGCTGCAGCCCGATAATGTAAATGCCGGTCTGCTGACCTACCCTGTATTAATGGCTGCCGACATACTCATTCACCGGGCGCTCTATGTGCCGGTCGGCAAAGACCAGGAACAACACCTCGAGATGGCCCGCAATTATGTGCAGCGTTTCAATCATCGTTATGGCGAGTTGTTTCCGGAACCTGCGGCATTTAATTTTGGTGAAGACCTGCTCAAAGTACCCAGTCTTGATGGTGCAGGTAAAATGAGTAAGAGTGAAAATCAACTGGCTACACTCTACCTCGTAGATACAGATGATCAGATCCGCAACAAGATCAAAAAAGCCAAGTCTGATAGCGGTCCTGCTGAACCCAACTCGGTCAAACCCGATTATATTGAGAATCTCTTCAACCTGATGCGGTTGGTGAGTACAGAAGATGTTGTCAATAAATTTGATGAAGATTACAATAAAGCCAGTATCCGCTATGGCGATCTGAAAGCTCAGCTGGCAGAAGATATGATCCGGTTTATCACGCCTATCCGTGAGAAGGCCGAATCTATTTACAACGATGAGAAATATTTGCGGGAAGTAGTGGAAATGGGGGCCGAAAAGGCGCGTAAAAGTGCCGGCGAAACCATCCTGATGGTGCGGGAGGCAATGGGACTCAGATATTTCTGAGCTCTGTAATACTGATACGCAACCAAACGGAAAGTTTTATATATTCATTTTTTTAAAACCTCAAAAATTACTCCACCCAGGTGGTGAAGGGATGGTATGGCAAAAGCAAGAAAACCAAAACACATAGCCGTAGCCGGTAATATCGGGGCGGGTAAAACCACATTGACAGAGCTGCTCAGCAAACACTACAAGTGGATACCCAATTTTGAAGATGTTGATCACAACCCCTACCTCATGGATTTTTATGAGGATATGCCCCGATGGAGTTTTAATCTGCAGATATACTTCCTTAATAGCCGTTTACAGCAACTGGTCGATATTCAGAAAGGAACTGAAACGATTATTCAGGATCGCACCATTTATGAAGATGCCAACATATTTGCGCCTAACCTGCACGAAATGGGATTGATGAGCAAACGAGACTTTGATAATTATTTCAATTTTTTCCAGACACTCAAAACCCTGGTTCAGCCTCCCGATCTGCTGATCTATCTCAACGCATCGGTGCCCACACTGGTGGGACAGATCCAGAAGCGTGGCCGGGAATATGAAGAAAATATCCGTCTCGATTATCTCAAGCGCCTCAACGAATATTACAACAAATGGATCGATGCCTATAAAGAAGGTCCATTGCTGGTAATCAACGTCGATAAAAACAAGTTTGCGGAAAAAGAAGAAGACCTGGGTGAAATCATCAGTAAGGTGGACAGCCAGCTTTACGGCTTGTTTTAAAATAGCAGCAACTTTATGCGTTTCTTTTTGATGAGTATAGTCTTATTGGTGAGTATAGCCCTGCATGCACAAAAGGATACTGCAAAACTCATAACCGATACGATCAGGCTCAATGAAGCGCCGCAGAACCCCGACAGGAAAACAGCACGGGTGACCGTACAATCAGGTACCGGCTGGAAACAGCGGGGCAACAGTTGGAGTGACCGCTGGCTTACCCACGTGGAAAAACAATCGCTGGTAATCGGCGATAAGCTGCTGAAGACAGATAGTACCAAACGGATCTACAAAGCTATTATTGAGTTTACGATCAACGAAGACGGAACCCTCCGCGATCTCAAAGTGACCTCCACACCGGCTCATGCCTTTGTACAGCGGGAATGCGAAAAGATTGCCCGTACCATGCCAGCTCATAAACCGGAATACCGCAATGGCAAATATGTACGTCCCCGCATTTATCAACCCGTAGAGATCAGGGTCAATTATTGATTGTTTTTGTAAATTTCAGGTAATGTTTCCTTTTGCCCTGCTGACCGGCAGGTTTGCAAATCTGACATTAAAAGCATTGCCATGAAATTTCATCAGTTACTTACTTTCATTCTTGCAGTGTTTACAGGCGCCCTGGTTTCCGCTCAGGAAGCGGAGAATGTTTTTACCAAAGTAGAAACCGGCGCAAATACCGACCGTCGGAAATGGATGACTTATATCCGGACGGGCACCCAATTGCCGGACTCGGTGATTCAGGCTATTCCGGATGGGCAGTATAAGGTGAAAGTTCAGTTTGTGATCAATCAGCATGGAGACATGGGGCAATTAAAATTGCTGGAAGATCCCGGTTATGGGCTTGGTCAGCGGGCGCTCCGGCTTGTCGGGCAATATCCTGGCCGGTGGACACCTGCCAACCAGTGTGGCCGCAATGTAAAGGCGTATAAACAGGAAGTAATCGTTTATGAAATAAAAAAACCGGTTGTTGAAAACAACAACCGGTGAATATATGAAAACCGTCCTTGGTTTGTGTGACACAAACCAAGGGATGAGATGTCACACAAACCAAGGAGAAGTTAATCAACTTTGGGTGCGGCATCCAGTATTTCCTGGTTCACGCCAGACGCGTATTTTTCGAAATTCTTCACGAAGAGACCTGCCAGGTATTTGGCTTTTTCATCGTACGCATTTTTATCGGCCCAGGTATTGCGCGGGTTGAGTACCTCTGCAGGTACTCCGAGGCAACTTACGGGTATGGCCATACCAAACCGTTCATGCTGTACAAATTCCACATCATCGAGCTGGCCATTTAATGCTGCACTGATCATAGCCCGGGTATATTTCAGTTTCATACGGCTGCCTTCGCCATAAGGACCGCCGGTCCATCCGGTATTGATCATCCACACGTTTACATCATTGTCCATCATTTTGCGACCCAGCATAGAAGCATATTTGCCCGGGTGCAGGGGCAGGAATGGCGCTCCGAAGCAGGCGCTGAATGTAGGCTTGGGCTCTGTGACACCGGCTTCTGTACCGGCTACCTTGGCGGTATAACCGCTGATGAACTGGTACATGGCCTGGCCGGCACTGAGTCGGGCAACAGGAGGCAGCACACCAAATGCATCGCAGGTAAGGAAAAAGATATTGCGGGGCAGGCTGCCGGTAGAAGGCTCGGCGGCATTACTGATGAAATGCAGCGGATAAGACACACGGGTATTTTCCGTGATGGCTGCATCATCAAAATTGATACGATTGGTGCCGGAGAAGAATTGTGTGTTTTCTACCAGTGCGCCGGGCCGGATGGCATGAAATATCTCGGGTTCTTTCTCTTCAGAAAGATTAATTGTTTTTGCATAACAGCCACCTTCAAAATTGAAGATGTTGTCGTTTGTCCAGCCATGCTCATCATCGCCAATAAGCTGGCGGGACGGGTCAGCGCTCAGCGTAGTCTTACCAGTGCCGCTCAGTCCGAAGAAAACAGCGGTATCACCATCTGCACCTTTGTTGGCGCTGCAGTGCATACTCAGTACATTTCTTTCCTGCGGCAACAGATAGTTGAGAATGGTGAAAATACCTTTTTTGATCTCTCCTGTATAACCTGAGCCGGCGATCAGTACTGTTTTATGTTTAAATGAAATGACAGCTGCATTGCCCTGGCGGGTGCCGCATACCTGCGGGTCGAGCTTAAGGGAAGGCGCAGAATAAATATGCCATTCGGGTTTGAATGTTTCCAGTTCCTCTTCTTCGGGTCTGATAAACATATTGTAGGCAAACAGGTTGTTGGCCGGTTTTTCATTCACGACGCGTATACGCAGGCGGTAGCGCGGATCAGCACAGGCATAACAATCGCGTACCCACAGCTCATTGCGGCTGTTGAGATGATCGGTCACCTGTTTGTGAATGATGTTATAATAAGCGGGATCAATAGGCAGATTGAATTCGTTCCAGTGTATGGTGGCTGCAGTCAGTTCATCTTTTACGATGAATTTGTCTTTGGGTGAGCGACCGGTAAATTCACCGGTAAGAATCACCAGGGCTCCTGAATCATTCAATTCACCTTCACCGAGGCGGAGCGTAGCCTGCACCAGTTCATCAGGAGTGCACTGATAGTGTACACGGTCTGCATGAAGAATACCTGAAAGCTGGAGATGGGTGGGAGACAGGATGGTTAACGTAGTTGACATAGAAGCAAGCAATTTGATAAGTCACAAAGGTAAATCACAAAATCCGGTAAACACAAACGAGTGTTAGCGTTACACATTAGAAAACGTTTCGGAAAGTGCAATTATTATTTAAAAAATCTATAAAATGGCCTGTTTTTTACAAATTATCTAAAAACCTCCCTTTTGCTGTTCGATGAATTCCATTTCAGGGCTTTCTGCTGTTTTTTATCCGGCTGAGGATCAGTGCCGCATGCAGCAAATAAATTGTTACCATTGCAAAGTCAAATTTTATTCTTTACCTGATTGATATATAGGAGCACATGAAAAATTTACCCCTTAATTCCCAGCTTTTTGTGAAAAACAGGGCCCGGTTTGCCGCCCGTATGCCCAAAAATTCGATTGCCATTTTTCTGAGCAATGATGAGGTTCCCAGCAATGGCGATGCCATTTACCGGTTTAAGCAAAACAGCGATCTCTACTGGCTTTCGGGTATTGTGCAGGAAGATTCTATGGTAATCCTCTTCCCCGACAACCCAGACCCCAAATACAGGGAAGTGCTGGTGCTGGTACGCCCCAATGAACTGAAGGAGAAATGGGATGGTAAACGCCTGCGGGCAAATGAGGCCCGGACCATCAGTGGCGTGCAGACCATTATGTGGGCCGACAGCCTGGAGGCTCCGTTGCAGACATGGATACATCTGGCCGAAACACTGGTATTGCCCAGCAATGAAAATGATCGTAAGGCCAGTCAGATCCGCACCCGCGATTATCGCTTTGTAGATGAAATGAAGCAACGTTACCCCCTGCATAAATTTGAAAGGGCTGCCCGCATTATGCGCGATCTGCGTGCAGTAAAGACACCGTTTGAAATTGAGGTAATGCAGCAGGCAATTGACATCACTGAAAATGCATTCAGACGATTGCTGCGCTTTATCAAGCCGGGTGTTATGGAGTATGAAATTGAAGCAGAGATCCTTCATTCCTTCCTGATGCAGCGTGCTGCCGGTGCTGCCTACAACAGTATTATCGCCAGCGGCGACCGGGCACGTACCCTGCATTATGTATTCAACAACCAGGAATGTAAAGATGGTGAACTGGTGCTGATGGATTTTGGAGCAGAGTACGGCGGCTATTGCGCCGATCTTACCCGTACTGTACCGGTCAATGGAAAATTCACCGCCCGTCAGAAGGCTGTATACAATGCCTGCCTGCATTTACATAATTATGCGAAGAGTATTCTCAAGCCCGGTATCAGCATCGTGGATTATACAGAGAAAGTAGGGGAAGAAGCTACCAAACAGTTTCTGAAACTCGGGCTCATCAGTAAGGGCGATGTGAAGAATGAAGACCGCGACAACCGCGCTTACCGCAAATATCTCTATCATGGTATTTCGCATCATCTCGGGATAGATGTGCATGATCTGGGTACCCGTACAGAGCCGATCACGGCTGGTATGGTCTTTACCATTGAACCGGGCATTTATATCGAAGAAGAAAAAATGGGTATCCGTATTGAAAATAATTTCTGGATCACGCGTACCGGCAATAAAGACCTGATGAAAAATATTCCAATTACTGCCGAGGAGATCGAACGCCTGATGGCTGCCCGTTAAAATGCCCTGTCATGACACGGGCTTTTGCCCTGAGTTGACTACTTTTGAACCAACTTATACGTACAGATACACATGAAGCAAGTTCCCAATCTTTTCACGCTGCTCAACCTGGTGTTTGGCTGCCTGGCCATCGTAAGCACCCTGCAAAACGGAATCAGTTCTTATGCCACACCCGAAGGTCAGCAGTTGATTGATATGCCCGAACGCATCTGGATGGCTTCCCTGTTTATCGGGCTGGCTGCCGTGGTCGATTTTCTGGATGGCTTTGTAGCGCGTCTTTTCAAAGCCACTTCTGAAATGGGTAAACAACTGGACTCACTGGCCGATGTGGTCAGCTTTGGTGTGGCACCCGGCATGATCCTGTATCAGTTGCTGCGTCTCAGCTTTGCCCAGTCACCCAGTGGTCTCGATACACCGATGATTTGGCTGGCGATCGCTTTCATACTGCCTGCAGCGGCAGCCTGGCGCCTGGCAAAATTTAATCTCGATACAGAACAGACCTATCATTTCAAAGGTGTACCCACTCCTGCCGCAGGATTGCTGGTCGCTTCCTTTCCCCTTATATACTGGAATATCGGGGAGCCATGGGCCAGGGAGTTGCTGCTCAACAAATGGATCCTGATAGGGGTGATACTGGGGCTTTCATTTCTGATGGTCTCTTCTATCCCCATGATGAGTCTGAAGTTCAAAGATTTCAGTCTGCAAAACAATCTCCCCAAACTGATTATACTTGCTATAGCCGTGATCGCGATATTATTTTTGAGCTGGCTGGCTGTTCCCGTCATTTTCATCGCGTACGTTTTGGTATCTTTGGCGCTCAAAAAGAAACTAGCATGACATATACAGTACAGATAAAAGTGATGCCATTGAAAGACCTGCTGGATCCTCAGGGCAAAGCCGTGATGGGTGGGTTGCAAAATCTGGGTCTCAATGGAGTGTCAGATGTACGGGTAGGCAAGAATATTACCCTGCAGGTTGAAGCTGCTTCGCCCGAAGCCGCCCAGCAGATCGCCGAAGAAGCCAGCAAGAAATTACTGGCCAACCCGGTAATGGAGTATTTTGAAGTATCGGTCAACTAATAAAGGCGCTGCATAACGCCGGCCGCGTCAGCATATCAACGCCCATGCTTTATCTGGTTCCCACACCTATTGGCAATCTGAAAGATATTACCCTGCGTGCACTGGAGGTACTGAAGGACGTAGATCTCATACTTGCCGAAGATACCCGCACCAGTGGTCACCTGCTGGCTCATTACCAGATCAACCGGCCATTATCACCTTACCATCAGCACAACGAACACCGGGTATTGCAACACCTGGTCAGTCAATTGCTGGAAGGTAAAAAAATGGCCCTGGTCACCGATGCCGGTACCCCTGGCATATCTGATCCTGCTTTTTTGCTGGTAAGGGAATGTATAAAAACCGGTGTCAGGGTAGAATGCCTGCCTGGCGCTACTGCCTTTGTACCGGCCCTGGTCAATAGCGGGATACCCGGCAACCGTTTTTGTTTTGAAGGCTTTCTGCCACAAAAAAAAGGACGTCACACGCTGCTTACCCGCCTGGCGGAAGAAGACCGTACCATTATTTTCTACGAATCACCCATGCGCCTGGTGAAAACACTCGAAGAGTTTATCGGATATTTTGGTGCCGAACGCATATGCAGTGTCAGCCGCGAACTCACCAAACTGTATGAGGAAAACAAAAGAGGTACACTGGCAGAGATGGTACAATATTTCGGAGAGAAATCAGTAAAGGGTGAAATAGTAATAGTGCTGGCCGGTAAAGAGAAATGATAATTTATTTTTAAAATCTCCCTGCTCCTGCTCAATTGCCGGCTACAGGCAACAATTTTGCAACAGAGCAAATAAAATACATCACCATGAAGAAATTTTTGATCCTGCTGACTTTTCTGACAGGTCTGCTGGGCATGACTGCCACACAGGCCCAGATCAGGGAGATACCCAAAGCCGTGGAAGAAACGTTTACCAACCAGTATAAGGGCGCTAGCGGTGTAGAATATAAAGACCAGTTGGTACGGGTAGACGTACATTTTGAATTGGAGGGCGAGCAGATGATTGCTTCCTACACCAACAAAGGGGTATGGAAAGAGACGCAAAAGGCCTGGGAGTTTGAAAAACTGCCGCAGGAAGTAAAAGATGGGTTTGACAAAAGCAAATTTGCTGACAGGGAAGTAGAAGAAACAGTGGTGATCTATCTGCCCGGCGATATAGAACAATACCGGATACGGGCAAAAAAGAGCAGCGTGGATAAAAAATATTTGTTCTTTAATCCGAAAGGACGCCTGTTGCGAACCAGTATTACGCTGTAAAACCGGAAAATGTCAAAAAAGCGCAATGCCTCTCATTGCGCTTTTTTTATGGGCCGGATATGCCGGCGATCATTTTTTCTTTTCATAAAGCCAGCATTTCCCGAAATTTATCCTTTGTTCATCGTAAATAAACAAGGCATCTCATGAGAAGATTCTCTTTCCTGCTGGCAGCTATGGCCGCTGGCATGTTGGTTAAGGCTCAGCCAGACCGTTGGCAACAAAAGGTGAAATACGTCATGGATATCGACATGAACGTGACCACCAACCAGTTTACCGGCAAGCAGAAACTGGAATACTGGAACAACTCGCCAGACACACTGAAGCGCGTTTTCTACCATTTGTATTTTAATGCATTTCAACCCGGCAGTATGATGGATACCCGCAGCCGCCGCCAGGGCACCATACAGGTAGGGCGTGGAGCAGATTGGGATGGCCGGGTGAAGGACCGCATTCAGAAACTACAGCCTGATGAGATCGGGTACCAGAAGATCCTTTCTTTGAAAATGAATGGTCGTGCCCAGAAATATGAAGTGCTGGAAACCATTCTGGAGGTTACACTGGATAAGCCGATCCTGCCTCGCACCAAAGTAGTATTTGATATGGACTTTGAAGCACAGGTACCCCTGCAGATACGCCGCAGCGGCCGTGACAACCCTGGTACCAAAGTGCGCTACTCCATGAGCCAATGGTACCCCAAAATGTGCGAGTACGATTATGACGGATGGCATCCCACACCGTATATCGGTCGCGAATTTTACGGAGTATGGGGTGACTTTGATGTGAATATCAAAATTGATAAGAACTATATTCTGGGTGGCACGGGCTATCTGCAAAACGCAGCACAGATCGGTTATGGATATGAAGCACCCGGAACGAAGGTAAACAGACCAGCCGGGGATAAACTGACCTGGAAATTTGTAGCACCCGGCGTACATGATTTTATGTGGGCTGCCGATCCTGAATACATTCACAAAACACGTAAGGTAAGTTCCGATGTGACGCTTCACCTGCTTTACAAATCAGGTGCTACCAATGCAAAAGCATGGGAAAAGATCCTCGATGATGCAGAAAAGGCATTTCCCTATATCGAAAAAACATTCGGCGTTTATCCCTATAAGCAATACTCATTTGTACACGGTGGCGATGGTGGTATGGAATACCCCATGTCTACCCTGCTGGCCAGCCCCGGAGCCTGGCTGCATGAATGGATGCACAACTGGTACCAGGGCCTCCTCGGAACCAATGAGTCACTGTATGCCTGGATGGATGAAGGGTTTACCAGCTATGCAGACGATCGCATTTCAGCCTTCCTTAGTGGCAAAACAACCGGCTTTATACACGATGGCAGTTATCGTGGTTATTTCTCACTGGTTAAGAGTGGTAAAGAAGAGCCGCTCACCACGCATGCCGATCACTTCAATACCAATTTTGCCTATAGCGCTGCTGCCTATTCAAAAGGCGCCGTATTTCTCGAGCAGCTGGGATATATCGTGAGTGCACAGGTAAGAGATAAAATACTGCTGGACTATTATCGTCAGTGGCGGTTCAAACATCCCAATGTGGATGATTTTATCCGCATTGCCGAAAAGAACAGTGATATTGAACTGGACTGGTACAAGGAGTATTGGGTAAATGGAACCCGCACGATCGACTATGCTTTTGACAGCCTGTGGGAAGAAGGCGGCAAATCATTGATACGTATAAAACGTGTGGGACTGATGCCGATGCCCGTTGACCTGCAACTGACCTTCCGCGACGGCAGTTCAGAAATGCATTACATACCCCTCGATCTTATGTATGGAGCCAAACCGGAAGAAGATACGATCAAACGTAAAGTATACCCCGCCTGGAAATGGACCAGCGAAAGCTATGTGATTGAAACCGATCGCCGCATCGGAGATATCGTGCTGGCAGAAATTGACCCCAGCCAGCGAATGGCAGATACAGAACGACAGAACAATAAACTGAAGCTGCAATAAACGATACCTTTTATCGCAACTAAATTAAAAAGCCATCCTGAGGGATGGCTTTTAGTTTGATTAGGGCCCTCGCGCTTATGATCACAACGTGCGAAGGAATAGTTTAACGGTTAACGGTAGGTTTAACAAGTAGAACTTCCGATTCTTATACGAAACTAGTGGGTTTGCATGGGGTAGGGAATACCACTTTAGTGGTATTTTTATACCCTCTTGTAACCCTATCGCAGGATGCTACCTGCCAAAATATTTGTTAACTGCTTCGATCCGGTTGGTTACATGCAGCTTTTCGTAAATATGATAAACGTGTTTACGAACAGTTTCGGGGCTGATAAATAACTCTGCTGCTATCTCCTTGTACATCAATCCTTTACTTAGCTGTTCCAGGATCTCTTTTTCACGGTTTGAAAGGCCGTCGAGCACTTCGGTTTCGGAGTTGGCGGCCGGTTTGCTTTGGAAAGCGGCTACCACCTTGCGCGCGATCTGGCTGCTCATTGGGGCACCCCCCTGATAAAGTTCCCTGATGGCACCCAGCAACCTGGCAGGAGCCGTTTTTTTGAGGATATAGCCACTGGCGCCTGCACTCAATGCCTGAAAAATCTTTTCATCTTCTTCATACACCGTACACATCATAAAATTGGTAGCGGGTACCTGTTGTTTCAGTACACGCACACAATCAATACCGCTTTCTTCCGTGCCCAGGTTTATGTCCATCAACACTACATCGGGTTGAAGTTCAGGTATTTGGCGGATGGCCTCTTCAGCCGTTCCGATAGTGCCCACACATTCATAGCCTTCTGACATACTGATGATCTCCTCCAGCGCATTGCGCAGGTCCCTGTTGTCATCCACAATACATACCGAGATATCTTTCATACTGCAAAGTTGGCTCAAGCGGGTCAATAAGCCAATACCACTAAGCGGTAATTCATATTACCGGGGTACATAAATAATATACTTATCCTGGAAAAAGGGCTCATCAAACAATTCGCTGATAGGAAGCTGGCGGGGGCGTGTATTACTTTCCTGTATTTCAGCAGCCAGATCACCTCCTTTCAGGCAGATCAGCCCGGGAACGGGGAGTTCGCTTTGTGGCGGCTGTTCTTTAAGCAGAAGCGGACGGCTCCAGCGCCACAGGTCCTTTAATGGTGCTACAGCGCGGGACACCACAAAGTTGAAACGACGGTTCTTAATATCTTCCACACGGCTATGCTGGGTTGTAATATTGGGGAGATGAACAGCTTCGGCCACGGCATCAATCACTTTCAGCTTTTTGGCAATGCTGTCGACCAGGTGAAATTTTACCTCAGGAAAAAAGATAGCGAGTGGCACGCCCGGAAAACCACCTCCGGTACCCAGATCAAGTATCTCCATACCCGGTTCGAATGGGAAGCTGGCAGCAATACTCAGCGAGTGAAGGATATGCCGCTCATACAGACTATCAATATCCTTGCGCGATACTACATTGATCTTTTCATTCCATTCTGCATACAGAGGACCCAGGCTGGTCAGCTGACTCAGTTGGGTGGGAGAGAAATCAGAAAAATACCGTAACAGGATTTCCGGTTGGGGATTACTGCCTGCGTTTAGCTCCATTGTTTTTCAGGTTTGCGCCAGAGGGCAGGGGCAAAGATGAGATAATAAAAGAACATCCACAGATCAAGCAGGGGATACCAGCCCCAAAGATCACCTTCGCCCATTTTTTTCATGGACTTATAAAAAACAAAACCCTGGATCAGCAGGCGTGCTCCGAATACCGCCAGTGCCCACCGCCAGTCAAAAAAGATGATACTTGCAGCCAGCATGGGATAGAAAAGAAATTGGGTGGTGAAATAGAGACCCAGTAAAAATTTGTGACGGGGTTTATAATATTTGGCCGTGGTGTAATGCCGCGATTTTTGTCTGAGCCATCCCTTCCAGGTGGTTTTGGGAATAGAACGTGTGATGGACTCCGGGTCGAGGATTACTGCTGTATTGACACGGGTTGCCACTTTGTTGATAAAAAGATCATCGTCTCCACTGGGAATATGATTGATAGAGGAGAATCCCTTGTTTCGGAAAAAGAGCTGTTTTTTATACGACAGGTTCCTGCCGACACCCATATACGGCATGCCTGCGAGTGCGTAGGAGAGGTATTGCAGGGCGGTATGAAATGTTTCGAACCGGATAAGTTTATTCAGTACCCCCGATTTTTTATGATAGGCGCCATAGCCCAGCACTATTTCTGTATCGTCGTCATAAGCGTCCTGCATTTTCTGAATCCAGAATTCGCTGGCGGGCACACAGTCGGCATCTGTCAGAAGCAGGATCTCATGTTTGGATTCACGGATGCCAATCGAAAGCGGATATTTTTTTCCGGAAATAAGTTTGGCTTCCTGTGTCAGCTCCACCACATTGAGCGACTTGAATGTTTTTTTCAGTTCCTGTAAAATGTATTTCGAATCGTCTACAGAATTGTCATTGACCGTTACCACCTCAAAGGTGCTCGGATATTGCTGTACCAGCACACCGGGCAGATTGCGGGCCAGGTTTTCATCTTCATCGCGTGCGCAAATGATCACCGATACCGGATGCTGCTGACTGCGTAGTTTGGATTTTTGGGTAAAAAAAGCGATGCGGCTGAAAAAGAAAAGGTAGTAGAAGAGTTGTATAACCGTAACGGCACAAAAGGAATAGAAAACGATCTCACTCCAGTTAATTGGTGGCATGCCGCGAAGATATGAAGGAAAGATATAAAGAGTATAAGAGGTATAAAGGGTTTAAAAGTTTAAAAGTATAAAGGTGGGCGCTACCCCTTAAACCTTTATACTTTTAAACTTTTTATACCTTTCTTTATCTTGCACCGCTATGGCCGCACTGACATTTGAATTACAGGCCCGCGATACAGGGTCAAAGGCAAGAGCCGGTATTATCCGGACGGATCATGGTGAGATACGGACGCCGATTTTTATGCCGGTGGGTACCGTAGGAAGCGTAAAAGCCGTGACTCAGCAGCAGTTGCGTCAGGATGTGCAGGCGCAGATCATACTGGGCAATACCTATCACCTCTACCTGAGGCCCGGTCTGGATGTACTGGAAGCGGCCGGAGGTCTTCATAAATTTAATGGCTGGCAGGGGCCGATACTTACAGATAGCGGCGGCTACCAGGTATTTTCGCTGGCCGGTACCCGCAAGATCAGAGAAGAAGGGGTGACCTTTCAATCACATATCGACGGATCCAAACATCTTTTTTCGCCCGAATATGTAATGGACATTCAGCGGGTCATAGGTGGTGATATCATCATGGCTTTTGATGAATGCCCTCCCGGCGGAAGCGAATACGCTTATGCTCTTCAGTCGATGGAACTGACCCATCGCTGGCTCGACCGATGTATTACCCGCTTTACAGACACACCGGATAAGTATGGATATACCCAGAATCTTTTTCCGATAGTGCAGGGAGGTACTTTTAAAGATCTGCGCAAAAGATCCTGCGAATACATCAGTGCTAAAAATGCTACCGGCAATGCTATTGGCGGGTTAAGTGTGGGCGAGCCGGAACCGGTCATGTACGAAATATGCGATTGGTGCTGCGATCATCTCCCTGACCAGAAGCCGCGTTATCTCATGGGAGTGGGCACTCCCTGGAATATCCTGGAATGTATTGCCATGGGGGTTGATATGTTTGATTGTGTAATGCCCACCCGCAATGGACGCAATGGTATGTTGTTTACCACCCAGGGGGTGATCAACATTGATAATAAAAAATGGGAGTCAGACTTTTCTCCGATCAATCCCGGTCTGCCCTGCGAGGTAAGCCAGTATTATAGCAAAGCCTATCTCCGTCATTTAATGAAATCAAAGGAAATACTTGCACTTACGCTGGCGAGTATTCATAATCTGGCTTTTTATCTCTGGCTGGTAGGTCAGGCACGCGAAAAGATCAGTCAGGGAGTATTTGCTTCCTGGAAAACAGAAATGGTGGAGCGGCTCAAACAGCGGTTATAAAGTAAACAGTCCATTGCGGATCGCAAACATGGCCAGTCCCACACGTGATTGCACCTGCAGGCGTCTGAACAGATCATCGCGGTAGCCTTCTACTGTACGGGGACTTAAATCCATTTCGGCAGCAATTTCCTTATACGTCATTTCAGTGCAGCAGTATTTCAGAAAGCGGATTTCTTTTTCGGAAAGACCGGCCGTACTGTTGCCGGTACCGGATACATCCTGCCCGGCCATATGATTCAATACGCGCTGACTTACCAGGTCATTCATATAAAAACCCTTATCGCGCACCTCTTCGAGCGCCTGCCTGAAAATAACAGGTTTGCTGTCTTTCAGAATATAACCTCTTGCCCCGGCTCGGATCATATTGATAATGGCCACTTCATTGTCCATCATGCTCAATACCAGCACACGGGTATCAGCCAGGTTGTCGCGTATCCACAAAGCGGTCTCGTGACCATCCATTTCGGGCATAGTGATATCAAGAAGTACAATATCGGGAGCGGGATTGGTTTTCAGTTTTTCAATAAAATCTCTGCCATTATCTGCTTCAAGTATCACTTCAAAGCCGGGGATTAAGGAAATGAGTTCACGCAATCCGCTGCGCAGCAGGCTGTGGTCGTCTACCAGTGCCAGTTTGATAAGAGGTGTATCCATCAGTTAGGTATTGATCATTATTGTTACCAGAGTGCCATTGCCGGGCTCGCTTGTAATGTGCATTTGTCCGCCAATCATATTACAACGGCTCCGGAGGTTTTGCAGGCCGGCGCCTTTTTTTGCTTTTTCCATATCAAATCCACGGCCATTGTCGCGAATGCGCATATGCAGCTGACGGTCGATCGGCTCGGCCGAAAATTCAATTGTACTGGCCTGGGCATGTTTGATAATATTGTTCACAATTTCCTGGATCATCCGGAAAAGAATGATGGATTTGTCGGCGCCCAGTGGTGGCAGTGCCGGTGCAGTAGAGAACGTGACCTGGTATTGTCCTGTCTTTTCGAGGTCTGAAAACAAACGTTCTGCGGCTTTGAGCCATCCCGCAGAGCGGATCACTTCACTATCCAGTGAGTGGCTGAGGTTGCGCAGGTCGGTAATGGCTTTTCCGAGAAGATCATCAATACGCTGCAGGCGGTTTTCCTGTCCTGATGCATCAATACCGTTTACATTGATACGGGCCAGGCTTAATACCTGACCGATATTATCGTGAATTTCTTTACTGATATTATTGAACGTCTGTTCCTGTATTTCCAGTTTGGAGCGGAGCAGGGTTTGCTCAAACTGAATGCTCATTCTTTCCTTTTCCAGCAACAATCTGTTCTTGCGGCGCAGATATATGCGGAAAAGCAAAACAGCGGCGGCGACCAGTAATAAGATAAACAGGCTGCTGCCAACTATTGAGATAATAAAGTCGACTTTCTCACTCGGCATAGGTAAAAAGCATAAATAAAGCAGGAATACATAAAAATGCTCATTACCTGTGGAATCAGGTGATACACTTTCATTCCAAACAGGATAATGTCACGGGGTATCAGAAATTTTCTAAAGGTAATGCTAATTGAAGTTACCGGATAAAAAATGACTATACCAATAGAAACCCATAGTACAGGTAGCCAGTATTTTTCGAGTGTCCGGTCGTCGAGTTTGAAATATTCTATCAGGAATAAAAAAGCGAAGAAAGTGCACACAAAATTGCGTAGTGTACCCGGATAGCCGCCCGGATCGCGGATTGACTCCAGGAAAGTAAAGTTGAGTATTACCAGGGCCAGATAAATGCCAGTCACCCACCGCATGAGTTTTACCCGCGGTTTCATAAAAGGAATACTGCTGTAGATAAGGAGAAACACCAATACGGTGACGGGGCGATAGACGTTATAGATGAAGGAATTTTCGAAAGGAAAAAAGTCAGGGATCAGTTCCTGTATGAAAACATAAGGCAACAGGAAGGCCAGGGGTAAAAGGCTTCTGGTGGCTATCTCTTTTCGAAAGAGGATAGCCACCAGAGCCGAAACGCCAATAATGATATCATATAAAACGATGACTATCGACGCTACCAAACTGTTGCCGGTCATGGCAACGTCTTTCCGTCATTGAATGGGTTGATAGTACCATCAGGATCCTGCAGACCGCCACCCAGGTTGATGTCTTTGGGTATAACGGCTGGTTTGCCGTCTTTATACGGCCAGATAATAGCGGTCAGATGTCCCGCCTGTACAAATCCTTCGGGATACACGCCTTCACAGATGCGGAATTCATCCGCATAAGGCTGTACAGCATTGATCCATTTGGAGAAAGCCGCTGAATCGTAACAGATACAGTGGGTTTGGGTTTTCATGTCTACGCCCAGGCTATTCATATAAGCGAGGTACTGGGCGATCATAGCGTTTGCCTGTGCTACAGGAATTGGTTGGCTTGCCATAATCAGATGGTTTTTTTACGGTTTGGAAATCTAAATTAATAATAATCAATATATTGATAACAATATTTCTACAATTTAACATTAAAATCAGGATTCACTTACCGTCAAAAAACGGGGTCATTTCGGGTTGAAATCACCTTGACTGCTATTGCTTAATTGACCAGCTTTGTGTCAGGGTCTTAAAAGAGACCATTAACCATTAGCCGTATCGTTTTTTTTGAGGGCTTTTCCGGATGGCCCATTGTAAACAGGATTCTTCCTGTGAGCAATGGGCTTTTTTAATGCCGGGTTTTCGGGAGGTACGGTGTTTCTGCATCTATTAACGCATAATCTTGCATTTTCTTTTGTTAAGCAATAATGAGATCGTGAACAGCTTCTGCTTTTTTCACATTTCGTTCCCCGATAATTCTGTTACTTCGCAGCCCGGGCGCCGGGTGTTAACACTAAAGATCCCAGCCTGTTGAAAGCCGAATGGGGAAACTCGACTGGTACATATTGAAGAATTTTCTGATCACATTCTTCTTCTGCATGATGTTGTTTATGGTGGTAGCCGTAGCCGTGGACAGCAGCGAAAAGGCAGATGATTTTGTGAAAACGGGCCTGTCTACCGGTAAGATCATTACCCAGTATTATTTCGGCTTTGTGCCTTTTATCTGGGGCCTTCTGTTTCCCCTTTTTGTATTTATTGCTGTTATCTTTTTTACCAGCCGTTTGGCCACCCGGTCAGAAATTATTGCCATACTGGCCAGCGGTACCAGCTATAACCGCATGCTGCGGCCTTATCTCATAGGCGCCCTATTCCTGGGTTTTCTCCTGTGGCTGGGCAATCGCTACCTCATTCCCCGGGCCAACGCCATCCGGAGTAATTTTCAGGCCAGCTATATTGACCGGGATGACCCTACCAAGAACCGCAACTTTACCTCCTGTATCAATTGTTTTTATCAGCGCGTAGATACCAATACCTATGTAGGCATAAAAAATTTTGATACAGCCAGTAAATCGGCGGGCAAATTTTTCCTGGAGCGGGTCAGCCACAACCAGGTTATATATAATGTGCGCAGCAATTATGTGCGCTGGGATACGGCCCATAAAAAATGGCAGCTCATCAATGCAGTGGAAAGATTTGTAGATAGCCTGGGTGAGCGTACACAGCTACGCGATACCTTACTGCTGAACATACCACTCAAACCCGAGGAATTGCACAATGATGAGTATATCAAGGATAAACTGACCACGCCTGAGCTTTCGGCCTATATTGCCCGCGAAGAGTTGCGGGGACGTGAAGGGTTAAGTGCGCTGAAGGTGGAGAAGTACCGGCGTACTGCCACGCCGGCAGCTGTTATACTGCTGACGCTGATCGGAGCCGTCATCGCCAGCCGTAAGACCAGGGGTGGAAGTGGTATGCACCTGGCTATGGGTATCATCATTGCCGTATTGTTTATCCTGTCTGATCGTTTTTCAACCGTATTTGCCACCAAGGGCAATTTCCCCCCCTTGCTGGCCGCGTGGCTGCCCAACCTGGTCTTTATTATAGTGGCCTGGTACATGTACCGCAAAACACCCAAGTAAACTGTGGCGGTTTTGCCGGTATACCTGCTTACCGGCCGGTCCGGAGGCCTTGTGCAGACTTCTGTCATCATTTTCCCATAAAGGCGCTTCTTATCATTTTCTAATTGAACATTCCGATCCAATTTTTTGTTACCCCAACGTGCATTAGCTACCTTTATCACTTAATAATCACTGGAATTTTAAATCCGTTGTCATGGGTATAATTAAAGAAAGGTTTAAGGCCAAAGCTGACCAGCTTGGCGGTGAAATCAAGGAATTGCTCAAGGAACATGGTAATAAAGTGATCGGCGAAGTACAGCTATCGCAGATATATCAGGGAATGCGGGGTATTACCGGCCTGGTGAGTGAAACATCTCTGCTCGATGCGCAGGAAGGTATTCGTTTCCGCGGTTACTCCATTGATGAGCTTCGTGAAAAACTGCCCAAGGCCCCCGGTGGTACAGAGCCCCTGCCAGAGGGCCTGTTTTACCTGATGCTGATCGGTGAATTGCCTACAGAAGAAGATGTGCAGCATGTGACTTCTGTATTGCAGCGCCGCAGCCATGTGCCTAACCATGTATTCCATTCCATTGAAGCGCTACCCCTCAATACACACCCCATGACACAGTTTGTAGTGGCCATCATGGCCCTGCAGACCGAAAGCCAGTTTGCCAAACGATATGCAGCCGGATTGAATAAAAAAGATTACTGGGAGGCTGTGTTTGACGATTCGATGGATCTTATTGCACGCCTGCCACGTATTGCCGCTTATATCTATCGCCGCAAATACAAATTCGCCGAACACATACAACCCAATGGACTGCTTGACTGGGCGGGCAACTTTGCTCATATGCTGGGTTACGAAGATGATACCTTCAAGGAACTGATGCGCCTTTATATGACCATTCATGCAGACCATGAAGCGGGTAATGTGTCGGCACACACCACACACCTGGTAGGTTCTGCATTGAGTGATCCCTATCTCAGTTTCGCCGCAGGTATGAATGGCCTGGCAGGTCCCCTGCATGGGCTGGCCAACCAGGAAGTGATCAAATGGATATTTGAGATGCAGGCCACGCTCAATACCGATAGCCCCAGCAAAGAAGAGATCGCCGAATATGTGAAAAAAACACTCAGTGAGGGTAAGGTAGTACCCGGTTATGGTCACGCCGTACTCCGCAAAACAGACCCCCGCTTTACCGCGCAGATGGAGTTTGGCAAAAAACATATGCCCGATGATAAGCTCGTGCAAACGGTATGGAATGTTTATGAAGTAGTGCCGCCCATTCTGCAATCGCTGGGTAAGGTAAAAAATCCCTGGCCCAATGTGGATGCGCATAGCGGATCGCTGCTGGTGCATTTCGGCATGAAAGAGTATGAATATTATACAGTTTTGTTTGGTGTAAGCCGCGCCCTGGGTGTACTGGCCAATCTGTGCTGGAGCCGTGCACTGGGTTTCCCCATCGAGCGTCCCAAATCGGTAACGACCGATCTCGTAAAAAAATGGCTCAATAAGGAAGCAGAAATCTGGGGAGAATAAACCCCACATCATACTACTGAAAAGCCCCCGTTGTGGGGCTTTTTTCATGCATAACAGTGAAGGTTGTTTCTGGTATGGTTTTTATGCCAGATAGGGTGATAACAGATTCCTTAACGCTTTAAATTGTACGATTATGACTAACCGTAACAAAGTAATGCTGGGCATTCTGGGTGCGGCCGCCGCTGGCGTCGTTATTGGAATGTTGATTGCTCCCGAAAAAGGGAAAGATATGCGTAAGAAAATCCGGAAAACTGCCGGCGATTGGGCTGATAGCCTGGGTTCACTCTGGCACAGGGGCAAAGATGGGGCTGAAGAAATGGCAGAAGAAGTAAAAGAAAAAGTACGTCATGCCCGTGCTGCTGCAGAAGAAAAGGTAAACAAGCTGAAAGAAAGCTATAATAGCTAATCGTATTTTTGTTAGGGGGCTATTGAAAGCGGGTTGACAGAGGAGGTTGTGAAAAACCGATATGCTGTTGCAGCTGCCTTTCAATAGCCTTTTTTATTTTATATCACCTAACCCCAGTCTGTCATGGAAGAATTAAAAGAAAAAGCAGCCGATCTGGTTGACCATGTAGAAGACCTGGCCGACACCTACTACAAGCTGGCCGTTGTAAACATTACGCAGAAAGCAACCAATATTGCTTCGGGTGCCGTGGTCATGATGGCGGTGTGCGTACTGGGTCTGCTTATTTTTTTATTTCTGGGTATTGCACTATCCTGGTGGCTGGGTGATCTGCTGCATAACCGTGCACTCGGTTTTGTGCTGGGCGCAGTTGTGTTTACCCTTTTATTATTACTGATCCTCTGGATGCGCTCACGCATTATATTTCCCTATATCCGCAACTTAATCATCCGCAAAGTGTATGAACAGGACAATCAGGACATATGACGATCTGCTGCGGGAAAAGCAACGGCTGACCGCTTTATTGCAGGCCCAGAAAGAACTGGTGCGGCAGGATGTAAAGAGTATTAAACAGGAACTGGTTCCTGTACAGAAAGCTATCGAGTGGGTGGGGCGCCTCACCACGCGCGATCGCAACAATGTACTCCTGACCGGCGTGAGTGATTTTCTGGTAGATGTAATTGTAAAAAAAGGATTACTGGCCCGGGCAGGCTGGATTACCCGCATCGCCATTCCTTTTGTTGCCAAAAACCTGAGCTCTCACCTGCTGGCCGGTTATAAAGATGTACTGCTGGCAAAACTCGCTTCCTGGTTGAGTAAAAATGGAACAGATACTACCGATACAAAACCGGGTGATGCTCCGGCCGATCAGCCCTTTGCTGAAAACAAAAAAGAAGATTGAAACTCCCTTCATTAAATTGATCAAATCCCCTATTTTTGCGTCCCCGTTAGGGGAATGTAAGGGGAATTAGCTCAGTTGGCTAGAGCGCTTGCATGGCATGCAAGAGGTCACCGGTTCGACTCCGGTATTCTCCACAAAAAAGGATACACCTGGTGTATCCTTTTTTCGTTTTCAGCGCAGTTGACTGGAGCGCTTCCCGCCGCTGGCGGGATGCAAGAGGTCACCGGTTCGACTCCGGTATTCTCCACAAAAAAGGATACACCTGGTGTATCCTTTTTTCGTTTCTAGCGCAGTTGACTGGAGCGCTTCCCGCCGCTGGCGGGATGCAAGCCGTCACCGGTTCTCCCGAAGTTTCGGGATCCGGTATTCTCCACTCGAAGGATACACCTGGTGGTTCCTTTTTTCGTTTCTAGCGCAGTTGACTGGAGCGCTTCCCGCCGCTGGCGGGATGCCAGCCGTCACCGGTTCTCCCGAAGTTTCGGGATCCGGTATTCTCCACTCGAAGGATACACCTGTTGGCCCCTTTTTTCGTTTTCAGCGCAGTTGACTGGAGCGCTTCCCGCCGCTGGCGGGATGCCAGCCGTCACCGGTTCTCCCGAAGTTTCGGGACGAGTTTTCGGAACCGGCATTCTTCATTCAAATTTTATGGATAACCAGGTATTTATATTTATCCCCAGTTTTGGCTGCGGATAAAATATCTTATCAGCAGCCAAAACATACTAATTTTTATACATTTGGCTGCAAATAATTCTTTTTATTAACAGCCAGAACTATATTTTATGCTAACTTTTGGCTGTTAATAAAAAGCGTCATGGAAGCATTCATTGGTCGTGAAATAGAAACGGGTATCCTGAATGAAGTACTGAAGTCGAAGATACCGGAGTTAATTGCCGTCTTCGGCCGCCGCAGGGTTGGTAAGACCTTTCTTATCAGGCAACAGCTCAGGAAGCAACTGGTCTTTGAACTGACGGGCACAAGCGATACATCCATGCGTACGCAGTTAGAAAATTTTCATAAGGCATTGGGCCTGGCTGCAGGTAATCCTAAACTATATCAGAAACCGGCTAACTGGCCCGATGCCTTTGATCTGTTGAGTCATTTGCTTCTGCCCAAACTGGCTGATGGTAAATGCGTGGTATTCCTGGACGAATTTCCCTGGCTCAATACCCATCGCTCAGGTTTCCTGGCCGCCTTTGATCATTGGTGGAACAGTTGGGCAAATAAACAGACCAGCCTGATTGTGGTCATATGCGGCTCTGCTGCCTCCTGGATGATCAAAAATATAGTCAACAATCGCGGTGGGCTGCATAACCGGATTACCAGGAAAATAAGATTACTGCCTTTTACATTGCGGGAGACGGAAAAATATGTACAGTCGCTTAACATCGCTCCCGATCGTTATCAGATACTACAGTTGTATATGGTGATGGGGGGCATACCACATTATCTCAAAGAGATACGGAAAGGAGAAAGCGCCACGCAGATGATCGACCGGATCTGTTTCACCAAAGATGGGTTGCTCGAAGGAGAATTTAAAAACCTGTATCACGCATTGTTTGATGATGCTGATCGCCACCTGGCTATTGTAAAAGCGCTTGCACGCAATAATGCAGGAATGACCCGCACGCAGATACTGGACGCTGTGGGAGTAAATTCGGGAGGCACAATCACCAGTCAGCTGGACGAGTTGATTGAGTCTGGCTTTGTTACGGCATGGCTGCCTTACAACAAAAAGTCAAAAGATCAGATATTCAAACTGGCAGATGAGTTTACCCACTTCTATTTGAAGTTTATGGAAAGTAACCGATCCAAAGGTAAAGGCACCTGGCAGGCTTTTGCAACAGGCCAATCATGGCGTAGCTGGAGCGGCGTTGCTTTTGAAAGAATTTGTTTGAAACATATTGTACAGATTAAGCAGGCGCTGGGAATTTCGGGCGTATACACCGAAGAAGCAGCCTGGAGGAAGCTGTCGCAGAAGGAGCAGGGGGCTCAAATTGATTTATTGATTGACCGTAAAGATCAGGTGATCAATATTTGTGAAATGAAGTATGCGGAATCGGAGTTTATGATCGATAAAAAATATAGCGCTGAATTGGAAAACAAGCGTACTGTCTTTAAGCAGGCCACGGGTACCAGAAAATCATTGTTCCTGGTTATGCTGACCACCTTTGGATTAAAACAAAATGAATATTCAGAGAGACTGATTCAAAATAGCCTGACGATGGATGATTTGTTTGAATAAAGGCGATCAGGATTCTTTTGACCATCATACGCCAGTCTTTATTATTTTAGACGTCTGATTACTTAAATCAAGCTAATATCTATGCGCTCCATCAATTTATTTATTCTCTGCCTGCTCTTTTGCCTGGGCAGCAGCAGCCTGTCTGCTCAGCGAGGACTGAAATGGAATACCGAAGGCACTGCTTATTATGCTATCGAAAAAGGTGTAATTGTACAGTATGAGTTGCCCGCTTTCAGCCGTTCTGAAGTGATACAACCGGCACAACTTACTCCTGCGGGCAGTGACAAGCCACTTGCCGTCCGCGATTTTGCCTTCAGTGCAGATGGTAGCCGGTTGCTGATCTATACCAACAGCAAGCGTGTGTGGCGGCAGGATACCCGTGGCGATTACTGGGTTCTGGACCTGGCCGGTAAAACGCTTCGCCAGATCGGAAAGGATAAGCCGGCATCTTCATTGATGTTTGCCAAGTTTTCGCCCGATGCCAGTCAGGTAGCCTATGTGAGCGGACATAATATCTATGTCGAGAACGTACAAACAGGTGCAGTGAGCGCTATGACCACCGATGGTGCCGATCGTATCATTAATGGTACTTTCGATTGGGTCTATGAAGAAGAGTTTGGCTGCCGCGATGGATTTCGCTGGAGTCCCGATGGTAAAAGCATCGCTTACTGGCGTCTTGATGCCACGCGTATCCGCAATTTTCTCATGATCAATAATACCGATTCGCTTTATTCTTTTACCATACCTGTAGAATACCCCAAAGCGGGGCAGGACCCCTCTGCGTGTAAGGTAGGGGTGGTAACGATAGCTAATGGCACTACCCAATGGATGGATGTACCCGGCGACCAGGTACAGCATTATATACCGGCTATGGAGTGGATGGCTGACAGCAAACAGATCATGCTGGAACAGCTGAACCGCAAACAGAATGAAGCAAAAATATTTCTCTGCGATATTGCTACCGGAGCTTCACGTTCTATTTACAACGAATCTACCAATACCTGGATTGATGTGGAGCCTACAGAGGGTAATGGCTGGAAATGGATCAATAGCGGAAAGGAATTTCTGGTGATCTCGGAAAAAGATGGCTGGCGTCATCTGTACCGCGTAAGTACCAAAGACGGGAAGGAGCAACTTGTTACCATTGGCAATTACGACATGATCAGCCTCAAGACAGTCGATGAGAAAGGCGGCTATGTTTATTTTATGGCCTCACCGGATAATTCTACCCAACAGTACCTGTATCGCATATTGCTGAATGGAAAAGGAAAACCGGAGTTGTTATCACCTGCTGATCAGAAGGGGTCGCACAACTATACACTTTCGCCCAATGGCAAATATGCCAGTCATAGTTTTTCCAATCATAAGAATCAGTCTGTATCCGAGTGGGTAAGTTTTCCCGGACATAAGACGATTAAGGAAAACTCCCGTAAGATGGAAACTTCGGGCAATGTGGAAATGTTTCAGATCACTACGGAAGACGGGGTGACAATGGATGGCTGGATGGTAAAGCCAAAAAATTTTGACAGCACTAAAAAATACCCGGTACTGTTTTATGTATATGCAGAGCCGGCCAGTGCTACTGTACGCGATGCGATGGGTGTCGCCAGTACACGTTTGTATGCCGGTGATATCGCTGCAGATGGTTATATCCAAATCAGTGTGGATGGTCGTGGTAGTCCCGCTCCCAAAGGCGCTGCCTGGCGCAAGGCTATTTACCAGAATATCGGTATCATCAATATCCGCGATCAGGCTATGGCGGCAAAGAAGATCATGCAGTGGCCTTTTGTGGACACTGCACGTATAGCAGTACATGGCTGGAGTGGCGGAGGGTCTACTACGTTAAACCTTCTTTTTCAGTATCCTGATATTTATAAAACGGGTATTGCAATTGCACCTGTAGCCAATCAGTTGCTGTACGACAATATTTACCAGGAACGTTACATGGGGCTGCCGCAGGAGAATAAGGAGCCCTTTGTGCAGGGTTCACCTATTACACATGCCAAAAATCTCCGGGGCAACCTGCTCGTGGTGCATGGTACTGGCGACGACAACGTACATTACCAGGGAACAGAGATGCTGATCAATGAACTGGTAAAACAGGGCAAACAATTCCAGATGATGAGTTATCCCAACCGCAGCCATGGTATCAGTGAAGGTCCGGGAACATCGCAGCACCTGTCGCGTTTGTTTACCAGTTTCCTGAAAACCTATTGTCCGGGAGGGCCTCGCTAAGGTATTTTCATAAGAGATAAGAAAGCCCGCAGCAGTGATTTGCTGCGGGCTTTTTAGTTAGTTATAGTGATAATGGCTATACAAACTGTTTCTTTTAGCTATCATTCGGGAGGGCTGGTACGGGAGTTGTGGTATTACACTGTATCAAAAATTACTACAATGGCAAAGTATTCCAAAAAAGCAGGCGAGAAGGTGGAGAAAGCAATGCATGAAAGAAAAGAAGGCACATTGCGCAGCGGGCGTAGCGGCAAAAAAGTGACCAGCCGCAAGCAGGCCATTGCTATTGGTCTCTCGGAAGCGCGCCAGGCTGGCGCCAGGGTACCCAAAAAGAAAACGGCTTCTAAAAAGAAAGCAGCACCCCGCAAAAAAGCTGCAAAGAAAAAATCGGCTTCCGGAAAAAAGTAAGGAAACTGGTAACGATATTTTCTTTTTAAATGTTACCTCGCCTGCACAATTTGTAGCAGGGGTGTGGAGCTTTTGCCTGAAAATGAGCAAAGCAATTATAGTCACCTGCTGTAGTTAATAAAAATTTTGTCCGCGGTCGTCTGACTGTATCCGGAACGTACACTTTACTGTACGAATACGTACAATTTCGTATTTTTTAGTAATTCAACCTGTTGATAAATAGAATATTATGATTTGGCAAACTATTTGTTTAGCAAAAGTGAATTAAATAGTATGAGCCGTAATTATTTAGGTGAATTTGAAGAGCTGGTACTGCTGACCGTAGCCGCACTCGATGGCCAGGCTTACGGAGCTTTATTGCTGGAAGATATTCAGCAACGAACGGGACGTAGTATACAACTCAGCGCCATTCATGTAGCACTTTATCGTTTGGAAGAAAAGAAGCTGGTGCATTCGTATGTGGGCGGCGCCACAGCCGAGCGTGGTGGCAGGAGAAAAAGATTCTTTTCTATCACGGCAGAAGGTTTACAGATATTGAAAGATGCCAGAAATGTGCGCGAGTCTCTCTGGCGCCTCATACCCGGATAAGCACAAGCCATGAACAGACAACAACACAACCCTCCCCGCTGGATTCATTTTCTCCTGCGCAAGCGCATTGATAAACATGCACTGGAAGAAATAGAAGGCGACCTGTATGAACTGTATCAGCACTGGACGAAAAGATCAGGCATATTCATTGCCCGGCTGCGCTACCTGGTGCAGGTGCTGTTTTATCTGAGAAAACTCCCACGCAGCCTTCGCCGCAAGGCAAAACCGGTTTATCCTAAAACATATTCCAAACCATTAATAGATACTGCTATGTTTTATTCTTCATTGAAAATCGCCTGGCGCCAGCTGCGCAAAAGCAAAGGATATGCATTCATCAATATTGGTGGACTGGCTGTGGGTATGGCTGTTGTGCTGATGATCGGGCTGTGGGTTTGGGATGAGTTATCATTTGATCGTAATCATAAAAATCATAACCGCCTGGCACAGGCCTGGCAGGTAGTGAATTTTGATGGCAACAATGGATTTTATAACTCTATGCCCATACCGTTGGGAGAAGAGTTGCGCACAAAATACACCGGCATTGAAGCGGCCAGCGTAACCACTTATCCCAAAGATTGTGTGATTATACAGGATAAAAAGAAACTGACACTGACCGGACTTTTTGCAGAACCTGATCTGCCATCTATGTTAACGCTGGAAATGAAAGAGGGAGATATACATGCTTTGACAGATAAACACTCTGTTCTGATCTCCGTTTCTATGGCCAAAACATTATTTGGCAACGAAGCTCCCATGGAGCAAACTTTTCGGATCAATGATAAGCTGGATGTGAAAGTGGCCGGAGTGTATAATGATCTGCCTGGCAATAGCTCATTCAATGGCATTAAGTTTATTGGCAACTGGTCGCTGTTTACCCAAATGGATAGTTATGCGGCCTATGCCCTGGACAAATGGGACGAAAACTCCTTTCAGCTTTTTGTACTGATGAAGGAGGGAGTGTCAGTTGATCAGTTGTCTGAACAGATTCGTGACATACGAATGAAGCGGGAAAATCCGCCACGGTATAAACCGCAATTTTTCCTCCATCCGATGAACAAATGGCACTTATACAGCGATTTTACAGGATGGGCAAAAAGCGAAGGATTGATCAGGCTGGTACGTCTCTTTGCAGTGGCTGGTATATTCGTGCTGTTGCTGGCCTGCATCAATTTCATGAACCTGAGTACCGCGCGCAGTGAGAAACGGGCTCGCGAGGTGGGCATTCGCAAGGCCCTGGGTTCGCAGAAGGGACAATTGCTGTATCAGTTTTTTTCGGAGTCTGTGTTGATTGCCTTTCTTTCATTAATACTATGTCTCTTACTAAGCTGGCTGGCCCTTCCTTTCTTTAGCAGTATTGCCGGCAAAGACATGCAGATGCCATGGACAAACCGGATGTTTTGGCTGTTGTTGCTGCTGTTTACCTTTTTTACCGGCCTGCTGGCAGGCAGTTACCCTGCGATATTCCTTTCTTCTTTCCGGCCGGTCGCTGTACTAAAAGGTGTTTTTAAAACAGGCCGTGGCAATGTTCTGTCACGTAAAATACTGGTAGTATTCCAGTTTGCTGTTTCGGTAGCATTAATCATTGCCACAATTGTGGTAGGTAAACAGATACAGTATGCAAAGGACAGGTCCAGCGGATACAGCCGCGATCAGCTGGTGGAAATACCGATGTATACCAGGGAGCTTTACGGACATTATGATGTACTGCGCGAAGATCTGCTGAAGACAGGTGTTGTCTACAACATGGGGCAGTCGCAGGGCAGCATTACGGCCGATTATGGGGGTACTACAGATATCTCCTGGCCGGGAAAGGCCCCGGGCAGTTCTCCGCTGCTGATGGCAAATAGAATAACACATGATTTCGGCGGTACCGTGGGATGGAAACTGGTAAAGGGCCGCGATTTTTTCCGCAGTTTCTCTACAGATACGTCCGCAATCATTTTTAATGAAGAGGCGATCCGGGTTATGGGCCTGCAGGATCCTGTTGATCAGCTAGTGAGATACAGTGGCAAAGATTATCGGATCGTTGGTGTAGCGGCCAACATTATCAAGGAAGATCCCTTCAAGCCCGTGAAACCCACCCTTTATATACTCGACTACAGGGGCGTAAACAGCGTTATGATTCGCATCAGGGAGGGCGTGAATATGCAGGCGGCTCTGAAGCGTATAGAAGAGGTATTTAACCGGCATAGCCCTTCTTCTCCTTTCGATTACAAATTTGTGGACGATACCTATGCAGTAAAATTTGCCACGGAATTACGTATTGGCAAACTGGCAGGCTTTTTTGCGGTTTTTGCCATCTTTATTTCCCTGCTGGGTTTATTTGGCCTGGCCGCTTTTATGGCCGAACGGCGAACCAAAGAAATTGGTATAAGAAAGGTACTTGGTGCCAATGTATTGCAGGTATGGACTCTTTTGTCGAAAGAGTTTATCCTGCTGGCGGCACTGGCTTTTGTGATAGCGGCACCAGTTGCTTATTACTTTATGAATCAGTGGCTCGAAAATTATTCTTACCGTATTCAGATTTCTTTATGGATTTTTGCAATTGTAGCGATCTGTATTGTTGCGGTAACTGTTTTTACTGTAAGTATACAGGCTATCCGGGCTGCGTTGATGAACCCTGTACGCAGCATCCGTACCGATTAGTTTGGTACCGGAATATTCCATTCGGCAGCTTTCAAAGTTTAGATAAAGCGTTTTCCGTAAAATGGCCACCCCGCTGCAGGTGGCCATTGTTGGTTTTAAGTGATAAGTGTTTCTACCCCTTGACTCATATTCTGTGTTATATACTTATTACTTAAAACTTATCACTTAGAACTCCCTACCGGAATCGTTTGCGCTGATCGCAGAACCAGGCTGGCATATTTCAGATAAATTCGTCTCCTGATAAACGATTGTTATGTATTCAACAACTGCCCGGTTCTGTTCGGTTTCTTTTCGCTCATATCTTTTGGTATGGGTGTTTTTTTATATGCTTCCGTCCTTTCTGCATGCACAATCGCGGCAGGTAACAAGCCTCAACAGTGGCTGGCAGTTTGTAAAGGGAGGGCCAGAGAGACCGGCAACAGGAGCACCGTGGCAACCGGTTAGCCTCCCGCATAGCTGGAATACGGCCGATGTGATGGATGATGAGCCCGGTTATTACAGAGGTGCGGGCTGGTATCGCCGGCTGTTGCCGGTGGAGACAACAGCGCCCGACCGGCAACTATACCTTCGGCTTGAAGGAGCCAACCAGGTATGCAGTGTATACGTAAATGGTCAGCTGGCTGCTACCCATACCGGCGGCTACACGGCTTTTCAGGTATATCTGTCGCCTTACTTATTTAGAGATACGATGCGGCGCTGGAACGAATTGCTCATTCGGGTCGACAATAGCTATAATCCGCAGGTGCCACCACTCACAGCCGATTTCACATTTCTGGGCGGGCTTTATCGCGATGCCTGGCTGATAAGTCTGCCAGCTGTTCATTTTGACATGGCTGCCACAGGAAATGATGCCGTATACGTGTATACTCCCCAGGTGAATGCACAGCAGGCGCAGGTACAGGTGAGAGGCCAGCTTATCAACAAAGAGAATACAATGCAGCGGTTTGAACTGCGTGCGCTGATTGCCGACAGCGCAGGCAGAATGATCGTACAAAGCAGCAAAAAAGTTACCATCAAGCCGGGCCAGTTGCTTGATTTTAGTCATGACCTGCCTGTTGTAAAGCAGCCAACGCTGTGGAATCCGGATCGGCCTTACCTTTATTCAATTACCACTCAGCTGGCAGACGCTGCAACCGGGCAGGTCATCGACCAGGTCGTAAACCCGCTTGGTTTTCGCTGGTACCGGTTTGATGCCGACAGTGGTTTTTATCTCAATGGTAAATCGCTTAAACTGATTGGAGCCAGTCGTCATCAGGACCGGCCGGGTATTGGTAATGCCCTGTCAAATGCACAGGCCTGGCAAGATATAGAATGGCTAAAAAAGACGGGAGCCAATTTTCTGCGGGTAGCGCACTATCCCCAGGATCCGGCTATTCTCGAAGCCTGTGACCGGCTGGGTATCCTGACCTCCGTGGAGATTCCGGTGGTGAATGAGATCACCGAGTCAGATAGCTTCTACAACAACTGCCTGGTTATGCAGCGTGAAATGATTCGTCAGAACTTTAATCACCCCAGTGTGATCATGTGGTGTTATATGAACGAAATACTGTTGCGTCCTCATTTCAACGGAGAGAAGGAACGGCAGCAGGAATACTTTAAAAATATAGCGCGTCTGGCTGGCAGGCTTGACAGTCTTACGCGTGCAGAGGATAAGGAACGATATACTTTCATGGCCTGCCATGGAGCCTTTGATCGTTATAATCAGGCAGGCCTTGCCCGTATACCTATGGTGCTTGGATGGAACCTCTATTCCGGCTGGTATGGAGGAGTGCTGGCTGATTTTCCTTCTTTTCTCGAAAAACATCATAAAGAGTTGCCGCAGACGCCATTGGTGGTATCAGAATACGGGGCCGATGCCGACCCCCGTATCAGGAGTATTGACCCCGTACGTTTTGATAAAAGCGTCGAGTATGCCATTCGGTTTCATCAGTATTACTGGGCTGAAATGAAGAAACGGCCCTATGTGGCAGCAGCCATGGTGTGGAACCTGGCCGATTTTAATTCGGAAACACGCGAGGAAACCATGCCGCATATCAACAACAAGGGGTTGCTTACCTGGCACAGAAAACCCAAGGATACTTATTATCTGTATCAGGCGGCCTGGCGTAAGGATCCTGTACTGAAGATCACCTCTTCGGCGTGGCAGAACCGCGCTGCGTATGCAGATAATGGAAATACACAAGTGACAACACAGTTGTTGCAGGCGGCAACCAATGCAGACTCGGCCGAGCTGATAGTAAATGGCCATTCACTGGGCTGGCGTAAACCGGTTGAGTATATGGCCGAATGGAATGTGCCTTTTGTACAGGGTAGCAATGTGGTGGTGGTTCGGGCACAGCAGAATGGACAGTGGTATAAAGATGAATGCGAGGTTTCCTATGATATTTTAGGCACAGCGCCGGGTTTTGGCATCTCCTCCTCTGGCATCAACGTGTTGCTGGGAGCCAATCGTTATTTCATAGATGAAGAATCGCAGCTCACCTGGGTACCGGACAGACCTTATCAGCCGGGCGGATGGGGTTCTGTGGGAGGTACTGCATTTAAAATGACCGGCAGCTCACGCCAGTCTTATGGCAGCGATAAAGCTATCAGCGGCACAGATAAGGATCCGGTCTATCAGACACAACTGGTGGGCCTGCAAGGATATAAACTGGATGTGCCGGCCGGCAGCTACGAGCTTACCCTGCATTTTGCCGAATTACAGGGAGCAGCTGCAGCACCGCTGGCTTATAACCTTTCTTCCGGCAATACTTCGGAGAAAAAGATACAGCGTGTATTTAACGTAACGATCAACGGTCAGCCATTGCTGCAACAGTTTGACATAGCTGCAGAATATGGAGTGGCGGCGGCATCGTCTGTCAGTACTATTATATCTGTCAGGGAAGGGCAGGGCATTGATCTGCGGTTTACAGCCATAAAAGGTGAGCCTGTACTGAATGCATTGCAGCTACGCAAAAAGAACTGAAGATGACAAAATCCAGATGGGGTGTACCCTGTTTTTTATTGAATCTTTTTTTATCCGTAATCAATTTTACTGCGATGGGCCAGGATACCTGGCAGTCGGCCTGGGTGCAGGAGGTAAACGGAACACTGAAATATAAGGAAGATGCAGAGGGAAACAGAATACCCGATTTCAGTCGGGTAGGCTACCGGCAGGGCACTGCGCCTTTACCGCAGGTGCCTGTTGCGATAATGGTTGCTCCCAACGGCAACAATGACCGTGAAATAATACAGTCGGCAATTGATGAGCTCTCGCGGCGCCGGCCTGATAAGGACGGACTTCGCGGTGCCATATTGCTTAAAAAAGGAATATGGAAAATAGATGGAACTATCCGTATTACAACCAGCGGTATTGTATTGCGGGGCGAAGGAGAGGAAACCCGGCTCATAGCCACTAGCCGGCAGCAACACAGCCTGATCCTGGCTCAGGGTAAGGGAGCTGTTACCGAAATAACGGGTACACGGCAACCCGTGCAGGATGATTATGTACCCACAGGCGCCACTATGGTGCGGGTAGCCAGGCCGGAAATGTACAAACCCGGTGATGCGGTTATTCTGTTCAGACCCGGTACCGCTGCCTGGATCAGCGATCTGAAAATGGACCAGATTGAAACACGCGATAGCAATACCAAACAATGGAGACCGGCTGAGTATGATCTTCATTTTGAAAGACGGGTATTGCGGGTGGAAGGGCATACTGTCGTACTCGATAATCCGGTAATGATGCCGCTCCAAAAAAAATATGGAGGTGCGTACCTGTACAAGTACAGTTTTGAAGGACGTATCCGTCAGGTAGGGATAGAAGATCTCCGTTGCGAATCGGAGTACAGCAACGATACAGATGAAGCGCATGGCTGGAATGCCATTACGCTCAATCGTATTGAAGATGCCTGGGTAAAACAAGTGACAGCCCGCTACTTTGGGTTTGCCTGTGTAAACCTGGGTGATAACAGCCGGCAGGTAACAGTGCTGAAATGCCGCTCGCTTGACCCCAAATCACAAATTACAGGCGGACGGCGGTACTCTTTTAACAATGACGGTCAGCTCAATCTTTTTTTGTATTGCAGTGCTGCTGATGGGCGGCACGATTATGTAACCGGTGCACGCGTCTGCGGCCCGAATGTATTTTATGCATCTGCTGCTATGAATGCTCATGCCGATATTGGTCCACACCATCGCTGGGCAGTGGGTACTCTCTACGACAATATCGTTACCGATGGAGAAATCAATGTGCAGGACCGAGGCAACTGGGGTACCGGTCACGGATGGGCAGGAGTGACACAGGTGATCTGGAACTGCAGGGCCAGAGCGGCCGCTATTCAGCAACCCTGGGTGTCTGGTGTAAACTATGCCATAGGATTGCAGGCTGCGAAGGTAAAAGGGCGGCTTACAGGAAGGCCCGACGGAGTCTGGGAAGGGCAAAATAAACCAGGATTAATACCTGCTTCCCTCTTTCGCCTGCAGGCGGCAGGATTACATCATCCTTTTGAGCCATAACGGTTGATTATACAAAGAGGGATGCCAGGGCATCCCTCTTTGTTACATGGATTTTTGACAATCACTGTCAGAACCGGGTGCCGATGCCCAGTCCGAAAATGAAGGGATTCACATCCACATCTTTCAGTACAGTATTGGTTGCGCCCTTGATAGTCACATCGGTTTGCAGGAAAATTTTCTTTACATCCAGGTTAAGGAACCATTTATCATTGAGTTTATAATCGAAGCCCAACTGGGTAGAAAAGCCGGCCTTGTTTTTATAATCCAGTTTGAGTGCCTGATCTTTTTCACCATAAAAAATGGTGTAGTTGATGCCGGCGCCAACATAGGGGGTAATAGCTCCGGCAGGGAAATGATATTGCAGGTTAAGAGTTGGTGGCAATAGCCATACTTTACCCAGTTTGGAAGAGGCATCGCCGCCCTCCAGTTTTACCTGGTGGTGAGTGGTGCCCAGTATCAGTTCGGCAGCCCAGTTTTTCGTGAAGAAATACGTAAAATCGAGTTCCGGTACTACCGAAGTGGATATCTTGATGTCTGAGCCGGCCAGATCATAGCTGCTCGAAGGGGGAACGGCTGCAATGGCCCGCAGTCTTACTTTCCATTTCTGATTGTCGGGAGAAGTTGTGCTTGTCTTTTGCTGCGCCAGTACTGCGAAGCTGCTTAGCAGCAAGAGCGCAGTCAACATGTTTCTTTTCATGAATGATTCATTTTGGTAGGGCAAAAGTATCCGTAACCTTTGCCGGCATAGTCTGACTTTGATCAGGCAAAAAGATGATTGCAATAGGGATGGAAGTATCTTTAATTCATATCGGATAATGGGTTTAAAGGGTATAAAGAGTTTAAAGGATTTAAAGTGTTTTTTACCGAACGCTTTAAATCCTTTAAACTCTTTATACCTTTTAAACTGTTTGTATCAAACGTTTGCCGAAATTCACTCAACCGTTTGCATATAATTGCTGTGGAATTATGTTTTATTTTCAGGGCTGCGCCGGCTTACCGGGCAGTTTTTTTAATACGATTAAATCAACAGGATGAACCGTAAAGAATTTGTAAAGAATACAGGACTGGCCATGGCCTCTCTTAGTTTGCTGCCTACCGGTAGCCTTTTTGGCGCAGCTGCCGACCCCAAAGTGAAGGTAGCTATTATCGGTGTGGGGCTGCGCGGACAAAATCACCTCGATCTGCTGCTTCGCAGAAATGATGTAGACCTGGTGGCTATCTGCGATATTGATGAGCGTATGCTGAAAACTGCCCGCGAAATGATCACCAAAAGCGGAAAGAAAATGCCGCAGGTATATACCGGCGATGTGAATGCCTGGAAAAAGCTGCTCGAAAAGGAAAAGCCGGAAGCTATCGTAATAGCTACCCCCTGGGAGTGGCATAAACCCATGATCATTGGTGCGCTGGAGTCAGGTGTAAAGTATGTAGGCACAGAAGTAATACTGGGTATTACGCTGCAGGATCACTGGGATGTGGTAAAGGCAGCGGAGCGTTACAATGCACATGTGATGATGCTGGAAAATGTATGCTACCGCCGCGACGTGATGGCTGTGCTCAATATGGTACGCCAGGGACTGTTTGGTGAACTGATGCACCTGCAGGGTGGTTACCAGCACGACCTGCGCGATGTAAAATTCAATGATGGGGTGAATCCTTATGGACATGGGGTGGAATTTGGCGAAAAAGGATTCTCAGAAGCCCGTTGGCGTACAGAACATTCTGTACACCGTAATGGCGATCTGTATCCTACCCACGGTATCGGACCCATTGCACATTATATCAATATCAACCGGGGCAACCGTTTTACGACACTTTCAGCCTTTTCTACCAAGTCGCGTGGCCTGCATGATTATGTAGTGAAAAAAGGCGGTGCGGATCATCCCAATGCAAAAGTTAACTTCAAACTGGGCGATATAGTGACCACGCAGATCGGATGCGCCAATGGCGAAACCATCCTGTTGCAGCATGATACCAACCTGCCCCGTCCTTACTCACTGGGCTTCCGTGTGCAGGGTACAGAAGGTATCTGGATGGACCTGAACCGCGGCGTTTATATCGAAGGAAAATCAGCCAAACCCCACCAATGGGACGATCAGAAAATCTGGTTCGATAAATATGACCACCCGCTGTGGGCACGCTGGAGCAAGGAAGCACAGGGTTCCGGCCACGGTGGCATGGATTTTTATGTAATTCATTCATTCATCGAGTCGGCCAAACGAAAACTGCCTACTCAGATGGACGTGTATGATGCAGCTGCCTGGAGCGCTATCACTCCATTGAGTGAGCAGTCGATCGAGCTGGGATTTGAGACGGTAGAATTTCCTGATTTCACTGGTGGACAATGGATGTATCGCAAACCGGTTTTTGCATTGAACGATGACTATTAACAGCTAAACCTTATCCGTTCTGGAACCTACTACACTAGCGCCATCACCTGTGCCGGTACTGTCTGCCTTTGGGTTGAATGCTGCCGAATGCCGGATCCATCCGTTTGGATCAGGGCTGATCAATCATACCTGGAAGGTAGAGTTGGGCGAAGCAGCATTTATACTACAGAGTATCAACCAGACCGTCTTTAAAAAGCCGGGCGATATAGCATATAATCTGCAACTGCTGGGCAATTACCTGCAACAGCAGCATCCCGGCTACCGGTTTATCGCTCCACTGGCTACGCCAGCCGGCGATACCCTGGTATATACCACCGGGGCAGGTTATTACCGGCTATTCCCTTTTGTAAGTGGCTCACATTCGATCGACGTGGTGACTACTCCTGAGCAGGCTTATGAAGCTGCCCGCCAGTTTGGTGGGTTTACGCGGCGCCTCGCAGATTTTCCGGTTGAGCAACTGCATATTACCATTCCCTCTTTCCACGATCTTACCCTGCGCTATCAGCAGTTTCTGAAAGCAGTGGAAAATGGCGACCGGGAGCGACGGCTGCAGTCAGCCGATCTCATCAGGCAGGCTACGCTTCATGCAGATATTGTCACTGAGTTTTCGCATATCAGGCAGCATAGCGGATTCAAGCTGCGGGTCACACACCATGATACCAAGATCAGCAATGTATTGTTTGACAGTGAGGGCAAAGGGCTTTGTGTGATCGACCTGGATACTGTAATGCCCGGTTATTTTATCAGCGACCTGGGAGATATGATGCGAACCTACCTCTCGCCGGTCAGTGAGGAAGAAAAGGATGTAGAAAGAGTGGAAGTAAGAGCCGCTTTTTATCAGGCTATCGTAGAAGGTTATTTGTCGGAGATGCGCGATGAATTGAGTGAGGCAGAAAAAGATCATCTTTTTTATGCAGGCAAATTCCTGATCTATATGCAGGCATTACGTTTTCTGACGGATCATCTTAATAAGGATGTGTACTATGGCGCATCCTATCCCGGACATAATTTTTACCGGGCACGCAACCAGTTTGCCTTACTACAGCGGTTGGTGGAGAAAGAAAGCGGGTTGGTAGCTATCAATTAGGGTGAAAACACCCATTTTGCAAAAGTTGGTGGCTCTCGGGTTTTGCCAGCATTATTTTTTTTAGAAGGTTTACAGTGTGAAAGAGTTTTGTTGTATTCTAAAAAATAATTGTATGTATACGCCCGATCATATTGCCGATTTCTTTTTGATCAATATTTCCGCAGAGAAAGGAGATACTATTTCTCCGCTCAAGCTTCAGAAGCTGGTGTATTATGCACAGGCATGGCATTATACGATCTGCGATGTTGCTCTTTTTGAAGAAGGTATTGAAGCATGGATGAATGGACCCGTTGTGCCTTCGCTGTTCCGGCGCTTTGCGCAATATACCAAGCATAGTGCTATTGATATAAAACAACAGGAGTTGAACGTTCCGAAATTTGACCCAAAGACAGAGCAGATCCTGTTTGAGGTATTATCTGTTTATGGAGAACATTCAGGAGCTTATCTCGAGCAGTTGACGCACCAGGAGCAACCCTGGAAGGAAGCAAGAGGAATATTGCAGCCCTATGCAAAAAGTAATGCCGTCATTTCGCTGGACGCCATGAAAAACTATTACTCCCGGTTTCTGAATGACTAAAAGGCACAAACAAAGAAGCTTTGTTCCAACGCGATATGCCGCGTTAAAGATCAGTAAGACGAAAAGTTACATTAACACAAATGCACCTGTTCTTAATGCCTGGAAGCAGATCGGTGATGCGGCGAATATATTTGTCTCATTACGGTATGTTCAGCATTCCTGGCAGTGCTTTTCTGAATGGAGTAAAATAGAAATGACTGAATTCTGGGGTTTTCTGCGAAAGATCCATGAGTATACCTGGGCCATGCTTTTTTCTCAAAGCGGAAAAGGAGGAAAAACAGGTATGGGGTATACTCAGGTAACAATAGAGAAATATCCGCAATCTTTATTCAGGGATAACCTTGATCCAAACATTACCCTTTTTGAACTCAGGATATCCGAAAAATCCCGGGTACATTGTTTTCGTCACGAGTCTGTCTGTTACATATGCTGGCTGGACCGGAATCATGATATACTGCGATAGATAGGCTTCGGTTAAAAACATTTATTCCCTCAAAACAGCTTACCGGTTTTCAACCTTTCGATGGCTCCAACTGTTATTTTTGTAGTAAGCAGCATATTATGGGAGTCTTCAAACAACTGGCAGAATACCTCTTTATCCGCAAGAAGGACCCTGACCGCCCGGCCAGCAAATGGGTGGGTTATATGCACGGCATTAACCGGATCAGTCTTATTCTTTTTATTATCTGCCTGATCATACTGGCTATTAAGCTGCTCCGGTAACGAAGGTGTAAATGCTTTGTGCGGCTTTTGCGGAAGCCCGGCCGCCCTGGCTCAGCAGTTGCTTTAATGCTGCATAGTCATGGGCCAGTTGCTCTTTGCGTGTTTGATTGTGCAGAATATCATTCAGCTCGCGGTTAAGATTGGCGGCTGTAAGGTCATGCTGTATCAATTCTTTCACCACCAGCCGGTCCATGATCAGGTTGACCAGTGATATGAATTTTACTTTTATCACCCGTTTGGCAATAGCGTAGGAAATGGGAGAGCCTTTGTAACAAACTACTTCAGGTACGCCAAACAGGGCGGTTTCGAGAGTGGCGGTACCACTGGTTACCAGGGCTGCGGTTGACTGCAACAGCAGCTCATAAGTAGCATTGCGGGTATAGGTTACGTTGGGATAGGATTGCAGCATATCGTCGTAAAACGATTCATCCATGCCCGGAGCCTTGGCTACCATAAACTGGTAGTCGGGAAATAAACGGCTTACTTCCAGCATCACCGGCAGTTTTTTGATGATCTCCTGCTTGCGGCTACCGGGCAGCAGGGCGATGACCGGTTTGTCGGCCAGTGGCTGACCTGTGCCGGCAGCTATACGCTGATCCACCACCTCAACCAGGGGATGGCCTACATATTCCACCTCCCAGTTCCATTTGTACTTATAATAATCTTTTTCGAAAGGAAGGATGACGAGCATTTTGTCGATGCATTCTTTCATCATCTTTACCCGGTTTTCTTTCCAGGCCCATACCTGCGGACTGATATAGTATACCACCCGTATACCCTGCCCGCGTGCCCATTTGGCAATGCGCAGATTAAAACCGGGGTAATCGATGAGTACGAGCGTATCGGGTTTGAACCGGAGAATGTCCTCCTTACAGAAGGCCAGATTGCGGAATATGGTACGGAGATTCATCACTACCTCGGCAAAGCCCATAAAAGCGAGATCACGATAATGTTTGACCAGTTCGCCGCCGGCTTCCTGCATTTTATCACCACCCCAGCACCGTATAGAGGCTGCCTGATCCAGCAGACGAAGCTCACGAATGAGATTGCTGCCATGAAGATCGCCCGATGCTTCGCCTGCAATAATGTAATACTTCATACGCTGTCAGATTCACCTCCGGTGGGAGCTGTTAACGTGTTGGCTGTTTAAAGGCTAAAGATAAGAAGGCTGGCTCAGGAGTTGAATACCTTCAGGATCAGAATGGCAATACCAAAAATAACCGTGATCAGGAAAATGCCTTTGGCAGTGCGGTCGCGATGGGTATTGATATAAAGCGTGAATAATACCACATTGGCCAGCAGGGCCAGTGATCCGATCGAAGTGATCAGCCGGTTATCACTGAAGAACTGCTCCAGGAAGATGCCAAAGCTATTGGACGAGAATTTGGCAAAATAAATAATAACGAGGCCAAGCAGTGGTCCCAGGAAGCCCAGGATAAATCCAAGTTGCAGATTATCTTTTTTCAGAAACATTATTTCCAGCTTTTTTCCAGTTTCTTTTTTTGTTCGTAATGGGTAAGATCAAACTGCACAGGAACCACACTTACATAGCCATTGGCCAGCGCCCACACATCGGTATCCTTTCCTTTGTCAAAATTCACAAATTCGCCGGTAAGCCAATAGTAGTGACGGCCATGCGGGTCCTGGCGCTCAATAAAATCCTCTACATACTTGGCATAGGCCTGCCCGGCATACCTTGATGCCTTTGAGCAGATTTGCCGGTACGGCAGGGATATTTACATTCAGCACAGTATGTTGATCAAGTTTGGTACTCAGCATTTTTTTCACCACCTCGCGGGCATAGAGGCGGGCTCCCTCAAAATCGGCTTCGATGCTGTGATCCAGCAATGAAAAACCTGCAGAAGGAATACTTTCAATGGCAGCTTCCACAGCAGCGCTCATAGTGCCGGAGTAAATAACATTAATACTGTGATTGGCTCCGTGATTAATACCTGAGAGACAGAGATCCGGCTTACGATGAAGTACTTTATCAACGGCAAGCTTTACGCAATCTACAGGCGTGCCTGTGCAGGAATAGGCTTCAATATCGCCGAAATTATGAACCCGCTGCAGCCTCAGCGGCTGACCGATCGTAATGGCATGTCCCATACCGGACTGAGGCTTGTCGGGAGCTACCACTACAATTTTTCCCAGATCCTTTACCGCTTCGACCAGGTTGCTGATACCGGGTGCAGTAACCCCATCATCATTGGTGATCAGGATAACCGGTTTGGTTTTTCCGCTGCGGGAGGTAGATTTCTTTGTAGCCATAGAAAGCGCAAATGTGGTATTATTTTTCGGATGTGTCAAGCACGAATTTATGCCTGCTGATAAAAAAAGCGGCTCAAAATTTTGGAAAGACAAGGAAATTAGTAAATTCGCTAAATAAATTAGTTAGGCATGGCACTTTCCAATCAAAATCTGAAATACCTGCGGAAGCTCCGTGGGTTGACACAGGAAGAGTTTGCGCAAAAGCTGGGTATTAAAAGATCCCTCCTGGGCGCTTATGAAGAAGAGCGGGCAGAACCACGTATGGAGGTTCTGGAAACAGTCTGTGATATGTTTAAACTGACCATGGACGATCTGCTGCGGAAAGATCTGAGTGATACAAAAAGTAATTATCTCTCCCGGCGCCGGGCAATGAAACTGGCTACGGGTCGTTCAGAAATTCCTTTTGTACCGGTCAAAGCCGCTGCCGGTTACCTGGCTGGCTATGCCGATCCTGAATTTGTGGATGAGCTCAACACCTTTACCCTCCCCATGCTTTCAGGAGGTAATTACCGGGCTTTTGAAATAATAGGAGACTCCATGCTACCTACCCCCAGTGGTTCAGTAATAGTAGGAGAAAAGATTGAAAATCTGGAAGATGTGAAAAATGGTAATGCCTATATCGTCATCTCCCGCCACGAAGGCATCGTATATAAACGAATTCAAAAAAACGGGCGCTCCAAAAGCAAGATCACCCTGGTAAGTGATAACCCCGTTTATCACCCCTATACGGTCAATGCAGATGATGTGCTGGAAATGTGGCAGGCTCAGATGGTTATCTCCAAAGCAACCCAGCAGCACCAGTGGGATGTAGGGCAGCTGGCCAGTATTGTCAACAATCTGCAGGAACAGGTAGTTTCCCTCAAAAAGCGGATGAATTAACGGTAGCTGCGTGATTTTGACGGTTTCGGGTTAATTTTTTAGCCTATTGTTTTCTCCTTCGCGGTCAGAACTCTATATTTGAGCGGAACTGACTGTATGTATAGAAGACCTGTCCTGCTGTGTATGACGCTGTTATGTGGAATTGCTGCCTTGCTGGCACAGCCCAGGTCGCTGCCGTCTGTTAAGACCAATCAGCCTCCCCGTATTGATGGTGACCTGTCAGATCCGGTCTGGCAACTGGCACCTGTAGCCACCGATTTTATCCAGAATTTTCCGAATGTTGGCAAACCCGCCTCCCAGCGTACCGAGGTTAGGGTCGTTTACGACAACACAGCCATCTACGTGGGTGCCTATCTGTATGATGATCCTGCACTTATCCGCCGCCAGATCACGGCCAGAGATGAAGAGCAACTCAAGGACCTCGATTACTTTTCTGTATTCTTCGACACCTACAACGATCATCAGAACGGCTTTCAGTTTCTGGCCACTTCCAGCAACGTACAAACAGATGCACGACTCGCTCCTAACCTTACACTGGGATATGGAGAATATGGCGATAAAACCTGGGATGCTGTATGGGACAGTAAAGTGTCTATCAAAGAAGATGGCTGGGTGGTGGAAATGAAGATACCCTATATCTCCCTGCGTTTTTCGAAAAGTGCCCGGCAGGACTGGGGACTTCAGTTTATGCGTTCCGTTCGGCGCAACAATGAAACCACCTTCTGGAATCCTGTTGATCCCAATGTAAACGGGTTTGTAAATCAGTTTGGTCTCTTCCGGGATATTATTGATATCAAGCCACCCCTGCGGTTGAGTTTCTCACCCTATGTATCTACCGGCTACAGGCGCGCGCCGGAAAATACAGGCTTCAGCGAAGAATGGCTCAAAAGCGGCGGCATGGATGTTAAGTATGGTATCAACGAAAGCTTTACACTCGATGCTACACTGGTGCCTGATTTTGGCCAGGTGATTTCCGATAATGTCGTAAACAACCTTACGCCTTATGAAGTAAGGTTTGATGAGTACCGTCCTTTCTTTACAGAAGGCACAGAGATCTTTAATAAATCGGGGCTTTTCTATTCCCGTCGTGTAGGTTCTACGCCCTCGGGCTATTATGCCATAAAAGATATGGCAGATGCCGATCCCAATCTCGAGATCGTCAAAAATCCCGGGCGCACACAGCTTTATAATGCTGTAAAATTTTCAGGACGTACTCCCTCCAAACTGGGGATTGGTTTCTTCAACGCAGTAGGCGCGCCCATGTATGCCACCATACGTGACAAGTCGACCGGCGATAAAACAAAAATTCTTACTGAGCCGCTCACCAACTACAATATCCTGGTGCTCGATCAGGCTTTACGTGGGCGGTCTTATATCACATTTACCAACACCAATGTAATTCGTGAAGGACAGGCCCGCGATGCCAATGTGACCGGCCTTGATTTCAGTTTTTATGATAAGAAGAATATTTTCAATGTAAGAGGTTATGGCCACTACAGCAAAATATTCAGTACAAACAGCACAGAAGGCTACAATACACAATTACGCCTGGGCAAAGTGAGTGGCCGCTGGCAGTATTATGCACAAAACCTGATCCGCTCGCTCAACTATAATCCTACCGACCTGGGTTATCTGCAAACCGCCAATCAGCATATCAACCAGGCATCGATTGGATATTATCAGTATGAGCCCACGCGTAGTTTTTTGAATTATAACTATACACTTACGGCAGTATACCGCCGCTTGTACAGGCCTGATGTATTCAATGATCTTACTGTAGAGGCCACTTCATTCTGGTATCTGCGCAATTTCTGGGATATCAGCCTGCGCGCAGGATACCTGCCCGATCAGCATGATTATTTCGTCATTGGCCGGCCGTTTGAACAATATGCACGTCGTCCGCAATATGGGTATATCGGGGTGTCGGGTAGTACCGACAGCCGCAAACGTCTCTATTTTCAGTATGATGTGCTGGCTGCTGATTTCTTTAAAAATCCGGAGAAGGAGTATTATATCCTGTCGGGGGGAATACGTTATCGCTTTAGTAACAAACTGACGATTGATCTCAATCACCGCTTCGAAACCGAAACAGATTATATTGTGTCTGGCGGTCGCGATGGTATGGGGCAGCCCCGTATGGCTTTTGTCGATTTTAAGGATGTTACATCCATTTTGTCGGGTATTTACAATTTTACACCGCGTATCAACCTCACCCTCCGGGTGCGTCATTACTGGAGTAATGTGAAGTATAAACGCATCGCCTATATAGACGCAAAAGGTTATCCGCAATCGCCCACTGCACTTGCCGGCCTCGATAATGTGAATTTCTTTAATACAGATGCTTTCCTGACCTGGGACTTCCGATATGGCAGTCGCCTGATCCTTGGATACAAAAGCTGGCTGGGCGATGATCAAACCTATAGTATAGATGGTAATGCATATAAACGTTATCTGTCCAACTTTGGTAAGACCTTTGATCTGTCACATGGTACAGAGCTGACGGTGCGGTTTATTTATTTCCTTGATTATAATCAGCTGAAACGATCCAAATAGCTGATCACTTTTTGCCCAGCAGAATAATATCTTTTTCCACCAGTGCATAGGCCTGATCGTTTTTGCCGGGCTCTACTGTATAGGAGCCGGTAAAGCGGCTGAATGCCGGTAAGATGCAGTATCCAGCTGTAAAATAAAAACAAGGGAAACGCAGTGACTGCCGGCCTTTGCCTCTGATAGAAACAGCAGGATGCACATGGCCGGAAAAAGTATGCAGATCTTCGGGCAGGTTGATGCCGGGTTCCAGTACATCATGCACAAACTGGTGGGCGCCTATCTGTAATGGCTTTTCATGCACCTCGATAGAAGCTTCTGCATACCATTTGGCATCCAGTATATCATGATTGCCACGGGCCAGTTTTATATCAAGCGAGGAAAAGTCGCGGCGCCAGCGCAGAAAAAGATCGAGTTCGCGGTTGGCATCGCTATGGCTGAGGTCGCCGACAATGATCAGCTTGTCTGCCTTGAAAAAAAGGATCTGGGTCATGAGTCGTTGCAGGTCTTCCTTATACACCGACTGCGGTACCGCTATTCCCGATTTCCGGAAATGCCCGGTTTTACCGATATGCAGATCGGCGACTATAAGTGTTTGCTCATTTTCCCAGAAAAGCGTACGCTCACTGCTAAGCACAAAATGATCAGAACCGATGGTATGAGAGAGGAGGGCAGGCATTGGTGCGAAAGTATAAAAAGTTTAAAAGTATAAAGGTTTAAAGTGTTTAAGGAGTATAAAGAGTTTAAAGGGGGGGGTAGAATAGCTGAAAAGGAGGGTTTGCTAATATAATCCCTTTAAACTCTTTATACCCTTTAAACCCTTTATACTTATTGTTCTTCGAGCTGCTGCTGCATCCTTCTCACCCTGTCTTCGAGTTTTTCGGACGAAAGATCTTCGCGCATGCTGTCTACTTTAATGGGGAAGCAGAAGGGAGTGAGTTGTTGCGGCCAGGTAATGATGATGTCGGATTGCTGAATGCGCTCCAGCATATCGCGCAGGCGTGCTTCTTCCATTTGCTGGTCCATTACTTCCTGGTAAGCCTGACGCAGCAGGAGGTTGTCGGGTTCGTACTCGCTGAATACTTTAAACAGCAATGAAGCAGATGATTGCAGATGCCGTGTCTTTTTATATTCACCCGGATAGCCCTGAAATATGAGACCGCCGATCACTGCAATATCCCTGAATTTACGGCGTGCCATTTCTGTGGAGTTGACACTTCGTTGTATGTCTTCGAGCAACTGATCGGGAGAAAAAAGATCGTACACATTGCTGTCGTCGACCGGTATTGGCTGATCGCTGAGCAATTCAAAGCCATAATCATTCATGGCAAAGGAAAAAGTGATAGGCCGGATGCGGCTGATGCGATAAGCCAGGATAGCTGCCATAGCCTCATGTACCAGTCTGCCTTCAAACGGATAGACAAAAAGATGGTATCCGTCTTTTGTTTCAATTTGCTCGATCAGTAATTCATTGGCAGCAGGTACATGCGAATGCTCCTGTTGCCGGTCAAAGAGCGGACGTAAGGCGGCTATCTCATAGGGCACATTTTTTTGCCCCGGTGTGGCCAGGTTGAGTGTTTCGCGCAATTTGCGGCCCAGGTTGGCGGAAAGTGGCATACGGCCTCCGTTCCAGCTGGGTACCTGGGCTTTGCGGGCTGATGATTTTTTTACCAGCACCGTCATGTCTTTGATCATCACCAGCTCCAGGTTGCGGCCAGCCAGCGTAAATACATCGCCGGGCTCGAGGCGGGAGATAAAGTATTCTTCAATGACGCCGATATAGCCCCCGCTAAAAAATTTAACCTTCAGCATCGAGTCGCTTACGATGGTGCCGATATGCAGGCGATGCCGCATGGCAATGCGGCGACTGCTGATACGGTACAGTTCGCCGATACGCTCCACCTTGCGGTACTCATCATATTGTTGTAATGCATTGCCCCCTTCCGTGATATGCAGCATTATCTGATCCCATTCGTGCTCCTGTATATCGTGGTAGCAATAGGTGCTGCGTACCTCCTGCAGTATATCGGCTGCTGCAAATCCTTCTCCAATAGCCAGTGTGCACAGGTATTGAATAAGTACGTCAAAGCAGAGTACCTGCGGGGGGCGGCTTTCGATCAACGATTCGCTGATGGCCGACTTCAGCGCAGCCGCTTCGATCAGTTCGAGTGAGTGCGTGGGCAAAAAATAAATACGACTTGTTTCATCGGGCCGGTGACCACTGCGGCCAGCCCTTTGCAGAAAACGGGATACTCCTTTGGGAGAACCCACCTGTATGACTGTCTCCACTGGTCTGAAGTCAACACCCAGGTCGAGTGAGGCGGTGCATACCACTGCTTTAAGTCGTCCGGTGTGCAGATTTTCTTCTACCCAATCGCGCAGTTCACGGTCCACACTGCCATGATGCAGCGCGATAACACCAGCGAGCTCCGGTGCAACCTGCAATAGCGTCTGATACCAGAGTTCACTCATGCCGCGGGTATTGATAAAGATGAGTGTGGTACGGCTGGCTTCGATGATAGGAAGCACTTTATGTACCAGTTTGATACCGAGGTGCCCGGCCCAGGGATATTTCTCAATTTCATCGGGCAATACCGATAATATCTCCACTTCTTTGCGCACCTGTGCGCGAATGATGCTACCCGGTCGTTTCAGGGGAGCGAGCAATACCTCACAGGCCTCATCGAGGTTGCCAATGGTGGCAGAGATACCCCAGATACAAAGTGGTGTGGCAGAATCGCTCTTTCGGCGCAGGCCACAAATACGGCTGATAGCGAGTTCTACCTGCACACCCCGTTTGCTGCCCAATAGTTCATGCCATTCATCCACGGCTATAACGCGTAGATTTTTCAATACATCCGGGTAACCTTTTTGCGCCAGCAAAAGATGCAGGCTTTCCGGCGTAATGATCAGCACTTCCGGCATATTTCTTTTCTGACGCGCCCGTTCATTTACATCCGTGTCTCCATTGCGGATACCTATCTGCCATTGCATACCCAGACCTGCAATCACTTCTTCCATAGCGCGGCCAATGTCTTTGGCAAGCGCTCTCAGGGGTGTTATCCATAGTAACTGTAGTCCGTTGTTTTTTTTTGTCTGGTATTGCGCAGGATGCTCATTGATGAAGTCGATGAGCGCACCGAAAAATACAGAATAGGTCTTGCCACAGCCGGTAGGCGCATTTACCAATCCGCTTTCGCGATGAAGGATAGCCTGCCAGGCCTGTTGCTGAAAAACAAACGGAGTCATATCCCGGCTTTGCAGCCAGGTATTTAACAGATTAAATCCAGGGGATGATTCCAGCGGCGTCATGGGCCGTAAATCTCCGGTATTTTTAGATCAGTAAAAAGCGATCTGTACTTCTGCAGAATCAGTAATTGACAGACTTGATGAGCCCATCCTGCCATTTTACGAAGTAGAGCCGTTTATTTTCAAAATACTGCAGGCTCATGGTGCCTTTGCTGAGGACCGGTTGAATATCGAAATCGGTAAAAACAGAATATTGTTTATTGCCCAGGTTCGATGACAGGTCTTTACCATGCTGCAGCAGCAATTTGGCATATTTCCAGGTCACCTCATAGCCACGGAATACCATATCGCTCGGGCGCGCATACATGGTAGTATTGAAATAGTTGTTTATATCCTGGCTTACTTTATCAGTCTTGGCATTGTAGAAGGGATTGCTGTAAATGATCTCCGGCCCCTTGAATTCAGGGCGGGTAAACTCCCGTATACCTTCCCAGGTAGGCATGCCAATGATGGTGGTGCGATAGGTTTTGCTAATACCGGCCAGCTGTGCTGCAAGACGACGGCCAAAGTTGATATCGAGGCTGCCGGCGAGGCATACATTGGCGCGTGTGCTGTCGAGATGTACACGCAACTGGTTTACCGTAAAACTGTCAACAAGGTCAACGTATTTTATTTTCACCGGTGAGCCCAATGCTGTTTTGCTGTATTCGTCGAGTACCGAACGGATATGATCTTCGGTAGCGCCTTTTTTACGAAATACCACAACCGGGTTGAGTGAATAATACTTCTGAATATAACGATAGATGCCTTCGCACTGTGTTTTGAGCGTGGGATTGAGCAATACGAAATAGGGATTGCTTTGAGTGCCTGCATCATTGGGAATGGTCGTATTGATAACAGGCACATGTTTGCGATAGCCAAATTCAGAAAAAGTGCGCACTTCGTTACTGCTGCAATGAGCGATGATCAGGTCAACTTCTTCCAGCTCTGGTTTTGCCAGTTGCTGTTCCAGTGTTTCAGTGGCAGAGCGGGTATCGTACACGAAAATTTCCAGTTTGGCGCCTTCGCGTGCGAGGCTGTCGAGGGCCAACTGCACACCTTCATAAAACTCCAGACCGGGGTTGATAAATTTAGGGAATACATTTTTGGCATAGCGGTATTCATTCACCTGGTTATAGGCAGAATCGAGATACAGCGGAGCAAAAATGGCTATACGGGGCGTTTCTGCGGCCTGTTGCGTATGGCCCACAGTAGTCAGCAAACAAAAAAGAGTCAGCCCCAACAAGAATTGTTTCATGCCTAAAGGTTTAGTGAGGCGTTGTGCAGCTATACCGTATTATTCCCACTCAATGGTGGCCGGTGGCTTGCTGCTGATATCGTACACTACCCGGTTGATCCCTCTTACGTTATTGATGATCTCGTTAGAGATATCGGCCAGAAAGCTATAGGGGAGATGCGCCCAGTCTGCCGTCATACCATCCACACTGGTCACAGCGCGCAGTGCCACGGTAAACTCATAAGTACGCTCATCGCCCATTACCCCTACACTTTTAACCGGTAACAAGATAGCTCCGGCCTGCCAAACAGTTGCATAGAGATCGTTATCTTTCAGACCTTTAACATAAAGGTGATCAGCTTCCTGCAACAACCGTACCTTTTCTTCAGTGATCTCGCCCAGGATGCGGATAGCCAGACCCGGTCCGGGGAAAGGATGGCGGTCAATCATTTCGTCAGGAATGCCCAACTCACGACCGACTTTGCGAACCTCATCTTTGAAAAGATAACGCAAAGGTTCTACCAGTTCCAGATGCATTTTTTCAGGCAATCCACCCACATTGTGGTGCGATTTGATAGTGACAGAAGGGCCATGTACGGATACGCTTTCGATCACATCCGGATAGATCGTACCCTGTCCCAGTAATTCAATGCCTTCAATATGACGGGCTTCGTCCTGGAATATATCAATAAAGAGTTTGCCGATGACTTTACGTTTGGCTTCAGGATCTGTCTTGCCTTCCAGCTCTTTATAAAAAATCTGTTTGGCATCCACACCTTTTACATTCAATCCGAGTTTGGCATAAGTGGCCAGTACGGATTCGAATTCACCTTTGCGGAGCACTCCATTGTCAACAAAGATGCCATAAAGACGATCTCCGATAGCACGGTGAATCAGCGTGGCGGCTACAGTTGAATCAACCCCTCCACTCAGGGCCATGATCACCTTGCGGTTGCCGATCTGCTGACGCAGTGCTTCTACTGTATCGGTAATAAAATGGGCAGGAGTCCAGTCCTGCGCACAGCCACAGATAACAGTCAGGAAGTTGAAGAGTATTTTTTTGCCTTCAGCAGAGTGATATACTTCGGGGTGAAACTGTACACCATAAAGGGCGCATTCAGCGGAGCCGTTCTGTGTCCGGCGGAATGCGGCTACCGGAATGCTCTCGGTATCGGCCAGCAGTTCAAAACCGGCAGGCAGTTCTTTAATGGTATCGCTATGGCTCATCCAGACCTGGCTATGTGCCGATACGCCTGCAAACAATGGATCTTCCTGTTTGCGCTCCAGCATGGCACGTCCATATTCCCGTTTATTGCTTTTGGCAACCACACCACCAAAACGCTTCGCAGTAAGCTGGGCACCATAACAGACTCCCAAAACCGGCACTTTTTTCACAAAAGCCTGAATATCCACATCCGGTGCATCCGGCTCATTGACCGAAAAAGGTGAGCCAGAAAGAATAATGCCCTTCAGGCCCGGCTCGAAGGTGAATGATTTGTGATAGGGAATGATCTCACAGTACACATTGGCCTCTCGTACAGCCCTGGCGATCAATTGAGTATATTGGGAACCAAAATCGAGAATAAGGATTTTTTCCGTCATGGTGCTGCGAAGGTAAAAAATCTGCGGCTAGTTTGGGCGGATGGTTTTATATATCCGCCGGGATCATGTATTCTTGTAACCCGGCAGACCAATCCTGCGTCAAACAGGGTGTATCCGGTAAAAGTTATTCGAAACATCAAAACCAACATCATGAAACGATACGGATTTGCATTAGCACTTGTTATTACTGTTTTATTTACATCATGCAATTTTATCGGCGGACGCCGGGTGCACGGCGATGGCAATGTGATCTCTCAGGAAAGAAACTTCCGCGACTTCTCCGCTGTGGAAGTCAGCAGCGCCATTCATGTCAATATAACCCAGGATTCGGCTTATTCTGTGAAAGTGGAAACCGATGGCAACCTGCAGGAACTGGTAGAAGTGTATACAGAAGGGAAGGTATTACGCATTCGCCTGGCCAGTAATATCAGCATTAATCCCACACGCGATGTGACAGTGCATGTATCCGGTCCGTCATTTAATCATATTGGCGCATCAGGAGCCTGCAATGTGGTGGGTAAAAATATGTTTACCGGCAACGAGCGTTTTGACATCGACCTGAGTGGTGCCAGTGAAGCAGATCTGCAACTGGATGCTCCTGTTGTAAACGTTGAATTGAGCGGAGCCTGCAAAGCTACCCTCAAAGGTAAAACCCGCGATCTGCGGATTCGATTGCTCGGGCAGTTCTTCTGTACGGGCCTTTGAACTGCCTGCAGAAAATGTATCAGCCGGACTCTCCGGAGCCAGCAACGCAGATGTATTTGCCAGTGTACGGATTGATGGCGAACTGAGCGGTGCTTCCGACATTGAGTACAAAGGCGGCGCACAAACCAATATTCATACAAGTGGTGCCTCTTCTATCCGCAAGGTGGAATAAGGGTAAGAAGATTGAGATATTAGTTAAAAGGCCGGCATTGCCGGCCTTTTGCTATTTGATATAATCTACCCGTTTTGTGGTATTGACCAGTATGTACAAATAACTGATATTGCGCGGCATTAAACCGACTCGCTATGTTATCCCGCCGCCAGTTTATCAGGCAAGCAGGCCTTGCCACAGGAGCTGTTTTGCTGTCTGCACAATCGCACAGTAATTTTTTCATTGGTCGTAAACCCACTGTCCTGATCATAGGAGCCGGTTTTGCCGGTCTGGCAGCGGCACTTGCTTTACATCGCCGCGGAATATCGAGTGTAATACTCGAAGCCCGTAACCGTATTGGCGGCCGCGTATTTTCTTATCCCATTGATCCGGCCGAAAACCTGGTGATAGAACTGGGTGCCGAATGGGTCGGGCAATCACATACCCGTATCAGGGAACTGTGTGGCGAATTTGAATTGCCGCTTATCAATAATCAACTCGATACACATCTTATTTATAAAGGGGCATATCACTCCAAAGACGAATGGGATTATACCGAAAGCTGGAAGAAGAAGTTCGAGGGAATGCTGGAGCATTACAAAGATCTTTCTGACAAACAAAAAGAAGAAATCGACCGTATTGACTGGTGGCGTTACCTGGTAAATAATGGCTGTGAAGGCCGCGATCTCGATCTGCGTGAGTTGCTCGACAGCACCGATTTCGGAGAAAGCATCCGACATGTATCCGCTTTTGCAGCTCTGGCAGAATATGCAGAAAGCAGTGAGAAAAATGAAATGGACCTGAAAATAAAAGGCGGCAACGGATTGCTGGCCGAACGCATAGCCGACAGAATCGGCCGCGAGCACATCCTGTTGCAGCATCGGGTCACACGCATTGTGCAAAACAAACAAGGGGTAAAAGTGTATTGTGATAATGGAAAAGAGTTTACCGCAGATAAACTGATCTGTACGGCTCCGGCTTTTGCGGCTAAAAAGATTCAATGGGAGCCCGGCCTGCCTCAGGCGCAACTACAGGCAATGAATGAATTGCAATATGCACGCATCAATAAGAATCCTTTATTGTTTAGTAATCGTTTCTGGAAAGATGAAGCCTTTGACCTGGTGAGCGATCAGCTGCCTCATTATTTTTATCATGCCACCAAAGGACAGACTTCTTCCAAAGGAGTACTTATTTCCTATACAATTGGCGATAAAGCTGCTGTAGTGGCCAATCAGGATGATGCCTGGCGCTCTGCTGCTGTACAGCAAACCCTGGGTCCGCACTTCGGAAATGTAACAGGATGGTTGCAAAAACAGGTGAATTATTATTGGGGGAATGATGAGTTTTCGCATGGTGCTTATGCTATGTATGGTGTCGGGCAATGGTTTGGGCTGATGCCAAAGCTGCGCAAAAAGCATATGCATACTTATTTTGCGGGTGAGCACCTGGCCGACTGGCAGGGTTTTATGGAAGGAGCGATCAACTCTGGTGAAGAAGCTGCCGGGTTAATCAGATAATGGCATGTAACTGTAGACCCGCCATGCATGGCGCCTACGGGATAATACTGTTAACAGAGTCCGGAGAAAAACACAGCGCCGGCCGTGGAAGCAAAAAGGTCAATTAACTTGAATGTGCAAGCTATTATCCATCAGGCACAGCATAAAGCAAAGAATTTTTCAATGATTCCTCTGGCAAAAAGGATTTGTGGTATTACAAATTCACATGCCGTACCGTAATACGTATGTGTCGCGTACGCCCCTTGTCGTCGGTACAGGAAATTTTGACAGGACCTTCATCGGGAAGAAAAAACTGTTTTTCCCCTGCGGCACAGCTTTTATAGAATTTATCGTTGACATACCAGTATACCTTACTCACATCGTTGGCTGTTTTGCACGACAACTGCAGCGGTTCCGGATTTTTTTTGCTGATCAGGTATTCCATTCCGTTTGAAGGAGAATGAATGACGGGGGCAGCACCTTTGATCAGTTCTTCGCAATCGGGATTGTGTTCCGGTATTTTTTCATAAGGTACATTGTTATCGGTCATCCACGACTGCATATCAGGACTGATAATCCGGTACCATTTTTTCTGGTAGCCATTTGCCGGCGCGCATGCTCTGCAGTAAGACATTTTACCATTGGCACTGATCATTATTTCCTGCCGGTTGTTGCAGGGCAGGGTTGAAGAAATGAGCGGGATGAAATAATCAGATACCAACTGTGTACATTGCGGACCAGGCAGCATACCGGTTTCGCTGCATACCTGGCGAATGCCACAATCGGCCGGTGCACTAAACCAGGCTTCATCACTATCGTAGTCGATGGTGTTAAATATTTTGAACAAAAGCGGGGTGGCTACATTGGCTCCACTCAGGTCGGCCACGCCCACACCGGAAAAATTTCCCACCCATACCCCTACGGTGTATTGACGGTTATAGCCAATACTCCAGGCATCGCGTCGTCCGTAGCTGGTACCGGTTTTCCAGGCAATCTTGGGCATTCTTTCCGTGGCTGTCCAGTTGAGCGGAAAATCGGGCCGGTTGACCTTCGATAAGATTTCATTGATCATGAAGGTAGCTGCCGGACTGACGAGTTGTTTACCAGATTGCGATTGCTGATCGCTGGTAAATGCAGGAGTATAAAATTTCCCATCGTTGGCAAAACAGGAAAAAAGCCCGGTCAGTTCTTCCAGGGTGGTGCCGCAGCCGCCCAGTATCATGGAGAGGCCCAGCTTGCGCCGGTCGTGCTGCACCTGTTTGAAACTGGCTGTACCCAGTGCATCGATCAGGCGGTCTGTACCCAGTTGTTGCAATGCATTTACTGCTGGTATATTCAATGATTGCTCAAGTGCGAATTCAATTGATACATATCCATGAAAGCGGCGGTCGTAGTTTTCCGGTGCATAGCCCTGGTAGTTGACGGGCACATCTGCTACTACCTGTCGGGGAGTAAGCAGACCCTGGTCAAAACAAAGCGCATAAAGCAATGGCTTGAGTGTGCTGCCCGGCTGGCGTACGGCATTGGCTCCGTTTACCTGTCCGGCATCGGTGGTATCTGTAAATGAAGCGGAACCTACATAGCTGAGTATCCGGTGAGTTTTGTTATCGATGATCACTACAGCTGCATTGCGGATATTGCGTAGTTTTTGTGACCGGGCGTATTCAGCTACCAGTGTCTCGGTTTTGAGCTGCATGTTGAGGTCAATGCTGGAGTTGATTTCGGTGCCGCCGCGTCGTTTTAGTTTATAGGCAAGATGGGGTGCCAGTTTGGGTACGGTATGACGCCGGGCTGTTAACGGCTCGGCCAGGGCGTCTTCAATTTCTTTTTCTGTAAATACGTTGTCGGCAGCAAATTTTTGTAACCAGCGATTACGCTCTTCGATGATCTGGTCATTGTTTCGGCCTACCACAAGCGTGGAAGGGCGGTTGGGGATAATGCTGAGTGCGGTGATCTCTGCGAGGGAGAGATGGTCAGGATCTTTTTTGAAGTAAAGCAGGGAGGCCGCTTTTACTCCTTCAATATTACCACCATAAGGTACGAGGTTCAGGTAAAGCTGCAGTATTTCATCTTTACTGTATTTCCATTCCAGTTGCAGTGCCCTGAACATTTCAATCACTTTGCTCACCAGGGTCCGTGGCCGGTGCTCCAGTGCCCGGGCAACCTGCATGGTGATGGTGCTGGCACCGGAAGTGCGCTTCATGCGCAGCACATTCTTAACAAAAGCACGGCCTACGGCCAGCAGGTTAATGCCGGGATGACTGTAAAAGTATTTGTCTTCTTTGGTCAGGATAGTTTTACGCAGCAACGGCGAAATTTCATTCAATTCTGTCTTCATCCGCCATTTCTGATCAGGAGTCAGGAAAGCGTGGATTACCGTGCCCTTATTATCAGTGATAATAGTGGAATAACTGACACGGTCGGGCAGGGGAAATAAAAGATTGAGGAGCAGAAAAAGCAATACCGAAGCCAGTATAAACAGGCCGAGCCGCTTCAGCCACCGCAGAAGCCGGGGCTTATGTTTGCTGATCCAGGATTTCACCTGCCAAAAATAGTTGAAAGGGTATAAAACTCTAAAAGTATAAAGAGAGATCGCTCCATTTACTCTTTATACCCTTTGCCCTCCTTATCCTCTTAATGCCATCCACACTACTCTATCCACTGTTCACTAAATACCGGTCACCGATCACTGATCGCTGCTACTTTCTTTTTATTTTCGTCGCAGAATTTGCTTATCTTCTCAATACAATTAACCTGACCATTCAACCCCTTCCTAATCATTATGCGACGTATGCCTTTTCTGGCGGTACTTGCCCTGCTGCTGCTGGCGGCCTGTAACCGCAATGCCGTATCACTTTCTTATACCAATGCCAAAGGTGAAGTGCCGCAACTCGGCAACCTGGTATTCCGGTTTAGTCAGAGCATGATAGCCGATAGCCTGCTCAATAACTGGGACTCATCGGGCTATATCAGCTTCAGCCCGGCCATTAAAGGCCGGTTTCGTTGGGAAAGTCCCGATCAGCTGGTCTTTTCGCCAATGCAGCCGCTTGATCCTGCTACCAGCTATACAGCCAGCATCAAGAGCGAAGTATTACGTTTTAGTAAATACGATAAAGTGGAAGGCGGCGATAAGATCAGCTTTCACACACCAGGCCTTCGGCTCGATGATGCCCGCATGATCTGGATAGGTGAATCCGGTGCCAGTGCGCAACCGCAGCTTGATCTTTATTTCAACTATCGTGTGAACCCCGGTGATATAAAAGAAAAACTTAAAGTAGAAGTAGAGAATAAGGAAGCGGCCTATGATGTGATCACGACCAATGCTGATAATCGTATCAGTATTCGTATTAATGGGATCAAAACAGAAGATAAAGATTATGCAGTAAGTGTAAAACTGGCCAAAGGGCTGAAACCAACTGTTGGTACCAACAGCACCTCTGATCCTATTACCACATCACTTTCTATCCCTTCACCTTATGTGCTGACGATACTGGCAGCAGAAGCAGAACACGATGGTACAGAAGGGCTCATTCGTGTAAGTACCAGCCAGCAATTGGGTAATGAAAATGCAAAGAGTTTTATCAGCTTTGAGCCCGCAGTAGCATTTACCGTAGAGAATACGGAAACAGGCTTTGTGATCCGCAGCGATAAGTTTGATATGGAGCGGAGTTACACCCTTACAGTAAAGCAGGGTCTGCGCGGCCGCCTGGGTGGAGTGCTTAAAGAAGACTATGGCAACAGTGTTGCCTTTGGCGAACTGGAGGCCGGAATCAATTTTACCAACAATAAAGCCGTTTATCTTTCCCGCCAGGGAGGACGCAACCTGGAGGTGCGTATTACCAACGTGCCTAAAGTAAAACTGGTGATCTCAAAAATATATGAGAATAACCTGCTCATGGCGCAACGCTATGGTTATTATCCGCAGGAACCACGTGAGATCAGCTATGGTTACGAAGAAGAATATGGCTATAATGATTATTATGGAAGCGATGCCATGCTGGGCGATGTGGTATATGAAAAGGAAATTGATACCCGCTCGTTACCCCGCTCTGCCGGTGGCCGTCTCCTCAATCTTTCTTCATTTGAAGACCGCCTGCCCGATTTTAAAGGCATTTATCATGTAATGATCCGCTCTACAGAAGATTACTGGGTAAGAGACAGCCGTTTTATATCCGTATCTGACCTGGGACTCATTGCCAAAGAGGGCCAGGATAAGATATTGGTGTTCGTCAATTCTATCAAGACCTCACAGGCTGTAGGAGGAGTAAACGTAGCAGTGTATGCCAGCAATAATCAACTGATAGGTACCGGAGCTGCCGATGCCAATGGGGTGGCAGAAGTGGCTTATACAAAAAAAGACTTTTCCGGTTTCAAACCGGCTATGATCATTGCCAAGACGGCAGAAGACTTCAACTATCTTCCTTTTCAGAATACGCGTGTCAATACATCGCGCTTTGATGTAGGTGGTAAACGCAATAATCCATCGGGACTTGATGCATTTGTGTATGCAGAACGTGATATCTATCGCCCGGGTGAGCGGATCAACTTTTCAGTGATCGTGCGCGACCGCCAGTGGAATGCTCCCGGGGATATGCCGTTGAAATTCCGCTTCCTGATGCCGAATGGAAAAGAGTTGAAGTCATTCCGCAAAAACCTCAATGAGCAGGGTTCTGCAGAGGGCAATATAGACCTGGCTACCTCTGTTATCACCGGAAGTTACACGCTCGAAGTATACACTTCTTCGGATGTGTTGCTGACCACAGAGCGTTTTTCGGTGGAGGAATTTGTGCCGGATCGTATCCGTGTCAACAGCAAACTGAGCAGTACGGCAGCCCGTCCCGGAGAATCATTGCAGCTCTCGATCAATGCCATGAATTTCTTCGGCCCACCTGCTGCCAACCGCAACTATGAAACTGAAGTACAGGTGCGTCAGCGTTCGTTTAGCCCGGAGCAATTCACACAATACAATTTCACCCTGGCCAACCAGCAGTCATTTGGCGACAAGATTGTAGAAGAAGGAAAGACGGATGCAGAAGGTAATGCCACATTCAACTACAAGGTTCCCGATACTTACCTCGACAAGGGTAGACTGCAGGCTACCTTTTATACAACTGTATTTGACGAAACAGGCCGCCCGGTAAGCCGTGCTGCGAGCGCTGATATCTTTACGCAGGATGTATTTTTTGGTATCCAGGAAGACTGGTATTATTATTATCCGCTCAACCAGGCCGTGAGGTTTCCGCTCGTTGCTGTGAGTAAGGATGGTAAGGCTATCAGCGCAACAGCCAGGGTAGAAGTGATCAAACATGAGTATCGTACCGTGCTCGCCAAGAGTGGCAGCTACTTCCGGTATGAATCGCAGCAGGATGATAAGATGATGACCGAAAGCCAGATTGCTATAGGCAATAACACCGTGTTTTCTTATATCCCCCGCTCACCCGGCAATTATGAGTTGCGTGTTTACCGGCCGGGATCCAATACATATGTAAGCCGCAGCTTCTACAGTTACGGCAGCTGGGGTGGCGACAATAACTCATTCGAAGTAAGTAATGAAGGAAATATTGAGATTTCGCTGGAAAAGAAATCTTATTATGCCGGAGAGTCCGTTAAGGCTTTGTTCAAGACCCCTTTCAGTGGCCGGATGCTGGTAACGGTGGAGACCGATCATGTGGTGTCTTATCAATACGTAGAGGTCAGCAATCGTACTGCATCGCTTGATCTGAAACTCAGCGGCGAGCATGTGCCCAATGCCTATATCACAGCCACACTCATCAAACCACATGAGTTGTCTGATATTCCGCTTACGGTGGCCCATGGATTCCAGAATGTAAAGGTGGAGGAGAAGAGCCGGCATATTGATGTATCAATTGCTGCTGCTAAAAGTGTTCGCTCCCGTACCAAACAAAAGATAAAAGTAAAAGCAGCACCGGGTAGCATGGTCACCCTTGCTGCAGTAGATAATGGTGTATTGCAGGTGAGTGATTTCAAAACACCGGATCCTTACGGATATTTTTATCAGAAAAAAGCGTTGCAGGTAAATGCATTTGACCTGTATCCGCTGCTGTTTGCCGAAGTGCGGGCAAAACTTAGCAGCACGGGTGGTGATGGCGAACTCGATATGATGAAACGGGTAAATCCCATGCCGGCCAAGCGAATTAAAGTGGTGAGCTACTGGAGCGGCATGCGCAAGGCAAATGGAAGTGGCGAAGCTGAGTTTGATGTGGAGATACCTGCTTTCAGTGGCGAGATCAGGATGATGGCCGTATCCTACAAAGGCAACAGTTTTGGTGCCGGAGAATCGGTGATGACGGTAGCTGACCCCATTGTGATCAGCAGTGCGCTGCCCCGCTTCCTGAGTCCGGGGGATACCGTGTCTATGCCGGTAACGCTTAGCAATACGACGGATAAAGCTGCAACAGTAACGGCTACCCTCAAAACAGAAGGCGCTGTAAAAGCCCTGGGTGGTGTTACGCAATCAATCAATCTGCCTGCAAAGAGTGAAGGCCGTGCCAGCTTCCAGCTCGTAGCCAGCACTGGTATTGGAATTGGTAGCGTGCAGGTACAGGTGAATGGGCTGGGTGAAAAATTTGAAGAAGCAAATGAGATATCTGTTCGCCCTCCATCTACACTGCAAAAACGCTCCGGCAGCGGATCGATAGCCGGAGGGGCCAGTCAGAAACTGAATATCAACCTACAGGAGTTTATGCCGGGCAGCACTACTTACAGCCTGGTGGTGAGCCGCTCGCCTGTACTCGAGTGGGGTGATCAGTTGCGCTACCTGGTGCAATATCCATATGGATGTACAGAGCAAACCATCTCTGCCGCATTCCCGCAATTGTATTATGGTGATATGGCTGATCTCATGCAACTGAGCAGCCAGGGTAAGGTCAATGCCAACAGTAATGTACTGGAAGCGATCCGCAAGATCAAGATGCGGCAATTGTATTCCGGCGCTGTTACGTTGTGGGATGGAGAGGGTAAGGAAGACTGGTGGACGACTATCTACGCGGCTCATTTCCTGCTCGAAGCACGTAAGGCCGGTTTTGATGTGGACAACAGCCTGCTGGAAACGATGCTCAGCTATATCAACTTCCGCTTGAAGAATAAGGAATTGATCAGTTACACATACAACCGCGATCAGAATAAGAAGATTGCACCCAAAGAAGTGGCTTATAGCCTTTATGTACTGGCTGTCAGCCGGCCGCGGCAATGTGGCTACAATGAACTATTATAAAGCCAATCAGTCGGTGCTGGCACTCGATAGCCGCTATCTGCTGGCTGCAGCATATGCCACTGCAGGTGATAAGAAATCGTTTGCGAGCCTGTTGCCGGCTTCATTTGAAGGCGAGGTGTCGGTAGCTCAGACAGGAGGCAGTTATTACTCAGATGTACGGGATGAAGCCATCGCACTTAATATGCTGCTGGATGTTGACCCAGGCAATAAACAGGTGCCAGTGATGGTGAAACATGTAAGTGATAAACTGAAAGGCCGTCGCTGGCTGAGTACACAGGAGCGTGCGTTTGCTTTCCTGGCCCTGGGCAAAAATGCCCGCAGTGTGAAGAACTCAACTGCTACCGCTGAGATCAAGGTAGATGGTAAGACGGTTGCCCGGGTGGAAGATGGGCAATGGCGCGGTGATCAGACTGCACTCAAAGGCGGTAATATAGAGATTACAACAAAAGGTACAGGACCTGTTTATTACTACTGGCAGTCGGAAGGTATCAGCAGTACGGGTTCTTATGTGGAAGAAGACAGCTACATTAAGGTCAGGAAACGGTTCTATGACCGCTATGGCAGTCCTATTAACGGCAATTCATTTAAACAAAATGAACTGGTGATTGTGGGCATCACACTTGAACGCACATTTAATACCACAATAGAAAATATTGTAATCACGGATCTGCTGCCCGCAGGTTTCGAAATAGAAAACCCGCGTACACGCGAAATACCGGGTATGGACTGGATCAAAGATGCCAGCACGCCTACGGCACTGGATATGCGCGACGACCGGATTCATTTCTTTGTAGATGCTTATAACAATAAGCAGACGTATTACTATGCTGTGCGTGCTGTATCGCCCGGGCAATACAAAATGGGACCGGTGAGTGCCGATGCCATGTACAACGGAGAGTACCATAGTTACAATGGCGCCGGTGTGATCAGGATTACGCAGTAAAAGACAGGTTCGGCTAAGGATATAATGAAAACAGCCGTGGTAGACCACGGCTGTTTTTTTATTCAGTAAAAGAAAAAATTAAGAAACACTTTGCTTGCTGGCGGAAATCGTTACTACCGGTATATGCGATGCATAAGACAGTAACCGGTTGGTAAGACGGCTCCACAGTCCCGGCAGGCGGAAGTCTTTAACGGGATTTACCATGATCAGGTCTGCATTGATACGGCGACTGAAATCAAGGGTACTCTTGGCCAGGTTCTTTCCTTCGAGCAGAAAGGTTTGTACAGGCACTGTAGAGATGCTTTGCACCATTTCCAGTGCATTGGCGAGAATATTGTCTTTTTCGTCAACAGTCTGGCGAAGAGAAACAAAATATACCGTCGATTTAAAAGCGCGGCCCAGCAGCGCAGCAAGACGTATCTGGCGGAAAGGTATTTCTCCGGATACAGGCAATACGATCTTTTTGTAATGACATACCAACCCGCTTGCCCTTACAGCCAGTACGGGTATATGTGTTTTGTTGGCCAGACGGCTAATGGAAACGGCCGATATAATACGGTGCAATACGTTGAAACGTGCCAGGCCGGTTATCACCAGGTCCATCTCATAACGTTCAATATATTGCTGCAGCTGTTTGGACCGGCTACCGGTAAGCACACTTATCTCCATCTTGCCTTCGCCGCATAATTGCTGACTGTAGGCATTGCGTATTTGCTCGAGGCGCCTGAAAGCGGTTTCGGCACTATACTGGCGCATCAGTGACCGGCGTTTTCCTGCCACATAAACGAGGTGAATATTGCAGTTGAAACTGTTTGACAGCTCAATAGCCTTCGTGATGGCCCAGCGGTTTTTGCTGGTGAAGTCGACCGGTACCAGGATGTTATAAAGTTTGTTAGACATAGGCATCCGTTTTAGTTGTTTTTATAGTTGTTTCCGGTAGTAGTAATTTACCAAATTTTGCTCAGGCAAGTGCCAGCAATGGTTCAAAATTTCTTTGCTTAATACTTTTAAATGCGATTTTTTCCAGCATTTCGTCAGTTGCGCAAAAAGCAATTCCTTTTCCGGCATGCGCAATCATACACCGGTCATCTTTGCTATCACCTACGGCGATCACGTTTTTCAGTTTCACATTATATTGTTCACACACATGTTGCAAGGCATTGGTTTTGCAGAAGCTATGCCCGCAAATGCTTTCCGGTGATCCAAAGAAATAGGAGGGAAGGTTGACCTCTCCGGTAGCTTTTCCCTCAAAAAATTCCAATTGATGAGCTACGGAAAAATCGGCGCCAATCTGCTGTTTAACATAATTGGTTATAAGGGTATAACTATGACTGATGATCCCTACCAGGTACCCTTTTTCTTTATAGACCTTCACCATTTCACGGATATTTTCGGCCATCTGCATATTACTGATCACATGCAGCAACTCATCCATGGTTCTGTTCTTCAGCAGCAGGCCAATACGTTTGGTAAGAATGATGGGATCTTTTTCACTGAAACGTAATTCATCCAGCTTGGCACTGAAGCCGAATTCTGCTGCACATATATTGATAAAACGATCGGTGAGAATGGTGTCGTCCATATCCAGCACGATCATCTTGTGATAGGCAGAAAGATTTTCACGAAGTGCATTATTCATTTCCCGCTGAATGGTCTCCAGCGAGTTTACACTCTCCATCGAAAATTCATTGCTGTTGTGTCGCTGGGCCCGGCTCAGAATGGCACGTGATACTTCGCGGCTCATTTTACCCAATGCTTCCCAGGGCTTGCTCTTGTTTTCGATATAGCCGATATTGACCTCTGCCACACGTGCTTTCATCAGGTACATATCAATCAGGATACCGATGTCTACTCCATAGTCGTTGAAGAATTCAATTTTCTGGAAATAGTTCTTCTTACCGGCAATCATTCCGCTTAATGGCTGCGCAAAATGTGCAAGCCCCGGAAAGAGGATGGTAAGCAGCGGTTTTGCTACCAGCTCTGTCACACGACCGGCATTGCGCGCAAAAGAACCTTTTACAAAATCGGCCTCATCATTTATCAGTGGAGAAACAAGTTTGTGTATAGATTGATCGGGATAGGGGTCAATATCCGCATCGAGAAATACCACCACTTCATTACTGGCTGCATCGATGCCTTCCTTCATTGAGATCCCCTTGCCCCGCGTAGCACTGATCAGTACACGGGCGCCAGCCTCGCGAGACAGCGTTACCGTATCATCTTCCGAGGTGTCGTCCACAACAATTACTTCAGATACCAGCGGTTCTGACTGGCAAAACCGGATAACTGAAACAATTGTATTGGCTTCATTCAGCGCAGGTATGATAACCGTTACCATGAATTCCTCTTGGGTTTAGTGAAAAAATTGGGGCTAAAACTGACACACTGGTCAAACAGACACCTATTTCAGTCAAACATCGGGCCTAATATCTTCAGGTATTATATCCTGCCAGGGATCCGAAAGACCCGAAGCTAAGGATAATCAACCGGGTGTCACATTGGAATTGGATTAGAAAGGAATTTCTTAACATTCAATTAATTAGAGCTTAATCTTTACCGACAAAATGGCGCATGCAAGCAGACGGTCATTATTATAACAGAAAGGACCATAAGAGCGCATGATGGAGTGGGGCAAAAAATCAGCATAATCCGCCCGGCAATCAGGTAAGCAGGTTGGATGATCGCCAAAAAAATGTTCCTGCTGCTATTTTTTTGTAAACGGAATATGGTAATTAATGTACTGGAGAAGGAGATAGAAAGACAGCGCAGATTATTACGCTGCACCAGCGTAGCAGTAGTAGGAAATGAATCTACTGCTATCCCGCTGAATGATACACATATGATATGGTTACGCATTCTTTACTGGCTCCCTGCACTGGAAGGCAGTATGCGCTTCATACTATACCGCGATTGGATTTTTGCAACGGATCGGGCAATCGGAATTGAATGAAAGCGATTGAGTGAATAAAAAAAGTCCTGCACTGCAGGACTTTTGCTTGGTATGAAACGAGTTCAGGAGATTAATAGTCGTTGCTATAACCGCCACGGTCACGATAACCGCCACCGCCTTTGTTGTAGCCGCCGCCGCCGCCGCCTTTTTTAAAGCCGCCGCCGCCACCGCCGCCGAAGCTTCTTTTCTTGAAGCCACCGCCGCCGCCGCCTTCAGGCTTGGGCCGGCTTTTCGTTCACAACGATGTTGCGACCGTCTACCTCTGTACCATTCAGAGCAGCGATAGCTGCCTGAGCCTGGTCATCGTTAGGCATTTCTACAAAGCCGAAGCCTTTGCTGCGGTTTGTAAATTTGTCCTGCACAATCTTGGCAGAAGATACTTCGCCGTGTGAGGCAAAAAGGTTCATCAGGTCCTGGTCTTTCAGGTTCCAACTGAGGTTTCCTACGTAAATGTTCATTTTGAGAAGTTTAAAAAAATAAAAGTGCTAACAGTAGAGAATACCTGTGAACATTTACTGGTTTTTCGAAACGTTCAGGACTTCTGGAACTGTACAGAACACCAAATCACTACGAAAATAGCGGATTTTTTTTGAGATAGATTAAAATATTTGTGGAAAGCCTTGTCTGATGCGGGTTTCAGCCTCTAAACGACTGATTTTAAAGGGGAAATCCGGAGTAAAAACAACAAAAAACCCCTCCAGGGAGGGGTTTAAGTTATTTCGAGCGATGTAGAATTACTCTGCTACAACTTCAAATTCGACCTCGGTATTGTGACCGTGGCCAAAATTGATAGTCGCTTTGTAAGTACCCAATTCCTTTACTTCGTCTGCGATATGGATCTTGCGGCGATCAATATCATAACCACGCTGCTCACGGATAGCACGGCTGATCTGAAGAGAAGTTACGCTACCGAAGATTTTACCGGAAGTACCGGTTTTAGCACCCAGTTTCAGGGGAGCTTCTTTCAGTTTGGCGATAACGCTGTTGATTTCCGCCAGCATTTTCTCTTCTTTCTTGCGTACCTGTTTCAGGCGTTCTTCGAGCTGAGCCCGGTTGCTGGGGCTGTTTTCTACAGCCAGCAGGCGGGGCAGCAGGTAGTTGCGGGCATAGCCGTTCTTTACCTTCACCACTTCGTTGGCACCACCCAGATTATCTACGTCTTTAATTAAGATTACTTCCATTGTTTTCTTTTTTTTCACTTACCGCTTCCCAGTGTCATTTAATATAAACGATCACTGTCCCCGGTTTTACAAGCCGGGTTAGGGTGAGTGGAGCTTATTTTAAAAGATCTGTTACGTAAGGCAGCAGAGCCATCTGGCGGGCTTTTTTAACCGCGTCAGATACTTTACGCTGATATTTCAGACTGTTGCCTGTAAGACGGCGGGGCAGCAATTTGCCCTGCTCATTCAGGAACTTTTTCAGGAATTCCACATCTTTATAATTGATGTAACGGATGCCATATTTCTTGAAGCGGCAGAATTTCTTAACACGCTTGTCGCTTTTAATGGCGGTCAGGTATTTGATTTCGTTCTTTGCCATGTCTTAAGCCTCCACTGCTTTTTCTGTTCCAGTTTTTACACCACTTCTCTTTTTGGCATTGTACTCGACGGCGTATTTATCGAGTTTAGTGCAAAGGTGACGGAGCACGCTCTCATCACGCAGAAGCTGGATCTTCAGCTTCTCATTGAAGTCGGATGGCGCAGAATATTCCAGCACCCAATAAAGACCAGTAGTCTTTTTCTGGATCGGATACGCCAGTGATTTCAGTCCCCAGGGGTTTTCAGCAACCACAGAGCCGCCGAATTCGGCAATCAAACCTGCATATTTCTTTTGTGCAGCTTTGAACTCATCGTCGCTGAGTACAGGGGTAAAAATCACCATCAATTCGTAGTTGTTCATTTACCTCTTTTTTGTTTTAAAAAATTCGATTTCTTCCCAATGGGTCCCCGCCGGTGAAAGCAGGGAAATCTGCGAATACAGATTTGGGGCGGCAAAGATAGGAGTTTATGCCCAGATGTGGAAATCCCGGAAGACAGAATAATGACTGTCTTTGGAGTAAGCAGTCAGGGGAGCGTGAAGAATATTTAATAACTTGATAATGAGTTTATTGTATTCTCCCCAAACCTGCATGTCCTGCTAAATTCCCTTCTTTTTCGCCATAAAAAAAGCGGGAGTCACATAACTCCCGCTTTTGAAACTATCCTGAAACCACTTTAGAGCTTAATCTTTAATAGTGTGCAATATTCCCGGTCATTGCCCTGGCTTATTTCTACTATATAGATACCTGTGGGATAATTGTTGCCGATACGTACGCTTTGACCCGGAGGCAGATTGTTTTTCTGCTCCACTACTTTACCCAGGATATTCAATACCCGCATATTGATCGTGCCATTGGGATTGCCGCCCCGCAGCGCAATATTGAAATAAGTGAGTGATGGGTTTGGTGCAATCGTCATCGCGAGCGGCGGATAACTTACCACATTACAGGATCCCAGTTGATCGCCATGAGCCAGGTGATCGGCCACAGCCGATTGATTGACCTGCTGGGTGCTGTTCTGTGTACCGGGTTTATGACAGATCACTACCTTGCCCGGCTGACCTGTTACACGTACATCTTTTACTGCAATGGATTTGCTGGCAGTAGCCTGGCATCCATTAGCGTCGGTAACGGTAACGGTAACGGTATAAGAAGTACCGGTGGTCGGGTTAACGGTAGCAGAGGCTGTGGCAGAGGAACTGCCTGTCCACTGATAACTGTAGCCGGGTGTACCGCCAGTGGCCTGTGCCGTCAGCGTGATGGAACCGGCGGGAGCATAACCTGTGTAAACAGTATTGGCCGCCGTACCGCTTGGCAGTGCAAATGCATCAGGAATTACTACAGCAGGTTTGGATGCCACTACAACCTGTGTGGTGCAACTTACCGCATTGCCCCAGGTATCGGTAGCTGTCCAGGTAATGGTGCTGGTGCCGGGCTGGAAGGAACCACTGGCATCGTTACCGCTGCCACTGCGTTGTGTGGCACCTGTGATCACATAGCTGTAGGCAACCATATCACAATCGTCGGCAGCAGCAAACACAGGAATGGTATAGCTGCCGGATTCATTGATACAAAGCGGCGATACAACGGGACAGGTCGTTACTACCGGAGCTGTGGTATTGGCAAAACGATAGCGGGTAAATACCGGATAGTGATCAGATGTGGTGTTGGCATAATTGGTGATGAGATTGGCCACATCGTTGAGTACACTGGCTGTTGCCGGCATGTAATAGCCCTGCATTTCAGTTGATACCACTACGTGATCGATCATATCGTTGTAGCTGGCAGTAGATTTTTTACCAGCCAGGCTGAGCGGCAGGGTGAGCGCTGAGTAATTAACTGCATCATTCACAAAAGAATTCCACGAAGTAGTGGTAAAGCCTGCTGTAATTGACACATCGAGATCGTCGTTGAAATCGCCCAGGATGATGATATTGTCGCTGGAGTATGATGTATTGAGCAGGCTGTACAGGGCATCAGCGCCATTCTTGCGCCTGTCATATGAAGTAGCTGTTGGCGAAGTGTTGGCCTTGGCATGCACCAGTACAAACCGTACTTTTTGTGTCACACAGTTGAGTGTCACATCTGCCGTCATCATATAAGGGAAGCGGCCGCTCGACCAGTAACTGTAATTGGGATTGCTGAGGTCTTCGGCAGAATTGATGCCAGCCGACAGTAAAGGCTCGGCTGTGATATTGCTGAGTACAGAAGTCTTATATACAAATGCGAGTTTTTGTGCTTCACTCAGCGGACCTGCTGTACTGGAATTGGGATTGGTATGAGACCCAAAATTGCTGATCACATAAGCATAACCCGGCATCTGGCTTACAACGCTGGCCAGTCTGCTTTCATCTACTACTTCTACAAGACCATATACATCAGCATCGAGGTTTTGTAAAATGGTTTTTACATTCTGCTCCTGTTGTGCATCATTGGTAGGACCATTGGCGGCACTGCCAAACCACTCCACATTCCAGTTTACTATTTCGAGCGTAGTCAGCGGGTTAATGCTGCTGCCTTTCAGGTTTATAGTGCCGGTGAGACTGCCTGTGGCAACAGTAATGGTGCCTTCAAAATTCTGATTGTTCTGGTCAGGCGCAAACCGTACCAGCGGATGCAGGGTGATATTATTGGCTTCTGCCTGCGAATAAGTGATGCTGGGGCTAAAGCTGCCGCCGTCTTTCGACAACAGGAAGTTGCTGCTGGCGACAAGTGTCACACCTTCGGTAAGATCGTTGCCGGTAAAGCTGAATGATTTATCAGCAGTAGAACCATCGGCCACGAATGCAAACTGAATATCTGTTGAGCCCAGTGTGAGACTCGGTGCCGGTGGTACAGGCGAATTGATGAGGCTGATATCATCGAGTGTCCAGCGGGCGCCATCATCGTCGGTGCTGGTATATACAAAAGCAAAGTGTACGTTGGATTGTTTGAATGCAGCCAGGTTAATGTCGGCAGAGAGTGTCCAGATATTGGAGGCCTGCTGCGGGAACTTGCCATTTACATCTGTCCATGTGGCATTGGCCGGATCACCGCCGGTATAGTCGGTCGAAATTTTCAGATGCAGTGGCAGGCCATTGAAGGCAGTACGGCTCCAGAAACTGAGTAGCGGATATGTTGTGCTGCTGAGGTCAAAAGAAGGAGAGATCAGCCAGTCTACATTGGGTACATTGGTGCCTCCCGAGAAGCCATTGATCTGAACACCATTGGGGAAAGCAGCTGTACCGGCAGGTGCATTGGGATCGCGGCCAAATGTGGTACAGGCCCAGGTGATGGCACCGGTGCTGCTGTACTGGGTAAATCCGTCTGTAAGAGCGCTGGTACAGGTGTTGAAGTTGGCTGCATAGAAACTGGAGCCTGTCTGAAATGCCCAGGTACCCGGGTCCGCAATACCGGCAAAGTCATTGCCCGCTATATCTTTTACCAATCCCGCATCGGCCGTTACATAGAAGGCTGTATTTACAGCCAGGGCTGGTAGCGGCACAGATAAGGTATTGCCGTTTAAAACAACACTGGCATTGTTTACATCAATGCTGAATACCGTACTGTTATCACTTGTCTTACGGAGATACAGCAGACCATTTCCTTTTACCACCTGCTCATTAAAGGTGATACTGAGTGAAGTATTGGCAGGCACATCGGTACTGCCATTGGCCGGAGCCAGAGTGGTAAAGCCCGGACCGGTAAGGTCGGCAGGGTTGGCTTCGATGGTAAAATCGTCAATACCAAGACCATGATCTGCGCCACTGTGATCAATGTCTTCCCAGCGTATCATGAGTTCATCGCCGGCAGGAATATTGAGACCATTGATCGTATAGCTGATCAGTACCGCATTGGTGCCAACGAGGTTGCCATCGAGCGTGGCGGCCGTGGCACCGGTAACGGGACTGGTGAAATTAAGGTCGGTCACCGGTGTCCAGGTGCCGGCTGTCAGCGAAGTCACACTGGCTGCCGACTGGTAGGTAAAGTTGACTGTTTGCGCACTGGCATTGCCGCCATTGCGCCATTGCTCGCCGGTATAACTGATCTTGAGTGATGTAATCGTGGTACCTGTATTGTTTTTAAAACGGGCGCCATAATAAATTGTACCGGTACTGCCGCTGCCTACTGATCCGATAGCGCGGTCAGTGCTGCCGGTGCTGCCAAAGCTATAAAGAGCGCCGGCATTGCTGTTGCCGTTTGCAGCATTATAGGTGGGGCGTGTAGCGTACCATCCGGGTAGAGTGCTGTTGTCGGCCCATACATTGCCGGTACCTGCCGAAGCCAGGGTGTTAAAATTCTGTCCATAGGAGGTTACCAGCGGTAAGGCAGCGGGTATATCATCGTCTGCAAGATCGATGCTTGCCGCAGCATTGCTGATCACATATCCGTTACTGACAGTAAGCAGGGTGATGCTGATGGTTTTGGCAGGTTCTGCAATTGCATCGTCTGTTACTGCGAGCGTGATAGTGCCACTGTTTTGTCCTTCGGCAATGACGAGGCTGCCATTTAACGCGTCTGTATAATCTGTATTCAGTGTGGCAGTACCACCCAGGCTATAGGTAATGGTCACACCGCCTGCAGGAGCTGGAGCGGATAATGTTACAGTAAAACTTCCATTGGTGGCAGGCTCTGCAGCGTTGCTGCCGGCGCTTACACTGGCAGTAGGGGCGGGATTGGCTTCTGTAGCTACAGATCCGGCCAGCGGTGTAACAATGTTATAGCAGGGGCCGGTATTCTTGTAAGCAAATACGGTGAAATAATAAGTTGTAGCGGCATTAAGCCCTGATGCTGTAAAACTGGTTGAATTGCCAACGGCTACTACCGTTGCATTGCCCAGCGTATTGCCGGCTGAAAATGAAGCTCCATTGCCGGGAGTCTGACTGAGTGTGGTAGCAGTGCTGATCAGTACGAGGTAGCCATCTGCATCTGCAGTAGCGGTAAAACTTCCGTCAATGCTGGTGATGGCAGGAGTAAGATTGAGTGCACTGGCCTGGCTTGCCGGAGCAGTACAGGCGGCACAGGACTGTAGTGGTGAAGCGCTGTTGCGCGGACTGGGAGCACCCGTTGCAAAATCAAGTGCATTGTTATTATTGTCAACACAGCCATTACTGCCACGCAATACAGCCAGTGTATTGGAAGGCGCGGGTGTGGGGCCGGTTCCTTCAAAACAATTGGCTGTGGTACCAAAGCCAACAATATCGACTGCACTGGGGCAACTACCGGTAAGAGCTGTATTATTATTTACCAGCGCAACCTTGCCGGCAGTGCCGCTCATATTAATACTGCCGGAAGCATCTGGGGTGGGCAGTGGAGTAGTGCCGCCAGCACCGGCTCCTTCCTGTACCAGGTAGTAGCCGCCGGCAGGAATGGTGCCCGAGAGTGTGGTGACCTGCCAGCTCGTGCCGGTAGCACTGGCATATTGCACAGACCAGCCGGTCACATTGACCGCTTCTGTTCCGCGGTTAAAGAGTTCAATAAAATCATTGGTATAAGTGGCGCCACTATTACCGCCGCCGCCATATACCTGGCTGATGACAACCTGCGCATCAGCTCTGCTTAGCAGAAATGAAAAAAGGAAAAGAAAAATTCCTGAGTAGATTTTTCTCATATGCTGTTTGGTTTAGTAGAAATGTATTGTGCTATCAGATCCGGGCCTTTACCGAAGATGGTTTTTTAGAGGAGATGGCGGGTCGGTTAACTAAGCTAAGGAAAAACAGCATTCAAAAAAGAAGTGCTGTGCTTTTTGTTTGCACAGTAAAACTACGCGAAGCATTTATCGGATCATGCCGGTAACAGTAATATAATATGCCGAAGACTTGCGGTTTTTTGCAGGCAGTAAGGGTAAAATATTACTCAGATGCTTTTACATCAACAACACGCAGCTGCAGTGTCTTTGAACCGTTCCATTCATTTTCATCCAGCTTATAAACAACATCTACAGGCTGGCCATTTTGCAGTAACGCATATTTATCGGCCATGCCAAACCCTATACCATTATATACGACCTCTCCCTGGCGTAATGAAAAACGCAGGTGCTGTTCCTTTACGATTTTTGAAAAACCGGTATCTGTTACACGACGGGTTACAAAAACAGGCCGCATGTTTTCAGGGCCAAAAGGCTCCATCTGTATGAGGATGCGATAAAGAGTCCAGTTGATGTCGGAAAAATCAATGGCAGCATCAATCCCGATTTCGGGAATCAGTAGTTGCGGGTCGATAGTAGCGGACACTACTTCTTCAAATTTTTGGCGAAAAGCATCTACCTGCTGCATCTCCAGCGTCATGCCGGCTGCAGCAAAGTGACCGCCATAGCCAAGCAGCAGATCGCGGCAGGCATGAATCGCTTCGTACAGATTGAAGCCGGGCACACTGCGTGCACTGCCTGCAACATAATCTCCGGAGCGGGTAAGAATAATGGTAGGGCGATAATATTGTTCAATCACACGTGAGGCTACAATGCCAACCACACCTTTGTGCCAGTGTGGCTGATACAATACAGTTGACCGGCTATTGTGCCAGGCAGGATTATTTTCAATTAATGAAATGGCCTCCTGTGTGGTTTGCAGATCGGCCTCTTTGCGGTCAGAATTATCATTGTGCAGCATTTCTGCATAATGCAGTGCTTCTTCAAAATTTTCGGCGATGAAAAGCTGTACAGCTTTTGATGCATCATCCATACGGCCGGCAGCATTCACGCGCGGTGCAATCATGAATACCAGGTTGTTGATGAATAATTCCTTCTGAAGACCGCTCAGGTGCGCCAGTGCTTTAATGCCATGATTGGGCCGGCGATTGGCTTTTTCGAGACCATGAAATGCCAGTATCCTGTTTTCGCCTGTGATGGGGACGATATCAGCAGCAATAGCCGTAGCTACCAGGTCAAGGTATTCCCATACATGATCTGGCGACAGTTCCAGTTTTTCGGCAAGGGCCATCATCAGTTTAAGTCCCACACCGCAGCCACATAATTCTTTATAGGGATAAGAACAATCTGTTTGTTTGGGATTCAGAATTGCTACGGCTGGTGGCAGTTCTGCATCGGGCAGGTGGTGGTCGCAGACAATAAAATCAATACCCAGGCTGCGGGCATAGGTGATAAGTTCAACCGATTTGATTCCGCAGTCGAGCGACACGATCAGCGAATAGCCGTTTTCATGGGCAAAATCAATACCGGCCCGGCTCACTCCATATCCTTCGCGATAGCGGTGAGGGATGTAAAATCCCAGTGGGGAATGTATTTTTTTCAGAAATGAATAAAAGCTGGCAACAGCTGTAGTGCCATCCACATCATAATCGCCGAATACAAGGATGGCTTCTTTTTTTTCAAATGCCTGAAGCAGCCGGTCAACTGCTTTGTGCATATCCTTCATGAGCCATGGGCTGTGCAGTTGATCCAGTTGCGGACGAAAAAATGCACGGGCACTTTCAAAATCGTTAACACCTCTTTGCGTCAGCAGCTGACAGAGGATGCGGTGAATGCCCAGTTTTTCCTGCAGTACTGCTGCAGCAGTTTCGTTGAAGGGTAATACCGACCATCGCTTTTCCATACACCAATCCTTTTACAAATGAGTCAATCCGGGCATAGCCTGCAGGGGCGGCCCCATTTTATTAATACTTCCGGTCGGTTACATAGCTTACCAGGTCTTCCAGGCCTTTCCGGATATCTGATTCCGGAAATTGTCCAAGGATGGCAAGGGCCTCCTGTTTATAGGCATTCATTTTTTCGATAGTATAGGCAATGCCTCCGGCTTCTTTTACCCGGTCGATCACCCAGTTGACACGCTGGCGATCCTGGTTTTTATTTTTGAGAACGTAGATGATTTCCCTGCGGGTTGCTTTATCTATGGTATTAAGGGTATAGATAAGCGGCAGGGTCAGCTTTTTTTCTTTTATGTCGTTGCCGGTGGGTTTGCCCACGTTCTCGCTGGAATAATCGAAAAGATCGTCTTTTATCTGGAATGCTATACCCGCTTTTTCACCGAATAAGCGCATTTTTTCAGTCAGTTCAAGGTCCTGGCTGGCCGACCAGGCGCCTGCCGCACAGGCAGAGGCGAGGAGGGAGGCTGTTTTATTGCGGATAATTTCGAAATAGATATCTTCTTTCAGGTTGAGTGAACGTGCTTTTTCGAGTTGAAGCAATTCTCCTTCGCTCATTTTACGGACGGCATCAGACAGGATATGCAGCACCTGGTGGTCATTATGATCCAGGGAAAGCAGCAATCCTTTGGCCAGCAGGTAGTCGCCAATAAGTACATTGGCCTTGGCTTTCCAGAGTGCATATGTAGAAAAAAAACCACGCCGTTCCATGCTGTCGTCTACTACATCATCGTGGACCAGCGTGGCGGTATGAAGCAGTTCTACCAGAGAGGCAGCCCGGTAGCTGGGGTCGGTCACAGGGCCCAGCAATTTGGCCGAAAGCAGCACAAACATGGGACGGAGCTGTTTACCTTTACGCTTGACTATGAACCGCATGATACGGTCCAGCAGGGGAGTCTGGCTACGGACCGCTTCGCGGAACCGCGACTCAAATTCCTTGAGTTCTTTTTCTATCAGGTGGACGGGAAGGGTCATAAAAGCGGCAATTTACGCCGCAAAAAATTAATGCCCGCCGATGCATCGAAATAGGCATTTTTTTTGACTAAGTAGTTGAAAAATAACCTCAATGGCTGTAATAATTTTCACAAAAATTTGGTAATTAAGCATCAAAGCCTATTTTTGCGTTTTATTTAGGACATTGTTTTTCGTCAAATCTTAATCCTCAGTTATGGTAAGCAAAAAGTACATGTTATTGGCGGGTTTATTCTGCCTAATGGCATCATACGGCTTAGCCCAGGTGAAAACGGGTGGCAGTTATGATCCCTCTGATTCTTCGGTGGTTCCGAGCAAACGTATGCCACAGCATACAGAGTTTCTCAATGGAACATATAATTTTCCTGCAAAGCCCCGCAACCAATGGGAAATTGGTATTAAGGGTGGCGCTACCACCATCAGCGGCGACGTACCGGCTGTATTTCCCACTCCTGCCTTTGGCTTACATGTAAGAAAGGCTTTTGGTTATGTATTCTCTATGCGTCTGGAGTACCTGAATGGTACTGCCAAAGGTCTGGCCTGGAGATATACCGAGAACTTCAATAAAAATACCCCCTGGCCAGCTGCAGGTTATGCTGATCCGTATGCTGGTGGTGATCCTATTTTCCTGAACTACAAAACGAAACTTCAGGATCTGTCACTGCAGGGTATCTTCACGCTCAACAACATCCGCTTTCACAAAGCCAAAACCGGTATGAACATTTACGCCATTGCCGGTATCGGTGGTACTATCTACGAAACCAAAGTGAACGCACTGGATGAGAACAACAATCCTTACAACTTTGCCAGCATTCCCCAGGGAATCTATAAAGATCGTAAAGACACTAAGAAAGCGCTGAAAGACATGCTCGACAACAGCTACGAGTCTGATGCACAAAACCAGGGTGACCGCCGTCCCAAACTGTTCGGCAAAACTTTCAAACCCTCTGGTACTTTCGGTGCAGGTATCGCTTTCAAACTCAGCAACCGCCTGAACCTGGCTATTGAAGATCGCATCATCATCGTTAAAGATGATCTGCTCGATGGTCAGCAATGGCAGGAGCATCCCGGTGGCAATGCCGCTCTGTCTCCTGACTATGATTCTTACAACTACGCAACAATCGGTCTGAATATCAACCTGGGTGCTAAATCTGTTGAGCCCCTGTGGTGGCTGAATCCGCTGGATTATGCATACAGCGAGATCCGCAACCCCCGCCTCATGAAGCTCCCCAAACCCGTTCTGCCTGATGCTGACGGTGATGGTGTGACTGACCAGTTTGACCTCGAGCAAACTCCTGCCGGTGTACCTGTTGACAGCCGTGGTGTAAGCCGCGATACAGATGGTGACGGTGTACCTGACTACAAGGATAAAGAACTGATTACCCCCACTCATTGCCAGCCGGTAGATGCTGATGGTGTTGGTAAATGCCCTGATCCTGAGTGCTGCAAAAACATTCAGCCAGTTGCACAGGATTGTGCTACCAAACTGGGAGCTCTGCCCAGCGTTACTTTCAAATCAGGCTCTAACAACCTGACTGATGACGCTAAAGCTGTACTGGCTTCTGTTGCTTCACGTATGCGCAACAACCCCGACTGTAAAGTAGTGGTTGTAGGCTACTGCTCTTCTAACAAGAAAGAACAGCAGCTGAGCTGGGATCACGTAAATAAAGTGATCACTTACCTGGTAGAAAAAGAAGGTGTAAGCGCTGACCGTTTCATCTTCAACTATGGTAACGATGGTGGTGATTGCAACACAGTTGATCTCCGTGGTGCCAACGCCGGTGAAGAAGGACCTGCTCAGGTAGCTCCTCCTCACCCCAACCTCCGCAAGAAATAAGTCACATACATAACTTTTTGCCTACAACCCCCGCTTTTGCGGGGGTTGTTTTTTAGGGTCTGGATGCCGATTGGCAGAGCTAGCGTGTTGATTTATCGTGTTTTATCAAAACCTTAACGCAGTAGCCTTGGCGTCCTATCTTTTTTATCCAAGATTTGCCCCTGATCTATTAACTTTGCACACCCTTATGCGTTTTATACCCGTTATTATTGTGGCATTCCTGCTGGGCAGCTGTGGCAAAAAGAGCATCACTAAAGTGCTTAAAAGCCCTGACCCTGAGTATAAATTGCGGATGGCAGAGAAGTACTACGTGCAAAAAAAATATAACAAAGCCCAGGTATTGTATGAAGATGTAATGCCTTACTATAAACCACGGGCCGAGTTTCAGGATATTTATTACAAATACGCCTATTGCGCCTATTACCAGCATGACTATCCCAATGCGGAAAATCTCTTCAAAACATACATGGAGATATTTCCCAATAGCCCCAAAGGCGAAGAAGTGGATTATATGCGGGCCTTTACTTTTTATAAGCAGTCGCCCAAACCAGAGCTTGATCAGACCAATACTATCAAGGCAATGGGGATGATGCAGGTATTTATTAATACTCATCCGGGTTCCGAGCGTATCAAGGATGCCAATGGCATTATCGACATCTGCAGAAGTAAGCTCGAGATCAAAGACTATAAAGGGGCCAAGCTGTATTATGATATGGGTCAGTTCCGGGCTGCCGGTGTGGCTTTCACATCGCTGCTCAATAGTTTTCCTGACTCAGAAAAGGCAGATGAGTACAAACTGATGGTGATCCGGTCTTATTTCCGCTTTGCAGAAATGAGTATCGAGGATAAAAAAATACAACGGTTTGAGCAGGTGATCGACGAGTGCCACGAGTTTGTGGATCGTTATCCCGATAGCAAATTCCGGAAAGAAGCAGAAGATTTCTTAAATTTATCGCAAACTAATATTAAAAAAATAAAGGATGAGCAAGCTAAGACGTCAGCTTAGTGCTGGCATTGCCAACAATGTGGAAACAAAGAACCTGGAAGATATCCGTAAAAAAACGGGTAACTTGTATGAGTCCATTGCCGTTGTGGCCAAGCGGGCTAACCAGATCAATATTTCCCTGAAAGAAGAGCTGCATAACAAGCTGGATGAATTTGCCAGCCATACAGACAGCCTGGAAGAAATTCACGAGAACAAAGAGCAGATCGAGATTTCACGTGCGTACGAGCGCATGCCCAACCCGGCGCTGCTGGCTACCCAGGAATTCATGGAAGACAAAGTATACTTCCGCAAAGGTCAGGATCAGCTGTTTGACTAATCCGGCCAACCATCATACTGGAAGCGATCCATTGCGGATCGCTTTTTTTATGTAATGCGGTCCACCTGCTCCCAAATGACGCCTTTACTGTTTATAAATGGTATTTTTGGCCTATGTCACTAAACGGAAAAAAGATATTGCTGGGTATTACCGGCAGCATCGCAGCCTATAAATCAATTACACTGGTCCGCCTGCTGGTAAAAGAAGGGGCTGAGGTAAAAGTAGTGATTACCCCGTCTGCACGCGATTTTGTGTCGTCACTGACCCTCTCGACCCTCAGCCGCAATCCGGTGGTTGCTGATCTTTCTGACGGACAAAGCTGGTCCAATCATGTAATGCTGGGCCGCTGGGCCGACCTGATGCTCATAGCCCCTGCCAGTTGCAATTCAATTGCCCGCATGGCACAGGGGCTCTGCGATAACATGCTGCTGGCAACCTACCTTTCGGCCACCTGCCCGGTATGGCTGGCGCCGGCCATGGACGAAGATATGTGGCACCATCCGGCTACCAAAACAAACCTCGAGCGCCTGCAAACCTATGGCAATCGTATACTGCCGGTTGGCCGTGGAGATCTTGCCAGCGGGCTGGTAGGGGACGGACGTATGGCAGAGCCGGAAGACCTGGTGGAGATGATCCGGACCCATTTTCAGTCTGCACAAATATTAAAAGGCCGGAAAGCTTTAGTTACAGCCGGCCCTACATACGAAGCCCTTGACCCCGTACGTTTTATAGGCAACCATTCTTCCGGTAAAATGGGGGTGGCCCTGGCGGCGGAACTACAACGCAGGGGAGCAGAAGTAACCCTGGTGCTGGGCCCCTCAACCGTATCTGTACCGGCAGGACTGCGGGAACTGATCAGGGTTACCAGTGCCGAAGAAATGTATGAAGCCTGTGCACGCGTATTTCCGCAAATGGATATCGCCGTTATGGCTGCTGCAGTGGCCGATTACCGGCCGGCATCCGTAGCCGATGAAAAGATCAAGAAAAAAGACCAGGAACTGGACCTTACACTGATCCGCACACGCGATGTACTGGGAAGCCTGGGAAAACAGAAGAGAAAAGAACAATTGCTGGTAGGTTTTGCCCTGGAGACAAATAATGAAGAGGCACATGCACGGGAAAAACTGGAGAAAAAAAATGCAGATATGATTGTGCTCAATTCACTTCGCGACCGCGGAGCCGGTTTTGGACATGACACCAATAAAATAACCATATTGCTGAGGAATGGCGAAACAAAGACGTTTCAGACCAAAAGCAAGAATGAGGTAGCTGCCGATATCATTGATACCCTAATCGCCAATTTGTTATGATGCGTAAAAGTGTTTATCTGATACTATTGCTGGTACTGGCTTTTTCCCGCCCCAGGGCCCAGGAATTGCAGGCCCGGGTCACCGTTCTTACCAGTAAGATCAGTACACAGACGGATAAAAAGATTTTTCAAACATTGCAGGCGGGACTTAATACTTTTCTGAACACCCGCAAGTGGACAAAGGATGCCTTTTTGCCCAATGAAAAAATCAGTTGCAATTTCCTGCTGAATGTAGAGCAGGATCTGGGTAATAATGTGTTTAAAGGCCGGTTGACCGTACAGGCTGCGCGTCCTATATACGGCACCATGTACGACTCTCCCATGATCAATTATATCGATGATAACGTGGTATTCCGTTACCAGGAATTTCAACCTATCGAGTTTAATGAGAACCGTGTGCAGGGAAATGATCCGGTTGCAGCCAATCTTACTGCAGTACTGGCTTATTATGTAAATATTATCCTGGGCTTTGACTATGCCTCTTTTTCATTGCGGGGCGGCGATCCTTATTTTCAGAAGGCCTGGAATATTGTCAACAATGCTCCCGAAAGCCGTGATATCACCGGCTGGAAATCTTTTGAAAGTCAACGTAACCGCTACTGGCTGGCAGAAAATCTCAACAACAGTCGTTTTGCACAGGTACATGAGGCGGTATATTCCTATTACCGTTCGGGAATGGACCTCTTTTTGATAATGCCGATGAAGGACGTACCGGCGTATTGAATGCTATTACCTTCCTTTCAAACATCAATAAGGAAAATCCCAATTCCATGATCATCCAGTTTTTCTTTCAGGGGCGGAGCGGTGAGTTGGTAAAAGTGTTTAGCAAGGCTGACACCGATCTTCGCACGAGGGCTCAGGAAATGCTGAGTAAACTGGATTTAACCAATGCTGCCGCGTATAAAGAATTGAAATGAGAATCCCGCTTTGTATCATTATTATAAGTATGAGTCTGTTTGCCTGCAACCGTGGCCCGAAGGTGCCTAAAGGAGTATTGCAGCCCGATAAGATGGAGGATGTGCTGTGGGATATGATCCAGACAGGGGAGTTTCTCAGCGGATTTGTATTATACCGCGATACGAATATCAATGCAGTTATGGAAAGCCAGCGCTGGTACGAGAAAGTGTATTCTTTTCATCAGATCAGCAAAGAAGATTTCAAACGTAGTTATAACTGGTATCGCGATCATCCGGATATGATGAAGCGTATCCTGGACTCCCTGTCGGTCAGAAAAGATCCTGAGCCGGCAATGCCGCCTGCTGCTAAGGATAGTGCGGCTACATCTTCTCCTGATACAGCCCGATTACGAAAGGATACCGTGTCGAAAGTACCGGGTTCGATTAAGATCGAAACACCAGGCAGTATCATATTGATGGATAGTATAAAGGAAAGACGTAAGCGTGCGCTGCAAAAACAAAATCAAAACTGATTAATCTGCCTGTTTCCCTTTCAGGTTTCCTAATTTTACAGCACAATTGTATTGCCGATGAATAAAGTAGTGGCTTCAGCAGATGAAGCAATCCACGATATTAAAGACGGTGCTGTACTCCTGCTCGGAGGCTTTGGCCTTTGTGGCATCCCCGAAAACTGTATCGCTGCATTGGTTCGTAAAGGTGTACGCGGTCTTACCTGTATCTCCAACAATGCCGGTGTCGATGATTTTGGTATCGGGCTCATGCTTCAGCAGAAGCAGGTGAAAAAAATGATCTCTTCTTATGTAGGCGAAAATGCAGAGTTTGAACGGCAACTGCTGAGTGGCGAGTTGGAAGTGGAGCTGATACCTCAGGGTACGCTGGCTACCCGCTGCCTGGCAGCCGGTTACGGAATCCCTGCATTTTTTACTCCTGCCGGTGTGGGTACCGAAGTAGCAGCCGGTAAAGAGCAGCGTCGCTTTGGTGATAAGGATTATCTGATGGAGCTGGCATTTGATGCAGATTTTGCCCTGGTAAAAGCCTGGAAAGGTGATACAGCCGGCAACCTGATCTTTCATGCCACAGCCCGCAATTTCAATCCCATGATGGCCATGGCAGGACGTGTTACCATCGCCGAAGTGGAAGAGCTGGTTCCTGCCGGTCAGCTTGAACCGGACAGCATACACACTCCCGGTATATATGTGCACCGGATTTTCAGGGGCACACAGTATGAAAAAAGAATTGAACAGCGTACGGTTCGTACCAGCTGATATTTAGTTCACTTTATCTGTTATCCGTTATGGCATTAACGAAAGAGCAAATCGCACAACGTATAGCGCGGGAACTGCGCAATGGATACTATGTAAATCTGGGTATTGGCATTCCCACGCTGGTGGCAAATTATATACCTGCAGGAGTGGAGGTGGTATTGCAAAGTGAAAATGGCCTGCTGGGCATGGGGCCATTCCCGCTAGCGGGTACCGAAGATCCTGATCTGATCAATGCAGGCAAACAAACGATCACCACCGTGCCAGGCTCTGCCTTTTTCGATTCGGCACTCAGCTTTGGAATGATCCGGGCCGGAAAGGTTGATTTGACGGTCCTCGGTGCCATGGAGGTAAGTGAGCAGGGCGATATCGCCAACTGGAAGATTCCTGGTAAAATGGTAAAGGGAATGGGTGGCGCTATGGATCTTGTAGCCAGTGCCCGCCATATTATTGTTGCGATGATGCATACCAATCCCAAAGGAGAAAGTAAGTTATTGCCTCAATGCAGCTTACCGCTTACCGGCGTGCGCTGTGTGAAAAAGATCGTATCAGATCTGGCCGTACTGGATGTACTGCCCGAAGGCGGATTCCGGTTACTGGAGCGCGCACCCGGAGTAAGTGTGGAAGAGATAAAACAAAAGACGGCAGGCAGACTGGTGGTAGATGGAGAAGTGCCGGAGATAATGTGCTAATATGCTAATGTGAGGAATGTGCTAATGGATTTGATGATTTGAAGATTTGAGGATTTGAAGATGGAAAACAATGTGCTAATGTGCCAGTGTGCTGATGGGATTTGATGATTTGAGGATTTGAAGATGGAAAACAATGTGCTAATGTGCCAGTGTGCTGATGGGGTTTGAGAATTTGAAGATTTGATGATTTGAAGATGGAAAACAATGTGCTGATGAGCTAATCAGTCATTTGAAGGTTTGAGAAAATTAATTTTCAAATCCTCAAATCTTCAAATCGTCTAATCAATAAGGTTGTTTTTCACTGCAAAAAACACGAGGCCTGCTGTATTCTTACTGCCAAAACGTTCCATCAGTCGGTCTTTGATAGCTTCTACCGTACGTGGACTGATCTCCATTTTCTGAGCTATTTCCTGGGCGGTAAACTCCATACAGATAAAACGAAGTACGTCCCTTTCCTTATCGCTCAAGGTGATCTCATTGTTGAGAGAAGGAACAACTTTTTGACGGGAGTGTGATTTTTTGAGGAGTATACGATTGACGAAGTTGTTGAGATAATAGCCTTTTTCAGAGACTTCCATAATAGCCCGGCGAATCTCCTGTGGCTCTGCATTTTTGAGCAGGTAACCATTGGCACCATTTTCCATCAGGTGATAGACGAAGCGTTCGTCTTCATACATGCTCAGCACCAGAACTTTTATACCGGGAAATTGCTTACTGATTACTTTGGTGGTTTCAATGCCGTCTTTACCGGGCATACGAAGATCCATCAGTACAACATCAGGTTCTGAGTCGGGTAATCCCTGCAGCAATTCTTCCCCGTTTTCGGCTTCCTGTACAAATTTGATATTGGTAAAAGGCCGAAGCGAAAGGATCACACCCTTGCGAAATATTTTATGGTCATCAGCAATTGCTACTTTGATCATTCCCATAGATTCAGATGAAAGATAAAATTAGCAAATTAAACCCAACTACTGGTAGGGCTCATCTTTAGGCAGTTCAATAGTGACCTTGTAATAGGTCTGCGAAATATCTTTTTCGAAATATATACTGCCTTGTACTACACGGAGGCGGCTACTGATATTTTTCAGTCCAAGGCCGATATTACTTTTATTGAGTTTGTCGAAATCGGCCTGTACCAGTCCACGCCCGTCATGATGAATACGCAAATAGAATTTATCGCCGTGTACATTTTGTGTAAGGTGGATAAAGCTGGAACTACTGTGTTTGAGAATATTGTTAACCAGTTCCTGCACAATACGGAAAACAACCAGTTCCTTTTCGGGTTTCAGACGCTCGCGGTAGTCGTGAAAACGGCTGCTGGCATTCATGGTACCTGAACCGCTGATCTTCTGAAACAGGTCGTTTACCGCAGACTCAAGACCAAAGTTCTTGAGGGTGGGGGGCATCAGGCTATGACTGATATTACGCACCAGTTGAATAGTGTCATTGATGATCTGGCGGGCCTGAAAAATAGATTGCAGTTGTGTGGCCTTGTCCTGGTTGACCAGGTTTTCGTTCAGGTATAAGCGGGCAGTAGCGAGCAGGGGGCCGGCATCATCGTGCAGGTCGGCAGCCAGGCGTTGACGTTCTTCTTCCTGCAGTTTAATAGAGGCAGTAAGAAGGATTTTTTGTTGCTCTTCTTCCATCTTTTGCAGGGTGCGCTGATAACGGCTCACCTTGCGCTGGTGAAAGATGATAAACATGACAAGGCCTACAGTGAGCACCAACATCCCCATAGTGCCGATAAAAAGCACTGAGGAAACTCCTGATTGGTTGGTGGCTTGAAGAAAAAACATAATGGGTAGTATACAGTTCTTTATCTCACATCCAGATCCAAAAACGGAATGGATGATGGCGGGTTTTTAGGTTTAGGTTGTCTATAACAGATAATCATGGCTATGGCAAAAAATATGTTTTTCAGGATATAGAAGATATCAATCAGGATGGCAAATTTTCTTCCTTCTCCGGGCGCCAGTTGATTGGCGTAAAGATAGATAAAGAATGATCCCGATAAATATAGCATAAAGCCAATCACCACCCAGAATCTGTAGTTGTAATTGATGTAAGAATCTTTGATGAGGTTGCTCATCTCAAAAAGTAAATAGAAGGAAAAGCTGAGAATGAGCAGGGTTTCCACACCAATAGGGATCGAATTGATACGGCTTCGTTTGGCTGTAAAGAAGTAAATAGCCAGGAATGTGATGAATCCAAGCGAAAACAGGGCAATGATCCGGCGCATCAGCTTATTGCGAACGCTCAGCCAGATAAACCCCGAAAAACAGATATATTCAAAAAAGGTAAGGAAACTGTTGTAATAGCGACTGGCATCAGGTGGCAGGGATTCCAGGGTAGTAATCAGAAGGTCTCCTAAAATACTTACTGAGCAGTAGGTAAAAATGATCCAAAGTCCTTTTTCACTGCGTAATTTGCCGATAAACAGAAGGAAAAGTGCGAAGGGCAGGTAGTCTGCGTAACCAGATATATATGAAAAAAGGTTTTCTATGACTTTGGATTTTACCCAAATATAGAAAACCAATTAAAGATTTGAAAGAATTGGAACTTATTTGTTGAACCAATCTTCAACGATCAGAACTGAATCCCAATCGATTTGTCTTTTGCCTAACCTTTTCATAACAGTAACGTTTTTTTGAATTCTTGAATTAATTCTGACCCAAAATTTGGGCATAGCGACAGGTTATTCCATAGGGGGAAACACGGAAGAAGGCACGCAAATCGGCTGAAATGCAGGCTGGTAAAGGATTTCGGGTATTTTACGTCGTAAATAATCTATCAAAAAATGGGGATATTCCCTAGTAAAATACCGTAATTTTACGATCGTAAAAATAGGTAAACTTCCCAGGATTTTTTACCTTTTTCCTGGGGTTATGCACAGTTGTGGATAAACGGGGTGGGGAGAAAAACAAAAATAAGTTGATTGACACTGGATTTCGCAACGGTTCTTCAAGGGATACAGGAAATCATGTTATGGACGGTTTTCCCGGGTTGAGCGGGTTGGGATATTGGATGATGAGGGGGCTGATCCTCGTCAATCAACTTGTAACAAATATAATCCTGTCTCCCTGCCGCCACAAGAGCATTAGTGCGGACTTATAGAACGCTGGTATTTACGGCTGTAATCGTAGCCTTACCCACCGGCAGGCAGGTAATGATACGAACCTGCCACCCAGCTCAATGACCAGGACAATAACAGCATACTGACCGGTCAAAATTTTGAATGTGAAGCAAATAAGACGGGCAAAAAAAACTACATTTGGCATCGGAAAATCACCCGGTTCCGCAATAACGGGCTAAAACCTGACTACTCATGAGCATGCAGCAGATTAAAGTGGCCATTGCAGACGACCACAAGATATTTCGGGACGGTATCCGTATGGCCCTGAAGGATAAAGAATATCTCAAAATCCTCTGGGAAGCCGAGGACGGAAAAGACCTGATGCATAAACTTCAGCTAAAGGTGCCAGATGTGATCCTGATGGATATCCGGATGCCTGAAGTGGATGGTATCAATGCTATCAGCATGATCCGCAAAGAGTACGAAGCAGTTAAGATCATTGTCCTCACCATGTACGACGACCAGGAAATGATCACCAAAATGATGGAAATGGGCGCCAATGCCTATCTCACTAAAACCACCGACCCTGAAGAAATCTATCAGGCCATCCTGACCTGCATGAACGACGATTTCTATTTCAATGAGTTGGTGAATAAAGCAGTTCTTCTCAAACTGCAGCATAAAAAAACAGTACGTCAGTTTTATCCCAATCCGATAAAACTTTCTGAAAAGGAAATCCGCATATTACGCCTTATTGCAGAAGACAAGACTACAGAAGAGATTTCCAAAGAAGTATTCCTGAGCCCTCGTACAATCGAAACCATCCGGCAGAATATGAAGCAGAAGGTGGGAGCCAAAACCATTGCCGGCCTGGTTATGTACGCCATGCGCAATAAGATTTTAGAATAATCATTTACCACACTGTTTTTTATTTTCAACCAGCTGTGCTATGAGCAATCCGGGGACTTTATTTGATGGCCTTTATAAAGATCTGTGGCGAAAAATAGTGCCCGAAGCGCTTACACAGGTTGAACTCGAATTTATTTTACAGGTCACCGGACTGGAACCGGGCGATACAGTACTTGATCTCATGTGCGGCTATGGCCGGCATACACTGGGTCTGGCACAAAAAGGACTTCTGCTTACCGCCATTGACAGTGCACCCGAATATGTCGAAGAGATCAGGCAGGCAGCAGGTGCTTCTTTGCCGGTAACAGCACTCGCGGCAAGGGTAGAAGATCTGGATCTGAATCAGTCTTTCGATGCCGCCATCTGTATGGGCAACAGCATTTCTTCGCTCAATAAAGAACAGACACTGATTCTTTTTCAAAAAGTGGCGCAATACCTTAAACCGGGATCTGTATTCGTACTCAACACCTGGATGCTTACAGAGATCATCAGCCACAAGATCAAGGAGCATGAATGGTTTCATATCGGCGAATACAAATACCTGCTCGAAAATAAGTTTCACCTTTTCCCCACACGTATCGAGACTACACATACCATCATTACCAAAGATGGGCAGATAGAAGAAAAGAACGATACCGATTTTATTTTTTCCATTGCTGAATTCAGCGATATGCTGAAACAGTCAGGCCTCACACTGAAACAGGTTTTCAGTACCCCCCGCAAACGGCCCTTCAACCTCGGCGATGAATATGCGTATCTGCTTGCGGTCAAAGAGTAAATAGTATAAAGGTTTAAAGGGTATAAAGAGTTTAAGGCGTTTAAAGGGTTAGACTAAGCATTAGCACACTGGCACATTAGCACATTGTCATCTCCCTCTTCAAATCCTCAAATCTTCAAATTCTCAAATTCCATCAGCACACTGGCACATTAAAATAAAATTGGCTGACAGATCAGATCTGCCAGCCAATGCTCAACCGTCCATTGTTGAATATTATTGCTTCGCTACACGCTCAGTAGCGATGATACCATTTTGACCAACCAATTGCACCAGGTAGATGCCTTTGTTGAGTGAAGCAGCTTCTGCGATCGTTACACTGTTGTAACCGGTGCTGATAGCAGCAGTCCTGGTGAGTTGTACCTGACCAGCCATATTAAGAACGCGGATGCTGATCGTCTCACGGGTAGCAGACTGGTAGCTGATGCTGAACTGGCTGCTGAAAGGATTGGGGCTGGCCTGTACCTGGATACCATTTTTGTTACCAAAACGTACCACACGTGTTTCAGACAGTTTCTCAGCACCGGTAGGCTCAATGGCGCGGATGCGGTAGTATACTGCAGTAGCCTGTGTATTTACCTGTTTGTCTTCGTGACGGTAATTGTTGGTAGTAGTAGCGGCCAGGGTCTGAATGACAGCGTAATTGTTGCCATCATAACTGCGCTCGATTTCGAATTTTGTACCATTATCCTGTTCAGAAGACCAGGTAAGTACAGGAATGTTGTTGGCTACGTTTACAAAGAAATAATTCCACTTTACGGGCAGGATGATCTCAGAGCGGTAAGCCAGACCGCAGGAAGGATATGCGCTGATTGTATCAGGAGCAGAGAAAGCGCGGTATACCACATTCTTACGCACATTACCAGACTGGTAATCGAAGATAGTGCTGTTGTTGAGGCGGGTTACATCGTATACATACAGTGAATCTGAAGTAGTACCATTTGTACCTACATTACCCTTATTGATTTTGGTAGTACCGGTAAAGTAGAAATAACCTGTACCATTTACTGTGCCATTATTCTCAAAGTTTACGCTTTTTACACGGCCTACAGCTGTGCTGGTAAAAGTACCGCTGTTGATAAATACAGCGTTATTGCGGGCATTGGTAACCCAAAACAGACCATTATTGGTAAAAGTAGTACCGTTGTTGATCTCTACACCATTGTCCATCACTGTGCGGCAGTCGTTTGAAAAATTGCCACCAGATACGGTGAGTTTACCGGCAGTGTACAGTTTGCCGGAGTTATTGATGCGTGTATTGTTGAACTCCAGGTTGCCGCTTACTTCAATGATATTGTTGTTGGTAAGATTGGAGCTGCTACCCATATACAGGGTGCTTTTGGCTTTGATGATACCATCATTTATCAGGTTGCTGCTGTTGAAGTCTACAACACCATTCAGGGTGAGCAGGGCGCCATAGGCGTTAATGAAAGTGGCATTGCCACCCAGGTAAGTTTTACCGTTGATAGTGGTTTTACCATAATTGCTGATCGTAAAACGTGCAGACTGTCCGTCGAGGGCAGGCAGGGTGGCCTGACCACGTACTATAATAGCACCCTGGAAATAACCAAAGCTGCTGGGAGAGAAGCTAGCACCTTCAGCCACAGTGATTTTAGCACCTTGCTGCCAGCTGTTTATAGAACCAGTAAAAGTACCAGACTTGATGAAGAGGCTGTCGCCGTTATTGATAGTGTAAGAAGAATTGCTGCCATTGTCTACATAAGTGCGCTGTGCGTTTGCAGAGAAACTAATAGCAATAACTAAGAGTAAAAGGGTAGAAATACGGATCATTTTGTTTTCACTTAGGGTTGAATTAATCGGGTATCGTTGGGATCGGATTTGATTACGAAGAAATCTTTCGATGTGTTTTACCTTGTTTCCCTCGTAATCTGACGCAAAGCTATTGCAGGAATTACGCAGATGCAATAGTAAAACTACCCACCCATTTATTATGAAAACAGCATATATTAGTGTAATCGATTGTGCATCATTCGTTTTGGGACAAGAAAAAGCCCGATACTTTTTTTGTATCGGGCTTTGAATTTGATATTTATCAATGAAATCAGGCTTCTTTGCCGTGGCAGTTCTTGTACTTTTTACCACTTCCGCAAGGGCATGGAGCATTCCTGTTGATCTTCGGAGCCACTTTTACCGGCTCCTGTTTTGGTGCTTCATTTTCCTCAAACCGGTCACGTTCATTGGCTGCATAGTCTTCGCCTGCAGCATCAATCTCGTCCTTATTAGCGGTCATTTTGCTGTAATCGGTCTTTTCTGGCCGGCCTTCGCGTAAAGGAGCGTTTTCCTGCTGTACAGGTATGCTGGCATGGCACAGGAAGGATACGATATCCTTATTTACCTCGGCATCCATATTCTTAAACTGCTGGAAAGCTTCACTTTTATAGATTACCAGCGGGTCTTTTTGTTCCAGGTAGGCATTCTGTACACTTTGCTTCAGGTCATCCATAGCCCGCAGATGCTCTTTCCAGGCATCGTCAATCACCACCAGGGTAATTGTTTTCTCCAGGGCAGACAGGAGGTCCGCACCCTGTGATTGAACGGTCTTATCAAGCGGAGCCAGCACATTCAGGCCTTTACGACCGTCGGTAAACGGTACCACTACATTTTCAATATGCTGTCCCTGTGTCTGGCGGATACCTGTAAATACAGGGACTGCAGCCTTACCCATATCCACCTTTTTGCGGCTATAGTTTTCGCTGGCTTCCAGGTAGAGCTTATCGATCAGTTGGTTGGCATCTCCTTTTTTAAACTCTTCTTCTCCAATCTGGGTGTCAATACCAAAGTTGACGATGCAGGCTAGTTTAAAACCTTCATAATCAAGCTGCTCGCGGAAAACGGAAATAAGGCCTTCGGCTACTACCGCAAATGCATTGTCGATATCCAGTGCGAGGCGCTCTCCAAACAGGGCATGCTGCCGTTTGCTGTAGATTACGTTACGCTGCTTGTTCATTACATCATCGTACTCCAGCAGGCGTTTACGGATACCGAAGTTGTTTTCTTCCACTTTCTTCTGAGCACGCTGAATACTGTTGCTGATCATGCTGTGCTGAATCACATCCCCTTCTTTATAGCCCAGTTTGTCCATCAGCGACGCGATACGCTCACTGCCAAACATACGCATCAGGTCGTCTTCGAGTGATACGTAGAATTGAGAAGAACCGGGATCACCCTGCCGGCCGGCGCGACCACGCAACTGGCGGTCAACACGACGGCTTTCGTGACGCTCCGTACCAATAATGGCCAGACCACCGGCTTCTTTTACACCGGGCCCCAGTTTGATATCCGTACCACGACCCGCCATGTTGGTGGCAATAGTCACCGCACCGGAAAGACCGGCTTCGGCAACGATCTGTGCTTCACGGGCGTGTTGTTTTGCGTTCAGTACATTGTGCGGAATCTTTTTCTGGGTCAGCATACGGGCCAGCAGTTCACTGATCTCTACTGAGGTAGTACCCACCAGTACAGGCCGCCGGCATTGCGCAGATTTTCGATCTCATCAATAACTGCCTTGTATTTTTCCCGTTTGGTCTTAAATACCAGGTCCTGCCGGTCATCGCGGATCATCTTCAGGTTGGTGGGGATCGATACCACATCCAGTTTATAGATGCTCCAGAACTCAGCAGCTTCTGTTTCCGCAGTACCGGTCATACCACAAAGTTTGTGATACATCCGGAAATAGTTTTGCAGGGTAATGGTGGCATAGGTTTGTGTGGCGGCTTCGATCTTCACGCTTTCCTTGGCTTCAATCGCCTGGTGTAAACCGTCTGAATAACGGCGACCATCCAGGATACGGCCGGTTTGCTCATCCACAATCTTGATGGCGCCATCCATTACCACGTATTCCACATCCTTTTCAAACAGTGTATAGGCTTTCAGCAATTGCTGAACGGTATGAATACGATCTGCTTTCTGTGCATAATCGTTCAGGATAACTTCTTTTTGCTGCAGTTTTTCTTCATTGCTCACACCGCCCTTTTCGATCTCTGCGAGTTTAACGCCGATATCGGGCAGTACAAAAAACTCTGCATCTTCACCGGCACGGGTGATGGTATTAAGACCTTTGTCGGTCAGGTCCACGGAGTTTTGCTTTTCGTCGATATGAAACAGCAGTTCTTCATCCACGATGCGCATATTGCGCTGCTGATCCTGCAGGTAATAGTTTTCTGCTTTCTGAAGTTTTACACGGATACCGGGCTCACTCAGAAATTTGATCAGCGGACCGTATTTGGGAAGACCTCTGAAGGCACGGAAGAGGTGCAGCCCTCCTGTTTTGGGATCATCATCTCCTTTCTCAATCAGTTTTTTTGCTTCATTAAGGCTGTAACGTACAATACGTTCCTGCTCATGCACCAGTTGCTGGATACGGGGTTTGTGTACATGAAACTGCTGCTCATCTGCACGGGCTACAGGGCCGGAAATGATCAGCGGTGTACGGGCATCATCGATCAATACGGAGTCGACCTCATCGACCATGGCAAAGTGGTGACCCCGCTGCGTCATTTCTTCGGCAGAGTGCACCATGTTGTCGCGGAGGTAATCGAAACCAAATTCATTGTTGGTACCATAAGTGATATCGGCGAGATAGGCTTTGCGGCGATCATCGCTGTTGGGCTGATGTTTGTCTATACAATCTACCTGCAATCCCAGCCATTCGAAGATGGGACCATTCCACTCCTGGTCACGACGTGCGAGGTAATCGTTTACCGTTACGATATGCACACCTTCTCCGGGCAATGCATTGAGATAGGCAGGCAGGGTAGATACCAGGGTTTTACCTTCACCGGTAGCCATTTCAGAAATCTTGCCCTGGTGCAGCACTGTACCACCGATCAGCTGTACATCGTAATGCACCATGTTCCAGGTAACGGTGGCGCCGGCAGCCGTCCAGGAATTTTTATAGTAAACCTTATCGCCATCAATGCGGATATAATCTTTCTTCGCGCTCAATTGACGATCCAGGTCGGTTGCAGTTGCTTCCACTTCTGTATTGTCTTTGAAGCGGCGGGCAGTTTCTTTGATAAGGGCAAAAGCTTCGGGTAATATCTTTTCCAGAATTTCTTCGATCTGTTTATTCCGGTCTTTTTTCAGCTTGTCCACTTCCTGGTAGATGGCATCCTTGCCCGACAGGTCACTAAAAGGGAGCGCTTCGGCTTCCTTATTGCGGGCTTCGATGTTGCTGTCAATTTCTTTCAGGTGCTCGCGGATACGCTGGCGGAAATCCTGGGTCTTGTTACGGAGCTGATCATGGCTCAGGCTGGCAAAAGAGGCAAAATGCTGATTGACCTGCTCCACGATGGGCAGGATCTTTTTAACATCCTTGTCTGATTTGTTGCCGCCAAACAGTTTGGAAATAATTCCGAGCATGGTTCAATGTTATTGTGTCTTATATAATATATACCACTTACAGGCAGTGACCGTTTCCCCTGTCAAAAAAAATGCTACAATCTTTTTAAAGTCAATTTGGCAGGATGGCAAAGATAAGGCATTGATACTAGCCTGCCGATGCACACACAGCTTCATTTGGCAATTTTCAGTACTGTCGGGTATGGGTATTTACCGATTCTTTAACTTACTTTGTCCGCACCTCCTGTATTAACAGCTGTAATACTTGTTCGCTATGCGTTTTATCCGGTTGATACCTATTGTGCCCGTCATCAGTCTGTTGTTTTTTACCGCCTGCAATAATGCAGAGATCGGTAACAGCCGGGATGTAAATCCGGATGCAGTTTACATGGATTACCGGGTTTCAGGTTATGATGATGAAGAGGAGGTGACCGTCGTGCTGCAATTCAAATACGCCGGACCTTTTGGCACCACCCTGGTCCTGGAACCGCCCAGCCAGATCCTTTTTGATGGGGAGGAGCTTACTGTCGACAGTTCGCGATTTTCCGGAGCTTATTATGAATTGCGGCTGCCTGTGGGGTCTTTTGCTGGCACGCACCATATTTCCTATACCGATCTGACCGGTAAAAAATATGAGGAAAGCTTCGAGTTCCCGCTTTTCCGTACCACCGATTCCCTGCCAAAAACTATACAACCTGTTGATTTTGAGTTTCAGGTAACCGGTTTATCCGAAAATGATACCCTCCACCTGGTGCTTACAGACACCGCCTGGGCCAGCCGGGGTATTGACACTTTTCAGCGGGTGGGGAATGGGCGTCTGGCCATTCCGGGTGATCAGCTCACCACCCTTAGCAGGGGGCCGGTACATCTGGAAATGGTGTGCAACAAAGAGTTGCCGCTGCAGCAAACCACCCGCGAAGGCGGTAAGTTGCAGCTGACCTATACGCTGCGGCACAAATTTGACCTGAAAGACTGATAGGCCGGTTGTTCCCGGCTTATCCACATAGACGGCATTTTTATTTTTACTGCTGGAAAATTAGCCGTCTACCCATACCTTTGCCGCCGAAAATCGGCCTGTTTCCAAAAGCAGGCACAGGGTACTGAAAAAAGACTCCGGTTTTCAATTCTAACTAATTTACTTATAAACGATTAATACCTACAATGGCTGGTCAGTTAAAAGAGGTGCGTAGCCGGATCAAATCGGTACAAAGCACACAGCAGATCACAAAAGCAATGAAGATGGTGAGTGCAGCCAAACTGCGCCGTGCCCAGGATGCTATTGTGCAAATGCGTCCCTATGCCAAAAAGCTGCAGGAACTGCTCAGTAATATTGTCAGCAACAGCGAAGGCGAAGTAGGTATGAAACTGGCCGAAGAGCGTCCTGTAGAAAAAGTGCTGATCATCCTGATGACCAGCGACCGTGGTCTGGCCGGTGCATTCAACACCAACCTGATCAAACTGGCCAAATCCACTATCAATACACAATATGCCAGCCAGCTCAAAAAAGGTAATGTGACCATCTGGGGTGTTGGTAAAAAAGGATACGAACATTTTGCCAAAACTGGTTACCGTGCCGATGCTACCTTCAAAGACCTGTTTCTGCACCTGAGCTTTGAAAATGTACAGAAGATCTCACTGGCTGCCATGAAGGCTTTTGAAGAAAAGCAGTTTGATGTGGTAGAGATCGTATACAGCCAGTTCCGCAATGCTGCCATTCAGCGTTATGAACTGGAGCGTTTTCTTCCTATTCCCAAAGTAGCCAAAAAAGAAGGCGACAAAAAAGCCGACTTCATCTTTGATCCCAGCAAGGAAGAACTGGTGGCTGAGCTTATGCCCAAAATCCTGAATACACAATTATATAAAGCAGCTCTTGATACACATGCTTCCGAACATGGTGCCCGCATGACGGCCATGGACAAAGCGAGCGAAAATGCCAATGAGATGCTGCGCTCCCTGAAAATTTCCTATAACCGCGCCCGCCAGGCTGCCATCACTACCGAGCTTACTGAGATCGTAAGTGGTGCCGCTGCCCTTCAGGGATAATACGTGAGACCATTCAGGTAGTTTAACGGCTTTCTTCAGGGTTAATAAATACCTTATACCAACTGCGTCCATACAGGTCAGTTATCCGCATTTGCCCACGGAAAATGTGAATAACCTCATTTGACCTCTTTGGCCATTATGGCTATTTTGCCAGTCCAATTCAAGTTTTTTTTGACACTGGACCTTATTCGTATAACCTGATTTTGTAGATGGAAATAACAAATCTGATACCGCATATTGAAGCGCTGGTTTTTGCGAGCGATAAGCCTCTCACCTCACTGGATATCACTGAGCTGGTAAATAATGCCTTTGGCTTTATGGAAGATAAGATCACCCTTGACCAGGTAGAATCTGCCATTGAGGGTGTGCAGGAGAAATACAATACCGAGTTTTATCCGTTCGAGCTTCGTCAGAGTGGCGGAGGCTGGCAATTTCTTACCAAAAGAGATTATCATAAAACCATTGCCCAGCTCAATGGAGATAAATTCCTGAAAAGATTATCGGCAGCTGCCCTCGAAACCCTGGCCATTATTGCGTATAAACAACCGGTGACCAAGGGCGAAATAGAAGCTATCCGTGGCGTAAGCTCCGACTATGCTGTACAGAAGCTGCTCGAAAAGGAACTGATCATCATCAGTGGCCGCAATGAAAAATTGCCCGGTCATCCCCTTGTATATTGTACTTCCAAAAATTTCATGGACTACTTTGGCCTTAACTCTGCCGATGATCTTCCTAAAATCAAAGAGGTACTGGCTGAGCAACTGGTAGAACCAACTATCATGAAGGATACAGTACCGGGTGAAGAATCAGAGGCCGATGGTTCGGCCGAAGAGAACACTGCTGGTCAGCCCGAAGACCTTACAGAAGGCGAACTCGTGGCTATGTCTGTATCAGAAGATGGTGAACTTGTTGAAAAACCGGAAGCTGACAACAATGAAGGAGAGGCCTGAGGCCAGTTTCCTTTAATCCATTTAATAAGTAGGGTATCGAATTAAGCTGACAGGTCTTAATCAGTCAGCGGTTAAGCGTCTGTAATTGACATAGCTGCTGTATCTTCGCTCACTATGTCCGCAAATTCATTATCGAACAGCCAGTTGCTGCAGGCAGCCGAACATTTTGGCACTCCACTTTACGTTTATCACGCCGAAAAAATTCAGGAACAGTACAACCGGCTCACTACCGCCTTTAAGGACAGTAATGTGGTATTTTACTATGCCTGTAAAGCGCTGACCAATATAAATATTCTGCGGTACATCCATTCGTTGGGAGCAAATGCCGATTGCAGTTCGATCAATGAAGTGAAGCTGGCATTGTATGCAGGATTCCCCCCCGGCCGCGTATTATATACATCAAACGGCATCGCCTTCGACGAAATAGAAGAAGCGGTATCGCTGGGGGTAAGTGTCAATATTGACAGCCTGTCTAATCTCGAAAAGTTTGGTCGTCGTTTTGGGCATAGCTATCCGGTAGGTATCCGGCTTCGCCCCAATATCATGGCGGGCGGTAATATCAAGATATCAACCGGGCATGATAAAAGTAAATTCGGTATTCCCGTTGAGCAACTGCCACAGATACTGGAACTGGTGAAAGAATTTCAGCTTCATATTTCCAATCTTCATATTCATACCGGCAGCGATATCAAAGATGCCGATGTATTTGTAAAAGGAATAGATGTGCTGTTTGATATCATTCCTCATTTTCCTGAATTAAAATCGGTGGATCTTGGTGGTGGTTTCAAAGTGCCTTACAAAGAAGGCGACGGTGAAACCGATATGATCTTGCTGGGGCAAAAAGTAAAAGAAGCGTTTGATAATCACCCGCAGGCCAGCCAATTGCAGATATGGTTTGAACCCGGTAAGTTTATGGTGAGCGAATGTGGTTACCTGATCACACAGGTAAATGTGATGAAACAAACAGCTGCCACACAGTTTGCAGGCGTTGACAGTGGATTCAATCACCTGATACGCCCTATGTTTTATGATGCCTATCACCGTATTGCAAACCTCAGCAACCCCGGCGGTCAGTTTAATACCTATACCATCACCGGCAATATCTGTGAGACAGATACATTTGCATGGGATCGCCCGTTGCCGGAAGTACGTGAAGGCGACTATCTCGTTTTTTACAATGCCGGAGCCTATGGTTTTGAAATGTCGAGCAATTTCAATTCCCGTTTCAAACCTGCCGAAGTAATGGTAAAGGACGGAGCCATGCACCTCATACGCCGCAGAGATACGTTTGATGATCTGCTGCGCAATCAGCTGGAGCCGTAATACAGGTTTAAAGAGTATAAAGGGTTTAAAGAGTATAAAGAGTTTCTACGCTGCCTTTAAGATATATACAAAAAAATCTGTTATGCCCTTTAAACACGTTAAACCCTTTATACTCTTTAAACTTCTCTAATCCGCTCTTAACAGTTTCGTCATATTACCCTAACGCTGTCATAACAGTGCGGGGATAGTTTCGCGCCAAATTCAACTGGCTTATGACGAAAAACGTTTCCCGTTTTTACCTGTTCACCGTATTGCTTTTTCTGTCGCTGGCGTCTGCTGCACAGAAATCGGTATTGCGTGTAAAAGTAAAAGACGAAGATAATCTGAATCTCCCCGGAGCTTCTATCTCTCTGGAGCCTGGTACTTACAAGGGTGTTACCAATCAGAATGGTGAATGGATAATAGCGGCTCTTCCTGCTGGTCGTTATGAACTCCGCATCTCCTATATTGGCTATGAAACGCTGGTTAAATCCATTGACTTTAATAGCCAGGAACTGAATATCGACGAGACGCTGAAAAGCAAAGTCGTAACGGGCCGGGAAGTAGTGGTGATGGGTGATCGCCTGAAGGGTCAGGCCAAAGCACTCAACCAGCAAAAAAATAATTTCAATATCACCAATATCGTTTCGGCCGATCAGATTGGCCGTTTTCCGGATGCCAATGTTGGTGATGCAATGAAGCGCATACCTGGTATCACCATGCAGAATGATCAGGGTGAAGCGCGCAATATTATTATCAGAGGTCTGGCTCCCGAACTCAACTCGGTGACCATGAACGGCGATCGTATTCCTTCTGCAGAAGGCGATAACCGTCGGGTGCAGATGGATCTGATCCCTTCAGACATGATCCAGACGATCGAAGTAAATAAAACCCTGCTGCCCGATATGGATGCAGATGCTATTGGCGGATCAGTAAATCTGGTGACACGCGCAGCACCCAATGGACTTCGCTTCTCTGCTACAGGGTCGGCAATCTATAATCCGATCAGGGAGAAAATGGGTTATAATGGCTCATTCATTGTCGGTAACCGTTTTGCCAAAAACAAACTCGGGGTACTGCTCAATGGCTCTATCAACAGCAACCGCTATGGTTCAGATGATGTGGAAGCCGTATGGAAACAGGATGATTTTGGGAATGTGTATACGGAAGAAATGGAGATCCGGAAATATTTTGTAGACCGTACCCGCCGCAGCATTGGCGCTACGGTAGATTATCAGTTCAATAATCGTCATTCTGTCATCTTTAAAGGCCAATATAACTGGCGCGACGATTGGGAAAACCGTCTCCGTTACACGGCTACGGATATTGAACCCGAGTATGATGCCAACGACAATATCACAGGTTATGTAGGTGAGATACGCCGCGAAACAAAAGGTGGCCTGGGCAGCAGTCGTATCAAAAACCGCCGCCTCGAAGATCAGCGCGCACAAAGCTATAACCTGCGTGGCGAGCACCTGCTGGGTAAAGTGAAAATGGACTGGTCGGCCGGTTTCTCCCGCGCCAGTGAAGAAAGGCCTCATGAACGGTATATCAGTTTCCGTAAAAAGAATGCTGCTGTCACATTTAATGGCGACGATGCCCGTTTCCCTCTCGTGACAAACAATGTAACCCCCGCTGATTATTCACTTCGCGAAATAACAGAACAGTTTCAGGACCAGTATGAAACGGAATGGAGTGGTAAAATTAACTGGAAGCTGCCTGTAAAGGCATTCGATCAGCTGGGTAATATCAAATTTGGGGCACGCCTGCGTGCCAAAAAGAAAGTGCGTGACAACAACTTCTTTGAATATTCGCCTGCGGGTAGCAATGAAGCTGCATTTGAAAACCTGACCACACTACCCACCGTATTTCATAATAACGATGGATTCAATGCCGGTTCAAAATATGTTCCCGGATTGTTTGTAGATCCCAAATACCTGGGTTCACTTAATCTTACCAATAGTTCATTGTTTGAGCAGGAAGATGTACCGGCAGAATACCTTGCCGCCAACTATGATGCCCGCGAGACCATCACCGCCGGTTATCTCATGTGGGATCAGCACCTGAGCGATAAAGTGAGTTTTATTGCAGGTCTGCGCCTGGAAAACACATCCAGCAAATACAAAGGAAATATTGTCGAAGACGAAGATGACCTGGTAGGTACACGTAAAGTAAAAAACAGCTACCTGAATGTGCTGCCTCATCTTTCCTTCCGTTTTGATCTCAGCAAACAAACCATTCTGCGTGCCGCATGGACCAACTCCATTGCCCGCCCCAATTATTATGACCTCGTGCCTTATTTTGATGTTCGCCCCGGCGATGAAGAATTGTTTGTTGGTAATACGGATCTCAAAGCTTCACGCGCCAACAACTTTGACCTGATGCTCGAAAATTATTTCCAGAGCATTGGTGTGGTATCCGTAGGCGGTTTCTATAAAACCATTGATCAGTTTATTTATCGTTTCCGCGATGAGCAGTTTAGCGCAGCAAAATTTGCAGCAGCATACCCTGATGTTACACCCAATCCTGTTCCTGCCGGTACAAACTGGACTTATATTGAACCCCGCAATGGCGACAATGTACAGGTATATGGCTTTGAAGTAGGTGTACAGCGCCAGCTTGACTTCCTGCCTGGTATCTGGAAAGGTCTGGGTGTATTGATTAACTATACCTATACCAGGTCGAAGGCAAAAGGTATTTACAATGCCGATGGTGAAGTACGTACCAATCTGCCTCTGCCCGGCACTGCCCCTCATATGTTCAACGCTTCACTTTCCTTTGAGAATAAAAAATTCCTCGCCCGGTTGTCGGCCAATTTCTCAGCTGCTTATCTCGATGAGCTGGGTGGTGCAGCATTTGAAGACCGCTATTATGACCGTCAGTTTTTTCTGGACGCCAACGCTTCTTATGCAGTTACCACCCGCATACGCATTTTTGGCGAAGCCAATAATCTGACCAATCAACCCCTGCGTTATTACCAGGGCATTAAATCGCGCACCATGCAGTCAGAGTATTATCAGTCACGTTTCAACCTTGGTGTAAAATTTGATCTGAGCAAATAATCAACAGGCTAAGAAAACCCCCAATACCCGTGTGCCTGCTGCTCTTGTAACGCCGGCACACATTCTTTAAGATTATGGCACAATATTTTTTTTCCCGAAATATGATTCTTCCGTTTGCGATGCTTGCTTTGCTGACAGCCTGCGGAAATGAGTCTAAACAGCGTACAGCACCAACCGCCACAGACACTCTGCCGGTAAAACCGGTTGCCATTACCGATACAGTATTTGATGACAGCGATGACCCCGCCATCTGGATCGATACCAGCAATACGGCCAACAGTTTTATTGTAGGTACGGATAAGAACAAAGAAAACGGGGGACTTTATGTGTTTGGATTGAATGGCAAAAAAGACAGTGCACACAGTGTGCTGGGCCTGAAGCGTATGAATAATGTAGACATCGCCTATGGATTGACTGTGGGCAATAAACGGGTGGATATTGCAGTTGCGACCGAACGTGACCGCCAGAGCATCCGTATTTTCTCTCTGCCTGCCATGCAGGCTATTGATGGCGGAGGTATTCCTGTATTTGCCGGAGAAACGGATAATCTACCTATGGGTATCGCTCTGTATACAAGGCCCGCGGATGGGGCCATCTTTGCCATTGTAGGGCGCAAATCAGGACCTGCCGAAGGATACCTGTATCAGTACCTGCTGCAGGGCGATGGAACAGGAATTGTACGCGCTACCCTCGTCAGAAAATTCGGCCGCTACTCAGGAAAAAAAGAAATCGAGTCTATTGCGGTCGACAATGAGCTCGGGTATGTATACTATTCCGATGAGCAGGTAGGAATACGTAAGTATTATGCTGATCCGGAAAAAGGAAATGAAGAGCTGGCATTGTTTGGCCAGGGACAGTTCAGCGACGATAATGAAGGCATTTCTATTTATAAGCTGGACGATAAAACCGGTTATATCCTGGTATCTGATCAGGGAGCCAACAAGTTTAATGTATATCCCCGTGAAGGGAAAGGGAGTGCACCACATCAGCACGACCGGCTGGCCAGCATCGCAGTATCAACACGCGAAAGCGATGGCAGCGATGTGACGTCTGTAAGTCTGCCGGGTTTTGAAGGAGGCTTATTTGTGGCAATGAGCGCCGACAAAACTTTTCAGCTGTACCGCTGGGCAGACCTGGCTGCAAAAGCCGGACTTAAAGTGAAAGCCGCAAAATAAACGAACCTGAATTATTCTTTTGATTGATCAGCAGAATGCGCATTACGCGCATTCCTGCTTTTAAAACGGTAGTATCGCCGGGGCTTGCCGATATTGCTGAAGGTAAGTGTAACCCAGGCAATAATGATCAGCGCCAGTACAGCCAGCAGCATGTGTTATGGTTGAGGGGTTACCTGAATGAATATATCGGCCTTGGAGGTCACAGGGGTACTGTTGCCCATCATTTCTGCCGTACCACTCGATTCTATATGGATCTTTTTTTGGCGCAGCAGCCTGGTGGCGGGATCGAGTAAAATATCACCGGTACTGATACTCTTGATAGTTGTAGTTACCGTCATGCCACGCATATCGGCCTGTTGCTGCCGGTTGCTGATGCCTTTGAGACTTACAACGATTGCCGTGTCGGTGATAGCTGTAAGTGTATAATTGATCGACCACTGTTCTTCCCGGTTGTTGCCGGTATGATTCCAGGTATCGCCGATAGCAACATTGCCGGCCGGGAGTATGGCAAAAAGACTAGGCTCATTTTTGGAAGGCGGATTGGCCACACCCATCAGGTCGCCCAGCAATCCGGTAATGAATTTCAATTGATCATCCTGTTCCAGCACGGGCATGCTGGGAGGTTGCACCATCATGGTTTTCCCCAGCGTATCTACGATGAGGTGATAGGATTGTTTGAGCCATTCGCGTATAGGTTTGCCAAAAGCCGACTGCAGATCAGCAGGTTTATCGGAATCAAATGATTTTTTGGCCCCCATGCCATCAAAAGAAAAGCGGATGCCCTGCACGGTATGGTGCAGGGTGGTATTATCGGCTGTTTGATTGGATACCATATACTGATGCCTGGCCACTCCGGTAGCCGAAAAGTCGATCGACTGCCCCATGGCCTGTTGTGCCATCGTATTTTTCAACTCTATTTTTACGGCCAGCGTTTGTCCCTGGGTAAAACCTAGTGCCCCGGTTACCGTTTGCGCGGTAATCCAGTTGGCTATCAGGAGGCAAATGACTGAAAATAACAGGCGATTTTTTATTGCTTTCATTAGCATGCTCAAATTTGACGAAACTTCTTTGAAAAAGGCTGGCTTCTGTTCAAAAATAGCGAAGCCATTTCAGTTACTTAACGAAATATTACGGTGAACTTCTTACATTTAAGTACAAAATTTTTCTGCTATGCCTATCAGAATGACAGATGATCCGAAAGATCCCAATCAGCAAGATTTTAATGACGACAGCGGGGGTGGGGGCAACCGGCCCAATTTCCCCGGTGGAGGTGGTGGTCTTGGCGCATTACTCCCCCTGTTGCTGGGACTTTTCAAGGGCAAGGGTATCCTTGTATTGCTGGTGCTGGTAGTGGGGGGGTATTTTTTGTTGGGCAAGGGCGGTGGCGGCTGCAACCTCGCTGAGGTAGCTCAGAGCGTATTTTCACAAAGCGGCTATAGTTTTAATCCGGCCGAGTTTAATAAGGCTTCGGTATACGAAGGGCTGGAGGATGATAACAACAAAAATCCATTGCCAGAAGCCGTTTCGCTGCTTCGTTTTGCGCCCGACCGCGGCGATCAGGGCCAGCAGGGTAGCTGTGTAGCCTGGAGCTGTGCCTATGGTGCACAAACAGTACTTACGGCGGCTGCAACCCACCAGGACCCCAACCAGATTCGCTTCAGCCCCTCTTATCTCTACAACCAGATCAAACTCGACGGGTGCCAGGGCTCTTATCTGCAGCGGGCTATGGAGACAATGAGCTCCAACGGAGGCGTACCCCTGAGCGACTATCCATATAGTGACCAGGACTGCGACCGCGAACCTTCCTCTACCGATAAGCAAAAGGGGAAACAAAATGTGATCCATGGTTTTTCACGTCTTACCAACGGAGACAATATCAATAAGATCAGCGTCAGAGCCATCAAAGAGCACCTGGCCAAAGATGCGCCTGTGGCCATTGGCATGATGGTAGGTCAGTCCTTTATGCAGGACATGATGGGGCGTGAACTCTGGCAGCCTTCCGGTATGGATGCCTCACAGGTAGGTATGGGCGGTCATGCCATGTGTGTGATCGGGTATGATGACCGCAAATTTGGCGGTGCGTTTCAGATCATGAACAGTTGGGGTTCTCAGTGGGGAAAAAATGGGGTAGCCTGGGTCCGTTATGGCGATTTTCAGAATTATGTAAAAGAAGCCTATGGCATCGATCCGCTGCCCAAACGTACTGAAGTAGCCAATGTACCGCTGGAGTGCAGTATTGGTCTGGTGAGTAATGACACCAAACAATACATCCGCCTGCGCAATGCCGGAAACAATAACTTTCAGACGATCGAACCTATAAAAGCCGGTACCCGTTTCAAGGTAGAGATCAAAAACGAAACGGAGTGTTATATCTATATTTTCGGTTCCGAGACAGATGGTTCCAGTTATGTACTGTTTCCCTATACGCCCAAACATTATCCCTATTGCGGCATCACCGGTTATCGTCTTTTTCCCAAAGATCAGTCTCTTACTGCCGATTCTATCGGCACACGGGACTACATAGCCATCGTGGTGAGTAAAGAGGCACTGGATTATGATCAGTTGAACCGTACCATCAGCAGTACACCCGGTTCAAGTTATGCCGATAAGGTGAATCAGGCCTTGCGCAGCATGACTATCCGCTCTGCCCGGTTCAACAATACGGCAGATGGTGCTATTTATTTTAAAGTAGATGCCAACGACAACAAAGCTGTGGCCAGCATTGTTGCTTTTGATAAAGTTCCCTGAGAAAAAATAAACAATGAAAAATATGAATGGTAAAAGAATGATGGTAGCAGCCTTGCTGCTGATGCTGACACAAGTGGTTTCAGCGCAGGATATGTCCAAATTTAATCTGTACAAACCAACAGAAGACGGTGCCAAAGGCATTAGTGCGGCAGTAGCGGAAGCAGCCAAAAGTGGTAAAAATGTGTTTATCCAGATCGGTGGCAACTGGTGTATCTGGTGTGCCCGTTTCCATGATTTTGTAACAACCGATGCTCAACTCGATTCAGTGGTAAAAGCCAATTATGTGGTATATCATCTGAATTACAGTAAGGAAAATACCAATAGCGAGCTACTGAAAAAGTACAAATTTCCCCAGCGCTTTGGTTTTCCCGTATTCCTGATACTGGATGGAAAAGGAAATTTATTGCATACACAGAATTCGGCATATCTCGAAAAAGACAAGAGCTATGATAAGAACAAGGTGATGGGTTTTCTGCTCGACTGGACAGTTAAAGCACTCGATCCTGCCCAATACAAAGATCAGTAATGGCCGGTCATTCATTTGACGATTTTGCCCGTGTGGTAAAGCATCCGGTTAAGTTTCGCTTGTTTTTGCTCACACGTTTGCCAAGTGCCTTCTTTTCCGGCGTGCGGGTACGCACACTGGACCGGGAGGCCTGTAGCGTAAGCGTACCATATAAATGGTTTTCCAAAAATCCTTTTCGCTCCACCTACTTTGCCTGCCTGGCTATGGCAGCAGAGATGAGCACCGGCGCGCTGGCGATGGCTTATCTTTACAAACGACAGCCTGCTATATCAATGCTGGTCGTAAATGTGTATGGCGATTATCACCGCAAAGCAACCGGCCGCACCGTATTTACGTGCGATGATGGACGTTTATTCAATCAGCAGATAGCGGAAGCCATTGATACGGGTGAGCCGCGCGTAGTCAAAGCACGGTCCGTAGGTCGCAATGAAGCAGGTGAAGTAGTGGCTGAATTTTTTATAACCTGGTCGTTTCGGGTTAAAAGTGCTGTTAAAGCCTGATACCCGCCGACCCCATAATGAAAACGAATGAAGATTGCTTTTCATGGTGCTGCCCGCACCGTAACAGGTTCCAAACACCTGCTCACTCTGAAGAACGGAAAAAAGATATTGCTCGATTGCGGTATGTTTCAGGGAATGGGAAAAGATACGGATGGCCTGAACCGCGATTTTGGTTTTGAGCCGCATACTATTGATGTAATGATCCTTTCCCATGCTCATATCGACCACTCCGGCCTTATTCCCAAACTGGTAAGTGATGGTTTCAACGGAAAGGTTTTCTGTACACCGGCTACTGCCACGCTGGCTGAAATATTACTGGAAGATTCCGGCGAAATACAGGAAGATGATATTAAGTTTTCCAACAAACGCCGGGCTGCACAGCATCTGCCTCTTTTACGCCCATTGTATACAGTAGAAGATGCTAAAAAAGCAGTGGAGCACCTTGAGACTATTGAGTATGGTCACTGGTTTACTGTGACGGAAGGAGTTGAAGCCATGTTCACTGATGCCGGTCATATTATCGGCAGCGCCTGTGTGCATTTGCGAATCAATGAAAATGGCAAGCAGGTACACCTGACCTTCAGTGGTGATGTGGGCCGGTACAGAGATGTGATACTGAAATCTCCGGAAGTATTTCCGCAGGCTGATTATATTATCATCGAATCTACATATGGTAATAGCTTGCACGACGCTGCAGACAGTACGCCGGAACTGCTGCTGCACTGGATCAAAAGAGCCTGCCTGGAAAAAAAGGGCAAGCTGATCCTGCCTGCATTCAGTGTTGGCCGTACGCAGGAAATTCTTTTCGCACTCAATCAGCTGGAGCTCGAAAACAGTCTGCCCAATGTGGATTATTATGTAGATAGCCCGTTGAGTATCGAAGCTACTGAAGTAGTAAAGAGTTATCCGGCTTATTTCAATAAAACGATACAGAAGATATTGCAATCAGATAATGATCCTTTTTCATTCAAAGGATTGAAATATATCAAGACGGTAGAGCAGTCAAAGGCACTCAACTACCTCAATGGACCAATGGTCATTATCTCAGCCAGTGGCATGGCAGATGCAGGCCGGGTAAAACACCATATCAGTAATACAATTGAAAACAGCCGCAATACAATTGTGTTTACCGGGTATTGCGAACCTAACTCACTCGGCGGCCGTCTGATGGCCGGACAGAAAGAGGTTAGCATTTTCGGAGTCGAGCACCAGGTGCATGCAGAGATAGGAAGTATCCGCAGTATGAGTGCACATGGTGATTATGAAGATCTGAGCCAGTGGCTGGCCTGTCAGGATCCACGTCAGGTAAAACAGTTGTTTCTCGTACATGGCGAGTATGACGTGCAGCAGGAGTTTAAAAGAAGACTGGTGCGTAAAGGATTTCAGGATGTATTGATTCCTGAACAGCATTTTGAAATCGGACTTTCAACAGAATAAGCGTTTGACCGGCCAGCATGACAAATAAAAAAACCGTACCAGGAAATGGTACGGTCTTCAAAATCTTTCGTGTTCAATCAGAGAGTAGAATTCTTTCTCGTAGGGATTCAGATTTTGAATGCTGATGCAGTATACCGCATCTTTTTTCGGGGTTATCCATGAATGTCCGGATCTTAAACAGGCTTCTTCGGAAGGATTTGGCTTTTACACGGTTTCGTCGGAATTGAATCGGCTACACAGGCCTTTCGGCTTTTACATCTGATATCGGTGGCTTTTCGTGTTATACTGGTCAGTTCGGCTTTTCCGGAGATAATTGGATGCAATGGATCGGTCCATAGCATATGCCAAAAATTGACAGTACAAAGATGCGAAGTATATAAATAGCAGCCTAACCTTTTTCGATGATCTGACTCAATTTATCGTTTTTTGGAAACAGCAACACTTACTTCCCGCTTATCAGTTTTTTTACAATAGCCCTGTTGGCTTTACTTACCGGCAGTTCCCGCTCATCTACGAGTAATGATTGTTCTTTAATAGCTGTCACTGCCTGTTTATTAACGATATAAGAACGATGAATCTTTATAAAATCAGTAGCAGGCAATTCTGCAAATATGCCTTTTATTGTATGATGGCTTAAGTATTTATTCTTAGCAGTTACAAACCGTACATAATCACCCACGCTCTCCACATACAGTATTTCACTTAACGGAAGTCTGATCAGTGAGCCATTAACTTTAACAAAAATATGATCGGACGATGCGGGTGCATAATGAAAAGTACCCAGCGCTTTTTTTATAGCTTCTTCAAAACGGCGATAAGTAAAAGGCTTTTTCAGAAAATCAGTTACATGATGCTCGAAAGCATCATAAGCATACTCTTTTTTGCCGGTAGTGAGGATTACTTTAGGGCGATAGTTTAACTGATCAAGTAATGCAAAACCACTGGCATCGGGCATTTCCACATCAAGAAAAATAATATCAGCAGGGTGTGCCTGCAGGCCTGCCAGCGCTTCCTGTACAGTGCCATAAACACCGGTGACACGAATCTGCCCATGCCGTTCACAACAGCTTTTGAGATAAGCTGCAGCAATGGCAAGGTCTTCTACTATGACGCAGGACAACATCATGCTGCTGATTCATTATAAGCAATAAGCCGGGACAACTCCTGACCAAGTATTTCGGCACATTCATCACATTGCGCCAGCAATGTCTGCAACTGGCTGTGTAATGCAGAGGCCGAAGCATCCTGGGCAATCGACATTTCGAGATCTTTGCAGGTCTGTTGCAAACCAGGTAAACCAATGAATCCGAAAGTGGGCTTTATCTTATGAACAGATCGTTTTAAACTATCCATATCCTGTGCATCCCAGGCCTGGCGAACAGAAGCAAGATCAGCGGGAAAGTTTTCGTGTGCTATGCGGAAGATTTCCTGAATCCAGATGTAATCGTTTCCGTATAGCGAGTATAGGTGTTTACTATCAAGACGTTTGTCGAAGGAGAACAAACTTGTGTTTTCAATCAGGGACATAGGAAAATAGAAACGCTTTTCAGACGTTAATGAGAAACAAATTAGGCATTTTTGTGCGGTTGAAAAAATCCGGAATCCAATTTATCCAGCCTTATGGGAAAACTAACTGCTGGTTTGTTGCATACAACATGGTACAGCATCAGCGATGCCGGTATTAAACCTGCAATGTCTGATAATGAGCGAAAGCCTGTGATGCTCATGAACAGGATATTGCTGTTTGCGGCATTGGTAAACCTGGCCATGCTCATTATCTACTTTAATGCAGCGCTTTACCTCAGCGCTTTTGCAAATGTAGCAGCCTGTTCGCTTTTCTTCCTGGCTATCTGTCTCAACTACTGGCGTTGCTACAAATGTGCAAGGGCATTATTTGTACTTACCGTTAATTTATTTATTGCAGGGTTAAGTGTTGTGGAAGGGGCACGTACAGGCGCCTATATGTATTATTTCCCCGCGCTTATCGCTATGGCTTTCCTGGTAAGGGTATATACCAGCTACAGAGAGCTTATAGTCACTTATATTTTTACAATCCTCTGTATTTTCTGTACCATTTATCTGATTCCAACCAACACGGGTATTCAGAAAATGAGCGGGCTGGTTGTAAACAGTATTTTTCACTCACGCCTTATGCTGTCGGTTTCACTGACGATGTATATTTCTTACCTGATCCTGCGCAGCAACCGGATAAAGGAAAACCAATTGCTCACCGAAAAGCAGTTTACGGATGCTATTTTCAATACCTCTCTCGATAGTGTGTTTATTGTGAGAATGGAAGATCATATTGTAGCAGATTGTAATCAGCGTACCGTAGAGTTATTTGAAATAAAAGACAAAAAACTGGTGGAAGGCACGCAACTGGAAGACTGGCTCGATAAGGAGCAGGTCAATAAATTCGGTACACTGTGGCATACCGGGCAAACTGGCGTAAATATGAACTGGCAGGGAGAACTGAGCCTCATTACCAGAACCGGACGCAACTTTTTTGGATATGCCAGTGTGGTGTCTTTTGAATATAAACAAACTTCTTTTTTAAAGATCAGCATCCTGGATATCACCAATGTGAAGTCGGCTGAGTTTGAACTCATGAAAGCAAAGGAACGCGCTGAATCAGCGGCACGTCTCAAGACCCGTTTTCTGAGCAATATGAGCCATGAATTACGGACCCCTCTCAATGGGATCATTGGTGCAGCCAACCTGCTGCTGGAAGAAGATTTCCTGGAAACACAACGTCCACATCTGGATATACTCCGGTTTTCTTCGGAACATATGCTCAACCTGGTCAATGATATTCTCGATCATACCAAGATGGAAGCCGGAAAGGTTGAGCTGGTCAATGTGCCTGTGAATATGCGGATGTTCTCCCGGCAACTCATGAGCCGGTTTTCACCTCAGATATCAGCCAAAGGCCTGCAGTTTAAAACATTTGTCGATCCTGCACTCGACCTGGAACTGCTCACAGACGAATTGCGGCTAAACCAGGTTCTCAATAATCTGCTAAGCAACGCTATCAAGTTTACTCCTCAGGGGCATATTACAGTGGCCGTAAACAGAATACTGGCCAGCAGCTCGCATGCTACCGTTCAGTTTATGATACAGGATACCGGCATTGGTATTCCGGAAGATAAACGAAAAGAAATATTTGAAAGTTTTACACAGGCAGATACCGATACTACACGCAAGTATGGAGGAACCGGCCTGGGGCTGACCATTACAAAAGATATTCTCAAGCTCTTTGGTTCAGAATTGGTTATGCAAAGTGAAGTGGGCAGGGGTACCAAATTTGTATTCATGCTCGAACTGGGTATCGCACCGGCGCGTCAACCGATACAGGAAGAGGCGGTGCCGATAGAACGGGATAGCCTGCAGGGATTGCGTGTACTCGTGGCCGAAGATAACCCTGTAAACATGTCGGTGGCACGCCGCTTTCTTTCCCGCTGGGGTGTAGATGTGGAAGAGGCTGTGAATGGAAAAGAAGCCGTTGAAAAATTTTCGCCTGACCGGTTTCATTTATTACTGTTTGATCTGGAAATGCCCGAAATGGACGGAACGGCAGCCTTGCGCGAAATCAGAAAGGTAGATGAACGTGTGCCGGTGCTGGCATTCACGGCTGCTGTCTATGATGATATCGAGCAGGATCTGTTGCAAAAAGGGTTTACCGATTTTATTCATAAGCCATTCCGTCCCAACGATCTTTTTCAAAAGATCAGTGGACATGCCCCGGCGCGTTGACCCCGGGGTCTGTAATAACGCAATGCATTGCGATGCTGCAGAAGAATATTTCCCCGGTATTTTTCCTATTGCTAACAGATTGTTAATCTCCTGCCATTTTCACAACTCCTTAATAAACGGCGGCTCTTTTTTTTCGTTTATATACCAGAATGCTTTTTGACATACATTTTAAAAAGGGAGTGATTATGAAGAAGAATAGCATACTGGGGAGTGGAGTGCTGGCATTGTTGTTACTGCTGGCAGGTTGCGCTCCCGCAGCTCATATCGAAAAAGACGATGCCGTTGATTTTAGTCAGTATAAAACATTTGCATGGACAGAGAAGAAAGAATCCTCAAAAGGAAACAAGACAAATGACCTGGCAGAGAAAAAGATAAGAGAAGCGGTAAATAAAGAACTCGAACGTTCGGCCGGATGGAAAGAAACGACCGACAACCCGGATGTATTGCTTAGCTATGATGTACTGGTAGAGCGGTCATCGCGCCGAAATTCAGATCCGGTTTACAGTCGTCCGTTTACCCGTTCTTTTTATAATCCCTATGCACGTCGTTTTTATACAGTTTATTACCCCTCGCGGTTTGTTGGATACGATGACTACAGCGTACCCACACGCGAAGGCACTGTTACGATTACCATGGCAGATGCAAAGACGGATAAAACTATCTGGCAGGGCTGGTCGACCGGAGAAGTCGATAGCCGTCATCTGAGCAGTAAAGAGATCCAGTCCAGCGTTCGTGCCATTTTCAAAAAATTTGATGTAGCTAAAAACTGATTTGTTGATAAGGACGGTTTGTTTCCACGCGCTTGTTGCTTTTGCAGCAGGCGCTTTTTTGTAGATAGTTGACAGAATGAAAAAACACTTTATACCCTTTAAACCTTTCAACTTTTATACCTGACCACCGGCCATTTATTGTATCGTAAATTCCGGGTGCACCAGCGATTTATATTCCGGATGACGCTGCAGATAGGCATACACATACGGGCAGTAAGGCCATATCTGTATTTTTTCCGCCGTGAAATGATCCAGCAGTGCTTTTACCAGTTTCCCGGCTACACCTTTCCCTTCCATTTCAGGTGCCGTTTCAGTATGTGTAAGAGCAATGCCGCCCTGGCGCATATGACGATATTCTACTTTGGCCAGGTAGCCCTCAATCCACCATTCATATTGATGAGCCTCTTTATTGTCGACCCAGTTGACCGTATCGGGGATGTTGATCATATAATGTGAATTTTAAAATGAAAGTAATAAAACTATCCGTTAGCGGGTTGATCGTTGCCACTCAGGATGCGGTTGGCTGCTATAATCTCCGGCTCCAGGATGGTATGCGCCATGCCCGGAAAAATATCCGTTTGCACGGCAGCTCCCATATTGTTGAGGATATTCTCGCTGGCATATATCCGTGTCAGCGGTACATGCGGATCGGTATCACTGCTGCCGATATAGATCGGCGTGCCCGCAAAATCTCCCTGGTAATGATCCGGGTACATCCGGTCGCCAATGAGACCACCGGTAAAGGCAATCACTCCGCCAAAACGCTGTGCATGCCGGGCCGCAAACTCCAGGGTAAGACAGGCGCCCTGCGAAAAGCTGGCCAGGTAAATATGTTCCGTCGCAATAGTCTTTTGTACATTTTCCACCACATGCCGAAGATTGTCGATAGCCGCAGTAAGCCAGGGTTCATTCTGCGCAGGAGGTGCCAGAAAGCTATAGGGATACCAGGTATTCTGTGTAGCCTGCGGGGCCAGTACTGCAAAGTCCTTCAGCTGCAAATGCTGACGCAACTGAAGGATATCGGCGGCTGTACCACCCCTGCCATGAACCAGTATTAAAGCCCTGGAAGCTTTTTCGAGTGGCAGGCCTGCAGTGAGCACCTGATTAGTATGAAGAGGTGTTTCCATTTTTATTTCTTCAAAAGAAGTTTGAGATAATCAGATAAATTTTTTCCAGTCAAAACTGATAGGAGTCAGGCCTTTTTCAATCCGCTCGCGCTTGGGTTCTTCCCAGGCTGGCAGTTTAAGACCCTGTCCCAGTTGATCTTTTGGTTCATCTATTGCAAATCCCGGAGGATTGGTAGCTACTTCAAAAAGCACACCACCCGGCTCACGGAAATAAATACTGTGAAAATACTGGCGATCCAGCACCGGTGTCACACTGAAGCCTTTTGAAGACAGGCGTTCCTGCATTTCCACAATGCTGCTGTCATCGTTGGTGCTGAAAGCCACATGATGCACAGTGCCTGATCCACCCAGGCCACGCAAACGGTCTGGTTCACATACCACATCAACGAGATCGCCTACTTTACCGCTTGCGCTGTAACGGAATCGGTTAGTGCTTTCGCCCAGCAATTCGTGATTCATGTAGTTGCTGAGCAATGCGCCTGTCTTTTCGTAGCCGTCTTCACTAAGAGTAATACTGTGAAATCCTTTTACCGCATGTCCCAGCGGGATCTGACCATAGGAAAAAGCAGGCCGCTCATCTTTATCGCTGGCCACCAGCTCAAGTCCCAACCCATCATTGTCTTCGAAATAAATGAATGCTTCGTTGAAACGCTCCTGCGGATCGGAATGTTTGATACCGAATTTTTTTAACCGCTCTGTCCAGTAACCCAGACTATCGGCTGGTATAGAAAAAGAAGTAGTGGTAAGCTGCCCCTTGCCCTGACGTCCTTTACTGATCCCCTTGTAAGGGAAAAAGGTCATAATAGTGCCGGGCGATCCGTCTTCATTGCCATAGTAAAGATGGTATACATCGGGCGCATCAAAATTGACGGTTTTCTTAACCAGCCTGAGCCCCAGGATACCCGCATAAAAGTCCAGGTTTTGCTGAGGATCATCAGCAAAGGCGGTTACGTGGTGAAGTCCGTTGATTAAAGGTTTCATATTGTCCTCTCTTTTTTGCCGGCTCTGCCGGCGGTTTATTAGTTGTCCTGCAACAGGTTGTCAGCAGGCGCTTTTACAATTGATTGACAACACAAATTTCGTTTCTTACCCATTCATGAAACATAGACTTATTACGGAAAAGCATGTATAAATCAGGGTTACGGATACCCAAATCGGATGATACCGGCCAGGGGCTTTTGCCGTACCGGAAATATCCGGTAAAATTGTTGTATGGCACGCGTTTTAATCCTGTTTGCACATCCGGCATTGGAGCGTTCAAGAGTACAGGCCCGCATGGTCCGCCATGCAGCACACCTTGATGGCATTACATTCCGCGATCTGTATCAGTTATATCCTGATTTTGAGATCAATATAAAGAAAGAACAACAGTTGCTGCTGGAGCATGATTTTATCATCTGGCAGCATCCTTTTTACTGGTACAGTGCTCCGCCACTGATCAAACAATGGCTTGACCTGGTACTGGAACACAACTGGGCTTATGGCTCGAGAGGTAATGCACTTACCGGGAAATATGTGTTTAATGCGGTTTCTGCAGGAGCATCGCGTACCGTTTATACACGTGAAGGACGTAATCGGTTTACGGTACGTGAATTTCTGGCTCCATTCGAGCAAACAGCCCGGCTATGCAAAATGGAATACCTGCCACCCTTTGTAGTACATGGCACCCATCGTATAACCGATAGTGATGCCGATCTCTATGCCGTACAGTATGAACAATTACTGATTGCTATTGTTAATAACAGGCTGACTCCTGCACAACTGGGAGCAGCTGCTTACCTCAACGATCTGTTGCCCATTCCCCAATCACTTCAATCCTCCTGATTATGGATCAACATTCATTTCTTTTCCAGGCTATGGTATACCTGGCTGCTGCTGTAGTGATGGTGCCGCTGGCAAAAAAACTGGGGCTGGGTTCTGTATTGGGCTATCTGCTGGCAGGTATTGTCATTGGTCCTGCCGTCATGGGTTTTATTGGCAAGGAAGGACAGGACATCATGCATTTTGCGGAGTTTGGTGTGGTCATGATGTTATTCATTATAGGATTGGAACTGGAACCCGAGCTGCTGTGGAAAATGCGTCGTTCGATAGCTGGTCTCGGCGGATTGCAGGTGTTGGGCACTTCGCTGATCATAGCGGCGATAGCATTATTGTTTGATCTGCATTGGAAACAGGCATTGGCTATTGGCCTTATACTTTCTTTATCATCTACTGCTATCGTTTTGCAAACGCTGAATGAAAAAGGATTAATGAAAACTGCCGCAGGGCAAAGTTCTTTTTCGGTTTTGCTGTTTCAGGATATAGCTGTCATCCCCATGCTGGCCATATTCCCCCTGCTGGCCAGCAACAATACAGTCGCTGGCGTCAAACATGAAGATGCAGCAGGTTTTACCAGTCATCTGCCCGGATGGGCGCAGACGCTTGTGGTGCTTGCTTCTGTAGGATTGATTATCCTGGCTGGCCGTTTCCTGATACGCCCGCTGTTTCGTATAGTGGCGGCCACCAAGCTGCGTGAGGTCTTTACCGCTACAGCACTGCTGCTGGTGATCGGTATTGCGGTATTAATGACTCAGGTAGGTTTGAGTCCGGCATTGGGTACATTTCTGGCAGGTGTGGTACTGGCAGACAGTGAGTATAAACATGAGCTGGAAAGCGATATTGATCCTTTCAAAGGATTATTGCTGGGATTATTCTTTATAGCGGTAGGGGCATCTATTGATTTTTCATTACTCATGGATCATCCTTTCCGCATTTTGGGACTGGTGGCAGCGCTGATGCTTCTTAAGGCCTTTGTATTATTTATACTCGGCCGGGTTTTTGGCATGAAGACAGATCAGAACCTGATCTTCTCTGCTGCGCTGAGTCAGGTGGGTGAGTTTGCTTTTGTTCTATTCTCTTTTTCACTCGACGAAGGGGTACTGCCTCCCGATATCGTGTCTACTATGATTGCGGTTGTAGCTATCAGCATGGCCATGACACCTTTTGTATTGTTACTGAATGAACGGTTTATACAACCCCGTTTTGGTTCCTGCGCAGTGGCGGCCGAGTCGCGCGAGCCCGATGTGATCGAAGAAAGGAACCCGGTCATCATAGCCGGCTTTGGCAATTTTGGTAATACTATTGCCCGTTTTTTACGGGCCAATGGCGTAAAAGCAACTTACCTCGATATTGATACCGACCGGGTAGATGTGCTGCGCAAAATGGGATTTAAGGTGTATTATGGTGACGCATCAAGGCATGACCTGCTCAAAGCAGCCGGTGCCGATCAGGCCAAAGTGATCATCATTGCGATTGAGCCTCCTGAAAAAAGACTGGAAATGATTGAAACAGTTAAAAAGCATTTCCCGCATCTGCATCTGTTTGTGCGTGCGCAGAACCGCTTTGATGCCTACGATCAGATGAATGCCGGTATGCTGCATGTATACAGAGAAACAGTAGATACGGCACTGCGCCTGAGTCAGGATGTGCTGATACAACTCGGCCACAGGGCATATAAGGTAAAACGGATGGCCAACGTATTTCTCAAATACGATGAACAGGTGTTGAAAGAACTCGCGTCTATAAGAGATGAAGAAGAGTATATAGTGGCTGCACGCGGGCATATAGAAGAACTGGAGCGCCTGTTGCAGACAGATATTAACAAAGCTCTGCCGGATATTGATGCCGGATGGGATGATGATGGACTTATTGCAGAAGCACGCGGACTTACTTCACCGGAGACAAAATGATGTTTTGCGCTTTTGTTTTGCTGATCAGGCCGGTTGTTCTGATGAACAAGGTTTTTGCTGTTTAATGTCAAAATTTTGACCCAAAACGGTATCCCGGGCTTTATATACTGATTTACCTCAGTTTATATTATAGGGTATCCCTTATATTTGTCTGATAGACTAAAGGATATCTAATGAAAGCCTCCAGGACCTTATCTGCCACCTCAGCCAAAGCCTCCGAAAAGGGCGATATTTCATCCTTGTTAATGATGCTGAATTATTTTCATCCTCTCGATGAAACGGCCCGGCGTTTTATGGCCGAACGGCTAAAGCCGCTTAAAATCAACCGGCGTAAGCTGCTGTTAAGAGAAGGAGATATCTGTCAGCATATTTACTTTATCAGGTCCGGCGCTATACGTGGATATGTGGTAGAAGGTTCACAGGATATCACAACCTGGATAACGGTAGAAAATGAAATGGTAACTTCTATTGCCAGCCTCAATGAACAGGCTCCCTGCACAGAGAATATTCAAACCATTGAAGACTGCGAATTACTGACACTTACTTATGATGATCTGGAAGAGTTGTACAGGGTGTCTCCGTCATTTAATATTACCGGGCGCAAATTGCTGCAACGTTACTACTGGGATGCAGAGCAAAGAGCGTTTATTGCGCGGTTGACCAAGGCAGAAAATAAATATCGCCATTTTTTAACTCGTCATCAGCACCTGGCCAACCGGATACCACTAAAATTTATTTCAAGCTACCTGGGCATGACCCTCGAAACGCTCAGCCGTATCCGTAAAAAGATATCACTTTCCTCTGCTGTTTAAAATCCGATTGGATTGGTTATAGCAGGCAGCCATTGCTGAGAGTGAGGATCAAAATATTCAGTAGCTGATCGCTGCAGCCACAGTTTATAATCGAATTTCTTAAATCCAACGGCCAGGTAGCCTGGGTAATAGAACAAATGCCCGTGTTCCCGTGCCCACTCAGCTTTCAGTAACATCAGGTATTTTCCCAGACTAAACTTTGCATAATCAGGATCAAAAAAATTTATGATGCCTGCAATCGTTCTTGCGCCTTTGTCGAAAATACCCGCTGCAATCAGTTTCCCTTCATCCCGTACTTCTATCATACGCGTGTCAAATACCTGATGCAACCGGCCATTAAACAAATAGTCGATCAGGCTTGGCGAAGTGGCAAAATCAACCGACTGGCGGTATCGCTCATACAATTCATCCATTTCTTCTGTAAGCAGCAAAGGGGTACATTGGACTTCAAAAGAGCTGTTAGTGCGTTGTATAAGCCGTTGCCGTTTTCCCCAGTGCAGATCATGTAGCCGGATACGCAGCCAGTATACGGGATAAAACTGCTCTTCGAGATAAATCAGGTGTGTGGTGAATATGGTATGCCCCATACGGAACCATCCCCTTGCCAGATAATGATCCAGCGCCAGTCCGCTTAATGAATGAGGGAAGTTTATGTCGTGAATCATGGCAACAATAAAAACAAAATCACGCTGCAAGGTACAAAAACATTGCCAGGCACCAGAAGTAGCGATGTAGGTCTAATGCCACAGCAAATACTTAACCTGCTTTTGTGACAACCGGCTTCTTTTTCAGTTTGTAAGGCCTGTTAAAAGCTTCCTGCGAAAATTTGAAATGTGTGGCCAGTTTGCGGATTACATCTTTTGAAAGCCCTTTTTTGTAGTTCAGGATATCAGACACATATCCTTTGCTGATGCCAAGCAGGTTAACGAGATCGGTTGCTTTCATGTTGTGATCAGTCATCAGTGAACGAATGAGCTGTACCGGGTCAAGACTGTCAAAGCTGTTGTGATCTGCATCCCATTTTTCTATGAGCACGGTGAGCAGGTCGATTTCGTCTTTTACGCTGCGGTTGCGTGCGCCAGAGAAAACGAGCTCCTCGAGCTTATTGCAATAAGCGGCATACTGTGTTTTGCTGGAAATAACTTTGTATTTGAGAACATTCATAAAATATATGGTTTAAAATTTCTGTACTGTAAACTGTTCATTGCTTTTACAAACCCTGTCATACTCCGCATGTGTGCCAACCCAGGTAATAAACAGATGTACTTGCTTTTCACCAAAAGCATATTTGGCGATCAGGCGATAATGGTTGCCACCTATGTTGAATATGACCCGGTTACTACCTCTGCCCAATAAATCGGCTCCGGCAAAACCTGCTTTAATATCTTCCGGAGTTTTCCAGTCCGCATGCCTGATCTTATGCAGCCACTCCTCCATGGGACCCCGGCTTTGCGGATTTAGCCAGGTATAAACCTCCAGGGTTTCTTTTCTTATCAAATGAACTTTCATAACAAAGGTATACTTTTTTCTAAGGTTCACAAAATGTGAACTAATTTTTTTTCACACCCCAAAGCAACACCAGCTCTCTGTGCTGATCAAGGTGTTTTCAGCAGTTTTATCCGTTGTTTTTCGGATGACCGACTGGTGTTTATACAGCGGCAAAGCGTTTTTTAACCGCGGAAGGCTGAGTTGTATTAATAGTCAAAAGATTATATTCGTGGCAAGGCATCCGGATGAAACTTATGTATGTTTTAGTGTTGATTTTTATTATCCCGCTGTGTGGGTATGCAGCGCCGGATAGCCTGTTTCGGCTGGCGGCTCATTACACAGACGTACATGGATTACCGCAAAACAGCATTAAGTCAATAGCAAGGGATAAAAATGGTTTTTTCTGGCTGGCTACGGAACGTGGGCTTGTACGGTTCGATGGTCAACGGTTTAATACTTATCTGACCACACCTGAAGGATCACGGTCAGACCGGTTTAGTCATATTATTACCGACTGGAAACGCAATTGCCTGGTAGCTTTCAATGATAAGCAGGATTTTTTTCAGCTATTTGCCACAGGCCCCGGAGCAGATTCCATTTATCCTGATCAGCTGAGAAAAACTATTGGCTTTCTGCCCGGCCTCCCCGACTTCAAACGGTTTGTCCTGACAGGTCTGCCTGCCAATAACAATGGTATTCTGCAAATGGGCGATACCACGATCTTGATAGCAGATTCGCAGCTCATCTATGTATGTACACCAAAGCAGGTGGCATTGTACCTGGCGGGTAAACTTCTTTACCGGAAATCTTTTCAACAAACAGATCCCTCCCGTTTTTTCCTGTTGGGAAATCAACTCTATTATTTTCATCCGGATAATACCATATCTGCGTTCAGTGCCACTGCTATTACACATATCAGCGTAGCAGGATTGACTGAAATAGCCACCGGCAGACGGCCATGCCGTATTTTATGGAATAGCAATCATCCGGATAGAGCGGTTGTTTTCGCAGGCAACGAAGTGTATATAATGTATTGTAACGGTGACTCGCTGGCTGCTAAAAAAGTGCTGACTGATTTTGATGCAGAAAAGGAGCTGATCATTTCTGCATGGGCCGATCCTGCCGGCAGACGCCTCTTTCTCGGAAGTCATGTCAAAGGCTTATATGTTTTTGAATATCCTTTTTTCACCCCTGTTCCCCAGGCAGCCGATAGCGATCCTGACCATGTGTATTATGCCCAGGCTGCATGGCGCGATGAGTGGTTGCTGACTGGGCAGGGACATTTGTACACACCCGCACGGATACAAAAGCCAGTAGTATTGCCGGCATTTGTACACAACTCCGATAAAACCAGCCTGGTGCTGGAAGATGGGAAATGGGCCTGGATAAAGAAGCATTCAACGATTCATCAGGTCAGCATGCCCGATGGAAAATTGCTGAATAGCTGGCAGATGCCCGCTGGGATCACTGTTTTTGCAAAAGGACCGGCTCAGAAGTTATGGGTTGGACTGGAAGACGGACGGTTACTGCTTTTTGATCCGTCGCGTAAAGAACATTCTTACGAAGTAAAAGCAAAGCTGCCGGCAATTGTTCTTTATATCGCTTCTTATAATGAAGATGAATTGTATGTGGGAACAGACTCGGGTATTTTCAATGTACTTATTCCCTCCGGGCAGATGAGTGCTGTTGCGGGTTTACAGAATAAGCAGGTGAGGAGTGTCTTAGTGGAAGGGCCGGATCGTTTATGGATTACTACATATGGACACGGATATTATTTATATGATCAGGGCAGGCTGGTCAGTTTTCCACCAGACAGAAATAATTATCTGTTAACGGCTCATTGTATGATCAGCGATGGTAAAGGTTTTTTCTGGATCACCACCAATCAGGGACTTTTTCAGGTGGCCAGGGCCGATTTGCTTGCATATGCGGCCGGTCGGCAAAAAGAAATCTATTATCAGTATTATTCTACGGATCAGGGGGTGCTGACCAATGAGTTTAATGGAGGATGTCAACCCTGTGCCGTTCAGCTGACGAACGGGATGTTTTCCCTGCCCACCATCAATGGTCTGCTTTGGTATTTTCCGGATCGATGGGTGCCGGAGCTTCCGGTAGAAGACATTTTTATCGACCGTATATTGCTGGACAAAGAAAAGATCGGTTTTGCTGAAGATATTCAGCTACCACGCAATCTGCAGCAATTAAAATTGTTTCTCGCGACACCTTATTTAGGTAATCCCGCAAACCTTGATATCAGGTATGCGCTCAATAAGAAAGGAGATAAAACGGTATGGCTGCCGGTTGAAAATAATAGTATTAGTCTGTCTCGCCTGCCGGCTGGAACGTATGAGCTGCGTATCAGGAAGATGAGGGGATTTGGCGAAAATAATTTCACAGAAAAACGGATTACCCTCGAAGTACCTGCCCACTGGCTGCTTCATCCACTGGCTTTTCTGATCTATATAGTAACGGCAATACTGATCTCTGTAGGGGTCATACAGTTGCGTACGAAGTATATCAAACGAAAAAATATCCAGTTGCAGCAGCGTATCCGGGAGCAGACGGCCGAGTTGCAGGTAGCATTGACCGATCTGCAGCAATCACAACAGGAGCTGATGCGTCAGGCGGACTGGCAGCAGAAAATGCTGGCTGTATTAAGTCACGATATAAAAGCACCGCTGAAATACCTCATGTACACGGCTGATTATATTCAGCGGGGGCTGCAGCAGGAAGGCAATACTGTTTATGCAGAACATAGTCAGACTGTAAATGAATATATCAGGCGCCTTTATCATACGATGGATAATTTGCTTCAGTATATCCAGGCTCAGTTGAAAGATGGTCAGGTGACCTTTCAGGATATAGATGCATGGAAAATGGCAGAAGAGAAAAAAGCCATCTTCGATGATATTGCCCGGCGTGTAAACACCGTCATCGACAATAAAATAATACCCGGCACCTCTTTGTATTCCAATCAGCCACTGCTGGCTGTAATGATACATAATCTGATAGACAATGCAATTAAAGTAACAGAAAACGGAACAGTAACAATTGAAGCAGCCAACGATCACTCCGGTGCGTACATACGTGTAAGTGATACCGGTATCGGAATGTCTCCGTTGCTGGTAAAATGGTTGAGTCAGCAAAATGAAGAGAGCCAGCCTGCGGAGCTCAGCGGAGCCAGGGGAAGCGGCACCGGTATCGGATTGCTGATAGTGAAAGGGCTGGCAATTTTTCTGCATATACGCATAACGGCAGAAAGTACCGACAGAGGTTCTTCTGTTACCTTATGGCTGGGTACTGCCGGTGTTGTGGCCTGAGTCGTCAGCCGCCTTTTTTTTCATAGCTTCTATTTCACGCAGCTTTTCCGCCAGCTCCACCACATTGCTTACTTCCATTTTTTCGAAAATACGGGCCTTGTGTGTGCTGATAGTGGATAGCTGAATGTGCAGTTTGTTTTTGATCTCCGTGGGACTAACTCCTTTGGCAAGCAGATGCATGATCTCTATTTCCCGGTCAGACAGGTTTTTCAGTTTAAAAGTTCCCTGTGGGTTGCGGGTAGCTGAAAGCGACTGAAATAATTGCTGCTGAACGGCGGCGCTCGCGTAAGGTTGGTTATGTAATACCTTATGGATGGCGGTCTTGATCTCCTGCGGATCTGATTCCTTTTGCAGATAACCGTTGGCGCCCGCTTTCAGATAGCGGATGGCATAAATGGATTCGTCGTAGCTCGAGAGGATGAGAATGGGAATGTCTTCCTGCTGATTTCGTACGGCCTGGATCATCTGAATGCTGTCACCACCGGGAATATTTATATCCAGGATCAGCAGGTCAAAATGCTGCTTTTCCAGTTGCTGCAGTGTTGATTTAAAGTTGCTGGCCTCTGTTACCTGGGCCAGCGGATACATTTCTTTTATCAGCAGGCGGGTTCCCAGCCGTACAATACCATGGTCCTCTGCTATCAATATATGCAATTCACTCATGCAGGGATTTTTACAAAGATAATCCCGCGCATAGGATTACGGAAACAGACCGCCTGTAGAATTAATTCTATAGCAAATGAAAATAAGTTCGATCAGTTGCTCAACTGCCCGCATTTATCTTAGCGGCATGAACCCCAGTGTTGCAGAACGTACGCCCACCATCCTCTTTTTTGAAGACGAGCCCGAATCCATTTCATCACTGAAGACGATTATTCAGTCAAGCCTGGCGCCAGCTGTACAGATCAACACCGTTTCTTCGATAGCCAAAGCGCTCACGGTAATGCGTGAAGAGAATCCCAGCCTTATTATTGCCAACCTCGAGTTAAGTGGCGCTTTTGATCTGCTGGAGGCGGTACGGCATTCACCTGTGCCGGTACTGTTGACGATCCATGAATATCCCGAATCGCTGGCGGCAGTACGTTTTCTGCAATGGGAATATCTGATTAAACCCTTTCACAGTACGCTTGTGTCCAGAAAAGTGCAGGAAGTATGGCTTAAACCAGCTGATCAGATGGAGATCCGGTTTGATATGAACTGATCAGGCCCTAAAGAACGGGCAGATCACTGTTGATCTATTGTTTCTTTCTACCATGTGCTGAATATAAAACCGGTTGCCGGCCTGATGATCCGGGCCGGTTTTTTATTGGGTGATAGTGCGATTAAATGCGGCACCCCGGGTGAATTAAACTATGTCAGTTCAGCAACACATTTATGGATTGGGCAGCCCATTTACGCTGAGGGGTGATCCAGGGGCATTGGTGGTCTTTTATGATCTGTATCAGTTCCCAGGCCTGTTTGCGGATCAGATCGGCATTTCCTGTTTCTTTTGTAGGCTCAGGCTGCAGGCGGGCAACGATCTCACCGTTGGTAGCATAAAATGTCTGATCAAACAGCTTTCCTACCACGCTGCCCGAGCGGCCAAATACACAATGACCCAGTATTACACCGGCTACCGCATGATCTTCGGGCAGAAAGATGATATTATTATTAATATAGGCAATCGCTTTTTCCGATTTATCCAGTAATGCGTTCATGCTGCAAATAGAAAAAAATCAATCGACATATGCCTGTTATGAAAATGTTACGGCACCGCAGGCTGGTTTACAATGGAATTAATAATTTCTTTTTATTCGGCACCGAACCCCGTTGCTGCTGTGTCATAAGTTTGCCGGGCTAATGGATGCCCGCAGAATAGCTGTATCCGCCTGCTCACGTTTTGTTCCTGTAAAATACATACAATGAAAAATGCATCTGCAGGTACTATTGTACTGATCGTTTTGATTAGCCTCGTGCTGATCATTGTTCTGCTGGTTCGCAACTGGCGCGACCGGAAGAAAGAGCTGCCTCCCGAAAATACCGATGATACCGTAGGACAGGGGAGAGGTGATTACCGGCGCAGACGAAATCGTATCTGATAATAGCCTGCATATTTTTTTGCGCTGTATTTCCCAGGTTATAAAACATAGGGAATTGAGTTTTAAAACGAAAGCGATTCTTCCGTCCGCATACACAAAGAGGCCCGCTCTGTTGAGTGGGCCTCTTTTATAACGATATTACCCGGATATGCTTTTGAAAATCATTTTATGTAAATGAAAGGCGACCTGGATTATCTTACGCCCGGGTACTCTTGATTTCTTACCCCGGTACCGTTAAAACACTTGTAGCGCAATGCGCTCTTTTTAAGAGCTTAGTAAGCCGATAACTTCATTTTTCACTCAAACGAACTGTTATGCAAAATAATTTATCACCTCCGGTCCACCCTGATTCAGGCCCATATATCCGCGATGAAATAATATCCTATCAAAAACTCAGGGCTTTTATAGGTATTACAGGGTTGCTTTTACCTGTTCTTGCTGTAGCAGGTTGCTTCATACTTGGTGCGGGACCTCATTCATGGCAGATTTCCATCAGTCATTACTTTTATAGTTTTATGCATATTGCTTTTGTATGCATACTTTGTATGCTGGGAGGTTTTCTGCTTACTTACAGGGGTAAGGATAAATGGGAAAGCCGTCTTTCCAGTCTGGCAGGATATTTTGCGATTGGTGTTGCGGCATTCCCGACTGCGTTTGAAGGATTCGATCCCAGTGAAGATGGCCCCAACCAGTACATTAAACTGCTTCATCCTGTTGCCGGGTTTTGGAGTAACCTGCATTTTGTGTTCGCGTTCGGGCTCTTTACCTGTTTTATTATTTTCTGCCTTCATTATTTTCAACACCCTGATAGGCAATATCAAACTAATGAAGCTATAAAGTTTAAACGAAGAAAATTGATATATACCATTTGCGGCTGGGTAATCATTGCTAGCATTGTCCTGATTGGCCTTTTCAATTTTGTGATCAAACCTAAAGCAGGCATTTTCGTATACAGCACTTTTATTTTTGAAACCACGGCTTTATGGGCTTTTGGAACGGCCTGGTTGGTGAAAGGTTCGTCTGTGCTGAAAGGTATACCTGTGGTTAAAAATATGATCCGCTCTATCCGTTGAGAATAGCTTATATCATTCAATTAAAATGTGGCATTAAAGCTTCTGTCTTCCACTTAGTCTGAATCTGGCTTTTCTTTTAATGTCAATAAGCTGCTTTCGTTTTATTCTAAATGTAGTTTCTCTAAAAAAGCCAGGTTGAAAAGCAGGCTTAAGGGTTATACTATAGTCGTGATTTGTTTTCTGATCGCTAATAAATACATAAGGAGGATAGCCGTAAAAATGAAATTCAAGTGTATCACGCTTGGCCAGGTCTTCTGTGAAGTAGTCCATGGAGCGATGCATCGCAGCTGAAATCGCACTGTCTGTATATTGAACATACAATATCTTAACGGTGTCGCCGTGGGTGTCATAAAAAATGAAGTAGGATATTGTATTATTTCTCGGCGGGTGCACCTCGATTGAGGTAAGAGGATAAATTAGTGTGTCGCTTTGACTTGTCAGTGAAATAGTCCTTTTGCCTGTTGCCTGCCATGAACCTCTTGTATCGGTGTAATATTCGTCTTGATGATCAAAAGGGTGCAGATAGGGGTTCCTGTTGTTTTTAGAATATTCAAACGTCTTATCAGAATTGATTTTGAGTATTGTCTTCGTAAACCGGTCAAGCGTGTAAACCCCGGCAACATCATTCTCTGTTACTTTACATGAACTGAATAATGAAACAGAAACTATCAGGATAAAAGCAGTTTTGGCCATGTGTTTTTTCAACTGATGCAACTTGCCTGGAATTTGCATAAGGAACGTTTCTGCGAATATATAATGTAGGCTGTTTCGGGTAGAACATATAGCGATCAGCATTTTCGCAAAGATCCAATCAAGGGAAAGGGCCTGGGGGAATGAAAAAGGACAAAGTCGATTTGTTTTGACTTTGTCCTTTAAAGTAGCCCGTACGGGATTCGAACCCGTATCACCACCGTGAAAGGGTGGTGTCCTAGCCCTTAGACGAACGGGCCGTCTGTAGAAAGAACTGATTTTACAACCAGGCCTTTGTTTTTAGGGAGTGCAAAGATAGGGGGAACGCCTATAAACTTCCAAAAAAAAGCATGAAAATTGATAAAATTCAAAAGCTCCCGCCTCCTATTACTTAATCCTTAAAACTTGCTACTTCCTCTTGATCTTCTGGCTTTCATGCTAATTTTCGTAACTTCGACCCTCTTAAAAAATCTAAATTATCAGGAAATGAGCACAGTTAAAGTTGCAATCAACGGTTTTGGGCGGATTGGCCGCCTGGTTTACCGCCAGATCTATAAAATGGAAGGTATTGATGTAGTAGCTATCAATGACCTTACCAGCCCCAAAGTACTCGCACACCTGCTGAAGTACGACAGCGCCCAGGGCCGCTTTGATGCCGATGTAAAAGCAAAGGAAAACAGCATTGTGGTAAATGGTGATGAAGTAAAGATATATGCACAGAAAGATCCTGCACAAATTCCCTGGAAAGAACATGAAGTGGATGTAGTACTCGAGTGTACAGGTTTCTTTACCGATAAAGATAAAGCAGCTGCGCACCTTACAGCCGGCGCCAAACGTGTTGTGATCAGCGCACCTGCTACAGGCGATCTGAAGACGATCGTATATAATGTTAACCACAGCATCCTCGATGGAAGCGAAACGATCATCAGCTGTGCTTCCTGTACTACCAACTGTCTGGCGCCAATGGCCCAGGTACTGGATGAAAAATTTGGTGTGGTAAACGCCCTCATGACAACCATCCACGCCTATACCAATGATCAGAATACACAGGATGCTCCTCACCCCAAAGGTGACCTGCGCCGTGCCCGTGCCGCTGCACAGAATATTGTGCCCAACAGCACTGGCGCTGCTAAAGCGATCGGCCTGGTTCTGCCCAACCTGAAAGGTAAAATGGATGGCAGCGCTCAGCGTGTACCTACCCTCACCGGTTCACTTACAGAAGTGACGGCCGTGCTGAATAAAAAAACTACTGTAGAAGAACTGAATGCTGCCATGAAAGCGGCCAGCAACGAAAGCTTTGGTTATACAGAAGATGAAATCGTGAGCAGCGATATCATTGGCATCACATACGGATCACTGTTTGATGCTACCCAGACACGTGTACAAACGGTGGGAGATACTCAACTGGTACGTACTGTGTCATGGTACGACAATGAAATGAGCTATGTAAGTCAGCTGGTACGTACTGTACACTATTTTGCGAAGCTGATCAGCAAATAATAATTCACCCCGGGGTGATCTGGTGCCAAAGGAAATCATCGACAAGTTGCCGGTGACTTCCATTACCTGATCACCCTTTTTCTTTACAGACCATCAGCATATCTTCAAATTTTCAAATCTTCAAATTGTATATGAGTTCTTTCAGCTCTCATAATTTTAAAGGCCAGAAGGCCCTGGTACGGGTTGATTTCAACGTGCCCCTCAACGACCGGTTTGAGATCACCGATGATACGCGTATGACGGCAGCATTGCCTACTATCCGTAAAATACTGGACGATGGCGGCAGTGTTATTCTGATGTCGCACCTGGGTCGGCCCAAAGACGGTCCTACCGATAAATATTCTTTACGCCACCTGCAGGCTCACCTCACTGCATTGCTGGACGGTAAGCCGGTGGCCTTTGCGGACGATTGTATTGGTGAATCGGCTGTAAAAGCCGCTGCCGCCCTGCAACCGGGCGATGTATTGCTGCTGGAAAACCTGCGTTTCTATAAAGAAGAAGAGAAAGGCAATCCTGAGTTTGCGGGCAAACTGGCCAAACTCGGCGATGTATGGGTAAATGATGCGTTTGGTACGGCCCATCGCGCACACGCGTCGACGGCCGTGATCGCTCAATTCTTCCCCCCCGAAAAAAGATTCTTTGGCCTGCTGATGGAAGGAGAAGTGGCCAGCGCAGAACGTGTATTGCATCAGGCCGAAAAACCTTTTGTAGCCATCATTGGCGGCGCCAAGGTGAGCGACAAAATACTTATCATCGAAAACCTGCTGGAACGTGCTACCGATATCATCATTGGTGGTGGTATGGCCTATACATTTATGAAGGCCACTGGCGGTACGATAGGTGCATCCCTGTGCGAGGAAGACCGCGTGGGTACGGCTTTGGAACTGCTGAAAAAAGCAGAAGCCAAAGGCGTTTGTATTCATCTGCCGTCTGACTCAATTATCGCAGATAAGTTTGCTGCAGATGCCAACACGTCTGTATCGCCCAGCAATCATATTCCCGATGGCTGGATGGGGCTTGATATCGGTGCCAATGCGGTAGAGCAATTCAGCAACGTGATCAGCCGCTCAAAAACCATTCTCTGGAATGGTCCTATGGGTGTGTTTGAAATGGCCAAATTCCAGCATGGTACCAAGGCCGTGGCAACAGCCATAGCGGCTGCCACACAGCATGGTTCCTTTTCGCTGGTAGGTGGGGGCGATTCTGTAGCGGCTGTCAATCAGTTTGGCTTTGCCGATAAAGTGAGCTATGTATCCACAGGTGGTGGCGCTATGCTGGAATATTTTGAAGGAAAAACACTTCCCGGTATTGCTGCTGTAAAAAGCTGATTTTAGTAAAACCTGTTATAATCCCTGCAGTTATGTCAATAGCTGCAGGGATATTTATTAATAATATGTGATGATAAATCAGGATATTTGCAGGGAACACCAAATCTACCCACAAGTATGAGAATTCATTGATTGATTCCGGCCCTGGCCCTTCTTTCCATCCTGGCTTCCTGTCAGAAAGAACTCGGTTTTGTTGAAGATGCAGAGAATAATGGTAATAACGGCAACAACCCCGGCAGTAATATAGATGTGATCGGCAACTGGAAATTTGCAGGTACGACCGCAGTTAACAGTACAACAGCATCTTTCACAGAAGATGGTGAGATAAACCGGATCGAATCTGTTCTGGAATATGGCAGCACAGACCCTGGTGGAACACTTACTTTTACCAGCAATCAGATGACAACAAGAGGCATTACGTTCAATATCGAAGGCGTTATGCGTACAAAGTATACTATTGGCGGTGTGGTAGTGATGGAACAGGAAGACGATGTTAACGCATTTACTCCTCCCAGCGATGGTCAGACAAGTTATGTCAGAAACAGTCCCGATTCCCTGACAGCCGATCAGCCCCCTTTTGAATTTCCCACAAGCCCCGGTACGGGCGTGCCTGTTACGAACGCTAAAATTGGTATGAAACTTCGTATGAGCAATGACACCCTGTACACACGGATAAGAATGGTTACCTCTGTAACTGTTCCGGATCCGGATGTGCCAACTACCATGACGATCAATGTAAATGCGGAGTACGCCTGGGTGAAATAGTAAGTTGTTATTAATTAACAATAGGCCTGATCTCTACCAGCACATCATTATTGCCTCCATTGCTGCTGCACACATATACTTTTCCGGCAGGTGAGATGCAGATGTCGCGCAGACGGCCATAGCTGCCATTGAGATAAGTTGCGCTGCTGTCAATAGCATTTCCGGCAGTATTTAACTTCAACTGGTACAGCCGCTGGTTTTTTAACGTAGCCAGGAGCAGCGAATTTTTCCATTGCGGTATCAGGTCATGCTGATAATAATCAAGCCCTGCTGTGGCAATCGTGGGTGTCCAGGCCAGTATTGGTTCTGCTACATGCTGGCTGCTGCAGAAAGAAGACTCTCCGCTCTCATCACAATAGCCTTCTACATTGGGCCAGCCATAATTGCGCCCTTTTTCAATAATATTCATTTCGTCATTACTGCTGGGGCCATGTTCAGAACTGTACAGCCGGCCATTAGCGTATACGAGTCCCTGCGGATTGCGGTGTCCCCATGACCAGTAGGGGTTACCCGCTTGCGGATTATCGGCCGGTATACTGCCATCAAGATTTAAGCGAAGGATTTTGCCGTTGGGGGAACTGGTAGTCTGCGCCAGGCTGGTGTTGGCGGCATCGCCTGTGCTGATAAATAGTTTATCACCCGTCACCAGCAGGCGGCTGCCATTATGAATACTGGCAGCCGCAATATCATCGAGCAGAATGGCAGGACTGCCCAGGGTCTGACCACTGCTGTTATAGGTGTATCGTACCAGCTTCTCGCGGTAATTGCCGCCATTCATATAGTTGTAGATCACATATACATAAGGAGAGGAACTAAAGGAAGGATGAAGCGCCATACCCAGTAAACCGCCTTCGCCATTACTCACTACATCGCTGATGGTGATGAGTATGTTGCGATTGCCGGTCTGCGGATCAAACCGGCTGATACGTCCGCCACGTTCTGTCATCCAGATATGATCATCCGGTCCCCAGAGTATTTCCCAGGGATGCTGCAGATTATCTGCCACCACACTGTCACGCAAAGGCACCTCACCTGCCGGGGCAGGATTGTTACCCGATTTGCTGCAGTATACACCGGTTAACAGGGAAATACAGAAGAGAAATCCCAGGGTTTTGACAGCGCTTTGCATAGGCATCAGTTGTATAAAAGCGGGCTCCAAAATCATGCCGCAGAGGTACATTTTTGTGCGTTTACCGACAACTGTACTTGATATACCGAAAAATAACCGGGATGAACTACGAAAAACGGTAATTTTAATTTTATCAAAAACACTACACCATGAAAGGAGTCAAAAATCTCGGAATTCTAGTTGTTGTTGCCATACTGCTCATCTTTGGCGTTTGGGGCTGTTCTGGTTACAATGGCCTCGTAAAACAGGATGAAACTGTAAAGCAGGCCTGGAACAACGTTAATACAGAATATCAGAAGCGGGCCGACCTGGTAGACAACCTGGTGAGTACAGTAAAAGGCGCTGCCAATTTTGAAAAAGAAACGTTGACCCAACTGGTAGAAGCACGTGCAAAAGCCACTTCGATCAACCTTACGGCCGATCAGCTGACTCCGGAGAATATGGCTAAATTTCAGGCAGCACAGGGGCAAATGTCAGGAGCGCTCAGTCGTCTGCTGGCTGTCGTAGAGAATTATCCTGACCTGAAAGCTACTCAGAACTTCAAGCAGTTGCAGGACCAACTGGAAGGAATCGAAAACGATATCCGCAATACGCGTCGTAGCTTTAATGAAACGATCAATACGTATAATACAAAAGTGCGTTCTTTCCCCATGAATCTTCTTTCAGGCATGTTTGGATTCAAAGCCAAAGAAGGCTTCAAGGCCGATGAAGGTGCCGAAAAAGCTCCCAAGGTTCAGTTTTAATCCAGTAGCATGCGATCAAAGAAATCAGTTTACCTGATCATAGCAGGAGTCATAGTACTCCTGCTGATCTATATAATTGTCGCCTACAACGGGTTGGTGAAGAAAGAAGAGCGTGTCAATCAGCAATGGGCAGAAGTGCAAAGTACCTATCAGCGCCGGCTTCGACCTGATCCCCAATCTGGTGAATGTAGTAAAAGGAGTGTCTGACTTTGAACAGAGCACACTTGAAGATATAGCTACAGCCCGTGCCAAAGCGCTTAGTGGCTTGCAAACGACTACTGTCAACGGAGAGAATTATGCAGGTCAGACAAGGTTGCAGGATTCACTGGCGGCATCCGTCAACCGGTTGATCGTTGTGATAGAAAGGTATCCTGCCTTGAAGGGCACGGCTGCTTACTCGGGTTTGCAGACACAACTGGAAGGTACCGAGCGCCGTATTAAAGTGGCCCGCCAGGACTTTAATGCCGCTGTAGCGGAATACAATGTCTCTGTTCGCAGCAGCGCTACCGGTTTGGTGGCCCGCTTATTTGGATTTAAAGTAAAAGAAGGTTTTACGGCCGATGCCGGATCGGAGAAAGCCGTTGAAATAAAATTTTAAATAAAGCCAGTGTTTTCCTTTTTCCGCAAAAGAAAATTTTTCAGCGAAGCTGAACAGGCGCTTATCCTGAATGCAATCAGGGAAGCAGAAACGCGTACAAGTGGTGAGGTAAGGGTCTTTATAGAAAGCCGTTGCCGTTTTATGGATGCCATTGACCGTGCCGCCGAAGTGTTTTTCCGGTTGGAAATGGATGAAACAGAGGATCGTAATGCGGTGCTTGTCTATGTGGCTATCGAAGATCATCAGATGGCCGTATTCGGCGATAAAGGTATTCATGAGCGTGTGGGCACCGATTTCTGGAATGCAGAAATTGCGAAGATGATGGAGATCTTCAATAAGGATAATGTAGCTCAGGGCATTGCCGCCTGTATCGAAGATATCGGGCAGGCCCTGCATCAGCATTTCCCTTACAATCGCGATACCGATAAGAATGAATTACCCGATGATATAGTTTTCGGAAAATGATTTTCATGAAAAAATTTTTACTGATATGGTTTCTCCTCATCAGTCTGGGCGGCTTTGCACAGATTGAAAAGGCGATTCCTGAAAAGCCCAATCCGCCACGCCTTGTCAATGTATTTGTTCCCGGGTTTCTCACTGCAGAGCAGACTTCTGCCCTGGAGGCGAAACTGATAGCATATGATGACAGCACTTCCAACCAGATCGCTATCGTAGTAGTAGATGATCTCAAAGGCTACAGTGCGGGTGATTATGCCACGGCACTGGGACGCAAATGGGGAGTAGGAAATAAGAATTTTGATAACGGAATAGTACTGCTTGTGTCAACAGGTGGTGGCGATGGCAACCGCGATGCATTTATCGCATCCGGCTACGGTCTCGAAGGGCGTATCACCGACCTGCTGGCCCGCTCCATTGTAGACAATGAAATGATTCCCGATTTTAAAGCGGGCAATTATTACCGTGGGCTCGACCAGGCCGTGGATGCTATTATGAAAGCTGCAGAAGGCAGATATAAAGCTCCTGCAGGTTATGGCAGCCGTAAAGGCAAAGGAATGAGTCCACTTTTGATCATCATTATCGTGGTCGTATTGATTGCCATCTTTAGCGGCGGTGGCGCCAGCGGCGGCGGCGGGTATATGTCGCGCCGTGGTTACAGAGGCTGGACCGGCGGCTGGATAGGAGGTGGATTTGGTGGTGGCGGAGGCGGTGGCTGGTCAGGCGGCGGAGGCGGAGGTGGCTTCGGCGGTTTCGGCGGCGGCGGCTTCGGTGGAGGTGGCGCAGGCGGGAAATGGTAAGAGATTGATTTGAGGATTTGAAAATTTGAAGATGAGATAGAGATTTAATCGGCATATTCAATACAAAAGGGAGTAATCAAACTGATTACTCCCTTTTGTTATCTGATAATCTTCAAATCCTCAAATCTTCAAATCAAATCAAAATCCTTTCCTCATTGCTTCCGGCAGTTTCGATTTCAGGTAGTCGATCTGCTGCTGAATATTGGAATTGTTGGGGTCGGCTTTCAACGCATCATTCTTGCTGCGCAGGATGCCCTGCAACAGCTGGCCATTGATAAACATATCGGTCTGTGAACGGTATGCTTCCGGTATGGCATCACGGAATTTGATGATCTCATCCACACCCCATTTGAATTTTTCTGTGTTTTTAATAATGCTCAGGTAGTCGGCCACATTGCCAATGGCGTCAAACTTGGACTGGGCTACAGGCATAGCGGCAAATTCACCTATTACCTGGTCGGCCAGGCTTTCATCGCCGGTTTTGATGATTTGGGAGAGGATGGCCGACTTGAGCGCTCCTTTGCTGGGTTGTTTATTCAGTTCACGTGCAATATTCAGCGCACCCGCCTCGTCTACATCACCAAGCGCGTTTAATGCGGCGCCGGCAACATTGTACGAAGAGTCGCGGGTAGCTTTACGAAACAGGTCGGTATATTCATTTTTCTTATAATCGCGCAACTGGTCAATGGCAGAGGCCCGTACCAGCGAAGAAGGATCGCTGGTAGCCAGTTTGGCCAGTATTGGCTCGGCAGCTGTTTTGAGCGCATCCTTTTTGATATCGAGGCGGTTGATGGCCAGTCTGCGGAGTTCAGCAAACGGATCATTGCAGGCTTTACGCATCAGCTCGGCTGCTTTGGCATCACCCTGGTTGCGTGCAGCAAATTCAATTGCCTCACGGCGATCCATATAGTTACCGGCAAACGTATACTGGTGAATATAGTTGTCGAGGTTCTTATTGTCCTTCTTTTGCCACAAAAGAATCTTGTCTCCATCCACATTCACCAGGTCAGGATGTTTGCTATAGTTAAGGGTGAAGGTGTCGGTAGCATTTTTTGCCCACACAGCATAGCGCGTTTTTTTGCTGCCTTCATATACATCTATATTGACCGGGAGTGTAAACAGTTTTCCTGATTTCTGTGTCTGGCGGATGATCACTTTTACTTTTCCCGCCACATCATCATATACATAGTCGATGTCAACAGAAGGATTGCCATGATCAAAATACCATTGATTAAAGAACCAGTTGAGGTCGCGGCCTGTCACATCTTCCAGGGCGATACGCCATTGGTGTGCTTCAGCAGACTTGAAGCGGTAAGTGGTCAGGTATACATTCATGGCTTTGAAAAATGCATCATCGCCCACAAAGTTGCGCAGCATATGCAGGATTCGACCGCCTTTCTGATAGCTTACAGCGTCAAACATGTCTTCGCGGTCTTTATAATAGAAACGTACGAGGTCTTTATTCTGGCTGCCACTCATGAGGTAGCCCTGCAGACCCTGGTAGTTTTCGGCGTCGCCGGCATCTTTGCCGTATTTATGTTCAGCCCAGAGTGTCTGGCTGTAGTCGGCAAACGACTCATTGAGGGTGAGATTGCTCCAGCTTTCGGCTGTCACATAATCGCCAAACCATTGGTGAAACAGCTCATGTGCAATCGTGCCTTCCCATATATTATCATCGACCAGTTCGCGTGCGTCCTGCTGGGCAGTTTCCTGGTGTATGGTAGCGGTGGTATTTTCCATAGCACCGGCTACATAATCACGGCCAGTGATCTGTGAATATTTGACCCAGGGAAAATCAACGCCGGTGATTTTGGAGAAATAGGTCATCATTTCCGGGGTATTGCCAAAGATCTTTTTTGCTACACCGGCATATTCTTTCTCTACGTAGTAGTTTACTTCTTTGCCGCGCCAGCTGTCTTTGATAACGGCATATTCGCCTACACCCAGGAAGAAGAGATAGGGAGAATGCGGCAGATCCATTTTCCAGTAATCGGTACGGGTGCCGTCTGTATTCTTCTTTTGCGACATGAGTTTACCGTTGGAGAGGGTCACGTACTTGTTGTCGACAGTGACAGATAATTCTTCTGTGGTTTTCTGAGCTGTTTTATCGATCGTGGGGAACCAGGCCGAACTTGACTCTGTTTCGCCCTGTGTCCAGATCTGTGTGGGCTTTTTCTTGTCTTCGCCTTTGGGATTGATAAAGTACATGCCTTTGATACCCAGCATCTGGTCGTTGGCATATCTTTTTTCAAACTCATCAGGTTTGGCGATATAATCAATGAAGATGGTGTATTTCTCGCCTGCTTTATAAGATTTGTCCAGTTTGATACGTATCTGCCAGTCGTTATACGTAAATGGCAGCACCTGCTGCTGGGTACCTTTTACCAGTGCCACTTTTTTCAGTTCCATGCCCTTGGCATCGAGTGTAAGGGAATCGGTCGTGTAAAAATGAGGTTGTAAGGTGATCCAGGCTTTACCATAGAGCCACGATTTGCTGAAATCCGGTTTCACTTCCAGTTTTGTATGCACCAAGTCGTTGATGCGGGTGGCTGTGGCCCGGTACTCTTTTTTCCAGGAAGTATCCTGGCTCTCTGCAGGGGCCTGGGCCAGCAGGCTGCCTGTCAGCAGACCGAGGCCGAACAGGCTTAAGAAAATCTTCTTCATATTCAGAATTTAAGTCAGCAAATGTAGGATATGCACCTAGCTAAGTTCATGAAAATGTATGAATGGCGCGGCTTTTAACAAGTCATTGTAGCGTTATTTCAGTTATTTTTGAACCAGCCAACATCAGCCAATGAACCGATTGATAGCCCTTCTGTTTGTTTTGTTTACATTGCCGGCTGCCGCGCAAAAGGATTACTTTGTCTATATCCAGGCCGATGCGGAGCAGCCCTTCTTTGTCAGGCTGCAGGAGCGTAACTACGCTTCTTCCAGCAATGGCTACCTCATCCTTCCCCGGTTAAGAGATAGCCTATATAACTTCAGTATCGGCTTTCCCAATGGTAAAGTGTCCGAGCAGCGGTTTAGTATAAACATAGCCGGTCGTGACCATGGTTTCCTCCTTAAGCAGTTTGAGAATAGCGGATGGGGCTTGTTTGACCTGCAAACCCTGGCTGTGACCCAGGCCGAAAAGCTCGTGGAAGAGCAAAAACCAAAGCCGGTTAGCAATCCAAACGTTTCGGCTTTTACCGATGTTTTGGCAAAAGCGGCCAATGATCCCAGCCTTCGTGAGATGAGGCAGGTGCCGGTAAAAGAAGAGCCCCGCCGGAAGCCTGTAAAGAAACCCGTGGTTGATTCAGCAGCGACCATTGCCAAACCAGCAGAAAAGATAATTGCAGAGCCGGAAAAACAATCTTTGCCGGCAATAAAAGATACAGGATATGCCAGCGAAACTGTTGTGGTGACGCGGGATACATTACTGGTTGACAGGAAAACGAATAGTGGAATTGCCACATCTGAGAAAGATACTATTCTTGCCGAAAAGACTTCTGTTGTCATTCGCACAGAGGAACCGGAGCCTCCGGCATTGCTAAAGCAGGACACGGCCATTACAATTCCGGCAACCGATAAAGTGCTGGCAGAAAAGAAAGAAGTAGCGGAACTGTCTGCAATTAAGGATCCGCTGCCGTTGCCCCGTTCGCAGATTACCCGCCGCTCGGAGAGCAGTACTTCAGAAGGATTTGGACTCGTGTATACCGATCAGTATGCCGATGGTCATATTGATACTATCCGCATCCTGATTCCCAATCAGCGCAATCTGCTTCGTTCAGAAGATAAACCCGGCGACCGGCGGTTTCTGGAAGACATCTCCTCACAGGGAGGGACGGATAGTGTAAAAACACAGAAGCAGGGCAGTTGTACTGCTGTTGCCAGCGAAAATGATTTTATGCAGTTGCGTAAGAAGATGGCAGCGCAGAAGGCAGATGATGCCATGATTGCGGAGGCCCGCAAGGCATTTAAGACAAAGTGTTATACAGTAAAGCATATCCGCAATCTGGGGGTGTTGTTTCTGAACGATGCCGCCCGTTTCCAGTTTTATGAGGCTGCTTATCCCCGGGTTGCAGACCCGGCTGCTTTTGAAAGTCTCGGATCGGAGCTGAAGAATGAATATTATAACCGTCGTTTTCAGGCCCTGTTGGGTGGCTAATGCCGGAGTATGGGTATGGCCGCCCCCCATTTTTATTTAATCAACGATTTTGATGGCAAGGTATTTTTTAGAAGTGTCGTATAAAGGCACGGCTTATAGCGGTTTTCAGACACAGGAAAATGCCATTACCGTGCAGTCGGAAGTGGAACGTGCCCTGGGGGTACTGGAACGGCGTGAGATAAGGCTCACCGGTTCATCCCGTACCGATGCGGGGGTGCATGCCCGGCAGAACTTTTTCCATTTTGATACAGAGGAGGGGCTACATCCACAGTTTATATATAAGGTGAATGCGATCCTGCCGGCTGATATCGTTGTTCGTGGTCTTTATAAAGTACCACCCGAAGCTCATGCCCGGTTTGACGCAGTGGTACGGGAGTATAAGTACTTTATATATGCACAGAAGAATCCGTTTCTGGCAGACAGGGCTTATTTCTTTCCGTACAGGATAGACAGGCAGGCTTTGCAGGAGGCGGCGCGTGTGCTGATGGAGTATACCGACTTTACCAGTTTTTCGAAACGTAATACGCAGGTTAAAACCTTTCTGTGTAAGATAGAAGTATCAGAATGGATAGAGGAGGAGGGCTGCCTGGTATATCATGTAGTGGCTAACCGGTTTCTGCGAGGTATGGTAAGGGCGTTGACGGCGACCATGCTGCAGGTGGGAAGGGGAAAGCTGGATCTAGCGGGTTTTCGGGCAATAATTGAGGCAAAAGATTGTACTACAGCTAGTTTTGCAGTTCCTGCGCATGGATTGTTTTTGGAGCGGGTCGTATTTTCCTATCCATTAGGGGGAGGGGAGTAAAATTTTTTGAGGCTTGTAATCCTTATCTGGCGCGGGGTTTGGTTGAATTGGATGAAATACTTTCAAAAAAGATTTGGCAGGAACCAATTCACCCCTATCTTTGCACCCCCGCACACAAAACGGGTTAGTTCTCTGAAAGTTGTGATACTGAAGGCAGACAAAAAAAGATGAAAAAGTTTCAGAAAAAATTTGTCAGTAATCAGCAAACCCCTACCTTTGCAACCCGTTCATAACGGACTAGTTCTCTGATAGTTGTGATGCTGAAAGCAAATAAAAAACTGAAAAAAAAGTGACGAAAAAATTTGCCAGTAATTAGTAATCACCTACCTTTGCAACCCGCTTCAAAACGGGTTAGTTCTCTGAAGGTTGTGAAACTGAAAGCTGGTAAAAAAAGAGAGAAAAAGTGAAAGAAAAATTTGCCAGTAATTGACAAAGGCTTACCTTTGCAATCCGCTCCGAAAAAACGGGGTCAGTTCTTCACAAAACAAATTGATTTTCAAACCAAAAGCTTCTGAAAATTTCTAAAAAAATTGGAAGAAAAATTTGGTAGAAATAAAAAGACACTTACCTTTGCACTCCCAATCGAAAATGGGGCAGCTGGTAAAACGGCTGAAGCGAAAATAAGCGTCTAAAGATCTTTGAAAGTTGGGAAACAATAGCACTTCTTTCTGGTAGCCACCAGGAAGAAACCAAAAAGGTAAGTCAAAGCGAAATAAATTCGATTTGACACGTTAATTAAAAGTTTTCGCAGTTTACTGCGAATAACACTTTGAAGTTAAATGTCAGTATCAAACATCATTTACAATGGAGAGTTTGATCCTGGCTCAGGATGAACGCTAGCGGCAGGCTTAATACATGCAAGTCGAGGGGCAGCATGGTGTAGCAATACACTGATGGCGACCGGCAAACGGGTGCGGAACACGTACAGAACCTTCCTTCGAGCGGGGAATAGCCCAGAGAAATTTGGATTAATACCCCATAGTATACCAGAGTGGCATCACTTTGTTATTAAAGATTTATCACTTGAAGATGGCTGTGCGGCTGATTAGGTAGTTGGCGGGGTAACGGCCCACCAAGCCTGCGATCAGTAACTGGTGTGAGAGCACGACCAGTCACACGGGCACTGAGACACGGGCCCGACTCCTACGGGAGGCAGCAGTAAGGAATATTGGTCAATGGACGAAAGTCTGAACCAGCCATGCCGCGTGGAGGATGAAGGTCCTCTGGATTGTAAACTTCTTTTATCTGGGACGAAAAAAGGTCTTTCTAGACCGTCTGACGGTACCAGATGAATAAGCACCGGCTAACTCCGTGCCAGCAGCCGCGGTAATACGGAGGGTGCAAGCGTTATCCGGATTCACTGGGTTTAAAGGGTGCGTAGGTGGGTTGGTAAGTCAGTGGTGAAATCTTCGAGCTTAACTCGGAAACTGCCATTGATACTATCAGTCTTGAATATTGTGGAGGTTAGCGGAATATGTCATGTAGCGGTGAAATGCTTAGATATGACATAGAACACCAATTGCGAAGGCAGCTGGCTACACATATATTGACACTGAGGCACGAAAGCGTGGGGATCAAACAGGATTAGATACCCTGGTAGTCCACGCCCTAAACTATGGATACTCGACATACGCGATACACTGTGTGTGTCTGAGCGAAAGCATTAAGTATCCCACCTGGGAAGTACGATCGCAAGATTGAAACTCAAAGGAATTGGCGGGGGTCCGCACAAGCGGTGGAGCATGTGGTTTAATTCGATGATACGCGAGGAACCTTACCTGGGCTAGAATGCTGGGAGACCGTGGGTGAAAGCTCACTTTGTAGCAATACACTGCCAGTAAGGTGCTGCATGGCTGTCGTCAGCTCGTGCCGTGAGGTGTTGGGTTAAGTCCCGCAACGAGCGCAACCCCCATCACTAGTTGCCATCAGGTAACGCTGGGAACTCTAGTGAAACTGCCGTCGTAAGACGTGAGGAAGGAGGGGATGATGTCAAGTCATCATGGCCTTTATGCCCAGGGCTACACACGTGCTACAATGGGGAGGACAAAGAGCTGCCACTTAGTGATAAGGAGCTAATCTCAAAAACCTCCTCTCAGTTCAGATTGGAGTCTGCAACTCGACTCCATGAAGCTGGAATCGCTAGTAATCGTATATCAGCAATGATACGGTGAATACGTTCCCGGACCTTGCACACACCGCCCGTCAAGCCATGGAAGCTGGGTGTACCTAAAGTCGGTAACCGCAAGGAGCCGCCTAGGGTAAAACTAGTGACTGGGGCTAAGTCGTAACAAGGTAGCCGTATCGGAAGGTGCGGCTGGAATACCTCCTTTTTAGAGCTTTCGGTTTGAGTACGCTCAACCGATATAGAACTTACTGGCTATTGTTTCCCACTACTTTCAATTTTTAAAGTTCTTTTTCATAAAATAGTAACCCGATAACACGGGGGCTACAAATTACAGATCCGTAGCTCAGCCTGGTTAGAGCACTACACTGATAATGTAGGGGTCAGCAGTTCAAATCTGCTCGGGTCTACTAAAAGGTAAAAGGTAAAAAGGCGTAAGGCGAAAGGCTAAGACCTTTGACCTTCCAGCTCACAGCTTTCACCTTATTATGGGGGGTTAGCTCAGTTGGCTAGAGCACCTGCCTTGCACGCAGGGGGTCATCGGTTCGACTCCGATATCCTCCACCACAAAAGTTCTTTTATAATAGATAATGCCTGAGAGGCGAATGATGGTTCGAAACCATATTATCTGCAGACAGTTTTTTTGAAAGAGAATCGAAAGATTCACATCTTCAAATTCTCAAATTTTCAAATCAACTAAGCTCTTTGACATATTGGGAAAATAAATGTTAGAACGAAGTATCTAATATTATCGATCACAATTTTGAAATATCACACCATATTATGGTTGGTCTGAAGAAATGTGGTCGGGTAACAACTACAAATTTTAATTTAAAGTCCAGACGTGAGTCTGGCCTCATATTAAAAAAGTTTGTATAACTTTTTTAAAGCAATTAAGGGCGCATGGTGGATGCCTTGGGTCTGAGAGGCGATGAAGGACGTGGTAAGCTGCGATAAGCCGGGGGGAGCTGCACACAAGCATTATATCCCTGGATCTCCGAATGGGACAACCCACTATACTGAAGGTATAGTACTCGAAAGAGAGCCAACCTCCTGAACTGAAACATCTAAGTAGGGAGAGGAAAAGAAAACAATAGTGATTCCCTGAGTAGTGGCGAGCGAAAAGGGAATAGCCTAAACTTGTTCCGCGTGCGGAATGAGGGTTGTAGGACTGCATTTAGAAATCATCATCAAGTAAAATCATCTGGAAAGTTGAGCCATAGAGGGTGATAGCCCCGTAAACGAAAATTGATGAGGACGAGCAGTATCCTGAGTAGGGCGGGACCGGAGGAATCCTGCCTGAATCTGCCAGCACCATCTGGTAAGGCTAAATACTCCTCAGACACCGATAGTGAACCAGTACCGTAAGGGAAAGGTGAAAAGCACCCTAAACAAGGGAGTGAAATAGTACCTGAAACCGTGCGCCTACAAGCGGTCGGAGCCCAGCAATGGGTGACGGCGTGCCTTTTGCATAATGAGCCTACGAGTTGCTCCTCACTGGCGAGGTTAAGTATGTTAAATACGGAGCCGTAGCGAAAGCGAGTCCAAATAGGGCGCTTAGTCAGTGGGGGCAGACGCGAAACTTTGTGATCTACCCATGGGCAGGTTGAAGGTTGGGTAAAACCAACTGGAGGACCGAACCCGTTGACGTTGAAAAGTCTTGGGATGACCTGTGGGTAGGGGTGAAAGGCCAATCAAACTGAGAGATAGCTCGTTCTCCCCGAAATGTTTTTAGGAACAGCCTCGGATTATGAAGTCTGTTAGAGGTAGAGCTACTGATTGGGCTAGGGGGCTTCACCGCCTACCAAACCCTGACAAACTCCGAATGCTAACAGATATCTCCGGGAGTGAGGCTGCGGGTGCTAAGATCCGTGGCCGAGAGGGAAATAACCCAGAATAGCAGCTAAGGTCCCTAATAAGTAGTTAAGTTGATCAAACGAGGTAGGACTTCTATAACAGCCAGGATGTTTGCTTGGAAGCAGCAATTCATTTAAAGAGTGCGTAACAGCTCACTGGTCGAGAGGTCCCGCACGGAAAATAATCGGGCATCAAACTACTAACCGAAGCTCTATGATCGCCACTTTGTGGATGATCGGTAGGGGAGCATTGAAACAGCATCGAAGGTGACCGGCGACGGTTGCTGGAGCGGTTTCAAAAGAAAATGTAGGCATAAGTAACGATAAATAAGGTGAAAAACCTTATCGCCGAAAGTCTAAGGGTTCCTGATCAACGTTAATCGGATCAGGGTTAGCCCGGTCCTTAGTCAAACCCGAAAGGGGTAGATGATGGAAAGCAGGTTAATATTCCTGCGCCTGCTATGCATTAAAAGTGACGGAGAATGCTAGGTACATAAGCTGACGGAATAGCTGAGTGAAGTCTTCGGATGACACGTAGTACTGAAAATTCTTCCAAGAAAAGCGAGCATAGCAGCCGGTACCGCAAACCGACACAGGTAGACGGGATGAGTATTCTAAGGCGCTCGGGTGAGCCGTGGAGAAGGAACTAGGCAAATTGACGCTGTAACTTCGGGATAAAGCGTACCTACTTCGGTAGGTCTCAGTAAAATGGTTCAACCAACTGTTTAACAAAAACACAGGGCCCTGCAAAATCGTAAGATGACGTATAGAGCCTGATACCTGCCCGGTGCTGGAAGGTTAAGGAAGGGTGTTCGACGCAAGTCAAAGCTCCTGACTGAAGCCCCAGTAAACGGCGGCCGTAACTATAACGGTCCTAAGGTAGCGAAATTCCTTGTCGGGTAAGTTCCGACCTGCACGAATGGTCTAATGAGTTGAACGCTGTCTCCTCCACGAGCCCGGTGAAATTGTAGTATCGGTGAAGATGCCGGTTACCCGCCACGGGACGGAAAGACCCCGTGAACCTTCACTACAACTTTGCATTGATTTTGAATTACGGATGTGTAGAATAGTTGGGACGCTTTGAAGCCTTGGCGCCAGCCAGGGTGGAGCGGTCGTTGAAATACCAACCTTCTTTGATTTAGAGTCTAATCCCTTGCGGGAAACAGTGCATGGTGGGTAGTTTGACTGGGGTGGTCGCCTCCTAAAGAGTAACGGAGGCTTGCAAAGGTACCCTCAGTACGGTTGGTAATCGTACGTAGAGCGCATTAGTATAAGGGTGCTTGACTGTGAGGCACACAAGCCGAGCAGGGACGAAAGTCGGCTAAAGTGATCCGGCGGTTCTGTATGGAAGGGCCGTCGCTCAAAGGATAAAAGGTACTCCGGGGATAACAGGCTGATCTCCCCCAAGAGCTCATATCGACGGGGAGGTTTGGCACCTCGATGTCGGTTCGTCACATCCTGGGGCTGGAGAAGGTCCCAAGGGTTCGGCTGTTCGCCGATTAAAGTGGCACGTGAACTGGGTTCAGAACGTCGCAAGACAGTTCGGTCCCTATCTGTGGTGGGCGCAAGTAAATTGAGAGGACATGACCTTAGTACGAGAGGACCGGGTCGTACGTACCGCTGGTGTATCAGTTGTGCCGCCAGGTGCAATGCTGAGTAGCTATGTACGGACAGGATAAACGCTGAAAGCATCTAAGCGTGAAACCTTCCTCAAGATGAGTTTACTTTTAAGGGCCGTCAAAGACTATGACGTTGATAGGCTATAGGTGTAAAGCTGGTAACAGCAAAGCCAAGTAGTACTAATTGCCCGTACGCTTTAATTTTTATTTTTTAGATTTTCTTCTAACATTTCCCAATATGATCTTATTTAAGTAGTAAGTAATAAGTTTTAAGTGATACGTTTAATCTGTTTTAAACCGCTGCACTCAAAACTTATAACCTAAAACTTACCACTTATTACCTTTTTATGGTGGTTTTGCCGAGGGTGTTCACCTCTTCCCATACCGAACAGAGAAGTTAAGCCCCTCATGGCCGATGGTACTGCACCACAATGCGGGAGAGTAGGTAGCTGCCATATTTATTGAGCCCTTCGAGAAATCGAGGGGCTTTTTTTTGCCTGTCAGTGACTAATGATCAGCTTCTGGCCCCAATGCCTAACCTTTCACCCGCATAAAACTGACGACCGGCCACTGAGCACTTTTTACTATATTCAATGGACAAACCAACTGCCATTGACCTTTCCAACTCCCAAACACAAAACATTCTTTTTCGTCGGAATAGGATTAATTGCCCTGCTTGCTGTACTCATCGGATTTGGTAAGACCTTCCTCTCACCATCCATCCAGGGCCGCTTTTCCGCCCCTCCCGTTATCTATATTCATGGTGCCTTCGCCTTCAGTTGGGTACTGCTTTTCCTGGCCCAATCTCTCCTGGTACGCCGTAAGAAAACACGCCTGCATATGCGCCTCGGACGCATCGGCCTCTTCCTTGCATTGGGGATCCTCATCACCATGATACCGGTAGGCATATTCCAGGTGCGGCGCGAACTGGCAGCCGGACTCGGCGGCATCGCTTACTCAGGTATTATAGGCACCCTTACTTCCGGCCTGATCTTTTTTACCCTCGTCTCTCTTGCTATTGCCTGGAGACGTAAACCGGTCTACCATAAACGCATCATGGTACTGGCCACCATCGTACTGCTCTGGCCCGCCTGGTTTCGCTTTCGCCATTATTTTCCCAACATACCAAGACCCGAAATATGGTTTGCCCTGGTACTCGCCGATAGCCTCATTCTGATAGCCTGGGCCTGGGACTGGTGGCGGCAGCATCGTATTCACCCCTCCTGGCTGTATGGCGGATTATTTATTATCATTGAACAAAGTATGGAAGTCTACCTGTTTGATACGCCTGGCTGGAGAAACCTGGGGCATACTCTGTTTGACTTTTTTACAGGTATTGGCTAACAGAATAGAACATAAAAGACTTTTACAAATCAACCACCATGACACCACGTAGCCTCCTTATTGTAATTCTTCGTGTATTAGGTATAATCTTATTAAGAGCATTAGTCCTATCCGTTACAGAACTCATATCCTCGGTATGGTATATGTTTTATTATGGAATTTCTGGAACCGATGTGCTTTTCGGCATTTTCATAACCTTGATCTATATTCTTATAGTACTGGCTCTTGGGTACTGGTTGATTTTTAAAACTGAAATTTTAATTGATAAATTCGGATTGGACAAAGGGTTTTCCGAATCCGTTTTCCAATTCAATATTAATTCCCGCTCCATTATTCAGATGGGACTGATCATTACAGGAGCGGTTATTCTTTTCTGGGAACTACCAGGACTTGTAAAAAACATTTATACAGCCTGGCAACAGAATTACATGACCAGACTTACAATACCCGCTAAAACGGACTGGTCGCCCGTTAGTGTTTCGGTTGTGAGAATCATACTGGCATTACTGATTATTGGCGAAAGGAAAAGAATATGCCAATTTCTGGTTAAAGAGCAGGCAAGTGAGCCTTTAAAACAGGATACCAATTCGGATTTACCAGCCTGATCTAATAGATTTGTTGTAACTGTACCTACGGAAAAAGTATAGTAAATAACATGCAAGAGCCAAAAAGAAAAAAACGTTTTCTCCATAGCCAGGATTGGCTGGGCGATCTGCTGGAAATGCTGGGTTACTTTATCGCTATTATATTCGATTTCTTCTAACGCCATTTGATTGTAAGAGAAAAAGCTATATCTTTTTCTGCCAATTCAACTGCATGCATAGCCCTGCCAACACTATCAGTTTTCCTTCGCTGAAGGAGCGAGTACAATCTACATTCATTGATACTTTACTGATCATTTCGCTCATGTTTGTTGCTGCCGCTGCACTTGACCGTTTTGGTCCTGTGCCGGATTGGGTACGTATCGTAATATTTTTGACCTTGTGGCTCGTGTATGAACCGCTGGCTACTTCACTGGGAAGCACGCTGGGCAATTATCTGATGAAAATAAGAGTACGCGAATATGGGAAACCAAACCAGCGGATCAATTTCCTTTTGGCCCTTGTCCGGTATGTAATAAAGTTTTTATTAGGATGGCTGTCATTTATTACCATTAGTACGAACCCTGAAAAGAGAGCTATTCACGACCTGGCCGCGGGATCGATCATGATCAAAATACCTGCCTGGGGGAAGTAAATAAAGAATCACAGTTGTGAGGAGAGCAACCTGCACAGACTTAACAGTTTTTTGTAATCAAACATCGTAGCTTTCCGTAAATAGCTGTCGATGCACAAGTATTTCCTGATACCGGCATACCTGTTTATCACCCTGCCTGTATGGGCAAAACCCGGGCCTTGCTTTAAGAATAAAAGAACAATTTTAAAGGCAGTGAACCAGTCCAAAATCACCGATGAAGTGATCCTCCTGAAAAGAAAAGGCTATTTTAAATCGTATACAAGCCTGCTGGGACTGCGTATGAACAAACTCACCGGTACCTATGTCCTGAAAGAAGACAGTATTTTCCTGAATAGCTGCATGAAAGGAAATATAGCTGAACACTATGCTTCGGGAACAATTAAAAAAGGCGAGCTCAACCTGTTTCTCCGGGATAAAGCAGAAGAGAAAAGCTACGTATTATATGATATGAAACATATGAAGGAAAGGCGACGCAAATCCAAAAAACCGGTCTCCGGTGCCAATGACTAATAGCCGCACGCCGTTTACTGGAAATCCTGATCAGATAAAGATCCATCAGTTTAAGTTTATACCAGGAAATGGGATTCTTTATTTTACCCCAAAAACAATCAGCATATGCCAGCCGCCTCCATGTTATACTCTTTATTGTTTTGTGATGAGCCACAACTGTACCTGGCCAATCAGCAAGCACCGTATACTTTCCCCTATACTATGCTGGCAACAGCTGCTGATAAAACCGCATTGAATGCATTGGCGGCAGACCCGGCACAGGAATCCCGTATCCGTTTACTGGCTTATCATCAATTGCGGCAGACTGGCCAGGCCATTGCTACCAAAGAACTCCTCGGCGTAGTGGTAGAAGTAGCGCTGTCAGAAGGGCTCGATGTACTGGCTGCCTATGCCGACGGCACTGCCCGCTTTTTGCACCATACCGGCCGTGTCATTATCTGGGAAAATGGAACAGACAGCCGCTCCCGTTCACTCATCGACCAGTTGTTTGCTGCATCTGCCAGCGTAGTGGCGCAGATCGGCCCCTGGAATCAGCCACGGCGACCTGCCCCTGCACCGGGTATGGCCCGTATCAGCTTTCTGGTGGCAGATGGACTTTATTTTGGTGAGGCGCCAATAAATAATCTCTTCGGCGATCCATTGGCGTCACCTGCACTGCAGGCGGCTACTGAACTCATGCAATTTCTTACCAGCATACAACCGGCAGAATAGATGTGCCGGCAGCACAGCGTGTGTACTGTGTCTCCATTCGCCGGCATTGTTCTTTTTTAGGACACGCGGAGCCCTGCTTCTCTCCGTAGGAAGTTCAGTTTTGAAATATCAGCAAGGGCTTATCTGCATCTCGTGCAGAATGACGCGTCTATAGAAAACGCAGTATACCACAAATTGTGCGCATAACGGAAATGTAGAATAAGGATTGGCTGATCCTGCCATAGTTCGTAACTTTCCTCTCAAAGCCTCTGATTATGCATAAATCATGCAGCTTCTTTTTAGCGGTAATAATATTGGCATTCCTGCTCTCCTGCAGTGACTCAGCCAAAACGCCGGATTATTCAGCCCAGTTAATGCGCTTAAATGATAAATACGACAGCGCCCTCCTGAAAGGTGATACAGTTGCTTTGAACAAACTGTTTGCGACCGACTTCACCCTTGTCAATCCCGATGGCCGCTTATTGAACCGCCAGGAGCAGCTGCTCAATGTGGCTACTTCTGAACTTAAATGGGAGAGTGCACGTAGTGAAAACGTTTCCGTTCGTATATATGGGAATACAGCTGTATTACTGGGTGAGTTCCGTGGCACCGGGTCATACCGGGGCAATCAGCTAACAGTGCATGAGCGATATACCACCTTCTGGGTAAAGACCGATACCAGCTGGCAACTGACAGCTGAACATGCAAATCTTGTGCGTTAATGCCTGTAAAAATTATGCGTTTAATAAGAATAGTAGCGGTTCTTTTATTGACTGTCACCCTGATCCTCTCGTACAGGCCTCCCGAACTCCGGCGTTTTTATATCAGCGGACGGGCTCAGGGTACTACGTACCATATCACGTATTATGCCAGCGACTCGCTGCTTACACAGTCAATGATAGACAGCATATTTGATCAGGTAGATAGTTCTTTATCATTATACAAACCTTATTCACTGGTCAATAAGTTCAATGCTTCGGCCGGGGCGGTACAAATGGATCAGCATATGCGCAAAGTGGTAAAGGCAGCCCTGGAAACCAGTCGTATCACCGGCGGCATTTTTGATATGACCGTATTTCCGCTCACCAGCGCCTGGGGATTTGGCCCGGCAGGCGAGCAGCCTTTGCCTGATTCGGCTACTGTACGAAATCTGCTGACTTGTATTGGCAGTGATAAGATCCGGATAAAAGGCAACTGGTTATATAAAACAAAACCCTGTGTACAACTGGATCCGAATGGTATAGCACAGGGCTACGCGGTAGACCTGGTAGCCGGCAGACTGGAGACACTTCGTATTCACCATTACCTGGTGGAATTGGGTGGAGAATTGCGTGTAAAGGGACGTAAACAACCCGCGGGACAAAAGATGAGTATTGGTATTGAGGCTCCGGGCGAAAACGATTTTGAACCAGTGATGGAGCAGGTGATCTATCTCGATAAAGGGGCAGTGACCACCTCGGGCAATTACCGGCGTTATCACGAAACAAACGGGAAACGTCGCAGTCATCTGCTGGATCCGCGCAGCGGTTACCCGATCAGCAATGAATTGATCAGCGTTACGATAGTGGCACCCGATGCCATGACCGCCGATGCACTCGACAATGCCCTCATGGGTATGGGTTTGCAGCAGGCGCTGCGATTTATAGAAAAACGACCGGCACTGGCAGCTCATTTCATTTATCACCGCGCCGATGGATCGGTAACCGATACCATGAGCAGCCGGTTTAAACGATTACTGAAACCTTAAATCTTCATGACTGTATATGGATAGAAGACATTTTCTGGAAATGACAGGTTTATTAAGCGGGGCATTGTTGTTGTCTCCGGCAACCGCCCTGGCTCGCAGGGAAGATATTATCCGCGTCGGTATTATTGGTTGTGGCGATCGCGGGCAGGGCATCATGCAAATGATGGCATCGCTCAAAGATCAGTATACTGTTACGGCTATCTGCGATATCCTCGATTTCAGGCTGGAAGCTGCTGCAAAACTGGCTCCTGTCAAAAGTTATAAGGACTACCGGCATCTGCTGGAAGCTAAAGATGTAGATGCTGTAGTGGTCGCCACATCGCTGTATATGCATTACGCTATTGCCGCCGATGCAATCCGGGCCGGTAAACCGGTGTATCTTGAAAAGACGATGACCTACAATATACCAGAGGCGCAGCAACTCGTAAAGCTTTGCGCACGTTACCCCAAACAAACACTGGTTGTAGGGCATCAGTACAGGTATACGCCGCTTTATTTTAAAGTAAAGGAAATGATCAGCAAAGGATACCTGGGAGATGTAACGCAGATCAATTGCCGCTGGGACAGGAACTGGAACTGGCGTCGCCCTGTGCCGGCAGGTTATACAGATGAGCAGATCAACTGGCGGATGTATAAACGCTATTCGGGTGGTTTACCAGCCGAATTACTTTCGCACCAGATGGATTTTATCAATTGGGCCTTTGATACCCATCCTGATGAAGTGATGGGCACAGGAGGGATAGATCATTTTAATGACGGACGCGAAACCTACGATAATGTACAGGTACTGCTGCGATATAAAGAAAAAGGAATGATTGGCAATTTTGGAGCCACCTGTGCCAATGCCCACGAAGGCTATATCTTCAAAATAAAAGGTACAAAGGGTATGGTTTCTCTCCTGCCCGATAAGGGAGTATTTTATCCCGAAGAGGCAGCTAAAAAAGAACTGCAGACGGTAGATGGCGTGAGTGGTGCCACCCGCCTCGAATGGAATACAGATGGAGGTGTTTCTATTGTGAATGAAAAAATGCAGGACGGCACCTGGTATGCATTAAAAGAATTTTATAACAGTGTGAAGACAGGGGCACAGCCGGTATCGAATGTAAGAACGGGTGCAACAACGGCCGTTTGTGTACACCTGGCCAATGAAGCGATTTTTTCACATAAGATACTCTCCTGGAAGCCGGAATACAATTTCTGAACAAGCTGCTGCATGAACCGGTATTTGCAGTAACTTCCCTGAATAACCCCTACCAAACGATTGGCGTATGAAACAATCTGTCGTTTTTTTTCTTCTCCTATGCCTTTACTCAGATCTGTTAGCGCAAAAAAACGCATGGCATTCTCTTTTTGATGGCAAAACACTCCAGGGATGGAAACAAGTAGCAGGCACCGCAAAATACACGGTAGAAGATGGTGCTATCGTTGGCACTACAGTACCCGGTAGCCCCAATACATTTCTGATCACTGAAAAAACATATGGCGATTTTATTTTAGAGCTGGAAGTAAAGATCGAAGACAGCAGCTCCAACTCAGGCATTCAGTTCAGAAGCCATTATGATGCTGCCGCCAACAAGGGCAAGGGGAAAGTCTATGGCTACCAGTATGAACTGGACCCCTCTGCCCGTCGCTGGACAGCAGGAATATATGATGAAGGCCGCCGCGACTGGCTATACCCGCTTTCGCTCAACCCATCAGCTCAGGATCGGCTGGAAGTGGGTGTATACAACCGGATAAGAGTGCAATGTATGGGAGAGACCATTAAGACATGGATCAACGACAAACCGGCTGCCTGCCTCATTGATCGTGCGGATGTATCCGGATTTATCGCCCTGCAGGTACACAGCATTGGCAAGGCATCTATGGCCGGAAAACGTATCTGGTGGAAAAATATCCGCATTCGTACCGGACATTTTGAGCCACTCCCTTTTCCCACATCTATCTATGCTGTCAATACCGTCCCCAATACACTTACCCCATTTGAAAAAGCAGGCGGCTGGAAATTATTATTCGATGGAAAAAGTTCCGCCGGTTGGAAAGGAGCGTATAAAAACGAATTTCCTGCCAAAGGCTGGCAAATAAAAGACGGCATACTGGGTGTATTACCTTCAAACGGAGCCGAGTCAACCAATGGAGGAGATATCATAAGCACAGCGCAATTCAGCGCTTTTGATCTTTCCTTCGAATTTAAGCTTGCACCAGGTGCCAACAGTGGTGTAAAATATTTTGTAACACTTTCTGAAAATAATAGCGGATCAGCTATCGGACTCGAATACCAATTGCTGGATGATACACTGCATGCCGATGCCAAGCTGGGCCGGGAGGGCAACAGAACCCTGGCATCGCTTTATGATCTGATCAAAGCTGAAAAGCAAAGCCGCTTCATACATCAGCCGGGAGAATGGAACTGGGGACGTATTGTTGTTTATCCCAACAATCATGTAGAGCATTATCTCAATGGTATTAAGGTGCTGGAGTATGATCGTGGTTCCGCAGCGTTTCGTGAGCTGGTAGCTATGAGCAAGTACAAAGTATGGCCCAACTTTGGCGAAGCGCCCAAAGGACATATTTTATTGCAGGAGCATGGCAATGCCGTGCAGTTCCGCAGTATCAAGGTAAAAGAATTATAAGTGATAAGTTTTAAGTAGTAAGTAAGGTGAAAATGTGAAAGGATGGTATCCCCTGTTTATCCTTTAAACCTTTATACTTTTAAACGTCAACTGTCAACTATACATTATGAATCGCAGAGATTTCGTTCGCCAGGCATCTATTACAGCCGCCGGTATTACTATTCTTAATTTCCCTGTATTTGGGAAAAATGCGCCATCCAATAAGGTGGTCGTTGCAGTGATGGGTGTCAATAGCCGGGGGGCATACCTCGCTGAGTGTTTTTCTAAACTGCCCAATGTGGAAGTGGCTTATATCTGCGATGTAGAAGATGCCGCTATTGCCAATGGTCTTAAACCGTTTGCCAATGCTGCCCGCAAGCCACAGGTGATAAAAGATGTACGGGAGCTCGTAACTAAAAAAGATTTTGATGCGCTCATTATTGCCGCACCCGATCACTGGCATGCACCTGCCGCATTGATGGCTGTGGCAAATGGTAAACATGTATATGTAGAAAAACCCTGTGGACATAATGCGCAGGAAGGAGAGTGGCTGGCAGCAGCTGAAAAAAAATATGGCAAACTGATCCAGATGGGAAATCAGCGCCGCTCATTCCCCAATCTCATAGAAGCGGTCCGGCTTGTGAAAGAAGAAAAGATCATTGGCGAAACTTACCTGGGTAAAGCCTGGTATGCGAATAACCGCAAATCAATTGGCCGTGGTAAGCAGGTGCCTGTACCGGCTACACTCGATTTTGATCTGTGGCAGGGACCAGCACCCCGACTGCCCTACCGTGATAACCTGGTACATTATAACTGGCATTGGTTCTGGCATTGGGGCACAGCTGAAACCTGCAATAACGGCACGCATGAAATTGACTGCTGCCGCTGGTTTCTTGGAACTGATTTTCCTACGAAGGTGACCTCTGCGGGCGGACGTTATGCATTTACCGATGATTGGGAAACGCCCGACACGCAGGTAGCCAGTTTTGAATTCAGCCCGGGCAAAGCCATCACCTGGGAAGGACGTAGTTGCAATATTTTTCCGGTAGAAGGAGCAGGACGCGGATTTGTTATCTATGGTACGAAAGGTACACTGGTCAATAAAGGGAATGATGATTACCGCATATATGATTATGATAACAAGCTGGTAAAGGAAGTAAAGAGTGATGCAAAAAATGATCCCACCAATCCGGTAGCAGCCAGTGGCAACCTGGATTATTTTCACTTCAACAACTTTGTGCAAACAGTGCGGGGTGAGGCAAAACTGACCTCGCCGGTGAGCGAAGGCCATAAGTCGGTCTTGCTTTGTCATCTGGCCAATATAGCACAGCGCACCGGTCAGACCCTGATTTGCGATCCCACCAACGGACATATACGTAATAGTCAGGCCGCCACGAAATTGTGGGGAAGAAAGTATGAGAAAGGCTGGCAACCTAAGTTGTAAGTATTAAGCTATAAGTTATACATAATCAGGAGAGGAGGAGACATCCATCTTCATAACTGATTACTTTAAACTTATAACTTAATACTTATCACTTACAACTTTTTTACGATCTTTGGCGCTTGCAGTAATGAGCAAAAAGGAACGCATCATACTGATTTTGCTGGCAGGGCTCAATTTTACCCATATTCTTGATTTTATGATCATGATGCCATTGGGTAATTATCTGATGCCTGCATTTGATATTTCTGCCAGTCAGTTTACCTGGCTGGTAAGTGCCTATTCCATCAGTGCTTTTGTTGCCGGTATCGGAGCCGCTTTAATCGTGGATCGCTTTGACCGGAAAAAGATATTACTGATCTCCTATTCCTTTTTCCTGATAGGAACCCTTGCCTGCGGACTGGCCACTACTTATTCCTTTCTTTTTACAGCCCGTATCATGGCCGGATTATTCGGTGGTATTATCGGCGCACAGGTACTGGCGATAGTTGCAGACTTGTTTACCTACGAGCGCAGAGGGCAGGCCATGGGTACAGTGATGAGTGCATTTGCAATCGCGTCTATCCTGGGTGTACCTTTTTCACTAAAGCTGACCAATTATTTTGCCGAAGACTGGCATATTCCGTTTCTGCTGGCAGCTGCTGTAGGGATAGTTTTGGTACCCCTGATCATCTGGAAGCTGCCTTCAATGTCGGCTCATTTAAAGGAAAACAGATCGCAGCGCAGCTCACGTGAAATTCTTTCTACTGTCTTTTCCAATCCTGCAGCCCGTTCTGCGCTGATCTTTTCAGGCTTGCTGATGATGGGGCATTTTCTGATCATTCCGTTTATCAACCCTTTCCTCGAATTCAATAAAGGATTTTCAAAGGATCAGACTCCGCTCATCTTTCTGGTAGGAGGCTCCGCCTCCCTGCTGGCCGCTTTGCTGCTGGGGCGCCTTTCTGATAAAGTAGGAAAACTGCCGGTATTTTCTGCCTGCGTTTTTCTATCTCTCTTTATGGTGATCGTCATCACGCGGATGCCGCCATTACCCTTTACGCTGGTACTCCTGTTTTTTGCTATCTGGTTTATATTCGCCACAGGACGTGCTGTGACTGCACAAGCCATGATCAGTGAGGTGGTGGAACCTGAGCATAGAGGCAGCTTTATGAGTTTTAACGGCAGCATTCAGCAATTGGGAACAGGATTGGCATCTGTAGTGGCTGGCTATATTGTGATCAAAGAAAAGTCGGGTCGTATCATGCACTTCGACTGGCTGGGCTATGTAAGTATTGTAGTATTGGTAGTGAGTCTTATTTTGGGGCGCCTGCTTTTTTCTGCAATGGATAAGCAAACAGCCGATGCAGTAGCCGTGCCGGCAGGAGAGGATAATAGTGCGGCGTGATCGTCCGATGCTTTATTATCAGCCTATACAATTACCGCCTATGCGCATTTTAATAATCGTATTTTCTGCCTTTTTTTTCCTTAGCTCCTGCAATACCAGGTCGGCACTCAAATACAGCGAAGATGTGGTAGCACTTCAGCGGCAGCTTATCGACTCTGTAAACAAAGCACAGCCACAGGTAGTGCATTATATGAAAGAAGGACTGCTGGATAGTCTTGCGCTGATCAGCCAGCATATGGAAACAGTGACAGGCGACAAACTGGAACTGCTGGAAAAACTGAGAATGCCGAATGTAAAAGGTGGTGAAGCATTTCAACGGGCCTCCCTGCTTTATTTTACACACGTGCGCAGTATTTATGTTTCGTATAAAACATATGGGAAGGCACCAGACGATTCAAGCCGTGAACAGGAACGGCTTAAGATGATACGACTGGAGACAGAACTGGAAACCGTAGTAGAAAAAATGCAGAAGGCACAACAGGAACTGGCCAAAGCGAATGGGTTCCGTTTGCAGCAATAAAAAAGACCGGCTTTGCCGGTCTTTTTTATTATATCGGGAAAGGAAAAACTATTTGGAAACGATCCGGTATACAGGATACTGCAGGTAAGCAGGTTCAAACCAGGGCGATTGCTGATAAACAAAGTTCAGTTGATCGCGCCCGCTTTTTGCAAATGCCGTGTCACTGGCGCGGCGATCGTTCAGTTTTTGCTGCAGTTCTTTATTGTTTTTGAGGTACTCGGCAGCAATATCTTCGAAGGCATAGGCAGAATAACCTTCTTTTTGGCCCAGTATGGCATCAAAGAAATTCCAGGTAAAATATGAATCCTCTGCACGGGGTTCCAGTACTTCTATCAGGAAGCGGTTGGCTTCCTGGTTCATCGGAATCAGCCAGTCGCCCTTACGGAAACGGATCTTTTGAACAGAACTGGTGGTTTTAACTTCTGTATTGATATGGTGCATTTCATACTGCCGGGCACCGGCTTTGTAATCAGTGATACGGTATACTTCCACTTCAATGGTAGTATCTTTCTTCAACTGCTGCATATTTACCTTATTAATCTTTAGCAGATCAATTACTTTCCACCAGCCCTGGGGAATGACATAGGCCAGCGGTTTTTTAATAAACTCTTTGGCTACATACTGATTGTAGATGGGAATTTGTTTTTCGTACGGCTGACTGCGATCGTAATAGAGTCTGGGCAATCCCGATACTTCGCTCGGCTTGCGGCCCGATGCAAAACCCTTATACAGGAAATTCTGTGAGCGGGTCCGGTCAAGTGTCCAGTTCAGCGGAAACTCAGTCTGTGTGCGCACTGCCTGTTTACTTTTGGCCCGCAGTTCACTGATGGTACTGCTGTTTTTACTGGTAAAATCAATGAATGTCTGCATCAATGCGTAGGATGCTTTTACCCGCTGATCATAGGGTTTCAGCATATGGCTTTCGGGCATAAAAGAGAAGGTATGAAAGAGTGCGCCGAAGCCGGTACCATAGCGCGGGCTATCCCAGAATGCTGGCCAGCCCTTTTCCGGTGTTTCACCAAATGAGTTTACATAAGGTATAAGGTCATATCCTTTTTCTTTCATACCTGCATAGAGACCCGGTTCAAACTGTGCATTCATGAAATCGCCCATGGCGCCACCCAGTTTATTGTGTTGTGTGGGCAGCAGTGTCATTACATGCTGATAGTCGGCTCCATTGCTCACGTGGTTATCTACAAAAACATCAGGATCGAGCAAATGAAATATTTCGGCAAAAGCGCGTGCATCGCGTGAGTCACATTTAATGAAATCGCGGTTAAGATCGAGGTTCTGGGAGTTGCCGCGGAAACCAAACTCTTCGGGCCCGTCCTGGTCTACGCGGTAGTTGGCACTCCTGTTGAGGCATCCGCCGATATTATAAACAGGAATGAATGCCAGTACAATATTGTCGGGCATTTTCCATTTGTTGGCTACGATATCGCGTGCCAGCAGCATGCTGGCATCGATGCCATCCGGTTCACCGGGGTGAATGCCGTTATTGATGAGTACGATCCTTTTATTGTTTTTGCGGATGTTGGCAAAATTGTAATCTCCATTATTGGAAACGATGATCAGGTGCAAAGGGTAGCCCGCATCTGTCATACCCATGGTGAGCATTTTGACTTTTCCGGAAGCTGCATCCAGTTTTTGCCACCAGTCGATGATCTCGGAGTAGGTAGGGGTTTGCGTGCCTTTTGACTGTTCAAACCGGGTGGTGATGGTCTGGGACTGAGCCAGTAATGGCAGCAGGAGGGCTGCTAGCAATAGTTTTCTCATGAACCAAATGTAGGGAGGAAGTTTTAAGTAATAAGTTCTAAGTAACCAGATCAGTACTTATTACCTATAACTTAGTACTTAAAACTATAAAAGTAGAAAGGCGACCCATGGGTCGCCTTTCTACTTTTATAGAAAAACTTCTTATTTGGCGGTAGCGATACGCTTAGCCAGCTTGCTCTTCAGGTTAGCAGCTTTATTCTTATGAATAACGCCACGTTTAGCCAGCTTGTCAATCATGGAGGCTACTTCAGGCAGTTGCTCAGACGCTTCTTTACCTTTTGCTGCTTTCAGATCACGGATGGCATTACGGGTAGTTTTGCCATAGTATTTATTTCTTTCACGGCGTTTTGCAGCCTGGCGCACATCTTTTTTCGTAGCCTTGTGATTAGCCATTTCGTATCAATTTTAAGGACGGCAAAGGTAAGGGGGATGTAGGTAATCACCAAATTTTGACCATTTTTCCTGCCCAGAAAATGGCTAAAATTTAGTCTGGCCGGCTCCTGGGGAAGCAGGATGTTGTAAATCAGGGCATAGCCGGATGGTATGAAAACGTTTCCGTAAACCATTCCGGGCCAAAGAGCCCCGAAAATCTGCTTTTTTAACCAAAATGCCCCCTGATTTTCAGACTTTTTAGGCGATATTTGTGTCCCAAAATAAAAGTAGCATGTCTGCAGGCGGCTACGAGGCAATAGCAGGGTTTACAGCCCACGAAAAATATCGGCTAAGGCAGCGAAGAAAGCAGTTGCAGACAGCAAACAGGTACCGCCGAAAATATCCACATTCATGAAGGATTTCTCATATATCACGAATTCTCACCCTGCGTTTATTGAAAACCTGTATAGCGAGTTTGTCAAAAACCCTGAAAACGTAGATCCCGATCTCCGGAAATTTTTTGAAGGCTTTGATTTTGCCATAGGCAATGGTCACACAGTTGCAGTTGCTCAAAACGGAACTGTAACTGCTACCGGCGCAGACAGCAACTGGCGTAAAGAGCTGGGAGCCTACCGCATGATCCTGGGTTACCGCAACAAAGGACATCTTATTGCGAAAACAAATCCCATCCGCGAGCGGCGCGACCGCAATGCCAATCTTACCCTTGCTTTCTTCGGACTGGATGAGCAGGATATGGATAAAACCTTCCAGGTTGGCGAACGTGTGGGTCTGGGTGCAACTACCCTGCGCAATATCCTCAATCACCTGCAAAAAGTATATGCAGGTCCTGTGGGTATCGAGTACAAATATATCAGCGATCAAAACCGGGTGAACTGGCTGGCTACTGAGATGGAAAAGAAATTTGCCGATCCCGTACCGCTGGAAAAAAAGAAACGCATCCTGGAAAAGCTCAACCAGGGTGTAATGTTTGAGGAATTCCTTCACAAAAAATATGTAGGGCAAAAAAGATTTTCACTCGAAGGTGGCGAAACCACCATCCCTGCGCTGGATGCGATTATCAATACGGCAGCGGATCATGATGTGCAGGAAGTGGTAATTGGCATGGCGCACCGTGGCCGTCTGAATGTGCTGGCCAATGTCATGGGTAAAACCTACGAGCAGATATTCAGTGAATTTGAAGGCACTGGCCAGGTCGATCAGACAATGGGCAGTGGCGATGTAAAATATCATATGGGCTTCGGCAGCGAAGTGACCACCCCAACTAACAAAGTGATCCATCTGAAACTGATGCCCAATCCCTCTCACCTGGAGGCCGTAAATCCGGTGGTGGTAGGTTTTGCCCGGGCAAAAGCAGATGTGCTGTATGAGTCAGAGTATGAAAAAATACTTCCGATACTTATTCACGGCGATGCTTCCATAGCTGGCCAGGGTATCATGTACGAAGTAATGCAAATGAGCAAGCTGAGCGGATATTATACCGGCGGCACCGTTCACTTTGTGATCAATAATCAGATCGGATTTACCACCGATTTTGATGAGGCGCGCAGCTCTGATTACTGTACATCACTGGCAGCCGCCATTCAGGCTCCGGTTTTTCACGTCAACGGCGATGATCCGGAAGCAGTGCTGAAATGTGCAGAGATTGCTACACGCTACCGCCAGGAGTTCAATTCAGATGTCTTCATCGACATGGTATGTTATCGCAAACATGGTCACAATGAAGGCGATGATCCCAAGTTTACACAACCGCATTTGTATGCATTGATTGAGAAACATCTCAATCCCCGCGAAGTATATATCAATTATCTTATGCAGAACGGTGAGCCGGATGCCAAAGCGCTGGCCGAAGAGATGGAAAAGAAGTTCTGGGCCGACCTGCAGGAGCGACTCGATGAAGTGAAGCAAAAACCGCTTCCTTATCATTATCAGCAGCCGGAAATATGGTGGCGTAACCTGCGTAAGGCAACTGAAGAGGATTTTGATCATTCACCCGTGACTGCTATCAGCGAAGAGCACTTCTCTGCCGTATTTGATGCCATGATGAAATGGCCTGCAGAGTTTAAGCCACTCCGTAAGATCGAGAAGATCATCCAGGACAAAGTGAAACTGTATGAAACAGAACAGAAACTTGACTGGGCAAGCGGCGAACTGATGGCTTATGGCAGTTTGCTGATCGATGGAAAAGATGTGCGCATGAGCGGACAGGATATACGCCGTGGTACTTTCTCTCACCGCCATGCCGTATTGCGCGATGAGAATAATGACAGTGCCTACAACCGCCTGAGCCGTGTACCGGAAGCCAAAGGCCGGTTTCTTATCTACAATTCCTTCCTGAGCGAGTATGGTGTGCTCGGGTTTGAATATGGTTATTCACTGGCTAATCCCAATGCGCTGGTATTGTGGGAAGCCCAGTTTGGAGATTTTGTAAATGGTGCACAAACCATGATCGATCAGTTTATCAGTGCGGGTGAGCAGAAATGGAATCGCATGAATGGTCTGGTGATGTTGCTGCCGCATGGATATGAAGGACAGGGACCTGAGCACAGCAGTGCCCGCCTGGAACGTTTCCTGCAATCCTGCGCTGAGTTGAATATGGTTATTACCAACATCACTACAGCTGCCAACTATTTCCATGCTATGCGTCGCCAGATTGAATGGCCTTTCCGCAAACCGCTGATCAATTTTTCACCCAAGGCCAACCTGCGTCACCCCGGCAGCTATTCGACCAAGGCCGAGTTTCTGCAGGGAGGTTTCCGCGAGCTGATCGATGATGCCAGTGCAAATGCAGCCGAAGTGAAAAAAGTTCTTTTCTGCAGCGGCAAGATTTATTTTGACCTGGCCGAGCGGAAAGAAAAAGAACAACGTAAAGATGTTGCTATTATAAGACTGGAGCAGTTGTATCCGCTGCCTTACCGTCAGCTGGAAGAACTGTATCAGAAATACAATAAAGCCACCTGGTTCTGGGTGCAGGAAGAACCCCTCAATATGGGTGCAGCTTCCTATCTGCAAATGCAGCTCAAATCGATCAACTATGGTGTGATCAGCCGCCAGCCGGCTGCATCACCGGCTACCGGTTATATGAAGGTGCATAAGCAGGAGCAGGAAGAGATCATTGAGACAGCATTCAGCATCTGATAGCAGTATCAACAACTAAAACAACAGATAGCATCACATAAAAAGACAGTTTAATGATAGATATTAAAGTACCAACAGTAGGGGAGTCCATTAGTGAAGTGACCCTGCTGAAATGGATCAAGAAGGATGGAGAATATGTGGACCGCGATGAAGTGATAGCCGAACTGGAAAGTGAAAAAGCCACTTTTGAAGTAAATGCTGAGCAGGCGGGTGTACTCAAAACCGGCGCTCAGGAAGGTGATACCCTCAAAATAGGTGATGTGCTGGCCAGTATTGATGAAACAGCGCAGAAACCAGCGGCATCTGCTGCAGCTCCCGCCAAACAGGAGACTCCCAAAGCAGAAGCGCCTAAGGCTGCACCAGCATCAACAGCTCCTGTTGCAAGTGTGCCGAATGATATTAAAGCCACACCAGTGGCTTCAGCTATTATAGCAGATAAAAAAGTTGACCCCAAATCGGTTACGCCGAGCGGTTTTCAGGGCAAAATCCTGAAGGAAGATGTACTGGCCGCTCTGTCAAATCCGGGTCGTAAAGCTTTTGCCGGCAGCGATCTTTTCAGTCGCAATGTGCGCACAGAGAAGATGAGCAACCTGCGCAAAACCATTTCGCGCCGTCTGGTAGAAGCTAAGAACACTACGGCCATGCTCACCACTTTCAATGAAGTGGACATGACCCGTATCATGGAGATCCGTAACAAACACAAGGATAAGTTCAAGGAAATACATGGCGTGGGTCTGGGCTTCATGAGCTTTTTTGCAAAAGCCTGTGCAGTGGCCCTGGCCGAATGGCCTTCTGTAAATGCCTACATCGATGGCGATCAGCTGATATACCACGACTATGCGGATATCTCTATTGCAGTGAGTACGCCCCGCGGTCTTACTGTTCCCGTCATACGCAATGTGGAAAGCCTTTCTATGGCTGATATTGAGAAAAAAGTGATCGAACTGGCCGGTAAAGCACGCGACAGCAAACTTACTGCCGAAGAACTCACCGGTGGCACATTCACTATCACCAATGGCGGTGTGTTTGGCTCACTCATGAGTACGCCTATTATCAATATCCCTCAGAGCGCCATTCTTGGTATGCACAAAATACAGGAGCGCCCCATGGCGATCAATGGCCAGGTAGTGATCCGCCCCATGATGTATATCGCACTCAGCTACGATCACCGTATCATTGATGGACGTGAATCAGTAAGCTTCCTGGTGCGTGTAAAGGAATTGCTGGAAAGCCCTGAGCAGTTGCTCATCGGAAAAGATCCGGTAAAAACACTGCTGGAGTTATAAACGATTATTCGCTCCGGATAAAATAAGAAGGGCTCCTTTGCGGGAGCCCTTCTTATTTAAAGTTCAAAGCCATCCAGGATTATTATATTGCAGGAGTATGAAATATTTTTCGCATCTCAATACGGCTCAAACAATACTGACCCGCTATCAGGGTGCACAACCGTTTCATCACTTTATCCGCGAGTTTTTCCGGCAACATAAAAAATATGGCTCCAAAGACAGGAAAAGTATTGCCCGGCTTTGTTACAGCTGTCTCAGGCTGGGTTATGCGGCCCGTCATCTACCACTTCAGCAACAGATACTGACGGGATTATTTCTCACCAGTACAACGGCGGATGAGGTATGTCTTCAGCTAATACCGGAGTGGAGCGATTCGATCATGCTGTCGCTCAACGAAAAGCTGGAGTTTTTGCAACTGAAGTCAGCAGCTGTTTTTCCCTGGCAATCTCAACTGAGCAAAGGAATAGAGGCAACGGCATTTGCTGAAAGTATGCTGACGCAACCCGATCTTTTTTTACGTATACGGCCGGGCTATGAAGAAAAAATAAGGCGGCAGCTGACACAGGCAGGATTTGTATTCCGGGAAATGAGTAGTAATTGTGTGGCGCTTGATAATACCGTAAAGGCAGATGAACATCTGCAGGTCGATAAAGAAGTGGTGATCCAGGATTACAGTTCCCAACAGGTGGGTGGTCTATTGCAACTGATCCCCCGCGGAGCAGTGACGCAGGTATGGGATTGCTGTGCGGCGAGCGGTGGCAAATCAATTCTGGCATATGATCTGATGCCGGATATAACACTTACTGTATCTGATATACGGGAATCAATTCTCGCCAATCTGCGTAAACGGTTTGCTGCGGCAGGGATAACGCAATATGAATTGTTCAGAGCAGATATGTCTGTAGCGAGAGTTCGCCCGCCGTTATCGGCTTATGACCTGGTGATAGCCGATGTGCCCTGCTCGGGCAGTGGTACCTGGAGCCGTACACCTGAACAACTGTATTATTTTGACGAAAAAAAGATAACGGAGTATGCTTCTCTGCAGCGTAAGATTCTGAATCAGGCCATTCATTTTGTAAAACCGGGTGGTTATTTTCTGTACATAACCTGTTCAGTTTTTTCTGCAGAAAATGAAATACAAACAACGTGGTTATGCGAATCAGGGTTTGAGGTAGTGCAGCAACAACTCTTTGCAGGTTATCAGTTCAGGGCCGATACACTTTTCGGCAGCTTGCTGAGAAAGCAGTTATAGTCGCAGTAAGGTCAATTGACTGAATACATTTTTTCCCGAAAATATATTCACCAGATACGGCCCTTTTGCCCACAACTGGCTGGGCAGGTTGTATACCGTTCTGCCTGCGTCTTTGCTGGCCTGCTGCTGATAGGTAAGATGACCAGCCATATCATAAATACGAATAGAGAAAGCAGGCAGATTGTTTACGCTTTCTATTACCAGGTTGGTAGTACCGCCAGATGGATTGGGAGAAAGATAAGCTCTGTTGTGCTGAATCGGCGGACACAGGTCTGTGACTACTACGCTGACCGTATCAATATAACGAGCTGCAAAACTGCCTGCAGCCGTATCAATAACTTGGCGGATACGAAAGCTGATAAGACCTTTGCCGAGACTGTCGAGTGAGAGGCTGCGTTCATAGGAGTGAGTGCTGAGCGTGATACCTGCTGCAGCAGCAACCGCGTCCGTTTTTTTATATTGAGTTTCACCAGGCAGTAAACGTTCGATCTCATACCGCATAGCCGATACATCTTTGCTGGTCCACCTGATCTGAACCGTGCAGGCCGTTTGTGTGATGCCGGCAGTGGAAAATGCCACCAGCAAATCGCCGGCAGCTTTTTTCATATCTGGTATGCCATAACCAATACGGTTGTTGGGATTATTGTAAATACTACTGGATTCTTTCAGTACCTGCGCGATCTGCATATTCGAGAATTCCGGGAATCCCTGCCACAAACAGGTAGCGAGCCCTGCCATATTCGGGCAGGCAAAAGAGGTGCCGTTGGCTGCGCTGATTGTGTTTGCTGTGGACTGAACCAATGCAGCTACTCCTGCTGATGCTACATCAGGTTTTATCCGCCCATCGGCAGAAGGTCCGTAACTGGAAAATGTACCCACCACGCCATCTATATTTACAGCGCCTACGGCTATTACACTATCACCATCGGCAGGTGTTGTAATACGTTTCCAGTAATCGTTGCCCGAGTTGCCGGCAGAGTTAAAGACCAGCAGTCCTTTGGCAGCCGCCCTATCGGCCGCACGTGCAGCGATGGTGGTATTGCCATCCAGATCACTGTATGGATAGTCGGCTACAGGTGAGCTGAATTCATAGCCATAACCCAGCGAACTGGAGATAATGTCGGCGCCGATACTATCTGCCCGCTCGGCTCCACAGGCCCAGTTGAATTCCTCGATAGGGTATTCAGACGATACATCTTCGGTCCGGAAAAGATGGAAGTCCGCTTTTGGCGCCTTGCCGATAAACTCACCGGGAATATTGGCAGCAATGGTTGAAAGGCACATCATGCCATGTGAGTTGTCTTCGGCAACACTGGCGTTGCGGGCCACAAAATCCCAGGTACTCAATACCTGGTTATTGATATTGATGCTGTCGAATGCACGCAGACCGGTGTAGTTAAAGAATCCGCCATCGAGCATGGCTATCTGCATGCCCTGTCCGCGAAGGCCGATGTTGTGCAGGAACTCTCCGTTGTGTAAATGGATTTCTGCAAAAGAATTGTTGCCATATTCGTAATAATCGCCGGTTTGCTGCCTTTGCCCCCGACGTACAAAGGGTGGATCTTCCAGCAATTCTTCTTCTTTGGGCATGCGGGGAGCAATACCTCGTGCGGCGAAGCCGCTGACACTACGTACAAATGGTAATGCTTCTATTGTGGCTACAGCGGCGCTGCTGCTGGTCTGAATACTGATCGCATTGAGCCAGCGAGACTGGTTCAGCACTGTCACACCGTTTATTTGTTGTATTTCCTGAATGTAAGTAGCAGGTACCGGGATATCGGTACTGTCTACAGGAATATGAAAGCGGCTGCGTCGTTCGAGTGCGCGTGCAGACAGGTAGGCAGAGGGATTGGCAAGGCTAAAGGAAGTGCCCCCCTTATGTTTAAACTGAACAAGGTACCGGTTGTATTGGGCAACTGCATCTGGCAGCAGTGAGCAAAGAAGCAGTGCTGTGCAAAGAAGGTATTTCATAAATCTCCACATTGCCTTTCTCAAAGTTAGGCAATTGGATTTTAGTTATGATCCACCATCCACATCGTGATACCAAATCCTGTGTAATAGGGATCAGGGCCGCTGAGATTGGGTTGATATTCCCACAGTTCATATTCGCGGTATACAAGGCCAATGCCCTTACTGTATTTTTCTACAGAGCGGCTTTTATAGCCATAACTTTCGGCATCAGCTACCGGTACATTGGAGAAGTCGTCCTGCTGTTCTACCGTCCATACATCGGCGTAGGTTTCTCCATTTACAGTATAGCTGGATTCAAACAGCTGATAATAAAAATCCCAGGTACGGATATCATCATCATTGCTGAAGTTGAAGCCATATGAATCATAAGGATCCGTAGGCAGGTAAGTATTGCCACGCCAGGTAGTTCCTTCACGCAGCGGGGCCTGCAGTTTTATAAAGCGAAGATTGTCTTCTACCAGTTCAATACGGTTGTTGAAGGGAGTGATTACATAAGATCCATTTGCATCCCATTCGCCGGAGCCATCAGCATTTTTTATGTAACGGTAAATCCGATAGGCGGGATTGCCCTGAGCATCGGTTATCTGTGCATCTACCACATGCTTTACGAGGTAGCTATGGGTTTGCGGTTCGCGTTGAAAGTCTACAAATACCAGCGAGTCGAGCCGGTAGGTAATAAATTTACCCACCTGTACGGGTATATAGTCAGAGACCGGTTCCAGCTGCAGGTCCTCTTTCTTGTCGGAACAGGAAAACAGGCCGAAGCAGGTAAGTGCAATCAGGCCCAGCCGCAGGCGTAAAAAGGAAGTCATAAGCATTTAGTTAGCTCCAGGATACAAATTGAAATTATAAAGCTATGGAACGCAATGGCTTACATCCCGATCCACAGGTGGCATTGATAACCAACAGGATAAAACGTGCAGAGGGTGGTTTTATTGCGTTCTGATCAGCCTGGCAGCCGTGTACCCAGTTGAATGATACCGCCGCCGATCACGTCATCACCTTCATAAAAAACAGCGCTCTGGCCGGGGGCAATTCCTTTGGCATGCTGGTAGAAATGCACCTTCATGGTGCCGTTTTCCGGATACAGGTTGGAGAGTGAGCCACTGTCTTTATAACGGATCTTGGTAGTGGCTTCCATGCCGGGAGTAACGGTATCATATTTAAGCATGTTCAGCTTGCCTACGATCATTTCATTTTGTTCCAGATCTGCTTCATCGCCCAGTGTGACTGTATTGGATGCAGGGTCAATGCGGGTTACAAAAACAGGGCGGCCTAATGCAATATCAAGCCCTTTGCGTTGACCAATCGTATAAAAAGGATAACCTTTATGCTTGCCTAAAACATGACCGTCTTTGTCGACAAACAGGCCGCCGGCCACTTTGTCTTCCAGACCATCAACACGGCGTTTCAAAAAGCCACGGTAGTCATTGTCTGGTACAAAGCAGATCTCATAGCTCTCGCTTTTGGTGGCAAGCGCAGGATAGCCATAATCCAGCGCCATTTGACGGATCTCTGTTTTACGATAAGGCCCGAGTGGCAGCAGGGTGCGGCTCAGCAGGTCCTGTTGCAGTCCCCAAAGCACATAACTCTGATCTTTGGTTTCATCCACGGCTTTGCTTACGTAAAACCGATCGTTGCTGTGCCGGGCTATTTTGGCATAATGCCCGGTGGCTATATAATCACAGCCTAAAGCATCGGCCCGTTTGAGCAGGGCGCGCCATTTAATATGTGTATTGCAGAGTACGCAGGGATTGGGTGTGCGGCCAGCCAGGTATTCATCCACAAAATTGTTGATCACGAAGTCGCCAAACTCTTCGCGGATGTCAAGGATGTAATGCGGAAAACCATGCTCAACGGCAGCCTGGCGGGCGTCATTGAAACTATCAACATTGCAGCAGCCGGTTTCTTTCTTCCCACCGCCGCTGCTGCTGTAATCCCAGGTTTTCATGGTAATACCCACTACTTCATAGCCCTGGTCATTGAGCATGAGGGCTGTAACGGTACTATCAATACCGCCACTCATCGCTACCAGCACTTTTCCTTTTCTGCTCATAAAAAAACAATTATACCCGGTTTTGCCGGCCAGGCAAGGGGCAAAGATACTACAATTGAAGCAGCGGATAGTTTAGCGGGGATTTGAGGCAATGTGCTAATGTGATAAATGTGCTGATGTGCTAATGACCTCTTCTGGTCCTTTCGGCAACAATCAATGATCGGGAACAGGGCGATTTGAGAATCTCCGCTGCCGGGAAGAAAAATGCCCTGCGGAAGTTGTCATTGATAATGAAAGATTTGTCACCATGCGTATGCTCATTAGCCTATTAGCACATCAGCACATTTGTCACATTAGCACATTATCTCATCGCCACATCTTCAAATCCTCAAATCTTCAAATCCTCAAATCTTCAAATCCTCTCAATTGCCTATCTTCCACGTTCCAATCAATCAACAGTCTATGAGAAAATTTTTCTGTGTGCTGGGCTGTCTGCTGCTGGCAGGCCTGGCTACGGGGCAGGATCTTTCCTATTATCTGCCCGACAGTGTGAAGTACAATCCAGCTATTCCCCGACCCAAAGACGTAATCTATCATGAAGTGGGAGAATATCATGTGACGCATGACCGGCTCGTCAATTATATGAAGGCTGTAGCCGCAGCGGCACCCGACCGTATCAAACTGGAAGTGATGGGGTTTACTTATGAAAAAAGACCACAGGTCCTGCTGATCATTACGTCTCCGCGCAATCAGCAGCGTCTCGAAGAAATCCGCAAGCAGCATGTACAACTGACCGATCCCGGCCAATCAGCCAGCCTGCCGATAGATGATATGCCGATTGTTGTGTACATCGGCCATTCTATTCATGGCAACGAACCAAGTGGTGCCAATGCAGCCCTGGTAAGTGCTTATTATCTGGCAGCAGCACAGGGACCACAGATTGAATCGCTGCTAGAGAATGTGGTGATATTATTTGATCCGTCTTTTAACCCGGATGGGTTGCAGCGTTTTTCGACCTGGGCCAATCAGCATCGCAGCAAAAACCTCGTGAGCGATCCGGCTTCGCGTGAGTTTAATGAGGTATGGCCCGGCGGCCGTTTTAACCATTACTGGTTTGATCTCAACCGCGACTGGCTGCCTGCAGTACACGTAGAAAGTCAGAATCGCCTGGCCTGGTTTCATAAATGGAAACCAAACATTCTTACAGATCATCATGAACAGGGCAGCAATGCGACTTTCTTTTTTCAACCCGGTGTTCCTTCGCGGGTCAACCCGCTTACTCCCGATAAAAACCAGGATCTGACAGCGAAGCTCGGACAGTTTCATGCCCGCTATCTGGATCGTATCGGGTCGCTTTATTTCACTAAAGAAAACTATGATGATTTTTATTACGGAAAAGGATCTACCTATCCGGATGTAAACGGCGCTATAGGTATTCTGTTTGAGCAGGCCAGTTCGCGCGGACATTTGCAGCAGACCAGCAATGGGCTGCTGAGTTTTCCTTTTACCATCCGCAATCAGTTTGTAACAACGTTGTCGACACTCGAAGGCGCCCGTGCATTGCGGAAAGATTTTTTACAATGGCAGCGTGAGTTTTATCGCACCGCTGTACAGGCGGCAGGTGCTCCGGCTGTCTATGTATTCGGCTCTGCGACCGATAAGCGCAAAACTTCCCTGTTTGTGCAAATGCTGTTGCGGCATCAGATAGAAGTATATGAATTGAAAGCTGGTATTAAAGCGGAAGGTCAGGGCTTTGAACCAGGTACTTCCTTTGCAGTACCGCTGCAGCAGCCACAGTCCAGATTGATTAAGGCGATATTCGATCGCACTACTACTTATCGCGACAGTCTTTTTTATGATATCACTTCCTGGACCATGCCACTGGCTTTTGGATTGCCTTCGGCACAGGTGGCGCCAACCGGAGCTTCATTGGGAAAAAAAGTAGAAGACGCAGTATTTGAAAAAGGGCAGGTGACAGGCGGACAATCAGCTTATGCCTATCTGTTTGAATGGGATGAGTTGCTGGCACCGCGTGCTTTGTATGCATTGCAAAAGAAAGGAGTGCTCACGCGGGTGGCTACGCAGCCATTTGAAATAATGACAAACGGGCAATTGCGCAAATTCAATTATGGTACGATCGAAATACCTGCAGCCCTGCAGTCAATGAGCAGCCCGGCGCTTTATGAACTGATAAGACAGACGGCTGAGGAGAACGGGTTGAATGTATACGCTGTAGCTTCAGGAAGTTCTGCCAGTGGCAGTGACCTGGGCAGTAGCCGGTTTGCGCCGCTGACCACACCATCAGTTGCCATGATTGTGGGTAGCGGTGTGAATGCCACCGATGCGGGTGAGGTCTGGTTTCTGCTCGATCAGCGGATGGATATGCCCGCCACTCATCTGGAGCAGGCACAGTTTAACCGGGTAAATGCCGATCGTTACAATACGCTGATCATGGTAGGGGGAAGCTACCAGGATCTGAATAAGGAGAAATTAAAAAGCTGGGTGCAGGGTGGCGGCACACTGATCCTCCTGGAGGAAGCCGTTAGCTGGGCTGCCCAGAATGGCATATCCGGGGTGACCTTTAAAAAGGTAAAACCAGCAACAGACAGTACACAGAAGCTGACCTATGCCGACCGCGAGCAGGTGGCCGGAGCACAGCAGGTGAGTGGAGCTATTTTTGAGGCAAAAGCGGATCTTTCTCATCCGCTGGCCTATGGTTATCGTCAGCCTGTGGTGAGTATGTTTAAGGCCAACAGGGTATTTATGGAAAAGAGTAAAAATCCTTATGCCACACCATTTGCCTATGGAGCCAAACCATTGCAGAGTGGATGGGTGAGCCGCGAAAATCTCGATGCTATTCAGCAATCTGCTGCCGTGATTGTTAATACCGTAGGAAGTGGCAGGGTTGTCAATATCGCTGATAATCCCAACTTCAGGGCATTCTGGCTGGGTGGAACACGTTTGTTTATGAATGCGATCTTTTTTGGTCGTACGATTGATGCTGCGAGTGCCCGTACAGAAGATTGACAGATTTACACGAAAATTAAATGGTTAAAAAACAGGAATTCAGTGAGGATTTTCTCCTGAAATTCCTGTTTTTTTCTCTTGGAACAGGCCTGTCCGGTATTGTACCTTGCATCTATGGGGTAGTTGGCGGTAGGTTAGTAAAAGTTATTAACAAACCGGTCAGAGCCCGGGGACTGGCTTCCTTCCGGCGATGGCAGGCCCGATAATAATACTAACTTGCCGCTTTGTTTTAAATTGTAAAAATCTACCATTATGATAAAAATGCAAATTATTGGTAACCTCGGCAAAGATTGCGTGGTGAATACCGTGAATGGGAAGAATGTGATCAACTTTACCGTCGCCCATACAGAGAAGTTTAAAGATGCGCAGGGGAATCAGCAGGAAAAGACGACCTGGGTGGATTGTTCTTACTGGACCGATCGTACGGCTGTTGCACAATATCTTACCAAGGGCAAACAGGTTTATGCAGATGGTCAGCCTGAGGTGCGTACTTTTCAGCGCAACGATGGCACTTCAGGTGCATCCCTGGTGCTGAGAGTACGTGAGATCCAGTTGCTCGGAGGCCGTGGTACAGAAGGCGGTGGTGGTAATAGTGGTTATTCAGGTGCTGGTAATAACAATAATAATTATAACAGTGGCAACAGTTCTGTATCATCAGCCAGTGAAGTAAACACTGATTCTTCCGATGATCTGCCATTCTGATATTGTTTATTAAGCCGCGGACAAAGTCCGTGGCTTAATAAAACCCACTCTTAAAAGTGCTGATTCTTACTGCATGCAGGAATATATCTTTGATTATAGCCAGTTACTGGCTTTTACCCGTCAGGTATTTATTGCAATAGGTTGTCCTGAACAACAGGCGGCAACAGCAGCCGAAACGCTGTTATCCGCCGATCTCCGGGGAATTGATTCACATGGAGTAGCCCGCCTGAGCGGCTATGTACGGCTATGGGAAAACAAGCGTGTAAATGCCACTCCTCATATCCGCGTCATTCATGAAACGCCTTCTACTGCCGTAGTTGATGGAGATAGTGGGCTCGGATTGGTTGTAGCCCCATTTGCCATGAAGCTGGCTATTGAAAAAGCAAAGCAGGTAGGTACAGGTTGGGTGAGTGTGCAAAACAGCAATCATTTTGGTATTGCAGCCTGTCATGCTATGATGGCGCTGGAGTATGATATGATGGGAATTGCGATGACCAATGCAAGCCCGCTGGTTGCACCTACATTTTCCATTGATAAAATGCTGGGCACAAATCCCATTTGTGTAGTGGCGCCGGCAGGAGAGGAACCCCCGTTTGTTGCTGATCTGGCTACTACTACCGCTGCCAACGGTAAACTGGAAATCCTTCAACGCAAAAGTCAGCCCACGCCCGAAGGCTGGGTGCAGGATGCCGAGGGTAATTCGACGACTGATCCCCATATCCTGAAAAAAGGAGGTGCTCTGCTGCCACTCGGCGGTGACCGTGATCATGGCAGCCATAAAGGCTATGCGCTGGGCGCCATTGTCGATATTTTTTCAGCCTTGTTAAGTGGAGCCAACTATGCTCCCTGGGTGCCGCCTTTTCCCGCATACGTTCCATTGCCCAGCCAGCAACCCGGTAAAGGCATCGGACATTTTCTCGGGGCCATGCGTGTAGATGCATTCCGGCCTGCCGACGAATTTAAAGCCAGTATGGATCACTGGATCCGTGGATTCAGAGAGGCCAGGCCTGCTCCGGGCCAGGAAAAAGTGCTGGTACCAGGCGATCCCGAGCGTGAAATGCAGGCAGAAAGATTGCAGCAGGGCATTCCCCTGTTGCCCGTGGTTTGGGAGGATTTGCAGCAATTAGGCAAAAGATTTGAATTGACTCTGCCTGAACAAAAAAACGGACATACCGTTTAGTCAACCGCTTTCCCTGTTATAGTAGACGCTTCTATTGCCGGCCCGGTCGGTTTGTGGCAGATGTGTATCCATGTGGTAACAATAGCCGACGGATCATGGCATGTTACAATTTTATGACGCAGTAGTTGAGCGGGCAGAAGTAAACCGGAAATCGTCATTTCTTTCTGCTACGACAAAGGTTTATTCTTGCCCGAATTCCCCTTTTATTAGGGCTTCCGCTAACGCACGTTTTTACCACTTCTCCTATCTTTGCACTCCATTAATAAAAACTGTAAAATTTCGGTAAGGGGGAACCAATCATGAAAGTAATGAAGTTTGGAGGCACCAGTGTGGGCAAGCCGGAGCGCATGCACCAAATCGTATCACTGGTGACCCGTGAGACAGAGCCAACCATTGTGGTATTGTCGGCTCTGTCTGGTACCACCAATGCGCTGGTGGAAATAGGGGATAATATTGCAAAAGGCCAGCGTGGTACGGCCAAGGAATGCATCGATAAGCTCGAAGCACATTATCATAACTTTATTACAAGCCTGGTATCGAAGCCCGAAACTATTGCGAAGGCAAGGTCAATCGTTGCCGAGCATTTCGAATTTCTGAATATCATTCTCAAAATCTCTTTCAGCGAAGCGCTTAGCAAGGATATCCTCGCTCAGGGAGAATTGCTATCCACCAAGTTGTTTTGCACTTACCTCGAAGAGCAGGGCATTCCTCATTCGCTGTTGCCGGCACTGGAGTTCATGTCAATCGACGCTTACGACGAACCCCAGATAGGCAGCATAAAGGCAAAACTGAGTCAGTTGCTACAGCAGCATTCCGATAAAAAACTGTTTGTAACACAGGGCTACATCTGCCGCAACAGTCGCGGCGAGGTAGATAACCTGAAGCGCGGCGGAAGTGATTATTCAGCGTCGCTGATTGCCGCTGCTATCAATGCCAGTGTATGTGAAATATGGACAGATATTGATGGCATGCACAACAACGACCCCCGCGTAGTGAAAAAGACAGTGCCTATCGAGCAGCTGAGCTTTGAGGAAGCGGCGGAGCTCGCCTACTTTGGCGCCAAAATCCTTCACCCTGCCAGCATCTGGCAGGCACAGCAATACAAGGTGCCCGTAAAACTGCTCAATACCATGGAGCCGGAAGCAAGGGGTACACTCATTGCAGAGCAGGCGGGTAGTGTGGGTGTAAAAGCCGTGGCGGCAAAAGATAATATCATCGCTATCCGTATTAAAAGCAGCCGGATGCTGCTGGCTTACGGTTTTCTGCGGAAGATATTTGAAGTATTTGAAAAATACCGTACGCCCATCGACATGATCACTACTTCTGAAGTAGCCGTATCACTTACCATTGACAGCTCACTGCATCTCAAAGAGATACTAAAAGAACTGGAGCCATTTGGTACTACCGAGGTAGATCATAACCAGACGATTATTTCTGTAGTGGGCAATGAGATAGGACAGACCACCGATATCGTAAAAAAACTGTTCGGTTCCATTATGAATATTCCTGTTCGTATGGTGTCGTATGGCGGTAGCCCGCACAACATCTCCTTATTGATTGCAGCGGAGTATAAAACACAGATATTGCAGCAGCTCAATAAAGGAATGTTTGGCCTGGAGTAAGTTAATTACCGTTAAAGCCGGATATATTCGGCGATCTTCTTTTATATTGCCGGTATGTTACGCATACCGGCTTTTCTTTTTCTGCTATCTATACTGATTCCGCTGAGCGGAATAGCTCAGTCTGTCATTACGGGCAGGGTGGTGAATGCCGCCAGCCAGGAACCAGTGGCAGGTGCCAGCGTATTTATCAGCAACACCTCAAAAGGAACCGTATCGGACAAAAACGGCCAGTTTGAGTTAAGAAATATTGCTGCCGGAAAATATGACCTGGTGATCTCGAGCGTGGGTTATGAAACCAATGCATTTTCATTCAGCTCAGCACAATTGCCGCTCAACCTGAAAGTAGAGATGCAGGTAAAAGTACGGACACTGGAAAATGTAGTGGTGGAGCCTTCGGTAGAAGAAGGTTGGGATAAGTGGGGCCGTCTTTTTACAGAAAACTTTCTCGGCATGACTCCCGCAGCCGAACAGTGTAAAATCAGAAACGAAAAGAGTATCCGTTTCCGCTATTATAAAAAAAGCAATCGCATCATCGCCTATTGCGACGAACCTGTTATCGTTGAAAACAAATCGCTGGGGTACCGTATCAAATATCAGTTGGAAAGTTTCGAAGTAAAATTCAGAGAAGGGTCTTCATCCTATACAGGTTTTGCCCTGTTTGAGGATATGGATGAAAAGAAAAAAGAAGTAAGACGCCGCTGGCGGCAATCGCGCGATAAAGCGTTTTACGGAAGTATGATGCATTTTATGCGGGCCTCCTACGAAAATACGCTCGTGGCTGAAGGCTTTGAAGTGCGCCGCATGGTGCGGACCTATAACCTGGAAAAAGAACGGGTAAGAGAGCTGTATCGCCAGCAGGCAAGGGTAAGCAGTGGCAACGTGCTGTCTGTACGTGTAGGGGGTAATAATAACGCACCGGTCATTCAGCGCAAAGACAGTGTGGGCGCGGATTCTTCGGCCTATTATAATCGTATTTTAAATCAGGATGATTATACGGATACTTACGCAAGAGAGACGCTCACAGCAGACAGTTTGCTTTATGCGGTTCATCCCGGATATAAAGAAATTTATTTCCCAAATTACCTGCTTATTACCTATAAAAAAGAAACGGAAGATCCCGCTTACCTGGCCTATCACCGGGAGAAACGAAGCGTTACCTTTCAACGTTCACTGGTATGGCTGATCAACCCGGTCACGATTGCCATATATCCTGATGGCAGTTATTATCCGCCAGACCAGATATTTTCCAGTGCTTACTGGGGATGGAGCGAAAAAATGGCCGAAATGCTGCCACTCGATTTCAGACCCTACGATAAAAAATAATACACGGGTCTGTCTCTGACAGGCCCGTTTCAGTTTATTCAATAAAACGGCGGAATGTAAGATTGATGCGCGGGTGCTGTACCCGGGCACTTTTCGGTAAACAATGCAGCCAGTTGGTTTGTGTATTTTCCTTCATCGTGAGCAGGCTGCCTGGCGCCAGCAGAATATCTATTTTCTCACCGCTACGTTTATGTTTAAATGAAAAGCGGCGGGCGGCACCCAGGCTAAGTGAGGCAATGAAAGGAGTAGCGCCCATACATTTTTCGTCATCACTATGCCAGGCCATACCTTCTGTGCCATTGTGATAGAGGTTAAGCAGGCAGGAGTTGAAACGTACACCACAAATAATTTCTATCCGTTTACGAACAGATTCGAGTTCGGTTGTCCAGGGCAGGGCTGTTCTGGTTATTTTAGAATAGGCATAATCAAAATTTCCATCTCCATACCAGGCCACTTTACGGCTGGTAATAATGTGCCGGCCAAAAATAAATGCTTCGTCGTGTTTCCATTCGGTAGAATGCAGCAATGCCTCATAGCTGGCGGTAGCTTCAGTGGCAGTTAAGAAATCGGGCCAATAAGAGGTATGGCCGTCATAAGGTAAAATATTTTCAATCGGAGTGCTGGCGAAGAGTGTCATGTTTCCATTTTAAGTAAGCTGTGTGGCAGCAATGTGCACAGGGTCTGAAGCCGGCCAGTTGCGCAGCTTTTTCAGTCATAAAAAATACGCGGTTTTCACGTTTCATTCGTTTGCCCGACCGGCAACGGAGTGTGCCGTAGATCCTGAGGCGTTTATGGCAGGCCCATTTTATTTGTTGGGCGTGTATGAGACGCCATACAGCCTGATCAGTCGTGTACAGATGTTCCTGCATCGGTAACGGATTGATCGGCCCGGGCCGATTCCCAGCCCAGTAAAGCCATCTTGCGATCACTGCCCCAATGATAGTCGCCCAGTACACCACTTGACCGGATAACGCGATGGCAGGGAATCAGGAATGCCACGGGATTGTCGCCAACGGCAGTGCCTACAGCACGGGCAGCACCTGGTTGCCCGATAGCCTGTGCCAACTGGCCATAACTACAGGCCTGTCCCTGGGGAATGCGAAGCAGGAGCTCCCACACTTTTAGCTGAAAAGGAGTGGCTTTGAGGTGCAATTTAATTTCCCCGATATCCTTTCCTTTACCGCTGATTACATCCAGGGCCTGTATTTGATACGGATCAGGTTCGTTTTTGTAGGATGCATGCGGGAAAAGACGTTTCAGCTCATTCATGGCAACAGACTCTTCATCCGCAAAAGCCATGTAGCAGATACCTTTTTGAGTAGAAGCAATCAGCAATCTTCCGAAAATTGAATCCGCATACTGGTAGCGGATGACGATGCCTTCACCCCCTTTTTTATATTCACCCGGTGTCATGCCTTCCAGTTTAATAAACAGATCGTGAAGGCGGCTGATACCCGAAAGACCGTTTGTATATGCAGTATCACTTAGTGAGCGATGACCGGTATTCAGCATCTGCTTGGCGTGCTGCAGGGTGATATACTGTAAAAACTTTTTCGGACTCACTCCCGCCCAATCGGTAAAGAGCCGCTGAAAATGATAGGGGCTCAGGTGTACGCGGGCCGCCACCTCTTCCAGAGAAGGCTGATGCGTAAAATGCTCACTGATATAGGCAATTGCCTCTTTTATCTGGCCGAAGTGGGCGTGCGTAGTATTTACTGTTGATTGCATACTGCAAAAATAGCTTACCGAAATGCCGCTTCCTATCCGTTTCTTGCGGTTTTACAGTACAGGTGATGCTGAAAGTATTACAGAAATTCTCTGATGACAGGGTATAGCTGCAGAAAAACGTTTTTAGTGGCTTTCCATTTTTCCAGCTGAGCAGTACGGCTTCTGAAACGAACCAGCCCCTGCTGATCAAGTAAAATACTGCCTCCCTGAATGTTTTGCTTGTTTAAACGAATACATTCTTCAGGCGATATGGAGATGAGTTTGAAGCCAATTTTATACTTCTCGCAAAGCGCAGCAACTGAATCGGCTGACCCCTGTACAAAGCCAATGCATTCAAAATTTGAATGACCACGTAGCGAATTGTAGAGTTCATTCAGTACCTGTAATTCTGCTACAGATGATTTTTCAAGATCCGGCCAGAATTGCAGCAGAACTGTTTTTCCCAGAAGTGATTCCTTTGTAAAAGTGCGGCCATTCCAGGTGAAAGAGAAGTCGGAGAAATCGGTATTCGCTGCTTCCTGTTTTGCTACAGTAGTCTTTCGTTGAAACAGGGCTGTCACCAGGCTGTCCTTTTCCATTTCGGTAAATGCCTGTGCCTGTGCAAAGACACCTGCCAGCAAGCCGATAAAAAGCAACCGATAACGCATGCAGTTCCTGATTTGTCTAAAGATACTGGATTAACCGATCCGCAGGCCGCCGGTCGTTGTTTTAGTGTACGAAGTGTGGATATTTTCCGAATAAAAGAAAAGGCTGCCTTCAGGCAGCCTTTTCTTTTATTCGGGGCAGAGATTATTTGTATTGTTTTCCGTAAGTGCCATTTGATAACGTAGAAGAATACCAGTAGTACTCCTCTTTATCCAGTTTCATAATAGTAGAACTGAATGTACCCATACTGTTTACCACTTCCACAACGGTCTCATTATTGAGGAAGCGCCAGGTGCCATTAAGTGTAGCTCCTGTTTCGTTGATTTCAGTATAAGTGCCATCTGTTCTGTACGTTACAAGGCTATTATCCAGATTGATAAGATTGTTGGTTTTCCCTCTTTTGTAGTGCACTGAGGTCGAACTGGAATTATAGTTTCTGAAATACTCAAAATAACGCCAGGGATGAGCCGTTAACAGTTCCATATTTGTTTTTGGGGTATCGTTATCGTCATCATCGTCCTTAGTGCAACCGCTAAAAAGGACTACTGAAAAAAGGGCCAATAACAGGAGGTGTTGACGGATTTTCATTGTTTTAAATAGTGGGAGTTTGATGGTGTGTTAATTTACAAAAGTAGATTATTTTTTTTGTAGTAAAGGCCTGATTTCTGTAAGATTCAAAAACCCTTTGCACCGGTTCCTGTTGCTGATTTTGGTGCCTGTTTTACATATTTTTCCAGCCAGCTAAACTGTTCGGCCAGCACATGCAGGATATTTTCCCGGCCGGCATAACCGTGGCTTTCATACGGCAGGCTGATATATTTAGCGGTGCCGCCATGGCCTTTGATTGCGTTAAACATCCGTTCGCTTTGAATCGGATAAGTGCCGGTATTGTTGTCCGCATCACCATGAATCAGCAGCAGCGGCGTTTTGATCTTGTCGGCATAGCTGAATGGACTCATGGTATTATACAGATCGGGTGCCTGCCAGTAAGTACGATCTTCATTCTGAAAACCAAATGGGGTAAGTGTACGGTTGTAAGCACCGCTTCGGGCAATACCGGCCTTAAAGAGATTGGTATGAGCCAACAGGTTAGCCGTCATGAATGCACCATAACTATGTCCGCCTACTGCTACCCGGTTACGGTCACCCACGCCCATATCAGCCAACGTATTAATAGCTGCCTCAGCATTCATCTTCAGTTGATCCACAAAATTGTCATTAGGCTTTTTATCCTTATCGGTAGCAACAATCGGCATCTCCGCGTTGTTGAGAACAGCATATCCCTGTGTTACATAAAATACGGGCGAGCCCCAGTTCAGCAACGTAAAACGATGTTCACTGCCGCGTACCTGTGCTGCATCGGCAGCAGAATTGTATTCTGCCGGGTAGGCCCAGATAAATACAGGAAGAGGACCATCTCTTTTCGCATCATATCCCTTTGGCAGATACAGGTCGCCAGTAAGGTCGATACCATCGGCCCGTTTATATTTTATTTTTTGTTTGCTTACGCCATCCAGTTGCGGATAGGGATTGGTGAACTGTGTCAATGGCCGGTCTGCAATACGCGCTTTCAGGTCTTTGAGCCAGTAGTTGGGCATGTTTTTTTCTGATTCACGCCGTGTCACCAGGGTCAGGCGGTTTGCATCCAGCACACGCACTACTGTTTCATAAGAACCTTCCGGACAACGCCAGAGTGTGTCTGCTTTTTTGGTATGGATGTCGTATGATAGCAGGAAGGGGAGGTCACCTTTGGGCGAGCTTCCTGTAGTGTTGTTAAGTAAAATCTTATTGCCGTTGTCGATTGTCAGCAAGACGCTGCGGTCATATTTGTTGGGAGCCGTAACAGGGAACCCGGGATTGGAATAGGCATCGGTGGTATTGCGCGTGATCAGTTTTTCCAGATCGCCGGTAATGCTGCTATAGCGGTCAAGCTGCGTAGTTTGTTTGCCGGTCAGCCCTTCAGTTACCAGTGCCACCGATTGATCGCCCCAGGTTGTGCCGCGATAACGCATTTTTGTTTTAAACAGTTCACGTGGTTTTTCGGTGAAAGGTGCTGACTGGGCAAATACAGCATCATGATATTCCACCTGTTTTTTGATAAGACCGCTATCCAGTGGTTCGCACCAGACCAGTGTGGCGGGCTCATCATCACGCCATTCAAAGCTGCGCGCTACAGGTTGCACATTGTCATTGCCCGACGGAGCGGTTTCGGAAGAAGGCAGATCAGCCACCTGCTTTACCAGTTTGCCATTCACATCAGTAATGATCAGCGTACTGGGAAAACCACCGGCAGGAACCAGGTAAGAAAATGGTTTTTTGATGGTGCGTATCAGCAGGTATTTTTTGTCGGGCGAAACATCAACGCTGCTGTAGATAGCCGGTTGTCCGATCCGCGTCTCCACTCCATTCACATTTTTTACGAGTTGAGTAGTTGTATAGAATTCAAACAGCTGCTCATCATACGGACTTTTGATCATATCCTGGTAAGTGGGGCGTGGGGAGGCTTTGCCATAATTTTCCTGCGTACCGGCCCTTTGGGCAGGAGTGGTTTGGGTGGTGCAGCCGAAACGGGTTTGATGATCGTACGATACAGCAATGTATTGCGGTCAAACCACTGATAGCCACCATAAGCTGTATTAAGCGCCGTCTTGTTGACCTTTGTAGCTTTTTGCGTAGCCAGATCAACCACATAGAGATCCACGCGGCTGGCGGTGGTATGTGTAAATGCAATTTTGCGGTCATCAGGGCTCCAGCTTACAGCACCTGCATAAAGTGGAGAGGGCAGACCTGTTATCTTACTTTCTTTACCCGTCTTGAGATTACGTAAAGAAATGTTGTTGATGAAATTTTGCCGGCTGGGTGCAAAGTTGGCCGGGTTAAGACGCAGCCCTGCAATTTTTAATTCGGGCCGGGCCAGCTCTTCCACAGAAGGATAGCTGCTGCTTTCGGTCAGTATCATCCATTCTCCTTTGTCATCAATGCTGACATTCGGAGTTGGTTTAGCCAACAACATATCCATTATGTCTTTGGGAGGGGTTTTGTAACTGCCATCGTCCTGGGCAGTAGCAAAAAAAGGAAGACACAGAGAGATGAAAAAGATACGAGCCAGTTTCATATATGCATTGTTTTGGATGTGAACGGTCAATAAAGTGCTGAGGTTACCGAAGATACTGATTAGAGGGTAAAAGAGAACTTCCTTATGATAAACGGCAGACGCAATCATACTGCCAATAACTGGCTCAATCTGTCCATTTGCTCATCTTCACGAAAGCCAGCCTCATACAGCCTATAGCTTTGCGCCATCCATTTAATCATTAAACCTATTTGTATGAAAAAAATCTCCATTATTGTGACCGCTATGGCCTTATTGATGGCCTCTTTGTTTACCATGAATGCCAGTGCACAGCTCAGTGTAGGTGTCAAGGCTGGTGCAGGTCTTACCAATTTTTTTGAAGATGACGATAATGGCCTGAAAACCAAAACAGGTCTTGTAATCGGCGCATTGGGCACCTACCAGATCCAGCCCAAACTTTCTATACAGGCCGAACTGCTGTATTCGATGCAGGGTGCCAAAGAAGGGAAAGGATCATACGATTTCAATTACATCAACCTGCCGCTCACCGTTCGGTACAATGTGTGGAATAATCTGCATCTGCACACCGGTCCCCAGTTGGGCTTTCTGGCATCTGCCAAGACCAACTACATGGGCGATAAGGAAGATGTAAAAGACAATGTAAAAGGCGGCGATTTTGCCTGGCTGCTCGGCGCTACCTATGAGCTGAAGAATGGCTTCCTGGCCGATCTGCGTTTCGTAAAAGGACTTACTGATATTTCAGACAACGATTCTAATATCAAAAACACGGGCATTCAACTGACTGTTGGTTATCGGTTTGGTACCAGAAAATAAGTAGAGTGTGTGGTTAAAAAACAGCCCCGGCCTGGCCGGGGCTTGTGGTTTTATAGCGAAATCATCAATAAAGTTGTTGCAGCAATTGCAGGCCTTCGGGCCAATTGTCCAGACCCGATGCAGAATTAATATGTCCTTTATCTCCCGCATTGATAAGCCGGCTTCCCCAGGCCTTTGCAAAAAAGGCAGCGCGATCGGGGGTTACATATTCATCATTGCTGCTGGCCACTACAATGCTCGGGAAAGGCATTTTGTATAAAGGCATGGGTACAAAGCCTGTGGTGCCCGGAGGGTAAGAGGGGGCTTCGACATCGCTGGGGCCCACCAGCAATGCAGCTTTGATCAACTGTCCGCGTTCATGGGCCCAGTGCGCAATAGTGCAGCAGGCCAGGCTATGTCCTACCAGTATGACCTGCGAAAGGTCCCGTCCGTTAAGTGTCCTGTCAATACCGAGCAGCCAGTCCTGCAATACAGGTGTTTCCCAGTCGTTTTGCAAAATGCGTGTAAAACCATATTCACGTTCCCAGTGTGATTGCCAGTGTTCCGGTCCCGAGTTATATAAGCCGGGATGAAGGAGTATATCCGGTGTATTCATTTATTTTTTAAAGGTAAAACCTTTGGGTGCGCGAAGTATGCCCCTGTCATACAAATTTACATAGAGCACAACAGGTTTGCTTTGTCCGGCAATGGTCACCTCATACATATCAAGCAGACCGCCGCCCATAAAACCATTGGGCGAGTTGAACGGACAGCAACTACCGCGCCTGGTATAAGTAATTGCTTCACCTTCCGGACCCAGCAGGGCATTCAGAAAACGTCGCTGATTGTAAGCGCCGCTTTCTGTGGCACCACTTACCATAATGGGATTGGCCTGGGTATAACCATAAGAGTCATCGGTCGACACACTATCGAGCCTGAATGTGACCTCATTAAGCAATTGGTGATATCCGTTGTAAAACAGGTGGGCATACGTGGCCTTTCCGGCATTTCTTTGTGCATTTAATGAGCGCATGGCTTTTTTGGAGGGGCCACCACAGGCAGCCAGGATCGCCAGGGTGAGGAAGGCGAAGCATATTTTCTTCATAACAGATGGTTTTACTAATGGATGTTCATATTAGCGGAATTTCATAAAAAAATTTGACGATTTCCTTTTTTGCATTCATATTTGCAAACGATGAAACAACAATTCAATACTATTCAGTGGTGGTGGCATACACAATCCCCGGGGTTGCTGTAATGTCATTGCTTTGTATATAAAGTAATTCAGGCCCCGGAATAATCCGGGGCTTTTTGTTTATGCCTGTGTCAGGCAGGCGCATTAAAAGGAAGTGATTTGTATGAATAAAATCGAGTTATCTACCACCTGTAGCCGGATGCTGGCCGATGTATATACGCCCGTGGGTATTTACCTGCGACTGCGTGACCGGTTCAGGGATACCATTCTCCTCGAAAGCACCGATCATCAACTCGCAGAAAACAGTTATTCATTTATCTGTATCAATGCCATTGGTGGCATGGAGATCCGCAATGCAGAAGAAGTGGAGTATAAAATTCCCGGACAGCCGCCCCGCCGCCAGGCGTTGAAAGCAGACACCGATGTGCCGGGTCTTTTGTGGAATTACATGCAGCGGTTTGATGTCAAAACAGACGGTAGCCGCGAAGCGCGGTTTGGTCAGGGGCTGTATGGATATACCACCTATGATGCCGTTCGTTTTTTTGAAACCATCCGGCTGAAGGATAAGAAAAAAGATACGGGCACGCCTATACCCCTTATGCGTTACCGGTTGTATCAGTATGTGATCGCGTTTAATCATTTCAAAGACGAATTGTTTATCTGCGAAAACAGGGTGGGAGATATGGAGAGTGAGCGTTCGCTGGTGGAGTCGCTGATCAAAAGCAAGGATGTACCGGTATATCCGTTTCAGGTAAAAGGAACCGAATCATCTAATATGACTGATGAGGAATACCGGCAGATGGTTAAAAGCGGGATCAGCAGTTGTATGCGGGGCGATGTATTTCAGATCGTACTCAGCCGGCGTTTTCAACAGGCATTTGCCGGTGATGAGTTTAATGTATACCGTGCCCTGAGAAGTGTGAATCCTTCCCCCTACCTCTTCTTCTTTGACTATGGTGATTATAAACTGATGGGGTCATCGCCGGAAGCACAGATACTCATTCACGATGGCAAAGCTGTTGTACATCCGATTGCCGGCACCTTCCGTCGCAGTGGTGATGATGCAGTTGATCGCCGGGAAACAGAACGCCTGCTGCAGGATGCCAAGGAAAATGCAGAGCATGTAATGCTTGTGGATCTGGCGCGTAATGATCTTAGCCGTCTTTGCGATGAAGTGGAAGTGGCACGATATAAACAAATTCAATACTACTCTCATGTCATACATATGGTGAGCGAAGTGACAGGCCGGGTACATGAGGGCAGCAATCCCTTTGCCCTGCTGGCCAAAACCTTTCCTGCCGGTACATTGAGTGGAGCTCCAAAGTTTAAAGCGATGGAACGTATTGATGAACTGGAGCCCACCTCGCGCAGTTTTTATGGCGGCGCACTGGGTTTTATCGGCTTCGATGGCAGCTGCGTGCATGCCATTATGATCCGAACCATTCTGAGCCGGCTCAATACACTTACCTATCAGGCAGGTGCAGGAGTAGTGGCCGCCAGCCAGCCTGAGAATGAATTGCAGGAAGTAAACAACAAACTCGGCGCACTTAAAAAAGCCATTCAACTGGGCGAGGATGTGCGTTAAATCATTTTATCCGGAAATAATAGTGCTGTGAAAATATTAGTATTCGACAATTACGACTCTTTTACCTACAACTTGGTACACCTGGTAGAAAAAATCCTGCATCAGCGGGTAGATGTATATCGCAATGATCAGATCGAGCTTGATAAGGTTGCTGCATACGACAAGATTATCCTGTCGCCCGGCCCTGGTATTCCAGAAGAAGCCGGCCTGCTGCTGCCCCTTATTAAGGAATATGCGGCAACGAAATCCATACTGGGTGTATGCCTGGGACATCAGGCTATCGGGCAGGCCTTTGGTGGCAAACTGATCAACCTGTCGACTGTATATCACGGAGTGGCCACACCTATTCAGCAGGTGAGTGGGTTAGCTCCGGGCAGTTTTCCGTCTTTGCTGGATGGCCTGGCACCCGGGCTGGAAGTAGGGCGCTATCATAGCTGGGTAGTGGCAGAAGAAGATTTTCCAGCCGAACTGGAAATCACAGCCCGCGATGAAAATGGATACATAATGGCATTGAGGCATCGCCGGTATGATGTACAGGGTGTACAGTTTCACCCCGAAAGTGTACTCACTCCGCAGGGTGAAAAAATGCTCCGCAACTGGCTGCAACAATAAAAATGGAATGACCGGAAAGATCATTAATCAAGAAAGAGAATTCAGGATATGAAAAAAATATTGACCCTTTTGTTTGAGCATAAAACGCTTAGTAGAGCTGCAGCGAAGGATGTACTCGTAAATATCGGTAAGGGTGTCTACAATGAGCATGAGGTGACGGCATTCATGACCGCTTTTCTGATGCGCAGCATTACTATCGAAGAGTTGCAGGGCTTTCGCGATGCATTGCTGGAGCTCTGTGTGCCGCTACCGGTTACCGGATATGATACGCTGGACATAGTAGGTACAGGCGGTGACGGAAAAGATACCTTCAATATTTCGACCCTGGCCTGTTTTATTGTAGCAGGCGCAGGGCAAAAAGTGACCAAGCATGGCAACTATGGAGCTTCTTCTGTAAGCGGTGCCTCCAATGTGATGGAGCAATTGGGATATAAGTTCAAGAATGACACAGCAGCCTTGCAACGCGAGGTCGACGAAGCCGGCATATGTTTTCTGCATGCGCCACTGTTTCACCCGGCTCTTAAGACAGTAGCTCCCATCCGCCGCAACCTGGGTATGCGTACCTTCTTCAATATGCTGGGCCCAATGGTCAATCCCAGTCATCCCAAATATCAACTGGTAGGCGTATACAGCCTCGAAATGGCACGGGTATACAATTACCTGCTACAGGAAACGGATACTGCATTTACCATTATCCATAGTCTTGACGGATACGATGAGATATCGCTCACCAACGACACCAAAATAATTACCCGCGACGGAGAGAGGATCATGACGCCTGAACAGTTGGGCAAACGAATGGTGTATCCGGCAGATATCTATGGCGGTTCCAGCGTAGAGCAGGCGGCAGCCATTTTTCTGCAGGTAATTAATGGTGAAGGTACCTGGGCGCAGCATGCAGTGGTACTGGCCAATGCAGCGATGGCCTTATTCAGCACCGGCGGGTATTCCAGCTACGAAGATGCTTATCTTGCAGCAGTGGAAAGTCATGAAAGCGGCCGTGCCTATGCTTCACTAAAAAAACTGTTGAATCTGCAATGAGTAATATTCTCGATACGATAGTAGCACAAAAAAGAAAAGAAATAGAAACACTCAAGCCGCTGAGCAGTATCGAACGCTTCCGGCGCGAAGGTTTTTTCTGGGAAATACCTACCCGATCACTGCGTGATCATTTACTGGTGCCGGGAAGCAGTGGCATTATCGCAGAGTTTAAACGGAAGAGCCCCAGCAAGGGCTGGTTTAAACCAAAGGAACTGGAAGTGGAACCGGTAATACGGGCGTATAATGATAAAGGAGCTGCCGGGATGTCGATCCTGACCGATCAAAACTTCTTTGGCGGCGACCTGGATGATCTTATCCAGGCAAAAGTGATCTCTGATATACCTGTGCTGCGCAAGGATTTTATGATCGACCCCTGGCAGATAGCTGAGGCCCGCGCTTTTGGAGCTGATGTGATCCTGCTGATTGCAGCGTGTCTTACTCTGCGCGAAGTAAAAGAGATGGCCATTTTTGCACGCACAATAGGGCTGGAAGTATTGCTGGAAATACATAATGAAGAAGAACTTGATCATATCTGCGACGAAGTAGATATGGTGGGGGTGAATAACCGCAACCTCAAAACATTTGAAGTAGATATTAATACATCGTTGCAGCTTATCAACAAAATCCCAACAGATAAAGTAGCAGTGGCAGAGAGTGGGATCAGTAATGTGGAAACGATCGTAACTTTAAGACAGGCCGGATTCAGCGGGTTTCTGATAGGAGAGAATTTCATGAAAGAATCGGAGCCCGGTCTTGCTTTTGAAACGTTTGTAGAAAAACTGCGTATAGCGCAACACTAATTAACGATTGCAGGCCAGTTCATCATAAAACTGGTATAACTATGCAGGAAAGCACAAACACTCCGGCTGCACGCCCCCGTTCCGCCATGCGCATCAAGGTATGTGGCATGACATTGCCCGAGCAGGTAAATGCACTGGATGAAATGGGCGTCGATTTTGCAGGCTTTATCTTTTATCCCAAATCGCCCCGCTACATGGCACAAAAGATATCGCCTCAGAAAATGCGGCAGATCAAAGGACGTATCGCCAAAGTGGGGGTATTTGTCAATACTCCTTATGAGGAGCTGATGCGTACTGTCGAAGACTACCGGCTCGATATGGTGCAGCTGCATGGCGATGAAACGGCCTTTTTCTGCGAAAGAGTGGCCAATTATGTAACGGTGATCAAGGCATTCCGGCTGTCAGATAATGATCCGATTGAATGGATCACACGTCCCTATCTCGATAGTACCGACATGTTCATGTTTGATACCATGGGTGCAGGATATGGCGGTACCGGCAAAAAATTTGACTGGACCGTGCTGCGGGAAGCGCAGCTCGACAAATTGTTTTTCCTGAGTGGAGGAATAGAGCCCGGCGATGAAGATATGCTGCGTGACTTTGCGGCAGAAGAAGCCGGGAAACGATTATTCTCTATTGATATCAACAGCCGCTTTGAGGTCAGTGCAGGAGTGAAGGATATGAACAGGGTGGCCGCATTTGTACAAAAACTAAAAGAAAAATAAGACAGGAATCTCAAACGGATTGCCTGGCACTATACAGGAACATGGAAACACAACAATCATCACCCGGTTATACATCGCCCAGCGAGCGGGGTTATTATGGAGAGTTTGGCGGCGCGTTCATTCCGGAAATGCTTTACAGCAATGTGGAAGACTTGCGCTCCCGTTATCTTCATATCATCAACGATCCTGGTTTTGTGGCAGAGTTCAGACAATTGCTGAAAGATTATGCTGGCCGGCCCACACCACTTTACCTGGCCCAGCGGTTAAGTGAGAAACATGGTACCAGCATTTATCTCAAACGGGAAGACCTTTGTCATACCGGAGCGCATAAGATCAATAATACGATCGGCCAGATACTACTGGCGCAGCGCCTGGGCAAAAAAAGGATCATTGCAGAAACAGGAGCGGGGCAACATGGTGTAGCCACAGCAACTGTTTGCGCACTTAAAGGGCTCAACTGTATCGTGTATATGGGCGAGAAGGATATCGAGCGGCAGGCCCCCAATGTAGCACGCATGAAAATGCTGGGAGCAACAGTGATAGCAGCCACATCGGGCAGCAAAACACTGAAAGATGCTACCAACGAAGCTATTCGCGACTGGATCAATCACCCTGCCGATACACATTATATCATCGGCAGCGTGGTCGGGCCGCATCCCTATCCTGATATGGTAGCCCGTTTTCAATCGGTGATCAGCGAAGAGATCCGCTGGCAGCTTGAAGAGAAAACCGGCAACGAATTACCCACTCATGTGCTCGCCTGCGTGGGTGGTGGCAGCAATGCAGCCGGTGCATTTTATCATTTCCTCGACGAACCTGCTGTACAGTTAATAGCTGTAGAGGCCGCCGGCCTGGGTATTGATAGCGGACATACTGCAGCTACTTCACAATTGGGTCGCCCGGGTATCCTGCATGGCAGCAAAAGCCTGGTGATGCAAACGCCAGACGGGCAGGTTGTGGAACCACATAGTATTTCTGCAGGGCTGGATTATCCAGGCATTGGCCCCCTGCATGCCCATCTATTCGTATCAGGCCGCGCTCGTTTTTTGAGTGCTACCGATCAGGAAGCTGTTGATGCAGCATTTGAACTGGCCCGGCTGGAAGGTATCATTCCTGCACTGGAAAGCTCGCATGCCCTGGCCGCATTACATCAGCTGAAGTTTACTGGCAGCGATAAAGTGGTGGTTTGCCTGAGCGGGCGCGGTGATAAGGATCTGGCTACATACATGCAATTCATCAAATGAGTATTGCCATGAAATATATTCTCTCCTGTGCATTTGCAGTACTTCTCTGGGCCTGTAACCGCGAAGCCTATGTGACCAGTAAGGCAAAATTATCTAAAGTGGCAGACGGATGCACATCGGTAAGCACTGCCATGCGCAGTGTGTCGAATATAGGCGGTGAGCGTTTTGAATTTCAGAAATGCCTGCCCGATGATGAAACGCAACGCCGGGTAATTGCAGAAAGAAAAGGCGATACGGTGGTGGTGCGTTTCGATACAAAAGGAGCAACCGCTCCACTGGCAACGTTTGATGTAATACTGGATATAGACAGCTATCCGGCATATCAATTCATTACAATTGATGACAACACATTTCCCATGACACGGGGAGACTACTAATCTTACAAGTATCATGAGCCGTTTACAACAATTATTTGCGCAAAAGAAAGAACGCGTATTGAATATTTACTGCACAGCCGGTTACCCACACGCAGACAGTACTATCAAAGTGCTGGAAGCTGTACAGGAGGCAGGAGCCGATATGGCAGAGTTGGGTATGCCTTATAGCGATCCGCTGGCCGATGGACCAGTGATTCAGCATAGCAGTACCATCGCATTGCAAAAGGGGATGACGATGGAGCGGTTATTTCAACAGCTCCGCGAACTACGTAAAACCGTTCACATACCCATAGTGCTGATGGGGTATATGAACCCCGTATTGCAATATGGATTTGAACGGTTTTGCGCAGATGCAGCAGCCGTGGGCGTTGATGGACTTATTCTTCCGGATCTGCCCGAATATGAGTTTGAAACGATTTATGGAGCAACAATAAAAAAACACGGACTTGATTTTATCTTTCTCGTGACACCGGAAACCGATCCGGTAAGGTTGCGCAGGCTGGATAGCCTGAGCAGCGGTTTTCTCTATGCTGTTTCCTCTTCTTCCACAACCGGTACAGACAAGGATATGGATGAAGTAGCCGCATACCTGCAACGGCTGCAGCAAATGCAATTAAAAAATCCGGTGTTGGTTGGCTTTGGTATACGCGACAGAACCAGTTTTGATGCAGCCTGTCTTCATGCCAATGGCGCTATAATCGGCAGTGCCTTCGTACGCGCGCTGGAAAACAGCGAAGATGAAGCAAAAGACGCGCAACAGTTTATACATACAGTATTGGGTTGATGTTGTAGAAATGTTAACAGATAGGCCAATCCGGAAATGTACTAGCCACCGTATTTTACGATCAGCAAAACCTGAGTATATTTACACGCTAAAGAAGCTGATAAACTATGAAAGCAAGCATGCTGTTTTTACTGTTGTGGCCATTGTGCAGTATAGGCCAGGAGAAACTGACCATTAATGGTAAAGTAAATGGATTGAAGGAAGGGACACGGGTTTCGCTGACAGATGCGAATCGCCCGGATGATACACTCGCCAGTGGCGTTGTTAAAAAAGGCGCTTTTATACTGAATGCGGAACTTAAAGAACCCCTGCTGGTAAATCTTAACCTGTCTGGTGGCAAAAGCATCATGTCGTTTATGTCGCCCGGTAAACTCCGTATCAACGGCGATATAAAAAAGCTGAAAGAAATAAAGTTTACAGGTTCTTCGACCCCCAATGAATTCAAACAATTTCAACAGACCTTTGATCCTCTTTTTGAATCGCTCGTAAAGATCAACCAGGAAGCACAGATGGGAAACCGCTCAGACAGTATACGTATACAAATGGAGGCGACCCGTCAGAAGATACAGGCTGCTGTGGATAGTTATATCTCTGCCAACAAAGAATCGCCTGTGAGTGCTTTTGTACTGGCTGCTACCTATCAGCTTACGGAAGATGTATTGCTGACAGAAAAAAGACTGAACCAACTGAAGCCCGATGCCCTGGGCAATATGTATGGTATTTATGTAAAGGAGGCTGTAGCAGAAACCAAAATCACAGCTATTGGTAGCCAGGCTATGGATTTCACCCAGGCCGATACAGCAGGATTACCTGTTTCTCTTTCCTCTTTCAGAGGTAAATATGTATTGCTTGATTTCTGGGCGAGCTGGTGTGGTCCATGCCGGGCAGAAAACCCGAATGTAGTAGCCACTTTTCAGAAATTCCGGGAAAAGAACTTTACGGTACTGGGTATTTCGCTTGACCGGCCCGGACAAAAAGATCGCTGGATGCAAGCCATCCATGCCGACAACCTTACCTGGACACATGTAAGCGACCTGCAATTCTGGAACAATGCCGTGGCCCAGCAATACCGTGTGCAAAGTATACCGCAAAACTTCCTGGTCGGCCCCGATGGCCGGATAATTGCAAAAAATCTCCGCGGACCCGACCTGGAAGAAAAGCTTTGTGAAGTACTGGGATGTAACTAAGCGATGATCCGCTTACTCCTCATCATCAATGCCCAGCAGCTTACTGATCTTTGACCAGTTAGAAAGCCGCTGTTTATCATATTTGGAGGTAGGGTCACCTGTTTTTTTCTCAGCAACATCAATTACATACTGAGCCTGCAGCGACAACCCTTTTAATACTACGATCACTTCTTTTGTGTAGTCAATATCCGACTGCGATTTGAGCGCTTTAATGTCCAGCATTTCCTGCATGAGTTTGGCAACGCTGCCGATCATGCCTATTTGTTCCTGCATCAGGGCTATAGTGCGATCTTTGTCATATTGTTCAGAAACGAAGGCATCTGCTACAGCTCCCACAGTAATATAGGTATTGTACATATAGCCGGCGGAGAGCCCGCCCATAACTTCCAGTTTTTTAGTTTCTTTCTGTTCGTCCGTAGCCTGGGCAAAAACGGAAGCGGAGAGAAAGAAGATGGTGGCGAGTAGAATGGTGATTTTTTTCATTTGTACAGTTTTGCGGTAAAATACGGTTATATAAATGATTTACATAATCCCTCTTTGTAGTGAATCTACTGACAAAAAGCTTCCCTTGCCGTCAATGGTTCTGGTGTTTAAGACCCCGGAATCCCGTATTTTTGCACCGGTTTACAAACCGCTGTTCTTACTTCGACAGCGTTGGTAAATATTTTATAAGTCTTTAAAAATCAACTTTTTTCGCGTGGCATTGATTAAAAGTATATCCGGTATCAGGGGAACGATTGGTGGCGTACCCGGAGAAAACCTGAGTCCGATTGATATTGTAAAGTTTGCAGCCGCCTATGGCACTATTCTCCTCGAAGAAAAAAAGACTGCTACGGTAGTACTGGGCCGCGACGGACGCATCAGCGGTCCCATGGTTCGCGACCTGGTAGCCAGCACATTAACCGGCCTCGGTATTGATGTAGTGGATCTGGGGCTTTCTACCACACCCACTGTAGAGATGGCTGTAGTAATGGAAAAGGCTGATGGAGGTATTATCCTTACTGCAAGTCATAACCCCAAAGAATGGAATGCGCTTAAACTGCTCAATAGTGAAGGCGAATTTATTTCTGCAGCCATAGGGGCTCGTGTATTGGAAATTGCTGCAACAGAAGCATTCCATTTCGTGCCGGTAGATAAACTGGGCAAGATACGACCCGACGATTCCTATTTGCAAAAACATATTGATGCCATCCTGGCTTATCCGCTGGTAGATAAAGACGCTATTGCCCGCCGCAATTTCAAAGTAGTGGTGGATGCGGTAAATTCTACAGGTGCTACGTATGTTCCAGCACTGCTGAAAGCGCTTGGAGTGGAGCAGGTAATTGTGCTGAATGAAGAAGTAAATGGCCGTTTTGCTCATAACCCCGAACCACTTCCTGAACATCTTACACAACTGAGTGCAGAAGTGGTCAAGCAAAAGGCAGATATCGGTATTGCCGTTGATCCGGATGTGGATCGTCTGGCATTTGTATGCGAAGATGGCAGCATGTTTGGCGAAGAGTATACCCTGGTGGCAGTCGCTGATTATATACTCAAACACCGTAAGGGTAATACCGTGAGTAATATGAGCAGCACCAAGGCGCTCAAAGAAATTACCATCAAACACGGCGGCGAATATTTCCCTTCAGCTGTGGGGGAAGTAAATGTGGTGCATAAGATGAAAGAAAAATCTGCCGTAATTGGCGGCGAAGGTAATGGCGGCATTATTGTTCCCGATTTTCACTATGGCCGCGACGCACTTATCGGTATCGGATTATTTCTTACTCACCTGGCCGGTCAGAAAGGAGGCATGAAGTCATTGCGCAGCAACTACCCCGATTATTTTATTTCAAAAAATAAAATAGAGCTGGAAAAGGGTGTGGATGTTAAAGGCATTTTTGAAAAGATCAGAAATAAATATCCCAAAAATCCAGTCAATACAGAAGACGGATTGAAAATAGAGTTTGATAATGACTGGGTGCATCTGCGCACCTCCAATACCGAACCGATCATCCGTATCTATGCAGAAAGCGACTTTGAATCAAAGGCAAATAATATTGCCAGCAGATTGATGCAGGATATAAGGGAGTTTGTATAAAGAGTTTAAAGGGTTTAAAGTGATGAAGATTTTTTAAAACTTATTAAACCCTTTAAACTTTATTACTGAAAAGCTGAGAGCATATCCGAAACAAAGTCGAGCGGAAGAATAAGGCGGGCCTGCATCACTGAATGCCGCAGGTCAGGATTGGTTTCAAGAAATCTGCTGAAGCTATGCTGATAGCTGAACTCAACACCAAAATTGACGACCCTGTCAAAATTGAACCCAACTACGCTCACTCCACTCCATACATTTTTGGTAATAGCATCCTGGTTGAGTTCAAATTTTTCTCCGCCCAGCGTCTTACCATGTCCCCCTACCTGGAACCCGATCTGGGGGCCTGCTCCTACAAAGAATGACTGAAAAGATCTGATAGGCCGGTACTTTAGGATCACCGGTACATTGATATAATTGATGTATAATTTCTTGATATCATCATCGCTGGTCGCTTCCTTGTTTCCAAATCCCTGTTGCGAAAAGTAGCCTTCAATATTGAGAATGGTCCGGGCATTTTTTCCCATCAGGGCAAAAAAACTCAACCCGGTATTGAAGCCTGCTATCCGTTGTGCACCGGACTCGGCAGGGTTTTCCCAGCCGGCAGCACCGGCATAATTGAGCCCTGCTGTGACGTACACACCGGCTTTGACTTTCTCTGTTGTATACTGTCTTGCGTGAGTGATTGTGCTGAATGAAATAAATAAAAGCAGCAAAAGGCCAGTTCGTTTCATAAGGTGATCTCCATTGTTTGATTAATGAGATCCGCAAGATAGAAGCCGGTTGAAAATGCTGCAATACTCAAAAAGAGGGACAGGGCGAAGTTTAAAGGGTATAAAGAGTATAAAGGGTTTAAAGCGAAGAAGATTTCCTAACCCTTTATACTCTTTATACCCTTTAAACTCTTTAAACTAGCTTGTCCGGAGTAATCGGCAACTCTCTTATCCTCTTACCCGTAGCATTATATACTGCATTAGCTACGGCGGCGGCAAAACCAATAAGCGCTATTTCTCCCATTCCTTTAGCTCCCATCGGATTGAGAATGGGGTCGGGTTTATTGACAAAAATGGCGTCGATATGCGGCACGTCCGCATGAACGGGTACATGGTAGTCTCCAAAATTGTTATTCACGTAGCGGCCATACCGGTGATCGATCACAGCTTCTTCGGTTAAGGCCATGCCAATGCCGCCCACGGCACCGCCGATCATCTGGCTGCGAGCGGTCTTTTCGCTTACGATTTTTCCGGCATCGCCCGTTGTGGCGATCTGCCTGATACGAACGACCCCGGTAAGCGGATGTACATGCACTTTTACGAAGTGAACAGAAAAGGAATAAGACGAATATTTCTGCAATTCACCACCTCCGGCAGAAGTTTTCAATACGTCAATTTCCGGGAGGCGGTTACGGTTCATGATGTCGGAGTAGTTGATCCGTTTATTTTTATCAGCACTGGTAAATACCTGTCCGCTTTCAAAAACGAGGTCTTCCGGCTTGGCATGTTCCAGATAGGTATGCAGGTCTTTTACGGCCAGTTCTTTGAGTTTGCTTTTTATTTCAGTACATATCTCGAATACAGCTGAACCCAGTGTAGAGGTAGTGGCAGACCCGCCCTGTGTAGGGCCTGGGGGCAGCGATGAATTACCCAGTTCAAAACGAATTTTGTCTTTGGGCAGTTGCAGGGTGCTGGCGGCAATTTCTACCATGGCGGTAGCAGTGCCCGGCCCCATATCGCTCACGGCACTTTGCAGTACGAGTGTGCCATCGGCTTTGAGGATGCCGCGGGCAGCAGCCTGCCAGCGCATGGCGCTAAATACACCAGTACCCATACCATAGCCAGTAAGCATGCCTTCTTCTTTCAGAGAGCCTGGTTTGGCAGGACGGGCTGACCAGCCAATCTTTTCAGCGCCCAACTGGTAGCATTCTTTCAGAAATTTGCTTGACCACGGAAGATTGCGCTCCGGGTCCTTGTCTGCATAATTGCGGAGACGGAGTTCGATCGGGTCTATATCGAGTTTATAAGACAACTCATCAAGTGCCGACTCGAGTGCAAAACAGCCCGTGGCTTCTCCCGGTCCGCGCATCCAGATGGGTGTACTTACATCAAGTGGCAATACTTTGTAAGAAGTATTTACGTAGGGACAGCTATAGAGAAACTTGCTGGCATTTACGATACCTTCTGTAAATGTTTCATAGGAAGAAGTGAGGCCCACAGCCTCGTGTGTAAGTCCGGTAAGCTGTCCTTCAGCAGTGGCGCCTAATGCTACGCGCTGCCAGGCAAAAGGACGATAACCTACCATCGTAAACATTTGATCGCGGCTTAACATGAGTTTTACGGGCCGCATTAGTTTTTTTGCAGCGATCAATGCTGCCATCTCATGTGGCCAGGTACGTAAGGCACTGCCAAAGCCGCCACCCACATATTCTGCAATTACTTTTACCTGATCTTCTTTTAATCCGAAAGCCTGCATCACGGCGCCCTGCGTGTCTTTAGGTCCCTGCGTTTTTGTAAATACAGTTACTTTTTCGGGCGTTTCCCAATGAGCAATGATGGCATGCAGCTCCATGGGGTTGTGTGTTTCTATCGGTACGATATAATCTGCTTCTACCTGTACGGCTGCTTTTTTCCAGGCATCGGCTTCGCCTCTTGAGTAGGTAGGGGCATTCCATCCGCCTTTGGGCGCGGTGGCTTTAGAGAGATTTTTGATAAAGTCGGTTTCATGCGGCTGACGGTCATACTGCACTTTGATCAATGAAGCAGCATACACTGCCCGTTCATATGTATTGGCAACAACCAATGCAATAGGCTGTCCATTGGAGTAGATCTGATTATTATAAAAAACTTTTAGACCTTCCCAATTCTGTCCCCGGGGATTAGCTTTTTTATCAACTGGTTCAAAACCGGGCACACGGATGGTGTTGAGGTGCGAAAACACGCCCAATACGCCAGGTGCGCCGGCAGCCGCTTTTGTATCGAGCTGACGGATACTGCCTTTGGCAATAGTACTGCCGACCAGTACGCCATAAGTCATATTGGGAATCACATGCTCGGCTGCATAGCGGGCTTTTCCGGTTACCTTATCGCGACCATCCACACGATCATCCGGTTGGGGCCATCCGGCAAAATAATTATCGGGATAGTTCATGGTAAATGTGTTTAATTGATTTGTTGTGATCGGAATAAATCAGTTGCCTGAAGAAAGGCCACTGGCCTTGCTCAATGCTTCCACAATAGCGGCAGGAGCCAGTTTCAATTTAAAATTGTTGGAGCCGTATCCCTTCGCATCTTTCATAGCTATTTGTGCGGCTTGCTCAAAGGCAGGTACAGCAGGAGCTTTGCCTATCAAAGCTTTTTCGGCTTCAAACAGGCGCCAGGGTTTATGCGCCACGCCACCCATTGCCAGTCGTGCAGTAACGATTTTGCCGTCACGGATGTCGAGTGCAGCTGCTACCGATACCAGTGCAAAAGCATAGGATGCCCGGTCTCTTACTTTCAGGTAATGTACCCGGTGGCCAAACTGATTGGAAGGAATATAGATGCCTGTGATGAGTTCGTTTTTATTCAGGTTATTATCTTTCTCCGGTGTTGTTCCCGGCAACCGGTGAAAATCGGTAAAGGCAATTTTACGATCACCCGCTGGCCCGCTTACCTGCACCTGTGCATCAAGCGCTGTCAACGCCACACACATATCGCTGGGGTGTACGGCAATACAGCTGGGTGAACCGCCAAAGATGGCGTGCATGCGGTTATAGCCCTGCAAAGCCCCGCAACCGCTGCCGGGTTTACGCTTGTTGCAGGGCATAGCGGTATCGTAAAAGTATCCGCACCGCGTACGTTGCAACAGGTTGCCACCCACAGTAGCCATATTGCGCAATTGGGCAGAAGCACCGGCCTTCAATGCCTGCGACAGCAGCGGGTAGGCTGCCTGTACAGATGCATCATCTGCCAGGTCGCTATTGGCAACCAGTGAGCCGATGCGAAGACCATTTCCTTCGTCGATGATTTCCTTCAATGGCAGATTGGTGATATCTACGAGACGGCCCGGACTGGTTACTCCTTTTTTCATGAGATCAACCAGGTTGGTGCCGCCGGCAATAACGGCCGAGTCGGGGTATTTGCGGAGTGCGTCGACGGCAGCTTTGACCGTACTCACACGCATGTATTCAAAATTGATCATACGTTATGCCCTCCTTTCTTTACATCCATAATAGCATCCACAATATTGGGATAAGCGCCACAGCGGCAGATATTGCCGCTCATAAACTCACGGATTTCGGCCTCACTGTTGGCATGCCCCTCACGTATGCAGGCTATGGCCGACATGATTTGTCCGGGCGTGCAGTATCCGCACTGAAACCCGTCAAATTTGATAAAGGCTTGCTGCATGGGGTGCAACTCATCCCCTTTGGCCAGGCCTTCTATAGTCGTTACCTGTTTGTCGTGATTCATGATGGCCAGCGACAGGCAGGAGTTGATGCGCCGACCGTCTACGAGTACAGTACAGGCGCCGCACTGGCCATGGTCACATCCTTTTTTGGTGCCCATAAGTCCAAAATGTTCACGTAGCAGATCAAGCAGTGTGGTGCGTGGCTCTACCGATAATTCATGGAAAACCCCATTTACTTCCAGTTGTAAAAACATTTGCTCAAAGAGAGCGGCTATTTTTTCATCCTGTTCGGCAGCCTTTACCAGGGCGGGACTTGCTGCAGCAAGGGCGGCAAGCGCAGTTGACTTTTTCAGGAAGCTGCGGCGGCTTTCTCCTGCGCAGCCGGCATCCTGATCCTTTTCATGATGGATCATAGCAAAAAAGTTGTGGTACTAAATTTAAGGAAAAGAGTTTAAAGCGTATAAAGGGTATAAAGTGTTTAAAGGGGATTTACTATTCGCCCTCTTTAAACACTTTATACCCTTTAAACTTGCAAGCTCCGTTCTTCTGTAACAATGCCGACTCTGATCGCCCGCAATCCACTAACCCCCTGCAATTCTTCCAGTTCCAGAAATTCGAGGTCGTCATTCAGGATGTTTTTTTCCTGCAGATGCTGGATGTAGCTGATATATTCGTCCGCATCTTTCTGGTCAAAATAGACCAGGGCTATCTTGCCGGGCTGGGTGAGGCGATCGCGGCTGTTGCGGATATGCACCTTGTCGATCCTTTTTTTGAGGATATGATAGCGGATGTTGTAACCTCCCTCCACATCAAAACGACGCTCATCGTTGCGGAAGCTGATGTCGATGGGATTGGAGTAGATGAAAATAAGCTGAGTGGTTTCCAACGGCACCTGCATGCGTGGTATCAGCATCTTCGACAAGCGGGCAATGGCTGCCATAGAGCCCAGTTGCCAGAGGCGGAGGTTTTTGAGATAGACATTGTCAAAAGGACGGTCCGGTGCAATGGATTGCCCGATATAGATGTCGTATTCGACACCGTCTGTCCTGAATTTTTCAAAATAACTGGGATAAGCCTGCTGAATCTCCACATTCATCAGGTCGAGGTAGTTATTGACTGCGCCATTGATCAGCTGCATCAATTCTTCCAACTGCCGGCGATTGAGCCATGCCTCTCCGGTAGCCGGATCGGTCTGGCAGAAATAATCGTTAATGACCGGCTCCAGCTCGGGATGCGATTGCTGAAAATGTTTCAGAAAAGGATGCGCTTCATCGTTAATAAACTGGTTGATACGGATCTCATCATGCGTAGTGAGTATGTCGTCGAGCAGGCGGCGCCATTTGCGGCACTTGAAAATGAAATCGTCTGTAAGTGCAAAGCCGACCCGCTCTTTCATTTGTTGCAATACGAGGTGCAGGCGGTCAAACTGGTATTGGAGATCAGCCAGCACGGCCCGGTTGCGCTCAATGGTAGAGTTGCGCATGTCAATGGCGCCATACAAAGGATATACCTGTCTGAATTCTATTTTCCGGATGGCAGAAGGTTTTCCATCCACCCGGCTCTGATAAATATAGTCCCAGGCAGCTTCATTGAATTTCCATTGTACCGAAGGCTGCAAAGAGGTAAATTTTTCCCGGATAGTTTCATTGATACGGTTATTGAAATCATCAATACTGTTTTGGATCAATTGGGCTATCAGGGTGGTAGCGGCATCAATACGCGCAAAAACCTGCTCATTGAGTGCATCCTTTACACGCGAATACATTTCAAAAGCGCCAATTACATTACCATTATAGATAACTGGCAGAAGTGAGTAAGCCTTTACGCCGGCCAGTTGAAACAACTTGCCTACCTGCAGTTGGGAAGGAGGTGATTGTTCCAGGTCGCGGAAGTAAACGATGCGGGGATTATTGACAAACTTTTCGATCAGTGGCAAAAAGAAGTCTTTCATCACGCCTTCCTGTTTACCCATTGAAAAAAGAATGCTGTGCGAATAGGCATCATAATCCTGTACGATCTTATTGTTGATCTGAAAGATGGGCAGCAGGCTGAATTCAACATCCTTATTGCCGGCCAGCGCTTTCAGACTTTGGCTGATGGCTTCGTGATTTTCTTCGTTGGCCTTACCATGTGAGTTAACCAGCAGATCACGCATTTTTTCGATCGCCTGATCCTCGGTTACATCCGTGATAGTCAGAATAGAAAAGCCGGTAAAACTGAAAAGCTTAAAAGGCAGAATCCGTTCGAGTACATCAATGCCCGATTCTTCGTGCAGATGTACCTGCAGGTTTTCGAGATTAAGCTCAGGAAGCTGGTCATTGGCCGTGACCTCTACAAAACGTGTGTCTATATTGATCCGGTAATAACGCAGCAGGCCGGTTTGCCTGTCAAACAACGGTTTGATAATAGCGTTTCGCTGGTTGAAGTTGAAGTTATAGAATTTGTCGAGCAGAAAAGAATAGAGCATTTCACATTTCTGGCGATGCATCTGGCTTTCTTCGCCGTCTTGCAGGTCTTCCCGTAATTGCTGTGAGTCCGCTTCTGTCAGAAACTCATACAGGGCGTCTGATCCAAAAAAAAGCTGCGGAGTGACCGGTACCGAAATCCCCCACAATACTTTCTTCTCATCTTCTACCACGGTCGATAGTACGATGTAGAGGAGGTTAAGCAGTTCTTTATACCGGCCAGTGTCTTCCACATTTATTACTCCATCGAGCTCGGGATATTTCGCAAATTTTTCCAGGATCAGTTCATAGATTTCCTTTTTGATGGCATCTTTATCCTCCAGGCGTTTACGAACGTAGTCAAGAAATGGCTTAAACGAAAGACGGGCATCAATGGCCTTGTCTTTCTTATCTTCAGCCGACTTAAACGAGATCAGACGATGTTGCATAGTGCAAAGTTAGGCGTACGATTTTGTATCGGCACCGGTTAAAACCGGAATCCGACGGTGAAATAAGGCAACCAGCCTTCTTTTGAATAGCCGGCTACCAGTTGCAAAACAGCCATGCGGGCAGGAGCATAATAAAAACCTCCTCCATACCCATTGTGCCATTTTCCTGATTCTTCTGCAGATTCCCATACACGGCCGATATCAAAAAATCCGGTCAGGCCAAACTGTCCCGGTAAAATATAACTGGCAAAATCGGCCAGTTTGATCCGCAACTCCAGGTTGTTGAAAAGTGCATGCTGTCCGGCAAAACGGTATTGACGGTAGCCCAGCAGATTTTCATGCCCTCCGATAAACTGCGACTGGTAGAAGGCTGTTTTGCCAATGGTAATGCCAGCTCCCAGCCGTTCGGCCAGGATGATACTGCGGCGTGCATTCAATGCTTTATAAATAGAAACTTCAGGATTGATCTGAATAAATGAACGGGCCACTGTATTCATGCCCTGGTATCCCTGGATACGCAGTTTTACCAGCGAGCCCCAGATGGGGATGAGGGTATTGTTGCGCGTATCATTTTCAAAATTCAGCACCAGTCCGAGATGCAGTTTGTGTTTTTCTATTGTGCTGCTGTCATAAGAGCCAATGAGCGAAGTATTGCTTATAAAACGGCCTTCATTTTCGTCACGGTCATACCGGTATAATTGCATGGCCGGACCAATGCTTAAAGAAGCTCCCCTGGCGCCACGCCAGCGCAGGGCTGCTTCTGCCTGGTAAATAGAAAACCTGGCCCGGTAGTAACGCAGAAATCCATCGGTTTTATAAAATGGCGTGTTATTGCCACGGCCAAAGAAATTCTGGGTATTATCCGGTGCTTTTATCAGTGCCTGTAGCAGCAGATCAGCTTTTCCAATCACCTGCGTCCACTCACTTTTATAGCGGATCCGGTAGGCTTTTGTAGAAAAGGAATGGGCGGCCAGCAACTGGTGTGTGCTGGCATATGGCAGTTTCCGGAAACCCTGGTGTGTATGTTTGAAGCCAAGGCCGAAAATAAGTCCGTCATCGAGGTTGTAACCAGCTGTTATCAGCGGCATGGTTATATGATACAGATTGGTCGGTACAAAACTGGTGATAGAGGTGTCGGTCGATAACCGGCTGCGTACATGATTGCCGGCATCGTGCAGATGTGCGGATGCGGTTTGATCATACAGCCTGATCTTCTTTTTGCTGTCATTGATCTGATAAGCCTTATAGCCTTCGCCACCAATGATGCGTAATTTGATAGGCGATTGATTGTTTTCCACAATAAGACTGTCGCGACCGGCTTCCAGGTAAATACGGATTTCTTTTGTTACCGATGGATCAAAACGCCGGTCCATCAGCTGATCTTTGATTTCGCCGTCTTTATTGATCTTTCTTGCAGTAATGCGGAGACCGCCATCATCCGTGCCGGTTATCTGGATGAATTCATTTTTTTGTGTGCCGCGGATGTCCACAATCTTGCTGATGAAATGGTAGTACTCTTCCATGGCAGCCGGTATCTGGTCGCGCCGCGCTTTCATTTCGCGGATCAGTTTTTCTCCACGCAGGGCAAAGGCGGCTGCGGGCAGCTGATGAAAAGCTCTTTCAATGACCGAATCGGATAGTGCTGTTACAAACTGACGCGTTATATTCATCCAATCCTCATAATTCCACTGATCAGCCATAAGCGGGCTGATAAAGGATGATTTGATAAGCGAATATTTTACTTTGGGAATACGACTGCCAAAGCCCTGCAGTGTGGGCAACACCCAGGAGCGGGAAGCAATCTGCGGCAGCATGCCTTCGCGGATATAGAGCGCCTGATCGCGGTCGCGCGGCACGGGTTCATATCGTTTTTCCTTGCCCTTGCGGGTATCGGCCCAGCGCCATTGATCAGGATGCCGGTCCCAGTCGCTGATCAGCAGATCGAGCAATCGGGCCCGCAGAAAAGTTTTGGTGTTAACGGTATTGTCGTTATCGGCAAGTACCTTCTGCATCATTTCAGGCGTGTTGTCCGACTTGCAGGCAGGCTCACGTTCTTCGAGCAGGGCTACCTTGCCGGCAAACAGCCGTTGATATTTTCCCAGCAGTGTGTCGGGTGCTACTATGCCGATCACCGGGTTGGCATGCGGCACTTCAGCAGCAGTGGCGAGTACCGGCACTACCAGCGGGGCGAAGGGGTTTTGGGCACTCATGTAATCGTCAAGGAAATCGCGGGCAAATGTGCCGCGCAACTCTTCGGGAAGCAGGGGGTCAGGATTTTTTTCAAGGTTGCGCAATACCCATTCACGCCCTTTGGCATCTTCGAGCCGCAGAGAAACGGTTTGCATACCACCACCTCTTTTTTGCGGCGTTAGTCCGCCATGAAGTTGCGAGAGCCGGAGTACGGGTAATGTGACAGGAGCGGCGAATTCTTTACGGTAATTTTCGCCAAAAAATTTTCGTTTCAGCCGGCTGACCTCATCATACTCCGGACGTATGCGCACCGTCATGCTATCGCCCTGTATAGCTGCATAGGTTTCCTGCTCCTGTTTTGCCACATCGTGATAAGGCACTTCGTACTGATAGGCGAGTGAGGTTTGATTGCCAGACAAAGTATAATATTTCAATACCAGCTTATTGCCTTTATACCAATCGGCGATTACATAGCCATTGCTGGCTTTGCCAAAAAGTGAATGTTTGCCTTTGATCGTGTAATTGAGTTTGGCTCCGCTACCACTTACTACCTGTGTCTGTCCGGTCTGTGTGTTGCGGATCAGTTGCAAACCATGCTCATGCCCGGCTACATGGACCAGGTTGGGCGTTTGTGCCATAATGAGGTCGATACGCTTGCGCATGTCTTTGTACAATGGATGTCCCAGATCTTCGGGATTGGTAAATGTTTTGCGCAGCAGCGGATATAATGAACCTACGACAGGAAGCGGGATATAAAGATTTTTGTTAGCTACTGTGAGAGGAAACAGGTGGTCCTTCAATGAAAACCGGCCGCCATGTGTGCCATAGCTCTGAAACGGATGGTGTGCAGCCAGCAGGATCATTTTGAAACGGTTTTCATAAAACAACTCATTGAAACGAGCGAGCACCTCATCACGGCTCTGACAATCACAATCTGCCTGAGGATTCTGTTTATCGAAGGGAAATAGCCACCATTCGGAGTCAAATGCAATGATCACCAGGCTGTCGCCAATGGGGATGGCCGCAGGGTCAGGACAGCCATCCGGCGGAACCAGTTGCAGCAATGAATCCTGCTGTTCCTGCACAAACTGCCATTGCCGTTTTATTTTGGCCAATCCATTTTTGCCCATCCGATCCCAGTCATGATTGCCGGGTATAAAATACACAGCAGCCCCTGCTGTTCTTAATGGCTGCCATTGGGAGCGAAGTATGTTTTCGGTTCTGTTCTGATCGGCACTGCCGGGCAGGCCTATTCCCCGGGGATAGATATTGTCGCCCAGGTATAGCACGGTAGTGCGTCCGGCCAGTACCCGGCTGGCTGCATCGGGAAGAAGCGATTGCTGTGCGGCGTCCATTTCACCCGCATCGCCAATCAGGATGACACGATGCAGCACACTGTCCTGTGCAGTGGTCGACAGGGCCCACAGCATAGCACACAGGAGAAACAGGCTTTTTGTCATAGCACTGGGTTATGGTTGTGAATGGTAGGCAAATCGCAGCACATTGCCATTGGATAATTCATCGCCTTCGTTGGATATAAAAAGATTGCCGTCTTTGTCAAAGGCAATGCCTTCCGGCTGACGAAATTTTCCGGGATCAAGTGCATATACTCCCTGCACCGCCCATTGTGCATTGGCGATCACCAGCAATTTATTTACAGAGCTCACGATATACCAGTCGCCGGTTTTCGGATGGCGGGCCAGTGCAGAAGGCTCAAACCGTTGTTTTTTCCCTTTTTTCTTTCCTGATTTTTCAAAGATGAAGTCGGCATTGATGCTGAAGGACGAATCTCTGACAAGAGTACTGTCAGCACCCCAGCGCAGGGTATAGCCACTGACCAGGTTTGTTCCTTTGTCCTGGCTGCATTGCTTGCACAGCACATACAGTAAGCGTTGGGTTGTATCGGCATACATGCCTTCAAACTCACCATCGGGCAGCAGGCCTTTCCATTCCTGCACAGCATTGGCCTGATCTGCCTGCAATTCACTTTCAGGGAAGCTGAAGACTGTTCCGGAGCTGCGTAGCAGAAATACATATCCGTTTGCAATGGCGATGTCTTCATAGTCGCCACGTTTGCTGAACCGGGTCTCCCTGTTTTTTTTCTGGCCAGGTACCAGTGCATATACCTTTCCTTCTTCATCCTGCTGTGCATAGAGTGTATCGGGGTTGCCATTTCTGAAAGCAATACCCGACACTTCAAGCAGTACATCCGGCATAATATATTTTTCAGGTTTGCTCAGATCATATCCCGGGGGATTACTGACAGGGGTGGCTTGTTTGCTGTTGTTGCAGGAAACAATGATTATGATAGAAGAAAAAAGAAGTAAGTAGAGTTGTTTAATCATCAGCTTTTATTTTTTTCCAGATAGCCTCCTGCGAGCGCAACGGTTCGCCCCGCACAGGCACCGGTTGGTTATGCAATGCATTGTCGAGACTGGTGGCCTGCTGATTGTCTGACCATTGCAGATCAAACAGGTCAGTCAGTTGTTGACGAAGGGCGGGTTGTATGATGGGAAAACAAACTTCAATACGCCGGTATATATTCCGCTCCATCCAATCTGCACTGCCGGCAAAAACGTCGGGATTGCCGTTGTTATGAAAATAATAGATGCGGCCATGTTCCAGGTAGCGGTCAACAATGCGGCGCACTTCAATCCGTTCACTCACGCCTGGCTCACCAGGTACCAGCCGGCAGATACCACGTATCAGCAACTGTATGGTTACACCGGCCTGTGAGGCCTCGTAGAGCTTGTTTATTAACACGGCCTCTTCCAGATTGTTCAGTTTAATGTGAATGCGGGCAGGCAGTCCGGCCTGCGCATGCCTGATCTCCCGGTCAATAAGTGCAGTAAACCGTTGCAGCAGGTTGAACTGTGCTACCAGCAGGTGTTGAAAATGAATGGCGTTATCAGCTTCGGGATGTTTACGCTTGCTGAGAAACAGGAAGAGTAACTCCAGTTCCTGCAGCAGTTCGCTATTGGCGGTAAAAAGTATATGATCTGTATAAAACCGGGCTGTGCTTTCATTAAAATTGCCCGTAGCCAGTAGACCGGCATAGTGTACCCGGTTTCCGGTTTGTTTTTTCACCATGGCGATTTTGGCATGCACTTTCAGTCCGGGGATGCTGTATACAATACGTACACCGGCTTCTTTCATCTTTTTGGCCCAGCGTATATTATTGGCTTCATCGAAGCGGGCCTTTAGTTCTACAAAGACCGTTACCTGTTTGCCATTGCGTGCAGCCGTTATGAGGGCGCTGGCAATACGTGAATCGCCTGCTATGCGGTAAAGGGTGATCCATATCTCCTGTACCGCTGTGTCGAAGTGCGGCTTCATTAAAAAAACGTAATACCAGGTTGTAATCATGATAAGGCGGATGCAGTAAAATATCCTGTAGCAAAATAGTATCCAGCAGGCTGGATGAACCGGGTACCTGCATTCGTTTGCCTGGCCAGCGTGGATAACAAAGAGCGGCCGCCTGCACAGGAAACTGTGCCAGATCGCGCAGGTGATGATAACGGCCGCCTTCCATCACAGAAGCATGACGCAATCCCAATGCCTGTACCAGTGTGCTGATAACTGTTTCGGGTATACCCGGACTGTATAAAAGCCGGGTTGCAAAACCCAGGTCACGGCGGGCAATCTGCTTTTCGATCTTTTCTGCGAGATCGCCTTCAAACTCATCCTGCAGATCGAGTTCCGCATCGCGGGTGACTTTAATGCTCCACGCACCGCCGATAGCACAATCCGGAAAGACGGTGGGCAGCATCAGTCGTATAATATCGTCCACAAAAATTACATAAGTAACGGCTCCGTCTGTGGTCATAAAGAAACGACCCAGCGGAACAGAAGGGATATTGAGCAGATAAATTTTATCCTCATCATTTTGCCGGAGGCATACGGTCAGATACAGTTCATTGTTGACAGGAAAAAAATCGTTCTTTTTATTCAGATCTACCGGCTGCAGGTAAGCCATTACCTGGGTGAAAAAATAATCTGCTACTTGCGAGCGGATATTTTCAGGGATATGGCCATCGTAGATGAGCCGGATATTCTGTGCGGTCAGTTCCGGTAAAATATTTTGCTGAATAATACTTCCAAACTGCTGTAGCTGGGTGTGTATCTTCTCCGTCACTGCCTGTAATCGCTCCGGTGTGCTGGCCTTTTCTTTATTCTTTTTTATTTTCTGCAATGCCATCAGCGCGGGAATACGCACCCGGTAAAACTCGTCAAGATTGGATGAGTAGATGCTGAGAAAGCGGATGCGCTCCAGTAGCGGAACCTGGGGATTGGCAGCTTCGCTGAGTACACGGCCATTGAAGGAAAGCCAGCTGAGGTCTCGGTCAAAATAGGGGTAGTTCACTATGCCGGGTTTAATAACTGATCTTTATTTTCCTGAAAGAATGGAAGCCGCTACAAAAGCAAGCACAGAAGCAATCAGGCCAAACATGAAAATATTATAGGAAATACGCAGTAGCTTGTACTTACGCCCCAATACCACTCCCTGTGCATATACATCTTTGATAAGTGTACCGTAGAGGAAGTCACGGTCATTCATGACCTGCAGCATGCCGGCACTGTAATCGGGCAGGTTCATTTTGTAAAAGTTGCCGAAGAATAAGAGGTTCACTTTTTTTTCATCAATATCCTGTTGGGTAAATGTGCCGGCAGGTAGGTTGGGGCGGGTGGCCAGTATCGAAAAAATAATGGTGAGCACGCTTATTGTCAGTATCAGGTAAGTAGGCCAGGCCAGATAGCTGTATTCTTCGAGTTTGCGCAGCAGGATACTGATCACCGCCGAAAGAATGATGGAGTTGACGGTGATCATGATCTGCGCCTTGTTGTCGGCCATATCGCTCAGGCGCTGATTGTTGTTGCTAGTAATGCGAAACATGGTTTCGATGCCGCGGTCAGGCCGTTTACTACGGCTTTCTTTTTCTGCCGGTTTTGTGAAATCGGCTGGCGGAGCAGGATCGGGCGGCAGGGCCGTGGCTGATGGAGCTGCAACCGGTTCGATAACGGATTGCTGAGCCTGTTTGCGCGCGGCTTTTTCTTTTTTCTCTTCGGCTTTCCCCTGGAGGCGATTCAGATTTTCCTGTTTGGTATCATTGAGCAGAAGCTGGCAATAGCTGGTGAAATAATGATGATTTTCGAGCAGCCGGATAGTGCCAAGACGCCATTCATCTTTATTGATCGTCAAACCTTTTTTGAGTTCCGCTTCTTTTCGCATCAGTTTGTTCTTATCGGCAAACTCACTGGTGCCGAGGTGAAAAAGATCGGCATCACATACGATTTGCTGTAGCAGGTTATGAGGGGACTGTGGCATGCGGGTGGCCAGTATGCACTGGCGTATTTCATCGATCGCCGATTCGTCGGCCCCCTGGCTATGCAGAAAAGATGCCGCCAGTTCTGCTCCGCGGCTTTCATGATCAGCGTAGTCTACATAATAGCCGGCATCATGAAACCATGCGGCTGCTACCACTATGAAATAATCACGTTCATTCAGCTGGTAATGGTCGGCTATCTGGCTGGCAGCCTTTACCACGCCCTGGGTATGAGGCAGGTTATGATATACCAGGTGCGGATCGGCCTGTGACTGGAAAAAGTCAAGCTGGTGCTGCGCTACGCGCTGTAAAAGCTCAGAAAAATTCATGCAGGGGATTGTTTGGGTTAAAATTACTTAAACTGGGGGTTATCGGCCGGGCTTTCTATTGTACAAACCCTCGTATTTGTTTTCTTTATCAATACTTAACTTTGCGCCGGCCGGTCATGGACCGGATAAACCCTTTTAGACTTCAGTTATGGACCGTATCTATTTTGACAATGCCGCCACCACCTCGCTTGACAGAGAAGTGCTGGACGCTATGCTGCCTTATATGACCACGCATTTTGGCAATCCCAGTTCTATTTATTCTTATGGCCGTGAATCGCGCCTCGCAATAGAAACGGCCCGTAAAACCGTGGCCCGGTTACTGAATGCCCATCCCGGCGAGATATTTTTTACCAGTGGCGGCACAGAAAGTAACAATACGGCGATCCTGTCTTCTATCCGCGACCTGGGGTGCCGGCATATCATCACCTCTCCGATTGAGCACCATGCCGTATTACATACCGTGGAGCATTACGACAACCAGGATGAGGTGACCAGCAGCTACGTAAAACTCTTGCCCAGCGGTCATGTAGACCTGGCCGACCTGGAAGAGCAACTGAAAAAGTCAACCGTACGGTGCCTGGTGAGCCTGATGCATGCCAACAATGAGGTGGGCAACCTGCTGGATATCAATGCGGTAGGTAATCTCTGCAAGACCTATAATGCAATTTTTCATTCAGACTGTGTACAGACGGTGGGGCATTACCCGCTGGATCTCCGCAATACGCCAGTACATTTTATTTCAGGTGCCGGACATAAGTTTCATGGTCCCAAAGGGGTGGGTATCCTTTACATCAATGATAATGTAAAGATCAAACCATTCATTTATGGAGGAGGGCAGGAGCGTAATATGCGTGCGGGTACAGAAAACCTGTATGGTATAGTTGGCTTTGCCAGGGCCCTGGAGCTTGCAATGGCCCAGTATGACAAGGACAGTGCTTATATTCTGTCGCTGAAGCAATACATGAAGCAACAGCTGGCGGCACAGATACCCGGCGTGCAGTTCAATGGTGATGTGGATGGCCGGTCACTTTATACAGTGCTGAGTGTGGCATTTCCCAAGAATGAGAAGTCGGAAATGATCCTGTTCAATCTCGACATCAATCATATTTGCGTATCAGGAGGCAGTGCCTGCAGCAGTGGTGCCGATGTGGGCTCTCATGTGATCCGCGCTATCAACAATGACCCCAATCGGGTGACAGTACGTTTTTCATTCTCCAAACACAATACCACGGAAGAAGTGGATCGGGTGGTAAAGAAAGTGAAGGAGCTGGTGTAAAAGTTTAAAGGGTTAAAAGTATAAAGGGTATAAAGAGTTTAAAAGTACTGTCCCCTATTCACTGTCAACAGTCCACCCTTGATGCCGGCCACTGACAACCGATCACCAGCCACTAAAGATAGTACCAGGGATTGCGTTTAGCCGCATACATGTATTTGCGCATATTGCGCCAGAAGGCGAGGATCATATAGAGAATGATGGGGGAGCCCATGGTGAGGATAGAGGCGTACATGAAATATTGCCTGATACGGCTGGTGGCAATACCCATTCGGTTGCCGATGGCAGCGCATACACCAAAAGCATTCCATTCCACAAAATCCTTGAATCGGTTCATGGAGCTAATTTAGGTAAAACCCCGAGATCCTGCAAGGGTGTTAAGAAGCGTTAAGAGAGCCGCTTTCTGTTTCCAAAAGCGGATGCTTTGTCGTAAATTCGCAGCACTTTACGGATTGTGCGGTTGGTTAATGGCCCGCAGACGATTAAGCTCCTGAGTTACATCCTCTTGTTTTGCTCCGCCTGCTGGCCGACGATCCCCCTGCATTTTCTGATCCACATTATTAAAATTCATCTCCATGGTATTTGATCTCGACCTCATTAAGAAAGTATACGCCGAGATGCCGGGTAAGGTAGCTGCCGCCCGTCAACTTCTGGGTAAGCCATTGACTCTGACAGAAAAAATTCTCTACGCGCACCTGTTTGGTACGCTGCCTGCAACCCCGCATACCCGGGGTAAGGATTATGTTGACTTTGCGCCCGATCGTGTAGCGATGCAGGATGCAACCGCCCAGATGGCCTTACTTCAGTTCAGCACCTGCGGTCGCGACCAGGTGGCCGTCCCTTCTACCGTTCACTGCGATCACCTGATCCAGGCCAAGGTAGGAGCTGTGACGGATCTGCAGGTAGCCAGGGAGACCAATAAGGAAGTATATGATTTTCTTGCTTCTATCAGCAACAAATATGGCATCGGTTTCTGGAAACCCGGTGCCGGTATCATTCACCAGGTAGTACTCGAAAACTATGCATTTCCCGGCGGTATGATGATCGGTACAGACAGTCATACTCCCAATGCAGGTGGTCTGGGCATGGTGGCGATCGGTGTAGGTGGAGCAGATGCGGTAGATGTGATGGCCGGACTGCCCTGGGAGCTTAAAATGCCCAAACTGATCGGTGTGAAACTGACAGGGAAAATGAGTGGCTGGACCAGCTGTAAAGACGTTATCCTGTGGGTAGCAGGACAACTGACCGTAAAAGGTGGTACAGGCGCTATTGTAGAATATTTCGGTCCTGGTGCCGATAGCATGAGTGCTACCGGTAAAGGCACGGTTTGTAACATGGGTGCTGAGATTGGCGCTACCTGTTCACTTTTTGCCTACGACGAAAAAATGAGTGCTTACCTGAAAGCTACCGGCCGCGAAGAAGTGGCTGCCCTGGCTGATGGTATCAGGGATCATCTGCGCCCCGATGCAGAAGTATATGCTGATCCTGCCAAATATTATGATCAGGTGCTTGAACTGGACCTGAGCACACTGGAACCTTATGTAAACGGACCGTTTACGCCTGATCTGGCCACACCCATTTCTCAAATGGCTGCTGCCGTGAAAGAGAATGGCTGGCCCGAAAGACTGGAAGTAGCGCTGATCGGTAGCTGTACCAACTCCAGCTATGAAGATATCAGCCGCAGTGCTTCTATTGTGGAAGATGCCGTTGCGAAGGGGCTGAAAGCAAAATCCGAATTTACCATCACTCCCGGTAGTGAGCTGGTACGCTTTACTATAGAGCGCGACGGGTTTATCAATACATTTGAAAAAGTAGGGGGTGTGGTACTGGCCAATGCCTGCGGTCCCTGTATTGGTCAATGGGCCCGTCATATTGATGATCCCAACCGCAAGAATACCATCATCACTTCTTTCAACCGCAACTTTGCCAAACGTAATGATGGCCTGGCCAGCACACATGCTTTTGTGGCTTCGCCCGAGATAGTAACCGCTATGGCCATTGCAGGCACGATCAGCTTCAATCCGCTGGTAGATTCGCTTACCAATGAAAAAGGCGAACATGTGAAGCTGCAGGAGCCTACAGGCTATGAGCTGCCTCCCAAAGGGTTCTCCGTAGAGGATGCCGGTTACCAGGCCCCTGCTGCCGATGGCAGCAGCGTGCAGGTAGTAGTGGCACCCGACAGCAACCGTCTGCAACTGCTGTCGCCGTTTACCGCCTGGGAAGGCACAGACCTGAAAGGACTGAAACTGCTGATCAAAGCCAAAGGAAAATGTACCACCGACCATATCTCTATGGCTGGTCCCTGGCTCAAATTCCGTGGTCACCTCGATAATATCAGTAACAACATGCTGATTGGTGCCGTGAATTTCTACAACGAAAAAACGGACAGTGTAAAAAATCAGCTTACCGGTGAATATGGCCCCGTACCTGCCACTCAGCGTGCTTATAAGGCTGCTGGCATCGGCAGTGTGGTAGTGGGTGATGAAAACTATGGTGAAGGTTCTTCACGCGAGCACGCGGCTATGGAGCCCCGTCATCTTGGTGTACGTGCGATCCTGGTACGCAGCTTTGCCCGTATTCACGAAACCAACCTCAAGAAACAGGGTATGCTGGCACTTACTTTTGCCAACAAGGAAGATTACGACAAAGTGCAGGAAGATGACAGCATTGATATACTGGGGCTGCAAAACTTTGCTCCCGGTCAGCAACTGACTGTAGTGCTGAATCATGCAGATGGCACTAAAGATGAGATCAAAGTGAATCATACGTACAATGAGCAGCAGATCGAATGGTTTAAAGCCGGCGGCGCGCTGAATGTGATCAGAGCGCAGTTTGCCAGAAAGTGATAAGTTGTAAGTGATAAGTCTTAAGTTGTTTTAAAGGGTGCCCTTGACGGCACCCTTTTTTAATAATAAGGCGCCTGTTTAAGGCGGCACACATGTGGAATGTTTCATTTAAAGTGGGAACTTATAACTTACTACTTATCACTTATAACGTTAAAAGCCCCCAATCGGGGGCTTTTAACGTTATAGTATGCGCCTGATCTTAACTCAGGTGTTTGGCAAGGTGTTTCGCCATGTCAAACATAGATACCTGTGCTTTGCCGCCAAATACGGGTTTCAGCTTGGCATCAGCATTGATCATACGTTTGTTGGTTTTGTCCTGCAGTTTATTGGCTTTGATATAAACCCAGATTTTTTTCACCACCTCTGTACGGGGCAGGGGTTTTGTACCAATTACTGCACCCAGAGCTGCACTGGGAGTAAGCGCTTTCATGAAAGCGGCAGAAGGTTTACGGGCAGATTTTTTCTTAGCTGCTTTTTTGGGAGCGGCTGCTTTTTTCTTGGGAGCTGCTTTCTTCACAGCTTTTTTAGCTGCGGGCTTTTTAGCAGCAGCTTTTTTCTTTGCAGTTTTTGTTGCCATCTTGTTTTTAGTTTAGAATGTTAATGGGTCATTGGGAATACCCATACCAAATATAGATTATTTCTTTTCCCAAAGAAATCTCCGGCATTTTTCTTTTTCCACTGTTTTCCTTCGGAAAAGGGGAATATCCCTGCCCCTCACTTCCCTCCGGTAAATCCTTTTTCCGAAGGGAAATCAGTTTCCTGATCGGTTTATTTTATTGACAAATCTGTGATAAAAACGATGAAATGCAGTGTGGTGGCTGGTTTCAGCCGATATGTGTGAGCTGGTTCTTTTACTTTTCTCAATGAAAAGATCGTGCAGCCGGCAAGCGGATCAGGCTTTTTCTCAGGGAAAAACACCTACAGGCCCCGTATAAAAAAGTGGAAAACCGGTGGGGAACTGTTCCCTTTTCTCTCGGAAAAAAGCTGATTTCCGAAACAAAAACAGCCTCCTTCCCTTGTGGTAGTGGCATTTTCCCTTCTGTAAAAAGATAAAGGAGTAGTAAAACGACTACAGCGTACCAGAAAAACGAAGGACAAATGAATGAGGTCTGTAACTATTTTTTTCGGCAGTGTGTGATGGTAGCTTAGCTTATTGTTTGGCAAAAGACGTACCCTGATTTAATCCGTATCCATGAAAATGTGCTGAATCCTTAACCGTATTTAAAAACCATTTGTACACCCGCACTATGAAACAGTATCAAGACCAACCCTGGAAAAACCTGCTGGATGTAAGCGTCAGCCTCGATCATTTCAACTTTACCCGCGAGCTGGTAGAGAAACTGGCTTACCGCCCTTATTCCGACACAGAACGTATAGAAGATCTGCCAGACGGCGAAGTGCTGGAGCTGTCTGCCATTGAAGCCTATATGAAGGGCTGCTTCCACTTAAGCATAGGTGATGATGCTATAAAAATGCCCTTTATCAGCAGTTTCTTTTTTACCTGTACCCGCCTGCAGGAAGATCAGAACCGCCTTACCTGGACCCACTCGCTTTCCTGAAGCCCTTCCGGATCCCCGCCTCCCTGTCAATCTGGCAAATTTGCCGGTTTGGAACAGCTATTGATAAGCTGTGCTGATTCTTTTAATCAGTTAAACAGTTTATTCTATGGTACAGGAAAAGGGCACCATTTCCATCAATACGGAAAACATATTTCCGATCATTAAAAAATTTCTCTATTCAGACAACGAGATCTTTGTGCGCGAACTGGTCAGCAATGCTGTGGATGCCAGTCAGAAAATACGTCGCCTCGCCGCACTGGGTCATTATGCGCAGGAGCTGGGTGATATCCGTGTAAAAGTTGCCGTTGATACCGGCGCCAGGACCATTACCATTTCGGATAATGGAATCGGGATGACGGCCGAAGAGATCAAAAAATACATCAATCAGGTGGCTTTTTCCGGAGCCACCGAGTTCATGGAAAAATTCAGGGAAGCCAAAGATGCCAATGAGATCATCGGGCGCTTTGGTCTGGGTTTTTACTCTGCCTTTATGGTGGCCGACAAAGTGGAGATACAGACCCTGAGCTACCAGGATGGTGCGGAGCCGGCCCAATGGACCTGCGATGGCAGTACCAGTTTTGAAATCACTGCCGGTACACGCACTACACGGGGTACCGATGTGATCCTTTACATCAATGCAGAATCAGAAGAATTTCTGGACAATAACCGCATACAGACCATACTGGATAAGTATGCAAAATTCCTGCCCGTGCCGGTACAGTTTGGTACACGCAGCCAGACAGAACCCGATGGTGAAGACGAAGCAGGCAAGCCTAAATACAAGACAGTAGAGATTGATAATATTATCAATAATACCACACCGATCTGGGTAAAGGCTCCGGCAGAACTGAAGGATGAAGACTACCTCAATTTTTACCGGGAACTATATCCATTTGCAGATGATCCTTTATTCTGGATACATCTCAATGTGGATTATCCTTTCAACCTTACCGGTGTATTGTACTTTCCCCGCGTTAAAAACGATTTTGAAATACAGAAAAACAAAATCAAACTCTTTAGCCGCCAGGTATTCATCACCGATGAAGTAAAAGATATAGTGCCGGAGTTTCTGCTGCTGCTGCACGGCGTCATTGATTCGCCCGATATTCCTCTCAATGTAAGCCGTTCATTTTTGCAGGCCGACAGCAATGTAAAAAAGATCAACAGCTATATCTCACGTAAAGTAGCCGACAAACTCAATGAGCTGTTTGTAAAAGACCGGAAAGGGTATGAAGAAAAATGGAATGATATCGGTCTGTTTGTAAAATATGGAGCCATATCTGACGAGAAGTTTTATGAAAAGGCCAAGGATTTTTTACTCCTTACCAATACAGCAAAACAGCATTTTACCCTGGCTGAGTACCAGGCCAAAGTGAAGGATTTTCAGACAGATAAAAATGATACACTCGTATATCTCTACAGCCATGACCCGGAATTGCAGGATAGTTATATACAGGCGGCGGAAAAGAAAGGGTATGATGTGCTGCTCATGAACTCGCCTATCGACACCCATTTCCTCTCACACCTCGAGCAAAAGCTGGAAAAGACCAGTCTCAAACGGGTAGATGCAGATGTGCTGGATAAACTGATTGAGAAAGGAGAGGAGATGGCTCATCAACTGAGTGAGGAAGAACGCAATCAGGTGAAAGGGCTCTTTGATAAAACGATCAATAATGCCAGCATGCAGGTGCAGATCGAAAGTCTGCCGGCCGAGTCGCTCCCGGTAACCATTACCATGGAAGAATGGATGCGTCGTATGAAGGATATGGCCAAACTGGGCGGCGGTGGCATGCAGTTTTATGGCGCCATGCCAGACAATTACAAAGTGACCGTAAATGCCAACCACCCGCTTATCAGCCGTATCCTCACTGCTCCCCAGGAGCAGCAGGCTGATATGATCCAGCATGCCTACGACCTGGCCCTGCTCAACCAGGGGTTGTTGAAAGGACCAGCCCTGACCGCTTTTGTAGAGCGCAGTGTCGGTAAGATTTAATAACAATAAGAACTATAAATACATAACCCCGGCAATTACCGGGGTTATTTTATGGGCATGGCAGGACTCCTTGTACGTTAGCTGGCCTTGCGGTGTTCGACAGGCATTGGTTTTGCCTCGACCACCAGAAACTCAGGCGGATCAGGATATTGCTGAATCAACTCGCGGTACTTTACCTTCAGGTTGCGCTTGAAGCTACCCAGGTAACCGGGCACACGAAGGCTTTCCTGGTTGACGGTAACCGACTCTATGAGATCATTACCAATATACATCATGAGTTGCATAGACGTTCATTTGCTAATACAAAGCAACACCAAAATCGAATGTAACACAATATCATAACTACTCAATTTGCATGGTAAGTTTACGAAAGCGACAGATACGTTTTTTCACGATGGGAGTAGACCGGATTTATAACAATGTTTAAACATTGAAATGTGAAAAATGCTGTATCTTTACAGTGCATGTTGCGACGTAAATTCATACAAACATTAACCGGAGGGATTGTAACTATGGGAACGCTTGCAGGTTTTAAGAAGTTTACGGATGGGCTGAAAGAGCAGGAAAAGCCAATGCCCGTCCTTTTTATAGGCCATGGGTCACCCATGAATGGCATTGAGCATAATGCATTTAGCCAGGAATGGGCCCGCAGGGCTCAGCATATGCCCGTGCCAACGGCTGTACTGGTCATATCAGCTCACTGGCTTACCAGGGGTACACATATTACAGCCATGGAGCATCCGCGCACGATCCATGACTTTGGCGGTTTTCCGCAGGAGTTGTTTGCCGTGCAGTATCCTGCGCCGGGTATGCCCGCGCTGGCGGAGGAGACCCGCCACCTGATCAGCAGCACCCAGGTAGGCCTTGATCATGACTGGGGACTGGATCATGGTGCCTGGACGGTGGTGCGCCATATGTTTCCCGATGCAAAAATTCCGGTACTGCAGCTGAGTATTGATTATGCCCAACCGGCGGCCTATCATTACGAACTGGCCAAAGAGCTGACAGCATTGCGCAAAAAAGGTGTACTTATTATTGGCAGTGGCAACATGGTGCATAACCTTCGTCTCATCGCATGGGATAAACTGGAGCAACCGGGTTTTGGTTTTGACTGGGCTATCGAGATGCACGAATTGTTCAAGCAAAAGATCAGTGCCGGGGATCACCGTGCGCTGATTGAATATGAGAAGCTCAGTAAATCGGCCCTGCTGGCGGTTCCCACACCTGACCATTATTATCCGCTCATGTATGCGCTGGGCTTGCAGCAACCGCAGGAGACACCGGAGTTTTTTAATGACCAACTGGTAGCCGGATCACTTAATATGACCTCGGTACAGTTTGGATAATTTCCTGTTTTTACCTAGCCCGATCGGGGTATATTGACTGGTGGTGTTGTAAAATAAAAGCCGAATGTTTAAATTCGGTCAGGCCTTTCCTCATTTTACCGCCAAATACCAGCACATGTTTGCTCGAATTCCGGTTCCGGTAAGACTCAGTCTTGCCTATCTGATTTTTGGAATTTTATGGATCGTATTCAGCGGCCAGCTGGCCGCACGTATTGCAGCGGGCAATACGGAACGTATGCATGAAATAGAGCAGTATAAAGGTATTTTCTTTGTGCTGCTATCCACTCTTTTTCTTCTCATTCTCAGCCGCTCCATGTACAAACGTCTTATCAGTACACTGGAAGAATATAAGATAATGGAAAAGAAGAATGATGCGCTGGTCACGGCAACCAAGGAAGGCATCTATGAATATAATATTAAAGAAGACAAAGTGCTGTTCAACGCCACTATGCGGCAGATACTGGGCATCACGAATAATAAAATGATCTATGATGCCCGCCGTTTCTGGGAAACACATATTCATCCCGATGATCTGCAGCGTGTATTGCAACAGTTTGATGGCGCGATGAAAGCGGGCATCAATTACTGGCGCGAAGAATACCGGGCGCTGACTATTACAGGTCAGGTACGTCACGTACTACATAGCGTGTATATTCTGAAAGATGACTGGGGTACCGCCTATGGCGTTATCGGTGCTATTCAGGATCTGACCGAATTTCGCCTGCTGGAGCGGGAGTACCACCGCCAGCAACTGCTGCAGAAAATGGAACTTACCCGCTCGGTGATCAATGCAGAAGAAAAGGAACGCAATCGCTGGGCAGAAGAGTTGCACGATAATATTGCCCAGATGCTGAGTGTGGCCAGTCTCTATGCCGGCTCATTGCAGCAGGGAGGAAAAGATACAGACGCACTGGCAGCGCGTATCAAAGAAATGCTCGACATGTCGGTCCAGGAGATCAGACAGTTATCTGCCAATCTGAAACCTCCCCGTTTTGAAGAGCAACTGCTCAAGGATGCCATCGCTTCTCTTATCCGCTATATCACCCGTGTAAAATCAGTACAGTTCTCCGTGCAGGTAGCAGAAGAGGCCGATCAGTGGCTGGATGAGGAGCAGAAGCTGATGGTCTACCGGATTGTACAGGAGCAGGTCAACAACATTATCAAACATGCGGCCGCTACCGCTATTACCATTCAGATAGAAGCCAGTGAGGAAAATGCGCTGGTACGGATCAGCGACAATGGACGGGGATTCGATGTAGACGCACAGCCGGAAGGCACAGGTATGAAAAATATCAGAAGCCGGCTCGAGTTGTTTCAGGGCATGCTTCATATACAGAGTTCGCCCGGACATGGTTGCGAGCTGCAGGCCAGTTTCCCTTTGCAGCAACCAGCCTGATCAATTATTCCAGGTTTCTGAACTTGAAGCACTCGCGGATAATGATACGGCAGTTTTCGGCCATATCATCCAGGTTGCAACTAAGCACCTGCAGGTTGTGCGGCAAACCATCACCGGTCTCAACCAGGTCGAGTTGCAGTACATCGCCCTCTGTGCCACGCGACCGGCACAATAATTTTCCAAACAACTCTTCTGCCTGTGCCTGGTTGCAGCTTACAAAGAATTTTCCGAAGGGCTCAAAACCTTCCGGCGTCTTTAGTTGCAGTACTATATAGAAATGTGTTTCTTTCATACCCTGTATTCTAACAACCGGGATGCCAAATCTGTTTTCCATAACCTGCCAAAAGCTCAAACAAGGGATGGACTGTATAGGAAAGCCCGGGCAATTTTTAGCATATTCGCCTTAACTTGAGGAGTATATGAACTGGATATTACTGGTTGAGATCATTTATATTTCCATTCTGGTACTGGTCTGCCTGCGGATCATTTATGACACCCGCAGTGTGACCAAAACCATGGCCTACCTGCTGTTTGTGATCTTTTTTCCGGTAATTGGGATGATCTTCTACTTTTCTTTTGGCATCAATTACCGTAAAAGAAAGCTATACAACAGCAAATTGCTGGCCGATGAGCAATTGCTGGCCGGGCTGCGGGAACATATTTCGTCTTATGCCGATGAAAGTCTGCGGCAGAGTGCCGGGGTGCTGCAGCATAACCGCGAACTGGCTTCTTTTCTCACACGCGATCTGCACAGCCAACTGACGGGGCATAATCAGGTGAAAATATTGCTGAATGGCGAAGAGAAATTTCCCGAGATGCTGAAGGCCATCAGTGAAGCGCGCCACCATATTCATGTAGAATATTATATCTATGAAAATGATACGATCGGCTGGCAATTGGCTGAGCTGCTGATGCAGAAGGCCCGCGAAGGGGTGACGGTACGGTTTATCTACGATGATTTTGGCAGCCGCCGTATCCGAAAAAAACTGGTGCCGCAGTTGAAAGCAGCCGGTGTACAGGCCTTTCCATTTCATAAAGTATTGATCCTGCTACTGGCCAACCGGCTCAATTATCGCAACCACCGTAAAGTGGTAATTGTAGACGGCCAGACTGCTTTTACCGGAGGTATCAATGTAAGCGATAAATATATCAATACGCCAGGTAAATCACTTTATTGGCGCGATACTCATTTGCGTATTGATGGCCCCGGTGTGTATTATCTGCAATATCTTTTTTTATGCGACTGGCGCTTTTGCTCAGGTGAGGCACTGGCAGCAGATGAGATGTTGTTTATGCCACCCAGCCTCGAAGCAAATAATACACTGGTACAGATAGCGGCCAGCGGTCCTGATTCCAATCAGCCCAGTATTCTGTATTCCTTGTTGCAGGCAGTATACCTGGCCGAAAAGGAAATATTGATCACAACGCCCTATTTTATTCCCGGCGAAAGTATGCTGGAAGCCTTGAGTATTGCCGCATTGAGCGGATTGAAGGTAAAGCTGCTGGTGCCGGGCGTATCAGACAGTAAACTCGTCAATGCAGCTGCCCGTTCCTATTATGGCGATCTGCTGGATGCGGGGGTAAAGATTTATTTGTATAAGAAAGGTTTTGTTCATGCCAAAACGATGGTGACTGATAGTAAACTGGCAGTAATAGGATCGGCCAATATGGACTACCGGAGTTTTGAATTGAATTTTGAAGTGAACGCATTCGTTTATGATACCAGTATAGCGGCATCATTGCGCGAAACTTTTTTTGCTGATCTGCAGCATGCCACACGTATCGATCCCGAACGTTGGGCACAGCGCGCCCTCTACAGGGAAATAGTGGAAAAAATTGCCCGTTTGGTATCTCCATTGTTATAAATCACGCAATCGTTAAAAATAATGTGCAGGCCTTTCTGCCTGCATAAAATCGGTAATTTTATGGTTTTAAGATGAAGTGCCCATGGTAAAACCAATAGCAGTAATGGTGGCCCTGTTGATGAGCGGTGTGGTTTGGTCACAAAGCAATCCCCGGCCATTTGTAAAACTTGTGCAGCCGGTAAGAGAATCAACGGTTGTAAAGAATGCCCGCCAGTTTATATCCGGCAGCACCTGTAAGGGGTGTGAATTGACAGTCAATGGTACCCCGGTTAAAGTATATTCATCCGGCGGATTTGCCTATGAACTTAATCTGAAACCCGGCGATAACCAGTTTAATCTGCTGGCACGCTCGGGCACCAATACCATTGCCCGTTTGGTCACCTTTCGCTATGCGCCCACAGCTCCGCCTGATACGGTAAAAACACTTGGCATCGCCTCTATTGAAATAAACCCTGCAGGCAACCTGCTGGTGCGTGCCGGCGATAAGCTGCGGTTTCGTATAAAAGCATTGCCCAACGCCCGTGTATTTGCCATCGATTCCATCCCGTTGTATGAATTACCAACGGGGCCGGGGCAAACCATGCCGGGAATATACCAGGGGGAGTATACCGTTCGCTCAACAGATTCATTTGCGTCTTTGCGCATCCCATTTTTTATAAAAGATACTACAGGCAACACGGTCACACGCCGTGCCGACCAGACCATCAGCATGCTCAACCCGCAAAAACAGGGAATGATCATTACCCGTGGCCGGCTGGCTCACTTGCTGTATGGAACAGGAGAAGATAGATTGGGCGGCGCCAAGATCGGTTATATAGATTCTTCGATTGTACTGCAGGTGACAGGTAAAGTAAATGATCTGTACCGGGTACAACTTACTCCTTACCGCACCGCCTACATTCCGGATGATGTGGTGGAGCCTGTACCACCCGGATACCTGTCGCCCAAATCGCTGACAGGCAGCTGGCGGGTATATGGTGATTCGGTAAACGATTATGTGACGGTAGCTCTTGATGCCCGTCTGCCGTATCAGTCTATACAGCTCGTAGATCCCTCGCGTATTGTAGTCGATGTTTTTGGTGCGACAATCAATACCAACTGGATCACTCAGTTTGAAAATGCCAGCGAGATCAAAAACGTATCCTACGAGCAACTGGAAGATGAAGTAGTCCGTATTACGATCGACCTTCGCCATCAGCAACACTGGGGTCATCGAATTTTTTATACCGGCAACCGCCTCAATATACAGGTGCGTCATCAGCCGCAACAGCTGGATCTGCGTCACCTGCGTATCGCAATAGATGCAGGTCATGGCGGCAGTAATACAGGCGCCGGCGGGCCTACAGGAAGTAGTGAAAAAGAACTGGCGCTGGCCGTATCGCTTAAACTCAAAAAAGCATTGCAGTATTATGGAGCGCATGTGATCATGACCCGGCAAACAGAACAGTTTGTAGACAATAAGGAACGCATACTGATGTACCGCGACAGTATGCCCGATCTGCTGATCAGCATACACCTCAATTCTTCTGCAGACCCTGTGAACGTAGGCGGTACCGGCACATTTTACCGGTATATCGGATTTCGCCCGCTCAGTCATCTGATCTATAAGCGAATGCTGGAACTGGGATTAAAGGAATACGGTAATACCGGCAGTTTCAATTTTATGCTCAACAGCCCGATAGAATATCCCAACGCACTTGTCGAAATGCTTTTTATCAGTAATCCCGAAGAAGAATCGCTGATACTGGAAGAAAAGTTTCAGCAGGAGATTGCTGATAAGATCGTACAGGGAATAAAGGATTTTTTGCAATCCTGTCAGAAGGGAGGTGAAAGGTAAAGGGCAGGTGGTAAAATGATTTATGCAGCCTCGCAATGCATTGCGAGGCTGCATATTTTGCGTCCCACCTTTCACCCTATACCTCAAAACCTTTTAAACCGCTCCACGCACGCTCTTTCCAGTTCTTCACGATCGTCAGGGTGAGCAATCTCTATTAACGCTTTGGCACGTTGGCGGAAGTTTTTGCCAAACAGATAGGCCACACCATATTCGGTGACCACATAGTGCATATGCGCACGGGTAGTTACTACTCCGGCACCTGGCTTCAGAAAAGGCACAATACGTGATATGCCTTTGTTGGTACGGGAGGGAAGTGCAATGATCGGTTTACCTCCTTCGCTCAAGGCTGCGCCACGCATGAAGTCCATCTGGCCTCCCACGCCTGAGTACTGATAAGTGCCGATGGAGTCTGCACAAACCTGTCCGGTAAGATCAATTTCGATAGCACTGTTGATAGAAACCATCCGCGGGTTGCGGCGTATGATATGCGGATCGTTTACATAGTCGATATCGAGAAAATTGAAGGCAGGGTTATCGTCTACATAATCATACAGCCGGCGGCTGCCAAGTGCAAAGGCAGTTACGGTTTTGTGTGGATGAATCAGCTTATACCGGTTGTTGATCACATTTTTTTCTACCAGATCTATGATACCATCCGAGCACATTTCGGTATGAACTCCCAGGTCCTTATGTCCAGAGAGTGCTTTCAGCACTGCATCAGGAATGGCGCCAATGCCCATTTGCAGCGTGCTGCGATCCTCAATGAGATCGGCCACATGCCGGGCAATCCTGTTTTCAATATCAGTAACCCGCGAAGCATAATTGTTTTCATACAGCGGAGCGTCACAGTAGATCATACTGCTGAACTGGCTGCAGTGAATCAGGCCATCGCCATGAGTACGGGGCACCTGCGGATTGACCTGGGCAATTACATGGCGGGCGGTATTGACCGCAGAGCGGGCTATATCAACAGAAAGCCCCAGTGAGCAATAGCCATGTTTGTCAGGCGGAGAGACCTGCACCAGCGCTGCATCGAGCGGCAGTATATTACGTTTAAACAATTCGGGTATTTCACTCAGGAATACAGGCACATAATCGGCCATGCCTTCCTGCACGGCCTGTCGTATGCTTGCGGATACAAACAGGGAGTTGAAATGAAAACTGTCTGCAAAGGCAGGCTTATCAACCTGTACATCGCCAAATACGGTAATAGATACCAGTTCTACATGGCGTAAACGATGTGCTTCGGCCGCCAGTGCCTTTAGCAGAAACGTAGGTGTCTGTGCGCTGCCCTGTACAAAGATCCGCTGGCCTGACTGTATTACCGACAGCGCTTCGGCGGCTGTCTGGTAAACGGGTGTTTGGTTCATACTGCAAAGCTATCAACTAACTATTGATAATAACTGACGAGTCTTAGGCCGCCGGCTGACAGGTATCAGCCAGCTTTTAAAAGGGTGACTGCAAGTGACGGCCGCAGCCTATCTTCGCAGCCGCATGAGCAATAATAACCGGCATACCAACGAAGCATTACTGGGCATTGGCCTGGCTTTGCTGGCTGTTGTGATATGGTCGGGCAACTTTGTGGTGGCCCGCGGCGTGATCCATCAGATACCGCCCGGCAGCCTGGCTTTCTATCGCTGGCTTACGGCTACTGTTGTATTATTCCCTTTTGCTATTCGTCCGCTACGGAAGGAATGGAAACAGGTGCGGCCGGCGCTGGGATATTTATTCTGGACGGCACTGGCAGGCATCACGCTGTTCAACACTTTTGTATACATCGGCGCTCATTATACCAGCGCGATTAACCTGGCATTAATTGGTACAACTTCGTCGCCGGTAATGGCCATTTTGCTGGCGCGCATTTTTTTGAAAGAAAAACTGGATAACTTAAAGTTGTGGGGGCTGGCCCTCTGCCTGAGTGGTGTATTATTATTGCTTTCTCATGGCAGCTTAAATCATTTACTGCATTTCCGGTTTACGGCAGGCGATGGCTGGATACTGCTGGCTGCCTTTTCCTTTGCAGTATACAATATCCTCGTAAGGCGCAAGCCCACCGGACTATCGGCTATCACTTTTCTTTTTATGCTGTTCTTTATCGGCACAGTGATGCTGATCCCTTTCCTGAGTTGGGACCTGGCACATGGACAGACCATTGCCTGGAATGGGTCTCTGTTAAGCATTATTCTTTATCTCGGTATCGGTACTTCGGTTATCAGCTTTCTTTGCTGGAACAGGGCCATTGCCTCATTGGGTGCTGGTCGCACGGCATTGTTTGGCAACCTGATACCGGTTTTCAGCAGCCTGGAGGCGGCTGTTTTCCTGCATGAGCAATTTACCAGTCTGCACGTATGGAGCATGCTGCTCATCTTTGCAGGAATTATACTGGCCAACTGGCTGCTGCTCAGATCATCATTCAGGTAATAGATTGTCAGCAACAGGTATTGGCAGCAAATATTGATGGTATCTTTGCGCCACTATTCAGTTATCTCTAAAAAATCAGGATATGGAATACAGAAAATTAGGTAAATCAGACCTGGAGTTATCCGTAATCACATTTGGTGCATGGGCTGCCGGCGGATGGATGTGGGGCGGCACAGAAAGACGTGATGCCATTGAAGCCATCCGCGCTTCCTGTGAGTTGGGTGTAACCAGCATCGAATACCGCACCCATCTATGGACAGGGCGAAAGCGAAGAGATTGTGGGAGAGGCCATCAAAGGATTGCAACGGGATAAGGTACAGGTAATAACCAAGTTTGGAATGCGCTGGGATCTGACCAGGGGAGATTTTGCATTTCATAGCCGTAATAATCAGGGAGAGGAAATTGATATCTACAAATATGCCGGTAAAGAAAGTATTATAAAAGAATGCGAAGACAGCCTGCGTCGCCTCGGTACAGATTATATTGATCTGTATCAGATACACTGGCCCGATATCACTACTTCTATTCAGGAATCAATGGAGGCTGTTGCGCAACTTATCAGCCAGGGCAAGGTGCGTTATGCCGGTGTTTGCAATTATAATGAAGAGCAACTGGCAGAAGCGCTTAAGTATATACCTCTGGTATCAGACCAGGTGCCTTATAGCATGGTGAAACGCCAGATTGAGAATGCCGTCGTTCCCTTCTGCAGGCAGCATGAGTTGTCTATACTGGCCTATAGTCCTCTCGAGCGCGGATTGCTGACGGGCAAAATGCAACCCGGCCATCAATTCGCAGCAGGTGATCATCGTGCGGCTATTCATTTCTTTTCACCGGAAAACCTTGCACGTACCAATGCTTTTCTGGATAAGCTGCGCCCGCTGGCACAGGAGAAAAATGCCACGCTCAGCCAATTGGTATTACGCTGGACGGTGGAGCAACCCGGCATTACCATTGCACTGGCCGGCGCGCGCAATAAAGAACAGGCTGTTCAGAATGCTGCTGCAATCAATGTAAAGTTGAGTGCCGATGAAATCCGGTTTATCAGTGATGAACTGGCTAAGCTGGAACTGGTAAAGAAAAGTTGATAGTGGAATTCTGGTAGAGGGTCTCTGACTCTCCTTTATACTTTTAAACCTTTAAACAGTTCTCTTAAAACCTATTGGCCGGGCAGCCTACTTTTTTGCTGCGTTTAGATCCTGGTAGGCCGGCGATCTGTTTGTATTTATCAAAGTAAAAACGCAGGGTGAAAGTGGCGGCTATGTAGAAATAGCCATCTTTATTTTTGCTGTTGCCGCGAGTGGCGCCTGCAGCCGGATAGGGGCCGGCACCCACTTCGTCACCTCGATAAGCCAGGTCTACCGCTTTCTGACCTTTTGCAGCCAGTAATACAGATTGATCGGCATAGGTGCCGCTTACGTCGTCGAGGTAATCGGTAAATAATTTGCGGTATCCCATTTCAATGCCAACCCGCATATCTTCATTGAGCATACGTTCTGCTCCGATACCCAGGGGAATATTGAGTTGCGTGAGTTTATATTTATCAATGCCCGGCACTACGCCCTGGCCTTCGGTAGAAAGTGGCTGAAGAAAAACTTTCTTCCCATTTTCATCTTTGGTCCGGGGTTTAAAGTGATAGAGGGCTACGCCGGCATACACATAAGGAGTCCACCAATGATAATTCAGGTCCAGTATGCTGTAATGGAGGCCGGCTTCCCATTCAAACAGACTGCTGGAAAAATTAAGGTTGCGCAACTTCATAGAAGTTGTTCCTTTTTTATCATCAGCCCGCAGGCCACTCAGGGTCAGGTAAGAACGCAAAGCCAGGTGCTCGGTAAGGTCATAGCGCACACCCAGTGAGCCCATGAATTTGCTTTGTGAAAGAGATAGTGATTTTGCCTTGAGGTCTCCCTGATACGACATCACGCCCAGGCGGGTGGAAAAATGGAAATTCTGGGCCAGGACGCCCGCAGGGATCAGTAGTAACAGGAATGCCAGCTTTTTCATGAATATGCGTAGGGTCTGGTTATGGTTATTAACGTCCGGGCATAAAAAAAAGTATGCATGGCCATCCTCTGGCCATACATACTTTTCGGTCTTGCAGTCAGGTCGTTCTACTTTTCAGCGTATTTCAAACGCCGGTGTATTTCTTTGGTCTGGCGGCCTGCTTCATTAAATGCTTTCTGGAGTGTCCAGTTATTCCCGGCATCTACCTTGTCATACTCAAAGCGTGTTACCGTAGTAGTGGGTTTGTCGTCTTTGTACTTTACAACTGTCTCGAGCTCCGGCTCTCCCTGTTTATTCAGTTTAATGCTCGTTCGAGATGTTTCTTTCCCCGCACTGTCCAATTGTACTTCTGCGACAGGAAAACGTCCTTCATACGTACTGCTGAAGGAAAGCTTCAACTGGCCATCGGGTTTGTATACGCGCCCGGAAGTTAACAGGTCGTACTCGTTTGATACAAGCTCTTTGTAGGTCTGTGTGAGTTGCCGTGATGAGTCGTAATTATAGCCGTACTGATATTTTCCTGCCGAGTCGAGTGTAATGAAAATAGAGTCCTGTAATTTTCCTTCTTTGTAGGTAGACCATCCTTTCCAGAGACCGTTGTCGTGGTGGTAGTAGGTTGTAATACTCTGAATTGTGCCCTTTCCGTCTTTTTCTTCGGATTTGTCAAGGCTTCCGTTTGAGAAATAGGCTGCTTCAATAGCGAGGGTGTCAGTGCGCAAATGCCCTGCCGTGTCAAAGAAAAAGACGGAATCTTCCGAAAAAATGACATTGCCCTTTATATTGAAATCTGCAAGGTCGCTATGCCGGGCCTTGGTTTCCGGCTTACTGGCACAGCCGGCCAGCAGTAACAGGGATAAGACTGATAGTAAGTGTCGCATATATACATGGTTTGGTGTACAGAGGTATTGGTACGGCGACACGTGTTTGCAATGGGGAGATTACTTAAATATACGGCATTCTCCGGAATGCCAGGAACAGTGTGAGAAAGAATATGCTAATGTGATTAATGTGCTGATGTGCTAGTGGGTTAATGTGCCAATGCAGGGCGGATTGATTCTTGTTAAATGATTGTATCGCGGCGGGTCACAAAAAATAAGAGAATAAGGCAAGGGGGATGCCGATAAAATAATTCTTCTTTCAGACGCCTCAGGCAGCCCTACCTCATTTCTAAAAGGTTGAAAAAGCTATCAAATCTTCAAATCTTCAAATTTTCAAATCCATTAGCACATCAGCATATTGATCACATTAGCACATTCCTCCCTGCCATCTTCAAATTTTCAAATCCATAAGCACATCAGCACATTAATTCCCGCTGTGTTTCGTAATACTGCGTTCAAGCCGTTGCACAAAATCATGAATAATATCGTGCTGGCCCGCAGGTGATTCGGACGTGTTATTGTCTGAATGGTCAGGTGCAGATACCATATCCCGCCTGCAACGATTGCAGGCGGTCTGACGGCAGGACATTTTCGGCTTTGTCAAAGCCTTGCTGTCGTTTACAGATATGGTACAATTGCTCATGACAGACTTATTGATAACGATAACTCAGCATACTGGTAGAACTGGGTTGTCCGGGCAAGCCGATTGTAATAGTGGCTTTTTCGGGCAGGCCATTGCTTTTATACGTGTAATTGTAGGCAAAACGATCAGACAGGGCCAGTGCGGCATCAAAATGATTTTCCTGTAAAATATTATTGGAAGAGACGGTCTCCCAGAACAGGGAAAGCAACTGACGATGTTCAAAAAGCGGGTTGGTCTGGTCGTCGTAAGTGAAGTCCACATGACCACTGCGTTTGAGTTGACCGGGTATGGCTGCGCGGACGAATGCGATGCTTCTGCTGACATTACCCGCGGCATTGTATTCAAAATCGAAGCCGAGATAAGGTTCATAATCAGGCTGGTTACCCAGGTAGATAATGGCACGCTTGAGCTGATCATTTTCGTATTGATAAGTAGTATAGGCTACCCGGGCATTGCTCATGTAATAATCAGCCCGGACCATTTTGCCGTCTTCATATACCGGTATCAGCTCATCGCCATTGATGGCACTCAGCTTTGAAATATGATTCTGCTGATAGGATACCTGGAATTCCATTGTTTCATCACCGAGGTTCAGATCACTTTTTACCACGACTTTATTTACACGGCCTGCGCCATCATAAAAAAAGTTGACCTGGCTGTCCTCATTTTTTACTTCAGCAACCCGGGCGGTGTTGCCGGGCGTATCGGGTTTGTTGTCTTTTTCCTTTTTGCAGGAAGTGGCAGTGAGCAGCAGGATAGATGATAGCAAGAGTCCTGTCAGGGCCTGTTTGTGAAAAGATTTTGTCATGGCTTTTAATTTATTTAAAGACAAAAAAACAGGCCATGTGCCTGTTTCAGAAGCCAAAACTGTATGAACTGCCGAATGGGGAGTTCAGTTGAGCAGAAACCTTTTTCAAACAGATGCAGAATGAAAACAACGGGAAATAAAAAAAGACCGGCATAGCCGGCCTTTAACAGGAGGTTAGCGTTTGGCAGTAGCTGTACTGCCACTGGCCAATAAAGCAAGTTGACGGCCAGCGGGCAATTCGCTGGAACTATAGTGGATGCTCCAGCGTACCTGTCCGGCCAGCAGCTTGAGGCCGGGTGCTTCGCTTATTTTGAATTTCATGGCATTGCCGGGAGTTGCATTGTCTGCAAAGCGCCAGGTTTTGAGGATCTCTCCTTTTTCATTTTTTACATCAACCCTGCGCGATTTGCCGGTCTGTCCGCAGTGATGGTAGCGGATGCTGATTTCATTATTCACACCAGGTTCGAGATAGAGGGTACTGGCGCCATTCATGTTTTTGCCAAAAAGTTGAACAACGAGTTTATTGTTCAGGAATACTTCAAATCCTTCTCCGCCCCGGGAAGGGGTATAACTCATCAGTACGCCACTCGTCAGCAGGAGCGCCATGAGTCCGGAGATAAGCCGGTAATTGATTGTTTTCATGACATTTATTTTTATTGATATAAATGGATTGCACCCGCAAAATAGGCTGCAGCGGAGGCCATAAAAACTAAGCTTGATCACCGGACATTTATTCTTGATCAACAACAAAAAGCCGCTCTGCGACGGCTCAGGGAATAGTATGTATAAAAAGGGAGATGATTAAATAGACCGCCGGTTGCGGATACGGCTCAGAGTTTCGAGTGTGATGCCGAGGTAAGAAGCAATATACTTCAGCGGAATACGGTTTGCCAGGTTGGGGCGTGTCTCAACGAGTCGTTTATATCTGCGCTCAGCGGCCGGTATGCGGGAAATATAGGCCCGTTCCTCTGCAGCACGATAACTGTCTTCCAGTACTTTGCGGCCCACCACATTCGATTCGGGATAAGTGGCATATAATTCTTCGACCAGCTCGTAAGGCATACCGATCAGTTCACAGTTTTCAATAGCCTGGATGGATTCTTCGGAAGGCAGCTCCAGCCCCAGATTTCGGATCGTGCCCACGACTTCATTCTCTTCATTGATCCAGGTCGTGATCTCTTTTCCGTCCTCTACAATATAACCTCTTACCACTCCTTTCAGGATCAGGTACAGCCTGTCGCCCTTACTACCGGGTTTGAAGATCATCTCTCCACGCGCAGCATGTAAAGGGAAGGTGCCTGCATCAATACGCGCAATGGCCTCCTGGCTGATAGGATGGATGTGGTGAAAAAAAAGACTGATCGGTGAATGGCCTCCGTATTTCGACCAGCGATCTTCGAAAGGTTGTTTAGATAAAGACATTTTTATTATAGGCAAAGAGTGGTGCAACTATCGGCAGGCAGCAAAGCGTAAAATGTATTGTTGTTAATGACATTCCAGTAATACGCTCAGCCTGTCATGCGGTAAATATAAACGAGAATTGCTGACAAAAATGATGATTTAATTCCGTTCAGCACAATAATCCTGACCACAGCCACTATTCAGGCGCAGATCCGCTTCTTTTTCTGTCTCCGGCTGGTTTTATCAGGCCTAACAACTGTTTTGCTGTAAGGTTGACAGGAAAGTCCTATTTTACCGTTACAATCCCTCTTTTTTTTACACCTCGATAAAAAAGACTATGCGTGTAATTTTTCTGCCGTTGATTTGCCTGCTCTGCCTTTTGTGTATATACCCGGTGGCCGTAAAAGCACAAAAGAAAAGGGCGCCTGTGACGGTGATCGCTTATTACTCCGGCAATGAGAGCCGGATAGATGGCTATCCGGTTGAAAAACTCACGCATATTATTTACAGTTTCTGTCATCTTAAGGGCAACCGGCTCAATGTAGACAATGCCGGTGACACGGCTACCATTCATAAGCTGGTGGCAATGAAAAAGCGTAATCCTGCATTGAAGGTGATGTTATCGCTCGGTGGCTGGGGTGGTTGTAAACCCTGCTCCGATGTATTTGCCACGGCACAGGGGCGTCTCGACTTTGCTTCTTCTGTAAAAGAGATCAACAGTTATTTTAAAACAGACGGTATCGACCTCGATTGGGAGTATCCCGCCATTCCGGGCCATCCGGGTCATCCTTACCGCGATGAAGACCGGCCCAATTTCACGGCACTTGTACAGGCGCTGCGCGACAGCCTGGGCAAAGACAATGAAATCAGTTTTGCGGCCGGCGGCTTCCCGGGTTTTCTCGAAAAGGCGGTGGAATGGGATAAACTTGCGCCACTTATTGATCGTGTAAATCTCATGAGTTATGACCTTGTAAATGGCTTCAGTACGGTTACCGGCCATCATACACCGCTTTATTCCACAAGCAAACAGGTGGAGAGTGCCGATCAGGCGGTAAAATACCTGGCAGGTATAGGTTTCCCGCTTAATAAGGTGGTGATTGGGGCCGCTTTTTACGCTCGCACCTGGGAGCAGGTAGAAGGGACTAATAACGGCCTGTATCAGTCAGGCAGGTTCAAAAGTTTTGTTCCTTATTCCATCTTCAAAAACACTATCACAGCGGAAAAGGGATATCAGTTTTTTCAGGATAAGGAGGCTGCAGCAGCCTATGCCTATAATCCAAAAGAAAAGATCTTTGCCACCTATGATGATATGACTTCTATTGCGGCCAAAACAAAGTATGTAAAAGCGAAAGGCCTGAATGGAATTATGTTTTGGGAACTGACACTTGATATAACCACTGGCGGTTTGCTGGATAAAATTCACAGCACGCTGCATCCTTAATCCTCATCGCTGCCCCAACGGAATGTTTTAACAGGCAGACCGGCCAGGTCAAGCACGCGGTCGACCACGGTGGCAGCTACCTCCTCGAGTGTTTTGGGTTTGCTGTAAAAAGAAGGCGTGGCGGGGCAAATAATGCCACCGGCCTGCGTCACCGTTTCCATATTACGGATATGAATGAGATTGTAGGGGGTGTCGCGCACCACGCAAATAAGCCGTCGCCTTTCCTTGAGCACCACATCGGCAGCACGTGTGATCAGGTCATTCGAAACACCAGCAGCAATGCGGCCCAAAACACCCATAGAGCAGGGTACGATGATCATGGTGTCGTACTGACCCGATCCGGAAGCAAAAGGAGCCAGAAAGTCCTGGGTTGAATAAGCACGGAAAGGGAGTTTGGTGTAACTGTCATCATCCAGTTCTGTCTGCCATACCTGGCGGGCATTTTCAGTCATCACAATATCCACGGCCGACCAATGCTCTTTCAGCAACTCCAGTTTCCTTAATACCTGGCGAGCGTAAATGGAGCCACTTGCACCGGTGATGGCAACGACAATTTTCTTCATAAAAAATATTCTGAATGTAAAATTCAGCTAATTACGGAAGGATAACAACGAAAGTTAGACAAACGTTTGCGCAAACGGAGAAATAAGGGCGATATATCATTAATTAACGTTATAACATTGAGACCAGTCAATAAATGGTGTTTTTTTAACACTTTCAGTAAAAAAAAATGGCAAAAAGTTTTGTGTTAATTCTTTATTGCCGATATTGCCTGTGAATTTTCATAGGATAAGGTTTAATGGTTAATGGTTTTTGATTAGGGCCCTCCCGGATTTCATTCGGGAGGTTCTTTTTTTTTCAGGACCTTTTATTAGCCTGCAAAGGCCCCTTGTCCGCGACGGCAACACTGCCGGCAGTCAATTTAATTCTGATTAGTACAGGGATAAAAAAAGAGAACGTTTGGCGTTCTCTTTTTCTTTTTGACTGGTTAAAGTCTTTATTATCTTGATTCGGCCATATCGGGAATTGCTTCTGCTTTGTATTCGCCGGCGTCCAGCTTTTTCTTGGTAGCCGAAAATGCCTCCAGTGTGGCCTGGATATCTGCATCGGTATGAGCTGCAGTAGGAATAAGGCGGTAAATGATATGTCCTTTCGGAATTACGGGATATACTACGATTGAGCAGAAGATGTGATAATTTTCGCGGAGGTCCATTACCATTGCTGTCGCTTCTTCCACGCCACCCTTCATGTATACGGGTGTTACCACTGAATCGGTTTTGCCGATGTCAAATCCGCGCTCTTTCAGACCGGTTTGCAGTTTCAGCGCATTTTCCCAAAGCTTTTCTTTGAGCGAAGGTTGTGTACGCAGCAGTTCCAGGCGCTTCAGGTTGCCGATCACCAGCGGCATGGGCAGGCTTTTGGCAAAGATCTGTGAGCGGATATTGTAACGGATATAATCAATGATCTTACGGTCACCGGCAATGAATGCTCCGATAGAAGCCATTGATTTGGCAAAAGTGGAAAAGTAAAGATCGATCTGATCCTGTATGCCCTGCTCTTCACCAGCGCCGGCACCGGTCTTTCCGAGTGTGCCAAATCCGTGTGCATCGTCTACGAGCAAACGAAACTCATATTTCTTTTTCAGTTCAGCTATTTCTTTCAAACGGCCCTGATCACCTGCCATTCCGAATACTCCTTCGGTGATCACGAGAATGCCGCCCGATTTTTGTTTGTCGATGAGGGCGGTGGCACGTTGTAATTGTTTTTCGAGATCTTCCAGGTCGTTGTGTTTAAAAACATAACGGTGGCCGGGGTGCAGGCGCAGACCATCGATAATACAGGCATGGCTTTCCGCGTCGTATACGATCACATCGTGACGGCCGCAAAGCACGTCGATCAGGCTTACCATACCCTGGTAACCGAAGTTGACGAGAATAGCATCTTCCTTTTGTTCGAAAGCAGCCAGCTCAGCTTCCAGTTGTTCATGATAATTACTGTTACCACTCATCATACGGGCACCCATGGGAAGGGCCAGTCCAAACTGCTGAGCAGCATCTGCATCGGCTTTTCTTACTTCAGGATGATTGGCCAGCCCCAGGTAATTGTTGAGGCTCCATACAATCATTTCCTGTCCGCGAAATTTCATTCTTGAACCGATCTCGCCTTCCAGCTTGGGAAATGCGAAATAGCCATGTGCACGCTCGCGATGCTGGCCAATCGGGCCGGCATGCTTCAGAAGTCTGTCGAAGATATCTGCCATATTATGGAATTGTTATTGAGTGGATAAAACTGCGCAAAGGTAAGGTTTTGGCGGCTTTGCTCAAAGTACGGATTATTAAGTGTATATGGTTGATTGTTAGTGATTAGTCCGGATGATGGGTACAAAAATGCCCCACCGGGTGGCAGGGCATTTAAAACAGTAGAAGAACGGGTTATTTAGATGACCAGCAGGGCATCGCCATAGCTGAAGAAACGGTACTTGTCTTTGATCGCTTTCTTATAAGCCTCCATGGTAAGTTCATAACCGGCAAAAGCACAGGTCATGATCAGCAGGCTGGTTTTGGGCAAATGGAAATTGGTCACCAGCGAATCTGCGATATTGAATTCGTAAGGAGGATGAATAAACATATTGGTCCAGCCTTCGGAAGGTTTCAGCAGTTTTTGTGCGGTGAAGGATGACTCCAGTGCACGCATGGTGGTAGTGCCGATCGAGCAGATGCGATGGCCATATTCTTTGGCGCGATTCACAATCTTGCAGGCGTTATCTTCTATCCGGTAGTACTCAGCATCCATTTTGTGTTTGCTCAGATCTTCCACTTCAATAGGGCGGAAGGTACCCAGGCCGGTATGAAGGGTTACTTCGGCAAAGCGCACACCTTTAATCTCCAGGCGTTTGATGAGCTCACGGCTGAAGTGCAGACCTGCGGTAGGGGCGGCTACAGCACCTTCATGCTTGGCATATACGGTCTGGTAACGCTCTTTATCCTCTTCATCGGGCTTGCGTTTGATGTACTTGGGCAGAGGCGTTTCACCCAGTTTTTCCAGTTGCTCACGGAATCCTTCTTCAGAACCTTCCCACAGGAAACGGATGGTACGGCCACGGCTGGTCGTATTGTCAATGACTTCGGCTACCAGGTCTTCCTGGTCTCCAAAGTAAAGTTTGTTGCCTACACGGATCTTGCGGGCAGGATCAACGATTACATCCCAAAGGCGATTGGGCTTATTTAATTCACGTAACAGGAATACTTCAATCTTGGCGCCTGTTTTCTCCTTACGGCCATACATCCTGGCGGGAAACACTTTGGTGTTGTTTACTACAAATACATCCTTATCATCAAAGTAATCGAGGATGTCGCGAAAGTGTTTGTTTTCGATCTGACCGGTATGACGGTGTACAACCATCATGCGCGCGTCTTCTCTCTTTTTCGCAGGGTTTTGGGCAATCAGATTGAGGGGCAGGTCGAAACGGAATTGTGAAAGCTTCATGAGTTTATTGACAATTTTATATAAGGTCTCATGACTCAAACCGGTAGAAGATACCTGGGGAGCTTGCATCCATCCCCGGTCTTACGGCACCGGGCCTGGTCATGCGGACAGCTTTTAAAGCGTGCAAAGGTACAAAATTAACCAGATAACCCCCAGGGGGGTGTATAATTTTTTGATTCGGGTTGTTTGCCAGACTTTTTGCTGTTTTTTGCCGTTAATACCCCAAATCGGGAGTAATTTACCACCCAGCCCACCTAAAACACTGCCTGCCAGATATTGACGAGCCGGTTGGAAAGTGAATGGCTGTGTAATTGTTTCCAAAATGAATCATAGGAACTGTATGAAACGAACCCTCATCCTCCTTTTATTGCTGCCCTGCCTGGTAAGTGCCCAGGCCCCCCGCCTGAAAAACAAAAAATACCAGGGACTGCTTTGGGAAATCACCGGCAATGGGCTTAAAAAGCCTTCTTACCTGTTTGGCACCATGCACGTGAGCAGCAAACTGGCTTTCCATCTGGCCGATTCATTTTACCTGGGCATACAGCAGGCCGATGTGGTGGCCCTGGAAACGAATCCCGAATCGTGGCAGGAAGATATGACCCGGTATGATCTGGAAACGGAACGTTACCAACGCTCACGTGGTGCCGATTTCTTTTCTCCTCCCGGTGATTACTTTACACAGAGTACACTGAAGTTTTATAAGTACGACAAGAAAATAGAACGGGCGCTCTACAGCAATCCCTCTACGATCAATAACCTGCTGTACAGAACCTATGGCGATGAGTCAAACGATTTTGAAGAAGATACCTATCTTGATATGTACATCTACCAGTGTGGTAAACGCTGGGGCAAAAAGGTGGCAGGCGTGGAGCAGTACGCAGAAAGTATGAAACTGATGGCAGAGGCCTATAAGGATGCTGCCAAAGAAAAAGACCGCAAGGAGCGTAGCTACGATAATGAAGGGAGTTTTTCTTCCGGACGTCTACAGGAAGCCTATCGCAGCGGTAATCTCGACTGGCTTGATTCCATTAACAAGGTAAACAGTTTCAGTCCGGCATTTGATGAAAAGTTCCTGTACCGTCGCAATGAGATACAGGCCAGCAATATTGATTCTATTTTGCGTACCGGCCAGTCATTGTTTGTGGGAGTGGGTGCAGCGCACCTGCCCGGCGCGAGAGGAGTCATTGAAATCCTTCGTGCCGCTGGCTATCGCCTCCGGGCTGTAAAAATGGTGGACCGGGATAGCCAGCACAAAAATCAGGTAGAAAAATTGCGTGTACCTGTGGTATTCTCCACACAGACAGCTGGCGATGGAGCATATAAAGTGGATATTCCGGGTAAGTTCTACCGGTTTGGCGAACAAAACGGGATATCGCAGGAGCAGTATGCCGATATGGCCAACGGAAGTTATTATATGGTTACCCGTGTGATGACAAATGCCTGGCTATGGAATCACTCCACCGACCGCGTACGTCATATCGTAGACAGTCTGCTGTATGAAAATATACCCGGCAAAATACTGACCCGTACCAAAATCACACGCAATGGTTACCAGGGGCTGGATATTACCAATCGTACACGCCGCGGAGATATACAACGCTACAACATCTTTGTTACCCCGTTTGAAGTGATTGTATTCAAGATGAGCGGCACAGGCGAATATGTAAGTAAGGGAGAAGAGGCTTCCCGTTTTTTCAATAGCATTCAGCTCAGGGAGTTCAAATCAATGCCCGCCGTAGCACAATGGAAAAAGTTTACTGCGCCGATGGGAGGTTTTGTAGCAGACATGCCGCATGATCCTTATGCCGGCAACGATGGCAGTTGGATATATGATGCGGCCGATGCCGCAGCCGGTAATTTTTTCCGGATCATCCGGTCAGATATCCATAATCACAATTTTGCAGAAGAAGACAGTTTTGACCTGCAACTGATGGAAGAAAGTTTTGCCGCTTCGGAATACATGGATAAACAATTGACCCGGAAAATCGGCAAATGGCAGGGATACCCCTCGCTTGAGGCGACCTATAAAGACAAAAGCGGACGTTTTTACCAGGTCCGGTTCATTATTGAAGGGCCGCATTATTATACATTAATTGCCTGTGGTAAAAAGAACGGACAGGCACTGGATCATTTCATGCGTTCATTTGCCATCAGGCCATATCAGTATCCAACGGCTGTAAAACGGGTAGATACCACACTTAATTTTTCTGTGATGAGCCCGGTATTCCCCGAAGCTTCCAAAGAGAAGATGGAATTGCCACAGTATAATTATGGATATGGCGGCGGAGATGACGGCGATGAAATGGAGCGTGTAATGAATGGCGGAGCTTTTAAAAGCAAGATCGTTCGCAATGATACTACTGGCGAGCGGATCTTCGTCAACTTTTATAAAGTAGGACGCTACATGGAACTCGAGGATACCACGGTGCTTGATAAGGAAGCCGTATATCCCACCGGCAGTGATACAGCCTGGATCATCCGCAGCAAAAAGAAATATGATCTTCCTAATGGATACCGGGTATGGGAAAGCCAGTTGTCGGATACTGCCAGCAGCCGACTGTTGTGGGTTAAGAATTATTACCGCAAAGGGGTAGGCTTCGGATTGGCTGCCGAACTGGATACGCTTAGCCAGCCCAGTAGTTTTCTTCGCAGCTTCTTTGATAGTTTTACGCCGTCTGATACCATTACCGGATATGATCCCTTTGCAAAAAAATCGAAACTCTTTTTCGATGACTTTCTGAAAGGCGACAGCACTGTTCGCAAAAGAGCAGCAAACGGGCTGAGTTATCTGCGGGTCGACTCCACTGACCTTCCTCAACTGATGCAATTGATCAGCTCGCTAAGCTGGAGCGAAAAGAAATATCTTGATACCAAAAAGGAACTGATCGGTAAACTGCGCAAAATACAAACAACCGCTGCTACAGATGCGCTGGTTAAAATGTATCATGCTGCCAATGACACCATGGATCTGCAAATGACCACTCTGAGTACGCTGGTGCAGCAGAAAACAAAATATGCCATTGGTAAGTTCAGGGATATAGTGGCGGCAGAGCCGCCTGTACTGGGTGCTGCTTCCAATTCGTGGAATGAGTTTGGCAATTACAATGTACGAGCCAGTATAGGAGGGGAGCGATCTTATTTCGGAGGCAATTTTATGGGTAGCCTGTATGATTCCTTGCAGCTAACCAAAACCGTGCTGACCGATCTGCTGCCATTGATCAACCTCGACGATTATAAAGATGCCCTTATGATGCTGATGGCCGAAATGGTAGACAGCAGCCTGCTGAAACCTGCTGATTACGAGAGCTATTACAGTAAGTTTCTGCTGGAAGCCAAACAGGAAGTACGCAAGCAGGCGATCCTTGAGAAACAGAAGTCCATTATGCAGGCAGAAAAGAAAAGAGATGATGAAGAAAACCGGGGATATGGCCGGTATAACGATAATGACAAAGACCCCGGCAATGATGACCTGCAGTTGTATGCACGCTTGCTGATGCCCTTTTGGGACAGTAAACCCGCTGTGTCGACACTGATGCAGCAAATGCTGGCTTCTGCAGATAAACAACTGAAGTATACAACCACATTACTGTTGCTGCGTAATAAGAAAAGTGTTCCCGATACCATGCTTGCTTATTTTGCCGGCCTGGACGAATACCGGTATGATCTGTATAATGGCTTAAAGAAGATCAAGCAACAGGATAAGTTCCCCGCCCGCTATAACAATCATATTGATCTGGGACGCAGTAAACTGGTGAGTACAGCCTCGTCTTATTCCAAACCGGATTCGGTAGTATATCTTAATCGGCTGCAGACACGGGTTAAAGGGAAAAACGGGTATGTTTATTTCTTTAAGTATAAAAAGAAAAAGGATGACCTTACCTGGTACCTGGGTTCTGTAGGCCTGCTGCCCGCTGATGAGAAGAAGTTTGCATTTGCAGACCTGGAAGAGGAGGATGAAGAGAATAACGAGTATGCTTATTATTATGACAGGTCCTGGAATGCCCAGTCACCTTTCCGTCTCACAAGGCTTGGTACAACGCGGTTAAAGGATGATGAACCGGTGGCGGCTCAGCTTGCGAAGGAACTGAAACGGCTTATATACAGCCATCGTAAAAGTGGTCGGGAATTTTTTGACAACGAAACGGACAATGACTCGGATGAAATAGTTCCTGCAGCAGTTGACGTGGCTGGCGATGATTAAGCAGGAATACCGGCAGGTATGGCTGCGATCAGCCTTTGAGTATAGGCCGATTGCGGATGGAGGTACACCTGCCCAGCCGGACCGCTTTCTTCGATTTTACCTTTGTACATGACCATGATACGGTCGCTGATATAACGTACGACAGAGAGATCGTGCGAAATGAAAACGACGGTAAAGCCAAATTCGGATCGCAGATCATTGAGCAGGTTGAGTACCTGTGCCTGTACGCTTACGTCGAGTGCGGATACAGATTCGTCACAGACCAGGAAAGAAGGATTTAATGCCAGCGCACGGGCAATGACAATACGTTGCCGCTGTCCGCCTGAAAACTCGTGCGGATAACGATTATAGTGCATCGCATTTAATCCGACCTTTTCCAGCAGTTCCATCACCCGTTGTTTTCGTTGCGAAGCAGTAAGGGCGGGATAATGCACCCGCAGCGGTTCTGCAATGGCAGGGCCGACCGGCAAACGCGGATTAAGAGAAGAAAAAGGATCCTGAAAAACCAATTGGATATCTTTTCTTAAAGGACGTAACTGATCGCGTGAAATACTGCTGATGTCTTCGCCTTTGTAATACAGGTGACCGCTGGTAGGATCGATCAGGCGCAGCAATGACCGGCCCAGGGTGGTTTTGCCGCATCCGCTTTCACCCACCAGTCCCAGGACCTCACCTTTATAGATCTCAAAACTTACTTCATCCACCGCTTTGGTATAAGCGAGTGGTTTGCCCAGCCAGGACCGCCGGGTGGGATACCACACGGATAATTTATCGGCCTTTAACAGTACTTCCGAAGATATACCGGGTTTGGCGATGCTGGCCAGTACAGTGTTGCCTTTGCCGGCAAGGAAGTCGGCAACAACCGGTAATCTTTTTCCTTTTTCATGCAATACCGGCCGGCAGGCCAGCAGTCCGCGTGTATAGGGGTGTACCGGATGATGAAATATTTCACTGACCGTATTTTCTTCCACGATTTTTCCTTTCAGCATCACGATAGTCCGGTCGGCAATTTCTGCTACCACACCCAGATCGTGGGTGATGAAGATGATACCCATGCCTGTTTGCTGCTGCAGTTCCCGGAGTAGTTCCAGGATAGTTTTTTGCACGGTCACATCAAGCGCGGTCGTTGGTTCATCGCAGATAAGCAATTGAGGTTCGCAGCACATGGCCAGCGCGATCATGACGCGTTGTTTCTGACCTCCGCTTAACTGATGCGGGTATTTGGCGAAAGTCTGTTGCGGATCGGGGAGTTTTACTTTTTCAAACCAGTTGAGTGTTTGCTCACGGGCCTGGCGGTAACTGAGCTTTTTGTGCATACGCAGGGCTTCCATTACCTGACGGCCACAGGTCATCACCGGGTTGAGTGATGTCATGGGCTCCTGAAAGATCATGGCAATATGATGTCCGCGTATTTTTTGCAGCTCCTTTTCCGGCAGCGTCAGCAAATCGACGGGTTGTTTCCCGTTTGCCAAAAAATATACAGATCCTTCTTCGTAACGGGCTGTATGCCGGGGCAGTAATTGTAAGATGGAAAGTGATGTCACTGATTTGCCTGAGCCAGACTCGCCCACCAGTGCCACCACTTCGCCGGCAGATACACTGAAGCTCACCTGCTCCAGCGCCCGCGTCGTGCCGGTTTCGGTATGAAAGGAAAGCGTAAGATTATCTATACGCAGCAGTGGCTCCATTATTTGGGGACTACTTTTACAGATAGCTTACGCGATGGTGTGGGATAATAGGCCATACAAACGGCGCAGTTTTCCTGTTTGCTGGAGTCGATATAAAAATAAAACTCATCGCCTTCCGCGATCGTGTCCGGAAACTGACAGGGATTACCAAGACCAAATGCCTGCCTGTATGTTTTACCCGTCATCTCATCGGTCCAGCTGGCGTTGATGAGTGTGGTATCTATTTTTCCTTCCAGCAGGCTAAGTGTATAGTTCATGCAGAGACCTTTGACCTCCAGCTTTCCCTTATACCTTACTGGTTCCTTACTGTCGCCAGAGCAGCGTTCGGCTGAGATAGTGAGCACAAAAACTGCGCTCAGTACCAGGAGGAGTTTTGTATTCATACGTGCAGGTTTTTAAAACTTAAGGTGCCGTACTGTAAGTCCGTCATTGATCAGTTGCTTCAGGGAGTCGATACCGATATGTAAATGTTTTTCTACATACTGGGCGGTCACCGACTTGTCGCTTTCTTCCGTTTTTACCCCTTCGGGGATCATTGGCTGATCACTTACCAGCAGCAGGGCTCCGGTAGGAATCTTGTTGTAAAAGCCAACAGTGAAAATGGTCGCTGTTTCCATGTCGATGGCATAAGCGCGTACCTTTTGCAGGTATTCCTTAAAGACTTCATCGTGCTCCCATACGCGGCGGTTGGTCGTATATACCACGCCGGTCCAGTAGTCGACACTGTAGTCGCGGATAGTGGTAGACACAGCCTTTTGCAACGCAAATGCAGGGAGTGCGGGAACCTCTGCGGGCAGGTAATCGTTGGAAGTACCCTCGCCTCTGATGGCAGCAATAGGCAGGATAAGATCGCCGAGCTTATTCCTTTTTTTCAGTCCGCCACATTTGCCGAGAAATAAAACAGCCTTGGGCTCGATAGCGGTCAGCAGGTCCATTACAGTGGCGGCTGTGGGGCTGCCCATTCCGAAATTGATAATGGTGATATTGTCGGCAGTGGCACATTGCATGGGCCTGCCCACACCAATGACCGGTACCTTGTTCCATTCAGCAAACATGGTTACGTAATTGCTGAAGTTGGTAAGCAGGATATACTTACCAAAATTTTCCAGGTTCTCGCCCGTGTAGCGGGGGAGCCAGTTTTCTACTATTTCTTGTTTTGTCTTCATCTGTTTGATAAGGGGTGATCAGACCCGGTGAGCATTTGCCGGCTGATGCACCATTTCGCAATTTAATCAATTACTTTTGAAGCATGCTATCTATTGAGTATCCGGCCCCGGATTTTACGGTAAAACGCGAAAAAGGACGGGAGATGATCTTTGACCGTCTCCGTCGCCGCTGGCTGGTACTGACACCGGAAGAGTGGGTGCGGCAGAATTTTATCCAGTACCTGGTGCAGACATTGCGTTATCCGCCGGCATTGATAGCACAGGAAAAAACGATCAGGCTGGGCGAACTCAACAAACGGTTTGATATCCTGGTATACGATACAGCACATCAGCCATGGATGATGATTGAGTGTAAGGCGCCCTCTGTTGTGCTGGATAATCAGGTGTTGCAGCAATTGCTGCGGTATCATCTGGCGGTGCCGGTAGGATTGCTGGTCATAACCAATGGTCATGTGGCTTATGGCTGGGAAAAGAAGGGGCATGACCTTGTTTTGCTCCATACATTGCCCGGATGGGTGAGTAACGCATGAGGAGGCTGATTACCCAAACAAATTACTGCTCAGGTACCGGTCTCCCCGGTCGCAGGCAATAAATACGATCACACCAGAGGAGAGTTCACTGGCCAGGCGCAAAGCAACTGCTGCCGCTCCTCCGCTGCTCATACCGGCAAAAATACCTTCTTCTTTTGCCAGCCTCCGGCTCATGTCAGTGGCTTCTGCCTGCGATACATCCAGCACACGATCTACACGCTCCGGTTCAAATATTTTCGGAAGGTAGGCAGCCGGCCATCTCCTGATACCCGGGATAGAGGATTCCTCAGTGGGTTGACAACCTATGATCTGAATCGCAGGATTTACTTCTTTCAGATAACGGGAGCAACCCATGATCGTGCCGGTCGTACCCATGCTGCTTACAAAATGGGTGATGCCCTGTTGCGTATCGCGCCATATCTCCGGACCCGTCGACTTATAATGCGCCATATAGTTGTCGGGGTTGGCAAATTGATTGAGGATATGATACTGACCCGTGGCTGCCTGCTGTTCTGCATAATCGCGGCAGGCTTCTATGCTTTCCAGCAGGATTACTTTGGCACCATACGCTTCCATCGTGAGCGTGCGCTCGCGGGTGCTGCTGGCAGGCATGATCAATTCTATGTCGAGATTATACAGCCGGGCAATCATAGCCAGTGCAATGCCGGTATTACCACTGGTGGCTTCAATAAGCTTCATGCCCGGTTTAATATCGCCGCGCTCTACCGCAGAACGGATCATATTGAGAGCCGGCCGGTCTTTGACGCTGCCACCGGGATTGTTGCCCTCCAGTTTGGCGTATATGCGAACGTTTTTATTGGGATTGAGTTTCTGAAGTTCTGCCATTGGCGTGTTGCCTACCAGGTCTGCAATAGTTGCCATACTTACAAGTTGATTTGTTGATCTACCACTTCGATTTCGGGTTTGTGATATACGGTTGAATAAGGCGCTATACTGCGCGTGAGCCAAACATTACCTCCTACCATACTGTGATGACCGATTACAGTATCGCCTCCCAGTATGGTAGCGCCGGAGTAAATGATCGAATGATCTTCCACAGTAGGATGACGTTTTGTGTTGGCAAGGCTCTTGTCTACACTCAGCGCACCCAGCGTCACGCCCTGGTATAATTTTACATGATGACCGATCACCGTGGTTTCGCCGATGACAATACCGGTGCCATGGTCGATAAAAAAATGCTCACCAATTGTTGCTCCCGGATGAATATCGATGCCCGTTGCGGAGTGTGCATGTTCGGTGAGTATACGGGGCAAAATAGGTATATCGAGTTGCAATAAGGTATGTGCTATCCGGAAAATGGCAATGGCATAAAAACCGGGATAGGCGCGTATTACTTCAAACTGGCTGTGTGCAGCCGGATCACCGGCCAGTATGGCCTGTATGTCTGTATCCATGATGCGCAGCAGCTCCGGTACGGTCTCAAAAAACTGGCGGGCTTTTTCTGCCTGGTCACAGGGACCGCAGGCACGCGTAGCTTCAAATAATATCGTGAGTTCACGTGCGAGCCGTTCAAACTCTTTTTCCACCATATCGGCAGAAGCAGGAAAACTGTCTGAACGTTCCGGATAAAGAAGCTGCAACAATTGATTGGCCCAGCCGGCAATACGCTCATTGGGCGGAACCTGTTCGATGCCCTGTTGCTTCTGATAGATTTTTTTGTAAAAAGAAGAATTCATGCTGGCCGGTTTCTGAATGGAAAGCAAAATTACGCTATCTGAAACAGCGCTACCGGGTCTGTGGTTGACCATTTTAGATAATAATAGGCTAAAGTTTCATTCAGACAGGGCAAAAGAAAGCCCGGCTTATCGGGCCGGGCTTCATTTTATTTAAAATAAGACGCTGCTATCAGGGTTTATTAAAAATTTTCTCGTCAATAGGTGCATTTACCTCGATCTTGTCAAATTTTACAGATTGAAACTCTTCGCCATCAGCTTTCTGTATGCGGGTACTGAAAAATTTAAGACCATTTACTTCCTTGAGGTCAGAATAGTAGGTTTCCACATCTGTGCTTTGTCCCATCATTTCCATATTGGCTACTGATTTGATCAGTAAGTAATCGTCGGCTTTGATGTAGAACATAGTGGCCTTTTGTGTATCGCCCTGTGTAAGTTTGATTTTGTACGCCTGAATACCTTCTACAGCTTCTTTGCCGGCCAGTTCGATCTTATGACCACGAGCCTTATAGTCCATCAGGATGCTTGATATGTTTGCCTGGGCTTTGAGGTCGGCCAGTTCACCTTCCGTTACATCGGTAGGATCAGGAGCGCCTGCAAATTCATTTTGTTTCCATGCTTTTCCATCTTTATACGCACTGATCACGGCTGTTCCCATTACTTCCACATCGCTGCGCACGGCCTTTCCGTTGATCACCTGTACAGTGATCGGCAGTTCCATACCCTGAACGGTGATGGAGCCGGACATTTTCAGCGTTTTCACATTGTTGAAAGCCTGCAGCCCACCCAGTGCCTGGGCATATTTCCCAACAATCTCTTCGGCGGTTTGAGCCTGTGCACTCAGGTAGCCCAGTGTGGCTATCATCAGTAGTAATTTCTTCATGAGGTGTTTTTTAGTATAGAATGAAGGTAGGGGGAATTGGGATATGTGCAAAAAGCGAGCCGGTGAATGGCTGAAAAAAGGGGGCCAACTGCATGGAAGGCGGTCAACAAAAAAACCGGGCCCTGTCTGGCACCCGGTTTTGTATGAGTTGAATACGGCCTTTAATTCTTTTTCTTGTCTTTATCTTTTTTGCCGAACAGCTTGTTCAGAAACCCTTTTTTCTTTTTAGGTTCTTCTACCGGTGCGCCGATGGGTTTAGTGGCCTCCGTTTTTTTTTCAGGCGCTTTTGCACTGTCTTTTTTGGGCTGAGGCACATTATCGTCTACAAAAGGTTTGGAATCGGTAGGAATATAGTTGTAATCGTCTGGGTTGCCGATTCCCTGATCTTCGCCCTGTGCAGGCGGCTCAAATTCTGAGTCGCGGGGAATAAAATCAGCACTGTTGATTTCGTTTTCCAGTTGTGCCGGTTTTACAAAGCGGGCTGTGCGGTCAATACCCAGTGTTTTGTCTGCGTATACTTTGGCAAAAAAAGCTTCCCAGATGGGACGTGCTGCTGCACCACCAAAACCACCGGCTCCTTCGTTGCGGATAAAACGATCGTCGCAACCTACCCAGGCTCCGGCCAGCAGTTGCGGAGTGTAGCCCATATACCAGGCATCGGCATTATCGTTGGTGGTACCCGTTTTGCCAGCCATTTCTGAAGCGCCCAGACGACTCATCAGTCCCCTTGCGGTACCAAAATTGACCGTGCCTTCCATCATGCGGGCCATTTTATAGGCAGTGGCTTCGCTGGTAGCTTCCTTGCGGTTTACACTGTAGTCAAAACGTTTTATCACATTGCCATTCCGGTCTTCAATCCGGTTGATGAAGTAAGGCTTGGTGGTAAAACCATTGCCTGCAAATACCGTATAGCCCCACATCATTTCAAACAATGAAAGATCGCAGGCTCCCAGTGCAATAGAAGGGAAGGGCTCGATTTTGGTAGGAATATTCAACTTGGCATTCAGAAAATCGGCAAAAGCCTTGGGGCCGACTTCTTTCATAATATAAGCGGTAGCACAGTTTCTTGAATAAGCCAGCGCACTCGCCATGGTCATGGTTCTGCCACTGCAGCTTTTGGTCGTGGCCGGCACCAGTTGTCTGTTCCCAAAATCCTGTTGCTGATCCACTACTTCGGTTTCGGGGCTAAAACCACGATCTTCCATTGCCTGCATATACAGCAATGGTTTGATGGTAGACCCTACCTGTCTCTTGGTATTGATATTGGCATGGTCAAACTTGAATGTTTTGAAATTGATGCCGCCCACCCAGGCTTTGACTTCACCCGTTACCGGATCCATGACCATAAAGGAGGTTTGAATCATCTGGCGGTGATACCTGATGGAGTCATAAGGGGTCATTACAGTATCCTTTTCCAGTTTGGAATTCCAGGCAAATACCTTCATGGGTACCTTCTGATAGAAAGTAGCTTTGATCTCTTTATCACTCAGGCCATCGTCGGCCAGGTTGCGCCAGCGGTCGCTGGCTTTCATCTGCTTCTGCAGCACGTCTTCATGATTCTTCCACACATTGCCATTGCGGATATAGGAAAGTGAGTTGAGATTTTTTTGGAGAATAGGCAACTGCATGGCTACTGCCTCTTCGGCATATTCCTGCATCCGCGGATTGATGGTCGTATATATCCGGAGACCATCGCGGTATATATCGTATGAGCTGCCATCAGGTTTTTCGAGACCTTTGAGCGCACTGCGCACTTCATCTTTTAGGATCTCCCGGAAGTAGGGCGCGTATCCGGTATTTTCATTCAGTTTATTATAATTGAGATTGATCGGTGTTTTTTTCAGCTTTTCGGCTTCGGCTTCGCCGAGTTTGCCGTTTACCACCATTTGATTGAGAACCACATTGCGGCGCTCCAGGGCAGCTTTGGGATTGCGGCGGGGATTATAAATGAAGTTTCCTTTCAGCATGCCAATCAGTACGGCTGCTTCTTCTACTTTCAGGCGGTCGGGTTCTTTCTGAAAAAATGTACGGGCCGCATTGCGGATACCATATACATTATCGCCAAAAGGAACGGCATTGAGGTAAAGTGTGATGATCTCTTCTTTGGTAAAATTGCGCTCCAGTTTTACGGCAATGATCCATTCTTTGAGTTTTTCAACCATACGGTTCAGGAAGTTCTTGCTGCCCTGGTCGAGCAGGGCTTTGGCCAGTTGCTGGGTGATGGTACTGCCGCCACCCTGGCGCCCCAGTGTAAATACAGCCCGCAGGGTCGATTTGGTATCAATTCCGGAGTGGTCATAAAAACGCTCATCTTCGGTAGCTACCAGGGCATTAATTACGTTGGGGGAGATGTCGCGGTATTTTACATTGCTGCGGTTGCCGCGCTCCGTATAATATTTACCCATAAGGGTGCCATCAATGGCGAATACTTCCGATGCCTGCTGGATAGCGGGATTTTCCAGCTCTTTCAGTGAAGGCATTTTGCCAAATACACCAAAGTTGGCCAGGATGATCAGTAATACAAAACCGCCAAAACCAATCAGGAAGAGGCGCCAGAAAATACGAACAGCTTTTTTCATAGTTAGATGTATAAGGGCCAGGCCCATTTTTCAGCAAACCGAAATTAACAAAATCTGACCCGGCTGGCGGCTGCCGGCAATTAATTTTTTCCTAAAGCAAAAGAAATCAATCAGAACTTACCGGGCAAGTTCTTGTCCAGGAACTGTTTGTATTTATCTATATCCTTATAGCTCTTCAGCAATTCGAGGTTGGATGCCGAAATGATGAGGAAGCTGTATTTGCCGCCACGCAGCCAGGGCAGGATTTCCGTTGGCGTCTTGGGGCGTGTACGGTCTACATAGGCCAGTGCTTCTTCGGCATTCACAAACGGATTGATCAGGATGAGCCGGTTGTCGGCATCCACATCGATCAGTTCGGCCTGCAGTGGTTTGGTAGAATAATTGTTGCGGTTATAAATAGCAAAGGCGTTACGTGCCTCGCGCACAAATACAGGATCTACTTTATTGAGCACTATTACTACATAATGTGGCGCAGCAGCATTGTACTGATAATTTAATGTAGGTAGTTGTACCGCCGGTTTATTAAGTAAGGAATCTGTTGTGGGGTGACTCTTCTGAGCTGTATCACGAAGAGCGCGGGTAGTGCCGGAATCCGGTATCGCCGACACGGGCTTCTGCAGCGGTTTGATCACCGGCTCAGCGGCGACAGTATCGGCTGGCAGAGGAGTGACCACCTGTGGCGGAGGGTTGTACGTAACGGGCGGAGCGGCTTTCCTGGCGGTGTCTTCAGCCGGCATTACAATGACCAGGTTGCGTAATTCTTCTTCAATCTCGGCCCGGCGATTCAGCACATCCAGCATGGTAGTGGCTTTTTCGGCCAGGGGCTGACCGGCAAACTGACTAATGATATTGCGCAAAACAACCTTGGCTGTAGAGTCTTCCCGTTGTTTGATATAGTATACGGCTTCGATATACAGCAGCTGTGGTGTCCAGTAGGTGCGGCCGTAAGTACTGTCAAGTTTCTTTTTCTGGGCAATGGCGTCGGCAAAATTGCCTTCAATGAACTGGTCATATACTCGCTCGTAGGCGCGTGTGGCTTCGTCATTGCGGCTTTTTCCCTGTGGATCCTTACCGGTAGTGACGATAGCAGTGAGGTTGCTGTGACTGTATTTTTCATTCATCAGCTGCTTCACGGCAGTGGCCTTGAGATTTTCGCCGTTTTTGCGGTAGCAATAATAAAGGCTAAACAGTACCTGGTCCATATTCGGGTGCTCGGGGAAGCGCATCCGTAACGATTCGAGAGTGTCTGTACCCGTGCGGCAGTCATCGAGCTCCTGCACCAGTGCAGTGCCCAGTCTGAAAAGTGCGTTCATCACAGAATCCTGCGACTGTTTCATCTTTTCTTCCGTAAGCGGAAGCCGGTCATAGAGTGCATCAAAAGTGATTTCTGTACTGATAGCACCTGTATTGATGCCGGAATAGGCCCCTGATTTAACAGGATCCATATTATCATTCTGACTGTTGCGCAGTCCCGCCGCCTGTGCAGCACTGCGCCGCCAGTTGTCGGTATTGGGCCGGGTGCCCCAGCGGGTTTTAAATTCTGTCTGACCACGTTGCCGCAATGTGGTATTATAGAAATACCATTCTCCTTTTTTATTATCGGTAAAAAGGCTGGTCGCATTTTGTTGCTGCGTATTGAGTGTAGAGCCGGTGCTCACAGGGCCATCTTCTTCTTTAAGCCCCTGCTGACGTCTTAACTGCCGTGCAACCTTGCGTACAATACCACGCCGCTCATCTTCGGGTAAGCCTGCCAGGTATTGTACACTGTCCTGCCGGTGCAGGACGTCTAGATCATTGACCACCCGGATCAGTACAGCTTTGCGGGCCATGATGGCATCGGGATCGGTAATGCCCGGATCATTGAGTTGTACACTATCATAAAAATTGCGGGCGGGCCGGTAAAGCCGTTGATTATAACAAAGCTCTGCCAGCTGCAAAAAAGCCTTATTGCGTTGCTCCGCATTATTGCTTACATATTTTGTACTCTTCAGCAACAGGTTGATGGCCGCTTCTGTGTTGTTGCGTTCCAACTCCATCTGAGCTGCCATGTAATAGATGATATCGCGGTAGTCAACATATTTATCCCGCTTTGCCATCCGCTCCAGTGTGGCGATGTTTTTGCCAACGGCATCCACCCCTTCTTCCTTGTCTACCCGCACCAGGCCCAGGCGGGCATATACATCCATGATAGGATCGGTGGTATGGGCGATGGCTTTACCATAAAAATCGGCTGATTGCTCCAGCCGGCCCTGCTTTTCATAAAGCTGTCCCAGCAGAAATTCCCAACGGGCACGTTCCTGTTTGTTGGTTGCATTGCCGAGTGCCAGCTCAAGGTGCGCAGCTGTGCTGTCCCAGGCCTTTTGCCGGTAAAAATAATAGGCCTGTACCTCTTCGAGGTCCTTCCGCAGACGCGAAGGGAATGCCGTATCATTTCTGAGAGCGAGTATCAGGCTGGAGGCTTCAGCATATTTATCCTGCATCAGGTAATTGCGCACCTGCCAGATAAAAGCATCGTTGCGGCTGGGCGGTTCACTGAAAAGGCGTCGTGGCAGGGAGTTTTTTTCTTTGGTAGCAATACTGGTGGCGCTATTGCCATCGCGGGCACTTCCGATAGTCAGATAATAACCATCCTTTTCCTTGGTAGCAAAGGCATAGTTGATAAACTGAAACATCAGGTAAGCAGAGTCGAATTGCTTTTTTAAATAATAACTGGCACCCCAGAGCAGGTAAAGATTATCGGCCCAATCGCTCCGCAGGTCATGCAGTACGATGCCGGTCTGGGCTTTGAAGGAAACCGAATCGAGCTCCAGGCTGTCGGCAGCCGTTACATCGAGACTATAGTTATAAAAGGGGAGCAACTGGGCATAATCTTCCCTGAAGGAGAGTTTGGCCCGGCTGATGATTTCATTCAGTTTATTATTGGCGTTAAAGAAATAATTGTAATGTGAAACCGTATTCTGGATGAAGCGCCGGGGGGCAGTAAATTTTTTCTGCGGTTTTTCTGAACGTAATACCCGGTTTTCGAATTCTTTAGGTTTTTTGATGTCAAACGAGAAGCCATACTGACCAAATGCAGTGGTAGCCAGTACACTAAGCAGCAGTGGGAACAAAAACCGGGAGACCGTATGGCGAAAAGATAACATGGTGTGGCGCAAACTAAGTCCTTAATAACTGAATTTCAAATATTTTAGTATAAAAGTAGGGCAATTTTTTTCAGTGTTTGGGAGTTCTGTAATGGTACGAAACCACGCTCATTTTCTTACCTTTAGCCACCATAAATCCCGACTATGGCAAAACTTGATGAATCATCTACACTAAAACGGCTCCGGAACCGCTACCGTTTGGTGGTGATGAATGATGATACGTATGAAGAAGTGGTCACTTTTAAATTGTCGCGCCTGAGCGTTTATGTCGGTTTGTGCACAATTTTTGTAGTATTAGTGGGCCTGACTGTGGCCCTGATTGTTTTTACGCCGTTAAAATACTATATCCCCGGCTACGATGATTTACGGGTGGGGCGTGAGTACCGGCAGTTGAAATACCGGGCCGATGCCCTGGAAAAACAGGTACAGTACCAGGAAGGTTATATTGAAAACGTGCGTAAGGTCTTGAGGGGTGATGCAGCAGCACTGGATACAGTTCAGTTGCAGGTGCCACCTGAGGATATCTCAGATGATTGAGTAACCGGTAAGATAGCCATGAGCTATCAGGAGCAGAATGGTGGTTGATCAGGATTGACTTTTGTAAAACCCAAATATCTATGTTTAACTCCAAAAACAAAACCGACATGCAACCTGAAAAAACCAGTTCTGGCAACGGCACTACCCTCGTTGGTGCCGGCACTACTCTCAAGGGCGATATTCACAGCAACAGCGATCTTCGGATAGATGGCACCATCGTTGGCAATATCCACAGTACAGCCAAGGTGGTGGTAGGTGCCAATGGTGCCGTAGAAGGAGATATTACCGGGCTGCAGGCCGATGTGATCGGTAAGGTGACCGGCAATATCAAAGTAAAAGATCTTCTTCAATTGCGGGGCGATTGTACCGTTAATGGTAATATCTATGCAGGCAAACTGCAGGTAGAGCCCTCCGCTACCTTCAATGGCCAGTGTCATATGGGCGGGGCAGCCACACCGGTTATAGAGACCAGTCAGCGTAATGGAAAAGCCGAAAAGGAAGCCATACTCCAGTGACCCCAATGGCTGGATGCGCTATATGGGATTAGGGGTGCAACTGCTGGTAGCCATTGGCGGAGCCGTTTTTATAGGGCTCAGGGCAGACCAGTGGTTGCATGTGTCGCCATTGTTTGCTTCTGTATTACCTTTGCTGGTAATTGGATTGATATTTTATAAACTGATCCGGCAAACTGGAAATACTGGCGATAATGAGAAATGACCATTTCAAACCCCTTCGACCTCTTTTTGTTTTATTCTTACTGCTGAACGCTTTTTTTCTGCTGGCCAACTCCTGGCTCTTGCAACAGGGCCTGGATACACGGGTATTGATCACCGGCAACGTTATCCTGTTTCTGGTGATCCTGGTTTCTTTTATACTTACCCGACGCAGCTTTGACGACCCCAATCCCAATGTTTTTGTGCGGGCGGTCTATGCCGGTTTTATTATTAAATTTTTTGTAATTGCCGTTGCTGCCTTTGCCTATATCATGGTTGTACGTGATAAGGTCAATAAACCCGCACTTATCACCTGTATGGGGCTTTATGTGGTTTATACCATCATAGAGGTTCGCGCCCTGCTGCAGTTGCTGAAGCAGAAAAAGAATGGCTAAGAAAGAAGTTCCCATGGGACAATTGCAGACTTTCCTGCCGCCGGATACCTATCCGGCTGTACTGGAATTTCTACAGCAATACAAAGTACATCTGACCGTGGCCCGTGAGCGTAAATCGATCCTGGGCGATTACCGCCATCGTACAGCCAGCAGCAACCATCGCATCAGCGTCAATGGCAATCTGAATCCCTATTCTTTTCTGATCACCTTACTGCACGAACTCGCCCATTTGCTCACCTTTGAGCAGCATGGTCATGCGGTATCGGCGCATGGACGGGAGTGGAAAAACATTTACGGGCGATTGCTGGCCCGATTCCTCACACAGGAGGTCTTTCCGGCCGATATAAAAGACGAACTGCTGCGTTCATTGCATAATCCGGGTGCCAGCACCTGTGCAGAAGAAGGGCTGATGCGGATATTGCGGCGTTATGATACCGATAAGAAAAGCACTCAACTGAAGCTGGTAGAGGAGTTGCCGCCGCAGGCATTGTTCCGTACAGCAGACGGGCGTATTTTTCAAAAAGGAGAACGCCTGCGCAAACGCTTCCGGTGCCTGGAAGTGAAAACGGGTAAACTCTATCTTTTTAGCCCGGTGTACGAAGTATGGCCGGTTAGCTGAACTTTCATAAAGGCTTTATTATCTTTGTGTTTACTAAAACAACCTTTTATGAAAAAGACAATCCTGATCATGATGCTGGCAGCGTTTACTGCACCGGCATGGGCGCAAACAGAAAAAGGAGACTGGCTGGTAGGCGGTAGTTTTAACCTGAACACATCTGATAACAACACCCGGATATCGCTAACGCCAAACGCTGCTATGTTTGTGATCAAAAACCTGGCAGTAGGTGGTAATGTTACGCTGAGCTATGCAAAAGAAGGTGTGATCAAAACCACCACATTCGGGCTGGGGCCTTACCTGCGCTATTATTTTACGAATGCCAATGTACGTCCGATTGTACAGGGTAATTTTAATTTTGTAAGCTCCAAGACAAAGGTCAATAACACCTCTTCGACTAATAACGGTACCAATTACTTCCTGGGTGGTGGTGCTGCTATTTTCCTGAGCAGTCATGTGTCTCTGGATGCAGTGCTGGGTTATGATCATACCAAGTACAACAGCCTGCCCGGCGGCGGCGGCTTTGCGATGAATATAGGATTCCAGGTGTATCTGCACAAGCGCCAGGTAGAACGTCTGCGCGGACGATAACTTTAAAGAATGTGCTAATGGGGTGAATGTGCTCATGTGCTAATGGATTTGAAGATTTGGCGATTTGAAGATTTGAGGATTTGAAGAGGGGGGAGAAAATGTGCTAATAGGCTAATCAAATCTTTGCGTTCTCGGCCTGCTTTGCGTTCCTGGCGATTTGAAAATTTGAAGATTTGAGGGCGATGTGCTGATGGACTGGAGGACCCTTATATATACCGCTTGGATGATTGTTTGCAATGCTGGTATAGGAGAGCGTAAAGGAGAACAATAGTGCAAAAACGATTCTGCGGCTGTCGGCCGGAATCAGATAATTGTAGGCCCGCGATGCTTCGCGGGCCTTGTTTTATTTAAAGTGTACGAAGCATCCAGAGACTGCATCCGGTATGACCCGAATTTCCCATAGGATGATCAATATACTGAAATCCGAGGCGTGCATACATGGCAAGCGCCTGTTGCAATTCCGGCATTGTTTCAAGATATACCTGCGCAAAGCCCAACGACCTGGCCTGTTCCATACTGTAGTCTACCAGCCGGCGGCCAAGCCCTTTGCCACGTGCTGCCGGTGCCAGATACATTTTTACCAGCTCGCAGGTGTCAGCAGGCAGGCCTGCGGTAGGAAATATACCGGCGCCACCCAGCAACTGGCCATCCTGCTCTGCTACAAAATAACCGGATCGCGGCTCCCGGAATAATTCATACAGATGATCGGTTGTGGGATCATAATAAACGGTACCGGGTTTATTGGCGCCAAACTCTGCCAGCGAATCGCGGATGATGCGGGCCAGTGTATGATTATCACCTGGCGCTATGGGACGAATTTGTATTTCCATAGCACAAAGCTAACTCAGCCGTCACAGTGTTTAATCCAGCCGCACTATTTTGTTTTTCGGATATTTAACCGAATAGCCAATGCGTACAGCGGCATCCTTGCGCGGCTCCAGTTGCAGTTGCCAGGTCACCTGCTGAGTTTCTTCATCCAGTTTCCCTGATTTATCACCCACGCGATCCACTTCAATGTCTTTGGAAGTAGATACCGGATACTGATCCTCTACAACGATATTAACAGGGTATTGCTTGTTGTTACGCACCGTGATTTCGTATTGGCGGGTATCTGTACGATTACTTCCCAGCAGTTTTTTGGTACTGAACTCCTTTAGCAGCGTTCGTTTTAGCTGAATGCCATTATCGCGGCCCAATGAAAGTTGCAACGTATCGTCGGCATTGTTGAGATCGAGCCATGAGTTACCCAGGAAACTGCCTTCAAAAAACAGGCTGGCTTCACCGGAAATAAGATTCAGCTCCTGCCAGTTGCTGACCTTTGCTGTGAGATAAGCATACGGATCCAGTTTGGGGGCAGCATAGTATTCATAAACGGCAGGGACATCGAAGTCCTGGATATGTGCACGGTACTCCTGGCTGTCGCTGGGTACGGCAAAGGGTTCCTGTATTTCAAACACCGTGGTGGTTGGCTGATAATTTACATTCGTTAAAATGCCTGTCGGCGCCTGTTTGCGTGTGGCTCGATTGGATTTGCCCGGCAAATCATCCGGCTCATAGCTATAGTCACCACTACGGTTTATGCCCAGACCGGTGACGATCACTTCACTCAGTTCAGCAGAAGAGGGTTGAAGTATAACACGGTTAAAACCGGGTTTAGCAATTATCTCTGCACTTGTATAGCCGACCGAACTTACTACAATCGTACTTACCGAAGCTGCCACATTGAGCGTAAAGAGGCCCCGTGCATCGGCGGTAGTACCTGCAGATGATCCCTTGCCCATAACAGAAGCAAAACCCAATGGCAGCCCATCCGGCCCGGTCACCACACCGCTTATGGTCGTCATGCCAGTGTTGTTGTTTGCAGCAATGGAGGAGACACCCCGTATGCGGATAGAAGCCGGCTCGGGATAGTAAAACCGCAATGGCCAGGGACCAAGAACAGGTTTTTCGCCGTTTTGCTGCGGATTGCCGGAAGAGAGGGCCATCTTTACGTCCTGCCAGTCTTCGCCGGAATGCTGGCTGATGATCGCCTTCATCTGCAAAGCCAGTGGCTGAGTGATATTGGTAACACGGATATCATATGCTGCCTGCCAGTAGGCCTCTTTTACCAGGTAGCTTAACTGAAATTTGACAGGTCCTGCTTCCTTTACTTCTACAGTGGCCAGTATGTCGCTGGTAGACAGATCTTTTTTCTGATGCAGAGCCGTTAACTGCTGCATGGCTTTCTGAAGCGAGGATTGCAGCCTGGCTTTGCGCGCCAGTACATCACTTCGTTCTTTATAAAGCACTGTTAAGCGATTGCGCTGAAAATCGGCTGCTTCCTTCAATTCAATGGCTTTTAGGGTGGCTTGTTCTCCTTTTATCTGCTGATTCTTTAACAGCAGTTGCTCCTCCTGATCCAGCACCGTTTTCAGATTATCTTCAACTGCGATTTTTTCTATCCAATCCTGTTGTTGCTGTTCCAGTTCTTTTATCTGATCATTTACCTGTTGCTGTTTGATGAAGTTCTTTTGCCGGGTTACAGACAATACGGTGATCCTGCCTTCTGCTTTCAGTTGGATGCTTTGGTCTTCCAGTTGGGACGACAACCCATTGAAGATAAGTGTATACTTGCCCGGCTGCAGTGCCTGGCTGGCCAGGCGCTCTACCTGTGCTCCTTTTTGAAAAACGGTTACCTTATTGATACGGGAAGCAATTGTGATCGTATTTTTCTGTGCAGGAAGGCAATTGACGGCACAGAGGCATAGAAGTGTGGTCAAAAATCGGATCATAGCAGTGGTTTATTAACCAGATGCAGCTATGTTGTTAATTACACAAAGGGCATATTTATATTACGGCAGCAGATTTATAAAGTAAGCGAAAGCTGATAGTCTGTTATCTGAAACCCCAGCCGCTGATAGAAAGACAGGGCCCGCTGATTGATGCCAAATACATGTAAACGAAATTGTGAAACGCCCTGCTCTCGCCCGAGGATTTGCAATTCCTGCATGACAGCAGTGCCCAGTCCCAGATCGCGTTTGTCGTCCCGGATCCAGATTTCATACAGGTAAAGGGTGGCCGGAGAACTGTTGTCAATCGCATACCAGCAATAGCCTGCCATGGCCTGCTGATAAATAATGCTGTAAAAAAAATGACCGGGAGTATCCTGCTCCTGCGAGAGGAGTTGCTGAAATACTTCTGCCGCCTTTTGCGCTGCCGTATCTGCAGGCCAGTCGCCATTCAATACCTTGTTTTGTGCAAACAGGGGAATAGCGGTCTGTTTAAATAGTTGAAACTGATCGCCGGTCATGGGCTGTAATAAGATGGACATTGAACAAAGATGCAGTAAAAGGAAATAGAATCAGGCAAACAATCTGGTTGCCAGGACGGCCAGTTCGTGCCAGTTGCCGGCTTTTTTTTCAAACCCCAGCAAGGAAGTGATGTGCGTATAAATCTCAGCGGCAGACCACCCTTGCAGGCGTAACTGCCGGATAGAGGTATCTCTGGCCGATTTGCTGAGCTTTTGTCCCATTGTCCCCAGCAGCAACGGATGATGAATAAAACGGGTTTCCCCAAAACCCGGCATATCCAGGAGGTTGGCCAGGTATAGCTGTGCCCAGGTGCTGGGCCAGAGGTCAATGCCGCGCACAATCAGATCAGTACCGGCCAGTTGATCATCGAGCAATGATGTGAGCTGATAGGCAGGGTCGCCATCTTTTTTCCGGACCACAAAGCCATGCATCGCGTCAGGCAACGGAAGGCTGATGGATGAATTGACCAGCCGCTGTACGGTTAATATCCTGCCAGTATAGGTTTTGATACGCCAGCTGGCATCAGGAGTGTCGAGTGGTAATTTTTTGTGCTCACAGGTGCCGGGGTATCCGCTGCCGGCGGGCAACTGGGCCAATTGCGAGCGTGAGCAGGTACAGGCAAAAACATGGCCGGCATCTGCCAGTTGCTGCAAAGCCTGTTGATAATGCAGCATACGAAGCCGTTGTGTATGCTGTTGCATATAGTCTGTATAATCAGATGGTCCCTGTTGCCAATGCAAACCCATAAAAGCCAGTGTTTCGAAGATGTCATCCACATATTTCTTTTCTGCTCTCAGTTGATCCATATCGTCAATGCGAAGCAGGATACGGGCTCCGGTACGTTCGGCAAAGTAAGCGGTGAGTGCGAAAGAAAGAATATTACCCAGATGCAGAAAACCACTGGGGGTAGGAGCCAGACGGGTAAGTGTACAGGTCGGATATTCACGGATACTATGATAGCTTGTCAATGCAAATAGTTATAAAGCAATTTACTTCATTTGATTTATTGAAAGCAAACCATGTTTACTGATTCTGGTCATAAATGAAAAAGCCCGGCAGCATTATGAAAAACGCTGGATGGTATTGGTTAGGCAATGAACTGGATTCTGCCGGGCTGTCCAGTAGGGATTCAGGAACACTATTTAGGAGCCAGCGGTGTCATAAAGAAGATTAAAAGGCATAAGGTGGATGATATATGTAAAATGAAATATGATCTTTATAAAACTGAAGGGGCGCATTCTGTTAATGCGCCGGCCCTCAGGTTCTCAATAGAGTGCGGAGCTACCTGTGACTGAGTGAAGGAACTTTCTTCATTGATCTTTTCCGGATCTTCGAAATCTTCGAGTTGAAGAATAAGTTGCCCTTTGGAAGGCAGGATGCGTATCCGCTTTTTTTCGGCAAAGCCGAGCTTTTCTAACCATTTGCCACTGAAACGGATTTCGGGAACCCGGGTATCTTTAAAATGACTGCAGCGAATCAATGGCTGAATCTTTAAAGATCTTGGTTTGAGATCCACATCAATGGCGGCTTCCAGCACGGGCTCCTCTTCCAGCATTCGCTGCTTGGCGCTTTTGCGGGGCGGACGTGCAGGTTTATCCGACTTTGGTATATACTTGACGCCTATCAGGCCGAGGGAATAAACCCCATGTAAATGATGTACTGGTCTTGTCATACAACGAATCTACACTCCGCGCCACCCCCTTTCCAACGGTTTTTCACCAGTTTTTTATCGTTTTTTCCTGACAGATCAATGGTGTTTTAATCAGCTATGGACGTAAAAAAGCCCTGATCATCTGACCAGGGCTTTAAAGAGGTATGATTGTTTTAATTAAGCAACGGCTTTTTTCACCAGGTCGGCTGCTTCACTCAGCAGGATCGCACTTTGTACTTTCAGCCCGCTTTCATCAATCAGTTTTTTGGCTTCTTCCGCATTGGTACCCTGCAGGCGTACGATAATGGGGATATTGATATTGCCGAGATTTTTGTAGGCTTCGATCACACCGGCAGCTACCCGGTCACAACGCACGATGCCACCAAAGATGTTGATCAGGATAGCTTTTACAGCAGGGTCTTTCATGATGATCTTAAAACCGGCTTCAACGGTTTGTGCATTGGCCGTACCCCCTACATCCAGGAAGTTGGCAGGCTCACCACCGCTCAGTTTGATCATATCCATGGTAGCCATGGCCAGACCGGCACCATTTACCATACAACCCACATTGCCATCCAGCTTTACAAAGTTGAGATTGTATTTGCCGGCTTCTACTTCGGTAGGATCTTCTTCCGTTACATCGCGAAGAGCTGCGAGATCAGGATGGCGGGTCAGCGCATTGTCATCGAGGTTCATCTTGCAGTCAACAGCTATGATCTTGTCGTCAGATGCCTTAAACAGCGGATTGATCTCCAGCATGGAGCAATCGGCGCCTACATAGGCATTATAAAGATTGGTTACAAATTTTACGCAGTTTTTGAAAGCTTCGCCACTCAGCCCCAGGTTAAAGGCTATTTTACGTGCCTGGAAAGCCTGCAGTCCGCCAGAGGGGTGCACCCACTCTTTGAATATTTTTTCAGGAGTATCATGGGCCACATCTTCAATATTCATACCGCCTTCGGTACTGTACATGATCACATTCTGTCCCTTGCTGCGATCCAGCAATATGGAAAGGTAAAATTCTTTACGTTCGCTGGGACCATCATAGTACATATCCTGCGCTACCAGCACTTTGTTGACCACCTTACCGGCAGGGCCGGTTTGAATAGTCACCAGGGTGCCGCCCAGCAGCTTACCTGCTATTTCCTGCACATCTTCGAGCGACTTGGCTACTTTCACACCACTCATGCCATTTTCCTTAATGGCTCCTTTGCCTCGTCCTCCGGCATGGATCTGCGCTTTAACTACGGCAAACTTGCTGCCGGTCTGTGTCTTGATCTGGCGGTAGGCTTCTTCTGCTTCCTGCACACTGGTGCAGGCGAAACCTTCCTGTACGGGTACATTATATTTCTTCAGTAGTTCTTTGGCCTGGTATTCGTGAAGATTCATGGGCAAAAAATTTCGGCGAAGATAGGTGATTTCGGCTTCGGTTGTGGTCATAAAAATGAGCATACAGATCGTTCTTTACCTATTTTTAATACATGCAACGTACCGCTGTTTTTCTATTGCTGGGTATGCTGGCAGGCTGCGCCGGCTGAAGACCCCAGCTGCCCATAACGCAGCACGCTCCATCCCTTACCGGTACTGCTTTTTATGCAAAGGCAGCGGCATGGAACTGGCAGCAGCGCGATTCGATGGCCGTATCGGAGATACTGGCCGGCAATATGCCCGGCCGGCTGCGGAAGATGGTGCCCGTACGCATAGAAATGAGAGACAGTGCAACCGGTCGCCGGCTGTCAGCTATTTTTTATGTTACCGCCGATTACCTGGCTATCGGACCTTCGGCCAACTGGGCCAGGATACCGCTTACACCAATGGCTGCACAACGGATCGCCGATAGCTTTCACTGTTACCTGCCCACGCCGCGCCTGGTAGATGCTATTTATCAATCAGCAAAAGTAAAACTGGAACCAGTGCCGATGTATGCCTATCGCGACAGTACTCCCACACTCTGGCAGCATCATCTTATTATTGAAGGGCAAAGAGAAGGCCGCAATGGATTGATTGCAGGTATTAAGAAAGACGTGGTAGTGACCAGCCGGCTGCTGCAGGATGCCCGTGGTCACCGGGTAGCTATTTATGGCTGGCATCGTCTCAATGGCAAACCCATTCAGCCGCTTTATACCGGCCATGTTGACTGGTATGTGGATTACAGTCATGGTATCAGACTGGTATGGCATCGGGTAAAAGTGAATGGGCGATGGATGGAATATGAAGATGTATTAAAACATCCGCTTTATCATCAACTGATCACAGATGAACCTGTGCCGCTGGCGCGTTATCCCAAACAGTAACGGGCAATTGTAGTGCAAAACCTATATTTGCCCAACTGAAACGAAAAATATGAGTTCGCCTATCCTACAGCAAATACAGGAAACAGTCAGCTATCTGAAAACACAATATGCATCGGCACCCGAAGTGGGTATTGTGCTGGGTAGCGGCCTGGGCAATTTTACCCGCGAAATAACAATCGAAGCGGAAGTGCCTTACGGAGATATTCCTCATTTTCCAGTATCAACGGTAGAAGGGCATAGTGGTCGTCTCATTTTTGGTGAACTGGCCGGCAAAAAAGTAGTGGCTATGGCCGGTCGTTTTCATTATTATGAAGGATATACCCCGCAGGAGGTTGTATTTCCTGTAAGGGTAATGAAGTACCTGGGAGTAAAAACCGTATTGCTGTCCAATGCAGCTGGTGCCGTGAATCCTGATTTTAATGTAGGTGATATTATGATCATCCGTGATCATGTGAGTTTTTTTACACCCAACCCGCTGATCGGTAAAAATATTGCAGAGCTGGGTCCGCGTTTTCCCGATATGAGTGAGCCGTATAAAAAGCAGCTCATTAATAATGCCAAAGCAATCGGTGCAAAAAATGGGTTTGATTTAAAAGAGGGAGTTTATGTGGCAGTGACCGGACCTACTTTCGAAACCCGTGCAGAATATAAGCTGATCCATTTTGCCGGAGGCGATGTGGTCGGCATGAGTACGGTTCAGGAAACGATCGCTGCCGTACATATGGGCCTCGACGTTTTTGCCGCCAGTGTAGTAACCGATCTGGGTATCCGCGATGAAGAAAATGTGATCACCCATGAAGAAGTGCTGGCAGCTGCCAAGGAAGCAGAACCCAAGCTGGCTCTGCTGTTTAAAGAGCTGGTAAGGACCATTTAACAATTTTAAATCCAGAATCTGCCCCTGCCGCAGTAATTTGCGCTCGCGCCGGAACCAGTTGCCTGGCTTCCAATGCGATAAACCAGTGCATCCCCGACATGGCCAACTACCGCAGTCAATATTTATCATTCTCCAATAAAAAAAATAGTCATCCCGTTGCCCGCCCGCATTGGCAGGTAATCGTATTGCTGGTCCTTCTGCTGGGAGTGAGTGATGCCCTGAAGGCTCAAAATCCGATAATACGTGGCGCCGGGGGGCGCTTGCGCCAGTTTGGTCGCAGCATGTCCGGAGGAGCCAATACAGACAGCCTCAAACGCCGCGACAATAACGAAGACTCTATTACCATCCGTTTCAGGTATCTTGATTCTACGCGGAATTATATGCTTGATTCATCGATCAACGATTATTCACTCCGTTTTCCCTTACCGGCTACCCATGTCTGGCTGGGTAATAATGGTACTGCCGCGCGTTCTCTTTTATTTGATCCATTCATGCAATCCGGCTGGGATCCGGGATTTCATGCATTTGATATTTATAAATGGACAACCGATAAAGCCCGTTTCTTCAATACCACCCGACCTTATTCCGAACTCAATTACCAGATCGCCTCACGGGCTGAGCAGATCATTGAGATCGTACATACACAAAATATTAAACCCAACTGGAACTTTCTGTTTCAGTACCGTCTGATCAATTCGCCCGGTTTTTTTAAAAATCAAAAATCGAATCATAACAATTACCTGTTTACTTCCTGGTATCAGTCGGTAAAAAAAAGATATAACGCCTACCTGATACTGCAGGGCAATAAGCTGCAGGTAGGGGAGAACGGCGGGATACTGGATACTGCCGATTTTCTCAGCGACCCTGTATACAAAGACCGGTTCAACATCAACACCAAACTGGGCGGCGATCCGGTGTATGGATCCAATTTCTTCTCAACCGATGTGGGTACGGGCAACCGTTACAGCGATTTTACCGTACTGCTCCGTCAGCAGTATGATCTGGGCCGTAAAGATTCGCTGGTGACAGACTCTACGGTGGTGCCGCTGTTTTTTCCCCGTCTGCGGTTTGAACATACATTTCAATTGGCTCAGCATAAATACAATTTCCGGGATTATGTAGGTGATTCGACGTATTATAAGGATCATTACGGGCTCACCCTTCCGCTACAGATAGATACCGTGCTGGTGCAGGATAAATGGCGGGAAATACTCAACGATTTTTCGATTTATCAATATCCCGACGAAAAAAATCTGCAACAGTTCTTTCGTGTAGGCGCCGCCTATCAGAATCTCCAGTTGCAGAACCTGAAGGGCACTTTCAATTTTTACAATATCTACGGTCACGCAGAATACCGTAACCGTACCCGCAATCAGAAATGGGATCTGGAGGCAAATGGTAAACTTTATTTTACCGGTTTAAATGCCGGTGATTATTCTGCCATTGCCAGCCTGCAGCGATATGTAGGTAAACGCCGCGGGTATGTAAAACTCGGTTTTGAGAATACCAATCGTCGCCCTTCTTTTGTCTTTGACAACCGCAGCAGTTTTTACCTGGGAGCTACGGCGCTGGATCTGAAAAAAGAAAATATTCTGCATCTTTCCGCCTCTCTTTATCAGCCGGCATTACAGCTGAAACTTTCTGGTCATTATTACCTGCTCACCAATTATACCTATCTCAAAAACTGGTATGAGCTGGCACAGGAAGGTACTGTATTCAATACCCTGCAGATCGCTGTTCAGAAGACCATCAGTCTTGGCCGTAACTGGAAATGGCATGCAGATGTATACCTGCAGCAGGTGATTGGCAATGCGCCGGTAAATCTGCCTGCAGTGTTTACCCGCAACCGGATTGGTTATGAAGGCAAACTGGGTTTCCCCAATCTCAATATTGCATTTGGAGCAGAAGTAAGGTATCACACACCCTATAAAGGAGATGCCTATTCACCGGTGCTGGGCCGGTTTCAGTACCAGGATACGACCACCATCCGCAATCAGATGCCTCATATCACCGGGTATATTCATTTCCGGATCAGGGCGTTTAAGTTTTATTACCGCGCCGAAAACCTCAATACAGCCCGCGTAAAAGACGGATTCGGCTTTACCAATAATATAATCGAATCTACCGGGTATCCCTATCCCGGCCTGGTTATGCGGTTTGGCATTTACTGGAGCTTTGTGAATTGATTGCCAGTGTAATGTACCGGCCAAAATGTTAAGATTGACGAAGATCATTGCAGGTGTTGTAACTGCACTTTATCTTTGTTTTCGTCTTGAGAAAAATAGCTGTCGGCATATTGACCATTTTGTACCTGCTGGTTACGACCGGTGTGGTGGTTAATTATCATTACTGTATGAACCGGCTGGCATCCACCCAGTTTTATGCAGCAGAAAGCAAACAGTGCGGTAAATGCGGCATGCATATCAGCAAATCGCATGGCTGCTGTCATGATGAGGTGAAGGTTTACAAACTTGATGATGACCAGCAGGCGGCCTATCAGATCAGTTTTTCGCTTACGCAACTGGCGGCACCTGTTATGGAGCCTTCTGTTTATTTGCAGACAGCCTGTTGTAATACCCCGCTTAGTACGCACTGGTATAATCATTCCCCACCCTTACTTTCCGGGCAGGATACTTACCTGCAAAACCGCGTTTTCAGAATTTAGAATAAATAGCATGTTGCTGACCGGTTCGTTTAATGAACCGCTGTATCTGTATACCCCGGCAGTGTCGGGAGTTACAAATGACTGGTATACGTTCTATTTGTTTATTCTAAATAAAAAATTATATGAAAACGATTCGTTTTTTCTCTATCGCCCTTCTCTCTGTTACTATCAGCATGAGCGCCATGGCGCAAAAAAATACCACCGAAACGGTAGCCGTATCAGGCAACTGCGGTATGTGTAAATCAGCTATCGAAAAGGCTGCCAAAGGAGCCGGAGCTACCAGTGCCAGCTGGGATAAGGATGCCAAACAGCTCAAAGTAACATACAAAAGTGGCGGTACTGATCTGGCCAAAATACAACAGGCCGTGGCTGCTGTAGGTTATGACACCCGCGATGTAAAGGCTACAGATGCTGCTTATGATAAACTGCATGCCTGCTGTAAATATGACCGTGTTGCTACTGAAGCCAAATCTGCAGACTGCGATATGAAGGATGGCAAATGCAAGAACATGGAAGCCTGCAAAAAGAAAGACTGCTGCAAAGACGGAGCTGCCTGTAGCGGAAAGGGCTGCTGCAGTGCCGATAAGGCAGATGCCGCCAAAGCCGATAAAGCATCATGCTGCAAGGACGAAAAAGGAAGCGTGGCCAAAGCAGACGGAAAGAGCTGTTGCTCCGATGCTCATTAATCAGTAAATTTAGATATGATGAAGAAAGTTTTGTTGCTGATTCTGATAACCGTGAGCAGCCTGGCCACACGCGCACAGGATTTTAAAAGCGCGCAGTTGCAGGCTACAGGTCTTACCTGTGCCATGTGCAGCAATGCTATCAATAAAGCACTGCTGGAACTGCCCTATATCGAGTCCGTAAAATCCGAAATACGCACTTCCTCCTTTGCCATTGTTTTCAAATCCGGTCAGGATGTGAGTATTCATGGCATCCGCAAGGCGGTGGAAGACGCCGGATTTTCTGTTGGCAGCCTGAAGCTTACGGGTCAATTCAATGCCATACAGCTCGGCAATGATGCCCATGTGGTGATAGGCAAAGAAGCTTTTCACTTCCTTGATATAAAAAATCAGGTACTGGAAGGCGAGCAGACCATTACGATACTGGATAAAGGATTTATCACTGCCAGGCAGTTTAAGAAAATAACCAATGGACACAAAATGGCCTGTGTGGTATCCGGGAAGGCTGAATCCTGCTGTGCCAGTCAGGGCATAGCCAAGGAAGCCCGTGTATATCATGTCACCATCTGATGGATTTGTAAACGATGAGGTGTACACCGGTGTACACCTCATCGTTTTAATTAGTAAAAATGCGATTAAATAAAATCATTGCTGCAATAGTCTTTAGCCTGCTGCTATGTAAGGTGCAGGCACAGGAAACGGCAAATATTGCCGATCCGCGTCTCCAGATCCGGCTGCCTGCTGTCAATGGCGATTCCATTAGCCTGGCTTCATTAAAAGGTAAAGTAGTGTTGCTTGATTTCTGGGCCAGTTGGTGTATGCCCTGCCGGGCTGCCAACAAGCACCTGACAAAACTGTATACCAAATACAAGTCAAAAGGGTTTGAAATTTTCAGTGTGTCGGTCGATGAAGAAAAGAGTGCCTGGAAAAAAGCAATAACAAAAGATAAGATCACCTGGCTGCAGGTCAATGATGCGGCCGGCAATATGGGCAAAACCATTCTTGACTGGAATGTATCCGTACTGCCCACTACATTTCTGATCAATAAAAAAGGAGATGTGGTAGCCATTGATCTGGAAGGAAAGGCGCTGGATGAGGCCGTAGCCCGGCTGTTGCAGGAATGATGCGTTTACCATGAAACATTTATTATTTCTGATAAGCCTGCTCACCACAGGCATCCTCTATGGACAGGAGCTCTATGTGTATTCCGAGCCTGCTTCCAATATTCCCGCCCGGTCGCTGAGTGCAAGGATCAGCGTGAATGGTATCAGCAAGCAAAGGCCTTATTACCGCTCGATGCAGCGGTATCAGCCATCGGTTATGCTGGGACTTAATAAAAACTGGATGGTAGCTGCGGGAGCAACTATTGCTGATATGCACACCAGCAATACCCGCTGGGAATCGGTATATCTCTATGGTAAGTACCGTTTTTTATCCCGTGATAACCTGCATTCCCATTTCCGCATGGCAATATTTGGTGAAGCGGCTTATACACGCAGCCCATTTCATTTCGATGAAGTGTCATTGCAGGGAGATAAGGATGGTGTACAACTGGGCGTGATAGCTACCCAGCTCTGGCATAAGCTGGCAGTATCCGCTTCGGTCAGCCATACACAGGTATTGCATTCATCGCGCAATGATAAAGTGTTGTACCTGCCTTCGCGGATCTATCAAGCCATGAACTATTCCCTTTCTGCCGGTTACCTGGTATTGCCGGTCACGTATAAGAGTTATAAACAAACCAATCTCAACCTGTATGCAGAAATGCTGGCGCAGCAGTCGCTCGACCGTAAAGCCTGGTATGTAGACCTCGCACCTGCGGTGCAACTGATATTCAACAGCAATACCAAGGTCAACCTGGGGTATCGTATGCAACTGGATGCTGAAATGGAACGGATGGCGCGCAATAGCTGGCTTGTGACCGTGGAGCGTACTTTTTTGAATGCATTAAAGAAAAAGAAGGCACACTAGACTGAATACTATTTATTTATAAAGGCTGTATCCTGACCGGGTACAGCCTTTACTTTTTTTATCCTGCTTTCCGGTAAAAAAAGAAAACAAGGTGGTGGGTTTCTATAAATATTATTATATTTGACTAAATATATTTTTAGGCTTGTCTAAAATATTATTTAGAGAAACATAATTATGAAGATTTTTTTACTCCTGTTATTATCAATAAGTGTACTGAATACAACCGCTCAAAACCCGGTGCAATCACGTGTGGCAGATGCCGGCAACGGAGAGCCGCTGGCCGGCGCGCACGTGACCAATACGGATGGCAGCAAGCAAATTCTTACCGGCCGCGATGGCCGTTTCCGGCTGGAGTTGCCGCCGGGCGATGATTCGATCCGCGTCAGCGCAATAGGTTATCATACGCAGGCCTGGTCTGTGCGTACCGGGCTGCCGGCTGACTTTATTGCTGCAGCCGGTGCAGCGTGAGATCGATGCTGTTGTCGTAAGCGGCACCCTGCGGCCCATGAGTAAGCTGGAAAGCCCGGTACCCGTGGAAGTATATACCCCGCAGTTTTTCAGAAAAAATCCGGCCCCCAGTATTTTTGAATCCCTGCAACAGGTAAATGGCGTACGGCCGCAGCTTAACTGCAGTGTTTGTAATACAGGCGATATTCATATCAATGGGCTCGAAGGGCCTTATACCATGATCACTATCAATGGTATGCCTATCGTGAGCAGCCTCGCATCAGTATATGGGCTCTTTGGTATACCTACTCAACTCATAGACCGGGTAGAGATTGTAAAAGGGCCCGCCTCGGGCCTGTATGGAGCAGAGGCGATCGGCGGACTGATCAATATCATTACCAAATCGCCCGAAAAAGCCCCCTTACTGAGCGGCAACCTGATGATGACCAGCTGGCAGGAAAAAAACCTGGATGTTGGTATCAAACTCAAACCGGGTAAGAAGACAAATTACCTGCTCGGACTCGATTACTATCACTATGGGCAGCGTATAGATAAAAACAAAGACGGTTTTACGGATGTGGCATTGCAGCATCGTATTTCCCTGTTTCAGAAACTCAGCTGGCAACGGAAAGAAGGACGTAAAGCCTCGCTGGCAGCCCGTTATTTTTATGAAGACCGGTGGGGTGGAGAAAACAACTGGTCAAAACAATTCAGGGGAGGCGATAGCATTTATGGTGAAAGCATTTATACCAACCGCTGGGAAGTGATAGGTCAGTACCAGTTGCCGGTAAAAGAATCAATACACCTGTCTTTCTCTGCCACACATCATAACCAGAATTCGTTTTATGGGATCATTCCTTATAAAGGAACACAAAACATCGGATTTGCTCAACTGGTATGGGATCGTAGCCTGGGCAACTCACATAGCCTGCTGGCTGGTGCAGCGCTCCGGTACAACTGGTACGATGACAATTCTACCGCCACCATTGATACCAGCAGCGGACATAACCGTCCCGAGCGTTACTGGCTGCCCGGTCTTTTTGTACAGGACGAATGGAAGATCAATGCTGCACACCGGTTGCTTACAGGTATACGCATCGATCATCATCCGGCTCATGGGATCATTACCACGCCGCGTCTTGCATGGAAATGGCAACTGGCACCCCGCGAGGTATTGCGTGTAAATGCGGGAACAGGCTTTCGTGTAGTGAGTCTTTTTACAGAAGATCATGCAGCGCTTACAGGAGCACGTGCCGTAGAGATCAGGGAAGCGCTTAAACCAGAACAAAGCTATAATGTGAACCTTAATTATACACGCAGCTGGCAGCTGAACCGGGCCGTATTTCAGGTAGACGCATCAGCCTGGTATTCGCATTTTACCAATCAGATACTCGCCGATTATGATACCGATCCGCAAAAGATCATTTACCAGAATATAGACGGATATGCCAACAGTAAAGGGTTTACGTTGAACCTTGAACTCAGCAGCGGACATCGTTTCAAAGGGATGGCCGGTGCTACGATACAGCGCGTGATGAAGCACAGCCGCCTGCAGCAGGGGGGATGGGAGCGTCAGCATCCGGTACTTACGGAAAACTGGAGCGGTACCTGGACATTGAGTTATAGTTTTCCTGCCATCGGGCTCACCGTAGATTACACGGGAAATATATACGGCCCCATGCGGCTTCCGCTGATATCACCGCTTGATCCACGCGCACCCAACTCGCCGGTATGGAGTATTCAGAATATTCAGTTGTCGAAAAGGATCATTACCGGAACAGAATTTTTTGCCGGTATAAAAAACCTGCTCAACTGGACTCCGGCACGCAGTACACCCTTCCTCATTGCGCGCTCACATGATCCGTTTGATAAACAGGTACAATATGATGCAGCGGGGCAGGTGCTGGCCACGCCCGACAATCCGTATGCACTGAGCTTCGATCCGTCGTATGTATATGCTCCCAATCAGGGGCTAAGGGTTTTTGCAGGTCTGCGCTGGCAGATTAAACCCTGAGGCTAATTTTTTAATGTGGAATAAGCCGCTGCTTTATTACCTTTAGCGCGTGAAGCGCATCAGCGGCATATTTCTCATTTCGATCTACATGTTCACTTTCGCGGGATTCGACAACCTGCTGAAGGCTCCTGTGCTGCTGTCTCATTTCAAAGAACATCGTCAGCTTGATCCCAATATCAGCTTCTGGACATTTATTAAGATCCATTATGTAGGCCCCATTATCGTAGACGACGATTTTCAGCGCGACCAGCAATTGCCTTTCCGCGATGCGGCATTCTGTATGGTCGCCGTTAACTATGCCTGCGAATGCCCGCAGACCCAGATCGAAATCAGTGAGCCTGATCAGTCTGCCACAGAATTTTCAGATTATTACGTATTCAATAAACCCATACGGGCTCCCTACGAAATATTCCAGCCTCCCCGCTGTGCCTGAGACGATATGAACCCCATCTCTCATTAAGGCACAAATAATTTTACATGTTAAATGCAATTATTCGCTTTTCCGTAAGGAATAAGCTGATCATTGGTATTGGCACACTCGCGCTGCTTATATGGGGTGTGCTGGACCTGAGAAAATTACCTATTGACGCGTTGCCCGATATCACCAGCAATCAGGTGCAGGTGATTACGGTATCGCCCACTTTAGCAGCACCGGAAGTAGAAAGACTGGTCACGTTTCCCATTGAACAGGCCAATGCGAATATTCCGGGATTAAAAGAAATGCGTTCTATCTCCCGCTTCGGTCTCTCGGTAGTGACGGTCGTTTTTAGTGATGAAACAGATATCTACTGGGCACGCCAGCAGGTGGCGGAGCGGCTCAATACAGTGCGCGAACAGATTCCCGTCACGGCCGGCCGGCCGGAACTGGCACCCGCTACTACCGGCCTGGGCGAAATATATCAGTATGTATTGCGTCCTCAGAAAGGGTATGAACATAAATATGATCTCACCGAACTGCGATCTATGCAGGACTGGATCGTGCGCCGCCAGTTGCTGGGCACTCCTGGTGTGGCCGATGTAAGCAGTTTTGGCGGTTACCTCAAGCAATATGAAGTAGCTGTGGTGCCCGAACGGCTCAAGGCCATGAATGTAACAGTGAGTGATGTGTTTACAGCGCTGGAAAAGAATAATCAGAACTCAGGCGGTGCTTATATCGAAAAAGGACCCTCGGCACTTTTTATACGCACAGAAGGACTGGTCGGAACCCTGCAGGATATTGAGCAAATATTTGTGCGCCATACCGGTGCCGGTATACCTGTGTATATAAAAGATGTAGCCGATGTGCGCATTGGCCATGCCATTCGCTATGGGGCCATGACGTATAGCGATAAAGGAGAAGTAGCCGGCGCTGTAGTGCTGATGCTCAAGGGAGCCAACGCCTCGCAGGTGGTGGATGAAGTGAAAAAAAGAATTGAGCAGATAAAAACCACACTCCCCGAAGGTGTCGTACTCGATACCTTTTATGACCGGACCAAAATGGTAGACAATGCAATTGGTACAGTGAAAAAAAACCTGCTAGAAGGCGCACTCATCGTGATTTTTGTACTGGTATTGTTTCTGGGTAATCTGCGTGCAGGTCTCATTGTAGCATCTGTTATTCCGCTGGCCATGCTCTTTGCCATCATCGGTATGAATATGTTTGGTGTATCGGGCAATCTTATGAGCCTCGGTGCACTTGACTTTGGCCTGATCGTGGATGGTGCTGTGATCATTGTGGAAGCAGTACTGCACCGGCTGTCGCATTCCAAAGCACTGGGTGGTATTTCCCGCATAGATCAGGGGCAACTGGACACAGAAGTGCAGAGCTCTGCAGGCAAAATGATGAATTCTGCTGTGTTTGGCCAGGTGATCATCCTCATAGTGTATTTGCCGATACTTACGCTTACAGGCATTGAAGGAAAAATGTTCCGGCCTATGGCGCAGACTGTTTCCTTTGCCCTTATTGGTGCATTTATTCTTTCGCTTACCTATGTGCCCATGATGTCGGCGCTGGTGCTCAGCAAAAAACTACAGCATAAACAGACCTTTTCAGACCGCTTTATGGAAAGGCTGCAACGCTGGTACAAACCATTGCTGGAAAAAGCACTTGCTTTTCCCAAATGGGTGGTAGGCTCGGCGCTTCTGCTTTTTGCAGGGGCCCTGTTTCTGATCGGGCGCCTGGGTGGGGAATTTATCCCCGAATTGCAGGAAGGCGATTTTGCCGTGGATGCCCGCCTGCTGACCGGGAGCTCACTTACCGAGACCATCAATACCACACAGAAAGCAGTGCGTATCCTGGAAAATAAATTTCCGGAAATAGAAAAAGTAGTGACCCGTATCGGTGCCAGCGAAATTCCGACCGATCCGATGCCGCTGGAGATGACGGATATTATTATTACCCTGAAACCGATCAGTGAGTGGACCTCTGCATCGGGCTTTGATGAGCTGGCCGATAAGATGAGCAAAGCGCTCGAAGAGGTGCCGGGTATGACCAGCGGTTTTCAGTTTCCGGTGCAAATGCGGTTTAATGAACTCATCAGCGGTGCCCGGCAGGATGTGGTCTGCAAGATATTTGGGGAAAACCTGGATAGCCTTTCCGGTTACGCACATCAGTTGGGAGCACTTATTAAAACCGTCAATGGAGCCACGGATCTCTATGTGGAAGTGGTAACAGGCCTGCCACAGATCATTGTGAAATACAACAGAGATGCCATGGCGCATTATCAGCTGAGCGTGGAAGAAGTAAATCAGGTGATACGGGCTGCTTTTGCCGGTGATGTGGCCGGTACTATTTATGAAAATGAACGGCGTTACGATCTGGCTGTCCGTCTGCGCGACGAGGGCCGGCGTGACCTCTCTGATGTACAGCAATTGCTGATCCCCACACCCATGGGCTTGCAGGTACCGCTCTACCAGGTAGCAGGTGTGGAAATAAAGGAAGGTCCCAACCAGATACAGCGCGAAGATGCCAAACGAAGGATCATCGTGGGCTTCAATGTACGCGGCCGTGATGTGGAGTCGGTCGTAAACGAATTGCAGGAAAAAGCAACCCGTCAGTTGAAACTTTCCACAGGATATTATGTGAAGTATGGCGGACAGTTTGAAAACCTGGTGGAAGCACGCCAACGTTTATCCATCGCTGTACCCGCCGCATTACTGCTGATCTTCCTGTTGCTGTACTTCGCTTTTGGTTCACTTAAGTATGGAGCACTCATCTTTACGGCCATTCCACTGTCTGCTATTGGCGGAGTACTGGCATTGTGGATACGTGATATGCCATTCAGTATTTCGGCAGGTGTCGGATTTATTGCGCTGTTTGGTGTGGCTGTGCTGAATGGTATAGTGCTGATCTCTGAATTTAACCGGCTTAAACAGGAATATCCGGATAACATTAAATACATTATTATGCAGGGTACACGTGTACGGCTACGCCCGGTACTGATGACCGCGGCAGTAGCTTCTTTGGGATTTCTGCCCATGGCGCTTAGTCATGGTCCGGGTGCCGAGGTGCAGCGACCGCTGGCAACGGTGGTGATCGGCGGCCTGGTGACGGCCACACTGCTTACCCTGGTGGTATTACCTATTTTATATCAATGGCTGGAACAGCGGAGACTTCGCAAGTCCCGTACACCAAAGGTGATAATGCTGCTTTTGTTGTTGTCTGCAGCAAGTCTTACACGGGCTCAGCAATCACTTACGCTGGAGCAGATGAGAGCGCAGGCGATAAAGTCGAACCAGTCATTGCAGGCGCAACGCAGGCAAACAGATTACTGGAAACAGCTGCAATCGGCTTCCTTCGATCCGGCTAAAACAATAGTGGGAGGCGAATATGGTAACATCAACAGCGCGCAGAGCGACACCCGTTTTTATATCAACCAGTCATTCAGTCTGCCGGTAGTATATAAACGTCAGCGTGAACTATATGAAGTACATGCACGCGCACAAGAGGATTTTGTAAAATGGAAAGAAGCCGAACTGGTCCGTTATGTGTCGCAGACCTTCAATCAGCTGGTAGATCTGCAGGAGCGGAAAAAAATACTGCTGGGGCTTGATACGGTATACGGCCGCTTCCAGCAGTCAGCCGCCCTGCGTCTGCAGGCAGGAGAGAGTAATGTGTTGGAAAAGACAACAGCCGACGCCACGCTGCAGCAGATCAAGCTACAGCAGCAACAGCTCGAAAGTGATCTGCGGATGGCGCAACAGCAACTGCAATGGCTGCTGCATACAGCAGAGTGGTTGCTGCCGGCATATACAGACCCCCGCATGCCTGCTACCGCCGCATTGCTGGCAGACAGTAACACGGTCACACACCCTCAGTTGCAGTATACACGGGCACAGGAAGAACAGGCGCGTGCGCAGACACGCATAGAACGATCCAGGCTGTCTCCCGACTTTACACTGGGGTATAGCAATCAAAGTATCGTTGGCTATCAGAGCGCAGATGGGGTCACGCAAACCTATTATGGAGCCGGTCACCGGTTCAATATAGTAAGCCTGGGAGTAGGCATACCCCTGTTCAACAAAGTGGCAAAGGCCCGGATCCGCGCAGGACAGGTAAGTGAGGAAGTAGCCAGGCTGACAACAGTTGCCACAGAAGAACAATTGCGGGTCAATCTGCAACAGTTGAAAGAGACATTCCGTAAAAGACAACAGGAGCTGCAGTATTACGAAACCAGTGGTCGCCAGCAGGCTACTGCAATGGTACAGCATGCCCGGCTGGCTTTTGAAAAAGGCGAGATCAGTTATATGGAATGGGTCTTGCTGATGAACAATGCCGCCACTATCCAGCTTGGCTATGCAGACGCATTGAAAGGGTACAATGATGCGGTGGTAGAAATTGAATATTTAACAGGAAAAGAAAAATAATGAGAACGATCATTTTTAGCATACTGACCACTGGCCTGATGGCTTGCGGATCAGACCCCAAAAAAGAACCGGTAAAGGAAGACACACCGGCAGACATCGTATTGCTTACCCCGGGCCAGATCAGTACAGCAGGTATTGAAACGGGCATCGTGGAAAAGAAAACGATCAATTCGGAATTGAAAGTAAATGGTATGGTGGATGTGCCTCCGCAGAATATTGTATCGGTCAGTTTCCCCCTGGGTGGATATCTTAAAACTTCCAAATTGCTGCCTGGGATGCACGTAAGCCGTGGCGAAGTGATTGCCATTATGGAAGACCCTGCACTGGTACAGTTACAACAGGATTACCTGATGGCACAGGCAAGACTGGTCTACCTGGAGCAGGATCTCGCCCGGCAACGGATGCTCAATGAAAACAAAGTGAATGCAGATAAAGTATACCAGCAGGCGCAGGCCGATCATACCGCACAAAAAGTACTGGCAAGAGGGCTGAGTGAAAAACTGCGACTGATTGGCATGAATCCTGATAGACTTACAGAAAGTACTATTTCACGAAGTGTACCTGTTTATTCTCCTATCAATGGATTTGTATCAAAAGTAAATGTGAATATTGGTAAGTATGTAAATCCGGCCGATGTACTTTTTGAACTGATCAACCCGGATGATATGCATGCGGCGCTCACAGTTTTTGAAAAAGATATAGCTCGTGTAAAGCCACATCAGAAGGTGATGGTGACCTTTGTAGACGAACCGGATCGTGAGTATGAGTGTGAGGTGCTGCTGGTAACCCGCAATGTGGATGCCGACCGTAGTGCGCTGGTGCATTGTCATTTTGAAAAACAGCCTGACCGCCTGTTGCCGGGCATGTTTCTGAATGCCCGCATTATGGTGCACAATGTAAATGCACTGGTGGTGCCCGACGAGGCCGTAGTGCGGTATGGTAATACAGAATACGTGCTGCAGGAAGAAAGCGCCGGACGATTCCGCCTGCTGGAGGTAGCGACCGGGGCGCGCCAGGGTGGCCTGGTAGAGATCAGCAGCAAGGCAGCAGAACTGGAAGGCAAAAAGATCATTATGCGTAATCCCTACCCGGCGCTGTCAAAACTGAAAAATGCAGCGGAGGACTAAAAAACTTGTTTGCAGGACTCCTGATCAATCTTGCCCGGGGAAATGATCTTCCGGAAAACTGTGTTAATAATGAGATACCTGTAAGCAGGCGTATTAACTATGTAGCAGTAAATCTCTTATTTTTTTCTTGTGGTTCGCGAGGCGCCTTGTTTTTCTCCGATTGGATCGTTTAGAATTTTGCTGTTAACAGAGTCCGGAGAAAAACAAGCGCCGGCGAACCACATCGGCCTGCCGGCCGTGGAAGCAAAAAGTCGGTTAATCCGGTTTTTCGGGCTAACTATTTATGCACAATAAAAAAGTAAAGGAGCTTTCGGCCATTACTTTCTCCTGGGCAACAGTGGCTTCCTGATTTACCAGATTTTGACAGGAAAAACAAATTTTTTTGTTTTGGGGCTACCGTTACATTTGCTCCCCCAAAACATGAACCTATGGAGCTAAAATATTTACAGCAGATAGCGGGCACTTTGTCGCTTACCATGAAGCAGATCAACAACATCCATGATCTGCATGCAGAGGGATCAACTATCCCGTTTATTGCCCGCTACCGGAAAGAAGCCACAGGCAACCTCGATGAGGTGGCTATTGCCAGTGTGATTGATCAGCTCAAATACTTTGCTGAGCTGGAAAAAAGGAAGGAAACCATCGTGAAGACGATCGAGGAAGCCGGCAAGATGACACCCGAGCTGAAAAAGCGGATTGAAGACTGCCTGAATGCCACAGAACTGGAAGATATCTACCTGCCCTATAAACCCAAACGTAAGACAAAAGCCTCGGTGGCTATCGAAAAGGGACTGGAGCCACTGGCACGCCGGCTTTTTGACCAGGAGTTGCAGGAAGTGGATGCCGAAGCCGCATGTTATGTGAATGAGCAGGTAAAAGATGCGGCAGATGCATTGCAGGGAGCACGTGATATCATTGCAGAATGGGTGGCCGAACATGAAACTGCCCGCAATACCGTACGCAAACTGTTTACCGAAGAATCCGTTTTGTCTTCTCGTGTACTTACCTCTAAAAAAGAAGAAGCTGATGCGCAGAAGTACCGCGATTATTTTGAGTTCAGTGAACAACTGGCCGATAGTCCTTCGCACCGTATCCTGGCTATCAGGCGTGGTGAAAAAGAAGGTTTCCTGATCATGGATATCGGCATTGAGAAAGAAGCGGCTGTAGAAGAGCTGAAACGGAAATTTATCAAAAGCAGCGGCCCGGCGGCACAGCAGGTGGCTATCGCTATTGAAGATTCATTTGGGAGGCTGTTAAAATCATCTATCGAAACAGAGTTCAGGATGGCCAGCAAAACAAGGGCCGATGAAGAGGCCATCAAAGTGTTTGCAGAGAATCTGCGTCAGCTGCTGCTGGCTTCGCCATTAGGCCATAAACGTGTGATGGCCATTGATCCGGGTTACCGCACAGGATGCAAAGTGGTTTGTCTCGATGAGCATGGTACATTTCTGAAGTATCAGACCATTTTTCCGCATGCTCCGCAAAATGACTGGAATGGCGCCACACAAACTATTAAGGAACTGGTGGCCCGCTACGATATCGAAGCGATTGGCTACGGTAATGGTACGGCCAGCAAGGAGACTGAACAACTGGTGCGTGGGATTGATTTTGGCAAACCGGTATCAGTGTTTATGGTAAACGAAAGCGGCGCGTCTATTTACTCTGCCAGCGAAGTGGCGCGTGAAGAGTTTCCGGATGAAGATGTGACGGTACGTGGTGCTATCAGTATTGGCCGCCGCCTGCTCGATCCGCTGAGTGAACTTGTAAAAATTGATGCCAAGAGCATTGGTGTGGGACAATATCAGCATGATGTGAATCAGAACAGGTTGAAAGAGTCGCTGGATCAGGTGGTGGAAAGTTGTGTAAACTATGTAGGAGTGGATCTGAATACTGCCAGCAAGCATTTGCTGATGTATGTATCGGGTCTGAGCGCTACGGTAGCTAAAAATATTGTTGAGTATCGTACAAAGAATGGGGGCTTCAAAAGCCGCGACGAGTTGAAAAAAGTATCCATGCTGGGGCCTAAGGCCTTTGAGCAGTGTGCGGGCTTCCTGCGGGTACCCGGTGCGGCTAATCCACTCGACAACTCGGCGGTACACCCCGAAAGTTATCATGTAGTGCAAGAGATGGCTGCCAAAGCCAATTGCAGTATTGCTGAACTGATCAGCGATCCCGAAGTACGGAAACAGATCAAAGCAAAAGATTTTGTATCGGAAACAGTTGGTCAGTTTACCATCGAAGATATCCTGAAAGAGCTTGAGAAGCCCGGCCGTGATCCCCGCTCGGCCATCGAAGAGTTTCGTTTTGCCGAAGGTGTCAGTACGATGAATGACCTCAAGCCAGGTATGCGCGTGCCGGGTATTGTTACCAATATCACCAATTTCGGCGCTTTCGTGGATGTAGGTGTAAAGCAGGACGGCCTTGTGCATATCTCGCACCTGAGCAACCGGTATATCAGCGATCCCAATGAGGCGGTGAAACTGGGACAAAAGGTGATGGCTACCGTGCTGGAAGTGGATACTGCCCGCAAACGTATTTCTCTTTCGCTGAAGGATAATGCCAGCGAAAAATCAACCTCTGATCGCAAGCCGGGAAAACCCGGCGCAGGTAAGCCGGCTGCTAACCGCAAACCGGAACCCCTCAATCCATTTCAGGCAAAACTGATGGAGTTGAAGAAGAACTTCAAGGATTAAGACTGATCTTTATAGAATTATATACAAGAAGCCCGCATCGCGGGCTTCTTGTATTGTGGTGGGGCGACAGGCGTGGTTCTGTAATAAGGAATATGCTGAATATTGTAACCCCGCAATGCATTGCGGGGCTACAGGTTGAATCCTATTTCTATATAATTATTTCTCCGAATAATTTTCTACACTTATTGAGATCGCATACCTCTGTGGATTTTTAGTATCATCGGTTTTCTTAATAATCAGTGGGTGCACAAGGCGCCTTCGTTTTCTCTGGTCTCGCCGTAGGCGGGATGTCAAACGCACTTGTTGCGTTTGACAAAGGGAAAACACAGCGCCGGTGCACCCACTCGGCCTGCCGGCCGTGGAGGCAAAAAGTCGAATAATAGTTTATACAGTTTGCAAAGATTTTTCAGGTTTTGTCGCATCATTAGTCCCGCAATGGATTGCGGGTCGACAGGCATGGTTCTGTTATATATTCTGTAATAAGGGATATGCTGAATATTGTAGTCCCGCAATGTATTGCGGGATTACAGATTGGATCCTGTTTCTATATAATTATTTCTCCGAATAATTTTTCTGCATCCATTGATACCACATATCCCGGTAACTATCACCTACAGGAATCTTCTTTTGCTGAATGGTCACTTCATGACGTGTGCATTCCTGTATAGCTGTGCTATTGATGAGATAGGAACGGTGAATACGCTTAAACAGTTCTTCGGGCAGAAGGGTAAGCAGGTGTTTCATGGTCATATAAGAAAGATAAACACCCGTGTTGGTTACGAAGCGCAGGTAATCTTTGCGTGACTCAACATACAGTATATCGGTATGTGCCAGTTTTACCAGGTGCTTTCCTGACTTGATCAATAAAAAAGCAGGAGGGGCAGGGGCCTGTTGCTGCCATTGACGCTGCAATGCTTTGAATACAGCCATTTCAAAACGATCAAATGTAAATGGCTTGAGCAGATAATCGACTGCATTGAGATCATAACTGACGGCTGCGTATTCAGAAAAGGCAGTCGTGAAAATGACTGCCGGCGGGTGCGGGAGAGAGCGTATAAAATCAATACCTGATATACGGGGCATTTTGATGTCGAGCAATAAAAGATCGGCTGGTTGCTGCGTCAGTATTGCTGCTGCCTCACTCACATGCGCGCAGGATGCGATCAGCTCCAGGTCAGGAATCCGCTGCACATAGTTTTGCAACACCTGACGTGCCAGCGGTTCATCGTCAACGATCAGGCAACGCATGCTCATGATAATTGTAAATTTAACAGGATACGAAATTCATCTTCTTTTTTTTCTATATCCAATTGGTGAGCGTTGGGAAACAAAAGCTCCAGCCGCTTACGCACATTTTGCAATCCCACTCCCGTTGCATCGGTGGTTATATCTGCCGGCAGGCTGTTACTGACCTGCAGGTTGAGCTGGTCTTTTTCGATCAGGATGGCGATGTCGATCCGGCCATTCCCCGTTTCCTGGTCCAGCCCGTGTTTAAATGCATTTTCTACAAAGGGCAATAACAGCAGCGGAGGTACCTGATAAGCAGTTGCATTTCCCTGAAACAAAAAGTTTATTTGTTTATTAGTATCATGCCGGATGTTTTCCAGTTCAATATAATCCCGGATAAACCCGATCTCTTTGTTTAAGGGTACATGAGCCTGGCTGGTTTCATAAAGAATATAACGCATCAGGCTGGCCAGTTTTTGTACTACGGGTGCGGTCTGCGATGATTGCTGCAGCGCCAGTGAATAAATATTATTCAGGGTATTAAAGAAAAAATGCGGATGCATCTGTGCCTTTAGTGCATCCAGTTCCAGTTGCAACTGCTGTTCACGTAATTGCTGTATCTCGCGGTCCTTTTGGCGCATACGTACAAAATAAGCCACGGCCGTTACGGCAAGCAGATGCATGAGGGTCAGATAAATACTTTGTCGTGGTCCGTTTCGCTGACGTTTGAATGCATTGGCTGCCATCCGGGTCACCTCATCGGGCAGAAAACTCATTTTGGAGATCAGCCAGTCGTTGGCAAAACGGATATAAAAATCAAATACGGCTATAAATATCAGGAGCGTAATAATAAACCATCCATAACGCCGTGTAAACAGAAAACGGGGAACGATGAATTTGTAGTAAAAAATAAAAGCGGGGATATTGAAGAAACCGGCTACTCCGAAATAAATGATCGTGACCAGCAGCGAATCCTTTTCATTGAAATCGCTGGCATATTGCAAAGCACTTAAGGAAGGCATGACAGCAAAATAGATAAGAAAAAACAGGGCTTCCTGCCAGCTTAACCAGGGCTTGGTGGTATGTGCAATGGGTTTGTTCATTTCAGCCGTAAAAATGACGGAGTAATGGGATCGGGTACATGACTTTTCGACCAATTCCCGCCAATATTCGATATATTACAATACCGTCATGATCCGGCTGAAAATTACAGCCTTTATATCGAATCTGTTCCTATGGCATTTGACTGCAGGATATTTTTGAGAAAAAGCCATGAAAAAAAATATTGGATTCATAGTGGCCTTCCTGTTAAGCGCTATGGCGGCAACTGCCCGGCAAACAGTAGCGGCACCGGCCATGCGGGTACTACAGAAAATGGAGGCAGCTATGCAGCAAAGATCTTTCTTTTCTTTTCACGCACGCATGCGTTACGTAGCCGCAGATATCGATGATTCTGTTTCGCTGGCAGAGGCAACTATCTGGCTGCACCGCGAGCCTGCAGACAGTTTTTATGGGTACTACTTTCATATTAGCGGTACAAATAGCAATGGTGCACATGATTATTATCATGATGCAGGCGGTGTGACCGAAATACTACATAAAGGAAAAGAGGTCTTGCTGTTTGAGCTGAAAAAGTTTGCCGATAACGATAATCATCCGGCGCGGGCCCGTTCATCGGCACGGGCAACCCGCACGCTCTGGTTTCAGCCGCATCCTGTTGAGCACCTTCTGACTAAAAATCCTTATTACCCGATGCCGGCTGTGCAGATCGATTCCACAGACAAATACTGGCTGATCACGTTTAATTATCCTGCCAATAAGATGGGCGCCAGTTCGCAATTACTGCTGCAGGTGGCGAAGAACAACTATTTGCCTCAATCTACCAGCAGGACCACCTGGTGGAATGGTACTGTACATAGAGAGCAATGGCAGTTTGATCAGTTCAATGATGATAAAGCCTATGTAGAAAACGGTCTGTTGCTGCATGACCTGTATGAAGGATATTCCATTAAAAACTTTCAGCGGCCGGGTGCATCGGTTACAGCGGCGCCTGTTTCCAGTTGGGTAGGCAAATCAGCCCCCGATTTCTCTTATCCGGATATGGATGGCAAACTGGTAAGCTTACAGGATCTGCGGGGAAAATATGTACTGCTCGATTTTTGGGAGCTTTGGTGCGGGTACTGTATACTGGCTATTCCTGAAATGAAAAAGAAAGCGGATAAATACCGTTCTGCAAACGTGGAAGTGATTGGTGTCACTTCAGAGAATGAAACGGGTATCAGGCGTATCGTAAAAGCCAATCAATTGAACTACCGCAATCTGCTGGCCAACAAAAAAATGATCAGCGATTATGGCGTAGATGGACGACCTAATTATATACTCATAGGGCCAGATGGTAAAATACTGGCTTATGACGATAAAGAGGCTATTGAAAAAATACTGGCAGGCCTGCCTGCAAGTCAGCGATAATCTTCGCGTACAGGTGCAAACACATCCAGTACACGGCAATGTACTTTAGCCACGGCACCATGCAAAGTGTTGGAAGGTATCACATAGCACATGCCGGCAGTAAGTGTGACCTGCTCATCGCCGATCTTCATATCCAGCTCACCTTCGAGTATATAGGTGATCTGCTCATGCGGATGCTGATGAGCGGCAAGTCGGCTGCCGGCCTCTATATCTACCACACCCAGGGTCATCTGCTGACCGTGTACGTAATGTCCAATCAGCCCCGGTGCGAGTTGACGGGCAGGATTATCTGTAAGTAAAGGCATATAAAATATCTGTGGTGATTTAATAGTAAAAGCAACTTAGTCTTCTTCAAAATAACAAAGGCTGCCACCTACCCATTCCTTATCCTTATTATAGCGTACGCCGATCATCTTTCCTTTACTGAGACGGGCGAGGTTGTTGGCGGCACGGGGACGTGCATCTCCGTCTTTCCAGAAATAAAAAATGCGTATCTCGGCCTTGGCAGGAACGTCAGGGGTCTGAATGATATCGGCATATTTTACCTTGCGCTGCAGTATCCAGTTTTCCGGATCTTTTACGGCTTCCACATCGGCTTCGGTCACATCAATGATCACGCCCTGGCCGGCAAAGGAGAAAAGAGGTTTTAATACATAATTTTCCAGGTCGGCAGGCAGTTGCTTTACTTCATGGAGGAAGAAGGTAAAGGGGACATAAGGGTGACGTATTAGTGGCAGGGTATATTTACTGATGCGGTAAAACCAGGAAGGATGCGGTACCCACTCCACATCGAGGTCTTCAAAAAATATTTTTCCCTTTTGCTGCACTTCTTCCGGTTGCTGAAACAGGTCGTCGAAGATCACGCGGTTATAAATGCGGTGAATGGGTGTTTTTTCTCCATTGCGGAGGTAAAACAATTTTTTGCCTTCCCGTATCAGTTCGGTTATACATACCGGCTGGATGCCGATGTAATCCGCTGTGCAGTAAAAATCAATTCTTGTTTTTTGCTGATGCGGAAATATTTCCAGCAACACGACATGCTCCGGCGAATGTTTTCCGAGAATTATATTTTTCAGTTCCCTGATATAACTCACTTTGTTGTGACCGCCCAGGTAAGCCGAAAAGGAAGGAGGCACCATGAAATGATTCCGGAATACATCATCGAGTAATATTTCATAAGCAAATAGGGAAGGGAAGCCCTGCATTTCGATAAGCTGGGGTTCATATTCACCCTCCTCATTTACACAAATACCAAAATCAAAAGCGATAAACTGGCTATGGCCAGTTTCTCCCGGCACATTCAGCCCGGCAGGGATTGCTTTGTCGGTACGGTTGATAAAAGAAGGATCGGTGATGATGTCGACAATACTTTCACAGGCGTCGAGTAGTTTATGTTTAAAGGATTTGGGTACAAATACAGCGGTTTCGGCCACGCGAAATTCGATGGCACCCGGATGGGCACTGTTTAGCTCCTGCAAAAAAGCCTGGTAACGTTCGGGCGTAAAATTTTGATTGAATTGCTGCCGTATATGGGGAATCATTCAATGATGTTTTTAGTAATAGGGAAGTTACGGCAGTAAGCTGTTGTAACCAAAAGGAAAGCAGCCGGGTCATGGGTTACTTAAAAAGAACAGGTTGAATTGAAACTGGTTTGTAACTGTTTTACCTCTAAGGCCGGCGAACAAGAAAAATAAGATTGAAGAATGGAGATAAAATGATACGGCCATCCCACCGGTGTATCTGACAAAGCTGCGATGCTTTGCGGATCTGCCGGCTTTGTTAAAAGTGATGTATGAAAAAAGGCAATACGCCGGCTTTCCATAAATATTTTTCAAAAGACTATGCCATTGCCATTTCATGGCGCCCCACTGCCTGTGTAAGAAAATTGGGCAGGATGGTAGCATAGGTCCAGCGAATCTTATCCGGGTCTTCCAGTTGCTCCAGCATACTGTTGAGCTTTTCTTCGCCATGACCTTCAATCACGGTTTTCCTTTTTTCTTCTGTACGGAGATACATGCTCATACCCTGTGCATCGGCTTCGGGGTGAAACTGTGTGCCGATCATATAGTCGTTGAAACGAATGCCCATTACAGCACGCTCATAAGGCACATGAGCCCGCATTTTTTCTATACAGAGAATCCGGCCGCCTGCTTTACGCAGCAGTTCATGATTGGGTTGTATGACCTGGTAATCACGGCTGTCGACTGCATAAAAGGGGTCGCGCAATCCTTCAAATACTTCTTCCTGACGTCCGGCTTCCAGCATATGCACGGGAAATACGCCAAAGGCGGTAGACTTGCGTTTACACACCAGGCCTGCATTGAAATACCGGCTGGCCAGCTGGAACGAGTGACAGATAAAGAAAATATGTTTTTTGTCGGTGTTGGAAGGATTGCTGTTCCAGCGAAGCATATCGTTGAGCCAGCGGCACCAGGCAATATCCCAGTCGTCAAAGCGTGTGCTGAGTGGATCACCAGGCCCCCCGCTACTGATGTAGATGTCGTAGGAGGTATCGGGAAGTTCCTGGCGCAGTCGTACTTCAAATTCCCTGCATTGTACCTGTAAATCCTGTTTGAGCGCCCAATCCTGGATGATCTGTCTGATACAGCGCATACCCTGGTTGGCGTGGCCTTCATAGAGGTCAAGTATTGCAATGCGAATGGGTCGGTTTTCGCTACTAATCATCGTGCAAATTTAAGACATTTTGAAAGGGTAGCCAAGCTGGCAGCGGCTTTGGGCCGGCAGCCTATGATCCTCAGTCTGATAGACATAGGGGCTTTATTTCTTTTCATAAACTTTTTCTCCGCCTACAAAAGTGGCTGTGGCACGTATGCTGAGCAATTTTGCGGCATCAGTTTTCAGCAGATCCTGATCCAGGATCACCAGGTCGGCCCATTTGCCCGCCTCAATACTGCCTTTTTCGTTTTCTTCAAAGTTGGCTTTTGCAGCCCAGATGGTCATACCCCGTAATGCTTCTTCGCGGGTAAGCGCATTTTCGGTTTGAAATCCGTTTTCGGGCCAGCCTTTGGCATCTTTTCTTACGACGGCTGCATAAAATGTCTTGAAGGGAGAGATGTCTTCAACAGGAAAATCGGTGCCAAGCGGAATCCAGCCATTTTGCTGCAATAATTGTTTGTAGGCATAAGCACTTTTTACCCGTTGCGCACCCAGCCGGTCGCCAGCCCAGTACATATCCGATGTAGCATGTGTGGGTTGCACGGAAGGGATGACAGACCATTGAGCAAAGAGCGAAAAATCTTCGGGAGATACGACCTGCGCATGTTCTATCCGCCAGCGGCGATCGTTTTTACCTTTCAGGTATTTGCCATAGGTATGCAGAATGGTACGGTTGCCGCTATCGCCGATAGCATGCGTACACATCTGAAAATCGCGTTGGGCGATCCAGTTGGCCACCGAGTCAAAATGTTCCGGCTGGCTTAACAGAAAACCATAATGGCCGGGTTTATCTGAATATGGTTGCAGCAGGCAGGCGCCTCTGGAGCCCAATGCGCCATCTCCATATACTTTAAAACCGCGTACATGCAGCCGGTCTGTTCTGATGATCTTTTTTTTGTCGAGGTAATCGAAATTTTCTTTCGCATCGCTCAGCATTACATATAGCCGCATTTTCAATGCGCCGTTTTTCTGCAGCTCGTCAATCGCGTCCACATCTTTATAGCTGAGACCACAATCGTCGATAGTGGTCAATCCCATGGCGAAGCAGTTTCGCTGCGCATCGAGCAGCGCTTCCCGATAGCTGTTTGCATCCATGGCAGGGATATGTGTGCTGACCAGGTCTACTGCATTATCAACCAGGAGACCGGTAAGCTGGCCATTGCGCACTTCCACTTCACCTCCGGTAAGTTTAAAACCCGGCTTTACACCAGCCAGGTCCAGGGCTTTCTGATTGGCAATAGCGGCATGACCATCGATCCGTGTAAGTAATACCGGCCGGTCGGGAAAAAGTGTATTCAATTGTTTGTTGTCGGGAAACTCTTTTACAGCCCAGTCATTCTGATCCCATCCCCGGCCAATGAGCCAGCCATCGGGTTGAGTAGCGGCAAATTCGCGCAAGCGGGTCAGTATTTCTTCCCAGCTATTGGTGCCGGTAAGATCGGCTGTCTGTAAACCGATACCATAGCCTACAAAATGCGCATGGGCATCAATAAAGCCGGGATATACAAACTGTCCTTTGGCATCTACTACTTCACGGGCTTCATATTGCTGCTGAAGGGTAGCCGTGGTGCCTGTGGCAACAATTTTTCCATCACGGATGGCTACAGCTTCTGTAGTGCTGAAGGCGGAGTCTACCGTATAGACGGTGCCGTTAATAATGAGCAGGTCAATTTTTTGACGGGAATTGCAACTGCTGAAAATGATCAGCAGCAACATTCCGCAGGCAGCCAGCGTTCTCATGTTTTTCAGATTGTTGGCCGGCAAGATAATTATTTAATGCCTATCTTTTCTGTATCAAATACTTTGTTATGACCCGCTCTGTTCTGCTGCTGGCTGTTATGGCCACTATTATTTTTTCCTGTAAGGAAAAGGAAAACAACCAAACGGCTGCCATGACAGTAGCAGCGTATTTCAATTATGGCGATACAGGTGTGCAGACGGCAGGTGTGCGGCTGATCCCGATTAAGACGCCCGTTGGTAATTTCAATGTATGGACCAAGCGATTTGGCAATAACCCGCGTATCAAAATATTGCTGTTGCATGGTGGTCCGGCCATGACGCATGAGTATATGGAATGTTTTGAAAGTTTTTTTCCGCAACAGGGGTTTGAATTTTATGAATATGATCAGCTCGGTTCTTATTATAGCGATCAGCCAACAGACAGCAGTCTCTGGACCATTGACCGGTTTGCCGATGAAGTAGAGCAGGTGAGAAAGGCCATTGGAGGAGATTCCACAAATTTTTATGTACTGGGTAATTCATGGGGTGGTATCCTGGGTATGGAATATGCACTCCGGTATCAGCAGAATATGAAAGCATTGCTGGTGGCCAATATGATGGCCAGTTGTCCGCAATATGGCCGTTATGCCAATGAGGTACTTGCCAAACAGATGGATCCTGTTGTGCTGGCCGAGATCAGGGCGTTGGAAGAGAAAGGAGATTTTGCCAATCCCCGCTATATGGAATTGCTGGGGCCTAATTTTTATGCAAAACATATCTGCCGTTTACCACAATTTCCCGATGCTGTAAACCGAGCTTTGAAGCACGCCAATGGTACTATTTACACGCTTATGCAGGGCCCTTCAGAATTTGGGATTGCAGGTCGTCTTGCCAACTGGGATATTACGGATCGGCTAAAAGAGATAAGAATTCCCACGCTGATGATAGGCGCTAAATATGATACCATGGATCCTGCTGCAATGGAAACACAAAGCAAACAGGTGCAGAAAGGCCGTTATCTCTATTGTCCCAATGGCAGCCATCTGGCTATGTGGGATGACCAGCAGGTGTTTATGAATGGTGTGATCCAGTTTATTAAGGATGTGGATGGCGGACGGTTTTAACGATTGACCAGCTATTAATCGTATGGTAGTTATACGGATCTGCTGCAATACCCTAATCGGGTGATTTTTACCTTTTTCCACAGAAAATGCACGCCTGTGCATACATTTAAAAACCGGCATTAAAAAAAACGCTTATCTTTACGTCACCCTGGCTCTATGCAAACACTCCTGCGGGGAGCCTGGTGGTCGAACCAGAATTAATATCCTTTCTAAAGAACTCCTGGCCTAAGCACCTCTGATTCTTTTTTATTAGTCGCCATTAAACCACGATTTAATCCATGGTACGGAGTCTCTTACCCTGTAACTGGAAAGGATACATGCTGGCATGTGTTCTTCTGCTTGTAAGTTTTTTTTATTCCGCTGCGCAGAACCCCATTGTTACGGAAAACGCTTTAACCGGTAATCCCAAATCAGAATGGGATATCAGCGGTTCCGGTGATCCCAATATTCAGGGATTCGCTACAGATATCAGTGTCAATAAAGGACAGACGATACGCTTCAAGATCAGTGTGACCGGTGGTGGTACGTATGCCATCCGCATTTACCGCTTAGGGTACTATCAGGGTAATGGAGCAAGGCTTATTACCACTTTAGGTACTACCTATACCGGTGTAAAACAACCAGAACCCAGTACCAATACCACTACAGGTTTGATCGATTGCAGCAACTGGAGCGAATCAGCCAGCTGGGCAGTGCCTTCTACTGCTGTATCGGGCGTTTATATTGCACGGCTTACCCGTTCTACCGGTTCGAGCCATATTGCTTTTATCGTACGTGATGATGCCGCCAATTCGCCTATTCTGTTTAAAACTTCTGATGCCACCTGGCAGGCATATAATGTATATGGAGGTAATAGCCTTTATGTAGGTTCTACCAGTTATCCGGCAGGTCATGCTACCAAGGTGAGTTATAACCGTCCGTTTATCACCCGCGATGGCGGTGGTGGCGGTGGTGCTATGGAAGACTGGTTGTTCAACGCAGAGTATCCCATGATCCGGTTCCTCGAAAGAAACGGATACAATATCAGTTATACTACCGATGTGGATATGGATCGTGATCCGACCCCCATTACACCCTCTACGCATAAAATTTTTCTTTCCGTAGGACATGATGAATACTGGTCGGCTGCCGAACGAACCAAGGTTGAGAATGCGCGTAATGCAGGTGTGCACCTCGCTTTTTTCAGTGGCAATGAAGTATACTGGAAAACACGCTGGGAAGATAATTACCGCACGCTGGTTTGTTATAAGGAAGGAACACTGGGAGAAAACGTATGTGGTACCAAGTGTGATCCCAGCACCGAGTGGACTGGTCTGTGGCGTGAAGGTTGCGGCTATCCTTCGGGCGGGGCTTGTAAACCGGAAAATGCGCTTACGGGTCAGATCAGCTGGACAGATGTACCAGGAGCCATCAGCGTACCCGGTGCATACCGCAATCTCCGTTTCTGGCGCAATACCAGTGTAGCTTCGCAGGGAGCCAATCAAACCACCACATTTGCGGCTGGTACACTGGGCTATGAGTGGAACTATGATCAGTACCCGGCTTCGATGCCCAATGGACGAATTATTCTTTCTTCCACTACTGTAAGCGGACTCACGCATAAATTATCACTCTATCGCCATAGCAGTGGTGCATTGGTATTTGGCGCAGGTACAGTACAATGGTCCTGGGGGCTTGATAATATCCACGACCGTGGCAGTGCTGCACCCAGCACTGCTATGCAGCAGGCCACAGTCAACCTCCTTGCAGATATGGGCGTACAACCCGGGTCGTTGATGTCGGGGCTCGTGGCTGCTACTGCCTCCACAGATGTGCAGGCACCGGTGCCAGTGATTACCACACCCACCAATGGAGCAACTGTCACCGCCAATACGGCGATCAGCATCAGCGGTACAGCCATTGATGTGGGTGGAGTAGTGGCAGGTATTGAAGTATCTGTAGACGGCGGCAATACCTGGAATGTGGCTACCGGCAGCACCAGCTGGACTTTTTCCTGGACACCCACCACATCAGGTACAGCCAACATCCGCGTACGCGGATTTGATGATAGTGGAAATATGAGTGTGCCTGGCGCAGCAGGATCATCTACCAATATTAATGTAACGGTATCTGGGGGTACACAGGCAGGCACCTATAGTGTATTTCAACCTTCGGTCACGCCGCAGATTGCCCTGGAAAATGATGGTTCGGCGCTTTCACTGGGTATGAAATTCCGCTCTACCCAGAATGGTTATGTGACAGGTGTGCGTTTTTATAAAGGAGCAGGCGCAACCGGTACACATACCGGCACCCTCTGGAGCAGTACCGGCTCAAAACTGGCCGAAGTAGTATTTACCAATGAAACAAGTTCCGGCTGGCAGCAGATGATGTTCAGTTCACCGGTTTCAATAGTAGCCAATACAACTTATGTAGTTTCTTATCATAGTAGCTCAGGTGATTACTGCAGCAGCAATCCTTATTTTACAGCAGCGGTAGTCAATGGGCCTTTGCGTGGTCTGGCCAATGGAGAGGACGGGACCAATGGTCTGTATATTTATGCAACCACGCCTTCATTCCCCACTTCCAACTATGGTTCAAGCAGCTACTTTGTGGATGTGGTATTTACCAATGTAGTAGATAATACAGCACCTACTGTTTCTTCGGTAACACCAGCGGCCAATGCAACCGGGGTTGCCCAGTCAGCGGTATTGAATATCGTATTCAGTGAAGACATGACGGCGGCCAGTATCAGCGGCAGTACAATCACACTGCGCGATGCAGCCAGCAACACGATTACCGGAACGGTAACTTATAATGCGACAACACGCACAGCTACTTTCACACCAACTGCAGCGCTTGCTTATCAGACCGTATATACCGGCCGTGTATTGAGTGGCAGCAGCGGGGTAAAAGATGCGGCAGGTAATGCACTGGCAACAGATTATACCTGGAGCTTTACCACACTGGCAGATCAGGTAGCGCCGACTGTTACAGGCGTAGCGCCGGCTGCCAATGCTACAGCAATAAATGTAAATTCAGCGGTCACCGTCACATTCAGTGAGGCAATGTCTGCAGCTTCGCTTTCAGCAACAAGTTTTGAATTACGCAATGCAGGCGATGTACTGGTACCTGCTGCAATAACATATAATGCAGCTACCCGCACGGCTTCCCTTACCCCTTCTGCACCATTATCAGCGTCTACGGTGTATACGGCCCGGGTGATAGGCGGGGCAGGAGGTGCAGCAGATGCAGCAGGCAATGTATTGGCGTCTACGTACACCTGGAGTTTCACTACCGAAGCAGAACCGGACCTGATACCACCGGTAGTAAATACAGTTTCTCCGGCAAATGGCAGCGGGGCTGTAGCTGTTAATGCTTCCCTTACGACAATATTTAATGAGGACATGCTGGCCGCATCTATTAGTGCCAGTACAATTGAGTTGAGAGGACCCGGTAATACACTTGTGACGGCCACAGTGTCTTATAATGCAGCCACCCGTACCGCAACGCTTACTCCTTCTTCTGCGCTGACCTATGCTACCGCCTATACGGCCACGGTCAAATCCGGTGCGAGCGGCGTAAAAGATGCAGCAGGCAATGCACTGGCAACAGATTATACATGGAACTTTACATCTGTGGCAGATCAGGAGCCTCCGCAGGTGAGCAGCGTGACGCCGGCCAGTGGTGCCAGCTCTGTTGCAGTAAGCACTACCGTGTCGGTTGTATTTAATGAAGCGATGACGGCTGCTTCCATCTCATCGGGCAGTATTGAACTGCGTGATGCATCCAGTACACTGGTAAATACGACGGTATCTTATAATGCGGCTACCCGTACGGCTACTCTTACTCCTGCTACCAGTCTGGCCAATGCAACGGTATATACTGTGATCGTGAAGAGCGGAACCGCCGGCGTGAAAGATGCGGCTGGCAATGCACTGGCCAGCGATAATGTTTCTTATTTCACCACGCTTTCGAATAGTGTGAGTCTTTATACGCCCAGCACGGTACCGGGTGCATTCGGCAATGATGGTACAGCTGTGACACTGGGTGTTAAATTCCGCGTTACTCAGGCCGGTCTTATCTCTGGTATCAAATTCTATAAACGTGCCGGATCGGCAGGAACCAATACTGTTGTTCTCTGGAGCAACACGGGTACCAAACTGGCAGAGGCCGTGTCGGTCAATGAAACAGCTTCCGGCTGGCAGCAGGTACCGTTCAGCACACCGGTAAGCATTGCGGCCAATACCACGTATGTTGCTTCTTATCACGCTACCTCCGGCGATTATCCGATTGCCAATCCGTTCTTTACCACAGCGGTGGTCAATGGTCCGCTGCGCGCTCTGGCCAGTGGCGAAGATGGTCCCAATGGAGTATACAGGTACGGTACTACACCGGCATTCCCCAATACCAACTATGAGACCAGCAATTATTACGTAGATGTATTGTTCAGCACAGGTGCTGTTTCTGATGTCACTCCGCCACAGGTAAGTGCGGTTGTGCCTGCCAGTAATGCAACAGGTATTTCGCTTGGCACTGTCGTGACCGTGACCTTTAATGAAGCCATGAATATTGCTTCTGTAAGCAGTTCTACGATCGAATTGCGCACGGCTGCCAATGTGCTGGTACCCGCATCGGTAAGTTATGATGCAGCCAGCCGCACCGCCACGCTGACACCATCAGCCAGTCTTAGCACATCTACCACATACCGGGTGACGGTGAAGAGTGGTGCCAGCGGCGTAAAAGATGTGGCCGGTAATGTACTGGCAACAGACTTTACTTCAGTTTTTGCTACCATTACAGATAATACACCACCTTCGGTTACCGGCGTGACACCAGCTGCCAATGCTACAGAGATCGCTTTGAATAGCATACCCACAGCCAGTTTCACTGAAGCGCTCTCTGCAGCTAGTGTATCTGCGGGTACTGTTGAGTTGCGTACAGCATCCAATGTACTGGTGACGGCAACAGTTGCTTATAATGCTTCCACGCAGCAGGTAACTATTACTCCACAGACTGCATTAAGTTATGGTACAGTATATACAGCTACGCTCAAAGGCGGCTCATCCGGTATTAAAGATGTAGCAGGTAATGCACTTGCCGGCGATTATAGCTGGAGCTTTACTACGCTGTTTGATGTAACAGCACCGCAGGTGACACAGGTGTCGCCGCTTGCCGGAGCTACGGGCGTAGCACTTAGTTTGTCTGCTACGGCTACTTTCAGCGAAGCGCTGCAGGCTGCGACTGTAGATGCATCTACTGTAGAGATCCGCGATGCTGCCAATACACTGATAGCAGCAGGTATTGCATACAATGCGGCTACCAATCAGATTGTGATCACCCCGATAGATTCACTCAATTATCTGACTACCTATACGATTACCATTAAAGGCGGAACTGCCGGCGTAAAAGATGAAGCAGGCAACGCGCTGGCATCAGATTATTCATGGTCCTTTACGTCAAAAGCAGACCTGGTAGCGCCGGTTGTTACCGGTGTATTACCGGCCAATGGCGCATCGGCTGTATTGCTGAATGCAGCGCCCTATGCGCAGATCAGCGAAGCGCTGGATGCCGCCAGTGTTAATAACAGTACGGTCGAACTGCGCGATGCAGCCAATACACTGGTATCTGCCGTTGTCAGTTATGATGTAACTAATAAAAGAATTGTAATTACTCTAGCCGCTGCATTGACCTATAGCACCAATTATACGGTACTTATCAAATCCGGTACAGGTGGCGTAAAAGACCTGGCGGGTAATGGACTGGCCGGCGATTATACCTGGTCATTTACCACCATGGCTGAGCCGGATGTAACAGCGCCGGTTGTTAATACGGTTACTCCGGCTAATGGCGCCACTGGCGTGCTGCAGAATATTCTGCCGTCGATCGTATTCTCTGAGCCCATTGATCAGGTGAGTCTGCAGAATGCAATAAGCTTCACCGCTCCGGGTAATACAGCGGTACCGTTTACGCTTAACTACAACAATGCCACACGTACGGTTACCCTTACGCCGGTATCAATGCTGCAATACAGTACTGCCTATACAATAGTGGTTAATACCGGTGTGAAAGACCTGGCCGGAAATCCTCTTGCCAATGATTATAGCTGGAGCTTTACCACGCTGGCCGATGTTGTGGCGCCGGTTGTAACAAGCACTGTGCCTGCCCAGGGATCTTCCAATGTGTCTATATCGCTGCCTGTCCGCATCAGCTTCTCCGAACCGCTGGATGCTGCTACGGTGAGCGGATCAACAGTGAGTCTGCGTGGATTGCTGGGACTGCCTGTCACCGCTACGATCAGTTACGATGCTGCACAGCAGACCATTGTAGTTACTCCCGCATCTAACCTGAGTTACCTGGTGGGCTATTCTGTAGTGGTTAATACCGGTGTGAAGGATCTGGCCGGCAATGCTCTTGCAAGCAACTACACACTGAGCTTTACTACAGAATCATTCCTTGACCTTACTCCGCCGCAGGTTACTTCCATGTCACCTGCCAGCGGAGCTACTGCTGTCAGCGCCAATACGACCATACAGATACTCTTTAGCGAAGACATGACGGCGGCCAGTATCAGCACTACCAGTATTGAGCTGCGCGATAATGCGGCTACGCTGGTACCTGCAACGGTTAGCTATAACGCTACTACCCGCACGGCTACACTGACGCCTTCAGCACACCTCGGATACCTGGCTGTATACAATGTAAAAGTGAAATCAGGATCGTCTGGTGTGAAAGATGATGCAGGCAATGCGCTTTCGGCTGATTATAACGCGAGCTTCACGACAGAGGCCGATATGGTGCCGCCTACTGTTATCCAGGCAACACCTGCTCCAGGCGCCACAGGTATAAGTGTAAGCACATCTGTCAATGCTACTTTCAGTGAGGGTATGTCACCGGCGAGCCTTACTACTTCGACTATTGAGCTGCGCAATGCGGCCAGCCAACTGGTACCGTTTACAATCAATTATTATTCCGGCACATTCAGCGTGTCGCTCACGCCAACTGCTGCACTGGCTTATAATACTTCATATACCGTTACGCTGAAAGGCGGAACCAATGGAGTGAAAGATGCCGTGGGCAATGCACTGGCTGCTGACTATAGCTGGAGCTTTACTACCGTGACTGACCAGGTAGCACCTACTGTGTCCAGCACTACGCCGGCAGCCAATGCTACTTCTGTAGCACTCAATACGGCACCTGCGGCTGTTATGAGTGAAACGCTTACAGCTGGCAGTGTTTCAGGTAGTACCGTAGAATTGCGCAATTCTGCCAATACGCTCATTGCGGCTACAGTAGCATATAATAATACTACCAAAACAATTACACTTACGCCTACTTCCGTATTGAATAGCGGTACGGTATATACCGTGACCATCAAAGGCGGAACCAGTGGCGTGAAAGATGCTGCAGGCAACGCACTGGCTGCAGATTACACCTGGTCATTTACTACTGTAAGTGCATCGTATACTGTATTCCAGCCTACAACTCCTTCTGTCAGCAGCGAAAATGATGGCACAGCCGTTACGCTGGGTATGAAGTTCCGCAGTACGCAGGCAGGATACATTACCGCGATCCGTTATTATAAACCTGCGGGTATGACCGGTACACGTACCGGTGGCCTGTGGAATACAGCCGGAACCAAACTTGCAGAGATCGTATTTAGCGGCGAGACAGCATCGGGCTGGCAGCAAATGTCGTTGCCATCGCCTGTAGCTATCCTGGCCAATACGACATATATGGTGACTTACCATAGCTCATCGGGTGATTATGCCGTTGCTAACCCATTCTTCACATCGGCAGTAGTAAATGGTCCGCTGCGTGGTCTGGCCAATGGCGAAGACGGACCCAATGGCATGTACCGTTATGCAGCTACACCTTCATTCCCCAATACCAACTATGGTTCCAGCAACTATTATGTAGATGTGGTATTTACTGCTGATTCTGGTCCCGATCAGACACCGCCGTCTATCGTATCACTTTCACCCGGAAACAGTGCAGGCAATGTGAACCCCGCATCGGCTGTTACTATCAGTTTCAACGAGACCATCAGCCCCGCCAGCGTTACCAGTGCCAATTTTGAACTGCGCAATGCGGCCAATCAGCTGATACCAGCCACACTGTCGGTATTGCAAAATCAGGCAGTACTTACACCATCATCTGCATTAAGCTATTCTTCTGTGTATACGGCAAAAGTGAAAGGAGGCAGCACAGGTGTGAAAGATGTGGCCGGCAATGCGCTGCAACGTGATTCTGTGTGGACATTCACCACCGCTGATCCACCACCACCGCCGATCACCTATAATGGTCCCGGTGGTCCGGTACTGGTGCTTTACTCGGCCAGCAATCCCTATAGCCGGTATACCATAGAAATTCTGCGTACAGAAGGACTGAACTATTACCTGGCCAAGGATATTGCAGATGTAACAGCTACCGATCTTACCAATGCAGATGTGGTAGTGCTGGGTGAAGTAAATGTTACGACGACCCAGGCCACTCAACTCAGCAATTGGGTAAATGGTGGCGGTACACTCGTTGCATTCAGACCTTCAACGGAACTCTCATCGCTGCTGGGTATCACCAAAGTGTCGGGAAGCCTGGCCGATCAGTACCTGCTGGTGAATACCAGTTCCGGTCCGGGTGTGGGTATCGTGAATCAAACGATCCAGTTTCATGGCACCGCCGATCTGTATACACTCAATGGTGCAACCAGCGTAGCCACATTATATAGTTCTGCTTCCACTGCCACCAGCTACCCGGCTGTGACACAACGTGACGTAGGCAGTAATGGAGGCCGTGCAATTGCATTCACTTATGATCTGCCCCGTTCTGTTGTATATACCCGCCAGGGCAATCCGGCCTGGGCAGGACAAAAACGCGATGGCACCACCGGTCCCATCCGTCCTGATGATCTTTTCTATGGCGGCAGTGTGGCCGACTGGATCAATCTTAACAAAGTAGCTATACCGCAGGCCGATGAACAACAGCGCTTGCTTACCAATATCATCCTGCAGGGTAATCTGCACCGTAAACCATTGCCTCGCTTCTGGTTCCTGCCACGAGGATTAAAAGCAGCTGTGGTGATGACAGGCGATGATCATGCAACGGGTGGTACTTCAGGCCGTTTCAATCAATACCTGACGCTCGGACCCAACTCTGCCGCAGATGTTGCCGACTGGAAAGCCGTACGCGGTACATCGTACCTGTATACCGGCTCACCGATCAGCAATGCAGAAGCTATGGCTTATGAAGCGCAGGGTTTTGAGCTGAGCCTGCATACCAATACCAATTGTGAGAACTTTACCGCCTCTACGCTCAATAGTAATATATCCACGCAGATGTCGCAGTTGCGGGCACAGTTACCGGGTATCGCTGCCCCTGCCACGCACCGTACACACTGTATGGTATGGAGTGACTGGGCTACGGCGGTAAAAGTGCAGTCGCAAAATGGTATACGCATGGATGTAAACTATTACTACTGGCCCGGTAGCTGGATTCAAAACCGTCCCGGTATGTTTACCGGATCAGGTATGCCGATGCGTTTTGCAGATATGGATGGTACCATGCTGGATGTTTACCAGGCTACCACACAAATGACCGATGAATCAGGTATTTCGCTGCCCGGCTTCTGCGATCAGTTGCTGGACAAAGCACTGGGACCTGAAGGTTATTATGGTGTGTTTGTAACCAATATGCATACCGATACAGCCAACCATATCGGCTCTAACCGGATCATTGCTTCGGCTCAGGCGCGTCAGGTACCCATTATCTCTGCCCGTCAGATGCTGACCTGGCTCGATGGACGTAATAATTCCTATTTCGGTGCCATGACCTGGAATAATAATCAGCTTAGTTTCCCTGCTACAGCACTTGCCGGCGCGCGCAATCTCAAGGGCATGCTGCCTGTAAATGCAGCTACCGGACAACTGGTGTCTATCACCCGCAATGGCAGTTCAGTATCCTATACTACCGAAACTATCAAAGGTATTGCCTATGCATTCTTTGATATTACCACCGGTACCAACAATTATGTAGCCACATATAGCAATCTTGCCGGACGCGGTGTGACAGAAGAGCCAGTAGCGTCGACTATCGCTGTGGTGCCTTCGCGCGATTCAGTGCTGAGTGCAAAAGCAGTATTGCAGGTAGACGTATCGCCCAACCCGAGCACCGATCAGTTTACACTGGTCATTAAAGGATCAGCAGGCGAAACAGTGAGTGTACGTATCACAGATATTACCGGACGGATAAAAGAACGTCATGAAGCAGTGCCTGCCAATGGTGTGCTGCAACTGGGAGCATCCTGGAAGGGCGGATCTTATTTTGCCGAAGTGATACAGGGAGATCAGCGTAAAGTAGTGAAGCTGGTCAAACTCAATTAAGTTGTACGTTTTGAAGAAGGTGAATGGTGAGGGGTAAAGGGGATAAGAAATAAGGAAATTGGCTTTGTAGTCCCGCGATGCTTCGCGGGACTACTGCTGTATAGTAAAGACTAAATATTTGGAGGTGCAGGATAGAAGGGTATTGATTTTGTATTTGTACAGATCATTTACATAGCATAGCGCCGCGAGGCATCGCGGCGCTACAAGTCACAATCGGTCAAATGATCTTTTAAGGAATCAATATTATTAGCACATCAGCACATTAGCATATTTCTTTCACATCTTCAAATTTTCAAATCCTCAAATCCCTCAATCATTTCTCTTATCTCAGTCGCCTTTTATGAAACTGCGGGGTGTTTTCCAATTCCAAATAAGGCATCGCGGCGCTACAAGTCACAATCGGTCAAATGATCTTTTAAGGAATCAATAGTATTAGCACATCAGCATATTAGCACATTAGCATATTTCTTTTACATCTTCAAATCCCCCAATCGCCTCCCTCATCTCAGTTGTCTTTTATAAAGCTGTACAGTGTTTTCCAATCCCAGGTAAAGCGCATCGCAGATCAGCGCATGGCCGATGCTTACTTCATCGAGCCAGGGGATATGCTGGCGGAAGTATTGAAGATTGTGCAGGTCAAGATCATGTCCGGCATTGAGACCGAGACTGAGCTCACGCGCTTTTTCAGCTGCTGCTACATACGGGGCCACAGCGGCTTTATGATCGCCTGCTGCATATACGCGGGCATATCCTTCTGTGTATAATTCGATACGATCGGTGCCGGTAGCAGCCGCTCCTTCCACCATTTCTACTACGGGATCAACAAAAATGGAAACCCGGATACCTGCCCGCTGAAAAACCGGGATGATCTCCCGCAGATAATCACCATGGGTAAGTGTGTTCCATCCATGATCTGAGGTGAGTTGACCCAGTGCATCGGGTACCAGTGTCACCTGCTGCGGGCGAACTTCCAGTACCAGATCAATAAACTTCTGTTCTGTACAATTGCCTTCAATATTAAATTCGGTAGTGATGATGCCGCTGATGTCGCGCACATCCTGATAGCGGATATGCCGCTCATCGGGGCGTGGATGTACGGTTACCCCATCGGCCCCGAATGCCTGTACATCTCTGGCGGCCTGTAATACATTGGGATTATCTGCGCCACGTGAATTGCGCAGGGTGGCTATTTTATTGATATTGACAGAAAGCTTTGTCATGACGCTGGATTGATTAAAATAGAAAATGATACGTGTTTAAATAAACCCACGGCAGTTGCCCGCACCACAGCGGCAGGGGAGTTTGCCTTCATGATGGGTCTCTCCATAATCGCAGGTGAGTTCTTCGCCGGCACGGACAGGACGCAGGGTATAAAATTCCACTTTCCTGTATGCCCGGCGCATATAAGTATTTGGATCGCAGGAATGGTTAATATAACGGAGTGCGTTGCTGTTGATGCTGGCATCGAGCGCGATATCTTCGTTGTCAAACTCCACCATAAACAATACGTTGTTGGGCTGAAGCCTGACACGTTTCTGCGCTTCCTTATAAGAAATGATTTCACCACCCATATTGCCCAGTTTGCGGCGGGCAGGAATGGCTTTATTGGCAAATGCGCCCTTGCCGGCTATGCGGCTTTTGCGGATCTGTAAAGGAAAATTAAGTTCTTTCATCGTTTATATTTAGAATAAGTGCGAAAGTGTCAGCTGATCTCTGCCCAGGTGTGATCGGCCAGCAATTTTACGCCTGCTACAAATTTACTGAAAGGACCACCGGTACCCCACTCTTTAGGAGATACCAGCGATAACATATGACTGCCATCTTTCTTCTCATATAAATAATACACCTGCCCTATATTGGGTTTAAAAGGCAGCCGTGCGTTATAAATCATCAGGGAAAGCTCTTTTCGTTGCTGTATTTCCTGTGCCTGCAATGCCAGCAACTCAATCTGTTTGCGGATCTGATCGAGCTGCATATTGGTTTGCTCTTCCATGGCAGTAAGTGCCTTGTGACGGATAAGGCCTTCTTCGTTGGGTCTGATCAGTGCCCCGGCCACAGAAGCAGAGTAGGGTAGCACGCTTAACTGCTTATGATAATACTCGGTATTGATATAATCACTGCCATCGGTACGTTTTCCCTGTTGCTGAATACGCAGATAGCCATTGGGCATTATTTCATGCACTACATGCAGGCAGGCTTCTCCTTTTTTATAAAAATGAATTTCGAAACGGATACTGTCCACAAGGTGCAGCTGCACTTCGTCGGCCATTTCGGGATGAACAAAGGGCTGCAGTTCGGAAACGGCTTCCAGCGTATAATCGGTTCCCAATGCCTGATGTTCGAGACTTACCCAGTTTTGCGCGATCTGTAGTTCTTTACGCCCTTCGGGTGCGCTGATCTTATACAGCCCGCTTAATGGGCGATCCCCCCATTCGTAGGTGCCTTTTTCGGGAAAGAGTTGCCAGGATGCAAGAAAATTATATGCCTGAATCATGTAAGACGTAACAATTGTGGTCCGGTTGTACTATGGCTCAAAGTTATCAATCTCCTGAATACTGGCATTGTTTAATAGTTGCGCAGACCGGCTCGCAGCAATGAATCTTTCTGTGCAGGTGTCCAGTTGCGGCTATTCTGATAAATGGCATCTTCCCAGCCGCCATAATTGGCATTGGGTAATACAATAAAACGGGTACCGAAACTGGCCTGCAGTGCATCTACGTTTGCACTGCGCTCTGCTTCTGTTTTTTTATCAAAAAGATCACTGAAGTCGGCCAGGTTATCGCCCAGCAGCATTACGATATCATGTGTGCGGGCAATTTGCTGCCGGCGGCTTTCCTTGCTTGATGAGGTTTGACGTAATAATAAATGATCATCGGTAGCCTGCGGAAATCCAAACCGCTGCAGGTTGCGCAGCGTGCCAGCCCGCTCCACTTCATCCCTGTTGGTGACATAGAAAATATCGATGCCTTTGGAAGCGGCATACCGGAAAAAGGAGAGCGCTCCTGCGAGCGTATCGGCTTCGGCCCGGGCCGTCCAGGCATGCCAGCTGTCTGCTTCGTAGTCTTTGCCCTGAAAAGCCTGGTGTACTGCATAAGGGCTGTTGTCGAGAAATGTTTCGTCGATATCTGTAATAATGGCACGTGGTTTACCGGCACCTGACGGTAAGAGGTCTACCTGTGTACGGGCCAGATAAAATGCCTGAATGCAAAGTGCTTTATACTCGGCCGCCCGCTGTTGAAAAACGGAAGACCATATTTTTCCATCTACGACAAGGGTATTGCCTGCAGAGGCCTTCGTGAGTTGACGTGATGAGCCACAGGCCAGCAGAAAAAGCAGGGCGATAAGGGATAAATACTTCATATGCAGAAAATTTAAGGCGTTCCCAATTTTCTGCAAGATACTGATTCAGGAAGGTTAAGGGCTTAACCGGCTACTTGCTGCAGCTCGGCTTCAATTTCCTCGCTGAGTTTGACCTCATTGTCGGTGATCCAGGCGGCCAGTGGCTGAGGAATGATCGTCCAGTGCGTGGTATTGCGCTTATGCATATAAAATATGATGCGGTTGCCCCGGTCGTCTACCGTGTCTACAGAAAAAATATCCTCTTCCAGCTGGCGCAGTTTGCGGAAGTTAAACTCACGAAGCCGGCCACCAGCTTTAATCAATCGGGTGAAATGAACCACTTTGGTGAAATGTATTTGCATAAGGCGCTGTTAGAATAGTAAGTTGATGCTGATTTCCAAATCCTCCCATCAGCGGATGGCCCGGGACGGATTCCTTTTCCAATAACAATTTCTGTGCTACAAGTGTTTTTGCTGTCACAAAAAGTTGTTCACAGTCATAATGTCCAAAAGAGGTTGCTTATTGTATGCCACCGGATTTTTGGGAAATATTTAGAAATGCAAACACCAGCTCAGCAAAGCAGAGAGCGCCATAAGGCCATCCAGGATAAAATAATATAATGTGTCGGAGAAATGGGTGCTGGCATAACGGTACAGGGCGAAAGTGATCATACCGGGTATGGCCAGCAGCAGGAGCGTGGAAAAAGGCCAGCCATATGCGGCCAGCAGCCCCGTCCATATAAAAAAGAGCAGGATACAAACGATAAACAACTGTCTGATAGCCGTATCGCTCATCCAGGTGATGAGGCTGCGGATGCCGATACTGCGGTCATATTCCCGATCGCGGTAGTCAAACAGAATACAAATAGGATATATAAGAAAAAAGCGGGATAGGGCAAAGAGTGTGAAAGACGCCTCCCAGTGTACGCCTGCCATCAGGGGCGGCAGGATGCTGGTCACATGTGTCCATACCATGGCCAGGAAAATGGTTTTGCCCAGGGCAACCCGCCGCAGCCACCTGAATACGGGCAACGGTATTTTGGGAGCAGAGTAAAGAAAGGTGATGAAGGCGGTAACCAGCAGCCATTGCCAGTGATCCAGAAGATGGATGCCATAATAAATGCTGCCTGCCAGTCCAATGATGAACAATACCATATGCAGCCAGCGGTAACCACGCAACCAGCGAAGTCGCGGTGAATCCTGGCCGGTATCGGCACTCAGGTACCAGTGAAAGCTATAACTGCAGATAGTGGCCGAAAAAGTAAATGGAAGCAGATGGGCCGGGACGATTCCATCCAGCAGCAAAAGACAGGTCTGCCAGGCCATCAGTACCGCGCAGCCGGCAATGAAGAGGTTGCTGTATACAAAAAAGTGAAATAAATGGCGTAGCAGCCGCATGATATCAGGGCAGAAGTATCACCAACTGATCACTCACTACTGTATCGCTCTGGTTGCCTTTTCTGTCGGCAACCGAAAACCGGATATGGATAGTATCGTTTTCCACTGTACTTTCTTTCAGGAATCCATATTCAAGCGTATAGTTGATTTCTCCATTATCCTTTGCCGGAAAGTCGGGCAGCGTATAAAACAGGGTATCGGTTTTATCCTGGCTTGGATCAAGTGGCAATTGATTCTGACGGCGGATGATTGCAGTAAATGGAGCCTCATTCAGATCACCTTCCTTATCAAAAAAGTTGAGACGGATGCGCAGGGTGCCTCCCGGACCCAGCTCTTTGGTATTATAATCTTTTATTTCGAGCCTGGGCTTGGTTTCAAACTTATCTTTGCCGCATGCAGCCAGCAACAGGGCTACTGCAACTATAAAGGAGACCGGAATTAGCTTCATAACTCACGATTAATAAAACAAATATACTCTTTTTTCAACGCCCGGCCGACGAGATGAAAAGTCAATGGAACGATAAAATTTTTTCAGTAGATGAGGCAGGTTTTGAAGCCCTGGCACTGGAATTATTCCGGTACCAGCATGCGCAAAACCCTGTCTATCGTGCCTTTGCCGATCTATTGGGTGTGCAGCCCGGCCAGGTACAGCGGCTGGAAGAAATTCCTTTTCTCCCCATTCGTTTTTTCAAAAGCCATGAGGTGCGTACCGGTCATTTCGAACCGGTATTGCAGTTTGAAAGCAGTGGTACAACCGGTATGATCAGCAGCCGGCACCTGGTGCGCGATCCGGCCCTGTACAGAGAAAGTTTTCTGCGTTGTTTCGAACGTTTTTATGGCGATGTACGGGACTATTGCATTATTGGTCTGCTGCCTTCTTATCTGGAGCGGGGACAGTCATCGCTGGTTTATATGGTCAATGAGTTGGTTGCCCGCAGCGGTCATCCCGATAGTGGCTTTTACCTGCATGAATTTGATGAACTGCACCAGCTGTTGAACCGGCTGGAGGCAGAAGGCCAGCGGGTATGGCTGATAGGGGTCACTTTTGCCCTGCTTGATTTTGCTGCCACACACGCATTGCCGCTCCGGCAAAGCATTGTATTGGAAACAGGTGGTATGAAAGGACGCCGGCAGGAAATGGTACGTGCGGAAGTACAGGCTGTTCTGAAGAATGCATTTGGCCTGAAAGAGATTCATTCAGAATATGGCATGACCGAATTGTTTTCACAGGCCTATGCCAAAGCCGATGGCCTTTTCTCCACACCACCCTGGATGAAACTCCTGTTGCGCGAAGAAGAGGATCCATTGCAACTGCTTCCCTGGCGGGGGGCAGCAGATCGTCCGCGTAGCGGAGCCGTTAATATTATTGACCTGGCCAATGCAGATTCCTGTTGTTTTATTGCTACCGACGATGCAGCACGCCTGCATCCAAACGGCCAGTTTGAAATACTGGGCCGTCTGGACAACAGCGATGTGCGTGGTTGCAGCCTGCTTACAGCCTGATCAGGCATTGTGCATCCACTCTCTGAATTGAGGAGCCATTTCCTGACTTACAATAATACAATGATTAAGTTCGGGCAGGGTCAGGTCTACAATCAGCTTCACTTTTTCATAGGCCTTAAAGCTTCTGATAAAATTGATATTAATAATATACTGCCGGTTGGCCCGGAAAAAACTGTTATCATCCAGGCATTCTTCCAGCTCTGACAGATTTTTATCAGACAGGTACTTTTTTCCCCAGCGGTCGATCACATACACGATTTTATTTTCTGTGTAAAACAGTACCACATCGTCGAGCCGCAGGGAAATGCTTTCCATCCCTTTTTTTACGAGCAGTCTTTTCTTTTTATGATCGCCTACATACTGCAGCATTTTTTTCAGGGAATGATGATCGGTAAAATGCTTTTCCAGCATTCGGTATTTGATAAGTGCTTTGCGCAGGCTGTCGCGGTCTACGGGTTTTAGCAGATAGTCAATGCCATTGTATTCAAAGGCATTCATCATAAACTCATCATAGCCGGTGATGAAGATGACAGGAGTGCGTACATGGCCCTGGTTGAAGATTTCGAACGAAAGGCCATCGCTCAGTTGCACATCACTGAAGATAAGATCCACATCTGGCTGTTGCGAAAGGAATTCAATGCTTTCGCGTACAGTGCTCAGCCGGGCCTGCACCAGCACATCATCTGCCAGGGAAGAAAGCGTGGAGATAAGATTTTCCTGGGCAGGTTTTTCGTCTTCGATAATAACAGCGTTTAACATGGCAAAGGTTTTTTAGGGCGTTTCCGGTTGGTAGCCCGGATCCGTTTTGGTTAATAATGGTAGTTTCACGATAAATTCATCATTGGTGGTTTCCACAGAAATAGATTTGCTGAAAAGAATTCTATAACGGGCTCCCAGGTTGCGCAACCCGATACCGGTAGAATCCACTGCATAGGGTTTGGGCCTGATCCGGTTACTGATATGCAGGTAAGGACCATCCAGGCCGACCCGGATCAGCAGGGGATGTTTTTCAGAAAATTCGTTGTGTTTGATGGCATTTTCTACCAGCACCTGCAGCGAGCAGGGCGGTATGAGCACGGTTTCGGCAATCGATTCAGAAAGCATTTGCAGTTTCAGCTTATCATCATGCCTGATCTGAAGCAGGTAAAAATAGCTGTGTATAAATTCCAGTTCCTCTTTAAGTGAAATGAGCTCCTTATTCTTATTAAGAAGAAAATATTTATAAACCTGCGCCAGCCGGTTGTTGAAACGATAGGCTTCTGCCGGCTGCTCGGTAATGAGGTGGTTAAGTGTATTGAGGGAGTTAAAAATAAAATGAGGGTCCAGTTCATTGCGCAATGCCTGCAGTTCTGCGTGCGAACGTTCCTTATCCAGTTGGTCGACTATTTTAGTATCCAGTTCCCGTTCCTTACCCAGAAAGATAACTTCATACAGGAGCGTAAAGATGACCACTGCTACTATGCAGGCTCCCTGAAAACGATAAATGGAGCTCCAGGAGAGTGGTTCACGCGAAAAACTCAGCCAGAGGTAGGCAGCGGCTCCGCCGGTAAGTGCTCCATATATAGAAGAAATGACACAGATCAGCAAAACACGAGGCAGCGGCAGGCGCAGCGGGCGATAAAGCGGGCGCAACTGCCGGTGAATGGCATTACAACCTATCCATATAACCAGCGAGGTAGTCATGAATAGAAGGTTGGCAGCAATCAGTTCAGGTAACGTATAACGTTCATACGTGATCAGGCCGGCCATCAATGGAAGGCCGATACCCAATAAAGGAATAAAAAAAGCTTTCAGCACCAGGTCTTTGATCATGGCAGTGGTTAAGGTTAACAAAACCTGTTTTTGTCCGGAGCTTTCTCATGTGTGTGGGTATAACGATATCCGAACATAAAACTATCAGTACAAACTGTTAAGCAAGTACAAAAATTCTCTATGTGGACATATTCCAGTACGAGTGGCAATAATGTCCCGGCGTATGAATGTTGCCGGGTCTTAGTGGGGAAATAATACGTGGTAAAGATAAAGAGTTTTCAGCGATCAAAAACGCTGCTTTATTCCTCAAAATTCCTTCTACAGCCTTTTTTACCGGATTAAGACCCTGCTTTTCACTTGCCGGTATTAAAAACAAGAACCATATAAACCGGTTTGAAGTGTCGCAATTCATGCTTCAGTACTAAAGTGTCCAAACTAAGAAACGTACGGACGGAAATTGCTGCCTTATTTGGGAACCAAAACAAGAAATTGCTTATGAAGAAAGTAGTCCTGTTGATTGCATGTATGTGCAGTGTGCTGATGTTATTTGCACAACGCACCATTTCCGGCCGGGTTTTAAATGAAAAAGGTGAACCCGTGCCTTCTGCGTCGGTTCAGGTACGCGGTAGTTCTGTAGGAACTGTTACCGGACCCGATGGCCGTTATACGCTGGCAATACCTGCCAGTGCCCGTCAGCTTGAATTCAGTAATGTAGGCCTTACTCCGCAGGTGATCGATTTGCGGGAAGGCGTATCTGTGTATGCTGTATCGTTGTTGCCCCTGACATCCAATCTCGAGGAAGTGGTGGTAACAGGTATCGGCCGTACCCGCCGCTCCGAATATGCTGGTGCAGCCAGCAAGGTTACCGAAAAAGAATTGCGCAACGTACCGGTAGGATCTTTTGATCAGATGTTGCAGGGCCGTGCACCCGGCCTTACCGTATTGTCAGGCAATGGTCAGCCAGGCAGTACTGCCACAACTATTTTACGTGGACCTACCTCTATCACCGGTGGCAGCACGCCCCTGTATATTATAGATGGTATGCCCATCGAAGGGGATGCTTTTCAAGGCATCAACCCCAATGATATTGCAACTATTGATGTGCTGAAAGATGCTACTGCTGCAGCTATGTACGGTAGCCGCGGAGCAGCCGGTGTGATTGTGGTGACGACCAAACGGGGTGCATCAGGAAAAATGAAACTCGGCATCAGCTCACAGTTTGGGATCAAGGGCAAGCCCGATTTCAAATATGATATGATGACCACCAATGAACTGCTGAAAGCACAGGATGATCTCGGTCAGCAACTGCCCAACAGCACGCTTACAGCCTGGGGCAATTTCCCCACATTGCCGGGCTGGCAGTATTCACGCAATAATCCTAATAAACTGGTAGGCGGTGTGCTGGTGCCTAAAACACAGTCCGACTTCGAATTCGGCGATCGCCAGCTCGATAGCCTCCGCGGTGTGAATACCAACTGGTACGATTATTTCTATCGCAACGGCACATTCAGCAACAACGAGATCAGTTTTTCGGGAGGTACCGGCAAAACACGGTTGTACTCCAATCTCGGTGTGTACAATGAGCAGGGTATCAACAAGCCCAGTGACATGAAACGTGTCACGCTTCGTTCCAATATGGATTATGCAGACGAGAAGCTTACCTTCTCTCTTTCTTCCAATGTTGGTTATACCCGCCGCAATTTCCAGGCAAATGCGCTCAATTCATTTGCAGCATTTGTAAACCCTTTCTTTGTACCGATGGTTACACCGGAATACATCGGGGCTTACCGGGCCGATGGCAAGTATAATGTGGGTACAGGTATCGTATACAGTGCTCCGACACAACTCGACAAAACCCAGTACGACAAAGTGTACAATGATCAGATCAAAGCCGTGCTGTCGATGAGTGTCAATTACAATTTTACCCGCAATATCTATGCAGGCTTTGTGACCGGGGTCGATTTCCGTCATACGCAGAATACCACTTACAATGACCCCCGTGTGTTTGATACCTATACCAATGCCAATGTGCGGACCAAAACCGGATCAATGACAGAGGGGTATAACCGCCTGCTGCTGCTCAATGCACGGGCTTATGCCGGTTATAAGAACACCTTTGCCAACGATCATGATATTGATGTGACCGTATATGGCGAATACCTGCGTACCTATAATAAATTACTGACTGCAACGGGCTTTGGAATTGACCCGCGCCGCCCGAATACAATAGCGGCTATCACAGCGGGCAACGCTGCCAACCAGCTGTTTCAGACCATCGGCGGCGGCAAGAGCCAGAATATCCTCGAGTCTGTAATGGGTAATGCCCGTTATACATTTAAGCATAAATACACGATAACCGGCACTTACCGCTATGATGGTACATCCAAACTGCCCGAGCAAAACAGGCTGAAAGGATTCTGGAGCATCGGTGGTATCTGGGATGCCAGCCGTGAATCATTCCTGAGCGGAAGCGGCGCTATCAATCAGTTGCGTGTAAAACTGAGCTATGGTCAATCGGCCAATGCGGATAATTTCCCCTATGGCGATTTTGGTTACCTGCCATTGTATAATACGCAGTCTAACCTGATCTCCGGCAATATCGGTATCATACCCAATGTAGATGCACCGGGCAACCCTCTGGCCGAATGGGAGTATACCAATACCACCAACTTCGGTGTGGAGTTTGGTATGTTTAAAAATCGTTTTTATGGCGATGTACAGTTATATAATAAAGAAACCAACAACCTGTTTGCACAGCTTTCGCTGAGTGCTACAGGCGGGCCTTTTGGTAGTATTGATGTAAACGCAGGCAGCATGTATAACCGGGGTATTGAGTACAGCCTGAACTATGATGTGATCAAGAACCGGGATCTTACCTGGACTGTTTCTGTAAATGGCGCCTATAACAAAAACCGGGTAACGAGCCTGGGTAGTGTATCTTCTTTTGAAGCAGGTACCAGCCTTATTACTGTAGGCCTGCCGATCGGATCACATTATGAAGTGAAATGGGCTGGTGTGGATGCATCAACCGGCGCACCTCTGTATTATGATCTGAATGGAAAGGTAACTCCCGTATATTCTGCTGCCAACCGCGTGCAGGACTATGGCACCTGGATACCTCCCTATACAGGTGGTTTTGGAACAACCCTGCGTTACAAAGGATTTGACTTTTCTGCATTCTTCTCCTATGCAGCCAAAGGCTATCGGGTCAACAACCTGGAGTTTTTTGTAGAAAGCCCCAACTTCCTGGCGCAGGGTATCAATCAGGCCCGGTCACTCAACTTCTGGAAAAAACCGGGTGATGTAGCTTCTACCCAAAGCCCGCTTTACCAAAACCAGTTTACCTCCAAACTGATCCAGGATGCTTCTTTCCTGCGTCTGCGCAACGTAACCCTTTCCTATACCATGCCGCAGAGTGTACTGGAAAAGCTGAAGCATTTCTCTTCTATCCGTGTGTATGTGCTGGGACAAAATCTGCTGACCTGGACAAAATGGAAAGGTCTTGATCCGGAAGATGATAATAATATTTCACTGAGTGAATATCCCAATCCCCGTGCTATTACAGCCGGTATCGACATCAGCTTCTGATTACTCTAACTGAAACAAGATTTAAACTATGCGTAATAAAAATATATTCCTGTTGCTCGCAGCTTTCTTACTGGCGCTGGCTGCCTGCAAAAAAGACCTGGCATTGGACCCGACAGACAGCGTGGATGAAACAAAGGCTTTTGAAACGGTGGATGATCTGCAGAAAGGACTGAATGCAGCCTATGCACGGTATTCCCGTCCTGTGTCCATGTACGTATCTGCACTGGCATCCGATGAAGTAAAATTCGGACCCGACAATGGCGGTTCTGGTCAGTTTACCTACCGGTTGCAGTATGGTACTGACGGAACCACAGGTGGTGAGGTGCTGGCAGGCTTTGGTTCCTTCTATACGCTGATCGACCAGGTCAATCGGGTACTGCCCAATATTGAAGTGGTGGCTGCAATAAATCCCGGTGATGATGCAAAACGCCCGCTTATCAAGGCACAATTGCTCGTGCTGAGGGCTATCGGACATTTTGATCTGCTCAACTGGTACAGCAAGAAGTATGATGCGGCCGATCCGCTGGGTGTGCCCGTCATGCTCAAAAGTGAATTGCTGGGCCGCCCCGCCCGCAATACAGTAGCAGAAGTGCTGGCGCAGATCGATGCAGATATTCAGACAGCCAAAAGCCTGCTGCCCGATGTGACGGCCGGTACATTTACCGATCTGTCGCTGAATAAAATCAGTATTGCCGCTTTTGAAGCACGCGTAGCCCTGTATAAAGGTGACTGGCAAAAAGCCATTGATCTGGCTACTACGGTTATCAGCAGCGGTATCAAACCTCTGGTAACCGGCGACGATTTCAGAGGTATCTGGACCGATGTGAATACCAACGAAACACTGTTTCGCCTGCGTTATGAAAATACCGCTACGCTGGGTACACTGTGGACCGCTACAAGTGGCAATGTGATCTTTTCGCCTTCTGACAAGATCAACAACAGCTACGACGACGCCGATATCCGCAAAGCAGCCTATATCGGCAATGCTTCGGGCAAACGGTATGTCAACAAATTCTATACATCTTCCCGTGGCGGACGTATCGTTGATGCCAAAGCCATTCGCACAGCAGAGATGTACCTGATCCGCGCCGAGGCTTATGCCCGTCTCACTACGCCAAATATCACCGCAGGTGCGGCAGATCTTAATGCATTACGTGCAAAACGGATCACCGGTTATACCGATGAAACTTTTGGCAGTGCACAGGCACTGATCAATGCCGTCATGCAGGAGCGGTTTAAGGAGCTCTTCCTGGAAGGATTCCGCTTCTTTGACCTGAAGCGGCAGGGACAGGCTATGCAACGAAACTCGAGCGATGTAGACAGTCCCAACTGGCAAAGCATACCGGCCAACAGTTTCCGGTTCACATTGCCGATACCACAGGATGAAATACTGGCTAACCCCAACATGGTTCCCAATCCAGGCTATAATTAATAATAGTTGCCGGTAACAAAATTTTATTACCAACCCAATCTATTTAATATATGAATCGTTTTTCTGTCATACCCGCATTGCTGCTGATAGGTTCACTGGCAATGGTCACGAGTTGTACCAAGACTGCATCCAACCTGTTTATACCACCCGAAGAAGTACATTTTCTCGGAGATAAAACACAGCGGTATGTTATTGAAACAGATCCCGCCCCCACATTTGCAGTGAAGCTGGGTGTAACAACAGTATCTAAAGAGGATCGTACAGCTACTATTGAGATCACTTCACCAACAGGAGCAACTCCCGGCACTCAGTATAATGTTACCGGTATAACATCCGGCAACATTACGATACCTGCCGGTTCTGCTGTGGTTGAGTTTGGTCTGCAGGGTATTTACAGCCAGTATACTGCCGGCCGTGTAGATACATTGCAGATCGTACTGAAGTCGCCCTCTATCAAGCCGGCGTCTTTTAATGATACATTGAAGCTAATACTTCGCGGTCCCTGCTTTGATGGTGCAGTAGCTGATATAAACATCCTGCTGGGCAATTATACACAGACCTTCGAAGGTGGCAGCGGACCCTATACAACCAGTATCGGCAGCATGACACATACGGCTGGCACCACTACGGCTACTGCCATGATGAATAACCTGTTTGATTACTTTGGACCCGTCACGATCAATTTTGACTGGACGGATCCCACAAATACCAAAGCAGAAATTCCATTGCAGATCACCAATAAAGAATATGCAGCCGGTCAGCCATTTTATGTACGGACGAAACCCGGGCAGGCAAACAAGTTTTCTGTCTGCAATGAACGGATCACCTTCAAGCTGGATGTGCTGGTGTTGATCAGCGGATCACTGTACTATTATGAAAATGGGATGGACTATGTGATGGGCAGATAATAACAGAGTTGATTGTCTTAAACAACAATAGGAGGGGCTTTTAATAAAGGCCTCTCTTTTTTTGCGACGGTATGAATAGCGCAGTCAGATACAGCCGGAGTAGCAGAACTGAAGGGTATTCGTATGTACAACCATTTGTTATTAATTGCCGGCGGGAGCGATTGCTGCTACAGGCAGTATTATTCATGCCTTAGCGAGGCTATCCTGGTCAGGTCAGTGCTCAACCTGTAATTTTATAGCAAGAAACAGATTCTAACCGCACAACGGGTTCAAAATAGTTTTCTCATGTGAACGGTCAACAAGACCTACGCAGGTGGTTTTCAAACCGGCCTGCTTTTTTTTTATTAACACCTCCTCCGGGATAGGGTAGCGTGATTGCTGGTTTTTCCCCATTATCCCCATATCCTTCCGCGATGAATGGGTAAAATGTGTATCATTTTTCCTCAATATAGTCTAAGTTTATGGCCGGGCCGGATGGCGCACCAATCCCATCCACTTGTCTTGTTGCCATATTATGTTGTTATTGGGTATTGACCTCGGAACTTCTTCAGTAAAAGTATCAGTAGTAGATGCGGCCACCCAGCGTTGTGTGGCATCGGCCAGTTATCCCGATACAGAGGCGGCTATTTCGGTACCTCAGCCCGGCTGGGCCGAACAGGATCCTGATCAGTGGTGGGATTATGCAGGTAAAGCGATCCTGCGTTGTCATGCATCGGGCAGCTACAGGGCAACAGATATAGGCGCTATTGGGATTGCCTATCAAATGCACGGTCTGGTTCTGGCAGATAAGCAGCAACGTGTATTAAGACCTGCGATTATCTGGTGCGATAGCCGGGCGGTGGCCCTGGGCGATCAGGCATTCGGTGCATTGGGGGCTGCTTATTGCAATACGCATCTGCTTAATTCCCCCGGCAATTTTACGGCCAGCAAGCTGGCCTGGGTTAAGGAGAATGAACCGGCAGTGTATGCAGCGGCAGATAAGATGATGCTGCCGGGCGATTTCCTGGCTATGCGTCTTACCGGACAATGCACCAGTACGGTAGCTGGTTTGTCAGAAGGCATGTATTGGGATTTTGCGAACGGAACACTCTCTGCAGAATTGTTGAAATACTGGGGGCTGAACGAGTCACTGATAGCTCCTGTGACCCCGCTCTTTTCCGAACACGGACGTTTATTACCTCATGTGGCCGAAGCGCTGCAATTGCGGGCAGGCATACCTGTTACCTACAAAGCCGGCGATCAGCCCAACAATGCACTTGCACTGAATGTGCTGGCTCCGGGAGAACTGGCTGCTACAGCCGGTACATCGGGGGTGGTATATGCTGTGGCCGACAACCTGGCCGGCGATGCTCTTTCGCGTATCAATAGCTTTGCCCACGTAAATCATACCACGACCGATCCGCGCATCGGGCTGTTGCTTTGTATAAATGCCACGGGTATTTTCCAGAAATGGATAAAAGATATAACCGGCAGTGCACTCAGCTATCCGCAGCTTAATGAGCTGGCCGCTGCCGCTCCTTCGGGATCAGGTGGGTTGCTGGCGATTCCGTTTGGGAATGGAGCTGAACGGATGCTGCAAAACAGGATCACCGGGGCTCATTTTCATAACATAGATCTGAATAAACATAGCCGGTCGCATATGGTCCGGGCTGTACAGGAAGGCATTGCCTGCGCGTTTCGGTATGGAGTGGATATTATGAAGGAAAACGGTGTGCCGGCACAGGTAGTGCGTGCGTCGCGCGCCAACCTGTTTCTGAGCCCCCTGTTTGCCCAGGCATTTGCCGATATTAACCAGGTGAGTGTAGAGTTTTTTGAAGGTGATGGAAGTTTCGGAGCTGCGCTGGGAGCAGGTATCGGAGCGGGGGTATATGCGTCTGCCGCAGAGGCGGCCATGTTGCGGAAGCCAACAGCACGGATCGATCCATCGCATCAGCCGGCGCTTGAGCAGGGATATATCCGTTGGAAACACTGGTTGCAACTGCACCTGGAGCAACCGGAATAAAAAACAAATTTCATTACAAAAAATAAATCATACCCATGTCAGTAGTCACAGGTGATAAAGAATATTTCAAAGGCATACCGGCCATTAAATATGAAGGCCCTGAAACAGATAATCCGTTTGCTTACCGCTGGTACGATGCCAGCCGTGTGGTAGCCGGCAAGACCATGCAGGACTGGCTGCGTTTTGCCTGTGCTTACTGGCATTCCTTCTGCGGCAGTGGTGCCGATCCTTTTGGCGAGCCCACACACCTGTTTGCCTGGGATGAACCGGCCGACCCGCTGGCACGTGCACGTGCCAAAGCAGATGCCGCTTTTGAATTTATCACCAAGCTGGGTATTCAATACTACTGCTTTCACGATGTAGATGCCGTAGACTATACACGCGATGTGAAGGAGAATGAAAGCCGCCTGCAGCATATTACAGATTACCTGCTGCAAAAACAGAAAAGCAGCGGAGTGAAACTGCTGTGGGGTACCGCCAACCTGTTTTCCAACCGCCGCTATATGAATGGCGCGGCTACGAATCCCGACTTTGCCGTGCTCGCACATGCCGGAGCCCAGGTAAAAGCCGCCCTCGATGCAACCATCGCGCTGGGGGGGGGGAAACTATGTGTTCTGGGGCGGACGCGAAGGGTATATGAGCCTGCTCAATACCGACATGAAAAGAGAGAAGGAACATTTGGCCCGTTTCCTTCAGATAGCCAGGGATTATGCCCGGGCACAGGGCTTCCGCGGTACCTTCTTTATTGAACCCAAACCCTGCGAGCCCAGCAAACATCAATATGATTACGATTCGGAGACCGTGATCGGTTTTCTGCGGCAGTATGATCTGCTACAGGATTTCAAACTGAATATAGAAGTAAATCATGCCACACTGGCCGGTCATACGTTTACACATGAGCTGCAGATAGCAGCGGATACAGGTATGCTGGGTTCGATAGATGCCAACCGCGGCGATTATCAGAATGGCTGGGATACCGATCAGTTTCCCAATAATATCAATGAGCTGGCAGAAGCCATGCTTATTATTGTAGAAGCCGGTGGCTTTGGTGGCGGAGGTATCAACTTTGACGCCAAGATCCGCCGCAATTCAACTGATACAGAAGATCTGTTTCATGCCCATATTGGCGGTATCGACAGTTTTGCACGTGCGCTGATAATTGCAGACAGAGTATTACAGCATTCTGAGTATAAAAAAGTCCGCAGGCATCGTTATGCCAGTTTTGACAGCGGAGACGGAGCGGCCTTTGAACAAGGACAACTCGGTCTGGCCGACCTGCGCCGTATTGCCGAAGCCAGTGGCGAACCTGCCACTATCAGCGGCAAACAGGAATGGTTCGAAAACCTGATTAACCGTTATATTTAATTTTTAAAACCAACGATAAAGGCTCCATATGCATTCACTCCACTTAAAGGATTACATCGTATTCCTTATCTATTTCGTGATAGTAGCAGGCTACGGTTACTGGATTTACCGCAGAAAGAAAAAGGCAACAGTCACCGCGTCGCATGATTATTTTCTGGCCGAAGGATCACTTACCTGGTGGGCGATCGGCGCCTCACTGATTGCATCGAATATTTCGGCGGAACAGTTTATTGGCATGAGCGGAAATGGATTTACCATGGGGCTGGCTATCTCTACCTATGAGTGGATGGCCGCCGCAACCCTGCTGGTAGTAGCTATTTTCTTCATACCCGTATACCTGAAGAATAAGATATATACCATGCCGCAGTTTCTGCATCAGCGATACAACGGCACCGTAGCCATGATCATGGCCGTATTCTGGCTGCTGCTGTATGTGGTGGTGAATCTTACATCGATCCTCTTCCTGGGGGCACTGGCCATCAGCAGTATTTCAGGGATCAGTCTTACGGCCTGTATGATCTTCCTGGCCGTATTTGCCATTATCATTACACTGGGAGGGATGAAGGTGATCGGATATACCGATGTGATACAAGTGTTTTTCCTGATCCTCGGCGGACTGGTGACGACCTACCTGGCGCTCGACCTGGTAGCCAAACATTTTGGCGGAAGCGGAGTGGTTGAAGGATTCAATCTGCTTACCAAGCATGCCGATGAGCATTTCCATATGATATTTAAAAAGGATAATCCTCATTATATCAGCCTGCCGGGCCTGAGTATCCTTATTGGCGGTATGTGGATCGTAAACCTCAACTACTGGGGTTGTAACCAGTATATCACACAACGGGCACTGGGAGCCGACCTGGATACAGCCCGCAAAGGGTTGTTGTTTGCAGCATTCCTGAAACTGCTCATGCCCATTATCGTGGTGTTGCCCGGTATTGCGGCATATGTGTTGTATCAAAACGGATACTTTCAGCAGGAAATGATGGTCAATGGAGAACTGGTGCAGGATAAAGCATATCCGGTATTGCTGAACCTGCTGCCTGCCGGACTGAAAGGGCTGGCATTTGCCGCACTTACAGCCGCTATTGTGGCTTCGCTGGCGGGTAAGGCAAACAGTATTGCTACCATTTTCACGCTGGATATCTATAAGAAGAAGATAAATCCTGAAGCCGATGAGAATCGCATGGTGTGGATCGGCCGCGTGGCAGTAATCGTATCCATGTTGCTGGCCGTGGTCATAGCTCCTTTCCTGGGTATTGATAAAAAAGGTGGCTTTGAGTATATCCAGGAATATACAGGTTTTGTATCGCCCGGCATTCTGGCCATGTTCCTCTTGGGCTTCTTCTGGAAAAAGACAACATCCAATGCAGCTTTGTTTGCAACAGTGGGCGGTTTTGCGCTTTCCATCCTGTTTAAGATACTGCCACGGCTGGTAGATCTGCAATTCCTTGCATCTACAGGTTTTTCGAAACAGGTAAAACAGAAAGATGGTACCATGCTATACGAAATTCCATTCATCGACCGTATGGGATTTGTTTTCCTGATAGCTGTCATCGGTATGTATCTGATCAGTGTAATAGAAAATAAAAAAGGAATCAGACCCCAGGGACTGGAAGTGGACCGCCGTATGTTCCGGATGTCGCCGGCCTTTGCTGCCGGGGCATTGATCGTAGGAGGTATCCTCACGGCGCTTTACACCATATTCTGGTAAAATAACCGGTCATGATCAGAAAAAGATTGCTGAAATACCTGGCATGTCTCTGTTTATTGCAGGCCTGCAAAAGCACATCGCCTTATCCATATGAAGGGATGCTTGAGCGGGGAGATGCAGCGCTGGACAGTATCATTGCACCCGGTGCACGCCCTGAACTGATAGCAGAAGGGTTTGACTGGAGTGAAGGTCCGCTATGGCTTGAAAGCCGGCAGCAGCTGATCTTTTCTGATGTTCCGCGCGACACCATCTTCAGCTGGTCCGAAAAGGAAGGTGTAAAAGTATTTCTTACACCTTCGGGCAATACAACCGGGGTGCCGCGGGGCGGAGAAATGGGATCAAACGGATTGCTGCTCGATGGCAATGGCCGGCTGGTATTGTGTCAGCATGGCAACCGGCAACTGGCTGTAATGGATGCATCGCTCCAGGCGCCGGCACCGCGTTATCACGCACTGGCTGCCGGCTATACAGGCCGTCGTTTCAATAGTCCAAATGATGTGGCGATGGATGCAGCGGGTAATTTCTATTTTACTGATCCGCCCTATGGCCTGGAAAAAGGTATGGAAGACAGTGCCAGGGAACTCAACTGGCAGGGTGTGTATAAAGTGAAAAAGGATGGCACTGTACTCCTGCTCATCGATTCGCTCACCCGGCCCAATGGTATCATCCTGCTGCCTGGAACCAATCAGTTGATTGTGGCCAATTCCGATCCTGATAAACCATACTGGTACAGGTATGAATGCCTGCCCAATGATTCGCTGCGTGCCGCCGGTTTGTTTTACGATGCCCGTGCCGCAGCGGCCACCGCTACCGGTTTGCCTGACGGACTAAAGGCAGATAGTAAGGGAAATGTGTTTGCTTCGGGTCCCGGAGGGATCTGGATATTTGATAAAACAGGAAAGGTGCTGGGAAAGATAAAACTCAACGGACCGGCATCCAATTGTGCTTTGTCGGCAGATGAGCGTACCTTATATATTACCAACGACAGCAAAGTGCTGCGCTTACGTATGCGATGACAAATACACACGCAAACCGTAATAAGATGGTTAAGATAGTCGTAACAGATGGTTTTACGCTCAATCCCGGTGACCTTGACTGGTCACCGCTGCAGGAGTTGGGTGAATGTGTGTTTTATGATCGCACAGCACCGGCCGACATGGTTGACCGCTGTCGTGAGGCCGATATTATTCTTACCAACAAGGCTCCTGTAGGAAGTGATGTTATTGCAGCAGCACAGTCGCTCCGGCTGATCTGTGTTACTGCTACGGGATATAATAATGTAGATACAGATGCGGCCCGCGCACGCGGTATTCCTGTATGCAATGTGCCGGAATACAGCACCAACGCAGTAGCCCAGCATGTGCTGGCGATGTTACTGCATTATACCAATCATATAGCTGTACATGCAGCTGCCGTACAGCAGGGAAAATGGGTGAGTAGTCCCGATTTCAGTTTTAGCCTGGCGCCTGTAACCGAACTGGCTGGTAAAACGATGGGGATAGCAGGCCTGGGCCATATTGGTACACGGGTGGCCACACTGGCTACTGCATTTGGCATGCAGGTGATCTATTCTTCCCGTACACCCAAACAATATCCGGCAAGACAGGTATCAATAGAAGAATTGTTTAGCGAAAGTGATGTTGTAACACTGCATTGTCCGCTCACACCGCAAACAGACAGGTTTGTAAATGCATCGTTGCTGGCATTGATGAAACCAACAGCAGTGCTGATCAATACTGGACGTGGCGGGCTGATAGATGAGCCGGCATTGAGCCAGGCCCTGCAGAGCGGAAGACCCGCGGCGGCCCTGCTTGATGTGTTAAGTACAGAACCACCGGCAGCTTCCAATCCGCTGCTGGGATTGTCCAATTGCATTATCACGCCGCATATGGCCTGGGCGGCGGTAGAAGCACGAAAGAGATTACTGGATACGGTGGTTGCCAATATCAGGGCTGCCCTGGCTGGCCGGCCGCAACATGTTGTCAACTGATTGTTTAAAATAATAAGAATAAGAGAAATGATCCGCACACACAAAAGGGTATGGTCAACACTGATAGCACTTATGACAATGGGACTGATGCCGGCAACGGCAACAGTTAAACTTCCAAAGATTTTTACCTCGCATATGGTACTGCAGCGTAATAAGCCGGTGCAGCTATGGGGCTGGGCAGATAAAGGAGAGTCGGTAACTGTAGAGTGGCAGGGCAAAAAACTGCGTACCAGGGCCGGTAAGGATGGAAACTGGCAGGTATCACTTCCTGCCATGCAGGCAGGTGGCCCTTACACCCTGGCGGTACAGGGCAAAAACAGGATAGAACTGGAAGATATTCTGATAGGGGATGTATATGTGTGCAGCGGTCAGTCAAATATGGAATGGACCATGCGCGCTGTCAATAATTCGGAAAAAGAAATCCGTGATGGAAATAATCCACTCCTTCGCCTGTTTACCGTACAAAAGGCAACAGCTTTTGAACCGGCCGCTGACCTCGAAGGAGGACAATGGCAAACCTGCACACCGGAACATTTGATAGATTTTTCGGCTGTAGCGTACTTCTTCGGACGTAAACTGGCGGCTGAAGAAAAAATACCTATCGGGCTTATCAGCAGCAATTGGGGTGGTACCAATGTGCAAACCTGGATCAGCTGGGATGTGATGAGCAAACTCAGCGGGTTTACAGATGAGGACAGGTTACAGTTTAAGGCCGCCAAGTCGGGTATGGAACAGAAACTGGCCACCTTCCGTTCGCTGCTACAGGAAAATAAAGGAGAAAAAGAAAAATGGTTTGATGGTGGCGGTGACTGGAAACCGATCCGGCAGCCCATGGCCTGGGAGCAATCAGTGATCGGTAATGCAGATGGTATTGTATGGATGAAAAAAGAATGGACACTGCCCGCTTCACTTGCCGGCAATAAAGCCAGGCTTTATCTCGGCCCCATCGACGATCATGATGTGACATATGTGAATGGGGTGAAAGTAGGAGCTACAGATGTATACAATAAAGAGCGCGTATATGAACTCGATGCCAGTGTATTGAAGCCCGGCAAAAACCTGCTCGTGGTGAAAGTGACAGATGATGGCGGCGGCGGCGGATTGTATGGCAGCCCCGACCAGCTATATGTAGAAGTGGCAGGTGAGCGTATTCCGCTGGCTGGCGACTGGCAATATCGTTCAGTGGCGCTGACAACTGAATTTGGCATTCAGGATGTGGGACCCAATCAGTTTCCTTCGCAATTGTTCAATGCCATGATCGCTCCGTTTATTAAAATGCCCATTGCCGGTGCTATCTGGTACCAGGGGGAAAGCAATGTGGGCGAAGCCGTAAAATACCGTTCCTTGTTTCCTGAGCTGATCCGCAACTGGCGCAGCAAATGGAATGATGAGTTTCCGTTTATGTGGGTACAGCTGGCCAATTTTACTGCACCGGCTGCCACACCGAGTCCCAGTGACTGGGCTGAGTTGCGCGAAGCACAAAGCCAGACGCTGGCGCTACCCCGCACCGGTCAGGCAGTGATCATTGATATCGGTGAGGCATTCGATATTCATCCACGCAACAAACAGGATGTAGGCCTGCGCCTGGCACTGGCCGCAGAACAGGTGGTGTATGGCCGTGAGCTTGTATATTCTGGCCCTGTATATGATCGTATGGAAGTAAGAGGACAGGAAGTAATACTACATTTTAAAAATACCGGATCAGGACTGCAGGCCCGCGACCGCTATGCTTATCTGCGCGGCTTTACCATAGCCGGAGCCGATCAGCGTTTTGTATGGGCACCCGCCCGTATTGAAGGGAATACAGTGATTGTATCCAGCGCAGTGGTGAAGCAGCCGGTAGCAGTACGTTATGCCTGGGCCAATAATCCAGACGATGCCAACCTGTACAACCGCGAAGGACTGCCTGCATCGCCTTTCCGTACAGATAACTGGCCTGTGAGCACAGAAGGGAAATCCATGTTTAAATAAATTATTGAACGGGTGCGGTTACAAAAGGACCGCACCCGTTCTTTTATTACGATTCAACTTGCCTGCAATGAATGCCACTTCCACAACCTCAACCAGTACACCACGTAAGGCGCTGGTACTAGTGATCAGTCTGTTTTTTTTATGGGCACTTACATCCAACCTGCTGCCATCCCTGATCCCGCATCTTAAGAAAGCGTGTCAGCTTACTGATTTTGAATCAGGCTTCATCGACTCCGCTTACTGGATCGCTTATTTTGTAATGGCCATACCAGCAGCCAACCTGATGCGGCGGTACAGTTACAAAACGGCTATCATAACGGGATTGTTAATTGCTGCATTAGGCACATTCCTGTTTTATCCGGCAGCTGAGGTACGCCAGTTTGGATTTTTTCTGTTTGCCCTTTTTCTGGTCGCCAGTGGCATGACATTTCTCGAAACAGCCGCCAATCCCTACATGACTGTGCTGGGTAATCCGGAGACGGCTTCTCAGCGGCTCAATTTTGCCCAGGCCTTTAATGGACTGGGTGCATTTGTGGCTACTTTTTTTCTCAGCAAAATGCTGTTGTCCGGCACAGAACACACTGCTGCTGAAATAGAATTGATGTCGCCTGCAGCATTGGAAACGTACCTGGCTTCGGAAGCAGAACGTGTAAAACTGCCTTATGTGGGCATCGGCCTGGTCTTATTACTGGTGGCTGCACTGATGTATTTTGCCCGGATGCCCAGGGTGCAGGAAGAGAAGGGGCGCTTCCGGCTTGACCTGGCGGTATTCCGTCATCGTCATTTTGCCTGGGGCGTACTGGCACAGTTTTTTTATGTAGGGGCACAGGTATGCATATCCAGTTTCTTTATACGCTATTGCCAGTCGGCCGCAGGTATGAGCGAAAAATCAGCTACCGAGTTGCTCGGTTATTTATTATTGCCATTCATGATTGGTCGTTATGTGGGCACCTTCCTGATGCAGAAGATAGCACCCCAAAAATTGCTGGCAGTATATAGCGCCTGCAATATCGCCTTGCTGCTGTATGCCGTAGCTATTGGTGGAAAGGGTGGGGCATTTGCCCTGCTGGGAGTAGAGTTTTTTATGTCTATTATGTTTCCCACCATTTTTGCGTTGGGTATACGTGAGCTCGGTGCTGAGACAAAAAACGGTTCTTCCTTTATGGTCATGTCTATAGTAGGCGGAGCATTGATACCGCTGGCGCTAACATATATTAGTCAGCATAGTTCCATGCAGACGGGTTATGTCATACCACTGATCTGTTTTGCCGTGGTATTGTCTTATGGTGTAAGAGGTTATCGTGTGCAGGCTGCGGCAGCGCCGCATAATGGCTGACGCAGGTTCCGGAATCGTTTCCGTAATTTTTTTCAGCAAACCGGTTTTTCCTGCTGCCATTGCTCCTTTTTGCCGGGTCAAATAATCCGAAAAGTAGTTAATTGCAGGTATGAAAATTTACCAATCATGCCTGCTTGCCGGCATGCTGGCCGCTACATGGGTCACTGCTGTGCATGCCCGTCAGCCGGCAACGGCAGACAGCTGGCTTACATTGCCTGACCGCTCCGCTCTTTTTCAGCAACAATCATCGCGTATTGTCTTTAACAACAATAGCAGCCGGAAGACTACTATCGCAGTCAATGAGGCGCAGCAGTATCAGTCAATTGATGGGTTTGGGTTTGCGCTCACAGGCGGCAGTGCGCAACATATTATCCGTATGAGCACTCCTAAACGCAAAGCACTGCTGCAGGAGTTGTTTGGTACAGGCCCCGGCCAGATCGGGATCAGTTATATCCGGCTTAGTATTGGTGCTTCGGATCTCAATGAGCACGTATTTTCCTACGACGATTTGCCCAAAGGCGAAACCGATACAGCCCTGCTTCGTTTTGATCTGGGGCCAGACCGCGCGGATGTGATACCTGTGATGAAAGAGATTCTTGCAATTAACCCAAAGATCAGCATACTGGCATCACCCTGGTCGCCACCGGCCTGGATGAAAACGATCTATGATACACGTGGTGGCCGGCTCAATCCGGCGTTTTACAATGCTTATGCCCGCTATTTTGTAAAATATATCCAGGAAATGAAGGCGGCGGGAATCAACATCGAAGCAGTGACCGTACAGAATGAACCATTGCATCCCGGCAATAATCCCAGTATACTGATACCGGCACCGGATATGACTGCTTTTGTGCGCGATCACCTGGGGCCGGCTTTTGCAGCAGCACATATCAACACAAAGATCATTATCTATGATCACAACTGCGATCGCCCTGATTATCCCATTTCCATTTTGAATGATCCGGAAGCACGTAAGTATATTGACGGCTCAGGTTTTCATTTGTACGGCGGAAAAGTGGATGCCATGACAGACGTACATGATGCACATCCGGATAAGCAGATCTATTTTACAGAGCAGATGGTAGTCGATTTTGGAAAAGGCGGCGTTATTGAGAAAGACAGGATGAACATTGCCTCGCCTGTAAGCCGGGTGATGATCGGCGCCACACGCAACTGGAGCCGCAACGTGCTGCTGTGGAACCTGGCTGCCGATCCTGAACATAAGCCGTATACAGACCGTGGCGGTTGTACTATCTGCCAGGGCGCCATTACGCTGGATAAGGATGATGTGACGCGCAACCTGGCCTATTATACAGTAGCGCACTTCTCCAAACAGGTGCGCCCCCGTTCCGTACGTATCGGGTCAACTGAAACAAAGGGATTGACCAATGTGGCTTTTCGTACACCGGCCGGTCAGATCGTACTGGTAGTGGCCAATACCGAAAAAGAAGCACGCAGTTTCAGCGTTGGGTATAAAGGACGTCAATTTACCACCACACTGCAGCCGGGAGCTGTAGCCACTTATTCATGGAAAAAATAATGAACCGTATGCAAATGAAATGGAGTATTGCTGCAATTGGCCTCTTGCTGAACATAACCGTATCGGCACAGGGTTTTCTGAAAACGGCGGGGGAACGTATTGTTAATGAAAAAGGTGAAAACGTATTGCTGCGCGGTGTGGGGCTGGGTGGATGGATGCTGCAGGAAGGTTATATGCTGCGTATTAATAATGAAGGACAACAATATCGCATACGCCAGCGCATAGAGCAATTGCTTAGCAAGGAGCAGACACAGGAGTTTTATGATACCTGGCTGGCCAATCATACACGGCGGATAGATATCAATTCGATGAAAGCCTGGGGTTTCAACTCCGTCCGCCTGCCCATGCATTACAACCTGTATACCTTACCGGTCGATGAAGAGCCTGTTGCCGGCAACAACACCTGGCTCGAAAAAGGGTTTGCGATCACCGACAGCCTGCTGGCCTGGTGTAAAGCCAACCAGGTATACCTGATACTGGATCTGCATGCGGCGCCCGGCGGGCAGGGCAATGATCTGAATATATCAGACCGCGATCCATCGAAGCCATCATTATGGCAAAGTGAGGCCAATCAGCAAAAGACTGTCGCATTGTGGCGGAAACTGGCCGAGCGTTATGCCGGCGAACCCTGGATCGGCGGCTATGATATCCTGAATGAACCCAACTGGGGATTTACCGACAGCCTCGACCGCAATGGACTAAAAGAAAAAAGCAATGCACCGCTTCGCCGTTTATTGATGGATATAACAAAAGCTATCAGGGAAGTAGATCAGCGGCATATGATCATTATCGAGGGCAATGGCTGGGGTAATAACTATAACGGTATGCTGCCGGTATGGGACAAGAATATGGTGCTTAGTTATCACAAGTACTGGAATAATAATAATGAAGAAGATATCCGGCATATCCTCAATACCCGTCGTGAACAACAGGTGCCGGTATGGCTGGGTGAAACAGGCGAGAACTCGAATACCTGGTTTGCTCAAGCTGTGGAATTGCTGGAAAAAAATAATATCGGCTGGGCCTGGTGGCCATTAAAGAAACTGGGCGCTAATAATCCACTGGAAATTCCTTCCAATCACAATTATAATAACCTGGTGGATTACTGGAATGGCCGGCGTCCTAATCCACCCAAGGAAAGTGATGTATACAGCGGCTTACTGGAGCTGGCTACCTATGCCCGGCTTGAGTCCAATATCATTCACCGCGATGTGATTGATGCTCTCATAAGGCAGCCTCATACTACTGCAACCATCCCTTTCAAACAACATGTGATCACTGCCAATACGGTTATCAAAGCTGCAGACTACGACCTGGGACGTAATGGTTATGCATATGCCGACCAGGATACGGCCAATTACAGGATATCGACCGGTAAAGCCAGTACCGGAAACAGGGGACATACCTATCGCAACGATGGAGTGGATATTTTCCAGGACTCCAGCCGGTATAACCGGTTTTATGTAGGTCAGACAGAGCCGGGTGAATGGATGCAGTATACCATTGAAGTAAAAAAGAAAGCGAAGTATAAACTGCTGGCAGAGATGGCGGCTATTGCACCGGGCCGGATCAGTATCCTGGTTGATGACAAAGTAGTGCTGGAAAATAAAGAAGTGCCGGTTACCGGAAGTTACACCAGTTGGAGAGAAACAGCGTTGGGGCTGATCGAACTGGACAAAGGTGTGCACCGGTTGCAGGTAAAGATAGCAGAAGGCGGATTTAACCTGCTGCAATTGCGCTTTGCCGCACCCTGATCGCAAATGCTTAATTTTGCCGGATGGCGCTTCGTATTGCATCCATCAATTCAGGCAGCAATGGCAACTGTTATTATATCGAAAATGATACAGATGCGTTGCTGATAGATGCCGGTATTTCGTGCCGGGAAACGGAGCGGCGAATGAAGAAACTGGGGCTGGATATGAAGAAAGTGCGGGCTGTTTTTGTGTCGCACGAGCACCATGATCATATCACGGGTATTCCGGCCATCAGCAAAAAATATCAGATACCTGTCTATATTACGCCCGGTACGCTGGGCAACAGCCAGATTCCGATTGAGCCGCAGTTGATCTGCCATTTTACTACTGACCGTGCATATCCGGCCGGTTCGTTGCAGGTGCGTGCTTTTTCCAAGTCGCATGATGCGGCAGATCCGCATAGTTTTGTTGTTTCTTATCAGTCGGTGCATGTAGGAGTATTTACAGACATTGGTTATTGCTGTGCCGAAGTGAAAAAATATTTCAGGGCCTGTCACGCTGTTTTTCTCGAAACAAATTATTGTGAGCACATGCTGGCAGCCAGCCATTATCCCTTATCGCTTCAGCGACGTATCAGTGGCCGTACCGGGCATTTGTCCAATAACCAGGCTTTTGAATTGTACCAGGAACATGCGGGGCCGCATCTTTCACATCTGATACTTTCTCATTTATCCAAGAATAATAATACTCCCGAAAAAGCAGCGCAGGTGTTTCTGCCGGCTGCCGGGCAGGTGCAGATAATAGTAGCCTCGCGCTATCAGGAGTCTGAGCTGATAGAGATTACAGGCATACCTGCGGCATTGCCTGCACTGGCTGCCGGTAAAAAGATCAAGCCGGCACAGCTTTCTCTCTTTGGCAACTAAGGTTACCTGATGACCTTTCTCTCCTTTACCGATATACAGGTGTTCACACATCAAAAGCCTGTATATCATGAACCGTTTTTTAGCCGCCCTGCTTCTGGCAATTACTGGTCTGATGGGACTCACCCGCCATCCTGATCGTATGGATATTACAGAAGCTGAAGGGCAACAGATGCCCAATCCTGTTATTCATCTGGAAAATGATCAGAACATACATGAAGCGCTGAAAGCCACCGGATGGCTGATCGGCCGGAGTGTAGTACCTGTATCGGAAAAGACAAACGGCAAAAATGCAGAACCGGTGAGGAATATTTTTTAATAATGATCAGTGATCAGTGGTCAGGTTTAAAAGTTTAAAGGGTATAAAGGGTCCCGGCTTAGTATTAAGTTCTAAGCAATAAGTTTTAAGTATCAGGTAAGACTTCCTCTTTAAACCCTTTATACCCTTTAAACTCTTTATACTTTCATTATCTTGCTGCCGAAACTATTTTTTCCATGACCGGTCAGATCCGAACTGTCAACGTATGGCAATATGTGACGCCACTGCGCGAAGGAGGTTCGCTGCCCGCTATTGTAGAGGCTGATGATGGTTTTTTATATGTGCTCAAATTCAGGGGAGCGGGCCAGGGCATAAAAGCCCTGGTGGCAGATCTTATCGGGGGTGAGCTGGTGAGAGCAGCCGGATTGAAAGTGCCGGAGATCGTATTTGCACAACTGGACAGCGCATTTGGCCGTGCTGAACCGGATCCTGAAATACAGGAACTATTGCGTGCCAGCGAAGGGCTGAACCTGGCCCTGCATTATCTCAGTGGTTCTATCACTTTTGATCCAGTGGTAATGAAAGTGGATCCACAGCTGGCTTCGCGGATTGTGTGGCTCGACAGTCTGCTGACCAATGTTGACCGTACGGCGCGTAATACCAATATGCTTTCCTGGAATAAAGAGCTGTGGCTAATCGATCATGGAGCCTGTCTTTACTTTCATCACTCACCCGAAAACTGGGAAGAGCAGGCTATGCGGCCTTTTGCCGCTATCAGGGATCATGTACTGTTGCCACAGGCAGCTCAACTGGAAGAGGCAGACAGTTATCTGCGGGCATTACTTACCCCGGAAGTTATTCATCATATTGTATCACTGGTACCAGAGGAATGGCTGCAGCCACCCCTGAGCCGTTCTGTATATGAGCAGTTTCTGCTCACGCGTATTCAACATTCTTCCGTTTTTGTAAACCAAGCACAGCATGCCCGATCAGTACTTATATGAATATGCCGTGATCCGTGTGGTGCCCAAAGTAGAGCGGGAAGAGTTCATTAATGTGGGCGTGGTAATGTATTGCCAGAAACTCCGGTTTCTGGATATGCGTTTTGAAATGGATGCGGCGAGACTGAAAGCATTTAACTGCCGGCTCGACCCGGATGAACTGCAGCAATACCTCGAAGCATTTCAGCAGATATGCCTTGGCCAGGCCAGCGCCGGCCCGATCGCTGCACTCGATGCCGGCGCCCGTTTTCGCTGGCTCACTGCCACACGCAGTACAGTGGTACAAACCTCCCGCGTGCATCCTGGCTTTTGTACCGATGCGCCTACCCAACTCAATCTTCTCTTCGGGCAATTTGTAAGCTGCCATTGATCGCTGCGGTTTCTTATAATCGCACCACTTCTGTTTTTTTCATTGATAAAAATCAAAAAAAATCCAGTCAGTTTTTATCATTGATTTATTAATCAACTGATTGCTTTTTTTGTATATACCGTGTTTGTACTGAAATACGAGAAGCCGTATTGCATTTTGAAAAGGGTTTTTCTAGTTTTAAAATGGTTACACTCTTTTGCTGGAATGAAAAGAGGAGAAGCCGCTGCCTGATCAGCAATCAGGTACAGGCTGTGGACCATTTAAACGAAAACCTTATCCATGTTAATTCGGCTCTTCCGGTCGGCAGTGGTTTCTTTTGCCCTGTCAGTACCCTGTATTGCCTCCGGGCAATGTACCGCATCCGCTTCTCTTTCCGGTTCATCATTTGTGAATAACACAGGCGTGGGCAGTTTTGCCTGGGCATCTCCCGGCGATGCTGTAAGCTCCAATAATGTGCGGGCCTCGGCTGGTATTTTATTGGGCGTATGGTCGTCTGCCAATTCCAATTACCTGGTGGCTACAGGATTTGGCTTTTCCATTCCGTCGTATGCATCTGTTTGCGGCATCCAGGTAATGGTGGAAAAAAGCGCTGGCGGGCTGGGTGTTGGAAGTTCTATCATTGATAATGGTGTATATCTTGTAAAAGCGGGTGCTGTGGCCGGTACTAACCAGGCCTCGGGATCAAGCTGGTCAGCCACAGATGGCACCAGTACCTACGGCAGTGGCGGTGCGCTTTGGGGTACAACCTGGACTGCTGCAGAAGTAAATGCCGGCAACTTTGGAGTGGCCGTTTCGGCCAGGCTACGCACAGGCATTGTATCGCTGACACAGCATGCACAAATTGATCATATCTCCATCATCGTTCATTTTTTTACTACTGCTTTGCCGGTAAGCCTGGTTGATTTTGAGGTGAATGCCCATGACAGTAAAGTGGCATTGAGTTGGGCAACCTTATCAGAACAAAACACCAGCCGGTTTATAGTACAGCGCCGGTCAATGGATGCACCAGCCTGGCAATCCATTGATAGTATACCTGCTCAGCATTATAGCGAACAAAAAAAGAATTATCAGTATACAGATCAGCAACCATTGCAGAGCAGCCTGTATCGTATTGCCTGCACGGATGCTGATGGCAGAATAACGTATTCACCGATCCTTAAATCTGTATTGAATGTGTCGAAAACAATATTTACCCTTTATCCCAATCCCGGCAACGGAAGGATAATGCTGAAATCTGAAGAGCCGCTGCGTAAAATAACCATATTAAACAGCCTGGGGCATGTTTGCTATACAGGCATACTGGCTCAGCCGCAGTTTCAGCATTTCATCGATATGCATCAGCAGCCACCAGGGGTATATGTGGTGCAGGTAGCTACCGAAAACCAAACAGACAGCCGCCTGCTTATGATCAGACCCTGAAAGAATAGTTATCGGGGAAAAATAGCAGTACGGTGAAGGGTGACATCTGCTTTATCCTGCAGGTCGAGTGTGTCCGTTCCCTTATTGCTTTTAACCACTGCATATCGTTTGCCATCGTGTGTGTACGTATATGCATAGGCTACCTGGCCGCTCCATGCAGCAAGGTTATGACAAAAACCCGTGGCCTGCGGGGGTATCACCGGGGTAATGATTTCTTTGGTGCCATTTAACCTGGCTTTCCATATCAGTGGTTTATGCTGTGGTTGAATATCGAGTATGTTGAGCCAGATATTTTCTTTTTCATCGATTATCACTTCATTGGCCCGTTGTGTACTGGCCTGCAATTGATGCGACAATGAATGCAGTCCGGCACCGGTCCACAATGCCGGACGGATATCCTCGCCGGCTTCACCGTACTCGCCTGTGATCATCAGTTTATCCTGCTGCGCTGCTATTGCAAAGCAGAGTGCATAATCGAGGTTATCCTGTATCGTTGTAAAGACGGGTTGATCATCCTGGACCAGAGACCAGTATCCCGCGCTATGCGTCAGTTTATTATTGCTTTGCCGCTGTTCATTGCCTGCAAAGCATACCCGGTTGTTCCAGATGATGAGGTTGGATCCTCTCCGGCGACCTGTAATGTCCTGGCTTTTGGGAAGCGGGATGATACGGTACTGCTCCCCTTCAGCTTTCCAGATAACAGGTTCGAGATCGGCTTCGCCCAATATATAAAGTGCATTATTGTGCCATACCACATCGGAGGCACTGCAGCGGTTGTCGAAAGAAAGTTCATTTACCGGCAGTTTTATCAGGTGTCCATTACGCCAGATGCAGGGCAGCAGCATATTATCTCCAGTCTGCGGATGAGGCCCTTCGTATGCACCTGCGATGATCAGTGATTGTCCCTGTCTGGTGAGACCATATGGGAAGGCCTGCCGGATATTGTGAGCTTCCAGGGGATGCCAGTCTTTGCCGATCCAGTACCCGGGTTTATAAGATAATTCAGCGAGATCGGTCAGCACACCTGTACTGATCACATCATAATCCGGTGTGGCTGGAGGCGGGGGCGGATTATTGTCCCTGCAGGCGGCAAGGAGCAGGAGAGGAAGCCATAAAACAGTTATTTTCTTCATAGAAAGGTTTGACACAAGTTGGCAGATACATGTGTGAAAAGAAAGACCGGTTATGGTCAATCATCCAAAAAGACGGATGAATTGAAGCAAAAGCAGAAAAGCGGTCGGATGGCTGATGACCTTTTTGTTTCTTTTCGATTAAGGAAAAAGGATGCCGGCAACTGCTGTTAAACCAGGGCAAAGCGGATTCCGAACAGACAAAATGGCTATCTTGGAGTAATTTCCCGGATACATGCAGCAACAGGCCGAACAATCCTCTTTTGTCCCGTTACTTACGCAGCAGATTCAGCGTAATGAAGATGCTGTGCTCAGAAAGCTGTACCAGGATAATGTGGGGGGCGTAACGGCACTTGTGCTCAAAAACAGCGGCGCCGGAGATGATGCACGGGATCTGTATCAGGAAGCGTTTCTGGCTGTGTGGCGTGCGGTGCAGACCGGTCGTTTTTCGCCGGCTTCTGAAAAAGAATTTTCAGCCTACCTCTTTCAGGTGGCACGGTTTAAATGGATCGATCAGCTTCGCAGCAGCAAAGGGCGCAGGCTGGTGACCCTGCAGGACTGGCCGGCAGAGATCGCTGTGCAGGAGCCCGAGCAGGACAGTACGGATATGCAGGCAGCGGCCGTACGGGCGGCATTTCCGCAACTGGGTGACAACTGCCGTGAAGTATTGAGCAGATTTTATTTTAAGAAAGAACCATTGCGGGAAATAGCGGCTGGCTTTGGCTGGACCGAAGCAACGGCGAAAAATAATAAATACCGATGTCTGCAGAAACTGCGCGGGTTGCTGCAAATGAATAAACCAGATTCAACCCATGAATGAACAAAAGCACATATCACCCGGCGATTGGGAGCTGATAGAGCAGTATCTGCAACAGGAACTTTCTCCTGAAGCTGCAGCAGCTTTTGAAGCACGGCTGCAGACAGATGCGGTACTGGCTGGCCAGGTGCAGGAAGTGCGGACGTTGCTGCTGGGAGTACAGGAGGCCGCATTGAAAGAGCAGTTGCAGGAATATCATAAAGGATGGAACGCAACGCAGCCGGTCATAAAACAACAGGCAGGCATACGCCAGTTGTGGCGCTGGTCTGCTGCAGCGGCAGTGCTGCTGCTGGCAATGGGTATCTGGTGGTGGACGGGCCGGTCTTCGGCAACAGAAAAATTATACCAGGCTTATTATAAACCCGATCCGGGTTTACTTACAGCTATGGGTCCTGCTACTGCCTATGCTTTTGAGCATGGCATGGTGGCCTACAAAAACGAACAATATCAACAGGCAATTGATCAGTGGCAGCCATTGCTGCAGACGACACCTTCTAGTGATACAGTCCGCTATTTTCTGGGAATGGCCTGGCAGGCTATGCATAAGTACGATAGCGCAGCGGCACTGCTACAGCCACTGGCAGAGAATACCAACCGGGCATTTCATAAAGAAGCCAGCTGGTATTATGGATTGCTATTGATAAGAAGTGGAAAGGGAAAAGACGCCATCCGGTACATTGACGGGTCATCGCAGCCCGGTAAAGAAGAGCTGATCCACCAACTCAACAAATAACCATGAGGAAACTTACTGGTCTTGCAGCTGCACTGGCAATGCTGCTGCTGTTTCCATTGCTGGCACAGGAGCCTGTGCCTTCCGCCGCTGCTGTCAGAGATGCTCTGGCCAGGAAAGATATTAAGACGGCGAACCGGCTTTTCCTGGAAAGAACAGCCTATCTGATACGAAATAAACAACTGGATTCATTGTCGTCAGAAACAGAACTGGCGGGCGAAATAGGACTCGCCTGGAATGACCTGCCCGGCGCTGTGCAAAATATCCAACACTTTATAGATACAGCAGTCGCGATGTCGGGTGTGCCGGAGTTGCGGGTAAATATGCATGTGCAAGCCGCAGATTATTTCAATATGCTGGGTCAGGCAGGACTGGCACTCGATCAGTTTCAGCAGGGACTTATCAGTGAGCGTCGCCTGACACTGCCTGACACACTTGAGATAGCCCGTTTGCATTACAACATCGGTACCTGTCTGCAGCGGATGGGATTGCTGACCGAGGCAGCGGCTGAATATCGTCTTGCCAATACCATCCGGCTTAGCAATGCCCGCACTACTCCAGAAGACCTTTACCTCACCCAAAATGCCATGGGTACCATCATGTGGTATGCTTTGAAATACGACAGCGCTACCTATTTTTTTGATCAGGCATTGACTACACTGGCAAAAATGCCCTCCACACCGCAGAACAGATTTTACCGTCCTTCGATCATCCAGAACAACCTAGCTGCCATATATGGGGCAGAAGGCAAAACCACCGCGGCTATCCAGACCATGCAGAACTCTGTACAGAATATGTATAGTTACGTAAGCGATACTACGGTAGCCGAGCAGAAAAAAGCAATTGTCAAAAGTGGTATTTATGAAGGTATCGACAACCTGGCCGGGCTATATCGTGAATTGGGCGATTATAAAAGGGCCGGCGACCTGCTGCAATACTCTTATGAACAAAAGAAAGATGAATTACCCGAAGGTCACAGCGGCATTTTTATTTCCGAAATATTGCTGGGGCAGCTTTACAACAATATGAATGAATATGAAAAAGCGGAGTCATTCAGTAAATCAGGCCTGGAGAAATTAAAAAAAGCAAAAGGCGATTTTTTGTACTGGGAAGGCGATGGATATTATACGCTGGCCATGGCAGCCGATTCGAAAGGAGACAAGGCGGCTGCCAGTACCTATTACGCAGCGAGCGAAAAAGCTTATGGAGCAGCTTACGGTGACGAGTATGATAATATCTATCTCGATTTTTTAAGCAGTGCGGCCAAATTTTATGCAGCCAATAACGAGTTTGCCAGGGCAAAGGCGATCATAGATAAAACACTCAGCTATGTCCGCTCGGTACAGGAAGGGCCATCACAGGCTATGTTTAATCAGTTGCTCAACATGGGCGAGATTTATTACCTGGCACATCGCTATCCGGAAACGTTGCAGTACAGCAATGAAGCGATTGATATACTGAATCAGTACCTGGCAAAAGCATCCACCCCGATAGATTCTGCCCGTATGCAGTTTAAAATACCCCGTGCCATACTCATCAACCAGCAGGCACTTTATGCCATGCAGCCGGTACGGGATACAGCTTTTCTGGTACGCGTTTCGCGACGTATGCAGGATGCGATCGGTATTCTTGAACAACGGAAAGGACTGATAGATGATGCAGCAAGCGTTCAGGTGCTGATTGCAGAAAATGCTTCGATCTACGGTTTCGCCCGGCAGGTAGAAATGGAACTGTACAAACTTACCGGTACGGCCCGGCATCTCGACAAATATGTAGATCTGTACGAATCTGCTTTGTATTCCCGTATCCGCAGCCGTCTTAATAAGGCAGCTGCCATACGGTTTGCCAATCTGCCTGCCAGTATCCAGTCTGAAGAGGAAAAGCTGAAAGCCGAAGCAGCCACTTCTCTGCAATTGGCCGGAACCGACTCATTGCAGATAGACCGTTATCTGAAGGCATCGCAGGCCTGGCAGTCTTACCTGGATAAGATCAGATTGCAATACCCGGTTTACTACCAGATGCGGTATGCCTCGCAGGAGCGTAACCTGGCTTCCATACGGACCACACTCCCTGCCGGGGTGACGGTGGTACGGTATTATGCAGATGGCGACAGCCTGCGTGCATTGGTGATTGACAGGGATCGCCAGGTGCTGACAGACCTGTATGCTCCTGCACTCAGCAAACGCATTGCAGCACTGGTACAATTAAACACCAGCGATACACTACCGGGTAAAATGCTGCATGAGCTATACCAGGACCTGTGGCAGCCAATTGCTGCGCATGTTCATAACCGGCAGGTAGTGATCATACCCGATGGTGTGCTTTATTCGCTCAGTTTCGAATTGCTTACTCCGGCACCGCTACAGCAATACGGACAACTGGCGCAGGGGAGCCTGCTGGCAAAACATGTGATATCGTATCAGTACAGCCTGATGCTTGTAGGACAACAGGAAGCGGGAGATGCGGCGCTGCGTAAAAATTATATTGCTTTTGTACCCGGCTTTGATGATAAGGATAAACAGGCATACCGGCAACGGGTCAATGATTCGATACGGATAGACCGGCAATATCTTTCTTTATTACCACAGCCCAGTACTGTGAAGCTGGCACGCCGGCTGGGCCGCCTGCTCGGTGGTGACGCTTATACCGATCATTCTTCCACTCTTACCCGCTTTCGGTCGCAGGCGGCAGGACACAAAATACTGTATATAGGCACCCATGCTGAATACAACAACCAGATGCCTGACCGCTCACGACTGATCTTTTCCAAAGAACCCGACAGACCCGATAGTAATTCTTTATACCTCGCCGATATTTATGGATGTAATGTGACTTCTGACCTGGCTGTGCTTACTGCCTGCGAATCCGGCCGGCCTGGATACCAGGATGGGGAGGGGATGGTATCACTGGCTCATGCTTTCAATTATGCCGGCAGCAAAAGTATCGTAATGGGCCTTTGGGGCATTGATGAGAAAACGAGCAGCCAGCTTACAGAAGCCATGATTGCATATATGAGAAAAGGCATGGCTGCCAACGAAGCCCTGCAAAAAGCCAAGCTGGATTATCTGCAGACAGGCAACGGACGAATCCTGGCACCCGCTTACTGGGCCGGACTGGTGCTGATGGGTGATGCCGTTACCGTAGATTTTGCCAGTACCACATCTGTCTGGTGGTGGATAGCAGGAGGGGTGGTATTGCTGATGGGAGTGGGATACTGGTACTGGAGGAGATAATGTACTAATGAGATTTGATGATTTGAAAATTTGAAGATGGGGAGAGAGGAATGTGCTAATGTGCTGATGTGCCAGTGTGCTAATAATTTTTCTCGGTATTGCTGTCAACTGTTAACTGTCATCTGTCAACTAATACACTGTTTATGACAATTCATGCATTGTTGCGGTTATTAGAAGTTTGTTTAGTGGCATTTTGCACTGATGAAAAGGTGCTCACTCTTTATCGTTGCTCTCTTTATTGCCACACTTCAGTTTGTGCAGGCTCAGTCTGCAGATAGTTTACGCCTGTATGTACAGGAATGTGTATCTGTCATGCATCGGCAATCTTTATACAGTAATAAGGTCAACTGGCAGCGTGTAAACGATACTTTACGGCAGCGATTAGCCGGAGTACATGACGCCCGTACGGCAGATGAACTGGTGATCTGGGTATTTGACCAGTTGCAGGATTATCATGGCATGTATGCAGGGCTGGATAGTTCACACCGGTTGAAGAATCCCGCGCCGGAGCGGATCATGAGTGCAGGCATACTGGCAGCGTATAAAAAGCCAAGGAGCGTAAAGCTGGCTATGCTCGAAGGAGGGATCGGTTATTATAAAATGCCTGCCGTACTCATTGGCAGCAACCAGGCCAGGATGAAAGAGTGGGCTAACCTGCTGATGGATTCTTTATGTAAGCTGGCCGCATTTAATCCCAAAGCCTTTATCATTGATCTGCGGATGAACAACGGCGGCAATAGCGAGCCCATGTGGCAGGTGATACGATTGCTTACCGGCGATCAGCATAAACCTCTGATGGCAGATGCTGCCGGGCACATCTTACCGGCCGACACCAGTTTGGCCACACTGCAATATCAGCAGGCCGCCATACCTGACCACAGTTGTTTGATAAATGGAAAAATACCGATAGCTGTGCTCATTGGACCAGGTACGGCCAGCTCTGGTGAGATCATGGCGCTGGCCTTTACTACGCGTGCCCGCACCCGCTTATTTGGCGAATCCAGTATAGGTGTGGGAAATGCTACCAACGGTTTTGTCGTACACAACAAAGGATACCTGTTGCTTACTGTCAATTATATGGCCAATGCCCGTAAAAAAGTATTAAAGAGCGGAACGGTGATTCCCCATACATACATAAGCAGTGCACAGGATGATTTCGAAAATCCACAGGCAGACCCTGCGGTGCAGGCTGCTCAGAAATGGCTGCAACGCCAGATCCGGTAAGGTTACTTCAATAACTTAAATGGTTTACGCTCCAGCTCCAGGCCGTTTACAATGATCAATATTTCGTGTATACCAGGATAGTAAACACGGGTGGTAATGGGGCGAAAACTGTGCTGCCGCTCAACCTGCAGGGTATTGCCCGGAGCAATACTGGTCTCACTTACCTTAAATACTTTTTTCCCGAAATCACCTTTTTTGAGCCGGTAATAGATAGCATACTCGATACGGGCCGCATGTGATTTAGCTGCTTTGTTGCGAAGCTGCACGCTGAAGGGTAGCGGTTGTCCGATCTTCACACTCGCTTTTGGGAGCGCGAATGACAGCAGCTGTATGTCTTTATTGTTGCCCCATCCAAACAGTTTCAATACTTCGGGATGTCCTTTTTTGAAAAGCGTACGGCTGCCATGTTTCAGCAGGGCATCTGTTTGTTCAGAAAACCCTTTCCATTCGCGTATTAGCTTCAGTACAGTATCGGGGTGGTCTTTGGCAATATCATTGATATTGTTGGCAACACTGCGGCGTACAAACTCTTCAGGATCGTTTTTAAGTCTTTCGAGAATAGGCAGGATGCTCGATGGATCTTTTTTCAGAAAATCAACGGCCATGGCCCAGGGCAGACGGGGCCGCATGCCTTCCGAAGCTAACCGGCGCACCTGTGCGTGCGGATGACGGCTCCAGCGATCCATTTGTTTTACCATACGCATCCCATATTTTTTCAGAAAAGGGCGTACGGCAAATTCGCAGGTCATAAAACAGGTACATCGCTCCATGGCAGCTACAGCCGTATCATAGTCGTTGATACCATATGTTTCAATATAATCAGGCAGAAATATAAATTCGATACTGTTGCCCCGAAAGCCATCGGCCTCGAGACGGTCAATCAACCGCAGCAATACCTCGCTGGCGGCCGTAAAGCCGGCAGGCATATACTGATGCAGTACGGTACTGATACGCTTCATGCGCTGCTTCAGCTCCAGTTCGGACCAATTGCCGGCTGTAACCTGGCGGGTAAACCGGGCCGGAGAAAATGAGTTGATTTCCGGCTGCAGGTAGCGGGCGAAGCTGTTCAGAAAATCGGTTGTATAGAGATCTTTTAAAAGCTGGCTCATAGTAGAAAAATGGTATGCAGCAAAATACAACGCATGCGGGATAAAAAGAGCTGATGTGTGAAAAATGCTAATGGTTTGGGGAGATGATGGCTAAGTGCATTTGCTTATACAAATGATCAGATCGTTAAATCCGATTTTTTTAAAGTAAAAAACTTGTTTCGCCAACAGCAGTAATCTACATTGCTATTGTTATTCCAATTTAATTGAATCGATTCTTCCGGAGAAGTCCCCGCCATGCGGGGCTTTTCTTTTATAGTACGGCAGGTAAAATGAGGAAGAGCAGCCCGTGTTACAGATTACCCGTTTTAGAAGCCTGCTACCGGCGGGTTAGGTATACAGCCGGTTTTTATATTTCTTTGCCACATGATCAGGGCCGGACTTGTATTAAGCGGAGGAGGTGCCAGGGGCTTTGCCCATCTGGGAGTATTGCAGATGCTCGATGAATGTGGCGTGTCGGTGCAGGCCATCTCGGGCGTAAGTGCCGGAGCTATTGCCGGAGCGCTGTATGCGGCCGGGCATAGTCCACAGGCTATTTTGACCATGTGGAAAAAGAGCTCTTATTTTGGCTGGAGTAATTTCTCTTTGCGCAAATCCGGTTTTTTCTCTATGCAAACCATCGCCCGGTTGCTGCGGCAGTACCTGCCGGAAGATAGTTTTGAAAAACTGAAGATCCCGCTTTATATCACCGCTACCGATTATACGCATCATCGCAGTGCTGTACTGCATTCAGGTTCTTTATCGACAGCCATACTGGCATCGGCCGCCGTGCCGGTGGTATTTGAGCCGGTCAGTATCGGGGGCATTCTGTATGTGGATGGAGGGCTGCTCAATAATTTTCCCACAGAGCCATTGCTGACGGATTGCGAGGTGATACTGGGCTGTCATGTAAATCAACTGGCAGATGAAACCAATACCTTGTTGCAACCGGGTAAGCTCAATGTGCTGGAAAAATGTTTCCATATGGCAATAGCCGGCTCACTGCAATCAAAACTTGCGGCCTGTCACTGGCTGGTAGAACCACAGTTGGGCGATTGCGGCATGTTTGATTTCAGCCGTGCGGATGAAGTGTTTGAGCGGGGATATAAAGCAGCGATGGCCGGCAAGGAAGCATTACTGACGCTGATAAATACGCCCCATACTCCGGCATTGCTCTGACAGAACTATTTCTTTGCCGGCTTCGCAAGCTGTCGGTAAAACCAGCGTTTGATCAATTCTGCACATAATACGTAAAACAAAATGATAGCGCCAATTCCCGCCAGGTAAATGGCTGGCATGGGGCTAAAATTCATTAACTCTGCCGGCAGTATATACGGAAGCAGCAATACTGCGGCTATCACCAGCAATGTAGTCAGTAAAAGAGATTTACCCGGCCGGCTCCGGAAAAAGGGTTTCCTTGTTCGGATCACCAGCACAATAAGACAGGCAGAAATGACCGATTCTGTAAACCAGGCTGTGCGGAAAAGAGTTTCGTTGGCCTGCAGCAGAAAAATCAGCATGCCGAATGTGAGGTAATCGAATACGGAACTCAGTAAACCGAAAACGATCATAAAACGCCTGATAAAACCCAGGTCAAACCGCGTAGGGTGCTGTAATGCCGCTTCATCTACCTGGTCATTGGCGATGGTCATTTCCGGAAAATCAGTCATCAGGTTGGTGAGCAGGATTTGTTTGGGCAATAGCGGCAGAAATGACAGGAAAAGAGAGGCTCCGGCCATGCTGAACATGTTGCCAAAATTTGCACTCGTGGCCATAAAGATGTATTTCATCGTATTGGCATAGGCGTATCGTCCTTCTTTAATACCATTGCTCAGGACATTCAGTTGTGGTGCAAGTAAAATAACGCTGGCGGCTTCCTTGGCTACGTCTACAGCTGTATTGACAGAAATACCCACATCGGCGGCGTGCAAGGCAGGCGCATCGTTGATACCATCGCCCATAAAACCAACCGTAAGTCCGGCCTGCCGCAATGATTGTATGATACGTTCTTTCTGGTTGGGCTCTACTTCAGCAAATACCTGTGCCTCCAGGACCTGCTGCTGCAGAGCCGCATTGCTCATACTGCCCAGTTGCTGGCCGGTCAGTACAACTACGTCCTGATATCCGATCTGTTTCATCAGGCTGGCAGCGACCAGTTTATTGTCGCCAGTGATCAGTTTAAGAGATACTCCCAGTTTTTGTAATTCCTGAATAGTATCAATTACATCTGGTTTTGGAGGATCATACAGAGTCACCATGCCCAGGAAGATCATCTCTTTTTCGTCGTCACGCGAAAAGGAGTCAGCAGCCTGATATGGTTTATAGGCAAGTCCCAATACCCGGTATCCCAGTTGAGAGTTTTCCTCATAGGCCGACATGATCTGTTCCCGGCACTCTGCTATAGGTATAACGCTGCCATCAGGCATTTCGGCCGATGAGCAGATAGCCATTATCTGCAGAAGCGCTCCTTTGGTGATAGCCACCGGTGCACCTTCGTTGCTGATGAGTACGGTCAGCCTTTTGCGGATAAAGTCATAGGGAATCTCTGTAAGGAGTTCATATTTACCCGGAGCTGTCTCATACAGGTTGTTGAGGGCGACATCAATGGGGTTATGGAATCCCTGCTGCAGGCTGGCATTTAACCAACTGTAGAGGCGTGTCTTTTCGCTGTGCTGGCCCAGGCTGCCGAGTGTATCTTTTACGGTCACTTCGCCTTTGGTGAGCGTACCTGTTTTATCCGTACATAAAACGGTAATACTTCCGAAATCGGGTATGGCGGACAGACGTTTTACGATCACTTTATTATGCGCCATGCGGGTGGCTCCGCGGGCCAGGTTAATAGAAACGATTACAGGAAGCAGCTGTGGGGTGAGGCCTACTGCAAGAGCCAGCGAAAACAGGAAGGAGTCAAGTACTGGTTTATGCAGAAATACGTTGATGGCAAAGATTATGAGAACCAGTATCAGTGTAATTTCCATCAGCATATAACCAAAGCGGCGGATCCCCCGTTCAAATTCCGTATCAGTTCGTTTATGAAGAAGCCGGCCCGACAACCGGCCCAGTTCAGTATTGCGTCCCGTATGAATGACCAGTGCGCGGGCTTTGCCGCTTACTACATGCGAGCCCAGAAAAACGCAATTGTATCTTTTGGCAAAAGGAGTATCTGCAGGCAGTGGTGCCGTTGACTTTTCTACCGGATAGGTTTCGCCGGTAAAAGTGGCTTCATCCACAAAAAGGTTATCGCTGTTGATAAGAAGACAGTCTGCCGGTATTAATGAGCCGGCGCTGAGTTCAATCATGTCGCCGGGAACCAGCGATTCGATCGTTTTCTGTTGTTGTATGCCTTCACGGTAAACAGTACAATTGACGGCAATCATTTTCAGCAATTCTTCAACCGCATTGCTGGCACCTTTTTCCTGCCAGTATCCCAAAATACTGCTTATGAAAATGATGGTGAGAATAATGATGCCATCTATCATTTCACCCAGTGTAAGAGATAGGATAGCAGCCAGTATCAGCAGAAGGGTCACAGGCGTTTTGAACTGATTCAGGAAAAGCTTTAGCCCGGTATATTTTTTTCGTTCGTTGATGACATTGCTGCCATATTGCTGCTGCCTTAGCTGCGCCTCCGCATCAGAAAGACCCTGCTGACCGGAGTGCAGGACAGTCAATGCTTCTTCGGCTGATAGTTGCCAGTATGTTTGTATCGGCATGGGAAAGTTTAAGTTAGGCCGGCTTATTATAGGTGCAGAGACAGAGCACTTCAGTTTATATATTGCACATTATCTGTTATGCGTTGTGTAACCGGAGGTGTATCTGCGGCATATCCTATTGCAATAGAAAGATACACCATTTCTTCAGGACTCAATTTCAAGTGTTCGTAATAAGCTGTGTGAGTTATGTATTTACCAAAGCCTATGGGGCAACTGGCAAGGCCGAGTGCCGTGGCAGCGAGCATAATGTTTTGTGCGCACATTCCAATATCAAGAGAAGCCCATTCGCTGCTGCGCGGGCCTGCTATAAAGATAATAACAGGAGCGCCGTAAAATACATGATCATACGGATGGTGATGCCGCACAGTACGTATAAAATGAAACATGGAGCGGATAGCAGAAATAACTGCACGCGGCCCGTTTTTCCATACCTGCTTCAGGGCATAATGACTAACCGCCGCTGAAAACTGTTTGATAAGAACCGGGTTCCGGACTATTCTGAACACCCATGGCTGCCTGTTGAATGCAGACGGTGCCATACGCCCCGCGTTCAGCAACTGCTCCAATACGTCGGTTGCAACATCCTGTTCGCTGAACTTACGTACGGCCCGTCTTGTATAGATCGCGTCCAGTACAGGGTTTGATGTTTTTGCCTGCAGATTATGTGGCATTATTTTTTATCGAATCTATCCATTGCCGGCATCGGCATTTATGATCCACATCAACCGCAGAACTGATTTGGGTAAAAATAATCGAACAGCCCGTGACCCGGTTCCCGGTAACAGCTATCAGAAGATAACGCCTGTTTCTTCCAGCGCTATCTTTTTCTCCAGTTTCTGAATGCGCTGTTTCAACTGCCTGATCTCTTCATCTCTGCTTACAAGCAGTTTTTCATAACCGGCCAGCAATTGTGCATTGTGCGCGGTTGACAAAGGTTCTTTGTCGTCATCAAGACTCCAGCATACGATAGGGCCGAGGTTTACACTGTTGCTGGTAAAATGGATCGGGCAGGGAGCACCCGAACTGCCTTTGGAAGGAGCGCCCGTGAGGACCGAAAGCAATGACCCCAGATCGGCATGGATGAAGCCACTGATTTCCTCTGTTTCCACAGCTCCTTTCTTTTGCTGAAAGGAATGAGTACGATTGGCCTGTCCATTTGGCATGAATGGCCGGTGATAGTTGTTTTTTCTTGTTTTCATGATTTAAGGTTTTAGACAGCAACATTAAACAGCTCTGGCGAAATAACCGCGGTGTTTTCAACGCCAGAAAATGTTTTTTTCCGGAAAGAAGTTTAAAAGTTTAAACGTATAAAAGTTTAAATGGTGATTCGCAACAGACTATTATGCCTTTAAACCTTTATACCTTTCAACTTATTTTACTTATACCTTTGCCTTATGCCTGCAACCATATTACTGATAGATGATGAAGAGCAACTGCGCAAATTGCTGGGTCGTATTATTGGCCTGGAAGGGTTTGCTGTAGCGGAAGCAGGTACATTAAAGGCTGCGACAGACTGGCTGAAACATCATCAGGCAGATGCCGTACTCTGCGATGTACGCCTGCCCGATGGCAACGGTGTTGATTTTGTAAAAAATATCCGGCAGCTGCAGCCCGGCACACCAGTCATCCTGCTTACCGCATATGGGAATATTGCCGATGGTGTGCAGGCCATCAAAAACGGAGCGTTTGATTATATAGTAAAAGGAAATGATAATGACCGTATCATTCCTTTATTGCACCAGGCCCTGGAGCAGGTGCAGCAGCAACGCAGACAGGGACCAGCGATCATTCAGGAAAAGCAGGCAGGCTTTGACTCAATCATTGGTTCCAGTGCCGCCATCCATCAGGCGCGCGAACTGGCCCGGCGTATTGCCGGCACCGACAGTACCGTATTATTATTAGGTGAAACAGGTACCGGTAAAGAAGTTTTTGCGCAGGCTATTCATGGCGGCAGTAAACGGGCCGGCAAACCTTTTGTTGCGATCAATTGCAGCGCCTTTGGCCGTGAACTGCTCGAAAGCGAATTATTTGGTTATAAAGCCGGCGCATTTACAGGAGCAGTCAAAGACAAAAAGGGGTTGATAGAACTGGCCGGTGGCGGCACTCTTTTTCTGGATGAAATAGGAGAAATGCAGGCCGACCTGCAGGCCAAGTTATTACGCGTACTCGAAAATGGCGAATATATCAAAGTAGGGGATAGCCGTATTTCCAAAGCCGATGTGCGGGTCATAGCTGCTACCAATCGCTCACTGCAGCAGCAGGTAGAGCAGGGCGCCTTCCGCGAAGACCTCTATTACCGCCTCAATATATTTAGCATCGCATTGCCTCCACTACGCGAGCGGCTCGATGATATCCCCGCCTTATGTACGGCCCTGCTGCAGCAACTGAAAATAAAGACGGGTGGACGCGGTGGCACACTGACGCCAGCCGCACTTCATCTTTTACAGCAATATGGCTGGAAAGGAAATATCCGCGAGCTGAAAAATGTACTCGAGCGGGCACTGGTACTCATGGACGATGAGGAGATCAAACCCGAGCACCTGCCTTACGAAATACAACAGGCCGGCCATACGCAGCCCGGTCTTTCGCTGGCCGCCGTTGAAAAAATGCATATCCGGAAGATCCTGGCTTTTACGCAGGGCAATAAGGCCAGGGCAGCCCGCCTGCTGGAGATCGGCCTCGCCACACTTTACCGAAAAATGGAAGAATACCAGATACGCTGATCCTTCTCAATCTGATAATGACCTTCTCAAAATGAGAAGGTTTTTTATTGCCCCGATCCTTCCCTGCACGGACACGGAAATTTTGTAATGCTTGCCAGTCCTGCATTTGAGGCTGTTTGTCAATTGCAGCCCGGTAGCTGGTATCCACTTTGCCAGATGCAGGTTGTTTACCTATTCAATCATTAAAAACAATCTCCCATGCTTACAATCCTCTTACTCGGCGCAGGGCTGCTCTGCTTCTGGGTTTTTTACAAAACAATTGACTGGTTCGAAAAAATCTGAAAACTATGATGTACTCCTTATTGATTTTATCGCTGGCCGTATTTGGCTATCTGATTTATGTATTGATCAAACCTGAAAAATTCTGATATATGACAGGTGAAATAATGGCCGTGATCGCCACCTTCCTGATCACTCTGCTGCTGGCCTATCCGCTTGGCAGGTATGTAGCCAGGGTATATGCCGGCCAGAAAACCATTACTGATTTTATGGCGCCGCTGGAACGATTGCTGTATCGTATCAGCGGTATTGATCCACTGCAGCCTATGAACTGGAAACAGTTTCTGAAAGCCATGCTTACTATTAATATGCTCTGGCTCGTATATGCCATGCTGATGCTGGTATTTCAGGATAAGCTACCCCTCAATCCTGATGGTAATCCGGGACAGACACCCGACCTGGCTTTCAATACGGCCATCAGCTTCCTGGTCAACTGCGACCTGCAGCACTATTCCGGCGAAACCGGTGTAACCTACCTTACGCAATTGCTGGTGATCACTTTTTTGCAGTTTGTGAGTGCAGCCACCGGTATTGCAGCATTGATTGCGGTATTTAATGGATTAAAACACCGCACCACACAAAATCTCGGCAATTTCTGGTCGCTGTTTGTACTGACCATCACCCGTATTTTACTGCCCATTTGTATTATCGGCGCCATACTGCTGGCCGTAAATGGCACCCCTTCTGGTTTTGAAGGTAAAGATACCATTACCACATTGCAGGGAGATACCGTGCAGGTATCGCGTGGTCCTGCTGCTGCTATGATCGCTATTAAGCATCTTGGTACCAATGGTGGCGGCTGGTTTGGAACCAACTCGGCTCATCCGTTTGAGAACCCCAACTATTTTACCAATATGCTGGAAATGGTGATGCAGGTACTCATTCCCATCGCCATGATCTTTGCACTCGGCTTTTATATCAATCGCCGGCGTTTATCAGTTATCATTTTTACCGTCATGACAGTGGGGATGCTTTGTCTCGTCATTCCCAATATAGTATCGGAAACATCCGGCAGTCCGGCTATTGCACAGTTGGGCGTACAGCAACCTTCGGGGGCTATGGAAGGAAAAGAAGTGCGGTTTGGTCCCGCAGCTTCTGCCTACTGGAGTGTAATGACCACGATCATCTCAACCGGATCCGTCAATTCCATGCACGACAGCAGTATGCCTGTTGCCGGGCTTACGCAATTACTGGGTATGATGATCAATGCTTTTTATGGCGGTTGCGGCGTAGGGCTGCTCAACTATCTCATTTATATGATCATCGCTGTATTCATATCGGGGTTGATGGTGGGGCGTACACCTGAGTTGCTCGGACATAAAGTAGAGGCGAGGGAAGTAAAAATAGCGGCACTCGTCGCATTGTTATCAGCTTTCCTGATCAAAGCCTTTACAGCACTGGCGGCTTATATGGTTGCGCACCATCCGGAGATGGCCTGGGCGGTGAAACCGGGCAACTGGCTTAATAATCCATCCTATCACGGATTTTCTGAAATGCTGTATGAGTATACTTCTGCCAATGCCAATAATGGCAGCGGATTTGAAGGCCTGGGTGATAATAATCTCTTCTGGAATATCACTACCGGGTTTGTTCTCATACTGGCGCGGTTCCTGCCGATCATTGGCCCGGTTGCCATTATTGGCCTGCTGGCAGGCAAGAAATTTATTCCTGAATCGCCCGGCACTTTGCGTGTAGACTCCTGGACGTTTGGGATGATCACTTTTGCCGTCATCATTATTGTAAATGCGCTTTCGTTCTTTCCTGCACTGGCACTGGGACCGCTGGCGGAGTATTTCTCCATGATTAAATGAATATAGTTATGAAACAAGATAAAAATCAGGTAAGGTTATTTGATCCCGCATTGCTGGGAAAAGCATTCCTGCAATCAGTCGTTAAGCTCAATCCCCGGTTGCTGATCAGGAACCCGGTTATGTTTACGGTAGGTATAGGCACACTGGTGATGCTCGCCGTATGTATTTATCAGTTGGTATCCGGTGACGTCACACAGGGAGCGCTTTGGTATAATATTGTCATTTTCCTTATTCTGCTGCTTACTGTATTGTTTGGCAATTTTGCCGAAGCACTGGCAGAGGCACGTGGTAAGGCACAGGCGGAGAGTCTCCGCAAAACACGCGAAGAAACGCCGGCCAGAAGAATAAGCCAGGCAGTGCTCAACGGAGAGCCGGTATTGGAAACAGTGGCTTCATCTGCGCTGCGCATAGGTGATCGCTTTGTATGCGAATCCGGCGACGTAATTCCCATGGATGGTGAGATAGAGGAGGGAATTGCCACGATTGATGAATCGGCTATTACCGGCGAATCTGCCCCGGTGATCCGCGAAGCTGGTGGTGATAAATCTTCGGTGACGGGTGGTACCAAAGTGCTCAGCGACCGCATTGTGGTGCGCGTGACCACAGCACCCGGCCAGTCTTTTCTCGATCGTATGATCGCGCTGGTAGAAGGCGCATCGCGGCAGAAAACACCCAACGAGATCGCACTGACCATTTTGCTGGCATCTTTTACACTCATCTTTGTGATTGTATGTGTCACACTTAAACCGTTTGCAGACTATGCGCAAACACCTGTTACGATCGCCGCTTTTATTTCCTTATTTGTATGCCTGATACCTACAACTATCGGTGGTTTATTGTCTGCCATCGGTATTGCCGGTATGGATCGTGCGCTGCGCGCCAATGTGATTGCCAAAAGTGGTAAGGCGGTAGAGACGGCAGGTGATGTGGATGTGCTATTACTTGATAAAACAGGTACCATCACGATAGGCAACCGAAAAGCTACCCACTTTTATCCGGCACAGGCAGGGCAGGAAGAAGCCTTTATCCGCTACAGTGCACTGGGCTCGCTGGCTGATGAGACGCCCGAAGGCCGTTCCATTATTGAACTGGCTGCCAAAGCGGGCATTCAGGCCCAGGCACCTGCCGATACACAGTTTGTTTCCTTTACTGCAGAGACACGCAGCAGCGGAGCCGATCTGCCCGACGGAACCCGCATTCGCAAAGGGGCCTTTGATGCCATTCGTACACAAGCTGTGCAGGCAGGATACAGCATCGATCCCGCTATTGAAGAACGTGTAAGGCATATTGGTACCAATGGCGGTACACCGCTGGTGGTAGCTGTCAATAACGAGGTAAAAGGTGTAATCGAATTGCAGGATATTATCAAACCGGGTATACAGGAACGTTTTCAACGCCTGCGCAAGATGGGGGTAAAAACAGTGATGGTGACAGGCGACAACCCGCTTACTGCAAAATATATAGCCGCTGTGGCCGGCGTAGATGATTTTATTGCCGAAGCAAAACCGGAAGATAAAATGAATTATATCCGGCGCGAACAGGCAGCTGGCAAACTGGTGGCTATGATGGGTGATGGTACCAACGATGCACCGGCACTGGCACAGGCAGATGTAGGTGTGGCAATGAACAGCGGCACACAGGCCGCCAAAGAGGCGGGTAATATGGTTGACCTGGATAATGACCCTACAAAACTGATAGAGGTGGTAGAGATCGGCAAACAACTGCTGATCACCCGCGGTACACTCACTACTTTTTCTATTGCCAATGATGTGGCCAAATACTTTGCCATCGTGCCGGCACTGTTCATCAGCAGCATACCCGCCTTGCAGGCACTCAACATTATGAAGCTGAGCAGTCCGGAGTCAGCTATACTGGCGGCCATTATTTTTAATGCCATCATCATCCCACTGCTGATACCACTTGCATTGAAAGGAGTGGCTTATAAGCCAATCGGGGCTTCGGCACTCCTGCGCCGCAACCTGTTTATCTATGGCCTGGGAGGTATTGTGGTGCCCTTTGCCGGCATCAAGCTGATCGACATCTGCCTCAGTTTATTTATGTAATTAAAAAGAAGATCATGAAAAAGAATCTATTGATATCTCTCCGGCTTACTATCGTGCTGGTCGTATTGCTCGGGCTTCTTTATCCTTTACTGATCGCGGCAGTGGGTAAACTGACGCCAGGTGAAGGCAACGGAGAAAAAGTTGTAGCAGACAACAAGGTTGTCGGCTACAAACTGATTGGTCAGTCATTTACCGGCGACCGGTACTTCTGGGGACGGCCCTCTGCCGTGAATTATAATGCAGCCGGCTCAGGCGGTTCCAACAAAGGACCATCCAATCCCGATTACCTGCAGCAGGTAAAGGATCGTATAGACAGTTTCCTGGTGCATAATCCCGGTGTACAGCGCAGCGATATACCTGCAGAGCTGGTTACTGCTTCGGGTAGTGGCCTGGATCCCGATATTTCCCCAGCAGGAGCTTTTATACAGGTAAAACGAGTAGCAATTGCACGGCAATTGTCCGAGACGGTGATAAAGCAACTGGTAGAAAAACAGGTAAGGAAACCGCTTGCCGGGCTGGGACCGGAAAAAGTAAATGTATTACAACTCAATATCGCATTGGATCAATTAAAATAATAAGAACGTACAATGAAAATCAGTATTACAATAGCAGCGCTGGCAGTAGTAATGACAGCTGGTGCGCAGGATACCACTCAGCCTGCAGCAACGCCTGCGCTTAAATGGAGTGGTTATGTAGAAGCCTATTATACCTATGATGCCAATCGTCCGGCAGATCAGAAGCGGCCAGGCTTTTTGTATAGTCATAACCGGCACAATGAATTTACGGTGAACCTGGCTTTTCTAAAAGCCAGCTACACAGAGGGCCGTGTGAGAGCTAACCTGGCGCTGGCAGCCGGCACTTATATGGATGCCAACTATGCTGCCGAGCCGGGTATCTGGAAAAATGTACTGGAAGCAAATGCGGGTATAAAACTGAGTCGTAAGCATGAGCTCTGGCTTGATGCGGGGATTATGTCGTCCCATATCGGTTTTGAATCAGCGGTGAGCCGCGATTGCTGGACACTGACCCGCAGTATGGTGGCAGAAAATTCGCCCTATTATGAAAGCGGTGCCAAACTGGGTTATACCAGTACCAATCAGAAATGGAGTATTGCCTTACTCGCGCTCAATGGCTGGCAACGCATAGCCCGCGTCAACGGCAATTCACTCATGAACTGGGGTGCACAGGTGCAGGTAAAACCATCGGATAAGCTGACATTGAACTATAGTAACTTTGCAGGTAGTGATACGCCCGATTCCACACGGCGCTGGCGCATCTATCATAACCTGTATGCAATCACTCAGCTTACACCTCAGTTGGGACTCATCGCAGGGTTTGACCTGGGAACTCAGCAAAAAGAAAAAGGCAGCAGTAATTATCAGCTGTGGTATACGCCTGTAGCAATTATCCGGTACAGGATAGATCCGCAATGGTGTGTGGCAGCGAGAGGTGAATATTTTCGCGACCGGCATGGAGTGATCATTGCAACCGGCACTGATAACGGATTTGCCACAACAGGCTGGTCAGTCAATGCAGACTATAACCCTTCGGCACAGGCATTGCTGCGTATCGAAGCCCGCTGGCTCAATAGCCGTGATGCCATTTTTTCAAAGAATGATGGATATGTAAGCAATAACCTGTCGGTAACGGCTTCTGCTGCAATAGCATTTTAAAACACTATTCGTTTAATGACCTCGTATGAGTGATCAGGAGACCATAGATTATGCGCCGGCTGAACAGCCGGTCGCCGGTAAGGGAAAACTGAAGATCTATATCGGCATGAGTGCAGGTGTGGGAAAGACCTATCGCATGCTGCAGGAAGCACACAGTCTTTTGCGGCATGGTGCCGATGTGCGTATTGGTTACGTGGAGACACATGGCCGACTCGAAACAGAAGCGCTCGTAGCAGGGTTGCCGCTCATACCACGGCGTACTGCTTTTTACCGGGGCAAGTTGCTCGATGAGCTGGATGTGCAGGCAATACTGCTGATACACCCCGAAGTGGTTGTGGTAGATGAGCTGGCGCATAGCAATATACCCGGCAGCAAAAATGCCAAACGCTGGGAAGATGTGCTGGATATTCTGCAGGCAGGTATTGATGTGATCACTGCAGTAAACATTCAGCATATAGAAAGTATCAATCAGGAGGTAAAGGATATTACCGGTGTGGAAGTAAAGGAGCGGGTGCCGGATAAGTTGCTGCAAATGGCACATGAGGTGGTGAATATAGATCTTAGCGCCGATGATCTTATCACCCGGCTCAAGGAAGGAAAGATATATGAACAGAATAAAGTGCAGCAGGCATTGCAGCATTTCTTTAAACCAGAGCAGATACTGCAATTGCGGGAGCTGGCATTGAAAGAAGTGGCCGGCCAGGTTGAGCGAAAGGTAGATCATGAACTTACCGCCCGCGAAAAGCCCTGGCGGCATGAACACCTGCTGGCCTGCATTTCTTCCAACCACGCCATGGCGCAGCATATCATCCGCAAAACCGCCCGGCTGGCTTCTTATTACAACAGCAAATGGTATGTGCTGTATGTGCAGACACCGCGCGAGGCAACCGATAAGATACCTCTGGCTGCACAACGCCACCTGATCAATAATTTCAAGAATGCGACAGAACTGGGGGCAGAGGTCATTCAGCTCAAAGGGGATAATGTGGTGGAAGCCATCATGCGTATGATCCAGGAAAAAGAGATCACTACACTGTGTATCGGCAAACCGCGTATCAAACTCTGGCAGGTGATCCTGAAAACCAGCCTGTTTAACCAGCTGTTAAAAGCTTTATCACAAAATGACGTAGACCTGGTAATTTTATCCTGATGATAACAAGTGTCAGAAACAGAATCCGCCTGGGCACCTTTTTCCTTTTCCTGCTGGTGCTGCTCTCCTGCGGTGTGGGGGTATATAACCTCGTGCGCCTGAAAAATGATGCCACGCTGATCCTGAAAAACAATTACGAATCGCTCGATTATTGTCACAGTTTGCAGCAACTGCTTGATCAGGCATCGCCGGGCCAGTGGCCCCTGGCAGCAATGGATAGTGTATTGCGACTGCAGGAACGCAATGTAACAGAACCCGGCGAGCAGGGGGCTACCAGCAATATCCGGAGTCAGTTGAACGCGTTGCGGGCAGGCGCCGATACGGCCGCCGTATCATCCATGCGGGAGAATATTCAGCAGGTTCTGCGCCTTAATATGCGTGCTATCGAAACAAAAAATAATCGCGCTACGGCCACTGCCAATAAAACACTGACCTATATTTCACTGCTGGCCGGTCTCGTGGTACTGATCGGTATCAGCTTTGCCTATAACTTCCCTTCCGTACTTACACAGCCAATACGTGAGCTCACTGAAGGCCTGCAGGAGATCAGCCGCAAAAATTACCGGCACCGCCTGCACCTCACCCGCGACGATGAATTTGGGCAAATGGCCCAGTCCTTCAATACCATGGCAGAGCGGCTGGAATATTTTGAGCACAGCAATCTCAATAAGATCATATTTGAAAAGACAAGAGCAGAAGCAGTGATCAACAGCCTGAAAGAACCCAGTATCGGCATTGACAAATCAGGGATGGTCCTGTTTGCCAACAACCAGGCTTTGCAGTTGCTGGGGCTGCAGGCAAAAGATATCGTGGGCAAACAGGCTGCTGATGTGAGCAGTCGCAATGATCTGCTGCGGTTTTTGCTGGAGGATAAAGGAAAACTGCCCTTCAAAGTAGTACTGGACAACAGAGAAAATTATTTTGTAAAAGAAGAAATAGAAATTGATCAGGAAGGCTCTGAAAATAAAGTGATCGTATTGCAGAATATTACTTCGTTCAAAGAACTGGATGTAGCAAAAACACATTTTATTGCAACCGTATCGCATGAATTGAAAACACCACTGGCTTCTTCTGATTTCAGTTTGAAGCTGCTCGAGAACCCGCGCACAGGTACATTGACTCCCGATCAGCAGGAACTGGTGCATAACCTGCGGCAGGATAATCAGCGCATGCTTCGTATACTGAGCGAGTTGCTCAATATGGCCCAGGTAGAAACCGGTCGTATCGAATTACATCTTGCAGCTGCGGATGCAGATCAGATCGTGAAAACTGCTATTCAGTCATTATCCGCAGCAGCGCGGGCCCGGCAGGTAGATATTCGTTTTGAATCGCCGGCAGATCTGAGACCGGTTATGGCCGATGCAGAAAAGACAGGATGGGTGTTGAATAACCTGCTGAGCAATGCCATCCGCTATTCGCCGGGTGGCGGAGTAGTGGCTGTTGAATTGATCAATGAATCGGGGCGGATTATTTTTTCGGTAAAAGACCAGGGACCGGGGATACCGGCTCAGTATGCGGAAAAAATATTTGACCGGTTCTTTACCCTGCCTGATTCAAAAAATACCGGTACCGGTTTGGGATTGGCTATTTCCAAAGAATTTATTGAAGCGCAGGGAGGGCAGATATGGGTCGATGCGGCGTGGGCAAATGGAAGTGATTTTCGCTTTTCGTTGCCTGTAGTGTGAGCGTATTATTTATCCAATCACCGTTATATAAAACGCGGGCCATTGTTGGGTGATAATGTCGCTTCATGATTATTTGAACTTTTACTCCTTTAATTCGCTTATTTTTTTCTTGTGGTTCATGATGCGCCTTGTTTTTCTCCGATTCAATCTTTCGGGATACTTCTTTTAATAAGGGCCGGAGAAAAACACAGCGCCGGCCCCGCCGGCCGTGGAGGCAAAAGGTGGAATTAAATTCTTTTCAAAAAAAGTGAAGGACCTGCCGCATTTCTAAAAGTCTATAAAAACATCTGTACAAATCTGGCCATCAAATTCTTTTTTCGCTACATTTTATCGCAATGGTTTTTTCTGTGAAATACAATGAATAACGGAAAGGGGCAGTAAACTGCCCCTTCTTTCACTGTTGCCATTTGAGAAAACGGATCACTGCTTAACGATGAAAAATTTTCCTCCATTGGTTGTATTGATACCACTGCCCCAGGAACCTTCTATGAAAGTCATTTTAGGGTCAATTGCAGCAGAAGTAGAATAAGTACTGCCCCCGGTGTATGTATACTTGCTCGTTACTGTTGAACCACTAAGGCTATAAGTGCCCTCTGCTTTCGAGGCAGCTGTGGTGTCAACCCCGTCAAATACACGTACAGTACCATCTGTTCTGAATAAAAACGCATATCCTAAGTTGGGGTAAGACGTGGAGTTCCCGTATTTGCCTTTCCATAATCCGATGATGGAAGGCTTTTCGGTCTCGTCCTTGTCTTTTTTACAGGAAACGATTAATACAAGTGAAAGAGCAAGAAGGGACAGGATTCCTTTGTTCATAAGGTGTGTGTTGTGTGAGGATTAATGGTTTTGATTAGAGTGTAAAACTACATAAGGGGTCGTATCTGGTAAATACAACGTTAGTAGTAAAAAAGGTGGAAGGTAAGAGGCGGAAGGAGAAAGAAAGGGCAGAAGTCATTACCGGAAGCGGGTATAGGAAAAATACCTGCGGGTTTCTGCGGCCGTATCAGGTGTTGTGAACAGGACGTATATATGGAATACGAAACAGTAAGATGACCGCCACGGCTGTCATGATGCTACTGACAAGAAAAGTAGCTGTGGCGCCAAAGTAAAACCAGATAAGACCTGCCAGCGAACTGGCCAGCATGGTACAGATGCTTTGAAAACCGCTGAAGGTGCCAATAGCGGTTGCCGTATCTTTTTTATCAGAGATATTACTGATCCAGGCCTTGGATATCCCTTCGGTAGCTGCGGCATAGAGACCATAGAGAAAAAACAGGCCATAGAAAATATAAATGTTTTTTCCATTGAGCGCCATTCCTGCATATACGCAGGCAAACAACAGCAACCCGGACAGCAGCATTTTCTTCAGTCCCCATTTATCAGCCAGTATACCCAATGGGAAGGCGGCCAGCGCAAAAATGAGGTTATAAAAAATGTACAGCGTGATAACAGCCGCATCGGTCATGCCCGCCTCTTTGGCTTTCAGCAACAGAAAAACATCGGAGCTGTTGAATAAGGTGAACAGTAAAAGGGCACTCGTCAGTTTACGATATATGACCGGGCTGCTTTTCCAGTAGCCCGTAAATGAAAAAAATGATACCCGTGCTGTTGAGTGGGTATGTTCTTTCTTTTTGTCTTTGAGCAGCAGGCTGCAACCAATAGCTATCAGACCCGGTGCAAGTGCGATCAGAAAGAGTGTACGGTAATCTCCGGGATACCATTGCAGGTAGAGCAATGCCAGCAGCGGTCCGAGTACTGCACCGAATGTGTCCATAGACCGGTGAAAGCCGAATACTTTTCCCTTGGTAGCGGGTGTGGCTTCATCCGATAAAATGGCATCACGTGCGCCCGTGCGTAATCCTTTACCCAGCCGGTCGAGGGTACGTACGAAAAATACCCATACAGGATAGGCAAAAGCAGCCATCAGTGGTTTGGATAAGGCACTGAGTGTATAACCTAATTGTACGAAAGGGGCCCCGCCGGCCGGTATGGTCGGATAATTTCCCGAAATAACCTTTGCTGAGTCCTGCAATTGCTTCTGCCAGCCCTTCCAGTACACCGATAAGAACAATAGAGAAGCCAATACTTTCGAGGTATAAAGGCATGACCGGGTACAGCATCTCGCTGGCAGTATCTGTAAACAGGCTGATGAGCGAAAGGATCCAGATGGTGCGGGTCAGAACTTTCATTGAGTGAATGCCGGCAGATGCGCTGATTTATGATTAAAGGTAAGTAACCGCTGGTAAGGCTTATACTGATCCGGATAATTAAACAGCCCGGAGGTTATCCGGGCTGTTTAATTATAGGAGCAAACGGTTTTGTGTTGCCATTGGCCACCGTGCATTTATTTGACCCTGTCAGGATACGTACGGGCAAACATCCAGGCAGGATATTCCGCCGGTAGTTGACTTACTTCATCGAGACGTTTCAATTCTTCTTCGGTAAAGCGTACATCGGGTGCTTTAAGGTTGTCTTCCAGTTGTTCGATCTTATTGGCGCCAATGATCACACTGGTTACAGCAGGCTGATGCAGCAGCCAGGCGAGTGCCAGTTGTGCTACCGTAGCATTTTTTTGTGGCGCCAGTTCCTGCAGTACATCAATAATGTTGAACGCACGTTCTTTGTTTACGGGAGGGAAATCAAAATTAGCACGACGGCCATCCCCTTTTGCTTCTTCGGCACGGGAGTATTTGCCACTGAGCAGGCCACCAGCCAGCGGGCTCCATACCATCAGACCGGTTTGCTGATCTTTGAGCAGGGGAATGATCTCGCGCTCCAGGTCGCGGCCGGCAATGGTATAATAAGCCTGCAGCGAAACAAATTTTGCAATGCGGTGATGGGCAGAATGACTCAAGGCTTTCATCAGTTGCCAGGCAGCGAGGTTGCTGGCACCGATATAACGCACTTTGCCGGATCTTACCAGGTCATTCAATGCATCGAGTGTTTCTTCGAGTGGAGTGAGCGGATCATAACTATGAATCTGATAAAGGTCTACATGGTCCAGCTGTAAACGCTTCAGACTGGCATCGATCTGGTCAAAGATATGTTTGCGGGTGAGGCCTACATCATTGGGGCCTTCGCCCATGCGGCCTCTAACCTTGGTAGCGATCACCAGGTCATTGCGACGCAAACCCAGATTGCGGATGGCACGGCCGGTAATTTCTTCCGATAATCCTTCCGAGTATACATTGGCGGTATCAATAAAATTGATACCGGCGTCTACCGCTCTTTTGATAAGGTTGTCGGCTGTCTGCTGATCCTGCGTGCCAATTGCTGTCCAGAATCCACGGCCGCCAAATGTCATAGTGCCCAGGCAAAGCTCTGATACTTTCAATCCTGTATTTCCTAATAAATTGTACTTCATATACTATCCTGTTTAGAAGCACAAAATTACCGGGAGCCTGGGCGGTAAAAGAGCCACCGTCAAAGTAAAAAGTACAAAAATCAAAGAATGGCCTGGCGGCGGTGCGAAAGCGGGGTGAGGCCGGTATGTTTCTTAAAAAAGTTATTGAAATGGTTGGGGTATTCGAATCCGAGGCAATAGCCGATATCGGCCACGCTCCAGTCGGTATGGCGCAGCAATGCCCTTGCTTCATGTACGATCCGCTCGCTGATATGCGTACTGGTAGGCCGACCGGTTATTTCACGCACCGCAAAATTGAGATGATTTACATGTACGGATAATTGTCGAGCATAATCACTCGCCCGCCGCAATTGCAGTGTGGCGGAGGGCGAACTGATAGGAAACTGGCGTTCGAGCAGCTCTATAAACAGATTGGCAATGCGTGTGGTGGCATTGTGCTGCTGTGTGAAATTGTTAGCCGGTTGCATCTTCATGGCCTCATGTATCAGCAGACCCAGGTAGTTGCGGATCACATCGTATTTATAGGCGTAATCGGTAGCCAGTTCTTCCAGCATTTTATCATATAAACCGCTGATGAGTGTCAGTTGCTGTTCGTTCAGAAAGAAAACCGGATCGGCACCCAGGCGAAACAGGGGAGAGTCCTGCAGGCTTTCCAGCCGGTCATTGTTGCGGATAAATTCTTCAGTAAAAATGCACATATAACCGCTCTGCTGCGCATCAAGTGTTTCGAAAGAATAAGGAATAAGCGGATTGGAAAAAATAAGCGCCGGCTGTGTAATATGAATACTGCGATTGGCATAATTGATCCGGCTTTCAAATTTTACCACCCATATTTTGTAATAGTCGCGGCGATTGTAAGGAATGGTCATGCTATCGCCCGGTTTGTCGTACCGCAGGGCATTGAAAGAAGCATTGCCACCGGAAAGGGTGCCGCAGGCGCGTAGATTCTGAGGAATAGACATAGAGCAAAATTACGAATTTCAAATAACGGAAATAGAGTTAAATGTTTAAAGAGTTTAAAGGGTATAAAGGGTTTAAAGTGCTTCGGCTCATTTGACTTTTGGAGTGCAATGAAAGCCGTTGCATTATGCAGGAAATTGCAAATCAAATAGCCACATTAGTCAAAACTTTGTAAGAAGGGGAAGTAAAAGGGAAAGTGTGCTGCTTCGTGTTTTTATACCCTGACACCCTGATCTACGAAAAAATCGTAGATTGGTTCTTTAATAGCCATCAAACAAAACTTTGTATGAGAATCCTTCTTATCCTGCTGCTTTTGCTGTGCATGTACACGGGCAAAAGCCAGGTTGTGTATATGAAAAACACAACCCCTTCGCCGATTTATATCCGCAATGTCAATCAGTACTTGAAAGGTTCTTTTCCCCTGATCATGCCGCCAGGAAAAGAATTGACGCTGCCTTATACGGGGGTCCCCTTTTTTCTGAATCTGTCTTTTGGCCAGGGCAGGCAGACCGACTTTTTGATCGCAGAGGCAGATAGTCTGCAGTTTCGTAAAGATGTCAGCCTGTTGATCCCCGTACCGCTTTCGCGTAAGGCAGTTTCCAATAAAATATTTGATATCACGATAGGTATTGTGAGCGCCGGCACCTGGATGGGTGATTATGATTACCTGCGCGGGATGCCCCGGGAAGCAGGTAAACGAAATAGCTTCCTGGAAGACCTGTATGAGAAACGACTGCTGGCGCTGAACGATTATACAAAGGCGCATAAGATTGCCGGTAATATAGCTGACTTGTTTGAAAAATTGTTGTGGAGCCGTTGGCGCACCTCGCTGATTGAGATCAGCAGCCGTGAAGAAGAAATCCCTCAACAGATAGTTCTGTACAAAAAACAACTGGCAGCGACCACAGATTCTTTCAGCTGCGGTTCCTGTACCGGAATACTCGAATATAAAAGAGCTGCCTGGCATGTATTCATGCAATACTTTTTACAGGAAAAAACAAAAACAGTACAAACCGGTTTTGCAATCGCGGACCAGTATTTTCCGGGGAAACAGATGAATCAGTTTCTGAAAGCAAAGATCCTCTACGATTCGGTGCTGGCTGATCCATTGAGAGAATATGTATACGATCCTTCGTTTCTGAAAGAGTTACCGGAAGAGTACAGGCAGCCGTTGCAGGACCTGTTGCGCCTTCACAAAGGTGCCCGCGAAGGACTCGACAGCATACAGGTAGCCAATGAGGCGGGTGATGTATGGTCATTTAAAGAACTGATTGCCCAACAGGCGGGCAACCTTGTGGTCGTAGATTGCTGGGCCAGTTGGTGTATGCCCTGCCGGCGTGAGCTGCCGCAATCGCTCGCCTACGAAAAAGAATTTAAGGATAAGAAGGTCAGCTTTATTTTTCTGTCAACAGACGAAGATCTTAGCAACTGGAAAAAAACACTTCCCATAGTGAAATTGGCCGGTAAACCCAATAGCCTGGTACTGCTGGGGCAGTCGGGCAAACTGTTTTCCGATAAATACCAGGTAGATGCCATTCCCCGCTACCTGCTGTTTGATAAAAAAGGTAATCTGCTGTCTTATAAATTTGAACAACCCAGCTCACCGCAGTTTAAAGCAAAATTGCTGCAACAACTGAAGTGAGTGATTTGAAGATTTGATGATTTGAAAATTTGAGGATTGTTCAGAAATGCAATGACTTTTCACGTTGAAAAACGTACTGTTTTTTATTCATCTCCAAATTTTCAAATCATCAAATCTTCAAATCACTAGTGTGCTAATATAATTAATGTACTAAGCCCCCTCTTTAAACCCTTTAAACCTTTATACCTTTACACTTTTATACATCAAAACTCCATGCCCAAAAACAAATCGGCCGTCATCCGGCATCGTGTCATCAACAACTGCCTGCGGGATAAGCGAAGAAAATTCCCCACCCTGCAGGACCTGGCTGATGCCTGCTCGCGTGTACTGGAGACGGAGGTCTCTACTTCCACCATTGAAAAAGATATCCGGTTAATGAAACAGGACCGGCCAGTCGGTTATGAAGCGCCTATCACATTTAATCATACAGAGAAAGGGTATGGCTATTCCATGCCCGATTATTCGATTGATGAAGTAGGACTGGAGCCCGAAGAGTGGGAGGCCATCCGGTATGCTGCTTTATTATTGTTTCAGTATAAAGAAGTTCCGGTATTTGCCAATTTCAAGGCAGCGGTAGAACGCATTGATGCCAGCCTGCAGATAGGCCTTGATCTCGAAGATCCTTTTTTATCCAAAAAGATACAGTTTGAGCAGCCGGTATCACTCAGCGGGTATGAATGGATCGGCGATATTTCGGCGGCGTTGAAACAATCGGTGCTTATAGAATTTACCTACGAGAATATATATAAGGAAGAGATAAAGACCTATTCGGCCCTGCCTGTACTGATGCGGGAATACAAAAACCGCTGGTATGTGGTGGCCTGGGTGGAAAGCCGGGATACCTATCTCACCTTTGCGCTCGACCGCATACGCGAGTTGACGATTACCGGCCAGCGGCAACGGCTTCGCGGCAATTTTGATGCAGAAAATTTTTCGCGGCATGCCGTAGGTATCTTTGATAATGATGGTGAGCCCGATACGGTGCAACTGCATGTGAGCGCGCCGTTTCATAAACTGGTTACACTCGACCCGCTTCATCATTCACAGCAGGTACTGGATAGTACCGATAAAAGCTGTACTATTCAATTATCGGTTCATATTACTCATGAGCTGCATCAGCGTATCCTCGCCATGGGACCTTATTGTATGGTGCTGGCTCCGGATTCACTCAAAAAAGAGGTCCGGCAGCAGTTGGAAGAAGCCCTCAAAAAATATTAGATCACTCCTCCAATAGGCGGCGGTGTGCGCTTTTAGCTTTGTTTCTACAAATCAGGATTATGAACAAGCTAATGGTACAAACGCCTTATTTACTGCAACTTACAGATGATCTGGCCCTGCTGAAAGCAGCCATGGAACCCGCGGCCCGCGATCTGCCGGCCCTGGCCCGACTGGGTTATACCCTTCAGTACCAGGAAAAGGTTTTCATGAACCTGTGGCGGGAGCGGTGGGGAAAAGAGGCGGAACTGGAACTGGAAATACTGAAAGTGCATTTGCGCGAAGCGCATTTCCTGAAAACTGCTATCCGTCAGCATAAAGCTGACTGGAAAAAATACCTGACCGATCTGACGCACCTCGACCGGATGGTAGCCAAAGAAGCCCGTGGCAATCGCTCGGTAGGCTGGGGAGGTAATATAGTATATGGTATGCTGCGCAACCGCTATCCGGAAGAATGGTGCTGGCTGCTGCATGCACATGGCCATGCACAGGCCAATGAACTGGAAGAAGAATGGCTGACCAGGAAAACGGCCAAAGAACAAAGCCGCCCTGCAGCGTTTAATTTTTTATCAGAAAAAAATGTTATGCGTCAGCGGGTGTTGTTGCAGCTGACAATGGGATAATTTTAAGAGTTATTCATTAGATCACTTTTATTTCAGGAAACAATAACAACTGATCAGGTAAGCCAGAAAAAAGATATACTAATTTCATATGTAATCGCCTTAATCAGGCATCTGATTAAGTGACCACCATCAACTGCCACCATGTACCTCAACCGAACCTTGCTGTTGGGCATATTATGCCTTTGTCTGAGCCTGCCTTGTTTTTCCCAACAACAGGAGGCAGCGGATACGACACTTCATTTCAGCGAAAAATTTCTCCGTTCCATTGATCAGCAGGCGGCTTTGCTGGAAAGCAAACTGGATAAGACGACTGATAAAACACTGGCCCGCTGGCAGCGGCAGGAGGCCAAACTCCTGCGTAAACTCGCGAAAAAAGATTCGGCCCTGGCCGCTCAACTACAGGCGGATGCTGCCACAAAAACAGCACAACTACAGCAGCAATTAAAGAACCCCGCTGAACTGCAGCAATACCTCCCCGCGCTGGATACGCTCAAAACCTCGCTTCGCTTTTTGCAACAAAAACCCGATCTCGCCAAACTTGGTTTGAAAAACGAACAGGTCAGCGGTACGCTGGATAAACTAAAAGGCATGGAAGGCCAGCTGCAGCAGGCACAGGCCGTGCAGCAGTTTTTACAACAGCGTAAGCAATTATTAAAAGAAAAACTGGATAACCTCGGTTTTGCCAGAGAGCTGAAGCAGCTCAACAAACAGGCCTATTACTATAGCGCGCAGCTCAAAGAATATCAATCCTTATTAAAAGATCATAAGAAAGCGGCACAGAAAGGCCTGGCGATGCTGCGCAAGACAAAGGCTTTTGAAAACTTTATGCGCCGCAATAGCCAGCTGGCTTCACTGTTCCGCCTGCCGGGTGATCCGAATGATCCCACACAGGCCGCCAACCTGGCCGGACTGCAAACAAGAGCACAGGTCAATAACCTCATTCAAAATCAGCTGGCAGCCGGCGGCCCCAATGCGCAGGCGCAGTTTCGTCAAAACCTGCAGGAGGCCCAGAGTCAGCTGAGCCAGTTAAAAGACAAGATCATCAAAGCAGGCGGCGGCAGCAGTGAGCTGGATATGCCTGATGGGTTTAAGCCCAACCCTGAAAAGACCAAATCGTTTTGGAAGCGATTGGAACTCGGCACCAACATCCAGTCACAACGATCCAGAGGCTTACTGCCGGCCAGCAGCGATATCGGTTTATCGCTCGGGTATAAGCTCAACCCCAACAGTATCATCGGTATCGGCACCAGCTACAAGGTAGGCTGGGGCAGGGATATCCGTCACCTGAAGATCAGCCACCAGGGACTGGGTATACGGAGTTTTATCGACTACAAGCTCAAAGGTTCCTTCTGGCTGACGGGTGGCTATGAGCTCAACTACCAGCGTGGTTTTGCAGACTTCAGTGAACTGAAGGACCTGAGTCGCTGGCAACCGAGCGGGTTGATCGGGGTGAGTAAGGTGGTGAGCCTGCAAAGCAAATTATTAAAGAAAACAAAGCTGATGCTGCTCTGGGATATGCTGAGCTATCGGCAAAAGCCGCGTACACAGGCGGTATTGTTTAGAATAGGATATAGTTTTTAAAAGAAGGAGTGAATAATTATGAAGCGGATTTTTTTATCGGCGCTGGCGGTTGTTACGGCAACCCTGCTACAGGCGCAAACGAATTTTGAGTTGGCCAATTTTAAGTCACAAACCAATGTCTTTCCGCCTTCGCCCAATTCGGCGGCGCTGGCCAAGTTTGTGGAGATACCGGTGAATGCCCATACCGGTATACCGCAGATCAGTGTACCTTTTTATTCCTGGAAAAGTAAAAAGGGGAATTCATCTGTGTCGGTGGGGCTTAGTTATCATGCCGGAGGTATTAAGGTAGAGGATGTGGCCTCCAGTACAGGTCTTGGCTGGTCGCTCAATGCTGGCGGTACCATTACCCGAAGTGTGCGTGGGCGTGCTGATGATGACAATTGGGGGTACATCAACACTCCAGCCCTGTATGATTTCAATACCTGGGATTATGATGGAGGCTTTTACCTGCCGCCACGGATATTTAGTTCCACAAACCCCGGTACGTTTGCAGAAGCATCGTCTTTCGATACCAGCCGCGGCAACATCATTGGCTCTTTCAATACCAGTAGCCAGGAAGAAGATCAGTATATCAAGCTGCATAAAAATGAAATTGATCCGGAGCAGGACCTGTTTATGTATAACCTGGAGGGGTATAGTGGAAAATTTGTGCTGAACAAGGATGGTGACATTGTGAAGATTGATGATAATGATCTGAGCATTTATGTTAAATATGACAGTAGTTATATAAGTTTTCAATTGATTAAGCGCATCGTCTATTTTACTATTACGACACCAACAGGTCTGAAGTACCTGTTTGACGGGCAAGAGTCTTCCGAGATAAATACATCGACTGATGGTAGCTTGTCTACTCAGTTTTCAATATCTGCTTATCAGGCGACACGGGTGGTTGATCTTAACTCCAGTGATACGATATTTTTTGATTATACCACCCGTGTGGTACGGTATGTGGGCAGCTGGAACCAGAATATTCAGTTTTTTCTGAGCTGGGTGCAACCTACTAATTTAACCTATCCTGATGCAGAATCTGTGCCACTGAGTTCGGGAAGTGAAGGCACTCGAATAGTAGGGGATAATAGCTCTTTTTCGCTGAACAGCTCCGGAAGTAAAATATTAAAAGCTATTCGCCTTCCTGATGGTAATACCGTTCGTTTTTATTATGATCAGAAAAGGGATGATTTGTTTGGAGACAGCATGCTTAACCGTGTGGAAGTCTCGGATTACCTCGGCAACGTGAAAAAATACTGTCTCAATTACAGTTATTTTAACTCTGAAAATACAGTTGTTAATCCCAGTGTGCAGACATGGGCGGTAGCTGGGGCAGGGTCCGGATATGAGTATACGTATAGTGCAGATCATTTTTATAAACGGCTGAGGCTGGACAATATCAAGGAGGTATCCGGTATCGGTAATGATACGCTGCCGGTTTATAGTTTTGTATATAATGATACCGTATTGCCTCCGCGTAACTCAAAGGCGCAGGATCACTGGGGGTATTATTATGGGCCAACACGTCCTGCCGCTACCCTTATTGCCCAATTGCCCAGTAGCCTCGATATCATTCATTATGCTACAGAAGGTATTCAGTATAATATAGCAGGTCAGTGGAGTTATTCTTACCAGGCTATTATGGCAGGCGCTGACCGTAAACCCGATTCACTTTATTCAAAGGCATCTGTGCTGAAGCGTATTAATCTGCCTACCGGAGGTTATACCTCTTTTGAATATGAAAATAACCGTGTGAAGGATCCGGTATATAATGATGGTTGGCTGAAGTATTTTACGACAACCTCGCCCAATATACCTGATAGTGCAGCCCGTACTTTAACCATGAATGATCGTATCAATCAGGGTGTATTGTTTAAGGTTGAATTTGTGAGAGTGAATGCCAATGGCTCACCGTATACACCGCCTGAGCCGGGTGGTGGGCCTCAGGGTTGCTTTGATGATTTGGGAGTCAACTCACAACTGGAAATGCGGGTACGCAGTACAGATGGCACCGTGCTGAAATCGGCCAGTTTTAATGGAGTGGCGTCCGGTACGGGCCAGGTATATGTATATTTTCAGTTGCCCTTAAATAAAAATTATACAGTTACCTATTATCGCAGTAATGGAGGTACAGCCTGTGTAGACAGCGCTTACTTTACTATGGAAACCACCGTCAAGTTTGAAGTGGAGAATACCAATAACCTGGTGGGCGGGTTGCGAGTGAAGCAAATCAATCACTACGATCCGGCGGCAGGCACGACTTTACGCACTGCTTACGAATATTTAAAAGAAGACGGCTACTCTTCTGGTGTAATACCCGCTATCCCTAATTACGAGTATCATCCTTCTGCGTCCGGAAAAATTATTATTGTAGGCATGAGCACAGAGGAATATGTATATGATTTGTATTATTCCCGCACCAGCACTTCCACGCAAACACTGGGCTATACAGGTGGTAGCAACGTGGGATATACCCGGGTTCGTATTCGTAAACTGGATGGGGCCGGATCTTCGCTGGGGCAAACCATTCAGACTTACAGCGAACCGGTAGTGAAAAACCTGCATGATAAATATCCATATAAAACCCTGCAGCATATAGACTGGATGAGCGGACAGCAATTGTCGGAACTGGTATACGACGGAGCCGGAGTCCTGCAAGTCAAAACAACAAATACTTATGATTCTGCACTTGCTTCATATGTCAATGAAAAAAATCGTTCGTTACGGATTTCCAATCTGCGACGCAATTCCTACGACGTGGGAAGTGCGGAATATAACTCTGCGCGTTATGTGGCGCATACGTTTTATCCCTGGCATGGTATAAGCCGCCCTTCACAGGTGAGGACGGTGCAATATGTAGGCGCAGACTCATCGGTAAATGTCTCCACTACTACGTATACGGCTTATAATACAAGAAATGTGAACGAGGTCAGCGTGCTCAACAGTAAAGGGGAGACAGAAGTGAAGAAGTATTTCTATTCGTCAAGCTTTTACAATTTCAATACGGCCATGACCAAACTGGCCAATAATTCAGTGACTGCTTTGCCGGTAGCTACACGTAGCTATATCGTAAAAGGCAGCACACATTACGAAACATCCGGCGCCGGATCAGATTACCAGGTAGTGGGCAACTATGCAAAACCTTATCAGTTTTCTTCCCGTGTTGGCGATCCCACTACAGTAACAAGTGCGCATAATCTGGCCAGCTATGCCAACGCTAAGCAAAGCACAGACGATCTGGAGGGTGAAATATTTCAATATGACAGTTATGGCAATCCTGTTTATATAAAAGGAAAGGATGGTGTACCGGTTACGATCATCTGGGGATATAATGGCACATTGCCCGTAGCCCGTATCACCGGAGCCGATTATACAACTACTGTCGGCAAATTCAGTACGGTGAGCTACAGCAGCCTGCAGTCGGTGACAGATGCTGCCACCCTGCGAACCAAACTGCATGAACTGCGCAGTGGTTTTGCCAGCGGCTCGGGTGTGCAGGTAGTGACCTATACCTATAAACCCCTGATCGGTGTTACTTCCGAAACCGATGCCAAAAACCGTACTACTTATTACGAATATGATGGCTTTGGGCGGCTGATCTATGCGCGGGATAAAGACAACAATGTGGTAAAACGCATCTGTTACAATTACGCCGGGGTGCCCAGTGATTGCGGAGCCGCCGTGGTAACGGCATCGTGCAGTGAACTCAGTTGCCCCGGACCCGATAAGAAATGTATTAACGGAATATGTGAGACTGGCGTGAAAATATGTACAGCCTCTACGCGCCTGCCGGATAAGACCTGGCAAAACACCTATCACTATCAGTGGAGCGACAACTCGGTGAGCATTGATTATACGGAGATAACCGTTTTTGGATGTGTGATACTTTAAAGTGAATTGTAAAAGAAAAATCTTACTGAAATATGAAAAGTCTTTTTGTTTTCCTGATAGCTGTATGCAGCCTTGCTACCGAGTCATTTTATAATCAGCCATTGCAACTGGCCGACGGTCATACTCTTGATCTGAACCGGTTCAGCGGCAAAAAAATCCTGATCGTCAACATCGCTACCGCAGGCGACCGTGTACAGCAGCTTGGTGAACTGCAGCAATTGCATACACAGATGGGCGATAGTCTGGTCATTATTGCCGTGCCCAGCAACAGCTTTGGTAATGCAGTTGGCACTGCTGTGGAAGTGGCTGAGTATTGCCGGCAACAGTACAGCAGCAGCTATCTCATAAGCGCCCGTGCTGAAGTGAAGGGCAGTGGGCAGCATCCGTTATATGCCTGGCTGACCCAGGCCAGCAAAAACGGCGCGCTGAATAGTGAAGTAAAATCCGATTTCCAGAAATATCTGATCGATAAGAATGGCGAATTGATGGGTGCATATGCCGGCAGCGTGTCGGTATTCAGCCCGGCTTTTATTCATGCATTGAACCAATAACAGATTTTAAGATGAGCTTTATACGAAATATAAAACAATTAAGTGCCGGCCTCGCAGTGAGCATGGCCTGTCCATTGCTGACGCTGGCCCAGCAAACCACACCAGGGGGCTATAGTCAGAGTGCGCCTATCAATTTTGTACGTACCTGGGATGCTGTAAAACCAGATACGGCACGCAGCACCTGGGTGCTGGGGGCATCGGTGCAGACAGCACGTATTGCCACACAGTATATAGATGGGCTGGGACGTCCATTGCAGACGGTACTCAAACAGGGCTCGCTGGTGACCGGTGGCACAGCAGCCGATCTCGTCACTGCACAGGTGTACGATCCCTATGGACGGGAGCGATACCAGTACCTGCCCTTTGTGGCCAACACAACGGGAGGTAATGCCTCACTCAATGATGGTCTGTTTAAACTCAATCCCTTTCAGCAGGACTCTGCCTTCAGCAAAGCACAATATCCCGGTGAGACCTGGTTTTATGCGCAGACCAATTTTGAAAATTCTCCATTGAGTCGTCCACAGGAAGCTTTTGCCCCCGGCAATAGTTGGGTCGGCAGCTCCGGCGAAAGCCTGGAGGCCAACCGACGCTCGGTAAAGACCAAATACTGGTTCAATAAAACGGCCGATAGTGTACGCATCTGGAATGTGACCAATGTAAGCGGTGGTTTTGGCAGCTATGCCAGTTCCGGTATCTATGGCGCCGGCCAGTTACAGAAAATAGTGACGGTAGATGAACATGGCAAGCAGGTAGTGGAGTTTAAAGATAAAAATGGCCAGGTACTGCTGAAAAAGGTGCAGCTGACCGCTACGGCCGATGATGGCAATGGCAAAGGTCATGTGGGCTGGCTGTGTACCTATTATATGTATGACGACCAGGGGCGCCTGCGCTGCGTGGTGCAACCGGTGGGTGTGGAATTGCTGATGGCCAATAGCTGGAGTACTACTGCGCTCAGCAATGCTATTTTGAATGAGCAGTGTTTCCGCTACGAATATGATGGGCGTGGCCGCATGATCGTTAAAAAAGTACCCGGTGCCGGCAAGGTGTATATGATCTACGACAAATGGGACCGGCTCGCATTTACCCAGGATTCTATTCAACGGATCAATTCCGAATACCTGATGACGAAGTATGATGAGCTGAACCGGCCAGTGGTGACGGGCATCTATCAGTACTGGGGTACGATTGACCAGATGAGGGATGCCGCCGATGATGATCATTACCGTTTTGAAGAACGGATCGGCTACTGGGGCAATGGAACCGGTTATACCACCCGTTGCTGGCCAGAATACAATTACACTGTATTGACAGTTACGTATTATGATGATTACAGCTGGCTATCGGCATTAGGTAATCCGTTGCCCGCTACCCGGAGTACCGCGTATGATAGTTATTTGTCAGCCGCCAGTAACACAACCTATCCCTATCCGCAGGCGGTCACACAGAGTGCGGCCACCAAAGGGCTGGTGACCGGCACTAAAACGCAGATACTGGGTACGATCAATTACCTGTATGCTGTCAATTTTTATGATGATAAGGGGCGGGTGATCCAGTCGATGAAGAATAATGTGAAACGGGGCGTAGATGTATTTACCACCCAGTATGGCTGGCAGGGATTACCGCTGCTTACGATTACCAGCGTGGAAAAACCCGGAACGAATAGCCAGACCATCGTCACACAAACTAAAACTACGTACGACAGCCTGGGCCGTGTGGCAAAAACAGAAAAGAAAATAGCGCACAGCAAGGTCAACAGCGGTGCAATGCCCGGTAGCTGGACCACCCTGGCCGAACATGAATATGATGCCCTGGGCCAGTTGAAGAAAAAGAAGCTCGATCCGGCTTACAACAGCAATGCCGGGCTGGATAGCCTGACCTACGATTATAATATCCGTGGCTGGATGCTGGGCATGAACCGGCTGTACGCTAAAGATGTGCATCAGAACAACTACTTTGGTTTTGATCTTGGGTATGACAAAGCACAGAACGGGATCATCAACAATCAGAGTTATACTACGCCGCAATACAATGGCAATATCAGTGGTATGGTGTGGAAGAGTAAAGGGGATGCAGAGAAACGTAAATATGATTTTACCTATGACGCAGCCAACCGGATACTTACGGCTGATTTTAACCAGTATACCAGCAGTAGTTTCAATAAAACAGCCGGAGTTGATTTCAGCCTGAATGGTATGAGTTATGATGCCAACGGCAATATCCTGGCCATGAAGCAGCGGGGCTTAAAGGTAGGTGGCTCGGCAACTATTGACAGTTTAAGGTATAATTATATTGCCTACAGCAACAAGTTGCTCAATGTGATCGACGGAGTGAATGATACGGCCACCCGTCTCGGCGATTTCCGGACCTCAAAATATCACCCGGGCGTAGCCAGCAAGAATACCAGTACAGAAGATTATACCTATGATGGTAATGGTAATATGATCAGAGATCTGAATAAGGACATCGGTACCTCATCCCTGAATGGCGTTGAGTACAATCACCTCAATCTGCCCCGGTTCATCACCATCCGCAATGCTACCGGCGATATCAAGGGTACTGTCAAATATGTGTATGATGCTGCCGGCAACAAACTGGAAAAGACGGTGGATGAGTATCCTTCTGCCAGCCGCCCGATATCTACCGTTACCACCACGTCTTATCTGCCGGGAGTGGTAGTGGAGAGTATGGTTGATACGGATGGCAATACGACCGATTACACAGACCGCCTGCAGTTTGTGGGTATGGAGGAGGGGCGTATCCGTCCCCGGTTCAGTGCAGTCTACCCCGATTCGATCCTGGCATTTCACTACGATTACATGCTCAAAGACCACCTGGGTAATGTGCGTATGCTACTGACCACGCAGCGGGATACCTCATTTTATCCCGTAGCCAGTCTCGAAACGGCCAGCCTGGCTACCGAACGCAACTATTATGCGGGAGTGGATACTGGCCGGGTCAATAAGAGTACAGTGTCGGGTTATCCCAGCGATACCTACACCAGTCCCAATGATTTTATTCAGAAACTGAATGGCAGTGGTCCCAAGACCGGTACCAATATGGTGCTGAAGGTAATGGCCGGTGATAAAGTAAACCTTTTTGCTAAAAGCTGGTACAAAAAAAACGGTGTTACGCCCGGTACACCTGTGAACCCGCTTACCAGTATTCTCAATGTGCTGGAGCCGGCCATTGGGGGCATCACAGGCACGCATGGCGGAGCCACCCTGGCCCAGTTGCAAAACACCAGTGTGCTCGACAACCAGGTGACCAGTTTTCTCAACAGCCAGAGCGGCTATACCACCAGTAAGCCCAAGGCCTTTGTAAACTGGGTATTGTTTGATGAACAATTTAAATATGTGGCCGCCAGCAGTGGTTTTGAACAGGTGGGAGCAGACAATACATTGACCACCCATGCTCCGGCGGCTATTAACATTTCAAAAGGCGGTTATTTGTATATTTACGTCAGCAATGAGACACCCAACATTGACGTGTTCTTTGATAACCTGCAGGTAACGCATATTCGGGGGCCTATTCTGGAGGAAACTCATTACTATCCCTTCGGGTTGACGATGGCGGGGATATCTTCGAAAGCATTGGCGTTTGGGGCTCCTGAAAATAAGAATGAAAAATTTCAGGGACAACCATTAGATGATGACTTAGGGGTAAACTGGTATGGATTTAAATGGAGAAATCATGATTTTCAGATAGGAAGGTTCATACAAATAGACCCTCTTTCAGAAGAGTATATTTATAACTCGACATATGCTTTTTCTGAAAATAAAGTAACAGCTCATGTTGAATTAGAAGGGTTGGAAGCAGTTCCTACAGTTGGAGCAAGAAATGCTGCTACCGGAAGATATCCGGTACAAGGTGATGTTAATGATGATGGAGTTGTGAACAGGGAAGAAAGGGAGTCTTGGGTATCAGCTGTATTCACATGGATAGAAATAGGGTCTGCTACGACAGGTGGAGTTGTAAAATTGGGAGTTACTTTGGAAAAAGTATTTAGAAGAAATACTTCCGAAAGCAGTAACTTTACTCCAGCTGAGAGTAATAATGTGACATCCAATGAGAATAGCGGAGCACAGGAGAGTACGTCAGTCAGCAAAACTTCAAAAAGAAGTTCAAATACGCTAGAACCAGATCCAGAAGCTCAAGGAGATCATGTAAGTTATATGAGAGACAAAAAAGGAGATATATACAAATATCAAGAGTGGAAGAAAAATGATAGAAACCCTAAGAAATTTGATGCCGGAAAAAGGTTTGATGGCGGAAAAAAAGATGGTTCTCCGGGGGCCCCACATAGAGATAAAAAAACAGGAGAAACTTTAGAAACACCACATGTCAACGAACGCGGGGGAAAGGCTAGAAGGCCCGAGCCAAATGAAATTCCGAATAATAAAAGATTTCAAAATAATCAAACTCAAAATTAATTTCTATATGTTAGAATGGTTGCAACAATGGTATAATACTCAATGTGATGGTGATTGGGAGCATGAGTATGGCGTTAAGATTACAACAATAGATAATCCGGGATGGTCTGTCGTAATAGATTTAACTGGTACCAAGTTGGAAGGAATAGAGGTTCCATATAAGTTAGAGGAAATATCGCCAGACGTATGGCGAAGTTATTCAATAACCAAAGATGTATTTGATGCAGGGTGTAGCCCTTCGGAGTTGTTGAGTTTGATAAAAGTGTTTAAAAAAATATGGGAACAGTATGACGAAAATAAGAGCCGTTAACTTTGTGATAGAATAGGGATAGATTTTGACTCGTAATAAGTGTTATTATTAATAAAAGAAAGTAGCTAGCTATATGAGCTGCACCACACCACTCTTCGGAGTGGTTTTTTTATGCCTAAAACTTAACGATTATGGAACTACAAACAACAAACCCACACTGCTTTACCTACCAAACAGAAGAATTGCTCATAGAACTGTTAGGTGGTGTAAGAATAGATGGATTAGACAGAATGCGAGTAACCATGAAGGTTACAGTAGTAAACAGAAAACATGCTGTTTACCTGAGTAATCCAGAGCTTGCAGGACTATCAGTGAGGCATAACCTCGATTTGTACAATGACACACAGGTGGAGAAACTTGTAAGAAGAGTTGCAGAGAAGTTGGAAACAGGCAGCATAGCTCTTACAAAAGCTATTGCTGGTATCACCAGCCAGTTGGAGCAGTATAGACTTACACAACTGGATAAGCAGGAGACAAGAAAAGAGAATGTATTAAGCAAAGAAGAAAGAGAAACAGCCATCCAGTTCTTGGAGCAAAAAGATTTGTTGAACAGAACCAATGAGCTGATAGGTAAAAGTGGCGTGATAGGAGAAGAAACCAACAGGAAACGAGAACATCCATTACATGTGATTTCACTCGGTAACAGCGGTATTGGAAGCCTGTAACTAAAATGCCGATCAGGGTTCGGAACGTCGAAGCGAGCGTGGCAACAGACGATGCTAGTAGTAATGCAGCCGGGCTCATAAAACACCTTTTATTAACCCCAATGATTTTATCCAGAAATTAAATGGTGCTGGTCCCAAGACCGGTACCAATATGGTGCTGAAGGTAACGGCCGGTGATAAAGTAAACCTTTTTGCTAAAAGCTGGTACAAGAAAAACGGTGCTACGCCCGGTACACCTGTGAACCCGCTTACCAGTATTCTCAATGTGCTGGAGCCGGCCATCGGGGGCATCACAGGCACGCATGGCGGAGCCACCCTGGCCCAGTTGCAAAACACCAGTGTGCTCGACAACCAGGTGACCAGTTTTCTCAACAGTCAGAGCGGCTATACCACCAGTAAGCCCAAGGCCTTTGTAAACTGGGTATTGTTTGATGAACAATTCAAATATGTAGCTGCCAGCAGTGGTTTTGAACAGGTGGGGGCAGATAATACCCTGACCACGCATACACCAGCAGCTATTAATATTTCAAAAGGCGGTTATTTGTATATTTACCTCAGCAATGAGACACCCAACATTGACGTGTTCTTTGATAGTCTGCAGAGCTTGCCCCGAACTTGCTTCGGGGTGACACATATCCGTGGACCGATCCTCGAAGAAATCCAACTTGCCCCGCCAGCGACGGTGTTACTATCCTTTTGGGTTGAGGATGGCGGGGATAAGTAGTAAGGCATTAAAGTTTGGTGGTTCTCAGAATAAGCAGAAGTTTAATTACGGAAGTGAACTGCAAAGTGATGAATTTTCAGATGGTAACGGATTAGAAATGTATGATACGAAATTTAGAGGATTAGATCCTCAGTTGGGACGATGGTGGCAATGTGATCCCCTCGCAGAATTTCATTATGGAATGTCACCCTACGCATATGTTTTGAACAATCCTATATCATATAATGATCTATTAGGACTTGATACGGTTAGAATAAGTGGGGAAGGGAGCCATAAAATTGGAGTAAGAAAAGGCGATATACTTGCCTGGACAATTGATGATGCAACTCTTTATTATTTATATGATCCGGGTAATCCAGATGCTACCGGTGGATTTGTCGGCCAAGGTATTGATGCAGGAACATTGGAAGAGGTTAGAGTTACTGCAAAATCAAAATCGAAATCAAATGAAGAAAGAGATCAATCATTCGCATGGGCTCCGTTAGCTGGATTTGTTAGCAACTCAGTAAATACAGCAGGGGGATACTTTGAGAACTTTTATAATGCCAAAACGACTCTGGGATACGGATTTAAGGACCCATGGTATAAGTTAAAGTTGTATCCGAGTGGATTTAAAGGGAATCAATACGTAAGTACTTTTAATATAGCGAAATCTGGAAAACTTGCCGGGAAAATAACTTTTCTGGCAGGTACGGCAATAGATGCCTATGGACTTTATACCTATTATACTGAAGGGTCGGAGAATCCTAATGCAGTTCACCCAGCAAAAGCCGGGACAAATTTAGGAGTTGGCGTGTACGGTATATATGGCGGCCCTCCCGGTTGGATAGTTGGAGCCATTTATTTTTTGGGTGATATGACATTGCCCGGAGGATGGGAAGGGGGATTGAACAAGTTAGGTGAAATCCAAGAATATAACAGTAAAGTATTAGGCAGACATTGGAACCCCCATAGGGATTAGATAATTATTTTATGAGTATGAAGAAGGCATATTATTATCTTTATTATAAGCTATACAATTTTGCAGTATCCATATCTGACGATGCTATAAATGAGTGGAAGCCATTGGTTACAATTGGGGTACTTCAGATTATGATAATAGTTGAGATATTTGTCTGGTACAGCATCTTGACAAAAAAAATATTGACCCTCACAAATCCTTTGGCGAGCATTTTGCCAATTGTGGCAGTAATTGGAACCGCAAATTATTTTTTCTTTTTACACCGGAATAAGTGGAAAAATTATATTGCAGAGTTTAAACAATATGATAAAAAGAAAAAATCAGTCGGTGGGATAGTTGTGTTTTTGATTATTTCGTTAGTATTGGCAAGTGTAATCTTTTCTTTCTATAGACTAAGTCAAATAGATTGGAAACGACACCGATAGACAATGTCTTGTTACAATATTGCCAATCAACTTTAATTTTCAACCACTCTCCGGAGTGGTTTTTTATGTCTAAAGCTTAAAGAATATGATATTAGAAACAACCAACCCACACTGCTTTATATGCCAAACAGAAGAACTATTGATTGAACTCTTAGGAGGAGTAAGAATAGAGGGACTGGACAGGATGAGAGTAACGATAAAAGTAACGGGTGTAAACAGAAGGTATTCAAGCTACTTAAACAACCCACAACTTGCCCGACCAGGGGGTAGGAAATATTTTGCTTGATAGGAATTTGGAAACACTTAAGCGTAACTTCTTTATGAGTATCTTGGGTAAGTCAAAAGAAGATATATTTATGTTTGCTGTGCTTGCGTTTGGAGAATTACATATAAAACATCAACAATCGCTTAACACTAGAGTGGCTCCATACTATGGCGAAAATGTCTATTCAGGTAGGGGAGTGGCGTTGGGGTATTGGAATCACGATTTGGCAAATCCAATTTTTAAAGCGTTTCTTAATGCGGCAATTTATGGGAAAAAGAGGTAGTTTGTACTTAGCGTTTATTGTGTTATCTGCCTTGAGCATTTGTGGTTGTGATAGAAATCAGCAACTATCATATCATTTTATTGATGGGGGAAAGCTTAGTTCAGGGGAGTCGTTTTTTATATATAGAAAGTCTACATTTTCTGGAGAGCCGTCTAATTGTTATTTTGCTGTGGCAGAATCCTATTGTGATGTGTATAAAGATTCGTCTAAAACTTTTGCTCAAACGTTAAGCTTAGCTCAGATAGAGGCCATCCGTAATGACACTGTTTTTGTAGCTTCGGTGCATCCAATCGAATACAAATTAGATAAGAAATCGGTCTTTCTTGTTGTTCGGAAAATGGTTCCGACTGATCCGGTAAAATTGCCAATAGATACATTGATTGATCGTCAGTGTTCTGAATAAAATTCATGATAAATTATGTTATGATGAATGGAGGCTGATTTTTTTAATAGGAGACCTCGATAAAATCAAAGGTGAAAGATCTCCATTGTCTGTAGTTTGTGAGTAGTCTCCATATTATACATTGTTATGCTTAGCTTACAGCTAAGCATTTTTTTTGATTAGTTTGTGTATGGCTCTTTTGATTGCTAACCCGTACCTTGGCAGCTATTAACATTTCAAAATACGGTTATTTGTATATTTATGCGTTCTCCTGTTGCCTGTAGTTTGTAAGAGGTCTTCAAATTTATAATGGTATGCTTAGCTTATAGCTAAACATTTTTTTCAAATAATTTGTGCACGGGCTTGATATCTGCCCTATCAGTGCTGCAAATACCAGCAACACCATTCGACTGACTGTTAGTGATACCGGCAATTGAGACGGCTTCGTTATTCCTTACCCATTGCAGGTATTATCGGGCTATGGCAAATCCAAAACCCCATCCTATTTTGGAGCTGTTGAGGTCTGTCCGCTGACCATCGATCCAGAAGCAGGGCACCGGCACTGTAGCTGCTTTTTCTGTAAAACCGCTGACAATCACTTTCCCATTTTGCACCCGAATGCCAAGAGCGTGGCCGTCCTGGGAGTTGGTAATCCTGGGCAGCACTACCCGGGTCCCGTTTTTCCAGTAGCAGGGAAGATCTGTGCCGGCTATACTATTAACCAATCCGGCAACATACACATCGTTGCCATCCACCCACACACCGTGCCCTTCGCCACCCTGGTGGCCATCGACAGACAGTTTCTCGATTACACCGTTTTTCCAATAACAAGGTATGATGGCTCCCAACTCGTTTTCAACCCATCCACTTACATAAACTGCTCCGGATTTTACTATTACACCCGTTGCTTCTGCTCTTCTATCGCTGCTGGGATTAGGTAGAATCTGCGCTACTCCATTTGCCCATAGGCAGGCTTCTCTTTTAGAGGAAGAGATACGGGAGTATCCTGCAACATAAACCTTCCCCTGGTCTACCGCAATTGCGGTAGCTTCCGCTACTATCGAATTTGGAATAAATGGAAGAAGCTGACGGGTTCCGTTTTTCCAGTAAGCTGCCGCTCGTCCGACGCCTCCAATATTGTTGATAAAGCCACATAGGTAAACCTGGTTATCAGCCACAGCAATGCCAATACCCATTTCGTGTTGTGCTGCGTCGAGTGGCACTATGTCTACACGTTGTCCGTTTTTCCAATAACAGGCCTGTTCGGTATTTCCGCTGATATGCCCGCCGATGTAAATATCTTTTCCACTGGTCACAATGGAGGTAGATCGTCCCTGGTTCTGACCAGGTCCTGCTCCTGGAAGCAAGATGTTTTTTTGATTGCTCCAACAGGCAGCCTGGTAACCACCACCAGGTATCTCGGTAAAACCAGTTACATAAATATCGGACTCTGAAAAAACAGGATCGGGCCCGGTTGGGCTATCCTTGTCCGATGATTTGGAACAGGAAATAACAGCAAGTGATAAAAAAAGCAGGTAATATTTCATATTTGATACGTTATTGCCCGGAATGCCGGGGTGAAAAATCTTGTATCAAAGATGAAAACTAAAGAGGCGGGAGTCAATAGCGAATATGGGTGAGGCCGGGTAAGAAAGTTCTATACTATTTTGTCACGAATCGCTTTTGATACGGCTTCAGTACCTGAGTTTACATGCAGCTTGGCATAGATGTTCCTGATATGCGATTTTACCGTGTCGATGGCAATATTCGATTCTGCGGCGATCATTTTATAACTTTTCCCATTTACCAGCATTTGCAGGATCTCTTTTTCGCGGGCGGTAAGCTGGTAATCAGTTGTGGCGGCTGGTTGCAGGTTCGACCGGAATAGCTCGAGCATGCGCCTGGCAATGCCGGGTGTCATGGGCGAACCACCGTTTTCTACTTCCTTCAAAGCATCGATATACGCCAGTGGTGAAGTGGTTTTTAAAATATAACCCGACGCCCCTGCACAGATTGCATTAAAGATATAATTGTCATCAAAAAAGGCAGTTTGTATAAGCACATGCATTGCCGGGAAATGCTGCCTGATCAGTTTAGTCGCTTCGATGCCATTCAACCCCGGCATTTCAATATCCATCAGCACAATATCGCAGGGACTTTCCTCTAACAGGTTCAGCATATCATTGCAATTGGCATAAGCTCCGGTGCAAGAAAATCCTTCGGCCGATTCGAGCAGTACCTGCAAGGTTGTGCGCAGGTGTTTATTGTCTTCAAAAATTGCGATCCGGGTCATTTCTCCTTTTTACAAATTTGGTTGAATGCGCCTCAAATTCAAATAGCGAAAACGGGGGAGGAGGCAATTATACAGGAAATGTACATACGACGATTGTTCCTTTGCCCGACGAAACGATCTCCGTTTTGCCGCCCAGTTCTTTTGCCCTGTTTTGCATATTGATCAGGCCGTTGCCTTTTTGAACAGATTCCCTGTCAAAGCCTTTGCCATTATCGGCAATCTTTAACCGGACCATGTTTTGCTGTTTACTGATGGAAACATGAATATGTTCCGGTGATGCGTACTTTAGTGCATTGTTTACCGCCTCTTTAAAAATAAGATATATGGCTTTCTTCTGCTCTGTATTCAGTTTGAGGGTTTGCAGCAATTCTCCATCAAACTGATGGCTGATATTTTTACTGCTGCACATTTCATATAATAAACGCTGCATCCTTTCCTGCAGATCCTTGCCGTCTTCCCCGTCCTGTTTGATCATCCAGACAATGTCGCCCATCTTGTCCATTGTTTCTTTGGAGTAGCTGGTCACCTTATGCAACATTTCTTTTTTCGAATCAACTGATGTTTCAGGGGCACAAGCCATTTCACTCAGCATATGGATACTGCTCAATGAGCTACCCACTTCATCATGAAGGTCGGCAGCTATTTCGTTGCGAAGTTGCAGCTCTTTCATCCGCTGGCGCAGCCGGTAACGGCTTATCAATAACCAAATGCCGGCCAGTATAATTAAGATGATGATCACGGAAGCCGTCAGCAAGATGCGCTGCTGATTTATTTTTTGACTTTGTAATTGCCTGTTTTTATCAAGCAGTTGTATTTCTTTATCTTTTTCGTCTACCTTAAAACGGGTTTGCATGGCTGTAATGTCGTCGGCGAAGCGACGCCTGGCCAGCGTATCGTTTGCATCCCGGCTGACAATCAGAAGCTGGTAGGCCTTTTCAAAATCGCCGGAAGAGGCATAGGCTTCTGCCAGCATGCCGGCTGTCAAATTGACCTTGTCAAAATTTTCTAGCTTCTTAAAAATAGCATAGCCGGATGCCAGGGCAGCAGTCCCCTCGCTCGTTTTGCCTTTTTTAAGATAGACCTGTCCCAGGTATCCCCACGCATCGGCAACAGACATTTCATTGCCGATCTGCCTCGCGTAATGCATGGCAGAATCGGCATATTTTTCTGCAGCTTCATAATCACCTGTGTTGAAATACACGTCGCTTAACGTTCCATAATACAGGCTAAGGTTCCCCACGTCATGCAGACTATCAGCAATACCGATGGCCTGCAGCATATTGTCCGCCGCCTCTTTATATTGATCACTATTCTTGTGTACAAGCGCCAGGTTATTCAAAACAATGGCGGACATCTGTAAATTATTGATCTTTTTATAAAGCCCTAGAGCACGGTTGTAATAATCAGCGCTTTGATCGTATAATTTTTGAAAAAAATAGATCGACCCAAAAGTTTGCAATACTCTTGCCCGCCGGTCATCACTATTCACCTGCTCGGCATACCGGAGTGATGTATGGCAATCTTTTAAAGATTGCTCGAAATTCTGCAATTGCATATAGCAATCAGCCCGGTTTAGATAAACAAGCGCCAGCCGGTTGGGATCGCCTGCTTTGTGGGAATAGTAAATAGCCGTATCAATATAGAGAATTGCCGAATCCAGCTGACCCATGGTGGAATACGAGGCCGACACATTGAGATAGCAACCTGCTGTTCCTTTATGAAAATCCAGTTTCTTGCCCAGGGAGATACCTTCTTTTCCATACCTGATTGCTTCGGCAGGTTTGGAAAGGCGCAAAGTGCCGGCCAGTATACGACATAATATCACTTTGGTCGTGTCTTCCTTTGCTGTTTTCAATTCGTTTAGTAACGAATCTTTATTGATGGATTGTGATTGCCCTGCACCTGCAAACAAAGAAATGAGCAGCAGGCATATCAATTTCTTCATCCTCTAATATAAAATCTTTAAGCGAAACCTACAAAGGATTGTAACCTGCAAAAAGCAAATGCTATAAATTTATGCAATAAATTCATAGAGCCCGGTTATACCAGGCTTTTGTTTGACTTGTTAGTAACGGTATACAGGGAAACAGGAACTCTGATTATTAGGAGGTCCATTTTGTTATTATAATTACACGTATGAAAAATAAGATAGTCCTACGTTTTTGTATTTGGGGATTTGAAGATATATCTCTAATGATACCTTAGGTCTGCGGATATCATTGTTTCACAAAGGATGCATATGATTTGTGTGGCGAAACAAAGGTGGAAAAACGGAAAAACGCAAGATAAAAGTCAGCTGATATTTCGGAATATAACTAAAATTAGAATGGATCATTTCCCGTCTTTGCAAAATAGCCAGGTCGCAGTAGTACAGGCGCAGCATTCAACAGGGATTATATTGGATGAAAATTTTAAGTATGCGGACAGCCAGGCTGATCCAAATATTTTTTTGGTATTTAATGATCTAAAGATAGCTAAGGAGTATATCAATGCGAAGAAAGGCCTTATTGATGATGCCGGGTTTGTTGTGTATGACAAAAATCAGGAGGTGGTTTTATATGTAGCCCCTCCCGGGTCGTTTTTTTCAGAAAATCCGCCTCCGTTTATGAAAAAGATTGTGTAGTCACTAGGTTGCGATGTTTTTTTTAGAAGAAATTCGGTTTGAAAAGGATTTTACCGGAATATTGGTATCTCTGATAAACAAAAACAGGCCGCTTTTAGCGGCCTGTTTGATAGATTGGCGATCACCGTGCCCAGAACAGGAATCGAACCTGCACTCCATTGCTGAAACCAGATTTTGAGTCTAGCGCGTCTACCAATTCCGCCATCTGGGCATAAGGGGCTGCAATATTACGGGATTCCGGCTAAAATGAAGGGAATCAGTACCCGAAATTTTGGATCAGGGCCGGCAACAGCGTTTTTTGGGGACAAAAATGCGTCCCAGCCAGCGGCCCACCTGCATCAATACCTTTTTCCATCCTTTCTGTTCCATGCCGCAAAGATACGATTGCCTGCTTTATACGAAATGTTATAACCACCCACAGGAATCAATTGGTGAAACCCGCAGGAAATCCCAACTTTGCCACTCAGCACAACGATCCCAGGCTATATGATTAAAATTGGACTTATCCGCGAAGGCAAGACCCCGGCCGATAACCGGGTGGCACTCACACCGGCACAATGTAAATGGATACTCAAAAACAGCACGGATGTACAGATAGCTGTACAATCCTCGCCCGATCGCTGCTTTACCGATCGCGAATACACATCTGCCGGCATCACCGTGGTAGAAGATGTATCTGACTGCGATGTATTGCTGGGCATCAAAGAGGTGCCTGTTCCCCAGCTCATTGCCGGTAAGACCTATCTCTTCTTTTCCCACACCAAAAAGAAACAGCCCTATAATCAGCAGCTGCTCCGTACCATTCTCGACCGGCAGATCCGTCTGATCAATTACGAATGCCTGGAGCACGAAGACGGTCAACGGATCATTGGCTTTGGTTTTTTTGCAGGTGTGGTCGGTGCACACAATGGTATGATGGCTTACGGCCAGCGTTCAGGGTTATATCAGCTTGACAGGGTATATAAACAACGCAGTTTTCGCGAACTGATCCATACCTATTTCGGGCTGCGGTTGCCTAATGTGAAAATTGCCGTGACCGGCAGCGGCCGCGTGGCACACGGTATACTCGAGATCATGAACCTGATGGGTATTCATGAAGTGGAACCCGAAGATTACCTGCGCCGCCGTTTTGCTTACCCGGTCTACACACAATTGAAAGGGGCTGATCTGTATGCGCACCGCGAAACAGGCAAATACAGCCGCCAGCATTTTCATGAGCATCCACAGGAGTATGGCTGCAAATTCCTGCCGTATGCAGCGCAAACCGATATCCTGATGAATGGGGTATACTGGGATAAAAATGTTCCCCGTCTTTTCGAAAAGTCAGATGCGGCCAGTGATAGCTTTATCATACGTACTATTGCCGATATTACCGATGATGCCGATGGCTCAGTGCCTATCAACCTCGGCGATCAGTCGATTGCGGATCCTGTATATGGGGTAGACCGCCACACACTGCAGAAAACAGCACCCTACCAGGACAATTCCATCGACGTGATGGCGGTAGGTAACCTGCCCAACGAACTTCCGCGCGATGCCTCGCGCTATTTTGGCGAACAGCTTATCAAATTTGTACTCGAAGATCTGGTCAAAGGCGGCTCAGCACTCATCCGCCGTGCTACGATGACGGAAAATGGTAAACTCACAGCGGAATATGCATACCTGAAAGAATATGCGGGAGAAGTTTAAAAGTTTAAATGTATAAAGGATTTAAAGGGTATAAAGAGTTTAAAGGGTGCATTAGCACACCAGCACATTAGCATATTAGCACATTGCCCTCTCTCATCTTCAAATTCTCAAATCATCAAATCTTCAAATTACCATTAGCACATCAGCACATTAGCATATTAGCACATTATCCCTCCATCTCATCAAATCTTCAGGTAGTAAGATCTCAATAATTCATTAAACCTTTCCGAATACTGCCCCTCTTCGTTCTTAATAATAATTTCTTCTTCGATCAATTGACCGGCATTTTTTCCGGCCTGTATCAAAACCCGGAAGGGTTGATGACGTGGTGTTTGCCGGGCGAAGAGCAGCTGGTGTAAATGCCACCCGTTTTCCTTCAGTAAAATCTGTGCAGCAGGCCAGCGTTTGAAAGGCAGTAACAGGTATAAACGCCCATTGTCGGATAATAACGGACCGATGGTATGTGTTAGTTCTTCCAGGGTAAGATGACTGCTGTGATGTGCCATGTTTCGCGCTGCGTGGTCAGAAGGCCATTCATTTTCATAAAAAGGAGGATTGCAGACAATGCAATCAAATAGCCGGGGTGGTTGCCAGGACCTGATATCCTGCTGCAGCACAGTAATACGATCGCTCCAGGGAGAAGCCGCTGCATTTTCTTTTGCCTGGGTGGTGGCAGCCGCGTCAATATCCAGTGCAGTGATCCGGTGAGGGCATTGCTGGGCAATCAGAAGACTTAAGAGACCTGTGCCAGTACCGATATCCAGCAGATGAAGATCGGATGGATGGTCGGTGAGTAATTCTTTTTCAGTATGTGCCACCCAGGCACCAAAGAGGCAGCCATCGGTTGTTACCTTCATGGCAGCCCGGTCCTGGTGGATCGTAAAATGTTTGAACTGGAAATAACTATTGGCCATTGTATACTGCAGATGACTGCAAGATAACGCTGGTTAGCCAATAGGCCGTATCAGTGTGGCTACTTTATCGGCATAGCCCGCACCAACGGGCAGCGTGATGTTGCCAATATAAATACTGTTTTTATCGGCGCGGCTGATGCGGTTGTTGGCGACGATATACGACCGGTGAATACGCGTAAAATGGCGGGAGGGAAGTATGCCTTCCGTCTCATTGAGCGTAAGCCGGCTCAGCAGTTTGCTGCCGGTGAAAATAAACTGTACATAATTACCGGCACTCTGTACATACAGCAGGTCGGCGAGGTTGACGCGTATCTGCTCTGTACCGCTTCGTAAAAAAATATCGCCCAGGTTGGGGCTGCCGGTGGCAGACAGCTGCTTGAGATGCAGCAATTCCTGCGCTTTATTGACTGCTTTCAGAAAACGGACGAGTGAAAATGGTTTTAATAAATAATCAGCCGCATCCAGTTCAAAACCCTCTACGGCATGCTCGCTGTAGGCCGTGGTAAAGATCACCAGCGGAGGATCTTTGATGGCACGCAGCCATTCGATACCGCTTACATCGGGCATTTTGATATCCAGAAATATCAGGTCGGGACGGTCTTCCTGCAGGTTGGCCATGGCCGTCAGTGCATTGGTATAGCAGGCTTTCAATTCCAGGAAAGGAACTTTGGCCGCCAGCGATTTGATCACTTCCAGTGCAATGGGTTCATCGTCGATAGCAATAGCAGTCATAGCTTCTTTTTTCAATAGCAAAATTAAATATACAGATCATTTGCGTTTGAGCACTTCTTCAATCTGCTTATACAGTTTTTCTCCATCACTGGGTCTCAATGCCTGCGTCACAGCCAGCTTACCTTTTTTATCAAAAATGAAATAACTGGGATAGCCGATGCCGGCACCGGCAGGCAGCAGCTCCTTCCAGAATGCTTCTATCTCTGTTTTGTTTTTACGGAGGTGCAGGCCACTCATACCATTTACTTTAATAAATTCACGCCACCTGCTGTCTTTTTCATCATCATCCATATCGAGATACAGAAAAGCTACATCCTGGCCGGCAAAACGCTGTTTGAGTTCGGGCGTATAAGCCAGCTCCATACGGCAGGGGCCACACCAGGTGCCCCAGATGTCGAGATAAACTACTTTTCCCCGCAATTGCTCCAGTACCGTATAAATAGATCGTACATTTTTATAATTGGCCACCAGCCTGACGCTCGTGTCACTACTGCTTTTGGTGAGTAGTTTTTCCAGTTGGGCCTGTTTGCTAAGCAGGCTGCTCATCCAGCGGCTGCTGCCATAATATTTTTTGAATTCGGAAAACAATTGATTGAAACTGGCGAGATCCTTATTCCGTCCCTGCAGCCATACCTGTTGCGCCAGCCAGGTTTCGGCGGCAGGTGAGGTGAAATTGTTTTTTACCAGCAGCCAGTTTACGTAGGTCTTTCCCATTGTATTTATCTGGCTGTTGAGTGAATCGAAGCGTTGCTGATAATAGGGCAACAGTACTTCATTGCTGCTGCCGTGCTGCAGGTAGTAAAAGAATGCTTTCATCTCGAGATAGCGTGTGTAGGAATCAGCATAATAATACTGAAGCAGTGCGGGTGATAAAGCAGCCTGTGGAGAGGCAATGGAATCATACAGAGTGGCAATCACCGGTAGCCGTTCTTCTTTGGGCCAGCTGACATAACCGGTTATATAATAGTTTAGCTGCAGATTGAAGTTGGCTTCCGTTTCGGCCAGCAACCAGTTTTTATCTGTATCATCCAGTCCCGAAAGGCGGATCATCTTTACCTGCTCATTGTAGTATGCTTTCCAGGGCAGGCGTACTGAGTCTTCCCAGTGAGCGGGCGAAATTTTTGCATACCTGCTTTTGGATGATTCTTCCTGCATAAAGAATGGAATGGCATTCAGGTTCAGTTTCTCCAGCAGTTGGTTGACGGTAGCTGTACTGCCCCGAAGATCTGCCGGCGCAGCATGGAGACTATCCCAACTGATGTGCAGGCTGCCTTTTGGCGCTGCCATGATCAGCTGAGACCGTCCGCCATGCTGCAGGTAGATCAGTTTCCGCTCAGAAGCCGGAAGGGTGATATGAAAGTTTCCATGGCTGTCGATAGGTATGTTGTAGCTATGTTCATTGTAATAGCCGTATATAAAAGGGATGTTGACGTTTAAAGCATCATCGCCGGACCATTGTTTTGTTTGGCCCGACAGGGTAAACTGGGCGAGAAGTGCCTGACCGCTTGTAAAAAGCAGACTCAGCAGTAAAAGGAAGCGTATCATATCAGTTTAGTTGAATAGTAAGGTGTATGAAATATTCGTGTGCGCCGGAGCGGATAATCAGTTCGTGCCGGTCCGGGTACAGCAATTCAAGTCTTTTTTGCACATTCACCAGGCCAATACCGTTGTTCATTCTTTCGGTATCTTCTCCGCTGCGCTGATGAATGGAATTATGAACATCCAGGAAGAGTGATCCTTCATGCACGGTCAGTGTGACCCGGATAAAAGATGGCTTTTCGAGACTGATACCATGTTTGAATGCATTTTCGACAAATGGTATCAGCAGCATGGGCGGCACTTCGGCTGCAGGCACCTCCTCGGGTAGCTGAATGTCGATACGGATGGAAGGAGCTACCTGCGTACGTAGCAATTGAAGATGAATATAGTTGCGCAGGTAATCCAATTCCCGTTGCAGGGGTATTTTCTCCTGGGCGTTTTCATGCAGCATAAACCGCATCATTTCTCCCAGCTTCTGCGCACCTTCTGCCGTCTGGCTGGCGCCTTCCTGCAGGGCCATGCCGTAAATAGTGTTGAGGGCATTGAATAAAAAATGCGGATTGATCTGTGCTCGCAGCGATTGCAGGCTGGCCTGCGTTTGTCCCAGCTCCGCCTGCAGCCCCTGCAGCATCTCGATCTTGCTGCGCTGCTGATTATAGACCAGCCAGGCCATGGTTGGTGCTACGATCAGTTGCACCAGTGTGACGATGATCAGGAAAGGAATAAAATGCCTGCCAGCGTGCATTACAATAATGTACAGGAAGGTAAAAGCCAGTACCAGCAACTGCATTTGCGTCAGGTACCGCAGCAGTTCTTTTTTCTTTTTGAAAAGTAGTGTGCCCTGGTGCCGCGAGAAAGCAAACAGGCAGATATAAAAACCCAGTATGACTGGTGGTATCACATAGCAGAATCCTATGATAAAAAGCCGGTCCTGGAAAAGCTGAAAGAAGACGGAAAAAAAGAAAACAGAAAAATAAGCAACGGCGCCGCCTGTAAGCTGATTACTGCACCAGATGCGAAAGGCGCGGTTGCCGCGATTCCGTTCCAGGTAATCGATGATCAGTTCACGCAATAACAGGTAGGGAACATATACCGACAGTATATAAATAATGGTCTTTCCTCCCCGGGCAAATGTGTAGCTAATGGGATAGCGGGTGGTGCCATTCCCATGATACAGATACTGCTCTTCAAAATACTGAACCAGCGAAGTTCCTGCCAGCAATACCAATAAAAGCAGGGCCAGCCGGGGGATAAGGCGGACAAAGTTTTGGTGAAACAGGGAACGTTTTATCAGCATCAGGTTGAGCAGGAGATGCCCTGTAAAAAACAGAATGGCCATTAATGTTTCCGGACCGCCAACGTTGCGGATATAATTAAAGGGCATTTTGTAATAACGGAACCACTCCCCATAGAGCCCTTCCAGTGCATGCTGCGGATAGCCAGCGTCGCGAACCCACACCGACAGGATATAGCTGCAGGCAATAAGCCCTGCCAGAAATATCTCATGTCGCCGCCATTGGATCTGCATAACTGTTTCTTTCTGCAAGGATACGGCATCGGTCAGCAGTACTGGTTATGCTGTGACCAAACAGGTAGTATTTGTGATGAAAATGTTGATAGCAGGCCGGAGGTGAAAAGGTCAATTAAGCAGGTTATGCAAACACTTACTCAGGTACAATGTAAAAGCAGCATATTTCCCAATATTCCCTCCGGATCATATTGATTGAATATTTACCACTCTGCCCGGGCCGAAGCGGTCACTGTAAGACCGGCAAATTGTTTTTCGAGAAACTTATAATAAGCCGTCATAGCGATCATGCCGGCATTGTCGGTGCAGTATTGAAAGGCGGGGATATGTGTATGCCAGCCATTGGCTTTGCCCATTTCAGTAAAAGCCTGCCGCAGCCCGCTGTTGGCCGATACGCCACCGGCCAGGCACAGGTGTGTAATACCTGTCTGGCGTGCTGCTTTTCGCAGCTTATTAAGCAGGATGCTGATGATACGTTGCTGAATGGAGGCACAGATATCGGCCAGGTTATTTTCAATAAACGCTTTGCGTGCTTCTTCTGTGGCCCTGAATTCTTCTTTATATACGAGGCTGGTACCTGCATTTTGCAGGAAATAAAGAATAGAGGTTTTGAGTCCGCTGAAGCTGAAGTCGAGACCCGGTATCTGTGGCTCTGGAAAACGGAACCGCGCCGGGTTACCTTCTTTCGCATATTTGTCGATCAATGGTCCACCGGGATAGGGCAATCCCAGTAGTTTGGCCGATTTATCAAAAGCTTCGCCGGCAGCATCATCAATGGTTTCGCCGATCACCTGCATATGTGTGGGGGAGTCGCAACGCACGATCTGTGTATGGCCGCCACTCACCGTAAGGCAAAGAAAAGGGAAGGCGGGTTGCGGTTCTTCGATCAGGTTGGCAATCACATGTGCCTGCATATGATGCACAGCTATGAGCGGAATGTGCAATGATTGAGCAAGTGATTTGGCAAATTGTGATCCGACCAGCAATGATCCGATCAGGCCGGGTGCCTGAGTAAAGGCAATCGCCTTGAGTTCAGCTATTTCTACTCCTGCTTCTTTCAGGGCGGTGTTGACTACCGGCACAATATTCTGCATATGTGCACGTGAAGCCAGCTCCGGCACCACGCCGCCATATTTTTCATGTACAGCCTGTGTGGCGGTAAAATTGGAAAGGATCTTTCCATCACGACAGACAGCAGCCGAGGTTTCGTCGCAGCTTGATTCAATAGCGAGGATGGTAACAGGAGTCATTCGGGTGCGAAATTGCCAGTATAAAAAGTATAAAGGTATAAAAGTTTAAAAGTATAAAGCCATAAATGTCTACGAGGTAGAAGGTAAAAGGTGTAGGGCATCGTCCTTAACCTTTAAACTTTATACTTTTAAACATTTATTTACTCCGTATCGCCACAACAGGATTCATCCTTGCTGCCTGTGAGGCGGGAATAAAACCGGCGATAATGCCTACGAGTATACAGATGCCGATTGCCATCAGCATATTGGATGTGGAGATATATACGGGAAAGTTGAGTGCACTGGTGAGTACCTGGGTCAGGGCGAATACCAGCAACAGGCCAATCAATCCGCCGATGATGCAGAGGAAGGCCGACTCGAGCAGAAACTCGGCCAGGATCACCCGGCTTTTGGCGCCCAATGCCATTTTTAACCCGATCTGGCTGGTGCGTTCACGCACACTTACAAACATGATATTGGCTACGCCAAACATACCTACAATAAGTGATAAGGCGGCAATAGCCCAGCCGCCGATATTGAGGCTTACAAAAGCCGAACTGATAGAATCGCTCAGGTCATTGATATCGTTGAGTGCAAAGTCGTCGTCTTTGGTAGGACTTAGTTTATGAATGGCCCGCATAGTGCCGGCGAGGTTGTCTTTGAGTGCCTTGCTGCTATACTGCTCATGTCCCTGCACCATGATGATGGGATCTGTATGCAGCTCATTCATCATGGTACGGGCAAACTTGAAGGGGATCACCACGCTCTGGTCAAAATCCCATCCGCCGATCATCTGTTTACCCTGTTTTTTTATGACTCCCACGATGATGCATTTTTTGCCGCGGATAGTTACTTCCTTGTCAAGCGCCTGCTCGGTTGAGCCAAAGATCTTTTCGGCCACATCATTGCCTACCACGATGGAATTGCTGCCCCGGTCAAATTCGGCATCGGTCAGGTAGCGGCCCACAGGCACCTCAAATGGCTGGATATCATCAAAATCTTCGCTGATGCCATACAGGTTTACGCCGCTGAGGGTAGCGCCTTTATATTCTACATTGTCCTGGGTGGTAATACGAAAAGAGGCATATTTGGCAATGGGAGTGCGCTCTTTGATCTGTTTCACCTCTTCGTAGCGGGGCGAGGGGCGGTTTACATAACGCCACCAGGGATAGTCGGGCCCGCCTCCGGTATATTCCCATTTATCGACATAGATAGTATTGGTACCAAGGGAGTTGACTTCGTTTTTGATATTCTGTTCCAGGCTGTTGACCACGGCCAGCACACCAATGATGCAGAAGATGCCGATAGTGACCCCAAACAGCGACAGAAATGTACGGAGCTTGTTTTTCCATAATTCCTGCAGGGCCATTTTGAGGCTGCTGCTGATAATCTCGATAGTCCGGCGGATCATATAACAAATTTAGGGGCTTGCCCCCGTGCTGCGAAAGATTTTATATCAGCGGGCCCGCAGGGCAGGGGCCGGTTGTAAACCGCCCATTTTCGGGCATTCCACCGTACATTTGCGGGCTCAAAAGTCATCCGGGCGCCGGATGCAGCACTATTTATCAGCAATCATGAAGTATCACAACGAAATACAACGACGCAGAACCTTCGCTATCATCAGTCACCCCGATGCCGGTAAGACCACGCTTACAGAAAAATTCCTCCTGTTTGGCGGAGCCATCCAGGTGGCCGGTGCGGTCAAAAGCAATAAGATCAAGAAGCACGCTACCAGCGACTTTATGGAAATAGAGCGGCAGCGGGGTATCTCGGTCGCTACTTCAGTAATGAGCTTCGAGTATAATAATATCCTCATCAATCTGCTCGATACACCGGGTCACAAAGACTTTGCGGAAGATACTTACCGCACGCTCACAGCAGTGGATAGTGTGATACTGGTAGTGGATAGTGTGAATGGGGTAGAAGAGCAAACCCGCCGCCTGATGGAAGTGTGCCGTATGCGGGATACACCGGTGATCGTATTTATCAATAAAATGGACCGTGATGGTAAAAACAGGTTTGACCTGCTGGAAGAAATAGAAAAAGAATTGTCTATTCTTCTGCATCCCCTTTCCTGGCCTATCAACAGCGGTAAGGAATTCAAGGGCGTATATAACCTGCACGATAAAAGCCTTCGCCTGTTTACGGCCAATACCCGCGATGATGAAGACAGCATTGCTATCAGCGATCTGCAGGAAGCTATTCTCGATGAAAAACTGGGTGAAAAGGATGCAGCCCAGTTGCGCGAAGATGTGGAGCTGGTAGATGGGGTGCATGGCGCATTGAATGTAGAGGATTACCTGGCGGGTAAAGTGGCCCCTGTTTTCTTTGGCAGCGCCATCAACAACTTTGGGGTAAAGGAAATGCTGGATACATTTATCCGTATTGCACCCACTCCGCGCAGCCGCGAAACCAGCACCCGGCTGGTTGATGTGGAAGAAGAAAAACTGAGTGGTTTCGTATTTAAAATACATGCCAACCTCGATCCGCGCCATCGCGACCGTATCGCTTTTTTCCGTGTCTGCTCCGGTCGTTTTGAACGCAACAAATATTTCCATCACGTGCGCCTCGATAAGGATGTTCGCTTCAGCAATCCCTATAGCTTTATGGCGCGTGATAAAAGTATAATCGAAGATGCCTATGCCGGTGATGTGGTCGGCCTGTTTGATACGGGCAACTTCAAGATCGGCGACACACTTACCGAAGGCGAAAACTTCTTCTTTACCGGTATTCCTTCTTTCTCACCGGAGATATTCAAGGAAGTAGTGAATAAGGATCCCATGAAGACGAAACAACTTGAAAAAGGCCTGATGCAACTGACAGATGAAGGCGTGGCGCAGTTGTTTACCCAGTTTGGCGGCAACAAAAAAATTATCGGTTGTGTGGGCGAACTGCAGTTTGAAGTTATTCAATACCGCCTGTTGCATGAGTATGGAGCTTCGGTGGTGTTTAACTCGCTGCCTTTCTACAAAGCCTGCTGGTTGTCAGGTAAGGATGCTCAAAAGCTGGAAGATTTTGCCCGGTTCAAGCAAGCCAATATCGGCGCCGATAAAGATGATCACATGGTTTATTTTGCGCAGAGCGAGTGGTACCTGAATACGGAGCGGAATAATAATCCTGATATTGAATTCCATTTTACTTCCGAAATCCATAAATAAACAAACGCATGGCCGTGCTGTTTGATACACCTCGTTTGCGGGTGCGCCACCTGCAGCCAGCCGATGTGGACGCCTATCATCGTATCATTGGCGACGCAGAAGTGATGCGTTATATCAGGCCTCCTCAGACTTTTGCCGGTACCCGGGAGTTTCTGGATAAAGTGATCAGCCGCTATACACCCGGCTCACTCGATCTGCGGCTGGCTGTGGAGGAAAAGGAAACCGGTAGGCTGATCGGCAATTTTGCGATCATACCGCTGGAGCGTACGGCACAGACACAACTGGGATATGCATTCATACCAGCTGCCTGGGGTAAGGGATATGCCACCGAACTCACCCATGCAGGTATACAATATGCATTTGAGCAATGGGGTCTTACCGAACTGGCTGCTATTGCGGAGCAGGGCAATCACGCATCATTGCAGGTGCTGATCAAGTGCGGATTTGAAAAAGTTGAAGTATATGAGGATGCCTGGCAAAACCCTTTGCCGGTTTATACTAAAAAGACGTTAGCGCCTGTCTTTATTTTTTCGACAACATCCCCCTAAATACATATTCGTACAGTCTTTTAATTCCATCTTTTTGCCTTCACGGCCGGCCTTTTACCCTTATCCTTAAACCTCCTGCCTTAATTGACCGGTGCTACAACACCCGTATAATTATGCGGACTTATCTTCTTTAATTCTTTTTTGAGTGCCGGTTTGATATCCAGTTTGTCGATAAACTGATGAATGGCTTTCTGATCAATGGCATTCTTGCCGCGGGTAAGCTCTTTAAGTGCTTCGTAAGGCTGCGGATATTTTTCACGCCGCAATACCGTCTGGATGGCTTCGGCAACAACAGCCCAGTTATCGTCGAGGTCCTGCTGCAGTTGTGCTTCATTGAGCAATAGTTTGCTCAGCCCTTTTTCAATTGATTTGAAGGCGATGATGATATGGGCAAAGGGCACACCTACATTGCGAAGTACGGTAGAGTCGGTGAGATCGCGCTGCAGGCGTGATACTGGCAGTTTGGCGGCCAGGTGCTCGAGTATGGCACTGGCCATACCGAGATTGCCTTCGGCATTTTCAAAATCAATGGGGTTTACCTTATGCGGCATGGCCGATGAGCCGACTTCTCCCTTGATGGTTTTTTGTTTGAAGTATTCCATGGAGATATAGGTCCACACATCGCGGCAGAAATTGATCAGGATATTGTTGATCCGTTTCATGCAGTCGAAATGGGCAGCCAGGTTGTCGTAGTGTTCGATCTGTGTGGTAAACTGCTGGCGTGATAATCCTATATTCAGCAGAAACTCATTGCCGAATTTGATCCAGTCTGTTTTAGGAAAAGCGATATGATGGGCATTGAAGTTGCCGGTGGCCCCGCCAAATTTGCCCATAAAGGGAATGCCGATAAATTGTTCGATCTGGTTCTGGATACGTTCTACAAATACCATGATCTCTTTGCCGAGGCGTGTGGGGCTGGCAGGCTGTCCATGGGTATGGGCCAGCATGGGTATGTCGATCCAGTTTTTGGCCAGCAGGCGCAGTTGGGTATTGAGGTTGAGCAGCCCGGGCAGGTACTCGTATTCGATGGCATGTTTCCAGGAAAGCGGGATCGCCGTATTGTTGATGTCCTGTGAGGTGAGGCCAAAGTGCACCCATTCCTTGGCTTCGCTGCCTTCGGCCTTATCCAGTTCATTTTTCAGAAAGTACTCTACCGCTTTTACATCGTGGTTGGTAGTGGCTTCTATCTGTTTGATTTCCTGTGCATGTTCGGGGCCAAACGCTGCTTTCAGTTTTTGCAGGTGGCGGGCAGCTTTGACCGGCAGTGTTACAAATTTTTTCCTTTCCAGGAAAAGCAGGTATTCGATCTCTACCAGTACCCTGTATTTCATCAGTCCATATTCAGAGAAAAATTCGTCAAGATGTTGTACCTGTTTGCGGTAGCGGCCATCAATGGCTGATATAGCGGTAAGGGAGCTGAGTTCCATGATTTGTTTTTAAAAGAATAGCAGGTTGGTTAACTTTGCAGCCGCAAAAATAATCGAATTTGGAGAAGATACGGGTAGGGATTGTCAATTACCTCAACACAAAACCGCTTATTTACGGATTAGAACGTGAACCTATACGTAGTGAGATTGATCTCGTGGGGGCTTATCCCGCGCGGCTGGCGCAAATGCTGAAGGAGGGTGAAGTAGACCTGGGCCTGATCCCGGTGGCGGCCATCCCGCAATTGCCCGAATATCATGTGATCGGTAATTACTGCATCGGTGCGGAAGGCGAGATCGCCTCTGTATGCCTGTTTAGTGAAGTGCCCATGCAGGAGATCCGCGAAGTGTATCTCGATTATCAGAGCCGCTCTTCGGTTGCTTTACTGAAATGGCTGATGCGGGAGTCATGGGGCATACACCCCGAGATCATCCAGGCCACCGATGAGTCATACCGCGACAAGATTAGGGGTACTACAGCCGGACTGGTCATTGGCGACCGGGCTCTGGAGCAGCGTAAGATTTCCACATTTATTTATGATCTGGGTACCGAATGGAGAGCGATCACCGGCCTGCCTTTTGTATTTGCGGCCTGGATCAGTACAAAACCGCTCCCCGAAGATTTTATAACCCGCTTTGATGCTGCCAATCAGATGGGATTAGCTCATATTGATGATATCGTGGCGGCCAACCCTTATCCCCTCTACGATCTCCGGAAATATTATACCCTGCACCTCAGTTACCAGCTGGATGAGAAAAAAAGGGCTGGTATGAAGCATTTTTTGAGCGTTTTGGACCTTTAAGTATCTCAAAAGCTTTCGGATAGGAAATACAAAGTGTATTTTAGCGTTCTGAAACCAGAACTACCACCACCTGCTATGTACCTTATCCGTATATTCTTATCATTGCTTTTTGTAGGATTCTTTATTCCCGCTATTTCCCAGACCTGCAATAATTGGCTATTCACGCCTTCCCAACCTTCCTATGTGGATATTGGAGACATGGATGTTTCGGGCGACAAACTTACCGTAGAGTGTAATTTTTATGCCATTTATGACAATAATGGATTTGGGGATCTTGTGTCAAAACATAAAGGCCCTGTTGACGTAAACTATCTGTTGCGCTCCGGCAGTGCGGAGATTACTACTACTAACGGATATTTCAGTGCAAGCGCCGGGTGCAGGGTAGAGCCTAACAGAATATATCATGCTGCCATGGTATATGATGGCAGTACTCTCAAGTTTTACCGGAATGGATATAAAATGGCTGAAACTCCTGTAACAGGTAATATGGTTCTTAATGACTGGAAAACCTGGATCGGCTATTTCAATCCTTCCACACTGACTGAAAACTTTTTGGGTTATATCAATGAAGTGCGTATCTGGAATGTAGCCCGCACCCAGCAGCAGATACGGGCGTATATGAATAACTCACTTCCGTCTCCCGCCACACAGACCGGATTGATCGCTTATTATACCTTTGATAATCTATTGAATAAGCAAGGCAATCCAACCTGGAATGGTTCGTTAGGAGGGGCAGCTTCTATCAATGGCTCTATTGCAAACTGCACATTTATTCCCGATTCATGCCGGGTTTTGCCTCCTGCCATTGTGCCAATTTTTACAGTTACAGACACCGTATGTGTTAACACCCCGGTCACTATTCAGAATAATACAGTAGGGGCTACCAATCAGTTTTGGAGTTTTTGTGCTGCACCGATTACCCAGACTCCTGTCGGCTTAAATATGGGAAACGTCAATAACCAGTTTACGATGCCTGTATTTATGGACTATGTACGTGTCAACAATAAATATTACGGGTTTAGCATGAATTATTCGCCATCGCGGCTGGTGCGGTTGGATTTTGGAAATAGCTTGCTTAATACGCCCGTTGCAACAGATCTTGGGAATCCCGGAGGGGTTCTTCCAAATGGTACGGAGGGTATTCAGGTGGTGCAAAATGAAGGCCGATGGTTTGCTATTATAGTTGGGGGGAGTACCCAGTTGCCAGGAAGCAGCTCCAAACTTATTAAGTTGGATTTTGGTACTGATATAGAAAATCTTACGCCACTGGCGACTGACTGGGGTAATATAGGTAATCTGGATCTGCCGGTTGACCTTCATCTTTTTCAGGAGGGAAATAACTGGTATGGATTTACGATAAATGCCCAATCAAACACTGTAACCCGGTTCAACTTTGGCAGTACTTTTAATAATACACCTACAGGAAATAATTTCGGAAATCTGGGCAATCTTAGTTATCCAACCGGGCTTTATGTAATAAAAGACAAAGGAAATCATCATGTTTTTATTGCCAATGCCGGGAACAACACACGTACATCGGGTACATTTTCTATTACACGACTGGATTTCGGAACATCTTTCCTGAATACGCCAACAGGAGTGAATTTGGGGAATCCTGGTAATTTGCTTCAAACACCCCGTGATCTGACGATTATGCGCACTTGCGGTGGAGTTTCCGCATTTGTTGTAAATGCTCATATGAGTAATACGAATATCGTCCGGCTGGATTTTGGCGATAACCTCACATCCGTTCCATCTGCCACCTCATTGGGTAACCTGGGGAACTTGAATTTTCCACATTCCATTTCGAGGTTATTCCGCGAAGGGAATGATATTTATGGATTTATTCTGAATGTAGATAGCCGAACCATGACCCGTTTGCGTTTTGAAGGTTGCTCAGATGCTAGTATTCCTTCTACTACGGTGTATAGCCCGCCTCCTGTTACGTATGCTAATCCAGGTATCTATAATATTGCTTTAAATATCAATGATGGGTTACTGACCCAGGCAACCGCCTGTAAAACAGTTGTTGTTTTGCCAGCCCTGGTACATCAGCCAACAAAGCAGTATAATATTTGTGACGGATCAAAAATAAAGGTAGGAGCTGCAACCTCTTTGGGCAAACATTTATGGAGTACTGGAGAAAGAGGGGATTCTATTTCTATATCTGCTTCGGGGTATTATTGGGTAGAAACGGATTACTATGGGTGTACAAACCGCGATTCGTTTTACCTGAATGTAGAAAAAACTCCTGTGCAGGCTGGACTGGATCAACAAGCGTGTCCGGGCATTCCCGTTCAACTGCAGGCTACAGGGGCTGCTTCTTATGTATGGTCGCCTGCCGACGGACTATCTGCTGCTACTATTGCCAATCCGGTCGCGATCGTGTCTGCAACAACACGCTTTATTGTGACAGGTACATCTCTTAATGGGTGTCAGGCAAATGATACTGTATGGATTAATATTTACGGTAAGCCAACTATTACCAAAGCCCGGGATACGGCCATTTGTAAAAATACCAGTGTGCAATTATGGGCTACAGGGGGCACAGGTTATACCTGGTCGCCAGCTGGCTCATTGAATAACCCTTTATTGAGCAATCCTGTAGCGAGTCCCACATCATTTACGCGGTACAGAGTCGATATCCGGGATGTGAACGGGTGTATGTATAAGGATTCGGTGGACGTGTCTATACGGCCTGATGCCGTATTTAATGTGTCTGGTCCGACTCAGCTATGTTTGAAAGATACGGTACAGCTACTGGCAACTGGTGGTGATCAGTATACCTGGGCTCCGGCGACCGGACTCAGCAACGCATCCGTAGCTAATCCATTGGCCTCTCCATCTGTTTCGACTGACTTCAGAGTGACCATCCGCGAATCAGTTTGCGGACAAAGCACCACCCTGCTCACTCGCCTTGAGGTGAAATCACTTCCCATTATTACAGCCAGTAAATCAAATGACTTGGATTGCAGCCTCGACAGAAGCCAGTTGAATGCGGCAGGAGCGGTCAGGTATGAATGGTCGCCTTCCGCTACTTTAAATAATCCCATTATCAGAAATCCTGTAGCGATGCCGCGTATAACTACTTCTTACATAGTTAAAGGGATTGACGGAAATGGGTGTAAGTCGACAGATACCATTCTCGTTAAAGTAGAAAAGGTAAATGAAGGCGCATATCTTATGCCCAGCGCATTTACACCAAATGGTGATGGTCTTAATGACTGTTATGGTTTGAAGTACTGGGGGATAGTAGAGAAGCTGGAATTTAGCATCTACAATCGTAATGGCGAACGTCTTTTTTATTCGACCGATCCACAGGCTTGCTGGGATGGACGATATAAGGGAATTCCTCAAAATGGTGGGGTATTTGTATATATGATCCGGGCCAAGACCTTCTGTTCGGAAGAAGTCTTCCGGAAAGGCACATTTACCCTGATCAGGTAAGGTCTTCAAAACCCTGTAAACCGGGCTATCTTTCTAAGCACCCAAATAGTATCTTTGCCGCTAAACTATTAATTGGTATGAAGAAAGCCCTTATAACAGGTATCACAGGGCAGGATGGTGCCTATCTGGCTGAATTACTACTGGAAAAAGGTTACGAAGTGCATGGAATCAAACGCCGTACTTCGCTGATCAATACCCAACGGATAGATCATATGTACCAGGATCCTCATGAACGGAATCTGAAAATGATTCTTCATTATGGCGATCTGACCGATTCCACCAATATAATCCGCATTATACAACAGGTACAGCCTGATGAGATTTATAACCTTGGGGCTATGAGCCATGTACAGGTTAGTTTTGAGGAACCGGAATATGTGGCCAATACAGATGCAATTGGTACTTTACGGATCCTGGAGGCAGTACGGATACTTGGCCTTGAAAAAAAGACACGTATATATCAGGCATCGACTTCGGAACTTTATGGAAAAGTGCAGGCTGTGCCGCAGTCTGAAACGACCCCTTTCTATCCGCGTTCTCCATACGGTGTAGCCAAACTCTATGCCTACTGGATAACAGTTAACTACCGGGAAGCATATAACATCTACGCCTGCAACGGAATCCTGTTTAATCATGAAAGCCCGCTAAGGGGTGAAACTTTTGTCAGTCGCAAAATAACCCGTGGAGTAGCCGAGATAGTACTGGGTCTGAAGCGGAAATTATGGCTGGGAAATCTGGATGCACAGCGCGACTGGGGACACGCCAAAGATTATGTTGAAGCAATGTGGCTTATATTGCAACAACCTGAAGCTGAGGACTATGTGGTGGCTACTGGGGTCACTACATCCGTACGCGATTTTGTACGACTGGCTTTTGCACATGCAGGCGTTAGCATTGAATTTTCTGGTTCAGGTGAAAATGAAAAGGCAATCGTAACTGCGGTTTCCATTCCTGATATCAACCTGCGCAAAGGTGATATAGTAGTAGAAGTGGATAAGCGTTATTTCCGTCCTACAGAAGTTGATCTGCTGCTCGGTGACCCGACCAAAGCAAAAGAAAAACTGGGATGGCAGGCCAAATATACCCTTCCCGAATTGGTAAAAGAAATGGTGGAAACTGATATAGAGCATTTCAGGAAAGATGTGTTGTTGAGACAATCGGGTTTCAAGACACTGCGTCAATTTGAGTAATGAATAAGGATAGTAAAATATATGTAGCCGGTCATCGCGGTATGGTAGGTTCTGCTATTGTCCGCAAACTAAAACAGGAAGGTTTTATTAATATTATTACGCGACCTTCAGTCGGGCTTGACCTCACTAATCAGCAAGCGGTCAATGACTTTTTCGCAGTGAAGAAGCCAGATTTCGTTTTTATGGCTGCTGCAAGAGTTGGTGGTATTCTCGCCAACAATACCTACCGGGCAGAGTTTATCTACAGCAACCTGATGATTGAATCCAATGTGATTCATGCGTCCTATATGCAAGGCGTGCAAAAAATGCTGTTCCTGGGTAGTTCCTGTATTTATCCCAAACTTGCGCCACAGCCGCTCAAAGAAGAGTATCTGCTAACAGGTCCGCTGGAATTTACCAATGAACCATATGCAATTGCCAAGATTGCCGGGATTAAACTTTGTGAAAATTATCGCGCACAATATGGCTGCAATTTTATTTCAGCTATGCCGACAAATCTTTATGGACAGGGAGATAATTATCATCCGCAGCATTCGCATGTCATTCCGGGATTGATCCGGAAATTTCACGAAGCAAAGATTGCCCGCCACGATAAAGTTGAAATTTGGGGCACCGGTTCACCTTTTCGTGAATTCATGTATGTGGATGATTTGGCCGATGCCTGCCTCTTCCTCATGCAGAACTATAATGAACCGCTTTTCATTAATGTAGGCACCGGCGAAGAAGTGTCAATCAGGGAATTGGCAGAATTGGTAAAGGATGTAGTAGGTTTTGAAGGCGAAATAACATTTGATAAATCCAAACCCGATGGAACTCCCCGGAAATTGATGGATAGCACACGTATCCATAGCCTGGGCTGGAAGCACGTTACGCCTTTACGCCAGGGGCTGGAAACGGCCTATAGCTTTTTTGTAAAAGAAGAAATGATTACTAAATAACGGGTACTCCCGTTGTATAAACAGTATAACATGCACATTCGAACAAGAACAACCTGCCGGGTCTGCGGCTCATCTTCGTTGAAGAAAGTGGTCGATCTCGGTGACCAGTATTTACAGGGGTCTTTTGTCAAACCCGGGAAGGAAATGCCTTCCAAACGAAAAATTCCCTGTACACTGGTACGGTGTAATCCCGAAGCCGACGAGAATGCATGTGGATTACTGCAAATGGAACATTCTGTACCTCCGGAAATTCTCTATGCTGCTTACTGGTACCGTTCGGGTACCAATAATACCATGCGAAATCACCTGAAGGGTATTGTAGATTCCGTTTTGGAAATCAATAATAAAACGGGTGCCCGTGTTCTCGACATTGGGTGTAATGATGGAACCCTGCTAGGCTATTATCCCAAAGGATATGAGAAGTTTGGCTGCGACCCCAGCGACATAGCCCTGGAAATTAAAGATGCTACAGTTGTACGTGATATCTTCCCATCACAGAAGCTAAATCATCTGCTGGCTAACAGAAAATTCGATATTATTACATCAATTGCGATGTTTTATGATCTGGAAAGCCCGGTAGATTTCGTTAAAAACATCAAAAACGTGCTGTCCGCAGAGGGTGTTTGGGTGTTGGAGATGAGTTATATGCCTCATATGCTCGAACTGGATTCGTATGATACTATTTGTCATGAACATCTTGAGTACTACAGCCTGGCTGTACTGGAAAAGATTATGGCAATGGCGGGGATGAAAATTTTCCGGATACAATTCAATGATATAAATGGCGGCAGTATTCGCTGCTATGTTACCCACTCCGATAATAGTTCCTTTGATAATGAGGCCAGCCGGAAACTTATTGAAGAAGTGCGTCAGAAAGAATTTGACCTTGAGCTTGATACGGACAAACCATATGTGGCTTTTGAACAACGTATCAACAAACTCAAGAGTGAATTATACGGGCTGCTTATGACATTGAAAAAGGAAGGTAAACGTATTCATATTTATGGTGCCTCTACAAAAGGCAATACCATATTGCAGTGGTGCGGTATTGACAGCAATCTGATTGATTATGCCGCAGAACGAAACCCTGAAAAGTATGGTGCAATGACCCTGGGGACAAACATTCCAATTGTCAGTGAAGAAGAAAGCCGTGGCATGAATCCGCATTACTACCTGGTATTGCCGTGGCATTTTAAGGAAGAATTTCTCGTGCGCGAAAAGGAAACACTGGATAAAGGAATAGGATTCATTTTCCCGCTACCGAAAATTGAAATATACAAGAAATGAACTGGGGCCGGATAAGAGGAAAGCTTGAGGCTGGTTGGCTGATTTTAAAAGGGAAAGTGCAACCCAGCTATTCTCAGGCCGGTGAAGATCAGGTAATCCGTTATCTGTTCAACGATTGCCTGCAACTGACTAATCCCAGGTATCTCGATATCGGTACATTCCACCCCATCTACGGAAATAATACATATTATTTTTATCTGCGTGGGGCCCATGGAGTATGTATTGAACCTAATCCTTTTTATGCATCACTGATCCGTAAACACCGGCCCAGAGATATATTCCTTCCCGCCGGCCTGGGAGTAGGTAGCGTAACGACCAGCGATTTTTTCAGATTTCCGGATCAGTATGCGGGTTGGAATACATTTTCTGAAGAAGAAGCGATCCGCCGCCAGTCAGAAACAGGTATAGATTATGAACGGCTTCGCGATATTCCGCTGGTAAATGTGAATGAGGTAATGGATAAGTATTTTGAAACAGGTCCTCATCTTATATCGTTGGATGTAGAAGGGTTAGATCTCGATATTCTTCAATCCATCAATTTCAACCGGTTTAGGCCAGAAGTAGTCTGTGTGGAAAGTATTACATTCAGCAATAGCAATGAACAGCAGAAGATCCCCGAAATTGCTTCCTTTATGCAATCCAGCGGATATTTTGCGTTTGCAGATACCTATGTCAATACAATTTATTGCAGGCAGGAATCATTTAAAAAAATTATACGATGAAGGCTGTCATCTGGGGCAGTGCAGGCCAGGACGGTTACTATCTTGGTAAATTACTGGAAGCAAAAGGTATTGAAGTGATCGGTATTTCAAGATCATATCCCGCTACTTTTATAGATATTACCAGTATAAATGCGGTATCATCACTGATCAAACAGGAGAAACCTGATTATGTGTTTGATTTTGCTGCCAACTCCACAACCCGTCATGAAGTATGGGCCGAGAATCACCAAACTATAGCAACAGGAAGCCTTAATCTGCTCGAAGCAGTGAAAGTACATTCGCCCGGCACCCGGCTTTTTTTATCGGGTAGCGGACTGCAGTTTCACAATGATGGGACGCCCATTTCAGAGGATACCCCGTTTGACGCTACCAGTATGTACGCTGCCAGCCGTATTTACACCACTTACGCTGCACGATACTACCGTACATTGGGTGTAAACGTATATATGGGATATTTCTTTACTCACGATAGCCCATTGCGTTCAGAAAGACATGTGAACAAGAAAATTGCTGATACTGCACAGAGAATTGCTTCTGGTAATAAAGAATACCTCGAAATAGGAGATGTTACGGTCAGAAAAGAATTTGGTTTTGCCGGCGATATTGTAAAAGCAGTATGGACCCTCGTCAACCAGGAAACGGTGACGGAGGCAGTAATAGGCACTGGCAGATCTTATGCCATTGCTGACTGGTTACAGATATGTTTTTCACGTTTTGGTCTCAATTGGCAGGAACATATACGTATTCGGGAGGGATTCAAGGCAGAGTACCCGGTATTGGTCTCAAACCCGGCACGTATCTTCGGCCTGGGCTGGAGGCCTGAGACAACCATTGAGGAACTGGCAAATCTGATGTCTGCATGAAGAAAAAAGTACTCATACTTACACTAAACGATTATATACTGTATCAACCCAGTATCCTGAACCTGTACGATGCCCTCGATCCGCATTTTGAAGTAGAAGTTATCTCCTTTCTTCCGCACGGCGCAAAAGCTAAGGAAACCAGTCGTACAGTAACCTATCTGCAGACCAAACCGCTGGCAGCTCAGTGGTATGAAAAAAAAGACTTTATCCTTTCCAGGTTTACTCCTTTTATCCGAAAGATAAAACCAGAGTACACTTATTATTACAGTTACTATAATTATTATCTGCCTTCTGTACTTCGGCAGCATCTTAAGAAAAGAAGAACTGCAGCCGATATAGTTATAGCTGTAGACCTGCAGGTGCTGCACCTGGCACAACAATTATTCGGATCAGTCCATTTTCTGTCGCTGGAGATTGATAATAATACCAATCCATTTTATCGGAGGATTGATTTCAATAAAATCAAATCCGTATTTATTCAAAGCAAACAGCGATATGAATATATGTTTCCCGGGCAAAATCTGAATGTGTTCTATATTCAGAATGCGCCATCCTACAACGGGCAACGTTATCCTGTAACCGGCCGGAAGGATTTTATCTGGGCAGGAGCAATCGACAAAAGGCTTGCAATTATCGAAACACTCAATTTCTTCCGGGCCTATCCGCAGCATCATATGGTATTAAAGGGGTCGGCAAATCCAAAAATGCTCGCTCATATAGAAACGGAATACAAAGATCTTATCAATAAAAGTATTGTTGAATTTAATCGTACATACCTGGAGAGCGGAAGCTTCATTTCTTTTCTTGCTCAGTTTCGTATAGGGTTTTGTTTTTACGAATGGGATCTTATCAGAGCCAGCTTCAATTACCTTACTGCGCCTTCAGGCAAGTTGTTTATGAATTTTGCTGCTGGTGTTCCGGCCATTGCCTGTAATATTCCAGGGTTCAAGCTTATTGAGGAGTTTGGTGCAGGAGTATTGGTAGACAATTACGAACCTGCTACAATCGAAGCAGCTGTTCAAAAGATAGAAGCAGATTTTGAAAAATATTCTGAAGGCTGTTACCGTGCGGCAGAGTATTTCAGTTTTGACCGAAATGTTGCGCCTTACATCAATTTTCTCTTAAAAACGGAGGCCTAACCCTTTTACATGGAGGTTAAACCACCATATATTTCTATTTGCATTCCCGCATACCGGAATGTGATGCATCTTCAGCGGCTGCTTGCCTCTGTGGCAACGCAGACATTTACTGATTATGAAATAGTCATTACTGATGACAGTCCGGATGATTCAGTAAAAGAGCTGGTAACTTCGTTTGCATTTACCCGCCCGGTACGATATGTGAAAAACCTTGTTTCGCTGGGTTCTCCCGAGAATTGGAATGAATCTATACGTCAGGCCGCCGGTATATGGATCAAATTAATGCATAATGATGACTGGCTGGCATCGCCTGATGCGCTGGATATCTTTGTAAAAACGGCAGCACAGCATCCATCCGTTCGTTTTTTCTTTTCCGCTTTCTGTAATATCACCGAAAGTAATGGACATCGCCAGGAGGTGAGGTGTAATACATGGGACAGGATATTTATGAGAGTGAGTCCATTGCATCTGTTTAAAAGGGTATATGTAGGTAATCCAAGCTGCACATTCATTCGTAATGATATCGGTTTATTATACGACAGACGTCTTAAGTTTGTGGTAGATTTTGAGTATTATATCAGGTGTATCCGGCAAGAGAAAAAGTATCAATACATAGATCAGATACTTGTCAATGTGGGTTTTCACCAGGAGCAGGTAACAGGTTATACCAAGTATGCCCCATCTGTGCAGATTCCTGAAAATGTTTTATTGCTGGAAAAATTTGGCACCCGTATTCTGCGCAACCCATTTGTCTATGATTATTACTGGAGACTTATACGCAATTTGAAGATAAGAAGTGTAGAGGAGGCGCAGGAATACAGCGATGCACCGTTGCCATACCTGCTGCAGGCGCTTATTCATAAACAGGTAAAAGTTTCGCCGGGTCTCCTTAACAGAGGTGTCTTTTCGAAACTGTTGATGTCGGGAAGTTATATTCTTGACTTTTTCAAAAAGCGCTGAGAAAGTTACATATTCTCCAGTTTCAATGCGGTTTTGAGTCGGAACAGCCATTTACCAATACGGGTTTGCAAAAGCCATCGCAAAAACCTTAACCTGGCCTGCCAGATATTCAGTTTCCAACTTTTGCCAATATGCCGGTGATAACTGGATCGCATTTCTTCAAGTCCGCGTTCATATTGTAAACTACTCACTCCGCCAGGCGCAAAGCGGACTAATGGTTTTTCGATAAACCTGAATTTTTCATTTATGATACGCAGGAGAAAATCGTAGTCCATAGCAATTCTCATATCTGTATCATACAATCCATATCGGTCATAGAGGGATTTTTGTACAAACATGGTCTGGTGGCTAATACTGCGCATGCCACGGTAAGCTTTGGATTTTTCAAATGGTTTGCCTATAATAATATTCTTATGTCCCCGGTGTAATTCAAATTTTGCATGTATCCATTGCAGTGAAGGATCTTCGTTGAAAGCGGCAGTAGCTGTTTCCAGGGACTGCTGATCATAAAAACAGTCGCCGGAATTCAATAAAACGATAACATCTCCTTTTGTCATACGGATTCCAATGTTAAAGGCATCGGAAATGCCTTTGTCAGGGCCGGAATGCCAGCGTCGGTAGGGCGGCTGAGGATGAGTCTGCAAGTGTTTTTCAATATCGGGATGGGTAAAGCCATTGACCAGTATATGTTCAAAGGGCGGCATACTTTGTTCATCAACCGACCTACAGGTAGCCAGTACCTCATCGAGATTATTGAAGCAGATGGTAATGATGCTGATGTTGCTCATGGTTAGACGAAGGCCGTCCCGGTATTTAATACCAAAGCCGCGCTTTTATCTGGCGAAGATACGCTAAGCCGGCAGTGCCCACACCAGATTTCTGTTCAGTGAATGGTATGCGTAAGATTCGGGCCCAGGATCGGAAAAAAGTACCCCAATGTCCTTTTGCATGGGTAAGATACCGGAAACTCCATGCCAGGGCTGTAGTAAAGTAATAAAGTGCCGGTAAATAACGCCACGCCACCTTGCTTTTATTGACCCATTGTGATGCCAGTTTTTCATAGTTCGGCTGCCTGCCTGCGGGCGACTCCTTATGCTCGAATGTAATATTCCCGTCGTAGCCCAGTGTATATCCTTCACGTATCAGCCGGTAAGAAAGATCATATTCTTCCATTCCATAGAAGAAATCTTCCGGATAAAATCCAGTCTTTGCAAGTGCTTCTTTTTTCAGCAAATGAGCACAACCTGCGAAATAATAGGTCAGAAAATGGGTCTTATTTTTCAACAGATCATACTGCTTGTGAGGAAAGGCTGTGCGCTGTACTTCCTGCGTAGAATAATAGATGACCCGGAATGTTACTACTGCTGTATTGTTTGTTTCAAACAAGGGATTTTGAAAAGTAGCAGCTATTCGTTTCAAATTCTCCGGTTGATGAAATATAATGTCATCATCAAGTACCAGCAACCATTCACCAACAGCCTCCTGCATAAGCCGGTTTCTGCCACGGGATACCCCCAGATTTTCGTCCGATACAATATAACGGATCGGGAGAGCCGGATTGGCCTGAATGAAAGTTTCAATGCTACTATAAGACACCGTAGACGCATTGTTTAAGATCAGTACTTCCCTGAGCACAGACTGATCTGCCTGTTGCCGCAGACTTTGCAACAGTTCAAGCAGATCAGCCGGCCGGTTATAGCTGATGATAATAAGTGATATCTGTCCGTTCATACGGAAGGTACTGGAACTTTATACTGTTACTGTCTTGATTGCAATTGGCGCCAGTTCATCACCAGGCCTCCAATTACCAGAATAGCAACCAGTATTGATCCTATAAATGACAGTTGCATTCCTTTCTTCACCGATTCGGGTTCAAACACAAACTTAATACTGTGTTTGCCTGCAGGCAGCGACATGCCGCGCAGGGCATAGTTTGTTTTCACGTAGTTCGATTTCTGTCCATCTACGTACACATTCCAGCCCATATCATAGTATACTTCGCTGAATACGGCAAACTGCGGAGTAGCCACATTGGAGCTGTATTCTATTTCGTCGTTATCGTATTTGACAAGGCTGATGCTGGCCGTACTGTCCCATTGTGGCTGAACCAGGTTGGGGGCATTAGCCGCCTGAACCACGGCAGTGTCTTTGAGATCGGTATGACCAATGGTCTGCAGTTCGGCAGCGGCATCGCTCACCAGTTTTACATTTTTTACCAGCCAGCAGGGGCCATAAGCTTCAGGGTTGGGGATAAGCGTTTCCTGCCCGTTTTGCGGATTGGGTGCAATAATGTATTTCACATTGAGCATATTCAATACCTGGCGGGCATCGCCACCGTAGAGGTAACGCTCAATGATATCCTGATAAATCCGCAGTTTGGCCGGGTGATAACCGCCAATAGAACGATGGAAGGTAGAAGTATGATAATCGGTGGCCATGAAGCGGTCCTGTCCGGCATAATACACACGAAACTGTGGTTCTTTGTCGGCCAGTATCTGGTTGTCGATATTGTTTTTGACAGTCAGATGGCTTTCCATCTCTTCTTTCGGCTTATAGTTCTCTGCGTTCAGATAATCTTTATCTACGATCAGTTGGTCAACGAATGTAATAGCGGTAAAGATCACCGCTACTACAACCGGTTTTAAAATATTTTTCAGGTATAGCCAAAGCAGACCCAGTACCAGTATCATGAAACCGACAGTGCGGAGTATTTGCATACCGAAGATAGAGCGACGCTCTTCTTTCATGGCATTGATGGCATTGCGGATAAAATTATCGTCAGCGCCTGCGCTTTTTAGATTGGCGGTAATCGACTGATCGATCAGCGAACCATAATCCATGATCAGATAGCAGATCAGCAAAAGGGCCAGCAGGCCGCCAACTGCATAAAGCAGCTTGCGGAAATCTGCCTGCAGTGCAGCCTGGGCATTATCACGGTATAAAATTGTCTGTAAGCCCAGTACAGCCATTACAGGTATGATCAGCTGTGGTATCACCATGGTGATGGAAGGTGCTCTGAACTTGCTGTAAAGTGGCAGATTATTATACAGGAAAATGTTGAACCCGGGCAGATATTTGCCCAGGGCCATCATAATCGCAATGACAGAAATGGCGAGTAATCCCCAGCGGAGCGGGTGCTTGTACAATACGAATCCCATCAACGCCAGCAGGCATACAATCACGCCAGCATACAGAGGGCCGCCACCGGTTGAACTGGGGTCACCCCAGAAGCGCGGAAAACTTTCGGCCAGTTGGGTGGCCACATTTTCCGGAATGCCTTTGGAGGTCATTTTACTGGCCAGCCCGGAGCTTTCGCCAAAAACCTGCCGGGTGCTGCCGCCAAATGAGTTGGGCATAAGCAGGGTGAGTGCTTCGCCTTTGCCGAGACTATAACTGAATGCATAGCTGGTATCGAGGCCAGTGGTTTTTACATTTTTCACACTGTCGCCGGCAATCTCCACGCTTTTACCGCCACGCATGGTGGCCTTGCTGTATTCAGTAGTCGTAAGCAGCGATAAAGAAGTGGTGAGCAATGCCGCGATGGCGGCAATGCCAACAATGCCGGCAGAAAATGCCAGATGTTTCCATTCCCTGTTTTTTATCCATACAAAAACATAACTAATAGTGACTGCTGCCGCTATCAGGAAAAAATAATAGCTGATCTGCGGGTGATTGGCTCCCAGCAGCAGGTAAGCCCCCAGCGTGGATAATGCCAGACCCAGCCAGTATCTTTTATTATAGGTAAGCAACAGGCCTCCCAGCAGCAGTGGCATATACGCAATGGCAAACATCTTGGTCACATGTCCGGCTGCAATGATGATGGGATTATACGTGGCAAATGCATAGGCCAGTGCGCCAAAGATGGCTACTACCGGTCTTGCACCCAGTACCAGGCAAAGAATATAAAAACAGAGGCTGGCCAGGAAAAAGAAATTCATGGGTTGCGGTAATCCCAGCGCAAAAACCTGGTTGAGGTCAGGCAATATAGATTTTCCGCCCATGGCAATCAGGTAATTGGGCATGCCGCTAAACAGGTGAGTGTTCCACAAAGGGAAATGGCCATTCTTTTCCTTATAATCAAAAGCGTCCTGGGCCATGCCTTTCCAACCCACAATATCATGCTGATCCAGTACATTGCCTTCCAGGGCTGGTTTGCAGAACAATACTGAAACCAGCAGGAAAATCAAAACCGCCACCACATGGGGCAGGGCTTTTTTTACCAATTCGTTTTTCATTATGAATTTTTAGTGAATAGCAGGGGAAACTCCTCTCCCGATTCATTTTCAGGCTGCCAAAATAATGCTATTTTACACGAAAAATACGGATGCGCTGGCTATTATTTTTGTCCCGACTGGCTTTTATCTGCGGACTCTTTTTGCTGGTTTCCATTAGTTTACTGATACGCGACTGGACCGAGGAGCAGGCGCTTATTTCCGGTATCGTGATCATTGGGCAGGTAATGGCCGTGGTGGTTTTGCCCCTGGTCAATCTGTCTTATCTGGGTGTTTTACTGGTCAAAAGGCAATTGCGGCCCTATGTGCCCGCCTGGCTGGTCACAGCCAACATATTATTCTTATGTTTGTTGATACTTTATTTCCTGTATCAAAATGGTCAGCACAATTATCAGGCATAAGCCGACCCGCCTGTTTATTATCCTGGGCGGTTTTTTTATTGCCAATGCACTCATTGCAGAGATCATTGGCGTGAAAATATTTTCCCTCGAAAAAACGCTGGGTATCCCGCCGCTCAATCTTCATATATTGGGCAACGACCTGTCATTTAACCTTACTGCCGGTGTACTGCTCTGGCCGGTAGTATTTATTATGACAGATATTATCAATGAGTATTACGGAATGAAGGGTGTGCGTTTTCTCTCCTGGCTTACTGCCGGATTGATCGCCTTTGCCTTTCTCATATTCTTTGGCGCCATGAGCCTGACGCCCGCCGATTTTTTTATTACCAGTAAACAGGGTAGTGGCGTACCTGATATGAGCAAGGCTTATAACAGCGTGCTGGGGCAGGGCAGTTTTATCATTGTCGGCTCTCTGGCAGCGTTCATTCTGAGTCAGTTGATCGACGTATTTGTTTTTCACCGGATCAAAAAAGTTACAGGTGAAAAACGCATCTGGCTGAGAGCTACAGGCTCCACGCTTATTTCGCAGTTTATCGACAGCTTTGTAGTGCTTTTTATTGCGTTTTATATCGGTTCACGTGTCAACAATACTGGCAATGATCTGGTATGGCCCTTCAAACTGTTTCTGGCTGTTGGCATCGTCAACTACATCTATAAATTTCTTGTGGCTATATTACTCACTCCTGTCATTTACCTGATCCATGGCTGGATAGAAAAATACCTGGGACATGAGCTCGCAGCGGAGATGAAGAAAGGAGCGATGAGAGAATGATTTGAAGATTTGATGATTTGAAAATTTGAGGATGAATACCGGTATTAAATTTCTCAATCTATCAAATGAAATACAAGCCTAAAAGGCATCTTAAAATCTTCAAATCATCAAATTTTCAAATCCTGTTCAGCGTGTTTGTTTCACTAGTCTGGCCACCACCTTATCTATCGGCAAGGTCACACTTTCTTCCGAAAAATCTTCCCAGTTTATAAAACGGAAGGTTTCTGTTTCTTTTTTGTCTTCATAAATGGCCAGTTGAGCGGCATCAAAATCGAAAGGGCGGGTGCGCAGGGGGGCTTTGATAGGCTCCAGGGCATGGGCGAAATAGTAGATGCTCAATATCTGATAAGCATTGTTGAAAGCGCTCATCTGAAAAAAATCGGTTGTATAGAGATGGTCGTCTACCTGTACCTCCAGATCCATCTCTTCTTTGAATTCGCGTTTGAGACAGTCGCGGGTGCCTTCACCAAACTCGAGGCCGCCACCTGGAAATTTAGTGTAATAGTGACCGCGGATAAATTCATCACTTACGAGCACCTGTTTCTGTTCATTGATAAGCAACCCATATACGCGGATAGAAAACTGTTGCATCTAATCAGATAATTTTTTTGCGAAGAAATAACCAGCCTACAGAAAGTGATATTACGAGCGACAGAAAAACGACAATATAAAAAGCGTAGGGTGAATCCTCGAAACCATTGCGTACGTTCATGCCAAATACGCTGGCGATCAGTACCGGGAAGGTGAGTACGATGGTGATCACCGACAGGCGTTTCAATACCTGGTTCTGGTTGTTGGCAATGATGCTGGCAAAGGCGTCGAGTGTGCTGCTGAGGATATTGGTGTAGATATTGGCCATTTCAAGGGCCTGTGAGTTGTCTACGATCAGGTCGCCCAGGAATTCTTTTTCTTCTTCATTCAATCCCAGGAAATTGCTGCGTTCCAGTTTCATCAGCAGCAGTTCATTGGATCGGAGCGCCGTTACAAAGTATACCAGGCTTTTCTGGATACGCATCAGTTCCAGCAAGTGTTCATTCCGGCTGGCATCGTAAAGTTTTTGTTCAAATACGTTGCGCCGCTGATTGATCTCCTTCAGGTGCTCCATGAAGTTCTGTACCACTTTTTCGAAGATCTTCAGCACCATCATGTTCTTCTTGTCTTCGTGACGGTTTTGAAAAGTGTTCAGAAATTTTTTGATAGCGGTGTTTTCGAAGGAGTTCACCGTTACGATCTGTGTGTGGGTGAGGATGATACAGATCGGGATGGTGATATAGTAGGCATCGCTTTCGTTGAATGAATTGTTTTCTGTAGGCGTTTTGATGACAATGAGTTTTACATTGTCTTCTTTTTCGAAACGGCTGCGTTCGTCAATATCCAGCGAGTCGGTCAGAAAGTCGATAGGGATTTCCAGTTCTTCGGCCAGTTCTGTAAATTCTTCCTGGCGCAGGGGAGGGAGAACATTGATCCAGGCGCCATTTTCGGGTTTGTCGATTTCGACAGTACGGTGATTGATGTTTTTAAAAAACTGTACCATGATGACTCCTGATTTTGGTTGGTACCGGTGACTGTATTTATTTCAGTTCCACACTTCCTTCATATACCTTTTCGGCGGGGCCGCAAAGCCAGATGTTGTGGTAGTGATCGTCGTCTGTGCGGTCAAACTCCACTACCAGGCTGCCGCCCAGTGTTTTTACCTGCACATCGTTAAATCCGTTTTCGTTGTGATACGATACCAGGGCGGCGGCTGTCACTCCTGTGCCGCAGGAGTAAGTTTCGTCTTCGACCCCGCGCTCGTAAGTACGTACAATGATCTCGTGGTCGCCCACCTGCTCTACAAAGTTAACATTGATGCCTTCAGCTTCATAGTCTTTGCTGTAGCGGATATCGCGCCCCTTTTTATATACGTCAACATTCATGACATCGTTTACCAGTTTGATGTAGTGGGGTGAGCCGGTATTGAGTTCAAAGTCGCCGCGCAGTTTGGTGACCTTATCTACATCTTTCATTTTCAGGGAAACGATGCCGTCTGTATCTATTTCGGCTTCATGGTCGCCATCCACGGCCAGGAATTTGTATTCGCTGCGGTGGATGCCCAGGTGATAGGCAAATTTTACGATGCAGCGGCCGCCATTACCACACATACTTCCTTCGCGGCCATCGGCATTGTAGTATTTCATTTCGAAATCATAGCCTGGCTTTTCATTGAGCAGCATGAATCCATCTGCGCCAATGCCAAAACGGCGATCACAGAGTCGCCTGATCTGATCGGTACTAAGCTGGCTGTATTCGCCGCTGCGGTTGTCTGCAATGATAAAATCGTTGCCGGTGCCCTGGTACTTGAAAAAACGGAGTGTCATGGGTTAAATCCTCGGAAATAATACCGCAGAAGCTTTGGCTTTTGCAGCGTGCAAAAATAGTGTAAACGGGGCAAGCTGCGTGAATGACCTTATTGTTATCAATTCCTTTGATTAAAAGGAGTCAGCAAAGGTCTGAATAAACTTTTTAATCAGGTTTTCTACCGCTGCTTTTCCATCTTTTGAAAAGGTCTGCTGCACCCGGTTGGCCACAATGGCATTCAGTGCCAGGCAGTTATGCCCCAGCAGGCGTCCCAGGCCATAAATGGCCGAAGTCTCCATTTCAAAATTGCTGATCCGGTGCGGGCCAATGCGGAAGTCGGTCAGCCGGCTGATCAGCTCCGGATTGCGAACACCCAGACGCAGGATACGTCCCTGCGGGCCATAAAAACCGGGGCAGGTAACCGTGATGCCCTGGTGAAAACCCGTTACAAAATGTTTGAGCAAGGAAGGGGCCGAGCCACTGATATAAGGCGATATACCCTGTCCATGCAGCTGCGTATGGGTCACGAAAGACTGCAGCAGCAGGTTTTCTTCCTCATTCTGCTCCAGCCGGTAGAAATGCAGCAGATTGTCGACGCCCAGGCCATGAGTAGAGGCTACAAAGCTGTCTACCGGGATATCGGCCTGCAGCGAACCCGAAGTGCCCAGGCGGACGATATTGAGTGCTTTCAGCTTCGGTTTTATCTGGCGCGTCTCAAAATCAATATTGGCCAGGGCATCCAGCTCATTGAGCACGATATCAATATTATCGGGTCCGATACCGGAGGAGAGCACCGTCAGCCGTTTACTGCCCACCCGTCCGGTATGGGTGATAAACTCGCGGTGCTGTGCCTGCACTTCGATGCTGTCGAAATATTTGCTGACTTCCCGTACCCGGTCGGGGTCGCCTACGGTGATGACGGTGTCAGCAATTTCCTCGGGCCGGAGGTCAAGGTGATAGACGGCTCCGCGTGGGTTGATGATCAGCTCTGATTCGGCAATACGACTCATGACGAATATTTTCAGCGGTTTATAATAAAAGTATTCAACGAAAATACCTTATTTTTGCCATCCTTTTAAAGTATCAGGTCCTGTGGCCGAGTGGCTAGGCAGAGCTCTGCAAAAGCTCGTACACCAGTTCGAATCTGGTCGGGACCTCGGAGAAGTCGCTACGGTTGTGGCGGCTTTTTTTATTTGGGGTGTAGGGTGTATGGTAGAGGGCAGTAAGGATTTTCAAAATAAATGAATAGTAGTATAAACCGAGTGGTTAGGCAGCCCCGCAAACTGCGGGGCGTACACCAGTTCGAATCTGGTCGGGACCTCGGAGAAGTCGCTACGGTTGTGGCGGCTTTTTTTATTTGGGGTGTAGGGTGTATGGTAGAGGGTAGTAAGGATTTTTAAAATAAATGAATAGTAGTATAAACCGAGTGGTTAGGCAGCCCCCGCAAACTGCGGGGCGTACACCAGTTCGAATCTGGTCGGGACCTCGGAGAAGTCGCTACGGTTGTGGCGGCTTTTTTTATTTGGGGTGTAGGGTGTATGGTAGAGGGTAGTAAGGATTTTTAAAATAAATGAATAGTAGTATAAACCGAGTGGTTAGGCAGCCCCCGCAAACTGCGGGGCGTACACCAGTTCGAATCTGGTCGGGACCTCGGAGAAGTCGCTACGGTTGTGGCGGCTTTTTTTATTTGGGGTGTAGGGTGTATGGTAGAGGGTAGTAAGGATTTTTAAAATAAATGAATAGTAGTATAAACCGAGTGGTTAGGCAGCCCCCGCAAACTGCGGGGCGTACAGCGGTCCGGGCTAGCCATGGCGTCCCAATGAATGCAAAACATTCATCAGTACATCGGATGTTGTTCGTAACATGGTTATTCATTCGATTTACGAAGAAAACGACGAATTAATAAACTTACTATCTTTCAGATCGCTGCTGACATGCTCACAATGGTTCAGTCGTTCTAACTATTTACTGTATGGGTTAGTATTTTGGCATCTACCTACGAACTATACTAATTGAAGCAGTTAATTATTTTTCTTAAAATTAAACACAGTAGTCTTGAGTCTTCAATTTACATATATCCTCTGTGGCGCTGGCTGGGCTGATGCAATGATCTGCGCTGAAGATAGTCGTCATGAAATACCTGTATCATATCTGCATGATACTCTTTGTGAATTAGTGAGCGGTATGAATCAAATACTCGGTGACGAAAAAGAATCAGTAGATATACATTTTGTAGATGAACCTGGGGAGCATAAAGTAGTCTTGAGGGCACTGGGTAGTGATGACATATCTCTGGAATTGTTTTACTCACAGGCATGGTCTAATTTAAGTGAATCGAACGCAATAACATACGACCTGATTTTTTCAACCACAAGCAGCAAAAAACATTTTGCTCATTTAGTATTGGCTGTTCTGGAAAATATTCTGGAACAATACGGAAAACAGGGCTACAGGGAGCAATGGGTTAATCACGATTTCCCATCAGAGGAGTATCAAAAACTTAAATTCCGTCTATCATAATAGTCTGATTTCCGACCATTTTAGATTGGAAATTATTAAGAGATCATTTTACAGATGATTCGAAGATTGTTTGCCTGGGACCTCAGCGAAAGTCGCTATAGTTGTGGCGGCTTTTTATTTAGGTGGAAAGTAAAAGGAAGAAGGTGTAAGGGATAATACCAGTGGCGGGGATACTGTCAGACGGTAGCTTTAGTTTTGGTCCCTCTTAAAAAGAAGAAACCGGCTATTGCTCTAAACAATAGCCGGTTGTTTTATATCAGTAAGTATATTTATTGAGGGATCATTTCGCCATAAGCGTCATCCGCAGGATCGTACCAGCTATAGCGGTCTTTTGTTAATACTTTAATAGTGTTGGTATGTGTTGCACCATCTTCGACGGTTGATACGCCGGACTCGTCATTTACAAATTTCCAGGTGCCGGTTTTACTGGCACCCATATAATCTTTTCTTGTATAGGTGCCATCTTTTTCAAACTTGATCCAGTCGTTGGTCAGATTGAGTGCATTGTATGGTTTCCCTTTTTTATACTGGTAAATAGAGTTTGTTGCATTGAATCTTGTAATGTAAAGGTCGTATACCCATGTTTTTGAAGTAAGGATGTCTGTCTTGGAACTGGGTTCATCATTGTCTTTTGTGCAGGCACTGAGCGCGAATACAAGCAATAGGGCGGCGATTGATGATTTCAACATGGCGGTGTTATTTTTATTTAATAACGCAAGGTACAACAATTATATTGCCTGAATTAATAATGCGTGATGATTTTTCGATTAGTAAAGTCGCGCTGAAAGCAATTGAGAGCCGAGCGTTTACCCGGCAACCCTTGATGTTTCGAAAGACATTTGTGGTAAAAACAGGGTGTAGGATAAACGGTTTGAGGAGAGGTGTCGTAGACCCTCCGAAACCTGCTTTTATTCTGATCCCCCTATCGTCGAAGGTGCCAGCAGTGATCGTAGTCCCGGTGAAGGATGATTAGGGCTGTTGTAGGGGCTAATTGTATCACGTAATTTTACTTGATCGAAAAAAAAGTGGTTGTCAAAACCTGAACTTGGAAAAGCTGTATTTATGTTGCCAAAAATACAAAAGCCCCAGGCTAAAGAGAAAAGTCAGGATATTTTCAGAATTTGCTAAAAGGGATGAAACATATTTATATGTTTACAGCAACCTAAAAAAAGCGGAGGAATGGAATGACAGAATTAAATTCATATCGCTGGACAAAATTTGAGAATGGGATCGGAACTGTTGCTATTGTGACATTGAACGTTGAACCAAACATCAACAGTAAAAATGAGATACGTGAGCATTACTCAGGGAAAGGGTTTACAAGCCAAGGATATATTGAAGAAGTCTCCCAATATGGCTATGAATCCTGGAAAATTGCTGCAAGAAAAGGATTAGAATTCGCTTTTTCAAGAGTAAATAATTTTTGGACGGTTGATATAATCAAAATTGAAGGACGGGCATTTACGGACACGAATCCTACTGTCGTTGGCTATACCGTTATGAGGGCTTTTTTTGACAAAATCAACTTTCAACCTGATCAGGGCGAAATTGGCAGGCTTGAGGAATTTGTTATGAGTAGTTGGACAAAACCGTATCAAGAACTCATACCAGATTTTTCAAGTATGAAATTTGTAGAATATGCCATTGCTGGGAAAGGTAATTCCTATCGGGGATTGTAAACAAGTAATTATTATTCTTAATGACTTCTTCTAAACTGACATTTTTTGCTCTCTTAATGGTTTGTCACGTCTCCTGTAAAGAAAAACAGGAAACTGTTCAAAGTCTCGTTGATAAAGGTGCGGATCTTGTTAACGAGAAAAAATTTGAAGAAGGTATCGTTCTGTATTCTAAAGCAATTGAACAAAACCCCAGGGTACAATTAGCGTATTATAATAGGGGAATAGCTTATTCGGAAATAAGGGAGTATGCAAAGGCGATAGCAGACTTTGACAAGGTTATTCTGCTTAAGAGTAACGTTCTGATGAGGGTTGACAGCGATTTTAATCCAACCACTGAGGGGCAGGGGGAGGTTGACTATGGTGACGTTTTTTATCAAAGAGCGATTGTGGAATCATATCAGGATAGCTTGCAACGTTCATTCAATGATTTTCAAAGAGCAATTGGAAACCGCTATCCGGATTCGAGCAACTGCCTGGTGTGGCAGGGAGTTCTGCTTGGAAGAGCGGGTAAACATGAGAATGCGTGTGAATACTTTGAAAAGGCTAGAAAAGCAGCCCAAACAGTCGCTCAGCAAAAAGAAGCAGCTGATATGATAAATAAGTATTGTGCGGGTACTAAAAACATACACTGACATTACAATTTGCGTTAGCAGGGCGGGGCAGTAGCTGAGAAATATACTGCTTTGAAGAACTGAATACCTGTACAATGTTTGTAATAGAAAGAAGGCTGCTCTTTGGTTCGATAATAGTTTTTTGTTAGAACTATTAAAAGGCAAACTGTTTACGGCAAAAATAATATCCATCTTTGTCGAGGTGTTGCCATAGCTGCCTTTTTCCGATTGTATTAAAATAAGAGAGGCTGCATTAGCAGCCTCTCTTATTTGTTTTATCTTCTAGCAGGAGCCGGAGCTTTCAGCTCAAATTCCTTTGGCGGTTCAATGCCGCGCAGGTTTTTCACGAAGTAATCCCATCTTCTTCTCATCATATAATATGAATACTGGCCAAAGCCGTGGGCGCTGTTGGGGAAGATCACGAGATCGTAATCCTTATTCGCTTTTTCCAGGGCTTCCACAACCAGCAGGGTATTGTAGGGAGGCACGTTATTGTCCATCATGCCATGTGCCAGCATTAGTTTGCCTTTCAGGTTCTGTGCATAGTTCTGATTGGCCTGGGCTTCGTAGTTGGAGTTTTCCATGAGACCATTGTAGCGCTCACCCCAGTCATCTTCATAGTTGCGGTTATCATGGTTGCCTGATTCGGAGATGCCCACTTTGAAGAAATCGGGATAACGGAACATGGCCGCAGCCGTGGCAAAGCCGCCACCGGAGTGTCCCCAGATGCCCACTTTGGCGGTATCCATCGGGTAGGTCTGCGAAAGCTGGCGGATCGCAGCGATCTGGTCAGGCAGCGTATTTTCGGCCATATTTCCATAGCTCATATCATGGTAGCTCTTGGAGCGATCGGGGTTGCTGGTGCCTTCGATGAGTACAACGATGAAACCCAGTTCGGCCAGTGCCTGGTGATCACCACGCGAGGCGGAGAATGACCAGCTACCCACGCTGCCGCCCTGCGGACCAGGATAGATATAATCCACTACAGGGTATTTTTTGCCGGCATCCATTTTAGTGGGAGTGAATACAAGACCATAGATATCGGTTTTGTTATCGGCGGCTTTTACTTTTACTACGGCAGGAGCCTTCCATCCTTTGGTCTGCTGCAGTTTCGATACATCGGTTTTTTCCAGTTCGAGGAGCTGTTTGCCGGTGGCTGCATCGCGCAACACCATAGCAGAGGGCACATCTGGCTGGGAGTAAGTATCGATCAGGTATTTTTTGGAGGGAGAGAAGACGGCCATGTGATTGCCGGTGGCAGGGGTCAGGTCGGTTATTTTCTTTCCGTCAAAGCTCACGCGATAGACGCGGCCAAAGTAGGGGTTTACAGGGTCATTGCCCAGGCCGATAAAGGTGATCTCTCTTTTCTTTTCATCTACTTCCAGCATTCGGGTCACCACAAAATTTCCCTTGGTGATCTGGTTTTTCAACTGGCCTGTTTTTGCATCATAGAGGTACAGGTGTCCCCAGTCATCGCGCTCAGAATACCAGATAAATTCACCAGTGGCGGCAAGGTAGCGCCAGTTGATAGCGCCCTGGCCGGATTCATATTGTGTGGCAACACGCTCTTCAAACACTTCACGTACGGCACCGGTGCTGGCATCGGCGATGCGCATCTTTTCAATCTTATGATCGCGTGAGGTAGAGAGGAAGGCGAGTTCAGTGCCGTCGGTTTTCCAGTCCACATCATCAAAAGTGCCGCTGCTGGAGATATCATCACTGAGTGAGGCACGGTGAGGATCGGGGGCTACCTGCAGGCGGATCACTTTGGGCTCATCTACATGGATGATCACGCGATGGATCATGGCGATGTCCTTATCGCCCGGCAGGGGATATTTCCAGGCGCGGAGCGTGGGGTGACCCACATTGGTGGTCACCAAGTACATATCGCCCACTTTGCGCTGGTCCTGCTGGAAGGTGGCGATCTTTTTGGAATCGGGCGACCAGCGCAGGATAGCGCGGTCACTGGAACTCCAGCCGGCATTATCCGTAGCGTAACCAAAATCTTTTATACCATCGGTAGTGAGCTGTGTTTCTTTTTTGGTGGCGACATCGCGCACCCAGAGGTTATAATCCCGAATAAATGCCGCTTTCTTTCCATCGGGGGAAACCACATCACCTCCGCCACCACGACGGCCCATGGGCTGTGCAGGTGCAGTTTCTGCGGGGGCTGTACCGGTCTCCTGGCTGAGTTCACCGCTCTTCAGCACATATTTCCATCTCTTACTATCGGCAGAGAAGGAAATAGATTGCAGATCGGGTGCATAGGCAAATTGCTGGAAAGGCAACTTGTAAGCATCCACCGTGCGACCCAGGGAGGTTGACAGGGCAGCGGCCACTTTGTTTTGATCAAAGGCAGGAGCTTTTGATTTTTTGGCAGGATCGACCAGGAAGAATTCGGTCCCCTTTTCAGTATTGATGGAGTACCAAAACTTATCGCCGTCCATCCAGTTGGCGCGGAGGCTGGTGCGGTAAACCAGCGACTCGGTGCCAAAGCCCAGGAAGCTGGCAGCATGTTCATAGTCTTTGCGACTCAGAGAGTCTGTGCGCTGAGCCGAAGCAGTCAGCGAGGCCGTCAGGGCGGCCAGAGCAATTAAATGTTTTGACATAATGAATTTAGCAGTGCGGTTGGAAGATAATTGTACAATATAGAGGTTAGACGCTGTATAAAGCGGGAACTTGCGTCTGGATGACAGCGCCATCAGGGCAGTTTCCGGCTGAGAGGGGCTCCATTCAGCTACCACCGTTTTTCAGCAAAAAAAGAAGATAGCTGGCTTTTCCAGAAAGCTATCACGTTGCTTTTACTGGTGAAACGAGGCGATCCGAAGTTTCGGATTGACCGGGCGATTAAACAGGCAATGATTGAATAGTGTACTATCTGCATGATACTGCTCCCCTGTTTCCTATCTGCTTTTAATTCCGTCTTTTTGCTTCCACAGTCTCGGGTCACTATCAGCAGCCACAACCGGAAAATGATTAAGTTGTGCTGGTGTTAGAGACAGACTTCATCCATACGCTTCAATCCATTAAACCGGACCCGGCACATGCCCGCAGCTACTGGGACGAAATTGTTTTGCAGCATTCGCACAAATCCCGTTACTATCATTCCCTGACTCATCTCGAATCGGTCTGGGCCGAACTGCAGCCGGTAAAGGCACAGGATTATTCAAGACGGCAGTGACATGCTTGCGGTAAGATCGAGATCAGATTAGAAGGCGTGCTATGATGCTGGCAAAAAAAGGTTGATAAATTGTATTGTAGCGCTGGTTAAACCCGCTTCAACTCTGGATAATGGCCAAATAGAGAGTCATATGTCTCGAAATTTATTTTATTTTTCCCACGCCACCAGCATACAGGATAAAACCAGTCAATTGTATGCACGGGTGGAATTACTCTTAATGATGGTGGAGTATATTGCGTTTTAAATCCTTTATGTTCTTCCGTCTCCAGTATTCCAGATATACCCATTTGATCAATAATCATTTCCCGCTGCCCTTTATTTGACCTGAATATCTTCCCGAAAATCTTTTCCAGATCTCTTGGCTTTGTATTGTTTTCTGATAAAAGGATTGCGTCAATTATATTATTGAAAATGTCGAAGTCCTTTTTTGAAGGTTTCACCGGCGGTAGCGAAAGAAATTTATGTAAGTAATAGGTTGCGCCAAAAACCTGATCGACTCGTACACCACCATAATTTTTCAGCTCTGATTCCAGGTCTTCTGTGTTTTGAGGACAAGTTTCACAGTGTCCGCAGTAGCTACAGGCAATATTACCGGATGGGTAAACTTGTTTATCAATAGTATGCTCTGGGATGCTTGAGGCAAAAATATAAGAGGCCAGGCAGGCTCTATATGTCAGGTCTCCTGAACTTAAGCTATATAGAAATGCGTCTGTAAGTTTTGATCGATCAATTTTTGCAAGAGTGTCCGAAAGCCATGCAAAAAGATCGTTGTGTGAAATGGTTATTTCTCTGTTCATTTGGCGTGCTTACGTTAATTATCGTATATGTTATTGCTTTAAAAGCTTAGCCTTTGAGCCTTCCTGTTTAAGCTGTTTTCTTCTGTCGGATCGGAGCAGCCAGTCATTAAAACTTTTAGATTATTCACCAGGTCACTCATTTGGTCTCCTATACCGGCCTTTGGCACAATCTCGTCTTTATCTTTCATTCCGTAAACCGGATCATTCTCGATATATCCTGAAAATACTGGGTTGACCAGATGTCGAGTTTTGTATAGTCTTTTATAAAAGGTAAAACATCTTCTTTGACCCGATTGAGCGAAACCGATTTGATTCTGTCCTCAATCAGTTGAAAAAAATCTTTCTGACTCATTTGTTGCGAGGGCCAGTTACCACTATCATGCGCACGGATTGCCAGGTGTTGGAGGTGGAGAGGAACACTCTTCTGTATATACCATTCCATATCATACCAGTCTCTTCCTTTTACACGATTGCCCCATTTGCGAAAAAGGAATGCGTGCATCTTGCCGGCAAAAAGATCTGGTAGCTGGTAGCATTTTGTATAAAATGAAAAAGGCTTTAGTAACAGTTTTTCTTCGGTCAGGAACCCTGGTGGTGGTTTCTTATCTACTTCAAGCTTGATTTTAATGGCAGGTGTTATTTTATCCAGTTTTTCCTGAGGAATGATCCCTTTCAGAATGATTTCCTGCCAGCTGGTGTCTGATTTTAGAAATGCGGAATCAACCTGGCTGATCTTTGGTTTTTGTTTTTTTTCCACGCTTACCTCTATGCCAAGGGCGGAAAACTCCCTGGTCAGACCATCGAGATAGGGTTGAAGCGAAAAATCGGGTTGGATTTTCAATAACGAAAAATCCAGATCTTCTGAAAAACGATCAAGACCGTGAAAAATTCTTAATGCGGTGCCACCATAGAAGGCGGCTACTTCAAAAAAACGACTGCGTTGAAGCCCGGCAAGCGCAATTTCCTGCATGATCTCCCGTAAAGCCTGTTGCGCTTCATCGTTGTTTTTGGGTTGATAGGTCTCCAGCCATTCTTTGATCATAACCCCTCCAGTGTTTTTAACAACATGACTAAACTGCTTTTCTTGGGTGCATCGGGTATCCAGCTTTGGATCATTGCCTGATCCAGTTGAGTGAGCGTATCCCGCTCCATGCGCAGGTCTTCTGTCAGGAAATCCCGGGTTTGCGTGATGCTGCGCAGGAGTAGACCACCCTTTACCGCAATAATGTCACATAAGGCTTTTTCCGGGCTGGCGATCAGCATAGCCTGATCACTGGCAGACTCTACCATCCGGATGCCAAAACTGTAATAAGGCAGACGCAGGCGGGTATACTGAAACAGCCCGATAGAGGTCCGGAAAACTTTAGAAGAGCCAGTGGTCATTGAAGAGACAGTGGCAACCTGCTCTGGTATTAGTCCCCAGTAAGAAAGTGCTGCTTCCAGGGAAACATAGCTTGGACCATAAATATGGTTTGCCAGCAGATAGAGGGACGGCCTGCGACTGCTCAATGAGGGACCGATGATATACAATCCCCGTTTTACAGGCGTCAGTATATTTCTCTTTTCAAGTTCCCTGACTTTATTATGTGGACGCAAATATTCCTTCAGCAGGTCCTTCAGGATGCCTTGGGTGATAGGCTGTCCTTCATATTTTAATAAAGACTGTTCAAGAGACATAATTGTTATATTTTATACAGATAATTGGATTTTTTTACAGTATCTGTTATAAAAATAGCATAAATATGTAAGAATAGTGATAGATACTGTAATTTATTCACAGTATCTACTAAAAATTTGACAAATAGTGATTACCCGGTTGATAAATAATGTTTTGAGAGAGGTAAATGTCTGGTATCCGGAAACGCTTGTTGCTACCAGCTTCTATTGCACCCGCCTCACCCGATACTCATTCGGCGACACCCCCATCACCTTCGTAAACATGCGGGAAAAATAATACTGGTCTTCAATGCCTACCTCCAGCGCAATTTCCTTGATCCGCAGTTTGGTAAACAACAGGTACTGACAGGCTTTCTGCACTTTCAGGTGATTGAAGTATTCCATCGGGGAAAAACCTGTTTTTTTCTTGAAGAGGAAAGAAAAATGAGAAGGAGACAGATTGGCTTCGCAGGCTATTTCTTCGAGCGAAAGTGTACGCCCGGTATGTTTACTGAGAAAGTCGATCGCAATGTCAATTGCATCTTTATTGCTGAGTTTCCCTGACTGGTCAAACTTGTCATTGAAAAGAAAAGTGGAGAAAAAATGCAAAAGACACATATTGGCAAACATCAGGTTGTCGGTAGAATAACCTTTTTCCAACTGCGAATAGATGTCGTTAAATAATTCGATGCTCTTTTCCTTAAAACGGATAAACCCTTTGAGTCCGCCCTGTTTTTTGACATGGTTGGTAATTTTGCCGGCTGTGCCCCCTTTGAAGTGAATCCAGTAAATACTCCATGGGTCACTTTCATCGGCGGCATAGGAGTGAGGCGTGTCAATGGGAATAATGATAAAATCATCGGCTTCCATTTTGTATTCCTTTTTATCGATCATCACTTTCCCTTTTCCCTCGTGGCAGTAGATCAATATGTACTGATCGGCGCCAGTGACCCGCTCCATATAGTGAAACCTTGCTTTAGGATAATAACCGATGTCAGTAATATAGAGTGCATTGATCAGCTCGTTTTTTACACAGGTACTGTTAAGTACCGGTTTGGGAATGACAATCATCTTTTGCCCCTGAAATCCTTCTTTCTTTTTAATGGCCTGCGTCATCGGAGTTGATTATGGGGTTTAAAAATAGTAAAAAAATCCATCTTATCCCGTTGTTACTCCATCAGGTAAACCGTTCAGACGGAATATTTTTGGTGTGAAACAAAATTGTTTGTCAATGAATCAGGATGAAGTAAAGGCGTGGGTAGAATCTGTGGTGATACCGACCTATCCGGTAGGTGCTCCGGAAAAAAATCCAATGTTTCTGGAAAAACGGGTATACCAGGGCAGCAGCGGTGTGGTGTATCCTTTCCCGGTAATTGAAAAGATTGAAGACGAAAAAATTGATAAAACCTACCAGGCTCTCTTTCTCGAAAACAGCTATCTGAAAATAATGATCCTGCCCGAACTGGGCGGCCGCATACAAATGGCGTACGACAAGGTGATGAAGCGTCATTTTGTGTATTACAATCAGGTCATCAAGCCAGCACTGGTGGGTCTTACCGGTCCCTGGATCTCCGGTGGCATCGAATTTAACTGGCCACAGCATCACCGGCCCTCTACTTTCGAACCGGTAGATTATACGATCTCCGAAAACGAAGATGGCAGCAAGACAGTATGGGTAAATGAGGTGGAGCGCATGTTCCGTACCAAGGGCATGGCAGGTTTTACACTGTATCCCGGAAAAGCGTATCTCGAGATCAAAGGAAAACTGTATAACCGCAGTCCTTTTCCGCAAACCTTTTTATGGTGGGCAAATCCTGCTGTAAAGGTCAACGACCATTATCAATCCGTTTTTCCACCCGATGTACATGCCGTGTATGATCATGGTAAGCGCGATGTGTCGTCGTTTCCTATTGCCAAAGGAGTGTACTATAAAGTTAATTATGCCCCGGGTACCGATATCTCGCGGTATAAAAATATTCCAGTCCCTACTTCTTATATGGCCGTGAGCTCGCGCTACAATTTTATGGGCGGGTATGAGCACGACAGTAAAGGAGGACTTCTGCATGTGGCCAATCACCATATTTCTCCCGGAAAAAAGCAGTGGACATGGGGTAATGGCGAATTTGGCCGTACCTGGGACCAGAATCTGACCGATGAAGACGGCCCGTATATTGAATTGATGACCGGTGTTTTTACCGACAACCAACCCGATTTTTCCTGGCTGCAGCCATATGAAGAAAAGACATTTGAGCAGTATTTTATGCCTTACCGGGAAGTAGGCCTGGTAAAGAATGCCACAAAGGAAGCAGTCGTCAATCTTGAAGTAAACGATGGTAAGGTCACGATTCTGCTATATGTTACATCTCTCTATGAAAAAATAGCAGTACGTCTTTTACAGGACAATGAACTTTTGTTTAGTGAAGTGATTTCTTCAGCACCCGATAATCCGTACCAGCAACAAGTGAAGGTAAAGCAGGGTCTCTTGCCTGAGCAGATCAGCCTGTCCATAACTGATCTGGAAACAGGCAGGGAACTGGTGAGTTGTCAGCCCGAAAAGCATGTTGAACAGCCGGTGCCTGCACCGGCTCAACATGCTAAACGACCCGCGGAGGTAGAAAACAATGAACAGCTTTACCTCACCGGCTTACATCTCGAGCAGTACCGGCATGCCACATACAGTGCCGCTGATTATTATGAAGAAGCATTGCGCAGGGATCCGCGCGATGCCCGTGTCAACAATGCACTCGGTCTGTGGAACCTGCGCCGGGGACAGTTCGAAACAGCAGAGAAATATTTCCGGAAATCTGTTGAAACGCTCACACAACGCAATCCCAATCCCTACGATGGTGAGTGCTACTATAACCTGGGCTGGGTACTGGCATTGAAATCCCGCTACGAAGAAGCCTATGCGGCTTTTTTCAAAAGCACCTGGAACGATGCCTGGCAACATGCTGGTTTTTTAAACCTGGCCAGGATCGCTACGATGAAAGGAGATTATACAGAAGCCCTGGCACTGATAGAAAAATCACTCGTAAAAAATTATCATAGCCATACAGCCAGGCATGCCCGGGTATTTATACTGCGCAAGCTAAACAGGCGTGAAAAAGCACATGCCTGTGTTGATGAAGCGCTGGATCTCGACCCTTTCAATTTCGGCTGTCTGTTCGAAAAATACCTTTTGCTGAAAGAAGAAAATGATCCCACCCTTTTTGCGGAACAGGCACTGGACGATCTGCGGCATATCGCCCGGAACAATGCCAATAATTTTTCAGAATATGCATTTGACTATGCACATGCGGGGTTGTATGAAGAGGCTATTCAACTCCTTTCACTCGGCCTCGGTCCTCAGCAGGAAAATACACTGGCAACATACTACCTGGGCTGGTTTGCCAGCCTGGCCGGAAACACTATAGGGGCAAAGCAATATTTCGGGAAAGCAGCCTCATTAAGCCCCGATTTTGTTTTCCCTAATAAAATAGAAGATGTGCCTGTTTTCCGGAAAGCGGTTGAACTGAACCCGGCAGATGCGAAAGCATACTACTACCTCGGTAATTTCTGGTACGATAAGCGGCAGTACGATGACGCCATCGCCTGCTGGGAAAAATCTGTTGAGTTGGATTCCCGCTTCGCAACAGCATGTCGCAATCTCTCCATTGCTTATTACAATAAACGGAATGATCCTGCAAAAGCAGTACAGTTCATGGAGACAGCTTTTGCACTTGATACTACTGATGCAAGGGTGCTGATGGAGCTCGATCAGTTGTATAAACGACTGAATAAAGAACATGATAAACGGCTGGTATTCCTGAATCAGCACGAGACTCTTGTAGAGCAACGCGATGATCTGTACCTCGAGCGCATTACTTTATATAATCAAACAGGAGAATATATTCTGGCAAAACAATTACTAAGCACCCGCAAATTTCATCCCTGGGAAGGAGGCGAAGGAATGGTGATTAAACAATATGTGATTTGTCATGTAGAACTCGCCAAACAGGCTATTGAACAGGGCCGGCTGGAAGAGGCTCTTCATTTGCTGAGTCAGGCAGAAAATTATCCATCCAATCTGGGAGAGGGTAAACTTATTGGTGCCCAGGAAAATGATATTCATTACTGGATGGGGATCGTGTATGAGCAACTGGGTGAAAAGGTAATGGCAGAGCGCTATTTTCAGTCAGCTACCATTGGCATCAGTGAACCCAGCCTTGCTTTTTTCTACAACGATCCACAGCCTGACAAGATATTTTACCAGGGTCTGGCCTGGAGAAAGCTGAACAATGAAACAAAAGCCACGGAAATATTTCAACGCCTGATTGCCTTTGGTCAGTCACATCTGGCCGATGATATCAGTATCGACTATTTCGCTGTATCTCTGCCAGGTCTTACTGTTTTTGATGTCGATCTGAATAATTCCAATAAAGTACATTGTTATTATTTGATGGCATTGGGACATCTTGGGTTAATGAATGGGTATAACGAAAATGCCACGGCATTTTTCAAACAGGCTCTACTGGCAGATAATAATCATCAGGGAGCTCTCATCCACTCAGGATATATTAAAGCCGATCAGGTAAATGAGTTGCGTCATATTACAGAAATCGTAAAATAATCTATTAAACACCCATAATCATCCATCATTCAAATATGGTGATCCATTTAAATTTGATCATCAATATTTAAACTGATTGCTTAAAACATTGCTGTCATGAAAAAACAAATTCATCTCCCAGAATATCTTGCTGTTGCTGCAAGATGGGTATTGCTGCTGCTGTTTACACTTTCGCTCAGTAGCCAGCTGATGGCCCGGCAAAAAAGCGTCTTTACGGGTAAAGTAAAAGGGCAGGGTAATAATCCATTGGCCGGTGTTTCGGTTTCGGTACAGAGTAAACCCGGAACCGGTACCACCACCAATGTATCCGGAGATTTTTCCATTGAAGCGACCATGGGCGAAGTACTCATTTTTGAACATGTGGGTTATCAGAAGCAGGAAATCAAACTCGGAAGTAATCTGTTGCTGGATATAACCCTGGCGCTTGCGGAAACCGAGCTAAACGAAGTAGTGGTCATCGGGTATGGTACAAAAATGAAAGGTGAACTCACCGGTGCTGTATCGAAGGTGGGTAATAAAACTTTTGAGACTCGCCCGCTTACAAATAGCATGAATGCCCTGCAGGGCACCCTGCCCGGTGTGACTGTAACCCGTGGCAGCGGGCGGCCTGGTGCAGAAAATTACAATCTGCAGATCCGTGGCGCCTCTTCTATGAGTGGTGGAAAAGTGCTGGTGCTGATCGACGGTATTCCCGGCGATCTGAATCTCATTAACCCCAATGATATTGCAGAACTGACCGTGTTGAAAGATGCTGCTGCTTCTATCTATGGCGCACGTGCTGCCGATGGGGTAGTGATTGTGACGACAAAAAAAGGGAAAAAAGGGGCGCCAACAGTTCAGTATTCCGGCAACTACGGTATTAAAACCCCTCATTTCCTGAAAAAACGTACCAATACCCTGCAACTGGCTGAGATGTATGATGAGGGTATGCGTAATATCAATCAGCCCGGGGTTTCGCAGGCAGTATTTGATAAAATCAGGAATAACGCAGAACCTGACCCGACCGGCTGGCTGATTTTTCTCGAAAATTTCCCGGGATTTTATCAGTCACATGACTGGATTGATGCTGTATTCGGCACCGGCTCGCAACACATGCATAATATCGGTATTTCGGGTGGTGGTGATAACAACAACTACCTGTTTTCGGTAGGTTATGCCCGCAATGAAGGCGTATTTAAACATGGTGAAAATTATTCAAACCGTTATAACCTTCGCCTCAACTATGATTTCAAACTGTCTAATCGCCTGAATTTTGAAACACGTACCAGTTTCGAAAGTCAGCCAACAGTAGAACCTACTACTTTGGGTAGCATCCTGTATTTCGTAAACCAGATGGGAAGTTATGTACCCATTTACAACCCACAGGGACAACTGTATAAATACCAGGGTGGGTTCAGAAATCCCATCCAGTACCTCAAAGAAGCCGGCACTGCCAAATCAAACTCCTATCGGTTGTCGACCAACGTGAAGGGAAATCTTCAGATTATACCTGATCTGAAACTGGTCGGACAGGTAGGTATTACGCTTGATTTTGCTGATGGGAAACGTACCAATCCCACATTTGCCCAGCATAACTGGGATGGATCTAATTTCGATATCGTAAATGTGCCCAACAGCGCGGTATTTACCAACTCAAAAAATATTTACCAGAATTATACCGCCTATCTTGATTACAACAAAACTATTGGAAGCAAACATCGTATCAATGCCATGGCGGGTGCTTCGCGCGAAACCAGCGATTACCAGGGCCAGTCGATAACAGGATACAATTTTGCCAGCAATGAAATATTTACACTGAACCTGGCTGACCGTACCAAGACCCAATATGCCAATTTTACCGGAGGAGCATCTGACTGGGCACTGCAATCATACTTTGGCCGGTTAAGCTATACGTTCAATCGCAAGTACCTGCTCGACTTTACGACACGTATGGATGGTAGTTCCAAATTTGCAAAAAGCAAACGCTGGAGTGCGCTGTTCCCATCAGTAGCCTTCGCATGGAACTTATCGGATGAAGATTTTATCAGCAACCTGAATATATTCAATAACCTCAAAGCACGTGTTTCCTGGGGTAAATCGGGCAACCAGGAGCTGAGCTTCGGTAACTACGATTATATTTCACTTATTAATATTACCGGCAGTTACCCCATGGGTGTACCCAATGTGGGATTGCCCGGAGCTATTTCAAATATCGCATCTGTAAGCCGGACCTGGGAAACGATTGAAACTAAAAATGTGGGCATCGATTTCTCCGTGCTGAACTCCCGCTTAAGCGGCAGCTTTGATTACTACATTAAGCGAAACAACAATATGCTGGTAAATGATCAGTTGCCGGCAACACTGGGCGGTACAGCTCCCACACAGAACATAGGCAAGCTGGAGACAAAGGGATGGGATTTTTCGCTGTCCTGGTCTGATAAGATCGGTGAGCTTCGGTACAGCATCTCAGGTATGATCAGCGATGCCAAAAACAAATTACTTGAGCTGAAAGGAAACGATGCATATGGCGAAGGGTTGATCTATGCACGCCAGGGCTACTCCCTCAACTCATATTTCGGTTACCAGTTTGGTGGTATTATTAAAGATGCCCATCAACTGACTGAATATAAACAACTGGGTAATGTGCCGGCCAACGTGAGTATCGGCGATGTCATGTATCGTGATGTGGATGGCGACGGAAAGATCACCGCTTTTGGCGATCCTGCACTGGGCACAAAAGGTGATATGGTATACCTGGGAAATCTGCTTCCGCGCTTTGTGTATTCTTCCAACATCAATCTGTCATATAAGGGATTTGATCTCGGTATCTTCCTGCAGGGTGTGGGCAAACGCCAGGGTATCAGGACCGGTGAGTTCAGCTATCCTTTCCCCGCTGTATGGATGCAACCGCTGGAATATTTCTATGGCAAGAGCTGGACACCGGAGAATCCCAATGCACCTTTCCCCCGTATCATTCCCGGATTTGTAGGATATGATGATGTACGCAACTGGAACTGGAGATATTCTTCCATGCGTATGAACAACCTGGCTTATCTGCGGGTGAAAGTGCTGACGCTGGGATATAACCTGCCGCAAAGTATGCTGCGCAAGGCCAGGTTGCAAAATGTACGTGTCTATGTAAGCGGCCAGGACCTGTTTACTTTCTCAAAAGGCACCTGGAACCGGTCTTTCGATCCCGAAGAAACATGGGAACGTTCAGATGAACAAACCTATCCTTTCAACAAGGTCATTTCTTTTGGCCTCGACATCAAATTCTAACTTTTAATCATTAACGATCATGAGCCATAAATTCTTTAAAATAGTTGTTGTTGCACTCCTGTTTCTGACAGGTTGCACCAAGGGATTGGATCTGATTCCGAAGGATTCCATTTCCGATGCTACGTTCTGGAAATCTGAGGCTGATTTCAAACTGGCAGCAAATAATCTCTATCAATCGCTGGAGAGTTTTAACACCTACGATGTACAGACGGATCTGGCGTATGATGTACCCAATGCAATCAGCAACGGTTCTTTTCAGGCTACTGAAAACGACAGCCGGTGGACGAATGCCTATATCTATATCAGGCGTTGTAATACGATCCTGGCAAAAGCAGAAACATCGCCCATTGCTTCGGAAGTAAGCCGCTATGTGGGCGAGGCCAGGTTTTTCAGAGCTTATAACTACTGGCTCCTGTTTCGCCTTTTCGGAGGAGTGCCGCTGATCACCCGCGAGCTGGCTGTGGATGATGAGGAGTTGTATGCAGCAAGGGCTTCCCGTAAAGAAACCATTGATTTCATTCTGAAAGAACTGGCAGAAGCTGCTGCTTTGTTGCCTGCCAGGAGCGAACTGGGGAGCGTCGATATCGGAAGGATCACCGAAGGGGCTGCCAATGGATTGAGAGCCCGTGCAGCGCTGTTTGAGGCAACCTGGGGACAAAACAGAAGTGATGCCAATGCCAACGCATATTTTGATATTGCTATATCAGCTGCCTCAGCGGTTATGAACAGTGCTGAGTACGCTTTATTTACTGCCAGAGGAGCGCAGAGCTATCGTTATTTCTTTATTGAAGAAGGTGATGATGGTTCAGAAGCCATTCTCGATCGCCGTTACCAGATGCAGATAGCCAGCTACAATATGCCGGGTGTGGTAGGCGAGGGACGTATGATACCTACAAAGAAACTGGCTGATATGTATCTCTGCAAAGATGGATTGCCGGTTACGCAGTCGCCTTTGTTTCAGGGATACAACCAGTTTACTTCCGAGTTTCAGGATCGTGATCCACGCATGTCAATGTCGCTGGTTGTGCCTGGTACAGAAATTCCGCAGTGCTGGTATCCTCAGCCGGCAGAAGCATGGCCATTCTATCCGCAACGCAATGCCAACACTGGTTATACTACGTATAAGTTTTTATCCGAAAATGCGGCTTCGAACGAGTCACCGGGACTGGGATATGGATTTGATTGTCACCTGATCCGTTATGCCGAAATATTGCTGATCTATGCCGAAGCTGTGTATGAAAAGAATGGCGACATCAGCGATGCTGACCTCGGTAAATTGATAAATTTGCTTCGCCAGCGCGTAAACATGCCTTTCCTGACCAATAGTTTTGTTGGTGCCAATGGCCTCAATATGCGAACCGAGATCCGCCGCGAGCGTACCATTGAACTGGCATTTGAAGGTTTTCGTTACGATGACCTGAGAAGATGGAAAACGGCAGAGACTGAATTGCCCATGGATATTAAGGGCGCAAAAATAAAGGGTACGCCCTGGGCCAGTCCAATTATTGTGGAAGGACAGGACAGAAACCCCTATTCCAATGCCAGCTGGCAAAACAGGACGGATGCCAACGGGTTTTTAATTGTGGAAGGTGCAGCAGGACGTGTATTCAATGCCAGTAAGCATTACCTGATGCCGTTGCCAACAAGAGAGATCCTGATCAACCCTGCCCTGCAGCAAAATCCTAACTGGTAAGGAAGTAGGAGTGCGGAATAGTGTTGTACCCTATGATTAGTTAATGTTATTAAAAGAATGTGTTTGTTATGAAAAAAGGCTTTCTGATATTGACCCTTCTGACCGTAGTAGCTGGTGGTATGCATGCCCAGCAATACAGTTTGCTTTCGCCTGATGCCAAACTGTCGGTAGAGATAGAAAACAGTAGACAGGGAATAAGTGCTAAACTGATAAAAGAAGGGGCGCTGGTGTTAAGCATCTCTGATCTGGGCATAGCCGCCAGGGAAATGGCAACAGGGCCTTTGCAGGTAAAAAAGACAAAGAAGAACGCGGTAAAGGAAGATGTAAGACCACAGATAAAAGAAAAGGCCAGTGTGTATCGTAATGAATACAATGAACTGGTGCTGACGTTTAAAACGGATCAGTCACTGACCTTCCGCCTCTTTAATGAAGGACTGGCCTATCGCTTTTCAACAACGGTCAAAGACAGCCTTACCATATTAAAGGAAAGCCTGAATATCCAGTTAAATGAGGGCGATTCCCTGCGGTTTCAATCAGAAAATTCTTTTAACTCAGCATACGAGGAACCTTATGAATTTAAAAGGGTGGGTGAGCTGGATGCGAAAAAACTGCTGAATCTGCCAGTGCTGGTAGAAAAGCAGAATGGACGTTTTGTTATGATCACCGAATCGGATCTGTACAATTACCCCGGTCTTTGGGTAAAGAGTAATGGTATTTCGCAGATCACAGCCACCCACCCGCCTTATCCAAAAACACTGGCTAATTCGCCCAATCGTTATGCCAGTGGCCGGGTAGGCGAAAAAGCGGATTATATTGCGCGAGTAGCGGGTAACAGAAATTATCCCTGGCGCATATTTGCTGTAGCCGATGCAGAAGAAGGCCTGATCGATAATCACCTCGTATACCTGCTGGCATCGCCAACGAGTGTACAGGATGCTTCCTGGATAAAACCCGGTGTGGTTATGTTTGACTGGTGGGCAAAGAATAATATCTACGGGGTGGATTTCAAAGCTGGTGTCAATACTGAAACGGCGAAATATTTTATCGACTTCTGTGCCGAAAAAGGCTTCCGTTATTTTTTATTTGATGATGGCTGGAGTCCTAAAGATGATCTGCTGCATGCAGTACCGGGGCTGAATATGGAAGAAGTAACGGCTTATGCCAAAAGCAAAGGTGTGGATGTGATGGTTTGGGTAATCTGGAATACCCTAAGAGATCAGTGGGAAGAAGCATTTGAACAGTTCGAAAAATGGGGAATTAAAGGCATCAAGACCGATTTCATGAACCGCGATGATCAGCCCATGGTAGAGTTTTATGAAGCCCTGGCAAAAAAAGCAGCCGAAAAAAAGATGGTCGTCAATTTTCATGGAGCATATAAGCCGGATGGGTTAAGCCGCAAGTACCCGAATGTACTTACCCGCGAAGCGTTGATCGAGTTTGAGCAAAGTGGTGTTTCCAACAACGATAATCCGGAACATCACAACCTGTTGCCCTATATCCGCATGTTTACCGGCGCCATGGACTATATACCGGCTACTTTCCGTAATAGTAACAAAAACAATTTTCGTCACTTTGGCGACTATCCAATGGGATGGGGTACGCGCGCACATGCAATGGCGCTGTTTGTAATCCTCAACAGTCCCATGACAATGTTGCCCGGCTCACCAACAGATTATAACCGCGACAGAGAATGCACCGATTTTCTGACTAAGATCCCCGTAGAGTGGGACGAGACGAAATTGCTTGCAGGAAAAATCAGTAAATACACCGTACTGGCCCGGCGCAACGGCAGCAACTGGCATATTGGAGCCATCACCAATGATGAGGCACGCACCGTCGAAATCAGAACTGATTTTCTGCAACCCGGCAAATACGAGATCGAATTTATTGAAGATGGTCTCAATGCCGCTACCGCTGCTACAGATTATAAACTGGTAAAGCGGACACTCACAGCTGGCGAAACCTTACAAATAAAAATGGCTCCTGGCGGAGGCTGGCTGGCAAGGGTTACACCCGTTCAGCAATAAGCAACAAACCCGGAAAATAAAAATTAAGTATCTCTTACCCGTTGTGGTAAGGACTGATACAGTCATGACTGTACAATCAGGAAAAAATGGAAATACTACGCGAGGAGTTTTTCAGCAGTACGATTAATGGGAAGAAAGTTGAATTATTTACCCTGCGCAATAAGAATGGTTATACGGCCCAGTTTACCAATTACGGGGCACGCTGGCTGTCGATGTGGACTCCTGGCAAAAACGATCAGTGGGCAGACGTGGTGCTGGGTTTAGACAGCCTGCAGAAATATCAGGACGCTGCTGAGAAATATTATGGTGCCATCATCGGACGAGTTTGTGGACGGATCGATCAGGGGTGCTTCGGATTGGATGACAATAAGTATCAACTGGCAACGAACGATATTTTTGGTAAGCCTGAAAAAAATCATTTGCATGGAGGACCGGGGGGATTCAGCTTCCAGGTATGGGATGCCAGCTGTAGCGTCAACGATCAGGGCGAAGAAATGCTGGAACTGCAGTTATTTTCTGCTGATGGAGAAGAAGGGTATCCCGGTAATCTTGAAGTGAAAGTCATCTATACGCTGTGCAATGATAACGCTATACGGATAGATTATATGGCGTATACCGATAAACCCACAATCGTCAACCTGACCAATCATGCTTATTTTAACCTGCACGGCGACATGAGTAAAAGTATACTGGATCATCTTGTTGCCATCTATGCTGAAAAAGCTGTTGAAACGAATGAGGAATTGATTCCAACAGGCAGGATCAGGTCAGTACAAAATACACCGCTCGATTTTACTCAACCGCATACAATCGGTGGTCGTATAGATGAATCAGTGCCCGGACAATTGTTTCCCGGGCAGGGTTATGCAGTCTGTTATGTTTTGAACGGACCGGACAGCGTGTTGCAACTGGTCGCAACAGTAGAAGAAAAAAAGAGCGGGAGGGTTATGGAAATGTATACCGACCAGCCCTGCGTACAATTTTACACAGCCTGGCTTCTCGACGGAACGGATACAGGAAAATGCGGGCAACCTTATCTGAGTAGTTGCGGATTGGCACTCGAGGCAATGGGCTTTCCCGATGCACCTAATCAGCGGGATTTCGCATCGATTATGTTACAACCCGGCAAAGAATACCGGCAGACAACGGTTTACCGGTTTTCCATCAGATAAAATAGCATCCCGTTAGGGATTTCTGTTTTATATTTCGACCGGCATAAAAAAACGGCATTGTATCATTGAAAATAATAATGAATGAATAGCGTCATCGATACAGACATCGTGCAGTCCAATAAGAAGCATACCTACAACACCCGTTATGTTTTAGGTATTGCCTTTATCTCTGCGCTGGGCGGTTATTTGTTTGGATTCGATTTTGCAGTCATTGCAGGCGCATTACCTTTTCTGCAAAAACATTTTACATTAGATACTTACTGGGAAGGCTTTGCCACAGGAAGTCTTGCCCTGGGAGCTATTATTGGCTGTCTGGTGGCGGGGTCGGTATCTGATAAATATGGAAGAAGGCCGGGCTTGCTGGTAGCCGCCGCCATTTTTGCCATTTCATCGCTGGCGATGGCATTATCCTTTTCAAGAGAGACGTTTATTGGTGCCCGGTTCTGTGCCGGCATAGGAGTGGGTATGGCCTCCATGTTATCGCCCATGTATATTGCCGAAATTTCACCGGCACATATCCGTGGCCGTATGGTGGCGATCAATCAGCTCACGGTTGTACTGGGTATTCTTGTTACCAACCTTGTCAATTATGCCTTGCGCAACCAGGGAGACGATGCCTGGCGGTGGATGTTCGGGTTGGGATTTATTCCTTCTGCCTTCTTTTTTATAGGTGCTATGTGGTTGCCCGAAAGCCCGCGCTGGCTGATGAAAAAAGGGAAACAGGAGGAAGCTACCGCCATACTCACACGCATCGGCGATACCGGATTTGTCAAAGAATCAATGGAGCACATCAGGGCTTCTTTGTCCGGAGCTACGCAGATGCGGTATGCCGCTATTTTTAAAAAAGGCATTTTCCCTGCGGTGCTGGTAGGCATCGTGCTTGCGGTATTCCAGCAATTATGTGGTATCAATACAGTTTTCAATTATGCGCCCCGGATATTCGAGAGTATTGGTGCGTCGCAGGACGATCAGTTGCTGCAAACTGTTTTTATCGGAGGTGTTAACCTGCTTTTTACGATCCTGGCTATGCTACTGGTCGATAAACTGGGCCGGCGACCGTTGATGCTCATCGGCGCAGCTGGCCTGGCAGTTAGCTATATTATTATCGTGATGCTGCTGGGTAATCATTCGCCTCATGTGTCGTGGTTTTTGCTGGCTTCTATTGGTATTTATGCCATGACGCTGGCGCCGGTAACCTGGGTGCTGATTTCCGAGATATTTCCCAATAAAGTACGTAGCGAAGCCACGACCATTGCCGTAGTAAGCCTGTGGCTCGGTTATTTTCTGCTGGTCTTTACCTTTCCCTTTTTATTTGAACAACTGCAGGAAAAGTCCTTTTACATTTATGCGGTCATTTGTGTGGCGGGATTGCTCTTTATATGGCGCAGGGTGAAGGAAACAAAAGGTAAAACGCTGGAAGAGCTGGAAAGGAGATGATTGCAGAAATAATATCCTCGGGTAGTGACTAACTTTGGAGTGACCGGCTCAATGGCCGGGCCTCCGTTATGAATCCACACAGTACTATTTTCCGAAAGATGCTCCTCAGCATATTGCTGATGGTTTTGTTCAGCTTTTATATGATAGCTGCCGCTCAGGAGAAAGATAAGTTTGTCAGAATTGCACGGATAGTTGTCGACTCTGCACAACTGAAAGCTTACAATACAGCATTGAAATGACATGCCGAAATTGCTGTACAGAAAGAACCGGGAGTACTGATGTTATATGCAGTCGCCGAAAAGCAACAGCCGACTCATATAACGGTATTCGAAATTTATGCCAGTCGTGCAGCATATGAAAGTCATATTAAGACGGCTCATTTCCTGAAATATAAAGCCACTGTGGAAGGAATGGTCAAATCCCTCGAGTTGATTGATGTAACGCCGATAGCGCTTGAATCGAAATCAGGCGGGGGTGAGCATTTATAATGTGATCATTGAATTCTACCTGCCAGCCCCCAATAAGAAAAGTATACCGGTATTATTTTAACTCGAGTTGTACAACCGATTTTGCCGGTAATTGCATCACCAGGTCTGATCCATCTTTTCGGGCTCCGGAGAACACTGCCGGCTTAATGACCTCCGGTTTATCGAAGCTATTGATGTCGGTGAGTTTTTCGGAGGTTAGTATCCTTCCTGTTACCGTGCTCCATTTTATTCCGGGCAAAGTGCTGCGTAGTTTTATTGACTGAGTCGGATGCAGGTTCACCAGGGTAAGATGGGTTGTGCCGGTACTGTCAATAGAGGCAGAAACACTGAGTGCCGGGATTTTCCGGCTGTCAACTGTATAATCGGGAGAGGTGAAAGAGATGTTGAGTTTTCGTGCATCCTGGTGCACTTTATACAGATCGAATACATAATAGGTTGGTGTGAGCAGCATTTGTTCGCCTTTGGTCAGTACCAGCGCCTGCAGCACATTGACAGTTTGTGCGAGGTTGGCCATTTTTACCCGGTCGCTGTGGTTGTTGAAGATATTCAGGTTAATGCCGGCAATAAGTGCATCGCGAAGGCTGTTTTGCTGATACAGGAAAGCGGGATTGGTGCCGGGTTCCACGTCTGTCCATATTCCCCACTCATCTACTACCAGTGCTATCTTTTTTTGGGGATCATATTTATTCATGATATCGCTGTGGCGGGCCACCAGCTCTTCCATGTACAGCGTATTTTTCATGGTAGTGAAATACTCTTTTTCATCAAAACTGGTAGCAGATCCTTTTTTGGCCCAATTGCCGGTAGGTATGGTATAATAATGCAGTGTCATGCCCCACATATCGCCGGTTCTTACCTTCTTCATCAGTGTTTCGGTCCAGTTATAGTCATCTGCATTGGCGCCACTGGCAATTTTTCGTAGCTGTTGCCCTTTGTAATTTTTAAGAAAAGAGGCAAACTGTTTATAGAGATCAGCATAGTAGTCGGGTGTCATGTTGCCACCGCAACCCCAGGTCTCATTACCTACGCCCCAATAGGTCACATTCCAGGGCAGGGGACGTCCGTTTTGTTTACGCAGATCGGTCATAGTGCTGCGTGCATCAGAATTTATATATTCGACCCATTTCGACATTTCTTCAATAGTGCCGCTGCCTGCATTGCCGGCTATATACGGTTCGCAACCGATGAGTGAGCAAAGTTCGAGAAACTCATGCGTGCCAAAGCTGTTGTCTTCCGATACACCACCCCAGTTGGTATTGACCATATAGGGGCGCTGATGGGCAGGGCCAATGCCATCACGCCAGTGGTACTCATCGGCAAAGCATCCCCCTGGCCATCGCAGGTTAGGGACTTTTATTCTTTTTAATGCTTCTACGATATCCATCCGGATGCGTCCTTTCTTTTCTACCTGCAGCGTATCGCTTACCCAGAATCCATCATAGATACATCGGCCCAAATGTTCCGAAAAATGACCGTAGATGTGCCGGCTGATGATATTGGATGGGGTAATACCATCTACCAATAACCGGGTTTCGGTTTGTGTATGACCGCTGATAGGGACTTGTGCTGTCAGCAGCAGCAGGCACCAGATCATTCTTTTCATATGCAGGTAGAAAAATGAAGATGAATACAATAATAGCCAGTTGGCACAGATTGCTGCGCGGCCTGACAGGAGGAAGTTAACAAATAAATGCTGTCTGTGCCCTGATTTGTCTCTTTCTGCAGTTTAATTGACTGATTCAGGGATTACTGTTGTCCGGAGAATTTTGTAAAATACGCTTTTTATATTGTGCCTAGATAAGTGCTTGCAGTAACCGTTTAATCGACCTTTTGCCTCCACGGCCGGCGGGCCGATGTGGTTCACCGGTGCTGTGTTTTTCTCCGGCCTCTGGTAATTGTATTGTCCTAAAGATTCAATCGGAGAAAAACAAGGCACCTTGTGAACCACAAGAAAAAATTAGAGAATACGGCAGCAAAAGAGGATAAAATGAACCTGACGTCTGCAACTATATCTAAAAATTTTATGAGGGTCTTATTTTTAAAAACCGTTCAGAATGATTTGTATGTACCTGATTAGTAGATAACGCTTTTGCAAGGCCAGTTTTCCCCGGACAACAGTAATTCAGGGGTTAATCTCTTTTCCTGTTTTATCAATATAAAAGGTTCTCCCGTCTTTTTTCACCTTAGCCTTACCATCAAAGAAACTGATGGATTCATCGTATTGCGGTTCGACCACCTCTTTCCCGGTTTTGTCGACGAGTCCATATTTGCTGTTTCTCTTTACACAAGCCACTTCTCCGTTAAAGGGTTCGGCAAATTGATAAATGACCGGAACAATTTCCTCTCCATTTACATTGATGATCCCGTATTTTCCGTCCCGTTTTACAACGGCCATATCTTTAAAAAAATGATCTACGTTTTCGTACCTGGCTGGAATAGTCAGTTTCCCTTTTGTATCAATATATCCCCATTTTCCTTCTATGAGTACCATGGCTCTTTCGTGACCAAAATAGCCGGCAGCCTCATATTGTACAGGTATGACCTCCCGTTTTGTCTCATCGATAAATCCATATTTTCCGTCTTTCTTTACCCTGGCTAACCCATCCTGATATATGTTTACCTCATCGTAGTCTGCCGGTATTTCGATATAAAAACTTTTTTTGCCCTGTTTCACTTTTGCTTTCCCGTTTTTGAAAGGCTTCGCATCATCATAGCTGAGTTCAATCACTTCTTTGCCGGCTTTATTGATATATCCCCATTTCCCTTTTCGTTTTACAGGGGTCAGCCCTTCCTTAAAATCCGGATCGGCTTCATCGTATCGGGCATACACTATCTCTTTTCCGGTTTCGTCAATAAAACCAACTCTTTTGTTGAGTGTAAACATGGCAATACCATCGATGAAATCGGCAATTTCATCATATTTAGCCGGCACCACTTCTTTACGATCGCTATCCATAAGCCCAACTTTTCCATTGAGTTTAAATTGTGCGAGACCACTGCTGTATTTGGAGATTTTTACCCGATGATCTGTTGGTGTGGGGTTGGAAATGTAAGAGGTGATGCCATCCTGTTTTACAGCGGCTTTCCCGTTTTTGAAAGCTGATGCCTCTTCGTATACGAAGTCGGAAGTGGGTTGCCCCGATGCGTTTACATAGCCCCATTTGCCACTTTTTTCTACCGCAGCATATCCCTCACTAAAATCTTTTGCCTGGTCATAGATGACAGGTACTATGACCTTTCCATCTTTATTGATATATCCCCATTTGTTGAAAGCAGATCCGGTGCCCTGCACAGCAACTGCAGCCAGTCCTTCGGTAAATCCGTAGGTAAAGTCATACTGCAGTGGGATTACTTCTTTACCTGTTTTGTCGATGAACCCCCATTTTCCATTCCTGACCACAACACGGTCACCTTCTTTTAAGTAACCTGTTTTGCCAATGTTTACTGCTGCCAGCCCATTGCGGAAAAAATTAACCGCATCGTATTTGATCGGGGTGACCTGGCGTCCGGTACTATCAATAAACCCATATTGTTTGTTGAGCCAAATACCAGCCATGCCCTCTCTGAATTCCTGTATGTCGCTGTAAATAGCGGCAAGCACTTCTTTACCGTTACGATCAATTAATCCATACCGGCCATCGCGAATGGTCCGGATCAATCCATGACCCCATTCCTGCTTGCCCTGGTCATTGGCCGAAGTGCTGCCACCGGTTACCGGTTTGTTTTCTTCTTTGCCAGCGCGGTCTACCACTATTTCGCGGCTCCCTGCATGTACACGGGCTTTACCGGTATTGAAGTTTTCGGCCTTATCATAAATAAAATTGATAACGGTTTTTCCGGTTTTATCAACATACCCCCATTTGCCATTCTGCTGTACAGCAGCAAGGCCTTCATGAAAGTCCTTAATCGCTTCGTATTTTAATGGAATCACTTCTTTACCGGTTGCATCGACAAATCCCCATTTACCTCCCTGCCCATATTCATCAGATCCGGTATTGACACCGCCCATGCCCTCCCTGAATTCGGCACGTACATTGTCGTATCTGGCGGGAACTACTATTTTGCCATCGGCATTTTTATAACCATACTTGCCATATCCATCGTGGAAGCTGGTAAGATCCTGTGCAAATAAAATACAGGCGGGAGCCAGCAATGCAAGGATAAAGAAAAGGTATCTGATCATAAGATAGGGTTAAGAAGACGGTATGTGTGAGTGCGCAGTTTCCGGCTTGTGTTGTAAAACTGGCATAATCATACCCTGGTTATATTGATTACCGCCAAAATAATATGGATAAATGATATATAAAAGTATTCTGGCTATTAATCTTTTAAACCGCAGGAATTAACAGGTTGGTCTGAAAGGCCGTCGTTGACATTTTAGTAATATTGAGGAGGGCTGACGGGAAGATGGACGATGATCTGCCAAACCAGGAGATCGGGCTAAATCGTTCAAAAAATTTGTTTTGGTGGATGAAAAAGGAGTACTTGATTTTCGCACAACATTCGTTAGCTACCTGTTTCCTCTTATCACATATATTTTTCTACCTCTTCGCGCAATACTTTCCAGCCGGGATATTGTTCAAATAAACTCGTCAGCATCTGACTTACCATTGCTTTTCCGCCTTTTAATTTTCGCACCTGTCTTAGTTTTTCACCAAATTCTTTTGCCGGCACCCGTTGTTTGCTATACTCAGCCATTTTCGAAAGAATAGGGCGCAATAGTTCCATTACTTCGGATTCATGTGTTTTGACCAGTTCAGGAGCCACCAGCATAATCAGGTCAAAGTCGCGGTTGTTGCGGATATGAGTCAGTAGTATTCCGGTCATTCCTTCTCTCAGAAGGATTTTAGCAGTCGTAATGTTTTTATTATTTTCTATCAATGTCTGCAATAGTGAGACGAGTGTGGTTTTCAACTGCTCGCTTTCAAGGCCGTTACGAATGGCTTCATAATGTTCCATATTGCCGGTAGTGAGAAGCAGGTGCGCATAATGATTACGTAACCCAACCGGATCCTGTTGCGCCACGGCGATTTCATACAACCATTGGCGGCATTCCTTTTCGTCCCGGCCTTCCAGGCCGGCTTCTGCAAGCCGTTTGGCATCTTCATAATCTTTTCGTTCAATAGCGCCCAGTACCAGTTCTTTGCGGTAATAGTCGGCAAACTGATATTGCCAGTTTCTGGCGGCTGACTGATTGCCTGCTCGTAAGAGGAGGTTCAGCTGAATATCGGCTTCTTTTACCGACAGCCGCCCTTTTATTGCTTTGCCGTCGAGCAGTTGTATTAATAGTTCTGCCTGCTCACTATTATGCGGATTTTCGCCTACTGCAGAAATCAGTTCTGTGTCAAATGAACTGTATAATTGGGACTGCCAGGCCCGGATGACCCAGTCAAACACCCGTTGCCGCAATTCGTCACTCGCTCCTTCGCCGGCATACAATTCCTGTAATAAGGCAATTGCTGCATTACAGCATTCACAAGCACTGTTGCTCAGGATATCCAGCCGGCAAATACCTGTCAGCACAGATTTGCCTACCGCAAAAACAGCTTCATAATTGCCATTGCCGTATTCACGGATAGCTGCACCCAGTAATCTTTTGGCACCGTTGAATATCGGATGGTGATCATGCCCGCTGAGGTTTCCGGTGGCTTTGGCTTCAAGCCGTGATGGGCTGATATCTTCCAGCGAAGTGTGACGACCCAGTTCTTCGAGCTCGCCGTCTTTGGTATTTATTGCACGCGAAACATAGATCAGGTTATTGATCTTGTTGCCTAAAACATCGGAAGCAGAAGGTTCAAAAATCTTTTCGGAAAAAGCCTCTTCCTTTATTTTATATTGCTTTCGTAGCTTAAAGAATACGGCGATAACATGAGCACAGATATCCGGCCCACAGGTGCAGAATATATCGGTAACATCCGGCTCTTCCACGCGTACCATCACCTGACGGTTTTTCTTCCCATCGGCAACAAGCATGGTATAGGTTTCTTCTTCGCGGGAAGATTTTCCGATCAGACCTTCTTCAAAGATCTGGCGGCCTTTTTCGATCAGCCCGGCAGGGTACTGCCCGGTAAAACTGGCAAGAGATGCAATCATGGCAAAGGCTTTCTGATAATGCCTGCCAAAGTAATAAGGATAATTGAAAAGTAAAAGCGGTTTACCGTAAGCCCCGTTTTTCAGGGACGGGGGGCATACTGGATCGCACAAAGCAGGTTGCCTTCCGTGTCAAGAAACTTAAATAGTTTGCCTACATAAGGTATTTCAGTCACGGGCATTACGATCTTTCCTCCAGCCTGTTCCACACTTCTCACTGTTTCGGCTATGTCAGCTACTTCAATAGAGCATTCAAAACCATTGACTTTGTCGGATACAGGAGCATAGGTTCTGTTTTGTAATGCGCCAATGGGTCTTTGTGAATCATCGGCATGCTTTATCTGCATGAAGCCCGGCTGGCCATAACCGTTCATCTGCCAGTTAAAGACAGCCTGATAAAATTTAGCAGCACGATCTATATCGTCTGTGTAGATGGCGAAGTGAGTGAGTCTGTTCATATATAGTATTTAGGTTTAAAAAAGCCGGTTCAGATTTGAATAACAGCTGCCGGATCGCTGCCATTCCAGTCTTTTAGTATTGTCGTTTTAATACTGTAGAGGTTTTTGGTGCTGCAGGTGATTATTTTGACCTTACCATCGAGCTGCTGAATGGCACCGGGAGTGACTCCCAGCAGCGTTTTGTATGACCGGTTCATATGCGATGCATCCCAAAAGCCAGTGGCATAGGCTGTGTCTTCCACCTTGCTGCCTTTCACGATCAGGTTCAATGAATCTACAATCTTCATCCAGAGCATGAAATTCTGGATAGGTTGTCCCACCTGCTCTTTGAACAAATGACGTATACGGCTCTCTGACAGGTGTACCTGTGCCGCTACATCTTTTACCGTTAATGGCCGGTCACGTGACTGTGCAATAAAAGCAATGGCCTTCTCAACACGTTCGTCTTTGAGTGCGGGAGTATCCAGGTCTATAAGATGCCGGAGTATCATCATATACCCGCGAAAAAGGCTCTCACAGTCGCTTTCGACCAGTAGTTTCTTAAAGAAGTTGTTGCTTAGTTTCCGGATATCCGATTTTGACAGATCATTGATACCCTGTGTGGCCAGGTATTTGCCGGTTAGCTGCCTGGCATAAGTGCTGTCTTTGTCGAGGTACAGAAACAGTTGTATGCTATTGTTGCTGTCGAGCTGATGGATATGCCGGTCTTTAATGATCGCAGCGGAGTATTCCTGCCAATCACTGTTTTTGTCTTTCAGTTTAAAGGTGCGGTCGAGATCAAATACCAGCTGCAGGGTATCATGATAATGAGGGCTCGTATTGAATGACATTCCCCAGAATACACTGAAGCCATTCCATACATATAGTGCCGATGCATTGCCGATATCTCCCTTTTTCAAAATGCTTTCCTGTTTGGTTTAGCTGTTTAACGAATCGTTCTCATCGGATATAGGTACATATTCTCAGGAGCCATGTACGGTAAAACATATACAGTCCTTTATAGAGAGCTATCATTTCCTGGTTTCCTGATACAGAATAAACCTGATTTCGCCGCGTTTTTGAGACGGTCATACTCCTGTTTAGCCAAATCTACTGCAAAGCAGCATGGTTTTTTTGTACAAAATGGCTGAATACAATGAACCGGCTCGGGATGTTACAGATCAACGACTGCATCGTTTACTACTTTCAGAAAAGGCTCGATCAGCTTTGATTCGTTGGCATCTGCATAGCAGATACTGATTGATGTGAGCGTTTTTACATCATAAAATGGCCGGTACTGTACTTTCCCGATCAGCAGTTTTTGAAAGGAGGCCGGGCAAATCGAGATACCCAGATTGGCTTCTACAAGACTTACTATTGTTTGCCATTCGTAGGCTTCCTGTACAATATTCGGATAAAAACCGCCCCTCACAAATACAGTATGTACTTTATCATACAATGCGGGGGCGACCGACCGGGGAAAATGAACAAAAGGTTCATCTTCCAGGTCGCGCAATTGCAATTCTTTTTTCCGGGCAAGAGGGTGTTGTTTTGAGAGCACCGCCACGAAGTGTTCTTTCACAATCGACTGGCAGGTAATACCTTCCCATCCGCCAGCTTCCCGTATAAAACCAATATCGATTGTTCCGTTTTGCAGGGCCTCAGCCTGCGCAGCCGAAGACAGTTCCTGCAGACGCAGTTCTACTCTTGGATAAAGCTTTTTATGCTGTTGTATGGCTGTAGTGATACCGCAAAAAATAGTCGAAGTAGCAAAACCGATACGTAATGTACCCGTCTCGCCGCGACCAAGACTTTTCAACCGCTCCACAACCTGTGCACTCTGATCGAGCAGCTTATATGCTTCAGGTAATAATGCTTCTCCGAGAGAGGTAAGCCGTACCTGCCGGTGGCTCCGATCAAAGAGCTGTGCCCCTACAATGCGCTCCAGTTTTTGAATCTGCAGGCTGAGGGGAGGTTGTTCGATCCCGATCTTTCGGGCAGCTTGTCCGAAATGCTGCTCTTCCGCAAGCACAGTGAAGTAATAAAGCACCTTCAGATCGATGCCGGGTTTTTGATTCATATGTTTTTTATATTAATCAATTATATCAAATATATTTTAAAAATTTTACTCTGCCGGATACTTTTGACCCGGTATCATTTTTTCTTAACATTTAGTATAGCCATCATGAATCGAATACAGCTTATCATCATAAGCCTGCTATATTGTTTTTCTTCTGCAGCCCAGCCGGCCGGAGTAAATGCTTTGGTAACAGGTGCTGTAATAAACGGGAGCGATAAAAAACCGGTAGCAGGCGTCACCATTTCCTTATCTGTCAATACAGGAGAACCAATTCATAAAGTGTTAAGTGCTGCCAACGGCAACTTTAGCCTGGCAGTGAAAGATACCGGTGAGCATCTGGTTACATTTTCTCATGTTGGTTTCAGACAGCAAACACTCAAACTGAGTGTAGGTGCTGATTTTAAGGGATGGCATATTGGTACAGTTACGCTGCAGCCCGGCAGTGGAGTACTACCCGAAATTGTTATTACAACAAACCGTCCGCTGGTAGAACAGAAGGCAGACCGGCTGGTTTACAACGCAGAAAAAGATCTTTCTACTCTCGGTGGTACGGCTGCAGATGTTTTACGAAATGTACCTATGTTGTCGGTCGACGGCGATGGTTCGGTACAATTAAGAGGAAGTTCCAATATCCGCGTGCTTATCAATAACCGTCCATCTACATTGCTGGCAGCGAGTGTAGCGGATGCGCTGCGGCAAATGCCCGCGGATATGATCCGGTCTGTAGAGGTCATTACTTCTCCTACGGCCAGGTATGATGCCGAAGGATCGGCGGGTATTATTAATATTATTACCAAGAAAAACCTGTTGCAGGGGGTTACCGGTTCGGTACTGATCGTTCCGGGCAATGTATCTACTATTGGAAACGGGAGCCTCTATTTCCGGCGTCCCCGTTACGGATTCAACTTTTCATTCGGCATCAATCAGTTTTATAACAGGGGTAAAACTTACCTCGAAAGATTGCGGTACAGCGATGAGTCTGTGCTGACGCAGGATGGCAGAACACGCAACCGGAGCGGATTCGTTACTCCCCGTTTTGGGTTTGATGTAACACTGAGCAACCGCAGCAGCGTCAGTGGCGGTGTCTCATACAATCCATCACATGCCAATACCAGAAACAGGCAGCATATCAACGCTCAAATACCCGGGTACCAGCCAGATGACCGCAATATGCTTTTTCTATCAAAAAGCCGGGGAGCAGGATATGACGCCAATCTCGATTACCTGTTGACCTTTAAGGAACCTCAGCGGGAATTCAGTGTGCTGACTCTATACTCCGTTGCCCGCGCCGATAATCTTGCCTCACAGAATGAATGGGGGCAGTCAGATGAGATCATTTACCTGCAGCGTAATAAAAATAAAAGCACCAACAGGGAGGCTACCATTCAGGCTGATTACACACATCCATTTCAGAATAAAACAACCATTGAGCTGGGAGCAAAAACGATTTTACGCCGGGCAAGCAGTGATGTAAGTTATTATGATGCCTACCCGCCCGTGGGAAATGAGCATTACGCCGAAAACATTTTTTCCTACGATCAGAATGTTTGGGCAGCTTATATGCTGTATGGGTTCAAAGCCTGGCAAAAACTGCAGGTAAAAATGGGCGGCCGGTATGAAAGAACCGCTATTAATGCTACTTTCAAAACGCTGGATATGAATTTCAAAGCAGGATATGATAACTGGATACCCAGTTTGAATGCGGCTTATTCGCTTAGCGAAAAAAAATCGCTGAGGTTTGGCTATACACAACGATTGCAACGGCCTCAATTATATTTTCTGAATCCTTACAGAGAGGTAATAGCGCCGGGTGTGATCCGGCAGGGAAATCCGGAGCTGGATGCAGAACTTACTCACCTGCTAGAAGTGGGCTATAATACCTATACGGGTAAGGGTAGTCTGAACATGAGCGTATACGCCCGATTCACCAACAATGCCATCGCTACGGCAATGGAGCTTCATGACGATACAACCTACATAGGGTTTCAGAACATAGCAGTAAATAAAACATATGGTTTTTCTGTCTCTGGCAATATCAAACCGGTTAAAAGAGTAACGGTGAACAGTAATATGAACATTTATTATACCCGTCTTAACGGCGATGGCTTCTCCAACGATGGGTGGATGTATAATCTATTCGTGGGGACTTCCATTGATCTGGGAAAGGGCTGGTGGCACAATTTTGTCGGCAGTTTTAATTCCCGTCGGGTTATACTGCAGGGGCGAATGGCCGCTTTCTATTATCATAACACCACCTTGCGGAAAGATTTTAAAAATAAGCGGGGTTCAATCGGCATCAATATTGCCAATCCTTTTATGAAAGGCACCAGGATGCGCACCTCCGTTATGACGGCACTGTTTGAGCAGAATGAGAATAATATAAATTATACGAGAGGCTTCCGGATTTCGTTTCAGTACAGGTTTGGCAAGCTGCAGCAATCCAAAGATCCCCGTAAGGCGAAAAAAATCATTAACAATGATGATGCTTTGAGAGGCCAATAATACTTGGGGAAATATATGCAGCTTTTTATTTTAGATATCAGTATACGGCTTACTGTTGCGGGCAATCCACAGCATTTTGGTGTCAACCGCGCTATAATACCAGCACAATGAGATGTTACAGGTTTATTTCCAGCACACTGGTCTTTGGGCTTTCTTTTTTTATTTGTAAAGTGTCGCAGGCTTTTCAGGCATCATCAGCGGAGCAGTTGGTTTCCTATGCGTTGTTGAAAGACCGCATGAAGAGAAATGATACCACTATCACCCTGGCTGACCTCGAACAGGGTATTTCTGTTTACCCATATGATGGCGATGTGTGGTACAGGCTGGCAGATAAGCGGCTGGAATCGGGACAGAACAGAGAGGCGTTGACAGCCTACCGGGAGGTGCTGAAATATGGTGCATTTGAACCAACATTGTTGTTGCCGACAGTGTATACCAAAATGGCCCAGTTAAAAGCCAGGGAAAACGATAAGGATAGCGCTTTTTGGTTGCTTCAGCAGGCACTGGATGCAGGCTACTGGTATCCCGGGTATCTGCGTACCCTCCCTGATTTTAAAATTTTACAGAATGATTCGCGATGGGAAGGTTTATTGGGCGTACAGGATATGTCTAAGTTGACAAGAACCGAGGGATGGTGTTATGATCTGGAGACATTGGTGAAGGAGACGCAACGGATGCATTACAATGCGTTTCAGTATTATCCGCGGCAGGAGCAGGATGAGTGGTTGAAACAGATATGTGCAACGGTTTCGCTTTTGTCCGATAACGAGATCAGGGTGAAAATGATGCAGTATCTGAAGAAGGTAGGCGGTGGGCATACCGGTATACGGGGATTGCTGCGTTATTATCCCTCCCTGCCGTTGGTTGCAGTTGTATTTGACGATGGGATCTTTGTACGTACGAGTATTGCCGCGCAGGCGTCTGTTATCGGGAAGGAGATTACAGCTATTGACGATGTTCCGATCGGAGAGGTTGTTCAGCGATTGAACAGCATACTGCCTGAGGACAATCAGCAGACCGCTAAAATGTTTTTACCGGATGCATTAATCATTCCAGGCATTTTAGAGGGATTGAAAATTGTAAAATCAGACTCCGCGGTTACGCTGACACTCCGCGATGAAAAAGGGAAAACAACAAAGGCCCGGTTGAAAGCACAGGCACAAAGACCGGCATTCCTGCCTGTTGAGCAGGTACATCAGTTTGAATTGCCATTGTATATGCAGCACAACGATAGCCTTTACTGGGCCAGGTTGCTGCCAGTCACACAAACACTGTATGTGCAATTCAATGCTGTGCGAAATGCTGCTGGTTACCCCCTCGATTCTTTTGCAGTTCGTATCCGGCAGATGCTGCATGACAGCCGCGTTAATAATCTGGTGGTTGATATCCGGAACAATTCAGGAGGAAACAGCTTTCTGTACAATTCTTTCCTGAATGCAATAACTGGGAATGAGCGGATCAATAAACGGGGACGGCTGTTTGTTATCATTGGTCCCCGGACTTTTTCAGCCGCACAGAATTTTGCTACGGATCTGGCAAGGTTTTCGGAAGCGATATTTGTGGGAGAAGCTACCGGTTCGTCTCCAAACAGTATTGGTGAAACAACAACGATCCGGTTGCCCTATAGTGGTATGATTGCTTCCGTGTCGTCGTTGTACTGGCAACATTCCTGGCCCACTGATTACCGGCGGTGGATAGCTCCCGATTTACCCATTTCATTATCTTCGGCAGCATTTAAGAAAGGTGAGGATCCTGCGATGAATGTAATAGAGGTATACATGAAACAAGGTAGAGGAAAACTGTCGGGATTGTGATATTGCTATCTTGATAGGTGAACATGCTGTTAAGAATATTTGATAAACTCATTCACACCGAACGCATTTTACCGAAAATGCCCGTACATTTTCTCCGTCACCAGATTTATAGCAACGAATTTTGAATGTAGGAAATCTAATGAGATATTGAAGTCAACCAATTTCTTCCGATTGAATAGTCCGAGGCTATTTGGCGTGGACTGTTTTTTGCACAAGCAATAAACTTAATACTCCAATCGTAAAAAAGCTAATCACCAGTGGCATCACACTCTGTTGCATCAACTGACTGATCACAGCGCCTATTAATGACCCGATAAAAAAGAAAATGGTCCCATATATGGAAGCGGCCAGGCCAGCCATCTGTCCTAAGGGCTCCAGAGCCAGTGCGCTGCTGTTTGGTTCAATGGCCAGGTTGATAGACAGCAGCACACCTGTGCCACCAAAGAAAACAAGGATACCGGGGTGATTGCTGCTCAGCAGAGCGATCAGTAACAAAATACCGGCTATAACAGTATAGATCAGCAAAAGTGCACGTATTGTACGCCTGGCTCCCCATCGGACAGACAAACGCGAATTGATGAGTGTGCAGACAGACATGCCGAGACCGATAGCCGCAAATATCCAGGGGAAAAGAGCGGGCTCCCCATAGAGTACGCCTACCAGGCGTTCTGAACTGGATACATAAGAGCTGAGGGCAGAAAAAAGGAGTGTGGTGATAACAGTATAACGCAAAAATGTTCGGTTGCCTGTTACCTGGCGGATGGAACTCCTGAGCGAATTCCAGTTCAGCCTGGTTCGTTGAGCTGGCGGAAGAGACTCCGCTAACCGGAATGACCAGATAAAGATCAGGAAGCCAAACAGGGGAGGAGTCAGAAATACCATTTGCCAGGAGCTAACAGTGAGGATCAGCATGCCCAGGAAAGGGGCAAAGATGGGTGTGAACAGGAAGATCGTGAGGATGAGCGACATGATACGTGCCATCTGATCGCCTTCGAACCGGTCACGTACACCAGCAATGGTAGTAGTAAATACAGCCGAAGCACCCATGCCGGCCACGAAACGGGCGGCACACATCAATTCGAGACTGTTTGCATAAGTGGCTACCAGTCCACCAATGATATAAAGCGGGAAGCCGATCTGCAAAATCGCGAGACGACCAAACCGGTCGGAGAAGATACCGAAAATAAGCTGGGCTACCTGTCCCATAAAAAAGAAAACAATAATGTTGGAAGTAGCAGCAGAGTTGTTGTCAAGAGTAAAATGATGCCGTAATTCGCTCAGCGCCGGCAGCATAATATCTATGCCCAGGGCTGTCAGCATCATGGTGCAGGCAGACAGGGCGATATACTCTGCCGGTTTCATACGTGAGGCAGCCGTAAGAGGATTTGGCATAATGAACTGATTGAGGAAACGCAATAACGATATTACAAAACTATTTATTGGTTTTTCCCATTGCGGGGGTGATCACGACAATCAGTGGGCAAATATGGACATTTCAATCATAAAGAAATGACAGGCTATCATGCCTTTGCGGCCGGTTATCAACAGGGTAAACCGGTTTTGGAGGGATTGATTAAATTCACGGTGCCGGATTGTATTCATTCACCGGAAAACTAAAAGTATTGTTATGCCATCATTTCCCAACATTCAGTGCCAGCAGGTTTTTCCTACCCTGCAGGTGTCAGATATCTATGCTGCTATGGAATTTTATGTACAGAAACTTGGTTTTACTGAGCTGTTTGTATGGGGCGAGCCGGTCGTCTTTGCAGGTGTCACGCTTGACAGGACGACTATTCATCTCGCATTGGTAGATAAAGTACAGAACAGGTCGGTCGTCAATTTCGTGGTGAGTAGTGCCAATGAACTGTATGAGGTTCACCAGTCAAATAGTGTTGAGATAGTGGTACCTATTGACGACCGGGAATATGGCTTGCGTGACTATCAGGTAGAAGATCCGGATGGCAACCTGATCGGATTCGGACATTATATCTACAACCAGGGACCAGCAGTGAAAATAGAAAGGGTGGAACTGCCTGTACGGCTGGAGAAGCGATTAGTTGCTTTACTTCGTGATCTGGCTGTGCACAAGGGTATGGATCTTACCGGAGTAATGGAAGAAACTTTTCTGCATACTTTCGAAAAGTTTGGTGGTTCTGTAGCCAGTCCGCATACCGATGCCACGCTGGATTATATTCAGGAGTTAAAGAAAAAGCATGGGATCGATTATGACACGCATGCCAGTTACCGGTTTGTGGAGTAGGTTGTAAGTTGTTTTTGGGTACCCAGGGAGCTGCGATTGCAGCTCCCTGGGTAATGAATAAGAAGTTTTTGAGGACGAAATGCCGGCGGGAAATTATTCTGATAAGGGATTCCTTCCGGCAATTTTTTCCAGGAAAAATTCTCTTTGTTCTTTAGGGAGATCAAATAAGGCGCTTTCATCTTTATTTAGGATTACCTTTTCATATAGGTCAATATAGGTATTGAGTATGTTAAATTCAGGTACGTTTTGTTTGAAAGCTGAAATCATTTCCCTGATTTCTTTGAGTTGATCTGCTGATAAGGTATTTTGTTTTGATGACAGGATATTAATAGTCCATCTTAGTAAAACTGTTGTCAACTGGCCTGGTTTTTCGAGTATATCTTCGTTAATAAGATCTTTTAAAGCCAGAAGGAAGCTGATCTCATTAAGTTCGCCAAATTTTTCTAAAGTTTTGTGCCTGTTCAAATGAGAGAGTTTTTTGAACTGATCAATGAACTGAGTGACAGGAGTTTTCATGTCTCTGAATTGACTCATTGCAAGGGATAAATATTTTCCCCATATCGGCATGATAAATTCCCTGTCGGAATTACTCACGATAAAGTCATTTAAATATTGAAAACTTTCGATCATTCCTTTCCGATCCTTCGTCACAGAATGATAACCAAACTTGTAAAGTGCCAATTGTTCCAAATACTTTTTCTTTTTTTTGTTTAAAGCGACAGCCAGCTGAAATTTTTCTACTCCTTTATTATATAAATCCTCATCTTCCCGCACTAAGGCAAAGTATAATGTCAGGTGCCCCCAGATGTAATAAAATTCTGCTTCCAGTTTTTTAAATAGGTCAGAGCTTTCCCAGGCTTCGAAATATGGTATTGCTGTTTGATATAAAGTGAGGTCATTCGTGTCTATCGCAAGATTAGCATACGCAAGTGCTGCTACCCAGGCAAGGCCACTGGATTTTAGTGTTGAGATTGATACATTTTTTAATGCATTAATCGCCAGTGGATAGTCGTTTTGCATAAAAAACGTAAACCCTTCAATAGCACTTCGGAATTCTTTGTTTAACTTTTTACCGTCTTCATTCAATATTGTATTTGCCAGTATGTAGTCTTGGGAGAATATTGCAGTGTATATTTTTCCCAGGACTGCTTGAGTATCGTCGTCATTTTTTTCACCGGACCGTTGGATATCCAGTGCTCGGTGTATAGCATTTATTTCATACAAAAACTCCTTTTCGGATGGGCCTTCTTTGCATAGAGCAAGTAAATCAGTCACTTTTTCAATCTTATTCTTCAATTCGGTCTCCTCATAATATAAGGCCAGAAAGTCAATAAATAATGCAGTTATGCCCTCTTTGTGCTCACCCACTTCAATACTTATCCGAAGTAATGGTTCTTCAATGTCATAGAATTTATTACGTTTATCGGAAGGGTCGGCGATGCTTTCCAGTAAATGTTTTTTTACAAGTTCACTGAGTTGTTTACTCAACGACTTCTGGTCAATAAAACAGTTGCGTTGTATTTCTATACCCTGCTGTGGCTTGCGTGATAAGGCTATATAGCGAAGTATTTTCTGCTGCTGGGGGGGCAGGTAACGTATGTATGTTTCGTAGTATGGTTTTAAATCATTAATAGTTTTAATAAAATTGCTGGATAGCTTTGCCAGGGTATCGCCCTTTAGAAATTCATAAAAGGTAACAAGTAACCGGTGATTACCCTTGACCAGTTGGTGTATGGCCCGAACCTGGTGACTACCTTTGTTTTTAATATGATCTATAATATCAGTTCGTCCGTCATTTTTAGCCAGCGACAACAGGAATTTATAACTGTCTTCGTAGCTCAGGGGTTTCAGGTAGCGTACACTGAAGAAACCATAAAATGGGCGGTCTTCCCGGTCAAAATCAATACCGAGTGACTGACTGGTGGCGATGATACTGATCCGTTTGGTTTGGTATAACCAGGCGCGCAGTTTATGCTGTCCCTTTCCACCGATCAATTCAAGGATATCGGCCAGATTTTCGGCCAGGATCAGCAAAGGTTTTCCGTTGGTATATGCAGCAATGATGTTTTCTGCCAGTTGTGTTTGCGACTCGGGCCGGGCATCGCGTAGTTCTTCCATTTTTGCATGAAGCATTTCTGCACTGGACTGATCCCATCTGATGAATGCATTGATAATACGTATGAGAAAGTCAAAAAAGCTGGCGACGCCATATTCCTCTTCCGAAAAGTAGGCGATAACGAGTTTCTGCTGCTGAATCAACTGCTGGCTCCGATGATGAAGGATCCGGAGTAAATGGGTCTTTCCCATTCCTCTTTGACCTACAATCAGGATGTGCTGATCTATCTGGTCATCTGCTATTGACCGAATGGCAGAAAAGAGATGGTCAGCTGTTTTCTCGCGTCCAATGAGGAGAGTTTCCAGCAACTGAGGATCAACGCTTTTGGCGCCAAACGACAGTATTGAATTTATGCTTTGTTGATTTTCCACCAGGTTTTAAATAGTTGGTATCTGAATTGATAATGTCTCGATTCTGCTAAATATTCTCTGGATACATAGTGGTCCGCATAAAGCGTATATATGCAATCATCAAATAGCTCCCTGTTGTTAATATCGGTACTTTCGAAGAGAAAGCTTTCTTCCGTAATGTCTGTAGTCTTTGACAACTGGTTCAGGATTCTGATCATACAGTTGGCCTTTTCTGCAGGATAATAGATATGAAGCCGGTCGACCAATTGTTTGAAGGCAGCGTGATAATTGGGGTCATGCAGGATCTGCTGATACGCTTTCTCAATATTCAGTTTATTGATGATTAAGTCATATTCGGTTTGCAACAGGTTAAATATATAGGCGATATAAAAGGGCAGGCCTGAAGTGATCTCATGTATATATGCCCAACATTCAGTTTTTTCTGTATCTGTATTAAAGCCTGATAGCAGGAAGCATTCGCATAGGAATTCGGTTTCGGTCCTGGAGAAGGGTTTGAGACTAAATTCGGCCATCTCATTGGTAGGTTCTCCGGAATAGCCAAACTCATGTTTGAGTGTAGTCAATACTATTTTTATACCGATCGAACCGCAGTATACAAACCGGATTCCCTTTTGTTCAAGAGCCTGTCTTCTTTCCCGGAGAATGTCCAGCAATTCCATGGCCTCTTCATGCTTTTTCTCCTTGTACCATTCCCAGAGCATGATGGGCAATTCATCAAATATTAAGATGAGTATACCGTTGTTTTGTTCCTGGGCTTCGGCAATATCGTCCAGTACTTTATAAAAGATATCCTTCCATGATTTCCGGAGTTCTGGCAGGTTGACGCTAAATGTTGCTCCTCCTGCTGCCACCTGTGGTGCTGAGATCAGTTTGCGAATGACCTCATAGGTCTTGCCAAAATCAATTTTATACCAGGCTGTTGGTTTTTCGAGTTCGGCAATTAGAAAATCGATCAGTTCGCCGAGGTTCTGCTTTCCCTGAAACGAGAAATATTGAGCACTGAACTTATCACCCTTAAACTCCTGCGGCAGTGTTTCCGAATTGCATAAATGAGCTAGTTTGAGTAGCAGCATTGACTTTCCCATTCTTCTCATCTCTTCAACAAATACGCTTTGGGCTCTCAGTAAGCGTAGTAACTGGGTGATTTCTTTTTCACGCCCAGGTATTTTGTCTGGCGGCATCGTGCCAATTGTTGGAAGCAGTTTATATGGATGCATATACAATAGTACGATATTTTTATCGTACGATAATAATATCGTACGATGTTTTTGTCGTCATTTCAACCGGGGTGCGGTCAGTTAGTTCCTATCCGGGGCCTGGCCAACAATGTTTAATCCAGCTAATTTTTGGAGACATCATTTTTTTTATCATTGCATCTGAAAATCAGTTATTTATTATGATTAACCGAACCTTTACGGGGGGCTAAAAATAAATGCACCCCGGAAACTTTTTGGAAATACCACGTGTACTCCTATCTTTGTTTAACAATTTTGTCAAACATATTTGTCAATGGCAGTAAAAGACAGTCATACAGAACAGCAGATCAAAGAGGCAGCCATGCGGCTTTTCTTTACGGAAGGGCGTTTTAAAGCCACCACTCAGGAGATAGCAGATGCTGCCGGGGTCAATCGTACCCTGGTTAATTACTATTTCCGCTCACGCGACCTGCTGTTTGACCAGATATTGAAAGACGCCCGCGACCGGATGGACCAGCGCCTGGAGCTGGCTATGGAAAACTCCAGCACGTTTCGTCAGAAGATCGAGCAATTCATTGAGCACTTCGTAGAACAGTCACTTGCTTATCCTTACCTGGATATCTATATGGTCTCACGGATCAATGAAGACGTTGAAAAACATAATGAGATCATTGCAGATCTGAAGAAAACGGAGCGGCTTAAGTTATTCCTCAAAGAAGTAGAAGAAGAGATGAAAAAGGGAACCATTCCCGAGATGCCGGCTCAGCAGTTTTTGCTGAACCTTCTTTCCCTGTTGTCTCACCCGGTAGTATTACAGCCTATTATGAAGAAGATTTTTAACCAGACCGATAAACAATACCGCCAAATGCTGGTAAGCCGTAAGGAGATCATTTTAAAAATGCTTTTCCCCAAAGGGTAAATTTTTTTACCCCGTATTTGACAAAATTGTTAAACAAATAAATTAAATATAGTTGTCAATAATGAGAGAAGGAATTGTGGCTGCTGCTACTGAACTGTTTCGCCAGCACTCGATCAAGAGCACTACCATGGATGAAATAGCCCGCCGGGTAGGCATCAGCAAAAAAACTCTGTACGCCTGGTGTACCGACAAAGATGAGCTGGTGGAAGAAATATACCTGCAACCAATATACGCAGCTGCCGAGCACTGTATGGAGGTGCCGGACCGGGCCGCCGATGCGGTTGAAGAAGCCTTTATGTGCTGGACTATTATCAGACCGGTACTGCATGGCATAAGCGAAGGGGCCCTGCACGACCTGCAGAAATACCACAACGATTTGTTTGTTCAATATGAACTGTTCAGGAAAGAATTCCTGCTTAGCCTCATGAGCCGCAATATAGAAAGAGGCCAGCGCGAAAAGCTGTACCGCGCCAATATCAGTTCCGAGATCATTGCCTGCTATCAGGTGACTATCCTCGAAAACGGCTATACTGGTTTTGTGACAGCCAATCGCAAATGGCCCTCTGAGCGGATTGATGAGCAACTGGTGTGGCAATACCTCAATGGGCTGGCCACAGCAGAAGGTACACAGCGAATTGCTATCTGTGCAGAACGCTTTGCGCCGCTGCAGGAAGCATAAACGAACAAGCAACATGTTTTCAAGCAATCGTCATAAACGAAAACTATCATGTATCTAAAAACAAAGACACGGATGTACAAAGGGTTTCTTCCCTTACTGCTGTTGCTGTGCACGGGACTCATGGCCCGGCAACCGCTGCAATTAAAAGATGCGCTGGAGTATTCCCTTAAAGCCAGCCAGGCAGCCCGCAAGGCAAGACTGGAAATGGAAAATGGCAATTACAAAATTGATGAGGTAAGAGCACGTGCTCTGCCAACAGTGACCGCCACCGGTACCCTTAACTACAATCCCATTCTGCAGCTTACAGCATTGCCGGGTGAGCTGGCCGGACAGCCAGGCCAGACCCTGCTGGTGGCATTCGGGCAAAAATGGAATTCGGGAGCCAGCGTTTCGCTGTCACAAAATCTCTTTGATAAAAGTGTGTTTACCGGTCTTAAAGCGGCTAAATCGACACAGGAATATTACCAGATCAATGCACAACTGACCGATGAGCAATTGATCGAGCAGGTAGCCACGGCCTATTACCAGGTACTGGTGCAGCGTCATAAGACAGGTGTTCTCGACAGCACTATCGCGAATACAACACGTGTACAATCCATAATAAAAGGGCAGTATGCCAACGGACTGGCCCGGCAGATCGACGTGGATCGTATAGCAGTGAGTCTGTCAAACCTGCAAACCCAGCGTCAGCAACTGATCAATGCAGTGACACAACTGGAAAACCAGCTCAAGTTTGCGATGGGCATGTCTATTCAAACCGCCATCAGCCTGCCGCCGGTTGACTTTAACAACATCCGGCTGCAGGCTATACCGGGTACAGACAGTCTTGATATGAGTGGTCGTACTGAATTCAGGCTGCTGAAGCAGCAGGAGACATTGCTGCAGTATCAGAAAGAATCCTATAAAGCTGAAAATTTTCCCACGCTTTCACTTAATGGCAACTATGGTTACCAGGGGCTGGGTAATAAATTTCCGTGGAGCAAAAGTCAGGGAGTAAACTGGTTTGACTATGCATCAGTAGGCCTTAGCCTGCGTATTCCCATTTTCAACGGATTTGCGACACGTGCCCGCGTACGCCAGGCCGATGTGGAGATCCGGAAACTGCAGGAAGATGTGGCTCAAACCAATCTCTCGCTGAACCTGCAATACGAAAATGCCAAAACACAGATACGCAACAGCCTGATCATTCTCAATAACCAGGAAGATAATGTAGCACTGGCACAAAAGGTATTTGACAATACAAAGAATAATTACAACAATGGGCTGGCGCCACTGACCGATCTGCTGGATGCCGAAACCTCTCTTACAGAAGCCAACAATAATCATTCTGCTGCTTTACTGGATTACAAGCTGGCCGAAATACAGCTGATTAAGGCGCAGGGAAAATTAAAAACACTCTTAAATCAGTAACACCGGATATGAAAAAGAAGTCAATCTTAAGAGCGCTGATCACTATCGTTGTCCTGGCAGGAGCATTTGCCCTGGTAGGCGCTGTACTCAGCTCAAATAAAAAGAAGAATGAAGAAAAAACAGCTATTGTGGCCCAGGCCGATGGTAGTGTGGCTGTGCGTATCAACGAAGTAAAAAAACAACCCCTGCAACTGGATTATACAGCCAATGGGAATTTCATACCGGTTCAGCAGCTTAATTTCTCTGCCGAAAACTCTGGTCGTGTTACGGATGTGCTGGCAGATGAAGGCAGCCGGGTAAGAAAAGGCCAGACACTGGCTATCATTAAGGCTGATCAACTCAATGTGGATCTTGATAATGCGCAGGCAGGCTACCGTCTGGCGCAGGCGGATAGGGAACGGTATGAAAATGCTTTTAAAACAGGCGGTGTGACCCAGCAGCAACTGGATCAGGCCAGGCTGGCACTGACCAATGCGGAGACCAAACTGGCGCAGGCCCGTATCAAGGTAGGCGATACTTATGTCCGTTCTTCCATTAATGGTATTGTCAACAAACGGTTCATTGAACCGGGTGCTGTGGTATCGCCGGGTACACAATTGTTTGAACTGGTAGATGTATCACGTCTCAAGTTACAGACAACTGTATCTGAAGGCCAGGTAGCACAATTAAAAGAAGGAGATAAGGTAAACATCCGGGTGAGTGTGTTCCCTGACCGCGAGTTCAGCGGTAAAGTGACTTTTATTGCCCCCAAGGCCGATAATAGCCTCAATTTCCCTGTTGAAATAGAGCTGATCGCTAACCCTGATCAATTGGTAAAGGCAGGGATGTATGGCACAGCATTATTCAGTTTCCCTTCACAGGCGCCTGTGGTGGTAGTGCCGCGTTCTTCCTTTATCGGAAGTGTGAGCAGCAATGAAGTATTTGTGATCAGCAAAGACAGCACGGCCTCATTGCGCAGGGTTATTGCCGGTCGTGTACTGGGCGACCAGGTAGAAGTATTGCAGGGATTGAATGAAGGCGAAGCAGTCATTACCAGCGGACAGATCAACCTCAATGAAGGCACCAAGGTGTCGGTAGTGAAGTAACCAGGGATTTTTATCTAAAAAGAGATTCATGAAAATAGCAGAAGTTTCAATAAAACGTCCCACCCTGGTGATCGTACTGTTCACTGTACTCATACTGGGTGGATTATTAAGTTATACCTCGCTCAATTATGAGCTGCTGCCCAAGTTTTCGCCGGCAGTGGTATCTGTGACTACGGTATACCCGGGTGCATCGCCCAGTGAGGTGGAAAATACCGTTTCCAAAAAAATTGAGGATGCGGTATCGTCGATGGAGAATATCAAGAAGCTGGAGACGAAATCGTTTGAAAGCTTATCGATTGTGACTATTACACTCAATAGCGGTTCAGATGTGGATTATGCGCTCAACGATGCGCAGCGGAAAGTAAATGCCATACTGGGCGATCTGCCCGATGATGTGGATCCTCCTTCGCTCAATAAATTTTCGCTCGACGATCTGCCGGTTATGACACTTTCGGCCTCCGGCAAAATGGATGAGGCGGCTTTTTTTGACCTGATGGATAAGCGGATTGCACCGGTGCTTTCACGCGTGCAGGGCGTGGCGCAGGTAAACCTGATCGGTGGACAGGAGCGCGAGATTCAGGTAAATATCAATGCCACACGCCTGCAGGCCTTTGGCCTTTCGCTGGCACAGGTCCAGAATGCTGTACTGAGTTCCAACCTTGACTTTCCTACAGGCAGCGTGCAAACGCGTGAGCAGGATGTGCTCATCCGCCTCGCCGGTAAATATAAAACAGTCGAAGAGTTGCGCAACCTGGTTATACTTAATAAAGACGGTGTACAGGTACGACTCAAAGATGTGGCTGATGTGCAGGATACGCAAAAGGATGTGGAGAAACTGGCAAGGGTAAATCAGCAAAGTTCAATTGCCCTGCAGGTCATCAAACAATCTGATGCGAATGCGGTATCGGTAAGTGAGCAGATCACTGCCACCATTCAGAAAATGCAGGTTGACTATGCCGCCAGCGGATTGAAGATCGATATAGCCAATGACAGTTCTGTTTATACACTTGAGTCGGCCGATGCGGTGATCCATGACCTCATTCTGGCCATTGTGCTGGTCGCTTTTGTAATGTTGTTTTTCCTGCATAGCATCCGCAATGCGTTGATTGTGATGGTGGCTATTCCGGCATCACTGATTGCCACATTTATTGGGATGAGTCTGCTGGGGTACTCCCTTAACCTGATGTCGCTGCTGGCCTTATCGCTGGTGGTGGGCATACTGGTAGACGATGCCATTGTGGTACTTGAAAATATTTATCGCCATATGGAGATGGGTAAGAACAGGGTACGGGCTGCATTTGATGCTACCAAAGAGATCGGGTTTACCGTTACCTCCATTACCCTGGTAATCGTGGTGGTGTTTATCCCGATCGCATTAAGCACAGGTCTGGCTGCAGATATCCTGAAACAGTTTTGTGTGACGGTGTCAATAGCCACGCTGTTGTCGTTGCTGAGTTCCTTTACCATTGTGCCCTGGCTTTCTTCCCGTTTTGGAAAACTGGAAAAGATCACCGGCAAAACCTTTTTCGGAAAGATCATTATCAGCTTTGAAAGAGGGCTGGATAAGTTTACCAATTGGGTGACCCGTATTCTGAAATGGAGTCTGGCACATAAAAAAACTACGCTGGGTCTTATGCTTGCCTTATTCGTTGGTTCATTTGCCCTGGTCGGTGCAGGTTTTATTGGTGCAGAATTTTTTGCAAAAACCGACAGGGGCGAGTTTCTCGTACAGATCGAATTGCCCAAAGATGCCTCTATTGAGCAAACCAATGAGATGACACGCCGTGCAGAAGAATACCTGAAACATAAACCGGAAATAACAAAACTTATTACCACAATCGGCCAAAGCAGTGATGGTATGGGGGCTTCACAAAGCACCGCATACAAAGCAGAGATCAATGTGCAGATGGTGCCAAAAACAGAAAGAGAAGATGAAGCCAATATCTATGCAGTGAAGACAAAGCGGGAGTTACAGAAGATATTGGTAGGGGCCAAAGTAAAGACGGTGCCGGTGAGTATATTGGGCACGGCTGAGCAGGCACCGCTGGCCCTGGTGGTGACGGGTCCTGAACTGGACAGTGTGATGCATTTTGCCAACTCGGCTATGGCCGAGTTGCGCAAAGTGCCTGGTGCAACCGAAATGCGCTTATCTGTAGAAGCCGGTAATCCGGAGATCAATGTGCAGGTAGATCGCGATAAGATGGCATCACTCGGACTTTCGCTGGCTACTGTGGGCAGTACCATGCAGACCGCCTTCAGCGGAAACACCGATGGTAAGTTCAGGCAGGGTGAGTATGAATATGATATTAATATCCGGTATGAGAAATTCAACCGCCAGAGTATTGCTGATGTAAGCAACCTGCTTTTTATTAATGATAAAGGAGAGCAGGTACGACTCTCACAGTTTGCGGCGATAAAGGAATCAAGCGGCCCCAGCCGCCTGGAACGCCGGGATAAAAGCACCTCGGTAACTATTGAAGCGCAGAGCGTGGGGCGTCCATCTGGTACGGTGGCTACCGAATGGCAGGCAATGTTTGAAAAACTGCCACGCCCGGCAGGGGTGAGTTATGTATGGAGTGGAGATATGGAAAATCAGAGTGAAGGTTTTGGTTCAATGGGTATTGCACTGCTGGCAGCTATCGTGCTGGTATACCTGATCATGGTAGCCCTGTACAATAGTTTTGTTTACCCTTTTGTGGTACTCTTTTCTATTCCGCTGGCTATCATCGGTGCATTTCTGGCGCTGGCGCTTACCAATAATTCGCTCAACCTGTTTACCATCCTGGGTCTGATCATGCTGATTGGCCTCGTGGCAAAAAATGCCATCATCCTGGTTGACTTTACCAATCAGCGTAAGGCAGAAGGAGCTTCTACCTATCAGGCATTGATCAATGCCAATCATGCCAGGCTGCGCCCCATCCTGATGACTACAATTGCCATGGTAATCGGTATGCTGCCCATTGCTATTGCCAAAGGCGCAGGCGCTGAATGGAAAAATGGCCTGGCCTGGGTAATTATTGGCGGATTGATCAGCTCACTGTTTCTGACGCTGGTGGTGGTACCCGTGATGTATGCGGTATTCGATAAGATAGTAGCCCGTTTTAACCGTAACAAAAAAAACAAATCAATGGATGAGCTGATGGTGGAGGAATATACACCGGTAGAATATGATGAGAAGGGGTTTAATCCTTCGCATATATAAAAAGCATAAAGGTTTAAAAGTATAAAGGTGTTTCGAGGTAATTGCAGCTCTTTATACTTTTAAACCTTTATACTTTTATACTCCTTATTCCTTTCACCTTATACCTTACACCGTTCTTCTGGTTAATTTCCTACAAAACCCCGCTAACATCTCATAAATCCCGGGTGGCCGGGCGTGCTATTTTTATCCTGTTAATAATAACGATTGTAAAAGCACGCCATGGTACCTAAGCAAAAGGCATTTATTCCCGTGATGCTGACACCGTTTACAGACAACGGTGCCATCGATTACGAGGCATTGACCGAACTCACCGAATTTTATCTCAACGCCGGCGCGGCAGGGCTGTTTGCCAATTGCCAGTCGAGCGAAATGTTTAAACTCACCGATACAGAACGTCTTTCCATTACTCAGCATATCCTAAATGTAGCCGCCAACGCAGTGCCTGTGGTCGCCGCAGGCACATTTGGCGGATCTATAACACGACAGGCTGATTTTATTAAACGGATCAATGATACCGGAGTTGATGCCGTCATCATCATCACCAGTATGCTGGCAGGTGAATGGGAGACAGATGCAGTATTTGAAGACCGCGTATACCAGCTTTTTGATCATACACCTGAGGTTCCCCTGGGATTTTATGAATGTCCGGCACCTTATAAAAGAGTGCTCTCTGCTCGTCAGCTGGGCGATTTTGCCCGCACAGGCCGGATCATTTATCACAAAGACACCTGTCTCGATCTGGAACAGGTAAAAGCCAAGCTGGCTGCCACCAGCAATGTGGAAGGCTTTGGATTGTATGATGCATATATGGTACATGCGCTTGATTCGTTACGCGCTGGTTCTGCCGGGCTTTCCTGCATTCAGGGCAATTATTTTCCCGAACTCATTGCCTGGCTGTGCCGGTATTATGATGACCCGGGCTATGCATCGGCAGTGCAGCGGGTACAGCAGTTTTTCATTGACAGAATGCACGTAATGCACACCGTATATCCGACCGTAGCAAAGTATTTTCTGGGCCGGCGCGGCCTGGGCATTACCACATTCACCCGTGAATTTTCCGGAGTTTTTGATGAGCGTACGCGTGCTCAGGTAGATGAATTGTATATTGAATACCGGTTGTTGTGCGAACAACTCGATATAAAAACACTCAGCATGCTGAAAAAGCAAAGCTGAACTTCCTGTAAACCTGTCCTGTAAAGTTTCATTCGAACTAAATTCTTAAACCAACTTACAATTATGAGAAGGAGTCTGATTAAGTCTTTATGGCTTACCGGTTTGATCCTGGTGGGTTTGCAGGCCTGGGCACAGCGTACTGTTACCGGAAAGGTATCAGATGCTAACGCTGCTCCCATATCCGGTGCAACCGTGAGCGTGGTCAATGGCACAGCAAATGCCGTTACCAGCGAAGCGGGTACATTTACCATTACAATACCGAATGGTGAGGTACGCCTGCGTTTTTCACATGTGAACTTTCAGCCCATGGAAATGGCTGTAGGCACCGGTTCACAACTGGATGTGATAATGACAGCGGCCAATGCTTCACTTGAAGAAGTAGTGATAATCGGTTATGGCGCCCAAAAGAAAGTAACCATGACTGGTGCGGTAGGTACCATTGATTCAAAAAAACTGCAGGACCGCCCGGTGGCCTCGCTTACAGAAGCTCTGCAGGGACAGGTACCCGGTCTTACCGTAGTGCGTACCAGTGCGCAACCCGGCAATCAGAGTATTGATTTCCGTATTCGTGGCACAAGTACATTCAGTAGCAACCCTGTACTTACTATTGTGGATGGAGTGCCTTCTTCACTTGATCGTATCAATCCGGCTGATATCGAAAGTATCAGTGTACTGAAAGATGCTGCATCGGCAGCTATCTACGGATCGCGCGCTACGGGCGGTGTAATACTGGTTACCACTAAAAGTGGCAGAAAAGGGCCTCCGCGCGTAAGCCTCAACAGTTCTATTGGTCTGCAACGCCCCACGCGTTTTCCCAAAAAAGTAAGTGCACTGGATCATGCCCTGTTGTCGAATGAAGCAAGAGCCAATGATGGCCAGCCGGCAAAATACTCGCAAGCAGACATTGACCGCCTCTCATCGCCCGACTTCAAAGAAGTAAACTGGGACGATTACCTGCTGAGCGATGCGATGCAGACCGATCATAACATCAGTGTTTCGGGAGGCAATGAGTTCAATGATTATTATATCTCCTTTGGCTATCTGCGGCAAAATGGTATCGTGTTGAATACCGGTTATGAGCGGATGAATATCCAGGCCAATCAGAATTTTCGGCTTAATAATAAACTGAAAATAGGATTACGGCTGGGTTATACACCTTCTACGCAGACTGCACCCACCGGCAATCAATTGAGCTCGGTACTCACGGGTGTTGCCGCATTGCCTAATACAGACGATGAGTTAAAGACTGCTGATGGCCGCTGGTTGGGACGACTGGACGGCGGATCTAACGCTATTGCCCAGGCGTCGGAAGATGCCGGCCAAACCATCATTAAGGCGGGCCGTCTGTCTGGCAATGTAAGCATCGACTATAATATTATTCCGCAGGTAAAACTGACCGCCAGCTATGGCGTGGTGCGTAATCAATCACGTCTGCGTGACTATGCTAAAATACTGACACTGTATAAGCAGACCGATCATGATGCGATACAGAGCCAGACAGAGTTCAACTCACTGAAGGTGGGTTATGCAGCGGATATACAGCAAAACGTAAACCTGCTGGCCAATTACAGTCAGAAATTCGGTGACCATAGTATATCTGTGCTGGGCGGCTTTACTGCCGAATGGTTTGAGCAGAATAATGATGGCGTGACTACCCGCAACTTTCTCACTGATGACATTTATGTAATAGGTGCCGGTACCAGCGATCCTACTTTCTGGACGATCAGCGGTACTGCTTCTGACTGGTCACTGGCTTCTGTTGTATCAAGAGCTTCTTACAGTTTCCGTGACAAATACCTGCTCGAAGGTACTTTACGATATGATGGTTCTTCGCGTTTCCTTGCCGACAAAAGATGGGGCCTGTTTCCCTCTGTATCTGCCGGCTGGGTGATCACAAAAGAGAATTTCATGAATGTGCCGGCCATCAATTTCCTGAAGCTGCGTGCATCGTGGGGGCAGGTGGGTAACCAGAATGTAGGGTTTTATCCTTTTGCCAACAGCCTTTCTCAGACCTCCTATTATTTCAATGGGCTGCCTAACCGCGGTGTACAGACTGCCGGAGCGTCTAACCCAAATCTGACCTGGGAAACCAAGTCGGCTACCAACATAGGGCTGGAAGGCCGTTTCCTCAACAATAAACTGGAAGTAAACCTGGATGTGTTTAAGGAAAGGACTTCGGATATCCTGATGCAGTTGCCTTTGCCTACCACTTTCGGTCAGACTGAGCCTGTGCAGAATGCTGGCGTCATTGACAACAAGGGATGGGAACTGGAAATAGCGCATCGTAATAAGATCGGAGATTTTACCTACGGTATCAGTGCGCAGATATCAAATGTGACCAATAAAGTAGTGAGCATGGGTGGTGTGAGCCCTATTATTAACGGCAATGTGATCACACAGGAAGGTTATTCTATCAATGACTGGTTTGGTCTGCGCTCGATCGGCATCTTCCAGAATACACGCGAGGTTACTGATGCTCCTTTCCAGAATGCACTCACCACGCCTGGTGACCTGCGCTACCAGAACAATGGAGGCGATCCGAATGCGATCAACGCCGATGACCGGGTGCGCCTCGGTAAGTCTACCCCTGTTTGTCCTTATGGTATTCGTATTACTGCGGGGTATAAAGGCTTTGATTTTACCGCTTTTGGCCAGGGCGTAATGAAGCAACTGGTATGGAGCAATGGCTGGACAGCTCAAAACTTTGACCGCGAGGCCTCAACCCTTCGCACTTATCACCTTGATCGCTGGACACCCGAAACACCCAACGGACATTTCCCTAAAACAAGAATGGGAAGTGGTGCTGCCGATGATGGTATCAATGATAAGTTCTCCAGTTTCTGGCTCGAAGATGCTGCCTATTTCCGGATGAAAAATATTGAACTCGGATATAGTCTGCCTTCCAACCTGCTGAAACGCTGGAAGATTCAACGGCTGCGGATCTATATAAATGCGGAGAATGCTATTACCCTTACCAAATACCTGGGATATGATCCCGAAGCAGGTATTGGTACCGGTGCCCGCCTGCTCGAAAACCGTTATCCGCTTGCCAAAGTCTACAACGTGGGACTGAACCTTAACTTCTAAACAACGATTATGAAAAATATTGCCATAAAATGGATGGCCATCGTGTCGGTACTGATACTGGCTATATCCTGCAGAAAATTTCTGGATAAGGCGCCGCTGGATACGCCTTCAATGGAGACCTTCTGGAAAACAACCGACCAGGCGAAGATGTGGGTCAACAACCTGTACAACTCGCTGGGCGGCGTGGAGGAAACCCTTTATGAGGCCTTTAGTGATAATGCCTACGGCCGTGCCGGCAATGGTGCCAACAATATTGCCAACGGAGCATATGAAACCATCGACAGCCGGGTGGCAGCAGAGTGGAGTTACAGTTATATCCGTCTTTGTCTCCAGTTTTTTGAGAACATAGACCGGGTGCCCGGTATTACACCTGCGCAAAAAAATGAACTTACCGGACAGGTAAAATTCATTCTGGCTTACCGGTATTATAAAATGATGACATTCTTTCGTGATGTGCCACTGGTAACAAGTCCATTACCTGCCGAAGATGCAGATATGGCCAAATCGTCCAAAGCTGATGTACTCACCTATGTGATGCAGCAGTTAAACGACGCTATTACCATGCTGCCCAGTTCATGGCCTGCTGCAGATGCCGGACGTGCTACGAAAGGCGCGGCACTGGCACTGAAAGCACGTATACAGTTATACAATAACCAATGGACCGATGCCGCTTCAACTGCTGAGACACTTATCACTTCAAAAGTGTACAGTCTCCATCCGCGTTTTAATGAATTATTCCTGACTACGTTTAATAATAAAACAAATGAAACGATCCTGGCCCGTCAGTATGCAGCAGTTGCGAACACACACGATATTAATCTGCGCTTCGCACCTGTACAGTTCAATGGTCAGTCGCTCATACTGCCCAATGCAGACCTCGAAGCTGCATTTGAGATGAAGGATGGATTGCCCAAATCGCTTTCGCCACTGTGGGATCCTACACATCCTTTTGATAATCGCGATCCAAGGTATGCAGTTACTTTTCTCTGGCATGGTCAGAATCTCAACGGACAGATACTTGACCTGGCAGGCAGCGAAAAGAATTTTGCCTTTACCTATCTCTATTACAGGAAATATATTGCAGAGTTCAAAGACCGGGTACGCCCTTCGAATGTAAACTGGATCCTGTTTCGCTATGCAGAAGTATTGCTGACCTATGCGGAGGCAAAAAATGAAGCAACCGGCCCTGATGAGTCGGTGTATGCAGCTATCGACAGCGTTCGTTTACGGGCAGGTATGCCGGCTGTTGACCGCGTGCGATACAGCAGCCAGGCCACATTGCGCGAACTGATTCGCAACGAAAGAAGAGTGGAACTGGCTGGTGAAGGACTTCGTTATTTCGATATTATCCGCTGGCGTATTGCACAAACAGTACTGAACAAAACAGTGAGAAGCATGGACCTTTCTCAATGGGCCGATGGTCCCCGAAGTGGCGGCCAGCCTGTGCTGATAGAGAAAAATGTGCAGGTACGTGTATTTAACCCGGCCAGAAATTATGTATGGCCGATACCGCAGACAGCAATCGACCGGTCAAAACTGCTGATACAGCATGATGAGTGGAAGTAATGTTTTTCTAAAGTAACCCGACAAAGAGATTGAAACTACTTTATTTCATAGTAACCTGTATTGGAATAACTGCTGTGTCGCACACGGTGGCACAGACTGGTCAGTCTGTTCAATTACCTGATGGACGTACAAATTCTGTCGGTATGAAAATGGTGACCATACCAGCGGGAGAATTTAATATGGGTAATGCCGGCGAGATCAATTATACCGGTATGCTCAAAGATGAACCGCATACGCCTTATCTCGGTAAAGGGGCGCCTAATCCTTATATCAAAGGAGGAGCACCTGCTGCGGAGAATCCGCTGGAGTGGGACGAAAAACCTGTACATCGTGTACAGATCAGCCGCTCATTTGAGATGTCGGCTACGCCAGTTACCAATGCCCAGTATGAGCAATTCAGGCCCGAACATCGTGCGTTGCGCGGTAAGGATGGATTTTCGAAAAATGATAATGATGCAGTCGTCTTTGTAAGCTGGGAAGATGCCGTGGCTTATACACGATGGCTGAGTAAAAAGGAAGGAGCGCAGTATCGCCTGCCAACTGAAGCAGAATGGGAATATGCCGCAAGAGCCGGTACTGTCACTCCCTATTTTACCGGTGATACACTGCCCTTTGTCTACTGGCAGCACCAGGTAATGAATCGCAGTCATAGCATTAAACCAGATAGTGTAAACCTGGCCGTGGGGCGTACACCAGCCAATGCATGGGGTTTGCAGGATGTACATGGACTGGTAGAAGAGTGGTGCCTCGACTGGTATGGCATATATCAGGCCTCAAAACAAACAGACCCAACCGGTGCGGCCACAGGATTTGCAAGAGTGACGCGGGGCGGCAGTCATAGTACAGGATTGCCATTTCTTCGCTCGGCCAATCGCTCGGCAGCCCTGCCCGGCAGCCGTTCTTTTCTTACCGGTTTTCGGGTAGTAAAAGCCCCCATGCCGCGGCAGCGTGTATCAACACAGAATAGTGCAAAGCTGTGGGCAGGTAATGTAAAACAGAAAAAGTATAACTGGAGTAAAGCAAAATTACCAACCGGTAAACCCGTTTTTGAAACACCACGTACCTATACGCTGATAGGTGACAGTGCCAATGGACCATTATACTTTACGCACAATCATGAACCGGCACTTACTGTATTACCCAATGGAGACTTGCTGGCTATCTGGTTTACTACCGTTACCGAGCGTGGCCGTGAAATGGTAGTGGCCGGAGCCCGCCTGCGCCGTGGTGCGAGTGAATGGGATAAACCGGATATCTTTTTCCAGGTAGCTGATCGCAATCTCACAGGTCAGGCACTCTGGTGGGATGGTCAAAAAACAATCTATCATGTATCCGGTGTAGGCGTGGCGGATGACTGGAAGCGTTTATCGCTCGCATTACGCACAAGTACCGATAATGGAGTTACCTGGTCGGCACCCACCATCATCGGTCCGGAATACGGTCTGCGCCATCAACCCATTGATGCCACTATGCTGACCAGCGATGGCAGCATGGTATTTCTGGCCGATGCCGCCTGGTCTGCAAACGGCGGCACCGCTGTACATATCAGTAAAGACAAAGGGAAAACATGGGTTGATCCGGGAGAAGGAAAACCACAGCCGGTGTTTAAAGAAGGGAATAATGGCACCTCGATTGCAGGTATTCATGCCGGTATTGTGGAGCTGAAAAATGGTAACTGGATGGCGCTTGGCCGCGGCGATGCTATTGAAGGGAAAATGCCCATGAGTATCTCGCCGGATAAAGGTCAGACGTGGACATATCAAAAAACAGATATCACACCCGTAGAGAGCGCACAGCGTATTGGGTTGATCCGGCTGCAGGAAGGACCTTTGCTATTGGTCTCTTTTGAGCAGCAGATGACAGATATTGTTTCAAAAGGAAAAAGTAAAAAAGGTATCGGCATGTATGCGGCTGTTTCTTATGATGAGGGTAAGACCTGGCCGGTAAGAAAACTGGTCACACCCGGTACAGGCAGGCGTGTGCTGGATGCACCCTGCAACCTGCGTTGGGGTGAGGCTTACAGTGTACTGGATGAAACGCATGCAGAGCGCCGTGGTTACCTCACCGTGACGCAGGCGCCGGATGGAATGATCCATTTACTGAGTTCCGGCACCTATTATGCGTTTAACCTGGCCTGGATAGAAACTGACTGATAAGGTATAGCCATGATACAATTGCGAAGACTGTTATTGATAATGAGTATTTGTTTTTTGTGCTCAGCTGGCTATACGCAACCGGGAGTAGTGATTGATACATTGAAGGTATATAGTAAGCTGCTGGGAATGTATAGAAACTATGCCGTGTACCTGCCCGGTGATTATTATACATCCGGGAGCAGTTACCCGGTGCTGTACCTTTTGCACGGAGGCGGAGTGGATCACCGGGGATGGATACAACAGGGTGATTTGAAACGTATTGCGGATAAAGCTATTGCGGAAGGTGTTGCTGAGAATATGATCATCGTACTGCCGGATGCCTTTACGCAACGACGTGGTTATTTTCAGAATAAACCTGACTGGGCCTACGAAGATTTCTTTTTTACCGAGTTTATGCCGGCAGTGGAAAACAGCTGGCGCATCCGGAAAGAACAACAATTGAGGGCGATCAGTGGATTTTCGATAGGAGGTAAGGCTGCATTTACCTATGCATTGCATCATCCGGAGTTATTCGGAACGGCCTGTCCGATAAGCGCGGCCGTCAATGCGGCCAATAGTGAGCAAAGAGCAGCGGGGATGATTGATGGAAATAATGTGATCGTACTGATTGAGCAGATGCCTGACTCAGCGAAAAATAAAACGCGCTGGTATATTGATTGCGGAGAGGATGATTTTTTATACGAAACAAATGTGCAGGTACATACTGCCATGATGAGGGCCGGAATTAAAACAGAATTACGGGTACGCAATGGCGGCCATGACTGGGAATACTGGCGCGGAAGCCTGCCGGGTGTGCTGGAGTTTATATCGGCGGGTTTCCGTGAATATGCTTTAAAACAATAATACGCTGCATACATGATGCGTAAAAAAATATACCGTAAAAATGGCTTTATAGCATGGAGCGTTCTGACCTGCCTGTTAATTGGACTGGTATGGGGAAAACAGACATTGCCCGGCATATTTCTTATGGGCGACAGCATCTCCATTCATTATGGCCCTTACCTGATCAAAGACCTGGCAGGTGTGGCAACGGTAGATCAGAAAAAGATAGAAACCCTGCAGGGCAAAGAATTCAGCCGCAATGGCGGTGACTCAAAACGGGTGCTGGCTTATCTCACTGCCAAGCTGGCCCAGCCGGGCTTTCACCCCGATTATCTTATACTCAATTGCGGATTGCATGATATAGGGCGCGATACAGTGACCCATCAGCTACAGGTAGCGCCTGAGGAATACAGCGTCAACCTCCGGAAAATATTTTCCCTGATACAGGAAAAGAATATCCGCATCATTTGGGTCACGACTACGCCGGTGGTGGACTCAATTCATAACGCACGTACAAAAGCTTTGCTGCGCTATAGCGCAGATCTGGAAAATTATAATCGGATAGCGACAAAAGTATGTAAGGAGTTTTCGGTAGAAATAATAGATCTGCACGATTTTACCCAAACACTGGGTACGGATGCATATATAGATAATGTGCATTATAAGGAAGATGTCCGCGCATTGCAGGCTGCCTATATCGCCGGTTCAGTGCGCGTGATCCTTAATAAAAACGGGCCATTGAAAAAATGAATCGCCGGAGTGTTATAAAACTGATGGGTGCTGCGCCACTGATTAACCTGCTCGATACGAAGCAACTGCAGGCTGCCCGTCATTTGCCGGAAGCAGATATCCAATTACTGGTTTTTGGGGCAACACCCGGTGGCATCGCCTGCAGCATCCGTGCTGCAAGAGAAGGATTGAAAGTGGCATTGGTAAGTACATCGCGCCACCTGGGGGGGATGATGGTCAATGGGCTCGGTATTTTCGACACCCTCTACAATGGCTCCCGTGCACCACTGTACGATGAGCTCCGGAAAAAGATCTATGATTATTACCGGCATACCTACGGTACCGATTCGCCACAATATAAAAGCGCTGGCCCCGGTGTATCCAAAACGATGTACGAGGCAAAGGTGGCAGAGCAACTCATTGATGCCTGGTTGAAAGCAGAACCAAATATCACTGTTTATAAAGAATATTACCCGGTATCGGTCATCAAAGCGGGCGGCCGTATAAAAGAAACAGTCTTCCGGTCAATGGAGGAAAAAGCGGAGCTGAAAATTGCTGCCAGCGTTTTTGCAGATTGTTCGTACGAAGGTGACCTGCTTGGAATAAGCGGAGCCGATTATATTATCGGCCGCGAATCAAAACACGAATACGGGGAAGAGTATGCCGGAGTGATTTACACAAAAGATGAAAAAATACCTGCCGGCAGCGAGCTTACATTGCAGCAACAGATCAGCCGCCGGCTGAATCTGTACCGGTACAGTGAACGCCGTACGGTAGTAATGCCCGGCAGTACCGGCGAAGCCGATAAGACCGTACAGGGGTTTAATCTCCGTACCATTCTTACGGATGATCCCGCTAATCTTTACTTCCCGGAAAAGCCGGCTAATTACGATCCGGCACATTTTAAAGAACATTATACACATACAGCGGAGAAACTGACGCTTTCGCGGCCAAATAGTAAATCAAGCCTTCCTTACCCGGAGATACTGGGCTTGCAGAATAAGTATGTGGAAGGCGGATGGAAAGACCGTCGCCAGGTACTGCAGCAATATAAAGATGAGGTAAACGGATTGCTGTATTTCCGGCAAAATGATCCTTCGTTGCCGGCGGAGATACGTGAACACTGGCGCAAATACGGTCTGGCAAAAGATGAATTCCCCGGCAATGATCATATTCCCTACGACATCTATGTACGGGAAGCACGGCGATTGAGAGGAAAAGTTGTTTTTACCGAGCGCGATGCGCTACTGGCCCCAGGTCTGCATCGGGCACCCATTCATACAGACAGTATGACTGTGACCGACTGGTTTCTGGATTCACATGCCTGCACAGAAAAAACTATTCCCGGCAGCAAGGAAGAAGGCCATGTGATGCTGAGAAGTGAAACAGTACCAGGGCAGGTATCCCTGGCATTGTTGTTTCCGACACAACCGGCCAATCTCATTGTTCCTGTATGTATGTCTGCTTCGCATATTGGCTGGGGAGCCATACGGCTTGAGCCGGTATGGATGAGTGTGGGTGAAGCGGCCGCCTGGCTGGTAATACAGGCCTGTAGGCTGAAGGTGGACCCACCGGCCGTAAATCCAGATATGCTCGTTCGCCACCTGGCGCAACAACGTTTCCTGCTAAGTTTTTTTAATGATATAGAAGGAAGAGAGTCGGCCGGTTGGTATCCTGCGGTACAATACCTGGGCACCAAAGGTTTTTTTGGGAGCTATGAAGCGCGGGCTGATCAGAAGCTGACAACGGAACTGGCAAAACGCTGGGCTGAACAACTGAAAAGCTGGAGAAGTACGGGCCAGTGGGATGCTCATGAGCAGGCAAAGCAAACCCTCAAAGCAGAAGCATTGGATGGAAGCGCTGTACAGGCTTTAGTATTTGCAAAGGCTATTGAGCAATCGATGTCATTGTCTGGTCAGGGAGAAAAATGGTTAGAGCGGTTGTCAGTCAGAAAAGAGATATCACTCACCCGGGGAGATGCCGCGCGGATCATTTTTGAAGCTATTAATAGCAGTACAGTTAATCAAACCATGAAAAAATAAAAGATGAAACAACTTGCCTCCGTCTCCATATTTTTTCTGTTATGCTGGTCAATGGCACCGGCTCAGTCTTTTTCCGCAAGTGATTCATTGATGCTGAAAGGATCCTGGGTGCCTGCTAATACCAGCCAGATCGATTTTAATAAATTGCCGAGGTTGTCAAAGAGTGATCATGTGGTGGTACACGATGTGCGCGATCAGGATGGTCATCGTGTCAACCAGCACAATTATCTCGTTTTTCATGACGGCCTCTATTGGGCCATGTGGAGCGATGGTCCGGGTGTGGCGCGTAAACCGGCTGGCCAGCACCGTAATGCCAATCCCGGCCATGATCAGGCGCATCAAAAGGTTTCTTATGCCACCAGCGCAGATGGTCTGCACTGGAGTGCAGCAAAAGATATTACCGATACTCCGGCAGGAGATACCGGTTGGATTGCCCGTGGATTCTGGGAGTATAAAGGCCGGTTGCTGGCACTCGTCACACGTTTCCGGGCACCAGGTTACCAGGGTGATGGGTTGTCGCTGCGCGCTTTTGAATGGAATAAGGATAAGAAACAATGGCAATACCTGGGTATGGTATACGACAATGCCATGAACAATTTTCCTCCCCAGCAATTGCCCAATGGAGAATGGATGATGTCGCGCCGGGATAGCCTGCAGAATGTACATACGCTTTTTGGCGGTCTTGGTGATTATAACAGCTGGCAATCGGCACCAGCAGTAGCTTACCGGGGCGAATCGTTTAAAGCGGAAGAACCTTACTGGTGGGTATTACCCGATCAGAAAACAATTATGGCTATGTATCGCGATAATGCAAAAAGCCGCCGTATCTACCGCGCGTTTTCTGCCGATAACGGTCGTACCTGGACCAATGCCATAAAAACCAATTTCCCCGATGCAACTTCCAAATTCTGCGGGCTGCGGTTAAGCAACGGGCGTTATGTGCTGGTATCAAACCCAAACCCCGAAGCCCGGGATCCGCTCACACTGGCCATCAGTGACGATGGCCTCACATTTACCAAAATGATTTATTTGGTGGGCAACAGGGTGATCGATTATCCGCATGTGATGGAGCATGATGGCTACCTGTTTATTGCATTTGGCGGGGCCAAACAGAGTGTGGAGATCATCCGGGTAAAAGTGGATGACCTGGATAAAATACAAATGCCTGCTGCTTCTATTGTAAAACAATAACACAGAATAATCAACTGCTATGAAATCATTCCGGAATTCTTTTCAGAAAAACAGTTACTCACTGCTATTAATGACGGTGCTGCTGACAGGTATGTCAGTAACAGCACAGAAAAAAACTACTGTGGCTGCGAAGCCAAAACCGGTGAAAGTAGATCTGCTCAAAGATCCTGCATCGCCCATCATGCTGGCCGGTGATTGGGTGCCCGATGATACCCACAAGATCGACTACGATAAACTGCCGCGTGTGCCAGCCAACTTTCGTGTGGTAAATGATGTGCACGCCACCCGTGGAGTTAATCAGCATAACTACCTGGCATGGTATGCCGGCAAATACTGGTGTATGTGGAGTGATGGTCCCGGAGTGGAAGACCGCGTGGGACAACGTGTCAAATATGCAACCAGTCCCGATGGGTTGAACTGGACACAAGGTGAGTTTCTTACACCGGCCCCGGCAGGGTCAGAACGATCATCCTACTACGGCACACGTACCAATAAAGGGTTTCGCTGGATAGCCCGGGGTTTCTGGGAGCGCGAAGGCACACTGTATGCGCTGGCTTCGCTCGACGAGGCGGCTGAATTTTTTGGTCCTGCTCTGGAGCTGCGTGGTTTCCGGTTAGACACACTGAAATGGCAATGGGAGGATATTGGTGTTATCTATGACAATGCGATCAACAATTTTGCTCCTGAGCAGATCGGTACCGGCGAATGGATGATGTCACGCCGCAAATATGATTACGTAAAGTCAGGTGTGGAATTCCTGATTGGCGGACAGGATAAGATCACAGATTGGAAATCTTATCCCGTGCTTGGATCTGCCGACGAACTCACTGCAGAAGAGCCCTGCTTCTGGATGCTGCCCGATAAAAACCTGGTAGCCCTGTTTCGCGATAATAAAGGAAGTGGATTCCTGTTTCGTTCGTTTTCTTCCGACAATGGCCGTACCTGGTCGAAGCCGGTACGTACCAATTTTCCCGATGCGCGATCCAAATTCAGCCAGACAAGGTTGAAAGACGGTCGCTATGTAGTCGTATCAAATGCCAACCCGGCTAAACGTGATCCACTGGTGATATCTATCAGCAATGATGGGGTGGTGTTTGATAAAATGATCTATCTCACCGGTGGTCGCCATATTGATTACCCGCATGTGATCGAACATGATGGGTACCTGCTTATCGCATTTGCCGGCGAAAAGCAATCAGTAGAAGTGATGAAGGTGCGACTCACAGATCTCGATAAAATAGAAATGACCTCTCAACGCTGAATGGATCAATAGAAAAATATGAACAGAAGAAATTTTATACGCATTGGCACGCTGGCTTCAGTGGCGTTAAGTATGGACCTGGCATCGTGCACCGGTGGAGGTAAGGCCGCTGCAAAAAATGTGGTGGTAGTAGGTGCCACACCGGCGGGTATTATGGCCGCCATTGCTGTTGCGCGGTTGGGTTGCCCCGTCACGCTTACCGAATATCACGGTCATATCGGAGGTATGTCGACCAGCGGACTGGGTAAGAGTGACATCGAAAACAAAGATGCTATTGCCGGCTTGTTTAAGGAATTCACGCAGCGCATAAAGAAACATTATGTGGCTAAATATGGTGAAGGCTCAGAAAATGTGGTGAAGTGTAAAGAGGGGTATTATTATGAGCCTTCGGTAGCTGAACAGGTGTTTAATGAAATGATTGCCGCTGAAAAGAGCATCCAGGTACTGGTAAACCACCGGCTGGAAGGAGCAAAACTGGAAGGCGATACCCTGGCCTCACTGCAGTTTACAGATAGGAAGACTAACAAACCGGTGGAGCTGACTGCAGCGGTATTTGTGGATGCTACGTATGAAGGTGATGTATATGCGAAGGCAGGCGCTGCTTATTTTCTGGGTCGAGAAGGCAAAAAGGATTTTAATGAAGAACATGCCGGACAGATATTTTTTGATTACAATGATAAAGTGATCCTGCCGGGCAGTACCGGTGAGGCCGATGATAAACTGCCTGCTTACACCTATCGGCTATGCCTGACCGATGATCCCGCCAATAGTTATGTATTGCAGTCGCCTCCCGAAGGGTATGACCGCAATAACTATGTAAAATACTTCGATGACCTGAAAGAAGGCCGTCTCGCGGGTCCCAAAGTGTTTCGCGAAGGGCATGGATACTATGCAGCGCATTTCAATACCATGGTGAGGGCTTTTTCGTTTGCTGAAATTCCCAACAGGAAATATGACGTGAATATTAACCCGCGGCCACTGGGTTTCCCTTTTCCCGGAGAGAATACCAACTATGTGGATGCAGACTGGGAGCAACGCGAGAAAGTATTCAGGCATCACCGCAATCTTACGCTGGGGTTGCTCTATTTTATCCAGAACGATGAAGAGATACCGGAAGCGCATCGTCGTATTGCACGTCAGTATCATTTGCCGCTCGATGAGTTTAAAGACAATGATCATTTTCCCTGGCAGTTGTATGTACGGGAAGGCAGAAGGTTGAAGGGTAAGTATGTTTTCACAGAAAATGATGCAACACTCAAAAATGAGGGACGCAACAAAATATTTGCAGATAGTATTATTGCCGGTGAATTTCCTATCGACAGTTTTCCTGTATCCAAACAACCGTCGGCCGATCGTAAGGTACTGGAAGGATATATAGGCCTTTTGCCTATTTCACCCTATCAATTGCCCTATCGCATCCTGATTCCCGAAAAGATCAATGGCCTGATTGTGCCTGTGGCAGCTTCGACCACACATGTGGCTTACTTTACCGTGCGTATGGAACCATTGTGGATGGGGTTGGGACAGGTAGCTGGTACGGCAGCCGCACTCGCGGTGGCTCATCAGCAACCGGTAGCTGCATTGCAGCCGGAACGTTTACAATTGAAATTGCTGGAGCATAAACAGATACTGACATATTTCAAGGACGTATCTATAGAAGATAAAGCGTTTAAAGCAGCACAGTTCTGGGGAGCCAAAGGTTTTTTTGAAGGATATGCTGCGGGCCTGGATGAACCTGCAACGCCTGCAACTTTGCTGAAGTGGCACCAGTTGTATGGAGAACTGACAGGCGAAAAAAAGACGGTGCCTGCTTTTGCCGGCGATACAGTGAGTATAGCAACATTTGCGGCGGCTTATGGAAAAGAGTTTGACCGGTCCGCGCATTTGTACGATCAGCGTGACGATGCGAGTCAACTGAAACGTGGCGAAGCCTGTATGTTTTTTCTCGATGCTTACCTGAAACATAAAAAGGAGGTATGATGAAAGAACTCTATCCGCTATTTGGCATCGTGACGGTATTGAATACGCCCTTTACGCAAAACAACGAGCTGGACCTGCATAGCCTGCGGCGTAATGTGCGTAAGGCATTGCAGGCAGGTGTGGCAGGATTCCTGGTGCCGGCCATGGCTTCGGAAGTATACAAACTGAGTGTGGATGAGCGGCTGCGTATGGTAGATGCGGTGCTGGAAGAAGTAAACGGTCGGGTGCCCGTCATTGCCGGTGCGGGAGAAACAGATATGGAGCGCGCCAGGCAGCTGCTGAAATTATATATTGACCGTGGATGCCGGAATGTATTGTTTCAGATTCCTTTCAGGGATGAAGGATTGTTTATAGATCAGTTTATGTACCTGGCCCATGTAGATCCGGCTATGATCATGCTGCAGGACTGGGATGCTGGTGGCTATGGGCTGCCCGATGAACTGATCTGCCGCCTGTTTGAAGAAGTACCGGCCTTCCGTTGTCTGAAGGTAGAAACGATTCCTGCCGGGATAAAATATTCCCGCATACTGCAATTGACAAATGGCCGGCTGCATGTGAGTGGCGGCTGGGCTGTATCGCAGATGATAGAAGGACTGAAGCGTGGTGTACATGCCTTTATGCCAACGGGTATGCACTTTACCTATGCAAAAATTTACAGGGAATATGCGGCCGGCAATCATGAAAAGGCGCAGCAGCTTTTCAGTCAGTTGCTGCCCGTGCTTGCATTTTCCAATCAACACCTGGATATTTCCATTCATTTTTTCAAACACCTGCTGCACCGGCAGGGATTGTATGCTACACCGCAGGTGCGGCAACCTATACTGGAGTTTGATGCCGTACACGACAGTATGGCCAGTCCGCTGATAGATGCCGTGATAGCGCTGGAAAACAGTATTGAACATTCTTTAACCAATTAAAGTATGACAGCTAAACCAAAAGTGGTGGCAGCCATTATTGTGGCTGCACTGGGGTATTTTGTGGATATCTACGACCTGTTGCTATTCAGCATTATCCGGGTAAGCAGCCTCAAAGATCTTGGGCTGGCAGGGGAGCAACTGACCAGTACAGGTATTATGCTGCTCGATGTGCAGATGATCGGTATGTTACTGGGTGGTATTGCCTGGGGTATACTGGGTGATAAAAAAGGACGTTTATCAGTGCTCTTTGGTTCTATCCTGATCTATTCACTGGCCAATATTGCCAATGGATTTGTACAGAGTATACCTGCTTATGCATTGTGGCGGTTTATTGCAGGATTGGGACTGGCGGGAGAGTTGGGGGCCGGTATTACCCTTGTGGCGGAATTGATGCCGCGTCAAAAGCGGGGCTATGCTACCATGCTGGTTGCTTCGGTAGGTATATCGGGTGCAGTGGTCGCTTATTTTGTATCTGACCTGTTTGACTGGCGTACTTCATTTTTCATTGGCGGCGGACTGGGATTGCTCTTATTGTTTCTGCGTATAGGTGTGCGGGAGTCAGGTATGTTTCAGGAAGCAAAACATACTACTCACCGGGGCGATTTTTTTGCCCTGTTTCGCTCACGCCGCAATGTGCTGCGTTATATCCGGTGTATACTTATTGGTGTACCCCTCTGGTTTGTAGTGGGTATATTGGTGACACTGTCGCCTGAATTCGGGAAGCAATTGGGTGTTTCGGGCGACATCAGTGCCGGGCTCGCCATTGCCTGGTGTTATGGAGGTATGGCCCTGGGTGATGTGGCCAGTGGCCTGCTCAGCCAGTTGCTGCGCAGCAGGGTAAAAGTGGTACTGATATTTCTGGCACTGGCGGTAGTGTCAGTGGCAATTTATCTGACTGTACCGGGGCTTTCATTGCAATGGTTTTATCCGTTATGCGGCCTGCTGGGATTTTCTGTAGGCTACTGGGTTATTTTCATGACTATTTCCACCGAGCAGTTTGGTACAAATATCCGCGCTACGGTCACTACTACAGCACCCAATTTTGCCCGTGGTGCCCTGGTGCCTTCAACGATATTGTTTCACCTCCTTACCCAGGCGACGGGTTCCATTATTACGGGCGCTGCAATCGTGGCAGTATTCCTGTTTTTACTCGCATTCTGGGCGGTCAGTGGTATCCGGGATAGTTTTCATAAAGAATTGGATTATACAGAAGATCTCACAGCGGGATGATGGAGCCCGCGTGTGATTTTATAAGACAATGTGAAGATTCTACAATCGTCATTGGATATGGATCATTAGGTTTGTAAGATGAAGACCCTGCCATTAATAGATATTGCAGTGATCCTGGTATACCTCATTGCCATGGTATATGTAGGATATTTTTTTTCGGGAAAAAATAAGGATGGTGAACAGTTTACCCGGGCATCCGGGCGTATTCCCGGATGGGCAATAGGGCTGTCTATCTATGCCACTTTTCTCAGCAGCAATACATTTCTGGGTGTGCCGGGCAAGGCTTTTGGTGGCAACTGGAATGCATTTGCCTTCAGTCTTTCCATGCCGCTGGCTGCCTGGGTAGCCGCTAAATATTTTGTGCCTTTTTATCGAAATACAGGCGAGGTATCGGCCTATTCAAATCTCGAAAAAAGATTTGGCGCCTGGGCAAGAACTTATGCCGTTGTGTGTTTTCTGCTGACACAGATAGCACGTATGGGTTCTATCTTTTTCGGTTTGTCGCTTACCCTGCAGGCGCTTACCGGATATGATATGAAAATGATCATGCTTATTACCGGTGCCTGCATCATTCTTTATACCGTGATGGGAGGTATTGAAGCAGTGATCTGGACGGAGGTCGTACAGGGGATATTGAAAACCCTGGGTGCGGTGCTGATCGTATACCTGGTTGTACGCAATGTGGATGGAGGTATAGGACGTATTGTGGAGATTGGCAGTGCTGCGGATAAATTCAGTCTCGGCAGCGTTAACCTTGATCTTACGCAGGCCGGTTTCTGGGTGATATTGCTATATGGCTTTTTTATCAATCTCAACAATTTCGGGATGGATCAGAACTATGTGCAACGCTATCATACAGCCAATTCAGCAAAAGCAGCCGCGAAATCAATCTGGCTTTGTGTATGGATCTATGTGCCGGCTTCTTTATTGTTTTTTGTGATCGGCAGTTGCCTCTATGCCTATTATCAATTGAATCCTGAGCTGCTCGATCCGGTCAAAATGCAGGTAGCTGCGGAGCGGTTGGGTAGTGCTGCATCTTCTGCAGATATATCTAGCCTCGCTGCTTCGCTCAGGCCGGAAGATTATGGCGATAAGGTGATGCCGCATTTTATGGTTACCATGATCCCTGCCGGATTGGTAGGATTGATCATCTCCGCTATTCTTTCGGCAGGTATGAGTACGATCAGTTCGGGTATGAATGCCTCTGCCACCGTCTTTTCGGAAGATATCTACAAGCGCTATGTGCGAAAGGTAACGGATGGTAAACAGGAACTTCGCTTATTGCATATCGGCACCGTAGTATTTGGTCTGCTGGGTATGTTTGCCGGTGTACTCATGATTGGTGTAAAGAGTGTACTGGATATCTGGTGGCAGTTGTCGGGCATCTTCGCCGGCGGAATGCTGGGTCTCTTCCTCCTCGGCATTATCAGTAAACGAAGTGGCAATGTGGCCGCAGCTATTGGCACAGTTGCCGGATTGCTGGTGATCATGTGGATGACACTTTCTTATCTTATACCGGATGAATATGCCTGGGCGCGCAATCCGCTGCATGCAAACATGACTATTGTAGTAGGCACATTGGTGATCTTCCTCGTGGGCGTGCTGGTCAGCAAGGTGAAACCACGTCCGGTTAACATTTTATAATTCCTGGTTAGGATCATATAATCACACGGCGCCGGCAACGGTTAATTTAGCCTGGAGTATCCTCTATGCCCGTCACTGTCGGTTCATAAATAAAAAATCTTTATGCAAAAAAATAATTACCCCAAAATCGGTATCCGCCCTATCATTGATGGAAGACTGGGAGGCATTCGCGAATCGCTCGAAGACACAACCATGAATATGGCCAGGGCGGTCGCAGCGCTGTATGCACAGGAACTCCGGTATCCGGATGGTACACCGGTGGAGTGTGTTATTGCCGACAGCACCATTGGCGGCGTGAAAGAGGCAGCTGATTGCGCTGTCAAATTCGCTTCCTCCAATGTAGGCGTGTCACTTTCCGTGACACCCTGCTGGTGTTATGGATCCGAAACCATGGATATGAATCCGCAATTGCCTAAAGCTATCTGGGGATTTAATGGCACAGAACGCCCCGGAGCCGTCTACCTGGCGGCTACACTGGCGGCCCATACGCAAAAAGGATTACCCTGTTTTGGTATTTACGGTCACGATGTACAGGATATGGGCGATGCCGTTATTCCTGCCGATGTACGTGAACTGTTGTTGCGTTTTGCAAAAGCTGGACTGGCTACGGCTATTATGAAAGACCGGTCTTACCTGGCTATCGGTTCGGTATCAATGGGTATCGCCGGTTCTATTGTGGATGCAGATTTTATGCAGGATTACCTGGGTATGCGTACCGAGTATGCCGATTCTACAGAAGTGCTGCGCCGTATTGAGCAGGGCATTTATGATAAGGCTGAATTTGAAAAAGCCATTGCGTGGACACGAACCCATTGTAAGGAAGGCGAGGACTTTAATCAGGCACATAAAGTGAAATCGCGCGAGGAAAAAGACCGCGACTGGGAATTTGTAGTGAAGATGGCCATGATCATTCGCGATCTGATGGAGGGCAACCCGCAACTGGCTGAAATGGGTTTTGCAGAAGAAGCCCAGGGGCATCATGCGATTGTATCCGGTTTTCAGGGGCAGCGCCAGTGGACGGATTTTTTACCCAATGGCGATTTTCCGGAAGCGATACTCAATTCATCCTTTGACTGGAATGGCATTCGTGCTCCTTATATGGTGGCTACAGAAAATGATGCGCTGAATGGAATATCTATGCTATTTAATTATCTGCTCACCAATACAGCACAGATATTTGCAGATGTGCGCACCTACTGGAGTCCCGATGCGGTAAAACGGGTGACCGGATGGACCGTAGAAGGACGTGCCGTAGGCGGATTTATTCATTTGATCAACTCCGGCTCCGCCACACTCGATGGCAGCGGACGTCAGCAGAAAAACGGAGCGCCGGCCATGAAACCTTTCTGGGAGATCAGCGGACAGGAAGCAAAAGATTGCCTCGATGCTACCACCTGGTATCCGGCCAACCGTGATTATTTCCGCGGTGGAGGTTATTCATCCAATTTTCTTACTAAGGGTGAAATGCCGGTGACGATGTGCCGGCTCAATCTCGTAAAAGGCCAGGGACCTGTATTGCAGATTGCCGAAGGCTGGGCCATTGATTTGCCCGGGCAGGTGCATAAGACACTGGATGACCGGACCGATAAAACATGGCCCACTACCTGGTTTGTACCAAGGCTTACCAGTTCGCCCTGTTTTACTGAAGTATATAATGTAATGCTCAACTGGGGCGCTAATCATGGCTCGATCAGTTATGGACATATTGGTGCCGACCTGATTACACTGGCGTCTATGCTGCGCATTCCGGTATGTATGCACAATGTGCCCGATGAAAAAGTATTCAGGCCATCTGCCTGGAATGGATATGGTATGAATAAAGAAGGAGCTGATTACCGGGCCTGTTCCAATTATGGTCCTCTGTACAGATAATGATATGTTACTAACCCATCTTTAATAAATCGTTTTATGTATTGCATCGGACTTGATTTCGGAACAGACTCCGTGCGGGCAGTACTGGCAGATGTACAAAACGGAAAGGAGCTGGCCTCTGCAGTATTTGAATATCCCCGCTGGAAGGCGGGTCTGTACTGCGATGCGGCAGCCAGCCGGTTTCGTCAGCATCCGCTGGATTATGTAGAAGGTATGGAATACGTAATCCGCGCCTGTATGCAGGCAGCGGGTTCTGCCATCGCCGGGGAGGTATTATCTATCAGCATTACGACTACGGGCTCTACACCGGTGGCAGTAGATGAAATGGGGAGCCCGCTTGCACTGCTTCCCGGGATGGAAGAAGACCCGGATGCCATGTTTTTTTTATGGAAGGATCATACGGCCATCAAAGAAGCCGATGAGATCAATGAGCGGGCGTCCGCCTGGCCCGTCGATTACCTGAAGTATGCCGGTGGACTGTATTCTTCTGAATGGTTTTGGGCAAAAATGTTGCATGCGCTGCGCAACAATACCCAGGTACGTGAGCAGTCTTATACCTGGGTAGAGCATTGCGATTGGATGCCTTTTTTGCTAACCGGTGGTAAACGGGTTGCAGACCTGAAGCGAAATGTATGTGCTGCAGGGCATAAGGCCTTATGGGCCGATGAACATGAGGGATTTCCTGCTCCTGCATTTTTTAAAACAGTAGATCCATTGCTGGAACCAATGGCAGCCGCGATGCACCGTAAGGTGTATAGCGCAAACGAAAGCGCGGGTATGCTGACAGCAGAATGGGCGGAGCGGTTGGGTTTGTCCACTACAGTGAAGGTAGGGATAGGAGCTATTGATGCACATGTGGGGGCAATCGGCGCACAGATTGAAACAGGATTTCTGACCCGCATAATGGGAACCTCTACCTGCGATATGCTGGTAGTGCCGAAAGAAGAGTTTGAGGGGAAATTTATCAAAGGTATTTGCGGACAGGTAGACGGATCGATCATTCCCGGAATGATCGGCCTGGAAGCCGGGCAGTCAGCTTTCGGTGATGTATATTCCTGGATGCGCAACCTGTTGCTCTGGCCGTTGCACCAGGTTCCTGCGGCACTGAAGCTTGTGCCGGCTGATACAAGAGAAGCTATTGCCGATGGGTTGCTAAAGGAGCTGGACAGACAGGCAGCGCAGCTATTGTGGAATGAAGAAAGCCCGCTGGCAGTTGACTGGTTTAATGGCCGCCGCACACCCGATGTGAACCTGCTGTTGAAAGGAGCGATCACTCAGTTGTCGTTGGGAACAGATGCGCCCCGTGTATATGCAGCGCTGGTAGAAGCGACCTGTTTTGGTTCAAAACGGATAGTGGAGCGGTTTGCAGAAGAAGGGGTGGTGGTAAATGGTATTATTGCTGCCGGCGGCATCCCGCACAAATCTTCTTTTGTCATGCAAACGCTGGCCGATGTATTGAATATGGAGATCAGGGTAAGTGCCGCTTCGCAGATATGTGCGGCGGGAGCAGCTATGCTGGCGGCCACAGTTGCTGGTGTGTATACAGACGTACCTGCAGCCATGAAGGCAATGGGAGCGGGTTTTTGTAAAACCTATTATCCCGATCCGCAACGAGCCGGGCTGAGTGCAGACCGGTATGCCCGGTATAAAGCAGCCTGTGGCTTTCTGGAGACGGATATGGATCGGTAAAAGCCTGCAAAATTCGACTCCTCTGCTAAGTATCCTTTGCACTTTATCGCCTATTTTTTATACGATCTTACCATAAAATGATAACCCTCACCGGTTATTCACGGGATCGCAAAATAATAGTGGATAACCACTTTTTTCCTCTGTAAATGCTTGTTTCAGATAAGTATAAACCTTAAATTCGTTAGAACGATTGCACTATAAACAACAGGAAACGGATAATAAATTCGTATAATCATTAAGGCTCTCCCGGCTGGCTGCAGCAGGAAGTTATTCTGAATAAAGCTTGCATATGAAACCCCATTTTCACAAAGTGGCGGTGCCACTGCAGAGTTCATTTTCTGTACGGCACGACAAGTTGCCCAATTTTGGCAAACTGCTCCATTATCATCCCGAGCTGGAGTTGCAGTATGTGATCAAAGGCGAGGGTATCCGGCTGGTTGGTGATAATGTATCTCATTTCACCGCCGGTGAGGTGGTATTGCTGGGAGAAAACCTGCCTCATGGCTGGCGGGCCAAAGAGCAGGAACTGACGGATGAGTCTGATTATGCGGTCGAAGCCATTGTGATCCAGTTTTCGCCTAACTGCCTGGGCAAAGAGTTCTTTCAATTACCCGAAGCATACCTGATACCCCGCATTTTTGAATCGGCCAAAAAAGGGTTGCTGGTACATGGAGAGTCTGCCGAGCAGATCAGGCAACTGATGATAGAACTGTCTACGGCCAGCAGGTTTGAGCGTATTCTTTACCTGCTGAAGATTTTACAGATCATCAGCGAAAAAGAAGAAGTGACTACTATCGCATCGGCACATGCCTTTTATAAGGTGACTGATCATGAGTCGCTTCGCCTTAATAGTGTAATAGCTTACGCACTTACCAATTTCAAGAAAGATATTAATCTCGATGAAATAGCGGTGATCGCCAATCTGAGCGTCAATTCGTTTTGCCGCTATTTCAAATCAATGACCAATAAGACCTTTCTTGATTTTCTTACCGAAATACGTATCAGCCATGCCTGCCGTATGATCATTGAAGACAGGTATGCTATTGGTGTCATCTGCTACGAGTGTGGATTCAATAATGTGTCTAATTTCTACCGGCACTTCAAACGCTTTACCGGGTTGACGCCGTTTGAGTACAAGAGAAAGTATAATAAGCAGTGTGTGGCGTAGAAAAGTTTAAAGAGTTTAAAAGTATAAAGGGTGAAAGAGGAGGTAGGAGGTAAAGGGTAGAAGGAGGAAGGGATATTTTCTAAATAACAAAATCATTAGCACATCAGCACATTAGCAAACTGGCACATTATCCTCCCATCTTCAAATTCTCAAATTTTCAAATCTTCAAATTTCATCAGCACATTAGCACATTAATCACATTAGCATATTTCTCATTCCCATCTTCAAATCCTCAAATTTTCAAATCTTCAAATCGCTCATAGGTTGTCATGATCTTCATTCAACAGTTTCCTGCGCCGGAGGTTCAGATCACACAAGGCAGTTCCGGCCACTGCATTAATAGTACCCAGTGTTTTTCTCCCGATGGTCAGTGGATTGTATACGATACGCGTAATAAGGACGCGCAGCTCGCCGCCAATGGGGAGATCCGGATGGTGAATACCGGCACCCGCGAAGATGTACTGCTTTACCAGACGAGTCATCAAACCGTCTATGGCCCCGGTGTGGGTGCGGCCACATTTTCTCCTGATGGGAAAAAAGTATTGTTTCTGGGTGGCATTCAAAATGCAGATGAAGCCAACCCCTACTCGTTTACCCGGCGAACGGGCATTGCGGTAGAGATTGCACGTCCATTAAAACCCGTTTGGATGGATGCCCGTGATATTGTTGCGCCCTTTACACCCGGTGCGCTGCGGGGTGGTACGCATGCACATACCTGGAGCGGTGATGGACAATGGATCAGTTTTACCTACAATGATCATATACTCAGTGAGCGGGCAAAAAAGGATAATGCGGTTATTGACACACGCACCGTAGCTGTTATGTTTCCCCGGCCGGTACAGATAACGAATGCAGATGATTGTGAAAATAAGAATGGTGAAATGTATTCTGTACTGGTAACACGTGTGGTCAGGCATCCCACACCCGGTTCAGATGAGATAGGCCGGGCCTTTGACGAATGCTGGATTGGCGGAAACGGCTATGTGAGATCAGATGGTACGCGGCAGCATCGTGCTATTGCCTTTCAGGGAGAGTTGACAGATGCAAAGGGAAATAAGAAAACGGAAATCTTTGTAGCCGATATTCCGGATCCACTTCTGATTGAGTATGACGACCCCCGATATGCAGGTACTATCGACCTGTTGCCTGAAGTACCCGCGTCTATACAACAACGGCGGATCAGTTTTACCGAAAACGGCCTGGCTGCCGTTCCCCGCCACTGGTTGCGTTCTACTCCGGATGGTTCACTTATTGGCTTCCTGGCCGGAGATGAGGCAGGGATTATACAATTGTGGGGCATTTCGCCCAATGGCGGTGTGCCGGTACAGCTAACCAGGTTGCAGCAGTCAGTAGAAGGGGCATTCAACTTTTCGCCCGATGGCAAGTGGGTGGCTTATGTGTCAGAAGGAGAGGTACAGGTAACGCGCCTGGCTGATGGAGAAACGCGGCAGCTGACAATTGCTGGTCCGAACTGCAGCGCGGTAACGGGTGCCGTCAACTGGTCGCCACGGGGAGATATGCTTTGCTATAACAGATATGTGGATGGATCCTTGCAGATATTTTTACTCCGCACAGAATAACAGACATTATGCTGAAATAATGCCTGCTGCCAGTAAGCCCATGCAGATGATAAATACGTAGAGGTCGGAAACAAGCGCAATCCCTTCGTTGAAAGAAGCTGCTTTTTTACTGATATGCATAAAACCTGCCAGGCCAAAATATAACAGACCCAATAAAAGCGCCGGTACATAAAAGGAAGTGTAGAAGAGCGCAAGGCATGCGGTAATTCCCATAGTGACATTTGCGAATCCCAATTCGCGTATAACCGGATAGCTTTCTGATGAAGTGATGCCAAAAATGGATGCAGTGAAGGCAGGCTTACTGATTTGCCGGATACCTGCAATCAGTAAGCGTATACCTACTGCCCAGAAAACAAACCATATGCCCGCCAGGTGCATTGTGAGCGGTTTGTTAGACAGGAAATATTCGCAACCGACAGACAGGATAGGCAGCACCAGGGCTGTAGCTACCACATTGATAAAATAAAGGGATAGTTTCAGACTTTTCATAATAAAAAGGGTGTCAACGAATATCGTAAAATTTTTGTTGACAGATAGACGGGACTGTTGCTCCGCTATTAAGTGCTGGCGGATAGTATTTACCCGGTAATTATTTTTTAGGGGATTTTTCCCCTTGCTGGTTCAGTTTTTTTTACTGACCTTTCTCTTACCTTAAACCATTACACCTTATGCCATCATCGACCCCGCGCGTGGGCCTTGCGCTGTCTGGGGGTGGTTATCGTGCCACTGCTTTTCATCTGGGAACACTTCATAAACTGCATGAACTGGGCCTGCTTTCGCGTATTGATATAATATCCACGATCTCTGGCGGTTCTATTACAGGCGCTGCCTATGCTGTCTCGCCGGCACAGGATTTCAACAGTTTCTATAACGGATTATATAATGGATTGCAGACAAAAAATGTGATCAGCCGTGTTATTTTCTCCTGGATGATGCTCCGGCTGATTTTATTCTCGCTTCTTTTTCTGGCCCCGGCTGTGTATGCGCTTTTTACCTGCTATGCCTGGTTGTTTCCGCTCTTGCTGGCTATATGGATATGGTTGTTGCTGAAATTCCAGTTTTACATTTTTCCGGTCAGCAAACTGATAGAAAAAATTTATGACCGTTTCTTTTATAGTGGGACGACGCTGAGTCAATTGCCGGATCACCCTGTACTGGTGGTGGGTTCTACCAATCTGCAGACAGCAAAGCCATTTACGTTTTCCAAAAAATGGATGGGCGATTCTGCATATGAATATCTGAAAGAACCTGTGCGGTTCAGTGCCGGTAATTTCCCTGTTGCACGTGCAGTCATGGCCTCCAGTTGTGTGCCATTTGCCTTTACGCCTGTGAAAATAGATCGCCAGTTCTTTGTGAACCCCGATCAGGCAAAAGAGTATCATCCGTTGCTGGTCGATGGTGGGGTGTATGACAACCAGGGTATCCATAAGGTAGTAGTGCAGGGGCGATATGATTGTGATATTGTGATCACCAGCGATGCCGGTGGTGGCTCAACGGGAGAAATGAAATTCAGTAACACGATCTCATTGCTGATAGAAACAGTGAATGTATTTATGTCGCGCATTAAGAAAGCGCAGATGGTGCAGAATGTGTATGATAATGCCGGCACGGCCAATAAAGAAATTGCCTATTTTTCCCTGGCCTGGGATGTAGAGAATTGTATTCCTGGTTTTATAGACAACCTGGCTAAGAAGCAGATCACCCCGCAGGTGATAGCAGCACATGCGCTGCGACCAGAGTGGGTGGCTGACCCACGGCAATTCAAAGACGAAATTGAAGCCTATCTCAAACAACGGCTCAATTATGCTGCAATCCCGAAGCCATCAGAGATGGAAAAACAGATAGCGCGTAATGTAGGCACGAACCTGACCGCGCTGAGCCGGCACAAAATTGATTGCCTTATCAAACAGGCACAGGCGCTTACAGAATTGCAGGTAAAACTATATTGTCCATCATTGTTCTAATATGATAAGAAAACCTCCTTTCCGGAAATTAAGAGGGTATGCTTTTGACCCCTCCCTTTCATTGCAGCTTGATACTGCATTGATCAACGATATCACCTATAAAGTGCCCTGGGAGGATCGTGATGATGCCGATCCGGAAAAAAGATTGCATCCGGGGCCTATAGGCGAATATGTGGAAGTGATCGACTATGACCCCACAGTGGATAAATTTTATTCACCGGTGGACCTCGATCATCCGTATATCCTGGCGCAGGATGGGTTGACTCCCTCGGGCAGTAATCCGCAATTTCACCAGCAGATGGTCTATGCAGTGACCATGACTACCATAAAAAATTTTGAAGCAGGCCTGGGCCGGCCTGTATTGTGGAGCCCGCGGCAGATAGTGAAAGAAGAAGTGGTGAGCGGAGAAAAAGTTTCCGGCCGTAAGAAAAAAACAGAAACGGTCAGGCGCAGGATCGTGGATGAATATGTGCCCACCCTTCGTATCTATCCGCATGCCATGCGCGAGGCCAATGCATTTTATTCACCACAAAAGAAAGCCTTGCTGTTTGGCTATTTTGCCGCAAGGCCGGCAGATGTTACCCTGCAGATGCCTGATAATCTCACATTCACCTGCCTGAGCCATGATATCATTGCCCATGAGACCACGCATGCCATTCTCGATGGGTTGCATCGCACCTATATTGAGAACAGTAATTCGGATGTGCTGGCCTTTCATGAAGCGTTTTCCGATATTGTAGCGCTGTTTCAGCATTTCACTTTTCCCAATGTGCTCAAGAGTCAGATTGCCGCTACTCGCGGGGATCTCACATCCCAGAACCTGTTGGGAAAACTGGCCCAGGAGTTTGGTATTGCCATTGGTAATTATGGCGCGCTGCGTGATGCGATCGGTACTATTGATCCGAAAACAAAGAACTGGACACCTAAGATACCTACAGGCAATGAATACCGCACCATCATGGAGCCTCATCAGCGCGGCTCAATACTGGTATCGGCGATTTTCGAAGCATTTCTCTCTATCTATAAAAGCCGTATCAGTGATCTGCTGCGGATTGCCAGCAACGGATCTGGTATACTGCCCCAGGGTGAGTTGAACCCCGACCTGGTAAACAGGCTGGCAGCCGAGGCGTCCAAAACTGCTCAGCACGTACTAAATATGTGTATCAGGGCGCTTGATTACTGTCCGCCGGTAGACATTACGTTCGGTGATTTTCTGCGGGGTATTATCACCGCAGATACGGATCTGATCGAAGATGATAATCGGGATTACCGGCTGGCATTTATTGATGCTTTCCGCAAAAGAGGAATTTATCCCAGCGGGATCAAACATCTGTCTGTTGACAGTGTGGCTTATCCCACGCCGAATACTATCGCCATCAAGGGTCACCTGAAAATCATTGCTGACTTTTTGCATCAATACAGAAAGGAGATCATGAATGAGAAAAAGCGGAGTGAAATTTTTTCAATCAATAAAAAATACATAGCCGGTCAATATGGATCCGGCCTAAAGACGATCTATGGGTTACACCGGAGATTGCTGAAGAAATTTGACAACTCATTCGAGTTTGAAAAACTAACGGGCCTGCTGTTTACACAGGGAGCAACCAGGCTTGGTATAGATAGCACTGAGGCGTATGAACTGGACGGAAAAGACTGGCCTTCGGTATTTGTGCAGTCGCTGCACCTGGCCTCGAGAGTGGGTCCCAATGGCACACAGGTTAACCAGATCATTGTGACGCTGGTACAGCGGGCGTGGATCACAATTGCCCCCGGCAAAACAGGATATAAGATTATACCAGGACGAAAAGAAGGCAACATGATGGTAAGTGGTGGTTGCACACTCATATTTGATCTGGATAGCCTGGACCTGAAATATGCTATTTCGAAACCCTTACTGAATACGCGCCTGCTCGATGGTCAGGTGCGTGAGTTGGATGAAGCCCGTTGTATTGCCCTGTATAAGCACCTGCATGGCGAGAAATATACGCAGAGCCAGTTTCAGGCCTATTTCGGATTGGGACCAGGTAACACGATGAACGAACCATTTCATTTTCTTCACACTCATTAATTGCATATATGGCAAAAGCGAGTACTACCCGTATCAATAAGATCGCTGTTCGTATGTATAAAGGCGGCACAGGCGATTGTTTTTTGCTGCAGTTCAAAAAAAGCACCCGCGTGAGTTTTAATATGATGATCGATTGTGGATTTATTCATGGCGGGAAGGCACAGTTTGAAAAGGTGGCAGAAGATATTCAGGATAAAACCGGAGGAGTCATTGATCTGCTGGTGGTAACCCACGAACATGCAGATCATATCAACGGGTTTGATAAGGCCAGGCATTTTTTTGACCAGTTTACCTTTAAGAAAGTATGGTTTGCCTGGACGGAAAATGATGAGGATGCAACCGCCAACGATTACCGTGCCAATCGAAGTGAAGTAAGCAAAGCCCTGAACATCGCAGTATCCCGGCTACAGGGGCTGGATAAAAGCCAGTATTATGAAAAAACGCTGAAAGATGAAATGAACAGTGGACTTATGATAGCCGGCAAAAAGAAGTTTATTCATTCTTTAAGTTCCCTGAATGAACTGAATTTGCTGAAAGCGGCTGGTGGGCAACCGCTTCCCACTATGGTGGAAAAATTCAAGGAATTTCTGGTGATCAAGCCGGACACAGAAGTGGATCTGCTCGAGCCCGGTGATGTACGTTCTGGTCTTGCCGGGGCGCCGGGTATCCGCTTTTATGTACTGGGCCCGCCAAAAGATTATAATCTGCTTAATGAAACGGAAAACGAAGAGGATAACTATGAACAAAGAGAAGCGCCGAGCCGCAAAGACTTTGCCTTCCTTTCTGCCCTGGATGCTACTTCAATAACCGATCAGTCTGCCAGGCTACCTTTTGATTCCGAATACGAATTGGGCGATCAGCCAAATGCATTACGAAGCAAATACGAAAAAGAAGGGGACTGGCGCAAAATTGATTATGACTGGTTATACAGTGCGGGCAGCCTCGCTATGCGGTATGAACGTAGTATCAATAACACCAGCCTGGCTCTGGCCATCCAGTTTGAAGGCTCTGAACGGGTATTGCTTTTTCCGGCCGATGCGGAATTGGGCAACTGGAAAAGCTGGCATATGGGTCTGAAGTGGCCCGTGAAGATCAAAGGTGAGCTGGTGAAAAAAGATATTTCATACCTGCTTGAAAAAACGGTTTTCTATAAAGTGGGGCATCACCTCAGTCATAATGGTACAGCAACACATCTCGGCCTTGACCTGATGACCAGCGACGAACTTACGGCGATGGCAACGCTTGATTTCAAAAAGATCAACGATGGCTGGCTTAATACGATGCCAAATGACCTGTTGAGTGCCGAACTGATAAAAAAATGTAAGGGAAAGTTGTTCGTTAATGGAGATCATGTGAAAATACTGGCCAATATGAAGACGGACCGGGTGACGATAAAAAAAGCCAATGAGACAGCGATGAAAAAACTGAATGAGAAATTCAAAAATGACATCTTTCTGGAGTATGAAATAGAAGGATAAAAGATTGTAAGTGGTAAAGTATTCGTGTTATTTGCTGTCAGGAAGCTTCATTTGAACGCATGGCCATGGCCATAGCGTGGTCGGCCAGATCTTCCAGCAGGTATTGATGGTCCTTATTTTGCGGAATGGTTGAACGGAAATCAATACAGGCCTCTTCCGGAAGAGCTTTTACATACAACCAGCAGGGATAGGTTATCATTACTTCCCGGGTGCCGTTGCGTGTAATCTCAATATCGGGTATAATTGCTTTTGCAATGATAATGCCATCATCGGCATTGCCTGCCTTTTTTTGCAGCAGTTTGAATTTCTCCGGAAGGTGAATAGATACTGCTTCAATGACCCGGGGTACCAGATTTTCGGCAGAGGAGACTTTTTTTCTTCTTATGAGCATGTCAAGCTCTTCTCCCAGCGAGGCTACTTTTATATTGCCAGTCTCCAGATGTTTTGATATATCCCTTCCTGCATTTTCCATTTGTGCATTGCGCTGATATCTTCTCAGCGCGGCAATGCCACCAATGAGTAAAAAAATGATAAGGATGGTTAATTTGATTGGAAGCATCTCGGTGTTTTGCAGGCGCAATATATACTGCTCTTTTCTGGCATGCAAACTGATCTCCTTTTTTGCCTGTTTTGTCGGCTTTTCCTCTTTCTCCTTCCGGCTTATTCTGAACGGGCCTGGTGTTTGCGCTATCTTTAAATCAAATAAATGAATTAGTTATGGTACAAATGAACCCCTACCTCAATTTTGACGGGAATGCTGAAGAAGCATTTAATTTTTACAGATCAGTATTTGGTGGTGAATTTCTGGGTGGTATACATCGCATGGGTCAGGCTCCCGGCATGGATGCTTTACCGGCAGGCGAAAAGAACCGGGTCATGCACATATCCCTGCCCATCGGGAACGGTGCCATTCTGATGGCATCTGATACACTGCCTTCTGCCGGTCATGTGCTCAATAAAGGTAATAATGTGCATATTTCCCTGCACCCCGATAGCCGCGAAGAAGCTGAACGGCTGTTTGCAGGTCTTTCTGCCGGTGGTCAGATAGTGATGGATCTGGCAGATACATTTTGGGGGGCGTATTTTGGCACTTTCATCGACAAGTTTGGAATAAGCTGGATGATCAATTATGCAAAGGAATAATTGCCTGCTGCTAAAAAGTTGAAAGCTATTCTCCGGAATAGCTTTTTTATTGTACGGGATCGTCTTCTTATGTTCTCCCTCAGTTCATAACTTATTTCCGTCAGTTAATACATATTGCTCTCAGTTGAGCCGCAGCCACCGGTTAGTTTTACACCCGTTTTCGGTATAATAAAACTTAAACCTTACGGCATGAAAATACTCAGCTATATAGTAAGCGCTATACTTGTTTTACAGGTACACAGTGTACAGGCACAGCAGACCAGGCCAGATGCGCAACGGGAAAAACAAACCCGCCAGCTCGCCGATGATTTTATTTACAAACTGATGGAGCTGGAGAAAAAAGGTCTCTATGTGTCGCAGAAAAATGACTCGCAAAAACTGATAGAATATTTCAATACACAGGGAGACATCAGGGCGCGCCGCGATAAGTTATACAGCACCGATCATTCAGCGCCTATTGTTTTTAAAAGCCTGCCCGGAGAAACAGACCGGATTACCTTACTCAAGGCAATACCTGCACCAAAAATGCCTATGCCGGCATTTAATGGAGACCCGCGCGAAAATGAACGGTATGCAGAGATCATCCGCACTGCCCAGAAACAGGCGCAGGAAACAGCCCGGCAAACGGCCAATAGCACCGAACTGGCGCGCACGTACCAGAAAGGAGGCGAAGCAGCTGTAAAAAAAATGTACCAGGATGATGCAGATAAAAATGTGATGGTGCAGCAAATGGGGGGCGCCCGTGCGGTGGAGCAAATGTCTGAAGCGCAGCGTAAGCAGGCTGCCACACAGGTCGTGATGAATAAAACAGGCGGCTACACGCCGGATCAAATCCGGAAAATGACGCCGGCAGAACGCCAGGCACTGGCCATGCAAATGGCAGATAATTCCAAAATGGGACAGGGTGATGAATCCGCACAGGCTTTTACCCGGGAATTAATGGTGAATGCCGATTACCGCCGTCGTTATGAAGCAATGAATAATGACGAGAAACAGGCAGAATACCGGAAATTTCAGGAACGGTATTATGGTGGTAAGCCTCCTGCGGGTGCACAACAGACGGTTAACCGCGAACCTGCTGCCGATCAGCAGGAAGCTGCGGAACTTAAACGTATCCATGATTTTGGTAAACAGATCCTGGAAGAAGCAACGAATGCTATGGCTCCTATTAATGAAATGAGTAAACGCTACGAGCAGGCCTGGCAGCAGGATCAGGCCGCTTTGCAAAAATGGGCAAAGGAAAAAGCCGATGCCCTTCCTACAGTGCGCGACTCTGAATATGGCTCACGTAAAGAAGGTATAGAAAGAGTGGAGTTTGCGCAGCAGGCTATGAGTTTCTGGATAGGACAGGATCATATTGCGAAGCAACGGCAGGTATGGGCGCGCTATGTAGATGCCTATGTCAATATCTTTAAGAAGATGGATGACTTTGCTGCTACCTACAACAACAAACCCTTATCGGATCGTATGAAGCTGGCCCTGGCTGAAGCCTTATCGCAGGGTTATGAAACAATCCTCGAAATGAATCGCCGTGCGGGCCAGATAACCAACGAAGCCGGTAGTATTCAGTATAGCTATAATTGTCTGGTGCTGAAAAATTGTTTTGATCCCAGGCAGGGGAAGTGAAAAATTTAAAAGTTTAAAGGTTTAAAAGGGAGAGGATAATATTAGCACACTAGCACATCAGCACATTGTTTATCATTCAACTTTTAAACCTTTAAACTTTTAAACTACTTCTTTACTGTAGGCCAGATACGTATGATCCGCTCCGGTTTATTGTCAAAAAGAATGAGGAGTGACAGATGACCATTTTTGGCTTCCAGTATCAGTGTAAGTGGTGTTTCTACACCGCGGTCGTTGAAGACTGCTTTGATCACGGATTTGCCATCGATCCAGGGAGTTTGCCAGTTGCAGGTAAATTGGGTGACGACACCGGTCAGCGCGGGATCATGTTCCGGTGAAATGGTAACCGAATCGCGGCTGATACGGATACTGCTATTGTCGTCCATGGTGCGTGTTACCTGGTAGCTGGCATCGAGGTATTCGACGAGTGAGGCGGTCAGTACAAATCCTTTGTCGCATTGTGCTGCACAGGGCTGCCCCGCCAGTGCTGTAGCCAGCATCAGCAATAAAAATAATTTCATGTCAGATATGTTTTTTTATATCTGACGGAGGAGGGGGAGAAAAGTTATAATGCTGATCTGAAGATTTGAAAATTTGAGGATTTGAAGATTTGAAGGCGGCGTAAGGGGGCTAAGTAATAGAAATTAAATTTTCCGCTGTAGAGGAAAGCTATAATACTGATTTGGAGATTTGAAAATTTGAAGATACGTAAGGAATGGAAAGTTCGGCGTTTCAGGGTTTCATTGCGGCGAATCACTGCACACCGGCTCTATCTTCAAATCCTCAAATTTTCAAATCGGCTAATTGTTTTCTATATACACTTTTCTTCCCAGAAAAACAGTAAGTGAATCTGCTATGCGGGTAGTGTCGGCACCGGGGAGTAATACAAAAAGTTTATAGCTGACGGAGTCCTTTGTTTCCAGTTTTACATCCCATAGGTTGGTACGCAGTTGATTGTAGCGTTTCAATGCGCGTGTTTGATTGGATACTTCCAGTACATATTTATACGTATCGCTGGTGCGGGGTGTAGTGACCGGAGCGGGAGGAATGCTGTCGGGCAACTGGTGTCGGGTTGTATCTATAGCCGGAGGCTGAATATTTTCGCCGGGAGGAGTTTCAGTGGTTATTTCTGTTGCAGAGCGTGATTTTTTTGAAATAGCATAACCACCCCATACTGCCAGACCCAGCCCTATTAAGATGAGGAGTGCAATGACTGGTTTGCGCCAGCCTTCACTAGCTTTTTTCTCCGTCAGGAAAGATTCGTAGCGGGGTGATTGTTCCTCTTTCGGCTGGGTTTTGCTGCTTTCTCTTGACTGGCTGTCTCTTTTGCGGTCAGGCGCCTGCAATGCATCGGCAACGAATTCAAATTCGCCGGGTTTAAGCCGGGTAAGTGTGCCGATACCTTCAAAATGGAAGGGTTTACCGATATTCAGAAACTGATGGGCCAGCTGGATATGCGATTCGAGGTCAGAACTGGCCAGCGCCTTCATTTTGCCGGTTTGAGCAGAAATATAGGCAATCAGCTCGGATGATTCCGGCAGATTAGGGTTATATTCAAACTGAATGCCATCTGTCAGTAATTGATTGGGACGTGCAGTAGCCAGCTGACTGGCTATGGCCGGATCGAGGATAAAACTACCGATACCCGGTAGGTCCAGCCGGTGGTGTGCATAAAGATATTGGGTTAGTAAGGATGCTAATTTCACAGCCTTTGCAATTAGTTGGCACAATATAATTAATTCATCTGGCAGCTGCAAGTATCTGAGCGCCTTATGTTTTATTTTTGCGTTATGAAACTGACCGAAGAGGAAACCCGTTTTATGGAATACTGGGAGCATAACAGGATGCGTAAGCGCAGAACCTGGCGGCATATGATCTGGGGTTTGCCCCTGGGAATTATACTGGTAGTGGCCACTTTTGCCAATTTTCTGTCGGGCTGGTACCGGCGGGCCGATATGCAGTTCAGGGCCGATAGTTCTGGTTTTATTGTACTGTTGTTGGCGGCAATAGGTATTATAGTTTTTATTGCTGTATTTTCCGCCCGGCATCGCTGGGATCAGCATGAGCAGCGTTACCGGGAGTTGCTGGCGCGCAAAGAAAAGAATTGAAATTAGGTTCCGGTTGCAGCGCTTTTTCCCCGATGGTTGTCAAGCTAGTTGTGATAAATTTAACCTGTGAATTTTAAAATGTAGTGTCTTGAAAAAATTGAAACTGTTTCTCGCCTTTAGTGTGCTGGTTGCGTTGACGCCCGGCTGTAAGAAAGATGGATGCAAATCCAAATCTCCGCAAAGTGAAGCGGCCCAGTTGCAGGCTTATGCTACTGCCAATGGTATTACTCCTGAAGTGCATAGTTCTGGATTGTATTACCAGGTCATTGATGAAGGTACCGGGTCGGCTCCTACGGCCACTTCAAAAGTAGTGATCACGTATACCGGTCGTTTTCTCGACAATCAGATCTTTAGTCAGCAAACCACGCCCAATAATACGGCGGAGAATCCGGCCTGGGCATTGAGTGACCTGATTGAAGGATGGCGTATTGGTCTGCCGCTGATTAAGAAAGGAGGTCATATCAAACTGATCATCCCATCGGCACAGGCATATGGTTGTACCGGCCGCGGTGCCATACCCGGTAATACACCACTGTTTTTTGATGTTCAGCTTATCGACGTACAATAGCTGATCACTTATATCTACTGTATCAGGGCCTTGTACCTTTCGGGGTACAAGGCTTTTTAGTTGTACTTTCGTGTAATAATCTTTTGCTTTGTCATACGAGCCTATTTCAGTATTTGATATGTTTAAAATAGGGGTGGGGCCTTCCAGTTCACATACACTGGGTCCCTGGCGCGCCGCCCAACGGTTTCTTGCAACGCTCGAAAACCGGAATAGCCTGAATCAGGTAACCAGCCTCCGTGTACTGCTGTATGGATCGCTGGCCAAAACAGGTATCGGGCATGGTACCGATGTGGCAGTACAACTCGGCCTCAGCGGCGATGATCCGGTGACCTTTGCGGTAGATCAGATACATACCAAGATCAGTGATATTGCCAGTATGAAAATGCTGCTGCTGGCAGGCCGGCACGAGATCGCTTTTGATCCGCGTGAGGATATCGAATTTCTTTTTGCCGAACGACTCCCTTTTCATTCCAATGCACTTCGTTTTATAGCTATCCTGCATAATGGTGATAGCATAGAAGAAACGTATTACTCTACCGGTGGTGGTTTTGTGGTAGGGGAAGGTGAAGAGCGTGCTGCCGGTACACTGGTACAATTGCCTTTTCCTGTCAATACTGCCGGCGATCTTCTGCACTGGTGTATTAAGACAGGATTGGCTATTCATGAAATTGTAGCCGAAAATGAACATGCCTGGCGTCCGGAAGAGGAAACGAAAGCCGGTGTACTCCGTATCTGGGAGGTGATGCGCGAATGTATTTACCGCGGTTGCCATACCACGGGCACATTGCCGGGTGGTCTGCAGGTAACCCGCCGTGCTGCACAACTTAATAAGCGATTGATTGGTACGGGCACCTATACCAATTTTGAAGAATGGGTACAGCAGATATGTAACCGGCCACAGACCTTTCAGTATATCCTCGACTGGGTAAGTTGTTTTGCGCTGGCCGTTAATGAAGAGAACGCTTCATTTGGCCGTGTGGTAACCGCACCTACCAATGGTGCGGCAGGTGTAATACCGGCCGTGCTGATGTATTATGTGGCTTTTGTATGCCCTGAGCGTACCGGTGCGGGAAGGGATGAAGCGATTATCCGCTTTTTACTGACGGCATCTGAGATAGGCAGCATCTTCAAAAAAGGAGCAACCATATCTGCAGCAATGGGTGGTTGCCAGGCAGAGATCGGAGTATCTTCTGCTATGGCCGCGGCAGCACTTACAGAAGTGAGCGGGGGAAGTCAGCGACAGGCTATGATGGCCGCAGAAATTGCCATGGAGCATCACCTGGGTATGACCTGTGATCCTATTGGGGGACTGGTGCAGGTGCCTTGCATAGAACGTAATACAATGGGGGCTATCAAGGCCATCACCGCTTCGCAACTGGCCATGCAAAGCACACCGGACTTTGCCAAAGTCTCACTCGATGCGGTTATCAAAACAATGTGGGATACCGCACAGGATATGAATTATAAATACAAGGAAACAGCCGATGGCGGCCTGGCAATACATGTGCCGTTGAGTTTGCCTGAATGCTAAAAGAAGTTGTAAGTAGTAAGTTTTAAGTTATTGCCGTACTTACTACTTATTACTTAAAACTTATAACATTCTATCAGCTCTGGCGATGAATATAATTCTCCAGCTGATTGATCGTTTCTTTTTGTGCCAGAATAGTCGCTTTTACCACATCGCTCATCGAAATGATACCGACCAGCTGGCCCGCTTCAAATACGGGCAGGTAACGAATGTTGTGCTGCGTCATCAGTGCCATACACTGATCAATGCTGTCGCCCGGCTTAAGCGTGGGCAACTCGGCCGACATGATCTCCGACACAGGAGTATCATTGGAATGTTTGCCTCTCAGAATTACCTTACGGGAATAATCACGTTCAGACACTATGCCCAGGTAACTTCCCTGGTCGATCACAACTACAGAGCCGATATTTTTATCAGCCATGATCTTGAGTGCTTCCAAAACAGAAGTGCCGGGGGTAACACTGACAGCGCCGCCGCCCTTACGGGCAAGGATAGATGATATCTTCTCCATATGGCTTTTTTTAGTTATCGGAATTTACTAAATAAAACCGCGCCGGAAAAAAATAATTTCCCCCTGACCACAGATGGCCTGTAAGGCTGTCAGACCTGCCGGAAAAGCAGAATTTAAAGCTAAAAGATTAATTCAGCAGCGGATTCTGGCTGATTTCTTCAATAGACAGATCGCTGTAGTCCCTGATCACATTATACAATGTGCCCCGCTCCACCGGACGGCGGCGTGCCTGGCGGATCAATGTCACCAGCTGGGCCGTATTCATGGCAGGTGTTTGTTCTTCCGAACCGGCCATGGAGTAGATTTTAGTGGTATCATCAATTGTGCCGTCAATATCATTGACGCCAAAGGCAAGGGTGAGCTGCGCATTTTGCCGTCCCAGCATGGGCCAGTATGCTTTGAGGTGAGGGAAATTGTCCATATAGATACGGGCAATGGCATACAATTTCAGATCTTCAGCCAGGCTGTTTTCGGCTACATGGCTCATGTCATTATCCCCATTCCGGAATTTGAGCGGAATAAAGGTGTTGAATCCATGGGTACGGTCCTGCAACTCACGCAGGCGGCGCATATGGTCTACACGATGAGCATAGGTTTCGATATGACCATACAGCATGGTGGCATTGGTATGCATACCCAACTGATGTGCCGCTTCATGAATGGCCAGCCAACCGTCTCCATCCACTTTGTCGGCACAGATCTGCTGCCGCACTTCGGGATGGAAGATTTCTGCACCGCCACCGGGCAATGAATCAAGGCCGGCTTCATGCAGGTATTGCATGCCCTCTGCAATGGTCTTTTTTGCTTTGCGGAACATATAATCCAGTTCCACAGCCGTAAAACCTTTAATGTGCAGATCGGGGCGATGGGCTTTGATCTTACGCATCAGTTCGGCAAAGAATTCAAGGTTCATTTTGGGATGTACTCCACCCACAATATGCACTTCGGTTACCGGTTTGCCATCATAGCTGCGCACAATATCCATCATCTGCTCCTGGCTCAGTTCCCAGCCTTCATCGCGATGCGCATATACCCGGCTATAACTACAAAAATGACAGGTGTATACACAGACATTGGTTGGCTCGATATGGAAATTGCGGTTGAAATAGGTGGTATCTCCATGCAGGCGCTCGCGTATCTGGTTGGCCAGGGCACCTACAAAGGGCAGGCTGGCTTTTTCAAAAAGGAGCAGGGCGTCTTCATCAGTAATACGCTGCTGTTGTTGTACTTTGGCGGCAATAGCGGCCAGTTCGGGAGTCACGGAGCTGTCTTGCAGCAGGGCCGGAGAGAGTACATGGTCCATGTCGATATCAGTTTTGAGGATCGGTGGCAAAGGTACGATGGAATATTAACAATGACTGGCCCGGCTGGTTCACTGCCGGGAGGCTTTGCCCTGCATTTTTCGATAACTAAAATCTGTATCTTACCAGCGCTTTATTATTTATAATCAAACAACTGCTGCATGAATCTTAAGGTACGGCTTGTTATTCTCAGCTTTCTTGAGTTCTTTATCTGGGGAGCCTGGTTAATCACCATTGGCGCTTACTGGTTTCAGAATAAAAAATGGGGTGGAGAAGAATTCGGAGCTATCTTTTCTACAATGGGTCTGTCTGCCATTTTTATGCCTGCCATTACAGGTATTATTGCCGACAGGTGGATCAATGCAGAGCGTCTGCTGGGCATCTGTCATCTGGCAGGAGCAGTAGTGCTGAGTTTTATACCGCAGGTAAATGATCCGGATACATTTTACTATGTGTTGCTGCTGTACATGGTTTTTTATATGCCCACCATTGCGCTTGCCAATACTGTTTCCTATACGGCTTTGATTCAAAATGGAAAAGATATCATACGCGATTTTCCGCCTATCCGTGTATTTGGTACGATCGGTTTTATAGTCGCTATGTGGATTGTGAGCCTGCTGAAAATAGAAACCTCTGCGAGCCAGTTTTATGTGGCAGCAGCAGCCTCTTTTGTATTCGGTATCTATTCATTTACCCTTCCCAAATGTCCGCCTCAGTCGAAGACAGCCGGACAAAAATCGCTGGTAGATATACTTGGGCTCCGCGCATTCAGCCTGTTTAAAACCCCTAAAATGGCTTTCTTTTTTGTATTTGCCATGTTGTTGGGGGCGGCACTTCAGCTGACTAATGCCTATGGCGATACATTTCTGCATGATTTTGCCAAAATTGATGAATATAAGGATACAATGGTCGTACGTTATCCGGCCATTATCATGTCTATTTCACAGATATCAGAAACTCTTTTCATACTGGCTATACCATTCTTCCTGCGTCAGTTTGGAATCAAGCAGGTGATGCTTTTCAGTATGATAGCCTGGGTACTGAGGTTTGCTCTTTTTGCCTATGGTGATCCTGCAGGCGGGTTATGGATGATTATCCTTTCCTGTATCGTATACGGAATGGCCTTTGACTTTTTCAATATCTCGGGTTCTCTTTTTGTAGATACACAGGTACGTCCGGATATAAGAGCGAGCGCGCAGGGGATATTTATGATGATGACCAATGGCTTTGGCGCCTGGCTGGGTAGTACGATAAGCGGTATAGTGATAGCGCGGTATTTTACTCATGCCGACAAGACGATGGACTGGAAGGGAATCTGGACATCCTTTGCATTATATGCATTGGTTGTTGCGGTTCTTTTTGCCATTGTATTCCGCCACAAACACGATCGTACAACCGGCGTACAGGTGCATCATTAACGCTGTTTTAATAACCGGATTGAATAAAACGAAAAAGCTCCCAATCGGGAGCTTTTTTAATAGTATCAGAAGCGATCGCTTAGATATGTGCTTCAATTTTTTTAACGAAGTTGCTCTTGGGTTGAGCACCAACCAGTTTATCTACTACCTGTCCGCCTTTGATAAACAGGATGGCAGGGATAGAAGTGATGCCGTAGTTGGTAGATACCTGCGGGTTGTTGTCCACGTTCACTTTGCCAATATTCACTTTACCGTCATATTCCTTGGCCAGTTCCTCGATAACAGGACCGATAGCGCGGCAGGGACCACACCACTCTGCCCAGAAATCCACTACTGTTAACTTTTCAGAAGCCAGCACATCGGCCTGGAAGTTGGAATCATTGAATTCTTTTGCCATTGTATTGATTTTAATTTTATTGTTTTCTGTTGTTACAGATAAAGGACTGCAAATTTAAGTCCGTCTCAAATAACAGTCAAAGTTGACAGAAAGTTGTGCAAAACTTGGCAATATGGCTGCTTTTATACGCTAAGCTGTCAGGGAAATGCCTTCGCTAACTTTTTGTATACATTTCTTTATCAATCTATTAACGATAATCTGTGGATCATCGTTAATTACCGATCACCTGCACATCCCATTCCGGCCGGGCTTCCAGGAAGCCGATCAGTTCGTCGTTCATTTCAAACCGGTTATTGCCCGAATCCAGGCTCACGCGCAGGTTTTGGCGGGGTTCCTTCAGTATCAGCCGCAATGAAGTAGCTCCGCCACCATAGGTGCGCATATTGTTGTAGACGAAATTGATCATTTCAGGATTTACATCCTTGGGATGCACTTCTATCAGCAGTTGTTTGGTCTGGCTTTTCTTGAGCGATTCGGCCAGCGATACTGTGCTGATCTTAAATTCAAATTCTTCCTTATTAAACCGTGGTTTAAGAAATCCGGTGATATAAACCGCGGTGCCCTGAATCAGCAATGGCGACAGGCGCAGATAATCTTCGCGAAACAGGGATACCTCTGTTTTACCGGAATAGTCTTCCAGGATGAAGCGGCCGAATTTATTTCCGTTTTGTGCAGTGCGGTGATCGGCGCCGGTGATCAGAGCCAGTATCCGGAAAATACGACCGGGATTGGATTGCATTTTAATCGTATCCCTGAACTCATTAAAATCGGCAATACTGGTGATGCCGTAGTGTTTAAGTTCAAACTTATAATGATCCAGCGGGTGACCACTCAGGAACATTCCTGTTACCTCCTTTTCATAATCCAGTTGCTCCGTCAGTGACCAGGGTTTGCAATCAGGCAGACGCGGGGCGGGGATTTCCATATCCATAGGCAAATCACCAAACAGTGTGGCTCCGGCTGTTGCGCTTTGTGCGGCAATCACCTGACCGTATTTGATGATCTTTTCCAGCCCGGTCATGGTCTCGTTGTCCATATGGGCAAAATACTGTGCCCGGTGATGTTCCGGAAAACAGTCAAAGGCGCCTGCATGGGCGAGGCTCTCCAGTGTCTTCTTATTTACCGCCCGCTGATTGATACGTTTGATGAATTCAAAAATATTCGGGAATGCACCTTCTTTTGCCCGCTCTTCGATGATGTTGTCTACAGCAGCTTCGCCCACGCCTTTGAGACCACCCAGACCAAAACGGATCTCGCCCGCTCTGGCTACGGCAAAACCTTTGCGCGACTCATTGATATCTGGCCCCAGTACTTTAATGCCCATACGTTTGCACTCTTCCATAAAGAAGGTGATCTTTTCAATACTGCCGGCGTTGTTTAGTACGGCCGACATATACTCACCGGGATAATGCGCTTTAAGATAAGCCGTCTGATAGGCCACAAAGGCATAACAGGTAGAGTGTGATTTGTTGAAGGCATACTGGGCAAATGCTTCCCAGTCGGTCCAGATTTTTTCGAGCTTGTCTTCGGGAAAAGATTTTTCAGCAGCGCCTTTAATAAACTGCGCTTTCATCTTATCGAGTACGGACTTTTGTTTTTTACCCATAGCCTTACGCAATACGTCGGCATCGCCCTTGCTGAAACCCGCCAGCTTCTGGGCCAGCAGCATCACCTGTTCCTGGTACACGGTAATGCCATATGTTTCTTCGAGATATTCCGCCATCTCGGGCAGGTCATATACAATGGCTTCGCGGCCATGTTTACGCTCGATATAGTTAGGGATATAGGCAATAGGACCGGGTCGGTACAGGGCGTTCATGGCAATGAGGTCGCCAAACTTATCCGGCTTCAGTTCCCGCAGGTACTTCTGCATACCGGGGCTTTCAAACTGGAATGTACCGATGGTAGCGCCCTGCTGATAGAGTTCATATGTTTTTTGATCATCGAGCGGAATATCGTCAATAGAAATTTCCACCCCATGATTTTGTTTGATCATCTGCAATGCGTTCTTGATGATGGTAAGGGTCTTAAGACCCAGGAAGTCCATCTTGATTACGCCTGCTTCTTCGATCACATTACCTTCTATCTGGGTCACCCAGAGTGGCGAATCCTTGGCAATGGATACCGGCAGCAGTTCTGTCAGATCCTTGGGGGCAATGATGATACCGGCGGCGTGGATACCGGTGTTGCGGACCGACCCTTCGAGACGTTCTGCTTCATGCAGTACTTTACTGGCAGCAGTATCTGTCTGGGCATAGATATCGCGGAGACGTTTTACCGTTTCCAGATCTTCGGAACCCAGGCCATCTTTTTCTTCGAGCGATTTTTCACCTTCCTTAGTACGCATAGGCGCATGCAGTACGCGACGCAGTTCAATACCCGGTTTATCGGGTACCATCTTGGCCAGGATATTTGACTCTGCCAGTGGCAGGTCCATTACACGGGCCACATCCTTGATACTCATTTTGGCCGCCATGGTACCGTAGGTGATGATCTGGGCTACCTGATTCTTGCCATATTTTTCTACTACATAATCGATCACTTTCTGCCGGCCTTCATCATCAAAGTCGGTATCAATATCCGGCATCGATTTACGGTCGGGGTTCAGAAACCTTTCGAACAGCAGGTTGTATTTGATGGGATCAATATTGGTAATACCTGTACAAAAGGCCACTACTGATCCGGCAGCAGAACCACGGCCCGGACCAATGAATACGCCGATCTCGCGGCCTGCACGAATAAAATCACTCACAATAAGAAAGTAACCGGCAAACCCCATTGTTCTAATGGTAAACAGCTCAAAGCGGATACGCTCATCAATTTCGGGAGTAATCTCCGTATATCGCTCATGAGCGCCTTTCCAGGTAATATGCTCGAGGTATTCGTCCTGCGAAGAGAATTCGCTGGGTACCTGGAAATAGGGCAGCAGAATATCGCGCTTCAGATTCAGGAGTTCAACCTTATCCACTATTTCATTGGTATTGTCGAGTGCCTCGGGCAGATCGGCAAATACCTTACTCATCTCAGCAGTTTTCTTGAAATAGAACTGGTCGTTGGGAAATGCAAAACGTTTGCCTTTGATATTGACATCATCATCGGCAAAGTCGCGCATGGCGGGTGTACTGATCTTTTCACCGGTATTGATACAAAGCAGGATGTCGTGGGCATTGAAGTCGCTTTGCTCTACATAATGGCTGTCGTTGCTGGCGATGATCTTTACATTGTATTTGCGTGCATAACGGATCAGTACTTCGTTGACCTTGTCCTGCTCTGCCATGCCGTGGCGCTGCAGTTCCACATAAAAATCTTCCTGGAAAATATTGAGCCACCATTTGAATTCATTTTCTCCTTCTTCTTCGCCTTTGCGGAGAATGGCCTGTGGTACAGAGGCGCCAAGGCAGCAGGTAGTGGCGATCAGTCCTTCATGATATTTGAGGATAAGCTCCTTGTCAATACGCGGATACTTACTGTACATGCCTTCGATAAAGCCAAGGGAAGTAAGTTTGACAAGGTTGCGGTAACCCTGCTCGTTTTTTGCCAGCAATATCTGGTGATGTCGAATGTCTTTTTGCTCTTTGGTAAATGTTTTCTGATGGCGGTTGGCGGTGATATAAAACTCACAACCTACCACGGGTTTTACTTTTACTTTACCGTTTTCGTCTTTATGTTTATAGGCTTCGGCTACAAATTCAAATACACCAAACATATTGCCGTGATCACTGATGGCCAGTGCAGGCATATTGTCGGCAATCGCTTTCTTATACAGATTCTGGATGGATGCGGCACCATCCAGCAAAGAAAACTGGGTATGGACGTGTAAGTGAGAAAACTTCATCTTTAGTTATAAGTTTTATGTGACCGGTGGTCGGCCGGAAGTGAATGAAACTTTCCAGCCACAGACCATTGATCACCGGTCATTATTCCTGGTACTTTTTTCAAAATTAAACACACTGATCTTCCCGGTAGTATAACTGCAAACCCATGCTTCGAGTTTAGTTTCATTTTCATAAATATCCACACCCACGGGATGGCCGGGGCAGGGCAGTGAGGCTATGCGGGTAAAACTATCATCATTTATCCGGAATACTTCCAGTTTGTCGCTGCTATAGCAGGTGACGAACAGGAACCGGTGGTTTTTGGAAAGGATAATGGTACGTGGCTGTGCCGCAGTAGTGGCAGTAAATAATGTTTCACCGGTATTGGGATCAATACAGGCAATTTGTCCCAGCCGGTTATAGGATACAAAGAGCCGGCCACTGCTGTCGAGGACCACATGCCGGGGATTGGAAGCCACGGCCAGGTCTTTTTCTTTCATCCATACGTTGTTATTGACCGTAAGCAGGCTTGCTCCACCCATGATGGCCACAAAGGAGCGCTGGTTACGATCATCTACTACAATACCCCGTGGAATGGCCGGCACCGGCACCGTATCAATAACAGTGGCATACGGAAACCGTTCAGGATGGGTACTCAAGATGCTTACATTGTAAGAATGCCAGTTGCTGACCAGCAGATGACTGCTGTTGCCGGTACGGGCAATCACTTTGGGGGTTTTGCCCGTCAGGATCAGTGGTACCTGAAAAGAATCGCGCCGGGCCAAACCCCGCTCTGTGACGGTGATTTTTTTCAAACGGGTATTCTCAGGAATGATCTGTCCGGTATGTTTATTGGCCGGCAGCGAATCAACCCGTATGGGCACAATACCTTCTGCATTGTGAAGTGAAACCCATAGCCATTTGTCATCATGACTAAGACAGGCTTCAACCGGCTTTTCTTCGTAGGAGGGAATAGGCTTATCTGTTTCATAATCCCAGCCTGTGCCACGGGTAGGTTTGAATTTAAACTCACGCGTGACAGTGCGGCTGCTACGGTCAAACTGGTAAATGCTCATGCCCTCAAGATTCATGGCAAATAGCTGAGAGCCGGCACTGTTGAACAGGACTGACTTGGTTCCCGGGGCCGCTTTTACTACTTCTGTTTTGGTAAAACGCAGGCTGTTATAGGCGGGTAAAGCGGGGCCAGCAGGTATGGTATCTATTGCCTGTGCAGATGCGGAAACGGTGCTTTTGCTGCTGCCGGACCATAATGGTTCAGTTGCAGGCATGCGCCCTGAACCTGATTTGCAGCTAAGAGCGGCAAAATAACAGCATATCATGGCCGGTATGGTTTGGATCCGCATAGGTCAGGTTAGAAAAATGAAATATGTCTAATTGATTATCAAATACTAAGGAGCTAAATCGCTTGTCTTCAGCAACTTAGTGGAAGGGCAATTTCAACCGTCAAATTTCGTTAAAAGGATACTGCTTTTTAACATTTATATCCTATATTTTTGCACGGTTTTTAGAACTGTGCGCAAACTGTGCAAAAAAAGTGAACCACATGGTAAGAAGTTTAATTCCGGCATTTGGGCTCATCCTGTTTCTGGCCAGTTGCTCCAGCCTTAAGCCACTGCAGTTTACCAACAGTAAACCTGTAGCTGGCAGTACCGAAGTGGCTGGTAACAAATCTGCTGCGTCACCTGCATCGCGCGAGGTGCGTTTCCTGGAAGATATATCGGTCAATCAACAGGCTTCTGTTGTGAACGTAAAAAAGGAAGCCATGCCGCGGAAGCATACCAATGTACCTCCTGCGGCTGCATCGGATGTAAATACCTATCTCAGCCGTAATGCCAGCGTTGAAAAAGCATCTCCCGTTCAGTTAAAATATGCGATCTTATTAAATACGGAAGTAGAGGAACTGGTCTCCAGTGAACTGCTGGAGTATGTAGATGAATGGTATGGCACACCTTATCGTCTCGGTGGCAGCACCAAAAAAGGAATTGATTGCTCAGCTTTTGTGCAGGCCGTTTATCTTTCGGCTTTTGCCATGTCTCTTCCCCGTACGGCACGCGATCAGTATAAAACGTCGCGGATCATTTCGGCCACAGAACTGAAAGAAGGCGATCTGGTATTCTTCAATACCCGCGGAGGCATATCACATGTGGGCATTTACCTGCAGAACAATAAATTTATTCATGCCTCGTCCTCGCAAGGGGTAACCGTAAGCGATCTGTTTGATCCTTATTATATGAAAAGATATATAGGTGCGGGGAGGGTAGAGAAATAGTTTAAAAGGTATAAAAGTTTAAAGGTTTAAAAGCATAGATAGCAGACAACTGCGTTTATACTTTTAAACCTTTAAACTTTTATACTTACTTTCTTAATATCCGTTTCTTCAGCGATGCCACTACTGCCTGCGTGTCGGGTGAAAGCTTGAATCCTATTACAGCGCTGGCAAAGAGAGTAATAAAAATACTGCTCCGGATCACAAGCCCCCAGAATCCGTGCAGGTCGCTGCATACCCACCAGCTGATAAGTGTAACAACAGCTCCAATCAATAATGTATAAAGCGATGCCGGTACAAAAGGGAATAATCCGAATTTTTTCCAGAGAAAGATAAGACGGATCAGGTTGTACAGGCTGATTGATACAAGATTGGCGATAGCGGGTCCCAGGATGTCAAATTGCCTGGCCAGAATTACCGTAAGCGGGAGCATAAAAGCCAGCAGGCAAATGCCACTGATCAGTTCAAAACGCCAGTAGGTAGAAGTGCCGATGATCTGTGAATTGAGTCCTGTGCCCATCTCTATTACACGGGTAAGTCCCATCAGGATAAATGCACTGAAACCTGCCAGAAACATTTCTTTCTGGTTGAATGTGAGAATGGCTTCTTTATAATTAATGGCGATCAGTAAAAAAATACCAACCGAAAAAATCAGCTGATTGAGTGATGAGCGCTGGTAGATGCGTTGCAGCTTGCCCATATCCTTTTCTTTCCAGGCACGGGATAAGTGTGGTACGGCGGCTGCAATAATACCTCTTTGCGGGGCCAGTATCACTGTAGCCATGATCTGGGCAAATCCAAATACCCCTGCTTTGGCCATACCATCCTGCAGTACAGAAGCTATTACCAACTGGTCAAAAACCTGTGCGATAGTCAGAACAAGGAAGCCGGAATAAATAAACAGGTTGAACGTGACGATCTTTTTGAAATAACGCCGGGTCACTTTGCTCACCGAAAAGGTAAAATGTATTTTACCGGTTGTGATCAGGTAAATAAGCAGGGTGATGGCGACCACCGGATAGGTAAAGGAGTAAAATTTTACAAAGCTGTCGAAATCGGGGATCAGCTTAAAGATGAATAAGACGATCAGTACAGTGGTAAGGAGCCGCCACTGCACTTCCCGCAAAAAATTGGTCAGTACGGCCTTACCCACATTCCAGGCATATACTTCGAGAATACTCAGGATGGTGAGACCCAATCCCAGCGGAAATATCCAGTAATAATAGTGTACCAGTTCCGGAGAGTTTTCGGAATACTTTCGGATGACGAGATCTTTAAAAATGATACCTCCCACAACGACCAGTCCAAAGCCAATCAAACCACCCAGTAGTGCCCAGGTGAGCATATCATTTTTTCGGTCGGGCAGATGATCCTTGTAATAAGGATAAAACTTCATGATGTAAGAAGGCATGGCCAGGTTGGCAAAGGCATACATCATGGAGGCTATGGGAACGAGGATGGTAATGAGCCCATACTGGTTGCTGGTGAAATAACGTTCTTCACCGAGGAAATAGGTGTTCAGCATGCCTACGGCAAAACCTATGTAGATAACCAGAGATGCAATAATACTTTGCCGTCGTATGGTGCTCATGGAGGTAAAGGTAACTGGAAAATGGAATGCGCCATAATAAATGCCCTTTCACCGGTATGAATGAAAGGGCATTGCGATAGCTTTATTATCTACTGTTGCTGACTGATGATATAAAAATTGGGATCTACTTCAAGCGATTTGTTGCTTTTTGCCTTGATGGTAATGGTCTGGTAAGCGGTTTTGGGAGTGATCCACACAGGTTTTTTATCAATGTAAATGCGTACCGGCATGGCAAAGCCTTCTATCACATTGTTCCAGCGGAAACGTAAGGTATAGGAACCAGGCACGCCTTTCTTCGCGATCAGTTGATATTCCAGCAATGGTACTTTGGCAGTACGCAGATACTGATCAAATACTTTTTCCAGTTTTTTGCCCGACTGGCGGATGATATATTGTTCCACTTCGGCAGAACTGGTGATCTTGTGATAGTAGGTCTGATTGAGTCCCCGCAGTATAGCTTTGAATTTTGCATCATCATTGATGATCTGCCGGATGGTATGGATCATATTGGCACCTTTGGGATACATGTCACCGCTCCCTTCTTTGTTTACACCATATGGGCCAATAACAGGACCATTGTTTTCGATACCCGTGCGTAATCCCTGGCAATATTCATCAGCTGCTTTTTTACCAAACCGGCATTCCACATACAATACTTCCGAATAGGTGGTAAAGCCTTCATGTACCCACATGTCCGCAATGTCTTTGGTGGTAATATTGTTGGCAAACCATTCATGACCCGATTCGTGTACAATGATATAATCCCATTTCAGTCCCCATCCGGTACCCGAAAGATCCATACCCAGGTAGCCATCTTTGTACTGGTTGCCGTATGCGACAGCGCTCTGGTGTTCCATGCCGAGATGTGGGGCTTCGACCATTTTGTAGCTATCCTCATAAAAAGGATAGGGGCCAAACCAGTCTTCGAAGCAGGATAACATCGGTTTGGTATCGCGTTCAAAATGAGTGCGGGCTTTTTCGAGGTTATAATCCAGTACCCAGTAGCTGCAATCGAGTTCGCCTTTGGCACCGGCAAATTTTTCTTCCCAGTTTACATATTTGCCGATATAAGGAATGATATTATAATTGTTGATCGGGTTTTTTACTTCCCACAGCCAGGTGAGTGTGCTGTCTGCATGCGGTGTTTTCTTAATGAGCCGGCCATTGCCGACAGCTACCAGGCTATCGGGTACCGTGATGCCCAGTGTGGCTCCGTTATCGGGTTCGTCAGACTGTATGTCTTTGCAGGGGTACCATACACTGGCTCCGAGTCCCTGGCAGGCTACTGTAACCCAGGGACGGCCTTTGGCATCTTTAGCCCATACCCAGCCGCCATCCCAGGGAGCACGTACCGCAGCACGTGGTTTGCCACTGAAATGTACAATGATGGCCTGCGCGGTATCACCTGTTTTAAATTCACGTTCGCCAAAGTCGACCCAGCATACATTGCCTTCGCGACGGAAGGGGAGTGTGCCGTATTTCATTTGTACAAACTCAATACGGTCAATACGCATCGGCATCTGCATATCCAGTTGCATCACCTTGTTTTTGCCTCCATTGGTAATATTGAAATTGATACGGTTGGTACCTTTGATGGTTTTATTATCAATATCAACCGCTACATTGATATGGTACTGCTGCACATCCCACCAGCTGCGTCCGCTTCCATTGGAGCCGCGGAGGGTATCCTGGTGTGTATACTGGGCATGAGAAAAAACAGCAACGAAGAGGGCAAGCAGTGATACGAATAAGTATTTCACGTTTACATGAGTTTGAATTGTAAATTTAGCTGTTCAATAGTAATATGAGCATTAAAAACATACAGACGGTAGCCGTCGTGATGCTGCTATGGCTGGCAACAGGTTGCGGAACCCAGCAGACAGGCCGGCACCGCGTGTTTCATTATAATGAACATACCGGCATTGCCACGCTGGATCCTGCATTTGCCAAAAACCAGAGTATTATGTGGCCGGTGCATCAGCTGTACAATACGCTGGTGGAAATAAATGAAGAGTTGCAGCTCGTACCTTCGCTGGCACGCCGCTGGGAGCTTTCACCGGATAAGCGTGTTTATACATTCATCCTTCGCAACGATGTATATTTTCATGATGACCCCGTATTTGCCGGTGGCAGGGGCAGGCAGCTCACGGCTGCAGATGTGGCCTTTAGCCTGTCGCGTATCACTGACCCGGCAGTAGCCAGCCCTGGTGCCTGGATATTCAATGGCAAAGTAGATACAGTGTCACCTTTTGTTGCTGTCAACGACACTACTTTCCAGTTAAGGTTGCAGCGTCCTTATAATCCCATCCTCGGTATTTTATCCATGCAATACTGTTCTGTAGTGGCGCCGGAAGCAGTGAAGGGTTACGGGACTGGTTTCCGGAGGCATCCGGTGGGCACCGGACCTTTCAGAATGCAGGCCTGGGAAGAAGGACAGGCATTGGTATTGCAACGTCATCCCCGTTATTTTGAAAAGGACAGTGCCGGGCAGGCGCTGCCTTATCTCGATGGAGTAAAGGTTACATTTTATGACAGCAAGGCTACTGAATTTTTGCTTTTTCGTCAGCAGAAGCTGGAATTTATCAATGATATAGAATCATCCTTTAAAGACGAGGTGCTCACCAAACGCGGCACACTGCGGCCGGAGTGGGAGGGGAAGGTACAATTGCAGGTTCATCCCTATCTCAATATAGAATACCTGGGCATCGTCATGGATACGGCCAATGCGTTGCTGCGCGGATCACCATTGCGATTGCAAAAGATCCGGCAGGCGATCAACTACGGGTTTGACCGGCGCAAGATGATCCTGTACCTGCGCAACTCGCTGGGCACGGCCGCCGAATCAGGTTTTGTACCCCTGGGACTGCCTTCCTTCGATTCGACCCTTGTAAAAGGATACAGTTATGATCCCAAACGCAGCCGTCAGTTGCTGGAAGAGGCCGGCTTTCCGGATGGCCGCGGGTTGCCGGTCATCAAACTGCAGACCATCAATCTTTATGCAGATATGGCTGATTTTATAGCCAAACAGCTGGGTGAACTGGGGATACCCGTACAGGTCGAAACCGTACAGAAAGCATTGCTGCTGGATATGACTGCTCAGGGGCGTGCACTTTTCTTCAGAGCCAGCTGGATTGCCGACTATCCCGATGCAGAAAACTATCTCTCCGTATTTTATTCCCGCAACCCCGCACCACCCAATTATACCCGTTACCGCAACCCCCGCTTTGATGCCCTGTTTGAGCAGGCACTCGCAGAAGAAAATGACAGCATCCGTTATGTATTGTACCGGCAGGCCGATCAGGTTGTGATACAGGATGCGCCTGTGGTGCCCCTCTGGTACGACCAGGTTGTGCATTTAGTACAGCCAGGTGTCAATGGATTTACGCCCAATGCGCTCAATTTGCTCGAGCTGCGCACCACCCGTATTGAATAAAATGCCGGTCTGTATGACACAGACCGGAGGGGTGATGTTGTTTTTCCCATCCTTTCTGCACGTAGCAATACGTATACGGGATCGGCTTTTCCCATATTTTGTAAAAAAAATTTACGCTTCCAATGGCCTGTGAGGCATGGTTTTAGGTCAGCGGCACTACGGCGAAACCCTTACGGGGCTTGCATATTATAAAAAGGGACTATACTTTCACATCGGCAAATGGGTTGATTTACGCCGCAAAGCTCCGATAGTTGGAAAAGAAAATATCCCAGCCTTGTTTGTAACAATCCCGCGCCTGAAGATCAGATCCTATTGAGAACCTACCCTTGATCTGAACCTTTAAAAACAACCGTACCATGAAACCTAATTCTACCCTTGTAGCGTTGAAGACGCGTGTGTTTGCTCTTACTATCCTGTTGCTGGCTGCTTTGGCCGTTTCTGCACAGGCTCCAATCTACCGCTTTCAATCCCCTTCACTGATTTCCGGCAGCGACCGTAATGTGGGTGCCAAATACCGGTTTTCGAATGTAACCACAGGCGTGGATGCCCTGGTAACAATTTTGACAATGAGCAGTGGTATCAGTCTGCAGAATATTGACCGTACTGCCGATGGTTATGCAGAAGCTTTTCAACCGGAGTATCGGATCAACAGTGGCCGCACCGGTTATATTGATTTTCGTATCGATTTTGTAAACCACGGTACCAGCACACTCCTTGCACAGCCACAGGTCGATGCCAGTGGCCTGGATATCGATGGCAGCACATCTGGTACACGTACGCTGATGGAAATGAATACAATTGATATGGGTGGTGGGGTATGTACATTTAATACATCCAGCAGTCATATCACCGTATCCAAAACTGGTACGGCTTACACCGCGCAAAATTTTACGGGTTACCTGTATGGTGCGCTGGTTGATACAGCGGCCTCCGAAGTCATGTTTACTGTAAGTGCTGCCAATGTAAGCAGCTTTACCTATCGTGTGGGTGCAAACTCCACGCTTACGAGCAACAGCACCCGCTACGCCAGCCTTTATTTCAAACGGTTTACTTATCCTGATAATTCTATATTGTCTGGTCCAAGCCTGCAATCATTCAGTGGCGTGGCTGCCAATCAGCAGACCCAACTGCAATGGATGCTTACTGCAGATAATGATGCGGTATCTGTTACACTCGAAAAAGGAACCAGTCCCCGGTCATTTGCGCCCGTTGCGGAATTTTGGGTAAATATGGAAGGAAATAATCAGCGTGATTTTCGTTATACCGACCGTCAGTCTGCGGAAGTGGCTTATTATCGTCTCGCAATCCGCCACCAGGATGGCAAACTGCAGTACAGTAATGTGCTCAGTTTCCGCCAGCAGGCAGGTGCTCAGCAGCAATTGCATGTATTCCCCACCCAGGTGGCCGATGCGCTTACGATGCAGTATACCTCAGCCAAATCCCAGACCGGTAGTTTTGAAGTGATTGATTATAATGGACGGGTTGTAATGCGTCAGTCGGTAAAGTTGCTGGCCGGACAAAATAATATCCGCATACAAAATCTGGACGCTATCCCTGCCGGTCTTTATATATCAGCACTGCGTCTGCCGGAGTCGGTGAGCAGTGCCCGGATCAGTAAACAATAGTGGTCGGTGGTCAGTGGTCAGTGGTCGGTGGTCAGTGGTCAGTGGACAGTGGACAGTGGTCGGTGGTCAGTGGACAGTAAAGAGGTTAATAAAAGGACAAGTATTCAGTAACAGAAGGCCCTTTAAACTCTTTAAACCCTTTAAACTCTATCCGCTGACCACTGTTCACTGTCAACTCTTCTTCAGCTTGTCCTTAAATACTTTTCTGAACTTATCTACCTTGGGTCTGATCACAATACGGCAGTAAGGATTGTTGTTTTCGTTGTTATCGAAATACTGCTGATGGTAATCTTCGGCAGGATAAAAGACGCTGAATGGAGTGATCTCGGTGACGATCGGGTTATCGAAGGCACCGCTTTTATCCAGAGCTGCTTTATAGCTTTCGGCTTTTTGTTTTTGTTCTTCGCTGTGATAAAAGATACCGCTCCGGTATTGTGTACCCACATCGTTTCCCTGCCTGTTGAGTGTAGTGGGATCGTGTGTTTCCCAGAATACTTCCAGCAGCTCATCAAAACTGATCTTTTTAGGATCATATACTATTTGCAGGCATTCTGCATGACCTGTAGTGCCCGTGCATACCTCTTTATAGGTGGGGTTGGGTACCTCACCCCCCGTATAGCCTGATGTGGCACTTATCACCCCGTCCAGTTGTTCGAAAATGGCTTCGGTGCACCAAAAACAGCCATTTGCAAAGGTGGCCGTGTCTAAACCGGTGGCCGGAGTTTCGGCTACGGCGCCGGCTGCTTGTACTTGTGTAGTCATAGATTTCTTCTTTTGTTTCTGCGCACAGGAGGCCAGGGCGATCAGGCAAAGAAAGCCTGCCACGGCCAGTGAACGTATCTGATAGTGCTGCATGAGATTCATAACTCCAATTTCTAATAATGTACGGAAAGCACAAAAGTTCAGTAAGCCGGCGGGGAGAATCGGTGCGGATTTAACAATTACAAATATTCCGGTGGGGGGCACTAATTAGAATTGAGGCAGAATACGACCGGACAAATAAGTCTTTTTACTTATCTAAATCAATGATTTTCAAAAAATTATTTATAAACAATGAGAAAGTTTATAAAAAAATAAAGAAGTTTTTTGCCTTTTTTAAAAAGTTTAATAGTTTAGGTTAATTATTTAAGAAGATTTCATTACACCAACACCAAAATCTACACATGGGAAAGAAGGGATATTATAAGGGTTTGGTATTGCGCGAATTCTACTTTTCTGATACGCTTTCCTGCGCCGACATCAGTGAACGTATCGGGAAGAGCCTGCCGCTGACCATGAAGATTTTGAATGAGCTGATTGCGGAAGGATATGTGCGGGAGTCGGGATTTGCTCCATCGAGCGGAGGACGAAGACCGGTCATGTATTCTATCGTACCCGATACCATATATATCCTTTCTGTGGCTATGGACCAGTTGGTGACCCGTATTACCCTGATGGATATCCATAATGAACATGTGACAGAGATCGAGCGGTTTGAATTGCCTTTGTTCAATAATCCGGATGTGGTGAAAGTGCTGGCCGAAAAAATGAATGAGGTGATTGAGAAATCCGGTGTGGCGCGTCGCAAGATCATTGGTGCAGGGATAGGGATGCCGGGATTCATTGATTTTAATAAAGGGATCAACTATAGCTACGCCATTCCGGAAGGGCAGACACTGACGGAGTATCTGTCTGAAAAACTGGAAATGCCGGTTTATCTCGACAACGACTCGAGTCTGATCGCCCTGGCGGAGTTCAGATTTGGCGCTGCCCGGCATAAGCGGAATGCGATGGTGATCAATATAGGCTGGGGTATTGGTTTGGGCATGGTGATCAATGGTGAACTGTTCAGAGGACATGACGGGTTTGCGGGTGAGTTCAGCCATATGCCCATGTTTAATAATAACAAGCTCTGTGAATGTGGTAAAACGGGTTGTCTGGAAACAGAAGCATCGTTGCTGGTAGTAGTGGAGAAGGCTGCCGAAGGGGTCAAGAAGGGACGTTTGTCGAACCTGGGTATGCAGTTTCCTTCGGGGCATTTTGAACAGGATTGTGAGGCAGTGATCCGGGCGGCTACCATGGGAGATCAGTTTGCGATTGAATTATTCTCGGAAGCTGGTTACAGTATTGGTCGTGGTGTGGCTATCCTGATCCACCTGGTCAATCCGGAACTGGTGATTCTGAGTGGTCGTGGTGCATTGGCAGGCAGGGTATGGCAGGCGCCTATACAACAGGCGCTCAATAAGCACTGTATTCCACGACTGGCAGCCAATACCACGGTGGAGATATCTACCCTGGGGTATCAGGCAGAGTTGATCGGTTCTGCCGCACTGGTGATGGAGAATATGGTGAAAGAGCGGAAGAAACAGGCCAGCCGGCTGGCTGAAAAATGGCCGGCATAATGAATGGGGTTATTTACGGAAAATAACATAAGGGCTTAAACGGAAAACGCTTTTATCTAAACTTTAAAATCAACTGCAATGAAGAGAACAGAACGATTCTTATTGGTACTGTTTGCCCTGCTATTGAGCAATAGTTTGCTCTTTGCACAGGTTAAACGTACTATTACCGGTGTTGTCACGGACAATACCGGCAAGCCGGTGCCATCGGCAACAGTTTCGGTTGCGGGAGCCTCGACGGTCTCCGCCGCCGTTACAGACGAAAACGGACGCTACTCCATCAGCGTCGACAAAGCAAATGCCGTACTGGTATTTTCCTCCATAAGCTTTGGTACCAAAGAAGTGGCAGTAGGTTCAGGCAATACACTCGATGTGAGCCTTGACCTTGCTGCAACCGACCTGGGCGAAGTAGTGGTAACCACAGCCCTGGGTATCAAACGCCAGAAAAAATCGCTGGGTTATGCGGTTCAGGAAATACGCGGTGGCGTGATTTCCGATGCCAAGGAAACCAACATGGTAAATGCTCTTTCCGGTAAAGTAGCTGGTCTGCAGGTTGTGCGCTCCAGCAACGGTGCCGGTGGTTCTTCCAAAATAGTGCTGCGTGGTAACACCTCGCTCACGGGTTCCAACCAGCCACTGATCGTAGTGGATGGTATTCCTATCGACAACTTCACCGGTACTACCGAAAACGGTTACTGGGGTGCGGGTTTTGACCGCGGTAATGGTCTGGGCGACATCAGCCCCGACGATATCGAAAGCATGCAGGTGCTGAAAGGTCCTGCTGCTGCGGCCCTTTATGGCGCCCGTGCCGGTAACGGTGTAATCCAGGTTACTACCAAATCAGGCCGCAAACAGGCTGGTCTGGGTATCACAGCTTCTGCTACTTATGGTGTAGAAAGCATCTTCGTACAGCCCGACCTGCAAAATTCTTATGGCCAGGGTCTGAACGGCATTTTCGATAACCGTGCTACCAGCAGCTGGGGCCCCAAAGCAGAAGGTCAGACAGTTACTAAATGGGATGGCAGTTCAGCTCCTCTCCGCATTTACGACAACGTGTCCAACTTCCTGCGCAACGGTACTACACAGAACTATAACCTGTCGTTTCAGCAACAGGTAGGTGCAACTTCTGTGTATAGCTCATTCAGCCGCTGGGACGACAAAAGCATCCTGCCCGGCAACCGCCTGGAGCGTACCAACCTGATGACTCGTGCTATCAGCCGTTTTGGTACAAACAACAAATGGACAACTGACGTAAAAGTGCAGTACAACAACACTTCTGGTTTCAACCGCCCCATCAATGGCCGCGATAACAGTAGTGCTTTCGTTATGTACATGCTTCCCCGCTCACTCGATATCCGCGATTTTTCTGCGGCTGCCGATGCTGACGGAAATATGATCTGGTTTGGTGGCAGCAATGCGGTGAATCCTTACTGGAGAGCTAAATATGATCGTAACACCGACAAACGTGATCGTTTCATCATGACCGGTTCTGTGAAATATAATTTCACTGACTGGCTGGATGCAGAAGTGCGTGCAGGTGGTGATTTTTATACGACCAATACCGAACGCAAAATATATGCTGGTAGTCCTTCTCCCCGTACCGGCCGTTACGAACAGGGTAAACAAACCTTCAATGAGCGCAACTTCAGTTTCCTGGTGTCTGCCCGTGAAGAAAACCTGTTTGGTAAACTGGGTGGCAACGTAAGTGTAGGCGGCAACGTGATGCGTCAGCGCTGGAGCATGCTGAATGCCAACTCTGGTGAGTTGGTGGTTCCCAACTTCTTCAGCCTGAACAATGGTGTGAGCAATCCCACAATCAGTGAAGGTCTGACAGAGCGTGCTATGAATTCACTGTTTGGTACCTTTGGTGTGAATTATGACGGTTATATCTATCTTGATATCACTGGTCGTAATGACTGGTCTTCTACACTCAGCAAAAGCAACCGCAGCTTCTTCTATCCTTCTTTCAACCTGGCTGTAGTTCTTACAGACATGCTGGAGAAAAATGGTACAAGAGTACCGGCCTGGTGGAGCTATGGTAAACTGCGTGCATCACATGCATCAGTAGGTAATGACCTTTCTCCCTATCAGCTGTACAATGTATACCGTATCGGTAAAGATCCCAATGGTAATACAACAGCCAACCGCGACAACGTACTGCGCGACGAAAATCTGCGTTCAGAGCTGATCAAGTCACTGGAGTTTGGTGCTGAACTGCGTTTCTTCAACAGCCGTCTGGGTATCGACTTCAGCTGGTATAAATCAAATGCTACCCGTCAACTGATCAGCCTGCCTATGGATCCCACCAGCGGTTACAACAGCCGCCTGATCAACGCCGGTGATATTGAGAACAAGGGTATTGAGCTGATGGTGGATGCCAAAGTACTGGCTAACAGCAATGGCCTCAACTGGTCAATCATTGCCAACTACTCACGCAACCGCAATAAGATCAATGAACTTTCCAATGCACTGAATGTAAAAGAATACACACTGGGTGGATTTGACGATGTGTTTATCCGCGCCAACACAGGCAGCCTGTATGGTGATATCTATGGTACACGTTATCTGCGTGTAACAGATCAGAACAGTCCTTTCTATGGTCAGCTGCAACTGAGCTCACAGGGTCTGCCTCAGCGTGATCCGGCTATCGTGAAATTGGGCAACCAGCAGGCCAAAGGGCTGATCGGTGTTACCAACTCATTCAGCTACAAAAACCTGAGCTTCTCTTTCCTGATCGATGCCCGCATCGGTGGAGAAATCTTCTCTGCTACTCACGTAGCTCTGCAGTCAAGCGGTGCTTCTGCTGTAACAGCTCCCGGTGGTCAGCGTAATGATATCGTTGTGGATGGTGCTGTACTGGATGGCAGTGGTACTCCTACTAAGAATACACAGTCTGTAAGCCAGCAACTGTACTGGTCAGCGATTTCAACTGCCAACAACCTGGGTATTGGCGAAGCTTACCTGTATGATGCGACCAATGTGCGTCTGCGCAATGTGCAGCTGGGTTACGAACTGCCCCGTAAAGTGCTGGGTAAAACGCCTATTCAGCGTGCCCGTGTAACGCTGTCCTGTAATAACGTATGGATGATCAAGAGCCACATGGATGGTATTGATCCTGAGTCTGTATTTGCCACCGGCTCCAATGCTGTTGGTTTCGAAAACGGTGCTCCTCCCACCATGCGTTCATTCCTGTTTAGCTTAACCCTTGGCTTCTAATCAACTACCAAAATCATTATGACGATGAAAAAGATAACCAAGATTTTTTACGCGGCCGCTGTCAGCTCAGTATTGCTGGGTTCGTGTAAAAAATTCGACGAAATGAATAATGACCCACTGGCCGCCAATGCGGAGCAGGTACAGGTCGAATACTTTATCAATGGCTCTATCATTGGCGCCCAGATGGATCCCCATATTGCCGAGCGTATTTTCGTGTTGTACTGGCTTACAGCCGGAGGTATGCAGCAGAGTGGTGGTATCTCTTCCGGAGGCTACAACGATGGCTGGAGCAGTGACTACTATGGTGGCAGCTACATGAGTGGCTGGCTCAATCAAATCAATACAGCCATTCAGGTGGCCGAGCAGAAAATCACTGCCGGTACTGCCAAGTCATATACGTCCAACCTGATGCAGGTGGCCCGTATCTGGCGCGCTTATCTCATGAGTGAACTGGCCGATACATTTGGTCCGATTCCCGTAGATGGCTTCCAGGGTAAGAATCCTGCATTCAGTGATCTGAAAACAGTGTATTATTTCCTGCTTAGTGAGCTGAAAAGTGCAGTGGCCACGTTTGATCTCGCTGTTACAGTTCCACAGGATGTAGCCAAACATGATCCTGCTTATTCGTACAACTTTGCCAAATGGATCAAATACGGCAACTCATTGCGGATGCGTCTGGCTATGCGTTTGTCTGAAGTAGATGCAGCAAAAGCCAAATCAGAATTTGAAGAAGCTGCTTCTAATATCAACAATCTGCTCACGTCTGCCGACGATATATTTCAGGTGTCTGAGCGGCCAGGTTGGGATGCCCTTACCGGCGTAATGAGCCGTGAGTGGAATGCCCTCTTTATGCCAGCTGCGTTCAACAACGTGGTACTGGGACTGGGTGGCGTTAAGTCTGAAGATCAACTGGCAGCTTCTTATCATTCTTATATCAAACCCGACGGATATATTGGTCAGCGTTATACAGATCATTTCACTACTATGACCAATGATCCTTCTGCCGGTTACTGGCTCGATGGTCTTCCTTATTCCATTGACCCCCGTGCATATAAGGCTTTCATTATCCCCGGCGACTTTGATAATCCCGACTTCAATGCTTATCCCAGCTGGGCCAGCGATGCAAAAGTTACAGAGCGCGATCTGCTGACAGCTGCCGGCGGAGTGCAGAAAACAATTGATGCAGCTTTTACCTGGAACGCAACTTCTAATGGCGACTGGGGAGTAAAAGGTTCACGTAACCAACTGCGCAATTTCTCGGGTACTATTCCCCGTCTGTCAAATAAGTTCCGCGCCAGTGCCAGCAAACGTATATTCTTCGCCCCCTGGGAAACTTATTTCCTGCTGGCTGAAGCTGCTGAGCGTAACTGGACAGTGCCTATTGGCGGACAGGTTGCTTATGAAAATGGTATCAAGGCCAGCTTCGATTGGTGGGGCGTTTCTGCTCACCTGGCCAGCTACCTGACCAGCACCGCTTACAATCGCACAGGTACATCTGTAAGCTGGAGCCATACAACTGAGCCCGGAGCCAACCATGCCATGTCATATGTAGATGGTTATACCAATACACCAGGTACAACCAATATTCTTTATCCGGTTAACAACCTGTATAAGAATGGTACTGTAAGAAATGACCGTCTGGCAAAGATTATTACACAGAAATATATCGCTCAGATGCCCTGGTTGCCTCTGGAAACATGGAGTGATCACCGTCGCCTGGGTCTTCCTTTCTTCGAAAACCCGGCTATCGAAAATCCGCTGGTTAATATGCCCAATCTTACCAGCAGCAACTACATGACCAGCCAGGTTAAGTTTTTCCCGCAGCGTGTTCGTTACCCATCGACTATTACCTCCAGCAATCCTGAAGGTTACCAGCAGGCCGTTGGCTTCCTGGGTGCAGAAGATGCCGTACTCACACCACTGTGGTGGGCTAAAAAGCCTTAACAAAATAGTGTAGCAGTTTAGATAGCATATATCAATTCTCGTTAAGCAGTCAGGTTAGGGTTCACAGGCCGGTTGTTAATTCAGCCGGCCTTTTTTTTGTAATAAGTGGTCAGTGGTCAGTTGACAGATCACAGTAATAAAAGTGCAGAAGTGATACAGGATACCTATTTTTTAAAACGGCCTTTTATCTTTTACCTTCCACCTTTTCTCGCGATCCATCCAACCCTTTTATCCGTATATGTGTTAAATCCTCATGCGCCACTTGAGAGCAAACATATTCATATATGGCCTGCTTGCTGTTTTGCTGGCCTGTGCCAAACAGCCGGCATCAGAAGTGGTTACTGAGCCCGTTCAGCCACCACCTGTACCACCTGTCAGCAATGCCCAGGGGAAAAACTACCTGGCACTTGGAGATTCTTACACTATTGGCCAGGGGGTGAGTGAGGCAGATCGTTATCCAAACCAAACCCGGGTCTTGTTACAATCAGAAGCAATTGATTTTCGCACACCGCGTATCATAGCTGTTACCGGATGGACGACCGCTCAACTGCAATCTGCTATCGACGCCCAACAGTTAGCTGATACGTTCGATATTGTTACCCTGCTGATTGGCGTAAATGATCAGTATCAGCACCTGAGTATAGACGGATACAGGCAGCGTTTTCAGACCCTGCTCAATAAAGCAGTGCAGCTGGCGGGCAACCGCGCCCAGCGGGTGATAGTCCTCTCCATTCCCGATTACAGTGTGACTCCCTTTGCTCAGTATAGCGATCGTGATCGCATCCGGCGCGAGATAGATGCTTTTAACCAGGTCAATCGCGAAGTAACGCTGGCACGCGGAGCACAATATCTCGACATTACCGCCTCTACCCGTGAAGCTGCCGGTGATCACAGTCTGCTGGCAGCCGATGGCCTGCATCCATCGGGAAAAGAATATGCAAAATGGGCACAACGACTGGCACCTTTGATAAAGGCGGTATTATAATTTTTCTAATAATTGAATATCAATAAAGTAGAAGAGGCAGGTGCCCCCGACCGCTAATCAGTTGACGGGTAGATTTTCTACTCTTTATACTCTTTAAACCCTTTATACCCTTTAAACTCTTATACCTTTCTACCTTTTTACTCAACACTACACCGTCTGCTGATTTGACCTACCTTTGCAACCCTCATTTCTGATGAGGAATGGATGTATGAAACTTTTTCCTGAATCGGCCGTACAGCAACTGGAGTTTGATAAGGTGCGGTCACTGTTGATCAATTACTGTCAGTCTGAATATGCCCGCATGCGGGCGGCAGACCTGCGTGTGCATACCCGAAAAGAATTTATTGACCTGGCATTGCGTCAGAGCCATGAGTATCATCAGTTGCTGGTCAATGGCATTTATTTTCCCAACGATTTTGTACTCAATCTGGCAAGGGAACTGAAACTGCTGGGTATACCCGGAGCATTACTTGTAGGCGAAGAATTTCTGGAGATCCGCAAGCTGGCGGAGAGTATGGAAAAAATCTTTCGCTGGTTTGATCCCGAACGCAGAAACAGTAATGGCGCCATGTACCAGGTTATTACCGGTACGCGGTATGAAAAAGCGATCATTGCCCTGATCGATGAAGTACTCGATGAAAGCGGGCATGTAAAAGATAATGCATCGGATGAGCTGAGGCAGATACGGATGGAGCTTTACCGGAAACGTAATGAACTGCGCCGTGTTTTTGAAAAGATTGTTGCCAAACTCAACAAACAGGGATACCTGGCAGAAATAGAAGAGAGCTTTATGAATGGTCGCCGCGTAGTGGCGGTATTTGCTGAGCAAAAACGTACCGTCAAAGGTATTCTGCACGGTGAAAGTGACAGCCGTAAAACGGCATTCGTAGAACCTGAAGAAACGATTGAACTCAATAACCTGGTGCACGAACTGGAGAATGATGAACGTAAGGAAGTGCATCGCATATTGCAGGAACTCACACGCCGCCTGTCGGCACATGCCGGTCTGCTGCAGCAATGGCATGAGGCTGTGGGCGAATATGATTTTATCCGTGCCAAGGCAAGGCTGGCCGTAGAGATCCGGGGAGAATTTCCGGCGATTACCGATAAAGCACATGTGCAACTGGTAAATGCCTATCACCCGCTGTTGTACCTCTACAATCAGCGTACACAGAAGCCAACAATTCCGGTCAATCTTACGCTAGACGAAAGCCGGCGTATTCTCGTCATCAGCGGACCCAATGCCGGTGGTAAAACCGTGACCATGAAAACGGTTGGACTATTGCAGCTGATGGTGCAGAGTGGATTACTGGTGCCGGTACATCCTTCTTCGCAATTCGGTATTTTCAAACAACTCATGATCCATATCGGCGATACACAAAGCCTGGAGTTTGAGTTGAGTACATACAGCAGTCATTTGCTGCACATGAAACATTTCATGGAAAATGCCAGTGGCAAAACACTTTTCTTTATTGATGAGCTGGGTAGTGGCAGTGATCCCAGCCTGGGCGGAGCCTTTGCAGAAGTGATCATGCAGGAGCTGGCGCGCAAACATGCCTATGGTATTGTAACCACGCATTATCTCAATCTCAAGGTGATGGCAGGTAAAACAGCCGGTATCATCAATGGAGCTATGGCGTTTGACGAGAAAAATCTGCTGCCCCAGTACAAACTGCTGGTCGGAAAACCGGGCAGTTCATACACCTTTGCTATTGCAGAGCGCATCGGTCTTGATAAGGGGCTGATCAAACGGGCGCGCGACCTGGTAGACCAGGATCAGTATCGCCTCGATAAACTGCTGAATCGCACAGAGCAGGATCTGCGTGATATCGAGAAAAAAGAAAAGGAACTGAATCAGCTGCTGAAGGAAAATGAGAAGATGAAACGGGAGATGGAGCAGGTGATGAATAAGGAACGGCATCGTCAGCAGGTGGAACTGCAGAAGGAACAGAACCGCGTGGCACAGGAGCGGATCACGTATCTCAAGGATATGGAACGCAAACTGAAGCAGATGCTGATCGAATGGCGGAAAGAAACCGATAAGAATAAGGTGATGAAGCTGATGGAAGCGCTGCTGTTTAAAAAGAATGAACAGAAGGCAGTGAGCAAGATGCAGAAAAAGCTCGATTCAAAATATAAAGAAGTAGGCGGGGATATAAAAGTAGGTGACAAGGTGAAAATGAAACGTAATCACCAGGTAGGTGAAGTAATAGAGCTGCGGGGAAAAAGAGCCGTTGTGAAAATCGGTCTGCTGCCCATGCAGGTAGAACTGGCCGATCTGATAGTGGTACAGGAAAAGCAGGAAGCAAAGAGCGAATAAGCTCACCCGCTCTTACCAAAGTACTACCCGATATATACCCTTGTCGGTCAGGTCAAGCACATTCTCAATAATCGGAAGGAGAGTGGTAGAATAGACTGGGCGATTTTGATTGGTCAGGAGAATGTCCAGCAACATATATTCGTTTAAGAATGTCAATGAGGATAAGGGGAAGTAAATTTTAACTGCCTTGCTGTCTTTTTGAAAATACACTTTCTGTGTGTAATAGGTATATCCCCCGGCATGCCGCCAACTGAAACTCTTTTCCTCATACGGGTTGGTTTTATTTGCCAGATTTTTTAGAAAATCCTCCAGCTGAATTTCCTGATTTGCACTCCCTGAATTGCTGTAATAAAAAGCCAGAAAATCTGTACGGAGAAGGGCCGTGTCGGGGATAGAAAATAAGGGCTGGACGGATCGGTCTTTTAAGTGCAACAGGTACCGTTTTACATAAAGCATATTGTAATTCACTACCAATACATCCTGGCGATACTTTTCAATATCCTGCAGATACCATACCGGATAGGTATCATTGTCGTGTCCGGTTATTAGGATACCACCGGGAGGAACTGCATCGAGATAGTTTTTGCATATCCGGAGCAGGCTATCTGTATAAATGGCTTTTCCTGCAAACGGCAGGCCGCGGTCCGGATCTTTATCCATCAGCAGTTCACTGTAAAGGAGCATATACTCATTGGCGAGCTTTATGTTTATATTGCCCACACGTGTTTCATAATGGGGATTTTGGCGGGCCAGTACTGTATAGGCATCGATCCCCTTTTGTAAATAGCGGATAAATTTTTCTTTCCGGGATTTACCCAGGCGATCAGTAGGGGCCAGGTTTTTCCTGTCTGCATCGTTATTCAGAAAAGGTGTTTTGTCGTACTGGTGGATATATCCCATTGCATAGTCAGAGAAGGCCCTGGCATAACTTTCCAGTATCGTGTCGTTTTTGTTTTCAAAACTTTTTGCATCCTGAATGATATCCCATTGCCAGCCCTTATATCCAAAATACTGGTTTCGTTGAAACGGGTATTCGTCAAATTCGTTGTAATGAAGATCAAAATATTCCTTTGTCCGTTTTTCTATTTCTGCCGGGCCTGGTTTGGCGGGTATAAAGTTGATTGGGATATATGTGCGGGCAGATGCAGACCAGAATATATCCTGAGCAAAAATACTGTCGGAGTTGTCGTATCGCTTTTTACAAATATACCAGCCTGATTTTTTCCGGTAAAACGAGATATAACTGGTTTTGTCGGTATGAGTGTAGGAGGAAAAGAAAGCTCTTGCTACCTCCTTGTACGAAGGCATGCCAAACTGGGCTTTGGCGGAACACGAAAATAAAATGACCACGAGGAGGAGGGAGAGCGATTTCATGTGTCTAAAATAATAGATTTTTTCAGGAGGGTATAGTGACTTTCGGAGGCAATCCCCGCCGGGAAATTGCAGTGACAGGAGTTTCGGTCAGGTAACCAACCCCTATCTTTGCCAAAATTTAAGAAGATATGCAAACAAAGAAGGCCGCCGAAAGCCTGACGATCATGACGGAACTGGTATTGCCCAACGATACCAATGTATTTGGCAACCTGATGGGCGGCCGCCTGATGTACTGGATGGATATTGCTGCGGCCCTGGCTGCGCAGAAACATTGTAATGCACCGGTGGTCACCGCGTCGGTTGATAATATTTCTTTTGAGAATCCGATTAAGCTTGGCAATGTGGTACATATCGAAGCCAAAGTGACCCGTGCTTTCAACTCTTCGATGGAAGTACACATGAAGGTATGGGGCGAAGATCTGACACAGCAGTATAAATATAAGAGCAACGAAGCCTATTATACTTTTGTGGCACTTGATCCAAACCGCAAACCCCGTCATGTGCCGGCACTGGAGGTAGAAACCGAAGAGGAAAGACGCCTGTATGACGGAGCACTGCGCCGCCGCCAGCTTCGTCTCATCCTGGGTGGTAAAATGAAGCCTGCTGATGCGGCTGAACTGCGCGCGCTTTTTATGGGTGAATAATCAATAGACGAAATTTTTTAATGAATTTCTGAATCAGTCCGCCAGGTATGGCGGGCTGATCTTTTTTGGCGGAAAAAGAAGTGATCGCAGTCATATTTTACAGGATACTTTACCCTGACCAAAATCAGTCATTGGAAGGCCCATTTTCTTTTCCGGACTTGCTGTCTTCTGGCTACATTTGCGACACAATTTCTATTTGCTATGCCTGCTGACCCTCGTATCTCTTTTGACAATACCCAATACGCATTTGAATACAAATCTGACAGCGAACTGAAGAAAGCCAGTTTCCTGTTTTCCTGTATGGCCCGGCCCTGGCTCGTAAAATGGGGTACCCGCCTTACACCCTGGGCTGTAAAGTCGGGATTGCCGGTAAAAGGCCTGATCCGCAAGACCATTTTTGCACAGTTTGTAGGAGGTGAAACGCTGGATCAGACAGCAGCAGTTGCCCGTAAACTGGGTGAATACCAGGTGCAGGTGATTCTTGATTATGGAGTAGAGGGCGGCGATGATGGCGAGCATGGTTTTGACCATGCGACCGAAGAATTTATCCGGGTAATCGATTATGCAGCTACGCAACCCAATATTCCGTTTATGAGTATAAAGGTGACCGGCTTTGCGCGTTTTGCCCTGCTCGAAAAACTGGATGAGCTGATGCATAAGGCCGGCGGTTCACTGATGAAACGTTATATGGCGGCGACGGAGCAACTGACTGCAGTGGAGAAAGCAGAATGGGAACGGGTAAGCCAGCGTATGAAACGTATCTGTGCCCGTGCTGCAGAAAAAAAGACAGGCGTACTGGTGGATGCTGAAGAGACCTGGATCCAGGATCCGGTAGATGCTCTTACCATCCTTATGATGGATAGCTATAACAAAGAAAAATGTGTCGTATACAACACCATTCAGCATTACCGTCATGACCGGCTCGCATTTCTGAAAGATTCTTACCAGGCTGCTGCAGAACGCCAGTTTGTACTGGGTGCCAAACTGGTGCGGGGTGCATACATGGAAAAAGAAAGAAAACGTGCACAGGAAATGGGGTATCCCTCACCTATACAGCCCGATAAGGCCAGTAGTGACCGTGACTATAATGATGGTCTTCGTTTTTGTATCGAACATCTTGACCGTATATCACTGATTGTGGCATCGCACAATGAAGAAAGCAATTTGCTGGCTACCCGGTTATTGCAGGAGCGGGGTCTGCCACTCAATCATCCGCATATACATTTCAGTCAGCTTCTACGGCATGAGTGATAATATCACTTTCAATCTGGCACACGCAGGCTGCCAGGTAAGCAAGTATCTGCCATTTGGTCCCATACGCGATGTAATTCCTTATCTCATGCGGCGTGCACAGGAAAATACCAGTGTGAAAGGACAAACCGGTCGCGAATTAATGCTGATCAAAAGAGAATTGCAGCGCCGGAAAAAAGGTTGATTCACTGTTGCTTAAAGTTTGTTGCAGAATAAAACTTGGAAGTTATCCGCAAAATTATCTAACATTGGGGTCACTTTGCTGAACGATTGCAACAACCACAGACCATAACGGAACTGCAACAACGGATTGCTTTATTTGAAGACATGCGGGCCTACGAAGAGCTCTATAACCGCTTTTTTGATGGGCTTCACCGTTTTGCTTTTTCTTTTGTCAAATCAAATGAAGTGGCAGAAGAAATAGTGTCGGATGTGTTTATCAAAATATGGCAAATCCGCAACAGGCTTTCGGAAGTAGAAAACCTGAAAGTCTATCTCTATACTATTGCCCGCAATTTTTCCCTTAACTATATTCAGCGTACTTACAAGCATCCGCCGGTCAGTCTCGATGAACTGGATATAATGCCTGTAGTGGAAATGGGTAATCCGGAAGAAATGCTCATCTCGGCCGAAACCCTTCGTTCCCTACGGCAGGTGATACAGGAATTGCCTCCGCAATGCCGGCTCATTTTTCAACTGGTAAAAGAAGAAGGATTGAAGTATAAGGAGGTCGCCGATATCCTGCAGGTATCACCGCTTACAGTACGCAATCAGCTGGCGATTGCTGTTCGTCGCCTGGGTCAGGCACTTCCCATGATTCAATCTGCCGGGAAAGTTTCAACCGTTTCCGACTCATTTCTAAAAAAATCCTAAAAAAGTTTACAACGCTTTGGTACATCCCGCCCGGGATTGGTGTCTCTGGTTGGATACAGAGGAATCTATATGACCGAAGAGCGTTTTTGGCTATTGACCAGCCTGGAATTATCCGGCGAAATAAGCCCCGAAGAACGGGCGGAGCTGGAACAATTTCTGGCAGATCAACCTGCCTGGAGGTTGCGATTCAATCAGTTGCAATCCACCTGGCAGCAGCGGCCGGCATCTTCGGGCACACGGTCTTTGTCATTCAACAAACACCTGCAACGGCTGAGCAATCATCTGTCTGAGGACACATTGCAATACGAATCGGCCGATGTGCAGGCCCAGCCGGAACCTCTGGTTGCGGAAGAAGTGCCTGTGTCTCCTGCCCCCGTACGCCGGTTATATAAGCGGATGGCCTGGGTGGCAGCCATTGCGGCTTCGCTGGTACTGGGCTGGTTCTTCCTGGGGCCTATGCTTCTGGGAAAAGATAAATCGGCACCCGCTGCGCAGAATACTATTTCTACCAAGCGGGGATCCAAATCCAAAGTGCAGTTGCCGGATGGTACGCAGGTATGGTTGAATGCAGATAGCCGTATTACCTACAATGAAAATTTTCAGGGCAGCCTGCGCGAAGTGCAGTTGAGTGGTGAAGCCTATTTTGATGTGGTACGTGATGAAGAGCGGCCCTTTGTGATCCATACCAATGTGATTGATATCAAAGTGCTGGGTACAGCATTTAATGTGAGATCCTATGCGGATGAAAAAAATACCGAAACCAGCCTGGTGCGCGGGTCGGTGGAAGTAACCCTGCGCAATCACCCCGAAAAGAAATTTACACTTAAGCCCAACGATAAACTCATTATCAACAATGAACAGGCCGGGCCTGCTGTGGAGAGGGTTAAAAAAGACATAGAACGTACCACCAGCAAACAGATAGTTCTTACCTGGGGTAAGATCAATTATCCCAGTAAAGCAGATACTGTAGCCACCGAGGCTATGTGGACACGCAATAAACTGGCTTTTGACAAGGAATCGCTCGAAGAAATTGCCCTCAAGATCGAACGCTGGTATGACGTGAAAGTGGTGATAGCCGATGAAGAAATGAAGAAGACAGAGTTTTCGATCATCATTGAAGACGAAAGCCTGCAGCAGGTCATGGAAGCCCTGCGTGTAGCAGGTAAATTCCATTATTCAATCAATAAGAAAGAAGTAACTATCAGGCCCTGACCAAACAAGTCATCAGGCCCGGTAGTGTAAAATAACTCTCAATAACTGCAAACGATTGCTTAACCCTCAAAACGACGCGCATATGAAAAAACTCACCTAGATATTACCCCAAAAAAAGAACGGAGAATGTTTGCGGCATCCCCCGTTTTTACTGACAGCAAGTTTGCTCAGGCTTGAGCAAAAATTCTATCATCAATTCAAAACTAAGGTATGAAAAAAAATGCACCAGGCGCATGGTCCTTTGCGTCCTGTACATTCATCAAATGCTTACTTATGATGAAGTTTTCCCTTCTCCTGGTTCTTGCCTTTTCCCTACAATCTTTTGCAAAGGGCTTCGGGCAGGAACATATCAACCTCAACCTGGAGAAAGCCACACTGAAAAAAGTTTTCAAAACCATTGAGCAGCAAGGTGTTTGCCGCTTTGTCTATAAAGATGACATCTTGCCCCGCGATCAGCGCATTAGTATTTCGGTAGCCAATGCTTCACTGGACGAAGTGCTGAAAAAGGTATTACGTGATACCGAACTCAGCTACAAAAAGGTAACCGGCAGCCTGGTGGTGATCACTACCGGCGGCACATCGGGGCAGTCTCCCGCACAGCCTGTCACGGGAAAAATCACCAACGATAAAGGTGAGCCCATGCAGGGGGTGAGTGTGCAGGAAAAAGGTACCAATAATGGTACCAGCACTAACTCAGAAGGCACTTTTGTACTCAATGTAACGGATGGTAATGCTGTGCTCATCGTGAGTTCAATCGGCTTTCTTACCCAGGAAATAAAGGTAGAGAGTCGTAATGTCATCAACTTTACACTTGTTGCAGAGAATAAGAATATGGAGGAAGTGATTGTGGTGGGTTATGGTACGCAAAAGAAGCGTAACGTTACGGGTGCTATTTCCAGCGTTAAATCAAGCGATTTGGAAAATATGCCGGTGTTTCGTGTAGAACAATCATTGCAGGGCCGTACTTCAGGTCTCACTATTACCTCTGCTTCCGGTCAGCCCGGTGAAGCCAGCACGGTACGGGTACGCGGTACTACCACCATTGGCAATAGTGACCCCCTGTATGTAGTGGATGGGGTTGTTATAGGTGGAGGAATCGAATATCTTAGTCAGGCAGATATCGAAACTATTGATGTGTTGAAAGATGCCGCCTCTGCTGCCATCTATGGTACACAGGGTGCTAACGGGGTAATCCTGATCACTACTAAAAAGGGGAAGGCGGGCGCCATGAAGGTAAACTATAATGGTTTTGTAGGTACGCAGGCTCCCTGGCGTAAACTGCAATTGCTTAATGCCACAGAATATGCCACATTGTTGAATGAATCTTACCTGGCAGCAGGACAACCCATTCGTTTTGCAAATCCGGCCTCTTATGGTAAAGGAACCGACTGGCAGGATGCTGTATTCAATAACTCAGCCATGATCCAGAATCATGAGTTGAGTATTTCAGGAGGAAATGACCGTTCCACATATTTCAGTTCGGTTGGTTACCTTAATCAGGATGGTATTGTGGCTACATCCAATTCTAACTATAAACGCTTTACTGCCCGATTCAATAGTACGCACAAAATTGTAAAGGGGGTGACATTTGGTACTAATATAGGTTATACCCGGACCAAATCGGTAGGTGTGGGTACCAATGGTGAGTGGGGTACACCGCTTAATCGTGCAATTAATATAGATCCTATTACGCCGATTATTGAAACGGATCCGGTTAAAGCAAATCAGGCTCCCTATGATGGTGCAAATGCACCTTTTGTGGTTCGGGATGCGAATGGCAATCCATACGGTATTTCTACTATTGTGACATCTGAAATCCTGAATCCAATCGCAGCCCTTAAAGTGGCACAGGGCAATGGCTGGTCCGATAAGATTGTGGCTAATGCATTTGCAGAAATTGAGCCAATTAAAGGGCTGAAGCTGCGTTCCAGTATTGGCACCGATCTGGCATTCTGGGGCGACGAAGGATTTCAGCCACTTTATTATCTGAACTCAATAAATCAGAACAGAGATCTTAATGGGTATACCCGCAACATAAATCGTGGCATGTACTGGATATGGGACAATACAGCTTCCTATACCCGGTCATTCAGTAAGCATAATGCAACAGTGCTGATAGGTACATCGGCCCAACGAAATTATGGCGAACAGCAGGGGGGAACTAAACGTGGTATCCCTGCAACCAGCATTAAAGAGGCCTCACTCGCCTTTGAAGTGCCGATTGCGAACCAGTTTTTCTGGGGTGGCGAATATCAAAATACACTGGCATCAATGTTTGGTCGTATCATCTACGATTATGACGGTAAATATCTGCTCAATGCCACCGTCCGCAGAGATGGCTCATCTCGTTTTGGTTCCAATTACAAATACGGCGTGTTCCCCTCTGTATCTGCAGGCTGGATCGTAAGCCGCGAAAACTTCTGGCCATCCAACGATAAAGTGACTTTCCTGAAAGTACGCGGATCCTATGGTGAGAATGGTAATGATCGCATCGGTGACTTCCGCTATGTATCAACAATTGGTGGTGGTCGTAACTATACGATCAATGGCCAGTTGATTACGGGATTCAGCCCTAATGCTATTGCTAATCCTGATCTCCGGTGGGAAAGCACTTCGCAGCTTGACTTTGGCCTTGATGCCGTACTGTTTAACAAACTGAATGTAACACTGGATTGGTATAATAAGAAAACCAAAGACATGTTGCTGGATATTGCCGTGCCTGCATATGTAGGCAACGGTGGCCCGATTGGCAATATTGCAACAATGGAAAACAGAGGTGTGGAATTGGAACTGGGTTACAATGGACGTGTAGGCGATCTTACTTTTAATGTTTCAGGTAATATCTCACATCTGCGCAACCGTGTTACCTATTTGGGAGAAGATAAAACCTTCCTCCGTGGCCAGACTTTTGGTCCCCAGGGAGTTGAGATTACCCGTATTGCCGTTGGATATGCTATCGGATCATTCTATGGATTCAAGACGGATGGATTGTTTCAAAACTGGAATGATGTGAATAATTACAAGAATCATAACGGTGATCTGCTGCAACCCGGTGCTTCTCCTGGTGATATCCGTTATGTAGATTATAATAACGATGGGGTTATCGACAACGATGATCGTCATATCATTGGTGATCCTACACCGGACTGGAGCTTTGGTTTTACAGTGAATGCAGCCTATAAAGGGTTTGATCTGACGATTTTTGGCCAGGGTGTGGCCGGCAATCAGGTATTCCAGGCTATCCGTCGATTCGACCTGCCTACAGCCAACTATACCAAAGAAGCCCTGGGTCGTTGGGTAGGTGAGGGTACCAGCAATTATTTCCCGAGACTGGTCTTCAATGATCCTAACCAGAATTTCAGCCGCAGTTCAGATTTCTTCCTGAAAAAAGGTGACTATTTCCGTATTAAAACCCTGCAGATCGGTTATTCATTTGCCGATAATATTATCCGTAAGGCAGGACTTAGCAAACTGCGCGTATATGTAATGAGCAATAACCTGGCAACGTTCACCAAATACACCGGTTTTGATCCGGAGATTGGTGGTGGCAGCTATGGTGTGGATCGCGGTATTTATCCGCAGGCCCGCTCATTTATGGTAGGTGTTAACCTTGGTTTTTAATCCTCAAATCAGTTCACAATGAAACAACGTACGATAAAGAATACATTCCTGGTGCTGGCAGCATCGCTGACACTGGGCGCGTGCAATAAAGACTTCCTGGAGCTGGATCCGCGTGGTACACAGTTGGAAGCTAACTTTTATAAAAATCAAACTGAACTTTTTCAGGGTCTGATATCTGTATATGATGTGATGCAGTGGGGTACTTCAGGAGGTTATACTATGAAGATGCCTTTGCTGACGGTGGCTTCAGACGAAGCGCACGCCGGTGGTAGCGATGCATCTGATCAGCCAGGCTGGGTAGCTTATGATAATTTTACACTTGATCCATTTCGTGGGCCGCAGGTGGGAATATGGCAGAAATGTTATGCCGGTATCTATCGGGCTAATCTTTTTCTGGAAAAGGTGGAAGGCGTTGCAGGAGTAGATCCGGCTTTCAAAGCCCGTACTATTGCCGAAGCCAAGACCCTTCGGGCCTATTTTTATTTTGACCTGGTACGCTGGTTTGGACGAGTGCCGCTGATCACAGGACCTATTCCTACTGCTGAGCTGTACTCACAAAAACAAGTTGAGCCTGCGGCTATTTATACACAGATCGAAAAAGATCTGAAAGAGGCATTTCCTGATCTGCCACTCACTATCCCTGTTTCAGAAAATGGTCGTATTTCACGCAGTGCTGCCAAAGCATTGCTGGGCAAATCACTGATGTTTCAAAATGATAACGCACGTATGAGTGAAGCAGCTCAGCTTTTCAATGAAGTGAATGCTTCTGGCGTATACCAGTTGCTGCCGGGTTTTGGCGATATATTCAATCCAGCCAACCGGTTCAGTGCGGAGTCAATCTGGGAAATTCCCCATAGTAACAATTCAGCCTGGGGAGATTGGGGATGGATTAATGGAGGTGAAGGGAATGTCGCTCCTCAATTTATAGGAATGGCTGATTATAATGGCACTACTTATTCGGCTGGCTGGGGCTTTGCTCCGATATCTCTTGATCTCGTGACTGCTATGACAGGTGATCCCCGTTTTCAATATACTATTATAGATGGAGCTGCTCTGAGGACGGGAGGTGCCAGCTATGCCGAGCGCTATCAGAACACCAACTACTTTGTAAAAAAGTACGCACCTATGCAGGCATTTCGTTCGCCTGTCGGTACTGCTGAAATGAACTGGCCGTATAATGAAATAGAAATTCGTCTCGCAGATACTTATCTGCTGGAAGCAGAAGCAATCCTTCGCTCAGGTGGCAATGCGGCTCGGGCCGGGCAATTGCTCAACGGTGATGCGGGTTTTGTAGGCGTTCGCAGCCGGGTAGGCTTGCCAGCCGTAGCTGTAACGCTTGATAATATTTATAAAGAGCGTCGCCTTGAACTTGCCACGGAAGGGCATCGTTTCTTTGATCTGATCCGTACAGGTCAGGCCGCTACTGTACTTGGCCCATTGGGTTTTACGCCTAATAAAAATGAGGTACTTCCTATTCCTCAGAGCGAAATTGATGTGACTAAACATGTGTTGGAGCAAAATCAGAATTATTAAAAAACATCATCCACATCAAACTAATTAAAAATGAAAAAGAATATTTTAAAATATCCATACTGGCGAATAGCTTTAACAGCCTGCCTGTTGCTGACCCTGTCTGGCTGTACGCCAGATACAAAAGATGGAGAATTAGGCCCCTTGCCTAAAGCTGATTTTGAAGTTGCTCCAGGAACCAATGCCAATACGGTGATCCTGATCAATAAAACCGATCAGGGCGGTATTCCTTACTGGAAATGGCAACTAGGTGTCGCTAGCGGCACACTCAAAGGTGACTCTGCAAAATTGTATCTGCCATTTGCCGGTGTATATGACGTGCAACTGATCACTACTGCTCGTGGTGGTATAGATTCTATTACAAAGAGCGTAACGATCGCTACCAGCGATCCCACAGCCTGTGCTCCTACTACATTGCTTGGATTCATAGCAGGATGTACGTCAAAGACGTGGAAACTGAACCCCGAAGCAGGTACCTATAAAGTGGGCGAAGGTCCCGATATGGGCAACTGGTGGTCCAGCGGTGCAGGTGATGTAACGGGTCGCGTCTGCGAGTTTAATGATGAGTATACCTTTTATTTTAATGCAGAGGCCGAATTTAAATATGATAACAAGGGCGACTACTATGCCGATGGTTATATTGGTGCTGCCACTTTTGGTTGCGAACCCAATAGCAATCTAAGCGGCGCACAGGCTGCCTGGGCCTCCGGTAACTTCAATTTCACTGTTACCGAAAATGCAGGTGCGCGTGGTCTGGGACAACTGCGGCTTATAGGCACCGGCGCTCATATAGGGTTGCAAAAAGTACATAACGGTGGCGAAACGACCAGCGGCCCTTCGGGCAATGCTATCGTTTATGATGTACTGGAACGCTCAACAAACGTAAACGGTCAGGGATATGATATTATCAAACTTGGCCTCAATATAGGTGGAGCAGGCTGGTGGACATTCACTCTGCGCTCATATTGATACATTTTTCTTCGGTCATTTAAATCGCTGAAAATCTTGCAATCGTGGCAATCGTTGCAAGCAAGCAGTTAGCGTAGGGCGGGTATTTAGAGGGTTAAACTAGCCCGCCCTTTTTTATATTATTATCATACAGCAACAGCTGAATAATCTAAGCAAATGAAATCTGTACTTGCGGCTATGTTATTGCTGGGCCTGCTCAGTTGCGGAGGTAAAGGTGGTGATGGCCCGCCTGCACCCAATACTCCCGATCCATCTATTACTATCAATGATCTCTCCCTGTTTGAAGGCAATGGCGGTACCAATACATTTAATATCGTAGTGCGCCTCAGTGCTCAATCTGCCAAACAGGTGACTGTACAATACAGTACTGTGGCGGGTACGGCCAAAGCAGGAGCGGATTATACGGCTCAGCAAAATCAGACAATCACTTTTGCAGCCGGCGAAACGCAAAAAACAATAGCCCTGGCCGTAGTGGCTGATGATATCAAAGAAGGTGAAGATGAACTCACCATTGAACTTTCTGCTGCCCAAAATGCCACGATCAGCAAAAACTCAGCTACGGTAATCATCCGCAATGATGATACAAAAGTACCCTTTACCAATGCCGGTTATGATGCACCCACCTCTTATCCGGGTTATGCACTGGTGTGGAGCGATGAATTCAATGCCGGCACACTTGATGGAGGCTCCTGGGCCCACCAGAACGGTGATGGCTGCTCGCTCAGCATGTGCGGATGGGGTAATAATGAACTGGAATATTATACCGACAGACCAGCTAACCTGTTTTTTCAGGATGGAAAGCTGATCATCGAAGCCAAAAAGGAAACTTATAGTACACGCAACTATACATCATCCAAAATACTCACATCCGGAAAAAAGAAATTTAAATATGGTCGCATAGATATGCGTGCCAAATTGCCTATAGGTAAAGGTATCTGGCCGGCATTCTGGATGCTGCCGCAAGACAATATATATGGAGGCTGGCCCACAAGCGGTGAGATTGATATTATGGAAATGGTAGGACATGATCCGGCACGCACACACGGCACCCTGCATTTTGGTCCCGGTCCCGGCAGTACTTCCATTAACCGCAATGTGACACTTGGCACAGGTACATTGAATGATCAGTTTCATGTGTATTCCATTGAATGGAAGCAGGATCAGATCACCTGGTTGCTCGATGGAACAGTTTTTTCCACAATCAGCAAATCAGATATACCAGCCAATATGACCTGGCCATTTAATGAATATTTTTATTTTATTCTGAACCTTGCCGTTGGCGGCAACTGGCCCGGTAGCCCCGATGCCAGTACCTATTTTCCGCAATGGTATATAGTAGATTATATAAGAGTCTATCAGGAACCATAACTAAAAAACCGCCGAAAGGCGGTTTTTTAGTTAGTTGACAGTTAACAGATGACAGTTGACAGGTTGTAATTGACAGTGCACACCCTTTAAACTACTATACATTCTGTCAACTGTTAACTGTCATCTGTCAACTTCTTCTTTCTTTCTTTCTTTCCACATTTCCTTCCTTTAACATCTTCTGGTATCATTATTGAAAAAATAGGATACAGCCATTGGCAATGTATTGCCTTTCTTCCTCCACCGCCCGTTCTGTCACGCTGATTGATGACTGCGGGAATAATGAATAATTAAATTGAACTGCATGTAGTGAGATTTACGCTAATGTGTAAACTGATATGTTGTTACTGGCCAAAACCGTAGAGGCTTTTTTGCCTTTTCTGCAGCTACTGGGCTGGATCGTTATAGTGTTGGTGTTGCTGAGCAGCCTGATTATTGCATTTGTTCATTATCGTCGTCGTGCGAAGAAGGAAGAAGAAGATACATTCGACGATGGTACAGCCGAACAGGTGGGATATACTACCGGCAATGGTGAGTATATATTATTTGATCATTCATCACTGATCAGCCGCTATAAATTAAAGCTAAGTGTCAATCATGCGCGATTTGCTGCCCTGCAGCAGGATTATTCCCGGCTTAACAGTCGTTATATACAACTGGCCCTGGCCACAGCAATACATTCCCCAACTACAAATCAACAAACTATGGAAACAGTAAGTGTTCATTTGTCGCCGGAGCTGGAGCAGGATATTGCCCGCATTACAGCTTCTCATGCCGCCGAAAAGGAAACACTCGAAAAAGAGCTGGAACAATTAAACCGTTCTTATCGTCAACTCGAGCAGGAGCATGAATTACTCCGCGCCACGACCAATGTGCAGGCATCTTCGGATGACGAAAAAACACAATTGATCCATCGCTGGCAGGAAGAGATCAGTTATCTCCGTAGTCGGGTGACAGAGCAGGACTATCTGCAGGATCTGCTGAGCGAAAAGAAATTGCAGATCAATTTTTTGCAGCAGCAACTGGAGCAACGCATCCGGTTGCAGCATGAGGCTGACCGGCAGCGACTGACGGCCGAGGAAGCCGCGATACGGGAACAGCATGAGCTGCAGAACTTACAGGAGCAGGTAAACGGTCTTCGGCAGCAATTGCTGCAGAGTACAGAGAAAAGCGATCAGTTGTCGACCGTGCTTTGCGGACGTGAAGAAGAACTGCAGGCCTGGGAACAAAAAAACAGTCAGCTGGTACAACAAACAGAGCAGATGCGAACCGAATTGTCTGCCAGCAGAGAGCAGTTGGCCTCGCAGGAGGCGGAACTTGTCAGGGAGCGGGCAGAAATGGCCGACTTGCAGGACCGGCTCACACGGCATCAGCAATCATTGCGGCGTATTCATCAGGATTTTCTGAGCTGTCTCGATACAGGCGATGCCACCCCTCCGGTAATATCCCTGCATGTGGCAGAAATTCAATATGAAAGGTCCTGATACATATAATAAATAGAAGTATTCACAGTTTGCCCACAACCTGCAAAGGCCGGGCTGGCAGCCCGGCAGCTTTTGCGTAACTTGCGGCCATGCAGGAATATCTTCAATTACTTCAACATATACTGGACAACGGCGCTCATAAAACAGACCGCACCGGCACAGGTACTCAAAGCTGCTTTGGCTATCAGATGCGTTTTGATCTGCAAAAAGGCTTTCCCCTGGTAACTACCAAAAAAGTTCACCTTAAAAGTGTGATTCATGAACTGCTGTGGTTTTTGAAGGGGGAGACGAATATCGCCTATCTCAAAGAGCACGGTGTTAGCATCTGGAATGAGTGGGCCGATGAAAATGGTGAACTGGGACCGGTGTACGGTAAACAATGGCGTAGCTGGGAAGGAAAGGATCATAAAATAGTGGACCAGATCAGTGAGCTGATTGCACAGATCCGGAAAAATCCTGATAGCCGCCGTCTTATTGTAAGTGCCTGGAATGTGACTGACCTGCCGGACATGGCACTGATGCCCTGCCATACCCTGTTTCAGTTTTATGTGGCCGATGGCCGCCTCAGCTGTCAGCTCTATCAGCGCTCGGCCGATGTATTTCTGGGAGTTCCCTTTAATATCGCTTCTTATGCACTGCTTACCCTTATGATCGCACAGGTATGTGATCTGCAGCCGGGTGAGTTTATTCATACTTTTGGCGATGTCCATATTTACAATAATCACCGCGAGCAGGTGGCATTACAGCTGAGCCGCGAGCCTTATCCATTGCCGGTGATGAAACTGAACCCCGCAGTAAAGGATATTTTCTCTTTTTCATTTGAAGACTTTACACTCGAAAATTATCAGAGCCATCCTGCTATTAAAGCGCCCGTGGCTGTATAAAACTGCTGGCTTATCTTTACGGCCTATCAAAGCCTGTTGCCCATGACTATCTCACTGGTAGTGGCTGCTGCCAATAATAATGTGATTGGAAAAGACAATCAATTGCTCTGGCGATTGCCCAACGATATGCGTTTTTTTAAGAACGTAACATGGGGCATGCCCGTGGTGATGGGACGTAAAACATTTGAATCCCTGAAGGAACCGCTCAAAGGGCGAAAGAATATTGTATTGAGCCGTCAGCGTCTGGTAGGTGAAAATGTGGTGGTCGTCAACAGCCTCGATGATGCCAGCTTCCTGGTAAAACAAATGGATGTAAAGGAAATGATGGTAATTGGCGGCGGCGAGATATATAAGCTGGCTTTTGAGAAGGCCAAACGTATTTACCTGACCCGCGTGGATGCTGAGCCGGAAGGAGACACTTACTTTCCTGTCATTGACCCTAAAGTATGGAAACTGGTCAGCCAGCAGGATCATGAAGCAGATGCACAGCATGCGTATAATTATTCCTTCCAGGTATGGGAGCGTATTTTTTAACTGCTACCGTTTTATTTAAAAAGAATGTATTCCCCGCTGCAACTGGCTCTGCGTTACGGCAAATACCGACTCTCGGCTTATAATAGCCGTGGTCATGGTATGCATTCTCCTTTTGTATATGCGCTTATCCGCGATGTATTGAATGACCGGGAAAAATATCCCGCCTATTCGCAGGTAGAGCAACTGCGGAAGCAGTTGCTGCAGGATCAGGCAATGTTGTCAGTGACGGATTTTGGCGCGGGCTCAGTCACAGGCACCCACCCCCAGCGTAGTATTGCCTCCATAGCCCGCCATGCGGCCAAGCCGCGTAAATATGGCCAGTTGCTGTACCGGCTGGTACAGTACTTTGCTCCGGCGCAATTGCTGGAACTGGGTACTTCGCTGGGTATTACCAGCAGTTACCTGGCATTGGGTCACGACGAAGGGCAGCTGCATACGATCGAAGGGGCGCCAGCCATTGCGGCTACAGCGCAGCGTAATTTTGATCAGCTGGGATTAACGAATATTCAACTTCATACCGGCCAGTTTGAACAGGTGCTGCCGGCTTTGCTACAGCAGATGCAGCGTGTTGATTTTGCATTCCTCGATGGTAACCACCGCGAAGAACCCACGATTGATTATTTTGCCAGGCTTTTACCTTTTGTACATAATGACACAGTGATAGTGCTGGACGATATACACTGGAGTGCCGGTATGGAGCGGGCCTGGGATCATATCAGCAGGCACGAAGCCGTCACCTGCAGCATTGATCTTTTTTTTATCGGGCTCGTTTTTTTTCGCAGGGAATTTCATGAAAAAGCGCACTTCAGCATAAAGTATTAATCCCTGCATAAGGGTTTGCCGGGTGGCAGCATCACCGAAATTCCACAATCTCTCCACTACTGGCAGACAGATTCTGCCTAAGCCGAAAAAATCCCTATCTTACTTATCAATTCACATTATTCTATTTCAAATCCGCTCTCTGCATGATCATAGCCGTTCTGAAAGAACCATCTTCCGAAACCCGCGTGTCGCTACTGGCAGAAGCGGTGGCTACGCTGACCAAAAAAGGGATCACCGTGCTGGTGGAAAAAGGTGCCGGTGAAAAAGCATTTTGCAGCGATAGTGAATATGAGAAAGCCGGTGCCCGTCTTGCCGATGCATCGGTGATTGCTGCCGAAGCCGATATTGTTCTGGGTATTCATCAGCCCGTATGGCGACCGGCACGTGCCGGCGTTGTTTTTATAGGGATATATCAGCCGCTGTATGTAGTGGAACAAATGCAGCAGTGGGCCGCACAGGGAAATACCGTGTTTTCGCTCGATATGCTGCCGCGCACTACCCGCGCACAGGCTATGGATGTATTGAGCTCGCAGGCAAATATAGCCGGCTACAAAGCTGTGTTGACCGCGGCCAATGTGTATGGCCGTTATTTTCCCATGTTTATGACCGCAGCAGGCAGCATTGCTCCGGCCAAAATACTCATACTGGGAGCAGGAGTGGCCGGTCTGCAGGCCATCGCCACTGCGCGTCGGCTGGGTGCAGTGGTGGAAGTATTTGACACCCGCCCTGCTGTAAAAGAAGAGGTGATGAGTCTCGGGGCCAAATTTGTGGAAGTGGATGGAGCAGCCGATGCATCCAAAGCCGGTGGTTATGCTGTGGAGCAAACAGAAGAGTATAAACAAAAACAACAGCAACGCATTGCTGAAAGTATTGCCAAAGCCGACATAGTGATTACGACGGCGCAGATACCGGGTAAAAAAGCACCCCTGCTCATCACAGAAACCATGATCGGCTCCATGCGCAATGGCTCAGTTATCATTGATATTGCTGCCGCTACCGGCGGTAATACACCTTTTACCCGCAACAATGAAACAGTACAGGCAGGAGGAGTGACGATAGTAGGCAATTCTGCCCTCCCTTCTACCATGCCCTCGGATGCCAGTAAGCTCTATGGGAAAAATGTGCTCAATTTTTTGCAACTGCTTATCAATAAGGAAGGCCAGCTGCACCTCAACTGGGATGATGAGCTGGTAAAAGGGGCCTGCATTGCACATGATGGTGTCGTAGTGCATGAGCGGGTCAAAACCAATGCCTGATTTTATTAAAAATATCTAACCGATCAATTATTAAGTATGGGATCAATACTGGAATGGATTCACACTAATCAGCAGATCATTTACATCGTGATCCTGATGATCTTTGTGGGTATCGAAGTGATAGGGCATGTGCCCAGCGTGCTGCACACCCCGCTGATGAGTGGTGCCAATGCAATACATGGTGTGGTGATCATTGGTGCAATAATCGTGATGGGCAAGGCGGAGACGGATAATTACCTCGCACTCATACTGGGTTTCCTCGCCGTGGTACTGGGTACACTCAACGTGGTCGGTGGCTTTGTGGTTACAGACCGAATGCTGGAAATGTTTAAGAAAAAGAAAAAAGGGTAAAGGATTACGGCCACGGGTCATTGCACCCCGCATTGCTTTATTGTTACAAACACCGGACTATGCAATTAAACATACTCACGCTTATTTACCTGATAGGTTCTGTTACGTTTATCATTGGCCTTAAGATGCTGTCAAACCCCGCTACCGCCCGCCGGGGCAACCTGGTGGCAGCGGCCGGTATGGGCCTCGCTATTATCGGTACTATTTTCCTGTATGAAGACGAAGCAGGACAGAAACTGGGTAACTATGGCTGGATATTCGGTGGATTGATTGTGGGCGGTATTATCGGCACACTCGCCGCTAAAAAGGTAAAGATGACTGCCATGCCCGAAATGGTAAGTCTCTTTAATGGTATGGGCGGTGCCTGCGCGGCGCTGATCTCCATTGTAGAGTTTGATCACTGGGTGCATAATCTGGATGGTTGGACGGTCTATCCTCCATTGGAAGCGCTGGGCTTTGATACTGCTGTGCCTGACTTTGGCACCGGTCACCTGCTTATCATTGTACTGGGACTGATCATAGGATCCGTATCCTTTGCCGGTTCTGTCATTGCCTGGGGTAAACTGAATGGGAGGGTGAAAGACTTTGCGTTTAAGGGGCAGCATATTTTTAATATTGTTTTATTGCTGATCATTGTTGCACTGGCCACCTATCTGGTCGGATGGATGCCTGCAAACAGTCAGCTTGTTTTCTATATTCTGTTTGCCCTGTCGCTGTTGTATGGCGTTTTCTTTGTATTTCCTATTGGGGGAGCTGATATGCCCGTGGTAATATCGTTGCTCAACTCCTTTACCGGTGTGGCGGCTGCCTGTGGCGGTTTCCTCTACGATAATAAAGTAATGCTCACCGGTGGCATACTGGTGGGTGCAGCGGGTACACTGCTTACTATACTCATGTGTAAAGCTATGAACCGGTCACTGGCCAATGTACTGATCGGCTCGTTTGGCGGAGGCGCTGCAGCCAAAGGGGGCGGTAGTAAGGAGCAGGGCAGTTATAAAGAAATTACGCTCAGCGATGCTGCGGTGGTGATGAGCTATGCCAATAAAGTATTTATTGTACCAGGGTATGGCCTGGCAGTGGCACAGGCCCAGCATGCCTGTCATGAACTGGAGAAATTGCTCGAGAGCAAAGGGGTTGATGTGAAATATGCCATTCACCCCGTGGCCGGTCGTATGCCGGGGCATATGAACGTATTGCTGGCAGAGGCTGATGTTCCTTACGACAAGCTGCTGGAGATGGAACAGGCCAACGAGGAATTTTCCACGACCGATGTGGTACTGGTACTGGGTGCCAATGATGTGGTAAACCCCGCTGCAAAAACAGATCCTTCTTCTCCGATATATGGCATGCCGATACTGGATGTGGAACTGGCCAAAACCTGTATTGTAAACAAGCGAAGTATGAAACCCGGTTACGCCGGTATCGAAAACGATCTTTTCTTTCAACCCAAAACTTCCATGCTTTTTGGCGATGCCAAAAAAGTATTACAGGATCTGATCAGTGAAATCAAGAATCTGTAGTAAGTTATAAGTAGTAAGTTTTAAGTGATAAGTGAAATGGGGAAGTTTTTTCAGCCCTTGTCTTGTAACTTAAAACTTACTACTTATAACTTACAACTTATAACTTAATTTTGCGTGTGCAGGTTCCAAACGCATTACTGGAAAATATTAAGCACACAGCCGGTTTCGATGAAGCGGCTTTTGTGCGGGTGCATGCAGATGAACAGCAGATAACTTCTGTGCGTCTCAACCCGGCGCGTGCGTTTATCCCGCATTTTCCGACTCAGTTGCAGGCAGTGCCCTGGAGCCGGTATGGACATTACCTGGCAGAACGCCCCAGTTTTACTTTTGATCCTTTTTTTCATGCAGGCTGCTACTATGTGCAGGAGGCCAGCAGTATGTTTCTGGAGCAGGCATTGCTGCAGACTACCGACACTTCGCAACCTCTGCGTGTGGTTGACCTCTGTGCAGCTCCGGGTGGCAAGAGTACTCACTTGCAATCCCTGCTTTCTTCCGATAGTCTTTTACTCAGCAATGAAGTGATTCGTGCCAGGGCGGCTGTATTGCGGGATAATGTGGTGAAATGGGGTACATCCAATGTAGTGGTCAGCAATAGTGACCCGAAGGATATCGGCAGGCTCAGCGGTTTTTTTGATGTGATGGTGACCGATGCGCCCTGCAGCGGAAGCGGATTATTCAGACGTGATCCGGAGGCTGTACAGGAATGGAGCATGGCTAATGTAGCCCTGTGTGCACAACGTCAGCAACGCATACTGGCCGATGCCCTGCCGGCACTAAAGGAAGGAGGCGTACTGATCTATTCCACCTGTTCTTATTCTCCCGAAGAAGATGAAGCCATTTTGCAATGGCTGACAGAAGAAATGGGATTGGAGGGATTGCGTCTGCAAATACAACCTGCTTGGGCAATCACAGAAGTACAGACGGGCGAAGCGTGGGGATATCGGTTTTGGCCACATCAACTTTCAGGTGAAGGCTTTTTTATCAGTTGCCTGCGTAAACGCAGCGATACGGATACATTTAACAGCCGGACGAAAAGCAAACCCGAAATGGCTGCGAAAAAAGAAGAGGCGGTAGTGAATGCATGGATCGAAACAAAAGATTTTGATCTCATAAAACATCAGCAACTGGTATATGCCTGGCCGAAGCAATTGCGGGCCGATATGCAATTGCTGTTGCAGGAGCTGCATGTGTTGTATGCAGGCATCAGAGTAGGAGAACTCATGCGCGATAAACTGGTGCCTGATCACGCACTGGCACTGAGTGGGCAGGTGCAGCCTGCTGTATTGCGTAGTGAACTGGATTATGAAACGGCTATTCAGTATCTGCAGCGGAAGGATATACAGGTGAATGGGGCTCAGCGGGGCTGGAACCTGCTGCAGTATCAGGGACAGGCACTGGGCTGGGCTAATGTATTGCCCAACAGGATCAATAACTATTATCCGAAGGAATTGCGCATTCTGAAGGATAAATAAGTGTTGGCTAAGCGGGCAAAAACCCACATTTTTGCAACTCAAACTTTATCATCATGAAGAACCTCGTACTGATACTGGTTTTCTTGCTGGCAGGATGGATGAGTGCAGTGGCGCAATCAGGAAAGTTACTGGTGAAAAAGGGCGAAAAAGGCCTGTATCTCGAGCATAAAGTGGCCGCCCGCGAAGGCCTCTATTCCGTAGGCCGGCTTTATAATGTGCATCCACGTTTTCTGGCTGTATACAACAATATGGACTCCGAAAAAGGCCTGGACCTGGGCCAGGTGATCCGTATCCCTCTTACTGATTCCAATTTTACCCAAAAAGATAATAATGGCACACCCGTATATCATATCGTGGGCACCGGTGATGGATTGAGCAAGATCAGCAACCAGTTTAATAAGGTCTCTGTGCGCAATCTTAAGGAGTGGAATAAGCTTAACAGCGATAATATCAATCTGGGATCACCATTAATCGTGGGGTATCTGCATGCCCGTGGTCCGGTACCGCAGACCGTAGTAAAAGAGAATCGCCCTGTTGCCGTAGAAGAAACTGTCAAAAAAGAAAATAAACCGGCAGTGAAAGAGCCGGCGGAGAAAGAGGAAGTGATTACTGCAGCACCAAAAGAAACAGAAAAGACAGTAGAAAAAGTACAGGAAAAAACTCCGGAGCGCCTGCCGGAAACGCAGCCTGTTGTAAAAACAGAACCAGCTCCTGCGCCACGCAAAGAAGCTGAAAAAATAGCAGATAGCAAACCGGTTGTTGCGGCTCCGGTGTCAGCAGATGGTACCGGTTTCTTTAAACCTTATTTCGAAGAACAGATCCGCCTGCATCCTGCTTCAAAGAATGAAACCGTTACGGCAGGCATCTTCAAGACTACCAGTGGCTGGCAGGATGCCAAGTATTACCTGCTTATTGATAATGTACCTACCGGCAGTATTGTACGGGTTGTGAACCCTGAAAATAATAAGACAGTGTATGCAAAAGTACTGGGCCAGATGAATGGTATTCGTCAAAACCAGGGGCTTAATATACGCGTCAGCAGCGCAGCAGCCTCCGCACTGGGTGTGGCGGATACAGAAAAGTTTATTGTAAATGTGAATTACTGATTTTCTCCATCGGCCCAATGATAGCCGCGCAGAAAATCGGAAGTATCCATTTTCTTTTTTCCTTCCAGTTGCAATTCTTTGACCAGCAGATATCCGTCTGTAGTAGCAAATTTGAGATAAGTTTTTCCATCACTGACAGCCGTGCCGGGAGCATGTATCGGTGTGATGGACTCCGGCTGACTGCGATAGATCTTCAGCGTTTTGCCATGCAATTGTGTAAAGGCACCAGGAAAAGGAGAGAGGCCACGCACGAGATTGTGTACTTCGCCGGTTGTTTTGGTGAAATTGATACGGCAGGTTTCTGTAAATATTTTCGGAGCATGTCGCAGTGCTGATTCCGGTAGCCGGGCCGCGAGACTATTCTGGCTTACCGCTTTCAATTCCCCTTTAAGCAGCCCGCGTACGGTTTGCACCAGCACATCGGCGCCTATTTCTTTCATACGGTCATGAACTTCGCCGGCTGTTTCATCTTCGCCAACAGCAAATGATTGTTGCAGGAGGATGTTGCCGGTATCTATTTCATGCTGCAACTGAAATGTGGTAACCCCGGTTTCTTTTTCGCCATTGATCACTGCCCAGTTGATAGGCGCGGCGCCGCGGTATTGCGGCAGCAATGAGCCATGCAGGTTTACAGAGCCCAGTGGGGGCATATTCCAAACCGCTTCGGGCAGCATGCGAAAGGCCACCACTATCTGCAGGTCGGCATTAAAGGCGCGTAACTGCTCCAGAAAAGCAGGGTCTCTGAGTTTCTCCGGTTGCAGTACGGGAATGTTATGCGTCACCGCATATTGCTTTACGGCGCTTTGGGTGAGTTTCATGCCACGGCCAGCCGGTTTATCAGGCGCTGTTACAACAGCTACAATATTGAATCCGGCTTTGCGCAACGCATCGAGTGATGCTACGGCAAATTCAGGAGTACCCATAAATACAATCCGCTTACCTGCCAGTGTAAGGTCAAAGGTGGCCGGTCCTGTGGCCTTGTTTTTCAACTGAAACTCAATCATGCTGCGAAGGTATTGCAATCTGCGATAAGCGGTAGCCGTATTCGGACGGTAAAAGCCATTTTTTGAACGAATGGTTGCAGCCATACCTTCAGATAGCTGACAGGTAAGGACCGCCAAAATCATAAAAAAAGATGAGTGCCCCGTCTTTGCCTATTCGTTTTATTTGTAAACTGACGACTTGCTTGCATATCGCGAAAAGGAAGAACAGTAGAAAGTGCATCTGTTTACATCGAAAGAATGGAATGACGACTCTGCGATGGAATCTAACTAAAATAATAATATGCCAACCCGCGTATTTGTTGTGGATGATCACTACATGGTAATCGAGGGCATACGCTCATTGCTGCAGGCAGAACCATCTGTGGAGTGGGCCGGGCATGCGTCATCCGCTGACTCCTGCCTTGCTTATCTCAAGCAGCAGCAGCCAGACGTGATCCTGATGGATATCAACCTGCCTGACCGGAGTGGTATTGAGTTGTGTCTCGAAGTAAAGAAGTGTTATCCATCTGTTTTCATAGTAGGGCTCAGTACATTTAATCAACAGGGTTTTATTCAGAAAATGATTGATAATGGTGCCTCTGGATATGTGTTGAAGAATGCCACACAAGCCGAGATCATGGAAGCTATCGCGACCGTTATGAAAGGAAAAACTTATTTAAGTGATGAAGCATCTCTTTCGCTGCGCAAGACGCCGGAGGCCGATATGCCGGTACTTACCCGGCGTGAAAAAGAGGTGCTGGAACTGATAGCCGAAGGGTTGACGAATAATGAAATTGCACAAAAGCTTTTCATCAGTGTCACTACTGTAGATACACACCGCAAAAATCTTCTCGCCAAATTTGAAGTCAGAAACACCGCAGCATTGATAAGATCGGCTACGCAGTGGCAGATCATTTAGCAAGTAGCCGGTGGTCTGACATATTTATTCTTACCGGCCACCGATCACTGATCACTAAAATCCTGATAGAGCAAATACTTCTTCCTGATCTTCTTAAACGCCTCCAGTCCGGGCGCCCATGTAGCGCGGATGGCTTCTTCGGTCATACCTGATCTGATCTGTTGCCACAGTTCATTGTTGCCAGCCAGCTTGTTGAAAAATGATTCCTCCATTTTACCCGATTTGGGCAAAATATAGAAACTGTCTTTTTGCGGAAATAACCGGTAAGCTTCCATCAGCCATTTTAACTGCACTTTGTTGCTGACCGCTGCACGTACTTCTTCGGGAGTACCACTGAGGTCCCAGCCATAGCAAAGTTTTCCATAAAGTTTCGACTGACGTGCTCCTTCGTTGGGATTGGGAGTAAAAGAGAAAAGTGTTTTTGGTAAAGAAGGGTGTCCGAAAACCTGGAACGGCTTGCTGGTACCCCTGCCTTCGCTTAATACGGTACCTTCAAAAAAACAGGTAGAAGGGTACAGGTAAATGGACTGTATGTTGGGCAGGTTGGGGGAGGGTTTTACCGGTAGTACATACATCGAGTGGTGTGTATAGTTGGCACAGCGGATGATGATGAGGTTGAGCCCTTTTTTATCAGCTGCATATTCTTTCCAGGCATTTTCGGGTTTGGGATCTACCTGGTAGTGTGAGTGACTGCCCGCAGGTAATTGCAGCCATTGCTGTCCGACCAGCATCTGTGCATACTCGCCGATGGTCATGCCATATACGACGGGTACAGGCTGCATGCCTACAAAGGATTTATACTTCATGTCGAGCACGGGACCATCTACATAATGTCCATTGGGATTAGGCCGGTCAAGTACGATCAGGGGTTTACCCAGTTCGGCAGCAGCTTCCATGAAATGTTGCAGCGAAGAAATGTATGTATAGAAACGTACGCCTACATCCTGGATGTCAAATAGCAGCACATCTACATTTTTCACATCGGCAGCATCTGGTTTGAGTTTTTTTCCATAAAGCGATATGACGGGAATACCGGTTTGCGGATCGGTGTAGTTGCCGATCTTTTCGCCCGCATCTGCTGTGCCTCTGAAGCCGTGTTCGGGTCCGAAGATGACGGTAATATCAACACCCGATTTTTTGAGTGTATCGGCAAGATGCGTTTGCCCGATAGTAGAGGTCGGATTGGCAAACAGACCTACCCGTTTTCCTTTGATAAGAGGCAGGTAAGTCTCCAGCCGGGCTGCGCCGGGTATGATCTGGGCAATAGCGGAAAGCTGAAACAACAGGGTGATAGCCAGACAGAAAGATGCAGGAACAATGCGCCTCATGATACTCATTTTTTGAACCATAAAATACTGTAAAATAGGCATTCGGTAGTTGTTAAATATTTAGCTGGCAGGGTGGCTTAATTTGGCTACCTTGCGGCTGTTTTTTTATTAAAAGACTTAAACAAATAAAATGCAAAAAGTAAAAAGTGGCGATAAGGTGAAAGTGCACTATCATGGCCGGCTCACTTCCGGTGAAACCTTTGATAAATCGGAAGGTCGCGCTCCCCTCGAGTTTGAAGTGGGAAGCGGCATGGTGATTAAGGGTTTTGATGATGGCGTTACCGGTATGGCAGTTGGTGAAAAGAAAACCATCAACATCCCTTTCCTGGAAGCCTATGGTCCCCGCAATCCTGAAATGGTTATTGATATGCCTAAAGACCGTTTTCCCCAGGATATGGAACTGGAGATCGGTATGCCACTGGTGATGACGGATGGTCAGGGTCAGCAGTTTCAGGTTACAATTGTAGAAATCAAAGACGATGTGGTTGTACTCGACGCTAATCATCCTCTGGCTGGCAAAGACCTGGTTTTTGATCTGGAGCTTGTAGAAATCGTAGGCGGTTCGCCGCTGATCATTGTGCCCTAATGCACATTTTATAAAAAGTTAATTTACAGTGAATGGTTTGCGGTTAGCTGCAAACCATTTTCTTTTCAGTAATTTCGGTGCCCCAAAAACAGCCTATGCCTGATCAATACACTTTTACGGTATCAGACCGGTTTCTCCGCTACGTGCAGATAGATACACAAAGTGATCCTCTGTCGGATAATTTTCCATCGACCGCCAAACAAAAAGATCTGTCGCAGGTGCTGGTACAGGAGTTGAAGGAAATGGGCTATGCTGATGTGGAGCTCGACGATTGGGGATATGTATACGCCACCATTCCTGCCAATACAGATAAAGATGTGCCTGTTATTTGTTTTTGTGCGCATGTGGATACAGCACCCGATTGCAGCGGTACCGGTGTGAAGCCGCTTGTGCATCGCAACTACCAGGGGCAGGATATTGTATTGCCCGATGATCCGGCACAGGTATTAAGGCCAACCGATTTTCCTTATCTCCAGTCGCTGAGCGGGCACGACATTATTACCGCCAGCGGGCATACACTTCTCGGTAGTGATGATAAAGCGGGGGTGGCGATCATTATGGACCTCGCTCATTTCCTGATCACACATCCTGAAGTGAAACATGGAAAGATCCGTCTCCTGTTTACACCCGATGAAGAAGTAGGGCGTGGCACAGCGCAGGTGGATCTGCAGAAGCTGGGGGCACGATATGGTTATACACTAGATGGCGGGGAACGTGGCAGCCTCGAAGACGAAACCTTTAGTGCAGATGGAGTGGAAGTAACCATTTACGGTGTAAGTGCACATCCCGGTTATGCCAAAGGAAAGATGGTCAATGCCATGAAGATTGCCGGCCAGATACTGGATGCGCTTCCTAAAGACAGGTTGTCGCCGGAATCAACCGAAGGGAAACGTGGTTTTATACACCCCGTTAGAGTAGAAGGTATAGCAGAGAAATGTACTATTGAGTTTATTGTCCGCGATTTTGAAACACCTGGTCTGAAAAAGAAAGAAGATTTTCTGCGTACGCTGGTGGAAGAAAGTGTACGCATTTATCCCCAGGCCTCCTTTGAATATAAAGTGACGGAACAGTACCGCAATATGAAAGAAGTACTGATTCATCACCCCCAGGTTACTGATTTTGCCAGAGAGGCGATAGAACGTGCCGGCCTTGCCGTAAAGATGGAAAGTATACGTGGCGGTACAGATGGCAGCCGTCTTTCCTTTATGGGGCTTCCCTGTCCCAATATTTTTACCGGCATGCAGGGTATTCATTCCAAACTGGAGCATGTGAGTATTCAGGATATGCAAAAAGCAGTGGAGACGCTGGTAGAGTTGGCGAAGGTGTGGGAAGAGAAAAGCGAATAATGACGATTTGAGGATTTGAAAATTTGAGGATTTGATGATGAGTGAGAAGTAGTAAGTAATAAGTTTTAGGTTCGTTCAATGCGAGAGACTATTACATTCTGATCAATCTTCAAATTTTCAAATCATCAAATCATCTCTCCCAGTAGTCTGTACGACTCTATCCTGTCTTCTTTCGTTTCAGCAAATGTGGCTACGAGTATTTCCGCTGTACCGGCTTCTTTGGCCAGTTGGGAGAATGCGGCTTCCAGTTCGGCCGGTGTGCCAATCAGGTATCGTTGCCGGTGATAGATCAGCCGGTTTTCTTCGGCAGTTGTATAACGATGGTCTTTGATGTCGTCAAAGTCAACCAGCTCATCATATTTTCCGTTTTCAAAACTGATCAGGCGGTAATCAAAAAGAGCCCGGGCGCGTTTTAGTTTTTCGGTATCGGCAGAGGTGAATGCGAAAACGCCGACACTGGTGGCCGGTTCGGGAAATGATACCGAAGGAATAAACCGGCTGCGATAAGCCTGGATGGCTGCTGCCGCTCCCTGCGGATTAATAAACTGTGCATAGGACAGGCCCAGGCCAAAGTGAGCGGCCACAAAAGCACTTTCTCCACTCGAACTGAGAGCCCATACAGGAGGCATACTGGGAATATGCGGAATAGCCCTGATGCGGCCCAGTGCATTGTTGGTCGATGGCGTATCGGCCAGGAAATGCTGCAGTTCCCTGATCTGTTCGATGTATTCCTGCGGATCAAAAGTATTGGAAGGATTGAGTAACTGCGAGGTGGCCCGGTCTCCGCCCGGTGCACGGCCAATGCCCAGGTCAATCCGCCCGGGATAAAGCGCTTCCAGTAAACGGAAATTTTCGGCTACTTTGAGCGTGCTGTGATTGGGAAGCATGATGCCGCCGGAACCAAAGCGGATACGTTTGGTGCCATTGGCCAGCGAAGCGATCAGTACTTCGGGTGCTGCTGCAGCGAGTGTACGGGTATTATGATGCTCAGATATCCAGTAGCGGGTATAGCCCCATTGGTCGGCCAGTCTGGCCAGTTCATGGCTTTCCTGCAAAGTGGCAGATGCATGGCTGCCTTTACGGATCGGAGTCTGATCCAGTATGCTCAAACGTAGGGTCATGGAAAAGAAACAGCTGACAGACTAAAAAGTTGAAGCACCCGTTATACTTCTATTCGGATTGGATGAAAGGATTACTCTTTATACTCATTTCCTGCTGTTTTTTACCGGCCTCTGCGCGTCAGTTGCTGCTCAATGGTGGCTTTGAAGATGAAAATATCTGTACCGAATACAATGTAAACTGTGCCCCCGAAGCGTGGATCAGCAACAGCAGTGGATTCAATAATTATTTTAAAGACCGGAACCGTGCACATAGCGGAGAGCATTGTATGGCTATCGAAGCGGGTCATAGCCGCAAGCCCTATCAGCGTACTTTTATCCGCAGTCAGTTGGTTTGCGCCCTGCGTAAGGGCAGCCGGTACGAGTTGCATTTTTTTGTCAAATCACCACATGCCCTGCTTGATAGTGTGGGTGTTTATTTTGGTTCAATGGATCCGCTGCTGGAACGCAAACCCATACATCGCCTGGCACCTTCTCTTTTTGCCGGCGATAATAACCGCTTTGTGGCCGACAGCAGCTGGCAACCCGTTACGCTTTCTTACCTGGCGCAGGGTGATGAGACCTACATCACGCTGGCCTATTTCGGTGTCAACGATGTAATGGGACCTACCGGACTGGATAAGGAAAGTCATTTTTTTATTTTCTTCGATGATATCAGCCTGCGTGCAGAAAACCAGCAGGAGTCTCTTTGCGATGACTGGCAAAGCGTGCATGATGAGATCTATGCAGAAAACGCGCGTCATGAGTTTCTGCAACGGATCATCAAAATCAAACGTGACCGTTCCGCCGGACCATTAGTGCTTTCTCCAATGCGCGTATTCACAGTAGATACACTGACCATGCCTGATATTCTTTTTGTACGAGGAAGAGCTAATCTTGAAGCGGCCAGTTTTATGCTGCTGGATAGTTTTTGCCGGCAGATGAAAGGGAAACAAATCGATTCACTGGTGATTGATGGTCATGCCGACAGTACGGGTACCGCTGCCATCAATGATTCTCTTTCGCTGGGTCGTGCCTTAGCCACGGCTGCTTACCTGCGCGGGTGTGCCTATTTTGGCCGGGTACCACTGGTGCCAAAGGGCTGGGCTGCCCGGAAACCGCTTTTCCCGAATACCAATGAAGAAAACCGGCGCCGAAACAGAAGGGTGGAACTGCGGGTGTACTACAGGGAATGATTTGGAAGTTTGGTGATGGGGAAGATAATGTGCTAATGTGATAAATGTGCTGATGTGCTAATGGATTTGAAAATTTGATGATGCCCGCCTTCTACCTTTCACCTTCCCCCTTTTTCTATATTCCATCTTTACTGTACCTTCACGCTAACTAAAACTTTTGCTATGGATTTTGGTGCCTTCTTTTCCACGTATGGCTGGATTATTATTCTTCTGATCATCGTTGTTTCTTCACTTTTTACCATCAATCAGGGATACATAGGGGTTATTACCATGTTTGGTAAATACCGCCGTATTGTACGTCCGGGTCTTAATATCAAGATCCCGTTGCTGGAAACAGTGATGAAAAAAGTGTCGATCCAGAACCGGTCAGTCGAACTGGAATTTCAGGCGGTGACACAGGACCAGGCCAATGTTTATTTTAAGAGCATGCTGCTTTATTCGGTGCAGGATGCTACCGAAGAAACCATTAAGAAAGTAGCATTCAAATTTATTTCTGACCGCGATCTGATGCAGGCGCTTATCCGCACCATCGAAGGTAATATCCGTTCATTTGTAGCTACCAAGAAACAGGCAGAAGTACTGGGCCTGCGTCGCGAAATCGTAGAGTATGTAAAAGTGGAAGTAGATCATTCGCTGGCCGAATGGGGTTATCACCTGCAGGATCTGCAGATCAACGATATCACATTCGATAAACTGATCCTCGACTCCATGAGTAAGGTAGTGGCTTCCAATAACCTGAAAGCAGCAGCTGAAAATGAAGGTCAGGCATTACTTATTACCAAGACCAAGCAGGCCGAGGCCGATGGTAATTCTATTAAAATATCTGCCGAGGCAGAAAAAGAAGCAGCACGTCTGCGTGGTCAGGGGGTGGCTTTATTCCGTAAGGAAGTGGCAGCCGGTATGACCGAAGCGGCCGAACAAATGAAACAGGCCAACCTCGACACCAATGTGATCCTTTTCAGTATGTGGACTGAGGCTATTAAGAACTTTGCTGAATATGGCAAAGGCAACGTTATTTTCCTCGACGGTAGTGCAGAAGGCATGGAAGCGACCATGAAGCAGATTCAGGCGCTGATGGTGAAGCAGGCAGGCAAAGCAGAGTAGGTGTAAAGGCGGAGGGGAGAAGGGTTAAAGGTTTAAAAGTATAAAGGGTATAAAGAGTTTAAAGGTGCCGCCTTTACATATTACATTTCAAATCCTCAAACCACTGTTGTCCGGGGAAAATTCATATTTAAAAAAGGGACATCTTCTAATCGGCTACTTACCGGTGAACCACATTGGCCTGCCGGCCGTGGAGGCAAAAAGACGGAATTAAACGCAGGTGCGAAACAGGGGGAACAGTATTTGCGGATAGTAAACTATTCGATCATTTCCAGTTTAACTGCCCGGTCCGAACCCTCGGACGGGACGCGTATGCTTCATTTCAACAGTAAAAGCAGTGTGATAACTTTTCGAAAGAACAGCTGTTTCCTTTTATTTTCCCGGACAGCAGTGATCCTCAAATCTTCAGATCCGTTAGCACATTTCTCTCTCGATCTTCAAATCCTCAAATTTTCAAATCTCCAAATCATTGCATTTTTGCTGGTTATGATGTTAAAGAACTCTAAAACTTAGGGTTCACACACAACGAGGCATTCTTTTTTTCGTTCATTCGTATTCAAAGCAAATCCTAATTATTGCGGCGGTGAAGGGTACAGGAGCTGACTGGTTGGTTATTCAGGCCTGTTGATAAGAATGACAGACGGAATAGGGTCGTTCCCCTTACATTTACGCACTTAAAGACGAAAATCTATGTTCGACCTTTTACAGATTGCAGATTCGGTTGACAAAGTAGTGAAATACGCAGCAGGTGATACCAATCACGACGGCAAGCTCAGTTTCCTGGAACTGCTCACCATGGGTGGCTGGATCATGATTCCCCTGGGTGTGATGCTGCTGGCAGCAGTATATGTAGCTGCAGAGCGTAGCATCGCCATCCGTAATGCGGCACGTATTGATGGCAATTTTATGAATATTGTACGGGATCATATTGTGAGTGGCAATATTACTGCGGCACGCAGCTTTGCCAAAAACACCAACAATCCCGTGGCACGTATTATTGATAAAGGCATTCAACGCATTGGCAAGCCGATTGACAGTATCGAAAAAAGCATGGATAATGTGGGACAGCTGGAAATGTATAAGCTCGAAAAAAATCTGGGTGTATTGTCAGTGATTTCCAAAGCAGCTCCCATCTTTGGCTTTGTGGGTACACTGGTAGGTCTGATGCAGCTGTTTTCCAATATCAATAATTCAAATGAATTTGAAGTGGGCACTATTGCCGGTGGTATCTATACCAAACTGATCACCTCCATTACCGGACTGGTGATTGGTCTGGGAGCTTACCTGGCCTATAGTTATCTCAATACCCAAATTGACAAGGCTGCCAACAAAATGGAAGCTGCCTCAGCCGATTTCCTGGATGTATTACAGGAGCCCACCCGCTAAAAAATAAACATGAAGTTTAGAAAGAGAGATAAAGGGGAAGCATCAGAAGTGTTTACGGATTCGCTCAACGATATCCTGTTTATCCTGCTCATGTTCTTCCTGATTGTAGCTACACTGGCCAATCCCAACGTGGTGAAAGTGGGTATTCCCCGCGGCACCAAGGATACCAAGGCCAAACAGAACATCATTGTGTCGATTGATAATCAACAGCAGTTTTATATTGGCGCACGCAGAGTAGATATATCAGCCATCGACTCCTCACTCACTTTTGAGATAGACCGGTACAAAGCCACAGTAGATACTCCCACGGTGGTAATCAATGCAGATACTTCTGCCTATTATGGTGAAGTATTCCGGATTATGCGCTTGTCAAAACGAGCCGGGGCCAAGGTGGTTGCCAATGTGAAATAGTAGTTGTCCCAGGTAGTTTTTCATTTCTCTTCATCAGCAGGCTGCGCTATTTTTGATAGCAAATCCATTTTTGTGAAAAACCTGCGAGCTACCTTTTTGCTGGCTGTTATTACATTACTTACAGCCTGCTCCAAACAAAAGCAAACTACCCTGGTAGGGCAATGGGAGAGCGTAGTATATTATTTTCCCGACGCATCAGGCAATCTTACTCCTGCAAGTCCCGTCAACTATTCGGAAACTATTTCGTTTGAAGCAAGTGGTCGGTTTACCCTCACTACCGATGTGCCTGCACGTACAGGACAATATCAATGGTCGCCTGCCAGTACCGATGTGGTATTGCAATTCGAAGCAGATAATTATGGAAATCCTTCCCGTACCGAAAGACGCCGGGTAGAACAGCTGGAGGCATCATCCTTAACCATTACCCAGGCAGATGCATCGGGCAACCTGCAGATCAAAACAGTCTATCATCGCAAAGATTAATACCAGGCCCGCAGCATTCGCTCTTTCCCCTGCATATCCTTTTTTATTTCTGTCTGATAGCCTTCCTGGCTGAATAAGGAGACGCATTGCTCAGCCAGATCTTCGTGCAGTTCCATCAGTAACATACCGCCGTCATTTAATTTGGTTTTGCCCAGTATGGCCAGTGCCTTGTAAAACAGCAATGGATCATTGTCGGGTACAAAAAGGGCCAGAGCCGGTTCATAAGCGGTTACATTGACCGGCATATGATCTTTTTCCTGTTGGGGTATGTAGGGCGGATTGCTGGTAATAAAATCGAACCGGGGAAGTGAAGCTGTAGCTTTGCTGTCGAGCATATCAAGCTGCTCAAACAGGACGGGAATATCCAATGCGGCCGCATTGACGCGGGCTACCTCCAGTGCATCGGTACTGATATCGTATCCCCGTACATGGGCTTTATTTAATCTTTTTTTGAGTGCAATGGGAATGCATCCGCTGCCTGTGCCCATATCAGCAATGCTTAATGTGTCGATAGGGAACCGGCATTGGCTGACCAGCCATTCTACCAGTTCTTCCGTCTCCGGCCGCGGAATCAGCACATGACGGTTTACATGAAAACGCAGGCCGCAAAACCAGGTTTCGCCGGTTACATATTGTACTGGCTCATGGGCCAGTAATCGGGTAAGAAGGGGGGGGATGGCCTGCTCCTGTGTTGTTGTAAGTGCTGTATTATCCCTCGATCGCCATTCCTGGGGTCTTTTGCCGGTGATATGTTCCAGCAGCAGGCCACTGATGGCTGCTGCTTCACCCGGAGGGTAGATAGATAAAAGATTGTCAGTGATTTGGCGCTGAGCTTCGGGATAGGTCATAGCCACAAACTTAATTCATTTACTTTTGCGGCCATGATCAAAGGGCAGGAGCAGGCAGGAAATCGGGAAGCGGGCTATATGCAGCGTTGTCTGCAGCTGGCCGCGCTGGGAGCTGGTTGGGTGGCCCCCAATCCCCTGGTGGGAGCAGTACTGGTTGTTGAGGGCAGGATCATTGGCGAAGGCTACCATCAGCAATATGGTGGTCCGCATGCGGAAGTAAATTGCCTGCAGGCTGTACGGCCCGAAGACAAGCATCTTATACCACAGGCAGAGCTTTTTGTATCGCTGGAGCCCTGTGCACATTTTGGGAAAACTCCTCCCTGCGCCGACCTTATCATCCGTGAACAGATAAAACGTGTCTGGATCGGTTGCCGTGATCCCTTTCCGCTGGTAGATGGAAAAGGAATAGAGAAATTAGAAACAGCAGGAGTGCAGGTGCATTCCGGATTACTGGAGCAGGAGTGCCGCGAACAAAACCGCCGCTTCTTCACATTTCATCAGAAGAAGCGCCCTTATATCATTCTCAAATGGGCCTGTACCGGCGATGGGTTTATGGCAGCTTTGCCCGGTCAGCCGCGCCTGCTGATCAGCAATGAATACAGTAATCGCCTGGTGCATCAATGGCGCAGTGAGGAAGCGGCCATACTGGTGGGACCTGGTACAGCACTGGCTGATGACCCGCAATTGACCAACCGGCTCTGGCCCGGGCCTTCGCCGGTTCGTGTGGTGCTGGATCGCCACCTGCGTTTGCCCCGGGATCTGCGTGTATTTGATGGCAGCCAGCGTACTCTTGTTTTTAATACACAGAAACAGGACACTGGCAGTAGCGTGGAGTATCATCAGGTAAAAGAAGAAGATTTTATAGCGGGTGTAGGGCAATGCCTGCACGACCTTACTATCCAGAGTGTGCTGGTAGAAGGAGGACAAACCCTGTTGCAGACAATGCTTGATGCCGGGTACTGGGATGAGATTCGTATCATCCGCAGTAAACAGGTATGGGCAAAAGAAGACTTGCAGGCGCCGCAACTTAAAAATGCGCAGCTCACTGCGGTGACGCAGGTTGACAGCGATCGTATAGAAATTTACAGACCCGCATAAGAAAGAAGTATAGCAACATGTATTTAACAGGAGATTATTATACCACTATTGATCAGGGCTCGGTAGCCGAATTTAAGGATAAAGGAAGCCGTTTTATCGGGTATACCATACCTATTACAGATGTGAATGACTTTAAAGAAAAACTGGCTTCCATAAAAAAGGAACATCCCAAAGCTACTCACCATTGTTTTGCCTATCGCCTGGGTCTGGATGGCACACAGTATCGGGTAAGCGATGATGGAGAGCCTTCCGGATCTGCGGGTCGTCCTATCCTGGGACAGATAGACAGTAAGCAGGTGACGAATGTGCTGATCGTGGTAGTGCGTTATTTTGGCGGAACCCTGCTGGGCGTACCCGGTCTCATCAATGCCTACAAAACCACTGCTGCACTGGCATTGCAGGTGACAACGCTTGTGCAAAAGCCTGTGCTGGTCAACTACCGTCTGCAGTTTGATTATACGCAGATGAATGAAGTAATGAAGGTGGTAAAGCAGTTTGATTGCAAAGTGATACGCCAGGAAGCCAACCTGTTTTGCTCAATGGAGATTGGTATACCCCGCAACTGGCAGGATGAAGTAGTTTTCAAATTGCAGGATATCAGGGGCTCTGAGTTGCAGAAGATTGCCTGATGCATATCTGGTCATCGTGATTATCGATGTACATCATACTCATTGGCGGGCAGCGCTGCTGCCAGTGTTTTCCATTCGTTTTCAGATAATGGTACAGAGAGCCCGGCAGCAATGGCCTGGTTGAGCTGCTCCTGCGTGCGGATGCCGATAACGGCACTGCTTACTACAGGCTGGTGCAATACATATTGTACGGCAGTGCCGGCAGGCTGTCGCCGGGCAGTGCTGATTGCCTGTACGCGGGCAGCGGCCGCTGCCACCTGTGCTGCAGTATAATTGAGAAATGGTTCGGCTGTTTTGCCGGCCAGGAGTCCTTTTGCCAGTACGCCGCGGGCCAGCATGCCGGTTGTTGTTGTTTGCAGCAACTCGATGCAGGATTCTTCCGGTCGCCGGTCAAGCAGGCTGTACTGCATCATCACACTGGTGAGTCCTCCGCGTTGCAGCCAGGCGCGGATTACATTGGGTCTGATGGAGGAGATGCCATAATACCGGATCTTTCCCTGTTCTTTCAATCGTTCAAATACGGCAATGATATCATCAATAGGGTCTTCGATAGTGCCGCCATGCAACTGATACAGATCGATATAGCTGGTGCCAAGACGGCGAAGGCTGTCTTCGGCTGCCTGCATAAGATAATCGGGTGATGCATTCCAGGTCCAGGCGGTTCCCTGGGCATTCCATTGATTGCCGCCCTTGGTGGCGACAATTACGGAGCTGCGGCGGTCTTTGATGGCTTTGCCGAGGAGTTTTTCATTTTCGCCTTTGTCGTACAGATCGGCGGTATCAAAATAATTGATACCCGCTGCCATAGCTTCCTGTAATAAATGTATGGCGTCTGATTGTTGCGGGCCGAGTGACATACAGCCAAAGCCGATTTCGCTTACCTGCAGGTCCGATTTGCCCAAACTGCGATATTCCATGACGCAAATCTACTTACAAAGCAATTGTAATGAGTACGGATGATAACCGGAAACTTATACCCAAAGCGGGTTATACCTGATAAATAGCGTAACTTAATAGTATTAAAAGTTCTTTTATGGTACAGCATATTATCTCACGAATAGCTATATGGCTATTGGCGATTGTAATGATCGTATTTGGATTGCAACACTTCAGGCATCCTAAGGAGATGATCAATTTCGTACCCCCTTATCTTCCCGGAGGCGTCAACTGGGTATATTTTGTTGGCGTGGCCTTTATGCTTGCAGCCGTTTCATTTATTACCAATCGTTTTGTAGCAGTGGCAGGTTATCTGCTGGCAGCTATGTTGCTGGCCTTTGTACTGCTGGTGCATTTGCCCAATTACCGTGATTCGGGCGATGCCGAAATGCGGCAAATGGCTTTTGTAAACCTGCTGAAAGATACGGCACTGGCGGGCTTTGCCCTGTTTATCGCTGCCAATGCCAAAGGCCAGCGATTGAATAGTGTGTAGCAGGTATACGTAAGCTGTTGACTTTGGAACCGATACAGCAGTGCCTGCAACCGGCAGGAGTTGATATGCCCGGTACTATGGGTATTGCTGACTGACTTATTAACTGAAACGCGGGCTGGGTGCCAGTTCTTTACTACCGGGTGTATAAACATAAAAGCCTTCTCCGCTTTTAACACCGAGTTTGCCGGCAGTCACCATATTGGTGAGCAGCGGACAGGGTGCATATTTGGGATTGCCGAAGCCCTCATGCAGTACATGCAGGATAGAGAGGCATACATCGAGTCCGATAAAATCGGCCAGTTGCAATGGCCCCATCGGATGAGCCATTCCCAGCTTCATCACCGTATCTATTGCTTCCACACCGGCCACACCTTCATATAGGCTGCAGATGGCTTCATTGATCATCGGCATAAGGATACGGTTAGCTACAAAACCGGGATAATCGTTGACGACACAGGGGATTTTACCCAGTTGTCTGCTGAGTGCAACGATCTGTTCAGTCACATTTTTTTCCGTAGCATATCCATTGATGATCTCAACAAGTTTCATGACCGGAACGGGGTTCATGAAATGCATACCGATAACCTGTGCAGGTCTTTTGGTGACTGCAGCTATTTTGGTGATAGAGATCGAGGAGGTATTGGTGGCAAGAATACAGGCAGGAGGGGCAGCCTGATCCAGTTGTTCAAATATTTTGAGTTTGATGGGGGTATTTTCTGTGGCGGCCTCTACCACCAGGTCGGCTTGTTGTACACCTGCAGCCAGTTGGGTGTTGGTTTGAATACGGCCCAGGGTGGCTGTTTTATCTGCTTCCGTAATGGCCGCTTTGCTTACCTGCCGGTCAAGATTTTTGGCAATAGTAGCCAGGGCCTTTTCCAATGCAGGAGCCGAAACGTCAATAAGTGTTACATCAAATCCTGACTGGGCAAATACATGCGCAATGCCATTGCCCATAGTGCCGGCACCGATTACAGCAATGTTCTTCATACGAAAGCAGTTTTAAGAAAGGTATATAAAGGGTATAAAAAGTATAAAGCGTTTAAAAGGGGAGGGTAAATGGCTAAAGGTTAAAGGTCTGGAGGCAAAGGTGATACTCATTAGCACATCGGCACATTAAACACATTAGCACATTATTCTCTCTCCTCTTCAAATCCTCAAATCATCAAATCGGGTCCTACTTGTTTTTAAAATCTCCCCGTTTCCATGACTGTATAAAGTCTGCCCAGGCGGCCGGGTTGAAGATATTCATGGGAGGGGTTTGTCCCTGGTAGACGGCGCGGTTGGCTATACGATTAAACTGCATACGGGTTGCTTCACCACCATCGCCTGGTGTTGTTTGCAGCAAAATGCGGCGTTTGGCAGCACTGGTATTCTGGCGGGCGATTTCGATATCATCATCAGGCACTTTGGTATTTACAAAGTCGCGGGCAAATTGCTCCGGTGTGGGTCTCGGTTTGATAATCGTAGCAGGCAGATATACGGTATCGGCCACCATCAGTTGGATGACGCTGAACTGGTTGCCTTCCAGTGTGCGGGGAATGGTAATGGTCTTGGGTTTATAGCTCACGTGTGTGAACTCGATCTGATCGCCTTTGAGTACCACAATAGAGAAAACGCCGTCGCCATTGGTGAGGGTACCCCGGTTTTGCCCCTTGATGGTAATGCTCACGGCCGGAATGCCTACCAGGCTGTCGGCTGTCATGATAACACCATATAACTGAACCACTGAATCACGTGCCGTTTCAAACTGGGCACGGGCTGAGGCAGGTACAAAAAGGGCAGCAATCAGGAGGTATTGTAAAAGTTTCTTCACGGCTTCAAAAATAAGGACAAGTTGCTTAAATAAGTCAACAAATTAGGGGTATGAGTGTTTACCTTTGCGGATCGGAATTCATTTTAACAGAAACTTTCAAAATGACCCAAGAAAAAATACTGGAAGCCCTCAGTAATGTGCAGGAACCTGACCTGGGGAAGGATATTGTGACCCTTAACATGGTGAAAGATATTGAGATAGATGGCAACCAGGTCTCATTTACCGTCGTACTCACCACTCCTGCCTGTCCTATGAAGGATATGATTCGCACAGCCTGTGTGAATGCAGTAAAGCTGCTTGTTAATAAAGCCGCTGTGGTAAACGTAAACTTTACCGCCAATACCAGCACCAAGCGCAACGATAGCGGCGCCGTATTGCCCAATGTAAAGAATATTATTGCGGTGGTAAGTGGTAAAGGCGGTGTAGGAAAATCAACAGTAGCAGCCAACCTGGCCCTGGCCCTTTCCAAAGGCGGTGCTAAGGTAGGGCTGATGGATGCAGATATTTATGGCCCCAGCGTGCCAATCATGTTTGGCGTGCGCGGTGAGCGTCCGCTGATGATGGAAATGGAAGGGAAAGGAATGATCGTGCCACTCGAAAAATATGGCCTCAAACTCATGAGTATTGGCTTGCTGGTAGACGAAAAGAATGCAGTGGTTTGGCGTGGTCCCATGGCCAGCAGTGCTATTCGCCAGTTTGTGACCGATGTATACTGGGGCGATCTTGACTACCTGGTGGTAGATATGCCTCCCGGTACCGGCGATATCCACCTCACCCTGATGCAGACTGTACCTGTAACGGGTTCGGTTATCGTAACCACGCCGCAGGATGTGGCCCTGGCTGATGCCAAAAAAGGTATTGCCATGTTTGGCCAGGCACAGCTCAACGTACCGGTTATCGGACTGGTGGAAAATATGAGTTATTTCACACCAGCCGAGTTGCCTGATCACAAATACTACATTTTTGGTAAAGAAGGCGGCAAGCGCCTGGCCGAAGAATATGATCTGCCTTTTCTGGGCCAGATCCCCCTGGTGCAAAGCATCCGCGAAGGTGGCGATAAAGGCATGCCCGTCATGCTGAGCGATGAGACGATCACCCGTCAGGCTTTTGAAAGCTTCGCTGCACAGGTGGTGCGTAGCGTAAGTATGCGCAATGCAAATATTGCCGGAGCGAAAGTAGCCGAACTGGTGTCGTGACGGACAAAAGTATAAAAGTATAAAGGTTTAAAGGTAGAAGGTTAAAGGTAGATATACAAACCCTTTCACCTTTAACCTTCTGCCTTTTACCTCAAAACGCTACAGTCTTTTAGAAAAACTCAATCCCATCGTCCATTGGCTGGCTTCATTGGGTACACCATATACATTGAAGCTATGCCGCTGATCTTTTCCTTTTTTCTGCATGGCCAGGTTAATAGCGCTGCTTATCAGCGTGGCCGAGCCCATCGCTATATTCAGATAAGAAAGATTGTTCTGCGCCTTATAGGAAACATAGGTAGGCGTCATCCAGTTACCGCCATCCACACTGGAGTAGCCCGATTTTCTTATGTTGGTCAGACCAAGTATCACCTGGCCTGCGCCGGTTACCAGCGAGACATAATGATAGCCTTTGCTCAATTGCCTGCCGCGGGCAAATGAGTTGATCGTGAGCGCAAGGTTGGCGCCGCCGACAATACCGGATGATACGCCATAGCCTGCTTTAATATCGTAGTTGATGGTTTGTGCGGAAGGCACAGGACCATAGGTCGGTTGTATCATCGCACATTCTTCGAGTGTCAGCCCATTATCTGCTGCCCACTGCTCCAGCGCAGGCTCCTGCATATCCATTACATAAGCATACTGGTGTTTTGCATTGATCGCTTCTGCGGCTGCGCGACCACTGGTTTCCTGCAGCAGATAACCTACTGCACAGATATTTCCACTGGCATCAATAAAGCAGGGGCGACGCTGATCCGGATAGGCGGCATTGACAGGAAACTGTGCGTCACGGATATAGCGTTGCAGCAATTGAAGTATCTGTTCGCGTTTGTGCTGCTGCGTACTGTTGAGATGGCTGGTTGACTTTTGTTGTAATAAAGTCAATACATAGTTGAGATGGGTCTGAATACGAAATGTCTCATCGAGACAGGACAATGGCTTACACCCATAAATACTTTCAAAGCTTTTATCGCCGATAATCGCATTGACAGACTGCCGGGATATGTTGGGATGGGATGGTTTTCCTGAAACAAAAAAAGGTGTCAGGCAGGGCAAAGCGAGCAACAGCAAGACAATTTTCTTTTTCATAACGCGTGGTTTGATCCATGCTGACAGGCAGGGCACGCACAACGTTGCATGCCGGAGCTTATTAAAAAACGTATTTTTGATATATGTATGACCTCCCAAAATATAAAGAGAAGGATGAAGCGGTGATCAAAGCGTTTATCCGCCAGCATCCCTTTGCGTTGCTTACGGGTGTAAATGAACAGCAGCAGCCTGTGGCCACACAGATACCTGTATTTATCGATGAGCGTGAAGGACGTCTCTATCTTTCAGGGCATATTATGAAGCAAACGGATCATCACCGGGCCTTTGTACAAAACCCGCAGGCCCTAGTTGTCTTTACCGGTCCGCATACATATGTAAGCGCCAGTTGGTACATGAATAAGCAACAGGGCAGTACCTGGAATTACATGAGTGTACACGCACACGGAACCATGCGTTTTCTCGGCGAAAGAGCCCTGCGTGAGGTGCTGCATCGTACTACCCGTCATTTTGAAAACAACCCGCACTCGGGAGCCAATTATGAAGATCTGCCGCAGGACTATGTAGACCAGATGGCAAAGGCTATTGTGGCCTTTGAGATGGAAGTGACCAGGCTGGAGCATGTATTTAAATTAAGCCAGAACCGCGATCAGGTGAGTTACGACAACATCATTGCCCGTCTGCAGGAGCAGGGTGGGCAGGCTGCCGGCATAGCGGAAGAAATGCAAAAAAGAAGGTCACAATTATTTAAGACAGATAGCGCCGCGGAATGATTATTTTTACAGTACCGGCACTATGAATCGAAAAAAAATTGGTCAATATATACTGGCAGGGCTCTGCTTTCTGGCCGCCTGCCATGTAACCCGTGAAACGCGCTCTGCTGTTTCTTCCATGCATACCTCATTCGATATTGAAGGTCACCGCGGATGTCGCGGGCTGATGCCGGAAAATACCTGGCCAGCTATGAAGCGGGCACTCGATCTGGGTGTTACCACACTGGAAATGGATGCGGTGATCAGTGCCGATAAGCAGGTTTTACTTTCGCACGAACCCTGGATGGGATACGAAATAGCCACCGCACCGGATGGTACAGTCATTACTACAGCCAATGAACGCAGTTTTAATATTTACCAAATGCCCTATAGCCGGGTCATGCAGTTTGATGTAGGGCTTAAACCACATGCACGCTTTCCCCGGCAGCAAAAACTGGCTGTATACAAACCATTGCTGAGTACTGTTATTGACAGTGTGCTGGTGTATATGCAAACAACCCAAAGACCTTTTCCCCGGTTTAATATCGAAACTAAAACCGATCCCCGGAGTGATGGAATATTTCATCCGGCGCCGGCAGAGTTTGTAGACCTGTTGATGCAGGTGGTGATGGAGAAGGGCATCCAGGATCATGTGATCATTCAGTCATTCGATTTCCGGACATTGCAATACCTGCATACAAAGTATCCCGGGATGAAGACGGCCATGCTGATCGAAGCAACTGATCAAAGAACTCTTTCTGCACAACTCACCGATATGGGATTTACTCCGTCTATATACAGTCCCGCACACGAACTCGTAACCGATCAGTTGGTCAATAACTGCCATGGATTGAAAATGAAAGTCATTCCCTGGACAGTTAATGATAAAGAAGCGATCACTGGCCTGCAGCAGATGGGAGTAGATGGGGTGATTACGGATTATCCTGATCTCTTGCTGACCGGAGAAACAAAATGAAGAGATGACGAGTTGAAGATTTGAGGATTTGAAAATTTGAGAATTTGATAATGCTTGAGGTGATAAATTCTCTCAATATGAAGGAATAGTGCTCTTCTAATCAATCTTCGAATTTTCAAATCCTCAAATCTTCAAATTCATGACAGCTTGCTTCTTTTTCAGTACGTTTGACCCATGGATATTTCCCTACATCATAAAACTGCATTGATTGGTGGCAGCACGCAGGGTATCGGGCTGGCTATTGCAGAGGAACTGGCGACGTTAGGTGCCACCTGTATCTTACTGGCGCGGGATCAAAAACGGTTGCAGGAGGCAGTGGCCTCACTGCCCCGGCCTTTTGATCAGGATCATCAGTATGCCGTGGCAGATTTTTTTGATACAGCAGCCGTGAATCATACCGTTCAGCAACTGGCACAGAAAGGACCTGTACACATCCTTGTCAATAATACGGGTGGTCCTAAACCAGGACCTGTAACGGAGGCGACAGCGGCCGAATTTCTTACCGCATTTCAACAGCATATCATAAACAATCAGCACCTGGTACAGGCATTGCTGCCGGGCATGAAAGCAGCGGGTTATGGACGTATTATCAACATCGTATCTACTTCGGTTCGTATACCCATTCCCAACCTGGGCGTATCCAATACCATACGTGCAGCAGTAGCTGGCTGGGCCAAAACACTCGCGGGTGAAGTAGGTCCTTTCAATATTACGGTCAACAATATTTTACCGGGACTCACCGACACGCAGCGGCTGCAAAATCTGATCAGAAGTATAGCAACTGCCCGCGGGATAAGTATAGAGAAGGTAAGTGACAGTATGCGGGAGAGTGTGCCTTTGCGCCGGTTTGCCACAGCGGCAGAAGTGGCCCAGGTAGCCGCATTTCTGGCAACACCCGCTGCAGCTTATGTAACCGGCACCAGCATACCGGTCGATGGTGGCCGTACCGGCAGCATCTGATATCACTTTACCCTTTACCTTTAGCCTTCAACCTTATTTAGTTATGAATATATCACTCGAGGCTGCGCAACTGGCCGATGTACAGGATCCGCTGGCTGCTATGCGCAAACAGTTTATCATACCACCGCATGGTACAGGAGAGCAGATTTATTTTTTGGGTAATTCACTGGGATTACAACCCATGCGTACACGTACTTATCTCGATCAGGTACTCAACGACTGGGCCAGTTACGGCGTAGAGGCTTTTTTTCATGCTCCGGATGCATGGATGAGCTATCATGATCATTTTTTGCCAACACTCCGTACTGTTACAGGAGCACAATCGCATGAATTGGTGGTTATGAATCAACTGACCGTCAATCTGCAGTTGCTGCTGGTAAGTTTTTATCGTCCTGCGGGCAAACGGGTAAAAATTATTTGCGAAGCCAAGGCATTTCCCAGCGATCAGTACAGCCTGGAGACGCATGTGCGGCATCATGGGTTTGATCCGGACAAAACGATTGTGGAAGTTGCTCCGCGCGAAGGAGAGCATTTACTGCATACCGAAGATGTCATAGCGGCTATTGAAAGGAATGCTGAAGAAACGGCATTGGTATTATTTGGAGGGATCAATTATTATACCGGTCAGGTGCTGGATATGCCGGCCATCGCTGCGGCAGCACACAAAGCGGGTGCGCTGGTGGGTTTTGACCTGGCTCATGCTGCGGGTAATATTCCGCTGCAATTGCATGACTGGGATGTTGATTTTGCCTGCTGGTGTACCTATAAATATCTCAACTCGGGTCCGGGGGCTATAGGAGGTGTATTTATTCATGAACGTCACCACCGGGCCGATGTGCCACGTTTTGCAGGCTGGTGGGGATATGATAAACCAACCCGGTTTTTGATGCAAAAAGGGTTTGTGCCCATGGCAGGAGCCGAAGGCTGGCAATTAAGCACTCCATCGCTGTTGCTGTATGCTGCACACAGGGCTGCCCTTGATGTAGTGGCAGAAGCCGGCTGGGATGCCATACAGGCCAAACGAGAAAAGCTTACTGCATTCCTCTGGGCGGTGCTCGATGATGTGAATCAGTCAGTAGCAGGCAGTCCCATTACGATTCTCACACCACGTGATCCAGGGCAACAGGGTAGCCAGGTGTCATTGCTGATGCAGCGCGATGGCAGAAACGTATTTGATGCGCTGGCAGCTGCAGGCATCATTACCGACTGGCGCGAACCCGATGTGATCCGGCTGGCACCGGTACCATTATATAATACGTTTGAAGAAGTATGGAAGTTTGGGCACGAATTAAAGAAAGTATTGCTCGGATAAGAACAGGTATAAAGGGTATAAAGAGTTTAAAGGGTTTAAAGCGTTTAAAGCGTATAAGAGATAAAGATGATTGCACAGATTTTTTGTTCCCAAACACCCTTTAAACCCTTTAAACTCTTTATACCCTTTTCTTATCTTCGCCCCCATGACACGTGATCAACTGGTTGCACAGATATTCCGCAAGCGTACCTATCTCTGCGTAGGACTGGATACAGATATTACCAAAATACCGGCGCACCTGCTGCATGAGCCCGATCCGGTTTTTGCCTTTAATAAAGCCATCATTGATGCCACCCGCGATCTCTGCGTGGCTTATAAGATCAATACAGCCTTTTACGAAGCACTGGGACTCAGAGGCTGGGAGGCAATGGATAAAACGGTTCGTTACATTGGTCCCGATCATTTTACCATTGCAGATGCCAAACGGGGCGATATTGGCAATACCGCCGATCAGTATGCCCGCGCATTTTTTGAAGCCCTTCCTTTCGACAGTATTACGGTAGCTCCCTATATGGGCGAAGACAGTGTAAAACCTTTTCTGCAGCATAGCGGTAAATGGGCCATCGTGCTGGGGCTCACATCCAATCCCGGAGCGGCCGATTTTGAATTGCAGCGTCTGCATGCAGACGGTCAGCCGGCTGAACTGTTGTATGAGCGTGTTATGAAAACCGTTAGTGGCTGGGGCAATACCGGCAACCTGATGTTTGTGGTGGGAGCTACACAGGCCGATCGGTTTGTACCTATCCGTCAGCTCACACCAGATCATTTTTATCTCGTGCCCGGAGTAGGCGCACAGGGTGGCAGCCTCCGCGATATTTCGGAACGGGCCATGAACGCAGATTGCGGATTGCTGATCAATGCCAGCCGCGCTATTATTTATGCTTCAGACGGCACCGATTTTGCCACAGAAGCCGAAAAGGTGGCCCGTGCTTATCAGCAGGAAATGGATCAGTACCTGCCTGTACGTTGATTCTTCCTTTCTATTTATTGATATTATGATAAATGCTTCAACTGCTTTGTTAAAGGTTGTTGAAGCATTGCTGCTTTTTTTTTCATACACACTTTCCTATGCTTCAGTAGGCCGGATTAATGCTCTGGTCAGAATGAGCTGTAACTAAAACAGCAATAGCAGAATTTGCTCTGTCCATTTCTTCTGGCAACAATTTTCTTTTCCAAAAACTGTGTATGAAAAAATTAGCATGCGTATTAACTGCCATGCTGCTGATGTCTCTCACGTGGGCCCAGCAGACGGTGCGTGGCAAAGTCATGGATGCGGATGGTCAGCCCCTGCAGGGCGTGAGTATCAGCGTCAAAGGAAGTAAAGCGTCTACCCAGACCGGCGCCGACGGTCTTTTTACTATCGCTGCATCACCCGGTAATGTGCTGATACTTACATCGGTAGGTTATCAGCGCAAAGAGGTGACAGTAGGTTCCGACAATAATATTGCTATTCAGCTGACGGTGGAAGCGCGCGAAATGAATGAAGTGATTGTGACCGCAGCAGGTATTCGCCGGGAGGCGAAAACACTGGGTTACTCGGCACCCACAATTAAGAATGAAGAACTTACACGTGCGCGCGATCGTAGTGTACTTAACTCACTGCAGGGAAAAGTAGCGGGGGTGAATATCACCAGCAGTTCAGGCGGTGTGGGCAGCTCTACCCGTATCGTATTTCGTGGAGGTACATCGCTGCTGGGCAATAACCAGGCATTGATCGTAGTGGATGGTATTCCGATCAATAACTCGCAGATTGACCCGGGTGATAATCTTAACAATCAGGTAGATGCCGGTAACCGTGGTAACGATATCAACCCCGAAGATGTGGAATCGGTAACGGTGCTGAAAGGCCCTGCTGCCGCTGCCCTTTATGGCAGCCGTGCAGCCAACGGCGCATTGATCATCACTACCAAGAGCGGCAAACGATTGGGAAATAAGAAAACGGAAGTAGTATTCAATACTTCTTATTCGCTCGAACAGATATTGCGTGTACCCAAATATCAGAATGAGTATGGGCAGGGAGGTAACAAAGAAACAGACCTGCGTGAAAACTTTAGCTGGGGGCCGCGCTTTGATGGCAAACTCAAACCCTGGGGACAGGTGGTTGACGGAGAGCAGCAGGTAAAACCTTATGTAGGTCTGCCCAATAACGTAAAAGAATTTTTCGATATCGGACAGGTATCCAATACCGGTCTGTCGCTTTCGCAGAATAATGATCGCAACAGCTATTATCTCTCTGCCAACCAGCTGATACAAAAAGGTATTATGCCGGGTACCGAGTATAAACGCACGTCACTCCGTTTTACCGGTACAGCAGAGCTTTCGTCCAAGCTCAGCTCCAGTGCCACGATAAACTATATCCGTGGTGTGGGAGACCTTTCTGTACAGGGACAGGGGGCATCGCCCTATGATCAGGTGTTGCAGACCCCGCGCGATATTTCACTGCTCGATCTGAAGGATTATAAAAACAATAAATTCAACACGCTCTCCGGTTATTACGGAGCCTATACAGTCAATCCCTGGTACTTCCTGGGCGAAGATTCTTACCGGAGTATTGTAGACCGTGTATTGGGAAATGTGGAGTTTACCTACAAACCGGTGAGCTGGCTCGATGTGGTGTACCGTATTGGTACAGATGTGATCAATGATGGCCGCAAACAAATTGTTTCCAAACGGGTGATACCTGATCCCAATAATCAGAACCACGGCAATGAATTTCCCGGCAGCTATTCAGAAGAGGCTATCAGTATCCGTGAGCTAACCAGTGATCTGACCGTGTCAGGCCGGTTCAAACTGACCAGCGATCTGTCGCTGCGTGCCATGGTGGGACACAACTTCCGCGAGCGCACTACCAATGATCAGCTCAGCAAGATCAATGACCTGGTCATTCCCGGATTGTATAACCTGGGTAATACGAGCGGTCCGCCCGAAGCTGATAATACCTATCAGAAACGCCGTCTCTTTGGTGTGTATACTGATATCAACCTGGCATTTAAGGATTATTTATTCCTGGGTCTTACCGGACGTAACGACTGGTCATCTACACTGCCTGTCAACAATCGCAGTTTCTTCTATCCCAGTACTAACCTGTCCTTTGTTTTCAGCGAAGCATTTAACATGCCCAAATGGATCAGTTATGGTAAAGTACGTGCCAGTGCGGCCCGCGTGGGTAATGATGCCAATCCATACCTGTTGCAGTCCAACTTTGTACCAGGCGTAGTAGCAGATGGATATAATAACTCACAGCTTACATTCCCCTTCAATGGCATACCCGGCTTTACGGTAGGTGCTACGATCGGTAACCCGAATCTTACACCTGAGTTCACCACATCGTATGAAGGAGGTGTGGAAGCTTCATTCCTTAATAACCGGTTGGGTATTGACTTTACTTATTATCACAACAAGACCACCGATCAGATCATCACACTGCCTATTGCGGCCTCTACAGGTTATACGTTTCGTGTGACCAATATTGGCCAGGTATCAAACAGGGGAGTGGAGTTGCTGCTGCGTGGTATACCTGTGCGTACAAAAGACTTTACCTGGGAGTCGACCGTTACTTTCTCTAAAAACAAAAGTAATGTAGATAAGATTGCTCCGGGTACATCCAGCATCACCCTGCCGGGTGGTTTCAATGGAGGTACTGTAGTGGCGCAGGTAGGCAAACCATATGGACAGTTTTTTGGCAGTGGTTTTCTGCGTGATTCACTGGGCCGGGTAGTGGTGAATGAAGCTACCGGCTATCCCGTTGCAGATCCGCAGGCACGCACCTATGGTACGTATCTGCCTGATTATATTGCGAGCTTCTTCAATTCATTCAGCTATAAAGGTTTTACACTTACCCTGCTGTTTGATGGCCGCAAAGGCGGATTATTCTTCAGCCGTACCAAATCACTTCAGACTTTTGTAGGTACAGACCCCAAAACGTTGTATAATGACCGCGAACCTTTTGTAATACCCAATAGTGCAGTGCTGGATCCGGGAAGCGGCAAGTACATCGCCAATACCATACCGGTAGAAAGTGCACAGGATTACTGGACCAATTTTGTGTCGAACAACGCAATCGAAAATCTGCTCGATGCCAGCTTTATCAAACTGCGTGAAGCAACACTGAGCTATCGTATTCCCAAACAGTGGCTTAATAAAGTAAAATTCATCAGCGGTATGCAGATAGGACTGGTAGGTCGTAATCTCTGGCTTAAGACACCCAAAGAGAATACCTATTCTGATCCGGAAACCAGCTCGTTTGGTACAGGCAATGCACAGGGCTATGAGTATGGAAGCGTTCCTTCTGTACGCAGTTTCGGTGCCAATCTGCGCATTGTATTCTAAAATTTTAAACGACCCAACATGTTTAAACGAATAATATTTCTGATAACCGTAACGACTGGTATGCTGGCGCCTTTCAGCTCCTGCAAAAAAATACTGGACGTAAATACGGACCCCAATAATTCGACTCAGGCATCTATTGACCTGGTATTGCCATCAGCCCTGGGTTATACCGCCTATAATATGGCTAACCGTTACCAGATCCTGGGCGGGCTGTGGGGACAGTACTGGACGCAGGGACCTACTGCCAGCCAGTACCGTACTATTGATCAGTATGCAATTGTCAGCACTGATTTTAATACGCCCTGGAATTCGCTGTATTCAGGTCCGCTGGAGGATATGAAATATATCATTGATGAAGCTACTGCTGCCGGTCGCAACAACTATGCGGCTATCGGCAAGTTTATGCAGGCTTATATTTATCAGTATCTCACGGATCTGCATGGCGATATTCCTTTCAGTCAGGCACTGGATGCCTCGAATGCAACTCCCAATTTTGATTCGCAGGAGCAGGTGTATGATGGTCTTATCAAACTGGTAGATGATGGTCTGGCACTGCTCAATGAATCATCATCAGATCATCCGGGCAACGATGACCTGTATTATCAGGGTGATATGAGTGCCTGGCACAAGTTTGCCAATACACTCAAGCTGCGTATCTATCTCCGTCAGGCATACATACGTCCTTCCGTAGCTCAGGCTGGTATTCAGGCGATGTATACAGCCGGTGCGCAGTTTTTGGGTACGGGCGACGATGCAGATATGCATTTCACCACAACTACATTCAATCAGCATCCGCTCTATATGACCTTTCAGGCGCTTACATCAGCCAACCTGATTGCCAGCAATACAGCACTGGAGTACATGGAAAACTCAAACGATCCGCGTGTGGATGTTTTGTATCAGCGGGCTACAGCGGCGCCCAATACCGGCAATCATGCAGGTATCGATCAGGGCAATGGTCCCAATCTGCCCGGCACGCAAAATGACCGCAGCTATTCCAAACCAGGCCCTGCTGTAGGTGGTCCCGATGGCGGTGCCGCCGCACCAGTGATACTGATGAGTGCCGCTGAAAGTTATTTTCTGCAGGCAGAAGCAGTGCTGCGCGGATGGGGAAGTGGTAATGCACAGACATTGTATGAGAATGGTATCAAGGCGTCTTTTGCTTACTGGCAGTTAAGTAATGCACAGGCCACTACATTCCTGGGCCAGGCATCAGTGACTTATCCGGCAGCCGGCAGTACCGAGGATAAGCTGAAAGCCATCATCAGCCAGAAATGGATAAGCATGGATGGTACACAAAATCTCGAGGGTTGGACGGAATGGCGCCGTACCGGTTATCCCGACATTTTTGAAATATCTGCAACCAGTAATATCGGCAATAAGTTCCCCGTACGTATTCTTTATCCCGATATAGAAGTGACACGCAATCCCAATACACCACCGCAAAAGACGGTAACGGATAAGCTGTGGTGGGATGTGAATACAACCGGACAGAATTAACTACTAAAAAAAACAGTATGCATACAATCAGCAAACGATACCTGTACCTGCCTGTTCTGGCTTTGTTGCTAATAATGGGCTCGTGCAAAAAAGAAACTACCAAAGGGGTTTCCAAAACACTGAAAGTGCCGGTTATAGAGCTTAAGGGTGATGCGCTGATCTCTATAGCACCTGGCAGTACTTATACCGATCAGGGAGCTACCTACTTTACCGAAGATGGTACCGAAGAGGCGCTGGCGGCCTCTTCCAATGAGGTGAACCCCGCCGTACCCGGCCTTTATTTTGTGACATATGAAAAGGAAAGCGGCAGCGGTATTTTTCATACAGTGGCTACCCGTGTTGTAGCTGTTGCCTACCAGGGCAATACCGTTGACTACAGTGGTACCTACCTGCGGGAAGCTACCGGCATGAACGCATATGTTACCCGCCTGCTTCCCGGCTTTTACCAGGTGCAGAATCCGGGCGGAGCCACCGGCGCACATACAGGTGTAAAAGTTTATTTTATTGAAACAGCAGCCAACACATTTGCAGGTCCGCCGCAACCCAATGACCTGGTAGGCGATATCGAATTTGCAGATATCGTATTCACCAGCACAGGCGCTTCATGGCGGATTATCAACAATCCCTACTACGGCACGGGCACACGCACTTTTGTAAAGCAATAAACAGAAGTGTACTGCCTGCATTATCAGGGCCGCTTTCCTTTATGGGAAGCGGCTTTTTGATTAATAGTGATCAGTGGTCAGGGAACAGTGGTCAGTGGACAGTTGAGGTTTAAAAGGCCCTTTAAACCTCTTAAACTCTTTATACCCTTTAAACTTTCAAACCTTTACACTTTTAAACCCTTAAACTTTTATACCTCCTAATTTGCCTTACCTTTGCGGCCACAGCCCGGTATCAATCATCAGCCGCGGCTGGTTTAATTAAATGATTGCACTATGGCAGCCCGCACCGACCTCTTTGTAAGCCCTGATTATTTTCAACTGGATGAATTACTCACCGAAGAGCAACGGCTTATCCGGGAGTCTGTTCGTAACTACGTGAAAAAAGAGATCAGCCCTATTATTGAAGAGTATGCCCAAAAAGCCGAGTTTCCCCAGCATATCGTAAAGCAACTGGGTGATCTGGGCTGTTTTGGCCCTACTGTACCACTGGAGTACGGCGGTGGCGGACTGGATTATGTATCGTATGGTCTTATGATGCAGGAACTGGAGCGCGGTGATAGTGGCGTACGTAGCACTGCTTCTGTGCAGGGTTCACTGGTTATGTACCCTATCTACGCTTATGGCAGCGAAGAGCAACGCCGTAAATACCTGCCCAAACTCGGCAGCGGCGAATGGCTGGGCTGTTTTGGTCTCACAGAACCCAATCACGGTTCAGACCCCAGCAGCATGCTCACCAATTTCAAGGATGCGGGCGATCATGTGATCCTCAACGGAGCAAAGATGTGGATCAGTAATGCACCCTTTGCACAGGTAGCCGTGGTATGGGCCAAAAATGAAGCAGGTGAAGTACACGGATTGATCGTAGAGCGCGGTATGGAAGGATTCAGCACACCGACCACACATGGCAAATGGAGCCTGCGTGCATCTGCTACCGGTGAGCTGGTTTTTGATAATGTAAAAGTGCCGAAAGAAAATATTTTTCCCAATGTAAAAGGCCTGAAAGGCCCGCTGGGATGTCTCACCAAGGCCCGCTATGGTATCGCCTGGGGCGCTATCGGTGCCGCCATGGATTGTTATGATACAGCTGTTCGCTATTCGCAGGAGCGTGTACAGTTTGGTAAACCCATCGGTGCATTTCAGCTGCAACAGAAAAAACTGGCCGAAATGCTGACCGAGATCACAAAAGCGCAATTGCTCAACTGGCGCCTGGGTGTATTGATGGATCAGGGCCGGGCTACAGCACAGCAGGTAAGTATGGCCAAACGTAATGCCTGTGAGGTGGCTACCAATATCTGCCGCGATGCCCGCCAGATGCTCGGTGGTATGGGTATCACTGGTGAATATCCGGTGATGCGTCATATGATGAACCTCGAAAGTGTGATCACATATGAAGGCACTCACGATGTACACCTGCTGATCACCGGTATGGATATTACCGGCTTCAACGCATTCAAATAAACAACAGTACCCGCTATGAAAATATTTCTCATTGGCTTTATGGGCTCCGGTAAATCATACTGGGGGCACCGCCTGGGAAAAAAACTCGGGATTCATTTCTTTGATCTCGATGAGCAGGTGGTGAATGCCGAAGGCAAAAGCATCAATGAGATATTTGAGCAGCATGGCGAAGAATATTTCCGTATCAGGGAAAAAGAAGTACTGCATATCATGACAGAAAGCCATCAGTCTTTTGTGATGGCCTGTGGCGGAGGTACTCCCTGTTTCTTTAATAATATTGAATACATGAATCAGGCAGGTACTACCATCTGGCTCAATACGCCTGTCGAAATCCTGTTTGAACGTTTGCTGAAGGAACGTGAGGCCCGCCCTTTGCTGCGCGATCTGAGCGATGAACAGCTACGTGGCTTCATCAGCCGCAAGTTTGCCGACAGAAAAATTTATTACGAGCAGGCCGATGTGATAATCGAAGATGAGAATATCGGTCTCGATCAGTTTATCGAAAAGATATTCCATGCATAAACGTTTTCTTACCTGGGGAGCGATCCTGGCCGGACTCGCTGTGGCCCTCGGCGCCTTTGGCGCTCACAAATTAAAAGAACTGGTGCCTCCCGAAACGGTTGCTACGTTTGAAACCGGAGTAAGATATCAGATGTATCACGCACTGGCACTTTTACTGGCAGGATTGATTGCCGAACGCCTGCCTGCTGTATGGATAAAACGCGCTGCCTGGTGTTTCCTGGCCGGTATACTGCTGTTTTCAGGCTCCCTCTATTTGCTCACCGCATTCAAAGCCACTGATACGGTAGGCCTGAGTGGGTTAGGCGCCATTACTCCAATAGGTGGCGTGTGCTTTATTGCAGGATGGGTATGTCTTGCAGCAGGAGTTAGAAGTATAAAAGTATAAAGGGTATAAAGGGTTTTAAAGTTCTACTGTTCACTAGCCACTAGCCACTAGCCACCGACCACCGATCACTGACCACTAAAGAGGTAATCTCAGCGTAGTCACGGTTCCATTATTATTCTCTATCTGGTAACTGCCTCCTATACTTTCCATACGTTTGGCAATATTCTTCAGGCCGTTTCCGAATTTGCGGATCTTCTGCAGGTCGATACCTACACCATTGTCGGCTATTTTAATGGTGAGTATATCATCTGTCATAAAATAAATACGGATCTCGCTGGCCTTAGAGTGCTTGAGGGCATTGTTGAGCGTTTCCTTTACGCAAAGGAAAAGATTACGGCGTTTGTCGCCCGAAAGTTCACGTTCCGAAATATTCTCCGGTGTAAAGATGCGGCAGGTGATAGGAGTGCTTTCAAAATACTCCAGCGCATAGCTGCGGATATAAGATACCAGGTTGTCTACGCTGTCGTTGCCACTGTTCATACTCCAGATGATCGCATTCATTTTATTGAGCACTTCATCAGCTGAACGGGATATTTTTTCGATTTCGATCGGCGTGCTTTCCTTCATTTTATTGCGGGCAATCTCACTCATAAGGCGGATCGCCGTCATACCTGAGCCTAATTCATCATGCATATCGGCCGATATGCGTTCCCGTTCCTCCTGCTGACCTTTGTATACTGCAATCTCTCTTTCATATTCATTCATCAGGTTTTCTGCTTTGAGCCGCTCCCGTTCCTGAGCCTGCGCAATGAGTTGCTGGCGGTTTTTGTAGTTAAGGCCCATCAGGAAAAATATCAGCTCGAGCAATATGCCCAGTTCGTAATAGAAGATGGAGCTTTTGAAAATCAGCCGGCAGATCGCGGGGAATGATATTGCCCGTTAACATCAGCAGCGAAAACAGCGAGAAGAAGAACAGACAGAAATTACCCCAAAACAGGTAACGCAGCAGCCTGTCTTCCCAGCGGCGTATACTGTAAACAAGGAAAATAAAGATTATGATCAGCAGCAGCCCTTTGGCAATGTTCTCAATATAATTTTCCAGCGCAAAGTTCCAGGTAAAATAATGGGCAAATGTGAAAGCAAGCATACTCGTCACCAGCATGATCATGCCAAAATTGTACAGGCGATGCAGAAAGCGGTGCCGCGTGCGTGTAGCAAGATAGGTTTGCATAAAGGGCATGTACAGCAGGCAACCTACGCTTTGCATGATAAAATCAAGGTATCCTTCCTGGAAGAAACCGAAATGGCTGCTATGATAACTGTAAATGCCTTTGATAAAAAGCATGAGGCCCAGAAAGAAAGCATAACCGGCATAGTAAAGGAATTCTGCATTGCGGCTCATGAAATAATTAGCCAGCGAAAAGAGGATCATCATCATCAGCAGTCCGCAGAAAACGTAAGTGAATACTTTCGATTCAATATTGGAGTTGTCCAGCGAGATAACGGCAGCCTGCAGGTATTCCGGATGAATAAGACGCGGCCTTAATCCATTGAGGTGGGTACGCACCTGCGTCAGTTCGGCCACGATAACACAGGAGTCATGCGGCTGCAGGGTGAGTCTGCGGTAACTGATCTCTGCAGGTTCCCTGGGCAGGATGGAAGGCAGTTGCTCCAGTTGTCCATTGTCCTGCAGCTTGTACATATTTACTTTCCAGAAGTACAGCCCCGGAAAAAACCAGACCGATTGAGCAGTGTCGGCTGTGTTGCAAAGGTTGAAACGGACAGCGATCTTTTTAGTGACATGATCAGAAGGGATGTAAATAGGATGCACCACTCCTTTTGTAAACTTCAATTGCTGAAATACTACCGGCAGCGAATCTTCCGGTCCGATATAGGCCGAAGCGATCTTTTTCCGCATTTTCCTCGATGACTCTTCGAGGTGGATCTGGCTGATATCGGTATACTCAAGCTGGATAGTGTCCTGGGCCCACAGCATGGCGGGCAGTAGGTACAGAAGGCCGGCAAGCAGCAGCCGGAGGCAGCGTGATGTATGTTTGGGGGCAGGCACTGAAATCAAAAGTAGTGTATGCTTCACGGTTTTGCGAGTAACAGGCCTACTACTTTGCGGTAATTTTTCTGCTTTTGGGGTGGCCGGAAAGACCGATAGAGGCCTTCCGGCAAAAATGACAAACTATGCTATCTTTGCCGATATGGCCCAAAAGCAGAAAAAGACCCCTGCAAAAACTACTAAAAAGACTACCGGAAAGGCTGATGCCAAAGGCTTGAAACAGGAAGCAGAAGAACGGATCAACTGGCAGGAGCTGGCCCGGGATGAGCGCACCCTCAAGATCACGGGTGCGGTGTGCCTGCTTGTCTCCCTGTTTTTAGTGATCGCTTTCCTTTCCTACTTCTTTACCTGGAAAGAAGATCAGACAGAAGTGACCCGCGGACTTTCCATTCTCTTTGATCACGATGTAAAAGTGAATAACCTGCTGGGGCGGCTGGGAGCCGTAGCTTCCCACTTTTTTATTTATAAAGGGTTTGGGATCGCCTCCCTGCTTATCTGCACCTTCTTCTTTGTGTTGGGAGTAAATCTGCTTTTTGCAAAAAAAATCTTTTCCATCCGCAAAAACCTGAAGTATGTAACCATCGGTTTGCTGGTACTGTCTGTATCGCTGGCTTTTATTTTCTCCGATGGCCTTTTCCGGTTTGGTGGTGGCGTGGGTAATATGATCAGCGACTGGCTGACCGGCATACTGGGCAATGTAGGTACCGCCGCATTGCTGCTGCTGGTAGCCGTGGCCTATGTGATCTGGCAATTCAACCCGGCCTTTAACCTGCCCCAGAAAAAGCAAGCTGCTCCTGCTACAGCAGAAACCGATAACGAAGAAGCGATAACCGAAGAAACCGCAACCGACATTGAACCCGGGCCGGTAGCGGATAAAAAGAAGAATACAGTAAAGAAGGATACACCCCTGCTGGTAATTGATGAAGAGGTGGCTCCCAAACATGAGTTTACCCTCATCGAAAAAGATCCTCTTGATGACGAAGATGAGCTGGATGCCACCACGCCACTGATAGAAAAAGAAATAGTAAACGATCTCTTCCATCAGCATGAAGAGCTTACGCTGAATGACCGGCTGGCTTCACAGATCAGCCAGGAGCCACCCGCTCCGCCAGCAGAGCAGGAGTTGATCGTACCGCCACCACCGATAAAACCAGAACCACCAGCAATACCGGCTGACGGATTGCAACTCGAAATCAAAACAGCGCCTGCAGAAGAACCGGTAGAGGAAGGGGAGTCGGCCATAGAAAATCTGCCGCCCTATGAACCTACGCTTGATCTGCGGGATTACAAATATCCCACACCCGACCTGCTGGAAACGCATGGCAGCGAAAAGATCATTCAGGATCCTGCAGAGCTGGAGAATAATAAAAACCAGATCATCGCCACCCTGCGCAACTATTCTATAGAGATACAGAAAATCAGCGCAACAGTAGGCCCCACTGTCACGCTTTATGAGATCGTACCGGCTGCCGGTGTGCGTATTTCACGTATCAAAAACCTGGAAGATGATATTGCGTTGAGCCTGGCGGCACTGGGTATTCGTATCATTGCCCCCATACCCGGCAAGGGTACCATTGGTATCGAAGTGCCTAATGTAAAGAAGACGGTGGTGAGTATGAAAACCCTGCTGACTTCCGACAAGTTTCAGCACAATAGTTTCAGTCTCCCGATTGCTATTGGTAAGAAGATCAATAATGACAATTATATCGTTGACCTGGCCAGCATGCCTCACCTGCTGATGGCCGGTGCTACCGGTCAGGGTAAATCAGTAGGCCTGAATGCCATCCTGGTTTCCCTGTTGTATAAAAAACATCCTTCACAACTCAAGTTTGTACTCATTGATCCCAAAAAAGTGGAACTGAGTATTTACCGGCATATTGAAAAACATTTTCTGGCCAAGCTGCCGGGAGAGGAGGACGCTATTATCACCGATACCAAAAAAGTAGTGCATACGCTCAATGCATTGTGTATTGAGATGGATAACCGCTATGATCTGCTCAAAGAAGCCGGTGCACGTAATATCAAAGAGTACAACGAAAAGTTTGTAAAACGAAAACTGAATCCGCAAAAAGGACATCAGTTCCTTCCGTTTATTGTACTGGTTATTGATGAGTTTGCGGATCTGATCATGACGGCGGGTAAGGAAGTGGAAATGCCTATTGCACGTCTGGCGCAGCTGGCCCGTGCCATTGGTATTCACCTGATCATTGCCACACAGCGCCCCTCTGTCAATATCATTACCGGTACTATTAAGGCCAACTTCCCGGCGCGTATTGCATTTAAAGTGTCTTCCAAGATCAATTCACGTACCATCCTCGATACCGGCGGTGCAGAGCAACTGATCGGTAAGGGTGATATGCTTATTTCTCACAATGGTGATCTTACCCGCCTGCAGTGTGCCTTTGTCGATACGCCAGAAGTAGAAGGAGTGGTTGATTTTATCAGCGATCAGCGGGGATACCCGCAGGCATTCCTGCTGCCCGAGTATGTGGATGAAAAGGAACTGGAAGGGAGAGATTTTGACCTTTCTGACCGCGATTCCATGTTTGAGGATGCAGCCCGGCTTATTGTACAGGCGCAGGTGGGATCGACCTCCCTGCTGCAGCGCCGTATGAAGCTGGGATACAACAGGGCCGGCCGCCTGATGGATCAACTGGAAGCTGCCGGTATTGTAGGTCCCAACCAGGGCAGTAAGGCCCGCGATGTGCTGATCAAGACAGAAATGGACCTCGAGCAACATCTCTCACACCTGGGTTAGGAAACAAAAATGTTAAGAAAACAGGCATAGTGCAACCCGGCATCCTTGTTGCCAGTCTTGAATGGTAATAGCTTATTTTTGCGCCGGTTTTTAACCCGGTCATTCTATAATTCGTTGATAAAATATTGTAAATGAAGAAGTTTTATTTATCCTTACTTTCTTTCGTCTTTGTTGGAACCCTGCTGGCCCAAAAAGATCCCACCAAAAATGATCCCGAGGCCACGGCCGTACTCAAATCTGTGAGCGACAAGTTCAAAACCTTTACCACGGTACAGGCAACCTTCACCTACAAAGTAGAAGATGCGAAGGGTAAGGTGATGTCTACCAAAACCGGTACCGTTATGATGAAAGGTACCCGCTATAAAGTAAGCTTTGCCGGACAGGAAATCTTCAGCGATGGAAAGACTGTGTGGAATTATGATAAAAGTGCCAAAGAAGTGACTGTTTCAAACCTGGATGCCAGCAGTGGCATGATCACTCCCCAGAAACTCTTTACCAATTTCTACGATAAGGATTTTTATTCTATCCTCAACGGAGAGAAAAAAGTAGGCGCCAAAACGATCCAGGAAATTGAGATGACACCTACTGACAAGAGCAAATCTTTTCATAAGGTATATCTTCAGATCAATAAAGCGGCCAAAACCATTTATAGCACACGTGTGCTGGAAAATGGCGGTAACCGTTATTCCTATACTGTTACTACCATGAAAACAAATCAGCCACTGGCAGATAATGTTTTCGTATTTGATAAAAGCAAATATCCCGGAGTGGAAGAAGTAGATCTTCGTTAACAAGAAACATATTTCATAAAAAAAACCGGCGTGAGCCGGTTTTTTTTATGATGATCAGGGTTCGTTTGCAGGTTCGTAATGCAGGGTGTATTTGCAATAAATACGGCCCCCCTTTATTGTAGCAAGGCTATGCATTGCGATGCTACAGTTATATAACCGCCTTCCGCAGTTTTACCAGTTGCTGCAGTAGTCCTTCGAGCAGATCGAGGCGCAGCATATTGGCGCCGTCACTCAGCGCTTTGGCGGGTTCAGGATGTGTTTCTATAAATAATCCATTGGCGCCTGTAGCAATGGCGGCTTTGGCAATGGTACCAATGAGTTGTGGATTGCCCCCTGTCACCCCGCTGCTTTGATTGGGTTGTTGCAGTGAATGGGTCACATCCATCACGACCGGTGTTTGATGCTCCTGCATCCAGGGAATATTGCGGAAATCAACCACCAGGTCCTGGTAGCCAAATGTGGTGCCGCGTTCGGTAAGGATGATCTTGCTGTTGCCGGTATGTTTGATCTTTTCTACTGCGAATTTCATGGCCGGTCCGCTGAGGAACTGTCCTTTTTTTACGTTTACGATTTTACCTGTTTCACCGGCAGCATACAGGAGATCGGTCTGCCGGCACAGAAAAGCGGGGATCTGCAGGATATCAATATACCTGGCAGCGACAGCGGCTTCTTCATGTGCGTGAATATCGGAGGTTGTAGGCAGCTTATAAGCCTGACCGGCTTTCTGCACCAGTTGCAGGGCAGCTTCATCGCCAATGCCTGTAAAGGAACCGGCACTGGTACGATTGGCTTTGCGGTAAGAGGCCTTAAAAACATAGGGAATCCCCAGGTTGCGGCAAATACCCGATACCTTTTCGGCGACTTCCATTACCAGCTCTTCACTTTCCACCACACAGGGGCCGGCAATCAGAAAAAAGTTTTTCTCATCATACTGCTGTCCGGCAAACAGGTCTTTTAAAAAAGGCGTCATGGGGCAAAGATACGGAGAGAATGTGCTAATGTGCTGATGTGCTAGTGTGCTAATGAAAGGGTGAAAAGTTATTATTGAATTCTGCCATTTCCTGTCTGCGAGTATTTAATTAGGTAAAAACTCTCTGACTCAAAGGACTGATCTGCATTAGCACACTAGCACATCAGCACATTAGCACATTGTTCATTAGCACATTTTTCCTTTTTCCCCTACTTTTGAAAATTCAATCGAAATCCATGCTCAAAGAAAAGATTCTCGTAATAGGTGCCAGTGGACAGATCGGAGTGGAATTAACGCTGGCGCTTCGTAAAATATATGGCAATAGCCAGGTGATCGCTTCCGATCTGCGGGAGCAGAACCCCCTGCTCGAAGGTACCGGCCCTTATGTGAGCCTCGATGTGATGAATAAGGAAATGCTGCATGTACAGGTGATCCGTCAAAACATCACACAGATATACCTGCTGGCGGCTATCCTCTCTGCCACCGGCGAAAAGAACCCCAACCTGGCCTGGCATCTGAATATGCAGGGACTCCTCAATGTGTTGGATATTGCGCGTGAAGAAAAGATCCATAAAGTATACTGGCCTTCCTCCATTGCGGTATTCGGTCCCAGTTCGCCCCGGCAAAACTGTCCGCAGCAAACCATCATAGAGCCTATCACGGTATATGGCATCAGCAAGTATGCCGGCGAATTCTGGTGCAATTATTATTTCAACCGGTATGGTGTGGATGTCCGCAGCCTGCGTTATCCCGGCCTGATCTCCTATAAATCAGCTCCGGGAGGAGGCACCACCGATTACGCTGTAGAGATCTATCACGATGCGTTGGAGAGCAGAAAGTATGAATGTTTCCTGAAAGAAGATACCTATCTGCCTATGATGTATATGCCCGATGCGATCCGCGCCACAATAGAGTTGATGGAAGCACCGGCACATAAGGTCAGCATTCGCACGTCTTACAACGTGTCAGGTATGAGCTTCGCACCACGTGAAATAGCGGCTGAAATATCCAATCATATTCCCGGTTTTGCTATTTCCTACAAACCCGATTACCGCCAGAATATCGCAGATAGCTGGCCGCAGAGCATTGATGATTCAGTGGCGCGTGCCGATTGGGGATGGAAAGAAGAATATGATCTGGCGGCAATGACGACGGATATGCTCACCAATCTGCGCGGAGAGTGATCAGCGCCGGATGCTGAAACCGGCAAATTCCTGTAAAGACTGATCGGTAACTTCAACGGAATGTACCTGCGCCCTTGAGGGGCCTTCGCTGCACCAATCAGTGAGCTGAAGGAGGGCTTCCTCCTCACCTGTAGCCAGTATGCCCACGCTGCCATCAGCATTGTTCCATACCTCACCTCCCAGGTGAAGTTCCTTTGCTTTTTGCAAGGTGCTTTGGCGATAAAAAACGCCCTGCACTTTGCCTGTCACTGTTATCTGAATTGTTTTACGCACGGGTCAAAAGGGGATCAGGGAAATGATTTGCTCAAGGTAGTGCTGGTCGGTGCTGTCAAATTCATCAAGTTCGCTGCTGTCGGCATCCAGCACGCCCAGTACTTCGCCCTGACGAATGATGGGGACTACAATCTCTGAGCGGGAAAGACTGCTGCAGGCGATATGCCCCGGAAATTTTTCTACATCTGGTACAATAAGTGTGCGTGCTTCGGCCCAGCTGCTGCCGCATACGCCTTTACCTTTGCGGATACGCGTGCAGGCTACGGGTCCCTGAAAAGGTCCCAGTACCAACTGATCTTCCTTTACGAGATAAAAGCCCACCCAAAACCAGCCAAACTGTTCTTTCAGTGCACCGGTCACGTTAGCGAGGTTGGCCACCAGGTCGGTTTCGCCTTCCAGCAATCCCTGTATCTGCGGAACCAGGGAAATGTATTGCTCAGCTTTGCTGCCGGTAGCGATTTTTAAGTCTTCTGCCATGGGGTAAAGATAATAATAGTGTACAAAGGTTTAAAAGTATAAAGGTGGAATACAAATAGCCAGTATCTGCTTTTTCCCTTTTATACTTTTAAACCTTTAAACTGAATATTACTTCCGCTTTATGATTTGAATCGTCCTCACCGGATAACTTCCATCCTCCTGCCGGCCACTGATTGCCAGAGGCAGTGGTTGGCGGTATCCGTGAGGATCGCGGATGATGAGTCGCAGGTTATAATTGCCTTCGGGAAAGGAGGCGGGAATAAAAAGCCGGTCAGTAAATGCCTGCGCCGTATCGGCAGGTAAAAATAACCGGGGCTGAAAACCCGATGCAGTGGTATAAAGTAACGAATCTGTTCGCAGGTCATGCAGTGTATAGCTTACCTGCCAGGTATCATAGCTGGGAGCTACTCCGGTATTGCGCCAGTAAATTGTGCTGGTCAGCGTATCGCCGGCAACGGCAGCAGAGTCTACATTGCCTCCTTCAGGCAGCAGCCGATAACCGGCTGCCCGGCTGGCTGCTATGATCTGTTGCTGCATGCAGGGACGATTGGATGCGGCATAGTTGCCATTACCAAAGAGACTGGCATGATAGCGGCGTACCTGGTTTTCGAGGTCGCCATATTCACAGCCATTATAATCGGCACCGCCATGTATCGGTTCACCTACTACAGGGGCAATCTTCCAGCGCTCACTCAGCGCCTGCTGAAACTTTAATCCTTTGAACTGCCCGGGATTATTATCGAGGTAGCGGCTGAGGTAATTATCGGTAGCACCCCAGTTGTCGCGGCGCAGGCCCAGTTTACCTTTTTTATTGGAAACGGTAAGTGCGTAATAGCCGATCTCAGGCGGATTGGCTGTATTGCGCAGCATATTGGCATCAAAGCAGGCCAGCAGTGCAACGAGCTGAAATTCCGGAAAACCCTGCACATGTGCATCGATGATACGCTGCAGACTGGTAGTAGTGGCCCGCGTACCTGCCGGGTGCTCCGTCATATTTTCAACAATACCCGACTCATGCCATTCACCATAACTGCCATAACCACGCACGTCGATGTAATTGATGACATTCTTGTAGGGGATACCGTTGAAGGAGCCCGTTTGCAAATGCTGGTTGAGTGCGGTATTGAGCCTTTCCAGTGCAGTAAGGTAAGCCGGGCTATTCCAGTTGGGAACCCACATGTCGCTGATGGAGGTCACCCAGTCTTTGATGGGTTCATTTTGCATTTGCTGATGCAGGTACAGGGGATAGGAAGCTATTTTGCCATCGATGCGGATGCTGGTGCTACCCTGCGTGCAGGAGGGGCAGGCGGCCATGATGCCAAAAGAAAATTTCTGTCCATTGGCAATAGCATCATTGATCTCCTGGTCAAACAGGCTCCAGTCATACTGCCCAGGATCTTTTTCGAGTTGTACCCAGCTGAACCGGTAATATTTGTCGAGCGATTTGCCATGGCCGTTGATGGTAGGAATAGTTACGCGGTATTGGTCATGCCATTGCTCGGCACCACGACCGGGAGCCAGCAGGTCGGGCAGGGAGTCGGCAAGAGGGAGGAATGTTATATTGCCCTGCACTATTTTTTTCTCCTGTGTGCAGCCGGGTAAGAATTTCAGGCTGAAAAAAAACAGAAGCGATACAAGAGCAAAACGATAGGTCCCTGAAACAGTGGCGGAGGTTACGGGATTGTCTGGCGGAAAAGGCATAAATAAAATTAATAAAAAGAACGGGTGCAGAAGTAAAAAAAAAGCCCCCTGCTTGCGCGAGGGGGCTGGGTTCTCGATTGGACAAATATGATTACCGTACGGTCATCTTCTTCGTGTCTGTGAAATCTTCTGTCTGGAGTTTGTAGTAATACAAGCCGGTCGACAATCTGGAAGGATCGAATGGGATGGCATGGGTACCTGCATCCTTGTTGCCGGTGGCCAGCGTCTGGATCAGGCGGCCATTCATATCGTACAGCGACAGCGTCACATTGGTACGACGGGGCAGGGTGAAGCGGATGGTTGTGTACTGACTTCCCCCGGTTGGGTTGGGGAAGTTTTGCTCGAGGCTGTAACCATCACGTGTGCTCAGGTTGGCAGATACTACCATCGAGTATTTGTAACGGCCATCAATATCTACCTGTTTCAGCTGATAGAAATAACGGCGTGCTACCAGGTTGGCATCTGTATAGCTGTAGTTGCGTACAGTGTAGCTGTCGCCCGCGCCCTCTACAAAGGCAATTGTCTGCCAGTTGTTGCGGCCGTCGAGGCTGCGTTGTACTTCAAAACCTTTGTTATTGATCTCGGAAGAGGTAGACCATTTCACCATCACTTTGCTGTTGTCCTGTGGAGTGGCGCTCAGGCTCATCAACGTTACAGGCAGGGTGCTGCAGGCAGGAGAGTTTACAGGCAGTGTCTGCAGGGCACCGGTATTGATACAGCCATCATCACCCGTTACGCTGGTAAGATTGTAGGTAAATGAAGCAGGTGTAAATACCACGTCTACAAAGTAGCTGGAGTTCTGGTAAGAAGAGTTGGGAAAACCCTGACCGCCGAAAAAGTATACTCCATTGCTGCTGTTATCAGTCGAGCTGTTGCCGGCAGGTGCTGTCAGGGAGCCGCTTACCTGTGAGAAACTGTTGAAATATTCATCTGCGTTGGCATAATAACCGGCAGCTGAATATACGGTTACCACATACAGTGTACCTGCTGTGATAGATACAGGCGTGCTGAAAAGCACCTGTTGCCAGCCAGAGGGTGTGGTTACAAAAGTGGCGGTTGCCAGCGGTGTGGCCGGGTTGTTGAAATCATACAGTTTGCCGATAAAAGTACCGGTTGAGCCAGCACCTTTATAAAAACGGACACCTTTGATAAATCCGTTTACAGAAGCTGTGAATTTGGTGCCTACTTCAATAGGGGCTCCGTCATTCAGGTCTACATCGGTGGGCGCATCGCCAGGGGTCCACAGGTTTTCGGTAGGCGGTGTAATGCCAGTGATAACGCCGCCTACATTCACATTGTTATATGTGTTGCCGTTGATCACCAGGTCAAAAGGGGCCGTACCGGTTGCGGCTTGTAATACCAGGTTAAATGCCTGACCATTACAGGTGGCTGTATTGCTGATGGTGGCGGTAGGAGGAGTACAGGCGGCTGCAATATTGATAACACCGTTTATAGTTGTATTCAGTATTTCAGACCCACCCCGTACAACAGTTGTAGGAGGAACGACAAAGTTTAAAGCAGTAGATGTATTGGCACCTCCAATAACTGTGAAATTTACAGTCAATAAGGTGAAATCTGCTGTAGGGAAATTGCTTGAAGTCCCTGCGCTGTACCTGATCACGCCTGAGCCATTCATTGTTGCTACTGGGTCTAACGGAAGAGCCTCGGTAGGGAAAATAGCTGTTGAAGGTCTGGTGACAGAGGTTACCTGCAATTTAGTGTTGTCAAATGTCATACGTACTTCAGCAACGTCAGCATCTCCTGAAATCATGTCGACATTTACGTTTACAGAGAAGCTTTGATTGACAGATACATTACTGACGGCTGGTGCTACAATAATGTTGGCAGATTGGCCATTTACTGCTAATGTCATTAACAGTATTGCCATAGGTATTAGTGCAAATACCTTTAGAAACGAAGGCGTTGCAGTAATAGCTTTTTTGAAGGTTTTAGAGATCCGGTTCATATGTGTGCGCGTTTAGAGTGAAAAGCTTGAAATATTTTATGGGTTTTCTCCACCCTGGTTGAAATTGTTTAATAGTAAAGAGAAATCAAGAGCAGAAACGAATCCATCTTTATTAAAATCAGCTCTTGCATCGAAGCCTGCATCTGTCGAAGATTTGTTGAAGCTATTCAAAAGGATTGAGAAGTCTGTAGCACTCACGAAATTGTTATTGTTCGCATCTCCTTCCAGCAGCAAACCAAAACTTAATGCATTGGCTCCTGTAGCTAACACCTGCCCACTCAAAACTCTCTTAAGCGTGTGACTATTCTTAACAGCAATAGTATAGGTACCGGCCGGGACATTGGGTATGCTAAAGTTACCACTTTGATCGGTTGTAACATTATATGACATAACCGGGGTGGTAGTATTGCCATTGGCATACAGATCCACTTTCACTGGCACAGACCATCTTGCATTCGGAGCAGCCGGTCTGCCCTGCAGGGTCACAGAGCCATTAATAATAGCAAATGAAACCGGTGCATAGCTGGCTACATAGTTGCCGCTGGTGGCTTCAAAGAAGCCGTACTGGATACCCTTAATGGTTTGTACAGTGAAGGTCACCGGTGAGCCATTGCGGGTGATAGCAGTCAGCATGCCATCGGCCGACAGCAGCGGCAGCATGCCCTGCATTTTGTAAGCATTGATCAATGCATTTACCGTAAAGCTCAGCTCATTATTATTCCACACGATATTGCTGAAAGAAGAACCATTGCGGCCATCGAGCCAGTTAAGCATCTGGCGGGCAGATACAACGGGCAGATTACGGGCCTTTGCAGCAGCAATGATGGTCGATGACCCGATATGGGTGGCAGAATCCGTATGCATGTTGGCGGTGAATACGCCATAGTATCCTTCGCTGCCAACGGCTTTGTCAAGCAATGAGCTGATAAAGGTGCTGTAGTTGATACCAGACTCATCGGTCATCTGTGTGACCATCTGGTAACAGTTGATAAGGCTGCCATCGAGGTCGGCAAAACGCATGGGCATACCGGAGCCGGTAAACATACCTGCACGGTTCTGTACCCAGGTATCAGGCCAGTAGTAATAGTTCATATCCATACGGATACCATTCAGTACCGATACTTTGGCCGAGCCGGCCCAGTTGCTCCAGGCCATACAGTGTGTACGGTTGGTAACTGGTTTGGAAATATCGGGCAACTGATTGGCCAGTTGCGCCAGCTGAGTGCTGAAGGTATTGTTGAGCGAAGTCTCTGTCCAGTTGATGCAGTCTGTTGTAGGGTGCAGGGCAATTTCAAAACCCTGCGACTCAAACAGAGCTGCAGTACTGTTGGATATAGGTGTGTTGTTGTAGATATAGGAAGTGCCACGCACCGCTTTCCAGTCTTTTATATCCTGGGCAGTATTGTTGCCATAAGCGAGGTACTGATTGAAGCGGCCGGCTGTACCATTGTTCAGGTGATCATCGCCCGTCATTACTACAGCAGCTTTAAAGCCCTGCGGCAGGAACCAGAAGCGGGGCAGTGGTTTGCGATGCAGACTGCTCTTCATGATGATATTGCTGAGCAGGCGCTGTTGCTCATCTGCCTGTGGTATAGCTACTTTACTGAAATCGATCCAGTGGTTGCCTCCCGCATCGAAGAACATATCGTCGGAGCGGATAGGACCGGTAGTGCCGTCGCGTTTCTGGCCAGCCCAGGCAGGATTGCCCTGGCGGGTGTATACTATGGAGCGGGGCAGGTCGTATGCAAAAGCAATGGCTTTACCACCATTGCTGCCTACTGCACGTGTGGTCACTGCAGGATAAATGGTAGCGGTGGCAGCAGCACTGTACAGGGTGGCCAGGCTGGTAGCTCCACTCAGTGTATACTGGTCGGCTGTACCATGATACTGGATGGTCTCACCCACAATGCCATTACCTTCTTCGCTGGATGTATTGACCAGGATATATTTATCGGCAAGTGTGCCTCCGGCAGATGTGATACCCAGCAGGGTGGCCAGGTCGGCATCGGGACGGAAGGCAATAAACGTACCGCCTGCATCGGTCCAGGTACTGAACATAGTAGCCTGTGCAGGGCTTACAGGTACTTCACCCAGGAGCACCACGTCATAGTTGTTGAGTACAGTAGCATCTACTGCGCTGATGTCCATGACTGCAAAATTGTTGAAGCCTTCAGCACGCAGCATTTCTGCAGTAAAACGGCTGAATGGATTGCTGGCAGAATGAATGACCAGTATCGGGCCACCGGGACCATCGCCGGGATTACCGGGTGCAGGATCTATGGTAGAGAAACTGAAGCTCTGGTCGGCGGGCAGCGGATTGCCGGCAGCATCTTTTACGCCACCTGCACCACCTTTTACCGTCAGGGTATATACACTGGAATAAGCCAGGTTGCTGCTTGGCGTGACGGTAACGCGGCGCAGAGCAGCATTGTAAGCTACTGTATGGGCTACGGGACTGTTGCCGGCATCGCGCAGATCAAAATTCGCTGCGGTGACAGAACTTACATCCAGCGTTTCATTGAAATTCACGATGGGTTTATCAGCAACCGGGAAGTTGGTGGCTCCGTTGGCCGGTTTTACTGAAAGTATTTCGGGTGCTACCAGATCTGGTCCTGCAACGGTGTTGAATACGACATCGACCCAGTAGTTGTCTTTGTTGAATGTATTATTGGGGAAAGTTGGTGTACCGGAATAAACATATACACCATTGCCATCGGCAGAACCGGCATCGGCCAGCGCGATCAGCGGGTTGGTGATATAATCCGTTTCAAAATAAGGTTCTGTTTTTGCGTAATAACCGGTAGGACTGTGATAAGAAACCACATAGGTCGTATTGGCAGTAATAGCTACCGGTGTACCCAGCATGGCTTCCTGCCATCCGGAGGTGGTTTCACTCATAAAGATCACCTGGCCCAGCAGGTTGCCATTGATATCCCACAGGCTGCCGGTATGCGTACCTACATCGCTGGTGCCTTTATAGAAACGGATACCATTGATATAACCGCTGCTGGTTGATTTGAATTTTACGCCCAGTTCGATACCACCTTCATTATCGTTGAGGTTAGTAGCTGCCGGTATATCGGTCGTTTCAAATAATGTGCAGGGGCAGGTTGGCGGTGCGGGCGGTCCTACTGTTATATTTACTGCATTGGCAGCAGGGGCGGTGCCGGCGGCTTCAATATTGCCGGAATCATCCACACCTCTCACCTTGATCACAGTAGCACCCTGTACAAGCGGGGTCCATGTATATTGCCAGTTGGTATTGCCACCGGATACTACGGTCCAGGTGATACCGCCATCAACAGAAATTTCGATGCTGGCCACCTGCGCATTGTCAGAAGCCGTACCGGCAATGGTGATCGGCTCATTGGCAGGAATGGTAGCGCCTTCGAGCGGTGTAGTGATAATGGAAACAGGTGCCTGGTGATCGGTAGACTGAGCGGCTGCGGTCAGTGTGCCCATCAGTGTGGTGGGTTGTACGCCCATATCGGCCAGCAGGTTAATAGTAGCCTGCTGCATATCTGCATCCGGCGCTTCGTTGCCATTGTCGTGATCGCTGTCAAGCCCCCATGCCCACTGTACCGTACCGGCACCAAATACCAGCGCACCGCTGGAGTGGCGGTACATAGACATTTTGTGCGTCTTGCCATTCAGTGTGGTATTGGAAAGGCGGATACGGCCGGGAGGGTTGAACTGCGCATACTGAGGCTGCTCATAGTTCCACTCATAACCCAGGGTGCCATAAGGGAAAGTCTTTACATCTTCAATACCCATGCTGGCAATGGAAGTGTTGCGCCAGAAGCGAAGATTTTTATAAGCAGAAGGTACCTGCATCGAGCCGGTGGTGCCATCCCAGCTGAGCTGACCCGAAAGGGCGTTTTCAGGATGATTGCCACCATAGCCGGCACCATCGGCAGCACGCCAGAGACCGGTCCATATATTGGTGGGATCACATTTGTTGCCACAGGGATTTTCGCCCAGTACGCCTTCTTTATAACATACCAGTGTACGGTCAGGTGTATTATTGCCGTCTGCACTGTTTTCATAACGTGTTTTCCAGTAGATCTCGTTGCCGCTGAAGAAAGCCAGGTGCACACCTGCCGTACGGGCATTTTCTACTGCCGTACGCATTTCCGCAGACCAGTATTCATCGTGACCGACAGAAAGGAAAACTTTATGGTTAAGGATTTCGGCACCATTTTTTTGTACATCCATATTGGAGGTATAGGTTACATCAAAACCGTTACGCTCCAGGAATTTGATCATGGGGTATTCGGCATTGAAGATCCAGTCTTCACCATAACCGCCGCCGCCGCCGCCATTGCGGGTGATATAAGGGCGGTTATAACTTACCTTCACAGCACGGCCTGCCGGATAGGAAGTTGAACCTACATACAGGCTGTTTCCTCCATATACATTATAGGCCTGCCAGGTAGCATCGGAGGCCTGGAAAAAAAGGTCAGATGTATTGCCGTCGTTACGCACGATGAATACTATATGGCTGGCACCATTGTTGTCAGTTCTTTTGAGCCGGGCGATATAATAACCGGATACAGCATCATTCGGTACATCCCAGTAACCCGATTCATTCCAGGTACCACAATCTACCAGACCGGTAGCCGGATCTTCAAATGGGTCGGGTTGGGTTTGAGGCAGGGTGGCAGATACAACACCGTTTCCTTTGAAGCGGGCACCCAGACCGCCATAATAACCCAGGCGGTAAATACTGATAGTGTAGGCGGAAGCGTTCGTTTTGATCTTAAAATGCACTCGCTGGTTGCGGTTTACACTTACTTCTGTTGCGAAGCCCTGGATGCTGAGATCGCCGGCTCCATTTACATCCCATTCTGAAGCTGGATTACCAGCCAGTTGGTTTTCAGTAACGATTGCATTCTGGGCTGTTGAAATGTGGAAAAACAACAGCGAAATAAAGAATACGAATAACTGCTTCCGATAGGTATACGTCATTATCATCCCTTTCATGATCTTTTATTAGGGTAGTAAACAATAAGGTACTGATTGAGGATCTTCAGGATATTATTTCATCAGGAAATTGGGGAGGATATTGGGATACAGCGAGATAAGTAAGCTATAGCCCGGGAAATAATTTTGATGAGGAGTGATTCATCAACCTATATCCTGTGGGATAGGGGATAAAGATACTGCAAAGTCCGATATATGCAAATCCCTCCACATGTTTGTTGGGGAAAAAATTATCCACTACACACTGGTTTTCACCAGTATTAGAAACAGATTAGAAGTGTTGATCGTTGCAATGCATTTATCTGTATACTAAATGCGGGCAGGTATCGGTGATATTCCCCTTACTGCCGGTTGCGGGTATCAATCACAATTTTTCTTTTTTTACCCAGATAATGACCTACCGACAGGCCATACACCCGGTGTACAATTTTGGGACCATGGTCGGCATTGTTGAAGCTGCCAATACCATGAGAATACTGACCAAACAGGTAAAATCCACCCGGCCACTCATAACCGAGTTGCGTCAGTATACTGGCGGCATAGCGACCATAATCACCAAAGCCAAAGCGCATTTTCTGATCTACCACTTCTCCATTGGCCTTACTGTATTTTTCAGTGCCAGACAGCTGAAAATCAAGACTGGGGCCAGCTTTGATAAACAGATGTCCGGGTTGACGGCTCAGGTCATATTGCAGCAGAAAAGCCAGCTCAAACGTATGCAGGCGTACATCATTATGTACAGCATTGGCGTTGGGCGGAAAAGAAGGTTTGTTGAGATCCACTTCGAAACCTTTCAGACTGTAAAAAGCTGCAGGAGCAAAATAGAGTCGCTCTTCGAAGGGGATTTTCCAGCCGGCACCTATCTGAAATCCATATTTGCTGTCGACCGACTGTTTTTCGCCGGCAATGCTATACCGGGCGGCACTGGCCTGTGCCCCGGCAAAAATGCCAAATTGAGATTGTTGAGCCAGGCAAAAGAAACTAATGCCGGTAAAAGCCAGAATGAACGCAATTTTCTTCATAAAAATCAGCCAGGCAGGCTATAGCCAGCCATAATTTCGGTGTATAATAAAATAAAGTGGGAGGTATTTGCACAGGAGAGGCCCCGGCCTACTGGATTCATTGGGGCGTAAAAATATAAAAATAGTTATAAGTAGCAAGCAGGGCAGAAGGTTAAGGGTAAAAGGATGTCATGGGCATTAGTAGATTAGCACATTACACTCCACATCTTCAAATCCTCAAATTTTCAAATCTTTCTTCCAGTTGTTGATCAGAACTTTTTTGCCGGATCCTTTACCCCTTCCTGCTTATTATATGCCTGCGAAGCTCCTGGCGCGATTGAGAGGTTTTTCCACTGCTGGTCTTTGATCAGACGGCCAATGTATATGATCTGTCCTACATGATAAGGATAATGCGCCAGTTGCCGGTTGATGGCATTGATTACGCTGAGGGATTCCTGCCGGATGGTGACTTTTTTTAGCAGGTCCTCTTCTTTCAGTGATTCCAGCGTCTGCAGATAACAATCCCAGCCCTTTTGCCATATCATCATCAGTTCTGCCTGGCTGTGACGCAATTGTCCAAATTCGGCATCACGGTTGCGCCAGTCCTTTTCTCCATCACTGGTCAGGAAATCGGTCCAGCGGCTAAGCATATTGCCGCTCATATGCTGGATGATTACTGCAATACTGTTGGAAACATCATTGGGCATATAATGAAAATCCTCATCGGTCAGCTGTTCAAAACAACGCTCCGCCAGGTCTTTATAATAACGTACCCGGCGGATGGAAGTAGATAGAAATTCGGTTGCGATAGACATGGTTAATTGGTTTGGAGATTTGAAAATTTGAGAATTTGAAGATTGGTTATTAAGATCGTAATTGTCCATCAGTACCGGAAACACTTATTAATTTAAAATCTACCATTAAAACTTATTGCTCATCTTCAAATCCTCAAATTAGCACATTGTTTTACCACCCTTCTGCCGAATCATCTCCTCTTTTGTCGGCTACGGCTTCAAAGCGGCCATCGGGCAGCACACGGATCACTTCGGTACGTCCGATCTGTCCGCGCTGAAGCAGCTTATATCCCATCTTTTCCAGTTGAAGGAAAACGGTATCCGGAAAATTTTTTTCTACAAAAACAGTATCGGGTAGCCACTGGTGGTGAAACTTGGGTTTATAAACAGCATCTTCTGTAGTCAGGTCAAAATCGATAATGTTTACCAGGGTCTGGAAAACAGATGTGGGAATAGTAGTACCGCCTGGTGTACCCACTACGAGGAAGGGTTTGCCATTTTGCAAAACCAGCGTAGGGGTCATGGAACTCAGCATTCGCTTGCCGGGTTGAATAGCATTGGCTTCTCCACCTACCGCTCCATACATATTCGGTACACCGGGTTTTATACTGAAGTCGTCCATTTCATTGTTCAGCAGAAACCCGGCACCGCCCACTACTGTACGGCTGCCATACGAGCCATTGAGTGTAGTGGTCACGGCTACAGCGTTTCCTTCTTTATCAATAATGCTGAGGTGAGTGGTTTCTTCGCTTTCAGGCGCGGGCAGTCTGCCCGGAGCAATGGCTCTGCTGTTGCCGGCAATACCAGGCTGGTAATCTTTCATCCGTTGTTGGATATAACTGTCGGCGGATAACCGGTCAGCCGGTACTTTATAAAAATCGGCATCACCCATATATTCGGCACGGTCAGCATAGGCGCGGCGTTCTGCCTCTACCATCAGCTGCACAGCGCTGGCCGAAAGGAAGCCATCATTTTTTATAGAGCGGGGCTCTATCATTTTCAGCATCTGATGCAGAAGAAGGCCGCCACTGCTGGGCATGGGCATACTTACCACCTGGTATCCTTTATAGTCAAATTTGTGGGGCGTACGTTCAGCCGCTTTATACGCAGCGAGATCATCCAGTGTGATCAGTCCATTGCCCCGTTTCATTTCGTCGACTATCAGCTGCGCTGTTTCTCCTTTATAGAAGCCATCGGCGCCTTTTTCTTTGATTCGCCGGAGGGTGGCTGCGAGGTCTTTTTGAATCAGTGTATCACCGGCTTTCCAGGGCTTGTTGCGCACAAATACAGGTGGTACGGTATTGAATTTTTTCAGATCGTCCTGGAGACTGTTCAATGCAGCGGCTTCGTTGTCGTTGATAGCAAATCCATGTTCGGCCAGCGTTATAGCCGGATCGATAAGATCCGCAAAAGACAGCTTGCCGTATTTGGCTGCGGCAAAGAGCCCGGCTACAGTGCCCGGCACACCGGCAGCGAGGTGTCCATCCTGGCTCTTATCGGTACGCGCCGTGCCATCTGCATCGAGATACATATCGCGCGATGCCCCGCCAGGTGCTTTTTCGCGGTAATCAATGGCGAGTTCACGTCCATCGGCAAGATGTGCCACCATGAATCCGCCACCACCCAGGTTGCCGGCATTGGGATATACAACAGCAAGCGCCAACTGACTGGCAATGGCGGCATCCACGGCATTACCTCCTTTTTTTAAGATAGCCAGTCCTACCTGGCTGGCGAGTGTGTGTGCAGTGACCACGGCTCCATTCGTAGCGACCGTTTTTTTCTGTATAGTATAATTATAGGGATCAATGCCGGTCAGGCTGTTTTTCTGTGTGCCGGTACAGGCCTGCAGCACTGCTGCCAGCAATAGCAGCGGAAAAAATATCTTCATTTCTGTTAAAACATTTGCAGAAAGGTACTTAAAACCTGTAAAATGGACAGAAGGCAGAAGCCATTTGCACACATCAGTTTATATTCGCTGCACAATTACATGGGATGAAGCAATTTTTTACCCGCATCAGTTTGCTGGTCATTTCTTTTTTTTACCTGTTCCATCCGGTATCGGGCCAGGAAAAACGCAGTCTTACTTCGGCTGAAATCTATCAGGCCATGCAAAAACTGAATGTGCTGGGCAGTGTATTATACATTGCGGCGCATCCGGACGATGAGAATACACGACTGATCACCTATTTATCCAACGAAAAATTATACCGCACCGGTTATCTTTCACTCACCCGTGGCGACGGAGGGCAAAACCTGATCGGCGACGAGCAGGGGGTGGAGCTGGGACTTATCCGCACACAGGAATTACTGGCTGCACGTCGGGTAGACGGTGGTGAGCAATTCTTTTCCCGCGCATTTGATTTCGGATACTCCAAGAACCCAGAAGAAACATTTACCAAATGGGATAAGGAAAAAATATTAAGCGATGTGGTATGGGTGATCCGGAAGTTTCAACCCGATGTGATCATTACCCGTTTTCCCACTACCGGTGAGGGAGGACATGGTCATCATACTGCTTCTGCCATACTGGCCAATGAAGCCTTTGCCGCAGCAGCCGACCCCAAACGTTTTCCCGAGCAGCTCCGCTGGGTGAAGCCCTGGCAGGCGCAACGTATTTTGTGGAACACCTTCAACTTCGGTGCAGTCAATACTATTCAACCCGATCAGTTCAAAATTGATGTGGGCGGATTCAATACATTGCTGGGTAAAAGTTATGGTGAAATAGCTGCCGCCAGCCGCAGTCAGCATAAGAGCCAGGGTTTTGGTGTACCGGCCTCGCGTGGAGAAGCTTTCGAAAGTTTTAAAACAACCGGAGGTACTGTACCTGCCGTTTCCCTGCTGGATAATGTCAATACTTCGTGGGCAAGGCTGCCGGGTGGCGAAGTAGTCAGTAAACTGGTGAGCCAGCTTATTCAGCAATATGATCTGATGCATCCGGAAAAATCAGTGTCCGCACTTGCCAGCCTGTACAAGCAGATCAGTACACTGGCTGATCAGCCCTGGAAAACACAGAAGCTGCGCGAAGTGCAGGAATTGCTGATCCAGTGCAGTGGCCTCTACCTCGAAGCATTTACCCGTGTAGCCACTACGGTGCAGGGCGACGAATTGAAAGTGCAGCTTGCGGCCATCAATCGCCTCGGTGCAGAAGTGGTGCTGGATAAAGTAATACTGGGGGCAACCAGTATTGATCTGAATACTCCTTTACGCACCAATGTAAACCTGGAGCAAACAACAACCATCCGTATTCCCAAAACTTATCCGCTTACGCAACCGTACTGGCTGAAAGAAAAAATGGCCGAAGGTTATTTTCAGGTAAGTGATCTGCAAAAAATAGGTCAGCCGGATGTTGACCCCGCTTATACGGCTGATTTTTCATTAACTATTCAGGGGGTACCGCTTACGGTGCATTGTCCCGTCCGTTATAAATATACCGATCCGGTGAAAGGAGAGATCTATCAGCCCCTGGTTGTATTACCTCCGGTGGAATTACGTTTTGTAAATGACAATAACCTGGTAATTGGTGATACGGCAACACGGGTACAGGTACAGTTCTATGCAAATAAAGCTGATACGCTCTCTTACCAGATGGCGTATCAGTATTCGAATAAGTGGAAAGTGAAAGATGGCCGGTTTGCGTATAATCCCCGCGACAACCGCAATAATTATTCATCGGCCTTATTTTCACCGGCAGGTAATACCTCAGCCGTATTGCGTGAGCAGGTCAAACTGGTGGCTACTTCGCCTGATAGTATCCGGTATAGCAGCTACCATCGCCGGATCGCTTATGATCATATTCCCACAATCACTTATTTCAAACCGGCCGAAACCAACCTGGTGGCTTTTGAGCTGAAAACAGTACATCATAAGATCGGTTATATCGCCGGTGCAGGTGATAAAGTACCGCAGGCGCTTGAACTGATGGGATATGAAGTGACGCTGCTGGATGAAAAGAACATTTCACGCAATCACCTGGATCAGTTTGATGCTATTATCACGGGTGTACGGGCATACAATACCAATGAATGGCTGAATGGTTATTACGATCAGCTCATGGGGTATGTGGCTGGTGGTGGCAACCTGATTGTACAATACAACACCAGCAGCAACATTGGTCCGGTAAAAGCAAAAATCGGCCCCTACGCATTTGATATATCCAGGGCACGTATTACGGATGAAAATGCGGCTGTTCGTTTTCTGCAGCCCGGTCATCCTGTCTTTAATTATCCGAATAAGATCGTTGCAGCCGACTTTGAAGGATGGATCCAGGAGCGCAGCATTTATCATGGCAGCAACTGGGATAAAACAAAAATGACTGCATTGATCAGTATGAACGATCCGGGCGAAAATGCAGATGAAGGCAGTCTGCTCGTAGCGCAATATGGCAAAGGATTTTTTACGTATACAGGCCTGGTCTTTTTCCGTGAGCTGCCAGCCGGTGTCCCCGGTGCATACCGGTTGCTGGCCAACCTGATTGCGTTGAATAAGAAGAAAGGATTCTGAAGTAATGTGCTAATATGCTAATGGGTTAATGTGCTAATGGATTTGAAGATTTGGTGATTTGAGGATTTGAAGAAGAGAGAGGATAATATGCTAATGGGTTAATGTGCTGATGTGCTAATGGATTGGAAAATTTGATAATTTGATAATTTGATGATTTGAGGATTTGAAAATTTGAAAATGAGAGGAGTGCACCAACCTTACTATCCACCGACCACCGATCACTGACCACTGACCACCGATCACTGACCACTAAAACTATGACGAAACAAAATAAACCAAGTATCCGCCGGGGCGAAATGGCTTTTCTTTTTGCCATTGTGCTGGGATTATTGCTGGGCCTGGCGATCAAACGTGTACGGATTGGTATTTTACTGGGACTGATCATTGGCGGTGCCATTGTGTTTTTGGGATGGACCCGTGCTAATAATAACAGACGATGAAACCAGACGAAAAAGATAAGATCCCTTTATTTAAAACCTGGAGGCAGTGGTACATTTTTGTAATACTGGTGCTGCTGGTACAGATTATTATCTTTTATTGGATCACTGAATATTTTGCATGAATCAGCTCGACTGGATTGTACTTATAACGACGCTTGCCGGCATCATGGCGTATGGTATTTATAAAAGCCGTACCACACGCAACCTGGATGGATATTTCCTGTCTAACCGGAGTATGCCGTGGTGGCTTGTACTGTTAAGCATTATGGGCACACAGGCAAGTGCCGTTACATTTCTGGCAGCACCCGGCCAGGCCTATACAGACGGGATGCGGTTTGTGCAGTATTATTTCGGCCTGCCCCTGGTAGCCATCGTGGTTTGTATCACGTTTATACCGGTTTTCACCCGGCTCAAACTGATCACCGCTTATGAATACCTCGAGACCAGGTTTGATACTAAAACCAGGACCTTTACTTCCTTACTTTTTCTTATACAAAGGGGCCTTTCTACAGGTATCAGCATTTTTGCGCCTTCCATCATTTTGTCAACCCTGCTTGACTGGAATATATACTGGACCAACCTGTTTATGGGCGGGTTACTTATTATATATACAGTAACAGGTGGTGCGCGTGCAGTGGCTTATACACAGCAGCTGCAACTAGTGATCATTTTTGCTGGTATGTTCATTGCCGGTTATTATGTGGTAAACCATTTGCCGGCAAATGTCGGGTTTACTGATGCGCTGGAAGTAGGCGGCAAACTGGGTAGAATGAATGTGATCACCACCGGTTTTACAGAAGGCAAGGGCTTCGACTGGGGCGATCGTTATAATATCATCAGTGGTATGATCGGTGGTTTTTTCCTGTTGCTTTCTTATTTCGGAGCCGATCAATCGCAGGTAGGCCGTTACCTGACAGCCCGCTCTATGACCGAAAGCCGCATTGGTGTGCTCATGAATGGTATTGTAAAGGTTCCCATGCAATTCCTGATCCTGCTGGTGGGTATACTGGTCTTCACCTTTTACCAGTTTCATCAGGCACCCGCTTTTTTTAATCAGAAAGAACTGACAAGGCTGGAGCAATCGCCTCACCGGCAGGAGCTGGTGCAATTGCAGGAACGGCAACAGGTTATCCAGGAACAAAAAAAGACGGTACTTACAGAATACGGCAACAGTCAGTCTGATCAGTCGATTGCGCAGCTGCGGGTATTACAGAGCAGTTCAGACAGTGTGCGTAAGGCCGTGCAGGCACTGGTAAAAAAGAATGGCGGCGACGACAACGATACCAATTACATTTTTCTCCGTTTTGTGATCGACTATCTGCCGGTGGGCCTGGTAGGCCTGCTGATCGCGATCATCTTTCTGGCATCCTGGGGCAGCATCGCTGCCGCACTCAATTCACTTGCATCCAGTACTGTTATCAATTTTCACAAACGGTTTAGCCGAAAAGAAGCTACGGAGGAGCAGGATTATAAAATCTCCAAATGGTATACGTTTGGTTGGGGGGTGTTTTGTATAGCTGTGGCAATGTTTGCCTCCAATATCGGCAATAGCCTGATCGAAGCTGTGAATCTGCTGGGGTCACTGTTTTATGGAACCATCCTGGGAGTGTTCCTCGTGGCATTCTATTGCAAAAGCGTTAAGGGTACAGCTGTATTTGCGGGAGCGATAGTAGCCGAATTGCTGGTAGTCCTGCTTTTCATGCTGAATGAATATGATGTGATAGGACTGGGCTTTTTATGGCTCAATGCTGTCGGCGCCCTGGCGGTGGTGGCATTCAGTTATGTGGCAAAGCTGTTCTGGAAAACTTAATAAAGAGCTGACCGCACTCAATAAAAAAGAGTTCGCACAGGCGAACTCTTTTTTATTACGGGGAATGCGTAAAATTATTTAGCAAGCTTTTTCAGCAGGTCATCATTCAGCTTTACGTAATCGTCATTTTTAGCTTTTTGAGCCAGTTCCTTTGAGCGATTGGCTGCTGCAATGGCTTCCGGTTTTTTACCCAGTTTAGCCAGGCAGTTGGCCCATTGGTGTTGTACCCAGAAAGCATCCGGTTGTTGCTCCACAGCTTTGTTAAACCAGGAAAGGGCCTGGTTCAGATCCTTGCCATTGTCCATATAGTACATGGCAGCCTGGAAATAAGGAGGCTTGTCTGTTTTCATAGCCGCATCAATGCTGGCCATTATTTTGCTGTCGATGTCAACGGTTACGGGCAGAGATACCACTGATTTATCCCACAGCAACTGAATATCGAGGCTGGTAGATTTTACATTGGCAAACTGAATGGTGAATGTTTCTACGGCTGTTTTGGTTTTAGTAACAGCTACAGGGATACGTACCACATCCATTTCGGCTTTATAGGCAGCCGGGCTGGTTACATCTGTTTGTTTGCTGATGATGAGTATCCAGCTTTTTTTATCCGGAATACTGAGCAGGCCATATTTACCGGCAGGTACTTTCACACCACCGATATTTACTTCTTCACCAAAAGTGAGGGTAGTGGCACCATTGGCACCTGTACGCCACACTTTACCGGCAGGAGCGATATCGGTATATAATTTACGGCTCTTGATACCCGGACGGGAATAAGACAATTCGACAGAAGATAAGGCAAATTCCTGCTTAACGGTTTGTGAAGGACTCGGAGCAGGGGTTTTTAACTGGGCCTGAGCTGTAAACATCAGGGCAGTGGCAGTAAGCGCCAGAAAAATTCTTTTCATAGCAATGTGTTTTAGAGGCAGCAAAAATAAGGGAAGTCTGGCCAACTGGCGGGTATTAAATAAAAGGTAACTTAGAAAGACAGTGTGACCCGGGTCTTGCTCTTGCGGCCTTTCTTTTTCCAGAGGGGGCCTTCCTTGATCAGGCGAATGGCTTCCTGCTCACATTTGGTGCAGGTAGAGCGTACGATTTTAATGTTTACGGGCTGTCCATATCTGTTGACTTCGAAGCTTACTTCCACTTCGGCGCCCGAGCTGCCCACATCCATCATTCGTACCGTTTCAGGTATCTGCAGATTGTTGGCGATATAAGTATCATAATTATTCCAGCCATCTGCGGGTTCGGGTTCTTCATGTATCATGGTATTGCTGGCTACAGAGCGCACACGGCGAATGGTATCGAGTACACGGGCATTCAGGCTGCGATCTTCCTGCAGGGTTATCTGGTTGCTGGGAGCCTGGCTGCGCATGGCGTATTGCCGGTTTTCAAAACCAATGGAGCGTACCTGCACACTCAGCACCGAGTCGGGTGAGGTAAGTATGAAGTTGCCATTTGCATCAGCATAAGTGCCGATATTGTCTACCGGGTTCGTGATATTGGCAAAGGGCAGGGCATTATTGTCAGGGTCGGTTACACGGCCACGGAAAACATTGGCGCGTTGATTGTATTGACGATTGTAGTTGTAGGCAACAGCATTATTATTGTTGTTGTCCAAACCGGTAGAAGACGTCACGCAGGGCCTGTTTTCTTTTAAGCTCCTGGTTCAGACCAGGGTTATCGCTTGTCTGTACGCGCGCCTTTGCAACTTCACGTTGCTGCGACTGCTGCCGGGCCAGCGCACCTTCCTGTGCCTCCTTGTCGGCAGCTTCTTTTTTGTTGCGCGCAATGACTGCATCCTGAGGGGCCGGTACAGGTATGATGGTTGCTACCGGTTCATTGGGAGCCGGCACTGCTACAGGGGCTGCCTGTTCAATAGCTGCCGGTGCGCTGGTTTCCTTAGCTACTCCGGACGATGTTGGTTGAGTAATGGCCTCTGCCTTATTAAAAGCAGGCGCCGCATTTTCTCCTTTGGCAACGGATTGCTGACCGGTCAGTGAATCGGGGTTGAAAAGTCCATTATTGCCGGCAACCGGTGTTTCTGTTTTGTCTTTGGCATCAATATGTGGCTGCTCTTTTTCGGATGCCTGGGCAATGGGGGTAACCGGAGATTCCCCGGTATTGCGCAACTGCAGGTAAAGAGCGGCTCCGCCAACGAGCAACACGGCGGCTGCGGCGGCCTTCCACCAGGGGGCCAGTTGCCGTTTGCTGCCAGCAAGGGGGATAACTTTTGTTTCTTCTTTTTCTTCCAGTCTTTTAGCAAGCCGGGCCTGCAGGTCGGCCAGGTCAGCCTGTGGCTGCGCAGCCGGCTCGGTATAGCCATCCAGGGCATCGGCGAGGAACGGATCTTCCAGCGCCGCTTTTTCCAGCGCATGCATTTCTGCAGCCGAAAGCAGCCCGCGGTGATATTTTTCAATATCAGCCGCTGTAAACTGTGGTATGTTTGATCCGTTTGACATTACATGTATAAAGTTCTCTGTTTTTTATTCCATTGGCAAACCGGCTTCTCCGGTAGCTGTACTGGTTCTCTCCATCGCTTCCCTGCTATCCATACAGGTCTTCAGGTTGCGTCGTCCATTCTGAATATAACTCCTTACTTTATTCCATTCCAGACCTGTGATCGCTGCAATCTCATTGTATGATTTGCTATCCAGGTAAAAAAGCCGGATAGTCGTTTGCTGCTCGGCTGCCAGTGTCTCCAGGCAGTAAGACAGGCGATCCAGATTCTCTTCGCGCTCCAGTACGCCATTCAGATGCACAGTTTCTTCATTTTGCACAAGTTCCGTGCTGAATTCCACCGTTTTTAAATTCCGGGGCGTACGCAAGTACATGAGGCAATGATTTTTAGCCACTTGATGCAGCCATCCGCGAAAATTGCCCACTTCATGTTTCTTCAGTTTTACCACCAGCTCTTCAAATAGCTGCATCACGGCATCCTTGGCCAGTTCCGGGTCCTTCAGGTATTTGAGACACACGCCATATACAAGGTCCATATAACGGCTGTACAACTCACCCAACACCGACAGGTCGCCCGATCGTTGATAACTGGCTACCAGGTCATTGTCTGACTGATCAGAAGGTCCTATGGAGCGAATGAATGACACGGCCTTAAAAATAGCGAATTAACTGAAAACGAAACGTTAGAAGCAGTTAATGACAAAAGAGCAGATTTTTTCGGACCAACTTGTGTATTTCCTCAAAAGCCCGCATCTCTTTTCGTAAACACGGCATATGAAAAAAATATTTTTTCTTTTGTTACCCTTTATTGCATTTATGCTGGCTTTTCAGACAGCAGAAGAAAAGTGGGTATCGGGTATCGTATCCGATGAAAAGGGCCAGCCAATTCCCGGCACTTCTATCATCGAGGCAGGTACCAAAAACGGAACTACCACGAAAGCAGATGGGTCTTACCGGATCAAACTCACCACATCCAAACCACGGCTCACCTTTATGTTTGTAGGATACCAGCACAAGACAGTTAAGGTAAACGGCCGCTCCACGATCAATGTCAAACTTGAACTCAATGTAGAAAACCTCGAGGAAGTGGTCGTTGTCGGTTACGGCACTACCGCTCCCTATACAGCCAGTGCAGATATGAGCCGGCAGCTCTCGGGTAAAGTAGCGGGTGTACAGGTGCAGAGTAGCTATGGTTACAGCGCTCCTATGATTACCCGCAACAGGCTCGATGCCATGAGCATGGATAAAAAATATAAAACGGAATATCCGCAGCAGTACGGTAATACCGAAGATTATGATGCTATTGCCGAAAATAAATTTCTGAAAGCAACCGATAATCCGCTCTCTACTTTTTCCATTGATGTAGATGCAGCAAGTTATAGCAATATCCGCCGGTTTCTTAACCAGGGCGAGTTGCCGCCGGCAGGTGCCGTACGTATTGAAGAAATGATCAATTATTTCAAATATGATTATGCACAGCCCTCAGGTGATGCTCCATTTGCAATTCATACAGAAATAGCCGAAGCTCCCTGGAACCGTAAACATAAACTGGTTATGATCGGAATGCAGGGAAAGAAGATCCCGGTAGAAAATCTGCCGGCCAGCAACCTGGTATTCCTGATAGATGTGTCGGGTTCTATGAGTTCACCCAATAAACTTCCGCTGGTGAAAGCATCGCTGAAAATGCTGGTCGACCAGTTACGTGAAAATGATCATGTCTCGATCGTAGTATATGCAGGTGCGGCAGGCGTGGTACTGAAACCCACATCAGGCGAAGAGAAGATAAAGATCAAGGACGCCATTGATAAGCTGGAGTCAGGCGGCAGTACGGCCGGTGGTGAAGGCATTCGCCTGGCCTATAAGCTGGCCCGCGAGAATTTTGCCAAAGAAGGAAATAACCGCGTGATCCTGTGTACCGATGGCGACTTTAATGTAGGAGAAAGCAGTGATGATGCTATGGAGCGACTGATCGAACAGGAACGTAAAAGCGGCGTATTCCTGACAGTGCTCGGCTATGGTATGGGCAATTACAAGGATAATAAAATGCAAAAGCTGGCCGATAAAGGCAATGGCAATCACGCCTATATCGACGGCATCAGCGAAGCCCGAAAAGTACTGGTAAGCGAATTTGGCGGCACCCTGTTTACTATCGCCAAAGATGTGAAACTGCAAATAGAATTTAACCCGGCCAAAGTACAGGCCTATCGACTTATTGGTTACGAAAACCGCCTGCTGGCTAAAGAAGATTTTAATGACGATACCAAAGATGCCGGTGAGCTGGGCAGTGGACATACCGTTACCGCTTTGTACGAAGTGATACCGGTAGGTGTTAAATCCAGTTTCCTGCGCGATGTGGATAAACTCAAATATCAGCAGGAGCCCGAACGCCTGAGTAAGACGGCACAGACAGATGAGATTATGACGGTTAAGTTTCGTTACAAAGCACCCGACGGAGAGGTGAGCAAACTGATTGAACATCCCTTGCGTGACCAGGAATTGAAACTGAGCGCCACATCTGCCAATTTCCGTTTTGCTGCAGCCGTTGCCGAGTTTGGGATGCTGCTGCGTAAGTCAGAGTTTATCTCCGATGCTTCGTTTGACCAGGTAGTTGAGCTGGCACGTAAGGCCAGAGGTGATGATGAAGAAGGATACCGTGCAGAGTTCATCCGCCTGGTAGAAAACGCAGGAGCACTCACCGCCACAAAGAAAACCACACAAAGTGACCTGAGCCGTAATTAATAAAGTGTAACGTATTCTTCTTCGCCATCGTTATATAAATAATCAGCTAACAGCCGGTTACTGATACGGAGCTGGTGTCTACCAGCTCCTCTTTTAAAACCTGGATTGCTTTATGAAAAAGATAACTGTACTATTCTCATTGTTAGGCGTAGCGCTGATGGCAATAGCGCAGGGGCCGGAAGCAGGAGGCCTTAATACAGGTACTGCCGCTGCCCCGGCCACGATCCGGATCCGTTGCGCACCCAGCATGTCGCCGCTTGAAAGGCCGTTGTTTGTGGTAGATGGTGTGCCGCTCGATACTGCGGATATTAATAAGATCAGGCCGGAGCTGATTGAATCTGTTTATATCCTGAAAGATGCACAGGCAAAAGCAATTTATGGCTGCCGCGCTATGGCAGGAGTGGTGATCATAAATCTCCGGCCAAGGAAAGTGTATATAAAAGTGAGAAACAGCTACACCGGTGAGCCGGTTCTGGCAACAAAGCTGGAGGTGAAAATTGATCGGCAGCAAAACAGTAAAAGACTCTCATCAGGTGAAACTGTTGAGGTGTCGTCGTATCATAACAATACGGAGCTGGAGATTTCTGCTGCTGGCTATGCTGCCAGCAGACATCTGATCAGTAAAGGCTCCTCAGATACTTTATTTGTGCTGCTCGAACCAGTCGCTCAGTTATTGCCTGAGGTGATCGTGAAAGGAGTACAGGATAGATGGGAATGCAGGACTGTCAGTTGCGGCGTTACGGGTCTGTCAATCTGCACAATCCATGTCACGGACAACGCAGTGAAAAAAGAAATAGCAGGGGTAGGAGGAGCATCGTCCGGCCGGTTATATCCCAATCCTGCTGCATCGGGCAGTCAACTGAAAATACAATTGCCTGCTGATGCCAGTGGCAATGTGTCTCTTGCATTATTTGGGTTAAACGGACAATTGATAAAACAGGTTATTGATAATAACAACACCGGGCAAACATTTTTTTCATTACCCCCTGCATTTAAGGGCGCCGGCGTATTGCTGGTGCAGGACAATGCAAAAAATATTCTGGTAAAAGAAAAAGTACTTGTTCTATAAAAAATAAGCCATGAATAAGATCAGACTTTCAATCAATGAACCCTGTCATGAAAAATGGAAAAACATGACAGCTACGGAGCAGGGTCGCTTTTGTGCGTCGTGCCAGAAAGAGGTAGTGGATTTTACAAACATGAGTGATACGGCTGTGTTTGAGTTTTTCAAAGACCGGCAGGCAGGTTCTGTATGCGGGCGGTTTATGAACGATCAGTTGAAGCGGGATATTGAAGCCACACGTAAACGGTCGCCCTGGTTGCCTTTTGTGTTTAAGGTGACCTTGCCGGCATTGCTGCTGGGCAGTAAGGCAATGGCGCAGGGAGCGCCGGTGAAAGTGGTTCCCGATACAGTGCAGGTGCCTGATCGGAAAATAGGCCGGCCGGTCCTTTCAGAGCCGATGCGCCTGGTAAAAGGCATACTGAGAGATGAAGAAGGAAATATTATTTCCCATGCACGTATCACCAACTCGCATGACCTGACAGAAGTGACAACGGATGAATATGGACGCTTTGAACTCAGCATACCGCGGCGGCTGCGGGAAATTACATTTTCGATAGAAGCTTTTTTGTTTGAAAGGCAAAGTATCACCCGGAAGCTTTCGTCAAATAAACGTGCAGCCCGTTTGTCGCTGACGATGAAAAACAAACAGGAGGAAATAATAATGGGCCTGATCGCCTATCCCGGAAAATATAAAGCAAAGAAAGAAACGGTATGCGAAACTGATTTGCCTTTGCGTGTGTATCCCAATCCGGTTGCCGGAGGACAAAAGATCTGGATCAAAACAGACAGCCTGCAGCAGGACAACTATACAGTGCAATTACTGGATCAGGCAGGTGTGGTACGCCATCAGCAGGCGATGCAGATAGACGGAAAAAATAAAACCGTTGAAATGAGTGTGCCCCGGCTTATCGCAGGCAATTATCTGCTTACCGTTACGGCTGCGGCAAATGGCCAGCGGCGCAGCAGCCAGATAGTCCTGCATTGATCCGGTCATTTTTTATTTAAACTAACTGTTTATGGCTTTCCGTTTAAACCTGAAAATAGAAAATCCCTGTACCGAAAACTGGGATCAGATGATGCCTGATGAAAAAGGACGCTTTTGCCTGTCCTGTACCAAACAGGTGATAGACTTCAGTAAAATGACCGATCAGGAACTGATCCGGTTTTTTAAACAAAACAGGGAAACGGAGGTGTGTGGACAGTTGTCTGCACACCAGTTAAACCACGACCTGACAGCGTCTCCGCGACGCAGATGGCTCTTACCTTATTTTCTGCGGGCAACATTACCGGCTATGCTGCTGATCAATCGTGCAGAAGCCCGGCAGACCGGTGAGCGGGATAATACCGCCGTTGTTAGCCCGGTAAACAAAGCTGCGGATCTGAAACATCTGCGATTGCTGGCACCCGATAGTGCCCCCGTTGTTGTCAACGGAAATGTAGTGGATCAGGAAGGCAGACCGGTTGCTTATGCCTCGGTAAAAGTGATGGGTACCGAACAGTACAGTCTGGCCGACAGCGCCGGCCGGTTTCAATTACATTACTGGGGTGCAGAACCCCGGATACAATTGAGCTGCAGCGCACTTAGTTTTCAGGATACTGTTGCTGTGTACAATTTATTGGAAGAAACGGAGTCTTGCACAATTCGCCTGCAGCCAAAAGAATTGCCGGTGGTAGTGGTTCGGTCGGGTGGTACCATGGGGCTTCTAAAAGGACTTATGGGAGGGGTTGTCATTAAGCGAACCAGCATGCCATTGGATACACTTACCAGCTGGTTTAAGAATACGGTAAGCAAATTCAGATTATATCCCAATCCTGCACGTACCGTTTCAACGATAAAGGTGGAATTGCCGGCAGGCTATGAAGGCGAGGTAGTCTTACGGCTTTTATCCATATCGGGTCAGGTGTTGCAAACACAGAAGTATCAGGCGGCGAAAGGAATGAGTGCCTTAAGCTTTCCGATTCCGCGGGTTACCCCAGGCACTTACCTGATGCAGATTGGAAGTGTTATGAAAAAGGAGTGGGTATCTGAAAAGGTATTGATCCAGTAATCGCTGTTGTTTGGGAATAATGATCTGCCAAGGAAGGAGGCGGTCAGGTTAGTACAGAAGATTTTGCAGGTCCGCAATGCATCGCGGCCTGCAAATGACAGGACGAGATAGAAGAATCGCTTTACCGGATCTTACAAAAGCTAGTCTGCCTTAAAAGCCGGATGATAATTCTCCAGGGTCTTGCGAAGAAATTCCCGATCCAGGTGCGTATAGATTTCAGTGGTGGTAATGCTTTCGTGCCCCAGCATTTCCTGCACTGCACGCAGGTCTGCACCGCCTTCTACCAGGTGTGTTGCAAAGGAATGACGAAACGTATGCGGGGACACATTTTTTTTAATGCCGGCCATTTGTACCAGTTCACGGATGATCAGGAAGATCATGACACGGGAGAGTTTGCGGCCATGACGATTCAGAAAAAGAATGTCTTCATGCCCCGATGCTACCTGCTGATGTTGCCGGTGTGTTTGCCGGTAAAGATTAATGTATTTGACAGCACTCTGGCCTATAGGTACCAGTCGTTCTTTATCGCCTTTACCAATGACCCGTATAAACCCCACATCGAGATACAACTGGGAGATGCGCAGGTTCACAAGTTCGCTGACCCGCAATCCGCAGCTATAGAGTGTTTCCAGGATGGCTTTATTGCGTCCGCCTTCGGGCTTGCTCAGATCGATCTGTGCAATGATCTGTTCTATTTCATCAAAACTCAATACATCGGGCAGGGCGCGTTTCAGTTTGGGGGCTTCCAGCAGGGTGCTGGGATCGGTATCGCTGATCTTTTCGAGCAGGCAGTACCGGTAAAAGGATTTGATGCCCGAAATGATACGGGCCTGCGAGGCAGGCGTCATACCCAACCCGGCAATCCAGTGAACGAATCCCTGCAGATCGGTCAGTACAAGTCCGGACGGATTGAGCAGGGTACTGCGTTCCTGCAGGTACTGGGTAAGTTTCTCCAGGTCATGCAGGTAGGCTTCTACCGTATGATCAGCCAGCGATTTTTCGAGCTGCAGATACGACCTGAATCCTTTTTTATAAGCTTCCCACATGTGTATTTAATAAAAAAGTCCATTTCGGGAGAAAAATGTAATCCCCTGAAATGGACCTTTGGGTGTTATGATGAACCTTATTTCAGTTCAATTTTCTTTTCAATAACTTTCCACTCGTCGCCTACTTTTACCCGGGTCCAGATCCGTTCGGGTGTTACATTTACAGAATCGAGCAAAGCGTGAATATTGGCATAGTCAAATTCGATACGCTGGCCAAAAGTCATCATGGCCGTTTTACCCGTTATCATATCTTCTGCAAAAATGTTGCCGCGGTCTGAATAAACCAGCAGATTGTCGGCAATAGAGAATTTGGGGTCAAATGGGGTCAGGGCGCTGGAGATCTTTTTGAGTGACTGCGCCTTGCTGAAAGGAAGCTTTACCGCAAAGCCGCGGCTGCTGGCACAATCATTAAACAGTACCCAGGCATAACTGGTATCATTGATCACACACTTAATATACTCCTTATTGATCTTTACCGGTGCGCCCAGCAGATCTTCAATACCCAGTTTGCGGTTAGTGCCCATATTCTGATAACTCCAGGCTACACTATCTGCATTGCAGTTGGCCGCACTGATATATACATAAGGCTTTAGGGGATGCTCTGATTTAACGAATTTCAGGCTGTCTTTCAGACAGCTGGTATCGCAGAAAGTGGCCGGCCCTCCTCCCGATTTACAGGATATGAATTGAAATGCCATGGCCGTGGCAACAAAAAGAAGGCAGAGTATTCTCATATTATTGGGTTTGGTGAGGAGGTAAAAGTAAGTAATAAAAAATATTTTCCTTTACCTTCGGCAGATGACTGAAAAGAAACCCATTAATATCCGCTCATTCAAACAAAAAGTCCGGCATAATAAAAGCCGTTTCCGTCGTTTTCTGACCCGCCTTGAAAAAAATCCTCCGCGGGGCCTGGATAAGATTACGATCAAACTCGAAAAAGAAGTATGGGAAGAGGTGGATTGTCTTAGCTGTGCCAACTGCTGTAAGACGATGACGCCTACGTTTACGCCTACTGACCTGCGTCGTATAGCCGGCCATTTTGGTCAGACAGTGGAAGAGTTTAAAGAGAAATGGTTATATAAGGAAAGAGGTACCGGCGACTGGATGAATCGTCGTCAGCCCTGCCAGTTTCTGAACCTGAAGGATAATAAGTGCAGTATTTATGAAATACGCCCGGCTGACTGTGCCGGTTTCCCTCATTTGCCTAAAAAGATGAAGGATTATGTACATGTGCATAAGCAAAACGTAGAGTACTGTCCCGCTACTTACCGCATCGTCGAGAAAATGATGGATCAGATACCGGTAGGTCGTTAATCATACAGGCTATTGCAAAAAAACATCTTCGAGCAAAAAAATATCAGGGTCTTTGTACCGGTGAAAGGTGATGGAGACGATATCATATTGGATCCATTTATAACCGGGATTGCGAAACAGAAACTCATCGGCCGCCCGTTTCAGATGACGGAATTTTTTACGGGAGACCTTGTCTTCGGGAAACCCTACTGGTGATGCGCGGCGGGCCTTTACTTCTATAAAGTGAAGTTGCCGCCCTTTTTTTGCAATAATATCAATCTCATATGGACCAGACCGCCAGTTGCGGTGCAGCAGTTCGTAGCCCTGTTGCTGTAACCAGGCTGCCGCGAGATTTTCTCCTGCAATACCTACATCATTATGCTCTGCCATCACGTATCTTTAGCACTATTTAAAATTACAACAAAAAATGACCGGGATTGCGCAATTGACGGGCACTGTCAAACACTACGATTGGGGAGGCTCCAGTTTTATTCCAGACCTGCTGAATCTGCAGGGGCCACAAAACAAGCCATTTGCTGAATTCTGGATGGGCGTACACCCGCAGGCCAATTGCCAGATTCAGTTGCCCGATGGAAGCATAACAGGATTACGTGAATTTATTGAACGCAACCCCGAAGCCGCACTCGGTACAGCGGTGAAGACACGGTTTGGTAATATGCCTTATCTGTTCAAAGCACTCGACGTAAAAGATATGTTGTCAATACAGGTACATCCTGCAAAGGCAGCAGCAGAGGAAGACTTTGAAGCAGAAAATCATAAAGGCGTGCCTCTTGATGCGCCTACCCGCAACTATAAAGACAATAACCATAAGCCGGAACTGATGGTCGCCATGAGCGACTTCTGGCTGCTGCATGGTTTCCGGCCAGTAGCTTCCATGAAGCAGATATTGCAGGATGTACCGGAGTTGAACTTTCTGCTTCCTGTATTTGAATCGGCCGGTTATACAGGTTTGTATAAGCTGGTCATGGAAATGCCGCAGGAGGAAGTAAATGCCCGTTTACAACCGCTGCTTGATCGCATTGTGCAGCCATACAACAATGGAAGTTTATCCAAAATGCATCCGGATTTCTGGGCGGCACGAGCTTCCATTACATTTGGCCGCCCGGGTATTATCGACCGGGGCATTTTTTCTGTTTATCTGTTCAACCTCGTTTTTACACAAAAAGGCGATGCCGTTTTTCAGGATGCCGGCGTACCGCATGCATATCTCGAAGGGCAGAATATTGAGATCATGGCCAGTTCCGATAATGTGTTGCGGGGTGGTCTTACCAGCAAGCATATTGATGTGACCGAATTATTGCGTCATGTGAAATGTGAAGCCACTGAGCCCCGTATTCTGAAAGGGGAGCTGCATGGGTTTGAACGCGTTTATAAAACACCTGCGCCCGATTTTGAATTGAGTGTGTTGCAACTGCCCGCTGGTCAATCTGCTTCACTTACCAGTAGCACAGCCGATATTCTGTTGCTGGTAGATGGTGATGCTGTGTTGGGGCAGAACGAGACCACCGTAAGACTCCGCAAAGGTCAACCGGCAGCCCTGTTGCTGCCCGGTCAGCCCGCCAGTCTCCATGCTTCGGCAAATACCACAATTTTCAGAGCCAGTGTGCCTGTGGATAAGTGAATAAATAGGCGAGCTATTTATTGCATTTAAGTTATTTTTGCCTTGTGGCAGTGAGGAGTGAAAGGGGAAGAGGGAGCCATTATTTTGTTAGCATTTAGATTATTTACGCAGTATGAAAAAGTTTAATACAAAGCTGATCCTGTTTTCATTAGCATTGGTGGCCATCACCACACTGACTAAATATTACCTGGGACCCAATCTTGACTGGTCGGGTTTTTCTCCGGTGATCGCAGTGGCTCTTTTTGCAGGTATGATCATCCCCGAGCGCAGGCAGTCGTTCATGTTGCCTTTGCTGGCTTTGTTTATCAGCGATGTGATCATTCATTTATTGTATCTGCAGGGGGCTTTTCCGTATGCAGGATTTTATAAAGGCCAATGGTTTAACTATATGCTGCTGTTGCTGGCAACCGGCCTGGGCTGGTGGCTCAAAGGACGCCGTACAGTCAACCTGCTGGTGGCTGCTGTAGCTGCCCCCACTGTATATTTCCTGATTTCCAATTTTGCCGTTTGGATGGGTGGAGATGGTACATACTACAGTCAAAATTTTGACGGCCTGATAACCTGCTATACCCTGGCATTACCTTTTTATAAGAACACTTTACTGGCCACAGTATTATTCCTGCCTGTTATTTTGCTTAGCTATAATCTCGTGGTAAAAAACAGAACTGCGCTCACTTTAAGCTGAGGAAGGGTAGAAGATGTAAGATAAAGGGCAAAAGGAAATTTGATCATCCCTTTTACCCTGTATCTTATACCTTTAACCTCTTATTGAAGCAAACCAATACCCTTCGTGTACCTCGGTATGGATTATTTCCACTTTCAATGAATTTTTGAATAAAGGACAATGGGTGACCAGTGTATGGAATTCCCCATTTTCTCCGCAAGGGTCTATACCCAGTGATTCCAGTTCATTCAGCAGTTCTGCTGTCAAATAACGTCCCAGGAATCTTTCTCCCATTACATCGTTACAACTCACAATAAGGGTTTGAATACCGGCCTGCAGCATATCAAGAGCCAGTTGCTTTCGGTTACGAAGCCAGAGTGGTAAAACAGGGATGAGATCTGCCCTGGCACATACTTTCTCTTCCCAGTTGCGGTGAGCCTGCAGGTCGATGTCGCCAAAAACAGCGTGGGTTAACTGGTATTCCAGTTTTAATTCCTGCAACGATCGTACAAAGTTGTTTTCATATTCGCTCCAGGAGCTGGATACAGTATGAAGCGGGATACCCGCCTGCCCCGCCTGTTCCTGTAGTATACTTGCCGGCAGCCCATGAGAACGGGAGCGCTGGCCGGTTTCATTCATCACATTGAGCAGTACAGCAGGTTTTATACCTGCATCTATGGCCTGCATCAGCGCATAGCAACTGTCTTTACCGCCGCTCCAGGAAGTGAGAGATCGCATAAAAGTATAAAGAGTTTAAAGGGGTTAATGGGTATAAAGAATCAACGGCCACCCTTTAAACCCTTTATACCCTTTATACAGTTTTTACAACTCGTTTTCATATCCCACATCCACATCCAGATCTTTCCCGTCGGCTGCTGTGGTTGCCAGTTTATCGCAATGATTATTGTAGACATTGTCTGCATGGCCTTTTACCCATTTGAAACGCACGTGATGCGGCCGGGCCAGGCTGTCATACTGCAGCCACAGGTCTTTGTTTTTCTTCCCCCCCTTGAAGTTGGTAGCTATCCAGGTTTTAAGCCATCCTTTTTCTACAGAGTTGACCACATACTGACTGTCGGTATGTACCGTGACGTTCATGCCCGGTTTTTTGAGTGCAGATAAGGCCGCGATCACGGCCATTAATTCCATTCGGTTATTGGTGGTAAGGCGATAACCTTTTGAGAGCTCTTTACGAAGTGTTCCGCTCATAAGGACCACACCATATCCTCCCGGTCCGGGATTCCCGCGCGATGATCCGTCTGTGTATACTGTTATTTGCAAAAGTCGGTTATTAGTTGTTAGTTATCGGTGGTTGGTGATCGGTGGTCGGTGGCCAGTGGATAGTAAGGTTGGTGCACTCCTCTCATTTTCAAATTTTCAAATCCTCAAACCATCAAATTTTCCAATCCATTAGCACATCAGCACATTAACCCATTAGCACATTATCCTCTCTCTTCTTCCAATCAATTAGTACATTTTCCTCATACTTGAAATACTCCCAGTTTCATCTCTTCTATTTGCGGATTATGATTAGCGGCATTGATGCCCTCGGCAATACGCAGGCGTGTTTCACGCGGGTCAATGATATCGTCAACCCAGAGTCGGGCTGCGGCATAGTAGGGTGACGTTTGTTTTTCATATTTCCCTTTGATCTCATTGAGCAGCCGGGTTTCTTCTGCTGCAGACACTTCACGCCCCTGGCTCTTCATGGCGGCCACCTGGATTTGCAGCAGGGTTTTGGCAGCCTGTTCTCCTCCCATCACTGCAATACGTGCTGTGGGCCATGCATAAATAAAACGGGGATCATAAGCTTTGCCGCACATGGCATAGTTACCTGCGCCATACGAGTTGCCGGTGATGATAGTAAATTTGGGTACTACGGAATTAGCGACGGCATTTACCAGTTTGGCACCATCTTTAATAATGCCGGCATGCTCACTCCGGCTGCCAACCATAAAACCGGTTACATCCTGCAGGAATACCAGGGGTATTTTTTTCTGATTGCAGTTGAGGATAAAGCGGGCAGCCTTGTCGGCGCTGTCATTATAGATCACACCACCCATCTGCATTTCTCCTTTCCGGCTTTTTACAATGGTACGCTGATTGGCAACGATGCCCACTGCCCAGCCTTCTATACGGGCATATCCGCATACGATGGTTTTGCCATAATCTTCCTTGAATTGTTCGAAAGAACTGCCCTTGCCATCGGCACGGGCGTCAACAATACGTTCAATGATATTCACCACATCATACGGTTTGCCATCCATCGGGAATGTACCGCACAACTCTTCGGGATTGAGGTGAGGAGCAATGGCTGATATGCGGTCAAAGCCGGCTTTTTTGGGCTCGGCCAGCATAGATAGCATGCGCTTAATATGGTCGAGGCATTCCTGCTCGGTTTTGAATTTATAATCAGCAATGCCTGATATTTCGGTATGTGTAACAGCGCCACCCAGTGTTTCTGCATCGGTATCTTCACCGATGGCGGCTTTTACGAGATAGGGGCCTGCCAGAAATATAGAGCCATTATTTTCTACCATCAGTGTTTCATCGCTCATGATGGGCAGGTAGGCACCACCTGCCACGCAGGCGCCCATCACTGCAGCTATCTGGGTAATGCCCATTGCACTCATGCGGGCATTGTTGCGGAAAACACGACCAAAATGTTCTTTATCAGGAAAAATCTCATCCTGCATAGGAAGGAATACACCTGCACTGTCTACGAGGTAGATAATGGGTAAGTGATTGTCCATGGCAATCTCCTGTAGCCGCAGATTCTTTTTACCGGTTATCGGAAACCAGGCACCGGCTTTCACTGTCTGGTCATTGGCCACGATTACACACTGCCGCCCACTCACATAACCGATACCGGCTACTGTGCCTCCGGCAGGACAGCCGCCCTGCTCTTCATACATTTCAAATCCGGCAAAGGCACCCAGTTCCAGAAAAGGGCGATCCCTGTCAACGAGATATTCAATACGTTCTCTTGGACTTAATTTCTGCCGCTCATGCTGACGGGCCAATGCTTTTTTGCCACCGCCTTCGGCTATTTTTTCAAGCAACTGCCGGCGATGGCTGATGGCCAGTTTCATGGCATCTTCATTACGGTTGAATTCAATATTCATAGTGCAGATCGTTGTCTGGCAAAGATAGGCGAGTCAGCGGCATGATGGGGTTTTAACACAATTCTATGGCAGATGGATATGGAATAATCAGGATAGTCTATCAGGGAGAAAAACCACCACATGCACCGTTTATTCTTTTTAGGCATTTTTCTGGCCTCTTGCGAGGAAAATACACAACCGCCGGTTCTGTTGTCGCAGATCAACGGTTCGCGTACATATGCTAGCGTGGCAGACATACCGTTGCCACAAGGGTATTTGCGCAGCAGTGATTCGGCGGGCAGTTTTGCGTACTGGCTGCGCCAGCGCCCTTTGAAAAAAGATAATACCGTATATCTCTACGATGGTCGCATCAAAGGAAATCAGCAGGCTCAGTTTGCTGTACTTGATATACCGGTTGGGGACAAAGACCTGCAGCAATGTGCCGATGCGGTTATGCGCCTGCGCGCTGAATATCTGTTTGATCAGAAGAGATGGGATGAGATCAGCTTTTTGGCTACAAGCGGACAGGTCTTATCTTTTTCGCGCTGGCAACAGGGGTACCGCTACCGGCTCAAAGGGCAATACCTCGAAGAGTATAATACGAGTCCTGTACAGGCCAGTGCCCGTCAGAATCTGGAGCAATACCTGCAACTGGTCTTCACGTATGCCGGTACCAGTTCGCTGCACCGGCAATTGCGAAAAGCAGATACCGGCAAACCGTTAAAAGCGGGCGATGTATTTCTGCAGCCGGGTTTTCCTGGTCATGCCATGCTGGTGATGGATGTAGCGGAAAAAGAAGGGGAGCGTATTTTTCTGCTGGCGCAGAGCTATATGCCTGCCCAGGATATACATATTGTAAAAAATCCGGAGGATTCCGGATTATCGCCCTGGTTTAAGGAAGAAGATAAAGGGAGATTGGTTACTCCTGAGTGGGTTTTTGAAGACAGGCCTTTGTACAGATGGTAAATGGAATAAAAAAAGGTGTGCCGGAGCACACCTTTTTTATATAGTACGAGCTATAAATACTAGAAGATATAGCGGAGACCAAGTTGCATACCCCAGGAAGTACCGGTAGATACGTTATTGATAAATGACTTGGTAACCGGAGCGTTCTGGAATGTAGACAGACGGAATGAAGGCACACCACCTGTTACAGAAACCAGTTGCAGCGGGTTGTTTACAGTAGTGATCTTACGAACACCCCAATCGTTGTTGAGCAGGTTCAGCAGATTGTATACGTCGGCAGTAAACTGAATGGTATGTTTTTGTTTGCCGATGTTGGTAAAGAGGTCCTGTACCAGTTTGGCATCTACGCGATGGTAGAAAGGCAGTTTGGCACCGTTTCTCTCAGCTACCTGGCCTTTGTGTTTGCTCAGATAAGGATCGTTGTTAACGTAGTTCATGAAGATTTGCTCCATCTCAGATTTTGTATATGTGACACCGTTGGGATAAGCAAAGCTGTTCACGAAAGTGATCTCAGAAGCATTGCGGGGGATGTACATCAGATCTGAGCTGGTATTACCGTCGTTGTTGAGGTCACCATTGTATATATAAGAGTATGTACCACCATGTCTGCCTTCATAGAACAGAGAGATAGTAGTAGCCAGGTGTTTCAGGTATTCGAAACGGTAAGATACCGAACCTACGATACGGTGAGGAATAGCGAAGTTGGAATAAGCCAGCTCCAGGCTATTCTGTGTACCCAGTGTGGGGTTTGCGCCCCATACAGAAGCAGCTTGTGAACCGGGGTTAGCGGTTACATCTGACGCGTACGTATAGTTATAGGCCAGTGAAGCATACCAGCCATTGGAGAAGGCTTTAGCCAACTGGGCTGTGAAAGTGAAAGAGCTTCCTTTTGATGTATTATCCAGTACAATGGCATTGTTGATAGCCGTGTTGATCCGTCTTACAGCTGAGCTGGAAGCGGAATAACGGGGGCGGATCACAGAACCTGTAGTGATGGTGGCATCAGGAGCTTTTTGGTTGGCGTTGAACATATATACGGCATTGATATCTTTCGTATACATGGCGTCAACTGACAGCGTCCAGTTTTTACCCAGTTGTTTGTCGAAACCGATATTGGTTCTCCATACCTGAGGGAACTTGAAGTCCTTGCTGGCAACTGCAAATGCTGACTGGGCTGATGTACCCGCAGTAGTGGGGAACAGATTAGCTGGCAGTGAGTTGTTGCTGAAAGGGTTATAAGCGCGACCATCGGAGTTGAACAGGAAGTTGTTCAGGTTAGCACCAGGAGTGGTAGGAGTGATCAGAGTACCAAACTGGTACATAGAGCTGCCCGAAGGAATGTTGGTCAGGTATACAAATGGAATACGACCAGTGAAGATACCTGTACCACCACGCAGTACAAACTCTCTGTTGCCTTCCATATCCCAACGGAAACCAACGCGGGGAGAGAAGAGCATTCTGCTCTTGGGCCATTCGCCGGTTGTATAGCGGGTAGCATTTCCATTGATATCAACCAGTGTACTCAGGTTGCTGATATAAGGATTCTCCAGAGGCTTTTCAGGATAGATAGGCTGATCAAAACGGATACCGGCTGTTATTTTCAGACGGTCATTTACAGTGATCTCATCCTGCAGATAAGCTGCCAGCTGACCGATTTTCAGATTGGCGGAGTAAATGGCATCACTTCCATCGAGCGCATAGGTGATAGAGAAAAGTGCAGGAGCCTGGTTAGTGATGAAATCATTTACACTACGGAATACATAGTAGCCCTGTGAACCGGCCATAAACATGTTACCTACTTTCTGATACTCGTAGCTGACACCAGCAGTAAGGGTATGTTTACCGGCAAAATAAGTGAAGTTGTCTACTACAGAATATACATCGTTGATAACGCTGTTATTATTACCGTTGAATGGCTCATTACCCACGCTGATATAGTTGTTGATGTCGCCACCGCCTACCAGGATATCTACGAAGGGGAACTGGCCGCCGGGGTGAATTTTATCAGAGCTGATCTTGGTTACTGTAGCCAGGAACTGGTTGGCAAACCGGCCTTTGAAGTTGCTGTTCAACTCAAATGAACCGGAGCGAACCACGTCTTCCTGCTGATAGGTAACACCAGAAAAGCCCATGGCGCGGTTAGAGAATTTAGGACCGTAGGTTACCAGGCCTGAACTGTTGGCACCATTGATACCACCACTCTGGCTGGGCAGGAAGTCCTGCGTACCCTTGAAGTCACTATACTTTAATGTCAGTTTATGTGCATTGCTGATGTTCCAGTCAATTTTACCAATGATCTTATGGTTTTCATTGGAGAAAGAAGGGAAGTTGTCATATACACCGGGATCATAACCAAAGGTCTTCACATAATCAGATACTTTCTGGAGGTCAGAAGCCTGTACAGAAGAAACGTTACCGGCACCGGATCCGCCAGTGGGAGTCCAGGAAATACCGGCACCCGGAGGTTTGGTTTCTTTTTCGGCGTTTACAAAGAAGAACAATTTGTTTTTGATGATGGGACCACCCACACTACCACCGTAGATGCGTGATTTGAAGTCAACCTTGGGAGCTTTTTCACCTGCCAGGTTATAACCGATCAGGTCCTGATTTTGCCAGTAGGTATAGGCTGTACCATGGAACGTATTGGTACCGCTCTTGGTAGTAGCAGCGATGTTACTACCGGTGAAGTTACCCTGACGTACATCGTAAGGGGCAATATTTACTGAAACCTCATCAATGGCATCCAGTGAAACAGGGTTGTTGCCTGCACCGGGGAGCGGATCGGTACTGAGACCAAAGTTGTTATTGAGGTTGGCACCGTCTACTGTGATATTGTTGAAACGGGCATCACGACCGGCAAAGTTGGTACCATTGGCCTGGGGAGTAAGGCGGGTAAAGTCGGTGATACTGCGGCTGATAGTAGGAAGTGTAGTGATCTGCCGGTTGTTAACTACCGTGCTTAAGCCTCTTTTTTCCGTGGCAGCGCGGCGGCCTCTTCCGGTCACAACAACGCCAGCCAGTTCCTTTTCATCCACACCCATCACAGCATTAATGTTATGAGCTTCACCCAGTAACAGGAAGATGTTGTCAAAGGTTTGAGTCTGAAGACCTGTGAAGGCAATCTTCACAGTGTAGGGACCACCGATGCGAAGACCGGGCAGTGTGAAAGCCCCGTCTTTCGTGGCAATTGTAGCGTAATTCGTACCTGAGGGCAGGTGGGTGGCCGTCACCGACGCACCAGCCAGTCCTTCTCCCTTGCTTGATTTCACAGTACCGGTTATGGTAGAGGTGGTTACCTGCGCAAACACCGAACCGGCCAGAAATGAAATAGCAATAAGGAATAAGATTCTCTTAAGCATATTAGTTTAGTTTACGTGATTGTGCTGCAAAGAAAGGGAATATTCTATAAATAAATATAGCCAAAATATTAACAAACTGTGACTGGAAAAGAAGCCTTTAGCCCGGGAAATAACACTTCCCGGACACCCAACTTTTGCGGACTTCCAATTGTTAGTACTTTTGCAAAAAACCGGAAAAATGTTTCATAGCATCGAGGAGGCCATCCAGGATATCCGGGATGGCAAAATGGTAGTCGTGGTAGACGATGAAGACCGTGAAAATGAAGGGGATTTTATCACTGCCGCTGCCAATATCACCCCAGAGGTGGTGAATTTCATGACCAAACATGGCCGTGGCCTTATTTGTGTGCCCCTGCCCGAGGACCGCTGCGACGAACTGGGGCTGGAGCTGATGGTCAGTAATAATACAGCGCTGCACGAAACGGCCTTCACCGTTTCTGTAGATCTGCTGGGATATGGTTGTACCACAGGCATTTCGGCCTCCGACCGTTCCAAAACCATTCAGGCCCTGAATGATCCGGCTACCAACCCGGCCGACCTGGGCCGCCCCGGACATATCTTTCCCCTGCGCGCCAAAAAAGGCGGCGTACTCCGCCGTGCCGGACATACCGAAGCAGCCGTTGACCTGGCCCGCCTGGCAGGTTTTCCTCCTCCCTACGGAGGGGTCCTGGTAGAAATTATGAATGACGATGGCTCCATGGCCCGCCTGCCCGAACTGATGGAGGTGGCCCGCCATTTCGATTTCAAGATCATTTCCATTAAAGACCTGATCGAATACCGCATCAAACGCGATTCACTGATCGAAGAGATCGTACGGGTAGACATGCCCACCCGCTTTGGTGATTTTACCCTGGTGGCCTTTAGGGAAAAACTCTCTTCCAACGAACACCTGGCCCTGATCAAGGGCGAATGGCAAAAAGATGAACCCGTACTGGTACGTGTACACTCTTCCTGTTTTACCGGCGACATACTGGGGTCGCTCCGCTGCGACTGCGGCGAGCAGCTTCATAAAGCCATGGAGATGGTACAGGAAGAAGGCAAAGGCGCTATTCTTTATATGAACCAGGAAGGAAGAGGGATCGGCCTGCTCAACAAATTAAAAGCCTACCGCCTGCAGGAGCAGGGTATGGATACAGTAGAAGCCAACCTGCATCTGGGTTTTCAGATGGATCAGCGCGACTACGGGGTAGGTGCCCAGATACTCCGTCATCTCGATATCACCCGCCTGCGCCTGATGAGCAATAACCCGCGCAAAAGAGTAGGGCTTATTGGTTATGGTCTTGAAATAGTGGAAAACATTCCCATCGTCTGCCCGTCAAACCCGCACAACGAAAAATACCTGCAAACCAAGCGGAGTAAACTGGGACACGAAATTTGATTTGAAGATTTGGGGATTTGAAAATTTGAGGATTAGGGGCTTCACCGGATCTGAAAACCGACCACTGGCAACTGGCCACTCTTCATACTCAGCATCTTCAAATTTTCAAATCCTCAAATCTTCAAATTTCCTAATCATTCTTTTTTTTCTTCTTTTTTCCTTTGAAGAATTCTTTCAGCGTATCAAACTCCTTACGATAGGCGATGCTGGCACCGGAGCGTTTGGTGCGGGCCGCACCGGAAGTATTGCTGGTAAGATAATCGAGGTTTTGACGATAGAAGAAACTGGCGCGGATAGTACCACTCTGGTTGATCAGCCATTCCGCGGTTACATCAGGAAGAAACTGTACGTTTTGCTGAATGGTGGATTGCAGCGGCACATCCAGTGTACTGCCCAGCGTGACCACAAAGCGGTCTTTAAACATGGAAATGGGCACGTTTACATTGAAATTGCTTTGATTGATGCCAAAGCCTGTGGTACTGGCTGCATTCAGCAGGTTGCGGTTATATACAGCACCACTGAAGTTGATGCTGATATTATCCGTCTTCAGAATACGCGACAACTCACTGTTCAATTTACGGTTGATTTCATTGAAAAATAAACCGGAGATACTCGAAATGGTATTATTGGTAAACTCGCTGAGTGCCGTATTAAGCCCTGTATTGGGAGCATAATCAGGAGGTGCAAAACTGTTGAAGACGATCAGGTAGGTAACCTGCCGGTTGATCTCATTCTGATTTTTTTCAATTTGCTGCAGGGCAGAGCCGATAGAGAAATCGTTATTGGCCTTGCTGGTAGCTGGCAGGTCAATCCTGAATTTAAAATCAGGTTTAAACAGATCGCCCGAAAGATTCACCATCACATACACATCTTCGCGCAGGCGGGTATAGGATGCATCTGTACTGCTCAGGATATCGGCAAGAGGCGCAAAGCTTACGTTTTCTGCCGTATACTTGGCTTCAAACTGAATGCGGGCTGCATAAGGGTCGCCATTCCAGGTAATATAGTTCTGTGAACCCTTGCTGATCTCAAATGGTTTTTTGAAAAAAGACTGGAAGGTAAACAGGTAATTGCCCTCTTCTATGTCAAACCGTCCCCGCATACTCATTTTTTCATTTGTACCCGAGCGGATATTGAGGGTGCCGGCACCGCGTCCTTCAATCTTATCGCCTGTCAGTTCATCCAGCTCTACTTTTACAGTCACCATCGGATTGGCGGTGAGATCTACATCATAAACAATATTGGAAGAAGCGCTGGCAAAACTGCTGTCGACCATTTCACGGCCATAGGTGCGCTCTACCAGGAAGTCGGCAATGCCCGACTCGCGGCTCTGAGAAGAAGGAATGGTTACAAAACTGCTGTCTGTTGCAGAGGCAATCGCATCAATCTTCATATACAGATCAGACTGCGGTCCGGTCAGTGAAAATGATCCCGTACCTTTTACGCGGCCATAAAACTGCTTATTGTAGAGAACGGTTGTGTTCAGCAACAATACCGGCTTGTTATTATCAGCCCCCGTCGTATTGGGTTTAAGGGTGGATACGGTAAGGTCAAAGAACATATTGCGGAAGGCTGTATGTTCTATATTGCCCGACAGGTAAACGGGGTTATGGGTCACAGGATCTTCCAGCACAATACCGTTCAGATCGATCTCGGTTGGTTTCAGTTCCAGGTCGGTGTCTCTTATTTTATAATAACACTGGGTAAAGATCACTTTGAGACCGGCATCCTGCAGGCGGCCCTTGCCTGTGATCTGCAATTCGTCGAGTTCACCTGCCAGTTCAAAATTGCCTGTCACATACCCTGAAATATTGGTAAACAGATTGCCCAGGAAACGCTCCAGGATACTGAGATGATAACTTTTAGCCGTCAGACGGATCAGGTTGGATTTGGACAATTCCGGATTGCCGGGATAGATATTGACATCGAAAGCAAGATTTCGCTCCGGATCAAGTGTGCGGCCAGTAGCCTTCAGTTGTTTATTCTTATTGTCATAAGTTGCCTGCACCGTTGCATTGCCAATGGAATCGTTGTCGAAGCCGTAATCCTTCTGCATTGATATTGTCGGCAGTAATATAAAGATTGTTGGTAGGGTCTTCGACGAGTATATTGCCCGACACCAGCCCTTCCAGTCTGTTTCTGGGCATAAAGAAAGGACTGAAATCTCCCAGGTTTACTTTGTTAAGCTCGACCAGCAAATCGTTCCAGTCTCCGATCTCGGCCGGACGTGTACGGACACGTATTTCCTGGTTACTTTCTTTCAGCACCAGTGCACCACTGGCTGGCATATTGCTTCTGAATTCCAGCTCGCCGTTTTCTTCAATACTCCATGCCTTACCATTAATGCTGAAAGTGCTGGGCTCAAATTCTATACGTACGCCATTATTGTAGGTCAAAACCTGTGCATTGATATTGGCCTGGTTAATGGCCTGGTTGGCGCCGGTATATATTTTTACTTTGGATGTATCGTGGCGTGCATTGATGCTAAATAGAGCCAATGGCATGTTAAGGCTATCGCTGATCAGTATATTGGATGCACTGCCGAGCAAACTCAGGCTGTCCCGGTCGCCCCTGGCATTCAGTTTTACATCATTGAACTGGTATTGCTTATAGCCAAATTGCGGTACTTCGGCCATCAGGTTCATGGCGTTGGTGCCCGTATTCAGGCTACCATAAATATGGCTGTTATTGAAGCCTGACAGACTGCTGTCGATCAGGTGCATATAATCGTCTACATACTGGGTTGTGATGTCGAATCTAAACGATTCATTATCGGGCATGGATGCAGGTGGCTTGATATATGCCGGATAATACCGGTTAAGAAACAGCTTTACTGCATCAGGCAGGTCGCGGATATTGAACTGACCAGAGACCCGGGCATCAAATTCATTGCTTTTAGCCCTGATGGTTTTAATCTCATTGGCATATTCGGCAGATACGAGCAGCGAATCGAAGGGCAGCGGATTGCCGTTGTGTGTAAGCGTGGCATCATTGATTTGCGCAGTACCAAGAAAGTCGTCGATGGTGGCGCCGGTAAAATCGAGATTGAACTTGCCGGCAAAAGCAATATCGTCGCGGGTAAGATTGAGCTTTTGCAGATTGGCTTTCCCTACATCAGCTACAAAATTGAATGTGGGAATGGTGTCATTGAAATCAATAATCCCATTCAGGGTGAATACCGCCTCAGGATCATTCATAGATGCCAGCCCCTGGAAGCGTTTTTTATCCAGTCGCCCATTTACTTTCAGATTCTGATACCGGTAACCATTGTAATCGGCAAAATGAACAGTGCCATCTATTTCGGTATTGCGGCCTTTTTCGCTGAAGCCTTTTCCTTTTACCGTGCCATTGAGCGATACAGCGCCGATCTTGTCATCACCTATAAAATCTCCCAGCCTGAAATAATCAGAAGAGATAGTACCGCTGTATACGGGATCACGTCCCTCAGGCAGTTTCATATTAAGGTCACTCTTTACAATACCCAGGTTGGTCTGAATAGTGCCATAGGTTACGAAATCACGGATAAAGCCGGTAAAGCTACCATTGAATCGCAGATACTGCAGTTTGGAAAGATCGGGTGAATGAATGCGGCGGATAGCCGGAATGATGGTGACAGCACTGGCATAAGTGGTTCGGAATTCATTTGCCTTAAAATCAATAAAGGTCTGATTGATGTCCGGGAGGCCAGTGAGGCTGATATCTCCATTCAGAAAGGTATTATCACCCGCCTGTATTTCCAGGCCACGGCCAACGAGGTCATCTACTGTACCACGTATCACACCTTTCAGTACAATCTTTTTATTCCAGTCGCTGAGTGCGGGTGCAAAAAAGGCAATATCATCGCTGTCGATTTCAGAATCGGCAAAGCTGCCCTGCATCTGCACCTCGTGAATGAAGTTATTCATGCTGCTGAAATCCGTATAACTCATCCGGAAATAATGACGGATGGTACTGTTGTTGGTCCGGATATCAAGCTGATTGAAAGCCATTTCACGCGGTGTGACCTTCACTTTTGCTTTCATGCTTTTGACTTCAAAGCCGCTGCGTTCATGTGTTTGCAGCGAAAGATCGGCGGTGATGGTATCTTTCTCCCATTTCACCTGTCGTAGCGTGGTATGTATATTTTTGAAATCAATATGCCGGCCATCAAACCAGGAGAAGGCGGAGTCTGTTCCTGCACGATCGGTCCGGAAACGTCCATTCAGCAATTCCAGTTCATCTGTTTTCACTACCCAGCCACCGGCATTCCACTGCAGGCTGCTGTCGGCAACAACAGGCGCTTCGTCGTCGCTGCTGGCCTGTGGCGTGCGTGGTTTCTTTTTGGCATATTCATAAATGCTGACATCGGGTTCGTTGATACGCAGCCATTGCAGATCTACCTGCCGCGTATTGAAATTGACCTGCCGCGCATCCAGGTTGAGGGAGCCCAGTGCAATACGCATATCCTGCCCAAGCCACTCATCCTTTTTGAGAAATACCACATTGGTCATTTCCACTTTTTTCAGCTTCAGTTCTGTGCCTCCTTCTTTTTTAGAGCTGGCAGAAGAAGGAGAGGAAAAATAGTCGATCAGGAACTGATGCCGCCACACAGAATCTGACCGCTGCAGTTTGATCACAGCATCGTGCAGACCGATATATTTCAGCTCCACTTTATTTTTCAGAAAAAACCAATCGGTAATACGGACAGATACAGCTCCGGCATACAGCAGTGTATCTTTTTGGTGGTCCTCTACGATTACCCCCTGCAGATACATACGGTTAAACAGCCCAATATTGACTTTTTTGATTTCAACGCGGGTATTGAGGTCATGTGAAAGGCGGGCAGTTACCTTGCGTACGATCCAGTTTTGCCCGGCGGGAGATTGAATAAATATCCAGGCAGCTACCAGCAGGAATAGCAGGGATAAAATGGTCCACAATAATATCTTTTTGAATCTCCTCAGCCTCAGGAATTTAAAGGTGCAAAATTAAGCCTTCCGGGTCACAGGGCAAATTAAGTACCAGTCTTGCCAATGCTTCGGTAAATTGCTCAAAATTCGTAAGATGAAGAAACTGCTCATCCTTTTTTCACTTTTCTTTTTTATACAGACAGTAAGCGAGGCGCAGCAGCGGCAATATGTACTGGTCATTCATGGCGGTGCGGGTACTATTCTGCGCAACCAGATGAGTCCGGAACGTGAGCGGGCCTATAAGGAGGCTCTCGATACGGCTTTACAAAAGGGCGAGGCCATCCTGGCCCGCGGAGGCACTGCACTGGATGCCGTGGAGGCCAGTGTCCGGTATCTGGAAGATTGTCCGCTTTTCAATGCCGGCCGGGGCGCCGTATTTACACACAATGGACGCAACGAACTGGATGCGGCCATCATGGATGGGCGTACCCAGGGGGCAGGTGCTGTGGCCGGGGTGACGGTGATCCGTAACCCGATCAGTGCCGCAAGGGCCGTAATGGAAAAGAGTGAACACGTGATGATGGCGGGACCTGGAGCAGAACAGTTTGCCCGTCAGCAGGGACTGGAGATAGTCGACCCCGCTTATTTCTATACCGAAGAACGCTGGCGCGGCCTGCTGCGGGCACGTGCCGCAGATTCGCTCAAACAACTTAAAGGAGCAATAGATCCGGTGCAAAATGAAAACCGGCAACTGACCATACTGCACAGGCAACTGGATGAAGCCCGTACCGCACTGGCACAGGCTGACGGGGCACGGGCAGATAGCCTGCAACTCCTGGTTCGCCAGCTTTCACAAAACATCCTCAGGGCTACCTTCCACGATGAAAAATTTGGTACCGTGGGGGCTGTAGCGCTCGACCGGCAGGGTAACCTGGCGGCTGCGACCAGCACAGGAGGTATGACCAATAAAAAATATGGCCGTATCGGTGATGCACCCATTATCGGGGCCGGCACCTATGCCAACAACCAGACGGTGGCTATCAGCTGCACCGGCTGGGGCGAATACTTCATTCGCCTGGTCATGGCCAAAACGATCAGCGATATGATGGAGTTTGGAAAAATGAATCTGAATAAAGCGGCCGGCGAAATGATCAATCATCGTCTGCCCGCACTGGGCGGCGATGGCGGATTGATTGCCGTGGATAAAAACGGGAATATCACACTCCCGTTTTGTACAGAGGGTATGTATCGTGGTTTTGTGAAAGAAGGGGAGAAACGTACGGTGGCAATTTATAAGGACTAATATAGATCCGCAACGCACTGCGGATCCGGGAAAATAGGAATTTTATGAGGACGCTGCGATGCCCCTGGTGTCGTGATGCATCGCGGCGCTACTTAACATACAACCTACAAGCGTATATGTATAAAAAAATTGGATTCCTGTTGCTGACGATGGCAGCATTTCACGTACAGGCGCAGCGTTTTGGTGGCACACCACCCGGTGTAAAGTGGCGGCAACTGGGTACGGATACGGCCCGTATCATTTTTCCCGAAGGAATGGAAAAAGATGCGCAACGGGTGGCTGCGATTGTTCATAATCAGGCAGCGCATACGCCCGTGGCATTAGGCTCGCGGGTGCGCACTATCAATATTGTGCTGCAAAATCAAACGACCATTGCCAATGGATATGTAGGCCTGGGACCCTACCGCAGCGAATTTTATCTTACGCCCTCTGCCGGTAATTTCGACCAGGGCAGTATACCGTGGATCGATCAGCTGGCATTGCATGAATACAGGCATGTGCAGCAGTTTAATAATTTTCATAATGGCCTCAGCCAGGTCATGCGTGTATTGTTTGGTGAAGAAGGGTATGCACTGGCCATCAATGCATCCATTCCCAATTGGTTTTATGAAGGGGATGCCGTGTATTCCGAAACCATTCTCAGCAACCAGGGGCGGGGCCGTCTGCCGCAATTCATGAATGCCTATCCTTCTATATGGCAGGCAGGCAAAAAATATTCCTGGATGAAACTCCGTAATGGTTCATTCAAAGATTATGTACCGGATCATTACAATCTCGGCTACCTGCTGGTGAATTATGGATATGAAAAATACGGAACCGATTTCTGGGCAAAGGTCACCAAAGATGCTTCGGCATTTAAAGGATTGTTTTATCCCTTTCAGAAGGCGATAGAGAAATATGCCGGCGTGCCCTATGCACGTTTCCGGGAAGAAGCCCTGGATCATTATAAGAATACTGCTACCGGCATAGCTGCTGCTACAGCTGCCGGAGAATCGGGGCCGCATGCCGTTACGACACTTAATAAACGCGTAGTGACCAACTACCAGTTTCCCTATGCGGTGTCGCCTACATCCACCTTATATCTGAAGACCAGCTACAACCGCCGTCCAGGTTTTGTGATTCGCAATGCCGATGGTAAGGAAGACTGGTTGAGGGTACGCGATATTGCCATCAACGATCAGTATTCTTACCGCAACGGCCAGTTGGTATATGCGGCCTATGAATCAGACCCGCGCTGGCGCTGGCGCGACTATAGTGTGATACGTGTCATGGATGTGGAAACACATGCACAGCGTACGCTTACGCATAAGAGCCGTTATTTTTCACCCGACATCTCTGCCGATGGCCAGCGGGTAGTAGCGGTGCAGAATGCACTGGATGGAAAAAGTGAACTGCATATTTTGGGAACAGCCAATGGCGAGGTGCTGCAACGGATAAGCAGTGCATCGGTCATGCTGTTTACCGATCCGAAATTTATCGACGATACGAGCGTCGTAAGCGCTATACGTCTGCCCGATGGACGTATGACCCTTGCCCGTGTCAACACACAGAACTCCCGCATACAGCCCTTAACGCCTTCATCGTTTAATGTACTGGGTTACCCCTGTGTGAGTGATGGATATATTTACTTTACCGCCAGTTTTGGTGGGCGCGACGATATATTCCGTGTGCCGGTGAGCGGCGGAGCCATCAGCCAGATGTATACAGACTGGCCGCTGGGAAATTATGGAGTAAATGTGGCTTACGGAAAGATCAGCTGGTCGGCTTTTACGGCAGATGGTTATCAGCTGCAGCAAACGGATACAGCAGCAGTGCAATGGGAACCATTACCTTCTTTACTGACAGAGCGGTTGGCTATTACCTATCCCGTGGCAAATGCCAACGAGATACAGGAGTTTGTGCCGGGTCATCTGCAGCCCCGCCAGTTTACATCCAGCCGTTATCGTGCCGGTACGCGTCTTCTCAACTTTCACAGCTGGCGGCCTTATTACGAAGATCCCGAATTCACTTTCTCGCTCTATGGACAAAATGTATTGAATACACTGGAGACACAGATCTATTACCTGTATAACGAAAATGAAAAGACACATGCTGCGGGAGTGAGTGCAGTTTATGGAAAATGGTTTCCTTATCTCAACCTGGGGTCACAATACACATTTGCCCGCCAGGAAGTGATCAATAACAGTGTGCGCACCTGGGATCAACTGGATACACGAATAGGACTGAGTGTGCCATTGAGTTGGGTAAAAAAACAAACCAGCAGGCAGTTTAGTGTGGGCAGCAATTTTTATGTAAGCCAGGATTTCAATAAAGGGTTATATAAGGATACCCTGGGCAATACCAGTTTTACCTATCTGCATCATTATGTGTCGTTCGCTGAACAGGTTGAAACAGCTGTACAGCATTTTTATCCGCGCCTGGGTTATAATCTGACATTGCAGTTCCGGCATGCAGTGACCAATTATAACAGTCGCCAGTTCCTGGCTACCGGGGCTGTCTATTTTCCCGGACTGGCACCCACGCATAATCTTTATTTCAATGGAGCCTGGCAGGAAACCGGTGTACGCGATGTACGGTTTGCCAATCGGTTTCCCTATTCACGCGGATATAATGCCGCTTATTTTGCACGTATCTGGGGCATTCGCAGCAATTATCATTTGCCGCTCCTTTATCCCGATTGGGGTTTTGGAAATATGCTGTACCTGCAGCGTTTTCGCCTCAACGCTTTTTATGATTTTTCCAAAGCATTTGATGTAAATAAACGGCCACTGGCTTTTCAGCGTAGTGTGGGAGGAGAGTTGTTTGTGGATACCAAATGGTGGAACCAGTATGAGCTTACCTTCGGATTCAGGATGAGCCGTTTGCTCGACACCGATTTTCTCACCCGCCAGAGCGGTGCTACCGTGTTTGAGTTTATTATGCCGGTGAGTATTCTGCCGAGATAAAAGGTATAAAAGTTTAAAAGTATAAAGGAAGGCGAGATAAATACTCCTCTTCCTTTATACTTTTAAACTTTTATACCTCTAAACTTTATTTCAGCCTGTCCAGACTCTCCTGAATGGCTTTGATCTTCGCTTCTGCATCTGCCTTTTTCTTCCGCTCAGCTTCTACTACTTCTGGTTTGGCATTTTGTACAAAACGCTCGTTACTCAGTTTTTTCTCTACAGCCTGCAGGAAACCCAGATGATAATCTCGGTCTTTTTCGAGTTGGGCTACCTGTGCAGTAGTATCAAGCGGTGTAGTGGTTTCCAGGAAAAACTGGTCGTTGTGTACCACTACGTTGATACAATTATCTACGGCGGCATTTACCAGTTCTATCTGTTCTGCATTCACCTGTTTGGCCAGGATACCGGTTAGCTCATCGTAAGTACCGGGGCGGGCAGCCATAATGTGTACGCGGATCGTATCTTTTGGTTTCAGCTGTGCTTTTACGCGGGCATCACGTATAGCGCTGATGACGTCTTTAAGCAATGCCGCTTTTTGTAGAAGAACGGTATCGGCCGGAGTAATGGCAGCGTACTGTCTTACCGTGATATCGTCTGCCTGCTGGCGCAGGTGATGATAAATTTCTTCGGTGATAAAGGGCATGAAAGGATGCAGCAGTTGCATCAGCTCTTCGAAGAAGCCTACTGTCTGCTCGTATACGGTTGCATCGATGGGCTGTTCAAAGCCGGGCTTCACCCATTCGAGGTACCAGCTGCAGAAATCATCCCATATCAGTGAATAGAGTGTTTTGAGTGCTTCGCTGAGGCGGAAATCGCGAAACTGGTCTTCCAGTTGTGTGCGTACTTCGGCCAGGCGGCTGGCAAACCATTTCACCGCAAAATGATCTTCTGTCTGCAGACCTTTTTGCGTGCGTCCTTCCCACATCTTTACCAGTTTGAGCGCATTCCAGATCTTATTGTTGAAATGCAGCCCCTGTTCATTGCTGGCTTCATCCCACATCAGGTCATTGCCCGCCGGTGAAGCGATCATGATACCGAAGCGAACAGCATCGGCGCCATACTGGTCAATGAGGGCCAGCAGGTCGGGTGAGTTGCCCAGTTGTTTGCTCATCTTACGGCCGACCTTGTCGCGTACGATACCGGTGAAGTAAACTTCATTGAAAGGTTTTTGATGCTGGTATTCATAACCGGCCATGATCATACGGGCTACCCAGAAGAAGATGATCTCCGGAGCAGTGACCAGTGTGTTGGTCGGGTAATAATAGTTGACATCGGCATTGCCGGGATTGCTGTAGCCTTTAAATACCTCAAAGGGCCAGAGCCAGGAGCTGAACCAGGTATCGAGGCAGTCGGCATCCTGGTTAAGGTCGGCTGCTGTGGCATTGGGCTTGTTGAATTTTTGCTGATAGGCTGTTAAAGCAGCGTCCGCATTTGCAGCTACGATGTAATTTCCTTCTGCATCGTACCAGGCAGGAATGCGATGACCCCACCAGAGCTGGCGGCTGATACACCAGTCTTTGATGTTTTCCATCCAGTGGCGGTACAGGTTCCTGAACTTGGAAGGATAAAATTTTATCTCATCATCCATCACAGCCGACAGGGCCGGGCCGGATATTTTTTTCATGTCTACCCACCATTGCAGGCTCAGGCGGGGCTCTACTACTGCATCGGTACGTTCAGAGTAACCCACTTCGCTGGTATAGTCTACAATTTTTACCAGGTGGCCGGCGGCTTCCAGCAGGGGGATGATCTTTTTGCGGGCTTCGAAACGGTCTTCGCCAATCAGTATCTGCGCATCTGCATTGAGCGTACCGTTGTCGTTCAGGATATCAACTACCTCCAGGTTGTGTTTTTGTCCCAGCTGGTTGTCGTTCATATCGTGGGCCGGGGTCACCTTGAGGGCACCTGTACCAAAATCCATGGTCACATAATCGTCCGTGATGATGGGAATGCGACGGTTGATAAGCGGTACCAGGGCAAATTTGCCATGCAGGTCTTTATAACGCTCATCGTCGGGATGTACACAGATAGCAGTATCGCCCATGATGGTTTCCGGGCGCACTGTGGCTATCTCCACGTAGCGGTCTTCGCCATCTATCTTGTAGCGGAGGTGATACAGTTTTTGTACCGTTTCGCGGCGGATCACTTCTTCGTCACTCAGTGCGGTAAGGGCCTTTACATCCCAGTTGATCATGCGTTTGCCGCGATAGATATAGCCTTTGCTGTAAAGATCGCAGAACACACTGATCACAGAGCGGTAATAGTCCGGGTCCATGGTAAAGGTGGTGCGGTCCCAGTCGAGGCTGCAACCCAGTTTGCGCAATTGCTGCAGAATGATGCCGCCATACTTCTCTTTCCATTCCCAGGCATACTGCAGAAATTCGTCGCGCGAAAGTGAGCTTTTGCTGATTCCTTTTTCGCGCAGCATTTGCACCACTTTTGCTTCCGTGGCAATGGAAGCATGGTCGGTTCCCGGCACCCAGCAGGCGTTTTTGCCCTGCATACGGGCACGGCGGACCAATATGTCCTGGATGGTATTGTTAAGACAATGGCCCATGTGCAGTACCCCTGTCACATTGGGAGGAGGAATCACTATGGTATAGGGCTCCCGGTTGTCGGGAGTGCTGTTGAAATAACGTTTGTCCAGCCAGTGCTGGTACCAGTGTAACTCGGCCTGCCTGTGGTCAAAATTTTTGCTCAGTTCCATGCTGCTTTTCGGGATTTGTTTTACCGGCTTAACCCGGCAAGGCGGCAAATTTACCAGCTTTTGACTAGATCACGAAACGGCCGTATGCCAAAGGTCTGGAGGCAGCAGATAGCTGAGTGGCAAATAGATGTGTAATGGTGAAAGGGTGTCAGCGCGGTCTGAAACTGGGTTCATTGCGAATCTCCCGGCACACATATTCTTCCCCGTTGTGTACCTGTACAATGGCACTCATCAGTTCATCAAAAGGTGAGCTCTTGGTAACAAATCCCCGTGCGCCCAGTTCAAGTATCTTATGCGCATAGCTCGGGTGGTTGTTGGCGGAGACACCAATGATCTTTATCTCAGGTGCTTGTTCAACAATGGCTTTTGTCGCTTCAAATCCATTGATGGGAGTCATATTGATATCCATCAGCATCACATCCGGACGTAGAATGCCAGCCTGTTCAATCGCTTCGGCTCCATTGGTGCACTGCCCGATAATGGTAAAGCGATCGTCCCGGTCCAGAAGGAATTTCCACGAATCACGAACCACCTGATGATCATCTACCAGTATGATCCTTATCTGTTTCTGCATGTTCGGTTTATTGGTATAGTAAAAATCGGTATTGACGCAATAATTGACTAATGGTCACAAACCCTTTTATTTGATTTTAGTCAATGGAATGGGGGGCGACGATCAGAGAGTATATATATAATTATTTGATATATAGATAATTATACTAATAAGAGCCAGGTACATGATAAAGCCAGATCGTAAATCACCCATTTTGATGACAGTAAAAATACTGAAAACTAAAGTAGTAGTACGTGGTTTATTTACCAAATGAAATTACGGTTTTTTGACATTTGTCAACTTTTTAAATAACGTAATTCTACGTGTTCATGTTTATTTCTCCTGACTGGCAGGGTGGACGGGGTGCAGGAAAAGCAATAGTCTTCATCATTTTATATATTTAGCCAAACAAATCACTGCATGAAACGAGAACTGACTTCCTGGTATAGCCCATCGCTCAACAAAGAAATGCCCATTGCGACCTACGGTAGTTACGGATTTGCGCTCCTCCTGATACCCACGGCGGCTGCCGACTACCTGGAATATGAGCGGTTTCAATTAATTGACAGTATCGCACATTTTATTGACTCAGGCAAGCTGAAGGTCTATTCTATAGAAAGTATTAACAAAGAAAGCTGGATGAACAACCATATGGACCCCTGGCATAAAAGTGTTCGTCATCAGCAATGGAACGACTACGTATACAACGAAGTGGTTCCTTTTATCCGTAACAGCAGCAGTTTGGATACACCCATCATTGCCTGCGGAGCCAGTTTTGGAGCCCTGCATAGCATGAACCTGTTTCTGAAACGTCCCGATCTTATCAATGGCGTCATGGCTATGAGTGGGGTATACAATCTGATGGAGTATACCAAAGGCCATTACGACGATAACGTTTATTTCAACAGTCCTGCTCATTATATTCCCAACCTCACCGATCACAACATCCTGGAGCAGATCCGCCGCAGCCAGCATATTCATATTCTTACCGGCAGTGGCAATTACGAAGATCCTGCTGCCAGTGGCCAGTTTGCCCGCCAGCTATACGACAAAGGCATCTGGTACGAACTCGATATCTGGGGAAAAGAGTGGGCTCATGACTGGCCGACCTGGAGAGAAATGTTACCACATTATTTAGGAACCCGCTGGTAGAAAAGTTTAAAAGTTAAAAGGTATAAGGTAGATGGCATAAGCTAAAAAATAAAACCTTATACCTTTATCCTTTCACCCTTAACCTCCTGACGTATGACACCGGTCAATCCAGTTCCATATGCGCATCAGAACATTGTTCCATACATAATGGTCAGTGATGTGCTGCGGCTGATCGGTTTCCTGGAAAAGGCCTTTGATGGCAGACTGAAATACAAACTTGACCGCAGCGACGGATCGGTGATGCATGCCGAAGTGAACATTGGTTCCAATTTTGTCATGATGGGGGAACCAACCGATCAGTTTGGCGCCATGCCCATATCGATTTATCTCTACGTACCTGACTGTGATGCGGTATATGCTGCTGCACTAAAGGCCGGTGCTGTCTCTATGGCTGAAGTAAAGACGATGCACCATGCAGGCGAGCGTTATGGATGTGTAAAGGATTTTGCCGGCAATATCTGGTGGATTGCCAGTCATGTCGAAGACATGGACCTGGAAGAGTCGAAACGAAGAGTCAAAGAACTGCTATAAGAGCGTATGGTATAAGGTGGAAGGCGAAGGGTAAAAGAAGGAAGGCCTACACCATCTACCTTACTCTCGCCAGTTTCTCCGTATTCAGCTGATCAATACCCAGTTTTTCTATTTTTTCAACAGACGATGTGATCAGCGTATCGTCCTTGATGCTATAGTTGAGTTCAAATACGCCACCTTCCCACTCGCGGAAGTTGCAGTAATCAAGGTATTCCGTATATTTTCCCTCACCCATTCTTACCCGGCCACCACCGGCTACAAAAGAAGCCGTGGAATCTTTTCCGTGATTGAGGTCATGGCTCAGAAAAGAAAAATGTGTAGGCGTAATGATCTTGATAAATTCTTTTCCAACCGTATAATCGGTTACGGTAGTGTCTTTCCCTTTGATCGTAGTTGCCGAGATCATCTTCCAGGTACCGACCAGGGGCGATGGAGTTGTTTGTTCCGCTTGTTTGGATGGGCTGCTGCAGGAGGATAAAACAAGGGCTGCAGAAAAGAGAGAGAGCAGGACTTTCATTGTTAAGTGTTGGTTTAAAACAGGTAAGTGTATGAATCAGGTGCCTTGTAATTGCATTCGCTAAGATTCATGTAGTGATTTGTTTTCCCCGATGAAGAAGCTGGTTATGATGTGCGGGGCTTCTTATGCTGGTTCATGCATCTAAAAATCAAATAATTAAACGTTTATGTAGGGTAGTTCTGTGCCAACTGGCCGGGGATAGATGAATAATAGAAAGTGTTTTCATCTTTGTACCTTCGGAAAGCCCCGTTTCAGGTTGATCTTGAAAATCCCGAATAGAAGCATCCTGCCCTGAGTAGTAGCTCTCTATTAATACTGTCGATCGAAGTTTAGCACGTAAAACTGTTCAGTATGAACTTACTCATAAAACCCGGCTTTGTATGCTTCCTGCCTTCCGTATTATTGCTTGCCTGTGCAGGAAATGATTCCAAACCTTCAAAAGTCCAGATTGAGGGGTTGCATTTAAAAACCGGACAAATTATTTCCTGCGGCCCTCCCGACAAAGAATTCGGCATAGTCAGTTTTGATATAACCGGCAGTAAAAAAGTAAAAGAAGATTTTAATACTGCCGTCGCTTTACTGCATTCATTCGAATATGATGAAGCGGAAAAAGTGTTTGCAAAAATAATTGATGAATCGCCGGGCTTTGCTATGGCCTACTGGGGCGTGGCGATGTGCAATTTTCACCCCTTATGGGCTCCTCCGACAGAGGCGGAGTTGCAAAAAGGAGCTCAGGCCATATCCATAGCCCAAAGACTGCCGGCAAAAAACAGCCGGGAAAGTGGTTACATAAATGCGATAGGATCATTTTACAAAGACTGGAATAAGAATGATCATCGGACAAGAGCTGTGTTTTTTGAAAAAGCGATGGAAGAGTTGCACGTAAAATATCCCGATGACAAAGAAGCCGCTATATTTTATGCGCTGGCTTTGGACGCATCTGCAAATCCCGCAGATAAAACATATGCCAATCAGAAAAAAGCAGGTGATATACTAAATGCGCTTTATGCAAAAGATCCCCTGCATCCGGGAATTGTTCACTACATCATTCATACCTATGATTATCCCGAACTGGCACAGCTTGCTTTGCCAGCGGCGAGAAAGTATGCCGGTATTGCACCATCATCTGCACATGCTTTGCATATGCCATCGCATATCTTCACAAGGCTGGGCCTGTGGGACGATAACATACGTTCTAACCTCGCGGCAGCCTCTTCGGCCAAATGTTATACTGAGCAGGCAAAAGGGAATGGCCACTGGAGCGAAGAATTACATGCAATAGATTACCTCGTGTATAGTTATTTGCAAAAAGGAGATAATGCTTCTGCCAGGAAAGAAGTCAGCTATACCGACACGATGACGAATGTATGGGGAGTGACCAATACTCTTGCTTATGCTTTGGCGGCTATTCCTTCGAGATATGTATTGGAGAATAAAGACTGGCAGCAGGCGGCTGCATTGCGTTTGCAGGCAAATTTTTCATGGCAGTCATATCCCTGGCAGGAAGCTATTGTTCATTTTACAAGATTACTGGGCGCTGCACATACCGGTAATAAGAATGAAGTAAACGACGAATTGATAAAGCTGCGCCAGCTTAAGGGTATACTGGATGAGCAGAAAGATAATTATAAGGCAAAGCAGGTGGCCATCCAGATAAAGACCGGGGAAGCCTGGCAGCAATTTGTGCAGGGCAATCATACAGGTGCTTTAGCAGGAATGATGCTTGCAGCGGCCATGGAAGATAGTACCGGCAAACATCCCGTCACCCCGGGAGAAGTACTGCCTGCCCGGGAATTATTGGGCGATATGCTGATGCAGGCCAAACAGTTTAAAGAGGCTTTAGCCGCTTATGAAGCGGTACTTAAGAAAAGCCCTAACCGGTTTAATAGCATATATGGGGCAAGCATTGCTGCAGAAAGATCGGGCAATAAAGAGAAAGCTGTTTTTTATAGCAGGCAGCTTTTATCAATCGCCGACCCGCAGTCAAACCGGCCGGAGGTATTTGCTGCAAAATCATTTTTGGAGAAACAGACCCTTTAAATTTCTTAAATCCTTTAAACAAAAAGCCTGGTGAAGCCAGGCTTTTTGTTTATCCAGCAGTCGATATCCAAAGAGTGAATATTGGGGAAATTATTGCTGAAAATGCTAAAAAAGAGGATAGTCGGAAAAGTTTTTTTCAAAAAAAATGAGTCACACAATGCTGTGAAAGACAGTTAGTTGCCCCAGGGACCTAAGAACTTCGCACACCTGCTCCGCCATTTGGATTCCCCGAAAAAACTGTCTTATTTAGCTCCACGATAATGGCCTTTATCAGTTCATCTTATTTGATAAACTAATAAAAAAACAAAAATGTCTTCTATACAATTACGGGTCAATATTATTGATACCAAGCCTCTCATCTGGCGCCGCATCCTGGTGCCGGCCGATGTATCGGCCTATGAGTTTCATCATATCCTGCAGCATACCATGGGCTGGTGCAATCGCCACCTCTTTGAATTTCACTATTCATTCTATCAGTTAAGTCTTGTCGATGAAATGGGTGAAACCATTCCGATTGGAAAAGGCAAGAGTGATATGGAGAAAGTGACGCTGGGCGAAATGGCTCGCCAGGTGAAAAACAGTTTTGTCTATCTGTACGACATTGGCGATAACTGGGAGCATCGGGTTACGGTAGAAGAGTTCAGCGACCGGCAACTGGATCATCCCATTTGCCTGGAAGGCGAGCGGGCCTGTCCACCCGAGGACTGCGGTGGCGTATCAGGCTATTATGAGATGCTTAAGATTCTCAAAAACAAATTTCACAAAGATCATCTTATGTGGACGAACTGGCTCAAAGAGTATGATCCCGATTGGGAAAAGAACCGGTTTGATATGGACGAGGTCAATGAGAATCTGAAGAAGTATAAGGACTGGTTGTAGTTGATGTGAGGCGTCTAAGAAATAACTGAATTCGGGGATGATTACTCTTTATACCCTTTAGACCCCATAAACTCTTTAAACGCAAAAAACCTGGCGAAAGCCAGGTTTTTGTATTCCGTGGGAGTTGACGGGATCGAACCGCCGACCCTCTGCTTGTAAGGCAGATGCTCTGAACCAGCTGAGCTAAACTCCCTTTCCGTTTTGGGAGTGCAAAGATAAGGATGCCAACTTGTTGGCCAAATTTTTTTACCACTTTTTTCAACTAATTGACTCCTTTGAACAGTTTGAACTTTAGCAGGTCACTGATCACCAGCCACCGGTCACTATTACGGCTCCCACTCCAGGTTCAGGATCCACGCCATGCCATTAGGGTCGGTCTCAAAAACTACGGCCAGCGAGATATGGTTCCAGGGCCGGTTGCCGATGCGTTGTACAAAATCGTTGAAAAAGCTTTCATTAGGCTGGCTTACACAGTTATTACTGCATTCCCAGGTCTTGCTGGCGATGGAATTGGGGCCACCAATGGTACTCCAGTAAGTACGCTCCAGTACATATTTCAGGGTAGTGTGCGTAGTAGGAGAGATCAGGAAATATGCGTCATCGGGACGCAAGGCGACGATGGCGGCATGCCCGATAGCGTCCTTCAGGTGTACACGTGGTTTCCAGCCTGCATCCGTAAAGCTGGCCGGAGTATTGACAGTGATGGTCTGTTTGCCCTGCAGGTTAAGGGTTTTGCGCGTAGTCCAGATACCCTGGTATTGATTGGCATATCTTTTTTGAGCAAATACCTGTATTTCCCAGTCACGTTCACCGGCGGGCAGATCTTTTTGGAGCAGGAATAAGCTGTCGTTGCGGGCAATGAATTTTCGCTGATGTACCTGTGCGCCTTCTTTCCACTGCAGCAGGGCCGAGTCGACCTGGCCTGTCTGTAAATAAGTGCCCGAAAACCGAAGCAGCAAAACGGCATCGGCTGGCGGGACTGTTGTGTCTTCCTTATCCTTACGGCAGGAGGCAAGTACGGCCAGCAGGCTGAGTGACAGGAGCAGGCGGGAAGAAATTATTTTCATGGTTGATGGTTTATTGGTCAAAACTACCGGGCGGCTCCGGGCTCGCAGTGTCAATTCTGCTGTATAGTCAGTTGAGGTGAATGATTTGCTCAATTGCCCGTATAAATCGTTTTGGATTTCCGGCAGCAGCTATTTTTTTGACTTTTTCCAAAAAATTTCGGTTTCTGTTTCCCGGCCAGGTTGCCGGATAAAAAGCTGTGAGTCTACGCAATGTATAGGGTGTTTAAAATCAATCTCCTGGAAGGGGCGGGTATTTGCGACGGGTCTTTTTTGCACCACCTGAACATTTGATGGGGGAGTAATGGTTATACAGACACTTTTAAAAAAACGGGAGATTGCTTACTTTTGACGAAAGGTTTTTTCAATGGCTTTGACTGGGAACCAAATATTCACAGATGCGCAGGAGGAAACAGAAGTACTGACCCTCGAAGATGAAGGTTGCAGCCTCATTGTGTGGAACGATGATGTGAACACTTTTGACTGGGTGATAGAGACACTGGTACAGGTATGTGGCCATACACCCGAGCAGGCCGAACAATGTTCTTATCTCATTCACTATAAAGGTAAATGCGCCGTTAAGAATGGCTCTTATGAAGAGCTTAAGCCCATGTGCGACGCAATTACTGACCGTGGCATTGGTGCTACCGTAGAAGTAGTGGCCAATTAATCTGATTACTCTTCGCCGGTACTGCCGGTTATTTTCCAGGCCTATGTCGCTGTTTGTGCTTGACAGGGAACTTTATTTTCCACCCGTTCATCTTGCTGAACCCGATGGACTGTTGGCCATAGGTGGCGACCTCCGTACAGAGCGGCTCCTGCTGGCTTATCGCAATGGCATCTTTCCCTGGTACGATGGTGATGTGATTCTCTGGTGGTGCCCCGATCCCCGTTTTGTTCTTTTCCCCGAAAGACTCCGTATCAGCAAAGCTGTAAAGCCATTGCTGAAGCATGATGTATTTGAGTTTACGATCAATAAAGCTTTTCCGCAGGTAATAGCAGCCTGCAAACATATTCCGCGTGCGGGACAGGATGGTACCTGGATCACCGATGAAGTACAAATTGCGTACAACAAGCTGCATGAACTGGGTTATGCGCACAGTGCCGAAGTCTGGTACGAAGGCGAATTGGTGGGTGGTCTGTACGGCATCCGTATGGGGAAAGTGTTTTTTGGCGAAAGTATGTTCAGCCTGGTGTCCAATGCTTCGCGCTATGCCTTTATCCGTTATGCACAAGTCCTGGAAATGGAAGGAGTGGAATTGATCGATTGCCAGGTGCATACTCCTTACCTCGAAAGTATGGGAGCAGAGATGATTGAAGGAAAAGAGTTTCAGCGGCTGCTGAAAGAATTGATACCCTGATCAGAAAGGAAACATCTGCCATAAATCCTTCAGGAAAGAAAAGTTTTTTTGATCAAATTCATAAAAAGGCGCAGAAGAGTATTTGTAATCGCAGGGATGTTTGACCAACTGCCAGTAAGAACCTAATGGATTTTTATGAATATAATTCAGTTTTTGCCTGGCAATACTATGGTTGTATAATCGCACAGCAAGTGAATCACGTTGCCAGAAATGATATTGGCGGTCTGAGGCTTTGATACGATAGTTCTTTAATAACTGCGGAGACTCGGTCAGCAATTTTTTTTCAAAAGCATGTGCAGTGAATTTCATAAATGAAGCATGTGGTTTTTCCCTGCCATTCATTTCGTTCATTCGCCAGATACAATGTAAATGTGTCGGCATAATAACAAACCCGAATATATCTATCTTCCCTGTGCCGGACAGATAATCCCATGAGTTGATGATAATGTCTTTATAGGAGTCATTCCATAACAGCCTATTCCATTTATGAATGGTAGCAGTCCAGAAATAGGTCTCACCCAAATCCATCTGCGATTTTCTTCTTTCGCTCACTGGCAACAACACACACATAATTAAAAGTAGCAGGAGTGGTGTTGATAGCAATGGGAAAAAAACAAAATTTTGATGTGAAAAACCCCCTGGCCTGTGTCACACAGGCCAGGGGGAGGTGTCACACAGGCCAGGGGGAGGTGTCACACAGGCCAGGGGCGTTAATATTTTTTCATCCACCCCGCAAAATCAAAATAACGCAGCAATTGCTGTTCGTACTTGTCATTCTTCAGCTGATCAATTTTTTCTCTCAGTTTTTTTAATGTGACAGTTGGCCGCAGTTTCATGGCAGGAGTAGGGGATAGCTGCAGCAGTTTTAGCAAGGTGGTTTCTGTCTGCAGTCGGGGTGACTGTGGCCGGTGAAAAAAGCGTGTATACGCGCGGATCTCGTAGCTGATATAATCAGCATCGCCCATTTCATGATAAATAATAATGTTGAGCAGGCGGGCAGCTTTGCAGATAAGCAGGTTGGGTTGCGGTTTGTACAGCTGTATGACTTCTCCCAGCCACTTATGTGCTTTTTTCAGATCGCCGCAACCAAAATGACTGAGTGCTGCATAAAAGTAAAGCTCCCATTGTTTTTCTTCATTCACCATGCCGTAGCCTGTAATCAGATCTTTGCCGGTTTCCTGAAGGGTTTGCCGGGCTTTCTCGTACTGTCCGGTTGCGGTAAGGATAGATAGCTGGGCCGCCAGTATGGTTTTGCGCAACTGGTAGCGGAAATATTCCGGATAAGCCGGCTGATCCAGTTGCTGCAGTTTAGTGGTGTAATATTGAATCTCCTCAAAATTTTTCAGCATACCCAGGCTGGTGATGATACCATCGAGAGCCGAGAGGTAGTCGAGCGGCGGATGGTCGAGCAGGAGTAAATTATCTTCAAACAGTTTGTTGAGTTCGCGATAGGTTTTAAGTGCAGAAGGGAAGTCGCCGATATTGGTCAGAAAGTAGGATTGAAAGAGGAGGTGCAGTTTTTGTGTGGCGAAAATGTTTTTCATTTTCCCGGTCATCAGGATCATTTCACTCAGCATAAGGTCGTTGAGTTTTTTGCGATCCTCATCGGCCAGGATCTGTCCGGCATGCAACAACCGGTACTTCATCATTTCAAACAGGGAGTGGTGATCCTGTACATGATTCACGCTCTTTAATACCTCCCGTGCTTTCATTTGTGTTTGTACCAGTTGACTATCGCTTACATCGGTAAAGCCGGCGCCGGAGAGATGATCCAGTTCATAGCGGTAGGTAAGGTATTCAATAAAATGCTGCTGATGCCGGCTGGCATTTTCGCGGATACGTTTCAGTTCTCTGTATCCTTCTTCCGGCAACGCACGCTCCTGTAATACTTTCACGCGCATGATACCCTGAAACAATTGAAAGAATCCGTCTTTTTGTGTCCGTTGCTGAATGAGGCAATCGGTTAGCACACGTACCAGGTAGCGGGCGGTATTATCCACATTGCTTTTGGGAAATGCTGTTTTGAAACGGGTCGTTATTTCTTCGGTCAGCGGGCCGCTGCTGCAGATGATATCAAACAACTCCTGATAGTCTCTTTCTCCGCTTTGCTGGCGGGTATTAAGCTTGAAAAAACGCTTTTCAGACCCTGATAAAGATTGTACCAGGCGGATGGCCGGTAAAAGAGACATACGTTTGCAATTTTATCTAAAATTAATGAATTTGTACAAAATATTTTTAATAAAATATTATTTATCATATAGTTATAAAATAATTAATAAATAACAGTGTATTTAAAATTCCCAAACTGACCTTTTTTTGGCCCCGGTTGGCAAATAAACAACCAATACATTTGGCTACAACGATTCGAAAAAACTCTATTAACAGCTTACTGTATGAAATCAGCCAAAATTGTAGTAGTGGGCAGCTCCAATATGGATATGGTGGTTAAAACAGACCATATTCCCGTCCCCGGAGAAACTGTCTTATCCGGTTCCTTTTTTATGAATGCCGGTGGCAAAGGTGCCAACCAGGCAGTGGCCGTAGCCCGGCTGGGTGGCGAAGTCGTTTTTATCTCCAAACTTGGTAATGATCTTTTCGGCAAACAGTTTTCTCAACTGTTCAGCAATGAGGGTATTGACATCACTCATCTCCGCTTTGACGATGAGCGGCCCTCTGGTGTGGCACTTATTACTGTTGACAAGGCCGGCGAAAACAGCATCGTGGTTGCTTCGGGTGCCAATGCTCATCTCAAAGACGAAGACATTGGTTCTGCATTGAAAGAAATCGAAACGGCAGGCATTGTCTTACTGCAACTGGAAATCCCCCTGCATACCGTGCAGTATGTAATTGCCTATGCTGCGGCCAAAGAAGTGAAAGTGATTCTTAACCCGGCACCGGCAGCTGCATTGCCTGCAGAGATGCTGAGCCAGATCGATATTCTTACGCCCAACAAAACAGAAGCGGCCATGATTGCCGGCATGGAGGTGACCGATATTGATTCGGCCGGACGTGCAGCGCAGGCAATCTGCTCCATGGGTGTAAAAAATGTAGTGGTCACCATGGGACGCCTGGGTGCGGTGATCTGTGATGGAAAAAAGATAAGCCTCGTCAGAGCCCGTGAAGTGGAAACAGTAGATACGACAGCTGCAGGCGATGTATTTAATGGTGCACTGGCTGTAGCGCTTTCGGAAGGTCGTGATCTCGAAGCTGCGGTAGGGTTTGCCTGTGAGGCGGCTGCTATTTCGGTAACAAGACTCGGCGCACAGTCATCTATTCCGCACAGAAACGAACTGGTGGCGGTACAGCTTAACCTGGCGTCCATCAATCCGGCGAATCAACCAAACTAACCCCTTAATTGCTGTCATATGTTTATCGTCGAAAGTTATTCTTTGGCCATTGTCTTTTGCGTCATCACCATGCTGTGCTGGGGCTCCTGGGCCAATACTCAAAAGCTGGCGGCAGGCCGCTGGCGGTACGAATTATTTTACTGGGATTATGTGATCGGTATTTTCCTTTTCTCACTGCTGGCTGCTTTTACACTCGGTAGCAGCGGTGAGCAGGGACGTCCTTTTATGACCGACCTGCAGCAGGCATCCGGTAGCAATATCGGCAGCGCACTGCTGGGTGGTATCATCTTTAATCTGGCCAATATTCTGCTTAGTTCAGCTATTGCGATTGCCGGCATGTCGGTAGCCTTTCCGGTAGGGATTGGCCTGGCACTGGTAGTGGGCGTTGTGATCAACTATGCCAGTCATCAGAAAGGCGATCCGTTGCTGCTCTTTGCCGGTGTGGCATTGGTGTCGTTGGCGATAATACTGAATGCAGTGGCCTATAAGAAAAAATCGGCTACTGTTTCCAAAGCCGGTGCAAAGGGTATCCTGCTTTCTATTGTAGCCGGATTGCTCATGTCGTTCTTCTACCGGTTTGTGGCAGGAGCCATGGATCTCGACAATTTTGTGAATCCGGAAGCAGAGAAGATGACGCCCTATACCGCGTCAGTAGTATTTGCTGCAGGTATCCTGCTCAGCAATATTCTTTTCAATACGGTGATGATGAAACGTCCGCTGCAGGGATCGCCGATCAGCTATGCGGAATATTTCAAAGGCCGTACCTCCCTGCATTTTATCGGTATCCTCGGTGGCTCTATCTGGGCCCTGGGTAATCTTTTCAATCTCATCGCAGCCGGTAAGGCAGGTCCCGCCATTTCTTATGGACTGGGTCAGGGCGCCACCCTGGTAGCAGCTATCTGGGGCGTGCTGATCTGGAAAGAATTTGCCGGCAGTTCCAAACAAGTTAAAAACCTGATCGCAGCCATGTTTATCCTGTTTGTAGCAGGATTGGCACTGGTGATTGCAGCAGGTCTTTGAATACCACCTTTCGTTGATTAACCCCCTTTCGTGAAACAAAAACGACTGTCAAATGAAAAAAGTAGCGATTTGCTTGCTCGCCGTCTTTTTGGCAGGAGGTATTACTTCCTGCAAAAAAGATGATGCACCCATTCCGGTGCCTATTGCCCCCATTCTCAAAAACGTTGTTTTCCCCAATGAAAATGATGTGATGCCCGGCAGCCCGGCTACTATCCGCGGCAAGGGCTTTGATGTATCTGATAAAGTATTTATCGAAGACGACAACGGCATGATCCAGGTAGATGTACTGGAAGTGACCGATGAATCTATTGTGATCATGGTACCGCGTGAAGCCGGTGGCGCTTATACTGTTACTGTCGAACGCGCCGGAAAACAAACCACTCTCGATGGTGAACTGCGTGTGCCTTTTGTGATTGTACTGGAGAATGTGGTTATGCCAACCACTCCTTTTGTACTGGGCGCTACAGTCAGCATCGGTGGCGAAGGTTTTGAGTCAGGAGACATGATCCAGCTGACGGCTTCCTTCTATCCCGCCGATAAAGTGATCGCTATCCCAACCACCGTTACGGCACAGGGTCTCAGCTTTCAGCTGCCCGCCGATGTCTATGGTGTTAATAATGTGATCGTAACCCGCGGTACACAGCGCAAAACCATCCTGGGTACCATCGGCATCCAGGTAAATCCGGGCGATGAGGTAGGCGGTGGTGTCGTATACTACACCGAAAGCAGCAAACTGCATGGCTATATCGTTAATAAAGTCAATACAGGTACTGCCCTTGAGCAGTTTGGCCCGGGTGTAGCACTCTCCGGTGCTGCAGGCACCAGCAAAGACCTGGGTGCAGGTAAGAGCAATACGAGTAAACTGCAGGCCAAGATGGTTGCATTTCGTCAGAATTTCTCCAACTGGAATAATAAAAAAGCGGCCTTTGAACTCTGCGATGAGCTGAGTGTGACGGTAAATGGTGACACTTATACCGATTGGTTTCTTCCTTCTCAACAGGAATTGATCGAACTGTTCAAAGCCAAAGACATGCTCTGGGCCCATGGGGCCGGTATACCTGCCAACAACTACTGGAGCTCCAGCGAAGGTGATGGCGATGCGGCCGGCTGGTCGGCTTTCTATGTCAACTTTTATGAAGCCGTCAATATCGTATCTGGTAATTCAGATAAAGAAGGCTGGAAGATCGGTGTGCGTGCTATCCGTTCTTTCTGATCCTTACGGCTATTTAATCTAAGTCTTCAAATAATCACAACATACGGCTATGTATAAAAAACTATTTTTTGCATGCATCGGTTTGCTGTTTACCAGCCTGCTGTATGCGCAAACAAAAATCAGCGGTCTGGTCACCGACGAAGTCAATGTACCATTGGCAGGCGTATCAGTATCCGTTAAGAATACAAACAGGGGGACCGCTACAGACTCTGCCGGGCGGTTTACACTTCAGGCAGATAAAGGAGCAATAATTGAATTTTCTCATACAGGGATGGTCACCAAGACCGTGGTAGTGGGCAATGATCTCACTTTTACCATTCAGCTGATAAGCGCAGCCGTCAACCTCAACGATGTGGTAGTGATTGGGTATGGCTCCACCAAAAAAAGTGACCTGACCGGATCAGTTACTACTATCAAACCTGATGCATTGAAAAATGCACGGGTGGGTACTGCTACCAGCGCACTGCAGGGACTGGCAGCCGGTGTATTCGTGTCTACAGGTTCTGTAAAACCCGGTGGCGATGCATCGGTAGTGATCCGCGGTTCGGGTTCATTGCGTGCAGGCAACGCTCCCCTTTATGTGGTAGATGGTATACCTGTAGAAGGAGGCCTGCAGGATCTTTCGCAGGGCGATATCGAATCTATCGAAGTATTAAAGGATGCTTCTTCCGCGGCCATTTATGGCTCACGTGGTTCAAATGGTGTGATACTGGTTACTACCCGCAAGGGAGTGAAGGGTAAGGGACGTGTGACGCTTAATATCAATAGCGGTACTCAACGAATGCTCAATAAGCAGGACATGATGAATGCCCAGCAGTATTATGAGCTGGCCTCTAAAGCAATTCCTGATTATACCTGGACCTCCGAAGAACTGCGTCTGCTGAGCCGTGGCGAAAGCACCGACTGGCAGGATGCCATTACGCAGAACGGAAATTTCAGCAACTATAATCTCGGTATTTCCGGAGGTAATGAAAAAGTAACTCATTTCCTCGGAGCTGACTATTACAACCAGATTGGTACAATCAAAAATTCTTCATTCCGGAAAGTAACCTTGCGTTACAATATGGATGCGCAAACCATGGACTGGCTCAGGACCGGTATCCGTTTCAATATCATTGAGTCAAAACTCAAAAACATCAACGAAGAAGGTGATTCCGGCTATGGTACCATGTTCAGCGCCATCAGTTCACAGCCAACTGCTCCTATCTATACCAGCAATGGTGATTACTTTGATGGGTTTCTCAATACCAAGGCCAACCCGGTAGCCATCGTGGATCTGCTGGACAGGAATACAGCCAAGAGCCGTGCGGTAGGTTCTGTATACTTTGAGATCGAGCCGGTCAAAAATCTGAAGATTCGTTCCGATAACGGAGCTGAACTCGAATTTTTCAACGTGAATTCCTACGAAGATGGCCGCATGGGGCAACATTATCCCGATGGAGGCCATGCTGTGAAATTCAACGGTAAAAAAAGGTACATGCAAACGGAGAATACCGCTACCTACAATTTTGAACTGAGCGACCGGCATAAGTTTGTGGTAATGGGTGGTTTTTCTGCTTCAAAGTATGATTATGAAAGCACTACCGCCGACTCCAAGAACCTTTCTCCCATTCTTGGTTATGATAACCTGGGTGGTGCACAGAATCATGGTCCTAACTATTCCTATGCTTCGGCTTCGACACTCACTTCTTATTATGGTCGTGTGAATTACAATTTTGATGATCGCTACCTGTTTACAGTTACCATGCGCCAGGATGGCTCATCACGATTTGCTCCCGGGCATCGCTGGGGCTTCTTCCCTTCGGCAGCGCTGGCCTGGCGTATATCCAATGAGAAATTTATGGAGAATGCCGGAGCTGTAAGTGAACTGAAGCTGCGCCTGAGTGCAGGTAAGCTCGGCAATCAGAATATTGGCGATTATGCCTATGCCGCTACAATCGGACAGGGTGGTGAATGGGCCGATTATGTATTTGGGGGCAACCTGGCTACGGGCTCTGTACAGAATACAATCGCCAATCCCAACCTGACCTGGGAAAAAGCCAACCAGTTTGATATCGGTATCGATTTCGGTTTCTTCAAAAACCGGATTGCCGGTACACTGGATGCTTACTACAAAAAAACAACTGATCTGCTATGGCTGGTACCCCTGCCTATTGAATCCGGATTTGATAACTCGCTTACCAATATTGGCCAGATCGACAACAAAGGTATCGAACTTTCACTCACTACTGTAAATATCAGTACCCGTGATTTCAGCTGGACAACAGCTGGCAATATCTCTTACAACCAGAATAAGATTGCTGAATTGTATGGCGGCAAGCTGGATGTAAATAAATCACTGTTTGTAGGCCGGCCCATCAATCTTTTCTATACGCTGAAGTCGGATGGTATCTGGCAGACCAGCGAAGCTGCACAGGCCGCACAATACAATGCGCAGCCTGGCGACCGCAAAGTGGTAGACCTTAACAAAGACGGTGTGATCAATGGCGATGACCGTCAGTTTGCCGGCGTGGCCGTGCCTAAATTCTATGGCAGCTTTACCAATACATTCAAGTATAAAGGATTTGACCTGATCACTTTCTTTACCTATGCAGGCGGACATATGATCAATAACTCGCTCAACCGTTATCTCAATTCTTTTAATACCTGGGGTAATATGGGCGTGGATTACTACAATGGCTACTGGACGCCAACACGCCCCAGCCAGCGTTATCCTGCCCCACGTGTAGGTAGTGCCTATGCCAATGGCGATGGTACCGATGCCAACCTGCAAAAAGGCGATTACCTGCGTCTCCGCAATATTGAGCTGGGTTACAGCTTCCCTGCCAACAGCTTTGTGCGTCGTATCAAATCGACCGGCATGCGCATATATGCTTCCGTGCAGAATGCATTTACCTGGACACAGTTTACCGGGTATGATGTAGAGTCGGGTGATAATACTAACCCCTATCCTAATGCCAGAACCTTTATGGCTGGCCTTTCAATCAACTTCTAATGAATTGCAATATGAAAAAGAATTATTTCATCATCATTGTAGCCTTGCTGGCACTGAGCAGTTGCCGCAAGTTCCTGACCGAAGATCCCCGCAGTATTCAGACTCCGGAAAATGCTTATACCACTCCGGAAGACTGGCAGAAAACACTCAATGCCGCGTATGCTGCCATGCAACGGGTATTTGTCGGAAAATATACGATCACTCTTTCTGAATTTGGTACCGATGAAGTGGAGCCTTATGACCTCGGCTGGGCCGCTTATTCGGAACTGAAGATGTATACATTCAGTGCCAGCCACCCTTTTTTCCAGGATCATTACCGCGTATGTTATGAAGGGGTGAAACGCAGTAATGCGGTGATCGACATGCCTGCTGGTGTAGTGGATAACAATACAAGGGCACTAATGGTGGCACAGGCCAAATTTCTGCGGGCCGTTTATTATTTCGACCTCGTAAAAATGTACGGCGGTGTGCCTTTGTGGACACAATCATCTATCGACGATGAGATCATGAAACCCCGTGCTACTGTCGACGAAGTATATCAACTGATCACGCAGGATATGAAAGATGCGGAAGCAGCATTGCCTGCTACCTGGCCTAATGCGGCCGATAAAGGACGTGCCACTTCGTATGCTGCGCAGGCTTTTCTGGCCCGCATCTACCTGCAGTGGGGTAAGCCCGGCGATGCCCTGGTATATTGCAACAAACTGGATGGCAAGTTCCATTTATACACCAACCTGAAAGATATCTTTCATCCTAAAAACAAGAATGCGGAATATGAGAACATTTTCGAAGTGCAGTTCCGTCACTCAGGTTCATGGGGTATGGAAGGCAGCATTCAGCACAGCTACTGGGGGCCGCGCGGTGTAGGTGGGCCTACCAACTTTGGTGGCTGGGGCGGTTTTGGTCCTACCAATTATGTGTACAACAGTTTTGAGAATACAGATAAACGTAAGACCGCCTTTTTCCTTACATCTTATAATGGAGTGACGCAATCGCCTGCCTGCAACAATAAGTTCTGGGACCCTGAATTTGGGAATGTGATTGAAGATGATCAGCTCAATTTTATCCTGATTCGCTATGCCGATGTACTGTTGATGAAAGCCGAAGCGCTCAATGCAGTGAATGATGGTACTACAGCCAAGTACGATGCGATCAATCAGGTACGTCGCCGGGCGGGCATAGCCGATATTACAGCAGCCGATAATCTCAGTCAGCAGCAGTTTGCCGACGCAGTACTGCAGGAGCGTCTGCATGAGCTTTGTTTTGAGCACCTGCGTCGTTTTGACCTGATCCGTTTTGGCAAGCTGAAGCAATACCTGGCCGACCGTGCAGGTATCGCTATCCAGGATCATCATAGCCTCTATCCGTTGCCCCAGGCAGCATTGGATGCCAACGAAGCAATTACACAAAACAATCCCGGGTACTAATTCCTCACTCAAATTCTGATTAACGATGATAACACAATATAAAAAAATAGGTCTTGCCGCCATGTCGCTTGCGCTGCTGGCAGTATCCTGTCAAAAGATAAAGCCGGAAGTATTTCCGGAGGTATCGGTGGAACCCAAAGTAGAAGTGGCCAATGGCATAGTGACGGTTCATCCCACGGAGTTTACCGGAGCTATCCGTAATCCCATGAAAGGGTTGCGTGAGTTTTTTGGTCCTGGTTACGATACCAAACGTTCTGACTATCCGTACCCCTATGGAACACTTATCAAGGAGTATATGCAGTGGGACATGCTCGAGAATAATGCTTCAGATGGAGTAGATAAAATCATTGCGTATAGCAATCACCGGTGGGCAGGAGTAGAGGATATCAATATGAAAGTGATTCCCCGTATATACATTGTGTGGATGGAACCCTGGCATGGTGGTGTTGCCCAAAACACCTATACCAATAACCCCGATGATCTGAATGGCTGGCACTGGCCGGCAGATATTCCCGGACAGGTGCGGGTAGACGATGATGTGACACCTATTACCGGCGGTTATTTTTATTCCACTTTCCAGGATCGTGTAAAAGCGCTGGTGGCCAAAGCAGGTGAGGCCTGGGATAATGATCCACGCGTAGCTTATGTAGAAATGGGGATTATTGGTGAATGGGGTGAGCAGCATGACCCCAATATCTCTACCTACTGGTTGCCCCATGATGAACCGGCACACGTAGCCAACCGGACTTATGTACCCGGTATCGAGAAAACGCTGGGAGATGCATTCCAGTCGGCTTTTAAGAATAAAAAGGTAATGGTGCGCTATGCTTACGAGTTCAAAGACTATGAGTTTGGCATCTACTGGGATTCCTGGTCACAGCCCGAAGAGAAGGTGCGTGGTTATGAAGAAATGAAAAAGCTGGGTGATCGCTGGAAGACACAACCGATCGGTGGTGAGATCACCTGGAACTGGGGAGGGCTTTCGCGTTTCAATTCCTTTGAAGAAGTAGTCGCTGACCCGGCCACACGAACAGAAGTGATCGAGCAGATCCGTAACCTGCACAACAATCACCTCGGTGGCATTACCTGGGCCAATTTCGATAATACGGAGTTTAAGATAAATGCCGAGTTGCTGCAAAAGTCGATGGGGTATAATTATGTACTTTCTGATTTCAGTTATCCGGGCCGTATTGAGAAGAATAAGCCCTTCAAGGTGTCTTTTAAAGTGGTCAATAACGGTTCATCGCCTTTCTATTACAACTGGCCCGTGGAGATCGCTTTGCTTAATAAGCGCACAAAGAAAAAAGTGTGGGGCAAGGTGCTTGATGGGGTGAATATCTCTGAGTGGATGCCCGGCGACAACTGGGATAAAGCCACCAGCAAATACCTGAACGCTCCGCCTGTTTATCAGATAGAAAAGGAAATAACGCTGGATGCCGATCTGCCAGAACAGGAATATGTGATTGCTGTATCTGTACTCGATCCTGCTGGTATGGAGCCTTCGCTGCGTTTTGCTATTGAAAACTATTTTATCGGTGGCCGTCATCCTATGGGGTATATCGGGATCAATAAAGAGCTGGAGAATTATGAAATCCCTGCTACAGACTTTCGCAATATGAAGGATGACCGTACGCTGAAGTATAAAAAACAATAATAAGCCGACATGTGTTTTGTCAGAAATATAACGACTGGCCTTAGTCTGAGTCTGCTGTTGCAGACAGCAATAGCACAGTCATCCACTGCAGTAGTGCAGAAGGGCAGGGTACAGGTACAGTTACAGGAGTATCAGCCGGCCTTCCGCAACCCCATGAAAGGGTTCCGGGAATTCTTTCAACCAGGGGTTGACAGGAAACGGGCCAGCTATCCTTATCCTTACGGCAGCATGGTCAAGGAGTATATGCAGTGGAATATGATAGAGGATGATGCGGCCGATGGAGTGGATAAGATCATTGCCTACAGCAATCATCGCTGGCAGGGAGTGGAAGATATGAATATGAAAGTCATTCCAAGGGTATACCTGGTATGGGTAGAATCCTGGCATGGTGGTCGCCCCAAGGATCCCAATAATCCCGATGACCTCAGTGGTTCTCACTGGCCCAAAGGGATACCAGATCAAAGCAGTCCGTATAAGCAGATACCCGGATCCTGGGGTGCCCGCGTTGACTCTGCCGATAAGAATACCCCGATCACCGGCGGCTATTTTGATCCGTCTTTTCCTGAGCGGGTAAAGAAGCTGGTAGAGAAACTGGGCAAGGCATGGGACAATGATCCGCGGGTGGCTTATGTGGAAATGGGTATTATCGGCGAATGGGGCGAACATCATGACCCCGACCTTTCTACTTACTGGCCTCCACACGATGAGCCGGATCATGTAGCCAATCGTACCTGGATACCGGGGATGGAAAAAGTGCTGGGCGATGCATTTGCAAAAGCCTTTAAGAATAAAAAGGTAATGGTGCGTTATGCCTACGAGTTCAAAGATTATCAGTTTGGTATTTACTGGGATTCCTGGTCACAGCCACAGGAAGAGGTAAGAGGTTATGAAGAAATGAGGAAACTGGGTGATCGTTGGAAGACACAACCGATCGGTGGTGAGATTACCTGGAACTGGGGTTCGCTGGCCCGCTTCAAAAGTTTTGAACAGGTGGTAACCGATCCTGAGTTTTATAAGCTTACGCTAAAGCAGATCCGTAATCTGCATTGCAATCACCTGGGCGGTATTACCTGGGCCAATTTTGAAGAGCCTGCTTTTAAAGAGGCCGCAGCCAAACTGCAAAAGGCAATGGGTTACCGTTTCGTAATCGGCAAAGCCAGTTACAGTACGCGGGTAGATAACGGTAAAAAATTATCCATCCGTTTTGATGTGACCAATACGGGATCCTCTCCGTTTTATTATGACTGGCCACTGCAGGTATCATTACTTGATCCCCAAACGCATCAGCCGGTATGGAGTACTACATTGAAAAAAGTAAAGATCAGTAAGTGGATGCCGGGCGATGAATGGGATGAAGCTAAACAGGCTTATAGCATAGATGCGCCCGTTTATTCTATTGATGAGAAGCTGAAGATATCAGGAGTGTCTGACGGCCGGTATATTCTTGCCCTGAGTGTGCTGGACCCTGCGGGCAGTAAACCGGCACTGCGGTTTGCCAATACCAGTTATATCAATGGCGGATACACCGCATTGGGGTATATTGGTGTCGGACAAAATGTTGAACAGTTTGACCTGCCTGCTGCGGCGATCAATGACCTGCAGGCGGATTCAGGCTTATTTTATTCCAAATAAGAAAATACTAACCCATGCGAAATTTATCCGTTATTATACTGGCCCTGGTACTGATTGCCGGGTGTAACCCGGCGGCAAAGCAACAGGAGCAGGCACCTTTATCTGTTATTTTTGATACGGATATCGGCAACGATATCGACGATGTACTGGCGCTTCAGATGTTGTTTGATTATGAAAAACAACAGAAAGTAAAGCTGCTGGGGATTACTATCAGTAAATCTAATCCCCGGGTGATCAATTATGTTGATGGTTACTGTCGTCTGAATGGCCGGAATGATATGCCATTGGGTTATGCCTACAACGGCGTAAACCCGGAACCCGGCAAATACGTGCCGGCTACACTGGATACTTTGGTAAATGGGAAAAAGCTGCTGTTTCCCCAACGCAGCATAGCCGACAGCCTGCCCGAAGGATATAAACTACAGCGTCGCCTGCTGGCGGCTGCGCCAGATCAGTCGGTAGTGTTGATAGTGGTGGGCCCTGAAACCAATGCGGCCCGCCTGCTGCAGTCAACCGGTGATGAATACAGTCCGCTCAGCGGAGTAGAACTGGTAAAGAAAAAAGTAAAACTGGTATCCGTCATGGGCGGAGTGTATACGAATGAATTTGATTTTCCCGAATGGAATATTGTGCAGGATCTGGAAGCTTCGAAGGTACTGTTTGCTCAGTGTCCCGTACCACTGGTGGCCAGTGGCTTCGAGATTGGCGATAAATTCCGCTATCCTGCCAAAAGCATTGAGCAGGATTTTGAAGGAGGCGATGTCAATCCGCTCGTTATGTCGTATAAAGCATACGAGAAGATGCCTTATGATCGCCAGACCTGGGATCTGACCTCTGTGCTGTATGCAGCTGAGCCTGATTCAGCCTATTTTGATCTTTCTCCAAAAGGACGTATAGTGATTGCAGCCGACGGTAAATCGGTATTTACGCCGGGCGAAGGTCAGCACCAGTATCTTATTTATAAAAACAATCAGCAGGCTGTGCTGGACCGGCTGGTGGAGCTGGTGACGGGGAAGAAAAGGTGAGATAAGGTGTTATAGGGTAAAGGGCGGAAGGCAGAGGGTGAATAATGTATCGGCAAAATATATAAGTTAGGTTTAAAGGAGCAGTTTATCAGAACTGCTCCTTTTTTATTACTCAGCATCCTGATGTGATGGTCGGATAGATACCAGTAATATTATAATGCCGGGCTATTTCAGGTGTAGGATATGACAAATGGGGAATTGTTACCTTTGTGAACAATACAAAATCGTAGAGTGTTTACTACTATGTTTAATAAACTCCGCAATATCCTCACCCGCGAGTTTCAGGCACTCTTCCAGTTTCGTAAAACGGAGCGGCCCTGGTATGTACCTGTGCTGGCAGCATTGAGCACAGGGCTCCCGCTTTTTCTCGGATATATGATTGACCGGCCTGATTATGGCAGCCTGGCCTGTCTCGGCGGACTGGTGATCCTTTATCTGCCCAATACAGCCCTCGATCACCGTATGGCCACACTCGCGCTTTGTTCCTTTGGTTTTGTGCTGAGTATGGGTGTAGGCCTGGTGCTGGGTTTCCATCCCTATTTGTCAGCCGTGCTGGTGGGATTATATGCTGTGCTGGTCAACTGGCTGGTCAATTATGCGCAACTCAATCCGCCGGGCAATTTCTTTTTTATCATGATCGCCTCTATGGCCAGCTGTATGTCTTTTGATGTACAGGCTGTACCCGTGCGGGTTGGACTTATTGCCATGGGAACCATTTTTGCCTGCATTTTCGCCCTGCTTTTTAGTTTATATCTTTTGCGTATAAGAAAGAGGCCGGTGACGGTAAAAGTAGGAGTGGCTCCCAAACGCTCCTACGCTAACCTGAGTGAGTCGATCATTTTCGGTGTATTTATTATGCTCTCGCTGATAGTGGGGCATCTGTTTAAACTGCATAATCCTTACTGGATACCTATTTCCTGCCTCGCCATCATGCAGGGGATGAATGCAGCGCATGTGGGACAGCGCAGCTTTCATCGTATGCTGGGTACGTTTATCGGCATGGGCTTCAGTTGGCTCTTGCTGAAGTTTCACCTGCAGCCACTGGTTATGGTATTTTGCATTCTCCTTTTACAATTTATCGTAGAAGTGCTGGTGGTACGCCATTATGCGTTGGCAGTGGTATTCATTACGCCCATGACACTGTTTTTGGCAGAACTGGGCCAGGGCAACCGGCTCGATGCCGATCTGCTGATCCAGACAAGACTGCTGGATATTGTAATAGGCAGCCTGATTGGTGCTGTAGGCGGATGGCTATTGCATAGCCGGCAGGTACAGCAAAAAACACAAAGGCAGATACGAAAAACAAGAATAGCTATCCTTCGGAGATGAAGTTTAAAGTGTATAAAGAGTTTAAAAGGTAACGATTAAGACTTAGCAGTGAATCCCGCTTTAAACACTTTATACTCTTTAAACCCTTTATACGCTTTATATTTACTTCACCACCCACTCGAGCAATTTCGCTCCAAAATCATCCATACTGACACTGGCTGTATTGCTGAGTACGATGATGGCTATTGGTTTTTCCAGTACACGCAGGAATACTGCCTGTGCACCCATGATGCTGCCGGGCCTTTTGAGGATGGTATAATTGCGGCCGTGCAGGGTGTAATCGTTGTATATCCAGGTGCCCAGGCCATATTCACCCTTACCGGAAGTACAAAGCAATTTTAAAGAATGATCATTGATCAGTTTGCCGGAAAACAGCGCATCGGAAAAAGTAAGCAGGTCGCCTGTAGTGGAGTAAAGGGCGCCTGCTGCATACCAGTTTTCCATATACACCGGCAGGTCGGGAGTAAGCCGGCCACTGGCATCACGAATAAAATAAGAATCTGCCAGCAGGGGCAGAATAGTGTCCTGCCGGAGCATGCCGGTATTTTTTAACCGGAGCGGGACCAGGATATTTTCTTTCAGCGCCTGTTCATAGGTTTTGCCTGTCACCTGTTCTATAATTTTGCCCAGGATGATAAAGTCGGCATTGTTATAATCGAAGTTGGCACCAGGTGTATTGACCAGGTTGCCGCTACAGAATTTTTCCAGCAGTTCATCGGTAGTATGTGGTAACTGGTAAACAGGCATGCCATTGCGCAGGGCACTTTCAATAGAGGTGATGGTGTCGATATTCGGAAGACCGGATGTATGATTGAGCAACTGATGCAGGGTGGCCTTGCTGCCGGCTTGGCCTGTATAACCCGGCAGGTAAGTGCTGATCGTTTTTTCAAGATCCAGTTTGCCCTGTTCCTGCAGCTGCAGGGTCAGTACTGCTGTAAACAGCTTGGTGATAGAGGCGACTTTAAAGCGGGTATTTGTTTTGATAGGGCTATGGAAAGTAATATTGGCTTCACCCCAACTGCGCCGGTAGATGATCTGCCCGTTTTGGCTGATCAGGATGTTGCCACTGAAATGATTGGCTTTGCAATAAGCGCTGATAAGGCTGTCGAGGCGGCGGTTTTGAGCGTTGCCGGCCAAATGCAGCAAGATGGTGCAGAGAAGAAGAAAAGATTTCATGAGAATAGTAGGTTGATGGTTAAGAGCAGAAGGTAAAGGGATTGAGCTTTAAGATGAATATTATTTACACATTTTACCTTGCGCCTTTGCCATACACCCTTTAACCTTTCCCTCATACGTGATTATTTAGATAAAGTTACGGGTACAATGAGGAAATATTTATATCACTGCAGTCCAGAGGAAATAAATGTGGCAAAGTGAGATTTGGTAGTCAGATTTGTGCAGAAGCTTTTTGTCGACATTTAGAAATGCAGTAGACCCGCAATGTATCGCGGCTTGCAACTGATAGAGGCATTTGAAAGAATGGTTATTTTATCGGCATTCTCCTACCATATTTTCTTATTTTTTCTTGTGGTTCACAAGGTGCCTTGTTTTTCTCCGATTGAATCTGTAAAGTTTATACAATAAGCAGAGACCGGAGAAAAACACAGCACCGGTGAACCACATCGGCCTGCCGGCCGTGGAGGCAAAAAGGTCAATTAGCCCGATTGTGCAAACACTTATTCAGATACAATAAAAAACAGACATTTTTTAATTTTTCTTGGCAAGGTGGTGTCTAAATATCCGGTTTACTAAACCCATACACACAATGCCGGCATCCATTCTGGCAACAATGTCCCCGGAGTAAGTGATACAAAGGGGTGAATACCCATGCATTCCCTTCTTTGTAATAATGAAGCCCTTCGGTGAGCATTTCTTTTTGTGTGGGAAAACGGTAGCTGCCGGCTGTTTTAATTGCCTGGTTCAGTTCAATCAGGCAGGACTGGCAGAGGCAGTCGAAAAAAGTCTTTTCCAGGAATTTTATCGTCTCAGCGCTTAACTGTACACAGCTGCACTGGCAACGGGTAATGTCGCCCATCCGGCAGATGAAGGGCCGCTGACAACGCGGGCAGCTTTTTTCTTCGTGTTTTTCCATTGTATTAAAGCCGGGTGGCGGGTAGTCAACCACCCGGCAATGGGTTTCTAATTTACAGGATTGGCTACAGCCTGGCGGAGTATTTTAGCCGCGCCGACCATTTCAATAAGTGCCTTACGGGTTTCATCCCATCCTCTTGTCTTAAGTCCACAGTCGGGGTTGATCCACAACTGAGCCGACGGCAACACGGCGAGTGCTTTTTCGATCAATGCAATCATTTCCTGCCTGGTGGGTATGCGGGGAGAATGAATGTCATATACACCGGGACCAATATCGTTTGGATAACGGAAACCGGCAAAAGCCTGTAGCAATTCCATCTGTGACCGCGAGGTTTCAATGGTGATCACATCGGCATCCATATCGGCAATACTGCTGATGATATCATTGAACTCTGAATAGCACATATGGGTGTGGATCTGTGTTTCATTCTGCACGCCCGAAGCAGCAAGGCGGAATGACTCTACTGCCCAGTCAAGGTAAGCCTGCCAGTTTTCCCTGCGCAGCGGCAGGCCTTCACGTATAGCCGGCTCATCGATCTGGATAATACGAATGCCTGCTTTCTCCAGGTCCACTACTTCGTCGCGGATGGCCAGTGCAATTTGTCTGCATGTTTCACTACGTGGCTGGTCGTTGCGTACAAAACTCCATTGCAGAATGGTGACCGGTCCGGTAAGCATACCTTTCATCCAGCGGCCGGTAAGAGATTGCGCATAGCAGCTCCATTCTACCGTCATGGGCCGTGGTCTGAAAACGTCGCCATAGATGACAGGTGGTTTCACACAGCGACTGCCGTAACTCTGCACCCAGCCATTTTCAGTAAACGCAAAGCCGGCAAGCTGCTCGCCGAAGTACTCCACCATATCATTGCGTTCAAATTCGCCATGCACCAGCACATCGAGGCCGATCTCCTCCTGCCAGCGAACGGCTTTTTCCGTCTCCGCTTTTAGCAGGTTATTATAATCCTCGTTACTGATCTCTTTCTTTTTCCATTTGGCCCGCCAGCTACGCACTTCCTTTGTTTGAGGAAATGAACCAATAGTGGTTGTGGGAAAAAGCGGAAGCCGGAGTTTTTCCTGCTGCTGTTTTTTGCGGATATCAAATCCAGCCTGGCGCATACTGTCTTTTGCTGTGATATGCTGCAGGCGTTCCTTTACCTCTGGCCGGTGGATCAATGCAGAATGCTCACGATGTTTGAAGATAAGTTTGTTTTCCTCCAGGGCTTTTTCATTGATTGAATTTGCCAGTAGCTTCAATGTATTTAGCTCATCAAGTTTTTGTTTGGCAAATGCCATCCATTGTTTGATCTCGGGGTTCAGGGAAGTTTCTGCATCCAGGTCGCAGGGTACATGTAGCAGCGAGCAGGAGGGGGCCAGCCATACCCGTTCACTACCAATATTATCAATGGCCTGGTTGATGAGCGCAAGCGATTGCTGGTAATCATTTTTCCAGATATTCCGCCCGTCTACTACACCCAGTGACAAGTGAAGCTTACTGTTTTTGATACCGGTACTGAAAATATCATCCAGTTGAGATGGACAACGCACAAGATCAAGATGCAGCGTATGTACAGGCAATTGCAAAGCTGTCTGCAGATTCTGGCCATAACATTCAAAATAGCTGGCCAGGATAACCTGTAGTTGCGGTACATGTGTTTTGATTGACCTGTAGGCGTGAGTAATAGCAGCCTGTTCTTCTGTAGTGAGATTCAACGAGAGGCAGGGCTCATCGAGTTGCACATAGTAAGCGCCCAGTTCATCCAGTTTTTTCAATACTTCTATATAAACGGGCAGCAATCTGGATAGCAGTTCTATGCGGTGAAAACCTTCTTCTTTTTCTTTACCGAGTAGCAGAAAAGAGACTGGTCCCAGCAGTACCGGCTTTGCCTGTATACCCAGTCGTTTTGCCTCAGCAAACTCCCGGAGTACCCTGGTTTGAAAGAGAGCGAAATGCTGATCTTTTGTAAACTCAGGTACAATGTAGTGATAGTTGGTGTCAAACCATTTGGTCATCTCCATGGCGGTGATGTCATGATCATCCTGCTGATAACCGCGGGCCATAGCAAAGAGTAGATCCAGTTGATTGATCTTTTTGTCTTCCACCAGCGGCGAATAACGTTGGGGGATCGCCCCGGTTAGCAGGCAGGTATCGAGCACCTGGTCATAAAAGGAAAAATCATTACAGGGTATCCAGTTGATACCGGCTTCCTGTTGCAGTTTCCAGTTAAATGCCCGGATCGATTGGGCTGTTTGTTCCAGTTGATGGACTTCTGTTTTGCCTGTCCAGTATTGTTCACAGGCTTTTTTGAGTTCACGGTTATTCCCGATTCTCGGGTAACCAAGGTTGTGTGTCAGCATACGCAAAAACTTTAGGTTAAACATTAAATGAATAATGCCTTTACGTTTAAGTGTATGCTTCCGGAATTTGAAGGGTAAGAGAGGAGTCAGCGATCCTTCAGGTCAATCACTGGTCCTGACTACTGCTTTAAACTGCGAAAGCATTCGTCCCGTTAATCAGGCAAGTATCTGACTTTCTCTACTGGCCAGGCAGAGATCACAGTTGCGCAACAGTCCGTGAATTTCACACGGTTCCTTTTAATAACCAGCAAAGCCGGTTAACCTGAAAACGATCATTAAAGTAAAGAACGAGACAACGAAGATAGTTGAAATAGTTCAGATGATGATAAGAGGAGGCGAGGAGGTAAAAGGTGGAAGGTATAGGGCAGAAGGGGAGGTAGAGGGTATAAGGTATAGGGTATAGGGAGTAAGGCGTAAGTTTAGCATGGCCTTCCTATTTCCTTTTCCCCTTTACCTTCTGCCCTCTACCCTTTACCTTGCGCCCTATACCTGCCCTTTAAGCCTTTCTGCTATTTCCGTAAGAATTTATAAACACGTATAGCCGTCAGCAAAACAATGATCAATACGGCCAGGCCTAATAAGCCCCACCAGAAGTCAATGGTGTTTTTCAGTACCACGAGAAATACGATCGCTACCAGCAAAACAGTGGGCACCTCATTCCAGATGCGTAATTGCTGACTGCTATGGCGAAAGATCATTTTTTGCTGTTGCCGTACCAGGTAATGGAGCGACAGATGATACAGGAAGACTAATAATACAAATACAAGTTTCAACTGTAGCCAGCCGGCCATAGGATAGATCATCAGCAGGCGTGTGCCTATCAGCAGGGTGATGACAGCCGATGGCCAGGTGATCCCATACAGCAGTCGTCGTTGCATGAGCTTGTATTGAGTGATCAGGGTGATACGTACCTGGTCGTTGGTGAGTTGATTGGCTTCGGTCGCATATACGAGCAGGCGTGGCAAATAGAAAAGCCCGGCAAACCAGGTTACCACAAATACAATATGTACAGCTTTGATATAGGCGAATTCCATATTATAACTGTTTGACGAAATTCCGGGTTGTCTCGATGGTTTTTTCAATATCCGCTTCGCTGAGTGCCTGACAAATAAACCAGCTTTCAAAAGGAGAAGGAGGCAGGTATATATCCTGGCTCAGGCAGTAGTGAAAATATTTTTTAAATAATTCATTATTGGCGGCGGCGGCACTTCCGAAATCAATGACCGGCGTTTCACTGAAATGTATGCTCATCATACTCCCTACACTATTGATAACAACCGGTATTCCGGCTTCAGAAAATATGTTTCGGAGACCCGTGCCAAGTGCAGTTGTTTTTTGCTCGAGCTCTTTGTAGATAAACTGATTCTTCTGAAGTACGGAGAGTAATGTAAAACCTGCCCGCATAGCCAGCGGATTGCCGCTTAAGGTACCCGCCTGGTATACCTTACCCAGAGGCGCGATTTGTTCCATGATCGCTTTTTTTCCGCCATAAGCTCCTACGGGCAATCCCCCGCCAATGATCTTGCCATAGGTCACGAGGTCGGCTTCTATACCATAATATGCCTGCGCGCCACCCGCTGCCAACCGGAACCCTGTCATCACTTCATCGAAGATCAGTACTATCTCATGAACTGTACAGAGCCGGCGAAGCAACTGCAGAAAACCCGGCTCGGGTGGAATACAACCCATATTGCCGGCTACGGGTTCAATGATGATGGCTGCCAGCTCATCTTTATATAACTCAACTGTCTGCTGCAGCTTTTGCAGGTTATTATAAGGAATGGTGATGGTGTCGGCAGCAACAGCCTGCGTTACACCCGGCACATGTTGTATTCCCAGTGTGGCCACACCACTCCCTGCCTGCACGAGGAAGCTGTCTGCATGACCATGATAACAGCCTTCAAATTTAATAACCTTATTTCTCCCCGTATAACCACGTGCCAGGCGCAGCGCACTCATACAGGCTTCGGTACCGCTGTTGACCATCCGGATCAACCCGATGGAGGGCACCATCGTTTTGATCAGCTCAGCCATTTCGGTCTCCAGCCGGGTAGGAGCACCATAACTTACAGAATACTGTAGTTGTTCCTGCAACGCAGCAATTACCGGAGGGTAAGCATGTCCCATGATCATGGGCCCCCAGCTATTGATGTAGTCGATATAACGATACCCGTCTTCGTCAAACAGGTAAGCGCCACTGGCTTCCTTAATAAAGAGGGGAGTACCGCCCACACTTTTAAAAGCGCGTACCGGCGAGTTCACACCACCGGGAATGGATTGCTGTGCCTGTTCAAAGAGTGCGGCACTTTGTGGGTATAGCGTATTCATATTTTTTTATACGGTCATGGAAAAAATTCTTGTTTGTGGCTGATGACGCAGCATCCGCAGGTCAAAAGCCATGGCGATATTGCGGACAAATGGCCGTCCGGCTTCTGTGATACACAGCCCCATATCACTCAACTCAAGCAGGCCATCGGCTTGCATTTCCTGCAGGCGATGAGGCAACTCAGCCATTTCGGGCAAATAAGTTTCGGGAGCGGCCCAGGATGTTTGCAACTGACACATCAGTTGCAGGATGTGCCGGCGAACGATCAGATCTTCGCCGGTAAGGATATGTCCACGGAAAACAGGTAGCGAGCCCTCTCTGACTTTCGCTATATATCCTTCTACCGTTTTTTCGTTTTGGGCAAATGCATACCAGCTATCGCTGATGGCCGACATGCCCAGTCCGATCATGACCTGTGTGGTAGAAGAAGTATAACCCATAAAATTGCGATGGATACGTTTGTTGCACATGGCTTCGTACAAAGAGTCGGTACGAAGGGCAAAATGATCCATACCTATTTCTATATAACCTGCATCTTCAAAAAGCTGCTTCCCTTTTTCATAGAGTTCTCGTTTCAATGCAGGCGCAGGCAGATCATTTTCATCATACCCTCTTTGCCCTACACCTTTGATCCAGGGTACATGGGCATAGGAGTAAAACGAAATGCGATCGGGACGCAGTTCACTGGTCTTTTCGATCGTATGCGCCATACTGGCCCAGGTCTGATGCGGCAGGCCAAATACCAGGTCGTGGCTGATGCTGGTATAACCGATCGCTCTTGCGGTATCGGTTACCCGTTTTACCTGCTCAAAAGGTTGCCGGCGGTTGATGGTCTGCTGTACTTTTTCATCGTAATCCTGTACGCCAAAACTCACCCGTCTGAAGCCAAGCGAATACAGGGTTTGTAAATGCGCTGCTGTAGTATTATTAGGGTGTCCTTCAAAACTCAGTACCGCATCGGCATCAAGTTGTGTGTCCTGGAGTATGCCTGTGATCAATAGCTCCAGGTTTTCGGGACTGAAAAAAGTAGGGGTGCCGCCACCGAGATGTATTTCCTTCAGATGTACTTTTTCCTGCAACAGCCTGGTGTAAAGTTTCCATTCGGCCAGTACCGTTTCGAGATAAGGACGCTCCACGCCATGCTGTCGCGTTATATGTTTATGACAGGCACAGAAGGTGCAAAGGCTTTCGCAATAGGGCAGATGTATATAGATGCTGATGCCTTCCTGCTGGTTCGATTCACGGAAACTTCTCACCAGTGTTTCTTCCCATTTAGTGGCCGAAAAATATTTTTCTTCCCAGTAAGGCACGGTAGGGTAACTGGTATATCGTGGACCAGGAACATTATACTTCTGAACTAGATTGGAGGTGCTAACCATGTCACACAGTTTAATAATTACAGCAGGGAGACAATGTCTTTGGCAAAATAGCTGGCAATCATATCTGCGCCGGCTCTTTTGATACTGGTAAGTGTTTCGATAGCAGCGGTCGTTTCATGCAGCCAGCCTTGTGCCGCGGCAGCTTTGATCATGGCATATTCGCCACTTACCTGGTAAGCTGCCACAGGTATGTGCACATGTGCTTTTACCTGGCTGATCACATCGAGATAGCTGAGGGCTGGTTTTACCATTACGATATCGGCGCCTTCTTCCACATCGGCCAGTGTTTCGCGAATGGCTTCGGTACTGTTGGCCGGATCCATCTGGTACGTTTTTTTATCACCGAAACCGGGTGCTGAATCCAGCGCATCGCGGAAGGGGCCATAAAAGCAGGAGGCATATTTGGCACTGTAACTTAGTATGCCGGTCTCCGTATATCCATCTGCTTCCAGCGCCTGCCGGATGGCGCCCACACGTCCATCCATCATATCGCTGGGTGCGACGAAGTCGGCTCCGGCTGCTGCATGGCTCACACTCATGCCGGCCAGTACTTCCACCGTGGCATCGTTGATGATAAGGCCGTTTTCTACAATGCCATCATGACCATAGGAAGAATAGGGATCAAGGGCCACATCCGTCATGACCAGCATGTCAGGTACTGCTTCTTTAATGGCACGTATGCTTCGCTGCATCAGCCCGTCTTTATTAAGTGCCTCCGTGCCTTTATTGTCTTTCAACTCATCGGGGCATTTGATGAATAATAAAACGGCTTTAAGCCCCATTTGCCATAATGCCCGTACTTCTTTTACTGTATTGTCGAGACTCAGGCGGTAATAACCCGGCATAGAAGGGATAGTGTCGCGTTTGTTTTCTCCTTCAGTAATAAAGAGGGGGACGATGAAATCAGCAGGTGTAAGTATGGTCTGAGCCACCAGGCTGCGTATGGCAGGAGAGCGGCGAAGTATTCTATGACGTTTTTGAAGGTACATATGTAAATAATAAAGTGGATCAGTGAATAGACTGTAGCTGCATGTCTGTTGCGGTATATTCTTTTACTGCTTCTACAAAGGCCCGCGCATTTTCTACAGGTATATTGGGGGTAATGCCATGGCCCAGGTTAGCGATATAGCGCTGAACGCCAAAAGCGGTAATCATCTGCTGCACATCACGCCGGATGCGCGCAGGCGATTGTAAAAGTCGTGCAGGATCATAGTTGCCCTGCAGGGTAATACTGTTACTGGTTAAGGCCCGGGCCGCCTGAGGCGTATTGCACCAGTCCAGTCCAAGAGCAGCGGCTCCGGCCTGCTGCAATTCGGGCAGGCTATGCCATACGCCTTTGGCATAAACAATCACAGGACAATGACTGCTCACTGCTTTTGTAATCTGTTTGATATATGGAAGGGAAAATGAAGCAAATCCCTCTTTATCCCACAGGCCGCCCCAACTGTCAAACAACTGTACACAATCAGCACCCGCAGCTGCCTGTTGTATAAGATAGGGGATGGTGACATCGGTAATAGCCTGCAGCAAGGCATGCGCTGCCTCCGGTTGCTGATAACAGAATGATTTGGCTTTATCAAAAGTCTTGCTGCCTTTACCTTCTATCATATAGCAAAGCAGCGTCCAGGGAGCACCGGCAAAACCAATTAGTGGTACACGGCCGGCCAGTTGCTGCCGGCAAAGGGTCAGTGCCTCGTATACATAATGCAGCCGATGAGGCGCGTCGGCTATTATTAATTGTTGCACATCAGCCAGGCTGCTGATAGTCTGTGGCAGTAACGGCCCTTTCCCTTCCTGCATTTCCACCGTCAGCCCCATGGCCTGTGGTACGACCAGTATGTCGCTAAAGACAATAGCTGCATCTGTACCGATGATGTTTACGGGTTGTAGTGTGATGGCCGATGCCAGTTCCGGTGTCTGGATGCGGGTAAAGAAGTCGTATTTTTTCTTTAACTCCATATACTGCGGCAGGTAACGGCCTGCCTGCCTCATCATCCATACCGGTGGGCGGGATACCTCTTCTCCCCGCAGGGCTTTCAAGAATAAATCGTTGCTGGTCGTGACAATAGGCGTAGTATGTGCAGCGGAAAGAATAGCATCTTTCATAATTGTTTTTTTGTGGGTTCATGGAAGTGGCGGATGACGGTCTGCAGCAGGGCTTCCTGGCTGGGCGTATCAGCCGCAATGATAGGGTTGCTGGTAAACTCCTTTACGGCAGCAGCGGTGACCTGCCCGATACAAAAGCAGGGGACATGTGCCCGCAGAATGTTGGCCTGGAAAAAAGCCTCCGCAGCACTGGGGCTAAAGAAGGCTACGGCTTCATAATGATCAGTAATACGACGGGGGCACAACTGCGTTGAATAGATCTCTACTTCCTGTACATCAATGTTGTGCTTTTTGAGTATATAAGGCAGGTCATTGCGGCGCCTGTTACCGCAAATAAAACTTACAGCTTTTACAGCTTCCTGTTGCGTGATCAGGTTGGCCAGCGATACCGCATTTTTAGCTGTACCCGTCACCTGCAGACTGGGATAGGCGCTAAGCGCACAGAGTGTGTCGCCCTGCAGACAAAACACACGGCGTTGGGGCATTGGCAGGTCATATTCCGTTATGTTCTGAATAAAAGCCTTTACCGCACTGGCACTCGTGAATACGAGGTAAGGCTGCAGGTGCAGCAATGCCTGGGCCTGTCGGGGCGATACCGACGGTGTGGTACGGATAAAACTCGTGTCCGTAATAACGAGCTCGTGTTGCCGCGCTATTGCGTGCACACTTTCTTTTAGCGGACGGGTGGATAATAGAACAGTTTGTTTTTTCATGCGGTCAAAAGTTGATGAGCGCCCCGGGCAATGATCTGTCTCGCGGCTTCAGTAGCCAGCATTTTGTAATCAGCAATTACTCCCTGCTGTTGTACCGTTAATTGATGGCTTCCATCGCTGGCAGTAACACTGCCGTTTAGTGTCAGTATATCGCCGGTAATACTTGCAAAAGCAGCCACAGAAGTGGAACATCCTCCGCCCAGCCTGCGCAGAAACGTTTTTTCGGTATCAGTACAAAGGCGGCTGGGTTCATGATCTATTAAACGGCACAAGAACTTCATTTCTTCATCTTCTTCTCTGCACAGAATGGCGATAGCACCCTGTGCCGGCGCTGGTAGCATCCAGTGCAGCAACTCCTGTGGCCCTGTATCGCTTTCGGTTAATTGTAATCGCTCCAAACCTGCTGCGGCGAAAATGGCTCCATCCCAGTGAGCATCCTGTAGCTTTTTCAGACGCGTGCCTACATTGCCCCTGATATTGTGCAAAACAGATTGCGGATACCGGTGCAGCCACTGAGCTTTTCGGCGGATACTACTACTGGCAATATGTACCGGTAAATTGTGCTGAAGTTTTAAACGGCTTTCTTCATTCCGGAAAATCAATACATCGAGCGCGCTGGCTCTTTCCAGTACCGCGGCTACACACAGACCTGTGGCGGGTATTGTTGGCACGTCTTTGTAAGAGTGAACGGCGATATCAATTTCGTAATTGAGCAGGGCACTGTCCAGTTCCCGTGTAAATACGCCTTCCACACCCATTTCATACAATGGGGTGATCAGGTTTTTATCACCCATGCTGCGAATGCCGGTGATAACGGGTTCATACCTGCTCCTGCTCCGGATAAGTGCTGCTGCAATGTGTGACTGAGCCATAGCCAGCGGACTTTCGCGGGTTCCTGTACGTACCGGATTAATCATGATGCCCGCTATTTAAAAAGTCATTGATGGCGTTGATATACTGGCACCCCTGTTCCTTTTTATCGCGCAGGTTCATAGCCAGGCAGCCAACTGTTTTATTGATCCGCTGGTTTACTAAGGGGTCAGGAGCTGCGTATTCGCTTTTCCCTAAAGCATATAGTTTGTTTTTCATTTCGTTGATCAATGGTACATGCCGGTATAATGCCAGCCATTCATAAAAATGTTGCAGGTGCTCGTGCAAAATGTTTTGTGCTTTTGGTATCTCCAGGCTGCGTGCAGAGAGAGTGGCATCCAGGCATTTTGATACCTCATCAATACCAACCAGTGTCATACCAGGTATATCCCTGATAGCCGGGTCGGCATTTTGCGGGATGGACAGATCAATAACGCGGGCAGTCTGACCGGGAGAGAAAAAATCTTTCCGGATCACATACTCCGGTGCGTGTGTGCAGACAATAATGATATCTGCAAGTGCTGCCTGCTCTGGTAAGCTGCTGTAAGCGGTGAACTGGCTGCCTGTTTCTTCGGCCAGTTGTGCAGCTTTTTCGTTATTGCGATTGATGACGGTGATTGATTTGGTATCCAGGTAGTGATGGATATTCCTGGTAACATTGCGCCCCAGTGCGCCTGCCCCCACTACCAGTATAGATGCCTGACCGGTATGCTGAATCTGTTGTAACCATTGAATCACTGCATAAGAAACAGATACGGTGCCCTGGCTGAGGCGGGTAGAGGATTTTACTGCTTTGGAAGCCTGCAGCGCATAACCAATGGTACGATCCATGAGCGGGCCGATCAAACCATACTGACGGGATAAGGCTACTGCTGTTTTAAGCTGCCCCGCAATTTCATAATCACCGGTTATCTGCGAATTCAATCCTGCTGCAACGTGAAAAAGATAATCCAGTGCCTGCCTGCCGCGTCTGACAATGCCGTGACTGTTAAATAATTCTTTACTGCTTTGACTGTGATTTATTAATAGTTCTGTCATGCTATTGTCGTTGTCGCAATAGCCATACAGTTCAGTTCGGTTGCAGGTAGATAAAACAAACAGGCTTCGGAATCCCTGCTGCCTGGCGTCGGTCAGTAATTGGTGATGATGCTCGGGTGTAATGGCGAATAAGCTTCTTTCACTGGTAGCTGTTTTGTGAAAGCTGATGCCCACCATACAAAAACGTGCTATGAGATGCTCAGAATTTTTGGATTCGACCTTCTGCATAAGAAAAATGTGGATATGCAAAATTCCATGCTATTAATTGCTGTCTGTCATTATTGAGTAAAAGAAGAATGGCTGACAAAAGTTTTACAATACGCCTCCTAGCTTTGCAGCATATTCTGAATTTGTAGTTATGTCTGCATCTGCGATCTTGTTGATGAATCTTGGCTCTCCTGACAATCCCACCGCAAAAGCATTGCGTCCCTATCTTTCCGAGTTTTTAATGGACGAGCGGGTTATCGATCTGCCATTATTTGCCCGCACATTGCTGGTAAAAGGAATGATAGTTCCTTTCAGGGCCGGTAAAAGTGCTGCTAAATACAAAACTATCTGGACAGACAAGGGGTCGCCCCTTGTAATACATACGCAGCAACTGCGCGATTTGCTACAGGAGCGTTTGGAGGCGCCTGTTTATTATTCCATGCGATATGGAAAACCTGCAACAGGGGATGTGCTGCGTACTATACAGGCAGCTAATCCGGATATGCAGGAGTTGGTTGTGTTGCCATTGTATCCGCATTATGCGATGAGCAGTTATGAAACAGCAGTAGAGCAGGTGAGAGACGAATATAAAAAAGCGGGATTCCGGTTTGCATTGAAAGTAGTGCCTCCTTTTTACAATCATCCTTTATATATCAGGGCATTGGTGCAATCGATCAAACCTTATTTGGAAAAACCGTTTGATCATTTATTGTTTAGTTACCATGGTATTCCGGAGCGTCATATTAATAAATCAGATTGTTCTGGCTCGCATTGTCTGAAATCGTCCGACTGCTGCACGATAGCATCTGACGCACATGCGCATTGCTATCGTCATCAGATTATTACCACTACAGAACTGGTGGCTGGAGAACTCGGGCTGGAGAGAAATAAATACAGTTTTTCTTTTCAGAGCAGGCTGGGCCGAGATACCTGGTTAAAGCCTTATACAACGAGGCAATTGAGTGCTTTTCCTGTGTCTGGTATTAAGCGGTTGCTGGTCGTTTGTCCCGCTTTTGTAAGCGATTGCCTCGAAACGCTGGAAGAGATAGATCGGGAAGGCCGCGAAGATTTTTTGCATGCAGGGGGCGAATATTATGAAATGATCCCCGCACTCAATGAGCATCCGGCCTGGCTTGATTGTGCAGAAACTCTTATAGGGGAACAGCAGACAACAACGATATCTTTTTAGGCTTAACAACCTTTAAGTCTGCTGGTACTGGCAGGAATGTATTTTGACCAAATAAAGTACATTTATAAGCGTTTAAATAATTGCTATGCCTACTACCCGCCAACACCGCACTTGTCCCAACGGACATGTATACTACAAAACCAGTGACTGTCCGGTATGTCCGCAATGCGAAACAGATAAACGTCCGCAATCTGGCTGGCTGGCAAAGTTAGCTGCGCCGGCAAGAAGGGCGCTGGCAAATGCGGGGATACAAACTGTTCAGCAACTGGCCTCCTTTTCAGAAAAAGAAATATTATCGCTGCATGGTATGGGGCCTGGTTCCTTACCGCATCTGCATGCGGCCATGAAAGAAGCGAGACTCTCGTTTAAGAAAGGATAAGCAATCAAAGTGTACCAATCAGTATCCGCAATCCCACGAGTCCGATACAGACAGCGAGTACGCGGATGATGATCTGACCATGTATTTTATGCGACAGGTATGCGCCTAATTGTGCGCCGGCCAGTACGCCGATAGTCAGCGTGATGACCATCCGGATCACATATGGATCGTTGTAGCTGCCATTGAATATATGTACCAGTACACTTACAGATGCCATAATGGCCAGTATGAAGTGTGAGGTGGCTGTAGCAACATATACGGGGAAATGAAGCCAGTTGACCATGGCCGGTACATGAATGATGCCTCCGCCAATGCCCAGCAGCGGAGACAGGTAGCCTACCAGCACACTGATGATGATACCCAGTGTCTGATTATAGGTATAATTGAAGCGTGTGCCCTGTTTGTCTTCGATACTATGTTGCTTCCATCGTCTGAGTGCGGGATTGTAGGATACCGGCTGATTATGTACCTGTTTTTTAAAGATAAGATAGGTAGCCAGTACCACCAGCAGGCAGCCGAAAATGACATGGAAAAGATGAATAGGGATAAAACGGGTACTGTAAACTCCGATAATACTACCGGGTATGGTAAACAGTGCAAAAATCAAGCCCGCCTTGTAATCAATACGGCCAATGCGTGCATAAGCAACAGTACCGGAAATAGCATTACCTGCTACTACTGCAATGGAGATAGCTGTAATTGTTTCTGCCGAAAAATCAGGATGAGTAAGAATAAGCAGTGGCACCAGTACAAATCCACCGCCGGCACCTATAAGCGTACCCAGCGTACCAATAACAAAACCAATCGTTAACAAGACCGCAATACTGTCCATGCGGCAAAGGTAGGGAGAAAGGTATAAAGAGTATAAAGGGTTTAAAGCGTTTAAAGCGTGCGAAAGAGGCTATCATTAGCACATCAGCATATTAACACATTGCTCCTTTAAACCCTTTATACTTCTTAAACTCTTTAAACTATTTTTCTATTTCACTCAACCACTTTTTTACAAACTCCCGGGCTGTTTCGGTGACGTCCTTTCCTGCACGGAATCCCTGTTTCCATTCCGTACGTTTTGCTTCATAGGTAGGATTGACAAATCTTTTTTTACCATATTTTTCAACCAGTGCGGCAGCGTAATCAATGCCGTTGGTATACTCGAGCATCAGGCGCAGTTTGCCGGCGATAAAAAGATTGATGTTTTCGGGATAATCCTTTTTCCATTGTTTCGTAGCTTCTTCGTAGTGCCGTTGCGCATCTTCCTGCTGTCTTTTTTCACTATCGGCAATAATGGTAAACATCTCGTTCTTTGGATTCTTATAATCCTTTAGGTTTTGCTTCAGCATTTCCAGTACGGGCTGCAATGATTTGGCTACCTCGCCACCCAGTTCTTTCATTGACTTTTCCGTGTCTTTGATTGATTTTTCCGTTTTTTCTATTTCCTCCTTTTGGATTTCTTCAACGGTGCGCAGTTTGCGCGTTTCGAACGGAACAGGTTTGGCATATTCCCGGGCTTCTGTATATTTTGCTTTGAAAGTTGCTCCGCTGACAAATTCGCGGGTATAGCTGAGCAGGTCGCGGGCTATAGCCTGGCGGTCCTGCAATGCAATACTTTTGAGATTGCGGGCGCCATAATAGTGCAGGTATCCATCCAGGAAACTATTCCGGATATTGTCGGTCCCGGCCTGTTTGCTGATGCCCAGCGAAGCCCAGATATCGGCAGCTGCCTGACGGCTTTTGAAAGAGCTGAAACTGATAAGCACAACCAGCAGCAGCAACATGGCAACAGGAGCCAGTAGCAGGGATATTTTTTTTGTACGCATAGAATTGATAAGGTTTAATGGTTTTAAATAAATCTGAAAGGCGAAATTGCCTGTCCTCCTGCCTTTTTCAAAACCATGCCGGCATGGCCTGCCGTAAAAACAGTATGAATTGACTGTAATGGCTTGTGAAACACGGAAAATGACCGAATCTACGCCCCCGAAAAGAGGCTGATCGGAGCCCTCCAGTTCAAACGGCCGTTTGCACAATTCATGCGGGCAATCCCACAATCAGTAAGGGATGGCGCAAAAGAAAGGTTAAAAGGCCTTAATTTGCTGTAAGCCAGATGATAAAACTGCCACGATACACCAACAATGATCTGCCCATAATGCTGGGCACTATCCTGCCCTTTACCATTTTGCTCAACTGGGTCATTTTTGGCAACGCCTATTTTACCGACTGGCGTACACTTTTGCCAGCATCACTGATCAGCGGGGTGGTATTGATCTTCAGTTTTATCGGGTATGGGCACATTGCGCTGGCATTCCGTAACCGGTTTAAGGACGATGCCCAGTTTCTGAAAAGAGTGATATTGCAGATACTCCTGTTTCTGCTCATGACGGCCCTGATACTGGTGGGACTTTTCAGCCTCTATAACCTGCTGGGCATGGCAGACAGCAGCTACGAAAACAATTTTATCTGGGCCTTTGTGCTTACCGGTATCCTGAATATTTTCCTCAGCTTTCTGAATGAAGCTATCTGGCGTTTTGAACAATGGAAGGCTGACCTGAAGGAAACAGAACAGTTGAAGATTACGTATAAGCAGGGACAATTGATGGGACTAAAAAGTCAGATCAATCCGCATGTACTGTTTAATAGTCTCAACTCGTTGTCGGGCCTGATACAGGAAGATACCGAGCAGGCTGAAAAGTTCCTGGATGAAATGAGCAAGGTCTACCGGTATATGCTGCGCCATGAGGAAGAGCAGCTCGTGGCCCTGGCTACCGAATTACAGTTTATCCGCTCTTATTATGCCCTGTTGAAAGCCCGTTATAATGAGGCCATGGACCTGCAGATACAGGTCAACGAAGAGGATATGAATAGATTGTTGCCGCCGCTTAGCCTGCAGGTGATCATTGAAAATGCTCTTTTTCAGAATGTGGCCAGCCGGGATTGTCCGCTCAGGATCCGTATTCAGTCTGTAAAAGGAGAGGCCGTGGTAGTAAGTAATAATGTACAGCGGAAAATTGCATCCGAACTGGTGGATTATGAAGCAGGATTAGATAATCTGGTAAAAAAATATCAGCTCATGAATCAGCTGCCGGTGGAGATACGGGAGGGTGAGGAAGAGCGTAAGATCCGTCTGCCATTGATCACTCAAACAGAGGAGGCAGCGCTATGAAATTTTTCCGCAAATCCACCCGCATACAATGGTTGTCTTTCCTGACATCCATGCCACTGATTGATTTTGCCATCAATCATGTGCTGTATGGTGAGCGGCTTTTTAGCGACAGCCGTATCTGGCTGATCTCTTTCCCGCTGATCTGGCTGATAGGTGTGGGTACCTGGTATCTGCACGTACTGTATGAAGACTGGACGCAACGCAAATACCCTGAAATCAGGGAAAGCGGTCGTCGGATACTCGCCAAAAGCCTGGTCGTATTTCTGGTGATGACGCCTGCAGTCCTGCTGATCTTTATTGGTTATGACTGGCTCCATATTCTCGGCTACCAGTTGAAAGAGCAGGACCTGAAACTCGGTGTACTGATCGGCTTTGCGGTAAACCTGATATTCCTGACCCTCTGGGAGGCCATTTATATCATGGAAAAACATAAGGAAAGTATGGCGGAAAGAGAGCTGCTGCGTCAAATGTCGCTTCAGCAGGAATTTGATGTACTGAAAAGTCAGGTGAATCCCCATTTTCTGTTCAATTGTTTCAATACCCTTTCTTCACTCATCGCAGAGGATACAGCGAGGGCCGAAACTTTTCTGAATGAACTGAGTAAGGTATACCGGTACCTGTTGCGCAACAACGAAAGCAGTTTGTCGACATTGCAGAATGAGCTGCGTTTTATTGAATCCTATTTCCGGCTGCTGAAAACCCGTCATGGTGAAGCGATTCAGCTGCAGATGGAAATCGACAAACGGTATGATAATTACCTGTTGCCTTCGCTGAGTCTGCAGTTGCTCGTTGAAAATGCAGTGAAGCATAATGTGCTGTCGAAGAATAAACCGCTTACTATTGATATATTCACTATGGCCGGCAACCGGCTCGTGGTGACCAATAACCTGCAACGCCGTACGATCAAGGGGCCCTCTAATAAGATTGGTCTTGATAATATCAAAGCCAAATACGATCTGCTGCGGCAACGGGGCTTCCAGGTTATGGAAGATGCACGGAGTTTTACCGTAGTGTTGCCGCTGATCTGGAATAATGGTATCGATGGCGGACAGTGGGGACATATACCGGAAATAAAACAGGAAACTAAATTGTCGAAATAATAACCACATAATACAACCACACATGAAAGTTCTAATTGTTGAAGACGAAGACCTGGCGGTAAAAAAGATCCAGAAAACACTGGCAGCCGTCGATCCCGATGCCGAGGTGGTAGGCGTTACAGACAGCATTCTGGCCACCGTCAACTGGATTGAGCAGCATCCTGCTCCTGATCTTATACTCATGGATATCGAGTTGAGTGATGGACAAAGTTTTGAAATATTCAACCGCGTTACAATCAAGAGTCCGGTTATCTTCACCACTTCGTACGACGAGTATGCATTGAAGGCCTTCAAGGTAAACAGTGTAGATTACCTGCTGAAGCCGATTCAGAAAGAAGACCTGGCAGCGGCATTACAAAAGCTCGACAGTCTGAAAGGGATCTATCAGCAATCATCGGCTGACGCCAAACCGGAAGTGAATATAGACTCGCTCGTAAAAGAGCTGCAGCAGAAATTGCAACCCAAGGAATACCGCAAACGTTTCCTGGTACGTCATGCGCAGAAACTCGTATCAATTGATACCGATGAGATCGCTTACTTCTTCAGCGATGGACGTCTCAACTTCTTTAAAACCTTCGACAATAAGAAGTTTGTGGTGGATTACACCATGGATGAACTTGAAGAAATGCTGGATCCCAACAGGTATTTCCGCATCAGCCGTTCTTTCTATATATCCGTAAACAGTGTAGATCAGATACACGACTATTTTGGCAATCGCCTGCTGCTTCACCTCAAACCGGCTGTCGATAAAGAATCGATCGTTAGCAGAGAGAAGGTGACGGAATTTAAGAAATGGATGGGGAAATAAAAGGAAGGTTAAAAGTTTAAAGGTATAAAGGTTTGAAAATAGAAGGTGAAAGGTGAATGGCAGAAGGTATAAGTCAATGAACGCACTGTCTTAATTGAATACGGAAAATCGAAAGGATAGTACACCGGTCGGGATGCGAAGCGTCTTGACCGGTGTACTCCTGTTTCGGCGTCCCTCTTTTAAACCTTTATACCTTTAAACTTTTTATTTTACCGGCACCATCAGCAACACCGCTATTCCACTACGATCGTACTGAATATCCGATTCGGCATGTAATGCAGCAGCATGGGCATTAATGCTGCGGATGATGGCTTCTATTTCAGGGAGATTGGCATCGAGCCGGGCGGTAGAATCCTGCAGCTTTAGCGAAAGCCGGTTTTTGAACAGATCAATATTGATCAGCGTGTTTCGGCCTTCGGCATACTGCACGATCATTTTCAATCCTTCCTTAAATATCAGGAAAAACTCATGCCTGATCTTCATGTCCAGTTTCAGTGACTGTACTTTTTTATCTACGCTGAGCTGGATTGTAGCAGCGTGCCTGTTTTTTAATGAATCAGTGTATTCCATCATACGCAGGATGGTCTTTTCCATACTGTCGTTTTGAGGATCAATGCTCCAGAGAATATCATCCATGGCAATGATCATATTATGGCTCTTTATACTGATCTGGTCTATATATTCTTTTGACCGGTCAATATCCTTGTCGGCTTTTATCTTGGCCATTTCTCCCAGCAGGTTGATATTGCTGAGTGTAGTGGTTACATCTTCGTGAAGATTAGTGGCAATTTCTGACCGTACACGCTGCAGTTCGTTGAGCCTGCGTATACGCTCGCGGTCAATCCAGTAAAGCACTGACGTGGCAAAGAGCACAATCAATCCATAAAACCACCAGGTTTGCCAGAAGGGCGGGGCTATCCGGATAGATATACGCGTGATATAAGGTCCTTCTTTACCATCTGCGTCTTCACTCTTGGCAATAAAAGTGTAGGAGCCGGAAGGAAGATAGGTATACACGGCCTGATTGGCTTTGTCGGATACCCGCCAGTCTTCGTCCACTCCTTCGAGTTTATACCGGGTCAGGTAAGCCCCGTTGAAATTGAGACCGGAGAAGCCAATGGTGATAGAATTTTGTTTATAGGATAAATCAATGCGTTTAAGGTTGAGCAATGAATCTACCAGCAATGGCTTGCCCATAAGCGAAAACCCGGTAATCGTGATAGGAGGGGTCGCATTGTTGATACGAACTTCGGCAGGGTTAAAGACTATAAACTGGTTGTCGGCACCAAAAGCCAGCCGCCCATCCGGCAGCTTCGATGAAGCGGCCACCAGAAACCGGTCATCGGCAATGCCATCCACGCGGTCAAAATGTACAAAGATGCGGTTGTAGATGTTTACGCGGTAAAGCCCCTGGGAGGTGGATATCCAGAGATACCCGCTGGCCTCATCTTTTTCCACGGCCGATACGACACCCGAAATTGTTTCAGGTGTGCCCAAGGTACGCAGTTTACGTGTGACACGGTTATACAGATGTACGCCGGTACCGCCGGCCAGTACCATGATGCTGTCATTGTATTCCGTTATGGAAATGACCGGGCCAATTACTGTAGTTCTGCCACTGGAGTCAGTTGCGGGCAGGTGTTGGACCAGGCTGGCATCGTCGGGATTGAAGATATAAACACCATGCCCCACACTGGCCACCCATATATAGCCTTTTGAATCAATATAGATATGACCGATAGAAACAGTAGGACCGTCTTTTACAGGAGCAATGCCATCCTCAAATTTTTGCCTGCCACGCACAGGATCCCAGCGGTAGAGACCAATCCCTTCGGTACCGATCCATAAATTTCCTTTACGGTCTTCGCGTATCTGTCTGACGGTTCTGTGTTTTAGTATCGGCGGATCGTAATAGCGGGTGGTATTGCGGCGAAGGTCATACGCAATAATGCCGGGCTGACAACCCATCCACAGCATGCTGCTATCGTGATTAAGTGTCGCACCCCAGACTGTTGCATTCTTTTTTTCAGTCATACCGCCAATATTCAGCGGTTTCAGATTGAGTTGCTGATCATAGCGGTAAATGCCATCACCCCAGGTGGTGACCAGCAGATCGCCGGAGGGCAGATTGGTAAAACTCAATACACCACCTTTGCCATTCAAACCCGACAGGCGGTTGATATGACGGACATTGGTGAAATACTGCTCTGCGGGATTGAAACGGTAAAGGCCATTATTATTAGTAGTAAGCCAGATATTATTGTCATTGTCTTCACAAAAGGAAGTGACCTCTTCGTAGACAATGCTCTGCTCATTCATATATCCGTTATAAACGAGCTGAAAACTGTTTTCTTCTTCCAGGTATTTGGCCATCACACCCAGCCCACGCAGCCAGATCGTTCCATCGTGCTGCTGCATGAAGCCATGTGTCTCATAATATGATTTGATCCAGGGAGTGAAATTGAGTTTCTGCAGAAGAAATTGCTGGCTTTTCAGGTTATAACAGTTTACATAAGGAAAGCCAGGCCCCCAGTAGTTGAACCAGAGTCTTTTTGACTTATCAAAGAAAAGGCCATACGGGATGGCTGTTGAATCAATGATTTGAAGCAATGCTTCCTTTTCGGGATTATTGGTACGTGAGCTGAGTGTTTGTTTGTCGCGGTTATAGATAAACAGACCTTTTTGACCGGAGATCCAGTAGCGGTTACTGCCCGGCTGCTGACAGAGGTCCACCGGTTCAACATTATTGGGGAGCGGGATAAAATTATATTCTGGTGCCATCTCTCCGCGTTGGGCATTCCAGGTAATCAATTCACCCCGCGCAGCTATCAGCATCATGTTGCCATACTCGTCCTTCACCAGTTTTTTTATAGCCATCCGTGACGAGGGATTTTTGAAACGTACCGGCACGGGGGTGAACTCCATCTTGCGCGGATTAAAGATGGATACATTATTGTCTCCGCACAATACCCAGATGAGTCCGTTCGTATCGGTGATCAGCTGAATGACGAAATTGTGAGGTAGTGAGCGGGGATTGTCTTTATCATGGCGAAGAGAAAGGAAACGGGCTCCGTCGTACCGCACCAGGCCATTGTTGGTGCCGATCCACACATAGCCATCCCTGTCATGCAATACAGCTCTGGCTTCATTGGAAGTAAGACCGGCAGAAGCTCCATAATGGGTAAAAGAATATTGACGGGCATCCTGGGCCTGTATGCCACAGTAATCCGTCAGCAGAAAAAAGGCAGTTAGAAAAAGCAGGTATCGCAAGGTATATGCTTGTATGCTCAAATATACTTAGCGGCGCATCAAATAGCCGGATTTTGCTCCTGAATTGTCAGTATCGTGGTTGGATTGCCTCAAAACCTGCCTGAATTGACGCCCGGAGCTGATTAACCGCAGTTGGCCCGGCATTTAGTACAGCTCATGCTATTGCTTCTTGACCCGTACCGGACCGCCTGCCAATTTTGCGCAGCTTAAATTATTAATCATTAAACCTTCGTTATGCAACGGTACAACATGTTTCATCAGGTGCACAAAGGCTTGCGGGCCATGCTCTATGAAACAGCACTCTGCCTGCAGCACACAGAATTTGACGATGCTGTACAGGCCCACGAATCCCTGGCACAACTCCAGGAAGTAATTTATCTTTTTAACAAACACGCACATAGTGAGGATACTTATGTGTTTCCGGCAGTCGAAAAATTTGAGCCGGCTGTGGCAGATGCTTTTGAACAGGAGCATGTAAAGGATCATCAATTGGGCGAATTGCTCGATCAGGCTATTGCGGCCTATGCTACAGCTGCGGGCGCCACCGATCGCATGGAAGCCGGCCATCGGATACAACAGGCATTTACCGCTTTTATGGTGTTTAACCTGGAGCATATGGGCAAGGAAGAATCGGTGATCAATCCCATTCTTCATCGCTATTACCAGGTTCAGGAACTGCATGCTATTACGCAACAGATCGTGTCGGCCATTGTACCGGCCGATATGGCCCGCTTCAGCCGCTGGATGATCCGTGGCCTGCACAATGCAGAGATCAGCCAGTGGTTAAAGGAAGTGGAGTTACATGCCCCGGAGCCGGTATTTCAGCAACTTTTCCAAAGCGTCGAAAAAGAATTGCCTCCGGTTCGTTTCAGGCAGGTGATTGAGAAAATGACAGATGGAGCAATGATGGCTTAATAAAAAAAACCGCGCATTGCGCGGTTTTTTTTATTAATGGGTATAAAGGGTTTAAAGAGACCAAGAAACTGAAAATACGCTTTAAACCATTTATACTCTTTAAACCCTTTATACTCGTAGTATGTTATTTCAACTTTATTTCATTGGACGGTACATACCCGGGCACCACATTACTTACAGGCTTTGTGCTTTTCAAAAATGCAAAAATGGCTTTCATATCCGCATCATTCAGCTGACCATAGTTCTGCCAGGGCATAGGAGGCATCAGTGGGCGGCTTTCATTCAGACCTTTATATTTTCCTTTGCGAAGGGCTGTCTTGAATTGCTCTTCAGACCAGCTGCCGATACCCGTTTCATCTGAACTGATATTGGCTGCATAGGAAACGCCCCAGGGGCCTACTGTTGCTGTGCCCGTCATGTTAAACAATATCCAGCCCTGGCTCATCACGCTGGTATCAATTTTACCCAGTGGTATATTGGCCAGGTGTCCGCCAAAGCGGTGTTCCATATCCAGTTCGGGGCCCTTGGCTCCCATTATTTTGGAAGTATGGCAATCGTCGCAGCCAAGCCCGGTTACGAGGTAGCTGCCTCGTTTTATGAGGCTGTCCTGACTGATAACAGTGGTTTCGGCAGCAGCAGGCTGTGTGTTGCAGGCCAGTAAGGCAATGGCTGCAGTGCCGGCGATGGCGGCAAGTACAAGAAACGTTCTTTTCATTGTGTATAGGTTGTTGGTTTAGTTGATTGATTTCAGTTGCCGAATATCATACCCGTGAGCAGTGCGAGAAAACCGGTAAGGTTCACAGCCTGCCTGGCATGATAAATAGTTAACCAGCGATTACGGTATTGATTCCAGTTGGGGGGATAAGCGGCCGCACTCCAGCTATTGATGATTTGATTCAGCGGCCTGTTGCCCCTTAAGGTAATGATAATATCAATAACAATAGCCAGCAGGGCTACGATAGCGCTCATAAACAGCAGTCCGGATGGATTGGTAACACAAAGGGTTACCAGTACTACCGACGATAGAAATGTGGCATAATAAACACCGCTGAGTGTTGGACGGAGACTGCTGTCGAGCAACTGACGGGCTTCGATATAAGAAGCAGCCTGCAGTCGCCGGGTCACGCTGGTCATGCCCAGCAGATAAAAAAAGCTCTGGCTGATCACGGCAGAATACAGCAGAAAGGTGATGAATAATACGATTTTGATTCCCATATCAATAAGGTTGTCAGGTTAATTCACTGCAAGATAGCAGGAGCAGCAGGCCTGTGGCAATGAGGCAGCGTGTAGACTGTGGCAATGCCTGTATGAATTGAGTAAAATAAAAAACCGCCTTACGGGGCGGTATAAAGGTTCGGATTAGCGGGTTTTCCAGTCAGGACACTATTTCAAACGGGGGCTTCTCCGTATAATAGGGGCCGAGGAAAATATGATACAGTGCTTCGGCAAATGCCAGCACCTGTTGATTGCATAAAGCCATATCTGATGCATTGGAGTAATCATCCGGTCGCTTTGCTCCGGGAAATTCAATTGTCAGGACACGCATGGCATCGCGGTTGAGTGTACTGTCAGACTCACGGGCAATGGCAGTAGTGCCCCAGGTGCCCAGCGATACGCCACTGCCACGGCCGCCGCGCAATGCAGAGCCGGTCATATTACGGGCCTGCCATTGACCGGATAATACGGGTACAGGATCCTTATAATAAAGTGCTGTTGGTTTTACTTCGAGTTTATTGCCCTTCACATTTGCTCCTGACTGCTGCGCATGACGGGCCATGTCTACTGCCAGTGAACTGTCAGAAGCATAACCAAGAGCCACACCCAGATGATCCGTACGCGGATCAGCATAAATGCCGCCATATCCCGTATTGCGAATGGCATGTAGACTGGCTATACGTGATGGCCGGAAACGGGAGATAAGATCCAGTAATAACTGATTTTCCCATTCAATGCTGCGACCGATATGGTCGAGCCCGGTAACTGCATCAAAGGCATGTCCGGGCGTGGGCATCTGCCGGTTGGGATCAGTCGCTGCAGCATGTGTATAACGACCGATGTTTTTCACTGAACCCAGCTGACCGGGTTGCAGGCCTGCCCTGGCTGCATTGTCTGGAAATAAACAGGGAATCACGATCACGGAATAATAAGGTTTTTCCTGCTCACGCAATTGCCTGATCAGGGCATCTGCCACTTCGGTCGACGACAGTTCAGAGCCATGTACGCCTCCAATGATCAGGGCGCGCTCCTGGCTGGTGCCCGGAAAGTACCAGGCTTCGATGGGGCGGCCTTCGCGCGACAGGCCTACCCGGATCTTAGCTGCCGCGCCGGTATTGATCACCCGGTTAATATCCGTCATGACCAGTGCGGGATCAGCAACGGCTTTGCCGCTCGTATAGCCCGGTTCAAACATCAGCAGGCTTAATAAGAAAAATAATAACCGGGAATGCATGGCTCTACAACGATGGAGATTACAATTTCACAAATTCGACACGACGGTTGGCTATTTTCCCCTCACGTGTTTTATTATCAGCAATGGGTTGGGTTTCTCCCTTTCCTTCTGTTTCGATACGGGCAGCATCAATACCAAATTCAGCTACGAGCAGATCTTTTACTGCGGCAGCCCGTTTGCGTGACAGTTCCATATTGGCATTATCGTCTCCGTCGCTGCTGGTATGTCCCAGTACTTTCACACGTATGCCAGCATTTTCTTTCAATACACCGGCAATATCTTTTACCACCGCATAAGACTCCGGTTTAATAACAGCACTCTGGAAGTCGAACAGGATACCGTGCGTGGTAAACCGGCCTTCTTCCACCAGTTTATGACGGGTGTCAGGCTTGCCGGTCGCTATTTTGATGTTGCCAATGTAAATAGCATATTGCTCCTCGGAGTAGTTGGTACTGCTGACTTCAAAAAGCAGTTGATTCATCACAATGCCGGGAGGTACTGCTCTTGGCGCATCAAATATCTTATCGCCATTGATCCACATGCGGAAACGTTCTTTCTGTACCTGCATGGAAATATGAACGGGTTTGCCATAGTTTTTTTCGATGGCATCATACATTTTAGGTTCGCTGGCGTAATGGTTTATGTTCTTTGCATATGAGTGTACGCGTACTTTACTGTTGCTGGACTCTCCTGGTGAAAGGGTGGCATACAGGCTGCCATAGGTGTTATTGTTTTTCAGGAACTCATTTTCCACATTAGACTTATCACCGCTCGAGAAAACCCCGAATTCCAATTCAGGATACATCCAGCCATTGTTTTTCAACTGCAGGATCGCATCAAACTCGATGGTGTAATTATCGCCAAACTGGTTTTTGTTGCCAGTCAGGTAGGTAAACCGTTTGTGCAGACGCAGCCAGTTGCCGGGATACTTGTCGAGGGTCATTACTTCGCCGCTGCCACTGGTATTCCAGTTGAGAGGCAGTTCGCCGATCTGGTCCTGCTGAAAGTCTTCTGCATACAGAATAGAATCGCCGGGTATAAAATCGAATTTGGAAAAACTCTTCAGCGGCGCCTCTGCTGGTGCTGTTTCTTCCTCTTTATTACTGGTGGCATCATTGCTGTTGTTGCCGGCAGCAGGCTTTTTGCCTTCAGCTTTATCCAGTGTTTTATCCATTTCCTTATCGATTTTGTTGTCGATACGGTCTTTTGTTTTGTCTTTTGCCTTTTTGAGCAGGTTGCCAAGCTGAGCCTGTGCACCAGTACCCAGTGCGAAGCTGATAAGCAGTAATAGGAATGCCCTTGTCATGATTGATTTTTTGGGCAAGATAAAGCCGTAAAAAATCAGGAATAGTCCATATCGTTTGAACTGCCGGAAGCTGATGATGAAATGATGGAAAGCAAGGGTGTAATGTAGCGATTCGGTGATTTGAAAATTTGAAGATGAATAGCACGCTCCAGATACTAAACGACTTTCTTATTTAATATCCATCTTCAAATTTTCAAATCACCGAATCGTATCAGTATGCGTTTTTCTCTCCTTTCGCCATATTAAATGCCGTCAGCAGGATGATGCGGGTGTCGAGCCAGAGGCTCCAGTTTTCGAGATACCAGAGATCGTACTCGATGCGGTTATTGATATCTTCAAGTATTTTGATCTCGCCGCGGTAACCATGGATCTGCGCCCAGCCGGTAATGCCGGGTTTCAGAAAATGGCGGATCATATATTGATTAAGCATTTTGGAATAATCGTCTGTGTGCTTAAGCATATGGGGGCGGGGACCCACCACACTCATATCACTCATAAATACGTTGAGAAACTGAGGCATCTCATCAAGGCTGGTCTTGCGCAAAAATGCTCCCAGGCGTGTAATACGGGCATCACCTTTACTGGCCTGCTTCATATTGGCGTCTTTGTTGACCCGCATAGTTCTGAACTTGATGCAATTAAATGCTTTTCCGTTCTTGCCGCTGCGTTGCTGTACAAAGAATACCGGTCCGCGTGATTCCAGTACGATCAGAATAGCAATGATGGGCACCAGCCAGCTAAGGATAAACAGGATGACCAGTGAGCTCACTACGATATCGTACAATCTTTTTTTGATGCGGTTACCCACATCATCCAGGGGCTCTTTGCGGAGGGAGAGTACCGGCAGATCGTTGAGATAATCGATATGTACCGGCTTGCGGATAAAATGGCTCAGGTCAGGAATAATGCGAAAACGGATGCAGGCCTGATCTGCCTGATTCATCAGTTTGTAAATACCGGCCTGCTGTTCGGGAGCAATGGTCGAAAAGATCTCCGTAACCTTATGCTGTTTCGACGTTTCAATGATATCCTCATCCAGTCCGCCAATGATCGGATAACGCGACAACTCCGTCACATTTTCGGGTTCTTCAAAGAATCCAACGATCTCGGTCTTGACGGGTTCCTGCTCCAGGTATTCGGCTAGTTTTTTGGCACGGTCATTATACCCGATGATCATAACCTTACGTACAATATGATTTTTACTTTGAAACAGGTTGTGCAATGCCAGATGCAAAAAACGGTTGATGAGCAGACAAATAGAAAAGGAGGCAAATACACTCACCAGAAACAGGCGGGAGATGTCTGCCCTCTTATTAAAAACGATATATAACATGCACAGCCCCAGAAAATAGGCATAGGTTGAAACCGTGCGTTTGGAGAATTTTTCGAAAGAATAAATATAGTTGTCCTGGTAAATACCTGTAGCCCAGCTGGCAACGACCCAGGCAGCATTACTGAAAAACCATAAATAGGTGTACTGAATTTCAAGCTCCCGCGACAGGTGATCGCGAAAGGCGAGGTGACAGATAATAAAGACAAGGTTTAGTACAACCAGGTCCAAAATGACAAAACTGATACGGAGTAAGGTCGCGAGTCTCTGGTTCATGGTATTAATGGGCTACGAAGATCGTAAATAACTCCTTAATTTTCTAATGGATTACCGGTACATATAGTAAAAAAATAATATAGCAGGGTGCTGAAAAGCCCTTTTTTGCTCCAAAATTGCTTTTTCCTACCAGCTGTTAGCATTTAAATCACCGGGCCGGATTTCTGCTGGTCCAACATTGGTGTTCAAACAACTTCAGTTTATTGATCTGACGCAAGTGTTTGTGCCTTTTCATCGCATTACTACTAGTAAGAGCTTCGGATTGTACGCAGAATTGCTCATATTTTATTCACACATGTGTATAGTGTCTTGATTTGGCAAAGCACTTGCTATTTATTTGTGTCATCCGAATTAACTGGCAAGAAAATTGTCTCTCTGTTTTGACTCTGACAATATCATTGGAAAAGCCAATATCTATGAAACGTCTTTACTCTGTTAGCAGCAAGTTTGCCCTGTGTGCATGTCTACTGGTTTCTACTGTGTTGCCGTGTATGGTGCAGGCTCAATCTTTATCTTTTACCCAAATCCCTTACACAGATCCTGATCTTAACAGACCGGGTGCAGGTGCGGAACAATGGAATGATCAGAACATGACCAACATTCCGGTCGAAGGCACCAACACACGCCGTCTGGATAAGTATTTCCGGTTCAGCTGGTCGATGTTTGAAAGTGGCCAGGGTGTGTATACCTGGAGCAAGTTTGATCAGGAGATCAATGATGCCATCAGCAAGGGACAGAAATTCTCGTTTGGTATTATGACCCACTATCCCGATGCGGTATCACCGCACCGGGTGAATTATGATGGTGGCTACTCCGTTTATCCGCAATACCTGCACAACCTGATGCAGGCAGAGACGGTCAAAGACTGGCGTGCAAGCAATGGCAGCTGGGTCCCCAACTGGAATAGTGAAGCTTACCTGAGCCGCCTGCTGGCACTCAACCAGGCTATCAATAACCACATCAATACGACTTCCTACAATGGGGTGGCTTATAAAGATGTTATTAATTATATAGATATCCGTGGCTATGGCGCTTTTGGTGAGTGGCATAGCTATACGATTGTGGATGTGATGAGCCAGTATCCGGCCGGTACACGCGCCACTACGGCCTCACTCAACCGCATTATAGATGCTCACGTCGACGCCTTCCCCAATTTTCCCCTGGTGATCATGGTATCTGCTTTTGACGGCAACCGCCTCGGCAATACGATGAATCCGCCGGAAGTTGCTTATCACGCACTTACCCGCCGTAATAATTATGGTCCTGTGGGCTGGCGCCGCGACAACTGGGGCGCAACCGATACATACCTGCGCTGGTATACCGATCAGAATACACTTACCGTAAGTGGTATGCGTCTGGATACCGCGATCATGAACCGCTGGAAGTATGCCCCTGTAGTAGGGGAGCCCTGCTGTAATGCAGATTATGCGGATCTCGAAAATCAGGTAAAACGTTATCATGCCGTGTCTTTTGGCAACGGTAACTTTTCACCTAATGGGACTATTAATCCCAATATGCGGGCCGCTTCCAAAGCAGCCGGTTACCGTATCATACTCGAAGGAGGCAGTGTAGCCGCCAGCGTAAGTACCGGTACTGCATTTCCCGTAACCCTGCAATGGAAAAACGTAGGTCTTACCCAGAGTTACGAAGACTGGGATGTATTATATGAGTTGAAAAACAGTGCGGGCACAGCCGTATGGTCAAGTGTATCGGCCTTTCAGATAAAAATGTTTTTGCCCGAAACTACCGCCCGCGCACATACCGATAACCTGACCCTGCCGGGTAATGTGACTGCAGGTACATATACACTGACAGTAAAAGTGCGTGACGCAGATGGCTTCCGTACTCCGATGCCGCTGGCTATTACCGGCCGCAACAGCGATGGCAGTTATACCCTGCGCACACTGACCGTAAGCACCGGCAGCGCGGTACCTAACCAACCCCCTGTTGCCAATGCAGGCTCTAACCAGATCATTACTCTACCAACCAGCACTGCCACGCTCACCGGCAACGCCTCCAGCGACCCCGATGGCACTATTGCCAGCTATCTGTGGCAGCAGGTAAGCGGCCCTTCTACTTCTGCTTTATCGTCTACCTCAACAGCAAATATTACAGTAAGCAACCTGGTACAGGGTACCTATACCTATCGTCTTACAGTGACTGACAACGCGAGTGCGACTTCCAGTGCTACAGTAACCGTTACGGTCAATGCAGCTACCAACCAGGCGCCTGTGGCCAATGCGGGTAGTAATGCTACGATCACATTGCCTGTAAACAGTGCCAGTCTGAATGGTAGTGCTTCTACCGATCCGGATGGCACCATCGCGGGTTATCTGTGGCAACAGGTAAGTGGGCCTTCTACCTCTACCTTATCGTCTACCTCAACGGCCAGTATCAGTGTAAGCAACCTCATACAGGGTACCTATACCTATCGTCTTACGGTGACAGATAATGCGGGTGCTACTGCCAGTGCTACGGTAACCGTTACCGTCAATGCGGCCGCCAACCAGGCACCTGTAGCCAACGCAGGCACCAATGTGACCATCACCCTTCCTGCAAACAGTGCGGGCCTGAATGGCAGCGCTTCTACCGATCCGGATGGTACCATCGCGAGTTATCTGTGGCAACAGGTAAATGGGCCTTCTGCCTCTACCTTATCATCTACTTCAACCGCTAATATTACAGTAAGCAACCTGGTGCAGGGTACCTATACGTATCGTCTTACAGTGACTGATAATGCCGGTGCTACCGCCAGCGCTACAGTAACTGTTACGGTCAATGCAGCCCCCAACCAGGTGCCGGTAGCCAATGCGGGTGCCGATCAGAGTATTACCCTGCCCGTTAGTACTGCTAACCTGAATGGCAGCGCTTCCACCGATCCGGATGGCACCATCGCGAGTTATTTGTGGCAACAGGTGAGCGGCCCTTCTACTTCTGTTTTGTCATCTACAACAACAGCCAATATCACAGTAAGCAACCTGGTTCAGGGTGTATACACCTACCGCCTTACTGTACGTGATAATAATAATGCTACTTCAACAGATCTGGTACGGGTGACCGTAAACTCACCCACTAATCAGACGCCGGTAGCTGATGCAGGTACCAATCAGGCCATCCGTCTGCCGGTCAATACAGCTTCGCTGAATGGCAGCGCCTCTTCAGATCCCGATGGCTCCATTGCTTCTTATCAGTGGACACAACTGAGCGGTCCTGCTGCATCTGTATTCTCTTCTGCTACTGCGGCCAATACTACGGTAAGCAGCCTGCAGCAGGGAGTCTATACCTATCAGCTCACCGTGACAGACAACGCGGGTGCTACAGCAACGGATATAGTTACCGTAACTGTAAATGCGGCCAATGTGGTACCAGTGGCAGATGCCGGTAATAATATTACGATTACCCTGCCTGTGAGCACTGCTGTGCTGGATGGTACAGGTTCGAATGATGCGGATGGTTCAATAACCGCCTATACCTGGCAGCAGGTGAGCGGCCCTTCGACTTCTACATTATCATCTGCAACAACAGCCCGTATCACAGTAAGCAATCTGATTCAGGGGGTATATACTTATCGCCTGACAGTGCGTGATAATGATGGCGCCACAAATACGGCTACCGTAACGGTTACTGTAAATGCAGCTCCGAATGTGAATCCTGTTGCCAATGCCGGCACTGACCGTGCCATCACATTGCCCACAAACTCTGTGCAATTGAATGGCAGTGCCTCCAGCGATCCCGATGGCGTGATCAGTACTTATCTGTGGCAGCAGGTGAGTGGCCCTTCTACTGCTACATTGTCTGCAACAAATACGTCAATTATTACAGCCAGCAACCTGGTACAGGGTGTATATGTGTTCCGCCTGACCGTACGAGATAACCGTAATGCTACTGCAAGCGATCAGGTGACCATTACAGTTAATTCCGCACCGAATGTGGCGCCTGTGGCCAATGCCGGCAATAATCGCAGTATCACATTGCCTGTTAACTCAACAGTACTTTCAGGCGCAGGCTCACGGGATTCTGACGGAACAATAGCAGGATATACCTGGCAGCAGGTAAGCGGCCCCTCTACAGCTAATATGTCTGCGCCAAACGCAGTAAGCAATACCGTGACCAACCTGGTACAGGGTGTATATGTGTTCCGCCTGACCGTTCGTGATAATGCGAATGCAACAGCATCAACCACGGTAACCGTTACCGTATTGCCACAGCCCAATGAACTGCCGGTTGCTATCGCAGGTGATGATATCTCTGTTACCACTATTAGCAACACCGCTACACTCGATGGTAGCAAATCATATGACCCTGATGGTACAGCACTGACCTATCAATGGCGTCAGCTTACCGGCCCATCCAATGCAGCATTTTCTGCAACCAATCAGGCTATTGTGACGGTGAGTGATCTGGTAGCTGGTGAATACGAATATATCCTGACGGTGCGCGATAGCCGCAACGCTACTGCCAACGATACGGTAAAAGTGATAGTCGTGGATAATTTCCAGGGCAGAGGTCAGACACTGGTATTGTTCCCCAACCCGGCAGATGGAGCCAGCACTAACCTGCGGGTCCTTTCTGAAAAACCCGGATACCTGTCTGTTAATATTTATGATATGACCGGCCGCCGTATCCAGTCACCTGTAGTGGTAGACAAACCACAGGGAGCTTATACCGTAACACTCGATGTCAGCAAACTTCGTCCGGGCAATTATGTAGTAGAAGCCGTGTTTGACGGACAGAATAAGAAAGTTACTACCAAACTTATCAAACGGTAATATTTAAAAGCACGATAACGAGCGAAGCCAGGCATATGCCTGGCTTCGCTCGTTATCGCAGAGGCGAAAGGATTAAGGTGAAAGTGCGAAGGTCTATTGATAACAAGAACAGCGGGAAGTAATCGTCAGTATGCTATACACCGCCCGCAATCCACTGTTCTGTCTTCTGTGGAAAACTTAGTTTTCCACACTCCATATTATATGAGTAAAAATCAACTGATGAAATGCTTTGCTGATAAGCATTTTTTAGTGTAATAACTTTTTTCATACGGATGTTTACTCTTAGCTACTATGATCGAATTGATCATGATCATTTGTGATTGCGAATGGTCAATACTCTCCGGCAGGGATTTTGCAAACTGCTAACATATTTTATTAGTAGCTAAAATCTGATATCCATGAAACAACTACAACCTTGCAACAGGACTGTTGTGCGCCTGTCTGCAATGCGTAAGGCTCTCTGTTTGACCGGGACCGTATTTCTGCTGCTCACGGTTATAACACAACACAGCTTCGCACAAACAACTGCTTTATCTTTTACCCAAATCCCTTACACAGATCCTGATCTCAATCGTCCTGGTGGAGGTGCAGAACAATGGAATGATCAAAACATGAGCAACATTCCTGTTGAAGGCACTAATACACGCCGGTTGGACAAGTATTTCCGGTTCAGCTGGTCGATGTTTGAAAGCGCCCAGGGTGTGTATACCTGGACCAAATTTGACCAGGAGATCAATGACGCCATCAGTAAGGGACAGAAATTCTCGTTTGGCATTATGACCCACTATCCCGATGCGGTATCGCCACACCGGGTGAATTATGATGGAGGATATGCTGTTTATCCGCAATATCTGCACAACCTGATGCAGGCAGAGACGGTCAAAGACTGGAAGGCTTCTAACGGCAGTTGGGTTCCCAACTGGAATAGTGAAGCTTACCTGAGCCGTTTGCTGGCACTCAATCAGGCCATCAACGACCACATCAATACCACTTCTTATAATGGGATTGCCTACAGGGATGTTATTAATTATATAGACATCCGGGGTTATGGCGCTTTCGGCGAATGGCATAGTTATACGATCGTGGACCAGATGAGCCAGTATCCTGCCGGTACCCGTGCTACGACTACTTCGCTCAATCGTATTATTGACGCTCACGTAAATGCTTTTCCCAACTTCCCCCTGGTGATCATGGTATCTGCCTTTGATGGCAACCGTCTCGGCAATACGATGAACCCGCCTGAAGTTGCTTATTATGCATTGACCCGCCGCAACAACTATGGCCCGCTGGGCTGGCGTCGCGACAACTGGGGTGCAACCGATGCTTACCTGCGTTCCTATACCGATCAGAATACACTTACGGTAAATGGAATGCGTCTGGATACCGCGATCATGAACCGCTGGAAATATGCCCCCATAGTAGGGGAGCCCTGCTGTAATGCAGATTATGCGGATCTCGAAAATCAGGTAAAACGTTATCATGCCGTGTCTTTTGGTAATGGCAACTTTTCACCCAATTCTTCTATCAATTCCAATGTACGTGCTGCTTCCAAGGCAGCCGGTTACCGTATTGTACTGGAAGGCGGAAGTGCGGCTGCAAATGTGAGCACCGGCACCGCATTTCCCGTAACCCTGCAATGGAAAAATATAGGTCTTACCCAGAGCTACGAAGACTGGGATGTATTATATGAACTTAAAAATAGCGGAGGCACTGTTGTATGGTCAGGTGTATCTGCTTTTAAGGTAAAAATGTTTTTGCCCGAATCTGCCGCCCGTGCACATACCGATAATCTGACGCTGCCGGGAAGTGTGGCTGCAGGCACTTATACACTGACAGTAAAAGTGCGGGATACAGATGGCTTCCGTACTCCGATGCCACTGGCTATTGCCGGCCGCAACAGCGATGGCAGCTATACGCTGCGTACCATCACTGTTGGCGCAGGTACTGGCACGCCCAATCAGGCGCCTGTGGCGAATGCCGGTTCCAATCAAACCATTACATTGCCTGCCAGCACTGCTACCCTCAACGGCAGCGCTTCCAGCGATCCTGATGGCACGATTGCCAGCTATCTGTGGCAGCAGGTGAGCGGCCCTTCTACTTCTGCTTTGTCATCTACAACAACAGCCAATATTACAGTAAGCAACCTGGTACAGGGAACCTATACTTATCAACTTAAAGTAACAGATAACGCGGGTACGAGTTCTACGGCAAGTGTGACTGTAACTGTGAATGCCGCCGCCAATCAGGTGCCTGTTGCCAATGCCGGTTCCAATCAAACCATTACGTTGCCTACCAGTACTGCTACGCTGAATGGTAGCGGCTCACGCGATGCTGATGGCACGATTGCCAGTTACCTGTGGGCACAGATCAGCGGCCCTTCAACTTCAGCTTTATCGTCTACCAGCGCAGCCAGCATTACGGTGAGCAGCCTGGTACAAGGGGTCTATAGTTATAAATTGACAGTACGCGACAACAGCAATGCCACTGCATCCGATACGGTAACGGTTACCGTCAACGCAGCGGCCAATCAGGCTCCTGTGGCGAATGCCGGTGCTGATCAGACTATCACTTTGCCTGCTAACAGTGCCACACTGAATGGTAGCGGCTCACGCGATGCCGATGGCACGATTGCCAGTTACCTGTGGGCACAGATCAGCGGCCCTTCAACTTCAGCTTTATCTTCTACCAGCGCAGCCAGCATTACGGTGAGCAGCCTGGTACAAGGGGTCTATAGTTATAAATTGACAGTACGCGACAACAGCAATGCCACTGCATCGGATACGGTAACGGTTACCGTCAACGCAGCGGCCAACCAGGCTCCTGTGGCGAATGCCGGTGCTGATCAGACTATCACTTTACCTGCTAACAGTGCTACGCTGAATGGTAGCGGCTCACGCGATGCCGATGGCACGATTGCCAGTTACCTGTGGGCACAGATCAGCGGTCCTTCAACTTCAGCTTTATCTTCTACCAGCGCAGCCAGTATTACGGTGAGCAGCCTGGTACAGGGCGTATATAGTTATAAATTAACAGTGCGCGACAACAGTAATGCCACTGCATCGGATACGGTAACGGTTACCGTCAATGCAGCGGCCAACCAGGCTCCTGTGGCGAATGCCGGAGCAAACCAGACCATTAAGCTTCCGGTAAACACAGCTACCCTCAATGGCAGCGCCTCCAGCGATCCTGATGGTGTGATCAGCAGTTATCGCTGGGCACAGACAGCTGGCCCTTCAACTTCGGTCTTGTCGTCAGCTACAACATCCATTATTACCGTGAGCAGCCTGCAGAAAGGAGCCTACACCTACCGCCTTACAGTGACGGACAATAACGGTGCCACCGCTATTGCATATACCACTGTTACCGTCGATTCGGTGGTGAATGTACCGCCTGCTGCCAATGCGGGTGCAGATCAGGCGATCACCCTGCCGGTTAATAATGTTACCCTCAATGGCAGTGCTTCTTCTGATGCGAATGGCACGATCACTGGTTATCTCTGGAAGCAGGTGAGTGGTCCTGCTGCGGCTACCATCGCTGTCAATTCAGCGGTAACAGCTACAGTCAGCAATCTGCAGGCAGGAGTATACTACTTCAGTCTCACAGTAACAGATAATAATGGCGCTACAGCCAGCGACACAGTAAAAGTAACAGTGAATGCGGCGGCCAATCAGGCACCGGTAGCCAATGCAGGCTCCAATCAGATCATTACCCTGCCTACCAACAAGGCTACACTTAATGGAAGTGCATCAACGGATCCGGATGGTACTATCGCCAGCTACAACTGGGTACAGGTAAGTGGTCCTTCTACTTCTGTAATCTCGTCTGCTGCGACTGTTTCCGCTACAGTAAGCAACCTGATTGCTGGCGTATATACTTATCGCCTGACGGTTACTGATAACCGTGGTGCACAGGCTTCGGCTACCGTGAGTGTTACTGTAAACAACAATAATACCTCTGTAGGCAATAAGCCTCCTGTAGCCAACGCGGGCAGCAATCAGACAATCTGGTTGCCTTCAAGCAGCGTTACACTCAACGGAAGCCGCTCCTATGATCCCGATGGCCGTATTGTAAGCTATAGCTGGAAACAATTGAGTGGTCCCCGCAAAGTCAGAATTTCAAACAGTGCTGCGGCTATCACGTCTGCCACTGGTCTGAGCCGTACAGGCGACTATGTCTTCCGCCTTACTGTAAAGGATAATAATGGCGCAGTGGCAAGTGCTACCGTTACTATTACTGTTCGCAAGGGTAGCTACAGCGGCAGAGGCGTTGATGCCGCTGCAATCGAAGAAGCAGCAACTGCAGATATGACTCCAGATACAGAGTCGACTGTTGCAGTGAGCCCGGAAAGTGTTCAGAAACTGACCGATGCCGGTACTGCTTCATTATTTCCGAATCCTGCACAGGATAAAATAAACCTGGTAGTTGATCATGCGTATACAGGAAAAGTGCGGATACGCGTATATAATATGTCAGGAGAGCAAGTGCTCAGTACAACAGAGGTAAACAAGACTTCTGTACGTTTAAGCACAACGCTCCAGGTTAATACATTAAAAGCCGGTGCATATACTGTTGAGCTGGTATTCAATGCCAGTGAACGTAAAACTCTCCGGTTTGTGAAGATTTAGGACGGATGGATGCTGTAAAAAGGGCGTTGACAAAGTCAACGCCCTTTTTCTTTTGAGTACCTGAAACTATGCAGAATGAGGTAAAATTACTTTACTTTCTGTGCATCAAACTGCCGGATCAGCCCCATTGTTTCTTCTATATTTCCTTTGGAAGAAGCGCCAAAGAGAATAGATTCAATATTGGGAAGGCCACATACATATTCAATAGCTTCTTTGGGTGAAATAGCGCCACCACCCAGCACCTGCATGGCAACAGCCCGTACCTGCCGGGTCTCCAGCGTTTTTTCATACAGTGCTTTACCACCCGACATACGGAAAGCGGCTTTATTGATAGACGCACAGATAACCGGGTTTTTAATACCCTGCTCTTCCAGCACATCCAGCAATTTGGGCAGGTTCATAGTGATGAAACCGGCCTCGGCGTTGTATTTCTTCTTTATGTAATTATGAAAAGCCAGGAATACCTCACCGGCACGAAGACCCAGCAGTAAGTCGGTGATTACGTTTTGCAGGAAGATAACCGGTGTATTGATACCCTTGAACATTTTCATTTCCGCATCAATCAGCAACTCCATGATGGCCATATAGTCTTTCGACAAATAAGCCACACCTCCTTTGAATAAAGAGCCAAAGAAATTGCCGGGCACATATTGTTTCAGCGTACCGGTAATACCCAGTTCTGTTACCGCATTGGCATATTTATGTGCATAGGGCATACAGGGAAAAATGCTGTAGCCATTGTATTTATCAGGATTGGCCCTGATATGATCGCAGATATTGGCAATGCGGTCGTGCGTGGTGCACATAAATGTATTGGAACCGGCAGCACGGGCATAATCCAGCGTGCGGATGATGGCCTGATCGTCTTTGAATTTGATGGATTGTGCACGCGATTTTTCATCGCTGATATGGTTCACCGCAAAAAACTGGTTGTCGCCAAATAATATTCTCTCCATCGGTACTTATTTTGAACTTTTTTTAATGATTGAGATCGCTCTGTCTGTCAGCCAGGCACTTTCAAAAGTGTTGATCGTGTTGGGAGCCTGACCCAGTGCTGCTTTCACGAAATAGTCAATCTGTGCTGAGTATTCTTCACCACGCAGGTAAAAATCCACTTCTTCTGTCAGCTCAGTGATGTATTTGATCGTCCATCCCTTTGAATAACCGGCAGGAAACTCTTTTCCTTTCAGAAAAACCTTGAGCTCATTGGCATCCGATATGATCTTGCCGTTGGTGCCCTGTATGGTAATGGATGTGGTCATTTTCCGGTGTGTGTCGTCACTCCAGTTTACAGACAGTACGCCGGTGAGGCCTGATTGCAGCTCGAGCAATGAATACACAGCATCTTCGACCTGTGTACTGTAGACTGATTTCAGCAAAGTGCCTCTCGATGCCACTACCGGCGAAAGTGTACCATTGATGAGGTCAATGACGTGAGAAGCATAATCCAGCAGACAGCCACCTCCTTCGGAGGGATCAGAGCGCCAGGTGTCCTGCTTTTTACGGATCACTACAGGACCATAGGCTTCACCGGTGAAATGATAGATCTCGCCCAGTACACCACTGTCAACCAGCTTTTTTACTTCGCGGAAGGTTCCTACAAATTTATTGTGATAACCAACCTGTGTTATACGTTTATTGGCAGCGGCCAGTTTTACCAGCTCATCACCCTGCTCAACCGTGAGACAGAAAGGTTTTTCTGCAAAAACATGCAGATTTTTCTGCAGCAGATCCTTGATAATGCTGTGGTGAAACTTTGTAGGCACTGCCACAAAAGCAGCATCCGCATTTACCTGGCTCAGCATTTTCTGATAATCTGTAAAACAGTTGAATTTCCCATAACGGGTCAGAAAATCATTTACCATCTTGGATGTATCACATACCCCTACCACCTCTACATCGGGATGGGCTCCCAGGATAGACAGGTGTGAAATACCCATCTTGCCGGCGCCAATCAATACAACTTTAAGCATGTTTATTTTTTTTGTAAGCTTTTTTCAAATAGTTCCACATATTGATCAGTAATGGTCTCCCAGCTGTATTCCTTACTGATCCGTTCTTTGGCTTTGGAAGCCAGTTGCAAATGCTCATCGCGGTGCTCAAGCGAATATTCCAGCTGGCGTGTAAGGTCATCCACATCCGATTTTTCGAAAGTGAGTGCATCCTGGTGCACCAGGTACATATTCTCCTTGATATTACTGCAGATAAGCGGCGTGCCAAGACCCATTACCGAAAGCATTACCGGCGACAACCCTTCAATATCGGATGGCTGAATATAACAGTAGGCATTTTTCATAAGTGTTACTGTATCATCGCCATAAATGAAGCCGGGGAATACAATACGTGGATCGCTGGTATTCTTTAAGCCGAGTTCAAACTCGCTGGGATTGGGAGACCCGCCCACCAGCACCAGTTTTTTGGTCGTCTTCAGCTTTTCAAAAGCAGGGATCAGGTATTGCAGACCCTTGTCGGGAATAAAACGACCTACGAAAAGGAAGTAATCTCCTTTTTCGAGTCCCAGTTTCGACAATATATCGGTGTCGGTAGTTTCCTTGATCTCACTGCCAAAAGAGATAAAATCAAATTTCTTTTTGAATTTTTTCTCAAACAACTCTTTGGTAAAGATGTTGTCTATGGCAATGTACTTGCATGACCATACAGCGAGGTACGCATTGGCCAGTACGAGCTTGCGCATAAACCAGGACCATTTCTCCCGTTCAAATTCGGTACCGTCAATACTCAGAATTACTTTTTTACCGAATATTTTCAGAATAAAGGCAAAAAGCGCATTGTTGCCCTGAATATGTACAATGCGGGCAGTATTGCGGGTCAGGATATGCCAGGTCACTTTGGCCGAGTGGATCATGGAGTCAATGCCTGATTTGGGAATGGTCTTGAAATAATACACACGCACGCCCTTGTAATCATCAGGTCCTTTTGACTGGCCGGGATAGATCCGATTGTAGCCGACCACTTCATAACCACGTTCGGCCAGCCGCGGTAAAAATTCAACAGCAAACTTATCGGCGCCGGCCGATCCTTTCGAAGGAGGGATTGACCGGAATCCAAAAGAAGCTATCCGCAGTTGCTGTTTGCTCATCAGAATTTGTCTTTCAGATAATCTTTAAAATACGTATCAATATAATCCTGCAGGGCTACACGCCAGTCGCGCATAACATTGATGCCACGGATATCCAGTTTTTTATTGACCAGTCGCTCACAGGCGGGGCGCGGAGCGTGATAGGTGTCTTTGAAATAATCTGAACTCACACTGGTGAGCTTTACCTGATCAGCCAGTCCCAGCACTTTTACGAGTTCATCAGCTACTTCCATACGGCTGGTTTGTCCTTTACATACCAGATTATAAAGACCCCAGTATTCTTTTTCAAACAGCACTTTTACATTGCGGGCAAAGTCTACGGTATAAGTTGGCGTACCGTCTCTGTCATCCACAATAAAGAGTTCGCGTTTACCACTTACCAGTTGTTTGATCAGTTTGTTGATAAACTTTTTGTCTTTGGAAGGACCGCCACCCATCATCCATCCGGCGCGGCAGATAATATAGCGGTTGGCATGTTCTATCACATAACGCTCGCCCATGTATTTGGAACGTGCATAATGGCCCAGCGGGTGTGGTGTATCCCAATCGTCGTATGATTCTTTCTCGCCACCAAAGATGCCGGCTGTGCTGATATAAAGCAGGGGAATATTGAGCTCGTTGGCAATATAAACAGCATTTTCTGCGGCAAGTGTATTGGTCGCGTAAGTGTCATCTATATTCAGTTCGCAAAATTCAAGATCAGTATAGGCGCCGATATGAAATAAATAATCAGGCTTGAATGATTTTACATCAGCACGGTATTTGTCCAGATCGCGAAAGTCGAGAAAACTTAACCAGTCGGTATTCACGTCTTTATCAGTGCATTTGAGCTCAAACTCATCTTTAAATACACGATAAAAGGCTTCGCCCAGCATGCCGCCACTACCGGCGAGATAGATTTTCTTCTTCATTATGATCTCAGTTTTGATTAAGCTTATGGTTATGAATGACTGACTGGTAAATACCCATCAGTGCCTGATAATTTTTTTCTGGTTCGAAATTTTCATTGGCAAATTGCCTTGCCTGAAGCGACAAATGGGTATATGCATCGTCACTCAGTGCAGCTGCCTGCTTCAGTCTTGTTGTTAGTGCTACTTCATCGCCTGCGGGAAACAGGTAACCTGTCTGCCCATCGCGGATAATTTCTGGTATGCCTCCGATTGCGGAGCCAATCACCGGTTTGCCCAGGCTATACGCCTCCAGTATAGTCAGCGGATTGTTTTCGTACCATTCTGAAGGTACCACCACAAAGCTGGCCTGTTTGACCAGGTTCCACAAATCGTCGCCGGTGCGGTGACCCAGAAATTCGATATTGGCAAAACGGTTGTTTTTGTACTTCTCTGATAATGAACCGGTTCCTACAATTTTTAGCGGTATTCCGGCTTCCTGTGCGGCCCGGATCAGGGTTTCAACCCCTTTCTCCCGCGACAGCCTGCCATAGAACAGAAAATACCCGCCTTTAGTATGCACCGGCGCTATTTTTTCAAGGCCGGGCACAAAGTTATAAAGCAGGGTTGATTTGTCCGAGTATCCTGCATTAAATTCCTGATGTTTATTCTGTATAAACCGGCTTACAAAAATGAAGCGGTCCACATATTTTACCGGGTTGATCCGGTATTTGCGGTAGTAAGCATCGGCAGTTAAAATAAGACTCTGGAAAAAACTGCCTTCCGAACAGCGCTTGAGCGTACAGTTGAGGTAAAAACCGCCTTTACATTTTTCACATACCTTATTCTGACCATCCAGGAAAAGGTAGGCCGGGCAAATAAGACGATAATCATGAGCCGTTACAACAACGGGTATTTTCTTTTTTCGCAGTACAGGCAAGATGGAACTGGTGAGTTTGCCCAGAAATAAATGAATATGGGCCACATCAGGTTGCTCCTGTTCCAGCAATTGTTTCAGTTTATGAGCCGCATCCCTGTTGTAGATAAATGACGGTACAGATTTTATTTTCTGCAGCGCAGAGGCCTGTCTCAGGTCCATGCTTTCTGCAAAAAAAGTTTCATCAGTGTCAGGCAGATTTTTTTCATCCTTCATGCTGAAGCAGATCACTTCATGGCCTTTGGCGCGCAGCAGTTCGGTGGTATTGAGATAAACCACATCTGCGCCGCCACGCCGGTAATGTCCGCTATTGATCTGTAATATTTTCATCAGGACAGGCCAAATATTTTTTTATAAGATAAAACCATTTTCTCCTTCCGGAAATGCGTATAGGCATAGGCATGAATATCCTGTTTATTAAAACCACTATTCAGCCCCTTCAGCCAGTTTTGCGCAATACTGTCTTCTTCCGGTACACATAAGAAACCATTTACACCGGGAGTGATCATTTCCGAAGCTCCGCCCACATCGGTCAGTACTTCGGTTAGTCCGCACGACATCGCCTCCAGCGCCGCTATGCTGAAGGTTTCCACACTCGTTGATACGAGGGTGAATATATCTGCGGCCTGGTAAAAAGGACGTACGTCTTTTTGCAGGCCAGCCAGTTTGATATAGGAACTGATGCCCGATCCCTGTACGGCGGCTTCGATAGCGGGCCGCAATACGCCATCACCTACCAGCAGCAGGTAGGCCTTGCAATTATATTTTTCATGCAGCAGTTTCAGAGCTCTGATACCACCTTCATGGTTTTTTTCTGGTCGGAACGCTGCCGTGAGTATGATCACCGGTGCATTTTCCGGTATGCCCAGCTGTTGCCGGACCATGCTGCGTATACTGCCTGTTGTATCCGGTTTCCAGTAATCGGTATCCACGCAGTTGAGCACCACTTCAAACTTGTGGCGGGGGATATGATAGGTGCGTATAGTGTAATCTGCCTGTCGTTGTGAAACGGCAATTATTTCATCACGTTTGGTGAGCATACGTGCATACAGGCGATGCAGCCAGTGTTCTTTGCGCGATACATGCTCGGTGCTGTGGTAGGAAATAATGGTGCGCGGTTTATAGCGTTGGCCAAAAAGAGCGCAACGTAATACGAAATAGCTGAAAAAGTTGATACAAAAAACAATCTCCGGCTTTTCGGTTTTGATAAGCCGGCGCAATTCCCTGACAGGGCCCAGGTCAAATTTACTTTTACGTGGTAAGGGTATGAATTCAACGCCTGGTGTAATTTCCGGTGCAAGTACATTGACGTTGCTGAGGCTGATGATCCATTGCTTATCCGTATCCGGTATCAATGCTCCCGACAGGGACAATAAGAAACGTTCGGCACCGCCAACAGGCAGGGCAGGAGTGATATAGAGGATCTTCTTTTTATTCATAGTAGGTAACGGCGGTACTGATGCAGCAAAAGGCACACTGCACTAGGTTGCCTGCAGCCTCCTCTTCTGCTGTATTAACGAGTTTTCGGCTATCAGGCTGATGATAAACAGGAAGGTGATACTGGAAGTGAGCTCGCCATTTTGCCCCAGGCAATAAAAGATCACAAACAACAGCGTCGTCACCAGCGGTGGAATAACGTCTTTGGTCAGCTGCAGCGAACGGCGAATGATATTGACGATAAGAATGATGTACATGGTCAGGCCAATCATGCCGGAGTCCATCAGCAGAAAGAGGATGCCATTGTGCGGGGGAAGACCGCTATGCCCCAGGTCACGCACCACAAACCCCCAGTAACCGATTCCAAAAATCTGCTCCACAAAATCGAGGTTCAGCCATGCTTCAAATGCATCTCTGGAAGCTTCTTCGCGCCAGTCCATTGCTTCAAGCGACTGCACGTTATAGTTCATGCCCAGGTGCTTGTTGAATACGGCAATGGGTTCATTGATCAGGCGGAATGTGATCCGCTCCATAAAGTCACTATCGATGTTGAGATAGCTCTGCAGTGTGGTGAAAATAAAAATACAGAAGAAGAGAATGCCTACCGCCATGCTGATAAGCATATAAGCCTTCTTGGCACGTTCGCGGTGTTTGAGCTCGCGGCTGATAAGAAAGATGGAAACAAAGATCAGTCCCAGCAGGGTGCTGCGTGAAGTAGACATCAGCACACCCAGAAACATCACGGGCAGTATCAGCAGTACCAGTTTATTGGCATTTTCCTTATTGATAAATTCATTGAGCAGGTATACGAAGCCCATGCCGCAGATAAGACCATAAAAGTTGTGATTGATCACTTCCACAAATTCCCCTTTTTCGTCGACCGGTATGGGCACTTTTAGCAGGAACTGATAGATACGCTGCACCGGAAACTGGCCGTAATAGCCGTAGGTAAATACAAGGTCAAAGAAGCAGATAAAGCCGGCAAGGATCAATGCCAGTCTTAAATAATCCATGCCTCCTTTCTGGAAGTAATAATAATAGCCGCAATAAATGGAGATCAGCGTAAGGGCAGAGGTCTTGATTACCTCCGGGGTCAGCAGATCATAAAAAGCGGTAACTATTATAGCATAAATGGTGAAAACAACGATCAGTATGATATTGCTGTTGAGAAAAAAACCGGGATCATCTTCGTTTTTGCCCGAAACCAGCGTGCGGGCAAACAATGTAAGACCGACGATGGCACGGATATTCAACGGCAGGCCACCCAGTTCAAAATTGACATCAGCAATTGTGATGGTAAAAAACAGGACCGCAATAACATGGGGCTTTACGGCCAGCAAATAGCCGTAAATGATAGCACCAAGTATGAGAACTGCGATCACGATCAGTTAGTTTTAGTGGGTTTAGGGATTAATAGCGGATAGGCTTTTTCAGGATCTTGCATGCCAGCACATAACAATAAGTCGGGAAATTCCGTATCAGAACACGGTTAAAGAATATCCTGGCAAATCGTTTGTTCTGTATGCAGGCCACCTGCCAGCGTTCCGCCAACAGCGCGAAAAGTAGTGAATTATTATAAATTTTCTTAGTACTTAGCTGATTATATATAGAAATAACCCAGTCTTCCAGCGCCTTCAATCGGTTTTGTTCGCCAAACCAGGGGCCGGCAAAACTGAGCATTTTGGAATGTATCTCCAGTTCTTCAGGCGTGTAGTGTACACCGGCATCGGTCAGGATACGGCCCGCCAGTGTTTTTACAATGGCAAACATCCGGTCTTTTTTGGTAATGCTGATATTGTTGCCATGCACCCGGTAGAGCGTAAGAAACTCGGGTATGTTGGCCAGTTTACCCTGTTGTGCAAGGCGGATCCAGAGGTCATAGTCTTCAGCGACCTCGCAATCTTCGGCAAAACGCAATTCCTGCATGAGTGGTCCGCGCACCATAGTAGAAGAATTGCAAAAACTGTTGACCAGTAGCAGAAAGCTACGCAGGTCTTTGTCGGTACAGGGGAAATAGCTTTTAAGTAATGGGCGGCCTTCTCCATCAATATCCTGGTGCAGGGTGCCACACATGACATAATCCGGATTGGCCTCAAGAAAACTGACCTGTTTTTCGAGTCGTGTTGGCAGAGAAATGTCATCACTGTCGAGCCAGGCTACATACTCGCCCCGGACCAGTTTAAGGGCCTCATTGCGGGTACGCAATACACCCATATTGGCCGGGTTTTCATAATACCGCACCCGTGGGTCGGTATAGGAACGGCAGATGTCGGCAGTGCCATCACTGGAGCCATCATTCATGATGATGAGCTCCAGGTGGGGGTAGGTTTGATTCAAAGCACTGTCGATAGCCTCTTTCACATACCTTTCTACGTTATACACGGGCATTATGATCGAAACAAGCGGCTGGCTCATAGGTTAAGCAACGGCGTTTTTAGACGAAAAAAATATTTTACGGAAAATGAATATCATGATCAGCAGGTAGAGCAGATGCCCACAGGCATAACCAATAGATCCGCCAATACTGCCAAAGAGATTAATGAAGAGAATGCTGAATAATACCTGGGCCGAGCTGCTTACCAGTTCCATCGTCACATAGGTCCGGGTCATAGAGCGCGCGATCATGATATAACCCAGCACCCATCCCGACATCTTAAACAGATCGCCCGGCAGCTGGTACAGGAAAAATTTATCCATCGGCCGGAACTCCGGTGTAAACAGCAATTCGATAAGAAGATAACGGCCTGCAAAAATGATAACGGAGGCCAGTATCAGAAAAGGGATGACCAGTTTGTACACAGAAAAGACTTCTTTGCGCAGGTCGTAATCTGTTTTCAGTTCGGTAAGGCGGGGCAGATAGTACACACTGAGTGAGGTGGTGACTACCAGCAGATACATGGTAGAAAGTTTATTCACGCCTTCCCAGTATCCTGCTTCCTGCAGACCGGCATCTCCGGGCAGGGTATGATTGGTAATATAATTTCGTACAATCATCTGCGCAGCGGGCATTACAATAGCGCTCACCAGTGCCATCAATGAATAGTTGCCCAGTTTAAGCGCAGCGGATTTGCTGAACTGATGGGTAAATACCCGCCATTTGAACCAGGGAGCACGGTGTACCAGGGCCAGTGTAATAAAGAAAACAACGGATTGGTAAGTCACAAAACCAATCAGAGCCCCAATCGTGTTGTAAAGGGTAGCAAGTACTACGGCAAAGATCAGACCCACTATGCTGGCCGTGATATTGGCAATCACATACTTTTTAAACTCCTTGAATCCATTCATGATGGATATGAGAAGCATATTCAGCGCATACAGTACAATGGTAAAGCCGAAAATATAGAATACCAACTGGTATTCGTTGCTGTGAAGGATGGTATGAGAAAAGAAATTGGCGCCGATGATGAGTACAAGGCCGGTGATAACCGACAGTACAATCGTAATCCAGAACCCGGTGCCGATAAAAGTATTGTATTTCTCGGACGACTTTGAGTGCTCGGCAGTATATTTTGTGACGCCCGCATTAATGCCTCCGGTAGAAATACCCAGGAGGATCGTGCTGAGGTTATTGAGCTGTCCGAGCAATGCAATGGCATCTGCACCGATGCCGGCAACTATCTTATTACTGACCAGGCCGGTCAGCATTTTGATAAATGTAGCGATGGCATTGAGGAAAGATACCTTTACCAGATCTGCAGAGAATATTTTTTTAACGCGTTGCACGCTGTCGGCTTTATAATAATTTTTTGTTTACAGCAATTCAGTACATGCCCATGCCCTCTGGCAGAGGAGCTATATGGCAATGCTACTTAATACAATAAAGGACGTTGGAATTCCAGCCTGCTGTACTGGTCTCCGGGAAGAGACGGTAGAAGGCAGCAGGGAAATGCTTAAACGGCACGTTTATTCAGTTCGGCCAGGGGACGTACTGTTTTTTCGGGCCGCTCTTCGCGGATCTCAGCTACCAGGGCATAACCCAGTGAAGGCAGCATGATCTTTACCACATTGGTACGTACCTGAACGATCTGTCCTTCCCACATCATGAGGGGGCCGTTGATGATCCGCACTTTCTCACTGAGATTGACAGCAGCTTTTTCAAGCGATACAAAGTCATACTCGTTCAGGAATTTGCGGATAGTGTCGATTTCTTCCTGGCGGATGATGGCGGGTTTGTTGAGCCAGTGAATGAAATTGATCACGCCATCTGTTTCGCAGATACGCTCCTGGTCAGATTCGGAGGCGTATACGAAAATCAGTGACTGGAAAAGAGGCTCCATGAGGGCCTTTTTCCGTTCGCCCCAATGCCGGGGAACCCGGTTCATGGGACAATAGACTTCCAGCTTCTTTTTTTCAAGTGTTTCAGTCACTCTTTTCTCCCATTTTGGGCGGGTGTAAAGGGCGTACCACTGTTTTGTTGTCGCTGTGTTCATACAGATCAGTTTTTTAGTGTACAGAGATGATGGCGTAACAATCAGGGTTTTCAGAGGTAACGGCCACTTTGATCTGTTTTATTTCTCAAAGCAGGCAAGCCGTTGGTCAAGGCTGGCTTACAAGCCTGTATGATTTACTTCTTTTTTACTTTTCCGTACGAGGTGTTATGGATATATCCATAGCCATACCCGTATCCGTATCCGTTTTTGGTAAACCCGCGCGAACGGATACCATTGAATACGATGCGCATATTCCTCAATTGGTTGCCTGAGTTGTCTTCATCCAGACGCTCCAGGAAAGCTTTGGGAGTATACTTGTGCTTAACAACATACAATGTAAGATCGCAAAGGGGCGACAATACATAGGCATCAGTAAGCAGACTGGCCGGAGCCGAGTCGATCACAATCACGTCAAACACATCATCCAGGTATTTGAGCAGATCTTTTACGCGGTCGCTCATCAGCAACTCCGAAGGGTTTTCGGGCAGCGGACCAGCCGGCAGGAAAAACAGGTTTTCGTTAATTGCCGTACGTTTGATGATGTCTTCGGGTTCTTTTTCTCCCCACAGATAGTTACTGGCTCCCATTTCGTAGGTCACATTCAGCTTTTTGCTAAGTGAGGGATTGGCCAGGTCAAATTCTACCAGTACTACTTTTTTATCAGTCAGTGCAATACTCTGTGCCAGGTTGAGCGCCACAAAGCTCTTTCCTTCGCCGGAAAGGGTAGAAGTGATAAGAATACGTTTTTTGCCTGAGCTGCCTCCAACATAACCGATAGAAGTACGCATGCGGCGGAATTGCTCGGCAATAAAAGTCCGTTTGCCTTCCTGGATCACCAGCGGATCTTTTGATTTATCCAAGCTGATCTCACCAATGATCGGTGCGTTGGTCAGGTTCTCAATTTCGTGACGATACATCACTTTGCGATTCAGCATTTCCTTGCCGGAGATGAGGCCAGCAGGTAAGGCGAGCGCAAAAATGAGCGATACCAGGTAGATGAGTTTGCCTTTGGGCGATACGGGGTCGGCAGTGCTTTGGGCACGGTCAACGATACGCGTGTCCTGCAGGTTTGATTTAAGCGTCAGATCACTCTCTGTTTTTTTCTGCAACAGAAAAGCATACAGGTTGCTCTTGATGGCCTGCTGGCGGTTGATATCAATCAGTTCTCTTTCTTTCTGGGGAATAGACTGAAGCTGTCCCAGGTAATTATTATTGGTAGACTGCAGGTTTGTTTTGCTGGCCTCCAGGCTGGAGCGTTGTGTCTGAATACTTTCCAGGATGCTCGGTTTCATTTTATTGATCCGGTCCTTGATAGAAGTAAGTACCGGGTTGTTTTCACCGGTTGTTTTCTTCAGCTTCTCATAATTCAGCTCTTCATCATACAGCTTGGTCACGAGGGTAGACATAGTGGGATCTTTCAGACCTACTGTTGAAGGCACTACACCACCATCGCCACCGCTTTCTTTCGTTTTTACATATTTTTCCACTTCATTCAGAATAGACAGCTGATTTGAAACATCCGCCATTTTCTGATCAGTTTCGGTAATATTTTTCAGGAAAAGCTGTCCCTGTGTACTGATATCTACCGCACCGCGTGTTGCCTTGTATTGCTGTGCACGTTTTTCGATGTCATTCAGTTCCTGCTCAACCACAGTCAGACGCTGCTCAATAAAATCGGAAGCGCTGGAGGCCAGACGGTTTTTTTCCGCCAGGTTGGCCTTGTTGTATACAGCAATCAGCTCATTCAGGATATCTTCTCCGCGATGAGGATCAGTATCCTTTATTTTGAGGGTGATAACTGTTGTGAGTTTAGAAGGAGCTGTGGTACGGAAGCTGCCCAGCAGAGCCGAGGCGGCATTACGTACGGTGGTCAGGGAGAAAAACAAAGGTTTTACCGGCTGAGAGAGCTGATTTTCATTAAGACGAAAACGCAGTTCACCCCAGGGAGTGGCAACCGGTTTGTTGAGCGGGTATTTATTGGCTCCAATAATAACCAGGCTATCTTTCGGGTCGTAACGGAATTCTACTTTGGGCACTACAGCCAGTTTCTCGGGGTTAACCGCTTCGAGTATAATGGGAGAAGTGGTATAAGCCGATTTGGGCACCATATCATGGCTTTCATAAAAGTTGGCATAGAGGGCGAGATTTTTCACCACATCCATCATCAGCGATTTCGATTTCAGGATCTCGATCTCGTTGTCAACAACCTTTTTACCATCTACCTGGTTGAAAGAATTGATAACGTCTTCGTTGCGACTTTCCTTTTCTTCTTTCAGCATGATAGAGGCATTGATCTCATATTGAGGTGCCGTGGTACGGAGATAGAACCATGCCGCAAAGAGGCAGGCTATTGCCGAGAAGATAAACAATGGCCAAAAGGGCATGTACTTGAATAGCAGGGCTCCAAGCAGTGATTTGCCTTCTTTGGCTGTCTTGTTAGTAGTAGTTGCCATAGTTCTGTCGTTAATTGATTACCCGGTCTGCTACGATAGCGGCCAGCGAAAGACCACTGAAGAGGATCGGTAACCATTGGTTGCTGCGGCCGGCACTCGCTACCCTGGCTTTATTAGGCTCCACATATACAATGTCATTGGAGCGGAGGTAATAAAACTGCGAGTTGAACAGGTCGCTGGAATTCAGATTGATACGGTTAATTGTTTTCTTATTGTTTTCTTCACGGATAACCATCACATTGTCTTTCTTGCCATAGATAGTAATATCACCAGCCAGGCCTAATGCTTCCAGTAATGATATCTTTTCATTGGGCACATTCACTACCGATGGACGGTTTACCTCACCGAGCACTGTTACACGGAAATTGGTGAAACGGATGCTTACAAGAGGATCCACCAGTAATTTCTTTTCAAGGATAGATGCTACTATCTGATCTTTCAACTGGTTTTTGGTAAGACCTTCGGCTTTGATATTGCCGATCAGGGGAAGTTGGATCTGGCCATCACTGTTCACCAGGTAACCGGTGCTGCCACCTAATGTAGCAGAAGTGAGCGCGCCATCATTGGCATTTGCCGTTTGCGGATTCAGAATTGCTGAAGCTTCGGCATTCGGGCTACTGATTGTGATACTAAGGATATCATTCTTTTGGATCACCGACTCAGGAATGGGCGTATTCGTAGCGATAGTTCCATTACCGGCGTCCGGAAAATATTTCGCTCCACGGGTATTGATACACGAACTGCCAATTACCAGCAGGAGAGAAAAGAGTACGATTTCACAAAGTACAGCATTACGACTAAGTCTTCTTAGCATATAGTTTATAGTTAGGAAACAAAACGTTCCGGTCAAAATTTGGCGAATACCAGATTTTGCTCTAATCAGGTGCTACTTCGAAAAAAATTCGTTTCAGAAGAATTGGAACAGATGTTACAAGGTTAGGGCGGACTTCAATAGGAAGGATGTTAAAGAATTGACCCCACTAAAGTATAGTATAAATACCTAACGAAACTGTTCTTTTTTGTTCAGAGATGTTATTTTTCTGTAACCGACCGCGATTTTATCTTCCGGAAAGCCGTGTACCCGGTTTCGGTTACTAGTTGATCCAGTTGTTGTTGCTGACGTTTTGTATGTTTTGTTAGAGTCAACAGAACCAGGTTGTTGTATTTGCGGTGAAGGTAGTAATTGTACGAAGGAAGCAGGCCCGATTTTTTGCCCGGCAACTGTCTTCGCAGGGTTTCTTTGCGGCTGCCGATGATATATTCCCACATGGCAAAAGGGTTTACCGGGTTATCCTGGCGCGAAAAAGCCAGCAAAGATTTGCCCCGCCTGATGTATTCAGCACCTTCATCTTCCATGCCGGTGAGTACCAGGGCTTCACATACAGCCAGTTCAAAGTCGGGATAGGTAGGAATGGGGATATCCCTGCTGCCGGCCAGCAGCGATACCAGGTATTTGGTGGCATCGCCCAGTATGGGCTCTACCGGTTCCTGACAGACCTGCGCATAAAAAATGCGGGCAGCGATCAGCCGGCCCAGTACATGAGAGGGACAGGCATTGGTTACAGACAGGGTCTGCAATACCTGCATATGTTTATCCATGCCAGCCCGGTCACCGGTAAGCCAGTAACGAAATACCTGCAGCGAATGAGCAAACAGTTGAGCTTCATCGGTAGGGCGCGCACGGATATAATAAAGGAGTCCGTCGCCATAATACCCGTTGAGCTGATCCATGTTTACAGACAGTTCATAATAATAATACTGACCGGCAGTCGTGCGGGCAATTTCCCGTTGAAACGGATCGATCAACCCGGGATGGCGATCGAGAAAACTCACTGTTTGCAGAATGACCGATTCGGCTACCGGATTATGCCCCTCCGCTACCGGAAGGTTTTTGAATAAGGATACCAGGTAGTGTAATACCTCATCGGCTGCCAGCTCTTTTTTTTCGCCGGCCTGAGGTAAGGTGATCAGTTGTAAGATTTCGTCGACTGAACCGAACCCGCAATACTTGGAGAGAATAGTAAGTGTAGACGGCGAAGCACTGTATTGCGTTTGTACAAGCCCGAAAAAACGCCGGAGGGTATTGGCATTGACGGTGTACCCGGTTTTGTGATAAAGATCATCTACCAGCTGCAGGCAATCGCGCGATGACAATACTTTTCTTCCAAAAGTATTTTCGATCTCTTTGCGTAATGCCGGAAGCAGGTGTTTGTCCATAATAGTTGACAGTTGACAGTGGCCGGGAGTTAACAGCGGACAGTGAATGGTCCATTGTTCTGTCTTCAAATTTTCAAATCCTCAAATCTTCAAATTCATCAGCATACTGCCACATTAGCAAATCAGCACATTACTTCAGTTGTTCACTCATCTTTGCCAGCACATCTTTTTCGATCATTTTCTGCGCAACATGAATCATATTCTTAAAGGCAGTGGCTTTGCTGATGCCATGACCGATGATAACGGGTTTGGACACGCCCAGTACAGGTGTGCCACCATAGTTTTCAAAATTGAACCGGTCAAAGTAAGGATTGTCGATCTGCTGAGCCCGGCTGATATCATACAGTGATTCGGCCAGTTTGAGGATGATATTGCCGGTAAAACCTTCACATACCATTACATCCGCCTTATTGAGCAGTACATCACGACCTTCAATATTGCCTACGAAATGGATATGGTTATTTTCCTTAAGCAGGGGATACGTGGCCTGCGCCAGCAGGTTGCCTTTACCTTCTTCCTCGCCTACATTGAGCAGGGCTACCCGCGGCTTTTCGATACCCAGGATCAGTTGGGCGTATACCGAGCCCATGATGGCAAACTGGTTGAGTTGTTCGGGTTTGCAGTCGGCATTGAGGCCGACATCCAGTAACAGTCCGGTCTGTCCGTTTTCTTTCGGGATAATAGTGGAGATAGTAGGTCGCAGCACACCTTCCACGGCTTTAATGCTGAAAAGGGCCCCTACGAGCATAGCACCGGTATTACCTGCGCTGATAAAGGCCTCCGTTTTTCCGCTAGCCAGGTAGTGAAAACCAATGGCTATCGAGGAATGGGTTTTTTCTTTCAGCGCTTTGGTGGGGTGCTCGTGCATGTCAATTACCTGGGGGGCATGCACCAATTCCACTTTTTGCCGATCGATGCCAAGGCTATCCAGCAAAGGCTCAATCTGTGCGGTATCACCAAAGAGTTGCACAAGGGCAGGTGTTTCTGCTTCGTTCAGATAGGCCAACACGCCTTTGGCAGCTTCCAGCGGAGCCAGATCACCACCCATCATATCAAGTCCGATCTTCATTGCAAGCGTAAAATACTAATTCTAAAATAAGAAATTCCAAATCACATCGGGTGTTTACCCAATGAATTTGGAATTTTCGTCTCTTTATAGCGTGAAAAGACTTTGCTTACTTCTTCACCGGTGCTTTTTCGGCCACCAGCTTTCCTTTGTAATAAAGCTTTCCTTCGCTCACATGTGCCCGGTGACGGACATGGATTTCGCCAGTAGTAGTGTCTGTAGAGAGCGTAGTAGCAGTAGCTTTATAATGCGTTCTGCGTTTAGCGCTTCTTTGCTGGCTGTGTCTGCGTTTGGGATTTGGCATAACTAAATATTAAAAAAGTTCAACTATTCAATTTTATTTCGGGTCTGTTCCTTTTCAGGAATTATTCCAGGCCTTTAAATTTTTCCAATCCTTTCCAGATCGGATTATCTTTCTTTTCAGGTTCTTTGGTCTCCAGTTTTTTCAGCATATCCAGCACTTTCGGATTGCAGTGCGGCCCATCCATTTTTTCGTACTGGCAGGTCTTCTGCATCGGGATGCTCAGATTGATGAATTCGTAGATCCAGTCAGCTACATCAATATGACTTTCGCCACGGCTGATATAGTATACATCCGGATCTTCTTCCTGATCATTCATCAGTTCCGGCTCCTCTACCATCTTCACGGTGATGTTAAATTCATCCCAGAGTTCAAATGGCAGGGGATTGTTGCACCGGTCGCAGGTCACTTCCAGGCTGCCGCCGATTTCGAAGCGGAGTAACATGAAGCCGGTCTTTTTATCGAGCGACAACTTTACCTGTGCCTGGCAGTTTTTAAAATCCTGCTGCTGGAATGGCTCAAAGAACTTATCTGTAATCGCGTAATCGTACTCGTGGACCCCGGGTTTCAGTCCCACAAAAGCAATCTCATATTCCCGGCGGTACCCCATGCGCGACTTTTTAAAGAGTTGGCAAAGGTAAGGGTTTTTAGCGAAAAATTACCGGCAAATTTCGGATTATTTTGCTGCCGAGTGCCTAATTTAAGGCCCTGATTCCTAACAGGTTTAAAAAGCAACGACGTGCAACGATTTCTTTCCCGGCTATTTAGGCACCTTATGAAAAGCTGGAACTGGGTACTCCTGATCCTTCTGACCATTCTTATCAAGTGGGCTTCCTGGTATCCCGAATGGGTGGAGGTCAACTACACATATGGTCTTTATCCAATGATTTCCAAGACACAGCGATTATTGCTGGGCTGGGTGCCCTTTAGCGTCGGCGATCTGTTTTATGGCTTCCTGGTATTGGTACTCCTGTTCAGAGGAGTGCAACTTGTCCGTGTATTACTGCGCCGCCAGTTCAACCGCAAATACCTGCGAAACGGTTTGCAGCAACTGATCTTTTTCTTCCTTTTTGTATATGTGTTTTTCAACCTGCTCTGGGGGCTCAATTATAACCGCACGGGCATTTCCGCCCAATTGCAGCTGAAAGTCGATGCCTATACCAGCCGGGATGTAGACACACTTACCAGCCTGCTTTATCAACGGCTCAATGAATATGCAACCACGGTCACTCCGGCTCAGCGGGATAGTTTCCGTCGTAAAAAGGATCTGTTTCACGAGACCACGGAAGCCTATAAACGTGTGACGGTACAGCATCCTTTTCTGGCTTATAAGTTTAAAGCAGTAAAGCCTTCCCTGTTCAGTTATGCGGGTAATTACCTGGGGTTTCAGGGGTATTATAATCCTTTTTCGGGCGAAGCGCAGGTCAATACTACGATCCCGCAATTTCTTCAGCCATTTGTAACCAGTCACGAAATGGCACATCAATTGGGGTATGCCCGGGAGAATGAGGCCAACTTTGTAGGCTTTCTGGCCTGCCGGTATAGCGAATCCCCGGTATTGTTATACTCCATGTACTATGATATGTTCAACTATGCGATCCGCGAGTTATATCAGTCAGATACCGGCCGGGCAGCTACATTGCTGCGAGGCCTGCATCCCCAGGTTAAAAAAGACCGGGAAGAATTCCGGCGGTTTTACCAGCGGCATCGCAATCCGGTAGAGTCGGTGGTGATGTGGGGATATGGCCATTACCTGAAGGCCAATAATCAGCCTGCAGGCAAGGAAACCTACGATGAAGTGGTGGCCTGGCTGATTGCTTATTACAAAAAGTTTGGCGCTGCCGCGATATGATCTTATAAGTGAATCCCGCAAACCGGTAAATATGAGAAAAGGAATTCAGTTCGCATTTTGCCTGCTGCTGCCATTGATGGTCGGATATATTTCCGGTTTTTTTGTGGAAACGGAAGGATGGTATGAACAGTTGCAAAAGCCTTCCTGGACTCCTTCAGGTACTCTTATTATGCGTGTCTGGATCACTCTTTATTTATTAATGGGGGTTGCCTTTTTTGCATTTCTAAACAGCAATACCACAACCAGGCAGATGCGCGCCGGCATTGTTGTCTTCCTTTTCCAGTTACTATTAAATTTTGGCTGGTCGTTTATTTTCTTTTACCTGCAGGAGCCCGGCTGGGCCCTCACAGCGCTCGTGCTGCTGTGGGTAAGTATCTTGCTGACTATCGTGATCTTTATCCGGGTTAGCAGACTGGCAGGTCTTGTATTGCTCCCTTATATCGGCTGGGCCAGTTTTGCAGGGTATCTCAATTATTCCATCTGGCAGCTCAACTAAGGTTGCCGCATTTACTTTCTTTTGTCGGAAGCAAACCGGAATGACTGTTCCATGAGATCGTAATCTTTTTTGAGTGTTACAAAGTCATCGTCGTAACACTGCTGTACCACCAGCATGGCTTTATCGTCGTCGGTATAGACAAAAATGCGGACAAAGCCTTTCTGCAAACCAAGCAATTTTCCTTTCAGGATCTTTCCTTTGCCGGTGTAGCGTCCCCATTGGGTAAATTCAGTGATCTCCGGTTTTTTGATCAGTTGCTTCTGAAATTCTGCAACCTGCTGGTTCAGCATTTCATCGGCATCGATGGGTACGTCCATAATAATAAACATGATCATGTTGTTGCCATCGGGAGAGTCGAAGCTGAACAGTGCATCGGGGTCGTAATCCGGATCCTCTTTATCAATGGTCCAGCCTGTGGGGTAGCTTATGCTGAAACTATCACGTGCGATTTTGGTGCCCTGCGCCGAGGCCAGGGTGCATAACAACAGGAAAAAAGGTAATAATCTCATATGCCGGGTTATTTCTTAATAGTATTATTAAGGAGTATCAGAAAGTGTTTTTCCACATCATACTTTCGATGGGTTTATCGGGCTGGCCACTGTATTTGGCATTTTTCTTCTGGTTGTAAGCCACCTGTATTTCGCCATCGACAGGGAAATAAATGAGCTGGCCCACGGGCATGCCTTTATATACTTTCACCGGTTGTTTTACGGATATCTCCAGTGTCCAGTGCCCGCAGAAACCTACATCGCCCTTGCCGGCTGTGGCATGAATATCGATCCCGAGGCGACCGGTCGACGATTTTCCTTCAAGAAAGGGGACATGGGCATGGGTTTCGGTATATTCCAGCGTCACTCCCAGGTAGAAAATATGCGGATAGAGCACAAAGCCTTCGTCGGGTATCTCGAAATATTCAATTTCATTATGCTTTTTGGCATCCAGAATATGCTCGCGGTAAGTGGCCAGCCAGCGTCCGAGATGTACATCATAGGAGTTACTACCCAGACATTCCCTGTCATAGGGCGACAATACAATGGTACCTTTGTCAATTTCTTCCAGTATACGGCTATCAGATAATATCATAATACATGCAAATAAACAGCAAATACTTTTTTGCTACGCTCCAAATATCGTACTTCGTAGTTCTTAGGATCGTCAATCATGCCTGTTTTTTTTCAACATCGAATCAACGCTGACACCAGGTTGGGTATTTGGAAGATAGAAGAAACCGAAGAGTTTTTTAAAGGAAATGTTCCCCAGCACCGGAATGTGACCCATCCGCATAAGCGGTTACAACACCTGGCGGGCCGTTTTTTGCTGCAGTTTCTCGCCCCCGACTTCCCGTACGAGCTGGTACAGATAGCCGATACCCGCAAACCTTTTCTGCGCGATGAACGCTATCATTTTTCCATTTCCCATTGTGGCGATTATGCAGCAGCCATTGTGAGCCGGTCGGCCCGGGTAGGTATTGATATTGAGTTGCCGGTATCCCGGCTGGCCGGGATACGTCAGAAATTTCTTTCTCCGGATGAGCAGCAGCGTTTCGGATTCATGCCGGCGGGTGATGACGATCTCGACAAACTCACCGGTCTCTGGAGTGCCAAAGAGGCCGTATATAAATGGTATGGAAAAGGAGGTCTCGATTTCCGCACCGATATGCCGCTTTATCCCAGCCCGGATATGACGCTGGTCAGTTGCCGGTTTACACCCACAGGAGAGGAGCTGACTGTACAGGTGCACAGCATTGCTCCGTTGATGCTGGCCTGGGTGACGAGTTGATATTATTATTCAATGGCCGGATCTGCCGGAGCATCGTCCAGCAGGTTGAGGTCTACGGCATCCATGCCGGCGATACCTTCGATAGAACCACGGATATGTGCGGCATTGAGCAAAACCTTTTCCAGTTGTTTTTCCCGGGCCTTCCAGAGTTTTTCCATGGCATCCCGTTCTTTCTGAATGGAGAGTCGCATACTCATAAATCCTTCGCGGATTGCTTTCCACTGCTCGGCAAATTCAGAACTGGTGAGATAGTTGTAGAGCAAGTGCATTTTGTCGCCCTTGTTTTCCTGACTGCGCAGGGCACCGGCTATCTTTATGATGCCATCCCGCAGCATATGTACCACGGCTTTGACTTCGGTAAAAGAGCAGACCCACACTCCATTTTTTTCACCAAAACGATCCAGGTCGCGGGGCAGTACCTGTGTGACAAGGACGGCCACATCGGCTCCCTGGCTGCGCATATCTGCTTTTAATTTTTCGATCCAGTCGCCTCCGAATTCCTTGGTGCGTTTACTTTCAAAAATGATACGTCCGCATTCCATGCCCTGGGCGTTGCGAACGGTTTGTATGCAATCTGCCCCCCGCACACCTTTTCCTACTTCTGTAATCTGGTCAAACGGGAATGTACTGCGCAGCATATCTTCCAGCACGAGTTCCTGTATCTCTCCCTGCAATTGGGTAGAGCCCTGCTCGGCCTTTCGTTTCATTTCATCGGCCAGGCGTTTCTGGTCTTCCAGTTGTTTCTCAAGTTCTTTCATCCGCATCATGAGTTCGGTTTCTTTTACCGCCACTTTCTGCTCTTCTATTTTCCGGATATCTTCCGATAGTTTTTCACGTTCCAGCTGCAGTTGCTTTTGCACTTCCAGTTCCAGCTCGGCTTCCTTATTCTTCAGGTCCTGCTCCATGCGGAGAAATTCTGCTTCTTTGCGGCGGGCTTCTTTCAGTCGCTCTTCATTTTCGCGGTTATTTTGTTCCAGCAGTTGCAGTTTGTTTTCAAAATCGGCGCTGATGCGTTTGCGGATTGACTGGTCCAGTTCCTGCTGCATTTGTTCTTTTTCCTGCTGCAGGCGTTTATTGAGTTCAGCATCCTTTTGCTGCATCTGCAGCTGCCATTCCTGTTCACGGCGGGCAAGTTCCTGTTCCTTCTGTTTTTTATAGGTTACCAGTTGCTCACGCAGTTCCTTTTTGTATTCCTCAGATACAGCAGCTTCCAGCGGAAATTCGTGATTACAATTGGGGCATTTGATGTTTGTGGCCATTTCTCGTTGCTTCTTTCGCCAAAATTAGGAAGGAAAGAGCTTAAGGTTACGATTTCTTTCACCATAGTAATATTGCAGGGACAACCCTCCGGAATTGCCCGATTGGGATAATGACTAAATTATATTTTTGCCGGATGCGACAAAAAAACCTGATTACAATACTGCTACTGATGATTTTCTGGAGCACGACCGCACAGGACCTCCCTTTGTCTGTTACTGAAGAAGGTGTAAGGCAAACGATTTATTTTCTGGCCTCAGATGATCTGCAGGGTAGAGGGAATGGGACTGCAAAACAATTGGAGGCCAGCCGTTTTATTGGGCAGCAGTTCAATGCTGCAGGACTGGTGCCTTTACAGGATCAGCCCGAATATTATATCCCGTTTTCATTAAATAAGAAGTTGGTAGAACCAACGGTGGTTTCTTTGCGATGGAATAACGGGTATATACCATTTGAAGCCTATAAGTATTTTGGAGTAAGCGAAAGACCGGCATCAAAGGATCTTTCCGATTTTACGGTAATTAAGATTGATACAACTATTACAGAGGAGGTATTTCTTCGGTATAAGGACCGGGGAGAAAATATTTTGATCTGGTCCTGTCAGCCATATAACGGAGGATCATTTTTTCCGATAAATTTTAGACGTCCAGCCAAAGAAAGCCAGCAGAATTTCCTGTTGGTTTACGCAGCAGATGAACCGGGAATGGTAAAGTTGCTTACAGGGCCGGCCTGGTCTCCCGCGGTGGGGTACAATGTGGTAGGGATGATACCGGGTAAAACAAGACCTTCCGAGATAGTCGTTTTCAGCGCTCATTACGATCATGTTGGGGTAGTGAATAAAAAGGGAAAAGGCATTTCGGAGAAGGATACCATATTTAATGGAGCCAATGATAATGCATCGGGAACAACAGCCTTACTTGAGTTGGCCAGATACTTTGGAAAAAAAGATGATAATGCGCGCACGCTGCTTTTTTGCGCATTTGCAGGGGAAGAACTGGGCCTGGTCGGATCAGCAGATTTTGTACAGTACCTCAACCCGGATGATATTGTAGCCAACATCAATATTGAAATGATCGGGGTTCCCATGTATGGCCGGAAAAGAGTTTTTATTACAGGCGAAAGTAAATCCAGGTTACCCGAGATGCTATCGAAAGGTCTGTTCGGTGCAGGTATCAAAGTAAAACCGGAGCCAGATGAGATAAAAGGACTGTTTATGCGAAGCGATAATTATTCATTTGCCAAATACGGCGTGCCGGCGCATACCATCATGAGCAGCGATGATGATGATCCTTGTTATCATTCGCTGTGTGATGATATAAAGCGAATTGATACTGGTCATCTTACAAGCGTCATTAGAGGAATTGCACAGGCTACAGCCGGATTGATTAACGGAACAGAAACGCCTCGGAGGTAACAGTGATTCTGAAATAAACAGATTGTAGGAGAAGGATAAATATCATCTGAATGCGTCAGTAAGTGTCGGAAGCAACAAATGAAGCGCCCTGGTTGCAGGGATATACGGAAGTGGTGCGTTGACAGGACTGGTTGTGCGCCCCGGATTGCACAAAAAAACCAGTCGATGGACTGGTTGTGTAGTGTGTGCCCCGGATCGGACTTGAACCGATACGGCCATTGCTGGCCACAGGATTTTAAGTCCTGCGTGTCTACCAATTTCACCACCAGGGCAGGCAGTGGTTTGGGTTCAAAAAAAAATCCTCTCTGTTTCGAGAGAGGATTCTGGAGCGGAAGACCGGGCTCGAACCGGCCACCCCGACCTTGGCAAGGTCGTGCTCTACCAAATGAGCTACTTCCGCTAATATTTTGCTGATCAGGTTATTTTCCCTTTCAACAACCAAAGAACTAAGGGGTTGCAAAAATAGGTAAACAACGGGTTGTAAAAAAATTTTTCGGAAAAATTATTTGTACTTCGGTGTGTACAATGTGCTCTCCTGTACAACAACCTTCGGTTTCTCGAAGCGTTTAGTGTACAGTTTATAGCAGCCACCAAAAGCAAAAGCCACCAGGCAGAACACACTCAGATAAAAAATGAAACCGGAAGAAGAAACCCAGCTATGGGTAAAATCTTTATCCTGTACTTTTTTCAGTTCTTCGTTATAGTCGTAATGAGGAGCACTCATAGTGATTTTTTTACGCTGCAAAAATAGGGGTTAAGTACAAATAAATCAATGGGTTTTCTGCACAATTTCTGAAAACTTGTTTTTCCCGCGCGCAAAATGAAGCCAGGCAAGGTTTGCGCGCAAAAGCCCCTGCAGTTTCCCTCCCCGTCTTATAGGGAAATTGCTCTTTTTCCGTCCTTTACAGATCCACCCGATAAATGCAAAATGCGCCTTGATAATCGCCTTAAAAGTGGCACTGTCACCGCTTAGCAATTGCTTCCAGGCCGTTACTCCGTCCAGGCAAAAACGAAACGGAATGATCCATAACCGTTGCGGCCAGGTCAGATTTTTCGCCAGCATGATATGATTGTTGCGGAAGTTAAGGAAGGTCTTGCGGCTGTTGCCCCTGGGCAGCGTTCCTCCTCCCACATGATAGACAATTGAATCAGGGCATGCGTATACACTATAACCCGCCAGTTGCATGCGCCAGCAGAGATCAATCTCTTCCTGGTGAGCAAAGAAATATGTATCAAATCCACGCAACTCATGAAAGACGGACGCCCTTACAAACATGGCCGCACCGCTGGCCCAGAATATGGGTACCGTATCAGCATATTGCCCGGTATCGGGTTCCAATTGTTCAAAAACCCGGCCACGGCAAAACGGATACCCATACCGGTCTATCCAGCCGCCGGCAGCTCCGGCATACTCAAAATGATCCCGCTGATGATATGCCCTGATACGGGGCTGACAGGCGCCGATCGTATGATCGGATTCCAGTAAACGGACCATAGGTTCGAGCCAGCCTGTTTCGACCTCCACATCTGAATTAAGCAGCACATAATAATCAGCCTGCACCTGTTGGAGAGCTTCATTATATCCTTTGGTGAAACCATAGTTTTCCGGCAATGAAATAACTCTCACCTCCGGCCACTGGGTCTTCAGGTAAGCCAGCGAGTCATCTGTGCTGGCATTATCAGCAACATAAATGGTACAGGGCTGATACCTGGAAGCCGTGACAGACGGCAGGAATTGTTCCAGAAATTTCCGGCCATTCCAGTTAAGAATCACTACAGCTACAGTGGGGGCAGGCATCAGGAGTACATCAATGTTGAACGAATAAATTTGATCAAATGTAAGTCAACACGCCTGAACCGCCTTAAATTCGGGCATGCTTCAGCAATTACTTACCTGGCGTACCGGGCTGGCAGCTATTGCCATTGCCATTGTAACAGGAACCATTTTTTATTCGCGCTACCTGGCCCGCAAAATTGCCGGGGAAGAACGGGTGAAAGTGGAGCAATGGGTCGAAGCCAGCAAATCACTGCTCAATCCCAGTATTTCCGATACAAGGCTTCCATTCAAGATCATCCGGGACAATCATGATATTCCTATCATTGAAACGGATGAGCGGGATAGCATTACTAATTATGTAAACTTCGATTCGGCCCGTGTGGCACATAATCCGGCTTATCTGCAGCAGCGACTCGAATCCCTCAAAAGCGGAAATCCTCCTATAGAATATATAGATCCGCTGGATTCAACACGGCGTAACCGCTACTATTACGGTCATACGAGTCTGCTCAATGAAGTACGTTACTATCCTTTGATACAATTATTGATCATCGGCCTCTTCATAGTCGTAACGGTGACAGCCCTGCGCAGCAGCTACCGGTCGGTACAGAACCAGGTATGGGCTGGTATGGCAAAGGAAACGGCACACCAACTGGGTACCCCTGTATCCTCACTCGAAGGCTGGGTAGAAGTAATGCGGGAAGATGAGCGCTACCGCGATATTGTACCTGAATTATCCAAAGATGTGGGACGACTGCGGCTGGTCTCCGACCGGTTTGGTAAAATCGGCAGCTCCCCCCAACTGGAACCCACCGATATTATCCGGCAGGTAAACAGCATGGTAGACTATATCCGCAAACGCGCACCCGGCAGTGTGCGGTTTTCGGTAGATACACATGGGCTGGATGAGCTGCAGGCGCCGGTTTCCCCGCCTTTGTTTGATTGGGTAATTGAAAACCTCCTCAAGAATGCCCTTGACGCGATGGAAGGTAAAGGTGCAATCAGCGTGGATATCATGGAAGAGAGAGGGCAGATACAAATTGATGTGACCGATACCGGCAAAGGAATTGCCGCCCAAAATATCACCCAGGTATTTAAACCCGGGTTTACTACCAAACGAAGGGGCTGGGGACTCGGACTGAGCCTATCGCGCCGTATCATTGCCCAATATCACAAGGGAGAGATATTTGTAAAACAGTCGGAAATCGGCAAAGGGACCACTTTTAGAATAGTACTAAAAAAAGAAAACGCCTGAAGGGATAAAAAGTATAAACGTATAAAAGTTTAAATACTCAAATCCTGTATATTTGCCTCCCCAATCCCGAAAAGGATACAGGGGCCCAGGTGGCGAAATTGGTAGACGCGCTACTTTGAGGTGGTAGTGGCCGAAAGGCTGTGCTGGTTCGAATCCAGTCTTGGGCACAAAAAAGCCTTGTTAGTCTTGACTAACAAGGCTTTTTTATTGAGTATCAAGTTAAAAAATGACCGCTTTCTCACGCCTTTGCCCATTTTTCCGACACATAATTGACACACAAAAGGACACGCGTTTTTATTACTTACCCCCGGTATGATATAAGGATCGTGCGATCAGCAGATAGTGTAATCAGGGGGCTGACGGGTGTTTTTCACCTTATAATTACCGTTTAAATGCGGGTTGTCTGCCGTTGGCTTTGTGCTTAATTTGTAATCTCCATTATGTCTTTTCTCAATCGCATTTTCCGACCCTTTATTTGAATCCGGTCAAAACCGGGACTATTTTATTTCACTACCTGTAACCAATCGGGTATAAAGTTTAATATATGGCTTACTCTAATAAGCAAATGGCGCAATTGCGGGATGCCATGGCTTTATTGCTCCCCTTTCCGAACGATGCAATCCCTTATTTGAATGAAGCCGGCGTTAACTGGACATCTATTACCCTGAATGGCATCAACCCTGTATCAATGTGGAACAACATTATACAGTTTACCAATCTCAATAATGAGCTGGATTACCTGGTTGAAGTACTCAAATTGAAATTTCCGAAAAATCCGTACCTGATTGCTTTCAGTCAGGATATAGACTATTCACTCGGTCCGGATGTGAAGGATGCCGATTGGAAGGATGGAGCAGCAGATGCGATCGAAAAGATAACAAGCGAAAAGAGTACGCTTCTGCCTATCCGTTTTCTTGAAATAGGATTGAAACGGGCGCGGTGTGTAGCCCGTATTTATATCAAACGGGGAGCAAGCGCAGAAGCCGGCACGGGTTTTCTCTTAAACAATAATCTGCTGCTGACTAATAATCATGTGATACAGGATGTCAGTACGGCTGTTATTGCACAAGTGCAGTTTGACTATGAAGAATCGGCCGAAGGTCTGGCAGTACCAGTTACCGGTTTTATGCTTGATCCGGATAATGGTTTTGCTACTTCAATAGACAATGACTGGACAGTTGTTCGGATAAAAGGTGATGCTAATAGCATATATGGATTTATTGATCTGAAACCGGTAATTGTTGAAAAGGATGACTTCGTTAATATCATACAGCATCCCGGAGGCGGCTATAAACAGATCGGTATGTATCACAATGTTGTCACTTTCAGTAATGACCATATCGTGCAATACCTGACGGATACAGAGCCGGGATCATCTGGTGCGCCGGTATTCAACAGCGATTGGGAAGTAGTGGCATTGCATCATAGCGGAGGCATGTTGCGCGAGCCCGGTACAGCGCAAAAATTTTTGCGAAACGAAGGTATTAACATCAACGTGGTAATCAAAGGTATTAGAGATCATAATCTGTAAGCAATGAACCTGCAGCCAAGAGCCAAACATGCCATAGTAAGCCTGCTGTCCTCCCTGATATGGGAGCCAAACAATGCCAAGCGATTTTGCGATGATACCGAAGATTTTATCCAGGTGGATGTAAGATTTCAGGGATCAGCAAGAGATTTCTGGAACAGTATTGTGACGGAAGCGGAAAGGCAGGAAAAACTACTTCCCCTGCTTGATAATATTTTTGAAACTTACAATCAGGAAAGCAGGTTGCAGAACTTTATTGAAGACCAGCGCTCCGGGTTTGACAGGCGGGTTAAAACGATAGCTAAGGCAATCCGAAACAGAGAGTGTGTATTGTTTATCGGTCCGGAACTGCTGCGATGTCCTGATAAATCTATGCAGACCTTTAGCAGTGTTTTTTCGAATGAGCTTGTTGTAAAACTGGATCAAACAAATGTATATTATGATCCGGGGCTGAAAGACTCGCTCTCCTATGTTGCCCATCGTTTCGAGGAGGTGCCCAAAGTGGTCAACAGGGAACTGGGAAAAATGGCCCAAATATCATTTCAGGCCTTACAGGTATATCGTGCGCCATTTCAAAAGATTGCTTCCCTTTCTTTTCCAATGATCATCAGTGCCAATCCCGACAGTATTCTTGAAGAGGAGCTTACCCAACAGCATATTCCTTTTGTGAGCGATTATTACGATATGAGTAATTCCAGCAAGCCATTCATAGAACTGGATGAGAAGGGGAGTATTATCTATAAAATATTCGGGTCATTCGATAACCCCTATTCTATCCTTTTTACAGACAATGACCGTGTCCAATTCTCTAAAAATGTGGTAAAAAACGATCCGCCTCTGCCACCTCCCATCAAGATGGGACTTGGCAATAAGCATTATCTCTTCCTGGGCTTTAATTTTCAGGAATGGCATCTGAAGATATTAATGGACTGCCTTGGTTTATCCCGAAAAGAAGAACGCAGTTATGCGTTGTTGCTCGATAATGTGAATGAATCCAATATCGAGCATTTTATCAAAATTTATAAGTTCTATTTTATCAACGAGCAAATTGACAACTTTTTGCAGAAGGTGGTTAATGAATATAATGAACTCTGAAGCAGGCTATGGATAGAAAAGAAGAATATAAAAAAAGGTATCCTGGTATCAATTCGTTTAGTAAGGATCAGGCATCGCTTTTTTTCGGGAGAGAGAAGGAGTCGAAAGAACTGCACTATCTGGTTAGTCTCGAAAAAGTGACGGTCCTGTTTGGCCGTTCGGGTCTTGGTAAAACTTCATTGCTGAATGCTGGTTTGGCTCCTTTGCTGGAAAAAAGCAACTACCGGCCTATCCGCATTCGGCTGAATCCTCCTGACCGTAACCCCGGCGACCAGCGTGATAAGAACAAATTGCTGGAAATATTCAAACTCGAAATAGGTGCTTATAAATATCGCGATCAGATTCCTTTTAATAACCGTCATTTCCGATTATGGGATTATGTAAAAGCGGTCCCTTTTAAAGACGAAACCGGCAATTTATATACGCCAGTATTTATATTCGATCAGTTTGAAGAGTTCTTTATTCATCAGCCGGATCATCAGCGCGAATTTTTGGAGCAGTTGGCAGAGCTTGCGCATAACGAGCCGCCTTATCGGGTACTTGAATGGATTACATCCCTGGAGCTTGAAGAACGGACTGATATACAGATGAAATGGGCCGATCAGCCGGATCTCAAAATTATCTTTGTTGTTCGCTCAGACCGGCTCGCCAGCATGCAATCGCTGACCCCTTACATATCTACGGTATTGCGAAACCGTTACGAATTGAAGCCGCTCAGTAAAGAGCAGGCAGAGAAAGCAATCGAAAAGCCTGCTATGGACCCCTCACTGGTATCTGGATTCATCCCTGCTTTTTCTTTTGACAAAAATACGCTTACGGAAATTGTTGAAGAACTCAGTAGTGATACGGAAGAGATTGAAAGCTCTCAGTTGCAACTGATCTGCAGTTTTATTGAAGATACTGTATATAAGCGTCAGCAGGCACAAGATGCAGATGAAATTGTAGTTGTAAATAATGATCTCATTAATCCGGCGAAGGATTTTCCTGCTATTATTGATGATTTTTATGAAGTACAGTTGCAGTCGATTCCGGATGTCAGAGACCGGGAAAGGGCCCGTCAGATTATTGAGGATGAACTGGTGATAAATGGATATCGTGAAAGCCTGTCACAACGGAAAATGAACAATGTTCTTGGAGTGCCCGATGAACTTATTTCGCAGATGATTTATGCCCGGCTGATCAAAGAGGAAGTGACGAGTAAAGGCGTTTCGTACGAGGTAACCCACGATATACTGGTGGCAGCTATAGAGAAATCCAGAAACCGGCGAAAAATACTGGAGGAGCAACGAAAACTATTACTCGAAAAGGAAAAACTGGAACAGGAAACAAAAAGAAAGGATGAAAATCTAAAGGAACAATTGCGCCAACTTGCCCTGGAAATACAGTTGAAAAATGAAGCGATCGAGCAACGGAGACAGATTGAAGATCTTGGCAAAAAACTGAAACGAAAAGGGTTGCTCACTTTTCTGTTAACTATCGGATTGTTAATTGCTACTGCCGTTGCGCTGGTTATCGTTTTCCGGAAAAAAGAAGCTGGCATTGAAGAACGAGATGTACTCATAAATAATACGTTGGAGAAATATGTACAGGATCTTTCGGAAATACAGGGCAAATATGATTCCCTGGCAAGTGCTCCGCCTGTATTGGATACAGGTTCGGCATCAAACCCTAAACAAAAGCATAATAAGCCCGGAGGGATAGACCTGATCGTTACGAAAAAGCTGGATAGCCTTTCAAAACAGGTAAGCGTTAAGAATACCAGTTATTCGAGTAATCGTAATCTTATTAATCTTATCGACTCTGTGAAATGGAAAAGCTCACCGTTGAACAAACGCAGGGGCAGTCCCATCTCTTATTAACCCCGGAAATAAATACAAAACTTTAATCATTTATTTCGTAATTCAATTGCCATGACAGATTTTTCATTGTATAATGGGTATGAAACAGGTTTTATTGACAAAAATAAAAAGGTGCTTCTGCCTGAATTGAATAAGAAACAACAGGAAGACCTGGCCCCTGTACAGGACAAGGCAGACGGTATAGCTGATTATATCAATTACAGTATTGCGCTTTCTAAGAGCCGCCGCTTCCCGTATTTTACTGCCAGTAATATTGACGGTGGGTTGTTTAGAAAAGTGAGCCGTCAGGACAACTGGCGGCGCGACGATCGTATTGCTGCAGAGCACCAATGGGGTAATGAGCTCTACCGGTCGGAGAAGAGTGATTTTGACCGTGGACATCTGACGAAACGTGAGGATGTGCAATGGGGAGAAAGTATCGCCGCTGCCAGTAAAGCTGCTGACAGTACATTCTATTACTCCAATTCAGTACCTCAGCATGCTCGTCTCAATCAGCGTATCTGGAGACTGCTGGAAGATTATATTCTCCATACGGAAGCCAGGGAAAATGGGTTGAAGATATGTGTATTCACTGGTCCGGTATTGAGCAGAAAGGATCCGAAGTTTGTGACCGAAGTAGCTGGCAGGGTCATTCAGATACCCACCCTGTTCTGGAAGGTGGTGGTATTCCCAAAAAGTGATGATAATTTATACCGGGCTGGATTTATGATGAGCCAGGAAAGCCTGCTAAGAGACAACGATATTGTCGAATCTTTTCGTGATCTGACTCTTGAAACGCTGACGGAGGAAGATGACCTGTTTCTGGAATTTGAAGAAGCTGATACCTATCAGACCAATATCAGTACCATAGAAAAACTCAGCGGCCTTAAAATGCCTGAAGCCATTGACATTTACAAAGACAAACGACCTGTTAAACTCATGCTCAAGGAAATAGATGTACGACTTGAGTCGCTGGACGAGGCGGCAAAGCAACTGGGGTTTGAAATACAAGGAATAATGCTATAGCAAACCGGTGACTACTTTTCTCTTCAGAGTCAGCCCTGACCCTCTCTGTCAGATCACGGGCTGATAATCGCCTGAAAGAATGCTGGTAAATGAGGAAGTAAATTCTTATGAGAGATGTATTCCCAGCTACCTTCGGCTACTTCAGCTTCCAGTTCGCCTGCATCCCAGCCGCAATAACCGATAAACAGGCAGATATCTTTTTCTGTAAGCGTTTTGTTGTTGATATGTTTTACAGCGTCGTTAATCTCTCCGCCAACATACAGATTGTTTGCCACATGAGTGCCTCCGCTTATTAGTTCGGGGCAGCGATGTATTATGAAAAGGTGTTCCCGGTCCACCGGCCCCCCATCAGAAAGCGGAAAGGCCGGACTATGTCTGAATTCCTGCAGCTCATTCAATGCCCGGGGAAATGATTTATTAACAATAAAACCGATCGCGCCTCTTTCATTATATTCAGTAATAAAGATTAGCGTATCTTCAAAAAAACTACCATCCAGCAGCGAAGTGCTTTTAATAAATGTACCGGGTTGCATAATGCAAAGTTAAGCTGGCCTGTTTGAGTTGCAATAGGAATGGATGTTAAGGATACTACCCGCAGGGTCAAACTCGTATATATCGCATGAGTTGACTGAATTGATAATCTTTTCATTTCTTGAAAAACGTGCTTTCCCATAAACAGCGACAGTATTGCCTTCTGCAATACAGCCACATGTTTCAAAATCCGTAGTTACCGATTTGAAGTATTGTGCTATCTGACGGGCAAACTCCAGCACAGCTTTTTTGCCAGTTAGCACCTGCTTTTCTTCATAAATATGCCAGGTGACCGTGTCTGCAAGAAACTGGGACACCTGATCAAAATGACCTTCGGAGAATAAGCGGGCAATTTCCTTTTGTTGCATGAAAAAAGTATATTTATTGATTAGTTCTAAAGATAATGAAAGGCTCTTAACGAGACACCCAGGGTATGTTGCAGGCAAAGAATGCAGGAAAAAGGCTTGAGCGTAATTCACACGGATTTATTTTAATCCCGGCCTTCGACTGTATCCATCATTTAAATGTCGTATAACAGGGAAATATGAAAGAAGAGTATTTTGAAGAATCGCATAGAGAATGTTGGGAGAAACCGGAGAAATACGCTTTGGTTAAAGAAAATCATAACGGTGTAGAGTTTTACTCTGTTTTTTCTGTAGGTGCTGTATTGATGGTTACTCTTTATGACGATTTTGAGTACGCACTAAAATTGGCAAAAAAAATGATTGAAAATGGCGTCAGAGTTTTTGAGGACGTTAAAGATTTATTGGAATGGTATAATAAACAAAAAAGCGCTGAATAATTTGAAGCAGCAGCTACGCATTGTACTGGGTGAAGTGGTTGTGGCGGAGCGTGTCGGTTAATATAATTTATATGCTATACGGCTGCAACCAGTTAGATTTATTCTTCAATTTTTGAAACGATTTTCATGGATATACTGAAGGAAGAATTAAAAGATGCCCTTTGCAGGACAGATTTGGAGTACCTGTTTTATAACAGGTATCGTTTCGATATTAATGAAAGATTTGTTGATGAGGATAATGATTCTTTATTACTTTATTCCTTAAGCGATAGTGGGAGCAAAAGCTATTTTTTTTTACTGGAAGAGGGGGCCGATATTAGTTTGGTGAATGACTATGGTGAAGGGTGCTATCATGCTGTTGTGTATGCAGATGATGTGGAGAGGATGGAAATGTTATTTCGTTACCCGGCGTCGCACAAATTTATGAATCTGCAAGCGTATGACGGCACAACTCCTTTATTATTGTCAATTTTCCTGGAACACTATGAAAGTTTTATTTGGTTAATAAATAAGGGCGTGGATATGACGCTGGCAACAGGTGATAAAGTATTTCCGGCACATGCCGTTTGCATGATTGAAGATCAAAGGTTTTTTACTGTTTTGTTTAATGCCGGTGTTGACTTTGCCGTAGTAACCGATAAAGGACTTACACCCGCAGACCTGGCAAAAAAGAATAACTTTGGGGAGCTTGTTTCAATGCTGGAGAAAATATAGGAGGTTAGATTGGGTGATGAGCAATCTTTATTGGAAAAATTAATTCTCAATCTTTTCCCGAATAAAAATAACAAAGCATGGAATCGTATTTAGAGGGAGCAAGTATGAAGACCATAAAAGACTTTCACGGTTTATTAAAAAATGCCCTTCGTTTTCCCGACTATTATGGCGAGAATCTCGATGCTTTATGAGATTGTTTAAATGCCTGGATCCCACTACCCGTTACTTTGATCTGGAAAGATTTTGAGATATCCGGAGATAATATAGGTGAGTACGCAGACATAGCGATGAGCGTATTCAGAACTGCGGAACAGGAGATCAGGGATTTAGGGTTGAGCAACGATAATACAGGGTGCATGGTAAGATAATGCCGGGCCCGGATTCTTCAGGCGATGAGCTTGTAAAGCTACGAGAATTACATTCAATAAAAGCAGGAACATTAAGGTTATGAAAAAAGCCGCCCCGCTTATATTCTTTGGGATTATTATTATGTTTTTTGTTATTAGAAATGTAATACGAAATAATAATATTTCAAAAAATCGCAGATATTCTGCCGGTTCTTTTTATAGGGTCACTGTTTCAGTTGATGGAGGACCTCTTGGCGAGTTTGAATTTAAATTTAATGGGAAATCGACAACGGGGGGGACTACTCTTCAAAGTAGCAGAGCAATAGAATTAGGCAAGTATTATTTAGTGGAATTCGATTCGGAAAATCCAAAAAATTGTAGAATTGATATTAGGAAGGAGATTTCGCCGGAAATTTTGAAGAAAATGCCTGATAGCGGGTGGACAATTAGACCTCGTTTTACAGAGCGGAAAAGAATTGCTGACTGATCATTATCTTAATGGGGGATAATACCGGTTATGTAAAATCCCCGGTATTTTTGCACCTGGCAATAGGTCGATGTGAGTAACGTACTAGATTGCCTCAAATGACTGTAAATTATTGATATAATAATCATGTATATTTTCATAAGGTGAAAAAAGGGCTAATAAATAAAGACGTTATTTTTCCGGTTATTGTAATTATGGATGGGGAGTATTCTGTTGATAAGAACATTTCCGGCTATACAATTTGTAAGAAATCCGCAATACCGGATCTGGCTAAAAGGAACGAATTCGTTATTGACGCTGCCACTAATTACTATAAACGTATTGATATTTCCTTTCTGCGTTATATCAATTCATTTTGGGGCTTTAGCTTAAAATATGCAGGGGTTGGCGTTTGCTATACTGAAAGGAAACTGGAATTAGTAAAAAATTTGAATATAGATGAGCTTAAGGGAGTTTATTTAACTTACTTAAAAGAGCACAGTGAGCAGTTGGAAAATGTAGGACTGGATACCGCGAAGATGATCCGGGAAATGACAGATCTTACTCAGAAGGAGGAGGTTTTTAGACGATTTGTGAATACGATAATATAGATTGTGTGGATAAGGGAATGAGGGATATATTGATATTTTAAGAACAGGTGAATTGCCTCAATATTTAGCAAATTAGACTTCGGTAATGGTTTTCCGGATCATTGGCAGAAGGATTAGTGGAGGGAAAATGATTGAATTAAGGATATATGTACAGAATGTATATGCTCTTTGCCCAGCCTGGGGTGAAAGCTCCCCATTAAATCGTAGCGATTGAAAATAGAAAACAATTGTTAGATTTAACGGGGAAAAACAATGAAAAAGACAAAATTTACGGAGTCCCAGATTATCGGGATTTTCAAGCAACAAGAGAGTGGTCAGAAAGTATCGGACATTTGCCGGGAACATGGTATCAGCCAGCCCTCCTTCTACCAGTGGAAGACCAAGTATTCCGGCATGGATGTCAATCATTTCAAAAAAATGAAGGAACTGGAAGCAGAGTTATCTCGGTATAAAAAGATTGTGGCTGAGCAAACGCTTCAGATCACCGTTTTAAAAGATGTTATTGAAAAAAAACTATAGGGCCTGCGCAGAAGCGGGAGCTTGCAAATTATAGCCTACAACGTTTTGGTATTAGTTTGCGGCAGGCCTTCCAATTATTCAATATTCATCCATCCGTTTATTACTACCAGGCGAAGCCTAAAACGGACGATCAGCTCATTAGAGACCAGCTTAGTGAACTGGCTTCGGTAAACCACCGCTGGGGCTTTTGGATGATGCATTATTACCTGCGTAATTGTAATCATTTATGGAACCACAAGCGGGTGTACCGGGTTTATACAGAGATGGGGTTAAACCTGCGCAGGAAGCGTAAAAAAAGGCTGCCTGCCCGAACAATGGAGCCTTTGCTGCAACCAATCTACCCTAATATCACCTGGTCGATGGATTTTATGCATGATACGCTGAGCAATGGGATCAACTTCAGATCACTTAACATTATTGATGATTATAACCGCGAAGCCTTGTGCCTGGCTATTGACACCAGCCTGACCAGTAAATTGAAATTTATTGAAAAAGACAAACCTCACCAGAACGGCTATATGGAGCGTTTTAACCGCAGCTTCCGAGAAGAGGTATTAGATGCCTAGCAGTTCGTAAGATTGAATGAGGCTCAGCTAATGGCTACTGCCTGGATGTGGATATATAATAATCAAAGACCTCATCAGTCTCTGGGATACAAACCACCAATTACTTTTTTAAAAGAACATCAAAAAACAAATGACTATCCGACAATACAAAAGGATGAACAATTTGATTGAAAATCTTTAGTTTTAAATGCTACTAATTAAGGGGAGCTTTCAGGTAATACGGTTCTGGAGGAATGTGATTGGCTGTTGACAACCGAATATAAATATATAATCAGTGATCGATTATTTCCGTATGTCTGATTTCATCAACGTAGGCTAAAAGGTGTTTTTTATTAAAACTTACTAAAAAGATGTTTTCAATTATTTAAATATGGCATCAAGTTTTATTTCTTTCAACAAACGAGGATTCTGGGTTTATGATAGTCTGTTGGAGTGTGTCACCGGTTTATTGTATGTTTCGGTAAGACGACATTCAAAAGAAAAGCAATGGATTCAGGGCTTTGAACGTTTATTAAAAGAGAATTCGTTGGGGTATTATCCTTCGTATATGCATTTGGATCTTGATGAATTCATCGTGAATGAAGAGCGGAGAGACTTTTTTATTTTTCTTATCAATCAGGCTATCGAAGCAATTATTGAAAGCGGTGTAGATTTGGATATGAGCTTTATGGAGAAGGAACTGCTTCCTGAAAAACACCCCACACCAGGTAATTGGCAGTGTAAATTCCAATCCTATAAGTTGCTAAAAGTATTTTATTATTTTGAATTGATGATCCGTGAAAAGCTGGCAATAGAAGTATCGGATAAGGTATTTTATAAATTTTAGAATTACATTTTTTTTAAAAAATAGAATAGGTTTTTTCCTTTATGGAAAAAAGAGTCTTATTGTTGTCTTTTGATACTGTGGAGGACTTTCTCCATGGCTCAGCATTGTGTTTTTGTTGATAGTATAAAGTTTATAGGCCCCTGGTTGTTAATGAATGGAAAGAGACGGTTTTCTTGTTAACGATTCAGGTAAGGACAAGATAAATAGTCGGGTAATTTTTTGTTTATTTTTGACTGAAACAGTCTTTGTATGGATTTTTTTTCAAAAAGGTTTGAGGAATGGAAAGGGCAATGGGCTGATCCTTCAAAAATGGAACTGAGTGATTATATAAGTTTTAATCTGCATCCTGAAGATTTCCTGATATTCAGTTCGCTTTTATTTCCGGAATTGATTGAAGTGGATGGTTGTGTTTTTTTTAAAACACATTATAACCCGGATTCCTATTCCAGATGGAAAAAGGCGCTATATGAAGACAGATCTGCTATAGAAAAAATGATTAATCATGTACATGTTTATGATCTTTTTGATCATCGTTCAGGTAATGTGTCAGAATCGGTGTTTGATGAGGTGGGTAAACTATTGCAGACTTCCTGGTCATGTTATTTCCGGTTTAAATATCCCGAATGGCAGATTGCTGTAGAGTATAGCAATTCCGACCAGGATTATGGCCCTACGTTGTATGTATACCGGAAGTGACGGATTTGCACGAGCACAAATAATGCTGTTTGTTCCAGGCAAGCTTTTGGAAAAGATGTTTTTAGAAAGATTACAAATTTATTAAGTCACCGGATATGAATTTTGGAGTAATTCAGTTTGATGATTATTATAATAACATCCCACAGCGGTTGCGCCACTATGCTCCGGGTTTTGCTTCTGTTTCCGATGATAAGGAAATCTATCTGATGCTTTTTGAGTTTGGCGAGTTTATGGAACGAAATGTAAATGACGATTCCATACGCACAGGCTGTATTCTTTTCTTAAATGAAGCGATCGAGCAGGGACAGTATAAAACAGAAGATGCAATAGTGCTGCAGGTATTTCATCAGTTGTATGAGTCTCCGGATACTTTCCGGATAATCAGAAGTGGATTAGGCCTGAAGGCATTGACCGTATTTGATAAAAGTTATTCTGATTACAAGGAAAACACCCCCGACAATATTTATGATGAATAAGCGGTGCCTACATGTTTTTTAGCGATTTTTTCAAGCAATATTACCTGATTCGTCTTTGTAGTGATATAAATGTCACTTTTCGTGATGACTTTTCAGATACGAATAATTCGGGTAAGTATGATAAAGCTGTATTCGAGAGGGTAATGACGTATTTTCAGCGGTAACTGACAGGAGTGGTGCCTGGAACGGATATTAGTAAGCAATTTTCTAGGATTCAAAAGATGCAAAAGTGATAAAAATAGTACTTCCGGAGTTTGTCGGTATTAAAATGGAGGAGATTTCCAGGGAAGAAAGGCATCCTTCTTTTCAGGCAGAAGCAACTATAGAACTGACAACATTTTCTGGACAGAAGACGATTCATTTCAATTCGTTGTGGTTTGATAACAAGTCCTGGAATGAATTCGTTTCTCAACTTGGTAAGGCAGAACAGCCTGGTAATACAATTCTTACTGATATGAGCCAGGGACTAAAGATTGAAATTACCTGGGATAATCAACATATTTATTTTTGTTTATCAGGAAATGAGCGGTTTACAAACGATGAATTTGAGTTTAAGTATAAGAGAAGAATAGATAAAGATGATCTGGGGTTAATTGCTGCGGCATTTAAAGGGGCTAAAATTTTATTTGCCGAATAGTTGCTTTAATGCCCCGGTTTTACTGATTTGTTTGCCAAATGAAGAGGGATGAACTGATAAATGTGCTGCTTTAACAGAAAATGATGAATGAGCATTTAAAAAACATATTCGAATCAGTTGGATGGTATCTCGGACGGTCAATTGATATTGGATATATGGTCGAATGCAATTGCTGAAGTGATCAGCGGATATCCGTATGCCCAGCAAGTCAAAATGAATTTCGTTATCTTCGGTCCTCACTCCATTTTGGAGAAGCTGTCGGCAGATTAGATCAGATGTTGACGGAGCGTTTCTGTAGCCAGGCTGCTTTACAGGGCTTTAAGATTTTGTAAATGACCCTTTTTTTGGATAAACAAAGACATGAAACAAAATCAGTCAGGGTGTTTATGAAGGACGTTTTTTAATAGCCAACCATCTTCCGTATGTCAGCATGCGCCATATCCATTCCAGTGGTCCATAACTGAAATGCCTGAACCACCAGTTGCTATAAATTACCTGCAGCATAAAAATAACGATCGCTGCCGGCAGGAATATAGCAGGCCCGACTCGCGTGCCCAGACCCAACCCGATTCCATAATAAATAATGATGCCCAGCACAGTTTGCATAATGTAATTCGTGAGCGCCATACGACCAGCGGACTTAATGAATTGAAGAAAACAACTGTTTCGTTTATTCATATACCAGAGCACAATAGTAGAGGTATAAGCAAGGCTAAGCGGAACTACATTCAGTGCGTAGCTCAACGTATCCAATAAACCCATTGGTGCCGGTAATGCCTGGTGATCAAATTCAAACCAGGCATGGGCCATACCAGTTGGGATGCCCAGCGCAAATCCCCAGCGTTGTATTTTTCTAAACAAGGACCGGTAGGTTTCCAGGTTTATATACATTTTTTTGCGACCTACGTATAAACCCAGGGTAAACATGCCCAGGACTTTGGGAATACGGTTGCTATCGAGGCGCAACTGCCAGTTCCACCAGGTTCCTGATCTGCTCCAGGTAAGCAGATCGTTGTAGCTGCGGTGTTGCATGAGCCAGCTATCGATATTGTCGTCTGTAATACCTGCCTTTTTATCCGTTGCCAATGCCTGTAAAAGAAAAGGCCGGCTGATATTCCATCTGCCGTCCGTTATTACTTTTATGAGGTCAAACAACAATGGTGATAGCAGGAGTGCTATCGTTAGTATAAGCAGGGTTCTGTCTGAGCAATTCCGGAACAAGGGCAACAGCATACCGGTGAGGGCATAAAACATGAGTATATCTCCATCCCAGAGCAGCAGGCTATGGCAGAGGCCAAATAAGAGCAGGATGATCAGGCGACGATAAAAGACGGCCAATCCATTTCGTCCAGCCTGTTTATTGCGCAGAAAAATGATGGAGAAACCGATACCAAATAGTAATGAAAATAGGGAATAGAATTTTCCATCTATAAAAGCGAAATGAAACCAGCTGAGCCATCGGTCAGCAGTAGCGGTCGGGAGAGCCTGTGTGGTTACCGGTTTTTGAAAAATGTAGAGCGAAAAATAAGCTGCGTTGGCCATACAGATACCCAGCAGGGCAAAAGCCCTGAGTATATCCAGGATATCGGCACGTTCTTCGTGCTGCAGGGGCGCGGTGTGCTGCATGCGCTATTTTGTTTGGTTTAAAGATATCCGGCTGCCTTCAGGTGTACAATAACCTAAAGAGGTGATGCTTTATTAAGTAGTTGATTTTTTGATTATTAGATTCTTTTGCGGTGCTAAAACAGCAGGTTTTGGCCGGATATGATTATTTTATATATGGCCAAAACATTATTTTTTTCTAAGTTTTGGCCCTATATAATAACTTTATAAGCGGCCAAAACTATTCATTTACTATTGTAAACACTGTACATGGATCCGATCACTGGCAGAAAAGCGGAAATAGCGTTGCTGGAAGAAACAGTAAAGAGTAAAGAAGCCGGCCTCGTGGCCGTATACGGCAGGCGAAGGGTAGGCAAGACTTTTCTGATCCGCACTTATTTTCAGGATCGTATGGCATTTGAACTCACTGGTATGTATGGTGCCAGTATGAAGGATCAGCTGCTGCAGTTCAGCAAAGCCATGCAGCGTGCTTTGGGAACAACGCTTGATATTAAACCGCCCGAAACCTGGGTAGAGGCATTTCATGCGCTGGAAAAATACCTCGAAGGGAAAAGAAAGAATAAGAAATGGGTGGTCTTTCTCGATGAGTTTCCCTGGCTGGATGGCAGAAAGTCGGGGTTTCTGCCGGCGTTTGAGCACTTCTGGAATACATGGGCGAGCAGGCAACCCTGGTTGCTGATCGTTATTTGCGGATCTGCCGCCTCCTGGATGATTCGCCATGTGGTCAACAACCGGGGAGGACTTCATAACCGTATTACCCAAAAGATCCGGCTGCTGCCCTTTACCCTTGCCGAAACGGAGGCCTACCTCAAAAGCCAGGGCAGTAAACTCGATCGCTACCAGGTCCTGCAGATCTATATGGCACTGGGCGGTATACCGCAGTATCTCAAAAATGTAGGGAAGGGTAGCAGTGCTATGCAGGTAATTCAGAAAATCTGTTTTACCAAGGATGGCCTGCTCACCGGTGAGTTTAATAACCTGTATGATTCGCTTTTTGAAATGGCCGATAATCATATAAAAGCTGTCAGAGCGCTGGCCGCTGCACCCAAAGGAATGACGCGACAGGAAATAATAGATACCTGCGGGCTTAGTTCGGGTGGCCGCACAACGCTGATGCTAGCTGAACTGGAAGAGTCCGGATTTATCCGATCGGCCATTCCCTTCGGAAAAAACAGTAAGGATGTGATCTACCGGCTGATAGATGAGTTTTCCATTTTTTACCTCCGGTTTATGGAAAAGCTCAGGACCCCGGGAAAAGATGCCTGGATGAAGTTGAGTGCCGGTGCAGTCTATAAAATATGGTGCGGAATGGCTTTTGAAGCCGTTTGCCTGAAACATATCGATCAGTTGAAAGAGGGGCTGGGTATACAAACGGTGGAAACTGTAGAAAATGCCTGGCGCTATGTGCCGGGAAAAGATCAGCCGGAGAGTGGCACCCAGATCGATCTGCTCATCGACCGGCAGGACCGGTGTATCAGCATTTGTGAAATGAAATTCAGTACCAGCCCGTTTGTGATCGATAAAGCCTATGCAGCCAGCCTGCAGCAGAAAGTAGACGTTTTCCGGAAAGTGACACGTACCCGGAAAACCCTGTTTCTAACCATGATCACTACATATGGAGTAAAAGAAAATAATTATGCAGCCAGCCTTGTGCAGCGAAGCCTGACGATGGATGTGTTGTTTGCCTGATGCCAACACCTCCTGCAATCCGTTTGTAATGAAGAAGTCGGACGAATAAAATGCCTTTCCGGGATCAAAGATTTTCTTCATTTTTTTTGCAAAAGTTTTGTTTTGAATCCCCGGGAACCCCTATCTTTGCCGTCCCTTAACGGGGATGCCTGAGGTTCTCTTCAGCATTTATAAGGATCGGTAGTTCAGTCGGTTAGAATGCCGCCCTGTCACGGCGGAGGTCGCGGGTTCGAGTCCCGTCCGGTCCGCAGAAGCCCAGCAGAAATGCTGGGCTTTTTGTTTGGGGGCAATAGTTGTTTCGATGCTTTACGCGCGTGGGTAATCATGGCAGAGGGAGCGCCATAGAATCCCAATAGTACTGCCATACTTTTCGTTTTAACCATTTACTCAATCCCGCACATTCACCTGCTGCCATTTTCGATCCGGCAATCTGCGGAATCAATCAACTCAGCGCAGCAGGGATTTTATATCCTTAGATTCTAATTGATTTCTCAGATCGTTGCTATTAATAATGTTGCCTTATTTTTAAAGCATCTATATAATAACCAGATGCATTAACGGGTTAAATTTGAGCGTGAGTTAGTCGTATCATCATCCAAATCAACAGCATGAAACTAAGATTACCCCTGCCTGTATGGACTATTGCAGCACCTGTTCTGGCCTGGCTCGCCATCGCGCTTATTCAGCCGGGTGGTTCCGCAGTATTAACCATTTTGCAGGGAGCAGTACTGATTGCTGCAGTACTGGCTTCTGTACATCTTGCAGAAGTGATAGCTCATCGTGTAGGGGAGCCTTTTGGCACACTGATACTGGCCCTGGCGGTTACGATCATTGAATTGTCGCTGATAGTTACGTTGATGTCCGCGGGAGGGGAGGAGAATCTTTCACTGGCCAGGGATACGGTCTTTGCGGCAAATATGATCATCCTTAATGGAATTATTGGTTTATGCCTGTTGGTGGGCGGACTGAAATACCATGAGCAGACCGTTACCAAACATGCCGCCACCTCTGCATTGGTTGTACTTACCGCCATTCTTGTGCTTACCCTGGTACTACCTAACTATACGACCAGTCATCCTGGCCCCATGTATAACCTCAGCCAGTTGGTCTTTGTGGCCATTGTATGCATTGTGTTATATGTTGGGTTTGTCAGAGTGCAGTCGGGGCGTCACCGCGATTATTTTCTACCCGTTGGCCAGATTGATGAGGAAGATCATGCAGTGCCGCCGAGTAACCGCACCGCACTTATCAGCCTGGTATTGCTAATGTGTTGTCTCGGTGCAGTGGTACTACTTGCCAAAAAACTCTCCCCGGCCATTGAAGCGGGTGTGGCGGGTATGGGTGCTCCCAAGACGCTGGTGGGAGTTATCATTGCCATGATCATACTACTGCCGGAAGGTATAGCTGCCTTACAGAATGCCAGAAAGAACCGGCTTCAAACCAGTATGAACCTGGCTCTTGGTTCAGCACTGGCCAGTACCGGGCTTACGATACCTGCCGTTGCTATATTCTCTATTTACTCCAATACCAATGTATTGCTGGGCATTGACACCGCATCTACCGTATTGCTGATACTCTCGATCTTTACGGTCATGCTTTCCCTGATAACGGGCAAGACCAATGTCCTTTACGGACTGGTGTTGCTGATGATCTTTATCGCTTACCTGTTTATCACGATTGTGCCATAGAATTATATCCAACACTCATTTAACCGATCGGCAAGGCTCCAAATACTTCGTTTCAACAGTAAAAACAGTGCGATAGCTTTCCGAAAAGAAAGCTATTTTCTTTCATTCTCCCCAGACAACAGTTATTTAAGAAGTTGATAATTGTCAAAATATCTGGATAAGAGCTAGTATGTATTGGGATTGCAAGTATCCCACTATAGCTTTGCTGCACGAACTCACTGCTTCTTTTACAAACCACCATTTCTCTTTTAAAAGATCTTAATCAGGCGCAAATCTGATTAAGATTTTTTTTAGGCAGTAAGTGATAAGTTGTAGGTATTAAGTTTATATATATAACCGACCACTGACCACCGACCACCGACCACCTCTCCCTGTTCATTTTCATTCATCAGGTGTACTATAAACGAACACCTCGTAGGGGATATCATTTTTAAGTATCTGACAATCATTAACTTGCGGGCTGGCATTATTTTTTAATGCTCTGCTTACCAATCTTGTATCATGATCAAACACTTTTTGCGTATCAGCTTCCGGCAGCTTCGCCGCAACCGGGTTTATAGCTTTATCAATATAGCCGGGCTCATGGTGGGGTTGGCTGGTTTTGTGATTGTATTGCTTTACCTCAATTATGAACTTAGCTACGACAAATGGGATAGCCGCATGGAACGGGTCTATAAGATCTCGGAACGTACAGACGGGGAAGTGCTGGAGCAGACTGCAGCGCCACTGGCTCAATTTCTGAAACAGGAGTTGCCGGTAGTGGAGGCCGCTACGCGGGTACAGCCAGCGGGCAGTTTTGAAGTACCCTTGAGCGCCGGTGAGCAAAAGCTGTATGCCAAAGGCAGTATCGAAGTGGATTCGCTCTTCTTCCAGGTTTTTCCCTACCGGATTATCGCGGGCGACAAACTCAACCCGCTTTCCAAACCCAATGCCATGGTGATCACTCCGGCATTGAGCAAGATGCTGTTTGGCGATGCGGATCCGATTGGTAAAACGGTTAAAATTTTTAATATACTCGAAAATGAGGTCACGGCGGTGATGGAAGAGCCATCGGGTCCTTCGCACCTGAATATCCATTTTGCCTGGCGCAGTGTGAATGAGCGATCAAATATGCACTGGAACAATCTCTCTTACCAGACTTATGTCCGAACCAAAGAGATTATGCCCGTGAGTAAGCTGGATGCGCTTATCAATCCAGTCTATTATGACAAACGTTTAAAAAACGACAACAAATCTTATGGGGATTTCCGGGCCTCCGGTCACGAAGCCGGTTTATTTGCAGATGCTGCCCAGCGTATTCATAATTTTCCGCGCCATGGGGAAAGCAATTTTACAACCGTCACCGTATTGCTGGTGCTGGCCTTTTTGTTGCTTATAGCCGGTGCTATCAATTTCAGTAATCTGTCTATAGCCGCCTCTATCCGGCGCGCGAAGGAAATGGGAATCCGTAAAACCCTCGGTTCAGGACGCGGCCAACTGGTGATGCAGTTCCTGGGCGAAACAGCCCTGCAATGTGTGATCAGCATGATGGCTGCCCTCTTACTGGTGCAACTCATCCTGCCTTATTTCAACGACAGCTTTGGTGTGTCGCTCTCGCTGGGCAATACCGCACAACTGTGGACCATTCTCTGGCAATTGATGGTTTGCCTGCTGGTGGTGGTATTGTTGTCGGGCCTCTATCCCGCCATTGTACTGTCGCTGGTCAATACTTCGCGTGTACTGAAAGGTGAGTATTCGAGTGGCAAAAAGGGGAACCGTTTCCGCAATGCACTCATCGTGCTGCAGTTTGTGGTAGCCGGTTTCTTCGTATTTGGCACCCTGGTCATCAGCCGGCAGATCAGCTTTATGGAAAATAGTGATAAAGGATTTGATGGAAATGAAGTAGTGCGTATCCAGGCCATGCAGCGCACACGCGATCTTAATTATGATGTTGCCCGCGCCCAGTTGATGGCCGTACCTGGTGTGGTAGAAGTGGCCAAGTCCACAGAAGTGCCGGGTGATGCTTACACCGACACCTCTACTTATGCTTTCCGCTACGCGGGTGGAGCATACCGCCTGTCATCGGTAAAAGTAAGTACCCCGTTTTTCAATACGCTGGGCATTAAACTGCAGCAGGGCCGCCTGTTCGACGAACGGGCCAGCGATCAGCAGACACGCAGTGCCGTCATTAATCAGTCTGCAGCACGACTACTTGGTCAGGATGTTGTCGGCAAAACCATTTATTTCAACGATTGTGATACGGTGCCTATCCAGGTAATAGGAGTGGTCAACGATTTTCACGTCATGGGATTTGAGTCGGCGGTAAAGCCGGTAGCTTACACGATTGGCAACAATGCCTGTATGTTTCAATCGGGTGGGGGACTGCTGGTAAAGATCCGCCAGCAGAATGCGGCAGCAACCATTGCCGGTTTGGAAACTGCCTGGAAAAAAATAGAACCCGATCTGCCGATCCGCTACAGCTTCCTGGATGATAATTTCCAAAAACTGCTGGCGAGTCATATCCGCCTTCAGCGTGTGATCGGCATTTTTGCCATTACAGCAATTGTCATTTCCATCATGGGGCTCTTTGCCATCACCGCTTATTTTACCGGTCAGCGCAGAAAAGAAATAGGCGTGCGTAAGGTGCTGGGAGCCGGTGTGCTCGATATCGCTTCACTGCTCAGCAAAGATTTTGTAGTGCTGGTGCTCACAGGTGTGGTAGTGGCTATACCGTTGGGTTACTGGGCCAGCTCACGCTGGTTGCAGACCTTTGCATATCGCATTCCGCTTGGCTGGCAGTTGTTTGCACTCTCTGCATTGCTGGTGCTGGTCATAGCAGTGGTGACGATCACCCTGCAAACGGTAAAGGCGGCCAGGGCCAATCCGGTTAAGAGTCTGCGGCAGGAATGATAAATCATCCCCGCTGTCGGAGACAGCAGGGGGAGAATGATAAGTTATCCCGCTGTCGGAGACAGCGGGGATGATTAAATTTTGATTAACCGCGAAGGTCTTTTCAAAATAGTGCTAGCTTGCGCCCAAACTTCAGGGCCATGACACGTGAGTTACCCTTACTGACACCCACCACACGTTTCTCTAACCGGGCAGAAAACTATGTGAAATACCGGCCTACCTATCCTGCATCCATCCTGCCTTTTCTCGAACAGGAATTGGGCCTGGCACCGGGCAAACGCATTGCCGATATTGGATCAGGCACCGGGCTTTTTGCCGAGCCATTGCTCGGGAAAGGATATGAAGTAGTCTGTATAGAACCAAACGATGAGATGCGACAGGCTGCAGAAGCACGCTTATCGCATTTTCCCACTTTCATCAGCCGCCGGCATCGTGCAGAGTCTACCGGGCTGCGTGGACATAGTATTGACCTCATCACGGTAGCACAGGCTTTTCACTGGATGGACCCTGTGCTCACCCGCGAGGAGTTTACACGCATACTGCAGCCCGGTGGGCATATAGTACTGGCCTGGAATATTCAGAAAACAGATACGCCGTTTTTGCAGGCCTATGCCGATCTCAAAGACCGTTATAAAATAGAAGAGGTGGTGCCGCCCCGCATAGATGAAGAAAAGGTACAGGCCTTCTTTGAAGGGAAGGCGCAGCGCCGCGTTTTCCCGAATCGGCAATTGCTCAATTTCGATGCCTTGAAAGGGCAGTTGCTCTCGGTATCGTATATACCCCTTCCCGGCCATCCTTCGTATGAGACCATGATCTCGGCCCTTGTGCAGCTCTTTGTAGCCTGCAACGAAAATGGGTTTGTAAAAATGGATTATGAAACCATTGTGTACTGGGGCGAATAAGGACGCAAAGAAGGTGAAGCGCGCAAAGACGAAGAAGCACGCGGGAAGATGAAACACGAAAAAGCTTCATTAGCACCTCGGCTCATTTATCACATTAGCATATTTTCCTGCTTCGTCAACCATTCAAAATGATCCATGTTTTCGGGAGCGGCCAATAGCCAGTCCTGCAGGTTAGCCCAGTCATTGTCAGATAGAAAATTATTATCGAAGAAACCGTGTAACAGGGTTGCTATTTCCCGGTCGACCGGACCATTCCATACGCTGTTATGAAAAATATACTCTTTCATGTTCAGTTATTACGATTGCATTAATCAGTTTTTTGCTGAAAGCAAAGCCTGTTTCTGTAATAATTTTTGTATTGCCTGCAATGCTTTATTCCGCTGATTTCTTACGGTGCCGGGTTAAGTATTTAACAGCGCGCTGATTTCTGCATAAGACTTTCCTTCCAGGTAATAAAGGCGAAACACTTCCTGCATCCTGGGAGGCAGCTTTTTCATAGCAGAAAGTATTTCGGGCAATATATCCCCGTCTATCTCGGCAAACTCCGATACTATGAGTGCGCTTTCCTGGCAATGTTGCCATTCCTCTTCGAGTTTACTGGCTCTGGATTTATTATACAACAGATCTGTACATCGGTTGCGGACCATGGTATAGAGATAATTTCGGATTGATAAGATCTGATTCAGTCCTTTGCGGAGCTGCCATAATTTGATAAAGCAGTCCTGCACTACATCTGGGGCTCCTTCTGTGGTACCCAGGCATTTTACCGCAAAAAACAATAGCTGCTGGTAGTATTTTTCATATAGCTCGGCAAAGGCATTGTTGCTGACAGCAGCATCGGGCAGATTCAACACCTCCGGACATGCAACACAGGTTTCCATAACATCACGGTTAAATAATGAAACAAATGTTTTCTGACCCGCAAACAAGATTGTTGGCAGGAGATGACCTTTTACCGGTCAGCGATGGGGTGTTGAGTGAAATACAAATCACACGGGGTGCATGTCATGTGATTTATTTACTGATGACCTGCTTTAATATCTGGGGAGTTGATGTAGGCGATCAGTAAATACCATAAAGGCTTATAACAAATCTAAGGAACATTTTCCGGTTGTGGTCGTTAACGACCATATTTATTTTCACAAATACGGTCAATTTTCCGGTTTAAGAGCCGGATGAATCTTAAGCAAAAGAAAGATATCAGAGTTAGAATGGGCGCATTGTTAAAGAAGCGTCGTGAGGAGTTGGGCTACCCGAGCATCCGTAGCTTTTCATTCAAAAATAAGATTGATCATAGCAAGTTAACTAAAATTGAAAAGGGTCTGATCAATCTGCGTATTGATACATTAATGGAAGTGGCCCTTGTTTATGAACTACATCCCTCCGAACTTTTTGATTTCGATATTCCTTTTTGGGAAGATGAAATGAAAGGCTGATCTGATCCCCGTTTCTGCTGTTGCCGATTGGGTATAAATACCCTCTTAATCAGTCTTCTGCACCTGCCAATTTTTACCTACCTTCGTGCGTCTTTGCCGGGCTGTAAAATCCGGAATATGCCCCGCCTTTTTGGGGCATTTATTTGATAAAGAGGCACTTAATTACATGAAGAATATCCGCAATTTTTGCATTATTGCCCATATTGACCACGGTAAATCGACCCTGGCCGACCGTCTGCTGCAGGCTACCAATACCATCAGCGACCGCGACATGATGGACCAGGTGCTGGACGATATGGACCTGGAGCGTGAAAAAGGTATCACCATCAAGAGCCACGCCATCCAGATCAATTATAAACATACCGATGGTCAGGAGTATGTCCTCAACCTGATCAATACGCCCGGTCACGTAGACTTCAGCTATGAAGTGAGCCGTGCCCTGGCTGCCTGCGAAGGCGCATTACTGCTGGTAGATGCTACCCAGGGTATACAGGCACAAACCATCAGCAACCTGTACCTCGCTATCGACAACGATCTCGAGATCATTCCCGTGGTCAACAAGATCGATATGGATGGTGCGATGATCGAGGAAGTAAAAGACCAGATCATTGACCTCATCGGCTGTAAGCCCGAAGATATCCTGCTGGCCAGTGGCCGTACGGGTATTGGCATCGAAGGCATTTTAAATGCAATCGTGGAGCGTATCCCTGCACCACAGGGCGATGAAAAAGCACCGCTGCAGGCGCTCATCTTCGATAGCGTATTCAATAGCTTCCGCGGTATCATTGTTTATTATCGTATACTGAATGGAACCATTCGCAAAAATGATCTTGTAAAATTCATCAGCACCGGCAGTCAATACGAAGCAGCGGAAGTAGGCATCCTGAAACTCAAGATGTCGGAACGCAGCGAAGTGAAGGCCGGTGATGTAGGTTATATCATTACCGGTATCAAGAATGCCAAGGAAGTAAAAGTAGGTGATACCATTACACTCGCTGCTAATCCTTCACCCGAAGCTATCCAGGGTTTTGAGGAAGTAAAACCCATGGTATTTGCCGGTATCTACCCGGTAAACACCGATGAGTTTGAAGAGCTGCGCGATTGTATGGATAAGCTGCAATTGAATGACGCTTCACTCACCTTCGAGTTGGAAACATCGCAGGCCCTGGGCTTCGGTTTCCGATGCGGATTCCTGGGCATGCTGCACATGGAGATCATCCAGGAGCGGTTGGAGCGCGAGTTTGACCAGACGGTGATCACTACAGTACCCAACGTAAGTTTTATAGCTTACCTCACCAATGGTGAGACGATCATCGTCAATAACCCAACCGAATTTCCGGAGCCGGTAAAGACAGAGCGGATCGAAGAGCCTTATATCCGTGCGCAGATCATTACCAAGCCGGATTATATCGGCAATATAATGACACTCTGCCTGGGCAAACGTGGTATCCTGCTCAATCAGAGCTATCTGACCACTACACGCGTAGAGCTCATTTTTGAAATGCCGCTGACCGAGATTGTATTTGACTTTTACGATAAACTGAAATCACAAACCCGCGGATACGCCTCATTCGATTATCATCCTATCGGCTACCGCGATAGTGATATCGCAAAGATGGATATCCTGCTCAATGGTGATAAGGTGGACGCCCTGAGTGCATTGATTCACCGCAGCCGTGCACAGGACTTTGGCCGTAAACTTTGCGAAAAGCTGAAAGAACTGCTGCCCCGTCAGCAATTCCAGATTGCCATACAGGCTGCTATTGGTGCCAAAGTCATTGCCCGCGAAAACATCTCTGCTATGCGTAAAGATGTAACCGCGAAATGTTATGGTGGCGACATCAGCCGTAAACGTAAGCTGCTCGAAAAGCAGAAAGAAGGTAAGAAACGGATGCGCCAGATCGGCAACGTGGAAGTACCGCAGGAAGCATTTTTGGCTGTATTGAAACTCGACGACTAGAAAGAGAAGGTTGGAGGTGAAGGTAGAAGGTAAGAAGAGACAGGGTGAAATTAAAATAGAAAAGGTAGAAGGCGCAAATTGTCCTTCTACCTTTTTCCTTTTTACCTCATCAGGAGTCGAACGCTCCTTCCAGGATATTGATCGACTTTAAATAGGGAATAGAGTGAACAATGTATTCATGGGCCGGTTGGGGAGGAGTCATGCCCGTGTCGGCCAGCAGCCTGCTGTTGTCGAATACATGCTCCAGTTCTATAAACTCAATATAAGGCTCCAGTCCGGCCAGGATGACCCGCAGATTTTTCCGGTCTTCAAACTGATCTTCCCAGTGCAGCAGGTATTGTTTTTCATTTAATAAACTGGCTTCTTCCCATTGTATGCCCTTTGACCAAAACTTTATTTGCTTCAGTGCCGATTTGTGAATGAACTTATACGCAGGCAGGTCGGTGTAGAATGGCTCCAACGTGGACAGTGTCTGGGCTGCGGTGGTATGCGCATCAATGCCGGCAGAGACATGGTACACTTCATACTGCCTTCTTTTGGCAAACAGCAGGTTGATGATAGCGGCGGCAGCGAAATCGGCAGAAATGATATCCAGTTTAGCATGTTCATTGAAAGGGCAAAGCCGCAGGGCATTGATCGTGGCCAGGGCCCAGAGTATAACGGGTGATCGCGGGGTTATAGGCCGGCTGTCGCCCATGATGATAGAAGGTCTTGCGATCAGTATCTTCTCACCGGGTAGTTCATTGCGCAGCAACAGCTCGCCCTGCATCTTGGTATAGGTATACCGCACCACATGCGATGAGTTAATATCAGGCGACTGATCTTCATATATAACCGTGTTGGTTACATTTTTTCCGCAGATGGTTGCTGTGCCGATATACAGGAAGGTAGACAGGTTGGGTAACTGTTTGGCCCATTGCAGTATCTTATACAACCCATGGATATTTATTTCTTCGACCATTACATTATATATCCGCGAAAATGAAGTGTTGGCTGCTGAGTGTATTACTACGTCAACCGTCTGTAGTTCCTTTAGGCTGATCAGCTTTTCGGTAAGCGACTGATCCCGCAGATCGCCGGGAATGGCTATGATCTTATGCGGGTCGAAAGGGTCGTTTCGCAGCGCAAAGATCTTTTTGAGTCTTTCCGTACCAGATACCGCATCGGCTGCCCGTACAAGGCAGTATATTTTAGTAATGTCTTTTCTTCTGGAAAGCTCTACCAGCAGTTCACCACCTACCAGTCCGGTGGCACCGGTTAAAAAAATATTCATTTATGAATGCTTGATTGATTTGGAAAAAAGGTTGATAACGATCACGCCAGCCATGATCAGCAGGATGCCGGCCACAGCAAATACATCCATCTTTTGTTTATGCAGCAAAAAGCTGAGCAGTGCCACCAGTGCAATACCTGCGCCCGCCCAGATGGCATAGGCAATACCAATAGGGATAATGCGCAGGCTGAGCGTGAGAAAGAATAACCCGGCTACATAGAGTAGCAAGACCAGTACAGATGGCCATAGCCGGGTAAACTCGCGGGTATAAGGAAGGCAACTGGTGGCAATCGTCTCTGCTATGATACCGAGGCCGAGGTACAGGAAGTAAAGTGCTTTGGAATACATGATATGTGTTTTATGTTGTTACGGAAATCGTTTTAGGCGACTGCGTTGCCGATTTGCGGTAGAAGATCCAGAACATGATAGGGAATATCAGCAGCGTGAGAACCGTTGCGGTTACAAGCCCGCCGATGATGGCGATGGCCAGTGGTTTCTGACTCTCTGAGCCAATGCCGGTAGATAATGCTGCCGGCAACAATCCCAGCATGGCCATCAGGGCTGTCATCACTACCGGCCGGATGCGGCTGATCACCCCTTCGCGGATTGATTGGGCCAGCGGTAATTTTTGCCGTAGGTTCTGGTGAAAGACTGAAATGAGGATCACGCCGTTTTGCACACAAATACCAAACAGGGCAATAAAACCCACGCCGGCCGAAATGCCGAAGTTGATACCTGTAATATGCAGGGCCAGTATACCGCCGATCAATGCAAATGGTACGTTGAGCAGGATGAGCCCCGCATCTTTTACATTACCGAACGTAATAAACAGGATAATAAAAATAGCCAGTAGACTGATGGGCACAACCACACTCAGTTGCTTGGTAGCCCTTACCTGGTTTTCAAATTCACCTGCCCAGGCAATGCTGTATCCTTTGGGTAAGTTGATGCTTTTATTCACTTTGGCCATCGCTTCCTGGATGGTACTGCCCAGGTCACGTTCCCGCACGGTGAACTTTACACCGATGAACCGTTTATTGGCATCGCGGTAGATAAAGGCCGGGCCGGTGATCTTCCTGATCTCCGCAATGCTGGCCAGGGGTATCTTACTGCCCTTTAAAGTGGGCACCATCAGCGAAAGAATATCCTCTTCATCCTTGCGGTATTCCGGGCTGTAACGGATGCGTACGTCAAACTTTTTTTCCTCTTCATATTTCGACGTAGCTGTTTTGCCACCGATAGCCATTTCGATCACAGCCTGTGCATCGGCAGTCGCTACTCCATACAATGCCATCTTTTCTTCATCCAGCAATACACTGATCTCTGGCTGCCCAACATTGCGCAGTATGCCTGCATCTTTTATACCCGGTATGTCTTTGATGTTTTGATATACCTCATCAGCCAGTTCATCGAGTTTGGTAAGATCGTCGCCAAATATTTTTACCGCATTCGAAGCCTTGAAGCCCGCTACTGCTTCGGCCACATTGTCTACCACGGGTTGAGAGTAGTTGAAGGTGATGCCCTGCAATTGTCCCAGTTGAGCATCCATGGCGGCGATCAGTTCATCCTTGCTTCTTTTGATCTTCCATTCTTTGGCAGGCTTCAGGTTTACCTGAAACTGTACAAAGCCAAATCCATTAGGGTCGGTACCGTCATTGCTGCGACCAGTCTGTGACAACACACCATTTACCTCCTGGAAACCCATCAGTTTGCCCCGCAACTCTTTGGTGATCTTCATTGATTCGGTCAGCGAAGTGCTCATGGGCAACTCTGCCGTGACCCATAAGGCACCTTCATTGAGTTCAGGGAGAAACTCGGATCCCAGGAATTTGGCAGAGCCAAATGTGATGGCCATAAAACCAAAAGCCATAGCCAGGCTTTTCCGTTTATTCCGGAAGCACCAGGTGAATCCTTTGGTAACAGTCCGGCTAAAAAAGCGTACAATGAAGTTTTCCTTTTCCCTCACATTTTTTCGAAGCAGGATAGAGCAAAGCACCGGTACGAGGGTGAGCGTATAAATTAACGCACCCAGCAAGGCAAAACCCAATGTCCAGGCCAGTGGCGAAAACATTTTTCCTTCTACTTTCTGAAAGGTGAAAATGGGAATGAGGGCCGTGATGATGATGACCTTTGAAAAGAATACGGCCTTACCGAGGTCTCCACCGGTTTTCTTTAGCAGGCCCAGTTTCGATAGTTTATTGAACCGCTCCATGCCCATTTTGTGCGAGAGATGTGCCAGCGCCACAAACATACCTTCTACCATCACCACCGCACCGTCTATGATGATTCCAAAGTCGATAGCACCCAGCGAGATCAGGTTGGCCGACATGCCTTTTAACCGTAAGCAGAAAAAAGCAAAAAGCAGCGAGAGGGGAATGATTACAGATACAATGACAGTCGTACGCCAGTCGGCCATAAAGATGAGAACGATCACCGTTACCAATACGATCCCTTCCAGTACATTGTGCGAAATGGTTTCGGTGCAGTAGGCCATCAGGTTGTCGCGATCATAAACTGTTTCCATCTGCACATCGGAAGGGAGTATCTGCTGATTGAGTTCCGAAATTTTTTCTTTTACTCGGGCCAGTACAGCCGATGGGTTTTCGTCTTTTCGCATTACCACAATGCCTTCCACCACATCATCGCTTTCATTCAGCCCTGCCTGACCTACACGTGGTAAACCATTTTCTTTTACAGTGGCTACATGTTTGATCAGCACCGGAGCATCTCCATTCTGGTCAATGATGATATTTTCGATATCGCTGCTTTTGTCCAGCAGGCCAATACCACGTACTACATAGGCCTGGTTGTTTTTCTCAATTACATCGCCGCCTACATTCAGGTTGCTTTTCGAGACGGCTGTAAAGACCTCCAATGGTGTGATATCGTATTTCTGCAGCAGGGTGGGATTGACCTGTATTTCATAGATCTTTTCTTCGCCGCCAAACGCCACTACATCAGCCACACCGGGTACGGAGCGAAGCTGCCGGTCGATTGTCCAGTTCTGGATGGTGAGCAACTCGCGGCTATCCCGGTGCGGGCTTCGTAACACATAGCGGAATATTTCACCTGTGGGGCCATAAGGCGGCTGTACCTCCGGTTCTACGCCTTCAGGGAGACTTACATTTCGCAGCAGGTTATTGACCTGTTGCCGGGCAAAGAAATCGTCTACATCATCTTCAAAGATGATCTTCATTACACTCAAGCCAAACATGGAAATGCTGCGCACATTGGTTTTGCGCTGCACGCTGTTCATCGCCACTTCCGTGGGGCGGGTTACAAAACGCTCAATCTCCTCTGCACTGCGCCCTGGCCATTGGGTCACGATAATGATCTGTGTATTGGTGACGTCGGGAAATGCTTCGATAGGAGTGCGGATAAAACTCACCACCCCGGCAATGATGAGTACCAGGGTCATGAAGAAGACGAAGAATTTATTCTTCAATGAAAAGGCAACTATGTTCCGGATAAATTTATTCATATAATAGTTTTAATGACATGGCTGTTCCTGCCAGCAATGGCGGGTACCGACGCATGTCTATCAGGAAAGAAGGCAGTGATCAGTCGTTCAAGGCATCATATACCAATAGTGCATTGCGGGTGATCACCCGCTCGCCTGGTTGCAGGCCCGCGCGTACATAGGTTGTCTGGCCGGTTGTACGCAACGGTTCAATTACACGGGTCTCAATACTGTCTTCACGGTGATAGACCATTACATAATTGCGGCTTTTGTCAAATACGACTGCCTCGGCGGGGATGGCTGGCTTTTGCTCGCCCTCATTTCGTTTGATGTAAACGGTGGCGGCCATGTCAGGTTTGAGCAGGTAACCCGGGTTGGGTAGCCGTATGCGTATTTTCAATGTGCGTGTTTCCGGATCCAGTACATTCAGTATTTTGTCGATCTTTCCATAGAGCCTTTTGCCGGGATAACTGAGCAGTTCCACTTCAGCAGGCATATAGAGGCTTAATTTGGGAATGTCTGTTTCGTATACATTGGCTGTTACATAAACCTCATCGATCTGGGCAATAGTAAAAATGCTTTCCCCAAAACCGTCGGGTAGTTGCATATCAGCATTGATCTTTTTATCGACAATAAAACCGCTGATAGGCGCTACTACATTATAGACAGATCCATCCCGGGCATGGTAAATAGATAATACCTCATTGATACGGCTCAGCTCGGCCTGATTGTTTTCTACCTCTTTTTGTGCTACGGCCAGGTCTCTTTCGGTATTGAGTTTAGCGTCATATAATTCCTGGGTAGCTTTCAGATTTTTGCGGGAAAGCAGTAAGTCATTTTCCGCATCGCGGCGTTGTTTTTCAAAGTAGGCCATATCGGTACTGCGGATGCTGGCCAGGCTTTGCCCTTTTTGCACATAATCGCCCAGCGATACATTGAGGCGGGTCACAAAACCAGAGACCACCGGAAATACGCTGGTGATCTTGTTATCGGCCGGTGTTATTTTTCCCGAAAAACGTAATTCACTTTGCACCAGTTGCAGCGTGGCGGTATCAATACTGATACGCTGACGCATGGTGTCGGTCAGTTGAAAACGTTCGGCCCGGATTTCTTCTTTTTTAGACTGGCAGGCCATCAGACCAGCCAGTAATGAGATTGTTCCAATTATTTTATAGAGTGTCATGGTATAAGTATTGAGAATGAGTTAAAGTCCAAGAGCTTTGCCTACGGTAAATTCCAGTTCCTCCATCGCCAGCCGGCGTTGCTTATGCAGGCCATTGAGTTGCCGGATGGCAGCATTATAATTTTCGAAAAAATCGAGAAACTCCAGGATGCTGATATTTCCCTTGTTGAAATTTTCAATCACGGCTCTGTTGACCGCCGGAAAATCGCTGTTGAATGTTTTTACCGATTGCTGATATTCCTTTTCGGCCAGTTTTGCTTTTTGTAAAACGGCCAGTATTTCTTTTTCTACTGCGGAAGCGGCAAAGCTCTGTATGAGTTCAGCAGACTTTACCTGGGCTCTGGCCGCTTTTATGTTGCCCTGATTTCTGTTAAAAAAAGGAAGATCAAAAGAGGCCCGGATAGAATAGAGGTGATTGGCGTAACTGCCCTGCTGGTCATATGCAGCGCCGAGCGTGAGGTCAGGTACTGCCATCGCCTTTTGCAGATTATAATTCAGCTTTTGCTGCTCTACCCGGCTGTTCTGAATGAGCAGATCGCTCCGGTTCTTGCGGGCAGTGTCAACGAGGCTTTGATAATCCGGCCATTTGGCAGGACCAGGCCAGGGGAGTTTTACGGGAATAATTACGGCGCTGGTGTCAAGTATCAGCTGAAGATTGCTGCCGGCAACAATCCCTTCACGCATTACATTGGTACGTTCCGTAGTGAGCTGGATCATCTCCGTTTTGAGACGTACGGCATCTTTCAGCGATACATTGCGCCGTATAGCCTGATCATCGTATGCGGTGATGATCTGCTGCAATAGCTGCGTCTGTTCATCGTACTGAGCGACCAGCTCATTGGCATAGGCAAGGTCGTAGAATTGCTGGTGCAGCTCGTATTTGAGTGTGCGCAGCAGGTCATAAAACTGCAGTTCTGCCTCCCTTGTTTCTTCTTTGGCCAGCAATACGCGTTTATTACGTTTGCCGGCAAGTGTGATCAGTTGATCGACTGCCCAGGACTTTTGACCATTGTGCCCCATGTCAAGCCATTTCACGTTGCGGCCGTGAACGGCGCCTTCAAAGGAGAAATTGGGGTTGTCAAAGAGCCGTTGCTGTACTTCGTTGGCCTTTGCGGCATCAACCTGGTAACGCTGCGCCAGTAGTAAAAGATTTTTTTCTATAAATAACTGCTCAGCCTGGTCCATGGTCAGCCGCAAGGTATCTGCCGGTTGTGCAGATACATAACAACTGATGAACAGGCATGTGAGCACCAGTAAGGATTTCATCATGCAGGGTAAATTGACCGCACACGCTTAGTGTTTCGGCGCATGCGGAATGAAAGAATCAGAATAGGAATAGCCCGCAAGAGAGTTGCGGAAGAGGGAGATTATGCGCGATCAGGAGGCGGTGTGAACAACGCTGTAAAGCCATCGGGCAGATGATGACAGGTAGAAAGCAGGGTAGGCTTTAACGTACCAGCGATCAGCAAATCAGATAATAACTGTACTTTTTTTACAGGAAGGGAAAAGTCGAAGTTGGTGGCTTTTTTAGCGAGTTTTTGCTGCTCGGTATTGGTGTCGGGCAATTGCTGCTGCTCATCGGAAGCTTCGCTCATTACCCATTCCACAATACTTTCGATCTCATCGTACTGTGCCAGGCTGTTGTTGGTATTTTCTGTGGCAAAAGAAGGCATATCCCATTCAATTACATCAATACTGGTATTGAGAATAGAAAGGGCCATGATCCACAGCAGCGTCTGGCGCAGAAATAAAAACATATAAGAGTGCAAAGATAACGGACGGGGGAGAGCGGAAGTATAAGAAAATGTTAAGGCGATTTGAAGATTTGATGATTTGAGAATTTGAAGATTGGGAATATTGATATCTTCAACTAGTGCGGGAAAATTTAGGGGAATGCAGTTTTTTAGTACATCTCAATAAGCGTTTGCATAATTTGGTTAATTGACGTTTTGCCTTCACGACCGGCTTGCAAGATGAGTTTTACCGGGAAATAAGAGGTTTAAAAATTTTAAAATTTGAAGATTGATATTAATGATATCTGGAGTTAATGAGCCTCACAACTCATCTTCAAATCTACGGTTCAATCTTCTTCTGCTGTTCCTTGCCCCGGTTCTTTTCAGATTTTTCTTCCAGTTTTTTTTCATTCCTGTTGCCACGGGCATCAAGCAATGGATCACCTACGGGTGGATTGCCCATGTAGGGATCTGCGCCTTTCATATCGACTTTGAAGTCAAAGGCTTTATCAATATGTACCCATTTCCCATTTTCCCATTTGTAGGCTTCATTGTCGCCATCGGGCACAAAGGTCCAGGGATTGTCGGGTTCATCTGACTCGGAGATGAGGTGGTCTACGAGTATCATACCCAGGTCGGGCAGGTAGTTGGCCAGTACACGCGCGTCTTTTTTGTACTCCAGACGAACACGGTTGCCTGCGGAGCGGGGAATACTGTCGTTGGCATAGGAGAATAACGGGCCGCCAAAAACAGGTTCGCCTTTTTGATCAAAATGAAGCACTTCAATCCATTTGCGTGTACTGAGTGAATTATGATTGTCGATCCCGAATAGAGTATAGTAATTACGGTTGTTGTACTGCGTTTTTATCATGTTGTAGTACACAGCACCGATCCAGTGCAGCCGGTCGCGGGCGGAGTCCATTACATTTTCAGAAAACTCAGACACATCACGCAGGGGAAACAATTTGAGCGCACCATCGCGGGTACGCATTTGTATCGCGCCGCGCTGACGCGAATAATGCTCATCATAGGTCAGGTTCCAGGTGAAAATGCGGAAGCTGCTGTCGGGGGCGTAGAGTTTCGAGATGCCTCTTACCGAATCAAAAGGGTAATAGAAGGATTGGGGAATTTGCAGCGAACGCACCAGGATGCGGGTAAAAAAGCTATCGGAGATCATCCGGTCAGCTGTAATGGTATCGGTAACCATAGCCCGGGCATATTTTTTCAGGCTGTCTTCTTTTACCTGCAGCTTTTTAAGATCAGCTGCAACAGGTTTATTTTGGGCCAGCGTGCTTTGCTGAGCCAGCAAAATGCTCATTGTCAGAAAGATGAACAGGCGGAAGCGCGTCTTTTTCACTATGCTGGGATTATGATTGTAAAAATAAGGAATCGGATGCAGGCCCTGCCCGCGCACTGCTAACGCCGGAAGGGGTATAAAATTTTATGACTTCTCATAAAGCTTGCACAAAATGAGCCAGATCGGGGAATAAGAGGTCAATATCAGGATGTGGCAGACAGATTTCCTTATTGGTTGTAGTCAAAAATACGGTGTACATACCCGCATTTCGCCCAAACTGCATGTCGCTGATATTGTTGCCGATCATAATGCATTTAAACGGATCAATATCCGGAAAATCGCGTCGGGCAAGCAGGGCCATACCGGGATTGGGTTTGCGGAGCGGGTCATTGTTTTCGAGCGCGGTAGCATAGTAAATACCGTCGATACGCCCCCCGGATGCTGTGATGGCTGCTTTCATTCGATCGTGTATAACAGTAAGCGTAGCTTCTGTCATCAGCCCCCTGCCTACACCACGTTGATTGGTGGCGATAAGGATGCGACCAAATCGTGCAGCCAGTGTACTGAACAGTTGCGGGCCGCCGTTCATGAAATGAAATTCGTCAGGAGTGAAAATATAGCTGCCGGGTTTGTCTTCATTGATCACTCCATCGCGGTCAAGAAACAGTGACCAGGTACTGTCAATAGTACGAAGGTCAAGAGGAGGTTGTTGCAGATCACGTCCGGCCCGTTCAAAATCTTCGGGTATGCCAATATCAATAAAATAACCATTGCTGACAGCGCCGGCAATATTTCCGGTACTTACCTGTTTTTCCAAAAAATCTTTTTCAAAGGAGAAACGGGCAGAAGGCCAGGGCAGTGCCAGAAAACGTTTACGATTGAGCAGATAGAGGCCGCCGTTGATCAATCCTTCCGCATAATATTTTTTTTCGTGAAACTGCTCTACAATGCCGGCGCTATTAATTGTGACCACCCCATAGCGGTCAAAGTTTTCCATAGGCTTCAATGCGAGCGTACAGGTAGCATCTGTTTGCTGATGTACACGCACTACATCAGACAGGTATGTTTCAAACAGTGTATCGCCATTTGCCACGAGGATATGATCGGCCTGGCTATGCGTGCAGGAGAGGCGTATGGCACCGCCGGTGCCCAAAGGTTCACCTTCGATGGCACAATCATAATCGAGCGTGGGAAAATGGTCATGCAGGTAGCGTTCTACTTCTTCATGCATATATCCCAGCGAAAAAATGAAACGTTCCACACCCTGTGCCCGCAGGGCATTGATCACATAAAATAAAAAAGGTCTTCCTGCTACAGGTGCCAGGCATTTGGGGAGATCGGGAACAGCAGTACGCAGGCGGGTACCAAATCCGCCCGCCAGTATGATTGCTTCTTTGATCTGCATGTGTGGGTTATTGTTTAAAATAAGCAGCTTCTACCAGTTGGCAAATGATATGTCCCAGTAGCATATGGGCTTCCTGTATGCGTGGCGTATCTGTACTGGGTACATTGATCAGGAAATGACTATGCGCTTTCAGTAATCCGCCGGTCTGTCCGGTAAAAGCAACGGTCACAAGACCTTTGCTGTTGGCTGTCTCAAATGCTTTTACAATATTGGCCGAATTGCCGGAAGTAGAAAGCCCCACGAGTACATCGCCTTCCTGCCCCAGTCCCTCAATGAGGCGGGCATAGATGGTATCATAGCTGTAATCATTGGCTACTGCGGTAAGATAAGAGGTGTTGCAGTGCAGTGCTTCTGCCGGCAGTGCTTTACGGTCAAGGTAAAAGCGGCCGGAGAATTCTGCAGCCAGGTGCTGGGCATCTGCTGCGCTGCCGCCATTGCCGCAAAAATAAATGCGGTGTCCGCGGCGGAAGGCTTCAGTGATGCAATCGGTCACAGACTGCACCGTATTCAGCAACTGCGCATCATTCAGTAACTGTTGTTTTACATCAATAGAGGCCTGTATAAGATGCTGAATGCTTGTCATGGTTAATGGGTTATTGCAAAACGGGTATCAGATGGTCCAGGTAGTAAGGCCATGTTCGGTAAACTGGTAGCGCCGGTGCTGACCCTTAAAGCGTTCCAGTTCCCTGATCACACTGTACTTGGTATTGCCGGGACAATAAAATATCATGAAACCGCCTCCGCCAGCGCCCGATATTTTACCTCCGGTAGCGCCGGCTTTTTTAGCCGTTTCATATATGTCTTCAATCAGCGGATTGCTGATACCTTCTGCCATTTGTCTTTTTTGCCTGAAACCAAAGTCAAGAATCTCGCCAATTTCGTGCAATTTACCTTTGAGCAGGGCTTCTTTCATCTGACGGGCCTGCTCTTTGAGCTGATGCATGGCATCTATAGAGCTGTCTTTTTTCTCGGTTACATTCCTGCTTTGTTTTTCGATGATATGTGCTGACTCGCGGCTGGTTGATGTATAATACAACAACAGGTTATTTTCCAGTTCAAAAAGGTATTGCTGTTTGATGCGCAATGGATTCACGATCACTTTATCGCCTTCATAAAACTCCATATAGTTAACTCCACCAAAAGTGGCCGCATACTGGTCCTGGCGGCCACCGGCCAGTTGCAGATCCTGCCGCTCAATTTCATAAGCATAATGGGCAATATCATATTCACCTAAAGGCAGGCGCAGCATTTCGGCAAATGCTCCTATAATAGCCACAACTAAAGTAGAGCTGGTACCCAGGCCGGATCCTGCCGGTGCGTCTACAAAAGTAGACAGACGAAAGCCCTGCCGGGAAATGCCATAGTCGCGTTGAATACGGTTATATACTCCCTTCAACAAATTCAGTTTACCATTCAGGGGCAATTGATCGGCCCAGGCATGGGTTTCCGTTTCCTCCCGGTCAATAGCATCCAGTACAATGGTATCATCATTTGTTAATTCAATGCTGGCATTGGCATACATGGAAAGGGTGGCATTGAGAATAGCGCCGCCAAACTGATCAGCATATGGGCTTACATCAGTACCGCCACCGGCCAGACCAATGCGAAGGGGAGCTTTGCTTCTGTAGATCATTCTGTAACAATTTCCAGCGGCGAAATGAAGCGCCTCAGGATTGATTGTTACCATCGGCGGCCAGCTTTCTGGCGGCATTTACCACATTCAGCCAGCTGTATTTCAGCTTTTCCGTGCGAAGATGAGGAATAAAATAGTCTTCTCCTAATTGGTAAAAACGGAGTATGCCATCGGCGATGGCAGTAGGATCAGGGGCCACTACCAGCCCGGCTTTTTCATGGGGGACCAGATCGGGCAGACCACCTACATTGGTTACGACCATAGGTTTGTCAAAATGGTAGGCCAGTGGCGTTACGCCGCTTTGGGTAGCATTGCGATAAGGTTGTATCACTGCATCGGCAGCGCAGAGATAGTAGCGTACTTCGCTGTCGGGGATGAAGTCGGTATGCAGTATCAGTAAATCGCTAATGCCCGATTGCTCGATTTGCTGACGATAAGGTTGTTCCTCTTCATAAAACTCACCGGCAACAAGTAGCCGGATACCGGCCTGGCGAATGCGTGGGTCGGTCATTGCCTGCAATAAAAGATCGAGGCCTTTGTATTTACGGATAAATCCAAAGAAGATCACCAGCTTTTGCTGGCTGTCGATAGCCAGGTGTTGACGGGCAGCAGTTTTGGCGACTGGTTCGCCGAAATTATCATAGAGCGGGTGACGGATCAGCAGGGCAGGCTTCTTATCCTCGAAGCTGCGCAGGTCCTGCATCACTTTTTCACTCATGGTAATAAAAGCGTGACAGCTCTTTACAAAATAACGGGTAAAGGGTTTGTCGCCGGGACGTTTTTCATGGGGGATGATGTTGTCGGCAATACAAACAATACGGGTATGGCCTTTTTTTCGCACACGCCGCAGGATAGTACCCAGGCAGGGACCCATCAGCGGTAGCCAGTAGCGTACAATGATCAGATCGGGCCGCATACGGCGCAATTTATTCCCTACACGCAACCAGTTAAACGGGTTGATGGAATTGATCTCAGTATGAATGGGAATATCCGCCGGTGCAGGCTCATCGCTGTACTGGGTTTTGCCAGGAAAAAGAAAAGACGGGTATTGCAGGGAAAAAGACCAGATACTGCATTCATCGCCCTGTGCCATAAACTCACGCGCCAGCCGTTGATTGAAGGTGGCCAGTCCGCCACGCAGCGGATGTGCCGGTCCTATGATCACCACTTTTGCCATTACAATCCTTCTTTGGTTTCTATCAGGTAGCTGTTACGTCCCGACGCATTGCGCGATATCAGTTCGCCAATAAAACCGGCCAGGAACAATTGCATACCTATGATGATCGAGGTGAGCGCCATATAAAAACCCGGGCGGTTGGTAATGGGGTAGCTGAAGTCGATGATTTTGGAAACGCTGAGATAAACGGCGAAAACCAGGCCGATCAGGAAGAATACCGAACCCCACAAACCAAAGAAGTGCATGGGGCGTTTCCCAAACTTGCCCATAAAGAAAATAGTCATCAGGTCAAGAAAACCGTTGATGAAACGGGTCCAGCCAAATTTGGTGACACCATATTTCCGGGCGCGGTGTTCTACCACTTTTTCGCCGATACGACGGAAGCCCGACCATTTGGCCAGCACCGGTACATAGCGATGCATTTCGCCGTATACTTCTATGCTCTTTACTACTTTGTTGCGATATGATTTCAGACCGCAGTTGAAGTCGTGCAGTTTTATCTTACTCATCTGCCGGGCAGCGGCATTAAACAATTTGCTCGGCAGATTTTTCGTGAGCTTATTGTCGTAGCGTTTCTTTTTCCAGCCGCTTACCAGGTCATATTTGTCTTCGATGATCATACGGCGCAGTTCCGGTATTTCATCGGGACTATCCTGCAGGTCGGCATCCATCGTGATCACTACTTCGCCCTGCGCAGCGCGGAATCCTTCATTGAGGGCGGCAGACTTGCCATAGTTGCGCTGAAATTTGATTCCCTTTACATGGGGGTTGGCAGCCCGCAGTCTCATGATCACATTCCAGGACTCATCCGTACTGCCATCATCTACAAAGATGATCTCATAACTGAGTTTATGCTCCGCCGTCACCCGTTCGATCCAGGCGGTCAGTTCGGGAAGTGATTCTTCCTCGTTAAAAAGCGGTATGACCAGCGAAATATCCATGTTATTGTTTTCTGCGCATTAGGATGAAACCTGCTCCGGCAGCTGTAAAAATAGTGCCCAGAATCAGATTCTGAAAAATTGTCATTGATACCACGGTAGTAGTAAATGATTTTTTATAGCTGGCCACCTGCTTATCAATTTCGCCGGGGGTAAGATTATTGGCTTTTACCAGGTCTTCGCGGTAATACTGAGCCGATTGCTCTGCAAATTCCGGATGCATACTGCTGAATATGAAGGTGAAAATAACCAGGATAAGGGTCACCACTATAAAACAGCGAAAGCCCTGACCAAATAATTCCCCAAATTTTCCGGTAAATGAGCCGGAACCTGCATAGGTCATCAGTGTCCAGATAATACCACCTGCATAGGTGGCATAGATCAGGTATTGCGCCCCTGAGTTGGCGGGTATCTTCATAGAAGAAAGCACAAGAGTGATACCCAGCATCACAACTCCAGTAATAGCGCCTTTTACAAGCGGTGTAAGTTTGATCATGATAAGAGGCGTTTTCAGGAATTAATATAAATATTGGATTGATTCAGCGTGCCCAGCACCCGGCCGGTAAGATCGAGGCCGAGGAAGGGGGTATTTCTTGATTTTGACCGCAGCTCTTTTTCGGTAACGGTCCATTCGCCCGACTGCTCAAAGAAAGTGAGGCTGGCCGGCTGCCCTGCTTCAATGCTGGCTGCTGGTAAACCAAACAGGCGGCGCGGGTTCACTGCCAGCAGGCGTACCCATACTTCCGGATCGGTACCGGGCATGGCCGTATTCAATGCGGCAAAAGCCGTTTCAAGACTGATCATGCCATATTTGGCGTATTCGAATTCCAGCACTTTGCTGTCATATTCATGCGGCTGGTGATGACTGGCAATACAATCAATACTCCCGTCCAGCACACCCCGGCGCAATGCCTCACGATCGGCCTGCAGCCGAAGAGGGGGATTGATTTTGAGATTGCTGTTATAATTAACCAGGTCGGCATCTGTAAAGAACAGATGTGCCGGAGATACCGAACAGGATACTTTGAGGCCTTCTTCTTTGGCTTTGCGGATACTGTTTAGTGATTGTGCACTGGCAATGCCGGTAAAATGAAGACGCGAGTCTGCATAGCGGAGCAGTTCGATATCGCGGGCTACCATCAGTTCTTCGGCCATGGCGGGTTTGCCGGGCAGGCCCAGTTGGGTAGATACAATGCCTTCGTGCATCAGCCCATGCGGGTTGATGCTTTTATCGTCGGGAACCTGGATCAGTATGCCGTCAAATGCTTTTACATATTGCAGTGCCTTTACAAGCAATCCGGCCGACTGTATCGGAGAGGTGCCATCGCTGAAGGCCAGTGCCCCGCTTTGACGCATATCGTACATTTCAGCCAGCTCCTTACCTTCTGTCTGCCGTGTAACGGCACCAATGGGATGTACACGGGCCGGGAGCATCTTTGACTTCTGTACTATATATTCTACAGCCGCTTTATTATGGATACAGGGATTGGTATTGGGTATCACCAGCACATCTGTGTAGCCACCCGCCGCTGCGGCAGCAGCGCCCGTTTCCAGTGTTTCCTTGTATTCCAGGCCTGGGTCGCCAAACTGGGCAAATACATCTACCCATCCTGGAGATACAAATGCCCCATCGAGCTTTACCACCTGGTTGGCATCCACGGTCAAATCCTGACCGATACGGGCAATAACCCCGTTTTCAATAAAAATATCTGCTAATTGTCCGTTGAGAGCTGAAGAAGGATCAATAATCCTGCCCTGCTTAATGAGGATTTTCATTAAGGGGCGAAGTTAACGGTTGTTTTTGGTTTGATAAAAAATAGCATCCCCTATCTGCACGGGTGATAGAATGGACAGAAAATGGTTTCTGTCCTGTACGTCTGCAGATCAGTAAAAAGCAGAAGGAAAAAAGCTACATTCGCGCCGTTTTTCAACTACTTTATATATGACACTCGAACAACAATTACAGGCCCGTAGTGAACACAAATGTGAGCTTTGCGGCGAACCCCAGGGTTTAAATGTGTATCAATTGCCTCCCGATCCCGCTCCCTATGCAGATCAGAGTATCCTGGTGTGCCCTGCCTGTCTGACCCAGATCGAAAAGAAAGCAGAACTCGACACCGCACACTGGCAATGCCTGACTACTGCCATGTGGAGTGAAGTACCTGCGGTGCAGGTAGTGGCGTGGCGAATGCTGAACCGGATGCGCCAGGAAAGCTGGGCTGCCGATGCCATCGACATGATGTATTTGTCTGACGAAAACCTGGCCTGGGCACGGGCTACCGGGGATCATGAAAGTGATGGTACCGTACAACTGCACAGAGATAGTAATGGGCACCAGTTACTCGATGGCGATACGGTAGTGCTGGTAAAATCACTTGATGTAAAAGGATCAACAATTACCGCCAAACTGGGTACGGTTGTACGCAACATCCGTCTAGTGGCAGATAATACCGAACAAATTGAAGGACGCGTGGAAGGACAGCAGATTGTGATTCTGACTAAATATGTGAGAAAGCAACATTAGGGAAGGTGGAAGGTGTGAGGTAAAAGGCAGAAGGTTTACAGCCGCATTGTGCTGATGGGGGAAGAAATTGCAAGAAAGATTTTCTGCAGGTCCGCCATGCTTGGCGGGCCTGCAAAGTAGAAGGTGTGAGGTAAAAGGCAGAAGGTTTGCGGCCGCATTGTGCTGATGAGGGAGAAGAAATTGTAAGAAAGATTTTCTGCAGGCCCGCCAAACCTGGCGGGCCTGATCAATTCAGCAACCGGTAAATGGTCAGGATAAGAATAATGATCATGATGCTGGTATAGATTTGTTTGTTATACCGGGCCAGCCATTCGGGCAGATAAATATCAAAATTGCTGCGATCAGAATCCGAATAACGCCTGGCCAGGACGGTAAGCGGACAGGATAATCTGAAACAGAGCAGTACAATGCCTTCCAGCAAGATCAGTCCATACCCGATCCAAAGCCAGTGGTCAATCTTATTGATCAGCACGGCATAGAGCATATAAAAAATAACGATGTTGAAAAAGATCCAGATGGCGGTATGAATGAGCTTTATGAGTGTGAGTTTGTTGTTTGTCTGCATAAGACTGGGCTAATTTGACTATGCCGGATAAATATACAAAAGCATCAGCCATTATGGATGGGTATAGATGCATTATGATAAATCGCCCGGGTTTTATATTTTTAGAGTTGGTTGTTGCCGCCAAAAACACTTACTGCCATGCCAAACCACCTTTCTATCACGATTGCCAGGATCTGTAGTGTTATATTATTTCTGCACCTTTTCCTTTGCGTATCCGCAAAGAAAATATCTGACGATTCTTTTTTGCGTGAAGTGGTTGATACGGCTTTGAGTGTAACCCAGCAAGGAGAGGTCGTTCCGTTTGTGATTACCCGCGAAAACGGGCGTTATGGAGTCAGTTGCAGCTACAGCGGTAAGGATAAGGAGTTGCTGCCATGTGAATATGACAATTACCGGATAAGTGCCGGATATGTTGCCTTCTCCAGGCAAGGACGCTGGGCACTGTATGATTTTGAAGGATACTATACGATAAAAAAAGGTAAGATCAGTTGGGAGCGTCAGCCCGTATTTATTACGGATTTTATCTATGATTCGGTGAGCGCTCCCCAGGTTACTGACTTTATGTTATTGTATAAGGCCGGCCTTTCCAATCTTGTTTATCAGAAAGGAGGGGTGGTTTTCCCGGTAAAAGAACAGCCGGTTGCGGATCTTTTTCCGGGCTGGTGCCAGGAGTTGCGGCAGGTAAATGGCCGTAACTATCAGGTCTTCTTTATTGCCCGGCGCGATAACAATTATGGCATATTCCGTGCGCGCGAACATTCATGGTTGGTAGCGACGACCGAAATGCGGATTACCCATTACCAGGGAGAAGAAACCGATTATTTTTATTGCGAGTCAGGCTGGAAAAAAAGAATAGTAGGTAAGTACGATTTTGTTAAAAACAAATTCGCTGTTGAATTAGCAGTGGATAGCGCCGGAGGTAAAAATGGTGGATTGTACTATGTTAATAGTGGTCGCTTTGTGGAATTGATAAAGGGGGACATACACTCAGCCGATGCGGCTATCGCTATAGGGAATAATCACTTTTTATATGAAGAAAATGGCCGCTATGGCATCAGGGTAGGTGATATAACTATCCGCCAGCCTCAATATGTTACCTATGAAAAATTGAATAGTAAAGAGTATAATATTTATGAGCTGTACGACGGCGAGCAACTCTCTTTCTTTATACCTGACTATAACCGGTTTGCCCTGCCGGATCAAAAAGTTGCCGCTTATCGTTATGCCGATGGTTTTTTTGTTTTTCAGAATGCCAGGGATAGCCGATGGTATTTTGTAAATGGCTTTTTCAGGGATCGCGACGATATTCATTCGCAATTGTCTGCGCTCGATTCTGTAGCCATCAGGAAAATAACCTATTCGTACGTCAGGGACGGCCGGCAGGAAGTAGTTGGGTTTAAAAACGGGCAAATGATCCTATCGGGAGTAGGGATTGTCAAAATACCTTTAGCTGCTGGTCGTAATAAACCGGAAAATATATTTCCTGAAGTAAAAGGGTATAGTTATCGCACAGCAGACGGAAAAGTTGGTTTTACAGGAGCAGAGGGGGCGTTGCCTCCTGTTTTTAATGAACTTACCGTTGTAGAAGAACGTGAAGATGGTAAATCTGTTCTGCTGTTTCGCGGGCAGACCGATCGGTATATATTGTATGTAATAGCAAAAGATGCAACAAAGGATGCGAAGACAGTGCCTGCTTTTGTATATTGCGGGAAATGCCGTGGTACCGGCAGGATATATAGTGAAACCGTAAAAGAATCTGTTATGGTGCATGAAGGGTACACCCGTGAGTACGTGACCCAGACACCCCGTTTGTCGGGTGGATACACTATTAAAACCACTACAGTTACCAAAGCCCCCACCTATTCAACCCAGTCAAGGGACATATATAAGACCTGCAGTGATTGTAAAGGTCATGGTCGTCATTACTTTACCATTACTCAATAATCAGGTGCCAGCTACAGGGGTATGTAAATGCTGGTATAAGAGTTGCATAAGACAAAACGAAAAAATGTTTTTATGAGCAATACGCTGCTTCAACAAAAAAACGCAGTCATCTATGGTGCCGGCGGATCGCTGGGCGGTGCTGTGGCAAAAGCATTCGCTGCGGCAGGAGCCCGGGTATTCCTTACCGGGCATAAAGCTGGTTCCATTGAAAGGGTAGCAGCTACTATTCGTGCAGCAGGCGGATGGGCCGAAACAGCCGTAGTGGATGGAATGAATGAAGAGGCTGTCACGGCACATATCAATCGAATGCACGAAAAGATCGGTACCGTCGATATCTCTTTTAATGCCGTGGGGGTCGATGTGATCCAGGATATACCATTAATACAGTTGGCGGCTGCTGATTTTGTAAACCCCGTTACCCGCATGCTGCATACCCGTTTCATTACGGCCAAAGCAGCAGCGCAGGTAATGATAAAGCAACAGTCAGGAGTAATACTTTCGCTCACCGCCACACCCGGCGGTATTGGTTATCCCTATACGGGCGGATTTGCACCCGCCTGTTGTGCAATTGAGAGCCTGTCGCGCAACCTGGCAGCAGAGTTGGGTGTATATGGTATACGGGTAGTGAATATCCGTTCGGGTGGTTCTCCTGATTCAAGGATATTTAAAGAAGCAATAGATACTTATCCCGAAATAATGGCTACTGTATTGCAGGGAATGAATGCCGATACCATGCTGAAACGATTGCCATTAATGGATCATATTGCGCAGACAGCAGTATTCCTGGCATCAGACATGGCGGCATCCATTACTGGTGTCACGATTGATGTAACGGCAGGTACCACAGCGGGGCTTAATTACAGGGCTACAAAAAAAGCATAAAGGGTATAAAAAGTATAAAGGGTTTAAACGGGGCGTCTAAAAAGTTTAGTATTAATTGTAAATTTGTACTCATTACTTACTACTTATAACTTATTGCTCATAACCTATCACTTAAAACTTTTTTATGAAATTTCGTATCGAATCACCAGGGCACAAAATCAGCCCTTCGCTGAAAGCATTTATTACGCTGAAGCTGGGCAGTCTCGACAAATATTACAAAGATCTGCAGGAAGTGGAGGTTACTGTTGAGAATAATGTAAAAGGCAATAAGGAAACGACTACCTGTACGCTCAATATGCGTGTGCCGGGTAAAGATGAGTATGTAAAAAGCAGTTCAACCATTTTTGAGGACGCTATCCTGAAAGCGGCCGAGGCCGCAAAGCGCCGGCTGCGGATCCGTAAGACCCAGTTGCAAAAAGCCCGCAAAAGCAAAACACCCAACAGAAAGGTTACGAATAAGGCTACCGTAAAGTAAATAAAGGCAAAATCTGTACAAGAGGCAGAGGTTTAACAGCGTTTTTTATTAAACAAGTGTAGCTTTAGCTATTTGCCGATAACTGCCATGAATCTGAGCCTTCGGTTGCTTCTTTGCATAAGCCTGTTGCTTTTAACCGGATATAGTCGCGCCCAGAACGACTCTTTGCGCATATGGCTGGTAAGAGATCTGTGCAAACTACTGAATCGGGAGTATGTTTCAGCCGCACTTGCTCAGAGAATGTGTGACACTATTACCTGGAAACTAGATAATGATAAGTACGATGTATCTCTGAATGCTCATGAATTTGCTTTTGAGATAACTAAAGATTTGCAACGGGTTAGCAATGATCTGCATATTATAGTTACTCCTCCCGTTTTTAATATTACGGAGGATGACAAAGAACTGACTCGCCTGCCAGAAAAGAAAGAGTTGAAAATCAGATCGCGGCGTCTGCAGAAATCAAGAAGAAAACTGAAAACGTATCAGGATCGGATGAAAGAAGATATGTTTCAGTATGGAGATATAAAAATACTGCCTGGAAATATTGGGTATGCTGAAATAAAAGCGTTTACTACCACTGCCTATAATCGAAAAGATAATAAGAACCGGATCAGGTTTGAAGAGGTAATGGTTTTTTTGGCCAATACAGAGACTCTTATCCTTGATTTGAGAAATAATAACGGCGGCTATCTTTCTATGGCGGCATATGCCTATTCTTTCTTTGCTCCTCAAACAGATAATTATTTCCTCACTGCAGAAAGTCATAACCGGTACGATTCTCAGGGAGTATGGAAAGAGGCGGTCTTTGCCAAAGAGTATACTGTCAGTAAGAATGCCGGTTACGATAATGCAGTTCCGAAGAAGATTTTTATTCTTACCAGTACCAACACCTTTTCTGCGGCCGAGTCGATCGCCTATAAAATCAGGAAATATCGGCCTCATACGGTTATTGTGGGAGAAAAGACAAAAGGAGGCGGGAATGCTTTAAACTGGACAAAGTTTGAGCGCTTCTTTTCAGCAGAGATACCAGACAGTAGGGTCTTTGATAAAATGAATAATAATTATGAACTGGAGGCCAGGGGAGTAGTCCCTGATACGATTGTACCGGCAGATAGCGCCTACGCTGTAGCATACCGGTTGGCAATATCAGATATGAGCCGATTGGGAGATAAGACACGGTTCTTCCACAAAGAGAAAGGGGACTGGCAGAATTCTCGGAAAATAGATATTGAGTTGTACCCGGATTATTTAGGCGACTACCGGAAGATGCAGATACTTGAAGAAGCAGGGAAGCTGATATTGATATATGACCAGATGCCCGGACAGGAATTGATTTCCTTAACAAAAGATCATTTTCAGGCAGTACAAAGCAGGGTGTTGATCCATTTTCTTCGTAATAAAAATGACAGGGTCTTCGCCATTGAAGTTAAATCCGCTGAAAATTTTACAGAGGTTTTCAGGAAGTTGTAGTTGATATGATTTGCAAATAAAGATTGCCGGGCCGCTACAAATAATATATTTGCCGCTTGCAATAACTGTTTATTATGTCACTTTTCCCGACCATTTACTCCACTCTTGATCCGCAGGCTTTGGCAGCCCTGGTGACGGTACATTACGGACTGCCTGCTACCACAGGACAACTGCTGGTACGAGGAGTAGGTGATACCTACCTGATTGAAGCTGCTGATCAGCGGTTTATTCTGCGCGTATACCGTAGCAGCCACAGAATCCTTTCGCAGATAAGTGCAGAAATTGAAATGCTTAATGCGTTGAAGAAAGCAACTGTACCCGTGTCTTATCCTGTAGCCGACCAGCAGGGGAATTACATACAGCAACTGGAAGCAGCGGAAGGATTACGCCCGGCTGTTTTATTTACCTATGCGCCAGGTACAACTGTCAATAAGCTGAATGACGCACAATTGCAAAACCTCGGTCGTGCGATGGCTGCATTTCATAATGTATCAGCCTCTGTAAAGTTGAAGGAGGAGCGCTGGGAATATAATCTGACGACTATTTTTGATGAGCCATTACAGCGGTTGCAACCGGCATTTACTTCCATTCCCACAGAATATGATTGGTGGCTGAAAGCGGCGGACCAGGCTAAATCCGCACTGGCACAATTGCCCTTACCGGATTTCGCTACCGGGTATTGCCAGTACGATTTCCTACCCAAAAATTTTCACTTCGAAGACGATGTTATCACCTTATTCGATTTCGATTTTCTTGGTCACGGCTGGCTGGTAAATGATGTCATGACATTCTGGACGCATCTTTGTCTTGATGTGCATTTTGGACGCATGACGCAGGCAGAGGCCGACCGCTCCTATCAGCTACTGCTAACTGCTTACCGCCAGGTGCGCCCATTGAGTGAAGCCGAACTCAGGGCCATACCTTACCTCAGCCTGGGCTGGTGGTGCTATTACATGGGTTTTCATATGACGCACGACCAGTTTACGGCATTGACACAACCGGCACAGTTGAGCATGCGAACGGGGGTGATCAGGCGATTGACGGAAATATATTGGTGAACGCTGATTATTAATCAATTATTAGAAGTTTAAGCAAAAATGAGAATGTTGCCAAATCTTCTCACAATCTATAAGCCAGTAACCTCAATGCGTTTAGCACTACCACCAGCGTTGATCCTTCATGGGCCGCCACAGCCGGACCAATATTAGTGACACCCAAAATGGTAAGCGGAATCAGTAAGGCGACCATTCCCAGACTTATAAAAAGGTTTTGCCGGATGATTGACTTGCTTTTCCGGCTGAGACCAATAGCAAAAGGCAAATTATCGAGACGGTCGGCCATTAAGGCAATATCGGCTGTTTCCAGTGCCACATCACTACCTGCCGCACCCATGGCAATGCCTACCGTACTTTTAGCCATGGCAGGGGCATCATTCACTCCATCACCCACCATAGCCAGTTTGTTTTCCTGCTCACGAAGCTGATTGATGGCTGCTACTTTTTCTTCGGGCAGCAGGTCTCCTTTGGCTTCGGTAAGGCCGATCTGTTTGGCTACCGCATCTGCCACACGCTGATTGTCGCCCGTGAGCATCACCATTTTTTTTATACCAGTTTCTCTGAGTTCTTTTAATACGCTCGCCGCTTCAGGACGGGGAGTGTCCATCACACCCAGTATGCCAATAAAGACATTGTCTCTTTGTACAATCATGGTTGTATTGCCTTCCTCTTGCAGTTGCATTACAGGCTGTATCAGATCCGGTGGAAGGTTGTCATGTCCATTACTTTTAAATAACTCGGCATTACCGATCACTATACGCTGGCCTTTATATATCGCTTCAACGCCTTTTCCCATTACGGCTTTCAGGTTACTGGCTTCGCCGGTTTCGATACCGTTTATTTTTTTCATACCATCTTTTACAATGGCGGCAGCAAGCGGATGATCGCTGAGTCGCTCAACGGCAATAGCTGTTGATAAAAGATCTGTTTCGCTTACGCCATTCAATGCAATAAGGGCGTTTAACCGGGGTTTACCTTCGGTAAGTGTGCCGGTTTTGTCGAAGGCCAGCGCAGTAAGTGTGCCCAGGTCTTCGAGCGGGCGTCCGCCTTTGACCAGTATGCCCTGTCTTGCGGCACGGGCTACTCCGCTTAATACAGCACTGGGGGTAGAGATAGCGAGGGCACAGGGACTGGCTGCTACCAGCACCGCCATTGACCGGTAAAAACTTTTACTGAAAGGCTCGTCGATGACCAGGAAAGCAAACATGAGCATGATCACCAGCAGGAGTACAGCTGGTACATAATACCGTTCTATTCTTTTGGTAAATTGTTGAGTGGGCGACTGTTGTTGCTCGGCCTCCTTTACCATCTGCACCACTCTTGATAGGGTGGAGTCTTTGGCTTCTTTCAACGTTCTGATCTCAAGTGTACCTGCTCCGTTGATCGTGCCGGCAAATACTTTGTGTATGGACTGAATATTTCTTTCATCGGTAATGTCTGCACTGTCTTTATCAATGGCAGTTTTGTCGACCGGTATGCTTTCTCCGGTAATAGGGGCCTGGTTGACGGTGCTGTTGCCGGCAACAACTACTGCATCTGCAGGGATCTTGCTGTTGGGCTTCACGATTACAATATCACCCTTTTGTAATTCTTCTACCGGTATTTCAGTGATCTGGCCATTGCGGCGTACCGTAGCCGTCTTGGGTGCCAGCCCGGCCAGCGCTTCGATTGATTTCCGGGCCTTTTCCATAGCCATATTTTCCAGCGAGTGCCCCAGACTAAACAGGAAGAGCAGCAGGGCTCCTTCGGGCCATTCTCCCAGGGCAGCAGCTCCGGCTGCGGCTACCAGCATCAGAAAATCGATTTCAAATTTGCCGCGGGCAATGCTTTCAATGGCTTCTTTTAACGTATAAAAGCCACCAAAGAAGTAAGCGATGATATAAGCGCACAGCGATAGCCAGGAGGGAGTGTCCGGTATGAATTGCTGGACCAGGAATCCCAGCCCCAGAAACAGGCCGCAGAGCAGAGAAAATATCAATTCACTTCTTTTGCCAAAAGGCCCGCCATGCTCATGGTTGTGTTCTTTTTCCGAAGCGGAATGATTATGTGGTTTGCTCATGATCTAGTGAATAAAGAATGATAAAATACCGGTTGCAATCAGGATGCCGCCGGTGATGATGCCTGCGTTATGCTCGAGTTTGTGCCAGTTGAGCCGCAACATACCCTTATAGGCAATCCTTACCCAGATCAGCATACCTGAGATGGATATGGTGGAATACCGCAGGGCAATGATGATAAATTGATGCCAGCCATTATTGCCTGCCACCAGGAAGTAAGCTTCTATTTCCATGCAGGGAGAAAGGAACATGGCAATTACAAGGCTGATCAGTAACGCTTTTTTGCTTTTGGTATTGATCTGCTTTTCGTTTACATGAAAATGGTGATGCGTATAATGCTGGCGGATAAAATACAGCCCCATTAGTATGAGCACTGCAGATCCGATGATGCGGGAAAAGTCTTCAATATAACCGGCCAGCTGATTGCCAATAAGTGCCAGCAGTAAACCAATTACTACTGTGCTGAGCACATGCGCCAGCCCGCTCAGGAAAGTGATGCGGGTGGTTTCTGCCAGGCTCCAGCCTTCTTTGCGGCCAATAGCGAGTACCGGCAACCAGTGGTTGGGTATGATGGCATGAAGCAGGCTGATCAGGAAACTTCCAATTAACAGCGACGTCATAGTTTGAATTTATGATGGATAAGGTTAATGTTCATGCCCTCCGGCATTGGTAAATTTAGCCATTATAAAGAAAGCGCCTTTGGTTACAATTGTTGCACCGGACGGAATTTCTTTCAGGGGAGTTATTTCCGTATAGCCTACGTCGGTTGTACCACGGGCAACAGGGATCATTTCAAAACCCGTTTCTTTCTCTTCATGCCCATGTGTATCTGCAACTGTTATAAAAATAAAATCCTGCCCTTGCATAGTTACAATTGATTCTGTAGGTACTGCAGGCACGGTAGTTTTTTCCAGGCTGATCACGGCAGTAATATTCATGCCATCAATAAGCCCTGTTTTGTCGCCCTGTACTTTGGCATGTACGGTTACCGCCTTGCTTTCTCCTTCAAATGAAGACCCCAGTGAATATATCTGTGCATCATACTCTCTGCCGGGATTATTGGTAAGGGTAAAATGGATCAACTGGTTTTCTTTGAGTTTAGGAAGATCCTTTTCATATACAAACAGGTCGAGGTGCAGTTGGCTGTTGTCTACAATTTCTGCTATAGGTGTAGAAAGATCTATAAAGCTGCCCATTTCCACCTTTACACTGCTGACCACACCACTGATGGGGCTGGTAATGGATAATACGGAAATGAGCCTGCCATTGCTGAGTGTGGCAGGATTGATACCCATCAGCCGTATTTGCTGCTCGTAGGTCGATTTTGCCGTACGCAGGGTACGGAGTTCCGTTTCTGCAGCCTGCAGATTTTTCAGCGCACCGGCATTGCCGGCGTTCAGTTCTTTTTGTCGCTTTACTTCCAGTTCGGCTAAGCCGATTTTTGCATCTGCACTCAGGTAATTGCTTTGCACCTGTACAAATTCCGGGTTGGCAATACTGGCAATGGTCTGCCCTTTTCTGACAATATCGCCGGGTTGTACGAGCAATGTTTTTACAACACCACTATAGACAGAATTGATGGTTGCCTTATTCTGATTGGGAACACGCAGCATGCCGGTGGTCTTGAGCGAGCGGGTGAGCTGCTTTTGTTCCACAGCCCCGAATTCAATACCAATACTTTTTATCTGCTCGTCTGTAAGGCTGGTCGTTTTCTCATCGGGGTGATCATTTTTTTCTTCGGTCGGAACAGCTTGTTCGGCCTGATCACTTTTTTGTCCATTACATGCCAGTAGTATGGTGAAGGCTGACATAAGGAATAATATACCAAAATATCTTTTCATATTCATTTATTGATTGATGTAGTAACGGTATCTGATGACTGCCTGATTGTACTGATTCAGGCTTTCGAGATAGTTTTTCTGAATATCGATCGCCTGAGTGAGAAACTGCGATAGTTCGGCAAAACTGATCTCGCCAGAGCGGTAGGCGAGTGAAGCAGCGCTGATGATCTCATCGGCCTGTTTTAATCCGGCCGATTCATAAAATGACAGCATGCTGTTGTTTTTGTCTGCGTCTTGCCACAACTGTATTTGCCGGGTATTCCATTGCTGCTGATCATACTCCAGTTGCTTTTGCTGAAGCAGTTTTTCAGCTTCTGCTGCTTTCACTTTATTGCGGTAAGCATTACTGCCAAACAATGGAAACGCTGCCGTAACCGAAAAGCCAGTAAACGGGTCTTTGGCGCCCCAGAACCGCTGACTGAAAAAACGCCCCGAAATCTCCGGTTTATTTTCATTACGGGTGACGTCGATACCCGCATTGGCAATCCGGATATTTTGCATCTGCAATGCGAGGGTAGGGTGCATACTATCGGCAGCCAGCGGCGGCATCGGCAATTTCAGGAGAGGACTCAGCACTGGTAGCACAGGATCGCTGGTATTCAGATACTGCATAAGGGCCTGCTGCTGTATACGGACATCATTGCCTATCTGGATGATAAAGGCTTTCAGTTCAGCCATCCGTACTTTGGCGGCAATACTGTCAAGGCCGGGGCTATCGCCCGTTTTTACTTTCAGAATAGCAGCTCCGGTCAGCGATGCATAAATACTATCCAGTTGCTGATAGAGCTGTTGTTTGTTTTGCAGGTACCAGAGTTGATAGTATACTGCCCTGACTTCTTTTTTCAGTTCAGCATCGATGACTGAAGTGCCCGTTTCATAATACTTCAGTTGTTCGCGATACAGATTTTTCTGTGCTTTATACAACCCGGGCCAGGCCACCGCCTGCGATACGCCTATCTTCAGTATGCCGGCATTATCGGAGGGACGCATGTCCTCGTTTTCTGCAAATACGCCTGTTTTAGGAAATGCAGTAGCCGTTTTTATCTGCGCCTTTCCTTTGGTGATCTGCTGGGCATTTACCTGATACAGCAGGTTATTTTTTGTCCATTCAATGGCTTCCTGTTCCGACAATCGTTTTGCTCTTATCGTTTGCGCAGAAGCTTCGCTGCCAACGAAAATCAGCAACAGGCAAAGCATGGTTACAGGTGCGATGGGACGTATTGTTTTTATTTTTCCGGAAAAAATAATATACAGTAAGGGTAATACCACCAGGGTAAGAAGGGTGGCAGTGATCAACCCGCCTATAACAACAGTGGCCAGCGGCTTTTGAACTTCTGCTCCGGCCCCGCCAGAGAGTGCCATGGGGATAAATCCGAGCGCAGCTACAGAAGCGGTCATCAGGACCGGGCGCAAGCGGATCTTTGTGCCTTCATAAACCCGTTGCAGCACATCGGTGATCCCTTCTTTTTGCAGTTGATTGAATGTGCTGATCAATACAATCCCGTTTAATACAGCTACACCAAACAGGGCAATAAAGCCCACACCCGCGGAAATGCTGAAAGGCATACCTCTGAGCAGCAGGGCAAATACCCCTCCGATGGCGCTCATAGGAATGGCGCTAAAGATGAGCAATGCTTCTTTCAATGACCGGAAGGTGAAATAAAGCAGCATAAAGATCAGTACCAGTGCTACCGGCACAGCAATCATAAGCCGGTCAGAAGCTTCCTGCAGGTTTTCGAATGTACCACCGTACGTATAGTAATAGCCGGTTGGCAAAATGCGGGCTACAGCCAGTTTGCCCTGTATCTCTTTTACCACACTGGCTACATCACGTCCGCTTACATTAAATCCGATCACGATCCGGCGTTTGCCTTCTTCGCGGCTTATCTGCGACGGACCTTCCTTAAAAGAAATGGTTGCAACCTGCGACAAAGGTATCTGGCTACCATCGCCCGCAGGTATAAATAAATTGCTCACATCGTCGATAGACTGGCGGCTGGTACTGTCGAGTCGTACCACAAGATCAAACTTCCGTTCATTCTCAAAAACCACCCCTGCAGCCTCTCCGGCAAAAGCTGTGCTGACAACTTTGTTGATATCGCTGATGTTGAGTCCATAGCCTGCCAGCTTTGCCCGGTCATATTCAATGGTGATTTGCGGAAGACCGGCTGTTCTTTCTACCTGTGGATCGGTAGCTCCTTTCACAGATTGCACTACAGTTGCTACCCGGGGTGCCAGGGTAGCGAGGGTATCAATATTTTCACCAAAAATCTTGATAGCTACATCCTGCCGTACGCCCGTCATCAGTTCGTTGAAGCGCATCTGTATAGGTTGTGATGCTTCAAAGAATACACCGGGTATCACTTCCAGTTTTTCCAGCATCCGTGCGGCCAGTTGATTGTAATCCTTCGTCGTGGTCCATTCTTTTTTGGGTTTCAACTTCACAATAAGGTCCGTTGCCTCAGGTGGCATTGGGTCGGTAGGAACCTCAGCGCTACCTGTTTTGCCTACTACCATTTCCACTTCGGGAAATGATCGTAATATGCGGCTGGCCTGCATAGATGTTTCAACGCTTTGAGTAAGCGAAGTGCCCTGTGGCAGGATGCAGTGAAAAGCATAATCGCCTTCCTGCAACTGGGGGATGAATTCGCCGCCCATTCTGCTGAAAAGCGCCACAGCCAGTATTAGCAGTGCCACAGCAGCAGTCACTACGGTATATTTCATTTTTACCGCCCAACGGATCACAGGTGCGTATAAGCGCTGAAACAGATCCATGAGACGGTCTGAGAAATTGCGTTTGTGCTGGGTCTTTTTAGAAAGGAAAAGAGCCGACATCATAGGGATATAAGTAAGGGAAAGAATAAGTGCGCCCAAAATGGCAAAGCCAACAGTCTGGGCCATGGGGCGAAACATTTTACCTTCGATGCCTACCAGTGTCAGTATGGGAATGTATACGATAAGGATAATGATCTCGCCAAAGGCTGCACTGTTCCTGATCTTTGATGCCGATGCATATACTTCCAGGTCCATTTCTGCCTGTGTGAGTTTTCGTGTCCCTTTTCTTAAACCCAGATGATGCATGGTGGCCTCCACAACGATCACCGCGCCATCTACGATGAGTCCAAAATCAATGGCACCCAGACTCATGAGATTGGCGCTTACGCCAAATAATTGCATCATGCCCAGCGCAAATAACATCGACAGCGGAATGGCCGAAGCTACAATAAGACCGGCACGGATATTTCCCAGAAACAGGATCAGCACAAACACCACAATCAAAGCACCTTCTATCAGATTATTTTTTACCGTGTTGATGGCACGGTCTACCAGGCCTGTGCGGTCGATATATGATTCAATCTCCACGTCAGCAGGCAGGGCCTTGCGAATGGATTCCATCTTTTCTTTTACCCGCTCTACCACTGCAGCGCTATTGCTGCCTTTCAGCATCATGACAATGCCTCCCACCACTTCTTTCTCTCCATTGTAGGTGACAGATCCATATCGGATAGCGTTGCCCGCTTTCACTTCTGCCACATCTTTGATAAGGACGGGAATGTTATTTACTTTTTTGATCACGATATTCCGGATATCATCCATGCTGCCAATGAGCCCCACACCACGGATAAAATAAGCGTTTGGCTTTTTGTCGATATAAGCACCACCGGTATTTTCATTATTTTTTTCCAGCGCTGTAAATATCTCGGCAATAGTGGTGTTCATAGAGTTGAGCCGGGCAGGATTTACCGCCACTTCATATTGTTTCAGCAAACCACCGAAACTGTTTACTTCTGCCACTCCTTTGGTACCATATAGCTGCCGGGCCACGATCCAGTCCTGCATGGTGCGCAGGTCCATGGCGGAGTACTTGTTTTCTGCTCCTTTTTTGGGATGAATCACATATTGATAGATCTCTCCCAATCCGGTGCTCACAGGTGCCAGTTCAGGGCTGCCGATGCCTTTGGGAATTTTTTCTTCAGCCTCCTTAAGTTTTTCAGTGATCAGCTGACGGGCAAAATAAATATCAACGTCGTCTGCAAACACAACGGTAATTACCGACAGGCCAAACCGCGATATGGAACGCATCTCTTCGAGATCGGGCAGATTGGCCAGGCTTTGTTCAATCGGATAGGTTACCAGTTGTTCCGTTTCCTGGGCCGCCAGGGTAGGTGTAAGGGTGATGATCTGTACCTGGTTGTTGGTAATGTCCGGCACAGCATCAATGGGTAGTTTGCCGGCACTCCATACTCCCCAACTGATAAGAGCCAGCGTCAGCATGGCCACAATGAGCTTGTGCCTGATGCTGAAAAGAATGATCTTATTTAACATACAATAACGATAATTTATGCACGCTGATAATGACATGGCATTATCACGGCAGGGCGATAGCAGAATAGGATCCGGCTGCTGTGGCCGAAGCCAGACAGCGCTGGTATGAAAAGGATGATATCATCCCCTCACTTAGCCAATCTGCAGATGTATTGATTATGGGCAATAAATACCGGATCAGAGCGAAAGCTGACCGGATTTTACAGGAGAATAAGATCAGGAATACCGGGGAGGTTGCCAGATATTGTGTAGCGTTTCGGAATGTATGCTGACTGCGTAAAGAGTGAATTGAGCAGCAGGAATGCTTATCCGTTCTGTCTGTATTTTCTGGGAGGCCGGATAAATTGAGGATACTGCGCAGCAGGAACAGATACAGAAAGGGGTGCAGGCTTCTTTGGAATGCTCGTGTTCCTGATGGGTATTGGTGGCAGAGATATTCACTTCAACCGGGGCAATACAGTCTTTGCTGTCGCTGCAGGGAATGAACGACAGCCAGAGCAGGTATAGTCCCAGAAAGAGAAACAGGAATCTCATGACTGCAAAAATAATATCTTCTTTTGCTTCAGAAAACAATGCCGCCTTATTTATAATCTCACTATGGTTGCAAAAATCGGAACAGAGCTGGCCTTCGCCTTCCTGCCGGTAAAAGAACCGCTATGGATATTAACAGAAATTAGCTTAATTATGTAAAAATCAATAACACCACCCCAACGCAGGTCGCCATGAAAGCAATTGATAGTTTTTATTTTCAGCAGGAAGAGCCGGTGAAATCTGTATTCATGGCATTAAGGGATATCATTCTTGCGCAGGACCAGCATGTGACAACCGAACTGAAGTATGGAATGCCTTTTTTTTGCTACAAAGGGAAAATGTTCTGTTATCTCTGGCTGCATAAAAAATATGGCCAGCCATATATCGGACTGGTCGAAGGCAAGCATTTTGATCAGCCTTTTCTTTTACAGGAAAAACGCTCACGTATGAAAATTATGCTGCTGGATCCGGATCGCGATCTTCCTGTCAGAAAAATCAGGGCAGTAATAAAGCAGGCACTTGACTTGTATCGTACTGGCATTGTAAAGATTAGCCGCTGTTGAGTCTGCCCGCTGCCAAAACACTTAGCCAAAAATCAGTGTTAATCTGCAAAACCGTTCTTACTTCCTGATACTCCGGATTGTAAGTGGAGAATAACTACCCATCATTGTTAGTGTCGTTAAAAAAAATTGTTCCGGAGGGCTGATTTTTTTAAATTGTGTACCTGGTACACTTTATTAAACCATTAACGATTAAACTATCCATTATGAAAAAGAGGGCTACACTTTCCCTGGTGTTGGGGGCATTGCTATGCCTCGACACGCTCCACGCACAGGACGATGTAATGATGCAGGCTTTTTACTGGAATGTACCTGTAAATGAAGCCGGCAAAAACGGATCATGGTACGATACACTCCGTGCCAAACTTACCGACATGAAATCAGCGGGCATACGGGCCTTATGGATGCCGCCACCGTCGAAAGGAAATTTCGGTATCAGCGATATGGGGTATGGTATTTTTGATCATTATGACCTGGGTAATTACAATCAGAAAGGAACAACAGAAACCCGTTTTGGTTCCCGCTCCGAACTGGCAAGTCTTATCAGCGATGCACACTCTACCAGCGGGGGAGTGCCCTATATGGATGTATATGCAGATGTAATCCTGAATCATATTTACACAGACAACTCGCTTGCACAGGAAAGTGGTGATAACCCTGCCGTAAAAACGTATGTATTTAATAAGGCATTGAGTGGTGGTACACAACGTGTGCCTTATCCGATCAATGAGATCCGCTGGATTATCCCGAATGCAGCGGCAGGTGATTATTATATCCAGATCAGCGGTTATTTTCTTAACTATGGCGGTGCAGTAGGAGAAAGGGGATATGATGTGTATTTTAAATTTACCGATGATCCTCCGCCATCGCCCGGCAGTCAGCTTTGGGAGTATGAACCCAACAATGGCAGCGGTAATTATAACGTTGCACTCGATCAGCGTACCTACAGCGCACACATGCAGAACTCTACAGACATTGATGAATACAAGATCACACTGGCCACTGCCGATACTATTGAGATCATTCTGACCGCACGTAAAGAAGGTACTAATCCGTCTACCAATGCCTGGGAGTGGCAATGGGCTGCGCAGACAAATGGTTACTATCCTTCAGCTGTCTGGTACAATGGCTCCAATATCGCCAGCTCTTCTCTTAAAGCCTTTACGGCCACATCGGTTGATTATGTGAATCACACCGGCACCGGTGAGCCTAATTATACCTGGAGCTATACCAATTTTCACCCGGTAGATGCTGCCGATTATCTGGGCGATGGAGGCAGTACCGAAGGGGGATACGAAGATCAGCTGGTTCCCAATACCAAATGGTTTGGGATGGATTTCAATACCTATGACACGGTTGTGCAAAACCGTTTGAAAAGCTGGGGCACCTGGCTCACCAATACAATAGGCTTCGATGGTTACCGGCTCGATTTTGTGCGCGGCTTCCAGGAAGATTTTGTATCAGACTGGGTCAATAATCTTCCGCTCAAAAGCGGTTCGCAACGGTTTATTGTGGCAGAATACTTCACCGGTTACAAGTACAGGCTGAAAGACTGGGTCAACACGCTGGCAGGCGATGGCGCCGATGTGGATGTGTTTGATTTTCCATTAAAGAACACACTCACACAAATGACAAATGGTACTGGCGCCAGTTTTAATATGGCCTGGCTCAACCATGCAGGTATGGTGCGGGATGATGGTGGTAATTCTCTCGGTGGCACATCGGTTGTTACATTTCTGGAGAACCACGATACAGGAAAAGAACATGATAAATGGGTGACACAGGACTGGAAAATGGGATATGCCTATATCCTTTTTGCCGAAGGAAGACCCTGCTTGTTTTATCCGCAATATTATGGTGTCACACAAACCGATAATCATAACCCTTCCCTTACCGTCACTCCGCCATCATCGCTGAAAAGAGATATTGATAAACTGATGTTCATCCGCCGTACTTATCTCAACAATTCAATGATCGTGCTGACCGAGCAGGGTAATCCCGTTACTGAGCCTTCGCCCAATGGTACTACTACTTTTGCCGGCGATACCTGGAATGTATATGCTGCCCGCAGGCAGGGCAATGGTACGAAAAGCGGAGGTATTCTTGTGATTAATAACAACAACAGCCTCGCCCGTGGTATCTGGGTCGACAACGATGGCTCTCCGAATGGAACAGCCACATCGGGCTACAGCGACTGGAAAAACCAGGTATTGGTAAATGCCCTGGATACCACGCAAAAGACCACCGTGGCCAATGATGGCCGTGTACATGTATGGGCGCCTGCACGTGGTTATGCTATCTGGGTACTGCAGTCGGAATATACAGGCGATGGAATTGCACGGGGTATCAATCCGGTTCCTGCTACACCCGTGGCTGTGACCGGTCAACCACTGCCGGCAGAAAATTCTGTTCGTGCGTTTCCCAATCCGGCAGGTACGCAGACCACTATTGAATTTACCCTGGCTAAGACAGCTTCTGTGCGGTTGGAAATGTTTGATGCCAATGGCCGCCTGGTAAAAGTGCTGGCATCCGGTAAAATGGGTAAGGGCAAGTATCAGTCTGTATTTCGTGCCCCGGTCACCGGACTTTATACCTACCGCCTGAGCCTGGATAAGGAAATAAGAACCGGCCGGGTGATGATCGGTCTGTGAAATGAAGTGTGATTTAGACGCTTAATAAAGCGACCGTTGATAAAGCGATATACATTCGTTGCAACTGTATCGCTTTCATTGACGGTCGCTTCATTTTAACAGGTACCGCCGTGAAAGGTCGCTTACTCTTCCCATTCCTGATTTTCTGCCGGCAGTATTTACAAAATGGTTAATTCACATTTCCCTTCAAGCTTGTATTTTTGAGCTGCGTTCTAATTAAAACCCCAATTAACTACCAGAAATTATGAAAACAAGAGCAACCCTTATTGTATTATCGTTTTGCCTTTTTATGACGGCTTGTAATAATGAGAAAAAAGCCGAACCCGAAACAACTGCTACAGAAGAAAAGCCGAAGGAGCCGGCTGCGCCAGCCAATACCGCAAATCTCGATCAGCTTCCTGTTTCTGATAAACCCCTGGGGGTGTTTCCTTATATCACTCTGCCAGCCAACTATGAAGATGCTGCAAAGAATCCCGTTCAGGAGGCAGACAGCGCCTACTTCTGGGTGGTGGATCATTTTGAAGCACCAAAAGGAAAAGTATTCTTTGGCCGGATAAAAGCCAAAGGTGGCAGCGCTTATTCTGACCAGGAACTTTTAAAAGCTGTTCAGGATACCGTTACTGCGCTGGGTGGCTTTAAAGTGAGCGACATGACAGTTCCTGATCATGGTATTGCCACGATGAACGAACAGCAAAAGCTGAAACACAATGCCGGTTATGGATTTCTCGGATTCAAGCCTACTGCCACCTATGTGATCCGTCGTGCTGCCGGTCGTATCTGGGTTCAGGTGACACCAACGGATGATGGAGTCTCTGCAGGCTGGATTGTTCTCGAAGAAAAATAAGACGTACTATTTGCAAAGAATATGCAGTGAAGGCACCGGATGATACGGTGCCTTTTTTATGGGGAAAAGAAGCCGGAAAACTAATGCGCTTCTTCGCCACAATTGATCATCCAAGGAATACCAAACTGGTCGGTCAGCATTCCAAATCGCTCTGTCCAAAATGTTTTTTCAAGTGGTAATATTATTTTCCCATCTTTTGCCAGCGCATCAAATACCCGTTCTGCTTCCGATGCATCGGTAAACTGAAGCATAAGTGAAAATCCTTTTGGCTCTTCATAATGTGCAGGCGCTGTATCGACTCCCATCAGCGTTTGTCCTCCCACGGTTATACTGCCATGCATGATTTTGTTTTGCCAGTCGGCCGGTACCTGGCTGATAAGTGCTGTGCCTTCATATCGGAATAAAGGGCCCGGCTCAGCATTGAGGTGTTGTTCATAAAATCTGAAAGCATCTTCACACTGGCCTTTAAAATTCAGATAAGGGCGTAGTTGCATGATGTTTTTTTATTAAAATACAGAAATTTCGAATAGGAACTGGTGGTCTTTACAAAATATACAATAGCAGGGTTGAGGTGATAAATTACAGGAGTGGCTGAATAGATAACAGGCAGATAGGAGGGCTTAAAAATGTAAAAGCCATGCAAGAGATTGCATGGCTTTTAATGATAAGGGATAATGGAATCTGGTTCTGCTTGCCAGAAAGGGATATTTGCATTTACCATCCTTTTTTCTCTATTACTGTTGTACAATATGGATTTTACTGGGGAGCAATGGCAATAGCATTGCTACCTAAGGTGAATGAATAATTCGCTGGCTGATATACCTGTCTGTGATATTGAGAGTACTTAATAGGATGTATATACCCGCGATGCATCGCGGGCCGCAATTGCCCGGCGCAGGCGTCCGGCCATTTAATCCTAATAAAACGACAGCACCCTGTTTCTTGCGATCAATGCAGAACCTACAATACCTGCTTTCTCTTTGAGACGGGATACACTGAGTTTGGAATCGCTGTTGACCAGGCTCAGGGAGTATTTATTGAGGGCAATTTTTGTAGTGAGGTATAAATAGTCTCCCGTGGCGGTAAGAGAGCCTCCGAGTATCACCAGTTCGGGATTGTAGAGATTGATGAGTACTGCAATACCTCTTCCGAGATTGTATCCGATTTTTGAAATGAGTTCGATGGCCAGTACATCTTCCTGCCGGGTACCTTCGATTATATCGGCAATCGTCAGATCGTTAGGATCCGTGCTGTCCTGTATGATGTTTGAAACAGAGCCGTCCTGTATTTTTTTGCTGAACATCCGGAGCAGCGCTCTTCCCGATGCTTCTGTTTCGAGGCAGCCTTTCTTGCCGCAATGGCAGATGATCTCGTTGTCGAATAAGGGAATATGTCCAAATTCGCCGCTGAACCCCGATTTACCATAATATACTTTTCCATCGATAAGGATTCCCAGGCCCAGGCCATAATCTATATTGACGAATAAGACATTCTTTTCGTTTTTTACCACTCCTTTGTGAAACTCACCATAAGCCATGGCCCTCGAATCATTTTCGAGATAGACCTTGATGCCGCCGATCTTACTTTCTATATAACTGGCCAGTGGCTCTTCACCAAAATGGAAAAAGCTGAAGCTGTAACCGCTGTTGGTATTGATGCGGCCGGTAAGGTTGATGCAGATCGACAGGATATTTTTTTCCTTTACCTGCGGGCCTTTAAGAAAGCGCTGAAGGATTTCTATCAGACTGTCGAGGCTTTGTGCTGTATTTTCCAGGACAAAGGGTATTTCCATATCGGTATGGGTCAGATTTTTCTTGAAATCGAGCAGACCTATATTAATATAGTTATCCCGTACATCCATTCCCAGAAAATAGCAGGCATCGCTTAATAAGCCGTAGTGATTGGCCGGCCTGCCGGCAATAGAGTCGATCTTCCCGCAATCTTCAATGATCCCGTCTTCGAGCAATTCGGTAACAATACTGGTGGCAGTGGGAATGCTGATATTGAGGTTTTGAGAAATTTCGGGTATGGTGCATTCTTCCTGGGCGTCTAACAGGCTGATTATCTCTCTTTTCCGTGTCAGATGTTTGAATGCTACGCCTCCCTGCTCTTCGTCAGTCAACAGGTGTTTCAGTTTGGAAATCTTCATAGACATAAGATGGGTTTATTATTAACCTTTTTGGGTAAAATCGGTTCACAATAAAAAAATAATACAGCAAACTTACGAATTATTAATTAAAAATATTTGCTGAAAACCAATTTGTTAGCATTATATGTAAAATAAATTATTAAATAATTATTACTTAATAAATTATTTTATTAAAAACCCGCTATATTTAGCAAATAATTTAAATAAGGTGGACAAAAGCAAAGAAATTGAACAATCGCTAAGCGGATACAGCGCAATTTACAGGAAGGAGCTATTGGAGAATGTACTGCCCTTTTGGATGCAAAATAGTCCGGATACTGAATTTGGCGGCTACTTTAATTGCCTCAACAGAGACGGATCTGTATATGATACAGATAAGTTTATGTGGCTGCAGGCCAGAGAAGTCTGGACCTTTGCTACGATGTATGAAAAAGTGGAGCCGAATGAACAGTGGCTCAATATGGCAAAACAGGGAGCGGAGTTTATCCTGAAACATGGAAGAGACAACCAGGGCGACTGGTACTTTTCACTCACACGCGAAGGTAAACCCCTGACCCAGCCACATAGCATCTTCAGCGATTGTTTTGCTGCCATGGCCTTAAGTATACTCGACAAAAACCTGCCTGGCAATGGTTATGGGGAGGTTGCACTGCAGACTTTTGAAAAGATCCTGCAAAGACAGGAAAATCCAAAAGGCAAGTACAGCAAGGCATATCCTTCTACCAGACCTATTAAAGGATTTGCCTTACCCATGATATTATCTAACCTGGCGCTGGAGATGGAACATATACTGGGTAAGGAAAGAGTGGATGCCTTTATTCCCGAAGTGATCCATGAAGTAATGGAGGTTTTTTATAAACCCGATCTTGGATTGATCGTGGAAAATGTGGCACCCGATGGATCGCTGGTCGATAGTTTTGATGGGCGACTCCTCAATCCGGGACATGCCATTGAAGCCATGTGGTTCATGATGGATCTTGGCGAACGGATACAGGATGATAACCTGATCAAAAAAGCAGTGGATATTGCGATCCGGGAGATTGAGTATGGCTGGGATGAGAAATATGGCGGTATTTTTTATTTCCTCGACAGAAACGATTACCCGCCGCAACAACTGGAATGGGATCAGAAATTATGGTGGGTGCACCTCGAAGCCTTAGTGGCCATGGCAAAAGGATATGCGCTGACCAATGATATCCGTTGTTACAACTGGTTCGTAAAACTGCATGATTACACCTGGGCACGCTTCCGGGATACAGAATTCGGAGAATGGTACGCGTATCTCAACCGCCAGGGTGAGGTATTACTGCCTCTCAAAGGTGGTAAATGGAAATGCTGTTTTCATGTACCCAGAGCCCTGCTCAATATCTGGAAAACAATGGAGTCGATCGTAGAAGAAAAAAGAAGTACCTGTACTGTAAACAGCCTGACCGGCACAAGCCGGTGAATAATGATTGCAATGAATGGATATGTTTAACTGCTGATAATAAGAAATGACTGCTGTAGCAAAGTTCTTTATCGTTTCATAAAACAAACCGGGATTACCAAAACTAATTTTATCAATTAGAACTTATGGAAAAGGAAAGTAAAGCGCTGATTAGCCAAAAGCAGGTAAGACCAATAATGGTCCTTGCTTTATTATGTTTCACATTCCTGACAACGTTTGCCCAAAACCAGACAGTTGTGAAAGGAACGGTTACGGGTACTACCGGACTGCCGGTACCCAGTGTAACCATTTTACAAAAGGGAACAAGAAATCAGGCAGTTTCTGACTCCCTGGGCAAATTTTCGATTTCTGTTACTAATCCGGCACAGGCGGAACTTCTGTTTACCTCCGCTGGTTTTGAGCCCAAAGAAGTATCGGTAGGCGGCAAAACCAATCTGAATGTGGTGCTGGAGATCGCAACCCGCGTACTCGATGAAGTAGTAGCCGTAGGTTACGGTACGGTAAAAAAACGTGATGTAACGGGTGCCGTTTCTTCTATCAAAGGAGAAGAACTGATGAAGACAAACCCCACCAGCATTAATCAGGCCCTGCAGGGCAAACTGGCCGGTGTGGTGGTAAGCCAGGCCGACGGCGCTCCTGGTGCAGGTATTAATATACAGATACGTGGCGCCAACTCATTTACCACGAGCACAGAGCCGCTCTATGTAATAGATGGTGTGCCCTTCAATACCGGCGAAGCTCCGGGAACAGACTTTGCTACGAAACAAACCAATAACCCGCTTAACCTGATCAATCCCAAAGATGTGTTGTCGATTGAAGTACTGAAAGACGCATCGGCTACTGCCATCTATGGATCACGTGGTGCCAATGGTGTGGTACTTATTACCACCAAATCGGGTACAAAGGGAAGGACCAGGGTTGAATTCAGTTCAACCACCACCTTGTCCAAACCGGTAAAACTTATAAAGGTACTGGATGCTGCCACCTATGCAGAGTACCGCAATGAAATGATCCGGAACAGATACCTCTACGACGGTGGTGAATTTGTTCCCGATACCAGTCTGCCTTATCCCATTCCCGGCAAATGGTCTTATACGACTGTTATTGACCCGGTGACCGGCCTGCCTACCATCATCGACAGCGCCTATAATGCCAGCCCCCAGGATTATCGCAATGGTTATATGGGCAATGGTACCGACTGGCAGGATCAGATCTTTCATACAGCCCTGACACAGGATTATAACCTGAGCATATCAGGTGGCGACGATAAAGGCACCTACCTGTTTTCGATCGGCAGCCTGGATCAACAGGGTGTGATCCGCAATTCTTATTTTAAACGGTATAATATCCGCTCCAACATAGACCGGAAGATCAATGACTGGTTTAGCTTTGGTAACTACCTGACTGCTTCCAAATCGGATAACAGGATGGCGCGTACCAATTCCGAAACCTACGGAATCATTCCCTCTGCACTGGCCTTTACGCCCACACGTACGGTGTTTGATCCGGATCAGCCTTCTGGCGTATCGGAAGATTTTTCGAATGGTTTATCCAACCCATATTTATATGTACGTACAGCCAAGAACATCCTGAGCTCGATGAACCTGTACAACTCGACTTTTGCCAAACTGAAGCTGGCTGACTTCCTTACGTTTAAACAGGATCTGGGTTACGCTTACAGCTACAATCAGCGCGACATCTATTATAACAGATATATCAGTGGCGGTATTGCTCCTACCAATGGATATGGCATGCAATCTGATAACTATTATCAGAGCGTACTGCTTCAGTCTACCCTGAATTTCAACAAGCAGCTTTCCGATATTCATCGTATTGATGGGGTGGCTGGTTTTACCTACGAAAATGTGACCTGGGGAGGCAAGACCATGAGCGGATCTAATTTCCCCAATGATATTACAGAGAATAACGACATGGGATCTGCCTTGCTGCAGAATATAAACTCATCGAGCAAAGGAAAAAGCTCACTGATGTCATTCCTGGGTCGTGTCAACTACTCACTGTTTAATCGCTACCTGGTAACCGCCAACTTCCGCAGAGACGGATCGAGCCGGCTCTCCAAACAGGGAAGATGGGCCAATTTCTATTCATTTGCCGTAGCCTGGAAGCTGGCCGATGAAGAGTTTATCAAAAACCTCAATCTCTTTGATGAGTTGAAATTACGTGCCGGTTATGGTGAAACAGGCAATCAGGGTGTGAGCGCCTATGCCACACGCTCCAGAATGACTGCGCAAAACTATCCCTACAACGGTTCACTGCAGAGTGGTTATGCCGAAGATCGCTGGGGTGGACCTGCAGCACCCAATCTGAAATGGGAAACAACCCGCCAGGTCAACGTGGGTCTGGATATGGGTTTTCTCAACAACCGTATCAGTTTTGTGATCGACTATTATTATAAAAAGACTTCAGACCTGCTGCAATATGCCTTTATTCCGCTTAGCACCGGTTTCTCGAGCATTGCTACCAACTATGGTAATGTAGAAAACAAAGGTCTTGAGATCAACGGAAGCTTCGGTATTATCCAGCAGCGTGATCTGACCTGGAAAATGGATGCCAATATCTCCTTCAACAGAAATAAGATAAGCGGCCTGGATGCAGATCAGTTTTCGGATGTGGTTTGGGGACTGGAAAGCATGTTCCTCCGCAGAAACGGTTATGCGATCGGTACGATCTACGGATATCAGGAAAAAGGATTTTATGATAATGAAGCAGAGGTGCGTGCTGATCCTGCTTACAAAAACGAAAGTGACGCCAGGATCAAGAGCATGGTAGGTCAGGTGAAGTACCGCGATAATAACGGCGACGGTATTATTGATGACCGTGACAAAGCGATCATTGGCAACACCAATCCTGATTTTATCTACGGCGTAACCAACACCTTCACGTACAAAAACTGGACATTCAGTTTCTTCTTCCAGGGCATCAGCGGAAACGATATCCTCAACACCAATCTGCGTTCATTTGATATGGCCAGCACCACCAATATGCCCCAGTTTGTATGGGACAATCGCTGGACACCCGATAATAAACAGAATGCTCAGTTTCCCCGCGCCGATATCACCTTTACCCGTAGTCTGAAGGCATCTGACCGCCTGGTGGAGAATGGCTCATACCTGCGTCTCAGAAACGTTTCACTCGGATATCGCTGGGACAGACCGATCAAACAGATCAGCTCTCTGAATTTCAATTTGTCAGCAAATAATTTATTGACTGTAACGAAATACAAATGGTACGACCCGGATGTAAATGCATTTGGAAGTGATCCTGCACGCAGAGGTGTGGATATGGCTTCTTATCCTTCTGCTCAGACATTCACATTTGGAGTACAGGTAGCATTTTAATTCGTTGACTCAATATTTAAAACTCAGATAACGATGAAAAGTTTATCAAAATTCATAACGGTAATAGCAATTACCTGTCTGGCGGTTTCCTGCAAAAAACCGCTCGATGAGCAGGCTTATACATTTGTGTCGGGAGAGGATCTGATAAGAACAGGTAACTATAAAGAACTGGTGGCGGGAGCCTACAATACATTGAGTTTTCCTTTTGAGTGGGGTAACTATCATAACGTAGTCAATTTTGATGTAGACTACCAGAGCGGTCCCACCTGGGCATTTGGTGAACTGGGCGCCGGCAACTTCTATGAGAATGGTTCAAACAGGAGTTTTTATCAATCCTATTACCAGGCCATTCACCGTGCCAATTACCATTCGTACCTGGTTTCGCAGATGAATGTACCGGAAGACGAAAAGAATAATGCCATTGGCGAACTGAAATTCCTGAAAGCCTGGGCCTATTTTAACCTGGTACAGTTTTATGGAGACGTGGTGCTTTATACAACTTCTGTATCTGAAGGCGCTCCCTTATATAAGCCCCGCTCACCTATTAAGGATGTGTATGAGCATATCATAGAAGAGCTCAAAGTTGCTGAGACTTCTATGTATTCAACACAGAGCAGCAAATATCAGAAAGGGCATCCTTCAAGTGGCGCAGCCAAAGCATTACTGGCCAAAGTGTACTGTACTATCGGTTCTGCTTCAATGGCTACAGGTACTCCGATATCGGTAATGGGTGGTATTGCATTTTATTATGACGATAATGGTAATAAGGTGCGTGTGCCGTATCCCGCCAAACAAAACTTTGCCAAAAATCAGGTGGCTGGTTATGAGTCATTCGATTCAAAAGAATACTATCGCCTGGGTATGGAGAAAGCCAAAGAACTGATTGAGCTGAACGATTTTGATTTGTATGGTTCACAGTCTGAATTATGGGCGCCCGGCAATAAAAACGGCAAGGAGTTTATATTTACTTTACAAACCATTGCCGGCAATGCCACACTGAGCAATTTCGTAGCCACCGACTATTGTGGGTATTACATGCCTTCCGGACAGCTTCAGAGTGGCTATTATGTACAGCGCGATCACTGGTACCAGTTGTTTGATGACGGCGATGATCGCATTACCTGGGGTGTAATGCATCGCGTACCTTATACATACGATGCGAATACAAATACACTCTATTATAGCTATTATCCCGCCAAGGACAGCTCGAAAGTCCGCCTGGGTCTTGATGGATACAAGCCTACTGATCAGCTCAGGTATGATGCGCATTTGTATGGTTCGAAGCTGATGAAATTCCGCCAGGTATCAAATGTCCTGGATGGCAATCGTACCGATTTCAATTTCCCTTTCATGCGTTATGCCGAGGTGCTGCTGCTGTATGCTGAGGCCGATAATGAAGTAAACGGTCTTCCTTCTGCATACGCGATCCAGCAGGTTGACAGGTTAAATACCCGCAATAAGGCTGTACTGGCAGCAACAATGGGTACCAATACCCCCTGGACCCAGGAGTCGTTCCGCTCATATATACTGCAGGAGCGGGCCAAGGAGTTTGCGGCAGAAGGAATACGCCGGTTCGATTTGCTGCGCTGGGGTATCTATCTGCAGACGATGAATGCTCTCGGTGGTACAGATGAGAATGGAGTGATCAAGCGGCGCGAACAACGTCATTTACTGCTGCCCCTGCCGGCAGATGAAGTGAATACCAACCCTTTTATTGAGGCTAACAATCCCGGTTGGTAATTGTATCAAATCATAATCATAAAGAAAATGAAAAAGAAATATATACAGCGTTTGTCCATTTGCCTGGCAGTTCTCTCTGTACTTTTTATTGCGTCCTGCAAAAAAGATGATATCAAACTGGCAGCGCCAAAGTTGGTGAATATCTCTACTATCAAAAAACTGGATAGTACCATTTACGCCGGCAATATGGGCGACTGGATCGCGATTCATGGCACCAGCCTGTCGAGCATAACGGAAATAAGGCTGAATGACGTTTTGGTTGATCTGGAAGAAATGTATGAGGAAAATGGAGTGGTTTATCTGCAGATCCCGATTAAACTGCCGCTGGAGGTTACGAATAAGTTGTACCTGAAAACTTCGGCCGGAGAAACGGAAATTCCTTTCACCGTAAACAGTCCTGATCTGGAACTGACCGGTATGTTTAATGAGTATACGCCTCCCGGCGATACCATCCGGATCTATGGTAAATTTCTGAAGCTGTATGAAGTGGATGCTTCCAACTCAGTAGTGATGTTTGGTGATAAGGAATCGCCGGTAATCACAGCTACGGATAATTATATAACAGCGAAAGTGCCGGTGACGGTACAGCAGAACGTGAAAGTAAAGCTGAAGAATAATAAGTACAATGCGGAAGCGATCTGCCCGGGTTATTACCAGGATAAAAAATATGTGATCACTTCATTCGACAGCGATTTTCCTTATACCAGCAGTACCGGTCAGCAATGGGTAGGTGAATGGCCTGATCCCAAACCTGTATCCGGAAAATATATCCGGTTTGAAGTGGATCAGCAACGTTATCCCAGCGGATTAGGATGGTTTTACCTGATGGAGAATAGCTACAATTATCAGTTAGACATGATTCAGCATCCCGAAAATTATGTGCTCAAATTTGAGCTGAATATGGGACTGCCTATCCGTAAAACAAATTTCTTTATCTATTACTACTGGGCTGTTGCGCCAACAGCTATTGGTGGCGATATGTTTACGGTTCAGAACCTGGGTCGCTGGCAGACACTTTCTATCCCGCTGGAGAAAATTATTCCAATGGGCAATACAGGAACGTCAACCAGTTTCTCCCTCAATTTCCGGGTCGAAAATTTTGCACCCGTAGAGCAGGTGGCAATGTATTTTGATAATTTCAGGATTTATAAAAAAGGTGAATAGGCTCTATACAAAAGCCTGATCCCTTCTGATAATGGATATACATATTAAGACAGGTATTAAGCGTTTTTATATAACCGCAAATAGTACAGGTAAATAAGCCTTTGCGATTGTTTGCAATAAATGTTTAGATAATCATGGTTCGTTGTTTCAGTTATCTTTTTGGTCTTATTACGGCATTAGGTATTTCTATGTCTGGTTTCTCCAAAGAAGTATATCTCGATAAGCTGGATATAAACTACATGCTGCAGGACTGGGGTGGCCCGGTTGTCAATAAGTCGGTACTCGGAACGCCTTTTGCAGTAGCCGGAGTTAAATATTCCCGCGGTATCGGTACACATTCTGTGAGTAGATATATGCTGAAGCTGGACGGTAAGGCATCTTCCATCAGTGGCTATGTAGGTGCCGATGACCGTAATGACTATGCCGGCGATATGGAATTTAAGATCCTGGCCGATGGTAAGGTTATCTGGACCAGCAATATCATGCGGAAAGGAATGCCGGCCCTTCGGTTTAATGTTGACCTGACTGGTAAACAGCAGATTGTTTTGATGGTAACAGAAGGTGGCGACGGGATCATGTATGATCATGCCGATTGGCTGGAGGTTAAAATTGAAACTACGGGCGAAGTGATTCCACAAACCGCCTATCCGGAATCCATCGCAAAGGAGAAATACATTCTGACACCCAAACCTAAGGAGACACCGCGTATCAATTCTCCGCGGGTATTTGGCGTGCGTCCGGGTAACCCATTTCTTTACCAGATAGCTGCAACAGGCAAAAGACCGATGAAGTTTACTGCTTACCAGTTGCCCAAAGGCCTTTCTATTGATGAAAAAACCGGTTTAATAACAGGAACAGTAGAAAAGGCCGGCCGCTACTATGTAGTTGTAAGAGCCGATAACGAACTCGGTGGTGATTTCAGAAGAGTGACTGTAGAGGTGGGTGATAAGATCGCATTGACACCCCCCATGGGCTGGAACAGCTGGAATTGCTGGGGTATTAATGTAGATGAGCAGAAGGTAAAAGATGCAGCTGATTTTATGAGCAGGGAACTGATCAATCACGGCTGGTCTTATATCAACATTGATGATGGCTGGGAAGCTAAAGAGCGCACAAAAGATGGTGAATTGCTGGGCAACGCTAAGTTTCCTGATTTTAAACGCCTGTCTGATTATATTCATTCCAAAGGCCTGAAGTTTGGTATCTATTCATCGCCTGGCCCTAAAACCTGCGGCGGCTACCTCGGCACCTATGCCCATGAAGCCATTGATGCCCGCACATGGGCCAACTGGGGTGTTGATTATCTCAAATATGATTACTGCCTTTACAGTGAGATAGCTCCGGTACCTACAGAAAATCTTATCAAAGATCCATATATACTGATGGGCGATGAGCTGCAGAAAGTAAACCGTGATATCGTGTATTGTGTAGGGTACGGTGCACCCAATGTATGGTACTGGGGACAGGAGGCCAAAGGACACCAGTGGCGCACCACACGCGATATCACCGATGACTGGAACGTGGTAGTGGCGATTGGTGCATTTCAGGATGTATGTGCGCCGGTGACCAAACCGGGACAATATAACGATCCCGATATGCTGGTGGTTGGTAAACTTGGTGGAGGTTGGGGTGCTAAAATGCATGACTCCAAACTCACCGCAGATGAGCAATACAGCCACATGAGTTTATGGAGCCTGCTATCGTCGCCCTTGTTGATTGGCTGCGATATGAATGCCATGGACGACTTTACCCTGAATCTTCTTACCAACGATGAAGTGATTGCCGTAAACCAGGATCCACTGGTAAAACCGGCCAAAAAGATTGTTACGGAAAATGGACAGATATGGTACAAAGAACTGGAAGACGGTTCTGTTGCAGTAGGTTTTTTCAATATCAATCCTTACTACATACTCTGGGATAAGAGCAAAGAAAAGGCTATCCAGAACCAGGAGTATGAAATGTCGGTGGACTGGAGCAAGTTGGGTATTGCTGGAGAATATGCAGTAAGAGATCTGTGGAAGCAGCAGGATATGGGTAAGGCCAAGGGAAAATATTCGACCAAAGTGCCTTATCATGGTGTAAAGCTTCTTAAACTGACACCAGTAAAAAAATAATCCATTAATCCTTTTTGTCATCCTCACAATTTTTGAAAGAAATGAATAGGAGAAACTTTATACGATATTCAGCGCTTGGTTCGGCCGCAATGTCAATGGGTACTGCCGGCCTGGCAAATACAGGCCGTCGTCCTGATCTTAACATGGGTGATATAAAACCAATTGCTGGTTCCTGGTTTGAATTTCAGCATCTGCTGCCTGCAGAAGGAGAGTACTGGGATCCGGATCTGGCAAAATTCACCGAAGCGCAATGGAAGGAAAAAGTAAAGGAAATAAGTGAGTTGGGTTTTGAATACCTGGTGATACAGGAAGTGGCGCTGAACGGAAAATCCATTTATCCGTCCAAACTCGTTCCCCAATACAAACTGGGTTGTGCCGATCCGCTGGAGGCTGTACTGGCAGCCGGCGATGAAGTAGGGATGAAGTTCTTTTTGAGCAATGATTTTTGGGATGATTGTCAGAAAGGCGAATTTCTGATGACCGACCCCGGCATAAAAAAACTGCGCAATGCCGCCATGGAAGAGATCGTAAAAAAATATGGTCATCATTCCAGTTTCTACGGATGGTACTTCCCCAATGAGTCATACCTGATGCCTTATTTTGATGAGAAGTTCATTAAATATGTGAATGAATGCTCGCATGTGGCCCGCTCCCTGCAACCGGCTTCTTTTAACCTTATCGCACCATATAATATTAAAGCCGAGAAATCGGATGACCAGTTTGTGAAACAACTGGAAAGAATGAATATTGATGTGATCGCTTACCAGGATGGGGTGGGCGTAAATCATACAAAACTGGGAGAGCCTGCAAAGCATTTTGAGAACCTGTATAAGGCGCATCAGAAAGCGGCCCGCTCCAGGATCTGGGCAGACATGGAAGTGTTTTATTTCGAGAAAGGAACCAAGGATAACCTGCTGCCGGCAGATTTTGAAACCCGTATCCTGCAACAGATGAAAGATCTTTCTCCGTTTGTCGACAAGATCCTTATTTATCAGTATATCGGCTGTTTCAACAAACCAGGCACCACCGCCTATGCCGGTCACCGCAACCAGGAGTCTGTAAGGTTGTATAACCAGTATAAATCCTGGCTCGATAAACGAAATAAATCTGTAACCGGCCTGTAAAGCCTGCTGTTGAGCCTATTAAAAAAGATTGCATGAACCGATTGATTTTTTCTTTCCTTACCCTGTGTCTGTTTTCTGCATGTGCAGAAAAGGGCAGTGATAATGCCTCGTCGGGAGCTAAAAAAGAAATAAGCAAAAAAGAGTTATTGGATAAAATCAAAGGAGGATGGGCTGGCCAGACTGTAGGGGTTACATTCGGCTGGCCCTCCGAATTTCGTTACCTGGGTACCTTTATTCAGGATTATGAAACCATCCGCTGGCATGATGATTATGTAAATGAAGCGATGACCACTTTTCCAGGTCTCTACGATGATGTGTATGTGGATCTCACGTTTGTGGAAGTATTCGAAAAGCTGGGCATAAATGCACCACTCGATTCTTTTGCGGCAGCCTTTGCCGGTAAAAAGTATGAATTATGGCACGCCAATCAGGCGGGCAGATACAACCTGCAGCAGGGTGTGCCGGCAGATCAATCAGGTCACTGGCTGCATAACCCGCATGCTGATGACATCAATTTTCAGATCGAAGCGGACTTTGCCGGACTCATGAGCCCCGGTATGCCCGGCGCCGCCACCGCCATTGCCAATAAACTGGGCAGGCTGGTCAACTCAGGCGATGGATTATATGGCGGCATATATGTGGCAAACCTGTATGCACTGGCTTTTAGCCATGACGATGTACCATTCATCGTAGAGGAAGCTTTGAAAGCGATCCCTGCGCAAAGTAAATTTTATCAGTGCATTTCGGATGTAATTGCCTGGCACAAAAAATATCCTGCCGACTGGAAGCAAACCTGGTTTGAAGTACAGAAAAAATGGGCAGAAGAAGATGGCTGCCCCAATGGGGTCTTTCATCCGCTTAACATAGATGCCAAGTTGAATGCAGCTTATGTGGTGACCGGTCTGCTTTATGGCGAGGGGGATTTTACAAAAACACTGGAAATAGCTACCCGCCTGGGACAGGACTCGGATTGTAACCCGGCTACAGCAACAGGTGTGCTGGGAGTAGTGAAAGGATACAGTAATATCCCGGAATACTGGATAAAGCCTTTGCAGAAAGCGGAGCAACGCAATTTTTCTTATACAACACTTTCGCTGGAGAAAGTATATGAATTGGGCTATAAGCATGCCCTCGCAAATATTGAAGCCAATAAAGGAGACATCTCCAAAGAAACGATCGTATTTCCTCAGCCAGAAACAATATCCGTACCCTTTGAAGAAAACTTTGCCGGTCATTATCCGCAGCAATTTATTCCGCTGGGAAAATACTTTTCCGATGAATTCAGCTTTGAAATGGAAGGCATTGGATTCGTGATACGCGGACATGCCGCCAAAAAGGTTGCTGATGCAGAAAATCATATTCTGCGCGCTGCTTTATTCGTGGATGATAAGGAAGTTGAGATCGCTAATTTCCCAACCGATGCCATCAGCAGCCGTACCGAATTATTCTGGCAATACAAACTCCCGCCGGGAAAACACCGCGTACATATCAAGGTTCTTAATCCACACCCTTCTTATGAATTCAGAACGGTCGATTGCCTTGTGTATGGCGATAAGAAAAATATCGGACAAAGAAAGTAAGCGATAACAGGATTGTAGGGAGCATTTGATCTGAAAAATAGAATTAGTACAACGGGAGACCGGCAAATGGTCTTCTGCATGAACACCTATGCGTATTTTCTGAAAAACTGTATTGTTATGGCAAGGCGCTGGCTGGTAATTATTATGGTGATACTGCTTCCGGTAATTTCTTCCGGACAGTATGCTGCTGTGCAGGGCTATGTGCTGGATAAAAAATCAGGGAAAGGCATTGCAGGGGTCGTTGTGAGTGACGGATATAATGTAGTTGCCACCAATACAAAAGGCCGGTATTCTTTTTTCAGACATCCATCAGCAGCATTTGTATTTATTTCTGCACCGGCAGGGTTTCGTATAGCGCATGCCGAAGGAGTTCCTTCCTTCTATACAAAACTGGGCGAAGGCCGTAGTTATGATTTTTACCTCGAAAAAGAAACAGTAAGCGATCAAAAACATCTGCTGCTCGTGGGAGCCGATCCTCAACCCATGACAAACGAAGACGGAAAAAAATGGCTGTCATTTGCCCAGCAGTATTTCCAGCCTGTGCTGGAGCGCCATAAGGGCATACCGGCCCTGGGTATCATGTGTGGCGATATTGTAGGCGATACGCATGAACTGTATAAGAATCATAAACAGGCGTTGAAGGCGATCGGTATTCCTTTTTTCCAGGTTTTTGGTAATCATGATGCCGATTATGGAGCCCGTACCGATGAGCTCTCTCAGCATTCTTTCAGAGAAGCGTTTGGTCCGGAGTATTATTCGTTTAATAAGGGGCGCATCCATTACGTGGTACTGGATAATGTTTTTTATCTGGGGAAAAATTTTACGTATACAGGTTATGTAACAGAAACACAGCTTGCCTGGCTGGAGAAGGATCTGAAACATATACCGCAGGGAAGCACTGTGATAGTCTCAACTCATATACCCGTTGATTTTGATACGACTACCGTTGCAGGCAGTAAAGATGCGCAGGAGAGTGCCGGTATTTCGAATAAGGAACACCTGTATTCTATCCTGGCACCTTATAAGACCCATTTCATGTCGGGGCACACGCACTGGAACCGAAAATTTGAAAACAAAGCAGGGTTTCATCACATACATGGGGCCATGTGTGGCGAATGGTGGCAAAGCCCGGCATCCTCAGACGGAACACCGCTGGGGTTTGGTGTATATGAGATAGATGGGGATAATCTGACCTGGTATTTTCAAAGCGCAGGCGAGGACAGGGATTTTCAAATGCGGGTATACCAGCCCGACAGCTCGGGCCGGTTCATAGTAAACATATGGAACTGGGATGCTGGTTGGAAAGCTGTTTGGCAGGAAGATGGCCGGAATGCAGGAGAGTTAAAACGGTTTGCCGGTTATGATCCGTTTATTTCCGCATTCAATAAAACCCTGCCACAAAGCTGGTCATGGGTAAAACCTTCGCTTACCACACACTTGTTTGAAGGAAAAATAAAACCCGGCACAAAATCAGTGACCGTAAAGGCTACAGACAGGTTTGGAAAAATCTATACCGCCTCGATCGGGATTATGCCGCAATGAAAATAAAAACGATTCATATCGCCGGTTGGTGTTTATTGCTGAGCATGTGCAGTTGGCTGGGTTTGTCGGCGCAGCTGCCGTTAAAGCTACCCGATTTGCTGTCTGACCATGCAGTGCTGCAAAAGAATGCCACGGTAAAATTATGGGGCAGGGGACCAGGCTCTTTTGAGTTAAAGATCGTTGCCTCCTGGAATCCTTCTGATACGATCAGGTTGCAGATTGGTGCGGAATGCAGTTGGGTCACATCTGTTCAGACTCCGGCAGAAAAAGGTCCGCACAGTATTATTTTTATCTGCGGTAATGAAACAAAGAAAATATCGGATATCCTGCTGGGTGATGTATGGCTTTGTGCCGGACAGTCCAATATGGAATATAACTATGATTGGGGTATCAACAGGGGCGACAGTAATTACAGGGTTGAAGAGAATAGTGAGATCCGTTTTTTTGAAGTAGAAAAAAACTATGATGATATACCGGTTAGTGAGTGCCGGGGGAAATGGGTAACATGTGATCCGGCGAGTGCTTCAAAGTTCAGTACGGTTGGTTATTTTTTCGGAAGAGGGGTTAACGAAAATACACATACTCCTGTGGGACTTATCGGAGCTTATTGGGGCGGTACCAATATACAGGCATGGATGCCGATTGAAGCGATGCAAGATGTCAGTACACGACAGCAGGGATCATATATTGAGCCATACGGCTGGGCCCCCAAGGGTATTGCCTCCTTATTCAACGCGATGATCTATCCGCTTCATCGCTACAGGATAAAAGGCTGTATCTGGTACCAGGGCGAAGCGAATGTGGATTGGGAATGGAATAGTTATGGAGAGTTGCTGACCTCACTGGCAAAATCGTGGCGCAATCTGTTTGAAGCTCCTTTTTACTTCTATGCCGTGCAGGTCGCTCCCTGGAATGGATATAAGAGACTACGGGCAGCAGCATTGCGCGAGCAGATCGAAAATGCCAGCCAGTCCATTCCGCGTTATGGCTCCATAGCTATTCAGGATCTTGTACCGGATACAGCCAATATTCATCCTGATCGAAAAAGGGAAGTAGGCCTCCGTTTATCAGATCTTGTACTCAAAGAAGTATATGGTCAGTCTGCATTTCAACCCTATCCTCCTTATATAGTAAAAGTGGATTTCAAAAACAGGTCGGCCCTGGCCTTTTACAATGCGGGCGCAGACCTGCGGACAAAAGGTGCTGTCATAGCAGGATTTGAATTGGCCGGTGCCGATTCGGTGTTTTATCCGGCCAAAGCCCGGTTGCTCCGGAATAATAAAATAGAAGTGACCTCGTCGGGAGTAGCAAAGCCTGTGGCGCTCCGCTACTGTTTCACGAATACGGCGGTTCCCAATCTGTTTGATAAGACAGGGCTGCCTTTAAAACAATTCAGGACTGATCATTATATCATTTATTAATTATGAAAAGATATTTGCTTGGCCTATTGCTGGTGGCGATGCAATTGAATTGCGCGCATCAGGAAGTTAATTCCGGTAAAACGACTGGTACTACAGTGCCTAAGTCTGACGGAACTTTTATTCAAAGCTATCTGGTGAGGGACTGGACCGATGAGAGATGGCAACGGGAATTTACCGCACTGAAAGAAGCCGGTATGCAGTACCTGATTCTTGGCTCCACACTCAATACGGATAACGATGGAAAGACGTACTCCATATTTCCGACCTCACTTCCCGGAGTAACCAACCGGTATGGAAATGATATTGTGGAAAATTGTCTGCGCAATGCGAAGGCAGCCGGTATGAAAGTTTTCCTGGGGCTCAACTTTGATGAAAAATGGTGGCAGGCCAATTTTACACTGGAGTGGATAACGGCACAAATGGAGATGGGCAATAAGCTGGCCGGCGAGCTGATAGCGCGGTATAAAAGCCGTTACAAAGAAACCATGTATGGCTGGTACTGGGTTTGGGAAGTCGATAACCTGCATACTACCACAGCCCAGTCGCAAACATTACTGGCAAAGGCGCTCAATGTTAACCTCGATTACCTGAATAAGGAAACGCCTGATATGCCTTTTATGCTTTGCCCGTTTTTTAACTACAGGCTGGGGACATCGCAGGAGTCTGCTACTATTTGGACAAATGTTTTCAGGCAGACAAACTTTAAGAAAGGCGACATCTTTGCACCGCAGGATTGTGTGGGAGCCGGTGGGCTTACCCTTTCTGTACTCGATGAATGGTTTGCCGCCCTCAAAAAAGCGGTTGACACCAAACCCGGGTTACAATTCTGGGTGGATACAGAAACCTTTGATCAGCGTTTCTGGACCAGTGCCACCCTCGACCGGTTTGTGAAACAAATGGAAATAGTAAAACCCTATGTTTCCAATTACGTCACATTTGCCTATAGTCATTATTACAGCCCCTGGAAAGACAATCCCCAGTTTCATAAAGATTATTTGTATTACCTCAAAAACGGGAAGTTGCCGGATACGGAAGTGTCGAGCGATATTCAGAATGCCAGCCTGGTCACTTTAAATGATCTGTCGAAGGAATTCATCTGGTCAGTAAGGAATGCCTCCGAAGTGAATGTGGCTGGCTACCGTATTTATCTGAATGATTCGCTGTATGCAGACTGGCAATATAAGCCCGGCATACAAAAAGACAGAAGAGTGAAAATTGCCGGAAATACACTGAGGGAGAGAAATGAGATCCTGGTTGCGCCTTATTCCGTTTCGGGAAAAGAGGGGACGGGTAAGCGTATTACCGTTGGCCGTTGATAAATATGGAAATAACAGCGATAAAATAACAATACAATCCGATAAAAAACAGAAGACATGAAGATTGCTGGAAAAATGTACACCCTTTTGCTGGTTCAATTGTTTTTAGTAACCTCTGTACTGGCACAGAATCGCCTGCTGTCAGGTATCGTTTCAAACCAGGATACCCGGAAGCCCATACCTAATGTAGCCGTTACCGATGGGTTTACCGTAGCCCGCACAGATGCAAAGGGTGTTTATTCTTTTTATGGTCACCCCGATGCTGAGTTTGTTTACCTGTCGCTGCCCAGCGGATATAAAATCCCTGCCGAAGGTTTTTTGCCTAAATTTTATCAACGTCTTAAAAAAGGACAGAACAGGTATAATTTTGAGTTGTCAAAAGAAAAGGTCGATGACGCACATCATATCCTCATAGTGGGAGCGGACCCTCAACCTGCTAATAAAGAGGCTGCGCAAAAGTGGTCAAATTTTGCCAAAGAGTATTTCAAACCCATAGTGGAAGAATATGGGGCACTACCTAAGCTGGGCATACTTTGTGGTGATATTGTAGGTGATGACCTGTCACTTTTTGCCAATCATAAGAAAGCTGTGGAGACCATGGGCTTTCCGACTTTCCAGGTCATAGGCAATCATGACGAGAACTATGAGGCCCGTAGTGATGAAGGGTCTCAGAAAGCATTCCGCGACAATTTTGGCCCTGAATATTATTCTTTCAATAAAGGCAAAATCCATTATGTGGTGCTGGATGATGTGTTTTACATGGGGAAAGACTCCCGCTATTTCGGGTATATCACAGAGCGGCAGATGAAGTGGCTCGAAAATGACCTGAAGTTTGTTCCGCAGGGCACAACGGTGATTGTCTCTGTGCATATTTCATTTGAATACGACACACAAAAGCCAGCAGGGTCAGAAGCCGTATCTCTGCCCATTGATAGCCCGGTAGAGAATGTGTCTCATCTCTATTCCATACTGGCTCCCTACAAAGTACATATCATGTCGGGGCATACACACTGGAATCAGAGCTTTGAGCGTAACAATATTTTTCATCATATACATGGTGCTATTTGCGGTGCCTGGTGGGGAGGCGAGACCTCTTTCGATGGAGCTCCCCTCGGATATGCGGTATATGAGATCAGAAATGACAGCATCTCCTGGTATTTCCAAAGCGCGGGTAAAGACAGGAATCATCAGATGCAATTGACGTATGTTGATTCAACTGCTTCTGTAGTAGCGAATGTATGGAACTGGGATGCCAAATGGAAAGTGGAACTGATAGCAGATGGGAAGGAGATGGGCGAAATGACCCGTTATATCGGTTATTCCCCGGTGATGTCAGATTACTACAATTCCCTGCCGCCGGGCAGTCCCTGGATGAAGCCTGTGCTTACCTCCCATTTATTTAAAATGAATATCGGGGCAAATGTTAAACGAGTGTCTGTGCGGGTGACAGACCGCTTTGGCAGGGTGTATAATGAGTCCCTGAATATTAAGTAAGGTTACGGTCTGTAAAATTCCTGCGAGCTGAAAAATATGCATGTTATGAAGTTGCGGTATTTCTTTTTTTTGTTTCTCCTGTTACTGGTCAAAACGGCTTCTGCACAAGACAACGGTATGGTTGGCTTGTCTGCTTACCGTTTACCATTAAATAAGAAGGGAGTTAAAATAGCCGAGCCTTTTACTACTAAGGGAGGCGGACTACAACTGAAAATAATTGATGATCCGGCCCGGCTGTTCCGCGTGAAGAACAATGCGCTTTACCTGAAAAAGAACCGGCAGATTACGGAAAAAAACAGAGAGATAGCTTATCCCCTGAAATTTTCTGTTGGCGGCGTTGTCGTAACTGCCGAATTGGTGGCCGATCGTTTTATTAAAAACAAGGTGATCGCGCACAGGGGAGCATGGAAGAATCAGGAAGTGTCCGAAAATTCACTCGGGTCACTGCGCAAGGCGATTGAACTGGGTTGTGAAGGCACCGAGTTTGATGTATGGCTTTCTGCGGATGGTACACCCGTTATTTCTCATGATGCATCTATCGGCGGGCACGTGGTAGAAAATACACCTGTAGCGGAATTGCGGAAAGTGCCTTTAAAAGCGGGAGAATTTGTACCCACACTGGAACAGTACCTCCAATTGGGCAAAACGCAGAATACCACAACGCTGGTGCTGGAGATTAAACCCTCGGCAAAAGGGAAGGCGGCCATGTTGGCTACAGTCGACTCTGTAATGAATATGGTGGCCCGTCACCATGCTCAGGGCTGGGTAAAGTATATCAGCTTCAGTTATGACGCGCTGCTACGGGTGCGTCAGCTTGATCCATTTGCTGATATTTCTTATCTCACCGGCGATAAAACTGTAGAAGAGGTGAAAAAAGATGGGATGAATGGTATTGACTATTCCTTTTACTCGTATGAGGGAGATACGAACCTGGTAAAAAAAGCACATACACTGGGATTGACTGTCAATGTGTGGACGGTCAACGATACCGGCAGGCTGCAACGGTTCCTGAAAGATGGGGTTGATATGATCACTACAGACGAACCGGAATTGTTATTGAAAATGATAAAGGAGCAGGCAAATTAAATGTTGCCTGAAAAAGGATGCCGGTGTCTGTTATGGTGGGGACAGATCCTGTTGGTATATTACAGGCCGGAGTGAGGAAAATATATTGAGTAAAAAAAACTGCATATGAAAAGAAATTCGAGACGGGAATTTTTGTCGGGCATTGGTAAGGCTGGAGCCACCATGCTGGCCACGCCCTACCTCGCCAATGCAGCCGGTGAGTCTTCGCTGATAGAGCCGGCAGCACCTGCTACGGGAAGTATTCTGCCCATAACAGGCACATTTCTCGATGAGATATCGCATGATATCCCTCACCAAAACTGGGGCAAAAAGGAATGGGATAATGATTTTAAGAATATGAAACGGATCGGTATCAATACGGTGATTATGATCCGCAGTGGGTACCGCAAGTTTATTACATACCCCTCAAAATACCTGGTGAAGAAAGGGTGTTATAAGCCGCATACCGACCTGCTGGAATTGTTTCTGCAACTGGCAGACAAATACAATATGAAATTTTATTTCGGTTTGTATGATTCCGGAAAGTACTGGGATACCGGTGATCTGAGTGCGGAAATTGAAGATAACAAGTATGTGATCAATGAAGTATGGCAATCATACGGATCAAAGCATAAAAGTTTTCAGGGCTGGTATATCAGTGGCGAGATAAGTCGTAAAACCAAAGGGGCTATTGACGCTTTTCGTGCCATGGGTAAGCAGTGCAAGGATGTGTCGGGCAACCTGCCCACTTTTATTTCGCCATGGATCAATGGCAAAAAAGCAGTGGAAGCAGCTTCGGGTCAGATCACCAAAACCAATTCGGTCTCTGTGATGGAGCATGAAAGAGAATGGAATGAAATATTCCAGGGTATCCAGGGTGTGGTGGATGCCTGTGCCTTTCAGGATGGGCATATTGATTATGATGAGTTGGATGCCTTCTTCAGTATCAATAAAAAACTGGCCGATAAGTACGGCATGAAATGCTGGACAAATGCCGAAACCTTTGACCGCGATATGCCGATCCGTTTTTTGCCGATAAAGTTTGAGAAACTGCGGATGAAACTCGAAGCAGCAGCAAGGGCCGGATATGATAAGGCCATCACTTTTGAGTTCCCCCATTTTATGAGTCCGCAGTCGGCTTATTTGCAGGCCGGTCATCTCTATAACCGTTATAAAGAATACCTGAATATTTAATTATGAAAGAAAAGAATATTGGCTACGTTGTTTTTTTGACAGTAGTGGCCGCACTGGGTGGTTTTCTGTTTGGCTATGACACGGCCGTAATATCCGGAACTATTGAGCAGGTGACTGCGCAGTATCAGCTCAGTTCCATTCAGCAGGGCTGGTATGTGGGATGTGCGCTGGTAGGGTCGATGATCGGAGTATTGATTGCCGGATATTGCAGCGAACGTTTTGGAAGAAAGCTGTCATTGTTTTTTTCAGCCATTTTGTTTTTCCTGTCTGGCATCGGATGTGCGATTGCACAGGACATAGATGCACTGGTTATATACCGGATCATTGGCGGGCTGGCAATTGGTATGGTATCTATCATTTCTCCCATGTATATATCGGAGATAGCGATTGCTAAATACCGGGGACGCCTGGTAGCCATGTATCAACTGGCAATTACGGCGGGATTTCTCGGCGCCTACCTCGTCAACTATCAGTTACTGCAATACGCTGTTTCCGGGGCACTATTTGAGAATGCCACGATGCAGAAAGTGTTTATAACAGAAGTATGGCGTGCGATGCTGGGAATGGAAGCCATGCCGGCACTCTTGTTTTTGCTGATCCTTTTCTTTATCCCTGAAAGTCCACGTTGGCTGCTGCTGAAAAATAATATGAACAAAGCGATCGGCATACTGGAAAAAATAAATAAAAGCCGAGAAATGGCCAGCGAAGAAGCTGCTGCCATTAAAGCAAAGATGGTGGCCGGAGAAGGTAAGGTAAATTACCGGCTGTTGCTGAAGCCAAAGTATTTCAAAGTGTTGCTCATCGGTGTGGCTATTGCGATACTGGGTCAGTTTATGGGAGTGAATGCGGTGCTTTATTATGGACCCACTATTTTCAAGAACAGTGGATTGTCGGAGGGAGACTCCCTGTTTTACCAGGTACTGGTAGGGCTGGTAAATATGCTCACCACCGTGCTGGCTATATTTATTATTGACAGGGTAGGGCGCAAAAAACTGGTGTACTGGGGTGTATCGGGTATGATACTTTGCCTGGTATTGATCGGCGTATATTTCTGGCGCGGGACACAATGGTCCTGGCCTAATGAAGTATTGCTGTTTCTTTTCCTGTTTTACGTTTTTTGCTGTGCTGTGTCGGTATCGGCTGTCGTTTTTGTATTGCTCTCAGAGTTGTATCCCAATGCCGTGCGGGGCATGGCCATGTCGATAGCCGGTTTTTCTCTTTGGGTAGGTACCTACCTGATTGGACAACTGACTCCCTGGATGCTGGATGTACTCACTCCGCATGGCACTTTCTGGCTCTTTGCCGTCATGTGCCTGCCGTATATGTATATTGTCTGGAAGCATATTCCCGAAACTGCCGGCAAATCGCTGGAAGAGATTGAAGCCATGTGGTGATTGTCCCGGCATAAATCTGAAAGTTATTAACGTAGTCCTGTAAGAAGGCTGGCTTGCCCGAATTTTTTATGAAGAGCAGGAGGGTGCATCATGCTGCAACAGATGTTGCGTGCGCAGATGTTTGGTATGTATTTACACAATCGAAGTGAGCCGCCCTCTTATACTTACTACTTAAAACTTATTACCTAAAACGTATCACTTATATGAGCAGTTTGGAGAAGATCAATGTAGACATTTTTGAAAATGCCAAAGCCGGCTCGCAGGCGGTGGCAAAACTTATTGCAAGTGCTATCCGGGAGAAACAGCTGACGGGTAAGCCTTTGGTACTGGGTCTCGCTACCGGTTCCAGTCCTAAATATTTGTACGCAGAGCTGGTGCGTATGCATCGCGAAGAAAACCTGAGTTTCGGCAATGTGATTAGTTTTAATCTCGACGAATATTACCCCATCAGTCAGGCGGCTGTTCAGAGTTATCATCATTTCATGCAGACACATCTGTTTTCGCAGGTAGATATTGATCCGGCTAATATTCATATTCCCGATGGTGAAGTGGCAAAGGATGATATCAAAGCTGCCTGCCTGGCCTATGAAAAGAAAATTGAAAAGGCTGGTGGTATAGATCTGCAGATACTCGGCATTGGCAATAATGGCCATATTGGTTTTAATGAGCCCGGATCAGGTATTTATTCCAAAACCAGGCTGGTAAATCTGTCAGACAGTACGCGGCTGGCCAATGCGCATGAGTTTTCCAGTATTTCTCAAATGCCCCGGCTGGCGATTACCATGGGCATCAGTACGATTCTGAAGGCAAAGAAGATTGTTGTGCTGGCCTGGGGAGCCGGCAAGGCGGGGGCAGTGAAGAAGGCGGTAGAAGATGATGATACGGAAATGCTGCCTGCTTCTCTTTTACAGAATCATGATGATGTTTCCTTTGTGATCGATAATGGTGCAGCGGCAGAACTCACACGTGTCAAATCGCCCTGGCTTACCGGCGAATGTGAATGGACGCCCCGCCTGGTAAAAAAGGCAGTGGTGGGACTTGCGCTTCGATTAGGTAAGACTGTGCTGAGCCTGACCAATAAAGATTATACCGATAATGGCCTGGGCGAACTGCTGGTAGAAAAAGGAGATGCCTATGAGATCAATCTGCAGGTCTATTACCTGTTGCGCGATACTATCACGGGCTGGCCGGGGGGTAAGCCTGGTGTGACTATGCCTTCGCATCCCGAGCGCTCCACACCTTATCCCAAACGTGTGATCATATTTTCTCCGCATCCGGACGATGATATCATCAGTATGGGTGGCACTTTTCAACGCCTGCATGACCAGGGGCATGATGTACATGTAGCCTATCAGACCTCGGGCAATATTGCCGTCACAGATGAGTTCGTAACCCATTTTCTCGATTTTGCCGTGGGCTTTAATGATATAGCCGGTATTGGATCGGCTGTGCCGGAGGAAATCTTTTCTCAGACCAAAAAATATATTGCGGATAAGAAGAATGCCCATCAGATAGATACGGTTACCATTCGCAATATCAAGGGACTGATCAGGCGATGTGAGGCACGTGCCACCTGCAACTATGTAGGCGTTAAACCCGGGAATATCCATTTTCAGAACCTTCCTTTTTATGAAACCGGGACCATCGAAAAGAAACCACTCGGAGAGGAGGATGTAAAACTTACAATGGAATTGCTACGCAGGATCAGGCCGCAGCAGGTGTATTGTGCAGGCGACTTTGCCGATCCGCATGGCACTCACCTGGTTTGTTTCCAGGCAGTGCTGACTGCCCTGCAACGGATAAAGGCTGAAGGGGATGAGTGGATCACTGATTGCTGGCTATGGCTTTACAAAGGTGCCTGGCAGGAGTGGGATATCAGAGATATTGAAATGGCGATTCCGATGAGCCCGGCACAGGTGGTGCGGAAACGCTTTGGCATCTTTATTCACCAGTCACAAAAAGATTCGGTTCCGTTTCAGGGTAGTGATGACCGGGAGTTTTGGCAGCGGGCAGAAGAGCGCAATGCGGCTACAGCCCAGCTTTATGCCGACCTGGGGCTTACCCGTTATGCAGCAATGGAAGCATTTGTAAGGTGGCCTTTTTGACACTGATTACCCGCTTCGTTTTTTATTCTATCAGCGCGATCTTGTTTTTGATGGCATATACTGCAAGACCGATCCTGCTCCTGACATGCAGTTTCTCAAAAAGAGCGTCACGATATCCGTCGATCGTGTGAACGCTCAGGTGCATTTTTTCTGCAATGTCTTTGTAGGTGAGTTCTGTGCAGGCCAGTCTTAAAAACTCGATCTCGCGCTGATTGAGCGATACAAGGTCTCTGATCGATTGCCCCGGTTTTACCTCATCCATTGAGTTGATCACATGGATGAGTTTCCCCGTTATCATTTCTGTGTAATAATATCCTTTGGTGACAAGTGAAGAAAGGGCCTGTTCTAATTCTTTTTTTCTGATATCCTTCAGCACATACCCGCGTGCTCCGTATTTAAGCATTCTGATTATGGCATTCTCGTTTTCATACATTGACAGTACGAGTATTTTTATGTCGGGATGATGCTCTTTGAGCCATTCGGCTGTTTCAAATCCATCCATCTTTTTCATATTAATATCCAGCAACACGATATCGGGGATGGCTTTATCCAGTTGCCGGATAAAATCAAGCCCGTTATCAGCTTCGATCACGACACTGTATTTCCCAAACCCAGTAATAAGCTCAGACAGGCCGTCTCTGAAAAGCTGATGATCGTCTACAATGGCTATTTTTATTTTCTCCATGATACAGCGATTAGTTTTCGGAATAAGGAATATTCAGGAAAACGGTTGTTCCGCCTGCTGCGCTTTGAATATCAAAGGAGGCGCCAATGAGCCGGGCTCTTCTTGACATATTTTTTATTCCTGCCCCTTTTTTATACATATCCCCTTCGGTATTCTTTGCCAGATCAAACCCTCTGCCGTCGTCGGTTATTTCAATATCCAGGTGCGAATAGCCGAAATTGAGCGTAATCCTGATATGTGTGGCGCCTGCATGTTTAATGATATTATTCAACGATTCCTGTATGATACGATAGAGTATAATCTCTTTATCCGGGTTTAATCTCTGTTCTTCGCCCAGTATATTGAATGAAGTATGATAAAGTCCTGTCTTTTCTACCAGTTCCATTTCAAATCTGACCACGGTAGCCAGCCCCATCTGGGCAATATTTTCTGCATCAAGGGTTTTAGAAAGATTTCTCAGGTCTGAAACAGCTTTTTCGACATGCCTGGTAATATGCTCGATCTTAATGGCAGCCTTATCGGGGTCGTGCAGTTCCAGTGCACTGAGGCTTAATACAGCTAAAGATAACACCTGTCCTACATTGTCATGGATTTCTTCGGAAATGTTTTTTAAGGTTTGTTCTTTTATTTCCAGCTGCGTTTTCAGGATTTCCTGGTTGAATTTCTCCTGCACGGATGCCAGTTCGGCCTGGTGTTTCAATTGCCTGTTTTTGTAAATCAGCAGGAACGAGACAATGAAAATCACCATAATGAGCAGTACGGCTGTCACACTTACGATCATTAAGAGGATGTCTTTGTCGTTGGTCATTGTGCCGTGAAATTATCGTTCTTCAGTATTGACTTCCGGAATGGCCTGTCGCAAAAAGCCCCGATAATAAATGAGACAAACAAAAGGTACTTAAAGAAATGCCATGTCCTGTAAATATTTCTTGCCAGATCCGGCGAATGGCTGATCAGGTAATTGAGCATGGCTTCCATAACCAGGTTGCCGGTGAAATAGCTGAGCACACCCACACTTATCCAGAACATCGGGAACCGCGAGATACTCCTGGCCTGCTGTAGCAATAAGACCTCCCGCAGAAAAAAAAGTGATAAAAAAATCATTATCAGCGACTCGATAACTACGACCTGCGAGTTGTTGATATCCGGCGGCTGTATAAATAATGCAAACAGGATACTCAGTATCACAAAAACCGGAATGGACCAGTTGATCATTTTTTTAACCCTTTTGCTGGTAATAACGTCTTTGTAAAGCAGGGCCAGGATGGTGTATTCCAAAGGAGTGGAAATATGAAAGATAAACAGGTTGTTTTTATACCCGGCATATTTGACCAGGTATATTGCAATGCCTGTTGTGGCAAGCCAGAGTATCATAAGCAGCACAATCATCCGGGAGAAAAATTCTTTTCTTCGCGGCCTCAGATAGGAAAACAGGGTGATCAGCAATAGCCCAATATACAGCTCTGTGTGAAGATTCATAAAGACGGGTATTTTGGTTGCTGTGAAATACTAATTTACTTGTTTCCGAAGTTTTTTTCAATCAGTGATTTCACGGTGGTTGAATAAAACAGGGAAGGACATTCCGGCGGACATTTACCGGTGGAATCGTATCTCAAAACCGCATTTTTGGGACAATCCGGCGGGCATTTACCAATTGAATCCGGTAGCAGGATTTGCTGAGATGATACTACATAATAGTTCATGTTTTGATCTTTGCCGGGATTGATACAAAAACTGATGCCGGCTGCATTGCTTAGAAAAGCAGTGTCGATCGTCAGAAAATAACCGTGCGGAATTTTACCGGGGAGCACATTTTTATTTTTCAGAAAACGGATATACCAGTTTGATTGGGTCTGAAAAAGTTTGTAATCAGGCTTTGGACCGATTTTTTTATTTTTTGCCCAGCCATCCTGGAAAATAAAGTTCAGATCAAATTTTTTTTCGTTGCTGTCATCACTCAGCTTAACCGGGTAAATATTCAGGATGATCTTTTTGTTTTTTGACTTCAGTATGGCATTTCGTATGTCCTGCGAGTTGATCGTTTTGCAGATCGTGCTGTTGTCTGCGATCGTATCATTGGGTAAAGCCTGCGGAGAATAATTAGTATCGCTGGCTGGCAGGGTGGTAGACTTCAGGACAGAAAATCCTATGAAAAACGAAAAGCCCACGAAAAGTGTAAGCGGGATGAGGGGAATAGTGCGCATAACAGTAATTTTTGAGTTATTGAATGGCGACTAAGTTCAATCTAATCCTGCAGGCAGTGCAGCGGTGAAAAGAGGGAGATTTTACCGTGTTTTAACCTGCTATTCCCCCTGAATATGGCCAGGCGGCCCCCTTTTTTCCTCCTTTTTCATTCCTTAATCTCCTGTATTAAAAACAATTATTGCCCTGTTTTCAAAAATCGCATGGGAACAGACTTTTGTGTGTTAATACGCTTTATAAGCCATTTAGTCATAAGGATTTCTAAGAGACATCGGATCATACTTCAAATTAACATTATGCGCTGTTTTAAAAACATTAATCTGACTTCCCTGGCCATGCGAGTGCCACACTGACGATCAGGGTGGTGCCGTAACAGGCTACATAAACGATTTTAACCATCTAGTAACCAAAAACCTAAGCATTATGAAACAGTCTTCATTATGGAGCTTTTTGATTGTAATCATTATCGTTATTATAATCGGGGGTGTTATAATAATTATCATCAGAATACCCCGGCCTCCGATCCCCGACCCACGCACGATCAATCTGATAAAAACTATCGGAATTGCCGAGGCGCTACTGGGCGTTATTTCGTTGGGTATAATCAACAGGCTAAGGAGGCAACAGGGCTGATTAGCCCGTCTGGCCACTATCATCTGCCGTTAAAAAAAAGCCCCCTGATCTATTCAGGGGGCTTTGCAGATATAGTGTGGCCGGAAAACAGGCAGGGCCGGGCTCAGGGTTTCAGTATTTTAACCTGCATACCCGGTTTGTTGTGCCGGTCAAGCCAGCGTTTCAATGCTGCCTCGGCTATTTCCCTGGAATCGTAGGTATTGAAATCGCCGCTACAGCCCGCATCATTTTCGCATTCCTCTTTAAGCCGGTTAAAAATGGGATCTGCCATTTTCGACAATTCTTCGCGCGTGCAGGTGATCTCACGGATCTCCGTGTGTTTGATTACCCGGTTTTGAGATGAACCGGCATCCATTAACGGGCGTGAAAAGAAGAAATAATAATAGGTTTTAGTAACAGGCTTTTCGTTGGTTGCCACAGTGCGGGAGGCTTCTTCGACCGGTATGCCCAGTGTGGAAATGGCATTCTGCAGCGCATTGGCAGGTGTCAGGTATTTTTCCCGCAGTTGGTCCATTTTGTTTTTATCCTTCACCACCTTGCTCAGGGTCTGTTCAAAAAAAGTATAATTGGTAAAAACGGTTGGCGTCTGCAGCAGCGATTTTATCCATTCCCATATTTTTTCTTCACCAATCTCTTTTTCGATGGCTGAAAAAATAACCGGTGCATAATAATATACATACAGTTCCCGGTCCTGGTAATCGCTATTTGAACGAACGGAAGCCATGGCCCCTGGTTTGAAGTTGCGCATGGAACGAACCTTCGACTGAAGTTTTTGACGATACAGGCTATCGCTGATCCAGGTTCGGGTGATATGCAGGGCCAGAAATTCGGCAAATCCTTCGGAGATCATATCGCCCAGTTCGGAATTGAAGGTGCGGAATGTACCAAAATAATAATGCGCCAGTTCATGGGCCATATACTGTCTGAAACCTGGCCCGTCTTCTTTACTTACAAATGATTTCATGCCATCGTCCCAGCCAATCTTCACAATGGTAGGATAGGAGGCAAAGAGCCAGGAGTTGTATTTCGACACCGGCGTGGTTTGAATGTATACGGCTTTTCCTTTATACGGGATGCCCAGTTTTTTGCCCAGATAGCTTTGGTAAGACTGCAGGGTCTTTTCCAACTCGGCCAGTTGCTGATCATCCGCATCCGGATTCAGGAAATAATTGCCATTGATGGACACCGATTTGAAATCACCCACAAACATCGTGAGGTCCTGTGCATTGCTGCTTTTGACCTGAGCCCGCGTACCGGTCACGGGCTGGCTGCCATTGACATAGATCACCTTGCAGTCGCTACAGGTTACATCAAGGTCGTAGGTTACCTTTTCGTATCGCTTATCTGTTTTAACATCATACAGTATGGGAGCCCAGGCACTCTGGATACCATCGGCACGCAGGGTGGTACCGTTGAAAGCAAGATTGCCGCGCCAGTCTACCACAGCCGATGTGTCTGTGATGACCGGATACATGCCTACATAATTGAAGCGAACGGAATACGGCAGGTATTTGCCGGTTTTGTTATAGGCGGGTATATAATAGGCCGATGATTCGCCAGACGACATGCTGTCGTACACCGATCTGTCGTACTGCAATGACGGCAATGTGGCGCTCTCTCCGTTTTTTATATACCGGATATTCATGCCCGAATTGAGCCGGAGATAATAGTCGGTAAGCCGTGGCATATTCGACAGGGTGAGATCGCACTCAATAGTCCCTTTTTTGACCGAAATATTCACTTTGCCCGTTATATGGGGAATGGTGTCCTGGGCAGCAATAGTCGTATAGGCTATCAGGGAAAGCAAGGCGCTAGCGATCTGTTTTCTCATATGGTTGAAGATAGGGAAAAAAGAGAAGAAGGGGGAGCGTATAAGATGCGATGGGGCAGATTGCTGGGGTTTTGGAGATGGCTGTCAGAGCCAGAGTTGTTTTGTTAAATAAATTTCTTTAAAGTCTTCTTGGCCTTTTTGTGTCCATTTGCTACAGCCCTGGCAAAGTAGTGTTTGGCCCATTTGCCTGACTGCTTTACTCCATCACCATTTAAGTAACAAAGCCCAAGGTTGTATAACGCTTTTTGATCATTCTTTCTGGCCGCTTTTCTATACCAAAACACAGCTTGTTCTGAATTGGCTTTTGCTCCGTATCCGTAGAAATAGCAATATCCCAAGTCTCTTTGTGCTTCAGTGTCTCCTTGTGTAGCTGCCAGTTTATACCAATACACAGCTTTTTTGTGATCCTGTTTTACGACCTCACCTTTGTGGTAGAAAAATCCAATATTATATTGACTTTCCATGTGTCCCTGTTTGGCAGCTTTTAAATACCATTTATAAGCAGTCTTGGCGTCACGGTTGGTGCCGAGTCCATGGTCATAGCAAGTCCCCAAATAAAACTGAGCCCGTGTGTGCCCCTTTTTTGCTGCATAATACCAAAGTGCAAAAATGTCACCCCAATCCTTCCTTTTAGATTTTGTTTTAAAGGCAAGCCGATAACCCAAATGGAACATTTTGTTAAGCTTGTGTTGGTCGGGGATTTGTCTCATTTTAACTTTCAATATATATAAAGTAACGAGTATTCTTAAATTCTTTTGAGAGTGACAGATTAATTAAGTTTTATCAACTTCTTTCCCGCATTCAATCCTTTTTTACCGGCATTCAATTCTTTTCGGCCCGACTATCGCTTTTTTATCGTCAATCTTGCACAAAAAACCGGCAATGATATTGAGGCGATCCATCGTTCTGTTTTTTCTTCTTACCAGTATAACCCTGCGGCTGACTGCCCAAAGCCAGCAAATTGTTATTCAGTTCCGGCTTGCAGGCGGACAGCCCGCAGAAAAAGCCACTGTGCTCCTGAAACCGTTAGCGGAGGGGGGTACTGCATATTCATTGCTTAGCAACGGACGGGGCATAGTCTCTCTGCCGGTAAACAATATGCGATACAGCCTGTCTGCAGCATTTACCGGTATGGAAACGATCAATGATACCCTGCTGGCGGATGGTAAAACGGATACGGTCCATTATACTTTCCGGCAGCATTTTACCGAACTGGCTGGCGTGGAGATCAGGGGCCGGAAAAAAATACTGGAAGCCCGCGATGACCGGTTTATCTACAATGTAAGTGCCGACAGTTCGGCCCGATCCAAATCGCTATCGCAGGTGCTGTCTAATCTGCCTTTTGTGACTGTAGATGGTTCAGGCAATGTGCAGGTGGCCGGGCAAACCACTTATAAGGTATTGCTGAATGGAAAAGAAACAGCTTTGTTTGTAACCAGTGTGGCCCAGGCCTTGCGCAGCTTTCCTGCCGACATCGTCTCCCGTATCGAGCTCATCACTTCACCCAGTGCCCGTTACGATGCAGAAGGAGTGACAGCGATCATCAATATCATTACGAAGAAATTTGCCGGGTATAAAGGATTCAGTTTTGCCTACGTGAGCGATCGTGCGCAGTACAGCGATGGGCTTACACTTACGGGCCGCACCGGCAAACTGGGTATTACGCTGAATGGCGATGCCAATGGCAACTGGAATATGCTGAAAGGGTATAGTACTACTATTACCAGTCCATTGCAAACGTCGGCTTATCAGGAAAGAACCGTGAGCGGAAAGAATGGCAGCAAGAAAATGTCGGTGAGTGGTACCCTGGAATTAAACTACGAGATCGATAGCCTGCATTCGCTGATTGGGTATATAACGGCAGGTAAAGATGCTGTGGATGACGCCCTGCAGCAAAGTGTGAATACGGTATTGTCCGGCAATAACAACGATCAGGGCTTTATCGTCATGAACAGTACGGACCGGTCGCCCAGCCTGACTGCCGGATTCGACTATACCCAGAAATCAAAAAGGAATGCGGCCCGGGAGCTGGCTTTCCGGTTCAACTGGAAGGGTACCCGCAATACTCTTCATAACAGCACTGCACAGGAATATGATGCATTCAGTAAATGGATGATCAATCATTCGGCAGCCCGCAATGATGAATATACCTTTCAACTGGATGCGGTGCCTATGGCGCTCAACAAGTATACACTGGAAGCAGGTATTAAAACCATCCTTCGCCGGGCATCATCCGATTATACGAGTCTCTTCACTTTCGATGAAAATAATGCGTATGAGAAAGATGCCGGCAACAGCAATAGTTTTAATTATCGCCAGCAGGTATATGCAGCCTATGGATCAATAGCTGCCCGGTTAAAAAAGAATAACCTCCGGGCCGGTGTACGCCTGGAGCAGACTACTATCAGGGGGTATTTCAGTAACCTGCCCGATCCGGTAAATGACAACTACCTGTCGTTGATCCCCAACCTGTACTGGAGTTTGAAAACAGGACAGGCTACCTCTATGTCTTTATCGTACAACCTGAACCTGCTACGCCCTTATATTACCAACCTGAATCCATATGTAAATAATACCGACTCTTTTAATATCAATTATGGCAATCCGGAGCTGGGTCCGCAACAGATTCATAAACTGGTGGCCCAGTTTCGGTACAGCAAAGAAAAGCTCTTTGCCACCGCCACACTGACGGGTAGCTGGAGTAATGACAGGATTTTGTCGTACCGGCTTTTTGAAGCGGCTACCGGTATTACGGCTACTACTTTTGGCAATGTAGGGAAGGAGCAACTGGTTTCGCTCGGTGTGAGTGTCTGGCATCAGTTTCACAAAACATTTCAGGCCGGTTTCGGAGGCGAACTGCGTTATGTGGATGTACGTAACCGATTGCAGGAAAGCCAGCACACGTATGGGTATTCAGGAATTGTTTCCGGCTATTTCAGATGGGATGCCCGGCAAGCGGATCAACCTGAGTGGCAGCGGAGGCCGGGATGTAAGCAATGTGACTTTGCTGGGACGCAAAAGCCCCTATTACTTTTATCAGGCCAATTTTGGCTACCACATAGTAAAAGATAAACTCTTTGCCACGATGAACTGGAACAATGTGCATGCCAGCTACTTTACCCAGCGTACTTTTTTTGGTGACGATGCTGTAAACAGTGTGACTACTACAAAACGGGTGTACCGTATGATCTATGTGGGAATTCAGTATACCTTTGGTAAACTCCGGCAGGAGGTGGCAAGGAAGAAAGGTGTGGTAAATGATGATATCCTGCGGTAAGGCGTTGTAGTGATTATTACCGTCTTTCCGCACCGGCATAAATCTGCAAACAGCAACAATGAAACGGATTCGATATATACGCACCTGGCCCTTTGCATTCATCTTTACACTGGTTTATTCAAGCTTTATTTTTTACCTGTTTGCTGCTTTGCACCCCGAAGGAACCCCTTTTGACTGGCCAAGTTTTTTCTTTTTTACCGGGGCGGGGCTGGGTACATTATTTACGATATATATCTGTTACCGTATAATCCGGAAAAGAGAGCAGCATATGTCGGCCTTTTTTTTCTATGGATTATTATTTCTGTTAAGTCTTCTGCTGTTCCCTGTTTTCTATGGTTTGTACTGGGGTCTGTTTGTCAATCGTATGATATATGGCGGCGGCGCAACTGTACTATCAGCCTTGCACGAATCGCGGCTTATGGTCGGTGTATTCCAGGTGCCTGTTTGCTTTGCCACGATCCTGGGTATGTATAATGAAAGAGTATTCCGGCTTAACCAGGATATTATTGAAAAGGAAAAGATGCTGACAGAAACCCGCCTCGTGCAATTGCAGCAGCAGGTGGATCCGCATTTTTTATTCAATAACCTGAATATTCTTTCTGCACTTATCCGTCAGTCGCCACAGCAGGCGGAGATCTTTTCACAGCGGCTGTCGGAGTTGTACCGGTATTATCTCCGGTCGGGCCGGCAGCAACTGGTGACGCTCCGGGAAGAGCTGCAGTATATGCAGGACTACCTGTATTTGCTGCAATGCCGGTTTGGCGATGCTTTTTTGCTGGATATGAAAAAGGCTGAAAATATTTCGGACAGGGAACTGTATATAGTAACCGGTACGCTGCAGCTACTGCTTGAAAATGTGGTGAAACATAATGCCGCTTCGGTGCATCAGCCACTTACTATCAGGGTGTACGTGAGTGACGAAGAGCTGGTAATGGAAAATGAAATACGGGTACGGGAGGCAGCTTCTGAAAAAGTAGGGCTGAAAAACCTGGAACACCGCTACCAGATCCTGACAGGCAAGACAATAAGCTATGGGGTAGCAGATGGAATATTCCGGATACAGATACCATTGGTCAAACAATTGAAATTATCGGATGCATGAATATTGTTATCGTAGAGGATGAGTTGCCTGCAGCGGCGCAAATGCGTCATTTCATCAGCTCTTATCGCGCACCGGTGACTATTATGGGCGTATACAGCACCTGTGCCGAGATTATGCAGCACCTCAACAGGAATGATGCGATCGATGTAGTGTTTTGTGATATCGAGTTGCGCGATGGGAACGCGCTTACTACCCTGCAGCAGATCGAGTTGCGGTCTGTCTTCATTTTTACAACCGCCTACGACCAGTTTTGGAACGAATCGCTGCAGCATAATGGCATCGATTATCTTTTGAAACCCATTACTGTCGAAAAAGTGCATACAGCGCTGGATAAAGTGGTGACCCTGAAACAGATTTTTACCAAGGACAACCAGCTGCTGAAACAGCTCTCAGGGGCGTTGCAGCAAAAACCGGATATGAATTACCGGAAACGTTTTCCGGTACGGGTTGCCAGTGAGCTTTTTGTACTGGATGTAGCTGATATACTGTTCTTCCGCATTACCAACGGCGTCATTTTCGCTGTGCTCAACGAGAAGAAAAAGTATCCTCTGATGGAAGAAACACTTTCTGCGCTGGAAGAACAGCTCGATCCACAGCAGTTTTTTCGCGTAAATCGTTCCGATATTGTCAATATCCGGTTTATCAGATCAGTCCGTATTGAGGAGGGGAGTGATTATACCGTTTTACTTAAAAATAGCGAAGAGAAACTGACGGTGAGTCAGTCCAGGGTCGGGCAGTTTAAGATGTGGTTTGTATGATAGTTTACAACCACACGATTGCCGCAAAAGGGTGAAAACACCTGACAGGTGAATATTTTTTTATGTTAGTTTTCCTTAATCACCTTGTCAAATTACTGTCTTATGAGCCTCTCAGACTCTATTCGGAATGCGAATATAGAAGCCGGTTTGGAAGCGACTATTAAAAAGCCGATATCTGATACGGTGATTATTCTTTCTGCTATCATCACATTTACTGTTGGGAGCCTTCTTTTTGCGGGTATTAACTTATTTAAGAAGGATAAGTATAAGGACTGGAGTGTAAATATTAAAGAGGCCAGCCTTGATTTGCTTACGGCAAAGAAAAAGACAGAAATTTCTTTGCTGGATAGTCTGCAGCGCCCCGATGTGCAACGTGTAAAAGGTGATTCAGCTAAAGACACGGTGAAAAAGAGAATTCAGCTTATTGAATCGGAAATATTCAGGATCGAAACTTCCTGGGATAGCTCTGGTTCCCGGGTGCCTTCAGCTTTTCGCTCAAATATTCTTTATGAGAATAAAGCCGAATTTGTGCCTTCAGGCGATTTTGAAAAGGACACTTCTTTTTTTTATTACCTGATTACAGATACGGGCAAATTGGTTAAGAAAATCCTGATGCGGGGCTTTCTTATTCCCTATAAATCGGAACTGGCAAAAACGAATATGGATGTTTTTCGGAAATATCCTACGGTGGGATTTTGGTCTGTTCTTTCCATTTCTCAGATCGTTTTCTGGTCGATCGTTATCCTGGTTAGTATTTCCCTGTTGAAGAACCTGTACAAAGACATGAAAGAAAAAAGTATAGAAGTGAAGAAACCGGTGTTATGGGGTATTGGAGGAGTTACCGGCGGGGCCATACTGGCTTTTATACTTGTTTTTTTCTTTTGTATTTATGATCAGAAATACCGGTTTAACGATTTTTTCATGGGGGGCTTCGATTTCGGGATGCAGATATACGGATTGATTGGATATCTAACAGCCGGCATTCTTTTATATAGTTTTTTATTGACAGCCTATTATGTACAACAGGCGCAGATAAATTATGCAGAAACGCTAAAGCAGAGTACAGAATTGCAAGCAGTGATTTCAGAAAAAGTAAAAAACCTCCAGGTTCAGTTAAAAGAGTTGGGCATTTCAGAGAATGCAGCTTTGAATAAGGAGATCGAGAACCTGCAGGCAACAGCGACTGACAAGACAAAGGATTTGCTGCTTTTGAAAGATCAGTATAAAACCTGCAAGCGCTACTTTAATTTCTTTTTTGCGATAACTGCGGTGATCCTTTCCGTATTGGTGATCTGGGTAGGCAGCCTGTTTGCATCGGTCAATTCGCTGGATTTGTTTGTTTTTCTGCGTCAAAGGACCGGGTATTCTTTTCTGCCCTATGATTTCGTTTATTTATATGGCGCATTGCATAGCCTTCTTCTTTTTATATTTTATGTGCCGGTAAAGTTGCGCTTGTTGAGTATGTCATTTAGTATTCCGGAGGAGCAGGAGGGTGATAGCGTGGCGATAAAGGATACGTTTAAGAAAATACTCGTTCGCTTTGTAGAAATACTGGCAGCATCTTCTCCGCTGCTGACGGCTATTCTTCAGAAATCTCTTGAATAATATCGGAGACAGCATCTGTTTCATAATCTCGTCAATCCCTTTAGTGCAAGTAGCGTTTCATGCAGGTGCAGGGCCGGATTGCTGTGATATCTCTTTGTAGCCGGCAATGGACTGTTTTACGGAAATTATCATATCCCGGAGTAGCTTATCTTAAATTAATAGTATTTTGGTGAGGCTATATAAAAGCATCGGCCGAAATACTATGACAAAAACTGAGATCAGGCAAACTGATGAAGGCGTAATTCACACCATTACCTCACCTTCAGGTATTCAATACATTTCACAAATCAATTACAAGAGCCAAACACTTCTCGCGCTGGAAGTGTATGATGCCAGCGGCGGTTTCGACCTTGAATATATTTTATTCAGGTACGATCTGCAGACGGAGCATATTAAACACGCAGGCGAGCAGTATCCCACGCTGATAAAGGATCCGCATGGCGAAATTTTTGTCTCACTTGAGAAAGAAACGAATGGTAAAAGACAGGCTTTTATCAGTAAACTTTTTCAGGAGAATGGAACAGGACATGGCTCTATTGTTAAGCCATTTGGGGAGGGGCATCTCGGATTTATAGGTAATACCGGTTATTATCTAACCTTTTTCCGTCTTCAGAGAGTAGATTTTGAAGACGGAAAAATAACTGTTCACCGCAATAAGATTTACAAAACCTATACAAAGGGAATACTGAAGGGTAGCTATATACATACCCTTAGAGAAGAAAAGGAGGGGGTAGTGATTCATGAACAGCTTGACAGGGATTGCAAAGCAATATTTAGCAGAACATTTCAGGTGCCGGAATTTGAATATCTGGCGATACTGGATCTTGCAATAGATGGGCCTTCCAGGCTTCTCGCTTTTCGGGCTGGGGCCAAAGATGTAGAAATCTGGACAATTGATACTTATGGTAATGTGGAGGTACAAATTCTGTTTTCACTGGAAAGTGAAATAGGCAGCCTGTTCGATCCTGTTCCTTTGTATTCCGGTGCTGTGTTGGTTTATTTTACTTCAGAAAATCAAAACGGGTGGTTCCTGGTAAAAGAAGGCCTGCTAATTGAGTGTTTTGTTGAAAAAGATACCGGATATGAGTCGCTGCTCGATGACAGGTTTATTGGCCTGGGTTCGGACGACTGGATACTGGCCGGGGCCAGTGCAACGACTGGCAACGGTTATTCACTTACATTTTACCCATCTATTGAAAAATTTGAACCCGCCGTTGATAAAATTATCCTGCTGACGAGGAGCCACAGGTAATGAATGTCGGAAAATACAACAACAGATATTTTCAGTTTTCGCATTATTTTTCTGTTTAATTTGAATATATTCGGGGACTACGAAAACACTACAATCTGTTTTACCATGACAATCGAAAAAGTTTTTCAGGATAAAACCATAAAGGCAAAAGGTAAAGTTGCTATGATTGGAGAATGGCTGGTGAAAGGTGAACTGCCGGTAGATGAGTTGCTGGCGTATGCAGAAAAGCAGAAGGCGGCCGACAAAGCTACCTGTATCGAAGCGATAGAATTTGCTACGAAGACGACTCCCGACCTGGCTGATGAATCGCTGCTCCTCTATGTTACAAAGGCATTAAAGGATGACGAGCCGCGGGTAAAATGGGAAAGTGCAAAAGTAGTAGGTAATGTTGCAAAACTTTTTCCATCGAAGCTTGACAAGACAATCACTAACCTTTTAGCGAATGCAGAAAACCCGGGGACAGTTGTTCGTTGGGCAACGGCATATGCACTGGCGGAGATACTGAAGCTAAAAACGGAACACAATAAAAAGCTATTACCGAAGATAGAGGCCCTTTGCGGGAAAGAGGAGGATAATGGCGTAAAGAAAAAATATGCCGATGCCTTAAAGAAAGTAAAAAAATGAGGAGGGGATATTATCAGTCAGGCCGGTTCTCAACCAGCCATTTCCTCCCGGAGTAAAATCTTAGTAAACAATATTCCCTTTGTATATTAATGATCTTATCTGTGGCATGCGGGCCACAGTTTCGGCAGAGCAACTCGCGTCGACCAGTATCATGTCGGCGTCATCGCCTGGCTTTGGCCATTGCTGCACGCCTTTGTCATCCAGGGGCAGGGGGCCGGCAGTTGCCAGCTTCAGCATCCTGGATAGACCAAATTCTGTTGAGTAGCCGTACAACTGAGCTGCGAGATTCGCTTTTTGCAGTACGCTTCCCGTGCCGAAAGTACTCCAGTGGTCTACAATACTATCGTTTCCGGTCATTACTTTGACACCATGCTTTAGCAACGCTGGGATGGGCATAATAAGACCGCCGAAAGGAATAGTGGAAATAATGCCTACCTGTGCTGCTCCCAGTTTTTCTGCGATCTCTTCCTGTTTTTTATTTTCCAGTTTTCCCAAAGCAAAAGCGTGACTAACAAAAGTTTTTCCTTTCAGGGCCTGGTTTTCGTTCACCTTGCTGATAAGGTATTCAATCGTTTTTAATCCCGATTCCCCGCTTTCGTGCAAATGAATGTCGATGCCTTTGTTGTGATCCAGGGCCAGTTGTACCGTAAAATCCATTGTTTTTTCAATGGAACCATCAATACTGAATGGGTCGAGGCCGCCAATAAAATCAATACCCATTTTAGCAGCTTCCTTTAAGTAAGGAACCGAGTCGGTATAAAACACCCCGTGCTGGGGAAAAGCCACTAATTCTGCGCCGAAGACCTTCTTTTTATTTTCGATAGCTGTCTGCAGGTTTTTCAACGATTGCAGCCTGGAGGTCGGCTCTATATTTACATGGCTACGCGCAAAAGAGGTCCCCTTCGATTGTAATAGTTCGATTAGTTTCTCCGCCTTTTGGGTGGAGTTTTTCAGCATACCTGGCAATATCTGCTGTTCCAGCGCAATCATCCCTTTAACGCCCCCTGTTCTTCTTTTTACGGCCTGCCATTTGTCGCTGTAAAAAGTTTTATCCAGGTGAATGTGCATGTCTCTGAAGGAGGGGAGCATCAGCATTCCTTTGGCATCTATGGCACGTGTAGATGGCTGGTTGGGGAGGATTTTCTTTATTTTCCCGTTTTCTATTTCAATGGTAAAAAGATCGGTTTTTGTTGCAACCACATCGGCGCTATCGTACTCAAAAGCCGTTTCGAGGCGCACATTTTTTATGCTATAGGCCGTCTTTCTGCCATCCGTTTCTGTAGCGTCCGGTCCGGCAGGCCTATCCTGTTTTTGGGCAAGTAGTATTCCCGGAGCCAGCGCGGTGCCAGCGAGGCTCAGTGCAGATTTTTTAAGAAAGTCTTTGCGGGAAGTGACAGGCTTTTCCATTTGTTGCATATTTGGTAAGAGACACTGCAAAGGTATTCTATCAGATACCGGTGTACTTGGAAGATTTCAGTCAGTATTTGTAAAATTTATAACTGTTTAGCAACTGAACCCCGGGTTTCCTGGAGAGAGGAGACATGAGGTCATTGCCAGGCTCCATTTCAAAAACGGGATAGCAGACTTTGATGATTTGAAACGATTGCCGCGATTTATTTTTAACTTTAATACCTGCCGTAAATCCAACTATTACGGAACGGTTAGATAAGCAAAACATGTTTCTTATGAAATACATAACTCTCTTGTTATTGATGCTGGCCAGCACTGCCCTGATAGCACAGGAAAATGATATCACAAAAGAAAAATGGCATTGGGGAAATAAGTTAAAGCAGGATACAACAGCAGGATATGTGCAGGTTGTGAAGGTGGATAATGTACTGTACATTTCCGGGGCGGTCAGTACAGAAATCACTCCGGAGGGTATTACCCGGGTTTATCGTGCGTTGGAGCAGTCGTTAAAAAGTTTTGGGGCTACTTTCCAGAATGTGGTAAAAGAAAACCTGTATACTACCGATATTGAGGCCATGAAAAGGAATAACGGTTCGAGAAAAGCATTTTACAAAAACGACTTCCCCGCGGCCACCTGGATGCAGGTTTCGAGGTTGTATATGCCAGATGCGAAACTCGAAGTTGAGTTGGTTGCACATCTTCCGGGAAATTAGGTGTGAATCACAAAAAGCCGCAGCACGAATGCTGCGGCTAAACCATCAACCGTACTGCCTCAATACAAATTGTATTCTTAGCTATTCCTGCGTATGCGAAATCTTCCGGAGATCGTCTTGCTATCTGCTTTTTTGCAGTAGTCAGTAGAGTATACCATAGCTGTAAACTCGCCTTCAAAATATTCTCCTGCCGCATGGGCGACTGATTTCAGTATAACGCCGCCGGGTGAATAAAAAGCTCCACCCTGTTGGCAATCTTTTGGACGAAAGCTCAGAAAAGCTTCAGTATTGATCGTAGATAATCCCAGCGAGGCCATTCCTTCCTGTCCATGTTCGCCGTAGGCAAAATTCCCCAAACCGGCTCCATAGGTGTTAAAGTTAAGCGTGTATCCCATGAGAAAACTGGCAGAAAACTGACATCCCATTCCCGGCATATATATCGCACTGAAGTCAATGGCGGCCGCTTCCATTCCATGTTCAGAAAGAATAAAATAACCATCGCCATTCATTACCACCGGTACAATAAACTGCATTTGATTCACTGTATTCCCCCGGTTATCTGTACCTAAATTACCATTGATAGTGGCATTGATGAAGGTGCGTTCCGTGCCTGACACCTTATCAGGTGCTTTGTACGTTACGCCCGGCAAAAAGTCCCGGATTGGGATCATCGTTCCTGTTTTCGGAGAATAATTCCAGGTTGCTGCATGAATAACAGGATCAGCACTGACTTCAGGCAATTCGGCTGTATCTTTTTTTTTGTCCAGCCTCCGCGAAGTCAATATGATCCTTGCCTGTTCTTTTTCAAGCAGGTGCAACTCGCCGTTGACCAGCGCATGATCGTCAGGAAAAAACAGTTCATATTCGGAGAAAAAAGTCCAATCGCTAAAGTGGGAGGTGGCTACGCTTAATGTTTGCTGTTGCCGGTCGCCCCGGGTTTTATTGGCACTATAGAAGTATCCTTCTCTGTCCTGAAAAGCCAGAAATAAAAAATCGGGGTGCATGGTGCCCAATTCCAGCCCTCCGTAATAATAAGTGATGGTGACAGGTTTTTGAAAATTAACTTCTTCCGGAAGCAGGCGATAGGATTTGGCCTCGCTTTCCAGTACGTTTTCTACCTCCTGTACGCTGAACAAAACTGTTTCTGTTACTGCTCCTGTAGGGATAATGATTTTCATCCGCCCGTCGTTGCTGATGAGTTCTCCTCCCTGTGAACCGATGCGAATGGTTGTTGCCTCTCCCGTCGGATTTCCATGGGGCCGTTTAAGGTGGTTAGCTGGTGAATCTGGTTGTTCTGTTCCCTGGCTGTTTTTTTTGCAGGAAATAAAAACGCTGCTCAGCAACAGGAGTAGAAGTGTACACTGTTTCATTGATTATCTGGTTAAGGTGTATTAAAATTGGTATCCAAGAAAAATGCTGATGACCCCATTTCTTGATTTTATATCAAACATGCCGGATACGGGATCTCCACTCCCCGGTGTCGATGTTGATTTATAGACATCGCCGAAACTCATGTTGTAGCGCCCGCCAATGATAAGCCCTTTGAACGGATAGATCTCCACGCCGCCGGCAGCACCATAGTCAATGCGATTAGTCAGTTGCTTCAGATCGAAACTGGACGATTCCTGCTTTCCTTTTGCATTGATGAGGTAACCAACCTGGCCGCCAAGTTGCAGTTGAAAGAATCGGCTGATGTTGATGGTAGTAAATTGAGGGAGCAGCAGATAGTCGTTCGACACGATGGTCTTTACATCGCCGTCAGCAGATGTGAACCCCTGCCGGGAATAAACCACTTCGCTTCTAAACCCCATAATACCCCGGGTTGCGGGTGAATAAAAACCGGCAACCATAATTCCCTGCCGTGAACTCAATTTCGGACCACCATCATTTTTGAGATGAACAGTGGAAAAATTAACACCTGTTTTTAGTCCCAGTTTTCTTTTGTCTGCACCAGGGGCACCTGTTTGAGCAAGGATGTTAAGGGAAGAGGTGATCAGTAATAGTAAAAGATAGTACTTCATGATAGTTTGTTTTTTCAACAAAGCTATCTCCGGTACATGTGTTGGTCAATGAGAAGGAGTGTTCAATTTGGTGGGTATTATTGCTCATTAAAGCTCGTGATTATTTTCAATAGCAAAACGCAATAAACTATTTTTGCCGCTAAGGTTTAGTTTACGTGCAATATTCATGCGGTGATTCGATACTGTTTTTTCGCTGATAAAAAGTTCTTCGGCAATGTCTCTTGTCGACTTGTATTGAGCAACCAGCTGAACAATCCTTTTCTCTGAAGTGGTCAGCGTTTCCAGTTGCTCGCTGACTCCTGCCGGCAACCGGCCTTTTTGTTTTAACAAAAAGGAAGACATTTCGGGGCTGATGTACGAATTGTTGCGCTCTACGGCTGCGATTGCATGGATAATGTCAATGACTGCATTTTCCTTTAATACATACCCGGCAATACCGATTTCCAGTGCTTTCAAAAAAGCATCTTTTGCTTTATGCATAGTGAGAAGTATAATGGATACTTCAGGTTTGGCCGCCAGTATTTGTTCAGCCACCTGCAGGCCATTTGCTCCGGGCATATCAATGTCCAGGATGGCAATATCAAGCTCCCGGTTAAGTGCACCATTTATGGCGTCGGTTCCGTTTGAGGCTTTGCAGACCACCTGCAAGCGTGTTTCATCTTCGATGACTTCCTGCAATCCTTTCAGAAAAATAGGGTGATCATCTGCTATCAGTATCTTCACTTTTGACGTCGTCATGGTTTTTAGTTAAGTGGGACAATGATCGTAAATATGGTTCCCTGAGGAATAGCTTTATCGATCTGTACCGTTCCCTTTAAAATATGTAATCTTTCCCGGATACCTTTTAAGCCAAAGCCGCTGCCGGAAGCCTGCGGGTCAAAGCCTGTGCCATTGTCAGCAATATGAATATTTATGTGAGAAATATTTTTCTGCACACGGATAATGACGCTGCTTGCTCCTGCATGTTTAATTATATTGTTGATGCATTCCTGGATAATACGATAAATATTTATCTGCATATCGGCATCTCTGACCGTGTCTACATTGTCGACTTGCAAAGTATAAGGGATATTCAGGGTATCAAAGCTTTCGGCAACGAGGCTTTTGATAGATTGAGTTAGTCCCAGCAGATCGATCTGATAGGGCCTTAACCCATAGGATATGCTGCGGATTTCCTGAATGGCATCGGCTACGCTTTCGGCAAGTGCCTCCGGATTTTGCTGAAAACCGGAAGAGCCGGATTTTGTAAAACGCAATACTTTGTTCTTGATAAGAATCAGTTTTTGTCCCACGCTGTCATGCAGCTCCGATGCAATACGTTTTCTTTCCTGCTCCTGCATATTGATCAGATCGCGCGAAAAGTTTACGGCCTGCTGATAGGCTTTTTGCTGTATTTGTTCTTTCTCTTTTTTGTAAAAATTGATCTTGCTGGCCAGTGCAAAAGAAAGAATGATTGCTTCCAGTGCCGATCCGATATAAAGTGCCGAATCGATCCAGTAGCTTTCGGCTATCAGGCCAAGTATCTTCAACTCAAATACCAGGTTCATGGTAGTTAAAGCTCCAAATCCGATTATGTAATAAATAGCCGGCTGAAACCCTTTTCTGTAGGCCATTATGCCTGCCAGCACCCAATAAAAAAACAGCAGAAACATCAGCGATGATGTAACGAGAATGGCGATGGCATATTCCTGCAAAAGAAAGAGAATAACCGGCATAGTAAAACAAGCTATAAAATACCACCGGATTTTATGAATTATTGGCGCATATCGTTTCGTTTGCAGAAACGAGTTGGTAAAGAATATGCTGAATACTGCCAGCAATGGCAATAATAAGTTGGAGCTTAAAAAGTCAAGTGCCGGAAAAAACAGCAATACCTGCCCTGCTACAAGATTGGTATGCAGAATGGTGGTGAGAATATAAAAGATATAGTAAAGGTAAACCCGCTCCCGCAGTGAGAAGTATACGAACAGGTTGTAAAGCAACAATGCCACGGCCAGTGCGGTTAAAAAGCCATCTCCGTAAGAGGTTAGGACTCCCTTTTCGTATAATGTCTGCATGGTATTAAAACTCATTGATGCTCTGATCAACGATTTGCTGGTCGCCCGCAGAAAAAACACTTTTCGTTCACCCGGTCGCAATTTTGCAGGAAATATCAGGTTGTTGGACCGTACAGGTCTGTCGGCGATATCACTGTCTGCGCTCAGCGTGAGAGAGTCGGTTATATTATTTCCTGAAAGCTGGAACAGGGTGAGCCGATGCATATAGCCTCCCTTGATTTGCAAAAACCAGGCGGAGTCTTTACTATTGTTAACCACCTCAAACCGATACCATATTACTTTGGAGAAATTTCCTAAAAAATCGGGAATGGGTATGGATGAAGTGCGGAATGAGCCGGCGGCCTGTATTACTTCGGCAAACGACAGTATACCATCCCGGTCTTCCAGGTATTGAGGGTATACTATTGTATATTTTTCATTTGCGTTCTGCAACTGCAGGTTTTGTCCCTGCACATTGCAGAAACCCAGCAGGAGCAGCAAACCAACCAGCAAACTTCTCATAATCCTACAAATATAGCTGGTCTGCCTGCTCCCCGCATAGGTAGTATTTCTCATTCTGCCCTGCGTGGAGTACCTGTTGTTTTATTGGGTTAATGCCGGAATTAACTCAGTCATCAGGTCTGCAATGGTAAATAAAACAGGCCCGCCCAGTTCAGCGCTGGCATTTACCCCGATAAAGAAGGTTATCCCTTTTGACGGGATGTGCAACAACAGGGTGCGCCCCCCAAAGCTGCTGCCGCTATGGCCATACAATGCCACACCATCCTGCTCGTAGTACTCAAAGCCCAGGCCATATACCTCCGATCCGCTGCTCCCCTCCAACCATGTTTTCATTTCTGCCAGCGTCGTACCGCTCAGCAGTTTTCCCAGCACAAGGCCATGCATAAAGTCCACGAAATCTTTGGGAGTGGCCAGCATGCTGTTGCTGCCGTATTCATTTTTAAATTGAGTAAAAGACAGATCGGTATAGTTAACCAGTTCTCCGCTATTGTCAATATCTGCATAAAGCTGGGGGATATTATGTTTTTGTTGCTGAGGTAGTTGCTGATAATAGGTGGAAGTAAGGTTTAATGGTTGGAAAATGTATTTATGAAAAGCCTTTGTATGTGGCTGGCCGGTAACCTGATCAATGATGAGTGCGAGCAACAGGTAATTGGTGTTTGAATAAGAAGCGTCTGTTCCCGGTTCAAATAACCGTCCCTGCGCGGCATCCAGGTAATCGTCAATAGAATAAGAGCGTGTGGGATTCTCCATATAACTCATGATAAAGTCCGGATTGTCCCAGAAGTTTTCAATTCCTGAGCTGTGGTTGAGCAGCATCCGAATCGTGATTTTGTCAGCATCAGGCACTTTTGCCAGCACAGATGCGGGCAGGCAAGTGTTTAGTTTCTGATCCAGCGAAAGTTTTCCTTCTTCTTTCAACCGGAGGATCGTTGTGGCTGAATACATCTTGGTTATGCTGTAAGCCGGCCATATCAGGCAGGGCTGCATCGCTTTGTTTTGTTCCTTACTGGCCAATCCTTTTTGCACCTGCCAGTATTGGTCACCATTTCGGGCGATGAACGTAATGCCGGGTATTCCTTTGCTTACATACTTGTCAAGGATCGCTGTGATTTTTTCTGCGGCCAAAAACTGGTTGGTTATTTGTGCGGCATTCAGGCACCCTTCAGGTGATACAGGAGGCTTATGTTTACGGCATTGTGTGAGCGTAAGCATCAGCAAAAGTATCAGTGAGTATCGTTTCATTTCTGTTCAATTTAGTTGTACGATGTTTAATAGTTGACAAAACTATCAAGAGGGATGAGGATAGTTTATAGGTAATAATATTCATTTGTGTGGGTAGTGCTTCCGGGGGGAGATCAGCGAATAAAATACAGACAGAGGGGTATAATGGTAATTGCTTTTTTGACGATCGTCCCTGAAAACCTGTAATTTTATCCTTAACCCATGTCTTCTGGGTTTACTGTAGTATCATTACTCAACTTTTACCTTCTGCAAATGATGAGATTTACTTTCTTGCTTTTCTTAATACTGGCTACTGCCAATAATATTGGGTGTAAGGCCCAACTCGCATTAGCTCAACCCACTCCCGTAAGGACAGACATAATTACAGGTGCTGACCAGACAGAAAAGTATCTGCCTTACCTGAAGGGGAAGCGAATTGGCCTGGTTGCCAATCAGAGTTCCATAATCGGAAGGCAAAGCAGCGTAGACAGCCTGGTGAGTCTTGGAGTTAGAATTGTAAAAGTGTTTGGACCCGAGCATGGCTTTAGGGGCAATGCCAGCAACGGGGCTGTAGTCAATGATGAGAAAGATGTTAAAACCGGCATTCCCATTGTTTCTTTATATGGCCGAAATGAGAAACCGACAAAAGAACAACTGGCGGATATCGACCTGATGGTCTTTGATATCCAGGATGTGGGCTGCCGGTATTATACCAATATCAACACCCTGGAGCATGTCATGCAGGCCTGTGCGGAAAATAACCTGGAGCTGCTCATTCTGGACAGACCCAATCCGAACGGGTATGTAGTAGACGGACCGGTAATGACAGAGGATAGATTTAAGTCGGCAATTGGGATACATTATACGCCGATGACCCACGGCATGACGATAGGGGAGTTTGCTCAATATCTTAATGGAGAGGGCTATCTTAAGAAACCGTGTAAAATAAAGATCATAAAAGTGGCCAACTACAACCATGACATGCCCTATGTATTACCGGTAAAGCCCTCACCCAATCTGAATACACAGCAGGCAGTGATGCTCTTCCCCAGCTTATGTATGTTTGAAGGCACGATGATCAACGAAGGCCGCGGTACTTATATGCCTTTTACTGTTTTGGGTGCGCCTGCATTGAAAGACAGCTACTCTTTTTCCTACAAACCCGTGAGTATTCCCGGAATGAGTGAAAGCCCGCGCCATAAAGATGCTGTTTGTTATGGGCTCGACCTTCGCAGTTATGACACTGACCAGCTTCGCGCGAGCCGCCAGATTAATCTATCATGGTTAATAGAATTATATAATGCCTACCCGGATAAAGCCAATTTCTTTACTCCCGGCAGGCCCAACCAGGATATCTCCGCTTTTGATCTGCGTATAGGTACTGACCAGTTAAGAAAACAGATCATTGCGGGAATGTCGGAGGCAGACATACGGAAAAGCTGGGAGCCCGGACTGCAGAAGTTTAAGGCAATACGGGCAAAGTATTTATTGTATCCGTGATTATTGATCATCGTTGTGCGCGAAAGATATATAGTATTTGAAACCTTAAAAATACTCTTATGCGACTTTTAGCAAGGTGGGGAGTTCCATTCGGAGGAGGAAAGGAACAATGGTTAACCCCGAATGAGCCGGATGAATGGGGAAGGCGTGGAGATGACGGTTCTGGCTCTAAACCCGGATGTTTAGTGTTAGTTGTTTTGATAGCTTTAATTATTGCTGGCCTGGTAATTTAGTCTGGATGACTGCCCCCAGGCTTCGCGACCGAACCGGCGGCCTCTTTGCCCCGAAGCCAAAATGGCCATAAATATCACCTAAAAAGAATGAAATCAATTAGTTAGTCGGTTGAATCATTAAATTCGGTGAGTTAAAGCCACTTTTTGCCAATCGGTTCTATAGGCTGTGTTTGCGAAAGTTTTGGGGGATTTCGTATGATATAATTAGTGTTGCAATCAGAAGCGCTTACTCGCGAATGCCAGTATAAGCCTTAATGGTGGTGGCGCCTGACTTTCACAGCCCGCAACATGAGATTTTGTACAAGTGTGACCGGATGTTATCCATTGAGCTGTGGGCCATATTCTGTACTTTAGTTTTCCAATCGGTTTTTGTTTCCGGCTTGACGTTCAAAGAATCCCGCACCTGCACAAAGCCCTGTCCGTTACCTGCTATGCTATTGGACACATTCTAAAACATTAGAAACTATGATACGAAACATTTTCTTATTATGTGTACTGATTATTGGTGGCTTTGACGTATCAGCTCAATACAATTATCCCATAACCAAAACTGTTGACAGCAGTGGTACTTACTTTGGCGTAACCTACAAAGACCCTTACCGTTGGCTGGAAAATTTAAAAGACAGTAATGTCGTAAACTGGTTTAAAGCACAAGAGGAGTTTACTAATTCAGCCTTTACCAACAGTAAGGGCGAAGACAAAATGCTTCAGGAGCTTGCTGATTATATGCAATCTAATACATGGGAAAGGGGGCCTGTTTACAAATCGGCAACCCGCTATTATTATAGCAAACGGGATAGAAATCAGCGGGAAACAAATTTGTATTACAGAACAATTCAAGATACAGCGGAGCATCTTATTTATAAATCATGGAGCATTCATGCCGGTATGCGCTATAATGTATTAAACACGGTATTTTCTCCCAATGAAAAATACATTCTGGTTGCTTTTGACAGGAATGGTGAAGAATATCCGTTTATTAAAATCTACGACATTTTTCAGCAAAGATGGATGGCAGACAGCATTCCGCATTGCTGGTATTCTACCATAGATTGGTCTGCTGATAGCAAAGGCTTTATCTACGCTTACAATACCGGCGACCGCAATGCGCCAAATGCTACTGAAAATAATGTGGTAAAATACCATGCATTGCATACAAGCTATAAAGACGATAAAACAATACTGGACGATAAACTACGCAACCTGGCAGAAAAGAAAATAAGCAATAGCTACTCTGCTTCTTTATACTTTGGTAACAATAAGAAAAGAGTATATATTAATCCTAATCAGGGCTTTGAGTTTGATTATGGCAATGTTTTCTATTGCAATACAAATGAAATCTTATCGCCTGCAAAAAAATGGATTCGGCTTTATAGCGGCAGCGACTCTGTAATAACCGCAATCGAAACGGATGCCGGCTATTATTTTGTCTCTGCTAAAGGTAAGGGTTCTAAAAGCCTTCGTTTCACCCCATTTACTAAACCTGATTTTGCCAATGCAAAAATAATATTACCGGAAGACAGTAACTGGCAGCTTGAATATGTCGACGAAACAAAGTCCTATCTGCTAGTGAACTATTCCAAATATGGCTTTCTGGATAAAACCATTTTTATTAATAAGCAAACAGGCAAACAGGTGCCTGTTTCTGTTATAGCCGATGCAGACCGGTACGAAGTAAGGCCAATCAGTATAAAAACAGATGAATGTATTTTCTATAAAAAATCTGTAAATAAACCCGGATGGAGCTACCTGCTTGACATTGCGAAAAATAAAATAACTAATGAAGACTTTTGGGCGCCACATGGCCAAACATTTATTGAGGGCTCGGATAATATTGTAACAGAACTAATAGAAGTTCCATCGTATGATGGTACACTGGTGCCTATGAGTATTATGAGGGATAAAAATACGAAGCTTGACGGCAGTAATATTTGTTTACTCTATGGATACGGTGCCTATGGTCTTTTTGCTAAGGATAATTTCTTTAATGAATATTCTTCAATAAACAATGTATTCGTAAAAAGAGGCGTTATTTTGGTACATGCGTATGTGCGTGGTGGCGGTGAAAAGGGTGAAACATGGCATGCTGCTGGTATGAAGGAAAATAAACCAAACAGCTGGAAAGATTTTATTGCCTGTGCAGAGTACCTTATTAATAACAATTATACCCAGTCAGCCAAACTGGGGTGTTTCGGTGGAAGCGCCGGCGGTGTACTTATTGGAAGGGCAATTACTGAACGGCCGGATTTGTTTGCAGCAGCCACTATACAGTCAGGTACATTGAATCTTATTCGTGCTAAAGCCTGGGCCAATTCAATAAACAATTTCCCGGAGTTTGGTAACCCGGAAATTGAAAGTGAAATGAAAGGGCTGATAGAGATGGACGCTGTCATTCATGTAAAGCCGGATGTGAAGTATCCGGCAGTATATATCACAACAGGTTTTAACGATAGCCGTGTAGCTCCATGGATGCCGGGGAAAATGGCTGCCATTTTACAGGCGAACAACACTTCGGGGAAACCTGTTTTACTGCATACCGATTTTGAGGGCGGGCATATAGGCGGCGAAAATGCAACGAGTGTGGTAGATATGCTGCGAACACAATTGAAGATTTTGTTTTTCCTCTTATGGCAATGTGGGGACAAGGATTTCCAGCTGAAATAAATTAGCATAAGGGTAAATGAGAAACAATCTTATTGGTAATTGGTCAGCTCGCAAGAAAAACCGCACAAATACAACTGAGGAAACACAGAAGGTAACATGAGTTTTTGCGTAAGTGTGGCGGACTGTTCTTAGCTGGTCGCCACTAATTTCATTTATTCTCAGCACCTGCTTTGAATCCTGGCGGGTTGTCTATCAGCGATTTTTTAATATCCCTTGATTTGTAACGAAATTCCTGAACACCTGTTTTATCTCCATCCTTTCCGTCACGTTCAGTAGGGCTTACTGATTTTAGCGTAAGAGTTATCTCATCATTTCCCTGGTATTTAGAGAAATCAAATGTATAAGTTGTTGTCTCCAATTTGTAGTTAGTTGAAGCTCTTACCGGTTTGCCCCATTCGTTGGTTCTGCCACTGGCCGCTTTGCTCCACCATTCGCCTTTACCTTTTTTGGGTGTAATGGTAATTTGGTTGCCATTGAGAGTATAAGTTCCTGTCTCATAAATAAACAAGATATCTTTTACATACACCATCCAGTCTTTTGCCCTGAATAAATAGGAACCATCCTCGTAAAAAACATATTCCCGTCTCATGTATCCGCCGGTCAATTGCAGAAAGCCATTGTACGTGCCACTTGACTCTGTATTATAGAAAACCCACATGCCCACAATGGATGAGCTGTTAGTATCATTTGTGTTTGCTGTATTTCCAGGGATAGGTGTTTGTGATGAAGCCTTTGCTAACTCTAATGAATTTATAAATGATAATAATTCATTTTGATACTTGTCGGTATTCGTCATCAATAATACACTGGTCATTTGTCCACCGCCTGTTGCAGTAAGTAATGTTGCCAGGCCTTTTTGAGAACCATCTGTATAATTTGCCGTTCCTGAAATAATTTTCCAGCCATTTTCATTTGCCGGCTCCAGCAAGGAGGGTTCAGTATTTACCTGTACCGATCCTTTTACCAATCTATTCCAATCGCTATTAAAATTTTCGGTGGCGTTTGCATCAGATGCGGTAGATTTTGTAATAAGTGCAATAGCATAAGCTCCTGTTTTTTTATCTGTGACAGATAGCTGCATAGAGACTTCATTTAGCTGCTGCTGCCAATTTTTCGGAACTGTAAAAGAAACTACATCGAAGCTTACGGATTGGGCAAATGCAATTGCTGAGGTGATAGATAAAAACAATAAAAAGAATATTTTTTTCATAATTGAAAAGCTATACAGGGTAAAGGCATTCTGTATAATTGCTTAATTAATAGTTTGTAATTGAATAATCCGGACCCTGTTTTACCGGAAGCGGGTTAAAATATGTATCCGTCTTGTAATAAGATACCTTTTTATCATATCCGTCCATCCAAAGATTAGCGTCAGTAAATGTTATCTTTTTCTGTCCCATTGTGGGGTGGGAATTATTATTGGCGTCTTTAAATTCAAGAGTCACTGATAATGATTCAATCTTCCAGGCATCTAAAACGATATTAGCTCCATAATAAATGCTGAATCGAAAGCCATATTGTTTATAAGCGGCCAGGGTGTTTTTTGCAGGATCGGTAGAAGTCGGCTTTTTTTCTAAAAAAAGATCTATAGCGGAATTGACCTTTAATTCATTCTTATAGCCAAAGAGGCTAAACCCTGTACTATTTCGCGGGTTCTCGTTTCCGGGTGAAATATAAATATCGAGTTGTGAAGGATACTCTTTGTTGTCACTTCCTGTTTTAATGGTAACTTTCACTACTGAAAGAAAATAATCATTATCCGTTTTTGGGGCAGTTGCAGTTGTGGTCGTTACTGTTGTTTTTTGAATAGGAGTGCTGGTAGCCTCTCCCGGTGTTGTGGTCGTTGTCTGGGTTTGGGTAGAACCGGGATTGGGGGTACTGACAGGTTGAGTTACTTTCGTTTTTATAGCTTTATTAATAACAGGCTTATTTTTAATAACGATTTTTGAAGAATCAATCTTTGATTGTGCCTGAATGACTATTGATAACATTAATAAAAAAAACAATACTGGTATTTTTTTCATTTTCTTACTTTTAGTAAGATAAAATTATTAACGTTCAGTAATTAAGGCAATCATTAAAAAGAGTGATTTTTTCAATCAGACAGCTATAATTCCCCTGTCGGCAAACCATTTACTGTAATCTAAGCCATGTTCGCCGCCATAATTAATGCTGATTTCTGTGTGGGCAGGTATATGCTCGCAGGAAGTGTAGATCATCTGTTTATTGTCCCTGTCTAATGAATAGACGGCATTTGGGAAACGGGCATAATTATACATGGAGCCAAATCCCATTACCAGCGAAAGGCTGTTCTCTTCCGCATTAAAATAAAAACAATAGTCTGCAAGCTTTGTATTTTCAATTGTTTCTTTATACATAGCCGGAATTACAATTACCGGGCAAACCTCTATTGTTTGCCCCGGCGATATCAGGTCTCTGCAAAAGACGCCTTTCCCTTTGCCTTTTATCTCTTTTAAGTATAAACGCCTGGTATCAATCATTGTCGGGAAAGTAGACTGGGTTGGGATCATCCGGCTCGCCATTGTAATTGATTGTAATTTCTTCACCAGCCATAATCTTTTTATAAGCATAAAACCTGATCGTATTTCGCTTAGTTGAAAAAGTATAGAAACAATTAGCCTGCGATGAATGATTATAAAACGAACTGTTTCCAAACCCGAATACGGCTGGATTATCCATGTTGTTTATGAGGAAATAATAGTTGAATAAAGGACTGTGTTTTAGCAATTCCTTCTCTTCGTACGTCAAAAAAACGGCTGGGGCGGTTTCGATTAAAGCACCCCTGCTTATACTCTTAGTTGCAAATACTCCACGCCCATGCAAAGGGCTATCTTTTACCACAGCATGAGCTGGTTTGCTGATCTTTCTTTTTAAAAACATATCAGCTCCTAATGCTCTATGGCTGTTTTTTTAAATTCCTTTAGAGCAGGTGCGTTTTTAAACTCTGTTGCCGGCTTTTTAATGGCAGGCACAAGTTTTACATCTTTCTGTGTTTTTTTAAAGGAGTTTGAAGTTTGTTTTTGCTTTGATTTTAAAATAGCTGAATCCGTAACAGGTTTTATAGTTTCTTTTTGTACGGATGTTTTCTGAGCTTTCATGCTGCTTATGATGAGCATGGCACTAATGAAGCTGATGATTTTTTTCATAATTAGAATAATTTCTTACTGTTTAAAAAGTCCCGGGGTACTACCAGTATACCTGGCAATGAGGTTTACTTAGGGTTGTATTTTTAAGAAGTTTATTTCAATTTGTAGGCCCCCTTTAATGTGACACCATAAATGGCGCCATCGTGGTCAATTGTCCAAACGGGAACCCCTCCAAAGCTCGATTCAATATTCCATGGCGAAGTTTTATCGTATTGGAAAAACCTTTCAGGGAGGCTCGTGGTCCATAGTAGTGTCCCGGTTTCGCCATCAAAACCCTGCAGTTTTGTTTCTTTCCATTCATTGTTTTCATCTACGATTCTTTCACCCACATAAAATGCGCCCCCTGAGCCGCATAGTAAACCAGCATTCTCTGATATCCTTCTGCTCCATTTAAGGGCTCCGTCTTTTGTGCTATAGCCCAGAATTTCTTTTTCATTTCCTGTTTTAGCTTCTACCACCACAACGGTACCGGCTCCTACACGATTTAAAAGTTCTTGTTTGAGCTTAGGCTTTGTGGTCCATAATATTTTACCCGTTTCTTTATCCAGGGCCCGTAAACCTTCGCCATAAGGGTTGTCGTTAACCCCTGCAGAACCCGACAGCCCTTTTAATTTAATAATCACTTTATGGTCTATTACCACAGGTATTCCATCATCAGATTTATATGACTTTTTGTTGCCCTTTTCAGTAATAGGCTGGGAGGTATGACGCCAAAGCGTTTTACCGGTTTTTAAATCTATTGCATGTAATTGCCTGGTAGGGGGATCGGTCTGATCCTTGCTTCTTGCCGATAAAAATAACAACCCGTCTTCACTGGCTCCGGCGCTGAATGTTGGTTTATAATGCGGGTCTAATTTATCAGGCATTGCGAGCCCGAAATTGGTATTTTCCCAAAGAACTTTATTGAGATCTGTACTTAACCCGCTTAAAATACTATATCCGTTTTTTGTAGACTGTGTTACGGCAGTAAAAACATCCCCATAATTTCTAATGGGCGCACCGGGCTTGGCGATCTTTAGGGACCGAACAATTTTTCCTGTTTTCAAACTAATCACATAATAGTCTGCGGGCCCGCCATCTTCGCGGTTGTATAACCAGAGTACTTCTCCGGATGGCAATTCAAAAAAAGTGATGGCACCCGTAGAGCCGCGCCTGTTGCCCACCGCACATATATTGCTGATGCGCCACACAATCTTCCCGGTCATTTTATCTATAATGGAAAGACCGGCATTTGTTTCATTGTTACAACTACCTGTGAGTACATATTTTTCGGTAACGAAAGGACTCCATACGCCCCACCATCCAGGGCTTATTTCCCATTGAATTTTCGGAGCAGCCAAAATAGGCGGGGCTGCAAACTCACGGCTATTACAGGTTGTGCCAAAAGGCCTTGTCATGGTAGATTCATCGCCGCAGGGTTTATAGGATGCATTGTTTTTCAGTCTTGCTATTGCGGCATCTCTTGCCTTTGGTGAATCGTCCGGAACCTGTGCCGTCACTGCGCTTATGCAAAACAAAAACACAATTATCAGGCTACTGATCTTGTTGTTTTTTACAATATTATTTTTCATTTCTTCCGTACTTTCCTTATTTACCAAACCCGTTTATGCCGCCACTCATGTTTCCGCTGATCAAACTCATTTTTCCTGATGCGCCTATCTTCTACATTTGCCGGACCTGCACCTGCAGATACAGATACTTCCCCCGTTACATATACATCTTCCACGCCATTGCTGCTAAATTCCATACCCATACCTGCTGTTGCACCGGCGCCTGCCTGTATAGGACCTGCATTGCCGGAAATTTCCTTGCCTGCTTTAGCTTCGAGCGTACCTTTTACAAATTTGTTATTTCCTTTGTCATCAGATTTGTAATTGAAATTGCCGCTTAAGAAACCGGCATCAAATTCTATTCTTGACCTGCCACATTCAAAAATCATCCTGTTGGGGCCTAAACCAAGTGAGCTTTTGTATTTGCAATTGATGTCATCAAAGTCGGCCAACTTGTATTTTGAGTTTTTAACTTCAGGGATTTTGCAGTTGTTGCCATATTTATTGCTGGCTATATACCTTGTATTACCAATGGCATCCAACCATTCCTTTTGCGCTGTTTTTTTTGTGGCTTCAAATGTTAATTCGTTTTGTATAAACTGTTTCCAGTACAACTCTTCCGTAATTTTTAGTTTTAGTTGATGGAGATAGTTTTTGTATGCTTCTTCCAATGGGATGTTATAGTTCTTATACACCCATTCGCTGTATTTCCGCTGTACCACACAATTGTCAAACCCAATGTCTTCACCTTTTTTAGCCAGTTCCGATTCATGATCTTCAATAATCCTATTGGATTTTTCAAGGGCTTTGCGTTGAGACTCATCTTTTACAGTAAAATCTTTTATCAGGTCATCTATTTGTTTTTTCACAGCTTTCAAACGGTATGCAGCGCCGCCATCCTTATTCATCTCTTCCAGATTTTTTTCGGCATTTTTCATGTAAATATTTTCATTCGAAGAGGCTTTTGTAGTCATTGCTGTCACGCCACCTTTTTGATACTGACTGTACAATCTTTCTGCTTCCTTTGCATTGGCTTTTTGTGCAGGTATCAAGGCCTTTGACAGGTTCATGCTTTTTTCATTAGCTTGTTTTTGAAATGCATCCCAGTCTGCTTTTAGCCTCAATTCGTCTTCATAAGATTTTGGTGCTTCGGGACGCACGAATCTTTCCAGGGCTAATGGGTCGGGATCCGGGTGAAAAGGTTTGCGCATATCTGCTGCTTTTACAGTATACCCCAATTTTCGGAGCTTATTGAACTTATCTAAACTATAACTATACTTCAGGGAATTTTTCATTTTTTCGATTGCCCGGGTAATATTGCCCTTGCTTTCTGCGATGAGGCATTGCGTATAATTTGCCTGGGGGTGATAGGCAAATGCTTTTACCGTTTTTTCTAAATAACCGTCAGCCTTGACTGTTTCACCCAAATAAAACCATGCCTGCCCAAGATTGTTGAGGATAGTGGTATTGTCGGGGTACTTTTTTGAAAGATATTCCAGTAAGGGAATAGCCTGGTGTGGCGCTCCGCCCATGCTGAGCATGGCCGCAAAATTACTCAGCATGTCATCATCAGTATTTTTTTCAGCACATGCTTTGCCCGCCAAAGAAACAGCTAATTCCAGCTGACCTGTTGCCCAGAAACCAATAGCCACATTTGAAATTTCATCGGCACTGTATTTTTGTCGCTTTAATTCTGAGAAAAAATCTTTTCCCGCTTGTTTTGCTCCGGGGCTAAGATTTTTGTTTATGTATTCATTGAGAGTGCTGATGTAGGGAGCAAGATTAGATGCCGTTAAACTGATTTTTGGGATGGCCGCAATTAAGGCAGCATTCTTTGCAGGTACGCCGTCTTTATTTACGGCAGCAGCTATTTGTGCATCAGATGCGCCTGCCACTGCAGCTGGCATTGCGGGAACTTTGGTTGAGATGCCCATTTGTTCCATCATTTTTCGCTGCTCCGGCGTGAGTTTATCCAGGGCATCCTGTGCTTCCTTCATTCTCGCATCAATTTCTTTTTGCGTAGTGGGGTTTTTGCTTTGTGCAGAAGCAACAATCGCTGATATTGACAGTGCAATAAATAGTAGCGTACTTTTCATATCCCTCAAAAAATTATTTGACAATAAAAATATTCTGGCATAAAAATATCTGGGTATGATAGGCCGTCTCATCATTTAAATAGATGATTTTTGTGTGCTACTCCAGCATTTTCCTTAACGCTTCCAGATCAAAATTTTTCGAAAAGTTAGTAATGAGCCTTTCTGAGAAAGCTGCGTCTTTACTCAATTCATAGCGAAACTGTACTTCCAGTAAAACTGGTTTTGTAGACGGAGCGGGTGCGTCAGTAAAATAAACGGGGTTTAACACGTACAGAGCATAAATGTTGCTATCGCTGTTTTCCTTGTCGTAGAATACCCCCGTTTGCGAAAGTCGCTCTGTTGCATCCTGTGTGGCATTGTTGCCCGCTACCACTGCCGGCAATTTTAACCACTCTTCATTTTTGCTTGCCAGCAACTCTTTTACTTTAGCCTTTTTTTTCTCATAAAGCTGGTCGTAAACAGTTTTGTGAGTTTGCCAGGTTTGTTTTTTCTCCATGCCAAAGCTGCTGTTATCCGCAGCTGATTTTTTGAGCAGCTCTTCTATGGTAAAATTGAAATTCGCCTTTTCAATTTCAAAATACTCCAGCATATCCTGCAAGTACTGTTTACGGGAAACGGGTATTAATAGTGGAATGCCCGGCTTTGTAATAAGGTAATGCCTGTCAATCCATCTGTAACTTTTTTCCGTGACCTTGTCGTACGGACTTCCATTCATATAATTTTCTGTATAACCGCTACCGGAATTTAGTTTTATAAAATCTTCATGATAGCTTTTGTATGCATTAGACCGGCCGGCCAATAAGTTGCCTTCAGAAATATACTTTGAAACCCTGCTGGGATTATTTATACGATTTTTTTCATAGTTGGGCCCCAGCAAGGCATCTGCCGGTAAATCATAACTCCACATAAGAGTTGTAGCGGTTTTCTTAAAAGAGATATTTCCGGTACCCGGCCTTAACTGGGAGCCGGCAGAAATTAAATCAGGATTTATATCAACTCTTAATACGGTTCTGTATTCATCTACTATTTTGGTTACATGTTGCGTTACATGACATACGTAGGCATATACGCCTAATTGATAACCATACCTGGCAGTGACATTTTTCCTATAATTGTTGGTGCCCCATCTTGCAAAACTTACCCGGGCGGCACAGCCGGTCAGTTTAAAATCCTTTCGGCTTGCTTCCTCTATTTTTTCAATGATGATCAGGTTTTTCATCATGGCAGCTTTTTCGGCTGCCGTGCCTTTTAAACTGGTCGGCCCATATTTTGGATTGGTATGGTCGGTATAGATTCCGGCCACTGCATCAGCAGTTTCATTACAGGGCGTTAACGGGTCAGTTATTTTTTTTGTTTGTGCAAAGCTGGCAGCAACGGTCAATAAAAAAAATGGTAAAATAATATTTCGTTTCACAATGATTAAAATTTTGTGTGATGTGGATTTTTACTGTTTTTTGGCGTACAATATCAGAATACAGGTATTGTTGGCGTCCAGGATTGCCCCGATTTTAAATCGAACCCATTAGTGGTAACAGGCAATGGCTTTCCGTTTTTATCATAGTTATAATAAATCCAGCAAACCCGCTGAGGTTTCAATACTACTGTAGAGGCCATGTTTCCATTACAAGCCTGGGTGTCATTGCAGGAAACAACAGCGGAGCTTTCAAAATATATCTGATACTTTATATGGTTAATACCTACCTGTGCGTCTGGTTTTGCAAGTACTGTTATGAGTCCTTTTTCAATTTGTTTACCCACCTGCGAATGGGCCATAAAATTTGCTGTGGCAGGACATGCATTAAATTTAAAAGAAATGGTTGTTGAGCGGTTTTGCCCGGAAGTAGTTGTTTCAATTATTTCTACCTGTTTTTCATATCCTTTATAGGTTGAGCTGCCGGCAAATTTTGTGGTAGTGAGGCTACCTAAGAATTTTCCATAAGATATGTCTTGTGCAAAACCGGTTAGTGACACAGCAATAGTAAACAGGGCTGTTGATAGTATTTTTTTCATGATTATTATTTGTTTAGAGATTTAGTTGAAAATTCCCGTGTGCTGGATGGAACCGGTTCCGGTATTCAGGCTCATGCACCCTTCCGTACAGCACTGCTCCCGGCCGGTCCGATACCGGCTTTGGCCTCAACGCCTTCTTTTACTACAATATCAGCAATACTATTCCGGTCAATTTCAATATCAGCACCCGCAGTTGCAGTTATGCTTGTTTCCCAATGCCCAATATTGTCATCTGCACCTACGTTCGGGCCAACACTTACTATACAGCGTTTAAATCAATCGCTGAAACCTGCAATAATCCACCTGTTGAATGGAACTATTTATTTTTTGTTCTGCGCCGGAAGCATTCATCATACTATTATACTGCCTTCTCGCTTCCTGGATCATTCTAGAAAGCGTTTCATTAAGCTTTCGTTGGACTTCCGCAAACGCCTTCTTATCTTTTTCTATTTGTTCCCTGGGCGGCTTTTGAGCATTCAACATTGTTACCCGGCCTGCTAATGCAACTGTAAATATTTTTTTCACGCTTTTTTTGAGGGAATTATTTCTGGCTTTTTTCCAGCTTCATCTCTCCCTGGGCAATGTTGCCTGCTGCATATCCATGCAATATCTGATATATGTAACTGCCGTTAAGCTTTTTAGCGGCTTTGTCATACACAAGATTACATGTCAGGATCTCACTAGTATCTTTTTTAATAATGATGGTTACATTATTGTCATTTACGGTATAAGTTCCGCTTAACAATTGATTGTTGGCTGAAGAAATGATGGAGCCGGTACAACTCACCGTCCCGTTGGGGTTAAACGTAAAATTTGCATATAAGTAACCGTTGTAAAGGCTGTTATTTACCCAACGGCTGCCTTTCCATTGATGAAATAGCAGGTTTTCTGTTAACGTAACAGGGGTTATCAGTTTTATTGCAGAGCCTGCGGGTACCTGTCGGGTACGTGCGATATTGGTATCTGCTTTTGCTATCTGTGTTTGTTTTAGCGCAGGGGTAGTTGCCGGCTTTACCTGTGCCATTAAAAGACTTGAGTGACAAAAGCTAATAGCAAAGAGAAATATCGATTTCATACTCTGAAATTTTACACGATAAAAGTATAATGGAGGGTAGGAATAATTAATCATTAAAAAAGATGATTTTTTGCGGGAAAGCACAAAAAATCATTAAAAAAGATGATGAAAAGCAACGGTTTACATCAGTTTTTTGCAGCTACATAAAAAATGTATTTTAGGGTATGAAGAAATTATTGTTTACACTTCCTTTCATATTTTTTTGTTTGTTGTGTCAGGCACAGGATTCTCCGAAAAAGGATAGCCTGTTAAAGTTGTTGCCGGGTGCAAAAGATGATTCCACACGGATCATGGTTTTAATTAAGGTAAGTTCACTTTATGCCACAGATAATTTTGACAGTTCACTGCTGTACATGAACAAGGCTAAGGATCTCGCAGCCAATAAAGGAGTTACCAGTTGTGATCCTTTTATCAACACTTCTTTCGCTGAGTATTATTATTACAACAATGATTTCAACAAATCAAAAGAGTATGCTCTGAAGAATATTACTATTGCTGAAAAGGGAGGGAATAATAAATTACTGGCAAAAACCTATAACAACCTGGCTGCCATATACAATCATTTTGGAAATTATAAATCTGCGATTGACTATGCGCTGAAATGCCTGGCATTATCTGAAAAAACAAAAGACAGCGCAAGTTTTCCGGTACGTTATCTCACGGCCTCCAACACTTATTACAACCTTAAACAGTATGACAGGTCCATTTATTATTCTAAAAAAGCCATAGAATTTGGAAACGAGTTCAACAATACATTTGCTGTGATGATGGGGCTTAACAATCTTGCTGCTTCCTACTCTGATAAACATAAGATTGACAGTGCCATTCATTTTTATTCAAAACAATTTGACCTGGCCCAAAAAGAAGACGATGTCGTAAACAAAATCTATGCATTAATAAACCTTTGCTATAACTATTACTTAAATAACGATTTGCCACATATAGAGAAATATGGAAGCATGTTAAGTGCAATAGAGTCTGAAATGCCAGATAAGAAATTAATTGCAGAAATTAGTAATGTAAGGGCGTTGCGTTTGATCTTAAATAAACAATATTCGTCTGCAAAAACGGAATTAGACAATGGTATTGCTCTTGCAATAAGAGAAAAGGCGGAAAGTGCATTAGGAAATCTATACCGCAGTTATGCACGCCTTTATTATGCACAAAACAAATTTAAAGAAGCGGAAACCTATTCTTATAAATATGATTCTTTGCAAAGTGCATCAAACATCAGAGAATTGAATTTTTATATGGAGGACCTGGCAATTCAGTATGAAACGGAGAAAAAGGAAAATAAGCTAAAGCTCCAGCAGACCAGACTAATGCAAAAAAACAATCTTATTTATTTCCTGGCATCCGGGGTCATAGCATTATTGCTGATTTCTTTATTTGCTTATCGAAACTACACCAATCGCCAAAAATTTAATCAGGCAAAAATTGATGAACTCAAAAAAGAAAAATTACTCACTGCTACTGAAGCTGTGCTAAAAGGAGAGGAGCAGGAAAGAGGCAGACTGGCAAAAGATCTGCACGATGGATTAGGAGGCATGCTCAGTGGCATCAAACATTTATTAAGCAGTATGAAAGGAAATTTAATTATGACGCCTGACAATACACAGGCATTTGAACGAAGCATTGATATGCTCGATTCTTCTATCAGAGAAATGCGGAGGGTGGCGCACAATTTAATGCCTGAAATGCTGGTAAAATACGGATTGGATACAGCATTGAAAGAGTTTTGTAATGAAATAACCGGCAGCGGGGTTACAAAAGCGAACTATCAGTCTATTGATATAGATAACGCAAGCATTGACCAGACTGCAGCGGTAGCAGTTTACCGTATTGTACAGGAGTTGGTGAACAATGCTATTAAACATGGTAAGGCAAATGAGGTGCTGGTTCAGCTTCATTTGCTTCAGCAGGAAAAATTACTGACACTAACTGTAGAAGACAATGGAACAGGCTTTGATGTAAATTTGCTAAATGGGTCAAAGGGTGCAGGCTGGAGAAATGTTCAAAGCCGGGTAGATTTTTTAAAAGGGAAATTAGATGTTCAATCTGCTCCCGGAAGAGGGACATCAGTTTTGATTGAAATTAATATCGGATGACCATAAGTATTTTTATCGTTGATGATCACTACATGGTAATAGAAGGCATTCGTTCTTTACTGGAGAATGAAAGGGATATTGAATGGATGGGACATGCTACCAATGCAACATCCTGTCTCAGCTTTTTACAAAGTCACCAGCCCGATGTGATTCTGATGGATGTAAATCTGCCTGATAAAAGCGGAACGGAACTATGTAAAGAAGTGAAGCAATTATACCCGTCTGTATTTGTGTTGGGATTAAGCACATTTAACCAACAGACAGTTATTCGAAATATGATGGATAATGGTGCATCAGGATATTTGTTGAAAAACGCATCGAAGCAAGAATTACAAACAGCAATAGCTAAGGTAATGAAAGGAGGAACATACCTGAGTAATGATGCTGCCATTTCATTAAGAGAGGCGGAGCATAGTGTTTCTTTGATAACAGGAAGAGAAAGGGAGGTCCTGGCATTGATAGCTGATGGATTTACAAATGCAGAAATAGCCGAAAAGCTTTTTATCAGCACTCCCACAGTTAATACTCACCGAAAAAGTTTACTGTCTAAGTTTAAAGCAAATAATACCGCTGAGTTAATTAAGCTGGCTTTAAGAAATAATATTATCTAGAACGACCCTTTGTTTGATCAGTCGGGATGACTCTCCCGAAATTTCAAGATCGAACCAGCGACCTTCTGCACCGCGGACTGCTGCTGTCATTAAACACGCTGGAGGGACGTGGGCGTTATAAAGTGAGAAGCCCGCCGCAGCACTACGTTTTATGGCGGGCAATGTAGGGATGACTTCCCGGATATTCGGGACCGAGGCTTCGGGATCGAGCCAGTCCCGCCCTGGCGGGATCCCGGACTAAGCGTCCCGCCAGGGCGGAACTACCTCCCGTTGCAGAATTGTTAGCAACATAAAAACCCTTGCCAATACAAGAGTCTTTTTGATCAGTCGGGAGGGCTGGATAAATATCGAACCGGTTAATTGAGGATTTAAAGGAAATTTCAAGCTTTTCCACCCAATTTGAAGCATTGTAAAAGCCTCGAAACCTCAATGACCACAAGATACTCAACCAAAAAGAGTAGATCAATTCATCGACTAAATGATTAAATTGGACTAATTAAAGCAATTTTCGCAAATCGGTTCTACACGGCTGTATTTACGAAGGCTTTTTTGCTGGGATTTCGTAAATGCAGGAGTTGGCTGTAATTTCCCAGCGACCTCATTAACACCAATTAAACAAGAGAATGAATTTACTTTGATTAAAGTGTCGTAATAAACTTCAAAAATGTATATGCGAATAAATTTATCTTTTAATAAGAATATTTTTCAAATTTATAATGAACACATGAAAAGAGTTTTCCAACTTATTTCGGCGCTATTGTTTGCAAATACAATACATGCACAAAACAAATTAACTTTTACTGTCCCTGATTTATACAATAATGGATTAATAACAATAAATTATAAAGGCGATATTGTAAATGGCATGGCCAATGGTAAAGGAGTTGCCAAGGATGATGGCAAAGATATTGTGTACGAAGGTATGTGGAAAGATAATTTATTTCAGGGCAAAGGGAAATACACAACTTACCATATAGGGGGAGAATATATTTACAATGGTGATTGGGAAGCTGGCAAAAGAACTGGTTTCGGGGAGTACTCCAATGCAGCATATCACAATTCTGTTACAACAATTACAAAATATGTTGGCAGCTGGAAAGATGATGTATACAGCGGTAAAGGGAAATTAACACTCACAGATAAAAGCTCCGGGTATGAATTGGAAAGTTATGATGGAGAATGGCTTAACGGAAAAAGAAATGGACAGGGAACAGCAATGAAAAATGGGGATAAATGGGAAGGCGAATGGAAGGATAACCTCATGCATGGCAAAGGAACTTTATCAAATATTAATAACGGTGAGTCGTACGTGGGTAACTGGCTAAATGGAAGAAAACATGGAATTGGAACATATAAGTGGGGCAATGGAGATGAGTACGAAGGCAATTGGTTTCTAGACAACAAGCAAGGCAAGGGTATTTATAAATGGAAAGATGGAAGAAAATATGACGGAGAATGGGTAAATAATAAAAAACATGGGAAAGCAACATTATTCTTTGCTAATGGCGACAAATACGTTGGAGATTTTTTAAATGACTGGAAAGAGGGCTCAGGTATATATACATGGACTAACGGAGATGAATACAATGGTGAATGGGTAAAAGACCAGAGAACAGGATATGGGAAATATACTTTCCAGGACGGAAGAGTTTATTTGGGTCAATTTATAGCCGGTGAGCTTCAAGGCAGGGGGAAAATGACTTATCAGGATGGAAAAATAGAAGATGGTATTTGGGCAGCAAATAAATTTATCCGTTTGGCAAACCCCATAAAAAAGATTAAATACCCCAATGGTAGTTTTTATGAAGGCGAAGCAGTTGATAATTTAGAAGCAGGAGAAGATAAATTGAAATTCGTAAAAGAAGGAAAAGGTAAAATGATTTTCCAGGATGGTGGTATTTACGATGGAGAATGGCATAACAATAACTGGCACGGCCAGGGTAAATTAACAGATTTGAATGGTGTTGTGCATGAGGGTAAATTCGAAAATGGCGAAATGGTATATGGCGAGGTTAAGACTGCAACAACTTATTACAAAGGGTCTCTCAAAAACAATTTGCCCAATGGCTGGGGCATATATCGCTCTGCAATAAAAAGGCCAGACGGTACTACTACAAGCGAAGAATATAAAGGAGAATGGCTTAATGGTAAAAGAAATGGAAATGGTGAAATAACTATTAATGGTTGCACATATATTAAAGGAATATTTATAGATAACGCTATCCCAAAAGATGGTTATCGTAAAAATCTTTGCAACGAATCTGAAACCGATGATTAATTAATAGCTATACTATGCCGATACAAACAGCTGCAAGTGGTTGCTAAATTCCGAATCTTACTAACATCGAACTATCAATTAATACCAACAGGAATTAAAATTACTGAGGAGGGTAGAGAAATGTTACATAAAATGTTTCAAACATTGAGAGATAATGGGAGGGCCTCATAATAAACTTTTCTCTTTCAATTTATCTTCAGATGTAGGTCGTCCGGGTGGGACCTACCTATTCCTTTTTACCATTTAATGGTCGAAAATGACCTTAAATACTCAAAAGTCGGAATGACTTCCCGAATATTCGGGACCGTTACTTCGGAATTAAACCAGCGGTCTCTTCGTTCGGAACGAAGCATCCCCGCCTCGGCGGTACTATATTTCATAAAACTAAAGATGCCCCTGGTAGCTCAGTCTTCTTTATCAGCCGGAAATAGGAGAGGAGTGGGGGCGTTCGATGTTACGGGTGATTGGCCGCCTGGCTAAAAAATTAGCAATGAAAAAAGGCAAAGGATGCCACGAGCGAATTGGCAGCAGGCGCTCCTCAGGAGTTGGAGCAGGAGAACTTTGGCGAGCCGGCCGCGGTGCCGACCAGACTCGTCAGGCGTTGCCTGGAATTGTGCCGGATCTGGCTCAACCGGTTTGCCATGGAAGATTCGGAGAGATTCCGAATTGATTGGTATAAAATGATAAAATTGTCTGTAACCCCACAATTTTCGGCTACAGCTCGATGAATTTACAAAACAGGCTTGAGATGCTTTGTCGGGGGAACGCGGAGTGCTTTATCTTTTTGTACTAACTTCCAGTTGTCCAATTCCTTTTTCAGTTGCTGTACAGCCGCTGTGTGATCGTCTTTCTGTGTGACGATGATCTCCAGCCAGTGTTTCTCGAGGTAGTCTGGTTTGCTAACGGTTAGAAAAGCGCTGGATGCCCGGCGTTCTCCGCAGCGTTTATCACCTCCCGCATTGGCGCCTGCTTCCAATGCTTTCATCAATATTTCCTCTAGCGGCAACGAATCCTTTTTGGCTTTCACAGCCGCATCGAAAGCGGCTTTGATCACTTCTGGGCCCGTGAGGGTATTGCCCTGTACCGAAATGCCTGGCGCCGTGAGTACACCTGCATACCCATGATTTTTAGTGCCCGTATATGTTTGCGGCATGTTATTGTCGTATAGGCAAAGCACTGCATATTGTTGGTCTTCGGGGTCGAATGCCGGCTCGCGCAGTTTCTGGAGAATAGATACAGCAGGTACGTTATTCATGATCATCTGAAATCCCGTAAACCGTGCAATGCCGTTCGACATGGCCTGAACGACAATAGCGCCTTTTCCCGGCATAATCAGACCGATACCGTGCACATTCGGGGTACAGGAGGCGCCCGCAATGCCGATCATTTTTGTATGATCATCCGTTATTATGATGGACCAGGTAGCCCGGGATGGGAGTGAAGAGAATAGAAGTGCGCTCAGCAATAAGAGGGCCGTTGGCTTCATGACGAAGAGGTTGAGGTTTAAAGATCAGGTTTTTCCGGCAAACCTGCCGTTGTTTCGCTCCGGCATTCCCGATAGGTGAGCTGGCTGAATGCCATTGTTCTGAAGATTCGGGATCGAAGCAGCGACCTCTTCGGCCTGAGCGAAATATGCTGCCCGGCTGGGCTACATTCCGCTGCGGAATTGTCAGCAACAAAAAAGACTCTTGCCAATACAAGAGTCTTTTTGATCAGTCGGGATGACTGGATTCGAACCAGTCCCGCCCTGGCGGGATCCCGAACGAAGCATCCCGCCAGGGCGGGACTACCTCCCGTTGCGGAATTGTTAGCAACAAAAAAGACCCCTGTCAATACAAGAGTCTTTTTGATCAGTCGGGATGACTGGATTCGAACCAGCGGCCTCTTCGTCCCGAACGAAGCGCGCTACCGGGCTGCGCTACATCCCGTTTCCCGAAAAAATCAGCTTTACTCACAAAAAAAAGCCCGCCAAAGCACATGGTGCGAAGGCGGGCAAAGTCGGGACGACTAGATTCGAACTAGCGACCCCTTGCACCCCATGCAAGTGCGCTACCGGGCTGCGCTACGTCCCGAACTTATTGCCGCCGGTCAGTGACCTGCAGCAGGGGAAGATTTTTATTCAAAAGAGCGGAAAGCCTGAATTTCTTTCTTTGGGCGGCAAATGTAAGACTTTCTTCAATTTATGCCAAAGTCTGACCGCTTTTTTCTGAAATTCAATCGTTTTTATTTCCTGCCGTATAGCGGCGCAGAAACTCTTTTTTGCTATCATGAAAGGAAGCCACGGCTCCCAGTTTATAAAGCACAAAAATGTATATCCAGGCCAGATCCAGTTGATAAGGCAAAAAACCGGCACGGGCGCTGCCAGGATACAGGTGGTGGTTATTATGCCATTCTCCGGCAAAAAATCCCGGTCGCAGCTGATTTACCGACAGGTTGCTACGGTCAAAATCAACGCCCTCTTTATGCTGTTCTTTCCCTTTTCCATGCCCCGTATAATTAAAGGCCCGTACGAGTATGAACCAGAGCATGGCTGCGGAAAACAGGGCACAGGCCAGTGCATGTCCGCCCACGAAATAAAATATGGTATACCAGGCTGCCCAGTTCAGGAGCCACAGTAAAACTGTATATAAAGGGCAGGCCACAGATCCCCATTTCAGGTATTGTGAATAGGAGTTGAGCCGTACACCTGTATGCCGCATAAAACGGGCGACTTTGCCATAGGTAGCTTCATCGAGGTCTTTGGCAATGCTCTGGTGGTTGACATCCGACAGCATACAGTACCAGAAACCGCCCTGGGCATTATAAGGATCACCCGGCTGATCCGATTTGGCGTGATGCACATGGTGCGACACTACATAAATCTCTTCGGGAAAGGTTTTGATCACCAGGTTTTGGGTTATTAAGCGCCAGAAAGGATGCCGGAATTTGTAGGAGTTATGTGTGCAATACCGGTGAAACCAGATGGTACCGTGAGTACCCATGATGACCATACTATAGACGATCACCGCAATAACCAGCGGCCAGCTGAAATGGATGACCAGAAATACTACAAAAAAAGGAAGCATGCACGCAGCCATCAGCCAACTGATGAGTGAAATCCAGTTTTTCCTGGTTTTGAAAATATTAATACGTGAAAAAGCCTCTTTGTAAAGTTGCCGGAAGGTTGGTACCGATAATTCACCTTCGGCATTGGTCCAGCCATAAGATGGCTTTTGTAATATTTCATCAATAAATGCCATGAACGAAGATTTAATAAGTAAAGGAAATCCGGTGGCAGGATTTTTCCTGCAGTGCGGCTATGATAACTGAATTGGCGGATTGGTAACTATTGCAGTTTTTTTACCTGAATGGCATTGAGTCCCCGGGGGCCTCTTTCCACTTCGTAGGTTACCTTATCTCCTTCATGGATTGGTTCTGTAAGTTGGTTGATATGCACAAATATCCGCTCTCCTGAGGCCTGCTCATTAATAAAGCCGAAGCCTTTGCTGTCATTAAAATAAGATACGATACCTGTGCGGGGTGTGTCTGGTATATCTTCCTGTTTAGGAACACCGATCTGGATATCCTCGGTTTTGAATTCGACCTTACGGCGGGGATCGGGGGGCGTATCGGAAATATTGCCGTTCTCGTCGATATAGGCCATCATGTCTTCCAGGCTTTTGCCTTTTTTAGACTGTGCTTTGCGCTCGGCCATTTTCTCCTGCTTTTCCTGCTTTTGCTTGAGTCTCTTTTTTTCTTTCTCTTTTTTGTTAAATGTTTCTTTGGGTTTTGCCATAATTGTTTTTAATCAGTACAAAGATGCTTTCGCCTGCCATATGGTGCTGATCTGCAGCATACCTTCCGGCAATGATATATTTGTTGGGCAGATCTCCCGGTCAATGTCTAAGATAGACAGAATGCGCATATCTTAGACTATTTCCAGTCTTGTGATCTCAGTGCCATTGAATATACGGGCCAGGTTATTGTCATTTGTTTGCGCATAATTTCCCAGATTCGATTCGCTTACAATCCGCCAGAGGTTTTTACGCTTCAGATCATCATAATCCGGAAGCTCAATAAATAACCCTTTCATACTGGGACGTGTCTTGAAACTGATCTGTACAGCTTTGGCCTCTTTATTTTTCTGCGACATGAATTTTTCGATCTCGGCGCTGGTCATATGATGTTGAATGAAGTGAATAATCGTTGTCTGATATATCGGGAACGGAAGCTGAGGACGCCATTCACGGCCTACCAGCGGTTGCCGGAATTGCTGCTTTTCTTTTCGCGGGCTTCCGACACTGACAAGGCACGGCCTTCCACTTCTTTATTGTTCAGCGCATTCATGGCTTTTTCGGCCTCTTCTTCAGCCGGCATCTCCACAAAACCGAAACCACGGCTTCTGCCTGTTTCCCGATCGGTGATTATTTTGGCAGATGTGACTGCTCCAAATTGCTCAAATAAATTGCGCAGATCAGCTTCGCTGATACGGAAACTGATATTTGATACGTACATATTCATAATGGAAAAATTTAATAATGAAAAAGTGCACGTGATAAATAACCGCAACAAAGAGCAAAGAGGAGGAAAAACAATTACTGAATCGAAAAGTAAGAATTGATACTGATCCGGACTGAATGATGCAGGTGCTTTAAAAGTACATCGGTGAAGGTAACGAATTAAATCCAGCACATAACTTTTAATTGCCCTGGTGCCAATAACGGTATAGTTATTAACCACTTGTCCGCGCGGTCGGGTATCGGGCAACGGGGTCGCCTGATTATCCATATGACGGCCTTTTTGCAGACAAAGAATTGTGCGGGATAATGCCCACACTATCAGTCGCTGACAAAAATTCCGGACCCGTGTTAAAATTTTAACAATTCAACTGCCTGTACCGCGATTTTATCCGGTAATTTTGCCCACCAAATCTCCGGCAAACCAGGCTTTTGCTTTATATTCGGTTTTCGGGGTTTTTGAGACCGCAAGCGATACATACTAAGCAGGCTAAACCTGCGTTATCCATGCGGTCTGCGACAGGCAAACAGAGCAATATCCGATAGAAGAACCTACGAACTAACAGAATAGCAGCAACTGTATTTGATCATTTTTTTTAAGGTTAATGGTTAATTCGTATTAGTAGTCATGAAAAAACAGTTTAAGGCATTTTATCTGCTGATCTCCTCGGTATTTATTACCCTCATTCATTTACCCTTTGCTTTTGGTAAGTCCACTTTCAATCACCTGCGCGACGCAGCGGATTCGGTAACCCGTGTTGTGACGGCAGAAGATTCGCTGGCCAAACTGGTACCGGTAATGCCGGTCAAATCGGTGTATGACAGCCTGCATCTCGAAATTGCCGGCCTCAGCCGCCAGGCTTTTGAATATGCACAGAAAGGATGGCGCAAGCTCATGAAGCAGGGCAAACTGCTCAATGGCTCCATTATCGCCATTATTGATTTCAGCAAACCCAGCAATGAGAAGCGTCTTTTTGTGCTGGATATGGAAAATTATGAAGTGCTCCACAATTCACTGGTGGCACATGGCCGCAATTCCGGTAAGGAAATGGCGACCTCTTTCAGCAACCAGCCTTCTTCCTATAAAAGCAGTCCTGGTTTCTACATCACTGGTCAGACTTACGAAGGCAGCAATGGATATTCGCTCAAACTGCAGGGAGTTGAGTATGGGATCAATGATAAAGCCTACCGCCGCGCTATTGTGATGCATGGCGCTGCTTACGTCGATGAGTCTTATGTTCAGTCGCAGGGCTATATCGGCCGCAGTCAGGGTTGTCCTGCCGTACCACAGGAAGAGGCCCGGGATATTATCAATACACTCCGCAACGGCACCTGCCTCTTTATTTATTCTCCTGATAAAAGATATCTTTCGCGCAGCTCACTGTTAAGAGGGTGAAAAGTATAAAAGTTTAAAGGTTTAAAGAGTATAAAGGGTTTAAAGCGTATTCTGCCCACCGCCATTGACAACTGTCCGCCGTTATCTGTCCACTATTCCTTAAAACTTATCACTTAAAACCTAAAACTCCTTAATTTAGCCGCTCATAATTCACTTATGCCATCGAACGCCAATCGTCAGTTTCTTGATTTCGAAAAGCCGATTAAGGATATTCTGGATGTGATGGAGAGCAATCGGCAACGTCAGGAAAAGACTAATGTAGATATGGGAGACCTTTTCCAGAATCTTGAAAATCAGATTCTTGAGAAAAGGAGAGAGATCACGGCCAACCTTACCAGCTGGCAGCGTGTGCAGCTTAGCCGCCACCCAGACCGGCCCTATACCATGAAATATATCACCAAGATGACAGACAACTTCGTAGAGTTGTTTGGTGATCGCAATGTAAAGGATGATAAGGCGATGGTAGGTGGGTTTGCTTCGCTGGATGGAGAAACGGTGATGTTTATAGGTCAGCAGAAAGGTATCAATACCAAGATGCGCCAGATGCGCAATTTTGGTATGGCCAATCCTGAAGGTTACCGCAAGGCGCTTCGCCTGATGAAACTGGCCGAAAAATTCAATAAGCCCATCGTTACCCTGATCGATACACCCGGTGCCTATCCCGGTCTGGAAGCCGAAGAACGTGGCCAGGGTGAAGCGATCGCGCGTAATATTTATGAAATGATGCGCCTGAAAGTACCTGTGGTATGTGTGATCATTGGCGAAGGGGCCAGTGGTGGCGCCCTGGGTATTGGTGTGGGGGATAAAGTGTTTATGATGGAGAATTCCTGGTATACGGTAATCTCTCCCGAAAACTGCAGCACCATTTTGTGGCGTAGCTGGGCACAAAAAGAAATTGCGGCAGAGCAACTGCGGCTGACGGCTGATAAAATGCTGGGCTTTGGCCTTATTGACGGCATTATTCCTGAACCGGCTGGCGGCGCACACTGGGATTATGATGAGTCTGCCCGCATGCTCAAAGAACATCTTAAGATCGCTATACAGGAATTGAAGCAGAAGTCGCCCGAGCAGCGCGTAAACGACCGTATCGAAAAGTTTGCGAAGATGGGCTTCTGGGAAGAATTGCCGCAATGATCTGTATGATCATAAAGAATTAAAATCAAAGCGGCCCCTGGCCGCTTCTATTGTTTATACTAAAACCCAACGTTTCTACATTATGTCACTTCGAAGCAAATTTACCGGAACGGGTATCGCTATTGTTACCCCCTTTCAGCAGGATGGAACCATCGACTGGGCCAGTTTTGAAAAGCTGATCGAATTCTGGATAAAGGGTAAGGTGGAATACCTGGTTGTACTGGGTACCACTGGTGAAAGCGCTACAGTGCATGGTGAGGATAAACAGGCGGTATTCACTTTTGTAAAAGATAAGGTCGCCGGACGTCTGCCCCTGGTGGCAGGTATTGGCGGTTACGACACGCAGGAAGTGCTCAACGGCTTCCGCAGCTTTGACCTGAGCGGTTATACGGCCATCCTCTCTGTGTCGCCTTATTACAACAAACCCAACCAGGAAGGTATTTTCCAGCATTATAAAACCCTCGATGCAGCCACACCGCTGCCAATTATGATCTATAATGTGCCATCGCGCACCGGGCAGAATATGACGGCAGACACGCAACTGCGTATTGCACGTGAGTGCCGCAATGTATTTGCCACCAAGGAAGCCAGCGGCAACCTGGATCAGATTATGCAGATCATTAAAAATAAACCGGCCGATTTTATGGTCATCAGTGGCGACGACGGCATTACCCTTCCCATGATGGCACTCGGAGCCGATGGGGTGACATCGGTAGTAGCCAACGCTTACCCGGCCGGATTTTCCGAAATGGTAAGACTCTGCCTGAAAGGGAAATTTGAGGAAGCACGTACCCTGCACTATCAGTATGTAGAGATCATTCAAAGCATGTTTGCCGAAGGCAGCCCCAGCGGCGTCAAAGCCTATCTGAGCCAGATGGGATATTGCTCGGAAGCCGTGCGCCAGCCAGTATGGCCGGTGAGTGATGCGTTGCACAACAGAATTAAAGAACTGATGGCAACGGTATAAAGGTTAAAAAGTTTAAAGGTTTAAAAGTCTGATAAGAGCAAATACTCTCACTATTCGGACTTTTAAACCTTTAAACTTTTTATACCTGTTTTCGTATCCCGCCTACGTATTTTTTCCATTCCCCTTGTCCGGAATCAATTATTCGCGTGATTTTTATTGCTTTCGGAGCTTTTTTGTATTTCTTTTAGAAATAAATCAGGGCTTGTGCCCGTTGTATCCTTTATGAAAAACAAAAAAGCCTGTATCCTTTTGATGGCCGGTCTGCTGGCGGCTTCTGCGGTCTTTTCGCAGAAAATAATTGACTCCGTAAAAGTCTACGGATATCCTGTGAGAGAAGGAGTCATCTACCAGTATGAACCCCGTTCTGTATACGCTTCGCTCAACTCCATGCCCATCATGAATGTGATGTCGCGCTACGATTCTGTTTTTCATTTCGAAGAAGGTACTATTTCAGAAATCCGCCAGATAGATGAGGTGTATGCCGTATTTCTGGAAAATAAAAAGAAAGAGATTGTTGTATACAGCAACCTCAAATCGGTGAATGTAAAAAAAGGGGATAAAGTGAAACGCGGACAGTGTGTGGGAGTGCTGGATAAAGACTATGACGATGACCTGAACCAGGTCGATCTGCTCATTTTTCAGAAAGGGAAGGAAATACCATATAAGAAAATCCTGGATTATATGCGACGCAATATTTCCAGTGCGCCCCGTACAGGCTATACCCTGTAGGATACGCCTTCGAGCGCCAGTTCTGAGGAGGGAAAAACTTCACGGGCCTCCTGTTCAAACTCTTCCAGTGTATCATATTTACTGCTGAAATGACCCAGCAGCAGCCTGGCCCACGCCGGCTTTTTGAGCAATAGCCGCGGCCTGTTTGGAAGTGGAGTGAAAGCGTACATGCGCACGATCGCTCAGGTTGTCGAGGTAGGTCGCTTCGTGATAGATCATATCTGCTCCCTGAATATGGGGGATCATGTCTTCGTTGTAACGGGTATCGGCGCAGAAAGCATACGACTTGCCGGGTGTACCGGCGGTAGTCAGCCATTCATTACGGATGACCTCACCGGCGGAAGTCACAAAATCCTCTCCCTGTTTGAGGTGTTCATAAAAATGAAGGGGAATATTATTTTCCCGTACGGCATCCAGTATCAGCCGCCTTGGTTTTTTCTTTTCCCGGAAAATAAATCCATAACACTCGATGCGGTGCTGGGTAGGAAAACAGCGGACCTCCACTTTTTCATTGTCGACCAGAATAGCCGGACCGTTCAATGCATGAAAATGCAGGGGAAAGCAAAGTTGGGTGTCTGCCACTTTCAGTTGCATCTCGATAATATCCTGCAACTGGGGCGGACCAAATACATGCAACTCCTGTGAATGGCTGAGCAGGCTGAATGAATTGAGGAGGCCAATCAGACCAAAATAGTGATCGCCATGCAGGTGGGAAATGAATATATGAGAAATGCGTCCTCGCCTGATCTTATAACGCATCATCTGAATCTGCGTGCCCTCGCCGCAGTCGACCAGGAAATGCTGCCCATCAAGTGTCACCAGCTGACTGGTGGGATGGCGATCAAAGGCCGGCACGGCTGAATTATTTCCGAGGATGGTTACCGCAAGCATGCGCTAAATTACAAAGGTTTAGAATAGGGTAGGGCTTATTCGCCATCAAGAAGTTCGCGTTCTATCTCCTCCATTTGTACAATATCCCAGGCCTCGCTTTGGCTGGGGGTAACATTCATCAGTTCCAAAAGTTCGTGCTGGTCCAGGAAATTTTCTACCGGCTCCTGCAGTTCGCAAATTACCAGAGATGCACTATTTTCATAGAACTGTTGCTGGATGTTGACCAGGGTTTCGGCTGCCTCTTTGTCGATTGAACTTACCTCAGACAGGATAAGAACCACATTTTTAACGTCATTTTGGAGGATAGGAAGTAAGCATTCCGCTAATTCTTCTGTCATACTTGCAGAAATTGCGGGCTCGGCCACCGTGATGGCATGAAATTTCTCTTTGGTATCGGTTTTGACCTGCATAAAGCAAATTTGGAGGATTCAATTGTAAAAAACCAAAATAGGAGGTCGGGAACAACTTAAATTATCAACAATCCGTTTATAAGAACGGGCGAACAGGAACCAAATATATTTGTTAATATTGTATAACAACCAATTATCTACATATGGATAATAATTTTTCAGCCCAGGTCAAGGAGATTATTTCGTTTAGCAGGGAGGAGGCATTACGGCTCGGGAATGATTTTATTGGTACGGAACATTTGCTTCTCGGCCTTATCCGGGAAGGAGATAATACTGCCGTACGCATTCTGAAGAGCTTTAATGTCGATTTATATGAATTGCGGAAAGAAATAGAACTGGCCGTAAAGGACAAGACCGGAAAGAATATTGCCAATATAAACAGCCTGCCATTGACAAAGCAGGCCGAAAAGGTGATCCGGGTAACAGTGCTCGAAGCAAAAGCACTTAAGAGCAGCACTGTGGAGACAGAACACCTCATGCTTTCCATTCTTAAGAACAAAGAAAATATAGCTACTCAAATCTTAAATCAGTTTGACGTGGATTACGATCTTTTCCGTCAGGAACTGGGCATTGTAAAATCCAATGACCCCAGAGCAGAATACACCGATGAGAATGATGATGATTTTGAAGACGAGAAAAAATATTCTCAGCAAAAAGGCAGCAAACAGGCCGGTAATGCAAAAAGCAAAACACCTGTACTGGATAACTTTGGCCGTGACATTACCAAACTGGCCGAAATGGGTACCCTTGATCCCATTGTGGGTCGCGAGTCAGAGATCGAGCGGGTATCGCAGATACTGAGCCGCCGTAAGAAAAATAACCCCATCCTTATTGGTGAACCCGGTGTGGGTAAAACGGCCATTGTAGAAGGTCTTGCTCTGCGCATTGTGCAGCGTAAGGTATCGCGTGTATTGTTTGACAAACGCGTGATATCGCTGGATCTTGCTGCACTCGTGGCCGGTACCAAATACCGTGGTCAGTTTGAAGAACGCATGAAAGCGATCATGAATGAGCTGGAGAAAAACCGCGATGTGATCCTCTTTATAGATGAGCTGCATACCATCGTAGGTGCCGGCGGTGCGAGCGGATCACTGGATGCCAGCAATATCTTCAAACCTGCGCTGGCCCGTGGCGAACTTCAGTGCATTGGCGCTTCCACCCTCGATGAATACCGTATGTATATCGAAAAGGATGGTGCCCTTGACCGTCGCTTCCAGAAAGTAATGGTAGATCCTCCCAGCGTGGATGAGACCATTCAGATCCTCAACAATATCAAATCCAAATACGAGGATTATCACAATGTGATCTATAACAATGAGGCTATTGAAGCGTGCGTAAAACTCAGCGATCGTTATATCACTGACCGGCTCTTGCCCGACAAGGCCATTGATGTAATGGATGAGGTAGGTGCCCGCGTACACCTCAAAAATATCAATGTACCTCAAAACATTGTAGACCTCGAAAAGAGAATTGAAGAGGTCAAGAATGAAAAGAATAAAGTAGTGAAGAGCCAGAAATTTGAAGAAGCGGCTTCACTGCGCGATACGGAAAAGAAACTGGCCGAAGACCTGGAAAAGGCAAAGGCCGATTGGGAAGAAGAAAGCAAACACAAACGTTATCCGATCGACGAAGAAGCCATTGCTGAAGTCGTGAGCATGATGACCGGTATTCCGGTAAAACGGATGGTACAGGCAGAAACCGAGAAGCTGCGTAAGATGACCGATGACATGAAAGGAATGGTGATTGGCCAGGATGAAGCCATCGTGAAAGTGGTGAAAGCCATTCAGCGTAACCGTGTAGGCCTGAAAGATCCCAAAAAACCTATCGGTACCTTTATTTTCCTCGGTCCCACCGGTGTAGGTAAAACCGAACTGGCCCGTGCCCTTGCACGCCATATGTTTGATTCAGAAGATGCGCTGATCCGCATTGATATGAGTGAATACATGGAAAAGTTTACCGTAAGCCGCCTGATCGGTGCACCTCCCGGCTATGTCGGATATGAAGAAGGTGGTCAGCTTACCGAGCGTGTACGCCGCAAACCGTATAGTGTGATCCTGCTGGATGAAATTGAAAAAGCCCACCCGGATATTTACAATATCCTGCTGCAGGTGCTGGATGATGGTCAGTTGACGGATGGTCTGGGCCGTAAGGTGGATTTTAAAAACACACTCATCATTATGACTTCCAATATTGGTGTACGCCAGTTGAAAGATTTTGGTGCCGGTGTGGGATTCACTACCGCTGCCAAAATGGAGCATGAAGATGAAGCCAACAAGGCCGTAATAGAAAAAGCACTGAAGCGCACATTCTCTCCCGAGTTTCTCAACCGGATCGATGATGTGATCATCTTCAACAGTCTTAGCAAGGAAAATATCTTCAGCATCATTGATATTCTGATGAAAGGTGTGATGAAACGTCTCATCAACCTGGGCTTCAGTCTCACACTTACTGAAGATGCCAAATCATTCCTGGCCGATAAAGGATATGACGTTCAGTTTGGTGCCCGTCCGCTGCACAGGGCTATCCAGAAATATCTCGAAGATCCGCTGGCAGAAGAGATACTCAATATGAATGTGAAGGCAGGTGATGTACTCGAAGCCGACCTTGATAAGGAAAACAATAAATTAAGATTCACCTTTAAGAAAGCAGAGACGAAAACAAAAGAATCAAAAGCATGATGGGTGTAATTACAGTATAAAAGAGTGCCTTCTGGCACTCTTTTTTTTGCACAACACTTAAGAATTAAGCGCTGAAAGAAGGGCAAAATCTGCTGAAGCCCTATTTTTGCCTCAACACATGGAAAAGAAGATCATAATCACGATAGATGGCTGGTCAAGTTGCGGTAAGAGTACACTGGCCAAACAAATGGCGCGTAAACTCGGCTATGTATATGTTGACAGTGGCGCCATGTATCGTGCTATCACACTTTATTTTCTTCGCAATCATGTGGATTGGACTGACCGGAAAGAAGTGGAAAAAGCGCTTACAGAAGTTTCACTCAATTTTCATTTCAATGAAAAAACGCAGTCGAGTGAAATGTATCTCAATGATGAAAATGTGGAGTATGTGATCCGCGACCTGGTGGTGGCCGAAAAAGTGAGTGATGTGGCAGCTATTAAGGAAGTGCGTGCTTTTGCCGTACATCAACAACAGCAAATGGGACGCAAAAAAGGTATCATCATGGATGGCCGTGATATTGGTACGGTTGTATTCCCCAAAGCAGAATTGAAAATATTCATGACAGCCGATAATGCAGTACGTGTAGAGCGTCGTTTTCGTGAGCTGTATGAAAAGAACCCCAATATTACCATCGAGGAGGTGAAAAATAACCTCGAAATGCGCGACTATATCGACTCTCACCGCGAAGTAAGCCCATTGCGTCAGGCCGAAGATGCTATCGTGCTGGATAATACCAACTTAACCCCCGAAGAACAACTCAAACTGGCTCTGTCCTGGGTAGCAGAGAAGCTAAAAAAATAAGTATACAGGTAGAAATACTATGACGTAAGACTTGGTTTTACGATACTTTTTTCAGAGTTTTACTATCAGATGTTCGTATTCCTCTGAAAAGGCCCTCTGTCAGCCAGTAATACAGTTTGTGCTGATACCACAATCCTCCATCAGCTTGCAGTTGCCGGATCAATACTCACCGGTTTTCCCGCACTGATTTTTTATCCTGAAAAGCATTGACCTCTTTCTGCAGAAAAAAGCAGAAAGGAATATCCATGTCCGTGGAAAACAAAACTATTGTCCACCCTTTTAAATCGACGGTCATGAAACGCTTTTTACACATCATTTCTTTCGTACTGGTAGCAGCTGCTGCCAAAGCGCAAACCAATGCCTGTGCAGTAACTACCATGCAGGTGCAGATCAAATCCACGACATCAGTTGCTGGCGGATGTGAGGTGCTGATGGATGTATCTTTTACCGGCACATTCAACAACGGAGCCAAATACGGAGTGATCCATTTGTGGGAAAGTGACCCTGTCAACCATTACCCCAACATCAACTATACCGTATCAACGCCTCCGGGCGGAACCGTGCTGCAAAATGCGCTGGGCACGATTGTGATCGAAAACCCAGGTACAACTGGTTATTCGCTGGTAGCCGCTTATCCCTGGACCGGGTCAGGTCAACCGGCTGTAAAAATGGTTTCAAGTGGTGTTACGCTTACCCGTACCGGTACCGGCCCTTTTCAATATACCCTGCAGAATGTTAAACTGCTGCTTTCTACCTGTGGTCAGCCTGTAACTGTGCGTGGCGATGTATGGGGTACCAACAACGGTAATAATACACAATGCAGTAACCAGGGGGCTATTACCATTCTCTTTAATAATCTGCAGATAAACGGTATCAAACAATGTATTCAGCCCCGTCTGCTGAACCTGTCATTTAATAACACCGATGATATTGCCATTAATGCAAGTGTAAAAGCCTTTATTGATGATGGAGATGGTGTAGCTGAGTTGGGTGGTGATGATATTGAAATCACTGGTGTTTTGTCGCCCGCACTGCCAGGTACGCTGACGATTGGTGCAGGAGCCACACAGAATTATTTTAATATCAGTTATGCACCGTATTCCAATCAGCCTATCTATGATAAGCCTGTTTGGATTCAGGCCACTGCTTCTGCTCCCAATGCAGCCAGTGTGACAACAATTCGTAAGATAGATTTCCTGGGCAGTTGTGCACTTCTTCCTGTACAATTTAAATCGTTCAGTGCGCGCCGTATCAGTAACGGGCAGGTGCAACTTGACTGGGTAACCGCTACCGAACTCAATAATACCGGATTTGCTGTTGAACGCAAACTGGGTAATGGAGCCTGGGAAGCCGTTGGATTTATCAACACAAAAGCTCATGACGGAAACAGCCAGACAGAACTCAGCTATCAGTTCTTCGATGTCAACTCACAGAAGAGTATGGCTCAGTACCGTCTTCGCCAGGTAGACAGGGATGGTAGCAGCCGCTACAGCGATATTAAGGCTGTGCGTGGAACTGAACAGACCATTAAAACAGTGATCTACCCCAATCCAAGCAATACCGGCCAGGTGACAGTGGTATTTGAAAGCCATGAACGTCTGCGCGATGTTGTGTTGTATGACATGAATGGCCGCGTCGTTAAAAGCTGGAAGAATGTAGCCAATAATAACCTCAGCATTGAGAACCTGCTGCCAGGGATGTATAATCTCCGTATCACCTCTGTGGATACGGGCGACCAAACGAGTGAAAAAATAGTGGTTAGCAAATAAGCATGCTGCCCTCAGCAGGCAGTTGACATAAATAATAAAGCCGGCGAATAAGCCGGCTTTATTATTTATGTATGGGAATCAGATTATTGATCCGGCGCTTTTTTCACATCCAGCAGTTCGATCTCAAATATCAGGGCTGCACCACCGGGAATATCGGGCGGTGCACCGCGAAGGCCATACCCCAGCTGATAGGGGATATAAAACTTGTATTTGCTGCCTACAGGCATTAGTTGGAGGCCTTCTGTCCATCCGGAAATTACAGCACCCATGGGATAGATCAATGGCTCATTTCTTCTGTAGGAAGCATCGAATTCGAAGCCATCGATACGGGTACCACGATAATGAACGACAAAGGTGTCCTGTGCGGTGGGTTTAATGCCGGCACCTTCTTTCAGGATTTCGTATTGAAGACCTGAAGCAGTTGTTTTTACTTCAGCTCTTTTTTTATTCTCGGCCAGGAATGCCTCGCCGTCCGCAATCACTGCTACGGCTTTTTCCTGTGCCATCTTTTGCGCATAACGGCTGAGTATGGAATAACTTTCCTGGGGGCTGAGCAATACCTGTTTCCCGCCCAGCATATCATCCACACCTTTCTGGATAAGATTGCGATTAATAGCAGTCATATCCTGTAGCTTCAGCGAAGTGGCAATATTAACTCCCAGCGCATATCCTGCCGAGTCGGGCAGATTTTTGAGAAGGGCTTTGGCGGCGGCAGTACCTGCTTTGGGGGCAGAGGCTTTATAACCGGCAGGCTGCATACAAAGCGTGGCATAATTATTCAGGATCAGGAAACACTCATTTTCATCAATCAGGCTTGGCTTGCCGGCCAGCACATCATTTAATGCTTTAGTGATCAGTGGCCGGTTGATGGCTTCCATTTTCTGTGACTTCAATGAGCTGGCCACATCCACACCAAGGGCATATCCTGCTGAGTCAGCCAGGTTTTTGAGCAATGGTCCCTGTACTGTAGCCGTAGCCGGTTTTGCAGACGGCTTGGCGGCAGGTTTGGCGACGGGTTTGGCGACGGGTTTAGCCGCAGGGCGTGCCGGGGTTTTGGAGCCGCCGGTAGTCTGGGCAGTAGCCATACCGGCACTTAGTAACACAGACCATAACAACAATGATTTCTTCATTCGTAAAGGTTAAGGTGCAAAAATAACAGGTAGAAAGGAAATAATAAGAATGCCGGTTTATTTTAGCAGTATGGAAACATATATCAAAGCGGTTCAGGTCCGCTGGTCAGATCTTGACCCCAATATACATTTACGCCATTCTGTATATTACGATTGGGGCGCTTACAGCCGTATTTCTTTCCTGGAAGAAATGGGACTATCGACCGGCCTGTTGCAGCAACTGAAATTTGGTCCGATCCTGTTTCGCGAAGAATGCCAGTTCAGAAGAGAAATACGCCTGGGCGACCAGGTTGCCATCGACCTGCAGCTGATCCGTGCCAAAGCCGATTACAGCCGTTGGTCCATACGACATCAGATATATAAAAACAGTGAGACCCTCTCGGCCATACTCACCGTAGACGGTGCCTGGCTGGATGTCGAAAAAAGAAAACTGGCCACACCGCCGCCGCAGGTAGGCGAGGTGTTTGGTCAAATGCCCCGTGCCACCGATTTCGAATGGCAGTAAGGAAAGGCTGAAGGTGAAGGGGAGAAGGTAGGTGATTTGAAAACAAGTCTACACGGCTCCGTTTGTTAAATGGTCTGGTAAAGAGACGGATGCAGCAAAAGAAATAACTTTCTCCGGGTAACGTGCAGCATAACCCTGTACCAGGTTACGTATAAACATACTTTCCTTATAAGGCGTCAATACCGTTTTTAATAACTCTGGTTCATCAACAGGATGATCAGCCGGTAAATAACCCATGCCATAAAACCGGCCATGACTTACCAGTATACATGACATTTCTGAAGGATCACGCCCCTCCTCCCTGATAAGATAGGAAGGAGCTGCTTCCAGTGAATGAATGGCCTGCTGTATCCGTTCATTATATTCAGCTGCTTCTTCCCTGAACTCACAGGCGCCACGACAATAGCTGTCGGTGATGCCCTGGCATTCTCCCGTATCTTTTTGTAAAAAACAAAGTTTGGGACAAAGTTCGAAATCACGGATCAGCTGGCGCAATAAAGAATGCCCGGTACTCAGGTAATGAAACGTATGTACAGGGCGGAGATGTTTTTTATTTTTTTCAATTGCCAGCCGCAGATACCCGCGCTGATCTTCGAAGCAGAAAATGCCATACACATCTTCCCACCGTTTTTGCGAATGGTTGAACACAGGCCAGTAGTGCCGTATCTCGGCCGACTCCAGTATCTGCGCCATCAGTTCGGTGGCACAAACCTGGTAAGAAATACGGTGCACATGCCGCATAAAATTCTGTTTCTGCCGGCTGTCTGAGTTATTGCTGAAATGACTGTTGACCCTGAATTTAATATTCTTGGCCTTGCCCACATATACAATCCGGTCTTTTTCATTATGGAAATAATAAACGCCGGGCATATAGGGCAGTTGCTCAAACTGCTCTTTAGGAACATGAGGCGGCAAAGCCTGTTCTTTTGAATTGCGCTGCAGGCTGCCTGCAATGAAACGCTGCTGATCCTTTTGCAGCAGCAGTTTAAACAGGGCTACCGTAGCCACCGCATCACCACCGGCGCGGTGCCGGTCGTATACGGGAATACCGAGCGAGTGGCACAGATTGCCGAGGCTATAGGAAGGATAACCGGGTATGAGTTTGCGGCTCAGGCGTACCGTACACAATTTTTTACTGTTAAGCTGATAGCCATGTGCCGCCAGGTGGGCTTTGACAAACGAATAATCAAAATTTACATTGTGGGCTACGAATACACGATCCTGCAAAAGGTTGTATACATTGGCGGCAATATCTTCAAAAGAAGGGGCATCGGCCACCATGGCATCAGTAATGCCCGTCATAGCCTGGATATACCGGGGTATGGACTGGTGGGGGTTGACCAGGGTTTCATATTTGCCGGTGATGGATTCTCCGTCAAAAAGCTGGATGGAGATTTCTGTAATGCCATTGGCAGCTGCATATCCCCCCGTAGTTTCTATATCAACAACAGCATACATGTAGCGTCAGTAATATTCATGCCCGCTGCTTGCGGGATAATCACGAATTTCGCGAAAAATCGGCAGCTGGCATGGAAGAAAAAATGCAAATGTTTCGCAACAGGCTTACAAAAGTATACCGGCACCTGAGCCGGATAGCCCGCCGGCAGGGCGTGACCTGCTACCGGGTATATGATCATGACCTGCCGGAATTTCCTTTCTGTATCGAGTTGTATGGCGACCGGCTCTATGTGGCAGAATATGACCGCCGCCATGGCCTCACAGAAGAAGCTCACCAGGACTGGTTTGACGCCAGCACGGATATTATGGCCGACGTTATACAAATTGATCCGGACCGCATCTATAGCAAATTGCGGCGTCGCAAACAGGGGAGGTTGGGGCAATATCAAAAACTGCAGGAAGAAAAAAAAGAACTGGAAGTAGAGGAGAATGGGTTAAAATTTCTGGTAAACCTCACCGATTATCTGGATACAGGCCTGTTTCTCGATCATCGTCTTACCCGCACACGGGTGCGGGAGGAAGCCGCGGGCAAACGGGTATTGAACCTGTTTGCCTATACCGGTTCTTTTTCTGTATATGCCGCAGCCGGCGGTGCCAGCCGGGTCGTGACAGCCGATCTTTCCAACACTTACCTGCAATGGGCAGATCGTAACCTGCTCCTGAATGGTTTTGACGATCGGGAAAAATACCCGCTGATACAGGCCGATGTGCTTGCCCTGCTTGACCAGCTGGAGCCCGGTAGTTTTGACCTTATCGTAATGGATCCGCCTACCTTCAGCAACAGCAAAAAAATGGAGGGTTTCCTGGATATTCAGCGGGACCATGTGCAACTGATCAATCAATGTTTGCAACTGCTTAGTCCGGCAGGAGTACTCTATTTCAGTACCAATGCCCGGAAATTTCAACTCCAGGAATCCGCCATACAGAGTACCGGCATAAAAGATATCACCCGGGCTACCACGCCTTTTGATTTTGAAGGCCGGTTGTTCAGGTGGTGTTTTCGGATAACGAAGCAGGACAAGGTTTAAAAGTTTAAAGAGTATAAAGGGTTTAAAGAGTATAAGGGGTATAAAGGGGCTTACAACTGTCCACTATCTACTGTCAACTGTTAACTGTCATCTGTCAACTATATTTCGTACATTCAGTGTAATGTATAAGCTGGTTGAAAAAGCTCATTATCATAGTAGCTGTGTGCTGTGTTGGCCTGAATACACTGACTGTTGAGGCCTTTGCACAGCTTTATTACCGCACCACTCTGCTCTCTACCCGCGATGGACTTTCCGATAATGATGTAACCTGCTTTTATAAAGACCGGAGAGGTTTTATGTGGATTGGCACACGCAATGGATTGAACCGGTACGACGGACATGAGTTCCGTATTTTCCGGCCGGGATTATACAACAGTATCAGCAATGAAGTGATCAACTCGATCGCCGAAGATGAGGAAGGGCATATATGGGTAGCAACCATGGAGGGACTTAATAAACTGGATCCGGTCAATCTTCGCTGGCAAACACTTTTGCCTTCGGGTAAAAAAGAACAGAAAGGACTTCCCAATTTTATTGTCTGGGACCTGGTATGGGGCAGAGATCATCGATTGTGGATCGCCAGCGATGTATTTGAACTGTCGGCACTGGATGTGAAAACCGGGCAATATACTTACTATGACTGGCCCGGTTTTGCCCGGCAGGAAAAACAGTTAAAGCAATACAGTTACCGTTCTATTCAAAAACTGGTACCAGGCAGCGGACAAACATTCTGGCTGGGTACGACCTGCGGCCTGGTAAGACTGGATGCGGCGACCGGCAATTTCAGGTATATCGGCGGACAATACAACGCCAATGTAGTGGAACTGGAATATGATTCTGTTTTGCATAAAGTATTCCTTACTATCGAAAATGGTAAAGCATATGTATATGATGAGCTGAAAGATCAGTTTAGTGAATTGAATCCGGAACCCATGCCATATCCTTCCCGGTTTTATCACCTGCCGTTGCCTGCAGATACGTGGGTAGGTTCTGCACAGGGGGTAATCGAAATAAGCAGAAGCACCGGTCACGCCTGGTTATACCGTGACCTGCCGCGCCGGAGCGGTTTACCCCAGCCGGGTCATGTACGGCAGGTACTGGTAGAGCAACCCGGTTTATTCTGGATTGCCACTGCCAATGGCGTTCTGAAGTCCGAAACCAGTCCTTCTTCTCCTTCTTTTCTGCCACTGGTAAAGGTAGACGATGATGCATTGCCCAATCAAATGGGAGGAGTGATATGGGATGAGCCGAGCAATAGTTATTTTGTTTGCGCCGGTGAGCAGAACCAGGTATTTCAGGTTACTCCTGTAACCGGCAAATTGACTGCCATTAAGAAAGATGTCAATGGACATGGTTTTTCGGCGTGTCATTCCTTAAGCATAGATCGGCAGGGACAGGTATGGTTACTTACCACACGTGATGTATTCCGGTATGATCGTTTGCGGGAAGGGTTTGTGCGTGAGCCGATGCCACATGTCAATGGCGATGAGTTTTATCGCGACCTGGTTGAGGATTATGAAGGTAATTACTGGGCTGCTGCTTATAAAGGCGGTCTTTACTTCAGGCCAAAAGGAGCACGTCAATGGATAGTGCTCGACACCGGCGAATTTGCATATACCCGTAAGGCAATGACTCTTTGTGCAGATTCTGCAAGGCATTCGGTCTGGATCGGCACTTTCAGCGAAGGATTATTTCGTTATGATCTGAAAAACCATCAGCTTACACATATTGACCTGGCTGAGGTTGCCAGTGTAAGTGCCTCGCATGCGCTGGTGCATGATATTCATCTTGATCGCGAAGGACAATTGTGGGTGGCCACACATTCGGGAGGGTTGTATCGCTGGTCCGATAAGCCGGGTGGGCAACCGGAAGTAAAACGTTTCAGCATGCGGGAAGGAATACCCGGCAACAATTGCCTGGCACTGGCCAATGGTGCCGGCAACAGCATCTGGGTTTTAAGCGGCCAGCAATTGTTTAGCCTTACACTGGATGGCAAACCGGTCAATGATCCAGGCGGTAAGATCGGGTTTCCCTTTACGCGGTTTCTGTCGGATGAAAAATTGCCGCATGGCATGTTTTATAATGCCAAAGATGGGCAACTGGCAGTAGGAGTGGCGGGAGGCCTGTTGCTTCAGCCTGCGGTTCAGATGCCAAGTGTACAACCTTATCCGCTTGTCATAACCCGGCTGATCACAGGTCGCGGAGAGCGGAGAGATACTATAGAGTCTCCATCCGGGCAGATCAGTCTGACATTTGCACAAAATGCAATTTCTTTTTCTTTTGCTGGACTGTCCTATTCACAGAATCAGAATCTGCGTTATCAGTATCAGTTGCAGGGATATGATGATGGCTGGGTACCCACGTCGATCAATCGCTCCGTTTCTTTTCAGAATCTCGAACCGGGCCGGTATGTATTTCATGTAAGAGCACTCAATAACCGTAATCAGCAGATAGCTGTATCAACTCCTTTTTCGTTTGAAGTGGTACCGCCATTCTGGAGACGGTGGTGGTTTGTTGGAATAATTATTCTGCTACTGGCGGCGGCCATACTGGCATGGATCAATGTATTGAGACAACGGATCAAATCGCAGAAACTGCTGACTTATTTTGCCACTTCCCTGTATGGGCAAAATACAGTGGAGGATATTTACTGGGATATTGCCAAAAACTGTATCGGCCAGCTCCGGTTTCAGGATTGCGTAATTTATGGGTATGATGAAGAGCGGCAAATGCTGATACAACGGGCGGCCTATGGCCCCAAAAACCCCGATACGCACACTATCTTCAACCCGATTGAAATACCCCTCGGTGCAGGCATTGTGGGATCGGTGGCGGTAACACTCCGGCCAGAGATCGTGGCAGATACATCAAAAGACTCCCGCTATATAGTCGATGATTGCACACGTCTGTCAGAAATTGCCGTACCTATTGTTGTAGATAATAAGTTGTTTGGCGTTATCGACTCAGAGCATCCACGCAAAGGCTTTTATAACCGGCGTCATTTGAGATTGCTTACACAGATAGCCGGCATTTGTGCCACCAAGATATCCAAGTTCCTGATTGAGGAGCGGCTGCGTATGAAGATTGCCCGCGACCTGCATGATGAGATGGGGTCAACCCTTACGAGTATTAATATCATCAGCAAGCTGGCCATGGAGCATGCTGATGGAAATGAACTGCTGCGCGAGCAACTGCAGAAAATAAAGGACCACTCCGGACAGATCATGGATGCTATGAGCGATATCATCTGGGCTATCAACCCGTACAATGACAACCTCGAAAAACTGGTATTGCGCATGAAGGAACAGGCTGCAGAAATGATGGACCCCGCAGGGCTTCCCTATGAATTTTCCGATGAAGCGTCGATGTATCCGGTATTACTGAATCCCGAGCAGCGCAAAGAGATATTCCTGATCTTTAAGGAAGCGATTCACAATGCTGTTAAATACAGCCATGGACAAAAAGTGAAAATAATATTAAGGCTTCAGCAGCGTGAACTTTATCTGGGTATCATTGATGATGGTACAGGGTTTTCACTTAGTGAAAAGAATGGTGGCAATGGTTTACGCAATATGAAAAGCAGAGCAGCACAACTCAATGCAATGATTACCATCCATTCTTCACCCGGTAAAGGAACACGCATTGATCTGTGTGTACCGGTCACATGATTAGGGTATGTGCCTGAAATGTTTTCATAGTAAGTTGCATGAAGAAAAATGCATGAGTAAAAAATGACGGTAAAACTATCAATATATGAGGATAATGCCACTCTGCGCGAAAGCCTGCACAATCTGCTTAGTCTGACGGGCGAGTACCAGGTGGTAGCCAGCTATGGCAATTGTATGGATGTGGAAAGGCAGGTAAAAACAGACAAACCTGATGTGATCTTAATGGATATTGATCTGCCAGAAGTAAGCGGTATTGATGCAGTGAAACGCATTCGTCAGTTTAACCGGGAGGTACAGATTCTCATGATCACTGTTTTTGACGACAACACGCATGTGTATGAAGCGCTGTACGCCGGAGCCAACGGTTATCTGCTGAAAAAATATATCTCCGACAAACTGGTACAGGCCATTCAGGAAGTACTGCAGGGAGGAGCTCCTATCAGTCCGGCCATTGCGCGTATGATTATTAACAATATGCAGCAATCGGTGACTATTTCCGATAAAGATTATCAGCTCACCAATCGTGAAAAGGAAATATTGCAGCTTTTGTCGAAAGGGAACAGTTTCAAGCTGATTGCGGCTGAGTTATCCATCAGTCTTGATACGGTACGCACGCATATCAAACGCATTTACGATAAGCTGCATGTGCGATCACAAATTGAGGCAGTGAGTAAGGCCCTCAATGAACGGTTGGTCTAAGATCACTCATATACCCTCTAAACGAAAGGCCCCACGCATTGCTGCCGGGGCCTCATTATTAGATAAGCACTTATTATTATCAGAGTGTTTTCAGCACATCGTTCATGCTGCGTACAGCAGCTGCACTCTTGTTGAATTCAGCCTGCTCCGCTTCGTTGAGACCGAAGTCGAGGATTTTTTCCCAGCCATTTTTACCGATGATAACGGGTACACCCAGGCAAATATCTTTCTGACCATATTCGCCATCGAGGCTTACACAGCAGGTAAAGAGTTTCTTTTCATCCCGTACAATGCTTTCTACCAGGGCTGCTCCGGCGGCACCGGGGGCATACCAGGCAGATGTGCCAATAAGTTTGGTAAGAGTGGCACCACCTACCATTGTATCGGCTACAATTTGTTTCTGCTGTTCTTCTGTCAGGAATTTGGTAACAGGTACAGAATTCCAGGTAGCCAGACGGATCAGGGGAATCATGGTGGTATCACCATGGCCGCCGACCACTACGGCATTCAGATCAGCAGGACTGCAACCCAGGTGCTGACTCAGCTGATACTTGAAACGGGCACTATCCAGTGTGCCACCCATACCAATGATACGGTTTTTGGGAAGACCTGTAGCAGTAAGAGCCAGGTAGGTCATGGTATCCATGGGGTTGCTGATCACGATAATGATCGCATTGGGAGAATGCTGAAGGATATTTTCTGCCACACTTTTTACAATACCGGCATTTACACCAATCAGTTCTTCGCGGGTCATGCCGGGTTTGCGGGGCAGACCTGAAGTGATCACTACCACATCACTGCCGGCAGTTTTTGAATAATCGTTGGTTGAACCGGTGATACGCGTATCAAAGCCAAGCAGGGTAGCTGTCTGCATCATATCCTGGGCCTTTCCTTCTGCCACACCTTCCTTGATGTCCAGCAATACCAGTTCTTCTACCAGTTCTTTGCGTGCGATGTTGTCAGCGCAGGTTGCACCTACAGCACCGGCACCTACTACAGTTACTTTCATGAACAAATTGATTTATGGAATGAGGAAATTATTTGCGGGGCAAAGGTATAGTAAACCAGCTAGTTTCTACGGTCAGATCCGGCATTTCTGCTGTTATCCTTTTTTGAGCAGGTCCAGCATATTATCAATCCGCATACTGCCTTCGGCCAGTGAAATCAGCTCCTTTTTGCGGTTGTAAAATGCCAGTACCGGCAAGCTGTGTGACTGAAAAAAACCGGGAAACAGGAACTGCTGATCACGACCCACTATGATGTTTTTATAATTAGCCAGTCCATAAGAGTCATAGAACTTTTTCATGCGGTCAAATGGCAGCACGGTCACCAGCAGAAACTGCACCTGTTTAAACTCTTTGATATGAGCCAGGATGGAATCGGTCTGATGCTGGCAATGGTCACATTCGGGACTAAACAACATAATAACCAGGGATTCTTTTTTGGCCAGGTCTTCCCGCGTAAACCAGGTTGTACTGTCAGACAATAAGACCTTGAAAGGCGGTACAGTAGGGAACCGTTTATACGGCGGTTCAGCAGGAGCCGTTTGCTGGCTCGTGACTGCCGTACTCAGCAGCAGGCCACTCAAAAAGAGAAGGATCGTTTTCATACCCAAAGAAACTAAATAAACAGAGGCAAGCCGTACCGGGAATCTTAATAAAAAAGAAAAAAATTTGGCAGTCTACGAAAGTTTCGTAATATTTACGAAAAATTCGTAGATCATGGAAAAGCTGACTATACAGGAAGAAGAGGCCATGCAGGCTATCTGGAAGACCGGCGAAGGCAATATCAAGGCCTTTATGGAACATCTGGATAATCCACCACCCTATACGACTGTGGCTTCTACGGTAAAAAACCTGGAGCGTAAAGGTTATCTGCAAAGCCGGCTGTTGGGTAATGCCTACCTGTACCGGCCGGCTATTACCGAGGAGGAATACAAAAAACGATTTATGGGTACTGTGGTACGCGAATATTTTGACAACTCGTATAAAGAACTGGTCAATTTTTTCGTGGAACAGAAAAAATTGTCGGCACGTGAACTGAAGGAGATCATTGATATGATTGAAGGGAAGAAGTAAGGGACAGTGATCGGTGGTCGGTGGTCAGTGGTCAGTTGACAATGAATAGTTAAGAAAGACCACATTCCTTCCGCCTTTTACCTTCCACCCTCTACATTTCCTCCTTTAAACCTTTATACCCTTTAAACTCTTTATACTTTGCCTATGCCCCCCATTTTTGAATATCTCTTAAAACTCTCTCTCTCGCTGATAGCGATCTACGGTTTTTATCAGCTGGTATTGAGGCGGCTTACCTTTTACAACTGGAATCGCTGGTATCTGCTGGGGTATTCGCTATTATCTTTTATAGTCGCGTTTATTGATCTTACTCCACTGCTGCAGCAGCATGCGCTTACACAAAACAGGGTATTGGCCTATATCCCCAGCGTACAGAACCTGACCGCACAAATGACAGGAGCCCCGGAAGTGACCAGTGCGTCGGCCTGGACATTCGGAACAAAGTGGGACTGGATGCTGGTCATGCTGATTGCAGGGATGATTTTACTGATAACACGTCTTATACTGAGCCTGCTTTCCATACGCCGGATTCGTCGCAGTGCAACGCTGGTTAGTCAGGGTAATATGCAACTTTACCTGATCGACCAGCCCCTGGCGCCCTTTTCTTTTGGCAACGGTATTTATATAAACAAACAATTGCATAGTGAATCAGAATTGCAGGATATCATCAGTCATGAATTTGTGCATGTAAAGCAGCAGCATACTGTTGATATCATCGTGGGAGAGCTGTTGTGTATTCTCAACTGGTATAATCCCTGTGCCTGGCTATTGCGCCGGGCCATACGACAGAACCTCGAGTTTATTGCAGACCGGCAGGTCATTCAAAGCGGAATCGACCGTAAGCAATACCAGTATCTTTTATTGAAAGTAATGGGAAATAAAAATTTTAGTATAGCCAATAATTTCAATTTTTCCTCACTGAAAAAACGTATAGCCATGATGAACAAAATGCGAAGTGCCCGAATGCACCTCATCCGGTTCTTTTTTTTATTGCCTCTGCTAACTGTCCTGCTGCTTGCTTTCCGCAGCAGGCAGGTTGCCGCTAATGATGGCGGTTTATTGTTGTTAAATACAACCGTTGCCGAACAACCGGTCTATCAGGTTTCTGATACCATTGTGCCTCCCGGCAAAAGCGACTGGAATCCTCCGCCTACCGAATCGCAAAAAGATTTTATCCGCCGTCATCCTGCAGTGGAGCGGATTGCCTGGGGATATATGACAGATGTAAGAATTGCGGATGGTGCTGATGCGGAAACAAAGAAACTCCATTCCGGTTTCAAAGCAGGTGATTTGTATATGACTGATGGAAAGATTGCGGATGCTGACGATACAGAGACAAAGAAGCTCAGGTCCGGTTTTAAACCAGGTGATATGTTTATGATCATCTATTTCAAAAATGGTAAATGGGACATGTACAATGTAAATAATGAAGAGTCTGTCAGTAAGTTCAGGAAGAACTATGGCGAACTACCTCCTCAGGCACCCCCTCCGCCTGCTTCCGCCAGCAAGGGTACTGTTGCTGTTACGAGTCATACCGGAGCCGACAAAAAAGACAGACATCCTGCTGCATCTGCTCAAGCCAGTAAGGCCAATGGTAATCACGATACTTTTTTCCCTTCTTCCGCACCAGAGACTGATAAGATGGTTTCAAAACACAATCAGTCAAAAAGAACTGGCTTTCGCTTTCTGGCAGCAGATAGTCTGATCTGGTCTTCTGATAAAAATACATTGACCCTGATGGGCAATGCCATGGCGATGGATGAGGCGACAGAGACTGTTTTAAAGTCAGACGCAATCGTATTGCGTCAGTCGAATCTGGAAAAGGTCTATGTGGATGGTAAATCTCTTGCCTCCGATGATCTGCATCTCAATCCACAACGGCATGCCCTTCGCATGCAAACGCTTTCCGCCGGTGAAGCGACCCGCAGGTATGGTATTGATTTTACCGGCACCGTGCTGGAGATCACTACAGAAAAGCTGGAAGATGAAAGGTTTCATTAGCACATCAGCACATTAACACATTAGCAAATTATCTTATGGCCTTTTCTCTTTCGCCATCCGCCTTTTCCCTTTAAACTCCTATATTTGCCGCCTCAAAACTGATTTTTCTATGGCAAATACAGCTGATATCAGCCGGGGTATGATCATCAAACTGGATGGCAGTTTGTACTCAGTGGTTGAATTTGGTGAAAACAAAACGGCTCGTGCAGCAGCCAAAGTATGGGCAAAGCTGAAAGGGGTAGACAATAACCGCTCTATCGAAAAGACCTGGAACTCAGGCGATACGATCTATCCGGTACGTGTCGAAAAGCGTGCTTACCAGTTTCTCTATAAAGACGATACAGGCTATAACTTCATGGATACCGAAACTTTTGAGCAACTGGCCCTGCAGGAGAATCTGATTGATGCTCCCCAGTTTTTGAAAGATGGCCAGGAAGTGGGCGTACTGATTAATACAGAAACAGAACAGCCCATGAGCGTGGAGCTGCCCGATAAAATTGTATTGCAGGTAACATATACGGAGCCTGGTCTGAGAGGTGACACGGCTACCCGCACTCTTAAACCGGCTACAGTGGAAACCGGTGCTACCGTGAGTGTACCCCTGTTTGTGAATGACGGAGAAATGATCCGCATCAATACCAAGACAGGTGAGTATGTGGAACGCGTGAAGGACTAACCTTATTTACAGGAAAATGGCCCAGAATCAACCGGTTTTGGGCCATTTTTTATTGTTTTTTGCCAATTTTGAGGCAAAATCGCAAAAATAATCTTGATTTGCAGCAGGCTATTTCCCTAACTTAGCCAACATTTTTCATTAATAAAATACCTGTTAAATTGAAAAGCATGGACTTCAAACAGATCCAGGAGTTGATCAAAATGATCAACAAATCCAATATCGGAGAGCTGACCATCGAGCAGAAAGATTTTCGCATCACGATCAAACAGAAAGAAGAGCATGTAACACAGGTGGTGTCCAGCGTAGCTGCGGCAGCTCCGGTTGCCTATGCAGCTCCTCAGCCCGCAGCCGTACCTTCCAGTGCGCCCGCGGCGGCTGCCGATAAAGCGAAAGCTGCTGAACCCGCTGCGTCAAACCTCATTACCATAAAGAGTCCCATGATCGGTACATTCTACCGTAAAGCATCTCCTGACAAACCCAATTTTGCGGAAGTAGGTGATGAAATCACTCCCGGCAAAGTGGTATGCATCATTGAAGCGATGAAGCTTTTCAATGAAATTGAAAGCGAAGTAAGCGGTCGTATTGTAAAAGTGCTGGTAGACGATGCTTCACCTGTTGAGTACGATCAGCCTTTATTCCTGGTAGAACCAGCCTGATCTGGCAAATACCCGTAGTTATGGACAATACCCGCAGCCTGCAAAGACGGTGGGTTCAAGTTTTCAATCCTTAATTCAAAACTGTGTTTAAAAAAATACTGATTGCTAATCGTGGCGAGATTGCCCTGCGTGTGATCCGCACCTGCCGCGAGATGGGTATTAAAACTGTGGCAGTCTATTCCACGGCCGACCGTGATAGCCTGCATGTGAAGTTTGCCGATGAGGCGGTGTGTATTGGTAAACCCCAGAGCAGCGATTCTTATCTCAATATCCCCCATATAATGGCCGCTGTTGAAATCACCAATGCGGACGCTATTCATCCCGGTTATGGCTTTCTGGCCGAAAACGCCAAGTTTGCCAAAATCTGCAACGATCACGGCATCAAATTCATTGGCCCCACGGCTGACATGATCAGCTCAATGGGTGATAAGATCACTGCCAAGGATACCATGATCAAAGCCGGTGTACCCGTAGTGCCCGGAGGTCAGGGGCTGCTGCAAAGTGTGGAAGAAGCCAAAAGCCTTGCAGGCGATATGGGATACCCCGTTATTATCAAAGCTACGGCAGGCGGTGGTGGTAAAGGCATGCGCATTGTATGGGAAGAGTCTGAAATGGAAAGGGCCTATACCACTGCTAAAACAGAAGCTGCTGCATCATTCAAGAATGATGGTATCTACATGGAGAAATTTGTGGAAGAGCCCCGTCATATCGAGATCCAGGTTGCCGGCGACCAGTATGGCAATGTGTGCCACCTGAGCGAGCGTGATTGTTCTATTCAGCGCCGTCACCAGAAGCTGGTAGAAGAAAGTCCTTCACCTTTTATGACCGATGAACTGCGTCAGCGTATGGGCGACGCCGCCAAAAAAGCAGCGGCTGCTATCAACTACGAAAGCGTGGGCACCATCGAGTTCCTGGTAGATAAGCACCGCAACTTCTACTTCATGGAAATGAATACTCGTATCCAGGTAGAACATTGTGTAACAGAAGAAGTGATCAACTTTGACCTGATCAAGGAACAGATCAAAATAGCCATGGGTGAGCGTATCAGCGGTGAGGATTATATTCCGCAAATGCATTCGATAGAATGCCGTATCAATGCCGAAGATCCTTACAACGATTTCAGGCCTTCACCCGGCCGTATTACCACCCTGCATCAGCCCGGAGGTCATGGTGTACGGGTAGACAGCCATGTGTATGCAGGCTATGTGATCCCGCCTTATTATGATTCTATGATCGGCAAACTGATCACAGTAGCACGTACGCGCAATGAGGCTATTGATACAATGTACCGCGCCTTGAGCGAATATGTGATCGAGGGAGTGAAGACCACGATACCCTTTCATCTGCAATTGATGCAGGATGAGCGTTTCAGAAGCGGCGACTTCAACACCAAGTTCCTCGAGAGCTTTAAAATGAAATAAGTTTTGCTCAACTGAATATTTATCCCGGCCACTCGGCCGGGATTTTTTAATTTTAGGAACAAATAAAGCAGATGAAACCTTCATTGCTGATATTGTTTTTACTGATACTGAGCGGCCGGCCTTCGGCTCAGCTCTATCAACAGGTACATCGCAAGGCAACGCTGGTCGATACCCACAACGATGTGCTTTCGTCGGCTGTGCTGGAAGGAAAGGATATCAGCAAGCGGCTGACGACCGGACATAGCGATTTTGAACGCTGGAAAGAAGGTGGGGTGAATGTGCAATTCTTCTCTGTATGGACCGATAAGAAAGCCCGCAGCAAAACCGGATTTTATGCAGATGCCAACGAAGAAATAGATTCGCTGGAACGTATTGTACTCCGCAATCATCAGCGGCTGGCACTGGCATTGCGGTATAAGGATATCAGGCGTGGTATAAGGCAAAGCAAACTCGTGGCACTCATCGGGGTGGAAGGCGGACATATGATCGAAAATGATCTGGGCAAGCTGGAAGCCCTGGCTGGTCGCGGCATGCGTTATCTTACACTTACCTGGAACAACAGCACCAGTTGGGCCACCAGTGCCATGGATGAGACGGCTGCAGACCCCGCTGCACTTGCCGGACGCACCAAAGGACTAACAGATTTCGGAAAACAGGTAGTACGCAGATTGAATGAACTGGGAGTAATGGTAGATCTGTCACACACCGGCGAGCAGACTTTTTATGATGCACTGACTGTTACCCAAAAACCAGTGATACTCTCACATAGTTCTGTATGGGCATTATGCCCGGTATTCAGAAACGTGAAAGATGATCAGATAAAAGCCGTGGCACAGAATAAGGGTGTTATCTGCATTAACTTCTATTCAGGCTTTATCAGTGCCGCCTACGACAAACGTGCCACATGGTTGAATGGTGCCGGTAAGAAGGGTATCCAGGATTCCTTATTGCGAATACATCAGGGCGATTCGGCAGCCATGCAAAAGGCGTGGAATAATTATTATGACCAGGCAATGGACGCGGTAAGGCCTTCGGTCAGTGACCTGGTCGATCATATCGATTATATTGTGAAACTGGTAGGGGATGATTACGTGGGTTTGGGTGCCGATTATGATGGAGTAAGCTCCGTGCCCCGCGGACTGGAAGACGTAAGTAAATACCCGGCCATTACACATGAACTCATGCGGCGGGGTTATACCAATCGTTCTATCCGGAAGATACTGGGTGGAAATGTGCTGCGGGTCATGCGGGCCAATTTCAGAAAATAAACCTGTTGCGTATTTGCTTTAAAAATGTATCACTTAAAACCTATAACTTAGAACCTTACTTGCTTGTTATAAACACTGAAAAAGTATGAAACTATTTTTCCTTCTCCTGGCTACAGCATTTACAACAGCCATTTATGGGCAATCAGCCTCCATTTTTAACGGCAAAGACCTTACCGGGTGGACGGCGCACGGTACCGAAAAATGGTATGTGGAAAAAGGCGAATTGATCTGCGAAAGCGGACCTGATAAACAGTATGGATACCTGTCGACCAACAAAGCCTATAAAAACTTTGAACTTACTTTGCAGTTCAAACAGGAAGCTAATGGCAACAGTGGTGTATTTTTCCGCTCTTCTATCGACGGTGTTAAGATCAGTGGCTGGCAGGTGGAAGTAGCGCCTGCGGGTCAGCACACTGGCGGTATCTATGAATCATATGGACGTGGCTGGCTGATTCAACCCGATTCGGTGCGGGAGAAAGCCTTGAAAGAAGGCAAGTGGAATAAAATGCGTATCCGGGTGGTAAATGATAATGTCACTACCTGGCTCAACGGCAAACAAATGATCACACTGAGTGATCCGCGTATTGCAGCCGGCAATGGATTTATTGCTTTGCAGATCCACGATGGAGGTGGTATCAAAGTACGCTGGAAGGATATTCGTATTAAGGAATTGCCTTAATAGATTTTTTTTATGAAATAAAATTGCAGGCCCGCCATATGGCGGGCCTGCTTCATTCAGTGCAGCCTGACAGTAACAGTTTATGGGTTCTTTTCTAAAAAGTCATGAATTGTTTTTGTCCACTCAGCTCTGTATCGGGTTAAATAGTTTTCATGTCCGGCTTCCGGAAAAGTGACCAGTTGTTTGGAGCCTTTCAATGCGGCAAAAATGTTATCTGTTTCAGCGCGGCTAACCCGGTCATCCTTTTCACCATACAATAAAAGAGTGGGGGACTCCACTGCTTTTGCATAACGCTGCGGCTGGTGGCCAAATCCCCAGAATCCATTTTGTACCCCTCCCCAAAACACCAGCAGACCGGCCATCGGAAATGCAGGGATCCCCATTTTCCTAAACCGGGCGGAGGTGGTTTGATAAAGGCTGCCAAACGGACATTCCAGAATAATGCCCTTGGGGTGGAGTGTCGTATCATTCATACATTTCAGAATAGCAGCAGCACCCATTGATGTGCCAAACAGGTAGATATTCTTTTCGCCCCTTTGCCACACATATTCATATGTTGACTGTACCTGTTTTCCTTCCTTATATCCAATTGTAGTCTGATTGCCGGCAGATTCACCAGAGCCCATGAAGTCGATCACCAGGGTGTTATATCCCATTTCAGCAAACAATGCTGCCTTATCCAGCATGCCTGATTTTTCTCCGCCATATCCATGAAAAAGGATGATAGTGCCCCTGCCACTGTCAACAGGCATATACCAGCCGGCAATTTCTTTATTACTTCGGATACGTACAGGCTCAAAAGGAACATTTGGTACAGACTTATTAAGCGGCCTTGGTTGATTCACACCCAGTGCCAGTGCTTTTATTTTATCAAAAGCAGAAAGCGTATAGGCAGAAGGTCTCTCAATACCTGCATCAGCAAAGTGGGTAAACTTCCAGGCATGCATGAAGCATACGGCATTGATGAGCAGGAAAAGGATGAGTGATGACCAGCCAATGCGGCGCCAGCTTTTTTTCATACCCGAAATTAAACAAATGTAGCTGCGCTATGCGGGAGAAAACTATGCAGGGATACATATAAAAAAAGAAAGGGTCATCCCCGTAAGGATGACCCGTGGCTTTTCTCATGTAACGGAAAGTCTTATTTACCGGAGAAACAGCATTTCCCTGTATTTGGGCAAATACCATTCCTTATCATCTACCAGCAGCTCCAGCTTATCTACATGATAACGGATCTGGTCAAAGAAAACATCTTTTACCTGGCTCTGATAAGCAATGGCCCGGGTGCGTGTATCTTCTATGGCATTACAGATCTTGCGTGCTTCGATCATTTTTTCTACCAGATCACTGGCTTTGTTGATATGCTCAGAGATCTTGTCGAGGATCTGTTTTTGATTGCTGTAAGCCGATTCATCCATACCAATGGCTTTGAGACCATTGATATTTTTGGCCAGCAGATTCTGATAGCGGATCGATGGTGGTAATACATGGCTGGTAGCCAGTTCTCCCATGATACGGCTTTCGATCTGCACTTTTTTGATATATTTCTCCAGCTCAATTTCGTGACGGGCTTCCAGTTCGGTGTGACTGTATACACCATTGGCATCGAAAAGGATCTTGGCTTTATCGGTTACCATGGCGTCCAGTGCCAGCGGGGTGGTCTTCAGGTTGGGGAGGCCTCTTTTCTCTGCTTCTTTTTCCCAGGCCTCACTATACCCGTCGCCTTCAAACAGGATTTTTTCACTGGCTACAATATACTCGCGGATCACGTGCATGATGGCGATCTCTTTTTTCTCGCCACGATCGATCAGCCTGTCTACATCTTCTTTAAACTGGCGGAGTGTTTGTGCCACGATTGTATTGAGTACCGTCATGGGATTGGCGCAGTTGGCAGTAGAACCCACAGCCCGGAACTCAAATTTATTGCCTGTAAATGCAAAAGGTGAAGTGCGGTTGCGATCGGTATTGTCCATCAGCAGTTCGGGAATGCTCTTATGGATATCGATCTTGAGCATGCTTTCATCCTGCTCATCAAATTTTTCGCTCACACGCTCTTTCACATCTTCGAGTACTTTGCTGAGATACTGGCCGATGAATACAGAGATGATGGCGGGAGGCGCTTCATTGGCACCCAGACGATAATCGTTGGGGGCACTGGCAATGGAAGCACGCAGTACATCTGCATAGTCATGTACGGCCTTGATGGTGTTTACAAAGAAGGTCAGGAACATCAGGTTGGTCTTCGGGGTTTTGCCCGGTGCCAGCAGGTTGATGCCTGTATCTGTTGCCATGCTCCAGTTGTTGTGTTTGCCACTGCCATTGATGCCGGCAAATGGTTTTTCGTGCAGCAGCACACGCAATTTGTGCCGTGCAGAAACGCGGCCCATGATGTCTACCAGCAATGTGTTGTGGTCGACAGCCAGGTTGATCTCTTCGTAGATGGGAGCACATTCAAACTGTGCAGGAGCTACTTCATTGTGGCGGGTGCGCAGGGGGATACCCAGTTTGTAACATTCCTCTTCGAAGTCGCGCATATATGCATACACGCGCTCCGGAATAGAACCGAAATAATGATCTTCCAGTTGCTGATTTTTGGCAGAGTTGTGGCCAAACACGGTGCGTCCGCACATAACCAGGTCGGGCCGTGCATTGAAGAGTGCTTCGTCAATGACAAAGTATTCCTGTTCCCAGCCCAGTGTGGCAGATACCTTGGAGATATTTTTATCGAAATAATTACATACATCTACTGCGGCCTTGTTAAGTGCTTCGATGGCTTTCAGCAGGGGGGCCTTGTAGTCGAGCGATTCGCCGGTATAGGAAATAAAGATAGTAGGGATGCAAAGTGTTTTGCCGGCACCGATGTGCATAATAAAGGGAGGAGAGGAGGGATCCCAGGCTGTATAACCACGTGCTTCAAAAGTGGCGCGGATGCCACCACTGGGAAAAGAAGAGGCATCGGGCTCCTGCTGTATGAGGGCATCACCTTCAAATTCTTCGATAGGGGTGCCGTCTCCTTTGAGGGTAAAGAACGAATCATGCTTTTCGGCAGTGGTGCCGGTAAGTGGCTGAAACCAGTGAGTGTAATGTGTTACACCTTTTGATTCGGCCCAGGCGCGGATACCATTGGCAATCTGGTTGGCTACATTGCGCTGTATTTTCTGGCCGGCACGGATGGAGCCCAGCAGGCTTTTATACGCTTCATCACTGAGATACTGGCGGGCTTTTTTCAGGTCAAATACATTTTCACCAAAAATGCCGGTGATTTTGGAAGTTCCTTCCACTTGTTCTGCACTCGTTTGGCTGAGCCGGTTGAGTGCATTGAATCGTAAAGACATAGATCGTTATTATGTTAATGCAAAACGGGTAGCACTGGCAAATCTATTCAAAAGCAGGTGATTTCGTTGCAGGCCCCGCGGGTTTATAAATAAAATCCCTTCACGGCTGGAAGGGATTTTAAAAAACAAGGATGCAACTTTTTTAGATAGCCGATTTCACCGTCTTGATGATCCGGGCAGCTACTTTATACGGATCGGCAGCTGAATTGGGACGACGGTCTTCGAGGTAACCTTTCCAGCCGCTTACCGGTACTGTTACCGGGATGCGGATAGAGGCACCACGGTCAGACACACCATAGCTGAAATCATGGATGCTGGCCGTTTCGTGTTTGCCGGTCAGGCGCAGATGGTTATCGGCACCATATACTTCGATATGTTCTTTTACTACAGGACGGAAGGCTTCGCAGATTTTGTCGAATACTTCCTTACTACCTCCTTTGCGGAGGCTTTCGTTAGAGAAGTTGGCATGCATGCCACTGCCATTCCAATCGAGTGCTCCCAGCGGTTTGCAATGCCAGTTTACGGCAACGCCGTATGTTTCTCCGATACGCTCCAGCAGATAACGGCCCAGCCAGATCTGATCACCGGCTTCTTTGGCACCTTTGGCGAAGATCTGAAACTCCCACTGGCCAGCGGCTACTTCAGCATTGATACCTTCTACATTGAGGCCGGCTTCGAGGCAGGCATCCAGATGTTCTTCCACAATGTGACGGCCATATGCGTTTTTGGCGCCTACTGAACAGTAGTAGGGGCCCTGGGGACCGGGATAACCACCCGCGGGAAAGCCAAGTGGCTTATCAGTAGCGGGATCCCACAGAAAATATTCCTGCTCAAATCCAAACCAGAAATCATTGTCGTCGTCGTCAATAGTGGCGCGGCCATTGGAGGCATGAGGCGTACCATCGGCATTCAGTACCTCAGCCATCACCAGGTAGCCATTTTTGCGCTGAGGATCGGAAATGATATAAACGGGTTTCAACAAACAATCAGATGAACCACCGGGGGCCTGCTCGGTAAAGGAACCATCAAAACTCCACATGGGGCAATCTTCCAGCTTACCGCTGAAGTCTTTTACAATTTTGGTCTTGCTACGCAGACTTTGCGTGGGCTTGTAACCATCGAGCCAGATGTACTCAAGTTTCGCTACTGACATAAGAAGAAAGTGGTTTTAGATTGTGAATTCAAATATTTCACAATTTTAGCGAAATAGTAGCAAAACGAGTGTTAGGCTGAGTGAAAAATGGAAATAATTGATTTAAAACTGGAAAATATGTGGAAATCTGAACGAAAAATTAATATTATATTTATTTATTATAAATATTAAGTTGATTGTCGATTACGGCAGAATGACAGATATAGGTTGGAACAATTCCTGAAGAAGCAATCCGTGTATCCACATCTTCCTGAAGGATATTACCAGTGAGTACCAATGCCGTATCGAGCCCAAATTTGTTGCCACCCAGGATATCGGTATGGAGGGTGTCGCCTACCATCAGAATATCTTTTTTAGTAATATCCGGATAACGGTTACGCAGCAGGTCCCAGGCAAACATGAAGATCTGTGAGTCGGGCTTGCCAAAACGGATAAACTTTTTGCCGGTAATTTTTTCAATCATCCAGGATATGCCGCCAATAGCTATGCCTACTTTCTGTTTGGAAATAGGATAAGCCCCATCGGGATTGGCTACGATGGCCGGTATGGTACGCCAGCGAAGCAGGTTTACAGCTTTATTGAGTCCATCCAGCCATTCAAAACCTTCATCGTCCAGCAATACCAGCGCAGTAATACTATCCATGTTCTTTTCATTCACCTCCTGAATGGGAATGATCTCCAGTCCGGGGTGTTCAATATAATGCGCCGAGTTTTCGGTACCCAGGTAAGCCACCACGCCGGTTTTTACTTTGTTGTCCAGAAACTCTTTGGCAAGCATACCCGATGAAATGATTTGTTCGGGTTGTATAAGATCGAGCCCACTGCGTCGCAGCGATTCTACCAGCAATTCGGGGCTGCGGCTGGCATCGTTGGTGATTACATAATAAGACTTGCCCTCTGCCTGCAACCATTCGAAGGTTTGCCGGATACCTGGTATCAATCCATTGTAATTACGGATCACCCCATAGGAATCAAAAAAGATCACTTTGTAATCGGATAAGAGTGATTTGAAATCTTTCATGCTTCTTTGATCTTGAGGTGAGCAATTATTTTTTCCGGATCAAAATCCCTGTCTACCGAAGGCAGGTAAATATCAAAAGCTTCGGCTTTCAGTTTGCTGGCATAGGGTTCGGCAAAAAAATAGTCGCCGTTTTTAACTACATAATTGAGAATAAAAAAGCGGTATACTTCGCGCAGAAAACGGATCTCATTGGCCGAGAGCGGATTTACTTTATGGTATTCGCTCAGGAAAAGCAGGAAACGTTCTTCGTTGAGTGGGCTGATCAGGTAGCTGAACACGGTTTTATCACCGGCGTCACTGACTACCCGGCTGAAGAAATAAAAATCGAGCATGCGGCTGCTCATTCTGAACCAGTCATAGTCCCACCGGCTGTATAGCTCATGTTTATTGACCACGGAGAAGTTGCCGATATTCCAGTCAATAAAAACAGGTATGATCTCAAATGATCCGGCATTGCATTTATTGCGGTTGCGGAGAAACTGTTCGCAGTGATAACGCAACAGGTCGGCTTGTGCACGGGTGCCGAATTTTTTTTCATTTTGCGCCAGTTGTTCCTGCAGCGTATTTATATCTGTGCGCAGGGTCTTACTGCTTTTGGGCAGCACGTTGCGGATACGGCTGCAGGCCAGGTGAAATTTACCGATCTGGCGGCCCAGGCTTCGGATGAGGGGTTCATCGAGACGGCGGGGCAGCCGCTGCATCACACGGCTCGGGTTGTAAAACACTACCCAGGCATCTGTTTTTCCCTTCTTATAATGATAAGTATAGACGCGGTTATTTTTCAGCAGGCTTTTGGCCAGCAGGTTTTCAAACGGGTAAAGCAGGTTATTGCCCAGTGCATGAATGATGCGATGGTCCTCCTTAAAGTGTTCGTATTTTCCGAATGAAGAAAGCTTGGCGATAATGATATCTTCATCTGTAAAGGTCACACGGTATACATGATTGGTTGATACCAGCGGACTGATATCCTCTACACGCGCAATACGCCGCGAGGGGTCATAGCCGTTCCAGGCTTTTTCGATAATATCTGTATAGTTGATCATAGCTGCAGCCGAGACGATATCTTAGGGTTGTTGTGCCCTGGTTTTTGAGTTTGAAAATAGGCCAAATAATCGTTTCCAGTCCATTCCGGCCATTACAGGTATCAGGATCAGCGGCAATACAATACTGCGGTAACGTACAATAGCTCCCAGGTTGTTGACACTGAAACCTACCACGAGTAATAATGTAAACGACAGGCAGGCGGTGAAATACAATACAGCATCGGGAGGATGTGTACGCGGTCGTTTAAAGAAAATGAAAAGCAACAGAAGGATCAGTATCAGGACGGTTTCCAGAGCAGAAAAGAGAGAAGGTAAATGCCGGATATCGGATGGATATGGCCGTAAGGCAGAAAGGGAAAGAGCCTGTGGCAGATTGATCAGGAAACTCACGGCAGTGGGTTCAAGCGATCGTATAGGAATACTGGAATAGCCCACCAGGTTTACAAAAGCCTGTTGTTTTTCGACTACTGCCTGCGGAAAATCAAGCCGCGGATTAATATACCGGAGCGTAAAAAAGAGAGTAAAGAAAATAAGATAAACAATACCGAAAATGAGTGCTAACCGTTTTTTCCATCGCAACGCAGCAACCCAGGCGATGAGTGCCGGTACAACGATTACCAGCATCGCATTGCGTAGTGTAAATAAAAGGAAGAGTCCCAGGAAAATACCAGCCGCCCTTTTGACCGAAATGTGTTTTTCTTTTATTGTAAAATAAACATGATAGATAATGAGGCTTAATCCTAAAAACAGCAACCCTTCTTTGTGTATACCGCTGCTCCAGTAAAGAAAAGACGGACACAGAAAAATAGCGGCCAGGATCCATTTTTCCTGCCCGGGAAATTGTTCCTTCATGACCCTGAAAACAGCAATTGGGCCAAATAAGGTGAGGTAGGCGAAAAAGATGACGTTTACATAGTATCTGCCCTGACTGAAAAGATCGAGGATGGAGATGAATTTGATAAAAATATTTGATTTGAGATCATTCCAGAATGAGTCACTCGAGGCAAAGAGCCTGCTGTAGCCATCGGGGTAGGGATTATGAAACAGATTGGTGAAATATTCAGCCGGCCGGTCAAAAAGTACTTCCAGTTCCCGAATGCCCTGGGCATGGTAATTCCAGGTGTCGACCATCTGGGCTGTACCGCTGTAATGTGTCCCCATCCAGCCATAGAATATGCCGGCTATTACTTTCAGCAGAAAAAGGCTGAGGAGCGTGGTTTTGCTAAGCCCGGTGGCGGTAAAGAAACGGGTTTTGGTCACCAGCCAGGCAAACAGGAAAAGGTAAATTACAAACAGCAGAAAGTCCAAAAAGGGTTGGTTTTAACTTGCTAAAATAAATAATTACTGCATCGTTCCACTTTTTTTACACATCATATAGTATCCCACCCGGCGAAACGATCTTATTTGCGTAGCTTTGCGCATCTTCTTAATACTCTATTTTACATTTTTCAATGGAAATCACAGCAAAAACGGCGCAACAGCTTCGGCTTACGGAAGAAGAATTTGAACTGATCAAGCAAAAGCTGGGCCGTGTACCCAACTTCAATGAGCTTTGTGCATTCAGCGGCATGTGGAGTGAACACTGCAGCTACAAAAACTCCATTAAATGGCTGAAAACCCTGCCCCGTGAAGGAGGCAGAATGCTGGTAAAAGCGGGTGAGGAAAATGCCGGCCTTATGGACATTGGCGACGGTCTGGGAGTGGTATTTAAAATTGAATCACATAATCACCCTTCGGCCATTGAACCCTTTCAGGGTGCAGCCACCGGCGTAGGAGGTATACACCGTGATATTTTTACAATGGGTGCCCGTCCCATTGCGGCACTCAACTCACTCCGTTTTGGCAAACTGGAGGAAGATAAAACACAACACCTGCTTTCCGGAGTGGTACATGGCATTGGTCATTATGGCAACTGCTTTGGTGTGCCAACAGTAGGGGGTGAAGTATACTTTGATCCCTGTTATCATACCAACCCGCTTGTGAACGCCATGAGTGTGGGTATTGTAAAAGCGGGACAGACAGTGTCGGCTACGGCCGAAGGCACTGGCAACCCGGTGATGTTTGTCGGAAGTGCCACGGGCAAGGATGGTATTGGCGGAGCTTCTTTTGCATCGGCCGATATTACTGCCGAGAGCGTACAGGAACTGCCTGCCGTGCAGGTGGGGGATCCTTTTCAGGAGAAAAAATTACTGGAAGCCTGCCTTGAAGTGATTCAGACCGGTGCCGTGGTAGGCATGCAGGATATGGGTGCTGCCGGCATCATCTGTTCTACTGCAGAAATGAGTGCCAAAGGTGGTGTTGGTATGCGCATTGATCTCGATAAAGTGCCTACCCGTCAGCCCAATATGAAAACCTGGGAGCTGCTGCTGAGCGAAAGCCAGGAGCGGATGCTATTGGTGGCGCAGAAAGGCCGTGAAGCAGAAGTGCAGCGTGTATTTGAAAAATGGGATCTGCCCTGTTCTGTAATTGGCGAAGTGACCGATGATGGCCTTCTTCGCTTTTATATGAATGGCGAACTCGAAGCAGAACTTCCTGCGGAAGAACTGGTACTCGGTGGTGGTGCTCCGCAATATGAAAGAGCTTATCGTGAGCCGGCTTATTTCAGTAAAATCGCTGCTTTCAATGCCAGCGATGTTCCTGCAACAGAAGACCTCAAAGCAGTGGCTGAGCAAATAATTGAACTCCCCTCCATCGCTTCCAAACGCTGGATATATACCCAGTACGATAGCATGGTAGGTACAGTCAATGCCACTACAAACCTGCCCGCGGATGCGGCAATTGTAGTAGTGAAAGGCACTACAAAAGCCCTGGCTGTAACGACTGATTGCAACAGCCGGTATGTATATGCTGATCCCTATAAAGGAACCATGATCGCGGTGAGTGAAGCTGCACGCAATATCGTATGCAGCGGCGGTCAGCCACTGGGTATTACCAACTGTCTCAACTTCGGCAACCCTTACGATCCCGAAGTATATTACCAGTTTGTGCATGCTATTAAAGGCATGGGAGAAGCCTGCCGCAAATTTGATACACCGGTTACAGGCGGCAACGTGAGCTTCTATAACCAGAACCCTGACGGTCCTGTATATCCCACGCCAACTATTGGCATGGTGGGACTGCTCGAAGATATCAACAGCCGTATGACGCTCAACTTTAAAGGAGAGGGCGATCTGTTATATGTACTGGGCAACATCACCAATGATATTAATTCATCTGAATACCTGTATCAGGTACGGGGTGTGAAATATTCTCCTGCTCCGCATTTCGAACTCGAAGATGAGTATGCACTGCAACAGAAAGTAAGTGAATTGATCGGCTCGCAACTGGTGCGCTCTGCCCACGATGTGGCCGAAGGCGGTCTGTTTATATCTCTGTGCGAAAGTGCTTTTACCGAGGGCCTCGGTTTTTCTGTAGCTTCAAGGGATGGTATCCGTAAAGATGCATTCTATTTCGGCGAAGGCCAGAGCCGGGTGCTGGTAAGTGTGGCGCTGGATAAAGTGGCTGCTTTTGAAAAAGCACTCAATGGATTCCCCGCAGAAAAAATAGGCGTGGTGACCAGCGGCGATGTTGTTGTAGATGGCGAGTTCTGGGGAAATATCGAAAGCTGGCAGGAGCGTTATGATAATGCTATCGGCAATCAACTGGCCAAAGAAGAAGCTGGCTCCGCACTTAGTTCTATCTGATCTCTGCTGACAAAGACATAAAAACAAGGGAGCAAACAAGCGTTTGCTCCCTTTTTCATGTAAGTACGAAATAACGATGGCGACTGGTTCGCTTCTGGTGTTTCAATAGGCCAGCTGCGGATACCGTTTACCATTGAATAAGAAACGGGCATTACCGGCAAGGCTTGCTTGCCTTGCCGGATATAAATCAAAAATGTTTCCAGATTTATCCATCGTTAATAACCTGTTGATAAAATGCCGGAAGGCAGGCCGTATCTTTATCGCAAAAGGAAATTGAAATGGGAAAAAAGATAGCCATTATCGGCGGCGGCAACCTGGGTACGGCTATTGCCGAAGGTCTGCTGGTGAGCGCATTCAGTAAACCCGGCGATATCATCATTACCAAACGTAATATCAATACATTAAAAAACCTGCGGGAAAAAGGGGTGGCCGTGACGGCTGATAATAATGCGGCTGTCAGGCAAAGCGAAGTGATCATACTGGCGGTAAAACCCTACCAGGTAGCAGATGTGCTGCGTGCTGTAAAAAAAGATATTACCGCAAAAAAGATCCTTATTTCGGTCGTCACAGGAGTATTGATCACTGAAATGGAAGAACTGGTAGCCAAACCGGTCGCCTACTTCCGCGCCATGCCCAATACAGCTATTGCCATCCGCGAAAGTATGACCTGTATCTGCAGTAAAAATGCTGATGAAAAGGCCAGTACTTACGTCAATGAGTTGTTTGGACAACTGGGAAAAGTGGCTCAGATAGATGAAAAACTGATGGAAGCGTCAACAGTGCTGGCCGCTTGTGGTACAGCTTATGCCATGCGCTATATCAGGGCCAATATACAGGGGGGGATTGAAATCGGGTTTGATGCGGTTACTGCTTCACTGATAGCAGCCCAGACTGTAAAGGGCGCAGCCGATCTGCTGTTGCAAAAAGGCACACACCCCGAGCAGGAGATCAATAAAGTGACCACACCCAAGGGTTGTACCATTGCCGGTCTTAATGAAATGGAGCATCAGGGCTTTAGCTCATCGCTGATCAGAGGCGTTGTGACCAGCTATAAGAAAATAGCCCGCGACTGATTTTTCCTGCAACGTTTGTAGTTGTCTCGCTGTCACAGCCGGTCAAAATAACGCTTATGAGAAGAATCCTGATTGTTTTGGTAGCTGTGCTGCTGGTGCAGGCATGCAGTAAAGACAGGACAAAAGCTGATCCGGGTGCCGTGATGGTGCGGGTCATCAATAATACTTCTTCTTCAATGACTGACGTGCATGTGGCTGATGCTGTATACGGCAACCTGCTGCCCACGGCAAAAACGGAGTATAAAACGGTTGCGACACCCATCTATGCAGGTATCTGCAGTTTTACTGCAGGCGGGGTAACGACTACTGCCGGTTATGGGATCTGTGGTACACCGCCGATGCCTCCGCCACTGGCAGCAGGATATTATACTTTCCGTATTACATCTTCTTCCGTGGCAGGGCAGTATAAACTTGAGTTGGAGAGAGACTAGATGGAGAAGTTTAAAAGTTTAAAGGTATGAAAGAGGGGAGTTCTTATTAAGCCTTCCTTTATACTTTTAAACTTTTTAACGTTGTTTATAGATCGTACCATCTTTCATGACAAACACAACTTTCCCAAACGCATTCTTATCTGTGAGCGGATCGCCGCTGACAGCTATGATATCGGCCAGTTTGCCGGTTTCAATACTTCCCAGTTTATCTGCTTCGCCCAATAGGGTGGCTGCATGAATGGTAGCTGCTTTGATTGCTTCCATAGGAGGCATGCCACCATCAATCATATAGGTAAACTCGAGCCAGTTGAGTCCGTGTTTGTAAACGCCGGCATCTGTGCCGAAAGCAATAGAGACGCCGGCTTTATAGGCTTTGGTAAATGTGTGCTGCAATTGCGGCCCTACTTCGAGCGCTTTGGGTTGCACCAGGACAGGGTAGTAGCCGGGTTTTAATGCCGAATCTGCCACAGACCTGCCCGCCGTGAGGGTGGGCACATACCAGGTACCATACTGTTTCATCAATGCCATGGCTTCATCGTCCATAAATGTGCCATGCTCTATAGAGTTTACGCCGGCTTTTATGGCTCTTTTCATGCCTTCGGGACCATGGGCATGTACGGCTACTTTAAATCCGTAGTCTTTGGCAGTTTGTACAATGGCCGCCAGCTCGTCGTCAAAAAACTGGGGGTTCTTGCCGCTTTTGGCCACACTCAATACACCACCGGTTGCCGTCACTTTGATCAGGTCGGCGCCATCTTTATAACGCTGACGTACAGCCTTGCGGCAATCTTCCGGTCCGTTTACCACCCCATCCGCCGGTCCGGGGTCGCCCATCAGGTCCTGCCGGTATCCGTTGGTAGGATCTGCATGTCCTCCGGTAGTGGCAATCGATTTGCCGGCGGTGTATATCCGGGGTCCCCGGAGCAGGCCCGCATTGATCGCATTGCGGAGAGAAATATTCACCCCCGTGCCACCCAGATCTCTCACCGTGGTAAAGCCGGTCATAAGCGTGGTATCGGCAAAACGGACCGACCGGAAAGCTATATCAGCCGGATTTTGGGTAAAATGCTGGAGATATTGATTGGGATTGGTTTCTGACTCGAGATGCACATGCATGTCGATCCAGCCGGGCATGACGGTTGCGGTGCGCAGATCAACGATTTTCTCGCCTGTGGCTGCTTTGCGATAGCCATTTTCAATAGCCACAATACGGTTCTTTTCGAGGACCACCGTCATTTCTTTGCGGGCAATGGGCGAAACCCCGTCTATAAGCGTTCCGCACCAGATTTGTGTGCGCTGTGCAGTCAATTGATCCACAAGCAGACAGCAAAGTAAAAAAGCGATTACCGGCTTCATTTTTTACACGTATTTTGCTCACCAATTTACCCGGTTTTTTCCACATCCCTGCAGCTTGATTTTTGTGCCATTCAAATTTCATGTAGCTTTGCATGACCTCCCGGAAATCTCCTATTCACTCATTCGTTGGATTGGCTGAAATATCCGATGGTCACTTTGGGTGGGCTGCATTTCTCTCTTACCTTATTTACGGACTGGTACTAGTTTTGAACGGTACAATTTTTTGAGCAAATGTTTTTGCCTGCGCCTTCTTTTTGTTGAAAATTAAATGACCAGTTATGGCTAAGTATATTTTTGTTACGGGTGGTGTTACTTCTTCGTTAGGTAAAGGCATTATTGCGGCCTCGCTGGCCAAGTTGCTGCAGGCCCGCGGCCTGCGGGTGACGATTCAGAAGTTTGACCCCTATATCAATGTGGACCCGGGTACACTTAATCCGTATGAGCATGGGGAGTGTTATGTGACCGAAGACGGTGCAGAAACCGATCTTGACCTTGGTCACTATGAGCGCTTCCTGAATATCTATACCTCTCAGGCCAATAACGTGACTACCGGCCGTATCTATCAGACTGTAATCAACAAAGAGCGGGAAGGAGCTTACCTCGGTAAAACCGTGCAGGTAGTACCTCATATCACTGACGAGATCAAACGCCGCATGCTGGTGCTGGGGCAGGATAATAAATACGATATCGTAATCACTGAAATAGGTGGTACAGTGGGCGATATCGAGAGCCTTCCTTTTGTAGAAGCCGTGCGCCAGCTGCAATGGGAGCTGCCGGAAGAAGATTCTGTGGTGGTGCATCTTACTCTTATCCCTTATCTGAAAGCAGCCAAAGAATTAAAGACCAAACCTACACAGCACAGTGTGCGTATGCTGAGCCAGGAAGGAGTGCATCCAGATATCATTGTATGCCGTACAGAACGTCCGCTCAGCCCTGAGCTCCGTCGCAAAATAGCCCTCTTCTGTAATGTAAAATCAGAAGCTGTGATAGAAGCTGCTGATGCGCCGACCATTTATGAAGTGCCGCTTACCATGATGCGCGAAAAACTGGATCTTATCTGTTTGAAAAAAATGAATATTACTCAGTACCGCGAACCAGAACTGGGTAAGTGGAAAGAGTTTCTCGATAAACTGAAATATCCCAAAAGCAAGGTTACCATCGGCCTGATCGGTAAATACCTGGAGCTGCAGGATGCCTATAAATCCATTCTCGAAGCATTTGTACATGCCGGCGCTATGAATGAGTGCCAGGTGCAGATACAGAATGTGCATAGCGAATACATCACCGAGAGTAATGTAGCGGAGAAGCTGGCCGGTCTTGATGGCCTGCTGGTAGCACCGGGCTTCGGACAGCGTGGGGTAGAAGGAAAGATTGAAGCCGTGCGTTATGCCCGTGAAAAAGGCCTGCCTTTCTTTGGGATCTGCCTCGGCATGCAGATGGCCGTTATTGAATATGCCCGTCACGTACTCGGTCTTAAAACAGCCCATTCCACCGAGATGGATCCGCAAACACCCGACCCCGTGATCGATCTTATGGAAGAGCAAAAACAGATCACCGCCAAAGGAGGCACCATGCGGTTGGGTACTTATCCCTGTGAGATCAAACCCGGCACACTGGCCTACACTATTTATGACCAGCCGCTGGTCAATGAGCGCCACCGTCACCGCTGGGAGTTTAATAACAGCTACCTCGAACGCTTTGAGCAGGCCGGTATGGTGGCAAGTGGTAAGAACCCTGCTACAGGATTGGTGGAAATTGTAGAACTGCCCACCCATCCATTCTTTATCGGTGTACAGTATCACCCCGAACTGAAGAGTACTGTCGAAAACCCGCAACCCGTATTTGTTCATTTCATTAAGGCGGCTAAAGCCTACGCAGAGAAGAAAGCAGACGCTAAAAGCCCGCTGCTGCAGGGAGAAATGATTTAATACCTTTTTTAGCGGTTTCAGCAACCTGATTATCTGGTCTTTACCGATACAAATAGCAGTCCGGCAGGAAAGTTTTGCTTCCTGCCGGACTGCTGCTGTTTGAGGGTGGGTGACTGGTCAATATCTCCTATCTTTGCCGTCTTTAAAAAATACTCCCTGATGAAGTTTGATCGGAATACCGTCATAGGTTTTGGATTACTGGCGATTCTGTTTTTTGGTTTCTTTTATTTTAATAATAAAGAAAAAGCGAATTACATGCGGGAGCAAGCCCGCAAGGATTCAATTGCCAATGCGAGCCGCCCCAAACCAGATACACTTGCACAGAAACAACAGGCTGCTCAGGCCGACACGGCCGATAAGCAGAACCGTGCAGGCTCTTTCACACCAGCTATTACCAGTGAAGAAAAACTGGTAATTACGGAAAACGATCTGATGCGCGTTGCCTTCAGTACCAAAGGCGGACAACCCCGCTGGATAGAACTGAAGCATTTTAAAAACCTGGATAGCAGTCATGTAAAGCTGGCCAATTCCAGTTTTGATCAGCTGAGCTATCCGGTGTTTACAGCCGAAGGCAAAACCATGGAGACAAACGACCTGCTTTTTGCCGGTATTGATTCTGCCACCAACGCAGATGGCAGCAAGACTATCCGTTTCTCTTTGCTTTCCAGCGATACGGCCAGCACAGGTGCAGCAATTGTACACAGTTATACTATTCGTCCCAATGATTATATGATTGATTTTGGCGTGCAGCTTACTGATCCTTCCCGTATGCTGCCCAAGGGTCAGCTCAATCTTACCTGGGATTATCATGCTGCCCAGCAGGAGTCTGATCTTGATTTTGAAAAACAAAACACCCAGATCGGTTATGTAGAAGGTGGCGAATTTGATTATCATACTATCGGCCGGCGCAACAGTGTGGAGTTTTCCAAACCTGTAAGCTGGATCGGTGTACGTCAGCGTTTCTTCAACAGCTTCCTGGTAGCAAAAAATAAATTCAGCTCCGGTAAAATGGAGTGGACCATCCCTGACAATGAAAAGAAAACCGTTGCCGATTTTACCAACACGATGAAACTGCAACTGGAAGGTGGTAGCGCCGCTTTTCAACTGTTCTATGGTCCTGCAGATTATCACCTGTTGCGTAAGTATGATCAGGATATGGATAAACTGATCAACCTGGGGCAGGGTATCTATGCGTTTGTACGCCCGCTCAACAAATATGTGGTATTGCCGGTATGGGATTTTATCAAAGGCTTTGTGGGTAACTACGGATGGGTTATTGCCTTCCTTACACTGTTTATCCGTCTGCTGATCTCTCCGCTCAGTTATAAGAGCTATCTCAGCAGTGCCAAAATGAAAGCGTTACGCCCGGAGATAGCGCAATTGAAAGAGAAGTTTGGCGGCGATCAGCAGGCCATGAGTATGGAACAGATGAAACTGTTTCGTGAAGCAGGTGTAAATCCATTGGGAGGTTGTATTCCGGCATTGCTGCAGATCCCGATCTTCTTTGCCCTCTATAGTTTCTTTAACTCCAATGTGGATCTGCGGGGAGCCAACTTCCTGTGGGCAAATGATCTTTCTGCATTCGATGATGTGATCAAATTTGGCGTGAATATTCCTTTGCTGGGTAATCACCTGAGCATCTTTACGCTTACAGCAGTACTGACCAGTCTGGCTATATCTATATACAGTATGAATATGTCACCGGATCAGAATAACCCGGTATTGAAGTACATGCCTTATATTTTCCCCGTATTCCTGCTGTTTATCTTTAACCGTCTGCCTTCGGCCCTTACCTGGTATTATACGGTTTCCAATATCGTCACACTGGTTCTTCAGTTTGTGATCCAGAATTATATTATTGACCACAATAAGATACTGGCGCAGATAGCGGAAAACCGAAAGAAGCCAAAAACGAAATCAAAATGGCAGGAGCGGCTTGAGCAAATGCAGGAGCAGCAGAAGAAGGTGAAGGAAATGCAACAGAAAGGAAGAAAGTGAGTAGTAAGTTGTAAGTAATAAGTTTTAAGTACAATACAAAAGGGGACATAGTCTACTATGTCCCCTTTTGCTGTCTGAAGCAGTATGTCTCTAACGCCATGTTATAGAGGTTGTTTTGAGGGCAACTATGGATTACTTATAACCTATAACTCAGAACTTATTACTTCTGTTAAAGTTCTTCCTCAAACGCAACTTATTGGTTATTTTGGAGCGTCATACCATTAACTGAAAAAGAAGAACAATGAAAAGCAGATTTCTACTCATATTGCTGATTACCTGTATGCTGCCGGCGGGTCTGCTGGCTCAGAAGCGGCTTACTGAGGCAACCATCACCTATGATATTGAGATCAATACGGCCAATACCGCCCCCAAAGCGGCTGATTTGCTGGATGGTGCAGTAAGTGTGATCTACCTGAAAGGAAACAGCAGCCGTGCCGAAATGATCAGCTCCCTGGGCAGCCAGTCTACCATCGTGGATGGCAAAACCGGGAAGGTCACTATTCTGAAAGAATATGGCGATAAGAAATACATGATCAACCTGACCGCCGACAACTGGAAAGCTTCCAATAAGAAGTATGAGGGGGTGACTTTTACCTACGAAAATGAGTTTAAAACCATTTCAGGATATAACTGTCAGAAAGCAATCGGCACGCTCACAGATGGCAGCACTTTTACCGTGTATTTTACACGTGACCTGGTGCCGGTTAACAAGGATTTTCAATACCTCAATAAAGACCTGCCCGGACTGGCTATGCAGTATGAATCTGGCATGGGCAAACGGAAGGTGACCTATACCGTCTCTTCTATCAACTTTAACCTGGTACCGGCTGCCAAATTTGATCTTCCCAAATCAGGTTACCGGGTCATGACCTACGAGGAAAGCCTGGAAGGTAACAGCAATCAATAAAAAAACAGCTCCCGGAAGGGGAGCTGCAACTATTTGGAGAAAGTAATTGTTTTATTGAGAGATTACAGGTTGATCTTAACAGTAGCACCGCTTACCTTGTTCTGAGTGCCCAGGTTTACAGATACTTTTTTGCGGACAGGCATCACATAAGTGGCACCTCCCTGCTGATAAGTAATCACCGTGTTAAGGTCCACTACTTTCATACTGTTGCTCACATCGGTACGAATAACCTGGCTGCCCCGGAAATTATAACCTGATTTCAGTGAGAAATTAGTAGTGCGGGTGGCAGTACGTGAAAGTAATGGTTTGTCGGCAGTCAGTTTACGTGTTTTGCCATCGCCCAGTGTGGCAAAAGAGGCAAAAGCACTCAGTCCGAAGAAGACCAGTACAGCAGCCAGTTTTTTACCGCTAAGGGGTGATATATAAGAGTTAGTTTGCAACTTGGCGCAAATTTAACAATAATTCAGTAAATGAGGGTTACCGTTTGTCCAGAATATTACAACTTATTTAACGCCTCAGGTGCAAAAATGTTACATAATTTCTAAAAAAAATGGGGAGGCTTTTGCACAGATGGGGAAAACTAGGGTACAAAGGGTATTATTTTTTTACTCTAACTTGTTGATAATAATAACCTAAACCCCTACATTGCGGGTAATTCTCCCTTCAGCTCTTTTCTTTTTTCAACCCTATAAACGTCCGGAATTATGATGAAAGACAATCCATACCAGGAAGATCGGGAGCCAATTGAAGAGCTGCTCCGACAGTTTGAGGATCTCCGGCAAGGCCGCAGTCATTCTTTTATAGAAGAAGAATCCTTTGAGAAAATTATCCGGTATTTCGAAGAAAAGGAGGAAATGAATAAAGCCATGGAGGCAGCCGAAATGGCGATTGAACAGTTTCCTTATTCTGCCTCCTTGCTTATCCGTAAGGCAGACATCTTATTATCTACCCGTCGCTATGTAGATGCGCTGGCCATACTGGATCAGGCTGCGCTGTTTGACAGCACCGATATCAATCTCTATATCTTACGTACAGATGCTTACCTGGCGCTCGACCAGCAGGAAAAAGCAGTGGCATTGCTGAGCGATGCACTGGAATATTTTGAAGGAGAGGAGCGTATTGAACTGCTTTTCGAATTGTCTGATGTATACGACGATTATGAAGAGTTTGATAAAGTATTTGACTGTCTGAAAGCAATCCTCGAACAGGAACCCACAAATGAAGAGGCTTTATATAAAATATGTTTCTGGACAGATTTTACCGGCCGCAACGAAGAAAGTATCCGTCTCCATCAGTGGATCATAGATGAGCATCCCTATAATGAGCTGGCCTGGTTTAACCTGGCGGCTGCTTACCAGGGGCTGAAGTTGTATGAGAAAGCCATCGATGCCTATCAGTATGCCGTGACGGTGGAAGAAAAATTTGATTATGCCTATCGCAATATGGGCGATGCCTATATCCGGTTGCGCAAGTATAAAGAAGCCATTGAGGTGCTGGAAAAAGTAACCGAGCTGGCCAAACCCGAAGCAGTGATCTATGAGGCCATCGGTCACTGCTATGAAAGGCTGAAAAATCATGCCCAGGCGCGTTTCTATTACAGAAAGGCTTCTCACCTGAATCAGGAAGACAGCAAACTGTTTTATAAGATTGCCTGTACCTACTACAATGAAGGCAAGTGGGAGAGTTGTATAAAGCAACTGGAGCAGGCATTGAAGATCCATCGGCTGCAGTCGGACTATAACCTGCTGATGGGGGAATGCCGTATGCAACTGGGACAGCACCGCGAAGCAATGACTTCGCTGATGCTGGTGATAAAACACCGTCCGCGCAATGTGGCGGGTTGGGAAGCGCTGGTACGTTGCCTGTACAAAGGAGGGTTTATTGATGAGGCCCTGACGCAGGCAGAGCTGGCGCTGGAATCCACACAGGGGAAACCGTTGTTCCTTTTTTATAAAGCCGCAGCCCTGCTGGGGCTGGGTAAATCAAAAGAGGGCATCCTGCTGCTCGAGCAGGCCATACAGACGGCACCACGCCTGCTGCGCCGTTTTCTGGACCTGTACCCCGCCAGCTTCCAGCACCAGCAGGTGGTAGATCTGATAGCGCGTTATAAACGTAAGCGCTCGATTTAAGCCCGATAAATGGGAGTCAGTCTTTTAAAAGCTATTCTTTATTATTTTTGCGCCGGTTCCAAGGAAACGACTCAGATTCTTTTTTGAAAACAAACCCCCGAAAGCATGAATTTTAATCTTTCGCAGATGCCGGATCGCAACAGGCGCCCTCGCACTTCCGGTATCACAATGGTGATGGATAAAGGACTTAGTGTGAATGAAGCCAAGAATTTCCTCAGTGTTTCGTATCCCCACATTGATATTATCAAATTAGGTTTCGGCACTTCATTTGTCACTCCCAACCTTCGCGAAAAACTTGAACTGTACCGCTCTTATGATCTTCCCGTTTATTTTGGCGGCACCCTGTTTGAAGCCTTTCTGATCCGCAATCAGTTTGATGATTATGTGAATGTTTGTAAGGAATATGGCATCAGCTATATGGAAGTAAGTGATGGCAGTATCACTATCCCTCATGCAGAAAAATGTGGCTATATTGAGAAGCTTACACAACATGGCATCGTACTCAGCGAGGTGGGCAGTAAGGATGCAGCTCATATCATTCCTCCGTATAAATGGATCGAACTGATGCGTGCTGAACTGAATGCCGGTGCCTCTTATGTCATCGCCGAAGCTCGTGAAGCTGGTAATGTGGGGATCTACCGGGGTTCGGGTGAAGTACGTGAAGGCCTGGTACAGGAGATCCTGACGCAGATACCCGGCGAAAAGATCATCTGGGAGGCACCACAAAAAGCGCAGCAACTTTACTTTATCGAATTGCTGGGCTGTAATGTGAACCTGGGCAATATTGCCCCCACCGAGGTGATAGCCATGGAAGCCATGCGCATTGGCCTGCGGGGCGATACCTTCAACCTGTATCTCGATAAAAAACAAAATGGCTAATCCGGTAGTCAGATCCGGCCGGTTGTATGGGCTGATCGGTTATCCGTTATCCCATTCTTTTTCCAAAAAATATTTTTCGGAAAAATTTGAACAGGAAGGCATCGCCGATTGCCGGTATGAATTATTTCCGCTGACAGCTATCGATGAACTGCCTGCTTTGCTGGCGGCACATCCGGAACTCTGCGGATTGAATGTGACGATCCCGTACAAGGAGCAGGTCATTCCTTTTCTCGATAGTCAAAATACACTGGTAAAAGCTATTGGCGCCTGCAACTGTATCCGTATCACATCGGGACAGTTGCAGGGCTTTAATACCGATGCCATCGGCTTTCAGCATTCCCTGCAGGAAAAATTATTGCCTACCCATCAGCAGGCGCTGGTATTCGGAACAGGAGGAGCTGCTAAGGCTGTTTGTTATGTACTGCAGCAACTGCACATACCCTATCAACTGGTATCACGCCGCAAAATGTATGATCAGCTCAGTTATGAAGAAGTGACGGAGAAACTGCTGCAAACCCATACGTTGCTTATCAATACAACACCGCTGGGCATGTACCCCAATATTACCGAAGCCCCGCCATTGCCTTATCATGCACTGACTCCTGCACATTACCTCTATGACCTGGTATATAACCCGGAGCAGACCCTGTTTCTGCAAAAAGGCATGGCTGCCGGCGCCCGTACTAAAAACGGCATGGATATGCTGGTGATTCAGGCAGAAGAGAGCTGGAAGATCTGGAATAGCTGATTACTCAGTCACTTTCATTTTGGCAACTGCGGCAGCAGGTACTGCTGTTACTTTCTTTAACCGGTAGTCATAACAGACCATACCGGTTTTAGCAGCGGCTACCAGCACAGGAGTGCCGTCTGTCTTCTTCTTTTCCAGTTTATAAAACAGGTCAAATCCGATACGACTCCATCCGGCAGCGGTTACGGATACAAGGACTGTTTCTCCATAAAACAATTCCTGTTTGAATTCTATTGCGGCATCGGCCATGATCAACCCGGCTCCTCCGAGATCAAGTTCGGTATAGCCATACTGCTGCAGGTACTGTAACCGGGCTTCATGTATCAGTGAAAGTATGGCGTCATTGCCAACATGGCCGCCGTAGTTAATATCCGATATCCGTACGGGGATAGCGCAGGTAAAGCCAAAGAGATCAGGCAGGTCAATCTTGATGCGGGCCATGCAAAAGTATTTCGGGTAAAAATAAGAAAACGCCTGCAGGGAATAGTACAGCCTGTGAATGAATAATAGTGAAATGAATAATCAGAGTTGAGTGTCGTCGTTGAGCGAGTTGACAAGTGTCACAATATCCATAAAGTTGCCGGGAGCGGAGAGTATGGATGACTCAGCCAGCTTATCCTGCCAGGCTTTTAACTGATTTTTGCAATCTACATCCTGTTCTTCACCGGCTACACAGCAAAGGAGATTGCCCCATTTTTTAGCCATGCGGATAAACGATCCATCGGGTGTGAGCAGGGTTATATAACGATCGGCAATTTTAGGTACATGGTCGTTGTAGGTATAGATAGCTTTTGCCAGTTGAGCAGCAGGCATGGTTTCGGCAAGGGCCGCAGTATTGCTGCGGTTGTTGCGCGCAAAATGTACGGGTGCTTCACGGGTGCCGGATGATGGCTGGGCCGGGGCTTCCACAGCGGAAGGCTGATTGCCGGTTACAGCATCATGGGGAATGGCGGTGCGGGCAGCGGGGCTGTCTGCAGGAGCGGCGGGAGCCGAGCTGGTTATGTCCGGATCTGCTTCTTCTGCATCTGAGCCGAGTCTTATGACGCCATAGGTGGCCAGCAATAAAAGAATTGCGGCAGCGGCATACCGTACGATCTGGGGAAGTCTTCTGTAAACCGGTTTTACCACAGGTGCTGTGGCCTCCTCACCTTCCAGAGAAGCGGCAATGCCTTTCCAGGCTGCAGGGGGAGGAGATACTTCCATTTGTTGCAGTGCAGTCACAAAACTGCTGCCCTGCTCAGCCTCATCCAGTGCAGCAGCTACCCGGTCCCATACCCCGGCAGGGGGCGGAACTTCGTAGTTGTGCATTTTATTGCGGAGGCTGTTCATGGTCGTTTATTCGCTTTTTGTTCCAGAAACTGTTTTACCATTTCCTGTAGCAGCACTTTGGCCCGGGATAATTGTGATTTGCTGGTGCCTTCACTGATTCCCATGATATCGCCGATTTCCTTGTGTGTGTATCCTTCGACCACATACATGTTAAAAACGGTGCGGTACCCAGGCGAAAGTTTTTGTACCAGCCCGAGTATATCACGCTCGGCCAGGTTGTCCAGTACCGACAGGTAATTACCCTCGATGCTGTTTTCTTCCTTTTCCGTGACGGGCTGCAGGTAACGTTTGCGCCGGAAGTGTTCAATAGCTGTATTGACAAAGATCCTGCGTATCCACCCTTCAAAGGAGCCCTCGCCCCGGAAGCTGCTCAGTTTTTTGAATACTTTGATAAAGCCTTCCTGCAGAATGTCTTCAGCTTCTTCAGCATTGCCTGCGTAGCGCAGGCAAACGGCGTACATGCGGGGAGAAAAGCGGCGGTAGAGCTCTTCCTGCATGCGGCGGTCTCCATCAATGCATCCATTGATTAAGTCGCTTTCAGTGATATTTTGGTTGCTTGCGGCGTTCAATTTTCTGATTTCTGTGCCAGCGTATTCAAAAATGCTACCAGTTTTTGCGTAGCCCTGGCCCGATGGCTGTATTGTTCCTTTTCTGCCAGTCCCATTTCGGCAAAACTACGGGTATCGCCCTGAGGTACAAATACCGGATCGTAGCCAAAGCCCTGGCCGCCCCGGCGCTCGGTTAGGATATGACCTTCGCAAATACCTTCAAAAATAGTTTCCTTTCCATTGATCAGCAGGGATATGATGGTTTTGAAACGGGCACGACGATTGTCAGCCCCTTCGAGTTTTTGCAGAAGTTTATCGATATTTTTTTCAGAAGACCTTTCATCACCCGCATAACGGGCGCTTTTGACACCCGGCTCGCCATTCAGGATTTCTACTTCGAGTCCGGTATCCTCACTAAAACAATCCAGCCCGGTAAGCTGATAAATCACTCTCGATTTTTCGGATGCATTGGCTTCAATGGTATCAAAGGGTTCAGGAATATCCATATCAATACCAGCTTCGCTGAGGGTGAGCAGCTCCAGCATACTGCCGGTAGCATGCCTGATCTCATCCACTTTATGCTGGTTATTGGTTGCGAAAATGAGCTTCATGACAACAAGATAATGGAAACTTTTTTATATGCTGAAAATGCGTTTCAGGCTTGTCCACAGTTGTTTTTTCAGATCCTGGTCGGCACTGCATATTTCAAGGGCCGGAGAAGACAAATAAGTCACACCTGCCAGTTGCTGTACCTGAAATTCCGGAAAGCGGGCCGATAGCCCAAACTGATCTGGAGTGACTCCGAAAAGCAGGACAGTTTTGCTATGAAAATGCTCCAGAAACTGACGTACCGGAGTGCCGGCATGCGCATGATAATTTACAATGGCCACATCGGCCAGGCTCAGTTTACAGGCGCTGAGTATATTGGTAAGAAACTGCAGTTCTGTATCCGGCAAATGAGTAATGCCTGCATAGTTCACCACAATGGAAATATCTTTCTGGTTATGTCCCAGTGCCTGCCAGGAGGAGGCGGAAGGTGAAAGGTCAGAAGTAGAAGGGGTGGGGGCCGCTACAGGCTCAACCGTTACGTCGCTGATAAGTGCTTCGCCAGGGCCTTCTTCCTTTATTCTTTTACCTTTTACCTTTTCTGCATCATCTGTAAGCACCAGCATCTGTCCGTAAAGGTCAGTCAGGAGAGAAGCAGGCAGTTGAATATCGTTGAGCGGCATATTGATCGGTTGAAACGAATAGGTGTTAGGTTTTTTTTGTTTCTTTGCCGGGCAAAAATAAATCATTATGACCGGGGTTATGGATATTTCAGTGACCAAAGTACAACGAAGCAAATTGCAGGACATCAGCCTGGAGAATGTTCCTTTCGGAAAATATTTTACCGACCACATGCTGGAGGCCGATTATGCGGATGGCGAATGGAAAAAAGTAGTGATCCGGCCTTATCAGGCCCTGCAGCTGGAGCCTTCCATGGCTGCTCTGCATTACGGACAGGCTATTTTTGAAGGTATTAAAGCCTATAAAGATGAACAGGGAGAGGCGCATATTTTCCGACCATCTGACAATTTCCGGCGGTTTAATCAGTCTGCCGAGCGAATGAATATGCCGGTGGTACCCGAAGAAATATTTATGGAAGGCATGCGTCAACTGATCGCGCTGGACAAAGACTGGGTGCCTGCCTATAAAGATCACAGCCTGTATATCCGTCCGGTAATGTTTGCCACCGATGAAGCGCTGGGGGTACGTCCTTCAGCAACTTATAAGTTTCTGATCCTGCTGAGTCCCACAGGTCCTTATTTTGTAAACCCTATGCGCATACTGGTAGAGGAAAAGTATACCCGTGCAGCGCCCGGTGGAGTGGGTTTTTCTAAAAATGCCGGTAACTATGGAGGCAGTATGCTGGCCAGCACACTGGCCCGCCAGCAGGGTTTTGACCAGGTACTGTGGACAGATGCCTTTGAGCATAAGTGGCTGCAGGAAGTAGGTATGATGAATGTATTTTTTGTGATCAATGGCCGGGCTATCACTCCTTCGCTCGAAGAAGGAACCATCCTGGAGGGCGTAACCCGAGCCAGCGTGATTAAGGGACTGGAAGAAATGAATATACCGGTAGAAGAGCGCCGGATCAATATTGATGAGCTGGTTGCAGCGTATAAGGCAGGCCAGCTGACCGAAGTATTCGGAACCGGCACGGCAGCTGTGATAGCACCGGTTAAAGAGTTGAGTTACAAAGGATATTCAATGACATTTGATACCGAGGGTTATACTATTTCGCCAGCTATTAAGAAATGGCTCAATGATATCCGCGAAGGACGGATTGCCGATAAATTTGGCTGGATGGTAAAGGTATAAAGAGGCTAAAAAGCTGATTCACAGTTGACCTCCAAGTATCTTTTATCCACAGCAGCCTCTATTTTGGGGATTTATAATTATAAATAAAAGGACGTTTTTTTGGTATTTCCCATCAGGGCCTTTACCTTTGCCGTCCCAAAAATAAAGCATTCAGAATGCCTACTATTCAGCAATTAGTAAGAAAAGGAAGAGAAATAATCCGGGCAAAGAGCAAATCCCGGGCTTTGGATCAGTGTCCTCAGCGTCGTGGCGTATGTACACGTGTGTATACCACTACTCCCAAAAAGCCTAACTCTGCTCTTCGTAAAGTAGCCAAAGTGCGTTTGACCAATAAAGTGGAGGTGATTGCCTACATTCCGGGTGAAGGTCATAACCTGCAGGAACACTCCATCGTGCTGATCCGCGGTGGCCGGGTAAAAGATCTGCCAGGTGTGCGTTATCACATCGTTCGCGGATCGCTGGATACTGCTGGTGTAAAAGACCGTAAGCAGAGCCGTTCTAAATACGGTACCAAGAAAGAAAAAGCGAAGAAATAATCAGACATAATTAATCAGCTCACAAGTACAATCTATTATAAGTCATGCGGAAAGCACAAGCAAAAAAACTCCCCCTGGCGCCTGATCCCCGGTACAACGACAAACTGGTTACCCGTTTTGTCAACAACCTGATGTGGGAAGGAAAGAAAAGTGGAGCATTCACTATCTTTTACGACGCGCTGGAAAAAGTAGCCAAGCAAACCAGTGAGGACGGATATGAAGTATGGAGACGTGCACTGGCTAATGTTACGCCTGCTGTAGAAGTACGCAGCCGTCGTATTGGTGGTGCCACTTTCCAGATTCCTTCTGAGGTACGTCCTGACCGTAAGGTATCTCTGAGCATTAAATGGCTCATCCGTTACAGCCGCGAGAGAAACGGCCGTAGCATGGCTGATAAACTGGCCAATGAGATCGTAGCTGCCAGCAAAGGTGAAGGTGCTGCTTTCAAAAAGAAAGAAGATACACACCGGATGGCTGAAGCCAACAAGGCTTTCGCTCACTTCCGTGTATAATCACAGAATAAAGCAATTGATAAAACGCCGCTTCCCTGAAGCGGCGTTTTTCATTTTACTGCAGCCCCATTTCTTTTACAACAGATCAGTTAACTGCAATAAAAAAGAGCTGGCAGGAACCAGCTCTGATACAAGATATATAGTTGCTTTACTTAATCGTTCGAATTGCCGTTGTCAAAATTACCGCTATCAGCCAGTGGTTCGAAGATGTCACCCTGAACAGGCGTTGACTCTACCACGGGAACTACCGGTGCGGGAGCAGGTGCTGCTACAGGAGCCGGAGCGGGTTTAGGTTTTTTAGCTGCGGGTTTCTTAGCTACCGGTTTTTTAACAGCAGGTTTTTTAGGAGCGGCCTTTTTGGGGGCTGCTTTTTTTACCGGCTTTTTAGCGGCGGCTTTTTTGGGTGCTGCCTTCTTAGCGGCTTTTTTAGGAGCTGCTTTTTTCTTCACCGCTTTTTTAACGGCTTTCTTAACAGCTTTTTTAGCTACTTTTTTCTTACCAGCCTTTTTAGGCGCTGCTTTCTTTACGGCTTTCTTCGCCGGTTTTTTCGCAGCTTTTTTCTTCGGGGCCGGTTTGGCTTTTGCTTTCTTCTTGGAAGGCATACGACGAAATTTTGATGGTTAATGAATGAGCAATGTTTGTTAAAAACGATGCTGAATTGAAATTACAATCATTCATCATTAAAAAGCCGAATCAGCCCGTTTTTTTTTGACCTGGTAAACAATAAAAGCCGTTTTATGACGAAACACCCTCTTTCACTGAAGTGTCAGCCAGCTGCAGGGCGGGTCTCTTTTTCCTTTTCCCATTCCGAGAAGGCTCTGTTTAAAGCGCCGGCAAATGTCTCTGCCGCCTGTGCACCCGTCACCGCATATTTGTCATTGAGGACAAAGAAGGGAACTCCCTTCACGCCGATTTGCCGCGATTCATAGATGTCATTCTCCACGGCTTCGGCATATGCATCGCTTTGGAGAAGGTCGGCTACTGCTGTTTCGGATAAGCCCGCACGAATACCCAATTCACGAAGCGTGTTGGCATCGGCAATATCTTTCCCTTCCACGAAATAGGCATTGAATAAAGATTCTTCTATCTCATTGCCCCGGTTATGCGCTTTTCCCAATTGAATAAGACGATGGGCATCAAAGCTGTTGGCTACAATGGCTTTGTCAAGATGATAAGTGAGCCCTTCACCGGCAGCCATGGCGGTCACCTGCTCATTGGCCTGACGGGCCTGCTCAAGTGTCCAGCCTTTACTGCTGGCCAGGTACTGATCAAGGCTTTGCCCCTTTTGCACTTTTAATCCCGGAGCCAGCTGAAAACTTTTCCATTCCACCTGCACCTGGTCACGTTCGGGAAATTCGGCCAGTGCCTTTTCAAACCGGCGTTTCCCGATATAACAAAACGGACACATCACGTCCGACCAGATCTCTACTTTCATAACGTATAGTTTGGCATTACAACAGTGGAGTGAGTAATAAGTTTTAGGTTTTAAGTCTTAAGCGGGGTAGAAGGGTAAAGGTAGAAGGGAGAAAGAAGAATTATTTTGTAAATTAACACTGTTAAGTATATTTGTGGTGTAAATTATTAATAATGGGAATCCGGGAACGTAAACAAAAACATAAGGAAGATCTGAAAGAGAGCATCTTGCAGGCCGCCAAGAAACTGTTTTTGAAAGAGGGGTTTGAAGCTACTTCCATCCGGAAGATTGCTGCCGAGATTGAATTCAGCCCCACCACCATTTATCTCTACTACAAAGACAAAACAGAGATTGCACATGCTCTGCACCAGGAAGGGTTCAAAGTACTGGCCGGGCAATTCAAGGTACTGGCGCATATCGAACATCCATTTGAACGACTCAAGGCAATGGGACGTGTGTACATGCAATTTGCTCTCGAAAACCGCGACTTCTATGAACTCATGTTTGTGATGAAAGAGCCGATAGATTACCTCGGACAGGAATGCGCCGATCATCACTGGGAAGAAGGTGCCCAGGCCTTTCATCAACTACTGGCAACTGTACATGCCTGCCAGGAACATGGCTATTTCAAAAAATTCGAATCCGAATCTTTTGCCCTGCTGGTATGGAGCACAATGCATGGCCTCTGTACACTGCAATTGCACGGGCATCTCGAAAAAGTAGTTGCCAATAAACAAATACTATTGGGTGTGGAAGATGTCATGAATCACACCTACGAAACTTTTGTACGCATGCTGGAGAGTCTGAAATGACTTTTTTTACTCATTTACTTAACAGTGTAAATAATGATAACGGTATTTATTAACCAACGGCTGATGATGATCCTGTTGCTGACAGTAGGTAGCTGGCAGGCAACAGTGGCCCAAAGCAATGTACTGCAGGGGTATATTGATTCAGCGCTGAACAATAACCTGGTGGTTCAGCAGAAAAATGTATCGCTCGAAAAAGCACAGACAGCATTATCCATTGCCAAAGGATGGTATTATCCTACGGTCAGTTTTCAGGCTGGCTATCAGACAGCAGGTGGTGGACGTTCTATCAATCTTCCGCTGGGCGATCTGCTGAATGGCGTATACAGCACACTCAATCAGTTGACCTCTTCCAACGTATTTCCGCAATTGAAGAATCAGGAAGTCAACTTCCTGCCCAGCAATTTTTATGATGTGAAAGTGCGTACCACGATGCCCATCATTAACCCTGATATCCGTTACAACAGGGAGATCGCCACACAGCAGATACAATTGAGCGATTACGAACTGGAGATATACCGGCGCGACCTGGTACAGCAGGTAAAAACTGCTTACTTCCAGTATCTGAACAGTCTCCGGGCTGTTGAGATTTATAAAGCTGCATTGGAGCTGGCACAGGAAAGCCGTCGGGTCAATCAGAAACTGCTGGATAACGGCAAGGGATTACCGGCTTATGTATTGCGGGCTGACAGTGAGATGGAACAGGTAAAAGCACAGGTAGCTGCCGCCGAACAACAGGTCCGTAATGCGCAACTCTATTTCAATTTCCTGCTTAACCGCGATGGTGCCTCTGCCATTGAAAACAACTATGATGAGCAGTCTGCCATTGCACAGGTGCAGGATCAATTGACACGTGAGCCTCAATCCGGTATGCGTGAAGAACTGAAAGCCATGACACAGGTAATATCTATCCGCCAGACGCTGGTAAAAATGAATAAGAGCGTGTATCAGCCCCGGCTGAATGGCTTCCTGGATCTGGGTTCACAGGCAGAGAACTTTGCATTCAATAGCCAATCCCGTTACTACATGGCCGGATTGCAACTGGAGATCCCCCTCTTTGCCGGTTACCGTAACCGGAATAAAATCAGAACTGCTTCGCTTGATCTGCAATCTGCAGAAATAGACCTTACACATACCCGCCTGCAGCTGCAACTGGCCGCGCAGGTAGCCACCAATAATCTGCTGGCTGCCTGGCAAACTTACAATGCAAGCAATCGTCAACTCGAAGCAGCGGCCACCTACCAGCGGCTGATAGAAAGGGGATACCGCGAAGGCACCAATAGTTTTATCGAAACAGTGGATGCCCGCAACCAGTATACACAGGCTCAATTGCTGCAGGCAGTAAACCGGTATAAAGTAATGATAGCTGCAACCGATCTCGAACGTCAAACCGCTTCTTATTCATTAAAAAAATAATGGCCATGCAAAAAATAAGTATTGCCGCTTCTCTTGTATTTATCATACTGACAGCACTGATGGCCTGTCATTCGCCTGCAAAGGACCCGCAACAGTCAGAAGAAGTGATACCCGTGAAGGTGATTTCACTTGCCCAGGATACGATCAACAGTTCATTTCGTGTAGCCGGCCAGTTTACAACAGATGATGAAACGAATCTGGCATTCAAGAATGGCGGTATTGTGCAACGCATTTATGTAAAGGAAGGGGATGCCATCAGCAAAGGGCAATTGCTGGCTACTATTAATCTTACGGAGATAAATGCAATGGCCGAGCAGGCCAGCCTGGCCTATCAGAAAGCCAAACGTGATTACGAACGTGCGAGCAATCTGTATCGCGATAGTGTAGCCACGCTGGAGCAGATGCAGAATGCAAAAACCGCGCTTGAGGTAGCACGGCAACAGTATACCAGTGCAGGATTTAATCAAACCTATTCGGAGATAAGAGCAGATAAAAGCGGCTACGTATTACGCCGTTTTGCCAACGAAGGGCAGGTGGTGGGCCCGGGCACACCTATACTGCAGGTCAATGGCGCTGCATCGGGTAAGTGGATATTAAAAGCCGGACTCAGCGATTATCAATGGGCACAGGTAAAGCTGGGTGACAGAGCTACGGTTACCACCGATGTAGCTCCGGGAAAAACATTGAATGCGCAGGTGATCAAGAAAAGTGAAGGAGTGGATCCGCTCAGCGGCACATTTATGGTGCAATTGCAGGTAGGCGATGCGCCCGCAGGTATGCTGGCTTCGGGTCTGTTTGGCAAGGCACAATTATTTCCTGCACAATCCATCCATGCCTGGGCTATTCCTTATGATGCCTTACTGGATGGTGATGCCAGCGATGCCTATGTGTTTGTAACAGATGATAACCAGACGGCCCGGAAGGTAAAAGTACAGGTGGCACGTGTAGAAGAACGGGCAGGTAATGGTCAGTGGCGGACTGGAAGGAGCTAAAGCCCTGATCATATCCGGCAGCGCTTATCTCAACGAAGGATCGCGGATACGTATCGACAGTACAGGCAGCAAACGCTGAGCGAACATTTCCTGTTTACTTTCTTAATCAACCAACATGAAAATTTCAGAATACTCCATACGTAATTACCAGTTTACGCTCATTATGGTGCTGATGGTAGTGGCCGTGGGCATATCTACCGTGCTTAATATGCCCCGGTCAGAGGACCCGGAACTGAACGCACCAATTTTTCCCGTAGCTGTTATATATCCGGGTACCAGTCCAAAGGATATGGAAGAGCTGGTGGTGAAGCCATTGGAAAAAGAAATCTATGGTCTCGATGATATCAAACGTATCAAGACCAGTATTCACGATGGCCTGGCTGTACTTGCTGTGGAATACAGGTATGGAGTGAATGTAGATGATAAGTACCAGGAGCTGGTACGCGAGGTGAATGGCCTGCGTGCAAAGCTGCCCCAGGATATCTATAGTATTGAGACAAAAAAAATTGATCCCAGCAATGTGAATATTCTGCAGATAGCGCTGGTATCCGAAAATGCATCGCGCGACCGGCTTCGTCATGCGGCAGAAGATCTGCAGGATGCGCTGGAGAAGATCACACAGCTGAAGAATGTGGAAATACAGGGGCTGCCTGATCCGGTGATAAGGGTAGATCTGCAACTGGAAAAACTGGCACAGTGGCATATACCTGTCACCAGTATTGCATCGGCACTGCAAAGCGAAATTGCCAATATCCCCGGCGGCAGTGTGAATGAAGGAAGCAAATCCTTCAACATAAAAACCAATGGCGATTATCAGAATCTCGACGAGATCCGCAATACAATTGTTTTCAGCAATGGTGCTAATAATATTTACCTGAAAGATCTGGCCCAGGTTTATTTCGATTATTCTCCGGAGACACATATCACCCGGCTTAACGGGCACCGGTCTGTGTTTGTAATTGCAGCATTGAAAAAGGGACAGAATATTTCCACTGTTCAGAAAAGTTATCTGCCGGTTATAGAATCATTCAGAAAAACGCTGCCAGCCAATATCGATCTGCAGCTTCATTTTGATCAGGCTGATAATGTAAATGGCCGCCTGGGTAACCTGGGTATGGATTTTCTGATTGCCATCGGGCTGGTATTGATTACGCTTTTGCCATTAGGCACCCGTGCTTCGCTGGTGGTGATGATATCCATTCCGCTATCACTGGGCATAGGTATTATCATTATAAACCTGATGGGGTACAGTCTTAATCAGCTGAGTATTGTGGGGTTGGTGGTAGCGCTGGGATTGCTGGTAGATGATAGTATTGTTGTCGTGGAAAACATTGAGCGCTGGATGCGTGAGGGGCATAGCCGCCTGCAGGCAACCATTAAAGGAACCAGCCAGATCGGCAAGGCCGTGCTGGGATGTACAGCAACACTTATTATTGCATTTATGCCGCTGGCGTTTATGCCGGAAGCATCCGGAGAGTTTATCCGTAGTTTGCCTGTTGCGGTGATCGGTACTATTATCGGTTCACTGATTGTGGCGCTCACGATTGTTCCCTTCCTCAGCAGCCGCCTGCTGCGTGCACAGGGCGAGGAGCATGGCAATATATTCCTGCGTGCCTTGCAGCGCGTCATTCATGGCACCTATGCCCGCCTGCTTGATAAAGCATTGAATCATCCCTGGAAAACACTAGGAGTGGCCCTCGTGGTTTTTGCCGGTTCGCTGGCCCTGATACCGGTTATAGGCACCAGTCTTTTCCCCGCTTCAGAAAAGCCTCAGTTCCTTATTGATATTACAGCACCATTACAATCGAATATTTATTACAGTGATTCTATCACGCGCCGTATTGAAAAGGAACTGCGGAATGTGCCGGAAATAAAATATTATGCATCCAATGTGGGCAAAGGAAATCCACGTATTTATTACAATGTAAATCAGCAAAACGAACGTACTGATATAGCCGAAATATTTGTACAGCTGGATCCCGACACCAATCCTGCGCGTAAACTGGAGATCATCGAAAAGCTGCGCGAGCAGTGGACGCCTTATCCCGGTGCCAAGGTAGAAGTGAAAAATTTTGAACAGGGGCAGCCCATGATCTCGCCTGTAGAAGTAAGGTTATTGGGTGAAAACCTCGATACACTGCGGCAACTGGCGGCAAGGGTGGAGGAGATGCTGAAACGTACCGAGGGAACCATCTATGTCAATAACCCGGTCCGCAATCTGAAGACCGACATCCGTATCCAGATCAACAAGGAAAAAGCCATGATGCTGGGTGTACCCACGGTCAACATCGGCCGTACAGTACGTATGGCTGTGGCCGGTTATCCGGTTGGCACATTTACCGACCCGGCTTCGGAGGGAGATGACTACAGCATTCTCCTTAGCACCCCGCGGCCAGCCTATCCCGATCTGCGTGTGTTTGACAACCTGTATGTAAATAATATACAGGGCAAATCGGTTCCATTATCGCAACTTGCCAGCATTGAACTGGAGACTTCTCCATTAAGTATTAATCACTTTAATAAGACCCGTACGGTTTCTGTGAATTCATTTGTGCGAAAAGGTTACCTCAACAGTGCTGTCATTGGTCAGGTAGAGGAGCAGATGAAAACAATGAAATTACCAGCCGGTTACGGCTATACCATGGGTGGTGAAGTGGAAGGGCGTAATGAATCGTTTGATGGTTTTGGCAGCATCATCCTGGTGACGGTATTCTTGTTTATTGCAGTGCTTGTGTTGCAGTTTAAAACATTCAAGAGCACATTGATCGTATTGTCTGTGATCCCATTGGGCATTGTAGGTGCTGTACTGGCTTTACTTGTGACGGGCAACTCACTTTCTTTTGTGGCAACGATCGGTATAGTGGCACTCGCGGGTATTGAAGTGAAGAATACGATTTTGCTGGTAGATTTTACCAATCAGCTGCGGGAGCAGGGCATGGGGTTGATGCAGGCCGTTGAAGAAGCCGGGGAAAAGAGATTTCTGCCAATCATTCTCACAACCTTTACGGCTATTGGTGGTTTATTGCCTATTGCGCTTTCCAGTAATCCGCTTATTTCGCCCCTGGCCATTGTAATGATCGGTGGGCTGATCAGCAGCACCCTCCTGTCGCGTATTGTAACCCCGGTCATATATAAGCTGATGCCGCCGAAAATAGAGAGCAAATGATTGGAAGATTTGAGGATTTGAAAATTTGAAGATTGGGTGATTGAAAAATTTAGTTTTTTGGGATTTATTATTATTGAAGCATTGATAATTAGCATTCAGCGTCAATACATTAATTGTTAATCTTTTAAATAACGACCTTCAAATTTTCAAATCCTCAAATCTTCAAATCTCCCGTCGCTTTTTTCTGAAAATTTCCTACCTTTGCGCCGCCATAAGGTCAAACTAAAGGTGAATAGACTGGTGATCAGGGGTTTGGCTTCATGTGGCAATCTATGAGGGTCTAATCTTCACATATCAGCCAATCGTCTCCTTTAGCGGGGTGATTTTCTATAAGCTGACATATGGGTATATCAGGTACCCGCTGCCAACCGGCAGTACTTTATTAAGAAATCATAACTCTTTTCGATAAACTAAAATTCAAACTAAATTAGTCATGGCAGACTTGAAATTTCAAAGAAACTTCGGTATCGCTGCCCACATCGATGCCGGAAAGACTACAACCACGGAGCGTATTCTCCGCTACACAGGTATGATCCACCGTATTGGTGAGGTGCATGATGGCGCCGCTACTACAGACTGGATGGAACAGGAGAAAGAGCGGGGTATTACTATCACATCCGCGGCTGTAAGCTGCCAGTGGAACTTCCCCACCGTATTGGGTAAGGCCACTTCGGACACAAAAAAATACTATTTCAACATTATTGATACTCCGGGTCACGTAGACTTTACCGTAGAGGTAGAGCGCTCTATGCGTGTACTGGATGGTCTGATCGCCCTGTTTTCTGCTGTTGATGGTGTAGAACCTCAATCTGAAACCGTATGGCGTCAGGCTAACCGTTATGGTGTACCCCGTATCGGTTTTGTAAACAAAATGGACCGTGCCGGTGCCGACTTCCTCAATGTAGTGAAGCAGGTAAAGGAAATGCTGGGTTCTAAAGCTGTACCGCTGCAGCTGCCTATCGGCGCTGAAGATAATTTCAAAGGCGTGGTTGACCTGATCAAAATGAAAGGGATCATCTGGCATGCCGAAACAGAAGGTATGACTTTCGACGAGATCGATATTCCTGCTGATATGGTGGAGGAAGCTCAGGAATGGCGCGCCAACCTGGTAGAAGCTGTAGCTGAGTATGATGATACGCTGATGGAAAAATTCTTTGATGATCCTAACAGCATCTCCGAAGATGAAATTCATGAAGCGATCCGCAAAGCTGCGATCGACCTGAGCATTGTGCCTATGATGTGTGGCTCTTCGTTCAAGAATAAAGGTGTACAGACTGCACTCGATGCAGTATGTCGTTACCTGCCTTCACCTGTAGATATTCCTGATACCGTGGGTACGAATCCTGAAACAGGCGAGCAGATCACCCGTAAGGCTGATCCCAAAGAGCCATTTGCGGCACTGGCCTTCAAGATCATGACTGACCCCTTCGTAGGTCGTCTGGCCTTCTTCCGTGCTTATAGCGGTCGCCTGGATGCCGGTTCATATGTACTCAACGTACGTAGCGGTAAAAAAGAGCGTATCAGCCGTATCATGAAAATGTTTGCCAATAAGCAAAACCCTATCGAATATATCGAAGCCGGTGATATCGGAGCTGCTGTTGGTTTCAAGGAAATCAAGACAGGTGATACTCTTTGCGATGAGAATCATCCTATCACACTCGAAAACATGTTTATCCCCGAGCCGGTAATCGCTATTGCCGTAGAGCCTAAAACGCAGGCTGACGTGGATAAAATGGGTATGGCTATTGCCAAACTGGTAGAAGAAGATCCCACGCTGCGCGTAAATACCGACGAAGATACCGGTCAGACCATCCTGCGTGGTATGGGTGAGCTGCACCTCGAAATCATCATCGACCGTATGCGTCGTGAGTTTAAAGTAGAAGTAAACCAGGGTGCTCCCCAGGTTGCCTATAAAGAAGCGTTCAGCATTACGATAGAACACCGTGAGACGCTGAAAAAACAAACCGGTGGTCGTGGTAAATTTGCCGACATCGAATTTGAACTCGGACCTGTTGATGCAGAGTGGAAAACAGAAAATCCTGACAAAAACTTCCAGTTTGTCAACAATATCGTGGGTGGTTCTATCCCCCGCGAGTTCCACGCGCCGATCCAGAAAGGTTTCGAGCAGGCAATGACTACTGGTGTACTGGCCAGCTATCCTGTCGACAACATGAAGATCCGGATCTTCGACGGTAGCTTCCACGCGGTTGACTCCGATGGTATGTCTTTCGAGCTTTGTGCCAAGCAAGGTTTCCGTGAGGCAGCCCGTAAAGCTAAACCCGTATTGCTGGAGCCTATCATGAGAGTAGAAGGTAGTTACTCCCGATCAGTACATGGGTGATGTGACAGGTGACCTTAACCGCCGTCGTGGTATGATGGAAGGTATGGACAGCCGTAATGGTGCGCAGGTGATCAAGGCTAAAGTGCCGCTGAGCGAAATGTTTGGTTATGTAACCCAACTGCGTTCATTGAGCTCTGGCCGTGCATCTTCTACCATGGAGTTTTCTCACTATAACCCTGCACCCAACAACATCGCTGAAGAAGTGATTGCAAAGGTGAAAGGTAAAGTGAGTGCATAATTGCCAATTCAACGTTGAAACATACAAACCCGGGCTTTAGCCCGGGTTTTTTTATGATTACTTAATTCAGATCAAGTAGAATTACGATCCATGGCCCGGAATTTGCTGTTTTTTGCCGGAACTCACTCCGTTTTTAAAATCTGTATCTCGGAAGGCCATTGCCGTTCTGTGAAAAACACGAGCTAAAAAAGGTTAAGGGACTCATTTGAGTCCTTTTTCTTTTATCCCCATCGTAGATTTACGGACATGATTATCAGAAGTTTGGCACTGGAATTGCCTTCTTATTTTCAAACCCTCTAAAATGATACGGAAAATTGGTTGGCCGCTCATGCTGGCCCTGAGCCTGGCATTTGTACTAGCAGCATGCTCCAAATCTGATAAGCCGGATGGCTCGAAAGCACGTTTGCAAATCTATCTCACAGACGATCCGGGTGATTATGAAGCCGTTTTTGTAGATGTTCAGGATGTACAGATCAATGTGACCAATGATGCTGATAAAGGCTGGCAAAGCCTCGACGGTGTTCGCCGTGGTAGTTATGACCTGCTCACGCTGGTAAATGACCAGGATACCCTGCTGGCAGAAGCAGATATTCCATCTGGTCGTATTCATCAGATCCGCCTGATACTGGGGACGGAAAATTATGTCAAAATCAACGGCGAACTGAAACCGCTCACAACACCCAGCGCACAACAGTCTGGTCTGAAACTCAATTTTCAGCAGGATGTGCAGGCGGGCCTGCTCTATAAAGTCACCCTTGACTTTGACGTGGCTAAATCTATTGTGGAAACAGGCAGTGGTAAATTTATGCTGAAGCCGGTCATCCGCGGCATATTGGAGTCTGTGGGAGGAAGCATTAAAGGAGCAGTGGTTCCTGCCGATGCACCCACACTGGTAATGGCGCTGAATGGTACCGATACAGTGGCTACTACGTTTACGGGACTTACCGGCGGCTATATCCTGAAAGGTCTTCCTTCGGCCACCTATAGCCTCTATTTTCAACCGGGCAATCTGGCACTGGGTGATACAACGCTGACAGGCATTATCGTAAACGCAGGCGCTGTTACTACAGTAGACACGCTGCACATTTTACCCTGATATCAAAAATTTAAATGAATAAGGCCGGCATTGCCGGCCTTATTCATTTATGTCTGCTCTTCTCTGATGGGTTCCCTGAAAATATAGATCAGTCCCCAGGAACTTGTAAAAAGTGTGATCAGATAAAAGATAAGGCTGATCAGTACAGCCTGTTCTGCCGCCAGATTCAAATAGGCGGCTCCTTCCAGAAATACGACCTCCCTGATTCCAAGCCCGCCAATAGTCAGTGGCAATACGGCTACCATCAATGATACCAGGAAAAGAAATACATATGCCTGCTGATTCTCCTGTAAATGGAGGGCTTTAAGAATAAAATAAACACAGATTACCTGCATGCCCTGTACAACTATACCCCATAACAGGGTGGGCAGGAAACTGCCCTTAAAATCCGGGAGCCATTTCCAAATAATAAAATACAATACTGCAACGGCAACAAGAGCGCCTGCGGCTACTATAAAAGCCATCCAGAGGGGACGCAGCACGAGCCCTGCGTAAATCATCAGGATCAGCCCGAGTCCAAGCAGGCCCGATAACCGGTCGAGCAATACAGCTGCGCTCGTTTTTTTATACGGCAATTGATACCGTTTGGAGAGAAGGATCACTTTATAGGCATCGCCACTGATCGACCCCGGCAGAAATAGATTGTAAAACATACCGAGCCAGTAAAGGCGGAGATTATTGATCTCAGAAAGCCGGAGTCCAATATCGCGGAAGTAAAGGTTGAGGCGAATAGAAGAAAATATCTTGGAAAGAATAAATGCGAACAGAGCGAGTAACAACCAGCCATGGGCTGCTTCCTTCAAAGCAGTACCTGCTGCCGGAAAATCAATTTTTCGTGACACATACCAGAGACAAAGTACGGAGACGGCTATCTTGATCAGCAGTTTCAGCATTTTTCCGGCTTTACTGCCGGGGGCGGTGGGTTTGTCCATTATTGCCGTAATATTGGTGCAAGTAAAATCAATTTGATGATAAAAAGAACGGTAATACTGTGGCTGGTACTCATGAGTTGCCTTATTGTGACGGCACAAAAAGATGTGCGGTTGCGCAAAGGAATGACGATTACACAGAGCGCTCAGTTCAGAACAGTCACATATTACCTGCAGGCAGATAGTTCTTTTAACTCACCCCTGATCAGAATTCAGGGCAATGATATAGTGCTGGATTTTGCCAACACCCTGCTGCAGGGCAATAAGACCGGTCAGTCCCCAGATACTTATGCAGGTCTCGCTGTACTTGTCGAAAACAGCCGGCGTGTAACTATTAAGAACCTGCGCCTAAAAGGATATAAAGTGGCTTTGCTGGCCCGGGAGGTAGATGAACTGATACTCGAAAATTGCGACTTCAGCTACAACTACCGGCAGCATCTCAACAGCACTCAGGAGAAAGAAGATCTGAGTGACTGGATGAGTTATCATCAGAATGAAAAAGATGAATGGTTGAGATATGGCGCAGCGATTTATCTCAAAAATTGTGAACGACCGGTTATCCGCCAATGCCGGGTCACCGGTGGTCAGAATGCGCTGATGATGAGTCATTGCAACAGGGCAGAGGTTACAGGGAATGATTTTTCATTTAATTCTGGTATTGGAATTGGAATCTATCGCAGCAGTTATAACCTGTTTGCTTACAACCAGGTCAATTTTAATGTGCGTGGATATAGTCATGGCGTGTATAATCGCGGGCAGGATAGCGCCGGTTTCCTGGTATATGAACAAAGCAGTTATAATACTTTTTATAAAAATTCTGCCACACACAGTGGTGATGGTTTTTTCCTGTGGGCGGGCCAGAGTACAATGGATAATGGACAGGGCGGCTGCAATGATAATCTGCTGCTCGAGAATGATTTTTCCTACGCACCTACCAATGGCATAGAAGTCACGTTCAGTAGAAATATCATTGTGGGTAACCGTGTTTTTGAATGTGATCATGGCATCTGGGGCGGTTATAGCTACGATACCTATATCGCCCGCAATCAGTTCAGAGACAACCGCATTGCCATTGCCATTGAGCATGGGTTGCAGAATAATATCCAGTACAATTTATTTAACCAGGACAGGGAGGCTATACGGCTTTGGGCCCGGGCCAGTCAACCGGCCGATTGGGCCTATGCAAAACTGCGTGATACCCGGAGTGCGGGCAACCGGATCTGGAAAAACAGTTTTAACCGCACGCCGCTCGCCGTCAACCTGGCTCGTACGGACAGTACCTGGTTATTTGCCAATACATATGGTGATGTGGTCAGCTGGTTAAAGCAGGACTCGCTCACCACCCGTACAGACAGTATTCCGGATGATCCGGAGGCATTTATTGTAGCCGCACCGGACGTACAGCCAGCGGCAACTGTATGGGGAATGCAGCCCCGCCGGGCAGGCAGGCAGCATATCCGTATGACCGAATGGGGCCCTTATGATTTTCGCCGGCCATTGATATGGCGTACCAATCCGACCGGTAAAGGAGACACACTACAGTTTGATCTGCTGGGACCAAAGGGAAAATGGACGATAAAACAGGTGAGGGGTGTACGGATCCTTACAGCCCGCCAGGGAACATTTCCGGCAACACTGACTGCAGTTCGCTTGCCCGGGGCGGGTATTGATGAAGAGATCGTCCTTGAGTATAAGGGAGCGAAAGTGATTACTGAAACAGGTGAGGAGGTGGCGGCCGGTAAAACTTTTAATTTCTCCTACCGTTATTTCTTTCAGCCAGTGGCCTGGCAGGTGCGGTGGTATTGTGTGGATACTGCCCGTTTCAATCCCATACGCGAAGAAGGGCTTTTCCCGCCCAATGTGCGCATGCGGCCGGTCAAAACGGAGGCAGCCGACCAGTTGAATTATGCCTGGTGGGGTGGTATAAAAGGGGAGGAGACCTGTACACAGTTTCTGACCCTGGCAGAAGGGGAGGCCAGCTTTCCTGCCGGCAATTATGAGTTGACGGTGACCTGGGATGATGCAGTACGGGTCTATCTCGATAACCGGCTGATCCTTGACGAATGGAACCCTGCCCTGTATAAATTTGATGAGTCACCGAATCGTCGAATTAAGCTACAACTAAATGGGTTACATAAGTTTAGGGTGGAACATGTAGAGCTGGGCGGCTTTGCCACACTGAGTCTGCGTTTCCATCGTTTGTATTGAGACTGAACGGAATGGAAAAGAATTATTGTGCACATTCTACAAAATTCTTTCCCAAGTATTTGGAGGATATCATTATGCCCCCTACCTTTGCACTCCCAAATGAAAATGGGGATTTTTAGAAATGTCTCAGCGAATCAGAATAAAATTGCAGTCTTACGATCACAACCTGGTTGATAAATCAGCTGAAAAGATCGTGAAAACAGTGCGCAGCACCGGTGCCGTAGTAACAGGTCCTATTCCTTTGCCTACGCGCAAAAAGATTTTTACAGTTCTGCGTTCACCGCACGTTAATAAGAAGAGCCGTGAGCAATTCCAACTGGCTACGCATAAGCGTTTGCTGGATATTTATACCTCATCAAGCCGTACGGTAGATGCGCTGAGCAAGCTGGATCTGCCCAGTGGTGTTGAGGTTGAGATCAAGGCGTAGTACGCCGGCACGTCCTGTAAGGGGGCGTTTTTTATTTTGTAAGTTCTTTTTGATAAACATATTGCTATCTCTCAAAGGCGCTGGATTTACCAACGCAGAAAAGAGCTCTGGCTGATTTACATAAAACAAGCCATTCGGGGTTTGTTTACCATCGGTACTTCTGTCATCTGTCGAAGCATTAGCAAAGACGGACACTTACGATGAAGTGAGGAACTTCAGATGCGGTCACAAGGATCGCTTTTGCTGAAGCTTCTGCGACTAAAGGAAAAGGTCGGTGGCGAACGGGGATTGAAACCTCTCGATAGTTTATCGGGATGTACAAGGTTGTCCCAATAATCCTGCAGGCTAAAAACTGTACAAACCATGAAAGGTATTATTGGTAAAAAAATTGGGATGACCAGCGTCTTCGATGCGTCAGGCAAGCAAACGGCCTGTACCATTATTGAAGCAGGTCCCTGTGTAGTTACGCAGATTAAGACAAAAGATTCTGACGGCTACAATGCACTCGCGCTCTCTTTCGGCGACAAGAAAGAAAAGCACTCCACAAAATCTGAGATCAACCACTTCGCAAAATCTCAGTCTGCTCCCAAAAAGTTCACAAAAGAATTCCGGGATTTCTCCATCGAAAAAAATATTGGTGAAACTGTTACTGTTGACATTTTCGCAGAAGGTGAAAATGTAGAAGTAGTAGGTACTACCAAGGGTAAAGGTTTCCAGGGCGTAGTTAAGCGCCATGGCTTTTCAGGTGTTGGTGATGCCACTCACGGTCAGCATGACCGTCAGCGCGCTCCCGGTTCACTTGGTAACTCTTCAGACGCCAGCCGCGTTATGAAGGGTATGCGCATGGCCGGCCGTATGGGCAACGACCGTGTAAAGATGAAAGGTCTGAAAGTTGTAAAGATTTTTGCTGATAAAAACTACATCCTTGTCAGCGGTTCAGTACCTGGTTATAACGGTTCCATTGTACTTATTCAGAAATAATATTTGGTCATAGTTTTTTGATCGGCCAACGAGCAAAGGACTACAAACGATAAAGAAATGCAAGTTGAAGTTTTAAATACAAAAGGTGCCAAGACCGGCAGATCGATTGAGCTTCCTGAGGAGATCTTCGGTATTGAGCCCAATAACCACGTGATCTACCTGGCTGTGAAGCAATATCTGGCTGCTCAGCGTCAGGGTACTCACAAAGTAAAGACACGTGCGGAAGTAAAAGGTGCCAGCCGCAAGCTGCATCGTCAGAAAGGTACTGGTGGCAGCCGTAAGGGCAATATCCGTAACCCTCTCTATAAGGGTGGTGGTACCATCTTCGGCCCCAAACCGCATGCATATGATATCAAGCTGAACCGCAAAGTGAAGGATCTGGCCAAGATTTCTGCTCTGTCTCATAAAGCCAAGGATAATGCCATCGTTGTCGTAGAAGACATCAACATGGATACTCCCAAAACAAAGAGCTTTGTAGAGATCCTGTCTAACCTGAAGGTGGCTGATAAAAAACTGATGTTCATTCAGCCTGATTTCAACGAGAATGTTCAGCTGTCTCTGCGCAATGTACCTTCTGTACTGGGTGTAAGCCTGAGCGATATCAATACATACGATATCGTGAATTCAGAAGTGCTGGTGCTGACAGAAAGTGCTGCACGCATTTTTGTTGACGAAGAAAAGGCTTAAGAAGCCGGCAGTGTGCTGACTGCCTGATCAAACAGCAGAAAGCGGAATATCCGCCAAGCAATCAATCAACATGAAACCCGGAAGCCAGTAAAAAGGAGTCCGGACTAAAAATAAAAGCGATGAAACTTTCTGAAGTACTGGTAAAACCTATCCTGACCGAGAAGGCAAACGCACAGCAGGAAAAACTGCGTCGTTATGCTTTCAAAGTGTCAAGGAAGGCAAACAAACTGGAGATCAAGAAAGCTGTGGAGAGTTTTTACGGAGTAACTGTTACAGCTGTGAACACTACTGTAACTCCCGGCAAAAACAAAAGCCGCTTCACCAAATCTGGTGTGATCTCAGGTCGTAAGCCCGCTTATAAAAAGGCTTATGTTACCGTAGCCGAAGGCGAAACAATCGATCTGTACGCAAACATTTAAGCAGACAGATCTCCTCGCTGGAGCTACGGCGATCGAGGAATGGCAATCAACCGCCGCGAAGTGTTGGAATTTGAATTATTAATCTGGAAATCGAAAATGGCATTAAGAAAGTTTAAACCCGTTACCGCCGGTACTCGTTGGAGAATCGGTAACGCGTATGCGGAAGTAACCACGAATGTTCCTGAAAAGAGCCTGGTAGAGCCCAAGAAAAGCACTGGTGGCCGTAACTCATCTGGTCACCTGAGCATGCGCTACAGAGGCGGTGGTCACAAGAAGAAGTATCGTATCATCGACTTCAAACGTAATAAAGAAGGTGTGGCTGAGGTTGTATCTATTGAGTATGATCCCAACCGTACCGCATTCATCGCCCTGCTGCAGTATGCAGATGGTGAAAAGCGTTATATCCTGGCTCCCCAGGGTCTGCAGGTAGGTGCTAAAGTAGAAGCAGGTAATGCGGTTGCTCCCGAAATCGGAAATGCTCTTCAGATGAAGAACATGCCTCTCGGTACCAACATTCACAATATTGAAATGCAGCCTGGTCAGGGTGGCAAACTGGCCCGCAGTGCCGGTTCATCTGCTCAGCTGACCAACAAAGAAGAGAAATATGCGGTGTTGAAAATGCCTTCTGGTGAGCTCCGCAAAGTACTGATCAACTGTTTTGCTACAGTAGGCGTGGTAAGCAATAGCGATCACAGCCTGCAGAGCATGGGTAAGGCCGGTCGCAGCCGTTGGAAAGGTATCCGCCCCCGCAACCGTGGTGTGGCTATGAACCCTGTAGATCACCCGATGGGTGGTGGTGAGGGTAGAGCCTCCGGTGGTCAGCCCCGCAGCCGTAACGGTCAGTACTCAAGAGGTCTGAAAACACGTACCAAAGGAAAAGGCAGCGATAAGCTGATCATCCAGCGGAAAAACGGAAGCAAACTCTCTAAATAATTTGAAAATGTGCTGATTGGAAGATTTGAAGATGATCAGCACAAAGAGGGTTAAAAAAGGAAAGTGGGACGAAAGTTCATTTTCAAATTTTCAAATTTTCAAATCGACAAATTAAAATATGGCTCGTTCAATTAAAAAAGGTCCTTATATCGCCACTCACCTCGAAAAGAAGGTACTGGCTATGAACGAAGGCAAATCTAAAAAGGGTGTGATCAAGACCTGGAGCCGCCGCTCCACGATCTCCCCTGATTTTGTGGGACACACATTTGCTGTGCATAACGGTAACAAATTCATCCCCGTGTATGTGACCGAATTTATGGTAGGTCATAAACTGGGCGAATTTGCCCCCACTCGCCAATTCAAAGGACACTCTAAAAAAGAAGGTTAATACAGGTGAAGTAAAGACCGGATAGCATGCCGGTTGATACCAAACCTCAAACAAATATCAAAATGGGATCTAGAAAAAGACTTGCGGCTGAGGCCCGTAAAGAAGAAAGGAAAAACTACTTCGGTGCTACACTGAATAACAATCCTACGTCTCCCCGCAAAATGCGTTTGCTGGCCGACCTGATCCGTGGTCAGCAGGTTGAAAAAGTACTGGCTGAGCTGGAGCATAACCCCAAGCATCCTGCCGTACCTCTGCGTAAACTCGTACTGAGTGCTATCAGCAACTGGAAACTGAAAAATGAAGGTGGCGATGAAAGCCAGCTGTACATTCAGACAGTATTTGTTGATGGTGCACGTACACTGAAAAGAATGCGTCCGGCTCCCCAGGGTCGCGGCTACCGTGTTCGCAAACGCAGCAACCACGTAACAATCATTGTTGGTACAAAGGAGTCAAAATAATCATTAACAGATCAGTGACCGGTTTGACCGGGAGCTGAAATTAGATAACTGGAATAAAATTTAAACATGGGTCAAAAAGCGAATCCGATCGGTAATAGGTTAGGTATCATCCGTGGATGGGAATCTAACTGGTATGGCAGCAAGAAAGACTATGCTTCCAAACTGATCGAGGATAATAAGATCAGGACCTACCTGAATGCCCGGATTAATAAAGGTGGTATTTCCAAGATCGTGATTGAGCGTACGCTGGGTAAGCTGATCATTACGATCCATACATCCAAACCCGGTATCATCATCGGTAAAGGTGGTGGTGAAGTTGATCGCATCAAAGAAGAGCTGAAGAAGCTGACTGGTAAAGATGATGTACAGATCAACATCCTGGAGATCCGTCGTCCTGAACTGGATGCGATGATCGTGGGTGACACTATTGCCCGCCAGATCGAGAACCGTATCAACTTCAAACGTGCCACCAAGATGGCGATCGCTTCTGCACTGCGTATGGGTGCTGAAGGTATCAAAATCAAACTGAGTGGTCGTCTGGCCGGTGCAGAGATCGCCCGTAGCGAAGAGTTCAAACAAGGCCGTGTGCCCCTGCATACATTCCGTATGGATATTGATTATGCCAATGTATTTGCTCAGACTGTATATGGTAAAATCGGTATTAAAGTATGGATCTGTAAAGGTGAAGTACTGACCAAACGTGATCTGAACCCCAACTTCGTTGGTGGTAAGAGCGAGGTAAGTGATCGCCGTGATCGCCGCGATGATCGTGGTGGTGACCGTCGCGATGACCGTCGTGGTGGTGGAGACCGCCGGGGTGGTGGCCGTGGTGAAAGAAAACATTAATTAGCTAATTAGCCAATGTGCTGATTTGTTAATGAACCGGAACACGAACGTTGACACATTAGCAAATTGATACATTATCAAACTGAATAAAGATGTTACAACCGAAAAGAACGAAGCACCGGAAAATGCAGAAAGGTCGCATGAAAGGTGATGCGAAAAGAGGTACGACCATTGCATTTGGCAGCTATGCACTGAAGGCGCTGGATTCACACTGGATCACTGATCGCCAGATTGAAGCAGCCCGCCAGGCTCTTACCCGTGAAATGAAACGGGAAGGTAATGTGTGGATTCGCATTTTCCCTGATAAACCCATTACCCGCAAGCCTCTTGAAGTGCGTATGGGTAAAGGTAAAGGTAACCTCGAATTCTGGGCTGCTGTGGTAAAACCCGGTCGTATCCTGTTTGAGATCGACGGTGTAAGCGAGCAGGTAGCAAGAGCTTCACTCTCTCTGGCTGCAGGCAAACTGCCCATCAAGACCAAATTCATTACCAGAAGAGACCTGGTTACCGCATAATTTGATTTGAAAAAGGAGAGGAGTCTGAAAAGATCATTTTCCGGGATTCATTTCCAGATTTTCAAATCATCAAATTTTCAAATTAAGTAAGATGTCAAAGAAAGCAGATTTTGTAAAAAGTATCCACGGTATGAATGAGAGCGATTTGAAAGTTCGCCTGGAAGAGGATAAGCAACGCCTGAAAAAACTGGAGTTTGCCCATGCCATTTCTCCGCTGGAAAATCCGATGACTATCCGTGGCCTGCGCCGGGATATTGCACGACTGAAAACTGAATTGAAGAACAAACAAGCAAAATAAATTTGAAAGTTTGGAGTGAGCCGGTTTGAAAAATGAAGGCTCAGCGTTCAAAGCGGATTTTCAAATTTTCAAATCAAGCAATTTCAAATTTGAAATAAAATGGCTGAAAGAAATTTAAGAAAAACAAAGATTGGTGTTGTTACCAGCAACAAGATGGAAAAAACCATCACCGTTGCGGTTGAAAGAAAAGTAAAACACCCGATCTATGGTAAGTTCGTAAAGAAAACTACCAAGTTCCATGCGCATGACGACAAAAACGAATGCAGCATCGGTGATGTAGTGAAAATCATGGAAACCCGCCCGCTGAGCAAGACGAAGCGCTGGAGACTGGTGGAAGTGGTAGAGAAAGTGAAGTAAGCAGGACTCCGGTACAGCTGTTCACACAGTAATGCCGGGATCTATTAAGATTAATAAAACATTTAGGCGCGAGCGCAGCTCGGTGCTAAAAGCTAAAAGCTAATAAGATGATTCAGCAAGAAAGCCGATTGAATGTAGCGGACAACAGCGGTGCCAAAGAGGTGCTTTGTATCCGTGTATTGGGCAACAGCGGTCAGCGTTACGCTGGTATCGGCGACAAAATCGTAGTAACAGTAAAAGACGCACTGCCTGCAGGCGGTATCAAAAAAGGTACTGTAGCCAAAGCCGTGATTGTTCGCACCACCAACAAGCTGCGCCGCAAAGACGGATCATATATCCGCTTTGACGATAATGCGGTAGTGATCCTCAATCAGGCTGATGAGCCCCGTGGTACCCGCATCTTCGGCCCTGTAGCCCGTGAGCTGCGCGATAAAGGATACATGAAAATCGTATCCCTGGCTCCCGAAGTGCTCTAAGGCAACTACCCGTGAGGCGTGAGTCGGGGTGTGACACCCGCCAGGAAAGTCTCACGAAAACCGATTCACGATTATCGAATAACAAACAATTCCGCAAAAACGGAGTAAAGAACAGATAAAATGAAAACAAGATTCAAACCAAAGTACAATATCCGGAAAGGAGATAGTGTAGTGGTGATTGCCGGTGAAAACAAGGATCTGGCAAAACCCCGCACCGTTAAAGAAGTATTGGTAGATGAGGCTAAAGTGATTGTTGAAGGCGTGAATATCATTACCCGTCATACCAAACCTTCTGCACAAAACACCAAAGGTGGCATTGTGAAAAAAGAAGCTCCTATCCATATCAGCAATGTAATGCTTTGGGACCCCGCACAAAAAGCTGGAGCCAGGGTTACCCGGGTGCGTAAAGACGGCAAAACCGAGCGGGTATTTAAAACTAAAAAAGCACAGGGAGGTAAAAAATAATGAGTACTAAAACCTACAACCCCCGGCTGGCAGATAAGTACAAAAATGACGTTGTACCTGCCCTGGTGAAAAAATTCGGTTATGCTACCGTAATGCAGGCTCCCAAACTGGAGAAGATCTGCCTGAACCGTGGTGTAAATGGTGCCGTATCAGACAAGAAACTGGTTGATATCGCCATCGATGAACTGACCACCATCACCGGCCAGAAAGCTGTTGCCACCAATTCGAAGAAGGATATCTCCAACTTCAAATTGCGTAAAAACATGCCGATCGGTGCACGTGTGACACTGCGTGGCGAAAAAATGTACGAGTTCCTGGATCGTCTGATCTCAGTAGCACTGCCCCGCGTACGTGACTTCAAAGGCATCAACGAAAAAGCATTTGATGGCCGCGGCAACTACACACTGGGTGTTACAGAACAGATCATCTTCCCCGAGATCGATATCAATAAGGTGAACCGTATCACCGGTCTGGACATCACATTTGTGACAACTGCCCAAACCGATGAAGAAGCGTATGAACTGCTGAAAGAGCTGGGCATGCCCTTCCGCAACGCCAAAAACAATAATAATAACTAATTCAGATAGTCGCCGGTAGTAATGCCGACGGTATTTAAAATCAGAAAATTTAAACAAGACTATGGCTAAAACATCCGTAAAAGCCAGGCAAAGGAAAAGAGAGAAAATGGTTTCTCAGCTTGCGGCCAAACGCGAAGAGCTCAAAAAAGCCGGCGACTGGAAAGCACTGGACGAACTGCCCCGTAATTCATCACGGGTACGTTTGAAAAACCGTTGCCAGCTTACCGGCCGTCCTAAAGGTTATGTCCGCTATTTCGGTATCAGCCGGGTAGCCCTGCGCGATATGGCTCTTAATGGCAAGATTCCGGGACTGAAGAAAGCATCCTGGTAAGAAGCGTCACTGATCGTGGGTCGTGAAACGTGAGTACGACTCCCGCCAATAAACGGCTTTCACGACAGACGCATGATGTCTCACGGAATTTAAATAACTGATAATTCACATAAAATGGTAACAGATCCTATAGCAGATTTCCTGACAAGAATCCGTAACGCACAGATGGCAGGCCACCGTGTGGTGGATATTCCCGCCTCTAACCTGAAAAAGCGTATGACGGAGATTCTGTACAATCAGGGCTATATCCTGAAATACAAATTCGAAGACGACAATAAGCAGGGGATCATTAAGATTGCCCTCAAATATGATCCTTCTACCAAGCAACCTGCCATTCAGAGCATGGAAAGGATCAGCCGTCCCGGTCTGCGTCAATACGCAAAACCGGCCGAATTCCGCCGCGTTAAAAGCGGTCTGGGTATTGCGATCGTGTCTACTTCAAAAGGAGTAATGACCGATAAAGAAGCAAAAGCCCAGAACGTAGGTGGCGAAGTTCTTTGCTACGTTTATTAAGATCATCGGGTTCAGAAAAGAACCCACAAAAATCCGGGTACATTAAGCCGAAACCTATCCGGCTGACCGGCCCGGTGTAAAAACATAATACAAACTATTTTAAACAAAGAATCATGTCACGTATAGGTAAGAAACCGATCGCAATTCCTGAAGGTGTGACCATTACTGTGGGAAAAGATAATGTGGTAACGGTAAAAGGAAAGAAAGGCGAGCTGAAGCAGGCAATTGACCGCGATATTGCCGTAGAAGTAAAAGATGGCCAGGTAACCTTTGGCCGTCCTACCGATCAGATCCGTCACCGTGCCCTGCACGGTCTGTACCGCGCCCTGATCAACAACCTCGTTAAAGGTGTTACGGATGGTTATGAGCGCAAACTGGAATTGATTGGTGTAGGTTTCAAAGCTGCCAACCAGGGCAATGTCCTCGATCTTTCACTCGGTTACTCACACAATATCATGTTTGAAGTACCCAAAGAACTGAAAGTAGCGACTGCCCAGGAAAAAGGTCAGAACCCCATCATCACTCTGGAAGGTATCGACAAACAACTGATTGGCCAGGTTGCTGCCAAACTCCGCAGCCTGCGCAAGCCCGAGCCTTACAAAGGAAAAGGTGTACGCTATGTGGGTGAAGTGGTACGTAAGAAAGCAGGTAAAGCTGCCGGTAAGTAATCGGTATAAGCCAGTCAATAGTTTCATTCTGAATATTGCTGCCTGAAACAACCACTAAACTGAAATTTAAAAATGCCTCCCTGGCAGCATCAGGGAGATAAAAAATAAAGAGATGAACGCAAAAGTTAAATCACGACGCCGCCAGAATATTCGCTACCGGATTCGCCGTAAGGTGAGCGGTGTGACCGGCAAACCCCGTCTGTCCGTTTTCCGTAGCAATGCGGATATCTATGCACAGATCATTGATGATACCAATGGTGTAACCCTGGCTGCTGCTTCTTCCCGTGACAAGGATATTGCAGCCCAGAAAGTTACCAAGACAGAGCAAGGTAAACTGGTTGGTGCAGCTATTGCCCGCAAAGCAAGCGAACTGGGTATCCAGCAGGTGGTATTTGACCGTGGCGGTTACCTGTATCATGGTCGTGTAAAAGCTGTAGGAGATAGTGCCCGCGAAGGCGGTCTGCAATTCTAATCAGTGGACCTGAAGGGAACACTAAAAAGCGTAAAGCATAAACCTAAAAAACTGGCAACGGATATTTCCCATACTATCTGAAGCCTCAATTCCAAAATAACGTATGGCAAAAGTAAACTTAAACAGGGTTAAAGCAGGAGACCTGGAACTGAAAGACAAAGTGGTTGCTATCAATCGCGTGGTGAAAACCACCAAAGGCGGCCGTGCATTCAGCTTCTCTGCCCTGGTAGTAGTAGGCAATGAAAATGGCGTGGTTGGTCACGGACTGGGTAAAGCCAAAGAAGTGCAGGAAGCGATCACCAAAGGCATTGAAGATGCTAAAAAGAACCTGATCAAAGTACCCATTATGAAAGGTACTATCCCCCACGATCAATGGGCTAAAGAAGGCGCTGCCAAAGTGCTGATCAAACCCGCTGCTCATGGTACAGGTGTGATTGCCGGAGGCTCTATGCGCGCAGTGCTGGAAAGCGCTGGTGTAACAGACGTACTCGCCAAATCACTGGGTTCTGCCAATCCTCACAACGTGGTTAAAGCCACTTTCAAAGCGCTGGCGCTGCTGCGTGAGCCCATTGAAGTAGCCAAAACCCGCACACTGGGGCTGAAGAAAGTATTTAACGGATAATTCGGGGTAGAAGCTAAAAGGTAAAAGGCAAAAGGTATAAAACCTTCCACCTGCTACCTTCAACCTTTGACCTTACTTAACTTTTAAACATGAAAAAGATCAAGATAACGCTGGTTAAAAGCCCCATCGACCGTCCTGAAAGGCAAAAACTGACCCTGCAGGCACTGGGACTCAACAAAACCAACGCAAGCAAGGAAGTAGAAGCCACTCCCCAGGTACTGGGTATGGTTCGTAAAGTAACTCACCTGGTGAAGGTGGAGGAAATCTGATAAAGTTATAAGTTGGAAGTTTTAAGTGGTAAGTAACATTAACTTATAACTTAAAACTCAGAACTTATAACCTCATTTACATAACGCGAGGGGAAACAACCCCGATAAGTAAAAATTAAATCATGAAACTGCATCAGCTGAAGCCTGCAAAAGGCGCTACTAAAAAAGAAAAAAGAATTGGTCGTGGTGATGGCTCCGGACATGGCGGAACATCTACAAAAGGTACAAAAGGTGGCCAGAGCCGTGCCGGTTATAAACGCAAAATGGCTCACGAAGGTGGTCAGATGCCTATTCAACGCCGGATTCCCAAACGTGGCTTCAACAATATCCACCGTATAGAATACAAAGTATTCAACCTTGGCCAGTTTGACCAGTTTGCTGAAAAATACGGTATCACGGAGTTTTCGCTTGAAAATCTCTATATCAATAACCTGATCAGCCAGACAGACCGCGTTAAGATTCTGGGCAATGGCGAGATCAAAGGCAAATTCACCTTCAAAGTGAATGCGGCCAGTGATAAAGCTAAAGCCGCCATCGAAGCCGCTGGTGGTTCTATTGAGCTAGTAAAGTAATTTTCACTAAATTGCACGGACGCATGAGAAACATGCGTCCCTTTTATGTTTTAAGGGCTCTTAAATTTTTTTAACTCCCGTGAAGAAATTAATTCAAACGCTTAAGAATATCTGGGGCATCGAAGAGCTGCGCAGCAAGATCATTTTCACATTGGTGATGATCGTTGTATATCGTATCGGTTCACACATTGTACTGCCCGGTATGAATCCACTGATCATTGAAGCCAATAAAGTGCAGGGCAATGGTATCCTCGATCTGATCAACACATTTGCCGGAGGTGCCTTTAATATGGCCTCCATCTTTGCGTTGGGTATCATGCCTTATATCTCTGCCTCTATCTTCATGCAACTGATGACCGTTCTGGTGCCCAAGTTTCAGAAAATGAACAAAGAGGGGGACAGCGGCCGCAAAAAAATCAACCAGTACACACGTTACCTTACTGTAGTGGTAACCCTGCTGCAGGCATCTGCTTATGTAACCTACCTGCGTCAAATGCACGGTCAGGCCATCATGCCGGGTTATGAGCCTTATTTCTGGCTTTCTACCGTAATCGTACTCACAGCAGGTACCCTGTTTGTGATGTGGATGGGTGAAAAAATCACCGACAAAGGTCTGGGCAACGGTACTTCACTGATCATCATGATCGGTATCCTCGCCCGCCTGCCTCAGGCTTTCCTGCAGGAACTGACTGCCAAATCAACCCGCAATGGTCTGATCCTGGTATTCATCCTTGAAATTGTTATCCTGATCGCTATCATCCTGGGTTGTATTATGCTGATCCAGGGAGTACGAAAAGTGGCCGTCAATTATGCGAAACAGGTAGTTGGTAACCGCCAGTTTGGTGGCGCCCGCCAGTTTCTGCCACTGAAGGTTAACAGTGCCGGTGTAATGCCTATCATCTTTGCACAGGCTATCATGTTCCTGCCCACCCTGTTTACACTGGGCGGATCATCGAATGAAATGCTACGCATGTTTACCGACCACAAGAATATCTGGTATATGCTCATTTATTCAGTAGTGGTGATCGGCTTCACATTCCTGTACACAGCCCTGATCTTTAATCCCAAAACAATTGCTGAAAACCTGAAACAAAGCAATGGTTTCATACCTGGCGTAAAACCCGGTCAACCCACTGCCGACTTCATCGGTAATGTAATGGATAAGATCACTTTCCCTGGCGCCATCCTGCTGGCCCTGGTAGGTATCCTGCCTGGTATTGCAGAACGCCTGGGTGTAAGCCAGGGCTTCTTCTACCTTCTTTGGCGGTACTTCACTGCTGATCATGGTAGGTGTAATCCTGGATACCCTGCAGCAAATAGAAACACAACTGCTGATGCGCCAGTATGACGGCCTTATGAAGAGCGGCCGCATACAGGGACGCCAGACGACTTCAGCGGTACAATACTGATAAAGTAAGCCTCTCTATAAAAGAAAAGACCAGCAACGCTGGTCTTTTCTTTTATAGAGGATTTGTGAAGATTTGGTGATTTGAAAATTTGAAGATTGATGAGACGTAATAGGTTCTAAGTTTTTCGATATAACGGGATCACTGTACTTCAGGCTCATTTTCAAATTTTCAAATCATCAAATCTTCAAATCTGCAACAGTTATTTTTCCATCCTTACCTTCAATTTACTTAAGCTTTTCTCCAGCTCTTTACCCAGTACTTTATCCATATTGATAAAATATAAAAAGATGTTGCGCGGAAAGGCCATGCGACTCTTCATGCTCCAGGTGACACGGGTTTGCTGGTCATCTATTTTCTCTGTGCTGAGCGGGGTATGAATAAGACCAGGAAAGGGGCGCTTGAAGCGAACATTAATAGTGACCTCCTCATTTTCTGAAAGCGCTATGATTTCCTGCTCGCCGGCACCAGCCTGTTTATTTCCATCCCAGGCATAAATAAAACCAACCTGGCCATCGGTGCCTGTATATATTTTTTTCATTTCCGGATCCATCATGGTCCATACATTATACTCGTCCTGGTTTTTAAGAAAGCGGAGATAGCCATATACCTCTGCTACAGGACGGTTGATACTGATGCTGCGTGACAGGCTGTATTCTTTTTTTCCGACAAAAGCCAATAAGAGAATCAATACTATGAGGCCGGCGATAACCAACAGGATGATGAGGAGTATATGCATAAAAAAAGTTTAGTGAAGAGCTACATGGGCTTTATTCAGTTTGGGACAGTAAACGTAGGAAATGGTCAGGATAATTAATAGCAATACTGGAAAAAGAATGTCAACTGGCGATGAACCTGCAGCCAGAATTCCGTAAATGACTATAAATGGTTGACAGTTAACGGTTGACAGTTAACAGCGAGAAAGTGATCCTTTGGAAGCCGTTTGTACCCATTTGATGCTTTTAAACCTTTATACTTTTATACGTTCCTCAGTCTGTTAACGCCTCGTGAAGGTTATTTCACCCGGCTATTCTGGCATTGTTTTTTCGGCTTAATAAGTCTCCTTCGCAGGTTATGCCCTGCTTTTCCAAAACAGCTGCACCGGGATTTCAACTTTATTTACTCAATTCTAAAACAGTAATGATGATGAAAAGACCTTTGCGTTTATCTGTACTCATGGCAGGAATGGCCCTGATCAGTGCCGGTGTGTTGTTAACAGCCTGCAGCAAAAACGATAACGGAAATAATGGCGGATCAGATGCCGCAGGACTGATGGCTTTTAACCTGGCTCCGGATCAGCCGGCAGTGAGTCTGGCCCTTTCGGGAAATATTATTACCAGCACACCATTGGCCTTTGGTAACTATACCGGTGTTTATCTGGGAATTTATCCGGGTACACGGCAGGTACAGAGTTATGATTTCAATACCAGCAATCCACTGGCAACAACCAGCGCCAGCTTTATGGCGGGCAAATATTATTCGCTTTTTGTAGTTGGCGCCAACAGCAACTATCAGAACCTGGTGATTGAAGACGAATTAGATAGTCTTGATGCCAGTACCAACCAGGCTTATGTCCGTTATGTAAATGCCATTCCTGATTCTTCTGCACCTGTAGTTACATTTCAGTCGGGAGGTACAGAGATAGTGAATGAATCAGCTGCTTACCGGCATACCTCTGCATTTACGGCTATCGCGCCTGGCAGTTTAGACATAGCAGTTTCGAATGGTAGCAACATCCAGGCCAGCCGCAGCATCACTGTAGAAGCCAACAAAATATACACAGTGCTCCTGTCTGGCTTACCGGGAGTAACGGATCCCTCGGCGGCTGTTCAGATACGATATGTAGGGAATGGAACATTAAGCGCCGGCAGTACGCAGCAAAAAAGCAGTACAGCAGGCCGCCAGCAGATCCCTTAAATATACTTTCAGGGTTAAGGTGGGACAATAAGAAAGCCGGCTCCAGATGGGGCCGGCTTTGTCCTTTCAGGAAAATATGGTTTATTGTTTTACACTGTCTGCAGCTGCCTTTTTCGGCTTTTTGAGCAGACCTTCAAATGTATTCTTCAGTTTCTTCTCGGCTTCTTTCTTTGTTTCGTTGAGTGAGTTTGATTTGGCAGTGTCTTTTTGCCCCAGCAGTTTGTCTTTCAATTCATCTTTCAGATCATTGACAACCTGGTTCTTTACAGCAGCAAGCGTATCTCGTACCGTTTGTTTGGCACTGTCGATTTTCTGTTGTGCAAAATCCTGTGCCTGCTGCTTAAGGTCCGCCACTGCATCACCTGCTACTTCTTTCAGATCAGTTTTGATAGATGGGTTGCTGATGCTGCCACCCATTTTTACATTCAGGTCTACCACATCGCTCAGCTTTACATTGATGCCCTTGCTGGCAGCCTGCGAAGCGAGACCATTGATGAGATTGTTGCCCTGCTCGCCCAGGTACTTGCGGGGCACTTTCATGGCTATTACATAATTGATACTCTGATCAAGACCATGCATGCCACCTATCTGCATCTCTATATCTTTCACTTTTACAGTAAATGGTTTTACCAGCACTTTACCATTGGCAAATTCGATAGAGTTCTTGATATCGCGAAGGGTAATGGATTTGAGCTCATCGATCTGCAGGGTGCTGGCCAGCTTTTCGATAGGGGCAAATTTTTTCAATGCACCTTCCAGCAGTAGCAGGTTGCCTTTTCCGGTCAGCGATGAGAAGTCGGGCATCATGTCTCCATTGAGATGACCGCTCATCGACAATTGAGAATTGAGCTTTCCTGCCAGGAACTGACCGATCGGCATCAGCTTCTGTACAGTATTGAATGCAAAAAAGGTTTTTTGGATGTCGACATCTTTTACTTCATAGCTGAGTGCGATATCCGGATCGGCTTTGCTTTGTTTAGTAGAGTAGGTGCCATTGAATATAATGGTGCCATCAAGTGCAGCGGCAGATACATTCTGCAGTTTTACCGTTTCATCATTCAGTACCAGGGTGCCTTTAATATTATTGTAATTCACTTTATCGTAGGTTACCTGTCCTGCACTGGCATTGAGCTGCAGATTGAGATTGGCTGGTACCAGGAAGGGGGCCGATGTTGTGCTGCTTGCTGTGGTCGTGCTGGCCGTAGCAGGTTCTGCGCTGGCAGTGCCCATCCAGTCGTTGAGGTTCATTTTATCTACAGCCACATTGAGTACGCCTTTGAGTGGCTCATCTTTCAGTGCATAACCTACCAGGTTGTCGATATTGCCACTACCGCTGAAGCTGGAGCCAAGATAGCTGCCATTGAACTGGCTGATGCTGGCATTGCTGGGAGTAAAGCTGGCCTGTACCAGAGGAATGCTGATGCCACCCGGGTAATCTTTGGCGGTATATTTTACCTGTCGCAAGCTGGCTGTGCCGCTTGTTTTGATCTGGTCATAGGCGCCTTTATTGATCGCTGTTTTTGTACCGGCAAAACGTACATCGGCCTGCAGCTGACCGGTAAGATCTGTACCGGGTTCAAAACTTACAAACTGCTTTACGTTATCGAGCGTGAAACTGCCTTTTGCACTACCGTCAAAATTGACCACACTCATTGGCTGACTGAGCCTCAGTGTAAAGTCGATAGGGTCTTTGCCTACTTCAATATGCCCCGCTGCAATATCAACACTGGTGTTGTCGGCTACACCACCCTGATTGGCGATCTGGATGCGCATATTGCCGTTTTGTATGGGCTGCGGGAAGGAGGGAGCTGAGTAAAGCAGGTTCTGTATCTGCAAAAATCCGCCTGCCGAGAAATTGCCGGATTGCGTCTGCAAAGCCTGCATATTTCCTTTGGCAAAAATATCGGCAGCTACCAGGCCTCCCAGCCGGGTCCCGTTTTCCAGTTTTACAAACTGGGTGATCTGGGCCAGGTCGATTTTACCTTTGGCTACTGCATCTATATACTGAACCGTTACAGGATTGCGGAAGAGAAAACGAAAATCGAATGGTTCGTTATCCATTTCGAGGTGGCCACTTCGACAGATTGATGACTGTATTGTCAGGCGCACCATCGCTGTTGCTGGCCTGCAGGGCCAGGTTGATATTCTTTACCTGTTTGGGAAGATCAGGATACTGGAAAGAGGCTTTTTCCACGTTCAGCTTTACATCATAGGCCGGCAATTGCTGCGGACTGTAAGTACCTTTGACAAAACCTTCCAGTGCGGCCTTACCGGTTGTTTTTATTTTGTCGAAATCGTTTTTGTAAATAGCAGGTATCATGGAGAGGATATCCTTAAAATCGTTGGAAGGGGTCTTGAAGCGGATATCCATCTGGTAGGTGCTGTCGTTGCTGATGCCAAATGAACCGGCAGCCGTCAGCTTCAGGTTATTGAGTGCGATATCTTCTGTATCGAAGGTATAGGTTTGTTTACTGTTGTCGATACCAAGGTCGGCATCTATCATGGTGCGCACACCAGACAGATAAGGAACACCACCATAAGTAAAACTGACGGCATCGGCTTCGGTTTGGGTAGCCAGTGTAAAAATATCTGCTGTAAAGTCGCCGCTGCCTTCATGATTAAGACCGTCTATTTCGGCACTCATGCCACCGCTTTCATCATTATAATAAATATAGCCGTTGCTGATCCGGTATTTTTTCAGCGTCAGTTTAAATTCGGAAGCAGCGGTATCAGTGCTGCTGCTGGTATCGCCGGAAGCTTTGGCAATATCCCAGTTGGCCTGGCCTTCTTTGGTAACAAGCGCATGAATACGGGGCGATTCTATATAGATCCCGGATACTTTAATATCCTTTGCTTTGATAACGCTGATAAGGTTGGCAGATACATCGAGGCTTTTGGCAGAAATAAGTGTGTCTTTACTGAAAACACCGGTTCCCACTACCGTCAGATCGTTGAGGCCAATAGATACTTTGGGGAAATGACGAAACAGGGAAAGGCTCACGTCTGTAAAATCAACTTTGGCGGTAAGGCTTTTATTGATCTCTTTCTTGACCAGTTCGGTGATTTGTTTCTTGAAAATGATCGGGATGAGGAAAGCCAGGGCGAGCAGCACCAATAGGGTAATGCCCGTGATTTTTAGAAACTTCTTCATAGTATAATGGCCTGTTTTTTATGCAAATTTGCAAATATGAAGCCAGAATGTCAACATGAAATCGACTGATTGCCCGATTGTTGTGGTAAACGGCGGGAACTTACTACCCCGGGACTGGTATAATGCCCCTGGCTGGTATGATACCCCCTGGCTGGTATGATACCCCCTGGCTGGTATGATACCAGCCAGGGGGTAATTGTGCATTTTTTTTGCTACTGTTGCAGAAATTTCGATACAGTCTATGACACCCGAACGGAGAGAGCGCCTCATGTATGTATTAAAAAACCGGCAGCCAGACCTGACGGTAGTACTGGAAAATGTCTTTGATCCTCATAATATTTCTGCTGTCATGCGCACCTGCGATGCGGTAGGCATACAGGAGATATCCATTTTAAATACCCGTATTCCCCGTCACAAAAAATGGGGTGCACGCAGCTCCTCCAGTGCCGCCAAATGGCTCACGATCCATCAGCACGATAATGCGGAAGAATGCTTCCGGCAGCTCCGGCAAAGGTTTCCCCTGATTTTAACAACTCACCTCAGCAGTGATGCCATAAGTTTGTATGAGATTGATTTCAGCCAGCCTGTTGCCCTGGTATTCGGGAATGAGCATAGTGGGGTGAGTGATGAGATAAGGGCGATGGCCGATGGCAATTTTATTATCCCGCAGGTCGGGATCATCCGTTCGCTCAATATCAGCGTAGCCTGTGCCGTAAGCCTGTATGAAGCATACCGGCAAAAAAAACTGGCAGGTCATTATGAACGGCAGGACCTGGATCATACCATGAAGAAAGGACTATTGGAACAATGGACGCTTAACCCGGAAGAATAGATCATGAAATATTCAGCACTTATTGCAGCATGTCTGTGGATTTGTTGCCTGGCACAGGCGCAGGGTGTGCGTAAGGTGAAGATCACTGAACTGGAGTCGGTGATCAAACAAAGCCAGCGGCCACTGGTGGTAAACTTCTGGGCCACTTATTGTAAACCCTGTCTCGAAGAAATGCCCGGTCTCGTTAATGCAGCGGAGCAATACAGTAAAGACAGTGTACAACTCATCCTGGTAAGCCTCGATCTGGAAGAAGATTATCCGGATAAGGTAAACAGTTTTGCCAAACGGTTTAAAGTAAAAGGGAGCCTTTATTGGCTCGATGAGTATGATGCGGATTATTTCTGCCCACGGGTAGATTCAGCCTGGTCGGGAGCCATACCAGCCACGCTGTTTGTGAATAATAAAACAGGCTACCGCTCATTCCAGGAGCGGGCACTGACAGCATCGCAGGTGCAGTTGCAAATGGCTGCTATGCTGGCGCCATCCCGTAGTCGACAATAAGGTCAATGCTCTTCTTCCGCTTCTGCACGGTATTTCAGTACCAGGTATAAATAACAGACAGAAGCAGCCAGGCTCACAAATGAAAGGATGATGGCCAGTACATTACCGGCATAAATGCTTTTGGCAAGCATAAAACCTACCAATACCATAAAGGCCAGAATGAGCAGGCGGTTATACATAGCTTGAGCAAGCATAAGCATGGTTTTGGTGGATGCGACAAAACGATTGCCACAACCAGGTTAGAAATGGAGTGTGTTGCCAGTTAGATGCTGTCATTTATTTTTTCCATAAAAAAGCCCCGCATCGCAGGGCTTTTTTATAATCTGGTTATTATCCGGTATTAATTCAGCCGTTTGATACTGCAGCCTACGGAGCGGGTTTGTTTGGTACTAATATCTTTACCGGTTACCAATTCATTGATGGCTTCCCGGGCATGCTGGCGGGTTACTTTGGCGGCATCGTTGGCATTGTCATCGATAGCGCCATGATATACCAGTGTATTGTCTTTGTTAAACAGAAACAACTCAGGGGTACGGGTAGCGCCAAAGAGATCAGCCATATTGGAAGAAGGGTCCAGTACATAGCTGAAATCGTATCCCTGTTCTTTTGCATAGTCCTGCATATCGGCCATCGATTCGCCATCGCTGCGGGTACCTTCATTGGAGTTGAGCAGGATTACGCCGATGTTGTTGGCAAGGGCATGACGGGCAATTTCCAGTGTGCGGGACTGATATTTACCCACCACGGGGCAGGTATTGCAACTGAACATGACCAGCAGACCATTCTTCTTCTTTGAATCAGCAAATGAAACTTCTTTACCGCTCACATCTTTCATTTTCGTTGTAGGTTGAGGTAATGCGGCACCTATCGGCAATGGATCATTGGCCGGGCGAAGGGCCAGGATACCTGCCAGGACAGGCATGGCCAGCAGCAACAGTATTTTTTTCATATCTGACAAAGTTTAAGAGTGTATCCAAATTTCCGCAAAAATCATGCAGCATGAATACCGCCTGCCAGATTTTTGTTGCGCTCATCAACTTCATGCTTCAGCGAATTTATACTTACGTTGAGTTCAAACCCGATGAGCAATACCAATGAGTTGAAATATATAAGCAGCATGAGGATCAATAAAGTGCTGATGGATCCATACAACTCATTGTAATTGGAGAAATTGCTTACATAATAGGAAAAACCGCCGGTGAATACGATCATCAGGAAGGTAGCCAGTATAGAGCCGGGGTTAATGAGTTTCCAGCGTTTATGAACGGCCGGCGCATACCGGTATATGATGGAGATGGCAAAGAAAAAGAGCAATACAATCACCACCCAGCGCAGGTTATGGATAATGCTGATCAGCAGTTGATTTTTTACCCCCAGCCAGCGAAGCACCTTTCCCTGCATGACCAGGGTGGTAATAGATATCATAAAGAGGATAAAAAGAATAATGGTCAGACGTAGCGCCATAGCTCTTTGCTGAAGTCCCTTTCTTTTTACGAAACCGACATAGTTTTTGTCAAACGAGCGCATAATGCCCATTATGGCATTGGAAGAGAAAAACATGGCCAGCACAAAGCCTACTGACAGCAAGCCGGTACGGGGTTTATTAAGAATATCAGACAGGAAATAGATCAGGCCCTGGTTGTTTTCCTCACCTGGCACCACATCGCGGATAAGCGAAAACATCTGGGTGATGAATTCCTGCGAAATAGGCATATAGGGGACCAGGGTAAACAAAAAGATCATGGCCGGTGGTATAGCCATGGTAAGGTTGAAAGCGATGGCAGATGAACGTTCGGTAAAACCGGTTTTGCGTGCCTGCAGAAAGAAGAAACGTACCACATCAAAAAGCGGAATACCCTTGAAGCCGGGCAGCAGGATGCATTTACTTTTCCTGATCAGAAAACTTACCGGAAAAGAAGTCAGAAACCTGCGCCTGAGATGGGTAATAATGCGTTTGATCAATGGATATTGCGTTTATTCAATTCCTGCTGATATAGTTTGGCTTTTTTCTGATGTTCTTCATAGGTGGCGCTGAAGTCATGCGATCCGTCAAAACGGGGACTGGCCACAAAATAAAAATAAGAAGTTTTGGGGGCGTCCAGTACAGCATCTACGGTTTGGAGCCCCGGAGTACATATTGGTCCAGGAGGCAGACCTTTGTTTACATAGGTATTGTATGGCGATGCTACACGGGTATGCACAAGATAAATACGTCTTAATCCAAACTCCCGGAGCGCGTATTTTACGGTAGGATCTGCCTGTAGTGGCATGCCTTTGGCCAGACGGTTGAGGTATACGCTGGCAATAGGAGCGCGGTCGGCAGGGGCATTGGTCTCTTCATCAATGATGGAAGCAAGTGTCACCACTTCTACAGGTGTTAGTCCGAGGTTTCGCGCCTTTTCTTTTCTTGTATCAGTCCAGAAATTGCGATAGGCCGCAGTAAACTGACGCATGACCGTACCTGCCGTAGTATTCCAGTTTATTTCGTAGGTAAGTGGCAACACGGCCGACATGACGGTAGTGCTGTCAAATCCCAGTGATTGCAGTGAATCGGGGTTATTGATAAAGTTGATTACATCCAGCGAATCACATTCAAATGCTTTTCCGATACGTGCGGCAAGTGTTTCGCGCGTACGGATCTTGGTCACTACAAAATTGACAGGCGATTGCCGGCCATTTTTGAGCATGCGTACCAGGCTCATTACACTCATGCCGGATTTTATCTCGTAACGGCCGGGGCGGATGTTCTTAAAGCCAACAGCTTTTGCTGCCCAGTCAAACCACAGCGGCTGGCCAATGATTGCAGAGTCACGCAGATGCTGGCGTACACTGCTGAATGATTCGCCGGTAGAGATATAGAAATATTTTTTTTGCGGAGGATGTACGCTGGCCAGGAAGAACTTCCAGCCTGTAAAGGCCAGGAGCAGTAAAAGGACAAGTGCAATGCCAAGCAGGATTTTCTTTTTCATAGATACAGTCAAATTAAACAAAAACCCTGTCTGTAACGACAGGGTTTTTTAAAATAATATGAGAAGGGAATTTATTTTTTGGTAGTGTCCTGTGCAGGAGGTGTTGTCAGCGGAGCTGTAGTATTGGGTGCAGGTGTGCTGGCGCCAGGTACTGCAGCCTGACGTACTTTTTCAGTGTTGCTGCTACCCGTGCTGCTTACAGCTGTGCTGGGAATAAAGAAGCTGGCAAGGAGGCAGAGAATACCTATAACACCAGCAAAGATCCAGGTACCTTTTTCCAGTACATCAGTGGTTTGTTTAACACCCATGAACTGGTTGCTGAAACCGGCAATATTGCCAGCCAGACCGCCACCTTTGGGGTTCTGAATCAGAACGATAAGTCCTAAAATCGCTGAGGCCACAATGATCAGGATCACAAATAAGATTGTCATGTCAAGCGTGCTTTAATTGGTCAATTTTGGCTGCAAAATAAGAGCTTTTGGCGGGATCGAGCAAACTTAATTTTTCGTAAATGCGGATGGCCTGGGCGTAGTCCCCCTGTTTTTCCCATACCTCGGCCATGGCTTCGGTCAGCACATCCCGGTCCTGAATGGAATGCTCGGCCAGTTGTACCACTTTGCGTTCGTCTGTGGGGCTGCCTACTACGGCTTCGCCAGTGGGGAGCCGCTTCATGGTTTTGAGCCATTCTGTAAAACTGCGCAGTTGCCGGCTGAAGCGGTCGGGGTTTTTATCTTCGTCCCGTATGCGAATGCCCTGTGAGGCAAAATAATCTACTGTATGATAGGGCTCAAAACTCAGTTCCATGCTGGCGTTTTCCATACCCGGGAGGGTAGGGATCACCTGGCCGGATTTGGCAGATGATGTCTCTTCGGGGGAGGCAATGACTGGAGTTTCGGGTGCCTGGGGGTCTTTGTTTTCTGTTACCGGTACGATTTCCTGAACATCTTCCTGTACCACTACTTCTTCTTCAGTAGCTGGTTGCTCCAGTTCGGCTGCAAAAGCGGGCCCGGATGCAGCCATCTGATCATTGACAGGAGGCACTACAGGAACCTCGTCAGTTGTATCCGTGTCATCGTCCATTGTGAGCAGCGGCTCTGGTTTCAGCAACTGCTGCAGCCGTAAAGGATTGACCAGATAGAGCATGCTGCGCTCCAGCTGATCATTCAGTTCTTCGGCTCCATCCTGCGATAGTTTGCCGGCAATGAGCACCTGCACTGGTCCCCAGTAAGGATACTGGCCGGCCAACTGCTGCAGTTCGCTCAACGAAAGCTGAGCGAGGTCTGTTTTGCCGGTTAGTGCCGTACTCAATTGGATCATGCTGGGATTCATGTGCGCAAAGTAAAGGTATTACAACGGGAAAAGGAGGATCGTATGCCTGTTTTTGACAGCGGTATTACCATTCAGAAAACACCCGGTTAAAGATATCATCTGCAAGGCCGCGTACCATTTCATCAATAAGCGAGGATTCTGCCTGTTGAATTGACTGCGTAGCCGAAAAATCGAAGTTGCGCGATACGTCGTAGGTTTCGATCTTATCACCCTTTACCTTATTCACCGTGACTTTCACCGAAACACTCAACCGGTTAGTAGCTACCTGCTGATTGGATATACCTGATGTGCTGAATGAATAGCCCGTGATCACCGGAGAAATGATCCAGTCGGCATCATCGCCGGTAGTTTGCTTGAGGCGGGTCTGGCTCACGATCTTTTGCCGCAACCGGTCTGTAAGGCGGGGTGACAGGTTGGGGTTGATATAAGAGGCCTTATTTTCGATGTATTCTATTTTTACCACTTTCACACTGTCGGGAATGGAGATGTCGCGGAATTTATAGATTCCACAACTGCTGGTACTGCCCAGCAGTGAAAACAGCAGCACCGCAATTGCCACAACGGGTATCAGAACAGACAGTCTGCGGGTATGGTTTGCGCGATGATTATTCTTCAATATCATATTCCTTCAGTTTCCTGTAAAGGGTTCTTTCACTAATGCCAAGATCCAGCGCCGCATCTTTTCGTTTGCCCTTATGTTTTTTCAGCGCTTTTATGATCAGTTCTTTTTCCTTGTCCATGATGTTGAGGCTTTCTTCTACCTCTTCATGATCATGTATTTCATCATTGTGCAAAAGCACGGGCTGCGGATTGCTGGTGACCGGTAATCCGGCGGGCTGCATCAGCACAGGCAGGTTGTCGTGCAGTTTCAGATCCTTCAGCTCATTGATAAAAGCGGGATTCTGAACGGCCGATCCCGGGTTTTGCAATACTTCCAGAAACATGCGTTTAAGCTCCGTTACATCTTTTTTCATATCAAAAAAGAGCTTGTAAAGTATCTCCCGTTCGTTAGCAAACTCTGGGCCGGATCCGTTGGCGTTAACGGCAACAGCCGGCAGGCGGTTGCTGGAATAAGGCTGCAGGTACTTGCCCAGTTCGCGGGCCGTGATATGTTTATCCTGCGCCAGCACCGAAATCTGCTCGGCAATATTCTTCAATTCCCGCACATTGCCCGGCCAGGGATAGTTAATTAACATGTTTTTCGCTTCCTCGTCAAGCTGCACCGAGCCGGTTTTGTATTTGTCTGCAAAGTCGGCAGCAAATTTTCTGAACAGCAGATGAATGTCTTCTTTGCGATCATGCAATGCCGGCACCCTGATAGGAACTGTGCTGAGACGGTAATAAAGATCTTCTCTGAATTTCCCCTGTTGTACCAGTTGCAGCAGGTCCTTGTTGGTAGCGGCTATGACCCGCACATCCGTTTTCTGCACTTTACTGGATCCTACTCTTATGTATTCGCCCGCTTCAAGTACGCGCAGCAGGCGGGCCTGTGTGCCCAGGGGCATTTCTCCGATCTCGTCCAGGAAAATGGTACCGCCATTCACCGTTTCGAAATATCCTTTACGGGAGTCAACCGCACCGGTAAAACTTCCTTTTTCATGTCCAAATAATTCGGAGTCGATCGTGCCCTCTGGTATGGCACCGCAGTTGACGGCAATGAAGGGATTGTGTTTGCGATTGGAGAGCGAATGAATGATAATGGAAAACGCTTCTTTACCCACACCGCTCTCTCCATTGATGAGAACAGTGAGGTCGGTATTGGCAACCTGTGCTGCTACCTGCAACGCATAGTTGAGGGCAGGCGAGTTGCCAATAATGCCAAAGCGGTTCTTTATTGATTGAATATCCATGTATGCTATTTATGAAATGAGCTGCCGGGTTCGCTTTATGATTCAGTGACAGCGGTACCCAGGAGCGTAGCCTGTGTGCAATCCGTTATCCGCACATTTACATATTCGCCTTTCTGTGCAGTCACATTAGCTTTCGGAAACACGACTACTTTATTTTGTGAACTGCGCCCCATCCAGTCGTCGGCACTGCGTTTACTGTCGCCTTCGATCAGTATGGTAAAAGTCTGGCCGATATCGCGCTTATTGCTTTCCAGTGAAAGGCGATTTTGCAACTCCACAATTTCTACCAGTCTTCTCTTCTTCACTTCATCCGGCACATCATCGGCATAACGGCGCTGGGCCAGTGTACCCGGGCGTTCGCTATAGATAAACATATAAGAGAGATCATAGTTGGAATGGGCCATTACGTCGAGTGTATGCTGATGATCTTCTTCCGTTTCTGTGCAGAAGCCGGCAATAATATCTGAACTGATGCCGCAACCGGGCAGTATTTCGCGTATCCGATCTACTTTGGCCATATACCATTCACGCGTATAAGTGCGGTTCATCAACTGCAACACCCGTGATGAGCCGCTTTGCAAAGGCAGGTGAATGTATTTGCAGATATTTTCGTGACGGGCCATGGTATGCAATACATCGTCTGTAATGTCCTTGGGATGCGAGGTCGAAAAACGAACCCGCAGCAGGGGAGAAATGAGTGCCACCTTTTCGAGCAGTGCTCCAAAGGTGATTGCAGCAGCAGTGCCGCTGGCTTCCTGATCAGGGGCTACATAGTAGTAGCTGTCTACATTTTGTCCCAGTAGTGTCACATCGCGGTAACCACGGGCAAAGAGATCGGCGCATTCCTGCACAATACTTTCCGCATCGCGGCTGCGCTCACGACCACGGGTAAAGGGTACCACGCAAAATGAACACATGTTGTTGCAGCCACGCATGATACTTACAAATGCCGTTACGCCATTGCTGTCGAGACGCACGGGAGCGATATCGGCATAGGTTTCTTCGCGGCTTAGCAAAACATTGACGGCTTTCTGACCACCTTCTGCTTCTTCGACCAGACCAGGCAGTGTGCGGTAGGCATCCGGCCCCACTACGATATCAACGAGTTTTTCTTCTTCAAGAAACTTGCTTTTGAGCCGTTCGGCCATGCATCCCAGCACACCTACGAGCATACCTTTTTTCTGATCTTTCAGCTTGCGAAATTCGGTAAGCCGCTTCCGTACAGTTTGTTCCGCTTTTTCGCGGATAGAGCAGGTATTGATAAAAATGAGATCGGCTTCTTCGACATTGCGTGTAGCGCCAAAACCAGCATTGTGTAAGATGCTGGCAACGACCTCGCTGTCAGCAAAATTCATCTGACAGCCATAGCTTTCTATATAAAAATGTTTCTTATATGTATTGGAGTCAAGGGCAAAGGGGGCATATGCCTCACCCTGGCGGCCTTCATCCTGTACCTTTCCTGTCACCAAGTCGAGCATTCCTGTAAGTTAATTTGAACGGCAAATATAAGATAAACGGGGGATTTATGACAGGATGGCAGGTTTTCAAAGTTTAAAGAGTTTAAAAAGTATAAAGGGTTAAAGGGGGCTTAGGAGCATGCTGGCATAGGTGCATATCAGCTCATTTCCTCCCATCTTCAAATCCTCAAATCACCAAATTTTCAAATCCATCAGCACACTAGCACATTACCCAATTAGCACATTATCTTTGATGCTACTGTATGCCGAAAATCCTCACCACCATCCTTGGGCTGCTCTGGTCTTTATTTGCCTGGAGCCAGGCCGGCTCCGGCACAGTGTCCGGCATCCTGCATGATGAGGGTAACTCTCCGCTGGCTGGCGCCACTATTCAGCTTCGCTCCTGGTCCGACAGTCTCTTTTCACGAATGGCCATCAGTAATAAAACCGGTGCTTTTCAGTTCGACAATCTCCCTTTTGGTTTTTACCGGGTACAAATGAGCTATTCGGGTATGCAAACCCTCCTGGTGGATACGGTTCATGTACGCAGTGAAAAGCCGGTCTTTTCATGGGAGGATCTGGTGATGCGTACAGCCGCCGGCACCAATCTGCAGGAAGTGGTGATTGTGGCGGAAAGACCATTGATCCAGACAAAGGATGGAAATATTACGTTTAATGCGTCGGAGTCGCCGCTTGCGGCAGGTGCCAGTGCCAGTGAACTGCTGGAGCAGGTGCCCCTGGTGACAAAAGATGGCGATGGCAAGGTTTCGGTACGGGGTAAAGAACCACGTATTCTTATTGATGATAAACCGGTAGAGTTGAACCTGGCCCAGTTGCAGGATCTGCTGGAATCGTTGCCCGGCAGTGCTATTGAAAAAATAGAAGTGATGGTCAATCCACCACCTCAATATGCCAATGAGCAGGGTGGGGTGATCAATATTGTAATGAAGAAGGGACGTGTAGGTAAGACCGGGCGTATCAGCCTCTCCGGTGGCACACGTGGAGAGACCAACCTGAATGGCGGCTTCAATTATCGCCGCCAGGGTTTTGTTTTTAGCCTTAATGCAGGCATTGGTTATAATGTACAGAAAGGCGATGGCTATTCGAGCCGGCAGAATATTTATACGGATTCATCCAATTTTTTCAATACAGCCAGTTCCTTCCGTAATCAGAGCCTGCGTCCCAATTTGCGCGCTTCAACCGATATTGATCTCAACCGGTTTCAGACGGTAAATGCAGTGTTGCAACTGAATTATAATGATTACGATAACCAGAGTCTGACCAGTTATGCCAACATCAACCGCCTGGGTGAACTTTATCGTCTGAGTGAACGACAGATAGCCAACCAGGGCGATAATCTCAATGGTTCATTCAGTCTTTCTTATTTGACGCGGACATTGCGACCGGGCGAACAATTCCGTTTTATAGCATCGGCCAACCGCACCCGTTCCAAAAGTGACCGCGATTTTTATCAGCAGTTTTTTAATCCCGATCATACACCCAACGGGATTGACAGTACCCAGGAGCAACTGAACAGTAATATCAATACCGGGTATTCGCTGCGGGTCAGTTATGACCGGCCGTTGATAGGTACCCGCACCTTTCTTTCCACGGGCGCTTTTTATAACCGATCCATCAGTGATATAGCGGTAGATGCCAGCTACCTGAAAAAGCCGGAAATGGAATATCGTCCGCTTGATCTGCTGAGTAATTTCTTTGACTTTTATCAGGGCGTATTGAACCTGCGTGCTTCAGTCAGGCAGGTTATGCGAAGCAACCTGAGTGTTACAGCCGGTCTTTCTGCCGAGCAGACGGACATACATTTTGACCTGCAGAAAACGGGTGCTGTAGCCGACAACCGCTACTGGACCTTACTGCCCTTTGCCAATTTCAATAAAAGCTGGGAAGATAAATTCAATCTCACCTTTGCTTACCGGCGCAGTATCCGTCGCCCCGGCATTAATGAGTTAAATCCCACGATCGATTTTTCTGATCCCTATAATATCCGCTTCGGAAATGAAAAACTGAAAGCTTCCACAGCTGATAATTTTGACCTGGTACTGGCACGCACCCGGCAGCGTTTTTTCATTAACCTGGGATTGGGGTACAATAAAGTGAAGAATATTTTCAGCCGGGTACGTACGCTGCTGGAAGATGGCAAGACGCAGGTATCGTGGGAAAATATCTCCGGCCGTTCCGAGTATGAAATAAGTACCTGGGGAGGTGTGACGTTGCAGAAAAAACTGCGCGTCAATCTGAGCGCCAGCTATACCTACAATGCCTACAGTCAGTTTGACCGTACTGTAAACCGCTATCGCAATGGAGGATCATTTACCTCCACTGCCAATATCAATGCAACACCGTCTGATGTATGGAGTATTACCGGAGGATTTAATGTAAACCGGTTTGCCAATCCGCAGGGCTATGGCCGTTGGGCAGTAGCGATGAATGCAGGTGTTCAACGCAGATTTTTCAATAAGCGGCTTACGACCACTCTCAATTTCATTGATCCGTTCCGGCAGCAACGGAATAAGAATATTACTTATGGTTCCAATTTCTATCTCGAAAGTACCAGTACCACATTTACCCGCAATGTGCGGCTGACGCTGGCGTATAATCTGACGAAGCCGGCAAAGAAAGTTAGATAAAACAAGTTTAAAGGGTTTAAAGAGTATAAAGTGGAGTAGTTCAAATACCCTTTAAACCCTTTATACTCTCTATACTTGTTAAACTTTTATCTTCTTCGCCAACCAACTCTCTCTCACCGGAATGATCCAGTTTTCTTCGAGCTCCTTTTTTGTTTGTACTACATTATTAAAATAGAGGGTGTCTCCATCAATATAATGCTGGTCGAGGGCGTAATTGAATTGGGTCAGTGGCAGCAACTGCACTTTGTCTTTTACTACAAAAGCCAGTGAGGTACGGTCAAAAAGACTGATACCCAGTTTTTGTTCAATATCCTTGATAAGCCGGACAGAACTGTCTGTACTGCATCCGCTTACGCCTGTAGCCGTTTCATCGGCCATGAGGGCGATGAACTGTCCAAAAAACAGGTAGGCGGCTCCTTTTACGGGTGTGCCATGGCTTTTCCAGTTTTGGGTAAACTCATTCAGCAGATCTTCCACTTCCAGGGCCTCACCAAGACTCAGCAGCCTGCCAGACTGGTAGATCCATACACGCGAGTCGGGCGAAAAATTACCGTCGAGAAGGTATTTATAGTCGAGATTCATGCCGCTAAATTACGTCAGAAAAAATAATACACATGCGGGTGATACAGGATCAGCGGACGCTTTTGGCTCATTGGGTATATACACGGGAAGAATGGCGTTTTTTTGAACACTGGCGATTAAAGCGCAAAGGGATTGTTTTATACTGGTTATCACGCATCAGGGGGCGGCCTGTGCTGGATCTGCCGGAGATTACCGTCACAGGACATAAGGTATGGATCAATGACCGGGTAGAAATATTTGCAGACGACACACGCAAATTGCGGCGGGTACACCTGCGTGAAACAGATGTGCTGCATGTGTTGGAGATCATCTACGAACTGACCGGACAAAATACATCCCGTATGCGGATGATACAGATACCTGTGCCCCGGGGCAAATTGCGGGAGGCTATCGACGTGCAGGAATGTCTGTCGGGAAATGCTTTTTGATAGAAATCAATCGAGGCTGGCAGCTATGAGTTCGGCAATATCCAGCACCTGTACCTCCTCTTCTTTATTGGCGAGTTTCACCCCGTCTGTCATCATGGTATTGCAAAATGGGCAGGCGGCTGCAATGACTGCAGGAGCTGTTTCCAGCGCTTCACGGCTGCGTTCCTGGTTGACAGTAGTAGTGCCTTTTTCTTCTTCCTTAAACATCTGTGCACCGCCGGCTCCGCAACAAAGGCCCTTGCTGCGGCAGCGTTTCATTTCCACCAGCTCGGCATCCAGCGCCTCCAGTACCTTGCGGGGGGCTTCATAAATATTGTTGGCACGGCCTAGATAGCAGCTATCGTGATAGGTGATGCGCCGTCCTTTATAGGTACCCCCATCCTTTAGTCTTATTTTTCCTTCATCAATCAGTTGCTGCAGCAGGACCGTATGATGGATTACTTCGTAATGACCGCCCAGCTCAGGATATTCGTTGGCCAGGGTATTGAAACAGTGCGGACAGGCGGTGACTATTTTCTTAATACCGTAACCATTCAGTACCTGAATATTCTGATAGGCCATCATCTGAAACATAAATTCATTGCCGGCACGTCTCACGGGGTCGCCTGTGCACATTTCTTCCTGTCCCAGTATTGCATAGGAGATACCCACTTTTTCCAGGATCTGTACAAAAGCACGGGTGATCTTCTGAGCCCTTTGATCAAAGCTGCCGGCACATCCTACCCAGAACAAGAGATCAGGAACCTGCCCGTTTGCCGCCATACCTGCAACCGTTGGAACATGCATAGGTCGAAATTTGATTCAAATCTAAAGGAAAAAGCATATTAAAGGACATTGTCTTTTGCTTTCCTTTATTTTTGCTGGCCTGTCATGAAGATTAAGAAATTTTTTCAAAAGCTCGTCAACTGGGAACTGTGGAATTTTTACGTGCTCTATGCCCCCATCGGCCCGGTGTGGTTATGGTATTGTATAAGAAGCCGGTCATTCTGGTTCTTCAGTTCATCCAATCCCACCATTACTTTTGGTGGTTTTGAAGGTGAAGGCAAAAAGGAAATGTATGACCAGTTGCCTCCGCATCTTGTTCCCCGCACCATTTATATCATGCATGACTGGCCGGTGGCCGAAGTGATCAATAAGATCAAAGAAGCCGGTTTTACTTTTCCTTTTATAGTAAAACCAGATGTGGGCATGAAAGGGATTCTCTTCCGTAAGATCGAGAATGAGGAGCAGCTTATCAAGTATCATGAACGTATACCGGTAGAGTATATCGTGCAGGACCTTGTGGAATTGCCCGTGGAGGTAAGTGTTTTTTATTACCGCTATCCGCCTGAAGAAAAAGGGACTGTGAGCGGATTTATTCATAAGGAATTATTGCAGGTAAAAGGTGACGGTAGATCTAACCTCGAGCAACTCATCAGCGTACATCCGCGTGCCCGGTTCAGAATGGAGGAAATGCGTCACCGTCACGGTCACCGGTTTGAAAGAGTGCTGGCCGATGGAGAAATATTTTATTTGTCTTATGCCGGTAATCATAACCGGGGAGCACATTTTACCAATCTGCATGCAGAAATAGATGCACAGCTGCATCATGTTTTTGATGAGCTGAGTCATTTTACTAATCAGTTTTACTACGGCAGGTACGATATCAAAACCACTTCTATTGAAGACCTGAAAGCGGGAAAAAACTTTCTTATCCTCGAGTTCAACGGGTGCGGAGCAGAACCCAATCATATTTATGACTGTGGTATGAGCCTCTGGCGGGCCTATGGTGAAATCCTGAAACACTGGAAAGCCCTGTACCGCATCAGCCGGTATAATCACAGGAATGGCACACCATACTGGTCTTTTAAACGCGGATGGAATTTTCTACGCCAGTCGACAGCACATTTTAAGATGCTGGAGAAATATGATTAATGTGCTAATGTGTTAATATGCTAATGTGCTAATGGATTTGAAGATTTGGAGATTTGAGAATTTGAAGATGGGGAAGAAGATGTGCTAATGTGTTAATATGCTAATGTGCTAATGGATTTGAAGATGTGGAGATTTGAGAATTTGAAGATGGGGAAGAAGATGTGCTAATGGATTTGAAGATGTGGAGATTTGAGAATTTGAAGATGTGAGAAGAAGATGTGCCAGTGTGCTGATGTGTTAATGTGCTAATGACTGAACTTATAACTTAAAACTTAGAACTTACTACTCAAAACTCTTTTGCAGTCTTTAGTTAAAATATTTTTTACCGGCATGCTGGTCAGTTTCCTGGGATCGCTACCCCTGGGAACGCTTAATATTGCTGCCATGCAGATTGCCATTACAGATGGCGTGGCGGCTGCGATGTTTTTTTCGATGGGCTCACTGCTGGTAGAAGTGATATATGTGCGGTTGTCGCTTGTGGCAATGGATTGGGTACGCCGTCAGGAAAAATTACTTCGGGCGCTGGAGTGGGTAACGCTCATCATTGTACTGGCGCTTGCGGCATCCAGTTTTTATGCAGCGCTGAATCCGACGGTCAACGAAAATGTGATATTGAGCAGCACACTACCCCGTTGGCTGCTGGGTATTGTAATGAGCGCCGTTAATCCCGTTCAGATACCTTTCTGGTTTGGCTGGAGCACCATTCTCTTTACAAAAAATATATTGCAGCCCCGCAGGGATCATTACAACACCTATATCCTGGGTATTGGCATAGGGACCTTTGCAGGAAACTGCATCTTCATCTTTGGAGGGCTTATCATCGCCAATCGTATCAATAACAACCAGCATGTGCTCAACTGGGTGATCGGCGGCATTTTTGCCCTCACCGCAGTGATTCAGATATGGAGGATGGTGAAAAAGAAGAAGGTGCAGGTAGAGGAAGTTTAAAAGTATAAAGGTTAAAAGGTTAAAATGATTCTTATAACCTTTATACTTTTAAACCTTTATACACTTAATGCTGACTGATAATTTCCACATCGGGTATTCCCGTCAGATGTAATTCAATATGCTTCTGATGTGCTTTGGCACGGAACTCATTAATGATCTCCACTACATCATAATCAATATATACACTTCTTGAGCCGTCAATGGTTACGACCGAATAGGGCGGTAGCTGATCCAGTTGTTTTTTCAGCCTTTGCTTATTAAGAAAACTTACATTGATTGCCAGGTCAAAATGGTAATAGGGAATATGGCCTTCCATATGCTGCCGGAGTGTGAATCCTGCTTTGTAGGTGTTTTTAAAAAGATAATAAGCGGCATAGGCTACTCCGATGCCCACACCAACGAGCAGATCGGTAAACAGAATGGCCAGCAGTGTAACAATGAAAGGCATGAACTGCTCACGCCCCAGGCGGTATACGGCTTTTATCATCGAAGGCCGGGCCAGGTTATAACCGGTTCGTATAAGGATCACGGCCAGTATACAATAGGGAATGCTGTTGAGCAGGCCTGAGCCCCACCATACAAACAGCAACAGCCAGATGCCATGAAAGAAACCTGACCAGCGTGTACGGGCGCCTGCTTCGGCATTGGCCGAACTGCGTACTATTACAGCCGTAATTGGTAATCCGCCCAGCAGGCCACTGAGCAGGTTGCCAGAGCCCTGTGCCATCATTTCGCGGTTTTGCGGTGTAATACGGTTATAAGGATCGAGCTTGTCGATAGCCTCAATGCTCAGCAGGGTTTCGAGTGAAGCCACGATGCAGATGATGACCGCATTTTTCCAGACATGGCTGTTGTGAAAGATAATCGAGATATCGGGCATCTGCCAGTTGGCTGTGAGATTGGCCGGTACCTGCACGTATTGTGATGGCGCAAGCGCCAGTTGCGGTAGCCAGCGGTTCATAACAGCTGCCAGCAGGCTGCCTGCTACCACCAGTATAAAACTGACCGGGGTAAATGAAAAACGCTTACTCCATTTTTTCTCCCAGACAATGGTAAGCAGGACACAGATCAGCGAAAGCAAAATAGTACCCGGCGTAAGATGTGTGTAGATGGTGTGAACGTGCTCATAGGCATTATGGAAGGAAAAAATATTGAAGAGCTCCTTAGCCCAGAAGTCAGCTTTGTCATAACCAATTAATAAGGGCAGCTGCTTAATGATCAGCAGCAATCCGATAGCTGCCAGCATTCCCTTAATAACTGCAGAGGGAATGAATTGGGTAAAGCCGGTAAGACGTACCAGGCCGATGAGTATTTGCAAAACGCCGGCCAGCGCGATACACATAAAAAAAGCCTGCAGGCTTCCCAGTTCGGCGATTATTCCCACACTTATGGCGGTCAGTCCCGCTGCGGGGCCACTTACACTCAGGGGTGATTTACTTAATACAGACACCAGCAAACCACCAATGATGCCGGCTATAAGTCCTGCAGAAGGTGGAACATTGCTGGCCAGAGCAATGCCCAGGCAAAGGGGCAATGCGACCAGGAAGACAGTGATACTGGCTTTGAAGTCGTGGCGAAAAAAGTGAGCCGCATAGATACGGGTGCGCCGCTTAAGCAGCTGCATAGGCGGAGAATTGAATGGAAGATTTTCTAAATACGGTGTAAAGAAGAGAAAATTCCCGCATTTAACCTATGATCTGTGTCAGGTCAGCCCTGTACAGTCCATTGATCCCGATCGGTGGGACTGAATTTCCAGGGTGCAAAGTTGTTTTCGACATTGCCAAACATGGTAGCCCATTCGGGTGGGGTATTACTTTCTTCCATGACGAGGTAGCGCCGGAGCTGAAGGATGATGTCGAGCGGGTTGATGCTGACCGGACATTCCTGTACACAGGCATTGCAGGTAGTGCAGGCCCTCAGTTCTTCTACAGAAATATAATCATGCAGCAGGCTTTTGCCATCGCCGCCGGCTTCCTGTTTTTTATCCAGGGCACGGCCAATTTCTTCTGCACGGTCACGTGTTTTCATCATGATCGTACGGGGAGAAAGCTCTTTGCCGGTAAGATTGGCCGGGCAGGCTGCAGAGCAGCGGCCACATTCGGTACAGCTATAGGCATCGAGAATATTTTTCCAGCTCAGGTCCATTACATCTTTTGCCCCAAACTTCCTGGGAGGTTCAGCCGTTTCACCAACAGGAGCCAGCTCTGGCTGCATGGCATACAACACCTCTTTTTGTATTGTTGGCATATTTTCCATTTTCCCCATAGGCGCAAGCCGGGCATACCAGGCATTGGGAAAGGCCAGGATGATATGGAGATGTTTGGAATAGGGGAGATAGTTGAGAAAAGCGAAAACACCCACGATATGCAGCCACCAGCAGGTGCGCTCAAGCCCGATAAGCGCCGGATTGCTGAGCCCATTGAGAAATGGTTGCAGATGTTGGGAGAAAATGAAATTGCCTGTAGCATTGGCGGCATAATGTTCTTCGCCACGAGTCTGCAGCAACGTGTCGCTGGCATTGAGAAAGAGAAACAGCGTCATCAGCACGATCTCCGTGATCAGGATATAATTGGCATCGCTGCGGGGCCAGCCATTAAGATCTTTGCTGGCAAAACGACGTAGCTTAATCACATTGCGGCGTACGAGGAATAGGGCACAGGCCACGATTACCAGTACTGCCAGCACTTCAAAAGCATTGATAAGAAATGTATAAAAACCGCCGAGTGGGGCAGCAAACAGCCGGTGTGTGCCCAATATGCCATCCAGCACTATCTCCAGTACTTCTATGTTAATAATGATAAAGCCGGCGTACACAAAAAAGTGCAGAACAGCTACCAGCGGATTTCGAAACATTTTTTGCTGACCAAAAGCGAGCAGCAACAGATTGCGCCAGCGGCGGGCTGGCTGATCATTGATCACTTCTTCCTGTCCCAGACGGATATTACGGATAAGCTGACGCACCCTTTTGGCAAAAAGAGTGATGGCCGCAACGCTGATAAGAACAAATAAAATTTGTTGAGCAATTTGCATAAGCAATCAATTACAAGTGCTAATTTACACTTTAATGAATGAGTAAGATGACTGTAGTCAAAAATTATATACTGGATGCGGCAGTAGCTGATAAAAAACTGCGCCGCATAGCCCTTGAGATCATTGAAAACAATGCGGGTGTGGAAGAGCTGGTGCTGGCTGGCATACGTGACAATGGAAGTGCTATCGCCCGTATTCTGCAGGGTATTATTGCGGAATATTCACCCGTAAAAACCGTATTGATTGATCTTTCGCTGGATAAACGCACACCCCGCTCCATCGAGCTGAGCCAATCGCTCAATTTCGACAATAAAACAATTATTGTGGTAGATGATGTGGCCAATAGCGGTAAAACGCTGCTATACGCCATGAAACCCTTTCTCGATTATCAGCCTGCCCGTATTCAGACAGCGGTGCTGGTTGGCCGCAGCCACAACAGCTTTCCGATTTACCCCGATTACGTAGGCATTTCCATAGCCACCACTCTGCAGGAACATATTTTTGTGGAAGTGGAAGAAGGGAAGGTGAGAGGGGCATACCTCGCTTGATTTGAAGATTTGGTGATTTGAAAATTTGAAGATGGGAAAGGATTGTAGTGCCTGGTAGGCTTCTTACTTAAAACGTAGAACTTATTACTTACAGCTCATCTTCAAATTTTCAAATCATCAAATTACTAAGATTTTGAGTCCTCAAAAATAAAGAAGATATCCCTTCGCTTTCCCCCTGCTGTCTATCATAAATGTGGGTGCCGGAAGTTTGAAGGCATTGAGGATGGAGAAGGTTGTTTTCAGGAATTTGCTTTTTGTAGGAATGCGGGTGAAGTCGATGTCGGGCGACAAATAAAATTGGCGCAGCCGGCGGATATCACGGCGGTCGATGGCCTGATTTTGACCATCTGTCCATTTGTTTTCAAAACCCCCAAACATACCCGTAGCACCATAACCAATGGCTACATTGAGCCAGACAGGAAGTTTGCTCTTTGGTAAAAAGGAGCGGAGATTGGCACTTAGCCAGTAGGTCTGTGCATTGTAATCTTTCAGCATTCGTTCATACCAGCTGCGGCCAAACAGGTCATCGGCCCGTTCTTCCAGTTGCTGACTGCTGTAGCGGTTGCTGTGAAAAGAAAATTTGAGTTGTATGCGCTGCTCATTCCACAATAAAGCCTGTGCGGCATAGATACCCACACCGGTTGCATTGGCTGCCATATCGCTCCAGCTCCATCCCCACTTGGCTGAATGCGCATCGAGATATTCAATACCCGTCATGTAAAGCAGGGACGTGGCACTGCCCAGCCATACGGCCTTGCGATGCGATAGTCCCGTCCATTCCCATAATGCAGTGCTGGCACGGGCGGCATTAAACGTAGTCCAGGCATGCCCCCATTTATCCATTTGCAGCCATTCGCGGCTATCGTCAAATGTGTGAAAAGAAGTGCGGGCTTCATTTTTATACCAGGCATTATTGAGCAGGGCCAGCGTAGTGCCATAGCCCACCACATTAATTCCCGCTACCAGCCATACACGGCTTTTGACAGGTCCTGAGCCGGTATCGGTGGCCGCAGTGACAGCAATGCTATCGCCGGCAGGAGACTGGGTATTGCCAGGGTTTGTGATCAGCAATAAAAGACAGGCCAGCAGACTATGCCGCAGCCGGCTACCCCATAGGCTGGGTAAGAAAAGTATAGCGGGCGGTAGCGGAGCAAAACGAAACATAGGGACAAAAATACGTTTCAACAGGTTAACTGGATTTGATAGCTAAAAATTGATAACTTCAGGCCACGATCATTAACTCATTTAAACCTAAAACAGATCTGTACATGATAGACGCTGCAATACTTGTTAAAGTGAATGCCTGGCTTAGTGATAGCTTCGATGCCACAACCCGGGAAGAAGTACAAAAACTGCAATCCGAAAATGAGAAGGAACTGGCAGACGCATTTTACCGCAATCTTGAATTTGGTACCGGTGGCCTTCGTGGTATCATGGGTGTAGGCACCAACCGCATGAATAAATATACCGTTGGTATGGCTACACAAGGCTACGCCAATTATCTCAAACAAAGTTTTGGTGACAATGTAAAGGTTGCGATTGCACACGACAGCCGCAACAACAGCCGCTTCTTTGCTGAGACCACTGCCAATGTATTTGCCTCCAATGGAATCAAAGTATTTTTATTTGAGAGCCTGCGCCCCACCCCCGAGCTTTCATTTGCCATACGCCATTTGGGTTGCCAGGGTGGGGTGGTCTGTACCGCTTCACATAATCCGAAAGAATATAACGGCTATAAGGCTTACTGGAATGACGGTGCCCAACTGGTGCCACCACATGATAAAAATGTGATCAAAGAAGTGGAAAAGATCGCTTCTGTAGATGAAGTAAAATGGAGCGGTGGCGAAGCGAATATCACGCTTATAGGAAAAGAAATTGATGAGGCCTACATCAGCATGGTAAAAGAGCTGAGCGTCTATCCTGATATCATTGCACGCCAGAGCGATCTTAAGATCGTATATACGCCCATTCATGGTACCGGCATTAAACTGGTGCCCCAGGTGCTGGAGCGTTTTGGGTTTAAAAATGTACATATCGTAGAAGAGCAAAGCATACCCGATGGCAATTTCCCCACGGTAGTATATCCCAATCCGGAAGAAAAGGAAACCATGGGCATTGGCCTGCAAAAGGCTAAGGAGCTCGATGCAGATATCCTGCTGGGTACCGATCCGGATGCAGACCGTGTGGGGATTGGTGTAAAAGATAATCATGGCGAGTGGGTGCTTATGAACGGCAACCAGACGGCCATACTGGCTTTCAATTACCTGCTCGAAGCACGTCGTACAAAAGGTATTGCCCGGTCAAATGATATGGTGATTACCACCATCGTTACCACCGGAATGGTAGATGGCCTGGCCAAAGGAAATAATGTGAGTTGTTATCGAGTGCTCACCGGGTTTAAATGGATTGCCGAGATGATCCGGGAGAAAGAAGGAAAGGAAAATTATGTGGTGGGAGGCGAAGAAAGTTTTGGTCTCATGATTGGAGATAAGATCCGCGACAAAGATGCGGTAAGTGCAGTAGCACTGCTTTGCGAAATGGCGGCTTATGAAAAGGAAAAAGGACGAACCCTTTTTGAGAAACTGGTCGACCTCTACGTGCAATACGGATTTTATAAGGAAGATCTTATTTCTATTACAAAAAAGGGAATGGACGGCCAGCAGCAGATAGCCGCCATGATGGAAGGTTACCGGGCCAATCCGCCGCAATCCATCAATGGCTCTCCGGTGGTACAACTGCTCGATTATGAATTGAGCAAAGGCAGTAACCCCCAGACCGGCGAAGAGTGGGCTATTACATTGCCCAAGTCAAATGTGCTGCAGTTTATCCTGGCCGATGGCAGTATTATATCTGCCCGCCCCAGCGGTACCGAGCCCAAGATCAAATTTTATTTCAGTGTAAAGGAAGCGTTGAAATCGGCTGCTGATTTTGATCAGGTTAATAAAGAGCTGGATAAAAAGATCAAAGCGATTATTGCGGATATGAAATTGTAATCTTTTTTTATAATAAGATGAAAGCCGCTGTGAATAACAGCGGCTTTTTATTTGAAAAATATTTATCCCGGACAAAGACATATAAACCTGCCGTCTCCTCATCAAAAATGCTGCGGACTTTGCTATCTTGCAGCCAGCTTATGAGACCTACAGAAGATACATACCGGCACAAGGGATTAAGAAAAAAACTGGTAGATACGGTTCGTGCCAAAGGAATTACCAATGAAAAAGTACTGGAAGCTATTGGTAGCATTCCCCGCCACTTTTTTCTCGAATCAGCTTTTGATGAAGTAGCTTACGAAGACCGTGCTTTTCCTATTGGGGAAGATCAAACCATTTCACAGCCATACACCGTTGCCTACCAGACACAGTTACTCGACCTTAAGCCTTTTATGAAAGTACTGGAAGTAGGTACGGGCAGTGCTTACCAGGCAATCGTGCTGGCAGAGATGGGCGTGCAGGTATATACCATTGAGCGGCAGAAAAAGCTGTATGATATAAATAAGAGTTTCGATTTTCTTAAGAAATACCCCACTATCAAATTCTTTTATGGAGACGGCTATGAAGGCCTGCCTACCTATGCTCCTTTTGACCGGGTGCTCATCACGGCGGCGGCACCGCAAATCCCCCCGCGTCTTATTGATCAGCTTCGTGTTGGCGGCATGATGGTGATTCCCGTTGGCGACGATAAAGTGCAGCGAATGATGCGGATCACCAAACTCGAAAACGGCGCCCTCAAAGAAGAGGTGTTTGATAATTTTTTGTTTGTGCCGATGTTGGGAGGGAAGGAAGTTTAAAAGTATAAAGGTTTAAAAGTTTAAAGGTAAAAGAGTGGGTTACTTACTTTTCGGCCTGTGACGAAAACCGGGTATAGGAGATTGCTGAAGTTTTGTCATTAAGCGGGATAATAAACTGCTGGTATGATTGCAATGATTCTGGATAAACTGAAACTCTTCTTCAGTGATGATTTTTTTGTCAAATAGCCGGTAAGTTTGTGAACGTACTTCGCCGCAGGACCCCTTTGCATATCCAAGAAATTGAATGAATTCCTTACGGCTCCCTCGCTCAAATCCTTCAGCAATATTGTCCATTACAGATCCGGATGATCTTTCGATTTGATGAATGAGGGCGTAGTCGATTTTTTGTTTATTTTTTTCAATGATCTGTTCCAGTTTTTGACAAAGCTCTCTGGCCAGTTGCCAGACCACCAGGTCTTCAAACTTTTGCACGGTTGCCATTACTCACTGATTTTGGCATAAAGTAAAGTGCTCTATCTTAATCTGCCATGAGAAAAAAACGTATAGAAATGTTTTTTTTCGGATAAAAAAAAGTCTCCTCGTTATGAAGAGACTTACGTTTAAACTTTTAAACCTTTAAACTTTTAGAGGTGTATCGCTTCACCATACGCTACTTCAATCGCATCTTTCACACTCTCACTGATGGTGGGGTGGGGATGGATGCTGTTGAGTACTTCATGGTGAGTAGTCTCAAGTTTGCGGGCGGTAACGGTTTGTGCGATGATTTCGGTTACGTTGTAGCCGATAGCATGAGTGCCCAGCCATTCGCCGTATTTGGCATCAAAGATCACTTTGACGAAACCTTCGGTATGGCCGGCAGCTGAAGCTTTGCCGCTTGCGCTGAGCGGGAATTTACCCACTTTGATATCGTAGCCGGCTTCTTTGGCTTGTTTTTCGGTAAAGCCTACAGAAGCGATTTCGGGGTAGCAATAGGTACAGCCCGGTACGTTGCCGTAGTCGAGAGGCTCGGGCTGATGATTGTATTTCTTTTCGCCATGAGCGATTGCTTCCACACAGATGATAGCTTCTTTGCTGGCTACGTGTGCCAGGGCCTGGCCGGGAACGCAGTCGCCGATAGCATATACGCCGGCTACATTTGTTTTGTAGTATTTGTCAACAGAGATCCTGCCTTTATCTGTTTTTACACCCAGGGTTTCGAGACCGATGCCTTCGATGTTGGCGGCAACACCCACTGCACTCAATACAACGTCTGCTTCGAGGGTTACTTCACCGCTGGCCGTTTTTACTTTCGCTTTTACTCCTTCGCCACTGGTATCCACACTGGTTACTTCGCTGCTGGTCATGATTTCGATGCCCTGCTTTTTGAAGTTTTTCTCCAGTTCTTTTGATACTTCTTCGTCTTCAACAGGTACCACGCGGGGCAGAAACTCTACGATGGTTACTTTGGTGCCGATGCTGTTGTAGAAATATCCAAATTCAACACCTATGGCACCGCTGCCAACGATGATGATGCTTTTTGGTTGTGTGGGTAATGACATGCCTTCGCGATAGCCAATGATCTTTTTACCATCCTGTTTGAGGCTGGGCAATTCACGGCTGCGGCCACCTGTGGCCACGATGATATGACGACCTTCTACAATTTGTTTTTTGCCTTCGGCATCAGTTACTTCGAGTTTACCGGGAGCAGTGAGTTTGCCAAAGCCCATGATCACGTCAATTTTGTTTTTACGCATCAGGAAGTTGACACCCTTGCTCATTTTATCGGCTACGCCACGGCTGCGTTTGATAACGGCATCAAAACGGGGGGTACCGGTTGCTTCAATACCATAAGATTCGGCGTGGCGGATATCGTTTACCACCTGCGCGCTTTTCAAAAGAGCCTTGGTAGGGATACAGCCCCAGTTGAGGCAGATACCACCCAGACTTTCTTTTTCAATAATAGCTGTCTTCAAGCCTAATTGCGAGGCGCGGATAGCGGCCACATAACCACCAGGACCACTGCCAAGCACAACTACATCGTATGCCATGTCTAAGATTATTAATTGATTAGATGATTGAGGGGCAAAGGTATTAAAAGAAGGGCAATTCCGATACAAGACAGTAAAACGGTTAAAAGGTATAAAAGTATAAAGGTTAAGGGAGTTCGGAAGGAATTGAACTTCTTTTGTGTCGCTCTATTCCTTTTAAACCTTTATACCTTTTAGCTTTTATACTTTCCCAAAGATCACCGTAGCCGTATGTCCGCCAAACCCAAACGTATTGCTCATAGCATAATTTACCGGCTGCTCACAGGCCTGGCCCAGTGGGAAACGGAAGAGCTGGTCAAAAGGAGCTTCGATTTCTTTTGTATTGGCAGTAGGCGGTACCTGGTTGTGTCGGATAGCCTGGATGCAGGCGATCGCTTCTACTGCTCCGGCGGCTCCCAGCAGGTGCCCGGTCATGGATTTGGTGGCACTGATGGCCAACCGGGCATGACCGGCAAACAGTCGGGCAACGGCTTTGAGTTCGCTGGTATCACCCATGTCTGTGGAGGTGGCGTGCGCATTGATATAATCGATCTGTTGCGGTTGCAGTCCTGCTTCTTCCAGCGCGGCCTGCATACCCAGCCAGGCACCTTCTCCATCCGGATGTGTGCCTGTGAGATGATAGGCATCTGCCGCCATGCCGCCGCCAAGCACTTCGGCCAGTATCGTGGCGCCGCGTTGCTGAGCGTGCTCCAGGCTTTCCAGGATCAGGGCTCCTGCACCTTCACCCATTACAAATCCATCGCGGGTAGGATCAAAGGGACGCGATGCGGTTGCCGGGTCATCATTGCGGGTAGAAAGTGCACGTGCCGCATTAAAACCGCCAACAGATGACTGGTTGATGGGAGCTTCGGAGCCACCCGTAACCATTACATCTGCTTTACCCCATTGTATATAGTTAAATGCTTCGATGATGGCCGTATTGGATGTAGCACAGGCCGATACCGTGGCAAAATTGGGTCCGCGTAAACCATACCGGATGGAGATGACCCCTGCGGCAATATCCACGATCATCCGCGGGATGAAAAAAGGATTAAAACGGGGAGTGCCATTACCGGCAGCATATTCCAGTACCTGATCCTGGAAGGTCTGAATACCGCCGTTGCCTGAGCCCCAGATCACGCCAATACGATTGCCGTTCAGCTGCGAAAAGTCGATGCCGGCCATTTGGCGGGCTTCCTCCACGGCTACCAGCGCATATTGAGTAAAAGGATCGTAGCGCCGGAGCTCATTCTTTTCCAGGTGTTGCGTGATATCGAAGCCCTTCAGTTCGCAGGCAAAATGTGTTTTGAAAACCGATGCATCAAAATGAGTGATGGGAGCTGCACCGCTGCGGCCTTCTGTCAGCGATTGCCAGAATTCAGGTACATTATTGCCGATAGGTGTAAGGGCTCCCATGCCGGTTATGACTACTCGTTTCATGTGTTTGTTTCCTTTTTCTTTTCCGTACGCATCAGGTTACTGATACCGCGGGCCAGTAATTTGTTTTCGTTCCGTTCCCTTATTTCACACTGGGCATGCACTATTTGTCTTCCGCGTTTGACGAGGCTGGTGATAGCCAGCACCTCCTGTCCCGGCCAGGCAGGAGCAAAATAATCAATAACATTATTGAGTGTTGTATAAAAATACGATTCACCCAACGAGAACATGGTGGCGCCAATAGCATCGTCGATGATAGCGGCGGTAACGCCGCCATGCAGGGTACCGATAGGATTGGTCATTTCAGGCCGTATGGTATAGGTAAATATCAGTTGGCCTTCTGTTGCTTTCAGCAATACCGGATCAAGCCACTGCATAAATGGCGAGGGGGTACCATGTAGTTTTTGCCCTATCCGTTCTTCAAAAAAGCGCAGTGCCGCATTCATATGGCTTCTTTTATGCCGTTGAGCGCACGTGCTGCTGCGGCAGGTGATTGTAAAAAAAGTTGATACAGTTTTGCCGTACCGGCTACATGTACTTCGGTCTGGTTGTTTTCCAGCGCAGTCCATAGTTCCTCTGCTACCTGCTGGGGTTTGATCTTATCTCCCTGCAGGGCTGATGCAAAGGCCGTGTCGACCAGTGGCGGCATAACTTCTATTACCTGTACCTGTGGTGCTGAGCCGGCCAGGGTAAGGCGCAATGCCTGGGTATAGGAGTGGAGTGCTGCTTTGCTGGCGCTATAGGTAGGAATGGATAAGGCGGGCACAAAACCAACGATTGAACTGATATTAATGATGGCTGCTTCCTGTTGCTGTTTAAGATGGGGAAGCAGTCTGTCTGTCAGGTAGACAGCAGCCAGGTAATTGGTCTCCATTTCTTCACGTGCCAGTGCCTGTGTATCGATGGCCTGATCCAGTAAATGCTTATAGGCTTTACCGGCATTGTTGACGAGTATGTTCAGATCGGGATAGGCAGAGGTCAGCTGAATGACCAGGTTGGCTACAGCGGCACGGTCGGTTACATCGGCTACGAGGTAGTCTGCGCCAGGTAGCTGTGCAGCGGCTTCCCTGAGTTTTGTTTCACTGCGGCCTGCCAGTATTACTTTGTTGCCGGCAGCATGAAAGCGGCGGGCTATTTCAAAACCGATGCCAGATCCTCCGCCTGTGACCAGTACCGTGTTGTTTGTTGTTTCCATGATTGTTATTTATTATATACCAATCGGTATATTTTTTAATAAAAAAAACTATTTCGCGATTTCTTTGCGTATGATCTCCTCAGCTCTGTCGAGGGTTAGCTGCAATGGGCTGGCTTCATCGGCCAGTTTGGCCAGCATAAGCCCGCCTTCTATCAGGGCTATCAGCAGGGTAGCCATACTGCCGGCATCCGTTTGCTGACGAATAGTACCTTCTTTTTTGCCGGTGTCTATGATACGGGCGATAGTTCGTGACCAGCTTTTGACAGCCCCTTTCACTTTTACTTTCAGCGCCGGGAAATTATCGTCTGCTTCTACAGCAGCATTCATGACCGGACAACCACCCTGCACCGCTACCTGACGGTATGCCTGGCGATAATACCGGATCATCGCCAGTAGCTGATCTACGGCATTATCCTGTTGCTGCATGGCTACCAGCATACCGCCGGCCAGCCGGTCGAGGTTATAGGAGAAAACAGCCAGGGCCAATTCGTCCTTATTTTCAAAATTGCCATAAATGGCTCCCTTGGTGAGGCCGGTGGCGGCAGTAATGTCTGACAGCGACGTATCAGCATATCCTTTCTTGTTGAAAAAAGGAGCAGCCTTTTCGATGATATGCTGTCTGGTTCGTTCTGCTTTTCCTGCCATGGAATCAGTTTGACGGTGTAAAATTATACCGATTGGTATAATATGTCCAAATTTTTCTGGTTAAAGACGTGTGAAAGGTAGAGGGTGGGAGGAAGACCATTTACCTTCTACCTTACACCTTATTAGTTGACCGTGCCTACGCGTTCTATCTCGCTGGAAGCGCCGCCGGTATTGCGGCGGGCTGTTTGTTTCATGGCCTTGCCAAACCGCCAGCTGAAGGAAAGGGTGGCTACCCGAGTGTCGCGTTGTAATTTGAAATACTCTTTTGTCTGCAGGAAATCGGTGAGGCCGGCCATTGCCTGCGTATAAAAGATATCGCGTACAGTAAGACGCAATGTCCCCTTATTGCGCAATACCTGTTTGGAAAAACCAACAGCCAGTTGCCCCGTCGGCTTCAACACTTCCTGGATATCGTTTTGTGCACGGGTAATGTAAAAGCCACTCAGTTCAGCCCCCCAGCCTTTGCCCAGCTTAAACTGGCTGTTGAGACTGAAACTGGCCTGTGTGATACGTGCCCGATACTTGCGCCACAGCTGAGCTTCGATGATTTTATGATTGGCCGTACCCTGAACATTGAATGACCACCATGGAGTGGGAGATAACTGGGTGCTCATGGTCAGGCTATAGTTCTGCATCTTGCCAATATTCCCTTCGGTATATACGATGAGGCCGGTACTGGTATCTGCATAGAACACCTGCGAGATATAATCACGGATCAGGTTATAGCTGAATGTGGTGGAAAGAACTTCTTTGTATAAATGAGACAGTTCAAAATTCCAGGTAAACTGTGGTTTGAAATAAGGGTTGCCCTGCTGATAAGTGTATTTATTAATGATAAATACAAAGGGATTCAGTTTTTGAAAAGGTGGCCGGTCAATGCGGCGTCCTGCACGCACGGTAAAGCTATTGACTGAATCTGCCTGCCAGGTTACAAACACGGAAGGGAAAAGATTGCCATACTGACGGCTAAACGAAGAATCCTTTACGCGCGCATTGCCGAGTTGACGGGCATCATAGCCGGTATACTCATAACGTAGTCCGCCCTGCAGACTCCATTTGCCGAGTGTTGCCTGTGCATTGGTATAAAGTGCATGAATATTTTCTGTGTACAGGAAGTGATTGCTTTTGTTGAGATCATCTACCCATCCATTATTTTCCCAGGTATAATACTGGGCCAGGTTGTCGGTACTTACCCGCGATGACTTCCATCCGGTCTCCCAGGTCCATTTCTCAAAGCGTTGTGTATAATCTATTTTTCCGGTAAGAATGCGCAGAGTGGAGGGAATATCGCCTTCTGAGGCATCGTCGGGATTACCACCCAGTGCGCCTAACCTGTTTTCGAAATGCTGTGCAGAGCGGATGCGGTAATGAATCAGGTCAAAATCGGCAGAAAGTTCACGCTTGCTGTCAAAGTTGTGACGCATATTGAGATTGATACCTCCCTGGCGCATACGGCTGGTATTAAGGCTGGAGGTATAAATGGTAGAGTCTGTCTGATGCTGCTCATTCATCCAGATGGCAGTAGCTTCTCCGGTGTTGTACCGATGCAGGCTCATACCCGAAAGTGCAAGGCCCAGTGTGGTACGGTTACTGAGGTAATAATCGGCACCTGTACGCAATACATGCGTATTGCCCCGCGAGCGGGTATAGTAAGGCTGCTCCAGCAGGGAGGTTACTTTATTATCGAGATCATAATAGGTACGCAAAGCATACATATCCATAAACTGCCGGTTGAGGTTCACACTATAGGTCAGGAAGTAATTAAATTTTCCATTGCGATAGTTGAACTGCAGGTTATTATTGTTTTTGGGAAGGCGGCCCTGTCCTGCTGCTACAGTGAGACTGCCATTGAAGCCTTTCTGCTTATTCTTTTTAGTACGTATGTTGATGATGCCGGCATTGCCTGCAGCATCATATTTGGCAGATGGATTGTCGATGAGCTCAATGGTTTCGACCTGCGATGAGTTCATGCCCGACAGCAGGTTTTGCAGATCGGAACCGGCCAGCATGGTCGGTTTGCCATCGATCATGATCTGTACGCCGGGTTTTCCCTTGAGGCTGATATTGCCATCCTTATCTACCGTGACCCCGGGCGATTTTTCGAGTACTTCCATTACGGATGTACCGGCATTGGTGATAGACGCGTCTACATTTACCACAGTGCGGTCGGTCAGAAATTGCACCAGCGGTTTTTTGGCAGTCACTACTACATTGCTCAAAGTGGCCTCCGATGGCTGCAAAACGATGGTGCGGGCAGCACGCTCAGCGTCGTTGCCCAGGCTGAGGTATTGTGTCTGAAAACCAATCCGCGAAATGCGACCGGTCAGCGACAGGTTACCGGGAGCGCTAAACTGTACCTGTCCCAGGCTATCGGAGATCACCTGTTTGAAAACACTGGAATCGCTGCGCAACAGGCTTACCGTAGCGCCGGCAAGCGGTTCGCGGACGGGACCAACAATGGTAAAACGCCAGTTGATTTCCGTAGCTGGCTGAGCCAGCGAAAACAGGGAGATAAGGATTCCGATACCGATCAGTACAATTTTCCGCATATACAATTATCCATCAAAATCGCTGCCCCTGCAAGTTCTGCGGCTGTTTTTATGCTGACGGCGATTCTTCTGTCGGAAATGTACATAGAGAAAGTATAAAGGGTATAAAGGGTTTAAAGAGTTTAAAGAGGAGAAACAGATAGAGTAATCTCTCAACATTTTAAACTCTTTAAACCCTTTATACCCTTTATACCCTTTAAACTCTCTTACCTTTGATCCATGAACCTTTTTGGCAATCTTCTCTGGCTGATCTTTGGCGGCTTCCTGGCGGCCCTGGGTTATTTTGTAGGCGGACTGGTGCTTTGCATCACCTTTATCGGGATACCCTGGGGACTGCAGTGCTTTAAACTGGCCGGGCTCGTGCTTTGGCCTTTTGGCCGCCGGGTGGTCAGCGATGGCAGCGGCAGCGGATGTTTACCTTTATTGTTTAACCTCATCTGGCTGCTTTGCGGCGGTCTTTATACAGCGTTTGTGCACTTGGTAATGGGAGCGCTGTTGTGTATTACCATTATCGGTATACCCTGGGGCATGCAGCATTTTAAACTGATAGAAATATCAATGATGCCATTTGGTAAGAGAATAGAATAAGTTCTCAGTTATAAGTAATGAGTTATAAGTTTTAAGTTAGATAATACCTAAAACTCAAAACGTATAACTTAAAACTTATAGCTTATTACTCAAGAAGTAAGACATTGTTGCCAAAATCCAGAATTACTTTATTGTATTGTTTCAGCAGGTCCTGGCCAATATTGCCATAGAGTTCCTGCGAGGATATGTGATAGGCAGTGGGATCCACGCCTGCCATAGGGATCGTTATGGTTTTTGAACCTAACTGCAGCTTCAGGTTGGGTATTTCCAGTACGCGACGTGTATGAGCACCACCGGCACTGGCACTTTGTTTATCTACATATTTACCCGCTGCTTTCAGTGCGTTGCTATCCAGTTCATAAAAAGGCCGTAAAAAATCGGAACTGCCGGCTCCCGTATCAAAGTTGAAAGGAAGTAGTTTGCCTTTATAGCTTAACAATACGATCGGCCGGAGCTGCTCTACAAAAAAGTTTTTTGCAAAGCTGTTGTTTTCCCGGTGTGCATCTATCAGTAAACTTTTTCGTGTGATGGTGATGCGCCCCAGCTCTTTGGCAACGGGAAATCCGATGATTCCATTTATCTTATAAGCTCCATTGGCAAAACTGAGTGCTTCGTCGCGGAAAACAAGGAAAGGTTCATTATGAATTACAATGGAACCAAAGCGTAATTCGGGAGCAATGGCAATGCGTACCGGATTGTAAATACCGGTAAAACCTGCTACATAAATGCCTGTATCAGGTAGTATGCGAAAACCCAGTTGTTTTGCGTAGGATTCAGAGACAGAAGAGAGTCCTGCTCCGGTATCAAAAATAAACTGCCCTGCCTGCCCACCGCTTATCACCGGTATATTGATGAGTCCCGCCATATCGCGCGTAAAAGGAATACTGTCGGATACGGGTTGCTCTATCTGTTGTGGAGGTTCTTTTGTCAGCGCCTTCCAGATAAGAGAGGCATATTGTTGCCCCAGACGATCCTGGTCAGTATAATGTTTGCTGAAATGTTTCAGCAGGTAACGACCTGAGCTGGCGGCCTCCCTGTATTGAAAAGAACGGACATAATTGTCGTGCAGGAGACTGTAATAATCGAATGCGATGAGACCGGCAGGCTTCTTTTTCTTTTTTATATAATCTTTCAGCAATTGATTGGATACTGCAGGCCGGTTGCAGGCATTTGCATAGACGGCACTGTAAAAATAATATAGCGGGTGAGCTGGATTATTATTGAGCTCATGCAAATGCGAAAACTGTTTGGCTTTATAGAGATGGAAAAGCGTATCCTGCTGCCTGGCCTGTAGCCATACGGGCGACAGCAACAGGAGCAAATACAAAAAGAAGTGTCGGATATTCATATAAGTTAAACAGCAATGTAACAAATCTGATCTGTATTGGTTTGAATGGGTATTCTCTTTTAACAGAATACTAAAAGGGGCAATTATACCGGCAAATCCATGTCGTATAATTGCCCTTCTTTCATTCCTCGCGATTTACCAGGTCGCTATCCTGCAGAGGCCTTCATCATCAGTTGCCTTACGCCCGGTCTGCAGGATAGAGGAAACTTTTGTGCCGGGTATAAGACCTGGTAAGTAATCCTCCGGCGGCGTGTAATGATACAAACCTACAGGCCGGGATAGGCAATTGATACTACAGCCGGTATGAGCTGTGTTTTTATTTTGCTGAAGTGTGGGAGGAAGGAGTTGATATGTATAGGTAGGGATGCTTACCTTTTCTTTTTGCGCCAGTTCCAGGGTGGGGTAGGCTGGTCGTTGGCCCATAGTCCTCTGCGTTGCAGCCGGGCCTGCTTTTCAAGCAGCGAATAACTGCTGTCTGTAGAATATTGACGGTAATGCCATGCAAGGCCGGCAGTTACCAGTGCTTTGTTGATGTTGGTGCCGGCAATAGTGGTGACAACACCGATTAATCGTTTGTTGCGGTCAAAACGGGTACCTGTAACGGTTACATTTTTACCAAAACAACTATCGGATATAAATTGCCTGGCACGGGTGCCATAGGGTTGACCTTTTTCAGGACAATCAATATGTTCAAGTCTTACGGTAAGTGTTTGCTGGTTGTACAGCAGGCTGATGGTGTCTCCGTCTTTTATACCAACGACTTTTCCTTTGCGTACCAGAAGCGGTGGAACCGGCTGGAAAGAATTAGCCGTTGAGTAAAAAAGAGAAAGAAGAAGAAAGGATAAAAAAGCACGGGTTGATAACATTCGGAACAGATAATTACCGGTATGGATTATTGTGTGCGTATTCAGCTACAAAGTTAGCGGTTGCTTTGCAGAAAGGTACAGGGCGAAAGGCTGCTGCTTATCACTTAAAACCTTCTGCCTTCAGCCTTCCACCTTATTACCCTATCTTTGCAGGCTTTTTTTATGGAAACGTTGAAACACGAGGCAGGCAAAACAATCAGGCTGGCTATACCCATTGTAGTGGGCGAGCTGGCGCAGATGGCGCTGCATATAATTGATACGGCCATGGTGGGTGCCATCAGCTACAAGCAACTGGCGGCAGCGGCACTGGTGATTAATACGATGAACATACCATTTGTATTGGGTATCGGTATGACTATTTCGGTATCACAAATGGTTTCACTGGCGCATGGCCGCCAGAATGATAAACTGGTCTCTCATTATTTCTATAATGGTTTTTTGCTTTGTGCCCTTACTGCGGTGACTATTTCCCTCGCTCTCGTATTTGGTAAAAATATCCTGTTGCACATGGGGCAGGATCCGGAAGTGGTAGCCTATGCCATGCCCTTTATGCAGCTGATGGGATTATCTATTATTCCCATGTTGCTGTTTATGACACTCAAGCAGTTTACAGACGGGTTGCAGTTTACGCGCACAGCCATGGTCTTATCGCTTTGCGGTATGCCGCTTAATATCCTGCTTAACTACCTGCTGATCTATGGCAACTGGGGCTTTCCGCGGCTGGAGTTGCAGGGAGCAGGCTGGTCAACGCTGATCACGCGTACGCTCATGTTTGTAGTACTGGGGCTGGTGGTTTTGCGTCACCGCACATTTGCGCCCTATATCCAGGATCGTGTGGTACAATGGCGTCTGAAAAAACGCACGCTGGGCGAATTGCTGCATATCGGAGTACCCAGCAGTCTGCAGATTGGTATGGAAGCCGGAGCCTTTGCCGTATCCGGGATACTGATTGGCACTATCAGTGCCGTGGCGCAGGCTGCACATCAGATTGCACTTAGTTGTGCTTCTTTTACTTTCATGGTATCGATGGGCCTGGCTCAGGCGGGATCTATCCGGGTGAGTAATGCATTTGGCAGCAGCAACTGGCCAAAAATATCCCGTATCGGCCGCAGTACCTTGATTACGGCTCTTTGTTACGGCGTTTTCTGTGCTATTCTCTTTTCGCTCCTTCGCAATCAGCTGCCCCATTTCTTTAATAAAAATGAGGCGGTGATAGGGTTAGCATCCACGCTGCTGCTGTTTGCCGCACTGTTTCAGATATCAGACAGTACACAGGCAATCGGGGCCGGGTTACTGCGGGGTATCAAAGATGTAAAGACACCGACCATCCTTATTGCTATTGCTTACTGGGTTATTGGCCTGCCATTAGGTTATACCCTGGCTTTTGGTTTTGATATGGGAGCCCAGGGTATGTGGGTCGGTCTGATCGCAGGGCTGAGCTTTGCCTCCGTGTTTTTGATAATCCGGTTTTTGCGCAAGGCAAAGGGAGTAGGGAGTTCTGAGTAATAAGTTCCAGGTTGCAGGCAGAGGTGAGGGCAGAAGGTATAAGGGAGGTCAATTTATTGATAGTCAGCAGTTTATTATACTTAAAATGTCTGGTGTATCGCTTATAATGGCCTTTTCGAGATTTTTTCAAAAAATCATTCTTAACTAATAGGCTAATTGCCAGTGTTTCCTTACCTTTGCCTCCCGAAAAATTCGGGAATAAAATTTTGTATCAATCATGGCCAGAGTATGTCAGGTAACAGGCAAAACACCGATTGGAGGTCACAAGGTATCTCACTCCAATATTAAAACGAAGCGTCGGTTTCTGCCTAATCTGCAGGTGAAGAAATTTTACCTGGCAGAAGAAGATAAGTGGATCACGCTCAAATTGTCTACTGATGCGATCCGCACTATCAACAAGCGCGGTTTGTACAGTGTAGTGAAAGAACTGAGAGCGAGAGGCGAAAAGATCTAACAAAAGGAAAAGGCAGTCTGGTACTGCTGTTTCTACAGAAATATATAAACAAGCATTATGGCAAAGAAAGGTAACCGTGTACAAGTGATCCTGGAATGCACTGAGCACAAAACCAGTGGTCAGCCTGGCACCAGCCGTTACATCACGGTAAAGAACAAAAAGAACAATCCCGAAAGGCTGGAGTTGAAAAAATACAACCCTATCCTGAAAAAGGTAACTGTTCACAAAGAAATTAAATAAGGATAAAGCCGGTTGTCCTCAACCAGGTTTGTTCCTCTATCTATCAGAATTGATAAACTAAGATATCATGGCAAAAGCGGCTTCAAAAAACTCGAAAGTAAAGGACCTGAAGGCCTCTGCTGAAGCGAAAAACTGGACTAAAGTGATCAAGGCTGTTCGCAGCCCCAAGACAGGTGCTTATACCTTTAAGGAAGCGATCATTCACAAAGACAAAGTGAAAGATTACCTGGCTCAGAAATAAGCTGGCCAGGCATTATATAGTTAAAAGCTATTCGTGACAACACGAATGGCTTTTGTTGTTTTCAGTAAGTTTTAGGTTATAAGTCTTAAGTAATAAGTTTTAAGTGATAAACAGAACCAAAGTTCTGTGCCTGCTTCCACTTAATCCCCATAACTCAAAACTTATTACTTAGAACTCATAACTCACGCTACAAATTGAACGATATGGGTTTTTTCAATAAGTTATTCGGGAAGAAAGAAAAAGAAAGCCTCGATCAGGGTTTGCAGAAAACCAAAGAAGGATTTCTGGCACGTATCACAAAAGCTATAGCCGGTAAGAGTACAGTCGATGAAGAAGTATTGGATAGCCTGGAGGAGGCACTGGTAGGAGCCGATGTGGGCATTGAAACCACAGTGCGTATCATAGAACGGATCGAGAAAAGAGTGGCCCGCGATAAATACATGAGCAGCGCGGAACTCAATAAAATACTTCAGGAAGAAATTGAGCAAATTTTGGTAGACGCTCCAGAATCAAATAGTTATGCTTTTAATTCAGAGCTTCCATCGAAACCTTATGTAATTCTTGTAGTAGGTGTGAACGGGGTAGGTAAGACAACTACTATCGGTAAACTGGCTTATAATTTCAATAAAGCAGGAAAGTCGGTTTTACTCGGTGCAGCAGACACTTTCCGGGCTGCCGCCGTGGATCAGCTGACCATCTGGAGCGAACGCACCGGTGTACCTATTATCAAGCAGGGCATGGGGGCCGACCCCGCTGCTGTGGCATTTGATACTGTACAAAGTGCCGTATCGCGCAATAGCGAGGTGGTACTGATTGATACTGCCGGACGCCTTCACAATAAAGCTCACCTGATGGAAGAGCTCAGCAAGATCAAACGCGTAATCCAGAAAGTGATTCCGGAAGCACCTCATGAAGTGTTGCTGGTGCTGGATGGCTCTACGGGACAAAATGCCCTGGAGCAGGCCCGTCAGTTTACAGCCGCTACTGATGTATCGGCCCTGGCCATTACCAAACTGGATGGCACCGCCAAAGGCGGTGTGGTCCTGGCTATCGCCAACCAGTTCAAAATACCGGTCAAATTTATCGGAGTAGGTGAAAAAATGGAAGACCTGTTGGTCTTCGACAAACACGAATTTGTGGACAGCCTCTTTAGTCTCGAAAAGAAATAAGCAGGATGGTCCGGCTTCCTGATAAAGCGTTTCATGTCTTATATTAGCTCATGGATGTTTTTGCCGGCATAGATCTGGGTACCACCCATCTCAAGGCAGTGCTGACCGACAGGCAGGAACGGGTATTGTGGCAAAAGAAATGGCCTGTACAAACCGTGCAGCCACATCCTGGCTGGCAGGAACAGGATCCACTGGCCATTCGCGATACTGTTTTGCAGGCACTACGGGAGCTGGCCGTTGCCATTCCCGCAGAAGCCAGTCGCTGCATTGCAGGTTTCAGCACGGCCATGCACGCCCTGTTGCTGCTCGATAAAAATGATCTCCCGCTCACCTCGCTGATCATCTGGGCCGATACACGCAGCCAGTCTCAGGCAATCGCACTGCGCAACAGTAACCTGGGACATCATATCTACCTCCTCACAGGCACGCCTGTTCACCCCATGTCACCGCTTTGCAAAATCGCCTGGATGCAGGAGACACATCCCGATATCATGGAGCAAAAGCCCCGTGTCCTGTCACTCAAAGACTGGCTCTGGAAAAACCTGACGGGTCTTTATGAGATCGATCACTCCGTTGCTTCTGCTACCGGCCTTTTTGATATTCATCGCCGGCAGTGGTGTACGGAGGCACTGGCCCAGGCAGGTATTACGGAAGCTCAGCTGAGTAAACCGGTATCGGTATATCATCATTTGCGGGCAGATAATCATTATACAGATCTGCATTTCTGGACAATCCCTCTTGTATGGGTCATAGGAGGCAGCGATGGATACCTGGCAACACTCGGTAGTGAAGCAATAAAGCCCGGTGATATGGCACTTACGATCGGCACCAGTGGGGCCGTGCGGGTATTGCGATCGCAACCAGTGCCCGACGAACGGGGCGTATTGTTTCATTATGCAGCCGCAGAAGGTCAGTATCTTTCCGGCGGTGCGATTAATAATGGCGGTAACCTGCTGGCCTGGTTTGCAGATATCTTTCTGCAGGGACAGCAAACGACCCCTGCCACATTAAGTTACTGGCTAGATCAGGCAGCACTTGTAGCGCCCGGGGCAGATGGACTTCGTTGTGTGCCTTATGTGTATGGTGAACGGGCACCCGTTTGGGATGCCTCTGCCAAAGCTTCATTTACCGGTATCCATGCCGGTCATACCAAAGCCCATTTTCTGCGGGCTATTCTGGAAGGAGTGGCGTTGTCATTATACCAGATCACACAAGCCATTGAAGCAGGAGGAGAAAAGATTGAACGGGTATATGCCAGCGGTGGTTTTACCGAATCGGCACTCTGGCTCGATATCGTTTCCCGGCAGCTCAACCAAAAACTCATCGTGTCGGGTGAGGCAGATGCTTCTGCCCTGGGAGCGGTGAAAATTGCTAAAAAGAGTGTAAAAGTTTAAAGGGTATTCTTACTGTCGACTGTTCACCGGCCACTGTCCACTGTTAACTATCCACTATCTTTGCAGTCTGCAATGAAAACGAAAACACTCCGTAAAGACAAGGTTAATATCATTACGCTGGGCTGCAGCAAAAACATGGTTGACAGTGAAGTGCTCAGCGGTCAGTTGCGTGCCAACGATATTAATGTGGTGCATGAAAACGGCAAATTGGATCATAATATAGTGGTTGTCAATACCTGTGGCTTTATCGACAAGGCTAAGGAAGAAAGCATTAATACCATACTGGATCAGGTGGAATTAAAACGCCGTGGCAAACTGGACAAAGTATATGTGACCGGCTGTCTGAGTGAACGATACAAAAACAACCTGGAGGCGGAGATACCCGAAGTGGATGCCTTTTTTGGTACTATGGAACTGCCGCTTATCCTCAAACAGTTTGATGCAGATTATAAAACAGAGTTACTGGGAGAGCGGCTGCTGGCAACACCGCAGCATTACGCTTACATGAAAATATCGGAAGGCTGCAACCGCACCTGTGCTTTCTGTGCCATTCCGCTGATGCGCGGGAAACATGTGAGCAAATCCATTGACGACCTGGTACGTGAAGCAGAAGGGCTGGTGAAAAAAGGAGTGAAAGAAGTAATGCTGATTGCACAGGAGCTTACTTACTACGGACTGGATATTTACAAAAAACGAGCCCTGCCTGATCTGTTGCACCGCCTTGCCGATGTAAAAGGCCTGGAGTGGATACGCCTGCACTATGCTTATCCTTCCAAATTCCCTCTCGAAATACTGGATGTGATGCGGGAACGCCCCAATATCTGCAACTACCTCGATATGCCTTTGCAGCATGCTGCCAACAACATGCTGAAAGCTATGAAACGTCAGATCACCCGCGAAGAAATGGAAGACCTGGTATCGGCTATCCGCGAAAAAGTGCCGGGTATTTGTCTGCGTACCACGCTTATTGCCGGATTCCCGGGTGAGACCCAGGATGATGTGGATGAACTGAAAATGTTTCTGCAAAAACAACGCTTTGACCGGGTAGGTATCTTCTCCTATTCGCATGAAGAAGGCACCAGCGCATATGACCTGCCTGACACTATTCCTGCCGAAGAAAAAGAACGTCGCGCACAGGAGGTCATGGAAGTGCAGCAGGAAATTTCCTTTGAACTCAATCAGGAAAAAGTAGGCCGTGTTTTCAAAACCCTCATCGATAAAAAAGAAGCCGGCCGCTATCTGGGTCGTACCGAATTTGACAGTGTGGAAGTAGACAACGAGGTGATCATTCACTCCAAACATCAACTCCCCGTCGGAGAGTTTGTGAACGTACGTATTACCAGGGCGTATGATTATGATCTGGAAGGGGAAGTAGTGGAGTAGCTGAGAGAGGTTAAAAGTATAAAGGTTTAAAAGTTTAAAGGGTATAAAGAGTTTGAAGCGCTTCTTACTGTCCACAGGCCACTGTCCACTACTGAAACCGTACAATCATTGTATCAAAACCGTACATTTCAAACGGTTGTTTATCTCTAATTTATTGTAAATCAGCAGGTGTCTTCTCTGGCACGTTTTTGCTTTCTGTAGCAGCCGTGAACCAGTTTTTTTGATATTCCGGTCCAGGGTTCCGGCATCACTCAGCCGGTGCCGGCACTCGGATTCGGAGTTAATAACTGCCACATGACACATCGCACTATTGAATCTATTTTACTCGACAACAGTTTTTATGAATGGTATCTTCAGACAGATCCCATACAGGTAGCCCGTTGGAATGCCTGGCGTACGATGACCGATGATAACAGCCGGTTGATCGATGATGCAGTATACGCCCTGCATGTGCTGACTACCCTGCGCGATGAAGAGGGCCACCCACGACCAGTGCATGCGGTACAAGTCCGTCTGCAGCAGGCCCGTGAAAAAGCCTTTCAGCATGCTGATGCGGAACTGCATCCCTCCAATAAGGCCGAAATCCCCGATCAGCACATCGATGCCTGTCTTATCGGCTGATTATTTATCCAGTAATTGATCTTTTTAAATACAGATGCCATGAAAAGTATTCTTTCCTTTCTTATACTGCTTCTCTTTAGCGGTTCACTATTTGCCCAGGATAATAAAACACCTTATCAGACGGTTTCGCTGAAGGATAAAAAAATCACAGACGCCTATGTGCGCACGAGCGGTGGCTATATTCATGCCACTGGTGCTGATGCTGAACCACGGGTAGAAGTATATATCAGCGGAAATGGAAATAAGAAATGGTCGCAGGAAGAAATTCAGTCTTTGCTCAATGAGAACTATGAGCTGAATGTGGGAACTGAAAACGGGAAACTGACTGCAACAGCCCGCAATAAAAAGAACAATCGTGACTGGAAGAAGTCGCTCAGTATTTCGTTTAAACTATACCTGCCTGCTACGGCCTCAACCGACCTGGTGACCAGTGGCGGCAGCATTCAGCTCAGTGATTTCAAAGGTGGCAATCACGAATTCACTACCAGTGGCGGTAGTCTGCGTGTAGAGCGGGTAGATGCCAAAGTAAATGGGGTGACCAGTGGCGGCAGTATTTATGCCGATCAGGTGACCAAAGATGTCACACTTACAACCAGTGGAGGCAGCATTGAGGCAAAGAACAGCAATGGACGCATCCGTCTCACTACATCAGGCGGCTCTCTGACCCTGCAGGAACTGAAAGGAGATATCGGCGCTACCACCAGCGGAGGCAGCATTAAGGGAAATAATATTGATGGCACATTAGCTGCACATACTTCCGGCGGCAGCATTACGATGGACAATATTTCCGGCAACCTCAACACAGGCACCAGTGGTGGTCATGTATCGGTAAAAATGGTCCGGCTCGATAAATATGTAAACGTGCATACTTCAGCCGGAGGCATTACACTCGATCTGCCGCAGGGGCAGGCGATGGATCTGGATCTTAGCGGTAATAAAATTGAAACGGATCGTCTCGAAGATTTTAGTGGCCGTATTGATCGCGACCGTGTGGAAGGTAAACTGAAGGGAGGTGGCGCCAAAATAGAAGCGCGGGCCAATAGTGGACGGCTCAATCTCAAATTTCATTAATGTATACCACAGGCAATGAATAACCCTCATTGCCTTTTAGTTATTGACAGATATAAATACCACATTACCACATGATCAAAAACTATCTTCTGGTTGCCTGGCGTAACCTGTGGCGTAAGAAAAGTTTTTCCGTTCTTAATATTACAGGCCTGTCGATAGGAATGGCGGCCGCCGTGCTTATCCTGTTATGGATACAGAGTGAAATGCGCTATGACCAGGGATACGCCAATAAAGAACGGATTTATGATGTCTGGAACCGGTTTAAGAAAAACGGCGAAATCAATTGCTGGCGCACAACACCCAAGGTAATGGCCAGTGCCATACAGGCCGATTATCCTGAGGTGGAGCAAACAACCCGGGTTAATTATCCTACTTCTGTATTGTTTAGCCTGGGTGATAAACGGATCACAGCCCGCACCTGCGCCGTTGACTCTACTTTCCTGAATGTTTTTGAGCTCCCTCTGCTGGAAGGTAATCGTGCTACCGCTCTGGATGGGCTGTATTCGCTGGTGGTTACGCAGGATCTGGCCAAACGTTTATTTGGCGATGAAAATCCGATGGGCAAGGTGGTGAAGCTGAATAATGAACACAATTTTACGGTGACCGGTGTATTGAAAGAAAAACCCCGCAACAGCCGTTTCGAGTTTGAATGCCTGGTTTCCTGGGCCTATTTGCGGTTTATGGGTGAGGATGATAGTTTTTGGGGCAACAATTCAACCAGCACTTATGTAAAGCTGAAAAAGAATGCTTCGTTTGATGCTATTCAGGCCAAGATACGTACGCTGCGTAAAAATTATGATAAGGAAGACCCTGATATGGAAACCTTTCTTTATCCCGTAACACGTACCTACCTGCATGGACGTTTCGAGAATGGCAAAGAAGCCGGAGGACGTATTGAGATCGTTCGCCTCTTTGGTATAATAGCCGGTTTTATTTTGCTGGTAGCCTGTATCAATTTTATGAACCTGAGCACTGCGCGTAGCGAGAAGCGGGCCAAGGAAGTGGGTATACGTAAAGTAGTTGGGGCTCGCAGGCGTTCACTCGTTGCTCAGTTTCTTGGCGAGTCAGTGCTCATGGCGCTGCTGGCTGCTGTGGTGGCAGTGTTAATCGTTCAACTGGCATTACCCTCATTCAATAAACTCGTGGACCGTCAACTGGCGCTGGAATGGAACAATGGTACATTTTGGTTTAGTGCACTGCTATTTGTGATCGCCACCGGTCTGCTGGCGGGTAGTTATCCTGCACTGTTCCTGTCTTCATTCAAACCTGTGAGTGTAATGAAAGGAACATTTAAAGCGGCCAATGCGTTGATCACCCCGCGAAAAGTACTGGTGATAGGTCAGTTTACATTTGCTATCGTACTCATTATTGCCACAATCATTGTGCGCCAGCAAATGTATAATGCACAGCAACGGCAGACCGGGTACGAGAAAGGCAACCTCATCTATACATTTATGGAAGGGGATATGTATAAAAATTATGAGGTGATCAAACAGGAGGTGCTTTCTTCCGGGGCAGTTACCTCCATCACCAAAACGAGTGCGCCTATAACCGAAAGCTGGAGCAATACCTGGGGTATGTACTGGAACGGAAAAGATCCGGATGACAAACGGATTGTAAACCGTTTGTGTGCCGATAATGCGGTCGTAAAAACCATGGGTCTTCAATTGGTACAGGGACGTGATTTTGATCTTACAACTTATCCGACCGACTCAAATGCTACTATTCTCAATGAAAGTGCAGTAAAACTGATGGGATTGAAAGAACCGCTTGGTCAGATCATAAAGGATATGGGAGAGGAATTTAAAGTGATCGGTGTAGTAAAGGACTTTATTGTAGAGTCGCCTTATCAGCCTGTCAATCCGATGGCCATACATGGAGCCAAAGGGTATTTTAATGTAATTAACCTGAAACTGAATCCTGCGCATACCAATGCGGCCAACATCAGTACCATTGAGGCCATCTTCAAAAAACATAACCCCGAATACCCGTATAATTATCGGTTTACCGATGAAGAGTATTCGCACAAATTTGATAATGAAAAACGCACCGGTACCCTGGCCACTTTGTTTGCTTTGCTGACAATTGTGATCTCCTGCCTCGGGCTGTTTGGCCTGGCCAGTTACATGGCCGAAAACCGGATTAAGGAAATAGGGGTGCGCAAAGTGCTTGGTGCCTCCGTGGGATCTATTACCCGCCTGCTTTCTATCGATTTTCTGAAGCTGGTACTGGTGGCTTTTATTATTGCCGCACCGCTGGGTTACTGGGCAATGAATTCCTGGCTCAAAGACTTTCCTTACCGGGTGCCTATACAGTGGTGGGTATTTGCTGCAGCAGGATTTCTTTCGCTGGGCATTGCCTTGCTGACAGTTAGCTTCCAGGCTTTACGTGCTGCCCGGAGCAACCCAATGAACAGTCTCCGGACTGAATAATTAACTTCCCACCATTGGTTGGTCTCAGTCCAACCGATGGTGGGGGCCATGAAAAATAATCAGGGGCTGGTCATAGACCGGCCCCTTGTAGTATGCATTCTACATACGGCAGAGGGCCAATATTACAGGCAAATGAGCGCTTCAACTATTTTTTTGGGGTCAATGATATCTTTTCTTTGTATCAGCAAGTGAGGCACCCTTTTACAAGCTGATAGCCCGTTTTTTTATCCTTTATCCTGATGAAAACAAAAATCCAACAATCCGACAACCGCTGCGGCGGTAGCCATGAAAAACAAATGGTCCATCCGGAACCTCAAAAGCTGTCCTAAAGATCTCGTGCCACCTCCCCACCGGAGGTGGCACTTTAGTTTCTGAAACATGTTGATACTAACTATATATACCCTTTGGCGCAACCGGTCACTGCTACGGCAAAAGCTGCAACGTGTGCTGGCACGACATGTAATTGGCGCAGCCATCGTACCCTGAATAGGATACTTACGCGTACCTGTTATGAAAGAGGAAACGCTTGAAATGACCATGACCATTGCCTGCAAAACAAAACATGACTGCGGCAGCGTCTAAGGATGGAAGGTGTTTGACAAATGTCAAAGTGATTTTACGGAAAGGGATACGTGCAGTGAAATGGAACCTTAATATGAAATATGTAGTAAAAGCGCTACAGCCGGAGCCGTACATTTTTTACAAATCATTCAGTGCTTGTTCTATTTTATTTGCTGCTGACCTGTATTTACTTTGACCCTGTAATCGAAACTAACTGTTTTAATATTAATCATTCCAATAGCCGACAAAACCAATCATGTATGGAAACACTTCAACACCTTGCAGGCCGTATTGCCGGTAGTTTCCTTCCGGCAGCTGTACGCCACAACAATTTTTTCATTAATGATATACCGGCCGATCTGCCGGTTGATCATAACCAGGAGTGGGTCGCTTCTGTAATAGGGGGCATGCTCGCAACGGTGGTAGATCATGCACGTGATACCTGCATCCGTCTTTCTGCCCGTAAATACGGGTATGTGATGGTACTGGAAGTACGTGAGTCAGGCAGCATTAATGGCTATGCCATGGCCTGTGGACTGCAGGAAGTGCAGGGCCTTGCCGAAAAGATCGGCGGCTGCCTCAACATCAGCATTACCCGCCCCGAAACAACCATTTCATTCAGTTTTCCAAATCTGCCAATAGCAGCGTAGAGGATCGTTGGCAGTTGACAGGAAATAATGGGAATCGCCCTTTAAACACTTTATACCCTTTAAACTCTTTAAACGTTAATAGGAGGTCGTTGACTCCTTCCACCTTACAAATACCTTTCACTTAAGGCTTGCGTAAACATCTTATAGTAGCTGATCGCATCTGCCGGCTTGTTGTCCTTAACCAGTTCAACAGCCGGCAGGATCATTTTCTGATACATATATTCCAGGATCTCCGCTTTATTGTCTGCTGCTTCAATCGCATTTACCAGGGCTGGCCCCAGTTTCTTATATATCTGCAGCATGGCTTTTCCTCCTTCTTCGTTGATCATATACTCCTGTCGCAGATGGCGCAATGTTTCCAGTTCAGTACAATTGTCGGCAAGCCCCCTGTGTGTCACACAGGCGGTAGTCAGGAAACAATCGCCTCCCTCTGAATTGCCATTGGGATTAAGATAGCTAAAACTCAATACCTGTCTGTCTTTTTTGTCCAGTAGCGCTGCGCTGAGATAAGGGGAAACGGTAAATGTTGGGTTTTTGGGTACGTCTTTTTCAAATTTATGATCCCCGTCCTTTTTATCCAGTTTTGTGCTTACTTCCCATTTGGCAGGGCTGTCTTCCAGCTTCTTCACACTGGTGATACGAAATGTATATTCAGTAACTTTCGAAGCGTTGGTCTGCGATGGGCTTTCAAAGAAATAAGCTTTCAGGGTCAGTTTTTTGGTGTCATCCGAGGCTGCGGAAAAATTCTCGAGGGTACTATGGTAAATGCCGATATCAAATACCCACTGCGCCTGCTGTGTGTTGTCTTTGGCTGTGGCGTAATGGGTGGGTGAATCTTGCAGGGCGCGTACTGCTTTAGGCAAACCCGCTGCTGCAAAAATGGCAAAACTGCTGTGTTGGAGGAAGGTCCTGCGTTTCATCTTTTTTTCCGAAAAGTAACAGCCTGGTATTTGCCAGTCAATACCCTTTAATGGGTACATGGATAAAGGGAAACTACGCATGCCGGAGCAACTGCCTGTTTTGCTAATTTGCAGTCTATGAGTAATGAACCCGAATATTGGCTGAGTGGTCCGGTGGCTGGCGTACCACCACTTTTGCAGCCGGTGGCGCATGCCTTATTGCAGGCCAGGCGTGAAGTACAGGCAACCGTGACCGGTTTTCCAGATCACCTGTTATGGGAAAAGCCGGCAGGGATGGCATCCGTTGGCTTTCATCTTCAGCATCTGCGGGGTGTGCTCGACCGTTTATTTACCTATGCCAGGGGGCAATCGCTGACAGCGGATCAGCTCGCTCAGTTGAAACAGGAAGGTCAGCCGGCACCTGGCGCAGCATCTGTAGCTCAGTTAATAGCTGCATTTAATTACCAGGTAGAAAATGCATTGAAGCAATTGGAACAGACAGCCGAAATCTCATTAACAGAAACCCGCCTGGTGGGGCGAGCCGGCATACCTTCTACGACTATCGGATTGCTTGTACATGCAGCGGAACATACGATGCGGCATACGGGGCAGTTGATGGTGACTGCCAGGATGGTGAATGCTGCCACAGCAGGTCAGGCACATACCTGACGGCTATCATGACTGATCTGATCACGGATGGATAGTTTTGATAGATGAATACGGCTGTTTTTCCCCGCTTCATCTTTTATGCTTCATTACTTCTCGTAGTATTGCTGGCAATAAGCAGTATTGCCGGTTTCTTTTATCCGGCATATCTATATGCGCGTGAGACAAATTACTGGCTGATTCAATGTGAAGGGCAGGATGCTATTAACCTTGTTTTTTTGTTGCCATCGTTGTTGATAACCACGATTTTGGTTTACCAGGGTTCTCGCCGTTTTCTTCCATTATGGGCAGGAGCGGTGGCCTATACGCTGTATACATTTATTATTTATTCTTTCAGTGTACATTTTAATGCATTGTTCTTTATTTATTGCATTATGCTGGGAGTGAGTTTCAGATTGCTATTCTGGTATACGTTATACATTACCAGGCAGTCTGTTGCTGACTGGTTTAAGAATAAACCAGTTGTTCGCTTCCTGGGCTATTATTTTATTCTTTTGGGAACGGCATTTTATGGATTATGGATAATGCAGCTGCTGCCTGCTATACTTGGCAGAACAGTTCCGGCAGTGGTGCTGGATTCGGGATTGCCGACCAATCCGGTGCATGTGCTGGATATATCAGTTTGCTTGCCTTTTATCATTCTTACCGGCATTCGGTTATTGCAACGAAAAAGCTGGGCTTTGTTATGCACGCCGGCAGTATTGCTTTTTCTGACCCTGATGAGCCTTACTATTGCAGGTCTTATCTTGTTTATGCAATATAAAGGTCAGCCTGGTCAATGGCCTGTGGTTATTGTAATGGCATCACTGGCTGTATTTAATCTCTGGCAGTTAAACGGTTATTTGCGCAGTATGCAGCATTGAAAATGTTACACCGATGGGGGCAATTTTATTCCTTTCTCTTTCATTTCGGCCAGCAACTTCGCTGGTATGGGGCGACAGTTGCAATGCTGCTGATGAGCAAGATGCCATTGTACGCGCTGCTCAAAACGGGCATTTGGAGGCATGGGATGCTCATGATGCCAGGCAGCATTGATGCGGGAAGCCGACGATTTTTTTGCTGTAGCCATACAACCTGTTTTATGGTGTGGATGATTGATTGATGAGTGAGCGGGCGGATCCCGGCCATTTGCCGGCAAGCGGACTAATACCAGCGGTACGGATGCAAAGCAAATACAAGCCGATAGCCATGATGATGGTAGAGGGGAATGCAGCGCCGACACCCAATGGTGCAATGGACAGTAAGAAAAAAATACCTCCGGCGCAGCCTGTACGGCAAAACCATCCGCTATTCAATAGTGAAAAACCTATGACCAGTTGGCAAATGGCAATAAAGCTTACGAGGAGAATACTGTGTGTGGCAAAATAGCCATTGATGAAATCCGTATAGAAGGGTATTAATGCCGTGTCAGCATACAACTGATACAACGAAGGATGGGTATGTATGGTAATGTTGTTTACGATACCTGCACCAATAAAAAGAAGCGCGAATAATATACGCCCTGTTCTTGGTCGTTTGATGGCAGCCAGCAATAAAAGTAATGCTACCAAATTAGACACCAGCCACGCTGGCCAATATTCAGCAAATGACATAGGCCTGAATTTTCAACAAGGATAGAAAAAGCCGGCAGGCAGTAATATGACCGGTCTCAGCGACTATTATGATTGTTTACCGGACGCCTGTAAAAGAGGTATCATTTCGTTAATAAACCGCCTCGTTACAGTTCCGTCGGGGTCCAGATTGGGATCAAGGATAGTAATATCCAGGCCGGTAAATAATGGACTGGCTAGTAATGGGCGCAGCCATTGAGCCAGTTCATCATAAGAAAGACCGCCGGGATCAGGGCTGTCTACAGCCGGCATCCATCTGGGATCCAGTATATCCACATCCAGGTGGATCCAGAAGCCATCGAGCTGTTGTTTCGTTATCCATTGCAGCCATTTTTTACAGGTCTGTGCCGCATCTAATTGCCGCATTGTAAAAAGATCATAATAACGGATCCGCGACTGTTTGATGAAATCTACATAACCGGCATCCATTTCACGATTGCCGGTGCAGCACACATTCTCCTCAGAAAAATAAGGGCCCATATTGTTTATGTTGGCCAGCAACTCATCTGCATGACCGGTTACGATCGACAGGTCCATGCCGGCAGCACCGCCCGTTCCCGAAAAAGAGGCCGGCATAAAATCGGTATGTCCGTCAAATGTAAATAAACCATAATTGCCTTTCTGTTTCAATGCCAGGCCAATGCCCGTAAGTATGCTGCAGTCGCCACCGATCGCGAGGATGCTGTCCGGTTGCTCCAGCAACGGTTGCAAAGCCGCCGCCTGTTTCAGCGCATAGGCGGCAATAGCAGGTGCATTTCTGACTCCACTGGGTGTATGTAATGCCATAGAGTAAGGTGGAGCAGGAACGTTAACCGGATCGTTTGTCTGTAATGCCTCCTGAAACCCCATTTGCCGGAGCCACTCCGGTAAATAACGTACGCCGGGTTCAATACCGGGAGCAGGTTCTTTAAGACCCAGGTTGCTGGGAAATTCAATGATATGATAGCGGGTGCTCATATTGTTATGGTGCCTGACAAATATAAGCTGTGCGGATTGGCTCCATTGAAATTGTATTGCAAACAGGATAATGCCGTCAACAGATGCCGGAGAGAGACAGGAAAAAGATCCGGATAAAAAAAGGGTAATTGACTGATGAAATGTCAATTACCCTTTTGGGTACAGCATTATTATCTAAACCAGCAAAAGCCTGATGAATTTACCGGCGTTCATAAAACCGCATGGAACTTCCCAGTCCGCCACCATAGTCCTGGCTGAAAGACAGCTTATTGTCTTCCAGATAATAAAAGGTACTGTTGTTGGTACCACTGGACATAGCGTGAAAAGTGATCTGTCTTACAGTGAGGTTATTATTTCTTTGTGGTGCCGATACGGTATAGGTACCCTCCTGCGCGGTTACTCCGTTCCGGATAATCTCGAAATGATCTTTGCCATCAAATATCAGAAACTCCGCAATACCGGTCGTCTGGGGTGTAATGATGGCCGACGAAGCCATATTGGGTACTTCACTTGTCCACTCCCAGGTACCGGGCAGATTTTTGTCAAATTCATCTTTGGATTTACTACAACCTGCACCCAGGGCTGCCAGCAGCAGAATGGCAATGATACGCATATGCTTTTTTGGCACTGACAGCCCCGTCAGTAAAAACGTTGCCTCCGTTTGTTTAGAAGCGATCGGGCGGAGGTGGAGGCAGGCTGTTGTTGCCGGAGCGTTGCAGTTCTTCACGTATTTCACCTCTTCTTTTCAGATAGTTGGTGAATTGTTTTTCTGAAAGGGCTCCTTTTAGGGCTTCTTCCTGCTGCTTTTCCAGCGCCTGCAGGCGGGCAGGGTCGGGCTTATTGGTTTTTAATAAAGTCATTCGCTCTTTGGCAAACCGGAGGTTGATCTCTTTTACCCGGTTCAGTTCGGGCTTCTTCAGTTTTAATTTTTTCTTCATCCATTGGCTTTCGGCGTCCGCCATATCTTCAGCCGTTACTTCCTGAAAACGCGGACCTGTGCCGGCAGACGGCTGTGCCTGTAAGTGCTGGCGGCTTACTGAGAGGAATAAAATAACGAGCAGCAGTAACCTGCCTGCTGTGCGATTCATAATACTACTGTGCATGTTTTTCGTGCAATATGCATCGCGGCAACAAACAGATATTTACAAACTCGACCGTTAAGGTGATTATATCGATCAACGGGGCGTGAAGAGTGCGAAGAATGCCAGGCAGACCAGGAACACAAAGAAAGGAGAGCGATTCATCATAATGTATTCTCAAACCCTCCAATCACTGTTGTTCGGGGAAAATAAAAGAAAATAGCTGTTCTTTCGGAAAGTTATCACACTGCTTTTACTGTTGAAATGAAGCATACGCGTCCTGACCGAGCAGTTAAACTGGGAATGATCGAATAGTTTACTATCCGCATAATACTGTTCCCCGTTTCGTACCCGCTTTTAATTCCGTCTTTTTGCCTCCACGGCCGGCGAACCACAAGAAAAAATAAGAGAATATGGTAGGGAAATGGGATAAAGAGCCCTGACGCCCTGTGGCCATATCCGACAATGTTATAAAGGGGGGCTTTACTTTTAAAAAGCGTCCAAAATAACTTGTAAGTATCTGATTAGAGCATGACCTTTTTTAAATAGGAATTTTCTCCGGACAACAGTGATCCCCAAATCCTCAAATTTTCAAATCCTCAAATCGCATCAGCACATTAACCCATGAGCACATTAGCACATCATTATTCCTTATCTTTAGCCGAATCAAATAATTCAACATCATGGCATTTGAATGGAAAGGGGTATTCCCGGCTTTGACCACAAAGTTTACGGCTACTGATCAACTGGACCTGGATTTATTTGCTGTCAACCTGCAGGCGCAACTGGATGCAGGTGTGAGTGGCATTATTTTAGGTGGTACGCTGGGTGAGGCCAGTGTTCTGACTGTTGCAGAAAAAGAGCAGCTTGTTCGTTTTGCCATCGAACACAGCCAGGGGCGTCCTGTAGTGCTCAATATTGCAGAAGGCAGTACCAAAGTAGCATTGGAACAGGCAAAGCTGGCCCGCGAGTGGGGCGCTGAAGGATTGATGTTGCTGCCTCCTATGCGTTACAAGTCAGATCATCGCGAAACGGTAACCTATTTCCGTACTATTGCCGACTCTACCGATCTGCCGATTATGATTTACAATAACCCGGTCGATTATAAAATTGAGGTTACGATTGCCATGTTTGAAGAAATGGTTGCCAGCGCCAATATCACTGCAGTGAAAGAATCCACACGCGATGTGACCAATGTGACACGGATGCGGAATGCCTTTGGTGACAGGTATAAATTATTGTGTGGTGTAGATACGCTTGCTATGGAAGAGTTGGTGCTCGGAGCTGATGGCTGGGTGGCCGGACTGGTTTGCGCATTTCCCAGGGAGACGGTCAGGATATATGAATGGGTAAAAGCCGGAAAGATCGAAGAGGCTACAAAACTGTATCGCTGGTTTATGCCTTTACTGGAACTGGATATTCTACCCAAACTGGTTCAGTACATCAAACTGGCTGAAGCCGAAGTAGGTCTGGGAAGTGAACATGTACGTCCTCCGCGTCTTACTCTGGTGGGTGAAGAACGCGAACGGGTATTGCAGATCATCAGGGCTGGAATAACAGCACGACCCGCGATATAAATATTGCAGAAATGACCGGTTTGATACCGGAAAATAATCCGAACATGATGGAATTTACAGATGCCACGCCTGTGCAGATAGAAGCGGCGATGCAGCAGGCCTGGACGGCTTTTCAGATTTATAAGAATAGCAGCCTGCAGCAGCGGGCAGATTTTATGCGTGCTATAGCCGAAGAGCTGTCGCAGTCTTCAGCAGAACTTGTGCGTACGGCTATGGAAGAAACGCAGCTGACGGAAGCCCGCCTGCGGTCAGAGTTGGCTCGTACCCAGTTTCAGCTTACCAGCTATGGTGCTGCGTGTGAGCGCGGGGCCTGGCTCGATGTACGTATTGACACTGCATTGCCTGACAGGCAACCACCACGGCCCGATATCCGCAAGATGCTGGTGCCACTGGGTCCGGTGGTTGTATTTGGTGCTGCCAATTTCCCTTTCGCTTATTCCACAGCCGGTGGAGATACTGCCTGCGCTTTTGCGGCAGGTTGTCCGGTAATTGTAAAAGCACATCCTGCACATGCACGCACCAGCGAGCTGGCTGCTGCCTGTATTCAGCGTGCTGCCATGAAATGTGGTATGCCATCGGGCATATTCACACATTTACACGGCATATCAAACGAAGTAGGTAAAACACTGGTTGAACATCCGCATACAAGGGCTGTTGGATTTACCGGTTCATTTGCCGGAGGTAAACAACTTTTCGACTGGGCCAATCAGCGTAAACAACCGATTCCTGTATTTGCAGAGATGAGCAGTATCAATCCGGTTTTTCTTTTGCCTGAAAAATTGGAAACAGATGCTGTAAGCATTGCAGAACAATATGCAGCTTCCATCACACTGGGAGTAGGACAGTTTTGCACTAATCCCGGTTTGCTGATAGCAGTGGCATCACCGGCACTGGATAACTTTATTGGCGAATTATCAGCAGCTATTCAACGAGCCATACCTGGTACAATGTTACATACAGGTATATTTAAAAATTATGTGGAAAGACGTGCGCTTGCCCTGTCGCAGGCTGATGTAGAAATGCTTGCTGTATCGGCACAGGAGCCACAATACAACCAGGCGGCTGCTACACTGGCTACTGTTCCGGCCTCTGTATTCCTTACCAATCCATTATTGCATCAGGAAGTATTCGGGCCGTATAGCCTGTTGATACAATGCAGTTCGCCCGGGGAAATGCTACAGGTGGCACAGGCACTGGAAGGTCAGCTGACTACATCGGTCATTGCTACTGCTGCCGAAACGGCTCGTCATACTGCATTGATCAATGCCATACAGGATATTTGTGGCCGGCTTATTTTAAATGGTGTGCCAACCGGTGTGGAAGTGTGCCTGAGCATGCAACATGGCGGTCCATTTCCTGCAACCACAGATAGCCGTTTTTCGGCTGTAGGTGCAGATGGCATACGACGCTTTGCCCGCCCGCTGGCCTACCAGCAATGGGATAATACCCTGTTGCCGCCGGCATTGCAGGATGAAAATCCCTGGGGCATCTGGCGTACCATCAATGATGAACTGACCAAAGAAGCGGTGAAAAGGAATTAATTAAATGGGTTGCGCACCGGATATTTTTACCGGCTGATCTTCCTGATAATGTTTCCATACAAACCAGGCCGTGACAACAAAAGAGATCAGCAGATAAGCTCCGATAAAATACCAGGCTGGTTGCCAGAAGCTGTTAATGCCAAACCAGTCGTGCTGACTGGCAAGAAATGCGACGCCCAGCAAAAGACGGATGCCTTCGGCAATGATGGCGGTACTATTGCGGTCCATCAGATCTGTAAGGGAATAAACAGAGATGAAAAGAAATCCGCCATACCAGAAAATATAGAAAGGGTCGAGGTTTTTAATAAGGGCAATTTGCCCAAACAGATAGCTGGTAAACAGGAGTATGATAAATAGTTGTACCCAGGCCCATGCCCGCAATGCAGGAGAAGAGACGGGCTCATACTTCTCAAAATTATATACGTCTTCGATTTTTGAAACCGGATATCGTTCTATCACGTCGTTCGGACGATAGCCTGTTGGTTTAAACCACAACAGCAGTTTGTCTTTCCAGCTACGGGTACGCCATGCATCCTGTATCAGCAGCCATACATGCTGGAAATTGATCTTAATGGGATTCCAGGTTCGTACCGGCCGTGTAATACCGTATACAGGAGGTATCTGCGGAAGTTCTTCCTGATAGCTGCCAAAGAGTTTGTCCCAGAAAATAAATATTTGTCCATAGTTCTTATCAATGTATTCCGGGTTGATAGCGTGATGCACACGGTGATGGGAAGGGGTTACAATTATTTTTTCCAGGAAACCCATCTTATTGATATGCTGGGTATGGTACCAGAATTGGGCAAATAAGTGAAGGGGAGCTACTATTGCGATTACTTTTTCCGGTACACCGAGCAGGGCTGCGGGTAAAAGGAATATAGCAAATATGCGCACTACTGTCGAAACGCTTTGCCGGAGTGCACAGGCCAGGTTAAAATCTTCGCTGCTATGATGAATGATATGGCCATTCCAGAAAAAATTATAAACGTGCTGCACACGATGTACCCAGTAGCCGGCCAGGTCAAGGGCAATAAAGGCAATGATATAAACGAGGATGGACGATTCGATATGTACCAGTGCCAGATGCCGTACCAGCCAGGGATAGGCGAGGATCGCCAGGGTAAGACCCAGCACATCCTTGGTCACATTGGTGATACCCGAGCTGAGACTGGAGATCATATCCATAGTACGTACCGTATCCCGCTTTTTTTTCCAGCCGTACCATTTTTCAAATAATACCAGCACAAGGAATAGCGGCATTGCAATCAGTAGTATCTTTCCGTACATTTCCATAGCAAAGCAATCTGTAACCGAATTTACAAAATATCTGATGAAGCATCTATTTCATTGCATTGATGCCCATACCTGTGGTAACCCTGTACGCCTGGTGCGCGAAGGGGGGCCAGCCCTGGAAGGACAAAATATGAGCGAGAAACGCCAGCATTTTCTCCGGGAGTATGACTGGATCCGCACCGGTCTTATGTTTGAGCCCAGAGGACACGATATGATGAGTGGCAGCATTTTATATGAACCTCATGACCCGGCCAATGATGTAGCCGTATTGTTTATCGAAACCAGCGGCTGCCTGCCTATGTGTGGGCATGGTACTATTGGCACCATTACCATTGCCATTGAGGAAGGACTGATTAAACCCAAAGTTCCCGGACGTGTGCGTATGGAAGCGCCAGGCCTCGTAGAAATCACCTACGAACAGGCGGCTGCAGCAGATGGGCGTATCAAAGTAAAAAGCGTGCAATTGACCAATGTGGCTTCTTTTCTTTATGCTACAGAATTGACGGCCGAATGTCCTGAACTGGGTGAACTGGTAGTGGATGTGAGTTATGGAGGAAATTTTTATGCCATTGTGGATGTACAGAAAAATTTTCCCGGACTGGAACATTACAGCGCTGATAAACTTATTGCCTGGGCACGTGCCCTTCGCAAGGCAATTAATGATAAGTATGAATTTGTTCATCCGGAGAATGTCACCATTCGTGGATGTTCACATATTTTATGGACCGGTGCCGTACTGGATGCTGCCAGCACAGCCCGCAATGCAGTGTTTTATGGGGATAAGGCTATTGACCGTTCTCCCTGTGGCACAGGCACCAGCGCCCGAATGGCCCAATGGTATGCCAAAGGCCTGCTGAAACCCGGTGATGCATTTGTTCACGAAAGTATTATCGGCAGTAAATTCACCGGACGTATCGCTGCTGAAACGACGGTAGATGGTCGCCCCGCTATTCGTCCTTCAATCGAAGGCTGGGCGCGTGTATACGGTTATAACAGCATCTGGATCGATCCCGCCGATGATCCATATGCATACGGCTTCCAGGTGATCTAAGTATATTTTGTTGAATAAAACAGAAATAGTTCATGCAAAAAATATCCTCAGCTTTACTGGCTGCCCTGATAGCCATGCCTGCAACGCAACTGACTGCGCAGGCCCGTCAGCAGTTTGAAGCGGTCAGTTTTGAACAGGTTAATATTACTGATTCATTCTGGCGACCGAAAATCGACAAAGTGGCTACTGTAACTATGGCAGCCTGCATTTATCAGACCGAAGTACGAACGCCACGAATCCGCAACTTCGAAAAAGTGGCACGTGCACAGGGCGAAAAACATGAAGGCATTTATTACGACGACAGCGACGTGTATAAAGCTCTTGAAGCAATGGCTTATGCGCTTAAGACGCATCCCGATGCCAAACTGGAAGCCAAGGCAGATGAGTGGATCGATAAGATTGCAGCGGCACAAATGCCCGACGGTTATCTGAATACCTATTATTCGCTCAGAGGTGTCGATAAACGCTGGACCGATGTAGAAAAACACGAGGACTATAATGCCGGTCATTTGTTTGAAGCTGCAGTGGCATACTACCAGGTCACCGGCAAACGTAAATTGCTGGATGTGGCGATCCGGCTGGCCGATCATATCGACACTACTTTCAGAATACCCAACCGCCGATGGATCAGCGGACACGAAGAAATAGAACTGGCGCTGGTAAAACTATATCGGGTTACCGGCAATGATCGTTATCTGAAACTGGCACAATGGTACCTCGAGCAGCGGGGGCATCAGTTTCCTTATCAGAGCACCTGGCTCACACCGGCTTACTGGCAGGATCTGAAACCGGTAGAAGAGCAGACTGAAATAACTGGTCATGCAGTAAGAGCGATGTATCTCTACAGCGGAGCGGCAGATGTGGCTGCACTCACCGGCAATAATAAGTATATGGGTGCCATGCAAAAAGTATGGCAGGATGTGGTGGAGCGTAATATGTACATCACGGGTGGTATCGGGTCGGCAGGAAGTAATGAGGGATTTTCTGTGGATTATGATCTGCCCAATGAACAAGCTTATTGCGAAACCTGCGCCAGTGTGGGAATGGTATTCTGGAATCAGCGTATGGCTCAGCTCACCGGTGATGCAAAATTTCTGGATGTACTGGAACGCAGTCTGTATAATGGTGCGCTGGATGGCATCAGTCTTGCGGGCGATCGCTTTTTTTATGATAATCCGCTTGCGAGTAACGGACAGCATAGTCGTAAAGCCTGGTTTGGTACAGCCTGCTGCCCGGCCAATATTGCGCGGCTGGTGACCTCACTCGGCGGGTATATTTATGGTAAAAGTGAACAGGCTGCCTGGATCAATATGTATGTATCCAGTAATACACAACTTAAGATCGGAAAGACAGATGTGAAGCTGAATATGCAAACGGAATACCCCTGGAATGGAAAGATCAATCTGCAGGTAGATCCGGTGCGAAAAGGAAAGTTCAGTATCAATCTCCGCATACCCGGCTGGTGCCGCCAGGAGATAGTTCCGGGCGGACTTTATTATACCAGCAGTAAAACCAGTAGCCAGGCATTTAATTGTACGGTTAACGGCAAACCGGTAACTGCACAAATAGTGAATGGTTATATTCAGATCAGCCAGGAATGGAAGGCAGGTGATGTATTGAGTCTTGAACTGCCTATGGAAGCACAATGGGTACGTTGCAATACTGCTGTAAAAGAAAATGAAGACCGTTTGGCAATACAGCGTGGACCACTGCTGTACTGCGTGGAGCAAATGGATAATCCCGAAGGAGTATGGAATCTGCTGGCCAATGAAAACAGCCGGTTCAGGCCAGTACAGTACCAGGTGCTGGAGGAAAAAGTCATAGCGCTGGAATCGGAGATGCCCACAGCGGTTCCGGATGCCGGCGGACAGGGCATTGTGTTAAAAAACCGGATGGTGAAGGCTGTTCCTTACTATGTATGGGCCAACCGTGGTGCTAATTATATGCAGGTATGGTTGCCTACCCGGATCAAAACAATCATGATCAATAACAATACAAACAAAGACGATGGTGGCAATTTCTAAAAAACTGTTCGGTATCTGTTTTTTGTTGTTACTGGCTGTTGTGCTGCGGGCGCAACCAGGCTCTCAACAATGGACAGCCGAAAAAGCAAACCGTTGGTATGCTGCGCAGCCCTGGCTGGTCGGTGCCAATTTTCTTCCCAGCACTGCAATCAATCAACTGGAGATGTGGCAGGAGGCCTCTTTTGATACGGCTACTATTGCCCGCGAACTGGGTTGGGCAGCCGGCCTCGGCATGAATGTAATGCGGGTATACCTGCATGATCTTGCCTGGAAAGCAGACCCGGCCGGATTTAAAAACCGGATGGATCGTTTTCTGCAGATCGCTTCATCAAAAAAGATCCGGCCATTGTTTGTCTTTTTTGATGATTGCTGGAATCCTGATGCAAAGATCGGCACTCAGCCCGCACCCAAACCCGGTATTCATAATAGCGGATGGGTGAGGAGCCCGGCTCTTAGTGTACATAATGATTCTACTCAGTGGGGATATCTGAAGGAATATGTGACGGATGTACTCACCCGTTTTGCCAATGACTCTCGCATTCTCATGTGGGATCTGTACAACGAACCCGGCAACAGCGGTTATAATCTCAGTACACTGCCATTGCTGGAAAAAATATTTTCCTGGGCCTGGACAGTTCGCCCCTCGCAACCATTGACCTGTGGCACCTGGTATGACAATAAGACCTTTAATGATTTTCAACTGGCACATAGCGATGTTATTACCTTTCACAACTACAACGATGGCGCCAGCCTGGAAAAGGAAATAGAAGCTAAAAAGAAACTGGGACGTCCTTTGATCTGTACGGAATATATGGCCCGCACCCGTGGCAGCCGTTTTCAAACACATCTGCCCATATTTAAAAAGAATAAGGTAGGCGCTATCAACTGGGGGCTTGTTGCCGGCAAAAGCAACACCATCTATCAGTGGGATACACCTATTCCAGATGGCGCGGAGCCTGCTGTCTGGTTTCACGATATTTTCCGTAAGGATGGAACTCCTTATGATAAAGCAGAGACGGATTTTATCAGAACGGTGACTGGTGGTCAGTGATCAGTGAGTTACAGAAACACTCTTACCGGCCACTGACCACCGGTCACTGGCAACAATTGCGAATAAGTTTTATTAAATATTATTGGATGAGTATTACTATTATTGGCGGAGGCATTATTGGTTTATGCACGGCCTATTATTTACGAAAGGAAGGATATGAGGTGACTGTGGTTGATCGTCATGAACTGAAGGATGGCTGTTCATTCGGCAATATGGGATACATTTCTCCTTCACATTTTGTTCCATTGGCTACACCCGGCATTATACGCCAGGGGTTGAAATGGATGATGGATTCATCCAGTCCATTTTATATTAAACCCCGGCTTGATATGGATCTGATTCGCTGGGGACTGTTATTTTCAAAGAGTGCTACGGCAGCCAATGTAAAAACAGCTGTACCGGCCCTCAATGGTTTATTGCAGCTAAGTCGTGAACTGACGGTTGATCTGGAGCGGCAAATGCCCGAAGCATTTTCGCTGCATCAGCAGGGTTGCTGGATGCTGTATAAGCAGGAAAAGACAGGACATCATGAAAAAGAACTGACGGAGCAGGCGGCTGCACTTGGTTTGCGTACCCGCATCTGTACTGCGGCCGAAGTGCAGGCTATGGAGCCGGAAGTAGAGGTGGATGTATTGGGAGGTGTACTTTATGAAGACGATTGCCATGTACAACCAGCGCAACTGATGCAGGCCCTGTATAAGCAACTACTACAGCAGGGCGTAAAATTCTGGCTCAATACAGATGTGCTCAGCGTGGAGACACAACAGGGGACCATTACCAGGCTGATCACCAGCAAAGGAGAGTTACCCTGCGGACAACTGGTAGTGGCCAATGGCTCCTGGATGGGATTATTTGCAAAAAAGCTGGGGATTAAGCTGGCTATGCAACCGGGCAAGGGATATAGTATGGAATTTACCAATCTTGGCAAGAACCTTCAGCGGCCATCAATACTGGTCGATGACCGGGTAGCTACCACGCCGGTCGGGTCCTGGCTGCGGATTGGTGGTACCATGGAGCTGAGCGGACACAGCGAAAAAGTACTGCCCCGACGGGTAGAGGCAATCGCCCGCGCTTTTGCCCGGTATTATCCTGATATGAACCTGCCGGCGGTAGATCCTTCACAAGCCTGGTATGGTTATCGACCCGTAACACCTGATGGATTGCCCTATATCGGCGCCCATAGCCGTTATTCGAATCTTTATTTTGCCGGAGGACATGCTATGCTGGGCGTGAGTGCGGCAGCTGCCACAGGGTTGCTGATCGCCGAATTGCTTGGAGGTAAAAAGACCAGCCAGCCACTGACAGCATTTTCTCCCGAACGATTTAGTTAAAAATTTGTTGATAGGCAGGTGGCATCCCAATAGAGTTGCTACTTTTATATTTCTATGGATTGTACATCTACCCGCATTCCTTACAGGTCAACCGGTGTTTTTTCGAAGATCACCCTGGATTATGTGGATCAGGCAGTTGCTTTGCGCCCCTTTTTTGAGCATAGTAATGACTGGACCGGCATAAAAGCTGCAATAGAAGCACGCGGGCGGTTTAAGACCAACCGAAAAGTGCTGGTAGAGCAGCTTGAAAAACAATATGCGGGTATAGAAACCAGTGACCGTACGCGGGAGAATATCAGTCAATTGCTGAAGGAGACTACTTTTACCATCACTACAGCCCATCAGCCCAATCTGTTTACAGGTCCCCTTTATTTTATTTATAAAATCCTTCATACAGTAAGTCTGGCAGAAGCCTGCGCCCGGCAATTTCCTGCCTATCATTTTGTACCGGTTTATTATATGGGTAGTGAAGATGCGGACCTCGATGAACTGGGCCATTTTTATCTTACCGGCGATAAACATGTATGGAATACCCGCCAAACGGGAGCCGTGGGGCGTATGAAGGTTGATAAGGAACTGCTGTCGCTCATTACGGCCATTGAAGGGCAGCTCCTGGTACAGCCGTATGGTGACCAATTAATAACATTACTTAAAACCTATTTCACCCCGGGTGCAACCATCCAGCAGGCTACATTTGGTCTGGTAAATGCGCTTACCCGGCAATGGGGTGTGGTCGTACTGATACCTGATAATGCAGCGCTGAAAGAGCAGATGCATGCTGTGTTTGCAGATGAGTTGCTGCAGCAACCTTCTATCGGACTGGTAGAAAATACAGCAGAAGCGCTGGCCGCTGCCGGATATAAAGTGCAGGCCCATCCACGCGATATCAACCTGTTTTATCTCGAAGAAGGAATTCGTAACCGCATAGAGCAGGCAGGCGAAACATATACTGTTGCTGGAACCGACATCCGGTTTACCAAAGAAGCTATACTACAGGAATTACAGCAGCATCCGGAACGGTTTAGCCCCAATGTGATATTGCGCGGTCTTTTCCAGGAAACCATTCTACCCAATATCGCTTTTATAGGAGGTGGTGGGGAAACGGCTTACTGGCTGCAACTACGATCACTTTTTACACAGTATAAAACTCCTTACCCGGTTTTAATTCTTCGTAATTCCTTCATGCTGCTCGAAGAAAAATGGGAAGAGAAGATTACACGACTTGGCTTTTCGCCTGTTGATCTGTTTAAACCGGCCAGTGTATTGCTGAATACACTGGTGAACAGAGAGACGGAGCATCAGTTGAAACTCAATGGTAGTCTCGAAGAAGCCAGACGGGTATATGAACAGTTGAAAAAACAGGCAGGCGCGATTGATTCCACACTTATTGCTCACGTAGAATCACTGGAAACAAAAGCTGTATATCGTCTACAGGAACTGGAAAAAAAGATGCTGCGTGCGGAGAAGCGAAAGTTCTCAACCCAGCAACAGCAGTTGCAGGCTATCCGGAAAGAATTGTTTCCGGGTGGAGGATTACAGGAGCGTACCGAAAGTTTTTTACAGTATTATGCCCGATGGGGGCAATCTTTTATTGAAGCGATCTATCAGCATTCGCTGAGTGTGGAACAGGAGTTTGTAATAGCAACGATCAAATAGCTGAAATACTTTTTGAGTATTGAGTTCTAAGTAATAAGTTTTAAGGAGTAAAAAACACCCTTTAAACTTTTTAAACTCTTTATACCCTTTATACGTTTTTCTACGGCCTACCGGCCACTACTTATCGTAATTGTTACTCCATCCTTCCTTTTTCAGCTTATTCACTTTTTCCAGCACCTCATTTTCCAGTTGTTGTTTGTAGGAAGCTACCTTTAGCTGAATATCTTTATTGTCGGCACCAATGATCTGCGCGGCCAGGATGCCGGCATTTTTGGCGGCATTGAGTGCTACGGTGGCTACAGGTACACCATTGGGCATTTGCAGAATGGAGAGTACAGAATCCCAGCCATCGATGGAGTTGGATGATTTGATAGGTACGCCGATTACAGGCAATGGGGTGATTGACGCCACCATACCTGGCAGGTGGGCGGCTCCGCCAGCGCCGGCAATAATTACCTTTAATCCGCGGCCGGCAGCTTCCTGTGCATATGAAACCATGCGGAGAGGGGTGCGGTGAGCGGAAACAACGGTCAGTTCAAAAGGAATAGAAAACTGATTGAGCATGTCGGCGGCTGCCTGCATTACCGGAAGATCGCTATCACTGCCCATTATAATGCCCACCAGGGCGTTGTTATTTGCCATACTGTTTCGCTTTTGCTGACGGGCAAAGTTCTTCAAATAATCGCAGCCGGCTAAAATAATTTTCCAGATGCCTGAATAATTCCCACATTTTATTTCACTAAGTCGCCCTTGATACGTAAGAGCTCCGTCTCGGCCAGTTTGGTGGCATAACGGGCTGCAATAAGCCGGTTATTGGCCGCTTCCAGGCTGTTTTGGGCTTCGCGCAACTGTACCAGGGTAGCAGCTCCCAGCTTATAAGTCTGAAAAACGATATCCACATTTTCGCGTGCCAACAATATATTTTCTTCTTCAAGCTGCAATGCCTTTTTTTGCTGTTCGTAGTTTTTAAAGGCATTGATGACTGACAGATTGATCAGTGAACGCTGATTGTCTAAGACAAGCTGCTGATAGACGATGTCGAGTTTGGCCTGTCTGACCAGTCTTTTCTGATTAAACCGGTTAAAAATGGGAATGGCAGCCGACAGTCCATAGTTAAGGCCGTAAGACTTATTGAAAAGAGGAGAGAAGGGATTGATAACGGTCTTATTGTCGGTCCGGCTAAAATTATAAGCGGAATTGAAAGATACGGTCGGTAAAAGTTCGGCCTTCCGTTCTTTTAAGGTTAGTTCGGCGATATCAATATTTTTCTGGGCCAGCAGCAGGGTGGGGTTTGTCTTTTCCAGGTCAATCTGGATGTCGCCCAGTACAATGCCCATATTGAGCGGGATGGAATCGCTTACTTCAAAAAAAGTTCCATAAGTAATGTTCATCGCCTGATTGAGTTGTTCTTTTAACTGATCAATCAGGGTAAGTTGTTCGAGCTTTAATGCTTTTTGTGCATTGAGGTCTACCTTGCTTTGCAGCAGATCGGGTTTGGCGCCTGTGCCGATATCCAGTTTGTACTGCGAAAGCTTTACTCTTTCCTCATTCAGTGCAATCTGTTCTTCCACTGCTTTCAACTGTTGCTTCTGGCGTACGATATTGTAATAGGTATTGACAACCGCGGCTACCGTATTGATAACCTGGTTTTTTACCGCAAGTGATCCCAATTCTACCAGCTGACCAGCCTTGTCGCGTGTGGCAAACATTTTCAACCCGTCAAAAAGCGTCCAGTTCAATGCCAATGAAGCAGCTGTATTGTGTGAACGGATGTTGTTTTGCTCACGTTTGGAACCATCGGCCAGTGTTTGCCGCTGATCGTTATTGTTCCAGGTTGTACCCAGGGTACCATTGAGTGTAGGCAGAAAAGCGGCGTTACGGTAAGAGTAGTCAAGTGCTGCGACCATTGAATCATTGCGCGAAAGACGGATATCAAAATTATTTTGCAATGCCGTGGCAATGGCCTCTTCCAGTGTCAGCATACGTTGCGCGGCCAGCTGGCTGCCGGTAAAGATGAAAAATGATATGATAACAAGTATACGTTTCATGTATGCTGGTTTAATTAAGCCTCTGCAGATGCAGGTGGCACAGAAGCGGGTGATGGGTCAGTATTATGTTCCGGATAAAGGCGCTCCATTTCGCTGATCTTCTTTTTACCGGAAAACAGGTAATACATAACAGGTAATACAAATAAGGTAAGGACCAGCGAAAACATGATACCGCCTACGATTACTATACCCAGTGGTATCCGGCTGGTGGCGGCCGCACCAAGTGAAAGTGCCAGCGGCAGTGCGCCCAGGGCCATTGCCAGGCTGGTCATTAGGATGGGACGCAAACGCTGTGTGGCTGAATAGATCGCTGCCTCCAGTTTGGGCATTCCTTTCATCCGGTTCTGATTGGCAAATTCCACAATGAGGATCCCGTTTTTAGTTACAAGACCTATCAGCATGATCATGCCGATCTGCGAAAAGATATTAAGCGTATGACCAAACAACCACAGACTGAGAACGGCTCCGGCAATAGCCAGTGGTACCGTGATCATGATGATAAGGGGATCAATAAAGCTTTCAAACTGGGCGGCAAGGATCAGGAAGATCAGACCCAGCGCAAGCAGAAAGGCAAAGCTGGTATTGCTCGTACTTTCAGCAAAGTCGCGCGATGATCCGGAAAGAGAAGTGGCAAAGGTTTCATCCAGCAGTTCTTTGGCAATCCGGTCCATTTCTTTAATGCCATCACCGATGGTATAGCCGGGCTGCAGGCCGGCAGAAATCGTGGCTGACTTGTACCGGTTGAAGTGATAAATGGTAGGAGGGGTATTGGCTTCCTCCACATTTACCAGGTTGTCCATACTGATCATCTCTCCACGACTATTGCGTACAAAAAGTGTTTTCAGATCATTGGGATCATCGCGGTCATTGCGGGCTACCTGCCCCATTACCTGGTATTGTTTGCCGTCTTTAGTGAAATAGCCCAGACGGCGGTTGCTATATGCCAGTTGCAGTGTTTCGGAAATGTCGTTGACACTAACACCGAGTTCGCTGGCTTTTAAACGGTCGATGGATACCCGCAATTCAGGCTTATTGAATTTAAGATCTGCATCTACCTGCAAAAGAACTTTGCTTTTGCCCGCCTCTTCGAGAAATTTGGGCAATATCTCTGTGAGTTTTTGGAAGTTATTATTCTGAATAACAAAAGCTACAGGTTGGCCACCCCGGCGGTTAACGGAAATCGTTTGTTCCTGGATGGCGAATGCACGGCCTTCATTGAATTTAGGGATATTCCGGTTGACCATATTCACAATTTCTTCCTGTGAACGTTTTCTGTCTTTAGGATCAACGAGGGTTACACGCACAAAGCCTGTATTGGCATTGCCGCTTCCAGAAAAGCCGGGAGAGGTTACGCTGAGTACAATTTCTTTTTCCGGCACACTGTCAACGATCAGTTGGCTTACCCGATCAACAAATTTATCCATCGCATCGAAAGAAGTGCCTTCGGGTGCTGTGAGTTGCAGACGGAACTGGCTTCGGTCTTCCATTGGGGCTAACTCCGATTGGAGGTTGCGGCCGATTCCAAAAATGATACCTATACAGGCGAGAATAAGAACAAATGCGATCCCTTTTACGCGCATGAAGGCCGTGAGCGCACGATGGTAGCCGTTTTCCATACCACGAAAAAACGGCTCAGTCTTCAGGTAGAACCAGGAATGTTTGTGTACATTCTTTTTACTCAGCTTTACGTTGAGTACAGGAGTGAGCGTGAGCGATACAAAAGCAGAGATCAGTACGGCACCTGCCACCACGATACCAAACTCGCGAAACAGGCTGCCCACAAAACCCTGCAGGAAAATGATCGGCAGAAATACCACTGCCAGGGTAATAGAGGTGGCTATAACGGCAAAGTAGATTTCTTTGGAACCTTCTTTGGCGGCCTGCCATTTCCCCATACCTTTCTCCATTTTCTTATAAATATTCTCCGTGACCACAATGCCATCATCCACTACCAGGCCGGTAGCCAGTACAATGGCCAGGAGTGAAAGCACATTGATGGTATATCCCATCAGGTACATGATAAAGAATGCTCCTATTAGTGATACGGGAATGTCGATCAGGGGGCGTATGGCAATGAGCCAGTCGCGGAAGAACAGGTAAATAATAATAACTACCAGCGCGATGGCAACGATCAGTGTCTCTTCTACTTCGGAGATAGAACGTTTAATAAATTTGGTCTGGTCAAGCGCAATATTGATACTGATGTCGTCGGGGACATCTTTTTTAATTTGTTCGAGACGCTTGTAAAATTCATCGGCAATAGCCACATAGTTGGAGCCTGGCTGGGGCACCAGGGCGAGGGCAATCATGGGGATACCGCTTTCTTTCAGCATGGTCTCCTCATTTTCGGGTCCAAGCACCACTTCGCCAATATCGCGTACACGTATATCGGCTCCATTTACATTGCGGATAATGATATTGCTGAATTCTTCTTCTGTATTAAGCCGGCCGAAAGTACGAACCGTAAGTTCGGTCGAATTGCCGGAGATTTTCCCGGATGGAAGCTCCACATTTTCTCTTTGCAGGGCTGTCTGCACATCGCCGGGTGTGAGTCCATAGGCCGAAAGTCGTGCGGGATCGATCCAGATACGCATCGCATACCGCTTTTCTCCCCATATCTGAATACCACTTACACCGGGAATGGTTTGCAGGCGTTCTACAAGTACATTATTGGCATATTCTGTTACCTGCAGCTGATTGCGGGTATTACTTTGTACCGTCATGGAAAGAATGGCATCGGAAGAAGCATCTGCTTTTGACACCACGGGTGGTGCTTCCAGGTCGGGCGGCAACGAGCGTTGAGCCTGTGATACCTTATCGCGCACATCATTGGCGGCTGCTTCCAGGTCAATACCCAGATCGAATTCCACGTTGATATTGCTGGTACCATTGCTGCTCGAAGAGGTAATATTCTTGATGCCCGCAATGCCATTCACCGCTTTTTCGAGCGGTTCTGTGATCTGGGTTTCGATAATATCGGCATTGGCGCCTGCATAAGAAGTGCGCACACTGATATTGGGCGGATCAATAGCCGGATAGTCACGGATACCCAGGAATTTGAACCCGATAACACCAAACACCACAATGATGATATTCATCACAATGGCCAGTACGGGTCGGCGCAGACTGAGCTCGGAGATATTCATGCAATGAGTTTAATGTTGCACAATGCGTTTCTTAAAATAGTAGCGCCGTTATTTCGGCTGGCTGTTTATCACATTATTGATCGCGATCTTACTGCCAGGTTTTGTACTCAGCAACCCGGTGACCACAATGGTATCACCGGCTTTCAGACCTTCCAGTATCTGCACTCGCGCAGAGTCACGCACACCTGTGGTGACATCAATAAAATTAGCAACACCACCTTCGTAACGGATAATCTTTTTGCCGCGCGCCTGTGGCAGTACGGCCTGTGTGGGTACCAGCAATGCGTTGGGATTGGGGTCAAAATTCAGCTGCACTTTGGCAAATGCACCGGGTAGCAGATGACCGCCTTCACGCGACTGAATCAGGGCACGCACTTTTAAGCTGCGTGTTGTTTCAGTTACGGCCGATTCGGTGGCAATAACACGGGCTTTATATTTCTCGGGTGCGCCTTCAAAATTGAAATTCACCATCTGTCCGATCTTGAGCTGTGCAGAATATTTTTCAGGAATGGTAAAGTCCAGTTTGAGCTGACTGGTCTGGTTGATAACGGCAATTATGGTGGTGGGTGTAACATAGGCGCCGGGGCTTATGTTTTTCAAACCAAGTTTTCCATCAAAGGGAGCGCGGATCTCTGTTTTGGAAATACTGGTCCGGATCAGGTCCATATCTGCCTTGATATTATTTACATTGAGCAGGCTGGCATCATAATCTGCTTTGCTGATCCCCTGTATGCGGAGCAACTGGGCAGAGCGCTCTTCATTGGTCTGTGCTATCTGCAGTTGTACATCCAGTTTTTTGAGCTGTGCCTGCAGATCTGCGTCATATAACTTGGCCAGCAGGGTGCCGCGGCTTACAAACTTACCTTCTGCTACATTGAGACTGGTAATGCGACCAGACACTTCGGGATGAATTTCCGTAGCCTCGTTGGCAATGACAGAGCCGGGGACTTCGATGTTTTCTGCAAATGGTTCAGCCTTTACCACGTATACATCCACGCGGGCGGGGCCAGACGGACGATTACCGGCTGCAGCAGGTTTTTCTTTTTTATCTTTCTGACCGCAGCCGGCCATAACCAGCAGCGAAACTGCCAGCAAACAGTAGTAGAGTCTTGATTTCGTCATGTGTATCAAATTGGCTCCCCAATCCTTATTTTCCGGGGAGGAAATGCAATCATTTTAACGGCCTGTGCCGGGTTGCTATTGGACGTCAGGCAATTGCCGATCATGCGTCTGTGTGTCCGGCCGGTATGAGCGGCTTAAACGCAGGATGGGCGGTGTTTAGCTTTTAGGCTGCAACAGTCTTTTGATCTTATTTGACTGAAACAACAACTCCCGCTTTTCTTTACTCATGACCGTTACATGTCCCATTTTGCGGCCTGGTTTGGTTTGTGATTTTCCATACAGGTGCACAAAAGCGTTTTCGATTTTCAGTACATCTTCCATTCCCTCATATTTTACCGGCCCACTATAACCTTCGGCCCCGATAATGTTGACCATAATAGAAGGTAAAATGGCATCGGTATTTCCCAACGGGTACTGCAGCATAATACGCCACAGCATATCAAACTGTGAGCTATAGTGGGCTTCGATAGTATGGTGTCCGCTATTATGAACACGGGGGGCCGTTTCATTGACATATACTTCTCCTTCTTTGTCCAAAAATAATTCTACAGCAAATAGTCCGGGTGATTTGAAATTTTTAACCACTGAAAGTGCAATGGCTTCCACTTTCCAAAGTGTCTTTTCATCTATTTCTGCGGGGCAAAGCTGATAATCCAAGAGGTTGAGATCCGGGTCAAACAGCATTTCTACGGGGGGGTACAATGCTGTTTCTCCATTTTCGCCGATGGCGACCATCTGCGCGATTTCCTTGTGAATGTTTACGGCCTTTTCCAGTACTGCGGGGGCATCAAAACCTTTTTCCAGGTCCGTATCATTCTGCAATAGCTGTACGCCTTTTCCATCATATCCGCCTTCGCCGATTTTATGTACAGCGGGGAGGTAATCCACGGCGGCTGTCTTCAACTCGGCAAGGTTGGCCGTAATAGTAAAATCAGCTGTTGGGATTTCGTATTGCTGATAATATTTTTTTTGAAGGATCTTGTTTTTGATGGTTTTTAAAACGGCGGGCCGGGGATAGATGCGTTTACCTTCGGCTTCCAGTTTTTCAAGCGCTTCCACATTTACATTTTCTATCTCGATGGTGAGAGCATCCAGGTTTTTTCCAAATGCATAAACGGTATCAAAGTCGCGGATATCTCCTTTTGTGAAGTGATGACAAAGATGGGCAGCGGGGCATTCCGCATCGTTTTCGAGCACGTGCGTGATCACGGGGTAATTGGCCGCGGCCTGCAGGAGCATACGACCCAACTGGCCGCCTCCCAATATTCCAATGTTTTGCATGGTCGCAAAGATAAAGGTATAAAGGGTTTAAGACCGAAGGAGAAAGGTTAAGGATCGGCGCTCCCGGATTTTGGCATTCTGGTTTGCCACAGCGGTGGAAATTAATGGATTAATCCACAAACTTTAGTTAGTTTTGTGACATGCGTCCGGATTATCCGCAAAAACGATTTGCCGACCACCGGGGTCAATTCAGCCTGTTGATGGAAACACTGGCTATGGACAGTTGCTCCTGACACTGCAGCTATTGCTGTTCTCTTCCTCCTTTACTTTCTTCTTTTTACAAAACTGTTTTAATCATGAATACGAAAACGGCTTCTGCCATACCGGCTGCGCCGCCGGTCGACTTCCTTCCGCTGGAGGGTACAGATTATGTAGAGTTTTATGTGGGCAATGCCAAGCAGGCAGCCCATTATTACATGAGTGCTTTTGGTTTTCAGGCACTGGCCTATGCCGGTCCCGAGACCGGTGTAAAAGACAGAGCCAGTTACGTAGTACGCCAGCATAAACTCACTTTTATGCTGACAACTCCTATACGGGGCAATAATCCCATTGCTGATCATATTTATAAACATGGAGATGGTGTAAAAGCGCTTTCACTTCGTGTACAGGATGCTACCAGCGCCTGGCAGGAAACTACTTCGCGCGGGGCACGTTCCTATATGGAGCCGACCCGCCTTACAGATGAGCATGGCGAGGTGGTTATGAGTGGTATCCATACCTATGGTGATACCGTTCATCTTTTTATTGAACGCCGTAACTATAGCGGCACCTTTATGCCCGGATATCGTGCATGGCACAATCCACATTTTCAACCTGCCGACACAGGACTGCTGTATGTAGATCATTGTGTAGGTAATGTAGGCTGGAATCAAATGAACCCATGGGTTAAGTTTTATGAAGATGTAATGGGCTTTCGCAACATTCTCAGTTTTGATGATGATGATATTTCTACAGAATATTCCGCATTGATGAGTAAGGTAATGAGCAGCGGAAACGGATTTGTAAAATTCCCCATTAATGAACCTGCCGAGGGTAAGAAAAAATCGCAGGTAGAAGAGTACCTGGATTTTTATGATGGCGAAGGGGTACAGCACGTAGCACTGGCTACCAATGATATTGTTTCTACGGTACGTGACCTCATGAGCAGAGGGGTAGAGTTTCTGAAAGTTCCTACTACTTACTACGATACCCTATTGGAAAGGGTGGGACATATCGATGAAGATCTGGAGCCACTCAAAGAACTGGGTATCCTGGTTGATCGCGATAATGAAGGTTATCTGTTGCAACTGTTTTCAAAACCGGTTGAAGACAGGCCTACATTGTTTTTTGAGATCATTCAGCGCAAAGGCGCCCGCAGTTTTGGTAAGGGCAATTTCAAAGCTTTATTTGAAGCTATCGAACGCGAGCAGGAAGCCCGCGGAAATCTGTGATCTGATTCCTGTCTATAAGTTAGAAGCGGCCACTTATGTGGCCGCTTTTTTTATCATTTTTTTATGGTGAATACACCGGTAATTGATGATGATTTACACGCAAGAAATCGGGTAAAAACCTGTTGCCAAATAATCGCCGCTCACTAAATTACTTCTCCCGAATACTCCGGAATAATAAGCCAGGCAAAGGCCGGCACAGAAGAAGAATACCTGAAATGATGATTCTAAAAGGGGAGTGGCATAAAAAGCGAAACGCCTCCTTGAGGGAGACGTCGGACTGACTTAAAAGCCAGCGGGGAATGACCAAAGCTAGGACTTTTATTAGTAGTTCACCAAATTTTTTTTAATAATTTTTAAAAGCGGAGGATATTATGGAAAGAGTGATTGCTTATATAGATGCGTTTAACCTTTACTATGGTATGATGGATGCCGGATTTGGCCGGTACAGGTGGTTAAATATGCAGGCATTGGTACAATCCCTGCTAAAACCAGCACAACAGCTCTTACAGGTAAATTATTTCACCACATTGGTTATTAATGATCTGGAAGGAAGGCTTCGTCAACGGGCTTTGCTGGATGCATTGCAAACACAGGAGTTGGTAAAAACGTTTTTGGGTAAATTTCAAAAGCAGAAATACAGTTGTAGACATTGTGGTAATGAGTTTCAGCGTGATTGTGAAAAAATGACGGATACAGCTATTGTAGCAGAACTGGTAAAAGATTATTACGAAAATAGATTTGATGCTGCCATGATCATATCCGGCGATACAGATCTGTTGCCTCCCATGCGCCTTATCAATGAAACAGATGTCAGTAAACGGGTGCTGGTGGCCTTTCCACCTGCAAGGGTGAACGAAGAAATGCGCCTGTTTGCCAAAGGCTCCATGGTGATAGGGCGGAAGAAACTGGCAGATAGCCAGTTCCCTGCATTGATAGTCAGTAAAGAGGGGCAGGAAATTCATAAACCGGCCAGTTGGGGGATAATCCAGCCCAACCCTTCAGATTAATATTTTTTATCGCATTTTACCATCAATTTATCAAGGAGAAATAGTGCACAGAGGTGGAAAACTACGTACCTGTAGCAGCGTTTTTGACGGGAGCTCTTCCCAATACTGCTTTATCTTTACAAAAGGTTGGCAAAGCTGCCATAATAAACTATTTTAAGCATCGTTAATCCGGGAGCGAAACAGGCATGAATAACCGTTTTATTCTTCTGATATTGATTGTAGCAGGCCTTACAGGCGAGGCGATAGCCCAGCCATATAAAGGCGGGTCGTCTTTTGTCGATTTTCAAAAGACTTTTCCCCGTCCTGAAGAATCATTTAAGCGCAAAGAGGATACACTGCAGAAACAGTTTGCTGAAAAAAAACTGGCCTGGCCTGCCCGCTATATTTATATCCGCTCATTCAAGTATGACAGCAAACTGGAGGTATGGGTTAAAAACGAAGTGAAGGATCAGTTTAAGTTGTTTAAAACCTATAAGGTTTGTGCGTTGGCTGGCTCACTGGGACCTAAACGTCTGGAAGGCGATTACCAGGTACCGGAAGGATTTTATTACATCAATGAGTTTAATCCCAGAAGTACTTACTATCTCTCGCTCGGCCTTAATTATCCGAATATTTCTGACCGGCTACTGAGTGACTCCCTGCGACCTGGTGGTGATATTTACATTCATGGCAGCTGCGTGACGGTCGGCTGCATTCCGCTTACCGATCAGCAGATAGATGAAGTGTATATCCTGGCGGCTTATGCCAAAAGCCAGGGGCAGGATTATATTCCCGTACACATTTTCCCGATCCGCTATGATGTGGCCCGAAGCGTAAGTTATCTGGGTAATCTTACCAAAGATGACCCATCATTGAAGCATTTTACCTCTCGTCTGGAAGATGCGTTTGATTATTTTGAAAAGTACAAGCAACTGCCTGTAGTGATGGTGGATGATAAAGGCGAGTATTACATCAATGGCGCCCCCGGTAAAAAAACAGAACCGGCTGTAGTAGCAACTGCACCAAAGAAAACACCTGTTGCCCATCGCACCCGTACGATCACTGGTCTTACCGAAGCTGTACACCAGTGGCCGGTATTTCCGGGAGGGGGCGAAGCCTTTATGAAATACCTGGATAAACTGGGCAATGATATGACCGAATACCTGCCTCAGGGAACTAAAAAAGCCTTTGTGCAGGTTGAGTTTATCGTGGATAAAGATGGCACACCTACAAACTTCAATGTACTCCGGGGCATGAAGGACGAAGATTTTAATGATGAACTGATCACCCGTCTCGAAAAAATGCCTAACTGGAAGCCTGCTATCCTGCATGATAAACCGGTCCCGAAAAAAATGGTGCAGACCATCTCAGTAGAGGCAAATTGATTTTCCCCTGGTTGGCTGCTGGTATTAAGCCATTAAAACCTGTACCGTATCAGGTGTCTGCTGACGGAGCAAACCTGTTTTCCCCGCGGTCAGTTTTTCCAGCAATTCCGTTTGATAGTGACGGATAGTAAGCAGTGAAAGATTACGGGTTACCTGTACTTCTGCAAATGCAGAAACAGCCAGCGCGAGCTTTTCAATACGATCTGGCCGGTCGTCCAGCACACAAACAAAACTGATAGCTCCATTTTGCGTGAGATTGGGGCGGATCTTCATTTCTTCCAGCAACTGGTAAATAGTGCCCACATGCCTGTCTCCGATAAAGGAAAAATCGCGGGAACTCATTTCCAGCATCACCTGTTTCTCTTTTAATACAATGATCGGAGGCAGGTTTTTGACTGCATGGTTATGAATGATGGTGCCCGGCAACGTGGGGTCGAGAAAACATTTTACAAACAGCGGGATTGATTTGTTTTGAAGTGGTTTAATGGTTTTGGGGTGTATGACCTGTGCACCGTAATAAGCCATTTCAATTACTTCCTGGTAGTTGAGTTCATGAATAGGGCGGGCATCGGGAAATTGTTTGGGGTCGGCATTCATTACACTTTCCACGTCTTTCCAGATGGTTTGATTTGTAGCATTGAGCAGGTTGGCAAATACAGCGGCTGTATAGTCACTGCCTTCACGCCCCAGTGTAGTGCTTTCATTTTCGTCGGTGGCGCCAATATAGCCCTGGGTAACCACCATGCCGTGCTGCTCCAGGGCAGGCACGACATAACGGGTCACCTGTGCGGTTGTATATTCCCAGTCAATATTTGCATCGCGAAAATTATTATCCGTACGGATGATATCCCGTACATCCATCCATTGATTGCTGGTGCCGGTTTCGTTGAGGTAATGGCTTACGATGGCTGTACTCAGCAGTTCGCCCACACATACAATCTGGTCGTAGTAATAATCAAAAGCGCGGACAGGTTTGTCATGCAGGAGCCATTCCACTTCTGTAAAGAAATCCCGCAACTGATTTTCACAGGCCAGTGCCTGGGTGACAAGCAGGTATTTGGCCGTGTTCAGGTGTTGCTGTTTTACCTGTTCAAACAGCGACAGGGCTTCTTCTTTTTTGCCGGTATAAAAGGCTTCTGCCACTTTCTCCAGAGCATTGGTGGTTTTGCCCATAGCCGAGATCACTATCAGCAAAGGCTGTCCCTGGTATTGCTTCATAATGGAAGCCAGGTTTACAATACGTTCAACACTGTTTACGGATGCACCGCCAAATTTGAATACCTGCATAAAAAAGAAATGTGCCGCAAAAATAAGGAGAGAGGTTTTAAGTCTTAAGTTATAAGTGGTAAGTTTTAAGTAGGTAAAAGGCTAAGGATACATGGTAAAAGGGATAAAATAGGCTTATTGTAATAATCAGGACTTGATCTTGCAAACAGTTCAGGGGAAATAAAGACTTTTCCTGTGATTTAGCCTTTGCTATTTGTCAGGTCAACTACTGGTTATGTTATGTGTTGTGACGGCTGAAAATAGTATGTATTTCCAACCCATAGAAAATCGTCTGTTCTTTCGCCCTCCACCCTTAGCCTTTTACCTACTTAAAACTTACAACTTATTACTTAATACTCATAACATAATACTTACATTTGTTAGCATAACCATTAACTGCTATGCTATTTAACCGAAAAATTCTGACACTCGATGAGTTTACTATCCAGCAGCTGCGCGACTTTCCGCATGCCACAGGTGAGCTCAGTAATCTGCTTCGTGACCTGGGCCTGGCTGCCAAACGGGTCAATGTGGAAGTAAATAAGGCCGGCCTTGTTGACATCCTGGGCGATGCCGGCAGTGTAAATGTGCAGGGAGAAGATGTGAAAAAACTGGATGTATACGCCAACGATCAGTTTATGGGAGTGCTGCAGCATGGTATCAGCTGTGCAGGCATTGCCAGTGAAGAACTGGATGAGTTTGTAGCTTTTGATGATGCCGTAAGCCGCAATTCCAAATACGTTTGCCTTTTTGATCCGTTGGATGGCAGTGGCAATATTGATGTCAATGTATCTATCGGAACCATTTTTGGAATCTATCGCAGGGTTACCCCAAAAGGCGATAAGGCGTCGCGCGAAGACTTTTTACAACAGGGTATCAAGCAGGTGGCTGCCGGCTGATATCGTATACGGTTCCAGTACAATGCTGGTATATGCCACACGGCGTGGAGTAAACGGTTTTACACTTGATCCTTCCATTGGTGAGTTTACGCTCAGCCATCCCGATATTCGTTGTCCCGAGTGGGGGAATATCTATTCGGTGAATCATGGTAATTTTTTCCGCTATGATAAAGGCGTACAGAATTATATTACCCAATGCCAGAAAAAAGATAAACAAACCGGCGGCCCTTATACACAACGTTACATTGGCAGCATGGTATCTGATGTGCATCGTAACCTGATCAAAGGGGGCATCTTTATGTATCCCGGTACAACAGATAAACCCGGCGGAAAACTGCGTTTGCTGTATGAATGCAACCCTTTTGCTTTTATCGTAGAGGTGGCAGGCGGCCGTGCCACCAATGGTACACAGCGAATACTCGATATCATGCCAACACAGCTGCACCAGCGTACGCCCATGTTTATTGGCAGCAAAGGCATGATGAACGAACTGGACACATGTCTGGAGCAGAACGCTGTGTAACATATTTTAACACACTCTAAGCATATCTGTCGCGAAGGGCAGGAGCAATGGTACAGATGTTGCGGCATACTGAGCAATGAAAAATAGTATGCGTTCACGTTTATTCCGTTGTATGACCCTTTTGCTGGTATTGGGTATGGGGTGGTTAAGTTTTGCCGGCTTACCTGCGGCTGGTCTGGATGATGATATACTGGCAGCTACCAATCAGTTTCGCAAGTCGAGGGGAAAAGCGGTGTTGCAGATGCGGGACGATCTGAATGCAATTGCCCGCAAGCACAGCGAAAATATGGCTGCCGGCAGGGTGGCTTTTGGGCATGGTGGTTTTGCCAGCCGCGAAGCTGCTGCTCACCGGAAAATACCCGGTTCCACTGCCTTTGCCGAGAATGTGGCGTATGGAGCTATATCTGGCAGGGAGGTGGTGAAAGACTGGAAGGATTCGCCTGGTCACCGGCGCAACATGCTGGGGACCTTCAAGTATATCGGAATAGGTACAGCTAAAGATAAAAACGGGCGGATTTATTATACCCAGCTTTTTGTCAACTAATCGGAGTCCGGTTTTTCCTTACATGGGAATTGCTGTAACTTGCCCCCATGCAAGGTAATACCATCATTTCCGTTACAGATCTCGTTAAAAATTATGGCAACTTTCAGGCTGTCAAGGGTATTTCTTTTGATGTGCGTGAAGGTGAAATATTTGGTTTGCTGGGGCCTAACGGAGCCGGTAAATCCACTACACTCGAGATCATCGAAACCCTGCGTGAAAAGACAAGTGGTAAAGTGATTGTGGATGGGCTGGATCTTGACCGGCAGGCCGGTGAGATCAAAAAGATCATCGGAGTACAATTGCAAACCAGTGGTTATTATCCGGGCCTCAACCTGGTGCAGCTGGTTGAATTATTCTGCGGGCTTTACAATCGCGAGGTTGCACCAATGGAATTACTGGAAACGGTGAACCTGAAAGATAAGGCGCGCGCCAAATTCAAAGACCTGAGTGGCGGACAGAAACAACGTTTTTCTGTAGCTACCACGCTCATCAATCAGCCACGCATTATTTTCCTCGACGAGCCCACTACCGGCCTCGACCCCCAGGCCCGTCGCAGCCTTTGGGAACTGATCCGTAATATCCGTGAGCAGGGAACGACTGTGATTATTACCACGCACTATATGGACGAAGCAGAATACCTGTGCGATCGTATTGCCATTATTGATGCAGGCCGTATTGTAGCACTCGACTCCCCGGATAATATGATCGACACCCTGGTGGCATCGGGGTTTGAGCGACCAAAAGAAGTGAAGAAAGCCAATCTGGAAGACGTGTTTATTCACTTGACCGGCCACTCACTACGCGAAGGCTGATCGGGTTATAGGTATAGGGTATAAAGTAGAAGGTGAAAGCCTAATTCATTAGCACATTAGCATATTAGCACATTGGTTTATCATTTTCAAATCTTCAAATCTTCAAATCTCTCAATCTTCAAATCATAATATGGGTCTTCAAAATAAACTCCGCGCATTTATGCAAGACAAGATAGAAGCACAAAAGAAAGCCGGCATTGCCTTCCTGGAAACCAATAAAACCAGGGAAGGAGTACATGTATTGCCGGAAGGGATCCAGTATGAAGTGATCAGAGAAGGCAATGGAGCCCAGCCGGTCATTTCAAGTACAGTAAAAGCACATTACAAAGGTGCGTTGCTGGATGGACGTGAATTTGACAGTAGTTTCCGGCGCAACCAGCCTTTTACGGCACCCCTGCGTTCGCTGATCAGAGGCTGGCAGATTGCTATTCCCCTGATGAAAGCCGGCAGTCACTGGCGCCTATGGATACCTTCTGAACTGGCGTATGGCGATCGGGGAGCCGGCAGCGATATTCCCGGCGGAGCCACTTTGATGTTTGAAGTAGAATTACTGGAAATAGTATAAACCCAACACGATATGTCAACACTGGTTGATCCCCGTTATCCCATCGGACAGTATGAAGCCCGGCCTTTTTCTATTGAAACCAAAGTGGAATGGCTGGCAGACATCAAGTTTCTGCCCGTTTTGCTGGAAAATGCGGTTGCTAACCTGGATGAAGCGCAATTGCATACGCCTTACCGGGAAGGCGGATGGACCGTGCATCAACTGGTACATCATATTGCAGACAGCCATATCAATGCATTTTGCCGTTTCCGGCTTGGATTGACAGAAGATAATCCTGTTATCAAGCCTTATGATGAGAATGCCTGGGTGCAATTGTATGATGTACAAAAACTACCTATCAATATTTCCATCACGTTGCTGTATGCCCTGCATGCACGCATGTATGAAATGCTGAAATATGTAACGGATGATGAGTGGAACAATCACACACTGTTTCATCCGGAGCATAAACGCACCATGCGACTCTGGTATGTATTGGGCATGTATGCCTGGCACGGCAAACATCATGTGGCGCATATTACCACGCTGCGTGAACAAAAAGGATGGTAATACCAAATAAATCGTTTTTTAGCGTCCGTTTATGAAATGGAAAATTCTGTCTTCTACTTACCTGTTTAAAGACCTCTGGTTTAAAGTACGGCGTGATACCTGTGAAGCGCCTGACGGCCGTATTGTGGATCCTTATTACGTATACGAATTTCCGACATGGGTGACGGCTGTAGCTATTACCAGGGAGGGAAAAGTGATCATGGAACGCCAATACCGGCATGCCCTGGGTGAAGTATGTATGGAGATTCCCGGAGGCTGTGTGGATGACACTGATCCTGACCTCGAAACAGCTATCCGTCGTGAGTTGCTCGAAGAGACTGGCTATACGTTTGAACAGGTCGAATACCTGGGGCGTATTTCAGCCAATCCATCTACCAATAATAACCTGATGCATATGTTTCTGGCTACTGGTGGCGAGAAGAAAGCGGCACAACAACTGGATGCCAATGAAGATATAGAGGTAGAACTAATGAGCCTGGAGGAATTAAAACAACTGGTGCGTGACAATGCCATTGTTCAATCCATGCATGTAACCTGCATCCTGTACGCACTGCGTAAACTGGGGCAACTTGATTCGCTGTAACCGATTATTTTAATATAGTTCTCCTACAAGAAATACGCTGCCACATACCAGTATCAGGTCTTCGGGATCAGCAGACTGTTTGGCCGCATCTACCGCTTCCTGTACACTTGAATACGCATTTCCCTGCAGTCCGCTGGCTTTGCCAAGAGCAGCCAGTTGTTTCGCTTCCAGTGCACGGGGCAGGTGTGCCTGGGTAAAATAGTACTGTGCATGCGCGGGCAGTACTGTCAGTGCTTTTTCTACTTCCTTATCTTTTACCATTCCCAGCACGATATGCAGATTCTTATAGTTGGTGAGTTCAAGTTGCTCTACCAGCATACGTAGCCCTGCTTCATTATGCGCTACATCTGCAATTATCCGCGGATGTTGCTGTAGCAGCTCCCAGCGTCCATGCAAGCCGGTTGTTTTTTTTACTTTTTGCAGGGCTGCTTTGATGTGGCTTTCTGAAACAGACCAGCCTCTTTCGCGAAGTTGTGCACAGGCTTCGAGTACAGTGAGAAGGTTGCGGGTTTGATACAACCCGGGCAGATCAAGCCGGTAAACCTGGTGATCAGTTTTGTGTTGCTCGGCTACTTCGATCTGCAATTGATGATGTTCTGTCCATTTCCAGTCAAGTGCCTGTCTTTTTTCGGCAGCTATACTTAAAGGAGCAGCCTGCTCTGTTGCTTTTTTCTCAAATACTGCAATGGTCTTGGGCAACACTTCGCCAATTACCACAGGGATATTTTTCTTAATAATACCTGCTTTTTCTCCGGCAATTTTTTCCAGCGTGTTGCCCAGGAGGTTCATATGATCCCAGCCGATATTCGTGATTACAGACAACTCAGGTGTGATCACATTGGTACTGTCGAGACGGCCGCCAAGCCCGGTTTCTATGACGGCAATATCTGTTTCCTTCTCTGCAAAATAAGCGAATGCCATGGCTACCGTGATTTCAAAAAAACTGGGCTCCAGTTGATCAATCTGCGGGCTGATCTGTTCTGTAAAGCGAACTACAAAGTCGCGGTCAATCATTTCGCCATTGATACGGATCCGCTCGCGGAAATCACGAAGATGAGGTGAGGTGTACAATCCGGTTTTATAACCTGCCTCCTGCAGGATGGCGGCCAGCATATGACTTACAGAGCCTTTGCCATTGGTACCGGCAATATGAATGGAGCGAAACTGTCTTTCGGGATTACCGAGACTGGCACATAAGGCAATGGTATTATCCAGGTCTTCTTTGTAAGCAGCAGCGCCGATGCGGCTGAAGAGAGGCAACCGCGTAAAAAGGTAATCAACAGTTTGCTCGTAGGTCATACAGCAAAATTAATATTCTCCCGATTGTATGAAGGGAGGGACAGAAAAGAAAATTTTCTAGAAAGCTATCCGTGACGAATAGAGTGAATAATTCTCTTCATCAAAGCAAACGAAGTACAGCCGGTCAATGCCCGGCAATTGCGTCAGCATTTCCTGTACAGTAGCCAGCGCAATATCTGCCGCTTCGGGTTTGGGAAAACGGTATACTCCTGTACTTATATTGGGAAAGGCGATGCTTTTCACAGCATGTGCGGCAGCCAGCTGCAGACTGTTGCGGTAGCAGCTCGACAGCACTGCCGGCTCCTTTTTTTTGCCACCATTCCAAACAGGTCCTACGGTATGGATAACAAATTGTGCGGGCAGTAATCCACCGGTAGTGATCACCGCCTCACCGGGCGGGCATTTGCCCTGACGGGCTACGATGGCCCGGCATTCTTCCAGTATGGCAGGACCACCAGCACGGTGAATAGCGCCATCCACGCCGCTACCACCCATCAGCGAGGTATTGGCCGCATTGACAATAGCGTCTACATTCTGTTGAGTAATATCTCCCCGGATGATTTCAATTTTTGCTGCCATACTACAAAGCTAGGGACAGGTGAGAAAACTGGAATAAAAAACGGCTCAACATTTTGTTGAGCCGTTGATATCTTAAAGAAATGGTGATTAACCATTGACACGGAAGTTGAACTGTACCGTGACGGTAGATTCGTGATCTGATTTGTTAAAACGGATATTGCGCAGGTATTGAACGATCGCACTGCGATAGCTGGAACTGGTAGCTGTAGATCCTTTGGCAAACCCCATCAGGGTGCCTACACCATCCTGTGATACTTTTATTTCGGCGTAAATGGTGGCCTTATCCAGATCTCCTTCAAAAGAATAGCTGGATACAATGCGGCGATCTCCTTTGGTCACGCGGGGGCCATTACCCAGACCGCTTCCCGAGCCATTACCGCCGCCGTCGCCGGTACCCGATCCGCCACCAGTACCACTGCCACGGCCAATACCGCTGCCGGTACCCGTACCACCGCTGCGGTCATAATCCTGTGCAGCCCCGCCACCATTGCCGGAGCCCGTCAGTGTACGGCCCTGCAAAACGTGTTTAGGCTGCTGAGGGGCAGGAGGTTGAGGGTTAGGTTTGGGCTCAGTTTTTACAACTGATTTATTTTCATTGATTTTCGTCGCGGTAGGTTTGGGGTTGTCGGGTTTGATCACGGGAGGATCGGCCTCATCCTTACTGTCTTCCACATCGCGTGAATCGTCTTCTGTACCGGGATTAGGGGGAGAATAGGGAGCTGCTCCGGCAGGTCCGGCAGCCTGAACTGGGTTACCGCCGCCACCGCCGCCACTTTGGCGTGCAGGAGGTATCAGTTCCTCATCGGGCAGATTCAGATCTACCAGAATGCCCTGTTCTACAGGAGGATGAGCTATTACGGGAATACTCCATTTCAGAAAAAACATCAGAAACAGCATAAAAGCGGCAAATCCTGCCGTGATCATGCTGGCCTGCGTGTTTTTCTTTGATTCAAATGCTGCGGACATAGTATAGGAGTTATTCATACAAATGTACATTTTTGCCCTCTTTGGCCGGGCAGCCTTCTTTTACACAGATGTGTATTAACGGATCAAAGGCCGTGCAACTTGCCCTTTTTTTCGCTTAATAAATGTTAAGATTGGCAGAAAAGAAATAAGAGGGCGAAAGGTGGAAGGAAAAACGAGGAGGATTGAGCAATTTGAAGATTTGAAAATTTGAAGATGAACCTTTTTCCTTTAGCCTTAGGCGTATCAGCACATTATCCTGTCATATTCAAATTTTCAAATCGCCAAATCTTCAAATCTGCCCTCAGTGGTGCGCAAAGTCCAGTTCAAATTTCCCTTTAATACGCTCCATGGGAGGGTTGAAATAGCCATAGCGGAGATCGGGGAATTCATCTCTTATCAGCTGCATGAGCTGTCCTACACCCATACATTCGCCGGTGTCGCCGACACCAATTTTACCCAGGTACCAATCGGGGTCTATATTGAAATTGCGCCATTGGATCATTTTCAGACCGGTATCGCGGATCAGTTTGCGTAATGCTTCATATTCGGCCACACTGTCTGTCATACCTGGAAATACAAAGTAGTTGATAGATGTCCACCCGCCAAAGCTGTTGACGATCTTCAGGCTTTCCACTATGTCTTCAAACTGGTAATTGTTGGGGCGGTAATAAGGCATATACACTTCCCGGCGGGCACTGTTGGTACTCACACGGATGGAATCGAGGCCGGCTTCGCAAAGTTTGCGGACTGCATCGGGTCGTGATCCGTTGGTATTAATATTAATGCTTCCTTTGGGCGTATGTTTTCTGATTTCAATAATCGCTTCACGAATGGTTTCCCACATCAGCAATGGTTCGCCTTCGCAACCCTGTCCAAAACTCACGAGCGGGTAGGGAGCGGTTTCAAGATGCGGTACGGTAAACTCTACAATTTCTTCTGCGGTTGGTTTGAACTTAAGGCGATCCTGTGTGGATACAATCGTTTCTTCGTCGGGTTGCAGAGATATACAACCTACACAGTTGGCATTACAGGCAGGTGAGGAGGGAATAGGACATTCCCAGCGTCCCAGAAAATAATTGCGTGCAGCAGGACAATGATAGGTGAGTGCACAATTTTCGGCCAGGTGTTTTACAAGGCGATTATGCGGATAGGCCTGCAGCAAATGCTCCACGCCGCTTTCTACTTTCTGCTGATCATATCCGGCGCAATCCTGGCGGATATCCTGTTCTATACGAATGGCAGGCACATAGAATTTATCGTTGTACCAGCCTACAGCGGTGTAGCAAAACAATGGCAGGGTAGGTGCATCGGGTGCTGTTTCATACGCAGCCAGGTAAAAACCGGTATGCGCAGGCGGAATGAAGGCAGCTACTGCCCAGCCTTTTTCACATAAACGCATTTCACCGGTATGCACATCTATGCCAATACCCCGGCGACCCGGCAGTTCGTACAATGAGCCGCCATCGGGCAGTTCGATCCATTCCTCATCGGGTACAGGCACCGCATCCCAGCCTGTGCGACCAGCGACATAGAGAGAGGTGTCTTCAAAAATATTTCCCTTACCGTCAGAGTATAAAATATAGGGGGATTGTGTCAGTGCCATGATTGTTAACTAAATGGATTATGTCCGGTACCTCAGCGGCCTTTGGACTGAGTGAGCTGCCTGCGGCAAAATTCGTTAAATTCTGCCTCATTGAGGCTTTTATCATTTTCGCCATTGATCACATGATTCTGTGCCACGCGATTGTTGCGAAAATTGATAGTGAGCAGTCCGTCTTTCAGAATAAGATTATTGAGGTCTGTCCAGGCTATATGACGACGGGGAAAACTGGGGTAAATGATTTGCTGGTCACTGACTGCCACGATCAGTTTTCTCCGTGTAATACTATATAAAATACTGAGTAGCAATACCAGGCCAGCAGCCCACCAGAATTGCAATAAAAGATAGGTGATGAGGATGAAGACGAGTGCCGTTCCCATTAATTGAGGCAGGCGGCTTTTTTGCAGATAATACTGCGCCAGCACCACCACCATCATGAGGCCCACACCCACAATGATCTGCACACGCATACTGCCACTGCCCGCTTTTACTGCGAGTATGAGCAATACCAGCAGGTTGATGGCAATAGCCAGTTTGGTCAGCAACTGGTGTTGTTGCACACGCTCATTTTTTAATACCAGTTCAAATTGCTGCATCAGAAACAAGTTGGTGAAACAGGGATCAGGGTTTGCTCGTCGTATTACTGGCGATCAGCAGATTGCACAATTTAAGCAATACACGTGCGCCTACGTTGGCATTCCAGTCGTTGTCTGAGTTGACACCTACTTCGCAGAGATCAAACCCGATGATCTGACGGCCACTTTCAATGACTTTACGAAAGAGGTAAAATACTTCTTCGGCTTCAAAACCGCCGGGTACGGGAGTACCTGTATGCGGACAAAGCTTACGGTCGAGTCCGTCAATATCGAAACTGATATATACTTTCTGAGGTAGTTTGCTTACGATCTCTTCGGCAATATGCTTCCAGGTATCACCTTCAAACTGACGTTGCTTGATCTCCCGGTCAAAATAGGTGATCACACGGAAATTGCTGTTGCGGATATATTCCCATTCGTCGCCACTATAATCGCGTACACCTACCTGCACCAGTTGCGCAATCTGGGGGATCTCTTCCAGCGCATTGTACATGATGCTGGCATGCGAATAATTAAAACCTTCATAGGCTTCGCGCAGGTCGCAGTGTGCGTCTATCTGAAGAATACCAAAGTCGCCCTGTTTTTCTGCAATGGCTCGGAAGAAGCCAAGTGGCACACTATGATCGCCACCCAGTACGCCTACCAGTTTGCCTTTTTCGAGCAATGCTTTTGTCTGGTCATAGATCCAGCCATTCAGAAAGGCGCCACCTTCGTTGACCTCTTTGAGTGTTTTGCACATAAACTGGTTGGCAGCCACATCTTCTCCCTGGGCAATGTAGTCGATAAACAGTTCGGCTTCTTTGCGCAGGTAGTCGCTTTTCATAAGCAGCTTGCGATCGCAGGGGCGCATGTAGTAACCCTGTTTCCAGCCTTCCGGCACATCGGGATCATACAGATCTACCTGCAGAGCGGCACGGAAAATAGATTCGGGAGCGCGGGCCGTACCGGCACCATAGCTCACGGTCACTTCCCAGGGCACGGGTACAATTACCAGACGTGCATCCTCTTCTGAGCTGGGAAGTCCAAAAATGTTGTTATTAGGATTACTTACGGCGTTCGGGTCGTAATTAGCTAGGTCTACCATTTCCCTGGAATTAAGAAAACGGTGCAAGTTAGTTCAAAAAAGATTTGAAGATTTGAAAATTTGAAGATTTGAGGAGGGGAAGAAAGCCAGATGAAACTTAAATTCCGAACTATTTGATAAATAGTGAATTGTGAAAATGGTTATCGGTCCTGAGCCAGTTTAGGGAAGATTTGAGGATTTGAAGATTTGATAATTTGATGATGTGAGGGAAACTTGATGAAATGTAAGCTTCTATCTATTTGATAAATAGGAATTGTGAAATGAAATGCGTATCACTCAATTTTCAAATCTTCAAATCCTCCAATTTTCAAATCTATTCCGGTTCCTGCTGGCTCAGGCAATGAAAACTGCCCAGCCCCCAGATTATATCCGTACTGTCAATACCAACTACATCGCGTGTGGGGAAGCAGTCCTGCAATATACGCAGGGCCTGTTCGTCTTTGTCGCAACGGTAAGTCGGTACAATCACCGACTTGTTGGCGATATAAAAATTGGCATAGGATGCCGGCAGGCGCTGGTCTTCCCAGGTCACTGCATCGGGCATTGGCAGTTCGATGATGTTGAGTGCTTTGCCACTGAGGAGGCGCATCGCTTTCAGCTGTTTCAGGTTATGCTGCAGCAGGTCATAATTTTCATCCTGCTTATTGGTCTCAATGACTGTAACCACGGTATCCTCATTTACAAAACGAACGGTATCGTCAATATGACCATCGGTGTCGTCGCCAACAATACCTTCATCTACCCACAGTATCTGTTCCACGCCATAATAATCACGCAGGTATTGTTCGATCTGCTCCTGGTTAAGATGCGGGTTACGATTGGGATTAAGCAGGCAGGCGGTGGACGTGAGTAATGTTCCGGCTCCGTTAAATTCCACCGAACCACCTTCCATCACAATGCCGGGATGAAATACAGGCAGGCCAAAATGCCGGGCTATGCTTGTAGGTATTACATCGTCCAGATCGTAGGGAGGATATTTGTCGCCCCAGGCATTATAACCCCAGTCTACGATGGCTTTGGGCTTTGAGGCGTCGGTATTTATCAGAAATGCGGGGCCATGGTCGCGGCACCAGGCATCATTGGTCGGATGATAAAAGAACTGCACTTTTTCCAGTGGCACACCTGCTTGTTGGAGATGAGCGGTAGCCGCAGCTTCCAATGCTGCATCGGCTACATTGATACGTACCAGTTCGCCACGGGTCAGCTCTTTTATAAAAGCGGAGTAAGCAGGATAAATGCTGTCGATTTTGCCGGGCCAACTGGCTTCCTTATGTGGCCAGCTCAGCCAGGTCGCTGCATGCGGGGCAAACTCGGCCGGAAAATGATAGCCCTGTTGACGAGGCGTGGCAGACGTAGTACTCATGAGATTAGTCAATGATGGAGCAATATGATGATGCAATGATGGTGATAAAACGCGGTTTCGGAATCAGCGTCCGCCTTATTCATCAATATAGCGGCGCGTGATTGGCTGATAAGAGTCGATCCGGCGATCGCGCAGGAATGGCCAGTGTGTACGGTAGCGGTCTGTCTGCGCAGTATCCAGTTCCTGTACATACACTTCTTCTGCTTCGTGCGAAGCCTGGTAGATAATGCTGCCAAAAGGATTGGAGATAAAAGAACCTCCCCAGAATTTCATTGCGCCTTCCTGTTCAAAGCCTACCCGGTTTACACTCACCACATGCACGCCGTTGGCTACTGCATGGCTGCGTTGTATCGTTTGCCAGGCATTGTATTGCTCTGTATTGGTAGCAGCATCCTGGCTGGTAGCCCAGCCAATAGCTGTTGGGTAAAACAGGATTTCGGCACCCATGAGTGAGGTGATACGGGCCGCTTCAGGATACCATTGATCCCAGCAGATGAGGATACCAATCGTGGCAAAACGGGTTTTGAAAACCTTATAACCAAGATCACCCGGCGTGAAATAGAATTTTTCATAATAAGCGGGATCGTCGGGGATATGCATTTTGCGGTATTTGCCGAGGTAGCTGCCATCGGCATCCAGGATGGCTGTTGTGTTGTGGTACAAACCTTCTGCTCTTTTTTCAAACAAGGAAGCAATGATCACTACGCCGAGTTCTTTAGCTACGACACCGAGCGCTTCCGTAGAGGGACCAGGTATGGCTTCAGCCAGTTCAAAGTTTTTGTAATCTTCTACATCGCAGAAATAAAGAGAGGTAAACAGTTCCTGCAGGCATACGATCTGAGCACCTTTAGCTGCCGCTTCTTTTACTTTGGTAATCGCTTTTTGCAGGTTTTCTTCCTTATTGGCGGTGCAACTCATCTGCACCAGCCCGATTTTTACTTTTGCCATGGCGCAAAGTTAGGAAGAAAAGGTGGATGGTAAAGGGTAGAAGACAGGAGGTAAGATGTGGATGAAATAAATTAACAGACTTACGCAAAGAATGTGAAGCAGATGGAGGACGCAAAGGGAAAGCGTCTGCGAATATCCGTACATCAACACATCCCTTCTCACTTCAAATCCTCAAATTTGTTTCATTAGCACATTCCTCACATTAGCACACTAGCACATTATTTTCTTCCCATCTGGCGCAGAAATGTTACATGCGATGCTACTGCCAGTCTCATTTTGGGATACTCAATATACGTGACACCATACTCCTGGCAGGCACGTTTGATGATCTTGCTGATGGCAGGATAATGTATGTGAGAAATCTTGGGGAAAAGGTGATGTTCTACCTGGAAGTTGAGACCACCAACCAGCCAGCTGATCAGTTTGTTGTTGGTAGCAAAGTTGGCAGTAGTTTTCAGCTGATGGATCGCCCACTCATCTTCCATACGACCGGTATCTCCGGCAGGTTGGGGGAAATGTGTATGCTCCACGGTATGTGCCAGCTGAAAAACGATACTCAGCACAAACCCTGCAAACAGGCTATAGATGAGGAAGCCCACCAACCAGGGTGTAAAGCCCACTGTATAAATGGGAATTACAACAAACAGGATTACGTGTACAATTTTAAATACCCAGAAAGAGATGTGATCAGACATCTGCATCTTCTTCAATGGCATATTGCCTACACGACGCAGAAAGTACTTCTGGTAGTCTGCCACAAATACCCACCACAAGTATAGCAGGGAATACGCTGCCCAGAAATACAGATGCTGATATTTGTGGATCTTATAGTGTTTTTGTGTTTCGCAAAGACGGAGGAAGGGTTTGGCATCAATGTCATCATCCACACCATCGATATTGGTATAAGCATGGTGGATCACATTGTGTTTGGTCTTCCACATAAAATTGTTGGCACCGAGAAAGTTTACCGAAAGAGCCGCGAGATCATTGACCCACTGATAACGGCTGAAGCTGCCATGCGCACCATCATGCATTACATTAAATCCGATTGCGGCAGTCAGAAAGCCCAGCAACAGGCATTCGAGGATAGCCCAAACAACAGGAGGCGTGAAAAAGACGAGGTGTACATACACAAACAGAAACGACACAACCAGGACTATGGCCTTGATGAAAAGACTGTAATTACCAGTAGTGGATTTTCCTACTTCCTTGAAATAATCGCTGATACGTTTTTTCAATTCAGTATGGAAGGAGTGGGGAACACTCGAAAATTTAGGAATAATCATTCTGCTCGGGTTAGTAAGTGAGTTGATAGCGAGGACAAAGGTAGGCTTATTGACAGATAACAAACCCTTAAAATGAGGATTTGGGGAAAAGATTTTTTTTCGTCATGAATTTGTAAGCCGCTGGTTTGCAGACAATCATGTCTCATTTTGGATCAGGGCATCCAGGTTGCGGAGGCCGATCTTTTTTTCGGTGACAAAGCCCTCGGCATATTTGACCCCGATACGCTTACCCAGCATACGGGCGCGGGCAATGACGCTGTCCAGAAAATCGGGTGTGGAGATATAGGTCTGAGGCTCCTGTTCAGCACTATTGCCGCTATTGCTATGAAACTGAGTGCTGTAGGCCTGAATAGACTGCATCCGTTGCTCAAAGCTGTCGCTGATATCGATCAGCAGGTCGGGTTCATGATACCAGTCCTGCATGTATTGCAGGTAATATTTGGGGCGCCATTTTTCCTGGGGCTGACCATTGTCGTCGACTGTTTCGATTTTGCGCAGACCAGACAAAAAACAGGCATCGCTGATGAGGTGGCCTGCACGGCCGTGATCGGGATGCCGATCGCTGAGGATATTGCCGATGACAATCTCAGGCTGGTATTTGCGCAGTATCCGGATCACCTGCAATTGGTGTTCTTCATCATTGCGGAAAAAGCCATCCCGCATTTTCAGGTTTTCGCGTACCACTGCGCCGATAATACGGGCTGCGTCTGCTGCCTCGGTATAACGGGTTTCTATGGTGCCGCGTGTGCCCAGCTCACCCTGTGTCAGGTCTACGATCCCGGCAGTTTTACCTCTTTTTATTTCATTGATCAATGTACCGGAACAACCCAGTTCCACATCATCCGGATGTACGCCAATGGCGAGAATGTCAGAGTTTCATAAATGCAAAATAAGAGATTTGATGATTTGAAAGTTTGAGGATTTGAAGATGACGGTAGGATTGTTGATATTAACCCTGAACCTGGTAAAAAGTTGAATGGCTATCGACCTTCAAATTTTCAAATCAACACATCTTCACATTACTTCCTGTATGGATTCCCATACCACGCTCCATCAATTTCCCTGACAAAACTTTCGATCTGGCGATCCGTCTTGTCGGTAAGGTCCCATTTTTGTTTGAGGTTGCTGCCAAAGAAGAAAGCAACGGTCTGATACATACGGGCATTGAAACCACCCTTATACTCTTTGATGATCTCATAACAGTTGTTGCCCGTCTGCCGGTTGATCAGTTTCATGAGCACACGGCCCTGGTATACGCTGAGGTCGGAGAGGGGGTCGGCAAACTGCTGACGCAATTCTTTTTCGCGGCTCTTAATATATTTCTTTCGGTCTTTTTTGGAAGTGACGCCGGCCAGTTTCGCATTGATATCATTGATGGTCGCGCCGGCAACACGGGCATAAGGATAGGTCACATATACGGCATTGCGCAGGCGGCTCCATTCTTTTTTGAATTTTTCCAGTTCTTTGGGCGACAGGTTGGATACCCAGATATTCTCTTCTTCGCGGTAACTCAGCATTTCACGATTATACCAGATGGCATCTACCATAATGGTATCGTTGGGCCCCCATTTGCTGGACCTTTCTTTAAAAGAAGGGATAGGAGGAATGGTATCCGGCGCCACTTCGGGAATCACCTGGGCATGGGCTGCCGGTGCTGCCAGCATCAGCAAAAAGATAACGGTAAAACAGGCAAGGGCGCGAACCATGGCTATAAATTTACAACAGCGCCGCCGCTCAGCCAAGCGACACTATTTTATCAGACACAGACCGGGCCATTTTCGCTGTATGGATACCCAATTATCATTTGGCCCTGCCGGCCCTGATGGCTTTAATCCGTTGTACCATACTCATCAGTATACCAATGGCAGTGATGATAATACCCAACCATAGTACTTTGATCATCGGGAACTTATAAGCTTTCAGGGTTACATACTGCAATAAAGCATCCGATTCTTTGAGGCCAATTTCCACGCCACCACCGCTCGTGAGTTTATTGACACGGAGGATCAGGCTTTCGGCCATAACGGTATCAGGCAGCGAAAGCTGTACGCCATTGCGATTGATCAGGAGCGGCTCGGAAGTATAGCTCGTCTTGTTCATCGACTGTACCTTCAGTGTCACCACCGTGGCAGAATCGGCCGGGCTGAAACCATCAAAAGGCAGGCTATCGCGGGTCGCTACCCGGTCGAGTGTGATAAAGCCCCTGGAGTAAAAAATGGTATCACCCAGTTTGCGCTCAAAAGGTGCAAAGCTCGCCGTGTCCTTATTTTTATCGGGATTGGGAAGAGACGATACATAGGTAAATACGTCGTGTGTAAGATAGTGACGCGAATCAGGATTGGCCATCAGTCCTTCATTCCCCTTATAATTTACAAAGGCATTAGGCTTGAGCGTAAACTCTTCATCTCCTTCGCGGCTTTTGAAATGGATCTTATAATACCATTGCTGTTTGCGGGGATGAGCAGAATCGCCGATATAGGTCACATCATACTTACCCATACGCATGGTCAGTCCTTTGACCAGCGTCAGGTTTTCACCTGTTTTTTCTTCACTGCCTTCACCAAAAGGAATATGGATGCCGCTGGTGTTGTGGCTCAAGATCTCTTTTTTGGAAGACGAAATAAGAATACCCAGCAAAACCAGTCCAAAGCCAAAGTGCGCAATGGAGCCGCCGGAGAGTGACAGTTTTCCTTTCACCCCGATCCAGATGTAACCGGCATTGGCAATGATGGCGTATACCGCGCATACGATAGCCAGCCAGATGGCACCCAGGAAACCAAGGCCGTGTTTTTCATAATTGACATTGCCGAAGGCCAGGATCAATGTGGCTGCGATTGCGGAAAGGATAGTTGGCAGCGCAATTTTTTTCCAGAAAAAATTAGCAGAAGTATGACTGTATTTCAGGTATTGGGTAACAGCCGTAAGCAGGCCAAGGATGATGGCTACAAATACCTGGATCTGATTATAGGCAAACTCCTCATCCTGGGGAGCTGCTTTTTTCATATCAAATACCTTATTGATAACAGGCAGTGATGTTTTGAAGATGATCACCATGGCCGAAAGGAAGAAGATGAGAGAGCCGATAAACATCCAGAACTCACGTGAACTGGTTGCTTCTTCCTTATGTACTGCGGGAACATTTTTCTGAATGACTCCGACGAGGGCAATCACGCCGGCCAGTATGGTGCCGAATGCCAGTATGGGTGCCAGGTGCATGCCGCCTATTGCCCAGCCAAATTCACCGGAGAGGGCGGTCAGTATCAGCAGGCCAAGAGCGGTTATCCCCATTTTCATTTTCATAGCAGGCCGTGCTGCCGTGAGGATTACAAAAGGCCAGGCAAATACAAACAGCAACAGATAAAGCTGTGCATTCATGCCGAGGTCGGTAAACGCATGTACGGAAGACTCTCCCAGGATACCGCTGCGGGTAAGGAAAGTGCTGTATAGAATAAAGAAAAACTGCAGGATCAGGAATACGAATGTAGCCCGCAACGATTGGCCGGTATGTTTATAGATAAGCAGTGTATGAATACCTGCTGCCAGTATGAGCCAGGGTACCAGAGAGGCATTTTCTACCGGATCCCAGGCCCAGTAACCACCAAAGGTGAGCGACTCATAAGCCCAGGCGGCTCCCATCATAATACCCACACCCAGCGCTGCCAGCGAAAACAATGACCAGGGCAGGGCCATTTTAATCCATTCACCAAACTGACGTGTCCAGAGTCCGGCAATAGCAAAGGCGAAAGGTATCAGGGTAGAAGCAAAGCCGAGGAAAAGTACCGGCGGGTGAATCACCATCCAGTAATTCTGCAGTAATGGATTCAGGTCATTACCATCACGTATGGTAGACAGGTAATCGGGTCTTACCGGCAGATTTACATCAAAGTTGATATGCATGGCTGGTGCATTATCATAAATGCCCGACTCGCGTAGCAGAATAAAAGGGTTGGAACCCATTTTCCAGTTAAGGAAATAGACACCTGTGATCATAGTGGCCAGGCAGAACTGGGCAAAACTCACGACTGTCATCACCGGCGCTTCCCATTTGCCACTGGTGCGCATCACGATCAGACCCAGCACGCAATGCCAGATACTCCAGAGCAGAAAGCTGCCCTCCTGACCTTCCCAGATGCCAGCCAGCAGATATTTATATTCCAGCGACTTGCTGCTGTGCTGCCAGGCATATTTGTATTCGTACAGATGATTGGATACGATATAGAAGATAATTCCAAAAATGGCAAAGACGGAAATGCACTCAATGGTAAAGGAGATACGGGCCAGACGGCGCCAGTAGCTGCGGTTTTCATCCAGCACAGGGCCGGTGGCCTTAAAATACGCGAAGGTGGCCAGAAGAGAGGCTACCAGGGATAGAATAATAAAGAAATGGCCAAACTGACCCGGCAACAGGTTCTCACCGATGTAATTCATTCTTGCAGATTATGGGTTTGATCAATGGCCGCAATTCCTTTCACGTGAGCCGGCAACCGGCCATAACTGTCCGGCCACGTGAGGGATGAGGTCAGTAACCTGAACCGCCCTGTCCCTCTACACTCTTCTGTTGCGCTTTGGGATCGTCTTTGTATTTGGAAGGACACTTGGTCTGAATACTCTCGCAGTTGAATGTGCCATCCTCATACTTTCCTTTTAATACCAGGCGTTCGCTGATCTCAAAATTTTCAGGCTTAGGTTGGTGATAGACTACGCGAACAGATTTTCCCAATGTGTCTACCGCAGTAAAACTGAGGTAGTTAGGGTCTTTAATGGCATCGTATTCCAACGGCTGGCTTTTGTCCCAGCGTGCCATCAGGTGTACATATTTGCCCGGTTTGGCCATGGCCGTATCTACCGTGTCATATGTACTGGTGTTTTGGAGAAAAGTAATGAGCACTGCAATTGCAGCTGCAATCAGGACAAGCAAAATAATGTGTATCTTTTTCATGGTGGATCCCTCCAGCAGGATTGTCAGTTTGACCTGCAAAATTAGGTCAAAAAACTGTCAGCCCGCGATTTTGCATTAAACACCAGTAAAATGATTTGGTTTGCGCTTTGGACACTTTTTTTAAAAAATAATTAAGAAAATTGTTTCAGCTGCAACTGTTTCATTTCCTTCCTATGCAGAAAGGCTGGCCCTTTGCCCTTATATTTGCGACACAAACGTTTATTAATATTATTATTATATGTTATTTGAATTGTCAGAAGAACAGTTGATGATCCAGAAAGCTGCCCGCGATTTTGCGCAACAGGAATGCCTGCCCGGAGTAATAGAACGGGATGAGCAGCAAAAATTTCCCCGTGAGCAGATCATGAAACTGGCTGACCTGGGGTTTATGGGCATGATGGTGGATCCCGAATACGGGGGAGCCGGAATGGACAGCGTCAGCTACGTACTGGCAATGGAAGAGATCTCAAAAATAGATGCAAGTGTGAGTGTGTGTATGAGTGTCAACAATAGCCTGGTATGCTATGGCCTGCAGGCGTATGGCAGCGAAGAGCAGAAGCGGAAATACCTGACTCCGCTGGCACAGGGCAAAAAAGATGGTGAACTTTATATCGGAGCCTTCATGCTGAGTGAACCGGAAGCCGGCAGTGATGCTACTTCGCAGCGCACTACAGCAGAAGATATGGGTGATTATTATTTGCTCAATGGCACCAAAAACTGGATTACCAATGGTGGCACCGCCAGTGTGTACCTGGTCATGGCACAAACCGATCCGGCCAAAGGGTCCAAAGGCATCAATACATTTATCGTAGAAAAAAACTGGCCGGGCGTGACGGTAGCGGCCAAGGAAAATAAACTGGGTATCCGCGGCAGCGATACCCATACGGTCATGTTTACCGATGTGAAAGTGCCAAAAGAAAACCGTATTGGTGAAGATGGCTTCGGTTTCAAATTTGCCATGAAAACCCTGGCTGGTGGACGCATCGGTATTGCTTCCCAGGCATTGGGTATTGCCAGCGGAGCCTATGAACTGGCAAAAGCTTATGCAAAAACACGCAAGGCATTTGGTACCGAGATCATGAATCATCAGGCAATTGCCTTCAAACTGGCCGATATGGCCACCCGCATTGAAGCTGCCCGCCTGCTTTGCCTCAAAGCAGCCTGGGAAAAAGACAATGGCCAGGATTATGCACTCAGCTCATCTATGGCCAAAGTATTTGCTTCGGAGACAGCCATGTGGACATCGGTAGAAGCTGTACAGATACACGGCGGATATGGATATGTAAAAGAATACCACGTAGAGCGTCTTATGCGCGATGCCAAGATCACCCAGATCTATGAAGGCACCAGCGAAGTACAAAGAATTGTGATCAGCAGGGCGATACTGAAGTAAAGGTGGCAGGTGAAAAGGTAGAAGGTGAAAGGTAGAAGGTAGCGGCTAAAATGTTCCAGCCCTAAACCTTCTATCTTTTGCCTTTTAGCTTTTTGTGTATCTTCCTTTTTTATTTTTTGCTATGCGTATTTATCTGTCAGTTATTCTCTGTCTGATTGTTTCAATGGTCCTGGCGCAGTCTCCAAAGGCCTATTTGCTCAAAGTGGGCAAACTGTACAATAGTGAGCAGAATACCTTTATTCGTAACCAGGAAATACTGGTGCAGGGGAATAAGATAGTAAAAGTGGGTACCGGTCTTAAAAAGCCGGAAGGAGCCGAAGTCATCAACCTGGGAAGCTGCACTGTCACGCCCGGACTCATCGATGCACATACACATATTCTTTACCTGCAAAAGCCTGAAGAGCCGATGGAGGTCGATATCCTGATGAATTCGGATATAGAACGCTCACTTCGCGCCGTAAAAATAGCCCGCACATTCCTGGACGCTGGTTTCACTACCATTCGTGACCTGGGTAACTCCGGTCAGTACCTGGATCTGAATATGCGGCGTGCAATAGATAAAGGCCTGGTAGCAGGCCCCCGCATGATCATCTCGGGACCAATACTGAGTCCGGAAGACGGACAGTTTTTTGGGCTGTCACTACAGAACAGGCCGGTTATAGACCGGGAATATACGGTGGTACGAAATGTTGAAGAAGCCCGCCAGGCAGTAAAGGATCATATCAGCCATCAGGTCGATCTTATCAAAGTGGTGATGGGCGATGGACGCCTGACATTACCGGTCGAAGAGGTAAAAGAAATTGTAAATACCGCACATAAGTATGGGATAAAGGTAACGGCACATGCTACCTATGATATGCTGGTAGAGCGGGCACTCGATGCAGGTGTGGATGGTATTGAGCATGGTTACAGTATTGCCGACAGCCTGCTTGACCGCATGGCCCGTCAGCAGGTGTACCTGGTTCCTACTATTGGCACCTACGAAGAATATAAATCCTATTTTGATCCGGAGAATAAACGCAGCAAAGAAGAGATGGAGGGATTAGCCAGATTTATTAACACTACCATGGGTATCGTTAAAAGAGCTTTTGAAAAAGGGGTGATGATTGTAAACGGATCAGATATGTACCTGGTTACGCCCAAACCACAGGGTGACGCTGCAAAAAATACGCTTGAGGCCATTTACCAGGCTATTGGCAATAAAGCAGCTGATGCGCTGCAGACGGCTACACGCAATGCCGCCCGCGCCTGCGGTGTAGATGGTTTTACCGGTATTATCAAAGAAAATATGCGCGCCGATATAGTAGCATTCGAAGGTGACCTCGAAAAAGATTTTCAGCAAACACTGTACAAAGTGAAGTTTGTGATGAAAGACGGAGAAGTGTATGTGAATAAATAATTTGAAAATTTGAGGATTTGAAAATTTGAAGAGAGGAAAAGAGGTGGTAGATCCTAAGTGATAATTTTTTTGCTGTGAAAAATTTATTACATTTCTGAACAATCTTCAAATTTTCAAATCCTCAAATTTTCAAATCGCCAAATCAACCCATCAATATCCCTATCTTGCACCGCATGTCCATCAACACTGAAACATATCTCCGTATCAGGGATGAACTGGCGGCGGTTAATGTAGCACTTGTAGCGGTTTCCAAAACCAAACCTGTTGAAGATATCCGGGCCTTATATGATCTTGGTCACCGGGATTTTGGCGAAAACTATGTGCAGGAACTGGCAGACAAAGCCGCTCGGCTGCCGGCAGATATCCGCTGGCATTTTATCGGCCATCTGCAAAGTAATAAAGTAAAATACATAGCACCCTTCGTATCGCTGATACATGGTATCGACAGTATAAAACTGCTGCAGGAAGTCAATAAGCAGGCGGCGAAAAACAACCGGGTGATCGATTGCCTGCTGCAGGTACATATTGCCAGTGAAGAAACGAAGTTTGGCTTCGACGCTGACTCCCTGCGGGAAGCACTACCCGTACTCACGGCATCTGATGCGCCATATGGAAGTATACGCATACGCGGATTAATGGGTATGGCTTCGTTTACAGACAATGAGCAGCAGGTAAAACAGGAGTTTAATCATTTGCATCAGCTTTTTTCCTATACACAACAACAAATCCCCGCAGCACACGATTTTTCCGTTTTATCCATGGGTATGAGCAGCGACTACCGGCTGGCTGTTGCCGAAGGCAGCACAATGGTGCGGATAGGGAGTTTGTTGTTTGGGAGCAGATAAAAGGTTTAAAAGTATAAAAGTTTAAACGTATGGGAAATAAGAAACGGAATTTACCTTTTATACCTTTAAACTTTTAAACGCACAGATTCCCTGCAGTTCATCCCGTATTTTCTGTTATTCGTGTAATGATTTTTCCCACCGGGATTTGCTACATTTAGTTTGTCATATGCAAACTGGCTGGTTCCTGAAATATAAACTGCACCATGTATTATGCTGGCTCCTGGTATTCTGGACCTGGTTTTTTCTGCGCCTGGGTGATTATTCCAGCTGGCAGAAAACGGCCGAAGTCACGGCATTGAAGGTAGCCGACCTCGCATTGCTGGTCTATATCACCAACTATGTATTGTTGCCCCGGCTGTTTTACCGCAAAAAGTATATACTGTTTGCAGTAATACTGGTGCTGATGATCGTGGCCAGTAGTATTATAAAGATGAAGCTGCTGGGACAGATACTGCACGACCCGCAACTCTTTTCGCTGCAGGGCAATCTGAAGCGTCGTATCTATGATAATATGATCCCGCATTTTTTTCTGGTCATTGCGGGTGCGGCGATCAAACTGATGTTTGACTACACGAGATTGCAGCAGCGTCTGGCAGAAACGGCACGTGAAAAGGCGGAGGCTGAACTTAATTTTCTCAAGTCGCAGATCAATCCGCATTTCCTGTTCAACTCACTCAATAGTGTCTATTTTTTAATTGATAAGTCAAATACTGAAGCAAGACAGGCGCTTCACCAGTTTTCGGATATGCTGCGGTTTCAGTTATATGAAGCCAATGGCGCCCGCATTCCTATTGAAAAGGAACTTCATTATCTCAGAGATTATATGGACCTCCAACGCCTTCGTAAGGAAACACGTTATGAAGTAGCGCTGCATTGTGAGCCCGAAGTAAAAGGTTTTGCCATTGAACCGCTATTGCTGATCCCTTTTGTTGAAAACGCATTCAAACATATTTCTCATTTCGAGCAACGTCCTAATTATGTACGGGTAGCTCTTACGAAAAATGACGGCTGGTTTCATTTTAACGTGCAAAACTCTACTGAAAAGGAAATGCTGACTGTTGAACCCGGAGGCATCGGGCTGGCGAATGTGAAAAGAAGACTGGAATTGCTCTATCCCGGGCGCCATCGTCTGCAATTGAGCCCGGATGCCGATCAATACCGGATCGATCTGTACCTGCAGGTAGAAGAATAGTTGGCATGAATCATTAAAAACCGCGATCATGAAAATCAATTGTATCGTTATCGACGATGAGCCGCTGGCCCGCAAAGGAATGGAGGAGTATGTGGCCGAAGTGGATTTCCTGCACCTGTTGGGATCCTTCGAAAATCCCCTGAAAGCGATGGATCGGCTGGCTGCCGGCGACGTACAACTTATTTTCCTGGATATTCAAATGCCCAAATTGTCGGGACTCGATTTCATGCGTGCGCAGCCGCGCGTACCGCCTGTTATTTTCACTACAGCTTTTCCGCAATATGCACTCGAAGGCTTTGAACTCAATGCGCTGGATTACCTGGTAAAACCTGTTGCCTTTGACCGTTTTTACAAAGCAGCTCTGCGGGCCCGGGAATATTATGAGCTGCGTGATCAGAATCTGAAACCTGCGGGGCAGGATTTTTTTATCAAAGCGGATGGACGTTTAATGCGTATTTCGCTGCAGGATATACTCTATGCCGAAGCCCTGCAGAATTATGTAGTCATTCAAACCAGCAGTCACCGGTATATTACCTATCTCACCTTTAAGTCGGTAGAAGAGTTTTTGCCGGCAGATATGTTTATCCGTATTCATAAATCATACCTGGTAGCGGCATCCCATATCGACAGTATTGAAGGGAATATAGTGCGCATAGGCACACATTCGCTTCCGATCAGCCGTACGCTGAAAGATGAAGTGATGGAGCGTTTACTCAAAGGAAAGTTTCTGAAGCGCTGAGTGGCTATTCGTAGCCTTCCACATCGGCGATACTACCGTAATCAACCAGCAGTTCAGTTCCTGCCGGTATATCTTCCAGGGCAATAAAGTACTCGCCTTCATTGACCGAAGCTACATTGGGAGTGGAGCTATGATTGAGATAAAGGGTGATGTCCATGACCTTAAATCCCTGTGCCGGCACAAAATAGTCCTTATCGTCATAGAGGCAATAGGTCTCTATCAGCTCACGCGAATGAGGTGGCAGTGCTTCTACTTCTTCAAATGAAAGGCGGATCCACTCATCCTGGCCTGCCGAAAAAAAGCTACGGCATCCTTTGGGAATATCGCGCAGTGCAAACACGCCAATGCCATGAACAGGCGAGGGGCGGAGTGCTGCCCAGGTATCCCGGGCCAGTTCCTGCAATAAAACTTCTTTGCTGAAAGCCATCTGATCAGATAGAGATTAGCTGCCTCTTTGAGAACCGGTGTTGGATTGTTTGTTTACAAATCCACCGGATTTGGGTTTGGCAATAAACTTAGAGGCGGCATTGCCGGTTGCGCTTTTGCGGTTATCTTTCTTTTTGCCTTTCTTATTCTGCTGATTCAGGAGCGACATGGTAGTTATTTTATAGTCTCGTAAAGATAACTTTTTCTGGAATAGTTGCAAATGTCTGTCTCTGCTCATTACCTGCTGCATGTTTCTGCGATCAGAATGAGTAACTTTAATAGTAGTATTGTTAGCCATGCGTGTTGCCCTGTATCTTTTTATATTTTTTTGCCAGGCGCAAAGCCTTTCTGCGCAGGACTGGCGTATCATTGGCCAGGCAGGAAAGGGTGATGGAGCTACTAAGCCAGCCGTACTCGCTGCGCAATTAATGAGTCCTGCCGGCAACCAGCGCGAAACCGTCAGTAATATCTTTTTCTGGATGGCTACCCGTATCAATTATTATATTTCTGCTCCGCGCCCCTGGCAGAACCGCAATGAGTTGAATGGTTACCAGGTAGCCGAAGACACCGGAGCACCTCTGCCAATCACCGAACGGGTTGCCATTAAAGTGCTGCATGACCGGCGCACCCACTGCGAAGGTTTTGCCCGGCTTTTTCAATCTCTGTGTGCACATGCCGGGATAGAAGCCGCCATCGTCACCGGCTATGGAAGAACCGGCCGTACCGGTCGTTTTCGCAGCAATCATGCCTGGAATGCGGTATGGCTCGACGACCGCTGGTATTTACTGGATGTGACCTGGGCCGCTAATTTTACTTCTTCCGGCGCCGATGCCCGTGCCGCCGAACTGTATTTTCTGGCCGACCCCGCCAATTTTGCATTACATCATTTTCCCGACGACCTGCGCTGGACATTGTTCGACTCTGTGTCGATGCCACCCGAACTCAGCCGCGGCCCCTTCCGGTTGCGCTCTTATGTAAAATATTTTATCACCGACTATAAACCCGGCAGCGGAATGCTTCAGGCCCGCCTGGGCGATACGCTGCGTTTTGCCATTCGCAGCAGCGATATCAGTTATACGCACAATATCATCCCGGATTCATTGTGGGAAGAAAGTAGCCGGTATACCACACCCGGCATCCTTTATGTCAATCCCGTAAGTGAACGGGGTGATTGGATCTATTATGAAGTGCCTGTCAATTCACTGCAATTGCAATGGCTGCATCTTATGATCAACCAGGATGCTGTGCTCAGATATAGAGTGAATGTGAGAAAGGTTTAAAAGTATAAAAGTTTAAAGGGTTTAAAGTGTTTAAAGGGAGGGATTGCTGCTTATTACTTACTACAGTAGAAATAAAGACTCTTTATACTCTTTATACCCTTTATACCCTTTAAACCCTTTATACAGCTGTCCGCTAGCCACTGTCCACTATTAACTCATATTTTCGCATTATGATCCGGCATTCAATATTGTTTTCTTCGCTATGTATTTTGTTGTTGGCTGACAGGGCCTCATTTTCTTATGGGCAGAATAGCAGGCAAACGGTGATTTTATCGGGGTTGGACAAAAAACAGGGAACGCTTTATATCGCCTGGTACGATAAAGAAATAAATTTTAAAAAACAGGTTGATCCGGTTTTTACACAGTCACTTGTGATTGATGAAAAGGAACAGGTGTCGGTCGCTTTTGAAAATATTGCCGCTGGCCGTTATGCAATTGCCGTATTGCTTGATCAGGACGGAAATAAAAAAATGAGTACCAATCTGCTGGGGATACCCCGGGAAAAATATGGCTTTTCAAATAATGTTTACCCGGCCTTCCGGGCAGCCAATTGGAAAGAAGCCTCGTTTGAGTTAACAGATGCGGATGGGGAAATAAGGATAAGAATGAAATAGTGGACGGTGGTCAGTGGTCAGTGGCTAGTGGTCAGTTAACAGAAAGTAATAGGTGACTCTTCCTTTATACCCTTTATAACCTTTAAACCCTTTATACCCTTTAAACTTTTATACTTTCCCCAAAACCTTCAACACCGAACTTCTGAACAATTTACCAATAGGTACTTCTGTATTTCCAATCTCGATGAGTTCGCTGGTATAGCTTTTTATCTTTTGATGATTTACAATAAATGAGCGGTGTGTGCGGATAAACTCTTTTTCGGGCAGCATGGCTTCTACCGAACTGATCGATTGTTTGGTGATCAGCGGGCCGGTGGCTGTAAATACTTTTACATAGTCTTTCATGCTTTCTATATAAAGTATGTCTGCCAGCATGACTTTGACCATTTTTCGGTCGGCCCGGAAATAAACAAATGAAGCGGAGCGCGTTTCATCAACCGGCGCTGGTATTTCTGTGCGGGGCAACCTTAGCTCAAAAGCTTTATTGATGGCTTTCAGAAAACGTTCAAAGGTTACCGGTTTCATGAGGTAGTCGACTATATCCAGTTCATACCCTTCCAGCGCATATTCCGTGTAAGCAGTAGTGAAAATGACTTTGGGAGGGTTTTTGAGTGTTTTCAGAAAATCATTGCCATTGAGCTGCGGCATTCGGATATCAAGAAACATCAGGTCTATGCTCTGCTGTTGCAGCGCTGTGAATGCCTGAATGGCGTTGGCGCATTCGCCGGCCAGTTGCAGGGTCGGTACCTGTTCGATATAACGACGGATGATTTCACGGGCGGGTGGTTCATCGTCTACTATCAGGCAGCGTATGGGATTGGTTTCAGACATGTTAAATTGCTACAGGTTCGGGGTGAAGAGTGGCAGATCGCTCCAGTTCCAGTTTCAGGTTTACGATAAATACATCTTCATCATCGGTAATGGAAAAATAATGCTTTCCGGGATACAGCAGCTCCAGGCGCTTTCGCACATTCTGAATACCGATGCCTGATGGTTGATGATTGTGGACAGCTTCAGAGGCTTTGCCATTGATCAGCTTCATATTCATTTCGGCATCCTGCAGGGTTATCTGCAGACTGATCCAGGGCTGCTCCAGCATCTGGCTGGCGCCATGTTTAAAACAGTTTTCTACCAGCGGAAGCAACAGTAAAGGCTCGATCATCAGGTTGCCGGTATTGGCCGGCAGATCAATGTGCAGATCCAACTTGTTGCTGTACCGGATATTTTCAAGATTGATATAGTTCTGGAGCAATTCCAGCTCTTTTGACAACAGCACTTTGCCATGCGCACTTTCGTACAGGATAAAACGCAGGATGGCCGAGAGGCCGCTGACCATGCGTGCAGCTACCGGTGCCGTATTCTGTGTATGGCTATAGATGTTATTGAGAGTATTAAACAGAAAGTGAGGATGTACCTGCGCCTTTAATAATTGTAACTGGGCCTGTACATTTTCTTTTTGGAGTTGCAGATTACGTTGCTCTTTCAGGTAAAGGGTTTTCATGAGTTTGATGGCAGCTGCCATGCCGCCAATAGTAATCCCTCCCCGCAGGCCAGCCATCAGGCTCAGAAAAAAGGTGATCCAGGTGGTACGCGGCGGACCTATATATTGATCGCCCATCAGCCAGCCCCGCATGGGATTGATCACAAAAATGGATAGCACGGCCGACATAGCGGCTGCTATCAGAAAGGAGAGCGTTATTAATAATCCCGCCAGCCAGTAGCGTTGTTTCATCAAAAAGCGGGGAATGACAAAATAGATCAGGGTATAGGCCAGGAATATATGCACCGTCAGGTAAATGAGCGACTCCAGCATCGATACCGGCAATCGCAGATAGTAATCGGTAGCCCTGTTGATGGCAATAAAAGAATAGAGAAAAGACTGAAACAGCCACCAGGCTACCCAAAAGTAAACATGGCGGCGAATGCGATAACGCGGCTCATCAGAAAATATGAATGGTTGCTGTAGCATGTGAACACCGCTAAAATAGCTATTCCGGCCGTACGCTCCGGTACAGGATAGCCGTTTGTAGCCAGAAGGCGGTTTTTCGGCGACGAAAGAAAAGTATAAAGGTCTAAAAGTATAAACCTTATTCGCTAAACTGTTAAACCTTTATACTTTTAAACCCGCATAACGGTTTAATCGTTGTTTTTTGCGGTTTCGCTGTCGATACTTTTGCCTTTTACCCACGCCTCCAGACTCGATTCGAGGCTTTCGCGAAGCATCATCCTGGTTTTTCGTTTACGGATATTAAGTTTAATGCCCGTCAGGTCTTTGCGGCCAATGAGCTGGTGCTCGTTATTATAAAAACGGATGCTGTACTGCCGGGGCTGGTTGATATTGCTTTCTACTACCCAATAACCTTTATCTGATACCCATTTGGGAGTTGAAGGTGTTTCATCCTGTGCCCATCCCATTACTGCGATCAGCGAAAAGCCGGAAGCGAAGATCATTTGTTTAATTTCTTTTTTCATGGCTGAATAGGTTAAGTGACGTATTGTTAACATCCCAAAACTAACAGGCTGTTTCACGTAAATTTTTTCTATTGCCTAACGGATACAGGCGGGCGATAGAAGGAAGAATTTGGTCCGCAAAGAGGCCGGCAGTCTATTTTAATGTTTTCGTCCGCGAATTACCGCTGTTAGTCGCCGGTTTTGGTCGTTGCTCCCCGGGAGCGGTTATTATCGGCGATGAAAGGAGTACATGTTTAATGGAATTAACAATTTTTGCCGGTAATGGCAAAGGGTGAACAGGCTGCAGGTATTCTCCTTATTTTTGGAGATATTGCTTTTGACATCATTCATGCCCCATTACATATGAACAAACTCCTCGTTGCTTCCGGAACTATTGCTGCTGCTATTGCATTGCTGAGCTGGATAACAGACCCGGCACCCATTGTTGCTGTGCAAAGCACTGCTGGCGGAGTTACAGATTCGTTGCGGGCTGCCCGCAATTATGCTAATTACTGCGCCGGCTGTCATGGCGAAAAGATGGATGCATTTGTAGACCGCCAATGGAAACATGGACAGACACAGACCGACCTGGTACGTGCGGTAAAAGATGGTTATCCCGACGAGGGTATGCCGGCATTTGCAGCAACATTCACAGATGCCGAAATGGAGGAACTGGCTGTATATATGCGCCAGGGCATAGATCATTTCAATCAATATGCTGCTGCCGCAAATACAACTCCTTCGGGTAATATATTTACCACAGGCGCCGTGTCGGTCAAACTCGACACGGTGGTGCGTGGCATGAAATCGGTCTGGGGCATGGCCTTCCTGCCCGATGGCCGTATGCTGATCACTGATAAATCGGGACACCTGTACGCCGTAGCCAACAATAAAAAGATTACAGAGATCAACGGCCTGCCTCCCATACTTGACGAGGGGCAGGGAGGTTTAATGGATGTGGCCATTCACCCCGATTTTCGTAAGAATAAACTCGTGTATCTGAGCTATAGTGCTGTTAAGGAAGAAGGAAACCGGAAACTGGGTACAACCGCTATTTACCGGGCAAAGCTGGAAGGGAATGCACTGGTAAATGGCCAGGTTATATTCGAGGCATTTCCTTATTCGCGTACGCGGCATCACTACGGTTCACGTATGGTTTTTGGACGCGATGGTATGCTGTATTTTTCGGTGGGTGAGCGGGGCAATGAAAAGGAAAACCCGCAAACGCTGGAAAATGACCTGGGAAAAATTCACCGGATCAAAGATGACGGTAGTGTTCCTGCCGACAACCCGTTTGTGCAGACACCCGGGGCACGGCCTACTATTTTTTCCTATGGCCATCGTAATCCGCAGGGACTGGCCATACATCCGCAAACGGGTGAGCTTTGGTCGCATGAGCATGGCCCGCGTGGTGGTGACGAGGTAAACCTCGTAAAGAAAGGTGCCAATTATGGCTGGCCGGTGATCACCTATGGCATCAACTACAATGGTAAAATCATTTCCAGCAAGACAGCCGCCGAGGGTATGGAACAGCCGTTGAAATACTGGATACCTTCTATAGCACCCAGTGGTATGACATTCGTAAAGGGCAAAAGATATAAGTCATGGGAAGGACAGCTGCTGAGTGGCTCGCTGCGGTTCAAGTACCTGAACCTCTCATACATCGAAGGTACGCAGGTGACGGGCGAAGAAATGCTGCTTAAGAACATTGGCCGCCTGCGCGATGTACGTATGGGTCCGGATGGCTACCTGTATGTGGCCGTCGAAAATCCTGGTTTTGTGTTCCGGCTGGTACCAGTGAAATAAGACCGGTTAAAAAGCTTTTTTGGTACGCGGAGTTCCTGCTACCACACGGCCATTGAAACTGATGCTTTGCCGGTTGCGGTCATTGACACGTAATGAAGCAGTGCCATTGTCAAAGACCGTCAGGAAGAGTTGCTGTACACTGCCGGCATCGCGTGGTTCAATAGTGATCTCCCAGCGGTTCTTTTTCTTTTTTACATCTTTATAGCTGAAATCGGTTGAGGTGAATTTGATACCTCCTTCGGTAGGGTTGATGGGCGCAACAAAGGCCCGGCCAAAATAAGGAAGATAGGAGAGGAGTGTATCCGGTGTTACTGTCAGATCGAATTCAGGCGTCAGTTGCTGCATACGTCCCTGCTGGGGCAATGCCGTTTCGGCCCGGAAAATATAATTGTGATCGGCCAGCATTTGTGCTACACTAACCGGTTCCGGTTTATCCTGTGCCAGTCCCAGCAATGGGATCAGCAACAATAGAAGGATGGCCAACTTTTTCATTTTAAACGATTTAATAAAAGAAGGACATAAAATATGCCAGCAGAAAATGGATATACTTAATGCATTCTATTTTAACGGATCTATGGCTTCTTTTTAGCTAAAAAATCCCCAAAAGCATGGCCGGATGACAGAATGGCAACAAGTTTGCGGCAATTCATACATTCAAATCAACCATGCACCGGCTTTGAGACAATAGCAACCTGATTATTGTTTTTATTTGTAACAAACCCAGCAGAAGCCATGAAAGTTTCCTTATTGCAAAGTCTTGTTTTGTTTACACTGCTGTTGTCCGGTATGCAGGCAACAGCACAGATCAAACCATTCAGCCTGGGACCTTACCTGGAGCGGGCATGGCTTACGGAGAATCATTCAATCACACATAAAGATGGCCTGGGTATCGGATTATCTGCCGATATCCGTTTATCTGAGCGCATAGGATTAACCGGCTCGGCCGGGTATCTGCAATTTTCCGGACGCTCCACGCCAGAAGGTAAAGCAGATGCGGTAAAAGCATACCCGGTAAGGGCTGGCCTCAAATTTCGTCCCGCACCATTTATTTATTTTAAAATGGAAACCGGCCCGGCCAATCTTAAAAACGAATCAGGCAATACCTGGTTGCTTTCACCCGGTGTGGGCGTACGGCTGCTGGGGCTGGATATCCAGGGAAAATATGAGGTCTGGCCCGGTAAAACCGATCTTAGTTTCTGGGGATTAAGGGTGGCTTTTCATATTTAAGTCTCCAATCAATTCCGCGAATCACCCAATTCATACAGTTGTTAGTAGGGCGCTCTGTTGCCCCGGTCTAATTTGCATGCCAAAAGGTTCTGAATGAAAATACTGTTGGCAGGCGACAGCATTATTACAGGTAGCACAGGTATTAATTGGATTCCCTTACTGGCACAGCGCCGCCCCCGCTGGCAATTGAAAGCAGCGGGCGCGGATGGCGAACCACTTCATAAAATTACAGACCGGTTACCCGCATTGTTGCAGACAGGTGATTCCTATGACTGCATTGTACTGGTAGCAGGACACAATGATCTGTTGTTGCCGGCGCTATCACAAAAAGGATATTTTTTCCGGAAATCATATCAGTATTTGCTGCGCAAAGGATACAGGCCCCTTCCGGATCCTGCCGCTTTTGAACTGCAGATGCGGCAGTGTATCGGTCTTATCAGGCAGTATAGCCGGGCGCGGATTATCCTGTGTACTCTTTCGGCCATGAATGAAAGTGCGGGCAGTTTAGTGCGTCAGCAGCGCAACCTCCTCAATGAAACGATACGTGATGTGGCCTGGGATATGCAATGTCAGCTCGCTGATCCCGGGTTACGTTTTGATGAGTATCTCGAAAGCCGGTGCACGCGTAGCTATTTCCTGCCATCCTTCTGGCAGGTGACCTGGTTTGATAAATGGATCTGCAAATGGTTCGACCAGGCCGATGTGCTGAGTCAGCGGCGGCGGCTTCACCTTACCACAGATGGGGTGCATCTGAATACCCGGGGGGCTAAAATATTTATGCATGAGATTGAAAAACAGCTATTAATTACAGAAAATAAGCCCATTCTCCATTTTTCTGAATGATTTTTTAAAATACCGTAGGGGTAAACTGTTGTTCAGTTGTTATCCTTAAAAAGTATTTTTGGGCGCAGCGGCAATTTTGGAGCATGGATATCAGCGATTGAGCATGGAATTAACTGAAGATTCCCTTACAGGCATGCTGGCCCGTCGCAACGAGGCAGCATTTGAGGAGGTGTTTAAAACCCATTATAAGCACCTGCATGCCTATGCCATCTCCTTACTGAAAGATGAAATGCAGGCAGAGGAATCTGTGCAGCAGGTTTTCTTTCGGATGTGGGAACGGGCAGAAAATCTTCAGATAGCCGGCTGAGTAGCGGCATACCTCTATCGCGCTGTGCACAATGAATGCCTCAATTATCTCAAACATCAAAAGGTAAAGGCAAATCATCAACTACACGTAGCGTACAGCATGAAACAGCAATCGGATCAGCCGGGCAAAAACATGGCCGGAAAAGAACTGGAGTCCCGTATCCGGGAAGCCCTCAATGAGCTGCCCGAGCAATGCCGCACTGTATTCCAGCTTAGCCGGTTTGAGGAGTTGAAATACCGTGAGATTGCCGATAAGCTCAATATTTCCGTAAAGACAGTCGAAAACCAGATGGGAAAAGCATTACGCATCCTGCGAACCCGCCTGGCCGAGTTTCTTAGTGTATTATTGCTATTATTTAACCGTTAATCAATCACAGGCTGGAACAACGATCCGAACATATAATAGATGACCTGCTGGTAAAACACCTGCTTGGTGAAACGTCTCCGCAGGAGCAGCAACAGGTAGAGGAATGGCTGGCCGAATCGCCCGATCATACACTGTACTTTGCGCAATTGCAACAGGTATGGGAGTCGAGCCGTCAACTGGCCAGTGAGTCAGTGGTGAACGAAGATCAGGCCTGGCAACGTTTCCGGCAACGGATACAGCCTGTTGAAAAAAAGAAACCGGTCATTCGTCTGCAATGGTTACGGATAGCCGCCACACTGACCTTACTGATGGCATTGGGCTGGGCCATTACACAATGGATAGGAGGAGGAGAAAAAATGCAGGAGATGGTGGTCAATACGGCCAATGATGTACGCATAGATTCCCTGCCCGATGGCAGCACCGTTACACTCAATAAAAATTCAAGCCTGCATTATCCATCCCGGTTTACAGGCAAACAACGCCCCGTCCGTTTGCAGGGAGAGGCATTTTTTAAGGTAAAACCGGATAAGGAAAAGCCATTTGTGATCACGGTCAATGATGTGGAGGTGACGGTACTGGGTACTTCATTCAACATTCGTACCGATGACAAAGGCCGTACCGAAGTGGTGGTCGAGACCGGACGCGTACGTGTATCGCACGCTGGCCGTACTATCGAGCTGCAGGCCAATGAACGCACCCTGGTGGCTGCGGCTGATTCCGTAATGAATAAAGAATCGCAGCCCGATAAGCTGTATAACTATTACCGTACGCGCGAATTTGTATGCAACGACACACCGCTGTGGAAACTGGCAGAGGTATTGAATGAAGCATATGGGGTGGAGATCAAACTGACTACCGAATATGCCCGTTCACAAAGGATCAATACCACCTTTAACAATGAATCGCTTGAACGCGTATTGGATCTGATCAGCCAAACCTGTGGCGTGGAAATATCCCGCACGGGCAATCAAATTGAATTTAGGTAATGAGAATAAGTTTTCTGAGAAAAAGGGGATGGCTGGTCTGTCTTATCCTGATGATAGTATTGCCCGCTACAGTACAGGCCCAATCGCTGCTGTCCCGGAATGTTTCGCTGGAGGTAAAACGCCAGCGCCTTGACCATGTACTGGAAATACTCAGCAATAAAGGCGATTTTTATTTTTCTTATTCATCCTATGTGGTACGGAAAGACAGCCTCGTTTCGCTGTCGGTGCATAACCGTCCGGTACGCGAGGTGCTGAGTCAGCTTTTTAATAATACGTATGAGTTTATTGAAAGCGGCAATTATATCATTATCCGCAAAGCGCCGATACGTGTTACCATGATCACACATAAGGCGGTGGAAGAAGATCGTATCTACATGGTAACCGGTTATGTATACGATGAAGCCACCGGCGCCGCATTGCACGATGCCAGTGTGTATGAAAAGAGATTGCTGGCTGCCACGCTTACCAACCCCGATGGTTTTTTTAAACTAAAATTAAAAGGCAACCGAAAATCCACCGCTGCGCTCACAGTGAGTAAGGAGTTTTATGAAGATACCACCGTGCTCATTGAGCCGAGACATAATCAGCAACTCACCATCACACTGATGCCTTATGAGCGACCGGATGATCAGGTGATCATTTCCCCCGAAGATTATTTGCATATTGATACCAGTCGTCCTGCACCCATTGTGCAGGACACAGGCATTATAAGACCTGTGGCAATTGTACCCCAACCGGCAGGAGTAGAAAAGACGCGGGTGGGTAAGTTCTTCCTTTCCGCAGGACAAAAAGTACAGAGTCTTAACCTCAAAAACTTTTTTACCAAACGGCCATTCCAGGTGTCGCTGGTGCCCGGACTGAGTACACATGGAAACCTGGGCTCACAGGTAGTCAACAACTTTTCCTTAAACCTCTTTGGCGGTTATACCGCCGGTACGAATGGTGTTGAGATCGGTGGTCTTTTCAATATAGATCAGAAAGATGTACGATATGTGCAGATAGGCGGTATGTTTAATGTGGTAGGTGGGCAGATGCAGGGATTTCAGGTGGCAGGTATGACCAATACCGTACTCAAACCGGCGAAAGGTTTTCAGGTGGGTGGTGTCAACAACTATGTAAAAGGCAACTTTACCGGCTTTCAAGTGGCCGGTGTGTACAATCATGTCACAGATAGTGTGATGGGACTGCAGGTAGGAGGTGTGGCTAATTTTGCCCGCCGCACAGTGACCGGCGTGCAGTTGGCGGGAGTGATCAATTTCAGCAACCGCGAAACCCGTGGCGTACAGATATCAGGTGTATTCAACTATACAAAACGATTGAAAGGCGTTCAGATTGGTGTCATCAATATAGCCGACAGTTCTGACGGATATAGCATCGGCCTCATCAATATTGTGTTGAAGGGGTATCATAAGCTGAGTATAGGAACCAACGAGTGGCAGGATTATACAGTGGCTTTCAAAACAGGTAATCGCAGGCTGTACAGCATTTTACTCGCCGGTATGAATGGCGGAGCCACCCGCAAACGGTATTCTTTTGGCTATGGTCTCGGCAGCGAGTGGGGATTAGGAAAGAAACAATCATTTTCACTTAATCCCGAATTCACAACGCAATACGTATACATGGGCTCATGGGATTATAGTAATATCCTGAGCCGCATACAGGTAAACTTCAATGTGCATTTAGGTAAATGGGTATCTTTTTTTGTCGGCCCTTCTTACAATATCTATAAATCTGATCAGATAGCCGGCGTGGATTCTTATAAATTCCCGCTTCCCGCAAACGGTTATTCCGCTCATAAATGGGGCGAAAAAACAAAGGGCTGGTTTGGGTGGCAGGCAGGAGTCAGCTTTTTCTAAGAGTCAGTAGTGTCAACGGTATAAAGAGTTTAAAGATGTATGGTGAAAGGCGTAGGGTAAAAGGTAATACTTTCGCCGTTGGCAGTCTTCAACTCTTTAAACTCTTTAAACCCTTTATACTCTTTAAACTTTTTAACTCTTCCTCATAGGGGTACATGTCTGTTTGGTTGTATTCTATTAAATACTTCATCAATCAACCATACAGACATGAGTCGTTTTTTAATTCTGTTAAGCCTTTCCTTTTATTCATTACTGGCAGTCGCACAGCAACCATTGACACAGCAGCTTCGCGGTACGGTAGTAGATCAGTTATTGCAACGTCCACTGGCCGGGGCTACGGTACGCCTGCCAGGTCAGTCGCAGACGGTGATAACCGATGCTGAAGGAAATTTTCGTTTTACTTCACTCCCCATTGGCTCTTACCGGATAGAAGTTTCCTATGCCGGGTATAAGGAGGTAATACTCGAAAATATTTTTTTAAATACCGGTAAGGAAACCGTGCTGCAAATAGCCATGGAGACCGCGATACATACAGAAGCTGAGGTTGTAGTAAAAGCCAACAGCCGCAAAAACAAACCATTAAATGAGATGAGCCTGGTGAGTGCCAGGGCTTTCAGCGTGGAAGAGACCCAGCGTTATGCAGCGGCTGTTAATGACCCGTTGCGTATGGCGATGGCTTTTCCCGGCGTAGTAGGTGCCGACGATGGGAATAACCAGATCATCATCAGGGGTAATTCGCCTGCCGGCTTATTGTGGCGCATGGAAGGCCTTGATATTCCCAATCCCAATCACTTCAGCAGTGTGGGCACCAGTGGTGGAGGTATTTCCATCCTCAGCACTCAACTGCTGGCCAACTCCGATTTTGTGACCGGCGCTTTTGCGGCAGAGTACGGTAATGCACTCAGCGGTGTCTTTGATCTGCGCCTTCGCAAAGGCAATAATGAAAAACCAGAGTATACACTGCAGGCCGGTGTGCTGGGATTGAATGCCGCTGCAGAAGGCCCATTTTCGAAAAAGTATAAAGGCTCTTACCTGATAAATTACCGGTATTCTACTCTGAATGTGTTAAGCAAACTGGGATTACTGCCTGAAGAAACGGCAACAAATTTTCAGGACCTGTCTTATCATGTTTATCTGCCTGCGGGTAAGTGGGGGCAATTCAGTCTTTTCGGATTCGGGGGACTGAGCGATGATAAGGATAAAGCCAAAACCGATTCGGCCGACTGGGAGTCGAAATGGGACCGGTACACTTCCAAATTTCTTTCCAATACATTTATGAATGGACTGAATCATACTATCCAGTTGGGAGCAAAGAGCAGTCTGCGTACCGGGATCGGCTATTCATTTACCCGCAATGCATATGATCAGTGGCTGATGAATGATGAATATAAACTGGACCGGGATTATAAAGATGATCACCGTACGCGCAAGCTTCAGCTCAACACTACATTCAATCATCGGTTTTCAAATAAACTTCAGCTCCGTGCAGGTCTGATTGCTCAATTGATCCGCTACAATTACTATATGCTCGGACGTGAGCATGAGGATGAGCCGCTTGAAGAAGTGATCCGCAGCCGGGGCAACACTTCTCTGCAACAGGCCTATGCACAATTGCAATACAAACTGACCGACCGGTTGCTGATCAATGGAGGGCTGCACGGGCTGCATCTTTCGCTCAATAATACATCGGCCATCGACCCGCGCTTTTCTGTACGCTGGGCCATTAACCAGGGTAGCAGTGTAAGCCTGGGCTATGGTCATCACAGTCAGATACAGACTATGGGTGTTTATTTTGCGAAGCAGCAGCAGCCCGATGGCTCCGATAAGTTTCTCAACAAGGACCTGGGATTTACGAAAGCACATCATTATGTTTTGTCCTATAGTCAGCGGGTATCGCCTGTGTTATTACTGAAAACAGAATTATACCTGCAGCAGTTGTACAATGCCCCGGTGAGTACGGAGGCTGGCAGTACATTTTCAACGCTCAATGTGATAGAAGACTTTATTAACGATCCGCTGGTCAATAAAGGTAAAGGGCGCAATTATGGCATCGAGATATCGGCAGAGCGTTACCTGCGTAATAATTTTTATTTCACCGTTTCGCAAAGCCTGTATCAGTCAAAATATAAGGCGCTGGATGGAGTGGAGCGTAATACACGGTTCAATGGAAACTATATTACCACATTTATCATTGGTAAAGAGTTTGAAACCTATCGCCGTACCCGCAGTTTTGGGGTAAACCTGAAAACGATCTGGGCAGGCGGCCAGCGTACCACGCCTATTGATGTAGAAGAGTCGCTGGCAAGGGGCTATACGGTATTTGATGAGCAACGGGCATATTCATTACAAAATCCTGATTATTTCCGTACCGACCTGCGATTGAGCATGAAATGGAACAGAAAGGGATTTACCAGCACACTCTCCCTGGATCTTCAAAACCTTACCAATCGCCTCAATGTGTTTAACCAGTGGTTTGACAGTGAAAAAAATGAAGTTACCACCAACTACCAGACAGGTCTGATCCCGATCTTGAATTATAAAATTGAGTTCTGATAAAAGGCAGCTACCATTCAGTCATTGATTATGGCAGTTCATCGGTCAGTGATTCCTGTTCTGACAGTTGTGATTCAAATTTGTTCTTGTTTTTTATAACCTTATCAAATAACGAAAAATGAAAAAAACAGTTTTATTTATGTTAGTGGCAGTCATGGGTCTTGTAACGTTCTCTTCCTGCGAAAAGCTGGAAGGCGAGGGGCCTCTCACTACGGAGGTGAGAGACCTGCAGGGATTCCGGTCTGTATCATCCAGTATTGGCGGTCGGGTTTATTATAAAATAGGCAGTACTTACCGGGTAGAGGTAGAGGCACAAAGGAATATCCTGGAAGTGTTGCAAACGCGGATCATTGGCACTGAGCTGGTGGTGAAAATAAAAGATGGTGTGAATATCCGTTCGCATGAACCTATTACGGTTACTATTACAGCTCCGGTTCTGGAAGGAGTTAATCTCAGTGGTTCAGGCGACCTGGAAGTGCAGGGTGCGGTGCAGGCAGATAACCTGTCGTTGCGGGTAAGCGGTTCAGGTAATATTCTTACAGGCGAGTTGCAAATCGCCGATAAACTCACTGCTACAATCAGTGGTTCGGGCAATATTGTAACGGGCAGCGGGTCGGTGGTAAATGAAAGCCTGCGTGTAAGCGGCAGCGGTCATATGGATCTGCAAACATTACAGGGCGTGCATGGGGTGACCGAAATATCCGGTTCCGGTCATATAAAACTGCGGCTTAGCCAGACACTTGAAGCATCTATCTCGGGCAGTGGCTCAGTATTCTATGCAGGTACGCCCCAGGTCAGTACACATATATCCGGTTCGGGTAGTGTGCGGCCCCTTTAATACCGGGATTAGGATGGTTGATGGATAAAAAAATCCCCTACACAGCAAGGGGATTTTTTATTAGGCAGTTGGTTGTTCAGATAACCTCTTTGTTGGAGCTACCTGCGTTAGCACTGCCTTTTCCGGAGCGATTTTTTTTCTTCTCCAGAGTGCCGGGGGCTGGCTCGCCTATAATGACATCACCGAAACTTGTTTTAACCTCAATCTTGCTTTGGCCGTTGCCGGATTGTCCGCTGTATTCACGGTTTGAATCGGGGCCATAACGGTCAGGCGTATCGGTACGTGTGATACCGATTTTGGCGCGATCTTCCACACTGCCAAAACTGGTACGTATCTTATAGTCAGCACCCAATGAAGATGGAGGCATAATATTTAAAGTGCTGTACGACTGGCTGACGGTGAGTGAACTCAGGTTGTTGTCGAGAAAAACGCGCGATACATCACAAAACTCAATATTCAGCTTGTTGGCACCGGTCAGGTTGCCGATATTGATCTGGCTGAATTTGAAAGAAGCGTTGATATTGCCGAGGCTTTTAATGTCAGCATTGCCAAACTCTACTTTGATGTTTTTTACATTAGCGAGTTTACCGGCTTCCAGTTTACCAAACTTGCTGGTAAGTGAGATAGGGGCGGTATAGTCGGGTACAATGATATCGCCAAACTGATTTTCGATATCAAGCGGTACGTTGGCAGGAAGAGATATTTCGTAATTGATCTGAAGCGTATTCTTACAATTGTTGCAGGAATAATTTTTATCTTTTTTCTTGTTGTCAAGAACGGTCTTGAAGCGGATATTGTTACCATCCTGCTTATCGGTTACTTCCAGTTTCTCGAAAAGTTGCTCCGCCAGATCCTGTTTGTTGGCAGTGACCTCAATGCTGACGTCAACTTTTATTTCATTGCCACTTACGGTTTTTACTTTTACATAGCCAAAACTGTTGTCGATCGACAGTTTGTTGCCGGAAGCTGAATACGTTTTATTGATCGTCTTCTCCTTTTTGAATTCATATTTTTCTTTTTTTTCCTTCGGCTGTGCAAAGCTGATCGTGCTGATCAGTAACAGCAGCAGGCTGCCCATTACATGGATTTTCTTATTCATATCTGTCTGTTTTTTTTGATCGGAAATGCTGTTAAGATTTCAAGTTGTTTGTTGAGTAATTCTGCCTGCAATTGCAGGTTTTGCATCATGGCTCTGAGTATGACTTCGCGGTTGGGTGTCTGTAAGGCCTGGTTGCGGAGTACCCGGTAGGCACTGTCCAGGGCCGACAGATCCTGTGCAAACTGTTCGTACAATTCAGGTTGTTTGACCGTTTCAGCTTTTAACTGTTCGCGTCGTTCACCTATCATAGCACTCACTTTACGGGCATAGGCGGCAAACTCCGGTGCCAGTGCAGCCATATCCCGATCCGGCTGTATGGCGGGAGGTTGGGTAGCCATTTTCCCGGGTTTATCAGAGGCTGATCTGTGCCATAACCACCAGCCTCCGGAAGCTGCAATGATCAGGGCTATTGATGCGGCCACCATCCATCGCCGGCTGTAAAACCGGCTCCGGTGCTGAGCTCTTTTAATATTGGTTTCGATTTCTTCCCACACACGGCCCGCAGGCACTTCGTCGTCAAAAGCGCGCCGGTTGTCCTCAATGAAATCATCCAGTTTTCTATGCATGGCGTTCTTCTTTTTTCAATTGACTCAATAGTTTCTGTTTACCTCTTATATACTGGGTACGAACAGACGAAGGGGCCAGTTGCAGGATGTCGGCAATTTCTTCATGATCGTACCCTTCCAGCAGGTAGAGTGATAATATCGTACGATAGCCATCGGGCAGGTTGCCCATCGTTTGTTTGATACGGTCTACTGTCAGATGTACTTCACTTTCATCTATGCCGGCCTCTGCTTCCGGCAACTCTGTATCACTTTCCAACGGATCAAATGATATTTTCCGCTTACGCAACAGGTTTACGCTTTTGAAAACCACAATCTGTTTGATCCACGCACCAAAAGTCGATTTGTTGGCAAAATTGCGCAGCTGAAAAAAAACATCCGTAAAGGCCTCCTGCAATACATCTTCGGCATCTGCTGTATTGCCCGTAATACGCAGGGCAGTATTGTACATAGCCCTGGAATACCGGTCATATAATAAACGGAATGCACCGGTGTCTCCTTTGAGGACCCGCGCCACTATTTCATCTACGGAGGGTATCACAGCTGTTAATGCCAAACAATTGGTTTAATATAAAGTAACCATTCCGGGCGGAATGTTGCATCGGGAGAGATTTTTTTGGGACAAAAGGCGGAAAAGCAGGTGTAAAGGGTTAAAGTAGGAGGTAGAGGGTGGATGGGTAATAGGGTATAAATATTAAGTTTTAAGTAAGCTCTTTACTGTCCACCGGCCACTGCCAACTGACCACTATCCACTACCTTTAGCATTAACCCTTTTCTGGCTGTATGAAAAATATCTTCGTTCGTCCCAGACCTGTACCGACATTGCTGGCGCTGCTGGTTGTATTGCTGCTGCTGCTGCTCAGCAATTACCTGGCGCTCCATAAATTTAACCGGCTAAACCAGCATATCGCATCTATTTATAATGATCGGCTGCTACCTGCCAGTTATTTGTTTAACCTGCACGATCAGCTATATCATCAGAAGATGATCTCTCCTCAGCAAATAGGCGGCCAGCATTATAAAACCCGGATACAGGCCATCCAGGACTCAATGACCCGGCTGGTAAAGGATTATGAAGCTACCTATCTGACTAAACTGGAAAAGGAGCAATGGCGGTATTTCCGTCAATCGCTGGAGCAATATCATCAGGCTCAGGAGCAACTGGCTGCCAGTGCAACGCCCGATAAGAATCTGAATCTCGAACTGGAGCGGGAGTTTTACCAGGCCAACCGTTATCTGTCAGACCTGATTGCCCTGCAATTGCAGGAAGGGGGCGCATTGAAAGATGCTTCCCAGTCTCTCGTAGGCGGGTCGGTTATACAATCCTACCTGCAGATCAGCCTGGTGATCATTCTTTGCGTGATCGGTTATGCACTATACCGGCTTTATAATGTACGTCGCATGCAGGACGGACGCCATTTGTACAATTAATGCTCCAGGGCCTCCCATAGTATCTCTACCGGGTGCAGTGCTTTACGACCGGTGCCATCTTTGATCTGGTGCCGGCAACTGGTGCCGGGTGCTGCTATCACTTGGTCGGCTGCTGCTGCTCTTACTGTGGGCAATAATACCAGCTCACCTACTTTCATAGACAGGTCGTAGTGTTCTTTTTCATACCCAAAACTACCAGCCATACCGCAACAGCCGGAGGGGATCACTTCTACGGAATAGTTTTCTGGCAATGAAAGGATTTTCACACTATGCTCTACAGAAGACATGGCTTTCTGCTGGCAGTGCCCATGCAGCTTGATACTTTTTTTGCTTCGGGTAAACTGGCTCGCCTGTATATGTCCCTTGCTGACCTCATCGGCAATAAACTCATCAATCAACAGCACATGTTTGGCAAGTTGCCGTGCAGCGGGCAGCTGTTCATCGCTGACCAGGTCAGGATACTCATCTCTGAATGTAAGGATGGCAGACGGTTCAACTCCGATAAGGGGAGTGTCGGCACTGATCAGTGGCGACAGCATACTTACATTGCGTTGAGCGATCTTCTGAGCCTGTCGCAACAATCCTTTTGACAGGTGAGCGCGGCCACTTTCAATATGCGCCGGAATCTCTACGGTATATCCCAGTTTTTCGAGGAGTTCAACGGCTTTGATACCGATATGTGTGTCGTTGTAGTTGGTAAACTCGTCGCAAAACAGGTACACCTTACGGCCGGAATGTCCTTTTTGCTGGACAGGGCCGCGACGGGTAAACCATTTATGCAGAGTGGTTTTTTGCAGTGTGGGCATAGACCGGTCACGCGCAAAACCAATCGTGCTCTTGATCAGGTTGCTGGTGACCTTATTGGTCATGAAAAAATTATATAATCCCGGTACCAGGCTGCCCAGTCTGGAGCTTTTGGCAAAACCGGCAATCAGCCGTGAACGGAATGGTACACCATGCTCATCGTAATAATGTTGTAAAAACTCAGCTTTCAATTTTGCAACATCCACATTGCTGGGACATTCCGATTTGCAGCCTTTGCAGCTGAGGCAGAGATCCATTACTTCATAAATCTCTTTGTGATCAAAACGGTTGGCTTTGGTAGAATGAGTAAGAAATTCCCGCAGGATATTGGCACGGGCGCGGGTACTGTCTTTTTCATTACGTGTTGCCATATAGGAGGGACACATGGTGCCGCCACTCAGATGTGTTTTGCGGCAATCGCCACTGCCATTACATTGCTCGGCATGCTGCAGCACATCCTGGTCATGAAACCTGAAAACCGTTTTAAAGGCAGGTGTTTGCTGCCCCGGTTCATAACGCAGCATACTGTTCATGGAAGGTGTATCCACAATCTTATTGGGATTGAAGATATGCCCGGGATCCCATGTCTTTTTTATTTCACGCAGCAGTTCATAGTTTTTAGGACCTACCATTTGCGGAATAAATTCACCACGCAGGCGGCCATCACCATGTTCACCACTCAGCGAGCCATCATATTTTTTTACGAGGGTGGCAATGTCTTCGGCTATATGGCGGAAAAGCAGGTTGCCTTCCTTTGTTTTGAGATTGATGATAGGGCGTAAATGCAGTTCACCGGAGCCGGCATGTGCATAGTGTACGGAGTATAGTCCGTGTTTTTTAAGGATATCATTGAAGTCGCGGATATAGGCAGGCAGGTCATTTACATCAACGGCGGTGTCTTCAATGACCGGTACGGCTTTTTCATCGCCGGGCAGGTTGCTGAGCAATCCCAGTCCGGCTTTACGCAATGTCCAGATCTTTTTGCTGTCGGCGCCAAACAGCAGGGGGAAGTGATATCCCAATCCCTGTGCTTTCATCTCTGCTTCACAGCGGGCAGCTTCTTCCCGGATCTCTTCGCGGGTTTCGCGGGCAAATTCAATTACCAGTATTGCTCCCGGATCGCCCTGTACAAAGAAGCGGTTTTTTTGCTGTTCAATATTCTGTTTGGTACAGTCGAGTATATAATGGTCGATGAGCTCACTGGCGCTGATCTGGTGACGTACTGCTACCAGGTTGGCCCGCAAAGCCTCGTCTATCGAATGAAAATGCACACACAGCAGCCCGATCTCGCGCGGGGGCAGAGGCACTACATTCAGTTTTATCTCCGTGATCATGGCCAGTGTGCCTTCCGATCCGGCAATAAGGCTGCAGAAGTTAAAATCTGTGCCACCGGCATGGAAAGGAGCCATCTCGATCAGCAGGTCTACAGCATAACCTGTATTGCGGCGTTCCACTGTTTTCTTGGGAAACTGGCGCCTGATCTCTTCCTGTGTATCATAGTTACCCAGCAACTGCCGGGTGCGTTTGTAAATGGCTGCTTCCAGTGTGTCGCCTTCACATTTGGCATGAAAATCATCGAGGCTTACTGCGCCAAATACCGCTTCGCTGCCATCACTCAGCAATGCGGTCACTTCCAGCAAATGCTCACGTGTGCTGCGATAGACAACGGAGTTGGACCCGCAACTGTTATTCCCTACCATACCACCGATCATGGCACGGTTGGCAGTAGAGGTTTCGGGGCCGAAGAAGAGCCCATGCGGTTTCAGAAAATAGTTCAGTTCATCGCGTATCACACCAGGTTGCACACGTACCCAATGCTCTTCTTTATTCAGCTGCAGTATCTGTGTAAAATGACGGGAAAGATCGACCACGATGCCGGCGCCAACAACCTGACCGGCCAGCGAAGTGCCGGCAGTACGCGGAATCAGCGATAATTTATGTCTTCCTGCAAAGAGTATAAGTTGCCGTAAATCTTCCCGGTGGAGTGGTATGGCAACGGCCAGGGGCATTTCGCGGTAAGCCGATGCATCCGTTGCATATAAAGTGCGCATTACCGTATCTGTATGCAATTCTCCTTCCAGTGTTCGGGCCAGTTGCCGCAGCAGTTCATCATTCATCATTCGTCCTATAGTTGCTCAAAATTAATGTATTGAAAGGGTCCAAAGTGCATTGATCCGCACTTAGTTAGTAGACATTTGAGGCTAACGATGATTCGTGTGGCGGCAAAAAGAATAAGACAAAGGGAAGAAGGTAAATAGCTTATGGTAAAAGGGTAAAGAAAAACCGTGTATAGTTCCTTTCCGGTATAATCGAGGGGGATCAATAGGGTGTCATTTGATAAAGTAATGAAATACAGGAAGAAGCATATTCGCCTGTCGTAGTGTGCCTGGGATACGCAATTTTGTATTAACAGTTATCGTTATCCATCTGATCCCGATCCGAAAAACCAATATCCGTCCGTATGCATGAGCCATTTTACAATGACCAGGCCCATATTGCCGAAGAGTTTCACCTGATTGAGGAACATACCCAACAAACGGCCCGCCTGGCATCTTTCAAGATCAGCTCTTATAAGCTGGCTCTTTACAATTCCGCTTATTGTGCCAATAAAGATGAATTACGCGCCATCATTCTCAGCAGCCTGATGAATTATACCGACTCCGCCAGTGTCCTGGCAGCAGTAGGTTTTTTTACCTCTGAAATCGAAAATTAGGAATAAGGTAAACGTCAGAAGGCACAAGGAGTTATAGGTAATAAGTTTTACGTTATAAGTTGGGTGATATAAGTATATCCTCCTCATTAGCACATCAGCACATTAACACATTAGCACATTCCCCTCCATCTTCAAATTTTCAAATCATCAAATCTTCAAACCGGTATTGCCAGCAACGGCACTTTACTCTGATACGCCATTTGCCGTGTAAGGCTGCGATTGAAAAGGCTGGCCACGAATGTGCGCGGGTGAGTGATCATGGACAGGATGTCGATGGATTGTTTTTCGATATGCTCCTGCAGCGTTTCGAGAAAATAATGACCCGAGAGGTGAACGGTCGTGATATGTGCAGCAGGATAAAAACGATGCAATGTTTCTTCCAGCGCATTCAGCTCACGTGCATCTTCCATAAAACCCATGGCAGTGCGTTCGTCTTCATCGGTAAAAAGTGCTACCTGTACTTCTGCGCCGAATGCGGCAGCCAGCTTGAATGCCGGATGCAGCAGACCTGCTTCTTCTTTGTCGCGAATGGTGATCAGCAGTTTTTTGGGCCAGCTCCATTCGTATTCGAGCGGTATAGCCAGTACCGGCACTTCGCTATGGCTGATCATACCTGCTGTATGACTTCCGAAAATCCATTCTCTTAACCCGGCATGTCCGAGTGTGCTCATGATCACCAGGTCGGCTTCCAGATCGCGCACGGCTTTTTGAATGCCCGGCCTGATTGCCCCTTCATAAATATGTGTGGTCACGGTAAGGTGCTCGGTGTCCTGGATGCTGTTTTGCAGGTTGCTTAACTGCTGGCGTGCCCGATTGAGGATGCTTTCATTGTATTCATTGGTAATGGCTTGCTGACCGGCAAAGGCATTTTCCAGTATTTCATTGCAGGTATGAACCAGGCAAATGCTGGCATGTGAATGCCGGGCCAGTTGTACTGCATAATCCACGGCTCTCAGTGAATTGGGCGAAAAATCGGTAGGTACCAGGAGCTTTTCCATAGCAATGATTTAAACGCAATATGCAATTAGCAGGCCAGCAGGCAACTGACCGGAATCAGCTTTGGCGCTGATCCTTGTCCGGAACCGGCCGAAAGCGCAGAAATGGCCCCTGTTTTGTATCTTTACGCCTAATTATTAAGGAAATATGTCGGAAGAGAAAAGTTTGAATTTTCTGGAAGAATTAGTCGAGCAGGATCTGAAATCGGGCAGGTACAAACAGATTGTAACCAGGTTTCCGCCAGAGCCTAATGGCTACCTCCATATTGGCCATGCGGCCAGTATTGTGCTCAATTTTGGTCTGACCGGTAAATATGGTGGTTATACCAATCTTCGTTTTGATGATACCAATCCCGTGACGGAAGAAACGGAGTATGTGGAAAGTATCAAGAACGATGTGAAATGGCTGGGTTTTGAATGGAAGAATGAATTATATGCTTCCGATTATTTCGATACCCTGTACGAATATGCCCTGAAACTGATCGGACTGGGACTGGCCTATGTCGACGATAGTACTTCTGAAGAAATAGCGTCTATGAAAGGAACCCCCACTGAGCCCGGACGCAACAGTGCTTATCGTGATCGTACAATAGAAGAAAACCTGGATCTTTTTGAACGCATGAAAAAGGGTGAATTTCCTGACGGAAGCCGGACCCTGCGTGCCCGTATCGATATGGCACATACCAATATGCTGATGCGCGATCCTATACTTTACCGTATCAAACATGCACACCATCACCGCACCGGCGATAAATGGTGTATCTATCCCATGTATGATTTTGCGCATGGACAGAGTGACTCTATCGAGCAGGTAACCCATTCGATCTGTACGCTCGAGTTTGTACCTCACCGTGAGTTGTACGACTGGCTGATCGAAAAACTGGGTATCTATCCCTCTCATCAATATGAATTTGCCCGCCGCAACCTTACTTATACGGTTATGAGTAAGCGTAAGTTGCTGCAACTGGTCACCGAAAAACATGTGAGCGGCTGGGACGATCCGCGTATGCCTACCATCAGCGGTATGCGCCGGCGGGGTTATACGGCTGCTGCCATCCGTGAGTTTTGCGACCGGGCCGGTATTGCCCGTCGTGATAATATTGTGGATGTGGGGCTGCTGGAGTTTTGTGTGCGGGAGGATCTGAACAAAAAAGCGCTTCGTCGCATGGTCGTGTTTGATCCGCTTAAAGTGGTTATTACCAACTACGAGAAGGGAGAGGAGATGGTGTTGAGTGAAAACAATCCCGAAGACCCCAATGGGGGCGAACGCGAATTGCCATTCAGTGGCGAACTCTATATTGAGCGCGAGGATTTCATGGAAAATCCGCCTAAAAAATATTTCCGCCTGGCTCCTGGTCAGATGGTACGGCTGAAATCTGCGTATATTATCCGCTGCGATGAAGTGATCCGCGATGCAGCCGGAAATGTGACCGAATTACATTGCTCCTATATCCCCGAAAGCAAAAGTGGCCATGATACCTCCGGAATAAATGTAAAAGGTACCCTGCACTGGGTAAGTGTGAAGCATGCTATCACGACAGAACTCCGGTTATACGATCGCCTTTTTAAAGTAGAAGACCCTTCATCTGAAGAAGGTGATTTTAAGGAATATATTAACCCCGAGTCATTGCAGGTGCTCAAATCCGTTTTTGCAGAACCCGCATTGAAAACAGCCAGGTTTGATGAGTCGTATCAGTTTATCCGCAAAGGTTATTTCGTACTGGATAAAGACAGCAGTACCAGTGGCATGGTGTTTAATAAAACCGTTGGACTCAAAGATGGCTGGAAACCGCAGAAAGGGTGAAGTAAGTAATGAGTTGTGAGTTTTAAGTTTTAAGTGAGGAGAGAAGGTGGTTAACTGATCGGACCGGGTAGCAGCCTGACCGAACAATTAAGAGATTGGGTTTCTCAGCTGTTTGGGAATAAATCACATTTCCGGCTGATTCCGGTCAGGCTTTGTTGATGTATCGTCGGGTAGCTTTATCGAAAATAAATCAACATGACTTATACCAATGTTTCAAAAACAGGCCAGCATCACAGCGAAATACTGGATGGACTTGATTTTTATAAAGAAGAATTACAACGTCTCCGGGACAGGCTTGATGAGATCGGCTCCAAAAACACCGGTGAAGAAGTGCGGAAACAACTCGATCATTTTGAATCTCAATTCCTGATACAACGCACCAATATTGACCAATTTCGTCATGATTTCAACCAGCACTATCAGCAACTGGCCCAGGAAGCTGCCAGCCATGCCGGTCATGTAAGCCAGCAACTGGTAACCGATGATCAATCGCTGCAGGAAGCGTATGGGACACTGGAAAAAGTGATTAACGAATTGCGGGAAGAGTTTAATCGGTTTTCTGCTACGTGGATGTAGAAGTGTATAAAGGGTTTTAAAAGTATAAAGAGTTTAAAGGGTAATCTAAATCTGGCTCCCTTTAAACTCTTTATACTTTTTATACTCTTTAAACCTGCCTTATCGCGCTGCCTCTTTACTGAACCTGTACGAATCCTGCTCTACAAAATCATTGACTTTTATTTCTACGCCTTTTACCTGCTGATCGGTTGCCTGAAACTGGATGATATGAATGCCATATTCAATATTGTCGTATTGCAGCAGCCAGTTATTATTATCCATGAAATTGATATAAGCGGTCAGATTCTTATGGCCATTAAAACGCACTGCCAGCCGTTCATCTTTGATGATGATATTGAGCGTGCCGTACAATTCGTTTTCATACGTACCTGTATAGCTGGATAAGGGCAATGGGGGTTTATTACCTTTTACGCGCTGTTTCCATACACTGATCTCATCGAGCTGTGTTTTTTGTGCGGGCTTGAAACCCTGTAAAAACTGCTGACTGCGGTTTACATAGGAAACCTGCAGGTAAGCATCCAGTATCTGGTAGCGGAGGGCTTCAAAAAAGTTTTGATTGTCATTATTGGTAAGAATGGCAATGCCCAGATTCTCTTCCGGTACAAAACAAACATTGCTGACCATGCCGGCAGCACCACCGGTATGCCAGTAGATCTGGCGGCCATTGTAATCGGCTGCAAAAAGGCCCAGCCCATAACCGCGGAAATGCATGGGATAGACAGAGGATTTGCGGCTGCCTGTACTGATATTTACGTCGCGGGTGCGCTGCAATACGGAAAAGGGCATAATGCGGCGGCCATTGTACCGGCCACTATCAAGCTGAAAGCGCAGCCAGTGCGAAAGGTCGCTGACATTGCTGATAATACTGGCTGCAGGCCCCAGGTTGTCCCACTGATCGTAAGGCACGCGGCGCAGCGAACCGGTATAGCTGGTGGTATAGGGTACGGCCACATTTTCTTTTGTTTCCATACCCGCAGAAATGGCGGTCGAACGTGTCATTTCAAGAGGAGTGAGCAGGCTGTCCTGAATATACTTTTCCCAGGGCTGACCGGTTACTTTCGGAATTACTTCACCTGCCACGAGGAAACAACTGTTGCAATATCCATAGTCCTGTCTGAATTGGCCAACCGGTTTCAGCAGGCGCATTTTATTCATGATTTCGGCACGTGTAAGGGCGCTGTTCCAGAAAGTAAAATCACCCTGGAATGTTTTGGTGCCAATGCGGTGCGACAGCATGTCGCGTATGGTGACCAGTTCGGTACTGGTATTTTCATATAGATGATATTCGGGAAAATAGCGGGTTATTTTGTCGTTGAGTGAAAGTTTTCGCTGCACTTCAAGTTGTGCCAGTGCCGTGCCGGTAAATAACTTACTGTTGCTGGCAATCATAAACAAGGTGTTTTCGTCAACCGGCGATTTGCTGTTGAGATCTTTTACACCATATCCTTTCTGAGCTACTATTTGTCCGTCTTTAATGATGACAATAGCGAGGCCGGGAATGTCCCAGTCGGCGAGACCTTTGCGTATATAATCATCCAGGCTATCTCTTATAAAAGATGGGGGTTGTGCATGGAGTAGCTGGGCAGACATCAGCAGGACGAGCAGACAGCGAAGCAGGTATGAATATTTCATGGCTTGCGTATTGATAAAGGAAATTGAAAGTAATCAATTATCCCATCCAATCCCATACCACCAGTGACCATTCATCCAAATCATCGCGATGAACGCTCAATTCTTCAAAACCTACACGGCGGTGGGCCTGCAGGCTGCGTGTATTGCTGGTCGATATCTCCGTGATCAGCAATTGGTAAGTCGGGGCGAAAATGTGACGGTGGTGCCGGTAAAGCAGGTCAAATAACCCCTGTCCGCGGTATTGTTCATCCACACAGATCTGACCCATGGTATAGTACAGATAGGAAGAGAGCGGACGTTCTTTATAATCGAGTGTGTCGATCAGTTCAAACATAGGTTCCAGACCCGGCATCAGGTGGCGGCAGGCGGGCATTTCGGTAAGGGCATAAGCTACTATGGCATCCTTATCGCGTATTACAATGGAAGGGGCCATGGAATGCATGGCATGTAATATTTCCAGGCTGTGGCTAAGTGTCAGAAATCCCTGGCTTTGGCGTTCTTCGGGAGACAACTGGTCTTTCAGGTTTTTTTGCTGCAAGACGAGGATCTGTTCCAGGTCGCTGATGTTGCGCACAATATCGGGTACCAGCATGCGATAAGCGGTTTGTATAAGACAATGTTGTGTGATCAGCGATGTTCGCCAAACACTTCGCGGAGTGTATCGGCAATTTCGCCCAGGGTGCATTTGTTTTCCACCGCCTCCAGTACCGCCGGCATAATATTTTCGTCGCTACTGGCCTTATCGTTGAGTTCCTGCAGGCATTGATCGACTTTGGCATGGTTACGGCTTTGCCGCAATTGCTGCAGTTTTTCGGTCTGCACCGTTCTTATCTGATCATCCACTTTCAGGATGGGGATAGATGGTTCTTCCGATACGGTAAATTTGTTGACACCCACGATGATCTTCTCATTCGTTTCGATCTGCCGCTGATAGGCGTATGCGCTGCGCGCTATCTCTTCCTGGATAAAACCTTTTTCAATAGCAGTGACACTACCACCCATGTCGCTGATGCGTTGCATAAGCTCGCGGGCAGCTGTTTCTACCTGGCTGGTAAGGTTTTCAACGTAATAGGAGCCGGCCAGCGGATCAACGGTATCAGGGGCGCCGCTTTCAAATGCTACTATCTGCTGCGTACGCAGGGCTATGCGGGCCGCTTCTTCAGTAGGCAGGCTCAACGCTTCATCATAGCCATTGGTATGCAGGGATTGTGTGCCACCGAGTACTGCTGCCAGCGTCTGCACAGTTACACGGGCAATATTATTAAGCGGCTGCTGTGCGGTGAGCGTACTGCCGCCGGTCTGAGTGTGAAAACGCAGCATCATGGCCTTGGGATCTGTAGCGCCCAGCTCTTTCATGATTTCGGCCCACAGCTTCCGTGCGGCTCTGAATTTGGCCACTTCTTCAAAGAGATTGTTATGTGCATTGAAGAAAAATGACAGCCTTTTTCCGAATACATTTATATCAAGTCCTTTTTGCAAGGCAGCTTCCACATAGGCCCGGCCATTGGCCAGGGTAAAGGCCAGCTCCTGTACGGCAGTAGATCCGGCTTCGCGTATATGATACCCGGAAATGGAAATGGTATTCCATTTAGGAACTTCACGGCTGCACCATTCGAAGATGTCGGTGATGATACGCATAGAAGGCTGCGGGGGATAGATATAGGTGCCCCTGGCCGCATATTCCTTCAGGATATCGTTCTGGATGGTACCACTTATTTTTTTCAGATCAGCGCCCTGCTGACGGGCCAGTGCCACGTATAATGCCAGTAAGATAAAACCAGTGGCATTGATGGTCATGGAGGTAGATACATCTTCGAGGCGGATGCCATTGAAGAGTACCTGCATATCTTCGATGCTGTCTATAGCAACACCTACTTTGCCCACTTCGCCATCGGCAAGCGGATGATCACTGTCATAACCGATTTGTGTAGGAAGGTCGAAGGCCACACTAAGACCGCTTACTCCCTGCGAAAGCAGGTAATGATAACGCTTATTGCTTTCTTCAGCCGTCGAAAAGCCGGCATATTGCCGCATAGTCCAGAGTTTGCCCCGGTACATATCGGGTTGAATGCCGCGTGTAAAGGGAAACTCTCCGGGCACAGAAAGAGGCTGGGCAGGCAAATCGTCGGGCTGGTAGAGGGTTTTGACAGAAATTCCGGAATCGGTGTATTTGGTTTCTTCAGCCATACCGTTAATTGAATACAATGAATGAATAGGAAGCCTTAACGCATCACTTTCTTGGCCTCAAAATTCAGCGCTTCGAGTACAATGCTGTGCAGTGCACCTTTTGATTGGGTCATGACGAACTCCAGCAATCGTTTATTGAGATCAGCACTGCCGGCTTCCGGTGGTAAGGTAGCCGCTACCTGGTTTATGATCAGCATATTTTGCTCTTTCAGGTTGCGGACAGCTTCCCAGGCGGCCGGACTCACATAAATCTGCTGCGATGTGTTGTACTCATATTCCTGTTTGATACTTTCCAGCAACAGCAGTTGCATTTCACGGGCGCTGATACCGCTTGTATTGACACGGCTTATGAGGTTGGGAATGGCAATGCGCTCAGACAGCATCACCAGTCTTTCGTAAGCCTGCAGTTGCAGGGGCCTTGTATTGAAATTGTCAGCAGGACCTTTGGCCGCCTGCCGTTTGCGGAAATCATTGATGAGATAAAAACAATAAAAAGAAACCAGGAGGGCAACGAGTGCAAGCAACAGGGCGATCAGGTTTTGATCCATAGATAATCAATTAGTGGTAAAGGGTTAATGCTGCAAAAATAGCTGAAAGTCTGCGCCAATGTTACAAATTTGTAACATATCGTATGCTGCCGGCCAACAGGCGATACAGGCAGTTTTCGTAAATTTGCCCCATGGAAACGATTTTAGCTACTCCCGTATCGCTCACTCCCGGAGCTATTAAAGAACTTACCCGGCTGATGCAGGCTGATGGGTTTGATAAAAATCAGGTGCTTCGTATCGGTGTAAAGGGCGGAGGCTGTTCGGGTATGTCCTATATTCTTGGATTTGACCAGCCAGAAGAGGGAGATCATACCTTTATGATCGAAGGCATTACCTGTGTTATGAAGCGGGCGCACGAGTTGTACCTGGCGGGTATGGAAATTGACTGGCAGGATGGGTTAAATAACCGCGGTTTTACTTTTCGTAATCCCAATGCCAGTGCTACCTGTGGCTGCGGTACCAGTTTTGCGGTATAGGCCTGTACAGTAAAATATAAAAACGAAAACGTCTTCCGTAAGAAGACGTTTTTTCATTTAATAAAAAAGCCCCCGGAAAGGGGGCTTTTCAGTATCTGGTGTTTTTTTATTTCTTAGCTGGTTTTTACAACAGTCTTGCCGGCATCGGAAGTGGTGCTGGTGCCTGTTTTCTCTTTTTTGCTGCGACCCAGATCCAGCAGGATGGGGGCGGCCACAAATACAGAGGAGTAAATACCGGTGATTACACCGATCAGCATCGCAAAGGCAAAACCGCGGGTTACTTCACCACCTACCAGGAACAGGATCAGGATAGTGAGGAATACGGTGAGCGATGTCATGATGGTACGGCTCAGGGTTTCGTTGATGGCCCGGTTGATCGTCTCTGACAGCGGAGCTGAAGGATAAAGACGACGGTCTTCACGGATCCGGTCAAAGATGATCACCGTATCGTTCATCGAGAAACCAATTACAGTAAGTATCGCCGCAATAAAGTGCTGGTCAATCTCCAGCGGGAAGGGTACAATCTTCCGGGCAAAGGAGAATACGATCAGTGTTACCAGTACGTCGTGCAGCAAAGCCACGATGGTACCCAGCGAGTATCTCCAGTCGCGGAAGCGGATGAAGATATACAGGAAGATCACGAAGATGGCAAATACAGTGGCCTTCACCGCACCTCTTTTCAGGTCATCAGAAATGGTAGGCAACACTTTTTTAGAAGCAATTTTGCCGGCTGCAGTACTGCTCTTTTCTGCATTGGTAAACTGGCTGAAGGTATATCCCTCGGGCAGGTGCTTTTGAAGACCTGCAAACAGGTGCGATTCTACAATTGAGTCAACACCAGCGCGGGGATCAGTGATCAGGTAAGAAGTAGTGATCTCCAGCGTACGGGTATTACCTACGGTTTTGATCAGTGGGTTCTCGTTATCAAAAGAAGCTTTGAGCTCATCGCGCATTTTCTCTACCTCACCACTCATTGATTTGTCGAAACGAACTGTATAGCTGCGACCACCGTCAAATTCCACACCGTAATCAAATCCGTTGAAGAAAGAAGCCACACCCAGCAGCAGTACTACCACAGAGATGATATAGGCTGTTTTGCGGAACTCAACGAATTTATAAGCAGCATGTTTGAAGATGCGGCGTGATACGCCGGTGAAATATTCGAGGTGTTTCTTGCGGTTGGTAAAGATATCAGAGATCCAACGGCTAACCAGGATACCGCAGAACAGCGACAGGAGAAGACCCAGGATCTGTGTAGTGGCAAAACCTTTTACCGGACCGAGACCAAAGTAAAACAGAATGATTGCGGTAAGCAGGGTAGTGATGTGACCATCCAGTACGGGTGGCAGTGATCTTCTGTAACCTTCATCAATGGCAGGGATATATCCCTTGCCACGATTCAGTTCCTCCTTGATACGCTCATAAATGATTACGTTGGTATCTACCGCCATACCAATGGTAAGTACCAGACCGGCAATACCGGGGGCAGTAAGTGTGGCACCCAGGCCCGCCAGTACACCTACGGTAAACAGCAGGTTAAGAACAAGCGCTATGTTGGCAATCCAGCCGCTGGTATTATAATAAACCAGCATCAGGATAAAGATGACAATAAAAGAAAGTCCGAAAGCCATAAGACCGCCATTGATAGCTGCCGTACCAAGGGTAGGACCTACCTGTTGTTCCTGTACGATCTTGGCAGGAGCAGGCAGTTTACCGGCTTTCAGCATATTGGCCAGATCCTGTGCTTCCTGTACGGTAAATCCGCCGCTGATGCTGGAAGTACCGCCAGTGATGGGATCATTTACAAAAGGAGCAGAGTAAACAATATTATCCAGGGCGATCGCGATGGGCTTGCCTACATTTTTGCTGGTCATGTCGGCCCAGTCACGTTGTCCTTTTGTATTCATGTTCATGTTCACCTCAGGCTGGCCCAGTTGATTATAGTCAGCACGGGCATCGGTGATCACATCGCCTTCAATTTTTGGCTTATCACGGCCAAAGGTCTTGATGGCGTACAGTGGCACTGCAGAGGCGGCGCGGTTATCGCTGCCACGTTCGGCAATACCATACATCCAGATCAGTTGAGCAGGGAAAGCATTTTTTACCGCAGGCATTTCGAGGTAGCTGCGTACGAGTGCTGTATCATTGATAGGCACATATCCAATAGCAGCGGGATAGCGCATATTGCCCTTATCGTCCTGCTGGCCCTGTACCAGGAAGCCGATATAGCCACCCAGATGTTTCTTAGCTTCTTCGTCGCTGTTCAGCGCTGTTTTGTCAGCGGTGCTGGTGTCAGCTCCGTTATTGGTGAGCAGGCTGTTGTTGCTGGTATCTTTTGCAGCCTGGTTATTCGTGTCTTTGCTGGCAGTTGTTGTATCAGTCTTTGTTTTACCACCCATTGCAGCATAGAAAGCAGCATCTGCACGGGTAATGCTGTTTTCCAGCTCACCGATGTTGTATACTTCCCAGAATTGCAGGTTGGCAGACGATTGCAATATCTTACGTACGCGCTCACGATCCTGAATACCGGGCAGCTCTACAGTAATAATGCCTTTGTCACGATCGGGGTTGATGTTGGGCTGAGCCACACCAAACTGGTCGATACGCGTGCTCATTACACGGAAGGTATTGTCAAATGCGTCTTTGGAAAGAGACTCCAGTACAGAACGCACTTTTGAATCGCTGTCGGTGATCTTGATCAGCTCCTTATTGCCGGCAGCAAAAAGACCAGCCAGTTTATTGGAGCCAGCCAGTTTCTGATATTCATCGACAAAAAGTGTGATAAAGTTGGCATCGCTGTTTCCTCTGCGCAGGTTGGCGTTATCGAGCGCTTTCTGGAAGTTGGGATCCTTGGAGTTGTTGGACAGCGTGCGGAGCAGTCCGTTCATTTCCACTTCCAGTGTCACGTTCATACCACCCTGCAGATCGAGACCCAGGCTCAGTTCTTCCTGTTGTGCTTTGCGGTAGCTGATCGGTCCTGTGATACCATAGGTGATGATTTCATCCTTGGTACTGTCTTTAAGACGCTTCAGGCGGGCATCGTAGAGTGTGTCAAATTCTTCGCCGCGAGCGTTGGGGTTGGTGGCGTTCACATATTTCCGAGCGCTTTCTGTCAGCTTCTTTTCATGATTGCGAACAAACCATGTAAATGAAAGCTGGTAAAGAGAGTAAATAATCAGCAGGATCGTAAAAAAGCGAACCAAACCTTTCAGTTGCATACGTTGATGTGATTTACAATTTTTTGAACTTGCCACTGCATTGCACAGGGGGGCAAGCCGTTATACGGTTTTAAAGGACGGCAAAGATAGGGTTTTAAGGTATATGTTTCACGGCCTTTTCCCAGGGCATTTTTTTTCAAAAAATGTTTTTACTATATTGATAGTCAGTTATTTATGGAGACGTATGTGTTTTTTAAACTGTCTGATCATCAAAAAAACGTATTGACGGAGCCCGCTCCCTTATTTTTAAACAATGAAATCTGTTTCATTTTCTTTCCTGGTTTGCCTTGTTCTGACTGGCATGCTGACAGCCTGCGGTTCCGGCAGGCGTGTCACAGACAGGCCGCAGACCGGAGAATTAGCGGCATGGATGAAAACAGCATCACCAGTGTTTGATTCAGTGCTGGCCCACCAGGCCGACTGGCGCGTGCAGATATGTTATTCACGCATTCATCGCGATAAGAAAGGAAATGCCCGGTTCGAAGACTTCCGGTTTGGCACAGACAGTGTTCATTATTTTTATCCCGCCAGTACAGTAAAATTGCCCGTAGCATTACTCGCATTGCAGCGGCTGCGCGAACTGGATCATCCGCGGCTCAACCGGGAAACCATGATGATCACCGAAGCCACAGCACCACCACAGACCATTACCTATAATGATCCAACCAGTGCTGCTGGCAGTCCTTCCATTGCACAGTATATCCGGAAAGTTTTTCTCGTAAGTGATAATGATGCATTCAACCGTCTCTATGAGTTTTTAGGTCCTGATTATATCAATGACAACTTACGTGCGCATGGACTGCCCAGTGTCAATATTGTTCACCGGCTCAGCGTGGCTATGAGTGCTGAAGATAACCGGCAGCTTAATCCCATTCGCTTTCTCGACAGTGGTGCGCACACTATACTGGAATTGCCGGCAAGAAATGATAAATGGATATCCGATGCGCCGGTTACTAAAATCGGGAAAGGTTTTTATCAAAACGGGCAACTGATCAACGCCCCATTCGATTTTTCGCAGAAAAACAGTATTTCGCTGACAGACCTGCACCAGTTGATGAAAGCAATTTTCTTTCCCGGATCATTGCCAGCCTCACAACGATTCGACCTGCAGCCGGATGACCTGGCTTTTTTGAAAGAATGTATGAGTGCCTATCCTTATGAAGGGCTGGTACCGGGTTATGCGAATGGCGAAAAACCCGATAGTGTGGTAAAAGTATTTGCCGCAGCAGCCGGCAATGTATTGCATGCTCCTCAGTTCAGGGTCTTCGATAAAGTAGGAGGTGCTTACGGTTTTCTGACCAATACCGCGTATGTGCTGGATGAAAAAACAGGTATTGAGTTTTTGTTGTCAGCGACTATTTATTGCAACAGCGATGGCATACTCAATGACGACCGGTATGATTATGAGCAAACCGGTTATCCGTTTATGCGGGCGCTTGCCCGGCTCATTTATGCCGAAGAAAAGAAACGCAACAAACAGTAGTTATTGGATCGGCTTTAAAGATTTATGTTTTTGTTTGAAAACCTTCTACTTTTTACCATTGACCATTATCCTTTTTCCATAAATTTGCTCCGCTTGCTGAAGAGGTGGAACCTCCGTCGTTCAAATCATATTTTATAAACCAACAATTACAATGCAATTATCTTCTTTGTTGCAGCGCTTCAACGAGCCTGAAACGCTGAAAATGGCCAAGCTTGGTCGTGAATTAAGAGCAAAAGGGATTGACGTGATCGATCTCAGTTTGGGTGAGCCCGATTTTGATACACCTCAGCATATCAAGGATGCGGCAATTAAAGCAATTCAGGACAACTGGAGTCATTACACGCCTGTACCGGGTTTTCTGGATCTGCGCGAAGCGGTATGTACCAAGCTGAAAAGAGATAACGGTCTTGATTATAAACCCGAAAACATTGTAGTTTCCACTGGTGCAAAACAAAGCCTGGCCAATGCCATACTGGCGCTGGTCGATGAAAATGATGAAGTGATCATACCCACTCCTTACTGGGTTACCTATAGCGAGCTGGTAAAGATTGCCCGTGGCCGTGTGGTAGAGATCAAAACATCTGCCCGCGATGGATTCAAGATCACTCCCCAGCAGCTCGAAGCAGCCATCACGCCGCATACCAATGTATTCCTGTTTTCTTCACCCTGCAATCCCAGCGGAGCCGTGTATACACGCGAAGAGCTGGAAGGGCTGGTGAATGTATTCCGCAAATATCCCAATATCACCATCCTGTCGGATGAGATATATGAGTATATCAATTTTGTAGGCAACCATGAAAGTATTGCCCAGTTTGAAGATATCCGCGACCGTGTGGTGATCATCAATGGACTGAGTAAAGGGTTTGCCATGACAGGCTGGCGTCTGGGTTATATCGCCGCTTCGCCGGAGATTGCCAAAGCGTGTGAAAAGCTGCAGGGGCAATTTACCAGTGGCACCTGCAGTATCACACAGAAGGCTGCGGTAACAGCGCTTACTACCGATCTCCGTCCTACGGAGGAAATGGTGGAAGAATTTGCCCGTCGCCGTAAACGTGTTCTGGAACTGGTAAATGAAATACCCGGTATTGAGTGTTCTGCCCCGGATGGTGCCTTTTATATTTTCCCGGATGTGAGTGCCTACTATGGCAAATCGGATGGACAAACGGTGATCCATACATCCGGCGATTTCTGCATGTACCTGCTCAACAACGCTCACGTATCATCTGTGATGGGTGAGGCTTTTGGGGATCCGCAGTGCGTGCGTTTTTCCTTTGCAAACAGTATGGAGAAGATCGAAGAAGCCTGGAGCCGCATTAAAGTAGCGCTGGCCAAATTGAAATAATCCAACCGTTGGGTTGATAAATAATGATGATAAAAGGGTATGCAGTGAATGTGTACCCTTTTTAATTGGCCATTCTCAGCAACTGCTCATGCAGGGCCAGTACCTGTGGAATGACGGGATGCTGATCGTCGTTGACAATAACAGCATCGCAGAGTTTCATTTTGATTGTTTCATCGATCTGTCGCTGCATCCGTTTCAGCACTTCTTCCCGGCTGATCTGGTCACGACCCGTAACCCGTGCGATGCGCAGGGCCTGCGGTGCGTATACCCCAATCACAAAATCAAGCTGCGCCGATGAGCCGCTTTCAAAGATCAGGGCCGCTTCTTTGAGGGTATAGGGAGCCTGCTGTCGTTGCATCCATTCTTCGGCATGGCGGATGGTGGCAGGGTGGGTGAGACTATTGAGCAGGGCGAGTTTTTCGGGATTACCAAATACCTGGGCAGCGAGATAGCTGCGGTTGAGTGTACCATCTTTATAGCTTTCTTCGCCAAAATGCTGACGGATGGCCTGACGCACAGTTTCATCTTCATTCATCAGCTGGCGTGCAGCAGCATCTGCGTTGTAGACGGGTATGCCCAATACTTCAAAAACACGGGCTACCGTGCTCTTGCCGCTGCCTATTCCGCCTGTGATGCCTACCCGTACCATGCGACGAAGCTAAAAAAGAAAACCAGATACCCCAAAGAGTATCTGGTTTGAATCAATTGAAAGGAAATATTATTTCTTTTCGGCAGTCGCTTTATTGAGATTGGCTGTCCAGTCCATGCTGATCGCTGATTTCTCAATTTTGATATAACTACCGGGGCTTACTTCGATGTTGAGTGTGCCATCTTCATTTACTTTGTTAACCACGCCATGGATACCGGCAATAGTTACAATCTTGTCACCTTTCTGCAGATCTTCGATAAATTTCTTCTGATTCTTGGCGCGTTTGGCCTGAGGGCGGATAAAGAATAACCAGAATACCACGATCATCAGACCCATTAAGATCAGTGAAGAGTACTGGCCCATTCCGCTGGCAGTGCCGGTGGCTTGCAATAAATTAGTGTAGTTCATTTCTCTTGATGTTTATAATTATTCGGTAACCTCTACTTTGAAACTGAGTGTATGCAACTGCATTGTTTTGGTATTTGCTTTTACAAATACATTCTTGTCGTTGACACCCAGCCGTCTGTTGCTGTCAAATTTGGCTTTGATCACACCTTCTTCTCCGGGGGCGAAAGGACGATCGGGAGTTTCGGGTACGGTACAGCCGCAACTGGCGCTTACATTTTCAATAATCAGATTTTTGTCGCCGGTGTTTTTGAAACGGAATCGTACTTCGACCACCTGGCCTTCCTTCACTCGGCCCAGATTCTGCGTTGTAGAGTCAAGCCACTGGATACTGGTATAGTTAGCCGTATCTGCCAGGCTTTTGCGGCTTTCTTCAGGGCTGAGCCGGGGCGAATTTTTGTCAGATGTACCGCAGGCTGCAAATCCGGCAGCGATCAATACAATCCAGATTTTTTTCATTTGTCTGATTTATGCCCGGCAAAGGTAGGGTGAACCAGTCAAACCGGAAAAGCCTGACCCGCCGGAAAAGTTTATTACGCCTTTTTATAATCTACCTTCTGCATTTTCCCCTGTTGTACTAATTCCTTGTGAATATTGTCAAGTATGCCATTGACAAACTGTCCGCTTTGGGGAGTACTGTATTCCTTGGCCAGGTCGATATATTCGTTGATGGTAACCTTGGGCGGTATGGTCTCGAAATAGAGAAATTCCGCCACACCCATTTTCATCAGTACCATATCGAGGTGGGCTATCCGTTCGGGATCCCAGTTTTTCAATTTGGGAACAATGATACCTTCCAGGTGTTCCGCTTTTTCGATAACGGTTTGAAGAAGTGCTTTGGCAAATTGTGATTTATCTGTACTCAGCAGATTTTTGAAATCATAGCTGCCGGGTTTTTGCAGATAGCCGGCCAGCAGTTGTACTACCAGTTCTCCGTCATCATCCCAGTTGCTGAAATTTTCTTCGATCTGTGCCACCACCACTTCATTGGCAAGGATCAGGTCATTGAGGATAAACTCAAGTATTTTCCGTTCTTCCTGTTTTTCGCGCAGGGGAGAGGAAATGTATTGCGCATATTCAGGTGTCTGTACCAGGTCGAGGTATACTTTGCGCACCAGCTCCATATCTCCGCGGAGTTGTGGTTTATCTTTTTCAAACTGTTCGCGCAAGCCCGGATCTTCCATCAGTTTCCAGAGCAGGTCATTGCCAGCCAGCTTTGTGTTTACATTGAGATCTTCTGCTGTAGGGAGATGTTTGCTGGCCCTTTTGTGGGCTTCTGTTTCAGCATACCGCGCCACTTCCATCAAAAACCAGTTAAGATATACCAACAGCGAGCGGGTTTGATCAAAATGCTGCTGCAGGATTTTTTGCGGTTCACCCGGTTTGGTCAGACCTTCCAGCGACTCTGCGGTGTAAAGGGTCTGCATCACTTTCACCCGGATATTTCTTCTGCTAATCATTGCGGTAAGAGCTATTTGAGCAGGCAAAGATAGGTGATAAGTTTTAAGTTATACGTATTAAGTAAAGAGAAAGGTGTAGGGCAGAGGGAGGTAGGATATATAAATGAATACAATGCATGGCGCACTCTTTGCGGATGTCAATAACTGTTTTGTTTTAATATTGTCCTTTAATATTTTATACTGCAGCAGGATGCGGAAACGGATCATAATTTTTGATGACGATAAGGATACACTGGCTATCTGCTCGCTTATACTGGGCGGGCTGGATTTTGAAGTGGTTACACAGGAAAACTGTATAGATATCCTGAATATCCTGGATGAGCATGTTCCCCAGGTAATACTGATCGACAATCATTTGCCCGGTATGAACGGAGCTGCCGGCATACGGCTGATAAAGGGATCTCCCCGTCACATGCATATTCCTGTTATCTTTTTTACCGGTACCAACAACGCCCAGGCATTGGCAGATGAGGCCGGGGCAGACTTTGTATTGCCCAAACCCGTTGACCTGGCCCGTCTGGAAGAGGTTATAGGGCTGGCTATTAATAGCTGATCAGCTGCACGTTATGGCAGACCAAACGTGAAAAAATGTCTTTTCCGGCTTTTTGAATGCAATTTTTTCAGGCTGATGACGGCTGTGGAATGAAAAAATGACCTGTTTGCGCGAGTGGCATATTATTCGTGTAGCTTTGCCGTCCCTTTATCTGTCCGGGGTTCCGGACAGGACAAAATAGCACAAAACACAAAAATCAATACAATTATGGCCAAGAAAGTCAATGTTACCCCACTTCATGACAGGGTAATTGTGAAAGCGGCTGCTGCCGAAGAAAAAACCGCAGGTGGTATCATTATCCCTGACACTGCAAAAGAAAAGCCCCAGCGTGGTGTGGTGATCGCTGCCGGCCCTGGTAAGAAAGACGAGCCTGTAACTGTAAAAACCGGCGATACAGTACTGTATGGCAAATATGCCGGTACTGAGATCCAGATCGATGGACAGGATTACCTGATCATGCGTGAGTCAGATATCCTGGCAATCGTATAATTCACCATTGCGTATGAAGCATGATTGAAAGATCATCTTCAAATCCCCAAATCTTCAAATTTTCAAATCGACTAATATGGCAAAGCAACTCTTCTTCGACATTGAAGCAAGAAATAAAATGAAAAAAGGCGTGGACGTACTGGCCAACGCCGTTAAAGTAACCCTGGGTCCCAAAGGCCGTAATGTGGTTATTGAGAAAAAATTTGGTGCACCTGCTATAACTAAAGATGGTGTTACAGTAGCCAAAGAAATTGAACTGGAAGACCCCATTGAGAACATGGGCGCCCAGATGGTTAAGGAAGTAGCTTCCAAAACCGCCGATATTGCCGGTGATGGTACTACAACTGCTACCGTTCTGGCTCAGTCTATCATCAGCGAAGGTCTGAAAATGGTTGCTGCAGGCAGCAATCCCATGGACCTCAAAAGAGGTATCGACAAGGCTGTAGTTAAAATCGTTGAGAACCTGAAGAGCCAATCTCAGGCTGTAGGCAACGACAACAGCAAGATCCAGCAGGTAGCTTCTATCTCTGCCAACAATGATACAGAGATCGGCAAGCTGATTGCTGAGGCAATGAAGAAAGTAGGTAAAGAAGGTGTGATCACTGTAGAAGAAGCCCGTGGTACCGAAACAGGTATCGAAGTGGTGGAAGGTATGCAGTTTGACCGCGGCTATATCTCTCCCTACTTTGTAACCAACAGCGAGAAAATGGAAGCTGAGCTGGAAAGCCCTTATATCCTGATCTATGACAAAAAGATCAGCAATATGAAGGATATCCTGCATATTCTTGAGAAAGTAGCGCAGAGCGGTCGTCCGCTGCTGATCATTGCAGAAGACCTCGAAGGAGAAGCACTGGCTACACTCGTGGTAAACAAACTGCGTGGTACACTGAAAGTGGCTGCTGTAAAAGCTCCCGGCTTTGGTGACCGCCGCAAGGAAATGCTGCAGGATATCGCTGTACTTACAAAAGGTATCGTGATCAGCGAAGAGCAGGGCTACAAACTCGAAGGTGCTGACATCAGCTACCTGGGTGTTGCAGCTACTGTGACTATCGACAAAGACAATACAACTATCGTGGGTGGTAAAGGCAAAAAAGATGATATCAATGCCCGTATCAACCAGATCAAAGCTCAGATTGAGATCACTACATCTGACTATGATAAAGAAAAACTCCAGGAGCGTCTGGCCAAACTGAGCGGCGGTGTTGCCGTACTCAATGTAGGTGCTGCTACTGAAGTGGAAATGAAAGAAAAGAAAGACCGTGTAGACGATGCGCTGCACGCTACCCGTGCTGCTGTGGAAGAGGGTATCGTACCCGGTGGTGGTGTTGCTTTCATCCGTGCTGTTGAAGCCCTCGAAAAACTGAAAGGTGCCAACGAAGATGAAACAACCGGTATCGCTATCGTAAAACGTGCACTCGAAGAACCCCTGCGCCAGATCGTGGCCAATGCAGGTATTGAAGGTTCTATCGTGGTACAGAAAGTGAAAGAAGGCAAGGCCGATTATGGTTTCAATGCCCGCACCGAACAGTATGAAAACATGCTGAAAGCCGGTGTAATCGATCCTACCAAAGTAGCTCGGATAGCGCTGGAGAATGCTGCTTCTATTGCTGGTATGCTCCTCACAACTGAATGTGTTGTAGCCGACAAACCCAAAAAAGAAGAAGCGCCTCACTCACATGGTGCTCCTGATATGGGTGGCATGGGTTATTAACCGACTCAATTGCCCTTTTGGGCGATCTACTATAGGGGTCCCGGAACTGGTTGAAAACCAGCCGGGACCCTTAGTTTTATACGCAATTTTTATTATTGGCAGGTAGGCGAATAATTGATATTTTTAGTTTCACATTATTATACCTTAACTGTCACTTATGAGAAAAATTTACAGTATTGTAGTTCTTATGCTGTTGATGGTGTTGTGCCATGATCAGGTGCTGGCCCAGGGCCGCTTCTTTTCTGCCGGCTGGCCCAATGGCACCGTGACCACTTCCGGCAGGCGTATGCTTGTCCCCGAAAAATTCAGCACCACCTCGCTCGATGTGGATGGACTGAAAAACTTTCTCTGGAATCTTCCCAACGAAAACACTGTTTTATATAACAGGAGCCAGGCCCGAGTCATCGAATTGCCGATGCCGGATGGTAATATTGCCCGTTTCCGGGTTTGGGAAAGTTCAATCATGGAACCAGCCCTGGCCAGTAAATTTTCCGAGATCAAAACTTTTGCAGGACAGGGTATTGATGACCCTGCTGCTACAATCCGCATGGATTATAATCCTTATTATGGTTTTCATGCACAAATACTTTCACCCAATGGCCGGGTTTATATTGATCCCTATGCCCGGGGTGATGTTAAAAATTACATGAGTTATTTTCAGCGGGATAATAAACGTACTGCTGATTTTCAATGCGGAGTTGAATCTCCGGTAATCGAACCTCCTTCCGGCACCGGCGCGCGTATTGAAGCTGCCTGCCGCGGCACACAATTATATGTATATCGCCTGGCCGTAGCCTGTACCGGAGAATATGCGCAGGCAGTAGGCGCATCTACAGCAGGGCAACTGCATGCCGCCATTACTACCACGATAAACCGGGTCAATGGTGTATATGAAAGTGAACTGGCTATCCGCCTTGTTTTGATTGCCAATAACAGCCTGATCGAATACCTGGATCCGACAACAGATCAGTTTAACGGAAACAATAGCGCCGGCACACTGATCGTAGAGAGTCAGAGTGTGATCACCAGTGTTATTGGTTCGGGCAATTTTGATATAGGACATACTTTCAGCACCGGTGGTGGTGGTCTGGCAGGTTTGGGTGTTGTTTGCAACAATGCGGTCAAGGCACGCGGTATTACGGGTAGTTCCAATCCTACAGGAGATGGTTATGATATAGATTATGTGGCGCATGAAATGGGACACCAGTTTGGAGGCAACCATACCTTCAATAGTGTAACGCTTAACTGTGCTCCGCCCAACCGCAATGGATCTACTGCTTATGAAGTGGGTAGCGGTACATCGATTCAGGCATATGCAGGCATTTGCGGCAGCGATAATATTCAGCCCAACAGTGATCCATATTTTCATGCAATCAGTTTTGATGAGATCAGCAATTATGTAGAAGGGGGAGGAGCCGGTTGCCGTCAGGTAATTGCTACCGGCAATACACTTCCTGTGATCACTTCAATGCCTAATAATGGCGTCATGATTCCGAGAGGAACACCATTTACGCTGACTGCTACTGCTACAGACGCAGATGGTGATGCGCTGACCTATAGCTGGGAAGAATGGGATCTGGGCGCATCATCTACCTGGAATGGAGGTGCCGGCAGTGCCAGTGCACCGCTCTTTAAATCCCGCGTTCCCAAAACAACCGGAAGCCGCACTTTCCCTGATATGGCAGTGATCCTGGCCGGTTATCCTGCCAGCCCATCAGCCACCATGGGTGGTCTTAAGGGAGAAACTCTTCCTACAGTAGGACGTGATATTAAATTCAAACTTACCGTACGCGATAACCGTGCCGGTGGCGGTGGCGTTGTATCCGGAGGCAACGGCTGTGCAAGCGGAGGCTTTACCGGAGAGTTTAAAGTAACTACAGTCGATGGCACAGGTCCGTTTGTAGTATCTGCGCCCAATGGAGGAGAGAGTTATCCTGGTGGCTCCACACAAACCATTACCTGGAGTGTAGCCAATACGAATCTGGCTCCGATCAACTGTACCAATGTAAAAATAACCATGTCGACAGACGGAGGTCAGACCTATCCCATCGTACTGGCAGCCAGCACAGCCAATGATGGCAGTGAAGCTTTGGTAATTCCTGTTGGTCTTACTACCACTGCTCGTATCAAGATTGAAGCTGTAGGCAATATCTTCTTCGATATTTCCAATCAAAACTTTTCTGTAACGGCTCCCGTAGATGGCTTTGAGTTCGATACGCCGGCATCACAAAGTGTAGCCTGTGCCGGACCCACTTCAGCCAACATTACACTGGCTACAACTGCGGTTGCAGGTTTCACAACACCGATTAATCTCGTGGCCAGCGGTAATCCGGTGGGTACTACCGTTTCATTCAGCACCAACCCGCTTACACCGGGTAGCAGTACAGTGGTGACATTGAATGGAACCAATACACTTTTCAATGGATCATATAATGTGACAATTACCGGTACTGCAGGTGTTCATACCCGCAGTCGTGTCCTCACTTTTATAGTCCAGACAGGCACTGGTCCCACTATCAATACACCCCCGTCCAATCAGGCTGTGTGTGTTGGTAGCAATGCTACCTTCAGTGCGGCTGCTACCGGTGCAGTGAGCTATCAATGGCAGGTAAGTACAGATGGAGGGGCCAATTATGCCAACGTTCCTGCTGGCGGCAATGGCACATCTTATACAGCGAATAGTGTGACTACAGCTTCCAACAACTATCGGTACCGGATACTGGCCAATGGGCAATGTGGTATCACCACATCTGCTTTTGCAACACTTACTGTACAAACGGCGCCAAGTGTAAGTGCTGCTCCGCAAAATGCTACACTTTGCGAGGCCAGCAATGCTACGTTTAATGTAACCGCTGCAGGTACCGGTCTTTCCTATCAGTGGCAATCCAGCCCCGATGGTAATACATTTACCAATATCGGTTCGGCAACCAGTGCCAGCTATACAGTCAACAATATCACGCCATCTATCAATGGCAGTCAGTACCGGGTAGTGGTGAGTGGCACCTGCCCATCACCTGCTACTTCAGCAGCCGCCACACTGACTGTAGTCAGCCCTGTGCAGATCACTGCAAGCCCGCTGTCAATCGCAGAGTGTGAAACAGGTAATGTGAGCTTTAGTGTGACGGGAGCAGGTACAGGGATCCTCTACAAATGGCAACGCAGTGTGGATGGCGTGGCTGCTTATGAAGATATCGCCAATGGTGGCGTTTATTCAGGTGCCACCAGCTCTACGCTGACACTGACCAACCTGCCCGCCAATTATAATAACTACCGTTACAGAGCCCTGTTATATAATACCATCTGTACTTCACCCGCTACATCGGGTGTGGCTGTACTCACTGTTAATCCCAGACCTGTTGTGACGCTTACAGCGCCATCACTGAGCCTGCAGCCCGGACAAACCAGTACCATTACGGCCGGCATTCAGCCATCACCAACCGGGTTCAATATCACCTGGTTCCGCAACGACGTACAGATACCCGGCGTTACCGGCACCAGCTATACGGCCGATGTGACCACGCTTGGGGATTACCGCGTAGCTATTAACAATCCAACCACCGGTTGTAACAATCAGTCGCAGGTGCTCACTATTGGTGCACAGGCCAGCCAGCGGTTGTTTATCTATCCCAACCCCAGCACGGGACAGTTTACAGTTTCGTACTACAATTCCAGCTGGAACAACAGCCGTCAGACACTGACCATCTATAATTCACAGGGAAGCCGGATATACAGTGCGGCCTTCAACCTTACTGGTCCGTATACATTGCTGCCTGTAAATCTCAATGGCGCAGGCGGAGGCGTTTACCTCGTGGTATTGGGAGATACAAACGGCAAAAAGATCATTGAAGGGAAAGTTGTAATAGGTCATTAATTATCAATTTGTTTTGACCCAGGGTCCCATCTGCGTGGCAGGTGGGACCCTTTTTGTTTTCCGGAGAAACCGGCTCTTGCAGCAGGTGAATCTTTATCAGCAGGAATCACTTCCTGAAAACCCCAATTTTGCAGTACCTTTGCGCCTCGCCAAATGGCCCTGGCAGCTCAAACGGGCCGATAAAACGACAAATTCATGATCAGCGTAAAAGACCTGAAGCTGGCCTATGGCAAGCGGGTATTGTTTGAAGAAGTAAACCTCAATTTCACAAAAGGAAATTGTTATGGTGTAATTGGTGCCAACGGTGCCGGAAAAAGTACATTTCTGAAGATCCTCAGCGGCGAAATTGAAGCCAACAAGGGATCTGTAGATATCACTCCCGGTGAGCGGATGGCCATACTCAAACAGAACCATTTTGCCTTCGATGAAGAAACCGTGATCAACACCGTGATGATGGGCCACACCAAACTGTGGTCGGTGATGAAAGAGCGTGAATCCATTTATGCACTGGCCGATTTTACCGAAGAAGACGGTATGCGTGCCGGAGAACTGGAAGGTGAATTTGGTGAAATGGGGGGCTATACGGCTGACAGCGATGCGGCTACTTTGCTGGGTGAGCTCGGAGTAAGCGAGTCCTTTCATCAGTCGCTTATGAAAGATATCCCTTCCAATATGAAAGTGCGTGTGCTGCTGGCACAGGCATTGTTTGGTAACCCCGATATCCTGCTGCTCGATGAGCCTACCAACGGACTGGATATTGAGACTATCAGCTGGCTTGAAAACTTCCTGGCCGATTATGAAAACATTGTACTGGTAGTGAGCCACGACCGTCACTTTCTGGACGCCGTATGTACGCACGTAGCCGATGTGGATCGCCAGAAGATCAAGATATTTACCGGCAACTATACTTTCTGGTATGAGTCATCGCAACTGATGGCCCGCCAGGTCAATGACAAGAATAAAAAAGTAGAAGAAAAAAGACAGGCGCTGCTTGACTTTATTGCCCGGTTTAGTGCCAATGCTTCCAAGAGCAAGCAGGCTACCTCACGTAAAAAAGCACTGGAAAAGCTGACGATCGAAGAGATTGAGCCCAGCTACCGCAAATATCCAGGTATTATCTTCCAGCCACTGCGCGAAGTCGGCAACCAGATCCTGAATGTAGAAAAGCTGACCAAATCAGTAGATGGCCGTATGCTGTTTAAAGACGCCACCTTTACGGTCAATAAAGGCGACAAGATCGCCCTGCTCAGCCGCGATCCGCTGGCCGTGACCAGTTTCTTCAACATCGTTACCGCCGAAACCATTGCCGACAGCGGTTCTTATGAATGGGGCAGCACGGTGACACATGCCTACCTGCCACTGGAGAATGGTGAGTTTTTTCAGAAAGAACTCAACCTCATGGATTGGCTTCGTCAATATGTGCCACCGCATGTGACTGACGTGGATGAACCGTTTCTGCGCGGGTTTCTGGGCAAAATGCTTTTCAGCGGTGAAGATGTATTGAAGAAAACGAATGTACTGAGCGGAGGGGAGAAAGTACGCTGCATGCTAAGCCGCATGATGCTCCAAAACCCCAACGTAATCCTGCTTGATCAGCCTACCAACCACCTCGATCTGGAAAGTATTCAGAGCTTCAACGAACAGTGTACCGAGTATAAAGGCATTGTACTGCTTACCAGCCATGACCATACCTTTATGCAAACAGTGGCCAATCGTATTATTGAACTCACGCCCAAAGGAATCATCGACCGCCTGATGACCTTTGACGAATACCTCGCCGACGCACGCGTAAAAACGCTGAGGGAGGAAATGTATAAGTGAGTTTTTAGTAATAAGTGATAAGTTTTAAGTTATAAGTATTTGAAAGTAAACAACTTATTACTTAAAACTTATCACTTAAAACTGCTTTCTGTTTTTCCCCAGACTGTGCAAAAAAAATGTACTTCTTACACTTGCAAGCCGGGATTCTAATTTCTATCTTAGACTTCGCAACCAAAGTTCTTTCACCATTTCTGATTCCAACTTCCTACCTGACACCTGTTAATCCTACCGGGAAAAACCTAGTATCCGGGCCGGGGGTATGTTCTGACTGCTTTGCAGCGAATATTCGGGTTGAAACCAGAAAAAATGATTTTGAAAGCTTCATCGGATGATGGAGCTTTTTTTATTAGGAGAAGGGTAGAAGGTTTAAAGGTATAAGAGTTTAAAGAGTTTAAGGGGTATAAAGTGTGTGTTAAAAAGCTTATTAGCACATCATCATATTCGCACACTAGCACATTTTCCCTTACCATCTTCAAATTCTCCAATCTCCAAATTTTCAAATTACATTAGCACATTAGCAAACTAGCAAATCAGCACATTGAATATTTCTTCTCTTCAAAAAAAGATCGCTTTCTGGCCGGCCGTGGCGATAATAGTGGGGAGTGTTGTGGGCTCAGGTCTGTTTATAAAACCTGCTTCCATGGCAGCACAGTTGGGTTCACCCTTCTGGCTGATGCTGGTATGGATACTCGCTGGCCTGTTTTCGTTGATGGGAGCCCTCGTATTTGCCGAGTTGGGAGCCATGATGCCGATTACCGGTGGTATCTACGCTTACTTCAGGCATATGTTCGGCGATTTTATTGCCTTCCTGTATGGCTGGGCCGCCTTCGCTGTAATCAATACAGCAGCTGTTGCAGCTATTGCATATGTATGTGCCCAGTATGCCGATTACTTTCTTTCACTTCCCCGTTTTTCTGCATCAACAGAGCTTTCTTTCCGTTTGCATATCCCGTGGATTGGTGATTTATATCCCTTGCAGAATATCGGGGTGAAAGCACTGGCTGCCCTGCTGGTGATCGGACTTACCTGGCTTAACTATGCCAGCGTGAAAGCAGGCAGCGCTTTTCAAAGTATCAGCACGCTGGCCAAAGTGCTCGTCATCGGCGCGCTGGTGATTGGCATTTTCAGTTCGCCTGCCGGTTCATTTACTCATTTTTCCCATTCCTATAACACGCCTGATGCTGCAGGGCTGATCGGAGCGATTGTAGTAGCCATGACAGGGGCTTTCTTTGCTTATGACGGATGGATCAATATTTCTTTCATGGCAGGAGAGATACAGCAACCGCAGCGAAATATACCACGCAGTTTATTGCTCGGTATGCTGGTCTGTATCGGTATTTATCTGCTGGTCAACCTGGCTTATTTATATGCTTTGCCTGTAGAAAAAATGGCCGCATCGCAACTGGTAGCAGCCGATGCCGTAACGGTGGCCCTGGGCTCAACGGGTGCTGCCATTGTTGCTGCCATGATCATTGTCTGCACGCTTGGTGCTGTAAACGGCAACCTGATGGCTACCTGCCGTGTCACCTATGCCATGGGACAGGATCGGGTGTTTACTCCCTGGGCAGGCCGTACTCATTCCCGTTTTCAAACACCGGGCAATGCATTGTGGCTGCATGCGGCATGGACCTGCCTGTATATATTCACCGGCTCATTCGATATGCTGACTGATATGTTTGTGTTTGTAACCTGGATCGCCTATGGCGCAGGAGCGGTGGGGATCTTTCTTTTACGCCGGCGTGAGCCGGGCCGCGACCGGCCTTATCGTATCATCGGATACCCGGTTGTTCCATTACTCTATATAGCCTTTACTGCTTTTTACCTGATATTGACCATCTGGAATGATGTCAGCAACTACCTGCAGCACAGGCAACCGGTGATCAATTCCCTGTTGGGATTGTTTATCACTGCACTGGGCATTCCCTTGTTCTTTTATTACCGGAAAAAGAATAACACAGTGGCGTCCGGCAAATAGGCTTAGAGCATTTTCCGGATCAGTCGTCCCAATACCTGCAACCCATGTTCGGCCTGATCATCCCAGGGCCGGCCAAAACTGATGCGAATACAGTTGTTGTAATTGCAACTGGCCGAAAATATCTTGCCGGGCATAATCAATATCTGTTGCTTCATAGCTTCTGTACGAAGACGAAAGCTGTCGATCTTTTTATTGAGTTCTACCCACAACACCACACCTCCCTGTGGTCTCGATACCTTGGTATCGTCGGGCATATGCTCCACAATGCCCTGCATATACCGTTGCATCTGTGCATGCAGGCAGGTGCGCAGATTTTTTAAATGATACTCAAAACGGCCGTGCTGCAGATAATGGGCTACTGCGGCCTGTGTGAGTCCCGGGCTGCTGATCGACAGGATACGCTTGAGTTGTTTTACTTCTTCCATATATCTGCCTGGTAATACCCAGCCAATACGATATCCGGGCGCCAGCGATTTGGAAAAAGAAGAGCAATGCATTACGATGCCTGCACGGTCATAATACTTGCAGGTGCGGGGGCGGTTTTTGCCAAAATACAATTCACCATAAATATCATCTTCTATCAATGGGATATTTCGCGCTGTAAGTAATTCTACCAGCTCTTTCTTTTGTGCATCCGGTATACAGCCTCCGAGGGGATTATTGAAATTAGGAATAACCACACAGGCCTTTACAGGCGATTTGCGAAGGGTGCGGCGCAGACAGTCAAGGTCCAGGCCGGTAGTAGGATCAGATGATATTTCCACCACCTTGAGTCCGAGGTTTTCAATTGCCTGAAAGATGCCAAAATAATTCGGCGATTCTACTGCCACCACATCACCTGGTTTGGTGACTGCACGCAGGCAAAGTGTAAGGCCTTCCATACAGCCACTGGTTACCAGTACATCATCAGCTTTTATTTTTCCGCCCCAGTTGAAGCTTTGCCGGGCAATCTGTTTACGCAATTCGGCATTTCCCTGTGTATGCTCATAATTGATGGTAGCATCGGCCTGATTGCGTAGTACATGCGTTACTGCTTTGTTGAGTTTGGCAGCAGGCAGCAGTGATACATGGGGAACGGCCAGGGCAAAATTGATCGTGCGTTCGTTGTTGGTTGCAATATCTGAATAGAAAGAAGCGATCATTTCCTTTACAGATACATTGTGTGATAATATATCGGGTTGAATGACCCGTGGCAGATCCCTGAAACGTCGCGGACTGAACCGCACATAATACCCCGACTTGGGTCTCGACTCGATCAGGCCTTTGCCTTCGAGATGATAGTATGCCTGAAAAGCCGTACCCATACTGATGCCATATTCTTCGCTCAGCACACGTACCGACGGAAGTTTATCGCCGATTTTCAATACATCATCCTGAATCATTTTTTCCACACCACCTGCTACCTGCAGATAGATATGGTCGGTATCTGTAAATGTATTTTTAGCCATAACTCTCTGTGTTCAGTTTTAATCTGATCTAGTCAAAAATACAAAATCTGAATCTGTTTTAGTTGTTGTTTTCTGACCAATTTTACAGTGTGATCAGGAGTTGGTGATTGGCAGGTCTTTGCATGAGTCATATTTTAACATAGTCAAGCGAATGAAACGGGAGAAGCAACTGGCGTATTTATCACTGGGATTAATAAGTATAATATGGGGTACCACCTATGTGGCCGCCCGGATCGGTGCACAACAGATGCCGGGTTTTTTTGTGGCAGGGCTGCGGCAGTTTTTGTCAGGTTTGGTCGTGGTTGGTTATTTTCTGGCAAGAGGATATAAAATGCCGGACTGGCCCGTTATGCGGCAATTATCTGTACAGGGTATCCTGCTGCTATGTATTTCCAATGGACTCATTACCTGGTCGATGGAGTATATCAGTGGCGGACTTGCAGCTATTATAGTGGCGCTGGTGCCTTTGTTTGTCGCCTTTTTTACTGCCAGACTTTGCCGGCATAAACAGATCACACGATGGATGGTAGTGGGATGGATTACCGGTTTTGCCGGTATCGTGGTCATCTTCTATGATTACCTCGGCGCCCTGCACAATACCCGGTTTGTATTGGGTGTGGTGCTTGCATTTATCTCGGTAGTATCCTGGTCGTATGGTACGGTATATGCATCCCGCACACGTCCGGCTGTGGATATATTATTCAGTGCAGGATTGCAAATGCTGATAGCTGGCGTGGTTATGTTACTGATCTGTGTATTTACCGGTCAGTATGTGTTCCTGGGCAATGCCAGCAAAGATGCCTGGCTGGCTTTATTGTACCTGGTTGTATTCGGTTCATTGATCGCTTATTCTGCCTACGCCTTTGCGCTTAGCAAGTTGCCGGCTACGCAGGTATCGTTATATGCTTATATCAATCCCATTGTAGCAGTGGGGTTGGGTTGGGCTATGCTGTCGGAGCAAATGAATCTGCAAATGCTGATGGGGGCGTCTATTACACTTACAGGAGTGTACCTGGTTAATCACGAAATAAAAAAACAGAAACAATGAGTGCATTGAAAATTGTGGATTATCAGCCGGTGCATCAGCCTTATTTTGATGCATTGAATCGTGCCTGGATCGAAGAATGGTTTCAGATGGAAGCAGTCGATGAATGGGTGCTTACCAATCCGGACAAAGCGCTGCTGGAGCCGGGCGGTGCCATCTTTATGGCGGAGTGGGAAGGTAAACCGGTAGGTACAGTTGCCTTGCGCAAGGTGGATGAGAATTGTTATGAGTTTACCAAGATGGCTGTTGACCCTGCTTACAGGCGGCGTGGTATTGCAGAGGAACTGACCAGGGCCAGTTTCCTTCATGCAGTCATACTGGGCGCAAAGGAGATCATTCTTTATTCGAATACAAAAAATGAAGCAGCCGTCAGGCTGTATGAACGTATAGGCTTTCAGCATCTGCCGGTTGAAACAGGTGTGTATGAAAGAGCCAATGTGAAAATGCGGATAAGCATTGAAGATGCCTTACGTGTATGCGAATCATCACAGAGTATATCATCAACTGTTAAATCATAATCATCATGGAAGCAATTATGGAAATTCCCGTCCGGCGGTCTGTTCAAAGCCGCCTCCAGGAAGTAGACTGGACAGCGCTCGAATTTGGAAAGTATGTGGCCGATCACATGCTGGTAGCTGATTATTATAAGGACGAATGGCATCATCCCCAGATCATTCCCTTTGCCAATCTCAGTTTAAGCCCTGCCACACTGGCCCTGCATTATGGACAGTCTGTTTTTGAAGGCATGAAAGCATTCCGTGCTGCTGACGGCCGCGTCAATATTTTCCGCATCGAAAAGCATTACGAGCGCTTCGTTCGTTCCTTACATCGGATGTGTATGCCGGCGCCATCGTTTGAGATATTTGAGCAGGGATTGATAACCCTGATTGATACGGACCGCAACTGGGTGCCTTCTGCCAAAGGAGCATCATTGTATATCCGCCCTTTTATTTTTGCCAGTGAAAGCAAATTTGGTGTAAAAGTCTCCGACGAATACCGGTTCATCATATTTACCGGACCCGTGCCGGCCTTATTTACGGCGCCTATCAGGGTGAAAGTAGAAACGGATTTTATCCGTGCAGCCAAAGGCGGAACAGGCTTTGCCAAATGTGCCGGTAATTATGGAGGTGCTTTTTATCCTACACAGCAGGCGCGCAAACAGGGATTTGATCAGGTGTTGTGGACAGACGGAGGCGATGATCCGGCAATTGAAGAATCAGGTATGATGAATGTATTGTTTGTGATCAACAATAAACTGGTTACAGCGCCATTGTCAGATACCATCCTCGATGGAGTCACACGTGATTCGCTGCTCACACTTGCAGCCGGTATGGGAATAGTGGTGGAGCAGAGAAGGCTGCGCGTACGGGAACTGGAAGATGCGCTCCGCGAGGGTGCCGTACAGGCTGCATTCGGAGCGGGTACAGCTGCCGTAGTTGCACCTATTCAGACAATACAGGTTGGAGAAAATGCCTATCAGTTACCTGCAGTAAAACCAGATGCCCTGATGCTTCAGTTAAAACAGCAGCTCGATGCCATCAGGCTGGGAGAGGCTCCTGATATTCATGGCTGGAATACATGGATATAAAAGATGGGGTAATGTAAATAGCAGGAAGGCACTATCTGATAAGTACAGTAGTGCCTTTCATCATTACACGCTCACCGGTATCGCGGTAGGTAAACTGCAGATGCCATACATATACACCGGCAGGTTGTGGTACACCATTGAAACGTCCGTCCCAACGGGCCTGCCAGTCGCGTGATTCAAAGACCGTTTGCCCATACCGGTTAAATATTTTAAACGACAGCTTGTCTGCCTTTACAGCATTGCTGGGCTGCAGATAATCATTCAATCCATCGCCGTTGGGAGTAAAAGCAGACGGAACACCGATATAACAGTTATGCAGCACTTTCACCGTTTTTTCCGCAGTATCCCGGCAGTTATATTGGTTGCTGATTGCAATAAGACGGATCGTATACTGCTCTTCACGGCTGATAAAGGGAAACTGATACTGTACAGGTAACTGCTGGCTGCTGCTATAACCATTACCCAGTTCCCATCTCCACTGATCAACAGGCCCTTTACTGTCGTTGGTAAAACGGATCACTTCCAGCGGGCATACTACATCGGGCAGTGTAAAAGCTGCCTTTACTTCGTTGTCAAATTTTAAGACCTGTTGAGAGGTGTCTTTGCAAGTACCATTACTGACGATCAGCTGCACCGTATACTCACCCGTAGAACCGAGTGATTGCTGCAACTGTTGTGTCTGACCTGCTGCAGCATTATTGACCCGCCAGTCCCAGCTGTTTACCTGGTTGCCTCCGGGATGATTGAACTGCACATTATTGATTTTACAGGATGGATCAACCGTATAAGTAAAGTCGGCTGATACCATGTGGGCCACATCAAACTGAATAGATGATCCGGCAGGGGTCGATAGTCCGCATTCATCAATGATGGTATTGCCATCAGTGCCATTGGCCAGGGCCAGCTGATAAGTACCGCCGGTTGCAATAGGGGCCGACAACAATAATTCAATTTCGCGTGTACGGTCTATCGGTGGGCTGCCTGTACCGCAATTGCTGCGTATGCCTGTTATTGTTACGGCCTGTGGCCCGGTGATGACAAAATCAGAACCGTCAGGTGCCAGCGAATTGCAGAGAATAAAACGTCTGAACGGAACTCGCAATACCGCGGGCCCGCATCCGGAAAACCTGGCTTCAGTCAATGGGGTAGGTTGTGGTGGCGGTACGGCAAGCGGGAGCGTGGTGCCGGCTACAATATAACGGTTACAGCGATCAAGAATCGTATTACCATCATTACCTCCCTGCACCGCAAACTGATAAGTGCCGGTTGCAATAGGAGAGGCAAGTGTAAGAATGACCGTATTGCCTTCCTGGTTATGATCACAGTCCAGTATCTGTGCCGATACAATGGCGGGACCTCCCTGTATTACAAACTCTGACCCTGACGCAGAAATGCTGGAGCAAAGCATTCGTTTGTTTAGTAAAACAGTGACCTGAGCGCCGTTGCAACTGGGCGTTACGCTGGTAAGCATGGGTTCTTCGGGATCGGTAATGCTGGCACTGCCTCCGCTGACCTGAATAGAGAATCCTCCTGCAGAACTGCTGCGTTTACTGATCAGCAGCATGTATTCACGCCCCTGTTGAAGTTGTGGCATGGAACTGAAGCGATCTGCTCCGGCTTCAGTGCAGATGCTGGCTTGTACTCCATCTACCGACGCACCGGTTTCGCCAGGTTCCGGCGACCAGTTGCAGGCTCTGAATAAGCTGGCATCGGTAAATACATCTTCATCGTTGCGATTGGTGATGTCAAATAACTGCCAGTCAAAATTATCGGCAGCATCGTCGGGGGTAATCACAAAACCGAGTGAGCCTGATGTATAACAATTGACCTTAAACCAGGTAGGGTTGGTATTTTGAAATGTACCATTGCAGGGAACGGGTACGGTTATATTGCCGCAGGCAGGCACGGTACTCCGCTTGATCGGCTCACTGCCGCAAAGCAGGAAGGCAGATGAAGGAGTATTGCCTGTACCTGTACAGGTTTGTGCAGATAGCTGCCGCCCCGCCAGGGTAAGGAATAATAAAAGCAGTATATAACTGCGCCAATACGGTAAGCTGTTGCCGGCTGGCAGCATAAATTATTGCGTGTTTAAAACGAACCTGGTGTAAATTACAAAACAATTGGAACACTCCAACCGGGTGGTAATCAGCCGGTCGTTAATCGTTATAATATGAAAAATGTACTAGTAAGCGGAGCTTCCGGACATTTGGGGCAGGCTGTTATCAGGCATTTTCTGAAAGAAGGAAACCAGGTGGCCGGTATCGCCGGCAGCAACAGGGAGCTGCCTTTTTCCGGAGACCCCCTGTATCAGCATTATCAGGCAGATCTGCGCAACGAGACAGCAGCTGCCGATGTGGTGATAAAATTGATCAGCCAGCGGCAGCGTATTGATGTGGCGGTACTCACTGCCGGAGGATATGCGGGAGGTAAACTTGCCGGCACCAGTTCTGCATCTATTCATGAACAATTGCAATTGAATTTTGATACTGCTTATAATCTCGCCCGGCCCGTATGGCTGCAAATGATGACACAGGGATATGGCCGATTGTTTCTGATCGGATCACGTCCGGGATTAAATATAGTGCAGGCCCATGGCTCGCTGGCTTATGGCCTTTCCAAATCGTTGTTATTCCGGCTGGCTGAATTATTAAATCATGACGCCGGAGCGGCCAATGTGGTGACCAGTGTAGTGGTACCTTCTACGATCAACACTCCACCCAATCGGGAAGCGATGCCCGATGCCGACTTTGATAAATGGGTAAAACCAGAGGCTATTGCAGCATTAATTGCCTACCACAGCAGCGAAGCCGCAGATGCGCTAAGAGCCCCTATTATAAAAGCTTATAACGCTGCCTGAAAGGATTGAGGAAAAAAATCCCCTTTTTCTGACATACTGTTTTTAAACGTTGTGAATCAGGATCAGTCTTAGCTCAGCAGCCACTGTTGCTGATACAAAAAAGGCTGTTGCCAATTCTGGCAGCATGTTTGTCCTGTATGAACAGCTGCCAGTGGCTTGCAGACTATATTTTGAATTTAAAACTGTACGATTATGAAAAAGACAACGCTCGCCTTATTTGCTCTGCTGGTTTTTGGAATTGGAGTCCAGGCTCAAAAGTCAGCCGCCATCCTGCGGGGTGGTGTAAATCTTGCCAATGTTTCCAATAATGATGATGGAGGTTATGACGATAACCGTATGCTGACCAGTTTTCAGGTAGGTGTTATCGGAGACCTTAATATTACCGAGTTCCTGGCTATTCAGCCGGGTATACTTTATACCGGTAAAGGGATCAAATGGGAGAACAACACGCAAAAACTCCAGTTGAATCCGCGTTATATAGAAGTACCTGTAAACCTCGTATTCAAAACACCCACCGGCGCTGCCAAATTCTTTGTAGGCGCAGGTCCTTATGTAGCCATGGGTGTGGGTGGAAAGTTCAAAGCAGATGGACTGCTAAATTTTGAGGAAAATATTCAGTTTTCCGATGATGATCCCCTGACCTCAGAAGAAGAAGGTGCGGGAGCTTTTATCATGCGTCGGTTTGATTATGGCCTGAATGGCACCGTGGGCATTGAAGCCACTAACCTGGTGATCAGCGCCAACTATGGACTGGGACTGGCCAAACTGCAATCAGGATCCGATTCCGGCAGTGATCAGAATAATAAACACCGGGTGTTGAGTTTTACACTGGGTTTCAAGTTCTGATGACAGGACGGATAGAAACGTGATATTGTCAGTAACCGGCAACTGGTTGTAAACAGTGTGCCGGTTTTCTTTTTGCTGTACCGGTCTACTTGCGCACTCCTTTCTTATTCCTATCTTGCGCCCAGATGAAAAAACTGCCGTTGACAAAATGGATGAAATGGCTGGGCACGCTGGCGGGCCTGGGCCTGATTGTAGCCGGTTTTCAGCCCTGGGTACATGTGGTCAGCAAAGACCTCTGGTTGAGTGGGGTTGATACGACGGGCGCCAATTTTGGCCTGCCTATTTTCAATTTGTGTTATTACCATTTTTTCTTTTGTTCACCTGGGTACCCCGTATATGGGCCAAGCGGGCCAACCTGATGCTCTGTGCGATTAACCTGGCCTGGGCTGTACGAAACTATTTTATGTACAGTACATGCAGGGCAGGAGAATGTCCTGAAAAACAATGGGCGCTCTATCTTATGTTGTTGCTCTCTGTAGTAATGATGCTGTCTGCGCTAATGCCCGATATGAAGCCTGTGCAAAAAGATAACAGCTGATCGGTATTGACTTTTCTGATATTTTTAGCAACTTTTTAAAAAAATATTGAAAGGAATGTAGTTTCAATATCTTTTTGGTTGTATATTCGACATGTCTCTGATTGATCCTCCAATCAATACCCTCTGTAAACAAATCTCTGTGTGCTGGCTAAGTGATTTTCCCTGCTGAAAATTTTCCCATCCGTCATTTATTGTAAATAGTTAACTGCATGCGTTCGTGCATACCGGATATGCTATGCATGCATAAAAGATAGTGTTCTTAGGAAAACCGTTCAGTAATCCGCTCTGCGGCCACCGGCACGCAGGGCGGATTTTTTTATCCCATTCTTATTCAAACAGACGGGCCACACCAAATGCAGCTGTAGCTGCCAGTGCACCGATCAGCGTCACACGCAAGGCGCCAGCCCAGGGATTGACGCCGGTAATACGGCTCTTGAAGAAGCCGAATATGAAAAGAAAGAGCAGGGTCAGTACTGCCGATATTTTTAACCCGTCAATAGGATGTGCTGTAAAAAAATAAGGGCTCAGGGGTACGAGCCCCCCGATAGCGTAGGACAGACCGATATTCAGCGCCGATTTGGTAGCACGCCGCGGATCGGGTTTTTCCAGCCCCAGCTCATGCTTCATCATAAAAGCCACCCACTGATCGCGATCGCGGGCGATTTCTTCCACTGCTTTTACCTGCATTTCTTCACTAAGACCGATATTGGCAAAGAAAGTTTTTACTTCTTCTTTTTCCTTTTCGGGCATTGTATCCACTTCTTCATATTCCCGTTTCAGTTCTGTCTGGTAATGATCCTGTTCGGTCTTACCAGCGAGGTAACCACCCAGCCCCATGGCAATAGAGCCGGCTGCAATTTCGGCAATACCGGCAATGACAATGATGGAAGTTGAAGCAGCAGCACCGCTTAAACCAGCCGCCAGTGCAAAAGGAACAGTGAGGCCATCGCTCATACCTATCACAATGTCGGTAAGGAAATCGCTGTTGCGCAGATGCTGTTCCTTATGTGTACTCATAGAAAATAGTTGACAGTGGACAATTGACAGTGGATAGTAGACGGTTTATAATATATGATTGCGTACATTCCCTTCATCCTCAAATTTTCAAATCACCAAATCTTCCAATTAATTAGCACATTCACTCTTTAAACCCTTTATACCTTTTATACTCTTTATACATTCTTCAATCCAGGCAATGTAACGACCGGCCAATGATCGCTACACATTCTTCTACCTGCTCTGCAGTAATAACAAGGGGCGGGGCAAACCGGATTTTGTCGCCATGGGTTGGTTTGGCCAGCAAACCGTTTTCTTTCAGTTCGAGGCAGAGCTGCCAGGCTGCATCGGGATTACTGTGCCTGATCACAATCGCATTCAATAATCCTTTGCCACGTACGAGACTGATATATGGCGATTGTAATTGCCGTAATCCTTCACGAAGCAATTCGCCCATCGCAGTTGCCTGCTCTGCCATCCGTTCGTCTTTGAGTACCTGCAGGGCGGCAATGGCAGTACGGCAGGCCAGTGGGTTGCCGCCATAGGTAGAGCCATGTTCACCGGGACCAATGGTCAGCATCACTTCATCATCGGCAAGTACGGCACTTACGGGAAGCATGCCACCACTAAGTGCTTTGCCCAGTAAAAGGATATCGGGACGTACCCCTTCATGATCACAGGCCAGCATAAGACCGGTACGGGCCAGGCCGGTTTGTATCTCATCTGCGATCAACAATACATTAGCATCTGTACAAAGCCGGCGTGCAGCCGCGAGATAACCTTCATCCGGCACTACGACACCTGCTTCTCCCTGAATTGGCTTTACCAGAAAACCAGCCACAGACGGATCTTTTAAGGCTTCTGTCAACGCCGGTACATCGTTGTAAGGAATGCTGATAAAACCGGGCAGATAAGGGCCAAAATGAGTCGTAGAAGAAGGGTCGGAACTAAATGATATCACACCCATGGTACGGCCATGGAAATTGCCGGTACACACGATCACTTTGGCTTGCCCGTCAGGAATACCCTTTATTTCATAGCCCCATTTACGGCAAAGTTTAAGCCCTGTTTCCACCGCTTCCACACCCGTATTCATCGGCAATACTTTGTCGTAACCAAAATAGGAAGTGATATACTGTGCATACTCACCCAGCAGGTTGCTGTGAAAAGCACGGCTTGTCAGTGTCAGTTGCTGAGCCTGTGCAGTAAATGCTGCTACGATAGCCGGATGACAATGTCCCTGGTTGACGGCAGAATAGCCGCTCAGGAAATCGTAGTATCGTTTGCCATCCACATCCCATACGTATACACCCTGTCCGCGTTCCAGTACTACAGGCAGTGGATGGTAGTTGTGTGCGCCATACTGTTGTTCAAGGTCCAGGTAATGCTGTGACTTTTCAGATATAATTGATAACTGTGTTTGCATAACAAAAGAAAATAAGTGAAAGGAGAAAAGGAACAATTGTGAAACAGACGCGTATGCGCCATTTACCTCCCGTGCGGGAGGCGCGGCCATGCATCATTGATGATTGAGCAGATCGAGATTGCGTTGAAGAAAAGCCGGTATGGTCAGTGACTGGTTGATGGTTGTAAAGATAGGGAAAGTTTAAAGAATGAATGTGCTAATGTGCTGATGGGGTAATGTGCTAATGATCTGAAGATTTGGCGATCTGAAAATTTGAAGATGGACAGAATGTATAACCGAGCACTAACCACCAGCTACCGACCACTGTCTTCTGATCACCGACCACTTCGTACAAAATAATGATCCGGAAACGCGGGCAACTGCGGTTCCTTTTGCTCAAACAATCCGAAGACCGTACTGCCTGTGCCACTCATAGCAGCAAATACTGCTCCTGCCGACAGAAGTGTTTCTTTAATGGCGGCGATCTCGGGGTGTAATGCAAAGACGGGTATTTCAAAATCGTTGATCACCCGGCCCTGCCATTGCGCCGGAGGCAAATGAATCAGCTCCTGCAGGCTCTCTGCCGGTACCTGCGGAGTAATGGCAGCAAACGCAGCTGCAGTGGAGACGTGTATACGGGGATTGACCAGCACCCAGGCATGATTTTTCAGATCCGGGGAAACCGGTTGCAGTTGTTCGCCCCGTCCTGTACCCAGGGAGGGTTTATTGTACAGAAAAAAAGGACAATCGCTGCCCAGCGTGAGCGCCAGTTGCTGCAGTAATTCATCCGTGGCCGGAAGGCGAAACTGTCTGCAAAGCAATTGCAGGGTAAAGCTGGCATCGGCACTGCCCCCCCCCAGGCCGGCACCGGCCGGGATGGCTTTGTGCAGAAAAATATCAACAGGAGGTATTTCCGGAAAATGTGTCTTCAGCAGTTCATAGGCTTTCAGTACCAGGTTTTGCCCGGAGACAATTTCCGGGGACAGGCCAGTACACCGGAAAGAAGATTCAGTGGTATGGGAGGGGAGTATTTCCAGCGCATCGCAAAGAGTTACCGGGTAAAAAATGGTTTCAATGTCGTGAAAGCCATCAGCTCTTTTGCGCAGTACGCGCAAACCCAGATTGATCTTTGCGTTGGGGAATACAATCACGTAAAATCAGGTTGAATGAGCAGGGGATCAGCGGTTCTTTTTCCGGCTATTGATCTCGTCGCGTATGGCAATAGCACGGATATAATCCTCACTTTCCAGCACTTCATTGAGCAGAACATCCAGTTCCTCCAGCGTCATGGTTTTGAGGTCTTCGTGACCGGTAGTACCGGGCTCCTCGACAACCACTTCCTGCTTGGCCTTGCGTTTTTTGCTGTTGCCGGTATCTTCCATCAGGATGCCGGCGCTTTCCAGGATATTCTCGTAGGTATAAATAGGGCAGCCAAAACGAACGGCCAGCGCCAGTGCGTCTGATGTGCGGGAATCTATTTCGATGGTATCATTTTCAGAAGAGCAGACGAGCTTGGAGTAGAAGATGCCTTCCTGCAGGTCGCAGATGATGATTTCGTGCAACTCAATGGCAAAAGCATTGAGAAAATTCTTCATCAGATCGTGGGTGAGTGGACGGCTGGGATTCATTTTTTCCAGTGCTACGGCTATAGCCTGTGCTTCAAATCCGCCGATTACGATAGGAAGCCTGCGCAGTCCGTTTACTTCACCCAGCACCACCGCATAGGAATGCGTCTGCGTGATGCTATGCGATAAGGCCACTATTTCCAGTTCTATCTTCTTCATAAAATATCGCACGAAACTAAGACATTTGAGCCAAAAAAGAAGCGCATTTTACGTCCCTTTTTTACATTCAGTCCTTCTTCCTGTGCGTATAATCCTCTGGGAATCTGAATAGTTTGGATAGCTTCAGGACCCTTCCGGTCCGCAGGTTCTGAGCACGGCTCAGCAGATCAAATTCAAGAGCGCCAGAGCGTACCAGGATCGAAAATCCCAGGCATACCCGGCCATTGGTAAAAAGCGGGACCATCTGTTCACGGCCCAGTGAATCAGGGATAGGATAAGCCAGATCGCCGGCATACCAGAAACTGGCACGCACCCGGTTTTTGACCGTATCTTTTCCCTTTATCTCTTCTTTTTCCACCCAGCCGCTGCTGTACTCCCTGACCAATCTACCCAGTATATACGATGTGTCGGCTGGTTTCAAAGAGGGGATGTCCTGCTTACTGTTTTTACCGCCCATGTTTTCGCGTTCGACGATTTTCTCTTTATCCTTAATCCGGAAAATAGCGGCCTGTTCAAAATCCAGGATAAGCAATTCCTCTTTTACATCTGCGCCGGCCGGTGTCTTTACCGGATGCAGGCTAAACCGGATTTTACCGGGAATAAAGACGGCCTGCACACGTACATCCAGGCTCGTGTCGGTGTTGGTAAGCCGGTAGTCGATGGTGCCCGTAAAGGATTTCTGTGCAGAAACCGTGACCGGCAGCAATAAAAGAAGCAGTAGATGTATGCGCATAAAAAAGCCTGAATGAAGATAGGTCATTCAGGCTGTATAGAATTAATCCGGGACCGTTCAGGCCGTTCCTTTCAGTTTGCGGATAGCAGCAGTCAGCTGAGGCACCACTTCAAAAGCATCGCCTACAATTCCGTAGTCGGCAGCTTTGAAGAAAGGCGCTTCGGGGTCTTTGTTGATAACCACGATCACCTTGCTGCGGTTAACACCAGCGAGGTGCTGAATGGCACCCGAGATACCAATGGCGATATACAGATTGGGGGCGATGGCAAAACCGGTTTGTCCCACATGCTCATGGTGCGGACGCCAGTGCGCATCGGCTACCGGACGGCTACAGGCAGTAGCAGCATGCAAGACTTTGGCCAGGTCTTCCACCATACCCCAGTTTTCGGGACCTTTCAGACCACGGCCGGCGCTTACTACAATCTCTGCTTCGGTAAGTGGAATTTCACCGCTGGCCTTGCTCACACTGGTCACTTTTACACGCGCTGCGGGCAGGGCAGGGCTTGCCTGCACCACTTCAGCCTTTCCTTCCGTTTTGGTCACCGGGTAGGCGTTGGGGTTAAGAGAAATGATCTTAACAGGAGAGCTCACACTCACATTGGCAAAAGCCTTTCCTGAAAACACATTTTTCTTAACAGTAAATCCATTGCTGGTATCGGGCAGGGCCACCGCACCTGCTACCAGACCCGCTTTAAGCCTTGCGGATACGCGGGGAGCTATTGCTTTACCGTTGAGATTATGTGAAAAAACGATCACAGTGGCACCAGTGCTGCCGGCAATTTCGGCAACCGCCTGTGCATACACCTGGGCATCGAGTTGATTCAGGGCCGCATTATTTACCTGATGCACTTTGCTGATACCATACTGACCCAGTGAAGCCAGGTCTTCGGTAACCGTACCCAGCACTACCGCTTCGGCCGTAGTGCCCATTTGTGCTGCCAGCTTCGCTCCATAAGAAGCAGCTTCCAGCGAATTTTTCTTAATCTGCCCATCGGCGATATCAATATATACAAGTATAGACATGATGTATTATTAAATTAAAAGGTATAAGGTAAAGGGTGTATGGTCAGATAGCCTTTGCTTCTTCGTGAAGAAGGCGAACCAGTTCGTCTACATTGTCCGGAGCTACCAATTTTACGCCGGCCTTGGGAGGCGGGGTGCCAAAACTGGTCACGCTGGTCAGGGCGTCGGCCGCTACCGGTTCTACCACTTTCAATGGTTTGGTACGTGCTGCCATGATGCCGCGCATATTGGGGATACGCTGCTCAGCCATGCCTTTTTGTGCACTGACAACTACTGGCAGTGTCACTTCATTTACTTCTTCACCACCTTCTATCTCTCTGGTAATGTTAGCTGTTGTGCCATTTAATTCAAATTTTGCTGCCAGTGATATAAAAGGCAGATCGAGCAGCTCGGCCACCATGCCTCCGATAGAAGAACCATTGTAATCAATCGTCTCCTTGCCGGTAAACACCAGATCATAGCCACCCTCTTTGGCTACTGCAGCTATCTGTGAAGCAATATAAAAACTGTCATGGCTGTCTGCATTGACCCGAATGGCTTCATCTCCGCCAAGGGCAAGTGCCTTACGGATCACGGGTTCGGCATCGGCGCCACCCACCGTCACCAGGTGTATGATCACAGCAGGATCTTTTTCTTTCAGCTCAATGGCACGCACAAGCGCATACCACTCATCATAGGGATTGATGATCCACTGCACACCATTCTGATCGAATTTCGTGTTGTTGTCAGTGAAAGCTATTTTTGCCGTTGTGTCCGGCGTTTTACTGATACAAACCAATATTTTCATATAGAAAGTTTTAAGAAACCCCACGTTAGCAGGAGTTGGATAGTTGTTTATGCAACTAAACAAAGATAAGTGTTGCGTCGTAAAATACGGTCATTTCTTTCTAAAATTTTTCCCTGATATGGATCGTGTTCAAAGACTACAGGAATTTCTGAAGCAAAGTCCCGGTGACAGTTTTTTACAGCATGCGCTGGCACTGGAATATGTAAAAATGGGCGAGGCTGCGCAGGCCCGTCAGCAATGGGAACAGTTGCTGAACCGCGATCCGGCTTATGTAGGCAGCTATTATCACCTCGCGCAGTTGCTGGTACAACTGGGCGAAACAGCGCTGGCCATAAACTGGTATGAGCAGGGTATGTCTGCAGCCCGGGAAGCCGGTGATCTTCATGCACTGGGCGAACTCCGCTCTGCCTACGAAGAGCTCACGCTGTAAATCCGTAAGTCTGCATGTTATTGCTGTGTAGCGGAAAATTACCGGCTAAAGGGCCCTTCTTCCAGTCAGATGCTTAGAGGTGGTTTTGAATGTTATTAGAAAAGCAACCAGACCCACGCTGCATCGTGAATCTATACATGGTAGATGCACCACATCGGCCGGCTGTAGAGGCGAAAGGATCGGATTAAATGCCTGGACGAAATGGGAAAGCCAGGGATGTTTATGCCCCCTGTGCCATCAAAATGATTTTCCACCAACTATAAGTATTGTATAAAAGCAAAGAACTTTCCGGTAATTCATTTTCTCCCGACAACAGTCTGCATATACTACCTTCGCAACACATGCATTTACTGGATTCATTCAGGAAGTTTATTGAAGAAGAAAAGCTTTTCCCTGCCCGGGCCCATTTGTTGCTGGCGGTGAGTGGCGGTCTCGACTCTGTGGTTTTGCTGGATCTCTGCCGGGAAGCAGGTTATAGCCTGGAAATACTCCATTGCAATTTTTCGCTGAGAGGGGAGGAGAGCAATCGGGATGAGGCTTTTGTACGACAGCTCGCAGATAAATATGGTATTGCCGTACAGGTACAGGTATTTGATACATTGTATTATGCCGAAAACAAAGGATTGCCGGTACAGGTGGCCGCACGTGAACTGCGTTATAGCTGGTTTGAAGAGCAACGGATACGCTGCATTATCCAGCCTGCGTTCATTGTAACCGCCCATCACCTGGATGATAATATAGAAACCTCGCTGTATAATTATTTTAAGGGTACAGGCATTGCCGGACTCCGCGGTATGTTGCCGCTGCGTGATCATATAGCACGACCGTTATTGTTCGCTACAAGAGAACAGCTGGCAGATTATGCCCATGAGCGTGGATTGCAGTGGGTAGAAGACAGCAGTAATGCCAGTGATAAGTATGCCCGCAATTACCTGCGTCATCAATTGGTACCAGTGGTCAGAAAAATATTTCCCGGAGTGGAGCAGCAGCTGGCCGATAACCTGCTGCGCCTGCGTGAAACGGAAATGATTTATCGCGCTGCCATAGCCCGGATCCGCCGCTCACTGGTAGAGCAGAAAGGACAGGAACACCATATACCTGTACTCAAACTGCAGCAGCAGACTGCTCCCCGTACTGTTTTGTATGAAATAATCCGCGATTTCGGGTTTAGCCCGGCACAGACAGATGAAGTGCTGGCACTTTGCAATAGCACATCGGGCCGTTATGTGGCTTCTGCCACACACCGCGTCATCCGCAACCGCGCCTGGCTTGTAATTGCATCACAGCCGGGTACTGCCGATAACTGGCTGCTGATAGAAAAACCTGGCAGCTATGCTACACAATGGGGGCAACTGCAGGTGGAGCAACAGGCCATACAGCCTGGAGAAATAATCTCTGCTGATCCCTGTATCGCCTTACTTGATACACGGCAGGTGCAGTTTCCTTTATTGCTCCGTACCTGGAGGCAGGGAGATTATTTTTATCCCTTAGGCATGGGTAAAAAGAAAAAGCTGGCCCGTTTCTTTATCGATCAGAAGCTTTCCAAAATCCAGAAGGAGCAGGCGCTCGTAGTGGAAATGGACAAGAAAATCGTATGGCTGCCGGGTCATCGCATTGACGACCGTTTTAAGGTCAGGTCCTCTACTACCAGCGTCTGGAAACTGCAATGGACACCGCTGTAAAATGAGAAATGCCCCCGCAAGGGAGGCATTTCATTACCTGCAGTTAGTATTGGTAAGTTTTTGTTTAATTCTTCAGAATACGATAGCTCTTATCCAGGATCTGGATGATATACATACCGCTGGGTGTTCTGCTATCGAGCTGAATGGCATTGCTGCCGGCGATATCAAATGCAACAGGAGCGCCTGTCACACTATAAATACGCACATTGCCTTTGTTGAGGTCAGCTGCAGAAATACCTGCTACCTGGATTGTTTCATTGCCGCGAACAGGATTGGGGAACAGACGGATATTGCCCAGACCAGCTTTACTGTTGTTGACATAAACCACTTTTGAATAAGTGAATTTATTGTCGAGATCCACCTGTTTGATGCGGTAATAAGCCACATCGCCGGCACGGAAACTGAGGTCAGTGAATGAGTAATTTTTTTCTTCGTAGGAGTTTTCTGCTCCGGTAATTTCGCCTACCGATGTGTAATTAACGCCATCAATGCTTTTTTCAACAACAAATTTGGCGTTATTGAATTCATACGAAGTTGCCCATTTCAGCAATACACCCTGAGACTGGATAGTGCTGGTAAAGGAGGTATACTTTACAGGCAGAGTGGCAGGAGTAGAGATCACTACATTGTTGCAGAATGCGCCTGTGCTCAGATTAACAGAAAGCACGGCGGTGATAGGACCCTGTCCGCAGGCATAAGGCACAACAACGGTACCGGCGGCATTGGCAGTAGCCTGTGCTACATATCCACCGGCGTTATAAATACTTACATTGGAGTTGGGGATTGCAAACTGAATAAACATAAAACAGTTGCCGCCACCATTCAGAGGGGTAGCTGTCATACCCTGAGGGGTAAGGCATTGTGCATTGGCAGAGCCAGCCAGCGCACCAACAGTTACCAGTAACAAAAAGAGTCGTGTAAAATTCCGCATAGGCCAATTTTTAAATGAGTTTACAATTAAGGACGGGATATGGACCAGGCATATAAAGCCAGCGGAAATTCCGGGGATATTGAATACAGCAATGTATTCTGAAAATTTCAGGAGATATTGAATACCGTTGTATTCAGGGGGTGAGGGATTAAAGGGGCGATAAAAGTAGGGATATTTAGAAAAGTGACAAAAACTGTGGATATTATCTTTCTATTACACAAAACTTTAATGTAATTAACGATTAATATCCGATACAGGTATTGACCTTAACCGAGATCGGCCATGATCATCCGGAAGCAGTTTGTGATCGCGTTTTCGCCGTTGAGTAACCACATGGCCAGGGTCACAAACACGAGACCGAATACAGCTCCCCAGATATGAGCGGAGTGATTGATATTGTCGCCTCCTTTTCTTTCCAGTATCACAGATATAATAAGATAGAGCGGAGCAAAAACATACCCGGGAATAATAGGAGGAAGGAGGAAAAAGCCTACCCGTATGGTTGGCGCCAGCAACAATCCGGCAAATACCACAGCCGATACAGCTCCGGAAGCGCCCAGTCCATAGTAATGATAGTTGTGGCGGTTTTTGAAATAAGTAGGCAGCAGGCTTACCGGCAATGCCAGTACATACATAGCCAGAAACAGTATTTTACCCTTTTCCGCAAAGAGGCTCAGAAACCCCTGTTCCACAAATCTGCCAAACAGGTACAGGGAAATCATATTGAAAGCCAGGTGTGTCACATCTGCGTGAACGAGGCCTGCACTGAAAAAACGGTACCACTGATTGCGCTGACTAACTGCCGGCGGATGAAAGATCAGATCATCCATGATCTTCTGATTGTTGAAAGCGCCAATGGAAACAAGTACTGTTATTACAACTATGATAAGGGTGATTGATAATTCCATGTCAGGTATTTGCAGGCTTGTAGAGGATAGTTACCGAAAATAAGGATTTATTTATGATGGTATTTTTCATTTTTAAGGATAGTGCAGGCGCGATATACCTGCTCTGCCAGTATGAGCCGTACCAATTGATGCGGAAATACCAGCTGTGAAAGACTCCAGCTGAGATTGGCCCGTTTCATGACGGCTGCATCGAGTCCGTAAGCGCCGCCAATCAGAAATACCAGCCGGCGGGTGCTTTCATTGGCCCTTGTCTGCAGCAGCTGCGCCAGCCCTTCTGAGCTCAGCATTTTGCCCCGCTCATCCAGTGCCACGAGATAATCATCTTTTTCGAGCGTTTCCAGGATTGTTTCTCCTTCGCGCCTGCGCAGATCGGTTTCACTTAATTGCCCGGCATTTTTAGGTGCAGGGATCAGCATCCATTCTACTTTAAAATAATTGCCTGCCCGGCGGGTGAAATCTTCCACACCGGCTTTCACATACGGCTCATGCGCCTTGCCAACCGACCATAACTGGATCTTCATACGATGCAAAATAAAAAAAAGAAGGAAGCCATGGCTTCCTTCTTTTTAAGATGACAATGCTGTGATCAGAATGCTTTTTTGGGCTCGTCCGTGATCTGCACTTCCGTAACCGGGCCATATTTCTCTGCAATCTTTTTGATATCGGCTGCTTTGCCTACCATCACAAACTGCAGTTTGTCTTTGGGAAAATATTTATTGATGATCTCACGGGCTTTTTCTACAGTGAGGCCATCCACATTTTTCTGGAAATTATTGATAAAGCTTTCGTCAAAGTTGTACCAAAACATTTGTGTAAGCAATCCCGCCAGCTGACCGCTGGTTTCATAGTCGGGAGGAAATTGCCCTTTCACATAGTTTTTGGCAGATGTGAGCGATTCCTGGTCCACTCCTTTTTCATGAAGCCTGTTCAGCACTTCCAGTGCCTTGTCGATAGCCGGCTCTGTGGTAGGCGTGGCTGTAAAGGTAGAAATGAGGAATGAGCCACCGTTTTTGAGGGTAGAGAAACGGCTGCCAGCCCCATAGGTGAGACCGGTATTTACCCGCAGCTCATCATTAAGCATGGAGGTAAAGCGACCGCCAAAAAGGGTGTTGATCACTTCCACCGCTACAAAATCGGGATTGTTGCGGCTGATACCAGGGGCTCCAATATAAAAAGTGGTTTCCTTGGCATCGTTCTTATTGATGAGCAGTACACGGTTGCCCTGAGGTTTTTTGATCGGGGCTGCTGCAATATTTGCATTGGTCTGTTTGCCTTTTTGCCAGCCGCTGAACAGTTTTGTGATCAGGGCTTTCATGTCTTTGCTGTTGAAATCGCCGGCAATGGCAATGGCCGCACCATTTGGAATATAATTTTCCTGGTAAAACTTACGGGCATCGCTTACGGAGAGGCCGGTCACGGTACTCACCGTGCCACTGATAATATTGCCGTACACATGATCGCCATACAGGAATTTGTCGAATTGTGAGCCAATGACAGAGCGGGGGCTTTCCTTGGCTTGTTCGAGGCGAACCAGCAACCGCTTTTTCTCTTTCACAAATTCTGTGCTGTCGAAAGAAGGGGCCATCAGCAATTCTACAATGATTGGCAGCACCACATCTTTGTCTTTGGCAGCAAAGCTGGCAGACAGGCCGGCCGATTCTTTGCTGGCATAGGTATTGACACCGGCGCCGATGAAATCGAGTGTTTCGTCGAGCTTGGTTTTGGGATAGCTGCGTGTACCATGACGCAGTGCTGTGGCGGTAAGTGAGGCCAGCCCGGCTTTCTCACCATCATAAATAGCGCCTGCCGGCAATACCACCGATACGCTGATCTTGGGTACTTCGTGCTGTTCCATCAGGTAGACGGTCAGCCCGTTTTTCAACTGAAATTTCTGATAAGGGGGCAGTTTGTAATCCTGTGCCTGCAGCAACTGGCCGGCAATCAGGCTCAACCCCAGCAAAAAACTATAGAGAAGCTTTTTCATACTATTCTTTTTGGAATGAACGGATTGGCAATCGCCAATCCAACCGGATTATTCGTCTGTTTTGGTTTGCAATACGCCCACAGTGCGGGTGCTTTTCTTAAAGTAGGTGTTGGCTACCCGCTGAATGTCGGCCAGAGTTACCTGGTTATATTTGGCAGGCGCTTCAAACATTTTGCGGTAGTCACCAAAAAACACTTCGTACGTACCGATATTGTTTGATTTACCATTGATGGTCTCTACCTGGTTGTAAAACTCAATGAGCGACTGATTTTTTACCTTTTGCAGTTCCTGTTCGGTTACGCCTTCTTTTTTGATCTTTTCTATCTCAACATAAATGGCATCTTCCAGTTGCTGGGCACTTACATTTTTAGCGGCAATACCATAGATGCCAAAGAGAGTGGGGTCAAAGCTTTCGCCATAACTCGAAAAGATGGAAGTGGCCAGTTGCTGGTTGTCGATCAGTGAGGCATACAGGCGGCTTGACTTACCACTGCTGAGTATGGCACTCAACAGTGTGAGCGCATAATAATCGTCATGTTTGGCTTCAGGTGCTTTATAAGCGATGCCTATATAAGGAGTAGCCACATCTTTTTGTACGGCAATGCGACGTTCACCGGTTTGCGGCGGTTCCTTGATATGTACAGCAGGCGGATCGGGCTGGGCAGGGATCGGTTCGAGATATTTCTCGGCCAGCTTGCGCACATCTTCTGTTTTGATCGCACCAGACATGACCACCACACAGTTGTTGGGCGCGTAGTAGGTACGGAAATACCGCTCCAGGTCACTCTGTTTCCAGTTTTTCATATCATCTTCATAACCGATCACCGGCCAGTGGTAGGGATGCTCCTGGAAGGCCTGTCCCTGCATCGATTCCATGAGCAGGCGCCAGGGTGAGTTTTCCAGCCCGGTGCTGCGCTCACTCAATACCACACCACGCTCACTTTCCACCATTTTGGGGTCGATGCTGAGGCTGGCAATACGGTCGCTTTCGAGGTCAAACATCACTTCGGTAGCTGATGCAGGAAACCAGTCGGTATAAACCGTCACATCCTCGCGTGTGTAGGCATTATTGGCGCCACCATTGTATTCCATGGTGCGGTCAAACATTTTGGGACCGTATTTTTTGGCACCATTAAACATCATGTGCTCAAAAAAGTGACTGAGGCCGGTAATACCCTGGTATTCGTTGCGCGAACCGACCCGGTAAAACAGGTACATATTGGCATTGGGGATCGAAAAGTCTTCGATCACCAGGAATTTCATCCCGTTTTTGAGGGTGAAACTGTGTACATCGTCTGCCTTGAGCTGGGCCTGGCTGGTAGTGGCCAGCAGCAATAAGGCAGGCAGTAGTGCTTTTCTTTTGATCATGTGATTATAGATTGGGAATAATGGCTAAAACTAAGCAAACCAACCATATCGGCCTTGCCGTTGGTAAAAATTCCTTCAAAAAGAAATACGAAATCTTTTTGTCGAAAAGTCTTTTTCCTTTACTTTTGCAACCCGCTTGTACATCAGGCGGCTGGGACTGGCTCTGTAGCTCAACTGAATAGAGCATCTGACTACGGATCAGAAGGTTTCAGGTTTGAATCCTGACAGAGTCACAGGAAAAAAGCGTCAGCATAGCTGACGCTTTTTTTGTGGACAGTGGACAGAAAGAAAACGGATCAGAAGGTTTTGAGCGGTGCTAAACAAATTGCTTTTACAGCCATTGCCAGCGAAGTTTGAATTATTCGCACACATCCCCTTAATATTATTCTGCCTGTGTTCTTTCCAATTGAAAAGAGAACCTGTTAAGAAAATCTTTGGTCCTGCAGGATTAATCCCCCACACTCTTTACATTTATTTTCAGAATCGTAATACTTAAGGATTTCCGGAAAAATAAATCCGTGAAAGGATAAACAATGCTTCAATTCTAATAATATGAAACCAAATCTTTTTGACATTGGAACCAGGGAATTGATACAGGACGCGTTTATATGCTGGCTCATTAACTGGGCTAATCCCGAAAACCGGCAGCATGATGAAGCATTGCACAACTGCGCGATTGATTTCGTCAGGCGGTTGATCCAAACCAACAATTACGAAGTTCCTTCAAAACTCCTGAGTGTATCTGCCTGCCGGCAGTATAGCCATATAGATGTGCTGGCTAAGGTGTCAACAGCGGAAAAAGATTTTTTACTGGTCATCGAAGATAAGGTCAATGCCTTTGAAGGAGACGGGCAACTCAACGCATACAGACAGACCGGAGAAAGTTTATGTGCGGAAAACGGATCGCATTTGGTTTGCTGTTATATAAAGACGGGTAATGAATCAAAGCGTACGATCGGTAATGTATCAAAAGCCGGGTTTTATCCTTTTTTACTCGAAGATTTTCTGACTCTTTTTGACAGACATTCTATGGTGAAGAATGATATATTCAACGACTTCGCAGATAGATTAAGAGGATTCAATCAGAGTAATAAATTATTTGAAACAGTTCCATTCAAAGACTGGGATGATGAATGCTGGGTCGGATTTTTTGTTATGCTGGAAAACAAAATGAACATACTGCACTGGCATTACGTCAACAGAATAAACGGAAATGGATTTTGGAATGCATCCTTAAACTGGGACACGTGGGAAGGGTTTCCGGTCTATCTGCAAATTGAACAGGGACCATTGTGTTTTAAAATTGCTACCCACCCGGAAGAAATAGAATACGAGGAAGAGTTTTATGCTCCTGACATCAGGGACGAATGGCATACGATTGTCATGGAAAAAGCGAAGGAGCAGGGGCGTGATGAAATAAAAAAGCCTAAGAGGTTGGGTAGCGGAAAATTTATGACAGTAGCCTCTGTCGCTCCCGAGTATTGGTTTGGAGATACTAACGGTTTAATCAATACGCAAGACGTAATTGTACGGCTAAAAGGCTACCTCAGTTTTCTGAAAGAGTGTAATCCCGATACAACAGGCACCCCCAACGTCATATAAATGTTTTATTTCACCGTGGATTTGCCGGCTACATGCATATGAGTCTGCTCCGAATCAATTTCAGGGTCATTTGATAAGCTCAGGTTTGAGCAGGCAATCGGTTGGCGCGGCACTATAATCTCAAAAGACTGAGATCAATCGTTTGCGAAAAGTTAGTGTTGCTTTGACATCAACAAAGTAAGAGTTTAAAATTCAGGAAAACGATTATTTTAGCCCGAACAAACCAGGGATTGACTGATAACGTACTAAGAAATATGTCGGAGCTGTGGGAGAAAATGAGGCAGGGCGATGCTGAAGCTATGCTTATGCTATATGAACTCCATTATAATGATTTGCTAAGCTATGGGGTTCAGTTGTGTGGCAGTATTCATACATCGAAAGATGCCGTTAATGACGTTTTTCTGAATCTGGGAGAACAGTATAAAAACCTGGGCCCTGTGAAGAATGTGAAAGCATACCTGTTCGCTTGTTTACGAAGAAGCATTTTTCAACTTCCCTATGCTAATAGTAAAGTAATATCGGTAGGCGAAGCTTCCATATATAATGAGACTGAAACTTCATATGAAGATATGCTGATCGAGATACAGCAATCTGATGCCCTTAGGATGAAAATAGGTATGGCTCTTAATAAACTAACGGGCAGGCAAAGGGAACTGATACAATTAAAGTATTTTCAAAACCTGAGTTACAGCCAGATTGAAGCCGCTACGGGAATTAGTATAAAAACAGCCTATAATACTATTTACAGTGCGCTAAAGGCACTGGAAAGTGAACTCCGCGGATTGCTTGCTGGTATTTTCCTTTTTATTTCCCTCTTTTTCTGATCATTTTCTTGCAATCGTTTGCGCCATTTTCTCAAAAAAACATCTTTTGTTTGGGAAAACGAGCCTGCCGGTTACTTCTTATTTATAAGGAAAATAATATCCTGTTAAATATGAGCAATATTGAGCCAAAACGGATTGAAGACTTACTGGCAGATGATTCATTTCTGCGGTATTGCCGGGGAGATGAAGAAGGGAGGTTGTATTGGGATAAACAAATAGAGCTTGATCCGGCACTTAAAACGGTAGCGGAAAAAGCAAAGCAGTTGTATGGGTTGATCGGAGCCGAATTGGCAAACCCTGCCGCTGAAAGAGCAGCTTTCAAAGAATTGCTACAGGAGCATATGCAAGAGGTTGCCGATGATGATGCCAGTGCGCCTGTTTACAGAATATCTTCAGGCCGGAGAAGATGGCTGAACATCGCAGCAGCAGCGGTTGTTCTGATGGCGATCCTCTCTGGTATTTGGTGGTATGGCAATAGCAGAAAAGAAAAGCCAATAACACAGAAACGGCAGGAACAGAAAATAAATCCGGCCAATGACGCCTTTCCGGGAAAAAATACTGCCACTTTAATACTGGATGATGGTACCAGTATGCTCCTCGACAGCATGGGCGATGGAGCCATAGCAAACCAGGGGCAAACCCAGATCATAAAGCTGCAGGATGGCCAGATACTCTACAAAGCCAACGGAGACAACACTACAAACGTTCTCTATAATACCATGCGAACGCCGAAAGGGGGACAGTATCAATTGGTATTGCCTGACGGTACAAAAGTTTGGTTAAACGCGGCTTCCTCTATTCGCTATCCTGCTGCCTTTGCAGGCAATGAACGAAAAGTAACCATAACCGGCGAGGCATATTTTGAGGTAACTAAAATAACCGACCCGGCAAAGCCGGGCGGAAGGCTGCCATTTATTGTAGAAAAAGACCAGATGCGGATAGAAGTATTGGGTACACATTTCAATGCAAATACTTACGATGATGAACGGGACATAAAAGTTACCCTCCTGGAAGGTAGCGTCAGAGTAGTGCCGAAAGACAGAGAAAGCCAGGGGCTAACTATCCAACCCGGACAGCAGGCCGTATTAGGCGGAGATGGGCTGAGTATAAAAAACGATATTGATCTGGAAGGAGTAATGGCCTGGAAAAACGGCTTGTTTGATTTCAGGCAGGCTGATATTAAGACAATCATGCGACAGATTGGGAGGTGGTATGATCTTGAAGTGCATTATGAAGGAAATATTCCGTCAAGAGAGTTTTCGGGAAAAATTACCCGTAATACCAACTTGTCAAATGTGCTGCGGATTCTGGAGCAGAGCAATATTCATTTCAAACTGGAGAATAATAAAATTATAGTAAAACCCTGATAGGAGCTTAATGATCAAAAATCAATAGAACCATTAAACCAAACTAATAAAACAATATGCCAATGAATACCTGATTAACCGATTGTTTGGCCCAAAAGAAACCGGATTCCGTTTGCCCCGGAACCCGGCGAAGTCGTGGGCTTACAGAACAAAATAGCATTACTCGTCTTTAAACCCAAACATTTCAAAGTTATGCAATTAACTGCTATTAGGAATCTTCCGGGATCTTATTTCCGGAGAATTCCTATCACCAAAATGCTGTTAGTGATGAAACTAACGACTATTCTACTTACGGTTGCGATGCTTCAGGCAAGTGCCAAGGGCTTTTCCCAGTTAGTGTCGCTGTCTGAAAAAAATGCCCGGCTGGAGTCTGTTTTCCGGAAAATTGAAAAACAGACAGGGTTCTATTTCTGGTATGAAGACCAGGCATTGAGAGAAACGAAGAAAATAAGCATTAGTGTAAAAGATGTCACGCTGAAAGAAGCGCTGGACAAATGTTTTCACGACCTCCCATTTACCTACTCCATCATTGATAAAACAATTGTGATTAAAGTAAAATCCTCACTTACTGATGAGAACGAAGTGAGGCCGGTGCAAATTGATATATCGGGAAGGGTGCTGGATGAAAACGGAAAACCTCTTCAGGGGGCTTCTGTAAAATTAAAAGGAACAAGTATTGGGACCTCAACAGGTACTGATGGCGGTTTTGTCCTGTCTGTTCCCGATAACCGTGGGGTACTGGTCATATCATTTGTTGGTTATGAGAATATTGAAATGGCTGTTACCGGCCGTTTAGATAATATTTCCATGAAGCGGGTGATCACTGCAGTAGATGAAGTAGTAGTGATCGGATATGGTAGTGTCAAGCAAAAGAACCTTACTGGTGCGGTGACCAGCGTAAAAGGGAAAGATCTTAATACCAGTGTCAGCTCCAGCTTTCAGCAGAGTTTGCAGGGAAAAGCTGCCGGCATCCAGGTGATACAGCCAACCGGTCAGCCAGGTGCAGGTGTCCGCATTCAGATACGAAGCAACCCATCGGCAGCCAATGCAGGTGTATTGTATGTTATTGACGGGATACCGGTCAATGATGCAGCGGGTCAGCCGGGCATAGGAGGATCATTTGGCGACGCCAAATATGGCGGTGGTGGAGTAGATAAATCACCCTTAAATTTTATTAATCCCAATGATATTGCATCAATAGAGATTTTGAAAGATGCGAGTGCCGCTTCTATTTATGGCGCCAGGGCAGGAGCCGGGGTCATATTGATCACTACCAAGAAGGGAGCCGAGGGTAAAGCAAAGATTGAATACACAGGTACCTATGGTGTGCAAAAAGTAGATAAAATGTATCCGGTATATGGGGCCAAGGATTACATGATACAGCGCAACCTGCTGCGTCAGGAAATGTGGTACAGGGATAACAAAATCGGACCCTATTACGGCAATGTGGATCCGGGTACTGTGACTCCATATACACCTGTTTATACGCAGGCGCAAATTGATGCGGCAAACAACAATGGTAAAACAGCCACTGATGCTATTACCCGCTCGGGGTATACGCAGCAGCATAACCTTTCTCTTTCGGGGGGCAATGGCAAAACCTCTTATTTCGCTTCCGGAAACTATTATGATCAGAAAGGTGTGATCATAGGCACAGGATACACACGCACGAATGGCCGGTTAAATATTGATCAGGTTGTTTCAGACAAAATAAAAATCGGTGCCAACATCGTTCTCTCCAATTCCACTGCAGACAATACTATTACGGGAGGTGTAAATGAAAATGGAGGTATTGTTACCGCAGCTATTTACTGGGCGCCTAATATCGCCTTACAGAATCCCGATGGATCTTATCCATTAAGTCCTTATTATCCCAATATCCCTAATCCTTTGTCGTATGCCACCGTTACGGATAAAACGGCATCTACCCGGCTTTTAAGCAGTGCTTATGGTGAATGGAAAATTGTTCCCGGTCTGAAAGCAAGAGCAAAGTTCAGTTATGATCAATCCATGTCTAAACGTTCTACTTATTTCCCGAGAACTTTTTACTATGGTTCACAGGCCAATGGTGCAGCCAGTATATCTGAATCTGAAGCTAAATCCAAATTGCTGGAATATACACTGTCATATGAAAAAGAGATTTCGCTGAAACATACGATCAGTGCTGTGGCCGGGTATAATTATCAAAGAACTGATTGGGAAGGGTTCAATGCGGCAAATCAAAATTTCCTTTCCGATATTATCCTGTATTATAGCCTGCAATCGGGTCAGGCATCGAGGCCTTCGGTAGGTTCCAGCAGAGCGCAAAACACCTGGGCGTCTTATTTTGCGAGAGCTATTTATACTTACAATGGTAATATCACGCTGCAGGCATCCATTAGAAGGGATGGTTCTTCTGTTTTTGCAGCCAATAAAAAATGGGGATACTTTCCGGGTATATCAGCAGGATGGGTTCTTTCAGACGAAAGTTTCCTGCAATCCCTTAAGCCGGTTTCATTCCTGAAGCTGCGGGTTGGTTATGGCGAAACGGGCAACAGTGATTTCGGCGCTTCTGCATTCAGATTATATGGAACAGCACAGAGCCCTTATTTTGGAACCGGCAACGTTAATTCCGGGCTTGTGTTGACAAGAGATGCCAACGAAAACCTGACATGGGAGACAGCAGGAGAACTGAATATAGGATTGGATTTTGGTTTGTTCAATAACAGGATTTCGGGATCGGTAGATTATTTTAATAAGACCATCCGGGATCTGATTTCATTTGTTCCTTACCCTTCAGGCTTTATTATTAATGGTGTGTATAGAAATGCCGGCAAAACAAAGTCTACCGGTTATGAAATAAACTTACAGTCGAGGAATTTTATTCCCAAAACTCCGGGTGGCTTTAGCTGGTCAACCAATATTAACTTCTCTCATTACCTGAATTATTGGGCAGAAAGGTCTCCGGAAGCCCTTGCGGTTTTGAACAGATATGAAATAGCTACAGGAAGAGGAGCTTTATTCAATCCAATATTCGGGATAGGGTCAATGGGCATATACAAAGGCGAGACAGGAAAGATCCCTTCACAAATGCCCGGTATGCTGCCCGGAGGAATTATTCTGAGAGATATACATGGATATGACGGGGCTGGTAATCTGACAGGACCTGATGGAATAATTACTGCTGCCGATATGACCTATATTGGTAATGCCGATCCCAAATTCAATTTTGGTATAGGCAACCAGTTTAGTTATAAAGGTTTTGATCTTTCCATTTTCATGTCAGGGCTGGTACAGAAAAAATGGTCGCCTTATTTTACAGGCCGGGCAACAGAAAGTACAACAAACTCCTTTGGCTTTAATGCAATGCCGGTTTCTTCTACAAGATGGAGTTTTCAAAACCCTAACGGCAATTTCCCCACTTCGCTCTCCGATGGTGTGTACACCGGTTATCAGAACGGATCTGACTATTGGCTGGTGGACGGATCTTTCCTGCGTTGCAGAAATATAACGCTGGGATACACTTTGCCGAAAGCATGGTTTGCAAAACAGAAAACGTTTTCTGGTATAAGAGTCTCCTTTGATCTTCAGAATCCATTTACGATTACTGATTATCCCGGCCTTGATCCTGAATTAAACACGGACAATTTTTATCCGCTCGTAAGAAGTTATGTATTCGGAATAAACGCGTCGTTCTAAAAATACTAAACCTGTAAAGAATGAAAATTAATAAATATATCATAGGTAAAACAAACATGGCATTATCTGGCCTGTTTGCCGGTTTACTAATGATGACCTCCTGCGAGAAATCGCTTGACTATATGAGTTATGGAGATCTTTCATCTGTAGTAAATACGCCCGAAGGAGCCGTTGCCTCTGTTAATGCGGCTTATACCGGATTGGCTGGCGGAAGCGATTGGCAGGGAGGTTGGGATGCCGGTACGTATAGCTGGCGGGTACAGGCTATGCAAACTACTGATGAAGGTGTTTGCGCCTGGGGTGGTAACTGGCCAAGAATGAATAACCTGACCTTTACGCCGGATTTCGATTGGGTTACGCATAACTACACGCGCTACATGCCCTATATCTCGAGAATTACTATCGCCATTGATGGGATTGATAAAATCAGTATGAGCGATAATTTGAAAAGCCGGTATATAGGAGAGTTAAAGGCATTGCGAGCGCATTATGCCCAGTTGCTGTACTTCAACTATGGGCCGGTTTCCATCGTTACAGACCCTGCTATTGCTGCCAATCCCGAAGCACCATATTTGCCCAGGCCGACAGCAGCAGAAGTAGTAGCGCAGATTGAAAAAGATTACACAGAAGCTGCCGCGGCATTGCCTGCAAAATTTACGGGAGAAGACTACGGACGATTTTCAAAAGCAGCAGCGCTGACCGGGTTGATGAAATTATATATGCACGAAAAAGACTGGGCAAAAGCAGTGGCAACCGGCGAGCAGATCAAATCCCTGGGGTATGCCCTGCTGCAGCGATATGAAGACAACTTTAGTACAGCCAGTAAAGGCGGAAACTCTACGGAGATGATTCTGGCGGTAGTATGCACTCCCACAGGCGGCGATCAGTATACCAACATGTGGCTGGCTCATGCCTTGCCGGCCGATTACGTAGATCCTTCTGGTATTCCGCTTACTGCCTGGGGTGGTTATAAGATGCGCTGGAGCAGCTATGACAAATTTGATCCGACCGACAAAAGATTGAAAATGCTTTTACAATCTTATCCGGTGGGAAAAGATGGCAGTGGAAATATTTTATACAGAAATGCGCGGACGGGGGGAGACATGGGCGCAGTACCGATGAAGTTTTCACCCGATCCTTCCCGGGCCAATTCTCAGAATAGCGGTGTCGACTTCCCGATTTACAGGTATGCGGATGTGCTGCTAATGCTTGCAGAAAGTATCAATGAAGCGAACAATGGACCTAATACCGCCGCATATGATAATATTAATGAGGTAAGAGAAAGAGCAGGACTTCCGGATTTAGCTAATGGCCTGTCCAAAACCGTTTTTCTTGAAAAAATTCAGGATGAGCGTTTGTTTGAATTATGGGCAGAAGGCTGGAGAAGGGATGATCTGATCAGGTGGGGTAAGTTTATACAAAGAGCCGCCAATGATGGTTCTACTACCGCTGAATCTTACAAAGTATTAATGCCGTTGCCCCGATCCGTAGTTACACAAAGCAATGGTGTGATACAGCAGAATGCGGGGTATCAATAGTTTCTCACTTATAGCAGCAATTATAAAACGGGCCCTGCTTCCGCAGGGCCTTCTTTTTAAAGGCATTATTTTACATCTCAATCTTCATCGTTTTTCTCAAAATAAAAATGTATGAAACGGTTAACAGTTTTTCGCGGTATACTGGTTGGCAGTTTACTGGTCTTTTCTTTCTTTCCCTCAGTGACCTTTACCCAGGCATCAACATCCTCCGTAAACTTAAAAGCCCTTGGTACCCGCTCATGGATAAGATTGGAGTGGAACGCTGTTGAAGGCATAAAAGGGTATGATATATTTTGGTCAGCAACGAATAATAAGCCTCGTAAACCGCAGGCTACGGTCGACGCCGGTAGTACCCGGTATTACATTCAAAATATACAGGCTGAACAACGGTATTTTGTATGGCTGGAAGCACGCAAAGCTGCTGGCAAAACAAATCTTGCATCCTGTGAAGTTGTTGCGACAAAACAATGGGCACCCGATCCGGATGCAGAAAACCATCTTGATATACCAAGTTCGGCAGCAGTACCCGAAGGAATGAAACTATTCTGGAATGATGAGTTCAATGACGAATTACTGAACCGGAATAAATGGAGTACCAATTATTATTCCAGTATCGATTATCTCTATAAGATCAATTTTGCCGAAATGCGTTCCAACCGGCTGCCTCAACCAGCCTATATCCTGAATGGGAGAACCATCAATCTGCTGACGAATGATTCGCTTCCCGACGAGGTCTATGATATCAAAAATCAGAAGAAAATATCATCCATTCAGACCTATGACTGGGTTACAAACGAAAATCTGCTGGATAACAGCAGGGGCGGATATTTTGAAGTGAGAGTTAAAAGAAGCAATACGGGGAAGCCGAGAGGATTAAATACGGCCTTCTGGTTCGATTCGCCTGGTCCGGATTTAAAGTATTATCTCCAGGAAGGCACAGAGTTGGAAGGAGTACGCGGTATTCGCCCCAGGGGGCAGGTATTTGAAATAGACGTGTTTGAATACCTGAATGCGCAGTTTGTATTGCATGGCCATGTAGATACGGCAGGGAAATTTCAACGCAACCTGGCAACCCACATAGCCGAAGGATATCAGCATCGTGATAACTGGGTAGTGCATGGTATGCTGTGGACACCCACTTCTATAAAACATTATATCAACGGAAATCTAATAAAGGAGTATTCGGATAAAAATCAGATCTACGCCCCCAATCATTTCATGAATGTATTGCTGGGTAGCTATGGTGGAGGTGGAACAGTGAATATGGAAGTGGATTACATACGGGGTTATCAATGGCCGCTGGAAACCGATAATCAATTGCCTAACGGAGGCGCGGAATACAATAAACATATATCACCATGGGAGGGAACAGCGATTGCCAGCCCGGATGCCAGAAGATCAGGAAAAAATGGTTTTTTACTTGAACCTGGTCAAACGTTATTTCAATACCTGTATGTACATCATTCAAAGGATTACCGGCTTACACTCTGGTCAAAAGGAGAGGGGGCTATCGAAGTGCAGGCAAATGATATCAAACCCGTATCAGGAATAGCTGAGGACGAATACCGGCAAACTGTATCAGCGTCTTCTTCCTTTAAAGAGAGTACGCTCAGGTTCAGAACAGGAAAGGAATACGGAAATAATACAAAAATTCTGCGTGTAGGGTTTACCAATGTGGGTAACAAAGCTATTTTTCTGGATGATGTAACATTGGTCGAAGATGAACCGGGCAAATAAGCCCCGGTTCGAAATTCTTTTTTGACCATGCATACTTAATGATAAAAGACACTCAATAGAACAATTACTGACTTTTTGAATTTGTCATAAAGTGGTAAGGGATGCATATAATGGCTGCAAATGGAATATGTATTATTGTTAAAAGACTGGATTGTTTGTAATATTCAACTTCAGAATATCCACAATCCAATTTTTGGCTTTGCGTACGGGCCTGATATAGCCAAAGTAACACCATAGAGCGGGCATTACGCCGCCCAAACCCGCGAATAAAAGCCTTTCTGCGTTTGTAGGTTTTCTCAATACCCCGTTTATTGTCATTTCATCAATAAAGATCCCAACCGGTATAAACGTAAAAAAGAAAATAGAGAAAAACAGGATGATAAAATAGTTTGGTTTGATCTTTATGTTAACTACCAGCGGCTTTTCAGAATAATAGATGCCTTCAATGGGAGGGTATTGTTCAAAAGTAGCTGCATCAACACCAGCAGTATTTCGGACGATTAGAAAACCGGTTTCGGATGGCTGGATCATAAAATTGTCTGTTCTCAAACCGTAGATTTTTTTATCGGTGGAAAGCTTATCCAATTCTTCCAGTACCTGATTTTTTGACAAATGAGTTGTATAGTATGTATTGATGGAAAAAGGTAGCCTCATTTCGGATAAGTATGCTTTTATGATTTTGGTGTGATACTATTTTTAATGATGTATAAAAAAATCAGGAATAACGAAGATTCATTCAAACAAAAACACAGGCAGATTAGCATCAAGATACCGCTTTTCTTTCAACAACCGGAAAGCGTTATCCAGCATTTTACCGTCCGCCACACGGATCACTATCACAGGTCGCTTTGACCGGTCATAAAACGCAGCTATATAGTTTTGTGCTTCCTGCCCCTTTAGTATTTCTTCCAGTTCGGGTAATATCTTTTTCAATTCACTGATCGTAGAGTCCTGGTTACGGTCAATTACGATCAGTTGCGGGCTCTTACTGTTTTTGATATATTCGATACTGTATTCATGCAGGATGGGGCTGGAAAGATTATACCGGCTCGACTGGAAATATTTTCCCAGTGTATTTTTTACAGCCTCGCGTTCGTTACGGCCTTCCGAATCGGAATAAAGGACCATATTATTCAGAATGATCGAATAATCGGCAAGTGCGCGCGGATAAGCTTTTCCAAACAACTCAATCGCCCGTTCTACAAAAATACTGTCGATCGGCTGCTGTGCTTTTAAATATTCGCTCACAAGCGGGTACAGGGCATGCGCAAAGCCATCGATATATTCATTATTATACCAGGCTGTGGTATCAGCTTTTCCTGAAAATTGCTGATAAGCCCATCCATTCCCCAGGGCAGTCGCCAGGGCTTCATCAAAAAAACTATAGGCGATAGCGGCAAATGCTGATTTACTCTTTGTAAACACATCATCCAGTTCAAACTGCACATCGTTTGTCTGTTCATCATACAGCACATGACAGATTTCATGCATCGTGACACCCATGGTACCTGCCAGGTCTTTCTGCCCGGTTAATACGGATACACAAAGACTGTTGGCATGCGGTGTTGCAGTGGTATTGCCCTGACGGGCCGGAACGGGGAATACAGCCACATCGAAGGGAATATTGTCTGGCCAGCTGGAACGATAAAATGTTCGGAATGAGCGAAACAATTCATTTGCTTTGGCAGCATATTTTGTGAAACCAGCGATCTGCTCTTTTACGGCTTTCTCAGATTTTCGCCATACTACCCGGTCATAATAGGGTTCTGCCTTCAACAGCAGGTCACAGAGCTGTTGCTGAGTACTATTGGGAAGTATGCCGATTGAGTTGGACCGGAATTCTTCGATTGTCGCACTTTTGACGGCCGCAATAATGATAAGATCATAGGTAGAACGGGTTTGCCGGCGATTGGATGGGTATTCATCACGTTTATAATGATAGGTCAGTATGAGTTTACTGAAATCGCGGACTATATTGTTGAATGCCGTATCCGTTTTGCGGATTGCCGTATCTACATACTTGCGGAAAGTGGCAGAATGCGTTTGTGACCCACTGGCTACTTCCAGGAAACTGAAGACTGCATAAGGGCGGCTTACTTTAAAACGAACAATTGACTGAGCGAAAACGATAGATGAACACAAGGAGATGAACCCCGTCAGCAAAAGCAATTTCAGTTTCATATGTACTTAAATATGAAATCAAACATACGAATGTTGTCGTATTTTTTTATATAATTGTGATGAATGGGTTGAACCAGCAGAATCGGGGCAGTTGGTTTTAATAATAATTGTAGTATCTTACTGGTACACTTCACACCAAAACATCACTGTATGCAAGAAATCATCATCAATCTCCTTTCCGGAGCAGCGGGTGGTAATGCCACTGGTGGTCTGCTCAAAAAACTCAGCATGGGTCCAATCTGGAACACAATTACAGGGTTGATCGGCGGTGCCGGCGGCGGTCAGTTGCTGAACCTGTTAAACACAGGCGGCGGTACCGATGCCAACTCTATTATCACGCAGGTCTTATCCGGCCTTGGCGGCGGTGCTATTCTTACAGCAATAGTTGGTTTTATTAAAAAACAATTTGCGAAATAACCTTTTGCGTTAAGCCGGTACGAAGCTATCGGCTTTGGAAGCAGGTTTTTCAAAAGGAGGTCCTGTTGTACGTATGAATTACTGTAGAGGTGGCGATTGCCGCTTTCCTGTCAGTGATTCCAGGAAATGCACCAGGTCCTCCTTTTCCTGTTCGCTTAAATGGAGTGGTTGCGACAACAGGCTATCCCTGTTGATCGGGTTGGGTACAACTTTATCAGGCTCGTTGTAGTAATCGACCACTTCGCGAAGCGACCGGAACATTCCGTTGTGCATATAGGGAGCGGTAAGGGCTATATTGCGTAAAGGGCCGATCTTGAACTTACCCAGATCATCTGCCAGCCCGGTAATAGCTGACCGGCCGCTATCGTTAAGTGACTTACCATCGAACAGGCCGATATTCCGAAACTCGTTGTTGTTGAAGTTGGTTCCGAAATGACATTGCACACATTTAGCTTTGTTGTTGAAAAGAACAAAACCTCTTTTGACTGATTCACTCACGGCGGTTGGATCATCCTGTATCCGCCAGTTATCAAAAGGAGCATTCGGCGTTTCCAGTGTTCGCTGAAAGGCACTGAGTGCCCGGGCCAGGTTCTCGGCAGTGGGTTCTGCATGCATGATCCGGAGAAATAGTACCCGGTAATCAGGCTCCTGCCGTAAGCGGGCCACGGCCGAATCGAGCTGTAATCCCATTTCGTCCGGATTTTCAATGGGCATCAGCGCCTGCTGCTCGAGGGTCGCAGCCCGGCCATCCCAGAAGAAATGAGGCTGATCACTTACATTCATTGCACTTGGAGTATTGCGCACACCCAGCCGCCCAAAGATTCCTGCACTCAGGGCCACGTTGTCGGCAAATGCAAATTCCGGTTTGTGACAGCTGGCGCAACTGACTTTTTTATTAAGTGACAGAATACTGTCAAAAAACAGTTTTTCTCCAAGCTCAGCCGGAGTGCTGATGATAGCCGGTGATTGCTGCAAGGTGCACTGCAACATGACAATACCCAGCACGATGACAAGGATCGTATACAGCCATTTCATAACCTGTTATTTTTTTTCCCGGATCATTTTGATGCCATCCAGATCATGTATGCGGGGTTTGCAGGTGTCTTCGATTACCTTTAACTGCAACTCTTCCGCAGATGGGAAACTGATGCGGTAACGTGCATAATAATCGGGATGACAAATAGGATCGGCTTCTTCCAGCATATCCTGGCTGATCCGGAAATGTCCGCTGGAAAACAATTTTCCATTAATAAAATAATCATGTGTGCCATCTTCACGAAAAACGACAAGCACCTTGCTGCCATCTTTAAAGGAAGTGGTCCAGCGGCCGTAAATCGAAGCAACTGGCTTTGATGTGGATTGGCAGGCCGCCAGCAAAAACAATGTCAGTACTACAGAAAGAAGCTTCATGACGAAAGGATTAATAATGATTAAATGGGTTAATGATCAATACGTTTAAAACGAAGGGGTAGGGTACCTTCGCGGCGGTTGTGGCAACTGTCTGAGATGAGTTCGAAACGAAGTGAGTCTCCGGCATACCGGATGATCCTGTACTGGCCAACGGGGTAAGGAGCACAGGAAGCATCATTAAGTGTCAGCGTATCTCCCTGTTGACGGTAATTTCCACCGGCCAGCACAACTTTTCCATTTTCTATCCCATCGTACGTGCCATCGGATTTAAAAAAAGCGATGAAATCGTGATAGGTTTTGTCATCATGGCTATGCCGTTGCGCCCATTTGCCCTGTATGCTGACGACGCCATCGGCGGGTTTGTCGGACGACTGGCAGGCTGTTACTATCAATAACATCAGCAGGCCGGAATAGGTAGCTTTCATATCAGTTGGTTGATGATGTAAAGCTATTCCCGAACATAAAAAAAGGCATTTGCTCCTGTTGCAAATACCTTTGAATTTGTTGCAAAAAGCTAATAATCGGTTAGTTAGGAGTTTACTTTGGCCAATTGACCGGGTGGATAACCGAAGTGTCGTGAGAAGCTGGTGGAGAAATTGGCGGGATTACCATAACCGACCATATAAGCAACTTCGGCCACTGTAGCTGTCCGGTTTTGGAGTAATGCATGAGCCCGTTGCAGGCGAATGATACGGATCAGTTCACCCGGACTTTGACCCAGCAAGTGTTTTAGTTTCCGGTGCAGTTGTGTGCGGCTAAGCGCCAGGTCACCTGCCAGCTGATCGGCACCGTAGCCCGGATCGTCGAGGTGTCCGGCAATGGATGCACGTACTTTTTCAATAAATGCCTGCTCCATCGATGGCATGTCGCTGATCCCGCTCAGCCATATCGGGTCTTTACTATATTTTTCCCGCAGGTGCTCACGGTTACGCAACAGGTTTTCTGTTACGGCTATCAATTCTCTTTTATCAAAAGGTTTGGCGAGGTAAGCATCTGCGCCTGTTTCGATGCCCTGTATGCGGCTGTCTGCATCGGCCTTTGCCGTCAGCATGATTACAGGAATATGGCTGCTCCGGGTATCTGTCTTTAAGGTTTCACAAAGCTCGTAGCCGTTATGTTCCGGCATCATTATATCGGTAATAATGGCAGATGGGATCTGTTCGAGAGCCAGCCTGATGCCTTCTGCGCCATCTGCAGCATCCAGTACCTGGTATTTTTCGGAGAGAGACAGGATCATGAATTGCCGCAGGTCGGGATTGTCTTCTACAATCAGGATAAGCGGACGACCATCGGGTAGTGGAGCTTCTGTGACTGGCAGATCGGCTGACAACGGAATAAATTGCTCCGGTTGGGAAAATGAACGGGCATCTGCTATGGCGGGTTCGTATGGAAGCGTAAGTACAAAACAGGTTCCGTTTCCTTCCTGGCTTTGCACAGTGATCTCACCGCCCAGCAATTGGGTCAGTTCTTTCGTCAGTGATAAGCCAATACCTGCTCCTTCGCGACTACGGGTATCGGAAGCGTCTACCTGGTAAAACCGGTCAAAGATATAAGGGAGCTTGCCGGCAGGAATTCCAATGCCCTGATCTTTTACAGTAATAGTAAATCTGCTTTCTCCCATATGATCTATCTGTACCTCCACCTGGCCGTTGATATGGCTGAACTTGATGGCATTGGAAAGCAGGTTGTGCAACATTTTTTCCAGCTTATCGGCATCCGCTTTTATCCATAATTCCCGGAGTGATGAGTGAAACGATAATTGTATATTTTTTGGCTGAGCCAGTGATTGAAAAAGGATAACCTGGTTATGTGTCCACTGCACCAGTTCGAGCGGTTGTGTGGTGATTTCGAGTTGCCCGCTTTCCGCTTTGCTGAGATCCAGCAACTGGTTAATGAGTTGCTGTAACCGTTCACTGTTTTGCAGAATGAATCCGGCATATTGCCGGGTAAGCGTTTCCTGGCTGATTTGCAACAGTTCCCTTGCGGGGTTCATAATTAAAGTAAGCGGCGTCTTGAACTCATGCGTAAGGTTGACAAAAAAACGGGATTTAACGCGGTCCATTTCCCGCAACTGATCGGCCTGTTGTTGTACCTGTTCCGTACGCTCTTCAACAGTTTGTTCCAGGCGTTCGGTTTGCTCCTGCATCCATCTGTTTTTCTCCTGTTCGCGCGCCAGATCCTGCTGTGCCAGTCTTTTGTTTTCCTGTAATTGCTGTTCCAGATGACGATTAGTATCAGCTACCTCCAATGCAAGATAGACGGAGAAGAATACAGGCAAAAGCAGGCTGGTGACATGCATGATACCCATAACCTCCCGAAGGTTGAACCAACTGAATAGGTTGCTTCCCACAACAACGCTTGCAATCAGGGATACACACATGGCAATAGCAATCAGCCACAGCCGTTTATTTCCTCTGCGGATGGCACGGCCAATCATCAGTGTACCGTCTATAAAAACGAGTGTGGTAAAGATATTGATGGCATAGACAAACAGGGTAGCATCATTCAGAAAGGAAGGACGCCAGGCCGCAAAGAAATAAACCAGTAGTGCCAGTGTGGTCGCAGATATGATCAATAGCCGGCGGCGGGGAATTCGGTTGAGGCTGACCTGGTAAAACAATAAGGCGCCGGTAAAGGGAATCAGCGTCATCATGCTGAAAAAGATCTGATAAGCGGCATACTGCCAGTGAGGGTTTTCAGTGATAACGGTATGTACGCGTGCAAAGCCGGCGATGGCCGTCACGCTTACAAAAAGACTGTAATAAAGATGAACTTTTTGGCGGGGATAAAACAGGAACAGCAACAGGTGTAGCACTACCAGCATCATCTGGATGGCGACACTGATCAGCAGGCGGTCAAAAAAACGCTGTTCTCCTTTAGCCCGCTCATTCAGCGTATGCATATCCGATAGCCAGGCCTGCAGACCGGCGAAATCAGAAAAAGCAGGATTGAAATTACTGTACCGGATCGCCAGCAGATGCGGGAGGGTATCTGTAATGGATAAAGGAAAAATCGTGTAGGGGGCTCGAGCAGCAGCAGCCTGTTCGGGATTGGTGGCAAAAGTACCGATATGGCCGATACGCTGGCCATCGAGATAAAGTATCGAGGCGCCGTCCTGGTTTAACCTTAGCCCCAGTGTTCGTATGTTTTCATTATCTCTTTTTATCCAGATTCGAAACCAGCCATGCCCCCTCCAGCCCGGAGGTGTATCTGATTGGCCAAACTTGATGGGGGTAGCGATCCAATTAGTATCCGCGTAACCGGGTTGGGCGTACGCACTGTCATCAGAAGGAGTAAACCGCCAGAGCATTTTTTCGAGTGCTATGGTTTTGCCCTGCAGTATTATGGTATCGTTGATGTCAATGACAGGCGCCTGCGTATAGCCGGCGAAATTGCCGGCAATGATAAGCGACGCCAAAAGCAACAACAATTTGATTGACTGCACGGTGTTGGTTAACGTTTTGATATAACCTGAAGATACAGGTTAAGCGGGAAAACCGTCTTGCTGATATTCCGGTGAGCAGGGTGGAATATGTTTTCCGGCATCAGTCATTTAACGGATGACCGATTTCCCAGATATGGCCAAATGGGTCAGCCAGTTTACCGATTTTCCAGGACTCTTCTGTTCTCACGGGACAGATCGCCGTGGCACCTGCTGCTTCAGCCTGTGCAAATACGGCGTCCGGGTCATTTACGATTAATATCATTCGCACCGGGCTGCCTTTTAATGTAGTTGGACTATAATTATTAAACTCAGGCTCTTCACTTCCCAGCCAGAACTCATTATCGTCAATAGACAGCTTTGCGATTGTTCTTCCATTGCCCTGATCATACTGCTGCAGTACGATTGCAGCGAATGCATTGCTGTAAAACCGGATGGCCGCTACGGCATCTGAAACAACCAGAAAGAAGTTTAATGTTGTTTTCATTAGACAAATGGTTATTATCCGAATTTCGGAAAAAAATAGCTACAGAATTACCGGATGATAAAATTCCGCTCACCTCCGTTCTCAATTTTTCTTTTTCTACTGCATTTTCCGGATCGTTTCATCGGAAAGTCTTAAAAACCGTGCGGCATTATTAAACAGTATGTCTCTTTTCTGTTTTGCGTTAAGAAAGGGGGCCTTATTGATCGCATCAATCCCTGCTGTTATTGCCTGCGGCCAGATCATATTATCGGAGCCAAACATGATACGTTGCCCAAACCCTGCATTGACCAACCGCCCGAGATAGTAATAAAATTCATTTTTCGGTATCATAAAGCAAATAGCAGCAAGGTCTACATACAACTGCGGGTGGGTATACATAACGGCCAGCATATCATCGAGCATCGGCCAGCCGGCATGCATGGCATAGATCCGAAGCCTGGGATGCCTTATCAGCGCTTCTTCCAGCCCCAATGCACTATGCAATCTTGCTCTGTAACCGGCGGACCCCAGGTACGGCGCGCCGGGTGGCCCACAGCCTATATGAATTCCTACAGGTATATCCAGGCGTTCGGCGAGGGCAAGGTAGGGTTCAAATAGTGTATCGCTGGGAGAGTAGCCCTCGTATTGAATAGTCACTTCGCCCAATACTTTGAAGGATCCGGAACGAAATAGTTTTTCGAGTGAGTCGACGGTAAGCCCGAGTCGCTGTGCACTATTGAAATCCCAATAAAGGCTGGGGATAATACGATCAGGGACCTCCTGCTGCCATTGACTGATCAGTTCCGGGTCGCCGCTTGTTACCGCATATACATTATGCTTCTTAAGTAATGCGATGGTTTGCATGCGTAATGAGTCATCGGATCCCGGTGCCGGCAGTGACCGGTCTGCCCATTGATTGCTTTTTAGTGCTTCCTGAAATGTGCGACTATAATCCTGCTGCGGATCATTAATGCCCAGGGTGTGAAAAGGGGCGCCGATGCAAAGAGGGGCACCATCTCCTTTTTTTACATGTTGTGCATGCAGATGCATGTCAATGACTGGTAGCGGACGGCTTTGTGAAAAGATGATTTCTGCACAGGAAATATAAAACAGGCAAAGTGCTATATATTTAAACATACCGGCAGTATTTTCAAAGAGGAGAGTACAATTTCTGTTTTTTCCATACCTGTGCCGAATAACATCCGGATTTGTAAAACCTATATCATTCCTTAGTGGGTAGAATGGTGCTTTTTTCTTCTTTTGATAATTAAGGTAGCAATAAGGCCTGTCAATGCAAATGCTGCAATAGTCAGCATGGCCGCCATTCTTTTTCTTTTCTGTTCTTTCCGGTGTTGCACCAGTACCTGCTCGGTAGCTTTTTCCACTTCCTTGTATTTTGCGTCAATGACATCCTGTTCTGCTTTGCGGAGTATTTCATTCATTCTTGCCACGCTTGTACTTTCTCTGGCTAATTGCACTTTGTGCAATGAGTCGCCCAGCCGGTTCAGACGTCGCATTTCGGCCGACAGCAGAGTGTCCTTACTCTGAGCAAAGAGTAGAACGAAAACAAAGCAGGATGGCAGGAGCAGAAATATTTTTCTCATAGTAGGTGGATGGCGGGCGCCTGATAGCTAATATACAAAAAAGGAGCTAACGGACAATTGCGGCAGAGTTGTTGAGGCGAACGATGTGAACCTTCTATAGCAATATGAATAGTTCTCTTTTTTACAGTGTGTCGGCTCCTGGCATGGAGAGTTGTTATTTACCGGCAACCGGTTGTTTTTTGTCAACCATTGTTAAGTATCTGTCAACCAGGGTTTGTTGCAGGTCTCCGGTCTTCTGTTTAATGCATATATACGTATTGAATCTGCACACTTACTCCCTGTCATATCCCTTTTTCAGCTTTTAGTTTTGAACCATTAATGGCCGGCGTACCCCGGCAGATCAATGAGTCAAAACCTAATCAAATTTCGAATGAAAAAAATCTTTGCAGCCCTGCTTGGGCTTACCGTAGCCTTTTTTGCACAGGCACAGAATGGCGGATTTCAGAAAGGTGATAAACTGCTGAATCTGGGCGTTGGCGTTAACTCGTATTATGACAAAGGCATTCCGCTGGGAGCCTCTTTTGAAGCAGGTATTACAGATGCCATCAGTATTGGTGGTAATGTCGATTATCTTTCTTCCAAATATGCCAGCGATTTCAAGTTTACAGCACTGTATATCGCTGCCCGTGGTTCTTATCATTTCAACGAATTACTGAAAATAACCAACGAAAAAGTAGATGTATATGCCGGTGTGACGCTGGGTTACCGGGCATTTTCCTGGAAAAATGATTACGATAACGGCGGATTGGGCAATAGTTATGGCAGCGGGGTTTTTCTGGGTGGTTATGCTGGCGCCCGTTATTACTTTGGTACAGGTATCGGTGCTTTTGTCGAGCTGGGAGCTATTGGTTCCACCAATGCACGTCTTGGTGTAGCCTTCAAATTTTAGTGTACAGGTTGCGGTTTGTTTCCACGGCTAGTGTGGTTTATAAATGAAGAGTCCGCCTGGCGGACTCTTTTTAATTGGCATGAACGCTGCTACTGATTTTATTACCGGCGCAATGAATGTCTTGTTCTGGCTGGCTTTGCACTTTCCTTCCATAAGTGCTTTTAACTCTTTTTAGCCTTCGCGGATAGTTAATAATATAAATACCGTTGATATGGTATTGCAGCATACAGGAGACAGGGATATTTTCACCTTTTCAACAATAATTAACCCGTCAACTCCTGATTATGAATTTCTTCAAGACAGTTTTTTGCCTTTTCCTGGCAGCCGTATTTTTGAGTGGCTGCAGCAATTCCGCAGAGAAAACTCTTCCTCCGGCACCGGCATCAGTGGCTCAGACGCTGGCATGGCTGCAGGGGCGTACCCTTACTTTACAAAAAGCCGGATTTTATGGGGCGCTTACTGTCAACAACAATACAGAGATCAACTGGATTGATACATCCGCCCAGGCAGAACCCCTGATCAGGGAAACAGTGCGCGAACTGGGTAGCTGGAGCATGCGCCTGGGAACTGATTCAACTATTGTTGTCAACAGCAAGGGAGCCAGCTACCAGGGGCACTATAAGGTCGATGATCAGCCACAGGAAGAAGAAAAGCCAGGTATCCGGCTGCGTGTAACCTATGTGGATCCAACTTTCAGCTTCGGCGGCAGCGAACCCATGGAGGTGACCTATACCTATGTAGTAAAAGGAATTGATGCGAAAGAACTACTGCTTGAGTTGCCGAGAGAGATCAACAGGAAGAGGTTGCTTGGGTTGATGGAAGTTAAATAAGTTTAAAGAGTATAAAGGACAGCAGTATTTTATTATCCTCCCAGCCATTCCTTGAAATCAGCCACTTTTTCCCGGCTTACAGTTGTGTCAACTGGAGGTTGTCCGCGCAAACGTAATGCATATTTTCCATTGAACCCCTGGTGGAGGCTTTCTACTGCAACTGGAGAAATAAGATACTGGCGGTTGGCCCGGTAAAATTGCCGAGGATGCAACATCTTTTCTAGATCATCGAGTGAATAATCGATAAAATAGTGCTGTCCGAGCAATGTAACCAGTGAAACTAACTTTTCGGCAGCAACAAACCAGGCAATGTCCCGGGTTTCGATGCTGTGAAATCGTTGGCCTGTTTTTACCAGAAATCGTTCCCGGAATGGAGGGGGCTGGTGTTGCTGTTGTACCCACTCTATTAAAGGGGCCAGTAACTGGGATGAGACCGGTTGTAATGCGGTTCGCATGGCATCCAGTTTTAACAGGCTGCGATTCAGCTCTTCTTCACGCAGGGGTTTAATCAGAAAATCGATACTGTTGACCTTGAAAGCACGCAAAGCGTATTCGTCATAGGCTGTAATAAAGATCACCGGGCAGGTAACGGGGACCTGGTCAAACAGTTCAAAACTTTGTCCATCGCTTAATTCAATATCAAGCAGTAATAATTGAGGCATTGGATTTTCCCGAAACCATTGACGTGCTTCACTGATACTGCTCAGCATTCCTGCAACCACAACGTCAGGTCGCAAAGTCAGCAGCATTTTTTTTAATCTGCGGGCAGCGATCAGTTCGTCTTCAATGATCAGTACAGTCATGGGTTCGTAAATTTAGTGGAAAGGAGAGTAGCTGCCGCACCGGGAGCCAGGAGGGGAACTGTTACAACAAATTCTCCGGTAGTTTCTTCCATGCAGATATCTGGTAATTGTAACAATCGGTATTTGGCTGCAAGATTAGCCAGTCCCATTCGTTCTGACGGTGCTATTCTTTTTTTTAGCGTGTTGCGTACAATAATACGGCCTTCTTCGGTTGTTATGATTTGTAGCTGCAACGGATTTTTTTGATCTACCTGGTTATGCTTTACAGCATTTTCCACCAGTAATTGAAGTGTAAGCGGGGGCAGGTAGTAATCCTGCCAGACCGGATCTATCTGCATGCTGATCTGCAACGCGTTTTCAAAACGGGATTTTAACAGAAAAAGATAGGCGTCTGCAAATTGCAACTCCTGCTGCAAAGGCACCAAGTGCTGGTGAGTTGAGCGCAACAAACACCGGTAGACTGTAGATAGTTCGCGAATGAACCGACCGGCCCGCTCCGGGGCTTCTTCTGTCAACGATAGCAGAGTGTTGAGATTATTAAAAAGGAAATGCGGTTGCAATTGCTCCTGCAGGCGGGATAATTGCGTTTGTAGATTTATTTTTTCCAGCTGTTCTTTTTCTGTCAGGGCTTTTTTCCAGCGTTCAAAATAATAAGCAGCCTCATATGCGCTGGTCACAATTAGCAGAAAGAAAAATGACGACCCTGACACTGAAAGGAAATCATAAATCTGTTTAGGATTAGTGTCTTGAAATAGGAGATCTTTTTCGATATACAGATGGGTGATGCCAATCAAGGGTGAAAGAGGCAGTAGTAACAACGCCGATATCAGCAGGCGTTGGCGGGTCGCAGCCAGTCCCCCAAAATATTGTCGTATCCAAAGTAATAGCAGCCGACAGCTTTCAACAGCCATTATGGTGAAAATAAAATTGGATAATAAGACGAGCCAGAAGGAGTAACCCTCCTGTACAAAAAAGAAACTATTGAAAAGAAGTGTGATCAGTAATGCCAGTAAGGGAATACTGATCAACCTGATCCGGATTTCGGAATGCATAAGTTTCACTTAATGAGCTTGCGAAAGAATGGCTTCTATAAATGCTTTATGGCTACCACCGCCTTTATTACCAAAGCTAATAAAGATAATTTCTTTGTCGGGAAAATAAACAAGATTGGTTTCGTAGCCAATAGAACTTCCGTTCATACCCCATCCAGTGTGAGCGCCCACCTGCCAGCTTTCGAAGCCAAGTGTATAGCCACAATCGCCATCGGCACAGGATGGAAGATGCAGTATTTCTTTCATTTGCTTAAGGGCGGCAGCAGAAAACAACCGTGCTCCGAAAAAACCTTTTGCAAAACGAACCAGGTCAGCAGCTGTACTGATGATACCACTGCTGGGATCCGCGTCGCCGTCGGCCTGATCGTAGACGGTGACATTGAGTAAATGCCCTTCCAGTTCATGATAGCCTTGCGCCAACGAGTCGTTCGCTCTTTTTTCATAGTAACTGTGTTGCATGCCAAGCGGAATAAATATCTTCTCCTGCAATAATTGTTGCATTGATTTTCCACTCAGTTGTTCTGCAATTTTCCCCAATAGCCAGTAACCTGTATTGCTATAACGGGCTGCAGAGCCGGGAGCAAAGTGTAGTGGTCTGTCAAAGACATACCGTGAAAGTTTCTGATCAATGCTCAGCTGGCCGATAGCCATAGGATCGGCCTTGATATCGGCTAAATACTGCGTGTCATCATTTTTGGGATCAGTAATGCCACTGGAATGATTAAGTAGCATTCGCACGGTGATCTGACCAGCCGCAGGGATGCGGCCGTCTAATGCGGGCAGCAGTTGGCTTATCCTGGAATCAAGTGAGAGCGCCCCCTGCTCCTGCAATTGCATAATGAGTGCTGCAGTAAACATCTTGGTGATAGATCCGACCCGAAAGGGTGTACAGGGAGCAATCGGTTGCTTACTCTCGCGGTTTGCCAAACCAGATGCATTGATCCATAGCTGTTGTGGGGAGGCAATACCAAGTATGGCTCCTGGCAATGCATTGATAGTTTGATATTGTTTTAACTGTCCTGCATAGAATGAATGATTGGTTTCGCTTTGAAAGGCTGCATTATTGCAGGCATCCTGCTGCGCATGTCCTTTTTTCTTACACGACAGGCATCCCAATAGCAGAACACCGATCAATAAATAACTTCTTTTCATCACCCCTGATTTTGACTCAAACCTACAGTAAGGGGAAGCCCTTTGGACCAGGCTGCCGATGAAACGGAAAATAAATGTGATGAAATGACAGAAAATGGAAAAGGAGTTTTTACTTATTTATCCCTACTGTAGTCTTTATCCCTTTAAATAAGGTCTTCCAGCTCAGGTGAAATATGGACCGGCGTAGGTCGCGTTGCATATTGACTTCAGTTATACGTATGTTCCCTTTCTTGCCGGCCGGGTTCGATTTGCGGATGACGATATTGGCTGCCAGGCTGGCCAGTTTCTTTTTGCTTAGCTCGCCAGAGCCCGTTTCTTTTTCCAGCAATGATACTTTCAGGTCTTCGTATTGCAAGCGGACTGTACCGTACATACCATAGTTGTGGCCGGTAAAATTGAACTGAAGGTTATTGATCTGACCATTTTCCATACGGGCAGGTCCCATTGGTTCTGTAAGCACATTGACAGCGGTAGCCGGCATGCTGCTCAACTGCCCGTTAATGGTAAACTGTCCCTTTGGATGAAACAGGTAGAAGTTCCATTGCAGTTGCAGCGGCGTCCGGTTGAGAAACCGTGTTTGAATATGGACCTGCATTACAGGATGAGCCTGTGCATATTGCTTCATGTTGGTGATATGCCGGATATACGCCCGTGTATGTTGAAAGCTGACGATACCGGCCATCCTGGTACCAGCATTTCGTTCTTTATAGTTGATGGATGCAGTCCCTATTTTAAGCGCATCAATACGGGTTGCCAGGCCAAAACGCTGTAATGCCTGATGAGGATAAGTGCCCAGACGTTTTTTGCCGTCATGGGGTAGGCCCAGATCGCGGTATATCTGGAGAAAGGCCTGCGATATCATCACACTGTCGGCATAGAGTGTATCGTTGAGCAGACTGTTGAAACGAAGTTGATAAAAATGCAGATCACGTATGTCTGCTTCAAACCGGTCGTCTGCAAACCGGAGGCTTCGGGTGAATGCAGCTTCACTTAATAATGGATTAATGGAAAAATGTGCAATGGAAGCAGTTTGCGTTTGTGCATTGATCCGGATGCTGTCTCCCTGCAGGCGATAACGGCCATCTGCTGAAAGCCAGCTTACCCGATCTGCACCTGCCAGCAATTGCCGCGAAAAAAGAATCCGGGATGGATCTTCGTTGGCTGCACTGTCGATAGACAGATCATGCAGGTGCAGATCCACACCGTTTATCTGCACGAGACTGGTTGTATCACCATACCGATAGCTGAGGATCTGCGCCTGATTGATCAAAACAGAATCGAGCCTGATAAGATTCAGATCGCCGAGGATCTGCTGGTACATGGCCTGGGGCGGACTGTGTCTCAGGCTGTCGGCGCCTTTATTGGTATAAAAAAATTCGATTCGGGGTTGCTGCAAGCGTACATACTGCCCGATAAGTTCCTGCCCCAGCAAAGCGCGTGGAGTTTTTACCCCGGAAATTGTTAATTCAGGGATTAAAATCCGCAGTAGCATGCCGGGGGCTTTGCCCGTGGCCGCCAGTTGTAAAAAACGGGTACTGTCATAATTAAGTCGCAGATTGGTGATGGACATATGACCATTTACCTCATCCAGTACCATCTTATCGTAGCTGATACGGTAAAGGCCATTGCTCTTGCGGATCACTGTAGCTTCCAACTGTTCCCGTACGATCTGCTTGCGATAGATGAACCAGTAAAAGAGACCGGCTCCCACAGCAGATAACAGCAATAGCCCCAGAACTACAAGGACTATCCGGCCCCGGCGGGTGCTTCGGGCATGTCGGATACGCTGTTTCAGTGTACGCATACCGGAAACTAATCAATTATTATTCCATCCATGCCGATCGGCTTTAGCACTCTTTTTGTTTAAGCAAACTACTATCTTAGCATTACTATGCCCAGCTTTAATAACCGCATCAAGCAGGTGCTGCTACTGTCAGTCATCCTGCTGCTCGTATACCTGGTGATCAAGGAGCTTCACCTTTTTCTGCCCGGAGTGCTGGGCGCCGTTACCCTGTATATATTGAGCCGTGCCAATTATTTTCAGTTGATCTATCACCGGAAATGGAAGAAAGGCTGGACAGCGGGAATGTTCATTATTTATTACCTGATATTGATCGGTCTGCCGGTTTTTTTAGCCGTGACCCTCATCAGTCCCAAGATCAATTCATTTCTGGCCGATCCCAATGCCACTATCAACGCTGCCAGGTCAAGTATCAATACTATTCAGCAACAACTTGGTTTTACAATAGTATCAGAATCGTCGCTGACCAGTTCGTTAAGCAAGCTCACTACAATTATTCCATCGCTGCTTAACAGTACAGCCAACCTGATCACCAACCTGGCTATTATGCTGTTTGTATTATATCATATGCTGGTAAATGGGCGCGAAATGGAACGGGTGCTGAACCGGATCATTCCATTGAAACAGGATAATATCAACATGCTGGCGCATGAAACCAAGAAAATGGTAAAGGCCAATGCGCTGGGTATTCCGCTTATTTCACTGATACAGGGTGTGACGGCTGCGTTGGGCTATTTTCTGTTTCAGGTTCCTGAATGGGGATTATGGGGCTTTCTGACAGGCGTATTTGCTTTTTTCCCCGTCATTGGTACTATGGCCATCTGGGTACCACTGGTTATTTATATGTATGCATCCAGTACTGTACCACTGGCTACCGGTCTGCTATTGTACAGTGTGATTGTAACCGGTAATGTGGATTATATTGCCCGTATTACATTGTTGAAAAAAATGGGAGATGTGCACCCGGTGATCACCATACTCGGGGTGATTGTGGGACTGGGTTTATTTGGTTTTATCGGGCTGATCTTTGGCCCGCTGGTCATCAACTATATCATCCTTCTTTTCAATGTATACATGAACGAATTTATAGATACTCCGCCGGGCGAACTACAACCTCAACCACAGTCCGAAGAACCGGGTGATCAATAAAAAAACCGGCATGAAAGCGATTCAAATCACGCATTTCATGCCGGTTTATTATATAACTGCTAACAGTTGCTTAGTTTCTGTTAAGCTTCGACAGCAGGCGCAGGATCTCGAGGTACAACCATACAATGGTAACCAGTAAACCAAATGCGCAATACCATTCCATATACTTGGATGCTTTCATTTCAGCACCTGTTTCAATAGTGTCGAAATTGAGCAGCAGGTTAAGGGCTGCCAGACAGACTACTACTACAGAGAAGCCAATGCCCAATGGAGTAGCAGCATTGGTAAAAGCGGCAAAATTATATCCGGCGATCAGGAAGAATACCCACTGAGCCAGGTAAAAAATACCAATACTGATAGTGGCAATAGTGATGACAGCACGAAAGCGCTGTGTTACGCGGATAATCCGGAAACGATACAGCAGAAACATAACCAGGGTTACGATCAGCGTGAGGCCAACAGCCTGCATCACGAGGCCGGGATATTTTGTCTGAAAAGCATAGTCATAATAGGCCGAGACAGATCCTACAAACAAACCTTCCAGGATACCGAATACCGGAGCCAGTACAGGCGACCACTGTTTTTTAAATGCCATGATCAGTGAAACAGCCAATCCGCCAAACACACCAATCAGCATCAGTGGCATGGGGTTACTGCCTTTGTAAAACTGAGTCCAGGCAAAGAAGGTGCTACCCAGCATCAGAACGAAGATGACACCAAACTTGTTGAGCGTACCTCTGATCGTCATTACCTGATCTTCTGCAAGGCCCTGAAAAATGGTGCCTTCAAAAGATTTTTCCTGCAGGGCAGGATTGCCAGATTTGAATAAAGCCATAGTGGTTTGTTTTTTTCAAAAATAACTAATGAAACCGGATCTGAAAAGAAGGGCGGTCATCTATTTGACCGCCCTTTGTTAATTGTGTCTAAAAATCTGACTATTAGTAAATTAGATCTATTTTTAGCCTGATTCTTCAGAAATTAAACATCGTTGTTGTTAATAATACCAGCGCACAAATGCTTCCATAGCAGCATAATGGGTAAGCCCCAGATCGGCATAAAGTGCAGCAGTACCGGCATTACGTTCTTCGGCTCTTTGCCAGAACTCTCTTGAATCGCTGCCCTGGAAGGGTACCATGTCTTTCTGTGACTGGTGAATGAAGATACCGAAACGTTTTTTCAGTACCTGGTCGGGGCTCATGGGGATAGCCATTTCAATTTCCTCAATATTCCATTCCTGCCAGGCGCCTTTATACAGCCAGAGCCAGCAATCCTGGATCCACGGATCTCCGGCAGCCTTGATACGTCTGAGTGCTTCGAGTACTACATTAAAGCACACGATATGCGTACCATGCGGATCTGCAAAGTCACCGGCACAATATACCTGGTGGGGTTTGATCTTACGCAGCAGTTCAATGGTAAGTTTAACATCCTTTTCTCCCATCGGATTTTTTTCGATCGTACCTGTTTCGTAAAAGGGAAGGTTCATGAAATGAATATTGTCATCTTTCAGTCCCACATAACGGCAGGTAGCTTTTGCTTCACCACGGCGTATCAGTCCTTTGATGGCGCGAATGGTAGGCGTATCGATCTGATTGGATTTTTTAGTAGCCAGGAATTTACGTGCACTGTTTAATATCTTACCCGATTTGCTGGTATCAATGCCGGCAATCTCTTCAAAGCCTACAGCAAAGTCAAGGAAACGGGTCACAAATTCGTCGGTAACTGCAATATTGCCGGATGTCTGGTAGGCTACATGCACATCATGACCCTGGTCGTGCAGACGCTGGAATGTGCCGCCCATACTGATGATATCATCATCGGGGTGGGGAGAGAAGATGATGACTCTTTTGGGATACGGTTCACTACGTTCCGGGTGGTTGGGTATGACTGCGTTGGGTTTACCACCGGGCCATCCCGTAATGCTGTCACGCAGCATATAATATACCTGCAGGTTGATCTCATACGCATCACCTTTTTCAACCAGCAGATCACCCAGGCCGTATTCGTTATAGTCTTTGTTGGTAAGACTGAGTACCGGTTTTTTTAGTTTGAGAGCCATGTTTGCCACCGCTTTTTTGATCATACGCGGAGTCCATTCACAGTCGCCGGTCAGCCAGGGTGATTTGAAACGGGTCAGTTCAGCAGCTGCAGATTCATCAATATAAAAAGTAACATTATCATGATTCTGCAACAGGGAAGCAGGTACATGTTCAGTAGCATCTTCTTCCACTGCTTCTTTGATGACCGGTGCCTTGTTGGGGCCCCAGGCCATCAATGCAATGCGTTTGGCTTTGAGAATAGTACTGATACCCATCGTAATGGCCAGACGGGGTACTTCTGATATATTGGCAAACTCATACGCATTGGCAATACGGGTTGAGTTGTCGAGTGTAATCAGTCGGGTGCGGGAGTTGATACCTGAACCTGGTTCGTTAAAACCAATATGTCCATTATTACCAATGCCCAGTATCTGCAGGTCAATACCGCCTGCATCCTTAATCATTTTTTCATATTCCTGGCAGTGTGATTTGATCTTGTCTTTGCTGGTCTGCCCGTTGGGGATATGAATATTGGCAGGTTTGATATCCACATGGTCAAACAGGTGGGTATTCATAAACCGGCGATAGCTTTGCAATGCATCGTTGTCGATAGGATAGTATTCATCGAGATTGAAAGCAATCACGTTTTTGAAACTGAGCTTTTCTTCACGATGCATACGAACCAGTTCTGCATACACCGTTTTGGGAGATGAGCCTGTAGCCAGTCCCAGTACGCAGTGTTCTTTCTTACGTTGTTTTTCTTTGATCAGTGCAGCTATTTCCCGGGCCAGGGCAATGGAACCCTGTTTGATATCGGGGAAAATCTTAACGGGAATTTTTTCAAAACTGTCTGACAGATCAATGGAAGGTGCCTTTTTTGCCATGCTATTGGTTAATGTCTGATTTGAATAAGTTCAAAGATATTAAAATGTGTCGCCCGCTGAACAGTAAATCGTTTGCACAATTTTACAGTGGCGTAACCGGCAGGTTTGTAACGTGGTTTATTTTACTGAAAATTGCTGCCGGAGCGATTTAACCGATTGGTAAAACAGGTTGCGGGCTACCTGGTAATTAATGCTCATCACCTCACTGATCTCCTCATAGCTAAGTCCCTGGTAAATGCGGAGGTAAATGATCTCTTTTTGACGTGCCGGCAGATGGTCGATGGCGTCCTGTATCTGCCTGGTACGTTGCGCATCCTCTTCCCCACGTACAATAAAATGCTCATGAGGCAGGGTAAAGAGAGCCTGATCGGATGAGTTGTTTCGCTGCGATTGCTGGTTTTGCAGTCTGATCTGCCGGAACAGTTTGTATTTAAGTGCCTTGAAAAAATAGGCTTTAACCGATTGTACGGGTGTGGCAGAGCGGCTTTGCCAGAATTCAATGAAAAGATCCTGGATGGCGTCTTCAAGCATTTCGCGATCTGTGCATATTTTTGAACCAAACTGGGTCAGAACGGGGTAGTAGCGGCGAAAAAGATTGTCAAAAGCCTCCCTGTCACCTTTTTTGAAGGCGTTCCACCAGTCTATATCATTGCGGTAATCGTTCAAATGCAGTTGTTTAAGCCCACCGTGCGGCTTTTTGCGGCTTGTAAACTACAAATAAAAAATCTTTCGCATAACATTACAAAAAAAGCAGACCGGCACTTATAGACATTAAATTGTGGATAATATGGATAAAGCGTTTCACCAGGCAGAGGATATACTGGCCGATGAGGAGTTCAGAGCCTGGTATTTCAGGCAATCACCAGAAGCCATCCGGCAATGGGAACAATGGCTGCAGGCAAATCCCCGGCATACAGCGCTGGTGCAGGAAGCCATCGCTTTTATGGAGGCCATGCCACGTGAACGTATGCTGACTACAGAAGCCGACACCGAAAAACAATTACAGCATCTTGCAAAACGGATCAACGAAACGGATGAGATACCGGCAATTCCGCTCAAAAAACATACAAATCGCATTTTCTGGCAGGCCGCAGCGGCCGTGCTCTTACTGGCGGGAATATTTGGTGTATGGAAATGGCTGACACCAGCGGAAACCATCCTGAGTACCAGCTACGGGCAAACGATCAATAAAGCATTGCCTGATGGTTCTGACCTGTTACTCAACGCAAACAGTAAGGTCAGGTTGGGAAAATCATGGGATAATGGAAAGGATCGTGAGCTTTGGCTTGATGGAGAAGCTTTTTTTAGTGTCAAAAAAACACCTCAGAAAAGCCGTTTTATTGTGCATGCGGGTACAGCCCGGATCGAGGTTACCGGCACCCAGTTCAACGTCAAAACCCGCCATAACCAATTATCCGTTTATCTGGCAGAAGGAAGTGTGAAAGTGCACACAAGCGGCGGTAAAGTAATATCTTTAAAACCCGGGGATTATCTGGATCTGGAAAAAGGAGAGACCGTCAGCCAGCAAACCAATCAGGAAGATATCCTGGCCTGGCGGAACAACCGGCTTTCGTTCAATAATACTTCTTTGGCTGAAGTGGCACAGGTGATTAGTGATTATTATGGAACAAAAGTGGTACTGGGTGACGAAGAACTGAAGAATGTTTCACTCACAGGCATATTGCCCAACGATAAACTGGACAATCTGCTTGAAGCCGTTAAAGAAGCATTACGCCTGAAAATAACCCGCACTCAGGACACTATTGTACTGGAAGCAGGTAATCCATAAGCAGCTGGCTCCGGAAACAACTGCGTATGAGTCTTGTCTGTGCTATGCTGAAGCGCAGCACCTCAGTAATGGTGCTGGTCCTGTCCATGCAGTATGCGATGGCACAGCAGCCTGTTGCAAAAAACAATCCTCCCGCATCTCATCGCCGTCCTCCGGCAGATACTACAGGCCGTCAGTCATTGCTGGTAGTCCTCAAAGCCCTTAATCAGTCAAAAGGAGTGTTTTTTCTCTACGCTGAGGAGAATATGAGTCAGCGTCTGGTCAATACACCTGCACGCCTGGATGGTGATCTCGACCAGTTGCTTACAGATGTATTACGAAACACAGGGCTTAAGCATAAGCGCATTTCCCCCAACACGGTCGTTATTCTCAATAATGATGAAAAAGGATCACGTGAGCAGGTTTATTATCGCGCTGATATTGCCGGCGACATCAATGATAATCCGGGTATGACCGTTTCCGGGAAAATAACCAATACTGAAGGGCAGCCATTGCCTGGGGCTACCATCTGGATAAAAGGAACCACCAAAGGTGCAACAGCCAACTCGCGGGGCGAGTTTTCCCTGACCCTGCTGCCAGGCCAGGTACTACAGATCAGTTCGGTGGGGTATCGCAATCTGGAATTGCCTGTGCAACGGGACAAATATATCAATGCAGTCTTGCAGCAGGTGGAAGCTGAAATGAGCGAAGTAGTGGTCACGGCACTGGGTATTACCAAAGAACAGCGAAGCATCGGTTTTTCTGCTACCCGGCTCACAGGTGATGTATTTACACAGGCCCGCGAAATCAATCTTGGCAATGCACTGGCCGGACTGGTGGCCGGTGTAAACAGCAGTGCACCGCTTACCGGTCCCGGAGGTTCTTCGCGTGTTACTATCCGTGGCAACTCCTCTCTCTCATTCGATAATCAGCCGCTGTATGTCGTAAATGGTATTCCCATCAATAATGATAACCTGGGCAGTGCAGGGAAATACGGCGGTGCAGACTTCGGCGATGGTATTGTGAGTATCAATGCCGATGATGTGGAGGAGATCACCGTTTTAAAAGGCGGCGCAGCCGCTGCTCTCTACGGACAGAGAGGACGTAATGGAATCATTCTTATCAGTACCAAAAAAGGAAAGCCCTCGCGTGAACTGGGTGTGGAGTGGAACAGCAATTTTGTGACTGATCATGTCAACGATTTTACCAACTGGCAACAGCAATATGGCCAGGGTTTTCAGGGCAATAAGCCGGTCGACAGAACATCGGCGTTGATGAGTGGTCTGTATGCCTGGGGAGCAAAGCTTGATGGATCGCCGGTGCCGGTTTTTGACGGATCATTGCATCCATATTCGCCGGTGAGCAGAGGCAATCTGCGTTCATTTTACAGAACCGGTATTACGGCAGCCAATACAATCGGGGTTTCAGGAGGTAGTGAGGCAGCGCGTTTCAGGGTGTCGCTGGGCGATCTGCGCAGTCAGTCTGTTTATCCAAGCGCAGGATTTAACCGGCAGAATATACAGACCGATCTGCAATACCGTTTTTCGGACCAGTGGAGCGGGCTTACCAATATTTCTTACATACGCGAAGTCGGTAAAAACCGTTCCAATCTGAGCGATGCACCGGGTAATGGAAATTTTGCTATCCTTTTTTTACCTCCCAATGTAAAGGCCGGTTACCTGGCACCTGGCTATGATGCGAGCGGACATGAAACACAGTTCAACGATAATGCTTTTAACACCAACCCATATTTTGCTTCGTCACGTTTTAGCAACGATACTTATCGCGACCGGGTAATGGGAGTGACGAGTGTGCGTTATCAGCCCGTCAGCTGGTTTTATGTACAGGGACGTCTCACGCATGACTTCTTTTCATTTAATGCATCCTCCCTCACACCCGTCGGCACTGCCTATAAGCCAACCGGCACCGTTAATCTCGAACGGTCCTATACCTATAATGAAACGAATGCAGATATGCTGATGGGAGCCAAACGGCAATTGGGTAAAAAGATGCAGGTGAGTATGGTAGCCGGAGCAAACCTGCTTCGGATGCGTGCACGGGTGCTGGATGTCTCTTCCGATGGGCTCGCTTTCCCGTTTATCTATAATCCCGGATCAGCGAATACACCATCGCCCAACCTGGTCACACCTCGCAAGGAAGTGCATTCAGTTTATGGAGCGGTAGAGCTTTCGTATCGCGATCGTCTTTTTTTAAGTCTTACTGATCGTAACGACTGGTCAAGTACCCTGCCATCAGGTAAAAACTCTTACAACTATCCTTCGGCCAGCCTGTCGTGGTTGTTTAATGGATCGCGCAAAGACGGTTCTGCCGCCCGCAACTGGTTTAACTCAGGCCGTCTGCGTGCTGCCTATTCTATGGTAGGCGGTGATGCGCCGATCTTTTCGACGCGACAGTATTACAGTATCATGGGCGAGATAAATGGTACTCCTATTGGCAATATTGGCAATGAAATACCCAATCAGGCACTGGAACCACTGCAGGTAAAGGAACTGGAATTGGGTGCTGAATTTAGTTTTTTCAATAAACGGTTAAAGTTTGACGTTGCCTGGTACAATAAACATACCCTGAATGACATAGTAGCTGCCACCGTATCCGGTACTTCCGGCTATTCATCTGCACTGCTCAATGTAGGGCGTATCCGTAACCGGGGGATAGAGTTGCTGCTCGCCGGCACACCTGTACAGCGGGCTTCTTTTGGCTGGAAAACGTCGGTCAATTTTGCTCACAATCAAAACCGTATTATCCGGCTGGCACATAAACAGTCATTGATGCAGGTTATGAATGGAGAGTCGCGTACGGAACGCGGTTTTATTCAGCATATCGTAGGTCTTCCATTTTCGCAGATCATGGTATATACCATTAAAAGAAATGCTGGCGGACAACCTGTGCTCGGCGCAAATGGTTTGCAACCCAGCGATGCGCTGGTACCAATGGGCACCGGCGTGCATCCTATTACAGGCGGCTGGAACAATGAACTGCGCTGGCGAAAATTTCAATTCAATTTCCTGATCGATTACAAATTTGGGGCTTCGTTATATTCGGGTACCAATGCAACAGCGGTGCAGCGGGGACTGCATCCGCTTACACTCGAAGGCCGTGAAACCGGCGTAATGGTAAAAGGAGTGGACGCGCAGGGACATGATGTGGAAAAAACATTTCCAGCCCAGCAGTATTATGAGGCATTATACAGGATTTCTGCATTGCAGGTATACGATGCAGGGTTTATCAAATTCAGATCGGCGAGCATTGGCTGGCGGCATCCACTCAGGCTGAGTAAGAAGAAAGAAGCCATCCTGCAGGTGTCGCTGGTAGCACGTAATCTGTTTTATATTTACAAAGCCACGCCGCATATTGATCCCGAATCGAATTATTCAAACGGCAATGCACAGGGACTGGAGTATGCGGCGATGCCCAGTGTACGGTCCTGGGGTATAAATCTTCAATTGCGTTTTTGATGAAGGGCTGGAAAAAATATGATCCTTATTGCGGGCAATTGCTGCTGATAGCGGTACTGGTTGCAGTGCTGCAGGTTGGCTGCACCCGTCGCTTTGATGAGATCAATACGGATACCGGCAAACTCACTGCCGATCAGTATACCGCTGAATACAGTCTGACCCGCGCTCAGCTGGAATATACGGGCAATAGCGATTACAGTTACGAAACCTGGCGTGTCAATATTATCTATTGTGGTATGATGATGCAGCAATTGGCCAATACCAGCTGGTATGCAGGTGATAAGTACATTCAGCATGATGGCTGGTCATCTGCTTACTTTGATGTGGCATTTAAAGACCAGGTAAAATATGTGGTAGACCTGTTAAAGGTCAGTCAGCCGCATGAGCAGCTTTCCAATCTGTACCAGGTAGGTCGTATCATGCGGGTATTGATTGTGCACCGCCTGACCGATCTGTATGGTGATATTCCTTACAGCGAGGCGGGTCTGGGTTATTATGGAAATATTTTCACTCCCCGCTACGACGATCAGCAGAGTATCTATGTGAGCATGCTGCAGGAGCTTGATCAGGCTGCTCAGGCGATTGATCCTGGCCGGCCTGCGCCAGGTAATGGTGACCTGATCTACCGGGCTGCGCCCGATGCTTTGCTGAAATGGAAGAAGCTGGCCTATTCGCTAATGCTTCGCCTGGGTATGCGCCTGGTAAAAATAAATGAACCGCTGGCGAAGGAATGGGTAGAGCGGGCATACGCCGGTGGCGTCATGAATGCTGTAGGCGACAACGCCTATGTAAAACACAGCACCAGTGGCGGACGTACTACGGTAAACCGCAATAGTAATATTCTGGGAGGAGAATGGAATGCAACCGGATGGGATCGCTCCGGCAATGCCAAGCGGGAAGTCTTTCTGAGCAAAACCCTGATCGATTTCCTGTACACACACCATGACCCGCGGCTGCCCTGGATAGCACAGCTGAGAGGCGATGGAAATATTGATCCAGACCGTCAGCGCGGATTACCCAATGGATATGATCAGAATGGAGGCACCACCGATATCAGTAAGGCTGCGGGCTATCCGGGCTCGCTGGATGGATATTCCACGATCCGGGGTGATATCTGGTTAAAGCTGGATGCGCCGACCCTGCTGGTCAGTTATGCGCAATGTGAGTTGCTGCTGGCAGAAGCTGCACTCCGCGGCTGGCAGGTGGGGGGTAATGCTGCCACACATTATAACAACGGCGTTACAGCGGCTATGCGTCAGCTTTCTTTGTATGAACCATCGGCTGTTATTGGAGATGCCACTATTGCCGAGTATTTATCTGAGAATCCTTTTACCGGCACAGCTGGCCTGGAACAGATCAACCAGCAATACTGGCTTTGCTGCTTCCTTGATTGGTATGAAGCCTGGGCCAACTGGCGCAGAACTGATTATCCGCAATTGGCGCCGGTAAACTATGTTGGTAATGCTACCAACGGACAAATTCCGCGGCGCATGCTGTATCCTTCTTCGGAAGCTGCCGTCAATGAGGCCAATTACCTGGCAGCCATCGGCCGCCAGGGACCCAATACATTTCTTACCCGTGTATGGTGGGATAAACCGTAGAGATATTTTTAATTTACTTCCAGCTCATCTACGAATAACCAGGCTTTGTGACCGGCACCAGCCTGTCCTTCACCAATAAGACCGTGATTTTTGATCAGCACTTTTACATAACGGGCTTTTTGCGGAGCAAAACTCACACCTGCCGTTTTAAGGGGAGTGACCTGGATAAACATATTGGCAGTAGCTGCTTCGCGATAGAGTGAACCATCATCAGAAAGCCATACAGTAATGGATTGCGGACGATAGATCCAACTGCCATTCTGCTCCAGTATATGAGCGACAACCTCTTTTATTTCAGTGGCATTGCCCAGGTCAATGACAGCCTCGCAATCTTCGCCTTCAAATCCCAGAAATTCTTTGGAGCGGGTCAGGCCTTTTGTATTCTGAATACCATTGACCAGCGTAAATGCTCCATCGCCGGGATAGCTGCGGCCAGGCTGATGGGTGAGCTGCACCGGTTTGCCGGTAGCTTTATTGAAGTTGAATTCCTGCACCACCGCATTGCCTACCGTACCGTTAGAGGCTACGCTGCGTGCGGTGATAGTAATACTTTGCTGCACAGCGATAGGAACTTTGTAGGTGGCCCAGGCTTTGGCCGGAGCCTGCCCGTTTTTCTGAACCAGGTAACTTATTTTGGCGCCAGCCTGTTTGGTTTCCAGTTTCCAGGTGAGTCCATTATTATTAGCAGCAGGTTGTACTGTAGCCTGCAGATCAAAATAGGCCTTGCTGTAATTGCTCTTCCACAAGTCATAACGTTTGAACTGGGTTTGCAGTCTTTTTTCAAAATTATCCCAGTTGCGGTTTTCTTTCGTTGACCACAGTACTTCAGCTAAAGCACTCATGCGGGGAAAGACCATGTATTCTACTTTCCGGGGATTCTTGATATATTCTGTCCACAGGTTGGCTTGAGCGCCCAGGATGTACTTGCCTTCGTCGGCAGTAAGTGCGGCCGGTACGGGTTCGTAGCTGTATACTTTTTGCAAAGGTGTAAACCCGCCAATTGTTACAGAATCTTCCTGCTGGCTTTGTGTATGATCAAAATACATCCAGCCGCCGGGGGTCATGACCACATTGTGTTTTTGTTTGGCTGCCGTGATACCGCCTTCCTCACCGCGCCAGCTCATCACAGCTGCATTGGGAGCCAGGCCGCCTTCCAGTATCTCATCCCAGCCAATGATAGTGCGTCCTTTTCCGTTGAGATATTTTTCCATACGCTGAATGAAATAACTCTGCAGTTCGTGCTCATCCTTCAGGCTATTATCGCGCATGCGCTGCTGACATTGCGGGCAACGTTTCCAGTTCGATTTAGGGCATTCATCTCCACCCACGTGCAGCAGCTTACTCGGAAACAGTGCCATCACCTCATCCATGACGTCCTGCAAAAATTCGAATGTGGTTTCCTTGCCGGCACAGAATACATCATCAAATACGCCCCAGGTTTGCTGCACCTGTTTGCCGGTCGTATCACCCGCCCAGGCACAATCAGCAGGATGCTGAGTTGATTCTGATGGAAAACAGCTGAGAATGGGATAAGCTGCAATAGCTGCAGAAGCATGCCCCGGTAGTTCTATTTCCGGTACTACCGTAATAAAACGTTGCGCAGCATAAGCTACTATCTCCTTCACCTCTTCCTGTGTATAATATCCGCCATAACGCTGCTCATCATTTCCTGTACCGGGATACCGGCCAATGATGGTGCCATTACGAAAACCGCCGATCTGGGTAAGGCGGGGGTATTTTTTTATTTCTATCCGCCATCCCTGATCATCGGTCAGGTGCCAGTGGAAATAATTCATCTTATGCAGGGCGAGATAATCGATATATTTTTTTACAAAGGCAATAGGGAAAAAATGACGTCCTACATCGAGGTGCATACCGCGATAAGCGAACCGCGGCGCGTCCTTTACTGTAACCGATGCGATTTTGAGACCGGATGCCTTTTGTACCGGTAATAATTGGATAAGGGTCTGAATACCCTGGAAAGTAGCTGCATAGGAATCTCCTTCTATACGAACGCCCTGAGCACCTGACGTAAGCTGATAGCCTTCCACTGCAGGTGCCTGTATGAACTTACGGGTACTCAGTACAATACTGGCTGCAACTGCTTTATCCTTAACGGCCAGCTGAAATCCATAGACCTGTTTCAGATAACTGTTGAAGAAAGCAGCAGAAGCCTCATCGCCTGCATCCGTTACTACCAGCGCAGTATTTTTAGTGATCACAAATGACCCTTTATGCTGTTCAAGCGATACGGGTTGTGGAATGATACTGACCGTTTGGGCATAACTGCCTGCCACTGCAAAAAGAAAGATAAAACCGAAGATCAGACGCATGGTAAAAGATTTAGAATACAGGGGCAATTTAGGCTATTGTTTAATGTAAAAAAGGAGCAAACGGTTGTGTGAAAATAGTGGTCGGTGGACGGTGGTTAGTGAACAGTAGACCTATCGGAACGTACAGCGTCCCGATAGGTCGATTAAATTCTTTCCGCTAAGTTATTTTAAACTTTTCCTGTTGACTATCCACTGATCACCGACCACTATCCGCTTTTTACTGATTCATTACCGGCAAACTTATATAGCTGCTGTTGCGGCTGTCATGATACAGTTTGATCGTATTTTTCTGGAAATCTTTTTCATCCATATTGGCAATAGTGCCAAACTTGTTGGGGTTGCGGTCAACCAGCGGAAACCAACTGCTTTGTACCTGTATCATTACGCGATGTCCTTTCTTGAAGGTATGCGCTACTTCATTGAGTTTGAAGTTTACCTTCTCTACTTTATTCGGTACAAAGGGCTCGGGTTTGCTGAAGCTATTGCGGAATTTTCCCCTGAATACTTCAGCTCTTACCATTTGCTGATAACCGCCCATTTGTGTGGGACGCTGACCTTGTTGGGTTGCTGGCAGGCTCGAAGGATCGGGCCATACATCAATAAGTTTTACGATAAAATCAGCATCTGTACCGGTCATAGAGACCAACAGGTTGGCAACGATTTCGCCGGTGAGTGTGAGATCGCCTGTGAGGGTATCTGTCTGAAATACCAGTACATCCGGACGGCGGGCAGCAAACCGCTGATCCTCTACCATGTATTCATTGTTGCGACCGCCAGAAGTCACTGCTGTATAGGGAACAGGTTTGGCCGGGTCACTTACATAACTGCTAAAGCCACCATTGGCTGCAGGCTTGCTGGTGCCCAGACTACCGGCTGGTTGCAGGTAATAAGGAGTGGGCGTACTGCCAGCCGGAGGCCAGGTACTGTATTGTTTCCACTGGTTGCTGCCTGTTTCATAAATCGTGGCTTCCGGAAGCTGAAAGCTGCCCTGGTCTTTCAGGTAGTAGTTGAAGAAAGGAGTTTCAATTTCATCCTGGTAATACTGGTTTAGATTCACACCAAACTGGTAGGTACCAAACGAAGTCCAGTTGGAGCCAGACCAGGCTCCATGTGTCCAGGGGCCCATTACCAGGCGGCTGTTATTGCCGGGTGATAATTTCTCAATGGCCGCATAGGTTTTTAAAGCACCAAAAAGATCTTCTGCATCAAACCAGCCGCCTACCAGCAATACCGCAGGTTTGATATTGCTCAGGTGCTGGCGGATATTGCGTGATTGCCAGAATTCATTATAGGTATCATTTTTTACCGTTTGACGCCAGATGCTGTTACTGTCACGGAAGAATGCTTCATTGTTTACATTTTTCAGCGGACCCATCTGAAGAAAATACTGATAAGCATCTGAATACCGTGCACGGAAAAAGGGAGTATAGCTTTCTCCATTGGCTGCTTTCGGGCCATCGAAACCACTGTAGAAACCAAAGTTGTCCATCAGGAAAAAAGCGCCATTGTGATAGCAGTCATCTCCAATGAATTCGTCTGACATGGGGGCCTGTGGCGATACAGCTTTCAGTGCCGGGTGAGCTGCGGGCAGTGAAGCGGTAGAGTAATAACCCGGAAATGAAATGCCATACTGACCTACCCGGCCATTATTGGGCGTATTGGCCAGCAGCCATTCGATGGTATCGTAAGTATCGCTTGACTCGTCTACATCCTTATTGGTTTTTTTATTAACGATATAGGGCGTCATTTCGCGGAAGCCGCCTTCGCTCTTATATCGCCCACGTACGTCCTGGTATACAAAAATGTAACCGGCCTTCATTAACTGTGTGTTGGGCCCAAGCCGCTGACGGTACTGGTCGGCTCCATAGGGACGTGAGGAATAAGGGCTGCGCTGCATCAGGATGGGGTACTTGCCTGTTTCGCGTGGCGTATAGATAACAGTAAAGAGCTTTATGCCATCACGCATGGTGATATAAACTTCCGATTTGGTAAAATTCTGACGTACCCAACCGGTATCGGGTGCAGACTGGGCAAAGCCTGCAACTGGCAAGAAAAGCAGCATGAGTCGTGCAATAAAAAGGCGCATGTAACTTGTTTTTTGATAAATGTGAACGGATTGATTATTTTACTATGGGCAATACAATAGTACTGGCTTCAAAAATACGGATGGTTGATTTTTTAAAGTCTTCCGGTTTGGCCGAATAAATGTTGACAAATTGTTGCGGGTTGCGGTCTGCCAGCGGGAACCAGCTGCTTTGTACCTGTATCATCAGCCGGTGTCCTTTGCGGAATGTATGGGCTACATCAGGTAATTCAAATTTTACCGTTTCGGTTTTGCCTGGTTTGAAGGCTGCAGGTTTCTCAAAGCTCTGGCGGAAGCGTCCGCGCATGATCTCTCCGCGTACCAGTTGCTCATAACCACCCATGGGATAGGAGCCGCCTGCTGTACGACCGGCCTGGGCAACATCGCCGGGATAGCTGAAGTTGTCGGGAAAAACATCAATGAGCTTTACTACAAAGTCTGCATCGGTAGTACTGATGCTTACTTTGAGATCGGCTGTCAGCGGACCGGCAAGTGTCAGGTCTTCGTCAAGCGGCTTAGTTACGTAGGTAAGTACATCGGGCCGGCGATGGGCAAAACGCTGATCATCGGTCATGTATTCGCGCGTGCGGCCAAAGTGTACATCTTCCGTATAGGGAACAGGATGGGCCGGGTCGCTGATATACTCCCTGTATGCGGTGCCGTTGCTGCCGGCATTCCAGTTGAGGCTGCCAGCAGCCTGGAGATAAAGCGGCGTGGGTGTCATGTTTTGGGGAGGCCATTGCGGCAGTTGTTTCCAGTTATTTTCACCGGTAAAGAAAACAGTGGCTTCGGGTAGCGCCGGATCATCTCCTTTGCCTTTCAGGTAATAATTGAAAAAAGGGATCTCAATATTATTCTGATAGTCAAAGGCGGTATTGCGGCCAAAACGTACATTACCAAGACGGCTTCCGTCGCGGCTGGCCCACTGACCATGATACCAGGGACCCATTACAATCTTATTGTTGGTAGCCGGACTTTGTTTCTCGATTGCCTTATAAAGATTCCAGGCACCATAACAGTCTTCTGCATCAAATAATCCACCCACTACCAGCATAGCCGGTTTTACATCATACATAGCCACCCGGGCATTGCGGGCCTGCCACCATTCATCATAGTTGGGGTGTGCATATAATTCTTTCCAGAATTTTATGCTGTCGCCCATATAATCGGCCAGTTGCTGCAGTGTGCCTGCTTCCAGGTAAAACTGATAGTTATCCCTGACCTTGAAGTCAAATCCTTTTGGACCCACCTTGGTAGGCTGGGGACGGGGCTTACCAAAACCGGAATAAAAGCTGAAGCCGTCCATCTGGAAAAAAGCCCCATTGTGGTGAAAGTCATCACCCATAAACCAATCGGTGACGGGAGCCTGCGGACTCACTGCTTTTAGTGCAGGATGGCCCGATGCTGCGGCCATCGTGGAATAAAAACCCGGATACGAAATGCCGAATACACCCACATGGGCATTGTTGTTGGGCAGATTGTTTACCAGCCAGTCAATAGCATCATAGGTATCGCTGGCTTCGTCTATCTCTGCAGAACTTTTTTTATTTTTATTGAAAGGGCGTACGTCTTCAAACTGGCCCTCACTCATCCAGCGGCCGCGAACGTCCTGGATGACGATGATATAATTTTCGCGGAGGTAATATTTCCAGTGATTCATCCAGAAGGCACGGAACTGATCCTCTCCATAAGGGGAGCAACTGTAGGGTGTGCGGTTCATGAGGATGGGATGCTTTTCGCTGGCATCTTTGGGGAGGTAAACAGCTGTGAAGAGTTTCACTCCATCCCGCATGGGGATGTATATTTCCTTTTTGGTGTAATGCTCACGAATCCAGGCACTGTCCTGCTCATGCTGGGCCAGCAGGCCCAGGGGCAGCAGGAAAAACAACAGATAGAAGAGGGATCGTCTCATACAATTATTAGATTTGGCCATTAAAAGTAACGTAAACCGCCGGAAACGACCGGACAACTACCGAATAGTTATGAACAATCAGCAACAGCTCATCGAAACATTTTATACAGCATTTAACCGCCTCGATCATGCGGCAATGAATGCATGTTACAGTCAGGATATCGTTTTTAATGATCCGGTATTTGGTGTGCTGCAGGGCGATGAGGTAAGGGCCATGTGGGAAATGCTTTGCGGAGCAGCCAGGGATTTTTCAGTTACCTATGGTCCGATCGAGTTGCTCGATGAAGAGTATGCTACCTGTGAGTGGACAGCTACGTATACCTTTTCGCGTACCGGCCGTAAAGTGGTCAATAAGGTGAAGGCTTATATGAAATTCAGTGAGGGTAAGATTGTGGAACACAGCGACGCTTTTCGGTTAAGCACCTGGATAGGACAGGCGCTGGGCTGGAAAGGTCAGCTATTTGGCTGGACAGGCTTTATGAAAAGAGCGGTGCAAAAACAGGCAAGGAAGGGGCTGGAGAGGTATATGCAGAAAAAGATTTGAAAATTTGAGGATTTGAAGATGTCTGCAATAGTCAAGATTTGATCTTACAGACGGTGTCAGATAAGCTTAAACTAATCGTACAGTTTTGAACTCTCAATATTTTCCTGGCAATATCCTCTCATATTGAAAAGAGGACTTGCCAGGAAAATAGTAAACCCAACGAGGGCCAATCTCTACAATCAAGATTACTTCTCAGGTCAAATACTGAGTTTTACAGATGATCCTTAGAGTGGCAATGGTCTCAACGTTTTGAAAGAACTTAAAACTTACTACTTAACACTCATCTTCAAATCCTCAAATTATCAAATCGTCAAATCACTCTTCCAGTGTTCCATACTTTCCCGCATTCACATCAGTAATGGCCTGTTCGATTTCTTCCCAGGTATTCATCAGAAAAGGACCGTATTGGGCAATAGGCTCGTCGATGGGCTCACCAGAGAGGACCAGGATCACGGCATCGGCCGCAGCCTCTACAGATACCTGTTCTCCATCATTTTTGAATAATACGAAATGATCGGCTGGTACGGAACTGCCATTGATGTTGGCTTCGCCGGCAACGATCAGCATACCTGTATTGTAATGCGCCGGAAAATCCAGGTCAAGTTTGGCTCCTTTTTTCAGACGCAGGTTGTAGACATGCATGGGCGTAAATGTGCTGGCGGTACCCTGTGTATGAGCATACGAGCCGGCAATGACTTCCACCTCTCCCAGGTTATCTGCCAGCGGTACCCGCACCATTTTATCAACACTCAGCTCCTGGTATTTGGGCGCAACAGTTTTGTATTTGGCTGGCAGGTTTACCCATAATTGAACCATTTGAAAAGGGCCGCCCTGCCGGCTGAATGCTGCTTCATGATATTCTTTATGAAGCAAACCCGAGGCTGCAGTCATCCATTGCACTTCGCCTTCACCAATGATGCCGCTGTTGCCGGCACTGTCGTGGTGAGCGATACGGCCATGATAGGCAATGGTCACCGTTTCAAAACCACGATGCGGGTGTACACCCACTCCACGGGGCTCTTTGCGGGGAGAAAAATCCATCAGGGCATTGTAGTCGAGCAGAAAAAACGGACTCATCCTCTTTTTGCCAATCAGCCCGTTGTTGGGAAAAAAACTATGAACCCTGAATCCATCACCCACCATATGCGGGGGAGGAGGAGCCAGTACGGTTTCAATTGTTTTTTGCTGTTTCATATTATGTTCTCCTTTTTATTTATTAGTAAGTGAGGGTCAGATGGCAGCCGGTTCCTTTACCAGGCGTTCGGCCAGCCATAAAAATTCCTTTATAAAATTGTGTACGTTGTTGGTGAATGCTTCATCGACCAACTCACCTGTCTCGCTGAACTTACGGTCTACATGTGGTACCGCCAGCATATAAGGCGATGCAATACCAAACAGAGCGGGTATCAGTAAAAGCATTTGCTGTGTGGCGCGTATGCCTCCCAATGCCCCCGTAGAAGCGGTTACGATACCAAAGGGTTTATGGTGTTGTTTTGGGAAATGATCCAGCAGATTTTTCAATGCTGCAGAATAACTGCCATTATACTCCGGGGTAACCAGTATAAATGCATCAGCAGCAAAAATCCGCTGACTCAATGGACGAAAGGCTTCCGGCGTTTTATCCGGATTCAGGAAAACGGATTGCAGCGGTGGAAGATTCCATTCGTAGAGATCAATCACACCGGCCTCATGATCCGTGTTCGTACTCAGCCATTGTTGCAGATGCAGGGCCACACGACGCGATGTGCTGTGTTCACGCGGACTGCCTGCCAGTATTTCGATACGCATTTTAGTTATAATATTTAGTACAAAGGTATAAAATCAATGTTTAAACATCAAAATATATTCCTAACTGCAATTCCGGCAATTCTGTCAGTGTTAATAGTAATACCGTCAGCAATAAGCACTGTGGATCAGGGATACAATAAAGTGACTGGCGGTTTATCTTATTGATAAGGAAAAGATTAACTTAGGCGCTTAAAGCAAAACAATGGTTAACCGCAGAAAGTTCATCTTATCGTCTTTGTTTAGTTCGGCGGCCGTGCTGACAGGTCGCAGTAGCCTGGGCCAGGGTGCTGTGTCGGGTGTAAAAGGGCAGCCGGTGGTAATATCGACCTGGGATGCAGGCCTGGCAGCGAATAACGGGGCCTGGGAAGTACTGGGCAAAGGCGGCCGGGCACTGGACGCTGTGGAAAAAGGAGTGATGGTGACAGAAGCTTCGCAGAATTGCTGTGTGGGGCTCGGCGCCAATCCGGACCGCGATGGGTATGTGACACTGGATGCCTGTATCATGGATGAGCATTTCAACTGCGGAAGTGTGGCATTCCTGGAACGGATCAAACATCCGATAGCAGTGGCACGCCGGGTGATGGAAAAAACGCCGCATGTAATGCTTGTCGGTAGTGGTGCACAGCAATTTGCCATAGCAGAAGGATTTCAACTCGAAGAGCAGAAGCTTTCACCCGATGCACAACGTGCTTATGACGAATGGCTGAAAAAATCGGAATACAAACCCGTTATCAACATAGAAAATAAAGGCAATGCCCGTATCGATGTGCCAGTCCGTTTGTCCAATGGCGACTGGAATCATGATACGATCGGTATGGTTGCTATGGACACCATGGGCAATCTGAGCGGCAGTTGTACAACGAGCGGTATGGGATTCAAGATGCGTGGACGCCTGGGTGATTCTCCGATCATCGGCGCGGGATTGTATGTAGATAATGAGGTGGGAGCCTGTACAGCTACAGGCCAGGGCGAAGATGTGATACGCGTGGCAGGGTCACATAGCGTGGTAGAACTGATGCGCCAGGGTTTATCGCCCGAAGCAGCCTGCCGCAAGGTAATTGAACGTATTGTGCGTATCAAAGGAGCTAAAGCGAAAGATATACAGGTAGCTTTCCTGGCACTTAACAGGAAAGGTCAGGCCGGAGCGTTTGCCATTCATAAAGGATTCAGCTACGCCATCAAGTCCAATACACAGGAAAAGCTGATCAAAGCCAAAAGCTGGTTTAGCTGATATTGTTTTGATGTTATACTTTAAGTGATGTTATATGGAACAGACGCCGCTCCGTTCTTTTTTACTGGAAATAGCTACTTCCGATTTTCATACTACCCGGCAGGCTGTGGCAGGCGGTGCTGACAGGATAGAGCTCTGCGCCAATCTGGCGGAGGGTGGCACTACGCCCAGCATGGGGCATATCAGGCAGTGCAGGGAAGCTTTTTCATTGCCGATATTTCCGATCATCAGGCCACGGGGTGGTGATTTTCTATTTGATGATGAAGAATTTCAGATCATGCGTCAGGATATCAGGCTATGCCGCGAGTTGGGTTGCGACGGCGTAGTGATCGGATTACTGAACCGCGACGGAAGCATTGATGAAAAACGCACTGCCAGGCTGATAGAAGAAGCCTATCCTTTGAGTGCCACCTTTCACCGGGCTTTTGACCGCTGTCGTGATCCTTTTGAGGCAATGGAAAAACTTATTCAAATCGGCTGTGAACGTATTCTGACATCGGGCCAGCAACCCCTCGCACCAGACGGGATCGGATTACTGGCTCAATTGCAGCAGGCGGCGGCGGAACGTATTATTATCCTTATCGGCAGTGGTGTGAAGCCTGCTGCGGTAGGAGCACTTGCTGCTGGTACGGGCTGTACAGAATTTCATGCCTCCCTGCGCCGCAAAGAACCCAGTCAGATGGGCTTTGTACATCCGGCCTTTGCCACAGACCCGGAGAGTTATACCAACAATGATATAAATCCTGAGGAGGTGAGGGCAACAAAACAAATTCTGCAGACATTCTTTTCTTCTCCGCAAAATCTATAATAGTACAGGAATATGATGCGCACTATTTTGCTTCTGATGGCTTCTAATGTATTCATGACATTTGCCTGGTATTATCACCTCAAACATGAAGGGTGGCCGCTTTGGAAGGCGATTGCTATCAGCTGGCTGATTGCACTGGTCGAATACTGCCTGGCTGTTCCGGCCAACAGGCTCGGACATTCGGCAGGAGTGGGGTTATTTCAATTAAAGATCATTCAGGAAGTGATCACGCTCGTAGTCTTTGCCCTCTTTGCCGTGCTGGTGATGAAAGAGGCTTTTCACTGGCGATACCTGGTAAGTTTTATTTTCCTGATGGGTGCCGTATATTTTATGTTTACCAAAAGGTTTGGCTGATCCGCCAGGGATTTATTCACCGCCTGATTTGTCACCCTTCGTCTTCTGTTTCTGACGGCGGATAAGATCTGCTTTCACTTTGTGAACGGCGCCACTGCCAATAAAGAGAAAACCTGCATTGAATCCTATTGCAGTAACCACAGCCCAGAATACCCAATCCTGCTGATGTTGTTTGTTGAAGCAGATATAGATGACCGCAAATGAACTGGCTGTTGTAAACAGCAGGCCAATCAGCGTATTGAGGAGAAATCTTTTCTCATGTTTATTATTCATATAGCAGTTGTTTGGTGGTTCCTTTACAGGAAGTGGGCAAAAATAGGGAAAAAGAGGATTTGTTAAGGGTAAACAAAAACCGGTTTTTCTGTGCCGGGTGTATTGTAGATTTGGAGCGAAATACAGCTACTATGAAAAAATGGATACTGGCATTTGCCTTACTGCTGGGTGTATCGGCAGCCTGGACACAGGAGGCCCCGGAAGGGTTGTTTCTGAACTCCAAAGCGCCTGATTTTAAGGCAAAGGATCAAAATGGCAATGATGTACGCCTCAAAGATCTGTTGAAAAAAGGGAAGGTGGTACTGGTGTTTTACCGGGGGTACTGGTGCCCGTTTTGTAACAAGTACCTGCAAAAACTGCAGGATTCACTTTCATTGATCCAGGAAAAAGGAGCTACGGTAGTGGCTGTTTCGGCCGAATTGCCTGAGAACGTGGCAAAGACCGTCGAAAAGACGAGTGTTTCTTTTCCGGTACTCTATGATGAAGGTCTCAAAATCATGAAAGCATACGATGTGGAGTTTGAAGTGCCTGAAAACACACTTACCCGTTATCGCAACAGCGGTATCAAAATAGATGAGATCAATGGCCGCAACGGAAATTTTCTGCCCATTCCCGCAACATATGTAATTGATAAAGAATCAACTGTCATATACCGTTTCTTTAATTCCGATTACAAAAAAAGACCATCGGTGGCGGAAATATTGAAAAACCTCTAGGATGATTTGAAGATTTGGTGATTTGATGATTTGAAAATGGAGGAAAAGAGTTAAGATATACTGATTTCAGGACTTGAAGATTGATTTGGGTTCTCCTCATCTATTTTCAAATCCTCAAATTTTCAAATCGACACATTACTTCCACACCAGCTTCCCCACCTTGCCATTATTTCCCGCCAGGAATATCATTGTGCCAATACGTGCTATGCGTAAACTATTGAAGCCTTCCTTGCTGATCAGTTTCCAGGTATTGCCTCCGTCTGTGCTCAGGTCCACACCATTGATCCCACAGGCGGCAATGGCGTTTTTGTCAAGATATTCAACGGCACTGCGGTAGCCATGAGGCGGTACTTTGGGTTTCTTCCAGGTTTTACCCCCGTCTTTTGTATAGATACAGATATCCTCCCGCAATGAATCTGCGGCAAAATCACCCCCGACAATGATCATGTTTTTACCGGGTTTATCCGGAATGCCTTCATCGAAGATGTCGATCGAATTGGCCCCGGTGCTTTCCTTCCCCTGCATAAGCGGCAATGGGGTAATGCCTTTATTGGTCAGCAGCCGGCTTTGGCGCCCGCCACTCACAATAAAAAAGTCGTTGTTGGCAAATAAACGCACATTGGTGCCGCTGGCAGCAAAAAAGGCCTCTCCGCTGTCGACAGCCAGGTTGAATGCGTCTGCATTTATTTCTGTCCATGTATTACCGGTATTGCTGGTGCGGGCAATAAAAGGTTTGCCATTGATAGGGTCGCCAATGACAATGCCATTTTGATTATCCGAAAAATCCATGGCATCCATAAACATTCCCTTGGTCGTATTTTCATACACTACTTTCCAGGTATCACCGCCATCGGTTGTTTTAAGGATATAGGCCGGTTCGCCAATAGCCATGATGAGGGCGGTATTGGCATCAAAGGCCTCGATATCGCGGAATTCCGTTTTTTCATAACCATTTACGGTCATCCACTTCCAGTTTTTGCCTGCATTGAGACTACGGCCTACCATACCCCGGCTTCCGCTTACCCAAACGACATTGTCGTTGACAACGCTGAGGCCGCGCAGACTTGTTTTGGTACCGGATGTCAGTATTTCAACGGTGGGCTGCCCCTGTACGGATAACGGATAAAAACCGCTGCATATCATAAAAAAAAGCAGCAGGGGAGAAACGATTTTCTTCATGTCTTCGTTTATGTGATGACAAGATAGGGGCTTTCCCCCAATTTCCGATACTCGTCCCTGTGAAGCGGATACAGAAAAAACCTTTATTTTTAACTTTTAATTCCGCTTTCATGAAAAGACTACCCTTACTCCTGTTTCTCCTGCTGGGTTTATGTGCGGGCATGATCTCCTGCCAGAAAGAATTAAGCTATGAAGTAAGCAAGATACCCTCTCAGGGCACCCTGCAAAAGGATGGCTCCGGCGACTGTCTGCCCAAAACTGTGGTGGGAACCTATGAAGAAGGAGTGGGGCTGAGTGGTGCTGCCAACTACCTAGAAGTAGAAGGTGAATGTACTTACATCGGGTACTTATGTGATTGCATCTGATACCGTAAATGGTATCTTCTTCCGGGCTACCGGCATTTTTACTACCACCGGTCTTCAGACGATTAAACTTCCGGGTTCAGGTACTCCCTTTGCAGCGGGCATCCATAATTTTGTCATTACTTATGGCACATCGCAGTGTACAGTAGCCGTTACAACGCTGCCCCCGGGCGGAGGTGTACCGGCAGAAATGACGCTTGATGGCGACCCGGGCAATTGTATCGACTATGTGCTGGCCGGCAGTTATATTACCGGCACTGCACTTAATTCTTCCAACCAGGTGGTGATTAAAGTAAATGTAACCACTCCCGGTACCTATACTATTTCCACACCGGTAAGCAATGGTATTACATTTACAGGTGCCGGTACAGTGAGCACCACAGGCCCGCAAACCATCACTCTTACCGGTAGCGGCACACCCCTGATCACGGGGTCTACCAATATTCCGGTAACCGTAGGCGCTTCCAGTTGCAGTTTCGAAGTCAACATCACTGGTCCGGCTGTATATGCCGTGGATTGTGCAAGCGGTGTAGTAAGCGGGACCTATATTGCCGGAGAGGAACTCGATGCCAGTCATGAGATTACCATCAATGTAAATGTGACCACAACGGGTGGATACAATATGACCGGTACCATCAATGGTATGACATTCAGCGCTGCCGGCAATTTCAGTGTCACCGGTGTGCAGCCAGTCACACTCAGCGGCAGCGGTATCCCCACGGCTGCCGGTAATTTCAATGTACCGATCAACTCAGGTAGCGGCACACCCTGCAGTGTGGAGGTGACAGTGGAGCAGGGCAACAGCGCTACGGGCACCTGGCAGTTTACAGCAGGCGGCGTTACTTATTCCGGTATTATTACCAATGCCGAATTTGATAATACATCCGCACCTCCGTTTGGTCTCTTTTATTTCTGGGGCGAAAATGCGGCGGGTGATCTGTTTGATATGATCCTCGCCGATCTCGATAAGACTATTAATAATGGAGAAACTTATCCTTTTGCCGGAGTTACCGGCAACAGTGGTGCATTTGCCTTTGAAAATGCAGCATCCACCATTACTTACGAGGCTGATCCTTCATTGACCACGACCACTTTAATTGCTACGGTCACTGGTCATAATACCAGCACCCGTACTGTCACCGGTACATTTGCCGGAAAGGTGATGGATGCGTCCAGTACGCTGCGCGATGTGACTGCGGGTAGCTTTACGGTCACCTATCCCTGATGTTTGAATTTCCCTGAGCATAATAAAAAAGCGATGCCCGTCTGAGCATCGCTTTTCTTTTATTGGTAAAGATCCGGTTAGAATCCTTTTTTATCTGTTGTTTTCAGTGGTGGCAGTTTGAAATCATCCAGTGCGCTTTTCTGTGCGATCAGTTTTTCGATCTCTTCCACTGAGCGGGGAGCAAAGCGGGAGAGCAACTCATAACCGTTTTGCGTGATCAGTGCATCATCTTCGATACGTACAGCAATGCTCCACCATTTTTTGTCGCAATCGCTGCCGGCGGGAATATAAATACCAGGTTCGATAGTGATCACCATGTCTTTTTTAAGCGTGCCATAGTTGCTGCGGTCATGTACATCCAGACCAATATGATGGCTCAGGCCGTGCGGATAGTATTTGCGGTTTTCTTTTTTATCCTTGATGATACCCAGTTTCACCAGGCCTTCGGCAATCACATCGCGGGCAGCGTTTTCGGCTTCAGACAGTTTGGCGCCGTCTTTCAGTGTTTTGAAAGCGGCTTCCTGTGCATCATATACCAGTTGATAGATGATTTTTTCTTCAGCACTGAATTTACCATTGGCAGGGATGGTGCGGGTTACGTCGGCAGAATAACCATGATATTCGGCACCCACATCCATAAGCAGGAGTGTATTGCCCACGCGTGTTTTGGTGTTTTCCATGTAGTGCAGTACACAGCCATTTTCACCGGCGCCTACGATAGAGCCATAACCAACGCCTTCTGCACCATATTTTTTATGAACATATTCGTGAAGTCCCTGGATTTCCAGTTCACTCATATCGGGGCGCACCACTTTCATTACTTCATTCTGTCCCATGCAGGAGATCTCTACTGCTTTACGGATCAGCACCAGCTCTTCAGGTGTTTTTACTTCACGGAGAGCGCCGGTCAGCTGGCGGTAAGCTGCGTTGTCGTAGCGTTTGTCTTTGGCTGTAGCGTCTGTGATGCCGGCTTTTTCTTTGAATTGCTGTATGAGATCGAACAGGTCGGCACGGTCGCGGCTGTTGGATACATCATCGGGAAGCCGGTCAAAAAGGATCTTATCGAATTTGCTGAAGTCAACGGAGAAGTTTTTGAAAGCTTCACCATTCAGGGCCATCCGGATGCCGAGTTTTGACTGAGCACCTTCTGTACCCAGGCGGCGGCCGGTCCATTGTTCCTGCTGGGCATTTTTCTTTTGCACAAACAGTACTTCACTGTATTTGCCACCGGCAGAGTCTGTCTGCTCGTCTTTGAAAACCAGCAGCATTGAATGAGGCTCTTTGTAGCCGGAGAAATAGTACGAAGATCAGGATTCTGGTGATAGAAATAATCCACATCGTTTGAAAACACACGGGTGGGATAGGCAAAAACTACCATCACAGAATTGGCAGGCATCATTTCACGTAAAGCGGCACGGCGTCCGGCATGAAATTCTTTAGGCAGATAGTCTTTTGGCAGATCGTCCTGGGCATTGAGCCCGATGGAAAATCCTCCCAGCAAAGTCAGGCCAAGCAGGAAGGATCGCGCAATTTTCTTATACATAATTAAAAAGGTGATTGGTTGCACTAAAAATAGTGGATTCCAATCACCTGATGCAATAAAATCCATGAGTGGCGGGATCAATCCTCGTCGTCTTCTTCGTAGACGTCTTCGCTGCTGTAATGGGCTTCCCAGGCCTTTACCGCTTCGTCGCTCAGGCATTCAATAATGTCTGCCAGCACATCACTCTTCAGCTTCCATTCTGTTTGTGTAGGATCGTCGAAACGTTGCACAAACAAACAGTGATCTGTTTCCACTGCTACTTTGATCAGGGAAATAGGTGAATCTTCGGCTTCCCTCACCAGGTAATAGCATCCGTTTTCCAGCAAATCATACGTGTACATAACTCCTCCCTTTATTTTGTGTTTATTCAGTGGTCTTCTGTCTCCAGTCCGTTAAGTAAGCCGACAACAGTAGTTCCGGTGTTTACCGCACGGGTCATGTAAGCAGCTGCTGATGGGGGAATTTGATGGGTGTAGTGAGGCTGTAAAATTACAAAAAGGCAATTATCCCGCCCGGGGCTCGTGTTAATTTGATAAGAATTTTTAGTTGGCAACTTATATGTTTGATTATCATATATTTGTTAAGCGATAAACCTGTTTTGACAAGAGCCTGTGCCTCAGTAAATTGAGTATGCAAAAATCATTTTCAGCGCTTTGCGAAGGCTTATTTTTCAACCAGTTTTGAGATAAAAATGAACTTTTCCATTCAACCCTCCCTCCGTAACGAAAAAGCAGCCCTCGTGCCATTGCGCGAAGAGGATTTTGCCGATCTCTATGCCCTGGCTGCCGATCCCAAAGTATGGGAACAGCACCCCAACAATGACCGCTGGAAAGAAGACGTTTTTCGCCTGTTCTTTGAAGGAGCTATGAAAAGCAAAGGAGCTTTCCGGGTTATTGATGTGTCTTCGGGCAAGGCGGCCGGATGCACCCGTTTTTATGATTACCAGGAAAGTGATAACAGCATTTTTATTGGTTATACCTTTTATGCCACCCGTTACTGGGGTACAGGCATCAATCTTTCTGTGAAAAAACTAATGCTCGACTATATTTTCCAGTATGTAGATAAGGTTTACTTTCATATAGGAGCCAGCAATCTTCGCTCGCAGATTGCTATTGGCCGTTTGGGTGCAGTAAAAGTAGGAGAAGAAGCAGTGGCTTATTATGGTACCGGGCCCCGGCAGAATTTCCGTTACCAGATACGGAAGGAGGACTGGCATACAGCCTGAGTATTTTATCAATTATGCCTGTAAAATAGTTATTGCTGTAAATAATGTTGCTCGGTAAAATTCTTCAATCGGTAGCTTCTTTGCCTGAGGATTCTCTCGAAAAGATACAGGCCATTACCACGGCACTCGAACTGCCCCGGGGACACCTGCTGCTGGGCACCGATAAAACAGAACGTTATATCTATTTTATCAACCGGGGAATCGTACGGGCTTTTGTACCGGATGAGACCAACGGAATCACTTTCTGGTTTGGTTGGGAAGGCGATGTTATCCTTTCGATGCGCAGTTACGTATATGGCGAGCCCGGTTACGAATACATTGAGCTTCTCGAAGATTGTGAATTGTTTCAGATCAGCTCTGCCTCTCTGCAGGCATTGTATGAAACGGATATCCATATTGCCAATTTCGGGCGTCGCCTGGCCGAACAGGAACTCCTGAGGACAGAAGAGCGACTGATCTCCCGGCAGTTTAAGACAGCTACCATACGTTACCAGGAATTACTGGCGCATAACCCTGATCTGCTGCAGCGCGTATCGCTGGGACAGATAGCCTCCTACCTGGGCATTACACAGGTGAGCCTGAGCCGGATAAGAGCGGAAAAGAAGTAATGGACAGTATAAAGGGTTTAAAGAGTCTAATACCTATTACCTAAAACTTAATTCTTAAAACTGTTGAATGCGGGGTTGGTTTTTTATCATTTGTAAAAAAATATCTTGTCTGGCTATTGCAATTTTACAGTCTTAAAATCAATAAACATGAACTGGTTATTACTAATACTGGCGGGATTATTTGAAGTGAGTTTTACCTTTTGTCTGGGTAAGGCACGTGGAGCAGAAGGCAATGCTATGTACGGATGGTATATGGGTTTTGTGTTGGCGCTGATAGTAAGCATGTATCTGCTCATCAGGGCTACAGCTACTTTGCCAATGGGAACAGCTTATGCCGTATGGACCGGAATAGGAGCCGTAGGCACCGTTTTGATGGGGATACTATTTTTTAAGAGCCGGCCAGCTTCTGGCGCCTGTTTTTCATTTTTACATTAGTGGGTTCCATTGTGGGGCTGAAGTTTGTCAGCCATTAAGAAAAATTATAGAAAGACTGAATAAAGCAGCCCCGCCTAACAAGGCGGGGCTTATAATTTAACCCTTTACATTTTTCACATTGCAGATCTGTCCACTGTCAACTATGCTGCATACAATAGATCAGGTAATCAGTCTGAACCGCTTCCTGCCCCAGCATCCGGAGCATATTGATAAGCTGTCCGCGATGGTAGCTGCCGTGATTCACTGCATGGAATACGCTGTCGGCCAGACTCATGCTGAGCGACAGATCGTTTTGGGTAATGACAGCAACCTGGTCAAATCCAAGCGAAGGCCAGTTGATAATGGCAGGTTTCATTTCCTGCTGTACCGGAAACCAGATGGCTGTAATACTGGCCGCATCCCCGGTTTGCCAGTGATCGGGAATGGATACTTTGGCATGACCCTTCCAGCGATGCAGCCATCGCCAGTCAGCTTCGAGCATATGCCGCATCGTGGCTTTAACCGAAGGGAAACTGCCTCCGGTATGTTGGGTAAATAATTCCTGTGGCAATTGTTGTATACGTTCCGCTATGAGCGTATTGGCCCAGGTGTTGAAGTCGATCAATTTTATCAGGTCAGACATGGAGAGGGTTTGGTCAAAGATATCCAAACTTAATAGGGTTTAAAGGGTATAAAGAGTTTAAAGCGATCCCCCTTTATACTTTTTATACCCTTTATACCCTTTAAACTTGCTATTCTGCATGATTGCTGGAAAATGTATACCTTTGGCCTTCATTTTTCTCTTCATGTAGAATCTGATTTCTTTCATACATACCTGATAGCAGCCTGCCTGTGCGGCTGCGCATCTCATTTTCTCCCGAAAGAAATCACATGATCAGCATACAACATCTTGCGTATGCACATCCCAATAAGGATGTGTTATTTAATGACCTTCAGTTTACGATGGCGGAGCATACCCATGCCGCTCTGATTGGCAACAATGGATCAGGCAAGTCTACTCTATTAAAAATCATCACCGGCGGATTGCAACCTACTGCCGGACAAATACAATTGAAGGCACCGCCTTATTATGTCCCTCAATTGTACGGACAGCTCAATCATCTCACCGTATCGCAGGCGCTCGGCATCGACAAAAAGCTGACAGCATTGCAGGAGATCCTGAGCGGACAGGTGACTATGGCCAACATGGACATACTCGGCGATGACTGGACACTTGAAGAACGTTGTGTACAGGCACTGCAATACTGGCAACTGACAGATATTGACCTGCAGCAATCCATGGGTAGCCTGAGCGGCGGACAAAAGACCCGTGTCTTGCTGGCGGGTATCAGCATTCATCAGCCTGCACTTGTGCTGATGGATGAGCCCAGTAACCATCTCGACGCAGCAGGCCGCCAGCTCCTGTATTCATTTGTTGCACAAAGCAACAGTACGATGCTGATAGTGAGTCATGACCGTGCATTACTTCATTTGCTGAATCCTGTTTGTGAATTGTCTTCGGCCGGTATAACTGTATATGGAGGCAATTACAGTTTTTATACCGCACAAAAGCAACTGGAGCTGGAAGCTTTGCACAACGATGTGAAAAGTCAGGAAAAGGCTCTGCGTAAGGCCCGGGAAAAGGAACGGGAAACGCAGGAGCGTCAACAGCGGTTGGATGCACGGGGTAAACAAAAACAGGAAAAAGCCGGAGTGGCCCGTATCATGATGAATACGCTGCGTAATAAGGCCGAAAACAGTACATCGCGGTTACGCGAGGTACATGCCGAAAAGATAGATGGTATTTATCAGGAATTACAATCGCTGCGATCTGAATTGCCGGTAGCAGACCAGATGAAATTTGGTTTTGCAGATGCTCAGATACCTAAAGGCAAACTTTTATTCCGTGCGGAAAAGATCAATTATCATTACGACCGGCAATGGCTCTGGTCTGAAGATCTGGATGCAGAACTGTATAGCAGCGATAGGCTGGTACTTAAAGGAGGTAATGGTAGCGGTAAAACCACACTGATCCATATCCTGCTGGGTCAATTACAGCCGGAAAAGGGTTCGGTTTTTATTCAGCCCGTAAACGCTGTTTATCTCGATCAGGATTATTCACTGATCAATAATGCGCTTAGTGTATATGAGCAGGCACAGCAATTTAATACGACCGGCCTGCAGGAGCATGAGGTAAAAATCCGGCTGCACCGGTTTTTGTTTTCAAAACAGCACTGGGATAGGTCCTGTGCTGCACTCAGCGGCGGAGAACGTATGCGTCTGATCCTTTGCTGTCTCACACTCAGCCAGCAGGCACCTGACCTGCTGATACTGGATGAGCCAACCAATAACCTGGATATACAGAATGTGGAGATACTTACGGCCGCATTAAAGGAATACCGGGGAACACTTGTGCTGGTGTCGCATGATCATATTTTTTTGAAAGAAACAGGAGTGGAGAGGGAAATGAAGGTGGAAGGATACGGTAAGAGATAGAAGAGGAGGAACAGTAATAAGTTTCAGTTTGTCCGTAAAAAGTTTCAGGGCATACGCAGCCGGAAGGTCTATTTTTGTAAATTGATCTGAAGTGGCCACCAAATGGATAAGATATACAATATACCAGCTTTCCTGAAGTATGTAAACAATAAGGAACCCAAGAGTGATCTGCTGCATATTATCGACTATGCCAGCGAACAGGATACTTTGTTGCAATCAAAACCGGTATGTATCGACTTTTACCTGCTGGCGCTCAAAACCAATCCGGATATTCCGCAGTCGGAAAACATGTCGGATAGCTATGCCTATTTTTGCCGCCCCGACAGACTGCTGGAATGGAATTTTTCTACTTCTTTTACCGGGTACAGCATGTTTGTACATGCCAGGTTGCTGGATAAATATGTCAAAGAATATAGTTTTGTCAATTATAACAATCATGAGGCCCTGTTTCTGACTCACGAGGAGAAAGAGATAATACAGGATCTGTTTCAGAAGGCAAATGCAGAATACCAGAAGGGACAGTTTTCGAAAGAGGTAATTGTGTCTTATGCTTCCCTGATACTTTCCTATGTACAGGTGTTTTATAAGAGACAATTTGATTCGCGCAGCAAGATATATAATAAGGTAGTGGCTGATTTTTATGAAGAGCTGGATAAATATTTTAATGTACGCAAAGATGTAATTGAACTGCCATCTGTTACTTTTTTTGCTGAAAAGGCTAATCTTTCCCCTAATTATTTCGGCGACCTGATCAAACATTTTACCGGTCAGTCGCCGCAGGATCATATTCACCAGTATATTGTCAGGAAGGCCAAGGAGAAACTGCGCCAGACCGATCTGAGTGTCAGCGAAATTGCCTATAGCCTGGGTTTTGACTATCCTACTTACTTTACCCGTTTTTTCCGGAAGGAAACAGGTATCACACCCACGATTTTCCGGAATCAGTAATTTGTTTCAGTATTCCCGTAGTTTGTTTTCGTTTCACGGTATTGCGTGCTGGTAATTTTGTTTTGTCAGACTGATAAAACAACAATTAAAAGTAAATACCATGTCACAGAAAGTAAATTTTAAAAACGGAAATGGCCAGGCTGTCACTCTTGCGGCAGTCATTCATTTTCCCGAAGGCTTTGACGAAAATCAGCAATATCCCGCTATCATCGTCACACATCCCAGCGGAGGTGTGAAAGAACAAACAGCAGGTCTCTATGCCGGCAAACTGGCAGAGCATGATTTTGTGACCATTGCCTTCGATGCTTCTTACCAGGGCGAAAGCACCGGTGAGCCCCGCCAGTTGGAGAACCCCTATATCCGGACGGAAGATATCAGTGCTGTGGTCGATTACCTGACAACTCTGCCCTATGTAGATGATAACCGTATTGGAGCAATGGGCATTTGTGCCGGAGCCGGGTATACAGCCAATGCAGCTATCAACGACCGCCGGATCAAAGCAGTGGGAACGGTGAGTGCCGTGAATATCGGTTCCATGTTTCGCAATGGCTGGGAAGGAAATGTAAAATCTGCCGATGCCATCCCCGTACTCGAAGCCGGTGCTGCTGCCCGTACTACAGATGCCAATGGTGCCGGAAGTGTAACCTTTGCACTAGCACCATTAAGAAAAGAAGACGCCCCCAATCAGGAACTCCTCGAAGCCTGGGAATATTACCATACATCCCGCTGCGAATATCCTACTGCACCCGGTTTTGGTACATCCAGAAGCTTTACGCAGATCATCACATACGATGCTTTCAATATGGCCGAAGTATTTCTTACACAGCCATTATTCATAGTTGCCGGAAGTGTGGCAGGAAGCAAATGGATGAGTGATGACCTGTATAAGCGTGCTGCCAGCAAAAACAAAACCGTTCATATTGTGGAAGGTGCCAATCATATGTCGCTCTACGATGTGCCCCGCTTTGTAAATGAAGCAGAATCGAAACTGGCTTCTTTTTTTCAATCAATTCTTTAATAAACGATTTTCCGGATACGGACAATCACAAACAAGTAATAAGATGATACACTCAATAACTTTTAAGAACAGGGAAATACAGGTGGCTGCCGATATTCATTTTCCGCCTGATTTTGATAAAAACAAAAAATATCCCGCTATTATCAGCGCGCATCCTATCGGAAGCTGCAAAGAACAGACATCGGGTAATGTATATGGAAAAGCACTTGCAGAAGCCGGATTTGTAGTGCTGGTCTTTGATGCGTCGTTTCAGGGAGCCAGCAGCGGGGAGCCACGGTTTGTGGAAGATCCAACCATACGCGTAGAGGACTTTCGCTGTGCAGTAGACTACCTTGTCACACTGGATTATGTGGATGAAAACCGGATTGGTGTACTGGGAATTTGTGGTGGTGGCGGTTATTCGATCAATGTTGCCATGACAGAGCGCCGTATCAAAGCTGTGGCCAGTGTGACCGGTGTTAATTTCGGTCGCCTGATGCGTGCCGGCTTTGCAGGCGGGTCAATCATAGGTGCTCTTGAGGCAATTGCCAAACAGCGTACTGCCGAAGTACGCGGAAGTGCCTTGCGCGTAGATAATGTACTGCCTCCATCTGTGGAAGAAGGTAAGAAAATGGGTATTACAGATATTGATGTACTGGAAGCAACCGAATATTATAAAACACCGAGAGGACAGCAGCCCCATGGAGCTACCAGCAACCTCTTTTCTCATATGAGTGCGGCGGCTGGCTGGGATGCTTTTCACCTGGCCGAGGTATTGCTCACTCAACCACTGATGGTGGTGGTGGGTGATAAGCCCGGCGCATTTGGCGCTTACAGAGATGGCTGCGAGATCATTGAAAGGGCACGTTCCGAAAAAAAGGAGCTGGTCGTATTGAAAGGCTGGTCGCATTATGATCTCTATGATAAACCGGAGCCTGTAGGTCTGGCTCTTGACAGGCTGATCCCTTTCTTTAAGGATAATCTATAATTACTGCAGGCAGCAGAAATATCATTAACCCGTGGCTTGCGCAGCAGTCTAAGAGCGGTCTGCGGGTTAATGATATTTTTTCCTTAAATTATGAATGTAAAAAACAGGCAACTCTTTCCGGCTCCCGGCGTACATTTTTAAACAGATCATGATGAAAAAGACGAAAGTATTGATAATTGGTGCAGGCGGCGCTATTGCACGACATGTCATAGATATGCTTATTGAAGATAAGGATATCTCACTGACCCTTTTTTTACGCAATGCCGGCCAGTTAAAAGCTGCTGCCGGCTTGCGGGCGCATCTTATCGAAGGCGATGTGCTGAACAATGAGCAATTGAATGATGCGGTAAAAGGGCAGGATATTGTCTATGCCAACCTGTCGGGCAGCGTAGATAAAATGGCCAGACAGATTGTGACTGCTATGGATGCCAATTATATTAAACGGTTAGTTTTTGTCACCTCCCTCGGAATATACGACGAAGTGCCGGGGGCTTTTGGAAAGTGGAATAACCGCATGATAGGAGCCAGTCTTAAAACTTACCGCAAAGCTGCTGATATTATTGAAGCTTCCGGCCTTGATTATACTGTGGTAAGACCTGCCTGGCTTACCGATTATGATGAGGTGGATTATGAGCTGACCCAGAAAAATGACCCCTTTAAAGGTACTGAAGTGTCCCGTAAGAGTGTGGCGGCTTACATTGCTGATCTGATCAGGAATCCTCAAAAAGATAATAAAGCAAGTGTGGGAATAAATAAACCCGGGACAACTGGCGACAAACCGGCCTTTTATTGAGTTGGATAAGCCTTTTCCTTAAAGAATAAATCGGGTCATCTGCATAGCTGCGGGTGACCCGATTTGCTGATGCAGCGATAAACAGCAACAATCTTTTGATTGTCTGCCTGCAGGCCCGTCGTATATGACGGGCCTGATGCATTATTGATTTAATAAAGAATTTAAGTTACCTGGTTATTTTCTTCCAGTTGCTGCACAAGGCGCCTTCGTTTTCTCCGGTTCACCCCAACAGTGTTGGGGTGAATGTCAAACGCACTTGTTGCGTTTGACAAGGGGAAAATACAGCGCCGGTGCAGCAACGCGGCCTGCCGGCCGTGGAGGCAAAAAGTCAGAATTTAGTGTTTTGGTGAGGGACAAAGCTCTACAAACAACTCTTTACGAGGCTGTGTTTAGCAAGCGACAATAATGTTTAGTCTATGATGGAGTTCAAGAAAGTTATAAATTATACAAGCTTTGTCATGCTTTATATCTATAGAATGGTATAAAATAGGGATAATTTTGCCTGATCTGTAATAAATCGAACAAGTGATATGAAAACGATCGGCGATACGAAGCAATCCTGTGTTTATAAGAATGTGCGTCTCGAAACAGGATTTGAATTCAATGGTGATGTTGTTGCGGCAACAAAAACAGGGCTATTCTGTATTGAAACAGAAAATGGGCTGATAAAATCGGTATCGCCGGATAATGGCGCAGGGGGCGGGGTTGATGCGAACGGATTACTGATGTTGCCGGCATTTAAGGATATGCATACGCACCTCGATAAAACCTTATATGGTTTGCCTTGGAAAGCAGTATCCGGCAAAAAGAGATCCGTAAAGGATATGATCGCACTGGAACAGCGCATTATTCCCGAATTGTTGCGTACATCGGTTGCACGAAGTGAACGGCTAATAGAATTGCTGCAATCATTCGGAATCCATTATGCACGATCACATTTCAATGTCGACCCCACATCGGGGTTGCGTTCGCTGGAGCATCTGCAGCAGGCGCTTCTGAATAAAAAAGAATCATTTGCCGCCGAGCTGGTTGCTTTTCCCCAGCATGGAATTTTTTATACCGATACGGCAACATTGCTTAAAGAAGTGGCGCAACTGGAAGAAGTAGGTTTTATTGGTGGCCTTGATCCCACTACAATTGATGGTAGTATTAACAAGCCGCTGGATTTTATTGTTCAGCTGGCCGCAGATCATGGCAAGGGTATTGATATTCATCTGCATGAAACAGGTGCTACAGGAATAAAGACCATCGAATACCTCGTTGACCGGATAATGGAGATTCCCGGGTTGCAGGGTAAGACAACCGTAAGCCATGCATTTGTACTGGCTCATTTGCCCGAAAAAAAGCTGTCAGAGCTTGCGGAAAAACTGGCTTCTGCAAAGATTAGCATTGCCACGGCACTTCCCGTGCGTGGGGGGCAGATCATGCCTTTGCCTGTGTTATGGCAGCATGGTGTGACCGTGCTTACGGGTAATGATAATATCCAGGATCACTGGGGGACCTTAGGTTCGGGCAACCTGCTGCAGAAAGCCAACCTCGCTGCCGATCTTTATGGACTGGAAACGGAATATGCTCTTTCCCGTCTGCTTGGTATGGCTACCGGCAACAGGCTTCCTTTAGATAATAAAGGACATCACCAATGGCCTCGGAAAGGAGACCCGGCAGATTTTGTATTGATAGAGGCAGGTTCTTCTGCAGAAGCAGTATCAAGAATCAGTCCGGTAAAACGGCTGGTCCATCGGGGCAATATTGTTTATTAAAATTGATGACGATGAAATCAATTATTATAATTTCTTCCTTTCTCTTTTTATATTCCTGTAATGGGAAAGCCGGAATACAGAAATTAACTGATCAGCAAATGACAATCATTGAAGCAGTAGTAAAAGGTCAGCTCGCTATAGCAGCGGCTGAACTGAAAAAAGGTGTTGATGTAAATACCAGCGACGCGGATGGCCGTTCGCTTTTATTGATCGCTACCCGTAATAACGATATTCCGATGGCAGAGTTGCTGATAAAACATGGTGCCGATGTGAACCGGCAGGACAAGATCAGCGATTCGCCTTTTTTGTATGCCGGGGCTGCCGGTCACCTGCAACTGGTAAAGCTGTACCTGGCTAATGGAGCGCGTTTTGATCTGTTTAACCGCTATCGGGGAACTGCCCTGATCCCTGCCTGTGAACGCGGTCATGTAGAAGTGGTACGATTGCTGGCCCATACAAAAGACTATCCTGTCGATCACGTAAACAGGCTGGGATGGACAGGACTGCTGGAAGCCATTATCCTGGACGATGGCAGCGAGCGTTATGTACAAATTGTGCAGATACTGATCGATGCAGGCGCCAATACAGGCATTGCCGATAAGGATGGGGTCACCCCGGTGCAGCACGCGAGATCAAGAGGATTTACACAAATCGTGCGGCTGCTGGAGCGGACAGGACAGCAGTAAGTAAGACCTGCCTTGTAAAAGATAGTGGTATATTAGCTGCTTCAGTATGATGAGAGGTAACAGGAATAATGAACATTTTCCCATCCTGGGTATCCAGGAGTTTGGCGCCGGAGCTATTGGACGCAAAAGCAATCTCCTGTTTCATGAACTTCATGGAGAACGGCATATTGATGAACCGCATAAGCATGATTTTTTCATCATCCTCCTGTTTGAAAAGGGGAGTGGCGTGCATAGCATTGACTTTGTAGACTACCGGATCGCCTGCAGGCAGATACACCTGCTCTTTCCGGGCCAGGTGCATGCGTGGGATATTAAGCCTGCTACAAGAGGATACCAGTTGATGGCAGACCGTGATTTGTTTGAAGCAGTCTCACCCGATTTTAGGTTTCCTGTATCTTTTTATCAGAAACACCCGGTACAGAAACTGAACGCAAAAAGTTTTCAGGAGTTTTTATATGAGTTCGCTGCTATCAGTAAAGAATTGAAAGAGCAGAACCCGTTGCCTCAGCTTTTGCGCAGCCGATTGCAGGTCATCACATCGCTTATCAGCAAGGAAGGAGAAAAAATATACCATGATGACAAAAAAAATCATTCAAATGCATTGGTATCCGGGTATCAGCAGTTGATTGAACAATATTATAAGCAACAGCGTTCTGTGGCATTTTATGCGGATAAGCTGCATATTACCCCCAATTACCTGAATATACTTTGCCAGAAGAATATGCAGCAGCAGGCTACTCATCTTATACAGGAGCGGATTGTCCTGGAAGCCAAAAGGCTGCTCAGAGTATCTGACCTGTCTGTGAAAGAAATAGCTGCCGACCTGGGTTTTGATGACCATGCCTACTTCTCCAATTTTTTCAAAGCGCAAACAGGTACAACGCCATCGAATTTCCGGACTCAATACTGAGTAAAAAGAAAAGTACGGAAGTTTTGCTTAAAGGTCAAACACATCGCCGATCCGCGCAATACCAAACCCTTTGGTGAGCACATTTTTTGTCTGCTTGCTGCCGGGGTTCAGCAAGGGATTAGTATGATTGAAATGAATAAAATGAATTTTCTTTTTTTCAGTTGCGGAGAGTTGCTCAAACAGGGCGAGGCTTTCGATAACAAAGGGATGGGGTATCTCGCTGATGTTCCGGTTATTTACTTCAGCCGCATCAAAAAAAGTGGCATCAATAAAAGCGTAGTCTGCTTTGGCGATCTCGTCGACAATCGACAGCGGCCATCTTTCCCACTTATCAATATCGGGAATAAAAAGGGCTTTTTTCTTTGGGCCCGAAATGATGTAACCTGCCGTTTCCGAATATTCGTCGCGATGTGGCACCTGTAGCGGGGTTATGCTCAGGTCGGGTGTCAGTTGTAGCGAAGTCTGGCTGGTAAGCGGGTGAAGCGTGATGTTTTTGGCAGTGATTAACTGGCTCCATGGACCATTGGTCTCCAGGAAATGCTTCATGCGTGGCATGCTATAGACGGGTACCTCCCTGCTGTTCATGGCTTCTCTGCCCAGATACATCAGGCCGCTATAGTGGCCAATATGTGCATGGGTTAAAAAGATGCCATCAGGCACATCCGAAGAAGATTTTGCATATTCACTCAGCCGGCGAAGCTGTGCAGGCATATCGGGAGTGGCTTCAAACAGGTATGTTTTTTTATAGGCAGCACTCATTACACCGAGGGCAACCACTTTGCGAAGCGAATCGGGTGAGTGAAACAATTTCAGACAGCAATCCCGTCTGCAACCTATATGCGGAGACCCGCCATCCTGCACATTTCCTAAAATGATTATAGATGGCCCCGGAGTGTTTTGTGCGAGCTGAGAGGCCGGGTCGTTCCAGGGTAATGCCAGGAGGAATATGCTGAGATACTTTTTCAACGATGACAGGTGTTGTTATGGTTTGTTGTGTACTATCTCTACATTTCTTGCCAGCGTCTTAAACCGGTCGCCATTGGCCTGAACCACGGTTATGGTGATATGGCCGGTCTTGCTGGTATTGATGTCGCGTACCACGCCAGCTTTGCCTTTGTGAGTGCCGGCTATTACATTGCACTGGTCGCCATCGCTGACTGGTTTTTGTTTCGCATCCATGAAAGATTATTTTTACCGGATCTACAATTGCATTTTTAACCGTTCTTCTTCCAGGTCTATCAGGTATAGTTGCTGCCGGATGATCTCTTCATCGGTAGTGGGATCCTTATTGAGCACTACCAGGTATTCGCGTTGTTTCTGCAGCATTTCAGAAAAGATAAATTTTGTTTGGTCATCCATCCACCGGTCATCGGCCGCTTTTGTTTTTTCTTCCCAGTGATGCAGCAGTTTTTGTATGCCGGCATGATCATGCAGATCGCCATCGTATTTTGTTTTGAGAAACTGATAGGTGTGTTCTTTGAGGCCCTGCTTCATTTTATGGCGGGTTGTTTCCTCGGCTTCATCATTTGACGTGTCGAATAACCGGGTTTTTTTGATAATAAGAGGAAGGGTAAGTCCCTGTACCAGCAGCGTGAGCAGTATCACCACAAAAGTAATGAACAGGATAAGATTCCTGTACGGAAATGCGCTGCCATCGTCGAGTGTAACTGGTATAGCCAGTGCGGCAGCAAGTGATACCACGCCCCGCATGCCTGTCCAGCCCAGTAGCAGTGGCATCAGGAACCGTCGCCGGGAAGAACTGGCCCGTGGCGCCACAGAAGGCCGGAAGATCAGCGTGGCAATCATGGCTGCATAGGCGCTGATAATTCGTGCCAGTATCAGCACAGCGGTAACCAGCAGACCATACCCGATGGCCGTACTGAGGGGAATGCCTTTTGCCCGCAACCCATCCACGATTTCGGGAAGCTCCAGTCCGATAATCAGAAATACAATGCCATTCAGCATAAACACAAAACTTTCCCAAACGCTATTGGCCCTGATACGGCTGGATCCGTTTAGAAAGACCAGTCGCCTGTTGGCCATAAAGAGACTGCCACTCACTACAGCCAGCACACCGGAACTATGAAACTGCTCGGCCACCCAATACATAAAGTAGGGTTCAATAAGTGTAAGCGTAATATCTGAAGGAGCATCGGTCGGCAAACGTTTATGCGCCTGCACAAAGATCCATCCGAGCAGCAGGCCGATTCCCACACCGCCGGTTATCATCCATAAAAAGCTAAAGGCTGCTTCGTGCCAGATGAATTGACCCGTTCCCACTGCTATGAGGGCAAAGCGGAATATGATCAGCGATGAGGCATCATTTAACAGGCTTTCACCTTCCAGTATCGCGGAGGTGGACCGGGGTATCTTTACAAATTTCGTAATAGCGCTGGTGCTGACCGCATCGGGCGGGGAAACAATACCACCCAGCAAAAAGCCCAGTGCAATCGTAAAACCCGGAATAAAATGATTGGTAACCACCGCTACAGATAAGGCGGTAAAGAATACAACCAGGAATGCAAAGCTGCCAATGATACGCCACCATTTCTTCATTTCCTTAAAGGAAATAGTCCAGGAAGCTTCGCATAATAAGGGTGGCAGGAAAATGAAGAAAATGAGATCGGGATCAATCTGCACCCGGGGCAAGCCGGGAATAAAACTCACCGTCAGTCCCACCAGTACCAGCAATACCGGGTAAGCGACCTGGAGTTTGTTGGCCAGCATCCGGAGCAGTACGATGGCTACGATCATGGCAAGGAAAAAAGGCAGAACGCTGTGCATGGAAACGATGGTTTATTTTAAATGTGGTTGGACTGATAAACAGACAGTGCGTTATACTACACTCGCCGGCTACCTGGTATTACAATATAATACTTCAAATTAAGGAAATTTTAAGGTAGGCCCCGAAATATAAAACCGGGCATGCTGTTTTTGTCCGCACATGAATTGGGCTTCGCATTTGGTGAAGTAAATCCATCTTAGTTTTTTGGACTGTTGCGCGTGCCCTTACCTGCAGTAGCCTGTATTTTTCCTGACAGGTTTCCCGGCAACTTACCGGTTTTCCTTATCCGGATGTTACCATCCGGCAACTATTGTCGCATACATCCGGATTGCCGCCTTATAATGCTTTTTTCAAACCGGCCCTGGCGCAGGAGTTGACGCACATATTTACAAGTGCTGATTTTTTGCCCGCTGCCATCCAGGCAAACCCTGCGCTGGTTTATCAGCCCGGCTGTAAGGGCAACTATGGTAATGTCAATTACCTGGTTTTGTCGCTGATCGTTGAAAAGGGATCGGGCGAACTTTCTCCTGATTATATTCAAAATACATTCTGGGGCCTGCCGGTATGAAACATACCCGGTTTATATTCCTCAGCACTCAATTCAATACCGATAACGCAGGTAGAAAAAAATGCTGGAAGCAATTCTGGAAAACGAAAAACAAAGAGAAGTTCTGATTGATATTATACGAAGATATCTGGTGAATGTTGTGTATTCATGAACGCTGATGTTTTTTATTGGAATACCTGTTTCTATGAATTTTCAATCCCCAAAGGGGGGAGGTAGTTCAACGGCTCCTGATTAAAAAAGTCTTGAGAACGGGGGGCCTGTACATGATTACACCTGCAAATAATGCTATTGTTAAAGATTTTCAATAACATCCCGATACCCTCTTCCAATCGGTATAGATACACCATTTACTTCAACTGAGTCTGCTGTATAAGATTCCAGTTTATTGATGGAAATGATAAATGAACGGTGAATGCGTTTAAAAATATTGCCAGGTAAAAAGTCTTCGATTTCATGAGTACTCATTCGGGATATAAATTCTTTTTTTTCAGTAACCACTTTTACATATTCCCGTTGACTTTCTACATACAGAATTTCAGAGAAGAGAATCTTTACTTTTTTCTTTTGCACTGTAAGAAACAAATAGTCTTTTGCTCCGCTTATTTCAGGCTTGGGCTGAATACTGTCATTAGTGATTTTTATTTTGTTGATAGCAAGCAGGAAGCGTTCAAACTCAATAGGTTTAAGGAGATAATCTGTTACATCCAGGTTAAAACCCTCTACTGCATACTGGTGGTAAGCTGTAGTGATTATAACGGAAGGCTTTTTGGCAAGAGTCTTTAAAAAGGCCATTCCCTTTAGTTTTGGCAGATGGATGTCCAGAAATATTAACTGTACTTCATTTGTATGGAGCCATTCTGTAGCAAGTATGGCATCCTTAAAGGTGGCTTCCAGTTTCAATAAAGGGACCTGGGAGATATAATCCGATAGCACCTTGACGGCTAACGGTTCATCTTCTATTATAATGCATTTTATCTTAGACATTACTCGTTAAATTAATTCTTAAGGTAGAGATGAAAATAGCGCCCGCTTGTCCTACTGACAAATCGTACTCTTTATACAGCAGTTCCAGTTGTCTGCGCAAATTAGAAAGCCCGATATTTTCTTTTACTTCTGCTGCGGTAGCCGCTTCTTCTGTTGAGTTTTTTACAGTAAACAATAACTGTTGCTGTTTTACGGAAAGATGAATGTCAACAAATGGCTCATTTCTTGTCTCTGAAACGCCATGTTTAAAGGCGTTTTCAACTAATGGAATAAGCAGCAAAGGCGGTAAGGGTTGTCTGGGATTTTCAATATCGGTATTCACGGTGACCAGCAGCGAGTCGTCGTAACGGAGTTGTTCAAGGGCAATATAGTCGGTGATCGTTTTCAATTCATCCTCAATCGCTATGAAGTTGCCGCCGGTTTCATAAAGCATGAATCGTAAAATTTTGGATAACCGCAGAATTGATTCCGGAGCCAGGTCATCTTTATCCCTTGCCAGCGAGTATATATTGTTTAGGGTATTAAAAAGGAAATGCGGATTGGTTTGGGATTTTAAATAGTTGAGTTCGGCTTCCTTTTTCTCAATTCTTAATTGATTGTTTTTTTCTCTAAGCCGGATATTATTGTATATGTTCCGTACGATGGCAAAGAAAATGATACATATAATGCCGAATTGAGAATGGGTAGCTACGTTTTTCAGAAACGAAAGCCCGGGCGTATAGTCTATGTAAATACCTGATTGTATCCATAACAGGCGCCAGCCATACAATCCGAATGTATAAAACAGGATGGCTATAAGCAGGAAAAGAAATGCACGGGAATTGTTCTTGCACGGCCACCTGAATAGGGGTAAAATCCTTTCAAATAAGATATAGTTAAGTACGGTAAGATAACTCACCAGTATAAGGCTGTTGATGCTTCTGCGAATAAAGGTATCGCGGTATGCAAAGAATTCGCCAAAGGAATACAGCAACAAAAAGCCCAGGCCGGTGTATAAGTAAAACTTCATTAGTCTGTCGCCGGCGCCTTTTTTCATTACTCTGTTTTACAGTAAAAATATCCAAAACCGGATTATTTACGTTAAAAGTCTATAAACGGGGCATTTGCGTCAACGAACTGCATAACTGTGTAAACCGGTTTTTTTTGAAATCAATGCCGCCCGTTTTGTTTTCAGCTTATTGATTCAATGCTGCTTTCTGTTTAAGCGAAACCGTTATTCATTGATGCCGCGCTTTTCGGATAACCGATTTATTGAAACTTGCACCAGCATTGCTATTATTTCATGCAGTTATTTACAATCCATACAGGCAAACAGAAAGCTGTTACGTGCAGATTATATTACGCTGAGAATGCTGATCAGGTAGTGATAATTGTACCTGCTGCCGGAGTCGTGCAATTGTTTTATAAAAATATTGCGGAGTTTTTCCGGAATAACCGCATCTCAGCAATTACGTTCGATTATACAGGTATTGGTGAGTCATTGCAGGGAAGCCTCAGGAATGAAGATTGCCGCCTGGCAAGCTGGGGAAACATTGATTTGGAAGCTGTCATTCAACACGTGATTCACAATTTTCCCGGACAAAAAATTATTTTGATCGGTCATAGCATTGGCGGACAGTTAATCGGTCTGGCACCATCTTCCTGCAAAGCAACTAAAATAATTCTTGTGTCGGCGCAATCCGGCTACTGGAGGTTTTGGAAAGGAGCCGGCAGAATGCGGATGTGGGTGAATTGGTATTTGCTGGTTCCGGTACTAACAAGATTGTTTGGGTATTTACCGGCTAAAAGAATCAGCCGGATGGAAAACCTGCCCAAAAATGTTGCCCTGGAATGGGCCAGGTGGTGCAGGAGCAGCGGCTATTTATGCGCCCCTCTTTTACGCAATGATTTATACTTTGACAGGATAAAGGGTAAGCTTACTTCTATAAGTGTGTCAGATGATTTGTTGGCTCCGGTAAAATCTGTGGAGTGGCTAACTGAACAATTTTCAGGTGCCGGTATAAAACGTCTGCATCTTTTGCCGGAGCACTTTAACTGCTTAAATATCGGCCATTTTTCATTGTTTACTGAAAAATTCAGGGATAGTTTTTGGCCGGTTTTATATAAGGAAGCGAATGGTTGGCGTGATTAAATCAACAAAAATGGATGGAGTTATTAGAGCCTTAAAATTTTTAAGAAAACGAATATGAATGCCAGTAAAAATACGGCAACAACAGCCGGTCTTGTTTACCTCGTTGTCATCATTACAGGAATGTTTAGTCTTGCCTATATTCCTTCGAGGTTTATTGACTGGAGCGATAGTAAAACGACGTTCAATAATATAGCCGCTAATCCATCCTTATTCAGGATGGGTATTTACAGCAGCCTGCTTTGTTATATTGCATTTACGTTTTTGCCCCTTGTATTGTACAAACTTTTAGAAACGGTGAATCCGTCTCATGCAAGGGTAATGGTGATACTGGCCTTATTGAGTGTGCCTTTATCGTTTGGTAATCTGCAGCATAGCTATACAGCCGTAGCGCTGACTGGTGAAGACCAGTTTCTGCAAAACATAACACAGGAAGATTTACATAACAGATTAATGTTTTCTCTCCGGCAGTACAACAACGGGTTATTGCCTGCAACTGTATTCTGGGGGCTTTGGCTTTTCCCTTTTGGATGGCTGGTTTACCGGTCGGGATTTATTCCGAAGCTGTTGGGCATTTTACTGATGCTGGGATGCCTGGGTTATGTCGTGAATTTTACCGGTAAAACCCTGTTTGAAAATTACACACAATGGGGGATAGGAAAGTATATGGGTATGTTGCCGGGGATTGCCGAAATCTCTATCTGCTGTTGGTTACTTTTTTGGGGCCTGTTAACGAAAAAATCAACATGAAAATGATAACGAAAAAAAGTCAGTACGAGGATTTTACGATCAACATCAAAATACTGCTCTCGGGGCTTTGGGTTACCGTGATGTTTCTTTACATCTATGGTGATTATTTTGAATTATATGTACCGGGAAAAGTAAATGGTTTGCTAAATGGTCAGAATTTTTTGAATACGCCATTCCGGTTATTTTTTGCAGCGTTTATTTTAACGCTTCCTGCACTTATGATTTTTCTTTCACTGTTTATGCGGCCAAAGTGGAACAGGGTTTTAAACATTTCAATCGGTTTATTTTTTACGCTTTTCACCCTGCTCGTGGGCATTTCCTCTTTTGCCGAATGGCGAGTGTTTTATGTAGTGCTGGCTTTTCTGGAAAGCATTATTACGGCAACAATAGTATGGATGGCTTTTCGCTGGCCAAAGAGTTGATGTTTTCTGGTTATCTGAAATGTGAGCCTGGAACAGTACGGTCATTGTATTTCACAACAAATATTTCATTTATATATGTTTAAATATTCAGCATATGAAACTGTTTACTACATCACTTTTAATTGGATTAACTATGTTTTTTGCAACTTCTTGCAAAAAGAAGGATTCGGATACGGGTAATGCTTATCCCAGGCAGGTTAGTATCACTTACCGGGTTAGCAGCACAACCGCCAATAGCCTAGTGTCAATAACATACGATAACGAAACAGGCGGACAGACCACTTCTGCTAACCCCGCTTTACCATTTTCGAGGACCATCACCAAAACTGTGGACAAATACGATATTATAACGCTCGGCTATTTTGTTAACCCGGCTCAAACAGTAAAGCTGGAGGTTTTAGTCGATAATCAGGTGGTGAAATCTCAGGTATATACCTCGCCTAACTCTGCCATGTCATATACTTTTCAGTAATAGAGAAAGGTATTAGCCGTATTAATTTAAGGAATATAAAGTATGAAAAAGTCTTTCAGCGTTTATTTAACCAGTATACTTTTTTCTGTATTAGCCTTTTCCTGCAGTAAAGAAAACTATATAGGTGAAGCCGGAAATTTGGTGCCAAAAACGGTTGACCAGAATGCTGCACTGCCATCTATTTTTGTTAACGGTGCACAACTGCACTCCCAGGCCTTTGGGCCCGAAGATGGGGCATTAATCATATGTATTCATGGTGGGCCTGGCGCAGATTATCGGTACATGCTTAATTGCAAAACCCTGGCAACAAAAGGTTACAGGGTTGTTTTTTATGATCAAAGAGGTGCCGGACTTTCGCAAAGATTTCCCAGAAACTGGTATCTCTCGCAGGGAAATGACGCGATGGATAAAATATTCTATGATGAATTAAAAGGCGTTATTGCGCATTACAGAACATCTGTTTCACAAAAAGTGATACTGCTGGGTCAGTCGTGGGGCGCCATGCTGGCTACGGCTTATGCCGGAAAGTATCCCAATGATATAGATGGACTGATTGTAGCAGAGCCCGGCGGGCTGCAGTGGGATGATGTGCTGGATTACGTAGATAAATCACGGTCATTCGGCCTTTGGGGCGAGACGTTGAATGATGCCACTTTTATTGACCAGTTTATTACGGGCAACGAAAATGAGCATGAAATACTGGATTATAAACTAAGCGTGTTGGCTGCTACCAACAGGATAGTAGGGGATATGGGGGCAAAATTGGGCGTAAATGCTCCGGCAGATGTGCAGTCAAGGTCAGGTGCGGTGGTCAGTGCTGCTTCTTTTGAAATAGGACAGGACCTGAAACCGGATTTTTCGGCTGGTATCAGCAACTTCCCGGTCAAAACACTTTTTATATATAGTTCAAATAATAAGGCTTATCCCGATAGTTGGGCAGAAAAGATTTCATCCGCGTATGTAAAGAAAGAAATTTTTAAAGCACAGGGCGTTGGCCATTCGGGTATGCTGGATCAAATAGATTTCTGGACAGGAACAATGGAACCTAAAATTATTTCGTATTTACAATCATTATAATGGTGATGAAGATCATGACTCTCCGATCAGTTATTATTATTACTGTTTTCTTGTTTTTTCAAAAGCAGGTACAGGCGCAGGTTATAAACTGGAAAAATAGTTTCACCGAAAACAGACATCTCTTACATGCTAATCTGGGCGCAGAATATGGCGTAACAGCGGGTTTAGGTTATCATCACGTAATACCCGCCACAAAATTTCCTCTATGGGTTGGTGGGGAGGTCACGTTGCCGGCCGGAAACCAGCCGACAGATGATTTTAAGTTGAGGTTGGGCGCGCATATCCGGATTGCTGCGATAAAAAAAATTTACTTCTCAGTAAGGATCCAGGGGATAGCGAGACGCTATCACAATCAATCGGTGCGACTATTCAATTTTGGCAGTGACCTGGCTGGAATAGTTGGTTATTACCGGCAGCGTTGGTTTTTGGGACTTGAATCGGGTTTTGATAAAGCCATTGTTACAAACTTTAAGCATAGTGAGTGGTTCAGGAAGAATATTTATGACCGTGTGCAGGACGGCTGGTATCAGCCGGCAACGCGTGGGAATTCTTATTATGGATTGCTGGGAAGTTATTCACGAAAAAATGTAGATTTTACTTTCAAGGCTGGACGGATTTTACAACAGGATTTCAAGTCGAAGCCGGTATTGCCTTTTTATGGACAATTGGGTGTGAATTTTAGATTTTAAAGGTTGATGAGTAGTGACGAAGCCCGGGATGGCTTTGGGGTTGTGATGTAATATCACTGTTGTCAGCGGAAAAAGAGAAGATCTTTTTTGGGATAGCAATCGTACTGTCTTACTATTGAAAAGAAGCGATCCGAAGCCTCGGATTGGCCGGGCGGTTAAACTGGAAATAATCGAATTGTTTAGTATCTGCAAAATACTGCTTTCTTATTTGCAGTTGCTTTTAATTCCATCTTTTGTCTCCACGGCCTGCGGGCTGACCGCCTCCATCGGGAAGTAATTCTGTGTCTCTACCAGGAGGGTGCAGCGAACTCTTGTGAAAGAGTGGTGTATAGCCTCATCCGCGCTTTTACCAGCTCCATTATTCGGAAGCCATTTCCTTCTGTACAACAGTTTAGGTCATTTTCGGAACTATATTTCCGATTTGACTCTTTTTGGCAGTTGGAAATCAATAAATTTGAGTGAATCGGAATTATAATACATATTGAGGCCTGGCTGGCAGAGAAAGTAAAGTGTCTGGGTTTGACCCGAACATGATTGCCGCGGGAATAAGCCCGAAGTGGCCGGAAGTATATACACCGGCGTCAGTTCCGATAAACTAGCGTTCCGGACGGGAGTATCATGTTTTCTAAAACCATTTCCCTTTTTATGCTACTGTGTTTTTATTAGCAATCATATATATAGACCCACATGCCAGTCGGCAGTATGGAGAAATGTTTAGTACAAAGTGTGCCGATTCAATAGTTACTCGGGTTTAAGGAGCAGTGAGTGAGCGGGTATATCTGGAAGGAGGGATTCTTTCTTATAAAAAAAACGCCAGGTGAAATCAATTGTCTTCACCTGGCGTCCCAGTGACCCCGCAGAGACTCGAACTCTGGACCCGCTGATTAAGAGTCAGCTGCTCTACCAACTGAGCTACGGAGTCAAAATAGCCCCGGTGGGAACCGGGGCTGCAAAAATAATGTTTTTGTGAAACAGACCGCCTGTTTTTTAGGAGGGATGCACCGGCTGTGAAGCGGCAATGCTTTCCCACAGCAATTTCTGTGTGGGATAGGCAAATTCGATTCCTTCCCGTTCAAATGCTTCATAAATGCCCAGGCATACCGCCTCCTGGATGTTCATGAATTTGACATAATCGGCACTGAGTACATAATATACTATTTCGAACTGGATACAGGACTCGGCCAGCACCGCCAGATGGGTGCGGTCAAACTGAGTTTCGGGTATTGCCGTTACGATATCCTTTACCAGACCGGGTATACGGCGCAATTGTGCAGCTCCGGTATTGTAGGTCACACGGAGCGGGGAAACTACACGGCGCCGTTCCATACGCTTGAAATTCTGGACACGCGAATTGGTCAGATCGGTATTGGATACAATCAATTGCTCTCCGCTCAATGTACGCAGGCGGGTGGTTTTTATGCCGATATATTCCACGATTCCGGAGTGGCTGCCGGTAATTACAAAATCACCGGTTTCAAAAGGTTTGTCAAAGAAGATAACAAGGTAGCTGAACAGATCGCCCAGGATGGTTTGTGCGGCAAGTGCAATGGCAATACCGCCAATACCCAGACCGGTCACAATGGTGGTAATATCATAACCCAGATTATCTATCAGGAAAATAAAGCCGATAACCCATAGTATAACTTTTATGATCAACAGGATGCCACGTGCCTGTTTGGCCTGTGCCGGATTATTCGATGCATTGCCTGCAAATCGCTGAAAGGCATAACCGAGCAGATCGCTTACCATCCGTATTACAAAGAAAACGACTACCACCAGTGAGGCTATCTGTATGATCTGCGTGGCCCGTGCGGGCAGATTCAGGTACCCGATGCCTGCATTGAGCACGCTCAGGTAGAGTAGTGGCATTACCGATCTTTTGAAAAGACGGATCAGGAAATCGTCAAAGCCCGTTGTGGTACGGCTGCTCCAGGCCTGCAATCGTTTTAATACTATAAGGCGTATTAACCGTAATAGTAAAAAGCCACCCGTAATAATAGCCAGTGTGATTGTCCAGTCGCGAAGTGTATTACCCCAGAATAGCGTATCCCAGTATCGTTCCATAGGATTTTGTTTAGGTTAAGCGCGATAGTTGACGCTGCAAATTTCCGTACCGGAGATTATGAGCGCCTTAAGCTCTTATTAAAATAACCTTAGAGAGGTCTGGCTACAGGCAGTTCGATAGTAAATGAAGTGCCGGTGCCGGGTATGGACACCACGCTGATATTCCCTTTGTGCAGTTTGATAATGCGATGGGCCAGTGAGAGACCCAGACCAAACCCCTTTATCTCATAAGCATCGTTGATACGGTAAAATGGCTGAAAGATGTTGCTCAGCTCTTTTTCATCCATGCCAATACCTTTGTCGCTGATCCGGATGATAAACCATTTGTCCGTTACGTCGAGGTTTACATCGGCACGGTGATCATCGGAATACTTGCATCCATTGGTGGCAATATTGCGAATGGCGGTAAAGAGCAGTTCCTCATTGCCCAGTACCAGTAAGCGGTCCTCCTCTTCGGGCAGGGAGCCAAACTGCAGGCCGATATGAAACTGATTATCCTGTTTGTGGATTTCACCGGGCAGACGCATCAGCACTTCATCGATCCGTACCAGGTCAATACTGAGGCCGCCCGGATTGCCGGCAGCTGTAGCAAACTGCAGCAGTGTTTGCACCAGGTTGTTCATATGATGTACATCCTGCAATACAGTATACATGATCTTTCTGTATTCTTCTTCCGTACGGTCGCGTTGCAGGGAGACCTCCAGCTGGCTCGAGATCAGGGTGAGGGGAGTGGATAGTTCATGCGAGGCATTGGAGATAAAACGGCGTTGCAGTTCAAAGCTTTCCTTAAGCCGGTCCAGCAATTCATTGAGAGTGGCCGACAGTTGATACCATTCGTCTTTATTGTGTCCGGTCTGAATGCGGCGGTCGAGGTTGTAGGCAGAAATATCTGTTACATCTGCCGTGATCTGCCGAATAGGACGGAGCAGCCGGCGGGAAAATATCCAGCCTACCATGAGTGAGATCAGTGTGCCACCGATAAAACTCGTCAAGAGGATACTGCGAAGCCGGGCGAGGTTGTTAAGCCCTTCCGCATCTACTGCTCCACATACCACAACAGGTCCTCCCGGATGTTTGCTGTTGACAAAGGCGACCACTTCTTTGCCCTCTTCTTTATAAAACAATGATCCTTTACTGCGTGCTTCGGACTGTATGTTGTTGCCGACATGAATGGTGTCGTGCGGCAGGTCGCTATAGGAATAGATTTTACGACCGCTGATATTATAGGCCTGTACAGTTTTGTTTTGAAGTGTAAGCGATGTGGATGAATCAATGCGGCGGATAAGGTCGCGGTCAAATATTTCCGATTGGGCCAGCAGGCGTGAAATAGTGGTGGCGCGGTTGGTAAGGCGTTTGCGGATACCAGCCTCACGATTACTGGCCGAAAAATAATAGATGCCCAGGCATACTATGCCGAGGATGACAAATACAGCGGCAGTAAACAGCAGCGTAATGCGGAAACGAATGGGCATGACTAGCTATTTTCTTTCAGCATATAACCCATGCCTACCTGTGTATGAATAAGCTTATCGGCAAAGGGTTTATCTACCTTATTACGTACATAGTTGATGTAAACGTCAATGATATTTGTATTGGTGTCGAAGTCGATATCCCATACATTGACGGCAATATCGGCGCGGGATACCACGCGGTTTTTATTGCGCAGCAGGTATTCGAGCAATTGAAATTCCTTGGCCGTAAGATTGATCAGGGTATCGTTGCGCTTCACCTCTTTATTATCGAGATTCATAACCAGGTCACCGGCGCGAAGCAGGTTACCGACAGGTGTATTGGGGTCGCCGCTTCTGCGCAGCAGTACCCTGATCTTCATCAGCAGCTCGCGAAATTCGAACGGTTTAATAATATAATCATCAGCACCTGCATCATACCCTTCGATTTTATCATCGAGTGTGCTGAGTGCCGTAAGCATGATCACAGGTATCTGCGCATTGGCCGCACGCACCAGTTTGCAGAGCTCGTAACCATTCAGGCCGGGCAGGTTGATATCCAGTACCACCAGTCCGAAATCGCCCTTTTGAAACAGGCGATGCCCGATCTGTCCATCATAGGCTACTTCAACCTCGTATCCGTTTTCAGTAAGTCCCTGACGCAATGTATCGGCTATTCGTGCTTCATCTTCTACCAGTAAAATCCGGATTGGATCCATATATGCCTGTTTGGTGAACAAGTAGTGCTGACCGGCAAGGTACGATTATTCTGGCCGGTTGGCAGGACGCCTCTTTTCAGGATTCTAATATTTTTTTAATACATGATTAATGGGAGCCTAAGAGTCAGGAAGCATTTTTAGCACATGGCCGCAGGGTTTAGTCATATTCTGATTCCGGTTGACTTCAGCGTAAATACTGAAGTGGCGGTAGCCCGTGCAGTTGATCTGGTACAGATGGGAGACTGCCGTATCACTTTATTGCATGTACAGCGTATTCTGCTGCCCGGCATGGTGCAGAGTATTCATTGCTATGTAAAAGGTTATTCGCGTCAGCAGGTAAATGCAGACAAACAGGTATTGATGGATAAGCTGCAGACATTGAAACGGCAGATAGAAGACCCGTATCCGGCATTGAGTGTGCGTATGGAACTCATATTTGGTGAGCCGGTACAGGAGTCGATTGTGCGTTGTGCCATGACCCGACAGGCCGATCTGATCATTATTGGTAAAAAAGGGGGAGCCCGTCTGTTCCCTTTTCTTCATACAGTCGTGCCGGCACGGGTAGCAGCTGCTTCGGGTGTGGCGGTACTGACGGCCAAGCCAGGGTCATTAAATAATGAGATACGTACGATAGTGGTTTGTATCAATGCCCATTCTTCTGCGCGTAAACTGGCTATGCTGGAAGCCCTCCGGCGTAAATCAAAAATGCAGGTGAGACTGGTATCTGTAGAGGAAACAGATCAGGATGATACGGATAGCCGGCAATCGCTGTTCAATGCCTTCCGGCTGTTGAAAACCCACTGGCCTTATCCAGTGGCATATGAAGTATTGCAGGGAAATAACAAAGCCCGCACATTACTCAGGTATTGTAATAAAGTAGGCGCAGATATGCTTATTGTGAACTCAGGTGCCGAAACAACTGTCAGCGGATGGACGCAGCAGCAGATATCTGACCTGTTGCCGGCCAGCTCACGCACACAGGTACTGGCTCTTCAGCCGGCCTGATATGCTTAATCCAAAACAACAGATGTATATGATAAAACACGCAAAAAGGTTAATGACGCTGATAGGTAGCAGCTTGCTGCTTTCGCCGGCTATGGCTCAGTCGGTTAAAGAAGGAGAAACACTGATCGCATATGAACGGTATCAGAGTGCGGTCACTCTGTTTCAGGAGCTGTTGAAAAAAGATGCCAACGATGCGGATGCCTGGCTGGGACTGACACGGGCCTTCCTTTTTAACGGAGATAGTGCAAAAGCTGTAGCGAGCCTCGCTACACTGCCTGCATCCATTGCAGATCAACCGGCTGCCCTCGTGGCCCGGGGAGGTCTTTTGCTGAAGCAGGGCAAGGTTGCTGAAGCGCAGACCGATTTTGACAAAGCCATTGCCGCCACCCGCGAAAAAGATGCTGATCTCCTGGGCAAAATTGCCGACTGGCATGTAGAACTTACACCAGGCAATGCAGAATACGCCCTGCAGATCCTGGAAAAAGCCATAAAGCGCGATAAGAAAAACGCAGATCATTATATACGCCAGGGAAGGGCTTATAGAAAATTGCATAAAGGCACAGAAGCTTTTCAGGCTTTTAAAGAGGCCATTGATAAAAATAAGAATGCAGCAGCAGCCTATCATGAACTCGGCCGCATTTTTGTGACCCAGAAAAATGAAGATGTTTATCTCGATTATTTCCAGCAGGCCGTTGCAGCCGATGCACATTATTCACCCGCTCAGTATGCGCTGTATAATCACTACCTCTATAAGGATCCGGCAAGGGCAAAGGAATACTTTGTTCAATACAGGACGTATGCCGATGCCTCTCTGCAGCAGCAATATGATTATGTAGATCTTTTATACCTCACCAATCAGTATGATTCTGCTATACAAAAAGCGGATGCATTGATTGCCAGTGAAGCGAGCGGAGTAAAGCCGCGTATGTATAAACTGGTGGCATACTCTTATCAGGCGCGTCAGGACAGCAGTAAGGCGCTTGATTATATGAAAAATTATTTTGTCCGGGAAGTTGACAGCAATTATGTAGTGAAGGATTTTGAAACCATGGGTTTATTGTATGCTGCACAGGGTGGTCAAACCGATTCGGCCATGAAATACCTGGCTGCTGCGGCTGATCACAGTACCGATTCCACCGCTATGGTAGCTTATTTCCGCCGGCTGGCAGGCCTGGCGCATAAGGTCAGTGATCTGGGTGCCGAAGCCAAATGGATGGGTAAAGCCTATCTCGCTGATCCGCGTGCCAGCAATGTCGCTTTATTCAACTGGGGCCTTACGGCTTATAAAGCACAGGACTTTGAGCAGGCCGATTCTGCATTTACCATTTATACCGCAAAATATCCCGAACAGGGTTACGGCTATTACTGGCGTGCTCGCAGTAATGCCGCGATTGATACAACCATGGAGCAGGGACTGGCTGTGCCGCATTATCTGCAGCTGATCGAAAAGATCAATAAAGATTCGATGAGTGCATCAGATAAAAAATGGCTTACAGAAGCCTATGCCTATCTGGCCAGTTATGAGACCAACACAGAAAAAGATTATCCCGAAGCCGTCAGCTATTTTGAAAAATTGCTGGAAGTGGATCCGGCCAACGATCAGGCACGTAAGTATATAGAAATACTGGAAAAAAATATTGAAGCCGGCCGCGGTACTCAGGCCGCCGATGGCAATGGAAGTAAATAATATCCAAGGTATGTGTGACACATACCTTGGATATGGCATCGTGTAACACATACCTGGGATATGGTGTTGTGTAACACATACCTGGGATATGGTGGCACACATATCAACGAAATATGTGGTTGAGTTAGAATGACGCCTCACCCGGTCTGTTTTCAACAAACCGGAAGATTTCACCAGGCTGTAGTACACAGTCCAGTGTGCTGATATTCAAGCACTGTTGCCGTGCAAAAAACCATTCTAATGGCATTTTAATATCAGCTTAATCTTCTGCTTGGTTCACCCACCTAGTTTTGTGCGTGCTTCAAAAAAGGGGGGTGACCAGGCTGGAGGCGGATGATTGATTTTGCCTGCCTGGCCGATAATGGTCACCGGGTCTTTGCCTTTCTTTTCGGTAGAAAGCAGACCTTTGTTTGGTTGCATCATACCTGTATTGTCGTAAAAGACATTTCTTAGCATCCCCAGGCCCGAAGCCGTTTGCAATATTGCACTCACGCTAAAAACGGAAAGTCATGTTATTGGCAACGGATCTCGATGGCACTTTTCTGGGAGGAAAAAGCCTGCATAAACAAACCCTGTACCGGCTCATCAGGGAACGCGACGATATTACACTGGTATTTGTTACCGGGCGCGGACTGGAGTCTGTTTTACCTATCCTCAATGATCCTATTATTCCCAATCCCGATTATATTATCTGCGATGTGGGCGCAACCATCGTGCACGGTCATACGCTGGAGCCGGTTGAGCCACTGCAGGGATTGATCGAACAGAAATGGCCGGGGCGTCTTCGTGTCGAAGAAACGCTGGCTCACCTCACCGATCTCGATTACCAGGAAGTGCCGCAGCAAAGGCGTTGCTCTTTTTTTACTGCCAGCGAGGCAGTGATCGAAAATGTGCGCGGATCGGTTGCTGTACTGGAATGTGATGTGATCTACTCGGCCGGAAGATTCCTGGATGTGCTGCCACAGGGTGTAAATAAAGGCAGTTCGCTTCAGCAACTGATCAGCTATCTGGGTATAGATGAAACGGAGGTGCTGGTGGCCGGCGATACGCTCAATGATCTGGCTATGTACAACTGCGGATTCAAAGGGGTGGTTGTCGGCAATGCCGAGGCCTCGCTGGTGAAGGCAATCAAAGGTATGAAACAGGTGTACTATGCACGCAGTGCCGGTGCTGGTGGTATACTGGAAGCCATGAGCTGGTTTCACGATTTTGTAGGTAAATATCCGGTACAGGCAGATGAGATCATAAAAGAAGAGAATCAGGGACCGCCACAACTCGTGATGATGTATCATCGGTTTCCCTATGAAAAAATAGAAGCCAATGGTCGTATACAACGGGTGCCTCCGCGTAGTCCCAACGGCATATTGCCCACATTACAGGGATTTTTTGCCAATGGCCGCGCTGGTGTATGGATCGCCTGGGAAGAAGTAGATAAGCCCGGAGAGGAGCTTCGCAATATTTATATCGACAAGGAAAAATATCCTCATCTCATGGCGTCGCGTATTGGGCTCACCCGCGAGGAGGTAGAGATTTTTTATAAATCATTTTCGAAGGAAGCATTCTGGCCGGCTATTTTTTCCTTTGTGGATAAGGTGAAATTCAATCATGAGCACTGGGAGCATTTTGTACGTATCAACCAGCGGTTTGCAGATAAGGCCGCCATGCAGGCCGATGCGGGTGCCATTGTCTGGATACATGATTACAATCTATGGCTGGTGCCGGGTATGCTTCGTCAGTTGCGACCCGACCTGACCATCGCTTTTTTTCATCACACAGCTTTCCCTGCGGCCAATACATTCAATATCCTGCCCTGGAGGCGTGAGATCATCGGCAGTCTGCTGCAATGCGATTATATCGGGTTTCATATACCGCGATATGTACAAAATTTTGTGGATGTGGTAAACAGCCTGTTTCCCAGCCGCATCGCGGAAATGGCCAATTGCGCTCCGCGTTTCCTTACCTACAGCGCTGCCATTGGTGTAGACCGGATGACAACAGCACTGGAATGTGGCCAGCGTACCATTCGCCTCGGGGCCAACCCGGTCGGCATCGATGTGGAATATATCCGGGAACATTTGCAAAAGCCAGCGGTCATGCAGAAGATTGAAGATATGCGCCGAGAGATGAATGGAAAGAAAATGATCCTTAGTGCAGAACGCCTCGATTATGTGAAAGGGCCATTGGAGAAGATACTGGCCTTTGAGGCTTTCCTCGAAGCCCATCCGGAACAGCATGGCAAAATAGAACTCATTAATATCTGCACACCACCGGCAGAAGGAATGAAAATCTATGACAGTATGCGCCTGGAACTGGAGCAGGCCGTAGGACGCATCAACGGCCGGTATGCCAATCTCGACTGGACACCGCTGCGTGTTTTTTTCCGTAGTGTACCTTTTGATGAGATACTGGTATATTATGCTGTTGCCGACATCGCCTGGATCACTCCGCTGCGTGATGGCCTTAATCTGGTGGCCAAGGAATATATTGCAGCACAGGGACAGCTGGAAAAGAAAGGGGTACTGATTCTTTCCGAATTTGCAGGTGCTGCAGTGGAGTTTCCCTATGCGGTACTTACGAATCCCTATGATATGGCATCACTGCAATCGTGCCTGCTTCAGGCGCTTCAGATGAATGAGGAGGAGCGTACACGACGCATGGAGCGCCTTTACGAAGAGGTCAGTCATTTTGATATCCACCACTGGGCATCTGAATTTTTGCAGGCTGTAATGGCTACCCGCGTGGCTGCCACTCCTGCGCCTGTCCCTGCTGCAGTTGCAGATGGCGTGTAATGCAGGCAGGCATCTCTTCGGGATAATGAGTCACATATAATAAACTGATGGGATAATGTGCGCAGATATGTTCTATCCAGGCTTTGACACGGGCCGACTGCTCACTATCCAGTCCCTGGCAGGGCTCATCAAGAATGAGCAGGGGAGGCAGTTTTACAAATGCACGTGCCAGCAATACCATTCGCTGCAAACCCAGTGGCAGCTGGAATAAGGGACTGTTGGCCCAGGTGTGCAGTTCCATCCACCGGAGCCATTGCTGTGCCCATTGCTCCTGGGCCGGTTGTAGTACTCTGAATAATCCGATTGTATCAAAAAGGCCTGAAGCGACCACATCAGATACGCGCATGCTGCGGTCAAAATACAGGTGCAACTCAGGAGAAACGAAACCAATCTTTTTCTTGATATCCCAGATGCTTTCCCCGCTGCCCCGCCGCTGGTCAAAAAGATAGATTTCGTTGGCATACGCCTGCGGATTGTCGGCAGAGATAAGACTGAGCAGGGTGGATTTGCCCGCACCGTTGGGTCCCGAAATGCTCCAGCGTTCACCACGTGACACTTCCCAGTTGATGTTGTTTAAGACAATACGGTTCTCGTATTTTACGGTTACATGCCGCATTTGCACCACATAGTTGAATGAGGGCTGCTGTGGTAAGACGGCAGGCAAAGAAGGGAGGGTGGACGGTGAAACATTTATTGTATGATGCGTGCGCTGCTGCCATTCTCCGATTGGGCCGGCAAAGTCAAACAGTCCGTTTTGAAGGAGCGCAATATGGGTGGTGCAGGCAGGCAGGCGACCGGGCTCTGTGACCACGATCCAGTGCACGCCCTGTTTTGCCCAGTAGCTCATCACCTCATCGAGCAGCTGTCGTCCGGCAGCGTCCAGGCCGGTAAACGGGCTGTCAAGAATAATAATATCCGGTTGCCGTCGCAGGGCCTTTACCAGTTGCAGCCGTTTATTTTCACCATTCGATAATTGAATAAGCGGCTGATCCACGAGCGGCTGCAATTGCAATTGCTGCAACAGGTCATGACAGAGCTGATCTGCTGCATCCAGTTTCAGATATTCCCGGATAGTCAGGCTGTCTGCCGCATCAGATGAATTAAAGCGTTGCTGATAGTAAAAAGTTTGTATGTGGCTCCTGTTGCTAAACTGATGCTGCTGTGGTACCCATTCCACCAGCAATGGCCGGCCATCTGCCCCGGTGCCATACTGAATGCTGCCCCCGGCCTGCAGTTGCCCGGCCAGTACCTGGCAGAAAACCGATTTGCCGGTGCCGGATGCGCCCATAATTGCCCAGTGCTGCCCCCTCTGCAATGTCCAGCCGATGCCATTCAAAACCGGTACGGTTTGTCTTTGCCAGTGCAGGTCACTGACCTGTATAAGTAGCTCCGTCATGATTTGCTAAGCTCTGATAATCAATTTAAAACAGTGGTGTTTCGACCAAAAAAATGCCCTGTTTTTTATCCACATCCCGTGTATAACTCCAAATTCGGCAGGGCCTTTCTGTTTCGGTATATTTGCCCGATTGTGAATGCCCGTATCCTCTCAGAAGAGTAGCAGTAAGGCATTGGAACTATCTAGGAAAACTATTGGACATCATGGCGAAAGAAAAGGACACGAACCTGTTTGAGTACAACGAAGACAGTATTAAATCACTTGACTGGAAAGAGCATATCCGGCTGCGTCCGGGTATGTATATCGGTAAACTGGGCGACGGCTCATCGCCCGACGATGGTATTTATGTATTGGTAAAAGAGGTACTGGATAACTGTATCAATGAATTTACCATGGGCCATGGCAAGGTGATTGAATTGAGTATTGAAGGACGTGAAGTGGTGGTGCGCGATTATGGCCGCGGCATTCCCCTGGGTAAGGTAGTCGATGTAGTGAGTAAGATCAACACGGGGGCTAAATATGACAGTAAGGCTTTTCAGAAATCTGTAGGTCTGAACGGGGTAGGTACCAAGGCTGTGAATGCACTGAGTCATTTCTTTAAAGTGACTTCTGTACGGGAAGGAAAGGAGAAAACGGCCGAATTTGAAAGAGGTGTTCTCGTAAAAGAATTTAAGGAAGTAAAAAGCGATGAATCAAATGGTACGCGCGTAACATTTATTCCCGATGATACTGTTTTCAGAAACTTCAAATTTCATCCGGAGTTCCTTGAAAACCAGATATGGAACTATTGTTTCCTCAATGCCGGCCTGAAGATCGTTTTTAATGGCAAGACCTATATCAGTAAAAATGGTCTGCTGGATCTGCTGCAGCGTAAATCGAATGCAGATGAGATCCGTTATCCGATCATCCATCTTTCCGGTCACGATATCGAAGTAGCTATCACCCACAATAATGATTATGGCGAGGATATCTACAGCTTTGTAAACGGACAGCATACCACACAGGGTGGTACCCACCAGCAGGCATTCCGTGAAGCCTTTGTGAAAACGGTACGGGAGTTTTTCAAAAAAGATTACGATGCGTCTGATATCCGTACCGGTATCGTCGCTGCCGTGTCGGTGCGTGTGGTGGAACCGGTCTTTGAATCACAGACCAAGACCAAGCTGGGTTCACTGAACGTAGATGTGAACGGTCCCAGCATGCGGCAGTTTATGGTTGATTTTCTGGGTAAGGAACTGGATAATTACCTGCATAAAAACTCAGCCGTGGCCGATGCGCTCAAAAAACGTATTGAGCAAAGTGAACGGGAGCGCAAGGAGATGGCCGGTATTAAAAAGCTGGCCAATGAACGTGCCAAAAAAGCCAACCTGCACAACCGCAAATTGCGTGATTGCCGGTATCATTTCAATGATGAACCTCCTGCCAAAGGCAAGGAAGAGTTTCTGGCAAAACTGCAGGAAACGACCATCTTCATTACCGAAGGTGATAGTGCCAGCGGATCTATCACCAAGGCCCGCAGTGTGGATACACAGGCTGTGTTTAGCCTTCGCGGTAAGCCACTCAACTGTTATGGTCTGACCAAAAAGGTGGTATATGAAAATGAAGAATTCAACCTGCTGCAGCATGCTCTTAATATTGAAGAGGGCATGGATGGGCTGCGTTTCAACAATATCGTAATTTCCACCGATGCCGATGTCGATGGCATGCACATCCGCCTGCTGCTGATGACATTTTTCCTCCAGTTTTTTCCTGACCTGGTCAAACATGAAAAGGTATATGTGCTGGAAACACCCTTATTCCGTGTACGCAATAAACAGGAAACCATTTATTGCTTTGATGAGCAGGAAAAGCAGGCTGCAATTAAGAAGTTAGGAGCCAAGCCGGAGATCACCCGTTTTAAAGGTCTGGGTGAGATCAGTCCCGATGAGTTTGCCCAGTTTATCGGTGCAGATATGCGCAAGCAACTGATGCGGGTCGAAGAAGGTGATCATATTCAGCAACTGCTGGAATACTACATGGGCAAAAACACCATGGACCGCCAGGAATTTATTATTGAGAACCTGCGTGTGGAAATGGACAAAGTGGACACAGAAGAAGCCGTAGCTTCCTGATCTGCTCTCAATTCGAAGTACAAATACAATTCTGAATAACGTATGATCCATATCGTATTTAACGAAAGTGAAATTGAACTGATGCAGAAGGTGGGAGAGATTGAACCCACACTGGCCGGAGATGTATTACAGATCCGCGACGATTTTGCCGTAGGCCCACTGGCGGCACTGGATACCGAAGAAGGCTGGACGGCACGTAATACCTGGTGGAAGGGATTGCTGGAAAATTCACCCTATGACCCTGCCATTACCAGTGAGATTGATGACCGGAAAACGGTACAGCAACTGACTGACCGTCTTACTGAAAACCCCGAAGAGCAAATCTGGATTTGGATGGGACAAAACCAGCATGATGTATGCGGGTATTACTGGCTCATGCCACAACTCAGAGCTTTCCAGGGCCGGATCATGATACTCTATATGAACAACCTGCCTTTCATCAATGAAAAAGGCCAGCTGTTTTATCCATCCTGGTTGCATGAGATACAGGCTAAAGAACTGATCAAGGCACGTATTCTCTGCCGGCCCGTTACATTGAGCGAATTTGAAGTGGATCCCGATGAATGGAAAAAACTGGTAGAAGAAAATGCCACTGTGCGAATGCTGGAAGGTGGTAAGAAGATTGCCAGCAAAGGCGAAGATTTTTATGATGCCGAGATCGTGAAGAATGTAACAGCCGACTGGCAAAAAGCCACCCGTGTGCTGACCAATACACTCAACCGGATGAAAATAAAAACCGGCGACGTATTTCTGATGTGGCGCATGAAAGAGCTGATAAAAAATGGCCGCCTGGAAGTAACCGGTGATACCGGCAAGACCTGGAAGGATTTTGATATACGCCTGGCAGGTAGCAATAAGACTGAAGCGTCTGCAACGGAAGAAGCAACAGCCTGATCAACTTACTATTTTGAAAAACCTGGATTTTAGTTTGACTAATATATGAGTGCCGCTAAGAATAAACTTTTTGAGCTTACGAATAACGACTCCGGATTGCATGGCCAGTATAAAACCTGGTTTCTGGATTATGCATCGTATGTGATCCTCGAACGTGCCGTGCCTGCCGTAGAAGATGGATTGAAACCTGTACAGCGCCGTATCCTGCATGCCATGAAGGAAATGGATGATGGCCGCTATAATAAAGTGGCCAACATCATCGGACAGGCTATGCAGTATCACCCGCATGGTGATGCCAGCATCGGTGATGCACTGGTAAATATGGGGCAGAAAGACCTGCTGATCGATACACAGGGTAACTGGGGTGATGTGCGTACGGGCGATGATGCAGCCGCTGCCCGTTATATCGAAGCACGCCTCAGTAAATTTGCGCTCGATGTAGCGTTCAATGCCAAGACAACACAATGGCAGCTTAGTTATGATGGCCGTAAGAATGAACCCGTCACTCTGCCTATGAAATTTCCCCTGCTGCTGGCACAGGGAGCAGATGGTATTGCGGTGGGCCTCTCTACTAAAATATTGCCTCATAACTTTTGTGAGCTGATCGATGCCTCTATCAAATGCCTGCGCGGTCGCAAGTTTGAGCTGTTTCCCGATTTTCAGACAGGCGGTATGATCGATGTGGCGGATTATAACCAGGGCAAACGTGGCGGTAAAGTAAAAGTGCGGGCGCATATTGAGGAAGTAGATAAAAAAACACTGGTCATCCGTACTGTACCCTATGGCGTCACAACCACACAATTGATGGAGAGCATTGTGAAGGCCAATGACCAGGGCAAGATCAAAATCAAAAAGGTGACCGATACTACGGCTGCCAATGTAGAAATACTGATCGATCTGGCGCCCGGTATTTCGCCCGATATAACTATTGACGCCCTTTATAAATTTACCGATTGCGAGATCAGCATTTCGCCCAATGCCTGTGTGATTGTGGATATGAAACCACAGTTTATCAGCGTGCAGGACCTGCTGCGTATTTCGGCCGACAATACAAAAGACCTGCTGGAGCAGGAGCTGAAGATCAAGCTGTCAGAACTGCAGGAGAAATGGCATTATACCTCGCTGGAGAAAATATTCTTCGAAGAAAAGATTTATAAGGAACTGGAGAAAAAGCATGATAGCTGGGAGAAAGTAATTGAAGCGATTGATAAGGCTTTTGTACCCTTCAAAAAACAACTGAAACGCGATATCACACGTGAAGATATCTTGAAGCTGACAGAGAAGCCCGTGCGCCGTATCTATCGTCTGGATATTGATGAACTGAACGCTCAGATCAAAGGACTGGAGGGAGAGATCAAACAGGTAAAACATGATCTGGCCAATCTGGTTGATTATGCCGTGGCGTACTACGAAAACCTGTTAAAGAAATACGGCAAGGGACGTGAACGTAAGACGGAGATCAAACAGTTTGAGATCATTGAGGCCAAAAATGTGGTAATTGCCAATACCAAACTTTTCATCAATCGCGAGGAAGGTTTTATTGGCACCGGTCTGAAGAAAGACGAATTCCTGTTTGAATGCTCGGATCTGGATGATATTATCGCCATTACCAAGCGGGGTACCATGAAGGTTGTAAAGGTGCAGGACAAGGTGTTTATAGGTAAAGACATATTGCATGCAGCCGTATTCCAGAAAAATGACGAGCGTACCACCTACAACATGATCTACACAGATGGTAAATCGGGTATTAGCTTTGCCAAACGGTTTAATGTGACCGGGGTGACACGCGATAAGGAATATGATCTGACCAAAGGTGATGATAAGAGTAAAGTAAATTACCTGACGGTAAATGCCAATGGCGAGGCAGAAGTGGTAAAAATCACACTCAGTCCTTCGGCAGCTGCCCGTATCAAGGAGTTTGATTTTTATTTTGAGGAGCTGGGTATCAAAGGTCGCAGCAGTATGGGCAATCAGGTGACCAAATACACTATCCGCTCGGTGAAATTCAAGGAAGCCGGACGCGCCACTCTCAGCGGACGTCAACTGTGGTTTGATGATAAATTCGGTCGTCTCAATGCCGACGGCAAAGGGATATTGCTGGGAGGTTTTGAAGCGGAAGACCGTATCCTGATCATTTACTCAGATGGGTATTATGAGATCACTGACCAGGAACTTACACAACGTCTTGACGCAGAAAAGATATTGCTGATCGAAAAATTCAATCCCGAGAAAGTGATATCTGCTGTTTATCTCGATAAGAAAAATCTGCAATTCAATGTGAAACGGTTCAAAATAGAAACCACTACTTTAAAGAACCGCTTCCTGTTTATCAAAGAAGGTGATGGCAACTATCTCGAAGCGGTATCTACTGCCAACGAGCCAATACTGGCTGTGCAGACGGGCCGGGGCGACCAGGTACGCAAAGCCAAGTTCAAGATTGCACGCCTCACCGAGGTAATGGGCTGGAAGGCGGTAGGCACCAAACTGGCAGACTTCAGCAAGAGCCTACAGATGGAATGGGTGAAGCCGAAAGAGGAAGAAGACACCCAACCCGGATTATTTGAGTAAGTGAAATAAAAAATATGATACAAACTGGCGGAGCATTTCGCCAGTTTTTTATTTTAAGAAACGATCGATCACATTGACCAACTCTGCGTCACTTGGCCGGGGCGCATCTGCCAGCAATACTTTCCCGTCTTTACCAAACAGCATATACCGGGGTATTGAGCTTATCGCGTATTGCTTTGCAAAAGGAGCATTGTCGCGGTGCAGGAGCAGGTAGCTATTGTCTTTATTGAGTTTTTCCTGTGCAGCGGCTTTCAGCCAGTTGCCCGTATCTTCATCAATGGATATGTAAAGAAACGAAACAGGCCTGTCTTTGTATTTTTCTTTTAGTGTTGTGGCAAAAGGCATCTCTGCCCGGCAGGGAATACACCAACTGGCCCAGAAATCGATCAGTATTAACCGGCCCTTGTGCCGGGAGATTACATCGTAGAGGTCTTCGATGGTTTTTCCGTCACCGGCTCTCAGGTTATTACCATTTTTCCTGCTGGCCGGCACCGCATCTGCTTCGGTTAAGCGGGCACTTACAGTAGTCCGGTATATTTCATTTTCACAATCTGAGAAATAGTCCTGAAATGTTTTGGGTGAAATGGGAATGGCCTTATTATAGGCATCCAGCAGTAACCTGGTCAGGAGGAAGTCTTTTCGCTGGCCGGTTATATGTGTAGTGATGATGCGATACATTTTCACGACACTGATACTGTCGTTTACAGGATAATGCGGGTTTCCGGTCAGCAATGCACTGGAGTAGGCGCCGGATAGTTTTGTATTGAAAATAAACGGCTGGAATCCGAGTCTGTTGACGGCATTTAATTGAGCGGTTATCTTTTTCTGCAATTCTTTATTTCCAAGCAGTGCACGGTTGTTCCAATAGAGCACAAGGCTGTCATAAATAGCAGCACTGTGGATGGCATTGCCGGCTATTGCCGTAAAAAGGCTGCTAAAGTTACCGGCCTGGGATTGCAGCATCTTCATTCGTTGCAGCAGCAGCGTATGGATCATTTTTTCGGACAAGGCGATGCTGTCTTTTGTTGATCTGGCAGACAAATGAGGCATTGCCCGGAATGCGTAAGACAGGTTATCGGTTTGCCTGATCAGCTCCTGAAAAAAGCTTAACTCACCCGATCTACCCGCGTTGTCTTTTATATACAGGCGGATCTCCCCGTTTTTTGCATACCGGATATGGATTCGTTCGCCGGGATATACCAGGAAAGGAGTTTGTCTGTCATCGGCCCGGAGGAAAAAAGTTGGCGCGTTTAAGAAGAGGGTTGTTTGCGCTGAAAATATGGTGAAGGGGTGACCATATCCCAACGTATCGTGATAATACAGGTTGATGTTATAACTATTGTCGGCTGGCACCGCACTGCTATCATCAATAATGAAAATTACGGAGTCATTTACGGATGCCGGGATGCTGGTGTTATTGTTGCGTCGATCTGCCTGGGAACAGGCTATCGAGATGATAACTGACAGCAAGGGGGTGAGAAAACTCCGGCGCATGCAGAAAGGCTTTATAGGTAAATTGCTGAGATGCAGATAAATTTTTTTTCCATAGCTTATTCCTTCTCAATTCCTGGAACATTGTTGTTCGGGGAATTGTTTGAAAATTCGCTGTTATTATTTTGTACCTAAAATAAGTGTTTGCAGCAGCGGATTAATTGACCCTTTTTGCCTCCACGGCCGGCAGGCCGATGTGGTTCACCGGTGCTGTGTTTTTCTCCGGCCTCCGATAGTTGTATTGTCTGAAAGATTCAGTCGGAGAAAAACAAGGCACCTCGTGAACCACAAGAAAAAATAAGAGAACACGGTAGCGAAAAGGCGACAAAATGAACCCGATACCCTGCGACCATATACAACACTATTATAATGGGATTTACTTTTAAAGAGTGTTCAACATCATCTGTAAGTAATTGATTAGGAGATAACACTTTTGCGAAATCCGGTCTCCGAATAGCAGCGATTTCAGGAGCTTTAATTTTTCTTTCGCCTGATGCGGATGCTGGCATTCTTTTGCAGGTTGCTGCTCAGCCTGATCTGGTATTGCTTGTTGCCGTCTGTTACAATCATAAGGGCTGTATTGGGCGGAATGGTCCCCAGGTTGTCGGCAAACATGGTCAGCTCATTGTATGCACGGGCGCTATCGAGGACGAGGTTGAAATGAATAGAACGGGTACTGAGTTTTTGCGAAAAAGCGAGCAACTGATTGTTGAAGAAAACGGAGATCGAATCGCCGTCAACTTCGCCATTATCATAAAAATCCACCTGCAGGGAGTCGCTGCTGACTTCAATCTCCTGGGCCAATACCGTTTCTCTTTCTTTAAACTGGTTTTCCACTACATAGTTCACCACTTTGCGCTGAATGACGGTAACAGCAGTCTGCGTATCGGCAAGGCTGGGTTGCCATACCTGGTAGGTTTCTTTATACTCACGAATGGCTTTCAGTACAGAGTCTTGCTTACTGTCTTTATCAAGGGTGAGGTTGAAATTGATATCAACGCAGGTGTATTTGTAATCGGGCAGACTTACAAAACGTCCTACCAGGTTGGAGCCGGCTCGCGCCACCCGCAGGCTGGCCTGCAGATTCATAATGCAATCGATCTCCATATTGGTGATAGAAGCGTGGTAGGTTACCGGGATATCGTAGAGACTAAGCTGGCGGGTAGTGGCATCGTAATTGCCTTTTACCTGCAGGCTGCGAAAGGTGTTTTTGAAATAATAGTTGAGTACGCCCTTTACATGGTTTTTTTCGGGTTGCAGGATCATTTCGACCAGGTAGTTGTTGGCGGCGTTATTGCTTTTTACATTGGCAAATCCATACCAGTAGCCAAACACCGATTGGGCGGATGAGTTGAAGGCCAGGACCAGGAAGCCGGCCACCAGTAAGTTTTTTATCATGCGCTTAACTGTCAAAAACCATGCTTGTTTTGGCGGGCAATGCCCTTATTTGAGATATCGTTTCATTTCACGTTCGGCATCTTTCTGACGGAGGGTATCCCGTTTGTCATGCAGTTTTTTACCCTTGGCCAGGCCGATTTCTATTTTGACCAGGTTTTTATCGTTGAAAAAAATGCGCAGGGGAATCAACGTATATCCTTTCTCTTTCAGTTTGGCTTCGATACGGCTGATTTCTCTCTTTTGCAAAAGCAGTTTGCGGTCGCGTATCGGATCATGATTGTTGATATTGCCATGTGAATACTCGGCAATATGCAGTGATTTGATCCATATCTCGCCCTTATGGATCAGGCAATAGCTATCGTTGAAACTCACTTTTCCTCCACGAATCAATTTTACCTCTGTACCCAGCAATACCATACCAGCTTCATATTTTGCATCTATGAAGTATTCATGATAAGCTGCTCTGTTTCTGATGTCCGACATGAAATTGGCTGAAGCTCCTTTGAGAGGTCAGGAAAATAGGTTGCAAGGTACGATTTAATGGCGTATAGATTCACAGCCACAAGCCATGAAGCTATACGCCATCTATATACAATTCGGTTAATTGGCGAAAAGACGAAGTACCTGCGACAGTTTTTCCCGGAGATCGGTACGGGGAACAATGAAGTCGAGGAAGCCGTGCTCCAGCAAAAATTCGCTGCGCTGGAATCCTTCCGGCAGATCTTTTTTGATGGTTTCCTTGATGACCCGGGGACCGGCAAAACCGATAAGTGCGCCGGGTTCGGCTATATTCAGGTCACCCAGCATACCAAAGGAAGCCGAAATGCCGCCAAAGGTAGGATCGGTGAGGAAGGAGATATAGGGGAGACGTGCATCGCTCAGTTGCGAAAGTTTGCCACTGGTTTTGGCCAGTTGCATCAGCGAGAAAGCGCTTTCCATCATACGGGCACCACCACTTTTGCTGATGACCATATAAGGCATTTTGTGTTCGATGCAGTAATCTACAGCACGGGCAAACTTTTCACCCATCACACTACCCAGCGAGCCACCGATAAATTCAAAATCCATACAGGCTACTACAATAGGCTGACCATTGACATTACCGGTAGCCACCCGCATCGAATCTTTCAGATTGGTCTTGCTCCAGATGTCTTCCAGCCTTTTTTTGTAGGGCTTGAGATCGGTAAATTCCAGGAAATCCTTGCTGCGGATATTGTCAAAAAGCTCAGTATACTGGCCTTCGTCAAAAATGATGGAATAGTATTCGTCGCTGTTGATGCGATGGTGATAGCTGCATTTGGGGCATACAAAAAGATGCTCGCGCAGCTCATTCATGGTGCAGATATAATTGCATTCAGGGCATTTGGTCCAGAGCCCTTCGGGGGTTTCTTTTTTTTCGGAAGTCTTTGTATTAATGCCGGTCTTGATCCGCTTGAACCAGCTGGTTTTCGTCTCCTCGGTTTTCCCCTCTTCTCCAGCCAGGTTCGCGTCAAAATCCTCGACTTGTTTTGCCATACATGATTTGTTAGGGTACAAATATAGGGATTGTTGACAGTTTACAATATGCAGCGGGTCATTCATCTGAAATGCTGATTGTTAACTGGTTATCCCTTTCCGGTCTGCTTCCGGTCCGGTGCCGGGACATGAAAAAAGCCTACCGGAGCCGGATGGCTGCCAGGTAGGCTTTTTTTATAATAAAGAACGGTCTTAGAATCCTTTCTTTTCGGAGGCGCTGCCTGCCATTTCGATCATAGCTGAAAGCTCCTGTACCAGCTTGTCATCACTGCCATCGAAACCAACAGTTTTGAAGCGGATTTTGCCAGCAGGGTCCAGTACAAATTTGGTGGGAATACCATCTACTTTGAATGATGATACCACCTTGTCTTCCTCATCAAGCCATACATCAAAGTCGTATTTCTTTTGAGCTACAAAGTCGGCCGCATTTTTCTTTTTGTCGTCTACGCGCTCCCAGGTGTCAACAAAGATGAATTTCACATTGGGGTTGTCTTTGTATTTGGCAACGGCTTTTTGCATACCGGGGAAAGAAGCAATACAGGGGCCGCACCAGGTAGCCCAGAAGTCAACCACTACCACTTTACCTTTCAGGTCAGAGATATCTGTCTTTTTACCTTCGAGGTTATAAAGGGCAAAAGAGGGCGCGACTTCATCGAGCATTGATTTGCGCAGTTCGGCCAGCATCTTTTCATAACCTTCCTTCTGAAGAGTTACATAGTAATCTTCAAAGCCCGCTTCTGATTTCTTGCTCTTGGTATAGGCGCGTTGCAGGATCTCTTTTACTTCGGAAGTGGATTTACCGTTTTTAACAAATTGCTCCAGCTCTTTTACATATTGCTTTTGGGGCAATGCCTTTTCGGCGAGCAGGGCATAAGTATTGTTCTGGTCGGCATCGTCACTTTTATTGATCACCAGTGCCGCTTCTTTAGCTACAGGTAAACCTTTTTTGTATTTGCCGTTACGATACATGACCATGCCATAGGTATCTGCATACATGGCATACATGGACTCATTGTTTTTGGCCCACTGTTTAGCGGTCAGATAATCAGGTTTGGTGCCCTGTGGATTTTTCCAATTTTCCTTTGCATAGCTGGTAGCCAGCTCTATAAACTCTTCGGCCAGGGGCAGGCTTTCGCCATTTTTCTGCATTTCCCAGGCGGCACTGTTGTACAGAGATGCCAGGTCCATTTTGTTGGTGATACCTGATTCAGCTACGGCTGTTTTGAATTCATCCCATTTTTTCTGGGAGATATAAGAACGGGGAACCACACTGCGGTAAGAGTTGAGGCTGTTTTTGTAAGCCTGCCATTTTTCATCACCGCTTTCTACATTCTTAACAAACTCATTCAGCAGTTCTTTCTTTTTGGTCATATCTTTTTCAGAAAGGAAACGGCTTACGAGATCCTGTACTTTCCAGGAGCCATTGGGAAATTTTTCTTTGCGAATAGTGCTGATCATCTTGGCCTGTTCGGGCAGACGGGCCACCTGGTAGAAGATTTCGAGGCTGGAATAATCATTCTCTGTTTTAAGACCTTCTTTCAGGATGGTTTCAATCTCTTTCTGATAGATCTTCATCGCATCTTCTTTCTTGAGTTGAACCTGTACCCGGGCGTAGGGATATGCATATTCCTTTTTGCTGTCGGGGTTCAGTTCAAACTCTTTCTCGAAAGAAGCTTTGGCTTTTACGAAATCAGCTTCCACACCTACAGCACTGCCTGCATACTGATAAAAATTTGATTCAGAAAAGTAGGCGCCTTTGCGGGCTTTGCCATCTTCATAAAGGGCAGTGGTATAGCCATTGCCACCATTGGTATCATATTTTTTCTCAATCGAGAAACCGAAGTACAGGAAATTGGCAGCAGTGTCAGTTGTTACCGAGCCTACCCATTTCCCATTCTTACGTTGCAATACAACATCATCTGCTTTGTTACCTTTTTTGGTTGCCTGATAAACGACACCTTCTACAGGAAGGATTGAGCCGGCCAGGTCGCCGCCGGGAGTGTAGGTGATGGTGATCACATCACCAGGTTTTGGTTTTTCGGGGCTGATCTCCAGGTTGTTTTGGCCCCAGGCTGTTAACGACCAGCTTGCAGCCAGCAGCAACATCCATTTTTTGTGATTCATTGCTATTTGGTTTAGGTGATGAAATAAGAATAAGGGGGTCCGTGAAGTTAAGCGTTACTTCTTTAATACACGTTCAAAAAGTTTGAAAATCCGTTTGTATTCGTCGGTCCAGCTACTGGGTTCCACAAAACCATGATCCTCCATAGGGTAGGAGGCCAGTTCCCAGTTGTCTTTACCCAGTTCGATCAGGCGCTGTGACAGTTTTACTGCATCCTGGTAATGTACATTCACATCGACCATACCATGGCAGATAAGCAGGTCGCCTTTCAGGCCTTCGGCAAAATAGAGCGGGCTGCTGCGACGATAAGCCAGGCTGTCGGTAAATGGCTCGTTAAGGATATTGGATGTATAGCCATGATTGTACTGTGCCCAGTCGGTAACGGGGCGCAGGGCTGCACCGGCGGCAAATACATCCGGCTCGGTAAACAGCGCCATCAGGGTAATAAAGCCGCCGTATGAACCACCGTATACTCCAATATGCGCAGGATTTACGCCATAGGTAGCCTGCAGGTATTTCACCGCATCCACATGATCGCTCAGGTCTTTGCCGCCCATATGACGATAGATACCTGTGCGCCAGTCGCGGCCATAGCCGGCACTGCCCCGGTAATCAATATCCATTACGTAATAACCATTATCGGCCAGCAGGTTGTTGAACATGAATTCGCGGAAATAACTGCTCCACCATTTGTGAGCGTTTTGCAGGTACCCCGCTCCATGTACAAACAATACGGCCGGTTTATTGGGATGCGGGTTGCTCGGTTTATATACGCGTGCGTAGACCTCGGCTCCATCAGCAGCTTTAAAACTGATCACATCGGGCTGGCGCCAGGCATAGGAACGAAACTCGGCCGTCTCGGCTTTATCCGTGATCTGTTGTGCTTTTGCACCGGGTTTATTTTCCTGTACATACAACTCCCATGGATGCGTAGGCGAAGAGTACAGGTAAGCCAGGTATTTTTCATCGGGCGACAGGCTTACCTGATTGGCTCCGGTCATGGAGGTCAGTTGCTGACGGCGTCCATCGGCAATAGACACTTTATAATAATGTTGCTCACCGGGATGTACTTCGTTGCTGCTGATATAGAAAAACTTTTTGTCGTTTGACAGGCGTGCCTGCTGCACTTCCCATTTACCGGCAGTAAGCGCGCGGCGAGTGCCGGTTTTAATATCATGAATATATATATGCGAATAACCTGTCTCTTCCGACTGGTACCAGCACTGCGTATCATTGATCCAGCCGATGCTGCCAAACATGCCGGGTCCGCCAATCCAGGCTTCGTCACGCTGGCGGCTCAGCAGCTGATAACGCGATGTGGCCGGATCGAGCAAAATGATCCAGCGGTCTTTGTTATCAGTCGAGCGGATCTCGACCAGTGCATAACTGCTGTTGGGCGCCCAGTAGGTGTTACCAAAACGCACATTGCGCAGTTCATTTTTCTTACGGCGTTGTTCTGCCTGTGCCGGATAATCTTTTACATAATCGGGCAGGTCGCGGATGCCGGCCAGCGAATCTGGTTTGATGGAATAAATAGTATCCTTTTCGCGATCGTACAGATAAAAAGAATAGCTGCCATCGGGTGCGCCTACTTTACTGCGGGCAGGAATATCGACGGTAAAGCCGGATTCAGTTACATAGTTTGGTACGATGGTATTCTTTACTCCGGCCGGAGCTTTATAAAGTGAATAAGTAACAAAACGTCCGTCGGGACTGAGGTTGAGTCCCGTCAGGCTGCGATCCTGCAAGGGTATGCTGCGCAGTTCCTGTTGTTTGGGTTCTGCTTTGCGGGCTTCTGCAGCCTGCTCTCTTTTATCTTTTCGGCTACGCAGTACATCAAAATAAAGGAGCTGATCTCTTTTTAACCAGGCTTCCTGCTCGCTTTCAGCGTTGCTGCCTCCGCTACCACCGGCACCGGAGCGGCCTCCGCCGGGTCCGCCTGTACCGCCCGGGTTAGCTGTGCCGGATCGTACGTTGGTCAGTTGAATTGTTTCGCCTGTTTTGATATCCCATGCATAAAGATTCTGGTCACGCCGGTAAGCGATCTTTTGCTGCTGAAAAGAAAATTGTGGGCCGCTTTCCGTCTCAACGGTTTGTGTTATGCGACGGATTATATTGTTTTTTAAATCTTTATAGAATATATCTCCATTTTTATTATAAATCATGGCCGAGCGGTCCTGATTATAAACAACGGCATTGGCTGATAAAAAGCTTTCACGTTCTGCAGCACTGGTCTTTACTGGCTGAGGCCGTCCGGTCTGCCATACATAGATGGAATCATCCGGGGCTGCATCGGGATTCCAGTCAAAATAAAAGCTTTTGGCATCCTGTGCCCACTGAATACCCGAAGGGGAGCTGCCGATCCATTTGGGATCGCGCATGATTTTTTCGACGGTGAGCGGCGCCAGTGGCTGCTGGGCCATGGCCACTGCTGTAGTAAGAAGCAGTGAGCAAAACGAAACGGTTTTTCTCATGTATGCGTTGTTTGGCTCTAAGTTATAAGTTTTGGGTAATAAGTTTTAAGTGATAAGTTATAAGTGGTAAGTAGAGTGGAGGGAAAAAGGGAGAAGGTAAAAGGTTATTCTCCGTAGTACCGCCATGCGTGGTGGTGCGCTGTAATGGTAGACGAATGCGGCCATTTCGGAATTGCCTGCCCGGACACCATAGATGCGGTTGGAATATAAGCGGGTTCTTTTATAGTGAATGTTCTCTACCTGATTATTTTATTTTTCTTGCGAACTACATCGGCCTGCCGGCCGTGGAGGCAAAAAGGGCAGTAAACCTGATTGTTAAAATCTATCAGGTATGTGCAATAAAAGACAAATATTCTTTGGATGCTAAAAGTAATAGATTGGCTTGCACATCTGCTATCAGGTGAGTATCTCCGCTACATTCCGTTGTATATTCTGTGCGATTATATCAGTCGGTACATCATTCTCATCGCCGCCAAAGGGGTCTTCAATTTCTTCGGCTATAAGTTCAAGACTGGCCAGTACATAAAAAATAAATGCCACTACAGGGATCACCCAAAAACCCAGTTGAAATACGTAGCCAAAAGGCAGGGTCATCACATACACAAAGATGAATTTTTTGATAAATACGCTATAGGAAAAGGGAATCGGGGTGTTCTTGATCCGTTCACATGCGCCGCAGATATCAGTAAATGACTGCAGCTCACTATTGAGAAAGATCAGTTGCTCTCCGCTGATCTTATTTTGCTGGTGCAGGTGATGAATATGCTGATACATGAGCAGTGCCATTTGGTTGGGCACATGTTTGGCAGTATCGATCTTGCTGAAAACATGTTTGTGTTCCTCATCCTGAAATAGTTCAATACGTGTTTCTTCTCTTCGGAGATGCTGATGCAGCGCATTGGCATAGGCAGGAATGATCTTCCGGAAAAATGATCGTTGTGCTATTTCCGATTCGGGCAATATTGCCTTTAGCTTCATGGCCAGGTTGCGGCTGTTGTTGACAAGCGCGCCCCATAATTTACGGCCTTCCCACCAGCGGTCATAGGCGGTATTGGTACGGAATACCAGCAGCATGGAAATGGCAAAACCCAGCAGGGAATGCATAACAGGAATATTACGTACAAAATTGTCAGAAGATAGTTTCCAGTATTTCAGTTCCAGGTAGGCAATAAGTGCGGAATAAAAGCAAATGGCCACAATAAGCGGTGCCAGCTTACGCACCGTGTCGGCCTTGTGAAAACGGAAGATAAAACCAAACCAGTCTTTGGTATTATAGGAGATCATAAATGAAATCTTTTGTCAAATATAAAGCAGTGGCACTGAATGTGATAAAGACGGCTTTTAAAACTCTTTTCAAGATACTAGGGGTTTTGCCGGAGGGCTGTAGTGGATAGACTACAAACAGGGTCAAAAACCCACTACTCAAGGTTCAGCATTCGGACTATTTTTTTCGGTACAGCGCAATCGTTTCTTTGTGTCATCAGTACATATGATCTGATCCTTTGAAAACCGCCACCGATCCGTACCACTGAAAAGATTGATTTGAAAAACCAATGAAACTGTAAATCCTGTCCTGTGAAATTGTAATCCGAAGCCATTGAATCCCGAATCCCGATCCTGTGAAACTTAATCCAAAATCCGTTGAATCCTGAATCCAGATCCTGAGAAAACTGTCAATCCGTACCCTGGCCACCGCCATCGAAAACAAAACGTACTTATGAAAGAATCCGTACACAATCCTGCAGAAGTCTGCCTGAACACCTGGGTGACTGAATGGTTAAGCGAGCATGCCGCAACCATACAGGAGCCGGAGGTAAAGGTTTGCAACCACATTCCGGTAGGAGTTGTAGTTCGCAACAATTCCGGTGGTATCCGTCATCTGTTGGGGAAACTGCTGCAGGTGGTGCTGGAACATGCCCAGGGAGGCTGTGTAAGCATTTCTGCAAAAACCTATAGCGATGTGGTGTTGGTGCATGTGCGTGACAACAACAGTCCTGACTATGAAGCTATCGACGAAGGCTTGCAGTGCTGGAAATCAGCTGCCCGCGAGTTAGGTGGTTTCCTGGATGTGACCAGTCAGCGAAAAAAGCAAACGACGGTAGCATTCAGCTTCCCGCAGTCCGGTACATTTTTCCATTAAATTCTTCAGGCAGCAGCTTTACGGCCCTGCCATTTTTTTATTGCAATCAATGCTGCACCCAGCAGCACAAACAATAATAGCATTCCCAGGCTATTGATACCCACTTGCGACCAGCTATGCAGCTGAGGATCTATAAAAGGGTAAGCATATAAGCCCTCAAGTTTTCCGCGCAGCAGTGCATAACACAGATACAATGCAGGGTAGATCAGCCAGCCCGGAATTTGCTGCCAGCTTAGTCCTTTACCTTTTACCTGCAGCAACCAGAATAAAAAGAATGCAGCCGGCACGATGACGTGCAATAAATTATCAGCGATCAACTGCAATCCGGCAGGTTTCCACAGCGCACGCAGAATGATATTGTATACCAGCCCCACTACCAGTATATAGAGACATATTGCTGTTTGCGTACTGTTTTTTGCAAAAAATCTGCCTGCGGCTCCACCCGTTTTGAGGGCCTGTATTGTACAACTGATTGCTACCAACAGGTTGCTGAGTATGGTAAAAAAAAGGAGGAAGCGTCCCACTGCCTGCAGTGGTGTAAGTCCATTGCCGGGTATGCCAGCCAGCAACAGATATTGCTGTATGATCAGTCCCGCCCAGGCAAGCAGGGCAATCAGCGTTATGTAATAACGGGAAGACATGCTGGTTAAAGATAGGAAGAGAGTTGTTAATTCAGTTGATTTGAAGATTTGGTGATTTGCAAATTTGAAAATGATGCAATCAATCCCTAAACCTTCCTCCTTTCACCATTTACCTTTTCGTCATCTTCAAATCCTCAAATCACTGCTGTCCGGGGAAAATAAAAGAAAATAGCTGTTCTTTCGGAAAGTTATCACACTGCTTTTACTGTTGAAATGAAGCATCCCGGGCTGTCCCGAGGCTTCGGACCGGACGCGAAGTGATCCGAAGTTTCGGATTGACCGGGCAGTTAAACAGGTAATGATCGAATAGTTGTTTATTATCTGCATAATACTGTTCCCACGTTTCGTACCTGCTTTTGATTCCGTCTTTTTGCCTCCACGGCCGGCAGGCCGATGTGGTTCACAAGAAAAAAATAAGAGAATATGGTAGGGAAATTGGATAAAGAGCCCCTGACACCCTGTGGCCATATCCAACAATGTTATAAAGGAGGCTTTATTTTTAAAAACTTTCAAAATCACCTGTAAGTAGCTGATTAGAAGATGCTCTTTTTTTATATAAATTTTCCCCGTACAATAGAGATCCTCCAATCATTAAATACATTAGCACACCAGCACATTTATCACATTAGTACATTCCTCCTGACCATCTTCAAATCCTCAAATCTTCAAATTTCCAAATCCATCAGCACATTATTCTTATATTTATTCATTACAAAACCCTGCTTGCAGTTACTCTGTCTGGTATGAGTCAAACTTCTTTACCTGCTACGCGATGGGCTTCGGTAGATGCTCTGCGTGCCCTCACGATGCTGCTGATGATCTTTGTAAATGACCTCTGGTCGCTGCGTGATATTCCCGGCTGGCTCGAGCATACGCAGGCCCAGGAAGACGGAATGGGACTGGCCGATACGGTGTTTCCGGCTTTCCTTTTTATAGTAGGTATGTCTATTCCGCTGGCTGTCCGTCACCGCATCAGCAAAGGTGATGCAACGCCTGCCCTGCTTTGGCATATCGCAGGTCGTTCGCTGGCTCTGCTGGTCATGGGGCTCTTTTTGGTAAATGGTGAAAGTATCAACCCCGCAGCTACCGGTATGTCGCGCGGAGCATGGAATTCTATTTGCTGTACCTGCTTTATCCTGATCTGGAATAGCTGGCCGGCGTCTGTTCCCACCTGGCTTAAGCTTTCCTTACGTCTTATCAGCGTTGCAGTGCTGGGCTGGCTGGCCTGGCGTTTCAGGAGCGGCGAAGCTGCATCGCTTAGAGGGTTTGAAACACACTGGTGGGGAATTCTGGGATTGATAGGCTGGGCTTACCTGGTGAGTGCGGTCATATATGTGCTGGCACGCCGGCAGCCATGGGCATTACTGGGAGCCTGGTTGTTTTTCCTCGCCAATTGTATACTGGGACATAACGGCAGCCTTTCCGGATTACCCTGGTGGGAAACACTTTTGTCGCCACTCGGAGGCGGAGCTATGCCTGCATTGGTGCTGGGCGGGGTGTTGCTGACAACAATACTGTTGCATTATACCGAAAAACAGGAGTCCGGAAAACTGATAGGTATTATACTGGCCATTGCAGTATTGCTCATTGCAGCAGGCTTTGCGTTGAGACCGGCCTGGGGCATATCCAAGATCAGGGCTACACCAGCGTGGGTGCTTATCTGCAGCGGCATTACGGCAGGTGTATTTGCATTGATATACTGGATCACTGATCGCAAACAGATCAATTGGTGGGGATTTATGCGTCCGGCAGGTACGCAGACCCTGCTTTGTTACCTGATGCCTTATTATGCTTACGCACTGATACCCGTATTGGGTATCAGCCTGCCAGCGATACTCCTCACTGGCACAATAGGTCTTATAAAGTCATTGGTATTCTCTCTGCTGATGATCGCTATTGCAGGAATGCTGGGGAGAGTGGGAGTGAAGGTGAAACTCTGATTTGAAGATTTGGTGATTTGAAAATTTGAAGATTTTTCGGAGTATAGTAACTCCTCACACCGAAAACTTATCACTTAGGAGTTACTACTGCTTAACTATTTTCAAATTCTCAAATCACCAAATCTTCAAATCGCTTAAGCGATTGTTATCTTCTTATCCAGATACACATCCTGTATCGCATTCAGAATTTGCACACCTTCTTTCATGGGGCGCTGAAAGGCTTTGCGGCCACTGATCAGGCCCATGCCTCCGGCGCGTTTATTGACTACGGCAGTGGTTACTGCTTCGGCCAGATCACTTTCGCCCGAAGAGGCTCCTCCTGAATTGATCAGACCTGCGCGACCCATATAGCAATTGGCTACCTGGTAGCGACAGAGGTCGATCGGGTGGTCTGAGGTGAGTTCGGTATAAATACGTTTATCATTTTTACCGTAAGCAGATTCTTTTGTGTTCAGCGCGTTGTAACCGCCGTTGTTTTCCGGTAATTTCTGCTTGATGATATCGGCTTCAATCGTTACACCCAGGTGATTGGCCTGACCGCTCAGATCAGCAGAGAGATGATAGTCAACGCCATCTTTTTTGAAGGCCGGATTGCGCAGATAACACCAGAGTATCGTGGCCATACCCAACTCATGTGCCATTTCAAAAGCCTTACTTACTTCCTGTATCTGACGGGTGGCTTCATCGCTGCCAAAATAAATAGTAGCGCCCACAGCAGCTGCACCGAGATTCCAGCTGGCTTTGATACTGGCAAACATGATCTGATCAAACTTATTGGGATAAGTCAGAAATTCATTGTGATTGACCTTTACAATAAAAGGAATGCGATGCGCATATTTCCGGCTCAGCATACCCAGTCCGCCAAAGGTGGTAGCTACGGCATTACAGCCACCTTCCATGGCCAGTTTCACAATATTTTCCGGGTCAAAGTAAATGGGGTTTTTAGCGAAAGAGGCGCCTGCACTGTGTTCAATACCCTGGTCTACCGGCAGTATGCTCAGGTAACCTGTACCGCCCAGACGGCCATGATCGTACATGGACTGGAGGTTACGCAGTACCTGTGGATTGCGATCGGAAGGGAGCCAGATACGTTCCAGGAAATCGGGACCGGGCAGGTGTAATTGTTCTTTACTGATCGTGGTTGATTTGTGCTCCAGCAGATAAGCTGCTTTATCGCCTAACAATTGGTGAATGGCAGGGGTAGACATATGACAGGGTTTAGGTTTTGCTAACAATCGTTAGGCAAAGATAGAAGAAAAGGTGAAAGGGCAAAGGACGAAAGTATAAAGGGCTTAAAGCGTATAAAGAGTTTAAAGAGGTAAGGGTTTAAAAAAACAAAAAGGTTTAAAGAGCCTGGACAGCCCTTTAAACCTTTTAAACCCTTTATACCCTTTACACTTTCTTAACTGTTCCTGTTAATACAGTTCAGGTCTTCAAATGCTGTTTCGAGGCGTTTGATAAAGGTTTCTTCACCTTTACGCAGCCATACGCGGGGATCGTAATATTTTTTGTTGGGTTTGTCTTCACCTTCTGGATTGCCGAGCTGCCCCTGCAGATAGGCTTCACTTTTCTTATAATTTTCCAATACACCTTCCCAGAAAGCCCATTGCAGATCGGTGTCAATATTCATTTTGATAGCACCGTAGCCGATTGCTTCGCGGATCTGGTGCTGCGGTGAACCGCTGCCGCCGTGAAATACAAAGTAAACGGGCTTCTTATCAGTGGTGTTGAACTCGCGTGCAATGTACTCCTGACTGTTGTGCAGGATTTCGGGACGCAGTTCCACGTTGCCGGGTTTATAAACGCCGTGCACATTACCGAAAGCAGCGGCTACGGTAAACAAACGGCCTACCTGACCCAGTTCCTTATAGGCGTAAGCCACATCTTCGGGTTGGGTATAAAGCTTTGAATTTTCCACATCGCTATTGTCTACTCCGTCCTCTTCGCCACCTGTTACACCCAGTTCAATTTCGATGCTCATGCCAAGGGGAGCCATACGTTTGTAATAGGCCACGGAAGTGCTGATGTTTTCCTGAATGGGTTCTTCGCTCAGGTCAAGCATATGCGAACTGAAGAGCGGTTGTTTTTTTTCTTTGAAAAACTGTTCACCGGCATCCAGTAATCCGCTGATCCAGGGCAGCCATTTGTGTGCAGCATGATCCGTATGCAACACTACGGGAACGCCGTAGTATTTGGCTACGTTGTGCACATGGAGGGCACCCGAAATGCCTCCTGAAATGTTGGCCTGCAGATGATCGTTAGGCATGCCTTTTCCGGCAATGAACTGGGCGCCACCATTTGAAAACTGGATGATCACGGGTGAGTTGACCCGTGCAGCTGCTTCAAGTGTGGCATTGATGGTATTGGTACCAATTGTGTTTACAGCAGGTAGGGCAAATTGATTGTTTTTTGCATCCTGGTAGAGCGCTTCTAATTCTTCACCAAACAGCACCCCGGCTTTGTACTTTTTCATGTAAGGCAGTTGTTCTTTTAATGATAGAAATTGATTCAATTGGCCAGGTAGTGAATCCATATTGAACAGTGATGCAGGAATGCAGCATAAACACAGCAGAGGAGTGTTATTTTTTCCGTCTTGTTTATTTCTGACTACAGCGGCTACTATCCAAAAACAGAGCTACTACCGGTATTCTCAGGCAGGCAATCGTTAAAAGAGCCGCTAATATAAGTTATTTCCGATAAGCAAAACAGGTATTAAGGCCGATCAATCGTTCGTTTTTCCGAGGTTTCGTTGCACCAGCATAAGATTTTTCTGAAGCGTATGCTTGAGCTGACGTTTTACTACCTGTCCCATTGACTGGCAGCGACTGAAAATGGAGGTATGAAAATGTGTATTGAGTTCTTCTTTCAACTGCATTACTTTTTCCGGAGGAGAGATCTGCTCGCGTGTCATGATATCGAGTAGCTCTTTGATGCGATAGCGCGAGCTGGCCAGCCGGAATGTGATAAGTGTTCTTTCCTCGGCCTGGTACTGTGAAATGGATTCCTGGTTGAGATGCTGCTGGCATAATGCCACGAATGCGTTATTCTCTTTAAAAAACTGTGGCCGGTAAAAATTTTTTCTTCCTTCATAACACTGCTGGTCAAAATCAATGGCTCTGATGCGGTATTGGTAATCTTCGATGTCGGGAGTAATGTCTACCACAAAATTATAACTGCGCATATCGCCCAGCAGGCGTACAAAGCAGCGTTCATTGAATTTTACAAACTCTTTGGCCAGCCTGATGCGGTTAGTGCGCGGATCCGATAAATACTGCGTAATAAAAACATCGCCCGGTACACCGGGTATATGTTCCTCTACCAATGTGCCTTCATCGGTAAAGAAGGTAATGCGGTTGGGAGAGAGGATATGCTCCAGTTCCAGTCCATAAATACGGGAGGCATCTGCAACCTTGATATAATAATGATCATAGTTGTCATTGTACTTATTGACAATGCGGATGCGGAAAGGGTGGGAGTTGCCAAAGCTGCAATAGTCGATACGGGCTACATCGAGATGGCTGGTAAAACTGAAATCGCCTTCGGTTTTCAGGATAGCATATATTTTAACCAGTCCATCGCGGATATAATCCCAGTCACGTTTATCATAGATCGTTTTTTCCCAGAGTGTGTCTTTACCTTCTTTATCAAGGATAGGTACGGAATAGGTGTAATGCAGCAGATCTTTATAAGACACGGGTAGTTTTACCTCGCGGCCATGATGACGAAGATACTGACGCAGGCCGCTTTTAATAGGATACATCGGCTTGCGTTGTGAAGGTTTGCCACTTTCGTTGGGATCGGCCGGTTGCAATGACTCCATAGCGGTAAGTTACGGAATAAATGTGCTAATGTGCCAGTGTGCTGATGTGCTAATGAATTGCGATTTGAGAATTTGAAAATTTGAAGATTTGAAAAGGATAGAATGGTAGAGGGTAAAGGGCAGAAGGCAAGGGGCTATGGAATTCAGAGAGCCATTAGCGTATTAGCACATCAGCACATTTTCTCTCTCAGTATCTTCAAATCCTTAAATCACTGTTGTACGGGGAAAATAAAAGAAAATAGCTGGTCTTTCGAAAAACTATCACACTGCCTTGACTGTTGAAATGAAGTATCCGGGTCCGTCCCGAAACTTCGGGACGAGCGGTTAAGCTGGAAATGGTCGAATCGTTTACTGTCCGCATACTGTTCCCCCGTTTCCTAGCTGCTTTTAATTCGGTCTTTTTGCCTCCACGGCCGGCGGGCCACAAGAAAAAATAAGGGAATACGGTAGCGAAATGAAGATAAAATGAACGGGACGCCTTGCGGCCATATCTAACATTGTTATCAGGGGCTTGCTTTTAAAAAGCGTTCAAAAATGCCTGCAAGTAGCTCATTAAGTGATAGTGTTTTTATGAGATCCGTTTTCCCCGGACAACAGTGATTTGAAGATTTGAAGAGGATAGAATGGTAGAGGGTAATGGGCAGACGGCCAGGGGCTATGGAATTCAGAGAGCCATTAGCATATTAGCACATTTTCTCTCTCAACATCCTCAAATCCTCAAATCGTCAAATCCTTCCTTAGTATAACTCATTTCGGAGCTGCATCAGATAGTCTGGAGTTTGCAGCAACGACGCGCCATACCAGCTAAAGGCTTCGCCATTGACGAGCAGGATGCGTGTCTTCGGTAATAGCTGCTGCAATTCTTCGGCATGAGTGGCCTTGAAAGGGTAGGGCTCAGAGGAGAGAAAAAGCAGTTCCGGCTGCAACTCCTGTATTTGTTCATTGCTGAGAGAGGGATAACGATTTGTGCTGGCGAGTACATTATCAAATCCTCCGGCCTGCATCATCTGGTGAATGAAAGTATCACCTCCCGCTGCCATATAGGGATTGCGCCAGATGAGGTAAAGGCTACGGTAACGGCGTGTCGGGGTGGATAAAGAGGCAAATGCTGTTTCAATGCGGGATACCATTTGTGCGGCTTCGGTAGTTTTACCGGTAAGCTGCCCCAGGGCATGGATCATGTAAAAAGTATCTGCCAGAGTGCTGATATCGCTGGTCCATACGGGCACCTGCAGGTTTAGGGCATCTATCTGTTCCCTGATATTTTCTTCCTTATTGGCCAGTACCAGGTCTGGTTTCAATTGCAATACCTGATCAATATGTACGTCCTTGGTGCCACCGATGCGGGTTTTGCTGCGGTACCAATCGCCGGGGTGCACACAAAACCGTGTGATGCCTATCACTTCTTCTTCCAGCCCCAATTGATGCAGGGTATTGGTGAGTGAGGGCACCAGCGATACTATGCGGCGGGCAGGGGCCTGCAACTGTATGTGACGACCGGTCTGGTCAGTAAAAAAAGGCATAAAAAAAACCGACTATATAAAAGATAGCGGTAATGCAAGTTAGGCAGTAAATGAGAGGAAAATAAAAAAGAAAGGAGAAAGTGACTGTTGGGGATCACCGCGCCTCCTGCTAACGGGAGCTCCAGGGGAGGTACATGTTAGCAGGAGGGGTTCCGGACTTAAATACTTTTCATGGATTTGGACACGGTGACTTTTCGGTGTTCTTCAAGGAAATGGATTGGATGAATTTGGTTTTTTCGGATTTGGATTTCCCTGTTTTGGTTTTTCAATAGGTCTGGTCGGAATTTCTAAAGGATTCGGATATTAAACGGGACGGTTTTTCAAATAAGCTTCTTAAAAAAGAAGAAGTTGACTGATACTGGATTTTACCGATCGTGATTCGGTTTGGTTTTTCGAAGGATTTGGGTCTCTAATAGGTTATTGGACGGTTTGTTCGGATTTACAAGGATTGGATTCGAATGTCAACGATTGATGTAGTAATCAATCAACTTCTGACACAAAAATAATTGGTAGAGCATTAACAAAATAGAGCAAAATTGCTCTATTTTTTACCGCAGTATTTCCGTGTTTTTATCGTAAACCGGCGCGTGTTTTTTGCGTGTATAGCGCAGAAGTAAATCGTAGAAATACGTATACCTGCTTATGCAAACGTTTTACCGGTATTGCAGGTAGGTGTTTCCACTTTATTGTGTGCTGTTACTGGCCCAGTGCCTGCAGCACATCATACTTGGTGATGATATGATAATTGCCTGCTTCATCTTTTGCCAAAACCGCGCCATTCTCTCTGCTGATAAGTGTACTGAGCTTTTCAACGGGGGTATCAAAGGCCACCAATGGCAACCGGGCTTCTATAACATCGCTGACAGAGGCATTTTTAATAGCAGGATTGTCGAATATTTTCTGAAAGAGACCGCTTTCGCTGATAGTGCCGGTCAATTCACCATTCTGCATTACGGGAATCTGTTCGATATCATATTTTTTCATGAGATCCACGGCTTCGGCTACGGTTTGTGTGGGCTCTACTGTAATGAGGCGTTTGGCGCCACGTGCACTCACTACATCCTTAAAGCTTTTTACGTCGAGGAACCCGCGTTCTATCATCCACTGGTCATTATAGATCTTGCCCACATAACGGCTGCCATGGTCATGAAAAATACATACGACGAGGTCGTCCTTTTTTAACCGGTCTTTGAGCTGTATTAGTCCCTGGTAGCAGCTGCCGGCGCTGTATCCGCAAAACAACCCTTCCTCACGTGCCAGCCGACGGGCCATTATGGCTCCATCGCGATCCGTTACCTGTTCAAAATGATCGATCACGCTCATATCATAGTTCTCCGGTACAAAATCTTCTCCGAAGCCTTCGCTGATATAAGGATGTACTTCATTCATATCAATCTCGCCGGTATTGAAATATTTGGTGAGCAGGCTGCCGTACACGTCAATCGCCCATATCTGAATATTCGGGTTCTTTTCTTTCAGGTACATGGCAGTGCCCGTGATAGTACCTCCGGTACCTGCCGTGCATACCAGGTGAGTGATCTTTCCATCTGTTTGTTTCCAGATCTCCGGTCCGGTAGTTTCGTAGTGAGCCAGCCGGTTGGCCAGGTTATCATACTGGTTCATATGATAGCTATTGGGAATTTCCCTGGCCAGTCGTTTAGCCACACTGTAATAACTGCGTGGATCATCGGGCATCACATTGGTAGGGCAAACGATCACTTCGGCGCCTACCGCTTTCAGAATATCTGCTTTTTCCTTGGATTGTTTATCAGTCGTTACAAAAATGGATTTGTATCCTTTTACCACAGCTGCGAGGGCAAGTCCCATACCGGTATTGCCACTGGTACATTCGATGATGGTGCCACCGGGTTTCAACTTGCCTTCCTGTTCAGCCACTTCCACCATTTTGAGGGCCATCCGGTCTTTAATAGAGTTACCGGGATTGAAATAATCCACCTTGGCCAGTACAGTTGCAGGCAACTCCCGCGCTACTTTATTGAGGCGAATAAGCGGTGTATTACCGATTGTCTCTAATATGTTGTTTTTGATATCCATATGCGCAAGATTATTAATGCTGCAAAAGTAAGGAATTGGAAATGGAGAGAATGTGCTAATGTGCCAGTGTGCTGATGTGCTAATGAATTGCGATTTGAGAATTTGAAAATTTGAAGATTTGAAGAGGATAGAATAGTAGAGGGTAAAGGGCAGAAGGCCAGGGGCTATGGAATTCAGAGAGCCATTAGCGTATTAGCACATTAGCATATTTTCAAATTACCAAATCTTCAAATCAAGTTGAAAAGCCCCCCTGAAAACAGGGAGGCGACCGGACTTAATGAATGATCATTAAGCAAAGAGGGGAGTATGCTAATGTGCTAGTGTGTTAATATGCTAATGAGATGATTAGCTAACTTAAACGCAAAGGAAGCAAAGCGAATAAAAGATGCTAAGCAATAATATGCTGGAAAAATAATCTTCAAATTTTCAAATCACCAAATCTTCAAATGGCATTAGCACACTAGCACATTGGCATATTAGCACATTCTCTCTCACATTTCTTCCGAAAACTTCTTTCGCTTATTGGCCAGATACCGGTCAAGAAGAAAGAGGCCCAGTATTACATTCAGCATCATAAACGCGTTGACCAGGTTGTTGTTGAAGAATTTGCTGTAGTCAATGGCGCTGAGATCGATGTTCATTTTCGGATCATTTTTGGCCGTCCAGTCTATCTGGCCAAAGCCATAGATCAGAAAACCAATGATCATCGTGACAAAAAAGATCGTGAGGCCACGAATAATATTTTTATTGATATATGACTGCGTAGCGGGTGCTATCTGCATCCGGGCTATTTCGTCCATTACATTGCGGGTGAAACGCATGGAGGGTTCTTCCAATTCACTGGAGTTGATGAGTTGATGAACTTCGAGCAATTCGCCGTATTTGGCACGCCAGGCAGTATCGGCAGCAATCAGCTGTTCAATAACTGTACGCTCTTCGGCATTGCCCTGCCCGTCAATATACTCCCACAGCCGGTCTTCCATTGAGTGTTGCGTATCCATAATCACAAGTTTAAAATGTGTTCAAATCTTTTACTTCCTGGGCAAAATGGTTTTCCATTTTATCCTTGAGCCGCCCACGTGCCCGGTGCAATCGCACTTTGGCCGTATTGGGTTCAATGCCCAGTATCTGCGCTATTTCTTCCAGACTCTGCTCACCCTTGTAAAACAAAGTTATGATTTCGGCATCATCACCTCCCAGCAGACCAATGGCCTTATTGACCATATCTACCCGCGAGCGGGCCTCAACCTGGTTAGCCTGCATACCGGAATCTATACTATCCGCCACTTCAAATACGCGTTCATTATCCAGTGAATGCACTTCCAGCTTTTTCTTTCGCAGAAAACTGAGGCTGGTTGTATTTACAATGGTATAAAGCCAGGTGCTGAATTTGGATGCTCCTTTAAAATCAGCCAGGGCTCTGTAAGCCTTAATAAATACATCCTGCGCCACCTCTTCTGCATCTTCACGGCTCTTTACAAACCGCAGCACAAGGGTGAAAACAAAGTTCTGATATCGGTTGACCAACAGGGAATATGCCTGCTGATCACCACTTAGCACTTTGCTAATGATCTCATTATCATTCAGTCCGGTAGACATCTGGAGGTTTAGACGCCAATTGAAGGTCGTTGGTTACAGCAAAGGTAGAAATGTGTTGATTTGAAAATTTGAAAATTTGAGGATGGGGAGAAGAATGTGCTAATATGCTAATTTGCTGATGTGCTAATGGTTTCCATATTCCATCTGTTGTCTACTCGCCCCTCGTCGTCAAATTCTCAAATCAATCAGCACATTAGCACACTGGCACATTAGCACATCATTCAAATCTTCAAATTTTCAAATCTCCAAACCTAATTCCCTGAAAATCAAATATTTTTTCGTATCTGTAACCTGTTTTAAACCCGTGTAATAGCATATTAGCACATTGGCACATTACCCATTAGCACATCGTTCAAATCTTCAAATTTTCAAATCACCAAACCTAATTCCCTGAAAATCAAATATTTTTTCATGTCTGTAACCTGTTTTAAACCGATGTAGTCTTATCTTCAGAACGCACCACTGACTGTTTTGCCCGGGTTAAGCAGGGTGGTTGCGAAAAAAAGTTCTTTAAAAACTGTAACCTGACTTTTAAAGTAGTAGTCACAGTAGAAAAATAAATCATCCTTTTAACAAGCTCCGCCTGAGCGGATATAAAATTTAAAGTTATGAATGGTCCTGAAGTACTGGTTCCGTTAACCATGTTTGCCGGTGGTTTTGCCATGATATTCGGTATCTACTATCTCAAAACCCGCCAGAATCTGGCTATGATTGAGAAGGGTATGAACCCCAAGGAGTTTGCCAATCGCCCTGCTCCTTACAGAAATCTGAAATGGGCTTTATTGCTGATTGGTGCCGGCGTGGGATTATTCCTGGCCTACCTGCTCGACAATTATGTGCTGTATGGTGCGATCCGCAATAACCGCTATTATGATCACGACCGCAATGTGCCTATTTATTTCGCCCTTATTGCCATCGGCGGCGGCCTCGGCCTCTTCGGTTCTTACAAGATCGAAAAGAAATGGTGGGACGAGAATAAGAGTAATAAGTGATAAGTTTTAAGTAGGGTTGAGGGGAGAAGGTATAAGGTGTAAAAAAGTCCGGCTTTAAAACTCAAATAACAGAGGGATGCAGTTTACTGCATCCCTTTTTTGTAGATAAGCAGGAAGTAATAAGTGATAGGTTTTAAGTAGGGTTGAGGGTATAAAGTATAAGGTGTAAGAAAGTCCGGCTTTAAAATGCAGAAGTTAAGAGTCAATCTGGCACTGTCTGTAAGATCAAATCCTGATTATTGCAATTTTAAACTATACGCCTACGAGCTCCCATCAGTCTTTTACCCTACTCCTTCCACCCTCTACCTACAACTTACTACTTATAAAAGCAGAAAGGCTGAAGATGCGGCCATTTACCTTACATCTTCAGCCTTCCACCTACTACTTAAAACCTAAAACTTAATACTTATCACTTCTCATTAATTATCTGCAGCGCTTTTATTATCATTGGATCCTCACTGTTGAGTATCTGATAGTACCCATTGTTGCGCCAGCGGAAACGTGCCAGGTAACCTTCGAGACGCAATTGCAGGGATTCGCGCTGCTGGGGTGTTACCGAACGCAGGTTGACCGAATCGCGGCTGGCTTCCTGTACAAAAGAATCCCAGATCAGCCCTACTTTATTGAAGCTGTCTGCAAAATTCTTCACCGATCTGTACTGGTCAATCTCTGCGCGGTGCAAAAGGTAATAACGATATACAAAGCTGTTGAATTTGCCTTCCACAAACAGGCGGTTCACGGCAGCCGGGAATGTGGCTGTGTCGATAGGCACAAACAGGTCCGGCATAATGCCTCCGCCACCGTATACGATATGGCCTCCGGGAGTAGTGAATTTTTTACCGTTATTGATCTTGTTGGAATCGGCATATAACACTTCACCATTCGAGTAACGCTCCCATATCTCGTCCATGTACACTTTTTTGCCTTTGTCGTAGGGGCGTTGAATACTGCGGCCGAGCGGAGTATAATACCGGGCAGTGGTAAGACGAATGGCCGATCCATCGGTGAGGCCAAACTGCAGTTGTACCAGTCCCTTGCCAAAACTGCGGCGACCGATGATCTCGGCCCGGTCCCAATCCTGCAGGGCACCGGCCAGCACTTCGCTGGCACTGGCAGACAATTCGTCGATCAGCACAACCAGTTTTCCTTCTTCAAAAAGACCCGGACGCTTGCAGCGGAACTCTTCCTTGCGGCTATTGGCGCCTTCTGTATACACCACCAGTTTATCTCCGCTTAAGAATTCGTCGGCCATATCGTAGGCTTCATTCATAAAGCCACCGCCATTGCCCCGCAGATCGTAGATCAGTTCCTTCATGCCCTGCTTGAGCAGTTGCTCCATAGCCTGCATGAACTCTTCATAACTGTTTTGGGTAAATTTATTGAGCTTGATATAACCGGTAGTGGGAGTGATCATGTAAGCGGCATGGATAGATGGTACGGGTATGCTGCCACGTGCCACGCTGATCTTTTTGGTATCCTGCCCGCGGAGGATGGTGAGGAGGGCCGACGACCCGCGTTCACCCCGGATATATTCTTTTATACGGGTAGAAGTAATGGAGGGCCCGGTAAGCGATGAGTCGTTCACAGCCAGTATCTTATCGCCGATCAGGAGGCCGGCACGGTCACTGGGACCGCCAGGCATCACGTACATGATATTGACCGTGTCATTAAAAATATTGTATTCAACGCCGATACCGTCAAAGTTGCCGGCCAGGTCTTCATTTGCTTCTTTAAGTTCTACGGGCGGAAAATAAACGGAATGCGGATCGAGCTGGCTCATCATCTGCTGGATGGCGCCGGCCTGGAGCGAATCTGTATTGACCTTATCCACGTAACGCAGCCTGATCAGGTCCAGTGCTTCCTGGAGCGGAGTTTGCCGGTTGCTTTTGAAAAACTCTTTACCACCTCCCAGCTTGTAGCCAAAGACCATGCCCACAATCATAACAATCGAAAAGAGCAGGGGTAACCAAACCTGTAGTTTTTTATTTCCCATCATCTATCTTTACGCTAATTTGCCGCAAAATAGAGAAAAGTTTACTCTTAATGAGTGACGACTGGCATTAAGGGTAGTTGAAAATCTTGGTTTTAGATGAGCGGCAAGTTTACAACAGGCAATGGTTGATGAAGGTTGTCTTGCCCTTTAAAAAGTTTGCAAAGAGATGCCCCAGATACAATTAATAGCAGATGCCGGCGCTACCAAGGCAGAATGGTGCCTGACAGGCCAGGGAAAAAACAAGACAATAACCACTCAGGGTATCAGCCCTTATTTTCTCAATGCCGAACAGATTTCGGAATTGCTGAAAAAAGAGCTGCTTCCCAAATTGGGTAATGCCAGTATCAGTGCTGTACATTATTATGGTACGGGCTGTGCCAATCCTGACAATGCCCGGCTTGTGCAGAAAGCGATCCGCAAAGTATTGCCGGGAGCCAAAGTGGCTGTCACACACGATTTGCTGGCAGCAGCGCGAGCCCTCTGCGGACACGAAAAAGGAGTAGCCTGTATTCTCGGTACGGGTTCCAATTCCTGTTACTATAATGGTAGCCGGATCGTTAAAAACAGCCCGGGACTGGGTTATGTGCTGGGCGATGAAGGAAGCGGGGCTTACCTCGGCAAAAAGGTACTGCAGTATTATCTCTATGGCACATTTGACGACGAGTTGCGTGGCCGGTTTGATCTTACCTATATGACCAATGGCCCCGAGATACTGGAAAATGTATATAAAAAACCACTGCCCAACCGGTACCTGGCCGGCTATGCCCGGTTTCTGGCAGAAAACCGCGGGCATTACATGATCGAAAACATTATTGAAGACGGATTAAATGATTTTTTCTTCAATCATTTGTGTAAATACAGCGAAATTTGGCGGCTCCCGGTACATTTTGCCGGCAGTGTGGCCTTTGGATTCAGGGATGTGCTGCAGCAGTTGTGCAACAGCTATGAATTTCAACTGGGCAAGGTCTTAAAGAAACCTATGAGCGGTCTGATCGACTATCATAGTTAAAGTATTTTGAAGTATGGCATTTGAGAAAATTACAGAGCAGAGCAGTCAGTACCACCACCTCGAAAAGATGAGTATTGCTGAATTGCTTACCAATATCAATAAAGAAGATCAGGTTGTTCCTTCCGCCGTTCAGAAAGCAATTCCCCAGATAGAAAAACTGGTAGAGGCCGTGAGCGATAAGATGCTGATGGGTGGCCGTCTTTTTTATATTGGTGCAGGTACCAGTGGCCGCCTGGCTGTGGTAGATGCCAGCGAATGTCCGCCCACCTATGGAGTGCCTTATGGCCTGGTCGTGGCGGTGATAGCCGGTGGCGACAAAGCCATTACGATGGCAGTAGAAAATGCAGAAGATGATAAAACAAAAGGCTGGGAAGATCTTCAGCAACATAATGTCTCTGACCGCGACGTGGTCATTGGTATTGCTGCCAGCGGCACCACTCCTTATGTAATAGGAGCGCTGGAAGAATGCCGCAAACGTGGCATTGTTACAGGCAGCATTTCCTGCAATCCCGATTCACCAATCAGTGCTGCTGCCGATTTTCCTATTGAAGTAGTAGTAGGCCCTGAATTTGTGACCGGTAGCACCCGCATGAAAAGCGGTACCGCACAGAAACTGGTGCTGAATATGATCTCCACATCTGCTATGATACAACTTGGCCGCGTAGAAGATAATAAGATGGTCAACATGCAGCTTACCAACGATAAACTGGTTGACCGTGGTACCAAAATGCTCATGGAGCGACTGCGCCTCGATGACTACGAAAAAGCCAAACAACTGTTATTAAAATACGGCAGTGTCAAAAAAGCTACTGAATCAGTAGACAAATAATTTTATAGTTCAGTTTTTGATTGTATATTGTGCCACGTTCATTTCTGAAGTGGTAACACCGTATACATATAATACAGCTATCGATACCCAGTCATCCCCGACCGGGTTTGCTGCTATTACCATTACCACCACCATTATTACAACCCGTTAAGGGTTGTCATTTTCCATATTATAAAATGGGCTCCATAGCCGGTTGCCGCCTCAAAGAGGAGAGCGGATCATCTTCATACATCACTTTCATTTTAATCAACACATAGTTCATGCAGGTTTTAAAATTTGGCGGTACATCTGTAGCCAATGCAGAAAATATAGGAAAAGTAGCTGCGGTGGTACGCCATGCAGCACAAAAAGAACGGACAGTAGTAGTGGTATCGGCGTTGGGAGGAGTGACAGATCTTTTGCTGCAGGCTGGCCAGCTGGCGGCTGAAGGACAGGAAACTTATAAGGAAAAACTGGCCCTGGTCGAGCAACGTCATCTCGATACGGTAAAACAACTGATACCTGTGGCACAGCAAAGTCAGTTGCTGAGCCTGGTAAAAAAGACCTGCAATGATCTCGAAGATCTCTGCAACGGTATCTTCCTGCTGGGCGAGCTTACTTCACGCAGTAAGGATCGCATAGCCAGTTATGGTGAATGGTTATCATCACAGATCATCTCGGCCGCTTTGCAAAACCAGGGATTGAACAATACCTGGCTCGATGCCCGCCGATTGATCGTAACCGATTCACAATTTACCGCTGCACAGGTAGATATGCCGGCTACACAGGCCAATCTGCAGCAATGTTTTGCTGATTCAGAGGCTCAGTTATTCCTGGTACCTGGCTTTATTGCCGCTGACCGGCAGGGTATCACTACTACGCTGGGTCGCGGAGGCTCTGATTATACAGCCGCCATCATCGCAGCTGCAGTACAGGCATCTGTCCTGGAAATATGGACCGATGTAAGTGGTATGATGACAGCTGACCCGCGTCTTACCGCCAATGCACGCATCATTCCGCATATCTCTTATCAGGAAGCGATGGAGCTTTCGCATTTTGGTGCCAAAGTGATCTATCCGCCCACCATTCAGCCGGTGATGGGAAAAGGAATACCTGTATGGATCAAAAACACTTTTGCACCACAGGATGAAGGCACGCTGATAGAAGCATCGGTAAAACGAAACGGTAATATTGTACGCGGTATTTCAAGTATCAATAACATTGCGCTTATCAGTCTCGAAGGAAGTGGCATGATCGGTATTCCCGGTTTTTCGAAAAGATTGTTTGAAGCGCTCAGCAATGAGCGTATCAATGTGATCCTGATCACGCAAAGCTCATCCGAACATTCTATCTGCGTAGCAGTGGATGCAGCTTCTGCTTCGCGTGCCAAAGTTGCAGTAGATGCTGCCTTTGCTCACGAGATCACCTTGCAGAAAGTAGAGCCCCTGCAGATCGAAACTGATCTGTCTATTGCAGCACTGGTAGGTGAAAATATGAAGAGCCATCCCGGCATCAGCGGACGGATGTTCAGTGCCCTGGGCCGCAACGGTATCAATATCCGGGCTATTGCACAGGGTTCTTCTGAAAAAAATATATCTGCTGTCATCAGCACCAAAGACGTACGCAAGGCCATCAACGTACTGCATGAAGAATTTTTTGAAACCACTTACAGGCAGGTTAATCTTTTTATAGTAGGTACGGGCAATGTGGGTGCCAAGCTGCTTGAGCAATTGCATCAGCAGCAGGCTTATCTGCAGCAGCAATTGCGCCTGCAACTGCGTGTGGCCGGGCTTTGCAACAGCCGCCAGATGGTTTTCAGCGATGAAGGTATTGATACAGGTGCGTGGAAAGAGCAGCTTGATAAGGGACAACCGGCCGATCTGCGCTCATTCGTGGAGACGGCTATTAACCGCAACCTGCGCAACTCTATTTTTGTAGATGTGACAGCCAGCGAAAATGTGGCTGCTATCTATCCGTCCTTATTACAGAAAAGCATTTCAGTAGTTGCCTGCAATAAGATCGCCGCTTCATCGGCATATAATAATTATAAACAGTTAAAGGATCTGGCTGGTGAATATAACTGCCGCTTCCTGTTTGAGACCAATGTAGGCGCTGGTTTACCCATCATTGCCACACTCAACGATCTGCTGCGCAGTGGCGACCGGGTACACCGTATTGATGCAGTACTCAGCGGTACACTCAATTTCGTCTTCAATAATTATGATGGCAGTCGTCCGTTTGCAGAAGTAGTGCGCCAGGCACAGGATGAAGGTTATACTGAACCCGATCCGCGGCTTGATCTCAGTGGCACAGATGTAATGCGTAAAATCATGATACTGGCACGCGAGAGCGGACAACGGTTGGAAATGGAAGATATCGCAAACAAAACCTTCATGCCGGCTTCCTGCATGCAGGGCTCAGTGACGGATTTTTATAATTGCATGGCCACTGAGGAGGCGCATTTTGCTTCATTGCTGCAAGAAGCCAGTGCAGCCGGTTGCAAACTGAAATTCGTGGCTTCTTTTCGCGATGGTAAGGCAAGCGTGGGATTGCAGCATATAGATCCAGCACACAACCTTTATCACCTGTATGGTAAAGACAATATCGTATTATTTTATACCGATCGTTATCCCGAACAACCGCTGGTGGTAAAAGGAGCTGGTGCCGGAGCAGCGGTGACGGCGAGTGGAGTGTTTGCAGATATACTCAGAGGAGTATAAGGAGTTTAAAGGTATAAAGGGTTTAAAGGGTAGCCCCGCCATACCCGGCGGAGCGGTAGGAAAGTGGCGATAAACAAAAAAATGTAATCAGTCATTCCGCTATTGACAGCGGCAAAAAAATAAAATGGAAAATACAATCACCATTCATGCACCGGGAACGGTAGCTAACCTGGTCTGTGGTTTCGATATCCTGGGTCTGGCGCTCAACGAACCCTGCGATGTGATGGAATTCAGATTGATGGATGAGCCCGGTGTGATCATTCATAACAGGGACTCATACAATCTGCCTACCGAACCCGAACAGAATGTGGCGGGTGTGGTCTTGCTGGCTGCGCTGGAAAAAGCCGGCAGCAGCAAGGGCATAGAAGTATGGATCGAAAAACGTATCAAACCGGGAAGCGGCATTGGCTCCAGTGCTGCCAGTGCGGCGGGTGCAGCCATCGGTGCCCAGCACCTGCTGGGCCACCCTTTTACGCAGGATGATCTGGTTCAGTTGGCGATGCAGGGAGAGAAACTGGCTTCAGGTGTAAAACATGCCGATAATATAGCGCCCTGTCTGCTGGGCGGCGTGAGCCTGATCCGCTCTATTCATCCGCTCGATATCATTGCCATACCGGCGCCTGATCTGCATGTGACGGTCGTGCATCCGCAAATTGAAGTACGTACTTCCGATGCACGGCAGATATTGCGGCAGCAGGTACTGCTCAAAGATGCTATCCGGCAATGGGGAAATATAGCAGGGCTGGTAACGGGTTTTCTGAAGAATGATCTGGACCTTATCGGTCGCTCACTCGAAGATGTGATCATTGAACCGGTACGCAGTATTCTTATTCCGGGTTTTGATGAAGTAAAAATGAGATGCAGGCAGGCCGGTGCACTGGGTGGAGGTATATCCGGTTCCGGACCCTCTATCTTCATGCTTAGCCGCGACGAGGCCACCGCCCATGCAGTGGCAGTTGTCATGAAGGAAATTTATACCCGTATCGGCATCGATCATCATACTTATGTGACCACCATCAACAAAACCGGGGCAACCCGTGTATAAGACATTTTTATTTCAATTGATTTAAACTATTTGACCAGGTGAAATATTTCAGTACCAACAGGCAATCGCCGATTGTTGATTTCCGGGAAGCGGCTATTCAGGGACAGGCGCCGGATAAAGGACTTTATTTTCCCGAAACTATTCCCGCAGTACGGCCAGAAATACTGCAAGATCTGAAACAACTGGACGAGGCAGGCATTGCCTTTGAAGTGATAAAGCCTTATGTGGGTGATGCTATTCCTGCAGATGAGTTGCGTCGTATTGTAGCAGAAACACTCAGCTTTCCCATACCACTTGTAACGGTAAATGAACACATAGCTGCGCTGGAATTGTTTCATGGCCCCACGCTGGCGTTTAAAGATGTGGGTGCCCGGTTTATGAGTCGTTGCCTGGGCTATTTTCTGCGCAATGAAACCCGTAAGGTGACGGTGCTGGTGGCAACATCAGGTGATACCGGTGGTGCTGTGGCACATGGGTTTTACCAGGTGCCCGGTATCGAAGTGATAATCCTCTATCCGGCGGGAAAAGTAAGCCCTGTACAGGAAAAGCAGCTTACCACACTCGGGCATAATATCCATGCACTGGAAGTAAAAGGTACTTTCGATGATTGTCAGCGAATGGTAAAGGAAGCCTTTACAGACGATCAGGTAGCGGCGAAACGTTTTCTGACCTCTGCCAATTCAATCAATGTGGCCCGCTGGCTGCCACAACAGTTTTATTATTTCCTGGCTTTGCGTCAATGGGAGCATAGTCAGCCTCCGGTGATCGCTGTACCGAGCGGTAATTTTGGTAATATCTGTGCGGGCTTGCTGGCCATGCAATCAGGTCTTCCAGTACAGCATTTTATTGCGGCCTGTAATGTCAACGATGTGGTGAGTCCCTATCTGACCGATGGGGGCTGGCAACCCAAAGCGGCTGTGCCCACACTCAGCAACGCTATGGATGTAGGCAATCCCAGCAATTTTGTACGTATACTTGAACTGTTTGGTAATAGTATAAATAATCTCCGGCAAAAATTTTCTGCAGATACTATTACGGATGAAGAAACGCTTGCCACAATGCAGCGTGTATATCAGCAATATCAATACCTGGCTGACCCGCATGGGGCAGTAGGGTACCTGGCGCTGGAGCGTTATCTGCAGGCACACCCCGGTCTGCAGGGCATTTTTCTCGAAACAGCACATCCCGTCAAGTTTCCCGAAGCCGTACGACAGGCTTTGCAAACAGAGCAGGAAATACCGGCATCACTGGAGCAACTGATGCAGCGGCCGAAACAGGCGCTCGCAATTGAGGCCAGGTACGGGCAGTTGAGGGAGTATTTGATGGACAGTTGTAAGTAGTAAGTTATAAGTAGTAGGTAATGGGTTACTTATAACTTACTACTTACTACTTATAACTCTATTGAGCTATCTTTGCCTCCGATCCTATGCACGAGATTGAACCATATTACAACTGGCGGCATATTTATGTAAGTGAAGAAGATATGCGCTCGCCTTTTTACGGAAGAGTCTACTCCGAGTTTGAATATTCCCAAACGGTTTATAATTTCTATATCCATCCGCAATGGGATGATTTTGGCAGTCGCACACTTTACCTGAAAGTGCTGATGGCCGATTATGAGGAAGGGTATGCGGTAATAGAACTGATAGGGGAGTGGAATGATGCAGTGGAAAACGATATTATGGAATTGAAGCGGGAGGTGCTGGAAAAATTCATGGATGAAAAAATATATAAATTCATCCTCATAGCGGAGAATGTCCTCAATTTCCATAGTGGCGATGTGGATTATTATGAAGAGCTGTTTGAGGAAGTGACAGATGAAAATGGCTGGGTGGTATGTTTAAATATGCCATCACAGACGCAGTATGAGTTCAGGCAGGCCCGGCTCAACCGGTTTATTGAATTGCAGGAACTGGAAAACTGGCGTGTATATAAGCCCATTCACCTGTTCCGGAAAATCAATGAAGAGCAGATGGGGCGCCTGCATGGCTGATTTTATTCTTATTTAAATAAGTAAAAAAAAGTTTTTGTCATTCTTTGGTCATCTGATGTTATTTTTGCAAAAATTTGTCACCTTCTTTTTACGCTTATGAAATGGTCTGAATTCTTCACTTCTTCGATTGGCAAAAAGCTGGTAATGAGTCTCACGGGCATTTTCCTGATCCTTTTTCTGATTGTACACGTAGGTTTAAATGCCTGTATCTGGGCCAATGACGGGGGCGAAATGTTTAATAAAGCCGCCCATTTCATGGGAGCCAATGTTGTACCCCGCATCCTTGAAATAGGACTTTTTGCGGGTTTTTTATTGCACATCATTCAGGGCTTTGCGCTGGAAATCCAGAACAGGTCCAAACGTAAGCAGGGTTATGCAGTAGCCATGGGCAATAAAGGCAGCAAGTGGTATAGCCGCAGCATGGGATTGCTGGGTACCCTCATCCTGCTGTTTCTGATCATGCATATTTCGCATTTCTGGGTTCCTTCCCGTATTACAGGTTTACCGGAAGCGGCCTATAATCCCAATCATCATGATTTGTTTTCGGAGATGGTAAAAGTATTCGAAGGCAATCTGCTGGTGGTGATCCTGTATGTACTGGGTTGCTTATCGCTGGCCTGGCACCTGCTGCATGGCTTTCAGAGCGCTTTCCGCACACTGGGCCTTACCAACCATAAATATATTGGAATGATCAGTGCCCTGGGTACTGGCTTTTCCATCATTGTACCACTGGCCTTTGCCATGATGCCAATCAGCTTTTATGCCGGTTGGGTCTAAAGCCAGGGCATGTATAGAACAAACTACAAACGAGAATCCGCGAATATTCAATTAATTTTTGCTGTATGCTTGATTCAAAAATTCCTGCAGGACCGTTAGACGATAAGTGGACCTATTATAAAGGACATTGCAAGCTGGTAAACCCTGCCAATAAGCGTAAACTGGAAATTATTGTAGTGGGTACGGGACTGGCCGGTGCTTCTGCTGCAGCTGCGCTGGGTGAACTGGGATATAAGGTAAAAGCTTTTTGCTTTCAGGATTCTCCCCGCCGCGCGCACTCTATCGCTGCACAGGGTGGTATCAATGCTGCCAAGAACTATCAGAACGACGGCGATTCTGTATTCCGTCTTTTTTATGATACTATCAAGGGTGGAGACTACCGTGCACGTGAAGGCAACGTACACCGCCTCGCCGAAGTAAGTGTAAATATCATTGATCAGTGTGTGGCACAGGGTGTACCCTTTGCCCGTGAATATGGTGGTCTGCTCAATAACCGTTCTTTTGGCGGTACACAGGTAAAACGTACTTTCTATGCGGCCGGCCAAACCGGTCAGCAATTGCTGATAGGCGCTTACCAGGCACTCGAACGCCAGGAAGCACTGGGCAATGTAAGCGTATACAGCCGGCATGAAATGCTGGAAATAGTACTGGTAGATGGTAAGGCCCGTGGCATCATTGCGCGTAATCTCGTGACCGGAAAACTCGAACGCCATTTTGGTCATGCCGTATTACTTTGCTCTGGTGGCTATGGCAACGTTTTTTATCTGTCTACCAATGCCATGGGCAGCAACGTAACCGCCGCCTGGAAAGCACATAAAAAAGGTGCTTATTTTGGTAATCCCTGTTTTACACAGATTCACCCCACCTGTATACCCGTATCCGGCGATCATCAGAGCAAGCTTACCCTGATGTCGGAGTCACTGCGGAATGATGGCCGTATATGGGTACCCAAACAAAAAAATGATCCGCGTAAGCCCAATGATATTCCCGAAGAAGAACGCGATTATTACCTTGAAAGAAGATATCCCGCCTTCGGTAACCTGGTGCCACGCGATGTGGCGTCACGTGCTGCCAAGGAACGTTGCGATGCCGGTTATGGTGTAGGTACTACCAAACAGGCAGTCTATCTTGACTTCCGGCACAACCTCATCAATAAATACGGTCGCGCCGAAGCCAATAAACTGGGTATCCATAATCCTGACGAAGCCACCCTGGTTCGCCTGGGTAAGGAAGTCGTGAAAGAAGAATACGGCAACCTGTTTGATATGTACGAAAAGATCACGGGCGAAAACCCTTATGAAGTACCCATGCGGATCTATCCTGCGGTACACTATACCATGGGCGGCCTGTGGGTAGATTATGAGTTAATGACCAGCGTAAAAGGTCTGTATGCGCTGGGTGAGGCCAACTTCAGTGATCATGGTGCCAATCGCCTCGGAGCTTCTGCATTGATGCAGGGCCTGGCCGATGGTTACTTCGTGATCCCTTACACGATCGGCAATTACCTGGCCGACGAAATTGCCACCAAACCCATTCCTACTACACACGAAGCATTTGAAACAGCAGAAAAGGAAGTAAGTGATCGTATCAATACGCTCATGGGCATCAAAGGCAAACAAAGCGTGGAAAGCTTCCACAAACGCCTGGGCAAGATCATGTGGGAAAAATGCGGCATGGCGCGTAATGCCAAAGGATTGCAGGAAGCCATCCAGGAAATCCAGGCACTGCGCAGGGAATTCTGGTCAGATGTACGTATACCCGGCGAGATCGGCGAAATGAATCCGGAACTGGATAAAGCAGGTCGTGTGGCTGATTTTATCGAGCTCGGCGAACTCATGTGTCTCGATGCGCTTAACCGCAATGAGAGCTGTGGTGGTCACTTCCGCGAAGAAAGCCAGACAGAAGAAGGCGAAGCCAAACGCGATGATAGCCAGTATATGTATGCTGCTGCCTGGGAATTCAGAGGTGAAAGTAGCTGGGAGCTTCATAAAGAAAACCTGGAATTTGAAGTAGCCAAGCCTACGCAACGGAGTTATAAATAAAAAATATTCCCGCGCTATGCCTGAGACATACCGCGGGGTAAATAAAAGTATATGGAACATTATACAATGAATCTGACCCTGAAGGTCTGGCGCCAGAAAAATACAACTTCACAAGGCAGCTTTGAAACCTACCAGGTACGTAACATTTCTTCTGAAATGTCATTTCTGGAAATGTTTGACGTGCTGAATGAAGAGCTGATCCACGAAGGAAAAGAGCCTATTGCATTTGACCACGATTGCCGCGAAGGGATCTGTGGCATGTGCTCGATGTATATCAATGGGCGCCCGCATGGTCCATGGGAAGCCAATACCACCTGTCAGTTGCATATGCGTGCATTCAAAGATGGTGATACCATTGTGGTAGAGCCCTGGCGTGCCAATGCATTTCCGGTTATCAAAGATCTCACTGTAGACCGTTCCGCTTTTGACCGTATCATTCAGGCCGGTGGTTATATTTCCGTAAACACGGGCAGCCCGGTTGATGCCAATGCAATTCCCGTTGAAAAAGAGAAGGCAGATATGGCTTTTGCAGCAGCAGCCTGTATTGGTTGCGGTGCCTGCGTAGCTGCCTGCAAAAATTCATCGGCCCTGCTGTTTGTATCTGCCAAAGTATCTCACCTGGCGTTGTTGCCGCAGGGAGCACCTGAGCGCAGAACCCGTGCACTCAATATGGTGGCACAAATGGATAAGGAAGGCTTTGGTTCCTGTACCAATACCGGTGCCTGTGAGGCCGTTTGCCCCAAGGAGATTTCTATTACGAATATTGCCCGTCTTAATTCAGAATTTACATTGGCCGGCCTGCTTTCTTCCAACAAATAAGCCGGACTGATCAGAATGCATACGAAGCCCTGATGGATAAACTCCACAGGGCTTCTTCATTTTTATCTTTCCGCCATTGCAAAGCGGGGGCAATGGCATATCGTTGCTGAAAGAAATAATTTACCTGCAGCAGGGCCGTTGCGCCGAGTTCGGTATTACCTTTATACAATCCCATAGCCGGTCCACCCAGCACAGACAGTTGCAATCCCGGGGCCGTTTCATATAAAGGGCCTGCCATCAGGTAAAAATGACTGTAAGGGCTATAACGGAAATGATGACCGGCTGTTTCAATTTGTTTTCCGAAAAAAAGGTCAGCTCCGCCCATTGCGAGCAGGCTTATTTTCTTATTTGCAACCGCCTTACCAAACCTGCCAGGACTCCAGGAGTAAGCCAGTCCGGCACCCGCTGTATGACTGTGCTGAAAAGCGGCCAGAGGCAAATGGCCCGTCAATGATACCAGGTGTGAGCGTCCTTTTATCGGCAACTGGGCCGAAGCTGCTGTAAAAAACAGCAACAGAATGCTGGTAATAAAGCCTGGTTTCATACTATGAAATTAGCGGATATAGTTCAGTTGACAGATGACAGTGGACAAGTTGCACTTTAAACCCTTTATACCCTTTAAACTTTTAAACACTCCCTAGACCAGTTTTTCTCCTCATCTGCCTCTTTGCGCAATAAAAAGAACGAATTTTACGATTTTGAGAATAAACTCACTGCTATTGAGTGTTTTACGTGGAATATTGGTATTCCTGGCCAGTTGCCTGCTGGTTGGGCAGGCTGAGGCCCAGGTTGGGTCCAATTTCCGCTCGCGCCAGTTTGCCATCCAGGGCGATACGCTGGTACTCGATAGCAGCAGCGTGATCCCCAAATCACTCCTCGTACAGGGCGTGTCTGTCACCGATTACCGGCTCGATCCGGTAAACGCCTGGCTTATCTGGCTCAAAAAACCGGCAACAGACAGTGTGCATATTTCCTGGCGCAGCTTTGGCTACCGGCTTAATCCCAGTGTGCAGCGGATGCAGTTTGACAGCATCAGCAACAACATGGCATTGACGCCTTACGAATTCAACAATGAATTAAATGATGCCCAAAAAGGTATTTTCAACTTTGGTAATATAAGAGCCGAGGGTAGCTTCGGACGACAAATATCATTTGGCAACAGCCAGGATGCTGTACTCAACTCCACCCTTAACCTGCAACTGAGTGGTTTGCTGGGCGACAGCATCGAAGTACAGGCAGCCATTACCGATAACAATATTCCTATTCAGCCGGACGGCACCACACAACAGCTCAATGAATTTGATCAGGTATATCTGCGCTTCAGTAAAAAGAACTGGCAGCTCAACCTGGGTGATATCGACATCCGCCAGAATCAAAGCTATTTCCTCAACTTCTATAAACGTTTGCAGGGTATTTCCTTTCAGACGCGTAATAACCTGGGACAGCATATCACGTCCAATACACTGGTGAGCGGCTCAATAGCGAAAGGCAAATTTACCCGCAATGTATTTCAGGGGCTCGAAGGCAACCAGGGACCTTACCGGCTTACGGGAGCCAACAATGAAGCTTTCTTCATTGTACTGGCCAATACCGAGCGTGTATTTGTAGATGGACAGTTGCTGCAGCGTGGCGAGGACCAGGACTATGTGATCAACTACAATACAGCCGAAGTGACTTTTACACCCAGGCGTATGATCACCAAGGATAGCCGTATTCAGATAGAGTTTGAATATGCAGACCGCAATTTTCTTAATGCAAATTTTTATGCCAACCAGGAATTTGGTTTTGGTGAAAAATTAAAACTGCGGGTAGGTGCCTTTACCAACAGTGATTCACGCAATTCGCAGATCAATCAGACACTCGATGACCGGCAGAAACAATTCCTGGCAGGCCTGGGCGATAGTATTCAGCGGGCTTATTATTCTTCTGCGGTAGTGGATACGTTTGCCGCTGGCAAAATCCTGTACGAGAAAATATATATTACTACAGGACCTGCACTTGATTCCTTTTATCAGTACAGCACAGACCCCAACCTGGCCAAATACAATCTTTCCTTTGCTGTGGTCGGTTCAGGCAATGGTAATTATGTGACCGACTACAATGGTGCCAACGGAAAGGTATTCCGTTATGTAGCACCGGTAGGCGGTGTGAAACAGGGCGATTACGAGCCGGTTACGATACTGGTCACACCCAAGACGCAGCAGATGGTCAACCTCGGAGCCGATTACCAGGTCGACAAGGGTACGCTCATTAAAGCCGAAGTGGCCATGAGTAACTACGATGCAAATACATTTTCTAAAATTGATAATGGCGACGATAAGGGTTTTGCCGGCAAATTGCAGGTGACCAATACCAAAATGTTGCGACAGGTCAGTAAACTTGAATTGCAGACAGGGCTGGATTATGAATTTGTACAGCGAAAATTCCGGCCATTGGAGCGGTTGCGTTCTGTAGAGTTTTCGCGCGATTGGGGACTACCGCTGGTGATACAGCAGCAGGATGAAAATATTCTGCGGGCTACAGTAGCATTGAAAGATAAACGGCAGCACAGTGTACAGTATAAGTTTACCAATTATCAGCGGGGAAATGATTATAAGGGTTTTCAGAATGCCATCACACACCGGTTTGACTGGAAAGGCTGGCAGTTTGCCAATGAGTTGGTGTTGACCCAATTTAATACCGGAGTAGATAAAGGTCAGTTTGTACGGCCTACCCTTGATCTCAGCAAACAATTAAAAAGTCTGGGCAACTGGCGCATGGGTGTGCGTTATGCGCTCGAAGGAAATAAAGTGCGCGATAAATCAACCGACACACTTACCGCATCTGCCTTTTATTTCGACAGCTATTCCGTATACCTGCGTTCGGATGAAGCAAAACGTAACCGTTATGGTGTTACCTTTTTTACGCGGACCGATAAGTATGCGTATGGAAAAAGTTTCCTGAAAGGTGACCGCAGCCTGAATCTGAATCTGCAGGCAGAATTATTATCGAGTGCACAACGGCAACTTATCGTAAATACTACCTTCCGTAAACTGCAGGTCATAAACCCGCTTGTGTCACGACAGGAGGCAGATGAAACCATTCTCGGGCGTGCCGAATACATGATGAATGAATGGAAGGGTTTTCTGACGGGCAACTTCCTGTATGAAGTAGGAGCAGGGCAGGAGCAACGGCGCGATCTGGCTTACCTCGAAGTGCCTGCGGGCACAGGCCAGTATGCCTGGATTGATTACAACAACGATGGCGTGCAACAACTCAATGAATTTGAACTGGCGGCATTTCCCGATCAGGCCAAATTTATCCGTATTCTCACGCCCAGCAATGAGTTTGTAAAAGCCAATTATATCACATTCAACTATAGCATCGGCATTAACCCGCGGTCATTGCTCAGTGCTGCCAAAGCCAACAGTATGGGCCGGTTTGTGGCGCGTTTCAATCTGACATCGTCGCTGCAGACCAGTCGTAAATCGGTGTCTGCCGGCAAATTTGAATTTGATCCGTTTAAATACAATGCCAGCGATACAGCGCTGGTGACCTTATCGACTGTTTTCGTAAATACACTTTCCTTCAATCGCTTCAGCAGCAAATGGGGAATTGATTTCAGTAATCTGCGCAACAATGGAAAGTCGCTGCTCACGTATGGATATGAAAGCCGTGAACTGATTGACTGGACTGCCAAGTTGCGGGTCAATTTCAACCGTGCATTTACTTTTAACCTCAATGGCCGGCACGGCAGCAATTCATTGTTTACACCCAACGCCCAGTTTGATAACCGCAATTATGATCTTGCCATCAATAGTATAGAACCCGTTTTTTCCTGGATAAGAGGCACCACTATCCGTGTATCTACAGGGTATAAACTGGAAAAGAAGGAGAATAAGCAGGTATATGGTGGCGAAAATGCAAGATCACACGCCATTAACCTTGAGACCAAGTACAATGTGCTGCAGAATAGTTCGATCACCGGTAAATTTACCTTCAACAATATTAAATTCAATGCAGCCAGCGGAGGGGCGACTACTACGGTCAGCTATACAATGCTCGATGGCCTGTTGCCGGGCAGGAATATGCTTTGGTCGCTTACACTCACCAAACGCCTGCTCAACAACCTGGAGTTGAATTTTCAGTATGATGGTCGCAAGCCTGCATCTGCACGTACGGTGCATATTGGCCGTGCAGCCATTACTGCTTTGTTTTAATAGATTTTTATACGTTGAAACGGAAGTGCATTACATCGCCATCTTTCACGATGTATTCCTTTCCTTCGATACGCAGTTTACCGGCATCGCGGCAGGCGGATTCGGAACCGTATTTTACAAAATCCTCGTAGGCGATCACCTCAGCTTTGATAAAACCTTTTTCAAAATCGGTATGGATCACACTCGCCGCCTGCGGGGCTTTCCAGCCTTCCTGTATGGTCCAGGCTCTTACTTCCTGAACGCCGGCAGTGAAATAGGTATACAGACGCAGCAGGCGATAGGCAGAATGGATCAGCCGGTCGAGAGCCGGCTCGGTCATTTTATACTCTTCCATGAAAAGCTGGCGATCGTCTACATTGTCCATTTCGGCAATCTGCGCTTCAATGGTATTGTTCATGATGATCACTTCGGCATTTTCGGCCTGTACAGCAGCCTTCAGTGCTTCTGAAAATTTGTTACCGGTATGCATGGAACCTTCATCTACGTTGGCTACATACAGTACGGGCTTATCGGTGAGCAGGAACAGGTCAGCAATGGCAACTTTTTCTTCTTTAGAAAGCCCGAGTTCGCGGATGCTTTTTCCTTTTTCGAGGTGTTCTTTGCAGCGAACCAGTATTTCCAGTTCGGCTTTCATTTTGGGATCGGTACGTGCCTGCTTTTCTGTTTTCTGTATTTTCTTTTCTACACTATCCAGGTCCTTGAGCTGAAGTTCGGTGTCGATAATTTCTTTGTCAGCTACCGGGTTGATAGCTCCTTCATCGCGCAGGATATTTTCATCTTCAAAACAACGGATCACATGAATGATGGCATCCACTTCGCGGATATTGGCCAGGAATTTATTACCCAGTCCTTCCCCCTTACTGGCACCACGTACCAGGCCGGCAATGTCCACGATTTCGATCTGGGTGGGCACTATGCGATTGGGTTGTACCAGTTCGGCCAGTTTGGTCAGACGGGGATCGGGTACGTCTACGAGTCCTACATTGGGATCGATGGTACAGAACCGATAGTTGCTGGCCTGAGCCTTTGCACTGTTGCTGACGGCGTTGAAAAGAGTGGATTTGCCCACATTGGGTAAGCCTACGATACCTGCTTGTAATGCCATTGCGCTTTTTTTGCTTTTAGGATGTGAAAAGACCTCCGGAGGGGCCTTTTCAGGGGCGCAAAGATAAGTGAAAATAGCGGCCCGCTTTGCCTTATTTGCAACTTTACATTACCTTCAAACGCTGGCTGTAATCAGGGGTACAAGTGCTTAACAAACAAGCCCGGAGCCCTTTTTTTGATCAGCCGCTTCAATCAAACTCCGCAATATGGCATTAAGCAGGATATGGACGGCTTTTATCATTATTGCACTGCTCACGGCAGGCATTCGCCTCGTAGTATCTCCCGGACAGGAAAAACTGCTCGACCGGATGGTAACCGGCAAAACGGGCGATACGCTGCGGGTACGGGTGGCCGACTCGGCCAGTCTGCCTGCTACGGTACAGCAGCAACTCGCCTCGCAATCTGTGGCCAGTTGGGGAAAAGAGAAAGTGGTGAATAACGGAGCCGGACAGGTAAAGGTGTTTTCTACTTTGCCGGCCAATGGCCTGTTTGAAACAGCCCGCGATGCTGTCACGCTCAGCCTGGGACTGATTGGCATTCTGGCTCTCTTTATGGGATTTATGTCGATTGCTGAGCAGGCCGGCGGTATTCGTTTTTTATCCAGGATCATCGGCCCTTTCTTCTCCCGCATATTTCCCGAAGTGCCCCGCAACCATCCCAGCATGGGCCATATGGTCATGAATTTTTCGGCCAACCTGATGGGGTTGGATAATGCAGCCACTCCTTTTGGAATTAAGGCCATGCAGAGCCTGCAGGAGTTGAATCCGGAGAAAGAAAAAGCTTCCAATGCGCAGGTCATGTTTTTATGCCTGCACGCATCGGGGCTTACCCTGATCCCCACTGCGATCATTGCAGACCGGGTATTGCTGGGATCACAGCATCCCACCAATATTTTCATACCCTGTATGATTGCCACTTTTGCTGCAACCATCGCAGCCATGCTCATCGTTTCCATCAGGCAGGGTATCCGGGTGTTTCAACCCGTGATCGTGCTTTGGGTAGTGGGTATCATGGCTGTGATAGCCGGACTTATCAGTTATATTCATTCGCTCGATGTAAATGGCGTACAGATTTTTTCCAGTAATCTCAGTAATGGCATCATCCTGCTGATTCTTTTGCTGATAGTACTGGGTGGGGTATATAAACGTATCAATATTTTTGATGCTTTCATAGAAGGGGCCAGGGCTGGTTTTGAAACGGCTGTGCGTATCATTCCTTACCTCGTGGGATTATTGGTAGCAATCAGCCTGCTGCGCAATAGTGGCGCATTTGACCTGGTACTGGATGGCATCAAACAGGTATTCACCTTTTTTGGTGGTGATACAAGAATCGTAGACGCATTGCCGACTTCATTGATCAAACCCCTGAGTGGCAGTGGTGCAAGGGCTATGATGATCGATAGCCTTAAGACGCATGGGGCAGATTCATTTGTTGGCAACCTGGCCAGTGTATTCCGCGGTTCTGCCGATACCACTTTTTATATTGTTGCGGTTTACTTTGGTGCTGTTGGTATTAAAAACACACGTTATGCCGTGGGTACGATGCTGCTGGCCGACCTGGTGGGGATCATTACGGCGATTGCAATATCATATGTGTTCTTTGCGTAGATACAGAGTGATTTGAAAATTTGAAGATTTGAAAATAAAAAACCGATCTTCAAATTTTCAAATCGCCAAATTTTCAAATCATTAAAAAAGCCCCGATTAACGGGGCCTTTTTAATAAAAACAACTGCTATACTGCTTAACGATTCGCGAATGAACTGATGGCTCTTGTAGCGCCACCTCTGACAATAACGGTGTAGCTTCTCTTCTGCGTAGGATTGAATCCATTGAGCGCTATTACCTGTGTAGTAGTACCTGTCCAGCGTACCAGCAGGGTGTCATTGAGTGCGGATGCATAAGGTATAAAATCTGTAACGCCTGTTTTAATCACACCTGAAAATACATTAGCCTGGCGTTTTACCGAGTATACATCAACTGCTGGCAAAGCAGCAGTGGAGTACAGGAAGTTGGCAAAACGAACCCGTGCCGTAGTATCTGTCGGGATCTCCAGCTTCGTTTCTACGGTAAGTTGTTTGGGCGCAGTGATCGTATCGTAGGCGAAAATGGTGTAATTCTTCTGCGATTGCAGGTTTTCTGCAAATGACAACTGCAACTGCGTGCTCGTTACAAGGGTATCTTTTAACAGAAATGCCCTGAACCCGGATGGCACAGAAAAGCTATAGGCATTGCTCGGGAATGACGCTCCATACGCAATGGTGGCTCCATTCAATGGTTTGGTATCGACGTAAACATAATTGCGGTTGCTGCCTACAATAGCGTTGTAAAGCTGTACCTGCGAGGTATTGACCAGGTTACTTTCCTCCTTAATAGTGGGGTCCAGGTCTTTTTTGCACGATGGCATAAAAAGCAGGGTAGCTGCCAACCCGCAACCCGCCATGAATATATTAAGTGCTTTCATTGTTGTTTGGTTTTAGAGTTTGGTGGTTTAGGGTTGAGAGAACCAGCATTCCTTGGTATGATAATCGGCATGGGCAGGATCTGCACCAATACGGATCAGCTCATTCATATTCCACACATATTCTGAGTTGTAACGGGGGCGTACACGATATACCAGTTTACCGGCATTATCTGTATTCAAATCAGTGCCACTGGGTGGTACAAAGTCGCGGTATACCTGCTGACCAGTAAGCGCATCAATATCTGTATAGTGAAAACGACGCATATCAACCCAGGTTTCGCAGGCTCCATGAATATAGAGTGAAATATATTTCTGCAGCATGATCTTGGTAAGAGTAAGATCGTTGCCGGATGCAGGCACTACCAGCGCATTGTTGAGGAAATTGGTTTTCATTGTCGGAGTGATTTCACGTCCGGTGGGTATGCCCGCTGCATAGGTAGTGGTCAGCATATCGAAGTTGAGGTCAATGCCATTCTTATAAGCAGTGAGTGCGCCTGGTTTGTCACCTTTACGAAACAGTGCTTCTGCCTTGATGAAAGCGATCTCAGAAGCGGTCATGACCGGGAACGGAGAATCGTTGCGGAACAGGAAACGGCAATTGGCATCATTGGAGGGTGTGGTATTACTTACGCCACTTACCTGACTGATACCCCAGAAACTTTCGGGCCGGTCATTGGCACCAATTATTGTTTGCCCTTTATTGGGCTGTAATCCTACAAAAGTATTGTTCGCATTGGGGCGAAGCATATACCATGCACGGGGATCTTCTACAGTCAGGAAAGCGTTGTTGGCTCCGGACATCAGGTTGGCAATGAAAGCGCCCTGACGAATGGCGGTTTCGGTAGAAATAACAGTGCTGGCGAGGTTGCCACGCAGCGGGCCAAAGAAGTTGGCAGTACCGCTGATACCGGTATTGGCAAACTTTACCAGCGCATTGTCTGCATTGGCCAGGATAGAATTGTTGCAGTAGTATACCACCGAATCTGCATTGTAAATGGTTTTGTTGGAAAGGTGGTTATACAAGCGTGCCATGATACCGTTTACAAACTTTTTCCACTTGGCATTGTCACCATTGTAAAAGAATGCATCGCCTTTGGCAAAATTGGCCTGGTCGCCGGCTTTGTTGAGATTTTCCAGCGCAGTATAACAAAGCTGTTTTACGTGATTGTATACCTGCTCCTGTGTGCCATATTTGAAGGTAAGGGCGCTGGTGTTGAATGCTTCATTTACATCAATCACTTCGCCGTGGTAATCAGAAAGAGTGAGCCAGCTCCATGCCAGTATGGCCTGACCGGCACCTACATAATCCCATTTGCCTTCCTCTGTACCCCATTCGATCATTTTGAGTACGTTTTGTCCCAGATCATAGAAATGGGTACGCCAGATGGACGCAGCATTATCGCTGGTACCGGTGGTGCCACCCATTTGATCATATCGGCCGCCTGTATTGCAGAATACAAAATTCTGGATGTATTTACCAATAAAACGGATATCGTTGAGCGGACCGTGCCCCGCTCCATTGGTTGCCATAGTGGCAATCATGTTGGGCAGCATTTCTTCTATGGGTACCCGTACATCCGCATTGGGGTTGGCATATGCTTCATCTATTTTCTTGGTACAGCGGGTCAGCATAACTGAGGCGCTGGCCAGAAAACCGAATGCTATAATAAATCTTTTCATTGTTTACTTTTTTTAGTTGATCAGGTTTTGCTGTGATTAGAAGGAGGCACGCAGACCAAAGTTGTAGCTGACAGGTGCAGCTATATTACCGTAGTCAAATCCCCAGCCACCTACACCACGTGTACCGGCTGTGTTGCCACTCACGGAAGGATCAGCTCCTGAATAGTTGGTGAACAGTACCAGATCATTGCCGGTAGCAAAAATGCTGAGCGATTTCACAAATTTCCAGCGGCCGATCAGCTTGGAAGGCAGTGTATAGGAAAGTGTGATGTCACGCAGACGGAACCAGTTAATGTCTTTCTCAATAAACTCTTCTTCGGGAAGGCTGGTTGTACCACCGACGCTACCATAATAGGTATCATTGTATCCGGGAATGATAGTAATCGTATTTGCAGTAGGGTTGCTGCTGTTTTCTTTACCGTCTTTCAAGACACCCGAAACAATACGGGGAGTGAGCCGGTCATCAGTACGGGCGCTAACTCCACGGGCAGTCAGGTACATATCAGTAGCATTAAATACATCGCCACCCAGTTTCAGATCCCACAGGAAGCTCAGGTTCCAGTTTTTGTAACGGAAGCTGTTTACCCAACCTACAGACAGGTCAGGATTACGGTCGCCCCGTACTTTAAATGTCTGGTCAACCAGCGGCAGACCAGATGCCGGGTCTATCAGTATCTGACCGGCATTGTTACGCTGATATCCATAAGCGGTAATGGCTGTAGTAGGACCACCGGTGATCAGACCGCCGCGGGCATTGCCAAACGTCCAGGTATCAGAGATATAAAACTCCGGAACGTTGGAAGGCAGTGATACCACTTTGTTCCACATTTTGTTGACGTTGAAACGCATGTTCCAGCCAAAATCACTGTGGTTTACGATACCGGCATCCAGCATGATCTCAATACCTTCATTGCGGGTAGTACCTACGTTGATCGTGTTCAGCACATAACCGGTGCCATAGCTGGCACGGAAGTTTTCGGCAATTTGTTTTTTGTTGAGCGTATTATAGTAAGTAACCTCCAGGCCCAGTTTGCTGCGGAAAAGGCGGAATTCAGAACCGATCTCATACGTACGCTGAATTTCGGGCTCCAGGTAGAAGTTGTTGTTGTTAAAGCCATAGTAGTAGCCTCCACCGCTTGACAGTGAATTGGTGAATACAGACTGATTGGCGTATGGAGAACTGGAGCGGGCAGTGCTGGCCAGTGAAGTACGCAGTTTCCAGTAGCTGAGGATCTTGTTTTGCTTCAGCTCAGGAAGAATGTCTGTCATGATCAGGCTAAGGCTACCTGCAGGATAATTGTAGTTGCGGTAAGCTTTGGGGAAAATAGAAGATGTTTCGAACCGGTGAGAATAGGTCAGGAAAATCATGTTATTGAAGCTGAAAGAAGCTTCGCCAAAAAAGGCCAGCTGACGGTTCAGCGTATAGTTATATTCACCGGGGTTTCTCAATGCACGGCTCAGGTATTGTCGTGTATTGACACGGGTACGACTACTGTCTCCCATCCATGACATGATCTCATTTTGTGAGACTACCTGATTATTCTTAACCATCTGGCCTGCAGAATTCACAGAGTCAACCAGGTTGGTACCCAGAATGGAATACATTTCACGTTTGTAATCCTGCCACATGGTACCGCCCAGTACACGGACACCAAACTTTCCAAATTTCTTGTTGGCAGTAGCTGTGATGGTATGGTTATATCCTGTATAGTTCACATAATAATTGTCCTGCTGACCGCCAGAACCCTTGGTAAGAATGGCAGAGAGGGGGTGGTAGAATGACCAGCCTTCTGTGCGGAAATGATCGAGACCAAAACGACCCGAGATTGTCAGCCAGTCCGTAGGGGTGATGTTTACACCCAGAGTACCGGTTACGCGATCTGTTTTATCATATCCTTTGTTGTTGTACACACTGAAGAATGGGTTATCGATCTCACTGTTAGGCGCAGAGGCATATACGAGATCTTTTGTGCCATCGGGATTCATATAGTCACGTACATCATTCGTTGTGGGCCACAGCAGCAGGTTGAGCAGGTAGCTGCCAGCACCACGTTTGGGTTTATCGTTGGTTGTACGTACATAAGAGATAGAAGGGGTAAACTCCAGGAACTTACCGATTTTAGTATTGTTGGTAAGACGTGCTGTATACCGTTTGAATTTATTTTCAGGTACTACACCTTCCTGATCAAAAGCAGATCCGGATGCGCGGAAGCTGGCATTCTTTTTACCAAAATCGGCACTCAGATTATGTGTTTGTGCAAAACCTGTCTGGAAAAAGGCATCGACATTGTCGTAGGTCTGTTCGCTGCCGGTATAGGCGGGCCCAAAATAATAGAAATCTCCCTGGGGAGCGCCATTACGACCGGGACTCCACTTGGTGCTGTAATCCGGAAAACGGGTCAGCTTGGAGAAGCGGAAAGAGTTGTCATAAGCAAGGCGGAGTTTACCATCGGTTTTACCTTTTTTGGTAGTGATGATAATGGCACCTGAACTGGCCTGGCTGCCATAAAGTGCCGTGGCTTCAGGGCCTTTCAGGATGGTATAACTTTCAATGTCATTAGGGTTAAGGTCAGCTATACGGTTTGTGTAATCGTTGCTGCGGTTGGCAGTCTGGGCGATATTGCGGGTAGAGTTTTCTACCAGGCCCAGGCCGGTATTGCTGCCACTGGTTTCATTTACCGTAGAGTTATCTACGATCACCCCGTCGATTACAAAGAGGGGCTGATTGTCCAGTGCCATTGAGTTGAAACCACGCAGTACGATGGCAGTAGAAGAACCAGCCTGGCCACCGGTGGGGTTAACGGTCAGACCAGCTACACGTCCGGCGAGACCATTCAGAAAATTCTCCCGTTGTGTCTGAGCTACTTCTCCGCCATCCACTTTTTGCGCCGAATAACCCAGCTCACGCGGGTTGCGCTTGATGTCCATGGCGGTCACAATCACCTCACCGAGGGTGCCGTCAATAGATTTTAAGGTGATACCGAGGGTAGTGCTTTGCCCGGGTTTTACCTCCTGTGTCTCATATCCTACATAAGAGACCTGGAGAGTTTCGCCGGGAGCCGCGGCGATACTGAATTTACCATTCGCATCGGTTTGTGTGATCCGGGTGGTTCCCTTTACCCGGATAGTAACACCCTGTAGCGGGGTCTTATTATCATCCGAGAGAATTGTGCCGCTAACGGTTCGCTGCTGTGCCTGGACGAAACCAGGTATGAAAAGCAGCAGTGAGCACAATGCTACTACTAACTGGAGAGTTTTTCTCATAGCTGTGTTGTTTTAAAAATATGTAATTAAGCAGTTTTAAAAAATCATCCCGGTATTTACATGATCTGGATACCGGCGTCGGCATAGGGTTTCAGCAAAGGGTCTTCCGGAGAAAGCTCCGTAATAAGGATATCAATTTTGCTCAGTTCACAGATCTGAATTGGCTGATAGGTGTTGATCTTTTCAGCGATGGACAGGCATACCACTTTTCTCGATGATTCGATCATGGCTTTTTTCAGATGAACCACTTCCCAGTCGTTATCTGTCACACCATTCTGAATGTCGATGGCATTGGTCCCCAGAAAACAGATATCTGCCTTCAGTTGCCTGATCTTGGCAATAGCTTCAGGACCTACAGTAATCTTTGAGCTTTTGGAAATTTTATCACCAATCAGGATCACATCAATATTGGGATGATCCATGTACTCCAGTATGGCTGCAATACTACCTGAAATGAATGTAGCCTTCAGCTGTGGAGGCAGCATCCGGGCCATTTCTACAATAGTAGTACCACCGCCTGTGAGTACAAACATGCCGTTACCGATGAGACCAATGGCTTTCTGAGCGATTTTTCTTTTTTGTGCCTGCGAGTAAACCCCATTACTGGGTACGTGCACCTGACTGAAGGAACGGGAGAGAGCGCCACCATGTACTTTAATGAGCTTGCCTTCTTCGGCCAGCTCCTGCAGATCGCGCCGTACGGTGTCTTCCGACACTTTGATATCGACGCTCAATGAAGAGGACAGCACCTTATTGTGCAGGTTGACCTGCTGCAATATATAAGATTGTCGTTCCTTCTTTAGCATGCTTCAGTTTTGGATAGCATGTTAAATATAGATTAAATTCCTGCACAAAAACGCAAAAACCTGAAAAAATCTGCAAGAATGTGGAAATCCCCCGCAAGTTGTGGAAAACGAGAAAAAGGTATAAAAGGCAAAAAGTATAAAGGTTTAAAGGAAAACATCCCTTAAACCTTTATACTTTTAAACGTTTGACCTTTATACTTTCTTAGAAAGTAAACCGCGCCGTAAACCCTACCGCTGCCGGTTCGAAATTGATATCGGTGACCAGGTTGAGCTCAGGTTTCCAGTCAAGTGAGAGATTGAGTGGGATGTTGGCAAATTTATAGTCAAGGCCCAGCACGCCCATTGCACCAAAGTTGGCATCGGTTTCATTGCGGTTTTTGGTGGGATTGAATGTCTTTACAAACCCGAGGTAGGCGCCTCCGCCATAAAACCATTGCAGCCCTTCGCTGGCAAATGGCTTATGCACTTCATAAAGGGCACCCAGTGCCAGCGGATCGCCAAAGGAGAACAGGGCTTCCACGGCAGACCGCTCATTTAAAAAATGTTTTAAGGAAATGGAATTATTGACCATGGCCTGGCTGCTGCTGAGACGCACACCCAGCGCTGTTTTGTAATTCTGTGCAGAAGCAGAAGACACAAAGAAAAGCGCGGTTGCTACCAGCAGGGCGGAGATTGTTTTATTCATAACAGATGAAAGTTTTATGGCAGCATAACGAAATAATGTGCCAGTAAAGTCTAAATAAAATGCAAAAGTAAGGTGTGAGTTATAAGTTTTAGGTTTTAAGTGATAAGTAAGGCCGAAGGTATAGGGCGGAAGGAAAAAGAGGAGAGGAGGTCTGCAAACCCTTTATATGTAATAGTCAGTACTTGATCTGACAGTTGAGGATTAATTTTTTAATTTTCAAAAGGGATGCCGATTAAATTAGTTAGGCTGCTGAACTTACCTGGTTCAGCAGTTTTTGTTTAGCTAAGGTAATAGATTCAGTAAAGGTAAGCATGGGGGTTTTGCCAAAGCAGTATCTGCCACTGTGTGGTCTTTCGTTGTTGTAGAACTCCAGCCACTGATCCAGGTCGTGTTGGAGCGTTTCCAGATTCTGGTATAATTTTTTACGGAATGTGATGGCATAGAACTCCTCCTGCATCGTTCGATGCAGGCGTTCGCAGATACCGTTGCTTTGGGGATGACGAACTTTTGTCTTGCTATGATCGACTCCTTCGATCTGTAGGTACAGAGCGTACTCATGGCTTTCAGGTCTTCCATTAAACTCGGTACCGCGGTCGGTGAGTATCCGCAGCAGGGGTATTTGTTGCTGTTCAAAGAAGGGAAGAACCTTGTCATTGAGTATATCTGCCGCTGTAATAGCATGCCTGCTGGTATACAGTTTTGCAAAAGCTACACGGCTGTAAGTATCAATGAAAGTCTGCTGATAAATACGGCCAACCCCCTTGATTGTTCCAACGTAGTAGGTATCCTGTGAACCCAGGTAACCTGGATGCTCCGTTTCTATTTCGCCATGGGCCTCCAGTTTCTCCCTTTTACGCTCCAGGGCTATCAACTGAGCTTCTGTAAGGATCAGCCCAGCCTGAGCAACACGGACTTCCAGGGCCTTTAACCGCTTTTCGAAGACTTCCAGGTCATGGCGCTGCCACACACAACGGACCCCTGCAGCGGAGATAAAAATGCCCTGTTTGCGTAATTCATTGCTGATCCGGAACTGACCATAGGCCGGATAGTCAAAGGCCATCTTCACAACAGCTTCTTCCACAGCCGGATTGACCCGGTTCTTCGGTACAGGTTTGCGGCGGCTGATCTCCCGCAGCGCCTCTTCTCCACCGGTATCATATAACTGTTTGATGCGGTAAAAACTGTCCCGGCTGGTGCCCATTAACTTACAGGCACGGGTGACGTTGTTCAATTGTTCAGCCAGGTTGAGCAGGCCAATGCGGGATTTGATTAACTTAGTTTCAGAGTTCATGATCTGACTTTTGGGGGTTATTAATTTAGTTTGTCGTTACTCTAAATTAACCCCAACTGTCAGATCAAGTCTTAACTTCTACACTTTATACGCTTTAAACCCCTTATACCCTTTAAACCTTTATACCTTTTCTCACTTATCGGTATTTTCGCCTTTTACCAACGTCCGGACTTATGCGATTGACAAAACTGTTCACCGATTTTTTTAATAGCGAGAAAGCAGGTGGATTTATATTAATAGGCTGTACCGTTATATCCCTGTTGCTGGCCAATAGCAGTGTGGGGGAGGCTTATGTGGGTTTCTGGCATACCAAACTGGGTGATTATAGTCTCGAATACTGGATCAATGATGGTCTGATGGTGATCTTCTTCCTGTTGATCGGGCTGGAACTTGAACGCGAAATTTATAAAGGCGAGTTATCAAATATCCGGACAGCCCTGCTTCCGGTCATAGGAGCTGCAGGCGGCATGCTGGTTCCGGCCGGCATTTACCTGTTGCTCAATTATGGTACTCCCGGACAGCCGGGAGCAGGTATTCCAATGGCAACTGATATTGCTTTTGCGATCGGCATGCTATCACTTATGGGCAATAAAGTGCCTGCGGGTCTCAAAATATTTCTGACAGCACTCGCTGTGATCGATGACCTGGGTGCCATACTGGTCATCGCATTCTTTTATTCAAAAGGAGTGGTATTGCTTAATCTCGGCATCTCATTGGGCATATTTGCGGGACTGCTGGTATTGAACCGGCTTAAAGTACATAAGCTATGGGCTTACCTGATACCCGGTGTGGCCATGTGGTACTTTATGCTGCATTCAGGAGTGCATCCTACCATCACCGGCGTATTGCTGGCTTTTGCCATACCATTTGGAAGCGGCGGTGAAAAAACGATTTCCTATAAGCTGCAGCATTTCCTGCATCGCCCTGTATCCTTTTTTATTCTGCCTGTATTTGCGCTGGCCAATACGGGTATTATCATCGAAGCGGGCTGGGCCGATGAACTCTTTTCTTCCAGTAGCCTGGGTATATTTTTTGGGCTGGTAGCAGGAAAGCCACTGGGCATTTTACTCTTCTGTGCACTGGCTGTAACCGTTGGCTGGTGTACTCTTCCGTCGGAAGTAAACTGGAAGCAGATAGGTGCTGCAGGATTGCTGGCCGGTATCGGATTTACCATGGCCATCTTTATCACGCTGCTGGCTTTTGGCGATGCACCTCATTTTATTACCAATGCCAAAATAGCCATATTGATAGCATCTACAGTAGCGGCGGTGCTGGGGCTGTTTGTATTGAGCCTTTGCTTCAGCAAGAGAAAAAGTATAAATGTTTAAAGATATAAAAATGCTTGCCGAAGCAGGCACTATACCTTTAAACTCTTAAACATCTGTTCACTGTCCACTTATTCGAACATTTCAAATTTCGTCTTCGGTCTTCTTGCTTCCAGCCAGCGGAAATTGGTGAGCTTCATTTCGTCGGGCCTCTTTTGCTGGATAGGCCAGATGGTGCCGGTGACCTGGCTGCGGAAGACTACTTTATCCAGCTCTTTCTGGTCAAAATAGATGTCGATGATATCACAGGCTGATTGGTTGACGCCGGTATAGGCGCTGTCATCGCCCTGGATATAATAAATGCATTCAGCAAATCCCTTGGCCCTGACTGAATCTATATTTCCATCGAGGAACCAGCCATTGATACGCGATCCTTTGATTTGATTATAAACCTCATTCTCCACATGATTTATCATAAATCCATTGGGAAAGGCTTCTACGCGGTCGGCTTTTTTATTTTTTGTAAATAATAAAATGGTATCGCCGGTGACCTGGCTGTTTTGCGCCCATACGATCGGATCCTGGTAGAGGCGGAAAACAGAATCGCGCAGGCTGTAAAACATACTATCGCAGACAGCCTGGAGGCTGTCGTTGAAGATGCGTACGTTGCGAAACGCTTCAAAATACCGGTTGCTGCTATCCTTTTCATTGAAGCGGGCAACCTTGATGCCTTTTACCGTATCGGTTACAATCGAATCCATACTAAAACGATCGCTGAGCCGGGCGCTAAAGAGTGTGTCGGCTGTTACATAAATGGAATCATTGTTTTGCTTTACGATCAGCAATGGCTTACGGGTGGCCAGGATGGCTTCCGTCTTTTTATTTTGAATAATTATGCCACCCAACAGCGTCGTGCCCTGTACAGAATCAATGACTACGGCGTTGCCGGTAGCCTGGTAGATGCTGTCGTTTTGAATGATATTATCTCCAATAACAGTTCTTTTGTTCTTTACATCTTTGATCAGTGGCCGCCGGCCAAAATTGGCTTCTTTTGTCTCCTGGTTATAAAAACCTTCACGGGTATAAATCTCCACGCCACTGGTATCTACAATCTTTGTCTGCGCAATAAACCGGGTGGTTTTGGTTTGCGTGTTATACAGCATCGAATCGGTGGAAATGGAATAAGCCGGATCTTTGAGCGATACGTTTTGCTTAAAATAAACATCCTTCAGGTCAGCATAATACCAGCCTTCCTTACTGGTGAGCACAGATTTTCCGTTGATTACTTTACCCCCGTTTTTATAGATACCCAGGTTGGTTTCCATGTTATACTCCAGGTCGGGCGTGGTAAGGGTGCCTTTACCATCGGTGAGCCGTACATTGCCGTCGAGGTAGGCAATTTTTTCGGTGCCCAGGTAGCGAAGGTGATCGGAATAGATATCTGCCGTGTCGCCATCATTGATATGCACTTTGCGCCAGGCTTCGAAAATATTGGTCCGGCTGTTGAGTACAGCACTGTCGCAGGTGATAATGGTATTGCCCTGCCGCAATTTTACATCGCCGGCTACAATCGTAAGGCGTGTGCTATCGTCAATGGTTTTAAACGTGAGCGTGCGGGTATTTCTTAAGATCTCGATTCGTTTGGTGGTATCGCCGATCTGTCCGTTGGCATTGGGTACCGGCTCCTGGGCTTTCAATGCAGGATGCAGCAATAGCAGCATGGCCAGCAGGCTTAGCCAGGTCAGAAAGGATTTACGCGTTGGTCGGAAACTCACTGGGGGATTGTGTCTTTTTTGCTGGGCGAAGTTAAAGCGCCGCCTTTGTCCTTCTTGCCAAAAATGGAAAAATTAACGTAGCGTTTGGGATGAGTGCGCAGGTCGTCGAGCAATATTTCTGAGCTTAGCAACACATCAGTCAGTTTATTATATAATTGCCGGTCATTGATCAATGCACCCAGTGACCCTTCACTGCTGGATATTTTACCAATTGTGCTTTTTAGCGTTACGATAGCCGCCTGCAGGGTATCCATAGTTTGTTTGAGATCCATGGCCGACAGTTGATCGGTAAACCGTTTGGTATTATTGATAATGGCGGTAATGCTGTCGTTGTTTTTGCGGAAGTTGCCGGTAATGCTGTTTACATTATCCAGTGTCTGTGCCACAGGCCCGTTTTTGGAATCCATCAGCTGACTGAGCGACTGCGTAGTGGTGTGAAGATTGGCAATAGTGGCCTGCAGGTTGCCCTTGGTTTGTGAATCAAACAACTTGTTGATATTACCAAATACCCGGTTGAGCGAATCAAGTGCATTGCGGATCTTGGCAAGAGTAGGGGACACTTCTGCCGTAAGCCCGCCCAGCAAACCTTCATCAATTCGGGTATTGATGATATCGCCATCCTTGAGGTAGGTGGCGGCATCTCCTTTTTCGATCAGGATAGTACTGGAACCAAGACCGGCAATAGGAGCAGATATATAGGCTACAGAATTGCTGGGAATATTAATATCGCGGCTCAGGCTAATGGTGACTTTGATGCCGCTTACATTTTTATCGGTCTCTTCCATGTCGTAAACGGAACCAATGGTGAGCCCGTTTATTTTTACCTCATTTGATTTGGCCAGTGCACCCAGCTTATCAAATACAGCATAGATTTTTTTGGTACGGTTAAACACATCACGTCCTTTCAGGAAGTTGAACCCGGCAATCAATAAGCCCAGGGCAACCAGCGTGAGGATGCCAACCTTCGTTTCTTTGTTGATTTTCATGATAGCGGTATGGTTTCCGGGTGCCAAATTAACTAATTATTTCTAAACGGATTAGAACAGATATACAGTGCGCCTGGCAGGAAAAGGCGTCATGGAAACCGATAGGCCGCAGGGTTGCCGGTGAAACCATAATGGACTGATGGTCACCTTATTTATTAAATAGGGTAATCTGCCGGGCAGGGTATATGACTGAAGGCGTTTTTTACCGGAGATTGCCGGCGATCTCTATCACCACATTGCCTTTTTTGCCCTCATCGAAGTAGCGATGGGCTTCCACCATCTGATCGAATGGATAAACACGGTCTATTACCGGCCGTAGTTTGCCCGCTTCAATCATTTTATGAATACTGCTAAGTTTCTCGTTGTTTTCACTGGTGAGCGATTTTACGGAAATAAATCTTCCCTTCTTTGTCAACAGCGGTTTTAGCAATGAATGTTTCATGCGTCCGGATGCTTCGAAGACAATATCAAACCTGTCTGAGAGATGGGCCGGGTCCTGCTTCTTATAATCAATCACCTCATCGGCGCCGGTTGCTTTTACCCATTCCGTATTGGCCGTGCCGCATACGGCTGTTACCCGGGCACCATAGTACCGGGCTATCTGCACCGCATAATTGCCCACATTGCCCGAAGCGCCGGTAATAAGCACACGATCACCGGTACTTATCCGGGCCTTCGTCAGCAGCTCGAGTGCAGTCATGGCACCGACGGGAAGTGCCGCTGCTTCTTCCAGTGTCAGCTCTTTTGGCCTATGGGCAATGACTCCCCATTTCCATTTTTCCGGAGTACAGATGTATTCGGCATAGGCACCTTTTTTCAGACCGGTAGTGGTGCCATAAACTTCATCTCCTTTTTTAAATGACAGGACATCTGCTCCAACCTCCTGCACAATACCCGAAAATTCTATTCCGGGTATTTGTTGTCGCGGGCCAGTGATGCCGAAGATCAAACGCATCAGGATGGTCAGTATGGGAGAGTCAGGCACTTTGCCTCTGCGAAGCAGCACTGTGCCGGTCGATACGGTAGCATAGCAGATTTTAATAAGAACTTCCCTGCTGCGTGGTACCGGTTTTTCGCTGGTAGAAATCTGTAAAACTCCCGGTCCTCCGTATTTCCTGACAATGACTGCTTTCATCTGAATAGGTTCATTAAAAAAATGGTACCGCAAAGGAACATAAAAGAAAAGACAGTCAGCCGGCGTCGGATGAGGAAGATGTTGAACGCGGAATTATTGGTGATAAACGCTGAGAAAACGTATACATAAAGGATGATTGGATGATTTGAAAATTTGAAGATTTGAAGATGTGGAAGAGAATATGCTGATATGCTAATGTGGTGGTGAGGATATTAAAAAGTATATCTGTCAGCTATCAGCTTTATAGCGGATGTTGAACGCGGAATTATTGGTGATAAACGCTGAGAAAATGTATACATAAAGGATGATTGGATGATTTGAAAATTTGAAGATTTGAAGATGTGGAAGAGAATATGCTGATATGCTAATGTGGTGGTGAGGATATTAAAAAGTACATCTGTTAGTTATCAGCTTTATTGCGGATCAGGAGTGCCGTCAGCTTTTCCTTTTTATCAGTGGGTATTTCTTCTTCCAGGGCGAGCCATTGCAGGAGATCCGGCTCTGCAATAGCGCCAGCTTGCAGCAGTATTTCAAGCAACAGGAAATAATCAACAACCTGATCTTTTGGCCATCGGTATACCGGATCGCTGTTGATGAGTGCCCAGATGCCGGCACCCAGAGCAGTACCGCCATATTTGTTTCTGACTTCGAGCGATGCACCCTTAGCAATGAGCAACCGGACGATGTCTGTATGCCCGCCAATAAGTGCCCAGTGAAGGCCATACATACCATCTACTTCCAGGTTTGGATCAAGTCCGCAGGTTAACAGGTATCCGACCACATCTGTATGGCCAAATTCACAGGCCCATACAAACCCCAACTCCAGTTGCGGTTGCATGTCAGCAGCTTTCAGGCTTCCATTCTTATCGAAATATTCTTTTACGAGATCCAGCCGGCCAACACCAGCAGCACCTTCGAGGTCAAGCGTGGCTCCCCTGCGGGCGAGGAAGTCGGCCGCTTCAGGCCGGCCGTTATGCAGACACCCCTGTACACCACCTTTTATGACGGCTTCGGCCTGTAGCAATGCCTCCATCAATGGTATCAACACGCCTGCTTTGGCAGGCCAGATGCTGGTAGCCACCAGTCCAAGTGTGGTGATCCCACCGCCATACATATCTGCAGTAGCATCTACTTCGGCACCAGCATCGAGCAATAATGTCAATACGTCGATTGCATTGGATGGGGTACGCTGATTTTCTACTCCGTTGGCCCCGATATAATGCAATAGAGTGGAGTGATGTGGACGCAGGGAACGGGCATGGATCAGCGCGGGATTTTTTTTCAGCATTTTTTGCAGGGTGGTTGTATCGCCCGACATCACAGCTTCTGCAGCAGTCTCAAACTCAGCCACAGTTGAATTTTCTTTGTTCACTTCGACTATCCAATCAGTCAATTGATGCCAGTTGTCAAAATAATTGTATCGGGCGATAGCAAGACGTACATCTTCTATAGTAATGGAACTCTGACGAAAGGCCTCGTCAGACAACTGACTGAAATGCGGATGGTAATTGCGGATGGATTGCAGCGCTTTGCGATCTCCTGCCTGGCAGGCTGCATACAATTGCGCAGCCTGTTGTATATACTCAGCAATACCTGTATATAGCGGGAGTGATTGCATAAATAAAAATCAACGATGCTGATCGATCAGGATGGTATTGCCATCGGGATCAACCACAATCAGATGGCCGGGGCCAGATCCGTTTTCATCTGCTTCGGTTACTGGCTGGATGCCTGCTTTTTTGATCTGTTGCTGAATGGCTCTCACATCATCAAAGGGATTGAATGGCTGCGCATTTTCATCCCAGCCAGGATTGAAAGTGAGTATATTGTTTTCAAACATTCCCTGAAACAGGCCAACCAATGCGTTACCATTTTTCATGATAAGATAGCGTTGCGCTTCAGCGCCACCCAGCACGGTAAATCCCAGCGCCTCATAGAACTGACGCGATACCTTGAGGTCTTTTACGGCAAGACTGATTGAAAAAGCTCCTAATTGCATAAGTGGTATTTTGATTCTTACAAAAGGTAAGTCATTTTTATGGAGATTATACACAGGGTGTTATTTGCTCAGTCATTCAAGACATAAAATGAAAAGAAGCTGACTAGTTTTCTTTTGCCTTATATAAAGCGTAACTGAAATTCCTGTTTCCAACGAGTATATTTTTCTTTTCATCAAGAAAAAGCAGGACTTCAGGACCAGCTTTTAACAGAAAAAGGGTTGGGCGTTTTGGTATGTCAAGCTGGTACACGGACGCCTGCGGATCGGCGGCGGTACCTGTCGTGAGTCGCCAGGTGCCGTTCAATACATGATCTCCTCTGAATTTAAAACCTTCCAGGCGAAAAGTGCCGGCTGTATTGCCTGATTCACTCTGATAAAGCGATAGCCTCCATTTCATTTTTATACATTCCGGGATAGTGGGCTCCTGTAGCAAACGGGCAAGTTCCTGGCAGGGAGTTCTGCCATCGAAGTGACCAAGGAGACTGGCTCGTTCAGCATTCGTTTGTGCAATTGTCCTGCCTGGCGTCAGGCATGCATAACAGGTAAATAACAGAATTATTGTTTTCATATGCTGATATTAGCGGGTGTTTATTTTGTTTAATACGAACCCATGGCCTTCATCTCCCTTTATCAGATCACCTGTAGGGTATATAAAATGAAGGATATTGCTGTCCAGTACAATAAACCTCAGCCGTTCATTCAACTCTTTGCTGTTGAGCTCGAGTATTCTGTACAGACTATTATTTCTGCTGGTCGTTGTTGTATACACACGCCCCATTGCAGACAGCTTTTTTCCTCCGCCCGCGAAATTGGGTGTATTGGGGAGATAGTCTCCGTAAGAGACCTGTAACGAAAAGCTGCTGTCCTTCCCATTGTCAAACAGGCTGAGTTCCCATTTCATAAAAGCACAGGTATCGGCTGGCTTTATAAATAATGCAGCATTAACCCAGGCATTGCAGGGGGTGCTGCCGGCGAAGAGGCTGGTTGTTGGTTGATGCTGCAAACAGGAACTCATGCAGACATACCAGATCAGCGACGATGATAAAAAAAGCGAAGAGACTTTCATAAACCGGTTTTATCAAATCTGTCATTTTTTGTGCTGCCTGCAGGAAAAATTACACCTCAGGCCGGTAAATCTTTACGAATAGCAGGAATAATGATGATACTCACAGAAGGAGCGTTGTGCAAAATATTTGCCGGCAGTTTGGAGGAATGGATACCTTTGCCATTAATCAATCGGGATAGTATTCATATGGCTGGTGATAATAACTCCGGATCAAAAAGAGCCCGGGAAATAACAGAAAGATACCTGGAATTTATAGATCGTCATATCGAAGATGTGGTGAGCGGCCGTGCGACTGAATTGATGCAACTTGCCCAGATCGCCAGCCAACTGGCCGTTTCACATACACATCTGACAGATACTGTTCAGAAAACGATGGGGCATCATCCCTGTCATTTTTATGATGCGCGCATTATCGATAAGGCTAAACAATTGCTGACAGAATCCGATACTCCCGTATCCGATATTGCATGGACACTTACCTATGATCCTTCCAATTTCTCCAAGTTTTTCAAGAAATGGACCGGGCTTACGCCCGGTGACTTCCGGAAATTAAATAAGTGAATAACTGAAAATTCCGAAAAGTTCACCATTATGCAGCCTCCTGCATCATTGACCTTTGCCTTAAATCAAAAACATATCATAATGGCAAGGAATGATGTAAAAGGAAAAGTAATTCTTATTGCAGGCGGGGCCAAAAACCTGGGCGGCCTGCTAAGCCGCGATTTTGCTGCAAAGGGAGCAAAGCTCGCCATACACTACAACAGCGAAAGCACGAAAGCTGATGCGGAAAAGACACTCAGGGAAGTGGAGCAGGCCGGCGCAGAAGCCCTGTTATTTCAGGGTGATCTGACGGATGTAAAAAATATCACCCGTTTTTTCGATGCAGTTATTGAACGTTTTGGCGGCATTGACATTGCTATCAACACTGTTGGCAAAGTATTGAAGAAACCTTTTGTAGATACTACCGAAGCAGAGTACGACAGCATGTCTGATATCAATTCCAAAGTCGCTTATTTCTTTATCCAGGAAGCCGGTAAAAAATTAAATGATAATGGAAAGATCTGTACCATCGTGACCTCACTGCTGGCAGCCTATACCGGTTTGTATTCTACCTACGAAGGCATGAAAGCACCGGTGGAGCATTTTACCCGCGCTGCTTCCAAAGAATTTGGTGCAAGAGGTATCTCCGTCACAGCCGTGGCGCCCGGCCCTATGGATACGCCTTTCTTCTATGGACAGGAAAGCCCCGATGCAGTAGCCTATCACAAATCGGCTTCAGCCCTGGGTGGCCTTACCGACATCAATGACATCGCGCCGCTGGTAGAGTTTCTCGTATCAGAAGGCTGGTGGATCACCGGGCAGACCATCTTCGCCAATGGAGGGTATACGACAAGGTAAGAGGTAGAGGGTGAAGGGTATTAAATTCCCGGCAATTGCTTTCTTTAATAAAGAGAGTGGTTGTCGGGAATTTTGTTTAAAGAGTTTAAAGGGTATAAAAGGTTTAAAGAGGAATTGTAATGAAGGACAAACACCTTTGTCAGTTCTTGTTTATTAATGCTTCTATTCGTGAACGACTTTTCCAGTTTTTAATCGCTCGTTCTCTTTTTAAGGCGGCTGTATGTGTTTCGTGTTCTTCTGTAAAAACTATTTGCCAGTCGTTGGCCCGGCCAGTATATCCTTTGTGGTCACTGCAATGCTTTCTTAATCGTTCCTCCATCGTATCACCGGTTGAGCCGATATAATAGCGATCAAGTTTTGCTGTATAAAGTATATATACTGTATACATACAAAAAAAGCGAAGCTCTTTGGGAAACTTCGCTTGTGTGATCCGGATTGGATTCAAACCAATGACCTACTGCTTGGAAGGCAAGGGATTTATTAGTATATTAAAATCTGTATTTCCCAAAAAAATGAACGTATTGCTTTACTTCATTTTAATAGAATTGGGCATGTGCGAAAAGACTTCTATATTGCATAATGTAAAAATTATATGTGTTTTTTTGAATATATTCATACTGAAAAGACTTTTTTCAATATGAATATGAAATGATATTATGCTATAAATTAAAATTTGAATGATATGCAGTTTATAACTGAGTTTGTTCCTTTGAGTAAAATGATTGATAGAACTCAAACTGCTAAAGAGGAATCAGATACAACTTATTTTTACGACTTGATGCTTTTAGGAGAACTATTATTTAAAATAATAGTGACTGGAATTGTATCCGGGATTGAAAATGATAAAGATCGGAATAGGTATCGTCAACTTCACAGGCTAGTTCGTGCGGATGGAATTGGCGAATGGTCTTCTGTTCTGGACGAAACACTTAATGGTGTGTCTTCTCAGTTTTTACAAAAAAGTATTACCCAAAACGAACAAAAGGAATTACAAACAAAAGTTAGACTAGATACATGGCAGTATCAATCAGTCGCTTATTTGGTAAATGTTTTTGACGTTCTAAAAATGGATCAAATTCAATTACCAGATCGGATACAAGGGAGATTATGGTTTGGTTATTTTGCGCAATTAAGAAACGCAACAAGGGGGCACGGGGCGCCTCAGCCTTCACAATGTGGCGCAGCTTGTCAGAATCTTGAAAAATCTATTTTCCTTTTCGTTGAAAACTTCCATCTTTTTAGAAGAGAATGGGTTTATCTTCATCAAAATCTAAATGGAAAATATAGGGTAACTACACTCAATAAAAGTGCTTCAAAATTCGAAAATTTAAAAAGAACAAAACTACAGCCCATCTTTCCAAATGGGGTATATGTTTTTTTTGATTGCGAAACAAGTGTTGAATTAATTTATTCAGACGCAGATGCATTTGACTTTTTTTTACCCAATGGTAATTTTAAAGAAAAGAATTTTGAATTGTTATCCTATATAAGTAATAAGAGGCAATCTGTCGAAAATTCTCTTTATTTAACACCTGCAAATGAATTGCCAAGAAGTGAGACTCAAGGATTAGGAGAGTTGAACGTTCAGGGTAATTGTTTAGGAAATATCCCTCCTTTGTCAAGTGAATATGTGAGTAGAAGGGGGCTTGAAAACGATTTAAAAAGAGTTCTTGAACAAGAGGATAGGTATCCTGTTGTGACGCTGAGGGGCCGTGGCGGAATAGGCAAAACCACGCTTGCGATATCGGTTATTCATGAATTATCCAACTCTAATAGATTTGATTTAGTACTCTGGTTTAGTTCTCGAGATATTGATTTAAAACTCGAAGGACCGAAACCTGTAAAGAATATGATGTTAACAGAAATAGACGTTGCTGAAGAGTTTTTAAGATTAATTGGTTCAAAAGAACATAGGAAAAATATTGAAAAAATCAACTATCTCGGTTCTCAAATGGCGGATAGCTCATTTGGAAAAATTCTTTTTGTTTTTGATAATTTTGAAACCGTTCAAAACCCAACAGAGTTTTTTAGCTGGATTGATACTTATATTCGGAATCCGAATAAAGCTCTAATTACCTCGAGAATAAGTAAAAATTTTAAAGCTGATTATCCGATCGAGATTATTGGAATGGAGGAGAATGAGTCACGGGAACTTATTTCTCAAACTAGTAAGAGTTTAGGCATTGATACATATCTGACTTCAGAAGTTATTGAAAAACTTATTGAAGAGTCCCAAGGGCACCCGTATGTAATGAAGATATTATTAGGACAAATTGCTAAAAACCCAAAAGGGTTGCAAATAGAAAGGATTATGGCGAGTCAAGAGGATATTCTGATTGCTCTCTTCAGACGTACTTTTAACACATTAACTCCTGCCGCAAAAAGGATTTTCTTAACCTTGTGTAGTTGGAGATCGGTTGTTCCTGCAATTGCTTTAGAGGCAGTCCTACTCCGCCCTGAAATTGTTGATAGATTGAATGTCGATGAAGCTATCGAAGAATTACAAAAAAGCTCTTTTGTAGATCTAATATCTTCTAATAACGATTCTTCGACTTTTTTAAGTGTACCTTTAGCAGCCTTTTTATTCGGAAAAAGTGAACTTGAAGTAAGCCCGATGAAACTTGCAATTCTAAATGATCGGGAATTACTGTTTGAGTTTGGTGCTACTCAGCAACTTGATATACAAAATGGTATTTTACCTAGAATTGAAAGAAAATTTAGAGCTGTTGCTAAACGGGTTTATGCTGGGGAAGAATCAATTGATGTACACAAGCCTGTTTTAGAATTTTTATGTAGGAAATTTCCATTTGCTTGGACTTTTCTTTATCAACTATATGTTGAAAATAGCCAACTTAAGGATGCGGAAGACGCCTTACGAGAATATTTAAAATATGATTTACAACCTGATGATAAGAAAAGTGTTCTGCAGCAAATCTCAATACTTAATAATGTGGCGGGTGATTGGTTGGCGGAAGTTACAACCTTGACGGAGTTATGCCTACTCCCTAATTCAACGCTTGAAGAAATTAGTGAGACGGCTAACATTATCAATAATTATATTTATAAAGACGATAATCATTCCCCCCGTCTAACACTTGATAATGATATAAAAGAAAGTTTAATTAAAAAGGTGGTAGAAATTATGCAGAAGAAAATAAATACTGCCACATTTGTTACAGCTACTGATTATTCAAGGATTGCATGGCTGTATATGCATTTACAACAAGTTGAAAGTGCCAAAGAGGCTGTGGAAATGGGGTTGGCAAAAGATTTCTCAAACGCATATTGCAAGAAACTTGCTATAAAATTTCAAATGCTTTAAAAAGTTGTCATCTAAGTAAATATTTGAAATAAATAGTTGATGTACTACATACGAAATAGCATATACAAATATTTTTTAAATATCTCTCATGTTGTAGAAATTCGAGTTAATAATAGCCGGTTTTTAGTAGACGAGTTTTTGTAGGGTCAAATACCTGTCTGTCAGTAAAAAAGCGGCTAAAAGCCGCTTGTGTGATCCGGATTGGATTCAAACCAATGACCTACTGCTTAGAAGGCAGTTGCTCTATTCAACTGAGCTACCGGACCGGGTTTTTAGAAACCGGCCGCAAATATACCATAAATCCGGCAAGGGAAAGAAGAACGGGGTGAAAATTAATAGACCGGAGGAAGGGCTGTGGCTTTGTCTTACCTTCACGCAGCCAAAACCTTATCAGTTGATATGGATGTAAAGATTGAAGAAAGCTGGAAAAACCTGCTTAAGGATGAATTCAGCAAGCCTTATTTCGAACAGATTGTATTGCATCTGAAAACCGAACGCGCCCAGCAAAAGACCATTTATCCGCCCGGCGCACTCATCTTTAATGCCTTTAATACCACACCTGTCGACCAGGTAAAAGTAGTGATCCTGGGTCAGGACCCTTATCATGGTCCCGGTCAGGCGCATGGCCTCTGTTTTTCGGTACAGAATGGAGTGCCGCCACCACCTTCACTGGTCAATATTTTCAAAGAACTTAAAGAAGATATCGGTATTACCATTCCCCGCCATGGCAATCTTACCCATTGGGCACAGCAGGGGGTATTTTTGCTCAATGCCAGTCTGACCGTACGCGCCGGAGAGCCGATGAGTCATGCCAAAATCGGCTGGGCTACCTTTACCGATACCGTTATCCAGCGTATCAGCCAGGAGCGGCCGCACCTGGTCTTCATGCTCTGGGGCCGTTTTGCACAGGAAAAAGCTGTGCTGATCGATCAAAACAAACACCTGATCCTGAAAGCGGCTCATCCTTCCCCTTTATCGGCCCACAATGGTTTCCTGGGTTGCCGTCATTTTTCCAAAGCCAATGCTTACCTGGTGAGCCAGGGCATTGACCCGATCGACTGGCAGTTGTGACAAACCAGCCTTCGTAAAAGCTATTTATCTTTATTTATCCTGATTTTGCTTGTTATGTTAAAGAATATACTGGGACGCGTATTTGCTGTTTGGGCAATGATCATTTTTGTGCTGACCATGCTGGTGGCCTATCCGCTTATCTGGTCGGCCAAATTCAGTCCTGAGCCGAAGCGTACAAGAGTTTTTCAACGGTTTGCCCGTGGCTGGATGCGTGTCTACTTTTTCCTGACCGGAGTACGTGTCAGGATAAAAGGAAAAGAGCATTTCGACCGCGGACAAAGCTATATCGTGGTGTGTAATCATAACTCCTTTATGGATGTGCCACTGGCCACTCCATTTATTCCCGGACCTAATAAGACGATCGCTAAAAAAGAAATGGCCAGCATTCCATTGTTTGGTATGATCTACCGGCTGGGTAGTGTGCTGGTGGACCGCAAAAGTGAAGAGAGCCGCAAACAAAGTTATGTGCGTATGAAGGAGGTGCTCAATACCGGATTGCATATGTGTATCTATCCCGAAGGCACCCGCAACCGCAGCAAAGACGCTCTGCAATACTTTCATAACGGAGCATTCAAACTGGCTATGGATACCGGCAAACCCATCATGCCGGCTGTATTGTTCAATACAGCCAAAGTATTACCTCCCAATAAATCCTTTTATTACTGGCCCGCCCGGATCGAAATGCATTTCCTGGAACCCGTTCCCGTAGGCAGCTATTCGATGGAAGAACTGAAGGATGAGATTTTTGAGCAGATGAAAACATATTACCAGCAAGAAAGCAGCAAGTCTTGAGCTGTAAGTATTAAGTTATAAGTAGTAAGTAAAAAACGTATTACTTAATACTTATAACATATAACTTTTTTCTTAGTAGCCCGTAAAAAAGCTTCTCGTTCTATTGATCCGCAGGTCCTGCAATACGCCCGCTTTGGGGCTGATCGTCACATTAAAGAAGCGATAGATGCCAATCGGCGTTACACTGATAGCCATTTGCCAGCAGTGCATTTCGCGGTTGATAGACATACTGAATGTCTGCAGTTTTTTGGTGTCGAAGTCATAAAAGCCGTTCATAGTGAAGTTCCACTTGGGCGTAAGGCTGAAGCTGCCGCTGAAGTTGGCACTTGATCGCACCACGTTTTCGTAACCACTATAATCGCTCTTGATCTGTCGCGCAAAGTAGAGCGAATAGGAGAGTGATACCTGCCAGGGGATGTTGAAGTCAACAAACTCAGACGGGTTTTGCCGCATATAATCGAGCATACGCTGGCGGTCATCGGCAAAAGTGGGGTCATTCATGAGGCGCTCTTCTTCTTCTTTCTTCTTTTTGTCCTTGTTTTCATCGCGGGGCTTGCTCTGGAATGTAGTTGAGAAAGAAAGACTGCCCGATGTGATCTGGCCCAGTTTGAACTTGCCAGCCTCCCACGCATACTTGTCGATATAGTTGCCAAAGCTATCAGTCTGATAAGGGTTCATGATAGCGTTGGCATTGATATTGATTTTCTGAAACAGGTTGGTCCGGAAATAGAAATTGAAAGGAGCCAGTTTGAGCGAGTCAGCGAGGAAATTATAATTGGTAGACACACCAAAGCCTTCAATAAGCCGGATGATCTCGGGTTTGCTATTGCCTGTTGAGTCCTTGCTGCGCATTTTCATCTCCACGTTATTGTCGAGCTGGAAGGACAGGCCTCCGGTACGTCCTTCGGAATAGCCGCTGTAAATGCCTCCCTGCAGTTTTGAAAACCGTTGTGTGTTGCCGGCGGCATTGATCTGGGTCGTATAATAATATTTGGAAGAAAGATCGGGGCGGTAATTGAATCCAATCGAGGGGCGAACTACGTGCCGGATGCCCTGTACTTTGGAGCTTTTCTTAAAATTAAACGTCCCAAACATGGCCGTGTTGAAGCTGAGGCCAAAACTGGCCTGCTGATCCATAAAGAATCCTTTTTTCACCACCGTATCCAGCTTCTGGGCCGCGGAATTCCAGTGCCTTTCAAATGTCTGCGATATCCATACCTGCGAATAGCTCACGCTGGGCGATACCACAATGGCGCCGCCGAGTATGGGAGGGAGCGAAAGGGTAATGGGAATGTTATGCTGTGCTCCCCACTGCAGTGTATCGAGCAGGTTACGGAGTTTGAATGCCGTGTCGTAAAAGGAAACAGAGTTGCGGAAGTTGCCGTTGTAAGCAATACCCAGTTGCTCGTACCATTTTTTAGATCCCGCAAAATCCTTTTTCTGGAATGGGTAAAGTGTGCTTACCGTAAAACCCATATCGGGCAGAGCGATATTGACAAGGCGGTTATAATTGTTTTGCGAATGGTTGGCACTTATCGTCAGGTTATAAGGCTTGTCGACCCAGGTCTTTGAATAGGTGATCGAAGACCCCATCAGGTTCTGGAAATTGAGCTGAGGGCTATTGGGCACGTTTTGGTTGTAACGGGTTGAGCTGGCATTGACGTTGGCAGAGAAGGTCACACCCGGTCTTGCTTTCTGATCCATGCTGTGATTCCAGCTAAGGGTATAGCTGTTGATGGGGGTATAGTCGGGGTCACCCTTGAAATTGCGTTTTGTTTTCTGCAGGCCAAAGTTGAAAGCTCCCCTGTAGCGGTAGCGGCGGTAATAGGTTGGATTGATATTGGCCGACCAGCTGCCATAGGAGTAAATATTGCCGTACAGCTTGGCATCCCAGTAGTCGTTGATCACTTTATAATAACCCAGTCCCTCGAGTCCCAGGCCCATCTGGTCGTTGGTGGCAAACTGGGGAGGCAGCATGCCGGAGTGACGGCCTGATGATAAAGGAAAAAGTCCAAAGGGCAGATAAATAGGAACAGGTACTCCTTCAAATTCAGGGTGTACCGGGCCCGATACGGCCATCTTTTTATTGATCACCTTCAATTTATTGGCCATAAAGGCAAAATGCGGATGATCAAGATTACAAGTCGTAAATCGCCCGCGTGAAATAAAAGTTACATCTTCACTTACTTTCTTTGCGACCGCACCGCCAACAAAAAACTCACTTTGCTGGGTAATAGTATTGTAGGCAATACCTTTTTGAGACTTAAAATTAAATTGGATAGTATCACTGATAAACGTTTGATCTCCTTGTGTTAATTGCGCTTCTTCCAGTACAGTACCTGCACTGTCTTTTTGATTGCGTGCGGTGATCAGTTGAGTCTCCTGGTCTATTTCCACCCAGGGCCCCTGCAGGTTCACATCCTCATATTCGGTCTTGGTTTTACCATGCAGAGTAATCTTCTTTTTACGGATATGCACTACCACCGAATCTTCGGCAAAGTAGTTAACCGGCGCAGAAAGTGTATCTTTCGAAAATCGGAGTGAGAAAGTATCGGTTTTGATAAATCGGGTAGAGTCGGAGCCGGGTACAACCGAGGTATCGGATGATTCGATGCGGATAGGCCGGGTGACCGGGGGGCGTGCTGGCGGTACCGTATCGGTTGCCTTACCTGTTAAAGGTCTGTCAAAATCCCGGTTAGATATACGCTGTGCGTTTGATTTCCACGTTACTATAAAAAAGCACAGGCCAAACATGGCCCGGAATAAAAAAAATTTTAAACTAAATTTGCGCAGTCGATTCATACGGTAGGGGCAAAAGTAATTGATTCACCCCTAAACATTATGTGAAGATTCCACTTAACCCGTTAAAAAAGAAAAACCATGATGAAACGAACCCTGGCTATCATGATTACGGTAGCTGTGGCTTTTTTGTTCTTGTCTTTTATTACCCGTAAGAAAGAACCAGCACCCAAGGCCGCTATCCGCACCCTCATCATTGACGCAGGACATGGAGGCATAGATCCCGGCGCCCGCGGCTCCTTCAGTACCGAAGCGGAGGTCAGCCTGTCTGTGGCCCTTAAATTCGGTAAGGCAATTGAAAAAGAATTTCCCGATCTTAAAATTGTATATACCCGTACAGAAGATATCATGGCGGGTAATAAGAAGAATAAAGATGATGGCAACCGCTACCGGGCCGATCTGGCCAATAAATCAGGCGGTGATCTCTTTATTGCCATTCACTGCAATTCTGCCCCTGATCAGAAACACCGGGAGCTGACTGGTTATAAAAACCAAACGGTGTATGTCGGTAAAGGCAAAAAACGCCGGAAAGTGACCAAGAAGGTGGCTCAATACCGCCACTGGACCACTCCTTCTGTTGCCAGAGGCACAGAAACCTATATCTGGGCGGTTGGTAAAAACGATGCCAAGGTCAATTCAGTGAATAAGAATGAAGATTATGAAGGAGAGATAGACTCTACCTCCACACTGAAGCTTCCCGATCCATCAGACCCGACAGAAAAAGCACGGATGCTGATCTATGCACAGCAGTTTTTTAAAAAGAGCCTTAACCTGGCCGACCTGATCGAAAAAGAATTTATAGCCGGAGGCCGTATCAGCCGTGGCGTAAAACAACGCAATCATACGGGTATCTGGGTACTGCAGGCTACAGGCATGCCGAGTGTGCTGGTAGAAATCGGCTTTATATCCAATCCCGAGGAAGAAAAATATATTAATAGCGACAGGGGGCAGGACGATATAGTGGAAGCCCTGATCAATGCATTCCGGTCGTATAAACAGAAAGTAGAGTCGAAGCAGATAACGACGGGATAGTGAATACAATGTGCTAATGTGCTGATGTGTTAATGTGCTAATGAATCGCTCCAAAGTGAGTAAAAAGGGTGTAAAGGGTTGAAGCTTTATACCCTTTTTTATGCGCAATCTGAAAATACCCTGCTGATGCATCAGGTATCTTAACAACCGGCTCATATCACCTTTCTAATGTGTTATAAACCGGAGGCCCTTTTTATTCATTAGCACATTAACACATCAGCACATTAGCACATTATTTTTTCCCTACCTTGCACGCCATCTAACGTATGGCAAACCATTTTAATTACGGCAGTGATACACTGCGGATAGACACTGTACTGGGCCTCGCGGCAGGTTCGGTACGCGGACAACTGGATACAACAGCCCGCGATCAGGTATTACGCAGTCAGGCGGCTGTGCAGGAAATAGTAAGTACACATCGCACAGTATACGGTGTCAATACCGGTTTTGGCATCCTGGCCAATACACCTATATCTGAAGCCGATACGGCAACACTTCAATACAAAATTCTACAAAGTCATAGTGTGGGTGTGGGCGATCCCATTCCACACGAAGTGGCCCGCCTCATGCTGATCTGCAAAGTACAGGCCCTGGCACAGGGTTATAGTGGAGTGCAGTTAAGTACGCTGGAGCGGATCCTCTGGCATATTGAGCAGGATATTATTCCCGTAGTACCCGAAAAGGGGAGTGTGGGTGCCAGTGGCGACCTGGCCCCATTGGCCCATCTGTTCTTACCATTGATCGGGCTGGGCGAAGTATATTATAAAGGTATCCGTTTCCGCACAGCCGAATTGTTTCAGCAGTTAGGGGTAGAACCCATCAGGCTGGGACCCAAAGAAGGACTTGCTTTGATCAATGGCACCCAGTTTATACTGGCTTTTGCTGTGAAAGCAGTGCAGCGGCTGCACAATTGCCTGGAAGCGGCGGATATTATTGGGGCTATGAGTCTCGAAGCTCTTACCGGTACCAAGGCACCGTTTGATGATCGCCTGCATCAGTTGCGGCCTTTTGCCGGCAATCGTCTCGTGGCACAACGTCTGCGCAAACTGCTGGATGGTTCTGCCATTATGCAAAGCCATGTAGACTGTGGACGTGTGCAGGATCCCTATAGCCTGCGTTGTATGCCCCAGGTACATGGTGCCAGCCGCAATGCCTGGCTGCATCTGAAAGAACTCACCGGCATCGAGCTCAATGCCGTGACCGACAATCCGGTGGTACTCTCGGCCGATGATACCATCAGCGGAGGCAATTTTCATGGTCAGCCGCTGGCCCTGCCACTCGACTATGCCTGCCTGGCTGCAGCTGAAGTAGGCAATATCGCCGACCGGCGTTGCTACCTGCTGCTGGAAGGTAAATGGGGGCTTCCGCTCTTACTCATGAAAGATGTGGGGTTGAACAGCGGCTTTATGATACCGCAATACACTACCGCTGCCCTGGTTACTGAAAATAAGACACTCTGTTTCCCTGCCAGTGCCGACAGCATTCCAACCAGCCTGGGGCAGGAAGACCATGTGAGTATGGGCAGTATCAGTGGCCGGAAAGTCAATCGTGTGCTCGACAACCTGGAGCATATCCTGGCAATTGAATTGCTGAGTGCGTGTCAGGCCATTGAATTCCGGCGCCCTCTCCGTAGTTCCGAGCTCCTGGAAACTGCTCACCAGCACGTACGGAAATTTGTAAGCTTTGCGGAGCAGGACAGGATTTTTGCAGACGATATTAACCAGGTTGTAACCCTGATCCGGGACTTCAGTTTTGTGAAACAGGTAAATGAGCTGGCCGGAAGAAAAGGGTATGCGTTAAATGATAATTTTGAGCAATTTAATTTGCATTAAATGTGATACTAAAAAAAATACAGCGTATTATAACATAACTAATTGATTTACTTATAATAATGGTATCTATATAAACAAATATCTCAAATAGATACTTGTTTGTTTTCTAATTTTAATAAAATGTAAACCAATTTTTTATAATGTTTATTTGAAATAATTATTCAAGCTAAAATTTCACCCTCAACCTTACTCCTTTTACCTTCCTTCTATATTTATCACTTAAACTCACTATCTGCTCATGCCATACGATCCCATCAAATACAAGACTCCTACCGGAACCTCATTGAACTGCAAAGGCTGGATCCAGGAAGCAGCATTGCGTATGCTGCTTAATAACCTCGATCCGGCGGTAGCCGAACGCCCCGATGATCTGATTGTATATGGTGGTCGTGGTAAAGCTGCCCGCAGTTTTGAGGCGCTTGACCGGATCATAGCCGGGCTGAAAGTGTTGGAAAACGATGAATCACTGCTGATCCAAAGCGGTAAGCCGGTAGGTATATTAAAAACACATCCGGATGCGCCGCGCGTATTGTTAAGCAATAGTCAGCTGGTACCCAACTGGGCCAACTGGCAGCATTTTGATGAGCTGGAAAAGAAAGGGCTTATCATGTATGGGCAGATGACGGCCGGCTCCTGGATTTATATCGGCAGTCAGGGTATTGTGCAGGGGACTTACGAAACTTATGCCGCCGTAGCCGACAAACATTTTGGAGGAACATTGAAAGGTACATTCAATGTAACGGCCGGACTGGGCGGTATGGGTGGTGCGCAACCTTTGGCCATCACCATGAACGAGGGGGTGGCCCTTGTGGCAGAGGTGGAAGAATGGCGGATCGACAAAAGGCTGGAGACAAAATACCTCGATGAAAAATTCACCGATATTGACCAGGCCATTGATGCGGCACTCGCTTATAAAAAAGCAGGTGTCGCCAAAAGCATCGGTGTACTGGCCAATGCTGTGTATCTGCTGGAGCGGCTTATTGAACGCAATATAATACCTGATACCCTCACCGATCAGACCAGTGCGCATGATCCGCTGATCGGCTACTGGCCGCATGAACTGAGTGAGGCAGATGCACGGGCATTAAGAACAAGTGATCCTGATACGTATATTAAATACAGCTATCGCTCCATGTATCGCCATGTGCAGCTGATGCTGCAATTGATGGACCGGGGTGCCATTACTTTTGATTATGGTAATAATATCCGCGCCCGTGCAAAAGAAGAAGAAGCGCGCATCGGAACGGGGGCAAGGCTTACCAGCCATGATTGTTTTGCTTTCCCTGGTTTTGTACCGGCCTATATACGCCCCCTGTTTTGTGAGGGCAAAGGTCCGTTTCGCTGGGCAGCATTGAGTGGTGATCCGGATGATATAGCTGTGACCGATGAAGTGATCAGTAAGCTGTTTCCCGATAATGCCGGTTTGCAACGCTGGCTGCGGCTGGCCAAAGAAAAGATTGCCTTCCAGGGTTTGCCGGCACGTATCTGCTGGCTGGGGCAGGGCGAAAGGGAAAAAGCCGGTCTTGCATTTAATGAGCTGGTGCGTGAAGGCAAAGTAAAAGCCCCCATTGTCATTGGCCGCGATCACCTCGACACCGGCAGCGTAGCCAGTCCCAATCGCGAAACGGAGGCCATGATGGATGGCAGTGATGCCATTGCCGACTGGCCCATCCTCAATGCCCTTGTAAATACTGCCGGCGGTGCCAGTTGGGTAAGCCTGCATCATGGCGGCGGAGTGGGAATGGGGTACAGTATTCATGCCGGTATGGTAATTGTGGCTGATGGTACTGATGCCGCTGCTGCCCGCCTCGGCCGTGTACTCCGCAACGATCCCGGTATGGGCGTCATCCGCCATGCCGACGCGGGATATGAACTGGCGAAGGAGGCGGCGAAAGAAAACGGATTAACACTCGAAGAGAGGATTTGAAGACTTGATAATTTGAAGATTTGAGGATTGTCTTTCGTTTGGTAGTAATCTAACACTTTGAAAGAACTTGAAACTCATAACTCATCTTCAAATTTTCAAATCCTCAAATCACTATAGTCGTATTCGCCCCCATAAGTTGTCGTTTTCTGCCTCCATTCGTTCCACTTTTTTGAATGAGCTTTACAGCATCAATTAATCAAAAACGAAAATCATCATGGCAACACAAGAAAAAAACAGCGTTACAATCAAAACTACCATCAATGCCCCTGTAGCCAAGGTATGGGAATACTGGACAGAACCGGCTCATATCATGAAGTGGAACAGTGCCTCAGAAGACTGGCATACACCCAGCGCCACTAATGACCTGCGTGTAGAAGGCCGTTTTACCAGCCGCATGGAAGCCCGCGATGGCAGCCAGGGTTTTGACTTTGGCGGTGTATACACAGCGGTGGATGAGCATGCCCGCATAGAGTATACGATGGGCGATGATCGCAAGGTGAAAGTATTGTTTGATAGCGACGGCCAGACAACCCATGTCACCGAAACATTCGACACAGAAAACACCTTTCCCGTAGAAATGCAACGCGCCGGCTGGCAGTCTATACTGGATAATTTTAAGAAGTATACGGAAGAGAATTAATGTGCTAATGGGTTAATATGCTAGTATGCTAATGGTTAAAAAAAGAATAGAATTAAACTATGATAAAACAAAGCAAAAAAACTATTCAACCATTAGCATATTAGCACACTAGCACATTCGCATATTCTGTTAATAAGTGATTTGAGGATTTGAAAATTTGAAGATGGCTGGCGCCATATCAAAATGTTGTAGGCCTGCGATGCATCGCGGGCCTACAGATTAAAAGCTTTGTTCGCTACCAGAATAGCTTTTCAGCTGTTGTCAAATGAATTATTAGGATAAGAAATAAATGAACCCCATAATCATCCACCTTCAAATTTTCAAATCCTCAAATCTTCAAATTAATAGTACACATGCTTTATACTCATTTTCAAAGCATCAGATCCATCATATTTTCTGCTATCCTGGCCATATGCCTTGCTGCCTGCGCCAACAACAAACTGCCGGTTAAAACGGCGGAACAAGGAACTGGTGGAGCGGCTATCATCACCGGGGCAGAGCAGACAGCGAAATACCTGCCATTGCTGCAGGGCAAACGCGTGGCCCTGCTGGCCAATCCGACCACTATCATCGGGCAAACCCACCTGGTGGATAGCCTGCGCAAACTGGACATTCAGATAGTAAAGGTCTTTGGACCCGAACATGGTTTCAGAGGTAATGCCAGCAATGGTGATAAAGTCAATGATGAAAAAGATCCTGCTACGGGCATACCGATTATTTCCCTCTATGGCAGCAAACGCAAACCCAGCAAAGAAGACCTCGCCGATGTAGACCTGATGATCTTTGATATCCAGGATGTGGGTTGCCGTTTTTATACTTATATCAACGTGCTCAGCCATATCATGGAGGCCTGCGCCGAAAACAATAAGGAACTGCTCATACTCGACCGCCCCAATCCCAATGGCTACCTGGTAGACGGACCGGTACTTGATATGAACCTCAAATCGGGTATAGGCATGTTTCCCATTCCCATCGCCCATGGTATGACCATTGGTGAATTTGCTAAAATGATCAACGGTGAAGGCTGGCTCCCCGGCCGCATACAATGCAGGATCCGCATCATACCGGTAGCCAATTACCAGCACGATAAAATGTATACCCTGCCGGTAAAACCATCGCCCAATCTCAATACACAACAGAGCATTCTGCTCTATCCTTCTACCTGCCTGTTTGAGGGCACTGCACTTAATCACGGACGGGGCACTTATTTTCCTTTTACCATACTGGGCAGTCCCTCGCTGAAGGATAAATACAGTTTTTCCTTCACCCCCGTGAGCCTGAAAGGTATGAGCGAAACACCGCTGTATATGGATCAGGTTTGTTATGGTCTTGATCTGCGGCAGTATGATGTAAGTCAGTTGGTGAAAAGCGGACGCATCAATCTCGACTGGATGCTGGAGTTGTACCGCAATTTTCCGGACAAACCCAAATTCTTCGATCGTACGCAAAGCAACCAGATGGGCGACATCAATAAACTGGCCGGTACCACTGCGTTTAAGAAACAGATAGAAGCCGGCCTTTCACCCGACGCCATTCGGGCCAGTTGGGAGCCGCAGCTCAGTCAGTATAAGGAAATGCGCAAGAAATACCTGATCTATCCATAATCCGGTAACCTCTTTCTCCCCGCGGCGTCTCAATTGTTATGAGACGTTTCTTTATCCTGCCGGTATGCCTGCTTTGCCTGCCTTTTTTAGTTTCCTGTCAGTCGGGTCATACAACAGCGGAGACAAAGGGATATTTCTTAACAGACAGCCTGTATTCGAAGGTGCTGGGCGAAATGCGTTATTACGAGTGGTATGAGCCGGTCAGTGCACGGCCGAAACCACCCACAGGAATATTGGTCGTACTGGACGGCCAGGCGCTGCTGGGCAATACTGTAGAAACCATAAAGGCATTGGCAACAGAAGCCGGATCTGTGGAACTCAATAACTGGATTATCCTGGGAATAGGGAATATATGGACAAGAGACCGGGATTATACTCCTAGCCGGCAATTGCAGGTACCGCATATGGACAGTATGAGCGCTGCACAAACGGGAGGTGTATTTCATTTTTTACAATTTATGGAGCGGGAGCTAATGCCGGTCATCAATCGCAGGTATCCGCAACTGAAGCAAAGAATACTGCTGGGACATAGTTTTGGCGGACTGGCTGTACTGGAGTGTTTTGTCCGGAAGCCAGGATTATTTACTCATTATATAGCAGCTGACCCATCGTTGTGGTGGCCCGCTTATGAACCCCTAGTCACTCCACTGCTGTTGAAACAGCCTAACAATAAATCATTTTTGTACATGGCGGTAGCAAATGTAGCTGATCATACGGCCCGATTTGAACAGATACTGGCAGACAATACAGGTGCTTATCCCTTACAACAACCAGGTGTGCGTGTGCTGAATACCCTGCAAAAACAAACACCCGGTCAGTTGCGGTTTGAAGGGCAGTTTTTTGCAACTGATGATCACCAGTCGATCATACAGCCTGCCTGTCGCGCAGCCCTCCGGCTATTTCTCAAAAAGGAAAATAAACAACAGCAGTGATCAGTCACCCGGTTTACTGTTTGCACCGGGCAGGTACGGTGTATGCCGCTTTTGCCGATCAGGGCCGGAACGCTGAAGCGAGCGTGGCAACAGACGCTGATAGTAGTAATGCAGCCGGCTTACTGAATATACTGGTGAAAAATTAGAATGGGTCAATAGCGCAGGCTTTAATAAATTCGCCGACATACTTGTTTCATCTAAACCCGCAATATGAAAAAGCTATTGTTATTGATCGGCATCACCACTATTTCCTGTTTCTTCTATACTTCCTTACAGGCCCGCAGCATAGAACCGGCCGACCCTTCGCCGGAGGGACGTTGGGACATTACGGTATATGATAATGGCCGGGAATTCCCTTCCTGGCTGGAAATTTATCACTCCGGTCATAAGCGCCTGGTAGGACAGTATGTGGGAATTGTAGGCAGTGCACGTCCTGTGTCGATTATTAATTATAAAGAAGCTGTGATCAGTTTTACCCTGCCTCCGCAATGGGAAGGTGAGGATAATGATCTGCGTTTTGAAGCCCGTTTCCAGGGAGACAGTCTTGCCGGCACGATGGTAGCTGCCAATGGCAAAACCTATAACTGGACGGGGCATCGTGCTCCATTGCTCAAACCAAAGGCCGCACCGGTATGGGGTAAAGCTATCAAACTTTTCAATGGCAAAGATCTCGATGGCTGGAAAGCGCTGGGCAAAACCAATCAGTGGGTAGTAGAAAATGGTGTGTTGAAGAGTCCCAAATCAGGCGCCAACCTGATCACTACAACAGAATTTACCGATTTCAAATTGCATATTGAATTTCGTTGTCCCTCTGGCAGCAATAGCGGTGTATACCTCCGTGGCCGTTATGAAGTGCAGATAGAAGACAGCTATGGCAAAGAACCGCAAAAGGACTATATGGGTGCGGTCTATGGTTTTATCAAGCCCAGTGAGATGGCTGCAAAACCGGCGGGAGAGTGGCAGAGCTACGATATCACACTTACCGGTCGCATGATCACTGTTGTTGCCAACGGCAAGACCATTATCTGCAACCAGGAAATTCCCGGCATTACGGGTGGTGCTATCAACAGCCGCGAAGGAGAACCCGGCCCGCTGCTGATCCAGGGCGACCACGGACCGATTGAGTACAGGAATATTGTGATTACACCAACGAAATGATTTGAAGATTTGAGGATTTGAAAATTTGAAGATCGTTCAAAAATGTAATGTCTATTATTATTTAAAACTTATTGCTCATTACCTTTCTCAAATCTTCAAATTTTCAAATCCTCAAATCTTCAAATCACTTCCCACACCGACACATACTTCCCATTCGCTTCTGCATAGCTGAGAAAGGAGTTGAAAAACGGGTCTGCGCCAATGGTGGCGCTGTCGCCTATCACAAATAGCTGTTCCCGGGCGCGGGTGATAGCCACATTCATACGGCGATAATCTTTCAGAAATCCAATGATACCCTCACTGTTGCTTCGTACCAGCGAAACAATGATAGTATCCTGCTCCTGGCCCTGAAAGCTGTCAACAGTACTGACACGCAGGCTGGCAGGCAATTGTTCGCGTGCGGCCGTTACCTGTCCTGCATAGGGAGATATTAAAGCCGTTTTGGCGGGATCCAGTTGGTGTTGTTCTATCAGTTTTTGTACAACTTCCAGTTCGCCGGGATTTTGCAGGCTGGTACCTTCTGCACCCTGTTCCTCTTCATAACCAGCACCGGCTGTATCAATAAAAGTGACATGAATACCTTTATTCTGGAGGTGCCCGGCAGTTTTGAGTTGTTCTTTATAGAAATAAGCGCTCGAAAAACCGGCAATTGCGGCGCGCATGCGGTACTGGGTATTGAGCAGGAATACGGCCGGCTGACGATCTATGGCCAGTTCCAGTATAGAACGGTTAAAACCCTTGCGGGTAGCTTCTGTGCTTAATACTGTTGGCGGCAACTGCAGGTGATCGCCTGCCAGGATAATATTTTGTGCCAATGGGAAAATACACCAGGCCAGTGGTTCTATGCATTGTCCGGCCTCATCAATGATAAGTGTGGAAAAGGATAGTTTATGAACGCCTGCATCATAAATGCCGATGGGAGTACCCGTTATGACCTGTGCTTCTTCAAAAAAACGTTCTTCATGATAGGTTTGCAGTTTTTTGATCTCGGCACGTATATTTTTTACTTCTTTAAATAAAAGCTGTCGTTGTTCGCGTTCTGCTTTGCCAAAGCTGCGTTTGTATTTGAGGGCCATTTTGCGAAACTCGTCTGCACGGATCCGCAGTTGCTTCAGTTCTTTCTGCACTTTGTTGTTTCCCATTTTGCCTTCAGGTGTATGGGCAAACAGTGTTTCATCGGCTTTACTGGCATTGCCCACGCGCAATACACGGATGCCTGCAGCAAGCAGTCCCCGGGTAAGATGGTCAACGGCCGTATTGCTCGGTGCAGATACCAGCACTTTATCGCCCCGGCGGCAGAGTTGTACGATTGCTTCGACCAGGGTGGTGGTCTTGCCCGTTCCGGGCGGGCCATGTATGATCAGCATTCCCGCTGCATGGGTGATGGCGGCTACAGCCTGTCGCTGGCTCTCATTGAGTGATTGATTATGGATCTGTACGTCATTATTACCGGATAGCAGCCCGCGGGGTGCTACCGGAGTAGTGGCATGCAATTGTTCAAAGAGGCGGAATAGCGGCTTGTTTTCCGGTAGCTCCTGCAACACTTTTTTCATGATACCGGTCGTACGTGTATCTGGTGCCAGTTTGATGCCCACCCCATCATCTTCTATCCAGTCGGGGAAATCAGGAGCGAAAAGGCGGAATTCGCCCTGGCGGCCATCCAGTTGCAGCAGTACGCCTTTGACTGGTTCTTCACCTGTTTTGAAGCATTCGATGGCAGCGCCATCGCGAAACTGGTTGGCCGCTGCGGGAAAGGCAAGGCGAAAACTTATTTCCGGATAATCGGCATAGCCAAAGCTTTTGCGGGTAACGATCAGCGGGTGCAGGGCCAGTCCTTCGGACTTTAGTGAGCGAAGGGTATGCTGCTGATCGAGTTTATAACGTTCGCTCTGTTCCTTTTCTTCAAGGTCGATGCAGGTGAGTAATTGTTGAATAGCGGGATGTGAAGACATAAGCAGCGTGCAAGGTACGAAGAGAAGGTATAAAAGTTTAAAGGTATAAAGGTTTGGAGGTATAAATGTATGAATACAAGCCGGAGTCATTCTTTCACCGTTATACCTTTAAACTTTTATACCTTTTCCTATTTTCGCGCATGGCATTTTTAGCAGTGAAAGGTGTAAGCAAGCAGGGAGTGGATTTTCCTGTATTGCAGGATATCAGTTTTGAAATGGACCGGCTGGAGAATCTGGCTATTGCCGGTGAAACGGGGTCGGGTAAGACCAGCCTGGTACAGATTGCCGGTGGCTGGGGGCAGGCCGATGCCGGAGAAGTATATTTTAATGATAAACGGGTGCCCGGTACCCTGGAAAAGCTGCTGCCGGGTCATCCGGGTATTGCATATCTGTCGCAGTATTTTGATCTGCCACCGCATTACTGGGTGCATGAACTGCTTTCCTATACCAATCAGTTGGAAGATACCCGTGCACAACGGTTATATGAATTGTGCCGGATCGACCACCTGCTGCAACGCCGCAGCAGCCAGTTGTCGGGAGGCGAACGGCAGCGTATAGCCCTGGCCCGTCTGCTCAACAGCAATCCGCAACTGCTGATCCTGGATGAACCTTTCTCGAATCTTGATGCGATCAATAAACGGATCATTAAAGAAGTAGTGGCCGATGTACGTGCTGAGTTTGGTATCAGTTGCATACTGGTCTCGCACGAGGCGGCCGATATCCTGGGCTGGGCTCATCGGTTGCTGATCCTGCAACAGGGACGCCTGGTACAACAGGGGAGTCCGGAGCTTTTGTATCATCAGCCATCCTCGGTTTATGTAGCGGGACTATTGGGGGAGTATACATTACTTAATCCACGTGAGCTGTATGTGCAACAACTGATTCCTTTGCGTACAGACAGTGGTCAATGGCTGGTAAGGCCGGAACAAGTGTTTTTATCAACTGATGCCGGGCATGGTATTGCCGGTGTGGTATTGCAGCAATCGTTTCGCGGCAGTCATTTTCTTACAACAGTAAGGGTAGGGGAGCAAACAATCCTGGCAGCGAACCGCGATGCATTTTTGCAGGCTGGTACTTCTGTATTTGTTTCCGTAGCCGCGGATTGTTGGTTGCTGCAATGATGAGTGTTTTAACTTCGTATGGATAGTACTGCTTTATTGATAAAACTATGGCCAGAGAACCTTTTTCAGCCCGTTTAACCTGTATCTGGGCAGGAGCTTTCTTCTTTTTTATGCTGACCGGCTTCCGCGGTGGGATACGCAAACAGCTAAACACCGGCTATGAAAACCGGAATTTTTGGGCAGGTTACCTGTTGAGCCTGCTGCTCCTTACAACTATTATTTGTGGTGTATTTTTTTGTCACTGATCGCCAATCTCTTTACGCGTCAGTTGACCCTTGCTGTACAAATCTTACCGGCTGGGGGTAAAAATCCTATCTGAAAAAGCAGCAGTCGAAGTAATCATGCGGCTCGTTTGTATTGAATTCCCTTACATCCTGTAATGCTTTTTACGACAAATATCAAATTACTTCAACTACAAATAGGTGTATACGCTTATTGTTCGTCCCCGTAAACCATTGAATAAAAAAAAAGTTAAGAATAGATTTCAGAAATGCCGTAAAAAGTAAAACATTGCGGCCTGATTATCTGCTTTTTAAGCAGGTACCCTGTTAAAGCCACTGTAAATCCATTATTCAATGACACCGAACCCTACCCGTGCGTCGATTGCATCGTATGCAATACCCTTGAGTTTTTTGCAGAAGTCCCGCTTCGAAGGGATTTTAAGGTTTCTCTCCACGGAAAAACTCCGTTTCACTTTCGGAAGATTTCTGTTTTTACTTTCCTTGCTTACATTTTGTTTTAGTTCGTCAAGAGCACAGACTACGTATGATTTTACCACCAATGCGACTATTTCCGGCGGTCCCAATGGCTTTGGGATCTGGAACACCCAGGCCGATATAACTGTTGGCGGTGTTGCCTACCGGCTTACCTGTGGTGGTAATGGGTCTTTTACCAATTCTGCCACTGGTGGAAACGGAAATGGTAAGTGTTTGGCCAAAGACGGTTCGGGTGGCGATCTGGTCACCATCAAACGGGCCGATAATCAGCCTTTCCAGTTTTATGGTCTCTGGATAAAGCATTTCAGTATGAAAGGCTATATGGGTGCTACCAACTTTGTGCAGGTAGACTATGTGAAAACGGCAGGAGGCACTGAAACCTGGGCAGATCCTACTCCAACGGGAGGAAGTGGTACTACCACACTCCAGCTTACACTGACAAAAAATGTGACCGTAACGGAAGTAACCGTTCGGTTTTATGCTATCATGAATTTCTGGATCAATGATCTTATTGTTGGTCCAGCAGCAGGAGCATCACCACCTGCTATTACTGCCAATCCGCCTAACCGAACAATCTGCGCGGGCGGCAATACTACTTTTACAGTTACAGCTACCAATGCTACTTCTTATCAGTGGCAGGTAAATAGCGGATCAGGGTTTGGCAATATCCCCAATGGCGGCGTCTATAGCAATGCAACTACTTCAACACTTAACATTACTGGTGCTACTGCTGGTATGAATGGCTATCTGTATCGTTGTGTGGCTAGCGGTTCAGCAAGTCCGGCAGCTACCTCCAGTTACGGCACACTCACGGTTAATTCCGTTTCGGGCACTATCAGTGCAACCGACGTAACCTGTAATGGCGGTGCCAATGGTACGGCTACCGTTGTAGCAAGTGGTGGTGTGACCCCTTATTCTTACAGTTGGTCACCCAGTGGCGGCACAGCTGCTACAGCCACAGGGCTGCCAGCTAATACCTATACGGTAACTATTACAGATAACCTGAATTGTCAGACCACACGCAGCATTACGGTCAATCAACCTGCTGCGATTACAGCTTCTATTTCTAAAACGGATGTAAGCTGCAATGGCGGTACCAATGGTACAGCTACCGTTTCTGCTGTATCTGGTGGTACCGGTCCCTATACCTACAGCTGGTCACCCAGTGGCGGTACCAATGCTACAGCAACTGGTCTCGGAGTGGGTACTTATACCTGCACCATTACCGACAATAAAGGGTGTCAGATCACCCGTTCCATTACGATTAACCAGCCTTCTGCACTTACCGGTACTATCTCAAAGACAGATGTAAGCTGCAATGGCGGCGCCAATGGTACTGCGACAGTAGTCGCGTCTGGCGGTACGGCTCCCTATACGTATAGCTGGTCTCCCAGCGGCGGTACGAACGCTACAGCAACTGGTCTCGGAGTGGGTACTTATACCTGCACCATTACCGACAATAAAGGATGTCAGATCACCCGTTCCATTACTATTAACCAACCAACGGCTCTTGCTGCCAGCATCTCTAAAACGGATGTAAGTTGCAATGGTGGTGGCAATGGTACGGCAACAGTTTCCGGTGTGACTGGCGGTACCGGACCCTATACCTACAGCTGGTCACCCAGTGGTGGTACGGCAGCTACAGCTACTGGTCTCGCGGCCGGAACCTATACCTGTACAATCACCGATAATAATACCTGTCAGATCACCCGTAGTATTACTATCAACCAACCGACTGCAATCAGCGCTTCTGTTTCTAAAACGGATGTAACCTGCAATGGCGGTGCCAATGGTACAGCAACAGTTTCCGGTGTGACTGGTGGTACAGCTCCCTATACCTACAGTTGGTCACCCAGTGGTGGTACAGCTGCTACAGCTACGGGCCTCGCAGCAGGTCCTTATACAGTTACTATCACGGATAATAATACCTGTCAGATTACCCGCAGTGTAACGATCACTCAACCGGCCCCTGTCACTGCGTCTATTTCCAAAACAGATGTAAGCTGCAATGGTGGTACCAATGGTACAGCAACTGTTTCCGGAGTTACAGGCGGTTCTGGTAGTTATAGCTATAGCTGGTCACCCAGCGGTGGCACGGCTGCTACTGCTACTGGCCTCGCTGCTGGTACCTATACCTGTACTATTACAGATATTACCAGCTCCTGCCAGATTACACGCAGCATTACACTTAATCAACCGACCGCTCTTAGTGGTACCACTTCCAAAACAGATGTAAGCTGCAATGGCGGCGCCAATGGTTCTGCCACTGTAAGTGTAACCGGTGGTACGGCTCCTTATACCTATAGCTGGGCTCCGAGCGGTGGTACAGCGGCTACAGCCACTGGCCTGGCTGCCGGCGCTTATACTGTAACGATCACCGACAATAATAACTGCCAGATCACCCGCAGTGTAACAGTCAATCAGCCGACTGCTCTTAGTGGCACAGCTTCCAAAACAGATGTAAGCTGCAATGGCGGCACCAATGGTACGGCTTCTGTGAGTGTAAGCGGTGGTACAGCTCCTTATACTTATAGCTGGGCACCGAGCGGTGGTACAGCGGCTACAGCCACTGGCCTGGCTGCCGGCGCTTATACTGTAACGATCACCGACAATAATAACTGCCAGATCACCCGCAGTGTAACAGTCAATCAGCCGACTGCTCTTAGTGGCACAGCTTCCAAAACAGATGTAAGCTGCAATGGCGGCACCAATGGTACGGCTTCTGTGAGTGTAAGCGGTGGTACAGCTCCTTATACCTATAGCTGGTCACCGAGTGGCGGTACAGCGGCTACAGCCACCGGCCTCGCTGCCGGCACCTATACCGTTACGATAACCGACAATAATAACTGTCAGATCACCCGCAGTGTAACAGTCAATCAGCCGACTGCCCTTAGTGCTACTACTTCTAAAACAGATGTAAGCTGCAATGGTGGTGCAAACGGTACGGCTTCTGTGAGTGTAAGCGGTGGTACAGCTCCTTATACCTATAGCTGGTCACCGAGTGGCGGTACAGCGGCTACAGCCACTGGCCTCGCTGCAGGTGCTTATACTGTAACGATAACCGACAATAATAACTGCCAGATCACCCGCAGTGTAACAGTCAATCAGCCGACTGCCCTTAGTGCTACTGCATCCAAAACAGATGTAAGCTGTAATGGCGGTGCAAACGGAACAGCTTCTGTGAGTGTAAGCGGTGGCACAGCTCCTTATACCTATAGCTGGTCACCCAGTGGCGGTACAGCGGCTACAGCTACTGGCCTCGCTGCAGGTACTTATACTGTAACGATCACCGACAATAATAACTGCCAGATCACCCGCAGTGTAACAGTCAATCAACCGACTGCCCTTAGTGGCACAGCTTCTAAAACTGATGTAAGCTGTAATGGCGGTGCAAACGGAACGGCTTCTGTGAGTGTAAGCGGTGGCACAGCCCCTTATACCTATAGCTGGTCACCCAGTGGCGGTACAGCGGCTACAGCCACCGGCCTCGCTGCCGGCACCTATACCGTGACCATTACGGATAATAATAATTGCCAGATCACCCGCAGTGTAACAGTCAATCAACCGGTTGTACTAACAGCAACCAGCAGTTTTGTGGATGAGTCCTGTGCCGGCGCGCTGAATGGTAGTGCTACTGTAATACCATCAGGCGGTACAGCCCCTTATACCTATAGCTGGTCGCCCAGTGGTGGTGCGGCTGCTACAGCTACCGGCCTGGCTGCAGGTACTTATTCCTGTACCATCACCGATGCAAAGGGTTGCTCTATAAGCAAAACAGTAACCATCAGTACTAAGCCACTGCCTACTGTACAGGCTGTATCTTCTCAGACACTGTGTAACCAGTCTTCTGTTACAGCAGTTAATTTTAGCGGTACTGTAACCGGTACTGTATATAACTGGACCAACTCAGCTCCCGGTATTGGTCTGGCAGCTTCAGGCAATGGCAATATTGCCGCCTTTGCTGCCAGCAACAACGGTACAGCACCTGTTGTGGCCACTATACAGGTAACACCTGTGGCAGATGGTTGTACCGGTAGTTCAAAAACCTTTACCATCACTGTCAATCCTACTCCGGCAGTGGATGCTGTAGATAATCAGGTAGTATGTAATAAAGCTACCCAGCCTGCAGTATCGTTCCATAGCAGTGTGAGTGGTGTGACCTATCAATGGACCAACGACCAGACAGTCATTGGCCTGGCTGCAAGTGGGAATGGCAACCTGCCATCATTTACTGCTATCAACAATACAGATGAACCAATCGTAGCCACTATCCGCGTAACGCCTGCAGCCAACGGTTGCCCCGGCCCTGTACGCATATTCACGATCACTGTTAATCCCACACCTGGTGTGGATGAGATTGATCCGGTTGTTGTATGCAACAATGGTACTGTAAATGCTGTTGAACCTGGTGGTTCACCTGTGACAGGCACTACCTATAACTGGACCAACAGCCTGCCGTCTATTGGCCTGGCAGCTTCAGGTACCGGTACTATTCCTGCCTTTACTGCAGTCAACAGTACAAGCAGCATTCAGACAGCAACGATCGAGGTAACACCGGTGGCCAATGCTTGCTCAGGACCGGCTGTACAATATACCATCACTGTTAATCCCACACCGGTGGCAGATGTACCGGCTAACCAGGTTGTATGTGTGGGTGGTAATACACAGGCTGTTAACTTCAATGGCCCTGTAAGCGGTACTACTTATACATGGACAAACGATAAGACCTCAATTGGTCTGCCTGCGAGTGGCACAGGAAACATCCCAGCCTTTGCAGCCACCAATACCGGTACCACATCGCTGCTTGCTACAATCCGTGTAACACCTCATGCCAATGGTTGTGAAGGACCGGCTCAGACATTTACCATCACTGTAAAAGCTGCTTCACAGGCGCCCACACAGATCACTGCCAGCAAGACCGCATTGTGCGGCGATGGCAAAGTAGACCTGCAGGTCAATGGTGGTGCACTCGGCACAGGTGCCGTATGGAAATGGTACAAAGATGCCTGTGGCGGTACTTCTATTGGTCAGGGTGCCAGCCTGCAACAGGTACAGGTAGATGAAACCACGACCTTCTATGTACGTGCCGAAGGCGATTGTAATACGACTGCCTGCGCCAGCGTGACGGTAGTGGTGAATGCTCAACCTGTAATTACCATTGCTGCGGCTCCTTATACCAGCCTGATGCCGGGCATGTTTACTACGTTGACAGCAACTATCACACCTCAGGAAGAAGGATTGATCACCTGGTATCGCGACAATACCTGGGTGCCGAGTTCCAACAGCAATACCCTGCAGGTGAATGTAGATGGATTGGGCGCATATAAAGCCAAATACACTACGGTACATGGTTGTATAGCATTCTCTAATGAAGTTGTTATCAAGGATTCGGCTTCAGCCCGTATGTTTATCGGCCCCAACCCCAATAATGGTCTGTTTACCGTGCGTTACTACCAGCAGGGCAACAGTAATGTGAAGCCCCGTCAACTGATGGTGTTTGACAGCAAAGGAGCACTTGTATTCTCCAAAGCGTTTGCACCCACTGCTCCATACTCCAGTATGCAGGTAAACCTTACCGGTCACGCACATGGTATTTACTTTGTACGCCTGGTAGATGGAAATGGTAAAGTAGTAGGTAAGGACCAGGTACGGATATTCTAAAGGATCATTTCAGTCGATAATAAATAAAGGCCCTTTTCAGGGCCTTTATTTATAGGTATAAGGTAAAAGGCAAAAGGTAGAAGGATTATATAAACACCCTTTACCTTTTGCCTTCTGCCTTACACCTTTTTATTCCGCTTTCACCAGTTTCATCAATTCTTCCTTCCCGTTTAATAGCGTGAGCACATTGTCTTTTACTGAAAAATTGGAGACCTTTTGCAGAGCACTGGTAAAAAGAGACTCTCCATTGCCCGGGCAGGCCATACGTGTCATAGCCAGGTTGCCAAAGCTGAGTTTACCCGCTTTCTCCAGTGTAAAGGGACCGGTCAGATTATTGCACCCTCCATTGCCCGTCACTTTACTGTTTTCGGTATCAAATTGAAGAAAAGGCAGGCGGTCATTAAACAGGCTGCCAAGGCCCGACTGTCCCGTGAGCGACTGCAGGGTCCATTTCGCTTTTAATACATTGAGCATACTGGTTAAACTGTTGCCTTCGGAGCAGGAAACAGAAAGCATCATGGCCAGACAACCGGCGAAGAGGATTTTTTTCATAATTAAAGGTTTGGTTTATAATGTGCTAATATGCTAATGGGTTAATGTGCTAATAATCTGTTTGGGAAAACAAATTATTGAATCAATACTTCGTGATCGGAGTTCTATAATAATAGAATAACTCTTTAGACAACCAACCTGACTGAAATTAGCACATTAACCCATTAGCATATTAGCTCACCTGTTTTCTCCATTTCCCAGCGAATGCTGAAATCCAATTGGCTGAAATGCCGGTTTACGGCCATGATCATCGTCGTCAAAATCTTCCCATTCTATCAGATCATTCAGCAATTGTTCGGCATGTGCATAGATAAGGGTAGGAGTGATCTCTTCGGGGCGCACGATCTCCAGGCTGCGTGCTGGTTTGGGCTCACCATATCCTTCGATATAGGGATTGGTCAGCATCACCATGATCTTACCATTGAACAATTGCTGATAAATAAGTGAACCATTATTCTTGACCATGGTATGTTTCAGGTCTGTGTTTTCCAGGTTTTCGGACAGGCCGCTGCTGCTGCGTCCCAGATCCAGCACCACCGCTTCCAGGTTCTCAATCTGGTTGCGTTCTGTAATCCGCGCGCGCAGGCCGGTTTCGTCTACGATCTGGCCAAGCGAGGTTCTGATAAAATCACGTGTATGGTCTTTCCATTCCTGCCGGTAGCGTTGGGTATTGGCAAGCACCTCCTGGTAGGTAACCACTTTTTCCCTAAGCTGTTTAAAATCCTTTTGCATGTAGCTTGTTTTTAAGGGTCAAACAGGAAAGTTACAGAAAAAACCGGGTAGCCTGTCCTGCACTTTTTTTCATAAAAAATTATCCGGCGTAGGGGTAAAAGCCTGCCTGGTTGTTAACAGATAAAATAAACAACAGATTTACCATGAAACAGTGCAAACTCATCGTGACAGGACTGGCTATATTCTTACTGGCATCCGGAGCCATGGCGCAGTCAGGAAAAGTAAATACTATTTTCAAAAATGATATCCGTCGCTCCGGTGGGTATGGTGCCGCTACCAATTCCTTTACAACTATCCGGGGAAAATATGCCAACGTAGCGGGATTATATGGCGGATGGTTTATCAACCAGAAAGTCATGCTGGGACTGGCCATGTCAGCCACTACCAACAACCTGCGTGTTCCCGCTTCACTCGCTGTAGATCCTGATCATAATCAAACCTGGCAGTATGGACAGTTTGGGTTAATGACCGAATACGTACTGGGCTCCAATAAGCCTGTGCACCTGGTATTTCAACTGATGTCTGGTGCTGGTTTTACACTGCAATACTCCCGCAATAGCTTTCACGACAGGGATTATGAGGATGTGCGTGACGAAAACTGGTTTGTAGTGGCTGAACCAGGCGTGCAACTGGAAATGAACCTGTTTAAATGGATGCGTCTGAGTCCCGGTGTATCTTACCGCGCCACTTTTGGCAGCGATGGTATTGGTATGAAAGATAAAGACCTTCGTGCGGCCAGCTACAATATCACCATGAAGTTTGGCCGTTTCTAAATGTTGTGTACAACAAGGGGTATATCCTGTGTCCCGCCCTGGCGGGGCCAGGATTTTATATAAATACGATCTCGGGATCCTGCAGCTCCCGCCTGAAAATAAACGGGTGAGGAAAGCTCAGCAATACACCTACAATCTCAAACAGGGAAATATACAGGTAGAATGACTGTGCCAGTACCCAGTACAGGATACAAGCCAGTGATGTACTGATGATACACCAGTAAAGTCTTTTGCGGAAAAGGGACTGATGAAAATTTTTCCGGGCTTCAAAATCGGCAATATTCACCATGACCTGGCGCTGCTTCTGGAGATAAAAGGTAAAAGCAAGGGCCAGAAACAGCGGTCCATACCACAATAAATTACGGATCAGCTTTGCAGAAGAAGGCTCAAGCACCGGCCTGATCTGCATCCATACCAGTACTATGCTTGTGGCAATGAGTAATATGGCAATGGATAAAGTGGTACGAAACCAGCGCCGGTAAGGGGCCAGTTCAATTGTTTTGATCATTCCGCTTATTTATGCCGCAAATATAGGTGGCTGGTTAGTTTTTCATAATTGTAAACTCCACCCGTCTGTTCAACTGCATGTTGAGCTCCGAATCATTCGGCATCACAGGCTTCGTTTCACCATAGCCTTTTGACGTAATGCGATCGGGGGTAATACCTTTTGATAAAATGTATTCCATTACGGAGCGTGCCCGGTTGTCGCTCAGGGTGAAATTGTATTCATCCGAGCCACGGCTGTCGGTATGGGCACTCATCTCAATAACAATAGCCGGATTTTCCTTTAATAATTTCACTACACGATCCAGTTCTACGAATGATTCAGGACGCAGGTTCCATTTATCGTAGTCGAAGAAAACATTATTGAGGCGTACGACCTGGCCAATCTCGATGGGCATGAGGTAAAGATCTTTATGTACTTCTTTAAACCCTGCTTTCGCCAGCGAATCCAGTTTCAGATTTTCGGATTGTGCAAAATAATGATCGGCTGTGGCGCGTATCAGGTAATTCTTATCATAAGGCAGCACGATCTTGAAAGCGCCATCATCCGGACTGGATACACCGTTGCCCGCCTCTGATCCCGACGGCAGGGTCTGATAGACCAGTGAGGCACTCAGCGGTTTTTTGGTCTTGGCATCGTATACATTGCCGGTGACGATTACAACCGGATTGGGGCGTTCTTTTTCCAGCAGTTTTACACGTACAATATCGCTTTCGCCAAATGTGTTGAGGCTGGTGGTCATATAGGCATATTCTCCTCCTGCATCAAGCGTAAAGAATGCATCCCAGTCGGTGGTATTGATAGGCTCACCGAGATTTTGCGGATCGCTCCATTTCTGCCAGGTGTCGTCGAGGCGTTTTGCCATCCAGATATCGTTGTCGCCAACACCACCGGTCCGGTCGCTGCTGAAATAAAGAGTTTCACCATCTGCAGCGAGGTAGGGGGTCATTTCATTAAATTCCTTCAGGTTTATTTTTTTACCCAGACTTTTGGGTTCAGACCAACTGCCGTCTGCCTGCAGAAAACATACATACAGATCGTTGTTGTAACTGCCTTTTTCTTCTGACATGTACAGCAGCAGTGTCTGACCATCGTGTGCCATGGTGGCGCCATTCTGACGGCCACGATCATACATGGGGTAATTTTTTATATGCAGCATTTCCGGTTTGCTCCAGCCTCCATTGCGGGTGCGGTAACTCATGCTCACCCCATTGCCCACATAATCGCCGTTTACAAATGCATTACGAATGAGAATACGGTTATTATCGGGTGAGACCCAGTACACGGCATTATAATAATAAGTGTTGAGCGGATATCCGAGGTGTCGGGCCTCACCCCAGTTGCCTGCACTGTCGCGTTCTGAAAACCAGATATCCTGCGAGTTGCGGATACCCCTGTAGTGTGTATTGTAAGGATGATTTTCGCAAATGAAAAAAAGCAGGTTGCCATCGGCAGATACCGTTGGCCGCAGTTCGGCAAATTCGGAATTTACATTGAAGCCCAGGTTTTCGATCTTAATGACCGTTCCTCTGCGTATTACATTATCTTTTTGCTCTTTTAAGGGTGAAGTGGTATCAGCCAGCAGTTGTGCCCATAAGGCAAAACCGCTTAGCAAAAGGCTAAGAAGCAGGATGGCTTTTTTCAAGATACTGGCATTAATAGTTCCCGCTAAACTAGCACAATCTGCACGGGGATACTAAGGAGAAATACCTGTATTTTTTACGATTGCTCAGCCGTTGTCCCTTCTTTAGCCGCTACATGCTGCCGCACCACGGGTGCCACTTTGGTGCCAAACAGCTCAATTGAACGCAATACCTGCTTATGCGCAATAGGACCCACGGTCATTTGCGCCATAAAACGCGTATTGCCAAACAATTCATACTGATAAAGCATTTTGTCAATCACTTCTTGCGGACTTCCCACCATGAGTGAGGCTTTGGGAGAGCGCATGGCCTCGTACTGTTCACGGTTAAGCGCAGGCCAGCCGCGTTCACGACCAATGCGACTCATCACTTCAGCATATGAAGGATAAAATTCATCCGCAGCCTGCTGCGACTTATCTGCTACATATACATGACCATTGATGCCCAACTGCCAGGGATGAGTATGCCCGGCTGCTGCATATGTTTTTTTATACAGATCGGTAAGCCCAGCAAAACGGGCAGGCATACCGCCAATGATAGCCAGTGCCATCGGAAGACCAAGTTTGCCCGCACGGATCACCGATTCCGGAGTACCACCAATGGCCACCCATACGGGAAGCTGTGCCTGCAGAGGGCGGGGATATACGGATTGATTACGGATCGGTGCCCGAAATTCACCTTTCCAGTTTACGATTTCCTGTTTGCTGATCTCCAGCAATAACTCCAGTTTCTCTGCAAACAAAGCATCATAGTCATCGAGGTTATAACCAAACAACGGAAATGATTCAATAAAGGAACCACGGCCAGCCATAATTTCGGCCCGGCCTTTCGAAATCAGATCAAGGGTGGCAAACTGCTGAAATACCCGCACGGGATCATCTGAACTAAGTACAGTCACAGCACTGGATAAACGTATCCTTTCTGTTTGCGCAGCTGCGGCTGCCAGCACTACTGCAGGAGCCGACACCAGGTAATCACGCCGGTGGTGCTCGCCAATTGCATATACATCAAGCCCCACCTGCTCGGTAAGTTTTATTTCTTCGAGCAACTGCTGCATGCGCTGCTCACCACTGATCTGTTGACCGGAAACCGGATCAACTCCCATTTCTCCAAAACTGTAAATCCCTAATTCCATGATAATTGATTGTAAGTGCTGCGGTTAAAAATGATTCATAAAGGTAATGAGCAGCCGGTATCCTATAACAGGATGCAGCCGGGAAAGTTCATCAGGTATTCGTCGCGAACAATACCAGTATTGTGCTGTTACTATCACAAGGCTGCTGCTATTCTTTTAATAGTAATGCTCTTTGGTATAGTAGTATCCTTTTGTATACCACCCCCAAATAATAATAACCAATGCTAGAAAAGCGCACAACGGAATCCTGCTCTGCCGCCATGGTAGCTGTAAAAGATGCTTTGTATGTGCTGGGCGGAAAATGGAAACTGCCGATCATTGTAAGCCTGCAGGAAGGTCCACGCCGGTTTAAGGAATTACAGCGCCGTGTGGAAGATATCACACCCCGTGTATTGAGTAAGGAACTGAAGGAAATGGAATTGAATGACCTGGTTACGCGTAAGGTTATTTCTACCACACCGGTTACCGTTGAATACAGCCTTACGGCCTATAGCGATACATTGTTTCCGCTTACCAATGCCTTGCATGAATGGGGCAGCCAGCATCGGCAACGGGTATTTGACAAGGCAAGACAGGAGCGCGAAGAAAGACAGTTACAAAGCCAGCCAGCGTAGTGCCTGCCTGATCAGCTGATCCTGTGCTTCCACACCAAAGGTATGACTGAGGGTGCGGTTGGTACCGCCTTCATAGTCCATATCGTTATGCCCCATATTTATATAAATCATTTTGTAGCGCCGGTGTGTCCATACCACGGGATAGAAACCCTGATGCCAGATCTCATGTGGTTTGGGGCCTGTGCCCAGTGGAAAACTACTGCTGTCGACCGCCAGTAGTATCCGGATATCGGGTTGCTTCAGCAGATCCTTCTGCCAGCTATACCATTCATTGGGTGCTGAGCGAAACAGGGGAGGCAATCCTCTGGTCACAGGATGTGTACTGTCTATTACCCGAAGCATCGCAGGGGTGGGCCGCCAGGTATTTCCTTTGTAGGCACCTGCTCCCAGCAACTCATGATGGTACCAAGACCAGTTGTCCGGATAGGCTGATGGTGTAAGTGCAAATGCAGAGAAATGAAATGCCAGTAAAGCTCCTCCGTTTTTCATGTATTGTTCCAGTGCCTGCCGTGCCTGTGGCAGATCAGGACGGGTATCCAGCAATATGACCAGCCGGTAGCGACGGAGCAGGTCAGGTGTCATTGCCATCCAGTTGCTGCTGGTATCGTATTGCAGTCCTGCAGCCGCGCATTCCCGCGTCAGCCAGGGATGGGCTTCGGCTATAAAACTGATGTGAGCCAGGTCATTTTTACCGGTGAAAAAAGCAATTACCCGGCGCGAACTATCCTGCTGCGCAGGCAGGCAAAGAGGCAACAGTACGAATATGAATGCAGTGGCAATCAGTTGCTGTATTTTCCAATACTTCATTCATCCAATTTACAACCAAATTTCAGTTTGACCGGCAAAAGCCAGACAGGCAATGCAACTATTCACAGGATAGATATGCCATTTACAAAATGTTCCTGACATCCTGCCGGCGATCGGTTATCTTGTGTTGCAGGTAATCAATACTAATATGTTTAAAAATATTCAGCTTCTTACTACCGAGATCCTTTCCAATAACTGGTACACACTTAAAAAGGTAACCTACGAAATCGAAAAGAAAGACGGCACCCGCCAGGTACAATCGCGGGAGGCATACGACCGGGGTAATGGTGCGGTGATCCTGCTTTACAATAAAGAAAAACGTACGATTATTCTGACCCGTCAATTCAGGCTGCCAACATTCATTAATGGCAATGCAGATGGTCTGCTCATTGAAGCCTGTGCCGGTTTACTGGACCAGGACAATCCTGAAGCGGCTATCCGGCGCGAAACCGAAGAGGAAACAGGATATGTGATACATGAAGTCACCAAAGTAATGGAAGCTTATATGTCGCCCGGTTCAGTTACAGAAATACTTTACTTTTTTGTAGCGGCCTATGATGCAGCCATGAAACACACGGCAGGTGGTGGGGTAGAAGAGGAGCAGGAAGATATTGAAGTGCTGGAACTGGATTTCGATGATGCAGTTGCGCAGGTAAAAACAGGCGGCATTAAAGATGCCAAAACTATCATGCTATTGCAATACGCCCAGCTCCATGGCTTGTTCAGCAATTAAGGTTCGATCGTTTTTCGGATCGTGTACAGCAGTGAGCTATGCCCCTCTGCATCGCCCAGCAACTGCCAGATCATCACTCCGCCACCTTTATTTTTCAACACATAATCTACTTTGCTGCGGATGGTAGGTACTCCGTTATAATAGATATGGCCGCCTTCGGGTACCGTTATTTCGTCCTTCTGTTCGGCACCTGCGTAACGCTGTACAATGTCTTTGTAGCTGAGGCTTTCGGGAGTACCCGGACCAAAACCGTAACCATAGAAAGGTAGCCCCATCAGCAATTTTTCAGCAGGTAGTTTACGCGTCTGCGAAAAGTAAATGAAATCATCCTGCAGCATGGATAAAGGTGCGTGCGGGCCTGCATTGGCAGGATTCCACGGACCTGTTTTATCATATGACATGACGAGGATACAGTCAAATAACCCCAATGTGTGATCGCTGATATTACCGGCATTCCAGGATGCCAGGGCAGCCGTCATTTGTTTACCGGCTGCCTTAAGTGCGGTATGCAGCTCGTTTACAAAACCTTCATAGTGTTCATTGATCAGCGAGTTTTCAATATCTACATCTATACCATCAAAGCCATGCTTTTTAGTAAAATCAACCAGGTTGCGGATGAAAGTTCCCCGCTGGGCCGGTTGCATTAATGCCTCGAAGTGGGGAGGAGGACTGCCCCCGCCAATGCTGAAATAAACCCGCAGCTTATTGTTTTTGGCCATACTTACAGCACTAGCAGCAGAAGGATTATCGGCAAACTGTCCGTTGACATCCGGCTGTATAAAAGCCAGGCTGATATCGGTCAGTTGTGCCGGACTTGTACGATACATCGCTTCCTCCCAGCTTCCGGGAGCGAACAGGTAACCCCAGATCCGGAAGTTTTTTGTTGGATTATCTGGCTCGCTTTTACTGCCACTGCGCCCGCATTGAATAGTAACCAGGAGTATAAAAAGTAAACCAGTAAATAACCGGTATGCGTTTCCGTAACGTAAGCTGTTCAGCATGCTCTTAGTATGAAAGTGTAGGTTGATATACGATCTTCCAGTAATGACTCAATTTAATAGTGGACTCACTTGCATTCCGCGTTGTAAACTTCAACTGCTTTAATAATACGAGGGTAGTCGTTGGTTACCCATCCCGGGTGTTTTTTGGAATAAGAGCCGGCAAATGCTGATTCAAGAGCACTGGCTGCTTTAGGACAATCCTGTACAGCTTTTCTCAGCTCACTCAAACTAACAGCTATCATCATACCACTGTTTTTCCGGATATAATAAGTGCTCACTGCTGCCTCTGTCATCCTTGACTGGAATGATCCGGTAATACTGTTATGATATCTTTCAGATGTAGAATACTTACTGACACTTACAAGCAGGGTTATCTTTCCTTTGATGACCCTTAGAATACCCAAATCAAAAAAACCATCCTTAGTTTGAAAGGATCGCACATCGCTTGGACTTATTTCTTTTCCGTCCAGGAACCAATTTTTTTTACGAAATCTCAATTCATTACCGGATAGTGTATCGCCTGTCGATAGTACAACAAAAGCAGGAGCATATGGCTCCTTTGCCGATTTGGCATAACGAAGTACTTTTTTTGAAGGAGTTGAACAGGAAAATAACAAAAAACTCGCTGTGATAAAAACTAATAATAGATGGTTCATTTGTGCATTTTAAGTCCCGGCTGTGTAAAATAATAAAAAATCTGTTTGCAGAAGCGGACACAAGGGCTCGTTGTACATCTACAGTATTTTGAGGCCGGTCAATGGCGAGGTTAATACGGAATCACTGTTGCCCGGGAAAATATTGGAAAATATGCTGCTTTTTATTATATCCGAATCCGTATCTGCATCATCCCGTTAACCTACCTTTTTTGCCTCAACGGCCGGCAGGCCGATGTGGTTCACAAGAAAAATAAGAGAATACAGTAGCGAAAGGGGGATAAAATGAACCTGACGCCCCGCGGCCATATCTATAATGTTAGACGGGGGCTTATTTTTTTAAACCGTTCAAAATGACCTGTAAGTAGCTGTTTATTAGATTGAGTTTTTGTAGGATCAGTTTTCCCCGGACAGCAGTGAATGCGGAATAATCAGATAGCAACGAACTATTAATAATTGTCCGGTTGCTCCGGTAAATTTCCTGTTCTACAATTGCGGACGCTATTTACATTTGCCATTATTTTATTTGTATGATGAAAATCTTGGTCATTATTGTTCTTCTCACCTGCAGTCTCTTCACTACTGCACAGCACCGCGATACCATACCTGCACTATTCAAAGGCGAATTTGTGGACGATTATGGAATCAGGTATCATGTTACAGATACGGTTTGGACACAGCAACCCGGCATCCGTTATCATATCCTGCAATGGAATGAAAAGGAACAATGGCTGCTGGCCCGCAATGATGCCGCCAACCCAACAGCCGCTGGTCTCTATACCCGCATCAATATTACCCGTTTCGCTGGCATGGCTCCCTGGACATGGGGCTTTTGCCTGAGCGCTTATGAAAGCGCTACTGCCGGCGATGCACTAAAGGTAAAAGCGGCTGATCGCGATACACCACGCACCGGCTGCAATGGTTTCCCCTTTTCGCGGATGAAACGGGTACCGGAGCGCTGATACTTCATTTCTGTTTAGTTTTGGATCAGCGGTCAGGTTTGCCCGGCAGGTTTTGTAATTTGCTGCTTCATCAAAAACCTGTCCATGGCCACCTATTTGTACCGCTGCTTGTCAGGCGTGCTCCTGACTGCAGTTTTCATATCAGCTGCCAGCGCCCAACCCGCTTATCGTTATAGCGTAAACCTGGAGAATGTACAGGATGATCAGTTGCAGGTAGAATTGACCTGTCCGCCCGTACAGCAACAGGTGATCAGTTTCTATATGCCGCGAATCGTACCCGGCACGTATATGAACAGCAATTTTGGGAAATATGTACATCAGTTACGGGCTTACAATGCGACAGGCGATACCCTGGCGGTGCAACGTGTCAATGACAATGAATGGCGGATCAGCAATGCCACGGCGCTTTCGCGCATTAGCTACCGGGTAGAAGATACCTGGGATGCCACTATCGACAATATGGTGTACCCGATGTGTGGCACCAGCTTTGAAGCAGGAAAGAATTTTGTACTCAATACCTGCGGGGTATTCGGCTATCTGGAAGGGATGAAAAAAATACCTTTCGAGTTAAGTTTCACACGTCCCGGCAATTTTTATGCAGCCACTGCTTTGCGGCCCGTGCAGACCCGCACCGGCTTCGATATGTTTCGTTGTGCTACTGTAGATGAGCTTTATGATTCGCCTATTATGTTTTCGGTACCGGATACGGCTACTGTACAGGTAGGTCCGGCTGAAGTACTGGTAGCCGTATATGCACCCGGCAAAAAAGTAACTGCGAAATATGTTGCTGCCAATATGCAGAAGATATTGCAGGGTACCCGCGAGTATCTCAAAGGCAAACTACCGGTAGACCGTTATGCTTTTATCTTTTACTTTAACAGCGAGCAGCCGGTACTCCAGGTGCAGGGTGCCTGGGAGCATTCCTATTCTTCTTTTTACAGTGTACAGGAAATGCCGCAGGAACTGGCTATTGGCGGCTGGCGCGATATGGCTGCCCATGAATTTTTTCATATCGTGAGTCCACTCAATACAAGCAGCCGCGAGGTAAAGGAATTTAATTTCAACGAAACTGTTTTATCAAAACATCTGTGGTTGTATGAAGGCAGCACGGAATATGATGCACAGCATATGCAGGTCTGGGCGGGTTTGAAAAAACCAGCTGAGTTTCTCGAAGACCTGGCGGGAAAGATCCGTTTTTCGCGCCAGTATTTTATGGATAGCCTGCCATTTACCGAACTCAGCAAAGAAAGTGCCGGTCAGTGGCATGAACAATATCCGAATGTATATCTGAAAGGTGCGGCTATCTCGGCCTGTCTCGATCTGTATCTCTTACATCTTTCACAAGGCCAATATGCCCTGCAGGATCTTAAGCATGATCTGGGGGTGCGGTTTGGCAAGGATAAATATTTTCTCGATGATGAGTTGTTTACGGAAATAGAGAAACTGACCTATCCCGAGATACGCCAGTTTCTCGAGACCTATGTGGCAGGCCCCACACCCATACCATACGAAAAATACCTCGCGATGGGAGGAGTACAGTATTTGCCGGAAAAAACTATTCAGGCACTTGGACTGGGTGGAATCGGTTTCAGGCCTGGCAAAGATGACCTGATGTGGATACATACGGAAAACATCAACCAGTTTGGTAAACAGATGGGATTCCGCGATGGAGATCAACTGATCAGCATTAATGGAAAAAATATTCTGCGATCCAATTTTGAAGAAGAATATGAGCGTTTTATGGATCAACTCAAAGAGGGCGACCTGGTGGAAGTATGGGTATGGCGGAGAGAAGGGAAAAAGAAAAAACAAAAAATGAAATTAGCTGCAAAGGCTTTCCCTGCTGATAAGAAAATATATCATCAGCTGGAATTTATGCCGGCACCAGCCGCGGCTCAGGTAAAAGTGCGCAATGCATGGCTGGGCAATCATCAGCCCGATCGGTTATTACCGGTTATTGACAGTGCTACCGTAGCTACAGCAGATGCTGTAGTGACGGCGCTTTACCAGGTTATCTCCGGGCCGGCCGGACCGCGGGACTGGTCACGCTTCCGGCAATTGTTTCATCCATCTGCCATGATGGGAAGCTTTACCGCGGGTAAAGAACTGCGGCGTTTTACTCCTGAAGAGTACATTCAACGCAATGGCCCCATGTTTATGCAATATTCATTTGAAGAAAAGGAGCTGGGGCGCCGCGTACAGCAGTTTGGCAACATAGCACAGGTATTTACCAGCTATGCATTTACGGCAGGTATGCCGCAGCCACTCAAAATGCGGGGTATTAACAGCATTGAACTGATCAGGGAAAATGGCCGCTGGTGGATCATGAGTATTACCTGGGATCAGGAATCTCCTGACCAGCCAATCCCCGAAAAGTATATCGGTTTCTAAAAAACACCCCTTTTATTTAACGATATTAAAAGAAACAGGCACGACCCTTAAATATATTTGGAAGCCGGCAGTAAGTTTTTTTAATTGCGGTTACCAAACCTTATGCGTTCGCCCGCTACACCTTTTCCTGAACTGCTTACGAACCGCCTCCTGCTGCGAAAACTGGAGCCGGCCGATGCAGTTCGCATATATGAACTTCGTACCGATCCGCGGGTCAATGAGTATATCGACCGCCCGCCCACCGAATCGGTAGAAGAGGGGCTCCGTTTTATTCACCGGATCAATATCAGTGTCATCGAAGGCGATTGCCTTTACTGGGCGATTGTACCCAAGCAGGAGCAGGACCTTATCGGTACCATCTGCCTCTGGAACTGGAACAAAGCAACGCAACTGGCAGAAGTAGGATTTGAATTGCTTCCCGCATGGCAGGGCAAGGGCTTTATGCACGAGGCCCTGCACCGGATAATCGGTTATGCGTTTGAACAATTGCCACTCGCACAAATTGAAGCATGGGTACATCCGCAAAACATTCCCTGTATCCGGTTGCTGGAGGCTAACAATTTTGAGCTGATCGCCACACCTGTACACACAGCGGCCGGCACTGTGCCTGTTGGTCTGCTCATGTACCAGACCGGCAAAATCTCTCCGGAAACCCGGTAAAGCTGTTTATCAAACAGACAGCACTTTTCTGCTTCTCCTGCAAAAGGATTAACAAAACCTTTTACCCGCTCATGGATGGAAGCATCCGCTTCACCTGGCATTTGTGCAATTAAATAATTGAAAACAGCAATCCGCCCGCATCGGTCATTTTACCCTCCTTTTTCAGTTACCTTCACGATCGTTAAACCAACATGTTTCCACTGTTTCAACTATCGGGCTTTTCGCTGCTGGCCATATTACTACTGCCGCTTACTGTACATGAGCCGGCTGTATCAGCATTGCCGGTGGAGACAACAATTGGAACATATCCGGCAGATTCTGCCAATCGTTTATCCGGTTTCGATTTTATTGATCCGGTTATCAAAGCCGATTCGACAGACCTGGTGATCCCTTTTAACCGGGCAGGTAACCTGATACTCATCAAGGCGCGTATTGACTCGGTCGAGGGCAACTTTGTACTGGATACCGGCGCGCCGAGACTGGTACTCAATATGACTTATTTCCGTGATATGCCTCCACTGGGAGATGCACCGGAAGAGCATGCCGGAGGTATTACCGGAGGTGCCGGAGGTTCAAATCCCACAGCCGTTAGAGAGTTAAGAATGGGAGGTATTACCTTCTCGCGGTTAAATGCAGACCGCATTAACCTGGGGCATATCGAAAACAGCCGCGGCGTACGGATACTGGGATTGCTGGGCATGGAACTCTTTCGCCGGTTCGAAATGATCATTGATTATGAAAACAGCCTGATCTACCTGCACCTTATCAGCCGTAAGGAAGCTTCGACCTATCAGAGCGCACAACTGGCAGATACATCTAAATACAACGAATTCCGTATCAATCTTACCGAGAATAAGCTGCTCACCTTTGCAACCATTGGCGGCAAAAAACTGACTTTTGTAATAGATACCGGAGCAGAATCAAATGTATTGGATAGCCGGCTGCCTGACCGTATTTTTGAAAACGTCACCATCAGCAGGCGTGTTGTACTCACAGGTTCAGGCAGCTCACGCATTGAGGCTTTGTATGGCGATATGAAAAATATGAAACTGGGGCATCTGGATATAGGATCGCTGCCAGTACTGGTCACCAACCTGGAAAAACTGTGTTTTTCCTATGACCGTTGTATCGACGGCATGCTCGGATTTGATTTTCTGTCGATGCACAAAATTGGTTTTAATTTCGTGCGCAACAAGATGTATATATGGAAATGAGGCCGGCTACCACATATCAGCACATGAGAAAAAGCGGGGGATTTCTTCTGCTCCTGCTCCTGTGCTATGGCCTGAGCTGGGGGCAGCCTCCCACAAAAAATTATACGATCAGGAACGGACGGATGTGGATCGAGCTGAGCAAACACCTGAGTGAAAACAGTATTGATAGCTTTATTGTACAGTTTGACCTGGGCGAGTTGGGCATCAAGACCTTCATGCGCACTGGCATCCGCGATTCATTACTGAACCTGGGATGGCAGCTCGATAAAAACACACCCGATTTCTTCATCATCAGTAAGGCACTGGAAGGGTTTGATAAGATCGGCAACCCGGCAGAAAAAATTCTCTTTACCGAGAAGAAGGATGAAAAGGGATGGCTGGCACCTTTCAGTACCACACAGGTGCCATTTGGTGTCAACCAGTTCCGGAATAAAGCTGAATTCAGGACAAGCGATTCGGTAGTCACCTTTTTCCTGTGCGGATATGCCAATGCATCCGGAGTTGTATTGAGCGGCAGCTTTATCAACTGGTCACCCACCGCACTCCATATGACGCTTACCGATAGCGGATGGATACGCCAGGTAAAACTGGCCCCCGGCAAACACTGGTACAAATTTATCGTAGATGGCAACTGGATCACCGATAAGGATAATGTGAATCAGGAAAACGATGGGCAGGGAAATATCAATTCAGTTTATTACAAACCCAATGTTACCATTCGCCTCGACTCTTTTACGCAGGCGAAGAAAGTAATACTCAGCGGCAGCTTCAATGAGTGGCGGAGAAACGAACTGGCCATGAAACCCACTTCAAAAGGCTGGGCACTTTCGCTGTACCTGCCCGAAGGCACTCATACCTATCGGTTTATTGTGGATGGCCGCTGGATGGCCGATCCGTTTAATCCCGATCGTATGCCTAACGAGTATCATGATTTCAACTCTGTGATCAAAATAGGCAAACCGTATATTTTCCAGCTCGATGGATTTGCGGATGCGCGCCAGGTCATACTTACCGGATCATTCAATAAATGGCGGAAAGATGAGCTTTTTATGAAGCGTACAGCTACCGGATGGGAATTACCCTATACACTTGGGGCCGGCAACTACTCCTATCATTTTATTATTGATGGCAAAGTGGCAGGAGCCGAAGGCCGGCAGGAAAACTTTTTCTTCGTTATTGCCCCCAATTATAAATTCAGACTCAAAGGATTTGCACAGGCAAAAGAAGTATTTCTTTCCGGCGATTTCAACGACTGGGCTCCCGGCACCTTCCGTATGACCAAGGAAGGCGATGAGTGGGTATTTGATGTACACCTCACACCCGGTAAACACCTTTATAAGTTTGTAGTGGATGGCAAATGGATCATCGACCCCGCTAATAAGGACTGGGAACAAAACGAACATAATACCGGCAACTCCGTGATCTGGATCGAGCCCGGTAAATGGTAAACGTATTTTCCCACTCCGGTAGCAGGTAATTTCCCCTAATCCCTGCTAATACTAAAAGAAATCTGCAACCGTTTTAAACCATAATGATCTGCGGCCCGTCTATCAGGCCAAGGGTACCTGCTGCTCTCCGTGGCCGGTAATCCACACCCAAAATCGTACTATGAAACAAAACAACATCCCCGCTTTCTTTTTTAAGCCTCTTATCGGGGCGCTTCTTTTTACCGGTTTGTCTGTCAGCTTCTGGGCCTGTCAGAAAAGTAATACAGATCAGGATGACACCAGCAATCAACAGACCGAAGCTCAATTAACAGCTCACGCTGATGATCAGGCACAGTTTTCGGCCGATATGGACGCCGTAGCTGACGATGCCAACCTGATACTGGAGGCTTCTGGTATTGCCAGCAAACAGATGGATCTCAACGGACTGATTTGTAATGCTACGGCTGATGTGGATACATCCGGCAATCCATGGAAGATAACTGTTACCTACAACGGACTTAATTGTCTGGGTACACATAGCCGCACAGGGGTAGTGGTGATCAGTGCCGCACCACACCTGCGCTGGGCAACTGCCGGTAGTGCTCTTACCATCACTGCACAAAATTTAAAAATCACCCGCGTAAGTGATAATAAAAGCATTACGCTCAATGGTGCGCAAACTTATACCAATACATCGGGCGGATTGCTCATCAGCCTGTCTGCTCAAAACAGCATTACACATACGATTACCAGCAATGGTATTTCTGTAAAATTTGATGATAATACCACACGCACCTGGCAGGTGGCAAGGCGTCGTGTTTTTTCTTATAACAATGGAGTAGTGATCACCTCTGCCGGTATTCATACAGAAGGTAACCAGGATAATATTGCAGAATGGGGGACCAATCGTTTTGGCGGCAGCTTCACCAGTGCCACCACATCACCCATCGTGATCCGTCAGGACTGCAGTTTCCGTATTACCAGTGGCCAGATACGTCACGTAAATGCACTGGTAGATGCTACGCTTACGTTTGGTTTGAATGCGAGCGGTCAACCCACGTCCTGTCCCGGCAGCAATCCTTATTATTATAAACTCAGCTGGACTGGCCCGGCAGGCAATACATATAACGTTATTGCTCCTTACAGATAAAACAGGAATAAGACTGATATACTTATCCCGGTTATTTTTAGCCGGGATTTTTTATAATCATACCTATCTTCGTTCAGAGCATCTATCCGCTCGTTTTTAATAATGGCCATACATACTATCAGCAACGGCATACTCGATGTACAGGTAAAAACAAAGGGAGCAGAACTGGCGGGACTTTATAACCGGCAAACTGGTTTGGAATATATGTGGAACGGTGATCCGGCTTTCTGGGCCAAGCAATCGCCTGTGTTATTTCCAATTATAGGCACGCTGCGTCAGAACACGTATTATATAAACGGACAGGCCTATGAACTGGGACGTCATGGCTTTGCACGCGACCGCGAATTTGTGCTGCGTGAATCTGACAACCAGTCGCTGGTCTTCAGCCTGGAAAGTGATACAGCCACACTCGAAAAATATCCATTTCCTTTTCGTTTCGATATAATCTATACGTTGCAGGAAGCGACGCTGCATGTTTCGTATCATGTATCCAATACCGGCAGTAAACCTCTTTATTTCTCCGTGGGTGGTCACCCGGCATTCAGATTGCCACTCGTGGAAGGAACCGCTTTCGAAGACTATGAGTTGTATTTTGACGAAGAAGAAAACAGTGGCCGCTGGCCTATATCAGCTGATGGCCTGATCGAAAAACAATCATTACCTCTGCTGCAGCATACACAGGTGTTGCCATTGAATAAACCACTTTTTGCAAAAGATGCACTTGTTTTTAAAGACATCCGCTCTGCGGTGATCACCCTGCGTTCGAGACAGACACCGCATGGACTTCAATTTGCCAAACACGGATTTCCTTTCCTCGGGATCTGGTCGGCACCGGGGGCAGATTTTGTATGTATCGAGCCCTGGTGTGGTATTGCCGATGCCGTAGACAGTACACAGCAACTGGAGGAGAAGGAAGGAATTGAAGTGCTGGCGCCCGGTCAGACTTTTGAACGTACCTGGTCAGTGACCACTTTCTGATGCGGCCGGCGGACGATCGAGATCGGCGATTTCCTTTTTGTACTGAGCCGGCAGAATGATGTTCTTAAGAAAGCCATCCAGTTTTACCCGTCTGCTTTGTTTGTACACAAACAATAATGGCCGTGCCGCAGAAAAACGTTTATAGCCAAGCAGGCCGGATACATGGACAGGGATTACCATTTTCTGCGATTCGCATAATAGCCAGTAACGGAAACCGCCAAGGTGTTTGCGGTATTGATGAAACAGATCATCGGTGTATTTGCTGACAGCCAGATTGGCCTGCAGGTGCTCTTCGCGGGCTTTTCGCCAGGCAGTATAACTGGTAGGCAGGTCTTTTAATCCCATACGTGTTCCCATCCTGAAAAATACATCAAACAGATCGTCATGCTCGCGGTCTGTCATCGGCCGCTCCAGCAGTTCATAAGCCGCAATAGAGTAGTGGATCAGCATAAACAATACATCGCGGTATGCCCAGTCGGGTATGGTTGTACCGCGGCTTTTTTCCACCGCTTTGTGAATGCCGGTAATGCTGTCAATAGCTTTATGTGCCTGTTCTTCGTTGGCAAATACAATGCGCCGTGCATACATGACTGTAGAGAATAAACGCCCCAGCGGATCGGCCGGCAGGCGTCCGGTAAAATATAACCAGTCTACAGCTTTGTTAAGGGCAAATTCAGCCGCTGCACCTGCAAAAACAAACAGGATCGTATCACTTTTTCCCCAGATGCTGCGCACAACAGAGTCTTCGGTTACATACGGCTTCATGTACTAAAATTAACCAATCATCGCTATTTATCATAGCGCTGTTATCTTTGATCACCAACAATCGGCTTATGGAGCAAATGATCAACTGGGGAATTATCGGTTGCGGAGACGTTACAGAGGTAAAAAGTGGTCCGGCCTTCAATAAAGTGCCGGGTTCACGGCTGATTGCCGTCATGCGGCGCAATGCAGGGCTGGCAGCGGATTATGCACAGCGGCACGGCGTGCCCAGGTGGTATGCAGATGCCACAGCGCTTATCAATGATCCGGAGGTAAATGCTATTTATATCGCCACACCGCCTTCCTCGCACGAGACATATGCACTGCAGGCCATTGCAGCAGGTAAGCCCGTATATCTCGAAAAACCTATGACACCCGATGCTCCGGCAGCACAGCGGGTAGCGGCTGCTGCAATACAGGCTGGGGTAAAACTTACGGTAGCACATTACCGCCGTGAGCAACCATTTTATAAGAAACTGAAAGAACTGATCGCCGGAGAAGCAATTGGTAAAATACAACTGGTGTATATTGCCTGTTCACGTCACCTGCTAAGTACTGCACAACTGGCTCAATCACGTACTGCCTGGCGGGTGGATCCTGCCATTGCAGGCGGTGGTTTGTTTCATGATCTGGCCCCGCATCAACTGGACATACTCTACTATCTTTTTGGAGCTGCTTCTGCTGTACAGGGCATGGCATTGCAGCAGAGCGGAACTTATGCAGCTCCCGACCTGGTAAGTGGTACGATCGTCTGGCCACAGCGCATACTGTTTACTGGCATCTGGAATTTTAACCAGCCTGCTTCAAAGATGCAGGAGGACGAATGTGTGATCACCGGCACCGATGGGGAAATACGGTTCAGTTTCTTTGAACAGGCTCCGCTCCGGCTCATAAAAAACGGGCAAATGACGGCTTACGAATTTCCCCCATTACCTCATGTGCAGGAACCTATGATCCGTCAGGTAGTGGAGTATTTTCAGGGAAAAACAGATAATCCCTGCACGGCCCTGGAAGGCGTGCAGGTGATGGAATGGATCGATCAGATCGCTGTGCTGCGCTGATCTTACAGAAATTTTTTCCAGTATTCCAGCCAGTCGATCATGCGGCTGGTAAAACCGTATTCATTATCAAACCAGGCAATGATGCGGGCATGATTACCTACTACTGAGGTAAGCGTGCCATCGATGAGGCAGGAATGTGTATTTGACTTAATATCCAGCGAGACCAACGGCTCTTCGGTGTAACCAACGATACCTTTAAAATCATTTTCGGCCGATTTGCGGAAAAGTTCATTGATCCTATCGGGGGTTACGGGTTCATGAAATACCACGCTGAAATCGCCCATGGCTCCATTGGCGACCGGTACCCGGGTAGATACCGATGCGAGCTTTCCTTTCATACCCGGCAATAACCGCTCCAGCGATTGATGCAGGTCTATCTCCACAGGTATGATCGATTCCGCAGCAGCCCTTCCCCGGCGAAACTGGTTATGGGGAGCATCTACCAGTTCCTGCCTGGACGTATAGGAATGCAGCATATTGACCTGCAGCGACCGGATACCGATTGCATTCAGGATATAAATGAGATGCACCGAGCAGTTGGTCATACATCCGCCCGGCGAAATGATATGTGTATCGGCCGTCAGGCTGCTATGATTGAAGCCATAGATCATAAGGGGAATATCCGTAGAGCCGGTGGTAGACAACAGCACTTTTCGGGCACCGGACTTCAGATGTTCTTCTGCGGCCGCTTTTTTACTGAAGCTGCCGCTGCATTCGAGCACCACATCCACCTCCAGCTCACGCCAGGGTAGCTGGGCCGGATGCCCGGTCTGAAAAGCCCGTACCCGATGACCATCGGCCACGATGGTATCGTTTTCCAGACTCAGCGAACCGGCATAAGTGCCATACACCGAATCATACTTTAACAGATAAAACAGATTATCTGTAGGCATAATATCATTGACTGCTACCAGCTCAATACCGGGCTGGTGTACCAGGCGCCGGAACAATAACCGGCCAATACGTCCCATTCCATTGATCGCTACTCGCATGAACTCCTTTATTTTTGGACTGCAAATATCTATAAAAGAAAAGAAATAGGATACATATTGGCTTTTCGGCCTCTGTTGATCCGCTATTACGACTATGCGTGCTGCAACTGTTCATGAGATAAAACAGGAACTGACAGGCCGTAAACCGGCCGAACTGGTGGCTCTTTGCCTGCGCCTCTCACGGTTCAAAAAGGAAAATAAGGAATTACTGACCTACCTGCTTTTTGAGGCGCATGATGAAGCCGGCTATATTGAAAATGTGAAACAGGAAATGGACGCCCAGTTTGAAGAGATCAATATCTCACATCTCTATTTTGTCAAAAAAAGTCTTCGCAAAATAGTGAGAATCGTCAGCAAACATGTGCGCTATATGGGCAGCAAACAGGCCGAAGCCGAACTGCTCCTGCATTTCTGTGCAAAGCTCAAAGCCTCCGGCATTCCCTTCGAAAAAAGCCAGATAATTCTGAATATGTACAATCAGCAGCTCAAAAAGCTATATGCAGCCATAGATGAATTGCATGAAGACATACAATATGATTTGAGGAAACAACTGGAAGAGATGATTTGAAAATTTGATGATTTGAGAATTTGAAAATGAGTGGAAAATAGTAGGCTCTTAATTTGAACCAACACTTCGGAAAAACCATCTCCAAATCATCAAATTTTCAAATCCCCAAATCTAACAATCAGCCTGCGTTCTTTTTACGAATCCGCATATTCAGCATCTCCACTACCAGCGAAAAGGCGATGGTTGTATAGATATAACTCTTGCTGATTTTCTGATGAAACCCTTCTGCCACCAGCATAATGCCAATAGCTATCAGAAAGGAGAGGGCCAGCATTTGCAGCGTAGGATGCTTATTGATAAACCGGCTGATAGGTCCGGCAAAAGCCATCATTACGGCAATGGAGATAATAACCGCCAGGATCATTACAGCCACTTCTTCTACCATGCCGATCGCCGTCAGGATTGAATCAAAGGAAAAGACGGCATCTATCAGTACGATCTGCAGGATCACCGCAGAAAGTGATGCATATACTTTTTTCTGTCCGGGTACTTCGGCAGGCTTTTCCAGCTTATGATGGATTTCCAGTGTGCTTTTTACGATCAGGAATAGCCCCCCGGCAATGAGGATCAGGTCTTTCCAGCTGATACCGATTGGCTGACCATTCTCTGTAATAAACGATATAGTAAACAGGGCCTCTTTCAACCGCATGATCCAGGTAATGGTCAGCAGGAGGCCAATGCGGAAGATCATGGCCAGGATAAGGCCGATATTACGGGCACGCCGTTGCTGCGCTGGTTCCAGCTTGTCGGCAATAATGGAAATAAAAATAATATTATCGACGCCCAGCACTATTTCGAGAAATGTAAGTGTAAGCAGGCTTAACCATACGGCGGGATCACTAAAATCGGGGAAATGCATAAGAAGGATGAATGAGTGAGGGTAAAGATAAGGAAAGAATGATTGAAGATTTGGTAATTTGAAGATTTGAAAATGAGTATTTTGCTGCTGATTTGAAACGTTTCTTAAGGCCTACCGCAATTTTCAAATCTTCAAATTACCAAATCCTCAAATCTGTGTCAACGACTCTCTTAAAAAACATTTCCCTTCTTGTTGGTGTGCATGCACCGCAAATGGCTTTGCGTGGAGAAGCCCTGGCTCATCTGCCACAAATAGAACAGGCATGGTTGCTGATAGAAGACGATACAGTTGCTGCGTACGGCAAAATGACGGATACAGTATTACCAACTGCTGATGAAGTGGCCGATGTCAGCGGCCGTATCGTACTGCCTGCCTGGTGCGATTCGCATACACACCTGGTTTTTGCCGCCAGTCGCGAAACAGAATTTATTGACAAAATAAAAGGGCTCAGCTATGCAGAGATTGCTGCAAGGGGAGGTGGTATTCTCAATTCGGCCCACCGTTTGCAAACTACTTCTGAAGACGAATTATTTAATCTGGCCTATGCCCGGCTGCAGGAATTGATAAGGCTCGGCACAGGAGCCATTGAGATCAAAAGCGGATATGGGCTGACGGTAGAAGCGGAGTTGAAAATGCTGCGGGTGATCAGAAGACTGCGTGATGCAACCGCTGTTCCCGTCCGCGCCACTTTTCTCGGGGCACATGCTTTTCCCCCCGGGTATCAGCAGGACCATGAGGGATATATCCGCCTGCTGATAGAAGAGATGCTGCCACGTATTGCAGCAGAAAAGCTGGCGGATTATATAGATGTGTTTTGTGAAAAAGGTTTTTTCTCACCTGAGCAAACGGAACGCATTTGCCGGGCCGGCATGCTGGTGGGACTAAAACCCAAACTGCATGTGAATCAGCTAAACAGTATTGGTGGCATTGAAACAGCCATTTCATTGCCGGCTCTATCGGTAGATCACCTGGAGACAATGACTGATCAGGATATCAGCCTGCTGGCTGCTTCGCCGGTCATAGGTACATTGCTGCCCGGTGCTGCATTCTTTTTGCGAATGGCTTATCAGCCCGGCCGGCAGCTGGCAGATGCCGGCTGTGCCCTGGCACTGGCATCGGATTTTAATCCAGGTTCCTGTCCTTCGGGCAATATGAATTTTATGCTCTCACTGGCCTGTATACAGTTGCGCCTGTTGCCCGAAGAGGCCATCAATGCCGCGACGATCAATGGCGCTTTTGCCATGGAACTGCAGCAGCATGTTGGAAGTATTGCTAAAGGGAAAAAAGCAAATCTCATTATTACAAAGCCGGTACCTTCACTGGCCTATCTGCCTTATGCCTATGGCAGTAACCTCATCAGCCGGGTCATGATCAATGGTACATGGATAAGTGATTAATACGTACCTTCATTTTCATGAATGGACTCAATACCGAACAAGTGCTCATAGCCTTGTGCAGCCTTGTAGTACTATCCTATATTTTTTCGATCCTCAGCCAGTACATCCGCATTCCGTCTGTATTGCTATTACTTTTTGCTGGCATTGGTTTCAGGGCGCTGGCCGATGTGTATAAGCTGGATATTGTTTTTTCTGATCAGCTCGTGGAGTCACTCGGCGTGGTAGGATTGATCATGATCGTACTCGAAGCCGGGCTTGACCTCAAACTGGAACGAAGCAAGCTGGGATTGATCCGCGACTCCTTCTTTTCGGCTCTGATCATCTTTGCCATATCCACAGTACTGCTGATGTATATCCTTCACTACTGGCTCCACGAACCGCTTGATAAATGCCTGGTATATGCTATTCCGCTTTCGATTATGAGCAGTTCTATTGTAATTCCCAGTATTCATCCGCTGAGTGAACAAAAGAAAGAGTTTCTCGTTTATGAAGCATCCTTTTCAGATATCATTGGCATCATAGTCTTTAATTTTTTTACCTCTGGCGACAAACTTTCTGCCGGGTCCGTAGGCCTTTTTGGTGCCAATATCGGATTGTCGGTTATCCTGTCTGTAGTGCTGTCGCTCGTGTTGCTGGTAATCCTGGCCAAAACACGGCTCAATATCAAGTTTTTCCTCATATTCGCGTTGCTTATCCTGATCTATGCCGGAGGCAAACTGTTTCACCTGCCTTCTCTTATCATCATTCTCGTGTTTGGATTGCTGATCAATAACTGGGAAAAACTACGCTGGCAACCCATCATCAAATATTTTCCACATGAGCAGGTAGATGGTCTCCGTCATCTTTTACATTCCGTTACGGCAGAAACCTCTTTCCTGATCCGTACATTCTTTTTTATTCTTTTTGGCTTCAGTATTTCGCTGGCTTTTTTATCCGAACGCGATATACTACTCGCAGGAGGGCTGATAGTGCTGGCCCTGTTCCTGGTACGCATACTGTACCTCCGCTTTTTTGTGCGCACCAATCTATTTCCCGAGTCTTTCTTTATTCCACGCGGTCTTATCACGATTGTACTTTTTTATAAAATACCCGATTCGCTCAAGCTGAGCAGCTTTAATGACGGCATCCTTTTCTTTATTATCCTTACCACCAGTATCATTATGGCTCTTGGAATGATCTTTTATAAGAAAAAACCGGAACAGATTGTGGAGGAATCGCAATTTGCAGAACGTCCCGATATTCTGTGATCGGTACGTTTTTTGTAAATTGAGGAAGTCTGCTGGTATTTTAATCTCTGCTTAATAACGATGGCTTAGCTTTGAATGAGATAAAAGCCTATGATCTTAATCGACATTTTGTTTCCGCTAAAAGACCCGGTGCCCATTCTCACCATCGTGCTTTTTATTATCCTGCTCGCGCCAATACTCCTGCGCAAGCTGAGGATCCCCAGCATTATCGGTTTGATACTGGCGGGTATGGCAATCGGTGATCATGGATTTAATATCATTGCCCGCGGCAGTATTGACCTGTTTGGCAAAGCAGGATTACTCTATATCATGTTTCTGGCCGGCCTGGAACTGGATATGGCCGAGTTCAAAAAGAATAAGTATAAAAGTCTCGTATTCGGTTTTTTCACCTTTGCCATTCCGCTGGGGCTTGGTTACCTGCTTTGTACCTATGTGCTTCATTTTTCTCCGCTGGCATCGCTGCTCGTGTCGAGTATGTTTGCCACACATACCCTTGTAGCCTATCCGTTGGCCAGCCGCATGGGTATCACCAAGAATGAAGCAGTGACGGTAACCGTAGGAGGCACGATCATCACAGATACGGCCGTACTGCTGATCCTGGCTGTGATTGCAGGCTCGGCTGCCGGTGAGTTGAATCAGGCATTCTGGATCAGGCTGGTGGTGTCTTTTCTGCTTTTTGCCGGTTTTGTTTTATTCGGGTTTCCACCGCTTGGCCGCTGGTTTTTCCGGAAAATAAAAGATGATCAAACCACCCACTTCATTTTTGTACTGGCACTGGTTTTCCTCGCTTCTTTCCTGGCCCAGCTGGCGGGAGTAGAAGCAATCATAGGTGCTTTCCTGGCGGGTCTGGCCCTCAATCAACTGATCCCGCATAGTTCGGCATTGATGAATCGGCTTGAGTTTGCCGGCAATGCGATCTTTATTCCTTTTTTTCTCATCAGCGTGGGTATGATCGTTGATCTGCGTGTATTGCTCAAAGGCCCTCAGGCACTTTATATCGCAGTAGCGCTGACCCTTATGGCGCTTACCTCCAAATGGCTGGCAGCATTTGCCACGCAAAAACTGTTTCGGTATTCGGCCGATCAGCGAAAACTCATGTTTGGTCTCAGTACATCGCATGCCGCAGCTACCATTGCGGTAATACTGATTGGTTACAATATGCATATCATTGATGAAAATGTGCTTAACGGAACCATTGTGCTGATACTGGTCACTTGTATGACCGGTTCATTTGTGACTGCCAATGCCGGCCGGCGTATGGCTACACAGGCACGCGAAGAAGTACCACCGAAGCTGCTTAATCCGCATGAACGTATTCTTATACCGACCGATCATGATCAGCATACGGAAGAGCTGATTGATTTTGCCGTATTGATTTATGAAGACCGTGAGAAGAATCCTGTTTATCTGCTGCAGGTTGAGCAGGATGCATCGGATGTCAAAGATAAAATTCTGCAAAACCAGCATGAACTGGAAGGTGCGATTAAATACGCCGCCAGCACACAAACGCAGGTACAGCTACTGAACAGGGTAGACCTCAACCGCGTCAATGGTATTGCCCGCACGGTTAAGGAAATGGTGATCTCCGATGTGGTGATGCAGTGGGAAGAACAGACGGTCAGCGCCACCGATTTCCTGGTCAACAAACTAGTGGGTTCAGCAGCTACCAATCTGCTGGATAGTACCTGGGAAACCGTTTATCTCTGCCGGTTCCGCGACCCGTTGAATACAACCCGGCGCATCCATTTATTTGTGACCCGCAATGCTGAGTTTGAAATTGGTTTTAGTCATTGGGTGCGTAAGGTCAATCGTCTGAGCAAGGAATTGAATGCTAAAATCAGGTTGTATACAAAAGAAACAACGGCCACGGCGATAAAAAATGAATTGAAACGCCAGCGGGCATCCAGCGAGATTCCTGTATTGATCATTGAAGATGCCGAAGTGATGGCTGCTGCTATCAGGCGCGCCGATCCGCATGACCTGCTACTGGTCATCAGCGCCCGCAAAGGCACTGTTTCACACTATTCGCAGTTTGATAATCTGGCCGGTAAAATTGCCCGCCAGTATACCGACAATAACCTGGTACTGATCTATCCCGAGCAAAAACAAGGGGAGGTGGTGGATATGGGCATGGGCGCACATGATATTACACTTACGCCGATCCAGGATCAGTTGGATAACCTGGGCCGTATCCGCAGAGGGCTGCGCAATCTGTTCAGGCCACGTAAATGATTGATGGAAATGGTATCACCGGCCCGCCTGGCCAGGCGGGCCTACAGGCCTTTTGCCTTACTTAATACTTATCACTTAAAACTTATAACTCATCGCCCTTTTTGCCTTTTGCCTTACTAAATTTGTCGCGCCGGTAAAACTAACCAGCCGGCCTACAATCGTATGCAACCACTCATAGAATGTGTACCCAACTTCAGCGAAGGAAATGATCCGGCTATTATCCGTCAGATCACCGATCAGATCGAAGCAGTAGAAGGAGTAAAGCTCCTCAATGTAGATCCCGGTAAGGCCACCAATCGTACGGTGGTTACATTCGTAGGCCATCCGGAAGCCGTGATTGAAGCGGCTTTTCGCGCTATTGCCAAAGCAGGTGAGCTGATAGACATGAGCCATCATAAAGGAGAACATCCGCGTATGGGTGCTACCGACGTTTGCCCGCTTATCCCCATAGCCGGTATCAGCATGGAAGAAACAGCGGCGTATGCGCAACGCCTGGCACAACGTGTCGGCACAGAATTGTCGATACCCGTTTATCTCTATGAAGAAGCACAGCCCGATAAAAGCCGCAGCAACCTGTCTGTGATCCGTGCAGGTGAGTATGAAGGCTTTTTCAATAAAATAAAAGAAGCCGCGTGGAAGCCTGATTTTGGTCCGGCCGTAATGGATGCAAAACGGGGAGCGACGGTTATCGGCGCCCGCGATTTCCTGGTAGCCTACAATGTAAATCTCAATACCACCAGTACCCGTCGTGCCAATGCAGTAGCTTTTGACGTGCGTGAAGCCGGCCGGGTAAAAAAGGAAAACGGCAAACCCGTACTGGATGCACAGGGGCAACCCGTATCAGTTCCCGGCACATTGAAATCAGTAAAAGCGATTGGCTGGTATATTGAAGAATATGGGATCGCCCAGATATCCATGAACCTGACCAATATCCGGGTCACTCCTTTACACATAGCTTTTGATGAGGTTTGTAAAAAGGCCGACGCACGTGGTCTGCGTGTTACCGGCAGTGAACTGGTGGGCCTCGTTCCCTTGCAGTGTCTGCTCGAAGCCGGCCGTTATTTTTTACGCAAACAGCAACGGTCTACCGGCGTGTCAGAAAAAGAGCTGATACGTATTGCCATCCTGTCGATGGGGCTCGATGAGCTTGCTCCGTTTAAACCCGAAGAGCGGATCATCGAATATCGCCTGCGCGATGCCGGAGCAAGCCCTTTGATCCATATGCCACTCAATGCATTTGCTGATCTTACTGCCAGCGAAAGTCCAGCTCCGGGGGGTGGTTCCATTGCTGCTTACCTGGGGGCACTGGGCGCAGCATTGGGTACCATGGTGGCCAATCTTTCGGCTCACAAGAAGGGATGGGATGAGCAATGGGAAACATTCAGCAACTGGGCCGAAGAAGGAAATGCCGTAAAAGATAGCCTGTTGCAACTGGTTGATGCGGATACCAGCGCTTTTAATGATATCATGCAGGCCTTTGGATTACCGAAAGCAACAGCAGAAGAAAAAGCCGCCCGCTCGGCGGCCATCCAGGCTGCTACCCGTACAGCCATAGAAGTACCGTTTGCCGTGATGGAAAAGGCGCTGGCCAGTATGCGCGTGATCCAGGCTATGGCCGAGATCGGAAACCCCAATTCCGTATCAGATGCCGGAGTAGGAGCGCTCTGTGCCCGCAGTGCCGTAATGGGAGCCTTCCTCAACGTGCGGATCAATGCTACAGGATACAGCGATAAAGCTTTTGTAGCAGACATTCTCGCCCGGGGTCGGGAAATTGAAAACAAATGCATAGCTTTAGAATCAACGATTCTAAAACTTGTCAATGAAAAGATCGGAAGCTGAAGCCCCAACTCTGGAGGCCAGGTCAACTGCCCTGCAGCACCTGAAACTCTATAACAAACAGGATATTCTGTCTCTTGTACGGCTGCGTCGTTTTGAAACCAAACTCGGTGAGCGTGTGCAGGTTTTAACCGGTGGCAGCCTGGATATGGCGCTGGCACAATCCACAGCCCGCTTTGTACTATTTGGTATACCGGAAGATATCGGCGCCAAAGGCAATTACGGCATTGGCGGGGCAGATACCTTATGGGTTCCCTTTCTGCAGAGTTTCCTGAATATCCAAAGCAACGACTTTCTCGATGGCCAGGAAATACTGTTGCTGGGTCATTTTGACTTTGGCGACATCCAGTACCTGATTGAACATACTGCCCGCGGCGAGGAAGAGCGTATTGAAGCCTACCGGCATGCCGTGACCCGTATTGACGAAGAAGTAGAGCAGCTCTCCAAAATAATCACTGCCGCCGGCAAAGTGCCGATTGTAATCGGTGGCGGACACAACAACACCTATCCGCTGATTAAAGGCTGCGCCAAAGGCTGGCATAAAGCCGGACAGATCCCGCTGGCACAGATCAACTGCATTAACCTCGATGCACATGCCGATTTTCGCCCCGCCGAAGGACGTCATAGCGGCAATGCATTCCGTTATGCCGAAGAAGATGGGTACCTGCAAAAATACTGCGTCGTAGCCCTGCATGAAAACTATCTGCCACAGAATGTATGGATGGATATTGTCAACAACCCCTTTATCGACTGCATTACATTTGAGGACATCTTCGTTCATGGTAAACGCAACTTCCGGCAGGCCGTAGCACACGCCGTTGATTTTACCGACGATACACTCACCGGTATTGATGTAGATCTCGATAGTATCGAACATACTCTCAGCAGCGCCATGACACCGGTAGGTATTACCGCCATTCAGGCCCGTCAATACATCAGTCTTGCTGCTGCCACAGCAAAGCCGGCTTATCTTTTTATATGCGAAGGAGCCACCAGACTTTCTGACGGACGTACGGATGCTACCAGCGGTAAACTGATCAGCTACCTGGTCAGTGATTTTATAAAAGCATTGCCCGGCTGATCAGAAAGGGATACCAAGGTTGATGAATGTTTGCACTTTACCCGTCTGGTCGCTGTACATAAGGCTCATCTCCAGCGGACCCAGTGCAAAATTGTACGAAAAGGTGAGGGCATAGCCTGAATAAAAATCACGTTCATTAAAGAAACGGCTGTGGCTGACGAGGTTGTTGAATAAGACATTGGCCCTTCCGGTAAGATAGGCATTCGGAAAAAGAGACCAGCGCAACCCACCCTGGATGGCCGCATAGCCCGCACTGTAAACCGAACCTTCCTGCATACCCGCAAATACCACCTGGCGTCTGAAAAAAGGTATCAGCCCGCCGATCACAAATTCATTCATTGCACGGTTATCATAATTATAATTGATACCACTTTGCGCATACAAAAAGCCTACGGTTTTTTGTGTCAGTGGCGTGTATCCTTCCGCTACAAGCGTAGTATAGAAAAATGGTTTATTGCCTACCTGCAGCGAGTCCGGATTACCAAGCGGCTCACCATTGAGCAGAAAACTCACTTTACGGCTCTGGCGGCCAATACGCCCTGCCTCTGCTTCTATACGCATACCACGTTTGGGAAAAGTACTGCGATCGAGTGTGTGGTGATTGATGTAGGTGTACACCGTTGAAAACTGGCTGCGTCCTTTGAATGCAAGATCAGGAGATATTGTAGGATTATATTTCAACCATTCAAAACGGTGGCCAACACCCACGGTCAGCCGGCGATTGGCAGAGTAATGGAAACGCTCATTCATCTCCCAGTAATTCTGTTTATAGATACCTGTTTTTTTGAACGCCTCGTAGGTGATGAAGTCAAACCGGTCAAATTGTGTTTTGAGTGTGAGGGCAAAATTCTTTAAGCGCCCTATGTACTGAAGATGCTCACCCCGCAGCCGGAAACTTTCACCCAGGTTGATGCTGACCAGGCTGCGGGAATTAGGTGTAAAAAAATTGCGTGTCGTGAAATTGCCAATCAGCCCTATACCGGGGAAACGGGAGTAGTGTAATCCGATCTTGGCAAAAGTGAATGGATTTTCAACGGTCGTAAAACAGATATGATAAGTGCTATCCGTTTTGCGGGTGAGGGAGTAGGTAATACTTTTATAATAACGCGTACCGTAAGCCTGTCTTACCATGCCTGCCAGCTGACGCGCTGTATACCTGCCGGGCAACTGCAGGTCCATGGTATGAATAAAAAAAGCAGTAGTGGTCTTTTCCAGGCCCTTTACTTCGAAGGAACTGATCTGCACACTGTCTGCACGGGGTAATCTGCTGGCTGCATGCTGCTGAACACCATAAATAGCATTGAGCGAATCGGCCAGCCGTTTAAACCGCGGATACAGTAAGCGGCCCTCTGCAAGTCCTCTTTCAATAATCGCTTCTGCATCCGAAAAACTTCCCATATTATATTCTTCCAGTTTGAAAGGAATATAGATGTCGGTCAATGGTATTTCTTTTTTGGAATCCTCGCTTTCCCGAAAGAAGGCAACCTGCAGCAGTATCTGGAATACATTCCGCACTTTGTCGGAAGGGAGCAGACCGGTAGCTACATTACTCCCAATTACAATATCTGCTCCCATTTCGCGTACATCGCGCACCGGGAAGTTGCGGACAATACCACCATCTACCAGCCGGTGATTGTCAAAATCCACTGCCGTAAACACGGATGGAATAGCCATACTGGCTCTTACTGCGGTAATGATCTCACCCTGTTTCATCACAACGGCTTCGCCGGTGCCTACATCTGTGGTAATACAACGGAAAGGAATGCTGAATTTGGAGAAATCCTTTTGATCGTGAACAGGAAAATAGAGTTCCGAAAATTTTAGCCACAACTCCTGACCTTCGAGCAGCCCTGTCGAAAGATGAAAACGGTGATTGACCCAGGGCAATTCCACCACATACTTGGACGCTTCACTTTTCTCTTCCATAAACAGGCTGCGCAGGTCGGCCTGGTTACGCAGCAACCGCTCCCAGTCCATATCCCGGGCAATATGAATCAGGCTGTCTGCATTGTATCCGATCGCATACAGGCTGCCCATAATAGCACCCATGCTGGTGCCGGTGATATAATCAATATTGAGACCTGCCGAGTCAATGGCTTTCAATATACCGAGGTGTGCCAGTCCTTTGGCCCCACCGCCACTAAGTGTAAGGCCGATACGCGGACGATGCCCCTGTGACTGCGACCAGCCGCTTATCACAGATAAGGTAAACAGAAAACAAAAAGTAAAGCGCCACGACAACCTGGATAAAAAAATCATGTGTATCAGTATACCTGATGAAGACACAAAATACGCTGTAATTGTTGCAGGAAAGAACAAATAGCCGGCATTTTACACGGTAATAAGGGTAATTCCGTGCAAGAGAGCATTGTTATTTTACAATATCGTAATACACATGTGTGGCACCGGGAGTATCCAGCTGACGTTTTTTATTCAATAATATTCGGGGAAATAAACCGGGGGCAAATAATGCGGTGCCATTGCCCAGCAACACAGGAGCAATATGCAGGTGCAATGAATTGATCCAGCCCTGCTCCAAAAACTGCTGCGCTACACGGGCGCCACCCATGACCCATACATTCTTTGATCCCGCTGCCGTTTTTGCCTGCTGCAGGGCATCGGCCAGTCCGGTACTGATATAATGAAATCCTTCAGCTTTAATAACCGGTTCCTGGTGACAAATTACAAAGGCAGGTGCAGCAAATGGAGTCTCACCGCCCCAGGCATCGGTTATGGCAGTGCGATAGGTATGATGACCCAGAATAATGGCACCGGTAGTATTCATAAGATGACGCAGCAGGTCTGCATCGGTGGGAGTTTGTTTATCAAACAACCATTCATGCAGCAATGGGCCGTTCAGCCCCAACGGCTGTTCTTCGCTGATTCCCGTGCCGGCAATATAGCCGTCAGCGGAAATAGTTATTTCCAATACAACCTTGCTCATTTATGATTGAATACTAAAAGTATCAGTTATCCAGTTCCATCAGCTTCTCAAACACCTGCTCATATTCCTTTTCCAGCCGTTTCAATTCTTCCGATACGCGTTTGTGTTCTGTCTCTGTCTGCACAAATTTACTTTTATCTGCATAGGTCTCTGGCAGAGCCAGTGCATCATCCAATTGCTGCTTTTGTTGTTTTACCTGCTCCAGTTTTTCTTCAAGCTGCTGAAAAATGCGTTGCTGTTTTTGCAGCTCTTTTTTTAGTTCCTTATTGATCGGTCCCTGCGGCTTTGGAGCAACAGGGGTTGGGGCAGGTGCCGTAACAACAGGGGCCGGAGCGGCCTGTTTTTCTTTGGCAGGAGCAGTTTTGTCTTTTTGCTCCAGTTTGGCCATACGTTCCTTCCAGGCTACCCATTCGTCATAGCCGCCTTTGAATTCCTTGATCTCGTGATCAGCAATCTCCCATATCTTATTGGCTGTTTTGCTGATAAAATAACGGTCGTGACTCACCAGTATCAGACTGCCTTCATATTTTTTAAGCGCATCAATAAGCAGATCGCAGCTATGCATATCCAGGTGGTTGGTAGGCTCATCGAGCATCAGGAAATTGGCCTTGCTCACCATGGTCTTGGCAAGTGCCACACGTGCTTTTTCGCCCCCGCTCAGTACCCTGATCTTTTTATCGGCATCATCGCCGCTGAAAAGAAAGCAGCCCAGCAGCGAGCGTAGCTCGAGCTCTGTCATCTGGCTGCCGCATTCCTTCATTTCATCAATGATGGTATTATTGATGTTAAGCGCTTCGAGTTGATGTTGCGCATAAAAACTTTCTTCTACATTGTGCCCCCAGCGGCGCTCACCGTCAAAATCTTCCACACCGGCAATAATACGCAGCAGGGTAGACTTCCCCTTTCCGTTGGCTCCGATCAGTGCAATTTTATCTCCCCGCTCGATTTCAGCAACGGCATGTTCGAGGATCACATTCGGACCGAAATGTTTACCCACATCCTTCAGTTCTACCAGTACCTTGCCCGGAGTCTTATCCACTCTGAAATTGATCCTGATATTGGGACGCTCCAGGTTAGCTTCTTCTATACGTTCCAGTTTGTCGAGTCTTTTCTGGATACTCTGAGCCTGGGCAGCCTTGCTGGCCTTGGCTTTAAAACGTTCTACAAATCGTTCCTGCTGGCGGATATAGTCCTGCTGATTTTCGTATGCTTTTTGCTGCATGTCCAGCCGCACAGCCTTTTCCTTTTCATAAAACTCATAGTTTCCATTGTAGACATGCAGGCGTTGCTGGTACAGCTCCACGATCTTGGTCACCATGCGGTTCAGGAAATATTTATCGTGACTCACAATCACGACAGCTCCCTTATAATGCTGAAGGTATTTTTCCAGCCATTCGATCGAAGGCAGATCAAGGTGGTTGGTGGGCTCATCGAGCAACAGCAGGTCGGGTTGCTGCAGGATCATTTTAGCCAGCAGTACACGCATCCGCCAGCCACCGCTGAATTCTTTATAAGGGCGTTGCAGATCGGCATTTGAAAAACCCAGCCCCTGCAGCACTTCTTCGGTACGGTGATGAATGTCGTAGCCACCAAGTGTTTCCATTTCATGGAGGAGGTCAGAATACTCATGCAATATTTTTTCATCACCTGTTCTTTCCAGCTCTTTGCCGAGTGTTTCTATTTCCTGCTCCAGTTGCAGTACACGTTCAAATGCGCCCAGCGCCACCTGCAAAATGGAGTCTTCGGTATCAAAGCTCAGCAGGTCCTGGTGCAGATAGCCGATTGAGGTAGAGCGGCTGCGTTCAACCGTGCCGGCCGAGGCGCTGTACTGGCCTACCAGCAGTTTCAGCAAAGTCGATTTACCCGTACCGTTATAGCCAATAAGGCCAATCCGCTCATTGGGCTGAATATGCCAGGTAGCATCGTCCACAATTACCCTTGCGCCAAATTCAAATGTTACATCCTGTAGTCCTGCCAGCATAAGAAAAAGTCAATTAATCTGTTTTTCCGAAATGATTTGATAGGCCCCCTGCGGGGGACGTTGAAATAATTGGCAAAAATAAAGAATTATAAACTGCAAGCAGTTTGAATTACCTTTGAAAAAACATCATTATCCCGTCTCATGAAGAAGTTTTTTGCTATTCTGCTGTTGATTATTATCGTGGCTGCCGGCTCTATTTATTTTATCTATTTCAGGGGAGGTAAGCGTAATCCCAAAGGGCCCAAACCGGTGCCCATGGCCGTCAGTAAACATTCAGAAACATTTAATAGCTCTGTTCAGCAGGTGCTCACAGCCTATTATGGCCTTTCCGAGGCGCTGGTCAACTGGGATACAGCGACCAGCACTGCCAAAGCCAATGTGCTGCAACAGGCTCTTGACAGTCTGCGGCTCGATGAGCTGAAAGCAGATACGACCGGTATTTATCAGTCGGCTCTTGACCCTCTGCAAAATGCCCGGTCGGCTACACAAACATTCCTGCAGGCTTCTAACCTGGAAGCGCGTCGTCATGCATTTCAGAATATCTCCGAAAACATTCGTTTGCTGATCATCGTGGTCAGGTATGACCGCGAAAAACTGTACTGGCAGGAGTGTCCCATGGCTTTTGGGGAAGATCAAGCAGCCAACTGGCTCAGCAAATCGCCCGAAATACGCAATCCTTACCTGGGTCTGCATCACCCCGAATACAAAGACGGGATGCTGGGCTGTGGTGAGACCAAGGCTACTATCGACTATACAGCAGCGGATACCAGCAAGGCTAAATAACGCTATATCCTCATTTAGTGGAAAAAATGTGCATATGCCCGTGAAAGTTTTCACGGGCATATTTCGTCTAAGGCCACATATTCCATCAATCAACAGATACTAAAACGACAAACATGAGAAAATCGCCCGTTCTGTTTTTGCTATTACTGCTGACAGGCTTTGTTTCGGCCCAGGAAAAGCTGGACCTTAACATGATCAACAGGATTAAAGAAGAAGGTACCCGCAATTCCAAAGTAATGGATATTGCCTTTTACCTCACAGATGCCAATGGCCCGCGTCTGGCCGGTTCTCCCGGTTACATGAAAGCGGCCAACTGGGCCAAAGCTGAAATGACCAAATGGGGTCTCAGCAATGCAGCCCTCGAACCCTGGGGAGAATTCGGCAAAGGCTGGGAACTTCAGAAAAGCTATGTAGCGCTTACTGCCCCTTATTACAAGCCCATGATCGCCTATCCCAAGACCTGGACCAAAGGCACCAAAGGTCTTCAGCATGCTGATGTGGTGCTGATAGAAGCCCAGGACTCCGTAGCACTGGCCGCTTACAAAGGAAAACTCAAGGGTAAAGTGATCGTGATGTATCGCAACGATACCCTGCGTCAGACTTTCAAAGCAGATGCAGTACGTTACACAGACGAAGAGCTGGATAAAATGGCGCAAGCCACCCTGCAGCCAGCCCGTCCGCAAAATAACCGCCCCGCAGATACGGCTCAGGCACGTGCACGCCAGCAACAGTTTCAGCGTATGCAGGGACCTGCCCAGTTGCTGAACAAAGTGCGTGAAATGGCCCTTGCAGAAGGAGCCGTTGCTTTACTCAGCACCAGCCCCCGTGGCCATGATGGCACTCTTTTCGTACAGGGTGGTGGCAGCTATGCCAAAGGAGCTCCCGAGAATTTTCTCGACATCATGGTGACCTACGAAGATTATCTTAGCATCTGCCGCCTGGCCAAATCAGGTGTTCCGGTAAAACTGGATGTGGATGTAAAAACAGAGTTTAACGAAAAAGATACCAAAGGATACAATGTTATCGCTGAAATAAAAGGTACCGATCCCCAACTGAAAGACGAGATCGTAATGCTGGGCGGTCACCTCGATAGCTGGCAGTCTGCTACAGGTGCTACTGACAATGCTGCCGGTTGTGCGGTAATGATGGAAGCGGTACGTATCCTCAATACACTTGGTGTTAAACCCCGTCGTACTATCCGTATTGCCCTTTGGGGTGGTGAGGAGCAGGGGCTGCTGGGCTCACGCGGTTATGTAAAAAATCATTTTGCTGACCCCGCCAATATGGAACTGAAACCCGAGCACGGCAAATTCTCTTCCTATTTCAATATTGATAATGGTACCGGTAAGATCCGTGGCATCTACCTGCAGGGTAACGAAAAAGTAAAAGACATCTTCACACAATGGCTCACTCCATTCCACGATATGGGAGCCAAAACTGTGACTGTCTCCAATACAGGTGGTACCGATCACCAGTCATTTGATGCTGTTGGCCTGCCCGGCTTCCAGTTTATTCAGGACCCGATCGAGTACAATACTCGCACACACCATACCAATATGGACTCTTATGATCACCTGATTCCTGAAGATCTTCAGCAGATTTCTGTGATCGTAGCCACATTCGTATACAATGCGGCTATGCGTGACGAAAAGCTCCCCCGCAAAGAACTGCCCGCTCCAAGGGGTAATAACAGCCGGGGATTCTGATACTGATTTGAAGATGTATTGATTTGAAAATTTGAAGATATAAATACGGCAGAGGCTGCTCAAAATTTCGAGCAGCCTCTTTTATTTTATATGATTCATAAAACAGGGAATCACCTCATCGTCTTCACAGAAAACCTGGTTTTGCAAAATCTTCAAATTTTCAAATCCTCCAATCACCAAATTCCTATTTCGGTTTCTGATAAATAAACCTCACCATCGAGTTCTTCTTCTCATCCGATGTAAGGTTAAGCTGGTACCTTTTTTCGGCTGTGTGAGCTATCATTAATGCCGTATTGGGAGGGATGGTGCCCAGGTTTTTACCTACCATGATCACTTCCTGTTGCTGAGCCTGAAAATCTATTTTAATAAAAACCGTTACCGGCTTGGTGCTAAGCATTTTATTCAGCACAACAGGGATGTTGTCGACATATACAGAAATGGTATCGCCATCAATCTGACCATTATCATAAAAATCAAGGCGGATTGTACCTGTATCGACAAAGATTTCTCTCACCAGTTCTGTTTTCTTATTGGCGAGATCCGGAGGCAGGGCAGGAGTAAAGGCTGATTTTTGTATACGTGTCATCACGATCGACCCCGATGGACAGGCTGTCTTTCCATCCATGGTCTTGCCGGTCCAACTGCCGCGCAGTTGCTCTTCACGGCCATCGGTATGATAGGTGAGCGTATAATTTTTAATACAGGGAATACAATCTGCCGGGATCTTAAATATCGAAACCTTCAGCTCCTGGATATTGAGCGCTTTTGTAACCGTATCGAATTTTCCTTCAAACTCTTCTTTGACGTAATTGGAGGTATCGGAATAATGGTACGAGTTGCCGGAAATCTTCGATTCGTCCAGCTGCAGTTGAAATTCGATATTGTATACAGGAAAACATCCTCCCGGTTCCATGACCAGGCGCCCCTTCCAGTAGCCATTGATCTGTTGTCCGCTGGCGGATATGGCGGTCAGAAATAAAAACAGAACCAGGAGTCTTTGCATCGGGGTTGAAAGTAAGTGAAAAAGCATTAAGCTATTTCAAAAATTACAGAAACGGCAAATACAATCTGCCTTGTCAAAAGCTGCTAATTATTTCTTTTCATACCGGAAGCGTACCACAGCATTTTTTTGCTCCGTTGAAGTGATCCGTACTTCAAACCGCTGATCGCCGGCTTCTACAATCATCAGTGAAGTATTGGGCGGAATACGACCCAGGTTCTCTGCTACCATTACCAACTCATGATCGGGATCATCTTCATTCAGTTTGAATCTGAATGTAAGTGGCGAAGCAGTCAGTCGTTTATTCGATAATATCAGTTTATTATCCAGGTACACCGAAATGGTATCATCATCGATCTCCCCATTATCGAATATTTTAATGGTCACATCTTCATGATTTATCACCAGAGCCTTCATGAGTTCATTCTGCCTCGTTTTTAAAACTTCAGGACGGGGTATAACCGGTTTGGGCAGGGGCTTGCTGATATCTTTCTGCGCGCGCACTACACTGTCAACCGGAGGAGGTTGCACAGGAGTATTGCGGGGCTGATTGGGTACGGTATTTTTGGTAGAGGTATTGGTATTCTTTGCCGGTGTTTTAGCAGGCGGGGTTGTCGTTTTTGCCGTTTTATTGGTTGTAACAGGTGGCTTTACCGCAGGTTTTGTAGTTGTACCTGTATTGGTCTTTGCCGGCGTATTGTTGCCGGTGGCAGGTGTTTTGGGTTTGGCCGCAGTAGGCGGACGCAGAAATGGCTCTATGTAAAAATCCGACGTAGGCACTTTACGAAGACGTACAATACCACCGCCACAATCATCCCCTCTTTTACCTCCATAGGCGTCTTTCTCATAAATGCTGTTATACACACCTTCCAGGAATTCTTCCTTACCTGATTGGGAATACTCCAGCATATATTTCATAATGCAGGGAACTGATCCGGCGCTCATGCGCAATTCTACAGTTTGCAGTTCACGGATCACAGCCGATTTGGCTGCCTTGTTGAAGGTACCAGTGAGGGTGGCCTTGCCGTAAAAAACAGTTGTGAGATAGGAATAGGTTACCCCTTTGAATCCGTTATTGCTCTGCTTGATCTGTATCTCGAGTTTATAAGTATCACCCAGGTCTGTTTTAAAATATCCGCGCCAGATACCCGTAAGGTTCTGGGCAAAAGTCCCCTTACTTCCCAGCAACAGGGTCGCAAACAGCAGGAAAAATGATCGCTTCAGACACCTTTTCATCCGGCCAAAACTAACGAATCCGTTCGTAATTAAGCGATTGAAGCAAGAACAGTTGGGGATTTTTTAACATTGGTCAGAAAAAGGAGGGACAGTCCCGGAATTTTTCCGGTCATCCGGTTTTTAAAAAATGAAGTCCCGCTCTTGCAATCATGGATGCTTCAATATCTTTATTTTACACTAATTTTGCAGACCTTCTCCGACATCCGGAGGAGCAAAAACTTTAGAAAAAAGGGACGAAATACGGAATGATCAACATTACTTTTCCCGATGGTGCCGTCAGAACCTATGAGGCAGGTATTACCGGGCTCGATATTGCAAAATCCATTTCAGAGGGGCTGGCCAGGAAAGTGCTGGCAGCAAGCGTTGATGGACAGGTATGGGATGCTACGCGTCCTATCACCAAAGATGCCACCGTACGCTTTCTGACCTGGGATGACCTGGATGGCAAAAAAACATTCTGGCATTCTTCTGCTCACCTGATGGCGGAAGCCGTGGAAGCTTTATTTCCGGACGTAAAATTCTGGGTTGGACCCGCAACCGAAAATCCTGCCGGCTTTTATTACGATATGGACCTGGGCGACCGCAAAATGACCGAGGAAGATCTCGCAGCGCTCGAAAAGAAAATGAATGAACTGGCCAAACAGAATAATGCTTATGTACGTAAGGAAGTAAGCAAGCCGGAAGCTATTCAGTATTTTACTGCCAAACATGATCCGTATAAACTGGATCTGATCGGCGGCCTCAATGATGGCGATATTACTTTCTATACCCAGGGTGGTTTTACAGATCTCTGCCGTGGTCCGCATATTCCGAATACCGGACTTATTAAGGCCGTAAAGCTGACCAATATTGCCGGCGCTTACTGGAAAGGAGATGAGAAAAATAAACAGCTTACCCGGGTATATGGTGTCAGCTTCCCTTCACAAAAAGAGCTGGATGCACACCTGGCCCTGCTGGAAGAAGCGAAAAAACGCGATCACCGCAAACTGGGTAAAGAGCTCGGTATCTATACCATGGATGATGATGTGGGGCAGGGACTCATTATGTGGCTGCCCAATGGTACAGTAGTGATCGAAGAGCTGGAAAAACTGGCCAAGGAAACAGAACTGGAGGCAGGTTATAAGCGCGTTGTTACGCCGCATATAGCCAAGGAAAGCATGTACCTCACCAGCGGTCACCTGCCTTATTATGCAGACAGTATGTATCCGCCGATGGAACTGGATGGAGAAAAATATTATCTCAAATCCATGAACTGTCCGCATCACCACAAGATTTTTGCGGCAGAGCCCAAAAGCTATCGTGATCTTCCTTTCCGTATTGCTGAGTATGGTACCGTATACCGTTATGAACAAAGTGGTGAATTGTTTGGTCTCATGCGGGTACGTTGCCTGCACATGAACGATGCGCATATTTATTGTACCAAAGAACAGTTCAACGATGAGTTCAGAGCGGTAAACGACATGTACCTGAAATATTTCAAAATATTCGGTATCGAGAAATATGTAATGCGCCTGTCGCTGCACTCACCCGAAAAGCTGGGTATTAAATATGTAAACGAACCGGAACTCTGGAAGGAAACAGAGACGATGGTGCGCAATGTGCTTATCGAATCAGGTATTCCTTTTGTGGAAGTACAGGATGAAGCCGCTTTTTATGGACCTAAAATCGATGTGCAGATATACAGTGTGATCGGACGTGAATTTACCCTGGCCACCAACCAGGTGGATTTTTCACAGGGCCGCAGTTTCAAGCTGCAGTATACTGCGCAGGATAACAAAGCAGAGACACCCCTGATCATTCACCGGGCGCCGCTGGGTACACATGAGCGGTTTATTGGCTTTTTGCTGGAGCAGTATGCCGGACGTTTCCCTGTATGGCTGGCGCCAGTGCAGGTAAAAGTGTTGCCGATCAGCGATAAGTTCCAGGACTATGCCCATTCGGTGGAAAAGGCATTGAAAAAAGCCGGTATCCGTGCAGAATTGGATGACCGCAATGAAAAGATCGGCAAAAAGATCCGTGACACAGAGCTGATGAAAGTGCCTTATATGCTGGTAATCGGTGAAAAGGAAATGAACGAAGGCAAAGTGGCGATCCGTCGCCAGGGCAGGGGCGATCTGGGCGTAAAATCCCTGGAAGAGTTCATTGCCGAAACGACGGCTGAAATCAGTGAAAGAAGGGCGGATTAAAGCAGAAATGGTTTTATCTTATTAAAAATTTTCCAGATTCAGAATTCCAGAATAATTTACAGTCAGGAAGAAAACAACTTTATAAACTAAAAAACGTAAATGGCAGTACCTCAAAAACCCGGAGGCGGGTTCAACAGGCCACCAGGCGGGGGAGGTTTCAGACCCGGCGGTGGTGGATTCAATAAGGGTGGCTTTAAAGGCCGCATGGCTCCTCGCAAAGAAGCCGAACATCGTATTAACCAGTATATCCGTGTACCGCAGGTACGACTGGTTGGCGATAATGTGGAAGTGGGTATCTACAATACCCAGGATGCCCTGCGTATGGCGCAGGATATGCAATTGGACCTGGTAGAGATTTCTCCCCAGGTAGATCCTCCCGTTTGCAAGATCATTGACTATAATAAATTCCTTTACGATAAGAAGAAGAAGGAAAAGGAGATGAAAGCCAAAAGCAAAGTCTCCGAAGTGAAAGAAATCCGTTTTACTCCCAATACGGATGATCATGACTTTGACTTCAAGGCAAAACATGCCGAAGGCTTTTTGAAAGACGGCAATAAGGTGAAAGCCTATGTACAGTTCAAAGGCCGTGCTATCCAGTTTCAGGAAAGAGGACAACTGTTGTTGTTGAAATTTGCTGAACGGCTGGCCGAAGTAGGTATACTGGAAAATATGCCTAAGATGGAAGGCCGGCGCATGCTGGCAATGTTTGCACCGAAAGGGAAAAAGAAGTAATCCACATCTTTTATACATTCAGACCCGGAACATGCTTCCGGGTCTTTTATTTTATTTGTTACGTAAGCATGTTTTGCGGAATTTGGGCATCCAATTCAGATTGCTGCCGCAACCAATAGGAACCTGCTGCAGAAATCCTTTTTTTATCCATAACTATACGATATGCGTTATTTAAACCACCTTTCATTTGCACTGATGGCTTCTCTGCTGGTACAGGCAAGCTCAGCGCAAACAAGAACCCGTCCTCCTGCGGCAGCTGATACAACGGCCCGCCCCGCACTGCCTCCCGGAGCAGCCAGACCCAGCACCGGTCCCAAGCCCTATGCAGAAGTGATCACATCCAAAGCAGTAAGTGACAAAGGCATGTTTACCGTGCACAAAGTAGAAGACAAATACTACTTTGAAGTTCCTGACTCCATGCTCAACCGCGACATCCTCGTCGTAAACCGTATTTCCAAAGCTGCTGCCGGTATGCGCAATGGTTTCTTCGGTTTCGCAGGTGACCAGATTGGTCAGAATGTAGTGCGCTTTGAAAAAGGCCCCAACAACAAGGTATTTCTTCGCAATGTATCTTTTGCCGAATATGCCAAGGATTCCACATCGCCCATGTTTACCGCTGTTACCAAATCAAACGTACAGCCGATTGCTGCAGCCTTTGATGTAAAAGCTTTCGCAAAAGATTCTGCCGGTACTGTAATTGATGTGACTGATTTTGTAAGCGGTGACAATGATGTACTGTTTTTCAGCAGCGGTCTCAAAACTGCTATGCGCATCGGTGGTCAGCAAAATGACAAATCATATATTTCAGGCATCCGTTCATATCCGATGAACCTCGAAATCGCTACGGTGAAAACCTATAGCCGTTCTGCAGCTCCGGGCATGGCTGGCGGTGCTCCCGGCGGCAACCTCACCATTGAGATGAACAGCTCTTTTGTACTGCTGCCCAAAGTACCCATGCAACCCCGTTACTTCGACCCACGTGTAGGTTACTTTGCTGTAGGATATACCGATTTTGATGCTAACCCCCAGGGCGTCGAAGCAGTCCGCCTCATCAAACGCTGGCGCCTCGAACCCAAACCCGAAGATGTTGAAAAATACAAACGCGGCGAACTGGTAGAACCTGCCAAACCCATCATTTTCTATATCGACCCCGCCACACCCAAAGACTGGATCCCTTACCTGATCCAGGGTGTAAATGACTGGCAGGTAGCTTTTGAAAAAGCAGGCTTCAAAAATGCCATATTTGCTAAAATTGCTCCTACCAAAGAGCAGGATCCTGAATGGAGCCTCGAAGATGCCCGCTACTCAGCGATCGTATACAAACCTTCTGATATTCCCAATGCCAGCGGTCCCAGCATCAGCGATCCCCGCAGCGGCGAAATCATGGAAAGCCATATCAACTGGTATCACAACGTAATGCAATTGATCCATCACTGGTATTTTGTACAATGCGCTCCTGTAGATCCGGGTGCCCGCAAAATGACCTATGATACAGACCTGATGGGTCAGCTGATCCGTTTCGTTTCTTCGCACGAAGTAGGTCACACACTGGGTCTCCGTCACAACTACGGTTCCAGCTCCACAGTGCCGGTTGAAAAACTGCGCGATAAAGCCTGGGTTGAAGCCAATGGTCATACACCCTCTATTATGGACTATGCCCGTTTCAACTACGTGGCACAGCCCGAAGACAATATTAGCCGCATTGGTCTTTTCCCCCGTATCGGTGATTATGACAAATGGGCTATTGAGTGGGGCTACAAACGTTTCATGCAATTCAAAAATGAAGATGAAGAAAAAACATACGTCAACAATTGGGTGATCGAGCGTCTGAAAGACAATCGCCTGTGGTTTGGTACTGAAACCAATCCCGATGATCCCCGCTCACAACGCGAGCAGGTGGGTGATGATGGTATGAAAGGTGCGTTCTACGGAATCAAAAATCTGCAACGCATTGTTCCCAACCTGATGGAGTGGACCAAAGAACCCAATAAGGATTACACCAACCTGGCCGATATCTACCGCGAGGTGACAGGCCAGTTTACCATGTATATCAGCCATGTCAGCAAATATGTAGGTGGTATCATGGAAACGCCTAAGATGGTAGAGGAAAAAGGTCCCGTATATGAGATCACGCCCAAAGCCAAACAACGCGAAGCGGTAGAATTCCTCAACAAAAACCTGTTTGCCACACCGACCTGGCTGCTCAATGACGATATCTTCAGCCGCACCGGCATCAGTGCGCTGAATACAATCGGCAACCTGCAGGATGGAGCACTCAACCGCCTCCTGTCTGTTCGCACCATGTCAAAACTGATCGATGGCGAGGCCAAACTCGGCGCCAATGCCTATGCACTCACCGATCTGATGAGCGACCTCAAAAAAGGTGTTTGGGGTGAACTGGTTACCAAAGGAAAGATTGACGTATACCGCCGTAACCTGCAGAAATCCTACATCAGCATACTGGATAACCTGCTGAACCCACCCAAACCCGTTGCTGGTGCTATTACCATCAACTTCGGTGGCAGTCCGCTGGTCAATACCGACAAGTCTGATATCAAGAGTATGCTCCGCGCTCACCTGACCGCTCTGCGCTCAGAAGCACGTGCAGCAGCTGCCGTAGTAGCTGATCCGATGACCCGCTACCACCTGCAGGATATCGCCACTCGTATCGACAATTCACTGAATCCCAAAGATTAACAAGCGATTCGGTAAATTATACTGGAGAATGGGGGCCGATGGCCCCCATTTTTATTAAGCAACTCTTTGTGAATCAGTAACAGTATCCTATCTTTGCAGCCCGAAAGAAATTTCGGAGCCGGCTATTATTGCCGGCATTATTGCCTGAAGAGGCTCCACAAGTATTCGCCAGTGCGGATCGCCTCAAGGGTTTCATTACAATACTGGGTAAAATGCCTAAAGTAAAGACTAACTCCAGTGCCAAAAAAAGATTTAAAGTAACCGGCACCGGCAAGATCACTCACCAGAAGAGTTTCAAACGTCACATCCTCACCAAAAAATCCAAAAAGCGCAAACGCAATATGCGTATCGACGGCCTGGTTGCAAAACCCAATATGGATTTTGTAAAACGCCTGCTGCGCCTCAAATAGTCATAGCCCCGCTTTGACTGGTGAAGACAAAACATTCAACACTTTAAACTCTTTAAGAAATGCCTCGTTCAAAAAATGCAGTTGCTTCCAAAGCACGCAGAAAAAAAATATTAAAACAAGCCAAAGGCTTCTACGGCAAACGTAAAAACGTATTGACGGTTGCCAAAAACGTAGTAGAAAAAGGTATGACCTATATGTATGTAGGTCGTAAACTGAAGAAAAGAGAATACCGCAGCCTGTGGATCGCCCGTATCAACGCTGCTGTACGTGCAGAAGGCCTGACCTACTCTGAGTTCATCAACAAACTTCAGAAAAAAGGTATCGAGCTGGATCGTAAAGTACTGGCCGACCTGGCAATGAACAATCCGGAGACGTTCAAGTCGCTGGTTGATTCTGTAAAATAAGACACGACCGTTCTTATTAATACTGAATGCCCCGCTCAGCCGGGGCATTCTTCTTTCAGGAAAATAATTTTGCCCGGGATATTTATCAAAATTTTACTTTTGTCCCGTTAAATCATTTTTGTCCACTGAACAGCCTTTTTCGCGCTCAATGAACAATACCTACAACGACCTCGTCAAGCAGACATTTAATTTCCCCCAGGAAGGCTTCGACGTAAAGGACGGCTATCTCCAGTACAACGGCCTCGACATTAAAGCTCTTATCGACAAGTATGGCACCCCGCTTAAACTGACCTACCTGCCCAAGATCGGCATGCAGATCAAAAAAGCAAAAACCATGTTTGCCAATGCCTTTAAAAGGCACAAATACGAAGGCAAGTATTTCTATTGCTATTGTACCAAGAGCTCCCATTTCAGTTTTGTAGTGGAAGAGGCCCTCAAGCATGAGATTCATCTGGAGACTTCCTATGCATATGATATCGAGATCATCAAAAAACTCTATGAGAAAAAGAAGATCAACAAGGATATCCATATCATTTGCAATGGCTTTAAACAAAAAGCATATACCCGGCGCATCGCCAGTCTGCTCAACTCAGGCTTCCAGAATGTGATACCCGTACTGGACAATAAGGAAGAGTTGAGGGAATATGCCAAAACGGTTAAAGTACCGTTCAAACTCGGCATCCGTGTGGCAGCAGAAGAGGAGCCTAACTTTCCCTTTTATACTTCCCGCCTGGGTATTCGTGCCAAAGATATCCTGGAGTTTTATGTAGACCGGATTGAAGGATATGAAAGCAAATTTCAGCTCAAAATGCTCCATATCTTCCTCAACAAAGGCATTAAGGATGATATTTATTACTGGAGTGAACTTAATAAGATCATTAACCTGTACTGTCAGCTCAAAAAGATCTGTCCCGAACTGGATTCCATCAATATCGGCGGCGGCTTTCCCATCAAGCACTCACTGGGCTTTGAGTACGACTACCAGTTTATGATCAATGAGATTGTAGGCAATATCAAATCGGCCTGCAAAAAAGCCAAAGTGCCCATGCCCAATATCTTCACAGAGTTTGGCAGCTTCACTGTAGGGGAGAGCATGGCACATATATACAGCGTGATTGGTGAAAAAGTACAGAACGACCGTGAGAACTGGTATATGATCGACTCTTCATTTATCACTACACTTCCCGATACCTGGGGTATCGGCGAAAAATTCCTGATGCTGCCCATCAATAAATGGGACCAGGAGTATCAGCGGGTCGTACTGGGGGGTATCACCTGCGACAGCCACGATTACTACGACTCGGAAGAACATATCAATGAAGTGTTTTTGCCCAAAATAAATAATGGTGAACCGCTGTATGTCGGTTTCTTCCATACCGGCGCCTACCAGGATCAGATCAGTGGATACGGAGGCATTAAACACTGCCTCATTCCTTCACCGAAACACGTGATTGTGGGACATGACAAGAATGGGAAGCTGGTAGACTGGTTGTATGCCCGCGAACAAACAGCTCAAAGCATGCTGAAGATACTGGGGTATATGTAAACATTTGCTCCAGGCGCTATAAAAGAACAAGTCCTTTATATCAGACAGGTATAAAGGACTTGTTCTTTTATGGTAAACTGCATTTACTATTTCTATCTGCGGCGGTAATGCCGGTTCCAGTCACGGTATTGCCGGTGGCTATGGTACGATCTGTTTACATACCTGCGATCGAGGTAGTAACGATTACCGTATCCTCTCCAGTAAACATAACCGCCCGGAGCCCGGTAATAATAGCGGCCATCTGAGTAGCGGCTGATCACCAGACCAGGGTTGCTGCTGATGATCAGGGATACGCTGGTATGGCCAGGCGGAGGTGGGGGATAAGACCGGTACTGTCGTCCAGAGCTGCAGCTGCTGAATATAACCACTGCTGCCAGCAATAAAACCGCTTGTACAATTTTGAGTCTATTCATAGTTAATGCGTTTATATTAGGACGGCAATGAGTTTTCCAAAAAGTCTTAAACCTTGTTAATATGCGCCGTTTTTTCACAATCTTAACAGCTTTATTTATCGTGCACCAGGGAATGGCCCAGACAGCCGAAGATTCGGTAAAAGCCGTGGTCAATTCGCTTTTTAAAGGCATGCTGGAGTCGGATGCATCGCTGATACAGGGCGCTTTTGCAGATAGCGCCGTCCTGCAGACATTCAGCCGCACCAAAGAAGGAAAAACAATTATCGTAAATGAACAGGTAAGTGAATTTGCCAGTTCAATAAGCAAACTGAAGAAGGGAGCGGCCGATGAAAGGATCAGTTTTGAAACCATCCGGATAGATGGTCCCCTTGCGATCGTATGGACGCCTTACAACTTTTTCTACAATGGCCAGTTCAGCCATTGCGGTGTAAATTCCTTTCAGCTCGTGCGTATTGAATGGATCATGGAAAATCCAGTACCTGATCGATACACGACGCAAAGCCGGTTGCAAGCCTTAACCGTATTAACGCTTAAGCCGGTATTTTTTATTAACCTTGGGATTTTCGAAGTAAGCGTTTAGCTCAGCTTCTGACATATTATTGGTGATCTCAAGAGGAATATCAATCAATTGCATCTGGCTCTGCTTGAGTTCATCTTTGAGTTTATTGGTTTTCGTAACAATAGCAGGATCTTTTTCGCCGATCAGTGCATAATCAAAAAGCATGTAGTTAAGCCGCTTGATAGAGTTGCGGATCAGTGATGCCTGGTTTTGTTCTACACTTTTATTGGGAGCGGTCGCTTCTTTTACCGGCACAAGTGCTATACCCACGCTGGGCAGGATCTTACCGGCCGTTTGAGAAGATTCTCCTCCGGCAGTCGACAGGATGGTTCCTGATAAGGCTGCAGAGGCAGAGGTGAGGTCAAATGTTGTGCGGGTACCTTTGGTTTTCCGCAGCCCTTTATCAATCATGAGAAATGAATACTTCAGCTGATTTACATATGTCTTGATATTACTGACCACCAGATCATATTCCTTTTTAGCCTGCGGATAGTTGAGCGCATCCTTTACCACAATCCTTACATAAGCTGTATCGCGTACTTTAAACCGCGATGAACCTATAAAGCTCAGGTTAAGTACTTTGACTTTTGCAGAATCTGTTTCTTTTACAAAATCAAACGGGGGAACCCATACAAAATCATCGTCGCATTGTTTTACCAGCTTGTAATCATGAATAGGTATATTGCTGGCAAACAGGATGTCTTCAATCGGGAAATTACCGGCTTCGCACTGTACTTTAAATGATACCATTTCTCCTTCTTCCACAACCAGGGTGCCGGCAACCGATGGTTTTACTTTGGGCATGATGATATCTGTATTATAAAAAACCAGGGTAAAACTGGTATCCACATGTTCTTTGGGGTCGGTCAGATTCTGCACACCCAGTTTTACCGAATACTCCACATCATATTTCAGTTTGCCCGACATAAAAAATGCCTTATCGGGTTTAAACGTCAGCGTGCCGTTATCTTTATTGATCTTAAGCCCTACCGGTGAGTTTTTGAGGTACCAGTAATATTTGCTCTCATCTTTATTAATAGCCAGCTGGTAATTGAGCACTGAGTCTACATGCAGCGTGATATAGGGATTCAGATTAATAATCCGGAGTGTGCTATCAATAACCACAGGAGGAGTGACAGGAGCAACAGGAGGAATAGTATCTTTCGTTACTTCCTGTGCCTGTACAGTACAGGCTGCCAACACTACTACCACAACAAGAGCCAAGATCTTTCTGAACATGTTTTTGGGGTTGGTAAAAAGTCCGCTAAAATACCTCATTTTCTGCAAAGCAGCTGAACCAAAAAGGGTTGGAATAAAAAACCCCGTCGTGGAAACGACAGGGTGTAAACCAAAACCAACTGCTTATGAGAAAGACTGTTATAATTCGTTTACTGAATACTGATTTCTTTTGCTGTCTGTTTGACTTCCGCTTTCTTCGGAAGGTTTAATGCCAGTACACCATTTGTGTATTTGGCTTCGATACCAGCTGTATCAATTTTTTCGTCGAGTGTGAAAGATCTTTTCACAGACCTGTATGCATACTCACGGCGCAATTCACGGGTCTTGTTTTCTACGGTTTCTTCCTTTTTCTCTTCACTCTGATGCTGGGCGGAGATTGTCAGTACATTATCTTCTACAGTTACTTTAAAATCTCCTTTGTCAAAACCCGGTGCCACCAGCTCCACTGAATAAGTGCTTTCGGTTTCCTTAATGTTTACCGGAGCGAACCCATTCGCCTGCTGACCGTTATTTTTCTGATAGACGGGTAAGCCGGCAAAAAAGTCATCAAACAAATTGTTAAAGCCTCCATCAAAGGGGCGGCGGTTGAATTTTACCATTGTCATAGTCCTGTTATTTAATGTTTTTAAATGCTTAAGTACATTCACCTCTTTTCAAACCATGTACCAGCTGCCAAAACCCCTCTTTTTGCTGTCATTTGCGACTAAAACAAATTAAATAAATGCCAAAACGTCTTATCATGCGCATGAAATAGGCCATAATGTCATTTTCGCAAAACCGCTCAACTTTTTCAGTAATTTCGCGTTGCATTCTTAAACACATAAAATATGTATCCACAGGAAATAGTGGTTCCTATGAAAGAGGAACTGACCGACAACGGTTTTTCTGAATTACTTACTTCAGAAGACGTTGACAACCAACTTAAAAAAGAAGGAACAACCCTGGTAATGATCAATTCCGTATGCGGCTGTTCGGCCGGTAGTGCCCGTCCGGGTGTATTGATGGCGGTATTTAATGCCAAACAAAAGCCCACTTTTCTGACCACTACTTTTGCCGGTTTTGATATTGAGGCTGTATCACGTCTGCGTGAGCACCTGCTTCCTTATCCTCCTTCTTCACCTGCTATCGCTCTTTTCAAAAATGGCGAACTGGTTCATTTTATCGAACGTCATCAGATCGAAGGTCGTCCTGCACAGATGATTGCACACAATCTGATCGGTGCATTTGAAGAACATTGCACCAATTAAGGAGCATACAGATCATTTATATAAAAATACCTTCCATTCCGGAGGGTATTTTTTATTTTACCACATCCTGATTTTCGATTGTATATTCGCCAGCTTAAAACAACCATTGGTCCATGTATCCCAACCTATATTTTGCTTTCCATGATCTGTTTGGTGTAGAATGGAAAGTGCTCCGTTTTGTGAATTCGTTTGGTTTCTTTGTGGCCATCTCCTTTATCCTGGCAGCGCTGGTGCTCTCCGCCGAGTTGAAACGGAAAAGCAGTCAGGGTTTGTTGCAGCCGACTGAAATGCAGATGATGGTGGGCCAGCCCGCTACAGCAGTGGAGCTTATTCTTAATTTCCTGCTTGGTTTTTTGTTGGGGTATAAGATTATCGGGCTGTTCATCATGGACAATTCAGCCACAGAAGATCCGCAAAGCTTTATTTTTTCCGGTATCGGAAGCTGGCCGGCAGGTATCGGGCTCGGTTTATTATTTGCAGGACTGAAATGGTATGATAAGAATAAACAGAAGCTGACTAAACCCGAAAAACGGACTGTGCGGATCTGGCCACAGGACAGGGTAGGGGAAATGACCATACTGGCATTGATATTCGGGCTGGCTGGTGCCAAGCTTTTTGACATTTTTGAAAACTGGAGTGATTTTCTGAAAAATCCTTCTTCCTATCTGTTTTCACCGGCAGGTCTTACTTTTTATGGCGGTCTTATCTGTGCTGCAATTGCCATATGGCTGTATGCCCGCAAACACAAGATTGGCTTCTGGCATCTGAATGATGCCGCTGCTCCGGCGCTCATGCTCGCTTATGGTGTGGGACGTATCGGCTGCCAGGTATCCGGCGATGGAGACTGGGGTATAGAAAATCTGAATCCCAAACCTTTTTCCTGGCTACCCGACTGGATGTGGTCATATACCTATCCGCATAATGTAAATGAATCGGGCTCACCGATTCCCGGGTGTGTAGGTAAATATTGCAATGAACTGCCTGTACCGGTTTATCCCACCCCTTTTTATGAGGTGATCATGGGGCTGCTGTTGTTTGCCTTGCTCTGGTCATTGCGCAAACGACTGAAAGTGCCGGGTACTCTTTTTGCCATATATCTGATGGTCAATGGGCTGGAGCGGTTTCTTATAGAAAAAATAAGAGTAAACACCCGGCTTTCTATTTTCGGATTTCATCCCACACAGGCCGAAGTGATTTCAACGCTTCTGTTTCTTTCCGGTCTGGGTCTTTGGTTTTACCTGACCCGGCGGGCAAAGCAGACGAAATCCACAGTCTGATCACTGTTTGTTTTTACTAATCCAAAAAAGAGCTGCTGGTCTGTAATTCAGTCCCAGCCTGCATTAGCGCCGGCAACGGCATTTCCCGGCAACGTTTGCGAAGGCTGGGGTGGGAAGAATTATGCACAAAAGCTATGAGATTCAGCCTGCGTGACGTATTTTTGCAGACGGACTTGGACGGTTTTCAAAATTCTACCCATTTGCAACTTACTGCAAACAAAGACTGTCTACTATTTGTTGTTATTACTAAATTGATGAATCATTATGAGGCAGCTAAAAATTGCTACCCAGATTACCAACAGGGATTCCCAGGCGGTCGAAAAGTACTTGCAGGAGATTTCTAAAATTTCCATGATCACTCCTGAAGAGGAGACGACACTGGCCCAGCGGATTAAGATGGGTGACCAAAAAGCACTGGACAAACTGGTACAGGCTAACCTGCGTTTCGTGGTATCTGTTGCAAAACAATACCAGCACCAGGGGTTATCACTGAGTGACCTGATCAATGAAGGTAACCTCGGTCTGATCAAGGCTGCCCAGCGCTTCGATGAAACCAAAGGTTTCAAATTCATTTCGTATGCCGTATGGTGGATCCGTCAGTCGATTCTGCAGGCTTTGGCCGAGCAGGGCCGCCTGGTTCGTTTGCCCCAGAACAAAATCGGTACTTACAACAAAGCCAACAAAGCCTATATGGCATTCGAGCAGGAGCATGAGCGGGAACCTTCTACAGAAGAACTGGCCGAACTGCTTGAAATGAGCGAGACTGAGATCAACAATATTTTCCAGAGCAATACCCGTCACACTTCACTTGATGCCCCTGTGCACGAAGCCGAAGATGTAGCCATGGGCGACCTGCTGGAAGGTTCTGATGATACAGATGACGATGTCATGAAAGACTCTCTGCGCAACGAGATCCGTCGTGTGCTGAAATCACTCAGCCCCCGTGAAGCAGAGATCGTAAATGCCTACTTTGGCCTGGATGGCGAGCAGGGCGTGACCATCGAACAGATTGGTCAGAAATACGACCTTACCAAAGAGCGTATCCGCCAGATCAAGGAAAGAGCGATCAAACGTTTACAAAAAGCCCGGTACAGCAGCGCACTGAAAGCGTACCTGGGTTAAAATAGCAGCCTCTTTTTCGCCCCCGGGCGGGAAAGAAAATTGGTGGGTTTAATTACAGAAACAGCTCCCGTCTTTTTGACTGGAGCTGTTTTATTTAGGTAAAGGGTGGGAAATGGTAAAGGGGAGTTTCCATCTTTTACCTTCTACCTTTTGTCTTTTACCTTCTGCAAAAAATCTTCGGTTCCGCATTTGACGAATCGTTTAACTTTGGTCGATAAAAGTTCCAACGGAGATTGAACAATCTCCCGTTTTTCTTGTTGTATGATCTTTCTCCGAAACGGAACCAACGAAACTTGCCATCGTACAGTAAGTCAATTTTGTTTATGTTGAAAGTAATTATGCCAGCTACAGGGAAACGTATTCCTGTGTATGTGCTCTCTGTCTTTACTATTTTTATTTGCCATACTTCACAAGCGCAGACTGCTGCTGACAGTCTCCTGACACAGGCTAACCTGCCTGCTGTGATTCAGTATGCACTCAAACATCAGCCCGCCGTACAACAGGCAGGTATTGATGAAAAAACCACTGAATTACAGATAAAGTCAAAACTGGCCGACTGGTACCCCCAGCTTAATCTGAATTATCTCTATCAGCACAACTTTCAGGTGCAGACCAGTGTGATAGGAGGTAACCCCGTACGCCTGGGTGTCAACAACACTTCTGCCATCCAGTTTTCGGCCACACAGGCCCTGTTTAACCGCGATGTATTGCTGGCCAGCCGCACCAAAGGTGATGTACGTATACAGGCAAAACAGCTCACAGAGTCTGCACGTATCAATGTGGCCTCCAATGTATCGAAGGCATTCTATGATGTACTGGCCACGCAGCAGCAGATCCGTGTGGCGGAAGAAAATATTGTACGACTCGAGCGCAGTCTTAAGGATGCTCGTGCTGCCTACGATGCCGGTGTAGCAGATAAGACTGATTTCAAACGGGCCACCATTGCTCTCAACAATGCTAAAGCCACCCGCCTGGCCAACGCAGAAGGACTCAATGCCAAGCTCATTTATTTAAAGGCGCTGATGAACTATCCTTCGGCTGCCGAACTGCCCATCGCATACGATAGCCTCGCACTGGAAAACGAAGTATATCTCGATACGCTGGCTCCGGTCGATTACAGCCGTCGTATAGAGTACCAGACCCTGCAGACTCAACTGCGTCTGCAGAAAGCAAATCTCCAGTATAATAAATGGAGTTATATCCCCACGCTCTCTGCCAATGCAGGCTATAATCTCAACTTCCTCAACAACGATTTTGGCAAACTCTATAATCAGAATTTTCCCAATTCTTTTGCGGGAATTACGTTGTCGTTCCCCATTTTTCAGGGAGGAAAACGCAAGTATAATATTCAGCAGGCAGAGTGGCAGGTACAGCGCACCGAACTGGAGCTGACCAAACTCAACAATTCGATTTCGGCTGAATATTCAGCGGCACTCGCTTCTTACCGCGCCAGCAAAGCAACCTACGAGGCGTTGCGCGAAAATATGCTGCTGGCCAAAGAGGTGTATGATGTGATCAATCTGCAATACCGCTCGGGAGTGAAGACTTATCTCGAAGTGATCACGGCAGAAACAGATCTGCGCACCGCACAGATCAATTATTACAACGCACTATACCAGGTATTAAGCAGCAAGATCGATGTGCAGGTGAGCCTGGGTAACTTAACTTTTTAACACGAACTGAATTCTCTATTTACAAAGCAATATGTATATGCTAAACAGGAATTTTTACTTCATCACTGCAATTTCTTCGATAGGACTGTTGAGTGCCTGTGGCGGTAAACAGCAACCCGCCCAGCAGGGGCCTCCGCCTGCGGTACCCGTAACGGTGGCCGAAGTGGTATCATCAGCAGCGCCTTATTATGATGAATATCCCGGTACGGTGGTTGCGCTTAATCAAACCGAAATACGTGCACAGGTCACCGGTTATGTTACCGCTATTCATTTTCAGGATGGAGCGACTGTAACAAAAGGACAACGGCTTTACAGCATCGACCAGCAACTGTACGGTGCCAATTATCAGCAGGCACTGGCCAATCTGCAGGTGCAGGAAACCAACCTGCTCAAAGCACAGAAAGATGCCGACCGCTATCATGAGCTGGATAAGCAGGATGCCATTGCCAAACAGCAGGTAGACTATGCTGATGCTGCACTGGAAGCTGCCCGCAAGCAGGTAGATGCAGCAAAGGCGAATGTGAATGCAGTAAAAGCCAACCTGGGCTTTGCTACGATCAATGCTCCGTTTACCGGTACCATCGGTATCTCACAGGTACGTATGGGTACGAGCGTGGTGGCCGGGCAAACAGTGCTGAATACAGTATCGACCGATGATCCGATTGCCGTTGATTTTACCGTAGATCAGAAAGAACTTTACCGCTTTAATCAATTGCTGACAAATGGCAGCAAGGGCGCTGACTCTACTTTCAGCATTGCATTTGGAAAAGAGGTTTATCCGGCCAATGGCAAACTGCTATTGCTCGATCGTGCAGTAGATCCGCAAACCGGTACCATCCGTGCAAGACTGAGTTTTGCCAACGGAAAAAAGCTGCTGAAAGCAGGTATGAGCACAACCGTACGTATACTTAACAACGGCGGCCAGGAGTCTGTGACCATTCCTTATAAAGCGGTAACAGAGCAACTGGGCGAGTTCTTTGTATATGTTGTCGGCGACAGCAGCAAAGTATCTCAGCGTAAGGTTGTGCTGGGTAAACAAATCGGAACAAATATCATAGTACGGGATGGTGTGCAGAGCGGCGAGAAAATAGTAGTGGAAGGTATACAGAATCTGCGTGAAGGTGCAACGATCAGTACCGGAGCTCCGGGTGCTGCCGGTGCCGCAAAGAAATAAACATCCATGCTATTTGTATAGCTGTCGTTGCCAAAACGATAGTACTTTATCAGAATACTCATCAGATTAATCGCGTAGTAGAAAATGATAGCAGAAACTTTTATAAAAAGACCGGTAACCGCCATTGTCATTTCCATTGTGCTGGTACTGGTTGGTATTATATCACTCATCAACCTGCCCGTAGCGCAGTATCCGGATATCTCACCGCCCACGGTATCAATCGCCGGTAACTTTACCGGCGCCGATGCCCAGACGGTAGAGCAAACCACTACCACAGCCATCGAGACACAGGTAAACGGTACGCCGGGCATGACCTATATGAGCTCAAACAGTACCAGCAGTGGTCAGAGCAGCATCACGGTCAACTTTGAAGTAGGTACCGATATCAATATTGCCACTTTGGATGTGCAGAACCGGGTGAGTGTGGCTGAGCCATCCCTGCCCGATGCCGTTAAACGCCTGGGGCTGACCGTACGTAAGCGGAACCCGAGTATCATGATGGCCCTGGCTTTTTATTCGCCCAATGGCACGCACGACATCACCTTTATCGGCAACTACGTAAACCTCTACGTAAAGGATGCCCTGCTGCGGGTAAAAGGCGTGGGAGACATCTTTTCGCGTGCAGATGATTTCAGTATGCGTATCTGGCTTAATCCCGAAAAACTGGCCGCACTGGGTATGACACCTGCCGAAGTAAATGCCGCCCTGCAGGAACAAAACCTGCAGATCGCTGCAGGTACAGTAGGCGGTAACCCACAGCCCAATGCCCAGACTTTTGAATACAGCATCCTGACCAATAGCCGCATCAGCACCAAAGAGCAGTTTGAAAATATCATTGTACGTACACGCCCTTCGGATGGAAATATCGTTTACCTCAAAGATGTGGCCCGTGTGGAACTGGGTAAGTTTGATTATACGGCCAACGCCTTTGTAAATGGTAAACCAGCTGCCTTTGTACTGATCTATCAGGCACCCGGCGCCAATGCCCTCGACACCTATGAAGGTATCAACAAGGCACTGGTAGAAATGAAAAAAACCTTTCCCAAAGACGTAGACTACCTCGTGCCGCTGGAAACAGCTACTGTGGTACAGGTATCTATCAATGAAGTAGTGCATACCCTGATAGAAGCATTGATACTGGTGGTGCTCGTGGTATTTCTTTTCCTGCAGAACTGGAGGGCCACGCTCATTCCCGTACTGGCCATTCCCGTATCACTCATTGGAACATTTATCCTCTTCAGCTCACTCGGTTTTACCATCAATACACTCACACTCTTTGCCTTTGTACTGGCAATTGGTATAGTGGTGGATGATGCCATTGTGGTGGTGGAAGCGGTACAGCATAATATTGATCATGAGAAGATGTCGCCGAGGGAGGCAACCCGCAAAGCCATGAAGGATATCTCGGGCCCTGTAATAGCCATTGCCCTGATCCTCGCGGCCGTATTTGTACCGGTTGGGTTTATACCCGGTATTGTGGGACGTTTGTATCAGCAGTTTGCCATCACCATTGCTGTATCGGTGATCATCTCTGCCTTTGTAGCGCTATCACTTACACCGGCGCTGTGTACGATCATGCTGAAACCATCCAAGGAAGAAGGCGCCAAACTCAATCTGCTGGAGCGTTTCTTTGCCTGGTTCAACCGTGGCTTCAATCGTCTCACCAATGGTTATACCAAAGGTGTGGCAGCCTGGATACGCCGCACACCCTATGTACTGGTGATGATGGCCGCATTGTTTGTGGGATTGACTTTCCTGTTCAAAAACAAGCCCAGTGGCTTTATCCCTACAGAAGACGAAGGCCGTTTGTTTGTAACGTACGAAATGGCAGAAGCCAGTTCTACCAACCGCAGTATTGATATGCTGAAGACGATCATGGGACGTGTGCAATCGCTGCCCGAAGTAGATGTGGTAGGTGGTCTCGCAGGTTTGAACATTATCAGCTTCTCCAACAAATCAAACGTGGGTACCATGTTTGTAAACCTCAAACGCTGGGATGACCGCAAAGGGAAAGAGCATCATGTACAGGCGGTGATTGGTAAGATCAGGGCCATTACAGCCGATATCAAGGAGGCACGTGTCATGCCTATCGCACCGCCTGCCATCCCCGGCCTGGGCGCTACATCAGGTTTCACATTTGAATTGCAGCAAACCGCCAGTACCGACAATATCCAGCAGTTTGAAGCAGTAGCACGTGATTTTCTGATGAAACTTAATCAACGCCCCGAAATCGGTATGGCCTATAGCTTCTTTAATGCACGCACACCCGGTTACCAGGTGGATGTAAATAAAGAGCAGGCCAAAAAACTCGGTGTATCTGTGGCTGATGTGTACAGTACACTCAGCAATTTCCTGGGTAGCAGTTATGTAAATGACTTCAACCTTTATGGTCGCAACTTCCGTGTAATGACACAGGCTGATAGCAGTTTCCGCGGATCATTGCAGGATATCGAAAAATTTTATGTGCGCAACAGCCAGGGCAATATGATTCCGCTGAGTGCGCTTATCAATACAAAAGTGATTGAAACGCCTTCGGTGATCTCACACTACAATATCTACCGTACTATCGAGATCAATGGTTCGCCCAAAGACGGATACAGTAGCGGTCAGGCTATTGAAGCGCTGAAAGAAGTGGCCAAAACACTGCCGGCCGGTTATGGGTATGAATTTTCCGGTATGAGTCGCGAGGAGATTGCAGCAGGCAACCAGCAGACTACCATCTTTGCCATATCGCTGGTATTTGTATTCCTGTTCCTCGCAGCCCTGTACGAAAGCTGGTCGGTACCGTTTTCTGTATTATTTGCAGTACCTATCGGTGCTTTTGGTTCTATTCTTACGCTTACATTCATTCCCAGTCTCAGCAATAATATCTATGCACAGATTGGCCTGATCACGCTGATTGGTCTGGCTGCCAAGAATGCCATCCTCATTGTGGAGTTTGCCAAGGAGCGGGTTGACCGGGGCATTGATATTGCCCATGCCACCCTGCAGGCGGTACGTCTGCGTTTACGGCCCATTGTAATGACCTCACTGGCCTTTATCCTGGGTGTATTGCCATTGGCCTTTGCCAGCGGTGCTGCCGCAGAAAGCCGAAAAACGATCGGATGGACTGTATTTGGCGGTATGCTCGCGGCCACCACACTGGCCATCTTTGTGGTGCCCGTATTATTTGTGCTGATCACCCGTCTTTCTTATGGCAAAAAACTGAAACGCCTGCAGGAAGAGCAGCGCAAGGAAGCCGAAATAGACAAGGCTATCGTAGACCAGCGCCTGGGTTAATAATCAACCTGTTTATATCATAGCCCGCATGTATCATCATGCGGGCTTTTTGTTTCACAGGTTGTCAACAGGTGTCAACAAGGTGTTTTGGCATTTTGGGCAAATAAACTTTCTTTTGCAGTTATTGTTTTATTAGGGAATAGTTAGAATATGTCAGTCGAAACCGTTGAAAAAGTATCCTTATTGATCATAGGCAGTGGGCCTGCAGGATATACAGCCGCCATTTATGCCTCTCGTGCCAATCTGAAACCTGTTTTATATCAGGGTATTCAGCCCGGCGGCCAGCTTACCATTACAACCGAAGTGGAAAACTATCCCGGCTATGCCGATGGTGTGCAGGGGCCGGAGATGATGGTTGATTTTGAAAAGCAGGCCAAACGTATGGGTGCAGATATCCGCTTTGGTCTGGCCACACAGGTTGATTTCAGCAGGCAGCCCTATAGAGTACAGATCGATGATGAAAAATGGATGGAAGCCGATGCTATAGTTATTGCCACCGGTGCTTCAGCCAAATGGCTGGGACTCGAAAGCGAGCAACGCCTCAATGGTTTTGGTGTGAGTGCCTGTGCGGTATGTGATGGGTTCTTTTTCCGTGGCAAAGAAGTGGCAATTGTAGGAGCGGGCGATACGGCTGCTGAAGAAGCACTGTACCTGTCTAAACTCTGCACCACCGTACACATGCTGATACGCAAAGGAGAAATGCGGGCCAGTAAGATCATGCAGGACCGTGTGCTGAATACACCTAATATCAAAGTATACTGGAATACGGAAACAGAAGAGGTGATCGGTGAGAAAAATGTAAGTGCTATCCGCATTCGTAATAATAAAACGAACGAAACACAGGAGATTCCTGTGAATGGGTTTTTTGTAGCCATTGGTCACCAACCCAATTCAGCCATTTTTAAAGATTATCTGGAAATGGATGAAGCCGGTTACATCATTACTGTACCCAGTTCTACCCGTACCAATGTAGAAGGTGTATTTGCAGCCGGCGATGTGCAGGATAAAATCTACCGTCAGGCCGTTACCGCTGCGGGCAGTGGTTGCATGGCAGCACTGGATGCAGAACGTTACCTGAGTGCACAGGGATTACATTAATATCATATTTCCTATTCATCCGAATAAAAGACGTGGCCAGCCAGTTTACCATTTCATTACACAATGTACGTTTCCGCGCCTATCATGGATTATATCCTGAAGAAAGGCAGAAGGGAAACGATTTTGTGGTAAATATGAATGTGTTCTATACACCTGCCAGCCAGTTGATCACTGATATCAGCGAAACGATTGATTACGCCCGGCTTTATTCAATTATGAATGCTGTCATGGAAAAGCCGGTCGACCTGCTGGAGACAGTAGCCCAATCCATTTGTCATGAAGTGCGGCAGGCTTACCCACAGGTGCAAAAAGTATCGGTGGAGGTGCAAAAGCTGAATCCACCGATTGATAATTTTACAGGAGTTTCGGCGGTGCGGTATGACGCCGATTTTGATGCATGACCACAGCAATTATTTCCATTTATTTATAGCTATCGGAGCCACATTCCTGCCTCTCCAGGCAGGGTTTGGTGTCATATTTGCCATTCCACTACGGAATATCTTCATTACTTTGCAACAATTAAAGAATTTACGTGAAAGAGGTTTTTTCTATATATCGGGATAATGCTGAACACAATGGTACAGAGACCCTTTCTGTGTGCATTGGTAATCATCACCTGGGCTGGGCAGTGACCGGTCAGGATGGTCAAAACCTGCAGCAACTGGGCTGGTGGGGACAGGGTGATACGGAAGAAGCAGGTCTGCAGACCGTCATACAGTCTTCGCCCGTGTTGAACCGGCGCTACGCGGCTACCCGGCTTCGTTTTGATGCCCCCTGGTGTACGCTTATACCCGCAGCTCTGTATAAGGAAAGTGATGCAGCCGCTTATCTGCATGCGTTGTATGGACATACCGGATCGAGTCATATCGAGACAGAATATATAGCCAGCTGGCAACTGTACCTGGTCTATGCAGTACCACAGGCCGGCTGGGATTGGGCAAAGATTCATTATCCCGGTGCCACCATACGACACAGTTACAGCCTGGCTCTTCAATGCATTGAATCTACTGCATTCGAAGGAGCGCTTGCCGTTGATATACGCAGCAACGAATTTTCGGTCATCGCTACCCGGGGCAATAAACTGCTGCTGGCGCAGACCTATCAATATGAGACACCAGCAGACGTATTGTATTATCTGCTGAAGATCTGCCAGCAGTTTTCATTACCACAGGAGCAGGTAAGGCTTTCGCTGACCGGTCTTATCAATGCAGAGTCTGCACTGTACCGGGAATTGTATCAGTACTTTCTCGAACTCCGTTTCCGGGAAGCAAGCTGGCGTATCCCTGCTGTGGAAGAGCCCGTGCCTACCCATTTTTTTACCACATTAAATGACCTGGCCCAATGCGAATAGTTGGCGGCGATTTAGGTGGCAGAAAATTCAACCCACCTTCCAAAATGCCTTATACCCGGCCTACCACCGATATAGCCAAGGAAGGATTGTTTAATGTTATACAGCATAAACTGGATATCCCCTCCCTAAAAACCCTGGATCTTTTTGGTGGTACCGGCAGTATCAGTTACGAACTGGCATCGCGTGGAGCCACAGATCAGACTATTGTAGAGAAAGACAATGTGATGTATGCATTTATCAAAAAAACTGCAGCCGAACTGGGCCTCGATCATTTGCAGGCAATAAAAATGGATGTATTCAAATACATTCAGCAATGCAGCAGCCGGTATGATTTCATTTTTGCAGGGCCGCCTTATGCCCTCACCAATATTGATGATCTGCCCCGGCTGATCGCAGAAAAAAAACTGCTCAATCCCGGTGGCTGGTTTGTGCTGGAGCACACTCCCCGCAACGATTACAAAAGCTTTCCGTTGTATCGGATGGAAAAAAATTACGGCACTACTATCTTTTCCATATTCATACAACCTGATGAAAGCTCCAGTTAAACCTATTCTCTTTATTTATCATGAACAAACAGGCAATCAGACAGGAGTACCGGGCAAAAAGGCAGGCGTTAACGGAACCTGATCTGCTGAAACTGGATGATCTGTTGCTGATCAGCTTTCAAGGGGTCGAGCTGCCTTTTATCAGTACATTGCTGGCCTACTGGCCGATTGATGAAAATAAGGAGCCTAACCTGCATCCGGTAGTGGATTACCTGCGTTTTCGCAACCCCGAGTTGCAGGTATGTTATCCGGTTACAGATTTTGAAAACGGATCCATGACAGCTATTGCCACAGATGGAGATACACCTTTTACCAAAAAAAAGTATAACCTCTATGAGCCGGAAGCGGGAGAGCCTTTGCCGGCGGAAAACCTGGATATGGTACTGGTGCCGCTGCTGGCAGTCGATGAAGAAGGGTACAGGGTAGGGTACGGAAAGGGATTTTATGACCGCTATCTCCGCAATTGCCGGCCTGAATGCATCAAAGCCGGATTCAGCTATTTTGAACCGGTCAGTAAGATCAGCGACCGGCATGAATTTGATGTACCTTTAGATATCTGTATTACGCCGAATAACGTGTATGTTTTCTAACTTATTCCTCAAATCCTTTCGCATACTGCTGTTGCCATTTTCTATTCTGTACTGGATAGCTATTGCAATCAGGAATTTTCTTTACGACAAAGGAATATTAAAAAGCTCCCGTTTCGGCCTGCCACTGATCTGTGTGGGTAATCTTTCTGTAGGCGGCACCGGCAAATCGCCCATGGTGGAATACCTGATACGGTTGCTGAAAGACGACTTTAAAATAGCGACCCTGAGCCGCGGATATAAACGCAAAACCAGGGGTTATGCACTGGCAGATGTCAATAGCAATGCCCTGGAAATAGGGGATGAGCCGATGCAGTTTCACCTCAAATTTCCGGATGTACCCGTTGCAGTCGGCGAAGAACGGATCGTGGCCGTACCACAGTTGCTGCATGACCGGCCGGAGACCCAGCTCATTATCCTGGATGATGCCTTTCAGCACCGCGCCATACACGCAGGATTGAATATACTACTTACGGAACAGACCAACCTGTTTACACGCGATTTTTATTTGCCTACAGGCGACCTCCGCGATCTGAAATCTTCTTATCGCCGGGCACAGATCATTGTGGTGACCAAGTGTAAACCTGAATTGACCCTGGAAGAAAAGAAGAAGATAGAAACAGAAATAGCCCCCTTGCCCGATCAGTCTGTTTTTTTTGCAAGCATGGAATATGGCCGGTTGTATCATATCCTGGATAACCGCCATTATGAATTGACTGATCAGACAGAGGCCCTGCTGGTAAGCGGCATTGCCAATCCGCGCCCGCTTAAACAGATGCTGGAGGCACAATGCAGATCCTATCAGATGATGGCATACTCAGATCATCATATCTTCACCATTGATGATCTGCGGGATATCCGGAAGAAATTTGAGTCGATGACGGCTGAAGATAAAATAATACTCACTACAGAGAAAGATGCCGTGCGATTGATTAAATTCAGGTCAGAAATGGCTGATTTGCCCCTGTATGTAGTACCAGTCCGGCATCATTTTTTATTTGATGAAAAAGACAAGTTTGAAAAAAGGGTACGCCGGTTCATTACCGAATTTGAGCGTCCCGTGAAAAATTAACCTATGGGAAGAAAAAACAATTCAAGAAAAAAGAATAAACAAAGAGGAGCTGATGGAAAGCTCTATAAAGGAACGTTAGACATTACACGTTCAGGTATGGGATTCGTTATCGTTCCCAACCAGGAAACAGATATCCTGATCCGACCGGGCGATTTTAATACGGCCATGCACGGAGATACCGTACTGGTAAAAATCAAACCCGGTGGTGGACGCCGCCTTCAGGGCGAAGTAACCGAAGTGGTGGAAAGGAAACGGGTGGAGTTTATTGGTCAGCTGCAGGTGAGTGAGAACTTCGCCTTTTTTGTGGCTGAATCAGACAAACCCATGCCCGACCTGTTTATTCCCCTCAATCAGCTCAACAATGCCAAAAACGGCGACCGGGTGGTAGCCCGCCTGGTAAAATGGGACAATAAGGATAAACGTCCGGTCGGCGAAGTGATCAGTGTGCTCGATGCTGAAAACAGCAACGATGCTGCAATGAAAGAAATACTGCTCGAAAATGGATTTCCGCTCGATTTCCCTGACGATGCACTCGAAGTTGCCGCCCGCATTCCTGATCAGATATCCGCATCGGAGATGAAAAACCGGAAAGATGTAAGAGATATCCTCACATTTACCATCGACCCGGCAGATGCAAAGGATTTTGATGATGCCCTTTCATTCCGGGAGATAAAGCCTGGTCTGTATGAGATCGGTGTTCATATTGCCGATGTAAGCCATTATGTAGAGCCCGACACGGCGCTGGATAAAGCCGCTTACCAGAAGGCCACATCGGTATACCTGCCCGACCGGGTAAATCCTATGCTGCCGGAGCATATCTCCAATGTACTTTGCTCGCTGCGGCCCAATGAAGACAAGCTGACCTTTTCGGCTATTTTCCAGGTCAACAATAAAGCAGAAGTAAAGCAGTACTGGCTGGGCAGAACGATCATGCACTCAGACCGTCGTTACACCTACGAAGAAGCACAGGAGATCATCGAGACAAAAGAAGGCGATCATGCCGCCACCATTCTTATACTGAATGAGCTGGCGCAAAAAATGCGCAAGAAACGTTTCAATAAAGGAGCCATCAATTTCTCTTCGCAGGAAGTACGGTTCAAACTCGATGAAAAAGGCGATCCTATCGGTATCGTAATCAAGGAAAGCAAGGAAGCACATCAGCTGATTGAAGAATTTATGCTGCTGGCCAACCGCTATGTGGCTGAGCATGTATCTAAAATAAAAGTCAATAACAAACCGCTGCCGTTTCCCTATCGCATACATGATACACCTGACGAAGAGAAGCTGCTGCCATTTATCGCCTTCGCGAATAAATTTGGTCACAAGTTTGATTCCTCCTCACCGGAAAAAATTGCCGCATCATTCAACCAGTTGCTGAAAGATGTGAATGGCCGGCCCGAGCAGCATGTACTGGAGCAACTGGGCATACGTACCATGGCCAAAGCCAAATACACCACAGAAAATATCGGTCACTATGGCCTTGGATTTGAATTCTATTGTCATTTCACCTCGCCCATACGCCGTTATCCCGACGTGATGGTGCACCGGTTGCTGCAGGAAGTACTGGATGAGAAGCTGGTTGCCGATAAAAAACTGGAAGAGCGCTGCCAGCATTGCAGTGAGCGCGAGCGGGCGGCTATGGAAGCCGAGCGTGCTGCCAATAAATACAAACAGGTACAGTTTATGCAAAACCACGTAGGTGAAGAGTTTGATGGTGTGATCAGTGGCGTGGCCAGTTTCGGATTCTGGGTAGAAACTGTAGAGCATAAATGTGAAGGCCTCGTGAGTGTAAACAGCCTGCTGGAATATGATGAATTCCGTCATGCGGAATCAGATTACAGCCTGGTAGGAATGCGCAGTGGTAAAAAATTCAGAATGGGGGATAAAGTACGCATCCAGGTTGCTGCCGCCAATCTGCTCAAACGCCAGCTCGACTATCAATGGGTGATGATGGAAGAAGAAGAAAAGGAAATAGCGAATAGAAAAGCGAAGAAGAAAAAAAAGTAATAATGTACCAACCGATTTGAAGATTTGGTGATTTGAGGATTTGAAGATGGTTAAGATAATGTGTTAATATGCTGATGGTAAATATCTATAACATCTTTAAACCTTTATACTTTTATACCTTATACCATCAACCTTTCACCTTTACTTATAACTTATCACTTAATACTTTCATGCATTCGTTCGAACAGTTTTTACAGCAATTCAACCAGCATTTTGCTTCCTATCGCTTTCCGGATCAGCCGGCAAGTCTGTATGAGCCCAATGCTTATTTTCTGAACCTGGGTGGTAAACGTGTGCGTCCCGTTCTGTGCCTGATGGGCAACGAACTGTTTGATGAAGTGCATCCCAATGCCTGGCAACTGGCTACGGCTATCGAACTCTTTCACAATTTCACCCTCATCCATGACGACATCATGGATAAGGCGCCTCTGCGACGCGGACAGCCAACAGTTCCTCATAAGTATGGTGACAATACCGCCATTCTTTCCGGCGATGTGATGCTGATAGCAGCCTATGACCTGCTGAGTCACGTGGATCTTGGTTTTATCAAACCGATCCAGGTGCTTTTCAATACCACGGCCCGTGAAGTATGTGAAGGGCAGCAACTGGATATGGATTTTGAATCGGTAAAGCAGGTATCTCTTACGGAGTATTTGCGTATGATAGAATTGAAGACCTCTGTACTGCTGGCCGCCAGTCTCAAAATGGGCGCTATCCTGGGCGGGGCAGGAGAGCGTAATCAGGGACTGTTGTATGAGTTTGGCCGCAAACTCGGACTCGCCTTCCAGGTACAGGATGATTACCTGGATGCATTTGGTGATCCTGCCCGCTTTGGTAAACAGGTAGGCGGAGATATTCTGGCCAACAAAAAGACCTTTTTGCTGATACATGCACTGGAAACGGCCAACTCCACACAGGCTGCACAGATCAATCAACTACTTCATAGCAATCCTGCTGATAAGGTGGAACAAATGCTGGGAATATTCCGGGCTTGTGGCGTGGATGCCTGGGCTATGGAATTAAAAAATAAATACCTCGATGAGGCATTGCGTCACCTGGATGATATTGCCGTTCTGTCTGGCCGTAAAGCGCCACTGAGAGAGCTGGCCCAGTTCCTGGTACAACGGGAGTATTAAGCACCCGGCAGGACCGATTGTACTATTCGCTTGAAATTCTGGAGCTGCTTCACGATTTTTCCCTATTTTAAGGCCTTCAAAACTAATTGCTGATGGCAAATTCCCTGTTTCGCAAAAAATCAATTGAGACCATACGTAAGGAATATGAAGCTGGTCAGGCTGACCATGGCGCTGGACTCCGCAGAGTGCTTGGCGTACGTGACCTGACTTTTTTGGGAATTGCAGCAGTAATTGGAGCCGGTATTTTTTCTACCATTGGAGGAGCGGCCTATCATGGAGGCCCCGGCGTATCACTCTTATTTGTCATTACAGCAATTACCTGTGGGTTTTCGGCTCTTTGTTATGCCGAGTTTGCCAGCCGCGTGCCGGTAGCAGGTAGCGCCTATACTTATTCATATGTCACTTTTGGAGAGCTTATAGCCTGGATCATTGGCTGGGCACTGATCCTGGAATATGCGATTGGTAATATAGTAGTGGCCATTTCCTGGAGTAGCTATTTCAACAATCTGCTGGAGCATGTGTTTAATATACACCTTCCTGACTGGATGCTGGTAGATCCACAAACCGCCAGCAATGCTTATCAGGAGGCCACCAAAGCCCTGGCATCGGGTCAGGCACTAAGCCCTGAATCACTTAAGACCTACCAGTTTGCTGTAGAAGCATATAATAGTGCTCCTACTATTGGTGGCACCCATATCTTTTTCAACCTGCCGGCATTTCTCGTGGTCTGCCTTATTACCTGGATCGCTTTTATCGGTATTAAGGAAAGTAAGCAATCGGCCAATTACATGGTGATCTTTAAGGTAGCTGTTATCATATTTGTGATCATAGCAGGTGCATTCTTTGTAGATACCAACAACTGGAAACCTTTTATGCCCAATCAGTTTGAAGGAGTGCTAAAAGGAGTGTCGGCGGTATTCTACGCCTATATCGGCTTTGATGCTATTTCTACCACTGCTGAAGAATGCCGCAATCCACAGCGGGATATGCCCAAGGGAATGATCTATTCACTCGTTATCTGTACGGTGTTGTATATTCTGATTGCGCTGATACTGACGGGTATTGAAAACTACTCCAACTTCAAGGATGTAAATGATCCGCTCGCTTTTGTATTTGAAAAAAGAGCGCCCTGGATTGAAACCATTGTTTCTATCAGCGCAGTAGTAGCCACTACCTCTGTATTGCTGGTATTCCAGTTGGGACAGCCACGTATCTGGATGAGCATGAGCCGTGATGGTTTGCTACCCAAAAAATTTCAGACCATTCACCCCAAATATCAAACGCCTTCATTTGCTACGATCGTAACGGGAGTTATTGTAGGTATCGGCGCCCTGGTATTGCGCAGCGGACTCATGACCGATCTCACCAGTATCGGAACCCTGTTTGCCTTTGTACTCGTATCCGGCGGCGTATTGCTGCTGCCTCCCGCACCAAAGGAACCGGGACGTTTCCGTATTCCTTATATCAATGGCCGTTATATCGTGCCCGTTTTACTGGCACTTTTTATTTACGGATTCCGCACGCGGATCCAGGACGCTTTTACTAACCTGGGGCATGAAGGCTATCAGGAAGTTCTTTTCCTCATATTCCTCGTCATTGCGACGATCCTGACTATTCTGACCATTGTGCGCAATTATTCATTGATTCCTATCATGGGTGTATTGTCATGCCTTTACCTGCTTATCGAAATACCTGCCATAAGCTGGCTTTGGTTTTTTGTCTGGATGGTAATAGGCCTGGCTATTTACTTCCTGTATGGCCAACGGCATAGCCGGCTGGCACAAACACAATCGTAGTACTGTTAAGTGCATGCTGCCTATTTCGTAATTTTGCAGCATGAAATATCAGATCGGTGATACGGTACTGATCCTTCACTCAGACGAGGAAGGACAGATTGTGGATATTATTAATGATAAGATGGCCATGGTAGAAGTGAGAGGAGTTCGTTTTCCTGTTTATTTTGACCAGATGGACTTTCCTTACTTCAAACGTTTCTCGCAGAAAAAACAGCAGCCTGCGCGTAAGGAAAAGAAATATGTGGACGATCTGCGTCCGGAAAAGACCACACCGGTTCCACGCAAGATCAATGGGGTCTGGCTCAGCTTTTTGCCGGTAATGGATACCGACGAATTTGGCGATGAAGTGGTCATCACCCTCAAGTTGCATTTGATCAATCATACCGAAGAGGCTTACCTGTTTGACTACCAGCTGCACTTTTTTGGGCAAAAGGATTTTGAACTACGCAATACCATTCAGCCTTTTCATGATTTTTACCTGCATGATATTCCTTTCTCCGATCTGAATGACAGTCCCAGTTACCATATCGACTTCAGCCTGGCAAAGCCTGATAAAAAGAAGGCCACCCATTACGAAACATCACTGAAGATTAAACCCAAACAGTTTTTTGCACGTATTGAGGAAATCAGGAAACAAAACCTGGCCACATTTTCGTATAAGCTTTTTGATACTTATCCAGACAGGGCGGTGGAAGATACACTGGAGCTTGACAGTCTTGCTGCAAAAGGCTTTAAAGTGTATGATGCCCGTGAAGCACGCCGCCACCTCGAGCCGGCACGCAGTGTGGTAGACCTGCATATCGAAAAGCTAAGCGACAACTGGGAGCATATGAGCAATCTCGAAATCCTGGGTATACAGCTCAGCACCTTCGAAAAATTTTATGAACTGGCAGTCGCTCATCATTTACCCAAACTCACCATCATTCATGGAGTGGGTGAAGGGCGCCTCCGCGATGAGATTCATGAATTGCTGCGGATGAAAAAAGAAGTAAAAACGTACATCAATCAGTATGACCCGAGATATGGGTATGGAGCGACGGAGATATGGCTGAGATGATGATTTGATGATGTGGCGATTTGAAAATTTGAAAATGAGTGAGAAGTAATGAGGCTTAAGTTTTAGAAAAAACAGACATCACTTTTTTGAACAATCTTCAAATTTTCAAATCGCCACATCATCAAATCTGATTTTCCTACCTTTGCTCCGCTGCAGGCCGGGTTATCGCGTCCTGATTTATCAGGAGGAGGAAAGTCCGGACAGCACAGAGCATTGTACCGGTGAAGAGCCGGGTGGCGGTTTCCGCCAACAGATAGTGCCACAGAAAATGACCGTCTCCTGTAGCGATACAGGCGATAAGGGTGAAAACGTGAGGTAAGAGCTCACGACAATAGCTGGTAACAGCTATTGGGGGTAAACCTTACATGCTGAAATGCCACGTATATCTCCGTTCGGTTCCGGTTGCAAAACCGGCCCGGGGTGAGTGACTCGCTCACTATTCTTCGGAATGCAGGGAAGGGTAGGCAGATTGATCCTGCGGGGCAACCTGCAGGACAGATAAATGATAGCCGCCCGGTGCAAACCGGGAACAGAATCCGGCTTACAGGTCTGCAGCCACTGATTTCATGATGCCGGCTGGTCAATCACTGACCACCGGCATCACCATTTATAGAGATGTGCGAGATAACCACACAATTCCATCAGCCAGGCAATACCCAGGTGCACCATCAGCCCACCGTAGATGGAACGGGTATGATAAGAAACCACACCGAGAATTAGTCCACCAAAAAATGAGCTGATACATTCGCCCAGCGGTTTACCAAAATGAATAGAACAATAAAAGCAGGCCATCGGTAAAATAGCATCGCGCCCCAGCCAGCGGGCCATACCGATGACCAGGAAACCACGGAAGAAAAGCTCGATCGAAATAAAATCACTTCCATACGAAAGTTCAAAAAGTAATTTATATAGCCACTCCGGTGATGCTCCTTCGGGTAAAGGCAGCACCTGTTTTAGTTTGGGATAAGTAGCCTGAAAATCGGGCTGGGTAGATGCCAGTAACAGTAAGGGTACCATAATGAGCAGCATGATGGCATAAGGCCTGACTTTAAATCCTTCTGTATGTAAACCCCATCTGTCTGCAGAACGCCCCATACCCATCCATATCAGTAAGAGTATTGCAAACAGGACTATCAGGCGCAATGGCCAGTACAGGATACGATTCCAGTAGCTCCACCAGGCTGCATCCATATGAAAAGAAACAGTCGTATCCATTCCCACCTTTATAGCGAAAAGAAGTGGTGCCGCCAGTATACATAGCCAGGCCTGTAAAGAAATGGGCTGTTGATCACGCACGATCAGCCGGTACAATAAAAAAGACGGTAGCCAGGCCAGTGCATACAGGCTTGCATATCCTGCGATATACGATTGTGGAAAGAAGGCTATGAGCCGGTCTTCGAGGCCAAATGCATAGTTGGCTGTCACGAGCAGGATCATCAGCAAGACGCAGCTGATCAGCCAGATCTTATTTATTTCTTTGAAAAATAGACGTATATAATTGACGATCTTTTTCATGAATACAGGGCAAAATAATTTTTTTTAACGTGCCTTTAAACTTTCGTTTTAACGACGGTTCCAAGATAACGTTATTAACTCCCTTAACCCTAAAAGTATAGCCATGAAACTTTTTTCAATGCAGACCTCCATTCGCCTGATGGCAATCGGAATGCTGAGCACAGCAGTTCTTTTTTCCTGTAAAAAAGAAAACAATCAGGCCCCCGGCAATATTACAGAAAACGATGCCGCTATGTATTCTGCAGATGCTACGGAAACAGATGCCAGTTATGATGATATCCAGGACCTCTCAATGACCGCGGCTGAAGAAGAAGGAGCGGAGAGTGCCAGATCGGGCGATGCCGGCCGTGATCCCATCAGGGTATATGTTTTTGCCCAACTGCGTTTGCGCATCGGCAACAATGCTACCATCACCGTATCTCCACTCGATGGCAGCTTTCCCAAAACAGTAACCATCGACTTTGGCGCTAACGGAAGCGTGGGACTCGATGGAAAATTCCGCAAAGGAAAAATCGTATTGCATTACACAGCACCCATCCGCGAATCAGGCGCTGTGCTGACCGTCACACTGGCCGATTACAAAGTCGGACGCCTCAGCATCGAAGGCACAAAAGTAATCACCAATCTCAGTGCCGGTGGTAATATCAAATACTCCGTACAGGTTACAAATGGTAAAGTAACCTTCCCCAACGGACGCGGATATGCTTATCAGAAAATGAAATATGTGACACAAACAGCCGGTGCAGCCACTGCTCAATTGTCTGATGATGTATTTCAACTGGAAGGCAGTTCGCAGACCAATTTCAACAACGGTGTAGTAGTAAAACTGAATACACAGACCGCGCTTGTAAAAAAACTGGCCTGCCCATGGATCAGTGCAGGTACACTCAATATTAAAGTAAATGATTTTTCACTGGCACTTGATTATGCTTATCCAGGCAATGGTGATTGCGATAACAAAGCACTGCTGAGCTGGAACGCCGGCGCAAGTACCCGTATCATTGTTTTACCTTAACCCTTCGTTAGCTCAAGAGCAAGCCCTTCCATACAGGAAGGGCTTTGCTTTTATTCGGCTATTTCTTCTTTGATAAATTACGTTTAATCCAGCTTACTGCCTTTTGTACATAATAGGCCTCATCATTTTCAAGAGAGCTCAGCAATACTTCAATCTCAGGTACCAGGTGTTTATGCCGGGTATACCACTCAACCAGTACCAGAGCCAGCCGGCGTTGCCAGAAATTTTCAGATAAGGCGAGACTGTAGGCCAGGGCGAATATTTCTACCTGGTGTTTTTCCCGGATACCGTGTATGGATTGCATACCCAGGGCATCGCATACAGCCCAGTTATTGATCTCTGCCGAATATCGCTCCAGGCGTTCCAGTACTGCCGCCGGATCTTTACGTCCCAGTTTGCCTATGATCCTGGCAGCCAGTAATTGTTCTTCCTGCGACCCCTCCCGCCACAAGGCATCTGCCAGGGGAAAACCACCGGCTTTAAAGCTTACAGCCATTTCATTCAATACAGGCATGCGCACACCATATTGCTTTTGTATACCGGGAATAAAATAGTCGGCCGACTTACTGGCTTCCGGACTGGATTCTGCCAGCAGGCGGGCCCTGATTGCTTTTATCAGCTCTTGTGTGGAGGAGTCCGTACTCATTTATTTTTACAAAATGGTATTCTGCAAATTAAAAATTATGGGGCTCAAATCCTGTAGTTTTGTTGAAAGAAATAAAACTATGAGCATAGCCCGACACCTGCTGATTGTTTTACTGATCGTTACTATTACTACTACCGGATGCATTGTGATACGCAAGGCACAACCTACCCGTGTTCCCAGTGCCAAAAGCCTGCATTTACTGGGTGTATGGGAAAGAGAAACGGGCGCTCTTTTCCAAAATACCTATGTCGGTGGTTTGTCCGGCATTGATTATGACTCGGCGCGCAACTGTTATTACCTGATCTGCGATGACCGGTCAGAACGTAATCCGGCCCGTTATTATACAGCTGCTATTCATTTTTCCATGACAGGTATTGATAGTGTGCAATGGCTGCGGGTCGATTCATTGCGGCAACGGGATGGTTCTTTATTCCCTTTCAAGGGTACAGATCCGGAAGCGATCCGTTATAATGCTCTGAGTGATGAATTGGTGTGGACAAGCGAAGGGGAGCGTACACTCACCGATAAAAGAACGGCATTGCAGGACCCCACTATACGTGTCATGAACAGAGATGGCCGGTACCTCGATAGCTTTCCTATACCTGCCAATGTACGCGTACATACTACAGAAAACGGTATGCGTGATAATGGCGTATTTGAAGGATTGAGTTTTACACCCGATTATAAGGAAATGTTTGTGAGTATTGAAGAGCCATTGTACGAAGATGGTCCAAGGGCTGGTGGAGGCGACTCCACCGGCTGGATACGTATACTGCGTTATAATGTGGCTGACCGTAAACTGCTTGCACAATATGCCTACAAGATCAATGCGGTTGCTCATCCAGCCAATCCTCCGGGTGCTTTTAAAGTAAATGGCATTCCCGATATCCTTCACCTGGGAAATAATGTTATGCTGGTCATGGAGCGATCTTTCTCTACAGGAAAACCAGCCTGTACCATTCGCATTTACCTGGCCGATCTGTCAAGGGCCACAGACGTATCTTCCATTCAATCGCTGAATAAAAAGAAAAGCATTTTCCGGCCTGTTCAAAAACAACTGCTGTTGAATCTGGATTCACTCAACCGGTATATCGACAATGTGGAAGGCATGACCATCGGCCCCAAACTCCCCAATGGCAACCCCAGCCTGATCATGGTTGCAGATGAAAATTTTTCGAAACAGGAGAAGATGCAGTTTTTTCTTTTCGAATTGAAATAGTCTGAGAGAAGAGTATAAAGAGTTTAATGGGTTTAAAGAGTTTAAAGGGAAGAAACAGATAGAGTAATCTCACATTACCTTTTAAACTCTTTAAACCCTTTATACTATTTATACTTATTTCCATACCCACTCTTCTCCAAAAACGCTTTCGGATCCTGTAGTTCCAGCATTTCCCTGATAGCCGCCTTTTTATCGGTGGCTTTTTCATAATAGGCCTTGCATATTTCATAGCCCATATAATAGCCCAGGTCGGCAGGCTTGTCGGCTGTTTCCTGATTGCCATTGGCAATCCAGTTGCTGTAACGTTGCAGATACATTTCTTTTTGAAAATCTTCCCATACCTCACGGCGGCGGGTTTGTGCCCAGTCCTGCTGACGCTGGCTGGGATTAGAGCCTGTAACCAGCTCACAGATAAAATCAGCCATCCCTTCCATCACAGAATAAAAAAGAAGGGTAGTGTCTTCTTTCATTTTTCCCTGTTGAAAATGCACCAGTTCGTGAATAACGATGACCGGTATTTTCTTTACCGGTGTGAAATTATTTCGCTCCCAGATATTCAGCTCATCTTCGGGTATACCGGGCGACTTGGCGATCTGATCTACACCCAGCAAAAGTCCATTGTCTGAAACCGTTCCGGCAGAGTTCCAGCGACCAATCAGGAAATAGATATCCGGAAAAGTGGCGTCATCATAAAGTGATTTCAGTTTATCGAAATAACCATATATCTCCTCCTTCATAGTATCAATGGCCAGTGTATTTTGCCGGATGGCGGCATAGAAGCGGGGTTTGCGGACCTGGTTACGTACAAACTGATCAATAGTGCCAATTTTGCTGGCAAAATAATCCTGCAGGCCGGAAGAAGCATGGTTAAAATAATCACGTATAAAAATATCCTTCCGGCGGGCGGTATCGGTCTGCACACGATCCCAGGCTTTCCAGAAATGATGAATATCGTCGGTGACCAGGCGTGCACGGCGGGGGTCATGCAGGGCAGCCCGTTTCTGCTGTATTTTTTTAACCAGTTTATTCCAGGCTGGGTCGGTATGAAGTGATACCAGGTCGCCATCTTTCTGCATATTATCAAGATTGCTGTACCCGTATTTTTCTACAGCCAGCCGCAGGTATTTTTTGGCCAGTTTCTGATCGCCCGAAAGGGCGTAACAGCAGGCTGCATTGTAATAGTGGGCTCTGGGTGTCTCATAACGGGCCGTACTTTTTGCCGCTTTTATATAAAACGGAGCGGCGCCGGCAAAATCCTTAGCCTTATACAGGCTATCAGCTTTTTTGGAAAAAACTGCAGACTGAGCCTGGGCTCCGGCTGCTGCAATCAATAAAAGAAGAAACAGGTAAACTGGTTTCATGCCTGACTGTTTGCCGGCAATTTCGTTCAAAAAAACATAGATCGCAGGCCAGCAGGGTAGATTGACGGTTTCGTTGAGTCAAATGACTATTTTCTCCGTCCTAAGTGTCAACCATTAGTTAATAACACGGGCAAAAAAGCTCAGATGGATTCAAAACTGTTGTCTATTTTCACATTCACACAATCTCTGTATGCGAATAATTCCATTTCTGCTATCTGCAATCGTAACGGTTGCTTTGGTATGGGCATTAAATAAAAGTTGGGGAACGGTGCCGCCGATGGGCCGGTTTTTAAGTCCGCAGCATGGCTTCTGGCAAAATGCCGAGCCGGTTAACTACGATTTTACAGAAGAACTGCACCTGGCCGGACTCAAAGGGAAGGCCGAAGTATATCTTGATGAGCGGTTGGTGCCACATGTATTTGCAGAAAATGATGAAGATCTTTATTTCATTCAGGGCTATCTGCATGCCCGTTTCCGTTTGTTTCAGATGGATCTGCAGACACGTGCAGCAGAAGGCCGCGCCAGCGAAATAGCCGGTGCGCGTGCGGTGAATTATGACCGGGAGCAGCGTCGCCTGGGGATGCGCTTTGCCGCTGAAAGAGCTGTGACGGAAATGGAGAAAGATCCTGTTTCCAAAGCCGTTTACAGTGCGTATACCAGCGGTGTCAACGCCTATATACACAGCCTGAAAGAAAGTGAACTGCCCATTGAGTATAAACTACTTGATTTTAAACCACAGGAGTGGAGCAATCTGCGCACCGCCCTGTTGCTGAAAATGATGGCCAAAATGCTTTCTTCGGGTACCGAAAGCGATCTCGGGTATACGCATGCCCGCTCGCTTTTCTCCGACCAGCAATTACAATTGCTGTATCCTGAGGTGGCCGATTCACTGGTGCCCATCATACCCAAAGGCACTCCCTTTGCTGCTCCTGCTGTTACGCCGGTAGCACCTGCCACTGCCGATTCGCTTTATTTCAACGATAAAACCGCCATTACACAGCGGGAAGCTTATAAACCGGATCCTAATAATGGAAGTAATAACTGGGTTGTTGCCGGCAGCAAAACCCAATCCGGAGCGCCCATTCTGGCCAATGATCCGCACCTGGAACTGTCGCTTCCATCTATCTGGTTTGAAATGCAGCTTAACAATGGAAGTTCCAATGCATATGGCGTTTCACTACCCGGCAGTCCATTTATCATTATCGGGTTAAATGACAGCATTGCCTGGGGAGTCACCAATGCCGGACGTGATGTAAAAGATTACTATTCCATCAAATTCAAAGACAAGTCCAAAAAAGAATACTGGTTTAACGGCCAATGGACACCCACACAATTGCGCATCGAGGAGATAAAAGTAAAAAATGCGCCTACAGTATATGATACGGTCGCCTATACCTGGTTTGGTCCTGTTATTTTTGATGAAAGCTTTGATGGGGGAGGTGTGGGGCCATCGCATAACCTGGCCGTACGCTGGACTGCGCATGACAGCAGTAATGAAGGCTGGACCTTTTATAAACTGAACCGGGCAAACAACTACAATGACTATGTAGCTGCTATCAGCACCTTTGAATGTCCGGGACAGAACTTTGTATTTGCTGCCAAGACAGGTGATATTGCCATCTGGCAGCAGGGTAAATTCCCTGCACGATGGAACCGGCAGGGGCTCTATGTAATGCCCGGTGAAGACAGCAGTTATGCCTGGCAGGGTTTTATTCCACAGGCGGAAAATCCACATGCCCTGAATCCGCAGCGTGGTTTCCTGGAAAGCGCCAATCAGCGGGCGGTTGATTCCACCTATCCTTATTTCATACCCGGCGGATATATCACACCAAGAGGAATTGCTATTGAGCATTTTCTCGGCCCCATGCAGCAGATCACTGTACAGGATTTCATGAAACTTCAAAACAATTATTACAATGTGACGGCAGAAGACGTACGTCCTTTGCTGCTTAAATATGTCGGCAGTACAGAACTGAGTGGTGATGCCGTCAAGTACCTGGATATTTTCCGTAACTGGAATCTCGAAGCCGGTCCCCAATCAGTCGGGCAAACAATCTACCAGGTATGGTGGGATAGCCTGGAAGCAGAGATCTGGGCTGATGATCTCAGCAGCGCTGCTCCCGCTGTGCCCTGGCCTACAGAGCAAACTACTTTTGAATGGCTGAAGCGCGACAGTACGGCTATGCCGTATATCGACAACAAGACAACCACTGAAATAGAAACCCTGCAGCAGATCGTGACCCGCGCATTGATAAAAGCATCGCGTGTATTGCTCGAAAAAGAAAGAGAAGGCAAACTGGAATGGGCCGAGTTTAAAAACCCGACTATTTATCATCTGCTGAAAGAAGGGCTGATGCCATTTGCGCATACGGGATTGCCCGTTGGCGGTTACGGCAATATTATCAATGCCGTTACGCATAGTCATGGCCCCAGCTGGCGCATGATAGCCCAGATGGGTACGCTCACAGATGCCTATGGTGTATATCCGGGTGGACAAAGCGGAAATCCCGGCAGTCGTTTCTATGATAATTTCATTGATACCTGGGCGAAAGGAGAATATTATAATTTGTGGGTCATGAAAAAATCAGACGGCATTGACAGAAAAGTAAAGTGGACGCTTAAATTTTCCCAATAATATATAATCTCATATCAGCATTTATTAACGATCGAACCTGAACTATACATGAAATTTATTATATCTCTTTTACTGACCATCTTGCTGGCATTTGTAGCAGGACTTTATATGCCCTGGTGGGGTATTGCCCTGGCCGCCTTTGTTGCTTCGCTTCTGATACATCAGTCTGCCGGCAAATCATTTCTGGCCGGATTTACAGGTCTGTTGCTGCTCTGGAGTGGATTGGCCTGGTGGATGGATACTGCCAATGAAAGTATCCTCTCCTCGCGTGTAGTAAAACTGTTGCCCCTGCCTGATGGCTCGATCTGGCTGATCCTGTTTACAGGCCTGGTAGCTGGTCTGGTAGGTGGTATGGCCGCACTGACCGCTCATTTTTTACGTGCCCGTAAAACTTCCTGATAAGATAAAAGTCACTTTGGGTTTTTTGTAACAGTCAGGCCAGTATTTTCGTTTCATCAACCATGAACCGAATTTTACTACTGCCCGTTCTGCTTCTTGTTGCAGCAACCGCTTATGCCGGAAAGATCACCGGCCATATTACAGACAATACCGGCAAAGCACTTGCGTTTGCCAGCATTAGCATCAAAGGAACTACAAAAGGGACTACGGCCAACGGGTCCGGAGTTTACTCCATTACTCTTTCGCCCGGCCAGTATACCCTGGTCTGCCAGCACGTAGGATATGCCCGTGTGGAAAAACAGATACAGGTATCAGCAACCGATCAGACAGTCGATTTTGTATTAAACGTACAGGAACTGACCCTGCAGGAAGTGGTGGTAAAGAGGGGAGGTGAAGATCCCGCTTATGAAATCATCCGTCAGGCCATCCGCAAACGGGACTATTATAATAATCAGGTAGATTCTTTCTCCGTCAATGTATATATCAAAGGGCTGATGCGCTCTGGCGGCATGCCCCAGCGCATATTTGGTAAAAAAGTAGAGCGTGATGCCAATGATGGACTGGATTCGGCGGGTAAGGGTATCCTGTTTCTGTCTGAGTCAATGACCAAAGTAGATTATGTAAAGCCCAACAAGATCCGTTACCAGGTGCTGTCATCGCGCGAGAGTGGTGGTGGTTATGGATTCAGCTTCCCTTTCTTTATCAACTTTTATCAGAACAATGTATCTGTATTTGACAATAATCTCAATCCGCGTGGTTTTATTTCTCCTGTGGCAGACGGTGCATTGAGTTATTACAAATACAAATACATAGGCAGCTTTGTGGAAGAAGGGAAAATGGTGAATACAATCAGGGTAACTCCCCGGCGCAAAAATGAACCGCTGTTTTCGGGTACGATCCAGATCACCGAAGATGACTGGCGTATTTATAGTGTAGACCTGGTGACCAGCCGCGATTATCAGCTGGAATTGCTCGATAGCTTACGTATTACGCAACTGCATCAACCTGTCTCGGGCGATGTGTGGCGTACGCAAAACCAGGTGCTGTCACTTGTATTCCGCCAGTTTGGTTTTCATGTGAGCGGCAATTTCGTCAATGTGTATACTGATTACGATATTGATCCCGGGTTTGCCAAAAAACACTTTGGACGTACTATCATGAAATATGATACTGCCTTCAATAAAAAAGATACCAGTTACTGGAGCCAGGTACGGCCTGTAGCCCTTGAAGATGACGAAAAACGGGATTTTGTATTTAAAGACAGTTTGCACAATGCTCTGCGCGACACGACCCGCACACGTATGCAACTGGATTCTCTCCGCAGAATAAAGCGACCGCTTACCGTAAAGGGAATATTCTGGTCAGGACAGGGCCGTAGTTTCTTTGGCAAAAAATCTACGGTGGGCTGGCGCATGAAGCCATTACTTCCACAACTGGAATATAATACCGTAGAAGGAGTCTCTGTGAACCTGGAGCAAACATTTACGCTCTATAAAAAAGGCCGGTATTCATACAGTCTCGATTGGAATACCAGGTACGGCTTTTCCAATAGTCATCTTAATTCCTGGGCCAACCTGATGATACGTCCGAAAAAATTAGGTTATCGCGACCGGTACCTTATGCTCTCGGGTGGTAAACGATTAAGTCAATTCAATCACGATGATCCAATCAATCCACTTACCAATGCGGCATACACCCTGCTGGCAAAGAAGAATTATATGAAGCTGTATGAAAACTGGTTTGGGGCCATTACGTACAACAATAAACTGGAAAACGGTCTGCAGTTGCATGCCAATCTTACTTACGAAGACCGCTTGCCATTGAGCAATACAACTGATTTCTCTTTCTTTAATAAAGACAGGGAATTATTGCCCAATCACCCCTATGAACTGGCGACACTGCCCTTTACACGGTCACAGGCTGTGGTGGCAGGTGTCAGCGTATCCTGGCAGCCCGGAATTCGATATATCGAGTTCCCGTATAACAAAATGCCTATTCCCAGTAAGGCACCGGTATTTACTGCATCATATAGCAAAGGATTCCGCAATATACTGGGCAGTGATGTTGATTTTGACAAATGGCAATTCTGCATGGCCGATGGCATGAACTTTAAAATCGGCGGTGAGTTTAAATACAAAATAGGAGTGGGCGGATTCATTAACAGCAAAAAAGTTGGACTGCCCGATCTGCAGCACTTCAATGGCAACCAGACGTTTTATAATATCAAATACCTGAATAGTTTTCAGCTGGCGCCGTATTATCGCTACAGTAATGCCGAACCATTCTATGCATTCGGTCATGCCGAGCATCATTTCAATGGATTACTGACCAATAAGATTCCGTTGCTCAATAAACTGAAATGGCATCTGGTAGCCGGCGCCAATACTTTCCTGGTAGATAAGAATAATTATTACCTCGAGCTGTTTGCCGGCCTCGAAAACATTCTGAAACTGTTCAGGGTAGATGTGGTCAATGCCTTTCAGCCCGGTATAGGTAATTCGTGGGGTGTACGTGTGGGGTTTGGTGGCCTGATTGGCGGTAAGGTGAGTTTTAAGTAGTAGTAATAAGTTTTAAGTTATAAGTTGTAGAACACACTATTTGGTCCGACAAGTAACCTTGATTGAAAGGGGGTGACTCTGTCGGACTAATTTTTTTTGGCAGGTATTCTTTTCGACGCAGAAAGACATTACCGGTAAAATATTAAGGATTCAACGTTGTAATATTAGTTTAAGTTTATTGGGCACTGTTTGTAAGATCATATACTGACGATTGTATATTAGTCAGTCTGTTTTATTACTTAAAACTCATCACTTACTACTTAAAACTTATTATACTATCTTTGTGCCGAAATTTGGTTCAGCCTGCAACTGACCAATTATTAATTAATTTCCCGCCAGTGGCGGGATCAAATTTCACCTCAGATGGCTTTACACAACCGGGTCTCCCGCAAGGAGCTCAAAGAGCGTATACTACAGGACTCTACTCCACGCACTACTATTTCCTTTTATTGCTATTTCCGGATCGAAGACCCGGCGGCATTTCGGAATGAACTATACCGCGACTTTGCTGCGTTGGGTGTAATGGGGCGAATCTATATAGCCCACGAAGGTATTAATGCCCAGATCAGCATTCCGGCAAGTCAGTTTGAAGCATTTCGTCAGCGCCTTTATTCGATAGAAGCGCTCAATAATCTCCGTTTGAATGTTGCTGTAGATGATGATGGCAAATCGTTTTATGTGCTGGATATAAAAGTAAGGCCCAAGATCGTAGCCGATGGCATAGAAGATCCGGAATTTGACATGCAGAAAAAAGGCCGTTATGTAAATGCTGCTGATTTTAATAAGCTGACCAGCGATCCGGATACTGTGGTCATCGATATGCGCAATCACTACGAGTATGAGGTAGGACATTTTGAAAATGCAATCGAAATACCCAGCGACACTTTCCGCGATCAACTGCCCATGGCAGTAGATATGATGCGGGAAAATAAAGACCGGAATATCATTATGTACTGTACCGGTGGCATCCGCTGCGAAAAGGCTTCGGCCTATATGCTGCACCAGGGTTTTAAAAATGTATTTCATCTCGAAGGCGGCATTATTCATTACGCCAATCAGATAAAAGAACAGGGACTGGATAATAAATTCCACGGAAAGAATTTTGTTTTTGATCAGCGGCTGGGGGAGCGTATCACGCCAGAGATCATTGCACAATGCCATCAGTGTGGTAAACCAGCCGATACACATGTCAACTGTGTCAACGATGCCTGCCACCTGCTGTTTATTCAATGTGAGGAATGCCAGCAGAAAATGGAAGGCTGCTGCAGCGCAGAGTGCCAGGAGTTTATCCATCTGCCTGCAGAAGAGCAGAAGGCACGCCGTTCGGGCATTGATAAAGGCCGGAATGTATTCAATAAATCGCGCCGGCGCAGACAGGATAAAACATCCGGATAACTTCAATATGTTTCAATCATAATTGCCCGGAAAAATCAAGCCTTGTAGAAGGAGGGTCTTTTAATCAGATCCTTACAGGTAGTTTTCAAAGCTTAAAAAAAGTCCTCCTGTAACATTATTGGATGTACGGGCAAAAGGCAGGATCATTTACCACTAATCCCTACCTTATTCTCTTATTTTTCCTGTAGTTCGCAAGGTGCCTTGTTTTTCTCCGATTGAATCTTTGAAGGTAATGCAACTAACGGAGACCGGAGAAAAACACAGCACCGGCCCCGCCGGCCGTGGAGGCAAAAAGACGGAGTAAAAGACACTATAAAAGAGAAAATATTATTCTGTAACAATCCATTTCAGGCAAACCGGTTTGCCGACCTCAATACGTTTGCCGCTATCATCGATCAACCCTGTTTTTTCATTACGGCTGAATACCACTATTTCATCATTATCCTGATTGGCCATCAGCAACCATTTACCGGATGGAGAGAAGTTGAAGTTGCGCGGCCCTTTTCCCAGTGTAGAGTGGAAGCCAATAGTACTGAGTTTACCTGTTGCCGCATTGATCCGGTAGATCGCGATATTATTGAAATCGCCGCGGTTCGTAGCATACAGAAACCGGCCGTCGGCCGATACATGTATATCAGCACTTCCGGCAAATCCCTTTTGGCTACGCGGCAGGGTGCTGATGCGCTGAATACGTTTCAGCTTACCGTTTTTGACGGCATAGGTTACAACATGACCTGTAAGCTCTTCGATCAGGTAAGCAAATTTTCCATTGGGATGAAAGGTAATATGCCGGGGACCGGCGCCGGGCTCAGAAGCAGCATATGCAGGACTGGCCGGGCTTATCATACCCGTTGTGGCATCAAAGGAATAGATCATGACCTTATCGATACCCAGATCCGATACGTACAGCCATTTATTGTCTGGTGAGAATACGGTGCAGTGTACATGCGGTTTTTCCTGTCGTTCTTTATCGGGACCACTGCCCTGGTGCGCCTGTTTGGTAACAGCAGCTCCAAGACTTCCATCCGCCGCAACGGGAAAAACAGAAAAGTTGCCACTGCTGTAATTGCCGGCGACCACCCAGCGGCCGGTCTTGTCCACTTCCACATAACAGGGGTGATCACCACCGGTCAGCTGCCTGTTCAGAAAACGGAGCTGTCCGTTGCTTTTATCAAATGCATAGGCAGATACTTGGCCGCCATTGTTGTCTTTACCATTTTCATGTACGGCATATACAAAACGCTGATCAGGCGATACGACCAGGTAAGATGGGTTGGATGCTTCCGTTTCACTGACCAGCGCAGCTGTGCCGGTTGCCTCATCAAACCTGTATACATATATGCCCTTGCTTTTACCTCCGGTATAGGTGCCGGTAATGAGGTAGCGGGTCTGAGCAGGAAGTATGGTTGCAAGCATTTGCATGGCAAATAAGAATAAAACCGTTTTTTTCATGCTGTTAAATTACAGATAAGGCGCTAAAGCGCTATAAAATCTTTAACATAAAACACCGTGTTTTTCATTGCTTTTAACAAACCCGGATCAAACCTAACGACATATGGCATGGTCTTACTTGTATATGAACCAGATGCTATTAATCATCTAAAAAATTGAACCGTTATGAAAAAGACTTTTACCCTTGCCGGATTATTTATCACGTTTATGCTCGTATTGGCCGGTTGTACCCGCCGTGGTTATGATGGCGGCAGCGATATTGATTACTGGCTGAGCAAAGAAAACGGGTATGTCGTATACAGCGATGCCTATTGCCCCTATATAGTAATAGAAACCTATAATGGCTATACCATTATGCGTCACAGCGGAGGGCTGGCTCCCTACGAAGGAGATGAAGTATTTGGTGATCTGAGCCGCCGTGGTTACCGGGAGTTTTACAACTATACCGACAACTCATTTTTCAGAGGTGAAGTGACCGATTACTGGCTCACTTACTCCGAAGCACAATACATAATTGACAATCTCTGCTACACCTATGGCAAAGGCACACAGGTGGAAAAGAAACAGATCAAACAGGGGTTGTACAAAAAAAGGTAAACTGTCAGTCGTTCAGTTAAAAGGCAACGCGGATGCGTTGCCTTTTTCTATTGGGTCAGCTTAATTTTTTTAATGAAACCAGTATCCGCTCATATGTTTCGTCGTCTGACAGGGACTGGGGAACAAATGTGGTTCCGATCAGTTTTTCGTAGAGATCAATATAACGTTGTGAGATGGTATTTACCCATTCATCGGTCATTTCAGGTACAGTTTGTCCTTCTTTACCCATAAAGTTGTTTGCAATGAGCCATTCCCGGACAAACTCCTTGCTCAGTTGTTTCTGACGCTCGCCTTTTTGCTGTCTTTCGTCAAAGCCATCTGCATAAAAATAGCGGGAGCTGTCGGGGGTATGCACTTCATCCATCAGGTAGATGGTTGATCCGATTTTTCCAAACTCATATTTGGTGTCTACCAGGATCAGTCCCTGGCGGGCGGCAATTTCACGGCCTCGTTCAAACAGGCTGAGTGCATACTGGCTCAGTGCATTCCATTCTTCTGCAGTGGCCAGACCGCGGCTGATGATCTCATCGGGAGAAATATCTTCGTCATGCCCTTCCTCTGCTTTGGTAGAAGGGGTGATGAGGGGGGTGGGAAAATAATCGTTTTCCTTTAGTCCTTCGGGCAACACGGCACCACAAAGTATCCGTTTGCCGGAGGCGTAGGTACGCCAGGCATGACCGGTAAGATTGCCCCGTACGACCATTTCGACCCGGAATGGATCACATTTTTTACCGATAGACACATTGGGAGCTGGTACTTCGAGCAACCAGTTGGGGCAGATGTCGGCGGTAGCAGCGAGCATATGGGCCGCTATCTGATTCAACACCTGACCCTTGAACGGAATGGGGCGGGGGAGAATGACATCGAAAGCAGAGATCCGGTCGGATGCCACCATCACCAGCAACTCATCAATTGTATACACATCCCGCACTTTGCCGCGGTAAAAACGGGTCTGACCCGGAAAGGAAAATGAAGCCATAAACGAAAGTAAGAAGGGCTTAAAAATCACCCAAAAGGGAGGGGTTCAAGATTTCAACAATTTATTCTTTCTCCCTAAAAATTAAATTTTTAGATAAAGGCCACAATCCTTATTTTTCCATTATATTCCAAAACTAAAATTGCTTATTTATGAGAAAAGGCTATCGATTCTTGGCTGCATGGATAGCTGCAAGCCTCTTTACGATTGCTGGATTTGCTCAAAATGTTACCATCACCGGCAGTGTCCGCAACAGTTCCACCAAGGACATTGTACCTGCCGTATCGGTGCTTGTTAAAGGCACCAGTCAGGGTACTTTTACAAATTCAGATGGTGTTTTCAGCCTCACCGTTGCCAAACTGCCTGTTACACTTGTATTTAGTTCTGTAGGTTTTGAAAACACAGAACTGGTGGTGAGTGACCCCCAGGCTAAAATTGAAGTAGACTTCAAACCTGCCAGCACACTGGGTCAGGAAGTTGTGGTAGCTGCCACCCGTACTCCCACGCGGATTTTGGAATCTCCGGTAACTGTAGAGCGCATGAGCAGCACTACAATCCGCAACCTGCCTGCCCCTAACTATTACGAAGCTATTGCCAACCTCAAAGGGGTGGATATGCATACTGCCAGCCTTACTTTCCGCACGGTTACAACCCGTGGTTTTGTAAGCAGTGGTAATACCAAACTGAACCAACTTGTTGACGGTATGGATAACCAGGCCCCCGGCCTCAACTTTTCTGTGGGTAGCGTAATCGGACCTACAGAACTGGATGTCGACAATGTGGAACTGCTGGCTGGCGCTTCTTCTGCACTGTATGGTTCAGGTGGTATCAATGGTACCCTGCTGATCAACAGTAAAAATCCGTTTAAGTATCAGGGTGTAAGCTTTAACATAAAGCAGGGCATCATGCATACGGATGGCAGCCAGCGCAAAGCATCGCCCTATTATGACTGGGCATTCCGCTGGGCCAAAGCTTTCAATAACAAATTTGCTTTCAAAATCTCTGCCGCTCTTACCAAAGCCAATGACTGGCAGGCAGACGACTATCGCAATAAACAACAGATTGGTGTTCTCAGCAGCGTAGTGGGAGGTAATCGTCAAAACGATCCCAACTTCAACGGTGTGAATATCTATGGCGATGAGGCCAGTGCCAACATGCTCCAGTTTGCAGGAGCAGTGAGGGCTGGTGTTCAGGCCAACCCGCTGGCACAGGCTTTTGCCAACTTTGCCAGCAGCGGAGCAACTACTAATATCGCGACTGTTACCAACGGCATCCTGGGCAATAACCCAACCACAGCGCAACTGAATGGGTATTTTGCCAACCTGACTGCTTTTGTAAACGGTGTTCCCGGTCTTACATCAGCGCAGCGTTCTCAATTCCTTTCTGCCATGCAGGGTTTTGTTCCCATTAACCTGGGTATTAACAACAATACCATTCCTAACCAAAGCGTATCACGTACCGGTTACGAAGAAAAATACCTGGTGGATTACAATACCATCAACGCTAAATTCAACCTGGGTCTGCATTACATGATCACTCCCAATATTGAGGCATCATTCAACTCGTATGTAGGTACAGGTACAACCGTATATACCGGAGCTGACCGCTATGCACTGCGCAATCTGAAAATTGCCCAGCATAAACTGGAGTTCAAAGGCAAGACCTGGTATATACGTGGTTATACTACCCAGGAAAATGCTGGTGGATCTTACAATGCTACAGCCCTGGGTGTATATGTAAACCGCGCCTGGAAAGGCGATCAGACCTGGTTTACCCAGTATGTAGCGGCTTATTCCGAATCGCTTCGCCAGGGCGGCACTGGTATGAGCAACCAGAATGCCCATATCAATGCCCGTAACGTAGCCGATGCCGGCCGTTACCTGCCCGGTACAGCTCAATACGAAGCTGCAGTAAAAGCTGGTCGTGAAATTCCTATTTCCCAGGGTGGCGCCCTCTTCCTCGATAAAACAGACCTCTGGGCTGGCGATGGCCAGTTTAACCTGTCAGATGCCCTTGACTTCTCCGACAAACTGGATGTCATCGTAGGTGCACAATGGAAACAATATGTACTGAATTCAGAAGGTACATTGTTTAACGATGGCGGTGGCGTTATCAAGATCAACGAAACTGGTGGTTACCTGCAACTGCGTAAAAAACTGTTCAACGACTTCCTTACGCTGACAGCCGCCGGCCGTTACGATAAACAAACCAATTTCGATGGTAAGTTCACTCCCCGTTTTACAGCTGTATTCAAAGTAGCTAAAGACAATAATATCCGCCTGTCTTACCAGACGGCCTATCGTTTCCCCACCAATCAGAATCAGTATATTGATCTGCTGACTGGTGCTGGTCTCCTGATTGGCTGTCTGCCCGAAGCCCAGACAAAATATGGTCTTAATGGCAGCAATCCCGGTTACACTGCAGCGAGCGTACTGGCTTACCGCAACAGCGGCAACCCGGCCAATACCAGCCTGCTGGTACCTGCTGTCTACAGAGAAGTAAAACCCGAAACGGTAAATTCATACGAAATAGGTTACAAAGGTATTCTCGGCGAGCGCCTGCTGGTTGACGCCTATGCCTACTATAGCATTTATAAAAACTTTGTGGCTACAATCGGTGTGGCTCAGTCAAGTTCTGCTGCACCCGCTGCCACCGACCTCTATTCTCCTTTCACTACCCGCAACGTGAGCTATGTACAGAATTCGGATGAAGATGTAAAAGCGCTGGGCTGGGGTGTAAGTGCAGAATATCAACTGGGCAGAGGATTTAACCTGTATGGCAACGTTTTTTCCGACAAGCTGCAGGATGTGCCTTCAGGATTTGTATCCTTCTTCAATGCTCCTCTGTATCGCTGGAACCTGGGTCTGCGTAATGACAATGTTTATAAAAACATCGGTTTCAACGTGGTGGTAAAATGGCAGGATAATAACTATTATGAAGGTACTTTCGTAAGTGGTACACTGCCTTATTTCACCTGGGTTGATGCACAGGTTACTTACCGTGTACCCAAAACCAAAAGTGTATTCCGCATTGGTGGTACCAACCTGGGCAACAACTACTACCGCACTGGTTTTGGCAGCCCCTATGTTGGCGGTCTCTATTATGTAAGCTACGGTTACAATCTGTTCTAAATAGTAACCGCTGAATAAAAGTAAAAGCAGCCTGCGAGGGCTGCTTTTACTTTTATATACGGACGGCATAGTGTGCCGGATTTGAAGATTTGATGATTTGAAAATTTGGAGATGATTGTACGGCTGCACCGGATCATTTAAAAAGATAGTTCGTCTTTCTGCAAATTCTTACATCCTATATTGTTGAAAAGAGAATAAGGCGGGGGGAAGATTTGGTGATTTGAAAATTTGGAGATGATTGTACGGCTGCACCGGATTGCTGGGATGAGAGATATTCTTGCTCACATATCAGCACATCTTCAAATCCTCAAATCTTCAGATCTTCATTTCATTCCCATCGCTGTTTTCCCGATCAGCATGCCTTTGTGCCAGACTTCGAGGAGATAGTTTCCTTTCTGAAATTCATCTACATCGAGTGAGAAGGTGAGTGCTTTTTGTTCGCCTTTTGAATAGTCAAATCTGATCATGCGGGTATAATTTTTCCGGCCGGCCTGGGTATCCATGCTACCCGAATCCCAATTGGGGTTTTGTAATACCTGCCGGTCGGGCTGTACGATCACGATAGCTATTTCGGAGTTGGGATAATCCTGCAAATGATTTTGAAGTACAAAAGAAACAACAAACTTATCGGCTTTTTTTGACTGCGTGGTCTCTGTCTCGCGGGAACCACGCATATTTACGGCGGTCAGTTTGATATCGGAGGCGACAAAAACGGCCGCAAGTGCGATTTTTTCCTGCAACGCTGCATTTTCATCGTTGAGCTTCCGGATATTCTGCTCCAGTTTGCCGGCATTCTGAGTAAGGTCGGCCAGGGTCTGAGCCAGTAATTTTTTTTCGGTCTCCATTGATCCCTGTTGTGTTTCCAGTTGCTGTACCTGCTCCTGCAGTTCACCGATCTTTTTGCGGGCAATAGCCATATCACCGGTCGATGCATTGCCTTTATTAAGAATAGCATTGATTTCTGCTTTCAGCCGGTTGATCTCGGCCAGCCGGTGTTCGAGGCGACGCTGCAGGCTATCAGCTTTTGCACGGGAATAGGAGAGGCTGTCGCCGGTCACGCTAAGGCGGCTATCAAGGTCCGTAATAGTACCGGAGTAAATCTTCTGCAAGGAATCGCGGATAGCATCGGCTACGGCAGCAGAATCTCTTACAAATACTTCCGTTCTCCGCTGGCTGTAGATCGTCTTATCATATAAATGATAGGTCCAGGTACCAACCAGGCCGATGGAAAGAAGGATGAGCAGTAAAGGTTTAATATCGCGCATAGGTGTATACGGGTCAGCAGCCGAAAGATAATCACATTCAAATTCTTTACCAATTATACTATATAAATATATTGAAAATCAGGCAATAAAAAAGCCGTCTCACTGGAAAGCGAGACGGCTGTGTTGCACGTAATGCAACTGCTTTTAACCGAATAAACCACCTTTTTTGAGGGTCCGGATACCTTCACCGATCTTGAACCCATTATGATAAATTTCAATCTTGTAATCTCCACGTTGGAAATCTTCCTGGCGGATGGGGAACTGAACCGCTTTACGGGTACCTTGTTCGTATTCGATAGGTACTTTGGTTGTAAAGGGTTTGTCGCCATCTGCACGGGTAGTCAGTGTACCAGAACCCAGGCTGGGGTCAGCTACTACTTTACCGTCAGGAGCAGTCACCATGATATACATATCAGCGGGACCTGAGCGGGCAATACGGTTTTCTACATCAAAGGATACTACCAGTTTGTCAACACGTTTTGCCTTTGAAGTATTTTTCTCTTTACCATTCTTTCTTTCATCTACAGGAGTGATCTGAATGTTGGCAGCGCTGAAAGTAGAAGCCTACGTCCACTGTCTGGGCCAGGGCTTCTTTTTCAGTAGCTGAAGTCTGAAGATTTTGCTCCAGTACCTGTTTTTCAGAAGACAGTTGCTGATTGTTGGCACTCAGTTCCTGATTTTCGCCGGTAAGACGGGCAACTTCTGCTTCGAGGTTACCAATCTGATTGTTAAGGTTAGCGATCAGTTCCTGTGCTTTTTTAAGATCTGCAGCTGTGGCATTCTTGTCATTCAGGATACGACGGATCTGTGCTTTGTCTGATTCGATTTGTTTCAGCAGCGTGCTTTTTTCGCCTTGCAGGCTATTGTTGGCACCAGTGATTGAATCGAGGCGCAATTGAGCCTCATCAAACATTGATTTCAGTGAATCGCGCTGAGACATGTAGTTTTCAGACTGGGTCTGTGCCAGTTGCACCTGCTCGCCGGATTTATTCTTATCCCAGAGCAGGTAACCCCATGTGCCCAGCAATACAGCAACAAGAATACCGATCAGGAGGTTCTTATTACCAGATTTCTGAGGCTGGTTGGGTTCATTCTGCGGAGTGGCAGATGGATAATTTGTGTTTGTCATACAAGTGGGTTTTAGATGAATTTTAGGTTTACTGTCAATGGATTCGCTTTTCGTTTCGTCCGGTTAGCAATCGGCCTGAAAATCCATTTGCACCCGATAATTCCGAAAACCGTGCCAGAAAATCTCTGACCATCTTTTCCTCTGTTCAAAAACTTAGGCCTGACTACCGGCTAAAGCCTGTATCTTAGCGCTTTATGGCAGTAGAAAAAATCATCGCAGAGTGGAAGAAAGGAAGCTTCAAACCGGTTTACTGGCTTGAAGGTGAAGAAACATATTTCCTGGATAAAGTGGTGGATTATGCAGAACATCATCTGCTGCCCGAAAGTGAAGCATCATTTAATCTTTCTGTTTTTTATGGCCGTGATACTTCCTGGACAGAGGTAGTAAATGCCAGTAAACAGTATCCCATGTTTGGCGAACGGCGCGTAGTGGTACTAAAGGAAGCGCAGCACATGCGCGATGTGGAAAAGCTGGAAAACTATATCGAAAAACCGCTTACATCAACCATACTGGTTGTTGCCTACAAAGAAAAAAAAGTCGACGGCCGTAGCAAATTTGCCAAACTGCTGAAAGAAAAAACCGTTTATATCAGCACCAAAAAGATCTATGACAACCAGCTACCGGAATGGACACAACAGATGGTGCAGGCGCATGGATTGAGTATTTCACCGAAAGGTGTAGCCTTGCTGGTCGATCATATCGGCAATGATCTTACCCGTCTCGAAAATGAAATCGAAAAAATTTCTGTCAACCTGGGGCAACGTAAATCGATCACCGAAGAAGATATTGAATCCTTTGTAGGCGTGAGTAAGGATTACAATGTATTTGAATTGCAGGCAGCCCTTGCCCGTCGTGATCTCGCTAAAAGCCTGCGTATTATTCAATACTTTGCTGCCAATCCCAAGGCAGCTCCCATTCAGCTGGTCTTACCTTCTCTCTACGGTTTTTTCAGCAAGGTCTTTATGGTTTTTGGTGCAGGGGGGGGAGATGAAAAAGCAATTGCTGCAGCCATAGGGGTTAACCCTTTTTTTGCCAAAGACTATCTGCAGGCTTCCCGCACCTACAACTACCAGGGTGTGGAACGCATACTGCTTTTATTGCATCAGTATAATCTTAAAAGCGTGGGAGTCAATAGTGCCGGCGTAGAGGATGCCGAACTGCTCAAAGAAATGGTTTGTAAAATGGTGGCATAAACTGAATTATTCCGTTCTTTGCCCAGCAACAGCCGACCGGCTTGCAACTAATTTAACCTAAAACACATCTTTCCGCCAATTAAACATTTTGTATGAAACGAATTCTATTAGCTGTGGCTGCAATTGGAACGTTGATGCTGACCAGTTGTGAAACCACTCGTGAAGTAACGATCAATGCCGATGGCAGTGGCCAGTATAGCAGTACCTCTGATTTCAGCTCACTTATTGGCCTGGCCAAAATGGCTGATCAGGACGGCAAGATGGAAAAAATGGAAGACAAAAGCATGGACACAACTATCGCCCTCAAAGAACTGACCGATAGCCTGCCCAGCCTTACCGCCGAAGAACGTAAACTGGCAGCCAAAGGCAGCTTTTCCATGAATATGAATCTGGGAGATGAGAAAATGATGGCTAATGTAAAAATCCCTTTCAGCAAACTTGATGAATTGGGCAAGATGGATCTGCTGTCATCACGCATCCTGGAGCAGGGTATGCAAAAGATCATGTCTGAAGGAAAAGGCGGTGGTATGGACGACATGAAACTGCCCGAAGGTGGTGGCATGGAAGCTTATTACACGACTACTTATTCTGCCAATAAGATCGAAAAGAAATTACTCGCAGAAAAATACGCTAAGGTCGGCGACGATGAAAGCATGGCGGCATTAAAGGAAATTTCCGGTCAGGGTATGCCTATGCAAAGCAAACTCGTGATCAACCTGCCACGTCCCGCCAAAAAGGTAACCGGCAAAAATGCGGTCCTGTCAGATGATAAGAAAAAAGTAACCATCACTGAATCTACCGAAGACTTCTTTGATGATGGTAAAGCACTGGAGTTTATTATCGAATTCTAACTCACTTCCCTTACAATAATAAAAAACCGCACCGGTCGATCCGCTGCGGTTTTTTTATTTCTCCGGCCGTGAGCCGTTTATTTTAATATCGCCAGGCTGTCTATTTTATCCTGATCAATTTGTTTGACCAGCGCTTCCAGCGAATCGAATTTGACTTCGGGACGCAGGTATTGTATAACATGTACACGCAGCTGGCGGTCATAGATCTCTGCCGAAAAATCGAACAGGTTGACTTCTATCACCCGCTTTGAACCATCTACCGTAGGGCGAAACCCGATGCTCATCATACCCTTTAACCGGGGCTGTACAGCCCCGCTGCCGGCATCCTCCGGCAATTCTGCGTACACGGCATAGATACCATTGCCGGGAATGATCTTTTCTTCGTCGGTGACACGGATATTGGCAGTGGGATATCCCAGCTGACGCCCCAGTTTATCGCCATGCACAACCGTACCGCTGAAGAAAAAAGGATACCCCAGCAATTTTTCTGCTTCTGCCAGGCGGCCATCGAGCAGGTCTTCTCTTATGCGGGTAGAACTGACCGCTATCTGATCCAGTACATGCTTGGGGATTTCCAGGAGTTTATAACCATACTGTGGGGCCAGTTTTTCGAGCAGGAGATAATCACCTTTACGATCCCTGCCAAACCGGTGATCGTAACCAATGATAATAGAAGCCGGTTTAAACCGGCTGACCAGGAAGCTGGCCACATAATCTTCTGCAGCCTGGTTGGCAAATGCATCGGTAAAGGGTACCACCACCAGGTGGTCGATCCCCATCTGTGCCAGCAGTCCGATCTTCTCCTCCAGTGTATTGATGAGTCTTACACCCAGTATGGTAGACGACACCACTTTGCGGGGATGCGGGTGAAAGGTAATGATCACCGTTTCGCCGCCGATGGCAGCGGCCTCACGTTTCAGCGTATCGAGTATCTGTTGATGACCGCGATGTACCCCGTCAAAAGTGCCGATAGTGATAACGGCCCTGTTAAAGGCGGGCAGGCGGTCCAGGTCGGTATGTACTTTCATAAATTCTCCGGCAAAACTAACTGAAAATTGTTCGTTGGAACGCGATTGGTTAGTTTTGCGCCTTAATTCAGATCATGAGCCTGTATGCCAAAAGAGGGGTATCTGCACAAAAGGAAGAAGTGCACGCCGCTACCCAAAAACTTGACAAGGGACTTTATCCCAAAGCGTTTTGTAAAATCTACCCCGATGTACTTTGTGGCGATGATCAGTGGGTGAATGTGATGCATGCCGATGGTGCCGGTACCAAAAGTATACTGGCTTACCTGTACTGGAAAGAAACCGGTGACCTTTCGGTATGGAAGGGAATAGCCCAGGACGCCATTGTGATGAACCTCGACGATCTGCTCTGTATCGGTATTTATGATCAATTGCTCTTTTCTTCAACGATTGACCGCAATAAACAGGTAATCCCCGCAGAAGTGCTGGAAGCCGTGATCAATGGCAGCCAGGAACTGTTTGATAATCTGAAACAATATGGCATCAATATCGCCTATATGGGCGGTGAAACGGCCGACGTGGGTGATGTGGTACGCACCATAGCCGTCAATGGCACTATGGCCGCCCGCTGGCCCAAACAAAAGCTGATCACCAACGAGAAAATCGCTCCAGGGCAGGTGATTGTAGGACTGGCCGGTTTTGGACAGGCCAATTATGAAACAGCTTACAACAGCGGTATTGCCAGCAATGGCCTCACCAGTGCCCGGCATGATATGCTGGTAAAAGTATATGCTGCCCAGTTTCCGGAAACTTTTGACAACAGCCTCGATGCATCCGTAGTATATATCGGTCCCTACAAGATGACCACTCCTTTTACTATTGATGAGCAGAGCCATCCTATCGGCAAACTGATCTTATCGCCCACACGCACATTTGCTCCGGTGATCAAAACCATACTCGAGCAGCATTTTGACAGCGTAATGGGAATGGTGCATTGCAGTGGTGGTGGTCAGACCAAATGTCTGAAGTATGTACCCGATAATGTACGCATTGTAAAAGACAATCTGTTTACGCCACCGCCGATATTCAATCTTATACAGCAGGCCAGTGGAGCCGATGACCGCGAAATGTACCAGGTATTCAATATGGGTACGCGCCTGGAGATCTATACAAATGAAAACAACGCTGATGCATTGATCAGCGTTGCAAAATCATTTGGTATTGATGCCCGGGTGATAGGCAGGGTAGAGGCAGCTGCTGCAAAAGAGCTGGTAGTACATACCGCTTCTGGCAGCGAGTTGATTTACGCCGGCTGATCAGTTTCTGATCAGTTTATATGCCTGCGCTTTCTGCAATCCCGCACCCGTCACCTGGATAATGTATTGTCCGGTTTTGAGCGATGAAACATCGATCAAAACAGTGTTGCTTGCTTTCAGCACACTTATTTTCTGAAATAAAGCCATGGTCCGTCCATTCATATCCATGAGGCGGATCTGTACTTCGCTGGCCTGGTTATCTGCAGGCAGCTGCAGGGTCACTCTGCTGCTGGCAGGATTGGGATAAATGACCGGTAGCGTTGAAGTAGCCGGCAACGTTTCTTTTTTAGGCGCAGACAGTGCTTCTGCTTTTTTAGCATAGCCCACCACGACTACTTCATCGAGTACTACTTTTTTAGGCTCCTCAACCGGCTGTTCTACTGTTACTGATTGCAGGCCTGCGATTTTTTCTGCTACGGCAGGTTTTGACCGGGCCGTTACAGTAACCTCACCCAGCACTTTTTTAGTTGCAGCCAGTTTAAGCTCTATCGGTTTGGTCTCTTCCACCACAATTCCCTCAACAGCTACTTTTTTGGGCTGATCGCTGGACACAACATAACCATCAACAATTATTTTTTTAATTTCCACATTATCTGCCCGTATCTCTTCTACCTTTTGAAGCAAAAGTGAAGATCCTTTCAAATTAACCTTTTCGATCAGATCGGATATTACGACTTCCTGGGCCGGCTTTGTTTTAATTTCCAGCACACCTTCTTTGGCCTGCGCCCCATATTTGCGTTCAGCAGCTTCATCTTTTAACACCGTAATAGACTTAATACGGTCTGGATTAAGTGTATCCAGGCTTACTTCTGAAAGCTGAATCACATTATCAATCACCACCAGCGGTTTCTTATCGGCAAGTGTGATTTTGATAGACTCTCTTTTTTGAGGAGCCGTTGATTTAATGGCGGTGACCTTTACTTCCTTTACCTGCTCTCTTACAGGTATTGTATCTGCAATAACCGCTGGTTCATTTTCTGACAGCGGCTCTACCACAGCCTTCATGTTATGGAAGTTGCGCAGTCCCTGCAATATCTGACGGGCCAGTTTTTCCTGGGTTTCTTCCCCGCTGCAGAATGTCAGATCCGCTTTATTGTTCATGTAGCCACACTCCAGCAACACAGCCGGTACAGTATTTTCGTCGAGTACATAGATCGGTGAGCCTGTCCGCATTTTTACAGCAGCAGATACTGTATGTACGGATGCAATACTTTCGAGCAGGCTGGCCGCCAGCAACTGACCGGATTTGTCGGTACGGCGACTGGCGATGTATGCTTCTGCACCGGCATTTTTTTGCTGAAATACAGAACCCGACGAGGTATTCAGGTGAATGGCTACAAAGGCATCAGGATTGTGTGCCTGGCTGATCAGCAGGCGCTGACGGTTACCGTCATCTTTACTGTCCGCATTGTTGGGAAATCTTTCATCGCTGCGGGTCATCACCACTTTGATGTTATACTCACCTGCCAGTTGCTCGACCTTCTGCGCAATGGCGAGTGACAATTGTGCCTCTGAAAATTTCTTATCAGGGCTGAACGAACCGTGATCCGTTCCGCCATGTCCGGCATCAATGACCACCGTAAGTGGTGCTCCCCAGCGCTCCGCCTGCACTGTTGAGTTTTTATACTTGAAGGCAAAGAGGGTGAGCACCAGGGCTCCCAATGGTAATACCAGCAGCTTGCGCAAATAGCGGTGACTGGTCTTTTGTGGATTTGTAATCATGGCTATACGTCTTTTGATTTGATTGTGAAAAAAAGGCGTTACTAATCGTTGTTGACTATCGAGCGCCTGCATAAGCAGCAATTCGGCATAATCCCATTTAGATTCCTCATCTACAGCAAACCGGTCGGCCAGAAACTCATGAATAATGCGTAATTCCTTTTTCATGAGATGAAAAAAAGGATTGATCCAGCAAATGGTGCGTACTACTTCCATCAGCATTACATCCCAGCTGTGACGTTGCTGAATATGATATACTTCGTGCCGGAAAATCTGTTCTCCTTTAGTCGTATGCAGATCAATTTCTTTATCCCAGAAAAGCCAGCTGAAAAAAGAAAAAGGAGTACCCGGTTCTTCTGTAGACATAAAACGGATACGATCCAGCTTCTCTATTTTATGTTTTCCGATAAGACGGCCAATCTTGATAATGGATGATAAAAACCGGATCAGGAGCACCACTACTATAGTTGTGTAGAGGGTCTTTATCAGCCATTGCCAGTCGAATGTATAGGTTGACTGCGCAGAACCATTTGCCAGGGGTACTGCATCCCATTCACTACCCGAAAGGGTCAGCAGCGTTTTGAACATCACCGATGATTGTGCCGGTGCTTCGGTAAAATAAACGGGTATATTCAGAAATGGGATACAAAGACTCAGCAGGGTAGCAGAAAGAAGATAAAAGCGGTTATACTGATGAAACTCCTTATTGCGAAGGAAGAGATGATAATAACCATATAACAAGCCCGACGACAGTATTACCTGGAGCAGGTACGTGAACAGTTGGTTCATTTTTTACTGTTTTGTTGTTTTTTGATTTGTTGCAGTAAGCTTTCCAGCTCTTCAACCGATATATTGTTTTCCTTTACCAGGAATGTAACAACATTGCTAAAGGAGCCTTCAAAATAACCTTTGACCAACTGGCGCATGCTGCGTTTTGAATAGTCTTCCTTGCTCAGTAAAGGATAATACTGATGTTGTCTGCCAATCACATTCACTCCCACAAATTCTTTTTCCACCAGTATTTTCAGGAGCGTGGCCACGGTATTCTGATGAGGCCGGGGAGCAGGCATGGCGTCTACGATATCACGTAGAAAAGCCTGTTCGAGTTTCCATAAAACCTGCATCACCTGTTCTTCTGCTTTGGTAAGTGCTTTCATATAAATCAAATTAACGATGACGAATCTATAACTAATATTTTAGTTCACCAACTAAATTTTTAGTTTATTAAAAAAAATACCCCTTTCCCGGGCAGTTTGCTTTATTTTGCAGCAAACGAAAGGACGAATGGCTGAGCCGATTATTGAAATTAATCATGCTAACATATATCAGGGGTCAAATCTTATTCTACAGGATGTGAACCTGGTGGTTAATAAAGGGGAATTTGTATACCTGGTGGGCAAGACCGGTACAGGTAAATCAAGTCTGCTCAAGACTTTATATGGCGAACTGCCACTGACAGAAGGCGATTCAACCGTAGCGGGTTTCAGCCTGCGCAAAATGGGCTGGAAAGAAGTGCCTTACCTGCGCCGTAACCTGGGTGTGGTGTTTCAGGATTTTCAATTGCTGACCGACCGCAACGTAAATGATAATCTCAAATTTGTCTTACGCGCTACCGGCTGGACAGATGTAAAGCTGATGGATGAGAAAATCCAGGATGTACTGGATAAGGTGGGTTTAAAAGCCAAAGGTTTTAAGATGCCATTTGAACTGAGTGGAGGCGAGCAGCAACGGGTAGATATTGCCCGCGCATTGCTCAATTCACCCAAACTGATCCTGGCGGATGAACCTACAGGCAACCTGGATCCCGAAACTTCGGATGAGATCATGAACCTGCTGTTTCATATCAGCCGCGACTTCAACACAGCCATTGTGATGGCTACGCATGATTATATAGTTGTACAGAAATTTCCCGCACGCATGATCCGCACAGAACGTGGACGCGTGATCGACAATGCTACCATAACCATTGAGTAAGACGCTGCGTATTGCGGCGTACATCGTAGGTATTGCCCAGCAATTGCTGACGCAGTATCACTTCTTCGCGGGTAAAAGGCTGATGATATAACTGCAGAAGGATAGACGCAAAAGCATTGGCATTACTACCGATATGACAGGCCGGTTCCAGACCGGTGCCAGCCACCATAGGATCATTGACCACACAGTGCCGCCCTTCAAACAAGGCATGCAGCAGTTTAAGGCGAATGCCGGTTACGTTCTTATTAAAGCAGGGCAATACATGGATATGTGCTTTTCTGATCAGGTCATTCATTTCTGACTCCGATGGGTCTGCTACGAGGCAGGTATGCTGGCAGAAATGAGCCGCCCGCTGCAGGCGCTTGCTTGGCTTTTTTCCGGCTATCACAAAAGGAAGACGGGCCCTGGTAAATACTTTACACAACAGCCACAAGGCAGCTTTTTCATTTTCCGGCACCGACAGGTTACCATGATAAAGACACAGGTTGCCCTGTCCTTCCTGGCTGATCACCTCCTGCCAGGTAGGGAATGTGGGGATGAAAACAGCCTTATCCAGTTTATATTCTTCTTTAAATATACGTATATCATTCTCTGATACGCAGGCATATACACAATCGTCGGGCAACTGGCGGGTATACTTTCTCAGCAGCAAGGATTCTTTCAGGAAAAATAACTTCCGCGCCAGGTTATGTTCGGCACGGGCCAGTTCCCGGTAGTAGGTACTTTCTTCATTGTGCATACGCACCACTACTTTGCGCTGGTTATGATTCAACTGCTGAAGAATGCCTGTAGTATGAATACCTTCGAGCAGCAAAGGGTGCTCGTCCTGCTGCAGACGCGCCACCAGTTCCTGGCTATTGCGCGAAGCCACAATATAGGGTTCACTTAATGAAAACGCTTTGCGGGAAGGCTCTCTCCGATATACATTTATCGATTCACAAAACTGGTTCAGTTCATTGGGAGTACCCCGTTCATTATAGCTGAAGTAGTGAAGGTGTATCCGTACGCCCAGTTTATGAAACATGCGGATGCGGTTAAACATATCAATGGCACCGCCATAGTCGGCCGGCCAGGGTACATCCAGTGAAACAATATGTAAGTGACGGTCACTCAAGGGCGTAAGATAGAATGATAAAACCTTATTAATACTTTTTCTTCCTCCTGCCAGTTTAATTTCCGGCGTACGGTCAGACAGTTTTGCTGCAGGGTTTTGTACAGAACCGGATCAGTCAGTAACTGGTTGAGCCTTGCAGCCAGCGCCTCAGGACTCAGGTCGTCAGTGAGTAACGCCACCGGCTCCGTTTTGTTCAGTTCCCGATATACCGGATAATCCACACAAAGCTGGGGAATACCTGCATGCAGGTAATCGAAGTATCTGTTGGCCAATGAGTAATAATTGCTTAGCCCTGTTTTTTCAAACAAAGTGACTCCCACCCAGGCCTGCTGGGTCAGTTCCCGTAGCCGGGCAGGCAAAAGTTTGCCTGTAAAATGAACCTTTTCGGCCAATCCATTGCCGGCTACCAGCTCACGGGCCTTTTCCATATAGTTGCCATCACCCGCTATTATGAGCCGGGCGTCGACCCATTTCATGGCTGGAATCAGGGTATCAAAACTGCGTCCTTCATTTACCGCACCCTGGTACAGGATAAACCGTTCTTTCTTTTCCGCTATCATCGTTTCCTGTAGTACGGGCGCATTACGCACCACCTCATATTGCCGCTGATACAGGCGGTTAAACTCATCGGCAATGGGTTGATTGACCGTATATCCATAGCGGAAACGGGGCACGGTCAGCCGTTCAATCCACTTCCAGATACGGTATACCCGCGGCCGCTCCACGATCTCCTGCATTTCACAAAACAGCTCATGCGCATCATACACTCTTTCCTTTCGGCGCAGTACAGATACCAGCCAGCAGGGGAGTATCGTATCCAGGTCAATGGCGCCAACGACATCAACCCGGCGAAACAAGAGCCACCAGAACAGACGAAAATTATAATCGGCATAAAATAACCATCCTTTGCGAAACAGCAGCGGAAGACGTACCTGTCGAAAGGGTTGCTGACTCAGCGGTTTTGAATCGGCACGCCGAAAACCAACCAGTGTCACATGATAGCCTGCCGCAGCCAGCGAGGTACAGATGCGTATCATCCGCTGGTCATAGGAGAGATCGTTGGTAACAGTAAAAACAATTCTTTTCATGCAACACCCAAAGCGTCAAATATACAGTGTGTCCGGGCAAGAAAAAACTCTCTTCCCGGGTTTGCCCTCTCCCAGCAATATCAGAAAGGATCAATAGTCTGAAAAGAAATAGTTTACCCTGCTTTCTGAGCGGGATAGATATCCTCAATACCTGCTTTGTTTTGCAGCATACTAATCGCCACGATCAATGACCATGTAATAAAACCGGCCATGGAAATCCGTAACCCCTGCAGGCTGTTAACGGCCAGGCCAGACAACAGCGTAAACAGCATGGTAAGGAAAAGTAAAATGCCTGTTATACCAATCCATCGCGGCAGCCTGCCAGAGCGCAGGATTGCAACAGACCAGCACAGGACAGCCATGCCATAGGTACTTGTATACACATAATCAAATGCCTTATTGACGGTGAAATTGTAACGCACTACCGGAAGCGCGGAATCAATCACCGTCTCAGCAGCATCGGCATAGTGTTGTAAAAACAGCGGTAATACCAGCCCATTCGCAGTAGCAGCAAACAACACCGCCATCATGGTAACTGATAAAAAAGCAAAGCCCAGCATTGAATAAAAATCAGCAATGCCCAACTTGCGCGAAAATCCCCAAAAACCCAGCCATCCAAAAGGAATGGAAAGCAGGGCAACAGAATGGATAACAATGATCCATTTGCTATGACGAATCAGGTAAGCAATATTTCCACCTGCCGGATGAAGCACCATGGTAATCAGCAACAGCAGGATAAAAATAAGCAGGGCGATACCGCAGTTTTTTTCAAATGTTTTTTTCATCCGTCAAATCTACCCGGCAGGTGGCAGATCGGTCTTGACTGGAATCAAGAAGCAATTCTTTTACGGACCCGGCTGAGCGTTTCCGGGCTCATACCCAGGTAGGATGCGATGTGTTTCAATGGAAAATGCTGCAGCAAGGCCGGTTTATGCGCTAGCAATCGATCATATTTCTGCTCCGGTGTTAACCGGTTATGCTGATAGTCCTGGTTCGAAATCGCCTGCTCCAGTATGCGGCCCAGTTGAAAAAAACTTTCTGATCTTCTTGCCAGTTCATGAAAATCCCAGACACTGAGTGCCAGCACTTCGCTATTACTCACTGCCTGAATAATGCCTTCGGCGGGCTGCTGAGCGATGAAACTCTTATAGTCAAAACACCAATCGCCGGCCGTGTAAAGATTCAATGTGGCTTCTTCGCCACTGTCCTCTATCAGGTACTGACGAAAACTTCCTTCATTAATAAAATAAAAGGTCTGGCAAACCTGGCCTTCACGGATCAGGCATTGATCTTTGTTCAGGTTTAGAACCTTTAACCGGGATTCCAACAGCGATAGCTGATCTTCCGAAAATCTCCCATACTGCCGGATGGATTGATTTAGCTGCTCAAACACCATCTTTTACTTTTTACATCAAATCAATTGTAAGTTAAAAATTTAAATAACAATGACAGCTAAACTGTTTTTACAGCCATCACCTGTCCGGCCCCTGAATTTTTTTTTCAAAAAAGAATTACGGAAATATTGTAGCTGACACTTATTGTTTCAGGATACGATATACTGATCCATAAAAGCTGACTGGTGGCAACCGCCCTGCAAGCAGCAAACCAAAATCATCAGAAACATGAACATGAAATTTATTTCTTTCTTAGTGGTCGTTCCACTGACTTTGTTAGTAGCCTGCCAAAATGAAGCTTCCAAAGAAGAAAGTGCCAAAAGCGAAACCAGTAATACAAGCGACAAGAGCCGGCAGGAAAAAAACAAACTGGCCGCGCTGGCCAATGTAAACGCTTTTCTTAGCGGTAATACAGACGCGATGTTAAAAGATGCAGTACCCGATATGGTCGATTATAATGACGGCAGCATGCCTCCGGTAAAAGGCGCCGACAGCATCCGGGCCGGCATCAAACAATGGCGCGAATGTTTTTCGGCTTATTCATGCGAAAACATACAGGCGCTGGCCGATGGTGATTATGTAGTGGTCATCGGGGAGTGGAGTGCCACTTTCAAAAAGGATTTTGGCACGATGAAAGTTGCTGGTAAATCCTTCAAGGTAAATGATGCAGATATTTACCGTTTCAATGCAGAAGGGAAAATGACGGAGCATCGCAGTGTGCAGTCATCTGCCGAAATGATGAAGCAACTGGGAGTAGTCACTCCTTAGTAAAAGGTTTTTGTCCGTATGTTTTTTACAACATGCCTGGAAACAAATTCCTGTAAACAGAAAAGCCGTCGGAACTCAGTTCCGACGGCTTTTACTTATTTATCCTGAAAGGAGAGATATGATTAGTTCATACCGCCGCCGCCATCCATGCCGCTCTGACCTTCGCGCTCACCTTTCATATTCTTACGTTTAAAAAGATTGGGATCAAACTTACCAAAACGCCAGTTGAAATTGATCCGCAGTACCTGGGGATCACGACGACGGAACGCATCCTGGATAAAGAATACGGATTCGGAATAAGTAGACTGACGACGCGTACGGAAGATATCGTTCATGTTCACAGAAACAGAAGCAGCTCTGTTTTTAAGGAACTCATACCGCACAGCGATATCCACCCCGTAGTTGGCGCGTACATATCCCTGCGAAGACATAGATGGGCCGCCAAACATCATACCACCGCCACGGCCACCACTACCGCTTCCGCCGGGAGGCAGAATGGTTTTGGACTGATATTCACCCGATAACTGGATGGTAATATTCTTGGGCAACTTGAAATTGTTGTTCAGTTTACCAAACCAGCTCGTCAGCCTGTCCTGATCGGGCTGATTGGGATCATTGATCTTCACATCAGACATATACAGGTTGAGGTTGCTGGTAATTTCCCACCATGAAGTGAGTTTGTTGCGGGAGATAAGTTCCAGACCGGTCACATAACTCGAGTTGGCATTAATATATGTATTCAGGATCAGTTTTTCTCCGGCTGTGCCACGGGCTGAGTCCTGGTAACGCGTAATCAGGTCAGTGGTCCTTTTGTAATAAAGGCTGGCAATGAAATTATCCTTGTTCTTAAATGTTTTTTCGTAAGACAGTTCAAATGAATTGGTAAATTCTGGTTTCAGAGCCGGGTTACCGCGACTGGGATTCAGCTTATCGGATGAATCGGTAAAGGGAGTAAGCTGCCAGAAGTTGGGGCGGTTGATACGACGGCTGTAGTTGAGCTGCAAACCCTGATCATCGCCCAGCTTTTGTGAAAGAAACACACTGGGGAAAAGGCTTACGGGAAACTTGATATCAAATATCTCACCGGTACGGGTCAGCTTGCCTTCATAATTTGAGCTTTCTGCACGAAGGCCTAATTGATACCCAAAGGTCTTGATCTGGCTGGAATAAGTAGCATAAGCGGCATAGACCTGGTCATTACTTTCATAAATCACCTGCGATGCCGGCTGTAATACCCAATTGCCATGATCGTCTACATAAAAAGCACTGTTGCTGCTATTGGTGCGTAACTGGGCACGTAACCCTGTTTCAAATTTAGACTTGTCGTTGATCGGGTTTACAAAGTCGGTCTGAATAACCACATTTTCACTTTCTCCGCGGATTTGCTGCAGCTGGCCATAAGTGCCCAGCAGCTGGTTTTGCGCCAGGTCTATGGTATCTGTTACGATATTGCTGTTGTTATTATTACGGCTTTTATTGTAAGTAGCATCGGCCGTCCATTCCATACCGGTCTTGGGAAAATTGTGTTTGAAACTGAGCGTAGACCCCAGGTTGCGGAAATTGCCTTTCACCGCAGACTCACGGTCATAAAATGAACCGGCATTTACCGGCGCCAGGGTATCGACCCAGATGCTGCTCGTGGTATTGGGACGGAAGCTACCGCGCGCCATATTTACACTCAGCGAAAGCGTGTTGCGGTTGCTGATGAAATAATCAAAACCAGCACGGCCAAATCCAAAAGCTCCCAGCATCACAGAACGATCGCTCTGGAAAAGTGATGTTTCGGGATCATCAAACAGATTCTGACGGGTAGTACGACCCGTGCTGATCGATTTACGCTGGTTATACATACCGCTTGCAAAGAAGTTGACTTTCTGCTGACGAAGGTTGATATCACCACCCACACCGATACGGGCACGTGAATCTATATTGGCGCGCAGGTTACCATTGTAACCTACTTTCTTTTCTTTCTTCAATACAATGTTGAGGATACCCGCGGTACCACCCGAAGCATCAAATTTGGCAGAAGGGTTCGTGATCAGTTCCACGCTCTGAATAGCATCGGAAGGGATTTGCTCCAGCGTCAGGTTGCTGGGGCGGCCATCTACAAAGATCTGTGGTGCATTGTTGCGCATGGTTACATTACCATCAATATCTACGTTGAGTGAAGGAATATTGCGCATTACATCAATGGCTGTACCACCAGCCGAAACAATATTCTTATCTACACTGAAGATCTTGCGGTCGATACCCAGTTGCAGTCCCGGACGTTCTGATGTCACCGTCACATTACCCAGCACCTTTTCTTCAATTTCCACTTTGATATTACCCAGGTCTTTATCCAGGGCACTCATCATGGCCGTCATATCCTTGTTGCCGCCCGGTTTGAGATCGAAAGAAACAGGGGTGATTATTTCCTTAAATCCGATTGCTGATACCTTGAGGCGAAGCGGACCAAAAACCGGTACATTTTCAATGCTGAAGTCACCATTGGAACGGGTAAGCATACCACCGATCACTACTTCCACTTTTTTGCGGGTAATAGAATCCAGTTTATCCTGCAGCAACTGCACAGAGGCGAATTCAACGCCTTTTCCCGAGGTTGATTCCACAATTTTTCCATAAATACGACCTGTCATCTGGTTGCCGGCAGGACGGTTAGCACCGCCACCGGGCACCTGGGCGAAAATGGAAATACTAAGAATTACAAAGAGTAACGAAATAGATATTTTTTTCATGTGATTACTTGTGTCAATTGGACGTGCAAAGTTGATTTTACTTGCTGACATAGCCATGACATTTTGATAAATGGTCACTAAACGCGGACAACGGTAGAATGAATCAGGCCAAAAGCAAAACATACACCGCAATCTGCAGCAATGCGGTAAGCAGACCGATCAGCAATGCTGCCCGGCCAAGGCGTACAAAAGCGGGGTGGAGCAGGGGAGAAAGCTGGCTATTAATATCAGCAGGCGGAATTGATTCCAGTTTTTCTTTAACGAGTTTACCTATCTGAAGATCTTTCTTCAGGTTGCCGGCATACTGGCCGATCACACGCGGGAACAGTTTTTCGATTTCTGCGATAAAAATGGTCTTTAATGTATTGACTGTCTTATCGCCGATAAACATGCTGATCATGGGCATTTGTTCCTTCAGCTTATTGCGCAGAAAATCATTGATATGCTCTTCAATGGTTGGTTTCAGCCGGCTGAAGTTTTCGGGATCGGTAAGTTTGTCCTCCAGTCCTTCCATTTTTTCAAAAGCACTTTGGATACGTGCAGCCAGACCATCAATAAGCTGTGGGCGGTAACGATGCAAAAGGCCCTGTACCCTGATCCCCAGCAATGAGCGGGGTTCAATGGGGTGAAGAAGTATTTTTTCAGTAAAAAATACCACACTCCAGCAACCGGCAATAGTCAGCAGGGGAATGAGTAAAAAAAGATAGTTCATTGCGGCAGTACAATTAAAAACCCCGATCCGCTTGCACGTAACCGGGGTTTACGGGGTGGCTAACCGGGTTCGAACCGGCGACCCTCAGAACCACAATCTGATGCTCTAACCAACTGAGCTATAGCCACCATTTTTGGGACTGCAAAAATAGAGAAAATTTGATTCCAGTTGTAAAGAGAGAGAAAAAAGTTTTCTGTCAAGTATTCAGTGGCCGGCTGCCGGTAAGCAGGACTTAAAACTTATCACTTATAACACTTTTAGCTTTTTCCTTCCACCCTTAACCTCTCCCGGTTGCCTCTCATCAAAAACCCTTGTTAAAAGCCTGTAAAAGCAAGAAAAACATTGTTTTTACGTTAATTTTGGAAGTATGCGTAATGCACTAAAATATGTATTCAATATGAAGCGACTCCCTATCGTGATCATGATGATTGTGGCAGGCTCATTCCTGGCATTTCAGACGCTTGGTACCGGCCCTAAAAACCCACCTAGCAAGTACGAGGAAATCCTACGGCTGATAGGTGAGATGCTCACACAGGCTCATTACAGCCCCAAAGATATCAATGATGATTTTTCCAAAAAGATATTCAACAAGTTCCTGACCGATCTTGACCCCGAGAAAAACATGTTTCTCCAGTCAGACGTTCACGAACTGGATAACAAATTCGGAAAACGGATTGATGATGAAATAAAAGGTGCTCCGGTAGAGTTTTTCCTGGCCGCAGGAAAAATATTCAATACACGGATGGAAGAGGCGGCAGCTATTGCAAACGAGATACTCGCCAAACCTTTTGATTTTAAAGTAGACGAATCGGTAAACCTGGATGGCGACAAACTGGCTTATGTCAGCAAACAGGCAGAAATAAAAGAACGCTGGCGCAAAAAACTGAAGTATCTGGCACTCGAGCGTTATGCAGACCTGGTTGATACCCGCGAAAAAAATAAAGGAAAAGAAGGTTTTGTCGTAAAAACGGATACTGAACTGGAAGCAGAAGCTCGTGAAAAAACACGCAAGATCATTGACCGGATGTTTGAGCGCTTCCGTTTCAAATTCAACGACGATGATAAGTTCAGCGTATTCGTAAATGCTATCACCACTACGATGGATCCTCATACGGAATTCTTCCCGCCAGTGGATAAACGCTATTTCGATGAAGAAATGAGTGGCCGTTTCTTTGGAATCGGTGCCTCACTGGTCTACGAAGACGGTAATATAAAAATCAGTAGCATCATTACGGGCAGCCCTGCCTGGAAATCGCAGGAACTTCAGGTAGGTGATATTATTCAGAAAGTAGGACAGGGTACAGATGAAGCCATTGAGCTTACAGGATTCACTGTTACTGATGCGGTAAAAGTAATACGCGGTAAAAAAGGAACTGAGGTGAGACTTACCGTAAAAAAAGCCGATGGTACGCTCAAAACCATCAGTCTCATCCGCGACCAGATCGTACAGGATGAAACTTTTGCCCGCAGTGCGGTAGTACAGGAAGGATCAGCTAAAATCGGTTATATCTATCTGCCCGAATTCTATGCAGATTTCGATAATCCCAACGGAGCACGCAGCTATATTGATGTTGCCAAAGAAGTAGTAAAACTCAAGGCACAGGAAGTAGATGGTATTGTGATCGACCTGCGCAACAATGGCGGTGGCTCACTCTATGATGTGGTACAGATGGCCGGCCTGTTTATTGAAGACGGTCCCATCGTACAGGTAAAGGATAAGGACAACCGTCCGCAGGTACTGAGAGATAAAGACAAGGCTGTATTGTATAATGGTCCCCTGGCAGTAATGGTCAACGAATTCAGTGCTTCTGCATCGGAGATCTTTGCAGCTGCCATTCAGGATTATGGCCGTGGAGTGATCATCGGCAGTACATCTACATATGGCAAGGGAACCGTACAACGTAATATAGGGCTGGATAGAGAAACAGGTTTCTCCATGTCTAATTCGGATCTCGGCACCGTAAAACTGACCCTTCAGAAGTTCTATCGTATCAATGGTGGTTCTACACAATTGAAAGGAGTGAGCTCTGATATCGTGTTGCCTGATCAGCTAGAGTATCTCAAGCTGCGCGAAAAAGATGATAAGGATGCCCTGCCCTGGGATGAGATCAATAAATCGCCCTACAATGCCTGGAATGCCGGTTATGACCTGAAAGTGATCCAGCAACTGAGCAAGCAACGTGTAGACAGTGACAGTTCCTTCAATATTATCAAAGCCAATACCGAATGGCTGGCCAAACAAAATAATAAGGAAGCATCGCTGCAACTGGATAAATACCGTAAGGAGCAAAAGCAGATCCGTGAAAAATATGCACAGATCGATGCAATTGCCAAACTGCGCCAGGAGCTGAACGTATCTGCGCTGCCGGAAGAAGTAAACCGCTGGGCCGATGATAAAGCCAAGCAGGAGCGTTTCAATCAATGGATCAAGAACCTCCGCAAAGATATTTACCTCGATCAGGCAGTGAAAGTGGTGAATGATATCATCAATCAGCAAAACATTGCGAAAGGCATAAAAACGAACCCGGTTGAAGAAAAACCGAAGAAAGCGTTCTAGAGAGATTTGATGATTTGGGGATTTGAGGATTTGAAGATGAGAAGTGCATTAGAAACATATTTCCTTAAACAAAAAAGATGTCAGTGTATAACTGACATCTTTTTTTATTCGATACTTATTAGAACACTAAATCAAGTCATTACCCAAAGATCATCTTCAAATCCTCAAATCTTCGAATCGTTAAAAGTACCGTTCCTGCGTCACCTGCTGATGATGCAATGCATGACCGATAAGGGTATAACCTACAGCCAGTACGTAATTGGGACTTCCGGACGAAATGCCATTGGCCTCCAGCTGATCTTCATCAAAGGAAAAAAACAATAATTCCGATGCACGGCGCACCGCCTTGAACTCTTCCACCAGTTTGTCCCAGGAGCGCGAAGCTGCGCGGGCATTATCCGCAAAAAGATTTTCATCAAACCCATGCAGAGGGGTGTGATCAAAACGTGCAAACCGCAAAGCGCGATAGGCAAAGACACGTTCCGCATCAATTATATGTTGTAAAACCTCCTTGATGGTCCATTTATCAGGAGCATAACGATAGTCGTATTTGTCGGCCGGAACAGATTCGAGGAAACTGATGAATGAAGCAGTCTGGTTGATGAATGCTTCTGTTATTTCATTTTCGGGCACTTTTTTAATATATCCATGATACCATTCGCCAACGCGGGAAAGATCGGGACGCATATATTAGCTGATTTTGCCTAAAGGTAAAAAGAACTGGTACCAGATGCATAAAAAAAGAGCCGCTAAGGGCTCTTTTTTATAAATATGCAGTGTGCTTAGCTTTTGTCTTTTTCTTTCACTTTTGAACGAACAGGCTTTTCCGGCTTGCCTTCACTCAGGGCTGCCGCAAGCTTGATAGCTTCATAGGCATTGATCACACCACCCGTACGGCTCAGTTCAGATAATTTCACTTTATCGCTGGTACCAGGCTGCTCTACTTTCGAATCAGGCTGACGGGACGATTGTTCGATTACCTTTTTCACCTGTTCGGGCGACAGCGTGGGATAATACTCCAGGATAAATGCAGCCAGGCCGGCTACTACGGGCGATGCCATACTGGTACCCTGCAGGCTCTGGTAAGTATTACCACCCGGTACCGTAGAGTAGATCTGTACTCCGGGGGCAAATACATCCACTTCATTTTTGCCGTAGTTGGAAAAACTGGCTACAAGTCCGCCTGCTTTAGGGTCGCCACTGGCACCCACAGTAATCCAGTTGGGGGCTCTTTTTTTATCTTCTGCTACCGGTGTGGGGAAATTCCAGCTGGTATCAATATTCAGGGCACTGTTGCCTGCTGCGTGTACCAGCAATACATTTTTGCTGGCCGCATATTTTACCGCCTCATCCACCCATTTCTTTTCGGGGGAGAACCCTTTACCAAAACTCATATTAATGACCCTTGCGCCATTATCCACGGCATAACGAATGGCCAGGGCGATATCCTTATCGTGCTCATCACCATCCGGTACGGCCCGGATCATCATGATCTTTACATTATCGGCCACCCCGTTCATGCCTACACCATTATCGCGGGCTGCAGCAATGATGCCGGTCACATGCGTTCCGTGCATAGCCGCTTTTTTGCTCACCATTACATTATTGTTGCCATAGAACCGGTCATTGATATCGTTGTAATTGTCTTTTACTACATCATTGCGATAGTTGCGGGGAGCTTTTTCGCGCATTTCAATCTTGCTTATCTCTCCTTCGAGCTGGCTGGTTTCGCCATCCAGTTCATCGAGCAATTCGAGATTGGTGATTTCCTCTGATTTATTATCGCGGCAGATACTGGTCATCACAAGGCGTACCCAACGGGCTACATCGTTGGTGGGATTATAAGACTGCAGGTCCTTGCAGGAAAATTCCTGTTTACCCAGGTCCTTGCGGATGATGGAATCGCCAATAGTAAACATAGAGTCTACCCGGCGCATCTCCTGGTAGTTTTGCTGGAGAGAGGTCAGCGACTTGGGATCAACATTGCTGGCCATTACATCTTTGCGGGCACGTACGAATACATCATATTCGCGGGCTTCGGCAGGTGTCAGTGATCCTGCATTCACGTCCCTGTTGCCCCATTTGGGCAGCAACTGGTGATATACGCGGGCTGCTTCGTAAGAGTCTTTTTCTACATTGGCACCATCTGCGCCACCCAGAAAGTTCCAGCCATATACATCATCGATATAACCGTTTTTATCATCATCAATGCCGTTGCCGGGAATCTCACCGGGATTACGCCACAGTACCGCTTTCAGATCTTCATGCAGGGTATCAATACCCGAGTCAATCACAGCTACAATGACAGGCGTGCTTTTCAGCTTTTTCTCCGCTACAAATTTGTAGGCCTTATCCATACTGATTCCATAATAGCCGCTATCGGCTTTATCCATCAGGTGCCATCCACGGGGAACTTCATTGGATTGGGAGAATGACGCAATTGCCAGGGCAAGGCAGGCGCTTGTCAGTAGGGTACACCGCAAAATCTTACTCATTAGTTGCTACTAGTTTTTAATACTTGCAAATTTGTACAAAGCCACAAAATTAGTCCATACCATTCATACATTTTGTGAAACTGAAAAACCCTACAGCATACCTGCTGCAGGGTTTTGGTTAATTCTGTGACGAGGCGGGGCTTTTATTGGTTGCTCAGCTTCAGCTCTACCCGACGATTTTTAGCCTGCTCAGACTCCAAATCGCTATTTGTCAGAGGTTTATCTGGACCATAGCCGATGGCCTCCATACGTTCGGCATCAATACCTTTTTGTGCCAGGTATTTCTTCACAGCCTGGGCGCGCTCTTCAGAGATCCGTTTATTGACCTCATAAGCACCTTCGCGGCTGGTATGGCCTTCGATTGTCAGTTTCAGCTCAGGATTGTCCTTCAGCAGTTTTACCACTTCATCGAGCGTAGTAAAGGATGCAGGCAGCAGGATGGCACTGTTCTTACGGAACTGAATGCGTTTGGCTGCTATCTGTACTTTTTCGACTATTTCTTTACTGATCTCCGGACAGCCATTGTTGGCGGCTGTACCTTTTGCATCAGGACATTTATCTTCTTCATCATTCACCCCATCGCCATCGCGGTCGGGGATCGGACAACCATTATAGCGGGCCAGCCCTTTTACATCGGGGCATTTGTCATCTTCATCATTTACACCGTCACTATCGCGGTCAGGGATCGGGCAACCATTGTAGCGGGCCAGTCCTTTTACATCGGGACATTTATCATCTTTATCCAGCACACCATCGCCATCGCGGTCGCCATAGGGACATCCTTTATTTTCTGCAGGTCCAAATACGGTAGGGCAGGCATCGTCGATATCCGGTATACCGTCACTATCCTGGTCAGGACAGCCTTTGAGCAGGGCAGTACCGGGTTTATCAGGACAACGGTCTTTTTTATCGGGTACACCATCGCCGTCTTCATCCTTACCAGTGAATTTAACCGACTGACCCAGGAATACGCCCAGCCGCACACCCATTGTCTGGTGACGGAATTTGCCGTCATATTCGGTTGACTCGTAAATATTATGAAGTCCTCGCGAATAATTGGCTGTCAGAAACACCCGACCGAATTCGAAGCCGGCAAGTGCATTGAGTCCATAATCGTAAGTCGTGTATTTACCCGGACCGTCACCCACAGGTGGATCATTGATCTCATCTGCACTGTAGGTGCCATTTTTGGCAATGTATTGCGAGCGGATATTTCCATTATAAAAAAATGAAAAATAGGTACCGCCGCCCAGTATGAATTTCACTCTTTTTCCGAGTGGAATTTTGCCTACGATATTGAAGGGGATATCAATATAATTCAGGAATTCACGACGATCTATGTTGAGTGTATCGTGCAGGGTGGTATCGAGTGTTTCATTGTATTTCCGGCCCTTATTGTAAAAAATAACACCGGGTTGAAATACAAAATTGCCTTTGCGGCCGAAGGGGAGATCCGCAATGAATCCAAAATGACCGCCTGTACGTTTTTTATAATTACCCTTGATCTGGTCCCAGTTGGGCAGATCGTTGGTTTCAAGAATTTCTGATTGATGCACGCCGCCCAGGATACCAATGCGCAGTTGCGCCTGGGTGGCAGAAGATAAAAGAAGGCCTGACAGCAGTAGCAGGTAGATCCTTTTCATGGATAACATGTTGGTGTTTAGGATATTGTTTCGAAAGCAAAAATTGCAAATTTTGCGCTGAAATCAAAGCAGTTAGCAAAAAATGCTATCCAGCATTACCAACGTCCGACAGGCCTTTTTAGTATCTAGATATCAAACTTTATTCCTTGTGCCAGAGGAAGTTTGGTGCTGTAATTGATCGTGTTGGTCTGCCGGCGCATATATACTTTCCAGGCATCGCTGCCGCTTTCACGTCCACCGCCGGTTTCCTTTTCACCACCAAAAGCTCCGCCGATCTCAGCTCCGGAAGTACCGATATTGACATTGGCGATACCACAGTCACTGCCGGCAGCAGACAGAAACTGCTCTGCTTCGCGCAGGTTGAGGGTCATAATGGAAGACGATAAACCCTGCGGCACACCATTCTGGATAGCAATGGCCTCTTCGATGGTTTTATAACGCAGCAGGTACAGAATGGGAGCGAAGGTTTCCTGCTGTACGATGATATAATCAGGGCCTGCCTCGGCAACACAGGGTTTTACATAGCAGCCACTCTCATAACCTTTGCCTTCCAGTAAACCACCTTCTACTACAAAACGCCCGCCTTCTTTCCGGCACTGTTCGATAGCAGCCAGGTACATGTTTACAGCATCTTTATCGATCAATGGTCCTACATGATTCTGTTCGTTCAGCGGATCGCCGATACGGAGCTGTGCGTATGCTTTTACCAGCTTCTGTTTTACCTGTTCATAAACCGATTCGTGTATGATCAGGCGCCGGGTAGTGGTGCAGCGTTGTCCTGCCGTACCCACGGCCCCAAATAAGGCGCCGAGTATGGCAATATCAAGATCGGCTTCCTGTGAAATGATGATGGCATTGTTGCCCCCCAGTTCCAGCAGGGCACGCCCCAGTCTGGCGCCTACAGCCGCCCCTACAGCTTTACCCATACGGGTAGAACCGGTAGCAGATACCAGAGGAATCCGATGATCGTGGCTCATACGCTCACCGATATTGCGATCACCCATCAATAAACAGGATACGCCTTCGGGTACCTGATTGCGGGCAAATACATCGGCCACAATATGCTGACAGGCTACGGCACACAGGGGTACTTTTTCGGAAGGCTTCCAGATGCAGACATCGCCGCAAACCCAGGCCAGCATGCTATTCCAGCTCCATACAGCTACGGGAAAATTAAATGCAGAAATAACTCCTACAATGCCCATCGGATGGTATTGTTCATACATGCGGTGACCCGGACGTTCGCTGTGCATGGTAAGACCATGCAGCTGACGCGACAGGCCCACGGCAAAATCGCAGATATCGATCATTTCCTGTACTTCGCCCAACCCTTCCTGCAGGCTCTTGCCCATTTCATAAGAAACCAGTTGTCCCAAATCCTGCTTATGCGCACGGAGAGCTTCACCCACCTGGCGTACGACTTCACCGCGTCGGGGAGCCGGCCAGTTGCGCCATTCACGAAAAGCTGCTTCCGCCTTCGCCAGTACTTTTTCGTAAGCGGTATCATCCGCGCCTGATACTGAACCAATCAGCGTGCCATCGGCCGGAGAGTAGGAGGAGTATAAAGGTCCTGAGGTATCGAGCCACTGAGTACCGGTACTAACGCCTTTATTAACTGATTCGAGTTTTAACTGACGAAGAAATTCCATATAGCAAATTTGAAGTGCAAAGTTAAGACAAACGGAGGCTCTGGCAGAATACTGCCGATTTGAATGAAAGCAGGCGTACTACGATCAGTATTGTTCCTGATCGTTGGGAAAATCAACCGCTTTTACATCGCGTATATATTGCTGCACAGCACCTGTGATCTGTTCATTCATATTTAAGTACTGACGCAAAAAGCGCGGACGAAATTCCGTATTAATGCCGAGCATATCGTGCATGACCAGTACCTGCCCGTCGCAATACTTACCGGCACCGATGCCGATTGTGGGAATGCTGAGACTGGCACTGACCTCACGCGCCAGCGCAGCCGGTATCTTTTCGAGTACGATGGCAAATGCACCGGCTTCCTGCAGTTTCAGCGCATCCTTCCGCAGTTTATCTGCTTCGGCCTCTTCTGTGGCACGTACCACATAAGTACCGAATTTATTGATCAATTGAGGAGTAAGCCCCAGGTGACCCATCACCGGAATACCGGCACTTACAATCTTTTTTACAGAATCAAGTACTTCTTCACCACCTTCTATTTTTACCGTATTGGCACCGCTTTCTTTCATAATACGTATGGCAGAGGCCAGTGCTATTTCTGAATTGCTCTGATAGTAACCAAACGGGATATCCACTACGATCAGTGAACGCTCTCTCGCCCTTACCACACTCTGTGCGTGATAGATCATCTGATCGAGCGTGATAGGCAGGGTAGTGGTATGGCCTGCCATTACATTGCTCGCACTGTCACCTACCAGTATGATATCTATGCCCGCTGCATCAAAAATGTGTGCAAAGGAATAATCATATGCAGTGATCATGGATATTTTTTCACCTGCCTGCTTCATTTTCTGCAGGGTATTGGTGGTGATCTTTTTGGCTTCTTTACTGATTGACATGAACAGGTTTTAGAATGAACAGAAGCTTATTGCATCAGCCGGGGCTATACAATAGTTGTTTTTAATGCTGTGGTGCCGGGTTTTACTTCTTCATACAGGCTTTGTACCAGGCCATCGGCCAGGCCGATCTTGGGAACAAATATTTCCTCTGCATCGGCCCATCGCATTACATTGATATAAATAAGCAGGGCAGGTACCAGCACATCGGCCCTGTCTTCGCGCAGCCGGTAAAGGCTCATTCGCTGAGACAGACTCAGGCTGCTGAACTCTTTGTAATAATCTCTCAGCAGTTCCAATGAAAGCGGCTTGCCGTCTTTACGTTTCGAAATGGAAAATATTTTGTTGATATTACCGCCCGATCCGATTGCGGTAACATGATGATAGCCTTTGGTGCGGGATTTAATAAACTCTTTCATAATATCCCACTGGTTTTCCTGTACCTGGTTTTTTAACAGGCGGATGGTGCCGATATTGAAAGACTCTTTAAAGATGAGTTTGCCATCGCTGAAAAAAGTGAGTTCGGTGCTGCCACCTCCCACATCAATATAGAGGTAAGATTCCTCTTTCGACATATTTTCAGCCACATGGTTTTCATAAATGAAAGAAGCCTCTTCCTGACCTGAGATGATCTGTATCTCGATCCCCGTTTCCTGTTTGACCCGGCTGATAATGGCCGGACCATTTACAGCATCGCGCATGGCAGAAGTAGCGCAGGCTTTCAGATATTTTACGTCATATACTTCCATCAGGAGTTTATATGACTGAATCGTCTTCAGGATCTTTTCCGCTCTTGCAGTGGAAATTTCGCCTTTCTCAAATACATCAAAGCCCAGGCGCAATGGTACACGAACCAGGGCTATTTTGAGAAATTCAGGTCCCGTTTGCGGCGTTTCAATCACATCGGTGATCAGCAGGCGCGCTGCGTTACTGCCTATATCAATGGCTGCCAGTCTCACTGTTTACCAGGTTTTTTTGGTGCAGGTATTCATATGTCTTTACCTGGGAGCGCACCTTTTTGCGGGTCGTACGTACATACTCATTGCTGAGTTGGTTGTCGAGCCATCTTGCCTTCACATTGTCCTGCAGTTGGATATTCAGTATATCTATCAACTCCTGCTTGATGGACTCATCCCATACAGGACAGGTTACTTCCACACGATGTTCCAGGTTACGCATCATCCAGTCGGCCGAAGATATATAAACTTTCTCTTTACCCTTGTTGTGAAATACCCACACCCGTGCATGCTCCAGGTATTCGTCCACAATGCTGATAGCCTGTACAGGATGGGTAAATTTTTTGCTCTCCGACAACATACAGAAGATACCCCGTACGATCAGGCGAACCGGTACGCCTTCGCGGGCTGCTTCATGCAGTTTGGTGATCATCCCTTCATCAGACAGTGAATTCATCTTCAGGGTAAGCCCCGATGGTTTGCCTTTTTTGGCCTGCCGGATCTCTTCATCGATCAGCCTTATCAGTTCTTTGCGCAATAACTGGGGGCTGGGGATAATATGCTGGCAATGGCGAAGACTGTGCAAATCGCCCGTGCGATAATTTTCGAGATAATTAAAGACATGTACCAGATCGTTCATGATCCGGGTATTGGAGGTAAGCAGGCAATGATCACCATAAACCCGTGCGGTACGTTCATTGAGGTTGCCGGTACTTACAAAACCATACAGCACCTGTTTGTCACGTACTTTTTTGCGGATCAGGCAGGCTTTGGCATGCACTTTCATGTTGGGCATGCCCAGCAATACCCGGGCCCCTTCTTCCTCCAGTCGCGATTTCCATTCCAGGTTTGCCTCTTCATCAAAACGGGCACGCAGCTCCAGCATCACCACTACTTCTTTTCCATTGCGTACCGCATTGATCAGCGCATTGATAATCCTGGACTGTGATGCCAGCCGGTAACAGGTAATCTTAATCGTACTCACATCCGGGTCAATAGCGGCTTCGCGGATAATATCAATAAGGGGAGTGAATGAATGATAAGGCAGGTGCAGCATCACGTCCTGCTCCAGGACCACATCGCTTACCCGCCGCTCAGTAAGCAGGGGATGGTCAAATGGTTTTTTGCGGGAGCGTGTTATTTTAAACACCTGCTCGGGAAAATCCATAAAGTGGCGGAAATTATGAATACGTCCTCCCGGTATCAAATTGTCGCGACGCGTAAGGTTGAGGCGACGGGTAAGATATTCCAGCAGGCCCGGATCCATTTCTTTATCATACACAAAACGGACTGGTTTGCCTTTGCGCCGGTTTTTAAGACCTTTTTCGATTTTCTGGATCAGGTTGGTGGAGAGATCACTTTCAATATCCAGTTCCGCATCACGTGTCACTTTAAAAACATGGGCCTGATAGTGATCATACCCAAAATAGGAAAAGATATCAGGCAGGTTATAACGGATCACATCTTCGAGCAGGATAATACTGTGCTCATTTTTCTTCGAGGGCAGGATCAGAAAACGTCCCAGAACACGACTGGGTACTTCGATCAGGGCATATTTTTTCCGTAATGCACTGTCTTTTTTCCACATGACCACAGCCAGGTAAATGGATTTATCACGCAGGTTGGGGAAATGCGGGATGTTTTCGATCATCAGCGGGATCACATTGGGACTCACTTCCGCTTCATAATAATCTTTTACAAAAGCCTGTTGTTCGGCGTTCAGTTCAGTTTCAGTAACCAGGAATATTTTCTGTTTCTTCAGTTCCTGTTGCACATCGTCCCAGATACGGGCAAATTCACTTTGCTGATTGAGTACGGTCATTTGAATTTCGTCGAGTATCTGCTGGGGATTTTCTTCCAGGTGCATATGTGTCTTACTACCTGCCAGCATCATACGCTTGAGTGTAGCAACCCGTACCCGGAAAAACTCATCGAGGTTATTGGAGAAAATACCCAGAAAACGTACCCGTTCCCGCAGCGGCACCGTCTTGTCAGCCGCTTCCTGCAGCACCCTCGCATTAAAAGAAAGCCAGCTGATATCGCGCGCAATAATCTTTGGTTTGGCCTGTGCCATCTGCTCCGTACTATTTTTCATAAAGATAAAGTTAACCGGCCTGTAAACGCGCGTATGTTAAGTTTTGGAAAACAGGGCTTAAGAAGCAGTATCTGTCCGGCGCTTATTATGCCAGGGAAGCAGGGCAAAGCTGGCCAGTCCGGCCAGCAATATGATACTGGTCTGCGCCAGCCAGAGCAGCCAGCCAAATGCAGCAGCGATGGGCTGTGCCAGGCCATACAACATCATAGTACGTTCGATAAGCAGGGCATACCCTCCGATGCCACCGGGTGTAATGATCATACCGATACTGCCGGCAGACAATACTGTAAATGCTTCGCGGATGCCGTACTGTTGCGTTTCCTGCAATGCATGAAAGCCAATAAAACCGCCTGACAGGTAAAGAATCCACAAGAGCAGGGTAAGAAACAGAAACTGGCCTTTCTTGCGAAGATGGCGGATAGTGCCAAGCCCCTGGCCGATACGCTGGCCAATACGGGCAAAAACCTGCAGCAGGTCTGACAGGTTTTTACGTTTGATCAGCATCCAGAGCAATACACCGATTACTATTGCAGCCAGGATGATCAGCGTGAGCAGTCCTGAATAGGACGTATCTTTTTTGCCGGGTTCCGATTGAAATACTTCTTCTGCCAGCCGGCTGTACAGACCCGGTTGAATGACGAGTGTAATGCCAAATACAATCAGCAAGGAAATAGCATCGATCAATCTTTCCAGGATAATTGTACCAACCAGTTTATCGGCCGGTATTTTTTCATAACGGGCCAACAGGGTGCATTTCAGTACTTCGCCCAGGCGGGGAAAGCCCTGGTTGGCCAGGTAGCCGATCATAACCGCAAAAAATGTATTGGTTTTATCGGGCTTATACCCCATTGGTTCCATCAGCAGCCGCCAGCGTAATGCACGCACATAATGACTGCCCAGCAGGATGATGAATACGGGAATGATAAGAATATAACGGGCATGACTCAACGCATACCTGATTTCCTTCCATTTGGCTTCATCTATATCTTTTACCGACAACCATACAAGAAAAAACCCGAGACCCAGGAAAAACAGGTATTGGATAATGGTTCGTAGTTTTTTATGCATGGCCGGGAGATAAGGGTAGGAGACTATCGCTTATTGCCTTCTTGAGGAAAAACGATCCAGGGTTTAAATGTTTTGGCAGCTTCAAAGTCCATGGTGGCATAGGAAATAATCACCACCAGGTCGCCTGCCATGCCCCTGCGTGCCGCCGGACCGTTGAGACAACAGATGCCGGAACCTCTTTTTCCTTTTATCACATATGTCTCCAGTCTTTCGCCATTATTTACATTTACCACCTGCACTTTTTCGTTTTCGATCAGGTTAGCGGCATCCATCAGATCTTCATTGATGGTAATGCTGCCTACATAATTCAGATTGGCCTCTGTGATCACCGCACGGTGGATCTTCGACTTCAGTACTTCAATTTGCATCGTACAAAAATAAAAATTTAAACAGGTTACGGGGCAGTTTTATCCAAAAGCATATTATCAATCAGGCGTACCTGATTCAAAAATGCTGCAACAAGCGCTACCAGTGGAGTCTGTCCATCCCAGTCTTCGACCGGAGAAAGATCGGCAGCATTGGCAATTTCAACATAATCTACCCTGAATCCTTTACTAACAAGCCAGGAAACGGAATGTTGCTTGAGCCCTGAGAGGCTGCCCGGACATATTTCTTTATTAATAAAAGATAAGAGCTCATAAATGGCTGTGGCCTGCTTGCGCTCTTCGGCATTAAGGCGGCGATTGCGGCTGCTCATGGCCAGACCATCCGGTTCACGCAGGGTGGATCCCAGCAGCAAACGGGTGCGTTGCTGCCAGCCCATGAGTTGCAGCAGACGGCGAATGACCATACATTGCTGATAATCCTTTTGCCCCATCACCAGGCTATCTGGTTCTACAATCCGCAGCAGCCGCTCCACGACCTGGCATACGCCCTGAAAATGTCCGGGTCTGAATGCGCCTTCGAGCAGGGTTTCGAGCCGCCCGATATCATAATTACTGGCTGGGCCAGGGCCCTGAGGATAGATTTCCGAAACGGACGGCAGAAAAAGGATATGGGTGCCTGCCTGTTCCAGCAGCTGAATATCCTGCTCGGTGCTGATGGGATATTTTTCGAAATCTGCCGGATCATTGAACTGGGTGGGGTTCACAAAAATGCTGACAACGGCAATGTCGGCTATGGCAAGTGCCTGTTTGACCAGCGACAGGTGGCCTTCATGCAGGGCACCCATTGTAGGTACAAAGCCAATGGTATGGCCGCTTTTACGTTGTTTATCAAGGTACAGTACCAGGTCATTTGCATGCTTAAAAAGGATCATATTTAGCCCGATTCGGGGCAAAATTAATCCCATCTTAGATAATCCCTGCAAAAAACAGTACCTTTGCCCACGTTTTTCAAAAACGATTCACTTAAACGGGAGAACATGTCAGCAAAAAAAAGAGTACTGTTTATTGCCAACGAAATGTCGCCCTATCTGGAGCTGACCGAATTTTCTGAGACGGTGAACAAACTGGCCATCAAAGCCAACGATAGCGGATTCGAAGTACGTTGTATCATGCCGCGGTTTGGTACAATTAATGAAAGAAGGCACCGGTTGCACGAAGTAGTACGGTTGTCGGGTATCAATGTCACTGTTGATAACGACGATATGCCACTCCAAATTAAAGTAGCCTCACTGCCCAGCGCACGTCTGCAGGTGTATTTTCTGGAAAATGAAGAGCTTTTCAAACGTAAGCACATCTTCCACGATGAGGAAGACAACTGGTTTGATGATAATGGTCTTCGTACTATCTTTTTCTGTAAAGGAGCGCTTGAGACTGTTAAGAAATTTGGCTGGCCTCCTGATATTATTCACTGCAGTGGCTGGATGACCGGATTGATCCCCGCTTATTTGAAAACAGTGTATAAAAAAGAACCCGTTTTTGCCCACAGCAAAACCGTATTCACTATCGGCCAGAATACATTCAAGGAAAAACTGGGTGCCGATTTCCTTAAAAAAGCACTGATTCACGCCTCGCTGAAAGAAAAGGATCTGGAAGTATATAAGGAAGCCAACAATACCGCCATGTTCAGAGGTGGTGCCACTTTTGCCGATGCCATCACATTTGGTGCAGAGAAAGTGGACAAAAAGCTCCAGGAAGAATTTGCCAAAGTACGCGGCAAAAAAACCCTGCCTTATAACGAGGAATCCGATTTAACAGAGTATTTACAACTCTATCGCGAACTTGCAGAGAAGTAAATTTTCCAAAACCGGTATAATTCATTTTTGTGAAGTATAAACACCTGGCCATTCCGCTCGGAGCCATTCTTATCAGTTCACTCATACTCTTATCCTGCCGTAAAATCAATGAAGCTACCTCTTTGGGAGATGATCTGATTCCGCCTGTCGATAACATTACCACTTTTGACACCACCCTGGATGTGGAAGTGTTTAATGATACTTTTTCAGTAACGACAGACTCTACACGTTACACCAAAGATTATACGCATTACCTCGGCTATATCAGCAACGATCCGTTTTTCGGTATTACCGATGCACGGATTTACATGCAGCTGAAGCCGTCCCTTTACAAGTATACATTTGTGAACAAACCGGATAGTCTCCATATTGATTCAGTCGTACTGATACTGGATTATGTGAATACATACGGTGATACCACAGCCGATCAGACCGTCAATGTATATGAGATAAGCCAGGCCAGCGATTTTCACATTGATACTATTGGGGTATATGGTGGATACCGTATTCGGGGTAATAACTTCAGTTATGCCGGTCAATTAGGTAGCCGCACATTCAAGCCCATGGTATTGAATGATTCGGTAAAAGCTTACCAGGATACTACAGTCAATCAGCTTCGTATCAGGCTCGATGATTCATTTGGTCAGCGACTGCTGAACTATGACACTGCCAGCGGGGTACTGGGCGCCTATGCTTCCGACTCTGCATTTGATTCCAAATTCAGAGGTTTTGCACTTGAATCGGTAAGTGGCAATGCCGTAATGGGTTTCAACCTGGCAGGTGCCAATACCAAACTGGCTATTTATTATAAGGATGATAACAATGATGCTCCGGTCAATAAATGGGATACTGCCGTAGCCTATTTTCAGTTCAATGCCAATGCCCGCTCAGCTGCAGCACAACTGGTAAAACGTGGTTATGCAGGTACGCCTGTTGCTGCGGCGGCCGGTCTCACCACACCTGCTGACCAGGTATATATCCAGGCTACTCCGGGATCATTTGCCCGTATCAAAATACCAGCCCTGGCCGGACTTAATAACCGGGTTGTACACCGTGCAGAGCTGATCATGGAAGAGAATTATCACCTGTCTGACTCCATGTTTAGCGCCCCCACGGCATTATTCCTCGACGCGTGGGATGCCACCGCTACAAAGTACCGCACCGTACCATATGACTTTGCCATCAATCTGGCCGGTACTTCCAACCTGGGAGCATTCGGCAGCTATCCTTATATCACCAAAGATCCGGGTGGCAATACGATCCGGGTTTGGCGCTTTAACCTGAGCCGGTATGTACAGCATCTGGTCAACGGTACGGAACCCCTGTATGATTTCCGTCTTACTGCGCCACTTTACCTCAAAGACCTGTATAGTGGCAGCGGAAGTGCTACAGGTACTACCGACATGAGCATTGGAGTCAATCCCGAAGCTGTCCGTGGCCGGGTACGATTATTTGGAGGCGGAGACGGATCACAGCCGGGAGCCAATCCCCAGCGAATGCGGCTGAGGATCGTCTATTCAAAAATTTAATCGCTTTGTTTATAGATTAAAATCGGGTGTTATCTTTGCACCCGATTTATTTTTATACTAACTCATTCATCAAACAAAATTCTAAACACATGCCTTACCTGTTTACATCAGAGAGCGTATCAGAAGGACACCCAGATAAAGTGGCTGATCAGATTTCAGATGCACTGATCGATAATTTTCTTGCTTTCGACCCGCAATCAAAAGTTGCCTGCGAAACACTGGTAACTACAGGTCAGGTGGTACTGGCAGGTGAAGTAAAATCAAAAGCTTACCTGGACGTACAGGATATTGCCCGTGGCGTAATCCGCAAGATTGGTTATACCAAGAGCGAATACATGTTTGAAGCCAACTCCTGCGGTGTGCTGTCGGCCATTCACGAACAGTCTGCTGATATCAACCAGGGTGTTGACCGTAAGAAAAAAGAAGAGCAGGGTGCGGGTGACCAGGGAATGATGTTTGGTTATGCTTCTAATGAAACAGAAGATTACATGCCACTGGCACTCGATCTCGCCCATAAAATACTGATTGAGCTGGCAGCGCTGCGTCGCGAAAACAAACAGATCAAATACCTGCGTCCAGATGCCAAAAGCCAGGTAACACTCGAGTACGATGACAACAACAGGCCTGTGCGTATTGATGCCATTGTGGTTTCAACCCAACACGATGATTTTGACAGCGAAAATAAAATGCTCGCTAAGATCAAGGCCGATATTATCAACATTCTTATACCCCGTGTAAAATCAAAGTATAAGAAGTATGCTAAACTTTTTAACGATAAGATCAAGTATCATATCAACCCCACCGGTAAGTTTGTAATTGGCGGACCGCATGGAGATACCGGTCTTACCGGCCGTAAGATCATTGTAGATACCTATGGTGGCAAGGGCGCTCACGGCGGCGGTGCCTTCAGTGGTAAAGATCCCAGCAAGGTTGACCGTTCTGCCGCCTATGCAACCCGTCATATCGCTAAAAACCTCGTAGCAGCCGGTGTGGCCAGCGAAGTACTGGTACAGGTATCTTATGCGATCGGTGTGGCTCAGCCTACAAGTATCAACGTAAATACATTTGGTACTGCCAATGTACAACTGACCGACGGTCAGATCGGTAAGATTGTAGAAGGACTTTTTGATATGCGTCCTTATTTCATTGAGCAACGCCTCAAACTCCGCAATCCCATCTATAGCGAAACAGCTGCCTACGGACATATGGGCCGCAAGCCTGAAGTAGTGGAGAAAACCTTCCGCTCACCAGACGGTAAGACTGTTACCCGCAAGGTGGAACTTTTCACCTGGGAAAAGCTGGATTATGTCAGCAAGGTGAAAAAAGCCTTTGGTATCAAGTAAGAAATAAAATAGCAAAACCCGGACCTCAAATCCGGGTTTTATTTTTCCAGCTAAAAGAACAATCATGCATACTGACGAAAGCAGAAATCCCTGGACCATTCTTAGTGAAAAGGAAATATATGATAACAAATGGATCCGGATTACAGAGTATGATGTACTCAACCCTGCAGGAGGCAAAGGCATTTACGGGAAAGTACATTTTAAAAACCTGGCCATTGGAGTCATAGCTTTGGATGATGCACTCAATATCTATCTCGTAGGACAATATCGTTTTACATTAAATCAGTATAGCTGGGAAATTCCTGAAGGCGGAGGCCCGCATACAGACGACCCGCTACTATCTGCCCAACGCGAATTGCTGGAAGAAACCGGCCTCACGGCCAGTAAGTGGACCATGCTCAGGAAGGTTCATTTATCCAACTCCGTGACAGATGAAAATGGTTATCTTTTCCTGGCACAGGGACTGGAACAGCATCAGCCCATGCCGGAAGAAACAGAAGAATTGCAGGTAAAAAAGCTGCCTTTTGAAACCGTTTGGCAAATGCTGGAAAAGGGTGAAATCACCGATTCGCTTACGCTTATCGCACTTATGGATGTGAAACTTCTGCTGCAGAAAGACGGATTGCGGTAAATCCCCTGCGGTCATTGCACAAAATACCCGTTATTTGCCGCGTGAAATCATTCAGACATCCCCAGCGTCCACGCAAAAGCTCACTGGTCATCGGCCGTGATGCTGTGCTGGAAGCTATGCGCTCAGGCCAGGCCCTTGACCGTATTTACCTCGATCAGCGCGCAGATGGTCCGGCTATTCAGGAATTGAAGCAAATGGCGAATGCCGCCGGAGTCCCCATTAACTATGTACCGTTGGTCAAGATCAATGCATTCAATGTAACCGGCCATAATGGTTGTGTGGCACTTATCGCCCGGGTACAATACCTGCAACTGGGCGATGTCATTTCCTGGATACACGACCAGGGACAAACACCCTTATTACTTATTCTCGATGGTATCACCGATATCCGCAATATCGGAGGCATCGCCCGTACTGCCTATTGCTGTGGTGTACACGCACTGATCATCCCCGAAAAAGGAGTGGGGGCGCTCAATGAAGATGCGATGCTTACCTCAGCAGGTGCATTGGAAAAAATAGCCGTATGCAGGGTACCAAGTCTCATGAAAGCAGTAGATGAACTGCATATGCATGGCATCAGGGTACTGGCTACCGAAATGAAAGGAGCCCGCACGATTGCCCAATCCAATTTCCGCGATCCGGTGGCAATAGTTATGGGCAGCGAAGAAAAAGGTATCTACCCCGCATTACTCAAAATATGCGACGACCGCATCCGCATTCCCATGAAGACAGACTTCGAAAGTCTCAACGTATCTGTAGCTACGGGGATGATATTATACGAAGCGATGACGCAGCGGATGAAAGAAGTATAAAGGGTATAAAGAGTATAAAAGGTTTAAAAGGTAAAGTCGGTACATTCCTTCTCTTTAAACTCCTTAAACCCTTTATACTCTTTATACCCTTCTTAAAACCGCCAGTTCAAAAAAGGCAACGATCTTTTCCCGTTTTTATTCCATAACCCGAGCTGAATACCTTTCAGATTCTCGCAGTGATTCCACAAGCCGATCTGCAATCCTATGCCATTTTTTGCCCTGCTGTACAATCCACTCAACTGCACTCCCCGCAACGTATTGATCCGGGAAGAGATGCCAGTAAGCGATAATCCACGCACACGCGTCAACTGAGAAAATCCTCCTGACAGGGAAATGCCATTTACCTGGGCACCCATCAACCCGCCAACACTCAGACTTAACCCGTTAACATATACATCCGCCTCATCGGGCTCGAGATATTCCATCTTGTACCCTTTTTTGGATGATACCATATCCACTATGAAATAGGGAAACACAAACATGGTGACCAGGCCAGCCTCTGCATTGATACCATTGATATGCATCTCCTGCCCGCGTAAAGGCAGGGCCTGAAGACCGATAGCCAGGCCGTTGACATAATTTGCTCCGTTTGGCGTAAACCAGGCAACATTACGGGTACGGATAGCCTTCACAGAATCGCCCGGTGCTTTTGCAGTATCTGACTGGGCCTGCGACTGAATAGTTAAAAACAACGCAATGACTGTTGTTAAAATAACGGAGACTTTCATTTGTATACTTTATTCATTAAAAAAACGGATACTGTTTATTTGTATAATCCCGGTTTTAATTTTTTCATATTCCGTTTTACACCCCGCCTGTCCGATTTATGACGCGGAAACGAATGCGGCAATTGCAACACATTGCCATACATATCCATCGTCAATGGATTGACCCGGCGGAAGCTGTTACTCAGCGCTGCATATTCATTCCACTGACCAACTGTTTCCCACACAGGTTTATAACAGATATCCCGAAACAGTTTGCGGCCAGGGTGACCTACTACAGCTGCTTTTTTCAGAAAGATGCCAGGCTTGGTCATCACCCAGCTCTCACTGCCGTAAATGACTGACTGATGAAAAAAGGAACCCAGCGCACGCATGAGCGAATCGCCATTCATACGTGTCGTGTCTTTATAATCCACGGAAAGCCGGGTATAGGTTGCTCCACCATAGCAGGCGCCTATCACTACACGTGTTTGAGTATCGGCAAAAGCAGCCAGCTCACGAAAATGTTTGCCGATAGTGCTGTCATAAATACTGTGCAGGCTTATTTCGTCGCGCCCTATATAAAAGAGGGAATATCCTTTTTTGTACTTGCCATGTGAGTCAAACCAGAGCGTGCCGATATGCGCCTTGTATTTATTCAGTTTGCGCTGCATTTTGCGGCTCATATGACCGGCATCCCTGGCCACGATGGCCACAAACTTTTTGCGACGGAAAAAATTCTTGATCTTACTTCTGAACACATTGAACCGCGATGCCAGATCAAAGCGTCCCTTTTCCCTTTTTGAAATGATAAAAAAGTTGATATGCCGTACAGTGCCCCTTACCCTGTCTATCGTATCAGGTCCGGCAAAGCTATCCGTCGCCTGAGCAGATAATATAGCGGGTGTATACAACAACAGGAGCAGGCTTCCCATAAAGTAGTTGGCTGGTTTCATTTCGGTGGCTTTAGTGAGACAAACCTAAATGCCACTGAAAGCCTTTACTAATGGGGTTTTGCGGACCATTCGCCCACACTGGCAAAGGCCCGTAAATAATCCGCTTATTATCCTATCCTTATGGAAAACAAAGAATAAAACTGGTTTTCACCCTCTTTTGTACGGAAAATCCGTTATTTAAATTACTCATTTACGGAATTTCCGTAATTTTCCATCTTATGGAATCAATCGGCCTGCAACAGCAACTGTTTCAACACCTGCGCGAGCAATTGCCCACTCATGTTTCACTTGTAGATCAGCTTTGTGAATTACTGGACCTGAGTGCAGACAGTGTTTACCGCCGCATACGTGGCGAAAAGCCACTGGCGCTGCAGGAACTGCAACTGATCTGCAAACAGTACAATCTGTCAATTGACCAGCTGCTTCAATTAGGCACAGAGTCTGTTTTGTTTGAAGCGCCTGAATTAACTGCAGGCCCGCTCAGCCACGCTGATTATATGCGTGGTCTTTTAAACCAGGTACGATACTTTAATTCCTTTACCGAACGTCGGTTGCATTATCTCTGCAAGGATATACCCGTATGGTATTTTTATCTTTTTCCCGAAATGGCTTCCTTTAAAAGTTTCTTCTGGGAAAAAGCGATCAATAATGCTCCCGGCCTGGTCAATAAACAATTTTCGCTCGAAGAGTTCCCCTATACGGATTGCTTCGAACTCGGACAGGAAATTTTGCGGGAATACAACCGCATGCCATCGGTTGAGTTGTGGAACCTCGAGAGCATCAACAGTACCATCAACCAGATCGCTTATTACCGCGATGCTGGTATGTTTCGCAGGCAAGCCGATCTGACGGCAGTTATCTCTTCTTTTCAGCAGATGCTGGATCATCTGCAAAGTCAGACAGCTTATGGCCGCAAATTCATGCCGGGTCATGGAGAATCCGCCCAGCAGCAGACAATGGATTTTTATGTAAATGAACTGATCCTGGGCAGCAATACACTTTTCCTCAAACTCAACAACACACAACTGGCCGCGGTATCCTATAGCGTACTCCGCTACCTCATCACACGCGATGAACGGTTTACCACCAACGTATCCGATACATTTCAGACATTACTGAGCCGTTCGATACTCATCAGTCAGTCAGGTGAAAAAGAACGCAACAGGTTTTTTAATGCGCTGAGAGAAAAAGTGGAGCAGTTGCGATAAGGTTTAAAGCGTTTAAAGGGTATAAAGTGTTTAAAGAGAAAACCTGTCCCTGTTTCACGCTTTAAACTCTTTATACCCTTTATACTTTTTATACCTTTGCCCAATGCCCGACAATAATATCAAGCTAATTGAATGCCCCCGCGATGCCATGCAGGGATGGAAAACATTTATTCCAACCGTGCAAAAAGTCGAGTACCTCAATACATTGCTGCAGGTAGGATTCGATACGCTTGATTGCGGCAGTTTCGTATCACCCAAAGCTATACCGCAGATGGCAGATACGGCAGAAGTATTAGGCCGGCTTCAAATGGATGCAACCGCTACAAAACTGCTGGTCATTGTGGCCAACGAGCGGGGAGCGGCAGACGCCGTTCAATATGATCAGGTCAGTTATCTCGGGTTTCCTTTCTCTGTATCACCCACCTTTCAGCAACGCAATACCAACTCTACACCGGAAGAGTCACTGGCACGTGTAAAAGCCATCCAGGAGTTATGTGTACGTCATAATAAACAACTGGTGGTCTATTTATCCATGGGGTTTGGCAACCCATACGGAGATCCATACAATGAAGAAATAGTATTGAAATGGGTCTATGAATTATTAAAAAATGATATCCGCATTTTATCACTGGCCGATACCGTCGGACTTGCCACCGCCGATCAGGTATATACTATGACCCGTCATCTTATTACTTCTTTACCCGATATTGAAATAGGTGTGCACCTGCATTCCACTCCCGACAACTGGCGCAGTAAAATGGATGCGGCATTACGCGCCGGCTGTATCCGATTTGACGGAGCATTGAAAGGAGTGGGGGGATGCCCGATGGCCAACGATGAACTGGTTGGTAATATGGATACAGAAAAAATGATTGACTGGCTTGGTCAGCAAAACAGGTTACCTGCACTCAATCAGGCGGCATTGGCACAAAGCCTGATCATGGCCAATCGCATTTTCAATTGATTTTCTTTTACCGCAATTGCATTGATATGGAATTCATGACCCCGATCGATCTTAAATTTTTGCCGGAGCCAATCAGTTACCGGGACAAAATATTGCTGGTAGGGTCCTGTTTTACTGAACATATCGGACAATCGCTGGCTGATCACAAGTTTACCGTATTACAGAATCCGCATGGTATCCTGTTTGACCCCGCCAGTGTGTGTAAGAGCCTGGTCAGTTATGTACAAAAGAAAGAATATACGCGCGACGATCTTTTTCTGTTAAACGAAGTATGGCATAGCTGGGATCATCACAGCCGTTTTTCGCATATCGACCCACAGGCTGCACTGGATGCTATTAATACGTCACAACACGAAGCCCACAGTTTTTTGAAGGAGGCCAGCTGGATCATTATCACACTCGGGTCTTCTTTTTCGTATCGGCTCACCGGACAGGCCCAGGGCAGGCTTTCGGCAGGCAGTACATTACTGCATGGCAGTTTTGCACCAGGTGTGGCCAATTGTCACCGGGCACCGGCGCAATGGTTTACCAAACACCTGCTCGAGATTGAAGAAACCATTACATTGCTCGACAATTGTTATCATCAGCTCATGCATTTCAATCCGCAACTGCGGATCCTTTTTACCATCAGCCCGGTAAGACATCTGAGAGATGGTGTTGTAGACAACAATCGTAGCAAAGCCCGTCTGATAGAAGCCGTACATCATATGGTTCACAAGTTTGAGCGCCTCCATTATTTTCCGGCCTATGAACTGGTGATTGATGTATTGCGCGATTACCGTTTCTATGATGTGGATATGGCACATCCCAATTACCAGGCCACAGGTTTTGTGATGGAGCAATTTGCCGGTTCCTGCATTGACCCCGCCACACGCCTTGTAATGGAAGAAGTACGCAAACTGACCATCGCACGCCGGCACAGGGCTTTTCAGCCGGCCACACAGGCACATCAGCAATTTCTGAACGTCCACCTCGAAAAAGCCCGCCTGTTGCAGGCGCAGCATCCTTATCTCAACCTGCAGGAAGAGATGGATTATTTTGCCGGCAACTCCGTCACACGATAAGTAGTACGTGTATGGTAGGTCTCGCCGGGACGCAAAATAGTGTCTGGAAAATGCGGAATATTAATGGCATTGGGATGTTTTTGCGTCTCGAGGCAAAGCGCGCTGCTTGATCCATACACCTGACCGGCCTTACCTGTCAGTGGGCCCAGCCATCGGGCGGTATATAAATGCACCACTGGCTCCGTGGTATACACTTCCAGCCGGATACCAGACTCTTCGCTTTCCACGATGGCCGGCACGGCAACAGCTTCATCCAGTACAAAACTCTGATCATAGCCACTCTCGGGATCCCAGCGCTCACCTACACGATGCGGAGTGCGGAAATCAAGTGGTGTATCTGCTACGGGCAGCAGCAGCCCTGTTGTTACAAAATTATCGTCCTGCTGCAGCCAGCGAGACGCTGCTATCTGCAAATTGTAATCAGCTACAGTGCCACGACCACCATTGAGGTTAAAATAACTGTGATGGGTGAGGTTGACAATAGTAGGAGCATCGCAGGTGGCGGTAAACGCATAACTGAGCTCATTGGCGGCATTCAGTTCAAAACGTACGCTCGTATAGAGCGTACCCGGATAACCTTCTTCACCATCAGGACTCGTATAGGATAGTTCTATCCAGGCATGAGGAGTGCTGCCAGACCCTGTGAGTTTCCATATTTTTTTATCAAACCCTTCCAGTCCGCCGTGCAAATGATCGTTGGCATTATTGCGGGCCAGTTCATACGTTTTTTCATCAAGTGTAAATAAACCACGCCCGATACGGTTGCCATAACGGCCAATCACCGCACCGAGATAGGGATAGGCCGCCAGGTAAGCCGGAGAAAAATAACTCTCCACATCATCGAAACCCAGTACAATATCATTGACTGCACCATTACGCATACGTATGCGGAAAGCCGTGATGATCGCTCCATAATTTGTTATGCATACTTCTGTGCCATTTGCATTGCATAACGTAAACAAATAAATATCTTCACCGGCCGAAGAAATAAGAACCCGTTTTTGTGTTAATAAATCCATGAATTAAAAATAGGATAATCCCGATGAATGAAGTTTCTCTGAGAAAAGAATTCCGCAACCGTTTTCATAAAGACCCCGAAACCGTTTATTTCTGTCCCGGCCGTGTAAATCTGATTGGTGAGCATATCGATTATAATGGCGGTAAGGTTATGCCGGCTGCTATTACACGCGGCACCTGGCTGGCTATTGGCAGCAACGACAATAGTGAATTGCAGATGCAGGGAATGGATTTTCCCGAAGCAGCGGTCATCCCCGTTCAGCCTGCTTATTCCAAACAGGGTACAGCCTGGTTCAATTACCCGCTGGGTATGATCGACAGTGCTGCACGTGCCGGTATACAAATTGGCGGGTCTGATCTGCTCTTTGCCGGCGATCTGCCGATCGGCTCAGGTCTTTCTTCTTCTGCTTCGATTGAAGTGCTGATGGGTTATGCCATCCGTCATGGTCAGAGGCTGCCCGTTGACCGCCCCGCCCTGGCAGTTGAAGCCAGGCAGGTAGAAAATCATTTCATGGGTATGAACTGTGGTATCATGGATCAGTTTGCAGTGGCCAATGGAAGAGCAGGTAATGCCATGTTGCTCAATTGCGATAGTCTGGCCTGCAGTTATATCCCCGTTGACCTGGGCGACTACCGGCTGGTGATCATCAATTCACGCAAAGACCGCAAACTGATCGAGTCAAAATACAACGAACGTTTTGCGCAATGCCAGCAGGTATTATCCCTGTTGCAGCAGCATACGGATATCACCAATCTCTGTGCATTGACACCGGCGCAATTCGATTCATTGCAACACCTGATCACCGATGAAGTGCTGCTGCGCAGAACCCGCCATGTGGTATCCGAAAATGACCGGGTCTATAAAGCTGCTGATGCGCTGAAGGCTGGCGAAATAAAAACCTTCGGGCAATTGCTCTGGGCCTCGCATGATTCATTGCAGAAGGATTATGAAGTATCAGGCGCGGAGCTCGACAGCATTGTGGAGTTTGCCGCCGGTTTTACGGCCTGCATCGGAGCCCGTATGACAGGGGCGGGGTTTGGCGGCTGTGCCATCGCACTGGTTCAAAAGGATGCTGTAGATGAGTTTGCCGAAAAACTGGTTCCTTTTTATGAAAAAAAGATCGGATACCCCTGTGCCATTGTGCCGGCTGGTATGGGCGATGGAGTGCATGAGATAGCGGGTTGACGGCTGCTAATGCATCCGGTCGCCGCGAACATCCAGTTTTTCGATAATGGCGGCTTCGTACTGTAGCCATTCTTCCCAGCGTTTACGCACCTTATCCTTATCGAGGTAGGTCTCTGCCAGCTCCAGAAAAAGGGTGTAATGACCGGCCTCACTTTCCATAAAACGACGGTAAAACTGGCGCAGGTAGGCATCATCCAGTCCTTCGCTCAGGCGTTTGAACCGTTCGCAACTCCGGGCTTCAATGAGTGCCATGGTCAGCAGCTGATCGAGTAACCGGTCTTCCACACTGCCTCCCTTTTTCTGAAAATCAAGTAGTTGATTTACATACTCATCCTTACGCTGACGACCCAGCTTCAGGCCGCGCTTATGCAATTCGGCCAGTACCAGCCTGAAATGCCCCCATTCTTCTGTTACAATAGGCGCCAGCCCCGTCACCAGCTTCTCCCTGTCACTGTAGCGCTGAATGAGGCTGATGCAGGATGTAGCCGCTTTTTGTTCACAATAAGCATGGTCTGTGAGTATGTCTTCCAGCGACTTACCAGCCAAATCGACCCAGCGGGGGTCTGTCGGAAGCCGGAGCCCCAGAATGTTACGCGTATCTTGGGAAAGTTCCATTCCACAAAATTAACCGTCAGGGAGATAGAAGAAAGGGGCAGGGGCCTAATTTTGCCAGGTATTCTTTGCTATTCGGGCAGGTTGCCTTACCTTTGCCGCCACAAAATATTATAGGAAAAAAATCGGATGACTTCTTAAACAAAACAAAGATGCCTCTTACAAAAGAAAAAACAAGCAAGATCTTCGCTGAATTTGGTGGTAAAGCCACTAATACTGGTTCTATTGAAGGCCAGATTGCTCAACTGACTGAAAGAATCAGCCAGATCAGCGCCCATCTGCAGGTTAACAAAAAAGATTTCTCCACTCACCGCGGACTGATGCAACTGGTTGGTAAGCGTAAGCGCCTGCTCAACTATCTGCAGAAGCATAACCTGACTGGTTATCGCCAATTGATCGAGAAACTCGGAATCAGAAAATAAGCCTCCGGCCACTGCATCCTTGCAGTAGTGGGATGGTCTATTATGCTGCAGTTTCGCAAAAAAGATCAACTCTTGCGGATCCATATAATTGATTATTCCCAACCTCTGCAAAGGCGTTGGGAATAACTGTTTTTGGACTTCACCGGTTTTCAGAAATAACCGGCGCATAAACGGGGCCTTCCTTCAGTGTGACAGCAGGATTTTCTGACTTTTTGTTACCTTTTACTAATTACTAATTCCATCAACTATGTTACAACAACCAATACGCAAGACCTTTGATATGGGCGGCGGACGCATGGTGACTATCGAAACTGGTCGCCTCGCCCGCCAGGCTGATGGTGCCGTTACTGTCTCTATAGGTAATTGCATGATTCTTGCCACAGTGGTAGCTACCAAAGAGCCCAAGGAAGGACAGAGTTTCTTTCCCCTCACGGTAGATTACCAGGAAAAATTTGCGGCTGCAGGCCGTATCCCGGGTTCTTTCTTCAAACGTGAAGCCCGTCTCAACGATTATGAAATCCTGACCAGCCGCCTTATCGACCGCGCGCTGCGTCCGCTGTTTCCCGAAGATTATTACTGCGAAGTGCAGGTACTCGTATCACTGATCTCTTCTGATGCAGAGATACTGCCCGATGCTATGGCCTGTCTGGCTGCATCTGCCGCACTTGCCGTTTCAGATATTCCCATTAAAGAAATCATTTCTGAAGTACGTGTAGGCCGGGTCAATGGTGAGTATATCATCAACCCGACACGCTCACAACTCGAGCAATCGGATCTGGAATTTATAGTAGCTGCCACCGAAAAGAACCTGATGATGGTGGAAGGTGAAGCACACGAATGCAGCGAAGACGATCTGATCAAAGTACTGGAACTGGCACACGATGCCATCCGCATCCAGATCAAGGCCCAGGAAGAACTGCGTAGCCTGGCAGGTGTGCAGGGCAAGCGCGATTATACCAGGCCCGCTACTGACGAAGCACTGAAAGAAAAAGTATATGGCTTCGCCAAACAAAAAGTATATGAAGTAGCCAAAGGCGCTCTTCCCAAACATGACCGCAGCGACCGCTTCAGCGCCATTAAAGATGAGCTGGTAGAGTTCCTGAAACAGGGACTCGCAGAAGGCGAAGAACTGGCCGACAGCACCAAAAAACTGGCCATTAACTATTACAGCGAACTGCAGTATGATGTAGTACGCGACATGATCCTCGATGAGCGCGTACGCCTCGACGGACGTAGCCTCGATCAGGTTCGCCCGCTTGATATGGAAGTTGATGTATTACCTTCACCGCACGGCGCATCTCTTTTCACAAGAGGTGAAACCCAGTCTCTTACAACAGTTACTTTAGGTACTGCTTTAGATGATCTGCTGGTAGAAAGTGCTGCACACAGCTACGATTCCAAGTTTTTCCTGCACTATAATTTCCCTCCCTTCAGCACAGGTGAAGTAAAAATGATGCGCGGCCAAAGCCGTCGCGAAGTTGGTCACGGTAACCTGGCAATGCGCTCACTCAAACAGATGATGCCTACCGGCGATTTCCCTTACACCGTTCGCGTGGTAAGTGATATCCTCGAATCCAATGGTTCATCTTCGATGGCAACCGTATGTGCCGGTTCACTGGCGCTGATGGATGCAGGTATACCTCTTCCCAAACACGTTTCAGGCGTGGCCATGGGTCTGATCACCAAAGACGACAAATTTGCTGTACTGACAGATATCCTGGGCGATGAAGATCACCTCGGCGATATGGACTTTAAAGTAACCGGTACACGCGAAGGAATCTGCGGTGTGCAGATGGACATCAAAGTAGATGGCCTGCGCATGGAGGTAATGAAACAGGCACTGGAGCAGGCCCGCAGTGGTCGTCTTCATATCCTGGATGCTATGTACCAGTGTATCGAGAAAGCCCGCGAGGATGTGAAACCACATGCACCGCGTATGATAAAACTGTTTATCGACCGCGAGTTTATCGGTGCTGTGATCGGGCCAGGTGGTAAAGTGATCCAGGAAATGCAACGCGAAACAGGTACTACGATCAATATTGAAGAAATAAACAACCGTGGTGAAGTAAGCATCTTCGGCGTAGCCAAAGAGGGTGTGGATCGTGCAGTAGCCTGGGTCCGCGGTATCACAGCTGTACCACAGGTTGGTGAAGTATACGATTCAGTGGTAAAATCAGTAATGCCTTTCGGCGCTTTCGTTGAATTCCTTCCCGGCAAACAGGGATTGGTTCACATCAGCGAGATCAGCTGGAAACGCCTCGAAACACTGGATGGTATCGTAAAAGAAGGCGATACATTTAAAGTAAAATTGATAGGCACTGACCCCAAGTCAGGCAAATTCAAGCTGTCACGTAAAGCACTGATCCCAAAACCTGAGCCCCGTCCGCGCGAAGGACAGGAGCAGCAGGGTGGTGGTCGCCCTCAGGGACCCCGCCAGAATGATCAGCCGCAAAACGAAGGCTAAGCCTGATCAGTCAATTTTTTAAAACATATTAACCCCGCTGCAACAGTGGGGTTATTTTTTATTCCTTTTACTATGGCTACCTATACAGAAATCATATTTGAACAGGTAAACCCGGAACTGGCTGACCTGCTGATTGCCCTGCTGAGCGAACAGGGATTCACCGGCTTTGAAGAAAATGAAAACAGTCTGCATGCTTTTATTCCGGCAGATCAATTCAACAGCGAGGCATTGAAACAACTGGTGAGTGAATGGCAGTTATCGTGGAGCAGCAACACCATTGAAGAAACCAACTGGAACCAGTTATGGGAATCAAGTTTTCATCCGGTACTCGTAGATGATTTTGTAGCAATCCGTGCCGATTTCCATGCACCGGTGACATCAGTGACACATGAATTGGTGATCACTCCCAAAATGAGTTTTGGCACCGGTCACCATGCCACTACTTTTCTGATGATACGTCATATGCGTGACCTCAACTGGACCGAAACAAGGGTCCTTGATTTTGGCACAGGTACCGGAGTACTGGCTATACTGGCTCACCGGTTAGGAGCAGGAGAGGTGCTGGGTATTGATAACGATCCCTGGTCCATTGAAAATGCCCGGGAAAATCTTGCCCGCAATCAGGCCGACAGTGTGGGGATTGAGCTGGCCGATGTTGTAACCGGCAATGAACGGTATGATATTATCCTGGCCAATATCAATAAGCATATCATTCTTGATCAGTTGCAAAAACTGAAGCAGGCATTGAAACCCGGCGGACAGTTGCTGGTGAGCGGCATATTGCTGACTGATGAGGCTGATATCAACATGGCTGCCGCCATACACGGTCTCCGGCCCATAGCCCGCTCGGAAAAGGATAACTGGTTGTGTATTAGCTTTTCGTAACAGCCCCTGTTCAGGCAATGTTAATAAATCATTACCTGATTTCCAGATTTTCCGTATTTTCGTAGTTCAACTTCAACCCAAGGTTCTATGAACGAACTATTGCTCATAGTTCTGGCTTATCTGATTGGCAGCGTCCCCACCTCTGTATGGGTAAGCCGTCACTTTTTCAATATTGACATCCGTGAATATGGTAGTGGCAATGCCGGTGCTACCAATACCTATCGCGTACTGGGACCCAAGTGGGGTACCATCGTGATGGTGACAGATATGCTCAAAGGCATGATCGCTGTAAAGCTGGCTTTGCTGTTGCCTGACTATGCGGATAGTGATATTCGTTTTGTCAACCTGCAGGTAGGTCTTGGTCTCGCTGCGGTAGTTGGCCATATATTCCCTATCTGGGCCGATTTCAGAGGAGGAAAAGGCGTGGCTACTTTATTCGGTCTGGTAGTTGGTATTTCTCCATGGACAGCGCTAAGCTGCTCTGGCGTTTTCCTGCTGGTATTGTATCTGACCCGCTTTGTATCGTTGAGTTCTATTCTGGCCAGTGTAGCCTTTCCCATTTTTATACTTGTTGTTTTCAATGTAGATAATCCCGCTTATCGCGTTTTTGCCATTGCCGTAGCACTGATGGTGATCCTTACTCACCAGAAGAATATCGGCAGGTTGCTGCGTGGCAGCGAGAGCAAGGTGCCTATTCTTAAACACCGTGACCGCCGCCGGCAGCGTCGCCGCGAAAATTCTGACCTTCCGCACAACCAATAAGGCACAAAAAATGTCTTAACTTTCTGATAGTAATAAACACACTGTACCAAATCTGGTACAATGATTGGATTCTCTATTTCTCAAACGCATAACCATGACCCGAACTATTTTAACTGTATTTGTGGGCACAGCATTGCTGGTAGCCTGCTCCCGTAACGCATTGACTGGTAAAAGCCAGTTTACCCTATTGCCCGAATCGCAATTGCAGTCAATGGCCACTACAGAATATCAGCAATTTCTTTCTTCCAACAAAGTCGTGGCCACTACGGGCAGTAAGGACGCCGAAATGGTGCGCCGGGTAGGTCAGCGTATTACCTCAGCTGTAGAAGCCTATTATAAAGAAAAAGGAATGGCTGATCAGTTAAGTGGTTTCAAATGGGAATACAACCTGGTCAATGATCCTGCTGTAAACGCCTGGTGTATGCCTGGCGGCAAGATTGTGGTCTATACGGGTCTGTTGCCCATCACACAGAACGAAGCCGCACTGGCTGCGGTAATGGGTCATGAAGTATGTCATGCCCTGTTGCAACACGGTAATCAGCGGATGAGCCAGGGTATGGCTCAGCAGGGACTGGGAGCAGCTCTTAGTGTGGCTCTGGCCAACAAACCTGCCGCTACTCAAAACCTGTTTATGACAGCCTATGGAGTAGGTTCAAATGTTCTCGGCGTCCTGCCTTTTTCACGTAAACATGAGCTGGAAGCTGACCGTTATGGACTGCTCTTCACCGCTATGGCAGGGTATAACCCACAGGAAGCCATAGCACTATGGGACAGAATGGAAAAAGCTGGCGGTGACCAGAAACCACCTGAATTTCTGAGTACACACCCTTCGGAAGGTCGTCGTAAAGAACAACTGGAGAAATTTATGCCCGAGGCATTGAAAGTCTATAAGCCCGTTGGTAGCAAATAACTACACTTGATATTTATATGTAAATCCCGTTCAAATGCAGTCTGGACGGGATTTTTCTTTGTATAAGGGTATGATTCCCGGCAAATAAGCGTATCTTTGCACTCCCTGCTAATGAGAACTCTGACAATCAGCACCACTGAACCCGACTGTCTTTGTCAGAAACCCTTTAAATCGTTTTAAAGTATGTCAACAACAGTATTTGAGAAGTTACAACTGACAGACGAAAAAAATCTTCTAATTCAGGGTCTACCCTCCAGCATCGAGAAACAATTCAGCAAATTATCATTCGCCAAAAACATGACTCCGCTTCTGAAAAACCGGAAGATTGATTTTGCCCTGGTTTTCGCCGTCAACGAAAATCAGCTGAATGGAATTCTGAAGGATGTAATGCCTTCACTGAAAGGTGGCTCGAAATTCTGGGTAGCCTATCCGAAAGCCACTTCCAAAATCGTTACCGACCTTAATCGGGAATGCAGTTGGAATCGCCTCACCTGCGAAGGCTATGAAAGTATTGAACGTATCGAACTCGATCATGTATGGAGTGCCATGCGTTTTGTAAAAGGTGAGAACATCCGTACGGAAAACGCACCCGTAGCCCGTAAACGCCAGGCAGCAGCCATGGCCGAATAAAAGGCTCTTACCCTAAACGTATTGAGGTTTGCCGGCTTCCGGCAAACCTTTTCCTTTCTATTACGACCTCTATGTCTTTTTTGAACGTTGAAATAAAAGCCCGCTGCACCGATCCTGCTGCCATTCGCAATTACCTGCTGGCACATAACGCCGAATTCAAAGGAGTCGATGAGCAGACAGACACCTACTTTAATGTACCAAATGGGCGACTTAAACTCCGCGAGGGCCGCATCGAAAATAACCTGATCCAATACAACCGCCCCGACCAGGCGGGTCCCAAGAACTCTGATTTCAAACTGGTAAAAGTGCCCGATGCCGCCGGATTAAAAACAGCCCTTACTGCATCACTTGGTCTAAAAGTAGTGGTGCAGAAAAAAAGGGAAATCTATTTTATCGGCAATGTCAAGTTTCATGTCGACGAAGTGCCCGGTCTTGGATCGTTTATGGAAATAGAAGCCGGCAATATCGGAGCGGGAGCAGGACTCGATCAGCCGGCACTGTTACAGCAATGCCAGCATTATATGCGCGAGTTGGGTATCCACAACGAAGATCTTATACAGGTATCGTACAGCGATATGCTGCTTGCAGCAGCGGAAGAAGCAAAAGATTAACGGATAATGACCGTACCCATTTGCCGCGTAAGTTCTATCTCCATCTTTTTGAGATGCTCGTGTGTCTGATGCAGCATGGCATACTCTTCTTCGGTATGTTCCTTTTCCATATCCAGCTGATTCTCGAGCAGCATTCGTTTTACTTTTCGCAGCTTCAGGTAATTCACGGCTGATACCACCATTTCCGGTGTGCGGTCTTCGCCCATTTTGGAGAAACGCATCAGTTCTTCATCATTGCCTTTGGCCAGCGTACGGATAAAGTCTTCGTAGCTTTGTTTAAACAATTCCTGCTGGTAACCGGTAGACTGACTGAATTCCCGTTTCCAGTGATCACTTTCTTCGTAGGGAAAATTGAGCAGAGATACGGCCAGCGCACTGAGCCGTGTATCGGGATGATAAACAAAATAACTTTTTCCTGCATTGGCCGGGTCACGCTGCAGCAATTCTTTAAATGCAGCAATGAGTTGCACGATGTCCTGGTTATCCATCAGGCTGTCATCGACCATTTCCTCAAAAATATAATCGGCTATCTTTTTGGAATCATCCCAGCGAAGCAATCCATACTCGAGCAATACGCGCGCCACTTCACGTTCCTGCATTTCATCTTTGAATAACAGGTTGAATGTAGACTCATCATAATTATGTGCTTCTGCCTGGCGTGCATTATCAGCATGCTGTTTGGCTTCATCAAAAGGCAGTTTACGTTCCAGCGTGGCAATGCGGTCCCGGATAAATTTATTGACCAGCGCATGTAAACCTGTTTCATTGATACGCAGTATTTCTGCGCATTGCTTGATATAATCCTGCTGCCGGGTAAAATCTTCCGCTTTATTGATCTTCGAAATAGTCTCAGCTACCTGGTTGACCACATCGGCTTTACGCGAACTGTCGCCTTCGGTATCGCGCAGTGCTACTTCCAGTTGAAAAAGGATAAAATCCTTTTTATTGCGTTGTACAAACTCTCTGAAAGCTGCTGCGCCTACCTTATTGACATAGCTATCGGGGTCTTCTTTATCCGGAATCAATACCAGTTTTACCTGCAGCCCTTCTTCCAGTGCCATATCGAGCCCCCGCAACGCTGCCTTTATACCAGCCGCATCACCATCATAGATGATCGTAAGGTTATTGGTATATTTTCTTACGAGTCTTAGCTGATCAATGGTAAGCGATGTACCGCCGGATGCCACTACGTTTTCGATACCGGCCTGGTGCAGCGACAATACATCTGTATATCCTTCTACCAGCAGGCATTCATCGGCCTTATCAATGGCCGTGCGGGCAAAATAAGATCCATAAAGAATTTTACTTTTTATATAGATCTCATTCTCGGGTGTATTGATATACTTGGGTGCCCGGTCATTGCTTTTCAGAATACGTGCACCAAACCCTAAAATTTTACCACTGTGGTTATGTACCGGAAAGATGACACGGCCACGGTAGTTATCCATCAGCTGATCGTTGCGATTGGCCACAAGACCAGACTTTACCAGTAGTTCAGCATTATATTGTTTGGCAAGCGCCTCACGTGTAAAGGCATCACGTTTCTCGGGTGAGTAACCCAGTTGAAATTTGCGAATGATCTCTTCCCTGAAACCACGTTCTTTGAAGTAGGCTAGACCTATATCCTGTCCTTCTTCAGTTTCAAAAAGCGAACGCGTAAAAAACTGCTGGGCAAAACTGTTAATGATATACAGGCTGTCTGCTGTCTGGTATTGCAAACGCTGCTCATCACTTACAAATGTTTCCTGGATTTCTATTCCGTATTTCTGCGCCAGCCATTTCAATGCATCTACATAGCTGTACTTTTCATGTTCCATCAGGAAGCTGATGGTATTACCGCTCTTACCACATCCGAAACATTTATAGATTTCTTTAGCAGGCGAAACGGTAAAAGACGGTGTCTTCTCATTATGAAATGGGCAGTTGCCCAGATAATTGGAGCCTCTCTTTTTGAGCTTTACAAATCCGCCAATGATTTCAATAATATCAATGCGGCTCAGAATCTGTTGTATCGTTTCCTGTGGGATCATGGGGGAGGTGCAATTTACACAGAATGTGGCAGCAATATGGAGCGTCACCCCGGTCAAATCCTTTCTTTTTAAAAATAAACCAGCCACCCGGTAAACCTTCGGTTTCTATCAAAGTCAGAGCATAGCGAAATATAAGCTCCTAACTTCCAAACCCTAATACATCTATTATGCAATTTACCCTTTCACTACGTCTGTTGACCGTCCTGTTGCTGGCCGGTCTTGGTTCTGCCAGTGCCCGGCAGTCAGCCGTTTCCGGAGTAGACAGCACCGGGCTGCCCGGCGACCAGTTTAGCCTCCAGGGCGCACTGGCCATGTTTCAGCAATCTGCCAGCATCGAAGATTTTGAAAAAAAGATCAATACATCCTCCAATGGGGTCAATAACCTGGATCTCTAACGGAGACGGCGAAACAGATTATGTACGTGTACAGGATCGTACCAGCGGAGATGTACATGTATTTGTGCTACAGGTACCCATATCGGAAACAGAAAGCCAGGATATAGCCGTCATTGAACTGGAGCGTACCGGTGATACTTCCGCCGTAATCCAGATCGTAGGCGATGAAGATATTTACGGTGAAAATGTGGTGATCGAACCCGATGGCGGAGAGGAAGATGCAGCATTTCTTTCTCCTGCCGAATCATCGCTGGCAGGAGGTCCTTCTTATCCTGAATATGAATTTGGCACACGCCGCCTGGTCATCAATGTATGGTTCTGGCCTTCGGTACGATTTGTATATGCACCGGCTTACCGGCCCTGGGCTTCTCCCTGGTACTGGCGGCATTATCCCGGCTGGTGGCGCCCCTGGCGTCCACTCACCTGGCATGCTTACTATCCCCTGCGGGCACCTTATTACCGCCCCTTTGTGGTAGTACATACACGCCGGGTGGTGAGAGCGGGGAATGTATATGCGCCCGTGCGTGTCAGTTCTGTGAGCGTTCGGACCCGGCATCAGGCCAGTGTACAGAACTATCGTGTCACCCGCCGGCATACTACGGTCACAGGTCCACGTGGCAATTCTGTAACGCGCACTACCACAACCGTTAAAGGTCCAAAAGGCAAAGTGAAAGCAAAACGTACGCGGGTCAGGACCCGTCACTGATATAGCTCTCGCAGTCGTATAAAGAAGCCATCACAATTGCGGTGGTTTTCTTTTTTGCAGAAGAATGTGCAGAAATAATGCATTTATTTACCGGAAAAGAGTTTTAAATTAGGAGTACCATCCAACACCCGGGAAAAAAGAGTAAACAACATTCTTCACTCTTAAATTTTAAACCCATGGTTCAGGTTGAAATCGAACAGCTCACCGGGGAGTGCAGTACCTGGAGGGATGCACTCCGGCAGCTTCGGGAAGAATTTACCCGCGACAAAAGCAAACTCCAGGAATCAGCCCTCCTTCCGCTCTCCAAACACCAGCTCCAGGACGTAGAGCATCTGCAGAATCAGTTTCACATTCAGCTCATCAACATTCACGATCTCAAACAGGCAATCAAAACGCACTGCCGCATGATGGACATGGAAAGAACCAGCCACAACGGACAGTTGCGTGAAGAAACAATGGCTATGCATGAAGATCTCTACGATCAGTATCAACGCCTGGATGTAACATTGGGTGAACTGCGACAGGAGTTCAATTCATTCCTTCGCAATACACCTTAGCATTTCTCTTCCCTTAGCATCATCTGTGCCGGGCCATGTGGCCAGGCTTTTGTGCTTGCCCGTACTGTACCCGGCTTAACCGATTGCTCATCTAAAATCTTTGTTTATGGCAGAGTTTGATACCTCACACGTAAAAAACATTGTCTTGCTGGGCCATGCCGGTGCCTGGCAAGACCAGTTTGGCGGAATGCATGCTCTATGAAGCAGGCCTCATCAACCGCCGCGGTCATATTACCGAAAGAAATACCACCGGCGATTATCATGAACTGGAGCAGGAGAGAGGCAACTCCATTTTCAGTAAACTGCTTCATACACGCTGGCGCGGTTATAAGATCAATATTCTTGACACACCCGGTTATGATGATTTTGCCGGTGAAGTAATATCAGCACTCCGGGTTGGTGATACCGGCATTATGCTGCTCAATGCAGTAATGGGAGTGGAAGTTGGTACCGATATTATCTGGGAGTACACTGAAAAGTTTAAAACGCCCATGATCTTTGCCGTCAATAAACTCGACGATGACAACGCCGATTTTGACAAAACGGTACGTGAAGCAAAAGCTCATTTTGGCAGTAAGGTTGTAGTCGTACAATACCCACGTCAAACCGGCGCTGGTTTTCATGAGATCATTGACGTACTCCGTATGACCCTTTATAAATTTACCGACAATGGCGGCAAACCGCAGAAACTTCCGATACCGGATGATGAGCGGGCCAAAGCAGATGAGCTTCATAAAGAACTGGTAGAAGCCGTAGCCAGCAACGATGAAAGCCTGATGGAAAAATATTTCGATCAGGGAGAGCTTGATGAAGATGAAATGAAAAACGGTTTAAAAAAAGCCATGATCGGGCATGATCTTTTTCCGCTTTTCTGTCTCAGCGCCGAACGAAATATGGGTAGCGGTCGCCTGATGGGCTTTATTGATAATGTATGCCCCAGTGCCAACGAAATGCCGCCTCAGCGTACAAGAAAAGGCGCTTCCTTACCCTGTGATACTGCGGGTCCTGCCTGCCTGTTTATCTATAAAACGCTCAGCGAACCGCATATTGGTGAACTGTCATTTTTCAAAGTATACTCCGGCACGATCAAAAGTGGCATGGAACTGGAAAATGAAACCACAGGTATCGTCGAAAAGATCAGTCAGCTGTTTTTGCTCGAAGGCAACAAAAGAACGGCTGTCAATGAATTGGTGGCCGGCGATATCGGAGCTACGCTGAAGCTTAAGAATACCCATGTCAACAATACATTGCATGCGCGTGGTCAGCAGTATGAACTGGAGCCGATCGTCTTTCCCGCATCCAATATGACCGTAGCTATAGAACCGCTACGCAAAGGCGAGGAAGAAAAACTATCGCAGGCCCTGCATGTGCTGCGGGAAGAAGACCCGACCTTACTCGTTGAAGTATCTCCTGAATTAAAACAGACGCTGATCCATTGCCAGGGAGATATGCACCTGGCGGTCGCTAAATGGAAGATAGAACACAACCATAAGCTGGAAGTCCGTTTTGTAAAACCACGCATTGCCTATCGCGAAACGATCAGACGGGCGGCTGATGCTACTTACCGGCACAAAAAACAAAGCGGCGGCGCCGGTCAGTTTGCCGAAGTATACCTGCGCATTGAACCCTGGCATGAAGGATTGCCGGATCCCGGTGATCTTTCTGTAAGGGGTCGTGATGAGATCAGCCTCGACTGGGGAGGTAAGCTGATATTCTTTAATTGTATTGTAGGCGGTTCTATTGACACCCGTTTTCTGCCTTCCATTCTCAAAGGAGTCATGGAAAAAATGCAGAATGGCCCACTTACCGGCTCCTATGCACGCGATATCAGGGTCTGTGTATATGACGGTAAAATGCATCCGGTAGACAGCAATGATATTTCATTCAAAATTGCGGGTCTGCAGGCTTTCCGGCAGGCCTTTCAGCAAGCCGATCCATTGATCATGGAGCCCATTTACCGGCTTAGTGTGCTTTGTCCCGATGATCTTACCGGTGCTGTGATGGGCGACTTGCAAAGCCGCCGCGCCATGGTGGAAGGAATGGACAGCGAAGGGCATTTCCAAAAAATAATGGCCCGCGTACCACTGGCTGAAATGGAAGGTTATTCTTCTTCACTCCGCTCACTTACACAGGGACGCGCCAAATTCAGCATGCAGTTTGAAGCCTATGAACCGATGCCATATGAGTTACAGAAAAAACTCGTGGAAGAATATGGAAAGCAGACGAAGGAAGAAGCAGTGGGATGAGATTTGGAGATTTGATGATTTGAAAATTTGAAGATGATCCTTAGAATGATAATAACATCTAATATGTACTGAAAAAAATACTAGAACTTATTACTCATTTTCAAATTTTCAAATCATCAAATCTCCAAATCATCAATTTAATCGTCTTTTCCCTCAATTCATTCACCCTTCCTTTTACGATCGAAGAGGATGTCATTATTTTCACGCAATAAATATCAACTACCATGCGTAAAATATTTGTCATCCTTTTTTTATTTACTGCCAGCCTCACTCAGGCGCAGCAGGCGGCTGATACCCCTGTTGCACAACCTGCCGCAAAGCTGCAGTATATGCAGATCACCACCGTAGAATCCGTAGTGGCGGGCGGGCTTGGCCGTTCCAAAATGATCGTCAGCAATCCCGATGGATCACAGAAGGAATCCAGCCTCGAAAATCTTTTCAGTATGGCCGGCATCAATTTCAAGAATATCAAGGAGAATGAAAACGCTATCCTGAATACGCTCAAATCATATACCGACGAAGGCTGGACACTGGATAAAGTGACTTCCCTGACGCTGAGCCCCAGCGACAACGGCGGCAACGGAATTTTCATGACCCGTTACCTGCTGTCTAAACCAACGGAAGGCAAAAAAGGATTCTAAACTGTTTCAGATAGGCAAAAACCAACTGAGGTCTACGGCCCTTTCCGAAAGGAAAGGGTTTTTCTTTTGAATTTGCGGCAGAAAAACAACATAAAAATTCTGTTTTTTTCCCATGGCTATGCCCCTCGTGGCCTATTACCTTTAATTCATCAAATGGCCACTTGATCCGGAGATGCCGAAAACCGGAATTGTGAAGAGAGTAGGCAGCATTAAAAGAATAGCCATGAAAAAAATCCATGTTCATACCACTTTGTTTAGCATTCTGCTCGCCCTCATTGCCATTGCCTCACCTGCCCAGGACCCTCCGGAAAAAGCGGAGGCCTGGAACAGGGGTGGGGCGGGTCAGCGCAAACTGATCGACCTGGTAATTGAAGGTGAGCCGGCCGTCTTGAAGAGCAATGACGAAATACGTGTATCGACTTTTCTCAAAGCCAAAAACGAAAAGATAATTCAGTATCTCAGTAGCCGCTATCCTCAATACGGACTCCCGGTAGTGGATGCGGCCGACCCGGCTACAGTCTGGTTTGGCCTGATCTGCGCCATGTATGAAGCCAACAATTTTAAACCACTGAGCGACCTGAAGCTGAAATCCATTTTATCCAGTCAGGTACCGGCCTGGTTAAGCTGTTCGCTCAGTGTGCTGGGTGCCAGTTATGGTGTCACACAACTGGTGAGTTCGCTGGGTACTTTTTCTTACAGCAGCGTATGGACGGTCGTCAAATTTGTGGTGAAGAAGTATGTGGTAGGATGGCTGGGCACTGCAGTAGCCCTGTATCAGATTGCCAACGAATGTTTCTGATCATCTATAACAAATGGGGTTATGTCCTCCCGGCGTAACCCCTCTTTTAAACCAAAACAATACGTATGACAAAGATTATCGACATTCTATTGATCGCCTGCTGCAGCGGAGCCATACTTATCAATTGCCTCCGGATCATCCGGCTCATATTTGAGCCCCGCTTTTTGAAGCATCCTGTTTTTGGTTTCCCGCAAAACCGGTTGCACCTCGTTTTGGTGCTGGCCTGTACCAACCTGGTAATGGTGGCCGCTATCCTGCTGCAAATGGGTTATTTGAAAAAAGCCTAACCAGGATTGGTATAGGCTTTCAGGAAGTTTAATAATATAATCTGAAAAGGAGAGACCAGTAAGAAAGCTTATTCATCCTTTTGACCGGGCATTGGGTTATGCCTGATCAAACTTTACACATTCTTTCAGTTCCTTTTCTGTGTAGGCCACATTGTATTGTTTCAGTACATCGTCCGGCACGCCATTCCAGCGGTTGGGCTGATTACCGGCGTATCCAATATCTTTTACACCCATTTCTGAAGTATAGAAACCAGTAGCGGTCAGATTGCGCATCAGGCTGAAAAAAGCAACCCCCTGTTTCATCTCGGGTTTGGCTTTGTCGGGATAAGCGATCTGGTCTACCATGGCAATACGCTGTTCGGCACTGCAATCCTGGAATGACTTTTCAAATTGCCGCAGGCATTGCATATCCAGCCAGCGCAGACCACCCCGCACGGGTGTCTGATGCTGGGGCATATCTTTTACAATGAACTCAATAAACTCAGGCACTTTGGCTTCACTGGCACTGCCGCTAACTTCATCTTTGGGTATAATGATATCTGCCAGCAGGGTAATAGTGGCCATTTCGCGGGCCGTAAAGAATTTTTCTTTGGACGCCACTTCTTTTTCATAAGCCATCTCTTCGGCATATCTGTCAAGTGCCATTTCCGGCTGTGCAGATTTGGCTGCCTCTTTCTTATCTTCTCCGGTACCACAACCTGCTACCAGTGCGCCGGTGGCCAATGCACCACCTGCCAGAAGTTTAAGGGATTTACGACGATCCATAGTATGTTGTTTGTAGAAGTGTTTGTTAATGCTTATTTATTCAGCCGGTTTGTTCTTATTGCTCATTATCCTCAATAAGAAATGCCGTTATCAGAGATTATTCTTTTTCATTTCATCAATGATATACTCACTGGCACGCATAGAAAGCGCCAGAATGGTCCAGGTAATGTTTTTATCAGCCTGTGATACAAACTGACCACCATCTACACAGAACAGGTTTTTACAATCATGTGCCTGACTCCATTTGTTGAGCGCCGAGCGTTTGGCATCGCTGCCCATACGCACTGTACCGGCTTCATGGATGATCTCACCGGGTTTGGAAAGTCCCCAGTTATTTTTTTCATCATCATCGCCACCCCAGGTAATGACAGCTCCCATATTGTGCATGATCTCCTTGAAGGTTTCTTTCATGTGTTTGGCCTGTTTGACTTCATGCTCACTCCATTTTACGTTGAACTTGAGTACAGGAATGCCATATTTATCCACCACATTAGGATCAATAGCACAATAATTGCTTTCGAGTGGTATAGCTTCACCACGACCAGCCATACCCACGCTGGCGCCATAGAAATAGCGATAATCTTCTTTCAGGGAAGCTCCATAACCGCCAGCTTCCTTCTGTTTACCATTCACTACGTATTTACCATTCAGATTCTCGACACCAAAGTTGAAGCCATAGGCTGGCTGTCCCATGCCACCCCAGTATTCGATATGGTAGCCGCGGGGGAAATCGAGCTTTTTATTATCCAGCCACCAGGGAGAGTAGATATGCATACCACCCACACCATCTTCATTGTAGCGTTTGCGGCCAAAGAGTTTGGGCAATACACCACCCAGTGCAGCACCGGTGGAATCATGCAGGTATTTGCCCACCACATCACTGGTATTGGCCAGACCATTCGGGTGACGCTGCGACTTACTGTTAAGCAGCAAACGGGCCGATTCGCAGGCACTGGCAGCTACTATTACCACGCGGCCGCTCACCTGGTACTCCATCATATCATCTTTGCTCACATAAGAAACACCTGTGGCAAGACCTTCCTTATCGGTCAGTACTTCGCGTGCCATACTGTTTGACAGCACATCTATCTTTCCTGTTTTCATAGCAGGATAGATGAGTACGTTGGGAGAAGAAAAGTCTGCTTTATAATAGCTGCAATTGCGACCACATTGTGCGCAGAACTGACAGGAACTGCGTTCGGGGCTACCGGCCAGCGGCTGTGTCAGAATAGAAAGCCGTGAAGGGATCACGCGCACACCAGCCTGCGTGGCAGCATTTTTCAGAAACAGCTCATGCAGACGGGGGCGGGGAGGAGGCAGGAAGATACCATCAGGATCATTTTCCAGACCTTCATTAGTGCCAAATATGCCAATCAGCTTATCGACGCGGTCATAAAAAGGTTTGATCTCGTCATAAGTGATGGGCCAGTCATCGCCCAGTCCATTGATACTGCGGCGTTTGAAGTCCTTGGGACCGAAACGAAGTGAAATACGTCCCCAGTGATTGGTACGACCGCCTAACATTCGTGAGCGAAACCAATCCCATTGAGTGCCCGATTCCTTTGTATAAGGCTCGCCTTCGATATTCCAGCCACCATAGCTGGCATCAAAATCACCAAAAGGGCGGAAGCGGGTGGATGCACCGCGGCGCGGTGAGTCCCATGGATTTTTGAACTGAGTGATATTCTTTACCGGATCATACATCGGACCGGCCTCGATAATACACACACTTAATCCCGCATGAGCAAGGATATAAGCGGCCATGCCACCACCGGCACCCGATCCCACTATCACTACATCATACTTTTTCTGTTGTTTCTTGATTTGCAGATCTCCCATGATACACGAATTGGTATTTGTAATTGCGGGACAATTTACACGCAAACAATCATTTTCGGGCCGTTTTTTCCAATTTTATTCAACCATTCATCCACAGCTGCACTTATCTTTAAGAACCCAAACAGCTCCTCATGCAAAGATTGCTTATGCTGCTAAGCCTATTCTTATTATGCGAACAACTGTATGCACAAACCGGCGATTACAACAGTTATCCATCCTATGCCGGCCGCGATTTAGGACTCACCCGTCAGGGAGATGTCTATCAGTTTAGATTATGGGCACCCACTGCTGATGCCGTTCAGCTGTTGTTTTATACAGCAGGCGACACAGGCGAAGCCACAGATAGCCTGTCGATGCAAAAAGCCGAAGGAGGAACCTGGCTTGCGCGATCCGCTAAAGCGGCACCCGGATTATTTTATGCCTTCCGTGTGCGTATCGGTTCCACCTGGCTCGACCCCGTGCCTGATCCCTATGCAAAAAGTGTGGGCATCAATGGGAAACGGGCCTGCATCGTAGATCTTTCAGCCACTGATCCAACCGGCTGGTATTACGATTTTCTGCCTGCATTCGGTAAAGCCACCGATGCGATTATCTATGAACTGCATATCCGTGATGCCAGCATCTCACCCAGCTCCGGTATTCAGCAGAAAGGAAAATATAAAGGACTGGCAGAAACAGGAACAAAGAATGCTGCAGGACTTTCTACCGGCCTCGATCATATCAAGGAAATGGGCGTTACGCATGTTCACCTTTTACCCTTCTTCGATTTTTTATCGGTGGATGAGCGTTTTCCCGACTCGGTACAATACAATTGGGGATACGAACCACTTAATTACAACGTACCCGAGGGCTCTTATGCGAGCCAGGCAGCTGATGGCATTACACGTATACGTGAACTGAAAGAAATGATCCAGGCAATGCATAAGAAAGGCCTGCGGGTGGTAATGGACGTAGTGTATAACCATACCATGCTCACTCAAAAATCATTGTTCAATCAACTGGTTCCGGGTTACTATTACAGGCACCTGCCCGATGGTCGTTTTTCGGATGCAACTGCCTGCGGAAACGAAATTGCCAGTGAACGTACTATGGCACGCAAGTTCATTATTGAATCGCTTGAATACTGGGTAAATGAATTTCATATTGACGGATTTCGTTTCGATCTCATGGGCGTACATGACATCGAAACCATGAACCAGATCGCCTATCGTCTGCGTACAATAAAACCCGGTATACTTTTGTATGGTGAAGGCTGGACTGCAGGGGCCTCTCCATTACCAGAAAAAATGAGAGCAGTTAAAAAACAGGCCAGCGAATTATATGATGTAGCTGTATTCAGCGACGATATCAGAGATGGTATCAAAGGCAGTGTATTCCGCAATGAAGAAAAAGGATTTGTGAGCGGGCAGGCCGGACTTGAAAACAGTATCCGGTTTGGGGTGGTGGCTTCCTGTGATCATCCACAGGTTGATTATAACCGGGTCAATTATTCAAAAGCACCTTATGCTGCATCGCCACTGCAAACAGTGTCCTATGCCGAATGCCACGACAATCATGTGCTGTGGGACAAACTGGCCCTGTCGGCGGGTACGGCTTCTGAGGCAGAAAGACGGAAAATGCATCAGCTGGCTTTGTCTATTGTGCTGACATCGCAGGGTATTTCTTTTTTGCATGCCGGTACAGAATTTCTTCGCAGTAAAGAGGGAAATGAAAACTCATACAATGCGGGTGATAAGATCAATGCCATTGACTGGAATCTCAAAACGCAGAACGAAGATGTAGTTCGCTATGTGCAGGAACTGATCACCCTGCGCAAAAAACACCCGGCATTCCGGTTACAGACCGGCAAGCAGGTCAGTACACTCATTCATTTTCTCGACACGGCTCCTGGCATTGTAGCATATACTATTGATAGTAAAAGGGCAGGGGATAAATGGAAAAAAATTGCTGTTGTCTACAACGCTAATGCAAGCAACGCCACCTTAAACTTACCCAAAGGAAAATGGCAACATCATGTTCTGCCAGGCCAGCAGGAAATAAAAATGCAGTCGGGTACGGCATCGGTACCTGGCAGAAGTTGTGCGGTGTTTTTTGTTAAATGACGGAAAAGCAGAATTATTTGAAGATTTGGGGATTTGAAAATTTGAGGATTTGAAGATGAGTTGGTACCCGGAATGGCTTTGCGCTCTTTGCAATTTAAAGATCATCTTCAAATCCTCAAATCATCAAATCTTCAAACCATATTAGCACATTATTATCATTTTTCTTCCTATCTTTGTTGTTCTTAATGTTTTGCTCTTCCAGTATTGTTGTGTAACACTCTCGCAACCAGCCTGATGGCTTAACGTAAGGCGGGTAAAGTATCCGGTAGATCCGGATAGCCTTACCAGATTTTCAAATTTATTTAAACGAATTAATAACGTGTCATTTAACGACTTACAGCTCATTGAGCCATTGCTCAAGGCGTTGGGCGAAGAGGGCTATGTGCAACCGACTCCCATCCAGGAACAAGCTATTCCCATTGTATTAAAGCGCAGAGACCTGTTGGGCTGCGCACAGACCGGTACCGGTAAAACCGCCGCATTTGCATTACCCTTATTGCAACTGATGCATCAAACAGGGCAACAGCGGCCCGAAGGACAGCGCAAAGCTATCCGCGCCCTTGTATTAACACCTACCCGCGAACTGGCCATCCAGATCAATGAAAGTTTCAAAGCTTACGGCCGCTATCTCGGTCTTCAGCATATGGTGATTTTTGGCGGCGTATCGCAGTACCATCAGGTAAATACGCTGCGCAAAGGTGTAGACATCCTGGTGGCTACTCCCGGCCGTCTGCTTGACCTCATGAATCAGCGTCATGTATCACTGCAGGATATCGAGTACTTTGTACTGGATGAAGCAGACCGTATGCTGGACATGGGTTTTGTGCAGGATGTAAAACGGATCATTGCCCGCCTGCCTCAGAAAAGACAAACCCTGTTTTTCTCTGCTACCATGCCGCCTGAGATACAACAACTGGCCAACATCCTGTTGCATCAACCCATGCGCGTGGAAGTTACCCCGGTATCCTCTACTGCAGAGACCATTCAGCAGTTCCTTTATTTTACCGAAAAACAAAATAAAAGCTCTTTGCTTGTTCACCTGCTGAACGATCCGGCAATTCCTACCGCACTTGTGTTTACCCGTACCAAACATGGTGCAGATAAGGTGGCCCGCATTCTCAATAAAGCCGGTATCCGTGCCGAAGCCATACATGGCAATAAAACACAAAACGCAAGGCAGAATGCACTCAGCAATTTCAAATCGCGTAAAACACGTGTACTGGTAGCTACCGATATTGCAGCGCGTGGTATTGACATTGATGAACTCACCCATGTGATCAACTATGATCTGCCTGATGTGCCGGAAACCTATGTACATCGTATCGGCCGTACAGGTCGCGCTGGCGCTAATGGTGTGGCATTTTCATTCTGTGATTACGAAGAAAAAATTGCACTGCGCGATATTGAGCGACTGATCAAAAAAAGTATAGAAGTAGTAAAAGAGCATCCGTTTGACGTACCGCTGATGCATACACCACCCCCGCCTCCGCAGGGGACTGTACAACCCAGCTATATGCAAAGCCGCAGACCCGGTGGTGGCGGTGGACGCAGAGGCCGTACTTTTACACAACGCGCCTGATCTGTTTAGCGCATAAAAAAAATAAAAGCGATAATCCCTTTCGGGTTATCGCTTTTTTATTGAACACGATGCAACAAGAAATGTATTATTGAATGGCCTGATCCACGTAGGCGGATATCCAGCCTACCTGCCCGTTTTTCACCAGTTGAAATCCTTTGCTCTCATAAATAGAAGTAAACTGCCGCATGATCTTCAGCAGGAGGCCAGTACCTGCCATAAGCGCCCGCTGATCAAATACCTTGTGAACCCTTTGTACTTCGCCGCGCAGCATATCCTGATCGGCCTGTGCATTGGCACGGGCCAGGGCTGTATCGCTCAACGAAGAGAAATTATTCAGCAACTGATCACTTAATCGTTTCACTTCTTCGTAAGTAACCGATACAGATGATTTGTTTGCCTGCTCAGGATGCGAAAGCGTTGCTACTGCCCAGGCAATACCACCACTAAAAGCAATATTATCGCTCAGCGGATATGCACCACTTGAATTCACCGCATAGATCAGTTCTGCATTTTCAACGCCTGACAATACACGGGCCAGCTGCTTATTGTAGTTGCTGAGCGTTTTATCAAACTCATCGCAACGTTTCTCCGTTTCATTAGCCACACTTTTGGTGCCCCAGTTGAGTTGAAACAACTTAAAGTCGCGGGTATTGCCATTGGGAAAATAACCACCCTTTGTGTTACCACTTCCGATATCAATGAGAAAAGTCGTATAGCGGCGGGGAGCAGGCACAATGCCCAGGTGAGAGAGCCGGGCTTCTGCTGTCACATCCACCACTTCAACCTGGCGTTGCGGCTCTTTGATACGTGTACGAAAGGATTGTATGAGTCCGTTAACCGCATCATTGCGGTTATCTTTTTCTGCCTGCATTTTCACCCCACTGCTGATCACCGTATAAATCTTATCGGCAGGGATCTTATATTCATCCAGTGCTTTTGTATAAAGCGTACTAAGACCGTTAAGCGTAGCCTCGGAGCTGGTTGGGGTAAATGAAATGAAGTCTGTATTGACCGATGTATCCTTTAATACCTGGAATGCACCACTGCTCTGGGAATTGCGCCCCATTTCTACCACACTCATCTTTACACCTTTTGAACCTACTTCGATACCCGCGTATACGGCGGAATTGTTGTAACGGGTTTTTAGTGGCTGTGACAGCACAACCAGTTGGAAAGAAAGCAACAAACCTGTCAGCAAAGACACACGGGTTACTGTACGCATAGCAGAAATTTTTGGTCAGGCGGTAAATGTAAGCATTAGCATAAACCATTAATCCTGATTCGTAAAACTACTAGTACGTTTTTGTGTGAAAAATGTGTCGAATTTAATACATATAAAATATACCTAATTGATTGTCAGAGTCAACGTAGTTTTACTCATTTTTTACGAAGGGAAGAATATTATACTTCACAGATACCAATCCTGTATCATAGGCTTTTGTTTCCAGTAACTGCAGGGGTATACGTTGTGTGATACCAGTAAAAAGCGGCTTACCTGCTCCCAGTATGATGGGATGAATGGATAACCATAACTCATCCACGACTTCTTCCTGTAATAACGAACTGGTAAGGCTGGCCCCACCAAAAAGCCATATATCTTTTCCGGGCTCTGCCTTGATCCGCTTTACAGCCGCAGCCGCATCGCCAGTCACAAGTTGCCGGCCTGGTCCCGCATCGGTGAGTGTATTGCTGAAAATATATTCCTTCAGTTTAGGCATACCGGGAAACTCAGCTGCTTCACCCATTGCCTGTACCACTTCGAAACTTTTACGTCCCATAAAGGAAGCGTCAATCCGTTCAAAGAATGCACTCATTCCATAATCCTGATCGGTAAAGCACCAATCAAATTCTCCACCCGGTCCTTCAATAAAGCCGTCAAGGCTCACTGCAAGACCTAATATAAGTTTTCGCATGATCAATATTTTTTCGGTAAAAAAGGGGAACAGTACAAAGATAAGTTTCCGGCATTGTCATTCAGCATTTTTTCATCCTTACAAAACACAACTGATCCCCAGAAAAATACAGCTCAGTAATAGAGCGATTTGAGGAGGCTTATTGAAAAGCGAGATTTGTGATCGGTGGCCGGTGACCTGTGGTCTGTAGCAGTTTTAAGCTTTAATCTTTTTTAGTCTCAGATCGCTTACCACCGACCACTTATTCCTTTAACCATAAATCTTATCCCTTATCATGCGACCTGTTCTTTTTCTTGCAGCCTTATTGACCAGTCTGGCCAGTTGCGGCCAGGACAAAAACACTGCACGGTCAGTTGTACCCGCAGATGTACTCACCAATGACAGCACTTACTGGACAGTATCTACACTTTCGAATCTGCAATACGTAAATACAACACCGGGAGCCTATTACAATACGACCAAAAGCGGTGGAGGTATGATTGTAAAATTCAAATTTCTGCCCGGCGGAAAATATGAGTTCATGCTGTATGTACAGGTCAACACATACGGACTGGAAACGGAAAGCTGGACGCATGCAGAAGGCAGGATTGAGTTTACAAAAAATGAAAAAGGCCAGGCTGTTTTTAAAACGTATCCCACAAAAGGAACATACCGGTATGCTAAAAATGGCCAGGTGACCAATCGTGCCGCGACAAAAGAAGAATTAAAAAACAGCCAGCTGCGAACCTATCTGTGGGAACGCTGGGAGAATCCGCAGGATCACCAAAATGATTACCTGCTGGTAGTCGATCTTACAGCCAACCCCGGTGCGGATCCCGATAAACCCGAAACACTCCAGCCCGACATGATATCAAAATTTCATATCCCCAAAGTAAAGAAGTAACACGGACACGGTCGTTATGTATATGCCTCCGGCAAAAGAAAGGCTGCCCCACAAGGGTAGCCTTTTGTATGAAATAAAGAGACGTCTTATTGAGTTGATCCAACACAATCCAGACACCCTTTTTGTCAACTCATGTCCCTTTCATGGCTACAGGCATAGAACAGTATTAGTTTTAGGTAACCAGTATAACGATACAGGTATCTAAATAGAAAAATGATAATGAAAAAAGCATTTTTGTCAATCATTATCCTGCTGACAGGATCATTGGCTTTGCTGGCACAACCAGTAAGCCAGCGCGAAAAAGAAGAAATATTCAATCGTGCAAAAAAACTGTTTGGCGAAGCCTATTATTTCTCACAAACAGCTACCAGCACCATTGCATTTCTCGATAAACAATGGAAGGCCGGAAAATATAAACCGTTTACAACGGTGGATGATTTCATTGCAGCGCTGGGCAGCGACCTGAAGAATACTGCCCAGGACAATCATCTTAATTTTTTCCATGTATCGGCTCTGGAGGCAGGTAATAAGGCCAATGAACAACCGGCAGTGCCATGGTTTTTCTTCAATGACAAATTTTCCAACAATGGCCTGACCGACCTACGGGTATTACCCGGCGAGGTTGGCTACATGAAAGTGCAGGCATTTGGAGCTATCGAAGATATCCTGCCGGGCGCTTTTACCTTTCTTCAAAATACCCAGGCATTGATCTTAGACCTGCGCGGCAATGGGGGAGGTATGCCCAGCAATCTTCTTATCAGCTATCTGTTACCGGCAGATTCCATTCACCTGCTCACTATTTACTCCAGCAAACGCACAGATAGTGTCTTTACTTTCCGGCAACTGGCCGGCCCGCGTTATGTAAATAAACCAGTATACCTGCTTACCGACAGAGGTAGTTTCTCCTCTACCGAAGAGTTTGCTTATGATCTGCAACAATTGAAAAGAGTGACGATCATTGGTGAAAACACCGGCGGTGGAGCTAATCCCGGTGGCGCATTTCCGCTGTATGATCTTCCTGATGGATCACGCATTGATCTGTTTGTTCCCACTGCACGGGTGGAAAATGCGATCAGTAAAACAAACTGGGAAGGGGTGGGCGTAAAGCCGGATATTAATACAGCACCTGAAAAAGCCCTGACTGTTGCCCATCAGCTGGCACTGGAGTGGCTGGCGGAGCATACGGAAAATAAAGAATGGAAGAAATTATACCTGGCACTAAGAGACCGGATAAAGAGAGAAGTTAAATAGTTGAAAGGTATAAAGGAAGAGTTTTAACTATTAACCAGTCACTGGCCACCGAACAGCGGCAACTGACCCTTAATAAAATACAAAAAGGGATAGAGAACTATCCCTTTTGTAAGTTTGATAAAGGGCGAATCGGAGAACCCTTCATCGAGCTTAAAATTAACCTAAACCTTAACCATCAAAACGTTTCAGAACCTTAACCTTTCTATTAACAGTAACTGTGATCGTGTTATTGATAGTGCAAAGATCGACCAGGCCTTTTTCCTAAAAAATAGTAGACGGCCCCAATCTCTTGTACTGCATTTTACGACCTGCTTGTAGGATATCGACTACAAGAAAAGACACTGCCTTTTTGCCCCCGGACAAAGCCGGGGGTAAGGTGAAGGATAAAGGGAAGAAGATGAAAGGATGTTATTAAAGTGTATTTAACACGCAAATAATTGATATACAGTCAACTGCGCTTAATTCCTGGTAATTTTAGTCAACGAATTGATCGCTGAAAACAGTTGCCGGAAACAGTTCCAGGGCGTATTACCGTCTCCCTCGCCACCAGACCCACCGGCATAGTAGCCACGCAGGAAGGGCCTGGCAGGAGACCAAACTGTTTGTGCCATACCGAGCAGGCGATCCTTTACTGGTTTACTGCTATTCCGGCGGGCGCGCAGGATATCTTCGAGTTGCAGGAGTGCCAGGTCGGGTTTGCGCCAGGGGCAGGTAACTACCCGCAATCCCTTCATGGCAAAATAAATGGCCGTTTGATCGGCACGTTCATAGTGCCAGTCGCAAATCACCACATCTTTAGGGATCATATCAATAGCGGTATGCGTATTATTCATACTGGCTTCCCACATACCCAGTCCGGTTACAACGCCATCGAGCAGGCGATCGCCCCAGATCCACAATTCACGACCCGAAGCAGCCAGGTGATCGCGTATACGGGTAACTTCTCCGGCAAAAAGCTTTGCTTTATCCTTGCCTTTACAGCGGGGGCAGCGGGAATCGCCGATATAAAAAACTTCGTCCATACCGGCATGAAAGGCTGTAGCCTCAAATGCTTCGCAGATTTCATCCATCAATGCAAACACTACCTTATGTACACCGGGGTGTAGCGGACAATAGCTCTTACAATACAAACTATCCGCATTGGGCCATTTATACTCGGCCGGCAGTTTTACATGCGGCGTTTCATCAAACTGCGGATAGACTTTCAGCAGATTCTCGAGAGTGCTCTGCCAGGATTGGTGTCCCAGCAGGTTGATCTGCGGAACAATGCGGATGCCATTTTCACGACAGGCGGCTACAATCTGTTTGACATCCTGTTTCGACAGCGCTACTGCATTGCGCAACTCGGGATGCGTTGTAAACTGATAGTTATAGTCTACCCGCAGGATCAGCGTATTCACCTTTTGCGGAGCCAGCTCATTCCGGATAAAAAGCAGAAAGGAATCGAGATCTGCCGGCTGCGGAGCCGCAATACAAAAGCCCCGTACGGGCAAAAGACTGTCCAGTTTGTCTTGTGCCAGCAGACGGGCACTTCCTGTCAGGCAAAGTAAAGCCAGCAGGCATCGCAGTAAGGTTGGTTTCATCATCACTAAATGTAAAACATATTTAGCAAATACCATGTCTGCAAAAGCGGATATAAGAAAGGGGATGTTCACCTCAAATTCTTTTAGAGTTACTGAAATAGTCAGAAGCTATTGACATTTTCACCGAACTGTAGTGATTCTTTAAACACTGTTGTTCGGGGAAAATAAATGTGACAAAAAAGAAGTTTGGTCATCAGATTTGTACAGATGATACCAAAGCAGTAGGGCCGTGATGCATCGCGGCCCTACAATTGACAGGCATCGGATAGGGTGATCATTTTACTGGTATTCCCCTGCCGTATTCTCTTATTTTTCTTGTGGCTCGCCGGCCGTGGAGGCAAAAAGGCCGATTACCCGACTATACAAACACCTATTCAGGTACAATAAAAAACAGCGCCTTTTCCTATGTTTCCCTGAACAGCAGTGATTCGGCAATTTCCGGGCGACAACATTTGTCCGCAACAGCAGCCGTCATCGGAAAATTACTTAGGTCTTTTATGTAGCCGAAACACTACATCATCACGTCAGCCCTATTGACAACAGAATAAGCGCTTTAACTATTTTTTTGGGCTATGCGACTTCGTTCCTTTGTTTCATCAAAGTACCAATACACATTAAACACTGCTTATCTAAAAAGATCGACCTATGGGAATGAGACAACTTAAAATCACGAATTCGATTACGAATCGTGAGGCATCCAGCCTGGACAAATACCTCCAGGAAATTGCAAAGGTGGAAATGATTTCCGCCGAAGAAGAAGTGCGCCTGGCTTCACTGATCAAAAAAGGGGACAAGACTGCCCTGGATCGTTTAACCCGCGCCAATCTTCGTTTTGTGGTTTCAGTTGCCAAACAATATCAGGGGCAGGGCCTGTCGCTTCCGGACCTGATCAATGAAGGCAACCTGGGGCTTATCAAAGCTGCACAGCGTTTTGATGATACCCGTGGTTTTAAATTCATCTCTTTTGCCGTGTGGTGGATCCGCCAGTATATTCTGCAGGCACTGGCCGAAAACAGCCGTATGATCCGTTTACCTCTCAATAAAGTAGCCCTTAGCGGAAAGATTCAGCGTACACAATCGGAGCTGGAGCAGCAACTGGAGCGTGCCCCATCGACCGAGGAACTGGCCGAAGCACTGGATGTGAATATAGACGATATTACTAATACCCTGCGTCATAAGAACGGGCACATCAGCCTCGACTCACCGGTAATGGGAGAAGAAGAGGATGGATCACTGATCGACATGCTCGAAAACCACAATGCCGACCGTACCGATGGAGAACTGTATGGCAGCGATTCGCTGAAACAGGAAATTGGCCGCTCACTGCAAATACTTAATGCCAAACAAAAACAAACCATCTGCTATTATTTCGGTATAAATGTAGATCACCCATTGAGCCTCGAAGATATTGCCCGCAGAATGGATCTGACGCCCGAACGCGTACGTCAGATAAAAGACAAAGCACTCATGTTGTTGCGAAATACCAAGAATACACAAGTACTGCGTAGTTATCTCGGTGCCTGATTAGTAGCCATCCGTCATCATTTGAAAACAAAAAAGCTCTCCCTGCGGAAAGCTTTTTGTTTTTTTATTCGTTGCCTGTTGCTATTGGCTTATCGTTGCGCGACCATTCGCTCCAGGATCCTACATATAAGCGTGCTCCCGTAATACCCGCCTGCTCCAGCGCCAGCAGGGTATGACAGGCCGTAACACCTGATCCGCAGTGTACGATCACTTCCTTTTTATTCTTCAGCAGCGGTTGATATATTTCCTGCAATTGTCCCACATCCTGAAACTTGCCGGCAGCATCGAGGTTGCCGATATAAGGCTGATTGACAGCACCGGGTATATGACCTGCCACGAGGTCAATCGGTTCGCTATCGCCCTGGTAGCGGTAAGCTTCGCGTACATCGATCACCAGTTTATGCGGATCGGCAGCCGCAGCAGTTACATCCCCGATGGATGCCACCGGCATCTGCCAGTCAGAAGCCGGATAGGCTGGCTTTTCTTTTATATCCGTTGCTGTAGCTGACAATACAGCACCGGCTGCCTGCAGGGCCTGTAAGCCACCGTTTACCACCTGCACCTGCTGATGCCCAACTGCACGAAGCATCCACCAGCAGCGGGCGGCTGCATTGGCACCGGCTTTGTCGTCATAAATGATCACCCGGCTGGCCGGATCGATTCCGGCTTTACCCAGCCATTGCACAAAAGCAGAAAGAGGAGGAAGCGGATGGCGGCCCCCATCCGCAGCATTTTGTTTTACGGCCGACAAGTCCTTATCCAGGTCGGCATGCACTGCTCCGGCAAGATGTCCGGCTGCAAAGCGATTGGCTGCATCCGTACCACTCCGGGCATCTATAAAAACAACATTGGGTTTATCAATAAGCTGAAGTACTTCAGCAGCGTCGATCAGCGGTTTATTAGTCGGCATAAACAGATTCAATTAATTCAGTACGTTAAACAGGCTTTGTAGTAAAGATTAAAATTAGTCAATGTGGAGGTTATAGCCGAAAGAAATAAGTGGTTCTGGCAATACACTCGATTTTCATCTTTGTACAATCAGAAGACTCCCTTTTGAGGTAATCTTCTGATTGATTTATCTATGGACATTATTCTAAACCCTCAAAAGGTTTTATTGTGATTTTTCTTTAATAGACATAAGCAAGTCCGGAATTAGTCAAAACCGCTACCTTAGATGTTTCCTGTTTCTCTCTTATGCTTTCAACAGGAGACATTGGAATTCCGCTTATTGGAAGAGGCATTTTGTCTTTAGAAATGAAAATATGAAAAATAAAATAGTTCTACGCTTTGGCATTTGGGGGTTTGAAGACGTTTCTCATGAAGAGTTATCAAACATTACTGGCATTACCCCAGTTAAAATTTATAAAAAAGGAGAGCGGAAAAATCCAAACTTTACTGCACTGGCAAAAGAAAACGGCTGGCTTTTCCAATCTTCGGACGATCCATGCCTTTCTTTTGAACATCAAATCAAAGACTTGATGAAAACGATATCAACTAAAAAGGAGATATTTAAACATTTATCCAAAAAGTATTATTTAGAGGTGTCCTGTGCAGTTTATATATATTTTGATACGGAGGAAAACATGCCTTCTATTCAATTATCTCCCAGATATGCTAAAATGCTGGGCGATTTGAAAATTACATTTGATATAGACTTGTATTGCCTTCCGGGATAATTGTTTTAATAACATATTAAAGGATGGACAGTTCCAGTAACATAAAAGCAATGTAATAGCTCATGGAGGTCGTAACCCGCTCTCCATGAAATAATCTTCAAGTTTAATAGTATGTTAGTTAGATCTTTTTAAACAGATTGACACGAGTGCTTACATTAGGCTATCTGAACCCTGGCCGAAATTTACGTTTCGAAAGATGGTTGTTTGTATATTTATATGTGGCCCGCAGTAAGCTATGATGGGCAGCCAGATGACGATAATAATTACTTTTATTAACTCATAGCGGCAAAACAAGAGGTAGGTGAATGAAAAAGATTATCATTGTTCTGATTTATTTAGCAAGTATTTCTTTCATTATGCCTATTAAATCAGTTGGTCAAAATAAAATCAATAAAATAGTAAATAGTATTTCAAATGACAATCTCAGATTTGAAGTTGCTATAGTTGGCACTACGCGATTTATTGACTCAACCATAGTTGCTACCCCAAAATATAGGGTATTTATAGAATCTGTCAATCTTGAATCTTTATCAAATCAGAAAACGAGAAAATTAATAAGACGACTAATACCTTTACTAAATGATAACGCAAAAGACTGGCATACAAACATCCTGCTCTACCAATTGACAAAGAGGGATGCTTCAACTTTTATTACAATCAGAAACAGGAGTGAATGGATTGAGAAGTATAAGAATAATGATTTAAGATACTGGAGAAGTTATTTAGATTAAAGAAGGCAAACTAGACAAGTTCTACAATCATTCATAAAGCGTTTACATTGCTCTGATAACACTCTTCGAAGCTTTTTTATACTCAAAAACAGGAAACAAAAGAACACATATCCCAAATGAGTAAACAGATACGTTATCTCCGTTTTTCCCTGATCTGAAAGTCACCAAATCACCGCCTTAACTAACCCAATAAAAAAGCTGCCTCCATTGGAGGCAGCTTTTTCTTATGCAAATAACATTTATCAGTTTACACCACCTTTGCGGGTGGGAGAGGTCTGAGCGGGCCATTTGCCAGGCTCACCCGTACGGGGATTAACCGGCATCACACTCTTCTCACGTGAAGTATGGTTGGGATCCTCACAGGCCATGTATATCAGGATGGCTGTAAGGATGGCATTGCTGCGTACATCATCAAATACGATCTTATCGTATGTATCGCGGTTGGTATGCCAGGTATAGTTGCCATATGACCAGCTGTTGGAACTGAGCGAAAAACCGGGAGCACCAGCTGCAACAAAAGAGGCGAAATCGGATCCGCCACCACCGGGTGATCCGGGGAAACGTGTTTCGATCTGACTGCGGATCTCAGCAGGTACCGCACTCAGCCAACGGCCAATATAATCATACGCATGCAGGAAACCCTGGCCGGAAATATTTACCACACGGCCGGTACCATTATCCTGGTTAAACAGGGCCTGCAGGTTTTTAATGATCTCGGGATGATCTTCCACAAAGGCGCGTGAACCATTCAGCCCCTGCTCCTCGCTGCCCCAATGGCCTACCAGGATCGTACGTTTGGGATTGGGATACACTTTTTTCAGGATGCGCATGGCTTCCATCATCACGAGCGTACCGGTACCATTGTCGGTAGCACCTGTACCACCGTCCCATGAGTCGAAGTGTGCAGAGAGCATCACATACTCATCGGGCTTCTCGGTACCTTTGATCTCAGCCAGGGTATTGAAAGTAGGCATGAGGCCCAGTTCTTTTGAATCGGCCCTTACACTGATCTTCGGTTTCTGACCCGATTCGGTGAGGCGATAGAGCAGGCCATAATCTTCCAGCGAAATATCTACTGTAGGGATTTTGGTGGTATTGGCACCAAAGATTTTGTTTACGCCAAAACCATTTGACCAGTTGGATGCCACTACGCCCACAGCGCCCGCCTTCTCCAGTGCCAGTGCCAGGTTTTTGGCATTCATACCTATCTTGCTCATACGTTTACGCCAGGCATCTGTCTGCTCATTACGCTCTTTCTTCATTTTCTCGAAAGAAGCTTCTGTAGCAAACTCTTTCCAGTTATAATCAGGACGGCCGGTAGGTTGAGGCATGGAGATCAGTACAAATTTGCCTTTTACGTTGGGCAGCCATTGTTTGAACGCATTTGAGTCGGCTACTTCGGGAAGAAGGATGGTTTCGCCGGTAACTGTTTTGCCGCCAGTACCGGGACTCCAGGCCAGTTGCATGCCTTCGATTGTTTTTACACGGGGATACACCATATCAATATGTGTAACGCCGCGTTCCCAGCCACGCCATTCACCCCATTGTTCATTGCGCGCAGTAATACCCCAGCTGCCATACTTGGCCACCGCCCAGTCATGTGCCTGCTTCATCTGAGGAGTACCAACCAGGCGCGGACCAACGCCATCCATGAGTTCATGCGCCAGTTTTTCGAGTTGTGAGTTTTCGTTTGCTTCGCGCACAATGCCTTTGATGATGGTTGAATCAGGCTTTTGTGCATACCCAATACTGCCCGCCAGCAGCAGGGTTACCAAAAAAGATGTTCCAGCTTTTCTCATTTGTATCGTTTTAGTGAACAGGTAAGTGAAATATGCCGCCGAATTTAGGCAATCAGGATCAATTTCAGCAACCGCTGATACAATTCGTCAGGATTCATGACGTTTATTCACCTATTTTTCCGAAAAAAGTGATCACCGCTATCAACCTGTCCCGGCATACAGATATCATGCGCATATGGGAAGACTCCGTGCTGGCTACGCATCATTTTCTGAAGCCGGCCGATTTTCAACTCATCCGCGATTTATTGCAAGACAGTTTTCCTGAATCGGTAGACCTCTATGGTTTTTTTGATGAAGCGGGAGATATGCAGGCTTTTATGGGTATTGAAGACCGTAAAATAGAAATGCTCTTTATAGCAACTGCCATGAGGGGCAAAGGAATTCGCAGGCAAATGATGCACTATGCTATGCAGCAATGTAATGCCATCAAAGTGGATGTAAATGAAGAAAATCAGCAGGCACTGGCTTTTTATCGGCATATGGGATTTGAAGTAAAGGGACGGTCTGCCACCGATGGAATGGGCAAACCTTATCCCTTACTTCACCTGGAACTGCCCGGAACTGACTCAGCCAATCACTAACAGGCGGGGTATTCCAAACCATCATTGTCCCCAGATCAGTCTGCCCGGCAATTCATAATAAGAAAGCTTTCCTGTATAGGCCAGTGTGAGAAAAACAAGATCAATGCAGGCATGTACCGCCATCAGCAGCCAGATATTGCGGCTTTGCAGGTAAATGAGTCCAAACAAGAGGCCCCAGATGCCGGTGACGACAATACCGGCAGTGCCTTCATAGGCATGCGCCCAGCCAAACAGCAGGGCAGGGATGAGGCATATGAGCGCAGACCGCCATCGCCCGGGTGGCAGCAATTGCTCCAGATGATAAAACATGAAACTTCTGAACAGCAATTCCTCGCCTACGGCAGCGCTGATGAGCATAAAAGCCAGCATCCGTAAATAACGGGGCAAATCACCTTCAAGGGAATTGAAATAACTATAGTCAGGTACTTCATTAAAAATGCGGTTAATGCCCGGCTGTATCAGCCAGTCCATCAGCAATTCAAGCAACACTGCAGTAAGTAAAACAAGGCCCAGCCAGTTAAACGGGCGATGGATTTTTGCAAACCCCAATTTCTTTGGTTTAATACCGGTAACCCATGCCCATACGAGAATAAACAGAATAATAACCACAAAGGTCCAGGGGAAACGAAACAATCCGCTTCGCATCAGCCAGTAAGGAAAGGCTATGGCAAACAAAGACATTACAATACGCCACCAGCGGGGAGCTGCCTGCAGAGTTATCATGGATGTATTTCTTTTAGGATGCAGCAAACTAATAGCTTTATTCCCCATTCAAAAGGTCTTCCTACATGAATCGCCACATCTACTGCATCAATTGAACGGATTACAGCATCTTTGCAGCATTATTTCTACCACAACACACATATTTCCCTATACGGAGCAGCAGTTTTCCTTTGCCGGGCAGGATGTATGGCTATGCGTACCCGATACCGCCATGGTGCAGTCGTACTACAGCCGCCAACCGCAGGATGCTTTCTGGTCGCGGGTATGGCCCGCCGCCGAAGCACTCTGCCAGTTTATAACAAAACATGCAGATGAGATTAACGGTAAAAGAGTGTGGGAACTGGCAGCCGGATTGGGCCTGCCTTCATTGCTGGCAGCACATAGGGCTCAGCATGTCTGTTGTACCGAACAACAACCGCAGGCCATTCCTTATATCAACCTGTCGGCAAATAAAAATGGGCTGACCAATTTAAAAGCGACAGCCGGCAGCTGGGAAGACATCCCTGCTACTATAGATGCTGATATACTTTTGCTCAGTGATGTAAACTACGACCCCGTGCATTTTCCCGCCTTACAAAACAGCCTGTATAAAATAATTGAGCAGGGCATACCGGTATGGCTGAGTACTCCGCAACGATTAATGGCCAAACCATTTGTAGAAGCCATGCTTCCTTATTGTATTCATCGCGAAGAAGTGCTGGTTAGCAAAGATCAGTTGCCCATGCAGGTATGGGTATTACAAAATAAACCCTAAGCTTATTTCAACTGTTTGCTCAGCGTGGCGGCAGTCATTACTCCCTGCCCACGCCAGATCTCTTTCCTGTCTTTATAAATGATAAATGTGGGAAAAGTATCGGCCTTGAGATAAGTGGCCAGATCGGTTTGCGCACCGCCATCAATGCGTATAACGGTATACTTGCCCTTAGCAGACGCCTCCAGGCTATCTACTACAGGTTGCATTTTTTTGCAGGGCGGACACCAGGCAGCACCGATATCAACCAGCGCAATGCCCTGGGCAGGCAGCATCTCTGTGAAGGTACCGGGAGTGATCTGGCTGACCGATTCCTGCTGTTCTACAGCTTTGCCGGCGCGTTTCCAGGCATTCATGCCACCGATCATGTTATAGGCCTTAAACCCATTCTGATTAAGCCAGGCGGTAGCGGCAGTGCTGCGCGGACCGGCGAGACAGTACACATATACCGGTTTATTTTTATCGAGGGCGAGAATCCGCTCTTTAAATTCTTTCTGATCATTCCAGTTGGCCTGAAAGGCTCCTGTTATATGACCGGACTGGTATTCACCCATCGTACGTACGTCCAGGAGCTGTATATCTTTTTGCCGGATGGCTTTTTCAAATTCATCGGTGCTGATATCAGATGAGCTGGTTTGCGCAATACCAGAAATGAAACTGATGAGCAGGAGAGGCAGGATACAGATCGCTTTCATTCTTCTTCGGTTTAGAGGAAATGCAAAGGTAGGCATCACTGTTGTCCGGGAAAAATTATCTGGTAAAGAGTTCCATTCCGCATCAGATTCGTGACCGCCTGATCAGCACGCTGCGGTGCCAGATCGGTGTATCAACACTTCATCCACCATTTATGGTAACAGCCAGGGACATAAAGGTTTCATTGGCACACTGGCACATTTACCTCGTCTTCTCATAAATTACGCCCAACCTATTACACTAACAATCGTTATCTTTACAACGCTTTTTGCTAAAAAAACTATATGAAAGAAGTCTATATCGTATCGGCAGTAAGAACCCCAATAGGCAGTTTTGGAGGATCGCTTAAATCGCTTTCGGCTACGCAATTAGGTGCAATAGCAGTAAAGGCTGCGGTAAGCCGCGCCGGCCTTAAACCCGAGCAGGTGCAGGATCTGCTGATGGGTTGTGTGATCCAGGCCAATCTTGGTCAGGCGCCAGCCCGGCAGGTAGCCCGTTTTGCAGGTTTGCCTGATCAGGTAAACTGTACCACTGTAAATAAAGTTTGTGCCAGTGGCATGAAAGCCATTGCGCAGGCAGTACAGAGTATTTTACTGGGCGATGCCGATGTGGTGGTTGCCGGTGGTATGGAAAGCATGAGCAATGTGCCTTTTTATGCAGAGCAAATGCGCTGGGGCAATAAATATGGCAATGTCTCCATGCTCGATGGTCTCGCCAAAGATGGCCTTACAGATGTATACGATGGCAAAGCCATGGGCAATGCGGCAGAACTCTGTGCCAAAGAATGCGGCATCAGTCGCGAAGAGCAGGATCAGTTTGCCATAGAAAGTTATCAGCGCAGCCAGCGTGCCTGGGAAGCCGGTCTGTTTGATGCAGAAGTAGTGCCGGTGGAAATTCCGCAGCGCAAAGGTGATCCCATCGTATTTGCTAAAGATGAAGAGCCCTACAATGTAAAATTTGATAAGATACCCTCATTAAGCCCCGCTTTCCAGAAAGACGGAACGGTGACTGCGGCCAATGCATCTACCATGAATGATGGTGCAGCCGCCCTGGTACTCATGAGTAAGGAAAAGGCTGAAGAGCTTGGATTGAAGCCACTGGCCCGTATCCGCGCCTATGCTGATGCAGAACAGGCACCGCAATGGTTTACCACCACACCGTCACTGGCTGTACCAAAAGCAGTTGCAAAAGCCGGTTTGACGATGAATGATATTGATTACTGGGAACTCAACGAAGCGTTCGCTGTAGTAGGCATCGAAAACTCCCGCCGTATGAAACTGGATCCGGCCCGTGTCAATGCACATGGCGGAGCCGTATCAATCGGTCATCCCCTGGGTGCCAGTGGCGCACGTATCATCGTGACCTTGCTAAACGTCCTTAAAACCAACAAAGCCAGATATGGCGCCGCCGGTATCTGTAATGGCGGAGGCGGGGCTTCGGCCATGGTGATTGAGAATATTGATTGATCCATAAAAAAAATTAAAGCGCTCCACCAACCATGGAGCGCTTTTTGTATTCCAGCATACATCGCCCTATAAACCATAAATCAGTAACTTAAAAAAAGCTTGCCACATGAAAGTTATACTCCTGATCTGCAGCGCTGCGATACTTGTACTGGCCACAGCAGCTAAGCTGCCCATCCATAATGCCGAACTCAACGAAGGCTCCTGGCAGGCCCGCCAGGGACAGGAAGAGCAATGGATACTGATCAAAGACCAGTATTTTACCTGGACAGCTTTTGACAAAGCCAATAAAAAATTCATTCGCAGCTTTGGTGGTCCCATCCGGTTTGATGGAAGTACTGCACATATCACCATCGAATTTGACACACAGGTAAAAGACCGGATAGGCCAGCCTTTTTCCTATAATTATACCCGTAAAGGCAAAACTCTTACACTTGATATGGGTGCCGGCATCAGCAGCTGGCAACAGGGCGACGATGGCAAAGGAGATTTAGCAGGCAACTGGCGCATCAGCGGCCGGATGCAGGGTGGCGAAATGAACCAGATACCTAAAGCAGACCGCAAGACATTAAAACTACTGACCGGTAACCGGTTTCAGTGGATGGCGATCAATCCGGCTACACATGAGTTTTTTGGCACCGGCGGCGGTACCTATACCTTCATCAACAACCAGTATACAGAAACCATTGAATTCTTTTCGCGCGACAGCTCACGTGTGGGCGCTTCGCTCAGTTTCTCGGGCGAAGTAAAAGGCAATGACTGGCATCACAGCGGTAAAAGCAGCAAAGGCGATCCGCTGCATGAAATATGGAGCAGGGAAAAATGATACCACTTTGTGCAATATATTACCTATTGATAAAAATGTAATCACCATGAGCAATCACCCTATGTTGACAATCCGTGAAGCAGAGCCGACAGAAGCTCCCTTGATTGCAGATATGAGCCGGCGTACATTTTATGATACATTCGCCGCCAGCAATAAGGCCACGGATATGGATAAGTTTATGGATGAGCAATTCACTTTTCAGAAACTGGTCGAAGAAGTAGGCGCTCCCGGCAATTTATTTCTCCTGGCATTCACAGGCAGGGAAGCGCAGGGATATGCACGACTTCGTTTTAATAATAATCCGCCCTCACTTGGCGAGAGTAAGGCTATGGAGATTGCCCGGTTATATGTAGAAAAAACAGCTATCGGCACCGGTGTCGGGCACTGCCTGATGGAGCAATGTATAGAGCGGGCAAAGCAGGCAGGCTGTGATCAGGTGTGGCTGGGTGTATGGGAGCATAATCAGCGGGCAATTCGTTTTTATGAAAAAAACGGTTTTGTCAAATTCTCCGAACATCCCTTTGTGCTGGGAGACGATGTGCAGACAGACTGGCTCATGAAAAAACAACTGCAATAAAAAAGGCCGGTATGAATATACCCGCCTTTTCAGCCAGCTTAAAATGGTGCGGCTGCCACACTATCACACAGCTATTTATCCATTCGTTTTACTTGACCAAAGGACCGGATTTAAAAATATCCCGCGTATTATTTCCCACGGCAACGGGCGTGGCCTGAAAAGGCACCGGTGATCTGGCGTATAAATACAGGCAACAATTGCTGCCATTTCAAAATACCTGTGTACATGCTAAACTAGGAATGTTTGTAACCGGTTTTTAGGGAAACAAACCATGGCTGTTTTCTGCCGCATATACAGCTATTGCCGCAACATCAATACGCTGATAGGGAGGTAGGCTGCATTGATAGGTCAGTAATGCCGGTTGAGCCGGTTTATGATCAGGCAGGTTGTCCGGGCTCCGCAGCAGAACTGTCGAGGATGGCCAGCACGACTTCCTTATAACTCCGTCCGATAGGAATGAGGTGTTTATTGATCTCTACATCTGTAGCTGTAAATGCATCAATCTTATCGCGCGATACGATGAATGAACGATGCACACGTAAAAAATTGTTGCGCGTGAGCATTTCTTCAACCTGTCCTAACTGAAACTTGGTCAGAATCGACTGACGCGGAGTGACGATGCGGATATATTCCTTAATACTTTCGATGTACAATATTTCATCCAGAAAGACACGCACTTTTTTCTTGCTTACATTAAAATAGAGAAAAGGTCTTTCGGCAATGCCGGTTACCACAGGAGCCACAGCAGTTGCGCGCACCTGTCCCTGCCGCAGTTTATTGACGGCCTGCAGGAAGCGGCTGAACTCAATCGGTTTTAACAGGTAGTCAAGTACATTCAACTCATATCCCTGAACGGCGTATTCGTGATAAGCAGTAGTGACAATGATGGCCGGTGGCTGCTGCAGTGTTTTAATAAAATCGAGCCCTTTAAGCCGGGGCAGATGAATATCCAGAAAAATCAGGTCGACCGGCTCCTGCTGCAGATATTCGATGGCAAAAAGTGCATCTGGACAAATTTTGGCCAGCGACAGAAAGGGTACCTGACGCACATAATCAGCCAGCACCTCGGCAGCCAGAGGTTCGTCTTCAACGATGATGCACCGGTACTGTTGCATACGATTGGAGATTTAGGATAAGGCAAACGGAAAACCGGTTCTTTAAGCTTTCCAGGCTCAGCTGATGATCCGGATACATAAGCTGTAATTGCCGGCGCACATTACTCAATCCGATATTTTCCTGTATCGGATGATCATCGGCCTCTGCCATAGAATTACTGATCATAAAGGTAAGCACTCCGTCCTGAAGTGTGATGCTCAAATGGATGAACGATTGAAAACGGCTTTCGCTGGCGCCATGTTTAAATGCATTTTCTACAAACGGCAGCAATATAAGCGGAGCAATGGCTTGCTGCTCGTTGTCGACCGACCGCTCCAGTTGTATCTCCAGCCGCTCATCGTACCGGATACGCTCCAGTTCTATATAATCGTCCATTACACGCAGTTCTTCTGCCAGGGTAATGCTGGGCCGGGCTGATTCATACAACATAAACCGCAGCAGCTTGGAAAGTTTCATCACCACCTCGGGTGTTTCGTCAGCCTTTTTTCGGGCCAGCGCATAAATATTATTGAGGGTATTGAATAAAAAATGCGGATTGGTCTGTGCACGCAGGAACTTGAGCTCTGCCTCCAGTTTTTCCTTTTCCAGGCCTTTTTGTTTTTCCTTCATCGCATGTTGCATACGATACTGGTTAAACGCAATCAGGAGGCCCGCCACAAATATCAGATCAAGAAAAGAAGACATGATGCGATTGGGCTCGAAGAGCGCGCTGGCAGAGGCCGCTTCATGGTAGAAGTAGGGCAGTATAAAGAAAACAATCAGTAACCGGTGCAGCAGGGTGGCAATGATAAATGATAATATCGTAATTGTTACTTTACGCAGAGCTCCTTTAAACAGGACGTGATCATCTGTATTGAGTAGATAAGACAGGAAATAACACAACGGCACTTTTATCAGCACCAGCGTACATTCGGCTTCCAGCGCCATGATCCATCGCTCGAGGGGAGGAGTGGACGCAAACGATGAACTGATCCAGGCAAATTCAACATAGGTTTCAAACAAAACATACCCAATCCAAAACAAGAGATGATAAAGGAGGCGATGCCGCATAAGATTAAAAATCGTTATTTTCTATAATTGTGGTGACCCATCTCTGCAAAAAGACAGCTTTCAACCTATCAACACCGGTTTTCGCCCTATTAGCGGCAAAATGCCAAAAGACTCGTTTTATATAGGCCCTGGTGTACCTCCTGTATACAAGAATACCGCAACAAGATACAACCCTCTATTTTGCCTTTAATCTGATCAATATGCACAAGCTGTTTATTTATACGCTGACCTTGCTGGCCACTCAGCTGGCTGTGGCCCAGAACAATCCTTTTCCCAACGCACCGGACACCGCCAGTCTTTTTGACCGGCTGCCGGTAAATACATCGTTGCGTGAACGGGACTTTGCACTTTCGCCGGATGGACAGGAAGTATATTATACCCTGCAGGCACCGGCAGGTGGTTTGCAAACCATCCTCTGCCTCCGTAAGCAACCCAATGGTACCTGGAGTGCCCCTTCAGTGGCTCCATTTTCGGGACAGTATGCCGACCTGGAGCCTTGTTTTTCGCCCGATGGGCAACAACTTTATTTTGTATCCAACAGGCCTGTAGAAGGAAGCAAAACAAAAGATTTTGATATCTGGCGTATGAGCCGGACTGCCACGGGATGGAGCCAACCTGTAAACCTGGGTAGCCCCGTCAACACAGCAGCCGATGAATTTTATCCCAGCATTTCGCGCAACGGTACGCTTTATTTTACGGCTGCCTACAGACGTGGATTGGGAAAAGAAGATATTTATGCTGCCCGCTGGAATGGCAGCAACTATGAAGAACCACAGGCCCTCGATGCAGCCATCAACAGTATGGGGTACGAATTCAATGCTTTTGTATCGGCCGATGAACAGTATATTTTGTTTACGGCTTATGGGCGGGCAGATGATATGGGAGGAGGAGACCTTTACCTGAGTAAGAAAAACAGGAACGGACAATGGCAGCCAGCTCAAAACCTGCGCCTCATCAATTCAGGTAAGCTGGATTATTGCCCCTCACTGAGCCCCGATGGACAGATCCTGTTTTTTACCAGCGAACGAATGGCCCTTCCGGTTGCCGGCGATGCTGCGCATAACCTTACTGAACTGCAAAAAGCATATGCACAAGTGCTGAATGGCGGAGGTAATATTTACTGGATCAGTTTTGCTGCTTTGCTAAAAACCCTTTCACCAAACGGAGAGTAAACATTAATGTTTGGGCAGACGGGGAGTATCCGAAAAATAGTCATAACCACGGGCATTGCCGTCTTCGAGCGAAATGGTCCAAAGCAGATGTGTCTGCTGATGCCCTAGCTCCTGATTATCGGCTCCCAGTACCAGCAGGCGGTTACCGGTCCATAGCCAGTGTGCCCATTCGGTAAGACCTGTATCAAACTGCCAGCGTATATTACCCGATTGGTCAATACGTTTCAACACGATTGTACCATCGCGTCCCACACGGCTTTTACCAACAAAAAGCCATGAGTCGGGATTGCTGAGCCGAATGGGTTGTGCCGTGGTTTTGTCCAGCAAAAAACCGCCATCGAGCAGAAAATCTGCTTTCTCGAGACGTACTGCTCCTGTCTTTTCAAATTCCGCCTCTTCATATTTATTAATGAAATAAGGTGCTGTATACAACATCCTCCGCACCGCATCACCATATGCCTGCTGCCATTGAATACGCACATTGGCCTGCCTCATTTCTTCGGCAGAAAGCACCGTATACAACCGGCCTCCGGTTGTATCAACGCTGGTATGCATTTGCGAATAAGAAGGGTAGTAGCGCTCACTTAACTGTTCCTGCCTGCGGTGTAGTTGCTGCTGCTCTCTTTGTTTTTTTTCTCCATCCCGGATAAGCCTGTATAAGCTATCGCGTTGCTGTTGTATCTGCTGACGCAGGCCGGCAAATTGCGGCGAAGATATTTTTTGCTGCCGCAACAAAAGATATAGGCTGTCCTGCTGACGGAGACCGGCCTGCACCTGCTCGCGCCAGTAACCAATCTGCTGATCGGGATCATCTGCCAGGCTGGTTTCTGACACCGGCTTTAGCAACAAACTGGCTGAATCCAGTTGCCAGCGGCTGCCATCGGACAATGTCACGAGCAGACGCCGCTGCCGGGTATCAAAATCATAGTAACGCCGCTCCTGCGGCCATAGCCCTCTGCTGGCGGGATTAAGCTTTTCCAGTATCTCTGTATCTGCTTTCTTTTCGAGTGTCAACGGATCAAAAGCCATGAGTTCACCCAGATATACCCAGGCCAGTTGTCCCCAGGCTGCTACAGACTCTACGGGAAATGAACGGATATCTTTATGCCGTTTGACTTTCTGTACTGCAATTTTCTCACCGGTTACCGCATCATTGCTCTGGATAAGATATGTGGTACTGACTGTCTTCTGGGTAAAGCCTCCTTTTTGAGAGTAGGAAGTAGCTTCTTCGGATTGTATGACACTGAAAAGAAGCTGTTTTTTTTCATTCGGGAAAAACAGTACCGGTCCAACGGCGGAGCGCTCATCATACCGCGAAAGACAGCCCCTGATCATGAATAGTAGTCCGGCAACAAAAGCTGCTACAGCCAGTAAGCCACCAAAAACAAACTTGCGCATAGCAGAAGTTTTGGTAAAAATAATGCCGGCCGATGCGACACCGCAATTTTTTCCAGCAGACTGTATTTAACAGCCAGTGAATGGTAGCTGAGAGCTCAGGAATGGTGATGGACAGACCTGATGTGTTCCAGTATGGCTACCGCATGCGCCCGTGAATTTTCAATAAACAGCCGGTGTGTATTCATACCTCCACAGATCACCCCCGCCAGGTAAATACCTTCCTGATTGGTTTGAAAAGTGATGGGATCTATTTCAGGCGTTCGGATCGCATCGGGAGCAAGGCGAATGCCAAGCCGGGTCAGGAATTCCAGATTGGGTTGATAACCGGTGAGGGCGATCACCCAGTCATTGGCCATAGTAACCGGTCCGTCGGGTGTGTCGATCGTTACTTCCTTTTCCCTGATCTCGCGTACAGTACTGTTATAATAAGCCTTGATTGATCCTTCACTGATGCGGTTGAGAATATCGGGACGCACCCAGTACTTGACCCGTTGACCTATTTCCGGTCCGCGGATCACCATTGTCACTTCGGCACCTTTGCGCCAGGTTTCGAGTGCTGCATCCACAGCCGAATTCTGCGCTCCGATGACCAGTACCTTCTGAAATGCATAAAAGTGAGGATCCTTATAGTAGTGAGTCACTTTAGACAACTCTTCGCCCGGTACATGGAGTGTATAGGGTATATCATAAAAGCCGGTAGCAATGATGATATGATCGGCCGTATAGATTTCGCGGCTGGTCTCAACACTGAAACGATATGGCTCTGTTCTTTCATTTTTCCGAACCGCTGTCACCTCTTCAAAAAGATGAATATGCAATTCATAGGAAAGCGCCACACGCCGGTAATACTCCAGTGCTTCTGCCCGTGTTGGTTTGGGATTGTTGGAAACAAATGGCACACCACCGATCTCCAGTCGTTCCGAGGTAGAAAAGAAAGTCATATTCACCGGGTAATGATAAAGTGAATTGACGAGGCATCCTTTTTCAATTATGCAGTAGCCGATGCCTGCTTTTTTTGCTTCAATAGCACAGGCCAGTCCTATGGGGCCGCCACCGATAATGAGTATCGGATAATGGGTGTGTTGCATAGGCAAATATACTGCTACTTCAAATTGAGTATTGGTAACGCCTTTGGGAATAGGTCAATTTGTATCAACAAAAAAAACTGTTATGAAACAACTCTTCTTTGCCCTGGCAGTGGCTTTACTGCTGTCAGCCTGCAACAATAATAAGACACCTGAAATGGGTGGTAATATGTTTGGTAACAATAAGGGAAAAAGTCCCTGGCAAAACAATAATAATAACAACAACAATAACGGCAATGTCAACAATCCCGGTGGTGGCCGTTGGAATCCTGCGCTGCGCAATGCCATTATGCAGGGTTGCCTTGGCGAAGTAGGCAATGACCCGCAGGCAAAGGAAAAATGCGATTGCTGGGTAGGCAAGGTAGAGGCCCGTTTTCCCAATGTGCAAACGGCCGATCAGATTCCCGAAGAAATGGCTAATCAACTCGCTACAGAATGTATGCAGCAATTTGGCGGCGGCAATTATGTACCTCCGGTAAACAATGATGGAGGCAATGATTACAACAATATAACCGATGGCGGTGTCACCGCACGTACCTGGCCTGCTGCACAGCGTCAGCAATGGATCATGGGTTGTGCGGGCAATGCCCAGCAGACATTTGGCCTTAACCAGCAACAGGCTACTGAATACTGCGATTGTATTACCCGCAAAGTGGAACAGAAATACACATTTGCCGAAGCTGTCCGGCTCACCGTTCAGGACTTCTCCACGCCCGAATGGGAAGCAGTGCGTATGAACTGCCAGGCAGCGTTGGGATATTAATACGATTTGAAAATTTGAGGATTTGAAGATTTGTTGATGCAATTAATTGCGTGATTTGCTCAGTAAGGACTAATAACTTATTACTTAGAACTTATCACTTTTAACCCATTTTCAAATTTTCAAATTGTCTAATCTCCTAATCTTAAAAAGCGGCCTGGGGCCGCTTTTTAAGATTAGGTATTCTCCCCGCACTCGCTTAAATTTGCCCCACTTTTAAACAGTTGTACTACAATGCCTAGATCAATCGCTTTCAGGGAGGCTCTGCGCGAGGCCATGTCAGAAGAAATGAGGCGCGATGACCGTGTTTTTTTAATGGGTGAAGAGGTGGCCGAATACAATGGCGCCTATAAAGTGAGCCAGGGCATGCTGGACGAATTCGGTCCCCGCCGCATCATTGATACCCCGATCGCTGAACTTGGATTTACCGCCGTAGGTGTAGGCGCCGCTCAGAACGGATTACGTCCTATTGTGGAGTTTATGACCTGGAACTTTGCTGTTCTGGCTTTAGATCAAATTTTAAATACAGCCTCTAAAATGCTGGCAATGAGTGGCGGACAAATTTCCTGCCCCATCGTTTTTCGCGGTGGTAACGGCTCTGCCGGTCAGCTGGGTGCCCAGCACTCCACTGCTTTTGAAGCCCTGTATGCCAATATTCCCGGTATCAAAGTGGTATCGCCCAGCAATGGCTACGATGCCAAAGGCCTGCTGAAACAAGCCATCCGTTATGAAGAAGATCCCGTGATGTTTATGGAAAGTGAGCTCATGTACGGCGATAAGAGTGAGGTCCCCGACGAAGAATATTATATCGAACTGGGCAAGGCCGATGTAAAGAAAGCCGGTACCGATGTGACCATCGTTTCTTTTAATAAAATGATGAAAGTAGCGCTGGGTGCTGCCGCCGAACTGGAAAAGGAAAATATCAGCGCCGAAGTGATCGACCTGCGCACTATTCGCCCGCTCGACTGGATGACCATCCTGGAAAGCGTTAAAAAAACCAATCGGCTCGTGATCGTGGAAGAGCAATGGCCTTTTGGCTCTGTTTCCTCAGAGATTTCTTACCGCATCCAGAAAGAAGGCTTTGACTATCTTGATGCGCCTATTCGCCGTATTACAGCTGCAGATGCACCTTTGCACTATGCTCCCAACCTGGTAGCTGCCGCATTGCCCGACGTACCGCGTACAGTAAAACTGGTAAAAGAAGTAATGTACCTCCGCAAGTAAAACCTCCTGTTTTATTTGTTCAACTAATAAACAAGAGCCCGGTAGTTACCGGGCTCTTGTCTTTCATTGAGTATCGTAAAAATACGCTTAATAATTTTTTAATGAGGATGCAGCGTTTTGCACCGAAATATGCATCTTTGTTATGGTTTTTCATAGGATATTGGATTTTAAAACGAGGCTGGATTTCTATCCGGCCTCCATTTTTTTTCTACCCCTCCCGGAAATCTGCCCACCTTTAAACCCGCCGCATACTCAACAGTTTGAGTTACTTTTGCGCCTAAACCGAACTTGAATGGCCGATATATTGATTATAGATGATGAAAAAGCGATCCGTAAAACACTGATCGAAATCCTTTCTTTTGAGGGCTATAAACTGGATGAAGCAGCTGATGGCGAAGAAGGCCTGAAAAAATTCAGGGAGAAAACCTACGACGTAGTGCTTTGCGATATCAAAATGCCCAAACTGGACGGTATTGAATTTCTGCAAAAAGCCGGCGAGATCAACCCCGATACGCCTATTATTATGATATCCGGTCATGGCAACATAGAAACAGCGGTAGAAGCGGTGAAGAAAGGCGCCTATGATTTTATATCAAAGCCGCCGGATCTTAACAGGCTGCTGATCACCATCCGCAATGCCATGGAAAAAACCACCCTGGTCACCGAAACCAAGGTATTGAAACGGAAGGTGAGCCGGGTACAGGAAATGATCGGCGGTTCAGCTCCCATTCAGAAGATCCGCGAAACAATCGATAAAGTAGCGCCTACCGAAGCCCGTATCCTCGTCACAGGCGAAAACGGGGTGGGAAAGGAACTTGTGGCCCGCTGGGTACACGAAAAAAGTAATCGCAATGGCGGCCCGCTGGTGGAAGTAAACTGTGCGGCTATCCCCACAGAGCTGATCGAAAGTGAACTGTTTGGTCATGAAAAAGGATCTTTTACATCAGCCATCAAACAGCGTATCGGTAAGTTTGAACAGGCCAATGGAGGTACACTGTTTCTCGACGAGATCGGTGATATGAGCCTCAGCGCCCAGGCCAAGGTATTACGCGCCCTGCAGGAAGGAAAGATCACACGCGTAGGTGCCGACAAGGATATCAGTGTGGATGTACGGGTGATTGCCGCTACCAATAAAGACCTGCTCAAAGAAGTGGAAGCAAAGAACTTCCGGCTTGACCTCTATCACCGTCTCAGCGTGATCCTGATACATGTGCCTTCACTCAATGACCGTCGCGACGATATTCCGATGCTGGTAGATCAGTTTCTGGATGATATCTGTGCCGATTATGGGATTGCCAAAAAGACAATTGATGAAGATGCCATTCAACTGCTGCAGGAATATAACTGGACGGGTAATATCCGTGAGCTGCGCAATGTGGTGGAGCGTCTGGTCATTCTTTCTGCAAAGGCCATTACCGGCGAAGATGTGCGGAGTTATGTGATGCCACGCTAAAAGGCCACCTGTTGTTTTCAGCCGTTTACCGGCTGCAGCCCGGCATTCACCGTCTTTAGCAAAACTTTCCAGCCGGTGATTTTGACAGGCGGAATATTATAATATTTTTGATAGCAAACTAAAAAATACAGGCTCATGCCTTTACAACAATTACTGGTCATTTACCTCATCGGAATCCTTCTTGTTCTGCTGCCGGCTTTCGGTCTGTCAAAGCTGTTTGTAAAAGCAGGCGAACAATCCTGGAAGGCATGGGTCCCTTTCTATAATACCTGGGTAATGCAGCAACTGGCCAGGCCCAAACACTGGGTCTTCTGGCAGTTTATTCCTGTGATAGGCTGGTTTATTACGCCGGGTATCTTTATTGAGTTTGCCAAGGTATTCAATCGCTTTTCATTCCTTGATCATGCCGGCGCTGCTCTGCTGGCTCCGTTTTATTTTCCCTGGCTGGCACAACACAAAGACACCCGTTTTATCGGGCCCAAAGGTGTATCAATGCATAAAAAGGCCGGCTGGAGAGAATGGGTCGATGCAGCTGTATTTGCCGTAGTTGCCGCCACACTGATCCGCACATTCATATTTGAAGCCTATGTGATCCCCTCGGGTTCGATGGAAAAAACCCTGCTGGTAAAAGATTTTCTGTTTGTAAGTAAACTGAGCTACGGACCGCGTATTCCCAATACACCGCTTTCATTTCCCTTTGTACACAACTACATGCCGGTCACCAATACCAAGTCGTACAGCGAACTGATCAAGCTGCCTTATATCCGCTGGTTTGCCAGCGAACCCAAAAGAGGTGATGTGGTAGTATTCAATTTCCCTGCCGGTGATACGGTGGTACACCGTCCCGAATTTGAATCAGCCGTTCCCTATTACGATCTTGTACGGCAACTGGGACGTGAAAATGTCTGGAACGACAGCCGCTTTAAACCCATCGTGGTTCACCCGGTCGATAAAACCGATAACTATATCAAACGTTGTGTAGCAGTGGCTGGTGACACGCTGCAGATCATAAACGGTGATGTAATGATCAACGGTAAACCTGCTACCGTTCCCCCTTATTCTGCCCGCAAATACAATGTAACCCTCAAGCAGGGATTCACACTGGATAAAGATTATCTCGAAGAGCTGGGCATTATGGTCAACGAAACAGAAGGTCCCGGTACAGGCGACCTGCGTGGAAGTGCTCCGCAATACGAAGTAAACCTTACAGAAAAAGAAAGGAATATACTGGCACAAAAAACAGATATCGTACAGGACATCACACCCAGGTATGATACGGTGCCCAATGCCATGATCTATTTTCCGTATGATAATATCCATCGCTACTCGGTAGACAGTTACGGGCCTATATGGATTCCAAAAAAAGGAGCCACACTTACTCTTACTGCAGAAAATTATTCCGTGTATGAGCGTGCTATCCGTAATTATGAGAACAATGATTTTGTCATGAAAGACGGGAAATTTTATCTCAATGGTCAGCCTGTAACGTCCTATACTTTCAAAATGAACTATTACTGGATGATGGGCGATAACCGTCATGGGTCACAGGATTCCCGTTTCTGGGGTTTTGTACCCGAAGACCGCATTGTCGGCAAAGCCTGGATGATCTGGTTCAGCTGGGATAAAGGTCCCCGCTGGAAGCGATTGTTCAATATTGTAAAGTGATACGAAACAACTAACTTTAAATGCCCCGGCCCACCGGGGCATTCTTGTCCATAAATGTACAGACCTCATGAGCAGTCATACCTATGAATTTTCGTACGAAGTGATCGACGATATCACCCAGCTGGGCAATGATGATGCTGCACTGCTGAAGCAGGCCCGCACCGTTACGGAACAGGCTTATGCGCCTTACAGCAATTTTCGCGTGGGGGCAGCTGCGCGGCTCAGCAATGGAGCTTTGATCACGGGCACCAACCAGGAAAATGCCAGTTACCCGGTAGCCATCTGTGCCGAGCGCGTATTGCTGGGTAATGCCGCCACTCAATATCCGGGTGTTGCTATTGACACCTTAGCCATCAGCTATGCCAGCGATAATCAGTCAAGCGATCATCCTATTTCTCCCTGCGGCATGTGCCGTCAGGCCTTGCTGGAATATGAAAACCGTACACATCAGCCTATTCGCTTGTTATTGAGCGGGCAGTCAGGAAAGATTTATATTATCCATACTACATCGGCATTGCTGCCACTGGCGTTTACCGGCGAAGAGTTGTAAGCGTTTAAAGAGTTTAAAGGGTATAAAGAGGGAAATCCTTCTACCTTCCTGCTTATACCTTCTGCCTTATCAAAATAGTGTTTGGACGCCAAAGGCCACCTTGCGTTCATGCTCGAGCAGCCAGCGTTTACGCGGCAATCCAGCTGCATAACCAGTCAGTTCTCCATTTGCACCTATTACACGATGACAGGGCACTATAATGGCGATGTCGTTGCGGCCATTGGCATTGGCCACGGCACGGGTCGATTTGGGATCACCCGCCTGAATAGCCAGTTGCAGGTAACTGATGGTCTTGCCATACGGGATTCCCATCAGCAGGTTCCATACCTGTTGCTGAAACGGGGTACCCTGCTGTGCCAGCGGCAACTCAAATACACGGCGCTGTCCGGCAAAATACTGGATCAGCTGCTCCATACAATTAATGACCAGGGGAGGCAGGTAGTCGGCTGCGGCAGCTGGTTCATCAGCGGGCCTGAAACTAACCTCGCTGATATAGGTTTCCGTGCCGCTGATGCGGATCGGTCCTAATGGAGAATGGTAGTATGCAGAAAAAGTATCAGCCAATCTTTAAACCATTGCCCAGCTTTTTATCGGGCATCAATAAAACTACATCATTATTTTCATCATACACACCCAGTACCAGGCATTCGCTCATAAAATCCGCTATCTGCTTGGGTGGGAAATTGACTATTGCGATCACCTGCCTGCTCACCAGCATATCGGGTGTATAATGCGCCGTGATCTGGGCAGAAGAGCGGCGTAATCCCAGCTCTGGTCCGAAATCGATCAGTAGTTTGTAACCGGCCTGCGCGCTTTCGGAAACTCATTTACTTCGAGGATGGTACCTACACGGATATCAATTTTTTCAAAATCGGCCCAGCTGATGTATGACTGTTCGTTCATATTTTTTAAACTGTTTAATGAGAGCAGTACAGAATGATTACCGGCGATCCAGTTTTTTTTGCCTGTAACCCATCTTGATCTTACCTTACTGCAAATTTATGGCCGTATGGAATCAAAAAAGAATAACGGGTTGAACCGTCGCCGTTTTCTTCGCAACACCGGGCTGCTGGGTGCCGGCATTATGATTGTACCACGTCATGTGCTGGGAGGTAAAGGATATATTGCTCCCAGCGACAAGCTCAATATTGCCGCTATTGGTGCAGGTGGCAAAGCCAATGTAAATATTCATAATGCCTTTAACGGCGGCGCCGAGAATATTGTCGCACTCTGCGATGTGGATGACCGCCAGTCGATAGAAAGCCGCAAAAAACATCCGAAGGCATCGTATCACAAAGACTTTCGTGTAATGCTGGAAAAAGAACGGAATACCATTGACGCCGTTCTCATCAGTACTCCCGATCATATGCATGCCACACAGGCGCTGGCCTGTATGCAACTGGGCAAACATGTATACGTTGAAAAACCGCTTACACACGATATCTACGAAGCCCGCATACTCACACAGGCCGAAAAGAAGTATAAAGTAGTCACCCAAATGGGTAACCAGGGGGCCAGTGGCGATGATACACGCCGTATCGAAGCCTGGGTGCAGGATGGCCTGATCGGTCATGTACATACCGTGCATGTATGGACCAATCGCCCGGTATGGCCACAGGGTATTCCCATTCCTCCTGGTAAATTTGATATTCCGAAAGAAGTGGATTGGGACCTCTGGCTGGGTACTGCGCCGGTAAGGGATTTTAATCCGATCTATATTCCTGCCAACTGGCGTGGCTGGGTCGATTTCGGCACCGGATCGCTGGGTGATATGGGGTGCCATTTCATGGATGTACCCTATCGTGCCCTGCAACTCAAATATCCCACAGCAGTAGAGTGCAGTGTCACTTCTGCCTATACCGGATTCTTCCAGGAAGTATTTTATACGGATAGCTATCCCTCTTCCTGCAAAATCCATATACAGTTTCCGCAACGTGGCAAAATGCCTCCCGTGGAAATGATCTGGTATGATGGTGGTATCAAACCCAAACGCCCTGCAGAATTATTGCCCGATGAGGAAATGGGCGAATGGGATGGAGGTATCATCTTTGAAGGCAGCAAAGGAAAAATAATGGCAGGTCTTTGGGGACGTAATCCCACACTGCTGCCTACACGTAAAATGAAAGAGGCCAAACTGCCGGCGATGAAGCGTGCGAAAGTTGCAGGAGGAGCTGATGGCCATCAGACGGAATGGGTCAATGCCTGTAAAAAAGGATATGGCGCTTATACAAGCTCTCCTTTCAGCGCAGCCGGACCGCTTACCGAAACGGTACTGATGGGCAATCTGGCTGTATTGAGCTATAATCACATCGTAAAAAACAGCAAGGGTGAAAATACATTCCCCGGACGCAAACAACTGTTATGGGACGGCGAGAATATGCGTATCACCAATTTTGAAGCAGCTAATCAATATGTAAAAAGACAATACAGGGCAGGATGGACACTCAACCTCTAAGGTTACCGCAAACCTTTGCAGTGGGTTACATGTGGGAAAAATATCCGGAAAAAAAAGATTTCATTCCTAACTTTAGTCGCCTTATCCCAATGCCTCATTTACTCATTATTTAATTACCAAAAGCAGCATGAAAAAAAAGAACGTGTTTTCCGCTTCGCGCCGCAAATTTATCCGTAACAGTTCGGTAGCGGCAGCGGGATTTTTTATCGTACCCCGTCATGTACTGGGCAATGGATATATTGCTCCCAGCGACAAGTTGAATATTGCCGGCATTGGTGTTGGTGGCAAGGGTGAAAGCGATCTGGCAGAGTTTGCCAAGAGCCCATATGTCAATATCGTTGCTCTTTGCGATGTAGACGATCGGCAGGCAGTAAAATCACGGGAGCGTTTTTCCAAAGCCAATTATTATAAAGACTTCCGGGAAATGCTGGCCAAGGAAAAAAATAATATAGACGCCTGTTCTATTTCCACTCCCGACAATACCCACGCGGTAGCAACCCTGGCTGCTATGCAACTGGGCAAACATGTGTATACTCAAAAACCGCTTACACACGATATTTACGAAGCACGCGTACTCGCAGAAGCTGCCAAAAAATATAAGGTAGTGACCCAAATGGGCAACCAGGGTGGCTCTGGCGACGGTGTTCGTAAAGCCAAAGAAATGGTGAATGCCGGTATGATCGGTGATGTGACCGAAGCCCATGCCTGGACCAACCGTCCTGTATGGCCACAGGGTATTGCCACACCTAAAGGCAATTTTGATATTCCTAAAGAACTGGATTGGGACCTCTGGCTGGGACCTGCACAGAAAATCAATTTCAATCCGGCTTATCTGCCTTTCAACTGGCGCGGCTGGTGGGCATTTGGTACAGGTGCCCTCGGTGATATGGCCTGCCATATCATGGATCCGATCTATCGCATACTTCCCATCGACTATCCGGATTCTGCAGAGTGCAGTGTAGCTAATATCTGGAAAGATATGTGGGCCGAAGGAAACTTTATCGACAGTTGTCCGCCGGCTTCTATCATTCACCTCAATTATCCCCGCAAGGATAAAAAAGGAAATATAAAAGTGTCCTGGCACGATGGGGGCCTGCTGCCGCATCGTCCCGATGAGTTGCTTCCCGAAGAAGAATTTGGCAACTGGGATGGCGGTGTGTTACTGATAGGCACAAAAGGTAAACTGCTGCTGGATTGCTATGGCGCCAATCCACGCTTGCTGCCTACCAAACTGATGAAAGAAAAAACAATGCCCAAGCCCACTATCAAACGCGTACCGGAAGGACATTACCTGCAATGGGTCAATGCCTGTATCGCTGGTTATGGCAAAGGCGAAACCAGCTCACCGTTTGAATATGCCGGTCCCTTTACAGAAAGCATCCTGATGGGTAACCTCGCTATCCGCAGCTGGATGATGGTCAACCCCAAACTCAAAGGCTGGAACGATAAATACCTCGGCCGCAAAAAGCTCCTGTGGGATGCCAAGAATATGAAGATCACTAACTTTGATGAAGCCAACCAGTTTGTGAAACGCGAATACCGTGATGGCTGGAAGCTGGAACTCTGATAAAACCAGGATCAATTGCTATAGGGCCACTCGTAAGAGTGGCTTTTTTTATTGCCATGCTGCCGGAAAAATGTAACAAAAAAGAGGCTGATAATATTGTCATCATGCTCCCTTCAATCGTGCATCCAGATCAAGAGCCTGCACAGCTTTTACCTTTACCAGGTCAGTAAACCCCGCAAAGAGCGGGTTAAGCAGATAATTATAATCAGTGGGATTTACAGCAGATCGTACGCGTATGGCGAGGTGTTTGTTGTTGCGCATCCACGCATCACCGAGGCGGCGATTGGAGATCTGATCTAACTGCTGCCAGTGGTTGGGATGATCTGTATCCTTTAGTAAAAGGAGAGGAGCCTTCTCGGATACTTCGAGGGTCATCAGAAATAATTTATCCGGAATAGAGAAGCGATCAAAATGAACCAGGTTTTCGAGTAAGGCGAGTGAACTGTTACTACTGCTGTAAAGCATGTAGACCCCTCTGCTGTTCCAGCGGCCTCCGACTTTAAATGCACCCGTGCCACTTAAATCGCGGGTCCTGATTTCCTGCTGCACTATTCTGAAAACTTCCATTGCTGCAGCAGTTTAAGCGTATACACCTTCTTCGATACGAACCAGCACATCATTGACCATGGATATGCCGGTAAATGTATCCAGAAGCTGATAAGGTTGTTTGTTGTTGAGTGCCCGGTTGGGTGTAGTGAACCAGTGACGGGCCTTTTCTTCGCTGCCAAAAACCTGGTAAGCATGCTCCATTATTTTGGCAATTTCTATGGCATGGGAGGATATTTTTTTGTTGAACCGCTCTGTGGCTGATTTGCGTTCAAGAGTTTTGACAGATACATCCAGTACCTCCTCGGCCATAGCCTTGCGGCTGATACCCAGAAACCGGGCAAGACTTTCGACAGAGCGGCGGGTAACACCTTTCTCGCCCTGGAGAATATAATCAAATTCGGAAAAAATACGCACTGAAGCCTCTCCCAACCAGCGAAAAGCGCCTGCCACTCCGGAACTGATAGAATAGGCCAGATCAGGATCCTGTACGACAGCATCAGCTTTAGTTGTCTGGCTGTAGGGACGTGAGGCTGCTTTTTTCTTTTTAGGGGAGGAGGATTTTCGGGCACCACTTTTCATATGCGACATTTTTCACAAAATTAGACATGTTTGTCCATACAAATTATCCGTTTTTTCACCTTTAACTCAGGAAAAAGGAGCAGGAGGGATATAAGAAAACAATCACCTATTCGCTCAACAGGGAAGTAAGGCTCAGTAATTCTTCCTTTTTATAATGATCCATTTCGCTATTGAAGCATTTGCTGAATTCTGCCAGCAGGTATTGGACTACCTGGCGATTGCTTTGTGGTTTGAAATACTGTTCGGCAGGTTCAATAGAAATACGTTTGAAATAGCTCTCCACATCTGCATGCGAAAATACCTGGCCGGTAGTGGGATCAATAAAAAATTCGGCCTGATGAAAAGGATCCGGCAGATTAAGGGAAGAATAGCCGGGCTTGAAGTAGGCAATGATAAACTGGCGGGGAATGGTCAGTGCCCTTACCGGTATATCCAGCATTTCGCAAAGCAGCAGATACAATATGCCATTGGCAAGTTGATTACCGCGCTTTGCTTCCAGTACTTTATTTAACAGGAAATCGTTTGGGTCATTGTAATTTATCTCACTGCCTTTTAATCCATAATAACTGTAAAGGATTGTGGTCACAATCCGGATTTGTTCGAGCGGGGTGAGATAATTGGTAAGTTCGAGCCAGATGTTGCGGCGTATTTTTTCCACTTCTTTCATCACCGGAGCAGCAGTCAGTTCCGGATACTGAAATTTGGATACCAGCAATGCACCCAGCATGAGGTCATGATGCCCTGCTACATTCCACTGTCTAAAATCTTCGGCGAGGTCGCGGAAATGCAGGCGATGAATGAGCATTTCGATACGCTGCTGTATCTGGCTGTCGGGCGTATTTTCCCAGAGATGCTCGAGGTTGGGTATGATAGGACGGCCATAGTCCACAATTTTTTGAGACACCACATCGAATACCTCCGTATCGGGGTCATCGATCAATTGTAATAGTGCCGTTATTTCTTTGTTTGTGTCCATGTTCCTGATCCCGGGCACAAGTTCAAACATGTACAGGAGATAAGGAAGTTAATGTTTTCCACAGAAGGGGAAAAGGTAGGGAAAGGGTATAAAAGTTTAAAGGTTTAAAAGTATAAAGGAATAGTATCGTAAATCTTCAATCAGATTAACTTTTAAACTTTAAACCTTTATACTTTTATACATATTCTTACTCCTTCTTCATAAAATCAATCACCGGCAGCGTATTGCCCTGGAAATCGAAAAAGGCATTGTTCTCCCAGGCTGAGCCGGTGCCCCAGCCATCATTTAATCCGCTGCTGATCCAGGCTGGCTCCCAGTACATGACACCGGTACCGCCACCGTTGCGAATGGCCTGTACCAGATCTTTCATGTAGCGATACTGCCCGTCGGGAGTGGCAGGATAGCCCGGTAGAATATCTGTAGCCGAAATAATATTGGTATAGTTGTCGGCATTGTTGCCGGTCCAGGGATAGGCCGTCTCTACAATCATCACCGCTTTTCCATACTTTGTTTTTAGTGCCCGGATCGTTGATTCCACTGCTGCCATATCGGGTGTGGTACTCCATTTCACATAATGGGAGAGTCCCAGTATATCAAAATCAGTAACGCCGTTGTTGGTAAGTTGCTGCATCCAGTAATCGGCGGTAGGCAATTGTGCTTCATGCAAAATGATCAATGGCTTAATAGCAGATGACTGCGAAAAATCGCGTACTGCCTTTATACCGCTTTTGAGCAGGCGTGCAAATTGCTGAAACTGTCCGTTCTCTGCTTTTCCCAATGGCCACAACATCCCGTTATTGGTTTCATTACCTACCTGTATCATCTCAGGGACCAGTTCCTGTGCCTGCAGATATTGCAATACACGCAGTGTATAATTATATACTGAATCGTTCAGCAGATCGGCACTCAGGTTGGCCCAGGCAGCCGGTGTTTGCTGGTGAGCCGGATCGGCCCAGGTATCTGAGTAATGCAAATCGAGGTTTACAGTCATTCCGGCATTTTTTGCACGGCGGATGCTGGCAGCGATACCGGGCAGGTCATAATACATACGGCCATTATTCAATGCCGCAATCTGCGTGGGCGTATGCCAGAGGCGCAGTCGCACGGTATTGGCTCCATGGTCGCGCATGATACGAAACGGGTCGCGTTGCTGGCCCGAATCGCGGTATCGGCCTCCATAATCTTCTACCTGGGGTACATAGGAAAGATCTACTCCCATGCTAAATTCCTGCCACTTCCAAACGGAATCATCGGCTGGAATGGAAGGATCTTTTGCAGGTTTCTTACAGGTGAAAGCAAACAGCATAATACTGATTGCCAGTAGCATCGCATAAACTCGTTTCATACCATTTATTTATACCATTACAAATTTACCGGATCTTTTGAGCTATCACCAGCCAGTCCCAGGGGCGGGGAGAGGCCAGCCAGCCGGGTGGATTAATAAATTCAGTGCTCCAGTCGTATTCCAGCTTTGCCGGCTGCCCGGGTTCAAAACCCTCCTGTTGTAAAAGCAGCATTAACTCATCAGCCAGGTAGTGTTTGGTCGCTACCTGGTCAATCTCCGCATTACCCTGCTGGATATCATGGTAACGGCCAGCCGCTGTTTTATCTGAAATGGCTGTCGCAAACAGCTTTTTATCGATCTTCCAACGATGCTGTATAATACGCGTCAGTAACCATGATTCGAGCGCAGGTACGACCAGTATCAGTGTGCCCCGTTTACGCAGGCAGGCATGCAGGTTGCTGAAAAAGCGGGTCCGTTTGACCAGCGAATCGGTCAGTACGGCATTGACACAAAGCGCCACATCAAAACCTTTATAGCCGGTGGTTCCTTTCGACATGTCGGAACGGCTGAAAGAGATTTTCTTTATGGCTCCATAACGCTGCCGGGCTATGGCGAGGTTACCCGCCGAAATATCAACCGCTTCGATACGGCCATAGTTATCTGCCAGCAGCGGCAGCCATTTTCCTACTGCACAGCCTACATCAATGACAGATTTACGGACGCCGCCGCGCTGTTCCAGGGCTGACCTGATCAGGCCTTTCCGGTCATTTTTCAATACATCGAAAATTTCGTCGTCGTAAGCCGGTGCCATTTTTTCCCAATATTTCCGTTCCATGTGAATAACTATTTTCTGCAAAATACACTTTGGTGCGCTTTATGCCACTGAAAAATGCCCCCATTCCGTCCGTTACCTGCACCAATCCATCTCCGCCCCACTGAGGCCCTGATTGCGCTGGGACGCGCATCCATTATTTATTATTTAAGCTAAACTCATGCATGTATGAAACACCTACGTCGCATTTGCCTCTTTATGGGCATTTCCGTCTTAACCATTGTGCTTATTTATTCCTGTCAAAAGGATAATATCAGCCATACACAAATTCCGGAAGGACAACAGCGTGTTCGCATTCGCCTTAGCGACAACCCTGTCAATTTTGATGCAGTAAATGTAGATATCCAGCGGGTAGAAGTGCAGGTATTGCCGGATAGCTGCCGCAATAACGGCGATGATGACGATAATGACGGTCCGGGCTGGAATAATGGTTGGGGCAATGGTTGCCATCATGATCATCATGGCGATCGTGACAATGATAATTACAGTTGCGCTGTGTGGGATACCCTGGATATACGCCCGGGTGTATACAACCTGCTTGACCTGACAAATGGCGCAGATACATTACTCGCCTCTGGCCTCACCGTAGCGGGTAAGATCAAAAAAATCCGGCTTACGCTGGGTACCAGCAATACGGTCATGATTGATAGTGTTAATTATCCGCTTTCGCTCTGGAATGGCTATGACCGCATTACCATAAAACTCAAAGGAGAAGATATTGATGAGATTTCGCCAACTGATCTGCAGCTCTGGCTTGACTTTGATGCCGGCCGCTCTATTGTAAAAATATCCAATAACCGGTTTGTCCTGAAACCTTATCTGCGCATCTGGATCCCTGACCTGACTGCCAGTATAAAAGGTAAGGTATTACCTGATGCCGCCGAAGCAGTGGTGGCTGCCATTGCCGATGGCGATACCCTGATCGCTATTCCTGAACGCCGCGATGGCCGCTTCAAGATACGTGGCCTGAAAGGCAGCACAGCAGACCTGTTTATCAATGCCACAGCCAATGGTTATCGGGATACGACCATTACCGGTATCAGTCTGCAGGCCGGACGCGAAACCGATATCGGAACCATACAGCTACATCAGTAACGTAAATTGAAGATATCCCTTGAAAACGATAAATGCCCCGTCCATCCATTGATGAGACGGGGCTTTGTCATTAAAAAAGCCTGTCGTTTCCACGGCAGGCTTTCTGTTTATTTTTTCTTTTTGGGAGCTGCTTTTTTAGCAGCTTTTTTCGGAGTGGCTTTCTTTGCAGCCGCTTTTTTGGCGGGGGCTTTTTTCTCCTTCTTTGCAAAAGCGCCCGGCACTTCCACTTCAATCATCTGCTTCACTTCATCGAGTGTGAATTTGGCGGCTTCTTCTGCGGTATATTTGGAGTCATCGGCCTTGCGCGGCATCTTCAGCATTTTCTTGCCAAAACGGATAAAGGGTCCCCAGCGGCCATTTTCCAGTGCGATCTTTTCATCGGCCCAGCGTTGAATAAAGCGATTGGCCTCTTTCTTCACTTTGCCTTCTATCAGCTCATTGATATCTGCTTTGGTAAGATGATCAAAGTCGTAGCGCTTGGGAACATTGATAAACATGCCATCCCACTTAATGAAAGGTCCGAAACGGCCTTTGCCCTTGGTCACAGGTTTGTCTTCATAATGTGCAATAGGGGCATCTGCTTTTTTCTTTTCCTCGATCAGTGCAATGGCTTTATCAATATCCACCGTGGCTAGATCGGTACCGCGTGGTATGGAAATAAACTCTTCACCCCATTTTACATAAGGACCAAACCGGCCCACACTTACCGAAATATCCTTACCCTCATGCTGGCCTACCGTACCCTGCAGGTTAAAGAGGTCCATGGCTTCTTCAAAAGTGATGGTCTCGATACTCTGTCCGGTTGGGATTTTGGCAAAACGCGGTTTTTCTTCATCATCTGCACTGCCGATCTGCACCATCGGACCATAACGTCCCATACGGGCTACTACAGGCTTGCCGCTTTCGGGATCTGTGCCCAGCTCACGTTCTCCCTTGATTCGTTCGGCTGTTTCAATTGTATTGTCTACATCTTTTTTGAAAGGACTGTAGAAAGCATCGATCATCTTATTCCACTTCATTTTGCCCTCTGCCACATCATCAAACTCTTCTTCAATACGGGCTGTGAAGCTGTAGTCCATGATATCATCAAAATACTGCTTCAGAAAATCGGTCACTACCAAACCCAGATCGGAAGGAAAGAGTTTTGATTTCTCAGCACCGGTGGTCTCTGTTTCCATTTCCTTACTCACTTTATCTTTCTTCAGCAGAAACATCCGAAGCTCGCGGATCACACCTTCCTTATCTCTTTTTTCTACATACCCCCGTTTAAGTATGGTAGAAATGGTAGGCGCATAAGTAGAAGGCCGGCCGATGCCCAGCTCTTCCATTTTTTTAACCAGCGATGCTTCCGTGTAGCGGGGCAGGGGACGAGTAAACCGTTCCATCGCTTTCATTTCCTGCAGCGGTAATTGCTGACCTACCGTAAGCGGCGGCAGCATACCTTCCTGTGTATCATCTTCGCTGATATCATCATCATCCTTATCCTCCCGGTATACTTTCAGGAAGCCATCAAACTTCAGAACTTCACCTGTAGCAGCGAGTTCTTCCTTATTGGTAGAAATATCAATTTTTGCGGTCGTCTTTTCCAATTCTGCATCCGACATCTGCGATGCCATAGTGCGCTTCCAGATCAGTTCATACAGACGTTTCCAGTCCGGCTCCTCCACTGTAAGATTGCTCATATAAGTGGGGCGAATGGCTTCGTGTGCTTCCTGCGCACTTTCATTCTTGTTCTTGTATTTGCGGAACTGGTGATATTTTTCACCATACATACCTTTCACAGTACTGGTAATATCAGCAAGCGCTGTATTACTCAGGTTTACACTGTCGGTACGCATATAAGTGATATAACCATTTTCGTACAGCTTCTGTGCAATCAGCATGGTTCGCGCCACACCATAACCCAGTTTGCGCGAAGCCTCCTGTTGTAATGTAGAGGTAGTGAAAGGGGGGGCCGGAGAACGTTTGCCGGGTTTTACCTGGATATCCGTTACGGTATAGTCGGCTCCCACACAGCTTTTCAGAAAGCTCTCGGCATCGGTAGACGATTCAAAGCGGCGGCCTTCGGCTTTAAAGCCGATTGCTTTATTGGCCAGATCTTTGGCCGTAAACCAGGCATCGATTTTAAAACTGCTCTGAGGCTGAAAGGCATTGATCTCCCGCTCTCGCTCTACAATAAGACGAACAGCCACACTTTGCACACGGCCGGCGCTCAGGTTGTTGCGCATACTCATTTTGCGCCACAGTACCGGGCTCAGCTCAAATCCCACAATGCGATCCAGGATACGGCGGGCCTGCTGAGCCATCACCAGGTTCATGTCCAGCTTACGCGGATTCTCCACCGCCGATTTAATGGCCGGTTTGGTGATTTCATGAAAAACGATCCGTTTGGTCTCACGTGGATCGAGGCCCAGCACTTCACACAAATGCCAGCTGATGGCTTCTCCTTCACGGTCCTCATCCGTTGCCAGCCATACTTCATCTGATTTTTTAGCTAAATCTTTTAATTCCTTGACAACCTTTTCCTTATCATCAGGAACAATATAGCGAGGTTCGTAATTATTTTCGAGATCAATCCCCATGCCGGCCTTCTCCAGATCGCGGATATGGCCAAAACAGCTTTTCACCTGGAAGTCCTTTCCCAGGATTTTTTCAATAGTCTTTGCTTTCGCAGGGCTCTCAACGATCAATAGGTTTTTCGCCATTTTTCACACGATAATTATATATGATACAGCCACGGGCAACAGGCCGGTCAGGCTGCAAAAAAAACCGCCATCGGCGGCTGCAAGTTAGAACAAGAATAATAATTTTTTTCAGAATCTGATTTTAGGGATACAAAATCAGTGTCTAAAATCCCGGATTACAGGGGCTTGCCCCCTCTGATCGAAGCGCTAATAATTATTTCCGGAAAAGAATTTCGTAATAGTCCGCAACCTGTCCTGCCCAGCGGCCATACTCTTTTCCGGAAGGATGAAGGCCATCACCCGTCAGCAGGCTCTCATCGGTATCTGCCTGCCGGGTACCCGGAGTGATGTCGATATAATGCACACCTGCCGCCTGTGCCAGCGCCCGATTTATCGAATTATAAGCATCAATCTCCTGAGCAATAAGGGCCCGGTCGCGCCCACTGGCATAGGGTGTAACTCCCCAATCAGGGATTGACAATACTACCACACGACCGGCACGCTGACCGGCAAAGCCAATGGCCTGTTGCAGCAGCCGTTCAAAATCGCTGCGATAATCATCCATCTGGTATCCCCTGTATTGATTGTTGACCCCTATCAGCAATGTGACCAGGTCATAGGTATCTGTAAGAGCAGCCTTATCTATCGCTTCCTGCAACTCGCCCGTGGTCCACCCGGTTTTGGCGATAATAACAGTTTCTGCCAAAGGCAAACCGGCCGCCTTTAACCGGTTTGCTGCCTGCACCGGAAAACTTTCTGTAGCAGGTACCTGCTCACCGATCGTATACGAATCGCCCAGGGCGAGATAGGTCAGTTGCTGAGACATAAATGAAAAATTTAGTTTTTAGCTGTCAGGACAAAAATTGAATAACCCTGTTAATAACAGAATGATCGCGGTAAATGCGCCGGTGCCCCAAACCCTCGGTGATCATAAACTGTATATGCGGTTGATTGGTTTGTATTACCGGCTCTACATCCGCAATAGGAGTAATGGCATCGTCCTTATCGTGTACCCACAGGACCGGTATATTCATAGTCTCCACCGCCCGTGCTACAGAAAACCAACTGGAAGGATGCCCACCAATCTCTGTTATGATCTGTTCAAACTCCCGCTGCACAGCCGGATCCTTTAATTTGACCATCGCAAAAAAATGTTCGATCGCCCGCGTTGTTTCCGTTGCCGGCGCCAGCAACACCAGCCGGGCATCGGCTGCAGGAAGCTCCGTTGTAATTGCCAGGCTCACGGCAAGCCCACCAAAAGAATGGGCAATATAGGCATTGATAGGTCCATAGGTACGGGTAATAAAAAGAATAAAATCGCGAAACAGGAGTGCATTGATCCGTTGTCCGCTGCTGCCACCGTGTGCAGGTGCATCAAAGGCCAGTACCTCATACCCCTGGCTGATCAGTGGTTGTACATACATGCCAAAATTGAGTACCGACGATTGAAAGCCATGTACGATCAGGGCACGTTTCTGCGCTCCCTTATTCCAGACAAACCCCCGGATACTATACTCCCGGAAAGCCAGGGTAACCTGATCGGCCTCTGTAAATGGCGAAATCACCTTCCCGGTATGCCTCACAGGCGGGGTACAGAAAAGCCGGAAAGCCGATTGTGCCGCTTTCTTTTTGGAGATAGCAGAAAGAATGGTGAATTTTGAGCGGATCAGGAATAGCGCAATACGATTAACCAGGTTCATATCCCACAAAGATAATTATGGATATAGTAATGATTGGATCGGGAAATGTGGCAGCAGTGCTGGGCAGAAAATTTGTAGCTGCCGGGCATCGCATAGTACAGATATTAAGCCGCAACTTTACCGAAGCGAGCGCACTGGCTTATGAATGGGACACCGAATCGGCCAATTACATGTCGCTTATCAACCCTTCGGCAGATGTTTATCTGCTGGCTGTAAGTGATAATGGTCTGGGCGAAGTGGCAGCCCAGTTGAATCTGCCCGGAAAAGTAGTAGCCCATACTGCAGCAGCTGTATCCGCATCGGTGCTGGCCGGGGTCACAGAACATTATGGAGTATTGTATCCATTGCAGAGCCTGCGCAAAGAAAATCTGCGCCTGCCCGAAATTCCTTTTTATGTAGATGGTCATACAGCATACGCCAAAGCAGTATTGCATCAACTCGCTTCTTCTGCCAGCTCGCTGCCGGTAACGGAAGCAACAGATGAACAACGATTGCCGCTGCATGTGGCCGCTGTATTTGTCAACAACTTTGTAAACCACCTGTATGTGCTGGCCCAGGATTACTGTATAAAAAACGGGATCGATTTTGCACAGCTGAATCCCTTGATCCGTGAGACCGCCGAACGTATCAGCCAGCTACCACCCAAACAGGCACAGACCGGACCGGCGATCCGCCATGATGCCGACACCCTGCGTCAGCACCTGCAATTGCTGGAAGCACATCCGCAGTTACGCCATATTTATCTGTTGCTTACGGAAAGTATTCAGCAGGCAGGATAAACTATCACAACCGGCCATCCCGAATACTCACGGCTTCCTGTATCTTCGTTTTATATAACCCGGTAATCTGCATGGCACAGGTATCTTTTGAACAGATCAGCACATTTGTATTTGATGTGGATGGCGTACTGACCGATGGCACCATACTGGTACTCGAAAACGGCCTGCAGGCCCGGCGCATGAGTATCAGGGATGGATATGCACTGCAACTGGCCATACGCAAAGGATATCGGGTACTCATTATCTCCGGCGCTGCCGCTTCGCCGGTAGTAGACCGGCTCAGTAAACTCGGTATCACGGAAATACATATGGCGGTCAGGGATAAATGGGATTTTCTGCATCAGTATCTGCATACACATTCTATTCCTGCTGCCGAAGTTCTTTTTATGGGCGACGATATGCCTGATTACGGGGTAATGACCAGGGTGGGACTGCCTGCCTGTCCTGCTGATGCTATAGAAGACATTGCCGCCATCTCCCTGTATCGCTCCACTCAGCCCGGTGGAGCCGGTTGTGTAAGGGATGTGATCGAAAAAGTAATGCGCAGTCGTGGGCACTGGCTGCATGATGACGTCGTCAGTTCCCGTTGACAGCCCGCCGGCGATGTCTTTTTCATTCCTCGGCCCGGTGATGTATCTTGCACAAAATTATTGTTCATGAGATTGATAGCAGCCTTCTTCAAAATGATCCGACTGCCCAATCTCCTGTTCATTGCCCTTACTCAGCTTCTTTTCCAGGTATGTATATTCAAGCCCTTATACGCCTCAGTCATTCCCGGCGATGACTGGTTTCGTTTTACATTACTCCTGCTATCATCTGTCTTCATTGCAGCGGCGGGTTATATCATCAACGATTATTTTGATATTAATATCGACGAAGTCAACAAGCCGCAACGCATGGTAGTGGATCGCGTCATAAGCAGACGCTGGGCCATTGCCTGGCATTTTATGCTGAGTATGGGTGGCGTCATACTTACAGCCCTGGCTTTGCCTGTAAAGGAAAAATGGTACCTGGTGCTGGCCAATATTGGCTGTGTTGCACTTCTCTGGTTCTATTCAACCAATTTTAAGCGACGCATCCTCATCGGCAATATCCTCATCTCAGTTCTCACCGCCTGGACCATATTACTCATTTTTTTCTCCAAGGTATCGGTGCAGGATGCATGGGGACCGGGCTTTGAAGGACAACCAAAGTTTTTCCGTTTTGCTTTTCTCTATGCCGGTTTCGCCTTCCTGATCTCGCTCATCAGAGAGGCCGTGAAGGATATTGAAGATATGCCGGGCGATATGCGTTATGGCTGTCGCACCATGCCCATTGTATGGGGCATAAACGCCACGAAGATCTATACAGGTATCTGGATACTGATCCTGCTGGCAGTGCTTGCCGTGGTGCAGGTATATATTCTCCAGTTCAGGTGGTGGGCGGCGGTGGTTTATTGCGCCCTATTTATCATCCTGCCATTGATCTATATTTTTCTGCAACTGTTACGGGCCAGTACAACTGCCGACTTCAGCCGTTTGAGCAAATGGACCAAACTGGTCATGTTTACCGGCATTCTGTCCATGACATTTTTCTATTTTTACCTATGACACCGATTATACTGGCTTCCCGATCGCCCAGACGTAAGCAACTGCTGGAATGGGCCGAAGTACCCTTTTCGATTCTTGTACAGGAAACGGACGAGAGTTTTCCCGCAGACCTGTCACCAGCGGATGCAGCCGTACACGTAGCCCGCGAAAAAGCAAAGGCTGTACAACTGCAGGTGGGCCACGAACCACGTATCCTGGCCGCAGATACGATGGTGGTCCTCGGAAACCGGATCATTGGCAAGCCACGTGACCGGGACGATGCAATCAGCATACTGCAGGACCTGGCCGGTCAAAACCATCGGGTGATCACCGGGGTGGTCATCAGGCAGGGGAAAAAGAAATAGCCTTTGCTGATACTACAGAAGTATACTTTCATCCACTCAGCACCGCGCAGATCAGTTTTTATGTAGACAAATACCAACCCTACGATAAGGCAGGTGCCTATGCCATCCAGGAATGGATTGGGGTAGTGGGTATAAAATCAGTAAATGGTGATTTTTACAACGTAATGGGACTGCCTGTTAGCCGGGTGGTTCAGGCCCTTTCAACATTTTAGCGCCGTTTTTTTCTCATTATATCATGGTGAAAAACCCATACGTAAGGCGTTTCATCCATATAGTTTTGTGTGCAAACAAGTACACAGACTATCGTGAACGAGCGATTACTGCAATATATCTGGCAATTCCAGCTTTTCAATACACAGCAGTTGAAAACCACTGACGGCTTACCTGTGCAGATACTACATGCCGGCACTTTCAATCAGAATCAGGGACCCGATTTTTCCGAAGGGCGGATACGGATTGCAGATACCCTGTGGATAGGGCATGTGGAACTGCATGTACGCAGCTCTGACTGGAATAAACACCAGCACAATGGAGACAGCAACTATCAACCGGTCATATTGCATGTGGTATGGGAAGAAGATATCAAAGTAAATACTATTCCCGTACTGGAGCTGAATGGCCTGGTCGCAAAGCGGCTGCTTGAGAGATATGAACAGCTACATAATCATCCTTCATTTATCCCCTGCGAACAATTGATCACACCGCTGCCCACTCTGATCTGGCAAAGCTGGCGTGACCGGTTACTTATTGAGCGCCTCGACCGTAAAGAGGAGCACATACTGCAATTGCTGCAGCAAAACCGTTACAGTTGGGAGGAGACCTGCTGGTGGTTGCTGGCACGCAATTTTGGCATGAAGGTAAATGCAGATGCCTTTGAAGCCATTGCACAAAGCATCCCGCTAAGTATGCTGGCCCGTCAGAAACATTCTTTATTACAACTCGAAGCATTACTACTGGGACAGGCTGGTTTGCTTACCGGAAATTATACACATAACTATCCAAAGCAACTTCAGCAGGAGTATACTGCCCTGGCTCATAAATATGACCTGCGTCCAATCCTCTTTCCGCTTCATCTGTTGCGAATGCGTCCGGTCAACTTTCCAACAATCCGTTTGGCACAGCTCGCCTCATTATTATTCGAACGGCAGCATTTATTTGCCAGCTTCAGAGACAGCAGGCATCCCCGCGATATCAGACGGTTACTGGATATTAAGGCAAGTGCTTACTGGAATGATCACTACCTGTTTGACGAACCCAGCACAGCCTGTGAAAAAAAAGTAGGCAGTATGCTTTGCAACAGCGTTATCATCAATACACTTTCTCCATTGCTCTACACATATGGTCATTATCACAAAAAACAGGAATTGATAGAGCGTGCGGTCGACTGGCTGAGCGAGTTGCTGCCTGAAAACAACCAGATCGTTTCTTCCTATGCAAGGCTGGGTATTCCGGCTGGAGATGCCGCAGATACCCAGGCCATGCTGGAAATGAAAAAATCATATTGTACTCACTACCGTTGCCTCGATTGCAGCATTGGAAACCATCTGTTGCGTGCAAAAGAAAAATAGCTATTTACTGTTTCAGTATAGTCCGGGAAATATTGCTTTTGTTGGTACGGATATGAATCATATAGATATCTGCCGGAATAAATTGTTCCACCGATACTTCTGTCAGGCAGGCATCGGGCTGCCAGTGCCAGCTGATACGGATATTCCTGCCCAGCATATCAGTAAGCATTATTTTTTCGGGATAAGTACCAACCGGAAAGCGGATGGTCAGTTTTTTATCAAACGGATTCGGGTAAATGGAAAATGGAGTGGAAGGAACGGAACTGATCTTAACCGTTTTGCTATTGTAAATAGTGCCGTCTTGCGGTTGGGTATACTGGATCATATAATGATTGAGTCCCTGAAGGGGATGTTTGTCGGTGATTGAATAAGAAGAAGCAATGGTGGATATAGTAAAACTATCGACAGGAGAGAAGTAGCGGCCATCGGCCGAACGCAGCAGCCGGAATATCATACCTGGCTGTACCCCGGCACATTGCCAGGTAAGCAGATTGCGTTCACTGACAGTGCGGGCCACCTGCAAGCCGGTCAGCGTTACCGGTAATACGGCAATACTGGCACAGCTTGTACAAACAGGTATAACCTGGGCCGCCCCCCAGTTGTTGGGGGCACAGCCCCAGGGAATACAACCCGAATCAGAAGTATGCCCCGCTGCCACACATGCATTGAGTGTGGGGCTGCTGGTAAGTACTCCATAAAACTGCGAATACTGAAATACATTGAGACAGGCCGTGCCGGATGTGACACGGTAACTATTCGGAATCTTATTGATCAGCACGGCCATGCGGGTACTGCTGCCGGGACCCATTTCCACCACACCTGCTCCCGCCCAACTATCGACAATGATGCCCCAGAATTCTGCCGACCCATTGTTTACAAACCAGGAATTCGGATTATTGATAACGAGATATTGATTAGACATTTTAAATACCGAAGCAGAAGTGGCATTCACAATCAGGTTGGGCGTGCTGGCACTGGCATAACCGCCATTGAGCGAAAGGTTGCGTTGTATTTCGCAGGTGCCATAGTTATAAATAGCGGAGTTGCCATACAACACAAGTCCTGCGCCATTGCCGGATGCAATTACAAAGCGGGCAGCCGGATTAATATGTACAGTACCACTGTCCATACTGTAATTGTTGACCGTGAGATCTCCGCAGATGATCAGTGTGCCACCTCTTAAGGTAAGATTGCTGAAAGTGGCGGCAGGACCATAATACCATTTGGTAACTCCTTGGGTCAGTACTTCACCATCTGTCACCAATGGTTCTGTGCCGGTACAGGCCGGAGGTGGAGGAGCGGCCGGACTCTGGGCCGCCACAAGGAGGGGAGTGGCCAGCAAAAAAAATGCTGCCAGGAGAGAATGCTTTTTCATGCGTATTGGTTTAGGTGGCGAATCAGCTTCCGAAAACACAGCACGCAGAAGGGCATGATCAGGTTGTAAAACAAAACCTGGTTTTTCATTCACCACACTGCAGAGCCTTAACCGGGGTGAGCTGATACTGGATATTTATTTCTCCAAACTACAGCCACAGAATCGGGTTGTCAATCCGTTTTGCAGCAATGGCCATGATTGCAGCATGAAATGCCCGGGAGGCTGCATGAAAGAATACAGGCCCATGCAACGTTTTGAAAATCGTTTAGGGAAACTACTTATCCAGCCACTCTTTGAAATCACTTACACGCTTACGGCTCACAATTACTTCCTTATCCGCAGCCGGATGCAGATAAAGTTTCAGCCGGTTTCCAAAATAAGAATGGATCTCTTTTACAGAAAGAAGGGAAATAATAAAGGAGCGGTTGATCCGGAAAAACTGTTGCGGTGGCAGGAGGGTTTCCAGTTGTTCTATCCGGTACTCAAGAAGAAATTTCTGATTATCGAAGGTGCGAAAGAAAATAAATCGTTCCTGTGAGAAAAAATAAGCGATCTGACTGACGGGGATGGAGAGCAGGCGTTGTCCCTGTTTTACCAGGAACCGTTCTTTAAAGCTGGGCAAATGCAAAGCTTTTCCTCCCTCTGTCCAGTACTGGTCAAAATTGACCAGGCGGCTATCTTCACCGGGTATACGCTCCAGCAAATGACGGATAGTATTATACCGGTATGCTTCAAAATTGTATTCGGCTGTAGTAGTGGAAATGGTAAGGGTGGCTTTGATATCCGTCTTGCCTTTACGGCGTCCGGCACCTGGTATCGTGCCTTCATTGGCCAGAATAAGATCAGGTATAGAATTATGGTTAAGCCACTCACCTGCTGCAAACAGATCGCTGGTAACACCGACCACATGAATGGACTCATCTATTTCGTTGAGCAGGTCCTTAATCTTTTGCACCATCCCCTTTTCATATTCTATCACCAGTACGTTCATAACTACCCGATTGTCCTACAAAAAAGCAAATTTTAAACGTATATAAGCAGATTCAAACGACTAAGAGCACCAATTGCCCAAAGCGATGAATGAATTGCCGTAACCCTACAATAGAGTATCGTACATTTTCGATTTTATGAAACAGTCCTGTACTTCACACCTGTAAAAAGAATTGGTGTATATCCGGCAAATGAGTCCGGTTGTGATCATACTGCATCCCTCACAATTGTTAAATACCTGTCAAATCATGCAATGACTCATGACCACGGCTAGTCAGCATCGTTCCTGAAACAGGATCCTATTCATTTCCGGTAATCACTCTGTACAGGCAATAATTCATACTGAAATCTGCCGTCCCGGAAGGGTAGCAGGATACAGGCATTTTCATCCGGTCTTTGCAAACAGGCAGGATGCCGGGATAGTAATTGAGTCATTACCCATTTGAATAATTATCCTAAATTTACGTTATGGCAGGGTAGGGTGAAGGCAACCGGAGTGCGCCTTCAGGCGATCCATTAAGAGCATCCCTGCCCGGGAACAATTCAATTTAAATAAGTCGATCTGTGAAGAAACTAAGCCTGATTGTATTATTGTTGCCACTGGCGCTGACCAGCCTGGCTCAATCCACGCGTGAGGAAAAAAAGGAAAAGAGAGAAGCCAAACGTCAAAAGATAAATGAACTGGTTCGTCAGGCAGAAGAAGGCGTTTTGGTCTACCATAAGCAAAGCATTTTCGGTATACAACTCCGAACCAACGGATATGGTGCCTTCTACGAAATGGGGCGCATGAAGACCAACCGCAAAACGAATATTTACCGAATCGATATTGCCGAAATTAAAAATGCCAAAGAAGAAAAATTGTTTGGCGAAAATTTCATTTTTGGCAACCCCTTCATCTATGCCAAGCGTAATTACTTTTATCCCGTAACCCTTGGTTTCGGACAACAGTATGTTTTTGGCAACAAGGGCAACCGCAATGGGGTGGCTGTGACAGGCCTTTACAATGCAGGCATCTCACTCGGCCTGCTGCGTCCATATTATATCCGTGTAGATGATCCCAATTTTGGTGGCGAACGCGATATCAAATACACGGTAGAAGACAGTGCACTCTTTGTAGACCGCTCGGCAGTGATCTCGGGTGGAGGATTTGGCAAGGGCTGGGGAGAGATCAAATTAAAACCAGGCGCTTTTGCCAAAGTAGGGCTCCGTTTCGATTATGGCCGCTATAACGAAAGTGTAACAGCTTTGGAAATTGGGATGAGTGTAGATGCCTATGCCTCCAAAGTACCGATCATGCTGTTTCAGAAAGAACGGCAGCTTTTCTTCCAGGGCTATGTGGCCATTGTATTTGGAAAACGCAAGTAGTCAACCATTACCGGGCCAGGTTGTTATTTATCGGAATACCATTTTCATCCGTATTTTTGCAACATGACTGAGCTTCCCGTAGTGCCCGCTGATAATACCGCCTCCCGCATAAAAAAACCTGATTGGTTACGTGTAAAGCTACCCATTGGGGAAAGCTATAAAAACGTACGTAACCTGGTGGATACGCATAAGTTGCATACCATCTGCGAGAGCGGCAACTGTCCCAATATGGGCGAATGCTGGGGGGCAGGTACAGCCACTTTTATGATCCTGGGTAATGTATGCACCCGCAGTTGCGGTTTCTGTGCCGTGGCCACCGGTCGTCCCGAAGCCGTGGACTGGGATGAACCCCAGCGGGTGGCAGAAGCCATACACCTGATGAAGGTGAAACACGCCGTTATCACTTCGGTTGACCGCGACGAACTCAAAGATGGTGGCTCTACCATCTGGCACAATACCATCCGCGCTGTCAAGACACTCAATCCCGATACAACACTCGAAACCCTGATTCCCGACTTTAAAGGAAAAGCCGAAGACATTCAGCGTGTCATTGAAGCTGCTCCTGAAGTCGTATCACACAATATTGAAACCGTAGAACGCCTTACCCGCCAGGTACGTATACAGGCCAAATACTGGCGCAGCATGGAAGTGATCCGTATCCTGAAGCAGGGTGGACGCCGCACCAAGAGCGGTATAATGCTGGGCCTCGGCGAAACCCGTGAAGAAGTGATCCAGACACTGACCGACCTGCGCGACAATGGCTGCGATGTGGTCACCATTGGCCAGTATCTGCAACCCACACATAAACACCTGCCGGTGCAACGTTTTGTTCACCCCGACGAATTTGCTGAATACCGCGAAATAGGTTATCAGTTGGGACTGGACTACGTGGAAAGCGGCCCCCTTGTACGTTCTTCCTATCATAGCGAGCGGCATGTATTTCCCGGGCTGGGTCGCCAGGAATGGGAAAAGAAGAAAAGCGAACAGATTCTTTAAATTCTCTTCAATTGGGGGTAAATTAGTCGCTTATTTAACTTAAGCTGCCACATTATTTGCCCATGACCACTTTTCGTTCCCTTTGCATTGCTATCTGCCTTCTTGTACTACAGTTGAGTGTGAGTGGTCAGCAATATCAGCTTAACGGAAATGCACGGGCCAATTCCTGCAATTGTTATACCCTTACCGATCCGGCCACCTTCCAAAGCGGAAGCGCGTGGAATAAAACTCTTTTTAACCTTACCAATGCATTCGATTTCCGTTTCAGTGTGTTCCTCGGTTGCCAGGATGCGACAGGTGCCGATGGAATTGCTTTTATGCTGCAGCAGATGAGCACCAGCCTGGGTGCTTCGGGTGGAGGTATGGGATTTGACGGTGTATCACCTTCTATTGGCATTTTGCTCGATACCTGGCAGAATACCGAAAATAATGACCCCGCTTACGATCATATCAGTATCCAGGCCAATGGCCGGCTTACGCATGGCAGCGACCTCGCCGGACCGGTAAGAGCCTCTGCTACCAGTGATAATATCGAAGACTGTGCCTGGCATATACTCCGTATCACCTGGGATCCGGCGACGCAACTGATCAGCGCTTACTTTGACGGCAACCTGCGTGTACAGGCACAGATAGATCTGATTGGTACAATCTTCAACAATAACCCCAATGTATACTGGGGTTTTACAGCAGCTACCGGCGGATCCTATAACCTGCAGCAATTTTGTACGGCGCTGGCTCCCATGTTCAATACCGATTTTACTAATAATACCGCCTGCATTGGCAGTACGATCAATTTTACCAATACATCCGAATCATTTGCTCCCATACAAGCATACTACTGGGATTTTGGCGATGGCTCTCACAGCACACTCAAAGATCCACCGCCGCATCTCTATGCTGCTCCCGGATTATATACTGTAAAACTGGCACTCAAAGGATTTGATGGATGCGACAGTGATACATTGCGTACGGTTATTACCATTGGAGACCCGCCGGTGGCCAACTTTGATATTTTTGATACCTGCGCAGGCATTGCACCACGTATCATTGACCGCTCCAGCGTAAACGTTGGTTCTATAACCCAATGGACCTGGGAGGTCGATAATATAACCGTCAGCAATGCCCAGCAACCACAGCTGACTAATCTCAGCGCCGGACCACATACCGTTCGCCTCACAGCCGGAAGCAATAACGGCTGTCCTGCAGCATCGGTACAAAAAAGCCTTACCATTCTTCCCACCCCCCGTATCAGTGCCAGTGCTGCTGACGGATGTGTGAATATTCCTGTCGCATTTACCGGGCAGCAGCTCGACAATGCCACTACCATCACGCAATGGGACTGGAGCTTTGGTGACAATCAGCGGGGAACCCAGCAGCAAACGCAGCATATTTACCGGCAAAAAGGAAATTATACAGCACAGGTAACCGCCGTTGCTTCCAATGGCTGCAAAGTGGTATCCGATAATATTCCCCTGTTCATCAATCAGGCAGAAGCCGGGGCTGGCAATGATACCGTTTTTATCAAGGATATACCTTTCCAGTTGCAGGGTACAGGTGGTGGCAATTATCTGTGGACTCCTGCCACCGGTTTAAATAATAATGCCATTGCTAATCCCACAGGCATTCTGCAGGATGATATTACCTATACGCTGAAGGTCACTACCGCGGAAGGTTGTGAGGATACAGATGACATCCATATCACCATTTTCAAGGAATCGCGGGTATATGTACCGGGTGGCTTTACACCCAATCAGGATGGCCTCAATGATGTCCTGAAACCTTACCTGATCGGTATCCGCAGCATGGATTATTTTACCATCTATAACCGATGGGGGCAGATTATTTATTCAACAAAAGGTCTCAATGCCGGCTGGAACGGCCAGTATAAAGGTATGCCGCAACCCACGGGAGTATATGTGTGGAGGCTGCGTGCCACAGATTACGTAGGCAAAGTATACGAGCTGAAAGGAACATCAACCTTAATACGCTGATCATGCGCCCATGTTATATCCTTATCGCAATTGCACTCGGCTTCCTGACATCGCCGGCAACAGCACAGTTGAACTGGCAAAAGGTCGATACCGGGTACGGACAGTTACCGGCATCCGTAGCGCTCTATAAAACGACCGACTCCCTGGGCGGAGAACCCAACATAGCTTATTACCTGGAGGCCGACCTCAGTGACCGCAACCTGGAGTTTACGACCGATACCAGTTTCGGACGCCGGCTTACCCCTACAGGTTTTGCAAACAAAAACGGAAACCCGCTGGCGATTGTCAACACCACTTTTTTCTCTTTTGAAACGCATCAGAACCTGGGACTGGTCATCCGCAACAGCAAACTGCTTTCTTACAATATCAACTCCATTTACAGCAAAGCCGACAGCCAGTTTCATTATGTGCTGCCCGGCAGTTTTGGTATTCGCAAAAACCGGAAGGCAGATATTGCTTATGTGTTTACTGATAGTGTACACAGACGCCCTTATACCCTTACTTTCGGCGCGCCACGCTACAAGACAGGTAAGCCCAATCCCGTTTTAAAAGATGTGGTCTGGGGTATGCCCTGTTCTTTTGTACGCCGAAAGAAACGATGGCGTATGGAAACGGCTGTGGCGGGAGGTCCGGTACTGATCCAGCAGGGAGAGATCAGGATCACAAATGAAGAAGAACGGAAGTTTATGGGTAATGCCATTAATGACCGGCATCCGCGTACCGCCATCGGCTATACCGCCGCCGGCAAACTGATCATCCTGGTCATAGAAGGCCGGCATGAAGGTAAAGCCGCCGGGGCCACTTTGACCCAGGAAGCCATGATACTGCGGTCGCTGGGTTGCGTGGAGGCACTCAACCTCGATGGGGGAGGCAGCAGCTGCCTCCTGGTCAATGGCCGGGAGACGATTGCCCCTTCTGATAGCGCCGGACAGCGGGCTATTCCCGGGATTTTACTAATTCGGTCAAAAATAAACCCCTAAAAATAGATTTTTTGGGGGTAAAACTTGTATAAGCGGGGGATTGGCACAATTTTGTCTCTCCAAATCAAAATTCACTCCATGAAAAGGCTCATCTACCCCCTGATGCTCGTGACGCTGTCACTGTTTGCAGCTGCAGCCATTACAACCATTACCGCTAAAACGCTGGCATCCTACTACAAGGACGATGCTCAGCCCGCCGGTCTGGCCCATGGCAATGGCGAAACAATGAAGCTCACCGCCAGTCGATGAGATCGTAGTAAGGTGAAACAAGATTTGTCAACACCCATGCTACCCCAAACCGGGGCCGGCATGTCAGTCAACTTCATAAAAAAGTCCGCTTCTGCGGACTTTTTTGTTATTCATTTTGAGTAATAGGTAGGCGGTAGGAACTTCAATTATCATCGCTCACTTTACACCCTTTAAATACTTTAAACTCTTTATACACCTTTACCTCCCACCTTTTACCTTATTTCAGTTCCCACGCCAGCGCGCTCGCTCCTAGAATAGCCGCATCCGACTCTTTGAGATGACTGATCAGTATTTTCACCTTGTTCTGGAATACCTGGATAAGGTTGGCTTCCATATGCTCACGGGTAGGCTTCAGGATAAGGTCACCTGCCTTGGTCAGACCGCCGAAGAGCACAATAGCCTGCGGACTTGAAAACATGACGGCATTGGCAAGAGCCAGGCCCAGGATACGCCCGGTAAACTCATATACATGACGGGCGAGGGCATCGCCCTGTATAGCCGCCTCATAGACCTTTTTGGAGTCGATATCGTCTTTGGGTACATCGCGCAACAGGCTGGGCTCATTGGTTGTTTCCAGCAACTCGAGCGCCGTATAGCGGACGCCTGTGGCAGATGCATAGCTTTCCAGCGATCCGCGCTTACCAGTACCGGGGTGCAAACGTCCATCGGGGATAATGATCGTATGGCCCAGTTCACCGGCAAATCCATCATGACCATAGATCAGCTGACCATTGGCCACAATACCACTGCCCACACCAGTACCCAGGGTGATCATAATAAAGTCGCGCATCCCCTTGGCGGCTCCATACATCATTTCACCAATAGCGGCCGCATTGGCGTCGTTGGTAAGCGTAACAGGCAGCTTGAATTTATTTTCAATCAGCTTGGCGAGCGGAATAATTCCTTTCCAGGGCAGATTGGGCGCATACTCAATGGTACCGGTATAAAAATTGCCATTGGGCGCTCCCACACCGATTCCCTTGATTTGCCCGATACCACCTGATTTTTCAAGCAGGGCCGAGAGTTCGTTATATAATTCGTCGATGAAGGAATTGACATCTGCATGTTTCTTGGTAGAAATTTCGCCGGAGAAAAGGACATTACCATCCCTGTCCACAATGCCGAATTTAGTGCCGGTACCGCCGATATCGATACCTACTGCCAACTGCTGCCTTGCGATTGATTTAGCCGCCATCTTGAAGTACTAAGGTTAAAAAATAAGCCCCGTTGATTAACGGGGCTTAAATGTACGAAGGAAATTATTATTAATGGCCTCCGCCAATCTGTTCGTCAAAATCGAGACCCTGTTTATGTAAAACAGCTTTGAACTTGACAGCCAGCCATGCCAGAAACAGGAAGCAGACAGCCGCAACCAGGTAAGAATTATGCATACCAATGCTGCTCAGATCACCCAGTGAACCCTGCAATGGAGGAATAACCGCACCACCCAGGATCATCATGATCAGGAATGCAGAACCCTGGCTGGTATACTTGCCCAGACCTCCTACACCAAGTGCAAAAATACAGGGCCACATTACTGAACAGAATAAGCCACCCGCAATAAGCGCATAGACCGATACAATACCTTTGGTGAATACACCGATAAGCATCGCAATAGTTGCCAGCAGCGAAACCACCACAAGGGTCTTAACAGGTTTTTCCTGACCATAAAAGAATGCAGCCAGTGCTATTGCAATACAAATGATATAACCATACAGATCACTTACATCACTGCCATACAGGTGGTTTACAAACAAGACCACTCCAAAAGCCACTAGCGGCACTATTACGCGGGCGATGGTCTTTGTCACTCCCTGCAGGTTAAACACGCTCACGGCCCCCATCCATCTTCCGATCATCAGGCTACCCCAATACAGCGACACATAATGCGAGATCTTACTTTCATCCATACCTGCTTCCGTAAGATAACCAGGTGTTTTCAGAAGAGCACCAAAATTGTTGTCGATCGTAACCTCTACACCTACATATACAAAAATGCCCAGCATGCCATAAATAAGCTGAGGATACTTCATAGCCCCCCAGCCATCAGACAATTTCTGCGCCTGCGAATTCGAATAAAACAGGATACCCACCACAACCAGGAGTGTCAGTAAAAGAAGAGGCAGTTTGGGCACTTCCGTCAACTGACCAACTATAATGATTCCGATAATAAGACCCGTCATGATCAGCAATGAGCTGGCTGCCTTATTACTCTTTTCAAACTGCTCATCATTTTTACCGGAAGGCAGTTTGGAAAAAGCAAAGAACAGGGCTACCGCCAGGAATACGCCCGCCACTATCAGATAAAGCGTATTGATATTTGTAACCGTTACTTCCTTTTCTCCTGCACCTAAAGAACCAAACAGGAAAAAGCTAACGATAATAGGGCCAAGTGTTGTACCAAATGAGTTAACGCCGCCGCCAAGATTCAACCGGTGTGAGCCCGTAGCCGGATCGCCCAGCAGAATAGCAAACGGTTGCGCAGCAGTCTGCTGAAGCGAAAACCCAAGCGCTACCACAAAGAAAGAAGCCAGGATAGCCGGGAAAGAATCAGCATTGGCCGAAGGAATGATCAGCAACGCACCGGCTACTGAAATGAGCAACCCATAGATAATGCCTTTCTTGTACCCGATCCTGTTGAGAATATCATATCCGAGTACATTGGATAAAAAGAACAGGATCAATGAGCCGATAAAATATGCTCCATAAAAAGCCGACCCGATAAGCTGTGACTCAAACTGGGTAAGCGAAAAGTGAGACTTACAGAAAGGTATGAATATACTGTTGGAAGCTGCTATGAACCCCCAAAAGAAGAAAACGGTCACCAGTGTGCCTAATGCACCATAGTTGGTTGGGATTTTGCCCTGTTGCTGCATAACAATCGACGGTTTAAATTATTAAGCACTCAAAATAGCAAGATTTCAGTTAGCGAAAAATTTTTAATTGGAACGAACAGGCATTAGGAAAAACAACTTAATTTGACTGCAATTGTCATTTTAATAAAAGCACTATGGAAATTGTACATGTAGCAGCAGAGTGTTATCCCGTAGCCAAGGCAGGCGGACTCGGCGATGTGGTAGGATCCCTTCCCAAATACCAGAATGAACTGGGACACGTGGCCAAAGTGGTAATGCCCATGTACCGGACCAAATTCCTTTACCAGAACCAATGGGAGCTGGTTCACGAAGGCGGCCAGCACCTGGGCTCGCACTGGTTTCATTACAGTGTAATCCGCGAGAAAACAAATAAGCTGGGCTTTGATCTTTACCTGATCGATATCAATGGCCTGCTTGACCGCGAAAAGATCTATGGCTACGATGACGACAACGAACGCTTCATCGCCTTTCAAACGGCAGTATGCGACTGGCTCAGTCACTGGCAGCATAAACCAAATGTCATTCACTGCCACGACCATCATACCGGTCTCATTCCTTTTATGATGAAGCATACCTATGCTTTCCGCAATCAACTGGCGAGTGTCCCATCTGTATTTACCGTACACAATGGGCAGTACCAGGGATGGCTGAGCTGGGATAAATATTATTACCTGCCCGCCTATGACAGCTGGAACTGGGGGCTGCTCGACTGGAACAACACCATCAACCCCATGGCCTCCGCTGTAAAGTGTGCCTGGAAGGTAACAACGGTTAGTCATAGCTACCTGGGCGAACTGCGCGAATCGGCCAATGGTCTCGAAAATCTTTTCGAATATGAAAAAGGCAAGAGCAGTGGTATCCTCAACGGCATCGATACACAGGTATGGGATCCGCGCACAGACAGCTACCTGATCCGCAATTATGATATTGAGTTAGTGGAAAAAGGAAAACAGAAAAACAAAACAGAAGTATGCGGACAGTTTGGGCTCGATCCGGATAAACCATTGATCGCATTCATTGGCCGGCTGGTAGGAGAGAAGGCCGCTGACCTTCTGCCCGATGCCATTAGCCAGTCTATTTATCATCATCATGGCAAAGCCAACTTCCTGGTACTCGGCTCCGGCGAGTCGAATCTGGAGTCGCAGCTTGATCAGATGAAAAATCAGTTCAAAGGCTACTTCAATACATTTATTGGTTATAGTGAGTCATTGAGTCACCTGATCTATGCCGGTTCCGATTTTCTGCTTATGCCCAGCCGGGTAGAACCCTGCGGTCTTAATCAAATGTATGCCCTCCGGTATGGAACCGTACCCATGGTACGCAGTGTGGGTGGATTAAAAGATACCATACGTGACTTTGGCGACTGGCAGGGCTTTGGTATCCGCTTTGACCAGGCCAGTGTAGGCGATATCACCTATTCTGTAGGCCGTGCCATTGACCTGTACCAAAACAGACCCGACCTTTATCAGTGGATGCGCAGTCATATGATGACTATTGATCACTCCTGGGATTCTTCCGCTCAGCAGTATATTGATCTTTATCAGTCACTTCAATAATCAGTGCAGCCGCAGGAATATTTTCTGCGGCTGCATTTTCATTCAATATTCTTACTTAACTTTTACGCAACAATACATTAAACGTACTTCGCCATGTCAATCGCCAAAGAAATTGTAAGTGTGATACTGGGCGGTGGTGCCGGTTCAAGGCTCTATCCGTTAACTGCCAGCAGATCAAAACCCGCCGTACCTATTGCAGGAAAATACCGTCTTGTGGATATTCCCATTTCCAACTGTATGAACTCGAATATCAACCGGATGTTCGTGCTCACACAGTTTAACTCCGCCTCACTTAACCGACATATCAAGAACACCTATCATTTCAGTGCATTCAGTTCGGCCTTTGTTGATATCCTGGCTGCAGAACAAACACCCGATAACCCGACCTGGTACCAGGGCACAGCCGATGCCGTTCGCCAGAGCCTTCGTCATATTGCTCCCTTCGACAGTGAATATGTCCTGATCCTTTCCGGTGACCAACTATACCAGATGGATTTCCAGGAAATGCTCGATAACCACAAACGTACCGGAGCCGATATTTCCATTGCCACGATCCCCGTTGGCGATCGCGAAGCACCGGAATTCGGTATTCTTAAAAAGAATGAAGAAGGCCTTATCACTTCGTTTATTGAAAAACCCAAAAAGGATGTGCTGGCAGACTGGGAAAGCGATACCGGCGAAGAAATGCAAAAGGCCGGCCGCAAATACCTGGCATCAATGGGTATTTATATTTTCAATCGCAACCTGCTCATGGATTATCTGCAGAACCTCTACCAGGATGCGACCGACTTTGGAAAAGAGATCATTCCGCAGGCTATTACCAGTTGCCGGGTAGCCTCTTATCAGTATGAAGGTTACTGGACCGATATCGGAAATATTTACAGTTTCTTTGAAGCCAACCTGGGTCTCACATCAGACCTTCCTGACTTCAATCTGTTTGACAATAATAAAGCTATTTATACCCGCGCCCGTATGCTGCCACCGGCAAAGGTTAGCGGCACCACACTGGAAAAAACCGTCATTGCAGAAGGTTCCATCATCAATGCCTCACGCATGGAGCAATGTGTGGTTGGCATCCGTTCGCGCATTGGGCACGGTACCACGGTGGTAAGTTCTTACCTCATGGGCAACGATTATTACGAAACCCTGCAGGATATAGCACTGGACCAGGCCCGCGGCATCCCGCTGCTGGGTATCGGCAACCGCTGTTATATCAAAAATGCTATTCTCGACAAAAACTGCCGCATAGGAGATGATGTGCGTATCAACGGTGGTCCGCATCTCGAAAACACCGATCAGCCGCTCTATACGATTAAGGATGGTATTGTGGTGGTGAAAAAGGGAGCCGTGATTCCGAATGGTTTTGTGATATAAGTTATAGGTTTTAAGTATTAAGTTATAAGTTATAGCAGAGGTGGCAGACAAGGAAAAAAGTATCCTGGTCTTCCACCTTTCCCCATTTCCCCAAACTTATTACTTAGAACTTAAAACTTATTACTCATAATGTGTACTAATTACATATTGTTGTATATTGCCGTACCATTCATTTGTCAACGATTGCTATGTCTTCAATTTTTCCTGCCGGTAAGCCAAAACTTACATTAGCCCAGATCATCAACATGAGCGTGGGTTTCTTTGGGATCCAGTTTGCCTTTGGATTGCAAAACGCCAATGTCAGTCGTATTTTCCAGACACTGGGAGCCGATATTGATGCGATCCCCATACTCTGGATAGCCGCTCCGCTCACTGGCCTGATCGTGCAACCGGTAATTGGCCATCTCAGCGACAATACATGGATGGGAAAATGGGGGAGGAGAAGACCCTTCTTTATGCTGGGGGCCGTATTTGCGGCAGCAGCATTGTTTATATTTCCGAACGTTTCCGCATTATGGGTAGCGGCAATCATGCTGTGGATGCTGGATGCAGCAATTAATGTATCCATGGAGCCTTTCCGTGCTTTCGTTGGCGATATGCTTCCTGATTCGCAAAGAACTGCGGGCTTTGCCATGCAGAGTTTTTTTATCGGACTGGGCGCTGTTATATCGTCTTTGCTACCTTACCTGCTTACCCATCTGGGTGTGGCGAATGAAGCAGTTCCGGGAGTTATTCCCGATTCGGTCCGTATTTCATTCCTGGCGGGTGCTGTGGTCTTTTTGGCGGCAATTGCCTATACTGTATTTACCACACGCGAATATTCACCTGATGAATTGAAATCATTTGGTGAAATCCCCGAACACCACCGGATAGAAATAAAAACGCCAGGTACACGCTTTTTCAATCAGGGAACCAAATGGCTGCTTGCCGGCCTGATCCTCACGCTCATCCTATTTTTTTATAATCAAAATGCCACACATGCACTGAAAAAAGAATTGTATGTTCTATCCGGCGGTATTGCTGTTTTTGGTCTGCTTCAGATTTGTGCAGGTTATCTGAAAAACAGAAACAGTACCAGTGGTTTTCTTGAAGTAATGGATGACCTGAATTTTTTACCAGAGACCATGAAGAAGCTGGCAACCGTACAATTCTTTACCTGGTTCGCTCTGTTTTCTATGTGGATCTATGCCACACCAGCCCTGGCACAACACCTGCTTGGCAATACGGATGCCAGTTCGGAACCTTACAATAAAATGGGCAATTGGGTGGGTGTGCTCTTTGCCTTTTACAATGGCTTCGCTGCTCTTTTCGCTTTCCTGCTGCCTGTGCTGGCAAAAAAATATTCCCGGCCCGTTACCCATACTATTGCGCTTATTGCCGGTGGTCTTGGATTGATCTCGTTTTATTTTATTAAAGACGAAAACTGGCTCATTGTTTCAATGGCTGGCATCGGGTTTGCCTGGTGCAGCATTCTTGCCATGCCTTATTCCATGCTCACGCGTGCCATTCCTGCTCAAAAAATGGGCGTATTTATGGGCATCTTCAACTTCTTTATTGTGATACCACAAATACTCGCGGCTACACTGCTGGGTGTATTTACCCAATATCTTTTTAACGGCAATGCCATCCTTACTATCGTGTTGGGTGGCGTATCCATGATAATAGCCGGAATACTGACATTAAGAATAAAAGAATCCTGATATGTTGTTACGATTAAGAATAACAGGCCTCTGCCTGCTGATTTTCGCATTTAGCCATCTGCAGGCGCAGAAAGTTTACCCCTCCAACTGGTGGGTAGGTATGAAAGACCAAAAGCTTCAGCTAATGGTCTATGAAGAAGGGATTGCCAATCGCATTCCCATGTACAAACTCACCACGGCCGGTATGAAGCTCGCTGAGGGAGTAACACTGAAACAAATACACAGAGTAGAAAACCCTAACTATGTGTTTCTTGACCTCGTCATTGATAAACAGGCCAGGCCGGGTAAACGTGTCTTCCGTTTTGGTAATGGCGACCGCCAGGTACAGATCAGTTATGAACTGATGGCCCGTAATAAAGAAAATGGGAAAACACGCGTGCGGGGCATCAGCTCTGCCGACTTTGTGTACCTGATGATGCCCGACCGCTTCAGCAATGGCAATCCGGACAATGATATCGTAAAAGGATACCGCGATGAAACAAGTGACCGCAGCAATAAATTCTCCCGTCATGGCGGTGATTTTGCCGGCGTTGAAAATCACCTCGATTATTTCAATGAACTGGGTGTAACGGCTATCTGGATGACACCTGTTATTGAAAACAACGCCAGCCTCATGCATGAATGGGGAAATACCGTGGCTGGTTATCATGGTTACTGGTTTACCGATCATTACCAGGTCGACAAACGTTTTGGCGGCAATGAAGGCTATCTGCAGCTTGTCAATGCAGCGCACAAAAAAGGTATCAAGATCATCCAGGATGCAGTATATAATCACGTGAGTAAGGAACACTGGTTTGTCCTGGATCCACCCAGCAGCGACTGGCTCAACAACTGGCCTCAGTTCACTTCTCCCAATCACCGCGAAGAAGCCATTTTTGACCCTTATGGTTCTGCCTATGATAAAAAGAATATGCTCGACGGCTGGTTTACCGACCACCTGCCGGATCTTAACCAGCGTAATCCCTACCTCGCCAATTACCTGATACAGCATGCCATCTGGACAACAGAATATTTTGGCATCGATGGCTGGCGGGTGGATACCTATAAATACTGCGATGAGCAATTTCTCAATAATATCAATACAGCACTCGAACGCGAGTTTCCCGGTATCACCATCTTTGGCGAAGCCTGGGTTAACTCCATAGTGGCAAATGCCTATTTCACCCAAAACAATATGAAGGCGCCCTTTCAGCACAATGCCAATAGCGTCATCGACTTTCAGGTATGTTTTGCCCTGCACTCGGCTATGCAACGCGCCCAGGGCTGGACAGATGGGGTCAATAAAATATACATGACCCTGGCCCAGGATTTCATCTACAAACGCCCCGAGCGCAACTGCATTTTTCTCGACAACCATGATATGGACCGTGTATTTTCGGTAGTAGGCGAGGATTGGAGCAAACTGAAAATGGGGCTCAACTGGCTGCTAACCCTGCGCGGCATCCCGCAGCTTTATTATGGTACGGAGATACTGATGAAGAATTTCAAGAACCCCACAGATGCCCTCGTACGCGAAGATTTTCCGGGAGGCTGGAAAGAAGATGCCAGTAACAAGTTTACAGCTGCCGGTCGTAATGACCGCGAAAACGAAGCATTCAATCACCTGAGTGCATTGGCCCGTTTCCGGAAAACCTCCAGCGCCCTTACCAGTGGCAAAACCATGCAATATGTTCCCAAAGACGGGCTCTATGTGTATTTCCGCTACGATGCGCGGCAGACAGTGACGGTGATCGCCAATACAGGCGAGAAAACCCTCCGTCCCGACTGGCAGCGATACCAGGAGCGGGTGGGAGGGTTTTCAAAAGCCCGGAATGTAGTGACCCAGTCTGTGACTTAACTGAGTAACCTGGAACTGCAGCCGGGAGAAAGTTTTGTATTCGAGCTGTTGCCTTAACTGGCTTTCAGGCCAGTTATATCATAAAGGCAAGCACCAGCTTTTGCCCATACTTATCCCATTGTTTCAGCAAACGGTCCATCTGCGAAAGCATGGCGGCACGGTCTACTTTTTTGCCTTTGCTGGCAGGTGCCAGTTGCTTCAGATCAGGAGTAAGACTCACCTTGGTAGCAAACCAGGTGGTATGCAGGCGGGGAATACCCACCCCCAGGATCATACCGGGCAACCCGTGTATACCTTCCGGGCCACCTGATACCATGATCTCATCAGTATAAAAGGCAAATACAGCCACCGTATCATACATAATACCTACCGCTTTACGGCATTCGAAGCCGGCAATATTGCGGGTATCGCTGGTGATCTTCCAGCGGATATTTTGCAGGCTGTCCTGAACCAGGAATGTCTCTTCAAAAACGGGCTTCTGCGTTACAGTAGTGCCTGCACTGTAATCATTGTACACTTTATTATCATCCGCAAATGGCTCAAACCACATACCACGGGGAATATCAGGTTCTTTGACTCTTTTATAATAAGACTTTGTACCGTCACTTATAAAGCTGAATTTACTCACCAGGCTGTTAGGCAGATTACTTTTGATCTGCTCAAACCATTCCGGTTCGATTTCCTTCATCAGCTGTTTTACAGCCACCGTCTTATCAAATTCGATGCTTACTTTTTCAGCAAAGATCTGCTGCGCCTGCAGCGGCATATAAGCCACCAGCAGCAACACATATATAAAAAGCTTTTTCATATTTAGAATTTTCTGAAGTTTGATTGAATAATAGTCGGTCCGATTACTGTTTGGTCATGCCGGGCATTTTGGTAAACGTCCAGCGTATATTGAACATAAAGTACTGTGCCAACTGATCATACCGTTGCTCGCTCACAAAGTTGCTGTTGATTGTACGGCTAAATCCGATATTCTGATTCAGGATATCATGGGCCACAAATGAAAGACGCAGGTTCTTGTTTTTGAAGAAAGTACGGCCAAGGCTCGCATTCCAGACCGTAATGTTAACCGGGTTGGGAAACGCACTTGTTTTCTGACGCAGGTTTGATTGTACATCTGAATCCAGGTCCAGTCCTCCCGGCAGTTTCACATACAGGTAAGCCCGTCCGCCATAGGTCCAGTAGTTGTTATTGGCTGTAGGCCGCAGAGATGATTCTGAAATGTTACGGCTTATCATCGGGCCAATGCTCACGTTGAGTTTTTCCTGGATATTGTACCGGATATTATACTGCAGCATCAGGGTAGTGTAGGTATTTATATTCTCCTTGCCATTGATATAGTTTACATTCCGTCCGCCATTGGCCTGGGGAGATATCTCATGGATCAGTTTTTTATCACCCTGGCCTGTATTGAATGCACTCCACATATACCAGCTACGGTTTCCATCTACGTTGATAGGCATGTAAGTGGTTTTGCCAAACTCATCCACACTGCTGTAATTGGTAATGGCATGCTGATTGAAGGTCATACCCACATTGAAGAAAAGATACTGACCTTTCAGTGTTTTGTAATCATTGAAATTAAGATTCATACTGTGATTAAATCCTACCCGCAGATCAGGATTACCTATATAAATGCTCAGTGGATCTGTATTGTTGCGCAGCGGCTGTAACTGGTTTAGCGTGGGCTGCACGGTATTGCCGCGATAAGAGAAGGACACACCTGTCTGCGCTTTCAGTTTATATCCTATCTGAAACTGTGGAGTAAGGCCGGTGAAATTGTAATGCGTTTTGTTCAGTGCATCCAGGTTATCGAGATTGAGCCGGATAGCAGAAATACCTGAGCCAAATGCCAGGCGTAGTTTTTTATCCATGAAACGCGCTGTCAGTGTTCCGCTATTTGACAGGGCATTCAGATCAAAATTGTTGCTGAAAGTAGGATTAAAATCACTGTACTTACCATCAAGCGCTTTGTCATAGCTGTTATTGCGCGATTCGGAAACATTCTGATTCAGGCTGTACTCAGCCACGATGTTCCATTTATCGGTAATAGGCTCATTGTAGGTGATCTTGGTACCGATGGTTCTTGACTGCCCGGTATTGATCTTTTGCTGATCAATCACATCTACCGAATCAATGTTGCCATTAGTATAAAACTGAGTAGTAGAAGTCAGTAACCCGGTTGATTCATCATCTACCAGACCCAGTCGGAAAGTAGCCGTCAGTTGCCGGTTCTTTTTCTTAAACAGCTGTTTATAGGTGATGGTATTGTCAAGCTGTTTCTTTTTGCTCACCAGGTCATTTATCCGGTTATTATTATTCACGAATTCTGACTCTTCGTTAAGTGCTTCGCTGTAGCTCTCTGTCCGGTTGGTTTTTTCGCGGCTCAGAGCGGAAATATTAAATTTAATACTCGTCAGTGAGTCAATCTTCCATTCATACTTTCCCCTGGCAGAATGCTGCTGAGAAAGCCCTTTGCTGCGTGAGCGGGAGTTATTAAAGAACGTTGTATCCTCCAGTAATGTCTGAGAAAGATTGTAAGAGTTGTTAGTTGTACCCAGACGGTTGTACAGATAAGAAAGATTCAGTTTGTTTTTATCCTGGCGCCATTTATTAGCATATAAGGCACCGGCAGTATAGGCAGTAGGCAGACCTTTCAGGTTCCAGGACGAATATTCGTTATCACCGCTGCCGAAGCTATAATAGAAACCACCAATCTCATCGTATTCATAATCGTCTTCATCATCAATACCCAGTTTGCCCTGATCTTCCCAGCCCAGGCTACCGGTATTGGTATTGCTTTTCGTTCCGTATATGGATATCTTTTCGGATCCTTTAAACTTATTAAGCATCACTTTGGCATCATTCAGGTTGTTGAAGTTGGTGCCGCCTTCTACTTTTCCGAAATAACCGCGTTTGGCATCTTCCTTCAATTTGATGTTGATGGTTTTATTTCCATCACCCGTGGATCCAATGCCTTTGAGCTGATCCTGCTCGGTCTTGGTTTCGTATACCTGCACCTTATCAACGGCTTTGGCGCTGATGTTCTGTGTAGCAATGGTAGGGTCATCACCAAAGAATTCTTCACCGTCTACCAGTACCTTATCGACCCGTTTACCCTGTGCAGTCACTTCACCTTTTGCGTTTACCTGCATACCGGGTATTACTTTGAGCAGATCTTCCACAGTAGCTCCGGGTTTTACTTTAAAACTATCTGCAGTAAACTCAGTGGTGTCGCCTTTTATACGCATGGTATTGTTGGCGCGAATGACAACCTCATTGAGCAGCACGCTGGTAGGCGTGAGCGGAATAATACCCAGATTACCGGGTATGCCGGCTTTCAGTTCTATTTTATCGGTATAATCTGCAAATTTGGGATAGGTAACCATTACTACATAGCTACCAGCATCGAGATTGCCCAGGTTGAACTGGCCCTGGTTGTCTGTACGGGTAAATTTCACCAGTACAGAATCACTTCCACGCAATAGGGTCACTACCGCATGAGGAAGGTTACGGTTTTCTACCGTGTCTTTAACAAATCCCTTGATAGATGTACTTTGGCTGTATGCTGCATGGAAAATACCCAGCAGCATGAGGAGAGACAGGAGTTTTCTCATGGCTTGTTTTTTTTGGCTATAGGGGTGTAAAATAGGCGCTACTGTATAATCAAAACCCATCTTTTACACGAACGTGGCAAAATTGCTGATTTATGGCAATAACATCCAATACCGGATGCGTTGATACTGTTAAACTTTCAACAATTTTGCGTAAGTTGAGATGTGCTGTTTATAACAGCACTCCCGCACAACTTATGGGTATGAAAAAGGATATTGGCCGAAACAGTCCGCAAAATAACGGCGATAAAAATGAAAAATTGCACCCCGATCGCACAGAGGGACGAAAATTGCCATCAGTAGTATCAACTGAAGAAAAACGGTATGAAGACCTCAATTTTGTAGATACAGAAATGGCTGTTTGGAATTACTCATTGCTGGATGCCGATGATATCAGCAATTTTCAACAGGGTTCCCATTACAGCATTTATAAAAAAATGGGTTCTCATTCCATTGAAGTACTGGGCAAATGGGGTATGTACTTCTGCGTCTGGGCACCCAATGCCACGGCGGTATCAGTGATCGGTCATTTCAATGAATGGACACCTGCACTTCACCCGCTCACACCACGCTGGGATAAAAGTGGCATCTGGGAAGGATTTATTCCCGGCTTTGGTCTCGGCGAAGCCTATAAGTATCATATTACCGGGTTTGAAGGTCGTGAGACACAAAAAGGTGATCCGCTCGCTCATTTCTGGGAGCGGCGTCCGCATACTGCTTCTATCACCTGGGATCTTTATTATGAATGGCAGGATAAGGACTGGATGAAAAAGCGGAGCCGCCACAACGATCTCGATGCTCCCTGGAGTGTATACGAAGTGCACCTGGCCAGTTGGCAAAGACCCGTACCCGGCGATGAAGAATCATACAACAGCTACGATCAGCTGGCAGAAAGGCTGGTACCTTATGTAAAGGATATGGGGTTTACACATGTGGAGTTTATGCCGGTGATGGAACATCCTTTTGATGGCAGCTGGGGCTACCAGTGTACCGGTTTTTTTGCTCCCAGTTCACGCTTTGGTGATCCGCAGGGACTCATGCGTCTTATCGATGCATTTCACCAGGCCGGTATTGGCGTACTGCTCGATTGGGTGCCATCACATTTTCCCTACGATGCACACGGTCTTTACATGTTTGACGGCACACATACCTATGAATATGCCGACATGCGCAAAGGCTTTCATCCCGACTGGAACAGCTATATTTTTAATTATAAAAGGGGAGAAGTAAAATCGTTTCTTATCAGCAGCGCCCGCTTCTGGTTTGATGTGTTTCATATTGACGGTATACGGGTCGATGCAGTAAGCTCGATGCTCAAACTCAATTATTCCAGGGAAGAAGGAGAGTGGGAACCCAATGAATTTGGCGGCGATGGCAATCTCGAAGCCATTGCCTTTATCAAGGATCTCAATGAAACCATTTTCCGCGACTTCCCCGATGTACAAACCATTGCAGAAGAAGCAACTGACTGGCCGGGCGTATCGCGCCCTACCTGGAAAGACGGATTGGGTTTTGGCATGAAATGGATGATGGGCTGGATGCACGATACACTTGACTATTTCAAACTGGACCCGCTCGCACGCCAGCATAACCAGAATAAGTTTTCATTCAGTATGATGTACTACTATGATGAAAATTTCATGCTGCCGCTCAGCCACGATGAAGTAGTGCATGGCAAAAGCCCCATGATCTACAAAATGCCCGGCGATGAATGGCAAAAGTTTGCCAACCTGCGGTTGCTGTATACGTATATGTGGACCCATCCGGGTGCCAAGCTGCTGTTTATGGGTGGAGAATTTGCACAAACCTCCGAATGGAATTATAAAACCGAACTGGACTGGAGTCTGCTTCAATTTGACTGCCATCGGCTGATGCAGGATTGTCTACGCCGTCTCAATACATTGCTGCAAACCGAGCCGGCACTGCACCTCAACCAGTTTAACGAATATGGATTTGAATGGGTCGATCTCAATCACCGGGCCGAATCGGTAATCGTATATAAACGAAAAGGGAAAAAACCGGAAGATGACCTGTTGATTATTCTTAATATGACGCCGGTCATCCGCCATGACTGGTCTGTCAGGGTATCGGGCAAAAAGGTCTATACACAGGAAGTTTTCAACAGCGATTCGAAAGACTATTGGGGCAGCGGAAATATTTTTAATCCCCATATAAGATGCGAACCCATTGAAAAAGAGGAACAAACACATCTACTTACCATAAATCTGCCTCCGCTCGGCGGCTTAATTCTGAAATAATTACGTACCTTAAATCGTTTCCCGAAGGGATAAATTAATCCGGATCCGGTGGGGATTGTCACCGAATCAATTTATCTTGCATGTGCTACCTATTAAAAAACCGGCAAAAGCCATATCCAATGATCCGTAAACCCTTCCTTTTACTCCTTGTGAGCTATAGCCTGTATACAGGTGTTCATGCTCAATCATCACTACAATCAGATAGTGCCAGTCTCTTTTTGCAAAAAGGACTTGCTGAAAAAGAAGCAGGCCGCCGGCTGGAATCATTAAAACATTTCGAAAAAGCTGCCAAATATAATAGTCAGGATAAGGCTATCGTGACAGAACTGGCTGCGGCTTATCTTGACCTGCGACGTTATGCACAGGCCCGTGAATCATTCAAACAACTGGAAACACTGGGTGATCAATCTGCGGCCACCAGCAAGCAGATCATGAACCTGTCATTCAACCTGAAGCAATACGATGATGCGCTGGCTTATGCGGCCAAACTCAAAAAAGCAGACCCTGCCGAAAAAGTCAGTTATATCATCGGTAAAATTCAATATGAGCAGGAAAATTATGGCGAAGCCATTCGTCAGCTCAACCAGGCTGCAAAAGAAGATCCTGCCAATGCCGAAGTACCTTATATGATTGCCCGCAGTTATGCAGACATGCAAAACTTCAAGCAATCCATTCCTTTTTTCCAGAAAGCACTGGAACTGGACCCTTCAAAAAACAACTGGATGTATGAACTGGGTCTTATCTACTATGCCATTCATGATGATAAGAATTCGCTGAAGATGATCAAGATGGCGGGCGATAATGGATATCGAAAAGACAATGATTATCTCGAAAACCTGGGTATTGCCCATCTCAATGCCGGCAACCTCGAAGAAGGAGTAGGTATACTGAATGAAATTCTCAAAAAACGACCCAGCGATATCAATGTACTCAACATGGTGGCCGAAGCTTATTATTTCAAAGGCAAATATGAACCCGCCATCGACTACTGGGATCGGATACTCGAGTATGATAAAGAAAATGCATCTGCCCTGTATATGATCGGTATGAGTTATCAGAAAAAAGGGGAGAAGGAAAAAGGTCAGCGCCTTTGCGACAAAGCCATTGAAATGGATCCAAGCCTGGCTTCATTGAAACAGAAAAAACAAATGCCGGGAGGTCTCTGATCCCGATGATAAAAGATACTAAAATAGAAATGCCCTCCTAAAGAGGGCATTTGCTTTTAAAACCTATTTCTTGTTACATCCGCTCGGGCACCCGTATACCCAGCAGACGCATAGCTGCTGCAATGGTATTGGCACTAAGCGCGCAAAGACGCAGCCGTAATTGTTTCTTTTCTGCGCTCTCCGCATTCATTACAGAGTGGATGGTATAAAAAGTATTGTAGGCCTTAGCCACATTAAAGGCATAAATGGCAATGAGCGAAGGATTGTGTTCCTGCAATGCCTGCTCCAACTCAGAATCAAATTGCTCCAGCAATACCAGCAATTCTTTTTCGCGTTGCAACAGTTCCGAGCCCACCGCCTCACCGGCAACAGCCGATTCTTTCCGCAAAATAGAACGGATACGTGCATACGTGTACTGTACAAACGGACCCGTAAAGCCGTGAAAATCGATACTCTCTTCGGGATTGAATACCATGCGTCGTTTGGGATCTACCCGCAGCAGGAAAAATTTGAGTGCCCCCAACGCAATTATATCATACAATTCTTCCAGTTCAGATGGACTAAACTCTTTTACTTTTCCCAGTTCTTCCGTTTTTTCGCGAGCCACTTTGCGCAATTCATCAATCAGATCATCAGCGTCTACCACGGTACCTTCGCGGGTTTTCATGCGGCCGGTAGGCAACTCCACCATACCATAGCTCAGATGATAAATACCGTTTGCATAGGGTTTGCCCAGCTTCTGCAGGATCAGTTTCAGCACTTTCATGTGATAGATCTGCTCATCGGCAATCACATAGATACTCTGATCATAATGAAACTCGTCATACTTCTTATCGGCCAGCCCCATATCCTGGGTAATGTATACAGAAGTGCCATCCTTGCGCAGTACGAGTTTCTGGTCCAGTCCGTCTTCTGTCAGATCGATCCATACGCTGCCATCCTCTTTACGGAAGAAAACCCCTTTCTTTAATCCTTCTTCTACAAATTCCTTACCCAGCAGATACGTTTCACTTTCATAGTAGTTTTTATCAAAGTCGCTGCCGATCTTCTTATATGTCGCTTCAAAACCCTGGTATACCCAGCCGTTCATGGTTTGCCAGAGCTGACGTACTTCGGGGTCGCCATTCTCCCAGTCCTGCAGCATTTTTACCGTGGCTTTCATGATAGGCGCTTCTTTTTCTGCCTGCTCCTCGCTCATGCCTCCGGCTACCAGCTTTTTAATCTCTTCTTTATGCTCCACACCAAAGCGCACATAATAATCACCTACAAAATGATCCCCTTTTATTCCTGTCGATGCCGGTGTGGCGCCATTGGCAAACCATTGCCAGGCTACCATGGATTTGCAGATATGAATACCCCGGTCATTCAAAATCGCTGTCTTGCGTACTTCGTAACCGCAATTCTTCAGCAATTCTGCCACACTCCAGCCAAGGAAATTATTACGCAGGTGACCGAGATGCAGGGGTTTATTGGTATTGGGAGAGGAGTATTCGACCATTACCCGCGTACCATTGGCGGGGCGTTTACCCAGTTGTGTCTGATCGTATGCCTTGCCCAAAAACCCAAGCCAGTACGTATCAGCAATGGTCAGGTTCAAAAATCCCTTGATCACATTAAAAGCACTCAAAAATTCGGGCGCCTGACCTACCAGCCAGTTGCCGATCTCGGTACCCAGTTGCTCCGGCGCTTTTCTTAACTGCTTTACAAAACCAAACAGCACCAGCGTGTAATCACCTTCAAACTCCGGTTTGGTCGTATTGATAACAAGATCGGCTTCGGAAGTATCCAGACCATACAGCTCTTTTAAAGCCTTTACTACCAATGGTTTTATATCATTCACAACACCCATGAAATTCATCAGTTTAGGGGGCAAATTTACGAAAAGCAGAGCCAGTATAAATAACCACTCCAAATAATTTGTAGCGGTATGTCCAAATTATTTGGACACTGCCATAGTTGAATTACGCTCTTTTTTGCAGTTTATATACACAGAGGAAGCCTAACTTATAATATTTTTGCCGCCCACCATGCGCAAACATCTTCATACAGTACGCGATTTCTTATTGCCGGTCATTGACTTTTTCTATCCGCCTTTCAGGCGCGTGATGAACCTGCAGACCTTCCGCTATGCAGCAGCCGGTGGCGGCAATACCATACTGGGTTTTGTGCTGTATTATATCAGCTATCATAATATACTGAAGGAAAGTACACTCGATCTGGGTTTCTACGCCTTTAAAGCACACGTGGCCGCGCTTTTTATTTCGTTTATCGTCACGTTTATAGTGGGCTTTTTCCTCTCAAAATATGTGGTATTCAGCGATTCTACTATGAAGGGGCGTGTACAGCTGTTTCGTTACCTGATGATCTGCCTGTTCAACCTCGCCATAAACTACATTCTGCTCAAAATAATGGTGGAACGTTTTCATGTATACCCGGTGCTGGCGCAGATCATTACTACAGCCGTTGTAGTGATTTTCAGTTACCTGGCTCAGCGTCATTTTTCGTTTAAAGCCGGTGCAGACAGTAATAGAGATACTACGACTCCTGAATCCTGACCATTGGCAAGCGGCCACCATCTACTGCCTGCCTACAGGCTGAAATCAACCGCATCCACCTTTACCGACAGACGGCCACTACAGTTACTGCGGATCACCAGCGATTGTCCCAGTGGATAGATACCGATCAGTTGAATGTCGTTGATAGCACCTTCGCTGCTGATTCCTTTTACCCATTCCTGGTTCAGCTGCTGATTGAGGTTTACTTTGGCACTATCAATAAAAGCAGTGAGATCAAACCGGCTTTGCTTTTCTATTTCGTGAATGATGCGTTTATTAAACATCCACTCGGCCGTATTGAGCAGGGTATTGCGGGAGCGGATGTCGAAATCAATATCTTTTATCTCCAGCAGATGACGGCTGGCATCGTAGGCCGGTTTGCCCACCAGGTATATTGTTCCTTCATTGCTGCCGCTGAAATCCACACGGATGATGAGCTTTTCATTGCCTGTACCCGAAAGGCGGCACTGGCGGATCACGAACTTTTTATTGACAGGTCCTTTCTTGAAATTATATGACTGTCCGACCAGGTGCTGATTCATCAGCGTACTAAGCGAATCATAATTCAATGTGGCATCCAGGAAGATGGAAAAGCCCTGAAGTTTACTGTTTCCCGCCATATCGGGTATTTCACGTAATTGTTCCGCCGGTTTTTCAAAACTCACTACCGGCCGTGCCATCAATCCAAGATTCAGATAAAGTGAATCATGTTGTGCATACAGGTTGTTTATCTGCAATCGCTCCGGATTGATCTGCAGCCATCCTTTATTATAAATGTTGTATACTTTGCTGAGTTGATTCCATACCTGCTGAAACTGTGGCCGCAGGTTGACGCTGCCATAATTGCGCATCATAGCCGCACGAGCCGTATCCAGTTCTGTTTTTAATCCTTTCAAAACCTGGTTGGTGATGTCCTGTCCCCAGAAACAAACCTCGCATTTATCCAGTGCTTTGGGTTCATCGCGGGTAATATTCAGCCGGACCTTATAGTCGGGCTGTACGCCAAATGTGCTCGTAAAAGATACATTTACCCGACGCTCCGGCTCGTCAAAACCACAACGGCAGGGAGAGGTCCAGGAAGAAAGTGCCGCACCCGCCACACATACCCGTGTAGAACCAATGATGCGATAATAACCGGTAAAACCCAGGTTAAACTTATTGCCGGATGCCTTTAACTGAAAGGGGCTGCGGCGGAAAGTATATTTATAACGGGTATCACAACCATTTTGTACCCACCCATTGGGATAATTGGGTGAGGTAAACATAGTATCGACCTGGCCTTCTGCCATACCATAAAAAGGCTGCAGGTTGATCCGGATCGGAATATTGATCTCCGAAACAGGCAACGAATCAAGTTTAAAGTTGGTAAGTCCCAAAACAGGACGCTCAGGATTGATTTTTTTGGAGCAGGATGCCAGCAGAACCAATATAGCTAATGCCGGAAGGAATTTGACAGTATTCATATGCAGATACTGCCGCTAAAATAGTAAAAAGAAGGGGGAAGGAGAAAGGTAGAAGCTGTATAAAAGTTTAAAGGTTTAAAAGTATAAAGGCGGAGGGTAAAAGGTAGAAACGTTCCCTATTTACCTTTTACCCTCTACCTTCTGCCTTTCCCATTACCGGCATTACCGGAATTTTTTTAATTCCTGTTTCATATTCTCCACCGTTTTGGTAACACGGGTAAGGCGGGTTTCTTCTTTTTTGGCGCTTACAATCCATTCCACATATTCTTTCCGGTGTGTAAATGGCAGGGAATCAAAAAATGTACGTGCTTTCGGCCAGGAGCGTAATCCTTTTTCGAGATCTGCCGGCAGGTGCACGATTCTTTTTTCGCGATCTATATATTCATCGAGCGGAGAAACAGCCGTAACCTTTTTCTTTTTTGCGGCGAGGTCTTTTTCGGTGGTTTTTCTCACTGCAAATGCAGACCAGGTGTCGTCAAAAGCAATCAGGCTTAGCCAGGTCAGCTCATTTTCGGGAGCCATCAGCAGATCCCAACCCTGATCGCGGGTAAGATCTGTCTGTATGCCCGAACTACCTTTTGGATAATAGATCCAGAGTGTGACACCGGGCTTCAGCTGTCCCAGTGCTTTTTTAATATCCCGCTTCAGTATCTTCTGGCTGGTCACAAACCAGTGAAGCTGATCGGCAGGCTGTCCCCATTTTACCCATTGTACCGTTGTGCCAGGGCCATCAATGGTTTTATGAAAACCGGCCGGTTCATTCAGGCTTGCCAGACGGGCGCCTGCTGTTATTTTTAGTTTTTTGTCCAGTTGCATAGAAAGTTAAAGGGTTTAATAGTGGTCAGTGATCGGTGGCCGGTATTTTGTACTGACAACTGACCACCAGTCATTAAATACTAACTACTATATAATACAACATAAACAGGCAGACCACCAGTTTGAGAAATGAGCCCAGCAAAAAACCTACAAACGAACCGAAAGCGGCTTTCAGCGATTTATTGGTTTGCTGGCCCCCAATCAGTTCTCCGGCAAAAGCCCCTGCAAAAGGTCCGATGATCACTCCCCAGGGCCCCATCCAGAATGCCGCCAGAAAGCCAAGTGTACAGCCCCATACGCCATATTTGGTACCACCAAAACGCTTAGTGCCCCATACAGGGATCAGGTAGTCCAGTACCAGCGACAAAATGACGATTCCTGCCCAGATTAAAAGAAATTTTGTCGCAAAAGGCTTGTCAGGCCGTAGCTGCTGAATAAGTAGGCCGACATAGGCAATTGGTGGACCGGGCAACAAGGGCAAAAGACTGCCTGCCAGCCCTACCAATACCAGTACAACACCCAATATAATCCATAACCATTCCATGCGCTAAATATAGCTATTCTGACCATTTTACAGTGGGATGATAGGAGGGGAACTGACACTGGCAAGGGGTCGGAACTGCCATTTTTGCATTTTTGACATAGACGGCATAATCATTGAGTATCAGATGCTGATTGCCCAAAGTGGCATTCAAAAAGGAGAAATAATAATTATGGGAAAAATAATCGGAATTGATTTGGGAACCACCAATAGCTGCGTGGCAGTTATGGAAGGCAATGAGCCGGTGGTAATTGCCAACGATGAAGGTCGTCGTACCACGCCTTCTGTAGTGGCTTTTTTAAAAAATGGGGAGCGCAAGGTAGGTGACCCGGCAAAACGCCAGGCCATTACCAACCCGCAGAATACCATTATGTCTGTGAAGCGTTTCATGGGCCGCCATTTCGATGAAGTGTCGCAGGAAATCAGCCACTGGAGCTACAAAGTGGTAAAAGGCGATAACAATACGGTACGTATTGATATTGATGGCCGTCTGTATACTCCTCAGGAGATCAGCGCCATGGTACTGCAGAAAATGAAAAAAACAGCTGAAGACTACCTGGGTCAGGAAGTAACAGAAGCGGTGATCACCGTGCCTGCTTACTTCAATGATGCCCAGCGTCAGGCGACCAAGGAGGCTGGTGAGATCGCTGGCCTTACCGTTCGCCGTATTGTGAACGAGCCTACAGCTGCAGCTCTGGCCTATGGCCTCGATAAAGGCAAACACGACCAGAAGATCGCTGTATTTGATCTCGGTGGTGGTACATTCGATATTTCTGTTCTGGAACTGGGTGACGGAGTATTTGAAGTAAAGTCCACCAACGGTGATACACACCTGGGTGGTGATGATTTTGATAAAGTGATCATGGACTGGCTGGCCGATGAATTCAAAAAAGATGAAGCCATCGACCTGCGCAAAGATCCAATGGCACTGCAACGTCTGAAAGAAGCTGCTGAAAAAGCAAAAGTGGAACTGTCTTCTTCCAGCGAAACAGAGATCAACCTGCCTTATATCACTGCTATCGACGGCGTTCCCAAGCACCTCGTGAAAAAACTGAGTCGTGCTAAATTTGAACAGCTGGCCGACTCCCTGTTTACCCGTTGCCTGATCCCCTGTGAGCAGGCATTGAAAGATGCTGGTCTCAGCACATCACAGATCGACGAAGTAATACTGGTAGGTGGTAGTACACGTATCCCCAAAGTACAGGAGATCGTAGAAAAGTTCTTTGGTAAAAAACCAAACCGTGGTGTAAACCCCGATGAAGTAGTAGCAGTTGGTGCTGCTATCCAGGGAGCCGTACTCACCGGTGAAGTGAAAGATGTGTTGCTGCTCGACGTTACTCCGCTTTCGCTGGGTATCGAAACCATGGGCGGTGTAATGACCACACTGATCGGTTCGAATACAACTATTCCTACCAAAAAATCAGAGGTATTCTCCACAGCCAGCGACAATCAGCCCGGTGTACAGATCCATGTACTGCAGGGTGAGCGCAGCATGGCAAAAGACAATAAGAGCCTCGGTATCTTCAACCTCGATGGTATTCCACCCGCTCCGCGCGGCGTACCCCAGATCGAAGTAATATTCGATATCAATGCCAACGGTATCCTGCATGTAACGGCAAAAGATAAAGGAACCGGCAAAGAACAAAAGATCCATATTGAAGCCGGTAGTGGTCTCAGCAAGGATGAAGTAGAAAGAATGAAAGCCGAAGCACGTGCCAATGAAGCTACTGACAAGGCAGAACGCGAAAAGATCGACAAACTCAATGCAGCCGACAGCCTCGTATTCCAGACAGAAAAACAACTGAAGGAATATGGCGACAAGATCCCTGCCGATAAAAAGTCTGCGATCGAATCAGCAGCCGAAAAGCTGAAAGAAGCACATAAGGCACAGAACATTGCTGAAATCAATTCGGCCAGCGCAGCATTGAATGCAGCCTGGACGGCAGCCAGTGAAGACATTTACAAATCGCAGGGTGGTGCAGGTGATGCCGGCGCTCAGGGTCAGCAGCCGGGCGACGGGCAGGGCGCATCCAGCAATGCAGATAATGTAACAGATGTGCCTTACGAAGAAGTGAAATAATATCACACCTGTTTATCCAAACAGATCATATAAAGCAAGAAGCCCTTTTCTTTTCAGAAAAGGGCTTTCTTTTTTGTAGATTTAATGTATGCCTTTGCCGATCCTTACATACGGACATATTCAGCTTCGTCGGCCCTGTGCGTCAGCCGATCTGCAGGATACCGGCTTACCGGCTCTTATCGACAACATGTGGGATACCATGTATGCGGCCAGTGGGAGCGGGCTGGCGGCAAACCAGGTAGCTGTGGATGCCCGCTTGTTTGTGATCGACAGCCAAACATCATTTGACAACATGCAGGCAGAAAGCCGTCCTGTTTATTTTCCCAATGACAATGGCATACGCGAAGCATTTATCAATCCCCGCATTATCAGTTATTCGCCAAGAGAATGGGAATATGAAGAAGGCTGTTTAAGTATACCCGGCATTCAGGTGAATGTCAATCGTCCCTGGTCTGTACACATTGAGTATCTCGATCAGCAGTTGCAACCGCAGAACCGTGTTTTCGAAGGGCTCAGCGCACGCATGATCCTGCATGAATATGATCACCTGGAAGGTATATTGCTGACAGATTATATGAAATCATGGCGTCTGAAATTGTTGCAATACAAATTGAAAAGGATCAGTGAAGGGAAAGTGAAAACAGTGTATGCGATGAAAAGTGTGAAAGAAGATGTTTAAAAAGTTTAAAGTGTATAAAAGGTTTAAAGGGCTATTTCCAGGAAATCAAGGTGAAATCGTCGATAATATTGTTAACACATTAACACTTTAAACTCCTTAAACTGTTTATACCCTTTAAACTTTTAAACCTTTATACTTCACTCAAACAGTTCGCCCTCAAAAACACACCGTTCACTGGATAAATCAGGCATTTCGTCCAATGGTCGCTTGGAACAACGCCGTTTCTGTCGTATATTTGCACCATCAAATTGAGCAGTAGTACAGTACTTACCACTTAGGCGATAGAAATCAACACTTTCTTCAACGATTCTTTAGTGTTTTCTCCCCCTTCCGCTCAACAGTAATTTTTGTAATCAAAAACAAGGAGATATATCATGAAGAGTGATGTGATGCCATCTATTATCCAGATGGATGCAGACGAATTGAAATCCCTTCTCACAGAAGTGAAGGAAACCGTAGCCACAGTTGTTATGCCCGAAGCAAAAAAAGCTTCTTTCGGCACAGTAGATATGTGGAATATCCGTAAGGGTGCAAAGTCTGCCAGCAATATGCTGAAAAGATAAGTTAGTGTTTAGTGGTCGGTGATCCGGAAAAAATCTTTTCGGCTTTATATCACCTGACCACTAAAAACCGACAACCGCTCACCAGTTGTTGTCAACTGATTTTGTTATTTTCCCTCCAGCGCTTATTTTTGCCAAAATTCTAACGCATGGAACAAACCAAAAAATATCGTGGTCTCTGGTGGTTGCTTTTCCTGGTTTCCACAGCCGGACTGATCGCTGCTATTGTTGGCCATTGGGAATGGCTTACCCTTATTCTTCCTTTCCAGACTACGTCGTTTGTAAAGGCAATGGATATCATGTAATCGATTTATCATTTTCAGCATACAGACCCGCCTGCCACCCGGCAGACGGGTTTTTTAGTGCCTCCGGTGAATTGCCGTTTTCCGGGCCCAAAAGGCAGGACTTCAAACGTTTGCAACACTTTTTTCCTGATCTTTCAAATAAATATGCGATCCTTGCATGATTTATTTTACTTTCGTAATAATGTGTGCTTCAGACACGATAGAATATGGCGTTAAAGAACGAATCAACGATTGCGATGCGGCTTGAATTTTTTATCCGTTTTCATACGGAACATGGCCAAAGCCTTTGGCTGTCCGGCGGTACAGAAAAGCTGGGTATGAGTGATCCCGCCAAAGCGGTCGCCATGACCTACCTTAATGAAGAATTCTGGCAGCTCAGCATTGATCTCGATAAAACCGAATGGCCCAAAGAAGGCATACATTATAAATATTATCTCAAAGGAAAAGACGGCGAATGGATTGCGGAATGGGGAAATGACCGGCTCGCTTACAGCTCACGCAAACATACCCATACCATACAATTGCTGGACACCTGGAATCATGCCGGCGAATTTGAAAATGCCTTTTATACCGCACCGTTCCGTGATGTCCTCCTCTCAAAAACATCAGGTCCCAAACTTAAAACGCCCAAACATTATACACATAGCTTCCAGACAAAAGCGCCATTACTGAAACGGCACGAAATACTTTGCCTGCTGGGCAGTACAGAAGCGTTGGGTAAATGGGATACCAGCCAGCCGGTATTACTGGCACAGCAGGATGGATGGTGGGTTGCTCATCTTGACCTCACCGGCAGCCATTCGCCCGTAGCCTATAAATACGGCGTTTACAACAGCAAGGAAAAAACATTTGTCGCCTACGAAAGCGGCGATAACCGCCTGCTCTATACCGATGCACCAGCGCATACGCATTGCATCCTGCACGATGGATTTGTACGCCTGTCCAACAATACCTGGAAAGGAGCCGGAGTGGCTATTCCGGTATTCAGTCTCCGCTCGCGGCAGAGCTTTGGAGTAGGGGAGTTTACCGATATCCGCCTGCTGGTAGACTGGGCGCTGGAAAGCGGATTACGACTCATCCAGTTGCTGCCTATCAACGATACGATAGCCACCAATACCTGGACCGATTCCTATCCTTATTCTGCCATTTCGGCCTTTGCCCTTCATCCGCTTTATATCAACCTGGCAAAAGTGGCCGGCAAAAAAGAAGCAGATAAAATAAGTGCACTTAAACGGAAACAGAAATATCTCAACGGGCTGGCAGAAGTAGATTATGAAGAAGTGCTCCGGTTCAAACTGGCCATGCTGCGCGAACTATATGATGCATCGGGTGCAGATACATTACAGACCGCCGATTACCAGGATTTCTTTGAAACAAACAAACACTGGCTGAAACCCTATGCCGCATTTTGCTATTTGCGCGACAAATACAATAGTGCCGCCTTTGATAACTGGAAAACACATGCCAGTTATGAAGCAGCAGAGGTAGATCGCTTATTTGCCAGCCGTACCAGCACCCGCAAGGAATTGCTTTTCTATTGTTTTGTACAATATCACCTGCATCTGCAATTGAAGGATGCCGCCGACTATGCACACAAAAAAGGGATTGTGCTCAAAGGCGATATTGCCATCGGTATTTCCCGCCATAGCTGCGATGCATGGGTAGCACCACAGTTATACAATATGCATGCACAGGCCGGTGCCCCGCCGGACGACTTTACGCCCATCGGGCAAAACTGGGGTTTCCCCACCTACAACTGGAAACAGATGCAGGAAGATGGGTTTGCCTGGTGGAAGCAGCGTTTTGAGCAAATGAGTTATTACTTCGATGCCTTCCGCATCGATCATATACTCGGCTTCTTCCGTATCTGGAGTATTCCGGATCATGCCGTACAGGGATTGATGGGCCATTTTGTGCCCTGCCTGCCGGTACATTATGTAGAATTTGGAGAAAACGGAATATGGTTCGATGAACAGCGATACTGTAAGCCCTTCATCAACGATGAAATCCTGTATGAACTCTTTGGTCACCTGACCGATCAGGTACGTACAGAATTTATATTGTCAAACGATCAGGGAGGTTATGACCTGCAACCCGAATTTGACACCCAACGTAAGATAGAAGCTTTCTTTGCCAACCGTACACAACCGGATGATGAACGACTCAAAGCGGGTTTATTTGAACTGGCGGCCAATGTGATTCTGTTCAAACAGGAAGGCTCGCAGGGACAGGAATTCCATTTCCGTATCAATATGGAAAAAACACGGTCATTCCGTTACCTGATCCCACATGTACAGGAACGCTTACGTGCCCTTTACATCAATTATTTCTATCGCCGTCAGGATGAATTCTGGCGTAAAGAAGCAATGACCAAGCTGCCTCAGCTCAAGGCCTCTACCAATATGCTGATCTGCGGGGAAGACCTGGGAATGGTACCGCATTGTGTACCCGATGTAATGAAACAACTGGGCATTCTGAGCCTGGAAATTCAACGGATGCCCAAGAATCCAGAAAAGGAGTTCTTTTATCCGGACGAAGCTCCGTATATGTCCGTGATCACACCTTCCACGCATGATATGAGTACTGTACGGGGCTGGTGGGAAGAAAATCGCGAACGAACCCAGCATTTTTACAATCAGGTACTCGGACAATGGGGTGATGCGCCTTATTTCTGCGAATCGTGGGTAAGCAGGGCAATCGTTTTACAACACCTGCACTCACCAGCCATGTGGAGTATTTTCCAGTTGCAGGATATCCTCGGTATGAGTGATACGCTGCGTCGCGAAAACCCGCATGACGAACGAATCAACAATCCGGCCAATGCCAAACATTACTGGCGCTACCGCATGCATATTTCCCTCGAAGAACTGATCCGCGAAAAAGAATTTAATGAAGAGGTGAGAGGATATGTGCAGACAAGCGGAAGAACGATTTGAGGATTTGATGATTTGAAAATTTGAAAATGAGTTGCAAGTATTAAGTTCTGCTTTTACTGATGAAGTTTCCATAAGAAAAGCATTTCCAAATCTTCAAATCCTCAAATCTCCCAATTATTAGCTCACCTTCGCCTCATCAAACCTTTCTGCCCCCCGTTTTTCAAAATAAGTAGTCTGTAATGAGTCGTAAGTATTAAGCTCTTTCTTTACTGATGAAGTTTCCATAAGAAAAGCATTTCCAAATCCTCAAATCCTCAAATCTCCAAATTATTAGCTCACCTTCGCCTCATCAAACCTTTCTACCCTCCGTTTTTCAAAATAAGTAGTCTGTAATGAGTCGTAAGTATTAAGCTCTTTCTTTACTGATGAAGTTTCCATAAGAAAAGCATTTCCAAATCTTCAAATCCTCAAATCTTCAAATTATCAGTTCTATCTTCGCTTCATGAAACTTTCCTACTTCCCGTTTTCTCTCCGGTTTCGTCATCCTTTTACTATCTCAAAAGGCACTAAAACACATCAGCCCACCCTGATAGTGGCACTGGAGCAGTTTGGTCTTACCGGCTATGGCGAAGCACCGGCTATTACCTACTATGATATTACGGTGGAGAAGATGGTCGCCGACATCGAGGCAAAGAAAATGTTTATCGAGAAGTTTGCCTTCACCGAGCCGGAGCGCTACTGGCATTACCTGCATCACCTGCTGCCACGCAATCCTTTTCTGGTATGCGCACTTGATATGGCGGCCTGGGATCTGTTTGGCAAACTGAAACAACAACCGCTGCACCGGTTATGGGGAGGCAATCTGGCTGATAGCCCGCTTACAGATTATACCATTGGCATTGACAGCATCAATAAAATGGTGGCAAAAATGAAGGAACGGCCCTGGCCTGTTTATAAAATAAAAGTGGGTACAGCCGATGATATCGCCATTGTAAAAGCCCTGCGCGCCGAAACCGAAGCACGCATTCGTGTAGATGCCAATGCCGCATGGACACTGGAAACTGCTTTATCATTGATTCCCCAATTGAAAGAGCTGGGCGTGGAAATGGTAGAGCAGCCGTTGGCAAAAGATGACTGGGAAGGAATGAAGACTCTTTATCAACAATCGGTATTACCATTATTTGCAGACGAAGCCTGTGTAAGCGAGCAGGATGTGGCACGTTGTAAAGACCATTTTCATGGCATCAATATTAAGCTCACCAAATGCAGCGGTATTACCCCGGCCCGGCGCATGATCCAGGAAGCCCGGCAACTGGGATTGCAGGTAATGCTGGGCTGTATGAATGAATCAACCGTAGGCTCAGCCGCTATGCTGCAACTCGCTCCCTTTGTAGACCTGGTAGACATGGACGGCCCCCTGCTGCTGGCAGAAGATGTAGCCGAAGGCCTGACATACAACTATGGGAAAATCAACGGTTCAGATGCTCCGGGCCTGGGAATTACCTATACAGGACTGCGTACAGGCACGGATTTATTATAATTTATCCCCAATCGTAATATCTTTACACTTTACTTACAGCTATTCCGTTGCGGAAAATAGTTGTTATCCGGCCCAAAATTTGCCCGGAAGGAGTGACCCAAAAGTTATTGTTATGAAGAAAGTTCCGGTTATGCTGGTGCTGCTGGTATTGACCTTATCCAGCCAGGCACAACGATTTCATCTCGGCATTTTTGGCGGCCTGGCCGCTTACAATGGCGATCTTACCGACCGCTATTTCCCTAAAAAAACAACCAATGGAGCAGTAGGATTGACGGGCAATTATGAGCTCACTGACCATTTCATGCTGCGTGCCGGTTATACCTATGCAGTAGTAGGCGGCGCCGATCGCTTTTCAACAGATCCGGAACTGATAGCCCGCAACCTCAGCTTTGAAACATCCATTCATGAATTCAGTGCACTGGCAGAATATTATCCACTCAGCCTGAATGAACACCGGTTTTCTCCTTACGCATTTGCGGGTCTGGCTGCCTATCATTTTAATCCTTATGCATATGATGCAGCCAAAAACAAAGTATTTCTCCAGCCATTGAGTACAGAAGGCCAGGGATTGACCGGATATCCGGACCGCAAGCCTTATAAGCTCACACAAATGGCGATTCCCTTTGGCTTCGGTGCCAAATATGCCATCACAGATAATCTGCGGCTGGGAGTGGAGCTGGGTCTACGGAAACTCTTTACCGACTATCTCGATGATGTAAGTACTACCTATGCGGCACAGGCCGACCTGCTGGCAGCCAAAGGGCAACTGGCAGTTGATATGGCTTACCGGGGCGACGAGTTGCCCGGAGGCAATCAAAACTATCCTGCCAAAGGATATGGCCGTGGTGGTTCCAAATACAAAGATTTTTATTACTTCACCGGTCTCCATCTGACCTACCGCCTCGGTTCAGGTAATGGTGGCTGGGGGGGCAGCGGTCGCAAAAGCCGTATGGGTTGCCCCACCAATGTTTATTGATTTCCTGAACATTAACTGCCCGTATGTGTTGTACTTTTGCACGCATACATTAAGCGCATGGCATATAAAAATCAGCAGGCCTTTATCGACGCATTAGAAAAGGCCGGCGAACTGGTTCGCATCAGCAGCTACGTCAATCCACATCTTGAAATAGCAGAGATTACCGACCGTATGAGCAAGCAGCCCGGAGGTGGTAAAGCAATCCTGTTTGAAAATACCGGTTATGAATTCCCCGTTTTGATGAATGCCTATGGCAGCGAAAAGCGTATGTGCATGGCATTGGGTGTACAAAAGCTGGATGATATTACCCGTGAAATAGAAGACCTGTTCAAATTGCTTTCTGCCCCCAAAGAAGGGATACTCGATAAACTGAGATTGCTTCCCAAACTGGGTCAGTTTGCATCCTGGATGCCCAAAGTGCGAAAGGGCAGGGGAGAATGCCAGGAAGTGGTAATGACCGATAATGCCGATATAAGTAAGCTGCCCGTGATCACCTGCTGGCCCAAAGACGGTGGTCCTTTTGTAACCTTGCCTGTTATTCATACCAAAGATCCCAATACAGGACATCGCAATGTAGGTATGTACCGCATGCAGGTATTTGGTCCCAAACTCACCGGCATGCACTGGCACAAGCACAAGGTTTCGGCACGCCATTTCTCGGAATATAAAAAACTGAATAAAAAAATGCCGGTAGCTGTCGCACTCGGGGGCGATCCGGCTTATGCCTATAGTGCTACGGCGCCATTACCGGAAAATGTTGATGAATACATGCTGGCCGGTTTTCTCCGCAAAAAAAAGGTAGAGCTGGTGCCCTGCATCACACAGCCGGAGATCGAAGTACCTGCCGATGCCGATTTTATCATCGAAGGGTATGTCGATCCGGCAGATGAACTGATCTGGGAAGGCCCTTTTGGAGACCATACCGGGTATTATTCATTGCCCGACTGGTATCCGCGTTTTCATATCACGGCCATCACACATAAAAAGAACCCGGTATATCCTGCTACCATTGTAGGTATCCCCCCGCAGGAAGATGCCTGGCTGGGGAAAGCGACTGAACGTATTTTCCTGGCCCCGATCAAAATGACCATGGTACCCGAAATAGTGGATATGGATATGCCGGTCGAAGGTGTATTTCATAACCTGGTCATCACCAAAATCCAGAAAGAATATGCCGGCCAGGGGCAAAAAGTGATGAATGCCATGTGGGGTGCTGGTCAAATGATGTTTAATAAAATACTGGTGATCGCCGATGGGCAGACGCCTATCACTGATTACGGACAACTGGCCCGCTATGTCTTTTCCAATCTCAATGCTGCCACCGACATTTACTTTTCGCAGGGGCCCATGGATGTGCTGGACCATAGCTGCAGCAAACTGGGTTTTGGCGGTAAAATGTGTATCAATGGTACTCACAAATGGGAAGAGGAAACAGACACTGCAATACCTGTTGTAAAGCCATCGCCTGATCTGACTGAAAAATGGTTATGTGATCAGTATCCGGAAATAAAGGCAGCCAATCTTTCTCTGCTCAAAGATGATATCGCCTGCATCCTTGTGTCTGTAGAAAAACAACGGATTGGGCATATCAGGGAATTGCACAGGCTACTCACCAGTGCATCTGCACTGCACGGGATCAAGATGATCCTGTATGTAAAGCATACTGTCAATCCGCATGATCTGGCTACAGCACTCTGGCGTTTTTGCAATAACCTCGATCCCAAACGCGATGCACTCGTTACCGGAGATCAGCCCGGGCAGGTACCCTGTGCGGGACTGGATGGTACACGCAAGACACGTGAACTCGACAACTTTCAGCGCGACTGGCCCAATATCATCGTTGCTGACGATGCAACGATCCGTTCGGTTGATGAAAAATGGCATCAGCTGGGCATTGGTCCATTGATCCCATCGCCATCGCTCCGCTTTAAAGACCAGATATATGGCGTGGAAGCCGTTGTGGCAGATTAACACCGGCTTACCGGAAGAAATACTAATTTTCCAAAAAAGAAACCGATGAACCGATTTGGTGTAGTTTTACTGATGAGCCTCTTAAGTATTACCGGCATTGGGCATGCACAGGGCGACAGCACCCGTACGCTGCTATGGAAGATCAGCGGTAACGGGCTTGACAAGCCATCTTTTCTCTTTGGCACCATTCATATGTTGTGTAAAGATGATGCCGTACTCAGCAACAACCTTAAAGAAGCTATCCGCAATGCAGACGATGTTTATTTTGAAGTAGACCTCGACAATATGTTTGAGATGCTGGGCGTGGTCAGCAAAATGAAAATGCGCGGCGACACCACCCTGCGCGATCTGCTTACCGAAACTGAATACAGCCGGGTAAAAAGTTTTTTTGAATCACACAGCACCATGCTGCCTTTTTCCATGTTGGAGACCTATAAACCCATTCTCGCTGCTTCACTTCTTGAGCAGAATACAATGGCCTGTGACGCGACAGCGATGATGGAACAGGTAATTATGGAAGAAGCCCGTCGTTACAATAAAAGCATAAAAGGACTGGAAACAATGGGATACCAGGCTGCTGTGCTGGACAAAATTCCTTATAAACTGCAGGCGGAGCAGCTTTTGCGTTATGTAGATGATGCCGGTAAAAAGGAAAATGATGATGCGGAACTATCACAGATGATGCAGGCCTATCGCGATCAGGACCTGGATAAACTGGAAAAAATGATCACACAAAGTGACCCCGCCATTTCAAACTATACGGATGTGCTGCTGAATGAGCGTAATAAAAACTGGGTGGAAAAACTGAAAGGGTTACTTCCGGGTCGTTCATTGCTGATCGCCGTGGGTGCCGGACATTTACCCGGAAAGGAAGGAGTGATCAGTTTACTGAGAAAAGCAGGCTATAAGTTGACGCCTGTCCATAATAACATGGGAAAGTCGGTGGAGTTATAAGTAATAAGTTTTAAGTTATAAGTACTGCTAAAACTACTTATAACTTAAAACTTACCACTCATAACTTAAATCAGAACTGCTCCAGTCCTGAAAAGAAAAACGCACCTTCAATAGCTGCATTTTCATCACTGTCACTGCCGTGTACGGCATTCTCACCTACAGAAGAAGCATATAATTTACGGATAGTACCTTCAGCAGCCTGGGCAGGATTGGTAGCCCCGATCAGTTCGCGGAAAGAAGCAACAGCGTTGTCTTTTTCCAGGATAGCGGCAAAGATGGGACCACTGCTCATAAACTCCACCAGTTCGCCGTAAAAGGGTCTTTCTTTATGAACGGCATAGAATTCTCCGGCTTTCTCGGCTGATAATTTTGTCAATTTCAACGCCACGATTCTGTATCCTTCTTTGATAAAACGGTCGATGATAGCACCGGAATGGCCTTTACGGAATGCATCCGGCTTGATCATGGTAAATGTGCGATTGCTCATGATGATGATTGCTTTTGGGGCGCAAAGGTAGGTATTTCCTCCCGCTTGCCCCAGCAAAGCTTCAAAAATCCGGGGCACCGGCTGCCTCCAAAACCCGCCAGAAAAGTCTTTCCTGGCGGGCAAATCGTAATCGGCAGAGCCGGGATTACCCTTATCTTCGCAATCCTTTATGAAACCGATACAGGATTTTTTCCCTCTGCTCAATCAGCCGCATAAGGTGGTTGTCACCATGCACCAAAAACCGGATGCCGACGCGATGGGCTCCAGCCTCGGTCTGACGCATTTTCTGCGACTGCTGGGTCACCAGGTGACCGTGATATCGCCTACCAACTGGGCCAAATGGCTTGACTGGATGCCGGGTTGCAGCGAAGTGATCGATTTTGAAGCAGCGCGCGGTCGTGCAGAAGCTGCGCTGGATGCAGCCGAATGGCTGTTTTGCCTCGATTTCAATATTTTCACCCGCACCAAACATCTTGCAGAGAAACTGCGGGCAGCCCAGTGTGTCAAGATCCTGATCGATCATCACCGCGAGCCGGATGAGCCTTCGTTCAATTATGGCATCAGCGATACCGGCAAAAGCTCTACCTGCGAAATGATCTACGATTTTATTGTAGGCTCCGGCAACAGCAGCAGGATCAACATGGAAATCAGCGAATGCCTGTATGCCGGCGTAGTGGCCGATACCGGCTCTTTTCGTTTTTCTTCTGCGCAGGCCAGCGTGCATGCACTGGTCGCTGACCTGAAGCAACGGGGACTGGATCATTCCAAAGTTCACGAAAACCTGTTCGACAATTTCCTGGAAAATAAGATCCGGTTTACCGGTCATGTACTGCTCAACCGGATGGAAGTATTTTATGAATACAATACAGCCCTTATTTCCATTCCCAAATCAGACCTGCTCAAATTTCATATCAAAACCGGCGATACAGATGGCCTGGTCAACTTTCCCCAATCTATTCAGGGCATTAAGCTGGTAGGGCTGGTGATTGACCGTGACGAAGAACGGAAATGGAGTTTTCGCAGCAAAGGTGATTTTGATTGCAACGCATTTGCCCGGAAATACTTTGAAGGCGGAGGTCATTTTCATGCATCCGGAGGCAAGAGCAGTGACAGCCTTGAACAAACAGTTCAGAAGTTCAAGCTGGCAATAAAAGAAAATAAATCTTTATTACAATAAACAAAACAAATGAAAACAGTTTATCAATCCCTGTTGGCAATTATGGTATGCGCCCTGGCGGTGTCATGCAACAGTGTGTCTTACAAAAAGACAAAGAGCGGCCTGATGTACAAGATCTACCCTGGAAGCAAAAAGGATTCTGCCTTACGGGAAGGAGACTGGCTGAAATTTAATTTTGTTACCCGGTACAACGATTCTGTTGTACAATCCAGCTATGGTGAAATGCCTGCCTATGTACGCTATACCGCCGGACAGCAGGCTGACTATAACCCTGCAGAGATTTTTGGTATGCTCGGAAAAGGAGACAGTGCAGTAACTGTAATGATGGTAGATACGCTTATCAAACGCGGCATACCTCTTCCTCCCACCTTCAAAAAAGGAGATCGCCTGATCACTTCTTTTACCGTACTGGAAATATTCCGCAATGACAGCCTGCTGCGTGCAGACCAGGCCATTGAAACAGAAAAAGATAAACCCCGTCAGGAACAACGTCAGAAAGAAGAGCTGGCTAAATATAAAAAACAAGTGCAGGAGCAAATGCAGCAGCAATATGCCGAATATGAAAAAGACGGCGAAGTTGCAAAAGGTATTAAAGCCATGCAGGATTACCTGGCTTCCAAAAATATCAATGCCCAAATGGTCGGCAAAGGCACATTTGTAGTTATCAAAGAACAGGGCACAGGTCCGCAAGCCGCTCCTGAAAAATTTGTAACTGTGAAATATACCGGCAACCTGGTCCGCAAAGACAGCACATTTGACGCCGGTACCTTTACCCGCCAACTGGGCGTTGGTGCGCTTATTCCCGGCATGGAAGAAGGCCTGGAAACACTCAAACAGGGTGGTAAAGGCACACTGTATGTGCCTGGTTTCAGAGCATATGGAAAATCACATCCTAAATTCCAGCCTTTTGAAGCGATGAAATTTGATGTGGAACTGCTCAATGTTACGGACACATTGCCCATTTCAAATGAACCGCTTCCTGTCCGTCCGGGTAACTAAAAATTGATATGCCTCAATAGCCTTTTTATGGCTATGTGAAAATAAAGTTGCACCTTTACACCGTCCTCCTCCGGAGGACGGTTCCTTTATAAGGACATGCGTATACTGGTCCCGTTTTTAGTCCAAGGTCCGCGTCTTTATCTCTCCCCTCTGAATGCCCTCAATCAAGACTACCGTACTTGCTTATTTAATAGTGATCCATTTCCTTTGAAATGCGCTGAAAAACACCATCAGGGCCTGATTATACTGTATTCACGGCCAAAAAAATTCCCGCTTCGGCGGGATTTTTTATACCTGTATATGTCAGGCCTCGCGCATGGCCTCCAGCAACAATACAGCTTCCCGGGCTTCTTTTACATCATGTACGCGCAGCAGTTGAACTCCTTTCTGAAGTCCAACCGTGTGCAGTACCGTGGTACCATTCAATGCCTGATCAGCGGTTGTACCAAGCGTTTTATAAATAGTTGATTTTCGTGAAACCCCGAGAAGGAGGGGATGTTGCAGCAATTGAAACAACTCCAGTTGCCGCAGTAATTGAAAATTATGTGCAATGGTTTTGCCAAACCCAAAACCCGGATCGAGAATCACATCGGTGATGCCCAGTTTTTGCAACCGTGCCAGTTCAATAATAAAGAAGTCCATCACCTCCTGTACCACATTGGTATAATGGGGTGCATCCTGCATATGCTGAGGTGTACCCGCCATATGCATCAGCACATAGGGAACACGCAGACGTGCCACCGTGGGCAACAGTTCCTCATCCAGCCTGCCTGCACTGATATCGTTGATAATGGAAGCCCCTGCCTGTACAGCCGCTTCTGCCACACGGGCATAATAGGTATCGACAGAGATGATGACATCGGAGAAATGCCGGTAAACGGCTTCAATAGCGGGTATCACGCGATCCATTTCTTCTGCAGCACCGACAGCACGGCTGCCGGGTCTTGTACTTTGTCCACCCATGTCCAGTATGGCTGCACCGGATTTGAGCATTTCCTCTGCACGACCTAATAGTTCATCCTGCATTTGCTGGCGGCTGGGTGCAAAAAATGAATCAGGCGTGGTATTGATAATACCCATTATCATGGGCTTATCCACATTCAATAAGCGGCCTCTGCAATTCAACAGGTACATTCCCCTTTGTTTCTTTATTTTTGAAGCTAAAGGTAGGCAGAAACCGCTTAGCAGCACCATTATTGAGCTGATGTGTAAACCTGCTGCTGAATACCCTGATCAATACAAAATCAACCTGTTTGAATGGAAGCAACTACTACAGAGCGGCAATATGATGAAGTGATCAATGCCAGCCGGGATATTTTCCTGAAAAAAGCCCGCGACTATGGCACAGCCTGGCGTGTATTACGAACCATCTCCATCGTTGACCAGCTTTTTATCAAGGCACAACGCATACGTACCATCCAGGAAAAGGGGATGCAACGGATAGCCGACGATATCGCAGCAGAATTCAAAGGCATCGTCAACTATGCCGTCATTGGCCTTATTCAACTGGAACTGAAAGCAGACTCGCCCGAAGAACTGGATATTGACACGGTTACCAGCCTGTATACGCATCATATCCAGGCCAGCAAGGCCCTTATGGAAAACAAAAACCATGATTATGGTGAAGCCTGGCGTAGCATGAGCCAGGAAAGTTTTGTAGACCTGATACTGATGAAACTACAGCGCATACGCCAGATCCTGGCCAACGAAGGCAGGACACTGATCAGCGAAGGTATTGACGCCAATTATCACGATATTATCAATTATTCGGTATTTGCCCTCATCCTGATCAGTGAAAAAAAACATTAACCGGTTAACCTTTATATAAGCAGCAAGAAATGAAAGTACTTATCCAGATAGCCCGAATCATCGTTGGACTGCTCTTCATTTTTTCCGGACTGGTCAAAGCCAATGACCCGTTGGGACTCAGCTATAAAATGCAGGAGTTTTTTGAAATCTGGGGATGGTCTGGTCTGCATGATTACACGCTTTTGAGTTCTATACTCATGAATGCATTTGAGATCATAGCAGGATTTGCCCTGTTGCTGGGCTGGCGTATCCGGTTATTTACCTGGCTGCTGCTGCTGCTGATCGTCTTCTTTACCTTCCTTACAGGCTACACTTATATTACAGGAAAGCCTGCCAATTGCGGTTGCTTTGGCGACTGTCTGCCGATCACATCCTATACCTCTTTTATGAAAGATGTGATCCTGACCGTACTTATTACATTCCTCTGTTGGCAGCAACGACATATCAAACCCCTGTTTGGTCCGCGCCTCAATACCGGCCTTATGCTGCTGGTTACACTGTTCAGCTTCGGACTGCAATGGTATGCGCTTACCTACCTGCCACCGGTTGATTGTCTGCCTTTCAAAAAAGGCAATAATATCCCGGAAAAGATGCAGCCACCACCCGGCGCTGTTCCCGACAGCTTTGCCATCCGTTTTATTTATGAAAAGGAAGGGAAGGAGTATGAGTTTTCTCCGGCAGAATTACCAGCCGATCTGGATGCCTATACATTCAAAAGCCGCAAGGATAAACTGATCCGTGCAGGAAACGCCATACCGCCTATCAAGGGTTTCCGGCTCAGTGCAGCCGGCGATGCCGATGCCACACAGGAAGTATTGATCTCTTCTGCAGCATTGGTACTGTTTTGCGAAAACTTCGAGACCGTTCCTTTCAAAAAATGGTCATCCACCTTTGGCCAGATCGTGGATCAGGCAAACAAAAAGAATATCCCGGTGTATGTAGTTACCAGCAACAGGGATGCCATTAATCATGAATTTGCCGGAACCACTTTTGCAGGTTTGCCCGTACTTACTGCCGATGCTATCCTGATTCATACAGCTGCCCGTACCAATCCCTGTCTGTTTTTGCTTGAGTCAGGTACAATCGTGGACAAACAGGGGTATCACCGTATGGATCGCATCCTTAAACAGGTACAAAGTATGCCGGCTCTTCATACACCGGCTACACAGGACCGTTAATTGCCTATGCTACGCTTCATTGCAAAAAAACTTGCTTATGGCCTGCTCGTACTGCTGGGCGTAGTGGTGCTTGTCTTTTTTCTTTTCCAGGGATTTGGCGATCCTGCACGCCTCGTCATGGGGCAGGGAGGAGATGCCCGCACCGAACAGAATATCCGCAAAGAGTTATACCTCGATCAGCCCAAATGGAAACAGTTTCTGCTTTACCTCAATGATGTATCCCCGATTTGTATTCATTCAAAAAAAGAGATCAGTGAAAAGGGTTTACGGGGATTTTTTATCGGCGGCGAGACCAGGATCGGAGTAAAACTGCCTTACCTGCGCAAATCCTATCAAAGCAAACAGGAAGTAAGTACCGTGCTCATGCAGGCGCTGCCAGGCACTATCATGCTGGCTTTTTCCGCCATGCTGCTGGCCGTACTCATCGGCATCCCATTGGGCGTACTCGCTGCTGTACGCAAAGGTTCCTGGATGGATCAGTCTGCTATTTTTTCGAGCATTCTCGGTATTTCCGCACCTTCTTTCTTTATGGGCATTATCATCGCTTATCTGTTCGGATTTGTGTGGAGCAACTGGACAGGCCTCCATATTTCCGGAAGCTGGTATGATGTAGATGATTATACCGGTGAGCGGCGTTATACTTTACAAAATCTTATTTTACCTGCCATTACACTGGGCATCAGACCCCTCGCAATTATTACGCAGCTTACCCGGAGCGCCATGCTCGATGTACTTAACCAGGATTTTATCCGCACAGCCCGGGCTAAAGGACTGAGTCAGCGGGCAGTAGTATGGAAACATGCCTTACGCAACGCACTCAACCCCGTCATCACGGCCGTAACCGGCTGGTTTGCCGAATTGCTGGCCGGTGCGTTTTTTGTAGAATATATCTTTGGCTGGCAGGGGATTGGCCTGGTTACAGTAGATGCACTGGAAAAACTCGATTATCCCGTAGTAATGGGTGCCGTACTGGTAGCTGCCTGCTTTTTTATCCTCATCAATCTGCTGGCAGATATCCTGTATGGGCTGGTGGACCCACGTGTGCGGATACATTAAGTTAAGCCCGCATTAAATTCTTTTTATTTGAAGAGGTATTGCCTTAAATGACGTAACTTACCTATACAGATTTCCCCACTATTTCGCTCCTCCTGACTGTATTTTTTAACCATTAAATCCTGGTTATGGAAAACATTACCGTCATCCTGGAACAAAAGCAGCCGCATTTCAACAGGATATCTCCGCAATCAACCGTGAGCGATGCTTTAAGCCGTATGGCCTGTCTGCAGGCAGACTATCTCATCGTAATGGACGAAGACGATCAGTTTCTCGGTTTAATAACAGACCATGACATTGCTACCAAGATCATTTTTCATAACAAAGCCTTTCATTCTGCCACAGTAAGGTCTGTAATGAATACACAATTACCCATTGCAGAAACCGCACAGTCTGTAGAGGATTGTATGAAACTGATGAAGTCGCATCATGTACGTTATATTCCTGTATTCCGCGAACATAGTTTTGCCGGCATCATATCTGCGCAGGATATTCTGGAAGAAGCCGTAAGACAGCGTCAGGATATATTTGATGAAAAAGTTGAGAGAGGAAGGGCGTTAAGCAATCCTTATTGAATCACTACTTCTTTGACGAGGTTTTGTCCCATTGCTTCATTTACGCGCTGCATGATTTTTTCGCGCTGGTAAATGAGTTCCTGCCGGAGAGGGGCTACACGGGTAGATACGATCAGTTTGCCGCCGAAGAGTTGCAATTTGTCTGTATAACGGGCCACGGTGCGTCCCATAATCTGCTCCCATACTTCCTCGATCTGCATAGCCTGGATATCTCCTTTGATACGGCTTTTTTCGAGAAACTGGCGGATAGCGTCACCGATTGAATATTCACCCATGACACAAATGTAGAGAAAAAATGTGCTAATGTGCTGATGTGCTAGTGTGCTAATGGAGGAATGAATTTGTGAGCTGGTATGTCAAATAGATGAACGAAATGAAAAACTGCCGGCGTAGCCGGCAGTTCCATTAAGCATTCCAATACTATTGATTGTTACAGTAATAAAAAGATGGTTCCCCCTAAGATTCATTAGCACACTAGCACATCAGCACATTGGCACATTATACTTTGATCAGTCCATACTGCAATCCCAACTCTTCAAAATGACTACGCAGTCGTTCTTCATGCGTATCAGTAATGATCACCTGCCCATCGTAGCGATTACAGACCCGGTCGAGCAGGTTGCGGATGCGGTCTTCATCGAGTTTTTCGAATACATCATCGAGCAGCAGGAGCGGAGCAAATCCTTTTTCGCGCTGCAGCACTTCCATCTCGGCCAGTTTCAGGGCAAACAACAGACTCTTACGCTGCCCCTGCGAAGCAACTGATTTAAATGGCTGATCGTTGTACAGCAGTGTGATATCATCACGATGCGGGCCGGTAGTAGTACGCTGGGCCAGCATATCGCGCTGACGACTGGCAGTCAGTAATTCGGGAAAAGATTGTTGCAGTAATTCACTTTCATAGATCAGCCTGACCTCTTCGGGCTGACGCGCTATTTCCTGGTACAGATGTTTTACAGCAGGTAAAAAACTCACCAGAAAATCTCTCCGCTTATCCGCCACATAACTGGCGGGAGGTATAAGCTGTGCATCGAATACATCCAGTAATGCGGCATCGCGACGACCTGTCTCTGCCATTGATTTGAGCAGGGAATTGCGCTGCTGCAATACTTTATTGTATACAATCAGCTGCTGCAGATAGGTGGCATCAAGCTGACTAAGCAATGCATCCAGGAAGCGGCGACGTTCTTCGCTGGCTCCGGTAATGAGTTGTGCATCATCCGGTGCAATGATCACACAGGGATAGCGGCCTATATGCTGCGAAAATTTATCATAGGGCTGTCCGTTTATCTGGAATTCCTTTTTCCCGTTTTCGCGATAGATACAAACAGCCTTTTCCTTTATTCCATTTACCACAAAATCTCCTTCGAGTCTGAAGCCGGCAAAACCCTGTTTCACCAACTGGCTGTCAAGACGTGTAAAATAACTTTTGGTAAAACAGAGGTAATAGATCGCATCGAGGAGGTTGGTTTTGCCAACACCATTGTTACCACAAATACCGATCACCCGGTGGTCCAGACCAAAGACCCGGTTGCTATAGTTCTTAAACTGAAAAAGGGTGATACCCGTAAGCGATAACATGGTTCGATATTAAACAGAAAACAGATCAGGCATCCACGATGACCGGATCGAGGTCAATAACATGACAGTTTTTACAAAACTCCGGCGGCTCATTCTTATACCACATTTTCCGGAATTGCCGGTAATCGCGGTTATTGAGACATTTCATCAGGCCATCGTCAAACACACTGCCGAAGTTGAGTTCTTTGGGAAAAGGTTTTGCGCAACAGGGTGTGGCATATCCATCCCATGATACATAAAAATGTGACCAGACAAGGTCGCATTTACGAAATCCACGGGGCGCTTCAATATCCCAGGTGGTCAATTCCATATCCGGAAAATTGCGGGCGGTTTGTTTGGCCCGTTTCAATTCCTCTTTGAATGCCTGAGTTTGGAAAAAATCATAATATGATTTATCATAAATCGTAACAGAAGCCACATTGAAAGGAGTGATGTTTACATAGGTCACCCCCAATTGTCCGGCCAACTTCGACCACTTCTGCCATCTGCTGATAATTTTCCCGGATAGCCACAAAATTAAACATCACACTGGCCCGCTTACCCCGGCAAACCTCCACGATCTGCCGCATATTTTCATAAAAGAAGGGGTAATCGCTTTTCAGCCGTACCTGCTCATAGGTCTTGCCGATCCCGTCAATAGAGACCTGGATGGTATCGAGTTTATCGGCGAGTTCCGTTACCATGGGTACACTGGCCGGGAGGTGGGCATTGGTAGAAACGCTGATGATGATGCCCTGGTTTTTGGACCGGATATAATCTACTATTACCGGCAGCTTCTTGTACATAAAAGTTTCGCCCAGCCCGGTAAGCCCGATGGAGTCAACGTAGGGGAAGGCCTCATCAATCACCTTTTTCATTTTCTCCAGGTTCATAAAGCCTTTGTCCATCTGGTGACCATAGGCGTATTCGCGGGGGCAGGTAATACAGGCCAGGTTACACTGGTTGGTTATTTCCAGCATAATGGAGGAGGGGTGGGGCACACGGGTGCTGCGGATCGTACGCAGCAGCAGTCCGTAAGCCTTATTCCAGCTATATTTCAGGAAATTTATTCCGCCGGGAAGCCGTCGCAACCTTTGCCAGGCTTTGCGCAGGCGCCTCCGGGTGATCCGATTGGCCATGGCACAAAAATAGAACATTTACATCTTGTTCTTTTTCACCGAATTTGCTCAAAAAAGACCGGGATCAACGCATTCTTAAAATATCCCGAATTCCCTTATTTTTGCAACTCAAATTTTTAGCCTGTGGCTGCCAAATTTTCCAAAGAGACTTATCTGTACTGGTATGAGCTGATGGAGCTGATACGCCAGTTTGAACTTACGGCCGAAGAAAAGTATAAAATGGAGGGAAAGATCCGGGGCTTTTTCCATGCCTATATCGGGCAGGAAGCCATTGCCGCCGGATGTATGACGGCCACCCGTCCCGAAGATATGTTCATCACAGCCTACCGCGATCACGGTCTGGCCATCGCCAAAGGCGTATCTGTAGACAGCTGTATGGCCGAGCTCTATGGCAAAGCCACCGGTTGCGCCAAAGGCAAGGGCGGCAGTATGCACTTCTTTGGTAAAAAAGAAAATTTTTATGGCGGTCATGGTATCGTAGGTGCGCAGATCGGTACCGGTACAGGACTCGCTTTTGCAGAAAAATACCGCGGTTCAGACAATGTTGTGCTGTGCTTCTTTGGTGACGGTGCTGCCCGCCAGGGTATCCTGCATGAGTCATTCAACCTGGCTATGCTCTGGAAACTGCCTGTTATATTCATTTGCGAGAACAACAACTACGCAATGGGTACCTCTGTTGAGCGTACTTCCAATGTAACTGATATCTATAAACTGGCCGATGGCTATGAGATGCCTGCCGACGTTATTGATGGCATGAGTCCCGAGGCCGTACACGAAGGTGTGGCCCGTGCCGTAAAACGTGCCCGTGAAGCCGGCGGTCCCACTCTGCTCGAGATCAAAACCTACCGCTACAAAGGACACTCCATCAGTGATCCCCAGAAATACCGTACCAAGGAAGAGGTAGACGAATATCGTCAGAAAGACCCCCTTGCCATAGTGCGTACGGCTATCCTCGAAAACAAATACGCTACCGAAGAAGAGCTGAACGCTATTGATAGCCGTGTGGCAACCATCGTGGCCAACTCTGTAACATTTGCCGAGGAAAGTCCCTGGCCCAACGATGATGAAGTACTGAAAGATATCTATGTGGATGCCAACTATCCTTTCATTGTTGATTAATCCATATCACCGCTTTTACCGTAATAACCATTTTTATTAATTCTTATACAAAATGTCAGAAAAGAAACATACGCCGGAAGCAGAACAGAGCGAAGTAGCGCTTGCAAAGGCTAAAGATTTTTGGTCACGCAACAGCAAACCCATTCTGGGTATTGGCGCTGCCTTACTGGTAGTGGTAGCCGGCTTTTTATCTATAAACAATACTTTGTAAAGCCGAAAGAAGAAAAAGCTGCTGACGTAATGTCGAAAGCAGAAGAATATTTTCGTCTTGACTTAACCCGTCTGGCATTGAATGGTGACGGACAGAATATCGGCTTCCTGACTGTGATGAGCCGTTACAGCGGTACTGATGCCGCTAACCTGGCTGCTTACTATGCAGGTGCCTGTTACATCAAGCTCGATGATAATGCCAATGCTATCAAATATCTGAAAAAATTCAGCTCTGACGCTAAACAGATCCAACAGCGCGCCTACAAGCTGCTGGGTGATGCCTATGCTGATCAGGGAAATGCAAAGGAAGCGCTGGACTACTATAAAAAATCGGCCCATCATTTTGAAGCAGATAAAACTGCTGCGGCCGAAGCACTGTTTCTGGCTGCTTACCTGGCCGACCGTGTGCTGAAAGATCCCAAACAGGCAATTGCCCTGTTTAAAGAGCTGAAAGAAAAATTCCCGGCTACACCTCAGGGTTCACAGGTAGATCAGTACCTGGCCCAACTGGGAGAATATAATGCAAATTAATTATGGCTGATATCAGCAACAGTAAATTACTTACAACCGATACAGGCATTCTCCACGCAGAGGATGCCTGCATTGTTTTGGTAAAAACCGAATGGAATGCAGGGGTTGTGGATGAACTGGAACGCGGTTGCACCCGTGCATTGCAGGGCGCCGGTATCAAACAGATCATACAGCTGACTGTGCCGGGAGCTGTGGAAATTCCCTTTGCCATCCGCCGTTGCTGGGAGCTCAGCCCCGCTACCCGCAAACCAGCCGCTTTTGTGGCACTTGGTTGCGTGGTACGTGGCGACACTCCGCATTTTGACTATGTATGCAATGCCGTGACAGATGGAGTGGTTTTATTGAATCATTCCTTGCCGGTTCCCACTATATTTGGGGTACTTACCGTAAACACCGATGAGCAGGCGCAGGAGCGTATTGGCGGCAAACATGGCCACAAAGGAGAAGAAGCAGGCATCACGGCCCTTAAAATGATTGCCCTCAACCAGCAGCTGGCCCGCTAGTCATCACCCAAGTATTAGAATCATGAATGTCCAGCTTTTTATACCCTGTTTTGTAGATCAGCTGTTTCCTGACACCGCATTTAATATGGTCAAAGTGCTGGAAAAAGCAGGATGTACGGTTTCTTATAATACCAATCAAACCTGTTGTGGACAGCCGGCTTTTCAATGCCGGATTCTGGGATGAATCAAAAACCGTTTGCACCAAATTTCTGAAAGACTTCCGGGGCACTGACTACGTTGTAGCTCCGAGTGCCAGTTGTGTGGGCTTTGTCCGTAACTATTATTCCAAACTTTTCGAAAACTCCTCCCTGCATCATGAGGTCACTGATATGGGCAATCGCCTGTATGAGTTTTCTGAATTCCTGATCAACGTACTCCGCATAGATCAATTCAATGCCCGCCTGGAAGGGAAGGCAACTTATCACGACAGCTGCGCCGGGTTGAGAGAATGCAAGATCAAAAAAGAACCGCGTCAATTGCTGGCCAATGTGAGTGGACTTGAATTACAGGAAATGGAAGATGTGGAAACCTGCTGTGGCTTTGGTGGCACATTTGCAGTAAAATTTGATGCGATCTCTATCGGTATGGGAGAGCAAAAAGTAGAAAATGCCCTGGCTACAGGTGCTCAATACCTTATTTCTACTGACCATTCCTGTCTTATGCACCTCAAAGGTTATATTGAGCATAAAGGATATTCGCTGCAGCCGCTTCATATTGCAGATGTGCTGGCCAATGGCTGGTAAATAAATTCCTGCACAGAATCACTCCGTGCAGGAATCACATTGTTATCCGGGGAAATCACATTTACAAAAGCGGGAGAGACACTTCACCATTATTGCCGGGGCATGAGCACTGAGTCAATGACATGAATCACTCCATTGCTTTGATAGACGTCTTTGATACTCACCAGCGACTTATTGCCTTTTTCGTCTTTGATCACGATATTTTTTCCCTCCATCATCGCCCATAATTTACCGCCGGCTACTGTAGTCAACTCTGCTTTCCCATTACCCTTTTTGATCCAGGCTGCCAGTTCTTTGGAATCAACCCGGCCAGGCACTACATGATAGGTAAGAATACCGGTGAGCATGGTTTTGTTTTCGGGTTTTACCAGCGACTCCACTGTGCCGGCAGGTAGTTTTGCAAAGGCTGCATCGGTAGGTGCAAATACGGTAAACGGGCCAGGTCCCTGCAGTGTCTCTGCCAATCCGGCCGCCTTTACGGCTGTTACCAGTGTGGTATGGTCTTTTGAATTCACTGCATTTTGTATGATATTCTTAGACGGATACATGGGTGCACCGCCTACTTCTACGGTCTTTTCGCTCTGCATGGATTGCGCAGAGACGGTGGTAAAGCCGGTCACCACTGCAAGCAGTGCCAGCGTTGATCTGAACTTTTTCATATTGTTTTCCTGTTTTACAACTGTTATTAAAATGTATAGAGAAGGGCCGGTGTCAACTGCATGCATCAACATATCCATATACGGCAGACAATTTGAAGGTGGATTGACCGCCGGCAGATTTTTTTTACCAGTTCTTGTTTATTTTTGATTTAATTAATGAACCTGTTATGGCTTACTGGCTTATCAAATCTGAACCATTTAAATATTCGTGGGATAACCTGAAAAAGGATAAACAAACTTTCTGGGACGGAGTGCGCAACTATGCTGCCCGTAATAATCTGAAAGCGATGAAAAAAGGAGATCTCGCTTTTTTCTATCACAGCAATGAGGGAACCGAGATTGTAGGTATCGCCAAAGTAGTAAAGGAAGCCTACCAGGATCCAACCTCTGCCGAAGACACCTGGGTAGCCGTAGACTTTGCACCGCACAAAGCGCTCAAAAAAACAGTGAGCCTGGCGCAGATCAAAGCCGAAAAAAAACTGGCCAATATGGCACTGGTAAGATTAGGCCGTCTTTCTGTGCAGCCTGTTACTGACGAAGAATGGGATATCGTAATGGGTATGGCAGGAGAGAAGTAAGATTCATATTTTCCAACAATACCGGCAGAAGGGATGTAGCATACACTACATCCCTTCTTTTTTTAACACCGATAGCGGGTTACCTTTTAATACTGTGTGGAATAAACAACAGATTCCCGCCGGCGTTTTTTCAAAGAGTGTTAAGTAATAAGTGATCTACACTTAAGACCAAGTATAGTATTCCCCTTTATACTCTTTAAACCTTTATACCCTTTATACCTAACCTTAACTCTTTTCATTACATGAAAAAGATACTTCTGCCTGCATTGCTTGCCGGCCTGATCATTGTTGCCTGCAACAACATACAGGAAAAAGAAAATGTATCGGTAGCCACTGATCAGGCAAACACACCGGCACCGGATGAATCCCCGGCCAGTCCGCCCGCACCCGATCAGAACCCTGAAAAACAAAAAGTGGGCTCAACCTCCACAGGTACAGTACCTGCTGCCAACCCGGATTGGGACCGGCGTATCATCCGCACAGCCCGCCTCAAGCTTGAAATAAAAGAATTGAAACAATACTATAATCCCATGCGCGACAGGATACGTGCGCTGGGTGGTTATATTGCCGGTGAAGAACTAACTGAAAATGATTTTGAACGGCAATTACGACTCAGCATCCGCATACCGGTCGACCAGTTTGACGGAGCCCTGGAAGCGCTCAGCACACAAACAGAAAAAACACTGGAGCGGCATATTACTTCGCAGGATGTATCGGAAGAACTGGTCGATACCAGGGCGCGGCTGCAAACAAAAGAACAGGTGCGGGCCCGCTATAAGGAATTGCTTGGTCAATCACGCAGCCTCGATGATATCCTGAAAATGGAAAACGAGATCAATCAGGTACAGGAGCAGATAGAACGCGGTGCTGGGCGTATACAGTTTTTACAACACGCTGCCGCTTACAGCACTATTGAACTGACCCTGATTCAAAAACTGGGTGATGCACCGGTTGCTGACAAACCCCAAAAGGAGAATGTCTTGCTCGCAGCCATCCGTACAGGATGGAGTTTTATGCGTGATCTGTTACTGGCGCTTATCTCCATCTGGCCACTGTGGTTAATAGCTGGCCTGGTATATCTGGGCATACGCCGCCATACACGTAAAGTGCCAGGCCAAAGGAAATACAAATGTATAAAACGGGCCCGCCAACTGCCTACTGTCTGCTGTCAACTATATTTGCTTATGGCAAAGAAGAAATTAGTTGTGCTGACAGGTGCGGGTATCAGTGCCGAAAGCGGTCTGCGTACTTTCCGCGACAGCGATGGATTGTGGGAGGGGTACCAGGTAACCGAAGTAGCCACACCGGAAGCCTGGCATCGTGATCCGCAGCTTGTACTCGATTTTTATAATTATCGCCGGCGCGATGTGCAGGCTGCTCAGCCCAATGCCGCCCACCTGGCACTGGCTGCGCTTGAATCGCATTACGATGTAACCGTCATTACCCAAAATATAGATGACCTGCATGAGCGGGCCGGATCAGGACGGGTACTCCATTTACATGGTGAAATATTTCGTATGTGCAGTGAGGATGATACGGACAATACCTATGAAATACGGGAAGATATGAAACTGGGGCAACTGGCGCCGGATGGTTATCAACTAAGACCGGCTATCGTATGGTTTGGAGAAGCTGTACCCATGATGGAGCAGGCTGTAAAGGAAGTATTGCAGGCAGATATTTTCCTGGTTGTCGGAACCTCACTGGTGGTATATCCGGCAGCCGGATTGCTGCATTATGCATCGCCGGATATACCGAAATATATTATTGATAAACGTATACCTGGCACAGGAAACATAAACAATCTTGTTGCAATCGAGAGACCCGCAACGGAAGGAATGACCCTGTTGATGGATAAACTGGTGGAAGGTGGAGGGTGAAGGGTTAAAGGCAGAAGGTGTAAGGTTAAACTACTTATACCCTTCACCTTAAACCTTATACCTTATACCTTTTTAAAGGCGATTCCATTTTTCTCCAGCTCCTGCAATACCGGCTCATAGATATCTGCGGTGGTGGGTATACATAATCCACGGCGGGTAATAGTACCATTCAGAATAAGACGTGCTGCAATACCCAATGGCAGTCCAACGGTTTTGGCCATAGCTGTATGCAGGCTGTCATCACCCTTTACGATCAGTGCACTGGCATGTGGCTGTACTTTACCACCTGCTTCTACTTCCAGTTCGTGCAGCATTACGATCATATCTTTATCCGCAGAGGCCAGCGACAATTTTCTTTCTGCTGCAAATTGCAAAAGGTCGGCAGCACTGAACAGGCCTTTGTCCACACGTGTATCTTCGTCTGTGATTCCCAGGCACAGGAGTTGTTGCCAAAACGAGCCGGCCTCCTGCAGATGAGCTGCGATATCGGCATCCATACCTGATGGCGGTAAAACCACTCCTTCCTCTTTGGGAGAAGGTGGCACACCCAATGCCTGCAATACCGGATGGGCAGGCTGTAAATGCTCATCCATTATTTGCTGCAGCTTTTGCTGAACAGCGGGTTGTTGCAGATGTTCGCGAAATAATTGTCCCAGCGTTTTTCCGGTAGTATCATAGACAGGGGTCTCGTCTGTAAATCCGAGTTCGATGATATGTTTCCAGCCACGCATAAAATCCGGATGACGCAGGGTGGTGCGCACAAAAGTAGGCGTATCCTGAAGTCCGTATAATGGTTCATAGCTCAGCGAATCGCGATTGGGATACCAGCTGAGTGTCTCCAGTCCGGGAATATTCACCTGCCGGTCTGGTGTAAATAATTCTTCATAAGAAACGCTTATTTCTTTACCCGCCTCGCGGTAATGAGCTCCGGCCTTACCCGCCAGGATGATATTGCGGGGATTCCAGCTTATCTTATAATGCCAGGGATTATCATCACTCTCCGGTGCTACGAGCCCGCCGCAATGAGAGCGGAAGGTGGTGATTTGTCCGTTGTTTGCCCGGATCTCATCAATCAGTTGCATGGCGCTCATATGGTCAATACCGGGATCAAGCCCCATTTCGCAGAGAAACAGGAGATCTTTTTCTGCTATAGCATCCTGCAGCCCCCGCATAGCACTATCAATATAGGATGCCGTGAGCAGGTGTTTTTCAAAACGCACACAATCCTGCGCAACCAACTGGTGCAGAACAGGAGGGAGCATAGAAATTACCACATCTGCCTGTAAAATATAATTGGCACGTGCCGCAGCATCCGTGATGTCTGCCGATACAGCCCGGCCATGGGGAGAATGTCCCACTTTGGAACGGGCCAGCTGCAGATTGGCATCTGCCAGCATCAGTTGCCATTCGCCTTCGGCTGCATGCGATAAAAGATAATGAATCAAAACCGTGGCCGACTTGCCAGGCTCCAAAGAGTAATATTCTTTTCATAAAACAAATATCCTGATTCAGATCAAACAGATGGTACTAAATTTGTTTAACATAACCCGAAAACTAAAATTATCAAAAACCATTTTTTATGAAACTACTCATTACCGCAATCTCCCTGCTGACCGTATCTGCCGCGTGTGCGCAAAATATCACCGGCGGCGTCAAAGGCGGCGTTAATATTACCAATTTTACCGGAGGCGATTTTAATGATGTCAAAAAAACAGCCCTGGTTGGCTTCCACGCCGGTGGTTACCTGAATTTTGCACTGGGTGGAGTATCTATTCAACCCGAAGTACTGGTCTCTACCGGTGGCGCCACACTCGAAGATCAGGGCAATAAAGTTGATGTTAAACTCACTTACATATCGGTTCCTGTAATGGTAAAATTTAATCCCGGTGGCGGCTTTTACCTGGAAGCAGGTCCGCAGGTTGGATTTAAGATCAGTGAAGATGTAAAAAATCAGACAGTAGGCGATTTTGCCAAAAGCCTCGATCTTTCTGCCGGTGCAGGTCTCGGCTACAGCTTTGGCAAACTGGGCATCGGTGGCCGTTACCTGGTGGGCCTCTCCAAAGTAGGCGATTTTGACAGCGGCAATGTCGATCCCGACTTCAAGAACAGTACGATACAGGTGGGATTGTTTCTTAAGTTGGGGAAATAATGGAGAATGATTTGAAGATTTGGGGATTTGAAAATTTGAAGATTGGTGGATAGATAAATGACCAGTTATTTTAAATAAAAAGGGACAACCGATAGGTTCGTCCCTTTTGTTATTTCTAACATCTTCAAATTTTCAAATCCCCAAATCTTCAAATCTGTTCATCGTCCTGCCAGCGCATCCTGCGCCTGTTTGCTATTGATCTTAATAATGCGGTAGGTCACTTTGATACCCCGGTTGGTGTCCGGTATACGCACAGTAGAAGACTCATTTGCTGCAATGGCGCTAAACTGAATTTGCTCTGTACGCAACGGTTGCTCACTGGGCTTGATATATTGTAATTCCACCAGCACCTGATCCAGTTCAAAATTGCTGTTATTGGTAACTGTAAGCCGCAGATCACGGATGCCACCAAAGGCTACCCGTTTATAATCGTTGCTACGTACCGTCACCTGGCTGGCAAGTGCATCGGTGGTAGAGGGGTTACGTGAAATTGTACCGGCATTGGTATTGACTCCCGGCTGTTCTGTAACCGGTGTATTGGCATTGCGTACTGCCTTACCCCGTTCTCCTGTATGCGGATCCTGTGTGGTAGATTGATAGATCGCTGCTTTATTGGATACCGGATAAGTAGAAGCTTCCGGAGCCGTTGATGACTGCGCCGGTGAACTATTATTTTTTCTGAATTCGGGTATTTTATTCTGAAGAGAAAAACTGCCAGCAGTCTGATCACGCGTCAGCAACCTCGATTCGGCAGTCACATTTACCAGGGGAGCATCTTTGAATTTTTCGGGAGCAGGCATTGGCTCATTTTGTAGCTGTACCTGATCAGCAACTGTCTCTTCTTTTACGGATTGTGATGCAGCAGGATCAGCTGCAGCAGAATTGCTATTGTTGTTGCTAGTACGATTTTCGGAAAGCACAGGTGGCTGTGCAGGGCGGGGGCGTACCATAAAGCCCACCAATATTCCCACACCAACCAGTCCGGCAATAACAGCTGCTGTTCGGACGTAATTGCGCCACTGTGAGCGGCGTACCAGCTTTTTCTTCCGGTCCTGCAGCGTCTGCACATACATATCCTTGATATCATCCAGCGACTGGCTGTATTTGATCTCCGTTTCTACTGGCTCGGGCTCCCGTTCTTTCGCAACCGGGGGTGGGGTTACAGGCTGAGGGATAGGAACCGGCCGGGAAGTTGCAACCGCTTTGCCCGGCATGGTCACAAAAACAGATTTCCGGGTAGCGGGAGGCACGGTACTGGCCGGGGGCGGCATGTATCTTTCATGCTGGTCGACGTGAGCACTAACCAGCGGATTGGTGTTTACATTGACCGGGGATTTCGGTTTTTCGTTGTTTTCGTTCTGATCAGTGAGCACGTGCGGGTCGGTGTGTATGCCGGCCAGTGATGAATCATTTTTTTTGTAAAACCGGTCAAATGGCTGTTCCTCCACCGCTTCGGCATAGGGTTTTAATTCCTCCACTTCGGAAGGGTAACGCCAGGCGGCACTTCGTCCTTCAACCCAGACCAGGTCATAGGGCCGCAGACCTATGGTCAGCAGGGCCTGCAATGTGTGCGGACCGCTTTCCTTGTTATTGCGGAGGAGGAGATAAGTACTCATGGGATGCTCTATTGGTACACATAACAACGTAAAATCTGTGCCGTCAAGTGCAAAAGGCTTGTTATAATCGCTTCATTTTAACAAGCTTTATACTATCCACAAAAGGTGGAAAACTAGGGTAAAAAACAGGCCCGCAGATCAGGTTTTGAGGCCTAAAAAAGGTAGATTTGCGAACCTTTGGAATGGCCTGATTTTTAGGCCGCAACAACCAAAGTCACTGCCCAAAAACTGTAGCCGAAAAAGCGAATATGGAAGAGAAGTTTGAACCACAGGAAACGAATGACAGCAACCGGATCATTCCGGTCAACATTGAAGAACAAATGAAGACGGCCTATATCGACTATTCTATGTCGGTCATTGTAGGTCGTGCCCTGCCTGATGTGCGTGATGGCCTCAAGCCGGTACACCGCCGTATCCTGTACGCGATGTATGGACTGGGACTTCATTACAACAAACCTTTTAAGAAATCTGCCCGTATCGTAGGTGAGGTGTTGGGTAAATATCACCCGCATGGTGACGGCTCTGTATACGATGCTATGGTGCGTATGGCCCAGGAATGGAACATGCGTTATACCCTCGTCGATCATCAGGGTAACTTTGGTAACCAGGATGGTGATGGCCCTGCGGCCATGCGTTATACGGAAGCGCGGCTCGAGCGACTCACCGAATTTATGCTCGATGACCTGGATAAAGACACGGTTGACTTCCAGCTCAACTTCGATGATTCGGAAAAAGAACCAACTATTTTACCGACACGTATACCCCAATTGCTGATCAATGGATCGAGCGGTATCGCCGTAGGTATGGCCACCAATATGATGCCTCATAACCTTTCGGAGGTAATTGATGGCTGTATTGCCTATATCGACAACCGCGAGATCACTATCGATGAACTGATCCAGCATGTAAAAGCACCGGATTTTCCCACTGGTGGTATCATTTACGGCATGGAAGGGGTGAAGGCTGCCATGCATTTTGGCCGCGGCAGGGTAGTCGTACGCGGCAAACTGCACGTTGATACCAAACCCAGCGGACGTGAGCAGATCATCATTACCGAAGTGCCCTACCAGGTAAACCGCGATGCACTCACCAACCGCATCGGTGAGCTGGTAAACGAAAAGATCATTGATGGCATTGCCCACGTCAACAATGAATCAAATGAAAAGGAAGGCACCCGTATTGTCATCGACCTGAAACGCGATGCGATTGCCAACCTGATCATCAATCAGCTGTTTAAACTGACCGAGCTGCAAACCTCTTATGGCATCAATAACGTTGCGATTGCCAAAGGACGTCCGCGCACGCTCAACCTGAAAGATATTATTTCAGAGTTTGTGGAGTTCCGCCACGAAGTGGTGGTTCGCCGTACGCAATATGAACTGCGGGAAGCACAGAAACGTGCCCATATCCTGCAGGGCTACCTGATTGCACTGGATCACCTCGACGAAGTGATCTCGCTGATCCGCAGTTCAGCCACACCTGATATTGCAAAAGACAACCTGATCAATGCTGGCTGGGGGCTGGATGAGGTCCAGGCCAAGGCGATCCTTGAACTGCGTCTGCAGCGCCTCACCGGCATGGAACGCGAAAAGATCAAGGAAGAATATGATGAGCTGATGAAACTCATTGCCCATCTGCTGGAACTGCTGGGTAATGAAAGCATGCGTTTTGATGTCATCAAAACAGAGCTGCTGGAGGTTAAGGAAAAATTCGGCGATGTCCGCAAAACAGAGATCACTTATCTCGACAATGAGGTACGGATCAAAGACCTGATCAAGGAAGAAGATGTCGTAATTACCATTTCACATCTGGGCTATATCAAACGTACTCCGGCCGAAGAATACCGTGCTCAGCGCCGCGGTGGCAGGGGAGTGCTTGGCGGTAAAACAAGAGAAGAAGATTATATCGAACACCTTTTCGTTGCCTCCACTCACCACACGCTTCTTTTCTTTACCGAAAAAGGACGTTGCTACTGGCTCAATGTATACGAGATTCCGGAAGGAGAAAAAACCAGTAAAGGCCGGGCCATTCAGAACCTGATTCAACTGCCGCCCGACGACAAAGTGCGTGCAATTCTGGATGTAAAAGACCTGAAAGACGAAGAGTATGTAAAGGCCCACAGCATTGTTCTTTGTACTAAAAAAGGAATTATTAAGAAAACAGCGCTGGAAGACTTCAGTCGTCCGCGTCAAACCGGTGTGAATGCCATTACCGTAATAGAAGGCGATGAATTGCTGGAAGCCCGCATCACAGATGGCGATTCAGAGATTATGATGGCCGTTAAATCTGGCCGTGCGATACGTTTCTCCGAAAAGAATGTTCGCCCAACTGGCCGCGGTGCCATTGGTGTTGCCGGTATTGAGGTTGATGATGCCCAGGATGAGGTAGTTGGTATGATTTGTGTAAATCCTCTGACAGACGCATCCAGAACAGTGTTGGTAGTAAGTGAAAAAGGGTTTGGCAAACGCACGCCGATGGATGAATATCGTTTTACCAACCGTGGAGGCAAAGGTGTAAAAACGATCAATGTGACGGATAAGACCGGCAGACTGGTAGGCATGCTCGATGTACAGCCCACCCAGGATCTGATGATCACCTGTAAAAGCGGTGTGACCATCCGTATGAAAGTAGCCGATATCAGCGAGCAGGGTCGTGCTACACAGGGTGTAAAACTGATCCGCCTGGATGAAGGAGATGAGATAGCCGCCATCACAAAGCTGGATGATCAGGAGCAACCGGAAACCGCGGAGACAACAGATACGATCACACCCGAGGCAACCGATAACGGTAACACTGCGTCTGACAATGGACAGGTGGCCGAAAATCCTGAAAACACTGAGCAATAAATTGTTCTTATTTATTAATACTCAAGTCAATACACACTGATGAAAAAGATCGCTCTGTTATCAACGATGCTGAGTCTGGTGCTACTGGCCCAGGCCCAATATGAATCGATCAAAAACAAACTGCTGATCGTCACACCCAAAAACCTCCAGGAGGCTAAAGAGGATGTAGACAAAAAAATGACGAATGCCAAGTTTGCCGCCAAACCTGAAGCATATATGCTGAAAGCAACTGTGTATGCTTATCTGGCTGCCGACAGCACCAATAAGGCTACTGGCAAATCAGACGCTTATGAGCAGGAAGCAGAAGCTTCATTGAAAAAATATCAGGAAATGGATCCCAGCGGTGAATTGATTAAGGATCCCATCTACCGCAATGCTCCCATTGGACTGTATGAAAAACTTTTTAATGAAGGATATGAATTCTATCAGTCAAAAAAATATGCCGAGTCATACAGCAAATTCAAAAAAGTTTCAGACTATTCTGACCTGCTGATCAAACATCAGTTACTCAACTCACCCGTTGATACCAACGTACTGATCCTCGCTGCCTTTACAGCAGATAACAGCGATCAGAAAGCAGATGCGGTGAAATATTATCAGCGCCTGGCCGATGCCAATGTTTCCGGTGACAGCTACGAAAACGTATACCGTTTCCTCGTAACTTATTTTTTCACCTCAAAAAACATGGATGCCTTTGAAAAATATAAAGCCATCGGTCTGAAATATTATCCCAAAAGCGAATTCTTTACCTACGACAAAGTAGATTTTGCCGTGGGTCTGGAAACGGATTTTGATAAAAAACTGGCCGCTATTGATGAACTGCTGGTATCTGATCCCAACAACTACAAAGCCAACATGAACCTGGTTGAGCTGGTTTTTGAAGTATTGCATTCAGAAAAGGATGACGTGAAAAAACCTGCAGATCCTTCCAAACTGGAAGAAAAAATGCTGAAAGCACTGGTTTCTCTGCAACAGACACGTCCCGATGATCCGTTGCCATTCGTAGTAATGGGTGACCATTACATCAACATGTCGATCCTGGCTGATAAAAAACGCGAAGACCATGTAGCTGATATGCGCAAACGCAACAAACCCGGTACACCGGCTTCCAAAGATGATATCGCCAAGCGCGATCAGCTGGAAAAAGAATACGAAGCCATTTATTATAAGGCTACCGAGCCTTATGAAAAAGCTGCAGCGCTGTATGCTAAAAAAGGCAGTGAGCTGAATGCACAGGAAAAACAACAATATAAAAAGATTGCCGGCTACCTCGGTGATATCTATACCTTCAAAGCTGCACGTTCCAAAAATGCCAAACCTGCTGAAATTGCAAAATTCGAAGCAGATGCCAAAAAATGGAATGATATCTATGGCAGCATTGGACGATAAGATAGGAATGTAACGAATTGTGAAACGGTCTTCCGGATGGGAGACCGTTTTTTATTGCAATTATCAGTGGTCGGTGATTAGTGGCCGGTATATCAAAGTTCAAATACGCCCTGTTAAATTCCCGACCACTGATCACTAATCCGTAAATCAAACGTTTGCTCAGAATTATGTCAAATGAACGACATCAAAAAGAGTTAGAGTTAGATTTGTTGATATGAAAAAAACAAAGTCTCCCAAAACTGTTGTTTCATTTATTTTTCTTTTTGCGGCAACAGCCCTCAGTCTGTGTTCGACAGGACAATCCTGGAAAACGATACCCGCCGGCCTGCATGTAAGTTTCGCCTCCGGCAGTACCCGTTATGCAAGGGAGGTGGTGCCGCAGATCAATCAGCTATCCCGGTGGACAACCACTGCATGGAAGCGTGAGAAGATACATACACAGTTATTGATCTGGGGAAAGGAGGAAAGAAAGAAGATAAAAATAATCACTGCCGATCTGAAAGATAATCGTGGCAATAAGATCTCCCATAATGCTATCAGCACAGGATTTGTACAGTATGTGATGACAGATGAGTTCAAAGGCGGATGCGGATACCGGAAACCCTGGGACTTCGATTCTTCCATGGTGGCAGACAGGATCAATACAGATATCAGTTCCGTATCATTAGCTGCCAATACCGTACAACCCGTCTGGCTGAGTATTAAAGTACCAGCCGATGCAGTTGCCGGGCAATATACCGGTACTGTTACAATAGAAGCCGGTAAAAAATATACGCTTACTATCTCACTCCATGTAATCGACCGGACACTGCCACCTGCCAGTGAATGGAAATACCAGTTAGACCTCTGGCAGCACCCCGCCGCAATAGCAAGAGTACACCAGTTGGAACTTTGGAGCGATGCACACTTTGAGTCGATGAGAAAATACTACACTATGCTGGCCGGAGCCGGACAGAAAAATATCACCGTAAGCATTGTCAACGAGCCCTGGGGACATCAGACCTATGATGATTATCCCAGCCTGATCAAATGGACGAAAAAGAAAAATGGCACATGGATCTATGACTACAGTTTGTTTGATAAATATGTATCATTTGTGATGAGCTGTGGTATCAAAAGCCGTATCAACTGCTATAGCATGATACCCTGGAAAATTGCTTTTACTTATTATGATGAAGCCCTGGGAAAAGAATCAGTGTTTACAGAAGCAGTCGGTACAGCAGCCTACGAAGAATTCTGGTCGGTGATGTTAACGGATTTCACCAGGCATCTCAAAGAAAAAAACTGGTTTAACATAACAGCAATCGCCATGGACGAAAGACCAATGGAAGCCATGCAGGCTGTGATTGCTTTATTGAAAAAGATTGATAAAGACTGGAAGATCACCCTGGCGGGTAACTTTCATCCCGAAATCGAAAACGATATTGACGATTACTGTATCGCTTCACGATGGCTCTTTCCTGAGGATGTACTGGCAAAACGAAAAAGAGAAGGTAAGATCAGTACCTGGTATACCTGCTGCACCGAGCCTTATCCAAACGGTTTTTCTTTTTCGCCGCCTGATGAACATGTATGGATGGGCTGGTATACTGCCGCCACACAAATGGATGGTTATTTACGCTGGGCATTCAACAGCTGGCCTAAAGATCCGTTAAACGACAGCCGCTTCACTGCCTGGCCGGGTGGAGATACGTACCAGGTTTATCCAGGTCCGCTCAGTTCCATTCGTTTCGAAAAAATGATCGAAGGCATACAGGACTACGAGAAAATACAGTTGCTGAGAAATGAGTATAAGACCACTCAGCAGACCGGGAAACTCAATGAGCTAGAAACAGCGCTGAAAAGCTTTGAAATAAACAAACTTTCTACCATCAGTGCAGAGGCAACTGTTGCAGCAGTAAAGCACATCATTAATCAATGATCTTACCGAAACAAAAAGGCTAAATGAAATATTTACTTTTTATAATTGCCTGCCTTCAGGCCTGCGTTTGTTTTGCACAGGAACGTACAAGTTATAAATGGTGGAATCCTGCCGGTGCCGGCATCCCTGTTGTGGAGGGCAGGGGCTGGCATACCGACCTCGCGGCATTTTATGACCGGCTGCCTGCCCGGGTTGAAAAAATAGTCAGACCCGAGCTGTGGCGTTTGTCGAAACATACGGCAGGCGAATACCTCAAATTCGCGACCAATTCGTCAGAGATAATCGTACAGTATACAGTTGCCGGCAACAGGAGCATGGATCATATGCCGGCTACCGGTGTGAGCGGTGTTGATCTTTATGCGCTGGACGATAAAGGCAACTGGCATTGGGCCAGGGGCGCCTATAGTTTTGCTGACACCATCGCTTACAGGTTTACCGGCATTGCATTCCCTCATAAAATAAAAGAGTTCCGTTTATATCTGCCGCTTTACAATACCATAAACTGGTTGCAGATAGGAGTACCGGAGAAAAATACATTTCAACCCATAGAAGTCAGCAGGCCAAATCCACTTGTCGTATACGGCACCTCTATCATGCAGGGCGCCTGTGCCAGCCGGCCCGGTCTGGCCTGGACCAATATCCTCGGCAGAAAGCTGAATATGCCGGTTATTAATCTTGGTTTTTCGGGCAATGGACGCCTGGAGCAACCGCTCATCGATCTGATGAATGAAGTGGATGCCTCTCTTTTTGTACTGGACTGCCAGCCAAATCTTGTAGATAGAAATGTGTATAGCGAAACAGAAATCGAACAACGCATAGTCAATAGTGTAAAAAGCCTGCAATCGCGCCATCCCGCAACTCCGATATTACTTACCGAACATTGCTGTGGATTGCCTGCAGTAACCATTGATACGGCTTTAACCAGTAAATATAACTGGACAAGTACGATACTGACTAAAACCGTGACTCAGCTAAAAAAACAGGGAGTAAAAAACATTTATCTTCTTACTGCGGAAGAAATCGGTTTTGATGCAGCATCAACAGTAGATGGTACTCATCCCACTGATATTGGTATGCTGAAATATGCGGATGCTTATGAGAAAAAGATCCTTGAGATCATTAATAAAAAAACATTATGATAAAAAAGATTTCCTTTTACGGCCTGTTCTTATCGGTCCTGTATATCGCCTCCTGCGCGTCAAAGCCGGTAACCGGGATCAAACGGGATAATAATTCCTTAAAGCTGATGAGCTATAATGTGCATCATTGCAATCCACCATCACGACCCGGAGTCATTGATGTGGATGCCATTGCTGCCGTAATAAAAAAGGAAAATCCCGACATCGTTGCCCTGCAGGAAATAGATGTCAATACCGGCCGCTCCGGAAAAATAAATCAGGCGGCACAACTGGCTGTTAAGGCCGGGTATCCCTCTTTCTTTTTTGCAAAGACGATCGACTTTGACGGCGGACAGTATGGAATCGCCATTTTATCAAAATATCCCCTGACCAATACCCAGGTGCATCGTTTACCCACCGATGTAAAAGCGGGAGGGGAGCCGCGTGTGCTTACCACTGCTGCCGTGACGCTGCCTGGTGGTAAAGTGCTGACCATCGGTTGCACGCATCTCGATGCAGAAAATGATCCGGCCAGTAGACTGCTGCAGGTTCGTGAGATCAACCGCCTTGCCGCTGAGATAACCACACCGTTTCTGATCGCCGGCGATTTTAATGCAGCCGAAGGCAGTGCGGTAATCAATATACTGGATGAAAAATTTGTGCGTACCTGCCAGCAATGCAAGCCGACTTTTCCGGACAGCGATGCACGGGCTATTGATTTTATTGCCTATCGTTCACAGGAGCATTTTTCCGTAAAGGAACATCAGACAATTTCCGGAACAAACGCTTCTGATCATTTTCCGATTGTAGCGGCGCTGCAACTGAAATTTTAATCCCTGCATAATCCATTCGATTTTCCAGTAAATCTAAAAAACGTTCATACCGAAAAAGGGAAGGGTGCCGCTGAGACTGGCGGATGCCTTAGACTGGACGGGAGCTTAGTTCAGCGGCAAATCTGCCGGAGGGGTGAATTTGCTTAAGGCTTTACTTAACATAATATAAATTATAGGAAATAATTTCATCCGTTTCACCCAACATTAACCAAACAATTTATCGCATATTTGAACCTCCGGACATGAATTATCTCAAATCCATATTCACCCGCTCCAAATCCCTGCTCCTGTATGGCATCCTCCTGGCCTTCCTGACTTTTTTGCTGAAATGGCTGCAATGGAAATTCCTGATCGTCGACAACTCGATCGAGATCTATATCGGGCTCATCGCCGTATTTTTTACGATCCTGGGCATCTGGGTAGCTACACAACTCGTAAAACCCAAAATTGAGACCATCACCGAAACGGTGATCGTTGAAAAAGAAATCTACGTGACCCGGTCCGAAGATTTTTCCATCAACCGGCAGGAACTGGAAAAACTCAACCTGAGCACACGCGAATACGAAATTCTGCAATTGCTGGCCCGCGGCTGCAGCAATGCCGACATGGCCGGCAGCCTGTTTCTTTCACTCAGCACCATCAAGACCCACGTGTCCAATCTCTATTTCAAAATGGACGTGAAAAGCCGTACACAGGCGATCGAAAAAGCTAAACGTCTGAAAATCATAGACTAAAGAACCAGTACTTAAGTACAATTTTCCACAAAAATCAATTTTGGTACTAAAGTATGAACGGTTCCCCGTCAGGAGATTTTAGTTTTGGTCAACCAACAAAACGAAAATCAAATGAGAAAAACTGTCCTGATCTTTAGCCTGATCCTGGGAACCATCATGTGTATAAACATGGTGATACTGGTAAATATGCTTTACACAAACCCTGATTTCAAGGGCAACGATGTGCTGGGTTATGCCGCCATGGTCGTTGTCTTCTCCCTGATCTTTTTTGGCGTCAGAAATTACCGCAATAAACAGCTTGGTGGTTTCATCAGTTTTGGACGGGCCTTTAAAACCGGTGCACTGATCGCCCTGGTGGCCTCAACGATGTATGTGGTCGCCTGGCTGTTTTATTATTACCTGTTTGTTCCTGATTTTATAGATGTATACACCCAACATGTTTTAAAAAATACACCTGCCGCTGAACTGGCCGCTAAAACCAAAGAAATGGCCGACTTTAAAGAGATGTATAAAAATCCGCTGTTCACCATACTTATCACCTATTCAGAAGTATTGCCGGTCGGATTAATCGTGGCCCTGGTGAGTGCATTCATTCTTAAGAAAAAAAATAAAACAGCATGAACTCCATCAAAAAAGAAAACCGAAACCTGCAAATCATCCGCCATTTCGATGTAGCTCCACAGATTGCCTTCGCTGCCATGACAGATCCGGTTGCCATGCGTGTCTGGTGGACTGATGACACTATATTTGATATGAACCTGCAGGTGGGCGGCCGCTGGACCATAACCCGTAAAGAAGGCGACATGATCTTTACGATGACCGGCGAGTATCTTGAATTTGAACCGCCCTATCGCCTGCGTTATACTATTGCCATGCCGCAGTTTTCGCCCAACAGTGATATCGTAACTATTGACATCACCCCGGAAAACGGCGGCTGTAAAGTAATTTTTATACAAAGCGGACCTGATATAGCCGCAGAACTGGAGTCGCTGCCAGAAGGTACTACCTCAGAAAGCGAAAAAGGCTGGCAACAGGGGTTTGATCTGATGGAAGCCGCATGGAAAAGGTAGAAAGTAAAAGGCGGGAGGTAAAAGGTATTGCAAACTGGCCGGCCATGCATTGGAGGGCTTACCGGCAGCCTTACTTATTACTTAAAACTTAGCACTTAAAACTCATCCCCCTTCCGCCTTTTACCCTTCACCTTCGACCTTGCTTCAACTTTCCCTCAAAATTCCCTCCTTACCTTTGCAGCCGTATGAAGATCCTGATTGTGGAAGATAACCGGGAACTGGCTCAGAGTATGCTCTATTACCTGGAAGGCGAACGGTATATCTGCGAGTGGGCCGGCAATTTTGAGGAGGCGGCTGAGAAACTGAGTCTCAACTCATACGACTGCATCCTGCTCGATATCATGCTGCCCGACAACAATGGACTGGAACTGCTGAAACTCATCCGCCGCGACAAGATCAGCAGTGGCGTACTGATCATTTCGGCCAAAAATGCGCTGGACGATAAAGTCACCGGGCTGGAAGAAGGTGCCGACGATTATATCACCAAGCCTTTTCACCTGCCCGAACTGCATGCCCGGGTACGCGCGGTATTCAGACGCAAAAAACTGAACGGGTCCAATAAGGTCAGCTTCAATGAGATTTCGTTGAATACCGATACACTGGAAGTATATGTACATGAAACCCCGCTCGATGTGACCCGCAAGGAATTTGAGTTGCTGCTCTATTTTCTTGTAAACAAAAACCGGGTTCTCTCCCGCCAGTCGATTGCCAATCACCTCTGGGGCGACCACACAGACAATTTGTCTAATTTTGACTTTGTATATCAGCATGTCAAAAATCTGCGTAAAAAGATCAGCGCCGCCGATGGCATGGATTATATAGAAACGGTGTATGGATTAGGATATAAATTCAATGTAGCTAAAGCAAAAGTCTGACCCCTCCGCATGAGCCTGCTTAATAAAATATCGATCTGGTTTATTGCCGTAGTACTGCTGGTCACACCAATCAGCATGTACATTTCTTACAACAGCATTAAAAAACGGCTGGATGAAGCAGAGATCGTGCGCCTGAAAGGAGTCAACAATTATATTGTAACCCAGCTGCAACGTGGCGAGACCCCGGAACATTCTTCACAGGGGCTACCGATCGCAGTGAGCAGAACAGATCAGCCCATTCCTGCACAAAATCCGGAGATCACCCGCTCCTGGCATAAGCCTGAAGGATCTGATCACAACGAATGCCTGGTACGGGTCAATTCATATGCTTCCATTGGCGGACAGATATACAAAATCTCATCCTACAACTATGTCACCAAGACCGACGACATTCTCAAAGGCATGATGAATGCCGTGGTCTGGAAAATGCTGATGATAATCGCTGTGGTAGCGATCACGGGGCGCATTCTTTCCCGTTTTATTTTGCGCCCATTCCGTCACGCCATGCAAGCCATCCGCAGTTTCAGCCTGCAGCAGCGTGAGCAACTGCAGCTGACACCCACCAGCACGCGGGAGTTTAAAGAGCTCAATGGCTTTTTACAAACCATGACCGATAAAGCTGTAGCCGATTATGCTTCTGTAAAAGAGTTCAGTGAAAATGCTTCGCATGAGTTGCAGACTCCACTGGCGGTAATCCAGAGCAAGATCGAATTGCTTACCGAAACCGAAATCAATGGCGATCAGGCTGCGCTTATTGCGGATATGCAAAATGCCATCGACAAACTGAGCCGTATCAACCGTTCACTTACACTGCTCACCCGACTCGACAATCACGAATTTCCTTCGCATGAAGAACTTCGTTTTTGCCGGGTCACACGCGAAGCTATTGCAGCCTTTGCAGACCGTATGACATTAAAGAATCTGCGACTCAGTACTCATATCGACAACAGTGTACTTATCAAAATACACCCTGCACTGGCCGAAATACTTGTCAATAACCTGCTTTTAAACGCCATCCGTCACAACGTGAAAGATGGCGCAGTGATGCTGACCCTCACACATCAGTACCTGCAGATCAGCAATACAGGTCTGCCCCCGGTCATACCTACCGAAGAACTGTTTCAGCGATTCAAAAAAAGTAACCAGTCGGCCGACAGCATTGGCCTCGGGCTCTCGATCGTAAAACAGATCTGCACCGTCAGCGATTTTTGTGTGCAATACAATTTTAAAGATGGCTGGCATACGGTGACGGTACAATTTTGCCAGTCGCCAATGGAAGAGTTGCCTGCCAATCCTGTTGTGCTGCAAACGCAAACCGAATCCGGCCATATCAGGCCTGCCATTTCCTGATATATAAATCACTAAGGCGCCAGGGGCTCTTTATCCTATTTCCCTACCGTATTCGCTTATTTTTTTCTTGTGGTTCACGAGGTGCTGTGTTTTTCTCCGATTGAATCTTTAACGCCCCATAAAGTCACCCTCACAACCGGATAGCAGTGGTCTCACCTGCCGTAGAAGCAAACGACAAAATTCAATTTCCACTCAACTCTTCTTCAAAATTGCTTCAAAATAACAGGCTTGTTTTGCAGTTGGAAAAGCATCTCTCCTTTCCGGTTGCCTGCCTCCTTTTTTACTGAACCCGAAACCTTCGACTTCTTTGTATGTTGAAAAAACTGATCATATATATCCTGCTGCCCGTAATCCTGCCAGCAACCCTGCAGGCGCAGCAGGTACTGACACTCAAAGCCGCAGTTGACACTGCCCTGCACAATTACGGCAGCATCAGGGCGCGCCAGCAATATGCCCGTTCCTCACAGGCTTCTGTGGAGCAGGCACGCCGCGATTACCTGCCCAATATCAATTTTGGATTGCAGCAGGATTTCGGAACAGTCAACGGACAAAATGGTCCGCTATATGGTTTTGGCGGATTGGGTGTGGCTTCCTCCGGCCTGCCTCTGCCAGAGCAAAACTGGAATGCCGCATTTGGTGCATTGTATCTGACCAATGTAAACTGGGATTTTTTCGCCTTCGGCAAAGCCAAAGAAAAAGTGAATGTGGCCAAATCAGTAGCCCTGCGCGATCAGCAGGATCTTTCGCAGGAGTTGTTTCAGCATTCAGTTAAAGTAGCTGCCGCTTACCTCAATCTGCAGGCCGCACATCAATTAAGCTATTCGTATCGCAAAAACCTGGAACGTATCGATACCGTTCGTCGTACGGTGATCACCAAAGCACTGAACGGTCTGGTGGCTGGTGTTGACTCCTCGTTAGCCAATGCCGATTATGCCAATGCGCTTATTGCCTACACCCGCGCTGTCGATAATGAACAGCAACAGGCCAATCAGCTATCACAACTGATGGGAATAACAAATGATGTATTTGTGCTGGACAGTACTTTTCTGACACGCATTCCCGTCAGCAACACAAGTGCCCCTCCACCCGAACAACATCCATTATTGCAACTGGCCAAAAGCCGGATAACGGTCAGTGAGCAGCAAAAGAAATATCTGAAAACACTTTACTACCCTACTTTTTCGCTCGTTGGTATTCTGCAGACAAGGGGCTCAGGATTTGGCAGCGGGTATGCACAAAATCAGCACGACTTTACCACCGCTTACTGGCCCGGCATCAAACCCACCCGTACCAACTACCTGCTGGGGCTGGGCGTGACCTGGAATATTACACAGCCCTATCGCCTTTCGCAGCAGGTACGCTCGCAGGAACTGATCAGTAAAGGATTGCAGGAAGAATATAACCTGGCTGCACAGCAACTCGATGCGCAACGCAAACTTTCAGATACCAAATGGCAAAATGCGCTGACCGTTTACCGGCAGGTGCCGGCACAGCTAAAAGCAGCCAGCGATGCCTATACACAACGTTCGGTACTGTATCAAAACGGGTTGACCGACCTGGTTGATCTGTCTCAATCCATTTATGCACTGGTAAGAGCAGAGACCGATCGCGATATTGCGTACAACAACGTATGGCAGGCTTTATTGCTGAAAGCAGCTGCTACCGGCGACTTCCGTGTATTTACTAACGAATTGCCTTAAACAATCATCATCTCCTTATTCATATAACCAACCGATGAACCTGATCAGATTTGCATTAAGAAAACCAATAACCATCCTGGTGATCGTAGCCGGGCTGTTCTTTTTTGGGGTAAAAGCGGTCAATACCATCAAGATTGATATTTTCCCAAAACTGGATCTGCCGGTGATATATGTATCGCATCCGTTTGGCGGGTATACTCCCACTCAGATGGAAGCTTTTTTTGCGAAGCAGTACATCAATATCTTCCTTTTTGTAAATGGTATCAAGAGCATTGAGACCAAGAATATTCAGGGGCTCACGCTCATGAAGATCAATTTTTATCCCGGTACCAATATGGCCCAGGCGGCGGCGGAACTTAACTCTTTTTCTACCCGTATACAGGCCGCCTTTCCGCCGGGATCAAACCCTCCTTTCATTATTCGCTTCGACGCTTCTACCCTTCCCGTTGGCCAGCTGGTACTAAGCAGCGATAAGCGTACCAATAACGAACTACTCGACCTGGCGAATGTATATGTGCGGTCTACGTTTACTTCTATTCCCGGCATAGTATCTTCTCCCCCCTTTGGCGGCAATGTACGCACCGTTGTTGTAAACGCTAACCCATCTCTTTTACGTCAGCATAATCTCACACCCGATCAGCTGGTAGAAGCCCTGCGGTTCAATAACCTCACTGCCCCTTCCGGAAATGTGCGCATCGGTGACAAATACTATATCACGCCAACCAACACCACCATCAAGACAGTAAAGGATTTTGAAAATATTCCTCTTTTTAAAGGAGGAGTACAAAATCTTTACCTGCGCGATGTAGCTACGGTCAGCGATGGAGCCGATATGACCGCCGGTTATGCACTGGTCAATGGACGGCGCTCGGTATACCTCAGTATTGCCAAAAACGCCGATGCTTCTACCTGGGAGGTAGTACAAAACCTGAAAAAGGCCCTACCCCGCATTCAAACCAACCTGCCCGAAGATGTAAAAGTGAGTTATGAATTTGATCAGTCCACCTATGTGATCAATTCGGTAAAAAGTCTGATGAGCGAAGGTGTGATCGGTGCTATCCTTACCGGCCTCATGGTATTGCTGTTCCTGGCGGATATGCGCGGAGCTCTCATCGTTATCCTTACCATTCCGGCATCCATCATTTCGGCCGTGCTCTTTCTGAGCCTTTTTGGGCAGACCATCAATATCATGACGTTGAGTGGACTCGCACTGGCCATCGGTATCCTGGTCGATGAAAGTACCGTCACCATTGAAAATATTCACCAGCACCTCGATATGGGCAAGCCAAAGGCGCTTGCCATTTGGGATGCCTGTAAGGAAATTGCTTTCCCCAAACTGCTGATTCTGTTTTGTATCCTTGCCGTATTTGCACCTGCCTTTACGATGGGTGGTATTCCGGGATCATTGTTTCTGCCACTCGCCCTGTCGATCGGCTTCAGCATGATCGTTTCCTATTTCCTGGCGCAAACCTTTGTACCTATCATGGCCAACTGGCTGATGAAAGTAAAAAAACATAAGGCAAAAGACGGACATGAATTAACTGATGCCGAAACTCTGCAGGCTGCGGGCCTCAGCGATGAGCATAATACCTGGGGACAGAAAGAAATACTCCTGCAGCGGGCTGATAGCAACCGCGATGGAAAAGTAAGCTGGTTTGAACACCTGCGTACCCGTTATCTCCGGTTCATTCATCGTATGATGCCTTACAAAAAAGTTATTGTAACCGGCTATATACTGGTGACGGCAGGGCTTGCGGCCTGGTTATTCGACTCGATCGGACGCGACGTATTGCCACAGGTCAACGGAAACCAGTTTCAGGTACGCATGCGCGTTCCCGATGGTACACGTATCGAAGAAACCGAACTGGAAACGCTCAAACTACTGAATGGTATTGAAGAAATAGTGGGTAAGGAAAATGTATCCATCACATCGGCCTATGTGGGTAATCATCCGGGGCTTTTTTCCATCAGTCCTATTTACCTCTGGATGGCGGGCTCACATGAATCCGTATTGCAGGTAGCATTAAAAGAAGGTTATCATACCAACCTCGACGACCTCAAAGATCAGATCAGGGAAAAAGCGGCGGCATCAATCCATCCATGCGATTATCGTTTGAGCCCATTGAACTTACTGATAAAATTCTGAGCCAGGGATCGCCCACACCGGTAGAAGTTCGTTTCTCGGGTCGCAATAAATCAGTAAATGAGAGCTACGCAAAAAAAATGGTCGATGAACTGAAAAAGATCTCTTACCTGCGCGATGTGCAGATCGGCCAATCTATCCGCTATCCTGCCATTAATATTAATGTAGACCGTATCAGGGCTGCACAGTTGGGTGTGGATATGAATGATGTATCGCGGTCGCTGGTCGCGTCCACCTCTTCTTCCCGATATACAGAAAAAAATATCTGGACCGATGAAGCTGCCGGTTATAGTTATAATGTGCAGGTACAGATTCCTGAAAACAAGATGAACAGTAAGGATGAGATTGGAGCCATCCCCCTGCTGCGCAACAACAATCGTCCCTCGCTGGGCGATGTGGCCAGCATCAGCGAAGGATATACTTATGGTGAAACCGATAACCTGGGAGCTATTCCCATGCTTACCGTCACAGCCAATCTCAATCACCAGGACCTGGGCACAGCAGCCGACGATGTACAGAAAGCAATTAAGAACCTGGGCGAATTGCCCCGCGGTTTAAATGTGGAACTGATTGGTCTCAGCAATACACTGACAGATACGCTCAGCAGCCTGCAAAGCGGGTTGCTGGTAGCGGTGATAGTCATTTTCCTGATGCTGGCAGCCAATTTCCAGTCATTCAAAGTATCAGGGATTGTGCTGGTAACCGTGCCGGCTGTATTGCTTGGTTCGCTGGCATTACTGATGCTTTGCGGTTCTACCCTCAACCTGCAATCCTATATGGGCATGATCATGTCGGTAGGAGTCTCTATTTCGAATGCCGTATTGCTGATCACCAATGCAGAGCAATTGCGTAAGCATAATGGCAACGCCTTATTATCGGCGCGCGAAGCAGCAGCGCTGCGCATGCGTCCCATTGTAATGACGGCCCTGGCCATGGTGGTCGGCATGATACCGATGGCACTGGGTATGGGTGAAGCCGGCGATCAGTCTTCGCCACTGGGACGTGCCGTCATCGGCGGATTGATTGCGTCTACTTTTGCCGCACTGTTTATTCTGCCGCTGGCATTTGCCTGGGGACAGGGTAAAGCTTCTACACAAAGTCTCTCACTCGATCCGGAAGACACTGAAAGCACCCATTATATTCCGGAGCTGGCAGATACCAGTACCGCTACTAAACCATCTACTCATTCTTAAGCAGATAAAAAATGAACCGTTTTTCAACTTATACGTTTTATGTACTGATACTGGCAGCACTGGCTGCAGGTATCACAGCCTGTGGTGAATCAGAAGCCACGGAAAAAAAGACAAAGCAGGATACTGCTCCTGCCGGCATTCCGGTTATACTGGCACAGGAAGGAACACTCGCTGCTACGGTACGCATACCGGGTGAATTGCAGGCCTGGCAGCAGGTAGATCTGTATGCCAAGGTAAGCAGCTTTGTAAGTAAGCTATATGCAGATGTGGGCAGTGATGTACAGGCCGGTCAGTTGCTGGCTACACTCGAAGCACCTGAATTGAATGCGCAACAAAATGCAGCTGCTTCGCGACTCAAATCACAGGAAGCTTTATACATCGCAAGTAAAGCGACCTATGAACGCCTGTTGCAAACCAGTAAAACGCCCGGCACCATTTCGCCCAATGACCTGGAACTGGCCAATGCCCGGCAGCAATCAGATCTGGCACAACTGGATGCTGCACGCGCTGCTTATCGCGAGGTAACGGATACACGCAATTACCTGCAGATACGGGCACCATTCAGTGGTGTTATTTCTGCCAGGAATGTAAGTACCGGAGCCTATGTAGGTCCTACGGGTAAAGGATCTGAGCTACCGATCTTCACACTCGTAGAACAAAAAAAACTGCGGCTTGTGGTGAGTGTACCCGAATCCTATACCGGTAGCCTTGACAGAAACGGAGAAGTGAAATTTACGGTGCAATCCCTGCCCGGCGATACATTCACGGCCCGCATTTCAAGAGCGGCAGGTGCGCTCGATAACCGGCTGCGCTCACAACGAGTGGAAATGGATGTGGCAAATAGTGCTAAAAATTTATTGCCGGGCATGGTAGCGGAGATCATACTGCCACTGCAAAGTGGTGCCGCCACAGTCAATGTTCCCAACACCGCCATTCTCAATTCCTCGCTGGGCGTATTTGTGATCCGCGTGAAAGATGGCAAAGCAGAATGGGTTCCTATTGCCACTGGCACCAGCAATGGCGAGCGTACAGAGATAACCGGAGCTGTAGTAGCGCAGGATACGCTTATTAAAAAAGCTTCTGAAGAGATCCGCAAAGGACAGGCTGTGCTGACAAAACTGGAACATTAATTTTTTTCAAGTAAAAAACTGAAGTCATGAGTACAACAAATACAGTCTCTCTAACCTATACACTGGCGGGTGAATACAAAATCAACCGGCTGGGTTACGGCGCTATGCAACTCACCGGCACTGGTGTATGGGGAGATGCCGAAGATCGCGGCAATGCCCTTGAAGTCTTAAAAGAAACGATAAAACTCGGTGTCAATTTCATTGACACGGCTGACTCTTATGGTCCGCATACCAATGAAGTGCTGATCCACGATGCCCTCAAAGATCAGTATGATCAACTGGTAATTGCTACCAAAGGCGGCCTTACCCGCACAGGCCCCAATCAATGGCCGGTAAATGGCGATCCGGCCTATATCGCACAAACCATTGAAGGCAGTCTCCAACGGCTCGGGAAAGAACAGATTCAACTCTGGCAACTACACCGGATTGATCCCCGTTTTTCTATCGAAGAAACGCTGGCTCCTGTCGCCGCCGCAGTAAAGGCCGGCAAGATCAGACATGTAGGATTATCAGAAGTGAGTGTTGAAGAAATTGAACGCGCACAGCAAATAGTCCCTATCGTATCTGTACAAAACCTGTACAACCTGGCACAGCGCAAATGGGAAGATTTACTCGACTATACGACACAACACAATATTGCCTTTATTCCCTGGTATCCGCTTGCATCTGGTCCTGACAAGCTAAGCGATAAGATCAATGCTATTGCCAAAGCGCATAATGCTACAACAGCGCAAATCGCACTGGCCTGGTTGTTGCGCCGCTCTGCTAATATTCTGCTTATACCCGGCACCAAATCCATTGCGCATTTAAAAGAAAATATGGCAGCCGCGAGTATCTGTCTTACCGATGAGGAGTACGATGCGTTGTCAAAATGAGAGAACAAATGTGCTAATGGAATTTGAGGATTTGAAGATTATTCTTGTTCGGAGAAAACAAATGTGGCAAAAGAGGATTTGAGAATCAGATGTGGACAGATGTTTTGTAGGCGCGCGATGCATCGCGCGCCTACAATTGTCAAAGGCGTCTGAAAGGAAAACTATTGGACCGGCATTCCTCTGCTTTATTCTCTTATTTTTTCTTGTGGTTCGCCGGCCGTAGCGGCAAAAAGACGAAATTAAAAGCAGGTACGAAATGCGGGAACAGTATTGTGCGGATAGTAAACTATTCGATCATTTCCTGTTTAACTGCTCGGTCCGAACCCTCGGACAGACGCGCGCTTCGCGTCCGTCCCGAACTCACGGGACGGCTCCGTATGCTTCGTTTCAACAGTAAAGGTCATGTAATAGCTTTCCGAAAGAAACGCTATTTTCTTTTATTTTCCCCTGACAGCAGCGATTTTCAAATCAGCAAATCTCATTAGCACATCAGCACATTAATCACATTAGCACATTTCCTCGTCTCATCCTCAAATTCTCAAATCTTCAAATCGTATCAGCATACAGTTTTTTCCGTTCAAATGCCCCTTTTATGCTAATTTGTTATACAAATAGCGTTCTATGCAATTCGGAAAAGTAGCTGACCCCGGGAAGGTTGATTTTTCACTGCCCAAAGACTCACCAGATACGGCACGTGTACTTAAGACAGGTAAAAGCAAAGAAGAGTTTGAAGTATGTGTAGGCTGCGCCAAATGGAATAAGACAGATCTGAAAGGCTTTTATCCAAAAGGCACAAAAGACGAGTTGACTTACTATTCCACTCAATTCAACAGTATTGAGCTGAATGCGACATTTTATGGCATGCCCACCTGGCAGCAGGTAGAAACCTGGAAAAATAAGACGCCCGATAATTTTCATTTTTTTCCCAAACTCACCAATACGATCAGTCATTTTAAGAGATTAATTGATGTAGAGGAACCAATTGGCGAATTCTGCAATGCCGTCAGCAACTTTGAACATAAGCTCGGTATGGCCTTTCTGCAATTGCACGATAATTTCAAACCCCGCGATTTTGACCGGCTCAAACATGTACTGGAAAATTTCCCTCCCGAAATACCGCTGGCTGTGGAAGTAAGAAATGAAGAATGGTTTTCAGATAAAAAAGTGAATAAAGCTTTCGGTGATCTGCTGGAAAAACTCGGTATGGCCAATATTATTGTTGATACCGCCGGCCGCCGCGATATGCTGCATATGCGGCTCACCAGTCCCGTGGCTTTTGTACGGTATGTGGGCGCCAACCATCCCAGCGATAAAGCGCGTCTCGATGACTGGCTGACCCGGATAAAGAAATGGCGAAAAGACGGATTGCAGAAACTTTATTTCTTCGTTCATCAGAATATTGAACTGGAATCACCATTACTGGCCACTCATTTTATTGAGGGTATCAATAAAGCATTCAAACAAACCCTGACCATACCCGCCCGCCAGTCTAACCAAAAATCAATGTTTGATTAAATCTGCATCACGGCATTGTAACTTTTCTCACCAACCCTGGCGTAGAAATATTTTACTTTTGCCTGTTTATCTATGGCAACTTCAGCAGCAGCACATATCAGGTTAGGGCTGAAAGAAAACTGGCGACAGTTCACGCTACTGGTCATTGTAAACGCATTTGTAGGTGGTATGGTGGGACTGGAACGCACCATACTTCCTGAACTGGCAGCCGAAAAATTCGGTATTGCTTCCAAAACAGCCATACTCTCCTTTATCATCGCCTTTGGCATTACCAAAGCGGTTGCTAATTTTTTCATGGGTAAACTGGCTAACCGGTTTGGCCGGCGCAATCTGTTACTCGCAGGCTGGATACTGGCGATACCTATTCCCTTCCTGCTCATTTATGCTCAAGATTGGAACCAGGTTGTACTGGCCAACATACTGCTGGGGCTCAGCCAGGGATTAAGCTGGAGCAGTACGGTAATTATGAAAATAGATCTTGTGGGTGAAAAGGATCGCGGATTTGCCATGGGGCTCAATGAATTTGCAGGATATGCAGCCGTTGGCACAATTGCATTTTTATCCGGTTATGTGGCACACCGGTTTGGCATCAGCCCCTACCCTTTTTATATTGGGGTTTTCTTATCAATAACCGGATTGCTGTTAACCCTGCTATGGATCAGGGATACGGCCGCCCATGTGGCAAAAGAAATTCAAACCAGTAATATACAACCACTGAAACATGTTTTTCTCGACACCAGTTTCCGCAACAAAACGCTCAGTTCTGTTACGCAGGCTGGTCTGGTCAATAATCTCAACGATGGGATGATCTGGGGCTTACTACCGCTTCTTTTATTTTCCCTGCATTATCACAGCGGGCAGGTCGGTATCATTACGGCTGTATATCCAATGGTATGGGGTATTGGTCAGCTGTTTACTGGAAAAATGGCCGATAAATATTCTCAAAAATCCATGTTGTTCTGGGGAATGCTATTGCAGGGAGTGGCTATTCTCCTGTTGCCTTTTGTGTATAGTATTCCTCTATTGATCGTACTGGCAGCAATTCTGGGAATTGGTACAGCGCTGGTATACCCGACTTTTCTCACAGTTATCGCGCGTGTCACCACGCCGGCGCAACGCGCAGAAAGTATCGGCAGTTTCCGGCTCTGGCGTGACCTGGGTTATGCCATTGGTGCCATTATTTCGGGTATGGTAGCCGATGCATTTGGTATCAGTTATGCCATTGTACTGATTGGTGTGATCACTATTGTATCTTCGTTGATCATTCAATTCAGGATGCCCGATCTGCACAAGAGTAATAAATAGCCACACATGCATCTGGAAAATCAGTTATTGAAAGAACATACACGTGCCAATTGTTTGATAATTGTACAATGGGTAGATAATTCGCAGGAAAGGTTTAATGAATTATTCAGATTGTTTATGACCGGTACCGATCGGGTCATTCAACGGTCTGCCTGGCCACTGAGTTATGCTGTGCAAAAACATCCGCAGCTTATCAAACCACACCTTACAGCGCTCATCCGTCAAATGGAAAAAAATGATCTGCCTCCTGCTGTCAGGCGCAATGCGGTACGGTTGCTGCAGGATGTGGATGTGCCTGCACGTCTGCAGGGCAAACTCATGAACTGCTGCTTTGACTACATCTGCGACCCAAAGGAAAAAGCAGCCGTAAAAGCTTTTTCGCTGACCATACTCGAACGCATGTGCAAGCAGTATCCCGATATCGCCGGCGAGTTGTGCCGAGTCATCGAAGATCGCTGGGACCTGGAAACGGCGGCTTTTCGCTCACGCGGGCGTAAGATACTGGCTCGCCTATCCTGATCCTGTTTTCATTTTTTTTTGAAATAATTATTTTTTCTGATAAAGAACTTAAGTTCTCATAGCCGGTTTTATAGCAGGCAAACCATTAAAACAGATTGCTTATGCGTTCTTTATTTGTATGCCTGGCAGTTCTGACCTGCCTTAGTGCCTGTAAAAACCAGGACACCCGATTCTCCTCCATTGTTTCACCCGATAACCTGCCTGTCCAGGAATTTATAATAAACCCGCAGGCAGATACAGTATTGAAAACAATTCATGCCGTTCAAATCCATATTAAGGCCGGCTGCATTTCGGGCAATGGGCCTGTGGTGGTAAGGGTGCGCGAAGCATTAACTGCCAGCGAGATCTTACTGGCCGGGCTCGTGACAAGATCTGGAACTAATCTGTTGTCAAGCGACGGGATGATCTACTTTGAAGCGGTGGATGCAACTATTCTTAAGCCCATTGAAATCAAAATACCGCGCCTGCAGACTGTCGCCAATATGCAGATATTTAAAGGCGAGAGCAGCTATGGCGGAGTCATCAACTGGCAAAATCCGCAACCACTTTCCTATGCTGTTATTGACAGTAACTGTCTTTCGGAAGCACGCATACTGTTTCGCAGCAAATGTATGACCTGCCACAATCTTTTAAAGGATGGTACAGGCCCAAAGCTTGCACAGGTCGGCGCACGTGGCCCCTGGAGTAATCCGGACAGCTTTGCTTATTTCGTACGAAATGCCGCCAGAGTAACGAACACCAACCCTTATGCAATTAATCTAAAAGCCAAATTTGGGTCCGTCATGACATCCTTTCCAGACCTGTCTGATAAAACGCTGGCCTGTTTGCTCAAGTATCTGAATGCAGCAGGAATAGAAGAGGGAATTGCCAATGATAATTGGTCTCAGTCCAACTGGCGTATGGATACCAGCACAACTATACCACCTGCTGATAGCAACACAGCTCTGCCGACCAGGGAAATAACATTTTCACCAACAATAGAATATGCCACCTATGATTTTGAAATAACCAGTAAGGGATGGTATAATATTGATCTATTCTTAAAAGGAAATGTACCCTTTCTTGCCTTACAGGATATTGAAATTGATATTTCCAATAAAAACATTGAAGATGCGGTTGGGTTCATACTACTGCCCGACAGCAAAGTACTCCTTAGTGCCTATGGAGACGGCAGCAGAATTACTTTCGAAAAAGACCTGCAACTCCCGCTCGATCAACGGGCGATCTTATTGGTTTTATCCAGCGATGAAAATAATTCGCTTCTTTACAGCCTTAGCGAATTCAGAACAACAGGAAGGTATCGCAATGCAATTACATTACAACCTGGTAGCCATCAGCAACTGGAAGAAGCTGTAAGACAGAAAAAAATTGACAACATCAAAGTAATACCTCCAACAATCAGCAACCTTCAATAAAAGTATCGTCTGTTGTTTGCTATACACCAACAGCAGGCGTATCTACCTTTTGCCCGACGATCTGTTTATGACTATTATCCCGGTCAAACTCACGGAATATCAACCGCAGGTTCTGATCGTAGGTAAAATAATTATACAGCCAGTTCATGAATACAAAGAACCGGTTCTTAACACCCAGTATCATCATCAGGTGCAAACCCATCCAGATCATCCAGGCAAAGAAACCGCCGAAATGTAATTTGGGTTTGGGAATATCCACTACAGCCAGGTTGCGTCCCACGGTAGCCATGCTGCCTTTATCATTATAGACGAATTGCTCGAGGGTACGCTCCGGCGATTTTCGTTCCAGCCTGACCAGGTTATCACCTACCAGCGTTGCCTGCTGCATGGCCACGGGTGCTACCTGCGGATGACCATTGGGATACTCGGGTGTTTCCATGTAAGCAAGATCACCGATTGCATATACATCGTCCCATCCTTGTACCTGGCAATACCTGTTGATGCGGATACGGTTGCCGCGCGCAACAAGGGCCGGATCAATACCTGCAGGCAGATTGCCGCGGATTCCGGCAGCCCATATTACAGTATGTGCTGCAATACTGCGCCCGTCCTGCAACCGGATATCCTTACCATCATATTCTTTTACCAGCGCACCTGTCATCACCGTTACTCCCAGTCTTTCCAGGTAACGCTGCGACTTTTCAGATGACTTCGCACTCATGGTGGCCAGGGTCTTGCCCGAGCCTTCCAGCAGATATATATGCATGCGGGAAAAATCAAGTTCCGGATATTCCTTGGGCAATACATACTTTTTCATCTCCGATAAAGCACCGGCCACTTCCACACCCGTAGGGCCGCCTCCTACTACCACAATGTTCATTCGCCGTTGCAGTTCTTCCTCATCGGTGATTGTAAGCGATTCTTCCAGGTTTTGCAAAATACGATACCGTAACTGCAACGCCTCTACCGTCGATTTCATCGGGAAAGCATGTGTTTCCAGGTCTTTATTGCCAAAGAAATTGGTACCTGCTCCTGTAGCCAGCACCAGTACATCATAATCGATCTCTTCCGCATCGGTGATGATCTTTTTCTCTGCCGGCACTACTTCCTTCAGTTCTGCCAGCCGGATGCGTACATTATTGCTGCGTTGAAATACTTTGCGTAAAGGGAAAGAAATATTGCTGGCATCCAGTCCCGCTGTAGCCACCTGGTAAAACAACGGTTGAAACTGATGATAATTGAATTTATCTACCAACACCACTTCAAATCCTGCCTTGTTATTGAGCCGCCGGGCCAGTTTCAGTCCTCCAAAACCGGCCCCTACTATTACAACTTTCATGGGTGATTAATTTGATGACACAAATTTACACAATTTTCAATATTTTTTGAAAATATTAGAAATATATTCCGCTTCTCGGAAATCATCCAAAAAAACCGGGCCAAAGCAAAATTTCGTTTAGGGTCAGGCCCGTAAATAGTTAAACCTAATTATGTAGCTATGAAACTAAGAATGAATCGTGGCGATGCGAAACTTGAATTTGCTACAATGTATGCAAAGCATAAAAAAGCCGGTGTATAAATACACCGGCCAGTAATAAATTACATAAATTCTGTTATAACAGGGGAACGTAATAACTATTTCTAGCTGTCGCCCAGACGTCCGAAACGCTCTGTTACTCCAAAAAAATAAATCTATTTTTTGGGATGAAAGAATTCTCAAAGCCAATTTGTGATTGGCTTTTACTTACATTCTATTAATCAATATTTTACAACTCAATAGAGTAAGCGCACCTTAATTGTTTCTTTTACTCCCCGCAATAACTGCTGTGCCTGCGCCGATAATTTTTTATCGACATCCAGTACTACATAACCGATCTCGTCATTGGTTTTGAGATATTGCCCCACGATATTGATATTATGTTTGGAAAGCTGGGTATTGATAGCACTTAATACTCCGGGCACATTGCGGTGAATATGCAGGATGCGGTGCGACCCTTCCTGTGGTGGCAGGGCCAGTGCCGGTACGGTATGCGAACCAAAGGTGATTCCTTTTTCGAGATAGTTAAGCAATTTGACACTCACATCCTGGCCTATATTCTGCTGTGCTTCTTCCGTAGAGCCTCCAATATGCGGAGTAAGGATCACATTGGGCAGATCCTGTAAGGGTGACTGAAAACGATCGCCATTCTTTTCGGGCTCCCAGGGAAATACGTCAATGGCCGCACCACCTATCTGCTCCTCCACAATGGCTTTGCGCAATGCATCGAGATCCACTACTTCGCCACGGGCATAGTTGATCAGGATGGCACCTTTCTTCACATATTTGAGTGTAGTCTTATTGATGATATTCTTTGTCTGCGAAGTTTCCGGAACATGCAGTGTGATCACATCGGCTTTACCCAATACTTCTTTGAGCGTTTTGCCATCCGATGCATTGCCCAGGGGTAATTTGGTTTCCACATCATAGAAGATCACTTTCATACCCAGTGCTTCGGCCAGTACGCTTACCTGCGAGCCAATATTGCCGTAACCAATAATGCCCAGAGTCTTGCCACGCAGCTCAAAACTTCCTTTGGCATCCTTCATCCAAATACCTTCATGAGCGGCCTTATTCTTATCGGGTATACGACGAATAAGCATGATAGCGAGACCAATTACCAGCTCGGCAACCGAACGGGTATTGGAATAAGGTGCATTGAATACCACCACTCCCTTGCGGGTAGCGGCTTTCAGATCGACCTGGTTTACGCCGATGCAGAAACAACCAATGGCCTGCAGTTTGGTAGCGGCTTCCAGTACACGTGCCGTAATCTGTGTTTTGGAACGGATACCGAGAATATGCACATCTTTGATCTCTTTTACCAGTTCATCTTCGGTAAGAGCCTTCGTGATTTTTTCTACTTTTACATATCCCTGTTGCTGAAAACCTTTAACGGCGAGGTCGCTGATATTTTCGAGAAAGAGAACACGTATTTTTTCCTTGGGGTAACTCGTTTTTTCGGTGCTTGCCATACTGCAAATATAACCCTGTCGTTATTAAGATAAATTAGCAATTGGGGAAAAGTTGATAATCTGTACACTACGAACGAACGCTATTTTTGCTAAAAGACTTCTATTGAAAAATTGGTTGACCATACTGGCCTTTGGATTCCTGTTATATGGCTGCAAAGAGGCCTCTTCCAAAGCAGAAAAACCTGCTGCTGAAGATTCGTTGAACTATTACCCCACTACTCCTTCCAAACTCGACAAAGCTACGTTTCGCCATTATTACCGCCTGGTATCCGGATATTTTGATTCCATGCTGCTGCGACGCGGTTTTAACGGTGGTATGCTGGTCGCCAAAAACGGCGAAATCGTGTATGAAGACTATCAGGGCTTTGCCGATTCCCGTAAACGTGTTGCTATTACAGACAGTACTTCATTTCATATAGCTTCCACTTCCAAAACATTTACAGGCGTGGCCATACTGCACCTGGTGCAGGAAGGAAAATTATCACTGCAGGATTCCATTCAGCATTTTTTCCCCGGCCTGCCCTACCCCGGCATCACTGTCAAGATGCTGCTCAACCACCGCAGCGGGCTGCCCAACTACCTTTATTTCATTACTCCCAAAAGCTGGAATTCGGATGCTTATGTGACCAATGAGGATGTACTCCGCTACCTCTATACAGAAAAACCGGCACGCACGGCAAGCCCCGACCGCAAGTTCAGCTACTGTAATACCAATTTTGTGATGCTGGCCCTCATCATTGAGAAAATAACAGGTGTTAGTTACCCGGATTATATACGCCAAACCATTTTTGGCCCGCTTAAAATGACACACAGCTTTGTATTCAAAGCCAGCGACAGTACAGCCGTTTACCCTTCCTTTAATCCGAATGGAACCGTATGGGCCAACGACATCTTCGAAGGCACTTATGGTGATAAAAATATCTACTCTACTCCCCGCGATCTGCTGAAATGGGATCAGGCGCTTTATACAGAGCAACTGGTAAGCAAGGCCCTGCTCGATTCTGCCTTTACTCCCTACAGCAATGAGCGTCCTTCAATCCATAATTATGGACTGGGGTTCCGTATGCTCAATTTCCCCAATGGCAAAAAAGTGATTTATCATTTTGGCCGCTGGCATGGATTTAATGCTGCATTTGCGCGCCTCACCGATGAGCAGGTGACGATCATCATTCTCGGCAATAAGTTCAACCGGAATATTTATTCATCGGCAACACAATCATACGACCTGTTTGGCCATTATCGCGACACCGATACTGCCGATGAGGATGATGGCAGTCCGGAATCGGCCGGCAAACGTTAAGCCCGGTGTCTTCAACCTTACTTCTTTAACCATTCAGCATTGCTTACCCGGATTGACTACCTTTAAGCAATGAAAATTCTGAATGCCGCATATATCCGCGAGTGGGATCAGTATACCATTCAGCATGAACCTATTGCTTCCATTGACCTGATGGAACGAGCAGCAGAGAATTGTGTACAATGGTTACAGAATAATGGTCTCGCGCAGGGTTCGGTTCATATTTTTTGCGGCAAGGGGAATAATGGAGGAGATGGTCTGGCCATTGCCCGGTTGCTGGCCATGCAGGGTGTTGCCGTTGCCGTACACATTCTCGAATTTGGTCACAAAGGCACAGATGATTTTCAGATAAACCTGGCCCGCCTGCATCAGCAGGGAGTGACCGATATCCGTTTTATACAGGATGAAACACATTTTCCGCAACTGGCGCCGGACGAGCTGGTCATTGATGCATTGTTTGGCACCGGGCTCAGCCGTGGCCTGGAAGCAGTGACTGCTGCGCTGGTAAAACATATAAACGAGCTCAATCGCACCATCGTTTCCATTGATATACCCAGCGGATTATTTGCCGATCAGTCTTCGGTCGGACAAACGGTGATAAGGGCTTCCCACACACTCAGCTTTCAATGCCTGAAGCTGGCTTTTATGATGGCTGAAAATGCGGCCAGCATCGGTCAGGTGCATATCCTTGACATAGGTCTGCATCCTGATTTTGGACAATTACTCTTCAGCCGGTTCGATTACCTGGATATCAATATGGCCCGCAGCATTTATCGGCCGCGGAATGCATTTGGACATAAAGGAAATTTTGGACATGTATTGCTCATTGCCGGCAGTTATGGTAAAACAGGTGCAGCCGTACTGAGCGGGCATGCCGTTTTGCGCAGTGGTGCCGGTTTGCTTACCTGTCACGTACCGCAAAGCAGTTACCCTATTCTGCAATCCACCCTGCCCGAGGCGATGCTGCTGACCGATTATAATTCTTCTTTCTGCACCAGGCTGGAAACCGATATTACCCGTTTTGACGCAATAGGTATTGGGCCCGGACTGGGCCAGGCCAGTGAAACAAAGGTATTGCTGCGTGAGTTGCTCGATGGTTACCGCGGTCCGCTTGTGCTGGATGCAGATGCCCTCAATATACTGGGGCAGCAGAAGGACCTGCTGCGTTTATTACCGGCAGGAGCTGTGCTCACGCCGCATCCCAAAGAGTTTGAACGGCTTTTTGGCAGTACGGGCAACGAATTTGAATGCGTAGAACGTGCACTGGCGATGGCAGCCGAATTGCGGATAGTGATTGTATTGAAAGGGCATCACACATTGATAGCCACCCCTGATGGTAAAGGCTTTTTCAATAGTTCAGGTAATGCAGGTATGGCCACGGCCGGCAGTGGCGACGTGCTGACAGGTGTTCTGACGGGATTACTGGCTCAGGGCTATAGCCCCGTAGAAGCTGCCTTACTCGGTGTATACCTGCATGGTGTTGCGGGCGATACCGCTGCAGCTGCACTTTCTATGGAAGCCCTGATTGCACGCGATATCATTGGTCATTTGGGTAGTGCCTTCCGTTCAATCCAGCCAGCCTGACTGGGTTACTTTTCTTAAATGCCGGCATTAATCATATAACCTTTGCCTTAAACCTTCTGCCATGATCCGCCTTCTCCTACCGGTTTTATTACTCTGTCTGTTATTTTCCTGCAAATCTTCCGATACCCCTTTAATAGGTGACCCTTCCCTTTTGCCTACACTCCGGTTCAGTGTAAATGCTGCTAACGACACCACATTACGTACACCCGGTGGGGCTCTTATCCGGATACCGGCGGGTGCATTGGAAGCAGATGGCACAGCACCGGTAATGCTGGAAATTAAAGAAGCGCTCACCCTGCAACAGATGCTTATAGCCGGGCTGACCACTTCCGCGAGCGGTGAAGCGCTCTCCAGTGGTGGCATGATCTATATAAACGCGGTGGCTGGCCGTACCGTACGTATTACCAAACCGATCCAGGTGGCATTGCCTTCCGCCAATCTCCAAAAAGGAATGCAATTATATAAAGGAGCAGAAGAAACGGATGGTTCAGTAAACTGGACCAACCCACAGCCACTGCCTGCCAATCCACAGCTGGCAGCTTATTACCGGGGAAAGGTTTTGTTTCAACAGGAATGCAGCAATTGCCACAGCATTGGTAAAGAAGGTACAGGGCCTGATCTGGCACATTTGCTCAAACGGTTTCCGATCGAATCTGCCAATACGGATATTTATTATAATCATTTCAATTTTAATAGTAGGCCTGTTGCCAGCACAACCGATACAGAAAGATCACTGCCATCGGATACCTCAACCAACCAGCACGATGAAAAAAAATTGCAGCAGTTGAGAGAACATTTCACTGCAGCAACAGCCTATAAATGTAATCTGCAAAAACAATACGGTTCACCCGCTGCGGGTATTCCGCAACTTCTTCCGGTAGCAGATACCTTCAACGAGAATAATGACTATGCTGCTATCCTCCGTTATATCCAGGCAGAAAGTGACCGTTTATCCCTACCGCTTCCCTGGCAGGTACAGTTGCAACGCAGCGCAGACAGTTGTGAACTATATCTGCAGAAAATAAACGGGTTAACCCAATCTATTAACGAAGTAAAGACAACACGAAAAAATCTTGTGGCAGATAACGGCGAATTAGTAAATCGTATTCCTGACCCAACCTGGAATATTGGTACAGCTTTACCTGCCATAGATGACCTGGTATCGCCGGAAAACATCAACGCCAGTTATTACCAGTTTACCATCGAAACCTTTGGCTGGTATAATATAGATATGCTGGTAAAAATGGTAGATGGCGTACAGGAAAGCCAGTTGATGGTACGCCTGCAGGGCAGTTATAAAAGTAAGGCCACAGTTTACCTGGCTATTCCATCATTGAATATACTGGGCGAGGCAGGGCCTTCCTCAGCAGATCCTGATTGGCTGGCTTTCTTTAAAAGGGATGGCAGTATCCCCCTGCCACAGGGTGCGCAGGCTTATATAATAGGTATGGCCGAATCGGCAGAGTCAGCCTATTTCGGGATACAACGATTTACTACCAGCACAAAGCAGCAGCTTGAGCTGGAGCTGAAGGCCGCAACCAAAGAAGAATTCGAAGCTACTGTAAAGGCTTTACCGTTTAAAGATATGCAGATCACGCTCAGTGATACAAAGAATGCCAGCAGCATCCGCCAGGCCGATACGACACTGGCACAATTGGAGCAGGCGTTGAAAAAAGCCGAAAACCTGAAACCTGTTGGGATAGATTGTAATTGCCCGGACAAGTCTAAATAGTGGACAGTGTTTAAAGGTTTAAAAGTATAAAGGGTATAAAGAGTTTAACGAGTTTAAAGGGTAGTTGGTCTCTCCTTTGATCTTTTATTTACGGGATTAAGTTTTAGGTAACCGCCCCTTTAAACCTTTTATACACTTTAAACAGAACTGTCCACTGTCAACTATTCACTGTCTGCTGATTATCAGCTATTTTACAGTTCTTGCAGTATTGCTATTCATCCCCTATCTTTGCCGTCCTTTTAATTTTTTATTAAGAAGAAACTCTTTATGGACAAATTGATCTATCTCGTTCCCTTAATGGGGCTTATTGGTCTCCTTTATACCTGGATTAAATTCAATTGGGTTTCCCGGCAGGATGCGGGAAATGATCGTATGAAAGAGATTAGCAATTACATTGCTGAAGGTGCGATGGCCTTCCTGAAAGCGGAATGGAAGATCCTGGGTTATTTCGTGGTGATTGTGGGCATTCTGCTGGCAGTAATGTCTCAATCAAACCCCCACTCCCACTGGTCTATTGCCGTAGCCTTTGTATTAGGCGCTGTGCTGAGTGCCCTGGCTGGTTTTGTTGGTATGAAAGCCGCTACCAAGGCCAATGTACGTACTGCACAGGCCGCCCGTAGCAGCCTCAGCAAGGCACTTAATGTGTCCTTTACCGGTGGTGCTGTAATGGGTGTGGGTGTTGCCGGTCTGGCCGTAATGGGTCTGGGTGGTCTTTACATTGTCCTCAAACAAATTTTTGCTCCTGATGCTGCGCTCAACAGCGATGAAATGATCCGTACTATTGAAGTACTGACCGGTTTTTCGCTGGGTGCCGAATCAATTGCCCTTTTTGCCCGTGTAGGTGGAGGTATTTATACAAAAGCGGCCGACGTAGGTGCTGACCTGGTAGGTAAAGTAGAAGCCGGTATTCCCGAAGATGATCCCCGCAACCCTGCAACCATTGCAGACAACGTGGGCGACAACGTAGGTGATGTAGCTGGTATGGGTGCCGACCTGTTTGGTTCTTATGTGGCTACCGTTCTCGCCACGATTGTACTGGGTCAGCAGACACAGGTACTGGATGCTGATACCCTGGGTGGTTTTTCACCCGTGGTGCTTCCCATGCTGATTGCCGGCGTAGGTATCCTCTTCTCTATCATCGGTACTTTCTTTGTACGTATCAGCGATGCTGCCGGTATTAATACCAATACCGTACAGAAAGCGCTCAATATGGGTAACTGGGGTTCAATTGTACTGACAGCGATTGCCGCTGCCGGACTTGTATCCTGGCTGTTGCCCGAAGAGATGATTCTCCGTGGCACTGTATTCACCAAATGGGGTGTACTGGGAGCGATCGGCGTAGGTCTGCTGGTAGGCGCCCTCATGAGCATCATTACTGAATATTATACAGCTATGGGCAAACGCCCTGTGCTGAGCATCATCAAACAATCTTCTACCGGCCATGCGACCAACGTAATCGGTGGCCTGGCAATTGGTATGGAATCAACCTTCCTGCCTATTATTGTACTGGCAGGTGGTATCTGGGGTTCTTATGAGTGTGCCGGTCTCTATGGTGTGGCCATTGCCGCTGCCGGTATGATGGCTACAACGGCTATGCAACTGGCAATTGATGCCTTTGGTCCTATTGCCGACAACGCCGGTGGTATTGCCGAAATGAGCGAATTGCCCAAAGATGTACGTGAAAAAACAGATGTGCTGGATGCTGTTGGTAATACAACTGCTGCAACCGGTAAAGGTTTTGCCATCGCCTCTGCTGCCCTGACAGCCCTGGCCCTGTTTGCTGCCTTTGTAGGAGTAGCCGGTATAACTGGTATTAATATCTATAAAGCGAATGTACTGGCCTGTCTTTTTGTAGGTGCCATGATTCCCTTTATCTTTTCTTCACTGGCGATCCGCGCTGTAGGACAGGCAGCCATGGCCATGGTAGAAGAAGTACGCCGTCAGTTCAAAACCATCCCCGGTATTATGGAAGGCACAGGTAAACCGGAATATGATAAATGCGTAGCCATCTCTACCGATGCGTCTATCAAAAAAATGATGCTGCCTGGTGCCATCGCAATCATCTCCCCTCTTATCATCGGCTTTATGCCCGGTCTGGGTGCCGAAGCCCTCGGTGGCTTTCTCGCTGGTGCTACCGTGAGTGGTGTACTGATGGGTATGTTCCAGAACAATGCCGGCGGTGCATGGGATAACGCCAAAAAATCATTTGAAAAAGGAGTAGAGATCAACGGCGAGACCTATTACAAAAAATCAGAACCACACAAGGCTTCAGTAACGGGTGACACGGTGGGTGATCCTTTCAAAGACACTTCCGGTCCTTCTATGAACATTCTTATCAAACTGATGTCGATCGTATCACTGGTTATTGCCCCCACCCTGGCTCAGATTGACAGCAAAACGGAGGCAGCAGCCAAACAAGAAACAAAGAAAACCGAATGGCAGGCTGAGAAGACTACCGCAGCTATCACCCCCGCCACTACGGCCAGCTATAAGTAATTGAAGTTCTTAATCAGAACCATTAATGAAGTCCTGCTGTGTCTACAGCGGGACTTATTTTGTACATTAGATCAGGAAGTGAAGTGAGACATTTCTGTTGATAGTGAATGAATGGTTATGACGCAGTTGCCCCCTACATACCCACCCAGGAGTAAACCTTTGAGCAGTTCGCTGCTCACCGGGGTTCTTACGGCCCTGCTGCTGGCCTGCGTTTGCTTTGTACTGATCTATCTCGATTACCGTCTCCGCAAAAATGAAGAGGACCGCCATCTCTATACGGCTGCCGAAATCGTGCGCAGCCGCCTGCAGCAGTCACTCCAGTACAGTTTATCTGCCACACAGACCATGGCCCTTACACTCAATGAAGATGGGGTGCCGGTCAATTTTGATTCAGTTGCCTTCTATGTTCTGAACAACAACAAATTCATTGACGCTCTGCAATTGGCTCCCCAGGGTGTGATCCGTTATGTATATCCATTGCATACGCATGAAGCAGTAATCGGTTACGATGTACTGAGCGATCCGCACCGGAACAAAGAAGCTCTGAAAGCGCTGGAACGCAGACAGCTTTTTTTTGCAGGTCCTTTTGAACTAAAACAGGGTGGCCTCGGTGTGGTAGGACGACTGCCGGTTTTCATTCAGAATAAATTCTGGGGATTCTCTGCCGTGGTCATCCGCATGAGTACCCTGCTACAGGCAGCCGGCATTGATACGACCGGTAAAAGTGGCTATTACTACCAGCTTTCGAAGATCAATCCTGATACCAATAAGGAAGAATTCTTTCTGCCCCGGATCAATAACAGCCAATCAGCTTACGATGTATCCGTACCCGTGCCCGACGGAGAATGGAAACTCTCCATTGCTCCGGCAGATTCCTTTCGCCCCTGGCAACCTACCCTGCTCCTGGGCGTACTGGCCCTGGGCCTGTCTGTTGTAGGCGGCATATTTGCCTTTTACGGCGCCCGTACACCTGAGCGGTTGCGTCTGCTGGTAGCCCAGCGTACCGAAGCACTCGATAAAAGTGAAAAAAGGAATAAAGCAATTGTTGACGCACTGCCTGATCTCTTGCTTGTAATTGATAAAGACAACCGGTTTACTGATTACAGTAACCCCATGGGACATCATACCCTGATGTCACCCAATCATTTTATTGGTAAAACTATTGGCGAAGTAATGCCGGAAAGACTGGTTAGTGAAATACTGGCCAACAAAAAGAAAGTGCTGGAAGAGCAACAACAACTCTCTCACCGCTATCACCTGGAAAAAAACGGGCAGACCCGCTATTATGAAGCCCGCTATGCACCACAGGGTAAGGAAGATGTACTGGTGCTGGTGCGTGACATTACAGATACACAACAGGCGCAACAACGCATCAGCGAGAGTGAAAAAAAATACCGCACTCTGGTTGAACAGGCCAGTGATGCTATTTTCATTGCCAATCTCAAAGGCGAGTTCCTGGTGGTCAATCCCGCTGCCACACGTATTTCGCAATATACAGAGGAAGAGTTTTTGCGCATGCGCATACATGATCTTACGATACAGCAGCAATTACAGGCCATGCCTTTCAAACTCGAAGAAATTGCTGCCGGCAACACCGTTACCTCGGAGCGGAAGCTGAAACGAAAAGATGGCAGCATCATCGATGTGGAAGTAGCCGCCAAGATCATTGCCCCCGATCGCTTCCTGGCTTTTGTGCGTGATATCAGTGAACGGAAAAAAGTGGAAGCCGCCCTTGTGCAATCACGCGAAGACCTGCGCAGGCTCAGCAATCATATAGAAAACATCCGCGAACAGGAACGTCTTCATATCTCCCGCGAGATCCATGACGAACTCGGGCAACATCTTACCGTGCTAAAGATGGATGTGTCCCGCCTCGCCAAAAAGCTGGAGCCGGCCGATAAGCCATTACGTGAAGAAATTGAACATATACTGGGTTCCATCAACAGTATGGTAATGGTAGTAAGGCGCATATCCACTGCATTGAGGCCCGGCCTGCTGGATGATCTTGGGCTTATTGCTGCCATTGACTGGTTTTGCCAGGATTTTGAAAAACGTACCGGTATACAAACCAGTTTCATCAGCGGTGTACGCGAAGAAGAACTTCCCAAAGACTGGAATATCGGCATTTTCCGGATCCTGCAGGAATCGCTGACCAATATTGCCCGCCATGCCGGAGCTACCCGGGCCGATGTCTCACTCGTAAGACAGGATGACCAGCTGATCCTGCTGGTAGAAGACAATGGTCAGGGCCTGGATCCTGAAATTGCTGAAAATCAAAAAACTCTGGGCATAATGGGTATGAAGGAAAGAGCCATTATGATGGGTGGCAGTTATTTTCTGCAAAGTTCACCCCGCCATGGTACCCTTGCCGAACTGGTACTTCCCCTGCCTGCTGCAACCAGTTGATTCCCCTGTAACATTTGCATAACTAGCTGCGTCTCACTGTTAATCAATGTTAAATAATACTAAAGCGTGAAATAAAATGTTTGCAATACGAAAAAGGTCGTATATTCGAAGCGTAAAACTACAACCCATGTCAGCATTAAAGTCAATCAAGCCCACAGAGAGCGAACTGGAAATACTACAGATACTCTGGAATAAAGGTGTGGCTACGGTACGTGAAGTGCATGAGGAACTGGCAGCTACCAAGGATGTTGGTTATACAACCACGCTTAAGCTAATGCAGATCATGCATGAGAAAGGTCTGGTAAAACGCGATGACAGTATGCGTACGCACGTATATCAGGCTGCCGTCAATAAAGAAAAAACACAAAAGCATTTGCTGGGTAAAATGATCGATAGCCTGTTTGGCGGCTCCCCCACTCAACTGGTCATTCAGGCACTGGGTGAGCACAAAGCCAGTCCTGAAGAACTGGAAAGAATTCAGGCACTGCTCAACGATCTTAAAACCAAATAAACCCCACTTGCACCATGACTGCTTTTAGCCAATCCGCATTTTTGCAGGCACTCGGTTGGGCCGTGCTCAACAGTTTATGGCAGCTGGCTGCCGCCTGGGTTTTATTTCAATTGTTGACCGGCCTTGGGCTGGTCAAAAAATCATCTGCCCGCAGCGCACTGGCTACTACCCTGCTGCTGACAGGTTTCGCCTGCTTTATTGCCAGCTTTGTACAACTGCTCTGGACCAATGGCCACAGCCAGCCTGTTATGCCATTGTTGTATACAACAAATTATGGTCATGCAGGTATATTTGCCTGGATACAGCAGGTAATGCCAATTGCTTCACTGTTGTACCTGGCGGTTTTGATCTTCCCGCTGCTGAATTTTATCCGCAACTACCGGTATGTACAAACCATTCGCAAATATGCACTGAAAAAGGCCGATGTACAATGGCGTTTGTTTGTACAGAAACTTTCTGCCCAGATGGGCATCCGCCGGCAGGTGCAGTTATGGATGTCTGACTTTGTAAAATCTCCGGTTACGATCGGCTATCTGCGCCCCGTGATCCTGCTGCCCATGGCTGCCATCAACCAGCTCAGCACTACGCAGATTGAAGCTGTACTGCTTCATGAACTGGCGCATATCCGCCGCTTCGATTACCTGCTCAACCTGCTTACGCGTATCATTCAAACTGTTTTATATTTCAATCCTTTTGTAAAAGCATTTGTCCGCATCATTGAACAGGAACGTGAAAAAAGCTGCGATGAACTCGTATTGCAGTTTCAATATGATGCACATGGTTATGCTTCTGCATTACTGGCAATGGAAAAAAGTGCCTCCGGTCAGTTTGCTGTTGCAGCCGCCGGTAGCCGTAAGCATGAATTGCTTTCACGTGTAGAATCACTGCTGGGCATTAACCGTAAACCTGCTTTTTCATTTGCACGTCTCGGTGGTGTGCTGGCCGCATTGCTCTGCATACTCGGATTGCACAGCCTGCTCATTCTGCATAAGCCGAATGTAGTCACAGCAGATACCAATATGCTGGCCCTGATGGACGCTCCTTATAACTACAGCGACAATACCAATACTTCTGTAAGAGAACTGCAGCTGAAGCCATTAATAAATAATGCTTCTTCTATGCAATCGGTCGCTTTCGTTTCACCAGCGGCCCCGGTTGCGCCCCCTGCTCCGCCAACCATAACGCCTGCGCCTGCTAAGAGCATAGCTGCTGCCGATGATTTGCTGGAAGATGTAACTGCAGTAAATCCATTTGCAGTACAGGCTGGTACCCGTCAAAACCTGCTTTCTGCCCAGGAAGAAGCCCAGGTAAAGGAAGTACTCGGTGCCTCAAAGCGAATCCTGGAAGAAGTACAATGGAAAACAGTTGAAAAGAGTATTGCTGATGCCCTCACTCTCGCAGAAAAAGAGCGTGTTAAGCTTTACTATCAGCAACAGGCCGATAAAGCCAACTGGGAGAAAATGGAAGACCAGTTGCGTCAGTCCTACGCACATATCAACTGGAATGAAGTACAGACAGAACTCAGTAAGGCACTGGCTGATATCAAACTCGATAGTTTAAGCAATGCGTACAACCTGGCACTGGTCAGTCTTGATAAAGTAAGTAAGGAAATGAGTGAGACCAAACAAAAAGCCATTCCGGATACCGATGTAACGCTGCAAAAGTTAGAGACCAAACGCCAGCAAGTGCTCGGTGCTTTGAAATCGATCAACGAAGTAAAAAGACAACGCAAGATCATTCGCCTGTAATAAGCTGATCTGAAAATAATGTTTAAAAACCGTTGCCGGGAAGGTCAACGGTTTTTTGTTTATATCATTTCCGTATTATCACATCACTGTTGTCCGGGGAAAATTTATATTAAAAAAGGGCATCTTCCAACCCACCTACTTACAGGTGATTTTAAAAGTTTTTTAAAAGTAAAGCCCCCTTTATAACATTATTGGATATAGCCACAGGGCGTCAGGGCTCTTTATCCCATTTCCCTATCATATTCTCTTATTCTTTTCTTGTGAACCACATCGGCCTGCCGGCCGTGGAGGCAAAAAGACGGAATAAACAACAGGTACGAAACAGGGAACAGTATTATGCGGATAGTAAACTATTCGATCATTTCCAGCTTAATTGCTCGGTCAGGGCGCTTCGTTTCAATAGTAAAGGCAGTGTGATAACATTCCGAAAGAACAGCTGTTTTCGTTTATTTTCCACGTACACCAGTGATTATCCCATTACCACACATTGCGCGGGCAGGTGTCTCCGTACCGGTTGCCAATCAGGAAACCGATCATCAGCTCATGTGTACCCCGGCTGTATGTGCGGATAGCTGTGCGGGTGAAATCGTACGCATAGCCGATATTGAATGTATTACCTACATTCAATCCCATCATAGCAGCATAACCATCAAACTGCCGGTAGCTTCCCCCTACCCAAAACAGATCACGGTATTGCAGTTTCAGATTGGCTTCGGCCTGGTAGTTATTTTTGAAAGCGCCGTTGATATACTTTACCATTACAGAAGGAAGTGCATTCACATCTTCATTGATCAGGAACCTGTAACCGGCTGTAAGAAATACATGTGGTACAAGTCTGCCCTTTTGCTGAAAAGTAGCATCATCGACAAAAGCCAGCTTCTGTGGTATCACCTGCTGACCGGATATCCCGATAAAATAATCAGCGCTGTATAACCACAACCCCACAGAAAGATCGGGTTTGATGCGACGCAACTCGTTGGCCGTACTGCCACCTATAGCCGGATCAGAAGGATTGGGACCAAAAAATGCCTTGCCATCTGCATTAAGTCCTACAGAAGTAATACCGGCCGAAAAACCGGCCGACAGATTGGTGCGTGGTGTTAACCCGAGATGGTAGGCATAACTGGCCGAGGCCGTAAACCGGTTAAAGTTGCCTGTCTTATCATTGATCACTGATAGCCCTACCCCATGGTGCGGAGCAGATGCGGTATAGGTTTCCCAGTAAGCCTGTCCCCGCGGATTTTCACCAGGCACCTGGTAAGAAGTAGCCGTTGTCTTGTAATCCTCTTTTCCCAATGGGCCATGAATGGTAAAATAAACCGTGCGGGGAGCACCGGTGAATCCGACCCACTGATCACGCGCACTGACCTTGACATCGGTATAATTTTCAATACCGGAAAGAGCCGGATTGAGAATATAATTATTCAGAATATACTGGGTGTAATGTGAGCGTTGCTGACCTGCTGCCGGCAACATACTCCCTATTCCCATCAGCAGTATGATAATTTTGTGCATGGCTTACCTGATTATATCCACATACCCCGTCATTGGCTGGCGGCCATTGCGCGGGTCAATTATATAATAATAAGTACCTACCGGCGCTTCTTTTCCATTGATCCTGCCATCCCAGGCCGTCGTGTAATTGACCATTTTCAATACCTGTTGTCCATACCGGTTAAACAGCTGAATGGTACACCCCGGATAACTTTCCAGGTGCTCGATCACCCAACGATCATTGATACCATCACCATTGGGGCTGAATATGTTTGGTATGACCGGTTTGAGCAATAGTTTTACTGTTACCTGATCGCTGGTTTCACAACCTTTATCTGAACGTACTGTCAGTGTATAGGTCATATCCTGCGTGGGCGATACATACGGGCTTGCCACTCCGGCATCATTAAGTCCGGCAGGAGGAGTCCATTGATAAGTGACCGGTATGCCGGCGATGAGTTCCGGGGTCAGTTGTATCTGCCCGCCTTCCAGTACTACTTTATCAGGACCGGCATTGGCACGCGGAGTGGGATATACCTCTATCTCTCTGCTCAGGGAAGCACGACAGCCATTGGCCGCTTCATAGGTATAAGTGATAGTATGTACCCCTGCCCCCGCCTGCGCCGGATTAAACAGGCCATTGTTGTTAACACCAACTCCGCTGAATGTACCAATCCCATTCATATTATTTTGAGCCTGACCATTAAATTGTACAGGTGCAGCATTGGAGCAAAGCGGTAAGGCCTGATCAAATACAAGCTGAGGTGCTGCCAGCAGCGTGATTTCTTTTTCAAACGTATTTACACAGGTAATACCAGAATATACATTATACCGTATGCGGTAAGTACGGCTGGCCGGGCTTCCAAACGAATTATACTGGTGACTGTATATTTTTCCGGGATAGGGAGCCGGGTCGCTCTGTACAGTTGCCGGATCAGCCGCATCCCAGTAAATATTGATCCGGGTAAATTTTCCGTAATCGATCTGTGTGGCATCCTTGATACGCAACTCATCATTACTGCATAGCACACCGGCCGTATTAGTATTTTGTACTGTGAAAGCAGGCGTAAGTACTGCCCCGTTTACCTGGAATGTGCGCTGGGTGGTATCGCTACACCCCTGATTACTGGTAGCTACCAACTGAGCTGTATACATACCCGGCAGGGAATAATGATGTGAGACAGCCGCTGTAGATCCGCTATTGGGATTAATACCCGTGGCATTTGCATCGCCAAAATCCCATTGCCAGGCACTGATTGTACCGCTGCTGATAGTGGATGCGTCTGTGAATGGCGCCTGCCGGTCGTTGACACAGATAACCGGCGGATCAAATGCAGCTGCCGGTGTGGGATTGACTGCAAGTACAGAGGTATTAACTGCACTCACACATCCCTTATCTGTTTCTACCTGCAGCGAAGTGGTATAAGATCCCGTGGAGGTATATATATGATATTGGGGCGTAGCCGCATTCTGGCTGACTCCTGTATTATCTCCAAAACTCCATGTCCATTTGGTAATGGCGCCGGCAGTTGTAGTCGCATTGCTGACCAGGCGAACGGCCTGTCCCACGCAACCCGGCAATTGTACCTGGTAGTCTGCTACAGGCAGGGCCAGTACCTGCACCGTTTGAGTGGCGATTCTTCCCGCAGCGGCGCAGCCCTTATCAGTCGTGACACGTAGTGTCACCGTATAGGTGCCAGCACTGGAATATGCTTTTACCGGATTCTTTTCCGTAGATGTAGTGCCATCGCCAAAATCCCATTGCCATTGCGTGACGGTTGCACCTGTTGCTGTGCTCTGATCTGTAAAAGAAAGATTGGTGCCCAGACATACTTCTGCCGCAGCTGTAAAGGCTGCCTGCGGTTCGGGAAAGATGGATGAAAGGGTTTTGGTTTGCGATGCTTCGCAGCCCCTGGCAGAGGTGACCCCCAGTTGTACCTGGTAAGGACCTGTGCCTGTGTACTGGTGAGCAGGTGCTACCCCACCGGCAATAGCAGACCCGTCTCCAAAATTCCAGGTATAGGTAAACTGTGACTCAGTGCCATCGGCAATAGTGGAAGTGCTGCTGAACTGTGCTGTGCCGGCAGGCAGGCAGACAGTACCCGGCAGGCTGAAATCCACCACCGGATCGGGATATATCTGAACCGTACGGCTGAATACTGTACTCACACAACCCGTAGCCGATTCTACCTGAAGGGTCACATTGTACGACCACGTACCCGTGTAAGTATGCGTTTGTGCAGCATTGCTGGCTGCAACAACAGGATTACTGCCATCGCCAAAATTCCATACCCAGCGACTGATCGTGCTTCCTGCTGCAATCGTGGATGCATCTGTAAACCGGATTGTTTTGCCCGCACAGAAGGGACCGGTTGCCGTGAATCCTGCCACAGGCGGCTCGATCAGGTTTACCTGTTTCGAAACCGTATCTGACTTGCAGCCCACATCGGTAATATAGGCATAGCGAACGGTATAGTTACCCGCACTGGCATAGGTATGACTGGCTGTACTTCCGGTCGTATTCGTATTTCCATCTGCGAAATTCCAGTACCATTGTGTAGCCGGACGGCCCGAAGCAGGCGATGCATCCGAAAAACTGACAGGCGAGTTGACACAACCATTGCTGGTAAAATTGAAACTGGCCGATGGCCGGTTGTAGACCTCCAGGTCATAATCAATTTCCTGTATACCATTGCAACCATCGGCTGTAGGATTCTGAGCCAGTACTTTTATGGGATAGGTGCCTGCATTAATTGCTGTATAAGATCCGCTCAGCGAATACCGGTATAGCGTTCGTCCATTGACCACACTGGTGCTGGTAAAAACAGGATTATCTATTGCTACATCTGGAAAAAGACCATTGAACTTCCATTCAATCCTGGTTGGCTGATAAGGAAAGGTCATGTGGAGAGAAAAAGGATCCCCTTTACAGGCTGCAGGAAAATCAACGGTGGCCAGATCATTCTCTACAGATACAAACTGATACAGGTCTTTTACGTTGGAGCCCGCATTATAACCATATGATTCGAAATCGCCATATCCATATGCGACAGCATTGAACCCTGAGTCTGACTGCAGGATATGCTGACCAGCCGTGACCTGGAGACGTGCATAGGAATAAGCCGGGTTTTCGGGATGTGGGGTAAATGAGTTGGACACCAGCTGGCCATCCAGTCTGAATGAGCTGATCGCTGTACCCTGCGTTGGGATAGTTACATTTATATAATGTTGCTGAATGGCGTAGTTGGAAGTAGAATTAAGAATAACGCGGTTAATGGTTTGTTCTATCGGGCTCAGGTAAATGACTTCCGGATCGCCCAGGTCGCCGGAACGCCGGTTGCCGCAAAAACGACCGGTAGAAATATACTGTGCGACCATCACGGGCTTGTCCGATTCAATCCTTAATGGCTGATCAGTTGCTTCTATCTGGTAGTAAAAATTCTGCAGCAGGTTGGTTTGTATCACCCCGTTCACTCTTACCTGTGTAGTGGGATCGTCTACTCCTATCCGGAATACATTATATGTAAGCTGAGCGGTAGGTACCGTTAAATAATTTTTGCCCCAGGCATTTTTGGGCACCGCCTGTACCATGTAATTGTCTGATGACTTCTGGCCGGTTCCCGCTCCATCGCAAACCAATGCTATACGGCCACTGCCACTAAAAACCGCAATTCGTTTACATCCTTCTGTGCCGCTGCTGATCGAACGGATGCGTGAACCGGTGAGGTCTGCCCCGCGAAAGACGTCGCCGGATTGCCCGACCAGCACTCCCATCAGGTTTATGACCTGGCCCTGATTAAGATTCACCGTAAAAGGAACACCCGCCGCATGAGTAAGGGTCGGTTGCGAGGGAGTGATCTCGATTGTCGTCACTCCGGGATCTACGGCTACAGCATACATCCAGCAATTGGCATTATTGGAATTGGAGATCTGTTCATAGTTCATGGAGTAGTATTCCTTGCCCAGGGTATTGGTAGGAAAAAGCAGGGTTGCTCCGGATACACTCTGGTTATAAATATGGGCATAGGCCACGATGGGTTTGTCGCTGGTAATATGGATACCCCGGTTGGAGATCCCTTCTGTATTAAGACGGGCGTCATAAATACCTGCCTTGGGAATCGGAGCCGAGGTATAGATAGTATTGGCGGGAATGGAATAGACGACCTGATAGCCTGTACCCGGAATAGAAACGGTGACATTGGTATAGGCTTCAGTGGCGAAATAAAGTACCATATCCTGGGAGCCTCCGCCACCTGCAGTCATGCGCTCATGATAACCATAGCCCACCCAAAAGTCTTTTCCCTTATTGGAAAAATCCTGCCCAAATGACAGCTTATAGCTGATCAGTAATAATAGCAAGAGGGTACCCTGCAGTAATATTTTTCTCATGAAGTAGCCGTGTCCGGTTTGGTTAATCGGTCGGTGCGACCTTTTACTTGCCCTGATTTTTCAGCAAAGGATTTTGGAGGGGAACGTTTTTCGAGGACAGTGGAGAAGCAGATAAGTGTATCAATATACACAATTTAACCGAGCTGTAAAGAATTGCGGGAAGCGGGAAGAAAAGATGCTTTTAAAAACGGTTTATAACCGTGCTTATATAAAACAAATAGATTATTCAATAATGATGTTAAAATAAAATTTAAATATACTGTTATAAAAATATTATTATCAGTAAATTATTTAAATAAAATAGAGTGCAGTGATATTTGTGGAAATAAGCCGTGAAAAGAGATATTTTAAACGTGAAATCAATTTAATTAAATAGGAGATAAATATATTTAACAAAATAATTATCAATATTTTAAATAAATTTATTTATACTAAAAATATTATCACCATTTTCTACAACCGGTTATCCCCTGTTTGCTAAATATGTTTGCGTCGGTTTTTGCTCTTGCGCATCCCGAATACCGGGCCTTTATGGCAATTGCTTTCAGTAACCGTAGCCGGAGCCGACCGGCACTTCCCTACCCGGCCACTGACCAGTGACGGACAGATCACTCCCGTCTGATGGACGTTTCATTGCGGGGCGACTTTGTTAAAATCCGCAGCAGCTACCCGTTTTCAGAAAATGTTGTGGCTGGCATTCTCCGGCATTACTTATTTTGCAGCATGCTCAAACAAGTTTTAACAGCCGCCGCATTTCTGGTCATTTTGTCATCTTGTGGAAAAATGAAGAACCCGGAGTTCCGGGGGATTGATTCGGTATCCATGGGTGATGTAAAACTGGGTACCAATATCATTCAGCTCAATCTGAAGTACTATAATCCCAATTCATTTAAAGGACAGCTGAAGTGGGCCGAAGGAGATGCCTGGGTCGACAGTAGTTTTCTCGGTCACTTTATAGTAGACAGTGCCCTGAGGGTTCCTCCCCGTCAGGAGTTTATTGTGCCGGTAAAACTGAAGGTATCCATGCAGGATATGCTGATGGTTGCCGCACCCTTACTGGGCGAAAAGAAGACCGATATCTGGCTTCGCATCAGCGGACAGGCACGGGCCGGCCGCAGCGGGGTTTACAAGACGGTACCGTTGAAATATGCGGGAAAACAGTCGCTGGATGGGCTCATCAGAGAATAATGTGCTAATATGCTAATGGGTTAATGTGCTAATGGGATTTGAAGATTGGGCGATTTGAAAATTTGAAAATGCCTGAATACTGTAGCCTCGCAGGGCTACAATTTTCAGGGTATGGGGTGGTGCGAATTAGACATGTCCTGTTTTACATAATTAAATACTTACTTATAAACGAGTTAGGCCGGTTATTTCAAATTAATTTGAAATAACCGGCCTAACTTTTATTGTCGGTTTAAACTTTTAAACCCTTTATACTCTTTATTCCTGCCTCGGCTTCGGATGTCCTCCTCCATCTTCTGCTTTTTTGCAGGTGATGGGAAGTTTTTTATATGATTCTTCGTTGGCTGTTACATCATCGGCATCATAACCCTGATTGGCAATAGCTGTCTTGATCTCTTCGATATTGGTGCGATCAGTCAGATATTTTACCGTGGTCTCACCCCGGCGAAAGTTGACATTCACCATTTGTACACCATCAATACGTTTCAGATAGGTCTCAATACGGGTCTTGCAAGCCTCACAAAGCGCATTGGGAGTTTTTATTTTGGCGGTCTGCAGAGCCTTTGTCTGAGCCTGAGAAGCCAGTACGCCGGTCAGCAGCAGGCCTGCCAGCAAAACGAGTTGTTTCATGAGTATGATTTGTTACAAATTACAAAACTCCCTGCCAATTGGCCGGGTCTTCGCGCCATTTTAACAAAACGGACTGGGTAGCGGGATCCAGTGTTCCCTTTTCAACAGACAGTTCCAGCAATGCGGGATAATTGGTCAGCGAATGATAGGTTACCCCGGCTTTCGCAAAGGCCTCGGTGGCGATTGTAAAACCATAGGTGAAAATAGATACCATCCCTATTACTTCCACTCCGGCATTTTTAAGCACATCTACGACCTGCAGACTGCTTTTACCGGTTGAGATCAGGTCTTCGATCACCACCGTCTTCTGTCCGGATTCATAAAAACCTTCGATCTGGTTGCCCAGGCCATGTTCTTTCGGCTTTGGACGCACATAGATATAGGGCAGTTTAAGCTGATCCGCCGTCATCGCTCCCCAGGCAATACCTGCTGTGGCAACACCTGCCAGCAGTTCTGCTTCCGGAAACTTTTCAAAAACCAGGTTACAAAGTTCAGATTTCACAAAATCCCGGATAAACGGGTAAGAAAGCACACGACGGTTGTCGCAATAGATCGGGCTTTTCCAGCCACTGGCCCAGGTAAACGGTTGCTGAGGACTGAGTTTGATAGCCTGCGCCTGCAGCAGTTTTCCTGCCACCACTTTTTCGTTAGTCATGCGGCAAAGATAATTCAAGTAGCAGAAAGGTTTAAAAGTATAAAGAGTAATGTGCTAATGTGCTGATGTGTTAATGTGCTAATGCTGATTAACCTTTTGATCCAGGGTGTCATACGTAATTAAATAATCGTAAACAGGAAATGACGAAACTCAATAAAGATTTTTCCCCCTTCATTAGCACATTAACACATCAGCACATTAGCATATTTTTCTCCTACCTTTACCCCATGCACCTGAAGATCTATTTCAACGATAAACCGCTCTTTCTATGCGATCGTATTGATGACAGCATTGATCCTTACCTGCATCATGATGATGCTGTCTTTATTGATGAGCTCAATGTGCATACGATCAATACCATGATTCATGAAATGCAGCTGGAAAAAGTGCATGCGGGCGTATTTCTGCATCCCGATCTGGCAGAACTTAAACATGCTTTCTATCGGAAATTTGAATTGATCCGGGCGGGTGGCGGACTGGTGCTCAATGAACAGGGCCAGGCCTTACTGATCTTTCGCCGCGGCAAGTGGGACCTGCCCAAAGGCAAACAGGACGAAGGAGAATTGATCGAGGAATGCGCCGTACGTGAAGTGCAGGAAGAGACCGGTCTGAAAACCCTTTCGATTGAAAAACCTTTACCCGTCACTTATCATACTTATCACCAGGGAGCCCGTTTTGTTTTAAAAGAATCATACTGGTTTCTGATGCATATAAAGGGCACACCAGCGTTGACTCCTCAAAGCGAAGAAGATATCAGTGAAGCCCGTTGGGTGTCTAAAGCAGAAGTGCCGGCTTATCTGCCCGAATGCTTTCCTTCTGTAAAAGAGATTTTAGAGACTTGGCTGGCGGAATGATTCCTTGCGGGGAATAACAGCTACGGTAAGCCGGCTGCACACAGATCAGCCGGTGTGCCTCATCCTCTATCTTAATATCCCATACATGTGTATTGCCTCCCAGATGCAGCGCTGTGGCCTTAGCGGTTACAAAACCTTCGCGTGCACTACGCACATGGTTAGCATTGATCTCCAGCCCCACACAGGCAAAACGGTTATGATCAACCACGAGGGCCGATGCTACACTACCTACCGTTTCGGCCAGAGTGCAGGAAGCTCCGCCATGCAGCAGACCATAGGGCTGCCGGGTACGGTTATCGACCGGCATACGCGCTACCAGATGTGCATCACCAATTTCTACCCATTCAATCCCGAGGTATTCGCCCATTGTATTGGGTAAAAGGGAATCGAGATAGGTTATTGATAATTCCTTATTAAACCAAATAGACATATGCTCTTTATTTTGGTAATGAAGAATAGACCACTTCCGGGAGAAACAGGTGAGCATCGCCCCCATTGCGGATAATATCCCTTACAATGGTCGAAGCGACCGATGTGTACTTGGGTTCGCCGGTCAGAAAGATGGTTTCAATGCTTTTGTCAAGTGTACGATTGGCATCGGCAATCGTTTTCTCATATTCGAAGTCGCTGACATAACGGATACCCCGGAGAATAAACCGGGCGCCGATCTTGCGGCAATAATCGATCGTGAGACCTTCGTATACGGCTCCTTCGACCTTTGGTTCATCCTTATAAATCTCACTGATCCATTGCAGACGCTGATCGGCCGAAAACATGGGTGCCTTGGCTGCATTGAGACCAACGCCCACAATAATTTTATCAAACAAAGGCATTGCCCGGTTGATAATATCCACATGTCCGAGTGTAACGGGATCAAAAGTGCCGGGAAAAAGGCATATACGAGCCATAACTGCAGTCTGGTTTTGTGTGGCGCAGACCGGCAAGAGGCCTTCACATGGCCTGCTGATCAGAGCCGCTGGTTAATTATTCCGGTTAGAAAGCAGGTACAGCACGGCCATACGCACGGCTACCCCATTCTCTACCTGCTGTAAGATAATAGATTGTTTACTATCCGCCACATCGCTATCCAATTCTACTCCCCGGTTGATCGGTCCCGGGTGCATGATCACAACCTCCTTGTGCAGGCTGTCGAGCAGCTTACGGCTGATGCCATAAGCCAGATTATACTCCCGCAGCGAGCTAAACAGTACCTGGTTTTGCCGCTCCAGCTGGATACGCAACACATTAGCTACATCGCACCACTCCAGTGTCTCCTTCAGATTGTAGCTGACCTCCACACCGAGTGCCTGACTGATATATTTGGGGATCAGCGTGGGCGGACCACATACGGTCACATGTGCACCCATTTTGCGAAGCAGGTAAATATTGCTCTGTGCCACCCGGCTATGCATGATATCGCCAATGATGGCCACCTTACGCCCTTCCAGCGAGCCGGTTCTTTCCTCGATCGAAAAAGCATCGAGCAGACCCTGTGTGGGATGTTCATTGATACCATCGCCGGCATTGATGATGGCAGCGGGTATATGCTGTGCCAGAAAATGGGGGGCGCCACTGGCGCTATGCCGCATGACTACCATATCCACTTTCATCGACAAAATATTGTTGACAGTATCCAGCAGGGTCTCTCCTTTAGCCACTGACGAAGAAGATGCGGTAAAATTGACTGTATCGGCCGACAGGCGTTTTTCGGCCAGTTCAAACGAAATACGGGTGCGGGTGGAGTTTTCGAAAAAGAGATTGACCACCACTATATCGCGCAGAGAAGGAACCTTCTTTACCGGACGCTGCAGTACTTCCTTGAATTGCCTGGCTGTTTGTAAAATAAGAGAGATATCGCTGGTAGAAAGGTCTTTAATGCCCAGAAGATGTCGAGTAGATAGTTGCATTAAAAAGCGAAGTTAGGGCAAAAGATTGATTTGGGGATTTGAAAATTTGAGGATTTGAAGATTTGAAGATGATGATCATTACTTCAATCCGTAAAATTATAGCGCATTAATTCCTGTAAAAACAGATTCATGGATTTTTCGCCTTTTCCAAATCTTCAAATCCTCAAATTTTCACATCTTATCCTCGTTTAATCCAGTATCACCACCTCTTCCTTCCCGTCTTTCTGCTGCCAGAACACGCGGACTTTTTGGGTAATGATAGAATCAATTGATTTGCCGGTATAATCAGACTGAATGGGAAACTGACGGCTGAAACGGCGGTCAATCAGTACACAAAGCTCTACTTTATCGGGACGGCCAAAGTCGAGCAATGCATCGAGTGCTGCACGGATCGTGCGGCCGGTATACAACACATCATCGATCAGAATCACTTTTTTTCCTTCAATAGAAAAAGGAATATCGGTTTGATTGGGTACATGCAGTTCCTTGCGGATATCGTCGCGGTAAAAAGTAATGTCCAGCTTTCCGTACTGAACCTCCGTACCCGGAAATTCCTTCCGGATCTCGGCCACCACCCTGTCTGATAAATAAATACCCCGTGGCTGAAGTCCGATCAGCACCGTATCTGTAAGCCCCGTATGATTTTCCAGTATCTGATGTGCCAGCCTTTTGATGGTGATAGCCAGCTGCTCCTGTGAAAGAATCGATTTCAAGCGTCTACTTTTTTGTAAAAATAACGAAGCCCTTTGAAAAGGGCTTCGAAATATAAAAGGAGAAACCGATTATCGATGCGAACGGCTGCTGCGGCCAGTTGTGGGAAACTGGTAAAATACACCTATCTGAAACACGCGGTTTTTGACAGTGCTGTTGTCATTATCATCTACATTACTTAGCCCCAGATTGAAGCGGCCATCAATACCCCATCCCTGTGGAAAAAGATACCCGGCTCCAAATACCCAGGAAAAATCGGTGCCGCTCAGATTGTCTTTAATGTCGACTTCCACATCGCCGGTCTTGGATTTGGCAGCTGCCAGTATACCCAGTTGTGGTCCTGTCTGCAGCCGAAAACCATCATTGGCCATATACTGGGCCAGAAAAGGGATATTTACATAATTCAGCTTCACCGTTTGGTTGTCGCGCTGACCACCCTGCATGGAATACATCAATTCCGGCTGCAAGGCAAAATGAGGAGAAATATGAATATGCGCTAATCCTCCTACATATAACCCGGCTTTACCGTTTAAATCTGTACCAGATGTCTCGAGGCTGGCTACATTTAAGCCGGCTTTAAGTCCAAAACTGGTTGATTGGGCAGCAATGGGTCCTGCCATCAACAGGCTCAGACCTAAAATACTCAGTACTTGTTTCATATATACTTCATTTTATGGTAAAATGATAGGTAACTGAGCCTGTATCCAGAAAACCATGCCAAAAATCATAACTCAATGAAAATCAAATGCAGCCAAATGGCTGCCTTTGATTTGAAATCCTGAAAAAAATCCTGCATTCGTTACCGGGTAATTCTTTGCCCGGTATACTAAGCCTCTTTAATAATATTAGTGTTGTACCGTGATACGCATAGTTTCTGTTTCGCTTCGCAGAGAATATATTCCGGCAGCGAGACGGCTTACATCAATTTTCTGCGCGCCGGCATTCAGTTTGCCCTGCCATACCAGCCGTCCATCGGCAGCCAGCAGTTGCAATGATTGCGTTTGAGTCAGCACCAGGTTAATTTGCTGTGCAACGGGGTTGCCTAAAACAACAATGGTACTGGCTTTATCTGTCATTCGCACGGTACGTACCGGACTGTAGCTGCTCTTTCCGTCCTGATCACGTTGCAGCACCCGGTAGTAGTTGTTGCCCTGTACCGATGTATGATGCACAAAACTATAATCAGAACGCTGTGTGGTATTGCCTGTGGCAGCTACCTGTCCCAGATCACTCCATTGCACACCATCGGTTGAATGCTGTATGATATAATCCTTTGTATTGGTTTCGCTGGCAGTGCTCCAGGCAAGGTCTACCCTGTTGTCCTGGCGTGTGGCTGTAAAACCTAACCAACTTACCGGAAGTGTAAATGTATAGTCGACCACTGCAAATGGTGAAAAAGTACCTGTATAACCGGTATAGGTCAGGGAATTGGAGGTAGCAGTGAATGAACCATTCAGGCGGTCCCATTTGGCTCCATTATAATGGTGCAGATAGGGATTCGACAACAGGTTGTATTCATCATCATTCCAGTTGAAAATAAAATCTACTCCCGCTCCTGTGTTGGCATTCTGCTTATGAATATCCCAGGTACGTTGTACGCGCGAGGTGGTTATGGCCTGGCCAGCAATGCCATCGCGATATACTTCATCGAGGACCTTCACCGCAAAGATGTCAGCGGCAGCATTGCGATTCGTAATAGAAAGCGGGTTGTAAGCACTATTACCGAGAGGGAAGGTTCTTGATTGACCAGCCGGGATCTGGATGTGCAAACGGCCCGTTCCATCGGTCACAAAATAACGTTCTTCACTGGCACCGGTAATAGAGGCCGAACTGCTTAATTGCATATCCTGATTTCCCAACAGTATTTTTCCATGAGTAAATGTAAGGCTGCCTCCGATCACAACTTTGTTGCCGGGTACAAGTAATGCCTCGGGCGAAGGTACCGGGGCCAGGAATATGGCATAGTCTTCTATATCTCCATAATCCGTATAACAGGGGTCAATAGTACCATACAGGTAACCGCCTGTAATACGCATCCTTTTTTTACCACCTGTGATATCACCACCTATAACCGGTGTGGTAAAAGTAATCGTCACTTCGTTGCTGTTGTTGTAATCGAAATAATTATAACCTACACTTTCATTGGCATCATCAAAATCGCCATCATTGTTCCAGTCGATCCAGATATACACGCCATGTTCATAATCGGTGCTCACTGTAACAGTAGCAGTATAGCTGCTGCCCTGCTGAAGCGTGGTAGTATCGGTTGCCGTATAGTCAGAATAGCCTTCGCCATTCACAGCGAGATCACTGCTCTTGTCAATATTCTCCAACTGTACACGGCTGATGCCCATATTGAGAAAAGGGTAACTTGACATAGGAGTACACTGCAATACGGGATCGGTTACTGGTACACCCTGTTTATTTACTGTCCAGTTGGCAAAATGATTGCTCGTGCCGGGCACCGACTGATCAAAATAGATGGGTTGAGAATTGGTATATCCGTTAAAGATTATCTTACTGGTGGCAGATCCTTTCAATACGCCCGTATTGGGACCGCTGATATTGCCTTCGATAGTGAGTGTATAGCCATTTACACTAAGTGATGTATTGTCCTCAAAAAGGATACGGCCAAGCGTACGGTCCTGATCGAGCAGGGGCATAAACGGTGCTGTGGTGCTGATGCGGATATCTTCACCGTCTGCCGGTATTTTACAGGACCAGTTGCCCAGTTTACCGAAGTCGGTGTCTATGGTGCCCAGCCAGGTATTGACACCTCCCATATATGTGACGGTATAGGCAGCAGTATTTACTGTATTACAGCTGCCATTTTTTACAACGGCGCGGTAAAGTGTTGTGACGGTCTGATTCGCCAGCGAAAGAGAGGTTGTAGTGTTGGCAATATCAGCCCAAACGAGGCCATTATCAGTAGACTTTTGCCACTTCACGATATTTCCGGTATATCCACTCAGGATGAGGGTGCCGGTAGCTCCCAGGCCGCACAGCATGCTGGTACCTGCAATGGTACCACTTACTGAGCCGGAGGCAGCTGATACCGTTATTTGAAGCGAGGAGGAAACGACGGTCGTACCACAAGCCGCATTACTTACATGCACCCTGTAATAATAAGTACCTGCAGAGAGGCCTCCTGTATGGTATTGCACACTCGTACTGGCAATATCGTTCCAGTTATTATTATCCGTACTGTATTGCCATTTTACTACATTGCCACTATTACCGGTAAGGGAAATGAGCGCGCCTGAACCATTACACAGCGAGGTGTTGTCGGCCGACAGATTGCCCGCCACAGTTGTACCAACTGTTACTTTGGTAGATCCGGAAGGCGCTTCACTGCAAAGATTGCCTGATGCGATGCTGCGGAAGAAAGTGGTTTGCGTGAGGTTGGTGGCTGTATACGTTGCACCAGTATGGCTGATAGCGATGCCTGGTGTAATAAAATTATCGTAGGAATATTCCCATCTTACAATATTCACACCAGAAACGGCTGCGGTGGTGGTAAGTGTCACGGAGTTGGAGCCCGCACAGACGGAGACATTGCCTCCGGTGATTTCACCACCCAGCGTATTGGAAAGTTCCAGTTGCCGGGAATAGTTGTTGTTTTGCGGAACATCACCGGGCATACCGCCGTATTCTACCAGGTAAGGCAGAAGGCTGCCGATAGGCAGATCATTCCAGCGTCCCTGCTGGGAAGAATAAAGTTGCGTGTAATATTCGGCCGTATTGCTATAGTTGTTGGGCTCTCCGGGATTCCAGTTCATATACTGACCATTTTGCGCCACGGGGCTTCCCAGCCCGGAGCTCACAAATGTCCCCTTTTCAGGCCCCGTCACCCAGTATACCTTTCCGATGGCTGCCGCCTGATCTGCATAGGCCGTAACACCTGCAGCAACCAATTCTGTATAGTCGTAGGTGCTGCCAACCCATGCATCTGATGCCATCAGTTTCCAGATAAAATTGTTTTCGGCCTGCGAAGAGGATGTGGCCAGGTATCCCTGCAATCCGTTGTAAGAGCGGCCGGCCTGCTGCTTCTTTGGCCTGCTTCCAGTTAAGATTGGCGCTTACATATTCATAATAATGCCCGTTGAACTGGTTGTAGAGGTAACGGCCGGACATGAACTGTATTTGCCGGTTACCGGGACCGCATTCAGCCGTTGTATTGCGAAAGGTCACCGTACGCAAAAGAGACTGCCAGCTGGCCGGCGATGCAGTACCGGAAAAATTAAGAATACCGGTTACACCTGACATGGTGGTGTAACTTCCGCTGATACCAAGACTACCGGCCAGACCTCCGTCAAAAGACAGTTCATCGCCCTGGTAGTAATTAGCCACAATCTGAATTGTAAAGTCAGTGATGTTGCCGGAGCCGGCAACCTGCAGGCTGGGATCAACGATCGTAAAGTTTCCGGGATTAACTGTAAGTGAAGAAGGGGCACCGGTTATCTGCTGAGCGCTGAGCGAAGAAAAACAAATCAGAAAAATAACAAGCAGGTAACACCTACCCTTAACATGAAGGTTTCTCATATTGGATTTTTGGATGGTTCGGAATATGGTTAAACGATAGTTCGTTTACTCATTCGACAGTGCGAAACTATTCAGCAATCCAATTACCTCCTATAAGTAAAACCTCTTAAAACCCAATTAATTGACAATTATCAACCGCTTTGCCAATGATTTTTAAATTCAGATAAGTTGAAATATGAGAGGCGTAATCGATTGGTATAAAACGACGAAAGCGGGCTGTTTGCCGGCTTTCGAAAGTAAATAACAAAGCAATTTCTGCTTATTTGCCACCAAATTTGTAGATAGCTGTCAGACCAAGATGGCTTAAAGTGCTACCGCTCTTTGAAAGACCGTTGTAGTTTAAAGCAACCTGGAATGTTTCTGCGTTGTAACCAACCTGGGGTTGATAGTTGAAAGCGCCTTCGCTACCGCTACCGGTGAGGATACCGTAACCTACCTGAGCTCCGATGAAGAAGTTAGTAGAAGGATATACACGGGCACCTACCAGGATGGGAATATAGCCGAGGGCATCATTCTTAACTGAACCTACACCGGGAATATCAAATTTCTTTCCGAAGAAGCTGGTGTAACCTGTAGTACCAACAGCTGAGATCATGTCAGAAATACCATATTCACCCTGCAGCTCAGCACCAATACCGAAAGAATAACCATCGGACATATCACCAATAGGCAGAGAAGCGCGAACACCAGCACCAAATTTGAATCCTTCAGCAGGCTGAGCATACGCACCCATAAAACTTGCAACTACAAATGTTGCGGCTAAAAAAACCTTTTTCATAAAATGTGTTTTGTGGTTTAGAATGTTAATCAATTCTGCCGCAAACTTAAGATCAAGTTTTTGGAATTCAAAGGGTTAACCACGTTAAAATAAATGCAAAAGCAGTAGAATACCACGTGGCGGGTATTGTATTTTAACATTCAAATGCGTATACTCCAACCCTTCATTTTATACTCTTACCCCTTTAAACTGCGGCTTTGGAGCTTTTTGAAATAAAAGAGGCTGTTCTTACGGGAACAGCCTTTATTGAAATAAGCGGTTAAGGAATGCTTATTTATTTCCACCGAGTGAGAAATTATATGCGAGGCGAATACCTACAAAACCGGAACTTTCGCCATCTTTTGACATGCTCTGATAACGGGCACCGATCTCTGCGTTTTTATAAATATAACCTACGCCGGCAGCCCAGGTGAATGCGCCTTCTGAATCGCTCGTGGCAAAATCACCACCTTTGATCTTGCCGCCATAAATACCATAACCAACCTGCGGCTCTACAAAGAAACCGCTGAAATGATGACGGTAACCAGCCAGAATAGGTATAACCGTACTGGTGATTTTATCGGCACCGAGCAGATCGGCAAACTCACTTTTGGCAGAGAAAGAAATGAAGCCGGTAGTAAGGCTCAGCTGACCAGCCGTACCAATGCCATACAGGCCTTTTACGGTGCCACCAAAACCTGCCTTGCTTACATCACCGTTATCGCCTGTGGGAAGACCCAACTCCACACCCACGTTAATCTGATTGTTACCCTTTTGAGCAAAGCCGGCAAACGACAGAAGACTAATACCGATCAGTAAAAATGTTTTTTTCATGAACTTTTGATTTAGATGATTAATGTGGTTGCAAACATAGCGGGTCATGTACGCCTGCAAAACCAAATGACGTCTGAACTGACATTTTGTGTTGCTGAATTGTATCAGATGCTGTTTGAAAAAAATAAAAAGCCCGGTCTGCAGACCGGGCTTTTATCAAAAAAATGATTGTCTTATTTCTCCTGAAGGAATGGATAATGATAATCAACAGGAGGATTGAATGTCTCTTTAATTGTACGTGCACTCAGCCATCTGTACAGGTTGAGAATGGAACCTGCTTTATCATTGGTACCACTGGCGCGGGCTCCGCCAAAAGGCTGTTGTCCCACTACTGCACCGGTAGGTTTGTCGTTGATATAAAAATTGCCGGCAGCCTGACGCAGACGTGTTGTAGCCAGCTCAATGGCACCACGGTCGCGTGCTATGATCGAACCGGTCAGCGCATAAGGCGATGTACTGTCAACCAGCTCAAGCGTTTTTTCAAACTGGCTGGCCGGATAAACATAAATAGTAAGTACGGGACCAAAGATCTCCTCACACATGGTCACATATTGCGGGTCTTTGGCTTCAATAACCGTAGGCTGTATAAAATAGCCTTTACTCTTATCACATTTCCCTCCTACCAGTATTTCGGCTTTCTTATCCTTTTTGGCATTATCAATATAGCTTTTGATCTTGTCAAAGCTTTTTTCGTCGATCACAGCATTCACGAAATTGGTAAAGTCTTCTACCGTACCCATCTTAAAACTCTTTACACCGGCTACCAGTTTCTTTTTTACCTCTTCCGCAATATTGCTGGGAATATAAGCCCTCGATGCGGCTGAACATTTTTGCCCCTGAAATTCGAATGCACCACGCAGCAATGCGGTGGCTACCACGTCTGCATCGGCACTGTTGTGAGCTACCACAAAATCCTTCCCTCCTGTTTCACCCACAATACGGGGATAGCTGCGATAGCTGCCCATATTCTTTCCGATCGTCTCCCACATCTGGTTGAATACGCCTGTGGAACCGGTAAAATGTACACCGGCAAATTCACGATGACTAAAGCAAACCTTACCCAGCGTTGGGCCATCCACATATACGAGGTTGATCACTCCGGCTGGCAGTCCTGCTTCCTGCAGAATACGCATAAACATCTGGGCAGAATAAACCTGCGTATTGGCCGGTTTCCATACCACTACATTGCCACACATAGCCGCTGAAGTGGGCAGATTGCCGCCGATAGCAGTGAAATTGAATGGGGTCACCGCCAGCACAAAACCTTCGAGCGGACGATACTCCATGCGGTTATGCATGCCCGGTCCGCTGATCGGTTGTTGTTTATAGATCTCACTCAGGAAATGTACATTGAAGCGGAGAAAGTCAATGATTTCGCAGGCCGAATCGATCTCTGCCTGGAAAGCATTTTTACTTTGACCCAGCATGGTGGTACCATTCATATACGGACGGTACTTGGTTGCGATCAGGTCAGCTGCTTTCAGAAAAATCCCTGCCCGGCTTTCCCAACTCATGGCAGCCCAGGCATCTTTGGCCGCAAGTGCTGCCTCAATAGCCTGTTTCACATGTTTTTCCTCTCCCGCATGAAAATGTCCTAATGTATGTGCCGTTTCGTGGGGCGGATGCAGGGCCACCTTTTTATTGGTGCGTACCTCTTTTCCACCTATATACATGGGAATGTCTGCAACCTGCTTTTTCAATTCAGCCAGTACCTCTTTCAGCCGCTTCTTTTCAGCCGATCCCGGGCCATAATTCAGAATTGGTTCATTTGCAGGAAGAGGATAGGAAAAAGTGCCAATGCTCATGTGATTTGAAGATTTGAGGATTTGAAAATTTGAAGATTATTTCGATTGACTACCCGAAGTAATCCTGTTGTTAAGTTTTGCTTTCGAAGAACTAATAATCTTTGACAAAATCCGAATGATTGACATGCACGTTTTTATCAATTCATTTGTTGTTTCAGACGGCGCCATTTGATGACAAAGTTCCAGCCAGTAAGTTGATTCATCCGCTTCTTTAGCCGCCATTTTCATCTTATGAATAAAATCAGCCAGACTTTCTGCATTCTGAGCTTCGCGCACACATGCCCCAATACTGGTAGCTGAGCGGAAAAGCTGTTTTGCTATTGCATATTTTCTATCACTTTCCAACTGTTGCGTATACCTGATAACAGCTAACGCAAACCCGAAAGAGATACGGACAATCTCATTATTTCCGATATCATTCCGCATGCAGCGAAATTAATCACAATTCTATCCGTTCTTTCTGTGTTTTTCCCAGATCTTTTTGTTTTTTTCCCCATCTTCAAATCCTCAAATCATCATATTTTCAAATCCTGCCTATGATTCTGCTTCTTTTTCACTCATCAGATACGCTTTAATAAACCCATCCAGCTCACCGTCCATTACAGGTTGAATATTGCCTGTTTCGTAGTCGGTACGGTGGTCCTTGATCATTTTGTAGGGGTGGAAAACATAGGAGCGGATCTGGCTGCCCCATTCGATCTTTTTCTTTTTGCTGTTGGCCGCATCTTTGGCTTCATTGCGTTTGCGCAACTCCTCTTCATACAGGCGGCTTTTCAGCATGGTCATCGCTTTTTCTCGGTTACCCAGCTGTGTACGTTCGGTCTGACATACTACCACAATACCGGTGGGAATATGGGTCAGCATTACTTTTGTTTCCACCTTGTTTACATTCTGACCACCGGCACCACCACTTCGGGCGGTTTCCATTTTCACTTCAGAATCCTTCACCTCAATATTGATGGTATCGTCTACCAGGGGATATACAAAAACAGAGCAGAATGAAGTATGACGACGGGCATTACTGTCGAATGGAGAAATACGCACCAGGCGGTGCACACCGCTTTCGGCTTTCAGGAAGCCATAGGCAAATGGACCTTCAAACTGCAGCGTGGCTGTTTTGATACCGGCACCATCACCCCAGACCCAATCGAGTTCCGTGACCTTCCAGCCTTGCTTTTCGCCATACATGCGGTACATACGTGCCAGCATTTCGGCCCAGTCCTGGCTCTCAGTTCCACCGGCTCCTGAGTTGATCTGCAATACAGCAGGCAGTTCGTCTTCCGGCTCGTTGAGAGTGGCCTTAAACTCGGCATCATCGAGCATAACGAGGGCCTTATCATAGGCTGCCTGGGTTTCTTCTTCAGAAGCATCACCCCCTTTCCAAAACTCAAACAAAACGGCAAAATCTTCTACCGCCGTCTCTGTTTCTTCAAAGAGGCTAACCCAGTACTCGTTTAGCTTAATATTTTTTAGAATTTCTGTAGCGCGCTTGTTATCATCCCAAAAACCGGGACTTAATGATAACTGTTTGTCGGCTTCTACTTTCTGGCGTCGGTTCTCGACGTCAAAGAAACCTCCTTATCCCGGTAACGCGGGACCGCATATCCTGTAATTTTTCGATTGTCATAGGGCGCAAAGGTAGGGAAAACAATTGGTCGATTTGAAGATTTGAGAATTTGAAGACGGTCTATAAGTTATGAGTCTGCTTTAGGCATCTTCAAATCACCAAATTTTCAGATTTCCAAATCCGCTTTAGCGCTTAGTGGCATCGTCACGATAAAACTCGTGGTGCCCGAAGGTTCAATATTGATTTCATACTGTCCGCGGAGCAGGCGGATGCGGGTAATGATGGCATTGAGACTGATCTGATGCTGCCTGTCTGAATCAAGCGGGCGCTTGTCGCTATGCAGCAGTACCAGTTGTATATCCTGATCTACCAGTATCCGGATGTGTACGGGGCCGTTTATCTCTCTTTTTTCGAGCAGCAACAGGTATTGCGCCAGAATGCGGAACAGATTGATGGCCGTTTCGCCGGATAACATAGCCGGGCTCTCCTCCCAGTCGAGTTCTACCTCGTAGGGAGCTTTTTTAGCAAATTGTATGATAAACTCACGCAATACTTCTTCCAGCGTTACCGCTGGCAGGCTGATCGGATTATAGGTACGCGACAACCGCCGCATTTCCTGCAGCAGGTCTTCCAGTACAGTGCGTGTCCGGAGCAACAGCGATGGCGCCAGTTCTTTTTCTTCCATGGCCACACTCAGGTACATGAGGCTGGCAGCCAGTACCTGGGCAAAGTTTTCATGCAGCTCCACTCCTATGGCTTTACGCTCCATCTCCTGTTGCTGCAGGGCAAACTGGAGGGTACTGCGTTCTATATCGATCAGTTGCTCGGCCTTTTCGCGGATAGCCTGATTGCGCAGCCGTAGTTCGAGTAACCGAGTCACCTGACCGGCAATGATCCCAATGGCACGTTCCTGCTCAGAACTGAAATTTTTCAATTCAGCATCAAAGGCACATACTGTTCCGATATTGTATCCATTGGTTGATACAATAGGCGCCCCTGCATAAAAACGGATACGTAATCCGTCTGCGACCATCGGATTATCAGCAAACCGGTCGTCGATACGGGCATCCGGCACCACCATCACCCGCCTGTCGAGAATGGTATGGCTGCAAAATGACAGATCACGGGGACTTTCGGTCACCCCCAGTCCGATGCTGGCTTTATGCCACTGACGTTTATTATCAATAAAGGAAATGGCTACATAACTGCAACCGGTGATCTGATATAGCAGTTCCACCAGTTCATTAAAAGAGGTTTCGACGGGAGTGTCGAGAATCTGACAGGCATCAAGCTCAGCCAGGCGCTGCGCCTCATTCCACGGCAAATTCGCTATTTTCATACGTACGGGTATTGATTGGATTGCTGCGGCGGGCCAGACAACAGTACAAGGTATAACAGAAGAAGCATTTGGATAAATTTTCCTCAAACATTGATAATCAATTGAGTGGTAACTCTTATTTAGAAACTTACCTAGCCCTTACAAGAGATTGTACTGCTGCGGAAAAGCCTGTTCACAATTCTTCCACAGCTGTTGAAAAGATTGTAGTGCAGGTGTTTGCGCAAATAAGACTATTTTATATTTTCTTTGCTCGGACTAAAACCTAACTACTATATGAAAGACGTGATCATTCCCGTTGATTTTTCTGAAACATCCCTCCACGCCGCCCGTTATGCCGCAGCCATGCTCAGTGGTCAATCCGACACCCGGGTCATCCTTTATCACATGTTTGAAGACGAAGGTGAAGCGGATACTACTGAACAGTACCTGCAGACCCTGAAAGCCGAACTGGAGCAGAAAGGGGTAAGCAATATTGAATGTGTAAAGGAACTGGGAGATGATCTGATCGACAACCTCGGCCGCCTGGCTTACCAGAAAACAGCCGAACTGATCGTAATGGGTATTACAGAAAAAGAAGAATGGCGTCAGATATTCAGTGGCAGCAAATCGCTCAAAATGGTGCAGCAGAATGTATGCCCCGTGATGATCATACCACGTGAAGCGCAATACACAGGAGTCACTAATATTGCTCTTACATCCGATTTTCAGGATGTGGAAAATACAACCCCTGTACTGGCTATTAAAAACGTACTGGAACTGTTTAAGGCCAGCCTCCATATTGTCAATGTAGACAATCAGCATTATGTAACGCTAACAGAAGAATACCTGACCGGGCGTGCAAAAATGCAGGAAATGTTTGCAGAGTTCAAACCCGAATTTTATTTCATTGGCATGAATGATTTTTATGAAGCGATTGAACAGTTTGCCCGCGATCGCAATATTGATCTGATCATTATCATTCCAAAAAATCATACTTTCTTCAATAACCTTTTCAGCAGCAGCCATACACGCAAACTCGCCTACAACAGCACCGTGCCATTGCTGGCGGCACACCAATAGTGATTTGATGATGTGTTGATTTGAAAATTTGAAGATTATAGGTAATTACAAAGGGACACCAAAAGAGTGTCCTTTTCTATTACAGACAGAAACCTGTTAATTTGATGATGTGCTGATTTGAAAATTTGAAGATTATAGGTAATTGGAAAACGGTGCCAGAAGAGTGTCCTTTTCTATTACAGACAGAAACCAGTTAATTTGATGATGTGCTGATTTGAAAATTTGAAGATTATAGGTAATTGGAAAACGGTGCCAGAAGAGTGTCCTTTTCTATTACAGACAGAAACCTGTTAATTTGATGATGTGCTGATTTGAAAATTTGAAGATTATAGGTAATTGGGAAACGGTGCCAGAAGAGTGTCCTTTTCTATTACAGGCAGAAACCAGTTAATTTGATGATGTGCTGATTTGAAAATTTGAAGATTATAGGTAATTACAAAGGGACACCAAAAGTGTGTCCTTTTCTATTACAGACAGAAACCAGTTAATTTGATGATGTGCTGATTTGAAAATTTGAAGATTATAATTACAGTCAACACTTCGGTAATGACTTGAAGATGCAGTGATTTCACCTTAAATTCCACTTCCTTCATCTCCAAATCTTCAAATCATCTCATTTGGTCCTAAATTTTACTTTCTTCATCTCCAAATCTTCAAATCGGCAAATCTTCAAACCAGATACTCTATCTTTGAAGAACGATTGTTAGTTTAGTATGGCAAAAAATAACACACAGATTAATGTAAGCTCCGAGATAGGTACACTGCGTCGATTACTGGTACACAGTCCCGATAGTGGTATTGGCAAAGTTGTGCCTTCAAAAGCACAGGACTGGTTGTTTGAAGATATCGTACACCTCGACACTATCCGCCGCAAGGAATACGACTATTATACCAAACTCCTGCTCTATTTCCTGGATCCTGAAAAAATTAAAGGACGGCTTCATGATGTAGACCATCCGGATAATGGGTATGTGTTTTATAAACCAGACAGCCCGCATTTTTTCCGCTCCGACAAAGTGGTGGAACTCCAATGGCTGCTGGGCGAAATCCTGGAAGACCGTGAGATCAAATTAAAACTGATCGCTTCGGTATGCGCACTTGAAAACTGCTCTTACGAAATGCAGGAGCATCTGGCTGACATCAATGGCCAGAAACTGGCCAAGGTATTTATCAGCGGTACCATGAACGACAAGGAGATGTTGTTTCCGCCAATACCCAATTTTATCTTCACGCGCGATATCGGTATTACGATCAATGATTACATTCTGCTCAACAAACCTGCCCGCAAGGCCCGAACACGTGAGGCCCTGCTGGTCAAATATATTTTCTATAACCATCCGCTTTTTGCAGGATACCGCAAAAATATCATCGAACTACCCAATACCTCCCATCATTTCCTGCTGCCAAAAGACGGCGATGATAAAAAGGTGACCCTCGAAGGTGGCGATATCATGGTGATCACACGGGATCATTTGCTGATCGGTATCAGCGAACGTACGACCATGGAAGCGGCGCATCAATGCATTAATCTCCTTTTTGCCCGCAATATTGTCAAAAAGATCACCGTGATCAAGATCCCCAAAAAACGGGATTACATGCATATCAATACGGTATTCACCCAGGTGAAACGCAACGTATGGGTATTGCTGGGCGCATTTTCCAAGAAAGCTATTAAGATGGAAGACGCGGATCCCGTACAACGGGTACTGGAAGGATCGCGCAAAGATGATAAGATCCGCATCACACAGTTTCGCAAAAAGGATCCTTCTAATCCAACCATATTCGATAATCTCGAAGACCTGCTGAGCGATATCAGCCGTCATGACCTGAAATGCGAAGACAAGGTAAAATTCATTTACAGCGGCAATAATGAGTTTCCGTATGATGCCCGTGAACAGTGGACCGACTCCTGCAACCTGCTTGCTTTAAAGGAAGGTGTTGTGCTGGGTTACGACCGTAATGATAAAACCCTGGAAGCATTTCGTAATGCAGGTTTTTCTATCATACATGCACATGAACTGGTAGCCGCCCTTGAAGCAGGCAGTGTTAAAGTGCAGGATCTGAGTGATACACTGATCACCATGCCTTCCGCTGAACTCTCGCGGGCCCGTGGCGGATTTCATTGTATGAGCATGCCCCTGCTGCGTGATGAGATCAATTAAATAGAGGCACTATTCAATTTTATGCAAACAACTTCTCATTTACTGATGATACGGCCAGTCAATTTTGCATTCAATGCAGAAACGGCTGTCAACAATGCTTTTCAGGTAGCAGGCGAAACAGACGAGGTACAGGAAACTGCCCGCCTCGAATTTGATGGATTTGTGAAACTGCTACGCGAAAATGGCGTGGATGTGACGGTAGTCGAAGACACTCCGGTGCCCTACACACCCGATTCTATTTTTCCCAACAACTGGGTTTCCTTTCATGCAGATGGCACAGTGCTGCTATACCCGATGTTTGCCCCCAACCGGCGCGCAGAAAGAAAGCCACATATCCTGGAGGCACTGACGGGGCATTTTACGATCCGGCAAACTCTTGACCTGACAGGATTCGAACACCAGAACTTATTTCTCGAAGGTACGGGCAGCATGGTGCTGGACCGGGATCAAAAAATCGCCTACGCCTGCCTGTCGCCCCGCACAGATCGCACTGTGCTGGAAGATTTCTGTACAAAAATGCAGTACCGTGCAGTGATCTTTGATGCAGTAGATGCCAGTGGTCAACCTATTTATCATACCAATGTGATGATGTGTGTGGCTGACCGGTATGTGGCGATCTGCCTTGACAGTATTGCGGATGCCGGCCAGCGCCAGCAGGTGAGCGACAGTATAACGCAATCAGGCAAAGCCATTATTCCCATCAGTCTTGATCAGATGGCTCACTTTGCCGGTAATATGCTACAGGTGCAGAATGCAGCCGGTGAGCGTTTACTGATCATGTCATCTCAGGCCTTTGAGTCGCTGAAGGAAACACAACTTCAGCAGCTGACCAGCTTTAACCGTATCCTTCATGCATCACTCCATACCATTGAAAGCAATGGCGGCGGCAGTGCACGGTGTATGCTGGCGGAGATACATTTACCCGAGCGTGTGTAATGCCTGATAGTATATAAAGGTATAAGAGTGATCAGTGATCGGTGGTCTGTTCCCGGTCACTGATCACCGATCACTGACCACTAAATTTTAATAAATGAAAACAATAGTAGCGGCCTTGCTGATCTGTTGTGTGATGAATGCCGGGGCACAAAACAATTATAAAGACTCTATTCAGCAATACCTCAGCAAATATGTGGCAGAACATGAAGTAGTGACAGGAGATAATAAAAAAGGATTTCGTTTTTATGCCCCCAACCCTGCTTACCGCTTTGTGGCCCGTTTTGAAAAGGCTACTGACAGCAAATGGTTCAATATGCCTACCTCCGGCAAGATTCAAAAAGCTTTCCGGGTATATGGCACACTTTATTTTTCAAAAGGAGATACAGCGCTTCAGCTTCCCGTTTATCAATCACAGGGCCTGCTCGAGTCGCCTAAATACCGCGATAATCTTTTTCTTCCATTCACCGATCTCACATCGGGCGATGAAACCTATGCCAGCGGTCGTTATATAGATCTGAAACTGGGCGATATTCAAAACGGCCAGGTTGTACTCGATTTCAATAAGGCCTATAATCCTTACTGCGCCTATGTGTCGGGAAAATACAATTGTCCGATCCCCCCACAGGCCAATCAATTGTCAATCGCCATAATGGCCGGAGAAAAAACATTCAGCGGTTATATTGAAGCTGAATAACGGATCAGTCATTTGCACCATACAGACAACGCAACCCTTCACGAAATGAACGCGGGCTATAACCAATAAGCGTTTTGGCCTTTTCTATATTCAATCCGGTACGCAAAGGGCGTTTTGCTGCGCCGGGTATTGCGGCAGACAGGCTGGGCTGTATCAATGCAGCATCCAGTTTCAGGAAAGCTGCCAGTTCGATTGCCATTTCATAAGGACTGTGTCCATCGGGGCCACAAAGATGATAGACGCCTTTGCAGCGTTGCCGTACCAGCTCTGCTATACCTCCAGCCAGGTCTTCCACATACGTAGCGGTTCTCCATTGATCACTGACCACCTGGTAGGTTTCTCCTTTTTCAAGTTTTTCTTTTACTACAGACAGCAGATTACCCCTGCCTCCCTGTGGCAGGCCATATACAAGCACCGTACGCACAATGCTCCAGTCATGTGCATACTCCTGCACAGCTTCCTCTGCTTCAGCCTTTGTTTTTCCATAATAATTCACCGGGTTAACAGGAGCATCTTCGGTATACATACCCGTTTCACCATCAAATACGAAATCGGTGGATACAAACAAAAAGTAGGCTCCCCGCTCTTCTGCATTGGCCAGCAAATGAAGCGTGCCTTCTACATTGACGAGATAAGCCTGCCACTGATCCCGTTCGCATTCATCCGGCTTGCTCATGGCGCCGGCATGGATCACTGCTTGTGGACCAAACTGTTCAAATACATCATGTACGGCAAAGGGGTCAGTAAAATCCATGGGAGCATAAGTATATGCTGTATTGCCATACCTGTTATCTCCTTTGCCTGTGGCCAGTACGGTATGCCCTGCTGCATGCAACTGACGGCAGAGGTAATATCCCAGAAAACCATTGGCACCGGTCACCAGTACTTTCATAATATCTATTAAACTAAAGAAATCCCTGTCGCCAGGGATTTCGGAAATAAAACTGGATAATTTTAATTTTTTCGTTTGCGCAGTGGCGTGTTGCTACCTGGCTGTTGTTCCGCTGCTTTAGTGGCGGGAGAGTTACTGGTATTACCAGCCGCCGGTTTGGATGCAGCCGCCTGCTGTGAAGCTGGCTGACTCTGATTACGAGCGTTGTTACCACCTTTTGTATCTGCCGCACTGCCCGATTTGGAAGGCAGTGAAAAGCTGCCGTCGCCGGCACTCCCCTTCCCATCGGCTGTTGCTGTACCGGCTACACTTACTCCTGCGCCATCGGTAAAAGGCATTCCCAGTTCATTCATCACAAAGCTCCAGATATCGGCTGCTTCATCGATCGATTTGCTGGTTGGTTTGCCGGCACCATGTCCGGCATCTGTGTCGATTCTGATCAGCAATGGAGCTTCGTTGGTTTGTCCCGCATAAGCCTGCAGCCGTGCTGCAAACTTGAAGGAGTGTGCGGGTACCACGCGGTCATCATGATCAGCCGTGGTGACCAGTGTGGCCGGATATTTCACTCCGGTCTTGAGGTTATGATAAGGAGAATATTTGTACAGAAAAGGAAACTGACTTGGAGTATCTGCATTTCCATATTCTACAGCCCAGGCCGCACCTACTGTAAACTTGTGAAATCTCAGCATATCCAGCACGCCGACCTGTGGCAATGCTACGCGAAACAGATCGGGACGTTGCGTCATAACCGCTCCTACCAGCAGGCCGCCATTGCTGCCTCCGCGGATAGCAATCCGGCTGGAATTGGTAAACCGGTTTTTGATCAGGTATTCAGCAGCTCCTATAAAATCATCAAATACGTTTTGCTTTTTCTCCAGCATACCTCCTTTGTGCCAGGCCTCTCCGTATTCACTTCCACCACGCAGGTTTACCACAACATAAATACCTCCCTGCTCAATGAAAAATGCATTACTGATACTGAAGCCCGGTGTCATGGGTATATTAAACCCGCCATAGCCATACAGCAATACGGGATTATTACCAGTACGTTCCATTCCTTTTTTATAGGTCAGGAACATGGGCACGCGGGTACCATCCTTACTGTTAAAAAAGATCTGCTCAGTCACCATTTCACTTGTATTCATGGCAATGCTGGTACTGCGAAACAGATCAGCTCCGCCGGTAGTGATATCGTAACGGTAAATAACCGGTGGTGTGGTAAATGAAGTAAAAGTGAAAAACAGTTCCTTATCCTCGGGCTCTCCGCCAAATCCACTGGCTGTACCAATGCCCGGCAAATGCACCTCGCGTACCAGCTTACCATCATAGTTGTACTGGTATACCCGTGTGGAAGCATCTTTGAGGTAGTCTGCAAAAAGTTGTTTGCCACAGGAACCTACACCCTGCAATGCTTCCGGCTTTTCGGAAATGATCTCTTTCCAGTATTGTTTTGCCGGTTTTTTCGGATCGATAGACACCAGGCGATAATTGGGTGCATCAATATTTGTTCGCACCAGCAATCGTTCCCCATCATTATCCACCACACTGGCTTCATTGGCAAAACCCGGAATAAGCAATTTGAATTGCTTCTGCGAAGGGTCTTTTCGGTCCATATACCAGAGTTCCGAGCCGCTTGTTCCTTCAGAAACATAGAGGATCAGAAAACGTTCATCATCGGTGGCGCCTACACCATGGAAACGGAGCGGGTGTTTTTTATCTTCATACACCAGTTTATCCTCGGCCTGGCTGGTACCCATTTTGTGATAATACACTTTCTGAAATTCGTTGCGGCGGCTGAGCCGGGTTTTTTCATCGGGCTGATCGTAACGGCTGTAATAGAAACCATCTTCGCCCAGCCAGTTGAAACCGCTGAATTTTACCCAACGGATGGTATCAGCCAATACTTTTTTAGTCGCTGTCTCCATTACATACACTTCCTGCCAGTCGCTGCCGGCCACTGAAATGGAATAAGCCATGTATTTGCCTTTTTTGCTAAAACCAAGTCCGCTCAGGGCGGCTACCCCTTCCTTGTTAAGCGTATTGGGATTCAGATATTCTTCCGGTGTACCCTGCAGCCCTTTTTGCCGGTACATGACCGACTGATTTTGCAGGCCGTCATTTTTAAAGAAATAATACCAGTCTCCTTTTTTGAACGGAGAAGAATATTTTGGGTAGTTCCACAGTTTTTCGAGCCGGTCGCGGACCTGCTTGCGAAACGGGATTTTGCTGAGGTAATCGAAAGTGACTTTGTTCTGTTCTGTCACCCATTGTTTGGTGCGCTCACTATTATCATCTTCAAGCCAGCGATAGGGATCTTCTACAGCTACTCCGTTGTAGTTATCCACCACATTTTCGCGATAGGTAGCCGGATACTTTATTTGTGCTGTTGCACCCAATTGTGAAGCCATAAAAAGCAGACAGATTAATTTTCTCATGCCGATGAGTTGAGGGAAGTAAAGATAGGGAATGTGGATTTGAGGATGTGTTGATTTGAAAATTTGAAGATTAAGTATCAAGTAATATGTTCTCAGTAGTCAGTATTTCAGTATGAGCAGTCGTTACAGTCCTGAAAAATCTACAAATTTTCAAATCAACACATCTTCAAATTAACTCTTTAATACTCACGTCTGTTAGCCTCTTCACAATTCCATCATGTCTGCATCACACACAATGCCAACAATACCTTATTTTTGAGGCGCTAACGATAGGGTTTGAGACGAATCCCTGCCACGGTCATAAAAAATATTCCTAAAAACCAGTTATTTACGAAAATTAATGGCACAGAAAGTTACGAAGATTGGCGTTTTGACATCCGGCGGTGATGCTCCCGGCATGAATGCAGCCATCCGGGCGGTTGTACGCACGGCTACCTATCATGGCATTGAAGTATTTGGGATCATGCGCGGCTACCAGGGCATGATTGATGATGATATCATCAAAATGGATTCCAAGTCGGTGGCAAACATCATTCAGAGAGGCGGTACTATTCTTAAAACTGCCCGTTGCAAAGAATTTTATGAAACAGAAGGACGCCAGCGTGCCTATGCCAACCTGAAAAAAAGGGGCATCGATGGCCTGGTGATCATCGGAGGTGACGGCTCTTTCCGCGGTGCAGTGAAGCTGAGCCAGGAATGCGATATCCCCTGCATTGGCCTGGCTGGTACAATCGATAAAGATATTCATGGCACCGATTTTACGATCGGTTTTGATACTGCTGTCAATACAGCCGTACGTGCCATTGATAAGATCCGTGATACCATGGATGCACATGACCGCATTTTTATCATCGAAGTAATGGGTCGCGATGCCGGCTGATATTGCCCTGCACAGTGGCATTGCCACCGGTGCAGAAAACATTCTGATCCCCGAGCGCAAAACAGATATCAACGATATTATCAGCACACTCCAGGAAAAAGAACGCCGCAAAAAGCTGGTAAACCTGATTGTGGTGGCCGAAGGAGATGAATTTGGCGGCGCCAATGAAGTGCAGAAAGCGCTTCAGAAAGGCCTGCCCAATGCAGAGATCCGCGTGGCAATCCTGGGACATATTCAACGGGGAGGCTCTCCTACCTGCATTGATCGCCTGATAGCCAGCCGTATGGGTTATCATGCCGTAGAATCACTGATGGAAGGCCGTCACAATGTGTTTGTAGGTATTCATAACAATAAAATGCACTACATACCACTGGAACAGGCCGTAAAAAACAAAGGCCATATCAACGAGGAATGGATGAAGATCGTCAAGATACTCGCATCCTGATCTGTTAAGGCAAACGAAACAAGCAACCCCCATGACAAAGAACGCAGAGAAATATTTTCATACCCAGATGGACCGCACCGCCGGTCTTACGCACACATTTCATAAGACAAAAATCGTAGCTACCGTAGGCCCCGCCTGCGATACTTACGACAAACTGCTGGAACTGGTAAAGGCAGGCGTAAATGTTTTCCGCCTCAATTTTTCACACGGTACACATGAAAACAAAGCGGAGATCATCAGCCATATCCGCAAGATCAATAAAACTGAACCCTACAATATCTCCATTCTGGGCGACCTGCAGGGTCCCAAACTGCGGGTAGGTGAAATCGAAAACGGATCACTGAAAATTGAACCCGGCGATATCCTCACCTTCACTTCCCGCGAAAAAGTAGTAGGCACCAAAGAAAAGATCTATATCTCCTATCCTAATCTGCACAAAGATGTAAAGGTCGGTGAAAAGATCATGATCGATGATGGCAAACTGGAAGTCGTAGTGACCGAGATCACACCCGATGGAGATGTAAAGGTACGGGTGACCTATGGCGGCAATCTGCTTCCCAAAAAAGGAGTAAACCTGCCCGACACAGCGATTTCGCTGCCGGCCATGACGCCAAAAGATATCGAAGACTTTGAGTTTATTATAAAACACGAACTCGATTGGGTGGCGCTCTCTTTTGTACGCCGTGCAGAAGATATCATCGACCTCAAAAAACGTGTGGCGGCATTCAACAGCCATATCAAGGTGATGGCAAAAATTGAAATGCCCTCAGCACTGACAGATCTGCGCAATATCATTGTGGAGTCGGATGCCGTAATGGTAGCCCGTGGCGACCTGGGTGTGGAGCTGCCTGTAGAGAAAGTGCCTATGGCCCAGCGTGAGATCATCCGCAAATGTATTCATCGCGGCAAACCCGTGGTAGTAGCCACACAGATGATGGAAAGCATGATCGACCGGGTGAAACCCAATCGCAGTGAGATCACCGATGTAGCCAATGCCGTGCTGGAAGGTGCCGATGCTGTAATGCTGAGTGGCGAAACCGCTACCGGCCATCACCCTACCCTGGTGGTAGAGACCATGCGCAAGATCATCCTCGAAGTAGAACGTACAGAATACCGTTATAACCGTGCAGAAGACCTGCAGGCTATCTCCCACTCGCCTTCTTTCCTGAGTGATGCCATCTGTTATAATGCCTGTAAAATAGCCAGCGATATTTCTGCCACTGCCCTCGTAGGTATGACAGAAAGCGGTTACACTGCCTTTATGCTTAGCAGCTATCGCCCCAAGTCACCCCTGTATATTTTCACCAAGAAAAGATCGCTGGTCAATCAGCTGAGTCTGAGTTGGGGGGTACGTGCTTTCTTTTACGATGAAGAAGAAAGCCTCGATGATATCATCTTTGATCAGATCGCCATCCTCAAAGAACGCGGTTTTGTGAAATCGGGTGATACTATTGTAAATACAGGCAGCACACCGGTGCAACTGCATTTGCCCACGAATATTATTAAGATCACCAAGATCGAGTGAGTTTTGAGTTATGAGTTCTAAGTAATAGGTTTTAAATAGATAAAAAACTCACCACTTATTACTTAGAACTTATCACTTTCATTCTACCGCCAGCACGATAAAATAATAGCTGCGGCAATATGGCCCACCAGATGATATCCTCCATCAATAAAATAAAGCGAGGTAGGGCGGCTTTCGTATATAAACGAAATAGCCACTGCCGTGCAGGCAAAAAGTAATCCGGTAGTAGCTCCCAGTTTCAGGCCAGACATCCATACAGCCAGATCAAGCCGGGCGACCAGCAGGGCCAGCCCCAGGCAGGTGAGAAAAATCAGGATAAATGAAGTCAGCATCATTTTGCCCAATCCCTTTTTATTCGGGTCATCCATTTTTAATCCCACTGCGCGGGCCCATTGGGTGGCAAACAATGCTTTTGAATACCAAATAGCTCCCAGCATAAAATAAGCAACAGCAGCAACCAGTACTGCCAGCCAGTTGAGGTGCGAAAAGAGGTCGGTAGTCATATTAGTTAGTTTTATAATAGAAAGCTAAGTAAAAGTTGTAAGTTTTGAGTTATAAGTTTTAAGTTTTAAGTTTTAAGTTTTAAGTTCTTTTTTATTTACTTAGAACTTATCACTTAAAACTTATAACTAACAAAAAGGCCGCGGTAAACCGCGGCCTTTTTGTTGATGGAGATGCCTCCTTACAATTTCTTGATCTTGATATTCCGGAACCATACATTATTACCATGGTCCTGCAGGCCGATATGTCCTTTTTTATAGGTACCAAAGCCTTCGGTATTTTTGAATTTGCTGCCGGCAATCAGGTTTTTCCAGTTATCATCCCACATGGTAGTGGTCACCACATTTTCGCCATTCAGGAAAAGCTGCAGTTTACCATTCTGCGCAATGATCTCTACATGATTCCATTGCAGGGCCGGTTTCACCGTTTCCTTACTGCTGGAGATCAGGTCATAGAGGTCACCGGCACGGTGCTTCGTGATCTTGGCATCCGGGTGGCCTGCATTATCGAGTACCTGCATTTCGGGACCTGTTTGCCAGGGCCAGGTATACTTCACACTGTCTTCATGAATGAAGATGATGATACCGCTATTACCATTGGTATCGATCTTCCAGTCGAGCTTCAGGTGATAATTGTCGTATTCTCCATCTGTGACGATATCTCCCCCGCCTTTGATCTGCCAGTCCTGTTTGGATGAGGCATCGAGGTGAATGCTGCTATCCGCAACTTTCCAGGCAGCACCTACGGGGTTTCCACCGTATTTGTGCCAGCCGGCGAGACTGTTGCCGTCAAACAACAATTCCCAGCCGTCTTTTTTTTCCTGTTCGGTAAGTGTATTGTTGGAAGCCACAGTAGTAGATGTTTCTGCTTCTTTGTTGTCGGTACTGGCCGATTGGTTATTGCAGGCGGCGAGCATACATACTGCCATACCTGCTACCAGTGTTTTTTTAAACATTGATTGGTTTTATTTTTTCAATAAAAGAATGTATTTCACCATGGCTTCTGCATCGGCCTGGCTCAGGGCAGGGTGAGCGATCATAGGCACCTGTCCCCATACGCCTGAACCACCTTTGATGATCTTTTCGGCCAGTTTGGGAACAATATCCGAACCTTCTGAAGCATACTTTTCAGCTACCTCTTTATAAGAAGGACCGGTCAGCTTTTCATCTATTTTATGACAGGTAAAACAGCCACTTTTTCCTACCAGTTCAACACCTTTTTGATAATCGGGATTATCTGCGTTAGAGGTAGTTGCGGGCTTTTCTGCTTCTTTCTTTTCGGTGTCTGCTGTTTTCTTATCACCACTGTTACACGCAGCCAGGATCGCAAGGCTGCAGGCTGCCATAATTATTCTTTTCATGATTGTAGAGGTTGTTTCGTTGTGTCAAATTTCAGTAAAAAATCAACTCAGCCCTAATAAAGAGCGGATAAATGCCTGATCTGTTTTTACGCCGGCAAAATCGTCGAAGGCTTTTTCGGTCACCCGGATAATGTGATCCTTAATAAACTGCGCTCCTTCACGGGCTCCATCCTCAGGGTGCTTGAGGCAGCACTCCCATTCCATTACGGCCCAGCCATTGTAATCGTATTCGGTCAGTTTGCTGAAAACTGTCTTGAAATCGACCTGGCCATCGCCCGGAGAACGGTAACGGCCGGCACGTTTCAGCCAGCTTTGATAGCCGCCAAACGTACCCTGCCTGCCGGTACTGTTAAACTCGGCATCCTTTACATGAAAGGCACGGATACGCTCATGATAAAAGTCGATATACTGGATATAATCCAGTTGCTGCAATACAAAATGAGAGGGGTCATAGAGGAGGCAGGCACGGGGATGCTGATTTACTTCTTCCAGAAACATCTCATAGGTTTCGCCATCAAAAAGATCTTCACCGGGATGGATCTCATAACATACGTCCACACCATTTTCGTCAAAATGATTCAGAATAGGCGTCCAGCGACGGCCCAGTTCCTTAAACCCTTCTTCGACCAGTCCGGCCGGACGCTGCGGCCAGGGATGGAAGGTATGCCAGAGCAATGAACCGCTGAAAGTGGCATGAGCGGTAAGTCCCAGGTTGGCCGAAGCCTTCGCTGCATACATCAGTTGTTGTACGGCCCATTCCTGACGGGCTTTAGGATTTTTTTTCAGCGCATCGGGAGCAAAGGCATCAAACAGGTCGTCGTATGCCGGATGCACGGCCACCAGTTGCCCCTGCAGGTGAGTACTGAGTTCACTGATCTCCATTCCGTATTCGGCTATGGTTCCTTTGAGCGTATCGGCATAGGTCTTGCTCTCTGCAGCAAGTTTGAGGTCAATACAACGTGCATCCCAGGTCGGGATCTGTACGGCTTTAAATCCGAGATCACTTGCCCATTTGCAAATCGTTTTCAGATCATTGAAAGGAGGCTGATCTCCCAGAAACTGCGCCAGGAATATACCCGGACCTTTTATTGTTTTCATTTATTAAAATTTAGTGGTCAGTGATCGGTGGTCAGTGACCGGGAACAGACCACCGGCCACTGATCACTCTTATTACCTTTATACTTTATTACAACCGTGTCCATTTCTGTTCGCTCTTCCCGCTCTCAATTACTTTTTCCACGAATTCCATTCCACGCAATCCATCGCTCACACCGGGAAAATCGAGCCATTCCGCCTGTGGTTCCGCACCGGCAATACGCGCTTTGATACAAAGGGCAAAATTGCGATAGAGATTGGCAAATGCTTCGAGGTATCCTTCGGGATGCCCCGCAGGTACTCGGGTATTGTGCAGGGAATAACTGCTCAGATAAGGTTGTCCTGCACGAAATATCTCCGTGGGTTTATCCAGCCATTTTACCAGCAGGCTGTTGGCATCCTCCTGCCTCCATTCGAGGCTGCCCAATTCACCATATACGCGCACCTTGGTATTATTTTCTTCTCCGGCTGCTACCTGTGTGGCATAGAGGAAGCCACTGGCGCCATTATCAAATTTCAATAATACGGTACCATCATCATCCAGTTTACGTCCTTCCACTACAGTATTCACATCGGCACAGATATGGGTGACGGTCAGACCGCTTACATATTCTGCCAGGTTGAAAGCATGTGTACCAATATCACCCATGGCACCGGCAATGCCGCTTTGCGCCGGATCAGTACGCCAGGATGCCTGTTTGAAAGAACGTGCATCGGCACCGGCACCTTCCAGGAAACGGCTGAGCCAGCCCTGCGGATAATCTACATATACCTTTCTTATTTTACCAAACTTACCACTCAACACCTGTTGCCGTGCTTCCTTTACCATCGGGTAACCGGTGTAGGTATGTGTGAGACAAAAATAGAGCTGGCTTTTATCCGCGATAGCTGCCAATTTTTTCGCTTCCTCCAGATCAAAAGCCAGTGGTTTATCCAGTATAACATGAAACCCGTTTTCCAGTGCCAGTTTCGCGGGTTCATAATGCACATGATTGGGCGTTACAATACTTACTATGTCGATGCGCTCATTCAATGGGCGTTCTGCTTCGGCTCTTATCATTTCCTTATATGATCCATATACACGATCAGCAGGTAAATTCAATTGTATACCTGCCTGCTTCGATTTTTCCGGATCACTGCTGAATGCGCCGCATACCAGTTCTATCTCACCATCCATACTGGCAGCAATACGATGCACTGCGCCAATAAAAGCACCTGGTCCTCCGCCAATCATTCCCATTCTTAATTTACGATTGATCATATCAAACAATTGTTAGTGACAGTGTTAATAAAATATGTGTAAGCTACATGATTATGGTTTTAAAAATAGTACATTTAGCTTTTACAAATCACCTTAAGGCAAAACTAACGATATGCAAGTCAACATCAATCGTCAACAACTTTTTGTAGCAAGCTGTCTGGCTCTATTGGTCACTTCGCTTTCATTTGGTATCCGTGCAGGTCTGCTCGATACCTGGAAACACGAATTTGGTCTCACACAGGAAGATGCCAGTATTATTACCAGCACAGCATTCTGGGGGTTTCCGCTGGCGGTGATCATTGGTGGTTTCCTGGTTGATATTATTGGTATGAAAAGATTGCTGGTGATGGCATTTCTTCTTCATCTTGTAGGCATTCTGCTTACCATTTTTGCCGGAGGCTTTACAGCATTATTTATTTCTACCTTATTTATAGGTATGGGAAATGGTACGGTAGAAGCGGCCTGCAACCCGCTGGTTACAGCTATTTACCCCGATAAAAAAACAACCAAACTCAATCACTTTCACCTCTGGTTTCCCGGTGGTATTGTGATCGGCACCCTGGTAGTATTTTCGCTCGGACAAAAAATTGCCGGTACTCAATATCTCAGCAACTGGCAATGGCTGGTAGGTTTGATGCTGATCCCTACCCTGCTCTATGGTTACCTGTTCATGAAACTGAAATTTCCTGTTACGGAGCGTGTGGCTGCCGGCGTATCGAGCAGTGAAATGTATCGTTCACTGGCCAATCCGCTCTTCCTCGTTATGATCATCCTGATGTTTGGTACAGCTATTACCGAGTTGTTTACCGGACAGTGGATCAATGTATTATTAAAAACCGTTACCGACAACGCGTTACTGATACTTACCATTTCTACCGGTGTAATGGTGATTGGCCGCGGTCTGGCTGAGCCGGTCGTGCATCGTTTATCGCCCACCGGCGTACTGGTTATTTCCGCTGCACTCTCTGCCGTTGGTCTCTATATCCTGGGCCATAGCAGTGGTTCTGCTCTCTATGCAGGTGCAATTGTATTCGGATTGGGTGTCTGTTATTTCTGGCCAACCATGCTGGGCTTCGTAGCAGAAAATCTGCCCCGCACCGGTGCGGTGGGATTAAACCTGATGGGCGGTGCCGGCATGTTTGCCGTATCTGTGTATATGCTCATCATGGGCAAATTTTATGATAATAAAGTAGCTTCCAAATTGCCCGAAGGGGCAGATCTGGGTGCTTACAGTGCACCTACTGCCACCCCCGAAATGGCTCAGCAACTCAATGCCGCCAAAACGGCCGCGGGTCCTGAAATTATCAATGCCACATTGGTTATTCCCGTAATTTTAACCGTTGCCTTTATCCTCCTGTTTTTCTATATGCGTAACCGTAAAAAGCCCTCACTGCAGGCTGTTTAATTCACCCTAAAAATTACGTACCGCAGGCGTATGAAACCAACGATCCGTTTTCAGCTTTCCTTCATGATGTTTTTGGAGTTCTTTATCTGGGGAGGCTGGTTTGTGACTCTCGGTACTTTCTTAAGTACCAACCTTCATGCTACAGGCGCCGAAAGTGCCCGCGTGTTTTCTACCCAGTCATGGGGAGCCATCATTGCACCATTCATTATCGGACTGATTGCAGACCGCTATATCAACGCAGAGCGTATACTGGGTATCCTGCATCTGGCAGGTGCAGCACTCATGTATAAACTATATACAGCCGATGATATTGCATCCTTTTATCCTTTCGTGCTGATCTATATGATCCTTTATATGCCTACGATTGCTCTGGTCAACTCCGTTTCATTCAATCAGATGAAAGATCCGGAAAAAGATTTTTCCAGCATCCGCGTATTTGGCACTATTGGATGGATTGTGGCAGGTGTACTGATCAGTAATTTATTTTTATGGGACTCTGAAGCCAATCGTACACAAGGCTTATTGAAAAATACATTTCTGCTGAGCGGCGCAGCCTCTTTATTGCTTGGTCTGTTCAGCTTTACCCTGCCCAAAACACCTCCCAAGAAAACAGGCAGTGGCAAAGTAAGCCTGCGTGAGATACTGGGACTGGATGCACTTCGTTTATTTAAAGACAGCAATTATCTGCTGTTCTTCATTGCATCCATTCTTATTTGTATTCCGCTGGCATTCTATTATCAGATCACACACGAGTTTTTATCTAATCTGAAAGTAAGCAGTGTGACCAGCAAAATGGCGATCGGTCAGGCTTCTGAAGCGATATTCCTGCTGCTGCTGCCACTATTCTTCAAACGTTTTGGATTCAAAAAAACCATACTGGTCGGTATGCTGGCCTGGGCGGTGCGTTATACACTCTTTGCCTTTGGCGATGCCGGCGACCTGATATTTATGCTGCTGCTGGGTATTGCCCTGCATGGCGTATGTTATGACTTCTTCTTTGTATCCGGTTATATTTATACCAATAGTAAAGCCGGTGAGCAATATAAAAGTGCCGCGCAGGGCCTTATAACCCTGGCCACCTATGGTGTGGGAATGCTGATCGGCTTCGAAGTAGCCGGTTATGTAAAAGACCATTACCAGCTTGGCGAAGGCTTATTTGATTACAAGGCCATCTGGCTTATACCAGCCGGTATTGCTGCGGTGATCTTTGTATTGTTTGCCCTGCTGTTCAAAGAAGAGAAAAAACAAATATGACTGGTGGTATCACCATTTCATTCATCATTCGTAACTTGTAAGGCTTGTTGATATGACTGAAAATAATTCCCGCCGCAAAATGCTTAAACAGCTTGCTACCGGATCGCTGGCAGCTGCCGTGATCTCGCCTGCCGAAGCTTTGGCTGGCTGTGTAGCCCCCGATGCTTCCCCACTCAAAGGAAACATCCATCATTCCGTTTGCCAGTGGACCTATAGTGATCTTACGCTCGATGAGCTTTGTGCCGAAGCAAAAAAGATCGGCATCAAAGCCATTGATCTGATTGCTCCCAAAGACTGGCCAACCCTTAAAAAACATGGACTGCACTGCAGCATGTGTTATATTGCCGGTAAGGTAAGCCTCACCGAAGGCTGGAATAATCCGGCCAATCACCCGCAGCTCATCAAAGACTACCTCGAAGCCATTCCCCTGGTAGCTGCCGCCGGTTACACCAACCTCATCTGCTTTAGCGGCAACCGCAAAGGCATGGATGACGAAACCGGTCTGGCCAACTGTGTGGCAGGGCTTAAACAAATCCTCCCCACTGCAGAAAGTCATGGTGTGATCATTCAGATGGAACTGCTCAACAGTAAAGTAGATCACAAAGATTATATGTGCGACCGCACTCCCTGGGGTGTGGATCTCTGCAAACGCCTGGGGTCAGACAACTTCAAATTATTGTACGACATCTATCATATGCAGGTAGACGAGGGCAATGTGATCCATACCATCCGCGACAATCACCAGTACATTGGCCACTATCATACTGCCGGTGTACCGGGGCGTCATGAAATTGGCAATGACCAGGAGCTTTATTATCCCGCTATCATGCGCGCAATACTGGCAACGGGCTTTAAAGGATACGTGGCGCAGGAGTTTATGTCGGTTGGTAAAACCAAAGCAGACCGGCTGGCCGCACTGGATGCCGCAGTAAAAATCTGCGACGTATAAAATCAACTATAGAAATAAGTATAAAAGATAAGTTTTTAACCTTCAAACAATATTCACCTTATGGCAGACAATACTTATGATGCGATTGTGGTTGGCTCGGGAATCAGTGGTGGCTGGGCAGCCAAAGAACTGACCGAAAAAGGTCTTTCTGTGATCATGCTCGAGCGCGGTCGCAATATTGAACATGTGAAGGATTATACCAATGCGGCAAAAGATGTATGGGAATTCCCTCATCGCAAAAGGGCTACGCAGCAGATGATCAACGATTATCCTGTATTGAAAAGAGATTATCCACTCAGTGAAGAAACACTTGACTACTGGGTAAAAGATAAAGAATGTCCCTATACAGAAACTAAACCGTTCTCCTGGTTTCGCGGATATCATGTAGGCGGTCGCTCACTCATGTGGGGCCGTCAAAGCTATCGTTTCAACAAATGGGATTTTGAAGCCAATGCCAAAGAAGGTATTGGTGTAGACTGGCCCATCCGCTACGATGAGATAGCTCCCTGGTACAGCTATGCCGAAAAATTTGCCGGCATACAGGGTAGCAAGGAAGGACTGGAAGTATTGCCCGATGGTGACTTCCTGCCTGCCATGGATATGAACATTGTGGAAAAAGACGTGGCCGCACGTATCAAACAACATTATAAAGGCAAACGTCACATGTTCATCGGCCGCTCTGCCAATATCACAGAGCCCCGGCCCGAACAAAACCGTGTCAATTGCCAGTACCGCAACCGCTGCTGGCGTGGTTGTCCCTATGGCGCTTATTTCAGCACACAGTCGGCTACGTTGCCTGCTGCCATGGCTACCAAAAAACTGACTCTCCGCCCCTTCTCTATCGTGACCAAAGTGCTGTACGATAAAAATACCAAACGGGCTACCGGCGTGGAAGTGCTCGATGCAGAAACCAACCAGACCATTGTATACAAGGCAAAGGTCATTTTCCTGAATGCCTCCGCTTTTAACTCTGCCTGGATCCTGATGAACTCTGCTACTGATATCTGGCCTGATGGCCTGGGCAGCAGCAGTGGCGAACTGGGACATAACGTAATGGATCACCATTTCCGTTGCGGTGCCGGCGGACGTGTAGAAGGATATGAAGACAAATACCTGTTTGGCCGTCGTCCCACAGGTGTGTATGTACCCCGCTTCCGCAATATCTACGATGATAAGCGCGACTATGTACGTGGCTTTGGCTACCAGGGTGGTGCCGGCCGTGAAGGCTGGGGACGCAAAGTGGCTGAGCTGAATGTAGGCGCTGCACTCAAAGAAGCGCTGGCCGAGCCCGGTTCATGGACCATTGGTATTACCGCCTTCGGCGAAATGCTGCCTTACCATGAAAACAAGATCAGCCTCAACAAAAATGTAAAAGATAAATGGGGACTGCCCGTGCTGGATATGGATGTGGAGATCAAAGAAAATGAGAAGAAGATGCGGGTAGATATGATGCAGGATGCCAAGGAAATGCTGGAAGCTGCCGGCGTAAAAGATGTATATACCTACGATAGCGGTTATGAAGTAGGTATGGGCATTCACGAAATGGGTACAGCCCGTATGGGTCGCGACTCCAAGACATCTGTGCTCAACAGCCACAACCAGGTTTGGGATGCTCCCAACGTGTTTGTAACAGATGGCGCCTGTATGACTTCTGCCTCCTGTGTAAACCCTTCACTCACTTATATGGCGCTTACTGCACGAGCTGCAGACTTTGCCGTATCTGAATTGAAAAAAGGAAACCTGTAAGCAATCATGGGCGATACCACGGGCGTACATATCAATAATAAGGCTGTTGCACAAAACAGTTATGATGCCATTGTGGTAGGCTCAGGCATTAGTGGTGGCTGGGCTGCCAAAGAGCTCACGGAAAAAGGGCTGAAAGTATTGATGCTTGAGCGGGGCCGTCCTATAGAGCATGTGAAAGATTATAAAACAGCCGGCAACATGCCCTGGGATTTTCCGCACCGTGGCCGCACCACAGAGAAGCAACGCGCCGATTATCCCGTCATTCATCGTGGCTGGGCTGCCTCCGAAGCTGTAATGGATTACTGGGCCAATGAAAAAGATAATCCCTACGTGGAAAAGAAACCCTTTACCTGGTGGCGCAGCTATCAGTTGGGTGGACGTTCCCTGCTGTGGGGACGCCAGAGCTATCGCTGGAGTGATCTCGATTTTGAAGCCAATGCCAAAGATGGTACCGGTGTTGACTGGCCAATCCGTTATAAGGACATCGCCTCCTGGTACGATTACGTTGAAAAATTTGCCGGCATCAGCGGTTCAAGCGAAGGCCTGGCACATTTACCCGATGGACAGTTTCTGCCACCGATGCAGCTCAACGTAGTGGAAAAAGATGTGGCTGCACGTATCAAGGATCACTACAAAGGAAACCGTCACCTGATCATCGGTCGTGTGGCAAATCTTACCGAAGCGATACCCGGACGTACCGCCTGTCAGTTCCGAAACCGGTGCTGGGAAGGATGTCCGTATGGCGGCTATTTCAGTACGCAGTCATCTACCCTGCCGGCTGCAATGGCTACAGGTAAACTAACGGTACGTCCCTACTCGCTCGTCACACAGGTGCTGTACGATAAAGACACACAGAAAGCCACCGGTGTGGAAGTACTGGATACAGAGACCAATCAGACCTATACGTTCAATAGCAAAATCGTTTTTCTCTGTGCCTCCGCACTCAACTCGGCCTGGATACTCATGCGGTCAGCCAATGGCATATGGCCGGGCGGACTGGGCAGCAGCAGCGGTGAACTGGGACATAATGTAATGGATCATCATTACAATATCGGCGCCAGTGGTACCGTCGATGGTTTTGAAGATATGTATGTATATGGACGCCGTGCAAATGGATTTTATATTCCCCGCTTTGTAAATATCGGCGGCGACAAGCGTGACTACCTGCGTGGCTTTGGCTATCAGGGCGGTGCCGGTCGCAGCAACTGGCGGCGCGATGTAGCCGAACTTTCTGTAGGTGCTGCATTGAAAGATGCACTCACAGAACCAGGTGGCTGGAGTATTGGAGCCACAGGATTTGGCGAGATACTGCCCTATCACGACAATAAGATCAGCCTGTCTGCAACAGTAAAAGATAAATGGGGGCTGCCGGTACTGGAAATGGATGCAGAGCTGAAGGAAAATGAGTTCAGGATGCGGGAAGATATCAAGACCGAATTGAAAGCCATGTTTGAAGCCGCAGGAGTAAAAAATGTGACCACGCATGATGGTGGTCACGCCATGGGACATGGTATTCACGAAATGGGTACAGCCCGTATGGGACGTGAAGCCAACACATCGGTGCTGAATGGCCATAACCAGGTCTGGGATGCCCGCAATGTATTTGTAACAGATGGCGCCTGCATGACCTCATCGGCCTGCCAGAATCCATCGCTTACCTATATGGCGCTCACGGCACGTGCTGCAGACTTTGCTGTTGGTGAACTGAAAAAAGGAAATATCTGATTGAGTTAAATAAACGCTTTACGAACATTAAAACCTGGAATAATGGAACGCAGAGAACTTTTGAAAATGATAGCCCTGGCCACCGGTAGTGTATTCATTGGCGGTGAGATGCTGCTGAGTGGTTGTAAGAACTCCCCTACCCTGGGCGGCGCTACATTCAGCGAAGATGATATCAAATTCCTGGATGAAGTGGGCGAAACCATTTTGCCAAAAACCAGTACGCCTGGCGCCAAAGATGCCGCTATTGGTTCATTCATGACGTTAATGGTCAATGACTGTTACACGCCGGAAGACCAGAAAGTATTCCACGCCGGTATCGGGCAACTTAATGAGGCCTGCAACAAAATGCACAGTAAAGATTTTATGAGTGCTACGGGCGAGCAACGGGCCAGCCTGCTCACTTCGCTCGATAAGGAAGCAAGAGAAGTGGCTTCTTCCAAAAAGAAAGAAGAACCCAATCATTATTTTACCATGATAAAACAGCTTACCCTGTTTGGTTTCTTTACTTCCAAACCCGGAGCCACAGAAGTACTGCGTCATATAGCTGTGCCCGGTAAATTTGATGGCGCTTATCCTTACAAAAAAGGAGACCGTGCCTGGGCTGAATAAGCCGTAGTTCATTCACTCGATTATCACATTCTAAAAACAAGATCATGAATCATAAGAGAAGAGCATTTCTGCGCTGGAGCGGCAGCCTCGCTGCTGGCCTGGCACTGGCTCCCACAGCCTGCAAACTGATGTCGAAAGACGAAAAGAAAGAAGGTGAAGAAGCCGGTAAAACAGAAACACCTGCCGCAGCGGCCGGATCGGCCCTCACTACTTTTGGTCTTCAATTGTATACCCTGCGCGATGATTTTCCCAAAGACCCCAAAGCTGTACTGAAACAAGTGGCTGATATGGGTTATAAACAAGTGGAAGGCTATGAAGGCAAAGACGGCATCTTCTGGGGCATGGGCGCAGCCGGCTGGAAAAAGTATATGGATGAACTGGGAATGACTTTTGTGTCGACTCATTGCGATATCAGCAAAGACTTTGAAAAGAAAGCCGCAGAAGCAGCTTCCATTGGCATGAAATACCTGATCTGCCCCTGGAAAGGCCCGCAAAAAAGCCTGGACGACTTCAAACGTTTTGCAGACGAGTTTAATCAGAAAGGCGAGATCTGTAAGAAAAACGGTATCCGCTTCGCCTATCACAACCACGACTATACTTTTAAGGAACTGGGTGGACAAATGCCCCAGGATCTGCTCATGACCAGCACCGATCCTGCACTGGTTGATTACGAAATGGATATTTACTGGGTAGTAACAGCCGGCCAGGATGCAGAAGCCTGGTTGAAAAAATATAAAGACCGTTTCCGTCTCTGTCATGTAAAAGACCGTACCAAAGGAGCTACCGAAACCGCTGATTCCTGCACACTGGGCCAGGGCAGTATTGATTATTCACGCATTCTTAAAACAGCCAAAGAATGCGGTATGCAGTACTACATTGTAGAGCAGGAAAAATATGCCGGCACCACACCCCTGCAGGCTGCCGCAGATGATGCTGCCTACATGAAAAAATTAGTGATCTGATTTTAGCAACTGCTCCAGGGCCTGCCGGAGGTTTTGCCCGCTGCTGATACGCCTGGCCAGTGGCTCCATATTTTTTCGCATTACAGAAAAGCTTTCTTCGGAAAGCTTTTCTATTTCCGCAGGTAGCTCATCCAGCGAATCGATGACCAACCCAATGCCATATTTCTCTACCAGGATCGCCGATGCCGCTTCTGCAGATACAATCACCGGCATACCAGCCAGTATGTACAACGACAGCTTATGATGACTGATGTATTGCATATAACGGCCCAGTGCGCCTTCTGCTCCCTTTGCAGCATCACCATCCCAAACCAATCCAAACGATCCCTGTAAACGCTGCGGGAGTTCTGCCGGTGCAAATTTCCCTTCCCAGTCTACCAGCCCCGGTTGCAGCCAGGCTTTTTCTACACCCACTCCATACAATCTGAAATGCAGGGATGCCAGCACGGGATCCTGCAATTGCGCCAGGAAGCCGCTTTTGGAGAGATTGCCGGCAAAAACAACCTGATTGCTCAACCCACGTACAGCAGTATTGACAGGTGCCAGAAAATCAAAAAAACCGAGCTGCGCTACAGGCGCTTTTTTTACATACTTTACCACCCATTCTTCCATAGCAGCGCTATGCACCACATAGGCATCAAATATCCCGAGCAGTTTTATATCCTGCTCAAGCAGTTTGGCGTCTTCATCTTTTAATCCATCAATATCTGCCACCAGCGCTATTAACCTAATACCTTTTTGCTTTACTCTTTTCAACAACCATTGGTCCATTCGGCCATATACAGGGTATACAGCAAATAATGTATCGCCAGCCACTAAGCGCTGGCTGATGCGCCAGGCCTGCCAGAAACGCCTGATACGGACCAACCGCCCGGCAGCAGTCAATTGCAATGGCCGAAAACCCATTTCCTCTGCAATCTTCTCCGCATCACTATACCCCACGCCACCATGCCGGTATTGCTGACCGGCATATTGCCTGAGATAGTATGTGTGGCCTGCCTGTATCAAAATATGTAATCGTTGTTTTATACTGATTTAATCCCAAATGAAAGGACGATCAACTTTCATCGCTCTCAGGTAGGATAAAAATTGGCCGGCGTGAACCGATTCATGATAACCGATTCTCAGCAAATAATCGCCCAGTATTTTTTTTGTTCCATTCCCCGGATGAATGATTACTGTTTCGCCAAGTTCAGCTTCTGTAAACTGCCTGATACTGTCTAAAAACTTCTGCCGGTGCGGTTCTGCAAAGGCAAGCTCATCCTCCACATTCAGATAAGGTCTGTTCTCCCAGGGAGTTCGGTAATTGGTCATATCGCCGCGGTTAATGATAATATTCCAGCCATAATCGGCCTGCAGCACATGCCTGATCAGCTCAAGTGCCGTCAGGGCATCATCATCAGGCCGCCAGTGATAAAACTTTTCAGGAAGCCCTTCCCACAGGAGCGTGCTTCTTCTCCTTGTTTCGTTCAAATGCCGAATGATCAGCTCTTGTTTGGTCATCAAATATGTTTATTTCTTTTTAGTAGAAATGAAATCCCCAGCGTCCACAACCTCCGCGCAAATGGGTCATGCACCACAAAGATCAGGAATCCAAAATAGACCAGTTTGCAGGCCACCACAGCAATCAGAAGAAAAGGCCATCCATCAATACCTATGTAGCGCAATAGCAACACTACCGGTATAAACAATAAAACACCACCTATACCATGCAGTAATGTGCGTCCGTCTGTAACCGGCAATTGAGGAAGCTGACGGCGTACCGACCTGTAATTAAGTCCTATCAGCACCAGTTCTGCTCCAAGCAGACTCCAGCATATACCCGTATCGGCGTCATAATATCCTGCAATAAGCGCTGCAACTACAAACAGTCCGGTACCGATAACGAGGTTACGTAAAAAATTAACCTCCCGGTGATGGGCGATCAATATAGGATTACTCAGAAACAAACTGAACCCTTTCAGTAAAGGAAAAAAAGCCAGTATACGCAGGTTATACCCCACCCCGGCAAACTTATTTCCAAAAAAGTATAATGCAATATCATCGGCCAGCAGAAATAGACCCATGCCCATAGGTAAAGAAAGGAGCAGGATAAACTGGAGGTTGAGCCGCAATTTCTGCTGTACTTCATCCATAGCCTGCTGGCTGCCAAGGGCCACAATGCGGGGAAAGAAAACAAGAAAGGAATCGGTGACCAGTGTAGCACTTACCCGCACAGCCCTTACAGAAAATGAGTAAAAGCCAACTGCTGTTGCTGTACTCACCAACCGCAGCAACACATGATCGAGCATCAGTGGCACACTATACAACAGGCTTATCAGGTAAGTGATCCATACCCGCCGCAGGTGTTTTACCAGTTGTACCTGGCGCCACGAGTAACCCGTTTGCCGGAAAAGAATCATTATATTCCAGATACCGGCTATCATAGCCGAGCAGGCAATGATGGCATAATAGATATAATAATCTGCCGGCTCATGAATCAGCAAAAACATACTCAGCAGTCCGGCTACCCGGATGAGCATGGAGCGGGCCGCAATGTATCCAAAACGCTCCTGGCCTATAAAATACCACTCGCAGGCAAATGCATTGACCACCAGAAAGGATAGTGAAAAGATAAGCAACCGGATATCGCCGATCTTTTCCCAAAGCATCCATACGCCGGCCAGGTAAACGATCACCACAACTGCTGATGTGATCAGGTGCAGGGTAAGCAGCTCCGATACCAGTTGCCGCAATGCTGCCGGCTGATCGCGCAGTTTGGCTACTTCCCGTATGCCATACATCATGATCCCTGCCTCGGCCAGCACTACAAAATAATAGGTAAATGAATCCACGAATCCCACACGTCCGATCCCATCCGGATCCAGTACACGTGAAATATAAGGTATCGACACCAGGGGCATCAGCACCTGGCTGAATGACAGCAGGAAATTATAAACAAGATTGCGCCTGATATTCGCCAAAACATTGCCGCCTGCATTATGGCAGGCTCTGCTACAAACATAATATATTTACCTGCATTTTCCGGTCAGCATATGCACATCCTCATTTTTGAAACCACTCATTTTGAAGCCGCCTATCCCCTGATCAGGCTTTTTGATGTGCCCGGTAACCGGATCAGCATTTTCTGTGAGGAACAAACCAGCCGTCAGTTGCACTGGTTATTGCAGCAGGACGCAACCCGTTTTCACTGGAGCATTCAATCACCCGGCGTTTCGCGTCGTCATTTTATAGATGAATTAAACCGGTATGTTCAAGCAGAGCAGGTTGACTGGCTTTGGCTGAATACCGTATCGGATAATTTTATTCTGTTTGCGGCCCTCCGGAAACAACTACCGGCACTGCGCATGACAGTGACCCTTCATGCACTGCGCAGTTATACAGCACCCCGCATTAGCTGGAGTTTGCGCAGAATTGTGCGGGTATGGGGTAAGAAAAAGATGCGTGCACGGTTTACAGAATACAATGTACTCTCTCCACTGCTGCTTCCATTTGCACAGCAACATCTGCCGCAGCATACAACTATTCATACCATACCAGGTGGCATTTTTGAAGAGGAAAAATATGTACCTGCTACTGCCAGCCCACTGCACCTGGTAGTTCCCGGCAGCGTGGATATACGACGACGTGATTATGGTTTTGTCTATCAGTTGCTGCATCAGGCCGAACTGGCTGGCCTGCCCTTACATATCAGCCTGGCAGGCGGACCCGGTACCGGCGGACAGGAATGGATCAGTCGCTTTCGCCGGTTCAGTGGAGAATATGCGCAGGTACGTTGCTTTGATGAGCATGTGGAACAGGAGGAATTTGATCTGCTTATCCGGCAGGCACATTTTATTTTACATCCATCGGTAAAAGATACCGTGTTGGAAGATGGCGCTGCAGAAAGTTATGGCCAGACCGTTTACTCCGGCAATTTTTCTGATGCCATTCGCCATGCCAGACCGCTGATAGTACCCGCCGCTTTACCGATTGACCCACTGGTTCAATCGGCAGTGATCAGTTATACCGACTGCGCAGGTCTGCTGGATATGCTGATGCAATTGCATGAACATCCCCGGCAGGTGGAGCGATACGAACAATGGGCACTTGAGGTATCACGACTGTTTACAGCCGATGCCATCCGCACACGTTATCCTTCGCTTTTTACCAATGCTGCAGGCTGATCTATTTAGCACGTCGCAGCTGCAGAAAACTGCGCCTGCGCCCATAATAATAAAACAGCAGAACCACTAAAGGAGCAAAGCTGAGTATTTTCAGAAAAAAGAAACCTGTCAGAAACCCCAGCAGGTATAATACCGCCATGACCAGGAAGCCTGCCCATAACTGCAGGTCATCAATGGCACATACCACTTCAAAATTGAAATAACCCGGACGCTTATAGGTCAGTTGCAGCGGTTTGCTGATATGATAGCCATCGGTCAGCACGATACGGGGGCTATCGGAATAGAGGGGAATGAGTACCGGCTCTTTGGCAGTGAGCGGATAGATCTCCTTATTGTTGACCACTACCCTTACATTCAGGAAACCAAGCATTGCCTGGTTCCTGAGTGTAAAGATGATATAATAAGGTGCTTTGGCCAATTACTTTAATGCGCGGATAATAGCAGCAAATTCTGCCGCCTGCAGCGAGGCACCGCCAACCAGTCCGCCATCCACATCGGGAGAGGCAAACAACTCCTGTGCATTGGCAGCTTTTACACTACCGCCATAAAGGATAGAGATTTGATCGGCAATGTCCTTACCGTATTGTCCCGCCAGTATAGAACGTAAGTGAGCATGCATTTCTTGTGCCTGTGCTGTGCTGGCCGTTTTACCGGTGCCGATAGCCCAGATGGGTTCATAGGCAATCACAATAGAGGTGACCTTTTCGGCCGGCAGGTGAAACAGGGATTCTTTGAGTTGCAATGCCACATAATCATTTTGTGTACCGGCTTCCCGGATATCGAGTGGCTCACCACAGCAGAAGATGGGTGTGATATAATTTTCGAGGCAAATATTTACTTTTTCGGCCAGCGTGGCATTTGATTCCGCAAAATATTCGCGGCGTTCACTATGTCCTACCAGGCAGTAGTTGACACCCAGTGAGTGAAGCATTTCAGCAGATACCTCGCCGGTAAAGGCACCGGATTTTTTATGGTGACAGTTTTGAGCCGACACATAGTAATTGGGGTATTCGGCCACTTCGCTGCGTGTCATGAGCAGGTAGGGAAACGGTACCGCAAAAATAGTAAGCTGATGCGGCTTCAGCGCGATATCGGCAGCCAGTATTTCATCCAGTAATTTTTCACCTTGTTGAAAAGTCAGGTTCATCTTCCAGTTTGCCGCCGCAATCTGTTTTCTCATTGGTTGGTTTCTTTTATTTATGAATTAAAAAATAGTGATCAGCCTGCTCAGGCGAGGTGATCAAAGATATACTTCAATATACTTTTTTCATCGTCGGTCAATGTCTCGTTTTTCAGCTTTTTCCATCCTTCTATATCCTGCAATGCCTTATCCCATTCGTATCTTTTTACTCCTTCGCTGCCCCAGGAAAAATTAGGAATATATTTGGGTGTGAGTCCCGCTCCCGATACATGGCAGCACACACCGATCACAGTACCGGTATTGATAGCAGTGTTGATACTGGCCCGTGTGTAATCACCCATGAGCACCCCGCATTTCATTCCGGCTTCCATTTCTCCGGCAGGAGTCCATACACGTACGGTACCCGCATTGTTTTTGAGATTCGAATTGGTGGTACCCGCTCCCCAGTTGCACCATTCCCCTATTACAGAATCGCCCATATAGCCGTCATGTGCCTTATTGGAATAACCAAAGATCACCGAGTTTTTGACTTCGCCCGCCAGTATGCTGTATGGCCCGGCCGATGTGGCACCATAAATGCGGGCACCCATTTTTACACATCCACCCTGACCCAGCGCAAAAGGACCGCGTATCATACTGCCTTCCATTACTTCGGCATCGCGACCGATATAAATGGGTCCGGTACTGGCGTTGAGTATGGCATGAGAGATACGGGCTCCTTTTTCAATAAATATTTCACCGGCATTGATCGCTTTGCTGCCACGCGGCACAGGTTGCGATTTGCGGCCATGGGTGAGCAGGGAAAAATCGGTCCGCAGTGCCCAGTCATTTAACTGAAAGATATGCCAGGGATAACGGATGGTTTTTATCTCACCTTCAAAAGGCACGGCACGTGATACCCGTACCTGGTTCTTATCCTTTATTTCCTTCTTGCTGATACGGTATACAATGGCATCGCCCGCAGCAGAAAGAAATTCACCGGCTTTGAGCGCTTTGGTTGCTTTTATCAATGCAGGAGTAGGCAACAGATTGCCATGGATCATAAAACAATTACCATCCTGTACACACTCATCAATATCCATGGCGCGCCCCAGGTCTTTATAGTCATTTTCACGACGGTCAAAGGAAGGAAGTTCCAGCATCCGCTCCCACTTTTCACGAATGGTAAGTATACCTACGCGGATATCCTGGATCTGGCGTGTCAGCGTAAAAGGATAAAGGTTTTCAGGCTGACAAAACTCTTCGGTAAACAGAATTCTGTTCATGATACTGCCCCATTGCGGGTCGGCTGATTTTAAGGGGAAAGATACTCGAAAACCGTTGAATGACCTTGCTTTGAATCTGATCGGCAGTTGTAAAATAAAATGACCCCCTGAGGAATCAGGGGGTCGTAAAGTATAGCCATGAAAAACAAAACTCTTTGCCTGAGCTCAGAGTCAGCTCTAAAGCTAAGTAATTATTTTTTCTTCTCGTACTTCTTCTTGAATTTATCGAATACGTCCTGCAGTATCTACCAGTACGTTCTTACCGGTAAAGAAGGGGTGAGATGTGCTTGAAATCTCAAGCTTGATCAACGGATATTCATTTCCGTCTTCCCACTTTACAGTTTCTTTTGTAGCGGCAGTAGAGCGGCTCAGAAACTGATGACCGTTACTCATGTCTTTGAAAACTACCAGGCGGTAACTTTCAGGATGGAGACCTTTTTTCATAATTCCCTGATTTTAAAGGTTGTACGGATTTTGCCGTACAGAGTTTTGTAAAAATTAAGTGGGCAAAGGTAGCAGAAAGGTCGAATATTTCCAATTTTTTGTCAAGTTATAAGCTGTAGGCTATAAGTTATAAGTATAAGAAAATCAGCCGATTACTTAAAACATAAAACTTATTACTTAAAACTTATAACTACCCTCTCATATTCTCATACTGCAAAGGCACCCCCAGGTCCCATGTTTTGGACGCCTGGATCACGCTTTGCAGATCATCAATCTTTTTGCCGGTCACCCGAACCAGGTTATCCATGATGGAAGCCTGTACTTTCAACCCGGATTCCTTGATGATCTTTACGATTTTCTTGGCATCTTCCTGCGCCAGTCCATTGCGCACCATCACTTCTTTTTTCCAGACCTTACCACTCTGCGCTCCTTCTTTCGAAAGATCAAATGCCTCGGGAGCAATACCCTGCTTATGCGCACGGCTGACGAGTACATCCAGCAACTGCCGCATCTTCATATCATCCTCTGTTTCGATGTTGAGCTTAAAATCTTTCTTGTTAAGATCAATCACCACATGGCTGCCTTTGAAATCAAAACGGTTGTTGATCTCTTTGGATGTAACGTTGACGGCATTATCCAATGCCTGGGCATCTACTTTGCTGACAATGTCAAAAGATGGCATAACAATGAATTTGAAGGTGAAGGGCAAAAATAACTGAAAAGGTTTAAATAGTGGTCGGTGATCAGTTGCCGGTGACTGGTTCAAATATCCTGTAGGTCCGCCATACATGACGATCTGTGCTGACCACCGACCACTGGCCACTGATAAAAAAAAGCCCCACCTGGAAAGGCGGGGCGGGATTTCACATGAGAAAACTAAGAACTTATTTTATGATCAGGAGCCTCCCTGGCCTACCCGGTTCTGTTCATCCTGGGTAGCATTGTTACGACGGCGCGGCGCCTGATTCTGTGGTGTCGATTTTCCAAAGCGGTAGGTAAACGTGGCAGTTACCTGACGATTATCCCAACGATTACTGATGCGTGAATCAACCAAATCATACTGCACATGCCCTTTGAAACGCTGCAACCAGAACGGATCACGCAGGTTCAGCCGCACCGTACCTTTTCCCTTGAGCACAGTTTTTTGCCCGCCAAGGCTGAACATATACATCGGCTCACTTACAATCAACTGCTCCATGGTACGGGCACGGTAGAACCCGCTCAGTTCGAGTGTCAGTCCTTTTTTCAATGTAAAAGTTTGCGTCATATTCACCAGAAAGGAAGTATAACCCAGGTCAAGGGGACGGGTGTCGAACACGCCCTTGTAATGATTGTTGTAGATGTTGGCAAACAGGTTAACATTCCACCAGCGGGCAAGGGTCAGCGGGGCTGTCAGCGCTATTCCAATATTGCGGTAGCGGGCCACATTGTCCGTAGTCAGGTATACAATATCTCCATCTGGCCGCATGATCTGTGCAATCACATCGGTAGTATGGTTGTAGTTAAAGGTGGTAATGAACTTTCCTTTAAACGAGTGGCTCAGTTCTATATTGTGCGTAAACTGTGGAGTAAGAAAAGGATTACCACGGCGATACGACAGGGAATCGAGGAAGAAAACAAAAGGATTCAGATCCTGGTAATTGGGTCGCATTATGCGACGGCTATAGGAAAGTGTAAGCTGGTTTTTCGGATCAAGTGCATAACTCGCAAATACACTCGGAAACAGGTTTACAAATTCGCGGCGGAAGCTGGAATCATTGGTAATCTGGTACCCGCGTGAGGTGGTCGTTTCGAGACGCAGGCCTCCCTGCAGCGACCACTTACCCCATTTGCCGCTGGCGTTGGCATAAGCCGCCATAATGTTTTCCTTATAAATAAAATGATTGGAGCGGTCGTCGGGTACCCACTTGCTGTTGACCCAACGGGTATAATCAACCAGGTTATCATTATTGACATAACTGGCTTTCAGACCTGCTTCGAGGCGGGCCCCGCCTTTGAGCGGATGCACATAATCCGTTTTGGCCGAATAGATATTGATCGCAGATGGCAAACGCCCCCGCAGCAGCAATGGGCTGGCAACAGGCTGTCCGTTTTCATCATAAAAATCGGTACTAAGCATCATGCGTGATATGTTGTCGTAGGCAACATAGTCCAGGTCTGCCGTGAGTTCACGGCCCGTAGTATCAAACTGATGCCGGTAATTGACATTGCTGGTGAAATTGCGGAACCGGATACGGTTATCGGTAAACGAGCGCATTTCCGTGATCACATTGCCATCCGCATCGGCAGTAGTGGTGTTTGTATTGGGTCGCGGGTGACCGGAAAAGTCAAATCCGGTAAGCACCACTCCGAATGTATTTTTCTTATCCGCAAAATAATCCAGGCCCAGCTTCAGTGTATGGTTATTGTTGCCGAAGCGAAACCGTGATTCCACATCCACATAGCCCTGCGGTATTTTATTATCATCAAGTACCACCCGATTGATCTGCTGCCTGTTGCGGCCGCGGAATACATTCGGATTATAGTTACCGAAAAAGTTGATCTTGTTTTTACGATAGTTGAAATTGAAACTGTTTTGTGTCTTGGGAATCACATACAGGTTGCCATTCTGTGTAAAAAAGCTGCTGGTAAAACCAACCATCACGGAGCCATTGAAACCTCCTGCCCTGCCCTTTTTGGTTTTAATATTGATAATACCCGAATTGCCTGCCGCGTCAAACCGTGCTGAGGGATTGGTCATGATCTCGATCTGATCGATGGCAGATGCCGGCATATTACGCAGCAGGTTGGCCAGATCGGTAGCCGACAAATAAGTCTGCCGTCCATCCAGCATCACCGTCACTCCCGATTTACCGCGCAGACTGATTACCCCATCATTATTGACCATAATACCGGGAGATTTTTCCAGCACTTCCAGTGCAGTAGATCCCGCACTGGTGGGCGAAGCATCTACATTCACCACTGTTTTATCGATCCTGCTTTCAATAAATGGGCGGCGGGCGGTGACTGTCACTCCTCCAATGTCTTTGGTAGCCGGGCTTAATTGTACCGGCTCCAGGTCCCACTGGCTCTTATCCGTTTTTAGTGAAACAAGCGAAGAGAATTGTGATTCGTATCCTACTGCCGTGAGTTGAAGGCGGTAGTCACCCACCGGCACCTGCTCAAACAGGTATTCGCCTTTGGTATTGCTAAGGGCTATTTTTACGAGCGAAGAATCACCTGCACGCAGCAGGTTGACCGTAACAGCCGCGAGGGGCTGCTGCTGGCTGTCAGACACACGGCCGGCAATGCGGCCGGGAGGCGATTGTGCCCAGGTAGGCATAGCGGCGATCAGCACCGCTATACAGGTGACAAAATTCTTTCTCATGGTATACTTTGGCTGGGTTCTACTGTAAATATGCAGCAATAAAATGCCGGTTCCCACCGAAATATGACAAGCTTCGTAGTTTGCGTGTTAAAGGGTAATAAGATCGTGCCGATACACAAACGGCAAAAAAGAGGGTAATTGTAAAATAACTGTGAAAAGGCTTTAACATTTTTTACATCATGTCATCTCCTTAATAAAATAAAAGGCAGCATGAACATGTCACACTGCCTTTGTTTATCAGAACTGCGTATCGTTGCTTATCTGTTTACTTTACCCGGCTTTGCTCATCTTCGGCACCATTGCCACGGCGGCGTTCGGGTTTGATGGTCGCTTTACCAAAACGATAGGTAAAGCTGATATTCATCTGACGGCTGTCTCTGCGGCCTTTCAGGTTGACATCAATATCGCTATAGCGGGCAAAACCACTGAATTGCTGAGTGAAGAAAATATCGCGGATGCCCAGTTTTATGGTACCCTTTTTCTTCATGATCTGTTTGGCAATACCAAAGTTCAGCGCTCCCATTGGATTGGCTACCAGCAGCCCTTCTGTAGCGCGGGTGCGCATCCAGCCACTCAGTTCAGCATTCCAGGTTTTTGCAAAGGTGAAAGAACTGGTTCCATTCATCATAAAGCTGGTGTACTGTACCTCTACTGCTTCGTTGTTGTAGAGACCGCTGAAACGATTGTTTACTACATTGGCATACAGGTTGAGGTTCCACCATTTTTTTACCGGTATATTGGCCATCATGGCAATACCCCACTGCTCCATAGTGCTCAGGTTCTCCTGTGTCTGATAGGTTTCGTTTTTGATCGTATTCTGTTTCAGCAACTGGGTGATGATATCGTTGGTACGTGTATAGTTGACGGTTGTGGTCAGAAACCTGTTGAACGTATGGCTCAATTCAAAGTTGTGTGTGAACTGAGGCTGCAGATACGGGTTACCCTGGCCATAGGTAAGTGAATCCAGGAAATAAGTAAACGGATTCAGATCATCATAGTCAGGGCGTGTGAGGCGACGACTATAGCTGAAATTGAATTGGTTCTTTTCGCTGGCATTATATCCTATGCCCACATTGGGAAACAGGTTGGTGTAATGGCGGTTGAAACTGCTGTCATTGCTTACCTGGTGGCCTTTGGCATTCGTATTTTCCAGGCGCAGACCGGCACTCAGCTCCCATTTTTTGAACTGACGCGAGAGGATACCGTATACCGCATTAATATTTTCCTTATAAATAAAATTGTTACTCCGAGCATCAGCCACCCAATCGGTCCCACTGCTACGAAAGTAGTTGACCCGGTTGTCTGTTTCCACGTAGCTGCTTTTGACACCTGCTTCGAGTTTGAGTCCGCTTTTGAAGGGGTGAACGTAATCCACTTTACCACTGTATATACTGATATTGGAAGGGATTCTCCCCCGCAAGACCACGTCATCGCCTATCTTTTCATCATTTGCACTAAGGCTTTGCGTAGTCAGCTGCGTATTGCTGCGATTATTGTAATAGAGGTAATCAAGGTCAGCACTAAGCTCACGGCCTGTGGAGTCGAATGTATGTTTATAGTTGAAGTTGGTTGTCAGACTCCGGTTACGACGATCATTCTCAGAAAGCGTTAAGAGCTTTGACTGGATATTTCCGTTTACGTCCCTGATATTGGTATTGCTGCGTGGATCCTCTTCGTTGTTGTTGAATCCCGCATTTACCACAATGCCCGCCACATTTTTCTTATTAAAATAATAATCCACGCCGGCTTTAACGTTATGATAATTGCCGTAATTATGATTGCGCGATACCTGGTCTATTGAACGCAGCTTTACTTTATCTGCATCATAGAGACTACGATCAATGCTCAGGCGGTTATAGTTCTCGTAGGTACCACCATTATACCCACCAAAAATATTGATCTTGTTATTGCGGTAGTTAAGATTTACACCGCCATTATACCGATCATAAAAGCCCTGGTTATAGTTGAAATTGGCGTTGCCATTCATACCGCGGGTCAGGCCTTTTTTGGTTTTGATATTAATAATGCCGGAGTTGCCTGCTGCATCATACTTGGCAGGGGGATTGGTCATGATCTCGATCTGATCGAGCTGACTGCTCTGCATACTTTTCAATAAGGCGGCCAGATCGGCGCCGCTCAGGTAAGTAGGTTTGCCATCTACGAGGATCATTACACCCTGTTTTCCTTTCACGCTGATATTTCCATCATTGTCTACAGCCACGCCGGGAGTTTTTTCCAGCAATTCCAGCGCATTCAGCCCTGTATTGGTTTGTGAAGCGTCTACGTTTACAACTGTTTTACCGGCTTTCTGCTCTACGGGTGGTCTGCGGGATGTAACCGTTACACCGCTGATTGATTTGGCAGCAGGTACCAGCAGCAGTTTATTCAGTTGTACGGTGTTACCGGCTGCTGTAATTGTTGCTACTTCTGAATAGATTTTTTCATGACCTACAGCAGATACGGCAACCAGGTAACGGCCTTCCTGCAACTGATCAAACTGAAATTCGCCAGTCTTGTCAGCCACACCCATTTTTGCCAGCGATGAATCTGCTGCACGCAACAGGCTGATAGTCGCCGATTCAATCACCTTTGCCGCTCCATCAGTAACCTGCCCTTTAATAATACCACGACCGGATTGTGCCTGTATCAGGTTGATACTCCCCAGCAACATTACGGCCAGCCAGATAAAATGCTTTCTCATTGTATATATTTTAAAATATGATTGTTTCGGTTTCATGTACCATCTGACGCAATGCGCGCAAACTGGTTACAGCTAATTGATCATTTAGGATAAACGGAAAGAACTATTGATAAACGGATATCCGGGCAAAACCGTCCCGGGCGGACAGGAGAATAGCTCCTGCCCTGCCGGCAGACCGGTTATATATGATGAGGGATTGTTGTTGACTTATTAATTGCCGCCCACGCTTACACGGTTCTGTTCATCAACGGCACCACCCTTTTTACGCTGACCCGCTCCATTGAGTTTTCCTTTATTGAAACGCCAGGTAAATCCCACACTCAATGCACGGCTGTCATTTACATTTTTGAATTTTACATCCACATCGCCATAGCGGCTGTATCCGTTGTAAACACCCATGGCAAATATGTCACGTACACTTACCCGCACTGTTCCTTTGTTTTTCAGTACCTGCTTGCTGAAGCCTGCACTTACCTGGCCGATCTGGCGGATGTAGATCACACCTTCCACACCCTTGGTACGATAAAAACCACTCACTTCTGCATTCCAGCCCTTGCCCAGTTTGAACTGCTGCTGCGCCTGCAGCATTACACCTGCAATAGAAACCGAAACAGGATCATTGTTTACAATACCCTTGAAATGGTTGCTGAACACATTTATATAAATGTTACCGCTCCACCATTTATTCAGTTCCTTAAAGGCGCTGATAGATAAACCTGCCTGCTTGAGGCTTGCTATATTGGCTTTTTTGATAAAGGTTTCGTTGGTGGCTTCATTCTGTTCAAACACCTGCTGAATGATATCATCCGTCTGTGTATAGTTGAGCGTAGTGGTCAGAAACCCTTTATAAGTATGACTAAGCTCGATATTGTGCGAAAACTGCGGCTTCAGATCAGGATTGCCCTGTTGAAACGTATACCGGTCGAGAAAGTTGATAAAAGGATTCAGGTCCTGGTAATTGGGTCGGTTTACCCGGCGGCCGTAATTGATCACCCACTGATTTTTTTCACTGGCCACATATTGCAGATACACGGTCGGGAACAGTTGAGTGTAGCGGCGTTTAAATTCTTTTTCGGTGTAGGTAAATTTATTCTGTGCCTGATCCCAGGTATATCCTTTCGACAGGCCATTGGCATTGGTATTCTCCAGGCGCAGCCCCATTTGGGCATTCCATTTCTTACCCAGCGGCCGGCTGTAGTTTACATAAGCTGCATTGATGTTTTCATCGTATACAAAATGATTGCTTCTTCCTGAATCCAGTACCGCTTTACCACTCATCAGGTTTTCATAGATCGCGTTATTGTCGGTCTCTACATAACTTGATTTCAACCCTGCTTCCAGTTTCGCTCCTTTTCCCAGGGGCAGTGAATAATCCAGTTTGCCACTGTAGATATAAATATCCTGGGGCAGGTTGCCGAGCAGGGTATCAGGAGTGAGCGAAGGATTGCCGGCTGCATCAAAATAAGAGCTGTATAATGGTTGAGAGTTGGTAGAGCGGTATTGTATATGATCAAAATCGCCTGTCAGTTCCTGTCCGGCAGAATCGAGCACAGTGCGGAAGTTGAGGTTAACGCTGTAGTTTTTCCATTTCTCATCATTCCGTGTATAGGCATAGGTACGGCTTTGCAGATTGCCTGCAGGATCATAGATCCAGGTCGGCGTACGGCTCTGCCATTCAGAAGGATTATAAAAACCATTCAGCACAACACCCAGTGTGGTACGTTTACTGGCTGAGTAATCAAGGCCCAGTTTGCCACTGAAGAAATCGCCGCTGTTGACCATGCGCGACTCCTGCTCAAATCTCGATGAAATGTCTTTGGTAACCGGCTCCCGGAAATTGCGTTTGATAAACAGATTTTCTCCCCGGTGATTTTTATTATAGTTAAGACTGGTAAACAGGTTGATCTTACCCGTACGGTAATTGAAGTTTACAGACTCGTTGAAACGTGCATACCAGCCCTGCGTATAACCCGTTGTAATGCTGCCATTATAACCAAACTGTTTGGTCTTCTTGGTACGGATATTAATAACGCCCGAGTTGCCGGCAGCATCGTATCGTGCAGGAGGATTGGTCATGATCTCGATCTGATCGAGCTGACTGGCATTCATGCTTTTCAACAGATTGGCCAGATCGGCGCCACTGAGATAGCTGGGGCGGCCATCAATATATACCTGTACCCCCTGTTTTCCTTTGAGGCTGATATTACCATCCTTATCAACCGTAATGCCCGGAGACTTCTCCAGTACTTCCAGTGCAGAATTGCCCACATTGGTGGGAGACGCTTCCACATTTACAATAGTACGATCAGGCTTTTGCTCAATTAATGGTTTACGCGCTGTAACCGTTACCCCACTGATTGCACGGGCTACGGGTACCAGTTGTAAAACGGGAAGTTCCAGGGCCTGCCCTGCTTTTACCTCAAATATGGCTGATCGCAAGGGCTCATGACCTACTGCGCTGACAGCTACCTGGTAGCGGCCTGCTGCAACATTATCAAAAATGAAAGCGCCGGTTTTGTCGGCCACCGCCATTTTGACCAGTACCGAATCGGTAGCGCGGTGCAGGCCGATGGTAGCCGATTCTACGGTTTTGGTGCTGCCATCAAGCACCTTCCCCTGCACGCGTACACCGCTTTGCCGGGCCTGGCTTTGACTGATCACCAGAATAATCAAACCGATAAGGGTAAATAGCTTTCTCATTTTTAACGACTTATATAATTTACAGTACTAGTTGTTGATTATTACAGTTCAAAATTAAGTACTTTGCATTGCATAGAACATTGTTTTGTACCCAACGGTAAGAATCAAGGATAACCGGCTACTGAATCAGGCTGCTTTGTGACGCGGAACTGACAAATTGGTTACAGAGACCCCGGAGCATTGTGGTGAGCGGTAAATACAACCGGGCCACTGGTAGCAAAGCTATCAGTGGCCCGTGTCGGAGAAAAGAGGTTCCGGGCGAATTGCGGTTTTATACCAGTGAATGGAGGTAAAGACGGGTCAGTTTGAAAAACTCAAAGTCCAAATTCGTTCTTTATATCATCATAATAGGTACGTCCGGATGTAAGCCGGGTGGCATTCTTATCATCCATCACGAAAAGATAACGCCCATTAAAATGCCGGTGCATTTCGCGGATTCGCTCCTTATTGAGAATATATGATTTCTGGATGCGGTAAAACTGGGGAGGCAGTTTTTCGGCCAGGGAAGTAAGTGACTGATCGGTGAGATATTTCTGACCGTCTACCGTATAAACATATACATATTTATCCTGGGCTTCCAGATAGATGATCTGTTCAAACCGGAGCAGTGTAATACGGTCGCCGGTGCGGATAGGCAGCGCTGTAGCCTTGGGTGGTGCCTGCAGTTGTTTGATGATCTCTTGCAGGCCGTTGATATTGACTGATTGATTAAGACGTCCGAACTGTTTGAGCTTGGCCATACTTTTTTCCAGCCTTTCCTCCTTGATCGGCTTGAGCAGGTAATCCACAGAAAAATTATCGAAGGCCTTGATCGCATACTGCTCATAGGCAGTAGTGAAGATCACATTGGGTTTATGCTGCAACCGCTCCAGTACTTCAAAACCGGTAAGGTCAGGCATCTGGATATCCAGGAATACCAGATCGGGATGCAGTTGCTCGATCAGCTGAATGGCTTCTGTACCGGTGCCTGCCTCGCCTATAACTTCTACCACATCGGTATGATCCAGCAGCAGGCTTTTCATCAGGCGGCGGGCTGCAGGTTCATCATCAATTACGAGGGCTTTAAATACCTGGTTCATTTTTCATCAGTTTATTCAATACAATGATCACTTGTTTGCGGGGGGTGTTGGTAAAACGGATCTCATACTCTCCCGGAAAAAGAAGATCCAGTTTGTCGAATACGCTTTTCAGCCCATAACCGGGCACCAGCTCATCGGGAAAGAAGGGACCATTATCGGCCAGGATGATCTGCAGCCTGTCTTCCACCAGCGTCACCTCCAGTTGTATTTCCGTCATGCGGCCGGTAGCTTTCAATCCATGTTTGACGGCATTCTCAGCCAGGGGCTGCAGCAGGAACCGCGGCAACAGGTAATGCCGGGCTTCCTCCTGCACATTTACCGAATAGTTAAGCTGATCTTCAAAGCGGATCTTTTCGATCTGCAGATACACTTCAGCCATTTCAATTTCATCGGCCACGGTTGAGTAGTTATTCTGACTGTAATTAATACTATAGCGGAAAAGATCAGCCAGGGCAATAGTCATCCGTCGGGCTTTCCGGCCATCGGTAATAGAAAGATCGGCGATGGAATTAAGCGCATTATACAGAAAATGCGGGTTTACTTTTGAATGCAGAGCGTCCAGTTCAGCCTTGGTCTTAAGCACGGTAAGCTGGGCTACTTCCAATTCTTTTTCATTCAGTTTCCGTTTTCGTTCCTGGTCTACATAATTGATGGCTGTATAGATAAGGCCGGTGGCAAAAGCATTATAGAGTGCAAAGATCAGCGTCATCCGCAGCTCTTTGAACTGAAAACCATGGTTGAAGTAGTTCAATATGGAGTAGATCACCACGGCAGCAAGTACAATGGTGAGTACTACTACAGTATGGTGCCGGAAGAAGTTGAGCTTTTTCACGGAGGGAATCTGCACCACGACCCATACCACATTGAATACAAATAAAACGATGAGGGTGGATTGCAGCATTTGTACAGCCAGCGCAGTCACCCACCCCTGCTTGGCCGCTTTCATAAATATTTCAGAGGAGGCCGAAAGCAGGGAAAACATAAAGCATAACCCCACCACCAATACTGCCAGGTTTTTGCGGAGCCATTTATTGCGGATGCCTATAAACAGGCGGTTGAAGATCGACAGGAGGTACACTGCCACCCCCAGCATGATAGTGGAAACAACTACTATCAGAACCAGAATCCATGATGCCATTACAAACTATTGTTAGCGCAAGATATTTATTTGCAGCCGATAAAAGGTTTCAGGGATTCGCCAACTGCCTCATTTGCGGAGCGAACTGATTATCTTGCAGCAAAAGACGAGCAATGCTAATTGATTACCGGTCCGATACTGTTACCCGCCCCACTCCCGGCATGCATGAGGCCATGATGAAAGCCCCGCTTGGCGATGATGTGTTTGGTGAAGATCCCTCTATCAACGCCCTGGAGCAGCAATGCGCTTCCCTCTTTGGAATGGAAGCAGCCCTGTTTTGCCCATCGGGTACCATGACCAACCAGATTGCCATCAAATGCCATACGCAGCCCGGCGATGAAGTGATCTGCGACGAATCGGCTCATATCTATCAATATGAAGGTGGCGGTATTGCCTTCAATGCAGGTGCATCGGTAAAACTGCTGACCGGCGATCGCGGACGTATCACAGCGGCACAGGTACGTGAGAGCATCAATGCCGATGATGTGCATAAGGCGCGTACCAACCTGGTATGCCTTGAAAATACCAGCAACCGTGGCGGCGGCAGTTGTTATGATTTTGCTGCGATGGAAGCTATTGGCCAGGTTTGCGAAGAAGCCGGCCTGCCTTTTCACCTCGATGGCGCGCGGCTTTGGAATGCCCTGGTGGCCAAAGGAGAAACACCCCGGCAGTATGGTCATCTTTTTGACAGCATCTCCATCTGCTTCAGCAAAAGCCTGGGCTGTCCTGTAGGCAGCGTATTGCTGGGCAGCAAAGCCTTTATCCGCAAAGCCCGTCGCATCCGTAAGGTATTTGGTGGCGGCATGCGCCAGGCCGGTATGCTGGCTGCTGCCGGACTGTATGCACTGGAGCATCATATCGGTCGGCTGGCAACTGATCATAGCCACGCACAGGCGCTTGCCGGTTGCCTGCAGCAGCGTGCTTATGTAAAAGAGCTGCTGCCTGTCGAAACCAATATTATCATCTTTGAATTGCATCCCGGCCAGTCGGCCCCGGCACTGGTACAGCAACTCCGCGAAAAAGATATTCTGGCTTATGCCATTGCACCCAACCGGGTGCGGCTGGTAGTACATCTCGATATCAGTTCTGCCATGATTGATCAGACAATTACTATCTTAGAATCTATATAACACTACCTATGTTTCCGAAGATCAACCCTCAGTCGACCGATGCCTGGCAACTCCTGCGCGAAGAGCAGGCTATCATGCAGGCTATTCAGATGAAAGACCTGTTTGCCAGCGATCCGCAGCGTTTCGAAAAATTCAGCATACAACTGGAAGATATCCTTTTCGATTATTCCAAAAACATCATTACAGAACATACCCGCACGCTGTTGCTGCAACTGGCGGCCGAGTGCAGAGTAACCGAGGCAAGAGATGCCATGCTCAACGGTGAGTTGATCAACGAAACGGAAAACAGAGCCGTGCTGCACACAGCTTTGCGCAATTTTTCGGGTAAGCCTGTGGTGACCGAAGGAGAAGATGTAATGCCGGCTGTTAAAAAAGTGCTGCGCAAAATGAAAAAATTTTGCAGTGAAGTACACGATGGTACCCATCGCGGCTATACAGGCAAACGTATCAAATACATTGTAAATATCGGTATTGGCGGCAGCGACCTGGGCCCCCAGATGGTCACTGAAGCGTTGAAGCCTTATGCTGTTGAAGACATTGAAACCTTCTTTGTTTCCAATATCGATGGCACTCATATTGCCGAAACGCTGAAAAAGGTAAAACCCGAACGGACACTGTTCCTGGTCGCTTCCAAGACCTTTACCACGCAGGAGACCATGACCAATGCACATACAGCCCGCGACTGGTTTCTGCAAACGGCAAAGGATGAGGCACACGTAGCCAAACATTTTGTGGCTCTCAGCACCAATGAAAAAGAAGTCGTTCGCTTTGGTATCGACAAAAAGAACATGTTTGAGTTCTGGGATTGGGTAGGCGGCCGTTATTCGCTCTGGAGTGCCATTGGCCTGTCGATTGCCCTCAGTATCGGCTACGACAACTTTGAGCAATTACTGCGGGGGGCGCACAGCAGTGACAAACACTTTGCTGAAGCAGCTCCGGAAAAGAATATTCCGCTCATCATGGCACTCGATGGTATCTGGTATACCAATTTCTTCGGCGCACAGTCAGAAGCAATTTTGCCCTACGATCAGTATATGTACCGCTTTGCTGCCTATTTTCAACAGGGAAATATGGAAAGCAATGGCAAAAGCATGGACCGTAACGGCCAGGCTGTCAACCATAGCACCGGGCCGGTAATATGGGGCGAACCCGGTACCAATGGCCAGCATGCTTTTTACCAGCTTATACACCAGGGCACACCCCTGATCCCCTGCGATTTCCTGGCTCCGGCACAATCCCATAATCCCATTGGAGATCATCATCCCAAACTGCTGGCCAATTTCTTTGCGCAAACCGAAGCATTGATGAACGGGAAAACTGCGGCTGAGGCACAGGAGGAACTGGTAAAACAGGGCCTTAACCAGGAGCAGATCAACCGGCTGTTGCCTTTCAAACTGTTTAGCGGCAATAAGCCTACTAATTCCTTCCTGATAAAAAAGATCACCCCGTATACTCTGGGGCAGCTTATCGCCCTGTATGAGCACAAAATTTTTGTGCAGGGTGTGATATGGAATATTTTCAGCTTTGATCAGTGGGGGGTAGAGCTGGGTAAACAACTGGCAGGCAAAATTCTACCTGAGCTATTGTCGGCCGATAAGGTAAGCAGTCACGATGCTTCCACCAATGGGCTGATTAATATTTACAAGAAAATGCGAAAAGATTCGTAGATTGTATTCCTAAACCACAACAGTATGAGAGTTGCTTTACTGGCATTGGGCTGTTTGTTGTTTCAGACAACAGGAGCTCAACAGGAAAACACAGTATCTCCGCAGATAATGACCGATACTCTCCCCCGCCCTGTCAATGTACTGGCTGGCATTAATGAACCTCAGGCACGTTTACTCAATACCCTGCCTGATGGCAACAAGGTATATGCCTTACCACAGGACAATATGCCGTGCGTAGTACCCGCCGCAACACCTACCATGCCGGTGGCAGGACAACAATCGCCCGGTCTGTTTAATTACAATATGCCGGTGATTGGTTTACGTAAGACGCCGCTGATACCGGGCACACCTGTCAACCCGATGATAACGCCACAGGGGCAAATGAAATCCCTCTCACCTGTACTGGTATCTCCTATTAAGCGAATGATTCCTATCCAAAAAACAAGGACGGTAAGATCAAAACCGTAAAACAATATGAGAAATAAAAACGCCGTCGGTCTGACGGCGTTTTTATTATATACTAATACCTTCCACCTTATACCATCGACCTTCTACCTCAAAAAAAAGCTGCTCCCAGGAGGAACAGCCTTCAAATAAGCTATGCAGTTGGTTTAGGTGCTTATTACCATTTATCTACTTCTTCTGAACTGGCCGCTGCGGAGTCTGACTCGGCAGGTGCACTGGCAGCTGCGGCAGCAGAAACTTCAGGAGTGGAGCCGTTGTCGCCCAGGCCATCAGATTCTCCCTCGCCCAGCACTTCATCATGATTGAAAGCGTCAAAATCGAAGTCGGGCATCAATTCTGTTTTTACGTAATCAACAGCCTCATTCAATGCTTTGATGAATTTGTTGAAATCCTCTTTGTACAAAAAAACTTTGTGCCGGTCATAACCATTGTCATCAAAACGCTTCCTGCTCTCTGTAATGGTCAGGTAATAATCATTACCGCGGGTAGCTCTCACATCAAAGAAGTAAGTCCTTCTTTTGCCAGCACGAATTCTTTTGCTGTAGATACTCTCCATTTTCTTGTCGTTATTCTCGTACGCCACGTTCGTAATTTTTACAGATTAATAAAATGCTTAAAGTTTAAGGAGTTACAAATATAGAGATGTTTTTGAAACAGCCAAAAGTGATACGATTTTACTTAAAATACGTGGGAAGAGTAGTAAAAATGAATGAGAACATCTGTTAGCGTCCGGGCTCCGTTTCCTGCTGGCGGGCATAGAGACTGGCATAGTAACCACCGGCTGCCAGCAGTTCTGCATGGCGTCCTTCCTCTACTATTTCGCCTTCTTCGAGCACCACAATACGGTCAAATTCAAGCAGGGAAAATATACGATGCGTAATGATAATAGCTGTCTTACCACGCAGATACTCATTGAGATTGCTGATAATAGCATGCTCGGTACGGGCATCTACGGCACTCAGACAATCGTCAAAAACCACCATAGCCGGTTGTTTGATCAATGCCCGGGCAATGGAAATCCGTTGCTTCTGTCCGCCACTCAGCGTCACTCCCCGCTCCCCGATCATGGTCTGGTATCCTTCAGCAAATCCCAGAATATCAGTATGTACACAGGCCAGTTGCGCAGCCTGCTCCACAGCATCCTGGCTGGCCTGCTCCAGGCCAAAGGCAATGTTGTTGGCCACAGTATCGCTGAAGAGAAATACGTCCTGCGGTACATAACTGAGCTGTTCCCGCAACTGCTGCAATTGCAACTGGCGGATGTCGTGCCCGTCAACCAATACACGCCCTTTTTGCGGATCCATCATCCGTAATAACAATTGCGCCACCGTGGTTTTACCACTACCGGTACGTCCTACGATGGCTACTTTTTCTCCCTTACGGATATGCAGATCAAAATCCTTCAGCGCCTCAATGCCTGTATCAGGATAAGTATAATTCACTGTCTCAAAACGGATATCGCCCTGTACCTGGTGCGATAGTGGTTGTTCGGGGTTACGGATGGCCGATCCGGTATCCAGAAATTCATTGATCCGCTTCTGTGAAGCGGCAGCCCGCTGTATCATACTGGCCGTTAGCCCGATAGCACTCACCGGAAACGTGAGCATATTCACATACATCACAAATTCCACGATCGTATCCATGCGAACGCCATGTTCGTCATTGATATAATAAAGCCCGCCGATCATAATCGTCAACAGGGTGCTGAGTCCTATGAGCAAGGTAATTGCAGGAAAATAAATTGCTTCTACCCTGGCCAGTGAAATGGCATTGCTGCGATAGGCTTCACTGTTCTTGGTAAAAAAACCAAGCATGGCCTTTTCCTGCACAAAAGATTTGATCACACGGATACCGGAATAGGACTCCTGCGCATTGGTAGTCAGATCCGACAGCGATTCCTGAATACGCTCACTGCGCTTATGGATCGTATTGTTGACATAATAAATTGCGATAGCCAGTATAGGCAATGGAGCCAGGGTGTACAGCGTCAGCAACGGATCACGCCGCACCATAAAGAATACGCAAAGCGAGATCACTGCCACCAGATTGACCAGGTACATAATGGCCGGACCGGTAAACATACGCACCCGGCTCACATCTTCGGCAATACGGTTCATCAGGTCGCCGGTGCTGTGGCGTTTGAAAAAAGTGATATCAAGCAACTGATAATGATCATAGATCTCATTCTTCTGATCATATTCTATATGACGGCTCATGACAATAATGGTCTGCCGCATCAGAAACAGGAAAAATCCGCGGATAAGAGCCAGCAGCAGGATCACAATACCACAAACGGCCATCACTCTTTCCCACGAAAAACCACTGCTGTTGAGCCAGTGAATAAACCGGTCGACCAGGACATCATAATCCGGATCAGTTTCCCGTGGAGTGTATCCGGGCAGTTGTAATACGCGCTGTACATAATCGATCACATACCCGGTTATCTGCGGAGCCAGTACGCTGAAATAGTTGGACAGGAAAATAAACAGGATACCGATAGATAACCGGACCCTGTATTTCCAGAAATATTTATTGATAGCGCGTAAATGCTTCATTGGGGCTGCAAGGTAGTGAATAAGGTCGTAGAAGGAAGGTTAAAAAGGTTAGGGGTAGAAGGTGGAAGGTAAAGGGTGATAAGTTATATGTTTTGAATAATACAGTTTTCCTTTAACCCTTCACCTTCTACCCTACAGCTTTCCTCACGTATTCTGTATAAAATAACAGGCTATTTTGCTTGAAGGCTCAAAAAAAATAAACAGGTTGCCGTCACCCCAAAAGTTCATTTCTTCAAAATAAGCAGCCATAAAATCGGATGATGGAATAATATTGGACTCCTTTACACCCACTCCGGCATCGCTGTCCAGCTGACATACAAACTTCATCACCTTGTTTGTTTTCGGACATCGGGGAATATCCGGAAACTGGATCCAGTCGGGAACACCCGCATGTCCCAGGCCGCGTCTTTTTTCGAAAGAAGGAACAGCTCTGAATTTCACTTCTTCAAAAATGATCCGGGTATCGGCATTCAGTTCCTCATAGGAAGAATCTGCCTCTTCCAGTTCGGCTTCATTTAATAAAACTGGTTTAAGCGGATCTGTATAATCAATAAATACCTGCCCGATATTTAAGAAGACCGGGCAGATCAACTGCAACCGGAATGGCAGCCATGCAAATGCTTCACCTTTATTATCGAGATAACCGAGATACTGAAAAGGAACCGCCAGCCTGGGAGCGGGCAACTGAAAGCCTGCCGGCAACTCTCCGCCCAACTGATGCATGCCCCGGTGATCGCTGATAAAGGCAAACACTTTATGAGGCCTGCGGGACTGGAATTTCAGGATACCAATGCCCTTTTCAAACTGCATTTCATTATACAAATGCCCCTCCGTCTCTTCTTTGCCATCAAAGAAAAGCTGTCCTTTCTGCAGCAGATCATCTGACCCAAAACTGAGTTGGATATAACTGGAAGAGGCAAGTGCTGTTGCTTCATCAATACACTGCGTGAGCAGAAAGGCTTCACAATGTGGTCCACCATCGAGCTTAACCTCCCAGCCGGAAAAGAACTGTACTTTTTTCTCCGTAGCCGGCTTTTCCTAACAATTTTTTCCAGAATGCCATCCCTAAATGTACCAATTGCCAGCAGGTCTGTCTCTACCGGTCGTGTAAATGATGGAGGCAACTACCACTGATAATTATTAATAAGGAAGGTCTGTTGATTTTCCTTATTTTCAACGCCTTCAATCCACATCAACATGAGAAAGGCACTATTCAGCGGCATCCTGGCCCTGGGCATCAGCTCCCTCCATGCACAAACCAACCCGGCATGGGAAACCATTTTTCAGCGTATCAATACAGAAGTACAAACAAATTCGAAAGTGTACAGTACACTGCAGGACGCCACCAGCACAATTGGTCACCGGCTTACCGGCTCTGCCAATGGTGCAAAGGCAGAAACCTATGCTTTTAACCTGCTCAAAAGTTATGGCTTCACAGATGTAAAATATCAACCATTTGAAGTGGAAAGCTGGTCAAGAGGCACACTGGCTGTAAGCATTGGCAACAGCACCACGGCACTTGAACCTGTTAAATCTGTTTCGCTGGCGCATTCACCTGTCAAGGTGGATCTCACGGCAGAACTGGTGGATATGGGCAATGGCCTCGACAGCGATTATCTGGCACGTCCCGGTGTTGCCAAAGACAAGATAGCACTGGTATACCTGGGCACGCTTCCCGGCACACAGGGCCGCAGTCTGCACCGTTCCGAAAAAACGGCGATCGCTATTAAATATGGCGCCAAAGGCATTATCGTCATCAATACCGTAGATGGGGGCACACTGCTGACCGGCACTGCTTCCGTAACCGGCAAACTGATCCCCATTCCCGCCGTATGTATCGGTAAGGAAGATGGCATGCGGCTAAAAGATCAATTGAAAAATGGTTCTCTGTTCAGCCGTATCAACATGACCAATTTCTCCGGTATGATCAAAGCACGAAATGTGATCGCCACCATCAAAGGCAGCAGCCTGCCCAATGAAAAGATTGTAATAGGCGGTCACCTCGACAGCTGGGATCTGGCTACCGGTGCCATCGACAATGGTATTGGCTCTTTCTCCGTACTGGATATGGCGCGCACATTTCAGGTGCTCAAACTCAAACCCAAACGGAGTATCGAGTTTGTGATGTTTATGGGCGAAGAACAGGGTCTGCTTGGTTCAAAGGCCTATGTAAATACGGCTATCAAAAACAAAAGCATTGATCAGATCCGGTACATGCTCAATTATGATATGACCGGCGATGTACGCAGCTATTCCTCTTCTGTACCCGAAGCCAAAGATTTTTTCCAGGCTATTGGCGCCATGGCACAGAAAATAGATACCGCTTTTACCAATAGTTTTTCCAGCCGCGCCGGCCTGCACAGCGATCATCAGCCATTTATGCTGCAGGGTATTCCCATTGCAGGCGGTGGTGGCGGCCGTGGCAGCGGTAACGGCCCGGCAGGTTGCTATCACGCCGACTGCGACAATTTCAACCTGGTCAACAATGAACAGTCGCTGAAAAACACGGTTAAGTTTTCGTCAATGCTGATCTATGGGCTGGCTGAGACACCAATCATTCCCGCCAAAAAACTCACTGACGAAGAAACCAAAGCCTTTCTTCTGAAACATAACCTGAAAGAGCCGCTGGAACTGGAAGGCGAATGGAGGTGGAAAGATTAAAAAATTGATATAAAAATAATCCTGGCCCCGCAATGTATTGCGGGGCTTTTCATTGTATCCTTATCTCCATAGCGCCTAACTGATCGTTTGTCGCAGTCGAATAATATATACAGCTCTCCACATCCTTTATCTATTGACCGCGCTGCAGTCTGGCCCGACCTTTGGGTCGTAATACCTGACAGCAAATACCTTTCAACAACAATTAAAACAAGTGTATGAGCAAGATTACAGTTAAAGACGGTACCGAAATCTATTACAAGGACTGGGGCAAGGGGCAACCTATTGTATTTCATCATGGCTGGCCGCTCAGCGGTGATGACTGGGATACCCAGATGTTGTTTTTTCTACACCAGGGATACCGGGTTATTGCCCACGATCGCCGGGGACATGGCCGCTCCACACAAACGGATATCGGTCATGATATGGACACTTATGCTGCCGATGTGGCAGAACTGGTCAGGCATCTTGATTTGAAAAATGCCATTCATGTGGGTCACTCCACCGGCGGCGGTGAAGCCATCCGCTATGTAGCCAAACATGGTGCCGGCCGCGTGGCTAAGGCGGCCCTCATCAGCGCAGTTACACCCTATATGATCAAAAACGAGCAAAATCCCAATGGAGTGCCCCTGGCCGTATTTGATGATATCCGGTTCAATACCGCCAATCACCGCAATCAGTTTTTCCAGGATATTACCCTACCCTTTTATGGCTACAACCGCGAAGGAGCTACTGTATCGCAGGGCATCCGCGACAACTGGTGGCGTCAGGGTCAGATGGGAGCTATCAAGGCTCACTATGATTGCATCAAAGTGTTTTCAGAAACAGATCTTACCGAAGATCTGAAAGCGGCCGATGTACCCGTGCTGGTCATGCATGGAGAAGATGACCAGATTGTGCCTTATGAAACCACGGCACTCAAAGCAGTAAAACTGCTGAAAAACGGTAAACTCATCACCTATCCCGGTTTCCCGCATGGCATGCCCACCACGCATGCCGAAATCATTAATAAGGATCTGCTCGCATTCTTCAAATCCTGATCAGTTTCTACAGGATGGAGTGCTGACATACAGTTATAAACAGATAACCAGTTGTTTGATGATGTACAAAATCAACCGGTCAACTGGTTATCTCTCTTTTCATACTTTCTTTCGCTCAATTCACTACACTCCCTGTTTCCAACGCTTCGCCACATAAGTAGGTTTGCCACGTAAAAAATAATACAATGTATAAACTACTTATCCTTCCGGCGGTATTGTTCTCGCTCCTGCTCAGTGCATGTGAAAAAGACAAGAAAGATTCTTATGGCGATGGTCCCAAAACAGATGTATCCGCATCACTCCAGGGCATGTGGATGTATGGCAGCTTCTCTACTACTGAATACTGGAGTCAGAATCCGGCCGACTATATCGGCAATGCGTTTGAACTGGCGATTGCATTTAAGTTCAATGCCAATGGCACCTACGAGCAGTATTTTACATCGCGTACAGTAACGACTGGCATAAGCACTTATCACCAGTCATTCACCCGCGGTACGGTTGAAATAAATGAGGCGACCAAAACCATTGTCACACATGCCGCCACGGCACATTACAAGCAGACAAAAAATGGTCAGACCATCCAGGACCGCGATCTGGACAAAAGTGAGATTACGGCCACCACTACCTATACCTACGAAGAGACTACCGCTCCCAATGGTACAAAAGTGCTTAAACTGAAGCTGAATGGAACCGGCAATGCTCTGGATTTCCTGAAGAAATAATGATCGGAAACCAATAGCAGCAATAATAATAATAGAAAAGAGCGTTTCGGAATGAAACGCTCTTTTCTATTATTTGCTTCAATTCTTCTAAAGAAAGTTTAACAGAAGCTGTGCTGTTATTTACGTTGCTACAGCTTTCGTTGCAAGACACAAAGGCCGTGGATACAAATAATACCAGCAAGAAACTCTTACTAAAATTTCTCTCACCTTACATACTGTTCTGCACTTACTTCTTCCATCCAGGTTACTACAGAACCATTTACTTCCTCCTGTATGGCAATATGGCTCATTGCCTTATCGGGCGATGCCCCATGCCAGTGCCTTTCGCCTGGTTCAAAATAGATAACATCGCCGGGGTGTATTTCCTGTATTGCTCCACCTTCTTTTTGTACCCATCCCAATCCAGAAACCACAATGAGTGTCTGACCTGCGGGATGCGTATGCCACGCCGTTCTCGCACCAGGCTCAAATGTAACCAAAGCCCCGGCCGCTTTAGTAGCAGCCTGTTTGCCAAACAGCGGGTCTATTCTTACACTTCCCGTAAACCAATCTTTATTTCCTTTTATGGATGGCTGTGAGCCATTTTTTATGATATGCATGATTATCTTATTTAAAAAACATTATTTAATTCAATTTCTCCATATTCTAATTTAAATATTGTTTAAAAAATGTTGCCAGTTTTTCAAAAGGAATTTTATTCATTTGATCATACAAGTCTACATGCACTGCGTTTGGGATTATTATCAGTTCTTTTGGCTCTGCCGCCGCCTTAAATACATCTTCACTGAAATACCTGGAGTGTGCATTTTCTCCGGCAATCAACAACAGTGGCCGCGGCGCTATTTCCCTGATATAGCTTAGAATCGGCATATTCATAAAAGACACGGCATTGGTCGCTGTCCATGAACCATTTGAGTTGATAGAACGCGGATGAAAGCCCCGACTTGTTTTATAATAGGAAAAGTAATCTTTTACAAACTGGGGTTCATTCCCTTTTATTTTTTCGGGCAGACCCTTTGGCGCCAGGGCGGTGGTATCATTGGCTGCATCTTTCCAGCGCTGTTCACCCAGTTCTTCTAAAGCACGGATCCGTTGCCCGGGGGTGATGGCATCAAAATATCCCTTCGACATTACCCGGGGCATATCATACATACTGGTAGTAGCAACGGCTTTTACCCGTTTATCGACTGCAGTTGCATTCAGTGCAAAGCCCCCAAACCCGCAAATGCCGATAATACCGATCCTGTTTCGATTGATATTTTTTTGGACCCCTAAAAAATCCACCGCTGCACTGAAATCTTCTGTATTGATGTCGGGCGAGGCTACATGCCTCGGCTCCCCGCTGCTTTCGCCAGTGTAAGACGGATCAAATGCCAGTGCAGCAAAACCACGCTCTGCCATTTGATTGGCGTATAATCCCGACGACTGCTCTTTCACCGCACCAAAAGGTCCGCTGATGGCAATAGCTGCCAGGGAATCACCGGCATTTTTTGGCAAATACAGATCTGCTGAGATAGTAATGCCATACCGGTTCTTAAAATGTATTTTCTGACGAGTTACTTTATCACTTAGCCGGAAAGTATATTGATCTGTCGAGTCTGCTGTATTCATATTGTCTTTGTTTTGTTCACCGGAATGCCCGGTACAGGATTGCCCCAGCATAAGCAGGGCTGATATAGTTATTACGGATAGATACTTCATAATTAATTGCTCTTATAATGATTTAATAATTCTGGCGGGTATACCAGTCACGACTGTATTAGCAGGTACATCTTTGGTCACCACTGCACCTGCTGCAACAACGGCATTTTCACCAATGCAGATGCCGGGGAGAATAGTGGCTCCTGCACCAATCCAGGCATTTTGTTTAATATGGACTTTCCCGGGCACAAGCGATTCTCGCTCCGCAGCAGCCAGCGAATGTCCTTCGGAAATTATTTTTACATCCGGGCCTATCAATACATTATCTTCTATAACAATACCACCCAGTGTCAAAAAAGTGCAGTTGAAATTGATAAACACATTTCGTCCAATGTTCAAATGTTTGCCATAGTTAATACTGATCGGGGGAAATATGACCACCGTTTCATCAACGGCTGCTCCGGTAATTTCACTTAATATCTTCCTGATCTCCTCCGGACCGGAAGAAGCATTTAATTGTTGTACCAGGCGAATGGTAGCATACGAGGCACTCCTCAATTCTTTTACCTGCGGATGCTGCGGGGTGATGATCTTTCCATTTTTCAACTCATCGAAAATTGTCTCTCCTATATTCATAGTAATCAATTGAAGAGACAAAATTACCTTCAACCATATTCTTATTTATGACATTATATACACAAATAATGTCAAATATCACCTATTTTTACAGAAAGGTATTTAAGCGTGGTGACCAGTAAGCATCCCCGGGTTGTACTCCTGGAAGTAAACGGAGAAAGCATTTTCCCTGAAAATTTTCATACGCTGTACCATACGCATTTATTCTGCCACAGGGGCGGTATCACTTTTTCTTTCAATGACCAGCAGATGGAATGTAAAAAGGGGCAGTTTTTATTCTGGTTTGCAGAAAGCAGGTTGTCAGACCTCCGGTTCTCCCCTAACTTTAAAGCCACCGTCCTGTTCGTAGAAAAAGATTTTTTAATGAACAATGTTCCTGACCAGGGCTGGAGTATTAATGCACTACTTCATTCAAGAGTTTATCCGGTCAAAACGGGTATCAGCCCGCATGACAAAGAAAAGATCCTGACCAATTTCATCCGGTTACAGGAACGGTTTGAGGAAACGGGTCATCGGTTCTATGAAGAGGCCTTAAAGCTGCAAATGCAATTGTTCATTTTAGAAATGTGGCACACTTTTGCGAAAGAATATGAACAGCGCAAACACAGCCTCCAAACCGGCACCCTATATGAGCGCTTTATTCAATTACTTCAACAGCATTGCATGCAGCATCGGGAAGTGCAGTATTATAGTCAGCAACTGAATATTAGCGCCAAATATCTTAACCATTTGAGCAAAATCCATTCAGGTATAACAGCTTCAGAATGGATACAGCGTCACACCAAAGAACGGATCATCATCCTGCTGCAAAATAAAAACCTCAACATCTCCGAAATTGCTGATGAAATGGAATTCAGCAGCCGTTCCTTTTTTACACGCTATGCAAAAAAATTACTTGGAGTAACTCCTAATGAATACAGGGGGAGGCTCAAATGAAAAGAGCACCTGTTTGTTCGGAATTTCAGGAAATATATCAAATGTATCCTGCTTAATTGCGCCCCGGTTTATTCGTTGGCTCAGGAAAGATAAAACAAAAGTCTGCAGTCATTGACTATCAGATTTTTCGAAGGAACCGAAGGTGCATGATCCGGCGCTTAATACAAGTAACTGTTACACATTAAGAGATAATATTGGTGTCCGATTTTATGGTATTTTAGGGATTATGGATAACCTTATTAACTATATCCGATCGCTTAATAATTTCTCGGACCAAAGCTGGCAGTCACTGCTGCCTGTTCTTACTAAACGAACATTCAGAAAAAATGAGTTACTGCTGAAAGAAGGAGAAGTATGTAACTCTTTATTCTATATCGACAGTGGCTATTGCAAAAGTTATTACAACAAGGATGGCATCATTAAGAACACAGGTTTTTTCTTTGAAAATGACATTGCCACAAACATCCAGAGTTTTGGCAGCGGCCAAAAATCCGATTATAACATTGCTGCTTGTGAACCGCTAACCACCATAATTTTTGATAGGTACAAATTATTGGAAGCAGCTAAACAGAATATCGAAATAGAAACTTTGGGACGAAATTGCGTGCGCCTCTTCGCCACTAAACAAGAAGAATTTTCAGTCTTGTTTAAACTCTATTCCGCCACGGAACGATTAGAATATCTGGAAACAAAATATCCTGAAATTTTACAGCGGGTTTCGTTATCTCAACTGGCCTCATTTCTTGGCGTAAGCCGGGAAACCCTGAGTCGCATCAGGCGAAGAAGAATACAGCCGTAATTATGTGACAATCGTCACAGGTCAATCCTGACAGGATTGTTGAGTTTTGAGAAAAAAAGCATATGCAAAAGCTAAAAAAAATTGATGCGCAAAATAATATCCTGACGTGGTTTGAGATTCCGGTATCGGATATTGGCAGAGCGAAAAAATTCTACGAATATATTCTGGATATTGAAATGATCATACGGACAGATGGAAAGGATGAAGCCGCTTTTTTCCCTTTCGATCCCAATATTGTACAGGCTACATCCGGAAGGGTAACAGGTGTATTATCAAAAACAGAGCGGAATAGCCCCTCCGGCAACGGCACAGTGGTTTATATCAATGCGAGTCCAGGTATTCAGCTAGCGCTCGACAAAGTAGAAAAAGCCGGTGGGAAAGTTATTGTGCCCAAAACACAAATTCCGGCGGGTTTTATCGCAATAATAGCTGACACAGAGGGCAACAGAATAGGACTTCATGCCGAACAATAAAGAAATCCGGCGCCATATTATCATCTATAACAAAAAGCACTGAAAAGCATCTCTTTTTGTTATTTCAGCCAAGAAAAGGGGGACAACTTTTGAACCGATTTATAACCGATTGGAAGAGTATAATGCACTTTTAGATATGCATGACATCTGATTCGCGAAAGCGGGCTTTGGCGCCCTGCTCCCGGTAGTCTCCTGATTGAGCAACAGGCTTACAGGTATTTGCAAAAGCAGGGCTGGAAGTGTTTCCAATACCCTGCCTCCGCAAATGCCGAGCTGTTAGCCCTCATTGTAAAGTCACACCAAACAATTCATAAATTTCCCGACATCCTTTTGCCGTAACCACTAACTCTCTTGAAAATTGTTTCTTTTTAAACCACTGTTTTTTAAGCATTATTTGTAATAGATCTGCCCCCAGCTGACCAGCTAAGTGTGGACGACGTTCTGACCAATCAAGACATTGCCTTGTTATTGGACGACGAATATTACTATAATTGCTTTGCTTCACTTCAAACAGCTGCAACCATGTCCAACCATTTTTTGTAACCAAATATTGTTTACCATCCTTTTTTAAATACCCTTTCTTTTCCATTGCTTCTGTAAGTTGAACACCTGCAAACCCAGCCAAATGATCATAACAAGTCCTGCAATATTTTATTCCTGTTGACTTGTTTTTTATCACATCTTCAGTTGTGCCTATGTCTGATAACTGCGCCAATGCTTCTACTGCATAAGCAACATCAGCGTTTGAAAAAGTAAAATAACGATGACGACCCTGAGTTTCAACTTTCAAAAAATCAGCATCTAAAAGCTTAGACAAATGATTACTTGCTGAGGTTATTGAAATATTGGCAAAAGCGGCCAATTCTGTAGCGGTATAGGCTTTCCCATCAAGTAAAGACCATAATATTTTTGCCCTTACCGGTTCACAAATCAAAGCGGTAATTTTTGAAAATTTTTCTAAAACATCCATACTTCATTATTAAATGAAATGTAAATGTAGCAAAGATGATAATTTTATCGTACAAAAAATTTAGTACCATGGTAGCAGTAATTTTTGAAGCGTTTCCTGCAAAAGGAAAATGGGATGAATACCTTGATATAGCAGCAGCACTAAAATCCGAGCTAAGCAAAACCGAAGGATTTATTTCAATTGAAAGGTTTCAAAGTATTAGCAATCCCGACAAAGTTTTATCACTTTCCTTTTGGGAAAATGAACAAAGTATTCAGCAATGGAGAAATATTGAATTACACAGGCAGGCTCAAGCTAAAGGGAGAAAATCAATTTTTGATGATTACAGACTAAGGGTGGCAACAGTAATCCGGGACTATGGAATGACAGAAAGAGAACAAGCACCACCCGACAGTAAATTAATTCACACTCAAAAATAAAACATGCAGGATTTAGAAATTGTTTTAGAAAACAAAGCAGGCCAATTGGCATTAATGGGTGAAACACTTGGCAAAAACAAAATTAGCCTTGAAGGTGGTGGAGTGTTTGATAATGGCGTGACTTCCATAGCTCACTTTTTGGTTGAAGAAGCCGACAGAGCCAAAGAAGCGTTAACGAGAATTGGAATTACTGTTGTAAAAATCAATAATGTCATTATTCAAAAATTACGGCAAGATGTACCGGGACAGTTGGGTATGTTTTGCAGGCGGCTGGCTGATGGAAATGTGAATATACTCGTTCAATATAGCGACCACTCAAGTCAATTAATTATTGTGCCGGACAATTTTGAGAAAGCAAAAGAAATTTCAGAAATCTGGATGAAAGAGTGGTTGTAAAGACATCAACAAACGACTAACAATGGTCACTATTGCACAACCTGATTTCAAAAAACGGGCTTCTCAGGTTTTCTGTATAAACGATCTATTATTTATAAACGGCTACTGACCTTAAGTCGCTTTTACATAAAATTTACGCCCACTTTGAGGCTTGTAATGAGTTGTGGAGCAGGTTTTTTAAAAGACAAAACTACAGAAGGCATAAATGTTTGAACATTTCGAACCAGCTAACATTTTGATAATTAAGCAACTGTCAGTAATAATCCTTCCCAGAAATTTCGAATTAAAAAAGCCTTCAATCTCAACGACTTGAAGGCTTTTTTAATTTTTGGCGGAGAGAGAGGGATTCGAACCCCCGGACCTGTTACAGTCAACGGTTTTCAAGACCGCCGCATTCGACCGCTCTGCCATCTCTCCGGCGCAAATGTAAGGGCGCAAAAATTCCTGACAAAAAAGTAATGAAGATTTTTTTGAGTTTGCTGCTGTAAATAAGCTGATTAGATAAAAAGAACGGAATAGTTCCGGAAGCTGTCCGGCTGTCTCTGAGCCCGGCATAGAAAGCCGATCCCGTCAGCCCGGTAAAGTTTCTCTATATTTGCTCCGATTATTTCAGCTTATGAACAGAAAGAATTCCCTTTCCCCTCCCACCCGCTGATTTTTCACGGGATCTATCCCCGGTGAAAAGACCTGCTTCTTTTCATAGGGTCCTGCGTGGCCTGCTCATTTTCCCTTCATCCATTTTTAATAAAACACCTGCCCGTTTGGGGCCTGGGGTCATTCTTTTATGAAAAAATCATACTTATTACTACATATTGCTGTAATACTGGCCGGTTTTACCGGCATCTTCGGAAAACTTATTTCACTCAACGAGGGGCTGCTGGTCTGGTACCGCGTATTTTTTTCCTTTATATGGCTGTTCATGATCCTCCAGCTGTTTAAGGTCAGTACCGCCATTTCTGCAAAAGAAAAATTCAAGATAGCCCGGGTGGGCATGCTCATTACCATACACTGGGTATTCTTTTATGGCAGCATCAAATACTCCAATATCTCGATCGGCGTAGTCTGTTACAGCCTGACCAGCTTTTTTACCGCCATCTTTGAACCGGTGATCAACCGGAAAAAATTCGTTTTTTCGGAGCTGCTGCTGAGTCTTCTTACCCTGCTGGGCATTGCCCTCATCTTTCATTTTGATGCTTCGTACCAGCTGGGTATCCTGCTGGGCGTAGTGTCTTCGGCATTCGCTGCACTGTATACCATCTACAATGAACGGCTGGTGAGAAACTACGACAGCAAGCTGATCAATTATTACCAGATGATCGGAGGCACCGTTGGATTGGGACTCTTAATGCCGCTGTACCTTCATTATTTCCCGGTCGAAAGGCTCCTGCCGGGTCCGATGGATATTTTTTATCTCCTGCTCCTTTCCCTGTTTTGCACAGTAGGCCTCTACGTTCTTTTTGCGGAGTCCTTAAAAAGGATACCGGCTTTTACCGTCAATCTCAGTTTCAACCTGGAACCGATCTATGCGATCATTATGGCCTTCCTGTTTTTTGCCGAAGGCAAACAGGTGAATACATCCTTTTACATCGGTTTGTTCCTGGTAGGGGCTTCCGTCATTCTGCAAACCATTATTTCACTCAGAAAGAAACAGCAGCCCGTCAAACCGGCTGGCGTTACAACCTGATAAGAAATGAGGGATGACAGCAATCATCCCTCATTTCTTATTACAGTAAAACAATAGGTTTTTATTCGGTTCGCAAACTCTTCACCGGATTGGCCAGTGCAGCTTTTATCGCCTTTACATACACAGTAATAAAGGCGATACCAAACGTGATCAGCGCTGCCAGGGCAAAAACCCACCAGTTAAGGGGTGTTTTATAGGCAAAGTCCTGCAGCCAGTTATTCATAACCCAGTACCCCGTTGGCAGTGCAATGCAGGTAGCGATGATAACAGGCTTCAGCAGGTCTTTCGACAACAGGATCACAATACCCTGTACCGAAGAACCCAGTACTTTGCGTACACCAATCTCCTTGAAGCGTTTGATAGCGGTAAAGGATGCCAGGCCAAACAGCCCCAGGCAGGCCACAAAAATGGCCAGCATGGCGAATACAGATAACACGGTTTGCTGCCGGATATCTTTTTTATACAGATCATCAAACTGCTGATCGAGGAAACTGTATTCGAAAGGATAGGCAGATGCTACCCGTTTATAGGCCTTCTCTACAAGGGCAATACTGCCGGGTATATCACTTGGTTTCAGTTTTACTGCTATCACCCGCCTGTCCATATTCGGTGCGATCACCAGGGGCTCGATATCATTTTTCAACGATTGGAAATTGAAATCCTCCACCACACCGACTACCCGGCGTTTGCTGGTATCGCGAATGGTATTTTCGATCCATTTGCCAACAGCCTGTGCCGGCGTCCATCCGAGCCTGGCTGCTGCAGTTTTATTGATCAATACAGATTCTGTTGTATCGGTCGGGAAAGAGGCGGAAAAATCCCTGCCGGCAATCACTTTCAGGCCAAGCGTTTTTACAAATTCAAAATCGGCAAATTCGGTGCGTGCATTCCAGCGTTCGGCATGATCCTCGACCTCAAACATGTGCCCATCAAAAAAGCCGCCGGGCTCGCCAGACATGGCAGAGACGGATTGTACCCGGCTCTCCTTCTGCAACTCATTTTTAAAGGCCCGCAGGTTTCGGTAGATATCATTGTTGTCGATCCGGATCAGCATGGTCTGCTCCTTATTATAACCCAGTTGCTTGCTTTTGATAAAATTCATTTGCTTGGTAATGACAATGGTGCCCACAATCAGGAAAACCGAAATGCTGAACTGCACCACTACCAGGGCCTGTCTGAATGAGGAACCGCCTTTGCCCAGGCGCAGCCGGCCTTTGAGCGCCTGTATGGGCGAAAACGCAGAGAGGAAGAAAGCCGGATAACTGCCAGCCAGGAAACCGGCAATAAGAATCACCCCGACCAGGAAAAGATAAATGGGCGGCGTACTCCAGGAAGCGATCAGTGAATAACCGAGTAACTGGTTGTACCAGGGCATCACGAGAAACAATAAGCCTACAGAAAGTATGCAGGAAATAGTGGTCAGCAATACCGACTCGCTGATAAACTGCCAGATAAGATTATTGCGTAAGGCGCCCAGTACTTTACGCAGGCCCACTTCTTTTGACCGCTCTGCAGCACGGATAGTCGAAAGATTGATAAAATTGATACAGGCAATCAGCAGTATCAGCGCAGCAATGGACAGGAAAATATATACCACTGTTTTGTCGCCATGTTTTACTCCATCAAAAGACTCATTGCTGAAATAAACATCCTTCAGAGGTGTGATAGACAGGGTAAACTTAAATCCATACTTGCGCATATCGCTGCCCATGTATTTTTCCATAAATGCGGGCAGCTGCTTTTCGATCTGCGCTTCTGTTACATTTGGAGCCAGTTTTACATAGGTATAAATGCCGTTATTACTCCAGGTGGTCATCCAACTGTTGTTTTTATAATTTTCCAGCGGAATGATAATATCAAACTCCAGGTGAGAGTTGGAAGAGATATCTTTTGCAATACCAGTCACCTTCAAAGGGATATCCTTATCCAGCATCACTGTTTTGCCCATGGCATCGTTCACATTTCCAAAATACTTTTTAGCAGCAGTCTCTGCCAGCACGATACTATGCGGATCCTGCAAGGCCGTCTTCGGATCGCCTTTTAAGAGGGGAAAAGAAAAGAAGCTGAAAAAATTACTGTCCGCATTAATGATTTTCTGCTCATGAAATGAACGATCGCCAAGAGTGATCAGGTTATCATTCTGGTTGACACGGATAACTTCATCTATCTGTCCTTTGAAATCATTTTCGAGGGCCGGGCCATACATGCCCGACAGGTAAGCCACACTTTTCGATTTTCCTTCACTCTCAAACCCACGCATCACGCGGTATATGCGGGCCCCATCCTTATGAAAGCTGTCATGATTGAATTCATTCACAATAAAAATGAAGATCATCAGGCAGACGGTGATCCCAATAGTCAATCCAAGGATATTGATCAGCGAAAGCACCTTATTCTTCCGCAGGTTCCGCCAGGCGGTTTTGAAATAGTTTTTAAACATAAGCGCAATTGATGTCTTTAAGAATAACAAAAGGGCACAGTTCAGGCTCCCCGCTCCTGAGAGCCAAGATTTATGCCGTCAGCATAACCAACTGTTTACAAATAATTTACATTCAACTTAATAGAAAAAACTGTCCGAAAATGAACGCCTGTGTACGGATTTGTTACACTGGGTTCATTGGGAAACTGCTGTCCGTTGCAATCTATTGCCGTGACAATCGGTCCAAAAAAAGGAAATAAGGGAGGGAGCTAAAAAAACAATTCCGAATTGTTCTTGCTCTCCTTTAGTACAAACGTGGTATTGATAGTACGGATGTTGGCAATCTTCGATAATTTCTGCCGCACAAAATTGTGATATTCCTCCAGGTCACGCATATTCACTTTTATCAGAAAATCCACCTCACCCGACATGTGGTAACATTCCTGCACTTCATCGAGTTTGATGATCTCAGCTTCAAATTTTTCGGTGCTGGTTTCACTATGTTGTTTCAATGTGACCTGGCAAAAGGCGATGACTGAACGGTTCAGCATTTTTTTATCCAGTATCGCCACATATTTCTTAATAAACCCTTCTTTCTCCAGTTTTCGGATACGTTCGTATACGGGCGATACGGAGAGATTAAGCAATTCGGCTATTTCCTTGGCGCTTTTCTTGGCATCGCGCTGCAGGATCTTCAGGATCTTTTTATCAATAACATCTGTTCTTTCCATAAAAACTGACAGTAAAAAAGTCTACTAAAAGGATGGAATATCTCCCGGAAAAGAAAAATTTACTCCATTTAATCAAAAATACAGTAATTATTACTGATAAAGCAGTATTTAACAAAAACCAGTACCGACTATCGGTAATTTTGTGCAACAAATCCGGGAAACCGACAAAAACGCATTTCAGCAGGCCTGCCATATATCTGCAATGCGCAGACTCATTCAGCACAACGCGAGCTGTGTCACCATGAGCACATCATCACTATTCCCTGAATAACGGTATTGCTGCCCCGATCTCAGACCACGCCAATCGTTGTCTGGTATTAACTCATTTACTCAACTGATAGTATCATGAAAACAAACACACTTCAACGCACCACCCTCCTCGTCATACTTGCTTTTGCCAGTATTTATATTGTGTGGGGCTCTACATTTCTCGCCATTCTATATGGTCTTACAGGCTTTCCGCCGTTTATCCTGTCAGGTCTCCGTTTCTTTACAGCGGGCCTTGTACTGTTTCTTTTCAGTTATTTCAAAAAGGAACGCTCCGCTTCACTGACTGACTGGAAAAGAAATGGTATCGCCGGCATTCTCATACTGGGTGGCGGTACGGGCCTGGTAGCCTGGGCCGAACAGTTTACTACTTCTACAGAGGCCTGCGTGCTCATTGCTACCGCACCATTTTGGTTCATAGCACTCGACAGAGGAAGCTGGAAATACTATTTCACCAACCGGATCATTCTGTCGGGTCTGCTGATCGGTTTTCTCGGCCTTTTATTTTTCATGAGTGGAAGTTTTGATGAAGGTCATGCAGCAGCAGGTGGCCTGGGTGCCAAGACGCTTGCATTTGTGGTGCTCATCATCAGCAGTCTTTCCTGGGTAGCCGGTTCCCTGTATTCAAAGCATAAACCTGCTGCCAGTCCCATGCTGATGAACGTAGCGCAGCAATTGCTGGTGGGTGGAGTCATCAGTTTTGCCGTAGCCCTGTTTATGGGAGAGTTCAATTCATTTTCACTCGCCAGTGTCCCGCTCAATGCCTGGCTGGGCCTGGGATACCTGATCGTCTTTGGTTCTATCATTGCTTACCTGGCTTATATCTGGCTGCTGTCTGTCAGGAACCCGGTACTGGTGAGTACACACGTATATGTGAATCCTATTGTAGCCGTGATTGCAGGTGGTCTTTTTGCCGGCGAGCGTATCAACAGCATACAACTTGCCGCGCTTATCATCATCCTCGTAGGTGTTGCACTGATCAATAGTTCCACCTATAAACCGGGCAAAAGAACCCTGGTAAGGATGCGGCGTATCAATTCTCTCTTTTCACGCATGATCAATCCGTACAAGAATATAGTAGGTTAATCCGTTCCCATTACATAAATAAGCCCGCAGCATGCTGCGGGCTTATTTATGTAATGCGTTCTTAACTACTCCAGCTGCCTACATTTGTATGGCCCCAGTGGTCAGGGCTGGCATATTTGAAATCCTGCTTATAGCGATCCGGTATTTCTTTCAGGAAAGAGCCGGTAGCATAAGAAGGGAATATCTCGCTATAGGTAAGCATGGACTGAAATGATATACGGCGGTAAATATGTGAGCGGGTAATGTTCTCTTTTCTTTCAAGTCCCGAAGCGCCTAACAACTCCACAAAACTTTCCACGGTATTTTTATGAAAATTGGCTACCCGGGTTTTCTTGTCTTCCACTACAAGTCCCACGGTAAGTTTGGGATTTTGTGTAGCCACCCCTACCGGACATTTATTGGTATTACACAGCAATGCCTGGATACAACCAACTGCCATCATCATAGCCCTGGCCGAGTAGCAGACATCAGCCCCCAGGGCCATTGCCCGGATGATATGGAAGCTGCTGGTGATCTTGCCGGAGGCAATCAGTTTAATATGCTTGCGGATATCAAGACCGGTAAGGATATTATGTACAAAGTCGAGTCCATCCAGCAAGGGTGCTCCCACATAATTGGAAAACTCTTGTGGGGCAGCACCGGTACCTCCTTCGGCGCCATCTACCGTGATGAAATCGGGATAAGTATCCAGTTCTATCATGGCTTTGCAGATGCTGATAAACTCACTCTTATGTCCCACGCATAATTTAAATCCAACGGGTTTACCTCCTGCCAGGGTACGCAGATGCTGAATAAACCGGACCAGTTCACGCGGGGTATTAAAGGCCTTATGATAAGGCGGAGAAGCCACGAGCGTATGCGGTTCCACGCTGCGTATAGCAGCGATCTCGGGTGTGTTCTTGGAGGCAGGCAAAATACCGCCATGCCCCGGTTTAGCGCCCTGCGAAATTTTTAACTCGATCATCTTCACCTGTGGCAGGTTTGCCTTTTCACGAAACTGCTCTTCATTAAAATTTCCATCACTGGTACGACATCCAAAATAACCGGTACCGATCTGCCAGATAATATCACCACCATGCTTCAAATGATAAGGACTCAGACCACCTTCGCCCGTATTCTGCGCAAAGCCACCGATACGCGCGCCGGCATTCATCGCCTCCACGGCGTTGGAACTAAGTGCCCCGTAACTCATGGCAGATACGTTGTATATACTGGCTGAGTATGGCTGCGTACAGTCTTTATTACCGATCATGACCCGCGGATCATGATCCAGCAATTTGAAGTCCTTGGGAGCCATGGAGTGACACATCCACTCATACCCTTCTGAGTATACATCCAGCTGCGTACCAAATGGCATGGTATCATTTTCCTTCTTGGCCCGCTGGTAGATAGTAGAGCGGTCAATCCGGTTGATGGGCCGGCCATCAATATCGGATTCGATGAAGTACTGGTAAATCTTTGGCCGCAAATCCTCCATCAGAAAACGCAGCCGGCCAAAGACCGGATAGATACGCATAATGGAATGCTTTTGCTGAAACATATCAAAATACCCCAGCCCGGTAAGGGCGGCCACGATGACCAAAATAACATACCAATTAGGATTCAGGTAATAGGCCAGTGCCCAGGTACTGATCAGCAGCAGCGTGGACACGAGTATGAAACTCCTTCTCATGTAAGAAAATTTTATAGAACTTAATCTGTTACACTTATGACTTTCCGGTTTTTGCTATATCAATTTATATAAAAAAAGGATGTCTGCCCAACCAGTTTACAAGCAGTCCGGTCCGTGTACATCAATCTTTATTTACCACGTTTCTGATCATAAACAGTTTATTGCCCGAAGACATCTGCCAGCTTACCTGCTGGCCACACCGGTAACCTATGAGTGCAATGCTGAGCGGTGCAAAAACAGACAGCCTCCGCGTAGACTGACTTGCCCGTGCAGGTGCAACGATCTGGAATCGTTGCCGCCGTTGCGTCTCCAGTTCTTCCACTTCCACCATCGAGTTAATACGAACCACATCTGCTGGTATATCCTCTGCATTTTCATGAACCTCGGCCAGTTTCAGCTCTTCATACAATTGCTCTGCATTCCTGTAATCGCCCGACATGGGGCTTAGCTTCGAAAAGATATAGGTAAGCAGCAATTCATAATCGCTTTTCAGTAAAATGAGTTTTTCTTTTAACTCCTTCATGATCTTTTGATTTTAATGTATAGCCCGCATACGTTCCTGTTACTATAGTAAATGAAACCATTGGCAAAACCGGTATCCGGTTTCATTAGTGACAAATATGCCTGGACTTAATAAAAAGAAACTGTTCAATACCCCGGGCAACTCAGGAAACGGAGGCCGGGGTGTATTGATCAAAGGCTTTGGGAGTGGATAGAAAGAAAAGACTGGTTTTACCATATACGCATCCGCGCTGCAGGCCGGGTTGGCTGCAGAAAACGTCACATGCAACAATGGTAATAGTATGTCCCATATGTTGCAAAATTAAGCAATTTAGGCGTTGCAGCAGGGTAAAAGATTATACACGAAAAATCATTGTCTATTCTTGTTAAAAAATACTGTGGGGTTGGACAAGAAGACAAAAGTTTCATTAGCACACTGGCACATCAACATATTAGCACATTCCCTACTTTATTCTCTTAATTTTTCTTGTGGTTCGCAAGGTGCCTTGTTTTTCTCCGATTGAATCTTTAAAGATCATACATTAAGCAGAGGCCGGAGAAAAACACAGCACCGGTGAACCACATCGGCCTGCCGGCCGTGGAGGCAAAAAGGTCATTTAACCGGACTTCTTAAACCAACCTTTCATTTACAATAAAAGGGCAATGAACTTTCCGGCCTTTTTGCATAATAAGTTTTCCATCATTTCACAAACTTCTTCGCAGCCGGAAACAGCATAAACAGCAAAGCCGGATATCTTAATACAAAAGCGATCCACAACAATACCTGCACAGTGATAGCCATAGCCACCGGTTGCTGGTGCTGCAAATGCGTGGCAATAGCACCTCCCATATAGGCAATGAGCAGCAAACCGCCGAGTACCCCTGTACGGGGAATCAAAAAAAGTATCAGGGCTGCGAGTTCCACAATACCTATCAACTGATAGGTACCTGCATCAAATCCCATCGATGTGGCCTGAGCCAGCGCCGATTCGTTTTGCGTAAGCTTCATGAATGCGCTCATAGCAAATAAACTTGCCAGTAAAATGGACAATACCCATCCGGTAATGCTGATTGTTTTCTGTGACATTATCTGTTTTTTTGATAATGCAAAGCTCCTGCCCGATGCTATACAATTACTATCCGTTACCTGAAGGATACCGGTAACCAAAAGGATACCGCCGTCGTTCATAAATCCCTATTCGACCTTCCAATACGGGTTTCCGTCAGCCCCATGCAACTTTCTCACTGAATTAGCGACTTTTGTAAAAACCTAAGCCTCACTATTATGCGCGTCAGCCTGAAACAACTAACCCTACTGTTCCTTCTAGCAACACTTACCAATTTGTTGCATGCCCAGTCCAAACAGGTTTTAATTGATTCGCTGATCCGGAAGGCTCACCGCCTCGGACTCTTCAATGGCAATCTGCTGGTAGTTGAATCAGGATGTGAAATTTACCGCAAGAGCATCGGCTACGCAGATGCGGCCCGTAAAACAAAACTCACCGATAAATATCGTTTTCATATTGGCTCCATTGCCAAAGAGTTCAATGCGGTGGGCATCATGATGCTGAAAGAACAGGGTAAATTATCGCTGGACGATAAAGTATCGCAATACCTGCCACAACTGCCCGAATGGGCGGGTACCATTCGTATCAAGAACCTGCTGCAATATGCCAGTGGTCTCCCCGATCTCAACTGGCGAAACATTACAGGCGATGCAGCAGCCATCGATAGCCTGAAAAAAGTGACCCGCCTGGATTTTGAACCAGGTACCCGGTATGCTTATAACAACAGCAACATATTGATACAACGCCAGATCATCGAAAAGATCACCGGACTTGGCTTTAATGATTTTGTACAACGCCACATGCTTAAACCGCTGGCGATGCGTGCGTCAGTTATTGATCCCGATGAGTCGGCACCATTATTTGCCCAATCATTCAATGACAGCTATGTGTACTCGCCTGCAAAACTGCCTATATCCGGCTGGACAGCGGTGACGCTCGATGATTTTTATAAATGGGAAATGGCTTTACAGCAATTCCGCCTCATCAATCCCGCCTCTACCCTTGATATCCTGACGCCCTTCAGCTATGGCAAGCAATGTGGTCTTGGCGGGGGTAAGATGGAAGACAATAAACTCGTGGCCCATATTCATGATGGCACCGCTTATAACTACCAGGCCCTGCTCAGCAGCAGCTCAAGTCAAAAGCGGGTGGTGATCCTGATGACCAATAACAAACAGAACAATCTGTATGATATCAACAATGCCATTCAGAATATACTGGATGGCAAACCCTATGATCCGCCTAAAAAATCGACGCTGCAGGCATTGCAAAGCCTGCTCGATACCGCAAGCGGTTCGCAAATACTGGCGGCATACGAAGCATTGAAGAAAAAAGCAGGTGCAGATTATGATGCAGACAGGGAACCCGCACTCAACTCTGTCGGTTATACTCTGCTGGGCAAAAAAAGACTCGATGCCGCCATTGCTGTTTTTGAATACAACACCAAACTGTTTCCGCAATCCGGCAATGTGTTTGACAGCCTCGGCGAAGCTTATTACATAAAAGGAGACAAAGAGAAATCTTTGCTGAACTACCAGATAGCTCTCCGGTTAGATCCGCAAAATGAAGGGGCCAAAGAGAAAATAAAGGAATTGCAGGCAGGAGGAAAATAATCGGACCAACGGGCAATGCATTTATAGGAGCGGATCAGCCTTGCCATATAACCGAACAGAACACTGTACGGAAGCGAACACATGCAGATAGGAGAAATGTCTATTCCATTGATTATTAACCCGTTTAAGCAAGGCATATTTATTGGCAACTATTCCGGCGTAAATGTGATCCCGGCCCGTGTGATTGATTGATTCATTAACCGTATGCTTCGTTATGATCAAGAATTATCTTAAAACCGCCTGGCGCAACCTGGTAAAAGACCGTATGCATTCCACTATCAATATCCTGGGATTGGCTATGGGTATGACAGTGGCTCTTCTGATCGGTCTGTGGATGTATGATGAAATATCGTTCAACAAAAACTTTGACCGGCATGAGCGCATTGCGCAGGTGGTACAGAATGTGACCAACAATGGTAAGGTGCAAACCTGGGAAAGTGTGCCTTATCCGCTGGCCGAAGAGCTGCGCAAAAACTATGGCAGCGACTTCAAACATATTGTAATGGCGGTAAACCAGGGCGAATATGTGCTGCAGATAGACGATAAAAAGATCAAATCCAATGGTGGCTTTTTTGAAAAAGAAATGCCGGAGTTGTTTAGCCTCACCATGATCAGCGGACAGCGTAGCGCTCTTGCCGATCCCAGCTCCATCCTCCTGTCTGAATCAACAGCCAGGGCCTGCTTTGGCGACGAAGACCCCATGGGCAGGATGCTTAAGATCAATAAAATGGAGCCGGTAAAAGTAGCCGGTATCTATAAAGATCTGCCAGCCAATTCAAGCCTGGCCAGTATCCGGTTTGTAGCTTCCTGGGATTTCTGGTATCACAGCAATGATAACCTGAAGGACATGGAAGATCCCTGGCGTCCCAATTTTACAACCCTGTATGCAGAGCTCAATGAAAATACCGGCATGGCAGCAGTGTCTGCCCGGATCAAAGATGCCAAACTGAAAAAGGTAAATGCACAATTACAGCAAAAGAAACCAGCGCTCTTTCTTCAGCCCATGGATAACTGGCACCTGTATTCTGAATTCAAAGATGGTATAAATACAGGCGGTGCCATTAAGTATGTACGTATGTTTGGCATCATCGGCATTTTTGTGCTGCTGCTGGCCTGTATCAACTTCATGAACCTGAGCACAGCCCGCAGCGAAAAAAGAGCCCGGGAAGTGGGCATCCGCAAAACAGTAGGTTCATTGCGCCGGCAGTTGATCACTCAGTTTTTTACCGAATCATTACTGACAGTTACGCTTGCTTTTATCATTTCGCTCGTGCTGGCATGGCTGGCATTACCCTATTTCAACCAGATTGCCGGCAAACAAATGCAGATGCCGCTCAATAAACCGGTATTCTGGATGAGCAGTGCAGGATTCATTTTCCTCACAGCCCTCATTGCGGGCAGCTACCCTGCTATTTATCTTTCTTCATTCCGTCCTGTCAAAGTACTCAAGGGAACTTTTAAAGCCCGGCTGGCAGCCATTCCCCGCAAAGTACTGGTGGTACTGCAGTTTAGTGTATCCGCCGCACTCATTGTAGGCACCATGATCGTATACAGGCAAATTCAATTTGGCAAAGACAGGCCGGTTGGCTATACACGCGCCAATCTCATAACAGTCGGTATTTCCGAAGCGGCTATACACAATCATTTTACCACCATAAAAAATGAGCTGCTGCAAACGGGAGCCATCCTGTCGGTTGCAGAATCAGAAAGTCCCACGACCGGTGTATGGAATACTACCAGTGGTTTCAGCTGGCCCGGCAAAGCCCCGGACCTGTCTACCGACTTCGGTGTAGTAGCAGGATCACATGATTTTGGAAAAACAATTGGCTGGGAAATAAAAGAAGGCCGTGATTTCAACAGTTCACTCGCCACCGATTCGTCTGCCATTATTCTTAACGAAGCAGCCGTGAGCTATATGAATCTCAAAAATCCGGTCGGACAAACCGTCACCTGGTGGGGACGGCCCCTGACCGTAATCGGAATCACCAAAAATATGGTGATCGAATCTCCTTACGACGAAGTGCGTCCCATCATCTATCCCATACTCGATTACCAGGGCAATATGCTCATCATTAAACTCAATCCGGCACAGAGTGTGGCCGAATCTGTCAAAAAGATCGAACCCATTTTCCGCAAATACGCACCGGAGCAACCCTTTGAATATGGATTTGTGGATGACTCCTATGCGAGCAAATTTGGCAATGAAGAAAGAATCGGTAAGCTATCCGGCATCTTTACCGCACTGGCGGTTATTATTTCCTGCCTGGGATTGTTTGGTCTCACTTCCTTTGTAGCCGAGCAGCGCAAAAAGGAAATAGGCATCCGCAAAGTACTGGGAGCTTCTGTATTCAGTGTATGGAACCTCCTTACCCGCGAGTTTGTGATACTGGTGCTGATCGCATTCTTTATCGCTTTCCCGCTGGCGTATTATTTCATGGTTGAGTGGTTGCAGAACTACAGCTACCGGACCAGCCTCTCGGGTTGGGTCTTTTTTGCGGCTGGAGCAGGTGTATTACTGATCACTGCCCTCACCGTCAGTTTCCAGGCTATTAAAGCCGCTTTCGCCAACCCTGTAAAAAGCTTACGAACCGAATAATATACGTCTCAAATATTTGCAGTTGATCAATTATTCCAACCGTTCAAAAGCCTCCTTCCGGAGGCTTTTCTATTGTGCGGTATAATGCAGGTAAGACTAAACAAATAGCGATAATGACTATCCCTTTTTCGGATAGTCATCATAGGTCTTTACATACTTTTCATCCTGCCTGATCTGCTTTTCAATTTTCTGTTTGGTAAAATATTCTTCCCCGGGAAAATAATGATCGGCTGTCTCAGGATGTTCCAACAGGTACCGGATCAGTTCCGCGGGAAAATCGGCTGTGCCGGGAGCTGCTTTCACTTTTTTACTGATAGCAGCACGTTGCTGCACGATCATATTAGAGATGCCCTGGTAGATCTGACCAGTGGTATATCTTTTATTGATAGCAGTAATCACATCGGCCAGCCAGCCCTGGCTGGTAAGGCGATCATACAATACCGGATAAAACTCCCGGATCCGTTCTATCCGTTTCTCTTCATTTGCTCCTGCCATCTTCTCCTTTTCATTCTGCATCTGGTTGAATCGTTTGTTGACAATGGGATTATCAACCGATAAGGGATCTAGATGGCCATTAAAGGAAAAACTGAACTCTCTTTTATGAAAGTAACGCTCACTTTTTGAAACCACTGTATTGTTGGGACCTGCGATATAATAGCGTACCACGATTGGAGTGCCCTGCTGATAGTTATCCCTGAAGTCGCGGTACTGGGCACTGATCTTCAATCCATATTTAGCCTGGTAAATGGCCATTGTAACGGGATTGAGATAATCCCGCCAGGGTGCTGGCAGTACACGCTCTATGAGTTTGGTGGAATTGGGGGAAATAGTCAGTACATACTCGCCGTCTTCAGTCTCTCCAAATTCCAGGTTTACGGCTTTAGAATCTCCACCACTACGCTCCACCCAATCGATCAGTGCATCCAGAAAAGGGCCCGCACTGTCTTCATTCTCCATCAGAAAGCCCAACTCGATCGGCATCCTTTTTCCATCCGGCTCCGGGTTGAACACATATACAAAACCAAGACATTCGGCATCGGTAAAATTTTGGGCAAAGCTGGTATCAGCCAGTAAATACACTTTGGGCTTCAGACTATAGTCATAACCAAATTGGGTAAGCATAGGTATTGTTTAATTAAAGAAAATTTAAATATATGTAAAATAAGTTGCCTGTGCAAGCCTGCCGGCAGCATTTGTAGTGACAAACAGATAACTGTTGTTATTCTAAACAGCAACAAGGTATAGAGCGGGATACACACAATGTGCTAATGTGCTGATGGGTTAATGTGCTAATGGATTTGAAGGTTTAATAATCAGATTCGCACAGATGATAATACTGTTCCCACGTTTCGTACCTGTTTTAATTCCGTCTTTTTGCCTCCACGGCCGGCGGGGCCGGTGCTGTGTTTTTCTCCGGTCTCTGCTTACTGTATACTCTTTAAAGATTCAATCGGAGAAAAACAACGCACCTTGCGAACCACAAGAAAAATAAGAGAATACGGTGGGGGAAATGGGATAAAATGCCCCTGACACTCTGTAGCCATATCTAAGAATGCTATAAAGGAGGCTTTACTTTTAAAAAGCGTTCAAAATCACCTGTAAGTAACTGATTTGAAGATGCCCTTTTTTGATATGAATTTTCCCCGGACAACAGTGACCATCAAATCATCAAATTTTCAAATCTTCAAATCTTCCTAACTGGTTGGATATCCTGTTGACAGTACTGGCTGTCATACTCACCCTTGTTAGTATTCGCTTGAATAAAAAGTAAATCCTGTGATCATAAAAAACCTTCCGTAGACAAGGGAAAAGTTTTTATTTATTTTATCAAATACCGGAACAGAATTTGCATGTATCCGACCACGTTTAATAATTAATTTGCCACTCTATTCCTCCATCATGAAAAAGTCGCTTCCCGTTATCACCTTTTTTTCTGTTTGTTTACTGTTTACCTCAATTAAAGTCTTTAGCCAGCAGGTACAGGAGCCTGCAGGTGGGAACCCGGAATGGGCAAAACCCTATGCTCCTTTCCGTATTGCCGGGAATCTCTACTATGTAGGTACCTACGATCTGGCATCTTACCTGATCACTACCAGCCAGGGACATATTCTGATTAATACCGGCCTGGCCGCTTCCAAAGAATCTATCAAAACCAGCATCGAAAAACTGGGATTTAAATACCGCGATATTAAGATCCTGCTCACCACACAGGCTCATTATGATCACCTGGGAGCCATGGCCGCCATACAAAAAGAAACAGGAGCTGTATTTATGGCCAACAGGCCCGACTCGTCTGTAGTGGCTGATGGGGGCTTTTCTGACTATGCACTGGGAGGTAAAACCACCTTCGCTCCTATACCTGTCAGTAATTATTTAAAAAATAATGACAGCATCCTGCTTGGCAATACAGTTCTGATCATGCTACACCACCCCGGCCATACCAGGGGTTCCTGCAGTTATTTATTGACGACTTCGAAAGACGAAAAAGGAAAATCGTACCGCGCACTCATTGCCAATATGCCTACCATCGTAACTGAGCAAAAACTGACCGAAGTTGCTACTTATCCCAGTATCGCCAGCGACCTGGCTTATACACTGGCTGCCATGAAAAACATTTCCTTCGATATCTGGGTAGCTTCCCATGCCGGCCAGTTTAATCTGCACAAAAAACATAAACCGGGCGCACGTTACAATCCCTCCGTCTTTGCAGATCGTAAGGGGTATGATGAATACCTGAAAGAACTACAGCAAAATTACGATCGGCAAATGGCTCAGTGAGCATCAGAATGAAAAACTGAGATATACCATTGCCCTGTCAGCCGCTCTTAATTTGCCCTCTCCCAGTTTTTGCGACAACGGCGTCTGGTAGTTTGTTCCCATACCCATCCGTCCCAGCGTGAGTTCAAACCCCATTGTGCCCATCGCAGACCGGCCACCCGTTTCCCATACCTGGATATCACTCCATTTATGGTCTTTGGCCGCAGATTCATAAAGCACGCCCACGTTGGGAGCAATGGAATAACGGTTGTTGATCCGCCATTTATAATAAGCCAGCACGTTGGCCGTAAACTTATTTCCATACTGGTAATCGTATTTATTGACACTGTTGATCCGGTATCCGAGATTGATGTTCAGGCCAAAATTATTCATACTGATATCGTACAGGGTATTCAGAGAGTAATCCACACTGCCTGTACCCAGCTGAAAAGTATTTTGAGCTCCTTCCTGCACATTTTTTTCTTCCGGATTATAACGCCCGGTCGGCATTTTGATACCGGCTCCTATCCACAACGACTGCAAAAACCGCCCTTTCTTCTTTAATTCCTTCTCAGTATTCAAAAGCTGGTAATAACCGATCAGCGACATATCGCCCAGGCCGTTTTGCCTGAAATCGCCCAAACCATTTTGTCTTTCCATAAAGCTGACCGGTACAAAACCTGCTATACGAAACCGTCTGCCGAGGTTGGCTGCTCCCCATAATTCCAGCAGTTTAAATCGTTCTTGTGTGGTCAGGTAAGTAGATCTGCCGTCGCTACCCAGGTGGCTCAACAGGCTGTTTTGCGAATAGCGAAAGCTGATAAACCGTTTACGGAATCCGGGCAACAGTCCCATGTATCCTCCTCCTGCCCCTGACCCGCAAATATCGCAAGCCAGTACACTCAGGGAAGCCAGCGAAAAACAAAGCAATACAATATACTTTTTCATACGGTCAGATTGTTTTAAAGGGCAGGCTTGCACGAAGACTGTCCCATGAAAAGTGAATAAATCCTGAATTGTCTGCTGTTTTCTCTACTGAATAGGTAAGCCGGGGTGTAAACACATGTGCTACCGGTTTTACCTGTACACGCAAGACATCTTCTTTTTCCTGGTATTCATCGGTAAGATGCTGATCAAAACGGGTATTCAAAATAAGTGTCCAGCTTTCTTTTCCGGGAATCACGAAGAACCCATAAGTGCCCGCAGGTATCTTTTTATTATCAATCAATACCTCTTTATAAAACCGGATACTGGTAGCATGGTGCGCTCCGGCTACCCATACCTTATCCATCGCCACCAGTCCGCCCCAGATCACTCTCCCCTTCACGCCGGGTGAACTATACTCGATGTGCACATGGGTATTGCCAATGGTATTCATCGCCGTTCGATGCGGGCTTCCTTTAAGTGTATCTTCTTTGATGAGTCCGGTATTGATACTATCGGCATATCCCATGTCACTTTCCGGCATGGATGAATGTCCTGCATGCTCCTTTTCCGTCTTCCTTACGGCTTCTGTTTTATCTGCATTGTTATTACTGCAGGCCAATAGAATAACACCTGTTATCAGGAATAATTTATTTTTCATTTTTGATATTTTTTTACCTTAATAATTTTTGGCCTTTTGCTTTATCGCTCCGATAGCAATGGATTAGCTAAAAACTTCCGGTCACTCAGTGTTTGCAGAAATGCAATCAGATCGCTCTTATCCTGATCTGTCAGCGGAATACCTGAAGCCAGCAACGGGTCTCGGTTGGGGGTTGATTGCCCCTGATTCCGGTAATGATCCAGTACAGCATCGAGTGTTATAAAACGTCCATCATGCATATAAGGTGCCGTGAGTGCTACATTACGGAGACTGGGCACTTTAAACCGGTACTCATCGGCAGGATCAAGCGTTACCAGGTAGCGGCCTTTATCATCATTCAATCCGGCAGCAATGCCATTGTTACGGAAACTAAAGTCGGTAAAGAGCGGTTCTTTATGGCAGGCTGCACATTTCTGCTGAAACAATATATACCCACGTTGTTCCGGTTCTGTAAACCTGGCTCCTGACTGTTGGACCACACTGTCATACCTGCTGCCGGCACTCACACAGAGTAGCATAAACTGCGACAGGGCCTTCATCGTACGGCTGGTCGTAATAGCAGTGTCTCCAAATGCATTCTTATATAAAGAAGGATATAAGGGATGCGTCCGCAGTTTAGTCAGCACATGTCCGACCGTTTCATCCATTTCTACATGATTGGTGATAGGTACTATTGGCTGCAGGTCCAGGTCAAACACCCCTCCATCCCAAAAAAAAGTGGGCATCCAGGCCAGGTTCATGATTGGTGGTGAGTTGCGGGTACCCAGTCGGTCATCAATGCCATGGCTCACATCATGTCCATGCTGTGTAAAAGCCGATGACTGAATATGACAACTGCCGCAGGAAATGGTATTGTCGCGCGAAAGGCGCGGTTCATAAAACAGTTTTCGCCCCAGCTCAAAGCCTGCCTGCGTCACGGGATTATCGGTAAAACGGTAAACCGGTTCAGGGAAGCCGGCTGGCCGCCGGAACCCCTGAAACCGATTGAAGATTTCCTTGCTGCAGGACAGAAAAAACAGAAAGCCAAGAGAAAACAACCAGTATTTTTTGTTCATAATAATCAGTTTTCGGTATGATCGTGAGAAAACATAGACGCATAATTGCCGGCTACCTGCACACTGAAGCTGCTGAACATTACAGTCGGATTGCTGGCAATACTCAGATTGGTGCTTCCATTAAACACTTTCAAAATATCCGCCATCAGGTGAATATTAGCTGTGCGACCTATCCGGGGTTTAGCAATGCCGGAAGCTGTAAGATCAATCGTGATGGTTTTGATATTATTGATAGTGGGTGCTGAATAACCGCCAAATCCACCGATATGATAGCGATACTTATGCTGCCCGGTCGGATCAGCCGGAGCAGCAGATGAGAGCCCTTCCATTTTTAAAAAAATATACCCACTGTTCCAGCCCCAGTACATTCCTTCATCATGCCCGGCGGATGGGTCCAGCACGCCCGTACGTTTGCTGAGGTCCATAGTACTGCGGAGACTGTCTACTCCCAATACAAAACTTATCTGATTGTAATCTCCTGCCGGCACTTTAAACCGGGCAAAGCGTGTGGCCGGATCGGCTTCTTTGATAAGAAAATAACTGCTATCCTGCTCTACAGTATAAAAACTCCCATCTGTTCTGCGCAGGCTGATATTGCTGATATAATACTGCAACAACGATATATTGAATTGCTCACCGGCGGCATTGGTATAATTCACTGTATTCAGGATCAGGTTCTGGCCACCGACAATATTGTCAAACTCAACAGACATACTGGTGAGCGCATGCTCATTACCGGGAGGGGTTATTTTTTCTTTTTTGCAGGTAGCAAACAGCATGCTTCCCGCTATAAGCAGAAGGTATAATTTGAAATAAATATTTTTCATATTAAATAAGACTACGGGTAAAAAAATGCACCAGTTCAGGCAATACAAACCTCCTCTTCATTTTTAGTAAAAAATGAAGCCTCTCCTGCGGGATGCAGGGCAGCAGACGAACACAGCCGAATGCTTAGGTTATAGCAGATCCAGTAAAGCGAAAATCCTTTGCTGCTGTATGTATGCGATCATCAGCCACATTATCCAGATAAGGATAGTGAGGAGTATGCGCATCTTCTTTACCAGCACAGGATCATACCAGTTGTATTTCCTGACCATTGGTGTTTAATTAAAAACATGATAATCCTGTTCGCCTTTGACAAAAGGCGACGCAACAGGCACAAAACAGATCAGGCAATCTGATTGGGAGGATGAAACAATGAACGGGAACGATCAACCGGGGAGCCGATCGTATATTGTATGAATAAAGGAGAACGTTTAGTTTTTACAGAAGTAACAGAAGAAGGGAAAAAAGACCGGGACGAAAGCGCATCTGCCTTGGCAGCTATTTTCAGTTCTGGAGGCTGCCCCTGCTCCTTTTTTTCCTGCTCCAGTATCTTTTTCATCAACTGGCATTTACCATTGCAATGCAACTGGGGGCGGGCCTTGTTTTCGCAGCGTTTTACATATTCCTTTTGTTGTACCAGGTATCCGAGATAATACCAGCCCTGGTTAAAACTCTGGCCCAGAAATGAAAGGGATAATATAATGGCAAATATTCTTTGCACGGCCTTGCAAAGGTATAGGGCAAAAGGTTAAAAGTAAAAGGTATCTTGTATATTAATTTCCTGAACTACCATCTACCTTTTATCTTCCACCTTCTGCCTTTTACCCTACACTATTTCCTGAACTTTTGGGCAAAGTAAAATTGAGCTTTTCAACAAAGCAGCGATTCCTTTTTATTCAGACCTTTACATCCGTATTCAATTACTCCATAAACATGAAAATAATACTTACAGGAGCCACGGGCATGGTAGGTGAAGGTGTGTTGCTCACCTCTCTCGAACATCCGCTGGTAACCGAAATACTAATCGTTGGCCGGCGGCATTTTGAACTACAGCATCCCAAACTGAAAGAGCTGATCGTACCGGATTTTATGCAACTTGAAAAATTCAACAATCAGTTACAGGGTTATGATGCCTGTTTTTTTTGCGCCGGTGTGAGCAGTGTAGGCATGAATGAAGAAAAGTATACACAGATCACCTATACCACCACAGTTCATTTTGCACAAACGCTTGCCGCAATTAATCCCAATATGGTATTTAATTACGTAACAGGCAGGCACACAGATGGTACAGAAAAGGGACGGATCATGTGGGCAAGAGTAAAAGGTAAAACGGAAAATGCATTGCAACGGTTAGCCTTTCGCGGTCAGTACAATTTCCGACCAGGATTCATGAAACCTGTCAAAGGGCAGAAAAATGTAAAGGCAATTTTCAAACCACTCATCCTGATCTTTCCACTGTTATTCCCTAAAAAATCATTGACTCTCCGGCAGGTTGGTTTGGCTATGATCCATTCCGCGACACACGGATACAATAAACCGGTACTGGAAGTAACCGACATTGCTCAACTGGCCAGTAATTAAAAAAGATGAAACGTTTTCTGAAAATACTGAAGCGGGTAGCCATTGGGCTGCTTCTGCTGATCTTATTACTTTCTCTCGTTACCTTTATTTATATGCAGCATCCCAAGTTTGGAAAAACACCTTCGGGTGAGCGGCTTAGCCTTATTGAGCAATCGCCACATTACAAAAACGGACGGTTCCGCAACCTCGTGGAAAAGCCAACCATTGCCGAAGGGTACAGCATGTGGGGACAGATGTATAAAATGCTGTTTAAACGCAATAAACGCATACGCCCCTCCGGTCCTATCCCTTCTATAAAAACTGATTTAAAAACATTACCTGCCGATACCAACCTGGCGGTATGGTTTGGACACTCCTCTCTCTACCTGCAGGTTAATGGAAAAAAGATATTGATCGATCCCGTATTCAGTGGCAATGCCTCTCCTATTCCCGGTTCAGTAAAGGCCTTTGAAGGCACTGATATTTATACAGTGGCCGATTTACCGCAAATCGACTACCTGCTTATTTCGCATGACCACTATGATCACGTTGATTATACAACTATCCTGGAACTGCGGTCAAAAGTAAAACATGTCATCTGCGGATTGGGTGTCGGTGCGCATTTTGAATACTGGGGTTATGCGCCAGAGCAACTTGTTGAAAGAGACTGGGGCGGTACTGTCGCGCTCGACTCCGCTTTGACTATTTATACCGAAACATCGCATCACGACTCCGGCCGCGGATTCAAAAGAGGGCAGTCTCTCTGGTTATCGTTCTATATTCAATCGCCTGGCTTAAATATATTTTACAGCGGCGATGGCGGATACGACAAACATTTTGCCGCAATCGGAAAAAAATTCGGTCCGCCTGACTGGGCCATCATTGAAAACGGGCAATATAACCGTGCCTGGCATTCCGTACATCTTTTGCCGGAAGAAACATTGCAGGCTGCCAGGGATGTAGGCGCACGCCACCTGATTCCCGTTCATAACTCTAAATTTGCCCTGGCTATGCATGATTGGGATGAACCGCTTGTTCAACTGAGCGAGCATAATAAAAATTATCAGATACCCCTGGCCACTGCGCGGATCGGAGAGGTTATTTATCTCAACAGTCAAACACAAACCTTTAGCGAATGGTGGAAAGACGTCAAATAGAAACGATGCCTGAAAAGATTGACCAGGTCAGCTCCTGCTACATGGGTCCCGAACTATCACCAGAGCAGTTTGTACCCGAGCATATCTTTATTTTCCTGGCCAAAGGGAAAATCGAAGGGTATGATGGTCTGCAGAAACATTCCCTGCAAACCGGTCAATGCTGCCTGGTTCGTAAAAACCGCCTGGCACGTTATGGCAAGCATGAAGAGGAGGAAGGAGGATTTGAAAAGGTTGTCGTGGTTTTTGAGGAGTCGTTCCTGCAAAATTTTCAGGAAAGGCATGGTATCAAAACGACTAAAAATGCCGATAAAGGAGCATTCATGCTCATCCCTTCCCATCCGCTGATCCATCCTTTTATCCTTTCGCTTAAACCCTATTACGAATCTACCGGTCGTATCCGCGAACCCTATGCCACAATCAAACGCGAAGAACTGTTGCTGATATTACTCGAGGCACAGCCATCACTTGCAGCCATCCTGTTCGACTACGGTATTCCCCAGAAAATAGACCTGGAAAAATTCATGAATGGACATTACAAATTTAATGTGTCTATCGAGCGTCTCGCTTATCTGACAGGTCGCAGCCTTTCTGCTTTCAAAAGAGATTTTGAAAAGATCTTTAATGATACACCCGGACGCTGGCTGCTGCAGAAAAGACTACAGGAGGCTTATTTTCTTATTATGAAGAAAAAACAAAAACCTTCTTCTTTCTACCTCGACCTGGGCTTTGAAGATCTGTCTCATTTTTCTTTTGCATTCAAAAAGAAGTTTGGAGTAAATGCGAGTGAGTTACTGCAGGGATGATTGGACGATTTGAAGATGGGGGAGCTAATGTGTTAGTGTGCTGATGTGCTAGTGTGCTAATGATTCATTCACTGTTGTCCGGGGAAAATAAATGTGACAAAAAGAGGTTTGATAATCAAATTTGTACAGATGCTTTTGTGGGCTTTGGGAAATGTAAGCCCCCCTATTACATTGTTGGTTCTCCACAACAGCGTGAGAACTGTTTAATCGCTATTTCCCTGCCTTATTCCCTTATTTTTTCTTGTGGTTCGCCGGCCGTGGAGGCAAGAAGATGGAATAGACGGTTGTGCAAACACCATAAAAACAGTGCATATTTACCTGCAATTCATTTTGAAAATATCGGGAAGGATTTATCTGCGTCAATCTGCGCCATCTGCGGGAAGTTTTGTCCGCAGAAAACACAGAATATCGCAGATAAAGATATTTCCCAGGACAACAATGATTTGAAGATTTGATGATGGAGGGAGAATATGTCAGTGTGCTAATGTGTCAATGTGCTAATGACCATTTAAAAAATCTTTTCCGGCTTTACCTTCAACCTTTCTCCTTTTACCCTTCTGCCTACCTAAAACTTATTACTTAAAACTCAAAACCTATCCCTATCTTTGCAATCATCAGATGATATGATGTTTTACATATGACATTGATAATCAAAAGAAATCTGGCAGAAGTGGTAGCAGAAAAGCTGCGGGAGCAGATCAGTAATGGCGAATATGCAGTGGGTGACCAGCTGCCCATTGAGCCTGAACTGATGAAAAGTTTCGGTGTGGGGCGATCCAGCATCCGCGAGGCAATTAAGATACTCAGCATTCAGGGACTGCTGGAAGTACAGCAGGGGTTGGGCACTTTTGTGCGCAATACAGCCTGTGAAGAAACATTAAGTACACAGCTTAGCCGCTCTCAGCTTGACGATATTGTGGAGGTACGCTCACTGCTCGAAGTGAGGATTGCGGAAAAAGCGGCCATCCACCGCAGCACCGAACAACTAAAGGCCATGCGCAACTGGCTGGCCGTAAGACAAAAATATGCGAAGCAAAATGAGGTAAAGTCCTGCATTGAAGCTGACGTAAATTTTCATATGGCCATTGCCGAAGCCTGTGGCAATACATTGCTCACGGATTTATATAAGGCGACCAGTGTGGAAGTGACGAAATCGCTGATGAGCCGGCACAATACGACAGCTGCTTTCTTATCATCACAGTATTTGCACCAGGAGTTGTACGAAGCCATTAAAAAAAAGGATACAGAACTGGCAGCTGCCCGGGTAAGATCCATCATTAATAATCATTAATAAAAAGAGCAGCCACAGAGCTGTTTAGATACAGGTTTATGAATAATACCGTAGCCGCCGGCGCCAGTTCCCGGCAATCCAGGCAAATCGTTTATCAGATCCTTTTTGCCATCAGCTTTTCGCATTTTCTGAATGACCTGATCCAGTCCACGATCCCGTCTTTATACCCGATCCTGAAAGGAGAATTCCAGTTGTCTTTTGCCCAGATCGGGATGATCACACTGGTATTTCAGCTTACAGCCTCCATTCTTCAACCTTTCATAGGAATATATACAGACAAACATCCCAATCCGCGTTCGCTGGCTATTGGTATGACACTTTCTTTAAGTGGCCTGTTGATGCTGGCCTTTGCTCATCATTATTATATGGTATTGCTTTCGGTCAGTCTGATCGGCATGGGATCATCGGTATTTCACCCGGAAGCATCCCGCGTAGCACAACTGGCTTCTGGTGGTCAAAAGGGACTGGCCCAGTCAATCTTCCAGGTGGGTGGTAATGCCGGCAGTGCGCTGGGGCCATTGCTGGTAGCCCTGATTGTATTGCCTTATGGTCAGGCCTATGTGAGTGTATTTGCAATAGCCGCCTTTATCGGCATACTTGTACTCTGGCGCATTGGCACCTGGTATGCGGAGAAAATTGCAGCACGCCAATCGACCGGAGGCAAACAGCCTGTTATCAATGCTGCTGTTCTACCAAGACGAAAGATCATCTTCTCTGTCGTTATCCTGCTGACCCTGGTTTTCTCCAAGTATATCTATCTTACTTCGATGACCAGTTATTTTACCTTTTTCCTTATTGACAAGTTTCATGTTTCGGTAAAAGACTCACAACTCTACCTGTTCCTGTTTCTGGCAGCGGTGGCGGTTGGCACTATCCTTGGCGGCGGTCTTGGCGACCGGTATGGACGTAAACTGATCATCTGGGTATCAATCCTGGGAGCTGCGCCTTTCACACTTTGCCTCCCTTATCTCCCGCTTTTCTGGACAATCATATTTGCGATCATCATCGGCTTGATCATCGCTTCTGCATTTTCGGCGATCCTGGTTTATGCAACGGATCTGATGCCCGGAAAAATCGGTTTGGTCGCGGGATTATTTTTTGGTTTCTCCTTTGGTATGGGTGGCATTGGCTCAGCAGCACTTGGCGCGCTGGCCGATAGCACAAGCATCGCTTTCGTATTCCGGATCTGTGCATTTTTACCATTGATAGGTATCATCACCGGCTTATTACCCAATACCAAACCGCAGCGGCACGGGTAACGGAGTAATGACTGACCCGCGTATTTGTCTTATATTCGGAAAAGATTGTTTTGAACCACAACTTCCCGGACAATGGCAAAAAACAAAGATACCCATGATCCGCAGGCGGTGTCTGCGCTGATCAGCAAACTGGAACCCGCACAAGCCGGCCTGATCGAAGACATCCGGCAGATTGTATTGTCAGCTGACAAAGAAATCGGGGAACAAATCAAATGGAACTCCCCCAGTTTCTTTTATACGGGCGACATGAAACCCTTCAATCCCAAAGAATATAAACGGGATATTGTTGTGATAAATATGCGGAAGGGACAGGCGCTACTCGTTTTTCCGACAGGAGCAGTTATTAAAGACACAACCGGTCTTCTCGAAGGTGATTATGCTGATGGACGCCGTATGATCACTTTCAAAAACACAGACGAGGTAAAAGCAAGGGCTAAAGACCTGCAGCAGATAATCAGGTTATGGCTTAAGCAAGTCGATAAATAAAATGTAAGCGATTATGCCTTCTGTACCCGAACGTTTTACCTGGGCTATGTCTTTTCTGCCCATAAAATCGCATCACCAGGTGCTGGAAATTGGTTGTGGCAATGGCATACTGGCCCAGTTGATCGCAGGCAAACTAAAAACCGGCTCCCTCCTCGGTATCGATCAGTCAGCCTATGCCATCACACAGGCGAGGAAAAGAAACGAGGAAGCAATACGGCAACAAAAAGCACGGTTTGAATGCTGTGCGGTAAAAGACCTGAAACTGATACCTGAAACATATGACCTGATCACAGCTTTCAACACGGCATTTCTATGGAAAGCGTCCGGCACCGGCATACAAATTCTCGCCCACGCCTTAAAAGTAAAAGGAATACTCTGCCTGTTTTATCAGACACCCTATCCAATCACACTTGCAGAGGCAGCGCCCATTAAGCATGCGCTAATCCGGCACAAGCTCTCAATCGAAACCCTACACCTTGAAAAACTGGCAACAACAACTGTACTGGCATTGACGGCCTCCCGAAAAGCCTGAATAAATATAACAGGTTTTATATCCGTTGCGGAGGGTCTTCGTTGACAGGACCGGTATCAGGGAGACCATGCTGGCTGATAAAGGCACGGGCATCTGCTGCCTTTTGGGCAAAATGCGGATCGCTACGGTAATCGGGCATATCATCGACTACTTTAATCGTGTGGGAAAAATCACCCACTTTCCAATCTTCTGCTTTCATATCTGTGATTTTATTAGTTTAAAAATACTGAATTGTCTTTATGACTAAGGGTAAAAGCCCCGTAGTTTTTATCTCTTTCAAAAGGCTCCCATTTATCATTTAAAAAACCGTGAACATCATAAAAGCTACAGATCCTGTCCCAATTTTTATTAATACCCATCTGGTAGAGCCTGGTGCGCGCAGAGGTGCTTCCCCTGGCAAATAATACGGCATAAGGATGATACTGCATAAAATTCATTACGGCATGCGCTACAGTGACCAGCACTTTATCCCGGTCTCCATTGTTGCTGACACACTGATCATTGAGGGCGTTTTTTACATCGCTCCAATCGCCAAAAGATAAATTATAGAGATAGGGCGCGATCTTTTCAAAGAGAACAACTTTGCGGATACATCCTGCATCTCCATCGCTGTAAAACTCGAACTGCTCATGACGGCTATCGACTACCAACTCATACCTGTTGAGGTTCATAAACATTCTTTTACACATTTCTGACACACACCCTTTGCAGGTATGAAATAATAAATGACCAGCTGCCATCTCTGATATAGCACATAGCTATGCCTTCGCATCCTTTCAAAAAAAGGGCAGGTCACTTCCAGCACGATTCCTTGCTACCGCGGAGGGACTTACACCCACCTGCCTGCCTCTATGCACCACCGGGAAAAAATCATCTGTCACAAATCTACACTCCGGCCCTACCCCTTTCCAAGGGTTTTTCACCAGAAAAAAACGTTTTTTTCTGGCCGGCTATACCAACCAAAAAATAAAGTAAATACCGTAGTTGACGGCGTAACTGCTGATCGGGGAAAATAGTATCTGTAAATGGATTTGTTATCTGCAGAAAAGCAAGTTCATTGCAATCAGAACGCTGTATCATTCAACACGAGTCTGCTTCGTTGATTCTCCAGTTTGTTATTTGTGGTTTACAAAGTATCAGTGTCAGGAAACCGTGGAGGCAGAATAGCCTGACCGATTTTAGCAAAAGAAGTAGGCCCGCGATACATCGCGGGCCTACAACAGTCAGAAAGGACAGCAAAGCTGCAGTATTACTTTACGTGCTTCTCTCCTACCTATTCTATAATTTTTTTCCTTGTGAACCACATCGGCCTGCCGGCCGTGGAGGCAAAAAGATGAGTATAAATGAATGTCCGAAACGGAAAAGTAAACAGAACAACCCCACTAAACGCCTCAGCGATCATTTTAAATGACCAATCGTTTTATCAATAAATCATCGGACTCATACACGCAGCATACCCCGAAAACCGCGGGCCCCATAATACGAATCAGCGCCGTTGTGGTAGAGAAATACATGATCGTATCGGCGGTCACAGAAAAGTGCGCCGCCCAGTTTGCGGATATTATCCGGTGTGGCGATCCAACTGGAGGTTTTCAGATCAAAGGCCTCCAGTTGCTGCAGTTCCCGATACTGTTCTTCCGTCAGCAGGTCAATCCCGATTTCGGCTGCCAGGTCCATAGCACTGTTAGCTGGCTTATGTTCTTTCCGTGCATCCAGCGCTTTGCGATCGTAACAGATACTGCGGCGGCCTTTGGGAGATTCGGCAGCGCAATCCACGAAAATGTATTCACCTGTTTTCTTATCAAAACCTGTTACATCCGGTTCACCACCCGTTATTTCCATCTCTTCGAGCGACCAGAGCTTTGCCGGACTGGATTGCAGCCGGGCCTGTACTTTTGACCAGTCAAGACCTTTATGCCGGTGCATGTTTTTTTCAAACCGGCTTTTCAATAATTTCAGCAATTCAGTTGCCTGGTCTGCTGATAATTTTTTAGTGGATGTTGTCGCTTTTGCCATAGTTTATATTTTCTATATTTCGGCTACCGATACCGAATGTACTAATCATTCAATCCTTTCCCCTGGAAAATATGAGGTACATATTTTTCTATCCTGGTCAACCGTGTGGAAGATTGTTTGGCCGACGAGAAAAAAAGCAGGTATCCTCTTTGCCGCCCGGGCGTGAGTGACTGGAAAGCCGCTTTCAAACCCGGTACCTTATTCAATTTTTCCTGAAACTCTTTTGCAACCGGAAACTCTGCGCTTTTTTTAAAACTGACCTGTTGCCCGTCTTTTTCAAGACCGATGGCTTCCCTGATATATGCTTTCAGTACCGTTCTTTTCTTGACTACTTCCTGCACGCTGGTAAAGCGGATCTGACGCGCCGATTGTACATTAGCTGTTTGCTGTACCAGGATGCCTTTGGGGTCTTTTAATAAAACGCCTTTAAAGAACAGAAAGGCACAGTACTCTTTAAATCCATGTATCAGTACAATATTCTTCTTCTGCCAGGTATAACAGGGCGAGCCCCATTTTAGCTCTTCGGTCAGTCCGCAGTCGAGTGCAATAGCCCTCATCTCGTCCATTTCTGCGGACCATTTCCCCTCTTTTGCAAAAAAGAAATCAATCGTTGGGTTCACCGGATCGGTTTATTGAGTAGATAAAACAGGTTTACGGCTGGCCGGTCTGAAATACCAGGATACGATGGTCAGCACCAGCAACAACACCGGACCGAAATATTCCTTTGCCGCATCGCCCATAGCCAGATGGGAGATGATAGCTCCCGACATAGCAAAGAAAAATCCGGCATAGGCCCATTCTTTCAACACCGGAAACTTAGGCATAAGGATCGTTATAACTCCCAGCATTTTCCAGGTACCCAATATGGTTAAGAAATAAAGCGGATAACCCAGGTGTGTCATCATATCCACCTCTTCTTTCATTTTCAATAACTGTACCACTCCGGTCGAGAGCATGCCCAGGGCCAGCCAGCCCGTGGCAATCCAGTAGATGATCCTGTTTCGTTTTGACATACCTGTTTATTTAAGTTTGCCGATAATTGCCTCCAGGCGGTTATGCGCCATATTGAGCCCTTGTGCAAAGGGATTTTTGAGCATCTGATCGCGGAGATTACCCGTCCGGTAAATGATATGCATGCTGAGCCTGCTCCGGCCTTCATCCAGTTTCTCAAACTCCAGAAACTCCAGCTGCACTTCAAAGGGCGTATTATCCATTTCAAAAGTGCGGGTGATCTGCTGATTGGGAATGAACTCATGAAAAACGCCATTGGCCTGAAACAATACATTATCTTCCGCATCCACGGTCTGAAAACGCCAGCTGCCATGCCGTTTTGCTTCCAGCTTCACCACTTTAGTGGTACCGTATTCGTGCGACATCCACTGTTCAAACAACGCAGCATCTGTATGTGCCAGGAAGAGCAATTCCACCGGCAGGTCAAATTCGCGGGTGATATGTATATCCTGTTTACCGCTTTCCGCGGTTAGTTTTGTTTTCAGTTCCATGCCTGGTTATTTTTTGGGTTTATAGTTTTTCATGATAGTTTCCAGTTTATTGAAGCGTACCTCCCACATTTTGCGGAATGGTTCGATAAAGTCGGCGATCTCTTTCATCTTTTGCGGGTTAAGGTGATAATGAATTTCCCGGCCGGTTTGCTGCTGTTTGAGCAGTTCACATTCGGTGAGTATCTGGATATGCTTGGAAATGGTCTGGCGCGAGGAATCAAATTGTTCCGCGATGGCGCCGGGTGTCATGGCCTGCAGGGCCAGCAGGGTAAGAATGGCGCGGCGGGTGGGGTCGGCAATGGCCTGGAATACGTCTCTTCGGAGTTCCATTATGCAGTTATTTGACTGCAAATATATGTGCAGTTATCTGACTGCGCAAATTTTTCTGCATTTTTATCATAAAAGCATCTGTAATAACTTAGCCAGCTAAAACAGACAGAAAGCCCTGCTGTTACTATATTAGGTTATGTCACGTACCGAAAAAGAAATTTACGCCAGCTCTACCGATACCACGATCCGGGTTTACCAGGCCTATAATGCCGCTATAGCCACCAGGGCTGTGACTCATCAAACCTTTGTATCACCTCCCTTTAAGCCTGACAGGACTACCTGGATCAAGCCTTCCTTTTGCTGGATGATGGAGCGCTGTGGCTGGGCCAGTAAAGAAAACCAGGAGCATGTGCTGGCTGTCGATATCAGCCGCGAAGGATTCCGATGGGCCCTTGAAAATGCCGTCCTATCGCATTATGATGGTAAAATACACAGTAGCTATGAACAATGGAAGAGTCAGCTGGACAGCAGCCCGGTTGTAATCCAGTGGGATCCGGAGCGCGATTTACAGGGCAATAAACTTTCGTATCGGAGTATTCAGATAGGACTTAAACCGGCGGCTGTTGACCACTATGTGAATGAATGGATACTGCAGATCACAGATATCACTCCCCTGGTCAAAGAAATTAAAGGACTGATTGATCAGCAAGATTGGGAAGCCGCCATAGGTTTGTTGCCAGTAGAATCAGTTATTGAATATAAGTTCGCTTAGTTGTCGGTTGGCCTGAATACTTTTCACCACGAACATTTACAAAATGAATAGCTGCCTGATTTCGTACCTGGTATCCATGCTTATGGAAGCCTGCAAAAACACATTTTAAATTCTAAGATCTTCGGACGAAGTTATGCTTAGCTACAAGCAAAGCATAACCCTTCAAAATGATTTTTCACAAACCACTTAGAACAGAATTCTTGCAATGACAAAGTAAACTAAAGCAATTTCAGGAAAGGCTTATGCCGCCTATTATCCTGCAATCCCTATCCGGTTAACCGATCAGAAGAATAAGCGTTTATCCTACAACGCGTCACCGCCTTCGCGATCTTCATTCACAATCACCTGGCTTTGCATAACCACTTTCTTTTCCGGTAACTCTTCTTCGCGATGATGAATAAGGTGCAGCAGCATTTCTGTAGCACGGGAAGCCTGCTCGTAAGGAAATTGCTCTACCGAAGCTACAGGTGGTTCATCGAGATAGCTGGTGACAGGCAGATTGGCATAACTGACAAATGAAATATCCTTATTGATACGCAGACCTTTGCTGCGCGCATATTTGATAGCATCGAGTGCCACATAATCATTAAAGGCAATGATGGCGGTGGGCTTTTTCTTCAGGGCAAATAGTTTTTCCATTGCCACCCAGGTTTGCTCCTTACCCAGGTCGGTATGCACCACATAGGCCTCGTCTACAGGCAGATTATTTTTTTTCAGCCCTTCATAATAACCATTCAGCCGCTCCTGCGATGGGATGATCTTTTCGGGTCCTTTGATAAACCCGATAGCTTTATGTCCATGGCTTACCAGCCAGTTGACCAGTTGTACGGAACTTTGCCGCAGATCGCAGCTTACCGAATACATATCAGGAGAGTCGGGCACCCGGTCAAAAAATACTACGGGAATATTGTATTTGCCCAGTTGTTCAAAATGCTCCAGGCTATCGGTGTTTTTGGAAAGCGATATAAGAATACCATCTACCCGGTGACGGCGCATGGTATCCAGTACCTGTTTTTCGCGCTCACTGTCATCATGCGACTGACCGATGAGTACGGTATAATTATTTTTGATGGCTATTTCTTCAATACCATTGATAGCAATAGAAAAAAACTCTTCGCCCAGGTTGGGCAGTATTACGCCAATAGTAAATGTCTTCCCCTGTTTGAAAGAAATAGCGGCCTGATTGGGTTCATAATTCAACTCTTCGGCCAGTTTCTGTACCTGCATTTTGGTACGCAATCCAATGCTCGGATGGTTGTGTAACGCACGCGACACGGTCGACACCGATACATTGAGGCGCTTGGCAATCTCTTTAATAGTGGCAGGCTTCTGACTCATAGCTGAAACAAAGAACGGAAATTACTGCGTTTTACTGCAAAAATCACAGAAATAGCATCCCTATTTCATTTTGGGACTTATTAAAATAAATAGACTCTCCTTATCGCCTTTACCCTTCACCTCCTACCTTATCCTGCTGCATCCGGTGGTGGGCCCCTTTAAGCATATAGGACTTGCTCTGTTCAATAGCATCCATTAACTGCTCCAGGATCTTTTCGGTAGGTGCATCATAATCAATGACAAGTGGCTCTTTAAAGCGTACGGTAAGTGTCACTCCTTTTTTACGGAACCGAAGCCCTTTTTTATCAAAAGCCCGCCAGAAGCCATTGATCACTACGGGTATCACAATTGGCTTGTTTTGTTTGATGATAAGAGCCGTACCCTTGCGCCCCGGCGCAAACGGTTTCGTGGTACCCTGCGGAAAAGTGATCACCCAGTTGTTATCCAGTGCCCTGGTAATCTTGCGGGTATCGGAAGGGTCAAGACCTTTACGGGTTTCATTGGCAGAACTGTTCCAGGTACGGCGAACGGTCAGCGCGCCGGCCAGTGTAAAGAAACGGCTGATCCAGCTGCCTTTCATCGTCTGCTCTGCCGCCACATAATTGACCCGGGTAAATGGATTGAGAAAATAATAGGGCAAGCCCAGCCGGTTTTGTTTCCGCCATTTCACTGCACAGAAGATGTGCAGAAAAGTGATCACGTCCGCAAAATAGGTTTGGTGGTTGCTTACAAAAAGAACATTGCTTTTGGGAAGATCGCGGATATGCTCTGTGCCGGAGATACGTAATTTATTGACAATGGCCAGGCCCGGATAGGAGGCCAGTCCGACAATCAGATAAACGAACTTGCGCACCAGCTTTACATTCTTTAATCGCTCTGTAAATGCCCCCATACAGTTGTTTTAGAAATCCCTCCGTTCAAAATTAGGATTTACCTACTGGTTATGGACTATATGTATAAAAAAACTGCCCGCAATGCGGGCAGTTTAAATTTATACGGATCAGCAGATCTTATTCAGATTTTGCTTCTTCGTTACCGGCATCACCGCTCTCCAGTTTTTTCTTAAGGTCAGCCAGCACACCCAGGTCGCCCAGGGTAGCTTTTTCGACCTTATTCTGGATATTCTTCACGGCTTTCTTGGTTTTTTCCGCTTCAGAACGTGCTTCTTTCTTCGCAGCTTCTTTTTCTTCTATCTGGCCTTGTTCCCAGATACGGCTGTGTGAAAGAACGATACGTTTTTCGTTGCGGTCAAACTCGATTACCATGAACTGAGCAGTTTCGTCAGCACCAATGCTCTTGCCATCTTCCTTGTTAAGGTGACGGTTGGGAGCAAAGCCTTCGAGACCGTAAGGCAGTTGAACCACAGCGCCTTTATCGTCGCGCTTGATCACTGTACCTTCATGCAGGCTGCCGATAGCAAAGGTATCCTGCAGGGTATTCCAGGGATCTTCTTCCAGTTGTTTGTGTCCCAGCTGGAGTTTGCGGTTTTCTTTATCAATACCCATGATCACTACATCAATGTTGGAACCAACCTTGGTGTATTCACTGGGGTGATTGAAACGTTTGAGCCAGCTCAGGTCGCTGATATGGATCATACCACCAATGCCGGGAGCCAGTTCTACAAACACACCATAGTTGGTGATGTTTTTAACCAGACCGGTATGACGGCTGCCTTCAGCAAACTTGGTTTCGATATCGTTCCAGGGATCAGGCGACAGTTGCTTGATAGAAAGGCTCATCTTACGGCTGGCCTTATCCAGGGTAACGATCTTGGCTTCATGCTCATCGCCCAGTTTGAAGAACTCTTTGGCGTTGATGGGAGTATTGGCCCAGGTAATTTCACTAACGTGAACCAGACCTTCCACACCAGGCATGATTTCGAGGAATGCACCGTAGTCTTCAATGTTCACTACTTTACCTTTCACTACATTGCCTTCGGCAATTGTTTCAGGCAGCACATCCCAGGGGTGAGGAGTCAGTTGTTTCAGACCAAGGCTGATGCGTTTTTTCTCGTCGTCGAAATCGAGAACTACCACATTCACCTTCTGATCCATCTTCAGCACCTCGCTTGGGTGAGAGATACGACCCCATGAGATATCGGTGATATAGAGGAGACCATCCAGACCACCCAGATCCATAAAGGCACCGAAATCGGTAATGTTCTTCACAGTACCTTCCAGTACCTGGCCTTTTTCGAGTTTGCTCATGATCTCGGCACGTTGTGCTTCGATATCGCTTTCGATAAGGGCTTTGTGAGATACTACAGCGTTCTTGATGGTTTCGTTGATCTTCACCACTTTGAACTCCATAGTCTTATTTACGAACTGGTCGTAATCTGTAACAGGTTTCACATCGATCTGTGAACCGGGCAGGAAGGTTTCCATACCAAATACATCAACGATCAGACCGCCTTTCGTTTTAGAGGTAACAGTACCAGTAATAACTTCGCCGGTTTTGTGTACTTCCACAATACGCTCCCAGGCACGTGTGATACGGGCTTGTTTGCGGCTGAGGTTCAGGTGACCATCGCGGTCCTCTTTTTCCACTACCATTACTTCCACTTCATCACCTACTTTCAAACCGGGGATGTCACGGAATTCATTCAGGGAAATAAGACCATCGCTTTTGAAACCGATATTCAATACCACATCAGTCTTCGTAAGACCTACGATAGTACCAAACATCAGCTGGCCATCATTGAGCTGCACGAATGTGTTGTCATACACACTATCATACTTCTCTCTTTCTTCTTTGGTGTAAGAGATAACATTACGTCTATCTACACTCCAGTCAAAATCGTCGTGGGCAGTAGCCACGGGTTGCGCAGGTGCATTTGGTGTCGCTGTAGCGGCATCTGCATTGGCAGCAGCCGGCTCCTGGGCATCAGCGTTTAAGTGTTTTTGAATCAGATTTTCAAACATGATAAAATCCCGAAGGTTTTATATCGGGGCTGCAAAGATACGACAAATTGAGGGAAAAGGTCTAAGGTTTAAAGAGTTTAAAGGGTTTAAAGGTTTAAAGGGTGTGCTGATAAAGGAACAGATACATAGCATTGATTATCATTTATTTAGAAATATTTTTATAGAGTGATCTTGCCTCCTATTCGCAGGCTGAAAGCCAGTCCTCTTTAAACCTTTAAACCCTTTAAACTCTTTATACTTGCTTATATTCACCAAAATTTGGATTTGCTGTACGCCGCCCTGAAAATTTATATCCGACTGGCTCTCTTACTATTCTGCCGGAAACTGACTGTAAACCGCCCCGAACTGCTTCGGCACAACGGCCCCCTGTTGCTGGCCGCCAATCACCCCAACTCCTTTCTCGATGCCATTATCCTGGATACCCTTTTTTCAAAACCCGTCTGGTCGCTGGCACGTGGTGATGTATTTGTCAGCCCTTTTATCCGCCGCCTGCTGCATGCCATCCGTATCCTGCCCGTATACCGGGTCAGCGAAGGGGTGGAAAACCTGAGTACGAATTATGAAACCTTTGGTGCCTGCCTCGACCTTTTCCGTAAAAAAGAATTGGTCCTTATTTTCAGTGAAGGGAAATGTATCAACGAATGGCATCTGCGCCCCCTGCGCAAAGGCACAGCCCGACTGGCCTGCAGCAGCTGGGAACAGCAAATACCCCTGCAGATACTACCAATTGGTATCAACTATAGCTCTTTTGTTCGCTTTGGAAAAAATATCTGGATCAACCTGGGCACTCCTTTCGGACAGGATGACCTGGAGAAACATGCTACAGAGGGCTTGCGGCTACAGGCCTTCAACCAGCAACTGCGGCAACAACTGGAACAACTGGTATGGGAAATAGATAAACAGGACCGGCAACAACAACAGTCACTGCTGACCGTACCACTTTCACCAGTATTGCGTGCTGCGCTTTTCATACCAGCCATAATCGGTCTCATTACTCATCTCCCGCTCTACTGGCCTATCCGTTATTTTACACGCAAAAAAGCTGCACATAACGATCATTATGATTCTATTCTGCTGGCACTCCTGCTGGCTTTATACCCTTTTTACCTGATTCTGCTTACAGCAACCGGTTATATCATTACCGGAAGCATGTGGTCGTTGCTGCTTCTGATCCTTCTGCCCCTGTGTGCGAAAGCAGCGATGGCAACTAATAAACAGATTTGAAGATTTGGTGATTTGAAGATTTGAAAATGAGTTATGAGTAATAAGTTTGAAGTTTTAGGTGGAAGGCGAAATGATTAAAGACAAATTCCATGATAGTCCCACACATTATTCTTCCATCTTCAAATCTTCAAATCACCAAATCTTCAAATCTTCAAATCGTATTCTTCGCTACAATCATCCCGCTCGTCCACGCGTGTTGAAAATTATACCCTCCTGTAATACCATCCACATCCAGTATTTCGCCGGCAAAGTAGAGGCCGGGGTGTTTGCGGCTCATCAGTGTACGATGATCAATTTCATTTAAGCGGATACCGCCAGCCGTTACAAATTCATCTTTGAAAGTTGTTTTTCCTTTTATGTCAAACGTATGATGACAGCAATTACGTATCAGTTGATTTTGCTCTTTGCTGCTGAGATCGGCCCAGCGTCTCTCCGGTGAAATATGACTTTCCTGCACCAGGTATTCCCAAAGGCGATGTGGCAACCCCAGTTGATTGCGGTTACTGATTTTCTGAGCAGGTACCTGCTGCCGGTATTGCTGAAAAAGTGTGCGCAGACTCTCTTCGTGATGTGCCGGCAGCCAGTTGACCGTAATGGAAAAATTATACTGACGATCATGCAGCTCACGTGCAGCCCAGGCGCTGAGTCGCAGAATAGCGGGACCACTCATACCCCAGTGCGTGATCAGTAAAGGACCTGTTGACTCCAGCTTGCTGCCGGCTATCCGTACACGTGCCTGCTCTACACTCAATCCCATCAATTTCGTAATGGGGTGCCCCGGCATATTGAAGGTAAACAGTGAAGGCACCGGCGACTCAATTGTATGCCCCAACGATGCCAGCCAGTCAAATTGACTGAGTTTCGGAAAACCACCACAGGCAATACAGATGGCTGGCGCCTGCCAGCTGCGACCAGTAGCAGAGACTAATGTAAAATGACCGTCGCTATATGCCAGGTCCTTTATATCTGCATTCATTTCAATCGTCACGCCGTACCTGTTTACTTCCTGCATCAGGCAGTCGATAATGGTCTGCGATGAATTGCTGACGGGAAACATACGGCCATCCTCTTCTGTCTTCAATGCTACTCCACGGTCGGCAAACCATTGTACCGTATCGGCCGGACCAAACTGATGAAACGTCTTTTTTACAAATGAACCACCCCGTGGATACCGCCGGCTCAGTTCATCAATATCAAAGCAGGCATGTGTTACATTGCAGCGTCCGCCACCACTGATCTTAACCTTACTGAGCAGCTTACTGGTTTTCTCCAGTACCAGTACACGCCGGTCACGGTGCAACCGGGCCATATTGACCGCACAGAAGATACCGGCTGCCCCACCTCCTACAATAATAAAATCTGCTGATTGCATGGGCTTATAAAACAAACCCCTCAGGAGAGGGGCTGTACAAGATTTGCTTTTTTGCTCGTAAACAGATGCGGGTTCTTCTGCTCTGCTTTCTCGATAGGCGCATAATCGGATAAGATATCTCCCCGATCCTTTCCTATCGCTACATCGTGTTCAAAATGAACAGAAGGCTTACCATCGCGTGTACGTACGGTCCAGCGGTCACTTTCGGTAAAGACATCTTTTGTTCCCATATTGATCATGGGCTCAATAGCCAGCACCATCCCTTCTTTCAATTTGATCCCACTACCGCGTTTACCGTAGTTGGGTACCTGCGGGTCTTCGTGCATACTGCGGCCAAGACCATGTCCTACCAGTTCACGCACTACACCATATCCATTTTTTTTCTCGGTGTGTTCCTGTATGGCAAAAGCAATATCACCGATACGGTTGCCGGCCACTGCTTTCTCAATACCTTTATAAAGTGATTCCTTTGTGACATCAATCAGCTTCAGCACTTCTTCGCCAGGATCACCAATAGCAAATGTATAGGCATGATCTCCATGCCAGCCATTCAGGATCACGCCCACATCCACCGATATAATATCACCTTCCACCAGCTCTTTCTTTTTGGGAAAGCCATGTACCACCACGTCATTTACCGATATACAGGAATTAAAGGGGTAGCCATGATAATTCAGAAAAGAAGGAATAGCCTTATGATCACGAACGAAATTACCGATCAAAATATCCAGTTCCAGACTGGTCATACCCGGCTTCAGCACCGTAGCCACTTGGGTAAGCGTTTTACTTACCAGCAGGGCGCTCTGGCGCATCAGTTCTATCTGTTCCGGGGTCTTAATAATTATCATATAGCCTGCAAAGGTAGTTAATGATTTGAAAATTTGAGGATTTGAAGGTTTGAAGATGGAGTTAATGTGCGGATGTAACAATGTGCTAATGCGCTAATGAATTGACAGTCAAAGCTGACAGATTTAGTAATGTACTGATGTGCTAATGTCCTTGCGTTCTTTGCGTATACGATTCATCCAATCCAATTGCCGTTTGAACAGATTGGGAGAACCGGGGTTGTTACAAATAGATAGTTTTATCGTACTACTATTACCCAATTTTTACCAACCATGAAAAAACTTCTTTTTTTCCCGGCGGTCCTGGCCGGGGTCTTACTGGCCTGCCAGTCGCCTGCAACGCTGGATAGCAAAGAGGCGGAAAATGAAATCAGACAGGCAGAAACCGATTTTGCGGATATGGCCGTATCGCAGGGAATTGCTGCGGCCTTCAGTCATTTTGCAGACAGCAATGCCGTGATCAAAAGAGGAAAGGATTCACTGATCTATGGCAAGGCCGGAATTGCCCATTATTATGCCGCACCTCACTTCAAAAATGCACGGGTAAGCTGGACTCCCGATTTCATATCCGTCTCTGCCCATGGTGATATGGGATATACTTATGGTAAATACCTGTGGATCAATACCGATTCGATTGGTAATACCAGCCAGTCGACAGGCATTTTCCATACCGTCTGGAAACGGCAGACAGATGGTAGCTGGCGGTATGTATGGGATTAATGTTAAACAGACATTACATTAAGTAAAATATTTTTTACATTATGTAATGTTTGCTTTACATTTGAGGAAATTTATAGCCATGCTTAAAAATCCTCTTCTTCCCAATCGGTACAAATGGGTTGGCTGGTGCCTGCTGGTACCCGGTATTGTATTAGGTATTATTATTACCGCCACTGATTATGAAGCCAACTGGCTGAGTGCACGTGTGCTCAGCATCGTGAGCCAGGATCCTTTTGGTCCTCCGGCCTATTTTACATTTACCAAAGCCAACCTTACGGCCACGCTGGCAGGCGTCCTGATCCTGGTAGGTGGTATGCTGGTAGCTTTTTCGCGCGAAAAACAGGAAGATGAGTTTATTGCGCGCCTGCGGCTTTCTTCCCTTATGTGGGCCGTAGTCGTCAATTATGTGTTACTCCTGCTGGCCCTGCTCCTGGTATACGGCATGTCGTTCTTTCATGTGATGGTATACAATATGTTTACGGTACTGCTCATCTTTATCGCACGTTTCAATTACCTGCTTTACAAAAACAATAAAACCGCGCCCGATGAAAAATAATATAAAAGTAGAGCGTGCCATCAAAGGCATTACACAGGAAGAGCTGGCGCAGGCAGTAGCGGTAAGCAGGCAAACCATCATCGCCATGGAAGCCAACAAATATGTCCCCTCTACGGTACTGGCATTAAAAGTTGCCCGGTTCTTTGCTAAAAAGGTGGAAGACCTGTTTATACTTGAAGCTACCGACTAGCCATACTTCTTCATAGCCATGAATCACAATGCAGCAAAAAGGACCCATCAGCTGGGTCCTTTGCATTGAAGGCTCAGGGTACACAGTTCAGTAAGTACGTTGGTTGCGGCGCTCTGCCTGGTAATCATAATATTTTGCCTGGCGCTGACGCTCTCTGCGTTCAGCCTTGCGGAAAAGCACAATACCAATAATAAGCAGCAGCAGCCCTACGATGCCAATGGCAAAAAGGCCGATTGCATAACCCGTATCATAGGCTGCATCGCCGGTATGGGGATACTCAAATGAAGGTGCTAAAATGCCATTGTATGCCATGGCAAGAATGCCCACAACGATCAGGATAATACCGGTAACTTTCATATGTTTATTGTTTGAGATGAAGGATGAATAAAATTCCTGAATCAGCCCGGCTGTCCCAATACACATTTTGTAGTAGACAATGGGATCATTGTTACCGGATAAAGGATCAGTGAAAGAGTTTTTGCTCTTAAACCGGCTTAAATAATTAGTGATATTGTTTACTTTTCCGACTCATACACACATTTAACTCGATCTTTTTGTCTCCACGGCCGGCAGGCCGACCCCGCCGCGGTGAGGCCGGTGCTGTGTTTTTCTCCGGTCTCTGCTTACTGTATAAACTTTACAGATTCAGTCGGAGAAAAACAAGGCACCTTGTGAACCACAAGAAAAATAAGAGAATATAACAGGGAAAATAGAGGTAAAACGATATTAACAACCGATTGAAAAACTACCTCCGGCGGATACATGATATATCGGTGGCATACGCACACTATCTAAATAAAAAAGATACTCCCTAGCTTTACACTATGAAATCATTCACCATTATTCCGGCCACTACAGAAAACACTGCAGCACTGGTAGCCCTGGTCAACAGTGGCTATCGTGGCGACAGTTCACGCCAGGGATGGACTACTGAAGCCGACCTGCTCGGTGGCATCCGCATCAATGAAGAAGCTATGACTGACCTGCTGAAGGCTCCCGGTTCAGTCATTTTAAAAGCAACGGATACAAACGGAATAATACAGGGATGTGTGCATTTACAGGATACAGGAGAGACACTTTACCTGGGCATGCTTACCGTATCCCCCACTCTTCAGAATGCTGGTATCGGCCGGCAACTTATGCAGGCTGCAGAAGAATTTGCACACAGCAAAGATTTCTCTGCAATCACCATGACAGTTATATCTGTGCGGGAAGAACTCATCGCCTGGTACCAGCGACGCGGTTATACCGATACCGGCGAGCGCAAACCTTTTCCGATGAATGACCCCCGCTTTGGTTTACCTAAACAACCATTGGAATTTATAGTAATGGAAAAACAACTGAACCGGTAACACTAATTATTCTACCGTTACTTCATTGATCAGCAATAAGGCTGCATTTCCCTGTCCGTATTCACCAGCAGGGATGATGCCTTTATTTTTTGCACGGATACGAATAAAACGGGCTGCCCGTTTGCTGAATACAGCTTTCACGGCATTCACTCCGTTTACCGGAAACTGATCCTGCCTGTATACCCGGTCAAATTTCTTCCCATCGCGGGAGGTCCATATCTCCAGTAGCACCGGCTCCCACATACGTTGCCAGTGATAACGCAGCAACTGTGTACTTACCCGGTTGATCTGTTCTGTTTTTTTCAATTCAATCAGTACATCAAGATCTTTCCCTGCAAACCCAAGCCATTGCTGATCGTTATAACGGGTGCTTCCCGTCAATCCATTTACCAGCGCATCGGGATCGGTATTGAAGCGGGCAATTGCCGGATTGACCAGGCGCAGTGTGGCATCGCTGGCTTTATGTATGCGGATTTCTTTCGATAAAAAACTCATGGCTGTATCGGCCAGCGGAGGCCACAGTCCTGCACGAATGGTTGCGGTGGCAGTAAGATGAATGGGTTGTGTATAGAGCGGACTCTTCAGCGTTGGCCGGCTTCCATCAAGTGTATAATGAATCCGGGCACCGGGCCATTCGCTTTCGAGCAATACAGACCGCCCACCTGCAGCAGCAGCATTGCTAAGGCGGATCGTTTCAAACCGGGCATTTCCATAAATACCTTTTGCCGCCAGCAGGTTCAGTTGAGTGGATACACGCTGCAGAAACGTTGCATAGTTTTTACGGGCCGGGATTGTCCAGCCAACTTCCGCCAGCGCCAGCATACGCGGATACAACATATACCAGGCCTGCTGCTGTGTATAATAATATTCACTCCATGCCTGCCCTTCCACACCACTCACCCAGCGGCCGCCGGCACTATCCATGCGGGCCAACGGATCGTAGCTATATACTTTATACAGTGGATTAAATCCTCCGGAAGCCAGCGGCTCAGCGATATCCAGGCTCTGGTAATAATCAAAATAAAGATGGGTTTCGGGTGTCATGATCACCGGATGCCCCTGCGCTGCAGCGGCCATTCCTCCCGCCTCTCCGCGCCAGCTCATGACCAGTGCATCGGGCGGCAGGCCCCCTTCCAGTATTTCATCCCAGCCCATGATATGGCGCCCGCGGCTACGGACAAATCGTTCAATCCGTTTGATAAAATAGCTTTGTAATTCTTCCTCATCCCTTAGCCCTTCTTTTTGCATACGCTGCCGGCAACGGGAGCAGGCCTTCCATTTATCTTTTACACATTCGTCGCCGCCAATATGAATATAAGGCGAAGGAAAAAGCGCCATCACTTCATCCAGTACCTGTTGCAAAAAGATAAATACGCTGTCGTTGCCGGCGCAAAACACATCATCAAAAATGCCCCAGAAACGTGCTGTCTCATAGGGACCACCTGTACAACCGAGTTGCGGATAAGCTGCCAGGGCAGCCAGCGCATGACCCGGCATTTCGATCTCCGGAATGACAGTTATACCCCGTAGCTGCGCATAGGCTACAATATCTTTTATTTCATCCTGTGTGTAATAACCTCCGTATCGTTTTCCATCAAACCGGTGCGGCAATTCCTTTTTATGTCCGATGAGTGTACCACTTCGCCAGGCCGCCACTTCCTGCAGTCGTGGTAAGGATTTGATCTCTATCCGCCAGCCCTGATCGTCGGTCAGGTGCCAGTGAAAAGTGTTGAACCGGTACAATGCCAGCAGATCGATATACTGACGGATAAAGGAAACAGGAAAAAAATGACGGCTTACATCCAGTGCCATTCCCCGGTAAGCAAACCGCGGCTCATCCTGTATCTCCAGTGCAGGCAGCCAGTAGCCATCCGAAGCAGGTTGCCATAGCTGTCGCAGGCTTTGTATACCCCAGCCAAGCCCCCGCAGTTCCCTGGCCTCTATGATCAGTTCACGTTCGCCGATCTTCAGAAAATAGGCTTCCGGTGAATTATCCAATGTTTTATTAATACGCAAATGAATGATGGTATTCGGGCCAGCAACAGCAGATTTACTGCTGTTTTGCAATTCATCGAGGTATTGCTGCAGCAGGATAGCTGCAGACTGCAGGGAGTCATGCTGTATCGCGATACGCGTATCCTTTCCCAGCAGGAATCTGCCGGGCGATGTTTCCCATTGCACCGGTGCCGGAATAAGGGGTAACAGTTTAATGTCCTGTGCCGGTGCAGTCAGACTGCACAACAGTAATAAGCCAAAAAAGAACAAAATATTTCTGAATAAGCAATGCATGCCTACAGGTGTTGAATGTGCACAGACTGTAATGCCGGTAATCAATCTTTTACAGCTACGAGTATCATTGTGGTGAGCGGATAATCAGCAGGGATTACCTGTCCGTCGACAAATGTGCCAATAGTACTGCAATTCTTCCATCGGTTATCGGCGATCCATTCATTGCGAAACGCATAGGAACCGGGATGAATGCGGAATCCCGCTTTCTGCAACTCCTGTTTCCATTCTTCAAAGTCCCAGAAACAGAATGTCTCATGCATTTCACTTTCCCAGTTATCTGCATAATCCTTCCGGCTTAAAAATTCGGCCGCATCGGCCAGCCGCAATACATGATACAGTTTTCCATCTACCATTTCATCGTGGTACGGCAATACATATCCTTCCTGCTGTCTGAAATCGCGGGTGAACCGGTAAAAACGTGCACGGGTAGATAAACGCCGGAGTTTTTCGGGCAGTGAATAAGCTGCTAAATGTCTCTCTTCATTTTCTCCATCATCATCACGCAGCCACAGGTATACCTGCTTTTCTTTAGCATAAGGAGCCACTACATCACGATTGATCCAGTAGCCACCATGTACCAGCTCTTCAAAACGATTGCGGATAAACCGGAGCAGATCGGCACGTCCGCCATATGACTCGATCTCGTGTGTAAGAGAGGATGTATGAATAGTATTCATGGATAACCGCGGAAAAACCAGTCCGGTCACTGCATTCTTCTGCGAAAAAAACACAAAGGGGTTTACAAAATCACCATTGAGTTTACGCTGCTGGCAGAGCTCAAACAAAAACCGGGATACTTCGATGCCATAAAAGTCGGATTCACGCAAAGCCGGCTGGGCACAGGCCATGCGTATCCAGGACCCTACCGCGCAACCAATATCACCAATGCGGCCGGGCTGGATAAAACCGGCTGTATCATCAAACTTAAGTCCGGCTATCTCATCCATTTGCCGTACATATACATTGTAATCGCGGGTACTGGTAAGATCGCCATCGCTGCCGATCATCTTATCGGAAAACAACATCCGGATCTTTTGTGACAGCTGATATTGCTGCCACAACTGCCGCGCAGCAGGATGGATCAGCGATACGAAAGCCGCATCATTTTCCCAGTCATCATTACCGGCAATCTGCTCTACCAGTTGCCAGGGCATAGCGGTATGATACGACCAGCCTGATTCTTCATGCAATTCAGCTGGCAGAATACTGTACCCCAGATCGCGATACATCTGCAATACAGGTGTGGAGCAGATTACCTGCGTATTGCCAGGATGCAGATCGAGTAATCCATCGCTTTCATTCACGATCCGCTTGATGGTGTAATCGGCAAAACCGGGCGTATGCCCCAAATCATCTATTCCGTATACATAACAGGGAATACCCAGGGTAGCAGAGAACTGGGCCAGCATCATTGCCCGCAAATAAAAAGGCAATGGGTTGCGGCGGGTGTTGCTGTGATTGGCCGAGGTAACAGCAAATATAACCGCTGTGGGATGTATCCGTTCACCACCCTTTTCGCATCCCTCCCGGATCAGTTGCAGCAGATAATCATATTGAAATTGAGTTACCAGATGATGCCGGCCGGGAAACAACAAATACATAGTAGCAGATTATTGGCTAAAGATAATTGCTTTGGCTTTTTTACCTTCGGTTATTGAGTTGAATTATCTTGCGCCCATGTCTGCCACTCCCGGTACCATAAAAGTAGCTGTCGATGCCATTGTCTTTGGTTATTCCAAAACAGATGGGGTATCGGTGTTGCTTATTCAGCGACGTTATGATCCCTATAAAAGCAGTTGGGCTTTGCCGGGCGGCTTTGTGCTGGAGCATGAATCGCTGGAAGAAGCGGTAAAAAGAGAATTAAAGGAAGAAACCGGCGCAACTGTCAATTACCTGGAGCAACTCTACACATTTGGGGAGCCCGGCCGTGATCCACGACAACGGATCATTGCGGTAGCCTATTTTGCACTGGTAAAATCAGGAAAATATCAGGAACTGAAAGCCACTACCGATGCCGAAAATGCACAATGGTTTCCCATCAGCCAGCTTCCGCGGCTGGCTTTTGATCACAGGGAGATTGTACGGGTGGCTATAGAACGTGTACGTACCAAGATCCGCTATCAGCCTATCGGGTTCGAATTGCTTGATAAAAAATTCCCTTTTTCTGATCTGGAAAAACTGTATACGGTACTACTCGACCGGCCCATTGACCGCCGCAACTTTGCCAAGAAAATAATGGCCCTGGGTATCCTCGATGAAACCAATGAACTGGCCAAAACCGATGGTAAGGGCAGACCCAGCAAAATGTACCAGTTCAACAGGCAGCGTTACCAGCAATTACTGAAAGAAGGAATTCACTTTGAGATATAGCTTAGCTGCAATCCCAGGTATACATCACCCTGCTGAAGTCAAGGCGGGCCAGGTCATCGGGATGGATAAAGAAATTGGCTACACCTGCATCGCCCCACATAATATGATCATCTGAATCTATCTGCAGCAACAGGATATAATCTTCCATCTCAGGGTTATCTGTTCTCGGGTCTTCCTGGGTAAAATAGGCATATCCCCCTGCTTTGTGATCACTCCCGCTTAGGGTGTCATACATATACTCATTGAGCTCGTCATCATACGCGGGGTATTTCTGCACCAGCTGGTCTATCATCGGCTGCACCTGCTTGATAAACCGGTAATCCAGCATACTTCCGTGATCAGTTCCTGATTCAAAGCTAAGCGCATGAGGTCCATAGACCGGACTTTCATTAAAGATGATCACTTGCTGCAGAAAGGAAAAGTCGGTCTGATACTCCTTCACCTCTTCTTCCGTAAAATAATGTACCCTGAAATCCTTTTGCTCCCGAAGGTTATCAAAATTGAGTCCGTATACATCGTTGGTTGAAACGTAAAACTGCAGATAGCCACTGGCGGGATATCCCGGCAGGGCGGGTAAATCCCTGCAATTAAGTTGTGCCAGCGGGTACATAAACTTCCCTTCACTGTCTTTGGGATAATCGAATCCGGCAGGAATACAGGGATAATTACCAAAACTGCTTTGATGCAAGGAAATGTCATCCTGCTGCTGAGCGGTAATTTTCACATAAGGTACGCTCATTTCTTTGGCTTTACGAAATACATCCAGTAATACCGCAGGCACGGTAAGTCCGGGTTCGAGCTCTACCGGTGTCATATCCGGTACATTGCCGCTGACTGCCGATTTCTGGGGCGCCGGAGCTTGCGGAGCCGGTTTACGCTTCAAAAAATCAAAGAGTCCCATTTTTTAGACCAATATAAGATCATTCAACCGGATTCGGCCTGGTTTTATTTAGTGTATTTTTTACGCAAAATATTTGGAGAATACCATCACACAATTTATATTTGTGTAATAATTACGCAAAATGAAACCAATCGCCGTCATCGTAGCCCGCTTCCAGACACCTTACCTGCATGAAGGACATTTGCAATTATTGAAACAGGTGAGCCAGGAAGCCAGCCGTCTCGTGATTGTACTGGGTGTATCTCCCCTGCGGTGCACACGGCGTAATCCATTTGATTATTTCACCCGCGAGCGGATGTTACGTGCCTGGGATCCGTCGCTGACCCTATTCCCTCTCCCCGATCATCCGGATGATACGCAGTGGAGCCGTAATCTGGATCAGTTGCTCGTAAGTGCATTACCAGGTGAGCAGTTTTTGCTCTATGGCAGTCGTGACAGCTTTATCCGTGTATACTCCGGTTCCCTGCCGGTTAAAGAACTGCCGGAAGTACCCGGACATTCTGCCACCAGCATACGTGAGACAGCCGCTTCGCAGGTAGCAGATTCGGAAGAATTCCGGATGGGTATCAACTATGCCTGCCAGCATCGCTATGCAGCTGTCTTTCCCACCGTGGATATTGCTGTATTCAGCAACGATGGCAGTCAGATATTACTGGGCCGTAAGCCCCAGCGTCCGCAATGGCGTTTGCCCGGCGGATTTGCTGATACCTCCGATAGTTGTTTTGAAGATGCAGCGCGACGCGAATTGCAGGAAGAATGTGGTCCGCTGCAAACCGGCCCCATGTACTATGCCGGCTCACACCGTATCGACGACTGGCGTTACCGGCAGGAAGCAGATAAGATCACCACTTTGTTATTTTATACGCACCTGCAAAGTGGTGAAGCAAAGGCCCAGGATGATCTGGAGGCCGTTGCCTGGTTCCCTTTATCGGCATTACCCATCATGATGCATACTGGTGAAATAAATGCCGAGCACATTCCATTGATCGAATTATTGTTATCAAAGGTGCAGGAAGCTGTTTTTATTGACCCTATTAAAAAAGAAGAAAATGAACAATGATCATAATCTTGTACTGATGGCTGACGCCTACAAGTACTCGCACCATAAACTCTATTATCCCGGCACTACACGCATTTATTCTTATCTCGAAAGCCGTGGTGGTGAATTTGACGATACGGTCTTTTTTGGGCTCCAGTATATTCTGAAAAAATGGCTGGCTGGCCAGGTTATTAACAGGCAAAAACTGGATGAAGCAGATGAAATACTGCCAGCTGTCTTTGGTCGTGACGATATCTACGACCGCAGCCGTTTCGAATACCTGCTCCGGAAACACAATGGCCGGCTGCCCGTTCGTATCCGTGCCGTTGCGGAAGGCTCCCGGGTCGATACGCACCAGGTATTGATGACCATTGAAAATACCGATCCGGCCTGTGCCTGGGTCACCAATTTCCTGGAAACAATACTGATGCAGGTCTGGTACCCTACTACGGTAGCGACCTTATCGGGACATGTGCGCGATGTGGTCAGCGACTATTTTCAACAAACAGCCAGTACTGCCGCAGAAAGCGGGATTGGTTTTGTACTGAATGATTTCGGTTTCCGTGGAGCCAGCTCAGTAGAAACAGCGGCTATCGGCGGAGCAGCCCATCTGATCCACTTCGATGGTAGCGATACCATTCCTGCCAATCAGTTGATCAGGCAATATTATAACAGCACAGCCATTTATGGCCGGTCTGTTCCCGCCACCGAGCATTCCATTTGTACATTGCTGGGCGAAGAGGGCGAACTGGAGGTTTTCCGGCATATATTAAATACAGTGCCCACTGGCATTGTAGCCTGCGTAAGCGATTCTTACAATATTCTGCGTGCCTGCCGTGACTACTGGGGTGGCGAACTTCGCCAGCAGATACTCGACAGGGATGGCACGCTGGTAATAAGACCCGATAGTGGCGATCCGGTGATCACGTTGCTGAAAGTATTTGAAATACTGATGGATCGCTTTGGTTATACGATCAATGACAAAGGGTACCGGGTATTACCTCCACAGGTAAGGGTATTGCAGGGCGACGGAATCAACCTGTCATCCATCCGTGCTATCTATGGCGCCCTCACACTGAATGGCATCAGCGCAGAAAACCTGTTGCTGGGTATGGGTGGTGCCTTATTACAGAAAGTAGATCGCGATACACAGAAATTTGCGCTCAAGTGTTCCTATGCGGAAATAAACGGAAATGCGGTGGACATCCGCAAATACCCCATGGAACTGGATGGCAGTGGATTGTATCAGCCTTCGTTTAAACAAAGTAAGGCCGGCCGTTTAAAACTGATCAGACAGGATGGCCTTTATAAAACAGTTGGCGAGCAGGATGAACCTACCTGGAAAGATCAGTTAATAACTGTTTTTGAAAATGGTGAACTGGTTCATGAAACCGACTTTGATGAAATAAAGGCAAGAGCAATGCAAACAGCGATCGTCAATCAGATGATGCAATAAAACGCTAACAAAAAATGGGAATACGTACATTATACCGGCCTATGGGGCAAGCTGAATGGGATCTTGTAATAGCATCGGACATGCGGCTCTTCCCTCCTCGTTTGTACTGGCAACCTATTTTTTATCCCGTTCTGCACCTCGCATATGCTGAGCAGATAGCCAGGGAATGGAATGTAAATGATGAAGCCGGAGGTTATATAGGTTATGTGGTAGCATTTGATCTGCCTGAAGCTTATATCAGCCAGTTTCCTGTACAGGAAGTAGGTGGCGAACTTCATCAGGAGCTTTGGATACCGGCAGAGCAACTGGACGAATTCAATAGCCGGATAATCGGCCCCATCCGGCATGTATCAACATTTTTCGGAGACAAACACAAAAAAAATGGATAACACAAAACATATAAAACATATCAGTAAACTCATGAGTCTGGCCCTGCGCCATCGCCCGGAGGTAATCGGTATAAGCCTCGATGAGCAGGGCTGGGCCTCTGTAGATGAACTTATCAAAGGAATTAATGAAAAAGGGCTGACCGTCGACGAGGCATTGCTGCAACAGGTAGTTGCCGGCAACGACAAACAACGCTTTTCTTTCAATGAAGATCAGACACTGATCAGAGCCAATCAGGGCCACAGCATCTCCGTTGATCTGCAACTGAGTCCTGCGACGCCACCTGCTATCCTCTATCATGGTACCACAATAGATCATCTGCCCGCAATTCGCGAAAACGGGCTGCAACGGCAGTCGCGCCAGCATGTACACCTGAGCGATAAGGCAGAGACGGCACGCGAGGTAGGTATGCGGCACGGAAAAGTGGTAATCCTGAAAATTGACGCCGGAAAGCTTCATGCACAGGGGCATCCCTTTTATCTTTCTGCCAATAAAGTATGGCTTACCGATGCTGTACCGGTCGAATTTATTACCTTACCCGATATAGCCGAATAAAACGAAATCATGCAGCTCAGCATTTTCCTGGAAGAACTTTTTACAACCGGTGAGGTGACGGTAGAACCCGGAATAAGTCCGCTGGAGGCGGCCGACCTGGCTGCTTCCGGTATTATACTCCGGAAACAATACGATCACCGGGTGCTGGAATTTGCTGGTGCAGCTCCGGTCTGGCAGGAAGATGCGGCGGTCTGGGCGGCTGCTTATTTGCTAAGAGCCACGCAGCTCAGCATTTTGCGCGATGAAGGAGAAGAACAGGTACGTGACCAGTTATCCGCATTTTCGGGCAAACAGGATGCTGCCACTATATTCTCAGCAGACATCTGCCTGGTTTATTTGCCTGAATTATGGCAGTTGGCCCAGGGCCTGGCACCGCAGGATGTACTGGTAAAGCAGTTGTCGCAAACAGCAGCAGACTGGCCATTTTCCAGTATCGGCATCGAGATCCCTGCTGCTGTGCCGGGCGACTGGTTCACAGAAAGCCCTGATCTGGCCAGGGCCTATGCCAATCGTATCATTCAGCAAAAGGATCAGCGGCGTGCTGCACATCCGCCGGTTGACGAGTATATTCGCGAAATACTGGGAGAACAGGGTAGCCTGCTCTGGCCGGAATTGCTTCTCCCCCATTAATTTATTGTAAGAGATTTATGTTTGATCCGCAATACACCAGCCTTATCAACAACCTGCTGCAGGTAACCCAGCAGTTGAAGCAAAAATTTGTTGGCAAAGACGATATTATCGACCTCATGGGTATCTGCCTCGCCGGCCGTGAGAATCTTTTTTTGCTGGGCCCGCCGGGTACAGCCAAGAGTGCTATGGTAAAGGAATTGTCGCGTCTGCTGCATGGCCGCACTTTCGAATACCTGCTTACCCGGTTTACCGAGCCTAATGAATTATTTGGCCCCTTCGATATCCGGAAACTCCGCGAAGGCGAACTGGTCACCAATACCGAGGGCATGCTGCCCGAGGCACACCTGATCTTTCTCGACGAATTGCTGAATGCCAACAGCGCCATTCTCAACAGTCTGCTGATGGTACTGAATGAGAAAGTATTTCGCCGTGGTCGCGAAAACCGCGCTCTGCCGGTGGTAATGATTGTCGGCGCCAGCAACCATCTGCCCGAAGACGAATCGCTACAGGCCCTGTTTGACCGCTTCCTGATCCGCGTACGCTGCGATTATGTGGATCCGGCACTCCTGACCCAGGTGCTTGATGCGGGCTGGAACCTCGAAAAGAAAACTGAAGAATCGGCCACCGGCATCACAGCCGAAGATATTGTACGTATTCAATCACTGATCGGACAGGTCGACCTTCAGGATATAAGGCCCGCCTATCTCAACCTCATAGAAATGCTGCGCAATGCCGGCGTGCTGGTATCTGACCGCCGCGCGGTCAAACTACAACGCCTGATTGCAGCCAGTGCCCTGCTTTGCAAACGCAACAAAGCCATTGTATCCGATATGTGGGTGCTGCGTTATATCTGGGATACCGAGGAGCAGCGCGAAGTGATAACCGGCATTGTCAATAATGTTATTGCCACCGACATCGCTCCGGACGCACACCCGCGTGCGCTCGAAAGCGGATCAGTAAACGCCGATGACCTCTATCGGGAGGTACAGGCCATGACGGAAAAATGGGACGACGCGCATTTACCTCTGGCAGAACGTACTGTTATCAAGGATCGCCTTCGCTATCTGAGTGGCCGCTGCCAGTGGATCAACAACGATGTGCAACGGCAATATGTACAAACACCCATTGATGCACTCTGGCAAAAGATCATTCATTCAGCCTCCTGACAGCAGCTATGCAACACTGGACCGTATCTATACATGCCCATCACCTTAGCAGTCTCGGAAACCTCCGTGCTATTTCCTCATTGCAGGTAGCCATATGCGGAGATGAGCTCTGGTTAAGAGCGCAGGAACCAGCAATGGAAATGCCCGAAGCTGTAAAAGGGTTGCCGCTGATAAGATATGGCCGGCTTGATGCATTAAATAATTTTTTTGACCGCGACGCCATCACCCCCACACTGCAGGTGCCATTGCTGGACTGGCAAATGCTGACACAATTCCTGGCTGTTGACTGGCCGGTATCTGCTCTGCCTGCACAGGTAAAAGAAGGCGTAAGCATACAGTTGATGCGCAGCGCAGCTACACAACCACCGGTAGCCTTATTAACAACGCTGTCTCACTGGAAAGAGTTTGGTGATCAGGCGGCCGGTGTCCGTTTAGAACCGTTACGTTTTGCACTTTCTGGTAATACGCTGGTACTGGTTACCGGCTCACCTTTACCCAATATCCCCGGCACGGAGTACTGGAGTGACAGTGGGCTATGGCTGCCCGCTGGTTTTGTTTTTGCATCCAAAGCGAGTGCCGATCTCTTTAGGTCCAAATGGCTGATGGAGGATCATATTATTCTCTGGCAGGAAAACGGCAACTGGTCCGATATTCCACTTTCATTTTTTAAACCCGCCACCCGCAGCGCTATACGATTCTCTGCAGGCATACCTGCTCAATGACAGATAACGCCTCACATATCACCGCTTATTACAACAGTCTGACTGGCTACTTCTGGCAATGGGCCGAAGAAGGAGCTGTATTGGAATGGGGTGATGGCCGCACCATCTGTTATAGCCGTGACCTGATGCAGGTACAGGAAGATCTGCTGGAACATGGCTGGCCACCGCTGGGCAGCCTGTTATTATTGATCGGTGCCTGCAGTGAGCATTTTGAATGGGAACGTACCACACAACTCTTACAACGCACATATGAATCATTACCTGCTGTGCCCGGCAATAAGGAAGCAGCCATTCTGTCGACACTGACACTACTAAAAAATATTTCCCAACTTCCTTCCAGTCTGCGAACCGGCGCAGCCCGCATACACCTGATAAGAGAGATCATTGATCCCCGGTTTTTGTATAAAGATTCACTGGAAACCTGGCTGACTGTATTTCGTACGCAGCAAATGAATTACCAGTTGGAAGGCTCTCCCCTGCCTGATATCTACAGAAAGCAATGGGATACAGACATAGAGCCGTTGGTGGCAGCCTGGCCGCAAATGGGAAGATGGGAATGCCTTGTTGCAACAACTGCAAACCGGCCTTCCGCAAATACCGGCTGCACCTGAAATTTCTGTTCCACAGATAAGCTCCGATGATCTGCTCACGCAAATGGCCAAAGACCGGCAGCTGGCCGGGCTGGCGCAACTGACCCGCCGCCTGCTGGCCGTTATCCGCGTGCCGATGCACACTGCACGGCAGGGCGCTTTATCCTACGGTGGTATATCAGATATCAGCAACCGGGGCAACTATGACCGGCTACTGTTGAGCGAACTGGCACAGGATGAAGAATTGTTAACGGCGAGGCTGGTCAACCACGAAGCGCTTTTTCTGCAAAGAGAAGAACCGCCGGCAGACCCGCGAAAGACAAGGATATTGCTGGTAGACTGCAGTGTGCGTATGTGGGGGCAGCCGCGGGTATTTGCATTTGCCGCTGCACTGGCAACGGCACAACAATCAACCGCCGGCATTCATACCCGTTGCCTGCTACTCGGTGGAGAAAAATATTTCGAAGCAGATCTGCAGACACTGGAAGGTGTGCGCCAGGCTTTTTCCTGGCTCGAAGCCGGCCTACACTGCGGCATATCGCTGGAAAAGATATTTCCCGAAATACAATCCACTCATAACACGGATATATTCTTTTTTACCGGCGATACACAACTGGGACAGCGCGGCTTTTTACCTTTCTGGTCAGCCTACCGCCGTGAAATGGATTTCCTGGTGCTGGTCAACCGCAATGGACATATTGAATTTATGAGTGGCAGGGACGGCGCCATGAAACGGATTGGAGAAGCGAGACTTGATCTGGACACGCTCTTAAGTACCCCCATCATTGAAGTTCCTGACATCAGCACAGAAATTGCATTTTATAAAAAGCAGCTTACTCCACTGCTTCAGCCTGTAAAAAACAGTGACTCCTCCCAACATCTTCGGATATTTCAGTTTTCCGGAAAAAGGTGGCTGGCTATTACCAAAAGCAGACGTGTACTCGTACAACAATATCCCAATAAAGGATGTGATGAGCTGATTGCTGAGATTGAACAGGGCGATTACCATCTCGCAGATAATGGATATGGCGTTCTCTATTTGTTAGTAACAAATGATTATAAAAAAAATAGCTGGCTTTATACTATTTTCCTGAATGAAACCAGAATCAGCAAATCATCGCCGCTTACTCATTTATATAAAAGTCGTCGGGAATACACAGTTAATTTTTACAGGGATGTGCTGAAAATTTCGGACAAATATTCAATCAGGTGTTTTGATTTACATACAAAAGATCTTCTGGAATTGTCTGACGACATGAGTAGCCTGGAAAATGAACAGCCTATGAATTGTTCTTCGTTTGATTTTCGTAAAGCCAGCCCTTTTCTTGGAGAACACCGTTTAGCAATTTTCTATCGGGTATCAGAGATCGCTTTTACTGCAATGGGGCAATTGGTTGTTGGTAAACATCAACTGATCATGCGTAATCCACCACAAGTAAAATTCATTCAGTGTACCGATAAGCATCTGGTTGCAGTGAGTGGAAAGCCCAATGCTATAAAGCATGCAACAGGCAATTCAAAAATATCAGCCTTTGTCATGCGCTGGCCTGATGGAAGCCAGGCCATCACTGACGCCCGGGGTTTCCTGCATCTCAAAAGCTCCAATCCGCAAATACCCGAAATAACGATTGCACTGATACTCGAATCCACTACCGCCTGTTGGGCGTCTGATGGTACCGGTTGCGGATCCACTTATTTCTTCCGGCCCGATTTTGAAAATATCATACCGGTACAGGATTTTTATGCAAAATATATCCAGGCCTTTTTCAGGCATTTAATACGATGACCACCCTGCAGCTTCAATATAACCCTTCCATAACCCGCCCGGTGCGGGCTATCCTGCTGATGGGTACTCATCCGCAGCAGTGGATCGGTATCATTGACAGCTGGCCGCTTTCCATTACAGAACTTACCTGTTATGCGCTGCCTGCTTCCGCACAAACTATTCGTCCGGCCGCATTGCTGGCCATACTGCCTGCCAGATTTAAAGGTGGCGATACATTACCGGGCGGTATCGCTTATACAGAGCCTTATCCGGGATTATTTATACCCCAGCATACCGAACTATGGCCACGGATCACCGACAGCGACTGGACTTCATTGCAACGCTGGCCGGTACAGGTCCTGCATCCGCAACTGGGATTTACCGGGTTTGAAACGACTGACCAGGTAGACTGGCTCAACCTGCTACAGGAGTCTCCCATGGATCAAACTCCGTGGGACCTGGCTCAACAGGGGCAGCCCCCTGCTCCACCCTTTACAGCAATCCGTTTAAAAACAACGGAAGTACCACAGCTATTAGATCAATTGAAAGCACTGAGCGGTTTTCGGTCATTTGAAGACATACCGAAACCAAAACGGCAATGGCCTGTATGGATACGGCAAATGGCCTATTGGTTGCTGCAATTGCTTCAGCTGATATTGAAATTGTTTGCCGGATTGATCATGCTCCTCCTCTATCCGTTTGCATTACTCGCAGGAAAAAAGCCGCCCTCATCTGGCAGCTACACCAATCATTCAGACGACTGGCTCACCAGCCTGCTCAACTGGACAAGGAAAGGGATCAGTAATCTCGAATCGCAACGAAACGAAGAACTTAACCGGCTGTTGAAAATGTTTGAGAAAAACCCGGATGAAGCAATCAAATATGCTTTACCCCTCAGCAGCCCCTATCTGAATCGTGGCAAAACCAAAGCCGGGGGGCGTCTGCAAAAAAACAGACCGTTATTTAATATCGGTTCACTGGGAGGAGGCTTTGCTGCCGATTACTGGAATGCTGATAACCATGCCGACCGGTTGCGCAGTTCTTATATCACACAGGCGCAAAGAGCTATTGAAAACAATGATCATCGCAAAGCAGCTTACATCTATGCTAATCTGCTCGGCGATTATTATCAGGCGGCTAATGTCCTCGAAAAAGGCGGGCATTACCGCGATGCCGCTATTCTATATAAGGATCATCTAAAAAATCCGACGGCAGCGGCCCGTTGCCTGGAGCAGGGACACCTGTATCAGGAAGCCATTGAATATTTACCGCGATCTGAACCAATACGAAAATGCCGGTGATCTGTACCGGAAGATCAATAATCCGAAAGCTGCAATCGTTTACTATGAAAAAGCGCTGGAAAAGCAAATCGCTGCCAACGACCTGCTCAATGCCGGCACACTTGCACTCGATAAAATAAATGATCCGGACAGGGCGCAGCAATTCTGGCTCAAAGGCTGGCAACAACAATTGTTGCCACAGGCCTGCCTGGAAAAATTTATTCTTATCCGGAGCAGTACAGTCAATGAGCCGGCACATGATACACTACACGATATCTATCAGCATCATACCACCCCTGCACAATATGACATGCTTTTGGATATCAGTAAAGGGTATTTACGAAAAGCGGCCGATGAAAACGGAAAAGCAGTGATTCGTGATATGGCTTATGAGATGACAGCAGCCCTGTACGATTCTGGCGATAAAAAAGCCCTGCTGCAGTTGGGCTCCTTCTTTCCCGAAGACACGCTGGTAGCCAGCGATAGCAGCCGTTATCTGTTTGCGCAAAAACAAAACAAAGAACCAGAAATCAACAGGAAGGCCAGCAGTTTTGAATTAAGCAGTGAAATGGAATGGCTCGGTTTATGGCATTGTCATACACAATTACTGGCTGTGGGACGCCGCGTGCAGGAACTGGTACTGGCCCGGTTCAACCTGGATGGCCATATTGAATACTACCGCTGGCCATTGAAAGATGAACGTTTTGTAAGCAATCCCATTCTGCTTTATAACTTCAACAGCAAATGGATAGTCCTGCTGCCCAACTGGAGTGATTTTCTCACAGAGAAAAAGCTATTAAAAAACAAATACTTCCCAAGAAGTTTAGAGGTCTTTACCCCGGATTGGATCCATGAACAGAAAGCTATCTGTATGGGCTCTTCCGGGAATCTGCTTGCGATGAGTTTGGAAAATGGAGAATTTATCATAAGAGAATACGATCGCACAGGCTCTGTAGTGACCATAGCTGTTTTTGAATCCGGGCAAAGAGAGATGAATGCGGCCATTTTCAATAGTATTTTTTATGAGGGACGTGAAGGCTATTGGTTTGGTCAGCAAAACTCCTCCGTTTTTTATCTGCAAAAAAGGGATACCGCTGCGTATGAGCTGTCGCTGGATTCAGTTATCCGTTGCATAGGTCATAGCGGTTTATTTCCGGGAGATTATGTTGTGGCAAGCACAAACCGGGGTTGTTTTCTGCTAACGCCGGACCAGGTAATGCGACAGCAGGATGTTTCACCATTTAATGCCGATAGTATTCCCCTGGCCATCTCGTTTGTAGGTGTAAACAGATTTATCCTGCTGGAGAAAAAGCAGGCATTACTGTATCACATTACCAACAGCCAGCCCCATTTGACCAAAACATTTAAAATTCTGGCCGGCTACCGTTATGTATCCGCCATACCCGGTCATCATGCCGGCCAGGTAATGCTGTTGACCGATTCAGGTAAGTTTGAACTGTACGATACGGAAGATGAGGTGTAAGGTGGAGGGTAAAAGGTAAAAGGCATTTATTTCCATTACACCTTCCACCTTTTTACCTTTCGCCTTCTACCCTAATTTATTCGCCCTTTTTCCTCCTCCGCTGCTGCTTCCCTTTCTCTTTTTTGCTGCTGTGGTTTCTTTCCAAAGCGCCAGGACAGTGATACACCAAGCCGTTGTGTATCTGAACGGCCTGTTTGTATATAATCAGCCTGCTTCAACCCAATGGACCTATTGTGATAAACCCATGATCCGAAAACATCTTCTGCAGACAACCGCACACTCAGCTTTTCTCCTATTTTCTTTTGCACACCGGCGTACATGCGAAACATTGCTGAAGTAGCATTTTGTCCATTCATATCTGCACTCGCAAGATAGCTGCCCAGTTCTGCTGAAACAGAGGCAGAAAAGGTGAAATAATTATTAAACTCCCAGCGCAGCACATTGGTATTGGGTTGCAATGGCAGCCCATCTATCGTGCCTTTGAGGCCAATACGTGACAGGCGAAGAGTGGTATTGAGCGACCACCACGATGTAACACGGGTATTGTACCCGATATTGAGCAGCAGCATTTTTCCGAAACGAAAATTACCCGGCCGTGTAATCAGTGTATCATGCAGCACCTGTGTCACAGGAACTATTACACCGGTAAACGGGTTGTAACTGAGGCCTGCCCATAGCTGTTGCCCATGCTGATATTTTAATTCAATCCGGTTTTGAAATTGGGGGTTGAGCAACGGATTTCCACCCGTATAAGAGTAATTGTCCCGATAAAAAAGAAAAGGATTCAGCTGTTGATAATTAGGCCGGTTGATACGTCTCAAATACAGCAGTGTTAACACCCGCACACGTGTCGTATCCAGTTTATAGCTGATCGAAAAATTGGGGAACCAGTCTGCATAGCTACGGCTGAAATCGCTGCCAGCCGTCTGCACCTGACCGGCCTGCCGGCCTTTACTATGTGTATACTCCATCCGCAAACCTGCCATCAGCCCCACTCTTTTCCATTGCTGCTGCGCATTTACATAAGCGGCATGAATGAACTCTTCATATATAAAATGATTAGACAGGTCAGGCCGATACACCGGAGTATTATCTCCTGTCAGTACATCAGTAGTATTTTCATTTCGTACAACACTGGATTTCCAGCCGGCTTCCAATCGTCCCTTATCTGAGAACGGTTCTACAAAATCAGTCTTCGCAGAATAAATATGAATAGCGGCCGGCACCTGGTACAACCAAACCGGTTCTTTCTCCGGCTGACTGTTTGCCAGTTGCTGATACCGCAATTGTTCCTGCCGGCCATCCATCTCATACCGCAGATAATTGACATCTGCACTCAACTCACGGCCTTTACGTGCGAAGTTGTGCAGGAAATTAACACCCAGGCCAGTATTACTGCGCGTATCCTTATTACGCGTATTGCCATATCCCAGTTCTGTCTGCTGCTCGCCGGCATCCTGTGTTTTACTTTCGTAAGTAAATAATCCTTTTCTTTTACCTGCATTGAAGCTGGCGGTCAGCCCAAACTGTGTATGATCAGTCAGCTGATAATCCAGTCCTGCATTCAGGTTTATTCCCTTACCCGTATTCTGTTGCCAGTTATTGAGTTTTATTACAGACAACAATTCATTAGCCGTTGTGAAAAAACGACGACGGTAAACATCGGTTGAAAAATTTTTGTCTAATCCTGCTCCGATGTTCATATACGTGCGCACGCGACCATACTGATAATTCAGGTTAAGCGAATAAAAATGGCGGTCATAACGTCCCTGTGAGTAGCCTGCAGAAAAACCGCCGTTAAATCCGGCTGCTTTGCTTTTTTTCAGACGCAGATTGATGATTGCATTCCCGGCGGCATCGTAACGGGCCGATGGGTTTTCGATCAACTCAATCTTATCGAGCGAAGCAGCAGGCATCGAACGCAGGTAAGTGGCCAGGTCCTGAGCCGACAGATACATCGGCTTGCCATCGATCAACAGCTGCACACCTGCCTTGCCATTGAGATTGATCTGCCCCTGGTTATCGACCTGCACACCTGGCGTACGGCTTAATACATCCAGAACATTGCTGGCGGTACTACCCAGCATCGCTTCTACATTGACCGTGGTCTTATCGGGACTCAGCTCAATTAAAGGTTTACGCGATTGTATTATCACAGCCGACAACTCTTTTGCGGCAGCTGGTTCCAGCACAATACCGGGAAGCTTATAGTGCCGGGTGTTGCTATCAATAGCGATCAAACCGGTTTGATAAGGCTTCCACGCGAGTGAATGGATGGATACAATAAATGGTCCGGCTGTCAGTTGACCAAACCGGAAGTTGCCAAGCGAATCGCTCACAGCCTGCTGCCTGGTGCTGTCTTTTACTGTTATAAGTATCACTGCGATGCCGGCAGCTGGTTGCTGCCGCTGATCCATCAGGTTGCCTTCAACCGAAAACTGGGCCATTAATCCATGTACCATACAGATAAGGAGAAGGCTGAGTAAAATCTTTTTCATTGTCGATCTGTTTCAGCCACAAATATTGACCGGCAGCAACAGGCATTCAACTAATTGTGTCGTATCTTGGTCATGCCCTGACAGACTGCTTCAGACGGCTGACGGATGAATTGGTCATGTGTAAACCGGATTCTGTCAGCGCCGGGCAATAATCCGTCAGCGATAGTTAATCCGGCCGGTCAGCCGCCCGATATTTGCCAGCGGGGATCAAAAATTGTTACTCATGAGCAACTCTTTCCGTAATTATTTTGGCAACCGGTATTATCTCCTGCTGGCAGCCTTTTTTTCTATACCGGTGTGGCAGGCCACGGAGGCATACCTGAAGACTATCGATGTAAGTGAAGAAGAAACGGTAGCGACGGGATTGACGATCTGCTTTTTTGCGGGAGTATTTTGCGGCCGGTATTTTACCCAGTTATGGCTGACCAGGGGGCATAAACCTTCCATGCGGCTGATCATTGCATTGTCACTGTTGCTTACGGGTTGCGTTTCCTGGCTGTTCTTTCATGCCGATTTTCCGCTTCAGCACCGCAAGGCCATTAACCTGCTGCTTTATTGGATGCCTTTCCTGATCAGCAGCCTGCTGTTAGGCATTATTGTAAAAATGATAAGAGCCATTACACAGGGACAATTGCGGGAAGCGCGCATTTCTGCCGAACAGCATAAGGGAGAACTTCAGCTCCTGCAATCGCAACTGAGCCCGCACTTTCTTTTCAATACATTAAACAACCTCTATGGCCTTTCCCTCACCCAGCACGAGAAACTGCCTCCATTGCTGCTACGTCTTTCGGACCTCTTACGATATAGCGTATATGAAGCCGGCGAAACCTTTGTGTCTTTGCAAAATGAGATCGACTACCTGAACAATTATATTGAATTTGAAAAGATACGGATGGGCAACCGGCTGCATCTCGAAACAGCTATCCAATCACCTGGCAATGCCCAGGTACGTATAGCGCCAATGCTGCTGATCGTCTTTGTGGAAAACGCCTTTAAACATGCCGGCAACACGACCGCCAAACAAATCTTTATCCGCATCGAACTGGCTATCGAAAAAGATGTGATCGGTTTCCGCGTCACCAATTCATTTGAAGTAAACCACGAAACATCTGCCATTAAAAACAAACATAGCGGGTTGGGGCTCTCCAACGTTCAGAAAAGACTGGACCTGCTTTATCCCGCTGAACATATCTTTTACCAAAGCCAGGAAAATAATCAATATACTGTAATGCTACAGCTAAAAGCAAAATAATGACGTACCGATGCCTCATAGCCGATGATGAACCGATCGCCAGACAGATCATCGAAACATATTGCAGCCATCTTCCCTATCTGGAGGTACTGGCTTCCTGCGACAATGCCCTGGAGGCTAAACAGGTATTGCAGCAACAGGAAGTGGATATTCTTTTTCTGGATATTAATATGCCTGTGATCGATGGATTATCTTTTTTACGAAGTCTTAAGAAAGCACCGGCTGTCATCCTTACCACTGCATACAGGGAATATGCCGTAGAAGCTTTTGAACTATCGGTAAGCGATTACCTCGTCAAGCCTTTTTCCATGGAGCGGTTTATGAAAGCCGTAGATAAAGCCATTGAAAAAATACAGTCCGCCGCTGTCACTCCTGTTTCAACAGTTGCATCAACACCGTCTGAAAACAACGGTACGGATTACCTGTTTTTAAAAACAGACCGGAAGATCTATCGGGTCAATCATACTGATCTGCTGTATGCAGAAGCCAGCGGCAATTTCACTCGTTTTGTCACTACTACAGAGGTACTCGCCGTAGGTATGACATTCACTGCAGCTGAAGAATTACTCCCCCGATCTCTTTTTGTCCGGATTCATCGCTCCTTTATTATCAATAAATCGAAGATCAGCCTGATCGAAGGCAACCGCGTATATATAGGAAAAACTGAAATACCGATCGGTAGTAGTTACAAAGAAGATTTTTTAAGAGAGCTTGGGATGGAGGGAAATGTATAAAAGTATAAAGGTTTAAAAGCAAAGAGGCATAAAAAATCTTCTACGACTAATGTACTTTTCTACCACCTTGTCTGCACACTCACTCCAACCGTACGCGGATCGCCGAGGCGTGCAGCTCCAAACTCATACGCATAGGCAATATACCGCCGATCAAATACATTTCGGGCCCATACCATTATGCTGAAATGTTTGAAGGAAATCCCGGTTTTCAGATTGGTGAGTTGATAGGGAGTCTGTTTGATCGTATTCGCCAGGTCAAAAAACTGGCTGCCAAAGCAAACCAGTTCGCCCCGTAGTTGCCAGTACACAGATCTTTTCTGATTGATCGAACGCTCATATTGCAACGCCAGCATAGAGGTAAAAGCCGGTGTGTATATCTGCCGGTTGCCATTGAAATCCTGATCCTGCCCGTCTTTGGGCAAATGCAGCGTTTGATAAGTAGCATGTGTATATCCACCACGATAATCCAGTTGCAATCCTTTTATCAGCAATGCTGCCAACTCCAGTTCTGCTCCTGTGCTGCGTAGCCGGCCTGCATTGCGGGTTACGGTAAATGCTTCCGGTAAAATAAGTGTGGGTACCTGGGCATCATTCACTGTATTATAAAACAGGGCAACGTTTAAACGCAGGCGGTTTTGCCATAACATATTCTTTACCCCCAGTTCAATGGTATTACTGTATTCGGGGCGGTATGCATACAGGGGTGGCTGAGCCGGATCGGATGACAATTGTGTGAGCCCGCCCGTGCGGTAACCCCGGCTGTAGCTAAGATAAAAACGGCTTTCTTTGCTGGCCTGGTAGCTGATGCTGGCTACCGGCGACAAAGCGCTGTACCGCCGGCTGGCACTCGTATCTTCACGGGTATTAAAAACAGGTGCAGGTGATCCATCGGGCTGATATTCGCCCAGCACCCCCAACTTCGTACGCTGCCAGTCGTAGCGTAATCCTCCTTTAATATTTATCCTGTCTGTAATTTTATAAATGACCTGTCCGTAAATGGCAGCGCCTGTATTACGCAAACATGAAGTACTGATAATGGTGTAATCAATATCGGGTGACCCTACCCAGGCTGCATCTTTTCCAAAATGTGTACCCTGCCGTGTCGGTGACTTCTGTTCGAAATAATAAATGCCCCCTACCCAATCCCAATGGTTGAGTTGTCTTGCCGGTGAACTAAAACGCAACTCATGTGTCTGAACTTTTGTCTTATTCCACGGGCGTCCATAATTGTTTACAATGGTAATACCATCAATAGGAGAAAAATCACCATCCAGTGGTTTCACATAATAACGGTAATTGGACTGCCACGCAGACTGCAGCAATATATTTACTCCGGTCCCTGCATATTGCAGGGCCAGCGATGCATTCCATGTTTTATCCTTCATTTTTGATACCGCATCCTGCTGCACTTCATACGGATGCTGCAAAGCATCCTGTGGGCTGCCCGCCAGGGTAAATGCACCTTTACTGGCGTTGTATAAATGTTTAAGATTGACTGTGGCAGTAAACCGTGAACCAGGCCGGTATTTAATATAATAATTCCCACCTGCGCTACTCTGCCGGTCAAACCTGGTATTTGTAAGTGTGTTGGTGTAAAAGCCATTGCTGTGCTGATACAGCAATGCAGCACCTGCATAGAGCTTATCTTTTATGAGCGGCATTTGTAACCCCGCGGTATAGCGTCCGGTACCATAGTTGCCTGCGCTGATCTCTGCAAAACCAGTACGCTTATTGTCCGGCTGACGGGTGAGTATATTGATCACACCGCCCATGGCATTGCGGCCATAGAGTGTTCCTTGCGGGCCACGCAGTATTTCGATATTCACCACATCAAACAACTGGGGAATGTACGTATCGAGTGTAAACTGTGTAACCCCATCAATAGCAGTATTCACTGCCGGATCATATGAAGTGGAAACGATGCCCCTCAGCGCCGTGATATTGCGCCCATCACCAGGGCTGGCAGTATAGAGATTGGGCACAAGGCCAGCCAGGTCAGCCGTTTTCCAAAGACGGAAAGCCTGCACACTTTTTTCATTAAATGAAGTGACTGCCGTGGTTACCTGCTGCAGGGTCGTTTCTTTTCTGTCGCTGCGCACGATCACTTCTCCCAGTTGTTCTACTTCGGTGACCAGCACATATACGGGCATTGCTGCGGACGGATAAGTGATAATAATTTCCTGTGTAGCAAATCCATCGGCCGAAAGAATAGCCCGATAACTTCCTGCAACGGGCAACGATAGTTGAATAAAACCCTGGGTATCGCTCAGCGCGGCCTGCCCGCTATTAAGCAACTGCAGACTTACCTGTGGTATCGGTTCCTGTTTTTTATTAACGACTCTGACGGTTATAACCGTAGCTGGTTGCGCAAATATCCACAGGCCGTTCACACATAAAAAGACACAAAGCAGTATTTGTTTTACCCACATATCCCTTAATTAATAATTACTAATCATTGCTCCAGATCATCACAACCGAAACCGGAGGCCTGTCAAAATAAACAGAATATCGCTTCGCTGTGCAGAAGTATTATGACCGGTGATGTATACATCCTGCAGTCCGTGTGTGGTTTGCAGCGGTATACGTACCGGTGTGCCTGCGGCAAAGCTTCCTTTTCCGGCCCGCACATCGTAAGAGCCGATCAGCGTACCTTCCGGAGAGCCAAGGTGTATTTCCAGTAATGCGCCTATAGCCGGCGAAATATCCAGTTCAACGGAGCGGATACCTGTCAGGTCAATCCCCTTGTAAGCTATATAAGGCTGGCTGCCATACATCACAACCAGTTCCGGTTTTACGCCGGGTACCTTTACCCGCATAATATCGCCTGCCTGGTCAGCCGCTCCCGGCTTTAATTCAGGATTGCGCAATACTTTCACCACCTCTGTATTCAATGCCGGCAATTTCTTATCTGTACTATCCGTATAGGTCGCTTTCAGTAAAAACACATCGCTGCCTGCAGATGTCTCTTCATCGGGCTGTGCAGATGGTACGCGGAAAATGTATTTCCCTTCAAGCGGCAAGGCAGGTGGTGCCGGTTTGGCCAGACTCAGAATGAATGTGACCATCTCTTTCACCTTGCCCGGATCGAGGTCAGGGTGCGCACTCATGGCGGCAGCACCCCACTCTCCGCTGTTTCCTTTAATAATATGCTTCTCCAAAGTCGAGGCAATGGCAGGATTGTTTTTATAACGCTCAGATATCTCCGTAAACGATGGGCCGGCCGAAGGCTTACTGATGGTGTGGCAGGAATAACAATCGCTTGAGTTGAGCACCATACCTCCATACAGACTCACTGCATCTTCAGACACCATCGGTTTATTGGGATCCGGATCGCCCAGCAGCGGCGTAAATCCACCGCTCATGTATTCGATATTGAGCCGCGTCCTGGCTGCCGCATCTGCACTGGAAGATTTCCCGTCAAAGTTTATCCGATAGGCGATCTCTGCACCGGGAAAAAAGAAGGTTTGATTGCCTTTGGTGATATCAATACTTAATAAAGGCATACCAGTAGCAACGGTAACATGCAGTTGTGTTTGTCCTGTTGCCCCCTTTTTGTCTTTTACTGTAAGCAGGGCTGTATAAACACCGGGTTTATCGAGGGTGACAGCCGGCTCTTTATCTGTAAATCGCTGTACCTTCTCCTCACCGCGCTTTATCTCCCATTGGTAGGTAAGCTCGTCTTTATCATAGTCAAATGAAGCAGTGGCAGACAGTTTTACCTGCAGTGGAGCACTACCTGTACGCTTATCAACAGTGGCTTTGGCAATAGGTGCCCGGTTACCTGCATTATATTCTATCCTTACCAGCCGGGCATCATCATTGGCCCTGAACCATCCTTTTCCGTACTCGAGCATATACATATTACCATCGGGTCCAAACTGGATATCGATCGGGTTGCTGAACGTATAACCTGGCATAAACCGCTCCATGGATACATAATTCCCTTGTTCATCCATACTCACCACATTGATCCATCCCCTGATCCAATCGGTAATAAACCATTTGCCTTCGTAATACTCAGGAAAAATATGGGCGGCACTTTTCTTAAAATTGGCTTTGCGGAAAACGGGTCCGCCGGTGGCGCTGCGCGCACCACTCTCCATCAGCGGAAACTCTTTTGATGTACTATAAGGATACCACAGCAACGCTTTTTGTGCAGGAGGCAATTGCTGCAAGCCTGTATTGTTGACAGACTGGTTAACCGGCTTTTGCACATCGAAAGGCTCACCACTTTTCCCTGTTTCAAAATCGTATTGCCAATAGGCCTTATTATCTGCAATAAACTGTGGCCATCCAAAATTGCCCGGCAGGCGGATCTGATTGAATTCATCATATCCTTTTGGTCCCAGCCCCACAGAGTCATCATTGGCATCGGGACCTACTTCACCCACATACAGCCAGCCTGTTTTGCTATCCATAGAGATACGCCAGGGCTGACGGTGCCCCATTGAATAAATCTCAGGGCGGGTATCAGGTGTTCCCTTCGGGAAAAGATTGCCTTCAGGAATAGTGTAGCTGCCATCGGGTTCCGGGTGTATGCGCAGTATCTTGCCACGCAGATCATTGGTATTGGCAGAACTGCGTTGCGCATCCCAGTGTTCTTTGCCCTTGCGCTGATCAATGGGTGCATAACTCCAGGCACGCGGGCTGCTGTTGTCGCCCACAGTAATAAACAGGTTGCCACTACCCTTTTGATCAAACAATAAACCACCACCTGTATGGCTTCCATCCAGGATGTCTTTTGGTATTTTCAGTAATACTTTTTCTGAGCTTTGATCCAGTTTATCCTTCTTATCCAGGGTGAAGCGGGATACATTGAAAGCCAGTCCATCCCAATTGGTATAAAAAACATAGAGATGGCGATTGTTCACAAAATCAGGATCAAGGGTCATGCCGAGCAGACCATCTTCGTACTTGGCATTTACTGCCACTTTACCCACCATACGTGAACTTTGTTTTTCCTGATCATATTCCATGATCTCACCACGACGCTGGGCAAAATATAATTTACCATCGGGTGCGATTGCGAGGTGCATGGGCTCATCCAGTTTTTCCATCAGCACATGTTTGGTAAACCGGTTTTCTTCAGGCACAGCCCGGCTGTAATCCAGCGGTTCGCCCTTACCCATCGCATAGGCAATACCGTCGCCTACAATTTTCAGGAATACAGGATCTGAATACGATTCTTTTGTATGCCCCATTGCAGTATAAAAAGAACGGCCACCTTCAAAATCATGATACCATACTGCAGGATGGTTGTCGCCGGTTTTGCCTCCCTCGTATGTCTTTTCATCGATCGTGATCAGCACATTGATCTTCGGATTCATGATATCAAAATCATAAAACTCGTCAGTGCGATCAAAGCGCGCGGGCAGCGAATCGAGTACCTGTTGTTTTATACCGGCAAGCACATATGTACCTTTCTGTACATTGGGATTGGCCGGGTGGCTTCTGAAATAAGCTCCGATCATTTGCCCATACCAGGGCCATGTTCTTTCTGCATCTACCGGGGCATGTATGCCCACAAAGCCACCGCCTGCCTGTATATATCGTTGAAAAGCGGTGCGCTGTTCTGCATCAAATACTTCTCCGGATACATTCAGAAATATTACTGCGCGGTATTGTTTCAGATTTTCTTCGTTGAAACGTCCGGCATCTTCTGTAGTATCTACCATAAGGCCTCGTGTCTCACCCAGCTTTTTCAAAGCGGGTATGCCGGCTTCGATAGCATCAATATGCCTGAATCCTGCAGTTTTGGTAAACACAAGAATGCGGTTGGGGCGTTTGTCTGCAGAAGTGCAGGCAGTATAAAAAACGGTTCCTGCCACCAGTAAAAGGGTGCAGGAAACCGTGCAGAGAGAACGGAAAAAAGACATGCTACTGTTTCTTATTTAATTGACTTAATCTTTGATCAGCAAATTGCCTAACACCTTTTGAAGGTACGTTAAACTTCTGGCGGCTTCGTCGATACGACCGCATTCCACACTCAGGAATATCTCCCGGTCAACGGGCTCAAGTATGGCAAATACTTTTTCCCATTCCACCATACCCTCACCACAGGCACAGCCTACCGGCGTACCGGTAACGGCACCCCGTTCCGAGTTACTCTGTTCTATGCTGATATCTTTGGCATGAATATGCAATACTTTATCGCGCACCTGTTCCAGTCCTTCATATGGATCTTCCACACCAGCCAGGTAAGAATTGCCGGTATCCCAGTTTACACCGATCCAGGGCGAAGGCACCAGGTTTACGATCCGCAGCAGGCCTTCAGCTGTTTTGGTATAAATGCCATGTGGTTCAATACAGATATTCACTTTATGACGGGCAGCCACCAGGTTGGCCTTGGTCAATGTATACTTCATGGCTTCATGTGCAAATACATCATCCATCCATTCGGGCTTTACCATTTCATCCGTATTTACAAAAGGTGCCTGCATGGCATCGGCCAGGACTATAGCCCTGGTAAGGCGACTCACCGCAGCTTCTGGTTTCATAAGCGGACTATGCCCACTGATGCTGCTTACCCTTACACCATATTTATCACAGATCTCTTTCATCAGCAGTGTATCTTCTTCCATAGAAAAAGAATGGAAATAATGCACTTCGCTTAACAGTTCCCATCCTGTATGCACCATGGGTTCGATATATTTATATCCCAGCTCGGCCGCAATCTTTACGCCTTCATCAAATCCTTTATCTGCACTGCGGCAGTACTCCATGTTTAAACTGATTCTGAATTTTGCCATTACATTAATATCTAAAGATTAAAAAATAGTCAGGTATGTGCCTCGCTGTCAGTAGCCGGGGTTTTGCGTTACCTTGGGATTGCTGTTGATTTCACTCTGTGGTAAGGGCAACAGGAGATAAGTTTCATCTTCGGTACCTTTCTTTGACCGGATCACATCGAGCGCAGTGATCTGGTGAGTAATGCCGGCTTTTTCATCCAGGGCATACCGTAGCAGATCAAGCCAGCGCTCTCCTTCAAATGCGAGCTCCAGCCGGCGTTGCTTATCCACTTCATCCCTGAATGCCTGTTTGCCGGGTAAATCGGTCAGGTTTAAAGAAGAAAGTCCTGCGCGGTTACGTACATCATTCAGATGGGTAAATGCATTGCCAGGGCCATTCAATTCATTTTCGGCTTCTGCATACATCAGCTTTACATCTGCCAGGCGCAGTATGGGATAATTGTCAGGATTATTAAAAGGAAGCGAACCTGTATTACGCCATTTATATACAAAATAACCCTGGTCCACCACTCCGGCACCCAGGCCCACACAAAAGCTGGTATAGTTATCTGCCACATGGTTTGAACCTACCATGATGGGAGCTACCAGTTTGAAACGGTTATCATTTACCTTATCTGCCACATTATCTATAAAGTCGGCAGTGGGTCTTGGATATTTATCAAATGAATAAGTGGCCAGTGGAAAAGGCAACATCAGATCGGGCATGATGCCACCACCCAATGTGGGCGGATCGTAATGTATTTCAAAAATAGACTCCGCTTTATTCTTACCGGCCACAGGGCATTAAAATCGGTAACCATTGAATAAAGAGCTCCGTTGTCAAATACTTTCTGACAGGCTGCTTTGGCAGATGCATAGTCGCGTTTAGTCAGAAATACTTTGGCCTGCAGTGCGTATACAGTTGCTTTTACAGCTCTGTTGCGATTCTGGGCCGCATTGGGCTGACTACCTCCTACCATTTCTTCCGCTTTCGACAAATCGTCAATAATGAGGTCATATACTTCTTCTACGCTGGCGCGGGGACGTAAACCTTTTTCATTTATCGTAGCCGCATCGCCAGAGAGAATGGGCTCGGTATAAAGCGATACACCACCATACAACCTTACCAGGTTGAAATAATGCAATGCCCGCAGAAAATGTCCTTCGCCGATAATCTGCTTGCGCCGTGTCTCATCCATATTTACATCTGGTACGAGTGTGATGATGAGATTGGCTTTGGCAATAGCATTATAGATCTGGCTGTAGTTCTGTACAAAATCGGTGGTGGGATTCCAGGTAAAGTCATCCCACATAGTGCGTGCCCCATTTGCCGTCATGGTATTATCACCCGGCAATTCGGTAATAGTATTCATTACTTCACCATAATAAAGGCCGGGCAGCAGGGCTGAATAGGCCGAACTGAGTGATGCCTCTGCATTGGCTGCTGAACCCAACGCATTTTTCTCGGTAAGATCGGTCAGGGGTTCCTGATCCAGTATTTTGGTACAACCGGCGATAGTGGATGCCATCAGCGCTATACCTGCCACAAGTTTTATAGTACGTTTCATGGTCATTACATTTAAAAGGTTAGATTAATACCCGCTGATACAGTTACCGCTACGGGATATACACCAAGGTCGCGGCCAAACCCTACAGCTGCCTGTGGAGCAGCACTGGCTTCAGGATCCCAGCCGGAGTATTTGGTAAACGTGAGCAGGTTTTGTCCGGTCAGGTATACACGTGCATTGGAAATACGGGCCTTTGTAAGAATATGAGTAGGGAAATTGTAAGCGATCGTCAGATTCTTGAGGCGTACATACGTACCATTTTCAATGTAACGATCAGAAAAACGTGAGTTATTGTTGGGGTCATTGATCACCGCACGTGGCACACTGGTTTGCTGACCGGATGTCTTCCAGCGGTCGAGTGCCCGTGTGGTACTATTGATAGGTGTGGTAAACGATTCGAGTGCCACTCTTGTCTGATTGAAAATATCATTCCCAAAACTGCCCTGGAAGAAAAAGCTGAGCTCAAATCTTTTGTAGGTAATGTTGTTGGTAATAGCTGCAATGAAGTTGGGATTAGGGTCACCAATTACCCGGCGGTCGCTGGCATTGATCACATTGTTCTTATCAAGATCCAGGAAACGGATATCGCCCGGTGCAGTACCTGATTGTTGCGTGGCATGACCCGATACTTCAGCCGTTGACTGGAAGATACCATTGGTTACATATCCATAAAACACACCCAGCGGCAATCCTTTCTCGATGATATTTTCATTCTGGATAATAGTGCGGTCTACTTCTTCACCGGCTTCGTTGAACGTGCGACCCAGGTCCAGCACTTTATTACGATTGAGCGAGAAGTTGAAATTGGTGGTCCAGTTCCAGTCCTTATTGCGCACATTTACTGAATTAATAGCCAGTTCAATCCCTTTATTTTCCACTTTACCTATGTTCTGGAAGGCACCGGGAAAGGCGGCAATAGCAGGCAGTGGTACATACAACAACAAGTCTTTGGTAACCTTGCGATAAGCATCGATCGAAATGGATATCCGGTCATTGAGCAATCCCATATCCACACCGGCGTTGTACTGGGTAGAAGTTTCCCAACTCAGCGTCTGGTTACCTACCTGGCTGAGTACAGTGCCTGACTGACCGGGAGTAAACAGGGTAAAGCGTGTATAGGGATCAATTTCCTGGTTACCATTTGAGCCGGCACTCAGGCGCAACTTGAGCGAGGATACATTTCCTTTAACAAAGAAAGCCTCATCAGAAACGCGCCAGCCCAGTGATAAAGAGGGAAAGTAACCCCAGCGGTTATTTTTGCTGAACCGGCTTGATCCATCGGCCCTGATACTGGCCTGCACCAGGTAACGGTTATCGTAATTATAAATAGCACGTCCGAAAAAGCTGACCAGTCCCCATTTCTCTTCATCGCTGGTACCGGGATTGATGATGCTGCCGGCACTGAAATTGCGTACATCATTACTCACAAAACCGGAGGAGCTGTTGTATTGATTGGAGTAATGCGATTGCTGGGCTGAGTGTCCCAGCAAAACGGTAAGGTCGCTCTTTGTACCCAACTCCGGACGATAGGTAAAGGTATTTTCCCAAAGTCCGATCACATTATTCATCGTATACATGGCTGCGGAACCACGCACGGCATTATCCTGCAAAGCAGAATATTCCAGTGTACGGAAGTTATTGGACACTTCCGAGCGGTAATCAAGGCCCAGGTTGGTACGGAAGGTAAGGCCGGGCAGGATGTCTACTTCTCCATATATATTACCGATCAGCTGATAGATCTTTGCCAGGTTATGCGTTTCCATCAGGTTGCCAATAGGATTATCGAGAGCCAGGTAAGGATTGATGGCGTATTTACCATCGGCGCGGCGAATGGGTAAAATAGGGATTTGGGCCAGTGCACCGGCAACTATCCCGCCATTGTTCAGGTTGGATTCTGACTGTACACTCCTGTTATCTTCGCTGCGGCTGAAGTTGATATTGGTACCCACGCGCACGCTATTGGCCAGTTGCTGGTCGAGGTTGAGACGAAACTGGTAACGCTTAAACCCTGAATTACGAATGATACCCTGCTGGTCAAAATAGCTGCCGGAAAGGTAATAACGTGTTTTGTCATTGCTGCCGCTGAAACTTAACTGATAGTTTTGCTGACCGGCTGTACGGAAGATCTCATCCTGCCAGTCGGTGGCGGCTACGATATCACCGGGCTGTACACGGGGTGCCTGACCGGCATTTACCAGTGCTTCATTATAAAGATCGGCCCACTGTGTTCCGTTGAGCACATCCACTTTTTTACGCAGTTTCTGTACGCCGTAGTAAGCATTGAAACTTAGCTGACCTCTTCCCTTTCCTCTTTTGGTAGTAATCACCACCACACCATTTGATGCACGCAGACCGTAGATAGAGGCCGCTGCACCATCCTTCAGGATATCGATAGACTCAATATCGCTGGGGTTGATGGTGCTCATGGGATTGTACTGCTGGGTCCCTTCACCAATACCATCGCGTACCGGCAACACGGGTACACCGTCAATTACATAGAGCGGAGAGTTGCTTAAGCTGATAGAGTTGTTGCCCCGTATCTGCACATTCAGACCTGAACCAGGCTGACCGGTTGGTGAAGTCACCTGTATACCCGGCGCCTGGCCCTGCAATGCCTGATCCACGCTGGATACCGTTTGCCGGTTGATTGCATCTGACCGTACAGTTGATACACTGGTGGTCAGATTTTTTCGTTGTTGTGTGCCATAACCCACTACCACTACCTGGGCAAGGGCAACTGTATCGGTTTGTAAAATGATCGTAAGACTGAGATTGGCCGCTGTTATTTTCACTTCCTGGGGCTGATAGCCTGTGCTGCTGAACAGCAACTGCGCTCCTTCTGCTACATTCAGTGAAAAAAGTCCCTGGTTATCGGTAGTACCACCAGCCCTGCTTCCTTTCACAGAGATGCTCACATTAGAAAGTGGCTGTCCGTTTGTGTCCTGTACACGGCCCTTCACCTGCAATGGTGCATCCTGAGCCTGTAATCCAGCCAGGGGCATCAGGAGGGCCCATACAAAGCAAGCAATAATTAGTTGTCGCATAAGCAATGTTGTAAAGAGTGATTAAATGGATGTATTGAGAGTTTCCGGTAAATGATGTTGTTTTTGTTCTCGCCGGCGCATATAAAAATATAAACCAGTAAATGCCACAATGAGCACAGCCGGCATAATGGATACCAGGCGTAGTGTACCCGCACCGGCTTCTACCGCAGCCTGTGCAGCTAACTGATCTGCCGGCAGGCCGGACGCTGTAAGTGCTACAGTGGCTTTGGCTGACTGCTCTGCATAAATCTCTCCCATAAAGGGGAGCACCAATGCTGTAGACAGCAACCCAAATCCTCCCATGAGCGATAACCCCATAGGACCGGTTTTATACAGTTTCTCGGCAACAAACCCGATCATGGTAGGCCAGAAAAAACAGATACCTATAGCAAAAATGCCGGCTGCCACAAATGAAACATACCCGCTGGCATAACTGAGCCAGATCAATCCCACAAAAGAGAATATGGCTGAAAACAGGAGTAATCCGGTCGGGGATACTTTCTTGAGCAGCAAACCGGCATTGGCCCGGCCAATGGCCATGATACCATTGATAAATACGAGCAGTAAAATAGAAGGTACTCCTACATTGGCGAGCAATTCTGCAATCCACTGGTTGGTGCCCAACTCGGTGGCAGCAGTAAGCAGCATACACAGCAACATGAAAATGAAAAGTGGGCTGAGGCAGGCTCGCAGCATTTCTCTGGCAGATATTTTGAGTTTGATACGTTCTGACCGGGGGAATTTTTGACCGAGAAATAAGTAACCATATATCAGCGTGGGCAAAATCATAACGGCCATTTGCCACTGCCAGTTTACATTCCATTTGGTCAGCAACCAGGTAATAAGGCCCCCTATTACAATACCTCCCGGAAACCAGATATGCCAGTCGTTGATCTTTCTGGCTTTATCATCAGTATACATACTGCTCACCATGGTATAGCTGGCCGATTCGACGAAACCGTTCCCAATGCCTACCATCAAAGTGGATAAAAACAGAGGCCAGTAGTCTTTTGAAAAAATGGTAAGCACAATGCCTGCCAGATGGGCTGCAAAGGCCAGCAGATACATACGGCCCAGGCCCAGCACATCGCATAACGGTCCGCCAATAAACATGGCAATGGTAAAACCCCAGAAAGCGGCCGAAGCAATCTCTCCCACTTCGCGTGGGTTGAGCAGGAAATGAGCACCGAGCGTGCCGAGCAGGTTAGCTCTTATTGAAAACGTGAGCGCTGTCACCACAAGGGCCAGCGAACAGGCAAGGAAGAGCCTTTTGCGATTAATCAGATCCGACATAAGCAGGCAATCTTTAACTCTACAATATTATCCAGCACTGTTGAGTTGCCTGTTCACAAAGCTTCATTGAATAAAATTATACATCGGCCGCCCGGCCGTATGGCAGCCCGGAAGCGAAAATTAATTTCACTGAATAAGATCAAACAGGCAGAATGATCAGGAGAATAAGGATTGCCGCAATGATTTACTAACGACCGGTATGCGTTTCTGCAGATGCCGGACGACCGGCAGACAGACCTGTCATACGGTAGGCTGCCGGTGTGCAGCCAAACTGTTTGCGGAAAACAGTGGCAAAATACTGGCTACTGGTAAAGCCACATTCGTAACTGATATCGCTGATTTGGGCCGCCGGTGATTGCAATAGTTTTGTTGCAGCTGCCTCCACCCGCAGGTGGGTCAGGTATTGCATGGGAGTACTATTGGTCAACTGGCGAAAATAATGTACAAAACGGGTAACCCCCAGGCCACAATGCTCCGCCATGGAGTCGAGTGTCCAGGGTTCGTAATAGGTATTGACCAGATCGCGGATGAACAGCTCTACCGTACGGATGCTGTCGGTGAGCGCTGCATTATACTGAAAGGCGCCCTGCCTGAAGAGGCTGAGGATATGCAACAGCAACTCATTTACATAAATAGCTACCCACGATTCATTATGAGCCGTCTTATCCATTTTCACCAGCTGGGCTATTTTCGTAAAACAACGTTTGATCTCGGTATTGGCTTTCCATACCGGCTGCTCATTCTGACGCAGCATTTTGGAAAGATCCTCGAGATCAGTTTTATTCAGCAGTATCCATGAAGGCCATTTCCACTCCTGGTGCGGATGGCGTACACCTACATCAAGTATAAGCCAGTGCAGACGGCCCGCACCAATATTAGGTTCTCCTACCTTATGCAATTGCCAGGGGCGTGTTATCGTAAAATCATCCGGCATCAATGTATACTGATCTTCCTCGAGCGAGTAAGCCATACTGCCTGTTTCCAGGAAAGTGATCTCGATACCTTCATTGCGGTGCCAGTCAAGTCCCCATTCCTGCGGATACTGTGCATCCCAGTGGCCAATGGTATTAATACCTTTCAGCACATGCTCTTCCATTAGATAACCCGGATAACTGAGCCGGGCCCAGGCTTCCAGTTGCACCTTGCCGGCCTGCCATGCCTGTATCAATGGCTCGCAGGTATCGGAGTGATATACCTTTCCCTGCTCGCGATAGGTCACGTTCTTTTTTTTCATAATGGCCAGTTATGTGTACAAGGTAAGTATTTAATTAATGTAAATGTTTCCACTCATCAGCCCCTTTATCCGCTGAATTGTTAAAAAGATTAAATTGAGATAATGCTATTAAAAAAATTTGCACCGGCTCCCGGTCTTCGTGAATATGTGCATTATTATCGCATTGTACATTTCAGGTTTGATGCTAAACAGCAGCAGGTTAAATTTTTCCCACCCGGTCCGCAGTTTTGTCTGGCATTCTATCCTTTTGGCCAGGAACGTATCTGTAAACCCGACGGCTCGTTTCTTCTAAATGCGCCACAGGTCTTATTGAGCGGTCAGCAACTGGAGGCTAGTATACGCCATCTTACAGGTAACCATTTCCTTACCGTACAGATATTTTTCACTCCTGCAGGACTGTACCGGCTCACCGGTATCAGCCCTCATTTACTGATCAATACATTTACAGATGCAGAAGCCATATTTGGCAGCCAGATCAGATCCGTAAATGAACAACTGGCTGCCGCTGCTTCCTATACAGATATGATTTACGTCCTGGATAGTTTTGCAGAACAGATAAAAAATAAAAGTACAGGGATAAAAGCGGCACACTTCGTAGATAAGGCGGCCGGTATGATCCTGCAGGACCATACCATCAGTATCGACCGGTTGGCCCAGACTGCCTTCGCCAGCACCCGCCAGTTTCAACGCATATTTAAAGACCGAATCGGTATTTCACCCAAACTATTTGAGCGTATTGTCCGTTTTGAAAAGACCTATTTGTATAAGTTGCAAAATCCTGGTCTCCGCTGGACAGATATAGCCTATGCCTGCCAGTACAGCAATTACCAGCATATGGCGGCCGAATACCGTCAGTTAACCGGTCTTTCACCGCAGGCATATGAATTGCGGGAGCGGCAATCGCCTGAACAACTGCTCGGGATTGCCACGACGGATCATCAGTCGATAGAATAATGTCGTTTTTTTAGCAGTGCACAGGAAAGGAATGCCGCATTTTTGAAGAAAGCCCCCGCATGAAATCCTTTTACAGCCTTATTCTCGTTACTCTTTTATACATCACATCGTCTGCACAAAACAATCTGCCCTGGCAGGAAATCATTTATGGACACAAGGACGGTATGGCCCTTACTTTATTCAAATTATCTCCTGTTCACAAAAGCAACGGCAAAGCGCTTATACAGGTAGTAAGTGGTTTCTGGCGTTCTTCTCCGGAAGATGCGTCCTTCTTTGCCGGCGTGTCAGATATTTATCTAAAGCGCGGTTATACCATATTTCTGGTCATGCATGGCTCGCAGCCCAGGTATACTATCAATGAGCAGATAAAAGATGTGCAGCGTGCCGTACGTTATATCCGTTATCATAGCCGTCAACTGGGCGTAGACAGTCTTCATATTGGCATCACAGGAGGCTCATCGGGTGGTCATCTTTCTTTGCTTGCCGCCACTCTCGACGATAGCGCTGATGCCGGTGCCCCAGATCCGGTAGACCGCATATCAGGGCGGGTGCAGGCAGCGGCTGTATTATTTCCACCTACCGATTTTCTCAATTTTGGTTTCCCCGGCTTCTCCATTGCTGCAAATGATGAAATATTACAGCAAACCAACCTGGTAGCTGCATTTGATTTTAAAGCATGGAATGACAGTCTGAAAAAAAACGTTGCGGTATCTGCCACAGAAAAAGCAGAAATCATTCGTCTCATTTCGCCGATCTACCAGGTCAATGCAGGTGATGCCCCTATCATTATTACACACGGAGATAAAGACCCTGTGGTACCATTGCAGCAATCAGTAAGCTTTTGTGAACAACTAAAAAAAGCAGGTGTGCCTTATTCACTACTTATCAAAAAAGATGCAGAACATGGCTGGCCAGATGCCAGTGCTGAACTGGAGAAATTTGCAGACTGGTTTGATAAATATCTCAAATGATGCAGAAGGTGTAAGGTAAAGGGATATGGCAAAAAGTAGACTATTCGCTTAAGCATGTATTCGTTTCGCCTCAATAACTACTTCTTACCGCCAAAGAATGCTCTCTTAATGGCCGGGTCGGCTTCTACTTCACGCAGTTTATCCTTTACCTCTTTCTTATTGCTGGCAGAATAGAAGATAAGAGAACGTTGCGAAACAGGAAGGTCCTGTGCCAGCCGGAAGAAAAACTCCGGGCGTTTGGCAGATACTTCATGTATGATAGTAGAAAAATAGAGGCTGGTGCCTGCCCATTCTGCCGGCAATTGTTTCACTCCATCCAGCAAGGTATTGTATTCAAGAGTAGACATTTTTTCCAGCAGCGTACCAGTCAGGTTTTCGTATGTGGTGTGCAGCCTGCCCACACTGTCTTTGATCTGCTGCAAATATGCATCTGTATTCTTTCTGAACTGGTCTATATCCTGTCTTTTATATTCGTCATGCATAGTGCGCCAGGACCAAAAGCCGCCTCTGAAACTATAATGCTGCATTTGAAACTCAGCATTCAGTTCATCTGCCATGGCAAAATAATTCTTAAGATAATAGCCGTTATTGATATCAGCTTTTACTTTTTCAGCATCTGCTGGTTTAAGCTCAAGCTGATTTTCTTTTTTGCCCTGTACTGTTACTTCATATACATCCCCTTCCCTTCGCATCTGCGTTTTCGCGTTGGCAAACACAGCATTGGACTGCTGTTGCAGCGTATCAATACTTATAATAGAAAAACCGGTGCCTGCTTTATCCAGATAGCCTCCCATTTTAAATAATCGGACCTCGTTGCCCTGCACCTGGGCATAATAAACCCGGCCTTTGATTTTACCTTTCAGGTACTGAATGCCCGGCATTTCCTGTGCATATAGCCCGACAGTACCAGTCAGGAAAACAATAACAGTGAAGATATGTTTCATATACTTCTGATTGCGATTGGTTCGGGTATTCTTATCGTGATTATTATCTGAATAAATATAGCTGTTAAAATAATCTATTTTATCACGGCGTTTGAATTTAACAGTTCGGGTTATCTCTGATAATGAAAAGCGCTTTATAAATAACTGAGAGTAAAGGAATTGTTCTTAAATAGATTCTTTGTTTTCCTGCCTGCCCTACTTTTTCTCATTCACCCATTTCCTGTATTTTTTTATAAACCTGTTCATTTCTTCCCGTCCTTTAACTGCATCCAGGTAATATTCGATATTATTAGGATTGTCCGGGCAGAAGGTCAGGGTGCAGTTTTGTATTCCTGTAAGCAGAAAGTAGGGCATCCTCTCTATATGATCTGCTATGATCACCGCCAGTTCTCCTCTGGTGAGATAGCGATTACAGCAACTGGAATATACCACAGACAGCGTTGTATCCGGAAATTTTTCTATTAAAAAAGACAGATTTGCCTCGCCCTGCTTTATTAATTGTCTCACAGAGCTATGAGATGCCAGTTTTTCGGATTTACCTTTCACATCTGATAAGATATGGTCAATCTCCCAAGTAGTACAGACAGAAGGTTGTTTAAGGCAAGCGGTAAAAATTATTATTAAAAATGTGTATCGCAGAACCAGGATCTTTAAGTACAGCAATTTATTTCCTCCTGTTTATGGATGCGGCCAGTGATTAATTTACACACTACCTTTCTGGCGATCTGGTCATACATACTAACTAAATGGTTTTCTATCCTTTAGCAACCTGCTAATAAAAAATTTGCCTGTTCAGAAAAAAAAATCAACTTTGTACTGCTTTGGGCTGCGGCCTAGAGCCTACGCAGAAGGGCGGTTACCCCATAGGGGCAACCGCCCTCCCTGTTTTCAGAGTAATAACTCAAGAATTACTTTCCAATATTTACTGTCAGCGCTTACGCCTCCTTTCAAACCGGTGTACCTCCATATCGCTCATAAAACCGTCCCAACATTCAATTACCAGGCTCGTCCTTGTCAAACTCTTGATAGTATAATAGTTAATTTCCATGCTTTTCCTGTATACAATTCGAAATGTTTCTGTCTTTCCGCTATTCAAACTGTAAAGGGAAATGCTGTCAACCGTTGCTGACATGGGGTCTCTTCCAGTTGGTACATCCCATGAATGTAAGAGAAAAAAAATGTCATTTCCTAACTCACGGTAATCGCGAACTACAACCCCTTCCCCAAAAATGTTCTTGCCGGTGCTTTTTTTAAATACCTGGTAGCTCACAGGGACGCTGTTGCCATTGTCGATCCTTGTCAATAAAAATCCTCCTTTCTCTTTTTCAAATACCCCCATACTCCAGGCCGAAACAGACCTGGGTGCTTTGCTTAAAAGCCGAAGCGTATCTCCATGGCGCAAGTAAAAATAATTCATACTGTCGTCAATCCCATAACAGGTAATATAGCCATCAGTCAATGTATCAGGTCCTACAACTTCTTTATAATAATAAAAAAGAGAGGAATTGATGTTGTTTAGAATACGCTGGCCATTGGGAAGTGTATCAAAATGTACATTGCCATTTATTTGAACTGAGTCTTTATCGGATAATTTTCTTTTGCCACCCGATGTACAGGCTACAAATAGAATAAAAATCAATATGATAAACGAGTGGCGCAATCGTTACAGTTTATTAAAATTATAAACAATTTCCTCAAACTGCCTGCTGGTGGTAACTCAATTCTGTTTCAACGTTATTTAGCCTCAAGTTTCCCGCTGATGGTGCAGATTTACGCAGATAGTCTTTGTCGATCTTTCAAACTGAGCCACTACCTTCAACTCCGGTCCTTTTATACTAATAAAGCCCCTGAAGAATCAGGGGCTCGCTACAACAGGTAATGAGGCCTGTCTATCTGCTTTATTTATGGCCGGTCTTTGGTAAAAAAGGTCAGTTCACCCATGGCCTGGAAAGTGGCAGTAGCTCCCCAGTGTGAGAGAACTTTGATACGGATATAACGGGTTTTGGGAATATTGGCAGGCATCACAAACTCATGTCCCGCCTGCGCCGCAGCAATATCTTCTGCCGTATTGGTACCTGCGGCAGATCCCGAAGGCTTGATCGCTTCGCAGGTACGCAGGAAAGTCCAGCTATCCCAGCTGCCGTCTGCATTGGGATCATTGCTGCCATAGATCTCAAAACTCCTTACTGCTTCCAGATTATAGAGCCGGTCCATCGGCTGCCAGTAAATAAACCGGTTGATCTTAGCCGACTGGCCCATATCAAACGTAAACCATACCGGTGTGGGACCTACCGCTGTAGCGTAACCTGTGCCGGTCACATATCCATTCCACAAATTGGTCATAGGCCAGGTGGCATACTGACTGGCACCTATATCCGTGGGCAACTGCATGCGCCTGAATAACGATTTGTCAAACTGCCTTTCATAGGGCGGCAATGCATTGAGCACAACCGATGAAGGCTGTACCACCCAAAAAGTATCATACGAATTGACATTGGGCAGATAAGCCGAGCGATAAGTCAGTTCACTGCCACCCAGGTAATCTTCTTCCGATAAAGCCAGTATTGATTCAGTCGATTTTAGTATGACAGTTTTTTCTTCGCCGGCTGCAGTCAGGTAGCTTAATTCTGTCAGTATCTGCCCGCTGTTGGCATCATTCCATTTCACAATCATTGAATCCACCCGTGCGTTGGGTGCTACTGATTGGATAGTGCGATTACCCAGTGCATTTACATAGTCATCGCCATAGGCCATGCCTGAAGCTGTTCGCACCACAGAAGAATGTCCTTTCTCATCATAGGTATACACCGCAAAACTATAGCTGCGGGCTGCCAGGTCAGGTATCAGCATATGGATGGTGTCGGAGGAAAGCGGGCGCTGGATCGCCATTTCCAGCGAATCGGCACCTTCATTCCAGTAAGCCCTTACTTTCACTACCTGGGGATCTTTACCCAACAGCATTTTGAGGTTAATCCGTTTATACCCTGATTGCGCAATGACGGTATCCAGAGCGCCGGCATAAATGATCTCACCGCCTTTCTGAAATTCGTCTTTATATTCATCCATTTTGGAACAGGAGAAAAAGCCGGTCAATACGGCCAGTACAGCCACCAGGACCCAACTGTTTTTTGTCCTTTTCATAAATTGCAGTTTTAGTACTTGATTAATTTGAATCACCAAACATTTTGATTTCGTACACATATACATATACAGTATTGCCCCAGTTCTTCAGTGTTTTAAAACGGATATGCCGCACTTTGGGCGCATCTACGGGAAATGGTACTGTAATGCCTTCTTCAATAAAATTGATATCGGCCTGTGTAAGTGGTGATCCCTGTGGCAAACCGGAAGGCTTCTGCATACTATACGTAGTCAGCAGGGTCCAGCTATTATCGAAATTACCATCGGGATTGGGTGCATTGGAACCCCACAACTCAATCTCTTTGGGGCTATGCTCATCATAATATTTAGTGCGGTCGGGTTTCAGGTAAAATACCATCCGGCTCAACTTAGCCTCTACTCCCATATCGAAGGTGAACCACTGCGGCATGCCGGTGGCACCACTGCTGTGGTAATAAGAAGTCATGCTGAAATTGTTGTCAAACAATCCGGCGAATGTACCGGAATACCCCAGCGCAGCATCGGTAGGTAAAGAGTAACCACGCATTTTGGTACGATCCAGTTGCTCTTCAAAGAAAGGGGTGATCGTAGTCAGCAGCGTATCGGAAACATTGCCCCAGCGGTCACGGATAAACACACCAAACTTACGTTCCACTGCTGCAAAACCGCGGGCTGTAAAGTTGCCGGAACGCAGATCAGTATAATGTGTGTAACAGGGTGTGAATTTGCCCAACGAATCGTTGGTAAGCACAACAATAGCCAGGCTGGCTTCTGTCGGGTTCTTGAAACTCACATTCAATCCGCCAAAATCAGCAGCCGTCCTGAGGCTGTCGAAGGCAATACGATAAACCGGTTTCAACGGATTTACAGTCACATCTATGGGCGATGACACATTTTCGCCCAGGTCCACCGCATTCAGTGTTACCACATAACTGCTTTCATCGGCAAAACCTTCCAGTTTTATTTTATTGGAGTAACGGCTCACTTTATTTTCTCGTACCACTCCGTCTTTGGTAGTATACCGTGCCTTTACATAGGCCAGATCAGGGTCAGATGGTGGCGTAAAGCTGATACTCACCGCACCATTGAGATTCTCTACAACAGGCAGGCTGACAGGACCTGGAGCAATTCCATCATTTTCGGATGGTCCCAGCTCCATGCGGGTACAGGAAGCCACCGTCAGCAGCAGGAAGCCAGCCAGGCAATTATTTATTAGTCGTCTCATTTTTTAAAATTTAGCAGTAGTTGAATGAATTGATTTCTGATTACCATCCGGTGTTTTGCACCAGGTTGGTGTTGATCTGCAATTCCGATTCACTGATGGGCCAGAGATAATCACGGGGCGCAGTAAACGACTGACTGAACTCGAGTATGCGCTGATAATAATCTTCGGTGTTTTCGCGGCTCACATTCCAGGCATAGATAGGTGCATTCAGTTCCTGAAAGGCACGCTTCCACCGGCGCAGATCCCAGAAACGGCTGGCTTCAAATGCCAGTTCTATACCTCGTTCCTGGTAAATGATCTCGCGCAGGCCATCGATTGTAGTGTACTTGCCGGGACGATTGGAGAAATTGCTCCAGCTACTTTCCACCGTATTCAAACCAGCTCTTGTACGGATCCTGTTCAGGTAAGGGAGTGCTTCGCCCGATTTACCATTTTCATTCAATGCTTCTGCATACAACAAATACAGGTCTGCCAGGCGCATCACCGGCCAGGGATAACTTTCTACTGAAAGACTGGTAGAGCTATAGGCAAGTGACCAGTTAACCAGTTTCTTGGTATAATATCCGGTGATGGAATAAAGGCGGGTATTCTTTTTGCCGGAAGCCTGCAATGCCTTTGCCTGGATGTTATAAGGAGCCTGCGCGCTCGTATTACTGCGCATAAACCATTTTGCACCATCAAATGCTACGTCAGCATAAAAACGGGGTTCGCGGTCAAAATGAAGGGCGGCCGTTTTATACCCTGTCTGGAGATAGCTATCCTGAGTCGTCACAGTTTTCACCTGGTAGCGATTGGCATAATCCCAGGTCTTATCTTCTTCAATAGGCACACCGTTTTTGGTATAGAACAACTCCACCATTTTGAAGGTAGGTGCCAGTTGCCCTTTCAATTCGGTATTGGTTACAAGAGGATCCAGTTGCGGACAGGCAAACAATTGTATCCAGTAAGTGGGACGACCGGCATAATTGGTGGGCGATGTGGTGCTACCCCAGATCAGCTCACTGTTCCATTTCTGACAAATGGCATTGCGAATGCTCATTTCTGTGAGCACAGCGGCATTCTCTCCCACTATGCTGCCCGGCTGCTGATAGTACAGTGTAGCACCGGCACTCTCCGCTGCCTCTACAGCAATACGGCAGGCCTCTTCGGCACGTTGCCATTTGCTGGCCTCGAAGTTGGGGTTAAAGAGAGTCTTTCCATCTCTATTCTTCAGATTGATATAATCCGTATTCCCGTTGAATAAAGGGCTGGCAGCTGTCACCAGCAAGCGAGCCTTCATTGACAGGGCAGCCACTTTGGTCACACGCCCCATTTCATCGGTCTGGTTGAGGATACGGATGGGCAAACCCTCAAAATCCGCGCCCTCACTGGCTTCATCGTACAGGCGGGCAATATAATTTACCACACTATCCACCGGCTGACGATTTACCTTCACGGCACTCACCTCCGACTCAATAGGCAGGTTATTATCTATAATAGGAATAGGCCCATACATTCTGAACAGGTACCAGTGATAATATCCTTTCAGAAATTTCACTTCTTTTACCCAGCGGTCTTTGAGCAGGGGATCGATGTCTCTTACCTTATCAATATTTTCCAGGAAAATATTACAGTCCCGGATGCCCTGCCACATATTACGGCCATCGAATCCGCTCCAGTAGTTCATGTACACATTCGATTTATTCTGCTGCCCCCGGGCAATGCGATAGGGATCTTTATAGAAAAAATCATAAATAGGCTCCCAGTACAGCCACATTTCATCGCCGGCATTGAAACCGGGATTACTGTCGGGGTCACCTTCCTTGGGTAAAAATGAATAGCAGGTAAACAGGAATTTTTCCGCCTCAATAGCACTCGTAAATGCATTGTCGATAGTGGCGATATTGTCGGGAACAATATCCAGGTAGCTCTTCTTGCAGCTACCCAGCAACCAGATCGTCATAACCAGGGCAAGCCATTGGTTCGACAAACGAAACTGGAAAAAAATAGCATTAACAGATCTCATGACTTAATTTCTTTTTTAGATTTCTAATCTTACACCCATGTTGAACACTTTCTGCACCGGGTAACCCAACCCGTTGCTTCCCTGCTCCGGATCCCAGAGTTTGAAGTCGGTAAACTTAAACAGGTTGTTGGCATTGATGTAAATGCGCAGACCGGAGAGACGGATCTTCCTCAGTTGTTTCTCCGTCAGGTTATAGGCCAGTTCTACCTGTTTCAACCGCAGGAAAGCGCCATTGCGCAACCACCAGGTCGAAGGCTGGGTATTGTTGGCATTCAGTGTAGGGCTCAGACGTGGCCAGAAAGCATAGATATTCTGGTTGTCTTCACTCCAGTGATCTTTGGCGATGATATCCAGCAGACCATTCTGATTGGAGCCAGACATCACAAAAGGTGATATCTGTGAAGGGTCAATATAAATAGAGGTACGCGCCACACCCTGGAAGAAAGCATTAAATTCAAACGCCTTGTACCCCGCAGAGAAACCAAAACCATATACAATCTCCGGAGAGGCAGAATGACCCAGACCATTTACCCGATCAAGATTAGTGATCTGCCCATCGCCGTTCAGGTCGCGGTACTTGATATCGCCACCGCGTACTTCACCAAAGGTTTGCCGGGGAGAATTTTTCACATCTTCATCATCGACAAATAAGCGTTCAGCAATCAATCCTACATTCATCGCCAGCGGATGTCCAAGGCGGGAGAGGTAATATTCATTCGGCGCATATTCCGGCTCTTCGTTTTGCGTCAGTTTGCTGGCGGCATAGGTAAAAGTACCTCGTGCACTGATCCAGAAATCGCGGAAGCTTTTGCTGTAATCCAGGGCCAGATCAATGCCCTTAGAGGAAGCGGCTCCTACGTTGGCGCTCGTCACTGCAGTAAGGCCCATGGTAGCCGGAATAAAGGCGCGAGGCATCAGGATATTCGTACGCTTTTTCTTAAACACATCCACGATCACATTAAGCGAGTTGAACAACAACATGTCCATACCCACGTTGGTCTCCTTCGATATTTCCCAGGTGATATTTTCATTGGCATAACGGGTAATAGCTACGCCATTGCGGGTATACCCAAAATTGTCTCCAAACGTTGCCCGGCGATCAGGGTTGTTAAGCGATACTTCTGACAGGTAAAAGAAACGGTCGCTCGAATAACCGATCTGATCATTACCCACTATACCATGTGTGGCACGGAGTTTCAGGCTGGTGATCACCCCCTGCAGCGGCGTAAAGAATTTTTCGTTACTCACGATCCAGCCAATACCCGCTGATGGAAAGAAACCATAGCGATTGTTTTTGGCAAACCGTTCGGAGCCATTGTAACCAAAGTTGGCTTCAAACAGGTAACGAGAATCATAATCGTAGGTGAAACGCCCCGATACACCGAGGTTGCGTGCCGGCAACGAAGTCTGCAATGTAGCGGCACTACCGTTGAGGTGATTGCGCATGATGCCGATCACCATACCGCTGATGTTGTGTACATCAGCCACGGTTGTCTTATAATTCAATGCGGCTTCGATATACCCAGTTGTATTCTGGATCTTGTCGCTTTGATTGGGATTATAGTTCAGGTATTCTGTTGCAGTTGTAGGATTCAGCAGATTGAGCCGGTATCCTTTTTCATTATCATTAGTGGGACTGGCTGAGTAGAAAAATGGATTATACTGACGCGAAAGATCAAAATAAGAGTAGCGCTTGGTATAAGCCATCACCCGGCCTTTCAACCCTGGTGTGATAAACTTAAAATCCTGCTGGATTTCCAGCTGCACATTAAGCGTAGATGTGTTGTACTGCTGGTAACCCGATACCATGGTGGCATAGGGATTATTATAAAAGGTATTGGAGCCTTGTGAAATCAGCGCATTTCCAAAAAGCGGATGATTATCGTATGGAGAATCAGAAGGATCAAATACGGCCGGGAAAAGCACAGGGTTTGATTTCAGTACGCTGTTAAATACCACCGAGCCACCATTGATCCGGTTGCCATTGGCATCAAAGCCGCCAATAGGCCCGGTATAGTCATCGAAGTTGCCGGAAGTACGCACGATACCGATCGTTGTGGGTGTGAGGTTAACCGTCACATTCGAGCGGATCTCATAGCTTTTGAGTTTGATATTATTATCAAAACTATTGCGGCTGTTGTTTTTCAGCACGCCATTGTCCTGGTTGTAGCTGGCAGCGATATAGTATTGCGCCCCTTTGCCGCCACCGGTCAGGTTCATATTGAACCGCTGGTTGGCCGTATGATCTTTAATGAGTAATCCCATCCAGTCGTTGTTGGGATACAGCATGGGATTTTCACCGGCAATGGTCGCATCGATTTTATTCTGGCTATAAGGAAGCGCTTCACGGGGATTGCGGGTGAGCACCGCTTCATTGGCCAGTTTCATATACGTGATATTATCGGCCATTTTGAAATTGTCTGTATTGCCGGAGATGGAATTCTCAAAACGCATGTTGAATTTCGTCTTGCCGGCCACACCCGATTTAGTGGTCACCAGGATCACTCCATTGGCACCACGGGCACCGTACAGCGAAGAAGCTGCCGCATCCTTCAGCACAGAAAAAGCAGCTATATCATCAGGCTGCAGCCTTGCCAGGTTTGTCGGGGTTGATTCCATACCGTCGATCAGGATATAGGGATCCAGTTTACCTGAACCGAATGAAGTGATACCGCGGATAAAAAAAGAGGCATTATCCGCACCCGGCTCACCACTACGCTGATACGATACCACACCGGCCAGGCGACCGGCCATCATGGTAGTGAGGTTGCTGGTAGGCCCTTTCAGTTCTTTGGGCTTGATGGTGGTAATAGAACTTACCATGCTTTCTTTACGTTGTTTATCGAAAGCCACCACCACCACTTCGTTGAGGGTGTTGTTTTGCTCCAGCAGTATGACATCAATGGTTTTGCGGTTACCCATCGCTACCTCCTGGTCTTTATATCCTACAAAGGATATCTCCAATGTAGCGGTATCAGGGACACCCGCCAGCATAAATTCGCCACGGTTATCTGCCTGTGCGGAGACTTGCGCATTTTTTACTTTTACTGTAGCGCCTGTCAGTGGCAGACCACTTTCATTGAGTACGCGGCCCGTGATGGTACGGTCGGTACGGGCAGCAGGTTGTCCGCCGGCTTTGAGGGTAATGATCACTTCTTTCTGATCGATCCGGAATACCAGGTTCTGGCCAGCCAGGCATTTCTCCAGCGCTTCTTCCAGGGTCACATCTTTTACATTCACCGTCACCAGTATCGTCTCCGCTTTTACCTGATCGTTGTACAGGATATTGTATCCCGTTTGCTCGCGGATCATCTGAAATACCTTGCTGAGTGGTTCATTTTTCACATTGAGCGTTACAAGGGGTGCTTCGGAAGAGATCACCACTGTGTTATGCATGATGCGGTAAGTAAAAGGCTGACCTTTGAGTGCCTGCGCCAGGAAATCCTTCAAAGGCTGGTTAGTGGCACTGATGGTCACCGGTTTTGAATGGTCGAGCGAAGAGCCCATAGAGATGACCGAGTAGCCGGTCTGTGATTTTACCGCGTCAAAAATATTCTTCAGCGGAACTTTTTTTCCTGTGTACGTCACGGTTTGCGAAGCACCGTTGTTTGCGTACACTGTCATGAAGGACAGCGTCAGGAAAAGCGACGTAAGCCTTCGTACGGATTTCCATAATCCGTAAGCAGTTTTTTGCATAGTTTTGATGCAGTTTTGGTTGATTTGAGAATGATTCCTAACTGTGTTTTCGATTCATCCAGACTTTCTATGCAGGAAGTGTCACCCACACTTCCTGTTCTTTTTCCCGGACAAAATTTTTATATACATACGGAGTATCTACACCATACTCCTGTTATCTCAGGGTACTAACACCAGCCTCCTGCCCTCTTCCATTCTGAAATGCAGGCCCAGCACACTCAGTACTTCCAGCACATCGGCCAGGCGCAGATCGCGGCTGATACCACCTACCAGTGTGGAGTTCTGGACTCCTTTTTTCAGCAGGCCTTCATCATACACGACTTCTATGTCATACCAGCGTGCCAGTTGCCGCATAGCATCCTTAAGCGAAGACCCTTCGAAATTGAATGTGCCATTTTTCCAGGCCGTCGCCTTCTCCACATCACCTTTACTTACAGAAATGGCCGATGATGTCGTATGCGCCATCCGTCCCTGCTGTCCGGGTATGAGCGATACTTCACTACTTTTTCCTTTTTCCTGCCAACCAGCCCGCATATTCACCGATCCTTCTACCAGTGTGGTATTGATATTCGGCTCATCGTCGTAGGCATTAATATTAAAACTGGTACCCGTCACTTCCACTTCCGCCTGATTGTTGATCCGCACATAAAAGGGCTTGCTCTTATCTTTCTTTACTTCGAAATACGCTTCTCCTGTCATTTCCACTACCCGCTTATCGCCATTGAACGCAGCCGGAAAACGGATGGAACTGGCTGCATTGAGCCATACCCGCGTACCATCGGGTAGTGTAAGCTGATACTGTCCGCCCCGTGGAGTAGACATGGTATTCATCATTACCACGCCATCATTTTCTGCATGTGCATCATAAACGATGGCGCCATTGGCCGCTTTGGAGATCAGCACATCTCCTTCCTGCGCCAGGGCGCCGCTGCCGGCACTATCCAGCAAAATGGTATTTCCATTGGAAAGAGTCAGTACAGCCCGATCCCTGCCGGGAGTGATGGAAGCAAGGTCAACAGCAGGTGTATCTTTTTTGCCGGCAGGCGACAGAAAGAAATAATAAAAAGCGCCCAGCCCCAGTAGCAGCAAGACAGCAGCTGCATAACGAAGCCATGGGCGCCGGAGAAAACGCACAGACGAGCCCTCAGCAGGCGCTGACAGCTCCTGTACTGCATCAACACTGACAATACTTTGAAGCAACAGATCAAGCCGGTCAGGAGAAAGCACCGGTGCGTCTGCTGCATTTATTTCGTCTGACTCTATGGCCTGACTGATCAATGCCAACGCGAGTTCCTTATGCTCCGGAAGAGCCAGCAGGCGCATGAGTTCCTGTCTGTCTGCTTCATTGGCATTGCCCTGCAGCCAGGCATTGTATAATTCCTCTATTGATCCCGTCATAGATTAAGGGAACCTATCATTCCTTATCCCTATTGACGAAACTCAAATCCGGTTTGGGGGAGGCGTCTAAAAATATTTTTGCCGGGCAATGGCCAGTGTCAGCAACAACACGCCCAGCCCGATGCGGCTGATACAATAAGCGCGGATGCTGCGCATGGCCAGGTCCAGGTGGCTCTTGACGGTTTCGGGCGAAACCTGCATGAGCCTGGCCGCTTCCTCGCGGCTGTATCCTTCTTTTTTTATCAGGGAAAATGCCTGTCGCTGTTTGGGACTGAGCCGCTCCACCGCCTGGCTTACGAGCTCTTCAAAAGCATTGCCCTCGCCCATACTTTGCTGGCTGAGTTGCTGCAGCGGCTCCAGTTCTTTGATCCAACTGGCCAGGTGGCCTTTCTCCGCATGCTGCTTACGGAGCATATCGTATATGACGTGTGTGGTAATGGTAACGAGCCAGGCGCGGAAGTTGCCGATCTCAGGGAGAGTACTGCGTTTCAGCCATACTTTCAAAAAAACTTCCTGCACCACATCTTCTGCCTGCCAGGTATCGTTGGTGAGCCGAAGGGCGGTACGATATGCCAGGGGATGGTACTCCAGCAGCAGTGCCGCAAAAGCCTGATGATCTCCTTCTGCCACTCTCACCAGCCAGTCCTGTTCCTGATATGTAACCCGGTGCTCCAATAAACTAACATCTGATAGCGCGTACATCCTGGGAGGATGTCGCCAGTTAAAGCCTTATACCGGTTACAATATTAGGGGATTTGGGGGAGAGTTCTCATGCTTTATTACGCCTTGGTTAATTTGATATCTAGATATTTACATATCTTTTTAAATTTATCCACAGTTTCTTCAGAAAAAGGAAATGAAATTCGTTTTATTAAACACTCTTGAATTGACCTATTAAAATGATTTTTGTTAAAACTAATCGAAGAACAATATACTGATTTCTGAAAATCTACTAATTCAGAATTCCGAAACAATTTCTCCATTCGATAATTAACCCATAAAGGATCAATATCGTTAAGTGTTATGATCCGATGACTCACATTTATACCGAAATTATCTGTAATAGTCAGTACTTGATCTGACAGTTGAGGATTAATTTTTTAATTTTCAAAAGGGATGCCGATTAAATTAGTTAGGCTGCTGAACTTACCTGGTTCAGCAGTTTTTGTTTAGCTAAGGTAATAGATTCAGTAAAGGTAAGCATGGGGGTTTTGCCAAAGCAGTATCTGCCACTGTGTGGTCTTTCGTTGTTGTAGAACTCCAGCCACTGATCCAGGTCGTGTTGGAGCGTTTCCAGATTCTGGTATAATTTTTTACGGAATGTGATGGCATAGAACTCCTCCTGCATCGTTCGATGCAGGCGTTCGCAGATACCGTTGCTTTGGGGATGACGAACTTTTGTCTTGCTATGATCGACTCCTTCGATCTGTAGGTACAGAGCGTACTCATGGCTTTCAGGTCTTCCATTAAACTCGGTACCGCGGTCGGTGAGTATCCGCAGCAGGGGTATTTGTTGCTGTTCAAAGAAGGGAAGAACCTTGTCATTGAGTATATCTGCCGCTGTAATAGCATGCCTGCTGGTATACAGTTTTGCAAAAGCTACACGGCTGTAAGTATCAATGAAAGTCTGCTGATAAATACGGCCAACCCCCTTGATTGTTCCAACGTAGTAGGTATCCTGTGAACCCAGGTAACCTGGATGCTCCGTTTCTATTTCGCCATGGGCCTCCAGTTTCTCCCTTTTACGCTCCAGGGCTATCAACTGAGCTTCTGTAAGGATCAGCCCAGCCTGAGCAACACGGACTTCCAGGGCCTTTAACCGCTTTTCGAAGACTTCCAGGTCATGGCGCTGCCACACACAACGGACCCCTGCAGCGGAGATAAAAATGCCCTGTTTGCGTAATTCATTGCTGATCCGGAACTGACCATAGGCCGGATAGTCAAAGGCCATCTTCACAACAGCTTCTTCCACAGCCGGATTGACCCGGTTCTTCGGTACAGGTTTGCGGCGGCTGATCTCCCGCAGCGCCTCTTCTCCACCGGTATCATATAACTGTTTGATGCGGTAAAAACTGTCCCGGCTGGTGCCCATTAACTTACAGGCACGGGTGACGTTGTTCAATTGTTCAGCCAGGTTGAGCAGGCCAATGCGGGATTTGATTAACTTAGTTTCAGAGTTCATGATCTGACTTTTGGGGGTTATTAATTTAGTTTGTCGTTACTCTAAATTAACCCCAACTGTCAGATCAAGTCTTAACTTCTACAAATTATCTATATACCGTTCCTTTTGTTTTTGGCCTTCTTTATCTGAATCTAATAAAACAATAAAATCTCTTCCCCACCCTAAATACAAACTAATCAATGTATTTAAATTTCCAGCCCCTGTGCTTGGAGCCAAATTTATTCTCTTCTCCAGATTTAAGATTACAGTTTGAAAATATTCCAAAGTATAATAATCATTTTTCCCTTCCACAAAAACACAATCAGGAATCAATTCCAAATTGCTAGGAGCATAATCAAGAACATCAAGTACAGGTTGAAAGTAAGCTGTATTTTTGGGATGCCTGATAGCAAACTCTCTGTAAGACTCAATAGTTATGTTTGTCTTCTTTATGTTATAGCTTTCGGTGTCTTCTAATCTCAACCCTTCATTCTTTACTACATAAGTACTCTCAAGCCAATTTGGGTTGATCAGGTGATGACTATGAGTTGTATAAATGATTTTACTATTTTTTGTCAAATTTTCAAAACTTTTTAAAAGCTGTTTTTGCGCTGAGGAGTGCAAATTTGAAGCAGGTTCATCAAAAAGAAAAATAACGTTCTGAGGCAACTCTTTTCTATATGGTCTAAATTGAGTAAACAATAAAAAAGTAAAAAACCAGCGAAATCCTAATGATCTTTCATTTATTTGATATATTCCATCATGGGACTCGATTTCAAATTCCAGAAATGTCCGATCCTCTTCATCCACATCGCATTTCATGATAACTTGAGTATCTTTAATGCTTCGTTTAAAGATTCTATTCCAAGCATCAAAAACAGTATCTGTAACTTTTCTGTTCATCTTCTTAAGTAAACTATCTAAACTTCTTCGATCATTTCTATCGGCACTTTTAGCCCTATCAACTAAATGCGTTTTATAATTTGTTTCATTTTGTAAAGAATACAATATATCTTGGACTAAGTCCAAATAGAATTGTTCTTTATCTGTTGGCTCATTTTTACTTTCCAGATAAATTCTAGAAGGGAAGTCAAACAAAAAATTAGGAAAGTATAGTATACTTGGAATTAAAGTGCTGCAATAATTTGATAATTTCAAATTATATTCTTTGTTATATTTAGACAGCTTTACATAATCATCATTTGGACTAGACTTTAATTTTCCATTAAAGCCTGTCCACCTAAAATCACTTCTTAAGAATTTAGAGTTTTCATAAAAATAGTTTCTATAATAAATTATCTCTTTCAATGGCTCTACCTCAGAGAAGTCGGTGTTTTCTGAAATGAATTGATTAATTTTTTTGATATCATCGTGATCTAGCCCAATTGTAACTTCCATTGAAACACTGCCATTAAAATTATCCCTGCTATTTATTGGGATTAGCAGGTTAAAATCTTTAATTGCTGCCCCTGGCAAATCCAGCACACTTAATCCTTGGTTGCTAGGATTGAAAAAATTAATTGCTTCAAGTATTGTCGTCTTTCCACTTTCGTTCAACCCTACTAGAGTATAAATATTTGCATCTGGCGACTTATCTAAATCAACAACAACATTCTCTATTCCTTTAAAATTTTGAATTTTAAACTGTTTAAATTTCATAAATAATAATTGATAATTTTTTCCAGATGTAAAACTTTCGATTTCTTAACACTTTTCTCTTTTTCATAACGCATTATTTTAGCCCGTTACGCTAAACGTATAAATATAATAGCAACAATATCTGATATTAGACAGTGTTTTCACCTTTTAAATCTCAGAAAAAAGTATATGCCCATGCTAGTATCCGCTATGAGTCAATGATTAGGTAACCGAGGTTTGATGCTCCTACAGCGTTCCCTTATTTATGAAATGTATGAAACTTTATATCGCCGATCATACCTTTCCCCTTTTACCTCCCTCCTTTTACCATCCTCCCAGGTCTACCACAAACACCTTTATACTTTTAAACCTTTAAACCCTTTACCATCTACCTTTCCCCCTTCTACCATATAGATTCCCTCTATATCTCTATCAATTTAATCAATTAGGTTTATTACCCGAACTGTCACAAATTTGCAACGCAGCAAAATTGCTGTATTGATATTGATAATAAACTACATAGGTGTCTTTTATGAACTTATGAAAGACAACTGGTGATATGATTGATCCACTTAAGAAAATCTATTAACAATGGAAAAAAACGCAGGAGACATCAGCAAGTGCCCGTTTCATGGGGCTGCACAAAAACACAGCGTGGGCGGCAATGGCACACAAAACCGCGACTGGTGGCCCAACCAGCTTAAACTGGGCATCCTCCGCCAGCATTCTTCGCTGAGCAATCCGATGGGTGAGCAATTCAACTATGCCGAAGAGTTTAAGAGCCTCGACCTGGCAGCGGTAAAAAAAGATCTGCAGGCACTCATGACCGACTCACAGCCCTGGTGGCCTGCCGACTTTGGTCACTATGGCCCGCTCTTTATCCGCATGGCCTGGCACAGTGCCGGTACTTACCGCACCGGTGATGGCCGCGGTGGTGCGGGTGCCGGTCAGCAACGCTTTGCTCCCCTCAATAGCTGGCCCGACAACGTGAGCCTCGACAAGGCTCGTCGTCTGCTGTGGCCTATCAAACAGAAATATGGTCGTAAAATTTCCTGGGCCGACCTGCTTATCCTGACTGGTAACGTAGCACTGGAATCAATGGGTTTTAAAACCTTTGGGTTTGCTGGTGGCCGTGAAGATGTATGGGAGCCTGAGCAGGATGTATACTGGGGTGCAGAAACGACCTGGCTGGGTGGCGACAAACGTTACTCCGGTGAGCGTGACCTCGAAAATCCCCTGGCTGCGGTGCAGATGGGCCTCATCTATGTAAACCCCGAAGGCCCCAATGGTAACCCCGACCCCATTGCTGCTGCACGCGACATCCGCGAGACATTCAAACGCATGGCAATGGATGATGAAGAAACGGTGGCACTGATTGCCGGTGGTCACACATTTGGTAAAACGCATGGTGCGGCTCCTGCAAGTCACGTAGGTGCCGATCCGGAAGCAGCTTCTATTGAAGAGCAGGGCCTGGGCTGGAGCAACAGCTTTGGTACAGGTGTTGGAAACGACACCATCACCAGCGGACTGGAAGTAACCTGGACCAGCACTCCTACCAAATGGAGCAATAACTTTTTCTGGAACCTGTTTGGCTATGATTGGGAACTGACCAAGAGCCCGGCTGGTGCGCACCAGTGGAAACCCAAACATGGTGCCGGCGCCAACAGCGTACCCGATGCACATGATAAAACCAAACGCCAGGAACCGCGCATGCTCACTACAGACATCGCACTGCGTATGGACCCGGCTTACGAAAAGATTTCCCGCCGGTTTTATGAAAACCCCGATGAGTTTGCCGATGCTTTTGCACGTGCCTGGTTTAAACTCACTCACCGCGATATGGGCCCCCGTGCCCGCTACCTCGGTCCCGAAGTACCACAGGAAGAGCTGATCTGGCAGGATCCCATTCCTGCTGCAGATCATACACTGGTAGACGCTGCTGATATTGCTGCGCTCAAAGCCGCCATACTGGCATCCGGTCTTACTGTAGGTGAACTGGTATCTGCTGCCTGGGCTTCTGCATCTACCTTCCGTGGATCAGATAAACGTGGTGGAGCCAATGGCGCACGCATCCGCCTCGCTCCGCAAAAATTCTGGGCTGTAAATAATCCTGCTCAACTGACCAAGGTACTGGAAACACTCGAAGGCATACAGGCCGGATTCAATAAAGCACAGACTGGCGGTAAAAAAATATCACTGGCCGACCTGATCGTACTGGCTGGCGCTGCCGCTGTGGAAAAAGCTGCCAATGATGCCGGACACAACATCTCCGTACCTTTTACGCCCGGCCGTACAGATGCATCGCAGGAGCAGACAGATGTAGAATCATTTGCCGTGCTGGAGCCTGCAGCCGATGGATTCCGCAATTATCTCAAAGCCAAATACAGCATCTCCACCGAAGAGCTGCTGATCGATAAAGCACAACTGCTGACACTCACAGCGCCCGAACTGACTGTACTCGTAGGGGGTATGCGTGTACTGAATACGAACTATGATGGTTCCAAACATGGTGTATTCACCAGCCGTCCGGAAGTGCTGACCAACGATTTCTTTGTAAACCTGCTGGATATGAGCACCGCCTGGAAAGCTGTATCTGAACACAAAGAAATCTTTGAAGGCCGTGACCGCAACACGGGCGATGTAAAATGGACTGCTACCCGTGCCGACCTGGTATTTGGCTCCAATTCAGAACTACGTGCCCTGGCCGAAGTATATGGCAGTGCAGATGCGAACGAAAAGTTTGTGAATGATTTTGTAGCTGCCTGGACCAAAGTGATGGAACTGGACCGTTTTGATCTGCATGGATAAAACTGTAGATGGTAATAAAAGAAAAGGCCCGCTAAGCGGGCCTTTTCTTTTATTAAGGTAGAAGGTAAAGGGTAAAAGGTGTATAAGCTTTATTAAAAAAGTCTTTATTCCATCCTGAAATTTATCCATTCGGAATTATTTGTTTCGGTGGAATACCACCTATCGGGATTAAAGTAAACACGCACCCTGTACTGCCCGGCAGGAAAGCCTCTGACTGATGAGTTTTTTGCTAAAAAAAGCGCTCCTGCTACATATAGTGTATCACACAAATATTCTCCCTTCTTAAATAAGATATATTCTTCTTCTTCAAAAATCGGATCAATATCTGCCGTAGGCGAAAACAATATATACTTATCACCTTTCAATTGCTGTATCTCCACTACATAATTTCCCAATGCCTTAATATGTTCTCTTTTGTAATCCATCTGACGGTATTTTAAAACCCGGACAGTATCATCAGACGAATTCACCACATTTATTTTCAATTCCAGGCCTTCTCGTTGCGCTGGTTTCAGCAATGAAACGGTAACTGGATAACCGGCAGGAATAAATTGTGCCAGCACTATCAGAATCACCATAAAATTCAATCCATAAATAAATCGATAATTTTTATTTCCGGAGAAGCCAAGACTCATGTGTACTACAATTCGTAATAGTTATATAATATCAGGTATCAGTCGTAACATCATCCCAGCCCAGATCAAGATAATGTATAAGCCAGTTCAGTGAATAATGCCTTTCGTAAACAACTCCTGTATGCATTTTCCCGGGTATGGTTCTTTTATTCACTCTTGCATCCACGCAAGCCCAATCGAGTCGTAAAATCAGGTCAGCCTGATCAAGAATTTCTTTCTTCGACCTCAGTTTTGCCTTTTCTCTAAACTGCTGTTCAGACAGGGCTCGCATTATTTTGGCATCGCTGACCACATCACAGGGTTGGTCGGGATAACTTAATGTGTCTGCAAAGCTCAACGCCCAGAGCAATAGATGCAAACTTTCATATCTCCAGGTAGCATCTACTTTTTCTTGTTCCTCCGGGTGTCTGTTTCTGGCAAAAGCTTTTTCTTCTGCTGTCAGTTTCGCCATTATATTGTATTCCCGATCCATCTTATCCAGATAGTTTTGTTCAAGACCCTCACCTTTCAAAGCTATATAACAAAGGGCCAGGGCACGATCAACTACCTCATCTTTCGAGCGTATTATCACATCAGCCTCAGGATCTGTGAATAGCGCATTGGGATTACCATACACAGGAATGCTATGGGATTTGCAGTATTCTTCCGACTGAACTCTCCGGCGCTGCTGATCTGCTGTCGGCTCAATATGTTCCACAGGAATACCACTGTCAGCCACTTTTCCTTTTGGAGACTGGTTATTAATACACGCGTTCAGAGTTGACAGAACCCCTGCTGACAGAATAAAAACAAATACTCTCATCCTTTTATATAGTTTACTTACAGGAAAAAATCCTCAGCTTCCGGTAGTACCTATCCGAAGCCCACTAATGATCACTCCATGCCCATCAGGATCTTTTATTAACACCCCATTACTGGTCCAGTAAGGATTCTTTGGCTTTACCACTTCCACCTGATTAGCTATTATACTATTAAGCATTTGTTCAAACTCCTGTTGCGTGCCCGGATAAAAAACGAGCAGGTCGTCTTCATCAAACTGATGACTGGCTTTTTCTGCTGAACTGGTAAACTCCAGGTGCCAGGGCTGACCTTCCAGGCCCAGAAATACGCCGTCATATCCATCATGCCCATTGAACCCACCCAATACTTTCAGATGCAGTATTGCTGTATAGAATTGGATGATCCGTTGCAGATCGTTGGTGTGTCTTGCTATCCGTAGAATCATTTGCTTTAAGCTTTTACCCTAAATATACGGAATGGCCTGTTCGGAAAGTTTTCCATTTTTCTATAACTGAATGGTCATTGCCACCCCAGCTACAGTTCTGCTATAAAAAGGAAGAAAATGTAATTTCCGGGATGTCAGTTTATACAACAATGCAGATGATTTGGCACTTAGAAAACCAATGGCGGCCCCAGCCATTACATCAGAAGCCCAATGAGCGTTATCGTGTATACGTGAAATGCCGACCACTGCAGCAACACCATAAGCCACCGCCGACACCCATTTCTTATTGCAATATGTAGTAGCAAATACGGTAGCTGTCGTAAATATATTTGATGTGTGGGCTGAGGGAAAAGAAAGATTAGTCCGCGAGCCGCCCCGCCAGTCAAACCGATAGGGGCCGTCGTCCGTATTAGGGCGATGCCGTTGGAAAGTTTTCTTCAGCTGATCTGTCGCTACATTGTTGATCAGCAGGGCACCTGCCCATATAAAAACCATCTGCTTCAATCGTTGATTTTTTGTCAGAAAGGCTGCAGCCGTTGTTCCCAGCCAGCCAATCGCCTGCACTTTGCCTAGTCCCAGGCTCCCGGCTGATTTTGAGAACCGGTTAGAAAACCCGGAGCGGTTTCGCTGAAAGAAGTTTTTAATATCATCATCCCAGTGTTTATACGTCAGGTAGCCCAACCCGGCATAAGCCGCTCCCGTCAACGCAAAGCCTTGCCAGCCGGAAAACCAATGTGGCCTGGTGGCCCTCATACAGGTATCCGGAAACATATCCTTGCAGGGCGTAACAGCCTGTGCGTGGATAAACTGTGTGGTCAGGAGCAGGGTTGCAGTTATAAACCCTTTTTTCATGTAAAACAGAATTAATGTAACCGGAAATACGCACCTGATTCTGGAGAAATTCTGAATTCAGAATTTCTCCAGATTTGGATTGTAATCTTACACTGTACAGATCCCAGGCAAGTCCCATTAAACTCCAGCCAACTGTTGGTTCCGAAAAGAATTTAAATGACAAGCAACCGCTTACATGGCGGTTTCCCTGAAGTGCACCTATCTCCTATATGTGCTGACAGGGAATTTGTAAACAATTGTATATGAAATATTCCACCTGCCTATTCATTAGCTGTCTCCTTTCCTGGCATACCAATGCACAAACAACTGACAGCCTGAAAACGCCTGTTGCAGATACGCTGTCAAAAAACAAATGGTCTTACCCTGAAATTGTATTTGCAAAAGAAAATACCCGGTCATTCCTTCATTCGCTTGTTGTGCCAGCCGTTTTTATTGGATATGGCTTTTATGCATTGAATAATGAAGAATTAAAAAAAATGGACACTCATATCAAGGAAGAAATATGGATTGACCATCCCCACAGGCAAATAACGATCGACAACTATCTTCAGTATTCCCCTGTTCTGGCTGCGTATGGGCTGCATGCACTGGGAATTAGAGGAGAAAACAATCTGCGCGATATGTCGATGATCTATCTTCTATCCAATGCCATAATGGGCGCCACCGTATTTTCGATTAAAAAGATTACCCGTATACAGCGCCCTGATGGTTATGGTACCAATGCCTTCCCATCTGGTCACACCGCCACGGCATTTACAGCAGCCGAACTTCTGCGCCAGGAATACAAAAATGTATCTCCCTGGTATGCGGTAGGCGGTTATACGGCGGCTATTACTACCGCTTATCTGCGGATGTACAATAATAAACACTGGTTCAGAGATCTGTTGCCCGGCGCAGGCATTGGCATCATTTCTACCCGTCTCGCATACAGAATTTACCCGTTTATTAAAGAAAAACTGTTTGGAAACAAGCCTTCCAACCTGACCTTTTCTCCCTTTTACCAAAACAAAATAGCCGGTCTGTCCTTTGTATACTCTATGGGCCCGAAAAAATAAAACCAGTACTGCTTTGCAGAAGTCCCTGAGTCGAATTAAATCCAACATTTCTGTATGAAACTACTGATCATAGAAGATGAAAAAGAGCTCTCCGAAAGCATTTGTGCATACCTGAAAAATGAGCAGTTCATCTGCGATACTGCATCTGATTTTTACACGGCTCTTGAACAGATACATTTGAATGAATATGCCTGCATTGTCCTCGACATAATGCTCCCGAATGGCAATGGGCTGGAGCTTCTGAAAATCCTGAAAAAAGAGGGAAAAACAGAAGGAGTACTGATCATTAGCGCCAATCATTCTGTAGAAGATAAAATAACAGGGTTACATGTTGGTGCAGATGACTACCTCACCAAGCCGTTTCATTTGGCTGAGTTGGGAGCACGGGTATCTGCAATAATCCGGCGAAAAGCTTTTAATGGAAAAACCCAAATCATGATTGGTGAGCTTACCCTTGATTTAGCCGGTAAAATGCTGAAAGATCGGGAGGAAAATGAAATAGCTCTCACAAGAAGAGAATACGATTTGTTATTATACTTCCTCAGCAATAAAAATCGTGTAATACCCAAAGAAGCCATTGCCGAGCACCTGTGGGGCGACGGAGTGGATATGGCTGACAGTTATGATTTCATTTACTCCCATATCAAAAATCTAAGAAAAAAACTGTTACAGGCCGGTTGCCCCGACTACATCAAAGCTGTATATGGTATGGGATACAGGTTTACTTTACTTAATTAAGGGTTTTGAATGAAACTATTTGCACGTTACAATCGTACCAATCTTATTAATACTGCCATTCTATTTGTATTATCGGCAATAGCTTACTATTTTATCATAAACCGTATTCTTGTCCGGGAGGTAGATGAAGAGCTGTTGAACTATAAGCTTAAGATAGAACATACAGCAAATACAACAGATTCTCTGCCATTGCCTGGTCAACTGGAAGACCTTCGGGTCGTATACAAACAAAGTGCCCTGCCAATCTTATCTCCCCGGTACAGTTCACTCCAAAAATATGATCCGGAAGAGGGACAAAAGGAAACATTCAGGCAGCTTTCCTTTACACAGCAGGTTGGGAACAAGTACTTCCTTGTTACCATATCCAGGCCGCTTGAAAGCACACAACTCCTGACACGCACCCTGGCCTGTTCGACCGCCGTCATGCTCATGATCATAATCCTGATTTCTTTTGTCTTAAATCAGATTATTCTAAAAAAACTATGGCGCCCTTTTTATGATACAATCAAAGAAATAAAGAAATTCAGGATTAGCTCCAATACCGAAGTCTTGCTTCCTCCTTCATCCATTGACGAATTCAATTTTCTTAATACAAGCCTGACCAGTTCAATCCGAAGCGCACAGACTGATTACCGTTTATTAAAAGAATTTACAGAAAATGCTTCACACGAACTACAAACTCCTGTCGCCATTATTCGCTCCAAACTGGACCTGTTAATACAGGGGGAAAACCTGACTGATGACCAGATAAACCTGCTCAAAAGCGCTTATGCAGCTTCAAAAAGAATCACCCGGCTTAACCAGTCTTTGCTCTTTTTAGTGAAAATTGAAAACCATCAGTTTTCCAGGGTGGTAAAAATTAACCTCACCGCGTTTATTCGTGAAAAACTCAGCCAGTTCGCTGAGTTTTTTGAAAATGATAATATTCACATTTCTGTTAATCTCGAAGAAAGCAGCATTGTTGCGAATCCCGACCTGACAGATGCCCTGTTAAACAACCTGATCGGAAATGCTATAACACACAATCATAAAGGAGGGAAAATAAATATCCATTTGACCGCAACCGGGTTAACAATAAGCAATTCCGGGGGTCCACATCAATTGGATCCGGAAAAATTGTTCCGGCGCTTCTATAAGGAAGAAACGCATAGCCATCATAATGGATTAGGGCTTTCCATCATCAAACAAATATGCGATCAAAGCGGGATTGCAATTGATTATTCTTTTCGTCAGGTATTGCATGAATTTTCCCTGACCTGGCAGCCGGGTTAATCCTTTTCTTCTCTAATAAATCTCCCCTGCTCATCAAACAGAACATCTTTTTTATTTATTTCCGCTTCATAGTTAATACCTCCTCCTGCTTTTGTGATCTTTGCCGCTTCTTTTATTTTTGCTCCCTTATACTGGCTTTTGATATATGTCATAGCCGCGACAGGTAGTTCGGTCACTTTAATTTCTTCTTCCGTTTCTTTCCATGTCCCCTGGTTATCAAAAACGGCCGACATTTCTTTCTTCTGAAAAACAAAATTTACCTCATAGTCATTGTCTTCCTTTTCCCATTTCACCTTTGAGGCACCTGAAAATTTCTTTTCAAATGCCGTTTTTACGCTCACAGGAGGAGTTGCAGTCGTTTCTGTTTTCTGTTGTGCAGGTACGCCCAGGCTGGCAAAACCAGCGAGCAGCAGGACAAATACTTTCCGGTTCATACTAATAATTTTGATTAATAAATGTAAACCTACACCTCAATTCTGGAGACTTTCTGTAGCCGTTGAGAAACTTCTGTTGACTTCAGTTTACAGTCGTTCATAGCTGGCCCGATTCTTCAACAGGAGCACTCCATCACTGGTTCTGAACCTGGTTTGGACAAAGGAGTCCTTGTCATATGTAAGCTTTTTCTTTACCGAAAAATGCAGATGTGGCCTCACTACCTGGCCGGTGGCTCCGCTAAGCCCTATCTGCTGACCTCTATCCACCCGGCCCTTCCGGACCAGTACGCCATTTTTTTGCAGATGCCAGTAACAGCCAAAACTGCCATCATCGTGTTGTATGATGATGTAATTGGCTTTATTCTTATAACTGGCTGTCAGCCCGCCTTCATCACTGTTGTCTCTATAGCTGTATATTGTTCCGCCTCTGGCCGCATACACGGGTGTACCCACAGGCATTTCAAAGTCGAGGGCCGCTATATACTGATGGGAAAAGAGTCCGCCATACCCCTGCACCACCTGGTGGCTGGTACCTTTGGCATAGGGAAGTTCGTAGGTATAGGTGTCAAGATTATCTGTTACGTCTGTCTGATAATAAATAAGAATGAGAACGGCTATTAATAGCAAAACTGCTGTTATTATCAGCCACTTTGTTATCCGCCTCAGTCTTTTTGATTTCAGCATACCCATTTACATGAAAAGAAACATTCGCTTTTCCGTTCCTATCGAAATCTGAAAAAATCCATTATTTCTTTTGAAAGCACCCGGTATCTTTCTTCATTTGCCGCCTCCATAGTAAAAGTAACTGCGAAGCCGGTATTTCCTTTCAAATAATACCGTTGTGAGGTAATCAATAAAAATTTCCCTTGCCGTCCTTTAAACTTAAGCGAATAATAGGGAATCACTGAAATCGTATCCAGCCGGCTTTCAAGAATTTCAAAATCATTTACCAGGTTTTGGACCTGTGCTTCGCTTTCCCGCCCCATTCGTAACAGATCATAGCCCTGCCCCGTCAGGTCCTGCAAAAATACATTCACATTTTCGCTGAATTTATCAAGGCTGTCTTCTTTGGGCGACTTGACAAAAACATCTATACCCAGTGCATGACTTGTATCTATAAGCCATGTACCGGGGTAGTCAAACGAATAATACTTCATCTGTACAGTAGTCAATTTCCTGTTGCTGCCTATATTATTTTCCTGGGCATATATTGTCATCGAAAAAATAAATGACACAAACAAACAGGTGCTTTTCTTCATTGCTTTATTTTATAGATAGATATTTTACTCACCCAGCTCTAATCCTTTTTTGCTTAACCCGGTCTTTAACCGCACGAGCAGATCACTCATGGCAGCCTCCGACTGTGCCACATCGGCACACCACAGAAAGACCTTCAGTCCCAGTTCATCTGATTGCAGTTTGGTAAACAATACCTGTGGCTCTCGCTCCTTAATCACATAAGCAGATTCCTTCACTGTTTCTTTAACTGCCGAAGACACTACTTCCATATCATCACTGCCCTTGATGAGCAGGTCCAGTTCCAGCCGGCGATGGTTATTGGTAAGTGTCCAGTTCACGATCTTTTCGGAGAGAATATCTCCATTCGGGATCACTACTTCTGCCCCATCGCTGGTCTGGATCGTGCTGGATCGTAATCCTATCTCCCTGACCTTGCCCGAATGGCCCCCTACTTCTACAATATCACCGATCTGCAGCGGGCGGTCAAAGATGAGAATGATGCCCGATACAAAGTTGTTGACAATATTCTGCAAACCGAGGCCAATACCTACACCCAGGGCGCCCAGCACAATCGTGATCTTATCTACCGGAACACCAGAAGCGGCTACTGCCAGCAGATAACCAAGACATAAAAGGATAAGCCGGGCGATCAGCAGGCGTGAGCGCTGCCGCTTATCCTGCGCCTCTTCATCCGAATCGCCAGCTCCGAAGAAGTAGCCGATATAACGTTGCAGCAAATGCGCTATCCAGATGATCATAAAGAATAACAGCACTCCACCCATGGTAAATGAAGCATCACCTATTTTGCGGGAAGCGGATAAAAATGCCGTTAAGCCATTCAACAGGGTATGATAGATATTGAGGTTGGTAGTAAACACGATTACCCACAAGACCACCACCAGTGTAAGGATCAGCCGCCGGAAACTGGCCAGCACCGCTGCATAGTCAAACCTGACCGGCAGCGAACGTTTGGCACGGCTGGCCACGATCTGCAGCAGGATCGCTTCCATACATATTTTGCTGAATACAGCTAACCCTACCGCCTGCATAAAAGAAAAAATAGCCGCATTGCCCAGCAACTGCGCCAGCGTAAACCTACCGGTAAGATTGCAGATGACAGACAATATATTCATCACGTTGTGGAGAATGATCACAAAACGCAAAAAGCCCCTGAGATGCAGGTGATCCTTCATACGTGTCAGGAAACGGCTGCCAAAAACAACAGAAAGCACATTTAACCCGATCAGCAGCCAGCGCTGCCACATAGAAGGATCAGAAACATGATGGAAAAATGAAAAACAGATATACAAAACAGCCATTACAATCCATACCACAAACAATGAGCGCGGCCATTTTTTCCAGCAGATAATCGTGAGGATGATCAGCAACAGAAACTGCATGGATTCGATATAGACCGAAGGCGCATGCAGGTCAAAGAAAGGTGCAATGCAAAACATGATCACCAATGCGGAAACCACATACCCTTCGGGCAGGTAGGTAAAAGGCAATCCAGTAAGCTGCTCCAGTCCTCCATGCTTTTTAAGCAGTCGGATATTGCGGTACATCCAGATGAAAAACAGGAACCCGATCATCAGGAGGAATACCCTTTTGAAACCGCTATCCTTAAAATAATACTGCACCGCCTTCCGTTCGGCACCATAGGCCCTGGCAAAAGCGGCACGGGCATTTACCGGCTGACTAACGGTATCCCGTTCCCACATGTAATTGTACTCTTTTCCAAATATCCTGACTGCCGAGGTATTCAGTAATTCGTTTACCCGCTCCAGGAGTTGAGTGCTGGTAATAATAGCAGAAGATGTCTGGGTCTGAAGCTGGTTGATATCGGCGAGACTGCCTCGCAACTGTTCACTTGCTGCACGAAACTGCTGACGCATACTCCTTACCTGCGGAGAAAATTGCTGGCGCAGGGCAGAGTCCCGGTACACCTGCCGCAGTATAGTATCGCCGAGGAGCGGTTTCATACTGGTACGCAAATCATTCAGATCATTTTCTGTACTGTCGAGTGTGGCCCGGTGATCGCGAAGATCCGTTTGCAGATCCTGCAAGAGTGTCCGGAAAACCTGCAGATTACGGAGATTGAGGGCGCTGCTGTTGTGGAGGATATTTTCTTTCAGAACAGAAAGAACCGAATCGCTATCCTTCAACCGGTTTCGTATCAGCAGTACCGGAAATCCGAGTTCGCTCTTATTGCTCACATTGTCGAGTATGACAAATGCTTTTTCTATCTGTAGCTGATAATCGCTGCTGACGAGTTTGGCTGTATCAGCAAATATCTGGGCCATGGCTGCCTGTCGTGCGCGGCGCATACTGTCGCGAAACTGGATGCTATCGGCGGAATTGCGTTGCTGTGCAAAAAGAGATTCGACAGCAAGCAGGCAAATCAGCGCTAAAAATAGCCTGAGCGGACCTTTCATAAAGGGTATTTGGAGCTAAAATACTATAAGGCAGGAAAAGCCGGGGAAATATTTCTGCAGTGATTAATCGCTGCTTTTACAACAGAAAACCGAAAAGATATCCTTTTGATAGGGATGTGTATATTACGAAGAGGTTAACGGGCTTTTTAAAATCTATGTGCTTTAGTCTTCACCAGGATACTCATCAAACTGCCACTCTTGCTGACCAGATTCCCGCCAGGCACGCCATCCATACTGCAATCTGTAAAGCTCGTTAATTGATGGATCAAGGATAGTTATTTCTTCTAAACTAACTAATCTTGCATCATCTATATGAGGTTCGAGGCTAGTGTGAAATTGCCAATCGCCATTATCATTGTGATATACATATAAAATTGTTTCGCCTTCAAATGCTTGTCTGGTTGTATATACACCAAGATTCCTCTCCTCGTAAAACCAAAAATCTGTATTTCTGTCTAATAGCGGTTGCCGGAATTTCCAGTCAGCATTAAAGCCTTCTTCCCAAGGGAACCGGCGATCTTTATCAGGCCATACCAATTGTAAAACCGGGAAATCAAAAGTCATGTCATAAAACCAACCTGCGTAGCCCAAATAATGCGGGTAATACTCCTCAGAAACCTGAAGAAACCGAACATCATATCCTTCCAGAAACCCTGAGTAAGCTCTATTTGCTTCCATCATATCTCCTTTCTCAATAAGGCTGCAGGCATGATTAATTATGGTTGCCATAACCTCTGTTTTCAAACCAAAACAGATTATCTCAGGATGACCAAATCGTTTGAAAAGTCCGATACTATAGACAAAACCAGGCAAGTAGTTATCTGCCTCTATTAATATAAGATGACATCCGAAATTCTCAATATTATCGAGTATCGCCTGTCTGTCTTTTTTGTCCTTATCCGTCATTCCGGTTATTGTAAAGTTTATATGGGTATATGCATAAAAAACTATCGGCCGCCTCCTAAATTAACCAATATTCTTATGGCCCTTTACTTTTTACCAAAAAAGCCCCTGTTACCAGGGGCACGGAAAACTGCGCAATGAAGAGAACGGAAAAGAAGTTACTATTCCGATCGTAAACTGCGGACCGGAGAAGTTAATGCTGCCTTGATAGACTCATAGCTTACTGTAATCCATGCGATGAATAATGCGGCCAGGCAGGCAATGACAAAGATCATCCAGCCGGGTTCTATATGGTAGGCAAATGACTCGAGCCAGCGATTGACAGCAAACCAGGAAAGCGGAACCGCAATCAGCATGGCAACCAGGATAAGCCGGGTAAACCCGGTAGATAGCAGGTACACAATACCAAATACACTTGCCCCCAGCACTTTTCGCACTCCAATCTCACGTACACGCTGCTCAGCCAGGAAAGCCGATAAGCCATACAATCCCAGGCAGGAAATAAAGATGGCCAGTCCGGCAAACAGATTGAAGAGATTGCTCAGGCGCCGTTCGCCCTTATAGAGGTTGGCAATCCCCTGATCGAGGAAGTCATAACTAAAAGGGAAATTGGGATTCAGGTCGCGGCTGATCTTCTGGAGTGCCGCAATAGTAGTTTCGGTTTTGCCGGGTTGTGTGCGTACGACCACTATGCCTCCCCACCGATTCAGCCGCAATACCATTGGCTCGATGACCTTCTGTATCGGCTTATAATTAAAATCCTTTACCACACCAATGATCGTCCCGTTTTCTCCCTGAAATTCTATCCTTTTACCTACTGCATTATTGAGTGTCATACCCATAGTTGCAACCGCTTTTTCATTCAGTATAAAATTGGAAGAGTCGCCCACAAACGACCGGGAAAAAGCACGGCCGCGCAGCATGGTCATCCGGAATACATCGAAAAAGTCTTCACTTACATCCATGTTGGGGAATACAATCATTGCATTGGGATCCTTTCCTTCCCATTTTACTGACACGGTGCCGCTCTCCAGATCAATGGGCAGATCGGAAATGACGGTATAATCTTTTGTGAGGTCATTCTTTGCCAACTCCGCCTTCAATGCAGCCTGCTGTTTCCACAAGTCTCCCTTCATTGGCATATAAACCAGGTTTTCCTTTTCAAAACCTGCATTGCGGTGTTTGATAAAATAAAGCTGTTTGTATACCACCACGGTACCAACCAGTAGTACGATTGAAACTACAAACTGTGTCACTACCAAGGTATTCCTGAACCACAGATTTCCTCCCATTGTCTTCATATTGCTCTTGAGCACACGCGTGGGACGGAATGCTGAAAGGAAAAAAGCCGGATAAATACCAGCCAGCACCCCTGTCACAAGCGCTACACCCATCAACCCACCGATCATCTGCCAGTCACCGAGATTGAAATGAAACTCCTGTCCCGCTATCCGGTTAAACAGGGGCAGAAAAAGAAATACCATTCCGATTGCCAGCAACAGGGCCAGCAGCGCGGTGATCACAGACTCTCCAAGAAACTGTCCGACCAGCTGGCCGCGTAAAGCGCCGACCACTTTGCGCAAACCCACTTCGCGGGAGCGACGTGCCGAACGGGCTGTTGCCAGGTTCATAAAATTGATGGCAGCAATGATCAAAATAAAAACGGCTACTACGAGCATGATATCTACATACTGCCGGTTGCCGTGACCCGGCAGGTCTACCTGCAGGCTTGAATTAAAGTGGATGCTGGTAAGGGGTTGCAGAAAAAAATTGACCCTTAGTTCTGCTTCCGATTCATGCTTCTTATAAATATTATCCATTGCCTGATTGAATGCAGCAACAGAGGCCTTATCTCCCCGAAAGCCGGGATCCATGAGCAGATAGGTATAATAATTAAAATTATCCCATACTTTTTCCCGAAGATCCCGGTAATCCTGTGTGAAGTGCGAAAGCGGGATAAGGACGTCAAATTGCAGATGCGAATTGCCGGGTACATCTTCGAGAACAGCTGTAACGATCAGATTGGTCTTATTATCCCGGCGTAAAACTTTACCCATTGGATCAGCATTGCCAAAGTATTTCTTGGCTGCCGATCTGGTAAGTACTACCGCATCGCTTCGTCGCAGCGCAAGCCCGGGATTGCCATTGAGCATTTTGAAATCAAAAAGCTGAAAGAATGTAGAGTCTACAAAAAACACCCGCTTTTCTTCAAACTTTATATCATCCAGGGCAAGTGTAACTGATTCCGGATGCGAAACCCGGACCGTATTACGAATGGCCGGCAACTCAGCCTGCAGCCCTTCGGGCATTCCCGCCGGATTCACGGCAAAATCAAAGTCGCCGGCCCGGCCAATAATCCGGTAAACGGAACCGGCCTTTGTATGAAACTTATCAAAGCTGAGTTCATGCTGTACCCACAGGAAAATAATAATACTCGATGCCATGCCAATAGCCAAACCGGCAATATTAATAAACGAGTACGCTTTATGGCGAAAAAGATTCCTCAACGCAATCTTCAGGTAATTACGCAGCATGGCAGATTTTTTTTTGCTGGTACGAAAGGAAGATTTAAAAGGTTACAGGCAGACGGAAAAAAGGCGGAGGGTGAAAGGTAGATGGTGTATGGTAAAGGCTGTAGGGCATAAGACCTTTGAAGGCCACACACTTCCGGCCTTTTACCCTTTACCTTTCTCCCCTCTACCTTTTTTTATGGGTCATTAGCTGGGAAAACGCGTATAATAAGTTCTGGAAAGCAGGTAGGCTATAAAAAGACTACCCTCATTAAAAGAGGCGGGAGTTCCATTTTCCACTTCATTATATTTACAGAGAGTTTTGTGAAAATCTTCTTCAAACCGCTTAACCGAATCCGGCGAAACCAGAAAAAGCAGTTCTTTAAATCAATGCACCACAAAACGTTTTCGTGTACGACCTGAACGCAATTCGATTTTACTCTTTCTTTTGATCAGCCTGTCCCTTTATCCAGATCGTAATTACTCGTTCAGTTCAATTAAAGTCTCATATCCGGCTGTCCGCATCCTTTTACCATTGGGATAGATGGAGTAGAACCCAGGTATAAGTGCCGAGATCCGCCGGGCAATTACCGGATCAGCAAAAAAGAGTTCAAAAAAACCATAATCATAGTCCAGCTTGCCATAAAACAAAAAAGGTATAGGTACAGGAGAAATATTTTGACGATACCAATTCTGTATGCTGTCATATTCGCAATATTCTCCTTCAAATAGTACAGAATTGGGAAGCCGTATCAGCATGGCAGAACGATCCGTCTGATCGCTTTCTTCCAAAACAGTAATACCATATGCCACCAGCATTTCGTCAAAAGATCTTAGCAACATCTCCTGTTATATTGATTAATGTAATCAGTTCGAAATTATCTATGGCCCGTATTTACCGGAATAAAACTAAACTTCTTCATTTCAAAATTATCGCCCCCCATTATATAAAAAACACTCAAAAGCAATATGTCCTGTTTTTCATCATCATCTACATCCAAACAGACAACATACCTATCTGCCAACAGTGTCTTCCCGAGTGCAACACTAAAACTATCCTTTTTGATTTTTACATGAAAAAACTGACGTTCCGCTTTTATATCCGTTACCAGACTTATATCCATATTCCCAAACCGCGCTCGCGTCTTTTCAAAATTCAGTAATTGCATATTCAAGCCGGAAGTATCCAGGAAGCGATCTGAAACAATCCCTTTACGAATCAATTCCCGATAAAAAACATCTTTTTCGTTATTGCCCCGATAATTCGGCTTGGTTTTACTTATAGAATCCAGTTGCTCATCCGTTGGAGTCCAGAAAGGATAATTATAGGTTCTTCGGAATAATAAATCACCCGTCTCAATGAGGGCCGTTTCCACTGATTTGCAACCGACCAGTAACAGTAAAGCAGACAAATAAAAAGCTTTTTTCATAGCCAGTTAAGCTTACAATTAAATATACTTCACTTTAGCCTTCAAACTCAACGTCTATTTCAGCTCCAGTATAAATCTTCTCCATGGCTTATCAGCCGCAAACAGCTCGTCAAAAGAAACCACATAGGGCACATCAGGAATAACACCGCGGTGAGGCTCACCGCCAGTGGTGCGAAACCGTTGATACAGCAGTCCCGTATGCGCGGTTATCTTTGAATTGGGCAGTGTAAGATCAAGCCCGATGACGGTGCCACCACCTGCATAGGTACCGATGGTCTCCTGCCCCACTACTGTTGCCAGGCCCAGGCTTTTCATAACAGCCGCAAACGTAGAGGCGGCGGAAGATGTTCCTCCATTCACAAAGAGATACACTTTTCCGGTAAACCGATCTGCACGGGGCTGCAGCATTTTGAGTTCACCTGCATATTTCGACAATTTTGCATAGGATCTCCCATCCTTCAGGGGTTCGATATAATCGTATTTAGACTGCCTGATCTCATCAGGGATACTGGCCAGCTTCAGATACTCATCACTATCTGTGAGCAGGTAGGAATACTCCACGATACTGGTGGGTGCAGTAATAAAATAGTTCAACAGATCGGCTGCCAGTTCCACTTCACCACCACCATTATTAGCCAGTTCAATGATCAGTTTCTCCGTTTTATTGGCTGCCATTACTTTAAAAAAACTATCCAGTTTGCTGCGGAACCTATTCATATCAGTATAAAACGTCAACACACTTAGTACCGCTGCTTTATTTTCGGGCAGAAGCTCCAGGTGTAAAGGCTCTTTTCGCCAGGTCTGCAATCGCTTATCGAGGTCCAGCACAGGTTTATTAACGGGGTTTTTACCCGCTTGCTCATTCAGTTTTTTTAATGTCAGGGCATCTACCGTTTTACTGATTAGCTTCCCCTCCCTGGTACGTACCACAATCTTAAACTCCCTGGCCTGCTCTACAAACAGGTAATACCATATATTAAATGCCATAGCCGACAACTGGTTATCCTTCGCCTCCGTGATATGGCCATCGGCTGGTATATATTGATACAGTACTTTGCGGATACTATCGATCGGGTAATTGTTAAGAGACAGCAGTTCATCGCCCGGCCGGATATCTTTATCCAAAGTAAGGTTGATCAGAATATGTACTTTGTCTGGCAGGAAATAAAGCTGGAACGGAAAGAAACTGGCTGAACGCATCAGCTTATCAAACCCCTCGCCATAACCGCAACTGGTATGCTCACATCCGACCTGCGCGATGAGGTAAGCAATCTTTTTATAAAATTCGAAAAAGGGCAACGGTTTGTCTATCGTTGCTGCCAGGCTATCCATTATGGCTTTCATGGCCTCAGGTGTATGATGGATATACAGCATTGGATGTGTGGCCTCCAGATGATGCCTTAAATAGGCGAAGTCCTCACGCATGGCAGCTGGCTCCAGTGCAGGTTTGGACTGGGCCTTTACAAACAGGCTTATTAACAGGAATGAAGCAAATAAAACTGTACGCATCTTTTTTAAACAAACCTCGCAGGTAAGCAGCTAATGAAAAAAAAGGATAGCTCTCAAATCATGTTTTGAGCAGCAATATCAACTATTGATTAGCTTATTTTATTGAAAATAAATGGTATATAATTTATCATAAATATCCACCTATCTGACCGGGTCAATCATTTTTTCTTTTCATCCTCAACTTTTTCTGTCATTTTAAGAAAAGCAGAAGGCGCCATGCCGGTATATTGTTTAAAAATACGCTGGAAAGTGGCGGGTGAGTTAAAGCCACACTTCATGGCCAGTCCGGCCATCGTAAACTGATTGGCCGTGTCGCCTGTCAGCCGTGTTTTGAATTCTTCTACCCGATAATGGTTGACGAAAGCCGTGAAACTGGTAGACCGGTGCTGATTGAGCAATTCGGAAATCTGGCGGGTGGTGAGCCCGGTATGTCCAGCCACTTTTTCGAGATTGAGTTCCGGATCCAGATAAAGGCGGTCCTGCTCCATAGACAGGCTCAATCGCTGCCAGGCATTGTCGACCCAGCCGCTCTCTACCGCTTTTTTGGGAATGGTCAGTTTCAGACTGGTCAGATATCCCTGTATACCCAGCCAGTATACCAGGATGGTCATGGGGATATAGATCGGAAACCAGTCAACCGCCTTCAGCAAGCCCTGGGTGTAAGCCGGAATAACATATGGTATCAGGTAAATCAGCCAGACCAACTGAAACCCCGCAAACAATCCGGTAAACAGCCGCAGCCATTGCCTGATTTTTTTTCCTGATTGCAGACTGGTCTCCCGATGGCTTTTTAAATGTCTTTCAGCAAGTATAAGGTAAAAAGTAACCGACAGCCAGCGTGGAATATCTGCATAGCGATTGTACCAGTCATCCAGCTGACGGTAATCATCACGGGTGGCTGTGGATACTCCCATCCATACTGTCACATAAAAAATAATAGCTGCCAGTTTGGGCAGTAAGTCAATAATCAGGGGCAGAAAATGCAACCGCTGCTTTTTTCCGAGCTCAAACGCCGGCTCCGTCAGCGACCGTACATAAAACCAGATCAGGGGACCCACAGGCATAATAACCACCATGGGCATGATGTCGTGTACAAAACGGGTAAAGTCGTTGATATCATAGCCTCCTTTATAATGCAGATATAAATGGAAGCCCGGTAAGGTCATAAGGCCGATAATGGCCGCCAGCAAACGGTTTGATAGTAAACGCCCCCGCGAAAACAATAAGAGGCCACAGACAATTACCCCCTGAACTGACCCGAGAAGGATAAGAGTATACAGAAAGTCACGCATAACCTAAGATAAAAAAAAGTTGACGGGATTGCTAAAAACGAATGTTAAAGGAAAAAGAAAGATCATGAATGAGCGTTGAATTATTATGCAGTTTCAGCCAGTTTACAGGTAGAAAATATTGTCAAAAAAAATTATTATGTCTCTTTTAATCCAGTTATTCGCTAACATGTAAATAGGACCACAGCTCTACCATCCGGCAAAAAAAACCATTCAGCGGGCAATTAATGCTATTGACCGGTTAATTCCTGTCAGTAAGCATACCGGTATCCCCGGTAAAGCCTCTCCGGGCTGGGATTTTACTCAATTCTGTCTATTTTAGATCATTGACGTTAGCAGAACAAATAGTTATACTAACTGCCAAATACCAAAACCATCATAGAATGAATCGTCAGGCAAAACTGATTGTTTTTATTTTTTGTACTATCAAGCTTATACTTCATCTCGTTGCAGACAGCCATTCCGGATTTCAGGGAGATGAACTGCTACACATCGAAACAGGAAATCACCTGGCATGGGGATATATGGAATTCCCTCCGCTGATCGGACTCTTTGCCTTTGTCCAAAATCTGTTTCAATCAGACTCCGTTTTCGTTCATCACATCTTTCCGCATATCTGCAGTGTGCTCATTTTGATTTTTGTTGCTAAAACAACACTTGAATTGGGAGGTGGAAACAAAGCCGTATTCCTGGTACTACTGGGTATTATCATTGCCCCCGGATTCGGACGTTCTCAGCAACTTTTTCAGCCAGTGGTATTCAGCCAACTGTTTTGGGTCTTGAGTTTTTATTTCCTGGTACGATTCATCAAACTCCGTGATAAAAAATCACTCTGGCTACTCACCCTATTCTGCATTCTGGGATTAATGGCCAAATATGACGCAGTTTTTTTCCTTTTTGGCTTACTGGCCCTGTTATTTTTTAAACAGACAAGAGATGCCCTTATCCGGAATAAATGCTGGATAAACATTGGAGTATTTACAGTAGCCATTTTGCCCAATGTAATATGGCAGGTAACACATGATTATCCGGTGTTACAAATGTTTTCGCGGCTTTATGAAACACAACTGGATGATACGAGCAGACTGACAACCCTCCAGAATCTTATCATCAGTATCAACCCTGTTGTATCCCTGCTATTGGTCATACCCGGTATTCTATACCTGCGTATTGCCAAAAATAAAACGATCATGTATCCGTTGGCAACAGCCATTTCATTATCATTTCTGTTCCTGCTTTATAAAAACGGGAAGGCCTATTATTTTTATCCATTAGTGCTTACGATCATCCCATTGGGAGCAGTATACCTCGAGCAGCATATAGTATTAAAAAGAAAGTGGAGTTTTTATCCGGTAGCAGCATTAATGGTCATTGGCAGCATCATGATCCCGTTTGGAATGCCCGTTTATAACCTGCATCGTTATATCAGTAAGGTATACCCCTTTGAAAAAAAACGGGTGGAAGGAGCTGAATATGCAGTGAAATTCGAAGAATACTATAGTACCGGTCTGTGGAAGACTGTTATGCAGGAACTCAAAACCGTATATGACAGTTTACCGGCTGATACCAAAAACTCAAGCCTGATCTGGGGTAAACATTACAGGCAGGCCGGGGCCATAAGCCTGTTCAGAAATGAATATGGCTTACCCGCCGCTTTCTCCTATCACGGCAGCTTTTACAGTTGGGCTCCTTCCGGACAAATGCCCAACACCGTCATTGCATTAAGCAATAAGGTCAGGGGCTTTTTTGAAGAATACTTTGCTGACGTAAAACAGGTGAGAGCCATCTACAACCCTTATTCTTACAAAGACGAAGAGCTCTATCAGTACATTTTTGTCTGCCAAAATCCGAAACAGGATTTTGGACAGATGAAGGAGCTCTTCAAACGCAGGATCTTTGAATAACTATTCGCCATTAATCGCTGTCCTGAGCTTCTGGTCTCAGGACAGCGATTACAGAAAAGTATCTCCTTTACAATTCTCTATTGCCAGCCGCCGCCCAGTGCTTTATACAGCTGAATAAGTCCCTGTGCCTGATTTCGCTGAAGTTTGATCAGGTCCATGTCGGCCGTCAGTTTACTTTTTTGCGACGAAATTATCTCCAGGTAATTGGCATAACCTGCTACATACAGGTCATTAGACACCTCCACGCCTCTCGTTAACGCATTTACTTCCTGTGATTTTACACCGAGCATTTTTTCCGTATTATTCAAATAACTTAATACCGTTTTTACTTCCTGATAGGCATTCACAACCGATTTCTGATATTCCAGAAATGCTATTTCCTGGCTGGCTGTTGCGATTTTAAAATTGGCCCGTATCTGATGACGTTGAAAAATCGGGGCTGTTATATTCCCCAACATCTGAAACACCATAGAGGTGGGATTGAAAAGATAACCTGTATTAAAGGAATTATACCCTCCGTATGCGGAAAGTGTAATAGTTGGAAAAAATGCGGCCCTGGCAGCATGGGCATCGGCCCGCGTTGCCTTCAGTTCCCTGAACATCGTCTGTATATCAGGACGGTATTGCATTAACTGACCTGGCTGACCGTGGCGGGCCAGGTACCTGATGCCATTCACATCAATGGCATTGTTTCTTTTAATAGTTCCTTCATACTTGCCACACAGAAACAATACCTGATTTTCGGTCGCACTTATTTGCTGCCGCACATCAATCAGTACGACTTCCGTATTGGCCAGTTGAGCTTCAAACTGCTGGACAGCCAGTTCTGTTGCTCTGCCCACCTCCTTCTGCACTTTAACCATTTCCAGTGCTTCCTTTTGCAGACTTATATTCTCCTGCAAAATATCCGCTTCGCGGTCCAGTGCGATCAGTTCGTAGTAGAGAAAGGCTGTCTCGGTTACAATAGCAGAACGCAACAAATCCCTGCCATGAACTGTAGCCAGAAAACGCTCTCTGGCTGCCTTCTTCATCTGTTTCAACTTCCCCCACAGATCTATTTCCCAACTGGCATCCAGTCCCAGCCAGTAATTGGGCGTGACCCGCGTATTTACCTGCTGGCTTTTATCAATATTCGGCGACAGATTAGTATCAAAATTTCCCACCCCTTCAATAGTATGGCGGCCATAGCGCGTACCGGTTGCCTCCGCCACGAGGTTCACCGATGGCAACAGCGCACCTTTCCGAACGAGCAACAGCGATTCCGCTATTTTCAATCGTTCTGCTCCCATCCTGTGATCAAAATTATTATTCAGCACTTCAGCAATCAGACCTGTCAGGAGCGTGTCGCTGAAATACTCCTGATACCCAAGCCGGGCAATAGAGGAAGTGTCCGCAATAACCGTTGCCGGATAGCTGGCCGGCGGCGGTTGTATTTCTTTCTGCGTGATTTTTTTGGGCACACTGCAGCCAATCAATAGCAGGATAGACAGAAATGCAGCCAGCATATTTATTCTGATATTTCTTTTGTTCATGACTTTATTCATTTGAAACAGTCGTAACTGTCGTTCGGATAATTTTCTTTTTTTTCTTTTCGGCAAGAGAAGCAAACAGCACGTACAACCCGGGAATAACAATGACCCCGAATAAAGTGCCTATAAGCATGCCACCGGCTGCCGCGACGCCAATAGAGCGATTACCCATTGCTCCTGCCCCTGTGGCAATACATAAAGGAATAAGCCCGGCGATAAAGGCAAATGATGTCATCAGGATAGGACGTAATCGTTGTGCAGCTCCTTCGATGGCCGCCTGAAGAACGGGCATGCCTTCTCTTCGCCGCTGAATGGCAAACTCTACAATCAGGATGGCATTTTTACCCAGCAAACCGATAAGCATGACCAGCGCCACCTGCGCATAAATATTGTTTTCAAGGCCAGCCAGTTTCAAAAAGATAAATGAGCCGAATATACCCGCCGGCAGACTCAGAATAACCGGTAAAGGCAACAAGAAGCTCTCGTATTGCCCCGCCAGCAGTAAGTACACAAACAGCAGACAAAGCAGAAAAATATAAACTGCCTGATTGCCGGATAAGATCTCTTCTCTTGTCATACCGCTCCAGTCAATGCTATATCCCCGGGGCAACTTTTCATCGGCCAGCTTTTCAACAGCTGCGATGGCATCTCCGCTGCTGACGCCAGATGCGGCCTCACCATTTATCATAGCCGAGGTATACATATTATAACGGGTGATCTGTTCCGGGCCGAATACCCGTTCTATGCTCGTAAAAGACGAAAAAGGAACCATTTCACCTTTATCATTCTTTACATACTGCAGCAACACATCCTGCGGCGTATTCCTGTATTCAGGCGCAGCCTGTACCATCACTTTATACATCTGGTTAAACCGGATAAAATTGGTGGCATAATAACTGCCCAGCAGGGTTTGTAGTGTATTCATGGCATTATCAACCGTCACACCTTTCTTTGCGGCCATGTCATAATCAATATGTATCAGGTATTGCGGAAAAGAGGCATCAAAACTGGTAAATACGTTATTTACTTCCGGTGTTTTCTCAATTTCCTGCATAAACTTACTGGTCACATCAGATGCTTCCTGCATATTGTCATTGCCCCTGCTAAGCAGACGTAACTCAAATCCGCTGGTATTACCAAAACCCGGAACAGTTGGCGGAGAAAAAATTTCTATCCGCGCATCGGTGATAGATGTTGTCTGGCGGGTAAGATCCTGAATGATCTCATCGGCACTTTTCTTCCGGTCTTTCCATGCTTTAAGGTTGATCATACCCATTCCATACGAGGCGCCCGCAATTTCGTTGGTAAGACTATATCCCGCCAGGGTAGTCACACTCTCCACCCCCTCCACTTTGGAGGCGATGCGGGTAATATCGTCCAGGATCTTTTCGGTACGTTCTACCGTAGCTCCCTGCGGTGTGGTTACATTCACATACACCATACCCTGATCTTCTGCAGGAATAAAGCCTCCCGGCAATATAGACGCCGCACCCCAGGTAAGCAGAAAGAATAATACCAGCATACCCAATGTGAGTACCCGACGGCCCGCTGTTCTTTTCAGCAGCGACTGATAGCCACGGTTAGTCGCATCAAACCTGTTATTAAATCCTTTAAAGAATTTCTGCAGCCATCCTTTTCCTGTTCCTGGATGTGTATGTTTCAGCATGAGTGCACAAAGAGCGGGTGTAAGTGTAAGTGCATTCACACCTGATATCACAATGGCAAAGGCAAGCGTCAGTGAAAACTGCCGGTAAAATACCCCTACAGGACCGCTCAGAAAAGCTACCGGAACAAATACGGCGGACATTACCAGTGTAATGGCAATAATGGCTCCCGTAATTTCCTTCATTGCTGCAATGGTAGCCGCCAGGGGCGAAAGGCCATCTTCTACCATTTTCACGTGCACCGCTTCCACCACCACAATGGCATTGTCGACAACAATACCAATTGCCAGCACCAGTGCAAAAAGAGTAAGCAGGTTAATGGAAAAACCCAGCATCAGCATAAAGGCCAGCGTGCCGACCAGCGATACCGGTACCGCCAGTACAGGAATGAGTGTGGATCGCCAGTCCTGCAGAAAAATGAAGACCACAATACCTACCAGTAAGAAGGCTTCTACCAGCGTTTTTAATACAGCAGATACAGATGCATCCAGAAAGCGGGATACATCGTATGCATAACTGAATTCCATACCCGGAGGAAATGAAGTCTCTTTCAATTCCTCCATTTTGTTTTTTATGTTATCAATTACATCACTTGCATTGGAACCCGGCCTTTGTTTGATCATAATGGATGCCGCTGGCCGTCCATCACTTTTCGAGGACATATTGTAGCTCATTGCACCAAACTCCACCTCCGCCAGGTCTTTCAATTTCAAGATAGTGCCATCGCTATTGGCCCTGATGGCGATATCTTCATACTGTCGTGGCTGCGAAAATTTTCCGGTATAGCGTAATACATATTGCAGTTCGTTTTTTGTCTTACCGGAGCTCTCCCCCGTTTTTCCCGGAGCCGCCGAAACATTCTGATTGCGGAGCGCCTGAATCACTTCATCCGTAGAAACATTATAGGCGAGCAGCTTGTCGGGCTTTAGCCATACCCTCATGGCATAATCTTTTTGTCCCATGATTTCGGCGCGGCCGACTCCTTCTATACGCTTCAGCTCCTTGAGAATATTAATATCTGCAAAGTTGTAAATGAAACTTTCATCGGCATGCGGGTCAGTGCTGGTAATATTCAGATACATCAGCATGCTGTTTACCTCTTTCTCCGTGGTCACTCCCGCCTTGATCACCTCTTCGGGAAGTTCATCCAGTACTGTTGTAACCCTGTTCTGCACATTTACCGCAGCCATATCAGGGTCTGTGCCTACTTCGAAGTATACTGTGATCATGGTCACGCCATCGTTGCCCGTTACTGTAGACATATAGGTCATACCCGGCACACCGTTAATGGCCTTTTCAAGTGGCACCGCCACTGCATCTACCGACACTTCCGCATTGGCACCTGTGTAACGCGCCGTTACCGCCACCGATGGCGGTACAATATCGGGAAATTGGGTAACCGGCAGGCGCAACAGGGCCAGTACACCCAGCAGGGTTATAAAAATGGAGATCACCAGTGATAATACCGGCCTCCTTACAAAAGTTTCTATCATTATAATCTTATTAAGTCATTGTTCAGCAAAAAAGAGACAGATGATCGGTCAACAGGTATCCTGCAGTTACAGCATTTTGATCTGGACTTTCTGGCCATCCTTGATTGACTGAATTCCCTCTACTATTACCTTATCGCCTGAGTTAAGCCCATCATTGACGATATAGTAATCAGCGATCCGCTGATTAACGCCAATGCTCTTCATTTTTGCCACATTATCACCATCCAGCATAAACACATAGTTTTTGTCCTGGATTTCGAATACCGCTTTCTGAGGAACCAGTATTGCCCGGGGAACGGCCCGTTCAATCAGGATTTTTCCCGAAGCCCCGTGACGTAATACATGCTGCGGATTATTAAAGATTGCTTTAAAGGCAATGTTGCCGGTATTACCATCTATTTCGCTTTCTGCAGCCGCGAGAATACCGGTATGGGGATAGACAGAACCATCCGGAAGTACCAGGCGTATTGCTTTGTTTTCCGGGCTATCTGACCCATTTTGCACAATCTGGAAATATTCGTTCTCGGAGATATTAAAATAGGCATACACATTACGCACATCCGAAAGTGTGGTCAGCAATGATCCCGGAGGCAGCAGACTTCCTTCCTTCAGTGGTATCCGGTCTACCACACCGGTAAAGGGCGCCAGCACCTGTGTATAGGATATCTTTCTTTCAATAGCATTTTTTTCTGCCGAGGCGATATCGGCCTTTGCCAGCAGGGCCTTATGTTTGGCCTTTGCCAGTTCCAGTTCTGTTTGCGTGATCACCTTTTTTTCAACCAATATCTGCACCCGGTCAACTTCAACCTCTGCAACCTTTGCATCGGCCATCGCGCTGTTGTAAGCCGCTTCTGCACGGCTTTTTTCTATCTGCAAATCGCTATCGCTGATCTTAAACAACAACTGCCCTTCCGACACATACTGCCCTTCTTTGATAAAAATCTTTTCCAGCACGCCTCCGGTACGGCTCCGCAGCTCTACATTTTTCTGCGCCTGTATATCGGCTACATACGGAACATTGAACAGCGTGTCTTTTTCTGCGACTTTAACAGCCGGATAAATTCTTTCATCATCTCCGGACTTTTTATTGGCTGATTTACTGCTACAAGCTGCCAGTAATACCAGCAATGGCAGGATAGAGAAAATAGATTTCCTCATCATTCTAGTTATTAAAAATGAATAATTGTACCGGCATGATCAGTTCATGCGGCTAAAACCTGGAATTATTAAATGCTAAAAGATTACCGGGCAGGTTACGGAATGCGAACTGCCGGGTCATGGAAACAGGAAAATACAGAAATCAATAGCAGAAGATCAAAACAATTGCTGTAGAAAAAGAAGGCCGAAACAGACTGCCTGTTTACCATCAGAACTTAAGTAGCATGGATTGCGCTTAACAGACGCGACAAGCGGCTCCTTTGTATTGAGTTTATCGTAATCCGTACGAACATCCAGTTGTTTTCTCCTGATCTGCAGCTTTCTGAATGCTACCAGTTCATCGGGCATCAACTCGGAAGCTTCCGTATGGATTCCGTTCGTCTCGGTGACGACATCTACAAAAGACGCACCCAGCGATGCTCCTGCCATGACATTGCACAGCAGTGTACCGATGAACAGTATAATGGGTAATAATCGTCTGAACAGATACTTCATCACTTTTGCGGATGCGCAAAATTATAGAAAAAAGATGAAGAAATTCCGGCATATTGGAAATGTGGATCAGGCATTTCAATAGCCCCCAGATATTAATCAATCATTGTCACTCGGCTGAAATTCCATTTCGATTAAAAATAAACCCGCTGCCAGTAATATATGATTTCTCGGATTTGTCATTTTTACCTCGCCACTGACGGGCAAATACAGTTTTCCCGGATCACGTACATCGTTTCCCTCATAATCCCATATAAACGCGGCCTCCTCTCTGCCGTTATCCAGCCTGCCAGAAAACTTTGACCAGACTCTTCCGGAAAACGATGAGGTCCCGGCAGACTTACATAATACCTTCCACTCATATGGATCCTGATGAATAATTCCGGTAGTTGCCTTAAGTGATTTACGAACCGTTTTTCCTTCAATAGACAGGGCTCCAACCAGTGCACCATTGTTAAGATTCCATATTTCATATTCCTCTCTGAAGTTGCTCTCTTTTAACAAAATAAAAATTCTTGAGTCTTCCAGGTTCATTGCCGACTGCTTTCTATCAAAGTAAAAACTCCCTACAGTCAATGAATCATTAATCAGAGAATAATACTGAGCATGTTTAATGCGAATACCAAATTCAATATTGGTAAAATCTACAGGAGAGCTGCTTTTATTGAATTTAATCATGTTACCTCGGAGATTATTGCTTTACGCTGATCTATCCCAATCCAGGTAAAAGTCCAAAAAGTTCTTCTCAAAAAGAAAAGCCCTGTATAAAAATTATTGATTATTCAGTTCAGCCGTTTTCCCTCCCCGCCCTTTCCGGTTAAAGGCCTTCATGCGGATAATGCCTGTTTCAGTTATCGGAGCTGTGTATAGTTTACTTTTTGCATCCGGTTCTTTTCCGTTGACCGTATAGCGGAGTTCAAATCCCGGCAACTGGATATTTGCTTTGACCAGGCCATTTTCCATAATCAGTCCGGGTGTGGGTATACGGTAGGCAAAACCGCCAGACAGATGATCCAGCTTAGGCAATTCACGTTTACCCATGCGATTCACAAACTGCGACCAGTCTTTCCAGTAGGCCGTTCCTGCCATTGGCTCCGCTTCCGCAGCCCAGGCGGGATCAGCACTCCAGGCACGCTCGGCCAGACCCAGCAGCTTAGGCAGCAGCATATATTCCATCATTTGCGGATTCACGAGCGTTTCGCTCCAAAGTAGCCCCTGCATACCGGTGATATGCTGCTTGCCATAGTCAGTGAGGCGTTCTTTACGTTCAAAAAAAGAAGCAGGCAGATCCTGGTTGAATTTATCCTTGCGGGCATTGCGGTAATAATCATAGGGGATAAATTGCCAGGGTTTATCAAGGTCAATAAAACCACCCCAGTAGTAACCAGGCTCATCAAAGTTTTTGTAATAACACATATCGAAATACACATTACTAACTGGCGAAAGCACAATCTCGTAACCCGCATTGGCAAGACGATAGGCCAGATCCTCGGCGCCCCAGCCAAGCATATTATTCCATACATCGAGCTGGAAGAAACCTTTTGCAAAATCAGGGTTAGGAATATAATGTGGTTTGCCATCCAGCATGGTTTTGCGCATACCCGCCTCTTCCCATCCATAAGCCTGCAACCCGCGTTCCCGCAGCAACTGATTTACCTTTTCATAATAATAATACCAGAGATCTTCGGTTTTATGGAGGTCCGGATCGCTGGCAATAAGCTCCTGCGCAACAGGCGATTTCTCCCATACACCTGCGGGAAGTTCATCCCCGCCAACATGCACCATCGTAAAAGGAACGCCGGCTTCCTTATACAGGGCAATAAAATCGTCGAGTACCCGGCCAAGAAAACGGTATACAGAAGGGAGCGCTACATTCATCGCATTATCACGCCATCCCTGCACGGAGCGATAGACCGATCTGTCGTTGGGATCGTGCAGCATATACTCTTCTGCCGCTTCTTTTTTCCCTTCTTTTATCAACCGTTCATAACGTGCTTTCATACTCACCACCGCAGCGCGGGCATGGCCAGGCGTTTCAATCTCGGGTACTACACGGATATGCCTGTCGGCTGCATAACGGAGTATTTCAATAAAATCAGCTTTGGAATAATGACCGGTACCGGCCGAATTATTATCAGGACCGGAACCGAAACTGGGCATAAGCTGTTTACTTTCGTCTACAGGAAATCCACGGCGGGCACCAATATTGGTGAGTTCGGGCAAAGAAGGCATTTCGATACGCCATCCTTCATCTTCGCTGAAATGAAAATGAAACACATTGAGTTTGTACAGTGCCATCAGGTCCAGTACACGCAATACCTGTTGCTTGGAATGAAAATTTCTTCCCACATCAAGCATAAAGGCTCTGAAACCAAAACGAGGTGCATCTTTTACCGTCACCACAGGAATTGTAACGGATGACAGCTTACCTGCAAATGCTTCTGCCGGTAAGAGCGAACGAAGGGATTGAATCCCATAAAAAGCGCCGATAGCATCACCTGCTTTTATCTGGATGTTGCCAGAGGTCATGATCATTTCGTACGCTTCGGAAGGCAGGTCTGTTTTGGAAAGCAGGATACTCTGTGCACCGCCTGAAACGGATGCAGAAACAGGTATTTTCTTTCCAAGTACCTGTTCGAGTTCCGCAGAAAGATAACCGGCCTCCTTACTGAAAGCAGGATCAGTAAAAATCTGGTTAATGCTGTTGAGCGCAAGCTGGCCTCCTTCTTCTTTATAATATGAAGGCGTAGGGAATACCCTGGTAAGGCCGTCCTCCGGCAGATCTTCGATCCTGCTGTTTTGCAGATACAGGTCGGCGGGAGTCGTAAATCCATATTTGTCAGCAGGCGCCCGTTGAATTTGTTTCAACTGTGTGGCTGGAATGATGCGATAATCTTTTACTGTATACCCTTTATCCGGCTGATTGTCGGGTACCCAAAACAAACCCTGCGGAGCATCGGTATAATTGATCACCCAGTCGCTGGCTACAAAGGGAATGCGGAGGGACTGCCCGGTTTTGAGACCAGTAAAACCTGCTGCAGGACTTAACCGGAAAAGATCGCCATTGATATTTTCAATGACCATGCCTCCACCTACTGATTCTGATCTGATAGCCCGTGCGAGATTGAAATACAGCGACCATCCTTTTGCCGGAAGATCCGCTTTACCCGTATTGATCAATGTAAATGCACTTTGAAATCCGGATTTACCCTGGTAGTGATTTTCGATGATCTCCCATTCTACCCTCACCTGCTGCAGGGGAGGAATAGTATTCTTTTTCTGGGCGATGGCTGATAGGCTGATAATACATACAACAACGAAGGGATACACAATACGACGCATGACCGGTAGTGATTTGTTTGGCTGGAATGGAAGCAACACAAATTCATATAGAAATGTGCTTTGCTCATTTTTAATAATAATAGTTTGGCTAAAATAGCCGGTATGGTCCTGTTGGCCAAACTAAGCAGAAACTGCCGGATCCCGCAAAGCCCGGTACAAAACCTACCTATATATGTAGTAGTTCTTTTGCTTTTGTAACATACAAACAAGGAATAATCCCGGATTCCCCGATGATTCTGCTAAAAACTCTCCTGCCCCGGCCTTTTGACCCGGGGAATGTTAAAAAAAGAAAAAAAGCAGGCTGACATTATAAACGTACGTTTTTTATCGTACCTTGGCGGTATGAAAGGTTCGAAAAAAGATATTCAGCCCGTTGTAACCCCTACCAAAGCAGAAATGGATGTGCTGCAGGTATTGTGGGCAAATGGCCCTTCTACCGTACGGTTTGTGCATGACAAACTCAACGAACAGAAAGAAGCGGTTCAATATACGACTACGCTCAAGCTCATGCAGGTAATGACAGAAAAGGGAATGCTGGAGCGCGACGAATCGAGTATGAAACATATATACTCCCCCTTGCTGGATGAAGAAAAGACCAAGGGGCAGGTGCTGGGCAGATTTGTAGACTCCATGTATAATGGCTCCGTAAGCAGCCTTGTCATGGCATTGATCGACAACGAAAAAACATCTGCCCGCGAATTACAGGTCTTAAAAGAACTGGCTCAAAAACTTTCTGATCAAAAGAAATAAACGAGAAAAAGTATGACATTACTTTTTTCTGATAATCTGCTGCGCTCCTTAAGCTGGACATTTGTTCATTCATTGTGGATGGGCTTATTGTTAACAATTGCCGGCGCATTGATCATGCTGGGAACCAAACGGTCCTCTCCTTCTTTACGTTACGGACTGCTCTGCTTCAGTTTCTTTGCATTTCTGACAGCGGTAGTCACCGTATTTATCATGACCTGGAATGATTATGGCATAAAATCAGGCAGTAACCCAGTCGATGAAATTGCGGGACACAACCCTGCCACGCTGATACAGCAGTTACTAACCTCACTCGATACGATACTCACCAGCTATAAGACCTGGATTGTTTCGGCCTGGTTCATTATCTTCTTAGCCAGAGCGGTAAAAATGGCCAACGATCTATTACAGGTACGCCGGTTAAGGAATTCTTTCACTACAGCTCCGCAGGCCGAATGGCAACAGCGATTTGAAAAATTATGCCGGCAGTTGAAAATTGCCACACCGGTTCGTCTTATGGAATCTGCAGTCGTTAATGTACCCCTGGTGATCGGCCACCTGAAACCTGTGATACTTGTACCCGCCGGCATATTCAGTAACCTCTCTGCTGCCGAAGTAGAGGCCGTACTGCTGCATGAGCTGGCACATATCCGCCGCAATGATTATTTCGTAAATCTTATTCAGCGTATGGCGGAAATGATTTTCTTCTTTAATCCCGGTTTCTTATGGATATCATCTCTCTTGCGTTCGGAAAGGGAAAACTGCTGCGACGATATGGTCATTGTTCATACAAACGATAAGGAACGATATGTAAATGTACTTATCCATTTCCGGGAACATATGATACAAAATTCTTCCTATGCCCTGGGTTTCCCCGGACAGGGCAAAAGTCTTTTTCACCGGATTTTCCGGATCGTATACAGTAAAAACAGAAGCCTGTCTGCGTTTGAAGGTGTCTTTGCTGTAATGAGCATCGTCGTCTGTACAGCTTTGCTCACGCAAAGAGCAAAAAAAGCACCAGAAGCTGTTAAGCAATCATTTGCTGCTGTGGCAGTAAACAATGATGTAGCGGCAACGTTGCCTTATTTTAATGCAGCAGAAGCTCAGATGCCTGAAGCGATCAAAGATCCAGCCACTCACCCGTCAAAGACAACAACAACACAAACCCGCTCCGATAATGCACCGGCTACAGAATTGACAGAGGTAGCTGAACAGGAGATCAGCACCGTGTCATATAGCGATTACGATCGCGAAACGATATTGAATACACCAGACAAAAGAAGGGATGAGATAGAAGAGCAACGGAAATTGGCCGATAAGCAGCGGCTGGAAGCAGATGAATTTCGCAGGCTGGCAGCCCTTTCACGCGCGGAAGCCGAAAAGCAACGTGAGCAGGCAGAAATACAGCGCCGGGAGGCAGATAAACAACGCCAGGAAGCGGAACTGCAACGTAAAAAAGCAGATGAACTCCGTGCAGAAGCAGAAATACAGCGAAAAGAAGCAGAGCTGCAGCGGATACAGGCCGAAAAACAACGGCAGCAGGCAGAGCTGATTCGGTTAGAAAATGCAAAAAAGAATAGAGTATAAATAAGATCGTTTACGCCGATATTCCATTATAGCTAAAACCAATACGGAACAGGCAGAAAATATACCTGCCATTTCTTAGAGTATTACAGCCATTAAATATTGTAACAACGTAAAAAATCGTCTGTAAAGACGTACAGGCCATTTTTTGCCCAAACATTCATCTTAAACAAAAAAAAATGAAAAACAAACTCTTATTAGCTTCATTTACGATGGCCGCCCTGGCATTTACGGTTTTGCCTGTTGCTGCACAAAAAACCAGCACCTCTACAGAAATCAGATCTGTCTATACAGATGATGATGAAACGACGCTCAATTTTTCGCGTGACGAGCATCAATATAAGATCAGAATGACAGGAAATAAAATCACCGAGATGTACCGGGATGGAGTAAAAGTAGCGTCTGAAGATTACTCAAAATATGAATCGATGATTAACGAGGTGCTTGCAGAAGTAAAAAAACAACGCGAGGAGGCGGAGAAAATGAGACAGGAAGCTGAAGTGCAACGCAAACAGGCAGACAAACAGCGCCAGGAAGCAGAGAAGCAACGGAAAGAAGCAGACGCTCAGCGCTTACAAGCCGAAAAGCAGCGGGAAGAGGCCGAAGAACAACGCAAACAGGCTGATGTCTTCCGTGCAGAAGCAGAAAAACAACGCGGACAGGCCGAAAAACAACGCTTTGAAGCAGAGAAGCAGCGTACAGAGGCCGACAAAATGAGACTGGAAGCGGAACAACAACGCAAAAAAGCGGACGAATTCCGTGCCGGGGCGGAAGTGCAGCGAAAAGAAGCAGAGAAACAACGTGCCGAAGCGGAAGTACAACGCAGGGAAGCAGAAAAAAACAGGGCACTGATGGAAAAAATGCTGGATGAAATCGTCACCGAAAAAATCGTAAGCAGTCGTGATGATTTAAAAACCATCCAGCTCGATGATAAGGAGTTTGTGGTGAATGGTGTAAAGCAAACCGACAAACTGCACAGCCAGTTTAAAGCAAAATACCTGAAAGGAAAACAAATAAGATATGAGCGCAACGATTCTTTCAGGAGAATTTCTATGGATTGATTGATTATTTATACAGCTATGAAAAGCGACCCCGGCCAGTCTTTGCCGGGGTTATTTTATTAACCGGTTAGACATTCCTTTGAGCTAAATAGTATCCAAAGATGAGCACGTTTCCGATTTATTTCCACCACTCCTGCGGCGTCACTCCAAACTCCTGTTTAAACACACGGGCAAAATAGCCGGGATCAGCATACCGCAGTCGAGGGCAACAGAAGCAATACTGTTGACGGGATTTTGCAGTAGCTCTTTTGCTTTCCTGAGCCGGATCATATGGATAAACTTGTTTGGAGAGCACCCGGTGAGTGCATCCAGTTTGCGATGCAGCTGTGAATGGCTCATAAAAACCAGCCTGCACAATTTTTCTACGGTAAAATGTATATCGGTCAGATTTTGTTCGATGGCTTCCCTCACTTTTTTTACTAAGCATGATCACGGGAATATGGCTGGTCAGTTCGTTGCTGCGCAACTGTGCAGCCAGTTCAAAACCCGTCCATAAAAGGCATCATCACATCGGTAATGATCAGGTCCGGGATTATTTCAGTGGCTATGTCAAGCCCTCCCCGTCCGTCTTTACCGATCGCCAGGCGATAATCAGTAAGACGGATGCGGTATAAGCCACTACATCGGCATTATCTTCTACCAGCAGGATGAGCGGAGCACTGGTATTGGCCTCTTCCTCAATATCGGCCGTGGAAAATACAGCCGGTTGTTTGGCAGCCCGTATTTCTTCCGGAACCAGCTCGCTGTACATGCTTTCCGCTGCAGGTGCAACTTTTTTCAATGGCAGTAATACGGTGAATTCACTACCTTTTACTGCTCCGGTGGGCGGGCTCTTTACAACGATCTCTCCTTGCATGAGCTTCACCAGCTCCAGCGTAAGCGCCAGACCAATGCCTGTGCCTTCGGCCTTGCGCGTATGACTGTTATCCAACTGATAAAAGCGGTCAAAAATATGCGGTAGCTGATCCTCCGGTATACCGATCCCGGTATCTTTCACTTTAATAACAAGTGTATAATTGTTTCCGGGCCGTTGTGCATTTTCCGTTACGGAAATATAGATATTCCCTTTCTCGGGTGTGAATTTGATAGCATTTGAAAGCGGGTTTGAGACAATCTGCCTCAGTTTTTCCCGGTCATACTCCAGGTGCAGCACATCTATCTCTGCCAGGAAATGCAATTGCTTTTCCTGGCTGTTGGCCAATGATTGAAATGATTCCACCACATAGCGCAGAAAACACTGACCATTCTTTCCGATAGCAGTTTATATCAGTCTTTACGGAATGGTGACAGTTTTTTCTTCTTCTGTATGTGCCGAAAAAAGTCCCAGCGCACCATTTGAGAAATTATTAGGCGGGTTATTAGGTGTGGTACCTCCACCTGGTCCACTGTCACCCATCAGGGCCAGTGTAGTGTAAAACAAACCTGCTTTTTTGTCGATACACTGCATTTTAATACCGATAAAATCACCTGACTTCAACTCCAGGTCGCCATCATTCACCTCCAGGCGGGTGGTATTTACAACCCCATTTTTCACTTCATCATTCTGTACAAAATGCTGACTGATGAGTCTGTCATTTACTGATAATACAAACCGGTAGATATTTCCTTTCGTCACAGGGTCTCTGTACACTGGTATCAGATTATATTCTGCTTCTCCGGTAAAAATAATTTCCTCCACTTTAATGGAATCAAAAGCGACCCGGACAGGCATAGTACTTTGGGCCGTATAGGTTCGATTTTCCACCATCACGGTTAGCGTATAGGTCCTCCCTTCCACCCCGCTTAAAACGCTGGTACGATATACCCCGCTACTCTCCGGAAGCAGGGTTTCACTGTTTCCCGCATCATCGCTGATAGTTACTACTGCTCCATCAACCGCAGGATAGTTTCCTGTTTCGGACAAGCCAAGCGATTTTGAAATCTTTACACGGTATGGGCCGGTTTGATTGGTGATATTACCCTCGATAATAATCCTGGATTGATTGCTTTTATAATCCAGTTCTACCGTTTTTTCACAACCGGCGAGCAGCCAGGTCAGTGATAATATCAGAAGCATATTCTTCATCACTATGTAATTTAAAATTTGAAATTATAGGTCACACTGGGTACCCATCGGAAAAGCGATGTTTGCACAGCATCAATTTTTTGTGGGTCGGATTTATTTTCTTTGAAAGTCATGCTGAACGGATTCTGACGACCGTACACATTGTATAGTCCGAAACTCCACGAGCTCTGAAACCGCCGTCTCGCCGGTTTTTCATAAGTGGCACTTATATCTAACCGGTGAGTAGCAGGCATTCGGTCGGCATTGCGGCTGCCGTACTGATACAGTACCATTCCATTTAACACATATTTGCCTGTAGGAAATGTGACGGCATTGCCTGTTGTATAAATAAATGTACCGGACAAAGTCCACCGGGGTGAAAGATTGTAAATTCCAACCACTGATAAGTCGTGAGTACGGTCATGTTTGGCATTGTACCAGCGACCACTATTAATACCGGCTATTCTCCGCTCCGTTTTAGAAATTGTATAGCCAATCCAGCCGGTCAGCTTACCTTTTTTCTTTTTAAACAGGATTTCTAATCCATATGCCCGGCCTTTACCAAAAAGCAGTTCACTTTCTATATCTGAAACCGTGTTTAAATCGACCCCATCCCTGTAATCTATCTGATGCCGCATGGACTTGTAATAAGCTTCCGCATTCAACTCGAAAGCATTGTTTTGAAAATTTCTGCTGAATCCTGTACTTACCTGATCGGCAATTTCCGGTTTAATGTTATAACTGTTGCCGATCCACTGGTCGGTTGGGCTGCCGCCGGTGGAATTGCTCATCAGATGCAGACTCTGTGTGTTTCTTGCAAAGCCCAGCTTTAGGCTTGATACATTGTTCAACCTGTAGTTGGCCGAAAACCGTGGCTCCAGGTTATAATATGTTTTACCAATTTTTCCTTTTTTCAGATCGACAGACCGGATAAGCTGATTATGCTGATAAATATGATATGTGTCGCCTCCTAACAGGCTGTAAAATGAAAACCGTAACCCATAGTCGAAACTGAGCTTATCAGATGCTTTGTAGAAATTGCTGACGTAGACAGCGTTTTCTAGCCCTTTGCGCCTCTTCTTATCACTTACAATATCCGTTCCTCCTGCTCTTGTTGGTGTGATGGTGTGGTGTATTGCATTAAAGCCAAAACGCATGGTATTACTGGAATTGGCATATAAGGTAAAATCCTGTTTCAGGTTCAAATCGCGGATATTAGAATTGAAATTTGTCTCCCCTCCGCCACTTTTAAAGCCAACGTTGAAATCATAATTGCTATAAATAAAAGAGGTATTGAAAAACAGCCTGCTGCTCAGCACACTGTTCCATCTCACTGTGCCGGTGGCATTACCCCATTTACTTCCAAATGCCTGAGAGACACCCAATACATCTTTGCCAAAATAACCGGAGAAAAACAACCTGTTCCTGTCATTGACAGCCAGGTTTGCTTTTATATTAAGATCATAGAAATACAGTTTTACATCTTTCAGATCGGCCGACAGTCCTGCAAAAATATCTGCATACGTTCGTCTGCCGGAGATAATGAAAGATGATTTCCCCTTCTGAACAGGTCCTTCGACCGTCAGCCGGCTGCTGATAAGGCCGATACCGCCACTCACTGCATAATCCCTGTTATTGCCTTCCTTCATTTTTACATCCAGTACCGAAGAAAGGCGGCCACCAAACTGGGCCGGGCTATTGCCCTTGATAATTGTAGCATCCCTGATAGCATCACTATTAAAAGTACTGAAGACTCCCAGTAGATGTGAAGCATTATAGACAGGCGCCTCATCGAGTAATATGAGATTCTGATCAGTGGCGCCTCCTCTCACTGAAAAACCATTACTGCCTTCGCCGTTTGATTTTACGCCCGGCATCAGTTGTATTGTTTTTACCAGGTCTTTTTCCCCAAATACTACGGGTATCTTTGCAGCCATTTTCATATTCAATACCTCCGTTCCCATCGTTGGTTTGATGAGGTTATCATTCTCTCTGCGGGATGTCACTATCACTTCTTTCAAATTATTTTCGTCTGCCAGGTTTATATTGATTATTATACTGGAATCAAGCATAACCGGAATAAGCTCCTCCCTGTATCCCACATGCGTAATCCGCAAGGTATAGCTGCCTTTGGGCAGCTGCAGTGAATAAAAACCATATTCATTAGTTGACACTCCCACCCCAGGCCTTTCCACTACTACTACATTCACGCCAGTGATCGTCTCCCCAGACGATTGCTGCTTAACCGTTCCGCTAACCGTGTATTTGAATTGCGTATAAGACGGTACTGCGTTAAATAAAAGAAGAAGAACTAACACAATTGATTTGTACATACAGTGGGCATTAGATGTTACGATATTATGACTATGCTGCAGGCATAATACGATTGCAACACAAATGTGGAATCAAAAAAAGCTTCGGAAAAATAATTGAGAAGAAGTAAAGGAGTTAAGCGAAGAATGCAGGAATCCGATTATGCCGATGAGCGGCCTACAGAAATCCATGAAACTATCAGACCGTGTAGCGGCTAAAAAACTCTTCTGCATATGTTTTCCCAATGGGAAATTCCTGGCCAGCCATATAAATCGTCATGCCTCTCACTGCCTCTATTTTATTAAACGGCAGGATATAACTTCTGTGTATACGGACAAAATCGGTCTTATTTAATTTTTCCAGCATATCCTTCATTGTCATCCGCGCTACAACACTCTTTCGCCCTTTGATATTAATTTTAAGGTAATCGGCCAACCCCTCCACGTACAGTATATCTGACACCGGTATTTTTACCAGGCTGAAATCGGCTCTGATAAAGATATTTTTATCTGTCTGCTGATCTTTTTTGTATATATAGTCCAGGAATTCCTGCGCTTTACTGATAGCCTGTGTAAACCGTTTCTGACTGATGGGCTTAAGTAAGTAGTCAATGGCATTTAATTCATAGCTGGCAGCAGCGTATTCGCTATAGGCTGTAGTAAAAATGACCATTGTATTTTGTTGCAATGATCTGACCAGGTTAATACCCGTCATAGCTGGCATTTTTATGTCACAAAAGATCAGGTCGGTGGGGAACTTACGTAAGTGCTTTACTGCTTCGCTGGGTTGGGTAAATGTTTTTTGCAGGTTAATGATGCCGCTTCTGACGCAAAACGATTCAATCACTTTAAGCGCCAGTGGTTCATCATCTATGGCAATAGCATTTATCATCGCAGGTTGATATATAAAGAAACAAAAAAATCCTTCTCATTGTCACTGATCACGAGCAAATGGCCGGAAGGATAAATAAGATTCAGCCGGTGTTTTGTGTTTTCGATGCCCAGGCCGCTTCTTTCAGTAATATCCTGCTGCACATTTACCTTATTATTCACCACCCGCAACTGCAACTCATGCTGATTGATAGCGATCTCAATCCTGATACGGCTTTTCTGTTCAGAGTTCACACCATGCTTAAAGGCATTCTCAATAAAAGGAATCAGCAGCATGGGAGCAATCCTCACATCAGGAATATCCTTCGGAGGCGTATATTCCAGTTTTACATTCCGGTCGAGCCGTATCTGTTGTAATTCAATAAAATTGCTGATATAATTTATTTCATCCTCCAGCCAGACAAAATCCAGTTGAATGTCTTTCATAGTATAGCGCATCATCTCTGAAAGCTTATCGATCATATCTGCGGCCTTGGGCGAAGTGTCGATAACTGTGGCATAAATATTATTCAGCGTATTAAACAGGAAATGCGGGTTGATCTGCGATTTGAGTGAAGCGATCTGAGCCGAAAGTTTTTCACTTTCCGTTTGTTTTAGCCGGTTATATACGGTCCACAAAATCGACGACACAATAGACAAAAGCCATAACGAAATGGCATTAATAATAATAACGGGGATTATTTTTTCAATGGTTGGATTTGTTTTGGCCAGTGTCTCAGGGTTAAATCCGGAGAAGAAAAACAGAAGCCCGGAGAGCAGAATAACGATGGCAATAGCCAGAAAGAGAAAGGAAAAATAGATCCAGTACTTTTTTGCCAGGAGGTATTTTGGAATAAGAATAAGGTAATTAAAATAGAAAGCAGCGATCAATACAGCGCTTAATAAAAGACAATGCAGGAGATACTTCACATCGGATGCAGGGTCCAGTGAATTAAAGACCTGATCGGTTGAAATATAGGGAATAACCAGCAGCAGTACCCAAACCAGTACATGTGTGGCAATAGTGAAACGTTTTACTTTCATAATTTCCCGGAAATAGCCTGCAAACTAAAGGTAGGTGACTTTGGCTCCTAAAAAATGAGAAAAAAGGAGATAGTTTGACGATAAACGTCGGGCTTTAGGCATACACCGATCGCCGAAAAAACTATATCCGGGTTCAGTTTCTATACCTCTCCCCTTTAATTTATTAAACAATTATTCAATACATTTGTTATCGCCAACGACTATCAGCTTGAACCTTCATCACTTTCACCAGCGCCTATCCGCAGTCCTGCTGCGTTTTTCCTTAGCATTGACATTGTTGCTGGTCTCGTTGTGTTTACTTGCACAGGAGCGCCTCTTTACCAATCAACAGCACTTTGATGTGGAAGACGGATTGCCTCAAAGCTATATTACAGGAATAATACAGGATGCTGATGGGTTTATATGGCTAAGCACCTTCGATGGGTTTTGCCGCTACGATGGCCGGGCATTCAGAACATTCCGCTATTCGCCCAAAGATTCTACAGGCCTTTCTACGAATACCCTGCTGGCTTTAGGAAAACTGGCCAACAATACCGTAACGATTTACTACAGTCCCACACAGGCCGATGAATTTAATCTCCGGACTTTTAAAACAACCCCAAACACCATCCGCAATCAACTGGCCGAAATACCGGGGATCCGCTGGCAATCGTACCGGTTTGGTTACGACAGCCCCAACTGGTTCTTTACAGTAGATAATAATAAAGGGATCGGCTGGTTAAGCGGAAACACCGGAAAAATTCACTACGCAAATACAGCCAATGGCCTCCTGCATAACGACACCATAAGCGCTATCACCCAATCGCAGGAAGGACGGATATACCTGGTGAGCGAAAACGGTGTGCAGGTAAGTGATACCGCACAGAAAAAATTTGAATGGTATGCGTTTAACACCCATCTGAAACAACGATGGACAAAAATGGAGAATGATCCGTTTGGTGAAAAATTTTCCCTTGTCAGTGCTCCCGGCAACAGAATAGCGATGCTGGAAAATGACAAACTAACGCTGCTCGATATAAATAATAAAAGCAGTCGCATCATTACCCTGCCGGCTCCACGGCCCGGGGCCATCATGGGACATAATAATTTACGGGTTGACTCCCGCGGGCGTATCTACTTTGAATACTATGGTCGCATCTATCGGATCAATGAAAAAGGGGAGCTAAAATTACTTTGGGAACACAGCGGTACGCCCAGCCGTATCAGTTCTTTGTTTATCGACCGGTCCGATGTGTTGTGGTTAAGTTTAAATGCACAGGGCTTGCTTAAAATAGATCTAAAAGCCCTTCATTTTGAATCGTACAAATACCGCAGCAACTTTATCGGTGAAATGACCATGTGGATAGGTGGCGATAAGTCGATGCTACCCGCACTATGGGATTTTCCCGATGCCAGCTATTACTTCCGTCAGGCAATTGACAGCAAAAGCAATTTTTATACCTGCAACAACTGGTACCAGCCATCCGGTATATTTCAATTTACCGCCCAGGGATTTCGCCGGTTCCCGCATTTGCCCGATAATAAAATATTCTATGCCGTAGTAACCAGAGATAATGGCGAAATATGGGCATTTGATCACTCGGAAGCAGTATGGTATACCTGGAGCGATTTTAATGCCGTACCCAAAAAGCTACAGCCTGATCCCGACAACTATGCAGATGTGGAACTGGCCGACGCACGCGAGATAGGTGGATATATCTGGATGACGACCTATATGCATGGGCTGTTTCAGTTTGATGGAAAAAAAATAGTGGCGAAATATGCAGGTCCTGTTGGCAACAGCACAGTTCCCAAAACACTTACAGAGATCTGCATTGACCCCGTAGACAAAAACAGGTTTTGGATCGGCTCGCGGGGAGGCGGTTTATTATTATGGGATGTCCGTAAAGGATTGCAACGCATTTATACCACCGAAGATGGCCTGCCCAATAATACCATTTATTGTATACTGCCCGATAAAAAAGGAAGAATATGGTGTAGTACCAATAGAGGGCTTTTCCGGCTGGATCCCGCCACGGGGCATATTATTGCTTTCGAAAAGACCGATGGCCTGCAAAGCAATGAATTTAACCGTGCCCACAAATTTGTACTGCCTGATGGCCGCCTCGTCTTTGGCGGACTGGATGGTTATACTGTTTTAAACCCTGATGATTTTGACACAGGCAATAAAACAGCCCAGGTGCCTGTGCTGTTAACGGGGTTTCAGATCAACAACGAACCGCAGGACATAAATATAGCCAGTAGTATCATCAAAGAATCGTTAAGCACTTTATCCTATATTGAGCTCCCTCATGATAAAAATTACTTACGCTTCGAATTCGCTGCTTTATTATATAATCAGCCACAAAGAACAAGGTATCGCTACCAGTTGGTGGGCGCTGATAAAAGCTGGATAGAAAACAGCTATTCCAACGTAGCCTCCTACTCTGCACTCCCACCCGGCCATTACACATTTCGCATCAATGCCACGGCCGACAATGGTTTGTGGAGCGAGACCGTCACAGAAATAAAGGTGGTTATTAATCCTCCTTTTTGGGCCACCTGGTGGGCCTGGCTGATCTATGCACTGATTGCTGTAGCCCTGATAAGATGGTATCTCGTTTTCCGGGAAAAACGTCTGAAAATTCAGCAGAACCTGGCTTTTGAAAAAAGAGAAGCGCTCCGGCTGAGAGAGGTAGATGAATTGAAGGACCGGTTCTTCAGCAATATCACCCATGAGTTCAGAACACCATTAACACTCATAATAACACCACTCGAAAAACTGGCCCAGGACAACTCTCTTTCCACAGTAGCTATAAACAACGTAAAGACAGCGCAAAGGAATTCAAAACAATTGCTCCGGCTTATCAATGAATTCCTGGATTTTTCAAAGTTAAATGACGGTCAGTTAAAACTAAAAACAGCCGCAGGCGAACTGGCCGCTTTTACCGCAAACTGCGTGGCATCGTTTGAAATAGCGGCCAAAGAAAAAAACATTGCCCTGAACTTTGTTGCCACGGAAGTGGAAGGCTATTATCTCTTTGATGAAGAAAAATGGGAGAAGATCGTAACCAACCTGCTGAGCAATGCAATGAAATTCACTCCCGCCAATGGCCAGGTATCTGTCAGCCTGTTGAGCGGTGAGGATGAAATGATTCAACTGACCGTAACAGACAACGGGCCCGGTATTCCGGCAGATCTGCAGCAAAAAATATTCACCCGCTTTTACCAGGTAGATGATTCTGCTATCCGGAACTATGGTGGTACAGGTATCGGATTATCACTGGTAAAAGAATTAACGGAACTAATGCAGGGCACCATTCACCTGGATAGCCGACCCGGTACCCTTACCAGTTTTATTGTCAGCCTGCCCATGAAAAAAGTGGCCCCGCCGGAAGCCATGCCAGCTGCTGAAACAATCATCAATGGAAAACAAATAACAGCCGTCGAACCGGATGCCCCTCTTCTGTTGATCGTGGAAGACAATGATGAACTGCGGTCATTCCTGGTAGAAAGTATGCGTAAATACTACCGGGTGCTGGAAGCCGCAGATGGCCTGAAAGCCCGGGATATTATCTTACAGGAAATGCCTGATATGGTGATCAGTGATGTCATGATGCCGGGCCAGGATGGGTTTGACCTGTGCAAAAGTTGTAAGACGGATAACCGGACAGCACATATCGGTTTTATTCTCCTTACCTCCAAAGCCGCACAGGACGCCCGGCTGCAGGGATTGGGTACTGGTGCTGATGATTACATTACAAAACCATTTAATCTATCGGAACTGGAGCTGCGTGTGGCCAACCTGTACCAATTGCAGCAAAAACAACGGGCCTGGCTGCAAGCGCAACTCAGTCATAATACCCCGGCAGACCCCCTGCCGGAAATTACCGACCCCTTCCTTATACAATTGTATAAAGAAATGGATGCCAAACTGGAAGATCCGGAACTGGGCGTAGACTATTTATGCAAAGTGATGGCCATGAGCCGGAGTACTCTTAATCGCAAATTAAAATCGCTCCTTAATATCTCCACCAACGACCTGATAAGGCAATACCGATTGCAGAAGGCCGCCAGCCTTATTACCGAAGGTCTTGATATAGCTTCCGCCGCTTACCAGGTTGGTTTCAGCAGCCCTTCCTATTTTAGCCAGTGCTTCAAAGAAAAGTATGGCGTGACGCCATCAGACTGGGTTTCCAGCCAGCGCTGACCCAAAATTGATAGTCTTTGAACCGATTGTTACAGTACGCCGGCCCGGTGGTGCAGTAGTTTTAGGTCTGATACAAAACACTCGTTATCAACCTTAAACCACATCAATATGAAACGCTCCATCAAAACCAATGCTACCGCCCTTTTACTTAGCCTGGGTATATATACCCTTTCTTTTGCTCAGGGTGTGGGAGCCGTCAACCCTGCGCAAACAGAGACCGTTTCACTCAATGCCGGAGACAACAATGCCGGTGAAAACAACGCAAAAGCCAGTTTCTCCACTCTGTTTCCGAATGCCAGCCAGCAAAAATGGACCAGCTCGGATGACAACAGTTTTGTTTCCTTCTTAAATAATGGCCGCAAAGCCACAGCGAGTTTTACGGCAAAAGGGAAGCTGAACTATGTCATTACCGACTGCAGCATGAATGATCTGCCGGCGGCTTTCAGCAAAAACATTAAAAAAGATTACGCAGCCTATCAGCTGTTTCATGCCATTGAAATAAAAGCACATGGCCAAACCGCTTACCAGGTCGTTCTGGAAAATGCCGCAGGATTTATTACGCTTAAGTCCACTGCTGACGGCATCGAAGAGATACAACAGGTAAAAAAATAAGATCATAGCCCCATAAACCGTCACTGCCGGTCCCGGCCCGTACCAAATCGGGCCGGGCCGCAGTTATTAAAAGACGCTGAAAACTGGATTAAAAAGGGAAATTCTGGAAAACGAAAAGATCATCCCGATCCGGTACTCAGTTTTTTGCGCACTGTTTTCTGTACAGGGAAGAAAAGATCACGAGCGGCGCACCGATGGCCAGTATCAGGATAATCATGCCTTTTATCATAGCTACCGGATCCATTTTTGATACCGGTACCCTGCTCAGGGGTAATACGACCAGGTTCATGATGCCCCAGATCAGCAATCCATATCCAATTGCTGTAAGGGTCTTGTACCGCGCCAGGAAATCACTTTTTGCAAAAAGGAAAAAGAAGAGGCTTGTAAAAGTGAATGCAATGAGATAATGAAAGAGCAACCCCCATAGTGTCATATCCGGACCACCTGCAAATGCTTCGGTACCAAAATAACCACTGGCAATGTATTGCAATACACGCGTGGGTGTCACTCCATTACTAAACCATGCGTTCAAAAAAGCCAGGAGGATATCCAGGCTGCCGGCAACCAGTGTGGTGATAAGAATGGAATTGATGCGTGTGCGAAACATGGAATGAATATACAAAAAAGTACGGGCGGAATTATTTAGCTAATCCGGGAGGCACGTTGATTGTGAAAGAGCAGAAAATGATACCTCAGGGCTATTGCAGCAACCAAATGACCAGTTGAGGGAATCCAATCGCTACACCAACTCCATATAACAGATCAAGCCAGAAAAAACTGCCGAGCGACCCCAAATAAATCAATCCTACAATAGGATATGACAGAATTTTGATCCATAGAGCTGTTTCTTTCTGACTCACCTGCGACCAGATAGAGTTTGCGTCGCCAGTGCTGGGAAAGGCATGCATAGCAATCAATACACCCAGGTAAATCAGTACATAGTCAATAGGTCCCGCACTATTAAACTGGAATACCGGTAGTGCCGCAGGAAACGAGATCAATGCCCCGAGCACTGTATTGACAATAAACGGGCCTATGCCGATCATTACACCATGCCATTTATTTACAGGGGTCTCATGCACAACAAACCCTGCCGGGTTTTGCGTCTGGAAGTAAACCACTTTAAACACAGGTATTTTATATAACCGGCAAAACAGCTGATGTGCCAGCTCATGTACAATGACGCCGGGAAATGTCAATATACTCAGTAAGGCTCCGGGTATAAACAACATAACTATTACTTTAATTTCTGAATTTTTCTTTTCCTGATTTCACATCCTCCACATACTCCAGATAACTGAAATTGCTCGAATCCTTTTTTAAGATATCCATAAGGCGTGTACTCTCAGCAGCTTTATTGTTGAAATGATAAGCCAGTGACAAAGTAGCGACCACATAACCATCGCCGGGTTCTATGGCATTAGCATTCAATGCCCATTGCAGGCCTTCTGCATCATTTCCTTCCATTAAAAAAGTACGTGCATTGGATGCCAGGGCGTAGGATGATTCCGGATTGCGGATCAACATTTGCCGGCAATAGTAATGTGATGAATCAAATTGTTTCAGTTGTCTTTTGACACTTGTTTTTATAACGAGTGCATTCAAATAAGAAGGGTCAACAGCAAGCAGTATACTCAAAAGACTATCTGTTTCTTTAAAACGATTCTGATCCAATAGCAGGGCAGCGAGCCTGGCTGTAGCGTATGGTTCACCCGGATGCCGCAATACGTAAGTCTCGACCTCGCTCAATGGGATACTATCCATCGAATGATAGGTTTCTATTAACTGAATAAGAGAGTCCGACGGAAGATAATCCTCCACTTTTAGGATCAGCGAATTCAGTGTCGCTAAAAGTTGTTCGTCATCCTCCTGTTTGCCTTCCAGTTGCCGTATCATTTCAGCAAACAACCCGATATTGCCATTATGAAAAGCAGCAATAGCCAGGTATTCCTTCGCTTCGTTAAAATTTGGTTTCTTTTCCAGCACTCCTGAAAGCTCCTTCAAAGCTGTCGCATATTTCTTTTTGGATATGGCATCCACGCCGCGTTCAAAATGTAACCCTGCCGAAAGATTGGAAGGCAGACTAAACATTGAAAATGCGACAAGTAGTACAATGGCAAGTCCAAACAGCTTAACACTTAATGGAATGGGATATTTAATAAATTTTGCCCGGCAGTCGCTGCAAAGCGACGTGGGATAGCCAGGTTCGACGACCGGGTGGCTACAATTAGCACACCCCGTAGCCCGCTCTGACTCCTGTGGCAGTTGATTCGGTTCCATCTGCTGGTGTTGGTTACAACAAATATAAAAGCGGGATTTAACAAATGCAACCCTGCCGTATGACCTGTCCGTTTCATCCGAAATGCTATTTTCCCTTACACATTGCCTGGAATAGCTTTCCTGGGCATGCAATTAATAGTACGTCCTGCCCAAAGCCTTGTTGGTGTAAAAAATTTCAGGCAGCTTATCCCCGCTCCTACATTCGTATGGCAGAACAAGTTTCTTTATTACCCAATGCTAAATATTATGTGTAAACTCCCGATACTGGTCGTTTTTCTTATTCTTTTCTCGGCTTCGGCAACTGCCCAGGCTGACACAAACAGCATTTCTATTGGTGACCGGCAGGTTGTACTCAACTCCGAAAATACCCAGTCACTTTACTACCTGGGAAAGATCTGGGGCTTTATCAAATATTTTCACCCGGCCATGACCCAGGAGAAAAAGGATTGGGATACTGAACTGATCAGCTTTCTGCCCCGCTACCTGAACACCAGATCGCAGGATCGCAACGACTCACTACTGAGCTGGATCGACCGGGTGGGTGATATTCCCGCAGTACCGGCACCCGATTATAAATCACTGGAAGCACCGAAACTGATGCCCGACTTCAGCTGGATCTCGGAGAAACAATTCGGCCTGCGGCTGACAAAAAAACTGCAGGTCGTGCTGGCCCATCGGCAGCAGGGCGATCAACGGTATATCAAATTTTTTCGCACTGAAGGATTAAATATCCCCGTCTTTCAGAATGAGAAAAGATTTCCGGCAGCCGAGTGGAGCAAACCGGAGGTCAGACTGTTGGCATTGTTTCGCTTTTGGAATGCCATGGAATACTGGTATCCGTATAAATACAATCTGCCCATATCATGGGATAAGGTATTGAACGATGGTATATCTGAATTTCTGCAGGCAGATTCCCCGGAAGCGTATAACCGTGCCATCATGCGCCTGGTCACCGCTTTGCACGATGGCCATGGGTTTGTAACATCGGCAGTGGCCAATAATATGATGGGGTCTTATTACCTGCCTGTGCGCTTCAAATATGTGCAGGGACAGGTGATCATCTCTTCGATCAGTAAAGACAGTGCGGCCACAGTAGCCAGGCTTGCTGTGGGAGATATTGTGGAATCCATCGATGGCCGTCCCATAAAGATGATACTGGAAGAAAAACTGCCTCTCACACCGGGATCGACCAGGGCCTACCAGTACTATTCGGTTTGCCTTAACCTCAACCGGAGCACATCCGCCACTACAGTATTGGGGATAAGAAAAAAGAAAAAGAAGATGGTGGTGACCGTCCAAAATGAATTGAATAAGGGGCGGATTGATCAGTATGTCCCTGCTTTTCGCCTGCAGCGGGATTCTTCGATGAGCATGCTGGATAAGGGTATCGTCTATCTCAACATGGGCAAATTAACGATGAAGGAGGATAGCGCCCGCATGGTTCAATTGCTCGAAAGAAGTTCAGGTCTGATAATAGATGCGCGGCAAAATGCAGTGGAAGATCCGAAAAGGCCCAATGTGATCGGGCTTCTGGAAGAATGGATTTGCGAGGGTAATCAGCCTTATGTATTTTCAACCGGTCAACCGGAATTTGCAGGGGCATTCCTGCTGGCAAAGGATAGTGCACCCCCATTCAAACCTCACCCGGTCAGGTACAACAAACCCGTGGTGATCCTGATCAATGAAGAGGCGATCAGTGTGGGCGAATTTATGTCGATGCTATTCAGTAAGGCTCCCGGTGCGATATTGATGGGAAGTGCGACGGCTGGTGCAGATGGGCCCTCCTCCTACTTCCAGCTTCCCGGCGATGTATATGCCGGTTTCACAGGTACAGGTATATACTGGAAAGATGGAAGTGAGACCCAGCGTGTGGGTATCCGGCCGGATATAGAAGTATTGCCCACGATCAAAGGCTTTCGGCAAAACCGGGATGAATTAGTCGAAAAAGCCGCCCGGTATTTAACAAAGAAAATGAAATGAAGAAACTCCTGAATAAACTACATCCGGTATTGCGGCATCTCTTATTCTGGTTGCTGCCATATGGCATCATCTGTTTTCTGCAGATGTCGCAGACAGATGCCGGTGAGTACAACTGGTTTACCCAGGTAACGAGCTCCTTCCTGGTAATGGCGGGCGTTTCTTATGGTAATATTTATCTGTGCCGGCGTTTCTTCTTTTCGCAAAAAAAGACCTACCTGTTTGCCGCTACCCTGATGTATTGTTTATATATCCTGGCCGTTTATGTGTTCATTTATCCATTAGATGACACCATCCTCACGGGCCGGAGGTCTACCCTTTTCACCACGCTATTTTTTTACAGCGTCTTTTTCCTGCTGATTTTCCTTATTTCTTTTGTGCTCTGGCTGGCGACAGCTGCTTACCGGAAGGACCGGGAACTGGCGGCTGCAAAGCTGCAGGTGCAGGAGTTTAAGAATGATCAGCTGGATGCGGAAAATAAATTTCTGCAGTCGCAGATCAACCCGCATTTCCTCTATAACACCCTCAACTTTTTCTATGCCGAAGCGCTCGATGTCTCGCCACGTCTTGCCGATAGTATCCTCCTACTCTCCGACTCGATGCGTTACGCCCTCGAGATTAAGGAAAATGCAAAAGGGATGACCTTGCTCGAAAATGAGCTCACCCATATCAACAACCTGATCAGGATTAACCAGTACCGGTTTCATGACCAGTTGCAGATCCAGTTTCTGATTGCTGGAGATATCAAATCGGTCTGTATTGCCCCGCTGATCCTGATCACATTTGTAGAAAATGCTTTCAAACATGGCGAGCTGCAAAATCCTCGCGACCCGCTGGTGATCTCGCTGCAGATCGCGGTTTCGGAACAGCAGATCATTTTTTCTACCAATAACCGTATCAAAAGAGGTTCAAAAGAGATTTCGACAGGTATAGGAATCGAAAATGCAAAACGAAGGCTTCAGCATCTTTATGGCAGCCAGTATAAACTTGAAATTACCGGAGATGACGAGTATTACAGCGTTTTGCTAGCTTTGCCTTTATATAAAGATTTCACCCTTTGACCAATCCCGCTGAAATAAAATGTGTGGCTATCGATGATGAAATGTCGGCTATCAAAGTGATCCGGCACCTCGCCTCGCAGGTGCCCTATCTTAAGTTTGTCGGGGGATATATTTCTCCCGTAGAAGGATTGACGATGGCCCGGACTCTCGAAGCAGATATCGTATTCCTCGATATACAGATGCCGGAGATCAACGGGCTGGATCTGCTGAAACATTTACCGGCACAATGCAGTGTGATCCTTACTACGGCTTATAGCCAGTATGCTATTGATGGATTTAATCTCGACGTAACAGATTACCTGCTCAAGCCCATTTCGCTGCCCCGTTTTCTGAAAGCAGTGGAGAAAGCCCGGAATCAGTTGCTTCGCGCAGTTCCTGCTGCCACAGCCATTGAAACCCAGCCGGATTTCTTGCTGGTAAAAGGTGATGCAAAAGGCAAGTTTATCAAGGTCGATTACCAGGATATCGACTATATCGAAGGCCGGAAAAATTATGTAGCCATCATCTGCGGCCGGCAGTCCATCATTACGCTTATCACCATAAAGGAGCTGGAAGAAAAATTACCCGCCGGCCGGTTTGTGCGTATCCATAAATCCTGCATCGTCTCCATCGACAAGATTGATTCTATTGAAGGTAATCTCGTACGGCTCAAATCGGGAACAGTCGCTGATCTGGTGATTGGCAATACCTACCGGGAAAGTTTTTTTGAGCGGATGAACGGGAAGACAAGGTGATCCGGTACTTACTAGCTGAAACAGTCTGACAACGATATAAAAAATAAGATCATAAGAATCGGCTGCACCTTGAAAAAATTGAGGGAGAATAACACAGAAACCCTGGCTAAATTTATTTTTTACAAGCATGCTGTGAGTATATATTCAGACTTTGATACCCCAGGAGAGCATATTAGAAAAACAGATCTGCCACCCCTTGAAAGTGTTACTATTAACTATCCTTAGCAATACTACAGCAGAACAATGCATTAGCAATAATAAAATATGAATTCAGGATATTTGCTTCCAATTTGAGCGGGTTGTTATTAATGTATCCAACTAAAGGAATATTCTACTCACAAATTTATCAATACGAAGCATCCTTCATACTGAAAATAAACTACCAGAAACAGCTATACCAGTATTGATTTTATTTACCGTATAAACCCTATGTCTCCCTAACAACCTCTTTGTTTTAAAACACTCAATTAGATCAAAACAAAATGTCAGGCATAGTGTAGGTATCTAAAATTTTGATATAAATTAGAGTTCCCTCCCTTAAAAAATTTTGTCCGTACCGCTACGTTATTCATTTTTAAACCTTAACTAATGAAGTATCTGGACAACGGAAATGTGTCCGTCTGGCTCATTGCCGATTCGAGCATTGTATTACCATTACTTTATTTTGATTGCTTTAATAAGTCGAGGCCCCTTTCAGATACCTTCCGGCAAAGAATTATCCAATTTTATCTTCAAAAAAATTAATACGGTAATGAATCAGCAATTGTCAAACTTTGCCCGATTTAGAAAAAAAGTAACTGAATACTTACTCCCTATTATCCTGGGTTTGGCTATTTTAATGCTAATTCTCTATTATGTATTCAAACTTCTATTTAGCGAATTCTTTTCCGCACACTCCGGCGGCTTTAAAGAGTTTTTTAGTATTGCTTTAGCTATACTAAGCAGCGGAATTTTTCTGGCGGTACTAAAATGGTTTCAATTTATGGGTTTCTTCAGAGAAGAGCTACACTCAATAATTCAGTCCAGTCAGTTCAATAACAAACTGCAGGACACATTTAATGACGTCATGTATTCCGAAGAGTTCCTTGCAGAAAGAAAAGATATTGAGGCAATATGGAAACGCGTTACAAGATGCTATTTTAAAAGTGAGTTTACAAGTGACATAAGTGATAAAATAAATAAAAAGCTAAGTAATATCTTTTATCACAATAACAAGATTAGCCATTTCATGAGAAACAATATTATTTCCATGAATATCACCTTAGATGATACCGATTTTTTGACAATAGAAGAAACATGTGAATACAAAATCATACGCCCAAGAGAAGACGAATTTACTTTCGACTTCTGTTACTATATCGAAAAAATCGGTGAAACAGATATGCGCTCGAAAATTGAAATTATTAGCTTTTCGCTGGACGGTCAACTGCAGGATATTAAAAACTCAATAGAAAAAAAGACTGATGGCAATTTTGTACAGGAAAAATATATTACGACAATAAAGGGAAAAAGGGAATACGACATTATCATCAAAGCAAAGCTATGTTACAACATTAATCGTGACAATATGTACTCCTGTTTCAATGAAAGAGTTGTAGAATATACCAGGGTAGAAGTTACATTCACCAAAAACGTGCTAATTCACTTCATTCCAATTGGAAATGAACCATTTACAGATTTAACCCAAGAGCCTCAGAAATTTATAAAGGTTTTTAACGACATTTTATTACCAGAAAAAGGCTTTCGGCTTATTTTTACACCAAATAAGATAATAACATGAAAGCAATTATTAGAATAGCGAATGGCGGATTCGATTAAAGGCTAATTTCTTCTGCAAATAATTTCGGATGAGCCCAAATTGGGCTCATTTCGCATTTAAACACACCTCACCTCATTGTTTTCCTGGCACTATTACTAATTATTAGTTCCGTCTATTTTTTTCGCTTACCAGTTTTTAATAAATGCCGCCATCTGTTCCGCCACCCAGGCAGCATTTTCGGCATAAGATCCTGTTAGGATTCTTCCGCCTGCTTCTGCCAGTTGTACGCCATACTCTTTCTCAGCTGGCGAAACGGGTAATACCACTGTAGCTCCCCGTTGTTTCAATCCCTCCTCCCAGTCTACCGGCAGCCATTTGGCTGAGATGGATTTGGGAAAACAGGTGATCCGTTTACCCTGTACCAGGTAAGTACCGCCTTTGAGTTTAATATTCAGCAAAGAAACCGGTCCATGACCGGCTGCGCCTATCACACCACCATTGTCATAAATAGCCGCAGCGATATTTGCGATATCCTGGTTGTTCACTACATCGTAAAACTGACCACCGCCACCGGGATAAAATATACCCCCGTAATCAGCGATGTTTATTTCACCTGGTGCGAGTGAATTCGTTATCTTATTTTTAAAGTAGTCACTCCCTTCAATGCCAGCCAGGCTGCTATCCATTTTTCCCCGGTGATATACGGCTGCCTTACCGCCTTTGGGAGTGAGTACGTCTATCTCGATACCGAGGCGTTGCCAGGCAGCCACCGGATAGGCGATCTCCATTAAAAAGGTTCCATTGGTATCACCCTGCAGGCTGTCGATATTCGTCGACACAATCAACAGTTTCCTACCTTGAGCGTGCGGCTTACTCTCCATACCTGCTATAACCAGCACGAGGGTCAGTACAACCACTGGCTTAAAAAAACTTTTCATATTCGAAGGCTTAATTATTTTGCGTTAGAGCGGCAAAACTATTCCCCATCCGAAAGCACGGTGAGACGGTTAAGTAAGAGATTGCAAAAATTTAGTAAAGTGAGAACATTGGCCTGTAAACAGGCTATTCAATAGTCAAATCGTGATAGCTTTCCACCAGAGGAATCTGACAGATATTGCCGCACATAATCCCGACACTTTGCAGCGAATCTAAAAGATGAGTTTGTCTCCTTCCCTTTTAAAGCAAGTCACAAAGCCGGCATTCTATTTACGTCAGCGTATTACAGAAAAAAGCTGATCGAAATAATCATTCCTTAAAACCTATTCCGCTTTGCTGAAGCTACACACTATGAGAAATCAAAACGCTGTAGTACCTTGAGGTTCCAAAACCAAATGCCTTTACCATGGTTGCTTCACTTGCCAGCTTCACTGATCAATACGACAAAGCCCTTTTAGAACAGGGACGTGTGTTATTCGGGAATGGGCATATTTCTACTTCATCCACGCAGGGCAAAACCTATAATATGACCGTAGTGGACGGAGCAAAGAACCGGCAGGTAATGATCCGGATAGAGCTTCCGATGGTGACAGATATTTTCTGTACCTGTGGTCCAAAAATCTGCCCGCATGTGATCGCCGCTTTCTTTCAATTGCAGCAAGAATTGAAAGTGCAGCCGGAAGCATTTGATCCTAAAACCCTGACAACCGCAACGGCAGCTCTCCCAAGCGAAAAAAACAAAGTGAATCAACGGGTGGCTAAAGCTATTGCACGGAAAACAAAACCCAAGATAGCCCCCACCAGATATGAACAAAGTGCGGAAGGTAAATTCAGCGCAACCCGACTGGAGGCTAAAGCGGTAAGTAAACTCACCGGCCGGGATCTCAATCCCATTTTCAATGGAGCAGATGATATGCTCGAAGAAGCATGGGCAGCATATGAGGAGCAGAGCTATGAACCGGTTTTTGCCATTGCAAAAGCGGTATTGACCGCCATTCTTCGCTTTGGAAACCTCAGTACTAGTGGGCAGGCGTGCTGTGATGAAGCGGCTGAGTTGATAAAAGAACTATATAATAACGAGGATGTTCCCCTGGATCTGAAAGAAAAAATATTTACCTGGACGCTCAAAGCCTGGCAAAAAGAAATGTATGAGTATTATGATACGGACCTTATTGCAGCCATTGGGAACCACCCACAGACAGCAGAACATGTCCGGATGGTCCTCCAATTCATACAGGACAAAGCGGTAAAGGACATGTTATCTAAAACCGAAACTGATATCGTATTCCGGCTCCTCACAGAATCGGGTAAAAGCAAAGAAGCAAAAGAATGGAAATCTCGTTATGCCAACCATTACCGGGTTGAATTGATAACAGCCGCCATGGAGCGAAAAGACTATACAGACGCCAAATCACTGGCTGCTGCAGGAATCCCGGGGCGGGACCAGGAAGTTTGCAGGCAATATCTTTACGAGATTGCAGTTGCTCAAAACGATCCGGTAGGATTGCGCAACTATCATACAGAACAACTGGTAAAAACGAAAGACCTTCATCATTACGAACGTCTACGCTATTACACTCCCGACACCGAATGGCCGGAAGTTCAAAGTGCGCTCTTCGAGGTGTTATCTCAAAAAAATTGCACCACCACCCTGCATAAGATATTAAAGCAGGAAAAGATGGCAGAACGACTACTGGCCCATGTGACCAGCCATCGTCGCTTTGAACTGATGATCGATGCTGCACCGGTACTTGTAGGTCCTTACCAACAGGAGCTACTGGCCTTGTTGCATCGTGAACTCGAATACGAAGCCCGCCTGAGTCTCCAGCGCGACCGGGCAAAATTGTACGCCGACAAGATAAAGTCAATCCGCAATGTGAAGGGCGGCAAAGCCATGGTCAGCCAATTCCTGGCAAAATTGTTCGAAACCAATCCCGGCTGGAAAGTCCTGCGTTCGGAGGTTGAAAAGTTTATGTAGTAATACGAATGATAATTGAACATCCAGACCGGTACAAAAGCAGATCGGCGAACCGAAGTTGATGACATATTCTTGCCTCCGGCTCGTTAAACTGTTTGTTGCCTGCAACCTTGTCAATTTGTTCTCCTCGCCTGTCTATAAATAAAAATACCAAGGCCAAAGAATTATGCAAAACACTGTAAGTATTGCTGCCTGTGATTTATTTTCTGCAATTACTTTAGAAATATCAAACAGTGTCTGGTCAGCGAAATATGCCGCTGACAGAGGCTCTAAGAAGAGGATATGTTTGTCACCTCCTGCCGACGTAAAGCTGAATGTTGCTTGCCGTTTTTCTCATCAAGCAATTTAAGCCTCGTCTTCGCAATACTCTTTAGTTGTTCAAAATTATCTTGCCCAATACTCCTAGGAGAAAAACAAAGTGCCCCATAAAGGTTTTCTTCTGGTATAAAAAAGATGGAATTTTTATGTTCGGCGTAAAATTTATAGTAATCCCATTTAATTTCAGTCTTATACGTCTCGGTTATGAAGGTCAGTTTCTCTTCGTCAAATGTCATGCGAGCTTCAATTTCTTTAGCCAAAAATGATTTTATTGTTGTATCCCTCCATCTAACTCTTTTCTGTCGCTTAATAATTATTGTCACAAGAATCACCAGTCCAACAAGCCATGCAATGGCTGTCAAGAAGATTAAAACAACTTTAAGCGTCACAAGATTGTTACTATCTGTCAAAGTTGACAATGCGAGTACAGCAAGCGTCCAACCACTAAAGTAAATGAGTACTCTCTTGTAGTCAAAGTATGTTACAAAAAACTCCCTTTTTATAAGAAAGTCAATTTGAAGTTTTAAGTCTGCAGTTGATCTGTTAATTAATATTGGCTCCATCGCAATAAAATGGCGGGTAATACATAAATATACACTATAGGGAGAAGAAGTCTATTGAAAATTTTCCTTGGTTTTCAAACAGTTAATGTGACCTATTTTGTATTAGCGTACCGCCAATACTGTTTACGGTAACCAAGTTGCTCAAAGCATTGAGCGCTTTCCCTAAACTATTACGGAGCTTTATGCAACGAATCGTTGGTGAATTACTCTGAGCGTACTTAGAACGAAAATTTTGGATTTTTAATGTATAGGATTGGCATTGATCTAACTAAAAAGATCATTTTCTGATTTATCAATAGCCCTTTTCGCCTCCTCAACCATGTACATCGTTTTACAGTTCGGACAGAGCAGGTAATACTCGAAATAATACGATTGCCCAGGCTTTACTTCTTTCTTTTTCGTTGCCTTTTTAACAACAGAAATATTACATTTCCGGCAAGCATCACCTTCCACGCTGACTTTACCTGACTTCTCACGAACAACTAGGGTATTTGTATTCAAGGGGGCTACCTCAGTTGAGTTCGGAATGTATCCAATATCACCTATTAAATTTTCGCCTGATAAAGCTATCATCGCCAGCTCATCGCAGCGCTCATTTTCGATATGACCAGCATGCCCTTTCACCCAGTGAAATGTAACTTTTTCGTGTACCCCTATCAGCGAAAGTAGCCGTTCCCATAAATCATAGTTACTTGCCTTTTCCGTCGGGGTACGAAACCAGTTTTTTGATTGCCATTTTTTTGCCCATCCTTTTTCTATTCCATTAATAACGTATTGCGAATCACTAAATACATTTACACGAGATTTCGTTTTTAATTGCTCCAACCCATGAATTACTCCCATGAGCTCCATGCGGTTGTTCGTTGTAAGGACATATCCCTGGCTAAACTCTTTCTTTCTGCCCTTATGCGATAAAATGACCCCAAACCCGCCCCTCCCAGGGTTTGGTTCTGCGCCTCCATCAGAAAACAATTCAATTTCGGGTATTTCCGTCCATGTCATAGGCAAATAAGGTCTTGAGAATGGAGTTATCTCCGAATTTAGAGTATTTAGAGAACATTTTTATGCTTTACAATAGCATTTATGAACATTAGCGAAATATTAAAATCACTTTCCAATCATTAGTCGTCATTGAAAGACACAATTTGACCTCAATGGAATTGATTATTATTTCTACGCAACTACACTAAAGTCAAGACAGTTACTTTAGTGCCTTTCTCAAGAGTACCCTTCAATTAAATGTTAAATACATGCTCAACCTTAATATCAATCATTTTGTACGATCGTCAACATATCCTTTCTAGAGCCTTGGGATCGTCGATAACATAATATCAAAATCAGATGCTCCGCAGTTTCGGATTCTTTCCTTTTATTCTCTTCAAGGCATAGCGTTGCAAATTTTTCTTTTCTAGGGTTGTATCTAAAATATGCATGTGTCGAGCCAATTGTTGGCGTATCGTTTTAGAGTCATGACCTAAATGCCATCGACCATCCTTTCCGCGGTATTGTTTACTTGCAGCTTTCTTGGCATATGAAAGAAAATTTTGTTCTCCTAAATGTGAATAGCGCTCATATATCTGATAACGATGAATCTTCTCTCCTCGGCTATTGGAGCTATAAGCCATGCTGACCGTCTTATCCTCCCTCCCCTTCATTTTTCTAAAATATCGAGACAAACTAGACGTGCGAATAAACACATCCTTTCCATTGAACTCAAAACCGAGATACTGCAGATTTTTGTAAAGGGATCGTTCGTTGGCCGCTGTCGGTAGTATAGGAATATCTGATTGATTTTTCAAACGTCGAAAACCGCGGATTTTATTTTTGGAGTTGGGCATGAAGTCAATCACTTCGGCTTTTGCATCCTGAATAGTCAGACCATATATTTCACGAATATCGGTGATCGATTTTTGCTTAAACTCGTTGGCAACATTGGTCGGGCAAATCAGGATGATATCGTCACAGTAGCGCCTGTAAACACAACTGCGCTCGATGGCCCAATGGTTCATTTCTTCATCATAGTCTATGAGGTATATATTGGAAAGGAGCGCGCTTAATGAAGAGCCCTGGGGAATCCCTTTGGGATTGGGGTTATGCCTGGAAGGCCAGTTGTCAACAATAATCCGATCTGTTTTCAAGCTATCATACTTATCTTTGATACTAGCTCCAGGGATAAATTCAAACAAGGTGGCAGGAAACGCTCCATTCTTTTTTAGTTTTCGCTCATCTATATCGTACTTTTGAAAAATCTTACTCCGTTTTACGTAGCTATAATTGGTAAGGGTTTTGAAAATGCGGAATTGATCTTCTGGAAGTCGATCTCCCCAAACCTTTGTCCATTTTTCTTTCAGAATAGGATGTAGTATATGGTCAAAATAGCCTTTAATATCAAGAGCTACAACCGTACAAGAAGACTGACTGCCTAAGTAATTTTTAATCAGATCAAATACCTCCTTTGAATATTGAATATTAGATTTGCCGGTATCCGATCGATAAGCGAGAACACAGTTTTGAATTCCCCGATCATGAATGTATTCCTGATACCTCTTGTTTAGCCCGTAAGCATAAAACCCATAAATCAAACTATCGAGATGCGACGCAAAGCAGATCGGTCGAATCTTGAATTCAAGCCCATAACGGCCTTCCTCTTCCTGATAGCGAAAGCGAGGTGTTTTTAGTAACTGACGAAGAAAAGGCGTAAATCCATGGTAAGCAAGTTTCTTGGTGACTGGATTAATTTCCTGTAAGCCGTTTTGCAGTAATTTTTTAAGCCGTTTGTTTTGGGTTGGTAACCAGATACGGTGATCAAAATGAGCATAACCTTTTTTAAGATATTTTCTTTTTCCGTCCTGCTCCTTGTAGTTGCGAAGTTCCCGGTCATGCCATTCTTTCCATAGTTCTTCAGTATACATGCATGCTGTTTTGGTCGTTTTAATGGGACATTGGCCAGAGAGGCGTTATCAGACGTTGCGTCTAGCCAATGTGTAATAAATTACAATTGATCATAGCCTTACCTCCGCAGCTATTGAGGATTGACCTCTACAGATCCTATTCCACCCTGGCCGATCACGCCTATAGCATGCGGCACTTTGGACTGTGCAACCTTCTCACAATCCCCTTCAAGCACCCTAGTTCCGGGGTCTGACCGGCATTTGGATGGAAGGACCTAGTAGGTCAACCTACCGGGACATACCGACAATGAAGTCGGGGAGGATTTAACTTAAATCAGATGAAAGTACTCATGTATTCCAACCTAATTCCCGTATATGTATTGCTGAGAGAGTTCATAGGAACCATCCAGCCAGTACAAGCAGGGTTATTAGCTCTGAAGGTAGTCACCCTCAGTGTCGAAATAATTCGTAACTTTAACCATATACCATCGGCCTTGCGCCTCTGCACTGTTTGTTAAGCACAAACCACGCCATCCAATCTTCCACCAAAAAAGTTGCTTTTGCTTACCGTTTCAAATGACATTTTTGCATTGAAGTCCCGGTTGATGAAAAAAACTGAATTTCTGGCTTGCAGCAACCATGCTTTTTTGACAGTCTGTAGGTGATAAGGACGACTCAGTAAACAATCCAACTTTAACGGGGACAGCCTCCGCCTTACTTCCAGAGGTCTTCCTCTTCCTAAACGCGTGAAAAAACCATACCGTTCAATTTGACGTCGGGATAAAGAAGCAAATGTAGATCTTGATAAATGAGGAACTTTTGAAGGCTATCTGCAAGGTTTATATGAAACTTAGCGATCCTCATAAGCAGGAATTCTTGCGGCAGGTGTTCGACAACGTCCTGTACTACAAAAATAAGAGCTATCGAACACCTTACATTATACTTACTTTCTCCTATAACTTGCTCATTATTAACAAAAAGAGCAGCTATTTGTAGACGGATTGGACTATACTTTCCAATCCGCTCCAGTGGAGCTGAGGGGATTCGAACCCCTGTCCAAACATATTCTTCAAAAGCTTTCTACATGCTTATTTCATTATTGCTTGTCGGCAATAAACCGGAAATGAACAAACCAATTTATTGCTTAGCTGGATGGTCTTAAGCTACTGTCACAGCCTTCAGCAGCAGCATCCTGTTTTGTTTTTGAGTCGGCGGCGGGGCGTGGTAACAGAACAACCGGCCCGGCGGCCCAAATGACTAACTAATCACTGATTAGGCAGCCATGGCATACTGAGTATTGCCATTTAATGTTTGAATATTCAGATTTACGTGCTAATTATCCAACGCACGGCATGCTTACACCTTCAAAGATCTATGCTGTCAAAACCGGTACAGCCCCGTATTCCAATTTGATGATTTGAAAATTTGAAGATGTGCTGATTATATGGTATACAACCGTTTACTATCCTCTATCATCAAATCTTCAAACCATCAAATTTTCAAATCACCTTCCCCAGCCGAACCAATCATTCCCATTGGCATACAACATCAGTCCCAGCAATAAAATCATGCCAACGATCTGTGCGTATTCCAGGAATTTTTCATTGGGCTTGCGGCCGCTGATCATTTCATAAAGCGTGAACATCACATGGCCGCCATCCAGTGCCGGAATCGGCAGCAGGTTCATAAAGGCCAGGATGATCGACAAAAAGGCGGTGATATTCCAGAACGCTTCCCAGCTCCACTCGGTCGGGAATACCGAACCGATGGCCTTGAAACCTCCCACCCCTTTGTATGCCTCCGTCTTGGGATTCAGGATCAGCTTAAACTGATCTATATAATACTGCAGCTGCTCACCGGTCTTTAGCACGCCGGCAGGAAAAGCAGCAAAGAATCCATATTTACGTACTTCCGTTTTGAATTGTCCCAGCGCTTCATACTCCTCATCGGTCATAAACGGAATACCGATCTTACCGTTTCCATCCACCTGTGTGGTGATCTGCAGGGTATCGGCCTGGCGCAATACCGTCAATACTACCTGTCCGTTTTTATGCTTTGACAGCACCGGCGACATTTCATCATAAAACTGCACCGGTACCGAATCGACTGCTATGATGCGGTCCTTATGCCGCAATCCCGCTTTATACGAAGGCAGGGTATCCAGCTTGCGCTTTTTGTCATAATCTCCCACTCCGGCTACCACCCGCTGATCGAGCAGATAACCTTTCTTGCGGCGGCTTTCGACCAGCATACCGATAAGACGCTCGGGCAGTTCGATGTGCATAGGTTTGCCATCACGAACGAGGTCAATATTTTTTCCCAGGATAATCTTGGCCGGCAGCTTTTCGAAATATTTTACGGTATCACCATTTACAGCTACGATATGATCGCCATTGCGCAGCCCGATATTATACATCAGGCTATCCTGGATCCAGATACCATTTTTCACAGAAGTCATCGGCGTACGGCGTTCACCCCAGATCATGAGTACGAATGCATATACCACAAATGCCACCAGCACGTTCATGATGATACCACCCAGCATAATGATCAGACGCTGCCAGGCTGGCTTACTCCTGAACTCATAGGGTTTCGCAGGTTGCTTCATAGCTTCCTTATCCATGCTCTCATCGATCATGCCGGATATCTTCACATAACCACCCAGGGGTAGCCAGCCAATCCCATACACAGTATCGCCTACTTTCTTTTTGACCAGGGCAAACCAGGGATCAAAGAAGAGAAAGAACTTTTCTACGCGGCAGCCAAACCAGCGGGCCGTGATATAGTGTCCGAATTCATGCAGGATGATGAGGATCGACAAAGCCAGCAATAATTGTCCGGCCTGCACACCCGCACCAGCCCAATCTATTTTCAGTAACAATGATGTCATTCGTTTCGTTTAATGGTCTTCCCTAAAGCCACTGCCAGCTGAGCCGGGCCCGGGAAATCGCAAATATCAGCTAAAAGCCAGAAATATACGAAAGAGATGAGTTAAAAGTTGTAAGTGGTAAGTTATAAGTTTTAAGTAAAGAGGAAGGAGAAAGCCACAAGGGAGAAATCAGTGGTCGGTGGCTGGTGGTCAGTGGTCGGTGACTCGTAATCTGTAGAAGTTAAGACTTGATCTGACAGTTGGGGTTAATTTAGAGTAACGACAAACTAAATTAATAACCCCCAAAAGTCAGATCATGAACTCTGAAACTAAGTTAATCAAATCCCGCATTGGCCTGCTCAACCTGGCTGAACAATTGAACAACGTCACCCGTGCCTGTAAGTTAATGGGCACCAGCCGGGACAGTTTTTACCGCATCAAACAGTTATATGATACCGGTGGAGAAGAGGCGCTGCGGGAGATCAGCCGCCGCAAACCTGTACCGAAGAACCGGGTCAATCCGGCTGTGGAAGAAGCTGTTGTGAAGATGGCCTTTGACTATCCGGCCTATGGTCAGTTCCGGATCAGCAATGAATTACGCAAACAGGGCATTTTTATCTCCGCTGCAGGGGTCCGTTGTGTGTGGCAGCGCCATGACCTGGAAGTCTTCGAAAAGCGGTTAAAGGCCCTGGAAGTCCGTGTTGCTCAGGCTGGGCTGATCCTTACAGAAGCTCAGTTGATAGCCCTGGAGCGTAAAAGGGAGAAACTGGAGGCCCATGGCGAAATAGAAACGGAGCATCCAGGTTACCTGGGTTCACAGGATACCTACTACGTTGGAACAATCAAGGGGGTTGGCCGTATTTATCAGCAGACTTTCATTGATACTTACAGCCGTGTAGCTTTTGCAAAACTGTATACCAGCAGGCATGCTATTACAGCGGCAGATATACTCAATGACAAGGTTCTTCCCTTCTTTGAACAGCAACAAATACCCCTGCTGCGGATACTCACCGACCGCGGTACCGAGTTTAATGGAAGACCTGAAAGCCATGAGTACGCTCTGTACCTACAGATCGAAGGAGTCGATCATAGCAAGACAAAAGTTCGTCATCCCCAAAGCAACGGTATCTGCGAACGCCTGCATCGAACGATGCAGGAGGAGTTCTATGCCATCACATTCCGTAAAAAATTATACCAGAATCTGGAAACGCTCCAACACGACCTGGATCAGTGGCTGGAGTTCTACAACAACGAAAGACCACACAGTGGCAGATACTGCTTTGGCAAAACCCCCATGCTTACCTTTACTGAATCTATTACCTTAGCTAAACAAAAACTGCTGAACCAGGTAAGTTCAGCAGCCTAACTAATTTAATCGGCATCCCTTTTGAAAATTAAAAAATTAATCCTCAACTGTCAGATCAAGTACTGACTATTACACGTAATCGCCCCTTTAAACTCTTTATACCCTTTAAACTTTTAAACCCTTATACCTTTTAACCGATCACCTAGAGCTTTATAATGTCGGCTGCATAACTCCTCGCTTCTCCATCACTTTCGAAATATTCTTCGAGTGTGGGGGCGGCTATGAAAGGCACTTTATGCATCACCTTTTCAATAACATCCGTCATATCCAGGAAATTGACCCTGTTGCGCAGAAACGCATAGACCGCAATTTCGTTAGCAGCATTCATGACCGCAGGCAGGTTACCTCCCTTTTCCAGCGCCTGTATGGCCAGCGTCAGGTTGCGGAAGGTACGCAGGTCAGGTTCTTCAAAAGTGAGTGTATTGTATTTGCGGAAATCGAAGCGGGGGAAATTGCTCGCAATACGCCGGGGAAAAGCCATGGCATACTGAATGGGGAGTTTCATATCCGGCAGGCCCATCTGCGCCTTGATACTGCCATCCTCAAACTGTACCATGCTGTGAATGATACTTTGGGGGTGTATGACCACCTGTATCTGATCGGGTTTGAGATTAAACAGCCATTTGGCCTCGATCATCTCCAGCCCCTTATTCATCAGCGTGGCACTGTCGATTGATATTTTGGCCCCCATATTCCAGTTAGGATGCTGCAGGGCATGCTCACGTTTTACATTTACGAGGTAGTTGGGTTTGCGTCCCAGGAAGGGGCCACCCGATGCCGTCAGTACGACCTTTTCAATCCTGTTGCGCGTTTCACCCACAAGGCATTGAAAAATGGCGCTGTGTTCGGAGTCGACCGGTATCACGGGTACGCGGTGCTGCAATGCTTCCTGCATCACAATATCGCCGGCTACCACCAGTGTTTCCTTGTTGGCCAGGGCCACGGGTTTACCGGTTCTGATTGCTTTGAGAGTTGGGCGAAGACCGGCATATCCCACAATGGCAGCCAGCATAAGATCATAACAGTTCATGGCAGCCACTTCCTCGAGTGCAGTGGCACCGCCAAACACCTTGATATCCGTACCAGACAGTGCATCTCTGACCTTCTGGTACTTTTTGTCGTCGCCGATAACAACAATATTCGGATTAAACTGCTTTGCCTGCTGTATCAGCAGTGCATCATTGTTTTGCGCAGTGAGTACCTCGGCCGTAAAACGGTCGGGGTTAGCAGCAATCACTTCCAGTGCCTGTGTGCCAATAGAACCGGTGGAGCCAAAAATGGCTATCCGCCGCAAATGTCCGTGTGGTGCACCTGCTGATTGATTGGATGTATGTTTTTCATTCATGGATTCCCGTCTGTTCACTATGATAAATGAAAAGCAGTCTTAGTTTTCGGTCCAGCGCACCAGTTCATCCGCAATTTTGCGGTCATTACTGAGGCGGGGTACTTTATTTTGTCCGCCCAATTTACCGATTGATTTCATGTAATCGATAAACCCATTCTTTTTCACTGGTGTGAGCTTTAGCGGACGCAGAATATTGCCGGTTATGAGATCATCGTAATATACGTTTTTGTCGCGCAGGTTTTCTTCCAGTTTGCGTGCAAAACGCTGCAGATCCTCCGGTTTGTTTTCAAATTCCACAAACCACTCGTGATAGGATTTTCCTTCTCCTTCGCTCACAAAAGGAGCTACGGTAAATTCGGTGATCCGTACATTTTCTTCTGCTGCTGCCTTGAGCATACTGTATTCCACTTCTTCACCGATCACATGCTCGCCAAAAGCAGAAATATAATGCTTGGTACGCCCGGTTACTACCAGCCGGTATGGATTGGTAGACACAAATTTTACGGTATCACCCAGGTTGTATCCCCAGAGGCCGGCATTGCTGTTAATGATCAATGCATAGTTCTCCCCCACTTTCACATCTTTCAGCGAAAGACGGGTGGGATTTTCGCTGGATATCTCGCCGGCGGGCACAAACTCAAAGAAGATGCCACTATTGGTATTGAGCAGTAGGCCTTCGGCCGATTGTGAATCCTGGAAAGCCATAAATCCTTCGCTGGCAGGAAACAGCTCGATGGTATCTATTTTCTTACCAATACTCTCAAATAATTTGGATTTATAGGGCTCAAAGTTGACTCCCCCCTGCACCATCACGCTGAAATGGGGGAATATTTCGGAAACCGGCTTCCCTTTACGGCGTACCAGTTCATCAAAATACATCTGCATCCAGGGTGGAATGCCGCTGATGAGGGTCATATCCTTATTGATGGTCTCGTCTACGATACGGCTCAGCTTGGTTTCCCAGTCTTCGATACAGTTGGTCTCATAAGAGGGCAACTGGTTGGTACGCAGATAGCGGGGCACATGGTGGTTGACGATGCCGCTGAGGCGACCGGTAGGGATTCCTCCCACCCGCTCCAGGACCGGTGAGCCGGACAGGAAGATCATTTTGCCGTTGGCAAAAGCGGTATTACCCGTTTCGGCCATATAGCAAAGCAGCGCATTGCGGGCTGTATCTATATGATTTCCAATAGAATCCTTGGTAATAGGGATATATTTGGTACCGCTGGTGGTACCAGAGGTCTTGGCAAAATAGATCGGCCGGCCTTTCCAAAGCACATTGTGCCGCCCCTCTTTGATGAGATCAATAAAAGGTCGCATCTGCTCATAATCCCGGATGCTGACAGCCTGATTATACTCCTCATAGCTGTTGACCTGGTCGAGACGCGACTGTTTTCCAAACTCCGTATTTCGCCCTACTTTGATGAGCTGCTTCAGGATTGCCTCCTGATCGGCCACGGCGGTGGCCATGCCTTTGCGGATACCTTTATATATATAAGAAGCAAATGGCTTTGCTAAAAACGATTTGATTTTCAAGTTCTAACGTTTTGATCCGTTGCGGAAAATGAAAAAAACTGGCTAATTTTGCCCCCGGTTTTACCCCCTTTCAAAAGGGGTTGGCCAGGGCTGAATAACAAAGATAAAGCATGCCCCGGCATAAGCGGGTTATTTTAGCTTATATAAAACTTTGATTTCCCGATTGCGGGTTGAAAAATTCCCCTTACCTTTGCATCCCTAATTTTAGATTATGATAGCTGTAATAAAAGTAGCCGGCCAACAGTTCAAAGTGGAAGAAAACCAGACTTTGTATGTTCCCCACCTCGATGGTAAAGCGGGCGATAAAGTAGAACTGGAAGTACTGCTGGCAGACGCTGGTGGTAAACTGAGCGTAGGCTCTGTTGTGAATACAAAAGTTCAGGCAGAGATCCTGGATCATGTAAAAGGCGACACTGTGATTGCTTACAAGCAAAAACGCAGAAAAGGTTTTCACAAAAAGAAAGGTCATCGTACAGCTTATACGCAGATTAAAGTGACCAGCATCGCTTAATCATAAGTATTAAGTGTTAAGTAATAAGTTTTAAGTATACCATTATAAAAATTCTATATCATGGCACATAAGAAAGGGGAAGGTAGCGTAAAGAACGGTCGCGACTCACAGAGCAAACGCCTTGGCGTTAAGATCTTCGGTGGTCAGCCTGCAGTAGCCGGCAATATTATCGTTCGCCAGCGCGGTACAGAATACCATCCCGGTAAAAATGTAGGCGTAGGTAAAGACTTTACCCTGTTCGCACTTAATGATGGTGTTGTTGAATTCCGTAAAGGAAGAAACAACAAAACTTTCGTTTCAATCAACATCGCTGAAGCGTAAGAATTACCCGGTTTGCTTTTTTTTGTGGAAAAAAATTTGGGTAGTATAAAATAATTATTATTTTTACTACCGATAACCCATTTTACTAAACATTAAATTCAACAAAAAATGGCAACTAAGAAAAAAGCCGCTAAAAAAGCAGCTCCCAAGAAAGCCGCTAAAAAAGCAGCTCCTAAAAAGAAAGCAGCAGCTAAGAAGAAAGCAGCTAAAAAGAAATAAGTTTCTTCTTCTTACAGAAACTAATAGAGTAAGTCCCGGTTCATCCGGGACTTTTTCTTTATACCCATCCCACCGCTTTCCCTGTAAAAATCCCTTCATAACTTGCAGTCATGGACAATGCCCTGATCGCCGATAATTTTTCCCTGCTGTCTAAACTCATGGACATACACGGAGAAAATGCATTCAAGACCCGCAGCTACTCTAGGTGCTGTTCGGATTCTATCGTGTTTCTGGCTATTAACCTTAGCAATACGTACTAGTTTTAGCCTGCTCCAAAAAA